>NZ_AP024343.1:0-4800000 GCF_055390755.1 Pseudomonas sp. Van50 | reverse complement strand
GCCGAACACCAGCCCGCGGCGCCGCTGCGGGCCCGTTCCAGTTGCGCCGGGCTGACAACGCCAGGGCGCAGGGTGACGGCGATGTCCTGAATCAGCCCGTTTGTCGGGCTCGTCTCCAGGGGCTGGTCATTGAATACGCTGTCGTAATGACAGGCCCAGTCATGGAACAGCATCACCGAATGCTTCTTGGCCTGCTGTTTCAACAGCTCGAGCCTTTCCCGGGCAGTTTGATGATCGCCGGTGTAGTGGGCGATCACGCAACCGCTCAGCGCCAAGGTGTAGCAGATCGAAATGCCGTGGTTGATCTGCAAGGCGATCTGCAGCGCCAGGTTGGCGGTACGCCGGGCTTTCTCGGCAAAACCTTGCAGCCAGAGGATGCGCGCCAGAATCGTCAGCGCGGCCACGCTCTGGTCGTATTGCACGCCGAAGCCGTGGCTGAAGCGGCTGAGGTGGCCGCTCTGGGCCAGGCGCTGGATCACCTGTTCGGCTTCACGTCGCGCCGCGCCCTGGTCGCCGGTGAAATGCAGCGCCAGCACCCGCAGGCGTTGGGTGCTCAAGGACAGAATCGGGTCGCCCTGCAAACCGAGCCGGTCGAAATCCAGGCTGTGGGCCAGGGCCTGTTGGTAGTTGCCGCAGCTGAGGTCCACGGTCATTTGCCCGGACACGGCCCGCAGCTCGCTGGCCAGGTCCTGGCATTGCCGGGCCAGTTGCCGGGCGGTGGCGAAGGCTCGGACCGTGGCTGGCGTGCCGCCCTCGGTGTGGTAGTTGAAACTGGCGTGGGCCAGCTCCAGGGCCAGGGTCAAGCGTGGGCATGGCGTGGGGCTGGCCCGCAACAATTGCAGCGCCTTGTTGACGTAGAGGCCGTGCTCCTTGAGCAGCGACAGCTCCTGCCAGAGGGGCAGGGTGCGGGCGGTCAGGCGGATCGCCACGGCATGTGAACCCTGCGGGCCCAAGCCGCGGTCGAGCGCCGCGCGGATGTCGTCGCGATAGTCGGCGTAACGGGCGATCCACAGTCGGGTGGGGGTGTTCTCCCAATCGTTTTCCGCTTGCCCCATGAGCGCCAGGCAGCGTTCGGCGTGGCGTTCCTGGCTGGCCGCCAGTTCCCCGGCTTCGGTCAGTTTTTCCAAGGCATAACGGCGGGTGGTGTCCAGCAGGCGATAACGCACCTCTTCATCGCCGATCTCGACGTTGAGCAACGATTTGGCGACCAACTGGCTGACCGACACCAGCACCTGGTCGGGTGCGACATGTTGGCCGACGATCACCGCCGCGGCCGAGGCCAGGTTGAAACTGCCCATGAACACCGCCAGTCGCCGCAGGCAGGTCTGCTCGCAGGTCGTGAGCAGCGCGAAGCTCCAGTCCAGCGTGGCGCGCAGGGTCTGCTGGCGCGGGGCGGCGTCGGTGTCGTTGTGGAGCAGGGCGACATTGTCTTGCAGTTGCCGGTGCAGCGCTTCGAGGCTGAAGCGGCCGATCTGTCCGGCGGCCAGCTCGATGGCCAGGGGAATCCCGTCCAGCCGCTGGCAGATGTCGACCACCAACGGCACCTCGCGGTCGGTCAGTTCGAAGTCGTCACGGCTGGCCATCGCACGCTCGGCAAACAGTTGCAGCGCCGGGTATTCCAGGGCGGGATAACCCTCGATGGGCATTTCCCGGGGCGGGCATGCCAGGGCATCCAGGCGCTGCACGTATTCGCCTTCGGCGCGCAGGCCTTCGCGGCTGGTGGCCAGGATGTGCAGGTGAGGGGCGCCGCGCAGCAAGGTTTCGCTGAGCTGGGCGATGGCGTCGATCAGGTGCTCGCAGTTGTCGATCACCAGCAGCAGATGCCGCTCCTTGAGCGGTCGGGCGACGGTGTCCAGCGGATCACCGTCCTGCAGCGGCAGGTCGAGCAATGCGCACAGGTTGGGGACGATCATGGCCGCATCGTTGAGCGATGCCAGGTCCAGCAGATGGGTGCCGTCACGGTAGTGGCCGATCAGCCGTTCAGCGACCCGCAGGGCGACGGTGGTCTTGCCGATGCCGCCGGTGCCGACCAGGGTAATGAAACGCTTTCGGGGCAACTGGGTCACCAGGTTCTCCACCAGGGCCTGGCGTCCGATCAGGCGTGTGCGCTGTAGCGGCAGATTGCGCGCCAGGGACGGATGAGGAATGCGCGCCAATGGGTCGAGGGATCCGAATGACACCGGCGCGACAAAGCTGTAGCCGCGCTGCGCCACGGTGACGATGTAGCGCTGCCCGGCCTGGCCGTCCCCGAGGGCCTTGCGCAGTGCCGCGACGTGTACGCGCAGGTTGGTGTCTTCCACCACGCTCCTGGGCCAGACCCGGGCGATCAGTTGCTGCTTGCTCACCACTTCGCCTGCGTGTTCGAGCAATACCAGCAGAATCTCCACGGCCCGCCGTCCCAGGCGCAACGGTTGCTCGCCTTCCAGCACCAGGCGCTGGCGCGGATGGACCCGGTAAGGGCCGAAATGCACCGTCTGTTCGACGGGCAGGCTGAGGTAATGGCTCATGGTGCTCTCGATGTCCTGGGCCCGATGCCTGGGCTTTACCCGAGCATATTCCTCAGGTTTGGCTTCAAGCGCAACGGCGCGGGCTTCCCTGCCAGGCACAGATCCCTGTGGCGAGGGGATTTATCCCCGTTGGGCTGCGAAGCGGCCCCCACAACCCAAACTCCAGTCAGCCTGACACACCGATATGTCGCTTTTGGGGCTGCTGCGCAGCCCAGCGGGGATAAATCCCCTCGCCACAAAAGCAGTCTTAATCCGGGTTTTTAACACTTCAGTCCCGAAAAAATTAACAACGTTTAACTCACGCCCATGCCCCCTCTGACCAGACCATAAAGCGATCCACCCACCTCAAGGAGTCATGTCATGAGCACCTTCATCACCCGCGACGGCACCGAGATCTACTACAAGGATTGGGGCAGTGGTCAACCGGTGGTCTTCAGCCACGGCTGGCCGTTGAACTCGGACAGTTGGGAGGCGCAGATGATGTTCCTGGCGTCCAACGGCTATCGGGTGATCGCCCATGACCGCCGTGGACACGGGCGTTCCAGCCAGCCCTGGGACGGCAACGACATGGACACCTACGCCGATGACCTGGCCGAGCTGATCGAACGCTTGGACTTGAAGGATGCGGTGCTGCTCGGCTTCTCCACCGGCGGTGGCGAAGTGGCGCGCTACATCGGTCGCCATGGCGCCGCCCGGGTCGCCAAGCTCGGCCTGATCTCGGCGGTGACGCCGCTTATGCTCAGGACCACGGCCAATCCTGGCGGCTTGCCCATCGAAGTCTTCGACGGTTTCCGCCAGGCCTCCCTGGCCGACCGTTCTCAGCTATACAAAGATGTGGCCAGCGCGTTTTTCGGTGCCAACCGTCCGGGCGCCAAAGTCTCCCAAGGCATGATCGACTGGTTCTGGATGCAGGGCATGCTCGCCGGCCACAAGAACGCCTACGACTGCATCAAGGCGTTCTCGGAGACCGATCTTTCCGAAGACCTGCGCAACATCGACGTGCCGACCCTGGTGGTCCATGGCGATGACGACCAGGTGGTCCCCATCGAAACCGCCGGCATCGCCGCCGCCAAATTGCTGAAGAACTCGCAGTTGCTGGTGTACCCGGGCGCGCCCCATGGCCTGACCGATACCCACAAGGACCGGCTGAACGCGGACCTGCTGGCGTTCATCCGGGGCTGATCAAGCCACAAACCTGTAGGCGCGAGCTTGCTCCGGGCGGCGTTCCGACGATGGCGGCGCAACAGTCAACATCGCCGCCGACTGACACCCCGCTATCGCGAGCAAGCTCGCTCCCACAGGATCGGCATCCAACAGGGCCCAAACCGATGAACCGCAACGATTTACGCCGTCTCGACATGAACCTGCTGGTGATCTTCGAGGCGCTGATGTTCGAGAAAAACCTGACCCGCGTCGCCGAAAAGCTGTTCATGGGCCAGCCGGCGGTGAGCGCGGCGCTGGGGCGGCTGCGGGATCTGTTCGACGACCCGTTGCTGATCCGTCACGGTCGTGGCATGGAACCGACCCCACGAGCCTTGGCGATCCTGCGAGAGTTGCAACCGGCCATGGACACCATCTCCGGCGCGGTCAGCCGGGCCAAGGCGTTCGACCCATCCACCAGTTGCGATGTGTTTCGCATCGGGCTGTCCGACGATGCCGAATTCGGCCTGTTTCCGCCATTGCTGAGCCAACTGCGCGAAGAGGCGCCGGGGATCATCGTGGTGGTGCGCCGGGCCAATTTCCTGCTGATGTCGTCGCTGCTGGCCAGCGGTGAAATCAGCGTCGGCGTGAGCTACACCACCGATCTGCCGGCCAATGCCAAACGCAAGAAACTGCGGGACATTCCTTGCAAGGTCTTGCGTGGCGACAAGCGCCCGGGGCCGCTGACCCTGGACGAGTACTGCTCGCGGCCCCACGCCATGGTTTCGTTCTCGGGCGACTTGAGCGGCAATATCGACCTGGACCTGGCCCGCATTGGCCGGACCCGCAAAGTGGTGCTGGCGGTGCCGCAATTCAGCGGGCTGCGGGCCTTGCTGGCCGGTACCGAGCTGATCGCCACCGTGCCCGACTATGCCGCCTGCGCGCTGGTGGAAGGCTGCGCGCTGCGTGCCGAGGACCCGCCGTTCGAGATCAATGCGGCCGAACTGTCGATGGTCTGGAGCGGCGTGCATGACAACGACCCGGCCGAGCGCTGGCTGCGCTCGCGCATTGCCAGCCACATGTCCCAACCCTTGCCGGCCGCGGCCTCGGCCGCGGCCTCGGCCGCCCCGGACGGAGCCCACCGATGAGCATGACCGATGAACGCCCGTGGCAGGACCTGGGTTTGCTGTTCCTGCGCCTGAGCGGCGGGTTGTTCCTGCTGTGGGTCCATGGGCTGCCGAAGCTGTTGCACTACAGCGTCGAGCTGACCCGCATCGAAGACCCCTTTCACCTGGGGGCGGCGCCAACCCTGATCCTGGCGATTTTCGCCGAGGTGCTGTGTCCGCTGCTGATCATGGCCGGTGTGCTGGTACGCCTGGCGTGCCTGCCGATCTTGTTTCTGCTGGCGGTGGCGCTGCTGGTGGTGCATCCGCAATGGAGCCTGGAAGAAGGGCAGTTCGGTTGGTTGCTGTTGATCATATTTACCAGCGTATTGATCGCCGGGCCCGGGCGCCTGGCGATGAACACGCGTTTTGTTGGAGTGCTTCGCCATGTCTGAATCTCAAACCATCGACTCTCCTGGGAGCCCGGCCAAACCCGGCCTCGATGAAATCGTGACCCTGGTGGTCAAGCACCGGATCAAGGCCGGCCAGGATGATGCCTATGAAGCCTGGTTGCGGCGCATCGTCAGCGTGGCTGGCCAGTGGCCGGGGCATCTGGGGGTGGATGTGGTGCGGGGCAAGCAGGGCGGTTTGTCGCTGTTCACCTGTGTGCTGCGGTTCTGCTCCACCGAGGCCATGCAACGCTGGCTGGATTCGCCCGAGCGCCGCGAACTGGTGGAAGAGGCCGCGCCGCTGCTGGCCGATGGCGACCAGACCGAGGTCGCCTCCCACAAGGAATTCTGGTTCGCCCCGCTGGCCGATGCCGCCACACCGCCGCCGCGCTGGAAGCAATCGGTGGTGACGCTGTTGGTCATCCTGCCGCACACCTTGCTGGTGCCGTTGCTCTGGGGCCCGCTGTTGCAGCTCAACGCGTTTCTGTCCAACTACGTGGTCGCCACGTTCCTGATCACCCTGACCATCGTGCTCTCGGTGGTCTACGTGTGCATGCCTTTGGCGACACGCCTGTTCGCGCCTTGGCTGGAACCCAAGACCCATGAGCATCTGGAGCCCGGCCATGGCCAATAAGGACGATCCGACCGACCCGCTGCGCCGCCAACTGCTGGCCGCCGGGTCCCTGCTCAGCGCGGCGGCGGCTTTTTGGCCTCGTCTGTCCCTTGCCTCTACTCATCCAGAAGGAAATCCGATGAACGCCGATCTGATTCTATTCAACGGTCAATTCCATACCGTCGACCGCGAGAAGCCTCGGGCCAGCGCAGTCGCCATCAGCCAGGGCCGCTTCGTCGCGGTAGGCACCGATGCCGAGGCCATGGCCCTGCGGGGTAGCGGCACCCAGGTCATCGACCTCAAGGGTCGTACCGTTATCCCCGGCCTCAACGACTCGCACCTGCACCTGATCCGTGGCGGTCTGAACTACAACCTGGAACTGCGCTGGGAAGGCGTGCCGTCCCTGGCCGATGCCTTGCGCATGCTCAAGGACCAGGCCGACCGCACGCCGACGCCGCAGTGGGTGCGCGTGGTCGGCGGCTGGAACGAATTCCAGTTCGCCGAAAAGCGCATGCCGACCCTGGAAGAACTCAACCAGGCGGCCCCCGATACGCCGGTATTCGTGTTGCACCTGTATGACCGCGCCTTGCTCAACCGCGCCGCACTGCGGGTCGCCGGTTACACCCGTGACACGCCGAACCCGCCGGGTGGCGAGATCGTGCGTGACAGCAAGGGCGAGCCCACTGGCATGCTGGTGGCGCGGCCCAACGCGATGATCCTTTACTCGACGCTGGCGAAAGGGCCGAAGCTGCCGCTGGAATACCAGGTCAACTCCACTCGCCAGTTCATGCGGGAACTCAATCGCCTGGGCCTGACCAGCGCCATCGATGCCGGCGGCGGTTTCCAGAACTACCCGGACGACTACGCGGTGATCGAGCAGTTGGCCCGCGAGCAGCAGTTGACGGTGCGCATCGCCTACAACCTGTTCACCCAGAAGCCCAAGGAAGAACTCAGCGACTTCAAGAACTGGACCGGCAGCGTCAAGCTGCACCAGGGCGACGATTTCCTGCGGCACAACGGCGCCGGGGAAATGCTGGTGTTCTCGGCGGCGGATTTCGAGGACTTCCTGGAGCCGCGTCCAGACCTGCCGCCCGGCATGGAGCAGGACCTGGAACCGGTGGTTCGGCACCTGGTGGAGCAACGCTGGCCATTCCGCCTGCATGCCACTTATGACGAATCCATCAGCCGCATGCTCGACGTGTTCGAGAAGGTCAACCGCGATATTCCGTTCAACGGCCTGCCGTGGTTCTTCGACCACGCCGAGACCATCACGCCGAAGAACATCGAACGTGTACGGGCGCTGGGTGGCGGCATTGCGATCCAGGACCGCATGGCCTTCCAGGGCGAATACTTCGTCGACCGCTACGGTGCCAAGGCCGCCGAAGCCACGCCGCCGATCAAGCGCATGTTGGCCGAAGGCGTACCGGTGGGCGCCGGCACCGATGCCACCCGCGTCTCCAGCTACAACCCCTGGACCTCGTTGTACTGGATGGTCAGCGGCCGCACGGTCGGTGGTCTTTCGTTGCACGAAGAAGGCCTGCCGCGCCTGACCGCGTTGGAACTGTTTACCCATGGCAGCGCCTGGTTCTCGTCGGAGCAGGGCAAGAAGGGCCAGATCAAGGTCGGCCAACTGGCGGACCTGGCGGCCCTCAGCGCGGACTTCTTCAGCGTCGAGGAAGAAGCCATCAAGTGGATCGAGTCGGTACTGACCGTTGTGGACGGCAAGGTGGTGTACGCCGCTGGTGATTTCGAAAAACTCGGCCCGGCCAGTGTCCCGGTTTTGCCCGACTGGTCGCCGGTGGTCAAGGTCCCGGGCCACTGGCGCCCGACTTCACCGTTGCAGGCCCAGGTCCACCAGTGCAGCGGCCCGTGCACGGTGCATGCCCACAGCCATGAACGGGCACGACTGTCGAACGTTCCGGTCAGTGATTTCCAAGGTTTCTGGGGCGCGTTTGGCTGTTCCTGCTTTGCCTTTTAACTAACACACAACCCCCTCTGTGGGAGCGAGCTTGCTCGCGATAGCGGTTGAACATTCAGCACTGCCGTCGCCTGACACTCCGCCATCGTCGGAACGCCGCCCGGAGCAAGCTCGCTCCCACAGGTTTTACTATCCATCCCAAAGGAGTCATCCCATGAGCAACGTTCCCGCCTACAACCGTCTGAACAAAGACGACGCGGTCGTCCTGCTGGTCGATCACCAGACCGGCCTGATTTCCCTGGTCCAGGACTTCTCGCCCAACGAGTTCAAGAACAACGTGCTGGCCTTGGCCGACCTGGCGAAGTTCTTCGAACTGCCAACCATCCTGACCACCAGCTTCGAACAAGGCCCCAACGGCCCGATCGTGCCGGAGCTCAAGGAAATGTTCCCGGACGCGCCATACATCCCGCGTCCAGGCCAGATCAATGCCTGGGACAACGAAGATTTCGTCAAGGCGATCAAGGCCACCGGCCGCAAGCAATTGATCATCGCGGGCGTGGTCACCGATGTCTGCGTAGCGTTCCCGACCCTGTCGGCGCTGGCCGAAGGTTTCGACGTGTTCGTCGTGACCGATGCCTCGGGCACCTTCAACGAAACCGTGCAGCAGGCCGCCTGGGTCCGCATGACCGCCGCCGGCGCGCAGATGATGAACTGGTTCTCGGTGGCCTGTGAGCTGCACCGCGACTGGCGCAACGACATCGAAGGCCTGGGCAACCTGCTGTCCCAGCGGATTCCGAACTACCGCAACCTGATGAACAGCTACTCGGCGCTGACGGCCAAGTAAGCAATTCATGCTCAATGACGCCCGCCTTGTGCGGGCGTTTTTGTGCCCGGCATCAGGTTCTTGCAAGCTGATCCGCCGCTATCGCGAGCAAGCTCGCGATAGCGTCAGCCCACTCAACACCTTTCCAACCTGCCTTGCTCCACCCACAATGCCCAACTCATCCCCCTGACTGTCCACCCCAGGAATGACAATGAACCCCTTCGAAGAAATGCGCATCTTTGCCCAGGTCATGGAGTCAGGCAGTTTCACCGCCGCGGCGGACAAGCTGGGGCTGTCCAAGCAGTTCGTCAGCCGCAAGCTCATGGCATTGGAACAGCGCCTGGGCGTACGTTTGCTCAATCGTTCGACCCGCCGGCTGGACGTCACCCCGTTGGGCCAGCGCTATTACGAAGCGTCGCTGCGTCTGCTCAATGACGTGGAACAGGTGGAGCAGGGGATCAGCGGCCAGACCAGTGAGCCCCGTGGCACGATTCGGCTCAGCGCACCGCTGTCCTTCGCCATGGCGCATCTGGGCAGCCTGTTGCCGCAGTTCCTGCAGCGTTATCCGGGCGTCAGCGTCGAAGTGGACCTGAGCGACCGTTCGGTGGACCTGCTGGGGGAGGGCTATGACCTGGCGCTGCGCATCGGCGTGCTGGAGGACTCGACGCTGATTGCCCGGCGCATCGCGACCATCGAGCGGGTGTACTGCGCCAGTCCGGCTTACCTGGCGCAAAAAGGCACACCCATGCGACCGGAAGACCTGCGCCATCATGACTGCCTGCCCTATGGGCACAGCCGCCAGGTGCAGTGGCGTTTCGCGGGGGCCGGCAAACCGTTGACCCTGGAGGTCACGGGGCGCATGCGCGCCAACAACGGCGATGTGCTCAGGGACGCGGCCATCGCCGCCATGGGGGTCACCTACTTGCCTACCTTCATCCTCGGCGATGCCTTGAAGGATGGTCGGTTGATCAAGGTGTTGGAGGGGTTCGAAACCGAGCCCCTGGCGCTGTCAGCGGTCTACCCGCAACATCGCCAAGGCTCACGCCCGGTACAGGCGTTGGTGGAGTTCTTGCGTGAACACATGCAATAACGCCTAGGGCGTGCAGCCGTCGGGCGACGGCTGACGCATCCGCGGCGTACGATCAGGCGGCGAGGCTGGCGCTGCTCAGTTCTTTTTTGTACTGCGCTTTCATGGTCTCCATTTCCGCACCCAAGGCGTCCAGTTTTGCCTTGCCCAGCAGTTTTTTCGCGTGGGGAACATTTCTTTTTCTTCCTCCTCGATGTGGTGCTCAAGCAGCTCCTTGACCACTTTTGCCCGGCCGGAAAATTCCGCTGTGGACGGGTCGGTCGCCTTCAGGTCAGGCAGCACCAGCGAGTCGACGGTGCGGTGCTCTTCCTTGGCTTCGTAGTACATCTGTGCCTCCTCCTTGCCACCTGCCTGCTTGAAAGCCGGATAAAGGATTTCTTCTTCCAGGCGGGTATGGATGGAAATTTCCATTTCCAGTTTCGCCAACAGGTCGGTACGTTTTTTCACGGCGCGTTCGGTCGACTCGCTCAGTTGAGTCAGGATGGCTTTGACGCGCTCATGGTCGGCTTTCAACAGATCGATGGCATTCATGGGTAGCTCCTCGGCAATTCACGGATGCGGGCAGGCTTCAAGCGCCGACGCCGCGTATGAGATGAATTGCATCAGCCGTGCCAGCCGAAGCATCTTAAAAAAGCCTTTAAAAACAATTAGTTGTATTAAGGTGGCTTTCTATGTTCGTGCAAGCTGCAAGAGGGCGGGAGAAATGGTCTTGCACTTTGACTGGCAGGCGCGTTGAGTTTCTGTGGGAGCGGGCTTGCTCGCGAAAGCGGTGGGTCAGCTTGCATCGATGTTGAAGGTGCCGCTGTCATCGCGACCAAGCTGGCCGAGTCGGCGTTATCGATCCTCACGTGTGTGCCACAGGCGCAGCAGGTACAGGGTGGAACCTACTATTTCGTAGCGCATCTCGTAGTGGCCGACCTGAATTCTGCGCACATCCCGAGGTTCGAACTCTTCCAGGCGTTCACCCATGCGCGGGTTGACCAGCAATGAGGTCGGTGCAGTCGTGAGCTGTTGTACTGTTCGTGCGGCAGCGGGTTGGTTCGCCGATGCCAGAAACTCATAGAGTCGGGCTATGTCGGACAGTGCCTTGCTGGTCCACTTCAACTCCATCAGCGCGGGACCGGTAACGGAGTGTCGGTATTGAGACTATCGGCCCAAGCCTGGACCGCCTGGTGATCAATCACACGGCCAGTGTCAACATCGGCCAGGGCCTCGAGGGTCAGACGACTGCGCTCCTCTTCCTGATCTATCCAAGCAGATAGAGCCTGTTTGACGATCCAGTTCCTGGAGCGCTCAAGGCGTTCAGCCATCAGGTCGACTTTTTCGGCCAGTTGCACTGGGACGTGGGCGGTGACAGAGCGAGTTTTCGTGGTGGTTGCCATGATGGATGACCCCTTTCAATTGGCGGGAATAGCCAGCCTTCTCAAACAACCGCTTCCAGGCCGATGATTAGCGATTTATTTTGTATCGTTGTACAGCAATCTGATTCAAGGTTAATCATATTGAATAAGGTGGCAGCGTCAAGGACCTGAATCAGTCCGCGCTTCTTGTCTTATCTCGTATCACTCTTCGCGAACGAGAGCCAAAAAAAATGCCCGTATCTTGCGATACGGGCACTTTCGATGGCTACAACGCTTGGGCGATCAGCCCACCAAGCCCGCCTGCTGAACCAAAGTCAGCAACGGCTGCGGGTACACGCCCAGGAAGAACGCCAACACGGCGATGGCCAGCAGCATCACGCCGCCTGCCTTCTGTTCCCAGTGCAGCTCGGCATCGTGACGACGCAGGTTCGGTTCCATCAGGTACAGGGTGACCATCACGCGCAGGTAGTAGAACACGCCGATGGCACTGCCCAACACCAGGGAGCCGACCAGCCACCATTGGTGAGCCTCGACGCCGGTGGCGATGATGTAGAACTTGCCGATGAAGCCGGCGGTCAGCGGGATGCCGGCCAGGGACAGCATCATCACGGTCAGCACGGCGGTCAGGTACGGACGGCGCCAGAACAGGCCGCGGTATTCGTACAGGGCGTCGGCGTCGCGGCCGTTGTACGGCGAGGACATCAGGGTGATCACGCCGAAGGCGCCGAGGCTGGTAATGACGTAGGTGACCAGGTACACGCCGATGGCTTCCACGGCCAGGCCCTTGCTGGCGATCAGGGCGATCAGCAGGTAGCCGAAGTGGGCGATGGACGAGTAACCCAGCAGACGCTTGAGGTTGCTCTGGGTCAGTGCCAGCAGGTTACCGAACAGGATCGACGCGATGGCGATGATGGTCAGCACGTTGCTCAGTACACCGCTGCTGGCTACGGGCGAGATCTGGAACAGCCGCACCATGACCGCGAACACCGCCACTTTCGACGCGGTGGCCAGGAACGCCGCCACCGGCGCCGGGGCGCCTTCGTAGACGTCCGGGGTCCAGAGGTGGAACGGCACCAGCGACAGCTTGAACGCCAGGCCGATCAGCATCATGCCCAGGCCCAGTTGCGCGATCGGGCTAGGCAGGCCGGTGGCCGCCAGGGCCTGGCCGATGCCGACGAAGCTCAGGGTGCCGGCTTCGGCGTAGAGCAGGGCCATGCCGAACAACAGGAACGCGGAACCGGCCGCCGACAGCACCATGTACTTGATGCCGGCTTCCAGGGAGCGCTTGTTGAAGAAGGCGTAGGCCACCAGGCCGTAGACCGGTACCGACAGCAGTTCCAGGCCGATGAACAGGCTGGCCAGGTGCTGCGAGCTGACCAGCACCAGGCCACCGGCGGCGGCCATCAGGATCAGCAGGTACAGTTCTTCGCGGTTGCCCGGGTAACCCGAACCGCCATCGCCGAGGTAGGCGTGGGCGAGGGTGACGCAGGCCAGGGTGGCGACCAGGATCAACGCCATGTAGAGGCAGGCGAAGCTGTCGATCTGCATCAGTGGCGTGACCGCCAGTGGTGCGACTTTCAGGGCCGGCAAAATCGACAGCAGGGCCAGGTTCAGCCCCGCCACCGACAGCAGGAAGGTCTGCGAGTGATTGCGCCGCCAGGCGATCGCCAGCATCACCACGATGATCGTGGCGCTGGTGATCAACAGCGGCGCAAGCGCGATAAAGTGTTGAATCGTGAATTCCATAGCGCTCTTACCGGGCCGAAGCGAGTTGAGAGAAGGCGGTGCCGAGCCACTGCTGCACGCCATGCATCGTGGCGGCAGAGGTGTCGAGGAACGGTTGCGGGTACACGCCGAGGTAAACCAGCAGCACCGCAAGGCCGAGCACCATGATCAGTTCGCGACCGTCCATGCCACGCAATACTTCATCCGACTTGGCCGGACCGAAGTAGGCGCGGTGGATCATGATCAGCGAGTAGACCGAACCGAACACCAGGCCGGAGGTGGCAATCGCCGTGATCCAAGGCGCACTGACGAACGAGCCGATCAGGATCAGGAACTCGCCGACGAAGTTGCCCGTGCCCGGCAGGCCCAGGGACGCGGCCGCGAAGAACAGGCTGATGGCCGGCAGGTAGGCGATGCGCGACCAGATGCCGCCCATTTCACGCATGTCCCGGGTGTGCAGGCGTTCGTACAGCTGACCGCTGAGGATAAACAGCGCCGCCGCCGACAGGCCGTGGGCGAGCATCTGGATCACCGCGCCTTGCAGGGCCAGCTGGCTGCCGGAGTAGATCCCGATCAGCACGAAGCCCATGTGCGAGACGCTGGAGAACGCGATCAGGCGCTTGATATCGGTCTGGGCGAACGCCAGGAACGCACCGTAGAAAATCCCGATCAGGCCCAGGGTCATGGCAATCGGCGCGAACTCCGCCGAGGCATTGGGGAACAGCGGCAAGGCAAAGCGCAGCAGGCCGTAGGCCGCGGTCTTCAGCAAGATACCCGCCAGGTCCACGGAACCGGCGGTCGGCGCCTGGGCGTGGGCGTCCGGCAGCCAGGAGTGGAACGGCACCACCGGCAGCTTCACCGCGAACGCGATGAAGAAGCCCAGCATCAGCACGTACTCGGTGGTGCGCGACATCTGCACTTTCAACAGGTCGGCGTAGTTGAAGGTAATCACGCCGGTGTTGTTGAAGTTGACCAGCACCAGGCCAAGGATCGCCACCAACATGATCAGGCCGGAAGCCTGGGTGAAGATGAAGAACTTGGTCGCCGCGTAGATCCGGGTTTTCTTGCCGTCCGAAGAACTGTGACCCCAGAGCGCGATGAGGAAGTACATCGGCACCAGCATCATTTCCCAGAAGAAGAAGAACATGAACAGGTCCAGCGCCAGGAACACGCCGACGACACCGCCCAGGATCCACATCAGGTTCAGGTGGAAGAAACCGACGTGACGCTGGATCTCTTTCCAGGAGCAGAGGACCGAGAGAATACCCAGCAGGCCGGTCAGCAGGATCATCAGCAACGACAGGCCGTCGAGGGCCAGGTGCACGCTGATGCCGAAGCGCGCGATCCAGGCGTGCTTGAACTCAAGTGCCCAGGTCGGATCGGCGCCAGGGGCCGGAGCGAATGAATAGTCGCCGGTCGCCCACAGCCAGAGGCCGAGCGCGAGTTCCAGGGACATGGTCAGCAGCGCAATCCAGCGCGGGAGCGTGGAGCTGGAGCGCTCCGCGATCCAGCACAGCAGGCCGCCGATGAAGGGGATCAGGATTAGCCAGGGCAGAATCATGACGGGCTCGTTTCCTTTCGCAAGTTCGCAAGGTTCATATCAGACCGCTACCAGCACGATGGCGCCGATAACCAGCACGGCGCCAGCCGCCATGGAAGCCGCATACCAACGCAGTTGACCGGTCTCGGTACGGCTCAAGGCGGTGTGACCGCCCTTGGCCATGCGCGGGATCAGGCCAATGGTCTGGTCGAGCGGGTCTTTGCGCAGAATGTGGCTGATCGCAAGGTATGGCTTGACGAACAGTTTGTCGTAGATCCAGTCGAAGCCCCAGGCGGCGAACCACCAGGCCGAAAGGAACCGCCCGATGCCGCTGTTGGCGACCGCCGTGACGAAACGACGCTTGCCCAGGAACAGCAGGGCGGCCAGCAGGATACCCGCCAGGGCGATGGCGCCGGAGGCAATTTCCAGGCTGTGCTTGGCTTCGCCGCCGGCATGGCCGACGCTTTGCGGCAGCACATCGGCCAGCGGTGGGGTGATCAGGGCGCCGACGAAGGTCGACAGCACGATCAGCACCGACAGTGGCAGCCAGTGGGCAATGCCGTGGCCGGCGTGGGCTTCGGTCTTGGCTTCACCGTGGAACGCGATGAAGATCAGGCGGAAGGTGTACAGCGAGGTCATGAACGCACCCACCAGGCCGGCATAGAGCAGGCCCTGGTTACCGCTGGCGAACGCTTCCCAGAGGATCTCGTCCTTGGAGTAGAAACCGGCGGTGACCAGTGGCAGGGCCGCCAGGGCCGCGCCGCCGACGATGAAGCTGGCGTAGGCCAGCGGCAGTTTTTTCCACAGGCCGCCCATCTTGAAGATGTTCTGCTCGTGGTGGCAGGCCACGATCACCGCACCGGACGCCAGGAACAGCAGGGCCTTGAAGAAGGCGTGGGTCATCAGGTGGAAGATCGCGCCTTCCCAGGCACCAACGCCCAGGGCCAGGAACATGTAGCCGATCTGGCTCATGGTCGAGTAGGCGAGGATGCGCTTGATGTCGGTCTGCACCAGGGCGGCAAAACCGGCCAGCACCAGGGTCACGCCGCCAACAATGCCGACCAGGTGCAGGATGTCCGGCGCCAGGGCGAACAGGCCGTGGGTACGGGCGATCAGGTAGACACCGGCGGTCACCATGGTCGCGGCGTGGATCAGTGCCGAGACCGGGGTAGGACCGGCCATCGCGTCCGCCAACCAGGTCTGCAGCGGCAGTTGCGCGGATTTACCGACGGCACCGCCCAGCAGCATCAGGGTCGCCAGGACGATCCAGAAGTCACCGACCTTGAAGTGCTCGGGTGCCTTGACCAGCAGTTCCTGGATATTCAGCGTGCCCAGTTGCTGGAACAGGATGAACAGGCCGATGGCCATGAACACGTCGCCGATTCGGGTCACGATGAACGCCTTGAGTGCGGCGTTGCCGTTGTTGCGGTTGCTGTAGTAGAAACCGATCAACAGGTACGAGCACAGGCCCACGCCTTCCCAGCCGAAGTACAGGAACAACAGGTTATCGCCGAGCACCAGGAACAGCATGCTGGCGATGAACAGGTTGGTGTAGGCGAAGAAGCGCGAATAACCGGCTTCACCGCGCATGTACCAGGACGCGAACAGGTGGATCAGGAAACCCACGCCGACCACCACGCCGAGCATGGTCACCGAGAGGCCGTCCAGGTACAGGGCGAAGTTCGGCGTGAAGCCTTCCACCGCCATCCACTGCCACAGCACTTGCACGTACCGGCCACCTTCCGGCGGGGCGACGTTGAATTGCCAGATCACGTAGGCCGTGACGATGGCAGACAGGCCGATGGAGCCCACGCCAACCAGCGCAGACAGGTTTTCCGACCAGCGTCCACGGGAGAACGACAGCAGCAGGAAACCGACAAGAGGAAATATGAAAGTCAGGAAGAGAAGGTTCATCCGCGCATCTCGCTGGCAGCGTCAATATCGAGAGTGTGGAAGCGGCGATACAGCTGCAACAGGATCGCCAGGCCGATACTGGCCTCGGCGGCTGCCAGGCTGATCACCAGGATGAACATGATCTGTCCATCCGGCTGCGCCCAGCGAGCGCCCGCGACGATGAAAGCCAGGGCGGAGGCATTCATCATGACCTCCAGGCTCATCAACACGAACAGAATGTTGCGGCGGACCATCAGGCCGACCAGACCGAGACAGAACAGGATGCCGGCAACCGCCAGGCCATGTTCGAGAGGGATAGCAGGCATGTGATTACTCCTTCGCCTCGTTACGGCCCAAATGGAACGCCGTGACGGCTGCGGCAAGCAGCAGCATCGAGGCGAGTTCGACCACCAGCAGGTACGGACCGAACAGGCTGATGCCCACGGCCTTGGCGCCTACGGTGGTGTGGCCGATGGCCTGGCCGCTCTGGTGAGCGAACAGCACATACAGCAGTTCACCCAGCAGCAGGGCGGCGAGAATCACCGGCCCCGCCCAGATGCCCGGCTTGAGCCAGGAGCGTTCCTGCTGGACCGCGGCCGGGCCGAGGTTGAGCATCATCACCACGAACACGAACAGCACCATGATGGCGCCGGCGTAGGCGATCACTTCCAGGGCACCGGCGAACGGCGCGCCGAGGGCGAAGAAGGTCATGGCCACGGCGATCAGCGAAATGATCAGGTAGAGCAGGGCATGTATGGGATTGGTGTTGGTGACCACACGAAGCGTGGACACCACCGCGATACCCGATGCGAAATAGAAAGCGAATTCCATCTTTCTTCCTTAAGGCAGCAAGCTCTTCACGTTGATCGGTTCGGCTTCATTCTGCGCGGCGCCTTTTGGCTTACCGGCAATGGCCATGCCTGCAACACGATAGAAGTTGTAATCAGGGTTTTTACCGGGACCGGAAATCAGCAGATCTTCTTTCTCGTACACCAGGTCCTGACGTTTGAACTCGGCCATTTCGAAATCCGGCGTGAGCTGGATCGCGGTGGTCGGGCAGGCTTCCTCGCAGAGGCCGCAGAAAATGCAGCGCGAGAAGTTGATGCGGAAGAAGTCCGGGTACCAGCGACCGTCTTCGGTTTCAGCTTTCTGCAACGAGATGCAACCCACCGGGCACGCCACGGCGCACAGGTTGCAGGCCACGCAGCGTTCCTCGCCGTCGGGGTCGCGGGTCAGGACGATGCGGCCACGGTAACGGGGGGCCAGGTAGACCGGCTCTTCCGGGTATTGCAGGGTGTCGCGCTTGCGAAAGCCATGGCCGAAGATCATGACCAGGCTTCGCAGTTGGGTACCGGTACCCTTAACGATGTCGCCAATATATTTGAACATGGGTCAAATCCTCACTGAACCGCGGCCGCAGGCGCGTTCATCAAAACGATCGCAGCGGTCACCAGCATGTTGATCAGGGTCAGCGGCAGGCAGAATTTCCAGCTGAAGTCCATCACCTGGTCGTAGCGTGGGCGCGGGATCGAGGCGCGCAGCAGGACGAACAGCATGATGAAGAACGCGGTCTTCAGGGCGAACCAGACGAAGGACAGTTGCGGCAGGATGCCGAACGGACCGTGCCAGCCACCGAAGAACAGCGTCACCAGCAGCGCCGAGATCAGGATGATGCCGATGTATTCACCGACGAAGAACATGCCCCATTTCATGCCGGCATATTCAATGTGGTAACCGTCGGCCAGTTCCTGTTCCGCTTCCGGCTGGTCGAAGGGGTGACGGTGAGTCACGGCCACGCCAGCGATGAAGAAGGTACAGAAACCGAAGAACTGCGGAATGATGAACCACAGGTTCTGGGCCTGGTACTCGACGATGTCGCGCATGTTGAACGAGCCGGCCTGGATCACGATGCCCATGAGCGCCAGGCCCATGAACACTTCGTAGGACACGGTCTGGGCCGAGGCCCGCAGGCTGCCCAGCAGGGCGAACTTGTTGTTGCTCGACCAGCCGGCGAACAGCACCGCGTAGACCGACAGGCCGGCCATGGCGAAGAAGAACAACAGGCCGATGTTCAGGTCCGCCACGCCCCAGGTCGGGGTGATCGGGATGATCGCGAAGGCGATCAGCAAGGCGCTCATGGCCACGACCGGTGCCAGGGTGAAGATCACCTTGTCGGCAAACGGCGGTGTCCAGTCTTCCTTGAAGAACATCTTGATCATGTCGGCGGCGATCTGGAACATGCCGAACGGGCCGACGCGGTTCGGACCGTAGCGGTCCTGCCACCAGCCCAGCAGGCGACGTTCGACGAAGCTCAGCAACGCGCCGCAGACCACCACGGCCAGCAGGATCACGATGGCCTTGAGGACCGTCAGGATCACATCGATCACTTCAGGGGTGAACCAGCTCATTGCGCTGCCTCCTGCAGACCGTCGACGGTTTTGCCGAATATCGCCGGTGGAATACCCGCCAAACCGGCCGGCAGGGCCACCAGGCCGGCGCCCAGTTCTTCATTGATGCGCAGCGGCAGACGCAGGGTCTGGCCGGCCACGTTCAGGCTCAGCAGGGCACCATCGTTGACGCCCAGGCGGTCGGCTTCGGACTTGGCCAGCGCCACGTAGGCATCCGGGATGCGTTCCTGCACCGGTGCGGCCTTGGAAGAGTTCTCTTCGCTGCCGAACAGGTGATGGAACGGCACGACCTGCCAGGTGCCCGGTGCCGGGTTGAAGGCGCGTGGCACGCTGGCGAACCAGCTCAGGCCATCGCCCTGGCTTTCGATCAGGCGAGTGCCCGGGTCGCCAGCACGCAGGTGACCACCGACTTCGTCCTGGAACTTGTTCCAGGCTTGCGGCGAGTTCCAGCCCGGGGACCAGGCGAACGGCACTTGCGAGCGCGGTTCGGTGGAGCCCGAGTAGCCTTCCATGGAGAACGAGAACGCAGTGTCGTTGTCCTGGGAGGTCCGTGGTTCGTGGACGCTGATGTCGGCGCGCATGGCGGTGCGACCGGAGTAGCGCAGCGGTTCGCGCGCCAGTTTCAGGCCCTTGATGCGGAACGAGGCCGATGGCGCGGCATCGACGATGCGAGCCAGTTGCGGGCTGCTCGAAGCGACGGCGGCGGTGACGTGGTCCAGTTGCGTCCAGTCGATCGGCTGGTCCAGCAGGGTGGCGCGCAGGGCATGCAGCCAGCGCCAGCCTTCGTGGACCAGGATGCTGGCGTCCAGGTAAGTCGGGTCGAACACCTGGAAGAAGCGCTGGGCGCGGCCTTCCTGGCTGACCAGCGTACCGTCGCCTTCGGCGAAGCTCGCCGCCGGCAGCACCAGGTGGGCACGGTCGGTGGTGGCGGTTTTCTGATGGTCGGCGACGATCACCACTTTCGCGGCGTTCAGGGCAGCATCCACCCGGGCTTTGTCGGTGCGAGTGTAGAGATCGTTTTCCAGCACGACGATGGCGTCGGCACTGCCGTCGATCACCGCTTGCAGGGCCGCGTCCACCGATTCGCCACCGAGCATGGCCAGGCCGAGGCTGTTGGCTTCCGGCACGATCAGGCTGAGGGAACCGTTCTTCTCGCGCAGCTTCAAGGCCTTGGCGATGTTGGCGGCGGCTTCGATCAAGGCCTTGGAACCCAGGGAGGTGCCGGCGATGATCAATGGGCGCTTGGCCGCCAGCAGGGCGTCGGCGATGCGTTGGGCCAGGGCGGCCGCTTCGCTGTCCAGGCCGTCGACGGCCGGGGCGCTGGCGTCCAGGGCGTGGGCCACGGCGAAACCGATGCGGGCCAGGTCGTCGGGCGCGGCGTGGACGCATTCTTCGGCGACGTCGTCGAGCTTGGTTTCAGCGAGGCTGGCGATGAACAGCGGGTTCAGCGCGTGCTGGCCGATGTTCTTCACGGCGGCGTCGAGCCATGGCTGCACGCGCATGGCGTCGGCCATGTCCTCGGCCTTGCCCTTGACCGATTGGCGCAGGGCCAGGGCCATGCGGGCGGCGGTCTGGGTCAGGTCTTCGCCAAGGACGAACACCGCGTCGTGGTCTTCGATGTCGCGCATCGTCGGCACCGGCAGCGGGCTGTCCTTGAGCACTTGCAGCACCAGGCGGATGCGTTCCAGCTCGCCGGCTTCGATGCCACTGTAGAAGTGCTCGGCGCCGACCAGTTCACGCAGGGCGTAGTTGCTTTCCAGGCTGGCCCGTGGCGAACCGATGCCGACGATGTTGCGCCCGCGCAGCAGCTCGGCGGCCTTGTCCAGCGCTTCGTCCAGGCTCAGCTTGGCGCCGCCCGCCAGCAGCGGTTGGCGTGGGCGATCCGTGCGGTTGACGTAGCCATAGCCGAAACGGCCACGGTCACACAGGAAGTACTGGTTGACCGAACCGTTGAAGCGGTTTTCGATGCGCCGCAGTTCACCGTAGCGCTCGCCCGGGGAAATGTTGCAGCCGCTGGAGCAGCCATGGCAGATGCTCGGCGAGAACTGCATGTCCCACTTGCGGTTGTAGCGTTCGGAGTGAGTCTTGTCGGTGAACACACCGGTCGGGCAGACCTCGGTGAGGTTGCCGGAGAACTCGCTTTCCAGGGTGCCGTCTTCGACGCGACCGAAGTACACGTTGTCGTGGGCACCGAACACGCCCAGGTCGGTGCCGCCGGCGTAGTCCTTGTAGAAACGCACACAGCGGTAGCAGGCGATGCAGCGGTTCATCTCGTGGGAGATGAACGGGCCCAGTTGCTGGTTCTGGTGGGTGCGCTTGGTGAAGCGATAACGGCGCTCGTTGTGGCCGGTCATCACGGTCATGTCTTGCAGGTGGCAGTGGCCGCCTTCCTCACAGACCGGGCAGTCGTGAGGGTGGTTGGTCATCAGCCATTCGACGACGCTGGCGCGAAACACTTTCGCTTCTTCGTCGTCGATGGAGATCCAGCTGCCGTCGGTGGCGGGGGTCATGCAGGACATGACGATCCGACCACGCTTGTCGTTTTCGTCGGTGTACTGCTTGACCGCGCACTGGCGACAAGCGCCAACGCTGCCAAGGGCGGGGTGCCAGCAGAAATAAGGAATGTCGAGGCCCAGCGACAGACATGCCTGTAACAGGTTGTCTGCGCCATCGACTTCGAGCTCTTTGCCGTCTACGTGGATAGTGGCCATGGTTCAAAGTTCTTCGTTGGCCCGGTGTCAGCGGGCGTGGCTAATGGAATCTTGTTGTTCGCGTGAATCAACACAGCCGCTTACGGCGTCATCACACGAGAAGACGAAGGGCACGGACCCTTCGCCTTTTTAAGCGTTTACGCGCCGACTACGATCGGCTTTGCCAGAGGCGGGACGACGGCGCTGGTGGGCGCGATGCCGGCTTCGAACTCTGGACGGAAGTATTTGATGGCGCTGCCCAACGGTTCCACGGCACCCGGTGCGTGAGCACAGAAGGTCTTGCCTGGGCCGAGGAAACCCACCAGACCCAGCAGGGTCTCGATGTCGCCGGCCTGGCCTTCGCCGTTTTCAATGGCCCGCAGCAGCTTGACGCTCCACGGCAGGCCATCGCGGCAAGGGGTGCAGAAACCGCACGACTCACGGGAGAAGAACTCTTCCATGTTGCGCAGCAGCGACACCATGTTGACGCTGTCGTCCACCGCCATGGCCAGGCCGGTACCCATGCGGGTGCCCACCTTGGCGATGCCGCCGGCGTACATTTGTGCGTCCAGGTGTTCCGGCAACAGGAAACCGGTACCGGCGCCGCCGGGCTGCCAGCACTTGAGCGTGTAGCCGTCGCGCATGCCGCCGGCGTAGTCTTCGAACAGCTCGCGGCCGGTGATGCCGAACGGCAGTTCCCACAGGCCAGGGTTCTTGACCTTGCCGGAGAAGCCCATGAGCTTGGTGCCCATGTCTTCGCTGCCGTCGCGGGCCAGGGATTTGTACCAGTCCACGCCGTCGGCAATGATCGCCGGCACGTTGCACAGGGTCTCGACGTTGTTCACGCAGGTCGGCTTGCCCCACACGCCCACGGCGGCAGGGAAGGGCGGCTTGGAGCGTGGGTTGGCGCGGCGGCCTTCCAGGGAGTTGATCAGCGCGGTTTCTTCACCGCAGATGTAGCGCCCGGCGCCGGTGTGGACGAACAGCTCGAAATCGAAGCCGCTGCCCAGGATGTTCTTGCCCAGCAGGCCCGCGGCCTTGGCTTCTTCCACGGCACGGTTCAGGTGCTTGGCGGCGGTGGTGTATTCGCCGCGCAGGAAGATGTAGCCACGGTAGGTCTTCAGCGCACGGGCGCTGATCAGCATGCCTTCGATCAGCAGATGGGGCAGTTGCTCCATCAGCATGCGGTCCTTCCAGGTGTTGGGTTCCATTTCATCCGCGTTGCACAGCAGGTAGCGGATGTTGATGGATTCGTCCTTGGGCATCAGGCCCCACTTCACGCCCGTGGGGAAGCCCGCGCCGCCACGACCTTTAAGGCCGGAATCCTTCACGGTCTGGACGATGTCGTCCTGGGCCATGTCGGTGAACGCCTTGCGCGCGGCGGCGTAGCCGTTCTTGGCCTGGTACTCGTCCAGCCACACCGCTTCGCCGTCGTCACGCAGACGCCAGGTCAGGGGATGGGTTTCGGCCGAACGCTGGATGCGGTTGGCGGGCCCGAAGGAAGTCAGGGTCATACGTAGCCCTCCAGCAGTTTGGCGACGCCATCAGGCTGGACGTCACCGAAGGTGTCGTCGTCGATCATCAGCGCCGGTGCCTTGTCGCAGTTGCCCAGGCAGCACACCGGCAGCAGGGTGAAGCGGCCGTCGGCGGTGGTCTGGCCCAGGCCGATGCCCAGCTTGCTCTGGAGCTCGCCGACCACCGATTCGTGGCCGCCGATGTAGCAGACCATGCTGTCGCAGACGCGAATGATGTGACGGCCCACTGGCTGGCGGAAAATCTGGCTGTAGAAAGTGGCGACGCCTTCGACGTCGCTGGCCGGGATGCCGAGGATCTCGCCGATGGCGTAGAGCGCGCCGTCGGGCACCCAGCCACGTTCCTTCTGGACGATCTTCAGGGCTTCGATCGACGCCGCGCGCGGGTCTTCGTAGTGATGCAACTCGTGCTCGATGGCCGAGCGCTCGGTTTCGCTCAGGGCGAAACGGTCAGTCTGGATAAGCGTGCTGTTCATGCTTAGCGGTCCACGTCGGCCATAACGAAATCGATACTACCCAGGTACGCGATCAAGTCCGCGACCATGCTGCCTTTGATCACCGAAGGGATCTGCTGCAGGTGCGGGTAGCTTGGGGTGCGAATCCGGGTGCGGTAGCTCATGGTGCCGCCGTCGCTCGTCAGGTAATAACTGTTGATGCCCTTGGTCGCTTCGATCATCTGGAAGGACTCGTTGGCCGGCATGACCGGGCCCCACGAAACCTGCAGGAAGTGCGTGATCAGGGTCTCGATGTGCTGCAGCGTGCGCTCTTTGGGCGGCGGCGTGGTCAGCGGGTGATCCGCCTTGTACGGGCCTTCCGGCATGTTGCGCAGGCATTGGTCGATGATCTTGATGCTCTGGCGCATTTCCTCGACACGAACCATGCAGCGGTCATAGGCGTCACCGTTGGCCGCCAGCGGTACTTCGAATTCGAAGTTTTCGTAGCCGGAGTAGGGGCGCGCCTTGCGCAGGTCGAAGTCGCAACCGGTGGAACGCAGGCCGGCACCGGTGACGCCCCATTCCAGGGCCTCCTTGGTGTTGTAGGCGGCGACCCCGATGGTACGACCCTTGAGGATGCTGTTCTGCAGGGCGGCCTTGGTGTATTCGTCCAGGCGCTTGGGCATCCACTCGACGAAGTCCTTGACCAGCTTTTCCCAGCCGCGCGGCAGGTCGTGGGCCACGCCACCGATGCGGTACCAGGCCGGGTGCAGGCGGAAACCGGTGATGGCTTCGATCACCGTGTAGGCCTTCTGGCGGTCGGTGAAGGTGAAGAACACCGGCGTCATCGCCCCCACGTCCTGGATATAGGTACCCAGGAACAGCAGGTGGCTGGTGATGCGGAAGAACTCGGCCATCATGATGCGGATGACGTCGACCTTCTCCGGGACCTTGATCCCGGCCAGTTTCTCCACCGACAGTACGTACGGCAGGTTGTTCATCACGCCGCCGAGGTAGTCGATACGGTCGGTGTACGGGATGAAGCTGTGCCAGGACTGGCGCTCGGCCATTTTCTCGGCGCCACGGTGGTGGTAGCCAATGTCCGGCACGCAGTCGACGATCTCTTCGCCGTCCAGTTGCAGGATGATGCGGAACGCACCGTGGGCCGAAGGGTGGTTCGGGCCCAGGTTGAGGAACATGTAGTCCTCGTTGGCGCCCGAACGCTTCATGCCCCAGTCTTCAGGCTTGAAGCGCGCGGCTTCTTCCTCGAGCTGTTGCTTGGCCAGGGACAGGCTGAACGGGTCGAACTCGGTGGCACGGGCCGGGAAGTCCTTGCGCAGCGGGTGACCTTCCCAGGTCGGCGGCATCATGATGCGGGTCAGGTGCGGGTGGCCGGGGAAGTCGATCCCGTACATGTCCCACACTTCACGCTCGTACCAGTTGGCGTTCGGCCAGATGCCGGTCACGGTCGGCACGCTGAGGTCGCTCTCGGACAAGGCGACCTTGATCATGACGTCACTATTACGCTCGATCGACATCAAGTGATAGAACACGGTGAAGTCGACGCCGTCGGGCAGCCCTTGACGCTTGGTGCGCAGGCGCTCGTCCACGCCGTGCAGGTCATAGAGCATGACGTACGGCTTGGGCAGGTTGCGCAGGAAAGTCAGGACTTCGACGAGTTTGGCGCGGGCGACCCAAAGCACCGGCATGCCGGTACGGGTCGGCTGGGCGGTGAACGCCTCGGGGCCAAAACGGTTGTTCAGTTCGACGACCACATCCTGGTCGTCTGCCTTGTAAGGCGGGATGTACAGAGCACTGCCTGTAGTCATGGTTATTTATCGCTTTCGGTCAACGTAAAGAATGAAGCCAGGTTCTCGTTTCTTGTACAGAGCAGAGCTGGATCAGACTTCGTCGGGGCTGCGCAGGTTGGTGACTGCGATACGCTGTTCGCGGCGCTGTTCCTTTTGCGACGGCATCTCGGCGCGATAGACGCCTTGATCGCCAACGACCCAGGACAGTGGGCGACGCTCCTGGCCAATCGACTCCTGCAACAGCATCAAGCCTTGCAGGAAAGCTTCAGGGCGAGGCGGGCAGCCGGGCACGTAGACGTCCACGGGCAGGAACTTGTCCACCCCTTGAACGACAGAGTAGATGTCGTACATGCCACCGGAGTTGGCGCACGAACCCATGGAGATGACCCACTTGGGCTCGAGCATTTGCTCGTAGAGACGCTGGATGATCGGCGCCATCTTGATGAAGCAGGTACCGGCGATAACCATGAAATCCGCCTGGCGCGGCGATGCCCGGATCACCTCGGCGCCAAAGCGCGCGATGTCGTGGGGCGCCGTGAAGGCGGTGGTCATTTCCACGTAGCAGCACGAAAGGCCGAAGTTGTACGGCCACAGGGAGTTCTTGCGACCCCAGTTGACCGTGCTGTTCAGCACGTCTTCGAGCTTGCCCATGAAGATGTTTTTGTGGACTTGATCTTCTAACGGATCGGCGACGGTTTCCCGCTTGCCAATCGGATACTGCTCGTTAGGAGCATCGGGGTCGATCCTGGTGAGATTGTATTGCATTGCCAAAGCCTCATTGTTTCAGCTTCGCTTGCCGCTTGCGCCGAGCTTCCGGAGCCCAATCAAGTGCCCCCACCCGGTAAAGGTAGACAAGACCTGCCAACAGAATTGCTATGAAAACGAGAGCTTCGACGAATCCGGTCCAGCCGCTTTCGCGGACGGACACAGACCATGCAAAGAGAAAGAGGGCTTCGATATCGAAGATCACGAACAGCATCGCGACCAGATAGAATTTGGCTGAGAGCCGCAAGCGGGCGCCACCGGTAGGCAGCATGCCGGACTCGAACGGTTCATTTTTGCTGCGGCCCCAGGCTTTTGACCCAAGCAGGCTCGACACACCGAGCATGAAAGCACACAGGCCAACAACGCCCAGAAGGAAAATGGCAAAGCCCCAGTTGTGGGCCATGAGTCCTGTCGCTTCGGACATGCTGGAAATCCTTAACAGAGAGCAAAGGTCTCTGAGCTTGAATGAAATAACGCAGTGACGATATGTCGCAGCAATCAATCGCGGTGATTTTATGGCTAAACACCGGGCAAGTAAAATTCCTATAGCGAAATTATTTATTGGAATAAGGACATAGCGCGCCTCCAGGACCCTGCGGCCCCGGCCCCGTGGGCGTTGGCCGGTTATTCATCAATAATATTTCGTGCGGAATGTAACAATGATAACGACTTTCAAATGATAATTATTATTATCTGTGCCGGCCTTTTCTACAGTGCACTTAGTGTCGTGTCTGAGAAGCTGTCTTAATCGTCGCTACTGCAATTGTCAGCGTCGGACGTTTTACTCCTTTTCGGACTGCCCAATACTGCGTTCGATCAATTTTTCTATCGGCGCATCGAAGGGAAGGGCTCGGTGAGGGGTGGATCTGCATGAGGGACTGCTCCCGTGGGAGCCAGGCTTGCTCGCGATGTCGGCAATGCGGTCCCGAGGCAGACCGCCTTGTCGTTCATCGCAGCCAAGCCTGGCTTCCACAGGTGCAGGCTTGCTCTTACAGCGTAGGTGGCTTCAAAGAAAACGGGTAAAAAAACCTCGGCCATCAGATCGAGGTCGCTCAGCCGAGCCCATCCAGAAACTGCGCCCGGGGCATTGGAGCGTCCAACGAAACCGCCGTGCCAGCAAAAAATCGGCAAGAGGCCTGGCCTAGAGCCTTGAAGGATTGATGGCAAATAGCTATCTTTGCCGCTCGCTCATCTAATCATCTATATCAATATTGATTAGAAAATCGCTCCCCCTCCATAGATAGCTGCGTCAGTTCCCATCGCTCGCGGCTGATTACCAAAGGAATGTCATGAATTCTTGGTTCGCGAATATGAGCGTTATGCTCAAGTTGGCTTTGGGCTTTGCCGTTGTGCTGCTGCTGACCGCTATCCTGGCCGCGAGCGGCTGGTTCAGCCTGGGAAAAATGGTCGAGCGTACTGATCGAATGACCAGCATTACCGAACTCGGCGACCGCCTCGATCACCTGCGCAGGGCTCGCTTGCAATACCAGCTGGACAAGGGCGATGAGCAAAAGGGGGCATTGATCCAGGCGTCGTTGGAGCAGTTTGTCGCCAAGCAGAAAAGCCTTGCGAACGAGTTGAGAAAGCCTGACAACCTGAAAAAGCTTGCGCTGATCGAGCAGGCCAGCAAGCAGTATCAGGTGGCACTGAATACGATGCGCGAGGCTTATCGCAATGACGCGGCCATGCGCAAGGAGATGGGCGTCAATGCGGTCAAGGGCGCCGCGCTGATTGCCAAGGTCATCAATGACGTAGAAGCAATGCCTGCCTCGGATGAGCGCCGTTTCGAGTTGTACAGGATCATCCTCAAGGCCAAGGAGGACGTGGCTCTGGTGCGTTATGAAGTGCGGGGCTACACCGGCAACCCCAACAGTGCCACCGAACAAGCCGCCACCCGCCAGCTCGAAAATGCGCTCAAGGGTATCGAAACCCTTAATAGTGCTTTCGGCCCGAGCTATGCCGACACCATCAAGCAGCTGGAAACCGCACTGATTGCTTACCGCCAGTCGGTGCAGAACTTCACCGCCAGTAACCAGGCCATTGGCAAGGCTGTGCAGGACACCATCGATTCGGGTGACACCATCACCCGTCTGACTGAGGAAATGTATGCCAGCCAACTGACCTCCCGTGACGAAGACAGCGCTCAGGCCCGCATCCTGCAGTTGAGCTGCACTGCTTTGGCGATGTTGTTGGGGATTCTTGCGGCCATGGTCATCACTCGCCAGATTACGCGGCCATTGCAGGACACATTGGCTGTGGTCGATCGCATTGCAGCAGGCGACCTCACCCAAGACATGGTCGTGACCCGTGGTGATGAACTGGGTGTCCTGCAGCAAGGTATCCAGCGCATGGGCACCACGTTGCGCGAGCTGATCGGTGGCATCCGCGATGGCGTCACCCAAATCGCCAGCGCCGCCGAAGAGTTATCGGCGGTCACCGAGCAGACCAGTGCCGGGGTCAATAGCCAGAAGACCGAGACCGACCAGGTAGCCACCGCCATGCAGGAAATGTCGGCCACCGTGCATGAAGTCGCGCGTAATGCCGAACAGGCTTGCGCAGTCGCGTCAGAGGCCGATGCGCAGGCCCGTATCGGCGACCAGGTGGTCGCCCAGGCCATCGTTCAGATCGAGCGCTTGGCCGGCGAAGTCGGGCGCTCCGTCGACGCCATGGGTGAGTTGGAACAAGAAAGCGCGCGCATCGGCAAGATCATGGACGTGATCAAGGCGGTGGCTGAGCAGACCAACTTGCTGGCCCTTAACGCCGCCATCGAGGCCGCTCGCGCGGGTGACGCCGGGCGCGGTTTTGCCGTGGTCGCCGACGAAGTGCGGGGCCTGGCCCAGCGTACCCAGCATTCCACCGAAGAGATCGAAAGCCTGGTGGCGGGCTTGCAGAACGGCACGCGCCAGGTGTCGAGCATCATGCGAAACAGCCGTGAGCTGACCGACAGCAGCGTGGAATTGGCCGGCAAGGCCGGCATCTCCCTGGGCAACATCACCCAGGCGGTTTCCGGCATCCAGGCCATGAACCAGCAGATTGCCGCTGCTGCGGTGCAACAAAGTTCGGTGGCCGAGGACATCAGCCGCAGTATTCTGAGCGTGCGCGATGTATCCGAACAGACCGCCTCGGCCAGCGAAGAAACCGCCGCTTCCAGCATCGAGCTGGCGCGCCTGGGTAACCAGTTGCAGCAACTGGTCAGTCACTTCAAAGTGTAAAAACCGGCGAAAAAAAAGCCCCGAACCAGTCGGGGCTTCAGATCGTCGGCTTTGCGGTTAGTTTTTATCCGGTCCGCAAGGGCCGCTTACTCGAGGCAAGCGTGTGAATCAGTGGAACTGTTCTTCTTCGGTGGAGCCGGTCAGTGCGGTCACCGACGAAGTGCCGCCCTGGATCACGGTGGTCATGTCGTCGAAGTAACCGGTGCCCACTTCCTGCTGGTGAGCCACGAAGGTGTAGCCCTTGGCGGCGTCGGCGAACTCCTGCTCTTGCAGTTTCACGTAGGCGGTCATGTCGTTGCGGGCGTAGTCGTGCGCCAGGTTGAACATGCTGTGCCACATGTTGTGAATGCCGGCCAGGGTGATGAACTGGTGCTTGTAGCCCATGGCGGACAGTTCGCGCTGGAACTTGGCGATGGTCGCGTCGTCCAGGTTTTTCTTCCAGTTGAAGGAAGGCGAGCAGTTGTACGACAGCAGTTGGTCCGGGTATTCCTTCTTGATCGCTTCGGCGAAGCGACGGGCTTCGTCCAGGTCCGGCTTGGCGGTTTCGCACCAGATCAGGTCGGCGTACGGCGCGTAGGCCAGGCCACGGGCGATGGCCTGGTCGAGACCGGCACGCACCTTGTAGAAGCCTTCCTGGGTGCGGGTACCGGTCACGAACGGCTGGTCGTACGGGTCGCAGTCGGAGGTCAGCAGGTCAGCGGCGTTGGCGTCGGTACGGGCCAGGATGATGGTCGGTACACCGGCAACGTCGGCGGCCAGGCGGGCAGCCGTCAGCTTCTGCACGGCTTCCTGGGTTGGAACCAGAACCTTGCCGCCCATGTGGCCGCATTTTTTCACCGAGGCCAGTTGGTCTTCGAAGTGAACGCCGGCGGCGCCTGCTTCGATCATGCTCTTCATCAGCTCGTAGGCGTTCAGGACGCCGCCGAAACCGGCTTCGGCGTCAGCCACGATCGGTGCGAAGTAGTCGATGTAGCCTTCGTCGCCCGGGTTCTTGCCGGCTTTCCACTGGATCTGGTCGGCGCGACGGAACGAGTTGTTGATGCGCTTGACCACGGTTGGAACCGAATCCACCGGGTACAGCGACTGGTCGGGGTACATCGACTCGGCGGAGTTGTTGTCCGCAGCCACTTGCCAGCCCGACAGGTAGATCGCCTGGATGCCCGCCTTGACTTGCTGTACAGCCTGGCCGCCGGTCAGGGCGCCCATGCAGTTGACGAAATCTTTCTCGGGACGGAAGGCTGGCTTGGCGCCCTGGGTGACCAGGTTCCACAGCTTCTCGGCGCCCATTTTCGCAAAGGTGTGCTCAGGTTGAACCGAGCCACGCAGACGGACGACGTCAGCAGCGGAATAATTGCGCTTCACGCCTTTCCAGCGCGGGTTTTCAGCCCAGTCTTTTTCAAGGGCTGCAATTTGCTGTTCGCGTGTCAGTGCCATGGAGATAAACCTCGTCGCATAGGTCTTGGTGGAAAATTCCTGCTCCTGCCGACCAGGGGTTGGCGTACAAGTCGGTTCAGGCGAGGTGGCGACGGGATGAACGATGGGCTCGAGGGGAAAGTGAGCAGGTAGGGGCGAACTGCGGGCGCATTCGGGCGTCGTGGGCCTTTAATACGAACTCAGAGTGATGCCGGGTTACCTAGTTACGCTTCCGTCCCTCGGGACAACTTCGTTCCAGTCGCAACCTCGTCAAACACACCTTGTGGGCGGTACAGACACGAATCGGCTCGCAGGATAGTTGCAAGCGTCGACCCGAAGGCCCTTGCCAGGACCCCTGATTAGCGGGAGCGAGGCCATCATGCCTTCGGTTTTTTGGCTCGTCAAACGTTTTGTAGTGCTTTTTTTATAGCACTACATCTTTGGTCTAATACGACTCATCAGTCAGTTTTTGGTGCTTCAGTTCAGGGTGTCGACCTTGACCCGCAAAATCATGTCGTCGCGGCCCTGGGTCGAGTAGCTGCGGGTCAGGCCTTGTTTGTCGGCCTGAGTCTGGCGATTCACGCCGGCCAGGGTGATCCATTCGCCGAGGCGTCCGCTGACAGTTGTGTCGGTACTCTGAACGTTCACTACATCGGGACGTTCCTGGCTCATGCGGTCACGATTGGTGCTGATGCTCAGATGAACGGTCTCGCCGGTGACGCTGGCCGTGACATAAAAACCCTGGGTGACGTTGCGGTATTCAGTCTGGCTCTGCATGCGGCCGTAGTTGTCGGTCTGGTTGCTAGTGAATGGCACGCTCTGGCCTACCTGGATCAGCGCCGGCTGGCCTTCACTGGCCTGCACCTGCTGTACGCCGCCGTCACGGCTGGCGGTGCTGCGGTTGATGATGCGGGTCTGGCTGGGAGCGGCGCCGTTGATCGAGTAACCCTGGTCGCCCTGGAGGTTGTTTTCGTTGGTGTCGACCGTGATCAGCAGGCGCTTGGGCGCGGTGTCCAATTGGGCCAGGAATTGCCGCAGCTCTTCGATCTTGCCGGGCTCGGCGTTGACGATCAGTTGGTTGCCGTAGGCGCTGACCTGGCCGTCCTTGCCAATGAAATTCTGCGCCACCGGCAACAGGTCGGCGCTGGTGCGGTAGTTCAGCGGCACGATTTGCGTATCGGCCATGACCGACAGGCTGCAACCGAGCAGCAGGGTGACCAGGAGGGTGCGTAGAGGCATGTCCATTTCTCCGCGAGACAAAGGCTTGATATTGCCAGTTTGTCGGCCCCGGATGGGGCAAGTTGAATGGTAGACGGCAAAACGCCCCGGCATCGGGGGATGGCGGGGCGTTTTTTGGTAAGGCTTGAGGGCCTCATCGCGAGCAAGCTCGCTCCCACATGGGGGGCAGGTGTACATGAATCATGGGTTCACCGCCGGCCTCCTGTGGGAGCGAGCTTGCTCGCGATGGCCGCACTGCGGTTTCAGGCCGAGCGCCGCACCATGTCCACGTGAGGAATCCCGGCTTCCAGGAACTCCTCGCTGACCACTGCAAACCCCAACCGCTCGTAGAACGGCGTGGCATGCACCTGGGCGCTGAGCATCTGCTGCTTGAGCCCGCGTTTCTCGGCTTCGGCGATCACCGCGTGCATCAACGCATCGCCCACCTTCAGGCCGCGCCAGTCCTTGAGGACCGAGACACGGCCGATGTGGCCGTCGGTCAACAGGCGCGCGGTGCCGATGGGGAAATCGCCTTCAAACGCCAGGAAATGCACCGCGCCCTGGTCGTCGGCATCCCATTCCAGCTCGGGCGGGACGGACTGCTCGGCGATGAACACGGTCTCACGAATGCGCCGGATCTCGGCGTTATCCTTTTGCCAGTCTGCGACACGAACGTGGATTTTATTCATCGGCGAACCCCAGGCTGCCTTGCTTGACCAGCTCGCAGATCAGGCTGCGACCGTCTTCGTCGGCCAACCACGGGCCGAGGTTTTCGCTGTGCAGGGCGTCGGCGGCGCAGATCATTTTCAGCAGTTCGCGCAGCTTGCCCGGCAGGTAACGGCTCTGGCCGCTGGCGAACAGCAACAGGTCGTCGTCGACTTCCGACCAGGCCAGGCGCGCGCTTGGGTTGCGGATGATCACCGCGCCTTGCTCCAGGCCGGCCAACAGCTCGTCATCTTCCATTTCCGGGCCTACCACCAGTTCCGGGTAGCGCGGCTCGGTCATGAACTGGCCGAACCAGGTCAGCAGCAGGCGCTCGTCGCTCATGTGCTCGGCCAGCAGGCCCTTGAGGCGGTCGAGGGCGTCTTGCTGGATCTGGTGCGGGTCGGCCACCGGGCGCGCGTCGGCGTCGGTGTAGCGTTCTTCGTCCGGCAGGAACTGGCTCAGGAAGTCGGTGAAGTGAGTCAGCACTTCAGCGGCGCTTGGTGCACGGAAACCCACGGAGTAGGTCATGCAGTCGTCCACGGCCACGCCGCAGTGCGCCAGGCGCGGCGGCAGGTAGAGCATGTCGCCCGGCTCCAGGATCCACTCGTCGGTGGCTTCGAAGTCGGCGAGGATGCGCAGGTCGGCGTGCTGCAGCAGCGGGCTTTCGGAGTCGCACATCTGGCCGATTTTCCAGTTGCGCTGGCCATGGCCTTGCAGCAGGAACACGTCATAGTTATCGAAATGCGGACCCACGCTGCCACCGGGGGCGGCGAAGCTGATCATCACATCGTCGATGCGCCAGCTCGGCAGGAAGCGGAAGTTCTCCAGCAGTTCGCCGACTTCCGGTACGAACTGATCGACCGCCTGCACCAGCAGGGTCCACTCGCGCTCCGGCAACTTGCTGAATTCGTCTTCGGCGAACGGGCCGCGACGCATTTCCCAAGGGGTCTCGCCGTGTTCGATCACCAGGCGCGATTCGACTTCTTCTTCCAGGGCCAGGCCGGCCAGTTCATCGGCGTCGATCGGGCTTTGGAAGTCAGGAATCGCCTGACGGATCAGCAGGGGTTTTTTCTGCCAGTAGTCGCGCAGGAATTCCCGTGCCGTGATGCCGCCCAGGAGTTGCAGAGGAATATCAGGATTCATGTGTAACCTATTGAAAAAATATACTTTTCAGACGCGAATAAAAACGCCCGGCGCGGCCGGGCGTCTCAAAGGTAAGGCCGTGGATCAGATGCGCTTGGCTTGTTCCGCCGCGTTGCCGATGTAGCTGGCCGGCGTGAGCTTCTTCAGCTCCGCGCGGGCCGCGGCAGGCATGTCCAGGCCATCGATGAAAGTCTGCAGCGCTTCAGGGCTGATGCCCTTGCCACGGGTCAGCTCTTTCAGCTTTTCATACGGGTTTTCGATGTTGTAGCGGCGCATCACGGTCTGGATCGGCTCGGCGAGAACTTCCCAGCAAGCGTCGAGGTCGGCGGCGATCTTCTGCTCGTTCAGTTCCAGCTTGCTGATGCCCTTGAGGCTGGCTTCGTAGGCAATGACGCTGTGGGCAAAGCCCACGCCCAGGTTGCGCAGCACGGTGGAGTCGGTCAGGTCGCGCTGCCAGCGGGAGATCGGCAGTTTGCTCGCCAGGTGCTGGAACAGCGCGTTGGCGATGCCCAGGTTGCCTTCGGAGTTTTCGAAATCGATCGGGTTGACCTTGTGCGGCATGGTCGAAGAACCGATTTCTCCGGCGATGGTGCGCTGCTTGAAGTAGCCCAGGGAGATATAGCCCCAGATGTCACGGTCGAAGTCGATCAGGATGGTGTTGAAGCGCGCGATCGCATCGAACAGCTCGGCGATGTAGTCGTGCGGTTCGATCTGGGTGGTGTACGGGTTGAAGCTCAGGCCCAGCTCGTCTTCGATGAAGGCGCGGGCATTGGCTTCCCAGTCGATGTCCGGGTAGGCCGACAGGTGGGCGTTGTAGTTGCCCACGGCGCCGTTGATCTTGCCCAGCAGCGGCACGGCGGCCACTTGGGCGATCTGGCGCTCCAGGCGGTAGACCACGTTTGCCAGTTCCTTGCCCAGGGTGGTCGGCGAAGCCGGTTGACCGTGGGTACGCGACAGCATCGGCACGTCGGCGAAACGGATCGCCAGTTCGCGGATGGCCTGGGCGGTCTGGCGCATCAGGGGCAGCATCACCTCATCACGGCCTTCGCGCAGCATCAGGGCGTGGGACAGGTTGTTGATGTCCTCGCTGGTGCAGGCAAAGTGGATGAACTCGCTGACATTGGCCAGCTCCGGCAGCTTGGCCGCCTGCTCCTTGAGCAGGTATTCGATGGCCTTGACGTCGTGGTTGGTGGTGCGCTCGATCTCTTTGACGCGCTCGGCGTGCTCCAGCACGAAGTTTTCTGCCAGCGCGTTCAACACCGCGTTGGCTTCGGCGGAAAACGCCGGCACTTCGCCGATGGCAGGGTGGGCGGCCAGGCGCTGGAGCCAGCGCACTTCAACCAGGACGCGGGCACGGATCAGGCCGTACTCGCTGAAAATCGGGCGCAGGGCCTGGGTTTTGCCGGCGTAGCGGCCGTCAACAGGGGAAACCGCAGTGAGCGAAGAGAGCTGCATGGGGTGTTCTCGGACAGTCGGGCAACGAAATGGGGCGCGTATCATACATGAAAACAAGTGCCGGTCCGTCGCCAACTGACCGGCGTGCTACGCGTAACAAGCTAAAACTGTTTATTACCTGTGGCGAGGGAGCAAGCGCCTTCGCCACAAAAAAGCAGGTCGAGGCGACTTATTCGTTGCGCATCAACGGGTAAAGCTCTTTCAGCAATTTGCGGCGGCTGATCACCAGTTGCCAGCGATGGCCACCCAATTGCCGCCAAAGTCGTGCCGAGCGAATCCCGGCCAGCAGCAGGGCGCGGATTTTCGAGGCATTGCTTGGCTGTTGCAGGTTGCGCATGTCGCCATGCACCTGGATGCGCTGGCGCAAGGTGCTCAGGGTGTCCTGGTACAGCGAACCGCAGGCCGCGACGACGTTTTCGTGAGCCGGGCCGAAGTGTTCGACCTGGGACTGGATCTGCGGCAAGCGTTTGCCGATGGTCTCCAGCAGGTCGTCGCGCTTGGCCAACTGGCGCTCAAGGCCCAGCATCGACAGGGCATAGCGCAGCGGTTCGCGTTGCAAGGCGCTGGGATCGCGCTCCAGGGCGCCGATCAGCGCACGATAGCCTTCGCGCAGGTTCAGGTCGTCGCCGCCATAGACTTCCAGGGTGTCCTTGGGGTCGCGAACCAGCAGGCTGCCGAGCATGCAGGCCACGCCCGCTTCGGTGGCCTGGCCGGTCTTGGCGATCCTGTCCACCAGCACGGCGGCGAGAAACACGCCGCCCAATGCCGTCAGTTGTTCCTGGATTGGGTTCATGCCTGGCTGCTCCAGGGCTCTGCGACTTCGATCACGCCGCCGCCCAGGCAGATGTCGCCGTCGTAGAACACCACGGATTGGCCGGGTGTGACCGCCCGCTGCGGGTCATCGAAGGTGGCGCGGTAGCCCGTGGCGGTTTTTTCCAGGGTGCAGGGTTGGTCGCTCTGGCGGTAGCGAACCTTGGCCGTCAGGCGGCGTGGTTCGCTGAGGTCGATCGGGTTGACCCAATAGATCTCGGAGGCGAGCAGGGCGCGGGAAAACAGCCAGGGATGGTCGTTGCCCTGGCCGACGATCAACTCGTTGTGTTCCAGGTCCTTGACCAGCACGTACCACGGCTCTTCCCCGGCGTCTTTCAGCCCGCCGATGCCCAGGCCCTGGCGCTGGCCGATGGTGTGGTACATCAGGCCATGGTGGCGGCCGATGACTTCGCCTTCGGTCGTCTTGATCTCGCCCGGCTGGGCTGGCAGGTATTGCTTGAGGAAGTCGCTGAAACGGCGCTCGCCAATGAAGCAGATCCCGGTGGAGTCCTTCTTCTTGGCGGTGGCGAGCTGGTGTTTTTCAGCAATCGCGCGCACTTCGGGCTTTTCCAGTTCGCCTACCGGGAACAGGGTCTTGGCGATCTGCTCGCCGCCGACGGCATGCAGGAAGTAGCTCTGGTCCTTGTTCGGGTCCAGGCCCTTGAGCAGTTCGGTGCGGCCATCGATGTCGCGGCGGCGCACGTAGTGGCCGGTGGCGATCAGGTCGGCGCCCAGCATCATGGCGTAGTCGAGGAACGCCTTGAACTTGATTTCGCGGTTGCACAGGATGTCCGGGTTCGGCGTGCGACCGGCCTTGTATTCGGCCAGGAAGTGCTCGAACACGTTGTCCCAGTACTCGGCGGCGAAGTTGGCGGTGTGCAGCTTGATGCCGATCTTGTCGCACACGGCCTGGGCGTCCGCCAGGTCATCCATGGCGGTGCAGTATTCGGTTCCGTCGTCTTCTTCCCAGTTCTTCATGAACAGGCCTTCCACCTCATAACCCTGCTCGATCAGCAGAAGGGCGGAAACGGAAGAGTCCACGCCGCCGGACATGCCGACAATGACGCGCTTCTTGGGTGTGTCAGAAGGGGCTGGATCACGCATAGGAATTCAATGAGTGTCTTGAAAAAGGACGCGATTCTATCAGGCCCGGGCGCGCAAGGCTAAAGAGAAGGACGGATCAGCGTCAGACTGTGGCAATGGCCGGCCAGATAATCGTCGATGCAACGGATGATCAGCTCGCTGCGCCAGTGCTCGCGCCGCTCGAGCAATTCGTCGCGGGTCAGCCATTTCGCACCAAGGATGCCATCGTCCAATTGATACTCGGGGTGGTGTTGCAAGGCCTTGGCGGCGAAACAGACGCGCTGGTAGGTCACGCCGTTGCTGGGGGCGGTGTACAGGTAAATGCCTACCACGGCGGTGGGCTCGACGTCCCAGCCGGTTTCTTCCAGGGTTTCGCGCACGGCGGCTTCGATCAGCGTTTCGTTAGGGTCCAGGTGACCGGCCGGCTGGTTGAGCACCGCGCGTCCGCCCTTGGATTCTTCCACCATCAGGAAGCGGCCGTTGTCCTCGACGATGGTGGCGACGGTGATGTGGGGTTGCCAGTCCATGGGGTTCCTTTATTTCTCGCAGGGAAGATGGGCCACCGTGGAAGCGAGCTTGCTCGCGATAGCGGTGGGTCAGTCGATATTAAATGAATGACCAATCGCCGTCCCGAGCAAATGTCCATGCCTATGCTCATGTTTCCCTGGTCAGCGATGCTGGCCCGTGCAAGGTTTGGACGTTCTTAAAGGGCAATGCATATCGCATTGGGAAAGTGGTGTTCGTTGTAGGTGAATGCTCGGATATCGCACAGTCTGCTGGTAAAGGATTTAATTGTCATGGTGACCTGTTTATTGTGCGTGTCGTGATCGAACTCAACGATAGCCGTTGTTTCCGAAAACCCGTCTTTTATAGTCAGGCTTGTGATTCCGGGGGGTAGCCCTTGTCCGGTGTAAGGTAGTAGTTGGTGGCCGCACTTGGATTGCCCTCGCCGTGTCGATCAACTCTTTTTACTTTTCCTGGGGACTCTTCAAGGTATACATCGCAGCCCGAAAAATAGAGATTGACGTTGGATAAAAAAGAAAATTTATCGGTGTCTGCGAAAACGATTTGCGACACCTTTTTTTGGGGGGCGGGATGCACAGGTTCTGCTGAAGAGTATTGAATGATCTGGCCGTTGATCTGAACTTCGCACTCCCTGTTGGCCTCATCTCTCTTGCCCTCGGCGGGTTCGCCCGGCTTGCGCATTGTAAGTTCGATCATGCGGAGAAAATCATCGAATATGAAATAGAACGCTTCGACCGAGGCGCCCGGTGAGTGGGTGGAATAGGTGACCTGATTTCCAAACTTGGTCGCATTGAATCGGTAGTCGGCGGATGCGCTTTTAAACAGCAATTCATGGGAGGCAGTGGCGTAGCTGTATCGCTGGCCATAGTCATTGGTACGAACATCGGTAGAGTATCTTCCACCCGTAGAGCTGATCTTGCTCACTTCATAATAGGCAAAGGGCTCATTGTCATGGTCTCTTTTATAGAGGGTTGGGGAAACTGTCAGCTCCAGAAAGCTCCAGTTACCAATAGAGAAGTGCCTTTGGGCGGGTAGGGTTATTTGCGCATTGTTTTTCATGGTGTGCTTCCTCGACGGATGCGAATCAGGTAATGAGTTTTTAGCGTGTCGTTCGTTAAAAACTCAGACCAAGAAGGATTGCCATCGCTACACAGGCGATTCGAGCAACCCGGTTTCGCTCCACTTGAGGTCGATACAACTGTAGGCAGTTCAGAGTGCTGCCCGATCTGACGCTCTCTCGTTCTCTTGCCGAGACTTCCCGCATCCACAAACGCTGAAAGGGTGTGCTTGGATCAAGCCGGGCTTTCGGCGCTCATGCTTAACTTCATGCGCCTTCAGTGAAGAGGGCGTACTTAGAACGATGTTTTTAAGGCTAGGCTGTCTGATTGTACTGTCAAGGTCAGGCTGGGCAGCCGATGGGGGTGGGTCAAGAGAGGTTGGAGAGTGCCTGTGCTCCCACAGGAGGGCTTGGCATGTCTGGAAACACAAACCCCGGCACTAGGCCGGGGTTTGTGATGTTCCCTTACAACCTTACACCAGCGCAGCAATCGCCGCGTTGAAGGTGGCGCTCGGGCGCATGGCCTTGCTGGTCAGCTCGGGGTTGGCGAAGTAGTAACCGCCGATGTCCACGGGCTTGCCTTGCACGGCATTGAGTTCGGCAACGATCTTTTCTTCGTTGTCGGTCAATGTCTTGGCCAGGGACGCGAACTGGGCCTTGAGGGCTGCGTCGTCGTCCTGGGCGGCCAGTGCCTGGGCCCAGAACAGGGTCAGGTAGAAGTGGCTGCCGCGGTTGTCGATGCCGCCGACCTTGCGCGAAGGCGACTTGTTGCGGTCCAGGAACTCACCGGTAGCCTGGTCCAGGGTCTTGGCCAGCACCAGGGCTTTCGGGTTGTTGTAGGTCCCGCCCAGGTGCTCGAGGGATGCAGCCAGGGCCAGGAACTCGCCCAGGGAATCCCAGCGCAGGAAGTTCTCTTCCAGCAACTGCTGAACGTGCTTGGGTGCCGAGCCGCCGGCGCCGGTTTCGAACAGGCCACCGCCGTTCATCAGCGGCACGATCGACAGCATCTTGGCGCTGGTGCCCAGTTCCATGATCGGGAACAGGTCGGTCAGGTAGTCACGCAGCACGTTGCCGGTCACCGAGATGGTGTCCTTGCCTTCGCGGGTGCGGCCCAGGGTGAACTTCATCGCGTCGACAGGCGACATGATGCGAATGTCCAGGCCGCTGGTGTCGTGGTCCTTCAGGTAGGTCTGGACCTTCTCGATGACGACGCCGTCGTGGGCGCGCATCGGGTCCAGCCAGAAGATCGCCGGGGTGCTGCTGGCGCGGGCACGGTTGACGGCCAGTTTGACCCAATCCTGGATCGGCGCGTCCTTGGTCTGGCACATGCGGAAGATGTCGCCAGCCTCGACGTTCTGCTCCAGTAGGGTGCGACCGGTGTTGTCCGAAACGCGGACCACGCCGTTGGCCTTGATCTGGAAGGTCTTGTCGTGAGAGCCGTATTCTTCGGCTTTCTTGGCCATCAGGCCGACGTTCGGCACGCTGCCCATGGTGGTTGGATCGAAGGCGCCGTGTTGCTTGCAGTCTTCGATCACCGCCTGGTAGATGGTGGCGTAGCAGCGATCCGGGATCACGGCCTTGGTGTCGTGCAACTGGCCATCGGTGCCCCACATCTTGCCGGAGTCACGGATCATGGCCGGCATCGAGGCGTCGACGATCACGTCGCTCGGCACGTGCAGGTTGGTGATGCCTTTGTCGGAGTTGACCATCGCCAGGGATGGGCGCGCCGCGTAGACCGCCTGGATGTCGGCTTCGATCTGCGCCTGCTGCTCGGCCGGCAGGGCCTTGATGCGGGCGTACAGGTCGCCGATGCCGTTGTTCAGGTTGAAGCCGATCTGCTCCAGCACTTGTGCGTGCTTGGCCAGGGCGTCTTTATAGAACTCGGCAACGATCTGGCCGAACATGATCGGGTCGGAGACCTTCATCATGGTGGCCTTGAGGTGAACCGACAGCAGCACGCCTTTTTGCTTGGCGTCTTCGATTTCAGCGGCGATGAAGTCGCGCAGGGCGTTTTTGCTCATCACGGCGCAGTCGAGGATCTCACCGGCTTGTACGGTGGTTTTTTCCTTCAGGACAGTGGCAGTGCCGTCCTGGGCGATCAGCTCGATTTTCACACTGCCGGCGGCGTCGATCAGGGCGGCTTTTTCGCTGCCGTAGAAATCGCCGGTGCTCATGTGGGCTACGTGGGACTTGGAGTCTGCGGCCCAGGCGCCCATCTTGTGCGGGTGCTTGCGTGCGTAGTTCTTGACCGACAACGGTGCGCGGCGGTCGGAGTTGCCTTCGCGCAGGACCGGGTTCACGGCGCTGCCCTTGACCTTGTCGTAACGGGCGCGAGCGTCTTTCTCGGCGTCGGTGGTCACGGTTTCCGGGTAGTCCGGCAGTGCGTAGCCCTGGGCCTGCAATTCCTTGATCGCGGCCTGCAGTTGCGGCACCGAGGCGCTGATGTTCGGCAGCTTGATGATGTTGGCTTCAGGCGTAACGGCCAGGTCGCCCAGTTCGGCGAGGTGGTCGGCTACGGCTTTGTCACCCAGTTGCTCGGGGAAGCTGGCCAGGATGCGCCCTGCGAGGGAGATATCGCGGGTTTCCACGGCGATATCGGCCGAAGCGGTAAAGGCTTCGACGATCGGCAGCAGCGAATAGGTGGCGAGGGCAGGCGCTTCGTCGGTGAAGGTATAGATGATCTTCGAGCGGGTGGGCATATTCGGATTAACTCTCTTCTTTGCTAAAGCATGCGCAGAAACTCGAGGGGCGCCGGGTAAGCGCGTTCGTTCAAAGTCATCCGTGAACCGAATGTCGAGGTTTCTTCGCGGTGATGTTGGGTGCATCAGTCGAGCGTCAAGCGGTTGGGCCGCGGTAACGGTCCGGCTTTTAAGTTGGCGGAAAGTCCTGTGATAGAGCCGTCAGCCGTCGTGACCCTGTGGTCAGCGGCGGCATTATACATAGGTAGCTGGCGATCTGCCGATGGTTCATAGACTTCCGTACACGTCCATTGGTCTAAACGTCGCAGTCCCCCTAGGGCGGACTATGCTCATGTTTGGCGCTTTTCCCTTGGTTTTCAGGGTTGTACGCGGCGAAGTGCAACGCTTTGCCGCCGATGGGCCTAACGTAGGGTTTGCGTGCCGATTCAACTGGGGTACGCTCGAACGCAGCCAGATGTTCAATCCAAGCAATGGAGTTCAGCATGGGGTATCAAAAGATTCAGGTTCCAGCCGTCGGTGACAAAATCACCGTCAATGCAGACCATTCTCTTAATGTTCCCGACAACCCGATCATCCCCTTCATCGAAGGCGACGGCATTGGCGTCGATATCAGTCCGGTCATGATCAAGGTTGTGGACGCTGCGGTTCAGAAGGCCTATGGCGGCAAGCGCAAGATTTCCTGGATGGAAGTCTATGCCGGTGAGAAAGCGACCCAGGTCTACGACCAGGACACCTGGTTGCCCCAGGAAACCCTGGATGCGGTCAAGGACTACGTGGTTTCCATCAAGGGCCCGCTGACCACGCCGGTGGGTGGCGGTATCCGTTCGTTGAACGTAGCGCTGCGCCAGCAGCTCGACCTGTATGTCTGCCTGCGTCCGGTGCGCTGGTTCGAAGGTGTGCCAAGCCCGGTCAAGAAGCCTGGCGACGTGGACATGACGATCTTTCGCGAGAACTCCGAGGACATTTACGCGGGCATCGAGTGGAAAGCCGGCTCGCCCGAAGCCACCAAGGTCATCAAGTTCCTGAAAGAAGAAATGGGCGTGACCAAGATCCGTTTCGACGAGGATTGCGGCATCGGCGTCAAGCCGGTTTCCAAGCAGGGCACCAAGCGCCTGGCTCGCAAGGCCCTGCAATATGTGGTCGACAACGACCGCGATTCGCTGACCATCGTGCATAAAGGCAACATCATGAAGTTCACCGAAGGTGCCTTCAAGGAATGGGCCTACGAAGTGGCAGCCGAAGAGTTCGGCGCGACCCTGCTCGACGGCGGGCCGTGGATGCAGTTCAAGAACCCGCGGACCGGCAAGAACGTCATCGTCAAGGACGCCATCGCCGATGCGATGTTGCAGCAGATCCTGTTGCGCCCGGCAGAGTATGACGTGATCGCCACCCTGAACCTGAACGGTGACTACCTGTCCGACGCCCTGGCGGCGGAAGTGGGCGGTATCGGTATCGCGCCGGGCGCCAACCTGTCCGACACCGTGGCGATGTTCGAAGCCACCCACGGTACCGCGCCCAAGTATGCCGGCAAGGACCAGGTCAACCCGGGCTCGCTGATTCTGTCGGCGGAAATGATGCTGCGCCACATGGGGTGGACCGAAGCGGCCGACCTGATCATCAAGGGCACCAACGGCGCGATTTCGGCCAAGACCGTGACCTATGACTTCGAACGCCTGATGGAGGGTGCCAAGCTGGTATCGTCCTCGGGCTTCGGTGATGCCCTGATCTCGCACATGTAAGCGAATCGGCGCTCAACGCGAATGCCCGGCTCGAGTGATCGAGCCGGGCATTTTCATTCAGGCGGGGTGGCGACTGCCGGTCAGTGGGTCTCGGTGACCCTGACAATGACATTGGCAGGGGCGGGCGCGTCTTCGGCGAGGACAACCTTGATGTTGATCGCGTGCAGGCCCTTGGGCCCCTGGATGACGTTGAATGTCACCGGTTGCCCGGCCTTCAGGGTCTTGTAGCCGTCCATCTCGATCACCGAAAAATGGGCGAACAGGTCTCCAATATCCTTGCCGTCCGCAAGAATGAAACCGTAACCCTTGGCATTATTGAACCATTTCACCTTACCTTTCATCTTGACGACCGACATAACCCATTTCCCTCTGCAACGCACTCCATCACTGGAGTATCATCCAGTCCATCCGCAGGTTAATCTTCTTGTACAGGATAGATTCCACGGACCTTTTTAACCCACGATGGGCTCTATTGGTTGTAACACCGTTTTCCCGATAGTCAAGGTGGCTCCGGTGGTCGTGGTTGAAATCGCCCACAAGCGCCCCCATCACTGTATTCGCCAACTAAACGAACCTTTCTTTCCATGCATGCAGTCAGCCAGATTCGACTAACATTCAATCAGGATCGCCCGGATCTACACGACGACGATTCCGCAGGCATTGCTGTTCAGGAAGCAAAGCCCGCATTACAGGCGCCACCGATGTACAAGGTGGTTTTGTTCAACGATGACTACACACCGATGGATTTCGTCGTCGAAGTGCTCGAGGTGTTTTTTAACCTGAATCGGGAGCTGGCGACCAAGGTCATGCTGGCCGTCCATACAGAGGGACGGGCAGTATGTGGCGTGTTTACCCGCGACATCGCCGAGACGAAGGCTATGCAGGTCAACCAGTACGCCCGGGAAAGCCAGCATCCGCTACTCTGTGAAATCGAGAAGGACGGTTAACGCCGACCACTTGGGTATGAGGTGAAGCTATGTTAAACCGCGAGCTCGAAGTCACCCTCAATCTTGCCTTCAAGGAGGCTCGTTCGAAGCGTCATGAATTCATGACCGTCGAGCACCTGCTGCTGGCCCTATTGGATAACGAGGCTGCCGCCACCGTTTTGCGTGCCTGCGGCGCGAACCTCGATAAACTCAAGCATGATCTGCAGGAGTTCATCGACTCCACCACGCCATTGATCCCCGTGCATGACGAGGATCGTGAAACCCAGCCAACCCTGGGCTTCCAGCGTGTCCTGCAGCGTGCTGTCTTCCACGTACAGAGCTCGGGCAAGCGCGAAGTCACCGGCGCCAACGTGCTGGTTGCCATCTTCAGCGAGCAGGAAAGCCAGGCAGTGTTCCTGCTCAAGCAGCAGAGCGTTGCGCGTATCGATGTCGTCAACTACATCGCCCATGGCATCTCGAAGGTGCCTGGGCATGGCGATCATTCCGAGGGTGAGCAGGATATGCAGGACGACGAGGGCGGTGAGTCTTCTTCTTCAGGCAACCCATTGGATGCCTATGCCAGCAACCTGAACGAACTGGCACGCCAGGGCCGGATCGATCCGCTGGTCGGGCGCGAGGCGGAAGTCGAGCGCGTGGCCCAGATCCTGGCCCGGCGGCGCAAGAACAACCCATTGCTGGTGGGCGAGGCAGGCGTGGGCAAGACCGCGATTGCCGAAGGCCTGGCCAAACGCATCGTCGACAACCAGGTGCCGGACCTGTTGGCCAACAGCGTGGTGTACTCCCTCGACCTGGGTGCCTTGCTGGCCGGTACCAAATACCGCGGTGATTTCGAGAAGCGCTTCAAGGCGTTGCTCGGCGAACTGAAAAAACGTCCGCAGGCGATCCTGTTCATCGACGAAATCCACACCATTATCGGTGCCGGGGCGGCGTCGGGCGGGGTCATGGATGCGTCGAACCTGCTCAAGCCGCTGCTGTCTTCGGGTGATATCCGTTGCATCGGCTCGACCACGTTCCAGGAATTTCGCGGGATCTTCGAGAAAGACCGTGCCCTGGCCCGGCGTTTCCAGAAGGTCGATGTGTCGGAGCCTTCGGTGGAAGACACCATTGGCATCCTGCGCGGCCTGAAGGGGCGATTCGAGCTGCACCACAACATCGAATACAGCGATGAAGCCCTGCGCGCGGCCGCTGAACTGGCCTCGCGCTACATCAACGACCGGCACATGCCGGACAAGGCCATCGACGTCATCGACGAAGCGGGTGCCTACCAGCGCCTGCAGCCTGTGGAGAAACGCGTCAAGCGCATCGAAGTGCCTCAGGTCGAGGACATCGTGGCGAAAATCGCGCGGATCCCGCCCAAGCACGTCACCAGTTCCGATAAGGAACTGCTGCGTAACCTGGAGCGTGACCTGAAACTGACGGTGTTCGGCCAGGATGCGGCCATCGACTCGCTGTCGACCGCCATCAAGCTGTCCCGTGCCGGTCTCAAGTCGCCGGACAAGCCGGTGGGTTCGTTCCTGTTCGCCGGTCCTACCGGTGTCGGCAAGACCGAGGCGGCACGGCAGTTGGCCAAGGCGATGGGTATCGAGCTAGTGCGCTTCGACATGTCCGAGTACATGGAGCGCCACACCGTATCGCGTCTGATCGGTGCGCCTCCGGGCTATGTCGGTTTCGACCAGGGCGGCCTGTTGACCGAAGCCATCACCAAGCAACCGCACTGCGTATTGCTGCTCGACGAAATCGAGAAGGCGCATCCAGAAGTCTTCAACCTGCTCCTGCAGGTGATGGACCACGGTACGCTGACCGATAACAACGGGCGCAAGGCGGACTTCCGCAACGTGATCGTCATCATGACCACGAACGCCGGCGCCGAAACCGCAGCTCGCGCTTCGATCGGTTTCACCCATCAGGACCACTCGTCCGATGCGATGGAAGTGATCAAGAAGAGCTTCACGCCTGAATTCCGCAACCGCCTGGACACCATTATCCAGTTCGGTCGCCTCAGTCATGAAGTCATCAAGAGCGTGGTGGACAAGTTCCTTACCGAACTTCAGGCGCAGCTCGAAGACAAGCGTGTGTTGCTGGAGGTCACCGATGCAGCCCGCAGTTGGCTGGCCGAAGGTGGTTACGATGTGACGATGGGCGCGCGGCCGATGGCTCGCTTGATCCAGGACAAGATCAAGCGTCCGCTGGCGGAGGAGATTCTCTTTGGCGAGCTGGCCGAGCATGGCGGTGTGGTTCACATCGACATCAAGGACGGCGAACTGACCTTCGACTTCGAAACTACGGCCGAAATGGCCTGACCGTTGACTGCAACAAAGCAAAAGGCGCCGAAAGGCGCCTTTTTGCTGTTACTGGCGCCACCGCCAATCTCTGTGGGAGCGAGCTTGCTCGCGATGGCGGCGGCACATCCGGCATCAATGCAAGCTGACCCTCTGCTATCGCGAGCAAGCTCGCTCCCACAAGGAGGGCGGGGCGCATCAAATCGCAGGCAAACAAAAACGCCCGGCATCTAGCCGGGCGTCTTGTATTGACTTGTTAGCGAGCGCGGTAAGTGATGCGCCCTTTGCTCAAGTCATAGGGCGTCAGCTCGACGCGCACTTTGTCACCGGTAAGAATACGAATGTAGTTCTTGCGCATCTTGCCGGAGATATGCGCGGTTACGACGTGCCCATTTTCCAACTCCACACGAAACATGGTGTTGGGCAGGGTGTCGACGACAGTGCCTTCCATTTCGAAGCTGTCTTCTTTCGACATGCAGTAAAGCCCTCGGTATCCAGTGAATGGCCCGGTGCAACTGCGCCAGGCAAAAGCGGCGTGCATTGTGCCCGAAAAAGGGGGTTCAAGCCAAGGGGTTCTAACTTTTAAGCCAAAGGCTTCTAACTCAGGACGACCCATCGCTGGTTAATCAGCAATTCGATAGGCCGATATTGGGTCTTGTAGTTCATTTTCTTGCAGTTCTTGATCCAGTAGCCCAGGTACACCGCTTCCAGTCCCAGGCGCCGGGCTTCGTTGATTTGCCAGAGAATGGCAAAGCGCCCCAGGCTGCGCCGTTCTTCCTCCGGCTCATAGAAGGTGTACACCGCTGAAAGGCCGTTGGGCAGCAGGTCCGTGACAGCGATGGCGACCAGCCGTCCCTCCAGCCGGAATTCATAGAAGCGGGAAAACGGCAGGTCACGCACCAGGAAGGTCGAGAACTGATCCCGGCTGGGTGGGTACATGTCGCCATCGGCATGGCGTTGTTCGATGTAGCGTTGGTACAGGTCGAAGTATTCCTCGGTGAACTGCGGCTTGGCCGGGCGGACCTGAAGGTCGGCGTTGCGCTTGAAAATGCGTTTCTGCTGGCGATTGGGCAAGAATTGCGCCACGGGAATGCGCGCCGGGACGCAGGCGTTGCAATGCTGGCAATGGGGCCGGTAGAGATGATCGCCGCTACGACGAAAGCCCATTTCCGACAGGTCTGCGTAGACATGCACATCCATGGGCTGGCTAGGGTCGAGGAACAGCGTCGTGGCCTGCTCCTCCGGCAGATAACTGCAAGAGTGGGGCTGAGTGGCATAGAACTTCAAACGCGCCAACTCGGTCATGATCGGCCCTCGGAATAAGCTTTGGATTTAATTGTAAGCCAGGAGCGCGAATGTCGCTCAGCAAACCCATGTTGCCTGGTTGGGCAGGTCCAGATGTGCCTTTAGATAGCCCGCAAATTCGGTGCGTGGAATCGACCGAGCGCCCAGGCTGTGCAGGTGCTCGGTGGGCATCTGACAGTCGATCAGCACGAAACCGGCGGCCTTGAGGTGTTGGACCAGGGTGGCGAAGCCGAATTTCGACGCATTGTCGGCCCGGCTGAACATGGACTCGCCAAAAAACAACTGGCCCATGGCCAAGCCATACAGGCCGCCCACCAGCACCCCCTGGTCCCAGACTTCCACTGAATGGGCGAAACCGCGTCGGTGCAGTTCCAGATAAGCGGTTTGCATGGCGTCGGTGATCCAGGTGCCCTCGGCATAGTCGCGCGGCGCCGCGCAGGCCTGGATGACCGCGGCAAAATCCTGATCGAACGTCACGTCATAGCGCTGCTTGCGCAACAGTTTGCCCAGGCTGCGGGATATGTGCAGTTCGTCGGGAAGCAACACCGTGCGTGGATCCGGCGACCACCACAGGATCGGTTGCCCCTCGGAAAACCATGGGAAGCAGCCGTGGCGGTAGGCCTGGATCAGCCGGTCGGCGGATAGATCGCCACCGGCGGCCAATAATCCGTTGGGATCGCGCATGGCTTTTGCCAATGGCGGAAATTCGAGGCTGTTGCGTTGTAACCAGGTCAGCATGGGCGTCCGGCTTGTAGAAGGGGAGGGCGGCAGGTGCGGGTCTCGCCGGTCAGCGAGGCCCCGCCTGGAAGGTTAACCGTCAAACGGCAGGGATGTCATCGAGATACTTCTCCGCGTCGAGTGCGGCCATGCAGCCGGCGCCGGCGGAGGTAATCGCCTGGCGATAGACATGGTCGGCCACATCGCCTGCGGCGAATACGCCTTCGATATCGGTCGCGGTGGCGTTGCCTTCGCTGCCGCCATGCACGAGCAGGTAGCCGTCGCGCATCGTCAACTGGCCCTGGAACAGATCGGTGTTGGGTTTGTGACCGATGGCAATGAACACCCCGGCGAGGGACAGGGTGCTGGTTTCGCCGGTCTCGCTGTGTCGCAGGCGTGCGCCGGTCACGCCGCTGGCGTCGCCCAGGACTTCATCCAGGTTCTGGTTCCAGTGCAGCTTGATATTGCCGTTGGTGGCCTTTTCGAAGAGTTTGTCCTGGAGGATTTTCTCGGCGCGCAGCTTGTCGCGGCGGTGGATCAGGTGCACTTCCCTGGCGATGTTCGACAGATACAGGGCTTCCTCGACCGCGGTATTGCCGCCGCCGACTACCGCTACCACTTGGTTGCGATAGAAAAAGCCATCGCACGTCGCGCACGCGGAAACCCCTTTGCCGGCGAAGCTTTCTTCCGAGGGCAGCCCCAGGTACTGGGCCGAGGCGCCGGTGGCAATGATCAGCGCATCACAGGTATAGATGCCGCTGTCGCCGATCAATTCGAACGGGCGCTGCTGCAACTTGGCGGTGTGGATATGGTCGTAGACGATCTGCGTGTCGAAACGCTCGGCGTGCCGTTGCATGCGCTCCATCAGTACCGGGCCGGTCAGGCCTTCGACATCGCCGGGCCAGTTATCGACTTCCACGGTGGTGGTGAGCTGGCCACCGGCCTGCAGGCCAGTAATGACAACGGGTTTGAGGTTGGCGCGGGCGGCATAGACGGCCGCGCTGTACCCCGCAGGGCCGGAACCCAGAATGATCAGGCGTGAATGCTTCACTTCGCTCATAAAAACACCTCATAAGCCTTTGTCACAAAAGAGAATGCATGGTCCAATTGGTGCAGACAAACCCGTACAATGCCTGGGTTTTGAACGCGGGATAGGCTAAAGATCAGAATTTTCGGCCACGCCTGCAGTTTTCTGGATGCGCCTCACAGTGGTAAAAGTAGTACCGGTTGTGCACATTCACTTTTTTACCTGCTCGTCATGGGCAGTTTTTTATAGTCATTCAACAGATGGACGCGCCGTTGGCGCAGGAAAAGAAGCGTTTTGAAGAAATCCACCGCAGCACCCAAACCAGTCGTTCCGCTCTGGCGCCAGCAACTGCACTACCGGCTCAAGGAAGGTGCATTGATCGCCATCGGTGCCCTGTGCCTGTTCCTGATGATGGCCTTGCTGACCTACGGCAAGGACGATCCGGGCTGGAGCCATAACAGCAAGATCGACGACGTGCAGAATTTTGGCGGTCCGGCCGGTTCCTACAGCGCCGACATCCTGTTCATGGTGCTGGGCTATTTCGCCTACATTTTCCCGTTGCTGCTGGCGATCAAGGCCTACCAGATCTTCCGCCAGCGCCACGAGCCGTGGCAGTGGAGCGGCTGGTTGTTCTCCTGGCGCCTGATCGGCCTGGTGTTCCTGGTGTTGTCGGGGGCCGCGCTGGCCCATATCCATTTCCATGCGCCCACCGGCTTGCCGGCCGGGGCGGGTGGTGCCTTGGGGGAAAGCCTCGGCGATCTGGCCAGGAATGCCCTGAACATCCAGGGCAGCACGTTGTTGTTCATCGCCCTGTTCCTGTTTGGCCTGACGGTGTTCACCGACCTGTCCTGGTTCAAGGTCATGGACGTCACGGGCAAGATCACCCTCGACCTGATCGAACTGATCCAGGGCGCCATGAACCGCTGGTGGGCGGCGCGCACCGAGCGCAAGCAACTGGTGGCGCAACTGCGTGAAGTCGACGACCGCGTCCACGACGTGGTGGCCCCGACGACGCCGGACAAGCGCGAGCAGGCCAAGGTCAAGGAGCGCCTGATCGAGCGTGAGCAGGCCTTGAGCAAACACATGTCCGAGCGCGAAAAACAGGTGCCGCCGGTCATCACCATGGCCCCGGCCAAGCCGCCGGAGCAGAGCAAGCGCGTACAGAAAGAGAAACAGGCGCCGCTGTTCGTCGACAGTGCGGTGGAAGGCACCTTGCCGCCGATCTCGATCCTGGACCCGGCCGAGAAGAAACAGCTCAATTATTCCCCCGAATCCCTGGCGGCCGTCGGCCACTTGCTGGAGATCAAGCTCAAGGAGTTCGGGGTCGAGGTGTCGGTGGATTCGATCCACCCGGGCCCGGTGATTACCCGCTACGAAATCCAGCCCGCTGCCGGCGTGAAGGTCAGTCGCATCGCCAACCTGGCGAAAGACCTGGCGCGTTCCCTGGCCGTGACCAGCGTGCGGGTGGTGGAGGTGATTCCCGGCAAGACCACCGTGGGTATCGAGATTCCCAACGAAGACCGCCAGATCGTGCGCTTCTCCGAAGTGCTGTCGACGCCTGAGTATGACAACCACAAGTCGCCGGTCACCCTGGCCCTGGGCCACGACATCGGCGGCAAGCCGGTCATCACCGACCTGGCGAAGATGCCTCACCTGCTGGTGGCCGGTACCACCGGTTCCGGTAAGTCGGTGGGCGTGAACGCGATGATCCTGTCGATTCTGTTCAAGTCCGGCCCGGAAGACGCCAAGCTGATCATGATCGACCCGAAAATGCTCGAATTGTCGATCTACGAAGGCATTCCGCACCTGCTGTGCCCGGTGGTCACCGACATGAAGGACGCCGCCAACGCCCTGCGCTGGAGCGTCGCCGAGATGGAGCGCCGCTACAAGCTGATGGCGAAGATGGGCGTGCGCAACCTGTCGGGCTTCAACGCCAAGGTCAAGGAGGCCGAAGAGGCCGGTACGCCATTGAGCGATCCGTTGTATCACCGCGAGAGCATCCACGACGAAGCGCCGCTGCTGCACAAGCTGCCGACCATCGTGGTGGTGGTGGACGAATTCGCCGACATGATGATGATCGTCGGCAAGAAGGTCGAAGAACTGATCGCCCGTATCGCCCAGAAGGCCCGTGCGGCCGGTATCCACTTGATCCTCGCCACGCAGCGGCCGTCGGTGGACGTGATCACCGGCCTGATCAAGGCCAACATCCCGACCCGCATGGCGTTCCAGGTATCGAGCAAGATCGACTCGCGGACCATCATCGACCAGGGTGGCGCCGAGCAGTTGCTGGGGCATGGTGACATGCTCTATATGCCGCCGGGCACCAGCCTGCCGATTCGTGTGCACGGTGCGTTCGTTTCCGATGACGAAGTGCACCGCGTGGTGGAAGCTTGGAAGTTGCGTGGCGCGCCTGAATACAACGACGACATCCTCAACGGTGTCGAAGAGGCCGGCAGCGGTTTCGAGGGCAGCAGTGGCGGCGGTGACGACGACGCTGAAACCGATGCGCTCTATGACGAAGCGGTGCAGTTTGTCCTGGAGAGCCGCCGGGCCTCGATTTCCGCCGTCCAGCGCAAGCTGAAGATTGGCTACAACCGCGCCGCCCGCATGATCGAAGCCATGGAAATGGCCGGGGTGGTGACGGCCATGAACACCAACGGCTCGCGCGAAGTACTGGCGCCGGGCCCGATGCGCGACTAATGACCCGGGCGGCCTGCCGAAGCGCCGCTCGAACCCCCACGACTTCATGAGGACTCCCATGCGCCTGATTCGCATGTTGCTGTTGCCCGTACTGGCCTTGTCTACCTTGTCGGCCCACGCCGGCGAAAAGGACGTGGCTCGCCTGACCCAATTGCTGGGGGGCTCCCAGACCTTGACCGCACGTTTTTCCCAGTTGACCCTCGATGGCAGTGGCACCCAATTGCAGGAAACCGCTGGCGACATGGCCCTGCAGCGCCCGGGCCTGTTCTACTGGCACACGGATGCACCAGCCGAACAACTGATGGTGTCCGACGGCAAGAAAGTCTCCCTGTGGGACCCGGACCTGGAACAGGTGACCATCAAGACCCTCGACCAGCGCCTGACCCAGACGCCGGCGCTGTTGCTGTCCGGTGACATCTCCGAGATCAGCCAGAGCTTCGAGATCACCTCCAAGGAGGCCGGTGGCGTGATTGACTTCACCCTCAAGCCCAAGACCAAGGACAGCCTGTTCGACAGCCTGCGCCTGTCGTTCCGCAACGGCCTGGTCAACGACATGCAGTTGATCGACAGTGTCGGCCAGCGCACCAATATCCTGTTCACCGGGGTCAAGGCCAACGAGCGGATCGCCGCGTCCAAGTTCAAGTTCGACATCCCCAAGGGTGCCGATGTGATCCAGGAATAAGGGGGCATCTCAGAACCTAATGTGGGAGCGAGCTTGCTCGCGATATCGGTGGGTCAGTCACATCCATTTCGACTGATCCGACGCCATCGCGAGCAAGCTCGCTCCCACAGGGTGCTGTAGTGTTCAATAGAGTCGGCAACAGGACCCAGCGGAGGTTTTGTAGTAATCATGGACCTGTTTCGAAGCGCCCCGATTGCCCAGCCATTGGCCGCCCGCTTGCGCGCGACCAACCTGGATGAGTACGTCGGCCAGGAGCATGTGCTCGCTCGCGGCAAGCCTCTGCGCGAGGCCCTGGAGCAGGGCGCCCTGCACTCGATGATCTTCTGGGGCCCGCCGGGCGTGGGCAAGACCACCCTGGCGCGGCTGCTGGCGGAAGTCTCGGACGCTCACTTCGAAACGGTGTCGGCGGTGCTGGCCGGGGTCAAGGAAATCCGCCAGGCGGTGGAAGTGGCCAAGCAGCAGGCTGGGCAGTACGGCAAGCGCACGATCCTGTTCGTCGACGAAGTGCACCGGTTCAACAAGTCCCAGCAGGACGCATTCCTGCCCTACGTCGAAGACGGCACGCTGATCTTCATCGGTGCCACCACCGAAAACCCTTCGTTCGAACTCAACAACGCCTTGCTCTCGCGGGCGCGGGTCTATGTGCTCAAGAGCCTCGACGAGACGGCGATGCGCAAGCTGGTGCATCGGGCGCTGACCGAGGAGCGCGGCCTGGGCAAGCGGCATTTGAGCCTCAGCGATGAAGGCTTCCAGATCCTGTTTTCCGCCGCCGATGGCGATGGCCGGCGCTTGCTCAACCTGCTGGAAAACGCCTCGGACCTGGCCGAAGACGACAGCGAGATTGGCGTCGAGCTGCTGCAAAGCCTGCTGGGCGATACCCGGCGCCGCTTCGACAAGGGCGGCGAAGCGTTCTACGACCAGATTTCGGCGCTGCACAAATCCATCCGCGGTTCCAACCCCGATGCGGCCTTGTACTGGTTTGCGCGCATGATCGACGGCGGTTGCGATCCGCTGTACCTGGCGCGGCGCGTCGTGCGCATGGCCAGCGAAGACATCGGCAATGCCGACCCCCGGGCCCTGAGCCTGTGCCTGGCGGCGTGGGATGTGCAGGAGCGCCTCGGCAGCCCGGAAGGTGAGCTCGCCGTGGCCCAGGCCATCACGTACCTGGCCTGTGCGCCGAAGAGCAACGCGGTGTACATGGGCTTCAAGGCGGCGATGCGCAGCGCCACCGAACACGGCTCCCTCGAAGTGCCGCTGCACCTGCGCAACGCGCCGACCAAGCTCATGAAGCAACTGGGCTATGGCGAAGAATACCGTTATGCCCATGATGAGCCGGACGCCTATGCCGCCGGCGAAGATTATTTCCCCGATGAACTCGAACCCCAGCGCTTCTACCAGCCAGTACCGCGGGGCCTTGAGCTGAAGATCGGCGAGAAGCTCAACCACTTGGCACAACTGGATCGCTTGAGCCCACGGCAGCGGAGAAAACCTTGATCCCCCTGATACTTGCCGTTTCCGCTGGCGGTGTCGCCGGCACGCTGTTGCGTTTCGCCACGGGCAACTGGATCAACGCAAATTGGCCCCGGCACTTCTATACCGCGACGCTGGCCGTTAATATCGTGGGCTGTCTGCTGATCGGCGTTCTATACGGTCTGTTTTTGATTCGCCCGGAAGTGCCCATCGAGGTGCGGGCCGGGTTGATGGTTGGCTTTCTCGGCGGCCTGACGACTTTTTCATCCTTTTCACTGGATACGGTGCGCCTGCTGGAAAGCGGGCAGGTGCCGCTGGCCCTGGGCTATGCAGCCATCAGCGTATTCGGCGGGCTGCTCGCCACCTGGGCCGGCCTGTCCTTGACCAAACTTTGATAACGAGAGACCGACATGCTCGATTCCAAACTGTTACGTAGCAACCTCCAGGACGTAGCGGACCGCCTGGCTTCCCGTGGCTTTGCCCTGGATGTCGCGCGCATCGAAGCGCTGGAAGAACAGCGCAAGACCGTCCAGACCCGCACCGAAGCCCTGCAGGCTGAACGTAACGCGCGCTCCAAGTCCATCGGCCAGGCCAAGCAGCGTGGCGAAGACATCGCACCGCTGATGGCCGATGTCGAGCGCATGGCGGGCGAATTGAGCGCGGGCAAGGTCGAGCTGGACGCGATCCAGACCGAGTTGGATTCGATCCTGCTGGGCATCCCGAACCTGCCTCACGAATCGGTACCGGTTGGTGAAGACGAAGACGGCAACGTCGAAGTGCGCCGCTGGGGCACGCCGACAACCTTCGATTTCCCGGTGCAGGACCACGTGGCCCTGGGCGAGAAATTCGGCTGGCTCGACTTCGAAACCGCCGCCAAGCTGTCGGGCGCCCGTTTCGCCCTGCTGCGCGGGCCGATCGCGCGCCTGCATCGGGCCCTGGCGCAGTTCATGATCAACCTGCATGTCACCGAACACGGCTACGAAGAAGCCTACACCCCGTACCTGGTCCAGGCCCCGGCGCTGCAGGGCACCGGTCAGTTGCCGAAGTTCGAGGAAGACCTGTTCAAGATCAGCCGCGACGGCGAGGCCGACCTGTACCTGATCCCGACCGCCGAAGTGTCGCTGACCAACATCGTGGCCGGCGAGATCGTCGACGCCAAGCAACTGCCGATCAAGTTCGTCGCCCACACGCCGTGCTTCCGCAGTGAAGCCGGGGCGTCGGGCCGTGATACCCGCGGCATGATCCGCCAGCACCAGTTCGACAAGGTCGAGATGGTTCAGATTGTCGAGCCGTCTAAATCCATGGAGGCGCTGGAAAGCCTGACCGCCAACGCCGAGAAGGTCCTGCAACTGCTGGAACTGCCGTATCGCACCCTGGCGCTGTGCACCGGCGACATGGGTTTCAGCGCGGTCAAGACCTACGACCTGGAAGTCTGGATTCCGAGCCAGGACAAGTACCGCGAGATTTCGTCGTGCTCCAACTGCGGCGACTTCCAGGCCCGCCGCATGCAGGCGCGTTTCCGCAACCCGGAAACCGGCAAGCCGGAACTGGTCCACACCCTCAATGGCTCTGGCCTGGCGGTGGGGCGTACCCTGGTGGCAGTGCTGGAGAACTACCAGCAGGCCGACGGTTCGATCCGTGTGCCCGAGGTGTTGAAACCCTACATGGGCGGCATCGAGGTCATCGGCTAAATGGACTATTTGCCACTGTTCCACAACCTGCGCGGCAGCCGCGTGCTCGTGGTCGGCGGCGGGGAAATTGCCTTGCGCAAGTCCCGCCTGCTGGCCGATGCCGGCGCGTTGCTGCGGGTGGTTGCACCCGACATCGAACCGCAGTTGCGGGAACTGGTCAGTGGCAGCGGCGGCGAGTGTATCCAGCGCGGTTACCTTGAGGCGGATCTGGACGGTTGCGGGCTGATCATTGCCGCCACCGACGACGAACCGCTCAATGCCCAGGTCTCGTCCGACGCCCACAAGCGTTGCGTGCCGGTCAATGTGGTGGACGCGCCGGCCCTGTGCAGCGTGATCTTCCCGGCGATCGTCGACCGCTCGCCCTTGGTGATCGCAGTGTCCAGTGGCGGCGACGCGCCGGTGCTGGCGCGGCTGATCCGGGCCAAGCTGGAAACCTGGATTCCCTCGACCTATGGGCAGTTGGCCGGGCTGGCGGCGCGTTTTCGCAATCAGGTCAAGCAACTGTTTCCCGATGTCCAGCAGCGCCGGGCATTCTGGGAAGAGGTGTTCCAAGGCCCTATCGCCGACCGCCAACTGGCCGGGCAGGGCGGCGAAGCCGAGCGCTTGCTGCGGGACAAGATCGACGGCCAGGCGCCGAGCGCGCCGGGCGAGGTTTATCTGGTGGGGGCCGGGCCGGGAGATCCGGACCTGCTGACCTTCCGCGCCTTGCGCTTGATGCAGCAGGCGGACGTGGTGCTGTACGACCGCCTGGTGGCGCCGGCGATTCTGGAATTGTGCCGACGCGACGCCGAACGCATCTACGTTGGCAAGCGCCGCGCCGACCACGCCGTACCCCAGGACCAGATCAACCAGCAATTGGTCGACCTGGCTCGCCAGGGCAAGCGCGTGGTGCGGTTGAAGGGCGGCGATCCGTTCATTTTCGGCCGTGGTGGCGAGGAGATCGAAGAGCTGGCGGCCCATGGCATTCCGTTCCAGGTCGTCCCGGGCATCACCGCCGCCAGTGGTTGCGCGGCCTACGCCGGGATCCCGCTGACCCATCGCGACTACGCCCAATCGGTGCGTTTCATCACCGGCCATCTCAAGGACGGCACCAGCGACTTGCCGTGGGCCGACCTGGTGTCGCCGGCGCAGACGCTGGTGTTCTACATGGGTTTGGTCGGCCTGCCGATGATCTGCAACGAGCTGATCAAGCACGGTCGCGCGGCGGATACGCCAGCGGCGTTGATCCAGCAGGGCACGACGTCGAACCAACGGGTCTTTACCGGCACTTTGGCGGACTTGCCACGGCTGGTGGCCGAGCATGAGGTGCATGCGCCGACGCTGGTGATCGTGGGGGAAGTGGTGCAGTTACGCGAGAAACTGGCCTGGTTTGAAGGGGCTCAGGGGCAGGTCTAGGAAGACCGAGTCGCCCCGATCGCGAGCAAGCTCGCTCCCACAGGGACCTTTGGCGCACTGAAGATCCAGTGTGGGAGCGAGCTTGCTCGCGATGCGGGCGGCCCACTCAACATGACCTCTGCTGACCCACCGCTATCGCGAGCAAGCTCGCTCCCACAGGGACCTTTGGCGCACTGAAGATCCAGTGTGGGAGCGAGCTTGCTCGCGATGCGGGCGGCCCACTCAACATGACCTCTGCTGACCCACCGCTATCGCGAGCAAGCTCGCTCCCACAGGGGCCTTTGGCGCACTGAAGATCCAGTGTGGGAGCGAGCTTGCTCGCGATGCGGGCGGCCCACTCAACATGACCTCTGCTGACCCACCGCTATCGCGAGCAAGCTCGGCTCCCACAGGGACCTTTGGCGCACTGCAGATCCAATGTGGGAGCTGAGCTTGCTCGCGATGAGGCCCTCAGCTACAACGGATTTTCCGGATCAATCCTCAGTCTGCCGCCAGATCCCTTTCCCACTCAACCTTTCCCGATCATGGGCAACCGTGAAATCCTGCTTCGGCCCCTTGGGCACGATCCCGTTAGGGTTGATGGTCTTGTGGCTGCCGTAGTAATGGCCCTGGATATGGGTGAAGTCCACGGTTTCGGCAATGCCCGGCCACTGGTACAGCTCCCGCAGCCAGTTCGACAGGTTCGGATAATCGGCGATGCGCCGCAGGTTGCATTTGAAGTGACCGAAATACACCGCGTCGAAACGGATGATCGTGGTGAACAGGCGGATATCCGCCTCGGTCAGGTATTCGCCAGCCAAGTAGCGTTTGGTCGCAAGCAAGGTCTCCAGCCGGTCCAGTTCGGCGAATAAACCGTCGAACGCTTCTTCGTAGGCCGCTTGGGTGGTGGCGAACCCGGCGCGATACACACCGTTGTTGACCGCCGGGTAGATCCGCTCGTTCAAGGCATCGATATCGCGGCGCAGGTGCTCGGGATACAGGTCCAGGTCGTTGCCGGTCAAACCATCGAAGGCACTGTTGAACATGCGGATGATTTCCGCCGATTCGTTGTTGACGATGCGCTGCTGGCGTTTGTCCCACAGCACTGGCACGGTGACGCGGCCGGTGTAGTCCGGCGTGTCGGCGGTGTAGCGCTGATGCAGGAATTGCAGAGGGTCGAGTTTGTCGCCTGTGGAGCCGTGGGTCTTGTCGAAGGTCCAGCCGTTTTCCAGCATCAGGTAGCTGACCACCGAGACATCGATCAGCGCCTCCAGGCCCTTGAGCTTGCGCACGATCAGCGTGCGGTGGGCCCAGGGGCAGGCCAGGGAGACATACAAATGGTAGCGCCCGGCCTCGGCGGCAAACCCGCTTTCGCCCGAGGGGCCGGCGCTGCCGTCGGCGGTCACCCAATGACGGCGCTGCGCCTGTTCGCGCTGGAAGGTGCCGTCCTTGCTTTCATACCACTGGTCCTGCCAGCGGCCTTCGACCAACAAACCCATCTGGATATCCTCGCTCAATAATCGTTGGAGACGAGTCTATTCCCATAGGTTCGAACTAAAAGCGCAAAGGTTGGGCGTTAATGATCGGTTAAATCGAACGATCCCGCGCGTCCCAATACTGCCGGGCTTTATCGAACGCTTCTTCGCGAGCCAGGCCCAGGCCGCGCAAGGCCAGTGCCATGGTGGCGATCAGCGCCAGTTGCGGGTAGCTGTCCTCGACGTCACCACGCCAGATCGCCTTCAAATGCTCGGGGTCGAGGCTCTCCGGTTTGACATGGCGCTGCTCGGCCAGGCGCGGCCATTCTTCGTCCCAACTGGTGCCGCCGGTGGTGCCGTACAGGTGGCTGTCGGCGTCCGGGTTGATCTCGATTTCGCCGCCGTCGCCCTTGATCACGATGGCGGTGTCACCGAGCAGGCCGCTGGCATCGCGATGCACGGCCTGGTAGCCCGGATGGAAGATGCTTTGCAGGCCGCAGCGGGCGGCCAGTGGGTTGAGAATCCGGGCCAGGGAATGGATCGGCGAGCGCAGGCCCAAGGTGTTGCGCAGGTCGATCATCCGCTGCATTTGCGGCGCCCAGTCCACCAGCGGCATGAAGGCCAGGCCGCCGTTGTCCAGCGCGCTGCCGACCTGTTGCCAATCCCGGCACAGCGGGATCTGCAGCAAGCCCAGCAATTGTTCGGTATAGAGGCGACCCGCCGTGTGAGCGCCGCCGCCGTGCATGAAAATTCGCACGCCGTTCTGGCCCAGGCACTTGGCCGCCAGCAGGTACCACGGCAAATGGCGCTTCTTGCCGGCGTAGGTCGGCCAGTCGAGGTCCACTGTCAACGCCGGGACCACCAGGCGTTCACGCAGGGCTTCGGTGAATCCGGCCATTTCCTCGGCGCTTTCTTCCTTGTGCCGCAGCAGCATCAGGAAGGCGCCCAGTTGGGTGTCCTCGACCTTTTCATCGAGCACCATGCCCATGGCCTCACGGGCTTCTTCGCGGGTCAGGTTGCGGGCGCCGCGCTTGCCTTTGCCAAGGATGCGCACGAACTGGGCGAACGGGTGTTCGGCCGGGGTCTCAAGGGTCAGTGCTGGAAAGTCGGTCATAAGCAATTCGTCGGTTTGGGCAGGCCCGCCAGCTTGGCGGCGAGTTTGGCGGGAGTGCCTTTGAACAATCGGTTCAGGTGCAGGCTGTTGCCTTTGTCCGCCCCCAGTTTCAGCGCCGTGTACTTGATCAGCGGCCGGGTCGCGGGGGAGAGCTGGAATTCGTCGTAGAAACCGCGAAGCAGTTCAAGGATTTCCCAGTGTTCGGGACTCAACTCGATGTCCTCGGCGCTGGCCAGGGCGGTGGCGACTTCGGCCGACCAGTCGTCCAGGTCGGCCAGGTAGCCGTCCTTGTCTAGCGCGATGGTGCGGTCGCCCACGTTCAGCGTGTTCATAGCCAGGTGTTGACCTTGTCGTGCTCGATCGATAGCTCGACGAAACCTGAGTAGTTGATGGCTTCGGCCCAGTCTGGGGTGTCCAGGGCGCGGGCCTGGAGGTCTTCGGCGAGCACGAACAGGTTCACGCCGGCGGCCTGCAGCCGTTCGAACGGTGGGCTGCCCGGTTGCAACGCGTACGTCGCGTCGCCGCACAGCAGCAGCGCATCCTGATTGCCCAGCACCCGCAGGCAACTGGCGAGGCGGTTATCGCCGAAGGGCGAATGAGACAACACATGCAAAGTCGACATCAGAGGGTGATCACCTGGTCGTAACGGTCGATGAGCGCGGCGATGTCCGGCGCGCTCAGTACTTTCACCTCGCCCAGCGCCAGGGCGGCGCTGGTAACGCCGCGTTCGGCGGCGCTGTCGGCGCAGAGGAACAGGTCTTCGACGCCGAACATCGGCAACGCCTGCAGGTTGGCGCTCAGGTCCTTTTGCTGGACCGCCTTGGCGTTTTGGCCGGCGGTGAGCTGGAACACGCCGTCATCGAGAAACAGCAGGCCGATGGGCAGGTCGAACGCACCGCCGGCCAGGACGATGTCCAGGGCTTCACGGGCGCCGGGGCCGGACCAGGGGGCCTGGCGGCTGATCAGCAATAAAGACTTGGCCATTACGCGCCTCCAAAACAGATCAAGCGGTCGGCGTCCTGGATCGCATCGTGCAACTGGCCCAGCCCGGACAAGGCCCAGGGCGCTTCGACGCTGGCCGCCGCCCGCTGGTAACGCTGGGCTTCTTCCTCGTTCAACACGCCACGACGCAACGCCGCCGCGATGCAGACCACGCCGTCGAGCCGGTTGTCGCTGACGAATGCGCGCCACTGTTGGGGCAGGTCCTGTTCGTCCTGGGGCGTGACGACACTGGCGCAGGCGTTATAGACGCCGTCCTGATAGAAAAACAGCCGCACGATCTCATGCCCACCTGCCAGCGCCGCCTGGGCAAACAGCAAGGCACGACGCGAGGAGGGCGCATGGGCGGCGGAAAACAGCGCAATGGCGAACTTCATGACAGACCCGATCAGCAAAACTGCGGCCATGATAAAGCTTTATGGGCGGTGGGGCGATTGCCAGGAAAGAGCGAGGCCTCTCGATGAGGCTCACCTTGTGGCGAGGGAGCTTGCTCCCGCTGGGGCGCGCAGCGGCCCCAAAAACCTGCCAAGGGAGTGTGTCTGGCGAACCCTGGAAAATGAAAGGGGGCTGCTTCGCAGCCCAGCGGGAGCAAGCTCCCTCGCCACAGGGGTCAGGGCTTAGCCTTCAGGCCATGCAACTCGCAATACTCCGCCCACGCCATCCCCGCCATCTCCGCCACTTCCTTATGCACCTCCAGGCGCTGGGCCTGGTACTCCTCGGGCGAGGCGGCGGTCAGTTGCAAAGTCAGTTCCCAGGCAAACAGGCCCAGGCGCTCGGCCTCGGCTTCGAACGCTTCGTGCAAGCGCTCGGCACGGTACTGTGCGGCGGTCTCGCCCTTGGCCTGGGCCAGCAGCGGGTTGAGGTGGTCCAGTTCGTGGCGCAGTTCGGGGCGCTCATCGAGAAATTTTTCCAGGGCCCGTTCGTGTTGCTGTTCGGTTGCCGCCATGGTCACTCCTTGGGGGATGCAGACTGCTTCTTGCTGGCCTTGGCCGCAGCCGCCAGGCATTCAAGGGCGAATTGTTCGGTGTAGGTCATCTGGATCGGCGTGGTTTCGCCCTTGACAGTGCGTTCGCCGTCGAGGATGTAGCGAATCCGCTTGTCGGTGACGCCGATTCGCTTGGCGATCCACGAAGGTGTCTGGCCGATCTGGCTGATCAGTTTGTCGGCATATTCCGGGGTGGGCTTGTAGAACTCGGCGTTGGGGGTCATGGGGGTTCCGCGTGGCTGGTGGCGATGGCGCGACAGATTGCGTGAATCGGTGCTCGCTGTCGCGGGTAAATTTCAGTAAAGCAGCACGATGGCTCGGGCCGCAGTGCTACAGTCCGTTTTTTTTCGATGAGTGAACGCAATGCGAATGTTGACGGTGGCCCTGGCCGCCACTTTGCTGGTCGGCTGCGCGGGTTCGGCGATGAACGAGGCTCGGACCCAGGCCCCTTACAAGACCCTGACCTCGGACAAGCCGGAACAGGTCGTGGCCCAGTGCGTGCAGTTTTCCTGGCAGGACGAAGCGGTATTCGGTGTCGATGCCGGCGCCTACCTGCAACCGGGCAAGAAAGGTGGCTCTACGGTATACACCCGCTCCGCCGAATCGTTTGTCGATTTGCACGCCGGTGCGACGGGCACCGAGTTGAGTTATTACGCCAAGCATGACGATTTCGTGGCCAAGCGCCGGTTGGCGGCGTTGGCGACTTGCTTGTAAGCAGCTCGCACTAACGCCCCGGATCCTATGTGGGAGCGAGCTTGCTCGCGATAGCGGCGGGTCAGACGACAGAAATGTTGACCGTTAAATGGCTATCGCGAGCAAGCTCGCTCCCACAGGGGCTGCGTTTCAAGCCGTGTCCAGGCGCTTCTGGAAGAAGAAACGCTGGTGGCCCGGCGGGTAGTCGTCGATCAGGCCGCACTCGGTGAAACCGTGTCTGCGGTAGAACGCCGGGGCCTGGAAGTCGAAGGTGTCCAGCCAGATGCCCACGCAGTTTTTCTCCCGGGCCAGTGCTTCGGCCATCTGCATCAGGGTCGAGCCGGTGCCCTGGCCCCGGGCCTGTTCCGGCACCACCAGCAGCTCGATATACAGCCAGCGAAAAAACACTCGGCCGTAGAGCCCGCCGACAATTTCGCCCTGTTCGTCCCGCACCAGCCAGGCCACCAGTTCAGGTGCACTTCCACCGGTCTTGGCGGTGTTGAAGGCGCGTAGCGGGGCGAGGATGGCTTGGCGTTCTTCGTCGGTGGGCGTGTCCGTGCGTTCGATTCGTAGCGTCATCGGCGATGTCCCTATTCAGTCAAGATCAAGCGCAGGAGCCTATCCCAAAGGCTGGCGTGACGTCATCCGGTCGGCGGGGAAACAGGCGCATTACGCAAACCAAGCCATACTGCCTAATGCTTTTGAAGCGATCCCTATCCCAAAAAACAAGAAGAGACCGACTCATGAAGTTCGAATCCTTGGCCCGGACCCTCATCGCGACGTCACTGACCCTCGGTTGTTTATCGGCGTACGCCGCTTCCCAGGCGCCGGTGGCGGCCGAGAACGGCATGGTGGTTACTGCCCAGCACCTGGCGACCCATGTCGGCGTCGACGTGCTCAAGAACGGTGGCAATGCCGTGGATGCGGCGGTGGCGGTGGGGTATGCCCTGGCGGTGGTGTATCCGGCGGCGGGTAACCTGGGCGGGGTGGTTTCATGACCCTGCAATTGGCCGACGGTCGCAAGACGTTCCTGGATTTCCGCGAAAAGGCCCCCCTGGCCGCCACTGCCAACATGTATCTGGACAAGGACGGCAACGTCGTGCCCGAACTCAGCACCCGCGGCCACCTGGCGGTCGGCGTGCCCGGCACCGTGTCCGGCATGGAGCTGGCGTTGAGCAAGTACGGCAGCAAACCGCGGGCGGAATTGATTGCCCCGGCCATCAAGTTCGCCGAAGAAGGCTTCGCCCTGGAGCAGGGTGATGTCGATCTGCTGGAAACCGCCACCGATGTGTTCAAGAAGGACATGCGCGATTCCGGTGCGATCTTCCTGCACAACGGCGAGCCCATGCAGGTCGGCCAGAAGCTGGTGCAAAAGGATCTCGCCAAGACCCTGCGGGAAATCTCCGCCAAGGGCGCCGACGGTTTCTACAAGGGCTGGGTCGCCGATGCCCTGGTCACCTCCAGCCAGGCCAACAAAGGCATCATCACCCAGGCCGACCTGGACAAGTACAAGACCCGCGAACTCGCCCCGGTGGAGTGCGACTACCGTGGCTACCACATCATCTCGGCGCCGCCGCCCAGTTCTGGCGGGGTGGTGCTGTGCCAGATCATGAATATCCTCGACGGCTATCCGATGAAGGAGCTGGGGTTCCATTCGGCCCAGGGCATGCACTATCAGATCGAAGCCATGCGCCACGCCTACGTGGACCGCAACAGCTACCTGGGTGACCCGGATTTCGTGAAGAACCCCATCGACCATCTGCTGGACAAGACCTACGCCGCCAAGCTACGGGCCGCGATCGAGCCGCAAAAGGCCGGCGACTCGCAGAAGATCAAGCCCGGCGTGGCGCCCCATGAGGGCAGCAACACCACCCATTACTCCATCGTCGACAAGTGGGGCAACGCCGTTTCGGTTACCTACACCTTGAACGACTGGTTCGGCGCGGGCGTCATGGCGAGCAAGACCGGGGTGATCCTCAACGATGAGATGGACGACTTCACCGCCAAGGTCGGTGTGCCCAACATGTATGGCCTGGTGCAGGGCGAGGCCAACGCCATCGCGCCGGGCAAGGCACCACTGTCATCCATGAGCCCGACCATCGTCACCAAGGACGGCAAGACGGTCATGGTGGTGGGCACCCCGGGCGGCAGCCGGATCATCACCGCGACGTTGCTGACCATCCTCAACGTGATCGACTACGGCATGAACCTCCAGGAAGCGGTCGATGCGCCGCGTTTCCACCAGCAATGGATGCCGGAGGAAACCAACCTGGAGACGTTCGCGGCCAGCCCCGATACCCAGAAGATTCTGGAGAGCTGGGGACACAAGTTTGCCGGCCCGCAAGACCCCAACCACATCGCCGCGATCCTGGTCGGCGCGCCGTCATTGGGCGGCAAGCCAGTGGGCAAGAACCGCTTCTATGGCGCCAACGACCCCCGTCGCAACACCGGGTTGTCGCTGGGTTATTGATGAGTTGCACGGCTGCGACACGGTTTGAAGAGGGAAGGTCATGAACACCGCATTGCTGATTATCGATGTCCAGAACGCGCTGTGCAGCGGCGAAGAGGAATGCTTCGACAGCCAGCGCATCATCCGGACCATCAGTGACCTCGGTGCCAGGGCCAGGGCTGCCGGCCGGACGGTGATCCTGATCCAGCATGAAGAGCTGGATGGGGCGCTGACCCATGGCGCCACCGGCTGGCAACTGGCCGTCGGCCTGTCGACCGCGGCGGATGACCTGCGGGTGCGCAAGACCACGGCCGATGCTTTCTACCAGACCGACCTGCAACCGTTGTTGCAGGCCCGAGGCATCGACCGCCTGGTGATCTGCGGGCTGCAAACCGACTATTGCATCAATGCCACCGTGCGTCAGGCCCATGCCCTGGGGTACGACGTGGTCCTGGCGGCCGATGCCCACTCCACCGTGGACAACGGCAGCATGGCGGCCGAGCAGATCATCGCCAACCACAACAACCGGCTGGGGCGACTGAGCAGTGCTGTATCGCGGATTGATGTAATGCCGGCTGCTGAAATCCGTCTGTAGCCGATACTCACTGTTTGGGCTGGAGCAGGAGACCTATGGCTCAGCCTCGAGGATGGTTCTTCACGGCGCGCCAAGCACCATCGTCCAGTACACCCCCGCATCGCTGCGCGAGTCGCTGGCCGACGCTGCGCCCATCTGGGTGAACATCGGGTTCATCAGGTTGGCGCAGTGTCCGGGGCTGGCGAGCCAATCGTGCATGGCCTGGCTCGGTGAGCGTTGGCCGGCGGCGATGTTCTCACCCAATTTACGTCCGCGAAAGCCGGCGCTCCTGGCGCGATCGGAGGTGGAGCGACCGTCCGGGTCGCGATGGGCGAAATAGTTGTCCTGGGCCATCGACCGGCTGTGGCCTTGGGCGGCCGTTCCCAACGCGGCGTTCCAGCTCAGCGGCCGAGCCGCCGCGAAGCGCTGGCGCCCGCACATCCGTGGCTTGGCCCTGGCGGCGTTGACCTGGGCCAGCAGCGTCTTGTCCGCCGCCCCCACGTCGCTCATCCGCGTGCCACCCATGGGCTGCGCCAATACCAGGCGCCACTCGTCACCGACCCGATTGACGCCGATATCGGCGTACTGGTTGTCCAGCAACGCTGCGCAATGCTCGTCCGCCAACATCTCGAAGGCCTCTTCGGCATCCCGTGCATCGGTCAGGCGGATGCTGCGCACGGCCCGGGCTTGATAGCCGGCGTCTTGCAAGGTTTCCCGCAGGCCACCGCGAAAGCCGATCGGCAAGCCCAGGTTCGAACGCAGCACCAGCGGCTGCGTGGCGCGCACCGTGCGCCACTCACAACGGCGGGACTGGCTACGGAAGTCGTTGATGGCGTCCACCAGTTGCCTTTCGCCCCGCGCATGGGCGGGGCTGGCGAACAAGGGAAACAGGGCAAGCAGGCACAGCGAAACGAAACGGCAAGAGCGAACAAGGTGGCGCATGGGGCGAACGGCTCAAGAGGGGAATTACTTTAGCGCCAGGCTTGGCGCCGATCAGCTGGAAAACCCGTGGCTGCAGGTTGGCGAGGTTTTCACGGCTGGGGTATGACTGTGGGTTTAGAAACAAGTTTCCGGAAGACGAAGACTCTCTGCGAGCTGGCACAACTCATTGTGGCGAGGGGAAAGGCTCCCTCGCCATAAAGAGTTCAGTCAGTTCAATTCGCCGTTTCAGCCACAGGCACCTTGGCTCGCTCAACCTTGCGATAGGTCAGCAACACGATGCCGGTCACCACAATCGCGCCGCCCATCACCTGGCCCGGGTTGAGCATCTGGTCCAGCACCAGCCAGCCGATCAGCAGTGTCGCCAGCGGTTCGATGTTCATCACCGGAGCGTTGCGCGGCATGTCCAGGCGGGGCACGGAAATGAACAGCACGATGAACCCGGTGCCATAGAGCACCACCAGGGTCGCCAGGGCGAGCCAGCCGGTGCTGCTGGCCGGCAGGTCGAAACCCCGGGCAGGGCACCGGTCAGGCCGGCGAGGTTGACGCTGCTGAACACGATGAAAATCGTCAACAGGCTGCGTACCGATCCGCGCACCTGGGACAACTTGTGGTCGGTGATCCACAGCGCGCAGGCGAACACGCAGGCGGCGCAGAAGGCCAGGCCCACCCCGAGCAACCATTGCGGGCCGACGTCCTGTGCGGAGGATAAGCGAGCCGGCACTTCCAGCACGAACACCAGCCCCACCAGGATCATGCCCATCAACGCGGCGGTGCGCGCCGTCGGGCGGGGGCCGCCCAATGCCCAGGTCAGCAAGGCCAGCAGGATCGGAAACACGTTGCCCACCAACAAGGCCAACGCCACTGGCACGCGCGCCACGGCGGAGTACAGGCACAGGCTCTGGGCGCCGATCAACAACCCCAGGGCCAATTGCCAACGCCACGCCCCGGGCGGCAGGCGCAGACGCTGGCGCTGCCAGAGCACCATCGCCGCCAATACCAGCAGCGTCCCGCCCGAGCGCAGCAGGATCGCCAGCAGCACCCCGGCACCGTCGTCGAAGGCGGCCCGGGCGGCGACATGGTTGCCGGCGAAGGCACAGCCCATGCACAGCAGGACGAGCACCGCGAGATGGCGGGGTAGTGGCGTGGGGGTATCAGGTGTGACAGTGGAGCGGGTCATGGCAGGTGTCTCGAAGGCGGCCGCCAAGGCCAAAGGCCTCGGAGCGGTTATTTTTAGTTATAGGTTGTCGTACGACTAAGGGCTTTTTACCCCATGGGGTGGTAACAGACAAGGTCCACTCAAGAGCGTCGGAAAACCTGTGGCGAGGGAGCTTGCTCCCGCTGGGCTGCGTAGCGGCCCTTTTTTATGAGCGCTTCGCACTCCAGCGGGATCAAGCTCCCTCGCCACATCGCATGTCTCGCACATTGTCCGGTGCTTTGCTGTAAAACAAACCTGGCCGCTGTGTCGTTTACAGCCTTGCCCTTTTTACGGAACAACTCATGCGCCTGGCTGATTTCATTCTCGACAATATCGAGCCGATTCTTCAGGCGTGGGAAGACTTCGCCAAAACCATCACCCCCGCGTCCATTGGCATGGATTCCATTGCCCTGCGCGACCATGCCGAACAGATGCTGCGCACCATCGCCGCCGACCTGCGCACTTCGCAAACGCGCAAGGAGGCGATTGCCAAGTCCCATGGGGAGGCGCCGGCGACCGATACCGAAACCGCCGCCGAAACCCATGCGGTCATCCGCCAGTCCTCGGGGTTTACCGTGGAGCAAATGGTCTCCGAATACCGGGCCCTGCGCACCAGTGTGCTCATGCTCTGGATGCCGCATACGCAGCTGGATCACAAGCAGGTCATGGACGATCTGATTCGCTTCAACGAGGCCGTGGACCAGGCCTTGGCCGAGTCTGTCGTCAGCTACTCCGGGGCGGTGGATGCATCGCGCAACATCTTTCTCGGGATTCTCGGACACGACCTGCGCAGCCCCTTGGGCGCGATCCTGCTGAGTTCCGAAGTGCTGCTGCGGGCGGGGGACCTGCCCGCCAAAGCCACCAAGATCACTTCGCGCATCTACACCAGCGTCAAGCGGGCCAACAAAATCGTCGGCGATCTGCTGGATTTCACCCGTACCCAACTCGGCTCGGGCATTCCGGTGCAGCGCTTCAACGGCGATCTGGTGGCGGCCTGCGAAGGCATGGTGGAGGAGGCGCGGGCCTATCATCCGGAAAGCGAAATCCTTTTTGAAACGACCAGCGCGCTGGAGGGGCTTTTTGATCCGGCGCGCATGGAGCAGGTCTTCGCCAACTTGATTGGCAACGCCGTGCAGCACGGCACCGAAGGCACGCCGATTACCGTTTCGATGAGCGCTGAAGAGGATGTGGCAGTGATCGCGATCAACAACCAGGGCAAACCCATCGAGAAAGATGCCATGGCCAGCATTTTCAACCCGATGATCCGGCATCTACGCAGTGGTGAGATGCAGTACGGTTCCACGGCCGGGCTCGGACTGGGCCTGCACATCGCCTCGGCGATCGTATCGGCCCATAAGGGCACCATCGAGGTTCACTCGAAGGCGCGAGTCGGTACGACCTTTACCGTGCGTATACCCCTGCACCCGGACTGATCGATTGTGCGGATGAGCCTTTTCGTATACTTGTACGATGTCTTATCACGGAGTAAAACTGTCGTCCCGTCCAATAATAATTAACGGAGACGCACGATGGATGTTTCGCAATCTGCAACCGCCGCCGATCAGGGCCGCCGAGTGTTCCTGAAAAAATCCCTGGTGGTCTCGGCCGCCGCCGCCACCCTTGGCAACTTGCCCGGGCTCGCCCAGGCCGAGCCCTTGAGCCAGCGTTACCCAGACCCGCTGATCAACATCCTTGACCCCAGCTTCATGGACTTGCGCATCTTCAACGCCAGCGTGGAGAAGCTCGCCACCGGCCTGCGTTGGGCAGAGGGGCCAGTGTGGGTCGGTGACGGGCGTTACCTGCTGGTCAGTGACATTCCCAACAACCGCATCGTCCGCTGGGATGAAATCACCGGCGGGCTGTCGGTGTACCGAGAAAATGCCAATTTCTCCAACGGCATGTGCCGCGATCGGCAGGGGCGGCTGCTGGTGTGCGAAGGCTCCACCACCTCCAGCGAAGGCCGGCGCATCACCCGCACCGAGCACAACGGCACCCTCACCGTGCTGGCGGACAGTTTCGAGGGCAAGCCATTCAACTCGCCCAACGACATCGTCTGCAAGCGGGACGGTTCGGTCTGGTTCACCGACCCGCCGTTCCAGACCGGCAACAACTACGAGGGGCACAAAGTCACGCCCGTCCAGCCCCACGCGGTGTACCGCATCGACGGCGAAACCGGCAAGGTCAGCCGGGTGATCGACGACCTGGCGGGGCCGAACGGGTTGTGTTTTTCCCCGGACGAAAAAATCCTCTATGTGGTCGAAGGCCGGGCCAAGCCCAACCGCTTGATCTGGGCCATCGCCGTCAAAGACGACGGCACCCTGGGCGAGCGGCGCAAGCACATCGAAGGCCTGGATTACGCGGCGATCGATGGGATCAAGTGCGATGAAAGCGGCAACCTCTGGTGCGGCTGGGGCGGCAATGGCGACCCCAAGGCCGACCTGGAAAAACTCGACGGCGTGCGGGTGTTCAACGCCGAAGGCAAGGCCATCGGGCACATCTCCCTGCCGGAGCGTTGCCCCAACGTCTGCTTCGGCGGCCGGGAAGGCAATCGGTTGTTCATGGCCGGCAGCCACTCGTTGTATTCGCTGTTCGTGAATACACGGGGGGCGACGTTTGCCTGAGTGAACCACTCACCCTTGGCGTTGATGGACTTTGTGGCGAGGGAGCTTGCTCCCGCTGGGCTGCGTAGCAGCCCCTCCATCAGGCAGCGCGGTGTGTCTGGTGGATTCAAGCCGTTTCATTCGGGGCCGCTTCGCGCCCCAGCGGGAGCAAGCTCCCTCGCCACGGGTTCCACTTACTGTCTGGCTCTAGGGGCCGTACTGCCCCGCACCGTCAACTCAAACGGCAGCACCACATGCCGTTCGGCAATCGGCTTTTTCTCGATCAGGGCAATCAGCATCTGCACCGCTTTTTGCCCAAACATCTCGGCAGGCTGCGAAATGGTCGTCAGGGGCGGGTCGCAGTAGGCGGCGAACGGGATGTCGTCAAAGCCCACCAGGGAAATGTCCTCGGGCACTCGCAGGCCCATTCGCTTGATGCGCCTGAGCGCGCCGATGGCCATTTCGTCGTTTTCACAGAACAGCGCACTGGGGCGATCGGCCAACGCCAGCATCGCCTCGGCACCGTCGTCACCGGCCTTCAAGGTGAAGTCGCCATGGCAGATCAGGCTGGGGTCGATGGCGATGCCGGCCTGGTGCAGGGCATCCTGGTAGCCGGCCACGCGGTCCAGGGTCAGGGGGCTGCTGCGCGGTCCCTTGATGATGCCGATGCGGCGATGGCCGAGGCCGATCAGGTGTTCGGTCATGGCCTGGGCGGCGGCCCGGTTGTCGAGGCTGATGGTCGGGTAGGGGGCACCCTTGACCACTTCGCAGGCGTTGACCAGCGGCAGGCTGTCGGCGCCAGTGGGCATCGATTCGAACGGATCGCTGGCACGCAACTGGATCACGCCGTCGGCCTGGTGGGCGTAGACCAGGGCGGCGAATTCCCGCTCGATCTGCGCCCGGCCCTGGGTGTCGCACAACAGCAATCGATAACCCGCCGCCTGCGCCGCCTGTTGCGCGCCACTGATGACCCGGGCGAAAAACGTGTTGGCGATGGCCGGTACCAGGATCACCAGGTTGCCGGTCCGGCGGGAGCGAAATTGCACCGCCATCAGGTTGGGCCGATAGCCGGCCTGTTCCACCGCCGCGTTGACCTTGTCCCGTGTTTCGGGGAGTACCCGCTCGGGCGATTTCAGGGTTCTGGACACCGTGGCCACCGAAACACCCGCCAGCCGGGCCACCTCACGAATGTTGGACAAAATCACCTCGGGGAACAGGGGGTACGGTGGGGGAGCTTACCGCAGGTTGAGCGCCTCACAAATATTCCGCGGTGAACCCGTTGGGTTTGACACGCGGGGAAACTGAGCCTAGATTTCCGCCATGATGTAACCGGTTACATCATCATCCTGACAGGAAGAGAATCGCGATGAATCCTGTAGCACCGAAAATAAGAATGGGCTTCGTCGGCGGTGGAGAGGGCGCTTTCATCGGCCAGGCTCACCGTCAGGCCGCGGGCCTGGACGGCGGTTTCGAACTGGTGTGCGGCGCGTTCAGCCGCGACCCGCACAACGCTCGGCAGACGGGCACGGCCCTGGGCCTGGCCGCGTCCCGGTGTTATCACGACTGGCAGCACATGCTCGACACCGAAGCGCTGCTGCCGCTTGATCAGCGCATGGAATTGCTGGTCATCGTCACCCCCAATCATCTTCATGCACCCATCGCCAGCGAGGCCTTGAAAGCCGGTTTCCATGTGTTCAGCGAGAAGCCCGCCGCGCTGGACCTCAAGCAATTGCTGGCCCTGCGCGAGGTGCTGCAGGGCAGCCGTTGCCTCTATGGCCTGGCCCACACCTACCTGGGCTATCCCATGGTGTGGCAGGCCCGGGACATGGTGCGCTCGGGCGTGATCGGCCAGGTGCGCAAAGTGCTGGTCGAGTACCCCCAAGGCTGGCTCAGCCAGGATGTCGCCGCCCAGGGCAATAAGCAGGCCGAGTGGCGCGACGATCCCGGCCAGTCCGGCCTGGGCGGTTGCATCGGCGACATTGGTACCCATGCGTTTTCCCTGGCCGAGTTCGTCGCGGACCAACCGATCCAGCAGCTATGCGCTGCGTTGGGCACGCACGTCCCGGGGCGGCAACTGGATGACGATGCGGCGATGCTGTTCAAGATGGCGGGTGGCGCCAGCGGTGTGCTGATCGCAAGCCAGGTCTGCACCGGCGAAGAGAACCCGCTGAAGATTCGCGTCTACGGCGACAAGGGCGCCTTGGAGTGGCGCCAGGAAGAACCGGCGAGCCTGATCCATCGCGCCTTCGACCAGCCGTTGCGCACCCTGCGTAGCGGCCTCGGCCAGCCGTGGCTGTGCGAGGCGGCCACGCGGCGCATGCGTCTGCCGGCCGGGCATCCCGAGGGCTACCTGGAAGCCATGGCCAACCTCTACGGTGATTTCGCCCACGCCATTCGCAGCCATGTCCAAGGCCCCGACGCCCCGGGCGTACCTGGCATCGAGACCGGCTTGCGTGGCATGGCATTCATCGAGGCCGCCATCCTCAACCACCGTGGCGACGCGAAATGGACCGCCGTGCAAACCGGAGCATCCCTGTTGTGAATACCCTCGACAAGACCCCGAGCGGCCTGCGCGGCCCAGGTATTTTCCTGGCGCAGTTCATGTCCGCCGAAGCCCCGTTCGACACCCTGGCCAACATCGCCCAGTGGGCCGCTTCACAAGGCTACAAGGCCATTCAACTGCCGACATCGGGCACGCAATACATTGACTTGGCCCGGGCCGCCGAGAGCCAGGCCTATTGCGATGAGCTCAAGGCCACCTGTGCCCAGGCCGGTGTCGAGATCAGCGAGCTATCGACGCACCTGCAAGGCCAGTTGGTGGCGGTGCATCCGGCGTTCGACGCGCTGTTCGATGACTTCGCCCCGGCCCATTTGCGCGGCCAGCCCCAGGCGCGGACCGAGTGGGCGATCGAGCAACTCAAGCTGGCCGCCCGCGCCAGCCAGCGGCTGGGTCTCAAGGCCCATGCGACGTTTTCCGGCGCGCTGCTGTGGCCGTATCTCTATCCCTGGCCGCAGCGGCCGGCGGGCCTGGTGGAGCAGGGTTTCGCCGAACTGGCCCGGCGCTGGTTGCCGATTCTCGATTGCTTCGACGCGGCCGGTGTGGACCTGTGCTACGAGATCCACCCCGGCGAAGACCTCCACGACGGCGCCTCGTTCGAACGTTTCCTGGAGGCGGTCGATCATCACCCACGGGCGGCGATTCTCTACGACCCCAGTCATCTGTTGCTGCAACAGATGGACTACCTGGGCTTCATCGACCGTTACCACGCACGGATCCGCATGTTCCACGTCAAGGACGCCGAGTTCCGCCCCGATGCCCGTTCCGGGGTGTACGGCGGTTACCAGGGCTGGGTCGATCGTCCCGGGCGGTTCCGTTCGTTGGGGGATGGCCAGATCGATTTCAAATCGATCTTCAGCAAGCTGACCCAATACGATTTCAGCGGTTGGGCGGTCCTGGAATGGGAATGTTGCTTGAAGGATTTGCAACAGGGCGCCGCAGAAGGGGCGGCGTTCATCCAGCGGCACATGATCAGCAAGACCCGTAAGGCGTTCGATGATTTTGCCAGCGTTACGGCGGATGAGGATTCCAACCGGCGGTTGTTGGGCTTGTTGAGGTAGCCGCTCCACCCCAAAAACCCTGTGGCGAGGGAGCTTGCTCCCGCTGGGTGGCGAAGCCGCCCCAAAAATGGATGGATGCGATCTCCCAGACAGACCGTGTCAGCTGGTTTACGACGGCTGCGCCGCCGAGCGGGAGCAAGCTCCCTCGCCACAAAGCAGGCCACAAAAGCTGTGCAAGGAATTTTTTTCCACAAGAACAACAATAAAACGGTGACGCTCATGACCACGATGAATGCACGCCTCAGCGTGATGATGTTCCTGCAGTTCTTTATCTGGGGTGGCTGGTTCGTCACCCTCGGCACCTTCCTGTCCAGCACGCTGGGCGCCAGCGGGGGGCAGATCGGCATGGCGTTCTCCACGCAATCGTGGGGTGCGATCATTGCGCCGTTCGTCATCGGCCTGATCGCCGACCGCTTCTTCAACGCCGAACGGATCCTGGCGGTGTTGCACCTGCTCGGCGCGGTGTTGCTGTATCAGCTGTATTCGGCGGCGGATTTCAGCGTGTTCTACCCGTACGTGCTGGTGTACATGGTGGTCTACATGCCGACGCTGGCCCTGGTCAATTCCGTGGCGTTCCGCCAGATGCGCGATCCGGCGCTGGAGTTCTCCCGCATCCGGGTGTGGGGCACGATTGGCTGGATCGTCGCGGGCGTGGTGATCAGCTTCGTGTTCGCCTGGGATTCGCGCGAAGCGATCTCGGCAGGCGGCTTGCGCAATACGTTCCTGATGGCGGCCATCGCGTCCCTGGTCCTGGGGCTCTACAGCTTCACGCTACCGGCCACGGCGCCGCTCAAGGAACAGGCCAGCGCGGGCGGCGTCAAGCAACTGCTGGGGCTGGACGCGTTGGGTCTGTTGAAGGATCGCAGCTACCTGGTGTTCTTCATCGCTTCGATCCTGATCTGCATTCCCCTGGCGTTCTATTACCAGAATGCCAACCCGTTCCTGGCCGAAACCGGGATGACCAACCCAACGGCGAAGATGGCCATCGGGCAGGTCTCGGAAGTGTTGTTCATGCTGCTGTTGCCACTGTTCATCCAGCGCTTCGGCATCAAGCTGGCACTGTTGGTGGGCATGTTGGCGTGGGCGCTGCGCTACGTGTTGTTCGCCTACGGCAATAACGGCGACCTGGCGTTCATGCTGTTCACCGGCATTGCCTTGCACGGCATCTGCTACGACTTCTTTTTTGTCTCGGGGCAGATCTACACCGACGCCAAGGCGCCGGAGCGCTTTCGCAGCTCGGCCCAGGGCCTGATTACCCTGGCGACCTATGGTGTGGGGATGCTGATCGGCTTCTGGGTGGCGGGGCAGGTGACCGATCACTTTGTCGTGGCGGGCGGTCATGACTGGCAGAGCATCTGGCTGTTCCCGGCCGGTTTCGCGCTGCTGGTATTGGTCTGCTTCCTGTTTACCTTCCGTGGCCAGCAGGCGCTCGTTGCGCCGTCAAAGGCTTGAAGCAGGGCTGGGCGTCAGTCATTTGTGGCTGACGTCCAGTTTGGTGTAGGTCACTTTCCCGCCTTCGTTGGAATAACCCTTGTTGTCCAAGGTGTAGACGCCGGCCTTGAAGTAGAAGTTATAGCTGTACCAGGACGAGTCCAACTTCACCTGTTTGCCCGTGTTGCCGATCAGCACCGAGAGCTTGCCTTGCTTGTCCATTTGCAGCGAATAGGAGAAGGCCTTGTTCAGCGGCACGTTTGGCACGGTGTAGATCACCGGGCTCTTCTTGTCCTTAGGCTTGACCCGGTATTCCACGTCGATATTGCCGGTGCCCTTGGCGTAGCGGTACACCAGTTTCAACAACGGCGTGGGGGCGTCCTTGGCGTGGATCTGCGCCACCACCACCCGGCCTTCGGAAGGCACCTGGTTCACCGCCAGGGTGCCCTTGAGGGTATTGGTGCCGCTGTTGTAGCGCCAGTTGCGCAGCTTGCCGTCCTTGCCGGTTTCCCGCAGCTCGGAGCGCGGGTATTCGCTTTTGCCGGTATGGGAACCGGTCACCGGCGCCCAGAAAACGATCCGCTGGCCGTTATTGTCGAAATACTTGTTTTTCAGGGTCGGCATGGCTTTGGTCGCCACGACCTGCGCCGGCGTTTGCACGGGCAGGGTAATGTTCCAGACAGTCAGGTCAATCACGAGAAAACCCTCCAACGGGATCGGCCGCTACCTGGCGGCCGTCAAGACAGAAACGGCCTTCCGTGGCGCAGTTTTCATGTTATCGACAAGGGGCTGTCTCGCTGGAGGCGCACCTGACGGATGGCTCTGCGGCGAGCCTTTCAGGCACTGAATTGGGCGGATAGGGTGTGTCAATTTATGACTGATCGGTTAGAGTACGCGCCGCCCGAGAGACGGATCCCGGGCGTCTTCCCATGGAGCGTTAAATGAACCACATCAGCAAAGTTGTCGCCTGCGCACTGTTCGGCCTGGCCCTGGCGGGTTGCACCGGCACCCCGATGAAAACCCAGCAATACGACAGCACCCAGTACACCGTTGTCGGCCACAGTGAAGCCAAGGCCACCGGCCTGCTGCTGTTCGGCCTGATCCCGATCCAGCAGAACAACCGTTTCGTGCGCGCCCAGACCGCGGCGATCAAGGCCAAGGGCGGCGACGCCATGATCAACACCCAAGTCCAGGAAAACTGGTTCTGGGCCTGGGTCCTGACCGGCTACACCACCTCGGTGTCCGGTGATGTGGTCAAGCTGAAAAGCGTTCAGTAACACCCTGCTTGAAAGGCAAGCGAGCCTGCCGGTTGTAAAGGTGCTTGCCTGTGGCGAGGGAGCTTGCTCCCGCTCGATCGCGCAGCGATCGCAAAAGGGCCGCTTCGCAGCCCAGCGGGAGCAAGCTCCCTCGCCACAACAACCCGATCATGCCGGCTCCTCGATCACTGTCCTCCCACCACCATATGCGTGAACGGCGCCACATACGCCTGCAATGTCACCAGCCCGCCCACCAGAATCGCCAGCACCACCGAGTGGAAAAACACGTAGCGCAGGATTTCGCCTTCGTGACCGTACCAACGGGTCGCGGTGGAGGCGACCACGATCGACTGAGCGTCGACCATCTTGCCCATCACCCCACCGGAACTGTTGGCGGCGGCCATCAACACCGGGCTGATGCCCAACTGCTCGGACGTGACCCGTTGCAAGCCGCCGAACAACACGTTTGAGGCCGTGTCCGAGCCGGTCAGCGCCACGCCGAGCCAGCCCAGCAGGGTGCCGAACATGGGGTAGAAAATGCCCGTGGCGGCGAAGGCCAGGCCCATGGTCGCGTCCAGGCCCGAATACCGCGTGAGGAACCCCAGGGCCAACATCGCGACGATGGTGATCAGCGAGTAGCGCACCACCCAGAGCGTTCGCAGGTAGTGGTGCACCAGTTGCGGAATGGAATAGCCCATCAGCAAGCCACCGAGAATCGCGGCCAGGAAAATGCCGCTGCCCGTGGCGGTGAACCAGTTGAACTTGTAGACCGCCTCCTCGGTTTTAGGCTGGGGCACCACGGGCGGGACTTTTTCGATCTGCTGGTGAATGGTGCCGAAGGTCACCAGGGGCGAGAAGATCGGGTTGGCCTCGCGCATCGGCTTGCCTTGGGGGTCAAGCTTGGCTGATTGGGTCTGCGGGTCCAGCGCCGGACGGGTGTCGAACAGGTTCTTGAAACCCTGGGTGCCCCAGGCGAAGACGAACACTGTGAGGATGATCCACGGCATCCAGGCCCGTCCCACGGCGGGGCGGGCGTCGTTGGAAAACGCCGCGCTGGCGGTGGGTTTTTCATCCTCGCTGGCGTCGATCTTCGAGTTGTCGACCCGCCCGGACAGCGCGGCGGAGGTGTGCACCGTGGCCGGTTTCCAGACCTTGAGGAAACCGGTGAGGCAGGCCATGGAAATCAGCGCGGCGATGACGTCCACCAGCATCGGCCCGTGGTAGTTCGACACCAGGAACTGCGGGATGGCGAAGCTGACACCGGCCACCAGGATCGCCGGCCAGACTTCCAGCATCTTGCGCCAGCCGGCGAAGGCCCAGATCAACCAGAACGGCACCAGCACCGAGAAAAACGGCAACTGCCGACCGACCATCATCGACAGCTCCATTTCATCCAGCCCGGTGACTTTGGCCAAGGTGATGATGGGCGTGCCCAGGGCGCCGAAGGCCACGGGCGCGGTGTTGGCGATCAGCGCCAGACCCGAAGCGGCCAAGGGGGAAAACCCCAGCCCGATCAGGATCGCCCCGGTCACCGCCACCGGCGTGCCGAAACCCGCCGCGCCCTCGAAAAACGCACCGAAGCAAAAGGCGATCAACAGCAGTTGCAGGCGCCGGTCGTCGGTGATGCGCGCGAGGGAGTCCTGCAGGACCTTGAACGAACCGTTCTCGGTGGTCAGCCGGTGCAGGAAAATGATGTTGAGCACAATCCAGCCGATGGGCAGCAGGCCGTTGGCCGCGCCATACAGCGCCGCAGACCCGGCCATGCCAGCGGGCATGCCGAAGGCGAAAATCGCGATCAGCAAGGCCGAGGCCAGGGCCAGCAAGGCCGCCAGGTGTGCCTTGACATGAAAGAACGCCAGGGACGCCAACATCACCACCACCGGAACCGCCGCCAGGAGCGTGGACAGCACCGCATTACCGAAGGGATCGTAGACTTGTTGCCAGACCATGTTCCACCTCTGCTTTTTATTGTTGGAAGTGCAGGCCCCAGGGGGGATTGGCAGAGAAGTATAGGCGGGGATTGACGAGGGGAATGGCGCAGAGGCCTGGGGTAAGACTCTGTGGCGAGGGAGCTTGCTCCCGCTGGACTGCGCAGCAGGCCCAAGTTTTTTGTTTAAGCACAAATTCTTGGGGCGGCTTCGCCACCCAGCGGGAGCAAGCTCCCTCGCCACAGGGTAAGTGGTGTGCTGGCTAGCGTGGGGGCTCACCTTCCTCCAGGCGAAGCCCGAGGCTCAAGTCATCGCAGCTTTGCGACCAGGCGGCCAGCCAGTCGGGCATGGCGGGCGATTGTTCGGCCAGGCCCAGCTCGCGGATGAACTCAGCCGGTGCAATCGTGCCTTTGGCCGAGCGGAACAGGCCGCGCATGATCACCACCCCGACCACACGTCCCTGGCTGATGAAACGGTGCTCCATGAACGTCCATTTTTCGTCCCAGCCGAGCAGGCGGGTGTGCACCTCGAACGCCTCGAACAGTTTCAATTCCCGCCTGAACTTGCCCCAGACATCCCCCACGATCGGCACCGCCCGGTTGCGCAACGCCACTTTGTAGGCGCCGCTGCGCAGCACGTAATCCATGCGTCCCACATCGGCCAACGTGAAGTAGCGTCCGTTGGTGACGTGGCGATTGAAGTCCAGGTCCAGCGGCCATACCTGCATGCGCACCACCGTGGTGCCCAAGGGCGCCGCCGGCTTGCGCCACGGGCGGCGGAACAGCATCAGCAACAGTCGGAACCAGAGATTCATGAGCAGGGCCGTGAAGAGGGAAAGCGGCGCACTCTAGACCCCCTGCAGGGAGCGGGCTAGGTGCGAAAATGACGATTTGCGTGGCAATCGCGCATTTGGGGCATGTTCGAGCGGCTTTTGTGGCAGCGAGCTTGGGCCCGCTGTGTGGCGAAGCCGTCCCAAGAGTTTGTGTTGAAACAAAGAACCTGGGCCTGCTGCGCAGTCCAGCGGGAGCAAGCTCCCTCGCCACAAAAGCGCTGCAGCGCTACAAAGGTGCAAGGCGCTCGTTCAGCCCTTCGCCGCCATCGCGGTCACTTCCACTTTCATGCCTTCAACCGCCAGCGCCGCCACACCCACCGCCGCACGCACCGGCCAAGGCTTGGCGAAGAAGCGTTTGTAGACCTCGTTGAACGCGGCGCGGTCAGCCATGTCGGTCAGGTAGATGGTCAGGTGCAGGACCCGGTCCATGGAACTGCCGGCGCCCTCCAGGGCCTTCTTGAGGGCTTGCAGTGTGCATTCGCTCTGCAGGGTGATGTCACCCAGTTCCAGGCTGCCGTCGGCGTGGGTGGGGATTTGCGTGGAAACCAGCAGGCCGCCGAAACCGGCGACGTCGGAGGAAATGGAGTCCGCATCCGGATCTGGAATAAACGTGATGTCTGGGTTGCTCATGCAAAGCCTCATGCTGGAAAAGAAAAAGAACCGCCGCAGTTTACCGTCCCTTGCTGCGTCGTTCCTGCATTCCTTTATCCGCATAGGACTGCGCCGCCGCGGGGCTGCGAATCAAAACCAGAGGCGTCAGCAGCGGCATCGTTCCCACAATGGATTTGTGGTGGGGCGGGATTTTCAGCTACACAGCCGAACCCCTGTGGGAGCGAGCTTGCTCGCGATAGCGGTGTATCAGCTTGCGGGGGTGTTGGCTGTGCTGACGCCATCGCGCGCGAGCTCGCTCCCATACCGTTGTGCATTGATGAAGTCCACGAACGCCCGCAGCGGCGAGGGCAGGTAGCGGCGACCGGGGTAGTAGAGGAAGGGCCCGGTGAAGCGCTGCCACCAGGGTTCGAGCACCGGTTCGAGGGCGCCGCTGTCCAGGTAGGGTCGCAGCCAGTCTTCGAACAGGTAGACGATGCCCAGACCGTCTACAGCGGCTTGCACCGACAGGTCCACCGCACCGCCAATGCGCGTGATCAACGGGCCGCTCGGGTCGACGCTGATGGTTTCGCCGCCACGCTCATACTCCCACAGCGGCATGGCGCCGCTGGGGAACTTGCCCCGCAGGCACGCGTGTTCCAGCAGGTCTCTGGGATGTTCCGGCCTGCCCCGGGCATCGAGGTATGCCGGTGCGGCGGCCGTGGCGAAGCGCTGGAAGCGGGGGCCGATGGGGAGGGCGATCATGTCCTGCTCAAGGCGTTCGTCGTAGCGAATGCCAGCGTCACAGCCGGCGGCGAGCATGTCGACGAAGCTCTCTTCGGTGACCACTTCCAGGCGGATGTCGGGATAGCTGTTCAGGAACGGCGTGATGATCGCCGGCAACACCAGCCGGGCCGCGCTGACCGGCACGTTCAGCCTGAGGGTGCCCGAAGGACGGTCGCGAAAGTCGTTGACCACGTCCATCGCCGCCTCGACCTCGCCCAGGGCCGGGACGATGCGTTCCATCAACCGGGCACCGGCCTCGGTCGGTACCACGCTGCGGGTGGTGCGGTTGAGCAGGCGCACGCCGAGCCGGCTTTCCATCCGGCGTACGGCATCGCTGAGGCTCGACGCGGACTTGCCGCTTACCCGCGCGCCTTCACGAAAGCCCCCGGCATTGACCACGGCCACAAAGGCCAGCAAATCTTGAATATCCGTTGCCATTGTTCTCTCCGCCGTACAGCCCGTGCCGATTGCACCTGATTATCAAGGGAATGGTCAACGCCTATAGTCGGCCCACTCACATTGATCCGAGGGGCACGAGATGAACATTGCAGGCAAGGCAGGCAGCTTTTTACTGGGCGATCGCACGGTCAATCGCATGGGCTACGGCGCGATGCAACTGGCGGGGTCCAACGTGTTCGGCCCGCCCAAAGACCCAGCGGCCGCCATCGCCGTGCTGCGCGAAGCCTTGGCGAGCGGGGTCAACCACATCGACACCGCCGATTTCTACGGGCCCCATGTCACCAATCGGCTGATCCGTGAAGCGCTGCACCCTTATGCCCAGGACCTGGTCATCGTGACCAAGGTCGGCGCCGTGCGCGGCGCCGATGCGTCCTGGAACCCGGCCCACAGCCCCGCCGAGCTGACCCGGGCGGTCCACGACAATCTGCGCAACCTGGGCGTGGAGGTCCTGGACGTGGTCAACCTGCGGGTGTGGGGCGATATGCATTCGCCCACGGAAGACGCCATCGAAGAATCGTTCACGACACTGGCGCAGTTGCAGAGCCAGGGCCTTATCCGTCACCTGGGCCTGAGCAACGTCACGGCCGCGCAGGTCAAGCAGGCCCAGGGCATTGCCAAGGTGGTCTGCGTGCAGAACCACTACAACCTGACCCATCGCGACGACGAACAGCTCATCGCCGACCTGGGCCGGCAGGGCATCGCCTATGTGCCGTTCTTCCCCCTGGGCGGCTTCACACCGCTGCAGTCGGAAACCCTTTCCAGCGTGGCGGCGCGCTTGCAGGCGTCACCGCTGTGCGTGGCCCTGGCGTGGTTGCTGCAACGTGCGCCGAATCTGCTGCTGATTCCCGGCACATCGTCCCTGGCGCACCTGCGGGAAAACCTCACGGCGAGTGAGCTGAAGATCCCTGCGCCGATGCTCGCCGAGCTGGACGCATTGGTCTAGTGGCCTGAAAGACCAGCGTCTCGCCAGCATCGGCGCTGAGCTGGGTTTCAGCGCCAGCGCCAACTGGCAGCCGATGTCCGGCGCAAGTTCGGGCGTGTATGACGCCGGTCAACCCGGCGTCTTGTCGGTTTCGTTGCGATGGTGTTCCGGCCAGCTGTCGACGGGGTGGGCACGGTCTTCGTTGAACATCTCCGTGAGCAGCGCATTGGCACGTCGGTAGGCGTCGTGGCGGAACGCGAGGTCGTCTTCCGGCTGGGCGACGATCTCCTCCAGCATCTTGAGGTTCAGCCGCCGGAACTGATCCGCCCGTTCACGCGCTTCGTAAGCCCCGACCCCCATGTGCTCCAGCGCACTGCGACCCAATGCCAGCGCACTCTCGAAGGTTTCCCGCTCGGCCGCCTCCACGCCCATCTGCCGCAGGGTGATGAGGTGACCCATGTCCCGCGCCCGCACGATCAGTTGCAACGCGGGGAAGTGCTCCTGGGCCAGCCGGGTCAGCGTCAGGTTGTCTTCCTGATTGTCGATCGCGTTGATCAACACCACCGCTTGGGCCGCGCCGGCCGCATGCAGCAAGTCCAGGCGGGTGGCATCGCCATAAAAGACTTTCACGCCGAACTTGCGCAGCGTCTCGATGTTGTCAGGGTCGTGATCCAATACCACCACCTCGACGCCGCAGGACATCAACAGGCGTCCGGCGATCTGCCCGAAGCGGCCGAACCCGGCGATGATCACCCGTGGGTTCTGTTGGTCAACGAGGTCGGATTCGCGTTTGTTTTTCCGGGTGACGGACTCGAAGCGATCCAGCAGCAGGATCAGCAAGGGCGTCAGGCACATGGACAAGGCCACCGCCAGGGTCAGGCTCTTGCCCCATTGATCGGTCAAGATGCCGGCCACGGTCGCCGCGCCGAACACCACGAAGGCGAACTCGCTGCCTTGGCCCAGCAACACCGCCTGCCAGGAGCGCTGGCCGGCGGGGACGTTGAGGAATCGGCCTGCCATCTTGATCACCAGCAGCTTGATCAGGATGAAACCCAGGGTCAGGGTGATGACTTTCAGCGGTGCGTTGACCAGGGTGCCGAAATCGATCGACATGCCGACGCCGATGAAAAACAGACCCAACAGCAGGCCCTTGAACGGCTCGATGTCGCTCTCCAGGGCATGTCGGTATTCGGAGCTGGCGAGCAGCACCCCGGCGAGGAACGCGCCCATCGCCATCGACAGGCCGGCTTCCTCCAGCAGAAAGCCGAAGCCGAACACCAGAAAAAGCGCGACGGCACTGAAAATCTCCCGCAAGCCTGAGCGTGCGGCGAAGCGTAGCAGCGGTCGCGTCAGGTAGCGCCCCAACAGCACGACGATGGCGATGGCGGCGACGATTTTGCCAATCGATAGCAGCAGCGCGGTGCCCGAAGGTGTGTCGCCGTGGGCCGACAACAACGGGATCATCGCCACCAGCGGAATGGCCGCGATGTCCTGGAACAGCAGCACGGCAAAGCTGCTGCGCCCGACCGCGGTGGCGGTCAGGTTGCGTTCGCTCATGGCCTGCATGGCGATGGCCGTGGAAGACAGGCTCAGGGTCAGGCCGACCAGCAACGCTGCCGTCCAGTTCAGGCCCAAAGCCGTGCAGAACAACCCAATGGCAGCGCCACAGGCGAGCATCTGCAGGGCACCGCCACCAAACACCATCCGGCGCAGGGCCCAGAGCCGTTTGGGGTCGAGCTCGAGGCCGATGATGAACAGCATCAGCACCACGCCGATTTCAGCGAACTCCAGGATGGCCTTGACATCGGTAATCAGCTTCAGCCCCCACGGGCCGATGATGCACCCGGCCAGTAGATAACCCAACACCGGGCCCAGGCCGAATCGAACGGCAATCGGTACGATCAGTGTCGCCGAGGCCAGGTAGATGAGCATTTCAATCAGGCTGTGAGTTTCCACTTCAATCTTCCTTCCAGGCGGCCAGGCGAGCGGCATAGTGTTCGATTTGGGCGTGCTGGGCATCCGCTTCGGCGGCATAGGCGCCATGCACGACGACCGGCTCCAGCCAGCGCATGCCGCAATAGATGGCCGTGGCGTGGAGGGGTTGGGTCAGTGCGGCAAAGCCTGGGTAGCCGCCGATCTGGAAATGCCCCTGATCGCCACCGGTGGTCACGGCCCACAGCAGGCGCTTGTCCTTGAGAACCGTGGCGCCTTTGCCATAGGCCCAGCCGTGGGTGAAGACTTTATCGATCCACAATTTCAGCAAGGGTGGGGAGCTGTACCAGTACATCGGGTGCTGGAGAACGACCAGCTCTGCTTGTTCCACCGCACGCTGTTCCGCCTCGACGTCGATGTCGAAGTCGGGATAAAGCGCATAGAGCGAACGTATGACCACGTCCGGATGGCTGGATGCTCGCTTGAGCATCTGCTGGTTGACCCGCGATTTGTCGGGGTAGGGGTGCGCGTAAATGATAAGAATCATCGGTGAATTCCTTGGTTTGGCTCCGTCGATTCTTGTCTGTCGTGGGCGCGAACGATGGCACTGGGTCGGGCGATACAAACAAGAGCGCCTTTCCGGGACAGGGTCAGGCCGGAAAGGCCGGACATCCTACCGAGGAAGGCGCCGATTGTTTAGCGTGGATCGACACATCGGGGCCTTCAGTCAAGCGGCAGCGAGACCCTGGCCTCCAATCCGCCACCCTTGCGATTGCGCAGGGTCAGCGTCCCGCCATGCTCCAGCACCGTCGCCCGGGCCGCCGACAGGCCGAGCCCGACGCCGCCAGTGTGCTTGTTGCGAGAACCTTCGATACGAAAGAACGGCGTGAAGACCTGCTCAAGGTATTGGCCGGCGATGCCCGGCCCTCGGTCGAGGACGCGGATGTCCACACGGTGGGCGTCGGCTTCGAGTCGAACCGTCGGCTCGCTGCCATATTTGATCGCGTTGTCGATCAGGTTGACCAAGGCGCGCTTGATGCCGATGGGCCGACCGACATACACCAAGCGCTGGGCACCTTCGAACCCAACTTCGGTGCCGGCGTCCTTGAGGTCATCGACGATGGTGTGCAGCAGTTCGGCCAGGTCGAACGCGGTGGCATGTTCGAGCCGGGCATCGTCACGGAAGAACGCCAGGGCTGAGTTGACCATCGCCTGCATTTCGTCCACGTCCCTGAACAAACGCGATTGCTGCTCGGCATCCTCGATGAACTCCCCGCGCAGGCGCATGCGGGTCAGCGGCGCGCGCAAGTCGTGGGAGATGGCGGCGAGCATCTGGGTGCGGTCCTGCAGGAAGTGCTTGAGCTGGGCCTGCATGGCATTGAACGCCAGGATCGCCTGGCGGATTTCGTGGGGGCCGATGACCGGAATCGGTGGCGCCTGGTGGTCGACGCCAAAGCGTCGGGCGCCTTCGGCAAAGCGTTCCAGCGGTGCGGCCAGGTGCCGGGTGGCGATCAGTGCGACAATCAACGTCGAGAGCAGGATCAGCGCGATGATGATCCCGTTGCGCGCCCATTCGCCCAGCCCCCAACTGCGCGACGGCACGGAGAAGATCACCCACGAATGGTCGGCCAGTTCGATGATCACCGCGTAGCGTGCATCCGGTTGGTCGGCCGGCCAGTCGCCCGGTTCGTAGGCTTCGATCCTGGCGTCCGGCCGGCCCAATTGCTGGCGCAGGAGCGCCGAACCTTCGCTGAACTCCGGGTCGTCGATCACCGGCAGGCGCGCCTCTTCATGTCGCTGCAACCAGTGCGCATTGAACGCCTGGTCGCTGGCGGCCGCGGCAATCGCGGGGCGTTGTTCGGGGGCGACGGAGTCGATGATGCGGGTGATGGCGGCGGCCTTTTCCATCAGGCCGGTTTCCATCAGGGGAGGGCGTGCCCAGGCACCGGCCAGCAGGCTGAACAGTTCGTTGAGGGCCAGCAAGGTCAGCATGGCGATCATGGTGGTCAGGGCGATCCAGCGCGCCACCGTGTCCCGTGGACGTTGAGTGCCCGAGCGCGCGGGTTTCATCGCTTCACCACGTGCGGGCTGAACAGGTAGCCGCTGTTGCGCACGGTGCGGATCATCGACGCACCGGTGATGTCGGTCTCCAATTTGCGCCGCAGGCGGCTGACCTGGACGTCGATGCTGCGGTCGAACGCCTCGAAGGTTTCGCCGCGGGCCAGGTCCAGCAACTGTTGGCGAGTCAGCACCCGGCGCGGGTGTTCGGCAAACACCAGCAGCAGTTCGAACTCGCCGGTGGACAGCGGGATCATGACCTTGTCCGGTGAGCGCAGCTCGCGGCGGGTGACGTCCAGTTGCCAGTTTTCGAACTCCAGGATGGGCCGGGAGGCGTCGCTCGACGCGGCCCTGGCTTCACCGGTACGCCGCAGCACGGCACGCACCCGGGCCAACAGCTCCCGCGCATCGAAGGGCTTGGTCAGGTAATCGTCCGCCCCCAGCTCCAGGCCGACGACGCGATCACTCAACTCGCCCATGGCGGTGAGCATGATGATGCCGACCGTGTGCTCGGCCCGCAGCCGTTGGCACAGCACCAGCCCGTTGTCGCCCGGCAACATGACGTCGAGGATGATCAGGTCCGGTACCCGGCGCTCCACCGCCTGCCACAGGGCATTGCCGTCGGCGGCCACATCCACGCTGTAGCCATGTTGTTCGAGGAACTTGCGCAAGAGGGCGAGGACTTCGAGGTCATCGTCCACCAGTAATAAATGGCTCACGGCGGGCACGCAGGGTAATGAATACAGGAGGGGATACTAGGGTCAATCCAGGGCCCGCGTCATATATTTCAACCCGGTAATAAAGTTGCCGGCGGGCAATATTCTGGAAATCTGCGGGCAAGAAAACGGCGGCAGGATGGCCTCAATGTCGGTCAGTTAAACCACCCACCAACACTGAACCCTGTGGCGAGGGAGCTTGCTCCCGCTGGGTCGCGAAGCGGCCCTAAAAAAAAGCGGTGAGCGCTTCGCACTCAAGCGCGAGCAAGCTCCCTCGCCACAGGGGGCGGTGTTTGGTTTTCGACCGGCCCAGGCAGCATCCCATTCCTCGCCGAGATAACCCTGTATGCCGATCACCAAGCCCGCTCCGTTGTTCGTTCGATCCACCGTCGTGGTTGTATTGGCGGCACTCGCCAGCGGTTGCTCCAGTACGCCCGCTGCAACGCCGGGCTCGTGCGAAAGCGCGACCTACACCGTTTACGATCCCGCAGAACCGGTTAACCGCGGCATATTCGCCTTCAACCGAACCGTGGATGACTATGCGCTGGCCCCGGTGGCCCGTGGTTATCTCAAGTTGCCGGAGATGTTCCAGGCCGGCGTCCACAACTTCGTGGCGAACTTCGGCGAGCCCAAGGTGTTCATCAACGACTTGCTGCAAGGCAATGGCCAACGCTCGGTCAACACACTGGGCCGTTTCGTCATCAACACCACTGCGGGCATCGTCGGGCTGATCGACGTGTCGGGCAAGCTGGGCATCGAGCGCCACAAGGCCGATTTCGGCCAGACCTTCGGCGTCTGGAACCTTGCCCCCGGGCCCACCGTGGAACTGCCGCTGCTGGGCAGCGCCAACCTGCGGGACGCGACGGGCAAAGTGCTGAGTTTTGCCGTCGACCCGTTCGGCGACAACAGCAGCACCGTCGACACCCTGGGCACGATCAACACCGTCGGCGGCGTTGTCGATGGCCGTGCCGAGGCATTGCCACTGACCGACGCGCTGCAGGCCGAACCGGATTACTACGCGGCGCTTCGCGATGCCACGGCGCAGCGGCGTGCCGATCTTGTCGCGCAGGGCAAGTTGGGAGCGGTGGAGGAGGGCAACCCCAGTGCCAGGATGGAGCCGCTGCCGATGAATAACCAGGCGCTGGTCTTGCATCGGCGAATGCGCTCGCTCGAGCCGGATGTATTGCACTGTCGTGAAGTTGAATTGTGCTTGGCCGAGGATGGTCGCCATGTGCTGCTCAACCGTTATGTCGAGTTGTATCGCCATGAACACGTCAGTTGGTGCGCCATCCAGCAGCATCGGGTGCCGCTGGCGAAGATGGTGCGCTGGTTGGTCGATAACGGCGAGCAGGTGAAGGATTAGTGGCAATTTGCTCTTGAATACAGCGGCACATCGGGGGCGGATGCCATGAAACATTTTTACATAATTACGCATGAATAATGGTTGTACGACGTCGTATCTAATATGTTCGACTGTGGCCGTTTCTCACAAAAAAAATAAACGGAGATTCCATCCATGACGAGCATTCCTTCCGCTGAAGGCAAGGCTGCGGCGCCCGTGCAAGGCCGTTTCGTGCGTCTGCTCAAGCTTCTCGGCCCCGGCATCATCGCGGTACTGTCCTGGCTGGGCGCCGGCGACCTGATCACCTCATCCGTGGCGGGGGCGAACTACGGCTACGCAATGATGTGGGTGCTGGCGGTTTCTCTGCTGCTGCGCTACTTGATCGTCAACATCATCGCGCGCTTCCAACTCTGCAATAACCAGGGCATGACCATCCTGCAAGGCTATGCCCAGCTCAATCCGTTTTTCGCCTGGTTCCTGCTGGTGTATGCGCTGCTCATGGGGCACCTGATGAATGCCTACATGATCAAGGGTGCTGGCGAAGCCCTGGCCATGTTGCTCAAGGTCGACTATCCACTGCTGTGTTCGGTGGCGGTGGTCTTGGCGGTGTGGATGCTCGTCGGGCGCAATATCTATTCGATGATCGAAGGCGTGATGAAAGGCCTGCTGGCGATCATGACACTGGCGTTCCTGGCCCTGGCGGTGATGTCCGGCCCGGATGTCGCGGGCATCGTCAAAGGCACCATCGGCTTCAGCATTCCGCCCGACGAAGGCGTGCACGGCGCGCTGCTGGTGGCCGTTTCGGTGATCGGTGCGGTGGCCGGCTCCATCGCCAACTTCGTCCATCCGTATGTCATGCGCCAGAAGGGTTGGGTGGGGCCTGAACACAAGCGTATCCAGCGTAACGACCTGCTGTTTGCGGTGTTCGTCGGGATCATCATCAACCTGGCGATCTGGATCGTCGGTGCGGAAATCCTGCGACCCAACGGCATCGAGGTCAAAACCCTGGGCGATCTGGGCAAGGCCCTGGAAATGTTCTTCGGCTCGATCGGTTGGTACGTGTTCTTCATCGGCGTGTTCGCCACGCTGTTCGCCAGCATCTCCGGCAAGACCACGGCGTTTCCGATGCTGATCACCGATGCCTTCCAGCACGTGCGGCCCGAGCGCCGGGAGCGCTACGGCAAAGAGTTCCACCATGATCCGATGCACAAATGGTTCATGCTGTTCATTCTCGTGACGCCGCTGATCTGGTCGCTCCCCGGCATGCCGGACTTCGTCACGCTGACCATCGGCGTCAACGCGCTGAATATCGTCGGCTTGCCGGTGATTTCCCTGGGCCTGCTGATCATGTCCAATCAGAAGTCCCTGCTGGGCAAGGAATATCGCAACAACCTGTTCGAGAACATCGCGCTGATGTTTGCCACGGGCCTGGCGTTGTGGGTCGCGTTCCAGCTGGGGGTCGATCTGTTTACCTGAGGCCCGGCCATCTGCAACTTTCGGGGGACTGCTAGACTTTATCGTCCAGTCCCTTTCGGAGAAGCGGAATGAACAATAAGAACAGGATCTGCCTCTGGTACGACGGCAATGCCCACGAAGCTGCGCAGTTCTACGCCAAAACGTTTCCCGACAGTGCGGTGAACGCCGTCTATCAGGCCCCGAGCGATTATCCGTCGGGCAAGGAGGGTGATGTGATCACGGTGGATTTCACGGTGATCGGCATCCCTTGCATTGGCCTCAACGGCGGGCCGGTGTTCAAGCACAGCGAGGCTTTTTCATTCCAGATTGCAACTGAGGACCAGGCCGAAACGGACCGCTTGTGGAACGCGATCATCGACAACGGCGGCCAGGCCAGTGCCTGTGGCTGGTGCAAGGACAAGTGGGGCTTGTCGTGGCAGATCAGCCCGCGTGTGTTGCTTGAAGCGGTCGCCAGTCCTGACAAGGCCGTCGCCAAGCGGGCCTTCGAGGCCATGATGACGATGACCAAGATCGACATTGCGGCGATTGAAGCGGCGGTGAAAGGTTAGCCGGCGCAGCACTTCCATTCCCTAGTGGGAGTGAGCTTGCTCCCACACTGGATCGTTGGTGGCTTCGATTTTTCGGCCTGTCCGAATCCCCTGTGGGAGCGAGCTTGCTCGCGAAGGCGCCGGCACAGCCAACAGTGATGCAAGCTGACCCACCGCTATCGCGAGCAAGCTCGCTCCCACACTCGATATCACGGGGTGGCCTCAGGCAACCTGGCAATCACCTTGATCTCGAACTGAAAACCATACAACCACGTCACGCCCACCGCCGTCAGTGTCGGATGCGGCGCGCTGCCCCAGAATTCGGGCACAACGCTCCATACCCGTTCGAAGGTCGACTCGGGATCGACCATGAACACCGTCACATCCACCACATCGTCAAAGCTGCAATCGGCCGCGGCCAGGATCGCCTTCAGGTTGTTGAACGCCAGCCGCACCTGAGCTTCCAGGTCGGGTTCCGGCGAACCGTCGGCGGTGCTGCCGACTTGCCCCGACACGAACAGGAAACCATTGGAACGAATCGCCGGTGAATAGCGATTGCGCTCATACAGTGCCTGGCGTCCGGGCGGGAAAACTACATCGCGCTGTGTCATTAAATATCTCCATCAAAGAGTGGGTTCCAAACGATGAACTCACTCTAGGGGCTTGTGTCCGGGGGATAAACGAGCAACCTTGGCGATCACTGTTTGTAAATTCCAAACAATCGGATCGATACCCGAGGCAGAAATGGATCGTTTTGATGCGATGCAAGCGTTTGTGCGAGTCGTGGAGGCGGGCAGCTTCACCAAGGCGGCGGAAACCCTGCACATGAGCAAGACCACCGTGACCCAATTGGTGCAGCAGCTTGAGGCACGGTTGCGGGTCAAGCTGCTCAACCGCACCACGCGCAAGGTCAATGTCACCGCCGACGGTGCCCTTTATTACGAACGGGTGATTCGTTTGCTGGCCGACATGGACGATGCCGAGACCAGCGTCTCCAGCGCCCAGGCGCTACCCCGCGGGCGTCTGCGGGTGGACGTGCCGAGCCCGCTGGCAGTGATGATCCTGGTACCGGCCTTGCCGGCGTTTTATGAACGTTATCCGGACATCCAGATCGACATGGGCGTCAGTGATCGCATCGTCGACATGATCGATGAAAGTGTCGATTGCGTGGTGCGCGGCGGTGAGCTGATGGATCAGTCGCTGGTGGCCCGGCGCGTCGGCGATCTTGCCCTCGGCGTCTTCGCCGCCCCGAGTTACCTGGCACGGTTCGGGCGGCCCGCGCATCCGCGCGAACTGGAAGATTCGCACCATCGCACCGTGGGTTTCCTGTGGGCGCGCATCGGTAAATCCCTGCCTTACGCCATGCGCCGTGGCAGTGAGCTGCTTCACGTCAAAGGGCGCTACGCCCTGGCCATCGACGACGGCAACGCCTACCTCGCCGCCGGCCTGGCAGGGTTGGGCGTGCTCTGGTTGCCGGAGTACATGTCCCGGCGTCACCAGGCGCAAGGCGAGTTGGTGCCGCTGTTCGAAGACTGGCACCTCGACCCGATGCCGCTCTACGTGGCTTACCCTCCGAACCGTCACGTCAATGCCAAGCTGCGGGTGTTCATCGATTGGGTGGTGGAGCTGATGGCGCAGCATGCGCCTATCATTGATCGACCGGTTTCGTGAAGTTTATCTGTCCAGTTGTAGAGGAGATGCGCAATGGACCCATTCACTGGCGGTTGCCTATGCGGCAATGTTCGACTTGAAGCTGCTGGGCGCCCGTATCGCGTCGGTGTCTGTCATTGCCTCGATTGTCGCAAGCATCACGGGGCACTGTTCTACGCGGCGGCCGTGTTTCCCCAGGATGCGGTGACGATCGAGGGCGAAACCCGGGACTACGCCGGGCGATTTTTCTGCCCTCGCTGTGGCTCGTCACTGTTTGCCCGCTCTGGCGACGAAATCGAAGTGCACTTGGGGATTCTGGATGCTCCCGGTCAACTGATGCCCACCTACGAAAGCTGGACCGTGCGCCGTGAGTCCTGGTTGCCGGCGTTTCCGCTCACCCGATGCTATGCCCATGATCGTGAGGGTACGGGGCGGTCTGAGGAATAGATGCAACGGGTTCTACCGTCATCGCGAGCAAGCTCGCTCCCACAGTTGATCTTGGGTGCGCGCCAATTCCGGATTCACCCTGTGGGAGCGAGCTTGCTCGCGATGACGGCAGCTCATTCAACACCCATGCAAGCGGGCCCGCCGCTTTCGCGAGCAGGCCCCTCACAACCGATCCAGGTGTTATTCCTTGAGGAAGGTCAGCAGATCCTGGTTCAGTCGGTCCTTGTGCGTCTCGGTCAAGCCGTGCGGTGCACCAGGGTAGACGATCAGTCGGGCGCCTTTGATCAGCGCCGCCGAGGCCCGGCCTGCAGCGTCGATGGGCACGATCTGATCGTCATCGCCATGGATGACCAGGGTCGGCACGTCGAACTTCTTCAAATCGCTGCGGAAGTCTGTCGCCGAGAACGCCGCAATCGAGTCATAGGTATTCTTGCTGCCACCCTGCATGCCCTGCATCCAGAACGATTGGATCAGCCCCTGGGATGGTTTGGCACCCTTGCGGTTGTAGCCGTAGAACGGGCCCGAGGCGATGTCCAGGTACAGCTGCGAACGGTTCTCCAGGGACGCCTTGCGCAGGCTGTCGAACACCTCGATAGGCAAGCCACCGGGGTTGGTGTCTGTCTTGAGCATCAACGGTGGCACCGAAGAAACCAGCACGGCTTTCTTCACCCGACCGGTACCGTGGCGACCGATGTAACGCGCCACTTCACCACCCCCCGTCGAAAAGCCCACCAGCGTCACGTTCTTGAGGTCCAGCGCTTCAATCACCGCCGCCAGGTCGTCGGCGTAGTGGTCCATGTCGTTGCCTTCCCAAGGCTGGCTGGAGCGACCATGACCGCGACGATCGTGAGCAATCACCCGATAGCCTTTCGAGGCGAGGAACATCATCTGGCCTTCCCAGCTGTCGGAGTCCAGCGGCCAGCCGTGGCTGAAGGTCACGACCTGGCCATCACGCGGGCCCCAGTCCTTGTAATACAGCTGAACGCCATCCTTGGTGGTGATGTAGCTGGCGGACTGGACCACGCTGCCGACCGCAGACACGCTTGCAGCGGCTTGGACCGACGATGCGGCCTCGGCGCTGAGGGTAGCCAATGCCAGGGTCGCGACAGCCAGGGTGCGGTTGAAGGTGTTCATTGTGTCTCTCTCCATAAGGTCGGTTTGATCTGCGGCGATCGTCATCGATCGCGTTGGTGGGCAGATTAGAGAGAGAGGCCGATGACGAGAACGGCGTGGGCATCGATAGCAACTATAGGAAAATCGGATAGCTGCACTTCGCTTCGGTTGCCGTGATCAGTGGTGGCGAGGGCGCTTGCTCCCTCGCCACCACGTACTGTTCAAGCGCCCTGAAGTCGCCCTCAACCAAAAGAGGGCATCGGTCCCAACGAATTAAAGATCCACACGACCACCGCTACGGCCGCCAGCACCGCAACCACAATGCTGATAAACACCCATTTAAGGATTTTCAACCCTTTCGACGGCTGGGACGCAGGGAAGAGAGCCTCTTCCGAGAGCCTCATTTTTTCGGCGCAGCGCGGGCAAGCAGCGTTTTCGTCAAGAATGACGGACCTGCATTGATCACAGATTTTCATGGGGCGAGGCTCATAAGAAGGGGGGGCCATCATGGGCGGTGATGATGCGTTGAAACGACCAGGGATCGATAGGATTCATACCGGCTGGGTTCCAGGGAGGAGGGCGCAAGGGGAGCGCCGCGTATCCGGTCGCGCTGATCCTACACCAAGGTCCGGAGGCTGCTAAGGGGCGGAATGTAGACTGCGTCAACTGTCAGGCAAGTGTTTGGGTCTATGCTTACCTTGCCCCTCTTGAATCAGGCCCCCCATGCACGAACACCGAACGGTCCACAAGGAGTACGCGTGAGACATTCGATATCGGTTGCAGCGCTGCTTTGTCTCTTGCTCGGCACGGTTGCCAGGGCCGAGCAGTATCAGATCGTCACCGAAGAATGGGCACCGTACAACTATCTGGAAAACAACCGGCTCACCGGCATGACCACCGAGATCGTCCGGGCCATCATGGCGCTGACCGGGGATGACTTCGAGGTGTTGCTGCAACCCAGCATGCGTGCCACCCAAATACTCAAGCACCGCCCCAAGACCATCATGTACTCCCTGTTTCGCACGCCGGAACGCGAGTCGTTGTACAAATGGGTCGGGCCAATCGTGGAAGAGTCCATCCACCCCTATCAACTGGCCAAGGCGCCGCCGGTGAACTCCCTGGAACAACTGCTGCACGCCCCACAGATCACCACGCGACATGCCGGTCTGGTGCCGACGATGCTGTTGTCGTTGGGCTTCAACAACCTGGACAAAAGTGCCACCGAAAGCAAGCTGCTCTATCGCATGCTGCTTGCCGGGCGCACCGACATCATCGTCGGCGACACCGATGCGGGCGTGGTCTACTACAGCCGCCAGTTGAATATCGCGCCGGGCACGCTGCGGAAAATTCCTATCGAGCTTTATCGTTCGTCGTTGTATATCGCTTTTAGCTTGGACTCTGAAGACGAAGTGGTCGCGGCATGGACCAAGGCTTTGGAGCAGTTGCGGCGATCAGGGGAGCTGGGGCGGATTCAGCGGCGGTATGAGCAATAGAAGAGCGGAGCCGGCGCAATGCCCGCCTGACGACGGGGTGCAGAAAACCGCTCCGCGATCCACTCAGCCACCACAGTCGCAACTGAGCCCGCGATGATGGATCAGCGCGTATAGGGGCCTTGCAAGTTCACCTGATTGCCAAGGAACCAGCCAAACCAACTGGCGACACCGAGCCAGGGATCGGTCCGGGCCATGATGTCCATCAGGTTGACGTTCAGTGTGCCGGTGAGGTCCGTCATCATCGCTGTCGTTGGATAGCTTTTGACGATATTGCTGTCGCTCCAGATGATCGCGAACTCGTAATACGTCCCCTCGACATAGGTGCCCTCGGGTGCCCTGGGAATGGTGAGTGTCGAGTAAGCATCATATCCACTGCCGCTGAGCGGGTCGGGGCAGGCCCAGGCGATTGCCCAGAAGAGCGGCATCAGGTTCTGGTAGGCCTGCAACATCAGCCCGTTGGCCATGGCGGTAGCGGTGGAGCTGTCGCCGTCCGAGGTCGAGGAGCCGCCGTTGTTGCCAGTGGGTATCGGCAGGTTGCCGTTGTCGGCGTAGTGGTAGAAGTTCATCAGGCGCCCGTGGTCGCTGACGATGGTCGTGTAGAAGTTGCTTAGGCTCGTGTTGCTCGCTTCGAAGGAGTCGGCGACCTGCTCCCAGTACTGGCCGATGGTGATCGAGCTGGACGTTCCGTCGAGGCTGCTGGTGATCACCCGGATGACATCGGTCACGGCAACCACCGCAAGATTGGCCCAGGGGGCGACGGCTTCGGGGAAAAACCACACCAGCGAGTAACCGAGGTCCTTGAGCAGTTGGACGAAGTCCAGCAGCGTGCTGTCGTCGGTCTTGGCCTGCATGTTGGCGATCGCGCCGCTTATCAGGGTATTGGCCGTGCTCTGGGCGGTATTCAGGGTGCCTTGGGTGTAGGTGTAGAGCGATTGAAGTTGTTCGACAGCGCTCATTTCCTGCCAGACCGTATAGATGATCTGGAGCCAGTCATCGGCGGCCACACCCGTCGGCGCAGCGGGGGCGGTGGGAGAAAAGCTGTAGTTGCCACTGGCGTCGAACTGCAACCAGGTGGCGAGCTCGGTGGTGACGGTGTTCGGGGACCAGTCCGGGGACGTCGCAAGCCCACGTGGATCGAGTGGATCGTTGGAATTCGCGCCATTGATGATGTCGCCGAGTGTAACGCACAGCGCCGAGTAGGCATTGTTGAAATCAGGCCAGGCCATGGCGGGTTGATCGACGATGGATTGCAGCAAGTCCATGGTTGGCTGCTGTGGCGCGAAGCAGATGACGACGTCGTGAGTAAAAATGGTGTACCAATCGCTTTCCACGTCGTACCTGGCGGAGCAATAGCCAAAGGTGCCCGCGCCGCACACACCACCGTAGCGCATGGCCCAACGGTTGGCCGCGACGGCCAGAACACTCATGTTCGAGTCCATCAGGTTCGCGCTGTCCAAGGGTTCGAGAATGCCCGCCAGGATCTGATCCATCAGTGCCGCACGACCCGCCTTGAGTACCTGGATGCCGGGGGTGTTGCTGAAGACGTAGACGCCTCGGTAGTTCTGCCCATTCTCGACCGCCATCTCCCAGCTCGGGATGCCGGCCACGTAGGCGTTACCGTTGGCGTCGCTTTGCGTCAGGGCATAGGCATGGGCGGCAGCGGCCCAACGCCGCTCGTCAGGATCGCCGGTCTGGTTCGAAGTCAGCGTGAGGGGCGGCTGATTGCCGTAGGCGCTCGCCAACGCGGCGTTGAGTTCGTCGTCGCTGGGCTGCAGCAGCGTGACCTGGGTGCCCACCGGGAACAGAAACGCCCCGACGACGGGATTGCCGTTGTCGTCAGAGCCGGTTTCCCACGATGGGATCGCGAACGCGTAAAGCGGGTTGCCGTCATCATCCTGCTGGCTCAGCGCCCAACGAAGAATGCCGTTTGCCCAGTAGCGGTAATCGATGAAGGAGCCGGTCAGCGGAGGATTGATGTCCGAGAGCATCTGGAGCACGTCACTTTGCAGAATGTTCTGCCAGACAACCGCCACGCCGGTACTTTCGATGCCGCCATTGGTGGGTGGAACAGCGGCAAATGCAGGGGCGATGGCACGTTTCGTATGCTCGGAATCGTCGAGATTGAACATGAGAGATATCCCTATCTGCGAGGCAACGTCGTGTTTGGGTGATGCGCTTGTGCGTGCAGTGACGTGACGGTGCTGTGAAGTCTAGTCCGGTATTTGTACTTGGCGAGTGAGCCGGGCGTCGGCGAAGCCCCTGTAGTCGCGCAATGTCGTTACACATGCGGCTCTGCCAGTTTTCGTACAGTCCCTGGTGTCTCGAGAAATTTGTGGCTTTAACTGGCCAGAGTGATCACACCCTGGGCCGCGAGGACGAGATCGGCTGCCCGCTCGCCAATGACCACACAAGGCGCCATGGTGTTGCCGACGGTGATTCGGGGCATGACCGAGGCATCCGCGATCCGCAATTTCTCGATGCCATACACGCGCAACTGATGGTCGACCACAGACATTTCATCTCGGCCCATTTTCGCGGTGCAGGACGGGTGCCAATAGGACACGGCAGAATTGCGGATGAACTGCTCCATGGCGCGGTGCGCTTTCGGCCCGGGCACCACCTCGCGCTTTACCAGGTCGTTGAAGGTGTCGCTGTTGCCGAGTGCCCTGCAGAGGTCGATCGATGCAAACGCCGCCGCCATATCCTCGGGCGCGCTCAGCGAATTCGGCTCGATGAGTGGAGCATCCGATGGCCCGGCGCCTGACAGGCGCAAGCGCCCACGACTGATCGGCCTGGCCAGCCCTGCGAACATCGTCCAACCCTGTTGCGGTGGCTGGATACCCACTTCAGCAGGAGAGGGCACCGCAAATTCAAGCTGGCAGTGCAGCAGGTCTGGCGCGTCCAGGCGACTGTCGCTTTTCCAGTACAACGTGGTTTCACAACCGCCGCCACCCACCGCCTGGGGTTGCAGGTACTCCCAGGTACAGCCAAAGGCAACATGATCCTGAAGATTCTGACCCACACCGGGAAGGTGACTGATCGGGACGATGCCATGGGGGCGCAGTTCACTCTCCGGGCCGATGCCTGACTGCATGAGCACCTTGGGCGTGTTCACCGCGCCCATGGACAAGACGACTTCGGCTTCGGCATAGAAGCAGTGCCGTTGCCCTTCGATGATCACTTCGACACCGACCGCCCTTGTGCCGCTAAGCAGGACACGGGCCACCAGCGCGCCGGTGAGGACGGTCAGGTTCGGTTGGTGCAGCCGTGGTCGGACATAGGAATCGTAAACGGATTCGCGCCTGCCCTGGTTGATGCGTAGATCGGTGATCGCGGCCCCGCCGGGGCCTTCCATCATCGCTCCGTTGGGACTGTCATATCGGGGGATACCCAAACGACTGGCCGCTTCCAGGGTTGCCCAGGCGAGGGGTTGAGGCGAGGCCGGCTGCTCGACATGCACGGGGCCACCTGAACCACGCCGTGCGGCATCCGGGCTGCCGTGCCAGTTCTCGATCCTGCGGTAGTAATCCAGCACCGAATCGTATCCCCAGGCGCAGTCGCCGGACTCGGCAGCGAAGTGATCCCAGTCCGATCGATGCCCGCGTGCCCAGACCATCACGTTGATGCTGGAGCCACCTCCAAGTCCCTTGCCCATGTTCAAGGAAAGACGACGCCCGTTGAGGTGCGGATTGGGTTGCCCTGCGAATGCCCAGTCGCGCTCTGAACCGAGGTTCAGCGGCCACTGCGCCGGCTCTGCAACTTCAGGGCCGGCGTATTCGCTGCCTGCTTCAATCAACAACACGCGTGCGTTGTCCTGTTGGGCAAGACGGGCCGCAACCACGCAGCCCGCCGTACCCGCACCACACACGATGAAGTCGTAGTTCCGATCACGCCGATGATTCATGCGTCCGTCCATATCGATGCAGCGGTTGGGCTCAGGGTTATCGGGGGTGTCGTGCCGCAGCGATCACTGCTCGCCGACGCTTTTCACGGCCTCTAGAATCACCTTGGCCACTTCGGCCGGCTGCGACTGCTGGGGCACGTGGCTGGTGTGCACCTGCGCCAGGGTGGCGCCGATACGCTTGGCGGCGGAACGCTGGACATCGGGATGGATCATCCGGTCCTCGGTGGCGAGCAGATACCAGGACGGTTTGGTCTTCCAGGCAGAGACGGTCGTTTTGTCCTCGAACGCGGATGCCTTGATGGGGCCTTGCGTCGCGGTCATCACGGCGGTCTGCGCCGCTGGAAGATCCTGGGCGAAGTCCTTGGCCATGCCTTCCGGGGTCAAGTAGAGGAAACCGTTGCCGTCAGCCTTGATCTGACTGATGCCCGGGGGCGTGGGCGCGCCTTTGCCTTGTTCGCCGCTGGTTTGACCGGCATCGGGAGCGAAGGCGGCGACGTACACCAGGGCACGGACTTTCTTGTCGCTGCCGGCCTGGGTAATCACGGTGCCGCCCCAGGAATGACCGACCAGTACGACCGGGCCCGGCTGATTGTCCAGCGTTCTTTGCGTGGCAGCGACATCGTCGGCAAGCGAGGTGAGCGGGTTTTGCACGACCGAAACGGCGACCCCCTTGGCTTGCAGAAGCGGCACGACCTTGGCCCAATCGGAGCCGTCGGCGAATGCGCCGTGTACGATGACCACCGAAGGCGTTGTATCTTGGGCCTGGCTGATACCGGCGGCCAATGTGCTTGCGAGGGCGAAGGCGACGGTGACGGCTTTTGATCTGAATGTTTTCATGGGATGAACTCCTGTGTGGGAGCTCAATTCTGCTGACTGGCCTGCTTCGTGGGCATCGGTCATTTATCCGACCCCAAGGCATTTTCATGGATAGTGCGTTGCAACTGGACATTTCATTGAGCGCAGCGCTGCAGGCGATCGGCCAGGTCGGGGACCTCAGCATGGGCCAGCCACTCGGGCATTCGCGACGCGTTGCCGCACTGGCGCGCAGTCTGGCGCAGGCCTCACACGGCGATGGCGAGCACCTGAGGGTGGCGGAGCAGGTCGCCTTGCTGCGCTGGTCCGGCTGCACCGCCAACGCCGAAGGGTTTGCGGATCTGCTCGGTGATGACGTCGACGGCCGCCGTGCGATGCTCGACCTGACCCTGAGCAAAGAGGCCATGAACGCGGTGCATCAGGCGACCCCGCTGGCCGTCGTGCACTGCGAGGTCTCCGGCGAAGTCGCGAAAACCCTCGAACTGGGGGCCGCTGTCGAGGCAGGCTTGTGCCGCGTATTCGAAACCTACGATGGGACTGGCCGGCCGCTGGGCTTGACCCATGAGCACATTCCGGAGGTCGCCTATCAGGTGGTGCTTGCCGGTGATCTGGACATTCTCAGTCGAGCACATGGCTTGGACGCGGCGCTGCGCTGGATCCGCGACCAGTCGGATCGGCGCTATCCCGCTGCCCTCGCGTCGTTGCTCATGGATAACGCCAGGGCGTGGCTGGCAGACCTGGATGGTCGCTCTCAAAACCCGGTCCATGGGGAGGCCGAACGCTCCGTCTCGCTGACCTTGGTGGGGGACGTGATTGACTTGAGGCTACCCTGGCTGGCGGGGCATTCGCGGCGGGTGGCGCATGTCGCCATGGAGGCTGCACGCTTGTGGGGGCTAGGTGAACCCACCCTGACAGCGCTCGGAAAGGCGGCGCTTGTCTACGGTCTGGGTCGGGCAGCCGTTTCCAACCAGCTCTGGAACACCGCCGGGGCGCTGCCTTATAGCGCCGCGGGGCGGGTGCACCTGGTTCCCTACTGGACGCAACAGGCGCTGAGGCCTATCGGTGAACTGGCCGTGCCTGCCGAGATTGCCGCCCATGCCTACGAACGGCTCAACGGCAGTGGCTACTTTCGAGGTGTGATGGGGGATGCGCTGTGTGCCGAGCATCGGCTGCTAGCCACTTCCGTAGCCTGGGTCGCACTCAGGGAAGCCAGGCCATGGAGGGCGGCCCACGGCGAATCGGAGGCGGCCAGACTGCTGGAGCAGGATGCCGCCAGTGGTTTGTTCGACAAGGCTGTATGCGAAGCGGTTATCGCCGCTGCACGTGGCGAGCGTCGGACTCATCAGCCGAAGAGTTCGTTACTCACCGCACGGGAGTGTCATGTGCTCCTGGAAATCAGCCGTGGCGCCAGTAACAAGCAGGTGGCGCGGCTGCTGGACATCAGTCCGAGCACCGTTCGCACACACATGGAAAGCATATTTCGCAAACTGGAATGCTCGACCCGAGCTGCCGCGACCCTGAAGGCATTGACGCTGGGCTTGATCTCCTGATGCCAAGGCGCGGCAGATCGATCATTCCTGGGCGGACGGATTGGCGCGAGCCAGGGCGATGAATGCCTTGACCGCGGCAGAGGGGTTGCGGCGGTTCGGGTAGTACAGGCAAAGCTTGTCCCTGGGCGGTGTCCAATCTTCCAACACTCGCTCGAACTGGCCGGCCTCGATTTCATCCTGAACGTCCTGCTCCATGAAAAAGCCGAGCCCCATGCTTTCCTGCACCACTGCCTTGACGACGCTCGGTTCATCGAGCGTGAGCGGGCCGCTCACATCGAGTCTGGTCACTTCCCCATCGCGTTCGAAATGCCAAGGAAAAATCGCCCCATTCGGCAAACGAACACGCAGGCACCGATGGTTGAGCAGATCAGGCGGCGTCCGTGGCCTACCGTATTGCTCGAAGTACGCCGGTGTACCGACCACGGCATACCGCTGCGGCAGGCCGAGGGGGATCACGATCATATCGCTCGGTACGAGGCTAGCGGAACGGACGCCGAAATCGAAGCCGTCAGCGACGATATCCACCAGGCGGCCTTCGGTGACAAGGTCGATGTGTACCTTCGGATGATGCCGCAGCAATTCCATCATCAACGGCAGCAGTGCCGCTCGAGCTGCGCTGGCGAACGCATTGATGCGCAGCGTGCCCGAAGGACCGGCATTGTGAGATCGCACCGCGTCGAGCGCAGTCCGCAAATCCTGCAGGGCCGGCCCCACCTGCTGCAGAAAGATCCTGCCCGCTTCGGTGACGGCCACGCTACGCGTCGTACGATTGAACAACCGCGTTTCGAGGCTCGCTTCCAGCTTGGCGATGGTGCTGCTTAACGCGGTGGTCGAGACATTGAGATCGATGGCGGCTTGTCGGAACGAAGCCCTGCGGGCAACCGCTAGGACAGCGTCCAGCTCGCTCAGGCCTAGACGAGTATCTGACATGAATTGTCCTGGATTTTGGGATAGGCCATAAAGTTTATTCCAGTTGAGCAAACTATCGGTCAGGTAGCAAGATCGCTCCCAGCAATCCATCCAGGAGACCGGCCAATGAGCCTTCAGCTTCCCGACGTCGTTGAGACGTACTTCAATATCAGCAATGGCGGCGACGTATCACAGCTTGCGAGCTGCTTCTGCCCACAGGCCACGGTGTTCGATGAAAACCAGACGCATGAGGGCATTCAGGCCATCGAAGCTTGGCAACAGGAGGTCCGGCGGGCGTTCTCCTTTGACGTTCAACCTTTGCAGGCGCAGCAGGGGGAGGGCAAGTTGACTGTCATCGCACGGCTTACTGGCGATTTTCCTGGTAGCCCGGTTCATCTGAGTCACGTCTTCACGCTGGAGGGCGATCGAATAGGTGCTCTGGAGATCACGCCATGCTGAACCTTGGTTTGAGTGGTAAGCGAGTCCTCGTCACCGGAGGCACCAAAGGCATCGGGAAGGCTGTAGTCGAGCTGTTCCTGGCGGAGGGCGCGCAGGTGCTTACCTCCGCTCGGAAGGCAAGCGGTACGCTGCCGGATAACCTCTTGGTCCAGGCCGATCTTTCGACCCGGGAAGGCTGTGATGCGGTCGTCGCCGCGACCAGGCAGCGACTGGGCAGTGTGGACATCATCGTCCACGTCCTGGGTGGTTCCTCGGCGCCCGGCGGTGGTTTCGCGGCACTGGACGAAGAGCAGTGGCAACGTGAGCTTAATCTGAATCTGTTTCCGGCCGTGCGCCTGGATCGCGCCTTGCTACCGGAAATGCTGGAGCGAAAGGAAGGGGTCATCATCCACGTGACCTCCATCCAGAGTCGGCTGCCGCTGCCGGAAGCTACGACAGCCTACGCAGCGGCCAAGGCTGCGCTTTCGACTTACAGCAAGAGCCTATCGAAAGAGGTTTCGCCCAAAGGCGTCCGTGTTGTCCGGGTTTCGCCGGGCTGGGTGGAAACCGAAGCCTCGGTCGCCTTGGCCGAGCGACTCGGGCAGGAAGCCGGTACTGACTATCAAGGCGGCAAGCAGATCATCATGCAAGCCCTGGGAGGCATCCCGCTCGGGCGCCCCTCGACCCCGTCAGAGGTGGCCGACCTGATTGGCTTTCTGGCTTCGCCGCGGGCTTCATCTATCACGGGAAGTGAGTTTGTGATCGACGGCGGAACGGTGCCGACGGCCTAGGCGGTTGTTTCGGCCGAGACATTACGATGCATCCCGGTGCTGAGCGAGGACGCAGGAACCAGTCAAAGTGTTTTGTTATCAACGGGCTCACAATAAAGACAATGAGGCTGACGGTGATCGGCGTTAGAACCAGTGTTCGATGCCACACGGCCCAGTCTTCGGCCAGCGGACTCAACGCGTAGAGCAGGAGTGTCACGATGGGGTAAACGAATACAGTCATGACGATTGCCATTCTGATTCTGGAGGGGCTGATCGGAGCGAAGGCAGGGCCGTCGCTTGCCTTCAGTCGCTTTGAATCGCAGTTCATGGCCTTGGACGTGTTCAAATCACTGACCTCTCAGTAGTCGGCGCTCGGCCGCTGGCGAAACTTCTTGTACCAGGCGTCAAGGCGTGGATGAGCGGAGCCGAAGGGGTGGTCGAATCTCTCCCGGCATGTTTGAAAAATTGAAAATACCGTGCAATCCACGATCGAAGGCCTGTCTCCTGCCAGGAACTCGTTATCTCCGATCGTCGTCTCCAGGACATCCAGTATGGCGCGCCACGACTATCTGACGGGAGGGAAGAGCCCGATTCTAAAGTCCATCCTCAACGAGGTTCTTCAAGCCGTCCCACAAACGATGGAATGGTGGGATGATCCCGAAATCCTCCCCATCGACGATACGGACATTACGTTGCGCGATGCACAGGACCGTTGGCGAAGCTATCGCATCAATATCCTTGTCTCCAAGGACAGGCCCGGACTTCGCATCGCCTTCTACGATGAAAAAGTAGCTTAGAGCGGAATGTACCGAACGGATCCCAGGAATGACCAGGCTGGCGTTTTTACCCCCATTAAAGGGGACGAAATGCCGCAAGCTCTCAGTAATTGAAAGTCATTATCATTTGATATATTCTCGCGATTCCTCCTCGCTTGAGTCGCTTGCGTGTCCAGGCCATCCGATCCTCATTCCACCGACGGCCAGTTCGAGAGCCATTCGAGTGAACTGCTGCGCTTCCTCACACGGCAGGTGAAGTGCGCAGAACTGGCGGCCGACCTGCGCCAGGAAACTTGGTTGCGCTTTCGTCGGCGCGAGTCCGAGCAAGAGATCGGCAATCTTCGTGCGTTCCTCTATCGCATCGCGCGCAACCTGATCATCGACTACCGCCGTCAGCAAAAATCCCGCCCCGTCGAGGAGGAGATATCCATCGAATTGGTCAGTGCCCAGCCGGGTCCGGAGCGAGCGGCAAGCGACGCCCAGCGCCTGGAGCGACTGCAGCGCGTGGTCCAGGATTTGCCACCGCACCTGCGCCAGGCGTTGTTGTGGAATCGCCTGGACGGGCTGACCCAGCGTGAGATCGGCGAGCGCCTGGGGGTCTCGGAAAGCATGGCCGGACGCTATATCCTGAAGGCCCTCGAACACTGCCAGCAGCAGATGGACCCGCAGCCGTGACTCATCCTTCGCTTCTCGATCAGGCCCGGCAATGGCAGGTGCTGCTGCATTCTGGCCGCGCCACCGCTGCCGATCGCGCTGCCGCGCAGGCCTGGCGCCAGGCGGCGCCCGAGCACGAGCAGGCGTTGCGTGAGGTGGAAGGGCTGTGGTCGTTGCTCGGCCAGATAGAACGTCCGGCCGAGCAGCCTCAGGTGCGCGTGCTGCGCCGTCGTCGACTGTGGGCGGCTCCGCTGGCCTGCGCCGCGATGCTGTTGCTTGCCCTATGGCTACCGCGCGGCACCTGGATTGGCCTGTATGCCGATATCAGCACCCAGCCGGGGGAGGTGCGCGAGGTGCGTCTGGCCGATGGTTCGCTGTTGACCCTCAACGGCGATTCGGCGCTGGACTGGCGGTTTGTCGACGGTCGCCGCGAGGTCAGGTTGTACCGCGGCGAGGCGGACTTCCAGGTCGCCCATGACCCGGCTCGACCGTTCACTGTCAGGGCCGGCGAGGCGCGCATCCGCGTCACCGGTACGCGCTTCGATGTGCGTCTGGAGGAGGGCGGTGTCGACCTGGCGGTAAGCGAGGGCCGAGTGTTGGCCTCCAGCGAGGGGCGCGAGCCGCTGCCGGTGGTCGGCGGGCAGCAGGTGCAGTGGCGCGGCGGGACGCTGCAGGCGCCGCAGGCACTGGATGCGCGCCAGCGCTTGAGCTGGCAGCGCGGCAAGCTGGTCTTCCGCGACCAGCCGCTGGAGCAAGTGTTCGCTGAGCTTGAGCGCAGCCAGTCTGCGCGAGTGCTGTTTGTCGACGAAGCCGCTCGCCGGCTACAGGTGACAGGCGTGTTCGCCGTTGACGACCCACAGGCGGTCTTGAGCGCTGTGGAAACCACCTTGCCTGTGCGTCTGGTGCGCCTCCCGGGGTTGATCCTGGTCACGTCCCGCCACTGAGACCCGCGCCGCGCCTGGGCCTTCAAGAAAAAACAAAATATTTAGGCGGCGATGGTTCAGAAATCATCGCCGCCTTCGTCTTCCGTTCCTGCAAATGCGACTTCTTCGTATTGATAGCCAAGGACATCAGCATGCGGTCGACCCCCTTCCTTGCGGCGCTAGCCGTTCTTCCCCTGGCCATTGCCGCCGCCCAGGCGCAAGCCGTCGAACTCGACGTGCCTGCCCAGCGGCTCGACGCGGCGCTCACCGATTTCGCCGAGCAGGCCGACGTGCGGCTGCTCTATGACGCCGGCCTGACCCGTGGCAGCGCCATGGTGCCGGCACTCAAGGGCGACTATTCGGTGGTCGACGGCCTGCAGCGGTTGTTGGAGGGCAGCGGCCTGACCTTCCAGACCGGCAACGACGGCACCATCACCCTGGTGCCGCTGCCCGAGCAGGGCGTGCTGGAGCTGGGCCCGACCACCATCAGCGGGCTCGCCGAAGGCCGTGTCGACCTGCCGGCCGAGTACGCCGGCGGGGAGGCGGCGCGGGGTGCCCGCATCGGCGTGCTGGGCAACCAGGACATGCAAGATGTGCCCTTCGCCTTCTCCAGCTACACCTCCGAGCTGATCGAGAAGCGCCAGGCGCAGACCTTGGCCGATGTGCTGGCCAGCGATCCGGGCGTGCGTCAGTCGTTCGGCTTCGGCAACTTCTCCCAGGTGTTCGTCGTGCGCGGGTTCCAGCTGTTCAGCGACGATATTGCCTTCAACGGGCTGTACGGCATTCTGCCGCGACAGATCATCTCCACCGAGTCGGTCGAGCGGGTCGAGGTGTTCAAGGGGGCCAACGCCTTCGTGAATGGCGTGTCGCCTTCGGGCAGCGGTGTCGGCGGGGCGATCAACGTGGTCTCCAAGCGTGCCGAAGACACCCCCACGCGCAGCGCCACCCTGGACTATGCCAGCGACAGCCGAGTGGGCGGGCACCTCGACCTGGGCCAGCGCTTTGGCGAGGACAACCGCTTCGGCGTGCGGGTGAACCTGGCCCAGCGCGAGGGCGAGACCGCGGTGGACGATGAGCACTCGCGCTTCAGCCTGGCCACCCTCGGCCTGGACTACCGGGGTGACCGTCTGCGCCTGTCCGCGGATCTCGGTTACCAGAAACAACGGGTCAATGAGGGGCGCTCGGTGGTCTACCTCACCACGACGGGACCTACCAGCACACTCAACGGCAAGACGCCGTCGGCACCGGACTCCGACCACAACTACGCGCAACCCTGGAGCTGGTCGCAGCTCGAAGACACCTATGGCATGTTCAGCGCCGAGTACGACCTGTCGCCCACGTGGACCGCCTACCTGAGCGCAGGCGGCAAATACACGCGGGAGAACGGTGTCTACGCCTCCAACTACGTCTACGGCGCGAATGGCGACGCGCGTATCGGCCGCCTCTATTCGCCGCTGGACCAGGAAACCCTGAGCGCCGTCACCGGGCTGCGCGGCGAACTCGCCACCGGGCCGGTCAGCCACAGCATCAACCTGGCCGCCAACGGCATCTGGCAGGAAAAGCGCAACGCGTTCGAGTCCACCGCGGCGGGCAGTCGTGGCTTTGGCAATCTGTATGAGGGCCAGCCCGTCGCCGAGCCACCGGCCACCAGCGTCTCCGGCGATATCCACGACCCGGACACCACCGCCAAGGTGCAGAACCGTAGCCTGGCGGTCTCCGACACCCTGGGCTTGCTCGACGACCGCGTGCTGCTGACCCTGGGCGTGCGCCGCCAGTCCATCGGCGCCGACGCCTGGAGCGCGGCCAGCGGTGCCCGCACCTCCAGCTATCAGGAAAGCATCACCACGCCGGCCTATGGCCTGGTGATCAAGCCCACCGAATACCTGTCGCTCTATGCCAACCGCGTCGAGTCTCTGCAACAGGGCCCGACCGCGCCGGCCGCCGCACTCAACAACGGCGAGATGTTCGCACCCTATCGCTCCAAGCAGACCGAGGTGGGCGCCAAGCTCGATTGGGGTACCTTCGGCGGCAGCCTCAGCCTGTTCCGCATCGAGCAGCCCCAGGGCGTGCTCGGCGGCGACGGCTACTACCGGGTGGATGCCGAGCAGCGCAATCGCGGCGTGGAACTGAGCCTGTTCGGCGAGCCACTGGATGGCCTGCGCCTGCTGAGCGGTGCCACCTGGACCAAAGCCGAACTGCGCGGCACCGCCGGCGGTCGCGACGATGGCAACCAGGCGGTGGGCGTGCCGAAATTCCAGTTCAATCTGGGCGCCGATTGGGATGTGCCCGGCTTGCCCGGGGCGAGCCTGAACGGCCTGCTACTGCGCACCGGCGGCCAGTTCGTTGACAGCGCCAACGAATACAGCATCCCCGCCTGGACCCGCGTCGACCTGGGCGCGCGCTATCGGACGAAAATGGATGGCCGCGGGGTGACTTTCAACGCGATGCTGGAGAACGTTGCCGATGAGAATTACTGGGCCTCGGCCAACGGTGGTTACCTGACCCAAGGTGCACCGCGTACGCTGAAAGTGTCGGCTACTGTTGATTTCTGAGGTTGTTGGCGATTAAAGAGGTGCCGTTGCAAGTTGTGTGATTACGCGAAAGGTGGTTTTGTCAGACGCTCTGAGAGGCTGTATTTGTGGCCTCTGTTGTTATTGCTGTGATTGGGGCGATTGGCGCTTTTCGCTAGGCAGGAGCCGGCCAGAAGCTGCCACTCAAAGCGACTCGATAGTTCCCACCCGACCGTGCATCATCATGCTCCCCACGATCCCGTCTTGGCAGCGCGGCCGTAGGTGCAGTACCTGCCCGCCCGCAAAAACAAGCCTTTTGAAATGGAAGTCATCTCATGTTCGTACGTAACAAACTGGTTCCGGAGTTAATGGTCACCAACCTGGATAGCAGCCTAGTTTTTTGGGTTTCTCATCTGGGGTTCAAGGTAGCTTATCAACGTCCGGATGATGGATTTGCGTACCTTGATTTGAATGGTGCTCAAGTAATGCTTGAGCAGGTTGATCCAGACGCGGGTCAATGGCTGACTGCGTCGTTGACCAAGCCGTTTGGAAGAGGCATCAACCTACAGATTGATGTAGAGGCTGTCGCACCCATCATCCAGAAACTTGTTCAGGCTGGATGTCCACTCTATCGAGAATGCAAAGACACCTGGTATCGGGCTGACGACATAGAAGTAGGCCAACGCGAATTCATCGTTCAGGATCCCGACGGTTATCTCGTAAGGTTGGTAGAGCGGTTGGGTGAGCGACCGGCTTGTTCAATGTGAATCTGAGCCAAGCCGACCGTCAGCAATGGGTCGGAAGCGGTCGCTTATGAGCGTCCGCTGCTGCCCGGTAGCTGCCGTGCCCTTTCGACCCTTTGCTGTCCTTCCTAGAAGCCAGCTTTCGGCTCCTCCCGTCATACAGCCATTGCGAAAATCACTCACGCGACAGATGATGGCTAAAAGCTATAAATCTATTCGCATTTAGAGAGACTGAAATTTACATGGATGTCAATGCGGCTCCAAAATGGCTTCAGCGAGAAATCATGGCAATGGCAAAAAAACAAGGAGTTTCAATTGGTCTATTTGAGGCGCCAGTAAATCAAAACTGGTGTAATGAGAAGGTTTTTTTTCAGATGGCCGGAGTTCGAGCTGACGGTCACATTTTAACATTAAATACATTGAAGGAAGATTGCCACCGGGAATTTGAGGAGCGCTTCGAGAAGATTTTGAAAACTAAGGATAGTTTCAGCGAAATTCTAGAAATTTCGGAAGTAAAAGCGCTTCTTAAGAACACTTTCAACGTTGACGGGGCTGTTAAAATTAGTGAGAGTGAGGTTGGGGAGCTAATTTCACTTCCGTACGGGGCAGACATAAGCCCGCAAGAGGCACAGCACGAAATTAAACGTATTTTGTCAAGTTTTGCATACCCTGTGGCGCGAAACCATGTATTCAGGGGGTAAGTTATTACTTCATGCTTGAAGGCCTGAATGTCGACATTAAGACGCGCTTCTCTTCAGTGAATGATTATGAAGTAAACGGACTAGACTATCCTGTTTTTTGTAAGAGTCTGATTAGGCACTATAGAGAAATCAATGATTCTATATGTTTTGTGACACGTCATTTGATGCACGATCTTTGGGCTCGAATACCAAGCGTTAAAGACGATCTTTGTAAGGAACTTCTTAATAAACTCGCGCCGAAGAAGCTAAAGGCATTTCGCAAAAAGGCTAATAGTGGAAATTATTTTGTAGGGCATGACAATACAGATCAGTTTTTTGAGCAACAATGGGAGCAAGTCCTTGAGGAGCTTGATGAGCTGCGCCAAGTTGTCGATAGCTACCGCAAGAAGGGTTCAGGCTTCGAACTAAATCAACTGATGCTCTTTGTCGCTTATCGAAGCTCAGCAATTCGACATGCCAAAGTTGTATTTGGCATTGATGTTGATGCTATATTTAACAAATATCTACGGCTAGCACCTAGCAAAGCCTATCGAAAACTGCTCCTTGGGCTACTTGACGCAAAAATCAATATTCTGGCGTTTTGCCAGAATGCTTCACAGATTCTTTATGGTTCGGATTTTTTAAATACAGATTTCCCAGGAAGTCTCGTCTTTAGACAAGACACTGTCAGAAATATGGCCGCCGTGCACCCTGACGGCTTCAAGTTCTTCAAAAAGTCACAAGAAATTGCCAAGGGGAACCTTCGGAATTTGAGTCTGCTGGCTGAGCTGGAAGAGGCGACCGCTCTATATACGGACGTGCTATTGAATGACAATAGCTCGAGCTATAATCGATTGGCAGGCCTACTCTATTCGGATGAAACATTCATGCTGCCCAGTGAGTATGGACCTTGCCCGCCTGAGTTGCGAGACCCACTAACGTTGATGGGACACTTTTTTGATTTCTTGAATGGCTATTGTGAGGCTTTTGAAACTCAGCAATTACAAAAACAAGCCAAAAATTTGAGCCGAGGCAAATCGTTTAGAATGTCTGGGGCTCATATCAAGGCGAGAAGAGATGCTTGGACCAAACTTATCCGAGTTTATCGTGAAGAAAATGATCCGTTGGTAATGTTGTTCACAGCTCAGCATGCGGCAAGCGTTATAAAGCTCAAAGGATTTGACCCTATGCGAGACGTGCTGCATACAATGAGCGTTAATTACGGCGGGGCATTGGTGGGCTTGTACGCTAAACATACATTGTCCAGAATGATTCCCGGAGGCCAGGTAGTGGCGAACACGGGAGCTCTGGTGTATTCAATTTATGATGTGAAGAATGCGAACTCATTCTCTAAGTTGTCGGACTACCCTTACTCTTCAATTGCGAATGACGCGACCCTCGATCAGAAAACTAAGCAGCGACTAAAATCAGAGAACTGGTTATTGATTTTCGACGACAATACAAACAGTGGGGAGACCATTGACAATATCAGGCGGCTGGCGGAAGAGTCCGATCTATATGGGCGAATCGACACGTTTACATGTCGAGCTAACACAGATGTAAAAAAGTTCAAGCGCTCTCTCACTGAAGAGCAACTAATTGATATTGTTGGGGTCGCCGGATTGAGAGCCAGGAAAGCAAAAATTATAGGGGTTGGAGAGCGTTATAAGGAACTTATCGGGACCATTGTGGGGCATCGATTGTTCAAACTCAGTAAACGGTCAGCAAACCCCTGAGTTACAGACGTTTTGGTGAGAAGGATGGGGCAATGTGTCTCACCGCTTATTATGCTAACGAACAATAAATATGAAGGATTATTTTCTCCCACCCTTCAATGCAGGGTTCTGTGCACAACGTAATGTCGTGAACACCGATGCCATCAAGCCAATGTGGCTATCGACCCGCTCTCTTCGGTCTCAGGTGCATGATGTCGGGGCAGACCAGTTTGATTCAGGCGGCTATGGGTCTAAATCGGTCACTCGCGAACGTCCGCTTCTGGCCAATTGCAGCCCTTCACGAGAGGCAGCAACGGAAAAAGCGGACAGATATATTTTTCTGATAGTAAATCTGCCCTTTTTTGGGCTACTGCTGTGGGCCTGGCGTTTGTCGTGGCAGTCGGGCTGCTAATTAGCACCAGCCCGGCGCAAGCGGCGGGGTTAGCCACCAACGCTGTGCGGCAGCGAAACCAGCTCAATCTGCGTACCCCACGGTGCTTGAAAATAGAACCAACGAACGCCGTCCGTGTTGGTGATGGGGTCGTTGAGAATGGTCACTTTCAGGCGCTTGAGGGTCGCTAGGCTGCCGTCAATATCGGCGGTGCGCAAGGCCACATGGCTGGCTCCGGCGTCGTCGCCATGGGGTTGGACCTGATTGACCTCAGAGCCTTGGTATTGGAACAACTCCAGCTTCGCGCCGCCGTCCATTTGCAGCATCACAAAGCGTTGCAGCTCGCTGGAGCCATGCCAGCGGAATTGGTTTTTCCACTGATCCGGGATCTTGCCAGGGCTGATATCCGAGACCACCCGTGCGCCCATCAGCGCGGAGAAAAACCGGGTAGCGGTGTCGATGTCCGGTACATTGATGCCGACATGGTCGATGGCTGAAACCTGAAGCGGTGCGGCTGAGTTCATACCGGGGTGGCTTTGAGGGGGCGTGGTCGCCGCCTGAGTAGCGGCAGTCAGGGTCACGCTGGCGGCCAGCAATATCGATTGCAATGGGTTCACTGCCTGTTCCTCTTGAGATGGGTTGGCGGGCGACCGTGGCAGTCGCCCGCTGGGTGGTCAGATTTGCGCCTGGCCGCCGTCAACAAACAACTCGATACCGTTGACGAAGCTGGCGTCATCCGAGGCCAGGAACAACGCGGCGCTGGCAATTTCGTCAGCTTCACCGACACGCCCCATGGGGATCAGCGACGCCATGTAGTCGAGCAAGCCCTGCTGCTGAGCGGCATCGGGGCCGGCCAATTCAACCAGGCCAGGAGTGCGGGTGGCGCCAGGGCTAATGGTGTTGATGCGCACCTGGCGGTCTTTCAAATCCAGAATCCAGTTGCGTGCAAATGAGCGCACGGCGGCCTTGGACGCGGCGTACACACTAAAGGCGGCGGTGCCCGAGCTGCCCGCCGTGGAGCCGGTGAGAATCACCGAGGCTTTTTGGGCCAGCAGTGGCAGCGCCTTTTGCACAGTGAACAGCACGCCTTTTACGTTGCGATTGAAGGTGTCGTCGTACTGCTGTTCTGTGATGTCACCAAGTGGCAGCATGGAGCCGCCACCCGCATTGGCGAACAGCACATCGATTCGGCCGTGGGTCGCGCCAATCTGGCGATACAACGCGTCCAACTGATCGAGGTCGGCTGAGTCCACCCGCACGCCGGTGGCGTTGCCAACAGCGGCGACAGCGGCGTCCAGTTCGGCTTGGCGACGGCCCGTGATATAGACGTGGGCGCCTTCCTGAGCGAAGCGTTTGGCAGTGGCCAGACCGATGCCTGTACTGCCGCCGGTCACCAATGCAATTTTGCCTTCGAGTTTGTTAGTCATGGTGTTTCTCCCGTATTTCGATTGAGTGAGTTGCGGTGTGGGAGAAGCTTATCGACGGGGCAAAACTTTCAAAATAGAATTGTCTGAAACCTATCGTTGCAGAAATGAAATGAGCAAGCTTCCAGATTTCGAAGGGTTGGCGATGTTTGCCAAGGTGGCCGAAGAAGGATCGTTCGCCGGCGCGGCGCGGGTCATGAGCGTGTCGGTGCCAACGGTATCGCGGGCGGTCGCGCGCCTGGAGGAACGCCTGGGCGGGCGCTTGTTCAACCGCACTTCGCGGCAACTGGCACTCACCGAATTCGGCGCGAGCATGGCGGCCAAGGCGGGAGAGATTTATCGGCAGGCTGAAGAGGTGGAAAGCGAGGCTCAGGAGTTATCGGTCCAGCCCCGCGGCCAAGTACGCCTTGCGATCCCCATGTCGTTTGGCCTGCGTTGGGTGGCACCGCTGATGCCGCAGTTGATCCGGCAGTATCCCGAGCTGTCGATTGACCTGCACCTTTCAGACGCCTCGGTAGACCTGATCGCCGAGGGCTTTGATGCGGCGTTACGCATTGCCGTATTGCCGGATTCCTCGCTGGTTGCGCGGCGTCTCTGCGCTGTCACCCAATACCTGGTCGCCTCACCGGCTTATCTGGATGCCCATGGCCACCCTGGCCATCCCCGCGAACTGGCGGCCCGCACATGCCTGAGTTATGCCTACCGAGCCCGCAGCCAAGTATGGCGGTTCACCCATAAGGACGGCACCGAAGAAGACGTGGTGCCCAGCGGCCCGTTAAGAGTGACCAACTCGGATGCGTTATTGCCGGTGTTGCTTGAAGGCCTGGCCATCGCCGAACTGCCGGAGTTTATTGCCAGCGAATACTTGGCAGATGGACGCTTGGTCGTGGTGCTACCGGAATGGAGCATGACCCGTGGTGGCCTGTACTTCGTCACCCCCTCGGCCCGTACACGGCCGGTAAAAATCAAAGCGCTGTCGGACTTCTTCGCCGAGCATTTAAGCGAGCCCGTATGGCGATGGCCGTTATGAGACGATGGGGGCAGCTCTTTCAATTATGAAATGATGACTTTCATTAACTGCTATTTTTGAAACCTGGTGGATACCTTAACGTGGTTTGGTCGGCACAACACAGCGTGCCATCCAATTATTCGTTTCGGGAGAAAGTCGTCATGAAAAATGCCGTGGAATTACTTCAACAGTACTTGGATGCCATCCAGACGCCTTACTTGGCAGCGGCCCTGTTCGCCGAGGACGGCGTGCTGGAGCTGCCCTACCTGGAGTCGCTCGGCATTCCACACAGCGTGAAGGGGCCTGCAGCGATCGAGGGTTTTATCGGCTCATTGCTCGGTAAAGTGCCGGATTTCAAATTCCACAATGTGCGCTTTTTGATCGATACCCCCGATCAAGTGTTTGCCGAATACAGCGTAGAGGCGCTGGTGCCTGCCACAGGCCGCATCTACCGGCAGATGTACGCAGGCCGCCTAGTGGCCAAAGACGGCAAAATTCAGCTGCTGCGCGAATCCATGGATACCGTGGCCGCTGCCAAAGCGTTCGCGCCGGTTGAGCCGGCGCAAGGCTATTGAATCGCGACACTAAAACTCGTGGCTAGAAACGCTTCTACTGAAAACCAAATGTCTTGTGGGAAAGGTTTTAGCCTCGATCCTTTTGTTCTTGGCTGAGTGGCAGCCAAAAGTCGCCATTCATGAGCGGGGCCTATCGACCCAAAGCTGCCATCGACGACTCAGCTTATGGCATGTGTAGAATAGCGGTTTCCCTCATATTCAAAGGAATGATCCAGTGATCACTTGCCACGTCAGGTATGTAATCGATCCCTACCAGATCCCGGCTTTCGAAAACTATTCTCGCCATTGGATTCGTGTGGTGAACCGTATGGGAGGGAGCCACCACGGCTACTTTCTGCCAGCTGAAGGCGCCAACAACATCGCTTACTGTCTATTCAGCTTCTCCAGCCTGGCAGATTATGAGCAGTACCGTAGGGAGGCCGGAGTAGATCCTGAGTGCGTTCAATTAGTGACGCAGGCTACCGAGCAAAAATTCATCTTGAGCTACGAGCGCAGTTTCCTTCGTCCAATTCTTGAGTGAAATGACTGTTTTCAGCCGCGCTCGGGCGCGCCAAAGAGGCTGCTTTTGGCAGATTGCTGCTTGTCACGAACGGTAGAAACCGGCCAAAAGCGGACACTATTGAACGACCGAAAACAGGTGGTCATTGCCAGGTTATTTCGAAGCGTGCTGGTCGCGCGCTACGGCTTGCGAACGATCCAAACGAATCCGGCACCCATTACTTTGTTCCCCGTTAGCCTTTTCGTATGATGAGCGTACATGCTATTTGGAATATCTCGCGTGAATACGCCACCTAACATCGGTTCATCACGCCAAGCAGTGCAAAAGGGGGACAGATCGGATTTCAGTGATGCTGTAGCCCAGCTCTCATGGGACGACTTGCGCATTATCAAAGCGCTCAGTGAATGCGCAAATCGCACTGATGCCGCCAAAAAACTAGGGATCAACATATCCACGGTATCGCGCCGAGTGGCCCAGCTTGAGAAAACACTTGGAGTTGCACTCTTCGATCACCGCCGCTCGGGATACATGCTCACAGCGGAAGGCGTAGAGCTGCGAGAGCTCGCCGAGCGTGTCGAACTGGATATCGTTAGTGTTGCACGGCGCGTTTCACGGACGGGGCAGGGGCCACTCGGAAAACTCCGCATCACAACGAGCGATTCGCTGCTGCTGTACTTCCTCACACCTATCATTGCGGAATTCAAAGCTCTGAATGAAGGGATAGCGATTGAAGTACTGGTAGGCAATCAGACATTGAGTCTTGCCCGCGATGAGTCGGATATTGCGGTGAGGGCGACCAATAAACCAGCTGAAAGCCTGGTTGGGCGCAAACTCGCGACAATTGCCTGGGCACCATACGGCAGTGTTAAAAACGCACCGACCTCGACACCTTTCGCAGAAGGCCAAGCGTGGGTGTCTTACTCGGCAGCTTTATGCGGCCTCAAAGCAACGAGCTACGTTGATAACAGAGTTCGCCCAGATTGCATTTCGTATCGTACCGACTCCGTCGCCGCTGCAAGCGCTGCGATTGTGGCGGGTCTTGGTTTTGGGTTCCTTCCCTGCATGCTGGGTGACATCACGCCGGGATTGGTGCGTGTCGGCCCGGTTGTGCCTGAACTTCAGGATGGGCTATGGCTGCTGACTCACCAGGACATTCGAAAGTCATGGCGAGTCAAGGCGTTCATGACGTTTTGCGCAGCGGCGGTTGCCGAACTCAAGCCATTGGTCGAAGGTCAGCGAGCTCTCCCGGTTTCCTAGAGGAAACCGGGAGCATGTCTTAGCGGGTGCCGGAGCCAATGACTGCCTTGCAGACAATTTCGATCAACTGCGATCGCTGCGCGAGCCTCGATACGCCGATGATGTTGCTCGCGCACTGGGGCCGCTCGGTGCCAAACGCAGCCTTGCGAACATTGCCTACCACCGCAAACGCCGCGTCCATGTCCAGCACATAAAGCGTCTCTTCAACCACGTCTTCAAGTGTTGCGCCATACAGGGCAAGCAACTTGGAGATGTTGTCGTAGGACGCGCGCATTTGCTCTCCCATTGAAGAGAAATCACTGGGCTTGCCTTCGCTATCGAGTGGGGCAGGAGCTACCAGGTTGCCGTCCTCATCATGGTTGAATTGGCCGGAGATATAGATCTCGTTTCCGACTTGTCTGGCCTGCGGGTAGCCGTAGCTTTCTTCCCATGCGACACCCCAGTAAGCGGTTTTCTTTCCGAACGGTTGCGAAGCTGACATTGCATTCTCCTGGCGTAGAAAAGACTGCTCGCACCGCGGCAGTCCGAGTTGTGGGAAGCCAGAGACTAGCACCGCAAATGATTTTTCAAGGGCGCATTAATGCGCCTTTGGAGACGCATTAATGCGCCCCTAAAGTTGCGAATGATCGGTTACCTTGAACTCGAATTCGGCGCCGCAGCTACCGCCAACAACCTTCCGCGATTTTCAGCAGACAGAAGATTGGCCCGGCCCGCAAAGAGATTTGAAGACCATCATTTCACTAAAGGGAACCACCATGAACAATCCAAAAACCGAAGTACTGACCCCTCAAAACAGCCAACTGATTTTCATTGATCAGCAGCCGCAGATGGCCTTTGGCGTGCAAAGCATTGACCGCCAGACGCTGAAGAACAACACGGTCGCTCTGGCAAAGGCCGCAAAAATTTTCAACGTGCCAACCACTATCACCACGGTCGAAACCAATAGCTTCTCCGGCCACACATACCCCGAATTACTCGCTGTGTTTCCTGACGCCCCTCTGCTGGAGCGCACCTCGATGAACTCGTGGGACGATCAGAAAGTCCGTGACGCGCTGAAAACCAATGGCCGTAACAAAATCATCGTATCTGGCCTTTGGACGGAAGTGTGTAATACCACATTTGCACTTTCCGCCATGCACGATGCCGGCTACGAGATCTACATGGTCGCCGATGCTTCCGGGGGCACAACGAAGGAGGCTCACGATTACGCCATGCAGCGCATGATTCAGGCCGGCGTGGTGCCGGTCACTTGGCAGCAGGTGCTGCTGGAGTGGCAGCGTGACTGGAACAACCGCGCCACCTACGACGCCGTCATGAATCTGGTGAAGGAGCACTCCGGTGCTTACGGCATGGGCGTCGACTATGCCTACACCATGGTGCACAAGGCTCCCGAGCGTGTAGACCACGGCCCGACCTTGGCACCTGTGGCCGCCTCTATCTGAGACTCACTGGCCCTCATTAAGTGGGGGCCAGTCCCCATTGCTATCCATTTGAACCGGAACGGCGACAGAGGCTATGTCAGTGTCGTCCGTACGCCTGCGACGTCACGCAATCCGATCCGCCTACTGTCCCTGGGCGATGTCCCGCACCGAACTTTACCGAGTCTTCCGGTCGTTCATGTTGAAAAAAGGAATCACCATGAAAGGTGTCGAAGCACTACGCTTATCAATGTCGTATTTCTGCCCACGGGAAAACTCAAACGGTGGCAGGAGACAGTTGCAAAACAATTGATGCTGGAAAGCCTAGAGACCGGAGTTACCGTGTCGACGCTTGCGCAGGCCTGCGCACTCTCGCGCAGTCATTTCACCCGAAAATTCAAAGTAAGCACACGTTTGTCCCCTACAGAATGGCTGCGTCCACAACGGATAGTCAAAAGCAAACAGCTGCTTGAGTCCTCAGTAATGACGCTAACCCGGATCGCTATGGCATGCGGATTCTGCGACCAGCACACTTTTGCAGAGTTTTCTCAAGGAATGAAGGTATGACGCCTCTGGCCTGGAGACGGAGTGCTCGCTCTGCCGCCTGATAACCTTTTTTAGATGTATTTTGAATCCGAAGGACTGCTAATCGCCAATAGCAGCTGCTCATGAGCGACGGCTAGCGGCCATGGGCCGGCGTAGATGACAGGTCAGCTTCCGGCCAGAAGCTGCCCTTCAGGAAGGCCAGCAATCGTCCAGAAGCAGGCTTTCACCTACATTGACAAAGCAGCGGCCGATCCAATTGGCTATCGATTTAGAACATGTGGCTGTTTGTGGTCGAAAGCCGGTCGTGGGGAAGCAGCGAATGTACCGGGAATGTGCGTGAAACGTTGTCATCTTTCTTCCTTCAGATGTCCCGCGCCCAGTCTCCTCTGTTATTCTGATTCAAAAATCATGCGTGTGGATGAGACGCGATGTTGCATTCAATACAGTTATCAAACGGCAGATATGTCGGCTAATTAATAGTTGGGGAAGCTGAGTATGCACCGCTTAATAGCAAATGGACTTGTTTTCATCAGTATTGCGATATTATGTTCTGGCTGCACATCCTATTCGTCCCAGCCGACAATCAACGAACACGTTGAACCCGAAGAAAAAGAAAATATCTTCAGCTTCAGTTACGAAATAAACTCTCCATGGAAAGATAGTCGCTTTGCCAGGGACGCATACGCAGCGACACTAAAATTTATTCCAGGCGCGCAAAATACTAGCTCAAACCTTACAGCTTTGCCCCTTCCTACCTTAGAAATAAAAATCTCGGAATTTTCATCTGGCGGCGCTTGCGCACAAGAATATTTAACGGGCTTGAGTCTTGGTTTAATTCCTAGTTGGTGTTCAAGGCCAAACCTTTTCAAGTTTGATTTCATACTGAATAAAGACCACAGCTTTTGCAGGCAAAGAACTTATTCAATAAGTTCCACGTCCTTCTCACATCTCACGATGATTCCCTTCGCCCTGTTCAATGCGGAAAATCAACCATTAACGCTCTATAAGGCCGCGCTAAAAGATTTCCTTCAAAGAGGTCAATGTACAACGTCCTAACAGGTACGTTCACATGCTTCGCCCGCCGCTACGGAGGCCCCATGTCAAGCATGGGGGCCGTTTGAGGTGGAAACTTATCTTAGGTGACCGTCTGCTTCTGGCCGAGGCTGTGTAAAAACATTTTTGAGCGCGACAGGTACTCAAAACCGGACTTAAAATCGCGCTTCTACGCGAAATCCACATCTGCTCACGTGCCGATAAATTTCAGATTTAACGTAGACGCGCGCACTTCAATCTTGGCGAAGCGTTTTTACACACTCTGGGCCGATAGCGGTCGGTCTGTAAGCATCGGCCGAAGGGCCATGCTTTACCCTGGGTGTCTTCGCGAAGCGGTTTCGCCTTTGTTGAACCCGCAACGCGGAAGGAGCCCAGGGGGGGCTGTTGGTCGATGGCTGCCTTTGGCAAAGGGCTGCTATCGACCCAGGTTGTGTGAACACGAGCTGGAAGCAGTTAACTAAACGTGATACAGACTGGTTCCATCTCTACCAACGAATTTTCACAGGCCCCTACGAGATCTCGCACACAGTAAAGCCTCCATCCCTTACCTGATCCCCACTTTGCCGCGACAGGTTCAAGCGAAGACTCTTCCTCCTGCGTTGCGCGAGCCCAATCATCGTGCCCGATCTCAGCGATCAATTGAGCCTGGTAGACCTGTAAGAATGGAAGCAAGCTTTTCGCTTGTTCAACCTCTATGAGGACAAATTCTGCTGTATCGAGTTGCTGTTTAACATTTTCGACCAGTTCGTGCGCCTGCAACGGGAGTGCCTCTAACACAGCCTCCAAGGCTGAGCCGGATTTGTCAGCACTTTGGAAGGTGCCACAGATGATGTTCCCTCCTGCCATATCTTTCCCCTGTCGTGGCTTCGAAGCTTGGATTAGGCAGCTCGCGATTACGTGTCTAACGTCGATTTTTTGCTGGTCTACGCCCGTTGCGAGCGGCCAATTAATCCAAGGCTTGATGAAAAATCTGCGATTCTCTGACCTTCTGGTGGTCGAGATCGTGACGGGACCTTTCAATCATTTCTTACCTGTTTGAGCCAGTTCCAGAAAGGATCACTGGATTCATGCGCGTCCATGCTTGTTGTGCTTGAGATGAGATCTGATGCGCGCGCCGGGACGCTGAGGCCAAGCGTGCATTCCACGTACGCCCGCAATGCCCTAGGTGGCGCTGGGTAGTCATCATCTGCGTATTGCTGCTCCCGCAGTTCGGCCGGTGTTCTCGTAAACTCCTCTGGCCAGCAGTGCTCGTTGTAACCGATGGCCAGTAAGCGAATCAGGTCTTGCGTACTATTGGTCAAGACGCAGAGCATGTCTGATCCCGAGCCCGAGCCAAGATGGACGATTCGCTGCTGATCGTGGTTGTCCAGCCACAACCCTGCCCACGATCCATCGCCACCAGTCCTGAGGAATATTGATAGCCGCTCGTTTACTCTGGGATCTTCGCAGGCCGTCCATCGAGCAGTATCGGCGGAGTCAGGAACGTGAAAGGCGGTGATAGCGCTGTTGTTGTATTCAGGTTCGGGATGCAAAGTCATGTAGCGGCCCCCGGTCCTATAGTGCCGGACGCAGCCTAGTGCTTCCAGGAATTCCATGGTCTGTCGTAATACTGGAGGTACCGGATTGCTTGCCGGGAAGGCGGCCACTAATTCGTCGGTGAAGCTCATGTCTTTCCTGACCATTGTCTTTAGCGAGTATCGTGAATGAAGGTGGATTGCTATGCCCGGAATATATCGCCATGTGCGACCCAATGCCCGCTTCTGGCCGATTACTGCCTGTCGCGAAAGGCGGTAAACGACCCGAAGCGGTCATAACGCAGCTTCCAAATCAGGGCGTGAATGGATCAATCCAGCCAGGCCGAAGTCCTGCCTCGTATTCTTTGCGTACGTAGGCGAGTGACTCTGCGCATCCCATTTCCGCCTCGATAGCGCCTATGCATCCCCAGCAATCTCCGCCGCAATTGCCTGATAGCGGATCTGCTGGGTCGTCGAGTACGCGTCTGCAAATCGTGCAGTATTCCGGCTTATTGCTGTTCGTCATAATCTCGCTTCCCAAACGTCTGGTCTTGGCCGAAAGCAGCCTTTGCCGAATGCCTGCACAATTACTACCCATCAGCCACAACCTGTAAATGCCAGCATCAAAACGGGCGCCTTAAGCGCCCGTAATCCCTTAATGTTCAACCTGTGCCTGAAGCCGCCGACCAATCACCTCCAGCAGATCACACCCATCCCGCAACGGAATCACCAAAAGCTGCGCGAAATCCGAAAGCACCACCGTATCGCTGGCAATCTCGGAGCGAAACGCGATGTTTTCCAATACTTGGGTCACCGTGCGGATGCGGTAATCGGCAGTTGCGTGCAGGACGTCAAGCGGCGCCTGGGTATCGATGAGTAGGGCGGCCGGGGTGCAGTCGATGCCGGTGATGGGGATGTATCTCTGCATGGGATTGCTCCATTTGGTTAGAGGGCTTATCCGATACGCAGGTCGCCAAACCTGATCACCATGGTTGGCGACGGAAAGAACTATAGATTTGCGCACCCAAGACGAACAAGGTGAGAGATTCCGAGGCCTTCGTAGGAATGATGAGAACTCTCCGAGGAAACGAATCGACTTTATCCATTTCTGTAGGAGCAGTTACTCACACCGAAGAAAACCCCACCCCAACCCCGAGGCCGCGACATCCGGTATCCTGCGCCTCTGGAACACCATCCCGGCCCGAGGCGTTCCAATCGTCATCCCGGCCTCTCGAACAGTCTGCAAAGCAACGCAACAGGAGACATGCATGTTGATAGGACATCGGTTCGAGCGCACCGCGCAGGGTGACCTGTACATCCATTCGAGCAACGTGGTGCAGAGCTTGGTCGTATGGGTGATAGGGGCGGTGGCCTTTATCTTGCCGATGGCGTTCGCCGTGTTTTTGATGGTTGATGGGGCCTCGTTGATGGCGGAGGTGGATCCACTGTCCGCTCTATTGATGATGTTGCTGTGGCTGCTGATTCCTGCCCTTGGTCTGCTGCTGGTGGTGTACACCGGCGTCCACGAAACGTTGGTGTTGTCGCGGGTCGACGGCGAAGGCAAGCGCCTGACTCGTAACCTTTTCGGGCGCCGCGAGCGTGTGCAATCGGCCTTCCGGATCGAGGCTGCCAAATCCCTCGAACTGCGCCGCCTCCCGCAGGCTGGGCGAGCTCGCACCCAGCTGTGGCTGATACTGCGCGATGGCACCGCGCAGCGCCTGACGACCGACAACGTTCCGGTGGTGCCGGGCAGTCAACGCACGGACGTGTGGCTGCGGGAGCTGGCCGATTACCTGGGCGTGGCGTTGCCCACTGAGGTCGTCGAGGGGGCGGCGCCGGTTGTGACGGTGCCCTATAGGCCAACTCCGGCCCCTAGCAGCGGCAAGGCAGTAAGGGCAGCCCGTCAGCGCCGGGAACAGGGTGACGCTCCTGCGCCTGAGCCGACCGAGAAACTGGGCGTGCCTGCACGTGCCTTGCTCACGCTATTGGGCGCCTTCTTTGCGGTGCTGGAACTGACTAACGTCATGAGCTTGGTGCCGGCCATTTTTACCGGACGGCTGCGCGTCAGTGGCTTTCGAACGGGCTCGACGACGTTCTATTGGGCCGAGCAGCCGCTGAGCTTTTCCTTCAACTTGTTGGTGGGTGTCGCCGAGGGCGTGATCGTCGGCTTTATTGCCTGGGGTTGCCTGCGCGTGGCGATCCAGGGGCGCATGAGCTCCAAGACCTGAAAACGGTCGATTCGGTCGTCGTTGGGTTGGAAGGTTGAGAGGGCGCGGCGCAACTGAATGCGATTTTTAAACAGCTACAGAGGAGATGAGCATGGAACGCGACAACGACAGCAGCGCCTACATCACCACCACCCAGGCGCTGGAAAGCCTCTACGGCCCCGTCGCGACACCCTCGATGCTCAAGGAAGTCGACCATATCCATCCGGTTTACCAGCCCTTCATCGAGGCGGCATCCTTTGTGATCCTCGCTTCCTCAGGCCCCGGAGGGCTGGATGCGTCTCCGAGGGGTGACGCGCCGGGGTTCGTTCATGTCCATGACAGCAAGACGCTGTATCTGCCCGATCGCCGTGGCAACAACCGTATCGATTCGCTGCGAAATATCGTCGAGGATCCCCGGGTCGCGCTGCTTTTCCTCGTGCCCGGCGTGGGGGAAACCTTGCGCGTGAATGGCACGGCCAGGATATCCGTCGAGCCAGCCCTGTTGTCCCGCTTCGCAGTAAAAGGACAACTCCCTCGAACCGTTCTGGAAGTCACCGTAACCAGTGTTTATTTCCAGTGCAGCAGGGCAGTGGTCAGGGCGGGGTTGTGGGACGTGAAGCGGCAGATCGAGCACAGTGCATTGCCCACGGCAGGCGAGGTGTTCAAACGCATCTGCCCATCACAGGTCGATGGCGACGCTTATGACAAGGCACTGCCGGAGCGTGTTGCCAATACGCTTTACTGACGGTTTTATAAAACACTTCAATACCCAGGCCCGAGAAGCCCTGGGTATTGCCTGTTGTTATCGATAAGCCGAGATGGCAGTTCCCCGTAAGATCATTTGTTTGAAATGACCTCACTCATGTATTGATGCAGATCGCGCAGGTCGTTGACGCTCCAAGGGTGCGGCGGGATCTTCACGCCATTCTCTTTCAAGGTCCTTGGAATCAGGTTTCCATTGGGGCGAAGTATGATTGAAGAGACAATCACACCCGGGTAATCGGTCAGTCGTTTCTTGAAGGCGGGTGTCGTAAGGTCGGGGGTTGGAGGGTTGCTTTTCCTGGCCAATGGTCCTGTTCCCTTGATATCCGCGCCATGGCACACCGCACATCTTTGTAGATAGAGCGTTTTCCCATTGGCGTTGTCCGCGAAGGACGCTGACGCTTGCATGCATGACAGGATTCCAAGTAGAGCGACGAATGATGTTTTGATGTTCATGTGACCTATTCATGGCCGAGCGTTTATCGGTGGTAGCACCGAACGCGTACAGCTGTGCATGTAATTGGGCGTGACTGCGGGATAGGACAGCTTGGCCGTTAAACCACGTTAGATCTAAGGTTAACAAACGCGATGATTTGGGGTGGGGCATGAGGATAGGCGAACTGGCGAGAATCAGTGGGTTGGCGCCTTCGCGCATCCGTTTTTACGAAGCGAGCGGCCTGATCAAGTCTGTCGAACGCAAGGCCAATGGTTATCGGGACTACGCCCCGAGACGGAGTGGATCCTGGAGATCATCACCGGCGCACAGGCAGCGGGGTTTTCATTGGAAGAAATCCGACAATTGCTGCCGGTCGATGCCAGCGGCTGGCAGCATGAAGAGTTGCTCAGTGGGCTCAGGCGCAAAGTTGCGGAGATCGAAATCCTCCAGCAACGACTGGCCCAGAATAAAGCTCAGCTTTTGTTGGTCATTGATGGTATCGAGGGTAAGCCCGAAGGCTTGGGGTGTGCGGACAACACGCAGCTGTTGTTGCACCGATTGCGCGAAGAGAGTGTGGCGCCTGCCAAGAAAAAAGCGGCTCGCCAGGCCCCAGAACACAACCCCAGAAATCACCAGGCCTCGTTGCGGGAGCTGAAAAAAGGGGGTTGACCTTAAAGTTCACTTCAAGCTTAAGGTGGCCCTACGTCAAATGAGGACCGCCCCATGAATGTGTTCGATGCCCTGATGCTTCCCAATGGTTCCACTCTCAAGAACCGAATCGCCAAGGCCGCCATGGAGGAAAACATGGCGGATGCCGAGCAGGCACCCTCCGAAGAACTGATGCGTCTCTACCAGGCCTGGGCCGACGGTGGGGCCGGCCTGATCATCACGGGCAACGTGATGGTCGATGGCCGTGCCATGACCGGTCCGGGCGGCGTGGTGCTGCAGGATGACCAGCAATTGGACAAGTTCAAGCGCTGGGCGCGTATTGGTCGATCCGCAGGTGCTCAATTCTGGCTGCAGATCAATCACCCCGGTCGTCAGATGCAGGCAAACCTTGGGCAGAAGGCCTGGGCACCGTCAGCCATACCGCTGGAATTGGGCACATTGTCCAAGCACTTCGCCACGCCGCACGCGATGACTCAAGAGGTGATCGAAGAGGTTATCCAGCGCTTTGCGCGCACCGCGCACCTGGGTGAACAGGCCGGTTTCAACGGCGTGGAAATCCATGCCGCCCATGGCTATCTGTTGAGCCAGTTTCTTTCGCCGCTGAGCAATCGCAGGACGGACCAGTGGGGCGGTTCCCTGGAGAATCGGGCGCGTCTGTTGCTTGAGATCGTCAAGGCGGTGAGGGCAGTGGTTTCTGTGGACTTTGCAGTGGCGGTCAAACTGAATTCTGCCGATTTCCAACGGGGAGGATTCACGGCCGATGACGCCAGGGAGGTGGTCGAACGGCTCAATAACCTGGGCGTGGACCTGGTGGAATTATCCGGCGGCAGCTACGAAGCACCCGCCATGCAGGGTGAGGCCCGCGATGGTCGCACCCTGGCGCGCGAGGCCTATTTCGTTGAGTTTGCCCGTGATATCCAGGCTGTCGCCAAGATGCCCATCATGGTCACCGGTGGCATACGTCGACGTCCGGTGGCCGAAAGTGTCGTCCAGAGTGGGGTGGACATGGTGGGCATCGGAACGGCCTTGGCCATCGATCCGCACTTGCCTCGCGATTGGCTCCAAGGCAAGGACAATGCCCCTCAGTTGCCGCCGATCACTTGGAAGAACAAAGCCGTCGCGTCCTTGGCCAACATGGCTGTCGTAAAGTTCCAGCTGCGCAAGCTCAGTCGACAGGGAAAGACCGATCCTGATGTATCGCCGTTACGCGCGCTGATCTTGCAGCAGCTTGGCATGGCATGCCGCACTCGCCAGTACCGGCGCTGGATAGAAAAACGTTCAGCGTGACGCGACGCCGTGGCTGCTCAAGCCCCGGCCACGGCCTCGCGCGCGAAGTCTTCATAGGTGCGTAGCGGGTGGATTCGTCAGGAGCAGTCGAACCATCCCGGCTTCGCAGATGCCTCTCTTGAGGCGATCAAGACACTAGGCGTCTGGTCCGGATGATTCGAATGACTGGCGCAATCTTTCGATCACTTGCTCAATCGACGGCCCCTGAAGGGGCGGCGGCGTCGGATTCTCACCAAATTCACGCCAAATGAACAACGTCAGCTCTGCGCCGTCGGTCAATGCCTGGGCGTTTTCCTTAAGCCCGAAAGTCTCCAGCAGCCTGTACCGCGCATCCTGCCAAAACGACTCTTCAACCCAGTCGTACACCGGAATGAAATGGAAGTGGAAGGGGTAGCGGGGATCGTGGCCGAATCGGCTGATGTACAGCCATTTAGGCTTGAGCTGTATTTCAAGAACGCTCTGAATGCGTGCCATCAGGCCACCTAGTTCGGTCAGTGCCGACGCGGGCAATTGGGCCAATGAGTTCACGTGAGCCTTGGCGCCGAGCATGAGATAACCGGGCAGGGCGGACGCCAAGTGATGATTGACTGTCCAATGGCGGGTTTCGTGGAGGATGAACTGTGGTGGTAATTCCAAGGCAGACTCCCTGTCGTCGTGCGGTCAGGACCATTGCGTCAACTATGTAACATTTTCAGCCGTGCGCTGACAGGCAAGGCTGATGAGGACCTGTGGCGAGGGAGCTTGCTCCCGCTGGCCGCGAAGCGGCCTTCTAACAAGCGCTGGGAGTTGACTGGATACACCGTGTTGGCAGGTTTCGGGACTGCTTCGCAGTCCAGCGGGAGCAAGCTCCCTCGCCACGGGGGTTGTGTTGGTCGGTGGACCGAGTTGTCAGCTTTAGGGTCGCTTCGCGCCCCAACGGGGATAAATCCCCTCGCCACCAGGATAAAAGGAGGGCTGATTTATTTGCTTGAAAGTAGTTCCGCTCCCTTATCGATCCTCCTTTTGTTATTTGTACTGCCAGCACTAGACAGGCTTGGAGGTCTTTACGATGCGGCAGGCTTGACCGCAGCTGATTTTCTCGCCGCGGATTTAGCTGTAGGTTTTGATGCAGCGACCGATGGTTTTCCAGCTTTTGGAGTCGCAGCTTTGGAAGCCACCGTTAATGTTGCAATCGGTTGTACCGTGAGTTCCACACCCATCGCGATCATCAATTTCCTGATAGTTTCAAACCGCGTTTTTGCTCCAGATTTCAGCACCTTATAAAGGCTTTCACGATTAACTCCGGCACTCAAAATCGGGCGTCTGGTGGATCTCGTACATTTTCTTATCGCTCATAGTCTCACTTGTAGCCATATGGCTACTCCTGATGGATGGAAGATTGGCTGCAGATCATGGTTCTTTTCATCGAACATGGAGCCGATGGTGTCGCTCCGGCTGGCAGTAGGTGCAGGGAAGCGGGGGGAGTCGATGCCGGTGATGGGAGGTATCTTTGCATGGGATTGCTCCAGCTGGTTTAGGGGGCTGATCCGATACGAAGGTCGCCAAACCCGGTCGCTTTTGGGGGCGACGGGAATGACTTTAGATTTGAGCAACCAAGGCGGACAAGGTGAGGGATTCCGAGAGCTTCGTAGGAGTCGTGAGACTTCCATGTGGAAACGAACCGACGGTCTCAGGTTTTGTAGGAACAGTCGGATCACGCCGGTTTCAGCAGGTCTCGTAGTGCGGTTAGGACAATTCTTTAGCTGTGTAACATTTTTCAGTTTGTGCGCTGACAGGCTAGATCGATGAGGACCTGTGGCGAGGGAGCTTGCTCCCGCTGGCCGCGAAGCGGCCTTCTAACAAGCGCTGGGAGTTGACTGGATACACCGTGTTGGCGGGTTTCGGGACTGCTTTGCAGTCCAGCGGGAGCAAGCTCCCTCGCCACGGGGTTTTATGTTGGTCGGTGGACTGAGTTGTCAGCTTTAGGGCCGCTTCGCGCCCCAGCGGGGATAAATCCCCTCGCCACAAGAAGGGGCAGCGGGATGCCGCTCAGCGCAGTCCGATGGCTTTTATGGGGAGGGTGTTGCAACTACCCTTCGAACTCCGTCTTCAACATCGTCAAAAACGCTTCCCTGGCAGGATGCCGGCCAGCGTTTTCATGCCAGTAGAACAGGTTATCGATGCCCGTCAGCTCAGGGAATTCATACCCTGTCCAGCCAGCCCCCTGGCGGTATTGCTCGTAGATCCCGCGAGGCACCAGCGAGACGCCGGCACCGGCGCTGACGCAGCCGACGATGGCGCCATAGCTGGCGATGCTGATGATCGGTTGCACTTGGTCATGGCGCAGCAACCACTGCTCCAGGGCGAAGCGGTACGGACATCCCGGGGGCCACATGAAGATGGCCTTGCCTTGCAGGTCGGCGGCGTTGCGCAACGGGCCGTGGGATTCGGAGGCGATGAGCATCAGGTCTTCGCGGTACATCACCGCGCGCTTGAGTCCGGGCCGTTCCACGTCTACCGCCACGATCACACCGTCGAGCCGGTGGTGCTGGGTATCGTCCAGCAACTGCGCCCAAGTCCCCGTGCTCAGCTCCAGCGACACCTGAGGATACTGCGCGTGGTATTTGGCCAATAACTGGGGCAGGCGCCCGGTGGCGCTGGATTCGATGGCGCCTATGCGCAGCGGTCCGCTTGGCGTGTGGCTGGGGTTGACCGCGCGGCGGGCTTCTTCCGTCAGGCCGAGGATTTTTGTCGCGTACCCCAGGAACACCTCGCCCGCCGGACTGACCCGCAAGCCGCGACCTTCACGAAAAAACAACGGTGTACCCAACTCCCGCTCCAGGGATTTGAGCCGTGCCGTGATGTTGGACGGCACGCAGTGCAGCACTTCGGCGGCACGGGCGATGCTGCCGGTGTCGCAGACGGTCTTGAGCATGCGCAGTTGGGACAGTTCCATGGCTCACCCAAAGTGAATGGTTGGCTGAGTTTAAGTCACTTGTATTGAGGGAGGGTGGTTTTGATACTGCGGCGTAAATAGATCAGACGCTCAGTGCGCAGGAACTCTGGATGGAAACCCGTTGTGTGCCGTTTGACGGCTTGAAGAATCCCGGCAGACCCCGCGTGAAAGTGATTCTGGCGACGCTGTTCGTGATTCTTTGCTGGGCTTATTCGCCGATTGGTATTCGCATCGGCCTGCAGGCCTATGAACCGGGTCAGCTGGCGTTGATGCGGTTTCTCATCGCTTCGGTGTTCATGGCCGTCGTCGCGATAGCGAAGGGTATTTCCCGGCCACGTCTCGGGGATTTGCCGTTGCTGGCGGTATTGGGTTTCTTTGCCGTGAGTCTGCACCACATCGCCCTCAATTACGGTCAGCGGGGCGTCAGTGCAGGGGCGGCCAGCGTCCTGGCCCAGTCCACGCCGTTGTTCAGCACGTTGCTGGCGCATTTTGTCTTCAAGGACAGAGTCGGTGCTTGGCAATGGGGTTGTGTACTGTGCGGCTTGCTTGGCGCTGCCGTGGTCGTCACGGGGGATCGAGGCTTGGGTGATATGGACGCCCGTGGGCTATTGATCCTCCTGGCGGCGCTGTCCTGGAGTGTGTATTTCGCTTTGCAGAAGCACCATACCCATCGCTACGACGGCTTGACCCTGGTCTGCTACACCGTCTGGTCGGGCACGCTCCTGTTGTTCATTTTCGCGCCGGGCATGTTGAGCGCGGCGCGACAGGCTTCGGCTTCGGTGAACCTGGCGGTGTTGGTTCTCGGTATTTTTCCCAGCGCGCTGGCGTACCTTGCTTGGGCTTACGTGCTGGCCCACAGCAACGTGAGCCGCGCTTCCACGGCGCTTTACCTGATACCGCCCACGGCGATGTTGATGGCCGGTCTAGTTCTGGCCGAACGCCCAGCGGCGATGGTGATGGTTGGGGCGGTTATCGTGTTGGCGAGTGTGCTTGCGTTGAATGTCGGGCCGGCGAGTGTGGCGAAAGCCGGCTGATTCTGTAGTGGATGTGGGCAATGATGTTCGATGCTGTCCTGTTTAGGGCTGCTGCGCAGCCCAGCGGGAGCAAGCTCCCTCGCCACGGTTGTGTTTCGAGCCAACAACTTTCGATCGCTCCCGTGCGTGGGAATGCCACCAGGGACAATCAACGCACCGCCACCTTATTTTTTAACCTGATAATCCTGGCCCCACACGCGCACGGTGTTGATTTTCTCGTTCAACCCTTCAAACACAAACTTCTGCCGCACGGCCGTCTTCGGCGGAATGGTGACTTCATCCGGGTTTTCAAACCCTGCGAGTTTGTTGGCGTAACCGGCCTGGTCGATGGCGAGCAGGGCGCCCGTCTGGCCGAGGTTGATCAGGCGCAGTTGGGTGTCGGTGCTGTTCTTGAAGCCGAGAGTGATGCTGAAGGTGTCGTCGACGGGTTCCAGCTTCAGGACTTCGATGGTGACGCGGTCTTTCAGTTGCTCATTGGAAGAAATGATCGCGGCGCCATCGGCGCCCTGGGCCGATTCGCGGCCATCGAGCACGCCTTCGCTGACGCCGCCCAACAGGTTCTTGCCGGCGGTAATGAAGCTTGAAACGGCTGCCTTGGTCGAGTCCTTGATGAGGCTGCCGTCGGTTGGCTCGCCTTCGGCGAAGCACAGCGAGCTGAGCAAAAGGCTGGAGACGAAGAGGGTGGAGCGTGACGGCAGAAGGTTCATACCTGAGTCCTTGAGGGGGCAGCGACATCGCCCGTCAACAGGGCGAACGGCAATGATAGCCGTGATCATGGGCCGCTAGCGATCTGCTTCCTTGAGTTTTTCCGACATCTTCACCAGCGTTGCCAACGAGTCCGCATTCATCTTGCGCATCAACGACCCGCGGCGCACTTTCACGGTTACCTCGCTCAAGCCCAGTCGGGCGGCCACCTGCTTGTTCAACAGCCCTGACACGACCAGGTCCATCACTTCGCGCTCGCCGTCAGTCAACGCGTCATGCCGACGTTTCAGCGCGTCGACACTCGCCGCGGCCTTGCGCCGTTCCTGGTCGCGGTTCAGGCCCAGGGTGATTGCATCGAGCAGGTCCTGTTCGCGGAACGGCTTGGTCAGGAACTCCAGCGCCCCGGCCTTCATGGCTTTGACGGACATGGGAATGTCGCCATGGGCGGTGATGAACACCACCGGGACCTGGATATTCAAACGCGCCATTTCCTGCTGGAAATCCAGCCCGCTCAGGCCCGGCATGCGCACGTCGAGGATCAGGCACGCCGGGACGTCCGGCCGTTCGGCGTCCATGAATTCACGGGCCGAGCCGAAGGCCATGCTCGCCAGGCCCACGGAGGCCAGCAGGTCTTGCAGTGAAGCCCGCACCGAAGGGTCGTCGTCGACGATGAAGACCCTCGAGTCGGCCTGGTCATGCATGTCAGTCTGGCTCATCGGATTCCCTTGTGACGGCGGGCAGGGTGAAGTGAAAGGTCGAACCTGAGGGCGAATGGCTGGTGGCCCAGAGTCGTCCGTCATGGGCCTCGATGATCGAGCGGCTGATGGCCAACCCCATCCCCATGCCGTCCTGCTTGGTGCTGTAGAAGGCGTCGAACACCCGTTCGCGGTCGCTGGCCGGCAAGCCATTGCCTTGGTCGGACACTGAAAAGAGCAGCTGCCCAGGCGACTCGAGCGTCACCTGAAACTGCAGAATCCGCTGGTCGACGTCAACCTGACGCATGGCGTCGAGCGCGTTCATCGCCAGGTTCAGGATCACTTGCTGGATCTGCACTTCGTCCGCCAGCATCGGCGGCAGTCCGTCCTGGACCTGCACCTGCACAGTGATGTTCTGCTCGTTCAGCTCGCCCGTCATCAGGCGCAACGCGGCATGGACCGTGTCGGCCACGTTCAGCCACTGCTTCGTCGGTGCTTGATGCCGGGCCATGCCGCGCAACCGAGCGATGATGTCGCTGGCCCGGTGGGTGTCGGCGATGATCCGCTCCACTGCCTGGCGGGCCTTGGGCAGGTTGGGCGGCTCGGTCGCCATCCAGCGCAGGCAGGCACCGCCGCTGGCGGCCACGGCAGCCAGCGGCTGGTTGACTTCGTGGGCGATCGAGGCGGCGAGTTCGCCGAGCATGTTGATGCGGGCGATGTGTGCCAGGTGGGCACGGGTCTGGTGCACCGTGCGCACGGCGGCCGAGAGCCGCAGCGCCAGGTACGTGGTGCCGGCGATGGCCGCGAGGCTGATCAGCACGTTGATCAGCCCGGCCTCCGTGTCGCCAAAACGCGTCAGCCGATAGCTCAGGATCGTCAGGACCATGCAGAGGATCGCGACCCCTGCCACGGCACGTGCCGGCAGGATTCTCACCGCGATCAGCACCACCACGATCTGGAAGACCCCGACGGCGATTTCCAGGTCGGTGACCGTATCGATCGCCGCGATGCCGAGCGCCAACCCCAGCAGGAGCAGCAGGCGCAGGGTCAGCTGGGTCCTTCTCATTGAATGTCCATCGCGCATTGCTCCAATGACCGATCCAAGCAGTTTATACCGCAGCACCTCAGGATGGATTGTCCAGGCTGAACTGATCGGCCACTTCGTCATAGGCGAACAACTCGGCGTAGCGCCCCCATTGCGTGACACAGTCCAGCGTAATAGCGGCATCGTGCTCGGACATGAAATCTTCCAGTTGGTCTCGGAAACGCCTGGCCGGTGCGGTGCGGGTGGGGCGGTCGTCCAGCACCCGACGCACATGCCCTACCAACGGCACATATTTAAGCAGGTGCCGGGCAAACAGGTGCTTGCGCTCATCCACCGCTGACTCGGCGTAGCGCAGCCCGGCCGGCAGGAGGGTGATGTGGCCGTCCTGCAGGTCGGCCAGGCGCAGGAGCTGCAACACCTCGGCGACCGGCAAAAGATCACTGGCGGTGTAGCGCAATGCGTCGGCGAGTTCGCGCAAATCCGCTTGGCCGGCAAACGGCTGATCCTGCACCGCTTCGATCAGCCCGGCCAGGGCATTGCTGGAAATCGACGGCAGGACCATGCCCACGCCGCTGCCTGCAAAGGTCTCCTGGCGTGCGGAGCCGACATTCGCGCCGCCGGCCATCTGCACGTAAATGTGTTCGACCAAGGCTTGGAACGCCGGGTCGGCGCGATTGCGCGGCTGGCTGAGGTCCACGGCGATCTCACTCATGACCCGCCCCGGGTTGGAGGAAAAAATCAGTATCCGGTCACACATCAGCACGGCTTCTTCGATGTTATGGGTGACCATCAGGATCGACCTGATCGGCATGCGCCCCTCACGCCACAACTCCAGCAGATCGGTGCGCAGCGTTTCGGCGGTCAATACGTCCAGGGCGGAAAACGGCTCGTCCATCAACAACACATCCGGATTGACCACCAGTGCGCGGGCCAGGCCGACGCGCTGGCGCATGCCGCCCGACAGCTCCTTGGGGAAGGCGCTTTCGAAGCCGTCGAGGCCGATCATATCGATGGCGCCCAGCGCCCGCCGACGTCGCTCAGGCGCCGCCACGCCTAAGGCTTCGAGGCCGACTTCGACGTTTTGCAGCACCGTCAGCCAGGGGAACAGGGCGAAGCTCTGGAACACCATGCGCACCGAACTCGCCAGCCCTTGGGCATTGGGCGGAAAATCCACCACCCCCGTGGTGGGCGAAATCAGGCCGGCGATGGAGCGCAGCAAGGTCGATTTACCGGAGCCCGAACGCCCCAGCAGGCCGACGATTTCGCCCTCGTCCAGGCGCATGCAGACATTGTCCAGGACCCGGCGCTCGGCACCGCCGGCCGTGCCGTAGACATGGCCGATTTGCTGCACATCCACCAGGCAGCGTTTGTCTATCACTTGCATGGGATTGCCCTCAATCAATTCGAAGCCGACGTTCGGCGAAACCGTACAACGGGCGCCACAGCAACCGGTTGAAACCCACCACGAAAATCGACATGACCACGACGCCCAGGGCCACCCGATGCAGATCCCCGGCCGTGGTGGCCTGGGCGATAAAGGCCCCCAGGCCGGACGCATACAGATGCTGGTCGCCCCAGGACACCGCCTCGGCGACGATGCTGGCGTTCCATGAGCCACCCGCTGCAGTGAGGGCGCCGGTGATGTAGTAAGGGAAGACGCCCGGCAGCGCGACCTGGCGCCACCATTGCCAGCCGCGCACGTGGAAGCTGCGCGACGCCTCGCGCAAATCCGTCGGCAGCGCGCTGGCACCGGCAATCACGTTGAACAGGATGTACCACTGGGTGCCCAGGATCATCAGCGGCGAGAGCCAGACATCGGGGTTGAGTTTCAGGGCGACGATGGCGATCACGGCAAAGGGAAACAGTACGTTGGCCGGGAAGGCTGCCAGCAATTGCGCGACGGGTTGCAGGCGTTCGGCCCAGCGCGGGTTCAAGCCGATCCAGACGCCGATGGGCACCCACACTACGCTGGCCAGCACGATGAGCACGCTGACTCGCAACAGGGTGGCCAGGCCCAGGCCGAAGGTACTGGCGACGTCATCCCAGCCCAACGTGCTGCCAATGAAGCGCGACAAGTGCAGGATGCCGGCGATGCAGGCCGCGGCAACCAGGACGAGCCAGGCCAGGTCGGCGGCGCGGCTGACGCGGGCGCTGGTCTTGAAGCGGATGGACGGCAGCCGGGGGATCTTTTCCAGGAACAACGACGCCTTGAGGCTGCCCAGCGCCAGCAGCACCAAGGGCACCAGGCGAGTCGAGCGCAGCAGGTCATAGACCCTGGACCGTGGGCGTTTCTGGGAGGCGGTCTGTTCAAAGCGGAATTTGTCCGCCCAGGCGACAATCGGCCGGAAAAACAGCAAGTCATAGGCAATGATCACCCCAACCATGGCCAGCACCGCCCAAGCGATCGCGGCGATATTTTGCTGCTCGATCGCCAGTGCCAGCCACGAGCCGATGCCCGGCAGGCTGACGGTGGTGTCGCCGACGGTAATGGCTTCGGACGCGACGACGAAAAACCAGCCGCCGGACATCGACATCATCATGTTCCACACCAGGCCCGGTGTGGCGAAGGGCAACTCCAGCCTGACGAAACGTTGCCATGGCGAAAACGAGAACTGTCGGCTGACGTCGTAGAGATCGTTGGGCACGGTTCTCAGCGATTGATAGAAACTGAAAGTCATGTTCCAGACTTGGCTGGTGAAGATGGCGAAGATGGCCGCGCATTCCACGCCAGTTTCCTTGCCCGGGAACAGTCCCATGAAGAACACAACGGTAAAAGTGAGAAAGCCCAGGACTGGCACGGATTGGAGAATATCCAACGCCGGCAGGATCACCATTGCCGCCTTGCGGCTTTTGGCTGCCAAGGTGGCAATGAGCAAGGAAAAAACCAATGAAACAAACAAGGCGATGAACATGCGCAACGTGGTGCGCAAGGCATATTCCGGCAGGTGCACCAGATCCAGGGACAGTGGCGAAGCGTCCAGCACGCCGAGGGGCTGGTTCATCTGATCCAGGCCATGGAATACAAAGGCAGCCAAGAGCACCAGGAGGCCCAATGACGCTATGTCGGCGCGCCAGGAATGGGCAGGGAGTTGTTCTCTGTTTTTGAAGGGCGTCAATGCAGGTGCAAGGAATGAAGGGCGCATGGATCACCTCTATTACGCTTTGAAAACCAGGGCTGCGACCACACTTGCGATCAATGGACGTGATGAAGTTGAAGCGCACTTGAACGGGGGCGTTAAGTGCCCGGCAAGATTAAGTGTTGCCCGGGGCGATGACCACGCTGACTTGGGACATGAAAATATACGTTGGTATATCCGTTCCCTTCGGTGAGAGAAGCATGCAGTAGGGCTTTATCTTTTTTGCTCACTGACGTTGCGCGAGGAGGGTAGAAGGGCGTGCATCTGATCCGTAGTTTTCTGCGCCAGGTGCCTCTGTAATGAACCCGGGCCCGGCCCCAGAATAACCACGCGGTTAGCCTAGTGAGCTGCCCGTGTACTGCAATTTTTTGGTCCAGGAGTACTCATGGCAAAGATGGCGATTTTTCTAGGTGGGTTTTTGGCACTGACTCTTCTGATCGGCGTGCTGGCGACGATTTCGCCCGTATAGGCACAAGCGGCTGAAGCTTCTGTGACGAGGGATTGCACCTCGCCACAACTCCACTGTGGTTTTGATTGCCTTTGTGGCGAGGGAGCTTGCTCCCGCTGGGGCGCGAAGCGGCCCTAACGCCCGCACCTCGGTCTAGCATTTGAGCATTTTGGGGCTGCTGCGCAGCCCAGCGGGAGCAAGCTCCCTCGCCACAGGACGGCTCCTGTTGCAATTTTTTGGTCCAGGCGTACTCATGGCGAAGATGGCGATTTTTCTAGGCGGATGATTGCACCTCGCCACAACTCCACTGTGGGAGCGAGCTTGCTCGCGATAGCGGTGGTTCAGCTTGCATCCGTGTTGAATGGGCCGCCGCCATCGCGAGCAAGCTCGCTCCCACAGGTTTCGATTGCCTTTTTAATGCTGTTACCGATGCAAGATCACCTGCGCGATTTCCTGCAACCCCATCACCCGTTGCGCCGCATTGAGTTTGATCGCTTCCTTGGGCATGCCGAAGACCACGCAACTGGCTTCGTCCTGGGCCACGGTGCTGGCGCCGGCGTCGAGCATTTCCTTCAGGCCGCGGGCGCCGTCGTCGCCCATGCCGGTCATGATGATGCCGGTGGCGTTGCGGCCGGCGAATTTGGCGACTGAGCGAAACAATACATCCACCGAAGGGCGGTGACGGTTGACCAGCGGGCCGTCCACCACTTGCACGTGATAGAACGCGCCGCTGCGGGTCACCATCATGTGTTTGCCGCCCGGGGCGATGAGCGCCAGGCCCGGGTGGATGCGGTCGTTGTTGCGGGCTTCGCGCACTTCGATCTGGCACAGGCTGTTGAGCCGAGCAGCGAACGAGGCGGTGAATTTTTCCGGCATGTGCTGGACGATGACGATGCCTGGGCAGACCCGTGGCAGGGCGGTGAGCACTGCTTCCAGGGCCTGGGTGCCGCCGGTGGAGGTGCCCAGGGCGACGATGCGTTCGGTGGTCTGCGCCATGGCATGGCCGTTGGCGGCGGGCAGCATGGCGTCGGCGTTGAGTTTGATCGCTGGCGCCAGCGCCGTCGGGGCGGGGCGTTTGCCGAGGTTGCGCACGTTGACCTGGGCGGCGGCACGGATTGCCGACACCAATTCGGGCGCCGACTCCAACAGAAAATTCTTCAGCCCGGTGGTGGGTTTGGTGATGATTTCCACCGCGCCGGCGGCCATCGCCTGCAACGTCGTTTCCGCGCCCCGGGGCGTCAGCGACGAACAGATCACCACCGGGGTGGGGCGTTCGCTCATGATTTTCTTCAGGAAGGTGATGCCGTCCATGCGCGGCATTTCCACGTCCAGCACGATCACATCGGGCCATTCCTTGGCCAGTTTATCCATGGCGAAAATCGGGTCGGACGCCGCGCCCATGACGTGGATGTCCGGTGTCTCGCTGAGAATCGCCAATAACACCTGGCGAACCACGGCAGAGTCATCCACCAGCAGTACATTGATCTTTTTTGACATGGTCAGTGCCGGGTCCTTATGGGTTGGTGCCTGACCCACACATCGCCGCTGCGCAGGTCGAAGATGATGCTGCGGTGGCCGGTGCTGCCCATGTCCTGGGCGATCAGGTCGAGGCGATAGAGGGCGGCCATTTCCAGCGCGGCGTTGACGTTCAGTCGCGCCACATCGCCGTAGGGCACATGACGTTGCAGCTCGGGGAACATCTCCCCGCCGCCGAACAGCTTGAGTTGGTAGTCCTCGGGGTCGGTGTGGTGCGCCCGGGCCTGACGGATGAACAGTTCGATGGCTTCGTCGGCGTAGAGGCCGTTCAGTGCGTTGGAGCAGCGCACTCGGCTGGGCAGCATGAAGTGGCACATGGCGCCGATCCTGCGTTCGGGGTGCCACAGCGTGATCGCCACGCAAGAGCCGAGAATCGTGCGCAGGCGGGTCGGGCAGGTGGCGAAGCGAAACTCCCCTGGCGCCAGGTACTCCTCGGCCACTGCTCTGATGGCGGCGCTCATGGTTTGCGGTAAATCGAGGGCGCCACCAGTTTCAACGCGTCGGACACACCGTTGAGACTCTCCGAGTGGCTGACGATGAAATACCCGCCGGGCTTGAGCCGGGGGATCAAGCGCGCGACCACTTTGCTTTTGGTCGGTTGGTCGAAATAGATCATGACGTTGCGCAGGAAGATCACATCGAACTCCCCCAGCTCCGGCAAGGTGTCGTTGAGGTTGACCTGGATGAAGTTGACCCGGTTGCGCAACGCCCGGTTGATGAGGAACGTGCCTTGCTGGCTGCCGGTGCCCTTGAGGCAATATTTCACCAGCAGCGGCTGGGGCAGGGTGCGGGCGCGTTCCATCGGATAATGCCCGGAGCGCGCCTTGGCCAGCACCTGGCTGCTGATGTCCGAACCGATCACTTCCCAGGGCGTGGTGCCCAGCCCTTCGGCCAGGGTCATGGCCAGGCTATAGGGTTCTTCCCCGGAAGAGCTGGCCGCGCTCCACAGGCGGAAGGTCTTGCCCGGCGTTGCGTGGGGCAATACGTGTTGGCGCAGGAAATCGAAATGCTTGGGCTCGCGGAAAAAGTAGGTCTCGTTGGTCGTCAGCAGGTCCAGCGCCACTTGTAATTCATCGGTGCGCTGACCGTTCATGATCAGCTTGAAATACTCGCCGTAGCTGTCCAGCCCATAGTGCTTGAGGCGTTTGAACAGACGCCCGGCCACCAGGGCTTTCTTGGCCTCGGACAGGCTGATGCCGGCGGCCTGGTACAGCCAGGACTGGAACTGGCTGAATTCTCGGTCACTGAGCGCCAGCGCGTTTGCCGGGCGTTCCTTGCAGGTATCGGTGTTCACGGGGCATCCACTTCCAGCGCGTTCGGGCTGGCTTCGGCGAGTTGGGACATTTCGTCGATGGACAGCACGCGGTCCACCTCCAGCACGATGACGAACTTGCCATCGACCTTGGCCATGCCACTGATGAAATCGGCTCGGATCTTCGCGCCGAAGCTCGGTGGCGGCTCGATCTGCGAGGCCGGGATTTCCAGCACCGCCGACACCGTGTCCACCAGCAGGCCAATGTCCTGGGCCTGGCCGTCGGCGCTGGACGCCTCGATGATCACCACGCACGAGCGCCGGCTGATCGCCGAATTCGGCCGACCGAAACGGGCCGACAGGTCGACGACCGGCACGACCGCGCCCCGCAGGTTGATCACCCCGCGCACGAAGGTCGGCATCATCGGCACCACGGTCAGGTTGCCGTATTCGATGATTTCCTTGATGCACAGGATGCCGATGGCAAACATCTCCGTGCCGAGCATAAACGTCAGGTATTGCGCTTCTTCCTCGACCGCGAGGGCGGTTTGACGTGTGGTCGCGATGGCGCCCATTGCTTTTTCTCCTTTAAGCAAGCCTGTGGAACCGGGCCATCAGAACCGGGTGAATTCCGATTCGTCCGGAGCGCTGGCCATGTTGTAGGCAAACGCCTTGGGCATGATCGGTGCCGGTGCCCGCGCCGGTTTGCGGCCGGAGGAGCCTGGGGTGTTGTCGACCCTGGCAACTTGCACAGCAGACTTGGGCGGTGTGTCCAGGGTGAAGAAGCTCATGGCCTGTTGCAGCTGTTCGGCCTGGCTGCTCATTTCCTCGGCGGTGGCGGCCAGCTCTTCGCTGCTGGAGGCGTTCTGTTGGGTCACCTGGTTGAGCTGGGTCATGGCGGTGTTGATCTGCGCCACACCGGCGGCCTGTTCTTCGGAGGCGGCGCTGATTTCCTGCACCAGGTCCGAGGTCTTGTTGATCGAGGGGACCATCTCGTTGAGCAGGTTCCCAGCCTTTTCCGCCATATCGACGCTGCTGGAGGACAGCTCGCCGATTTCCTGGGCGGCCACCTGGCTGCGTTCGGCCAGCTTGCGCACTTCGGCGGCGACCACGGCGAAGCCTTTGCCGTGTTCACCGGCGCGCGCTGCCTCGATGGCGGCGTTGAGCGCCAGCAGGTTGGTCTGGTAGGCGATGTCGTCGATGATGCTGATGCGCTGGGCGATTTTCTTCATCGCCACCACGGTCTGCTGCACCGATTCGCCGCCGTCGGTGGCTTCCTTGGCGGCTTTGCTGGCCATGCCATCGGTGACCTTGGCGTTCTCGGTGTTCTGGTTGATGCTGGCGCTCATCTGCTCGATGGACGCACTGGTTTCCTCGACACTGGCCGCCTGCTCGCTGGTGGCCTGGCTCATCGATTGCGCGGTGGCGCTGACTTCTTCGGAGGCACTGGCCAAGTTGTCCGCAGCGTTACGCACTTCGCCAATGATGTGCGAGAGCTTGCCGATCATGTTCTGCATGGCGTTGAGCACCATGCCGGTTTCGTCTTTGGAGCCGCCTTCGATTTTTGCGTTCAGGTTGCCTTCGGCCAATTGCTCGGCGACGGTCGCGGCCTGTTTCAAGGGGCGGGAGATGATGCGCGAGATGAACAGCGCCAGGCCCAGGCCCATCAGCAGGGCGGCAACCAGCGCGACGATGATCGACAGGCGCGATTTTTCAAACAGCGCTGCGCCACGCTCGCTGGCGGCGCCGGCGCCGACGTCATTGAGTTCCACCATTTTTTGCAGGTCGTTGACCACCAGATCGAATTGACGCTTGGATTCGCCCTTGAGCAGTGCATGGGCTTGCTCGGTCAGGTTTTGCCGAGACAGCGCAAGCAGGTCCTTGCTGACGGCGAGGTAAGCGACCCAGTCATTGCGGGTGGTTTCGAACAGCTGGCGATCTTCCGCGCTGGAGAGCAGTTTTTCATAGGTCGCCATGCGGGTTTCAAACCCCTTTTTGGCTTCTTCCGCTTCTTGTTCGACAGTGAGGCGTTCTTGTTCGGAATCGGCGGTAATGTGGCGGTTTTCCTTGAGGCGGTAGTTTGCCCCGTAGAAACGCATGCCCGAGGCAGCACGCATGGATGGCATCCAGTTTTCCCGGATCTCGACGGTGGTGCTGTTCACCTCACCCAGTTGGATGATCGCGAACACCCCCATGACGGCGGTCAGGGCCAGCACCACAAGAAATGAAGTGATCAGTTTGGTGGCGATTCTAAGATCGTAGAACCATTTCATCGGGAAGTACCTCTCCATGGAAGTGCTAAAGCGTCAGCGAGCGTTGGCTTGTTGTAATTGAGTCGGGGTGTAGCGGTTTTCTGTCTGGGCGATCTGGGTGAGCAATGCCGGTACGTCGAGAATTAACGCCACGGCGCCACTGCCCAGGATGGTCGAGCCGCTGATGCCGCGAAGGGCGCCAAACAGCTTGCCCAGCGGTTTGATCACGGTCTGGAACTCACCCAGCAAGTCATCCACTACCAGCCCGGCCTTGAGTTCGGCGTAGCGCACCACCACCACGTTCTGCCGGCGCGCGGCCGGGCCTTCGTGGCTGAAGTGATCGCGCAGGTAGACCAGGGGCAGCACCTCGCCGCGCAGGTCGAGGTAGCCTTGCTCGCGGCTGGTGAGGCCATCGTCTTCGCTCAGCTCGATGCATTCCTGGACCATGTCCAGCGGAATCACATAGGTCGACTGACCGATGCCCACCAGGAAGCCATTGATGATCGCCAGGGTCAGCGGCAGGCGGATGCGCACCACGGTGCCCTTGCCGGGCTGGCTGTCCAGGTCGACGGTGCCGCGCAGCAGGGTGATGTTGCGCTTGACCACGTCCATGCCCACGCCACGCCCCGAAAGGTTGGTCACGGCCTGGGCGGTGGAAAAGCCGGGTTCGAAAATCAGGTTGTAGATTTCCTGGTCGGTGGGGCTGGCACCTGGCTGCACCAGGCCACGCTCCTGGGCTTTTTCCAGGATCCGGTCACGGTTCAGGCCGGCCCCGTCGTCGGCGATTTCCAGCACGATGCTGCCGGAGTCGTGATACGCGTTGAGGTGCAAGTGCCCCTTGACCGATTTGCCGGCCGCCAGCCGGGCCTCGGCGGTTTCTATGCCGTGGTCCATGGCGTTGCGCAGCAGGTGCATGAGCGGGTCGCCGATTTTTTCCACCACGGTCTTGTCCAGCTCGGTCTCCGCGCCGCTGATGATCAGGTCGATGTCCTTGCCCAGTTCCTGGCTGACATCACGCACCACCCGACGGAAGCGGTTGAAGGTTTCGCCAATGGGGATCATGCGCAGGCGCAGGGCGCCGTCGAGGATTTCTTCCACCAGCCCGGAGACCGACGAGGTGGCTTCCTGCAACGGGTCGTTGTGGCAGGTGCGGGCCAGCAGGCTGGCGCCGGCGCTGGCGATGACCAGTTCGCCCACCAGGTTGATCAACTCGTCGAGCTTGTCGGCGTTGACCCGTACGTAGGTGCCGTCCTTGGCCTTGCTGTCGCTGGTCACCGCTTGTTTGTCGGTGGCGATCTGGGCGGGCATGCGCGGCGTCTTGCGCTGGTCGGACAGCAACTCGCCGGTGGCGACCAACGCGGTGGTTTCTTCGGCCGGTTCCGGTGATGTGGTCACCAGGCCGGTGTTGGCCAGGGGCGCGATGTCGTCATCCTGGGCAACGATCTCGATCTCGCAGTCTTCCCGGACGAAATCGAACACTTCGTTGATCGCCCCGTGGCTGGCGGCCGAGCGAAACGCGATGTCGAAGCCCAGGTAGCAGGACTCGGCGTCCCAGGCATCGGCGGCGGGCAGGGCGTCGGTCAGGGTGGTGAGGTCGACGATTTCACCCAGGGTTTGCAGGTAGCGCAGGAACGACAGCGGGTCCATGCCGTTGCGGAACACGTCCTGGCCGAAGCGCAGGGAAAGGTGCCAGAGGCGCGTTTCGCCGGGCTCGCGGGTTTCGGTGTCCTGCGCAGGCGTTGGGGCCGCGGCCGGCGAGGGCGCCTGGTATTCCTGCAGGATCTGGCACAGCTCCACTTCCCGTTGCAGGGCCGGCGGCGGCAGCGCTCCGCCCTGGTTGGCGGCCACGTTGATCAGTTCCAGCATGTGGTCGCTGGACTTGAGCAACACCGCAATCAGGCCGGCGTCCACCTCGACGCTGCCGTTGCGCAGGCGGTCGAGCACGTCTTCGACGATGTGGGTAAAGCTGACGATGGGTTCCAGGCCAAACAGCCCGGCCGAACCCTTGATCGTGTGGGCCGCCCGGAAGATCGCACCGATGGCGTCATCGTCGCCGGGGTCGGTTTCCAGTTGCAGCAGCGACTCTTCCATCGCCTGCAACTGTTCCCGTGCCTCGACGATGAAGGTCTGTTGTGCCTGATCGAGATTGATGCTCACGCTCATTTCCTTTGTCGTGTCCGGCGTCCTAGGCAACCAGGTTGCACAGGGCAAGTGTCTCCGTGACGGCCTGGCTTTGGCCGGTCAGTGTCAGTTGGGTCCCGGCCCGGGAGGCCTCGCGCTGCACCATCAGCAGCAGTTGCAGGCCAGCGCCGTCCATCTCGGTGATCTGCGACAGATCGAGGGCCATTCGCGGCGTTGCCCCCAGGTGCGGCAGCCACTGCGCGGCCAGCTCGGCCGCGGTGTAGATCGTCAGCTCGCCGTCGATGTGCACCTGGGCGGTGTCATCCTGTGCTTCGTAGTGCAACGGCATCGGAGCCTCCGGCTATCAAGGAAGGATCAGCTTGGATACCGCCGCCAGCATCTGCGCTGGCTGGAACGGCTTGACCACCCAGGCCTTGGCCCCGGCGGCCTGGCCTTCCTGTTTCTTCGATTCCTGGGATTCGGTGGTGAGCATGATGATCGGCGTGAACTTGTAGCTGACCAGCTTCTTGACCTCCTTGACGAAGGTGATGCCGTCCATGTTGGGCATGTTCACGTCACTGATGATCAGGTGCACTTTCTGGCCGTTGAGCTTGCCCAGCGCGTCCTTGCCGTCGCTGGCTTCGATCACGTCATAGCCGGCACTTTTCAACGCGATGCCGACCACCTGCCGAACGCTCGCGGAGTCGTCGACAACCAATACACTTTTAGCCATGAGCGGCTCTCCTAAAAGAAGGTTATTTCCTGTGAAGTCTGTTGCGCGCTCGAGTCGCCGTGGTGATTGCGGCGCTGCTCGTCGGTGGCATAAGTGGTTTCCATGCGCGCCAGCCATTGGCGGGCATCGATGGAGACGGCCTGGTCGGGCGACTGACTGGCCTGCTGCAGATGCACATGCAGGTCCTCTATGTTGTCGCGCACGTGGCTGAGGATCTGGCTGACCCGATCCTGGAATTGCAGGCTGACCAGCACCTCGGTGAGTTCATCGCGGATGCCGAAGCTTTCCCGTTGCAGCATGTCGGCCGAGTCGGCCAGTCGGCCGGTGACACTCTTGAAGCGCTCCAGCACCTGCTGGATGCTTTGCTCGGAGGCACTGACCGAATGGCTGTCCTGGTCCGCGCCGCTGGAGGCGGCATGCACCAGTTGGGTGATGGCGGTGTTGATGATGTCGACCTTGGCCGACATCTGCTGGCCGGTCTCGCTGGACTTGCTCGAGAGGCTGCGCACGGCGTCGGCCACCACCGCAAACCCACGCCCGGCCTCGCCGGCACGGGCGGCTTCGATGGCGGCGTTGAGGGCCAGCAGGTTGGTCTGTGCGGCAATCGCCGCGACGTCGGCGGCCATGGTCCGCAGCTCGCCGGTATAGGCCGTCAGGTTGCGCACCTGGGCCAGGGTTTCGTCGCGGCTGGCCTGGGTGGCCTTCAGGGAGTCGATGACCTTGACCAGTTCACCTTCGCTTTGGGCCAGCACCTGCACGGCGCCGCCACCGCTGCTGCCGGCCAGTTCACCGGCGGCCAATTGCGAGGCTTGCACGGTGTCTTCCAGGCGTGACGAAATGCCAGTGAAGCGGCTGGTCAGTGAGACGATCGCGGTCTCGGTCTGCTGCCGGGAGCTTTCGACCTGCTTGGCCCAGATCGGCATGGCACCGAGGATGACGTCGTTGAGTTGTGCGTTGGTTCTATGGGCCAGGTGCTCGCTGCCTTGCAGGTCGTGGCGGGCCATGGCGGCGGCGAGGGCGCTGTCGAACTGCTGGCGTTGCGAACGCGCACCCCATACGCCAGCACCGACGCCCAAGACCACGATCGCCACACTCAAACCGATGTTTTGCCCACTCGTGCCATTGAGCGCCAGCACGCCAATGCTCGCGGCGATGGCCACCAGCACGGTGCTCCAGAGAATGCGTGGTTGTGATTGGGAAAGGGAATGACCGTGAGAATACGACGTCATGGTTCGGTCCTTGAACAGTGTTGCTAACAGGTTATTTGCGAATAACTGGTTATCTGCAAGGCCGGTACGGTCTTGAGGACCAGTCGTCCGATTTCGATAAAAGTAATGGCACAGTGATATCTAAGAATAGACGAGATTGGGAGATTGTCGAGATCGCCTGACCTGTGGAAATCTCCTGGCGAGGGCGCTCGCCCCCGCTGGGGCGTGGGGCGAGCCTGGTATTGGCACGCCACGAAAACGGACATCTTCTGAAACAGAATCCATGGATTGAGCTAAATTACCCCGCATCGGATTTTCGAACCTGCCATCAGAGTCCCCATGCCGACCCAGCCCCTCTGGAAAACCTATCTCCTGTTCCTGATCCCCATGGTCCTGTCCAACTTCCTGCAGTCCATGTCCGGCACGTTCAACAGCATCTACATCGGCCAGATGCTCGGCACCCAGGCATTGGCGTCGGTGTCGGGCATGTTTCCCATCGTGTTTTTCTTTATCGCTTTGGTGATCGGCCTGGGCGCGGGGGCGGGGGTGTTGATCGGGCAGGCCTACGGCGCCGGCGAAACCGGCACGGTGAAGGCGATTGCCGGTTCGACCTTGTTGCTGGGGGCGATCATTGGCCTGGTGGCGGCGGTGCTTGGCAGTGTCTTTGCTCGTCAGGCGTTGCAAGGGCTGGGCACGCCGGCCGATGTGTTGGAGGACGCCGTTTCCTATGCCCGGGTCATGCTGTGGATCCTGCCGATGCTGCTGGTATTCGTGCTGTTCACCCAACTGCTGCGCGGGGTGAGCGATACGGTGTCACCGATGTTGGCGCTGCTGGTGTCCACCAGTGTCGGGCTGCTGCTCACGCCAGCGTTGATTCGCGGCTGGCTGGGGTTGCCGCAGATGGGCATCCAGAGCGCGGCATGGGCAGGGCTGGCGGGGACGACGTCGGCAATGCTGATGCTGGCGTGGCGCCTGAGTCGCCGCGAGCATGCCTTGGCGCCGGACCGTGCGTTGTTCGCGGCGATGCGCCTGGACCGGGACATCCTCGGCAAGGTCCTGCGCATCGGCCTGCCCACCGGGTTGCAGATGGTGGTGATCTCGTTGTCGGAGTTGGTGATCCTGGCGCTGGTCAATCGCCACGGCTCCCAGGCCACGGCGGCCTACGGCGCGGTGACGCAGATCGTCAACTACGTGCAGTTTCCGGCGCTGTCGATTGCCATCACTGCCTCGATCCTCGGCGCCCAGGCCATTGGTGCCGGCCGCCTGGAGCGCCTGGGGCCGATCCTGCGCACGGGGCTGGCATTCAACCTCTGGCTCACCGGTGGGCTGGTGCTCCTGGGCTATCTGTTGTCCCACTGGCTGCTGGGGCTGTTCATCACGGATCCGGCGGCCCGGGTCCAGGCCGAACACTTGCTGCATATCATGCTCTGGAGCTTGCTGGTGTTCGGCTTCCAGGCGATCGTCGGCGGCATCATGCGCGCCAGCGGCACGGTGCTGGTGCCGGTCGCCATCTCGATTTTCTGCATCGTCGCCGTGCAAGTGCCGGCCGCGTATCTGCTGGACGCGCACTTCGGGTTGCAAGGGGTGTGGATGGCGTTCCCGGTGGCTTACTTGAGCATGCTGTTGTTGCAGACGCTGTACTACAAGCGGGTCTGGCAGCATCAGCCGATCGAGCGGTTGGTGTAATCAACCCACCACCGGACCCTGTGGGAGCGAGCTTGCTCGCGATGGCGGTGGTTCAGCCTGCATCAGTGCTGAATGTACCGGTGCCATCGCGAGCAAGCTCGCTCCCACAAGGGTTTGGTGCCTGGCGATGTTACAGTGGCCGTCACCCGCCACGCCGCCACCGAGGATCCGATGCCTGCCAGTCTTACCACCCACATCGCCTACCGCGCCTTCCTGTTCGACATGGACGGCACCTTGCTCACCTCCATCGCCGCCGCCGAGCGGATCTGGACCCGCTGGGCCCTGCGCCACGGCGTGGATGTGGCGACGTTCCTGCCGACGATCCACGGCATGCGCGCCATCGACACCATCGCTCGCCAGCATCTGCCAGGGGTGGATGCCCAGGCCGAGGCCGAGCGGATTACCCGCGAGGAAATCGAAGACGTGGAAGGCGTGGAGCCAGTGAAGGGGGCGGCTGCGTTTCTGCATAGCCTGCCGCCAGAGCGATGGGCGATCGTCACCTCGGCGCCCATGGCATTGGCCTTGCGGCGTATGGAAGCGGCGGGAATCCCGCGCCCGGCAGTGATGGTCACCGCCGAGGATGTGAATGACGGCAAGCCCAACCCCGCCTGCTATCGCCTGGCGGCCGAACGCCTGCAGGTGACGCCCCGGGAGTGTCTGGTGTTTGAAGACGCCGAGGCCGGTATTCGGGCAGGCGAGGCCGCCGGGGCCGATGTGATGGTGGTGACGGCAACGCACACGCACCCCGTGGTCACCCTTCATCCGCAGATCAAGGATTACCTCGGGCTAGGCATTGAGGTGGATGAGGCTGGCCTGATGCGGCTGCTTCCGATTCTATGACCGCCGCAGAACACTTCGCTCCCACAGTTTTTAAGTCGTTCACCGGCGTTGCAGTCACCACAAATCCCCCTGTGGGAGCGAGCTTGCTCGCGATCGCGGTGGTTCAGCCTGCATCAATGCTGAATGATCGACGCCATCGCGAGCAAGCTCGCTCCCACATTGGATCTGTGGTGCTCTGCTAGGTCAGGTCACCACGCGATAGCACGGCACATACGCCGCGCCGCCCGGCAGTTTCATGCGATGTTGGGCGACGAAGGCCTGGAGCAGGCGGTCGAGGGGTTCCATGATGGCGGCGTCGCCGTGGATCTCGTAAGGGCCGTGCTCTTCGATCAGGCGGATGCCCTTGTCCTTGACGTTACCGGCCACGATCCCCGAGAACGCCCGGCGCAGGTTGGCGGCCAGTTCGTGGGCGGGCAGGTCACGGCTCAGGCCCAGGCTGGCCATGTTGGCGTGAGTTGGGTCGAACGGGCGCTGGAAGCCCTCGTCGATCTTCAGCAGCCAGTTGAAGTGGAAAGCGTCGTTACGCTCGCGGCGGAACTGCTTGACCTCCTTGAGCCCCTGGGTCATCTGCCGAGCCACTTCGGCCGGGTCGTCAATGATGATCTGATAGTGCTTCTGCGCCGCCTCGCCCAAGGTTGCACCGACAAACGCATGCAACTGGTCGAGGTACGGCGCGGCGCTTTTCGGCCCGGTGAGCACGACGGGGAAGGGCAGGTCCTGGTTGGCCGGGTGCATCAGGATGCCCAGCAGGTACAGGAACTCCTCTGCCGTACCGGCACCGCCCGGGAAGATGATGATGCCATGGCCGACGCGCACGAAGGCTTCCAGGCGCTTCTCGATGTCCGGCAGGATCACCAGCTCATTGACGATCGGGTTCGGCGCCTCGGCGGCGATGATCCCCGGCTCCGTCAGGCCCAGGTAGCGACCGCCATGGATGCGCTGCTTGGCGTGGGCGATGGTGGCGCCTTTCATCGGGCCTTTCATCACGCCCGGGCCGCAGCCGGTGCAGATGTCCAGGCTGCGCAGGCCCAGTTCGTGGCCGACTTTCTTGGTGTATTTGTATTCTTCGGTGTTGATCGAGTGACCGCCCCAGCACACGACGATTTTCGGCTCCACGCCAGGGCGCAGGGTGCGGGCGTTGCGCAGCAGGTGGAACACGTAGTCGCTGATGCCCTGGGACGAGCTGAGGTCGATGCGCTGGCTGTCCAGTTCGTTCTCGGTGTAGACGATGTCGCGCAGGGCACTGAAGAGCATTTCCCGGGTGCTGGCGATCATTTCGCCGTCGACGAACGCATCGGCTGGCGCGTTCAGCAGCTCCAGGCGTACGCCCCGGTCCTGCTGGTGAATGCGGATCTCGAAGTCCTTGTAGGCTTCCAGGATGGTCTTGGCGTTATCGACATGGGCGCCGGTATTGAGGATGGCCAGGGCGCACTGGCGAAAGAGGGTATAGATACTGCCGGAGCCGGCTTCGCTCAGTTGCTGGACTTCGCGCTGGGACAAGGTCTCCAGGCTGCCCTTGGGGCTTACCGAGGCGTTGATTACATGTCTTTGAGTCATTCAGCTTTCCTTGAAAACGATGCCATGCACACAACGACGGCATCTTGAAAAAAACGTCCACGCCGAAAGATCGCACGATCCTTGCGCTATCGCCATGGACTTCGATCCGGGCCCGGCGAGTCGGCGGCCATACAAAATGAGCTCCAGCATAGCTAAATCGACCGGGCAGGCGATAATGCGTGACTCTTTTGATGCCGTACAAGGAAATTGCGCCGCGATGTTCGAGATCAAACCGTGGGATGGCGACACCTACCGCAGGCAGACCCGCCGCAGCACCCTGATCATCGCGGTGGTGTTCCTGGCCCTGGCGATGCTGCTGTCCAGCCTGGCCGTGATGCTGTTGGGTACGCCGGGAGGTGATAACTTTCGCTTCAACCTCGGCGGGGTGATTGTCGCGGTGTTGGCGATGGCTGTGCTGATGCGCCAGTATTTCTGGTCGCAGCCGTGGATGGCCGCCGCGGTATACGGCTGGCAGCTCAAGCGCAGCCTGATGAAAATCACCAACGTGATGCACCAGGTGAAGGCCGGTGTGCAGGCCCAGGACCCCACCGCCATTAAGCTGCTGCGCTTCTATCACCTGGGGCTGGCCCAGATGCATCAGCTGGACGAGAACTCCAGCGCCCAGGGCTCCCTCGCGCGTGAAGCCGACGCGCACCTGGCGAACATGCAGGCGCTGGGCCTGGACACCGAACAGTCGCGCCTGGACCCAAGCTGGATCGAGACGGTGAAGCAGGCGTATAACGCCGGTTGAGCGGTCAGAGGGTGCCGATGCGGTCCAGCTCGGCTTTCAGGGCCTGGGCATCCAGTTGGTCGAAGGGCAGGGCGAAGAAGGCCCGGCAGCGGGTTTCGATACGATCCAGAGTGGCATGGAAGGCCTGGCCGATCTGATCATCGCTGCCTCTGACGGTCGATGGATCGACCAGGCCCCAGTGGGCTTTGATGGCCGGACCGAAGTACACCGGGCAAGCATCGCGAGCGGCGCTGTCGCACACGGTGATGACGATGTCCGGCGGGCTGCCCTCGAACGCGTCGTTACCCTTGCTGCGCAAGCCTTTTACGCTGATACCGGCTTCTTGCAAGGTGTTCAGGCTGCGCGGGAGCACGTGGCCCTTGGGGAAACTGCCGGCGCTGACGGCCTGGAATCCGGCCGGGGCCAGATGGTTGAACATCGCTTCGCTGAGAATGCTGCGGCAACTGTTGGCTGTGCACATGAAGAGGACTTTCATCGATCGGCTCCGATAAGCGCAAGGTTGGGCTGCGCCGGAGTATATGCGGACAATCGAATATATGGAATTTCGTATTTGTAGCGAGGGCGAGAGCGGACAGCGCCGGGGCGCAGTACGTCTGCGCCCCAACGATTTGGGTGGTTACGATTTTCTGCCGCCTCCTTGGCTGCGTTCGCTACCTTTGTTACCGGCTCCCATGCCTTTTTGCCGGTCGTTGGCAACGTTGCCGCCCGACGCCTGTCCGCCTTTCTTGCCGGCTTCAGATGCTTTTTCACGATCATTGGCGAAGTTGCCTGGGTTTTTGTTTCCGCTACTGGCCATTTCGATAATCCTCAGTGATTGAGCGAGCAACGTGCCTCGCATTATTTGTGAAAGAAAATGGCCGGGTGAAGTTTAAAAAAAACCGCTTGCTGGCGACGAATGGTCAGCCGCCGGTTGGCTTCCTTTCAGTCCTCGCCGCCGCTGACTTTCCAATGCTTGGCGTCCGTTGGAAAAACCACCTGTTCGACCCGGTGCGCAATACCAAAGGCCAGGGAGTTTTCCGCTGGGATCACCCGTTCCTCGGCACACAGGCACTTGAAGATATCCAATTGAGTCGCGGCGCCGGCGGTTTCCTTGACGTAGATCTCCACGTACCGCGCCACGTCGTTGTCCAGGCTGGACAGGTACTCACGCAGGCGTGAGTGGTCCACGGATTTCTGACCGAAGTACCAGTTCATCGGGTGGATCAGAAAGCGCGAGTGGGGTGTGGTGGTGCGGTCGCTGGCGGCGAGAAACATGATGATGCCCATCGACTCGATGTTGCCGGCATTGACCGCACGTACCGGCACTGGAAGGGACTTGATGAAGGTATAGAGCGTAAAACCGAAGTTGGTGCTGCCGCCGACGGTGGAGAGGTTGAGCATCAGCGAGTCGGCGCCTTTTTCAATGGCTTCCAGGCAATTGTCCCGGAAGCGCTCCGTGGTGCCCTGATCGATCTGGCAATGGAAATGGACAATGTGTTCGGACATCTGCAACTCCTGTCGATTTCACCCTTTGACGTACCTGCTGATCGGCTGTGCCGTACAGTTGGGAGTTCGCAGGCCTTCGGATGTTCCTCATCCCTGGTTGGGCGCGGGCGGCCCCATCACGTCCCTTTTCTGTTCAGCACGCTTGGGCAGCGTCGGCCATGCGCTGCAAAAATATCGCCAGTGCGGCGTCTTCTTCACTGAGGCCTTTGCGCAGCCGCGGCTTGGGCAATTGCCTCAGGGCGCCGAGCAAAAAAGCCTCCACCACTGCAGGATGAATGTAGCACTTGCGACAGACGCTCGGCGTGTTGCCCAGTTGCCTGGCAACCTGCCTGACCATCTCGACGACGTGTTTTTTCGCCTCGCTCTCGGTTTCCCACGACAGCAACCGCAGCCCGGCCAGCGCCGCCGCGCTGCCGGCCCAGGTACGGTAATCCTTGGCAGTGAAATCGGCACCGGTAAGGGATTTGAGGTAGGCGTTGATGTCCGAAGAACTGACGGAGTGACGCTCACCGTTCTCGTCCAGGTACTGGAAGAGGTTTTGTCCGGGGATCTCCTGGCAGCGCTTGATGATCCGTGCCAGGCGTCGGTCTTTCACGGTGATCTGGTGCTCGATGCCGCTTTTGCCGCGGAACTGGAAGGCGATGGCGCTGCCGTTGACTTCGACATGTTTGTTGCGCAGGGTCGTCAAGCCATAGGAGCGATTGTCGCGAGCGTATTGGGTGTTGCCGACTCGGATCAGGGTGAGGTCGAGCAGGGTGATAACGGTGGCCATGACCTTGTCGCGGCTGAACCCGGGTTTGGCCAGGATCTCCTCGAGGCGTTTGCGCAAGCGCGGCAAGGCCCGTCCGAATTCCAGCATCCGCGAATACTTGTCCGCATCGCGCACCTCACGCCAGCGCGCGTGGTAGCGGTACTGCTTGCGCCCGCGGGCATCGCGCCCGGTGGCCTGGAGATGACCACGGGGTCGGTGCAGATCCAGACATCGGTATAGGCCGGCGGCACCGCCAGGGCATTGATGCGCTGGATCTCGGCCGCGTCGGTGATGCGCTGGCCCTGCGGGTCGAAATAACAGAACTTGCCACGCAATTTCTTGCGGGCGATGCCGGGGGCCGTGTCATCGACATAATGCAGGTCGGCCGGCAGTGCATCCGGCGGCAGGGTGTCGGGCATGAAGAAAGTCCTTGGCAGCGAATCCGGTGGCCTGTGATCGATTGACCGCAGCCCGTTGCGGTCGTGCCAAGATTCTGATGGCGCCGCCGAACCTGTGGGAGCAAGGCTTGCCCGCGATACAAGCACCTCGGTGTAGCTGATGGACCGAGGCGATGTCATCGCGGGCAAGCCTTGCTCCCACAAGCGCCCCGGGGCCTACGCCAACACCGCCACTGCCTTGATCTGCGCCCACAACACCAGTCCCGGCTGCAGTTTCAACTGGTCGCGGGAGTAGCGGGTGATGCGCGCCAGCAGCGGAGTGCCGGCGGCTTCCAGGCGGACCAGCACATGGGCGGCGTTGTCGGCCGCCTGTTCGCTGACCACGGTCACCGGCAGGCGGTTGAGGATGCTGGTCTGGGCATCGTTCGCCAGGCTGAGGCTGACGTCCCGGGCCTGGACCTTGAAACGCAGCGGCTGGCCGAGGGCCAGTGATGTATGGGCCACGCGTACGTTCAGTTGGCTGTCGGGCAGGTTCAGGGTCAGCAATTGGTACGCCGGGTCATAGCCGCTGACCTTGCCCTCGATCACCACCCCGGCGTCATCCCCCAGGGCCAATGGCAGGTCGAGCCGGGCCAGGGTTTCGCCGATGGGGCCGCTGGCCTGCGCGCGGCCAGCGTCGAGCAGCACGATGTGATCGGCCAGGCGTGCCACTTCGTCCTGGGAATGGCTGACATACAGCACCGGGATGTCCAGTTCATCGTGGAGGCGTTGCAGGTAAGGCAGGATTTCGTTTTTGCGCCGGGTATCGAGGGCCGCCAGCGGCTCATCCATCAGCAGCAGCCGCGGGCTGGTGAGCAAGGCACGGGCGATGCCCACCCGTTGGCGCTCGCCGCCGGAGAGGTTGTGCGGCTGGCGATCGAGCAAGTGCCCGATGCCCAGCAGATCGGTGGCCTGGTCCATGTCCACCCGCCGTTGTGCCGGCGCGATGCGCTTGAGGCCGAACGCCAGGTTGGCCCGCACCGACAGATGGGCGAACAGGCTCGCCTCCTGGAACACATACCCCACCGACCGCTTGTGGGGCGGCACGAACACGCCGTGCTCGCTGTCCTGCCACACTTGGCCGTTGACCTCGATAAAGCCCCGGGCCGGCCGCTCCAACCCGGCAATGCAGCGCAGGCAGGTAGTCTTGCCGGAGCCGGAAGGCCCATACAGGGCCGTCACGCCACGGCCCGGCAGTTGCACATCCAGGTCCAGGGAAAAAGCCCCGTGGTCGAGTTGCAAGCGCGCGTTGATCATCGATCAGCTCCACCCGGCACGGGTTCGGCGGCTGGAATACAACGCCAGCAGCACCAGGAATGAAAACACCAGCATCGCTGCCGCCAGCCAGTGGGCCTGGGCATATTCCAGGGCCTCGACATGGTCGTAGATCTGCACCGACACCACCCGGGTTTTCTCCGGGATGTTGCCGCCGATCATCAGCACCACGCCGAATTCGCCGACGGTGTGGGCGAAACCCAGAATCGCCGCCGTGATAAAACCAGGACGGGCCAGGGGCAGGATGACGCTGAAAAACGTATCCCAAGGCCCGGCTCGCAGGGTGGCGGCGACTTCCAGGGGGCGACTGCCGATGGCAGCGAAAGCGTTTTGCAACGGCTGCACCACAAACGGCATGGAATAGATCACCGAGCCGATCACCAGCCCGGTAAAGCTGAAGGTGAGGGTGCCCAACCCGAGGGCTTGGGTGAGCTGGCCGATCCAGCCGTTCGGCCCCAATGCCAGCAGCAGGTAAAAGCCAATCACCGTTGGCGGCAGCACCAGCGGCAACGCCACCACCGCCCCCACCGGCCCGCGCAGCCAGGAGCGGGTGCGTGACAGCCACAGCGCGATGGGCGTGCCGACGAGCAGCAGGATCACCGTGGTCAAGGACGCCAGTTTCAGGGTCAGCCAGATGGCGGCGTAGTCGGCGCTGGTCAGGGGCATTTAGCGTTGGTAACCGTAGGCTTGGATGATGGCGGCGGCTTTCGGGCCCTTGAGGTAATCCACCAGGGCTACGGCGGCGGGGTTGTCCCGGCCCTTGGTGAGGATCACCGCGTCTTGTTTGATCGGGTCGTGCAGTTCGGCCGGGATGATCCACGCCGAGCCGCCCGTCACTTTGCCGTCCTTGTACACCTGGGACAAGGCGACGAAGCCCAATTCAGCGTTACCGGTGGAGACGAACTGGTAGGCCTGGGTGATGTTCTGGCCTTCGACGAGCTTGCTTTTGACCTGATCGGTCAAGCCCAGCTTGTCCAGCACCTGGGTCGCAGCCAGGCCATAGGGCGCGGCTTTCGGGTTGGCGATGGACAGGTGTTGGAAGTCGTTGCGCTTGAGGACCTGGCCCTGGTTGTCGACATAACCGTCCTTGGCCGACCACAGCGCCAGGGTGCCGACCGCGTAGGTAAAGCGCGAGCCGTTGACGGTGTCGCCTTCGCTTTCGAGCCTGGCCGGGGTGGTGTCGTCGGCGGCGAGGAAAACCTCGAATGGCGCGCCGTTCTTGATCTGCGTGTAGAACTGGCCGGTGGCGCCGTACGCCGCCACCAGTTTATGCCCGGTGTCTTTTTCGAAATCGGCGGCAATGGCCTGGATCGGCGCAGTGAAATTGGCGGCGACCGCCACCTGCACCTCGGCGGCCTGGGCGGCGCCAATAGTCAGGAACGGGATCAACAGCAACGGCGCGAAGCGGGTGAGGCGCATAGGTGAGGCTCCGTAAGGTCAGGTCGTTATATAGTGGAATATATAGCGAATGGCCGACAAACGGAACGTGGCATTTTGCCTGGGCAGCTAGGGGCGAGGGCTGGCTCCATCGCGAGCAAGCTCGCTCCCACAGGTCCGGTGGTGTGTCCAGATTTGCCGGTTGCCCCTATCTCTGTGGGAGCGAGCTTGCTCGCGATGGCGGCCTGACAGGCAATGACGACTGTCAGGACCGCCCCCAGTTGTTGAATCGGGCCAACGCCTCTTCAGCCAACCGCCGGGTCAATTCGGCTGTCGACAGATCGCGCCCCAAGGGAAACGCCTGGCCGGCCCAGAGGTTGCTGAAGTCCGCTTCGCCCTTGGCGCGCAACGGCAGCAAGGCGCCGCCCGCCAAGGGGAATGCCGGCGCAAGTGGGCTCATCGGCCCCACTTCGCGCATCACCCGGTTGACGATGCCCCGGGCCGGGCGGCCGGTGAACAGGTTGGTGACGGCGGTCTGGCTTTCCTTGGCCGTGCGCAACGCCCGGTGATGGGACGCGCTGATTTTCGCCTCGGGGGTGAACAGGTAGGCGCTGCCCAGTTGCACCGCCGAGGCCCCCAGGGCGAATGCCGCGACAATCCCGCGGGCATCGCCAATGCCGCCGGCGGCGATCACCGGTACCTTCACCGCATCCACCACCTGCGGCAGCAAGGCAAACAGACCGACCTGGGTGTTGAGGTCGTCGCTGAGGAACATCCCGCGATGCCCGCCGGCTTCATAGCCCATGGCGATGATCGCGTCGCAACCGTGCTGTTCGAGCCAGATGGCTTCCTCGACGGTGGTGGCCGACGAAAGAATTTTCGCACCGGTGGCCTTTACCCGGTCCAGCAGGGATTTTTCCGGCAGGCCAAAGTGGAAACTGACCACCTTGGGACGCATCTCCTCCAACACCCGGCAGGCGGCATCATCGAAGGGCGTGCGGTTGGACACCGGGGTCGGTGCGTCGAAGTCGATGCCCAGTTCCTGATAGTACGGCTTGAGCCGTTGTTTCCAGGTCTCGGCCCGCTGCTCGTCGAAGGCCGGTGGCTGATGACAGAAAAAATTCACGTTGAACGGCTTGTCGGTCTGTTCGCTGATGGTCGTCAGCGCCTGGCGCAACTGCTCGACATCGAGCATCGCCGCCGGCATCGAACCCAGGCCGCCGGCATTGCAGGTCGCGACCACCATGGCCGGCCCGGTCACCCCGGCCAGCGGCCCCTGGATGATGGGCAGCTCGATACCGAGCAGGTCAAGAAGGCGAGTGTCTGGCCACTGGCTCATGTGCGGGGTCTCCGACGGCAGAAGGAAACAGCGTTTTTAGCAGGTGTGGGCCGGGGAGGGCCAGTCGAGTTTTTCAATCGTGCGCCGCAACTTGATCCCGACGGCGGGAGGGTTACCATGCGTGCTTCAGTATCAAGGAGCCTGACCCATGGACGTGAAACTCAAGACCGTCGAACCCTTCACCGTGGCCGGTTTGCAGGTGCGCACCCGCAACACTGACGAGCAGCAGCCCGACACGGCCAGGATCGGCCCGATGTGGCAACGGTTCTTCACCGAAGGGCTGTTCGACACGATCCCGGCCAGGCAGTCGGAGTCGTTCGTCTACGGGGTGTATTCCAATTACGAGTCCGACGCCACCGGCCACTTCGACGTGACGGCCGGGGTGCAGGTGGATGCGACCAGCGCAGGCTACCCCGCCGTGGACATCGAGGGCGGGGATTACCTGGTGTTTTCGGCCAAGGGGCCGATGCCCGATTGCGTGGTTCAGACCTGGGGCCTGATCTGGGCCTACTTCGCGGATAACCCACAGACGCTGCGCCGCTTCACCACCGATTTCGAGGTCTACGGCAGCCCCGACTCGGTGGCGATCTACATCGGCGTTCAGTCCCCGGCCGAGCGCTCCAGCGCGAGCAACTGACGCTTGCGCTCCACGCCCCAGCGATAGCCCGATAGGTTGCCGTCGCTGCGCACCACCCGGTGGCAAGGGATCGCCACCGCCAGGCTGTTGGCGCCGCAGGCCTGGGCCACGGCGCGCACGGCCTTGGGCATGCCGATGCGCTGGGCGATCTCGGCGTAGCTGGCGGTGCTCCCTGCGGGAATGTCCCGCAACGCTTGCCAGACCCGTTCCTGAAAGGCGGTGCCGCGCAGGTCCAGGGGCAGGTCCAGGCCCAGGGCCGGCGCTTCGATGAAGCCCACCACCTGGGCGATCAACTGCTCGAACTCGCGGTCGGCACCGATGAGGTTGGCCCGGCGGAATTTGTCCTGCAGGTCCCGCACCAGCGCGTCCGGATCGTCTCCCAGCAGGATCGCGCACACGCCACGCTCGCTTTGCGCCACCAGGATTGCCCCGAGGGAGCATTGGCCGACGGCGAAACGGATGTCGGTGTTCTGCCCGGCAGCGCGGTAGTCGGCGGGTTTCATGCCCAACACTTTGTCGGCCGCTTCATAGAAGCGGCTGTTGGAATTGAAGCCGGCGTCGTACAGCGCCTCGGTGATCGTGCCGCCATCGGCCAGGCGTTCGCGCACCTTGCGTGAACGATGGGCGGCGGCGTAACCCTTGGGCGTCAGGCCGGTGACAGCCTTGAAGACCCGATGAAAATGGAAGGGGCTCAAGCCGGCGCTTGCTGCCAGTTCATTCAGGCCTGGCAGTTCCTCGGCCGCCTCGATTTGCCGGCAGGCCGCCGCGACTCGGGCCGCTTGTTGGGCGGCGATCTGAGTCTGGTCCCGGGCCACGCGCTTGCTGGGCCGGTAGCCGGCGGCCTGGGCCTGTTCCGGCGTGTCGAAAAATTCGACGTTGCGCGGGTTGGGCAGGCGCGACAGGCTGCTGGGGTGGCAATAGATGCCGGTGGTTTTCACGCCATAGACGAATTGCCCATCGGCGCGCGGGTCCCGGGCGAGTACGGCGGCCCAGCGAGGATCCAGTTCAGGGGCAAGATTGTTCGAAGTGCTGTTCATGGTCGTTATTCCATTGGCCCGTTTTGCCTACAGTAGCGAGCCATCCAAGTGACGACACTCCGGGTCTTGCGGTTGAATTCTGCACCTTCATCCGGCGCTGCGAAGCGTCAGGTTGATCCGCTGGGTACCCAGGCGCGGGTGTTGGCCTTCCTTGAGCGCCAGCACGCCGTGGTAACGCAACCGGTCCACGCCACCCCAGACCACGATGTCACCATGGTGCAACGGGATGCGCAGGCTCTTGTCGCTGCGCTCGAAGCCGCCGAACTGGAACACCGCTGGCAAGCCCAGGGAGATCGAGACGATGGGCGCGGCGAGGGAGCGTTCGTTCTTGTCCTGGTGCAGCGACATCCGGGCGCCGGGCACGTAGCGGTTGATCAGGCAGCTGTCGGGCTCGAAATGCTCGAACTGCGCTTGCTGGGCGGCGGCCTGGGCCAGTTCGCGAAACACCGCCGGCATGTCGGGCCAGGGGTGGCCGGTCTGCGGGTCGTGGGCGGTGTAGCGATAGCCGCTGCGGTCGGTGGTCCAGCCCAGCGCGCCGCAACTGCTCAAGGCCACCGACATGGTAAAGCCACCCGGCGTGACCATCTGCCGGAACGGCGCAGCCTGCAGGACGCTTTCCAGCGCCGGCAGCAAACGGTCGAGCCAGGGCAAGGCGAACCCGCGCAGTACGAAGGATTGTTGGCCAATCTGTTCGATCTGGCCGGACGTGGTGGGCACCTGGTCGGCGAACAGGTCCAATGTGATCGGTGTGTCATGACTACTGCGCATCATGAAAAATGATTCCCAAGGTGTGCCGCCTGCCGCTGTGCACGCGGCTGACGCCATGGCGCATGTTCACCCGATAATAACCGCGAACGCCTTCGACCGGCCGCTGGTGCACGGCAAATACCACGGCGTCGCCCTGTTTCAGATCGATGACCTGGGGTCGCGACTGCATGCGCGGGCGCTGTTCAGTGAGGACAAACTCGCCGCCGGTAAAGTCCTGGCCCGGTTCCGACAACAGGATCGCGACCTGCAAGGGGAACACCTGCTCGCCATACAGATCCTGGTGCAGGCAGTTGTAGTCCTGCGGACCGTATTGCAACAACAAGGGCGTCGGACGCGATTGCCCGGCAGCGTGACAGCGCTGGATGAAGTCGGCGTGCTGGTCGGGATATCGCCCTTCAAGGCCCATGCATTCATTCCAGCGGTTCGCCAGCGGCACCAGCATGGGGTACAACGCCTGACGCAGCTGTTGGATGAAGTCCGGTAGCGGATAGCGAAAATACTGATACTCGCCACGCCCGAACCCATGACGGGCCATGACCACCCGGGAACGAAAAAGCCCGCTCTCTGCGTATAGACCGCTGAGCATTCGACATTGCGTGGCGGGCAGCAGGTTGCGGATGAGCGCGCTGCCGTCCTGCTCGAGGCTGTGTTCCAGGGCCGACCCATCCAGGTGACTTATTCGTTGGGTCAATGAGGGCAGATGCGGGGGAGTGGGCATGATGACAATCCTTGGTGCAAAGGATTGGTCAGTCTGGGGAGTGCTTCGTTGGTCTGCACTCCGGTTCTTGCGGTGCATCAATGTCCTGAGTCGCTCCCGTCAGCAGGCACGACAAATCCCCTGTGGCGAGGGAGCTTGCTCCCGCATCGTGCCCACCCTGGTGCCACAAAAATTTATCAGGGTGAGTCTTTACAGCGCTTTACTGACACTGACGTCGCTGATCACATCCTGGGTATCTCCGTGCAATGCTTGCAGGGCTGCCAAGGCTTCTTCTTCGGTGCCGTCCACGAGTTGCGCGAATTCGAAGCGGCGTTCGCCATTGAGCTTGTACTTGATGACGTATTTGGTCGTCTGGGCCACGGTTTTGCCTTTCTTGAAAGGGCGATGCTCAGCTCAGTTTCGAGCTGGACCGCCGGATGATTTTGATCTTGTGGGTCAGGGTCGGCTTGCGCGTGACGCTGATTGCACGGCGGTTGACGGTGTCGATGGTGATGTTCCAGAAACCGGTGCTCGGCGCCGTGATCCTGGCCGGGAACGTGTCGAACGCGCCGCCGTGATAGGTGTGCCGGCCACCGTTCTTGAAGCTGCGGAAGTTGGCGTCGTTCATCAAACGGATGTTGCACATTTGGGAGCATTCTATGACGACAATGTCGTCTTCGTTCAGGTGCTCGCGCTGGTGAATGAATTTCATGGGCGCCTCCAGAAGGGCTTTTTCTACAAAATCAAAACGATAGCAAGGGGCAATGAGGCGCAGTTTATCAGCCTCGAGTGTTAATATCCGGCCCGCGCTCCAGGCTTTGTTCATTTATCGCAGGTAGCGGGAAAAAAAAGCGGTGCGACACCGGAGCAAAACGGCGTCTGCATTGTCGGAGGATCTTTATTGGAGGAAACATATGAAGCGCAGCGTGTGGGTATTGGCATTGGCCATGAGTGGATGTGCATCGGTATCGGACATCAACCAGACGCCTCCCACCATGAGCGTCATCTCCGGAAAGAAACCACACGAATATGCCAAATGCGTTGCCGACAAGCTCGCCAGCAGCCGTGGCTCGCTGCAAATGGAGCCGCACAAGAACGGCGTGCGGCTGATCGTCCCGGGCAAACTGTCGACCCTGCCGGCGGCGGTGTTCGACATTGACGAGCGTTCCAGTGGCAGCAGCATCAAGCTGCACGAAAGCATGTCCAACGTGCCGGTGCGTCCGGGCGATGTGCAGGATGCGGCCAACGCCTGTATTTCCGGTTGAACACCGTCAGCGCCTGACGAGCGGGCCGGCCATCGGATAGACTGGGGCCCTCGACAAAAAATGCCGCCACGGTCAACGTTGGCGGCATTGTCATTCATGGAGTCAGTCGATGAAACGCGAGCAGGTGCGCGAGCGCCATGCAGAAGGCCTTATTTATGCCACCCACGTGATTCAGAACCCGGCGAGCCCGGGCGAATGGGTCGTGTTCTTCAAGAAAAGCGCAGGGCGCAGTTTTTTCCTGGTGGATGAGCAGGACGAAGTCGAGTCCTTCAGCCAACTCGATGACCTGATCGAGACCATACGCGGGCTGGGCATCAAGACCGCCGAGATTCACATCTGATGTCCTGTATCGCCAATACAGGACACTCGCTTATTTACAGACCACCACGACACTGCGGCTGCTGAAGTTGCCCACGTCGACCCCCAGGGTCTTCTCGCTTTCCTTGGCCTGGGGTGTGCCGTTGGTGCCGACGATCCGGTAGCCGGTGCCGGCACAGGACGCATCGGCCTTCTCATAGCAAGTCGCCCAGGAGTTGGCCTCGCCTGAGCAGTCGATGGTCAAGCCCTGCTCGCCATTATCGAGATAGGTTTTTTCGGCCGAGGCACAGCCCGCCAGGGCCAGGACTGTGAACAGCGCCAGAAGTGTCTTCATGGGATCGTCATCGAGGAGGGAAGGGCAACGGCGAGGTTATAGCGAATGGCCATTCCGGTACAGCTAAACCCGCCTCGTTCGATGCCCGGGTGGCATCTACTGGAGGCCGGTCTGGTTATTTTTTGCGGCGGGGGCTGCGTGCGGGGGCGCTTTCGCGTTCTTTCGTCGCTGGGGCAGCGCGTTCGTCCTGGAATACCGCAGCCACTTCCACTGCCATGGCCTTGCTAGGCAAGGGACCGGCGACCTGCTCGCCGTGATAGTTGATAATCCACCACTGGCCGTCCTTGCCCTGGCTGACCGAATAACCGTTTGCGTTTCTTGCCGACATCTAACTGCCTCAATTGGCGTGATCAAGGACGCCATGATACGTCAAATGCTCGCAAACAGTGCTCACTGGCGTACAGTGGACCGCTGCAGCCATCGAAACGAAAGGCGATTGAACTATCCGCCGTTTTTTATTTCTCTATGATGGCATCGGTTGGCCAGTGCGGGCATTGTAAGGTGCCCGTCGCCTGATTAGACTGCGCCGAAACTCGTACACACCGCCTTTTCAAGGACTTATATGATCAAGAAATGCTTGTTCCCAGCAGCCGGTTACGGTACTCGCTTCCTGCCAGCGACTAAAGCCATGCCCAAAGAAATGCTGCCGGTGGTGAACAAGCCACTGATCCAGTACGGCGTCGAAGAAGCTCTCGATGCGGGCCTGACTGAAATCTCCATCGTGACTGGCCGTGGTAAACGCGCGCTGGAAGACCATTTTGACATCAGCTACGAGCTGGAAAACCAGATCAAAGGCACCGACAAGGAAAAATACCTGGTCGGCATCCGCAAACTGCTGGATGAGTGCTCGTTTTCCTACACCCGCCAGACCGAAATGAAAGGCCTGGGCCACGCGATCCTGACCGGTCGCCCATTGATCGGCGACGAACCGTTCGCCGTGGTCCTGGCGGACGACCTGTGCGTCAACCTCGAAGGCGACGGCGTCCTGACCCAGATGGTCAAGCTGTACAAGCAGTTCCGCTGCTCCATCGTGGCGATCCAGGAAGTCGATCCGCAGGAAACCAACAAGTACGGCGTGATTGCCGGCGAAATGATCCGCGACGACATCTACCGTGTTCACAGCATGGTTGAAAAACCGAAGCCTGAAGACGCACCGTCGAACCTGGCGATCATCGGTCGCTACATCCTGACCCCGGACATCTTCGACCTGATCGAACAGACCGAGCCAGGCAAGGGCGGCGAAATCCAGATCACCGACGCCCTGATGAAACAGGCCCAGAACGGCTGCGTCATGGCCTACAAGTTCAAGGGCAAGCGTTTCGACTGCGGTGGCGCCGAAGGCTACATCGACGCGACCAACTTCTGCTTCGAGAACTTCTACAAGACCGGCAAGGCTTACTGATAGCCGCCGCGCCTCGAAAAACGCCCCGACTGGTTCGGGGCGTTTTTTTGCGCGGGGAAAAGTCTCTCGCCAATCACCAATCACACAAGCAACCCCCTGTGGGAGCGAGCTTGCTCGCGATAGCGGTGGGCCAGTCAATACCAATGCTGCTGATCCGCCGCCATCGCGAGCAAGCTCGCTCCCACAGGAGTTGCGCTCAATCCAGTCCGGCTGGCTTTTTCGTTTTCCGCCCCCATAACCCACCGCAACGCTGCCTCAAGTGAAAACAGCAGGTATGCTGATGACCTGCCGAAGGAGATAGAAAATGGCCTACGATTTTGACTTGTATGTGATTGGCGCCGGTTCCGGTGGTGTGCGGGCTGCGCGGTTCGCCGCCGGTTTTGGGGCAAAGGTGGCCGTGGCGGAAAGTCGCTATCTGGGCGGGACCTGCGTCAACGTGGGCTGCGTGCCGAAAAAACTGCTGGTCTATGGCGCGCATTACGCCGAGGACTTCGAGCAAGCGTCGGCTTACGGCTGGACGGCGGGCGAGGCGAGTTTCGACTGGGCCACGCTGATCGCCAACAAGGATCAGGAGATCAACCGCCTCAACGGCATCTACCGCAACCTGCTGGTCAACAGCGGCGTCACACTGCACGAAGGTCACGCCAGGCTGACCGGGCCCCATGAGGTCGAGATCAACGGCCAGCGTCATACCGCCAGGCATATCCTGATCGCCACCGGCGGCTGGCCGGTGATCCCGGACATTCCGGGGCGCGAGCACGCCATCAGTTCCAACGAGGCGTTCTTTCTCAAGGAACTGCCCAAGCGCGTCATCGTGGTAGGCGGTGGCTACATTGCGGTGGAGTTCGCCGGGATCTTCCACGGCATGGGCGCGCAGACGTCGTTGCTGTATCGCGGCGAACTGTTCCTGCGCGGCTTCGACGGTGCGGTGCGCAAGCACCTGGCGGAAGAACTGACCCGTCGTGGCCTGGACCTGCAATTCAACGCCGACATCAAATCCATCGAAAAACTGGACGACGGCAGCCTGAGGGTCGAGCTCAAGGATGGCAAAACGTTGATCACCGACTGTGTGTTCTACGCCACCGGCCGGCGACCGATGCTCGACAATCTCGGCCTGGAGAACACCACCGTCGCGGTGGATGAGAAGGGTTTTGTCAAGGTCAACGAAAAATACGAGACCACCGAACCGTCGATCCTGGCCATTGGCGACGTGATCGGTCGCGTCCAGCTCACCCCTGTGGCCCTGGCCGAAGGCATGGCGGTGGCGCGGCGTCTGTTCAAGCCCGAGCAGTATCGACTGGTGGATTACCGGATGATCCCCACCGCCGTATTCAGCCTGCCGAACATCGGCACGGTGGGCCTGACCGAGGAACAGGCCAGGGAAGAGGGGCATGAGGTCGAGATCTTCGAAAGCCGTTTCCGGCCGATGAAGCTGAGCTTGACCGACTGCCAGGAGCGCACCCTGATGAAACTGGTGGTGGATGCCCGGACCGACAAGGTCCTGGGTTGCCACATGGTCGGCCCGGATGCCGGTGAAATCGTCCAAGGCTTGGCCATCGCCCTCAAGGCCGGTGCCACCAAGCGCGACTTCGACGAGACCATCGGCGTGCACCCGACCGCCGCCGAAGAGTTCGTGACGATGCGTACGCCCGTCGCCTGACGCGGCCCTTAGCCGTTGTGTAGGAGCTGACGAGTGCAACGAGGCTGCGATCTTTCCCAGACACTTGAGTCCCAAACGGAAGATCGCAGCCTCCACCAGCGCCCACAGATTTTTTCTATCTATATAGATTCCTGATAGCCAAAACCAATCATTCACATCAGGTTTGCCAATGAGCCAGCCGGGGGATGAGTGGTTAAGATTCCCTCCATCAACTTCTCAACCCTGATGGAGAAACATCGATGCCTATCATCAACAGCCAAGTTAAACCGTTCAACACTACCGCCTTCAAAAACGGCGAATTCGTCCAGGTGTCGGACGCCGACCTGAAAGGCAAATGGTCTGTCGTGTTCTTCTACCCAGCCGACTTCACCTTCGTTTGCCCAACCGAGCTGGAAGACCTGGCCGACAACTACGCCGAATTCAAGAAACTGGGCGTCGAGATCTACAGCGTCTCCACCGACACTCACTTCGCCCACGCCGCCTGGCACAACACTTCGCCAGCCATCGGCAAGATCCAGTACACCATGATCGGTGACCCGACTCACGTCATCTCCCGCAACTTCGACGTGCTGATCGAAGAAGTCGGCCTGGCTGACCGCGGTACTTTCGTGATCAACCCTGAAGGCCAGATCAAGATCGTCGAGATCAACGACGGTGGTGTAGGCCGCGACGCTTCCGAGCTGCTGCGCAAGGTCAAGGCCGCTCAGTACGTTGCCGCTCACCCGGGCGAAGTCTGCCCAGCCAAGTGGAAAGAAGGCGAGGCCACCCTGGCTCCGTCCCTGGACTTGGTCGGCAAGATCTAAGTCTGTGAGTCATCCGAGGGCGATCCGCTCTTAATCAAGTAAGCCGCTTCGCCCCAAAAAACGCCCGGGCGAGATTCGCTCGGGCGTTGTTTTTTTCTGAATTCACAAAATGGAAATCGCCCGTATGTTGGACGCCAATCTTAAAGCTCAGTTGAAGTCATACCTGGAACGGGTCACCCAGCCGATCGAGATCGTCGCCTCCCTCGACGACGGTGCGAAATCCCAGGAAATGCTCGCGTTACTCCAAGAAGTTGCCAGTCTTTCCCACCAGATTACCTTGCTCGACAACGGTACCGATGGGCGCAAGCCGTCGTTTTCGTTGAACCGCCCGGGAGCCGATATCAGCCTGCGTTTTGCCGGCATCCCCATGGGCCACGAATTCACTTCGCTGGTGCTGGCCCTGCTGCAAGTCGGCGGCCACCCATCGAAGGCCAGTGTCGAGGTCATCGAACAGATCCGCGCCCTTGAAGGCGAGTTCAATTTCGAGACGTATTTCTCGCTGTCGTGCCAGAACTGCCCGGACGTGGTCCAGGCGCTGAACCTGATGGCGGTGCTGAACCCGAACATTCGCCACGTCGCCATCGACGGCGCGCTGTTCCAGGCCGAAGTCGATGAACGCCAGATCATGGCCGTGCCCAGCATTTACCTGAACGGCGTGAACTTCGGCCAGGGCCGCATGGGCCTGGAAGAGATTCTCGCCAAGATCGACACCAGCGGCATCGAACGCCAGGCTGAGAAAATCAGCGCCAAGGATGCTTTCGATGTGCTGGTGGTCGGCGGCGGCCCGGCTGGCGCTTCGGCGGCGATCTACGCGGCCCGTAAAGGCATCCGCACCGGTGTGGCGGCCGAACGTTTCGGCGGCCAGGTGCTCGACACCATGGCCATCGAAAATTTCATCTCGGTCCAGGAAACCGAAGGGCCGAAACTGGCTGTTGCCCTGGAAGAACACGTCAAGCAGTACGACGTGGACATCATGAACCTGCAGCGTGCCGACGCCTTGCTGCCGGGCAAGGACGGCAGCCTGCATGAAATCAAGTTCGCCAGCGGTGCGAGCCTCAAGGCCAAGACCGTGATCCTGGCGACCGGTGCCCGCTGGCGCGAAATGAACGTGCCGGGCGAGCAGCAATATCGCAACAAGGGCGTGGCGTACTGCCCGCACTGCGACGGCCCGCTGTTCAAAGGCAAGCGTGTAGCGGTGATCGGCGGTGGTAACTCCGGCGTCGAGGCGGCGATCGACCTGGCGGGTATCGTGGCCCACGTCACGTTGCTGGAGTTCGATGTGCAATTGCGTGCCGACGCGGTGTTGCAGCGCAAACTGCACAGCCTGCCGAACGTGACAGTGGTGACCAACGCCCAGACCACCGAAGTGACGGGGGACGGCCAGAAGGTCAATGGCTTGCGCTACAAGGACCGTCCGAGCGGTGAAGTGCGGGACGTGGAGCTGGAAGGGATCTTCGTGCAGATCGGCCTGTTGCCCAACACCGATTGGCTCAAAGGCACCGTCGAGCTGTCGCCGAGGGGAGAGATTATCGTCGATGCCCGTGGTGAGACCTCGATCCCAGGCGTGTTCGCCGCCGGTGACGTGACCACTGTGCCGTACAAGCAGATCGTGATCGCCGTGGGTGAGGGCGCCAAGGCTTCGCTGAGCGCCTTCGACCACCTGATCCGCACTTCCGCGCCGGCATAAACAGCCGAAAGCGGCAAGACAAAACCCCATGGGCCCTGGCTCATGGGGTTTTTTATCGGCCATCATTCTGTGGGAGCGAGCTTGCTCGCGATGGCGGTGGGTCAGCTTGCATCAATGCTGAATGTGCTGCCTCATCGCGAGCAAGCTCGCTCCCACAGGGGGGTGAGTTTTACAGCGGCGCAGGCTGGATGATTTCGACCCAGTAGCCATCCGGGTCCTTGATGAAGGCCAGGCTTTTCATGCGGCCATCGCTCAGGCGCTTCTGGAAGTCACAGCCCAGTGCTTCGAAGCGCTCGCAGGCTGCGACGACGTCCGGTACCGAGATGCAGATGTGGCCGAAACCCCGTGGGTCGGTGTTGCCGTTATGGTAGGCGAACGCCGGGTCGCTTTCGGTGCCGTGGTTGTGGGTCAGTTCCAGGATGCCAGGGATCGATTTCATCCATTCGGTACGCGCTGCCGCGTCCGCCGGGATCTGGTTCTTGTCCACCAGCGCCAGGAAATACAGGCTGAATTCGGCTTCCGGGAAGTCGCGTTTTTCCACCAGCGAGAAACCCAGCACTCGGGTGTAGAAATCCAGGGACTTGGTGATGTCCTTGACCCGCAGCATGGTGTGGTTGAAGACGAATCTGGCCGTGGCGGCGTCAGGTTGTGCGGTGACGCCAGGGAAAGTATTGAGTTCGTGCAGGCTCATGGGCCCTCCGGAAAATAAGTGGGGCAAACGGCGTCGCAAGCGTGGTCGCGACGGTTCCTGGGCTTGCGTCAGACGGCTTCCTTGCAGGTGCGCCCATGATACGCAAGGGGCGCGGCATCGCCAAACCACACGTGGCTATTGCCTGGTGCTGCCCCGGGCTTCAGACTTTACGATTCGTCCTTGAGTGGCCTCGCAATGATTCGACCGTTCCTTTCGCTGTTTGTCCTGCTGTTTGCCAGTGTTGCGAGTGTCGGTGGTGTCCAGGCCGCCGAACCGCAGATCCTGTGGCCCCAGGGCTGGGTTGTCGAACCGCTGCCGGCGGACGCATCGGCCTCGGCGCCCCCCGGAACCCTGCGCCAACGGGCAACCAAAAGTGATCCTGCAGGCAACGCCGTGATGGTCATGGAACTGACCACCACCCCCGTCGAGCCCGATCATCAGGTCAACTTGCAAGGCGTATTGCTGGAAATGCGCAAGTCAATCCAGAAGGATTTTTTCCAAGGTGGTTACCAAAGTGTATGCACTAAGGTCCATGCCTCAATGTTGGGCGGCGTAACTGCATTGGAAACCACTTGCACGATCACGCAAAACGGACGACATGTATTGTCCCAGGCACTCGTCGCGGCACTAAATGAGGGCAAGGCTTATGTGCTGTCCTATGCAGGGCAGGCGCAGGTGTTTGTTGAAAGCCAGGATGAAATACAGTCGGTGCGAAACAGTTTGAAACTATGACGCCTTTAGCGTAATACGCCAATGGGTTTAATCCTAAAGTCCAGCCCATAAAAAAGCCCTGAGTATTCAGGGCTTTTTTGCGTCTTGGGGGTTGTCAGCCAAGCACTGTCAACCACGCAGCCAAGAATCGACGGTCGCCGCACCGTACTGTTCTTTCCAGGCTTTCAGGCCGCGGTGATTACCGCCCTTGGTCTCGATCAACTCGCCGGTGTGCGGGTTCTGGTAAACCTTCACCACTCGCGCGCGGCGTGTCTTGGTGGGCTTGGTCGATTGCAGGCTCGCCTTGGACGGGTTCGGATCGAGGATCGCGACGATGTCGCGCAGGCTCTTGCCGTAGGTTTTCATCAGTCCCTGGAGCTTTTCCTCGAATTCGATTTCCTTCTTGAGCCCGGCATCGTTCTTCAGCGATTCCAGCTGCTTGAGCTGTTCTTGAAGGGCCTTTTCGGCTGCACGAAATTCAGCGAGTCTGGACAAAATGATTACTCCAATCAAAATATTTGGCTGATACCAACCGCAAACAAAGCTATAAGCCAAGCGCCTTGAAGCGACTCGGTGTTAATGACTCTCTCCTGTTATGTGGCACAGGTAGAAAAATTGTAGTAGTTAATCCAGAAAGTGTAAATCGTAACTTTTTCGTTATGTAACAACAGTAAACGCTTTTATCAATTGGCAGGACATCGTCAATAGATCGACGGCAGTTAACTGCCATTAGTGCCGGTCAAGGTCTCAACGAACGCCTGCCCGCTCATCGGTCGGCCAAATAGATAGCCTTGTAGAAAGTTCACCCCATGGGCGCTCAGGTAGTCGCTTTGTTCGACGGTTTCGACGCCCTCGGCAACCATATCCAGGCCCAACTTGCCCGACAGTTCGATGATGCTATCGAGGAGGTGGCGCGACAGGGCGTCGGCACCGATCATCGCGACAAAACTCTGGTCGATCTTCAGGAAGTCCACATTGAACTGGCGCAAATACGCCAGGCTGGAATGACCGGTGCCGAAATCGTCGAGGGCGATCTTGACACCCAAATCCCTCAGTTGGTCGAACAGTTGGCGGGTCACGGGGGTCGGTTCGATCAGCTCGCGCTCGGTCAACTCCAACACCAGGGTCATCGCACCCGGCGCGAAGGCATTGAGAAACTCGCGGCAATCGTCCACCAGCGCCAGATCCTGGCAGTGGCGCGCGGTGATGTTGATGCCGACATGAAACGGCGCTTCGAGGCGAGGCGCAAGCGGCGCTAGCAGGTGCATGGTTTGCTGCATCAGCGCGCGGGTCATCGGCACGATCACGCCACTGTGTTCGGCGAAGGGAATGAACAGATCCGGGCGGACCAGGCCTTCCTTGGGATGGTTCCAGCGCATCAGCACCTCGACGCCGGCCCAGCGTTTGCTGTCGCTGTGCACGACCGGTTGCAGGTAGGGCACGAACTCGCCGGCTTCCAGCGCCCGTTGCAATTCACGGCTGGGAGACGAGGCGCGCTGTTGCAGCCAGTGTCCGAGCGTCCCGGCCACAACGCCGAAGAAGATCAGCAAGCTGAACAGCGGCGGATATTCCCTGGCCATGTAGCGCCAGGTTTCACCCTCGTCGAATCCGGCTTCTACATTGAAGGCGTAGCGCGCTGAACCCAGTTCGGTCTGGGCCACCGGCGACCCGGGCAAGGGGGCTGGCTGGACCTTGCCGTCCGCCGCCAGCCAATTCGGCCCGACTTGCAACCGCAGCCGGGTCTGGCGGCCGATCAGGCGCAGGACGTTGGCCAGGTGATACCCGTCAAGGGTGGCCAAGGCGCCTTGCCGGCCTTCATTGAGCCGGTAGATCAGCAACGCGGTGTCCGGCGTCACCGGGTTGCCGTCCAGGAGCCACAGCGTGCCCTGGTGATAGTCGCTCGGGTTGACGCGTTCCTCGAACGCCCCGAACAGCGAGCTGCAATAGAGGTTGTTGTCCCAGATCAGGTTGGTCGAGCGGACAAAGGGCCGGCGCGTCACTTGCTCGCGCAAGGCCAGCTTTACCGCTTCGCAGGGCTGGCCGGCCAGGGGCAATAGTTCACGGGCCGCCAACGCGGTGTTGTCGAGCATCAGTTCGATCTGCCTGACCGACTCCTCGGCGGTCTGCCGGGTGTGTTGCGCCAGCGTCCGTTCGGCTTGCATGTACAAAATGACCAGCCCCGACAGGATCGGCACCAGGCCGCAAAGCAGGGTGATCAGATAGCGCCGGGGCCGGGTGTGCGAGCGGGTGGCGGTCAAGGGCATCGGCACAACCTGAGAATAAAAGGATGAGGGGGAATCGTCGGATGCCGTCCATGATAGATGGCTTGCCGAGAGCTTGCTGACCGCAGCGTGACTGTGGGAGCGAAGTCTGTGGGAGCAAGGCTTGCCCGCGATGAACGATCATGCGGTCTGGAGAACCGAGGTGTCTTCATCGCGAGCAAGCTTTGCTCCCACAGGTTCAATGCCAGGCTCCCCCCAGGTTTGATGCCGGGCTCATGACTGTCGGGCCAGTTCGATGAACGCCAGGGTGGCGGGCGAGGCCTGGCGGCTGTCCAATACCGCCAGGCCGATCTGGCGCGGCACCCGCGGCGACAAGGGCCGGGCGACGTAACCGGGATTTCCCTCGTCCGGCAATGACCCTTCGGACACCACGCTCACCGCCTCGCCACGCCTGACGACATCCAGGGTGCTGAGCAACTGCGAACAACGAAAGCGCACGTTCGGTGTCAGCCGGGCGGCATTGAACAGGCGCGTGACCAGCTCCGACGATCCCGCCTCGGTGTGCACGAAGGGGTCGTTGCACAGGTCCTTGAGGCTCAGGCTGGCCTGGGCGGCGAGGGGATGTGAGGCGGGCAGCAGGGCGACCATCTGATCTTCCAGCAACGCGAACGTATCGAAACGCTCCTCGGGCAGCACCACGAAACCGACGTCGATCCGCCGTTCGTCCAGCCATTGGATGATCTGCCTGTCGGGCCCTTCGTCGATGTGCACTTCGATCCCGGGATGCAAGGCTCGATAGCGCCGCAGGATTCCGGGCAACAGTTTCATCGATGACGTCGGCCCGAACGAGCCGATGCGCAAGGTGCCTCGGCGCATGCCCCGGGCATCGGCGGCTTCCTGACGCAAGGTGTTGGCCAGCCCGAGCATGGCCCTGGCTCGCAGCAAAAGCTGCTGGCCAATGTCGCTGAGTTCCACCACCGACTGATGGCGCCTGAGCAACTCCACGCCCAACTCTTGTTCCAGGGATTTGATGGCGTGGGACACCGCGGACTGGCCAATGCCCAAGCGCGTGGCCGCGGCGGTGAAACCCCGCAGCTCGGCGACCAGGGAGAAGATTTCGAGTTGAGTGAGGGTCATGAGTGATCGCTCATTTTACGATGACAATGCATGAGCCAGATAATGAGGTATCTGACTTGAATCAGGAAGCAGCACAACACCTGTAGCGAGGTCGCAACCTGTGGGAGCAAAGCTTGCTCGCGATGAACGATGACTCGGTTTGCCTGCTGAGTCGCGCCGCCTTCATCGCGAGCAAGCTTTGCTCCCACAATTAATCCCCCCGCCACAGGTTTGCGTTGTTCTCATTAGCGTGCGGTGGTGAAACCATGAAAACCCTCGAACAAACCGTCCCGATCCCGTCGGACCTGCCGGTCTACCTGAAGCTCGCCATGGTCACCATGATCTGGGGCGGGACCTTCGTGGCCGGCCGGATCCTTGCCGATGCCCTGGCACCGATGTTTGCCGCCAGCCTGCGGTTCCTGCTGGCGAGTCTCGCGCTGCTGGCGTTTCTCGCCCTGGCCGGGATCCCGCTGGCCAGGCCCACTGTGAAGCAGGGGCTGCAATTGGCGGCGCTGGGGTTCTTCGGCATCTTTTTCTACAACCTGTGCTTCTTCTATGGCTTGCAGTACATCAATGCATCGCGGGCTTCGCTGATCGTGGCCTTGAACCCGGCGGTGATCGGGCTGGCGTCCTGGTGGCTGTTCAAGGAGCGGCTGAGCCGCCTGAAAGTGACGGGCATCGTGCTGTGCATCGGCGGGGCGGGGTTGGTGATTGTCAGTCGTGATCCGTCCTTGCTACAAGGCGCGGCGCAAGGCTGGATCGGCGACCTGTTGATTTTTGGCTGCGTGCTGGGCTGGGGCATCTATTCGCTGTTTTCGAAAAAACTCAATGACAGCCTCGGCCCCTTGCAGACCGTGACCTGGTCGATTCTGCTGGGCACGCTGATGTTGTGGCTGACCTGCGCGGCGGCGGGCGAGGTTCGGTTCGATGCCCTGCGCGCGCTGGACATGGAGCAATGGCTGAGCCTGTTGTACCTCGGCGTGCTGGGCTCGGCCCTGGCCTATATCGCCTGGTATGACGGCATTCGCCGGATCGGCGCGACCCGCTCTGGCGTATTCATCGCGCTCAACCCCCTGACGGCGGTGCTGCTGGGGGCGCTGCTGCTGGACGAACGGCTCACGGCCTTGATGTGCGTCGGCGGGGGCGTGATCCTGGTGGGTATTTTCCTGTGCAACAAACCCCTTGCGCGGTCGAAGGAAAAGGCGATTTGATACAGAAGGCGGACAAATCCGGTTACGCTGTGTAGAATCGATTTACGCATATAAGAATAACGTCTTCTGGCAGCAGAAGCCTCGCCCGCAAGAGCCTTGGGTCGACAATGAAGATACTTGGGTTTCAACTGATCTACGGCGATTTCCTCGCCCGCAGCGTTCGTGGCATTTCCTGCGCGCCGCCCCGTGTCTCCAGCATTGCCTGCAACTAACGTTTTTTGTTAATTGACCAGAATGATGAGGCGCCGACATGGCAGATCTATACGAAAACCCCATGGGCCTGATGGGCTTCGAATTCATTGAATTCGCATCCCCGACCCCCAACACCCTGGAGCCGATCTTCGAGATCATGGGCTTCACCAAGGTGGCCACCCACCGCTCCAAGGATGTGCACCTGTATCGCCAGGGCGCGATCAACCTGATTCTCAACAACGAACCCCACAGCGTGGCCTCGTACTTTGCCGCCGAGCACGGCCCGTCGGTGTGCGGCATGGCGTTCCGGGTCAAGGATTCGCAACTGGCCTACAAGCGCGCCCTGGAACTCGGCGCCCAGCCGATCCACATCGAGACCGGCCCAATGGAGCTGAACCTGCCGGCCATCAAGGGCATCGGCGGCGCGCCGCTGTACCTGATCGACCGTTTTGGCGAAGGCAGCTCGATCTATGACATCGATTTCGTGTTCCTCGAAGGTGTGGACCGCAACCCGGTGGGCGCGGGCCTGAAAATCATCGATCACCTGACCCACAACGTCTACCGCGGCCGCATGGCCTACTGGGCCGGCTTCTACGAGAAGTTGTTCAACTTCCGCGAGATCCGTTACTTCGACATCAAGGGCGAATACACCGGCCTGACCTCCAAGGCCATGACCGCCCCGGATGGCATGATCCGCATCCCGTTGAACGAAGAGTCGTCCAAGGGCGCCGGGCAAATCGAAGAGTTCCTGATGCAGTTCAACGGCGAAGGCATCCAGCACGTGGCCTTCCTCACCGATGACCTGATCAAGACCTGGGACCACTTGAAAAGCATCGGCATGCGCTTCATGACCGCGCCGCCGGACACCTACTACGAAATGCTCGAAGGCCGCCTGCCGAACCACGGCGAACCAGTGAATGAACTGCAATCGCGGGGCATTTTGCTCGATGGTGCTTCCGAACAGGGTGATAAGCGCCTGCTGCTGCAGATCTTCTCGGAAACCCTGATGGGGCCGGTATTCTTCGAATTCATCCAGCGCAAGGGCGACGACGGCTTTGGCGAAGGCAACTTCAAGGCGCTGTTCGAGTCCATCGAGCGTGACCAGGTGCGTCGTGGTGTGCTGGCGACCGAGTAACACCTGAGTGCAAAAAAAAGCCCGCCTGGCAGTGATGCCAGGCGGGCTTTTTATTGAATGACGCAGACCCCTGTGGGAGCGAGCTTGCTCGCGATAGCGGTGGGTCAGCTTGTATCAATATTGGCTGATCCGACGCCATCGCGAGCAAGCTCGCTCCCACAGGGGCTGATGTTGGCCTCAAGCCCTGCGCCGCTGCCGCACCAGGTGCTTGAAGCCTTCGAACACCAACACCGCCACGGCCATCCAGATGGGGATATAGGTCAGCCATTCACCGGCCTTGATGCTTTCGCCCAACAGCAGCGCAACGCCCAGCAGCAAGACTGGTTCGACGTAACTCAACAAGCCGAACAGGCTGAACGGCAGCAGCCGGCTGGCAACGATGTAGGACACCAGCGCGCTGACGCTGATCACCCCGAGCAACGGGATCAGCAGCGACAGCCGCGGGTATTGATCGAACACGTTGAAACCCTGTTCACCGCTTTGCACGAACCACAGCGCCACGGGCAGCATCAGGGTCATGTCCAGCCAGAGCCCGCCGAGGTTGTCGGTCTTGATGCGTTTGCGCAGGATGAAATAGATCGGGTAGCCGATCACCACCAGCAAGGTTGCCCAGGAAAAACCGCCCACCCGGTACAACTCGTTGAACACGCCAAGGGTGGCGAAGAACACGGCGACTTTCTGCAGGTAGGACAGGCGCTCGCCATAGACGATGCGCCCGGTCAGGACCATCGACAGCGGCAACAGGAAGTACCCCAGCGACACGTCCAGGCTGTAGCCATTGAGCGGCGCCCACATGAACAGCCACAGCTGCGCACCCATCAGCACCGAAGAGACGATTGCCGCGATCAATAGCCGTGGCGTGGCAACCAGGCGTTGGATCAGCGCCGTGACCAGGTGCCAGTCCCGCGTCACCAGCAGGAAGGCGGTCATGCATGGCATCGTCAGCAGCATGCGCCAACCGAAGATCTCCACGCCGCTCAGGGGTGAGAGCAATGAGGTGTAGTAGTACATGACGGCGAACAGCGCAGAGGCCGAGACCGATAGAGCGATGCCTTTGGACACGGTGATTCTCTTGAGGGCGATCAATCAACCCAAACTGTTGGCTGGCAAGGTTATCCAGGGGAGCAAGTGTGTGGGAGCAAGGCTTGCCCGCGATGGCCGCGCTGCGGTTGAACGGTTGAACCGCGTTATCGTTCATCGCGGGCAAGCCTTGCTCCCACGGGCACTCGCCCCGGCACGAAATGACTCACATCATTGAACCCCGGCGTCGACGCATGCCCCGGTGTCACCAGCGAATCGATGAAGGCTTCATCTTCCGCGCTGATCTTCACTGCCTGTGCCTTGGTGTACGAATCCCACTGCTCCTCGGTGCGCGGCCCGACGATGGCCGAAGTCACGGCGCTGTTGTTCAGCACCCAGGCGATGGCGAACTCGACGATACCCACGCCCCGGCCCTGGGTGTATTGCAGGATCTGCTGGGCAATGCGCAGGGACTCGACCCGCCATTCGGTTTCCAGGATGCGTTTGTCCTGGCGGCCGGCACGGCTGTTGGCGTCCGGTGCCACATCCGGCGCGTACTTGCCGCTGAGCACGCCGCGGGCCAGCGGGCTGAACGGCACCACGCCGAGGCCATAGTTCTGCGCGGCGGTGATCTGCTCGGTTTCCGCCTGGCGGTTGACGATGTTGTACAGCGGTTGGCTGATCACCGGTCGGTCGATGCCCAGGCTGTCGGCGATCCGGATCACTTCGGCGATGCGCCAGCCACGGTAGTTCGACAGGCCCCAATAGCGGATCTTGCCCTGGCGAATCAAGTCGCCGATGGCCGACACGGTGACGTGCAGCGGGGTGTTGTGGTCTTCGCGGTGCAGGTAATAGATGTCCAGGTAATCGGTGCCCAGGCGCGTCAGGCTGGCCTCGATGCCATTGAACAGGTGCTTGCGGCTCAGGCCGCTGCGGTTGGGCACGCCGTCCGGCGGGCCGAAGCCGACCTTGGTGGCCAGCACCCATTCGTGGCGGTGACGGGCGATCGCCTCGCCGACGATTTCCTCGGAGCGACCGTTGGTGTAGACGTCCGCGGTGTCGATGAAATTGATGCCCTGGTCCCAGGCCTTGTCGATGATCCGCAGCGAATCCTCGGTGCTGGTCTGTTCGCCGAACATCATCGTGCCCAGGGTCAACGTCGAGACTTGCAACCCGGAATGGCCTAGCGTGCGGTAGCTCATGACAAGATCCTTTCATCCATGGGAAAGGCTCAATCAAACCCCAGAACCACCGCACGGATCAAACAGAATTCTCAAACACTCCAAATCAACTGTGGGAGCGAGCTCGCTCGCGATGGCGGTCGAACAGTCAACATCAATGCCGACTGATCCGGCGCTATCGCGAGCAAGCTCGCTCCCACAGGGAAAAAAGGGCGTCAGGTGCGCAGGGTGCGGGTCATGCGCAGTGCCATCAGGCTGCCACACACGATCACCCCGGCGAGCAGGTACAGCGCCGCGTCGGTCGAGCCGGTGGTGTCCTTGACCCAACCCACCAGATACGGGCTGAGGAAACCGGCCATCTGGCCCATGGAATTGATCAAGGCCAAGCCACCGGCGGCGGCTCCGGCGCTGAGCAGGGCGGTGGGCACTGGCCAGAACATCGGCAGGCCGGTGAGGGCACCCATGGTGGCGATGGACAGGCCGATGATGGCGATGGCCGGGGTGGTGGCGAAGTTGACGGCGATCAGCAGCCCGACCGCACCCATCAGCATCGGCACCACCAAGTGCCAGCGACGCTCCTTGTGCAAGTCCGCCGAGCGGCCCACCAGCAACATGAACACCGCTGCCAGCAGGTAAGGAATCGCACTCAGCCAGCCAATCACCAGGTTATCGCTGAAACCCAGGTTCTTGATGATCGACGGCAGCCAGAAGTTGATCGCATAGACGCCGCTCTGGATGCAGAAGTACACCAGGCCGAAGGCCCAGATCGCCGGGTTCTTGAACACCGCGAGCAACGAGTCGGTGGTGCTTTTTGGCTTGTTGGCCAGGTCTTCGGCATGGTCGGCGGTGAGCACCGCGCGTTCCTCGGCGGTCAGCCATTTGGCGTTGGCGAAGGTGTCGCTGAGCAGGAAGAACGCCAGAGCGCCGAGGATCACCGTCGGGATGCCTTGCAGCAGGAACATCCACTGCCAACCCGCCAGGCCGCCCTGGCCCGCGGCGAAGTGGTTGAGGATCCACCCGGAAAACGGGCTGCCCAGCAGGCCGGACACCGGGATGGCCGACATGAACAAGGCCATGATCCGACCGCGGCGGAACGTCGGGAACCATTGCGAGAGGTACAGCACCACGCCAGGAAAGAACCCGGCTTCAGCGGCGCCGGTAAACAGCCGCAAGGTATAGAACTCGGTGGGGGTGGTGACGAACAGCAGGCAGGTCGACAGCGTGCCCCAGGTGATCATCATCAATGCGATCCAGCGCCGAGGGCCGAACCGGGTCAGGGCCAGGTTGCTCGGCACGCCACACAGCACGTAGCCGATGAAGAAGATCCCGGCACCGAGGCCGTACACGGTTTCGCTGAATTTCAAGGCGTCGAGCATCTGCAACTTGGCGAAGCCAACGTTGACCCGGTCGAGGTAGTTGAACAGGTAGCAGATGAAAATGAACGGGATCAAGCGCAGGGTGATGCGCTTGTAGACGGTATTTTTTTCGTCGGGGGTAGCCAGGAGGGCCGTTGCGCTCTGGGACATGGCGGGTCTCTCTTTATTATGATTTTTGCGAGCCAAGGGGTAACGTTGACCGCCCCTTGAGTCTCGGCCAGCCCAAGGGCCCGTGTCTTTGTGCCTGGGCACAGGGTTTGGAGGCAGACCCTGTGCGCCTGACCAAACCCATGCCTGAAACAACAATCCACGCCGCCTGCAAGGAACACCGCCCATGTTCGAACTCGATCACGACCTGGCGCAGGACATCGTCGACCGGGCGATGGCGATCCTGCCGTACAACGTCAATGTCATGGACAATCAGGGGCTGATTCTCGGCAGCGGCGAGCGCGAGCGGGTCAATACGCGCCATGAGGGCGCGCAACTGGTCCTGGCCAATGGCCGGGTGGTGGAAATCGACGAGCACACCGCGATGCACCTCAAGGGCGTGCAGCCGGGGATCAACTTGCCGCTGATGCTCGATCAACGGCTGATCGGCGTCCTGGGCATCACCGGCGAGCCGGCGCAACTGCGTACCTATGCCGAACTGGTGCGCATGACCGCTGAAATGCTGGTGGGCCAGCGCAACCAACAGGCCGAGCAGCAATGGCGCCGCCAGCGTTGCGATGACTTGTTGGCGTTGCTGCTGGGGACGCCGGGGATTCGCCACGCTTACTGGACGAAGCGCGGCAGATGGGCCTCAAGCCGCAACTCTCACGGGTGCCGTATCTGTTCGAACTGGGCCTGGAGCACGGGCCCGGCCAGACTGTCGAGACGCTGAGCGCGTGGTTGATGTCGCGCTACCCGGACAGTTGGTGCCTGACGTCGTCCAAATCCTCCCTGCTCTGGTGCCGGCCGGTGACCGCCTCGGTGGAGAACGAACGGCTGTTGGCCAAGCTCGACGGGTTGGGCTGGAGCATTCTGCGCGTGGCGGTGGGTGGCCAGGCCGAAGGGCTCGCGGGCCTGCGTCGTTGCTACCGACGGGTCGGGGACCTGTTGGCCTACGGACGCGATGTGTTGCCGCAGTCACGCCTGCTGGCGCTTGCCCGTTATCGCCTGCCGGTGATGCTCTGGCGCCATCGCAGCGACGATGCCCTGGATGAATTGCTGAGCCCTTTGCGCAAGGTCATCGCCAAGGACAGCAACGGCCAGTTGCTCGCCACCTTGCGCAGTTGGTGCGAGCACGACGGCCAGAGCCAAGCCTGCGCCGAAGCCCTGGGCATCCACCGCAACAGCCTGCGCTACCGCATGGAACGCATCGCCGAACTCAGCGGCGTGGATCCGTTGCGACTGGACGGGATGCTGGCATTGTACCTGGGGGTGCAACTGTTGCCCCAGACCGAAAGCACACCGCTGTAACCCTGTGGGAGCGAGCTTGCTCGCGATGACGGTGGCACATCCAATACCTATGCAAGCTGACACACCGCTATCGCGAGCAAGCTCGCTCCCACAGTTTGATCTGCGGCCCTACTTCCGTGGGAGCGAGCCTGCTCGCGATGAGGCCGGCAGCTTCAACCTGAATCTTCCTGGAAAACCGGTATTTGTGAAATTGAACAATAATGCGCGGTGTCTTTTGTGCGGTGGACCGGCGTCAGGCCTGCGGTCAACTGGCAGCATGCTGTGCATCGGAACCGGAGAATAATATGAAAATAATCATCGCCCCCGACTCGTTCAAGGACAGCCTCAGCGCCCAGGGCGTCGCCGATGCCATCGCCCAGGGGCTGGCCCAGGTCTGGCCGGATGCGCAGTTGATCAAGTGCCCGATGGCCGACGGCGGGGAGGGGACGGTGGAGTCGGTGCTGGCAGCCTGCAACGGTCAGTGGCGCCACACCCGGGTTCGTGGTCCGTTGGGTGTCGTCGTCGAGGCCCGCTGGGGCTGGTTGGCCGAGAGCCGCACCGCGATCATCGAGATGGCCGAGGCCAGTGGTTTGCAATTGGTAGCGCCGGGGCAGCGCGATGCCTGTGCCAGCAGCACCTACGGCACCGGCGAGCTGATTCGCGCGGCCCTCGATGAAGGCGCCGAACGGGTGATCCTGGCGATTGGCGGCAGTGCCACCAACGACGCCGGCGCCGGTGCGCTGCAGGCCTTGGGCGTGGCATTGCTGGATGACCAGGGCCAACCCCTTCCTCCCGGCGGACTGGCTTTGGCGAACCTGGCGCGCATCGACCTGAGCGAACTTGACCCCCGCCTGGCCCACGTCAGTTTCGAGATCGCCGCCGACGTCGATAACCCGCTGTGCGGACCCCATGGCGCATCCGCCGTCTTCGGTCCGCAGAAGGGCGCCTCGGCCTCTCAAGTGCAGGCACTGGACCGGGCCCTGGGGCATTTCGCCGAACAGTGCGCCCAGGCATTGAACAAGGATGTGCGCGACGAACCGGGCAGCGGTGCCGCTGGCGGCCTGGGTTTCGCGGCCAAGGCTTTTTTGGGGGCGCAGTTCCGGACCGGCGTGGACGTCGTCGCCCAATTGACCGGGCTGGCCGATGCGATCGAGGGCGCCGACCTGGTGATCACCGGCGAAGGCCGTTTCGACGCCCAGACCCTGCGCGGCAAGACCCCCTTCGGCGTGGCCCGCATCGCCCGCCAGCAGGGCGTACCGGTGCTGGTCATCGCCGGTACGCTGGGGGAGGGCTACCAGGCGCTGTATGAACACGGCATCGACGCCGCCTTCGCCCTGGCCAGCGGGCCGATGACCCTGCAAGAAGCCTGCGTCGACGCGCCGCGCCTGCTGAGCGAGCGCGCCCAGGACATCGCCCGGTTGTGGCGGGTGGCGCGCCGATAAAGCGGTCGCGCATTACACCTGGCGAGGGAGCAAGCTCCTTCGCCACAGAAGCCTCGTGAAATATTTTTTTACATCCCCCTGCAAAAAGCCTGGAGCCTGGCCGATAACGACCTCAGGCGTACCCACAATTATTCCAACCCGTACGCTGGCGGCATGGATGCTCGACCCCATCACAACGAGGTCTTCCCATGTCTCTACGCAGCTTGAATATCGCTCCCCGGGCTTTTCTGGGCTTCACCGTCATCGCGTTGCTCGTCGTTGTCCTCGGCGTATTCGCCGCCAATCGCATGTCAGTCATCCGCCAGGCTTCGCTGGACATGGAGCAGACCCAAGTGCCCAGCGTCGGCTACCTGGCCAATGTGCTGGAAAGCGTGTTGCGCATGCGCATTCTTTCGTTCCGGATCCTGGTCAACCGCGACCCGGCCAGTCTGGCAGAGGCCGAGGGCCGCATCGGTGTGCTGGTGGAAAAACTGAACAAGGCCAATAGCAGCTACGCCGCGTTGCCGGCCTCGCCGCAAGAGGCTGAGCTGTACAAAGTCTTTTCGGCGACCCTCGACAAATATCTGCAAGCCCAGAAAGAAATGCTCGAGTTGTCGCGCCAGAACAAGGCTGACGAACTGCGTACCCACATCAATACGCGGATCAAGGAAGGCACCGACCTGATGGGCGAGCAGCTCAATAAGCTCATTGCCCTCAACATAGCTAGTGCCGGTGAGGCATCGGCCCTGGCCGGCGAGCATTACAACAGCGCCATCACCGGCATTATCGTCGTCTCGCTCATTGCCGCGCTGGCCACGGTCGTGTTGGCCTTGCTGCTGACCCGCAGCATCGTCGCGCCACTCAACCGGGCCTTGGAGGCCGCCCGGATCATTGCCAGCGGCAACCTGGTCCAGGTCATAGCGGTTGATGGCAAGGATGAACCCGGTCGCTTGCTCCAGGCCTTGGCCGCGATGCAGGGCAGCCTGCGCCAGACCATCGAGCAGATCGCCGGCTCCGCCAGCCAATTGGGCGCGGCGGCCGAAGAGCTGAGCGCGGTCACCCAGGAATCCTCCCGCGGCCTGCAACAGCAACACAATGAAATCGAGCAGGCCGCCACTGCCGTCAATGAGATGACCGCCGCCGTCGAGGAGGTCGCCCGCAACGCGGTGTCCACTTCCGAAGCTTCGAACCAGTCGACCCAGGCTGCCCAGGAAGGGCGCTCGCGGGTGGTGGAAACCGTCGATGCGATCCAGACCATGACCCACGACGTGCAAGCCACCGCTTCGATGATCGAAGGCCTGGCGGTCCAGGGCCGGGACATTGGCAAGGTGCTGGACGTGATCCGCGCCATCGCCGAACAGACCAACCTGCTGGCGCTCAACGCGGCCATCGAAGCCGCCCGTGCCGGGGAAGCCGGACGCGGTTTCGCAGTGGTAGCCGATGAAGTCCGGGCCCTGGCCCATCGCACTGCCCAATCGACCCAGGAAATCGAAAAAATGGTCGCCGGCATCCAGAACGGTACCGGCCAGGCCGTGCAATCGATGCAGCAGAGCAACCAGCGCACCCAAAGCACTCTGGAGATGGCCCGGGCCGCTGGCGTGGCCCTGGAGCAGATCACCCAGTCGATCCACCAGATCAACGAACGCAACCTGGTCATTGCCAGCGCCTCGGAAGAACAGGCCCAGGTCTCCCGCGAAGTGGACCGCAACCTGGTGAACATCCGCGACCTGGCTACGCAATCGGCCAGCGGCGCGAAACAGACCAGCGACGCCACTCATGAACTGTCGCGCCTGGCGGTGGGTTTGAATGCGATGGTGGCGCGGTTTGTGATTTGAGATAGGGTTGAGGCTGGACATCGCGCAACCAGGAGACGTACATGCGCTTTTCAGCCTTGACCCAACGCATCACCGGCGACGGCGCCGCTGCCTGGGATATTCACGACCGGGCGCTGGCCATGCGCGAACAGGGCATGGACGTGTTGCTGTTGTCGGTGGGCGACCCGGATTTTGACACGCCACGGGCCATCGTCGATGCGGCGGTGGGCAGCCTGCGGGCTGGCGACACTCATTATTCGGACATCCGCGGCCTGCACACCCTGCGTTCCAGCATTGCCCGGCGTCACCGCCTGCGCCGCGGCCAAGGCGTAGGCGCCGAACATGTGGTTGTGCTGCCGGGGGCGCAATGCGCGGTGTACGCGGTCGCGCAATGCCTGCTCAACGCAGGCGACGAAGTCATCGTCGCAGAGCCGATGTATGTCACCTACGAAGCGGTGTTCGGTGCCTGCGGGGCAAAAGTGGTGCCGGTGGCGGTCCGCCCGGAGAATGGTTTTCGGGTCGAACCGGCGGACGTTGCCCGCCTGATTACCCCGCGTACCCGGGCGATGCTGCTCAACAGCCCGAACAACCCGTCCGGCGCCAGCCTGCCGATGTCCACCTGGCAAGCCTTGGCACGGTTGTGCATCGAACATGACCTGTGGCTGATCAGTGACGAGGTCTACAGCGACCTGATCTACGAAGGCGAACACATCAGCCCGGCCAGCCTGCCGGGCATGGCCGAGCGCACCGCGACGATCAACAGCCTGTCCAAATCCCACGCCATGACCGGCTGGCGCATCGGTTGGGTCATCGGGCCGCAGGCGTTGGCCGGGCACTTGGCGAACCTGTCGCTGTGCATGCTGTTCGGCTTGCCGGATTTCGTGCAACGCGCCGCCCAAGTCGCGCTGGAGCAGGCTCTGCCTGAGGTGGCGCAGATGCACGAGGAATATCGCCAGCGCCGCGACCTGGTCTGCGCCATGCTCGATGACTGCCCGGGCCTCAAGCCGGTGCGGCCCGATGGCGGGATGTTCGTGATGGTCGATGTGCGCCAGACCGGCCTCGACGCCCAGGCATTTGCCGAGCGGCTGTTGGATGGGTATGGCGTGTCGGTACTGGCTGGCGAGGCGTTCGGGCCGAGTGCGGCGGGGCATATTCGGATCGGGTTGGTGGTCGATCAGGTGAAACTGGCGGAGGCGTGTAGGCGGATTGCCTCGTGTGCCGGTCAGTCTTTGCAAATGCGCTGAAGTTTCACAGCGCTCAACACGCGCATTCTTAGCGTAATCAAAAAGTGTCCCTGATCCAGAAAGGGTGATGTTCGCGTGCAAGGCGCTTTCATTTACCGAGCTTGGATCTTGCCGTTCGCTGCTTGCCAGGGCGACGAACGGTATCCGCACCTGTCAACTCTGACAGTATTCAATCGATTGGATAGAGAGTCGAATAGATTCACTTGGGTTCTGCCGTAGACCCGACGTGAACTACGCATCATTGAATGCGGTGCAAATAATCTCAATCATCGCGAGTTTGGAGTGGCAAGTGAGCGAATCGAAAGAGGGCAAAGACTCGGGTGAAGGAGAAAGGCCTCTGATAAGGAAAAGAAGCCCGATATTGGCTGATCTGGAGAAACTATCGATTCCCTTGGTTATTGACGACAGCGACCCGGAAGGACTGCTTCCCACGGGCTCGCAGAATCAACCATTACCGGTTTGGGTGCCTGAGCGATGGCCAGAGTTTGCGATTGCCGGTGAAGAAGACATTGTCGAACTGTACTGGGAGCGTCCCAACAATAGGACTGGCGTGCCCGTTCAAACAGTTACACTTCCTGGCCCCATTACAGAGGATATGTTTCCCTATCCACTTGAAGTACCGAGAAACGCTCTTCAACCCGATGGTCGTTTCGAGGTCTGGTACGAAGTTGTCATTCCTAACGGTTCGGGGGCGCCATCTGAACATCGATTCGTGACGATTGATAGCCAACCGCCCAGTTACGATAAACAACTTGAGGCATTACTGTTTCCCAGTAATTTGCCGGGGAACGTGATCACCGAAGAGTATCTTGCGAACAACAATGACAAGGTCGAGTTTCGCCTGCCGTTGCCCCTTTATACCGGTGCGGCGGATCATGATGTGCTGGAGTTGTTCTGGTCGCCAACAAATCCACCCACCGAGACTTTTGTCACAACGAAGACAATTCTCCAGGCAGAGATCGATGCCGGTGACATTCGCGTGGATTTGAAGGGCGACGACATTCGTGCGCCGAACCAGAACGGTACGTTCCATGCTTTTTATAAAATTCGGGATCGCGCCGGAAACGAAACGCTGACCTATTCGAAGCCCGCCACCGGGACCGTTTCACTCATACCTTGGCCCAGCCGGCTCCCGCCGCCCACCGTGCCGTTGCACGACGATGATAACCTCGTGCACCGGGCCGATGCGCGGGCGCAGGTGGAGGCGATCGTTAATAATATTCCCCCCCCTTGCAACCCGATGATCAGATCGAACTGGTGTGGGGTGGGGTTGCGCTGCCCCCGCGTGACGCTGTGCTTCCGTTGAACATACCGGTGCCATGGGCTGTATTGATCGCCAATGGGCCAGGACCCGCGGTCGTCAAGGTGGGGTACAACTTCATCCGTAGTGGTGGTTCGCGTCCCTCGGAAGAGGCCGATATCAACATCGATTTCACGGTCGCGGGGCAAGACCATTCCAACGCACCGGCGTTGCTCAACCCGCTTTTACCACTCATCGATATTGTCGGCGGTTCCGGCGTGCCCAATGTGCTGCTGCCCAGTGACCGTACTTTTCCGGTCATCCCGAAGCTGAAACTGTATGAGGCGCCCAATCCGGGGGAGGTGCTTGAACTCTATTGGGGTCAATACAGCGGAGCCGTCGCCACTTATACCGTGCAGACAGGGGATGTCGAAGGTGCGGAAGTTTCGTTCTCCGCTGTACCTTGGGACGTGATTGATACAGAACCCAATAACGCGCGATTGCCGGTTTATTACACAACCAGTAACGGGGTGAATGAACAGCAATCGGAAAATACGTATGTGCGGGTTCAGGTCACCACTATCGATGATTTACCTGCCCCGGTTTTTGAAGATGCCGATGGCTTTGGTTATATCGGTTGCGAAGATAAACCGTGGGAGGGAATTAGGGTCCGCATCAAATTCGACAGCGGTCATTTTGCAACAGGCGACCAGATCCTGGTGTTCTGGCAAGGCTATCGAGCATTCAATTCCACCGATCCCATTGCGGAAACCTACGGCGAATTTCCGCAAGAGATAAAACCTGAGCATATGCGTGACGGTTTTGTCGACGTCTGGATCCTGCCCTTCGATCCTTACATAAAACTGGTGTCGCGAGGATCGTGGGGCGCCTATTACACACTGACCAAAACGGATGGACAATTTGGCAGGTCTCCGGCACCCGAAAATTTGAAGATCGTTGAAACCGTTACGGAAGAACAGTGTGCTGCTTCAAGGCATGAGGATTGAAGGTCTACGAGCTGTTCGATGTCGGGCTCGTTGGAAGGCAATGGGTAGTCAGTATTTTAGCTATTCATGGATATATCTAACTGATATCTACCGGAGTTGAAAAATGAATGACCAGACAAAAAGCAAACTGACCTCTGCGCAGGCTCGTCAGGCCTACAATACTTGGTATTTGAACGAGCGTGCCGAGCAACTGGATGATCTCTTGGATCCGATAATTATTCCGGAATATTTTCCATATCAAGAATACAAAAAATATGTACCTCGGGCGCTTCAGGAAACCGATCTTGAACTACAAGTCGAGGAGTGGCCAGAGCCTGCTGAACAAGGTGAGACAGACATACTCAGGATTTACGTTAGGCGCAAAGGGAATTCCGAATGGGGAGACCATACGGATGAACATCTTCTTCCCGGGCCATTTCTTCCGGGTTCCTTCCCCGTTGATACCACCGTGAGCGCTTCCGCTTTTGCAGACGAAGGGACTTACGAGGTGATGTACACGGTAGATATCGCCTCGGGGGATACTACGTACTCTGAAATAGAGGAATTCGTTATCGATAAGACCCCGCCAAATGACAATCAATCCGCCGAATCCTTGCAGTTCGTAGATCAGGAGGCCAAAGACCACGGGTTGACGAGGGCATACCTGGAAAGTCTCAGTACAGGCTTGCTGCCAATGACCGTACCTGATTACTCAGGCAAACGTAATCAAGACGCCATCGAGATTTACGTCTTGGTAGAAGAGGATATTGTCCCGAAAAAGGTATATGACGATGAGATTCCTAACAGTCGGATCGTTGAGATTCCGGTTTTGTATTTGATGGGAAAAGATGATGGTTTAATCGCTTTCAATTTCAGGCTGAAAGATATCGTAGGTAATACCGGTCCAGATTCGGAAGATCTCGAATCTCATTTGCTGCTCGATCCCCCTCCTGTTGGGCCGTACCGTCGCCTGAGAGTTCCACTGGCCGAAGACGCCAAAACTTTGATTGATTTGGCCGACGTTCGAACGGGTGTCCGGGCATTGGTGCCGCTCTACACGAATCCCGGAAAGAACGATCGTATTTACCTGACGTGGGGCACGCAGAGGGTCCGAAATCCCCACAGAGTTGGAGCTAATCCATCAGACCCGATCATCATTGATGTAAGCGATACTGAACTGATCATACCGGATTATGGTGCGGCTAATGGCGAAAAACCGACGGCAGTGACCTACGAGATGATACGAGGTTTCGACGTGTACCCCGCTGAAAGTCCGCTAAACATCAACGTCGATTTATCTCAGGTCGTCGACCCTAGCATTCTGCCGGATGTGCTTGTCCGAGGAGGTGGCTCAGCGCCAGAAGATAACAAGTTGTTGGTGTCCGACATTGGATTCGATGCAAAGGCGACTTTCCAGGTACCTCCGGGCCTGACCGGTGTTGACTGGGCGAGGCTGTACTGGGGCGACCTACCCGATTACGTCGCTGAAGTATCACCCGTGCCGTCTGTAGGCGATGAGGTTGAATTCGATGTGCTATGGAGTGATATCGTTCAGGTACCGGGTATTGTTATTGATGTGTGGTATGAGGTCGGTAAAACCGGTGATAACAACCCCACCAAATCTAATGTTACGGAAGTGAATGTCGAGGAGGCCGTACCGATCAGGCTGGAAGAGCCGGAGTTTGTTGATGCGAGATTTGTAGGGACTGTTTGGTGGATCAATTGCTCGTCCTGGAGCGGGCCGGACGCTAACTTGCGATTGCGTATACCACCGAATCCAAAGCTGTCGGCGGGCCAGGAAATGGAAATTACCGTACAAGGGTATTCTGTTTTTCCACCTGTCACGGGAACGGAAGTGGGAACGCCTTGGACCAAGACGATTCCTTCATTGACCGAATCACAAGTAGAAGACGGTTTTGTAGAAACGGTTGGTCCCAGGGCCACTCATTTTGGCGATATGCTAGGACGCAGGGGAGCGTTGAAGGTCGACTATACGGTGATGGTTGGCACGTCGCCATTATCAGGCTCGCTTGAGATACGTGCCGCTTCGAAGGATGCGGCAGGTCTGTGTCCAATAAATCCTGAAATCCCGTAGGTTCAAAACAATGTGAGGAAGCGGAAAGGAAAAAGCCGGCTTTTTTCTTTCCGTTTATTTATCCAAGCGATCGATAAGTTCCTGTTGATGTACGTTTATGGGATTTTTCCTGTTTGTATTTGGGAATTTTCCTACATGCCGTGGTTGGTTATTTGAGTATCCTGCGGCCGCCTTGCACTTTGATTGCCGTCGAGCCTTGAAGAAGTGCACGTTCACTCTTACTTCAGGTCCATCACTATGTATTCCTCGAATTCCACACGATTGCTGTTGTCCGGTATGGCTCCGGTGTCTTGTTCCCTTGTCTTGTCGATGTTGGTAAGCACGTCGGTGCAGGCCGACCTGGTAGAAAATGGCGAAGTCAGGGACGTTGCTCCTGGCACCCCGAGTGATCGCTACCAGGTCATTCAGGAGTCCACGCTCAATGTGAACGGCGCCAGCATATTGGATGTTATTTCAAATAACTCCGCAATTAATGTCCGCCCCGGTAGTACGACCCAGCAGATATGGGCAAGTAACGGTTCGCGAGTGACACTTGATGGTGCCACGGTGACTGGCGCGAGTACCGGAAGCATCGCTGGCGTGCGACTGGAAGCCAGTCAAGGAACGATCAACGACAGCAGCGTGACCAATGCCAACGGGATTGGCCTGCATTTGTTGCAAAGCCTCGGTGTGGGATCGTCGGCGACGGTCTCCGACAGCGTTATCAGAGGATCGGAAGGCGGAGCCTTTGCTTCGGCGTTGAGCACGCTGGATATCCGCAACTCGCATATCGAAGGTACTGGCGCCGATAGCTACGGCGTCAGGTTGTTCAGTGCCGATGCGACATTTACCAACAGCACGATTATCGGTGGCTTGAATGGACTCGATCTGCGGGGCAATCGGCCACTTCCCCGTGAAAGCAATGTATTGCTCGATGGCACGACCGTCGAAGGAAAAAACGGTGCAGCCATCCGTGTCGTGCCTGCCGGTGCCGCCTCCACGGCGATCAACATCAATCTGACCAATGGCTCGAATCTCATCGCGGGCAATGGCAATTTGCTTGAGGCTGTCGACGGTGTCACGGCGAACATGAATGTGAGCAATAGCGGCGCTGTCGTGCTCAAAGGCAATGTCGATGTCTCCGGAAACAGCACCGTCAATCTGGGGTTCGATCAGGGCCGCATGGAAGGGGATTTCATTGTCGAGTCCGGAAGTACCGGCACCCTGAGGCTCGCCAACGGTTCGCTCTTCAAAGGTAACCTGACCAACGTTTCCGGCGTAACCATCAACAGCGGTTCTGACTGGGAAATGGCGGGCGACAATACGGTTGGCGCCTTGGCCATGAGCGGGGGAAGGGTGGTCTTTGGCGGTGCTGATGAGTTCTATCGGTTGAATGTGGGCACCCTGACGGGCGAGGGAACCTTCAAGATGGATGTCGACTGGGCCACCAATCAACACGATGTGCTCAATGTCACCGGCGTTGCCAGCGGGAATCACGCGTTGCTGGTGAACGGTTCCGGCGTCGATCCCACGTCTGCACAGGCGCTGACCCTGGTGCAGACGGCGGCGGGCGACGCTACCTTTGGCTTGGCCGGCGATCAGGTGGATGTCGGGACCTACTCGTATAAATTGGTTTCCGCGGCGAATGGTTCAGGGGGACCGATTGGTTCCTCGATCCTGAGACGGCGACGGTCAGCCCCGGTACCCGTACGGTCATGGCCCTGTTCAATACCGCTCCGACAGTCTGGCTGGGTGAGCTGACCAGCCTGCGCAGCCGCATGGGTGAGTTGCGTTTCAACGGAGGCAAAGCGGGGGCGTGGGGCCGTACCTATGGCAACAAGTACAATGTGGATGCGGCGTCCGGTACCGGTTACAAGCAGACTCAGCAAGGCTTCTCCCTGGGGGCCGACGCACCGCTGCCCGTGGGCGATGGACAATGGCTCGTCGGCGCGATGGCGGGCCACAGCAACTCTGACCTGGATTTGAGCCGCGGCAGTTCAGGCACTGTGAAAAGTTACTACGTGGGGGCTTATACGACGTGGTTGGACGCGGACACCGGCTACTACTTCGACGGTGTGCTCAAGCTGAACAGCTTTCATAATGAAGCGAAAGTCTCGATGAGTGACAGCAGCCGTGCCAAGGGCTCCTACAACACCACGGGCCTGGGCGGCTCGGTGGAGTTCGGACGGCATATCAAGCTGGACAACGACTATTTCATCGAACCCTATACCCAGTTCTCCGCGGTGGTGATCCAGGGCCAGGATTACGGTTTGGATAATGGTATGCAGGCCGAAGGCGACCGCACCCATTCTTTCCTTGGCAAGGTCGGCATGACCGGCGGGCGTAATTTTACGCTGGACGACGGCACGGTGCTGCAGCCCTATGTCCGGCTGGCGATGGCCCATGAGTTTGCCAAGAACAACGAAGTGCAAGTCAATAACAACGTATTCAATAACGATCTTTCGGGGTCGCGCGGTGAGCTCGGCGCGGGTGTAGCTGCGCAGCTCAGCGAGCGTCTGCAACTGCATGCCGATTTCGATTATGCCAATGGCAAGCATATCGAAATGCCGTTCGGCGCGAATGTGGGGCTGCGTTACAGCTGGTAAACCCTGGACCCGACTGGAAACCACCCAAAGAACCCTGCCGCAGTGCAGGGTTCTTTGCGTTTGAAGCCGCTCACCTTACCGCCCGATGCCCAGGCCCGTGCCGATCGGGTTCAGGTCCCATAACCCCCATGTCGCACCGTTGGACATGGTCAGCGCATACATATACACCGGCGGCAGTGGAAACTTGACGCTGCTGGACCAGGTGTAGGCGCCCCCCAAGGCCAGCGTCCCCGGTAGGCGGCGCTGATTGTATTCAACGTACCGAGGTCCGGAACGCTCAAGCCCCGTGAAGCGGCGACGTTGCGAATCGTCTGGTAATGCCCGCCTCCGAGGTTGTGACACAGCCAGACGCCTGTCACCGTAACGCTGTAGCTTTTTGCCTGCGCTGGGGTGGACGAATCGGTCACGGTGATGGTCGTGCTGCCATTGCGGCGAACGGTTACCAGCCCGGATTGATCGACCACTGCGGCTGCCTGGTTGCTCGAACTGTACCAATAGGGTGGTGTGCCGCCGCTGGCAATATGGCGTACCGACGTGCCGGCGCCGAAGTTGGGCAGCGCGGCACTCCCGACGAGCATGTAGGCCGCTCCACTCAAGGTGACGGGGCTTTGATTGAAGTTCAATGGTGGTGTTGGTGCGCGTACGGTAAAAGTTCGCGGTTGTGAAATGGGCACGTTTTCGCCGTACAAGGCTTTGGCGGTCAGGCTGTAGTTTCCAGGGCTCACCGCCAACTGTGGCAGGTGCCAGATACCTCCGGCATCGGCTGTGATTTCCGGGGCTGTCGTCGTGGTGCCCAGTATCTGCACGACTTGATAGGCACTGGCATTACCGCTCAAGGCCACCCGATTGTCGGTGGTGGTGGCGCCATTATTGAGTTCGCCGCGGGAGTCTCGAACGCTGCTGATAATCGGATTGACAACACCAGTCACCGTGAATGACCGCGGTGCGGAGGGCGGGACGCCTATGCCATAAAGCGCTTCGACCACCACGCTATAACGCTGCAGGGCCAAGGCGCTGAAGGTGGTGCTCCAAGCACCGTTTCCATCAGTCGGCTCTTCTGGAGCCGGCGTTGAAACCCCCGTGATTTTTACATTTTGTCTGGGATTGGCCTGGCCCTTCACCGTGACTTGCCGATTAGCGGTGTAGCCTTCATGAGCAATCTCACGCCAGACGTCACTGATGCTGGTAATGGTAGGGGCGTTGGCGGCTTCTACGGAAAAAGTCCGGGGTGATGAAACAAAGCCGCTGCCGTCCAGGGCGTGGGCGGTGAGCCGGTAAGATTTTACGCTTAGCGAGGTCATGATATGCGACCAGGCCCCGTCGATGTCTACCGGCACGATCGCTCCTGGAGCGTCGCGGTCATAGAGCTGGATACTGGAGTCGGGTGTCGCCGTGCCCCTCAATGTCACGCGGTTGTCGAGGGTGTTTTCTCCTTCACCCACTTCGCCCCAGGAGTCCCTGACGCTGGTGATCTCTGGCACGACCCAGTCATGATGCGTCTTGAAGGTGTAGCGGGTCAGGGGAAAGGTAAGCGCATAGATCTCTTCTGTTTCGGCGCTGAAGCCCACCTTGCATACCACGGTTAACGGTGTGTTGTGGCCGAGTCGTTCCAGCTCGGTTCGCAACGCCACTTCGCTCAGGCCATTGGCGACCTGGTTGTCGTTCAGTTCATGGCTGTCCAGCAATGCAATGGAATAGGGCATTCCCATCCCAGTGTTGCCCTCGAGCCGGAACCAGATGCGTTGTTTGGCGGCGATGAATGGCCATTTTCCAAGGATGACGTTGGCGTTTCCGTTGAAGGTTGCCAGGTTCAGCACCAACGTCGTGTCGTTTGCCTGGGTAATCCGTGGCTTGGGCAACTGCTGTTCCGGATCCTGGAAGGCCAATACTTTCAGCGCCAGGGTGTCGGAAGGAAAGACGAAGCCTTTGTGCGTCACCTCATAACCGAGCATCACGTTACGGTTGATATTGGCTCCGACCACCGAGGCCGGGACGTTGAAAAGAACGCGGCCGGTGGTACTGCCGGGCAACTCCAGATCATCGGATGTACCCGCTCCGGGGGTACCCAGCCAATTCAAATGAACCCTGTGCGGCTGATCCATGCTTGCGTATCGCACCTCTACCGTGGCGCCGGCGAGTGCATTCATCGGATCGAGCTCATCTGCGGGCAAGGCTTCGATCACCACTGGCACGGGCAGTTCGCCCAACAGGTCGCCGATGACCAGCTCAAGCAAGCCCGAGTAGCGGTACCGGCCGGTGAGTTTTTCCAGGACGACATAACGAATCCGGACGATGTCGCTGATGTTCGGTTCGATGTACTTGCGCAGGATCGTAAAGTCCAGTTCCTTGCCGGCGCTGGCTTGGGATATCGGTACCCAGTCGCTGGTGCTGCCGTCTCCCGGGTTGCCATGCCAGTAGTAGGTGAGAATGTCGCCTTGGGCGGTGCCGAGGTAACCGATACGCAGTGTCACGCTGCCGGTATGAATGTCTGGATCCAGTTTGTCATCAGGCGCTTCAACGACCCGGGGCGCAGGGAGTTCGGCACGGATGACCTGGACCAAGGCATCGAGGATGTCGGACTCCCTGACGTCGTACACGATTGCGTCGTCGTTGGAGACCCAGTAGCTCAGTTTCAGGCTGCCTCCCCGCAGGACCTCGATGTGCTCACCGGGGACGAACATCACAATGTCCGTGCCGACTTCATTGTTGCTGACAATGTGCTCGTCTTCATGCAGGTATGGGCCTGCGTTGTTGGCCTTTTCACCCAACCAGACCAATTTGAGATGGTCGCCATCCTTCATTCCCGGATAAGCATGGATGATCGCTGTGGCGAAAGGCTGGTCCGGTTCGAGTATGTCCCCAACCAGTTCTCTAAGTGTCGGCGCGGGTAGGGTGGATAGCTGCCCCTCGACGCTGGCAAAGGCGTGCCTGGACGACAGGGGAGGATCACCGTTGGCTTTTTCCAGGGTATAGAAGGCGTCGCCAGATCCGCCCGCGAGGGCACGGATTTCAGCGTTGGGAATCTCGAACTCATAGACGGCGGGTAGATTGTTGATGACTTTGGATTGACGGTTTTCCAAGGGCAGGCCGATCACTGGCGTACCGATCCAGTTCATGTGCAACGTGTCGTTCAGGGCAAAGTCGGGTGCGGACGCGAAAATCTGGATCGTCACGGGTTGTTTGCCCAGGGTCGGCAAATCGATCACGCCGTTGGAAGCTTCCTTGATAATGGGTGCGGACAGTCGCGCGGCTCCGGCGTCTACTGACACATAAGTGCGCAGGGAATATTTTTCGGCATAGTTCCAAACCAGATCGAACACCATGTAGTGCACCAGCAGTCGGGCACTGTCTCCGCCAGCCAGAATGGTGTGCTGGTCGATCCTGATGAAGATCGAATCGGTCGTAGCCGCCTCTTGCGGGGTTATCTCGCGATATACAAAAGCACTACCCCAGGCCAACTGAATGGTGTCGTGGGCCGCACGACCGGGATAGTGCATGATCTCAAGGTCGAAACCGTCCTTTGCGGAGCCGGCGTCCACCCCGTTATCGATCACATCCTGCGGAGGCAGCGGAGCCTTTAGCTCCGAATGGCCAGGGTTGTGAGGTTCTCTATCCCTGCCGCCCGGTCGATCCAGCTTGATTCGCAAGCGCCAGGGTGTCGAGCCGTCGCTGGGCGCGGTTTCGCCTACGCGGGTCAGCTTGAAGTGGAAGTTCTCGCCCCAGGTGGGGATGATTTTTTCGTGTGCCAGCGGCAAAAACAGACGCTTGTTAAGCCCTCCGACGGGGACAGTCTCCTGGGCGATGATTTCATCGTTCAGGTAGACATCGACATGGTCGCCCTCCTTCTGATCGTTCCACGGGTCGATGACGCCGAGTGCGTCCTTGGGTGGGTCTTCGGTCTGGGGCGGGATGGCGAGGTCGAAGACAATGCTGCGGTTGATTCCGAAGTCAGCATCGGCTACCGGACTGGTCCAACCTGCAATGAACATCCCCCTGAGTTCCAGCGGTGCTTGGGAAGGGTCCAGGGGAAGAAGCAGCCAGGGCATGAACCGGGTCATGAGGAGTGTCCATTGAGAGGGGGGCTGAACCCTAATCTGCTAGTCGGTCGGGGATTTGCCAACTGTCAGGATTGACAGGTTGAGTCGCCGTTGGTCGGTTATGACCTTGTTCAGCGGCCACGCTCCTGCGGCTACTGTCAGCTCTGACAGTAGCCGTGCATCGATTCCAGGCATTGAATAAACCCGGACCTTATCCGACCGGGACCCTGCCATGGACACTGCCGACAACACCCCCCTGGAATATGACGCGCTGGAGATTCCCGACGGCGGCCCGGCGCATCCGCCGGCTCCAGCCGACAGCGTCGGCATCAACATCGCCGCTGCCAGGCTTGTCTTCCCCCACGACGGGTTACGGTTGCGTCTACCGCCCTGGGGGACCGCATGGGGCGGGGGGATGCCTTCCGGATCAAGTTGAACAACATCCCCGTGGTGACGGGCTCTATCGACGAAGAGACTGAAGTGGGCCAGTGGGTTGAGCGGTATATCCCAGTCGGCGGGCTGGTCGATGGCGACTTCAACCTGAACTACGACGTGCGAATACTCGGGGAGCCCGGCTACACGTCCTCAGCGGTGACGAAGATCCACGTCAAGATCGATTTTGCCCCGCCCGGTGGCCAGGATCTGGACGGTGCAACGCCCGGTCACTCCGAACTGAGACTGACGATCCCCACCGAGTTCCTGCCACCCGGTTTCGTGGACCAGGAAGCCGCCGAGCAAGGTGTCCCGGTGACCATCGAGCCTTATCCGATCATGGCCGAAGGGGATCGGATCAAGCTGTTCTGGGGCGGCCAACCTGTTTGGGGCACTGTGGAGCCACAGCACCTGCCGCCGCAGAGTGCGCCGCTGATCATCACCGTCGATGAAGCCACCATTCGCGCTGCCTTGGACACCGATGACAACGGCCTGGCGGTGGTCTTTGAAGTCTACGACGTGGTGGACAACAAATCCGAAGACTTCAGTGCCGAAGTGCGGGTGATCGTGAAGACCGACAACTCGCGCCTGGAGGCGCCGCTGATCAAGGAACTCGTCAATCTGGTGCTGGACGTGGACCAGCTCGGCGAAGCGGACCTGACCTTTCAGATCATCGCGACGGATGCCAAGGCCTTCATGGTAGGCGATGAGGTCGAGATGCATTTGACGGGCACCACGGCAGAGGGTGAAAAGATCGACGAAGTCATCTATGTGCCTGAAAGAATCCTCAGCGTCCCGAGTGTCCTCGAATTCAAACGCCCCAGCGCCGAGGTACGACAGTTGGCGGGCGGTCCTCATGCGGCTTTTTTCTATCGGCTGATCAAGGCCGATGGCAGTGATGACCGGGTCTCCAAAATACTCTCCCCGCGAATCGTGGGCCGGGCCAACCCCCTGGCGGCACCGATCCCCCTGGACGAGATCGCCGGCACCCTTGATCCCCAACTGCCCAGCACCACCATCGAGATCCCGCTGGACCCGGCCATGGAAGAGGGCAACGCCATTGCCTTGATCTGGAACGGCACCACCGAAACCGGCAGCTCCTATACACCTGACTTGCCCCTGCATCCCCTCAGCGAGAACGAAGCGGAGGGCACTGTCCCGATCGAAATCGTCGTGGCCGGTGAGCATCTCACTGCCATTAATGGGGGCACGCTCGACCTGTACTACAAGCTGCTGCGCGATGTGGTGAGCCGGGAAGTGCTTGAGGAGGAATCGCTGCACGCCGACCCGCTCAGTATCGGCACTCCCGTGGCCGAATTACCTGTGCCGGTGGTCGAGGGCGAGAGCGATGGCGTGCTGGACCCGGCGGATAAACCGGACGGCACGCGCCTGATCGTCCGCCAATACAGCGGGCAAAAGGCCGGCGACCGGGTGCATATCTTGTGGTGGGGTTCGAACACCGGCCGGTATCGGGACTCGATTCGGGTCACTGAGATCACCGAGACTCAAAACATCCCGTTCACCATCGGCGCTCCGTTGATCGAGGGCAACCGGGATGGCACGGTGCGGGCGATGTATTGGGTTCGACGCCATGACGGCAGGACCAGTCCGTCAGAAATCTTGCAGATGAGGATCGGTGCCGGGATGGAGTTGACTGCGCCCAGCGTCAGGCAGGCCACCGGCAACTCACCGACCCAGCAACTGAACCCGGTGGCGGCCAAGGATGCGCTGACCGTGGTGATTCCTGATTACGGGACTCAGCCCGGAGATAAGGTCAGTGTCACCTGGGCTGGCACTGCAGGAGGGGGTTCTTACACCAAGCCGGCAGGCGATTTGCCTGCCAGCCGGGAGATCGATCTTCCGGTCAGCGTGCTCGCCTATAACCTGGCGCGATCGGTGACGGTGACCTACACGGTGACCCGTGACGGCCGCGAAGAGCCGCCGTCAGCGCCCCTGACGCTGGCGGTGCTGGCGATACCCGAGTCCAGCCTGGCAATGCCGCTGATTCGTGAGGCGGCACAGGGCGGCATTGGCCCTGAGCTGGATCTGAACTCCATCAGTGCTGATGCCACTTGCCGGATCATTGTCTGGCCGTTGATTGCCCCGGATCAGGATGTGTGGCTGCGCCTCAAAGGCACCAAGGCCGACGGGACCGTTCCCTATGACCTGAATATCTGGGCGCCGCCACCACGTGGTCCAAGGACCAGCCCAGTCTGGATCTCCCAAGGGCTTTATGACGTCCCGGTCGAGTATAGCTACCTGAAGGAACTGAAGGACGGCAGCACTTTGACGGTGCAGTTCAAGGCGGATTTGAGTAAGACCACCAACGAGGCCAATGCGCTGGCCTTTCCGTTGCGCACTTATACGGTCAAAACCTTCGAACTGATCAGACCGACCATCGACTCCGTCAAGGACCCGCATCAGGCGCCAATCACCAACGGTGGGTATACCGTCGAAACCAGCGTCACCCTGAGCGGCAGGGCGACAAAGGGCCAGAAGGTGGAAGTTCACGAAGGCGACGACTTGAAGGGCACCGCCGATGTCAACGGCGATGGTGTCTGGAGCCTGACAGTCAGCGGGCTTAGCGTGGCGCCGCACATTTTCACCGCGAAGGCGCTCTATGGTAATAATCCAACATCCGATGCCTGGAGGATTAATGTGGTTGCCGTCGCGCAGCCGACGATCACGGCGGTCAAGGATCCCAACAATGCCGACATCGCCAACGGCGGTTATACCCTCGCAACCAGCGTCACTTTGCACGGTCGGGCTTCCCTGGGCATGCAAGTACAGATCTTAGACGACGGCACCGACCCGAAGGGCATCGCCGATGTCGATGGCTATGGTGATTGGAGCTTGCCGCTGAGCGGACTCGCCGAGGGCCCTCACAGCTTCACCGCCAAGGGCATCTATGGCACTGGGCCGGTGTCATTGCCATGGCGTTTTACGATTGTTCGAGAACTCTTTATCGACTTCGAGGACGTTGCGTTAAGACCCATCCCGGTGGGTACATCGCTAGAGTTACCGGGACGCGCCACGATCACTACTGTCAATGCGGGATACCCGGGTCCTGTGGAAATTAAAAGCCTTAGTCTGGGGCCCGAGATCGTAAACCAAGCCTTGCGCATTGACGGCGAAGGGGGGCAGGTCAGAATCGATTTGGTGAGGCCAGCGAGCTTTTTCCGTGTCGGACACTATAGTTTTGGTCTTGAGTCTTTGATCACGCTATACGATGAGCTGGACGTGCAGATCGTGAGCTTCTTTTCCCCTGATCCACTTGATATCAGTGGAAAACGTTGGGTTGAATACACGGCCCCAAGGCCCTTCAAACGCATTGATTTAAAGCATGTACGCGGTGAAACATATTTCGATAATTTTACCTTGAGATGATCTCGCGCCGAAATGATCGACCGGTAGAAAGGTGTGCCTACTGTCAACTCTGACAGTAGGCACACTTTCCTTTCAGGCATTGAATAAACCCAGACCTCCTCCGACTGGGACCTTGCCATGGACACTGCCGACAACACCCCCCTGGTATATGACGAGCTGGAGATTCCCGACGGCAACCCGGCGCATCCGCCGGTTCCCGCCGGTAGCGTCGGCATCAACATCGCCGCTGCCATGCTGGTCTTTCCCCACAAGGGGTTACGGCTGCTTCTACCGCCCTGGGGGGACAGCATGGGACGGGGGGATGCCTACAGGATCAACTTGAACAATATCCCCGTGTTGACGGGCTCTATCAATGAAGAGACCGAGGTGGGTCAGTGGGTCGAGCGGTATATCCCGGTAGGCGGGCTGAACGATGGCGACTTCAACCTGAACTATGACGTGAAAATACTCGGGGAACCCGACTACAGACCTTCAGCGGTGACGAAGATCCACGTCAAGATCACCAACGCTCCGCCCGGTGGCAAGGATCAGGATGGTGATACGCCCGGTCACTCGGAACTGCGACTGACGATCCCCACCGACTACCTGCCACCCGGCTTCGTGGACCAGGACGCCGCCCGGCAAGGTGTCCAAGTGACCATCGAACCTTACCCGATCATGGTCGAAGGGGATCGGATCAAGCTGTCTTGGGGCGGCGAAATTCTTTGGGCGACTGTAGAGCCGCAGCACCTGCCGCCGCAGAGTACGCCGTTGATCATTACCGTCGATGAAGCCACCATTCTCAAGGCCGGGGACACCGATACCAATGGGCTGGCGGTGGTCTTTGAAGTCTACGACGTGGTGGACAACAAATCCGAAGACTGGAGTGCCGAAGTACGGGTGATCGTGGACACCGGTAACTCGCGCCTGGAGGCGCCGCTGATCAAGGAGACGATCAATCTGGTGCTGGACGTGGACCAGCTCGGCGAGGCGGACCTGACCTTTCAGATCATCGCGGTGGGCGACTCCTTCAAGGTGGACGATGAAGTCGAGATGCATTTGACGGGCACCACGGCGGAGGGGGAAAAGATCGAAGAAGTCATCTTCGCGTCGGAAAAAATTCTCAGCGTCCCGAGTATCCTCGAATTCAAACGCCCCAGCGCCGAGGTACGGCAGCTGGCCGGCGGTCCCCATGCGGCTTTTTTTTATCGGCTGATCAAGGCCGATGGCAGTGATGACCTGGTCTCCAAGATATTCTCCCCGCGGATCGTGGGCAGGGCCAACCCCCTGGCGGCACCGATCCCGCTGGACGAGATCGCCGGCACCCTCGATCCACAACTGCCCAGCACGACCATCGAAATCCCGCTGGACCCGGCCATGGAAGAGGGCAATGCCATTGCCTTGATCTGGAACGGTGTCACCGAGACCGGCAGCGCTTATACACCGGACTTGCCCCTGCATCCCCTCAGCCAGAACGAAGCGGACGGCAGCGTGCCGATTGAAATCGTCGTGGCCGGCGAGCACCTCACCGCCATTGAAGAGGGGACACTGGACCTGTACTACAAGCTGTTGCGCGATGCGGTGAGTCGGGAAGTCATCGAAGAGGAATCCCTGCACGCCGACCCGCTGAGGATCGGCACGCCCCTGGCCGAATTGCCCGTGCCGGTGGTGGAGGGCGAGAGCGACGGCGTGCTGGACCCGGCGGATAAACCGGACGGCACGCGCCTGATCGTTCGCCAATACGGTGGGCAAAAGGCTGGTGACCGGGTACATATCCTGTGGTGGGGGTCGAACACCGGTCGGTATCGGGACTCGATTCGGGTCACTGAAATCACCGAGAATCAAAACATCCCGTTCACCATCGGCGCTCCGTTGATCGAGGGCAATCGGGATGGCACGGTGCGGGCGATGTACTGGGTTCGGCGGATCGGAGGTGGGACTTCTGCATCAGAGACCTTGCACATCACCATCGGCGTGCAGGCAATACCGACTCTCAATAACGTCAAGGACGCCAACGGCGCCGAAATTCCGGAGGGCACAGAAACGGTCACGACGACCGTTTCTGTGAACGGAACGGCCAGCAAAGGGCGTGATGTCGAGATCTACGATGGCAGCGGTTCAGGTGCCGTATTGAAAGGCACCGCAACAGCCGACTCCGTGACGGGGATCTGGTCGCTCGCGAACATCGCGGTTGCTGAAGGAGGGCATCGTTTTTATGCCAAGGCGCTTTACAACACCGCAGGGACACCTTATTCGAATGTACGGTTATTCACGGTGGGAGTGGCCATGACGCCAACCATCGCCTCGGTGAAGGATCCGCAGAACGAGATTCCCAACGGCACCACGACCACCGCGACGACTGTAATCCTCAGTGGCAAAGCGTCGAACAGCCAGGAGGTCGAGATTTTCGACAACGGCACCACCTCGAAGGGCACCACGTCGTCCAACGCCAGCGGCGATTGGGACAAGGAGATCAGCGGACTTGCCATCGGCGGCCACAGCTTCACCGCAAAAGGTCTCTATGGTACCGAACCTGTCTCGGCCGCACGTACCCTGACGGTGACCGCCATCGTGACGCCAACGATCACGAATGTGAAAACAGCTACAGGCACGGAAGTGCCTGACGGCAGCGTAACTGACCAGGTCAATGTCACGCTGTTCGGCAAGGCCTCGATCAACCAGAAGGTTGAAATCTTCGACAGCGGTACCTCAAAAGGGCTTGCCAACGTCAACCGCGATGGTGACTGGAGCCAGCACCAGAACGGGATGGCAGAGGGTTTCCACAGCTTTACCGCCAAGGGCATCTATGGACCTGAGCCGGTGTCATGGGCACGCAGCTTTACGATTATTCGCGAAGTCTTTATCGACTTCGAGGACGTTCCACTAGGCGTCATCCCGGTGGGTTCATCGCTAGAGTTGCCAGGGCGCGCCACGATCACTGCTATAAAAGAGGGGTACCCGGGGCCTGTGGAAATCAGAAACTTTACTCAAGCGCCCGAGATCGTAAATCACGCCCTCCATATTGGCGGCGAAGGGGGAAAGGTCCGAATCGATTTGGAGAGGGCTGCGAGCTTTTTCCGTGTCGGCCACTATCACTATGCGCTTCAGTCTGTGGTCTGGTTGTACGATGAGCAGGATGTGCAGATCGTGAGCTTCTTGGTCCCTGATCCACTTGAAACGGGTGGAAAACGTTGGGTTGAATACACGGCCCCAAGGCCCTTCAAACGCATTGATTTAATGCATGGACGCGGTGAAGCCCATTTCGATAATTTTACGTTGAGATGATCCCGCGCCGAATGAACAAGTGGTAGAAAGGTGCGCCTACTGTCAACTCTGACAGTAGGCACTTTCCCCTTTCAGGCATTGAATAACCCCAGACCTCATCCGACTGGGACCCTGCCATGGACACTGCCGACAACACCCCCCTGGTATATGACGAACTGGATATTCCCGACGGCAACCCGGCGTATCCGCCGGTTCCCGCCGGTAGCGTGGGCATCAACATCGCCGCGGCTACGCAGGTTTTCCCGCTCAAGGGGTTAAAGTTGCGTATACCGCCCTGGGGCGACATCATGGGGCGGGGGGATGCCTACAGGATCAACTTGAACGGTATCCCCGTGTTGACCGGCTCTATCAATGAAGAGACCGAGGTGGGCCAGTGGGTTGAGCGGTACATCCCGGTCGGCGGGCTGGTCGATGGCGACTTCAACCTGAACTATGACGTGAAAATACTCGGGGAAGTCGACTACGGGCCTTCAGCGGTGACGAAGATCCACGTCAAGATCGAAAATGCCCCGCCCGGTGGCAAGGATCAGGACGGTGATACGCCCGGTCACTCCGAACTGAGACTGACGATCCCAGTCGAGTTTCTGCCCCCCGGCTACGTGGACCAGGAAGCCGCCGAGCAAGGGGTCGAGGTGACCATCGAGCCTTACCCGATCATGGTCGAAGGGGACCGGATCAGGCTGTTCTGGGGCGGTGAAGAGGTTTGGAAAACGGTAGAAGAAGAACACCTGCCGCCACAGAACACGCCCCTGGTGATCACCGTCGATAAAACCATCATCGAGAGGGCTGGGGACACCGATGACAACGGCCTGAAGGTGGTCTTTGAAATCTATGATGTAGTGGACAACAAATCCGAAGACTTCAGTGCCGAAGTGCGGGTAATCGTGAAGACCGATAACTCGCGTGTGGTGGCGCCGTTGATCAAGGAGGCGACCAACCTGGTGCTGGACGTGGACCGGCTCGGCGAGGCGGACCTGACCTTTCAGATAATCGCGGTGGATGCCAACTTCGAGGTAGGTGATGAGGTCGAGATGCATTTGACGGGCATCACGGCGGAGGGGGTAAAGATCGACGAAGTCATCTATACGCCCGAAAGAATCCTCAGCGTCCCGAGTGTCCTCGAATTCAAACGCCCCAGCGCCGAGGTACGACAGTTGGCGGGCGGTCCTCATGCGGCTTTTTTCTATCGGCTGATCAAGGCCGATGGCAGTGATGACCTGACCTCCAAGATATTCTCCCCACGGATCGTGGGCCGGGCCAATCCCCTGGCAGCGCCGATCCCCCTGGACGAGATCGCCGGCACCCTCGATCCCCAACTGCTGAGCACGACCATCGAAATCCCGCTGGACCCGGCCATGGAAGAGGGCAACGCCATTGCCTTGGTCTGGAACGGCATCACCGAAACCGGCAGCGCTTATACGCCGGACTTGCCCCTGCATCCCCTCAGCCAGAACGAAGCGGACGGTACTGTACCGATCGAAATCGTCGTGGCCGGCGAGCACCTCACCGCCATTAATGGGGGCACGCTCGATCTGTACTACAAGCTGCTGCGCGATGCAGTGAGCCGGGAAGTCATCGAAGATGAATCGCTGCACGCCGACCCGCTCCGTATCGGTACCCCCCTGGCCGAATTGCCCGTGCCGGTGGTTGAGGGCGAGAGCGACGGCGTGCTGGACCCGGCGGACAAACCGGACGGCACGCGCCTGATCGTTCGCCAATACGGTGGGCAAAAGGCTGGTGACCGGGTACATATCCTGTGGTGGGGGTCGAACACCGGTCGGTATCGGGACTCGATTCGGGTCACTGAAATCACCGAGACTCAAAACATCCCGTTCACCATCGGCGCTCCGTTGATCGAGGGCAACCGTGACGGCACGGTGCGGGCGATGTATTGGGTTCGACGCCATGACGGCAGGACCAGTCCGTCAGAAATCTTGCAGATGAGGATTGGTGCGGGGATGGAGTTGACTGCGCCCAGCGTCAGGCAGGCCACCGGCAACTCACCGACCCAGCAACTGAACCCGGTGGCGGCCAAGGATGCGTTGACCGTGGTGATTCCTGATTACGGTATCCAGCCTGGAGATAAGGTCAGTGTCACCTGGGCCGGCACTGCAGGAGGGGGGTCTTACACCACGCCGGCAGGCGATTTGCCTGCCAGCCGAGAGATCGATCTTCCGGTCAGCGTGCTCGCCTATAACCTGGCGCGATCGGTGACGGTGACCTACACCGTGACCCGTAACAGCAGCGATGGGCCACCGTCGGCGCCGCTGACGCTGGCGGTGCAGGCAATGCCCGAGTCCAGCCTGGCAATGCCACTGATTCGCGAGGCGGCACAGGGCGGCATTGGCAGCGAACTGAATCTGGGCAGCTTTACTGGCGATGCCCGTGTCACGGCAGCGCCCTGGCCACTGATCGCCGCCGGCCAGCGGGTCTGGTTGCGCTGCGAGGGCACTGCCAGCGATGGCTCGAACCACACGATTACGCTTTACACCGGCTCAGAGGTGATCCCGAGCGAAGTGGGTCCCGGGCTGTCGAAGGCGATCCAGCGGGTCGAGCTTGAGAAACTGCGCGATGGTTCCGAGCTCAAGGTTGTGCTGGAGGTAACCTTCAACCGAAGCAGTAACCAGAGTGAGGCGGTGACCTTTCCGTTGCGCACCTATACGGTCAAAACCCTCGAACTGATCAGGCCGACCATCGACTCCGCCAAGGACCCGCATCAGGCTCCAATCACCAATGGCGGCTATACCGTCGAAACCAGCGTCACCCTGGGCGGCAGGGCGACGAAGGGCCAGAAGGTGGAGGTTCACGAAGGCGACGACTTGAAGGGCACCGCCGATGTCAACGGCGATGGTGTCTGGAGCCTGACAGTCAGCGGGCTCAGCGTGGCGCCTCATATCTTCACCGCGAAGGCGCTCTACGGTAACAATCCAATATCCGATGCCTGGGGGATTAATGTGGTTGCCGTCGTGCAGCCGACGATTACAGCGATCAAGGATCCCAACAATGCCGACATCCCCAACGGCGGTTATACCCTCTCCACCAGCGTCACTTTGCACGGTCGGGCCTCCCTGGGTATGCAAGTACAGATCTTTGAGGGTGCCGACCTGAAGGGCATCGCCGATGTCGACGGTTATGGTGACTGGAGCCTGCCGCTGAGCGGGCTCGCCGAGGGGCCCCATATCGTCAACGCCAAGGCGCTGTACAGCAATCAACCAGAGTCTGATTATCGGGGATTCAATGTAGCCAAGCAGTTGGTGGTCGATACCGGCCCCGTGTACCTCAGCGGGTTTTTCCTGTACATCGGACAGCCGCGAAACGGCACCCCCATGCCAGCCGGCACAACATTCAATCGTACCCCTCTATCGGGGAACCCTGGATACGCTTACTACACGTCGAATGGTAATGTCGCCCGTGTGGATGGCTACGGTACGGTCGAAGGGTGGGCCAACGGACAGGCGACGATCACAGTCGCCGACGCTTCGGGGCAAACAGCGTCTTATTCGGTGATCCGCTCGAACGCCTGGCAGATGGCAATGATCGGTACCATCACAGGGGGGGAGGCGGCCAACTGGGCAAACTCCCAAGGGGCCGCGAACTCATTTGCCCAGCCCCCACGTCCGGACGGCGGCACCATGGAAGCCATTCGCACTTATTACGTGGTGCCCACGGGGTTCAACTACAGGCACTGGACCGGCGCGTTCGAGAATGGCAATCCCCTGTGGCCACTCTGGGCGAACCCCTACACGGGGGAGATTGGAACGCAGGCGATTCAGGATTATCTGGGCGCCTACTGTCGGATCCCCTACAACGCGGGCCAGGTGCTGGTGAGTATTCCTGACTCGCAACCGGACACTGACCAACGTTGATCCACCTAGCCGATACACCCCATGGACCATAGCCCCTCTGGAGAACACCGTGCGCGAGCGGTGCTCTCTGGCGGGCTATCGATTTCAGTATCTCAGGGGGTAATCCGGTAAAGCTTTGTAGACAGTGTGTGAAATTGTGTAAGGGGTTTGGCTCTGGGTGGGTGAGGGCGTATATCCTTGGCCGCTTGAGATTCTCTGCGTCTGGCAGGCCCTCATCGCGAGCAAGCTCGCTCCCACAGTGGTTTTGTGTCGTCCCCTCGACCCTTGTGGGAGCGAGCTTGCTCGCGATTGCGGCATTGCCGGCGCCACAGCACTTTCTGGAAACACCATGCCCAACATCCTCCTGGTCGAAGACGACCCCGCACTCTCTGAACTGATCGCCAGTTACCTGGAGCGCAACGGCTATCAGGTCAGCGTCCTCAGCCGTGGCGATCATGTGCGTGAACGGGCGCGGGTCGATCCGCCGGACCTGGTGATCCTCGACCTGATGCTGCCGGGGCTGGACGGCTTGCAGGTCTGCCGCTTGCTGCGGGCCGATTCGGCGACCTTGCCGATCCTGATGCTCACCGCCCGGGACGACAGCCACGACCAGGTCCTGGGCCTGGAGATGGGCGCTGACGACTACGTCACCAAACCGTGCGAGCCTCGGGTGTTGCTGGCGCGGGTGCGCACCTTGTTACGGCGCAGCAGCCTCATCGAGCCGCAGACGGCCAACGACCGCATCCTGGTGGGCAACCTGTGCATCGACTTGTCCGAGCGCACGGTGACCTGGCGCGGGCAGGCGGTGGAATTGTCCAGCGGCGAATACAATCTGCTGGTGGTGTTGGCCCGGCATTCCGGCGAAGTGCTGAGCCGCGACCAGATCCTGCAACGCCTGCGGGGTATCGAATTCAACGGCACCGACCGTTCGGTAGACGTGGCGATTTCCAAGTTGCGGCGCAAGTTCGACGACAACGCCGACGAAGCCCGCAAGATCAAAACCGTGTGGGGCAAGGGCTACCTGTTCAGCCGTTCCGAGTGGGAATGCTGAGCCGATGTGGAAGCTGCTGATTCGCCTCTACCTGGTCACCATCGTGTCCTACAGCGCGGCGATCTACCTGATGCCGGAACTGGTGGTCCGCCTGTTCCACGAGCGTTTCCTGACCTACAACCTCGATTATTCCCGGGGCCTGCAAACCCTGTTGGTCAAGCAGTTCCGCGCTGTGCCCAGCGCACAGTGGCCGACGCTGGCGGCGCAGATGGACAAGGAATTCGACCCGCTGCGCATCGAACTGGCCGCCATCGATGACAACGGTTTCAGCGCCGAGGAGCAGGCGCGTCTCAAGCGCGGCGAGAATGTGGTGCGCCTCGGCGACTGGGCCTGGCGAACCCTGGCGGCGGCACCGCTGGATGAGCACACGGCGGTGAAGATGGTCGTGCCGCCGGACCCGGCCGATGTCAGTTGGTTGTACTGGAGCATCAACGTGTTGATCGGCGCGACGATGCTGGCTTGCCTGTTGCTCTGGTTGCGGCCTCACTGGCGCGACCTGGAACGCCTGCGGCGCACCGCCGAGCGTTTCGGCAAAGGTCATCTGGGGGAGCGTACGCACATCGCCTCCAGTTCGAACATCGGCAGCCTGGCCCATGTGTTCGACACGATGGCGGGGGACATCGAGAACCTGCTCAACCAACAGCGGGATCTGCTCAACGCCGTGTCCCACGAACTGCGCACGCCCCTGACGCGGCTCGACTTCGGCCTGGCCCTGGCGCTGTCCGATGATCTGCCGGCACCCAGCCGCGAGCGACTGCAAGGGCTGGTGGCGCACATTCGCGAGCTGGATGAGTTGGTGCTGGAGCTGTTGTCCTACAGCCGGTTGCAAAACCCGCAACACTTGCCCGAACGGGTCGAAGTGGCGCTGGACGAATTCATCGACAGCATCCTGGGCAGCGTCGACGAGGACCTGGCGGCGCCGGACGTGGTGATCGACGTGTTGTTGCATGGGACGCTGGAGCGTTTTGTGCTGGACCCACGGTTGACCGCACGGGCGTTGCAGAACCTGCTGCGCAATGCCATGCGGTATTGCGAAAAGCACATCCAGATCGGCGTGCTGGTGGGTGGTCAAGGCTGTGAGATCTGGGTCGACGACGACGGCATCGGCATTCCCGACAGCGAACGCGAGCGGGTGTTCGAGCCGTTCTACCGCCTGGACCGCAGCCGCGATCGCGCCACGGGCGGCTTCGGCCTCGGCCTGGCCATCAGCCGCCGGGCCCTGGAAGCCCAGGGCGGCACCTTGACGGTGGAAGCCTCGCCGCTAGGCGGGGCACGTTTCAGGCTATGGCTGCCAACACCGCCCTGAATCCTGTGGCGAGGGAGCTTGCTCCCGCTGGAGCGCGAAGCGGTCCCAATGGCCCCTTACCCAAACAACCCCGCCGCAATATTGATCGAAAACCCCAGGATCGCCGTGTTGAACACAAACCCGATCAACGACTGCGCCAATACGATCTTGCGCAGTTGCCGGGTGGCGACCCCCACGTCGGACGTCTGCACCGCGACCCCGATGGTGAAAGAGAAATACAGGAAATCCCAATAGTTGGGCGTGGTCAGCCCTTCGGCAAAGCGCAGCGCCGGCTCCTTGCCCTCCCAGGTGTAATACAGCCGTGCGTAGTGAACGCTGAAAATCACTCCGATCAGCAACCATGAACCGATCACGGTCATTGCCGTGAAGCCGTAGTGCAACAGCTTGCCAGCGGCTTGCAGGTCGCGGCTGCCGGCCAGCTCGAAGGTGATGGTCGCCAGGCTGGCCAAGGCCGCGACGCAGACCGTCAGCAGCACCAGCCCGGCATTTTCATCTTCGATTTCGGCGATGCGCTTCACATCGGGCGCCTTGGCCCGCACGGTCAGCCAGAACATCAGCACCAGGTAGGTCCAGACCCCGGCATTCCAGCCGATCAGGATCTTGCTGATGATCGAGTCCACGGGAGCCAGGATACCCACCGCCAGGCCAAGGACCGTGGCGCTGGAAAGGCGCGGGTGAGTGCGGGCGAGGAAGGGCATGGAGGCTCACTGTCCGGAAAAGAGGCGCCTAGTATGGGCCATCAAGCGAAGGGGCGACCGTCTATCGCGCTGGATTCGATCAATTGCACGCCCGCTTCCTGCATCCGCTGGATCGCCGCCTCCATCGAGCCCTCCCTGTCGATGCCCCGGCAGGCGTCCAGCACCACAAACGCGTTGAACCCGGCCAGCCGGGCATCCAGTGCCGAAAACATCACGCAGAAATCCAGGGCCAGGCCTACCAGGTAGACGGTGTCGATGCCGCGTTCCTTGAGGTAGCCGGTCAAACCGGTCGGGGTCTGGTGGTCCGCTTCCAGGAAGGCCGAGTAGCTGTCGATGTCCGGGTTGCAGCCTTTGCGAATGATCAGCTTGGCATGGTCAAGCCCGAGTGCCGGGTGCAGCGCGGCACCGTGGCTGCCCTGTAGGCAGTGGTCGGGCCAGAGTGTCTGCTCGCCGTAGGGCAATTGGACGGTGTCGAAAGGTTGCTTGCCCGGGTGACTGGAGGCAAACGAGGCGTGCCCGGCCGGGTGCCAGTCTTGCGCGAGGACGACGTGCCTGAATGATTGGCCGAGCTGGTTGATCAACGGCACGATCTCATCGCCTCCTGGCACGGCCAGTTGGCCACCGGGGATGAAGTCGTTCTGTACATCGATCACCACGAGTGCGGTGGTCAAGGCTCGGTTGGCTGGAACGCTCATGAGTGGAATCCTCCTTGAAGTGGTTCTTCGAGAGTAGCTGAACGCCCCGGGGCCGGTGTGCAGACTGATCCACAGCTATCGCGAGCGAGCTCGCTCCCACACTGGATCTCCAGTGAATCTAAAACCTGTGCCCGACCCCAATCCCACTGTGGGAGCGAGCTTGCTCGCGATGACGGCGGCCCATTCAACATTGATGCAAGCTGATCCACCGCTATCGCGAGCAAGCTCGCTCCCAAACTGGATCTCCAGTGAATCTAAAACCTGTGCCCGGCCCAAATCCCACTGTGGGAGCGAGCTTGCTCGCGATGACGGCGGCCCATTCAACATTGATGCAAGCTGATCCACCGCTATCGCGAGCAAGCTCGCTCCCACAATGGAACTGCGGTGAACGCATGATGGATGGCTTGCAGAAAAAATCTCCCTGCGCGGGGTCGTGTCTTTCGTCGAAAATATTCCAGGTTTGATGGCTTTTTGACATTTGGTTCGTGCGTCCCTGTCACGATTCAGTACAATCGCCGGCCTCCAACCGGGCATGGAAGCAGTCCGGTTCTCCAGTTACGAGAAAAAACCATGCTCATCGGCAGTTATTCCCCCGCCCTCGTTTCGATCTCCTTGTTTGTTGCCGTGCTGGCTTCCTACACCGCGCTGGATCTGGCCGGGCGTATCGCGACCGCCCAGGGGCGCGCCGCGCATTGGTGGATGACTGGGGGCGCGCTGGCGATGGGGGTGGGTATCTGGTCCATGCACTTCATCGGCATGCTGGCGTTCACCTTGCCGGTTGAGCTTGGCTACGATATTTCGATCACCGCGCTGTCACTGCTGACCGCGATTCTTTCCAGCGGTTTTGCCCTGTGGCTGGTTAGCCAGCCGCGATTGCCGGCTTGGCAGTTGGCCTTCGGTGCGCTGATCATGGGCGCCGGGATCAGCGCCATGCATTACACCGGCATGGCCGCGCTGCGGATGCAGCCGGGCATCGATTACGACCCGACGCTGTTCGGGGCTTCGCTGGTGATTGCTGTCGGCGCCTCGGCGGCGGCGCTGTGGATTGCCTTTCGCCTGCGCCAGAACACCCCCCACGTGCGTCTGGCGCGCGCGGGCGCCGCGGTGGTCATGGGCATCGCCATCGTCGGCATGCACTACACCGGCATGGCCGGGGCGCGCTTCAGCGAGGGCAGCTTCTGTGGTTCCCTGGACGGCTTGAGCGGCAAGGGCCTGGACAATCTGGTGTTGATCACCACCCTGGCGGTGCTGGCCATTGCCTTGCTGACATCGATTCTTGATGCGCGTCTGGAAGCCCGCACTGCCGAGCTGGCCCAGTCCCTGACCCGGGCCAACCGGGAACTGACGCAGTTGGCCCTGCACGACCCCCTCACCGAACTGCCCAACCGTGTGCTGCTGGCCGACCGGATCGACCAGGCCATGCATCGGGTGCAAGAGCAGGGCGGCTGCTTCGCCTTGATGTTCATCGACCTCGATGGTTTCAAGCCGGTCAACGATGCCTTTGGTCACCACATGGGCGATTTGTTGCTGCGGGACGTGGCCCTGCGCCTGCGCGAAGACCTGCGCAGCCAGGACACCCTGGCGCGGATCGGTGGTGATGAGTTCGTGCTGCTGGTGCAACTGGCCGAACCCGACGATGCCCTGCGACTGGCGGCACGCCAGGTCGGCTTGATCGGGCGCACGTTCCGGGTGTCTGAACATGACTTGCAGATCTCCGCCAGCGTCGGCATCGCCCTTTACCCCGGCAACGGCCAGAGCGCTGAAGAGCTGCTGATGAACGCCGACGCGGCGATGTACCACGCCAAGGGCGCCGGCAAAAACGGCTACAGTTTTTTCGACGCCTCGATGAACAGCAACGCCCGCAAGCAATTGCAGCTGTTGCAAGACTTGCGCATGGCCGTCGAACAGCGGCAGTTCAGCCTGCATTACCAGCCCAAGTTCGATGCGGCCAATGGCCGTCCGGTCGGGGCCGAAGCCTTGTTGCGCTGGACCCACCCGACCCAAGGCCTGTTGATGCCCGACACGTTCATCGACCTGGCGGAAAAGACCGGGTTGATCATCCCCATCGGCGAATGGGTGTTGAACGAAGCCTGCCGGCAGATGCGCGAATGGTACGTGCTCGGTTATACCGACTGGCGCATCGCGGTGAACCTCTCGGCCTTGCAGTTCTGCCACACCGGTCTGGTGCAGAGCGTGGCCAAGGCGTTGGAAACGCATAAGCTGCCGGCCAACAGCCTGACCCTGGAAATCACCGAAACCACCGCCATGAGCGATGCGGACGCGAGCATGACGGTGTTGCAACTGCTCTCGGACATGGGCGTGGATTTGTCCATCGACGACTTCGGCACTGGCTATTCGAGCCTGATGTACCTCAAGCGCCTGCCGGCCAACGAGCTGAAGATCGATCGCGGCTTCGTGCGGGACCTGGAGCATGACAGCGATGACGCGGCCATCGTCTCGGCCATCGTCGCCCTCGGCCAGGCCCTGGGCCTGCGGATCGTCGCCGAAGGCGTGGAGACCGATGTGCAACAAGACTTCCTGACCCAGTTGGGCTGCGATTCGCTGCAGGGCTATCTGTTGGGCCATCCGCTGCCGGCCGAGCGTTTCCTGCAGGAAATCCGCCAGGCGAAAGCCGTGGCGATAGCCTGACGCCCCTCAGACGATCTCGAACGCCGTGCTGCCCAGCCGCTCGCCGTTGACCAGCAGGTGCACGGCATGCCGGCCCGCGTAGTGTTTGCGGGTGGTCAGCTCGCGAATATGTTGCGAACGGCTGAGGTTGACGCGCCCCTGGGCGGGCAAATCGAAGGTCTTGAGTTTGAAGACCTTGGCCGAGGTGCCGCCCGAGGCTTTCACGTAGTCGACGGCGTAGTCGATCACCAGGCGCTGGCTCTGCCCGAGGGTTGATTGCACCGTGAAGGACAGCGTGACCTGTTCTCCCAAGCGAATCACCGCCGGCGTCACCTGCAAATCCAGCACCTGGACCTGCGCCTTGCCGCCGGCGCCGATGACCCCCAGCGCCCTGGGGTTGCCTTGTTTGATCAAGCTACGCAGCGCATGCCGGGCGATCCACGCGGTGTGGCGGTCTTGCAATGGCCAGCCTTCGATCTGGTCCAGCACCCAGTCGGGATGCTGCTTGGTGACGTCGTTGAGGTGGTTGGCCACGGATTTGCGCACATAAAGGCTGTCGTCGGCCTTGAGTGTGTCGAGGATCGCGGCGGCCAGGTCGGGGTTGGCCTGGATCGGCTCCAGGTGAAACGACCACGGCAGGCGCGGCCGGCTGCCTTCGCTGGCCAGGCGGCGCACGTGCTCGTTGGCGTCCAGTGCCCAGCCGTGCATGACCTTGAGGGTGCGTTCCAGGTCGTCCCGCAAGAAGTGCCGCACGGCGAACTCCGACGAGCCGAACCGAGTGAAATACTGCAGTGCGTCCAACGACACGTCGAAGTGATTGCGGCCGTAAGACGCCACGTAGTGCGGCAGGAACATGCTGACAAACATGCTGTTCAGGCGCGGGGCCAGGGCGCGCAGCACCTCTAGCGACGCTTCATAATCGAGAGGCAGCACCGCGTGCAGGCACTCGCTGACCCGGGCCATGCGCTGCATCACCGACAACTCGGCCAACCCGTCGTTGGCCATGCGCAAGAATGCCTTGGCGTCGAAGGCCGGATACACCGCGCGCATTTCGCTGGCGATGTGTTCCAGGCGGGCGTTGTTGAAGATTTCCTTGAGGGCAGGGGAGGCAGTGGTCGGGGTCGTCATGGCTGGGTCCGTCGTGCAGGGCTTGTCACTATATCCCGTGGCGAGGGAGCTTGCTCCCGCTCGGCTGCGCAGCAGTCGTACCCCCCGTGAATGCCGTATCACTGAATGACCGCGTCGCCTGGATTGGGGCTGCTGCGCAGCCCAGCGGGAGCAAGCTCCCTCGCCACGGGGTACAGTTTCCAGGAATTAAGGAATGATTTGCCGCCCGCGAAGTCCCAGATTCAGTCCCTCGAATAACTGGAGTTTTTTCTATGCGCAAACCCACCCTGATCGCCAGCCTGGTCCTGATTGCCGGCCTTGGAGCCCTTGGGCCTGTTGCGCAAGCGGTCGAGAAAACCGGAGACGCCCTGGAGCATTCGCCGAGCAATGGCCGCAGGCTGGTGGAGAACGACCGGGTACCGGCGGACTACCAGCGCGCGGACAGGGCCATGAAAGACTGGAAACAGAAGAAGCTCGAACAGCCGACAAGCGAGCAGCAATGGGTGCAGATCGACGACAAGTACCTGCTGATCGAAACCGTGTCCGGCGCGATCGTCAAGATCGTGCCGGCCACACGTTAAATCTTCAGAGCACTTCGCCTTTGTCCCATAGGTGAACCAGCTCGCCGGGTGCCCGGTCCTCGGGCACCTGCAGCACCATCTCGTCGTCCTGGTCGTTGGCGCGATAACGCACCTCGATCTGGAAAAACCGCTGGTCGCCGCGCCCGGGCGTGGAGGAGGTCAGCGGCAGGCAGCCCTCCAGAACCGAACAGATGCGAGTGCGCTGGTCGAGGTCGCACTGGGCGAACTCGATTTCCCGTGGTCGGGTCAACGCATGGATGGCGGCCACGCCGCCCTGGCGCGACAGCCGTACCACGGCTTTGTCGTCGAGGTCTGGAAGGGTTTTCATCAGCTCTCCTGTGTCAGGTCGACGCCGACCTGGGCCCAGCCGTTCTGCACCGCTTGCACTTCCCGCGTGCCGAAGCGCTGGCGGGCATGCTCGACGGTCAGGCGGGCGAAGGCGCTGAAGGACGCGTCATTGGCCAGTCTTCGGTCGCACAAGGTTTCATACCAGATCCGGCCGGCCTTTTCCCAGGCAAATCCGCCCAGCGTGGTCGCCACCAGATAAAAGGCCCGGTTGGGAATGCCGGAATTGATGTGCACGCCACCGTTGTCTTCACGGGTAATCACGAATTCGCGCATGTGCGCCGGTTGCGGGTCCTTGCCCAGCAGCGGGTCATCGTAGGCGCTGCCGGGGTTGGACATGCTGCGCAGGCCGTCGCCGTTGATCTTGTCGGTGAGCAGGTCGGCGCCGATCAGCCAGTCGGCCTGGTCGGCGGTCTGTTCGAGCACGAACTGCTTGACCAGCACACCGAACACGTCGGAGATGGACTCGTTCAACGCACCGGACTGGTTGGCGTAGATCAACCCGGCTTCGCTTTCGGTGACGCCATGGGCCAGTTCGTGAGCCACCACGTCCAGGGAGCGGGTGAAGCGCTGGAAGATTTCGCCGTCGCCGTCGCCGAATACCATCTGTGCGCCGTTCCAGAAGGCGTTCTCATAGCCCTGGCCGTAATGCACGCTGCCCACCAGGGCGAAGCCTTTGTTGTCGATGGAATCGCGCCCCAGGACCTTCCAGAAAAAATCACAGGTGGCGCCCAATGCATCGTAGGCCTCGTCCACGGCCGGGTCGCCACTGGCCCGCTGGCCTTCCAGGCGTACCGGCTGGCCGGGCAGTTCCATGCTGTTCTGGGCGTCGTGCACGCTGCGTTGCGGGTGTCCGGCCTTGCCGGACTTGGGCAGCGCCGCCGCGACGGGCGGAGTGCTGGGCGGGCCAGGGTTGTGTCGTAGGTTGCGCACGTGGGTCAAGGTGCCGAGGGCGCTGGAACGTTGCTGTTCGGAACCGTGGGCGATGATGCGGTTGAGGATGTACGGGGGAATGAAACCGTGGTGCGGACGAGAGTCGATCATCAGAAAGTCCTTATCTGAAATGCAGGGTCGATACCCATGTGAACCGAATAGGCCGTTGCGGTTCCCTGATGCAGGGCAGACAACGTTTGCCATGCGTCCTGATTTCTGCGAAAACCTCGCGCCTGGATCACACGAGGGATACGCCATGAATGAAGAACTGCAAATCATCGACCTGCACCAGGGCGACGGCAAAAGCGTAGTCAAAGGTGCGCTGATCACCACCCAATACCGCGGCACCCTCGAAGACGGCACCGAATTCGATTCGTCCTACAGTCGCGGCAAGCCCTTCCAATGCGTGATCGGCACCGGTCGTGTCATCAAGGGCTGGGACCTGGGCCTGATGGGCATGCAAGTCGGTGGCAAGCGCAAGTTGCTGGTGCCGGCCCACCTGGCCTACGGTGAACGGTCCATGGGCGCACACATCAAGCCCAACGCCAACCTGATCTTTGAAATCGAGTTGCTGGAAGTGCTGACCCGGGACGATTGAGGGCAGAAACCGCTCGGTGCGCTTGTTCCATTGTGGAGTGAACGATGAACGTAGAACGTCATGACGTAGGCGTGTCTCAAGTGGCCGCAGCGATTGCCGAGCCGGCCCGTACCCGAATGCTCTGCGCCTTGATGGATGGCCATGCCCGCACCAGCACCGAATTGGCGAGCATCGCCGAGGTCAGCGCCTCGACCGCCAGCGCCCACCTGGCGAAACTCAAGGACCTGGCCTTGGTGCGCCTGCATGTCCAGGGCCGGCATCGCTATTACAGCCTGGCGGACCCACGCGTCGCCCAGGCCCTCGAAGCACTGATGGTGATCGGCCAGAACGCCGCGCCGACCTTCACGCCACGTACTCCGGATCGCCTGCAATTCGCCCGCACCTGCTACGACCACATGGCTGGCACCCTGGCGGTGCGGCTGCATGATCGGATGATCGAGGCCGGATGGTTGGAGGCGGTGCAAGGCCAGGACTATCGCCTGAGTGAGTCCGGCGAGGCGTTGTTCGAGGGCTTTGGCATCGACGTCCAATCACTCGCCACGCGACGGCGCCGATTCGCCTGCCCGTGCCTGGACTGGAGCATGCGCCGTTCGCACCTGGGCGGCGCACTGGGGGCGGCCTTGCTGCAGTTGGCGATCAAGCGCAAATGGCTGGTCCAGGACCTGGATAGCCGGGCCCTGGGGTTGACGGCCAGTGGGCGCCGGGAGCTGGCGCGGCGGTTTGGGGTCAGTGTCGAAATCGACGGCAAACCCACTGGCGCTATCGCGAACAAGCTCTCTCCCACAGTGGGCCAGCGCCGAACACAAGGTTGATACCCACCGACAAACCCTGTGGGAGCGAGCTTGCTCGCGATAGCCATCTCAGCATCACCCCCATCATCAAGCCATATGCCTGCGTCGATATTCATCCGGCGTGGTGCCCATCATTTTGCGAAACATGCTGATGAACGCCGAGGCGCTGCTGTAGCCCAGGTCCAGGCCAATGGTTTCCACGCTCTGGCCACGTTCGAGCAGGGCCAGGGCCTCGATGACTTTCAGGCGCTGGCGCCATTCCACCAGGGACATGCCCAGGTCCCGTTGGGCCCGGCGCATCAGCGTGCGTTCGGTGGTGTTGGCGGCGCGGGCCAGTTGCGGCAAGGAGCGCGGGTCGCTGGGATTCGCCTCCAGGGCCCGCAATACAGGGCCCAGCAGTGGATCATCCGAGGAGGGCAGGTAGCTACCGGCATGGGGCGCCTGAGTCAGCTTGTCCACCAGCACTTGCAACAAGCGCTGCTGCTCGGGTGTCTGCGGTTGGCTCGGCGGTTCGTTGCGCAGCTCTTCCAGCAACGCGCGGATCAGTGGGCTCAAGGTCAGCGCGCAGGGGACGGCCGGCAGCGCAGCGCACAGTTCGGCCGCCAAGTACAACGAACAATGACAGGCCTCATGCCGATTGAACCCAACGTGTTCCATGTCCGGCGGCAGCCAGATGCCGTACTGCGGTGGCGCGAGGTAATGGTGCTGGGCGATCTCGATTTCCATCACTCCACTGTAGGAGTAGACGAACTCACCCCAGGCATGTCGATGCCGGGGGTAAGTGGCGTGGGCCGGCATGCAGGCGCTGCGAAAGAAAATCGGCGAGGGCAGGGCCGCGTCGAACGGAGGCATTTTCAGATGTTGGGCTGGAGGCTGCATATCGACCGCAATGGCGGATTACCGGGATGGCTTGTCGGGTAATCACTATATCCAGCAAAGGTGTCAGGCAGACAATCCTTTCATCCATTTCTGCCCAAGGATCTTTCCCATGACCACCCGCCGCGCCCTGGATGGCCAGGTCAGTGCCCTGATGACTGGACTCTGTGCCATCTGGGGTTTCCAGCAAGTCGCGATCAAGGCCAGCGCCGCCGACATGGCGCCGATGCTGCAACTGGGCGTGCGCTCGGCCATTGCCGCGGTACTGGTCTGGCTGTTGGTGCTGGCGCGGGGTGAACGCCTGTCCCTGGCCGATGGCAGTTGGCGTCCAGGCCTGTTGGTGGGGTTGTTGTTTGCCCTGGAGTTCGTGATGGTGGGCGAAGGCCTGCGTCATACGACGGCTTCGCACATGGTGATTTTCCTGTATACCGCCCCGATGTTCGCCGCCCTCGGTTTGCACTGGAAACTGCCGAGCGAACGCCTCAAGCCGGCGCAATGGCTGGGCATCGCGGTTGCCTTCGGCGGGATCGTGGTGGCCTTCAGTGGCGGCTCGGAGGCGGCGAACGGCAGCTCGTTGCTCGGTGACGGCATGGGCTTGCTGGCCGGCGCGCTGTGGGGCGCGACCACGGTGACGGTACGCTGTTCGCGGCTGACCGACGTGCCGGCCAGCCAGACACTGCTGTATCAACTGGTGGGCGCCGGGGTGCTGTTGATCGGGATGTCCGTGGCGTTGGCGCAAACGACGATCAACCCCACGCCGCAACTCATTGCCAGCCTGGCGTTCCAGGTGTTGCTGGTGTCCTTCGCCAGTTTCCTGATCTGGTTCTCGCTGCTGCGCCGTTACCTCGCCTCGCAATTGGGCGTGCTGTCGTTCATGACGCCGCTGTTTGGCATCGGTTTTGGTGTCTGGTTGCTGGACGAGCCGCTGGAGCCGAACTTTATCGTTGGCGCGGTCCTGGTGCTGGGCGGGATCTTGCTGGTCAGCGGTTACGGCTGGTTTCACCAGCGCTGGGGGCGATGGTTGGTATTGCGGCGGGGGTAGCCGAAGCCGCCAGTAAAAAGCCCACCCTTGCCGAGGCAGGGGTGGGCTTTTTTATGCATGCACTGAGCAGGCGGTTGCCTAGGTCAAACCTTGACGATCCAACCCGCCGGCGCTTCCACGTCGCCGGTCTGCACGCCGGTCAGCTCTTTGTAGAGCTTCTGGGTGATCGGGCCGACTTCGGTTTCACTGTGGAACACGTGCAGCTTGTCCTTGTAGCTGATGCCGCCAATCGGGGTGATCACCGCCGCGGTACCGCAGGCACCGGCTTCCTTGAAGTCCGACAGCTTGTCGATGAACACGTCGCCTTCGATCACTTCCAGGCCCAGGCGCGATTTGGCCAGTTCGATCAATGACAGGCGAGTGATGCCCGGCAGGACCGAAGGGGATCTTGGGGTGACGAATTTGTCGTCGTGGGTGATGCCGAAGAAGTTGGCCGAGCCGACTTCCTCGATTTTCGAATGGGTCATCGGGTCCAGGTAGATGCAGTCGGCGAAGCTGGCCTTCTTGGCCTGGGAGCCGGGCATCAGGCTGGCGGCGTAGTTGCCACCGACCTTGGCCGCACCGGTGCCTTGCGGGGCGGCACGGTCGAAGCTGGAGATCAGGAAGTTGTGCGGAGTCAGGCCGCCCTTGAAATAGGCGCCGACCGGGATGCAGAAAATCGAGAAGATGAACTCGGGTGCGGTGCGCACGCCGATGTTGTCACCCACGCCAATCACGAACGGGCGCAGGTACAGCGCGCCGCCGGTGCCGTACGGCGGGATGAAGCGCTCGTTGGCGCGGACCACTTGCTTGCAGGCTTCGACGAACTGCTCGGTCTCGACCTGCGGCATCAGCAGGCGAGCACAGCTGCGCTGCATGCGGGCGGCGTTCTGGTCCGGGCGGAACAGGTTGATCGAACCGTCCTTGCAACGATAGGCCTTCAGGCCTTCGAAGCACTGCTGACCATAGTGCAGGGCCGTGGAACCTTCGCTGATGTGCAGCACGTTGTCGTCGGTCAGGGTGCCCGCGTCCCAGGCGCCATCGCGCCAGTGCGACAGGTAGCGCTTGTCGGTCTTGATGTAGTCAAAGCCCAGTTTGTCCCAATTGATGCTCTCGTTACCCATGACACCCTCTATTTCTTAACAACCGTCGAAACGGTTCAAGGCTTCTGACGTTTTTTGGATGGGGACAACAATACTTCATTCCGGGGCTGTTTCGCAGCCCGCACGACAAGGTGCAGACAGATAAATGATGGTGTTCTTGAAAATCGCGAGCAAGCTCGCTCCCACAGGTGATAACGGTCGTTCATGGGAACGTAATCCCATGTGGGAGCGAGCTTGCTCGCGATAGGGCCCTCACTCACACCATCAACTCTCCTGAATCACAGATGCAACGCATGCCCCAACGCCCGCAACGCCGCTTCCTGCACGGCCTCGCCCAGGGTCGGATGGGCGTGGATGGTGCCGGCGATGTCCTCCAGGCGCGCGCCCATTTCCAGGGACTGGCCGAATGCCGTGGACAGCTCCGACACGCCGACGCCGACCGCTTGCCAGCCTACGATCAGGTGATTGTCTCGGCGCGCCACGACCCGGACGAAACCGCTTTTTGATTCCAGGGTCATGGCCCGACCGTTGGCGGCGAACGGGAAGCTCGAAACCAGGCAGTCCAGCCCGGCAGCCTTGGCCTCGTCCGGCGTCTTGCCGACCACCACCAGTTCCGGGTCGGTGAAGCACACCGCGGCGATGGCGGTCGGGTTGAATTCCCGATGCTGGCCGGCGATCAGCTCGGCGACCATTTCGCCTTGGGCCATGGCCCGGTGGGCGAGCATCGGCTCACCGCTCAGGTCGCCGATGGCCCAGACGTTGCGCATGCTGGTCTGGCAACGACTGTCGATTTTCACCGCCGAACCGTTCATCGCCAGGTCCAGCGCTTCAAGGTTCCAGCCCTGGGTGTTGGGTTTGCGCCCGACCGCTACCAGCACCCGGTCGGTGTCCAGGTTCAGCGTGTCGCCATTGGGATCGCGCACTTGCAAGGTGCTGGCCTGGGCATCGAACCCTTCGACGCTATGCTTGAGGTACAGCTTCACGCCCAGTTGCTTGAGCGCCTCGTGCACCGGTTGCGTCAGCTCGCCGTCGTAAGCGGGCAGGATCCGCTCCTGGGCCTCGACCACGCTGACCTCGGCGCCGAGCTTGCGATAGGCGATGCCCAGCTCCAGGCCGATGTAGCCACCACCGACCACCACCAGGTGCTTGGGCAGCGAGGTGGGGGCGAGGGCTTCGGTGGAGGAAATGATTGGCCCGCCCAGTGGCAGCATCGGCAGGTTGACGCTTTTCGAACCGGTGGCCAGCAGCAGGTGTTCGCATTGGATGCGGGTATCGCCGACCTCGACCGTCTTGCCATCGATCACCTTGGCCCAGCCATGAATGACCTGGACCTTGTGCTTTTTCAGCAATGCCGCGACGCCGGTGGTCAGGCGATCGACGATACCGTCCTTCCATTCCACGCTCTTGCCGATGTCCAGCGTTGGCGCCGCCACCGTGATGCCCAGGGCCGAGCCCTGGCTGTGATGTCGGGTCTGGTGGAACTGCTCGGCCACATGGATCAACGCCTTGGACGGGATGCAACCGATGTTCAGGCAGGTGCCGCCCAACGCTTGGCCTTCCACCAGGATGGTCGAGATGCCCAATTGCCCGGCGCGGATCGCCGCCACATAGCCGCCGGGGCCGCCGCCGATGATCAGCAGCGTGGTGTTCAAAGTCTGTTGCATACCTTACTCCACGAACAGGGTGGCGGGTTGTTCGAGCAGGCCGCGCAGGGCCTGGATGAATTGCGCCGCGTCCATGCCGTCGACCACCCGGTGATCGAAAGAGCTGGAGAGGTTCATCATCTTGCGGATCACGATCTGACCCTTGATAACCATGGGCCGCTCGACGATTTTGTTCACGCCGACAATCGCCACTTCCGGCAGGTTCAGCACCGGCGTGCTGACGATGCCGCCGAGGGCACCGAGGCTGGTCAGGGTGATGGTCGAGCCGGACAGTTCATCGCGACTGGCCTTGCCCGTGCGCGCTGCTGTGGCCAGGCGGGCGATTTCCGCCGCGCTGTCCCACAGGCTGCGGGCTTCGGCGTGACGCACCACCGGCACCATCAGGCCAACGTCGCTCTGGGTGGCGACGCCCACATGCACCGCGCCTGAGCGATTGATGACCTGGGCTTCGTCGTCGTAGCGCGCATTCATTTGCGGAAAGTCCCGCAGGGCCACGACCAGGGCGCGGACCAGGAACGGCAGCAAAGTCAGCTTGCCGCGACTGGCGCCGTGTTTTTCATTCAAGTGAACCCGCAGCTCTTCCAGGGCCGTGACGTCGATTTCCTCGACGTAGCTGAAATGGGCCGCGCGTTGGGTCGCTTCCTGCATGCGCTGGGCGATCTTGCGGCGCATGCCGATCACCGGGATCTGCTGCTCGTCGTGGCGTTCGGCATAACCCGAACCGCCCTTGGCCTGGGACGACGGCCCCTGGGCCAGGTAGGCTTCGAGGTCTTCGTGCAGGACCCGTCCGGCCGGGCCGCTGCCCTGGACCAGACGCAATTGAATGCCCAGGTCCAGCGCGTGTTTGCGCACGGCCGGCGAGGCCAGAGGACGCTCGTCGGGATCGCGGGCCACCGGGGCTTGCGGCGCCGGGCGAGGGGCGGCGGTCTTTTCCAGCACCGGTTCAGGCGTGGCCACTGGCGCCGGCTTCGGCGCCGGCTTCGGCGCCTGCGCAGCCGCCGCGGCGGGAGCCGGTTGTGCCGATTCTTTTAAGTTACCCGCACCTTCGACTTCAATGCGGATCAGTTCGCTGCCCACCGCCATGACTTCACCCGGCTCGCCGCCCAAGGCGATGACCCGGCCATGCACCGGCGAAGGGATGTCCACCATCGCCTTGTCGGTCATGACATCGGCGAGTACCTGGTCTTCGACCACCATGTCGCCGACCTTGACGTGCCACACCGACAATTCAACTTCGGCGATGCCTTCGCCAATGTCCGGCATCTTGATAACGTGCGTGCCCATTCAGACCTCCATGACCCGTTTCAACGCCGCGCCCACTCGGGACGGCCCAGGGAAATACGCCCACTCCTGCGCATGCGGGTAGGGGGTGTCCCAACCGGTGACACGCTCGATGGGCGCTTCCAGGTGGTGGAAGCAGTGTTCTTGCACCAACGACACCAGTTCGGCGCCGAAACCGCAGGTGCGGGTGGCTTCGTGGACGACCACGCAACGGCCGGTCTTCTTCACGGATTTGACGATGGTCTCAAGGTCCAGCGGCCAGAGGCTGCGCAGGTCGATGACTTCGGCGTCGATGCCGGTTTCTTCGGCCGCCACTTGGGAAACGTAGACCGTGGTGCCGTAGGTGAGAATTGTCACGTCCTTGCCCGGACGGGTGATGGCGGCGACGTCCAGCGGCACGGTGTAGTAACCGTCCGGCACCTGGGCCGAGGGGTGTTTCGACCACGGGGTTACCGGGCGGTCGTGGTGGCCGTCGAACGGGCCGTTATACAGGCGCTTGGGTTCGAGGAAGATCACCGGGTCATCGTTTTCGATGGAGGCGATCAGCAAGCCCTTGGCGTCGTAGGGGTTGGACGGCATCACGGTGCGCAGGCCGCAGACCTGGGTGAACATCGCCTCGATGCTCTGGCTGTGGGTCTGGCCGCCGTAGATGCCGCCGCCGCAGGGCATGCGCAGGGTCATCGGCGCGGTGAACTCGCCGGCCGAGCGATAGCGCAGGCGCGCCGCTTCGGAAATGATCTGGTCCGACGCCGGGTAGACGTAGTCGGCGAACTGGATCTCGGCCACCGGCCGCAGCCCGTAGGCGCCCATGCCCACCGCCACGCCGACGATGCCGCTTTCGGAAATCGGTGCGTCGAACACCCGCGAGGTGCCGTATTTGTTCTGCAGGCCTTCGGTGCAGCGGAACACGCCGCCGAAGTAGCCCACGTCCTGGCCGAACACCACGACGTTGTCGTCGCGTTCGAGCATCACGTCCATGGCCGAGCGCAGGGCCTGGATCATGGTCATGGTGGTAGTGGTCATGGCGGTGTCCAACGCAATATTGTTGTTGTGATCGTTCATGTCAGATCCCCAACTGCTGACGCTGGCGCTTCAAGTGCTCCGGCATCTCTTTGTAGACGTCTTCGAACATGGTCGCGGCGCTGGGAATCTGCCCGCCGGCGAGGGTGCCGTACTGTTCGGCTTCCTTCTGCGCGGCGATCACCTCGGCTTCGAGTTCGGCGCTGACCGCCGCATGTTCCTCTTCGGACCACTGGCCGATCTTGACCATGTGCTGCTTGAGACGGGCAATCGGATCGCCCAGCGGGAAGTGGCTCCAGTCGTCGGCGGGGCGGTACTTGGAGGGATCGTCCGAGGTGGAGTGCGGGCCGGCGCGGTAAGTGACCCATTCGATCAGCGCCGGGCCGAGGTTGCGGCGGGCGCGTTCGGCGGCCCAGCGCGAGGCGGCGTAGACCGCCATGAAATCGTTGCCATCGACACGCAGGGAGGCGATGCCGCAACCGACGCCGCGTCCGGCGAAGGTCGTGGCTTCACCGCCGGCAATGGCCTGGAAGGTGGAAATCGCCCACTGGTTGTTGACCACGTTGAGGATCACCGGCGCCCGGTAGACGTGGGCGAAGGTGAGGGCGGTGTGGAAGTCCGATTCGGCGGTGGCGCCGTCACCGATCCAGGCCGAGGCGATCTTGGTATCGCCCTTGATCGCCGAGGCCATGCCCCAGCCCACGCCCTGGATGAATTGCGTGGCGAGGTTGCCGGAAATGGTGAAGAAACCGGCGTCCTTGACCGAGTACATGATCGGCAATTGCCGGCCCTTGAGCGGATCGCGCTCGTTGGACAGCAGTTGGCAGATCAGGTCCACCAGCGGCACCTCGCGGGCCATCAGGATGCTTTGCTGGCGGTAGGTGGGGAAGCACATGTCGTCGATGTTCAACGCCAGGGCCTGGGCGCTGCCGATGGCTTCTTCGCCAAGGCTTTGCATGTAGAACGACATCTTTTTCTGGCGCTGGGCGACCACCATGCGGTTGTCGTAGATACGCGTCTTGAGCATGGCGCGCATGCCTTTGCGCAGGATCTCGACGGGAATGTCCGCCGCCCAGTCGCCCAAGGCATTGCCCTGGTCATCGAGCACGCGGATCAGGCTGCGGGCCAGGTCGGCGGTGTCGGCGGGTTCGACGTCGATGGGAGGTTTGCGCACTGTGCCGGCATCGGACAGATGCAGGTAGGAAAAGTCGGTCTTGCAGCCGGGACGGCCCGAGGGTTCGGGGACGTGCAGGCGTAGCGGTTCGTACGCTGGGTTCATGGCTTTCTACGCTCGATCTTGTGAATTTCTTGTAGTGGGCGCGCTAGCTGACGAATGTCCCCGGGTAGGGGAAATTGTCCTACAACAATCATAGGCTCGACGAAGAAGAATATTTTTCTCTGTTAGCTTGCTGTTCAGATCATTTGCAGATAAAAAATCTGCACAACGATAAAAAACAGGATTATTTGTCTCATGCGTAAATTGGATCGCACCGATATCGGCATTCTGAACAGCCTTCAGGAAAACGCCCGCATCACCAACGCCGATCTCGCCCGTTCGGTCAATCTGTCGCCGACGCCGTGCTTCAACCGGGTCCGGGCGATGGAGGAGTTGGGCGTGATCCGCGAGCAGGTCACGCTGCTGGATGCCGACCTGCTGGGGCTGCACGTCAACGTGTTCATCCATGTGAGCCTGGAGAAGCAGGTGGAGGAGGCGTTGCAGCACTTCGAGGAGGCGATTTCCGACCGGCCGGAGGTGATGGAGTGCTACCTGATGGCCGGCGATCCGGACTACCTGATCCGCGTGCTGGTGCCGACCATCCAGTCGCTGGAGCGGTTCATGATGGACTTCCTGACCAAGGTCCCGGGGGTGGCGAACATCCGTTCGAGCTTTGCCCTCAAGCAGGTGCGCTACAAGACCGCGCTGCCGTTGCCGGCCAATGGGCTGACCTTGGGAGCCTGAGGCTCATTGTTGCCTGATCCACTGCCATCGCGAGCAAGCTCGCTCCTACACTGGATTGGTGGTGTTAATCAATCCCCTGTGGGAGCGAGCTTGCTCGCGATGAGGCCATCACATTCAGTACAAGCTTCTAAAGCTGATTGATCGGAATCTTCAGGTACGTCACGCCATTGTCCTCGGCCGGCGGCAGATGGCCGGCCCGCACATTCACCTGGATCGCCGGCAACAGCAGCGTCGGCATGCCCAGCGTCTTGTCGCGCTGGGTACGCATGGCCACGAACGAAGCTTCATCGATGCCATCGCGGACATGAATGTTGTGCTGGCGCTGCTCACCCACAGTGCTCATGCAGTGGGGCTCGCGTTCCTCCGGTGGATAGTCGTGGCACACATACAGCCGTACCCCGGCGGGGAAGGCCAGCAGCTTGCGGATCGAGGCGTAGAGCTGATGGGCATTGCCGCCAGGGAAGTCGCAACGGGCGGTGCCTACGTCGGGCATGAACAGCGTGTCGCCCACCAGGATCACGTCGCCATCGATCAGGTAGGCCATGTCCGCCGGGGTGTGGCCGGGCACGTGCAGGGCGGTGGCCTTGAGGTTGCCAATGAAGAAGGACTCGTCGGCGGCGAACAGGTGATCGAACTGCGAGCCGTCCACCGCGAATTGCGGTTCGAGGTTGAACAGCGCCTTGAAGACGCTCTGGACCTGATTGATGGACTGGCCGATGGCAATCTTGCCGCCCAGTTTCTGGCGCAGGTAGGGCGCGGCCGACAAGTGGTCGGCGTGGGCATGGGTTTCCAGTAGCCATTGCACGTTCAATCGGTGTTCGCCCACGAAGGCGATCACCCGGTCGGCCTGTTCGGTGGCGGTGCGTCCCGACGTCGGGTCGTAGTCGAGCACTGGATCGACCACCGCGCATTGCCCATCGTCGTGCTCGAAAATGACGTGGGTATAGGTCTTTGAGGCGGGGTCGAGAAAGCTTTGGATCTGCGCGGGCATGACAGCGAACCTGTGCGGGAAGAGCTCATGAAAGGGGGCTGCTACGCAGCCCAGCGGGAGCAAGCGCCCTCGCCACATACCAATCTAAAATAGCTTGTTGCAACGCTTGGGACTTACAACATATGGTCCGCAGCTTAGTGAGGGCCAAGGCGTCCTGCAAATGCGATCGCACCTGCCAACAGGTGTGCGCGGCTTGAGAGAACCTGAATGTTACTGGCAAGTTTTTTTGGTGTGGTCATGGGCTTGCTCCTTGGCCTGACGGGGGCGGGCGGCGGCATCCTGGCGGTGCCGGCGTTGGTGTTGGGCCTGGGCTGGAGCATGACCCAGGCCGCGCCGGTGGCGTTGTTCGCGGTGGGTAGCGCGGCGGCGGTGGGGGCCATCGACGGGCTGCGCCATGGCCTGGTGCGCTACCGTGCGGCCCTGCTGATCGCACTGCTGGGCGCGGTGTTTTCGCCGCTGGGCATCTACCTCGCCCACCAGCTCTCGGAAAAAATCCTGATGATGCTGTTCAGCCTGCTGATGGTGCTGGTGGCGGCGCGCATGTTGCGTCGCGAAACGCCGCAAGTGGGGCCCAGCGATCATGGCGCCGCCAGTTGGGGCCAGAAAAACTGCATGCTCGACCGCCAGACCGGCCGCCTGGCCTGGACGCCCCGTTGCACCGCCACGCTGTCGGCATTGGGCGCGGTGACTGGCCTGGTCTCGGGGTTGCTGGGCGTGGGGGGCGGCTTCCTGATCGTGCCGGCGTTCAAGCAACTGACCGATGTGCAGATGCGCGGGATCGTCGCGACGTCCTTGATGGTCATCAGCCTGATTTCGTTGATTGGCGTGGTGGGCGCGTTTCATGCCGGGGTGAGCATCGACCGGGTAGGGATGGCGTTCATTGCGGCGAGCATCGTCGGGATGGTGCTCGGGCGGCGAGTGGCGGCCAAGGTTCCGGCCCGGGCGCTGCAAGTGGGGTTCGCCGGGGTGTGCCTGGGGGTGGCGTTGTTCATGTGGGTGCGGGCGTAGTCCCGGCTGGACACAATCTGTGGCGAGGGAGCTTGCTCCCGCTGGACTGCGCAGCAGGCCCCTACGGTCTCCAGGGCGTCTGCTTCGCAGCCGAGCGGGAGCAAGCTCCCTCGCCACGGGTGTGTGTCTACAGCAACCGGCACTGCATCGAAAACCCCAGCGCCACCGATTGCCCTTGCTCCAGCAGGCGCAACCCTGGCCGCCCAGGCAGGTGGTGGGCGTTGACCGGGTGACTGACCGGTTCAATGCAAAAGAAATCCAGGCCCACGGGGCAGTAGAGCAGGAAGTAATCGCAGCCGCTGGCCTGGCACTCCAGCTCATAACCCAGGTCCGGCTGTTGGATCAGGCAATGCCCGTCCCAGCCACCGAAGCCGTTGTCCACGAGGGTCTCTGGCAGTAAGCGGGCCTCCTGGAAGTTCCAGTGTTCGGGGAGGTCGATCCGTTCCGTCGGCAGTTTCGTGGCGTCGCACAGCCAGGTTTCGCTCGCCCGGGTTTGCAGGCGCGTGCCGGCGGTGCGCGGGAAGTATGGGTGCAGGCCGAGGCCATGCCACGCCGGCTGTTTCGCCGTGTGGGTGACGAGCATCGCGATCTGCAACTGGCCGCCGCGCAAGCGGACACGCAAACTGGCGCAGTAACCGAACGGGTGCTGACTGTCGAGTTGCAGCAGCGCTTCCTGGGCATTCTGTTCGGTCACTTGCCACGGTTGCTGCCAGGCGCTGCCATGGATGGGGAACGGGTCGTTGGGGCTGTTGGCCTCCAGGGCCAGCCAGCCGCCAGGGCAATCGAAACCGCCGTGGGCGATCCGGTTCGACCAGGGGATCAATGGGAAGCCACCGAGCTTGCCGGGCAGGCCGTTTTCCAGGGCTTGCGGCGCGGGCGGGCGTAGCAGCGGGGCGCCGCTGCTGCGCAAGGTCCAGTCCACCAGGCTGGCGCCCAGATGCGGGGCCAGCGTGAGGCGGGTCAGTTCGTCTTCGAGATGCAGAAGAGGTGGGGTCATGGTGGTTGTCTGCTGGATTGAAAAGCAGTGAGGAAATGCAGATTTTGTGTGGACGCTGTTGTGGCGAGGGAGCTTGCTCCCGCTGGGTGGCGAAGCCGCCCCAAAAATTTGTGCTGAAACAAATAACTTGGGCCTGCTTCGCAGTCCAGCGGGAGCAAGCTCCCTCGCCACAAGGGTGCTTGCTTGCTGATGGAATGGTTACAACACCAGGTGCGGCAACCACAGCGACAGGGCTGGCACATAGGTCACGAGCATCAGCACCAGGAACAGCACGGCGTAGAACGGCAGCAGTGCCTTGACCGTGCTTTCGATACTGACCTTGCCGATGGCGGAGCCGACGAACAGCACCGCCCCCACGGGTGGCGTTATCAGCCCGATGCCCAGGTTCACCAGCATGATCATGCCGAACTGCACCGGGTCCACGCCGATGCCGACGATAACCGGCATCAGGATCGGCGTGAGGATCAGGATCAGCGGCGCCATGTCCATAACGGTGCCCAGCAGCAGCAACATCACGTTGATGCACATCAGGATCACGTAGCGGTTGTCCGACAGGGTCAGGAACATCGTGGTGATCTTCGCCGGGATCTGCATCAGCGTCATGATGTAGCCGAAGCTGGCGGCGAAGCCGATCAGGATCATCACGATGGAGATGGTGCGCACGGTGCGGTGCATCAGCTTCGGCAGTTCACGCCACTTGTAGTCGCGGTAGATGAACATGGTCACGAAGAACGACCACAGCACCGCGATGGCCGCCGATTCGGTGGCGGTGAAGATGCCCGAGAGGATGCCGCCGAGGATGATCACCATCGCCATCAGGCCCCACAGGGCTTCGCCGACGATTTTCAACGCCTGGCGCATCGGGATCACTTCGCCCTTGGGGTAGTTGCGCTTTTTCGCGAAGATCAGGCACAACACCATCAGGCACGCGCTCATCAGCAAGCCTGGCACGATGCCCGCCATGAACAGCGAGGCAATCGAGACCGTACCGCCGGCAGCCAGGGAGTAGAGCACCGAGTTATGGCTTGGCGGGGTGAGCAGGGCTTGCACCGAACCGCTGACGGTCACGGCGGTGGAAAAGTCCCGTGGATAGCCCTTGCGTTCCATTTCCGGAATCAGCACCGAGCCCACCGACGCGGTGTCGGCCACTGACGAACCGGAGATCGCGCCGAAGAAGGTCGAGGCGACGATGTTGACTAGTGACAGGCCACCACGCACAAAACCCACCAGCACCCCGGCACACGCCACCAAGCGGCGGGACATGCCGCCCTCGGCCATGATCGCACCGGCCAGCACGAAGAACGGAATGGCCAACAGGGAGAACTTGTTCACCCCGCCCGCCACCTGGATCATCACGGCCTGGAACGGGATGTCGATCCACCACGCCCCGATCAGGGCGGCAGCGCCCAAGGCGTAGGCGACCGGCATGCCGATCAGGATCAACACGATAAAACTGCCCAGCAGTATCAGAGCGTCCATTAAGCGGCACCTTCACTTTCTTCAACCAGGTCGAACTGCACGACCCGCCGTTTGCTCTGGTCACCGAGCAAGAGTTTTTCCAGGACGAAAACCAGCGTCAGCAAGCCGCCCAGGGGAATCGGCAAATAGGTCACGCCAACTCGCAGGCCGGGCAGGGAAGCCATGAACTGGTTCCAGGTGGACATGCACAGCTTGAAGCCCCAGACCGTCATGAAGATGCAGATCAGGGCCATGAGCAATTGGGAAAAGATCGACGCCGCGGATTTCAGGTGCGGTGGCATGCGGTCGGTGAGCATGGCCACGGCCATGTGCGCACCGGCACGGTAACTGGCGGCGGCACCAATGAAGGTGAACACCATCATCAGCAGGATCGCCGTGGGCTCGGGCCAGCTCGAGCCGGAGCCCAGCACGTAGCGGGCGAACACGCCCCAGGGAATCATCAGGGAAATCGCCAGGACGGAAAGGCCGGCAACCCAGATGCACGTCATGTAGATCTTATCGTTGATACGCAGCAGCAAATTCTTCATCGGGTTCCACCGTAACCGGGCACGCCTTGGGCATCAGGCGTGCCGGGCCTTTTCATGAGTACAGAACGGGAGGCGTTACTGAACGGCTTCGATACGCTTGATCAGGTCGGCATAGGGCGCGCCGTACTTGGCCCGTACCGGTGCGGTGGCGTCGTAGAAGGGTTTTTTGTCGACCGTGATGAACTCGACACCCGCAGCCTTGAGTTTTTCTTCGCTGGCGGTGGACTTCTGGTCCCACAGCGCACGCTCTTCGGCCTGGGCGGCCTTGGCGGCTTTCCTGACCATTGTCTGTTGATCCGGGGTCAGTTTTTCCCAAGTGATTTTCGACATCACGATCGGCTCTGGCAGGATCAGGTGTCCGGTGAGGCTGTAGTATTTGGCGTTTTGGTAGTGGTTGTGTTCGAGCAGGGTCGGCGGGTTGTTTTCCGCGCCGTCGATCACGCCGGTCTGCAGGGCGCTGAAGATTTCACCGGTGTCCATCGCGATACCGTTGGCGCCCATGGCGTTCATCATCTCGATGAACATCGGGTTGCCTTGCACGCGGATTTTCATGCCCTTGAGGTCTTCGAGCTTGCGCACCGGCTTCTTGGTGTAGATGTTGCGCGTGCCGCCGTCCATCCAGGCCAGGGCCACCAGGCCGAACTCGGAGTTGGTGATCCGGTCGAGGATCGCATCGCCCACATCACCGTCGATGACGGCGCGCATGTGGGCCTGGTCGCGGAAGATGAACGGCATGTTGAACACGTTCACATCCGGTACCACAGGACCGACGATACCCAGGCTGACCCGGGACATCTGTATCGCGCCGACTTGCATCTGCTCGATGACTTCCTTTTCGGAACCCAATACACCGCCTGGGAAGTATTTGAAGGTCAGCTCGCCGTTGGTCTCTTTGGTCAGGGTCTTGCCCATGCTTTCTTCGGCCATCACGGTGGGGTAGCCCTTGGGATGGATGTCGGCGATCTTGAGTTCAAGGGCATGGGCCGCCTGGGCCAGGAAAGCCAGGGGGAGGGCTGCGATCAGAAGCGTGCGTTTGAAATTCATGGTCAATCTCCAGTTTGTTGTTTTTTTTATGGCTCATTCAGCAAAGCGGTGAAGCAGATCATTTCGCGGCGTGTTTCAGCCCTCCGAAAACCGGTTCAGCCAGGCCCTTGACGCCGGGCTTGAGGGCGAACACACCACCGGCCAGGGACTGTGGGTCGTTGTCGTCGCCGGGGCGGATCGAGGTGACGAAGAGGGTGTCCAGGCGGCTGCCGCCAAAGGCGCACATGGTGGGTTTTTTCACCGGCACTTCCAGCGAACGGTCGAGACGTCCATCGGGGGTGAAACGGTGAATCAGCCCAGCGTCGTTGGCGCAGATCCAGTAGCAACCGTCGGCGTCGACTGCCGCGCCGTCCGGGCGACCGGCCAGGGGCAGCATGTCGACGAACAGCCGCCGGTTGGATGGGGTGCCGCTGTCGATGTCGTAATCGAAAGCCCAGATCTGCTGGCTCAACGGGTGTGAATCGGAGAGGTACATCGTCCGCCCGTCCGGGCTGAAGCCCAGGCCATTGGGCACGATGAAACCGCTCAGTTGCGCCTCGACCGGGCTGCGTTGCCCGGCTTCATACCGGTACATCCGGCCCTCGTCGACGTTGGCGGCCATGTTCAGCACCATGCTGCCGGCCCAGAAGCGGCCCTGGCGGTCGCAACGGCCATCGTTGAGGCGCATGTCGACGCGGCTGTGCTCGACGCTCCCACAGAGTTCGCTGTCGAGGCTGCCGTCGTCATGGGGGTGCAGGCGGAAGAAACCGCTTTCCATGCCCGCGACCCAGCCGCCGTCCTGGTGACGGGCAATGCAGGCAAGCATTTCGGGGGCTTCCCAGCCCTGGATTTTTCCGCTGCTGGCATTCCAGCGTTGCAGGCCACCGCTGGGGATGTTCACCCAATACAGGGCGTTTTCCTCGGGGACCCACACCGGGCTCTCCCCGACGGCGTTGCGTGCATCGACAATCAATTCGGCTTGCATGGTGATTCCTTTGTCCGTTCGTATCCCATGGAAACAGGCCAATCAGTCGTCGAACGGGCCGGCTGCGACGAAGGCACCGCCCTGGTAGATCCTGGCCGGGTCGTCGGCGGCTGGCATTGGCTGGGCTTCGATCTTGTCGCGGAAAATCTCGGAAGTGTCCTTGGGTTGGTAACCCAGGTGCGCGGCGTGGCTGTTGTCCCACCAGACGTCGCGGTTGGCGGACACGCCATAGACCACGGTGTGGCCGACCTTGGGCGTGTAGAGCGAGCATTCGAGCAGTTGGGTGAGGTCGTCGAAGCTCAGCCAGGTGCTCATCATCCGGCGGTTCTGTGGCTCGGCGAACGACGAGCCAATGCGGATGCTCACGGTCTCGATGCCGTAGCGATCGAAGTAGAAACTGGCGACGTCTTCGCCGTAGGACTTGGACAGGCCGTAGTAGCCATCCGGGCGGCGCGGGGAGAGGGCGTCGAGGGCCTCGTCCTGCTTGTAGAAGCCGATGACGTGGTTGGAACTGGCGAAGATCACGCGCTTGACGCCGTGCTTGCGGGCGGCTTCGTAGATGTGGAACACGCCACTGATGTTGGCGCCGAGGATCTCTTCGAACGGGCGCTCCACCGAAACACCCCCGAAATGCAGGATGGCATCGACACCTTCCACCAGTTGGTGCACGGCGTGCTTATCAGACAGGTCGCACGGCACCACTTCTTCGCTTTCATCGATGGCCGGGGCCATGTTGGCGATGTCCGACAGCCGGATGTGACGGGCGAAAGGCTTGAGGCGCTCGCGCAGGACTTTGCCCAGGCCGCCGGCGGCGCCGGTCAGCAGCAGGCGATTGAGGGGTTGGCGAATCGGTGTCGTCGTCATGGCATTACCTGAGCAAACAGTGAGTGATATCCGTTGTATAGGCCATATGACCGCGGGCAAAGGGTGACCTTTCCTTGTGGGAGCGAGCCTGCTCGCGAAGGCGCCAGCCCAGCCGCCCCCTCACCAGCAGACCCACCCAACCGCCTTACAACAAACTGATCGGATAGCTGATGAAAATACGGTTCTCATCGAATTCGTTGGTGCTGTAGTCCCGGCGCATCGTCGAGTTACGCCATTTCACGTTGAGGCTCTTCAACGCACCGCTCTGCACGGTGTAGGCCAGTTCGGTTTCGCGGCCCCATTCCTTGCCGTCGTCGACTGTGGCGGTGTGCACGTTGTCACCGCTGATGTAGCGGTTCATCAGGGTCAGGCCCGGCACGCCGACGGCGGCGAAGTTGAAGTCGTGGCGCAGTTGCCAGGATTTTTCCTTGGCGTTGTCATAGCTGGAGTTGTAGCTGTCGTTGGCCAGGGTGCCGCCGCTGGTGCCGTTGACGCGCATCCAGGCATCGTCGCCGCCGACTTTCTGCAGGCCGACGTAGAAGGTGTTGCCGCCGTATTTGGCCGAGAGCATGGCGAACGCGGTTTTGTTGTCCAAGTCGCCGGCCAAGGCGCTGCCGTCTTCCTTACCGATGAAGTAGCCAAGGTTGGCGCCCAGGGTCCAGTCGCCGATGGGCTGGCTGTGGGTCAGGTTGAAATATTGCTGCTGGTAGATGTCGGACAGTTCCGCGTACCACACGCCAACCTGGGTGCGTTTTTCGTTGAAGGCGTATTCGCCACCGCCGAAGTTGAAACGGTCGGAGGTGAACGCACCGCGACCGTTCATGGACATGTCTTCCATGCTCGCGTCGTTGCGCGGGCTGTTGCCACGGAACTGGCCGCCGTAGAGGCTCAGGCCGTTGATTTCGGTGGAGGTCACCTGGCCGCCACGGAAGGTTTGCGGCAGGGAGCGGCCGTCGTCGGAACGCAGGATCGGCAGCACCGGCATCCACTCGCCGACCTTCAGCTCGGTCTTCGACACCTTGGCCTTCAGGGCTACGCCCAGGCGCCCAAAGTCATCGGCCGGGCGACCGTCGTCATGCACCGGCAGCAATTGCGTACCCGCCGTGCCACGGCCGCCGTCGAGCTTGACCGAGTACATCCCCAGTATGTCCACTCCGAAACCGACCGTACCCTGGGTGAACCCGGACTTGGCGTCGAGGATGAAACTCTGGGTCCACTCTTCGGCCTTGCCCTGGGCGTTGTTCGGGTTGGTGAAGTTGCGGTTGAAATAGGCGTTGCGCAGGTTCAGCGTGGCCTTGGCGTCATCGACGAAGCCTTCGGCACTGGCGGCGGTTGGCAGAAACGCGGCAAGGCTGCTGCAACCGAGCAGGATCAGGGCGGGGCTGGCGTTGAGAAGGGTACGGCGGTTTGGACGGTGGTCGGGCGAAAAACGGACACGTGTGCTCACTATGACGCTCCCTACTTTTTTGTTGTTTTTATTTTTGTCATACGTCGTCGTACAACATTGAGGGGATTATTTGGAAGCGGCTGCTCATTGTCAACTGGCCATTATCGGAATTATCCAACTCGGTCGTGCTTCAAAATGAGGCGATTCAATGGCTGTTGCTGGACGAGGTCAAGATCGCAGGCCGTGGCGCCGGGCAGATTTGTGGTTTTAAGATAGCGGGGAGAGTGCTTGGTTGTGCGATGACTGGTCTAAGACATTAGTCGAATGCCCGCGCGCTCATGGACGGTGAGGTCTCTTGTGGCGAGGGAGCTTGCTCCCGCTGGGCTGCGCAGCAGGCCCAAGTGCTTTGTTTCAGCACAATTTTTGGGGGCGGCTTCGCCACCCAGCGGGAGCAAGCTCCCTCGCCACAGGTGTTTTGTTAACCCAGGCTCCCAGTCCATCAGGGAAACCGTGTTTATTCAGATGTAGGAACGTTCGGGATCGGGCTACGTTGTCTTGCGCCATTGCCTACACCTGCGCCAGAATCCGCCGGCTTGTGCGCCTTGCGGTCGGGTTTTATCGTTTCCGGGTCGCTGAGGAATCAGCGATCGGGTTTGGTAGCCCGGGCTGTCGGTGCATAGCGTCATCGCTTGCGAGTGCAATCATGCACTTCGCTTTTTGGTGGCCATGCGCAGGGCCTCTTCGGAGGCGCCGGCTCCGATGCCCGGTCTACCAACCTTCGTATGGCCGCCACCCTAATTCGTTTGGTAGCGAGAGGGTGTTGGCTCCCTTCTACAGCATCGGAGCTTCAACTATGTTCAAAGTAACCCCCAACCCACCCGATACAGATCCATCCAACGCCAAGGCATTCGACAAAGCCGCCGACCGCATCCTCGACTCCTACCTCAAGCCCAAACCCGGCAAACCCGAGGCCGATCCCGGCCAATTGTTCACCGTCGCCCATGGCGTCGACACCGAAACCCTGCTCGCCAACCTCAGCGAAAACCTGGCCTCGGCCAATGCCATGGTCAATGACCTGGCCTTCGACCTGGAAGGTCCCAGGCGTCACATCGCCTTGGGCATCCAACAATTGATCGAACTGAGCGGATTATTGGCGAACCGCGCGCTGGATAACGTCGAAGCACGCTAGCCGACTCACCACAACCCCCTGTGGCGAGGGAGCTTGCTCCCGCTGGGCTGCGCAGCAGCCCCAAAATGGACTGACGCGGTTCTTCCAGGAACATCGCTCCAGCCGGTTTTACGACTGCTGCGCAGCCGAGCGGGAGCAAGCTCCCTCGCCGCAAGGGCACTGTGTACATCCGCCTGAACGTGCACGGTCAATGGGAAGCGAGCCCCCAGTGTTTTCGAAAGTGGGCGGATGCTAGTCTTGAGCAACGCTGTCGTCAGGGAGCCCTCATGGGCAATCACAAGATCGAGATTCGTCGCAGTAACGTCGAGAAAATCCTGCTGGCCGCCGAGAAGGTCTTTGCCGAGAAAGGCTTCGGCAGCACCGCCATGGCCGACATCGCCGCCGAAGTGCAATTGCCTCGTTCCAACCTGCATTACTACTTCAGCACCAAGAGTGAACTGTACAGCGCCGTGCTGTTCGATCTGCTGGAGGTGTGGAAACAGGATGCCTTGTGCTTCGAAATGTTCGACGACCCGCGGGTGGTGCTCAGCAGCTACATCCGCGCCAAGATGAACCACTCCCGCAGCCGGCCCTACGGCTCCAAGGTCTGGGCCAACGAAATCATCCACGGTGCCCCGACCCTGGGCCAGGCGCTGGATGCCAGCCTCTATGACTGGGCCAAGATGAAGGAAGCGAAAATCCGCCAGTGGGTGGAGGACAAACGCATCCTCCCGGTGGAGCCCTCAAGCCTGCTCTACATGATCTGGGCCTCGACCCAGCACTACGCCGACTTCGACCACCAGATCAATATCCTCAACGACCACCAGCCGCTGTCCGACATGCAATTCGAACGGGCGGTGCAGACGGTGACCGGGGTGATTTTGCGGGGGATCGGGTTGGAGCCTTGAGAATTTTTGGTGAGGCTGATGGCCTCATCGCGAGCAAGCTCGCTCCCACATTGGATCTCTGCTGTACACAACATTTGTGAACGACACGATCCACTGTGGGAGCGAGCTTGAACTGGCCTAATGATTTTGGACACTTCAATCGGGCGCTATGATGGCGCCCAAATCTGAGGTGTTTTGGTTATGCGTAAATCTTACTCCAGTGAGTTCAAACTCAAAGCGGCCAGCATGGTGCTGGACGAGGGACAGTCGGTTCCCGAAGTCTGCGCCAGCCTGGATATTGGGCCCACGGCGCTTCGCCGCTGGGTCGATCAGGTTCGCAAGGAACGCTTGGGTTCGACCCCGGTGGGCGCCAAGGCGATTACCGCTGATCAGCGTGAAATTCAGCAGCTCAAAGCGTTGCTCAGGCAAAAAGACCTGGACATTGAAATCCTAAAAAAGGCCAGTGCTCTCCTGCTTTTGGACTCCAAAGATCATTCTCGTTGATCAATGAGCTGGACGAGCAGTACGGCGTTAACAATTGCTGTCGGGCGTTTGGAGTCAACCGCAGCAGCTTTTACGCCTGGCGTCAGCGCCAAGGCAAAGTGAAGCCCGAGCGGGAGAAACTTAAAGCCGTGCTGGTCGAGCATCACAAGGAGTCCAGAGCATCCGCGGGGTCTCGCACCCTTTCCAAGGAGCTGCAAGCAAAGGGACATCGTGTCGGGCGGCATATGGCTCGCAGCTTGATGCGCGAAGCCGGTGTTGCCAGTCGTCAGCGCCGGCGGCACAGGTACAAATCTTCCGGCGTGGAAGCGTTGGTGGCGCCGCACGTGCTCAAGCGCAAGTTTGATGTCACGGCGATCAACCAGGTGTGGTGTGGCGATGTGACGTACATCAAGGTCGGCAAGCGCTGGATGTATTTCGCGGCGGTGCTGGATCTGTTTGCTCGCCGGATCGTGGGCTGGTCGTTTTCAATGATTTCCGATGCCTCGCTGACCTGCGAAGCGTTGCGAATGGCGGTGCAATTGCGAGGTTGCCCAAAAGAGGTGCTGTTTCATTCCGATCAAGGCTGCCAATACACCAGCCACAAATTCAGGAATGAAATGCGCAAGCATGGACTCCTGCAAAGCATGAGTCGCAAAGGTGAGTGCTGGGACAACGCCCCGATGGAGCGTTTCTTTGGGAGCCTGAAGTCAGAGTGGGTGCCAGAAGATGGCTACAGCTCGGAGCATGAAGCCCGCGTGGATGTGCAGCGTTATGTGATGCGTTACAACAACGTCAGACTCCATAGCTACAACGACTACCGGTCGCCGGTAGCTATGGAGAAACTGGCAGCATGAAACCGTAACTGGTGTCCAAAATTAGTTGACCAGTTCAGCTTGCTCGCGATGGCGCCAGTCCAGACACCCCTACCTTCAAGCTGTTACATGATAGGGATTGCGCGGATCATGGTTCCAATCCAGAAACGGCTTGCCGGTGTCCACCGTCACCATCTCGATGCAGTCCTGCACCGGGCAGGTGATCTGGCACAGGTTGCAGCCCACGCACTCTTCATCGATCACTTCATATTTACGCGTGCCGTCCGCCTGCTTGAAACTGGCAATAGCCTGGTGTGAAGTGTCTTCGCAGGCGATGTGGCAGCGCCCGCAACCGATGCACGCCTCCTGGTCGATCTTGGCGATGACCTGGTAGTTGATGTCCAGGTACTTCCAGTCAGTGGTGTTGCCCACCGCGCGACCGGAGAACGCCTGGAGGTTGGCGTGGCCGTGCTCATCCATCCACCGCGACAAGCCGTCCTTCATCTCGTCGACGATGCGAAACCCATGCAGCATCGCCGCCGTGCAGACCTGCACCGCGCCGCTGCCCAGGGCGATGAATTCCGCCGCGTCGCGCCAACTGCCGATGCCGCCGATGCCGCAGATCGGCAAGCCTTGGGTCTGCGGGTCGCGGGCGATTTCGGCGACCATGTTCAGGGCGATGGGCTTGACCGCCGAACCGCAGTAACCGCCATGGGTGCTCTGGCTGCCGACGCTGGGCAGGGCGACCATGCGGTCCAGGTCGACGCTGGTGATGGAGTTGATGGTGTTGATCAACGACACCGCGTCCGCGCCGCCGCGATGGGCCGCCCGTGCGGCGACGCGGATGTCGGTGATGTTCGGCGTGAGCTTGACGATCACCGGCAGCGAGCAATGGGTCTTGCACCAGCGGGTCACTTGCTCGACGTACTCCGGCACCTGGCCGACCGCCGCGCCCATGCCCCGTTCCGGCATGCCGTGGGGGCAGCCGAAGTTCAACTCGATGCCGTCGGCGCCGGTGGCTTCCACCAGGGGCAGGATGCGTTTCCAGGATTCTTCGACGCAGGGCACCATCAGCGACACGATCAACGCCCGGTCCGGCCAGTCCTTTTTCACCTGGGTGATTTCCCGCAGGTTGATCTCCAGGGAGCGGTCGGTGATCAGCTCGATGTTGTTGATGCCCAAGACCTCGCGATTGGCACCGTAGTGGGCCGAATAACGCGAGGACACATTCACCGCCGCAGGATCCTCACCGAGGGTTTTCCAGACCACGCCACCCCAGCCGGCCTCGAAGGCGCGGACCACGTTGTAGGCCTTGTCGGTGGGTGGTGCGGAGGCCAGCCAGAACGGGTTGGGGGCTTTGATGCCGGCGAAGACAATCGACAGATCGGCCATTTACGCAGCCTCCACGTTAAGCATCAGTTGAGCGTTGATCGCCTCGGCGGCGAGCTTGCCGTGCTGCACCGCCTGCACGGTGAGGTCCTGGTCCAGGCTGGTGCAATCGCCGCCGGCGTAGACACCGGGAACGCTGGTGCGCAGGTGTTCGTCCACCAGAATTCGCCCGTCCTGGCGCTTGAGCTCCCGGGCCAGCGGGTCCACCAGTGCGTGGTCATCGAAGGCTTGGCCGATGGCTTTGAAAACGGCGTCGGCGGCCAGGTCGAAGGTCTCGGCACCGATGACCAGTCGACCGTTTTCCAGATGGGTACGGGAAAAGCGCATGCCGCGCACATGCCCGGCGTCATCGAGCAACACCTGTTGCGGTTGGGCCCAGGTCAGCAGACGCACCTGATTAGCCTTGGCGATGTCTTGCTCATGCAAGGTGGCACCCATGTCTTCAAGGCCACGACGGTAGACCAGGTTGACGTCCCGGGCGCCGAGGCGAGCCATCTGCACGGCCATGTCGATGGCGGTGTTGCCGGCACCGAGCACGATGCAACGGTCGGCCAGCGGCAACTGGCTGAGGTCGTCGGCCTGGCGCAGTTCGCGGATGTACTCGGTGGCGGCCAGCAGCCCCGGCGCCTGCTCGTCGCTCAGGCCCAGTTGTTTGCTGGCGGCCAGGCCGAGGCCGAGGAACACTGCGTCGAACTGCTGGTGAAGGTCGCTCAGGCTCAGGTTCTCGCCGAGTTTCTGGCCGTGACGGATTTCGATGCCGCCGATGTCCAGCAGGAAATCCAGCTCGCGTTGGGCGTAATCGTCCACCAGTTTGTACTTGGCGATCCCATATTCGTTGAGGCCGCCGGCCTTGTCCCGGGCTTCGAAAATCACCACGTCATGGCCATGCATCGCACTGCGGTGCGCACACGCCAACCCCGCCGGCCCGGCCCCGACCACGGCGATGCGCTTGCCGGTGGTGGCGGCACGCTTGAACGGGTGTTCGCTGAAGTGGGCGTTGTCCACCGCGTAGCGTTGCAACGAGCCGATCAACACCGGCGCGCACTCATGGGCGTTGTTGCGCACGCAGGCTTGCTGGCACAGGACCTCCGTGGGGCAGACCCGGGCGCAACTGCCGCCGAGGATGTTGGCCGAGAGGATTTTCTGCGCCGCGCCTTGGACGTTGTCCTGGTGGATGTTGCGAATGAACGACGGAATATCGATCTCGCTCGGACAGGCGTTCACGCAGGGCGCGTCGTAGCAGTACAGGCAGCGGGACGCTTCCAGGTGGGCCTGGCGCGCGTTGAGCGGCGGCGCCAGGTCGCTGAAACGGGCGGCGAGGGTGGCCGGGTCTTCCTGGGAATGGGGGAGGTGACTCAAGGGCTGGATCATGGAGTGGGCCTCACGGTGTTTGAGGTGCTGCCTCTGGTGGGCAGTGGTTTTTTCGGTGTCTGGACTGGCCTCATCGCGAGCAAGCTCGCTCCCACAGGGGATCTGCAGTGCCCATGGCTTTCGCATCCACCCAAATCCAGTGTGGGAGCGAGCTTGCTCGCGATAGGCCGAAGGCCTGGGTTCAGCGCTTCACGGCAACCGGCCTGTGCAACTCCGCCCGCTTGCTCAGCAAATCGAACACCGCCGGGTACGCCGGCCGTTCGATGTAGCGCCCGGCGCCGCGCTCGGCCCGCAGGTCGCCGTCGGCCCACACCAGCCGACCCTGGCTGATGGTGTGGCTGGGCACGCCGCGCACGGTCTTGCCTTCGAAGATGTTGAAGTCCACTTGCTGGTGGTGGGTCTTGGCTGAGATCGTGCGGCTGCCCTGGGGATCCCAGAGCACCAGGTCCGCATCGGCGCCGACGCGGATCGCCCCCTTGCGTGGGTAGAGATTGAAAATCTTCGCGGCGTTGGTGGAGGTGAGGGCGACGAAGTCCTGCATCGACAATTTGCCGCTGTTGACCCCCTCGTCCCAGAGCACCGCCATGCGGTCTTCGATCCCGGCGGTGCCGTTGGGGATCTTGCTGAAGTCGTCACGCCCGGCAGCCTTCTGTTCGGCGCAGAAGCAGCAGTGGTCGGTGGCGGTGGTGTGCAGGTTGCCGGACTGCAAGCCGTGCCAGAGTGCCTCTTGATGCCCGCGTGGGCGGAAGGGCGGGCTCATCACGTAGCCGGCGGCGGTCTGCCAATCGGGATCGCGATAGACACTGTCGTCCAGCAACAGATGCCCGGCCAGTACTTCACCGTAGACCGGTTGGCCCTTGCTGCGGGCGTAGGTGATTTCGTCCAGGGCTTCCTTGGTGGACACGTGCACCAGGTACAGCGGCGTGCCCAGGGTTTCGGCGATGCGGATGGCGCGGCTCGCGGCTTCGCCTTCCACTTGCGAAGGGCGTGACAAGGGATGGGCTTCGGGGCCGGTGATGCCCTGGGCCAGCAGCTTGCGTTGCAGGTGGTAGACCAGTTCGCCATTCTCGGCATGCACGGTGGGCACCGCGCCCAATTCCAGGCAGCGCTCGAAACTCGCGACCAAGGTGTCGTCAGCGGCCATGATTGCATTCTTGTAGGCCATGAAATGCTTGAAGCTGTTCACGCCGTGATGGCTGACCAACTCGGCCATTTCTTCGCGGACCTGTTCGCTCCACCAGGTAATCGCCACGTGGAAACCGTAGTCACTGGCGCTTTTCTCGGCCCAGCCCCGCCACTGATGAAAGGCTTCCATCAGCGACTGTTGGGGGTTGGGAATCACGAAGTCGATGATCGACGTGGTGCCACCGGCGAGACCCGCCGCCGTGCCGCTGAAGAAGTCTTCACTGGCGACCGTGCCCATGAACGGCAACTGCATATGCGTATGGGGGTCGATGCCGCCGGGCATCAGGTATTGACCGCTGCCATCGAGCACTTCGACAGCGGCCGGAACATCCAGGTTGTCACCGATGGCCTTGATCACGCCGTCGGCGCAAAACACATCGGCGCGATAACTTTCATCATGGGTAATAACGGTGGCGCCACGGATCAACAGAGACATTCCGAGTTCCTCGCAGGCATGACCGACTGTTGCCGGTTCTTTATGTTTTATCGATCACGGTAGGTAAAGTCGTGCCGGTTTATGTTCTTGTCACAACTGTCAGGATTAGACGCTAGCTGGAGTTTTTGAAATGAGCAAGATTATTTTTTATAAGCTTATGCGTTAATTAACTTATTGAAATTAAAGTATTAATTTATTGATTCACCAAAATGGTGAGCCTGCTCACCATTTTGACGCACTTGACAGGATCGTTATTTGAGCGAGATTTGTCATGGTAAATCAGCGGCTTGAAAGCGTTGCAAGTGCGGTCTAGACACCTCGCGTCGATCCGGGGTGCACCACTTTGAATCTCCCCCTCGACAGGGCGTGAAGGTCATCTAGCCTCAAGGGCGGTAAGCAGGGAGTGACACAAGGCAATAACGTGGCGTTAAAACGTTAAACATCAAAAGGTTGAAAGGGTTATATCGATCATCCGGTCAGCTCGGCGCATTATCCGGCACGGTTATTGAGTGCTGTCGTGGGGCTGGCGGGGTGGTCGGTAGCACGCGTGCAAGTACTCCGGCCATCGCCCGTCGATGAGCAAAAATAATGAAAACAGTGGAGCGGACATGACCAGATCAACAGTGACCGAGCGCGACGGATTGTTCGAGCTTGAAGCCGGCAGCGACGTCCTCGACAGCCCCCGTTATAACCACGACATCGCGCCGACCAAGGTGCACGAGCGAACCTGGAACAAATGGCACATCACCGCGCTGTGGGTGGGCATGGCGATCTGCGTGCCGACCTACACCCTTGGCGGCGTGCTCACCGCCTATTTCGGCCTGACGGTGGGCGAGGCGCTGCTGGCGATCCTGTTTGCCAACATCATCGTGCTGATCCCCCTGACCCTGAACGCCTTCGCCGGGACCAAGTACGGCATTCCGTTTCCGGTGCTGTTGCGCTCGTCCTTTGGCGTCATCGGTTCCAACGTGCCGTGCCTGATCCGCGCCTTGGTGGCGTGCGGCTGGTTCGGCATCCAGACGATGTTCGGCGGGCTGGCGATCCACCTGTTTCTCGGCTCGGTGTTCGACGGCTGGAAGAGCCTGGGCGGCACCGGCGAAGTGATCGGCTTCATGGTGTTCTGGGTCATCAACCTGTGGGTGGTGTTGCGCGGCGCCGAGTCGATCAAGTGGCTGGAAACCTTGTCTGCGCCGCTGCTGGTGCTGGTGGGCGTCGGTCTGTTGGTGTGGGCATTGCCCAACGTTTCATTGACTGAACTGATGGCGGTCCCGGCCAAGCGGCCCGAAGGTGCCGGGGTGACCGGCTATTTCCTTGCCGGGCTGACGGCCATGGTCGGTTTCTGGGCCACCCTGTCGTTGAACATTCCGGACTTCAGCCGGTATGCCAAGAGCCAGAAAGACCAAGTCGTGGGGCAGATCATCGGCCTGCCGCTGACCATGTTCCTGTTCGCCTCCCTCGGCGTGGTCATGACTGCCGCCTCGGAAAAACTGGTGGGGGTGACCGTCTCCGACCCAGTGACCTTGATCGGGCACATCCAGAGCCCGGTGTGGGTGGCGCTGGCCATGGTGCTGATCATCGTCGCCACGCTGTCGACCAACACCGCCGCCAACATCGTTTCGCCGACCAACGACTTCCAGAACCTGGCGCCGAAACTGATCGGCCGCACCAAGGCCGTGATGCTCACCGGGCTGGTGGGGCTGGCGCTGATGGCCCACGAACTGTTGAAGAAACTCGGCCTGATCGTCTCCGAGGTCAGCCTCGAGTCGGTCTATTCCAATTGGTTGCTGGGCTATTCAAGCCTGCTGGGGCCGATTGCCGGGATCATGGTGGTGGATTATTTCCTGATCAAGAAACAGCAACTGGACCTGGCCGGGTTGTACCGCGACGACATTTACCCGGCGTGGAACTGGAACGGCTTCATCGCCTTTGGCGTGCCGGTGGTGCTGACCTTGTTGTCCCTGGGCAGCGACGCGTTCAGCTGGTTCTACAGCTACGGCTGGTTCACCGGCTCGGCGCTGGGTGGGGTGATTTATTACGGGTTGTGCAGCATGCGAGCGAGCCCGTCCGTCGCTAAAACCGCGGTGTGAGGGAGGGCCTCATCGCGAGCGAGCTCGCTCCCACATTGGATTTGGGTGGATGCAAAGTCTGTGTTCACAGCAGATCCCCTGTGGGAGCGAGCTTGCTCGCGATAGCGGCCTCAAGTACACCGAAAACATGCCTGAAAAAATGGAGATCCCCATGAACGCAGCCATCGACGTCCTGCAATCCACCCAGCCGCACATCAACCGCGACCGCCTGTGGCAATCGCTCATGGACCTGGCCCAGCTCGGTGCCACGGTCAAAGGCGGTGTGTGCCGGCTGGCGCTGACCGACCTCGACCGCCAGGCCCGCGACCTGTTCGTGCAATGGACCCAGGCGGCGGGCTGCACCGTCAGCATCGATGGGGTGGGCAATATTTTCGCCCGTCGCCCGGGGCGCAATCCGAACCTGCCACCGGTCATGACCGGCAGCCACATCGACACCCAACCCACCGGCGGCAAGTTCGACGGCTGCTTTGGCGTCCTGTCCGGGCTGGAGGTGCTGCGCACCCTCAATGACCTGAACATCGAGACCGAAGCGCCGTTGGAGGTGGTGGTCTGGACCAACGAAGAAGGCTCGCGCTTCGCCCCGTGCATGATGGGCTCCGGGGTGTTCGCCGAGAAATTCACCCTCGAAGAAACCCTCGCCAAGACCGACGCCGAGGGCATCAGCGTGGGCCAGGCGCTCAATGCCATCGGCTATGCCGGCCCGCGCCCGGTCAGTGGGCATCCGGTGGGGGCGTATTTCGAGGCGCACATCGAACAGGGGCCGATCCTCGAAGATGAGGGCAAGACCATCGGCGTGGTGATGGGCGCGCTGGGGCAGAAGTGGTTCGACCTGACCTTGCGGGGTGTCGAGGCTCACGCTGGTCCGACCCCGATGCACCTGCGTAAGGACGCCCTGGTGGGCGCGTCGGTCATCGTCGGCGCCGTCAACCGCGCCGCCCTCGGTCATCAGCCCCATGCCTGCGGCACGGTCGGTTGCCTGCAGGCCTATCCGGGCTCGCGCAACGTGATTCCCGGCGAGGTGCGCATGACGCTGGATTTCCGTCATCTGGAACCGGCGCGCCTGGACTCGATGATCGCCGAGGTCAAGCAAGTGATCGAAGACACCTGCCGGCAGCACGGCCTGACCTTCGATTTGAAACCCACCGCCGACTTCCCGCCGCTGTATTTCGACCAGGGCTGCGTCGACGCCGTGCGCGGCGCCGCACAAGGGCTGGGCCTGTCTCACCTGGACATCGTCAGCGGTGCCGGCCATGACGCGATTTTCCTCGCCGAACTGGGCCCGGCCGGGATGATCTTCGTGCCCTGCGAAGGCGGCATCAGCCACAACGAAATCGAAAACGCCGCCCCGGATGACCTCGCCGCCGGCTGCGCGGTGTTGCTGCGAGCGATGCTGGCGGCCTCCCAGGCGATTGCCGAGGGGCGCATGGCGGCGTGAAGGGTAGAAGATCGCAGCCTCGTTGCATTCGACAGCTCCTACACCGCTGTTACGGGGAACGTGTCATCACTGGGGGTGGTCGTAACTTCCATGCGCGCCTGAATCACATGGAGACCCAATGAATCAGCAAGTCCCGACCACCGATACCAACCGTCGTCAATTGCTGCAGATCATTGCCGGACTGTCCGACGGGGTGATGTTGATCGAGGTTGACCAGACCATTGCCTGGGCCAACGCAGCGGCCTTGACCATGCACGGGGTCCAGGACCTCTCTGAGCTGGGCACCACGGCCCGGCAATATGCCCGGCGGTTCAACTTGCGTTACCGCAACAACCATCCGTTGACGGAAGACAATTACCCTATCGCCCGGGTTGCCCGTGGCGATGAGTTCAGCGATGTGTTGGTGGAGGTCACGCCCAAGGCTGACCCGGATCGCACCTGGGTGCATCGGATCCGCAGCATGGTCCTGGCCGACCGCAACGGCGAGCCGGAGCTGCTCGTGTTGATCCTCAGCGATGCCACCGAATGGGCCAGCGCCGAGCAGCGCTTCGAGAAAACCTTTGGGGCCAACCCGGCGCCGGCGGTGATCTGTCGCCTCAGCGACCTGCGCTACATCAAGGTCAACCCGGGGTTCCTGGAGATGACCGGCTACAGTCGCGAGCAGGTGATCGGGCGTTCGGTGTATGAACTGGATGTGCTCGAGGCCGCCGAAAAACGCGACCTGGCCGTCGAGCGCCTGGGGCAGGGCGCGACGATTCCGCAAATGCAGGCCGAGTTGAAATTGCCCGATGGCACCACCAAGCAGGTGATCGTCGCCGGCCAGCCCCTGGATCTGCACGACGAAGACTGCATGCTGTTTTCCTTCATGGACATGGAGCCACGCCGCAAGGCAGAAACGGCGCTGCGCCAGAGCGAGGAGCGTTTTGCCAAGTCGTTCCGCCTGTCGCCCGTGCCCACCCTGGTGTGCAGCGCCGAACAGCAATTGCTGGAAATCAACGAGGCGTTTCTCCAGACCACCGGTTACGCCAGCGAAGAGTTGCTGGGTAAAACCGTGGAGGAGATCGGTTTTCTCGACAAGGACGCCGGCGCCGCGCTGTTTGCCCGGCTGGAAAAGGCTGCCGCAGTCTCCAGTATCGACGTCAAGGTGCACAAGAAAGGCGGTGAACTCATCGATTGCGAGGTCGCCGCCGACACGGTGCTCATCCAGGACAAGCCCTGTTACCTGTTGGTGCTGATGAACATCACTGAACGCAAGCGCTCGGAACTGGAGCTGGTGGCGGCCATCGAGGAGGTGATGAAAGACGCGTCCTGGTTCAGCCGGACCCTGATTGAAAAACTGGCCAACGTGAAGAGCATCAATGCCCAGGTGCCCAGCGCATCATTTACCGAGCTGACGGCCCGGGAGCGTGATGTGCTGGGGCTGATTTGCGAGGGGCTGGCAGACAAGGAAATCGCCGCGCGGCTGAAGCTGGCGCCCAACACCGTGCGCAATCACGTGGCGACACTGTATTCGAAACTGGATGTCCACAGCCGCAGCGAGGCGATTGTCTGGGCGCGAGAGCGGGGTTTGTTCGCCAGCGAATGGCGAATGAAGGCACCATGATAGCCAGTGCAAATGCACCGGGTGTGCTGGTGCAAATTCGGGTTTTGCACGGGGGGACGGTTCCTTAGGCTATGGGTGTGCGACATCGTTTTTGATGTCGCGTCCCCCACGAAACACACAAGGAATACGCCACGATGTGCAGTGAACGAACCCGATACGAGCGTGACAGGATATCTATTTGGACCAGGAGGTCGGCGCTGTCCCCCGTTCATTTGTCCCCTCAGGGCTGAGGTGCATCCCATGACCCATCTGGCCCCCTTGCGTGCCCGCCTCGAAGAAAGCTTTACGCCGCTGGCCTGCGAATGCAGCCTCAATGGCGACGGCACCCTCACCGTGCGTCTGTATCACCGTGAAAGCGGCGAGGTGGACTTGGTAGTGAGCGGCATGAGTGTCGACAGCGTCCGCTCGGAAGAAAGTATCGCGAAGCTGATCGATGAGCTGCGCTATGAACTGCAAAACACCCCGCTGCATCGCAGTGAGTCCTGATAGATAAAGCTCGAGCACGCCACGCCCTACGGCTGCAACAATGTCCCCCGGCAATCGAGCACCAACCGTGCGCCGCCGTGTTCGCTGCTGCCCACCTCCAACGTAAACCCGTGCAGGTTGACGATCGCTGCGACGATCGACAGGCCCAGGCCGAATCCGCCGTGCTGGCTGCTGCCCTCGGCGCGGTAGAAACGGCGGAACACCGCCTTGCGCTCCGCCTCGGGGATGCCCGGGCCGGAGTCGAGCACTTCGATGCGCGTGCTGTCGCCCTGGTCGACCCCACGCAGGATCACGGTGCCCCCCGGCGGGGTGAACTTGATGGAGTTGCTCAGCAGGTTCGACACGGCCTCGAACAGCAAGGCCCGGTCGCCGTTGAGCAGGGGCAGGGCGTCGGGCGCCTCCAGGATGAAGGTCAGTTCGCCTTCCTCGGCCAGGGGCAGGTAAAAATCATGCAGCTCCTGCAATAACTGCAACGGATCGAGGCGTACGAAGCCCGAGCGCCGTTGCTGGTCTTCCAGTTCGGAAATCCGCAACAAACCACGAAACCGCGCCATCAGGGTGTCGGTCTCGGCGATCACCTGGTCCATCTGCAAGGCCTCGGGGGAACCGTCCGGCGCTTGCTGCTGGATGCGATAAAGTTGGGCACGCAGGCGCGTCAACGGGGTGCGCAGGTCGTGGGCAATGTTGTCGCACACGCCCTTGACCTCGTTCATCAAGCGCTCGATGCGCTCAAGCATGGCATTGACGATTGCCGCCAGCATGTCCAGTTCATCGCGCCGGCTCGACAGCGGCAGGCGATGGGTCAGGTCGCCGGCGACGATGGCTTCGGCGCTGGCCTGCAACTGGCGAATCCGGCGTAGCGGTCGGCGGCGCAGCAGGTGCCAGCCAGCGATGCCCGGCAGGATGGTCAGCGATACGCCCCAGAACAGCGCGTGCAAGATGATCCGTGTCACCGCGAACAGCGAGCCGTTGTCCCGGGCCAGGACCAGCCAGCGGCCGTCCTGGGTCCGGGTCGCCACCGCGTCGCAGCTGTCGGAAGGCACGCCCGGGTCATCGGAGTCGACGCAGCCGCCGAGCATGTGGATCTTGCCGTCAAGGGGCAGGTCGGTGGGCACGCGCAGGATCGGCCCGCTCAAATGGCGCAGTTGCGGATCGAACAGCCCGTAGGCGTCGACGCCGCGTTCGTCGAGCGTCAGGCTGGCCATGAGCGCATCTTCCAGTTGGTCGCCGTGGATCCGGGCGAACAGATGCTGGCGCTGCATCAGGGAGTGTTTGGCCAGGCTGTCGAGGTAGCCAAACACTTCGTAATACATCACCCCCATCAGGATCGCGCTCCAGATCACGAACAGCGAACTGTACAGCGCCAGCAGGCGGCTGCTGGAGGAACGCCAGCCCTTAGCGGGGTTCAGCAATGACATAGCCGGAACCCCGTACCGTGCGAATCAGCGGTTCCAGGCCCGGCGGGTCGATTTTCTTGCGCAGGCGGCCAATGTGGACGTCGATCAGGTTGGTGCCGGGGTCGAAGTGATAGCCCCAGACTTCCTCGAAAATCATCATGCGCGAGAGGATTTGCCCGCTGTTGCGCATCAGGAATTCCAGCAGCTTGTATTCGGTGGGCAACAGGCTCAGCAGTTGCCCGTTGCGGCTGGCTTCGCGGCTGATCAGGTTCAGTTCCAGGTCGGCCACCCGCAGCGCGGTCTCCGGCTCGCGGGTGCCATTGTTGCGCCGCAGCAGCACTTCGACCCGGGCGGCCATTTCGTCGGTGGCGAACGGCTTGGTCAGGTAATCGTCGCCGCCGGCCCGCAGGCCACGCACGCGTTCATCCACATCGGAAAGGGCGCTGATCATCAGGATCGGTGTGGCCACGCCCATGGTGCGCAGCGTGGTGACGATCACCAGGCCGTCGAGCTCAGGCAGCATGCGGTCCAGTGTGATCAAGTCGTAGTCGCCGCTGACCGCCCGTTCCAGGCCTTCGCGGCCGTTGTCGACCCAATCGACGTCCAGGCCGTTGCGGGTCAGCTCGGCAACGATTTCACGGGCGGTCACGGCGTCGTCTTCGATGGTCAGGATGCGGTTCATGGGCGGTACCGTGTGGGGAAGTTGGAGCGATTGCACAGCATTCTGCCAAAAATTACCTGTCGGCTTTCTGAAAAAAAGTTCATGGACCGGCACGCCGATTCGCTGGCCTGGATCAACACTTGGTCACAAATTATCCCTAACATGAATTTCGCGCGCACTATCATGTTGCGTCTGTTGCCCCGCTTCGGTGCGCTGTTGCCGGGTACCGACGCGAACCGGTGGATGTGTGCCGCAAGGAGCCGAAACTTCACTGAACCTTCAAGGAAGAGCAGCATGATGCAACCTCAAGACGTTCTACGCCGAACATTCGATATCCAGCCGTTGACCCGCGCCGACATGACGGTGCGCCTGGACGGGCAAGCCGTCAACGCCGCCCACGGGGAAACCGTCCTCACCGTCATCCAGTCCCTGGGGCAACGCCAGGTCGCCCGCAACGACCACGACCAGATCAGTGGCGCCTACTGCGGCATGGGCGTGTGCCAGTGCTGCCTGGTCAAGATCGACGGCCGCCACAAGCGCCGCGCCTGCCAGACCCTGGTGCGCCCTGGCATGCAGATCGAAACCCGGGCCAACCGCATGACCGAAACGGAGGCGCCATGAGCCTCGATCCGGTGATTGTCGGCGGTGGGCCGGCGGGCATGGCTGCGGCCATCGAGCTGGCCACCCACGGGGTGCGTTGCACCTTGCTCGAAGAGGCGCCGCGCCTCGGCGGCGTCGTGTACCGCGGGCCGCTGCGCGATGGCGTCAGCCTGGATTACCTGGGGCCGCGCTACAGCGAAGCCCTGGAAAAACTCCACGGAGAATACCAGCGCCATGCCGGGTTGATCGAGGTGCGATTGGGCAACCGTGTCATCGGTGCCGAAGGCTTCCGGGCGTTGATGCTGCTGGATGCCGACGAGCGCCTGGGCGAGGTCGCCTATTCCCATCTGGTCCTGGCGGCCGGTTGTCACGAACGCAGCGTGCCGTTTCCTGGCTGGACGCTGCCGGGGGTGATGATGCTCGGGGGCCTGCAATTGCAGATCAAGAGCGGCGTGGTCCGGCCGCCGAGCCCGGTGGTGATCGCCGGCACGGGGCCGTTGCTGCCACTGGTGGCCTGCCAGCTGCACGCTTCAGGCGTGGCGGTGGCGGGTGTCTTCGAAGCCTGTGGGTTCGGCCGGATCGCCAAGGAAAGCCTGGCGTTGCTGAACAAGCCGCAGTTGTTCCTCGACGGCCTGAGCATGCTGGCCTACCTCAAGCTCAATCGCATTCCCGTGCGCTATGGCTGGGGCGTGGTGCAGGCTGACGGCGAGGGTGAGTTGAGCCACGTCACCGTCGCGCCGTACTCCACGACCTGGGAGCCGGACCTCAAACGCGCCGAACAGGTGCCGGCCCAGACCCTGGCAGTGGGCTACGGGTTTATCCCGCGGACTCAATTGAGCCAGCAGATGGGCCTGGAGCACGGTTTCAGCGACGACGGCTATTTGCGGGCCGTGTCCGATGCCTGGCAACAAAGCAGCGAAGCGCACATTCACCTGGCCGGCGACATGGGCGGGATCCGTGGCGGTGAAGCGGCCATGCTCAGCGGGCGCATCGCGGCGTTGTCGATCCTCATGCAACGCAACGTGCTGGATCCGTCCACGGCCCTGGCCCACCGGGAGCGTTACCAGGCGCAACTGGCGCGGATCATTCGCTTTCGCGCCGCCGTGGATCGCTACACCCAGCGTGGTGCCGGGCAAACCGCGTTGCCTGCCGCCGACACGGTGATCTGCCGCTGCGAGCACGCCACCCGCGCCGACATCGACCGGGCGCTGGAGCAAGGCGTGCAAGACATGGCCAGCCTGAAGATGCGCACTCGCGTGAGCATGGGCGATTGCCAGGGGCGGATGTGCGTCGGCTACTGCAGCGACCGCTTGCGCGAAGCCACCGGGCGCGCCGACGTGGGTTGGCTGCGGCCGCGTTTCCCCATCGATCCGATTCCCTTTTCAGCGTTCCAGAATGCCGGCACGGAGGCGGTTTCCCATGATTAAGGACTACGACGTGGTCATCGCCGGGGGCGGTGTGATCGGGGCCTCGTGTGCCTATCAACTGTCCAAGCGCAAACACCTGAAGATCGCCCTGATCGACGCCAAGCGCCCCGGTAACGCGACCCGCGCCTCGGCGGGTGGGCTGTGGGCCATCGGTGAGTCGGTGGGCCTGGGTTGCGGGGTGATCTTCTTTCGCATGATGTCGGCCAACCGCAAGCGCCAGACCCAGGGCGCCGCCGTGGCGGTGGATGCCAGCACGCCGCACATCCTGCCGCAGTCGTTCTTCGAGTTCGCCTTGCAGTCCAATGCGATGTACCCGCAGTTGCACCGCGAATTGATCGACCGCCATGGTATGGATTTCAAGTTCGAGGAGACCGGGCTCAAGTTCGTGATCTACGACGACGAAGACCGTTTGTACGCCGAGCACATCGTCGCCTGCATTCCCCACCTGGCAGACCAGGTACGCTGGCTCGACCAGGCGGCCTTGCGCGAGGCAGAGCCGAATGTGAGCCATGAGGCCCAGGGCGCCCTGGAGTTTCTCTGCGATCACCAGCTCAGCCCGTTCCGCCTGGCCGACGCCTACACTGAAGGCGCCCGGCAGAACGGCGTCGACCTGTTCTTCAACACCAACGTGACCGAGGTGTTGCGCAGCGGCACGCGGGTGACCGGGGTGCAAACCGCCGAGGCGGGGACCTTCCACTGCCGGACCCTGATCAACGCGGCCGGCGCCTGGGCGGCGGACCTGAGCGAGCAGGCCACCGGCGTGCGGATTCCGGTCAAGCCGGTCAAGGGCCAGATCCTGCTGACCGAGCGCATGCCGAAAATCCTCAACGGCTGCCTGACCACCAGCGACTGCTATGTGGCGCAGAAAGACAACGGTGAAATCCTCATCGGCAGCACCACCGAAGACAAAGGTTTCGACGTGACCACGACTTATCCGGAGATCGAAGGGTTGGTGCAAGGTGCGGTGCGCTGCATTCCGCAGTTGGTCGACATCAACCTGAAACGAACCTGGGCCGGCCTGCGCCCGGGTTCGCCTGATGAACTACCGATCCTGGGACCGATGCGCGGGGTGGAAGGCTATCTCAACGCGTGCGGGCATTTCCGCACCGGTATCCTGACCTCGGCCATCACCGGCGTGTTGCTGGACAAACTGGTGAACAACGAGCCCTTGCCGCTGGACATCAAGCCATTCCTGGCGGACCGCTTCGAGGTGGCACCGGTGGTAGAGCCCAAGGAAATGGAGCTGGCCTGAGCAAATCCTGCGTGGGGGCTGTGCTGAATACATATCCCGCAGTCACCCCGAAACAAACTGTGGGAGTTGTGGTGAGTGCCTATCCAGCAGGCATCCGGGAACAAACTGTGGGAGCGAGCTTGCTCGCGATGGCGTCAGGTCAGGCAGTATCCCTGTTGACTGGTACACCGCTATCGCGAGCAAGCTCGCTCCCACAGGGATCCAGGGTGAATCGGAATCCTGCGCTTATTCCATCGGCGTGCTGACAAACGCCTCCAACCCTTCGGCATAGGCGGTGAACGCGCTGATCGATGGGAATGACTTGCCCTGCACCTGGTCCGGCACCACCAGGTGGGTGAAGCTCCAGGCCACTGCCACGGTGATGCCCGCCTGATCGAGTGTGCCATCGGTGGCCAGGGGCTGTTTCACCAGTTCCTGTTCGAGCATGCCATAGGCCGCCGCCAGTTGGCCTTCCACGCGTTCGACCCAAGGGGCGTGTTGGATTTCTGTCGGCCGCAGGTTGCGTTCGTAGTAGATCTGCACCGACTTTTCGCACGCCGCCAGGGCCAGGCCGATCAGGCGCAGGGCGCGCAGCCGTTGGCCACTGTCGACCGGCATCAGGCTTTTGCCCGGCGCGGCCAAGGCCTCGAGGTAGTCGATGATCAACGTGGAGTCCATCAGCACGTTGCCATCGTCCAGCATCAGGGTCGGGGCCTTGACCACCGGGTTGATGCGCTGGAATTGTTCGAAATGCCTGAACACCGAAACGGACTCGTGTTCCAGGGCAACCCCCAGGCACTTGGCGGAAATGGCGACGCGTCGTACGTAGGGCGAGTCCAGCATGCCGATCAGTTTCATGACGTCTCCTTCAGAAAATTCTGTGGGCGTTAGTCCTCGAACCCGACCTGTTCATGGATTTCATCGACCTTGAGTTCCAGCCGGTAAGCCACGGCGATGAACAACGCCTGGCACAGGCACAACGTGGCGCTCAACGAACGAAAGGCGAACGAACTCCCTTCGTTCACCAGCAACACGGCGTTGGCCCGCTTGGCCAGGGGCGAGAGGTTGCTGTCGGTGATGATCAGGGTCTTGGCCTGGTGATGCTGGGCAATACGCAGGCAGTGCTGGGTTTCCTTGCCGTAGGGCGTAAAGCTGATGGCGATGACCAGGTCGTTGGCCCGCACACTGCGCATCTGCTCGCGGTAGCTGCCCCCCAGGCCGGACACCAGGTGAATGCGTTTGTTGGTGTGTTGCAGGTTGTAGACCAGGTAATCGGCGACCGCGAACGAGCGGCGTACGCCCACCACATAGATGTTGTCGGCGTTGACCACCAGGTCCACGGCCTTTTCGAACGCCTGGTCGTCCAGCTCCAACCCCAGGCGCTCGATGCCCGACAGGGTCGCGTTGACGCACTCGCGGGCCAGGTCGCCGCCGCTGGCTTTCTGCGACTTGTTGGCGATCATGCTGCGGATGCGCTGCTGGTAGTTCTGCACCGGCGTGGTCTTGTGGGTGTAGGCCTCGCGGAACAACGCCTGCATTTCGCTGAACCCGCTGAAGCCGAAGCGCTGGGAAAACCTGACGATGGCCGAGGGGTGCACTTCGCATTCCCGGGCGATGTCGCTGATGCGGTCGACCATGATCCGGTCGCTCTGCTGGCTCATGTAGCTGGCGATGCGTTTGAGCTGGCGCGGCAGGCTTTCGTATTCGTCGGTGATCAGTTGCAGCAGGCGCTCGGCATTGATCGGAGGGCTCGGGAGGGCGGGTTCGGACGCGCTCTCGGACGGCGCCGGCAGATCATCGGGGCGGGTCATAGAAAATCCTTCTGGCTTGTTCTTATAGGGCGGCCCGAAAAAAGGCCGGCCCTCGACAATAGGTTGGCTGGTCGCAGTCTACAGCGTAGGCGCAGGGAAAATCATGGGCGGACAAATGTTGCAGCAGGTGCTGAAACGATGCACTGCGTCTGGTTCGCTTGGGTCATAGCGTATTGGAAAAAATATTCCACGTAAAAAATTTATAGAATAATTATTGATTATTGCGCGCTGCTCGTTTTAGTCTGCACTCACCAACAGCGTTGGCGCCGGTGTCGGCGACAAGCGCAGGCTGATAAAAATAACAGGAGCCAGCATGGGCCAGACTCGTTTTGCCAGTGGGCGTCAATTGGATGTGATCTGCCTGGGACGCCTGGGCGTCGACCTCTACGCGCAGCAAGTCGGCGCGCGCCTGGAAGATGTTTCGAGCTTCGCCAAGTACCTTGGCGGTTCCTCGGCCAACATCGCGTTCGGCACGGCGCGCCTGGGCCTCAGGTCGGCGATGTTGAGCCGGGTAGGCGATGACCACATGGGCCGCTTCCTGGTGGAGTCCCTGGCCCGCGAAGGCTGCGATGTCAGGGGCATCAAGGTCGATCCCGAACGTCTGACGGCCATGGTCCTGCTGGGGATCAAGGACCGGGAAACCTTTCCCCTGGTGTTCTACCGGGAGAACTGCGCCGACATGGCGCTGCGCGCCGAAGACATCGACGAAACCTTCATTGCTTCGAGCAAGGCTTTGCTGATCACCGGCACGCATTTCTCCACCGACGGCGTCTACAAGGCCAGTATCCAGGCGCTGGACTATGCGCAAAAACATCAGGTCAAGCGGGTCCTCGACATCGATTACCGACCAGTGCTTTGGGGCCTGGCGAGCAAGGCCGATGGCGAAACGCGGTTTGTGGCCGACCAGAAAGTCAGCCAGCACGTGCAGAGCATCCTGCCGCGTTTCGATCTGATCGTCGGCACCGAAGAAGAATTCCTCATCGCCGGCGGCAGTGAAGACCTGTTGACCGCGCTGCGTACCGTGCGCTCGCTGACGGCGGCGACCCTGGTGGTCAAGCTCGGCCCCCAGGGCTGCACGGTGATCCATGGTGCCATTCCGGCCCGGCTCGAAGACGGCGCCATTTACCCTGGCGTGCGGGTCGAAGTCTTGAATGTACTGGGCGCCGGCGATGCGTTCATGTCCGGATTTCTTGCCGGCTGGCTGGAGGACGCCAGCGATGAACGCTGCTGCCAGTTGGCCAATGCTTGCGGTGGGCTGGTGGTGTCGCGCCATGCCTGCGCCCCGGCAATGCCGACCCGGGCCGAACTCGACTATTTGTTCGACAGCCCGGTGCCCATCACCCGGCCGGACCAGGATGTCGTGCTGCAACGCTTGCATCAGGTCAGCGTGCCCCGCAAGACCTGGAAACAGCTGTTCATCTTCGCCTTCGACCATCGTGGACAACTGGTGGAACTGGCCCAGAAGGGTGGCCGCGAGTTGAGCAGCATCGGCGAACTCAAGCAGCTGTTCATCCAGGCGGTGGCACGGGTCGAAGCCGACCTGCGGCACCAGGGCATCGAGGCCGACGTCGGTCTGCTGGCCGACCAGCGCTTCGGCCAGGATTCGCTGAACGCTGCCACCGGCCGCGGCTGGTGGGTGGCGCGGCCGGTGGAAGTGCAGGGTTCGCGGCCACTGGCCTTCGAGCATGGGCGCTCCATTGGCAGCAACCTGATCGCCTGGCCACAGGAGCAGATCATCAAGTGCCTGGTGCAATTTCACCCGGACGACGAACCGCTGCTGCGCCTGGAGCAAGAGGCGCAATTGATGGGGCTGTACAAGGCCTCCCAGGCCAGCGGCCATGAATTGCTGCTGGAAGTCATTCCGCCCAAGGATCATCCATCGCCGCACCCGGACGTGCTCTATCGCGCCCTCAAGCGCCTCTACAACCTGGGCATCTTCCCGGCGTGGTGGAAGATCGAAGCCCAGGGCGCGGATGAATGGCAGCAGCTCGATGAGCTGATCCAACAGCGCGACCCGTATTGCCGTGGCGTGGTCCTGCTGGGCCTCAACGCCCCGGCCGCCGCGTTGGCCGAAGGGTTTCGCCAGGCCAGCCAGAGCAGCACCTGCCGCGGTTTCGCCGTGGGCCGCACGATCTTCCAGGAACCGAGCCGGGCCTGGCTGGCCGGGGAAATCGATGATGAAACGCTGATCCAACAGGTGCAGGGCCGGTTTGTGGAATTGATCGAGGCCTGGCGTGCTGCGCGAAGTTAGACATTGTGAATACTGAACCTGTGGGAGCGAGCTTGCTCGCGATAGCGGACTGACAGTTGACAATCAGTCGCCTGACCCACCGCTATCGCGAGCAAGCTCGCTCCCACAGGGTTCATTGCCGCCTTCAATGGTTATGAAAAAACAATAAAAGGTGCAGCCATGCCCGCTATTCGAATTGGCATCAACCCGATTTCCTGGAGCAACGACGACTTGCCATCATTGGGCGGCGAGACGCCGTTGAGTACCGCGCTGAGTGAAGGCAAAGCCATCGGCTACGAAGGCTTCGAGCTCAACGGCAAGTTCCCCAAGGACGCCAAGGGCGTCGGCGATGTGCTGCGGCCGTACGACCTGGCGCTGGTCTCCGGCTGGTATTCCAGTCGCCTGGCCCGGCGTTCGGCGGCGCAGGAGATCGATGCGATCGCCAGCCACGTCGAGCTGCTGGCGCAGAACGGCGCCAACGTGCTGGTGTACGGCGAGGTCGCCGATTCCATTCAAGGCCAACGCATTCCATTGGTCGAGCGGCCGCGTTTTCACACCGACGAAGCCTGGCAAGCCTACGCTGACAAACTCACCGAACTGGCGCGCTTCACCTTGTCCCAAGGCGTGCGCCTGGCCTACCACCACCACATGGGCGCTTATGTCGAGTCACCCGCGGACATCGACAAATTGATGGCCCTGACCGGCAGCGAAGTGGGCCTGTTGTTCGATTCGGGTCACTGCTACATGGGCGGTGGCGAACCGTTGCAGGTGCTGCGCAAACACATCGAACGGGTCTGCCATGTGCACTTCAAGGACGTGCGCAAACCAGTGGTGCAACTGGCGCGCAATAACCTCTGGAGCTTCCCCGACTGCATCATCAACGGCACCTTCACCGTGCCGGGGGATGGCGATATCGATTTCGCCGCGTTGCTCGATGTGCTGCTGGCCGCCGACTACCAAGGTTGGCTGGTGGTGGAAGCCGAGCAGGATCCTGCCGTAGCGCCGAGTTATGCCTACGCCAAGAAGGGCTACGACACCCTGCGTGCCTTGCTGGAAAGGAGTGCGTCATGAGCCTGTTGATCAAAAGCCATCCAGAGGGCCAGACCATGGTCCAGTTGCCCCGTGGAGAACTGGAGTACGTCGGCTTCGCCGCCTATCGCTTGAGCCTCGGTGAAACCCTACCGGTGGCCGCTGGCGACAAGGAATTGTGCCTGGTGCTGCTCAGCGGGCGCATCAGCCTCAAGGGCGAAGCGCCGGGGCAGGGCGCCTTCGATTGGGACAACCTGGGTGATCGCCAGTCGGTGTTCGAGGACAAGTCACCCTATGCCGCTTACCTGCCACCGGGCAGCCAGGCCCAGGTCACTGCCCTGAGCGATGTGCAGGTGGCGGTGTGTGCCGCGCCGGGTTCGGCGCGTAACGAATACGGCCCACGACTGATCCACCCGGAGAGCATGAAGCGCAGCGTGCGCGGCAAGGGCGCCAACACCCGTTATGTCTGCGACATTCTGCCGGACAGCGAACCGGCCCACTCGCTGCTGGTGGTGGAAGTGCGCACGCCGTCGGGGCACTCCTCGAGTTACCCGCCGCACAAGCACGACACCGACGACCTGCCACACCAGAGCTTCCTCGAAGAGACCTATTACCACCAGGTCAACCCGTCCCAAGGCTTCGTGTTCCAGCGGGTCTACACCGACGACCGCAGCATCGACCAGGCCATGGCCGTGGAAAACAGTGACCTGGTGGTGGTGCCCAAGGGTTATCACCCGGTCAGTGTGCCCTACGGGTACGAGTCGTATTACCTGAACGTCATGGCCGGCCCGAAGCGGGTCTGGCAATTCCATAACGATCCGCAGCACAGCTGGCTGCTGGATCTCTGACCCCACACATACGCAGGGAGAACAAGCAATGAGCGACGCCCCGGTAGTAGGCCATTACATCGACGGTCGAATTCAGGCCAGCGACAACGCGCGCCTGAGCAATGTCTTCAACCCGGCCACCGGTGCGGTGCAGGCCCGGGTGGCCCTCGCCGAACCGAGTACCGTTGACGCAGCGGTGGCTTCGGCGCTGGCGGTGTTCCCGGCCTGGTCCGAGCAGTCGTCCCTGCGCCGTTCGCGGGTGATGTTCAAGTTCAAGGAATTGCTCGATCGGCATCACGACGAACTGGCGCAGATCATCAGCCGTGAACACGGCAAGGTGCTGTCCGACGCCCACGGTGAAGTCACCCGGGGCATCGAGATCGTCGAGTACGCCTGCGGTGCGCCGAACCTGCTCAAGACCGATTTCAGCGACAATATCGGCGGTGGCATCGACAACTGGAACCTGCGCCAGCCCCTGGGTGTTTGCGCCGGGGTCACGCCGTTCAACTTCCCGGTGATGGTGCCCTTGTGGATGATTCCCCTGGCGCTGGTCGCCGGCAACTGCTTCATCCTCAAGCCTTCGGAGCGCGACCCGTCCGCCAGTTTGCTGATGGCTCGCTTGCTGACGGAAGCCGGCCTGCCGGATGGCGTGTTCAACGTCGTCCAAGGCGACAAGGTGGCGGTGGATGCGCTGTTGCAGCACCCGGACATCGAAGCGATTTCCTTTGTCGGCTCCACACCGATCGCTGAGTACATCCACCAGCAAGGCACGGCGCACGGCAAGCGCGTCCAGGCACTGGGCGGGGCGAAGAACCACATGATCGTCATGCCCGATGCCGACCTCGACCAGGCGGCAGACGCGTTGATCGGTGCGGCCTACGGCTCGGCCGGCGAACGCTGCATGGCGATTTCCATCGCCGTGGCGGTGGGTGATGTGGGGGATGAATTGATTGCCAAACTGTTGCCCCGTATTGATCAACTGAAGATCGGCAACGGCCAGCAGCCCGGCACCGACATGGGGCCGCTGGTCACCGCCGAGCACAAGGCCAAGGTGGAAGGTTTCATCGACGCCGGCGTGGCCGAGGGCGCGCGTCTGATCGTCGATGGCCGTGGTTTCAAGGTGCCGGGGGCCGAGCAGGGGTTCTTTGTCGGGGCGACGCTGTTCGACCAGGTTACCGCCGAGATGAGCATCTACCAGCAAGAGATTTTCGGGCCGGTGCTGGGGATTGTCCGTGTACCGGATTTCGCCACGGCGGTGGCGCTGATCAACGCCCATGAGTTCGGCAACGGCGTGTCGTGCTTCACCCGTGACGGCGGCATCGCCCGGGCGTTCGCCCGCAGCATCAAGGTCGGCATGGTGGGCATCAACGTGCCGATCCCGGTGCCCATGGCCTGGCACTCCTTTGGTGGCTGGAAGCGCTCGCTGTTCGGCGATCACCATGCCTACGGCGAAGAAGGGCTGCGCTTCTACAGCCGCTACAAAAGCGTGATGCAGCGCTGGCCCGACAGCATCGCCAAGGGGCCCGAGTTCAGCATGCCGACTGCTCAATAACCCGTTTTTTACAGTGCCGGAGGGAGAATAACAATGAACAAGCCCCTGCGTTTTGCCTTGAACCGAATGGTTGCACCGCGCCTGTCACTGCCCGAATTCATTGACCTGGCGCTGGCGTTGAGAACCGATGCCATCGAGATCCGCAACGATCTGAAGGGTGTCGAGATCGAAGACGGCATGCCGCCCGGTCGGGTGCGCGAGTTATGTGAGGAAAGGGGCATCAAGGTGTTGTCGATCAATGCCCTTTACCCCTTCGACGTGTGGAACGAGGAGCGTCGGACCCAAGCGGTGAGGTTGGCCGACTACGCCCGCGAATGCGGCGCCGAAGGGCTGGTGATGTGCCCGCTTAATGACCGCGCCGACCCGCGCAGCGAAGCCGAGCGCGCCGCAGGGCTGCGTACGGCCCTTAGCGAACTGGCGCCGATCCTGCGCGCCTTTGGCATCTACGGTTTCATCGAGCCTCTGGGGTTCGAAGAGTGCTCGCTGCGGCGCAAGCGCACGGCAGTGGACGCGATCCAGGCCATCGGCGGGCTGGATGTGTTCCGCCTGGTGCACGACACCTTTCACCATCATCTGGCGGGGGAGCAGGCGTTTTTTCCCGAACTGACCGGGTTGGTGCACATCTCCGGGGTCGAGGATGCCCAGGCGCCCTTGGCGACGATTCGCGACGGTCACCGGGTGCTGGTGGGCGCGGCTGACATTCTTGGCAATGCCGCGCAGATCGAGGCGCTGCGGGCCGGGGGCTACGAGGGCTACCTGTCCTTCGAACCGTTTGCCGAGAGCGTCCATGAATTGGCCGACATTCGCCAGGCGTTGGGGGCGAGCATGAATCACCTGCAAAGCTCACAGGCCTGACCCGACTTCCTGAATGATGGAGAACCCCTTGTGGGAGCGAGCTTGCTCGCGATGACGGCGCCCCAATCAATGCATGCGTCGCCTGACACACCGCTATCGCGAGCAAGCTCGCTCCCACACTTGACCGAGTTGCGTTTGAAAAGGTGCAAGCATGACCACAACACGACTGACCATGGCCCAGGCCCTGGTGAAATTCCTCGATAATCAGTACGTCGAGGTCGATGGCGTCCAGAGCAAGTTCGTCGCCGGGGTGTTTACCATTTTTGGCCACGGCAACGTGCTGGGCCTGGGCCAGGCGCTGGAGCAGGACAGCGGCGACCTGGTGGTCCATCAGGGCCGCAACGAGCAGGGCATGGCCCATGCCGCCATCGGGTTCGCCAAGCAGCACCTGCGGCGCAAGATCTACGCCTGCAGCTCGTCGGTGGGCCCTGGTGCGGCGAATATGCTGACCGCCGCGGCCACCGCAACGGCCAATCGCATTCCGCTGCTGCTATTGCCCGGCGATGTCTACGCCAGCCGCCAGCCGGACCCGGTGCTGCAGCAGATCGAACAGTTTCACGACCTGAGCATCAGCACCAACGACGCCTTCAAGGCCGTGAGCAAATACTGGGACCGCATCAACCGCCCCGAGCAGTTGATGACCGCGGCGATCCAGGCCATGCGCGTGCTCACCGACCCGGCTGAAACCGGCGCGGTGACTCTAGCGCTGCCCCAGGACGTACAGGCCGAAGCCTACGATTATCCGGACTACTTCCTGCAAAAACGCGTGCACCGCATTGACCGCCGTCCGGCCACCGAGGCAATGCTCGGCGACGCCCGGGCGCTGCTCAAGGGCAAGCGCCGACCGTTGATCATCTGTGGCGGCGGGGTGCGCTACTCCGGTGCCAACGCCGCGTTGCAGGCCTTCGCCGAGCGTTTCGACATTCCCTTCGCCGAGACCCAGGCTGGCAAGAGCGCCGTGGTGTCCAGCCACCCGCTGAACGTCGGCGGCGTCGGCGAGACCGGTTGCCTGGCGGCGAACCTGCTGGCCAAGAAAGCCGACCTGATCATCGGCATCGGCACGCGCTACAGCGATTTCACCACCGGCTCCAAATGGTTGTTCCAGCACCCGGATGTGCAGTTCCTCAACCTCAACATCAGCCCCTGCGACGCCTTGAAGCTCGACGGCGTGCAGCTGCTGGCCGACGCCCGCTCGGGCCTGGAGTCACTGTCCGCCGCGCTGGGCGACTATCGCGCTGAATGGGGCGGGCAGATCGCCGACGCCAAGGCCCAGTTGGGCGCCGAGGTCGATCGGATCTACCAGGCCGATTATCAAGCCGAGGAGTTCCTCCCGGAAATCGACGACCACATGGACCCGGCGGTGTTTCGCGAATTCATCGAACTCACCGGTTCCTGCCTGACCCAGAGCCGCGTGCTGGGCACCCTCAACGAAACTCTGGCCGACGATGCGATTATCGTCGCCGCCGCCGGCAGCTTGCCCGGCGACTTGCAGCGCGCCTGGCGCAGCAAGGGCGTGAACACCTATCACGTCGAGTACGGCTATTCGTGCATGGGTTATGAGGTGAACGCGGCCTTGGGCGTGAAACTCGCCGAGCCCGATAAAGAGGTGTACGCCCTGGTGGGCGATGGCTCCTACATGATGCTGCACTCGGAACTGGCGACTTCGATCCAGGAGCGCCGCAAGATCAACGTGGTGCTGCTGGACAACATGGCCTTCGGCTGCATCAACAATCTGCAGATGGGAAATGGCATGGACAGCTTCGGCACCGAGTTCCGTTTCCGCAACCCGGACACCGGCAAGCTCGACGGCGCCTTCGTGCCGGTGGACTTCGCCATGAGTGCCGCGGCCTACGGCTGCAAGACCTACAAGGCGACGACCCTGGAGGAGCTGCGCGCGGCCCTGGCGGATGCGCGGCGCCAGACGGTCTCCACCTTGATCGACATCAAGGTCCTGCCCAAGACCATGATTCACAGCTACCTGTCGTGGTGGCGTGTGGGCGTGGCGCAAGTCTCCACCAGCGCCCGCACCGATGCCGTCGCCAAGACCCTCAATGAACGACTGGCCAAGGCCCGTCAATACTGATTGCCCCAACCCTACGAAAGGAGTTCCACATGTCTTTGAAGCTGGGCGTCATCGGCACCGGGGCCATCGGCCAGGACCATATCCGTCGTTGCAGCCAGACCTTGCTCAACAGCCAGGTGGTGGCGGTGACCGACATCAACCTGCAACAAGCGGCCAAGGTCGTGGCCGATCTCAAGCTGACCGCCGAGGTCTACCCTGACGGCCATGCGTTGATCAAGGCGCCGGACGTGGAGGCGATCCTTGTCACCTCCTGGGGCCCGAGCCATGAAGAATTCGTGCTGGCGGCGATTGCGGCGGGAAAACCTGTGTTCTGTGAAAAACCCCTGGCGGTCACGGCCGAAGGTTGCCGCAAGATCGTCGAGGCCGAAGTGGCCCATGGCAAGCGCCTGGTGCAAGTCGGTTTCATGCGCCCCTACGATGAAGGCTATCGGGCGCTCAAGGCGGTGATCGACAGTGGCCAGATCGGTGAGCCGCTGATGCTGCACTGCGCCCACCGCAACCCGAGCGTGGGCGAGAACTACAAGACCGACATGGCGATCACCGACACCTTGATCCACGAGCTGGATGTGTTGCGCTGGTTGTTGGCCGATGACTACGTGTCGGTGCAGGTGGTGTTCCCACGCAAGACCAGCAAGGCCCTGGCTCACTTGCGGGACCCGCAGATCGTCCTGTTGGAAACCGCCCGGGGCACGCGCATCGACGTCGAGGTGTTCGTCAATTGCCAGTACGGCTATGACATCCAGTGCGAAGTGGTGGGGGAGACCGGCATCGCCAAGCTGCCGGAACCGTCCCAGGTGCAACTGCGCAGCGGCGCCAAGCTGTCCAATGCGATCCTGATGGATTGGAAGGACCGCTTCATCGCCGCTTATGACGTCGAGTTGCAGGCCTTCATCGACGGTGTGCGTGCCGGGCAAGTGGGTGGGCCATCGGCCTGGGATGGGTTTGCGGCGGCGGTGGCGGCGGATGCCTGTGTCGAAGCGCAGCAGAGCGGGCAGATCGTCAAGGTCGAGCTGCCCGAGCGCCCACCCTTCTATGGCTAACCCGCAATCCCTTGTGGGAGCGGGCTTGCTCGCGAAGGCGTAGTGTCAGTCGACATCAATGTTGAATGTACCGCCGTCTTCGCGAGCAAGCCCGCTCCCACAGTCGACTGCGTTCCCTCAAAGGTACTCGGTCAAATGGTGGGAGCTGAGCTTGCTCGCGATGGCGTAGTGTCAGTCGACATCAATGTTGAATGTATCGCCGTCTTCGCGAGCAAGCTCAGCTCCCACAGGGATTGCATTCATTCAGTGATTAACAAGGAGCTTTCATGCGAATCGGACTAGTCGGCTACGGCAAGGGTGGGCGGTTCTTTCATGCGCCGCTGATCAGCAGTCTGCCGGGGGCTACGTTCGTCGGCGTGGTGACCCGGTCCGCCGAGCGCCGCCAACAATTGGCCAGCGATCACCCGCAGGCCCAGGCCTTCGACACCCTCGAACAATTGGTAGCGGCCGGTGTCGATGCGGTGGTGGTGTCCACGCCTTTGGACGGTCGCCCGGCCATTGTGATGCAGGCCATCGAACTCGGCGTGGCGGTGGTCAGCGACAAACCGTTCGCCCCTGACGCCGCGCAGGCCGAGGCGATGGTGTTGGCCGCCGAACGTCGCAACGTGCCCTTGAGCGTGTACCAGAACCGCCGCTGGGATTCGGATTTCCTGACCCTGCGCAAACTATTGGCCTCCGGGGCGCTCGGGCAAGTCATTCGTTTCGAGTCGAGTGTCGAACGTTATTCGCCAACCTCGGTAGGCAAAGGCAGCGGTGGTGGGTTCCTGCGCGATTTGGGCAGCCACTTGGTGGACCAGGCGCTGCAACTGTTCGGGCCGGTGGTGCGGGTCTACGCCGAGCTGGACTACCGACAGCCGGACCAGGTGTTCGACAACGGTTTCTTCATGTCCTTGACTCATGCCAGCGGCGTAGTCTCCCACTTGAGCGGCAATTGCGTGCAAAACGCACCGCGCCCGCGCTTTCGGGTCAACGGCACCCAGGGCTGCTACACCGTCGACGGCTTGGACGGGCAGGAGGCTCAGGCATTGGCCGGGTTGAGCCCGGCAACCGAGGGCGAGCGCTGGGGGCTGAAGAGCATCGGCGCTGGGGCTGGTTCGAACACGGCACCGAGCGCGAGCGAGTGACCTCGGAGCGTGGCTGCTGGCTGACGTTCTACCAACACTTGCAAACCGCGTTGCAGGGCGCTGGCCCGCTGCCGGTGGAGGCCCGTGATGCGTTGGCGACCACCCGCATCCTCGACGCCGCCAGGCAGAGTGCCGGGCAGGGCGAAGTGGTGCGGTTGTCCACGCCAGTGGGTCATGGAATAAAAAACGAATAAAATTCTAAAATCAGTTGATATGGAAAATATTTTCCAATAAAGTCGATTCCAGGTTACCGACAACCCTGTTTGTCTTCCGCCAAGCCAGCCTTGAACGGATGACAGACGAAACAAAAACAAGAAACACAGCTAGGTACCGTCGATGAAAACCTTCAGCCGCTCTGCGTTTCACCTGCCACGTCTGCTGCGCCTGTCCGCAGCCTTTCCTCTGTTCGAATCCCTGTGTATCCAGCGCAACGGCGCCGTGGTCTGTTGCATGCCCGGCGCGCCCATCGTGCGCTTGCCCCGTTCCTGATCCGCTACGCCTTATCCATAAAACCAACAAAAAAGTGGAGAAAGACCGTTCATGAAGACCAAGACCCGTATCGCCTCGCTGGCCCTGTCGTTGATGCTCACCAGCGGCGCTGCCCTGGCGGACCTGAAGATCGGCGTCAGCATGTCCCAGTTTGATGACACCTGGTTGACCTACCTGCGCGAATCCATGGACAAGAAAGCCAAGTCCCTGCCGGACGGCGTCACCCTGCAGTTCGAAGATGCCCGCAGCGACGTGGTCAAGCAGCTGAGCCAGGTGGAAAGCTTCATCAGCCAGAAGGTCGATGCGCTCATCGTCAACCCGGTGGACACCGCCGCGACCCAGCGCATCACCAAGGCCGCCGTGGCGGCCGGCATCCCGCTGGTGTACGTCAACCGCCGCCCGGACGATCCTAAGTTACCGGAAGGCGTGGTCACCGTGGCCTCCGACGACCTGGAAGCCGGTCGCATGCAGATGCAATACCTGGCTGAAAAAATGGGCGGCAAGGGCAACATCGTGATCCTCTTGGGTGACCTGGCCAACAACTCCACCGCCAACCGCACCAAGGGCGTCAAGGACGTGCTGGCCAAGTACCCGGGCATCAAGATCGAACAGGAACAGACCGGCATCTGGTTGCGCGACAAGGGCATGACCCTGGTCAACGACTGGCTGACCCAGGGACGCGAGTTCCAGGCGGTGGTGGCCAACAACGACGAGATGGCCATTGGCGCCGCGATGGCACTCAAGCAAGCGGGCACCGAGAAAGGAAGCGTGTTGATTGCCGGGGTCGATGGCACGCCGGACGGTTTGAACGCGATCAAGAAAGGCGAAATGGCGGTCTCGGTGTTCCAGGACGCCAAGGGCCAGGCCGATGGTTCGATCGACACGGCGGTGAAAATGGTCAAGAAGCAGCCGGTCGAGCAGGCTGTCTGGGTGCCGTACCGCCTGATCACGCCGGAAAACGTCGATCAGTTCAAGTGACGTTCAACCCGGTCCCACCACAACAATAAGCAGGCAAGGTTGCAACGCCGACCTTGCCGAGGGAGTACCTGATCATGTTCGCTTCAGCGACTGCTTCGAGCGCCCCGGCCATGACTTTCCAGCCGGATGTATCACTTGATGAGCCGTACCTGCTGGAAGTCGTCAATGTCAGCAAGGGCTTTCCCGGTGTGGTGGCCCTGTCCGATGTTCAATTGCGGGTACGCCCCGGTTCCGTGCTGGCCCTGATGGGCGAGAACGGTGCGGGCAAATCGACCTTGATGAAGATCATCGCCGGCATCTATCAGCCCGACGCCGGTGAACTGCGCCTGCGCGGCAAGCCGGTGACGTTCGACACGCCGCTGGCGGCGTTGCAGGCCGGCATCGCGATGATCCATCAGGAACTGAACCTGATGCCCCACATGAGCATCGCCGAAAACATCTGGATCGGCCGCGAGCAGCTCAACGGCCTGCACATGGTCGACCATGGCGAGATGCACCGTTGCACCGCCCGGCTGCTGGAACGCCTGCGCATCAAGCTCGATCCCGAGGAGCAGGTGGGCAACCTGAGCATCGCCGAGCGGCAGATGGTGGAGATTGCCAAGGCCGTCTCGTATGACTCCGACATCCTGATCATGGACGAGCCGACCTCAGCCATCACCGAGACCGAAGTCGCCCACCTGTTCTCGATCATTGCCGACCTCAAGTCCCAGGGTAAGGGCATCATCTACATCACCCACAAGATGAACGAAGTGTTCGCCATCGCCGATGAAGTGGCGGTGTTTCGCGACGGTGCCTACATCGGCCTGCAACGGGCCGACAGCATGGATGGCGACAGCCTGATTTCGATGATGGTCGGGCGCGAACTGAGCCAGTTGTTCCCGGTGCGGGAGCAACCCATCGGTGAGTTGGTGCTGTCGGTGCGCGACCTGAGCCTGGACGGCATTTTCAAAGGCGTGTCCTTCGACCTGCATGCCGGGGAGATCCTGGGCATCGCCGGGTTGATGGGCTCGGGCCGGACCAACGTGGCCGAGGCGATTTTCGGCGTGACCCCGAGCACTGGCGGCGAGATCCGGCTGGACGGCCAACCCGTGCGCATCAGTGACCCCCACATGGCCATCGAGAAGGGCTTCGCGCTGTTGACCGAGGACCGCAAGCTCAGCGGCCTGTTCCCGTGCCTGTCGGTGCTGGAGAACATGGAGATGGCGGTGCTGCCCCATTACGTCGGCAACGGTTTCATCCAGCAGAAAGCCCTGCGCGCCTTGTGTGAGGACATGTGCAAGAAGCTGCGGGTCAAGACCCCGTCGCTGGAACAGTGCATCGATACCTTGTCCGGCGGCAACCAGCAGAAAGCGCTGCTGGCGCGCTGGCTGATGACCAACCCGCGCATCCTGATTCTCGACGAGCCGACCCGCGGCATCGATGTGGGCGCCAAGGCCGAGATCTATCGGCTGATTTCCTACCTCGCCAGCGAAGGCATGGCGGTGATCATGATTTCCTCGGAACTGCCGGAAGTATTGGGCATGAGCGACCGGGTGATGGTGATGCACGAAGGTGACCTGATGGGCACCCTCGACCGCAGCGAAGCGACCCAGGAACGAGTGATGCAACTGGCTTCGGGCTTGTCCTGATTGCCTGCTGGTAGAGAAGTGACATCGAGCAATATTCCCGTGGCGAGGGAGCTTGCTCCCGCTGGGGCGCGAAGCGGCCCTGTTCAAGAGCAACGGCGGCGCCCAGCGGCGACGAGCGCCCTGGACAAAGAATAAAAAGGTGAATGGCTATGAACGCGATACTGGAAAATAAACCCGCGGCAGCACCGACCCGGTCCCGGCGGCGCCTGCCGACGGAACTGAGCATCTTCCTGGTGCTGATCGGCATCGGCCTGGTGTTCGAAATGTTCGGCTGGATCATGCGTGACCAGAGTTTCCTGATGAACTCCCAGCGCCTGGTGTTGATGATCCTGCAAGTGTCGATCATCGGCCTGCTGGCCATCGGCGTGACCCAGGTGATCATCACCACCGGTATCGACTTGTCGTCCGGCTCGGTGCTGGCGCTGTCGGCGATGATCGCCGCCAGCCTGGCCCAGACCTCGGACTTCGCCCGGGCGGTGTTTCCCTCACTGACGGATTTGCCGGTGTGGATCCCGGTGGTGGCGGGGCTCGGGTGGGGCTGTTGGCCGGGGCGATCAACGGCAGCATCATTGCCATTACCGGCATCCCGCCATTCATCGCCACCCTCGGCATGATGGTCTCGGCCCGTGGCCTGGCGCGCTACTACACCGAAGGCCAGCCGGTGAGCATGTTGTCCGATTCCTACACCGCGATCGGCCATGGTGCCATGCCGGTGATCATCTTCCTGGTGGTGGCGGTGATCTTCCACATTGCCCTGCGCTACACCAAGTATGGCAAGTACACCTACGCCATTGGCGGCAACATGCAGGCGGCGCGGACCTCGGGCATCAACGTCAAGCGCCACCTGGTGATCGTCTACAGCATTGCCGGGTTGCTGGCGGGCTTGGCCGGCGTGGTGGCTTCGGCGCGAGCGGCGACCGGGCAGGCGGGCATGGGCATGTCCTACGAACTGGACGCGATTGCGGCGGCGGTGATCGGCGGCACCAGTCTGGCGGGCGGGGTGGGGCGCATCACCGGGACCGTGATCGGGGCGCTGATCCTGGGGGTGATGGCCAGCGGCTTTACCTTCGTCGGTGTCGATGCCTATATCCAGGACATCATCAAGGGCTTGATCATCGTCGTGGCAGTGGTCATCGACCAGTACCGGAACAAGCGCAAACTCAAGCGTTGATCCCCTGAGGTTGCGACAAAGCGCCACGCCTGACCCGCGTGGCGTTGCCATTTGTCTTCTTAATACAGCCATTGCACCGAATTTCTTGTTATAAACGCACTCCGATGACTGCCAAAAGCCTGTCAGAGAACATTTGAGGGGGTTGTCGGACATTTTCCCTATGTTTTCAGTTGCTGAGGCCTCGACTCGGCCTTAGACTGCCGCCCCTCGTAAATTGAGTGCCGGGTGGCGCTTGGAATAGACGGCGCCTTTCCCGATGAGCGTGGCAGCTGCGCTGCGGGACGCTCCATAATTCGCCTTAATGCACGTTTTTTTATAGAGAAATCAATGACAAAGGAAAAGTTGCTGGCCATGCCGGCGGATGACTACATGAATGCCGAGCAGCTGGCTTTCTTCACCAAGCTGTTGCAGAACATGAAGGTCGAAACCCACGAGCGCATCGAACAGAACCGAATCGCCATTGAAAGCCTGGACACCCCGGCCGACCCGGCGGACGCTGCTTCCGTAGAAGAAGAGCGTACCTGGCTGGTCAACGCCATCGATCGCGACCAGCGCATGCTGCCTCAACTGGAGCAGGCCCTGGACCGCATCAACGACGACAGCTTCGGCTGGTGCGACGACAGCGGCGAGCCGATCGGCCTCAAGCGCCTGCTGATCAGTCCGACCACCAAGTACTGCATCGAAGCCCAGGAACGTCACGAACAGATCGACAAGCACCAGCGTCAGGCCTGATTCGCGTTTTCCGAAAAAAGATCGCGACCTTTTGACGAAGGCCGCGATCTTTTGCTTTCGCCCGTGGCTGTTCGTCTACTTCCGTTGACCTGCTGCAAGAACACGACTAATGGACCATGGATAATGGCTCGGTAGTGGCGTTTAATGCGGTCATAACAACGAGAGTGTGGGTGACGAACATGGCGACAGACGGAACGCTGGCGGGTGCGGTGCCGGCCTCGGAACCTGTGACAAAAGGCGCGGCGCGCTGGCTGACGCCGACCTTGCAGAGCCTCGCCCTGGCCTTGCTGCTGTGCGGCATGGCCCTGGGCGGCTGGTCGCTGTACCTGGGCCTGCCGCTGGTCATGCTCATCGTCTGGTTGCCGCGCCTGCGTTCGCGCGTGGCCGCGGCACCCGCAGCCACGACCGACACATTGGCCGAGTTGACCCGCGACCTGTCCTACACCACCAGCCATAACGCGCTGTCGGCGGCCGGCGTCGCCTATTCGGTCAAGCAACTGGCCGGCAAGGTCCAGTCCCAACTCGATGCGGCGGCGCAGATCGTCAGCAATGCCGAATCGATGATCGCCACTGAACAGGCCACTTCGCAACTCAGCCAGCAGGCCTTGGGCGCTGCCAGCGAGGCCCATCGCAGCAGCGTGGCCGGGCGTAGCGAACTGGTGGAGTCCATCAGCCGCATGCACCAGCTCAGCCAGCGCGCCAATGACAGCCGTGAGTTGATCGAAGCCTTGAGCGTACGCAGCGATGAAATCCAGCGAGTCAGCCTGGTGATCCAATCGATTGCCAGCCAGACCAACCTGCTGGCGTTGAACGCGGCCATCGAGGCGGCCCGGGCCGGTGAGCATGGCCGTGGGTTCGCGGTGGTGGCCGATGAGGTCCGCGGCCTGGCCGGGCGCACCGCCGCGGCGACCGGCGAAGTCGGGGTGATGGTGGCCGACATCCAGCAGCGCACGACCCAGGTGGTGGAGCAGATCCGTCAATTGGCCGCTGACCTGGACAGCGGCGTGCAGCAGGTGGAGCACACCGGCCAGCACCTGGAAAACATTGCCAGGCTTGCAGAAGGGGTCGAGACCCAGGTCAGCGCCATCGCCCAGGGCACCGACACCAACCGCGAACAACTCGACAGCCTGTTCCACGCCATCGAGCAGATGCGCAGTGACCTGTCCATCAGCGACCAGCAGACCCAGCGCCTGGCCGAGGCGGCGGTGCAGATGGAAGGCCAGGCCGAAACCATCAGCGAACGCCTGGCCGAGGTGGGGCTCGACGATTATCACCAACGGGTCTACGACCTGGCGCGGGAAGGGGCGAGCCAGATCGCCGCGCAGTTCGAGGCCGACATCGACCAGGGCCGTGTCAGCCTGGAGGACTTGTTCGACCGTAATTACCAGCCGATTCCCAATACCCAACCGGCCAAATTCCAGACCCGTTTCGACCGTTACACCGACCAGGTCCTGCCGGCGATCCAGGAACCGTTGCTGACCCGCCACGAGGGGCTGGTGTTTGCGATTGCCTGCACCCAACAGGGCTACGTACCGACCCACAACAAGGCGTTCAGCCAGCCACTGACCGGCGATCCCCAGGTGGACACGCTGAATAATCGCACCAAGCGCAAATTCTCCGATCGCACCGGGATTCGTTGCGGCAGCCACCAGCAACCCGTATTGCTCCAGACTTACACCCGGGACACGGGGGAGTTGATGCACGATCTTTCCGTACCGATCATGCTCAAGGGCCGTCATTGGGGAGGCTTGCGGTTGGGCTACAAACCCGAGAAGCCGCGTTAGGCCTGATTGCAGGTGGTGGGATTCCTGCCACCGCAATCCAGTGGCGAGGGAGCTTGCTCCCGCTGGGCTTGTGTAGGAGCTGCCGAAGGCTGCGATCTTTTGAGCTTTCGCTTGGGATCCAAGTGTCTGGGGAAAGATCGCAGCCTCGTTGCACTCGACAGCTCCTACGCAGCTCCTACGGGGCGCAGTCGAGCGGGAGCAAGCTCCCTCGCCACAAGAGCAGCCTTGCACTCAGTCAAAGGTCCTGGCTGCTATAGCTGTCTTGTCCCTGGCCAAAGGTCTGGCTGCTATTTACCGTCGTGCAGCCGCACGTTCAGTTGATCCACCAGCACCGCCTCTTCGCCGTCGGCCAGCAGCCATTCGCGCAGCAGGTCTTTTTGCTGGTCCGACCAGAAGTCGGCTTCCACCAGCTTGATCTCCGGCGCCAATGGGTGTGCGACGATGAAATCGTCGATGGCGTTGCCGTCCGAGGGCAGGCCGAGTTGGTCGAACAAGGTGCTGAGTTCGTGAGAAGGTTGTTCCATGGAAGTCTCCTTTGGGTGGGGGCGCCGTCGTGGCGCCTCGGGGCTTACCTTTATCTGAGGCAAGCGGTCACCAGGAGTTCGATTGGAATCAGGCTTTCAAGGCCCCTTCATCCACGGCGGCCTTCAACGCCCTGGCTGCTTCCCTGGCCGCCTCGGCCGCGAGCTGCGAAGTCTTGAACCAGCGATCCTTTTCCACCTGGTGGCAACTGACGGTGGTCAACGGTGGCTTGGCACGCATCACGATGACGGCCTGGAACTCGCCTTCGACTTCTCTGGCTTCGCCCCGGATAAAAAACTCGCCAATATCAAATTCCGTCACGTCGCGCCTTCTCCTCGAAACCATTATGGGTGCGCGAACCGCCGATTCACGACGGTCTTCGCTGGGCGGGCAGTATGGCAGCAGTTGCCTGTCGGCGGCTGAGTTAAGTCATGGACGGGCACATATGCGTTTCAGGCGCTGTTTTCGAGGCGCCTGGCCAGGTAGCAGGCCTCGTTATGGTCGGTGCGGAATCCTCTTACACGTCCAGTCGATGTTTCTTCAATGTGAAAAAAACACTTGCCGGCCAAGACGACCCGATAACGCGGTTGAATCAACGAAATTGGCAGGCAATCGGCTCCGTCAGGGCTGTTGGCTGGTTCAACGATGCATGGGACGTGGGTGGTGAAAGTGGCCATTGTGAATTCCTTTTCATGGTTTACCGACGAATTGCCGGGTACTTCGAGTAGTCTCCACGCCTTCGGCTGCTCTAGAATCGGCAGCGTCGTGTGGACGGTTGCGCCTATCTAAAGCAATTTTTTTTGGGCTCGATGTCAGAAAAATGCTTTTTTAAGTGAGAAATTTCCCTAAAGTTAGTAGTCCCATCTTTTCCGATGCTCAGAGTGGCGTTTTCCTTCAGCCTCTGGCGACCCCCGGGAAAGACGGCGAGAGCGGCAACCTTTAGTCTGCTCTCGGCCCGGGACAGGGGCGCGCCGTTCATTTCGAATTTCAGTGACAGGTCCATTACGACACTACAGTCGGTACGGGTTCTCGTGGTCCGTCCTTTGCGCAGGGCGGGTCTTTTTCAAAAATGGGGATGTTTCCTTGGCAGTAAGTAATCTCGACATGCATGCGTTATTTGTACTTGGTGACCTGCGGGCAAAACTGGTCAAACAATTCCAGTCACGTTTCGTCTACATCACCGAGCAGACCGCCGAAGGTATTTATGTCGCCGAAATCGACACCGAGTCGGCCCTGGTGGTCGATGACAAGCCCAGGCTCGAGCTCAAGGTCGGCGATCATTTTCGTGCGGCGGTATTGCCCAGTCGCGAAGGTGGCAAGTTTGAAATCCGCTTTCGCGAAATCAAGCTGACGGTCTATGGCCTTGGCGATTACGCCTTCGTCACGACCCCTGGTGGTCATGCCATCCTGTTCAAGGAAGGCCACAGCGTGGTGACCGTGTTTGCGGCCAACGAACAGTTGCAGGAAGGCTTGACCAAGACCTTGAAGGCGGTGACCGCCAAGGCCGCCAAGTGGCGCAAGGGCGAGCTGGTGACTTTCAAGGCCAGTGAGTGACCGTTTCTGGGCCTGTGCGCCCACACCACTGACAGTTTCGCAAGAACTCGCTGGAACCTCGGCTACAGTCAATTGACTGAACTATTCAGGGACTTGCGTTCGGTTACGCAGGGCCGTTCAGCTATTGCGGTATCTGGCATGAGGTGCAAAGCATGAAACGAGTTCGACAGTGGCTGGCTGCCTGGGCCACCTTCGCTGTGTTGGTTTCACCCCTTCCGGTGTCAGCCGCCACCGCGCCGATCCACTTTGCCGACTTGAACTGGGAAAGTGGCAGCCTGATCACCGATATCCTGCGAGTCATCGTGGAAAAGGGCTATGGATTGCAGACCGATACATTGCCCGGCACCACCATTACCCTGGAAACCGCCCTGGCCAATAACGACATACAGGTGATCGGCGAAGAATGGGCCGGCCGCAGCCCCGTGTGGGTCAAGGCCGAGGCCGAGGGGAAGGTGGTCGCCTTGGGCGATACGGTCAAAGGCGCGACCGAAGGTTGGTGGGTGCCCGAGTACGTCATCAAGGGCGACCCGGCCAAGGGCATCAAGCCCCTGGCGCCGGACCTGCGCAGCGTCGAAGACCTGGCGCGCTACAAGCACGTGTTCAAGGACCCGGAGAGCCCCGACAAGGGCCGCTTCCTCAACAGCCCCATCGGTTGGACCTCCGAGGTGGTCAACAAACAGAAGCTCAAGGCGTATGGCTTGTCTGACAGCTACGTGAATTTTCGCAGCGGTTCGGGGGCGGCGCTGGATGCGGAAATCAGCTCGACGATCCGCCGGGGCAAACCGATCCTGTTCTACTACTGGTCGCCCACGCCGCTGCTTGGGCGCTTCAAGCTGGTGCAGCTGCAAGAACCGCCGTTCGATGCCGAGGCCTGGAAGACCCTGACCGACGCCGATAACCCCAACCCGAAACCGACCCGCTCCCTGGCCTCGAAACTGTCGATCGGTGTCTCGGCGCCATTCCAGAAGCAATACCCGGAGATTGCCGAGTTCTTCAGCAAGGTCGACTTGCCCATCGAGCCGTTGAACAAGACCCTGGCCGACATGAGCGAGAAGCGCACGCCACCCCGTGAAGCCGCCGAGGCGTTCCTCAAGGCCCACCCTGAGGTCTGGCAGGCCTGGTTGCCCAAGGAGGTCGCCGACAAGGTCTCTGCCGGTCTGTAGGGCGCGCGCGTGCCAGCGGGCTGAACGCTTGATCCTGGGCAATGAATCATTCACTGGAAACTGGCAACCTGCGCCCGTCCAGCGAAATGCCAAATTCGAGCTAGGATGATTGTTCAACCTTTTTCAGGAGGCTGGCGAATGACGCTTTTATTGGCTCGGTCGCTGGTCGCGGTGTTTGCGACCATCAGCTTGATTCATTTGTATTGGGCCCTGGGTGGGCGGTGGGCGGCCCTGGCGGTGGTACCCCAGGTGCCGGTGAGGCAGGGGGACGCGCTGCGACCGGCGTTCGACCCTTCGGGCTGGCTGACGTTGCTGGTCGCCCTGGCACTGCTGATGATTGCGCTGCTGGTGTGCCTGCGGGGCGGTCTGCTGGCGCAGCCAGTCACCCATCGGGCGTTGCAGTGGCTGATCAGTGCGATCGCCTTGCTGATGTTCGCACGGGCGATTGGCGAGTCGAACCTGGTGGGCTTCTTCAAGGAGGTCAAGGGCTCGACATTCGCCAGGCTCGACACCTGGGTCTACTCGCCGTTGTGCGTGGTGCTCGGGGCCGGGTTGTTGACGGTGGCGTGGGCTTGAACGGCAGTGCAAGGGTGGGAGGGACTTACACAAGACGACCCGCTTTTGTGGCGAGGGAGCTTGCTCCCGCTGGAGGGCGCAGCCCTCCCAAAAGCTGAACACAAACAGCCTGACACTCCGAGGTGACAGGTCTCGGGGCTGCTGCGCAGCCCAGCGGGAGCAAGCTCCCTCGCCACAAGGGTGTTCGCCGCAAGGTAGCGGTCAGCCGTCCTGTCCGGTTCGGCGACTGCTCACTTCCGCCGGCACATCATCCCCAGCCATGCGTTTGCGGAACAACGCTGCCCGAGCCAGCAGCAGGGTGGTCACCGGTACGGTGATGGACAGCAGGATCGGGATCAGCCAGGCGTGCAACACCGGCCCGGACTTGAGCGCCGAAAAATACACGATCGAGGCCAGCGCCACGCACCAGGCCCCCAGCGTGGAGGCCAGGGCTGGCGGGTGCATGCGCTGGAAATAATCCTTCAAGCGCACCAGGCCGATCGCCCCGGCCAGGGCGAAGAGGCTGCTGAGTACCAGCAGGATCGCCACCGGAATTTCAACCCACATCGACAGTTCGCCGTTCATTCGATCACCTCGCCACGCAGCAGGAACTTGGCCAGGGCGAACGAGCCGACAAAGCCGAACAGGGCGATCAGCAGCGCCGCCTCGAAATAGGTGTCACTGGCATAGCGGATGCCCAGCACCAGCATCATCAGCATCGCCACGATGTACAGGTAGTCCAGGGCCAGTACCCGATCCTGGGCCGAAGGGCCCTTGAACAGCCGCCACAGGGTCAACACCATCGCCAGGGAGAACAGGAACAGGCTCAACAGGATCGCATTGGACAGCAACGGGCTCATTCGAAAATCTCCATCAACGGGCGCTCGTAGGTGGCCTTGAAATGCGCGATGAATGACGCCTCGTCGGCCAGGTCGAACACGTGCATCAACAGGATGCTGCGATCCAGGGCCAGTTCCGACCAGACGGTCCCGGGAATCACCGTGGTGATCATCGACAGCGCAGCCAGGCCGTTGGCATCGCGCAGGTCCAGCGGCACCTTGATGAACCGCGAGCGAGGTGGCCGGCGGCCGGCGTTCAGTACACCCCAGGCCACCGCCAGGTTGGACACCAGCACGTCGCGGCCCACCAGCAGGAACAAGCGCACCACCACCCACGGCCGGCGGATACGGATGGGCCGCGGTCGCAACGGGCGCATCATCAACGGGGCCAGGAACCCCAGTGCAGCGCCCAGCAGCAGATGGCCGGCGCTGAGGGACACGTTCAACACCAGCCACAACAAGCACAGCGCCAGGGACAACCACGGGGCGGGAAACAGGCGCTTCATGGCTGCACCTCCCGCAACACGGCGCGGGTTTCAGGGTTGGGCACGGCGCGGGTGGCAAGTACCGACATCACGTAATGTTCCGGGTTGTTCAGCGCATCGGCAGCGGATTGGGTATAGCGCAGCAACGGCTCGGCCTTGAAGGTCAGGGCGATGCCCAGGCCCAGCAGCACGACGATCGGCAGGCATTCGAACGGTCGCAGCAACGGCGAGGGGCGCTCTTGCGGCGTCCAGAAGCGCTGGATGCCCAGGCGCGAGAAGGCGATCAACGAGGCCAGCCCCGACAGGATCAACAACGCCAACAAGCCCCAGGCCTGGTTCGACACCGGCGTTCCGGCGCTGGCCTCGAGCCCCTGGGGATTGAGCAGGGCACTGAGCAGGCTCAGCTTGCCGATGAACCCCGACAGCGGCGGCATGCCGATGATCAACAGCGCACAGAAGATAAAGCTCAAGCCAAGGAAAGCCATGGTCCAGGGAATCACCTGCCCGACCACGGCTTTTTGCTCGTCATCGAGGTTGATGCCCTTGGGCGGCTGCAAGGATTCCAGCGGTCGCGGCAACGTGTCGAAGTCGTCGTCCAGGGACAGTTCATTGGCCGAGCGCGAACGTTCGATCAGTTCGGCCAGCAAGAACAGCGCACAGAGCGCCAGGGTCGAACTCACCAGATAGAACAGCGCCGCACCCACCAGGTTCGGTTGGGCGAAGCCGATGGCCGACAACAGGATCCCGGCCGAGACCAGGATGCTCAGGCTCGCCATGCGCTCCAGGCGTTGGGCGGCGAGAATGGCAATGGCGGCGCAGACGATGGTTGCCATGCCGCCGTAGACCAGCCAGTCGGCGCCGAAATACGCCGAGGCGCCGGCCTGGCCGGAGAACAGCAGCGTCCACAGGCGCAGGAGCGTGTAGACGCCGACCTTGGTCATGATCGCGAACAGCGCCGCCACCGGTGCGCTGGCGGCGCTATAGGCCGGCACCAGCCAGAAGTTCAGCGGCCACATGCCGGCCTTGGCCAGGAACGCCACCGCGAGAATGCCTGCCCCGGCGTGCAGCAGGCCGCGGTCGGCCTCCGGCACCAGCGGGATTTTCAGGGCCAGGTCGGCCATGTTCAACGTGCCGGTGACGCCATAGATCAGCGCCGCGCCGATCAGGAACAACGACGAGGCCAGCAGGTTGATGGAGATGTAATGCAGGCCCGCCGACACTCGCGCCCGGCCCGAACCGTGCAGCATCAGGCCGTAGGAAGCCGCCAGCAGCACTTCGAAGAACACGAACAGGTTGAACAGGTCCGCCGTCAGGAAGGCACCGTAGAGGCCCATCAACTGGATCTGGAACAGCGCATGGAAACTGGCACCGGCGCGGTCCCAGCGGGCCGTGGCGAAGAGCAGGGCGCTGACGCCGATGATGCCGGTCAGTACCAGCATCAGCGCCGACAGGCGATCGACCACCAGGACGATGCCGAACGGCGCCTGCCAATTGCCGGGCAGGTACACGCCAATGGAGGCGGGCAAGGCCTGGTCCTGGGTCCAGTAGAGCAACAGCACGGCGATGCCCAGGCCCAGCAGGCTGGAAAACAGGTTGATCCGGGCCTTGAGCGGGCGGTGCTTCTCGCCCAGCATCAGCATCACCGCGGCGGTCAGCAGCGGCAGCAGGATGGGGGCGGCGATCAGGTGGGGTGTCACGATCATTCCTTGGGCTCCCGACCGTCCACATGGTCGGTACCGGTCAGGCCCCGGGACGCCAGCAGCACCACCAGGAACAGCGCGGTCATGGCGAAGCTGATCACGATGGCGGTCAGCACCAGGGCCTGGGGCAGCGGGTCGGTGTAGTGCAGCAGGTCCTGGGGCACGCCGTCCTTGATGATCGGCTCCTTGCCGATGAACAGGCTGCCCATGCTGAAGATGAACAGGTTGACGCCATAGGACAGCAGGCACAGGCCCATGACCACCTGGAAGGTCCGAGGCCGCAGCACCAGCCAGACGCCGGAGGCGGCCAGTACGCCGATTGCGATTGCGATGACTTCTTCCATCAGACGGTGGCTCCTTTGGCGGGGGCGATGGGTTTGGCTTGCAGGCCCGGCTTATGTGCCCGCACCGACTGGTGAGCCAGGGCGGTGAGGATCAACAGGGTGGAACCGACCACCACGGCGTACACGCCAATGTCGAAGAACAGCGCGCTGGCCAGGTGAATGTCACCCAGCAACGGCAATTCGAAATGCCAGGTATGGGTGGTCAGGAACGGATAACCCACGGCCATCGCCCCCAGGCCGGTGGCGGTGGCGAACAACAGCCCGGTGCCCATCCAGCGCAGCGGTCGCAGGCTCATTTGCGCCTCGACCCACTGGGTGCCGGCGACCATGTATTGCAGGATGAACGCCACCGACATCACCAGCCCGGCCACGAAGCCGCCACCGGGTTGGTTGTGGCCGCGCATGAACAGGTAGAACGACACCACCAGGGCGATCGGCAGCAGCAGGCGCACCAGCACCGACGGCACCATCATGAAACCCAAGGCGGTATCGCTGGCATGGCGCGGGTTGACCAGGTCGGTGACCACGTCCGGTGCCAGCAGGCGCTGCTGCGCCGGCAGTTGCATGCTTTCCTTCGGTGGTCGGAAACGCCGCAACAGGGCGAACACCGCCAGGGCCACCGCCACCAGCACGGTGATTTCCCCCAAGGTGTCGAAGCCACGGAAGTCCACCAGCATCACGTTCACCACGTTGCTGCCGCCGCCTTCGGGCAGGGCGCGGCTTAGGTAGAACGACGAAATGTCGTTGGGCGTCTGCCGCGTCAGCATCGCATAGGACAGCAACGCCATGCCGCCGCCCACCGCGATGGACAGCAGCAAGTCCCGCAGGCGCCGGATGCGCGCGCGCCGCTCGCTGTTGGGCAGTGGCGAGACGTCCTCGATCCGCCGGGGCAGCCAGCGCAGGCCCAGCAGGATCAGCACGGTGGTCACCACTTCCACCACCAGTTGCGTCAAGGCCAGGTCGGGGGCGGAAAACCAGACGAAGGTCACGCAGGTCATCAGGCCGCAGACGCTGACCATGGTCAGGGCCGCGAGCCGGTGATACTTGGCCTGCCAGGCCGCGCCCAGGGCACAGATGATTGCCAGCAGCCACAAGGTGACGAAGACGATGGAGCCGGGGATCTTCGGCCGGTCGCCCCAGACCAGCGTGCTGTGCAGCATCGGGATCAACCCGGCGAGCACGGCAGCCAGGACCAGCCAGAACAACTGGGCTTGCAGGCGGCGGGTGCTGATCCGTCGTTCCAGGCGCCGGCCCTGGCGCATCATCAGCACCAGGCAGCGCTCGAACAGGCGCTTGCCGCTGAGTCGGCCAATGAACGGCGGGTGCTTGATGTGGCCTTGCCGGAACTGATTGCGCAACAACAGGTACAGGACGATGCCGCCGGACATCGCCACCAGGCTCATGATCATCGGCGCGTTCAGGCCGTGCCAGATCGCCAGGCTGTACTCGGGCAGCGTGCCACCCACCACCGGCAACGCGGCGGCCGCGAGCAATGAGCCGACCACCTGGGCCGGAAAAATCCCCACCAACAGGCAGGTGAACACCAGTAATTCAACTGGCGCGCGCATCCAACGCGGTGGTTCGTGGGGGGTATGGGGCAGATCGGTAGCGGTGGGGCCGAAGAACACATCCACGGTGAAACGCAGGGAGTAAGCGACGCTGAAGGTCCCGGCGATGGTGGCGATGATCGGCAACGCCAGCTCGATCCAGGCCGTGGCGGAAATGAACACCGTCTCGGCGAAGAACATCTCCTTGGACAGGAAACCATTGAGCAGCGGCACCCCGGCCATCGCTGCGCTGGCGACCATGGCCAGGGTGGCGGTGAATGGAATCAGCCGCACCAGGCCGCTGAGCTTGCGAATGTCCCGGGTGCCGCTTTCGTGGTCGATGATCCCGGCGGCCATGAACAAGGAGGCCTTGAAGGTGGCATGGTTGAGGATATGGAACACCGCCGCCACGGCCGCCAGTGGACTGTTCAGGCCCAGCAACAGGGTGATCAGCCCGAGGTGGCTGATGGTGGAGTAAGCCAGCAAACCCTTGAGGTCGTTCTGGAACATGGCGCAGTAGGCGCCCAGCAGCAAGGTACAGGCCCCCGCGCCGCTGACGATGTAGAACCATTCTTCACTGCCCGACAGCGACGGCCATAACCGCGCCAGCAGGAACACCCCGGCCTTGACCATGGTCGCCGAGTGCAGGTACGCCGATACTGGCGTGGGGGCGGCCATGGCGTGGGGGAGCCAGAAGTGGAAAGGGAATTGCGCGCTTTTGCTCAGGGCACCGATCAGGATCAACGGCAGCAGGATGGGGTAGAGGGCATGGGCACGGATCAGGTCGCCGGCGGCCAGGACCTTGTCCAGCTCATAGCTGCCCACCACATGGCCGAGCAGCATCACCCCCGCCAGCAGGCAAAGCCCACCGGCCCCGGTCACCATCAACGCCATATAGGCACCGCGCCGCGCGTCGGCGCGGTGGTGCCAGTAGCCGATCAACAGGAACGAGAACAGGCTGGTCAGCTCCCAGAAGAACACCATCTGGATCAGGTTGCCGGAGATCACCAGCCCGAGCATGGCGCCCATGAACGCCAGGAAGAAGGCGAAGAAGCGCGGCACCGGATCGTCCGGCGACATGTAATAGCGGGCGTACAGCGATACCAGCGTGCCGATGCCCAGCACCAGCAACGAAAACAGCCAGGCGAACCCGTCCAGGCGCAGCACGAAATCCAGGCCCAGGCTGGGCAACCAGGCATAGTGCTCGCGGATTACGCCGCCGTCGGCGATCTGCGGGTACAGCAAGGCCACCTGAACGGTACCGGCCAGGGCGACGAGGCCGGCCAGCAGTGATTCGGCGTTACGGGCGTTATGCGGCAGCAGCGCCGCGACACAGCTGCCGATGAAGGGCAAAAGCAATAGAACTATCAGTGACATAGGCTTCTATTCGGCGGGAGGTTGTGAGGGATCATACGTGGCGTATTCCCGATCACCAACCGTGAGGGTGTCGCAGAATCCTACAAGGTAGGCAGTGTTTTCCGACTTTGCAGGGTTTCAGATGACCTCGGACGAAGCGTCAACGCCGGAATGGCCGCTGCCGAGGCGGCTTTTTTTTCGGTGGCGAATGGATTGCTGGCCGGCCTCAACCTTCCCGCTCAAGCGATTCATCGGCTGCAATGGCATCTTTGCTGCGGGTCTTCAGCTCACTGACAATCACCGCCGCCACGATCAGCGCCGCGCCGAACAAGGCAATCGCCGGCAACCGCTCACCGGCCAGGCGCCCGGCGATGCCGGCCCACACCGGTTCGCCGGCATAGATCAGCGTGGCGCGGGTCGGCGAGACGCTTTTCTGCGCCCAGTTCATCGCCACCTGGATCGCGGCACTGGCGGCGCCCAGGCCCACGGCACTGACCAGCAGCAACAGGGAAAAATCCGGGATCGCTTCCTGGGTCGGCACCACCATCAGGAACGCCAGCACCGCCGTGCTCGCCAGTTGCACCACGGTCACCCGGCGCACGTCGACCTGGCCGGCATAGGCGCTGATCAGGATGATCTCGGCGGCAATCGCGATGGCGCTGATCAACGTGGCGATTTCACCGGGGCTGAAATTCAATGAAGCGCCCGCCGGCCCTGACACCAGCATCAAACCGGTGAACGCCAGCATGATGCCGATGCTGGGCATCAGCCCAGGGCGACGGCCCAGCACCAGCCATTGCAGCAACGGCACGAAGGGCACGTAGAGCGCGGTGATAAACGCCGACTGGCTACTGGGAATGGTTTGCAGGCCGACGGTCTGCAAACCGTAGCCGAGCATGATGGCCACGCCGATGAAGCACCCGGCCTTGAGTTCGAACAGGGTCAGGTCGCGCAGGTGCCGCCAGGAAAACAGTGCGACGAACGCGGCGGCGGCCGCGAAGCGCAGGCCGACGAAAAACATCGGCCCGCTGACCGTCATGGCGTGCTGTACCAGCAAGAACGTTCCACCCCAGATCATGGTGATCAGCACCAGCACGCATTCGGCCTTGCTGAACCGGGAGAAACGGGGGGAAGCTTGAGGGGAGTTCACCGATACCATGACCTTGCGCGCCACTTGAGGGGGACGCACAATGCGCCCGAAGGTGGGCAGTATAATGCGCAACCCAGCCATGTGAGCAATATAGTGCACAAAGAATCCGGCCAGCGGGCCTCCGTCCTGCAACACGTCAGCCAGAACGTCCGTCGTCTGCGCCATGCCGCCGAGCTCAGCCAGACCGCGCTGGCGGAATTGTCCGGGGTCAGCCGGCGCATGCTGGTGGCCATCGAGGCGGGGGAAAAGAACGTCAGCCTGACGACGCTTGATCGGGTCGCCGAAGCCCTGGACGTGGCCTTCAGCGACTTGATCCAGGCCCCCGAGGCGCGAGATCCGAGCCGCATCAATGAACTGGCCTGGGCCGGCACCATCCCCGGCAGCAAGGCCGTATTGCTGGCCAAGGCCACCGCCAGCCGTGAAGTCGAGCTCTGGGAATGGCGCCTGGAGCCCGGCGAGCATTACCCTTCAGAGCCTGACGCCGACGGTTGGAGCGAGCAGCTCTATGTCTTCGAGGGTTGCCTGACCCTGCTGTTGGGCAGCGAGGAGCGCCGCATTGGCGCCGGTGAGTTTTTCATGTTCGCCAGCAACCAGCCCCATGCCTATCGCAACGATGGCCCGGTGGCGGCGAGATTCGTACGCAACGTGGTGATTTGATTCCTGGGGAGAGCGGTATGGACACAGCGCTGGAACGGCAGGGGAGTGGCCTCATCCGCGAAGCCGACATCCTGATTATCGGTGGCGGCCTGAGCGGTGCCATGCTGGCCGCGCAATTGCTGCGCCTGCCGGGCCGGCGCGAGGTGCTGATCGTCGAGCCGCGCAGCGAGCTGGGCCGTGGCGAGGCCTACAGTGCCGTGGAGCTGGGGCACACCTTGAACGGCAACGCCGCGCGCATGAGCGTCGATCCGGACAACGCCGACGACCTGACCCAATGGCTCACCGCGTTCATCGAAGCCGGCGGCTGGCCCGAGTCGGATCAGCAGCACGTGCCGATCAGCGAGTTGTTCCCACCCCGGGGAATCTTTGGCCTGTATGTGCAGCAGCGCCTGGCCGAGGCCCGCGAGTTGGGCGCACAAAACGGTTCGACCGCCGAGCATGTGCGCGGGGAGGCTGTGGACCTGCAGCTTGCCGACGATGCGGTGATGGTTACGCTTGCCGACGGCCAAGTCTTGCGAGGCGGTTTCGCGGTGCTGACCACCGGCATGTTCCCGGCGGCGCGCACCCCGCAAACCGAATCCAGCGGCTTGAACGCCGCTGCCCTGGATCCCTGGGATGTGGCCGCGATGCGTCAGCTCGATCCCCAGGCCACGGTGCTGATCATCGGCTCGGGCCTGACCATGGTCGACGCCGTGGTGTCCCTGGAACAGGCCGGGCACCGTGGCCCCATCGAAGTGTTTTCCCGCCATGGGCTGTTGCCACACGTACGCCGCCAGCCGCCGGCCTGGGTGGATTTCCTCGCTGAAGATCACAGCCTGCGTTCGCCACGCCAGTTGATGCGCGCCCTGCGTGAGCAATGCTGCCAGGCCATGGCCCAGGGCATCGATTGGCAGGCGCCGCTGGACACCGTGCGTGCGCATATCGGGCGTTTGTGGAACCAGGCCAGCGATGTGCAGCGCCGGCAGTTCGTGCGGCATGTGCGGCCGTGGTGGGAGAGTCATCACCATCGCTCGCCACCGTTGAGCGCGGAGCTGGTGGCGCGTTTGCATGGGGAAGGGCGGTTGCGGATCCAGGCGGCGTCGTTCAAGGGGTTGGTTGAGTCTGCCGAGGGGGCGCTTGGGATCCGCATCCGGCGGCGCGGCGAGGCCGGGACGACGGTGGTGCAGGGCGCTGCGTTGATCAATTCCAGTGGCATCGAATATGACTGGCGCCGGGTCGCCCGCTCGTTGCCACAACAGCTGCTGGCCCGCGGTCTGATCCAGCCGGGACCGTTGGCCCTGGGCATCGCCGCCCGGCCTGACGGCGCGGTGCTCAACGCCCGAGGCGAACCCGCCGACCGCCTGTTCGCCATGGGCCCGCCGTTGCGCGGGATGTGGTGGGAAAGTACGGCCGTGACTGATGTGGCGAGTCAGGCCAAGGCGTTGGCGGGGCGGTTGCTTCAATTGCAAATCCAAACTTGAAATTGGATCGTGCTGTCGCGCTGGTGTGGGGCGCGAAGAGGCGAAGAAGAGATCCTTCCATCACAGCGGCCTGCGCTCTCCCCAGCCTAGGGCTATAGCTGCGGAACGGGGATTTGCAGCTTGTGCCCTGATCTTTTTCACGTTTACGTCATTCACTTGTTTCAACGCATTCATTGTCAAATATGTGCCTGCGCCACGAATACTCAAGGTGTTTTCCGTAACTATCCTTTCGGCGATGGCTCTATTTAATTGCGCTCCGCTCAGTTGCGAACCGGGATCAATGATAGTGAAATTAACCTTCAGCTCAGCATTGGTACGATCATCATCGTCAGGGAAACTCAGGGTAACGAGGGTTATGCCATATATTTTTCGATCAGCCGGTTCCTTATTAAGATCCGATTTTTTGAACAGTGCGAACAACCGATTGTCTGGGCTTTTCTTGTTCAATGATAAATCGATTTCCCGCAACTGCTCACCAGAATGTATCCAATCGTGAAATTCTCCAGAGAGATAGGCTCCTAACTGAAAATTTCTTCTCTGTTTTGTAGCATCTTTAGCTCCCTTAAGGATGTCTGAAGTTATTATGTCGCTGTATATATCTTTATAGCCCTTCAGCGTATCTTTTAGCTCGTTAGTGGTCACGCCACTCACGTCGCCATATTTGAGCAGTTGTTCCCTAGATCCGACCCCCACTTCTACGGTTTCGAAGTCATCACTAGAAATATAATCATCTAGCGACTCATCAAATACCTTTATTCTTTTCTTGGATAGTAGCGCCAAAAAGTGGAATCGATTAAATCGGTTGACTTCTATTTCCACATTTGGGATGTCTTTTAACTTAATTTCTCCTGTGTTTTTAGTTGGTATTAGTCCGTCCGTATCGTTGTAGCTTATCGGGTTATTTCTAACCATCCGATAGATATTTAAACCATCCACCCCTTCTGCCGGATCCGGATTAACCCACCGCTGCAACCACGTTGCGTAATACCTGAACCCATAATAATAAAGCCCCGTCGCATCCCGCTCTTTCCCCGAATAACGCACGGTCTTGTAACTGGCCTCCACCTCACTGCGCCCGGCAAACCAGGCCGTACTGCCATAGGGATGGTAGGTTTCCCGGCTGATGACCCCGGCCTCGCCCTCCAGCTCCACGCTGTTGGAACCCAGATGGTCGGTCAGGCTGTAGCGGTATTGATCGTTGCTCATACCGGCAGGCGGTGTGGTTTCCCAGTGCAGCACCTGCATGGCGCTGCGTCCGGCTTGTACGCAGATCACGTGCAACACTTCGCTCGTACCTTCGCGGGTGCGGATTTCCAGGCCTGGCAAATAGCGAACTTCCGAGATCAGCGAACGGGCATTGGTTTGGGTGGAGCGGACCTTGCGTCGCCGCATTCCGTCGCCGCCGTAGAAGTACAGTTCGCGGTCATCGTCACTACTTTCACGTTCCACCGGGCGCACCTCGTGCAATTGATTACGCAAATCCCAGCGCAATGTTTGCCCCTGTTGCAGTGCCAATAGGTTGCCGTTGCCGTCGAACGCGGCGGCAATCTCCTCTTCGGTCGGTGGTCGGTCATCCAGGTCAGGCAGGCAACGATTGCTGTAACGAGCGGCCGTCAGTTTGCGGCTGTGACTTTGTGGACCGACATGGATCAGTTCCAGCAAGTTGCCACCCGCGTCGTAGTGGTACGTTTGCTGATAGTTGGCGACTGCGCCCGGATCATCGAAGCGGTTGAAGCCCGGGCCTCGACTGGCACTTCCGGCCTCCCAGCCGGTTGCCTTGGTCAACTGATAGAGGCTGTCATGGTCATAGCGGTTGATCGGCTCCACCCGTTGGTTGGCGAAGTAACGAATTGGCAAGGCAGCATCTTCGATACTCAGCACATTGCCCACCGGGTCGTAGGCATAGCGAAGATCCTGCAGAGGGGCATCGGCATCGCGCGCGGCGTGCAGCCGCAGAAGGCGTCCGTCCTCGGCACGGTAAGTCAGGGTGCTGACCACACCGTTGCCGGCAGTTTCCTGTTCGACCTGGCTGTAGGCGTTGTAGGCGATATTACCGACCAGCGTCCGAGGCGTTGCCTGACCGCTCAATTGCAAATGGCTCGCGAACAACAGGCCATCGACGGTGTAGTCGAACAGTTGCCGATTGCCCTTGGCATCCACCTGCTCCAGCACATCGCCCAGCGGGTTGAAACGCGTCGCACTGGTTGCCGCTTGGGCCACCGGCTCCAGCAGTGCATCGCGCTCAGGTAGGGCCTGCGGCCAATCCGGTGCTTCCAGCGCATGCAAAAAGCGTTGGGTCTGTTCAAGTATTCCACCGGTTAAAGCGTACTCGTCCAGAGTCTGGCTGCCCGCCGGATCATCGTGTCGGATCACTTGCCCGCATTGGTTGTGAACGGCGAAATCGGCCCCGGCAGCCGCGTATTCATAACGCTCGGTGCAGCGCGCGGCTTCGCCTTTGCCTTGTTCGTAAACGGCCAGTGGGCGCAGCAGATCGTCGTATTCGACCCGTCGCTCAGTCTCTCGGCTGTCCCAGGTTTCCACTAACTGATCTGCATCGCCGAACAAGCTGATCCGCTCACCGGCATCGACACTCATCGAGCCCAGTACCTTGCCTGACAGCGAGTAGCGGTTGCTCAGGTTCGCCGGTGTTGCCGCATCTTCTGTCTTGAGCGCCCATAGCCTGGGGTCCCATTGCTCAACCAGGCGCCCCATCGCGTCATAAGCGCTGCGGTTGATTCGCTCTTCGGGGGCTGCCGTCTCGACGGCGCGGTAGTAGGCGACTGAACGCACATCGAGCCCGCGCGGGTCTGCCACCGTCAGGGTAGGGGTGTGAGTATGGATATGTCCGGTTCCTACTCTGTTCATCACTTATCCTGATGCGGTAACAGCTTGGTCCCTACCGATGCTTGTTGTTCCACATACGCCACTAGGGGCTCGACCTGGGCGGCAAATGCGCTGCCACCATCCACCGCCAGGTAACGCACCTGCAGGATGATGTCGGTCAACGAATCGAAGACGGCTTGTTGATGCGCCGAGAGGTGCCGGGGAAAACTCAGCATCCAACTCGACACCGCGCCCGTCCCCTCGAAAGGCAGATAGCGTTCATCGTCGAAGTTCAGGGTGAACAGGCCAAAATCATCCAGGCCGCTGGACAAGCCGATTTGCTGGCTGAGCCTTGGATTGAACACGATGTATCGTCGATCGAGTTCGATATCGTTGTCCGGAGCCAGCTCATTGGCGTCGCTATAGAGACTGGCCACGCCACCCAGCGAGGGTTTCAACAGGGTGCTGCTGCGCATTTGCACCAGGGTGGCATGGATATCCTGGTACGGCCCCAGCACCACCGGGAACGACAGGCACACCCCTATCAACTGGCGCAGGTAATGGCCGGGATAATCCTTGTCGAACAGCGAGCTGGTGAGATGGAACGGGATCTCGCCATGCTCCCTGAGCTGATCCAGCACCGCCTCCCAGCCGACGGTCCTGGGTACAGCGCTATCGGGCGAGGCGTTGGGGTCGTAATCCTTGAGCAGGTCTTTCAGGGAGATGGTCTTGGTCAGTTCCAGGCGGCGTTCATGGCGGTTGAGGAACGCCGACTCCATGCGCAACAACCCCAGTTTCAAAGCTTCGCCGGCATTGAGGCCGTGCCGGTTGTCGGCCCAGGCATCATGGGGAATGAAGCGCGTGTCGTGATCGCCCAGCTCATATTGCCAACCGGCTTCGGTGGCCAGGCACATCGACAACACGGCGTCATAGGCCTGGAAATACAGCGTCGACATCTGACTGAGCAACCATTGATACAGCCCCGGCCCAGTGGAACGGTGCTTGAGGAAGTCATAGTAGATTTGCGCCTGGTCGCGGGCTTTCTTGGCTTGCAGAAGACTGGTGCCGGCGGCATTGATAGCGACTTGCTGAGTGAGTATCTGTTTTTCGAGCACGACAATTTCTGCCTTGGCTTGCTCGATCATGAAATCCCATTCTTCGCGGCGGCGGCGATACTGCTCATTGCGGGTTCGACGCTCTACGTCGATCATAATGCCCCTAGATGTCGTCTCTAACGCTGCCGCAGCCGCAAAGGCAAGTGCAGCTGGTTTGCGTGGTCCAACAGTCGTTCCCGCCTTATTGAAATAAGTTGAGTCAATTGAATGCCCGACCGCCGTTAAGGCTGACGACACTGTATTGAATATCCCCGCGGCCAAGTGCTCGGCCATGATTCTGTTCTCATTGTCGGAAACATCCTCTTCACGCAACCCCTCGTAATAGCTCTGACGCGCAACCACCATGGCCTTGCTGGCCCATAGAGCACTCTCGCTGCTGTGGGCCTGTTCGATGGCCTGCTCCTGCAAGGTCACACCAAACTCGGAGAGTTCCTGCACATGGCCTTGCAGCAGCTCTTCCTGCTGGCTGCGGTCCCGCAGTTCCATATAGGCGCGCACCTGTTCGCCAAAGCGGATCAGGGTGTCAACGGCGCTTTGCACACGGGGCAGCATGGCGCGAAAACGGTACGGCGGGATGATCGCCAGGGACCCCAGCCGCCGGGCGCCGCCGCCTTCGCCGGCCAATTGCGCACGCAACAGGTCGAACGGATTGGCCGGGGCCTCGTAAAGCGCCAACAGCAACGGTTTGCCATCCAGGGTGAGGTTGTTGCGCAGGTTGCCCAGGCGTAAGTCGAGGTTGTCCCACAGTTCGAGCAATTGCGTGTTCACCGGCAGGCGAAACCACGGTGCATCGATCAGGCGCAACCACGGCTCACCCTGGATATGCCGTGGAGTATCCTGGATGAACAGCTCTTGGATCGATGACTCGAATGCGCTGAATAGCGCGCTGTCATAATCCGCCGCTTCCTCCAGCGGCATGGGCTCCCAGCGGCTGATACTGCGGCCCTTGGACAAGGGGCCGAGCAAGGAGAGGGCGCGTACATAAAGGAGCTTGGCTTCGTTGAGAGCATCGCGAGTCAGTTGCCGGTAGAGCATGTCGCCGCGGGCAATCAAGTTTTTCACGTAGTCGGTAAAGATTGCCTTGCGATAGTGCGAGGGCGAACTGTAGGCAATCGCGTCCGGATCGCGCAGGCCACCCTGGCCGAAAAACTGCTCGGCGGGACGATCCGGCTGGGCCAGGGGCCTGACGCACCAATACGGATAGTCCGCGGAGGGCGCAGGAGAGAGCGGCTGAATACGTGCCAGCGGATTGAAAATGGCGTGATACCAGGTTTCCGCGCCCAGGTAATCGAACTCGCTGTGCAAGCGCCGCGCAACCAAGTGCGGAGCATGGAAAAACAGTTCCCAGAAATAACGGCCGTTGGCCCCGTTGAAATCCAGGGGAACCGCTTGCGAAGAACCGGGAACGGGGGGTTCAACCGTGTGCTGGGTTTCCCAACTCAGGGCCGCTTCCAGGGAGAAGGCCGCCTTGGCGACCAACTCCGCAGCGAACAAGCTGTTCAGCCGAACGTACCGCAGGTTGTTCAACTCCAGGGCCTGCAGATCAAGAAACTGTGCGCCCGCCGCAGTGGCCGTCACTTTGGGGACGTCACGGAGCATTGGGCTGAGAGTCACCAGGAATCTATTCCAACCTATTCCAGGATCGCTACCTCTCGTCACACCAAAAGGGAACGCATAGGAAGTACTGGTTGCACCGGTCCAACTTTTCGTGAAAAGAGGGGTTTTAGCCGCACCGTTTAACGTGAGCGAAGCTGAGCCCAACCTATCTTCCTTATAGGCACCTTCATCCTCATAAGCGTACCAAACGCCAAAATCTCGCGTCAGCGGGGCAAAGATCTCAGAAAAAACATTTGACTTATTTACAAAGTCAATCTCTCCCTCTACTGGACCACCGTAGATAAGCGAGATTGTCGATTTCGCTTTAAACAATGCCCCTCTGCGAACCTCTTCAGGTGTGAAAGGCAAGAGTGCCTCCAGCTCCAAATCCAACGGAACTTTGTAGCGCATCCGCCTGACACGCCCGCCATGAAAAGAGCTGTTCCAATCCGCGCCTATCTGCGTGCCCGGTGTGTTTTGATTTATTGTAACAAGCGTTGTGCCGTTGTAACTAAATACATGGCTGTGATTTAATTTTTCCACATAAGAGTGCATAAGATCGATTTTCTCGCACTGTGCCCAGAGCTTCCCCTCTTCATAATAGACAGCAAACAAAACCTCAACTTTGCATGTGCCAAGTGGATGGGACCACTCCCAAATCTTTCGGTCATCAAGGGAGAATTTTATATCCACCTGTTCCATCCGGACAATTGAACACGAACCTTGAACCTCCAGCTTGCCTCCAATCAGTTCTTGCTGAGCATTCTTGTGCATATGCAAAGTTGCACTGAATTCCAAATAAGGATTCAAAGCATCCGGGTAGTCTGCCGGAGGCGGATAATAGTTATGGACATTATCACGATCCCACACTACCGAGTCGATGGCCCAGTCAACCTTCGTAGAGCCACTGTCAATGCCCACATAAGGAAACTGCAAGCGTGTTGGATCATTCCCGAACATGGAGTTCGCCACGAGCGTCAGCTCTCGCTCTTCCGCCACATTCAGTATGATTCGGTTGAAGGACTCATCATGCACTCGCAGTTCTGTATTTGCGCCCAACTTAAAGGCTACGATCAACCGAGGGGTCGAGGCAACACGAAGGTCCATGGCCACCGAAAGTGCACCGCTCTTGATATAGATTTCCGCCGCCAACTTGTCCACCAGGTTATTCACCGCGGTGAGCCCAGTAAAAAGTATCGTTGCCGGAGACCATTGATCATTTATTTGCTTATAGGCCATCTTTGCCGAATAAAAATACTGACCGGTTTTACTGCCATCATCGCTGACCTCCGGCTGATCGACTTCGACCCAGACCAGGTGCAGTCGGTCGCGAATTACCACCGGGCGAACCTGGGTGACGCCCACCGAAAAGGCCACATCAATGGTTTTCCACTCACTCCAGGCCGCGGGCGAAACGTGGGTGCTCGAATCATCCAGGTCAATCGCCACCTTGCGCCAATAGGGGGCAAATGGTTCGACGTTTTGCCGACCGACAAAGTAATAATTGGCGTGTCTGAAGTCCGTGCCGTCGATATAGCCCGAGAGCATCTTCAGGTTACTCACCAACTCAAACTGACTGAGGTAGTTTTTCAGTGCGGTCTGTACGCTGTCCTCGGTCAGGCGGCTTTGCCCCAAGTCGTTCTCCAGAGCCTCGAACTGGCTGGTCTTGCCCAGGCGCAGCGCGGGGTCGATGTAGTTTTCCGGGTAGTCCTCGATCATCTGGTAGCCGGCCCAGATGCTGTACTGGCTCATGCTCTCGCGCCACAAGCGCAGTTCCTCGTTACTGAAACCATAGGGGTAGCCGGGCTCCATGCCGTTGTAGATGGCATGGATATACTGCTGGAGACTGGCGATACCCTGTGCGACCCGGCTGGTTTCCACCTGGGCGCCGACCTGATTGTCGATCAGCAGGTATTCGTAGAGGTCCTCGGGAGTGGTCAGGCGCAAAGGAGCCGCCGTGTTCGATGACGGCACGATCTGGCCCAGGTAATAGGCGACCAGGGCGTCGCGGCGTTGTTCTTCGAGTTCGCCGATAATTCCTGATTTCATTATCGCCACCTCACGAATAGGCATAGGGAATCGAAAAATCACTCGACAACATGGGTCATGCTTTCATACAAAACATAACCATTAGCCGCCACTACCTCACTGGTACTGAACACCCACCCGCTACTGGGGGAATTGTCGATGGGGAAGCGCGCTTCGGACTCGGGGTTGAACTTCATCTCAACCGTACTCGTCCATGACAGATTCTGAGCGGTGGCTGTCATATAAACCCCATCAAGCCTCCAAGTTTCCTGGCCCACAGGCCAAACATATCCAAGTCTGGGCCGGAACATGCACCACATACTCTTGATTGGCGTCTCGATATATTTGGGATTCCATGAATCAAAAATATATCCAATTTTATATTCAAGCAGCAACTCGACAGGGAATGGATAGGTTCCCTTCAAACCGAGCCTCAAGTCCCCCATCTGATAATAAGTTATGTTGTCCGCCAGGATATGGATGTCCAGCTCGCATCCGTCCACCGTCGAGACAAGAAGCTTATCGATTTCAGGTATTCCAATCTTGATAATTGAAAGGTCCGCTCCCCGATTTTCAAGTTTGAAGGGAACGCCTGCGATAGGGTTGCCATTTACCCCTATGGTTTTAACATTCAATTTATAGCTAAAGCTACGGGCTAATAAATCCGGAACACTGGCGTGAAGCTCCTCGCCCTCCAGTATCACCAGGAAATTGAAATAAGGGGTCGCGGCTACCGCAAAAGAAACCTGGCTATCCCCTCCAGATACCTTAGCAACAACGGTGTGCTCAGTCAGCGCCGAGCCTTCAACTGTAAATTTTGAACTAAACCTGGCCTCCCCAGAACTGTCTGTGTAACTGATGGCCACAGCTACCCCATCTATTTCCCATTCTACCGGCATACGGGAAGGCGTTTCTTCACCAGAGCGCAACCAGACAGAGAACATGATCGGATCCGGGCTACCCTCCATATAATGCGTGTGGGACGCTTCATGCCTAACAATCCTCGTCAAGGGGTAGATGACGGTCACCGCACTTGATCGACTCTGAATCGGTGCAGCCGCGCTGACCGTTACGGTTACCGACCCACTCTCTTCAGCATTAAAACGTGAGCGAGCAATACCCTCACCATCCGTTTCACTTGTCAGATCAAGCAGGCCTTCCGTATCCGCCGTCCAAGTCACCAACGTCCCGGCCGGTACCGGGTCGCCATTAAGTTCAACCAATCGACAACTGAGTCCCACTTCAATATTCTCAACCACCGTGTTATCAAAACGAATATATTGAAAATACGGCGTGCTGATAAATACCACGGTTGGAAATGTCCACTGACTGTCGTTTTCGTATCGTGCGACAACTGTCGCCTCACCCAGTGGCCCACTGCGCAGACTCGAATGGCTGATCCCGTCATGGTTGGTCATCGTCTGGTAACGTTGGAACTCGCCCAGGGTTGTCCCCCAATCCACCAGGCGGTCAATACCCAGGTTGGTAAAGTCATCCACTAACGTGACGCTGAAATTGATGGCTTCGAGTTTGTTGGACAACGCCTCCAAACGATCATAGGTCGGCGCTGAAAAGTGCAACGAGGCATCATCGCAACCAATGGTCACCACCGGTGCGAGCACTTTGTCGCCCAGCCCATATTCGGCCACCACATGCACGATGCCCATGGTGTCGCCGCTCCCCAGCGTGACGCTGCTCTGGCCGTTCTCGTCGGTCACCGTCGAGAGCTGCTCCAATTCCCCAAGTTTGTTGGTGCTCCAGGTAATGGTGACGTCTTCGAACGGTTCATCCATGAAGTCGCGCAGGGTGATGTGGTAGGTCGCGCTTTCGCCAGGTTTGTTGGCCACCAGATAGTCCGGCGTCACCGTGATCACGCTGCTATGGCTTTGCCCGACTTCACCGGCCGGTGTTCCCTGTACCGACTCGGTGAGGCTGGCCAAGGCCAGCTCCGCGGCATAGCGGAAATCCGCCACGTCACTGATGGGCGTCAGCTTGCCCAGCGCCAACAGCGCCTCGGCATCCAGGTCGGTCTGCCGCGCCAGGCGACAGGTGTGCACCAACAAATCCAATTCGGCGAGGGTGAAGATCACCCCGTCCTCCGGGTTCAGATACGAGGCCACTGCCAGCACCTGGCGTACACCCCAGTCGAGAAAACCGGCCAGCTTGTTCGCTGCACTGTCGCGGATCAGCCGCTTGTCGCCTTCCAGGGCCTTGTCCCACAAGGTGTTGATCAGTTGCAGATAATCCAGCAGCCGTTCTTCCGGTTGTGCGCTCAGGCGTACGGTCGAGGCGTATTGGGTAAAAAAGTACAGGGTCTGCAGCGACAACCCGACATCATCAAGACCAAACCACTGTGGCTGTAGCACACACTGATCGACAAAGGCCGGGCTCAGGTCCAGGTGGGTGGTGACGGCGGCTCGCTTGACCAGGTTGTCGAGCACCAACAGCACTTCGTCGCCAATGGCCAACTGCAAGGGGCCACTGGTGTTACCCGCTTGCCCATAGACCCGCAGCACTTCCATCAGCAACTGATAGCGATTGCCCTCGGCCCAGAACAGCAACACCTTGACCAGCTCGACCGAGCTGTCCAGATAACCGGCCAGCCCTTCCATCAGCAAGGCTTCCTGAGCGCCACGAGCGCGCATGATCATATTGCAGAGCTGGGCGTGCAGGCCTTCGATCGGCAGATCGAATCGTTCCAGTACCTGCGCCACGGTACCGCTCAGGGCCGCTTCATAGTTCTCTTCGGTTTCTCCCTTCAGGTATTTGACCAGGCCCCTGGCTGCCGGGATGGTTTCTCCCGCCTCGATGAACTCTTTGAGTTCGTCGAACCAATCGATGGCGACCGAGGAAATCTTCTCGATACCCTGGTCATCGACGTCAACGACCACGCGGGTTTGCGGTGCGCCGATTTCGGCGAAACTGCTGTCGCTGATCAGCGCCGCCGCCAGGCGCGAGTGCATCTGTTTGAGCAGGTTGAGTTCGGCCTCGCTGGCCACCGGTTTGGTCAGGGCCGGTAGCACGATCCGACAGACCTGGCCGACCGTCCATTTATGTTCGGCCAGCCAGACACTGGCTTCGACCAGGGCATGGATCACGCTCAAAGTGTCGGTGTTACCGGAGGTCTGGTAGGAAGCGATATGGGTTGGCCCGGCCAGTTTCGAGACCAATTGGCTGCCACCGTTGTCCAGCAATTCAAGCAACGCCAGCGCCTCGATGGTGGTCAGCCCCAGATAATGGGGCAGTCGGACCAACCGGTAGAATGCCGACACCACCGCCGCGCTCCAGCGCAACGGCTCACCGGCGTAGGCCTGCTCGATGACCTTGGCGGTAAAGCGGTACATCTCGAAGGTCATGCCCAGGGCGGCACACAAATGATCGATTTTCCGCCGCTCGGCGTCGTTCCCCGGCGTGATACTGAAGGCCTGGCCATCCAGGATCAGGGGAATGGGGAACAGCGCCTGGCTGTTGAATATCTGATCGACTTGCGTTGACTGCTTGCCCCGGCCGTGCACGGCCAGTCCCTGGAGCAAGGCGGCAAAGTCGGCGGCGCTGACCTTGTAGCGCGTGCGCAAGCTCTGGAACAAGCCGAGAGCGCGCAGGGTGTCGGTAGTGATCAGGTAGTTCGAAGTCTTTCTTTCGGCGCCAATCGAGGCCACCAGCAGGCGATCAACCTGGTCGAACGGCAACTTGAGCCAGCGCGCCAGGCGGATCATGCGGTTGAGACGATCGAAGCGATCATGGGACCAATTGACGATCCGGTGAGTGGGGCCAGTTTCAGCGTCGCCAGTCGTTTCAATCGCCATGGCCGGGCTGATACCCGCGTTGACGTACACCGAACCGAACACTGCACCATCCACCGGCACCTCATCGGAGGAGATGAAATTGACCGACGAATAGGGCGCATAGGCGCCCACGGATAGCAGCGATTCGAGCTCTTCGGTCTTCAGTCCGGTGTGCAGGCAGAAGGTTTGGGTATCGAGCAGCCTCAATACATCGCCCTCACCGAAGTTGTCCTTGAAGAAGTGCTCGGGATCAATGCTGGAGGGTTCGAGCAGACGGGTCCTGGGGTTGATGCGGGCCAACGCCAGGGTTTGCTCGGGGTCAGGTTCCAGGTCGGGATCGAACTCTGGGAAGTACGGTGCCTCCAGCAAGATTCCCTGCTGCACCGGACCGAAGCCGGTGTCTTGCACCAGGGCGATATCCGACAGCAGCGAATGCACGCCAGGTTCCTTGAAATAGGGATAGGCCGGGTCGGTGCAACGGATCACGTCTCCGGGCAGGCGTTCCTTGCGCTGCAAGGTGTAATTGATCTGTTGCTGATAGCGCTCATACGGCAAGGTCGTGGGGTAACGCACATCCAACAGCACATCATCCAGCGAACGCTCGTCGCCGAAGCTTTCCAGATAGTGGCGCGCCGAGGTTTCCAGTATTTCGTTGACCAACACCAGGGTCGGCTCGACACGTTCGAGGGCACTGTGATCCAACCACAGGCCCGCCAGGTCCGGACGCCGATCGGACAATAAAATGCGGTTTTGCTGCCCGTCCTCCGTCCTGCCGCTCTGCTCGATTTTCTGCGCTTCGCGGTAGAGGTCGGCCAGGTAGGCGACGGGGGAGGTCGTGGCTTCAATCGCATCCGTCGGGCAATGGTTGGCCCAGTCCGGCCGGAACAGATCGTTATAGGTCGGGGCATCCACCAATCCCCTGATGCCCGAGCCGGGCTCCAGGGCTCGGCGTATCGCGGTGGTCAGCCGTTGTTCGCGAAACTGCCGGGCCGTGACGACGCTGATGGCCCTGGCCTGTTCATGCAAGGCACGTGCTTCGCTGATGTGTAAGGTCCTGTCAGTGCTCATCAGTTGCTGGAGCGAACCCTTGGCGATTTCCAATACCGAGTCGTAGTGTTCCAATAGCTGGCTGCGACTGCGCTCGGTCTTGCCCAACAGTTGCAACAGAGAACTTGGGGACTTACTCATGGCCGATGGTCTCCCGCCAAAGATTCCTTGTTCGCCTGGGACTCTTCCAAGGTGTCATTCTCGTCTTCGCCAATCCCATACCAACCCAAGTACCGCTGCCGCCGCCAATACCCCATGGCCGTGACCGTCAAGGTCGGTCTACCCAGTGGGTCATAGAACTGCTGGTCGCAATGGCCGAATCGGCGAAACGATTCATCGTTGATGTAGCGATAGCCGTCGGCGAAATACGGTCGGTAGATGCGCACCGTCAGACCTTTGTTGTTGTACTCGACCCGTTCGCTGACCCGCCAACGCTCGGCGGCCGGCGCGCTCACCGGTTGGTCGTCGTCCAGCACCAGGCTGCCGTCCTCCGCGATCTGATAGGCCGTACCTGGCTCGACCTTTTGTTTGCTCTGTAGACTCCGGCCAAAGCCATCCCAGCACTGCACGGCGATACGGATCTTGCGTTCGGGATTGTCCGGCGGTTGCGGATAGCGGTCGGCTTGCAAGACGGCGGCGTGTACCGGCTCACGGCGCTGCACCCAACTGAAGGCATCGCGAAAACAGGCGCTGGCCGCGCCTTGCAGGGCGGCATCGGGGGCGGCAATGGCTTCGGTCGGTAAACGGATACCCGGCTGGTGCTGGTCTATTGGGGCGAAACCGACCTCGATGCCGCGCTCGGTGCCATGGAAGCTGCTGGCCGACAGCTCGCCAAAACCGTCATAGCGGGCCTCCTGAATGTTCTGGTTCGGATCGACGATGCGCCGGGGTAGGAGGAACCGGTAGTCGACTTCGGCCACGCGGGTGCTGCATCCGTCAGCCGTGGTGACGCTGAGTGGCAGGCAGTGATAGGCATCGAAAACAATGTCCGTCGGCCCCTGGCTTTCCGTGGGCCGGGCGCTGATCGGTCGGTAGAACCCCTCCGGTCCGGCATAGGTCATGAACCCCTTGCGCGTCGACCACAACACCCGGTCCGGTTCCGTCGGCAACACGGCGGCCATGGAGCGATAACCGAGCCCGGGGAGTCTGTCCGCCAGCTCCTCGGGGCTGAGCACTGACGCATACGACTGTAGTGCCGTCTCATCCAGTTCGGCGGACTCAAGGTAGTCGGCCAAGGCCTCGAAGCTGGCCTGTCCCGCCGGCAAGGCCTGGCCGGCGTGTTGATAGCGCTGTTCGGACAAGTGGGCCAGCACTCGCTGGAATTCTCCGCCGGGCGGGGCGTTGAGACGGTCGAACAGCGCCTCATGGGAAATGTCTTGCGGCCGCAGCACCGTCTTCGGCAGCACCATCACGTTGCCCCGGGACAGGTAGGGCAAGCCCAGGCGAACGGCTTGCTGATCGTCCAGGTGAATGAACTGGGCGCGGTGTTCATTCAGGTAGTAGAAACGCTGCGCGTCATCGTGGGCGGCACGCCACCAGGTTTGTTCATGGGCGTCGTCGAACGGTGGCGTGTCGTCGATAGTTTTGCGTCGGGCATAGTCGACCGTCACTTCGTGGGTGAGCGCGCCATAACGATCCCAGGCCAGGTTGATGTGGTGCTGGCACAGCGGGTCTTCCGGCTGGCGCTCGTAGGTGTAGACGATGGACTCCAGTTCTAGCGGTTGCATCCGACAGTACGGCTGGTAGTCGTCCCGCCCTTGCCACAGGCGCACGGCATAGCGCGATTGCTGCACCGAATAGGGCCGGGCCTGCAACGGGTCGGCGGCGTCGAGGCCGAATACCTCGACCCGCAGCAACACGCCGGCCAGGGCGTAGGCCATGTCGTGGCGGGTTTCGTCATTGGCGTTGCCGATGATCTCGTCCGGTGCGTCACCTTGGGGTGCCAGCAGCAAGGCCATGCCCAGGGGCTGGGCCGCGCTGTCCGAACGGTCATAGTCCAGCCCCGGCAGGTCGGGCGTGCGCCCGGTATGGAACCAGCTTTTGCGCAGCACCGGCGCGGTAAAGCCGGCCTGGCGCTGTTCCTCGCCGGTGGTTTCGCTGTCGGTTTGCAGCACCAGGCCAAAGCCGCGGAATTCGCGTTCCTGCCCGTCGTAAAAACCCTGTCGGTATTCAAAGCACTGGGTCAACTGATTGCCGGTGATTTCATCCAGTTGGATCTGCCGGACGGACACGGGCATCGGAAACGGTACATAGCTGGCGATTTCCAGGTTCGCCGCCAGCAGTGCCTGTTTTTCATCGAGCCATTCCTGGGCTGAGCTGCGGTAGAACACTTCGCCTGCCGCGCCCATATTGTTGTTCGTGCGGTGCAGCAGATAGGGCTTGGCCTGGACAAAGTCGCAGCGCCAGTGCCGGGGCTTCATGTGCGGTACGGTCAGCACCAGGCTGGAACAGCCGAGGCCTTGCAAATCGGCGGCGCTGACCTGGCACAGTCGGTCATAACGCACGCCCGGTGGCCAGGGCAGGATCCGTGGGGTGGTCTCGAACCCCATGCCGGTGCGGTTCATGAAGATTTCGACGTGTTCGCTGGTGAGGTAGATCAGGTCAGCGGCGCCGGAACCGTCCAGATCGGCAAGCAGCACCCGCGAGGTATCGAAAGACTTGTAGGTGTAAGGCAGGTTCCCGAGCCGGAAGCCTGGGTCGAAGCGACCGTGGCCACGGTTGGGCCAGCAGACGATTTCGTTGTGGCGAATGCGCACCAGATGCTGTTGGCCCGTGCCCAACACATCACTGAACGCCACCAATTCGGTCTGCGCCTGGCTCAACAGGGGCAGGCGATCGTCGGGGGCCGTTTCGACGAAATGCGCGACATCCTTGCCCGCCGCGAAGCCTTCATTTCGACGATTGGCGTACAACCGCACACTGCGTGGGCCGATCAAGGCCAGGTCGGACAATCCACCGCCCATCAGGTCGGCCAGTTGGCTTTGTGGATGGAAGAACTCCACGGGGAAGGCACCAAAGGTGACGAACTTCGACCAGTGGCGATCCGGGTTGAGGGTGAAAAAGCCACTCACGCCGGGTTGCGCCATGATCCAATCCAGCCGGCCATCACCGGTGAGGTCCATCAACGACTGGCGCACCGGTTTGCGGCTGTCCATGACCGGGATGGCGTCCAAGCGTTTCCACGCGTCGTAGCTCACCTCATCCGGTGCTTGGGGCGCCTGGGCGCGCAGCGGCTCGCGGTAGTACCAAGCCTTGTCGCTGCGATAGAGCACACCGGGAATACCCTCGCCATACAGGTCGACCAACTGGTATTGCTGGCCGTCGTTGAGGCCAGGCATGGCATCGAATTCCTGGTACCCGGCATCTTCGGTGGAAAACGCCGCGTAGCTGAACGCCACCGGTGGGCGCGACTCGATGTGCCCTTGTTCGTCGTAGCCTTGTTGATGCGCGGCAGACAGCAGGTTATAGCCCAGTTCCGTGGTGTGGTACTCCAGCAGCAAGCGTTGCACCAGCCGTGGTTCGCTGCCCAGTTCAGCGAAATGGTGGAACATCAACACTTGCCGGCACAGACGCAGGTTGCCCAGCAGGAAACCATAGCCGTAGGTGGCGAAAGCATCGCTGCGTACCGGCCACGTATCCGTTGGTTCGTAGGCGGGGATGTCCGTCAACCCGGTGTCGCGTTCGCCATAATCGAAGATCAGGTCGAAGTGCCACTGGGCTCGTTCGAGTTGGGGCGGCGCCCAATGATAAAGGTGCGCGTTCGCTTCGGCATTGCCATAGCGCACTCGGCTCAGGTAACACTGGGCGCGAAAGTCGCGCGGCGTATCGGCGGGCATGCCCGCATGATCTTCGCCCGCGTATTCATAGAGAATGTGTTCGCCATGGGCGTTCAGGCTTTCTTCCAGCAGCCACTCGCCGACACGCAGGGCGTCTTCGAGGTCGGTGCTGCGTGACGAAGCGTTGAAACCATACAGATGCAGGCTGCCATCGGCCCCGTGAATCAACCAGAACCCTGGGTAGTCATCCGCTGACCGCCAGTGTTCGATACGTTCGAAAGCACCCTCGATACGCGGAAAATAACGCGCGACCTGATAGACCGTGCCCAGGTCCAGACCTTGATACGTGTCGACAGGCCGGCGAATGATCTCGGCGTCATCATCGCGCTCTGGCATCCACACCGTGCCGTCGGGGCCCAACATGACATCGTCGTCGGTGTAGGCCGGTACTCCCTTGCTGATCCGCCGTGCGACGCAGCCCAGCGACAGCACCCAGCCGATTCCAAACAGGCTGTTGCCCACGCTGCTGCCGTAACCGAGCCGCAGGGCAGGGGCGAAACCGCGTCCTGGAGAAATCGGCAGCGGCAAGTCGAAGGACGCCTTGCCGGTGGACCCCACTTCGCCCCAGCCGCTGCCGATGCTCTGGATGGCACCGCCGCCCTTTGGCAACGAAGGAGGGGTGATGCTCAAGCGTTCCGGTTGATCCATCGCCAGGCTCTGTGCGGGTGTGCAGGGAGCTAATTTGGCGCGAATCTGAGGGGGCATCTACTGTCAGAGCTGACAGTTCTCTAGTCGTTAATGAAATAAGAAAATGGTGGGAGGGGCATATCTCACCACAGACTTACTCTCTACCCTTGGGGAACATGCTTTTGTGGCGAGGGAGCTTGCTCCCGCTGGGCTACGAAGTAGCCCCAAAACCATTCACCCGGGTGTGTCAGGTTGGTCGCATTCAGCATTCAGTCTTTTTAGGGTTGCTGCGCAACCCAGCGGGAGCAAGCTCCCTCGCCACAAAAGTGTTCACTGAGGTGAGCGGTTACAGCTCGCTGACCTTGACCCAGCGCTGCTCCCGCGCCGCCATCCGAATCGCTGCCGCCAGCCGTTCCACTTCCCAGGCCTCGTCGAAGTCCGTGCCGCTGCCGCCTTCGCCAGCGAGGGCCATGATCAGTTCCTGCACCTCCAACGTCTTCAATTCGTTGTAGCCCAACTGGTGTCCGGCGGCGGGGCTGAATGCGGCATAGCCGGGCAGGTCCGGGCCGGCCAGCAGGCGCTGGAAACCTGGCTGGCCGGCGCGACACAGGCGCAGTTCATTGAGCCGCTCCTGATCGAAGGCCAATGTGCCGAGGGTGCCGCTGATCTCGAAACTCAGATGATTCTTGTAGCCATGCTTGAGCCAACTGCTGCTCACCGTGCCCCGGGCGCCATTGGCGAAACGCAGCAGCCCGTGGACGTGGTCGTCCACCGCGATGGCCCGTTGTTCGGCATTGCCGGCGCTGGCAGGGCGTTGGTGATGCACGGTCTGGCTGTCGGCGCACACGGCCTCGACATCGCCCAACAAGTGCCGGGCCATGGCCAGCAAGTGGCTGCCCAGGTCGGCCAGTGCGCCACCGGCGTGGGTCGCTTCGCAACGCCATGACCACGGCGAAGCGGGATCGGCCATGAAGTCTTCGCTGAACTCACCCTGGAAGCTGATGATCTGCCCCAGTTCGCCGCGCTGGATCATGTCCCGCGCCAGTTGGATGATCGGGTTGTGCTGGTAGTTGTAGCCGACCCGCGTCACTACCCCGGCGGCTCTGGCCGCCTGGCGCATCTGCTCGGCCTGCTCCAGGGACACCGCCAGGGGCTTTTCACAATAGACCGGCTTGCCCGCCGCCAATGCCGCCATGGCCATCGGGAAGTGCAGGTGGTTGGGTGTGGTGATGGCGATCAGGTTGACCTTGGGGTCGTCGATCAGCTGTTGCCAGTCACTGTGGGCCGTCTCGAACCCCCAGCTTTGGGCGCACTGCCGGGCACGCTGCGGATCGGCGTCGGCCAGGGCCGCGAGTGTCAGGTTCAGGGGGAGGTCGAACACCGCCTTGGCATTGTGGAACGCCAAGGCATGGGCACGGCCCATGAAGCCGGTGCCAATCAGACCGATGCCGAGTTCACGCATGAGAAAGAGCCCTTTGAATTGTTATTTTCAGAAGGCTCTTTATGGAATAAATATTCTCAAATTGCAAATGTTGGAATAAATATTCATTTGTGCGATCGCAGAGGACCCCTTGTGGGAGCGAGCTTGCTCGCGATGGCGGCGTGTCAGTGAAAAAGATTCTTGGCTGACACACCGCCATCGCGAGCAAGCTCGCTCCCACAGGGTTTCTCACAGGTCTGCCATGGCGTTCGCTATCAGGACAGGAACCCACCATCCACATTCAACGCCACACCCGTGGTGTAGCTCGACGCATCGCTGGCCAGGTACAGCACCGCGCCGGCCATTTCGCTCGGGTCGGCCACGCGCTTGAGGGGGATCTGCGCCAGGGCGGTTTTCAGGATGGCGTCGTTCTTGACCAGCGCCGAAGCGAACTTGGTGTCGGTCAGGCCCGGGAGCAGGGCGTTGCAGCGGATGCCGAACTGGGCGCATTCCTTGGCGAAGACCTTGGTCATGTTGATCACCGCAGCCTTGGTCACCGAATAGATGCCCTGGAAGATCCCCGGCGAGATGCCGTTGATCGACGCCACGTTGATGATGCTGCCGCCGCCGTTTTCGCGCATCAGCTTGCCGGCTTCCACCGACATGAAGAAATAGCCGCGGATGTTCACGTCCACGGTTTTCTGGAACGCACCCAGGTCGGTGTCCAGGACGTTGCAGAACTGCGGGTTGGTGGCGGCGTTGTTCACCAGGATGTCCAGGCGCCCGAACTGTTCGCGGATACCGGCGAACACCTGGCTGATCTGTTCCATTTCCCCGATGTGGCAGGCGATGGCGGTGGCCTTGCCGCCGGCGGCGATGATCGCATCGGCTACGTGCTGGCAACCGTCGAGCTTGCGGCTGGACACGATCACATGGGCGCCTTGCTGGGCCAGCAGTTTGGCGATGGCTTCGCCGATGCCGCGGCTGGCGCCGGAAACGAAGGCGATTTTACCGTCGAGGTCGAACAACTGGGTCTTGGACATGCTGTTTCCTTGTGATGGGGCGCTCAGAGCGTGGATTTACCGATGACCTGCAGGCTCATCTGCTCCAGCAGTTTGTTCATCTGAACGAACTGCGCGAAGCGTTTGTCCTGGGTCTGGCCGTGGAAGAAGCGGTAGTAGATCTGCTGGACGATGCCGGCCAGGCGGAACAGGCCGTAGGTGTAGTAGAAGTCGAAGTTGTCGATGCGGATCCCGGCGCGCTCGGCGTAGTAATCGACGAATTCGCGGCGGGTGAGCATGCCGGGGGCGTGGCTCGGCTGGCGGCGCATCAGTTGCACCGGCGCCGGGTCGTCCGCCTCGATCCAGTAGGCGAGGCTGTTGCCCAGGTCCATCAACGGGTCGCCCAGGGTGGTCAGTTCCCAGTCCAGCACACCGATGATCTGCATCGGGTTCTCCGGGTCGAGGATCACGTTGTCGAAGCGGTAGTCGTTGTGGACGATGCTCGACGTCGGGTGGTCGGCGGGCATCTTGTCATTGAGCCAGGCCTTGACCGCCGCCCATTTCGGCGCATCGGGGGTCAGGGCTTTTTCGTAGCGGTCGCTCCAGCCACGGATCTGCCGGGCCACGTAGCCTTCGGGCTTGCCCAGGTCGGCCAGGCCGCAAGCGTTGTAGTCGACGCGGTGCAGTTCGACGAGCCGGTCGATGAAGCTCTTGCATAGCGCTTCGGTGCGGGCGGCGTCGAAACCCAGCTCCGGCGGCAGGTCGGAGCGCAGGATGATGCCCTTGACCCGTTCCATCACGTAGAACTCGGCGCCCATCACCGATTCGTCAGTGCAATGCACATAGGCTTTGGGGCAGTACGGGAACGCTTCGCGCAACTGGTTGAGGATGCGGAACTCACGGCCCATGTCGTGGGCGGACTTGGCCTTGTGGCCGAACGGCGGCCGACGCAGGACGAATTCCTGTTCGGGGTATTCCAGCAGGTAGGTCAGGTTCGACGCGCCACCGGGAAACTGGCTGATCCGTGGCAGGCCGGTCAGGCCGGGAATGTGGGCCTTGAGGTACGGGTCGATCAGGTTGGCATCGAGTTCTTCACCGTCGCGCACGCGGGTGGACTGATCAGTAAACGCCATGCTTATCCCTTCTGCTTATTTTGGAGGCCATCGATCATTGGCTAATCTAATGGCGCGTGGGAGGCGTCACAAGCACGCCAGGGTCTTATAGGTTAGCGTGTTGCCGGATAATCAGCGGGCTTGATGCATGGCGGCGTGCGCGTCGGATGCGGGCGAGCTATGGTTCGGGGAGTCGCTGTCAAAGGAGCCACCGCGATGGGATGCCCGCAAGTCTGTAGCACCGCGACCCTGCAATGCAGCTTCGGCGCAGCCCCGGCGGTGCTCAATGTGCTGCCGGTCAATCGCCTGCTGACCGGCGGGATGCCGGCGGCGAACATCATGGATCACATCCCGCTGGTGAACGTCACCACCTTCGGCATGTGCATGAGCCTGGCGAACCCCACCGTGGCCGCCGCCACGGCGGCGGCCCTGGGCGTGCTGACCCCCATGCCCTGCATCCCGGCCACCGCGGCGCCATGGATCCCCGGCGGCGCCCCGACCCTGTTGCTGGGCAACATGCCGGCCATCGACGCCAACAGCACCTTGATGTGTTCCTGGGCCGGGGTGATCAAGATCGTCGTGCCGGGGCAGGTGCAGATGTTGATTCCCTGACGGTGACGCCTGTGAACAACCACAAACTCCCTGTGGGAGCGAGCTTGCTCGCGATAGCGGTAGATCAGTTTGCGGTGATTGACTGTGCCGACGTCATCGCGAGCAAGCTCGCTCCCACAAGGGGACGTGTGCTGATCGCTCAATCTTGATCCATCGCCGGGGCGACTTGGCCTCACGCATTGGCGTGGGTCAGCCCGGTCAAGGTGTCGGCGATGGCCTTCGTGCGTTGTGCTGTGCCTTCGGTGGTACGGCTGGAGTCTTCCAGGGCATCGAGCATCTCCCGCAGGGCGCTCACGGCGACGGACTGGTCTTCGATCTGTTGGGCGACGCCTTGGATCTCCGTCGAGAGCAGGTCGATGTCCACGCCGATTTCCGCGGCATTCTTGCGGGTGATTTCCGCAAGCTTGCGGACCTCATCGGCCACCACCGCAAAGCCTCTGCCCATCTCACCGGCCCGCGCTGCTTCGATGGCGGCGTTGAGGGCCAACAGGTTGGTCTGCCCCGCGATTTGCTGGATGACCTGTACGATCGACTGGATACGCAAGCTCGAATTGGCGAGCGCACGGGCACCGACCACCGCTTCACCCGCTTGCGTGGCAAGCTGCTCGACGGTGGTGCCGGCCTGCTCGGCGACGCTGTTTTGCCGGTCGATGGTGCCCGTCAGGTCATCCATCGACAGGTGCAGTTCGCCGGAGTAATGCTTGATTTGCGTCGCCATCGACGCTTGGTGCTGGCTGGCCTGCGCCAATACCTGGCCCAGGTCCGTCAGGCCGTCGAACACCGGCAGGATCGTCTGGTCCAGGCCGCGAGTGTCCAAGGCGCTGCTGAAGTCATTCATCTTGAACGCCATGATCTGCTTGACCACGACATGGTTCAGGCCCGCCAGCTTCTTGATCTGGCGGCGCAGGAAAAAGGCTTTGAACTCGCCATAGTGAGTGATGAAGTGATCGACGTACTCGTCGACAAACCCGGCGCCCTTGGTGACCCTGAAGAAGAAAATCGCCGTGAGTGTCTGGTTAAGGTTCAAACCGAGGATTTCACCAAACGTCGAGAAGCCGGCCAGAGGCACATCCCCGAAAATACCGGCCATGCTGCCCAGGTCGCTGCTGTTGTTGAGCCGGCGCAGGATGCAATCGTTGAGAATGGCGGCCACCGGCCGGCCACCTTTGCCTTTGAGAAATTTCTCGTAGTCGAGCCGGGTCGCCTCGCGCAGGGGCGTGCGCTTGACCATCACCAGCTCTTCGCCGGGCGCCACGTCGCAGAACAACTGGATGATCTGCTGCTGATGGTCGATGCGGGCAATGGAACGGACGAACAGCTCATCACCCACGCGGATGGCGAATGAATAATCGGCCAGCTTCTTTTCCAGCGCCTGGGCACTGCACTCGAAGGCCTCGCACAGCGCCTGGACCATGCTCTTGATGTTTCCACGGCTGTCGATGACCTGATCGATGGTGCGGTCTTCGACCGACGCGGTCAGCACACTGAATGTCAGCCCGGCAGGTTGGAAGTTCTGGCTCTTGAACACTCCGAAGCGCACATCCGCCGCGGTTTTCAGAAAGACAATCTGCGCATGGTTCTGGTAACTGCGCTGCCCATCACTGATCAAGGTCTTCTTGAAATCTGCCTTGCCACCGGCTGAGCCGCCGACGAACAGGCAGGGGAAACGGCCTGATTCATAAAGCGCCTCCATAAAGAACGACTCGGAAGCCGAAAGACCATCGAACACCACGTAGGCCAAGGTATCGCGATGGTCAATGGGCGTGCTCACCTGCGCCTGCTTGATGTTATTCACCAATCGAGCGATTCGCTCACGCATGGCCAGGCGCTTGCCGCCACCGCGAATGTCCTCGCACTCCAGCGGCACCATCACCACCTCGGCCGACGCAATCACACTGGCGTCGAACAGCTGCAGCACCACTCGGTCCCAGGTCTCTCCAGTCTGGCAATACAGCGCGTTCGCACCGTTGCACAGCTCACCCGACGTCGTGCACAGGCTGATAGCGCTTTGGGGAAAACGCTGTTTGACCTTGGCGGCGACCCGGTCGATGTCCAGGTGAGGGGAGACAAACCCGGCGATCAATACCGGTGTGATGCGTACGCTGGCCAGTGCCTGGTCCAGTTCGCTCAACGTGCAGGCCACGCTGACCGCCCCCTGTGTACGGGCTCGGGCTTTGTTGAAGAGATTCGATAGGTTCATGGCAGGACTCGGTTGAGCGCGACGTGACGCGTACGAGGTATGCGTGCGGAGTCCTTTCTCTGTAGCGATCACGGCAGGGGACTTGTATGGGCGTGAGCTTGTGCTATTTGCGGGGGCGGTCCATAGGGGCTTTTGGTTGGGGTTTACTCCGTCTGTTGGACGGCGACTTTCGTATTGGTCCCGGGAAACCTACGGAAAAAATCAGCGTTTGCTCGCTGGACGACAAAGCCCCACCCGCTATGCTATCGACGATGGCCTCTTGCCATTTGCCATGCCCACCACAACCCATCCCCGGCGCGAGACGAGAACCTGCTCGTCACCGCCCTTTGCAGAGACGATTCATGAACAAACACAAAGCCGTGTCAGGAGTTGCCTGGGGTGTTCTGTTGGGTTGCATCGGACACGCCAACGCTTTTCAACTCTCGCCGGATGGCACGTTGGCTGAACGGGAGATGGCCAAGAAATACGGGGTTTCCTATAAGGCGACGGTGCCTTTCGCCAGTTTCGCGCTGCATAACTTTTCCGATCCTGCCCACGAGGCGCTGACGCAGAAGATCTATGGGTGTGACGGGGATTGGCAGGATTGCAGCAACCCCAACCTGGAGAACGCCGGCGCTTATGTCATTGCCGGGGTTCGCTGGAACGATGATCCGGTGTTCATGCCGGGCGCGGAAGATGCCAAGACCAAGGGCTGCGATGGACGTTACTCGGTTGGTTTCATCTCGCAGACGCGGTGCTGGGTCAATCTCTTCGAGAAAGCCGAGGGCATAAGCGCTTCCGATCCGATGGCGTTCATGGGGGCGGGGAACTACATCTCCCGTTCGCATTTTGGCGACCTGCAATTCTTGCATGCAATGGCGTCCCAAGAGGGCGACGCGCCAGAGAAGACCAAGCGCGAAATCATGATGTGGTCCGAGTTCGCCTGGGGGTTGCCGATGGTACCTACCCCCTCAATACCTATTTGAAAGACATCCAGATCGAAGGCTGGGAACAGCATTTCAATAACGGACAAACCGTGCAGGATCTTTTTGCGGTGGGGCGTCCATGGTTGCGGGCGAATGTGAATCAGGTGGCGTTTGGCAGTTTGCTTCATCTTGTCCAGGACAGCTTTGCCGGCGGACATGCGCAGCGGCGCGAAGAGATCCTGGGTGACAAGTGCATGGGCGGTGCCGAGGCTGTGCTGGGGCGGATCGAGGAGTTTCACTCTTACGCTCGGCAGGATCATGCCAAGCACAAGGACGATGACGCCAGTTCAGTCGCCAGGCTCATGTTGATGGCCCATGAGCCGGATGTCGTGGATGCCGGCAAGAAGCTGCGAGGGTTTATCGCCGATCGCAAGAAATGGGCGGATGTCAGGCCTTATCTGGATGAGTGTGTTTTTGCCCTGGCCAATGAGACGACTCCGGCGTCGGCGGGTGACAGGTACAAGCTGGAAGCCAACCGCTGAACATTTGACGAAAAACTGTGTGAGCGAGCTTGCTCGCGATGACGTCGGCATATTCAGCATCGAGGCCAGCTGATCCACCGCTATCGCGAGCAAGCTCGCTCCCACAGGGGGCGGTGCCAGTCGATAAACTGAGGTTCACCACCGATCCAATGTGGGAGCGAGCTTGCTCGCGATGACGTCGGCATATTCAGCATCGAGGCCAACTGATCCACCGCTATCGCGAGCAAGCTCGCTCCCACAAGGGGGCTGTGTCAGTTGAGGAATCCAGGTTCATCACCGAGCCGGCGTGCAACCTGGCCTCAGCCCAAATCCCCAGCCTCATGCCGCTCTGGCACTTGGCTTGCCTCATCCCCCACGTGCGGTTGACCCGCTGTCCGCGCAGGACGGCGGGGCGCTTGGCAATGTCTTCTGCCCAGCGCTGCACATGGGTGTATTCGTGGGCACTCAGGAATTCGGCGGCGCCGTATACGTTGTTGCGCACCAGTTGGCCATACCAGGGCCAGACCGCGATGTCGGCGATGGTGTAGTCGTTGCCTGCCAGGTATTGGCTTTCGCCGAGGCGGCGGTCCAGGACGTCGAGTTGACGCTTGGCTTCCATGGTGAAGCGATTGATCGGGTATTCGAGTTTCTCCGGCGCATACGCGTAGAAATGCCCGAAGCCACCGCCCAGGTACGGGGCAGAGCCCATCTGCCAGAACAGCCAGTTCAGTGTTTCGGTGCGGCCCGCCGGATCGGTGGGTAGGAAGGCGCCGAATTTTTCCGCCAGGTAAAGCAGAATCGAGCCGGATTCGAAGACCCGAATGGCGGGCTCCACGCTGCGGTCCAGCAGGGCCGGGATCTTGGAGTTGGGGTTGATCTCGACGAAGCCGCTGGAGAACTGGTCGCCCTCGTTGATGCGGATCAGCCAGGCATCGTATTCCGCGCCCGTATGACCCAGCGCCAGCAGTTCCTCCAGCAGGATGGTCACCTTCACGCCGTTGGGCGTGGCCAGGGAATAAAGCTGCAGCGGATGCTTGCCAACCGGCAAGGTTTTGTCATGGGTCGGCCCGGCGATGGGGCGGTTGATGCTGGCGAACTGGCCGCCAGACGGGGCGTCGTTTTTCCAGACCTTGGGCGGAACGTAGGACGCTTTACTCATCGGGACATACCTCATCGTTGCTTGCGGTGTGATCCCCCAGAGTCTACCGCTGTTCGTTCATGATGCGTGCGACTTCACCGGAAGCCTTGAGTTGTTCGAAGGCGCGTTGGGCCTTGGCGACGACTTCATCCGGTGTGCTCAGGCTGAAGGCCAGGTGGACCCTGTGGGGTTGTTCGTCGAGGGTATAGACCTCTTCCAGCGAAGCGAAATCCAGTTGTGCATCCTGGCTCATCAGGCGCGCGGTGTTCTCCGGCATTGGCAGCAATTGGATCTGGCGATTGAGCAGTTTCTGAAAGTTGTCGTGGTTGTTGGCCGAGATGACCAGCCGGGTGAACCCACGCTGCTGCAGGTAAATCTGCTTGGCGTCGTTTCGCACCACGCCGATGCTGTACTGCTTGGCCTCCTCGAGGCTGCTGACGGTGATGTCGCGGTTATCACGCAGTTTATAGAGCCGGCTCGCCACCCGATGTATTTCACCCACCCATTTGAACAATGTCTCGCGGGCCGGGGTGCGGTCCAGCGGGAAGATCAGCACGTTGGGTTCGTGCAGCGCTTTTTCGTAGGCCCGGGCCCACGGGTACAGCGACAGGCTGTAGTCGGTGAGCTGCGCGTTTCTCAGTGTTTCCTCGGCAATGCGAATGCCCGGCCCGACGACCTTGTCGTCACGCTGATAGGCGTACAGCGAGTCTTCGGTAACGACTTCGATTGTGTCGGCGTGGCTTGCCAGGCTGATCGAGGCGAGTAGCAGGCATGAGCAGAGTGTCAGGCGAATGTGCATATGCAGACCTCATGGCGCGCGGTGGTCGTTACAGGGCAACGCGGTCGCGTCCCTGGTGTTTGGCCCGATATAGCGCCTGGTCGGCGCGTTGCAGCACTTGATCGAAATGGTCCATGGTCTCCGGGTCCAGCTCGGCAACGCCGATGCTCACGGTGACGAAAGGCGAGACCTTGGAACCGCTGTGGGGCAGCTCGCGTTCCGCCAGGCTGGTGCGAAAGCGTTGAGCCGCTTGGCAGGCCTGTGCGGCGTCGATATTGGGCAGGACCACGACGAACTCTTCGCCGCCTACGCGGGCGGTCAGTTCGCCGGAGCGGCCGAACACGCTGCGCAGGGTCTCTGCGATCTCTTTCAGGCACAGGTCGCCCTGCATGTGGCCGTAGGTGTCGTTGTAGATCTTGAAGAAATCGACATCGCACATGAGCACGGCCAGCGGGGTGTTGTGGCGGATTGCCCGGCGAAACTCGATTTCCTTCAATTCGTCGAAGTAGCGACGATTGGCCAGGCCCGTCAAGGCATCGTGACGGGACAGCGCTTCGAGCGATTGGTTGGCCGCTTTCAGTTCCGCAGTGCGTGCCTCCACCAGTTCGGCCATTTGATCGCGGCTGGCGGCCAGGGCCAGTTCGTCCGAATGCTGGCGTTCGAGGTGGGCGTACAGATTGTCCTGGAGTTCGTTGACCTGGAATTCGAGCAGGCCCAGTTCGTCCTGGCGATTCACCGCCCGTTGCAGCTTGAGGTGATGCTTGAGGGTATGCGGCGCGAGTCCGCCCAGGTGACGGGCGATATGCACCACATGCACGGTCACCAGGCGATTGAACATGGTCATGACCAACCCGGCCAGCAGCAGGGACTGGATGAGCTGGGTGATGACGATGCTGCGTGCTTCGCTCCAGAGACGCTCCCACAGCAGGTTATTATCGCCTTCGATGGTCAGCTCACCGACTTTCTCATGGGCCCCGGCGTAGGGCTCGGCGATGAGCTGGCGATGCAGCACCGGCACCACACCCGATTGATCGACGGCGTATCGATTGAGTTCGATGACTTCCGGCGCTTGCCCGGGGCGCAGGATGTTCAACACCACGCGGCCCACGGGGGCTGCCGCGGCAACGCTGGTGATTTGCTGGTCCAGGGATTCACGGTCCAGTTCCCAAATGGCGTAGGCCAAGGTGTTCTGGAACACCTGATCGATCAGGGCCAGCTCCGAATTCATTTCCGCCAGGTTGTTTTCCCAGGCCAGCCAGGTGCGCCAGGTGACCATCGCCAGGGTAAAGAACAGGCAGAACAACAGCGTTGCCAATACCAGGCGCCGTCCCAGGGAGCTGAACGCCTTGGTCGGTGGTGGCTGGGACGATGCCGTGCGGAAAGGGTCCCCCATGTCATAACCATTTGCGCAGGATGGCGTCGTAGACCCCATTGCGACGGATGGTCTCAAGGCCGGCGCGGAATTTTTCCACCGTCTCGGCCGGCGTCTTGCGGCTGAACGCCATGCTCAGGCCGTCCGGGCTGCTCAGTTCGGGAAGCGCCAGCGAGCGGATCAGCACCTTGTCCGGGTCTTCGCCATTCTGGCGAGTCAGGTACAGCGCGTTGAGCTCGTTGGAAATCCACAGCTCCACGTGATCGACCTTGAGCTTGCGGTAGTTGTGTTCGTACTTGGTGCTCGACTGCAATTCCTCGCCGATGCGGAAACCCTTCGAGACCAGGTATTGCTCGCCCACGTCCTGATTGACCGTGGCGATCTGGTGACCATGGGCGTCGGCCAGCGAGTCGAGTTTTACCGGCCGGTCCGCCAGTGAGTAGATGTACCACTGTGTCGGGCCAATGGTGCCCACCCACTGGAAAAGCGATTCGCGTGCAGGCGTACGGACGATCGAATAGATCAACACATTGCTTTCGTTGAGCGCCAGTTCGTAGGCCCGGGCCCAGGGCATGGGCTGGATAGGCGCGTCCATGCCGACTTCCTTGAGCACGGCCTGGACCACTTCGGTGCTCATGCCGGTCACGCGTCCGTTCTGCGTCATGTTGTAGGGCGGCAGCTCCTCCGTCACGATGCGCAGGGGTGTCTCTGCCGCGCAAGCGCTTGCAGCGAGGAACATCAGGACGCCCCACATCAGCAGGCGATTCAGCGGCAAACTCATTGATCGTTACCCTATGCAACTGGCAGAGCCCGGCGAAGCCTGGGGCTATTATTGATAGGGTTATCGGCTGGGCTGGCGCCTGCTTGAATCCGGCCTGTCGAAACCGACAGCCCAGCCGACGGATCAACCGTTCAACAACGTCATCGTCTGCGCCTGGTATCGGTCGCCCGCCACCACACCTTCGCCTGCGAAAATCCCATCCAGATGGGCCAGTTCATCAGCGCCCAACACCACTGAAGCCGCCGCCACATTGCTCTCCAGGTACTTGCGCTGCTTGGTGCCCGGGATCGGGATGACGTGGTCACCCTGGGCCAATACCCAACCCAGGGCCAGTTGCGAGGCGCTGATGCCCTTGTCCGCGGCCAAGGCCTTGACCCGTTCGACCAGCGCCAGGTTGCGCTTGAAGTTGTCGGCCTGGAAGCGTGGGTTGAAGCGGCGATAGTCATCGGCGGCAAAATCCTCCGGTGATTTCAGCTCGCCGGTCAGAAAGCCCCGGCCCAAGGGACTGTAGGCGACGAACGCAATGCCCAGGCGCTTGCAGGTATCGAGCACGCCATTGTGTTCAGGCTCGCGGGACCACAACGAGTATTCGCTTTGCACCGCCGCCAGTGGATGCACGGCGTGGGCCCGTTGGATGGTCTCGGCGCTGGCCTCCGAGATTCCGATGTGGCGGACTTTACCGGCCTGGACCAGCTCGGCCATGGCGCCGATGGTTTCCTCGACGGGCACTTCAGGATCGATGCGGTGCTGGTAGTAGAGGTCGAGGTAGTCGGTGGCGAGGCGCTTGAGGCTGCCGTCGACCGATTGTCGGACGTATTCGGGGTGGCCGTTGACGCCGCGGGCATGGGGATCGCTGCTGCGCACCAGGCCGAACTTGCTCGCCAGGTACAGGCGTTCACGCTTGCCTCGCAAGGCGCGTCCGAGCAGCTCTTCATTGGTATGCGGCCCGTACATGTCGGCGGTGTCGAACAGTGTCACGCCCAATTCCAGGGCGCGGTGGAGCGTGGCAATCGCTTCTCCCTCGTTCACGCCCGTGGTGTAGAAGTCCGACATGCCCATGCAGCCCAGGCCGATGGAGGAAACGTAAGGGCCGCGATGGCCGAGTTGGCGGGTCTTCATGATGTTTTACTCCTGGATATGAACGACCCGTTTAGTGTCTGATAAGCGTTTTTCTGGATAAATACACAAATATTGGTTTAACTATTCGTGATTCCTGAATAGTGGGGCGCACATTGGACCGACTACATGCCATGCAGGTGTTCCGGCGCATTGTGGAGCTGGGCGGCTTCGGCAAGGCGGCCGATGACCTTGGATTACCCCGTGCCACCGTCAGCCTGTTGATCCAGCAGTTGGAGGCTCACCTCGGTGTGCAACTGCTACAGCGCACCACCCGCCAGGTGCGCGCGACACTGGACGGTGAAGCGTATTACCAGCGCAGCGGCCAGTTGCTGGACGACCTCGCTGACCTTGAGAGTTCGTTGTCGGCGCAAAGGAGCCAGCCTCGCGGTACGTTGAAGGTGGACATGCCGATCGCCTTCGGTTGCACCTGGATCCTGCCACGCCTGCCGGAGTTCTACCGGCGCTACCCGGCGCTGCAACTGGACATCGGTTTCCACGATCGCCAGGTTCATCTGCAGCGCGAAGGCGTGGATTGCGCGATCCGCGCCGGGCATGTCGTTGACCAGGCCTTGGTGGCCCGGCCTATCGTGCGCCTGCATCAACTGACCTGTGCCAGCCCCGACTACTTGGCACGCTTGGGCACCCCGGGGGTTGGACGACCTGGCGGCCCATCGGGCCATCTGTTTTGCGACTGGCAATGGCCGCTTCTTCCCGTTTGAATTCGAGGTGGCGGGGCAGGTTCGCGAATGGCCATTGAGCGGTGAACTGACCGTCAACAATGCCGATGCCTACGTGACCGCCTGCGAAGCGGGATTGGGCTTGATCCAGGTGCCGCGTTACCACGTGCAACGGCAATTGGCCGAGGGCCGCCTGGTTGAAGTGCTGGACAAGCACCGCGTGCCGACCTGGCCCATATCGGCGGTGTACCCGCCCCATCGGCAGCTGTCGCCACGGGTGCGGGTATTTATCGATTGGGTGATCGAGTTATTGCATGGCGTGGCGGATACGCAGCCGGCGTTGATGGTGCGAGTCTGACGGCCAATGATTGATTCGCCCTGGCCTAGCCTGCAGGGTTGGATGGCCAGGTCGACAAGGCCTGCTCGACAACCGCCTCCAGGATCTCGCGGGTGAACCCGGCTTTGGCTTGAACGGCCATTCCGTGGGTCATTGCCATCACGAACGCGGCCAGCGCCGTGCAGTTGGCCGATTCCGGCAGGTCGCCCTCCGTCTTCGCCCGTTCGAAGCGTTCCCGCAGCGACGCTTCTCCGGTTGCGCGTGCGTCGATCAAGGCCTGGCGGATGGGCTCGGCATCGTCCGAGCCGGCCAACGCGCCATGAATGCCAAGGCAGCCCTTGCGGTCCGGGTAGCGCGTATTCACCTCGACAGCCCCGCGAAGAATGTAGGCGGCGACGTCGCGTGAAGTGGGTTGTTCCAGCGCTGCCGGAAAGAAATCCAGGTAACGCGCGTAGTAGCGCTCGAGTGCCCGGCGGAACAGCGATTCCTTGTTGCCGAACGCGGAGTAGAGCGCCGGGCGTTCCACTCCGGTGGCTTGCGTCAGGTCGGTGTAAGACGCGCCCTCATAACCTTTGCGCCAGAATACGCAAAGCGCCGCGTCCAGCGCCGTATCCACGTCGAACTCGCGTTGACGCCCCATCAGATCACCCCCGACTTTTTCATAACGATCGATATTAAACCGCTTGACGGTCCCTGTCCAAATTCATACTGTTCGTTACGCTAACGCTCGTTACGGTTGGCAAGTGCCCTCTTGGCGAGGGCGTTCAGGCATTCATGAAGAGGATTTCCCATGCAGAAATTACTGGCAGGCAAAGTTGCGCTCGTGACGGGTGGGTCCCGGGGGCTCGGTGCGACCCTCGCGCAGGCGCTCGCCGAACTAGGGGCGGATGTTGCGATCAGCTATGTGGCCTCGGCCGAGAAGGCCAGGGCCGTGGTGGAAAAGCTTGAGGCGCAAGGCGTCCGTGCCCGTGCCATCCAGAGCGACCAGGCCGACAGCACGGCGGCCAAGCCGTTGATCGACGAGGTGATCACGCATTTCGGCAAGCTCGACATCCTGGTGAACAACGCGGCGATCGCCGTCCAGGGCAAGACGGTCGATGATCCCGATCTCGACACCGTGAATCTCGATCGCCAGTGGCAGGTCAATGTCATGGGCGCGGTGGCGACCACGCGAGCGGCGGCTGCGGTGCTGTCGGACGGTGGCCGGATCATCTTCATCGGCTCGCTCCTGGGCGGTCACGTACCGTTCGCCGGGGCGGCCGATTATGCCGGGACCAAGGCGGCCATCGTCGGCTATGCCAAGGGTGTCGCACGGGATCTGGGGCCGCGCAATATCACGGTCAACGTCGTCCAGCCCGGCATCATGCCGACCGACATGGCGGCACAAGTACTCGGCGACGGCGTGCCCGAGGCGATCCTCGACCTGCACCCCATCCGCCGGATCGCCACGCTCGAAGAAGTGGCGGCCACGGTGTGTTTCCTGGCCGGGCCGAACGGCGCCTATATCACGGGCAGCGCCATCGATGTGGCTGGCGGTTTGAGCATCTGACCCCGCGCCCAATCCAACACTGAGGTGAATGACTCATGACCACTATCGGCATCATCGGGGCTGGCGAAGTTGGCAGCCATATCGCGCGAGCGGCCATTGCGAACGGCTATGAGGTTGTCATTGCCAACTCGCGAGGTCCCGAGACGTTGCGCGGGCTGGTCGAAGCACTCGGGCCGTCGGCGCGTGCGGCGACGGCTGCAGGCGCGGCCGCGGCGGGCGATTTTGTCGTTGTGGCCGTCCCGCTCAAGGTCGACAACGATATGCCCGTGGAGGCGCTTGCAGGGAAGGTCGTGCTCGACACGAATAACTACATGATCTGGCGTGACGGCCATATCCCGGTCATCGATTCGGGGCAAAAGACCGTCCATGAACTTCGCCAGGAGCAGCTTCCCACCTCCCGGGTGGTCAAGGCGTTCACCCACATCCAGGCGCCGCGGATCCTCACGTGGGGCAGGCCGGCCGGCTCTCCCGACCGGCTGGCCCTGTCAGCTTCCAGCGATTATGCCGATGCGTTGGAGATCGTCACGCGCCTGTACGACCAGTTCGGTTTCGACACGGTGGATAACAGCCCGCTGAGCGAGTCGTGGCGCAGTGCCCCCGGACAGCCGGCATGGAAGCAGGAGCGCCAGAGCCGATCCGAGCTGCTCGCCAATCTTGCCAAGGCGCGCCCGCTCCATTGACCACCCATTTTTGACTCGTTCGAATCAGGGTCATAAAACCGGTTGTGGATCTTTATGACCTGCCTGGCCGTCAAGCCTTGACCCAACGCTGGCGACTCCAACCGCTCAAGGTATCGACGGCGAGCACCAATAGCAGCATCGCCAGAATCACCGTGCTGCCCTGGGCCTCCTGGAACAGGCTGAGGCTGACATAGAGCATTTGTCCAAGCCCTCCGGCACCGACAAAACCGAGCACGCTGGCCATGCGGATGTTGTTTTCCCAGCGATACAGGACGTAGGCCAACAGTTGCGGCAGCAGGTTGGGCAGTGTCCCGTAGCAGAACGCCAATACGGCGTTGCCGCCTTGCAAACGGATGGCGTCGGCCGGTTCGGAAGGGGTATTTTCCAACGCTTCGGCGAACAGGCGCCCGAGTACGCCGGTGGTGTGCAGGGCGAGCGCCAGGGTGCCGGCATTGGGGCCGAGCCCGGCGGCCAGGACCATCAGTGCGGCCCACACCAGCTCCGGAACCGCGCGCAAGGCGTTGAGCACCAGGCGCGACGCGCTCTGCAAAGGCCAGCCGAAGCGTCCGGCCGCGGGCAAGGCCAACAGCAGGCCGAACACCGCCGCGAGCAGGGTGCCGAGGGCGGACATGGCCAGGGTTTCCAGGGCGCCGTGACCGATTGCTTTCAGATGGCCGGGGCTCAGGTCCGGGCTGAGAAAGCGCTGCGCATAAGCGCCCATCCGCTGCAGATTGCCGCTGTCGCCGAGCTCGCCCAGGTCGATGCCCAGGTAGACGAACGAGGCGATGACTGCCGCGCCGATGCACAGGACCATGACCACGTTGAGCAGGCGATTCATGCCAGCCTCCAGCGCAGCAGGCGGCTGAGTTGATCGGCGAGCAGCACCAGTGCCAGGAACGTCAGCAGCAGGCTGGCGACTTCACCGCCAGCGAACATTCGCAGCGACAGGTCCATCTGCTGACCCAGCCCTCCGGCGCCGACGAAGCCCATCACCACCGAGGCGCGGATCGCGCATTCCCAGCGGTACACCGTGTACGACAACAGTTCCGCCGCGACATTGGGCAGGATCCCATAGCAAAAGGCCGCCAGCCGGCTGCTGCCGGACTGCAAGAGCGCGTGGGCCGGGCGCTGGTCGACCGACTCGTAGATTTCCGCGTAGACCTTGCCCAGCATGCCGCTGTAGGTAATGGCAATCGCCAGTACACCGGCCGTTGGGCCGAGGCCGACGGCGCGCACGAAGAGCAGGGCCCAGACGATTTCCGGGACGCTGCGCAAGAAGATCAACAAGCCGCGTACCGGCCAGCGCAGCAGTTGGCCCCAATAGCCCGGATGGCCGGCGCGGGAGGCTGCCGACAGCGACAGGGCGCGGCTGGCCAGCAGACTCGCGGGCACCGCCAACAGCAATGCCAAGGCCATGCCAGCCGTGGCGATCGCCAGCGTCTGCAAGGTGGCCTGCCACAGCAGTTCAACGAATTCGTCGCCATGGGCGGGCGGCCAGAACGCCGCTACGAACCGGCCCATTTCGCTCTGGCTGTCGCTGGCCAGCAGCACGCCGAGGTCCAATTCGCTGAACTGGATGCCCGGCCACAGCAACACCAGGGCCAGCAGACTGAGCAGCAGGCGAGGGCGGGTGGCGGGGTCTCGGGTATCGCGTGTCAGCATCGGGGAATCTGCACGCTCAAGGACGCGTGGGGCGTTGTTGGTGAAGACTGCAGTTGTTCGTTGGCGTAGAGCGTGTCGAGCAACGGACGGTCGACCGCCTCGGTTGGCAGGTCGAACAGGATCTGCCCGTCCCGCAGGCCAATGACCCGGGAAAAGTGCGCCAAGGCCAGTTCCACCGCATGCAGGCTGGCGACCAGGGTGACGTTGTGTTCCCGGGCGTGGCGGCAAAGCACCGAAAGCGTGTGCTCGGCCAATACCGGGTCCATGGCCGAAACCGGTTCGTCGGCCAGCAACACCTCCGGCGCCTGGTACAACACCCGGGCAATACCCACGCGTTGCAGTTGTCCGCCGGACAGCTGCTGGCATTGCGCGAACAGTTTGTCGCCCAGGTCCAACTGGGCCAATGCCGCCCTGGCGCCTGGAATATCCAGTGGGTGCAACAGGTTCAACAGGCTTTTGCCGATGCCCCACTGGCCGAGCTTTCCGGCCAGGACCGCCGTCACCACACGTTGGCGCGGCGGCAGGGGCGGCGATTGGTGAATCAGACCGATGCGCGCGCGCAGGCGTTGACGCTGGCGGGCCGACAGCTGCCAGGCGCGTTCGCCAAGTAGCTGCAGCTCCCCACTGCCCGGGCGCAGTGCGGTGGCCAGCAGGTTGAGCAGGCTCGACTTGCCGGCGCCGGATGGGCCGATGATGGCGACCTGTTCGTTCGCGCCGATGTGCAAGTCCACGCCTCGCAGCGCCTGGACGCCGTTGGCATGGGTAACGCTGACCTGGGTCAGTCGCAGGGTCATTTGAGCAGTTCGGCGGCGCGTGCGGCTTCCTCGATGCCCTTGTAGTTCTCAGGCTTGGTTTCGATGAAGCGGCTGGCGGCTTGCAGGTCGAGGATTTCCTTGTCCTTCGGGTTGGCCGGGTCGAGTGCGAGGAAGGCCGCCTTGATCTTGGCCGCCAACGCGGGGTCGAGGGTTCCGCGCACTGTCCAGTTGTAGTCGAAGTAGGCTGGGGTGGTGGCGAAGACCTTGACCTTGGTCGTGTCGACCTTGCCGGCCGCGACCAGTTTTTCCCAGACGCTGGCGTTCAGTACCCCGGCGTCCACTTTGCCGGCCTGGACCCAGGCGACGGTGGCGTCGTGGGCGCCCGAATAGCCGACGCGGCTGAAGTAGCTCTCTGGCTTGATGCCGTCCTGAAGCATGAAATAGCGCGGCATGAGACTGCCCGATGTCGACGATACCGAACCGAAGGCGAAGGTCTTGCCCTTGAGGTCGGCGAGGGATTTGACGGCGGGGTCGGCGGTGATGAATTTGCTGGTGAACTGGGCGTCCTGTTCGCGCTGGACCAGCGGGATGGCGTTGCCGGTTTTCAGGCGCGCCTGGACGAAGGTGAAGCCCCCCAGCCATGCCATGTCGATCCGGTCGGTGGCCAATGCCTCGACCACGGCCGGGTAGTCGCTCACGGGGACGAACTCGACCTTCATGCCGGTTTGCTGTTCCAGGTAAGCCCCCAGCGGCTTGAATTTGCGTAGCAGTTCGGTTGGGGCCTCATCGGGAATCGCGCTGACTTTCAGGGTGTCGGCGGCCTGCGCCAGCCAGCTGCAAAACGACAGGGCAACACCAGCGGCCAATGCCAGGGAAGGCTTGAGCATGGAAGATCTCCGATAGAGAAAGGCAAGGAATGTCGAAGCATCACGCCCACATGGATGGCGGTACGCCGTTCTGTGAGGGTAGACGAAGGAGAGGGATGTTAACCGTTTCTGGCGGTGAACTCACCCAATCCCCTGTGGGAGCGAGCTTGCTCGCGATAGCGGAGGATCAGTGACAAGATTCGTGACTGACACGCCGCTATCGCGAGCAAGCTCGCTCCCACACTGGGCTGTGGCGGGCGGGGGAACCGAGGCCTCGATCGTAAGGCCCCGGCGAACACGAGGTCAGAACCGCTTGTGGGGAGGCTTGCCTGGCGGGTCTCAGTAGACCTGGGGCACGATGAGCTCCGGTGGCGTCGGACTGCGGGAGTAGTCTTCCTGGCGTACCCGCTGCGGCAGTTCGATGGTCGGCAGCTCCACCTCTTCATAGGGCATTTGCCCAAGCAGGTGATGGATGCAGTTGAGCCGGGCTTTTTTCTTGTCGTCGGCCTGCACCACCCACCAGGGCGCCTCGGCGATGTGGGTGCGTTCGAGCATGATTTCCTTGGCCTTGGTATAGGCCTCCCAGCGCCGGCGGGACTCCAGGTCCATGGGGCTGAGCTTCCATTGCTTGAGCGGGTCATGGATGCGGCTGAGGAAGCGCAGGTGCTGTTCCTGGTCGGAAATGGAGAACCAGTACTTGATCAACTGGATGCCGGAGCGGGCGAGCATCCGCTCGAATTCCGGCACGGTACGGAAGAACTCTTCGTACTGTTCGTCGGTGCAGAACCCCATGACTTGCTCGACCCCGGCGCGGTTGTACCAACTGCGGTCGAACAGCACGATTTCACCCGCCGCCGGCAGGTGCGAAACGTAGCGCTGGAAGTACCATTGAGTCCGTTCACGGTCGTTGGGGGCGGGCAGGGCGGCGACGCGACACACCCGGGGATTGAGCCGCTGGGTAATGCGCTTGATCACGCCACCCTTGCCGGCGGCGTCGCGCCCTTCGAACAGGATCACGACCTTGTGCCCGGTCTTGACCACCCAACTTTGCAGCTTCACCAGTTCGCCCTGAAGGCGGAACAGTTCGCTGAAATACAGGCGTCGGATTTCTTTCTCGCTGCTATCCGGGGCGTGTTCATCGAACAAGGCGTTCAGGTCATGCCCGTCTTCGGAGAGCTCCAGCTCCAGTTCTTCGTCGCTGTGATCGAGCAATTCGCGGTGGATGCGCTGTACCAAGGTGTCCTGGGTTGAAAGCATGATGGAAAACTCGGTCGTGGAGGCGCCATCCACGCTAGTTGCAATTTGTTACATAGTGGTGAACGTCATCTGTGCTTCATGCGCTGCCCTTGGCTAAAACAGTTACTGGGGCTCAAGGGGTGTCATCCAGGTGTCATCGAAGCCATGGCAGGATCTTCGCAAACCATCGTGGAATGCCCGCAGCGCTTGTGCCTGCTGGCTGATGAATCAAGGAACACCGCTATGAAAGGCGACGCCCCCCTGTTCGCGGCCATTGACCTGGGCTCCAACGCCTTTCGCCTGATGATTGGCCAGTCGGTCAAGCGCAATCGACAACGGGTGATCCAGGAAGTGAAAACCCTGCGCGAGCCGGTCCGATTGGCCGAGGGCCTGCAAGCCGGGGCCCTGGACGAACTGGCGCTGGATCGAGGCTGGCAGGCCCTGGCCCGATTTGGCAAAAAGCTGCGTGGCTTCGAAGCCGGACGGGTACGGGCGGTGGCGACCAGTGCCGTGCGCGAAGCGGCCAATGCCCAATTGTTCCTGGCCAGTGCCGAGCGGCACCTGGGGTTTCGGATCGACGTGCTGTCCGGACATGAAGAAGCCCGGTTGGTGTATGCCGGTGTCGCCCATGCGGTGCCCGGTGTCGAGCGGACGCGACTGGTGGTGGACATCGGCGGTGGCTCGACCGAACTGATCCTGGGGCAGGGCGCTCAGCCGCTGTTGACGGAAAGCATCGCCATCGGCAGCGGCACCTTTGGCGCGCGTTACTTTGCGGGCGGACGCATCACCGCTCAAGCGCTGCTGGAGGCTGAACGCGTGGCCGTCCTGCAGTTTGAAGCGATGGCGGCGCGTTATCGCGCGCAGGGCTGGCAGCAGGTGATCGGCTCTTCCGGTACGGCGCGGATGTTGGCCAAAGTGCTCAAGGCCAATGGTCTCAATGACGTTGGACAAGGCGGCATTACCTACAGCGGGTTGTTGCGCCTGTCGTTGCGGCTGCTGGAAGTCGGCCATGTCGACCGCCTCAGATTGGCCGGCTTGCAAAGCCATCGCCTGGGCATCCTGCCCGGTGGCCTGGCGATCATGCTGGCAGCGTTCAAGGTCTTCGGTGTTACAGACATGATCGTTTGTGAAGCGGGCCTGAGGTTTGGTGTCCTGCATGACCTGATGCATAAACACTGATCACCCATGGCCTGTTGTGCAAGGCCGGTTATCCGCGACGGCTCAAGGTCGAGCGTCAGCGCTCTTTGCTTATCCTCCCTTTGCCAGATTCAGCATTTCGTCGCCTGGGCGGCCGGTATGTCCGGTGATCGCAAAGCGTCGATCTGGATCGGGGTGATTGCGCGAACGGGGCTTTTCGCTCTTTCGATCTGCAGTCAGTGAAGGCACAATGCGCATCCTTTTTTGGCTCGCCTTGCCCGGAGGCCTCGAAAATGATCAAAACGCCGTACTACCTCATCGACAAACAAAAGCTGCTGGCGAACATGCAGAAGATCGCCTATGTGCGTGAGCAGTCCGGGGCCAAGGCCTTGCTGGCGCTCAAGTGCTTCGCCACCTGGTCGGTGTTCGACCTGATGCAGCAGTACATGGACGGCACCACGTCGTCGTCGCTGTATGAACTCAAGCTCGGCCGGCAGAAATTCGCAGGCGAGACTCACGCCTACAGCGTGGCCTGGGCCGACGACGAGATCGAGGAGATGCTCGCCAACTGCGACAAGATCATCTTCAACTCCATCGGCCAGTTGCAGCGCTACACCGAGGCGTCGGCCGGCAAGGTCCGCGGCCTGCGGGTCAACCCGCAAGTGAGCAGCTCCGATTACCTGCTGGCCGACCCGGCACGACCGTTCAGCCGCCTGGGCGAATGGGATCCGGTGAAAATCGAACAGGTCATCGAGCATATCTCCGGGTTCATGTTCCACAACAACTGCGAGAACGGCGATTTCGGTTTGTTCGACCAGATGCTGGGCACGATCGAGGAGCGTTTCGGTCATCTATTGCATAAGGTCGAGTGGGTCAGCCTCGGTGGCGGCATCCATTTCACCGGTGAGGGCTACGCCCTGGACGCCTTTTGCGCACGGCTCAAGGCCTTCTCGCAGAAGTATGGCGTGCAGGTCTACCTGGAACCGGGCGAGGCCGCGATCACCCAGAGCGCGTCGCTGGAAGTCACCGTGCTCGACACGCTCTACAACGGCAAGCACCTGGCCGTGGTGGACAGTTCCATCGAGGCACACATGCTCGATCTGCTGATCTATCGCCTGGACGCCAAGCTGGCACCGAGCGAGGGCGAACACACCTACATGGTGTGCGGCAAATCCTGCCTGGCTGGAGACATCTTTGGCGAGTACCAATTCGATCGTCCGCTGTCCATCGGCGATCGGCTGTCGTTCATCGACGCAGCGGGCTACACCATGGTCAAGAAAAACTGGTTCAACGGCCTGAAAATGCCGTCCATCGTTGTGAAGCAACTCGACGGCAGCGTCGAGGTGGTTCGCGAGTTTGTTTACGACGACTACTTGTCCAGCCTCTCTTGAGCTGGCGGAAGGAGAAATAAAGAAATTGAAGAAGAACGTACTTATCATTGGTGCAGGAGGTGTCGCCAAGGTGGTGGCCCACAAGTGCGCGCAGCACAACGACGAACTCGGTCGTATTGCTATCGCGTCGCGCAACATCTCCAAATGCCAGGCCATCATCGACAGCGTCAAGGCCAAGGGTAGCCTCAAGCAACCCGCCGACATCAAGGCCTTTGCACTGAACGCTCTGGATGTCGAAGCGACCAAGGCGCTGATTCGCGAGACCGAGTCGCAGATCGTCATCAACGTCGGCTCTGCTTTCCTCAATATGTCGGTGCTGCGTGCCTGCATCGATACCGGCGTGGCCTACCTGGACACCGCCATCCACGAAGAACCGGGCAAGGTCTGCGAGACGCCGCCCTGGTACGGCAACTACGAGTGGAACCATCTCCAGGAGTGCCAGGAGAAGAACATCACCGCCATTCTCGGCGTGGGCTTCGACCCGGGTGTGGTCAATGCCTATGCGGCACTGGCGCAACAACAGCATTTCGACCGCATTGATTCGATCGACATTCTCGACGTCAATGCTGGCTCCCATGGCAAATATTTCGCCACCAATTTCGATCCGGAAATCAATTTCCGTGAGTTCACCGGACAGGTGTGGAGCTGGCAGGACAGCCAGTGGACCAGCAACACCATGTTCGAGGTCAAGCGCACCGACGACCTGCCAGTGGTCGGCTCGCAGAACCTGTACCTGACCGGTCACGACGAAGTGCACTCGCTGTCGAAGAACCTCGATGTGCCCAACGTGCGTTTCTGGATGAGCTTCGGCGAGCACTACATCAATGTGTTCACCGTGCTCAAGAGCCTCGGCCTGCTTTCCGAGCAACCGGTCAAGACCGCCGAAGGCCTGGAAGTCGTGCCGTTGAAAGTGGTCAAGGCCGTGCTGCCTGACCCGAGCTCGCTGGCGCCGGGCTACACCGGCAAGACCTGCATCGGTGACCTGGTCAAAGGCGTCAAGGATGGCCAGCCGCGCGAAATGTTCATCTACAACGTGGCCGACCACGAGGACGCCTACGCCGAAACCGACAGCCAGGGCATTTCCTATACCGCCGGCGTGCCACCCGTGGCCGCGGCCTTGCTGGTGGCCCGTGGCGAGTGGGACGTGCAGCGCATGGTCAACGTCGAAGAGCTGCCTGCCGAGGCGTTCCTCGAGGCGCTGGATGTGATGGGCCTGCCGACGCGCATCAAGGACGAACATGGAGACCGTCCCTGGAACCAGAACGCCTGAAGGACTTCAGGCGGGTTCCCCCGATAGGAACTGCAGAATCGCTCTGGATTCTGCAGGCGATTGAACCAGAAGACTCACCGTCGCGTGAATACCTGGCAATCCGCGGGAAGCCTTGAAGAAATGCTCCGTATCGAAAGGTACGGGGCATTTTTCGTTTAGGGGCCCATCAAAAAGGCCCGTGGCGAGGGAGCTTGCTCCCGCTGGCGCGTGAAGCGGCCCTGAAGTCAGACCCTGTGGTGTTTCAGGCAGACCGCATTCAGCTTTTTGGGGCTGCTGTGCAGCCCAGCGGGAGCAAGCTCCCTCGCCACGGAGTTATGTTGGGTTGGGCTGGGAGTCATTTAACCATTCGCCACAAAAGGCACAGGGGTGTGCGCCCATCATCTGTTCACCGTTTTTGTGGCGAGGGAGCTTGCTCCCGCTGGCGCGTGAAGCGGCCCTGAAGTCAGACCCTGTGGTATTTCAGGCAGACCGCATTCAGCTTTTTGGGGCTGCTGTGCAGCCCAGCGGCCCCTAACAACGCGACTGCGACAATTCATGATCGGCCTGGGCGACGACCTCCCGGTTCAGTTCAGCGGTGTCGGGCAAGCCTTGCAGGCCACCTCTCAGCCCAACGCCTCAACCAGCCTCGGCAACCAGTATGTCGCATCGCCCACCAGCGTTTTATCGGAAGCGGCCCCCATCGGTTTGATATTGATATGCACCAGCCAGGCGCCATGCTCGGTTGCCAATGTTGGAATCCGTGCCGCCGGGTAGACCTCTCCAGAAGTGCCAATGGAGAGCATGACGTCGCAGTCGCGGGCCGCGCTGAAGGCCTGGTCCAGTTCCTGTTCCGGCATTTTCTCGCCGAACCAGACGACATTGGGGCGGATCTGGCCGTCGCAGTGTGGGCAACGCGGGGGGGCCAGGCTGTCGCAGTCTGGCCCGATGTCCACGGGCAACGCGCCCAGGTAGGGACGGTTGCACTGGAAGCAACGGGCGCTGGCCAGATCACCGTGAAGATGAATCACCTCCTTGGACCCGGCGCGTTCGAGCAGGTCGTCGACGTTCTGCGTGATGACGGTCACGCGGGGCAAGCTCTGGGTCAGCCTGGCGACTGCTCGGTGCGCGTCATTGGGGTGCGCTTCGTTAACCAGCGTTCGGCGCCAGCTGTACCATGCCCATACCAGCGCAGGGTCTTTGGCGAAGGCGGCTGGGGTGGCCAGTTTCTTTGAGTCGTAAAGCGCCCAGAGGCCGGTCGAGGGATCACGGAACGTGGCGATACCGCTTTGTGCGGAAATGCCGGCACCGGTAAAAATGGCAAGGTGCCTGGCCGCTCGCAGGCGTTTCACCGTTTCAGCGAAAATGGCTTCTGGATTCACTGTCACAACCCCCGTCAGACCTTAGAGCACTGCTCGCGCAGCCAGTCGAAGTTGCTCCAGTACTTTCGGTCGCCGCCGGGCTGGGCGCGTTTTGTCTCAATGAACGGGGCAAGTATCTGGTGGCAGTGCTTGATGCTCGGCGCCCAGTTTTCGATGATGATGTGCTTGTTCTTGATCAAGTCGGCCCGCAATAACGCCGCGACGACGTCGTAGTTCGCACAGGTCAGCGAGGCATGCTGGACATGGGTTGCGTCCCATTGGTCATGATGCAGGGTCGACAGCGTGGCGCGAACCGCTTGCCGGGCATCGCGGGCCTGGCTGGCTTGCAGGAACTCGACAATCGAAATGATGCTCTGGGCCTCGGAAGCCTGTTGAGTCGCCTTCAGTTGTGCTGTCAGGATGACCACCTGGCGAACAACCAGGTACATCGACAGCAGGGCCACCAGGGCCACGGCCACCTGGACCACCAACGTCCATGTTTCGTAATTAGACATTTTTTCTCTCTTGCTCCTTAAGTAGTTCCAGTGTTCTTGAGTCGACATTCACCCCACCCTCCAGCGCCTGGGCATACACGCAATGCCCGCCCGCGGCCGCTGCGAACAGCGTCATGCAGGACGCGAATTTCATGGCGTCGAGTGTCCCCAGGAGTTTCTCTACCGCGACTTCCGAGTCCAGGACGGCGCGGGTTGCGCACTCCAGTCGTGGTCCCAGAAGCGGGTGATGCAAATAGTCGCGCGCTTCTTCCAGGTCGCGCAGGCCGTAGTAGGTGGCGTTCTCGCTGACACCCAGGCCGCGTAGTTGGGGAAAGATGAACCACATCCAGTGGCCTTCCTTGCGGCCGCGCCGTAGCTCGAGCAAAGCGTGGTCATAGGTTGACGCTTGCGCCTGGACAAAGCGCTCCAGTGATTCGGTCATACAAGCCTCTGATACGGTTTCAAGGCTGAAGAATGAAGCACGTCCAGGCTCGATCAAAAAAGATGGCTTTATGATGTCATGGTCTGGCGCGTATCGGTAGTCTCGATCATCACCCCCATCCAGAACGAGGGCAAAGCCTATAGCACACTTGCGCTATAGCGCCGCTCGGCACTCGACCCTAACCTATGAGCGCTATCGGGTTTTCGATCGGTCGCAACGAGCCTATTTGAACAAGGATCTGTTTTTTGAAAAGCACACCTGCCAGAAAGTCCAGCATCTGCCCGGCTTATCGCAAGCGCCTCGCAACGGCATTCGCCGTCTCGGCCTTTGTCGCCAGTGGCTGGGGTTCTTTGATCGCCGGTGCGTCGGCTGCCACGGCCAGTGAGACATCCTCTGCGGCTTGCACCAACGAGGCGGATTTCCAGGCCGGGACGGTGGTGGAGTATGAAAGCCGGGACAACCTGTCGCCAGCCACCAGTCGCGGTAAAACCGAGGCGCTCGGGCGCGAGGCGTTTGCCGGCGCCAATCCGGTGGCTTCGGTGCACACGTCGTTCCTGAACAATGCGCCGTTTTTCCTGACGACGACCTTCGCCGAGATCAAGGACGGTCGGCTGGTTCGTTACGGTGATCGCCATGGTGCCGGGGCATCGTTGGTGACCACCACCTACCAGCCTCCCGCTTCCACACCGATTGATCTGCAACCTGGGCAGACCGTCACCGTCAGCTACAAAAACAAAGCGGTGAGCGCTGGGGGAGCGGTGGAGTTCGATGTCGTCGAGAAGCTGACGTACAACGGGCGTGAAACGATCAAGACGGCCCTGGGGACGTTTGATACCTGCAAATTCACCAATGAAATCTCCACGGGCTCGGTTTCGGCCGGGCAGCCGAAACAGGTTGTCGTTGTCCAGAACTGGTTTCCCGCGGACGGACCTTATCGTGGTCAGTCGATCCGATCCGTCACGCCTCCGTTCAATGGCGTTGCGCAGAGAATCAGTGAAGTCGTCAAGATGCAGTATGGGACGCGATGAGAGACGCGTCTCGGGTCGGAAGATTTGCCGGATGATCGTGGCAGATGAGCATCCGCTGTTCCGAGAGGGGATGATGGTGTTGCTGGAACGCCTGATACCTGACGCAATGATCGAACAAGCAGGGAGCCTGGAGGAAGTACGGACGCTGGCAACGAACGGACAACCTCTCGATACGCTGATTCTTGAAATACGTCTTCCCGGCCTGGGCTCCATCAGCGAGCTCGCGCAGTTGCGCCAGGCACTCAAGCACACCGTGATGATTGTGGTTTCGACCCTGGATGACAGCGATGTCATTGGCCGTGTCATGGCCACTGGTGTCGACGGGTTTGTCGGCAAGAGCCTTTCTCCCGACCAGGTCGGCGAGGCCATCGCCGATATTCGCCGTGGCGAAGTGCTGGTCAAGTACGAGTCTTCGGGCCCGCTCCCACTGGGTTCCGACGATGATATGAGCAAGCTCACGTCACGGCAGCGAGAGGTCTGGCAATTGATTGCCGAAGGCAAGACCAACAAGGAAATCGCCTCAGCGCTTGAGATCTCTCCCTTCACCGTGCGCATTCATGTCTCTTCGTTGATCCGTGCGCTGAACGTTCCCAACAGGGCGGTGGCCGCTGCTCGTTTTGCCGGGCGCGAGGCGCTTCAGACCTTGCGCTAGCGCCTCAGACCTTTGCTCCGGTATGTCCTGCCTCGGTGAACGAGGTGTCATGGAATTTCGCCTGGGACTTGCCCGCACGCTTGGCCCGGTAGAGCGCTTCGTCGGCCTGGGCCAGCGCCTCGGTAAACTCGCCGCCGGTCCACAGCGTCCCGCCGATACTGCAGCCGATCGTGATCGACTCCCCGGCCAGCACGACCGGCTCGGCCAGTTTTGCGATGATGCGCTGGGCGGCACCCTGCATGCTGGACAAGGATTCTCCGGTACGCAGGCGCAGCAGCAATACGAATTCATCCCCGCCGTGGCGCACAGCGATGTCGCCATCGCGCACAGCGGCCAGGAGCCGGAGGCCGACCTCCTGGAGCAATGCGTCGCCAACGGCATGGCCGAAGCAATCGTTGATGGGCTTGAACCCGTCCAGATCCAGGCACAGCACGCCGAAGCCAGGCTGTACGTCGACCTCGCTGCGTACCGCCTCGATGTACTTTTCCAAGGCTGCCCGATTCGGCAGGCCGGTGACGACATCGCGGTAGGCGATACCCTCGACCACCGCCAACTGACCCCTTTTTCGGGTGAGGCTATCAACGAGGTGCCGGATCGCGACACTCAGCGTTTCGACTTCGCGCGTGCCCTTGAGCAAGGGAATCCCCACATCGGCGCCTTCGGAAAGGCGCGCGGCAGCCTCGGCGATGACGTTCACCGGCCCGGTGAGAATACCTGCCATGATCCATCCGATGACCGCGAACAGGATGGACAGCAGGCCGCCCCAGAGGAGTATTTCATTGCGCATCTCACGTGCAGCCGCAAAGGCGATCTCGGCGGGCTGGCGGGTCACCACGGTCCATCCCAGGCCGGGATAGTCGTCGACACCGACACTTTGCGCCGCACCTGCCAGATAGAGCTTACCGTCCGGCCAGCGCTCGACCGACCAGCTTTGTCCGCGCCCGTCGAGCGTGACACCGGCGGGCTTGCCGATCATGTCCTTGGGGCCCAGCAAGACGGTGCCGTCCTTGCTGATGACCAGGAACTCCAGGCCAGGCAGGCGCTCCTGCAGGGGGGCAAAAAGCGATCGGCCGACTTCCGCAGCCCATTCCCAGGAAAGATGCGTCGCGAGCACCCCCGTGAGATTTCCGCCGATGTCCTTGATTGGCATGCTGATATCGACGAATTTCATCGCTTCCCCGGAAGGATTCGGCAGCAACTTGGCCAGCAGGACGGCTTCGTGGACATCGCCAATGAACGTCTTTTCCCGCGCATTGGCAAAGACCGGCCGTTGCGAGATGTCGGCGCCTGCGAGCACCCCGTTGGTCGAAGCGACCACTTTGCCGTGGGCGTCGGTGAGGCCGATCCAGGAATAGTTCGGGAATTGCTGGCTAAGGTGGTCGAGCAGGGCGCGTGCTTCGCCGGGGTTCGCCGTGTTGCGCAGGGTTTCCAGCTTGCTCAGGACCGTGAGCGCTTTTGAACGGTTGCTCATGTCGCGATCGAGGCGATCGATCATCGAGTAGGCATATTCGCTCAGTTGCAGCCCGGTTTGCTCCTTGAGCCGCGAAATGGAGGACTCGCCGATAACGGTGCCGAAGATGCAACTGAGCAGCAGCACCACCAGCGCCACGACGATGGCGAAGCGTGCCTGTAAGCTTTGGAAGAGAGGGATGTACATGTCGGACCGCCACGGGGATGGAAATTGGAAAGCCTGTATTCCATGGCGTTCTTGGCATGCATCCTCTCAAAATTTTCCAGTTTGGGGTACTGGCGCGGTCACCGACCGGACGCCCTGCGAATGAGGCAAGGCGCCGCTCCGTCTACCGCTTACAACCAGTATCGCAAACCCAGCATCAGGGACTGGGCGTTGTACTCCGTTTTCACATCGCCCTGGGGCAGGCCCTGGATGTTGCCGAAGTGCGCTTCACCGGTCTTGAAGTAGCGATAATCCAGGGACATGGACCAATGCTCGCTGAGCTCGTAGGCGACCCCGGTGCCGAGTTGCCAGGCCGAGACGGTGTCGCGATGGGTGTCGCCGAACTCGACGCCGCCGGCTTCCAGGCCGGTGATGGTCAGCACGGCGTAGCCCAGGCCACCGCCGACGTAAGGGGTGAACCGGCTCAAGGGGGCTGGCAGGTTCGTGACGTCATACCAGAGGTTGGCCATGAGGCTGGTGGCTTGCTCTTCGCCTTTGCCGTCGATGCTGCCGCCACCTTCGTAGACCCGGTGATTGAACTGAGTCAGGGTGTTGCGGCGGTAGCTCAGTTCCACTTCAGGCCTCAGCCCGACCGGGAATCGCCAGCCCAGTGCCAGGCCGGTGGCGAAGCCGGAATGCAACGGTTGGTTGAATTCCATCTCGACGAAGTCAAGGTCGTTCTGGTTAAGGTCCTGCTCAGCGACCCAGTTCACGCCGCCCATGCCACTGACATAGGGGCCGAGTGTGTCGGCGAAACTCGACGCCGGGGCGGTACCACCCAGGCCAATGATGCCCATGACAAGATACCGGGTGTTTTTCTGTAGGTTCATGCTAGATCCGAAATGTTGCTGTTATCGATAAGTAGGCGAAGCGTGTCCGAAGACGTTCATACGAGGTGTAAGGGCGTCGCGGTTTTCCCGTGCACCGATGTGTCGATGGCTCGTTGTTCAGCCAGCCTGCACAGGTTGTCCAGTGCGGTGGTCATCGCCTTGGCCAGCGCTTTGCGCAGCAGCCCGCGGTACAGGAAGCTCAACGGGCCCGAAATCTTTGCGCTATGGATGACATGGGTTTCATCGGCAGAGAGCCTGCGCATCCGATGGTCGAATTCGAGGTCGATCCAGAGCAGCCGGGCGCTGTTGCGATAACTTTCGTGCGGACTCACGGCCTCCAGTTTCAGAGGCATTTCCAAGCCATTCTTGAGGACACATCTACCGCGGGTTCCAGCCTGGAACGGACCGTCGAGCTGACATTGGCGGACGTCGGTATCCCAGAGCGGCGCTTCGGGAAAATTGCTCCAGAGCTTCCAGATTTCAGAAGGGGGCGATTTGACTATGACTTGCACGTTGACATCGTTCACGGCGACACCTTGGTTGTGGGGGGCACGGTCATGCCGGGTGGGCAGATCCATTCCATGCTCAGGCTGCCGGTGCCGATTGACTCAGCACCTGGGCGGTAATGCTGGCTTGACCGATTTTTTCGCCCCGGTTGAACAGGTCGATATAGATGCGGTTGGTCTTGAAGGCCTGGAGCGACGCATCGAAACCGGCTTGCGGCGCCAAGGACAGCGGGCTGTTCCTGGGGATGGGCCGGTCCAGGGTGAAACTCAAGGCCAGCAGGTTCATCGGGGTATTGAGCGGGATCCGCAGGTGACTGTGGGCGATCTGCATGTAGCACTGGCGAGCCACTTCGAGGAAATACACCATCGAATAGTGCTGGGGATCGCCGGCCTGGAAGAAGTGTTCCGGCGGCAGTTTCACGGTGTCCACGCTCAGGCCCTGGGCGATGCCGCTCATGTCACTGACGATGACGTTTTCCGCCCTGGCCTTGTGCAACAGGGCCTTGTCGCGGCAGGGCGTGGCGCTGAATTCGCCAGCCGGCGAGGTCTCGAATGCCGAGCTGTAGGCCATGACGAGGACGCAGGTGCACATCACTTTTCCGGCCTGCATGACCTTCGCGTTGAACACCAGGGGGTCTTCGCCCTGTTCGACGTGCAGGTCGACCGTGTCCTGCTTCTGCACGTAGTGCTGGAACCTGATCGTCAGGGTCTTGATGTAGGCGACCCGTCCGCTCAGAGGCGGCATGGCCAGTTCGAGCAGTTGCAGCATGCCCTCCAGTAGCAAGATGCCCGGGATGTGATCCAGGGGATGATCGAAGAAGTACGGGTGCGCTTCATTCACCACGAGTTGGGCATGCAGCGACTGATGGCTGCGCTGGGCGTTGGTGATCACGCTATGTTCCGCACTGCGCTGCCAGTGCGTCGGGCGCTGGGCGGTATCGCCCCGGTGCAGGGCGAACAGGCTTTCCATGGCGCGCACCCGTACCCGCAGCCCGGAGAGCAGGGTGCTGGTGAGCATGTCGCTGAGCTGCTGCACGTCGACGCCATCGTTCTGCGGCTCGCGGACCAGGCTGACAGGCGTGATGACTTGCTGCAGTTCCTGGGATGACGAATGGGCAAAGCGCAACATGAACGGATGCTTGATGGGCGAGCTGACCTCGGCGGTGGTCGGGTTCCACCGGCGAAGCTGCTCGGTAAACAGCCACATCACCGCCTTGCCGGCCTCGCGCACTTCGATCACGGTATGGGGCGCGCCCCGCAACATCACCGCCAGCAGGGTTTCGATGCCACTGGCTTCAGCGAGGAAACCGGTGATGTCCTGCAGCGATCCGCTGGCAGGCGTCGCAACCGGCTGCAACTCGCAGACTTCAACGTGCAAAGAGTGGCCGGGCGCTTTGCCCAACAACCGGCAAGCCTCTTCCAGCGTGCCCGCCGCATGGGCGAGGACCGCGGCGCGGATCACCAGCAGCGGGTTGTCAGTGGCCTGGGGTTGATAGCGACGCAGCGCGATCAAACCCAATCCTTCACCTTGCTGGGTCGCGTTGCACCGAGCGCGCTCGACCTCGATTTCACCGCTGAAAAAACGCCCGGCGCCGAGCAGGAGCGTGGTGATTCCGTTGTCGAACCATTGCGGCGAGGCCAGCAAGGTTTGCCAGAACAGGCCTGCCGTGCCGACCAGGGTCTGATGGAAACCCTTGAAGTCGAAAATCTGCGCCGGGTAGCCGGACAGCATGTTTGGCAACATGGTTGCCACGTCGGTCACCTCGACGCCCGGCGCCGCACCTTGTGCCCGGGAATAGAAGTTGTGGGCGCTGCTATAGGCGTTGCTGAAGCGCTCGCCGCCCATGTTGCAGCACATGACCATCGCGGTGCCGGGCGAACCGGCCACGCCCGGCAAGCGCCGCAGCAAGTGATTGACGCGATCGGTGATCAACAGCTTGAACGGATCGACATGGGCCAGCGGCTTGGGGCCCATGCCGAAGCCGTCGATATCGATGACGTGGTCCTGGGCGAGGAATTTTCCCAGCAAAGGCTGACCGGGAGCCGGGGTGTAATCGACGAAGCGCCCATAAGGAAACACGACGGAGGGGGCGGCGGGTTGGTCGAGCTGCTGCTGGAATGCTTGCAACGAGCGGTGGCTGCCCAGCGCGGCTTCAGCCTCGACAATGGCAAGGTCCAGCATCAGCACGCCGGAGGTGGTTGCGGGGGCTGCGGCAGGGTGGTCGCCGGGCAGGTATTCGTCCACCACCAGGTGTGCGTTGGCGCCGCCAAAACCAAAGCTGGAGATGCCAATCCGGAGCGCCGACGGACGCGCTTGCAGAGGCTGCACCTGCTGGGTGGCGAGTCGCAGGCAGGTGTCGTCGACCTTGGTGCTGGGGCGGTAGCCGGGCTGCGGTGGAATGCCTTTGTGGCGCAGTATCATCAAGGCCTTGGCGAGCGACGCGCCGCCGGCAGCGGCCAGGGGATGGCCGATGACCGACTTGATCGAACCGATGGTGATTTTCCGGTCGTCCGGGCGATGGGGGGCGAAGAAGCTGTTCAACGAGGCCAACTCCGTCGCATCCCCCAGCGGCGTACCGGTGCCGTGGGTCTCGATGTAGTCCACGTGCCTTGGGTCTAGGCCGCGATAGGCACGTTGGTAAGCCGAGTACTGGGCCTGTTTGCCGGGGGCGAACACCGAGCCCTCGGCACCGTCGGCGGACATGCCCAAGGCGCGCAAGACACCCAGGGGATGGCGCTGCGCCGTCAGGGCCTGGGCGACGGGTTCGACCAGAAACGCGACCGCGCATTCGCCCGGCACGATGCCGTCGGCGTCCTGGCCGAAAGCTTCCATCCGCGCCCGTGCGGAAAATGCCGTCAACTGCGAGAACCCGAGGAACAGCGCCGGAGGCAGCACGGTGTTGAGGGCCATGACAATCGCGTTGTCCGCCTGGCCACTGTTGACCAGCGCCTGGGCCATGTCCAGGGCATAGGGGAACGAACTGCAGGCCGTGTCCACCGATAACGCCGGGCCGCCCAAGGCAAAGGCTGCGGCCAGTGCCGCCACTTGTTCACCCGGTGTAAAACCCGGCGGCGCAGCGGTTTTTCCGGACATGCCGGTGACGAAATAACTCTCGTCGCTCCAAGACGTCGCGACTACCAGCGCCGTGCGTTCCCCGCCCAGTGGCGAGCCTTGTGCGGCGAGTTGGGTCAACAGCGTCTGAAGCACCTTCTTGCCGATGGCGACCTGCCGTCCTTCGTGCCGTGACGGGATCGAGGCGTCGTCGGTCAGGCAAAAAGCGCTGTCCAGATACGTGCGATCCTTCTCGCCGGCCTTGGTTGAATAGATTGATGCCTTGTCCACTTCCCAGCGTGTCGGCATCGATTCCATCGGTGCGACCTGCCCTTGGGCGAGCAACTGCCAGAGCGCCTCCGTTGACGGTGCCCCCGGAAACTCGCCCGCCATCGCGCTGAAGCAAAAATCGCCCGCTGTCGTTACTGCGCCACTCATACCCTGTCTCCTGATCGCCAAAATGCTGGGTGACCTGTTCGGTCACCCGGATTCCATTCCTGTTGTTGCTGGGCTCAGCTCAGCCTGGCCAGCAGCGACAAGGCATCCTGGGGCGTGCGACGGGACATCAGCGCTTCACCGGCAAATTCGCTGGCCGAGCACTGCTGCGCCATGGATTGGCAGAGCGTCTCCCGGGCAAAGCCGTTGAGACCCAGTTGTGCGAAGGGCGTCTGGATATCGATCGCCTGCGCTGCGTCCGGGATCAACGGCGACAGGGCGTTGAACAGCAGGTTTTCCTCCTGTCCTTGAGTGTTCGTCGCGGCAGGGGAAGGCGTCTCGCAAGGCGTCGCTTGTGGCTGGGGATCGGCCAGGGCCGCTTGAATCAGGGCGATGGTTGCCTGCGGGAACCTGGCATTGGCCAGCTCGGAACTGTGAGCCTTGAGCTGCGGCCACAGGGCGACTACCGACTCGAGGAAATCCAGCTGCACCAGCGAATCCAGGCCCAGGTTTTCATAGCTTTGTGTCGGGTCGATCTGCTCGACCGTAAAGCCGGTGATCGCCGCCAGTTGATCGAGTACCCAGCCCTGGACATCCACCGCCGGTGCCTGTGGATCGGCTTCGAGCCGTGCGAGCAAGGCGGTCGGGGTCGGGGCATCGAAGAGCTGCGAGGTGAGTGCTTTCTTTTCCGGGAAGTGCTGGGCCAGGGATTCGAAGATATCCACCAGCCCCAGCGAGTCGATCCCCAGGCTTTCGAAACTTTGATCGAAGTCGATCTGTTGCGCCTGGAACCCGGTCACCGTGCCGATTTCGCTGCGCAACCATTGCCCGTAGCTGAGTGCGGTGGCCTGTTCGACGGTTTCGGCGGCGGGCACCGGAGCCAGTATTGTCGGGTTCGAGTGAACAGGCTCCAGCACCGCAACATTCTGGCTGACGGGGGCGGCGATCCCATGGGCATAAACACCCTCGAGAACTTGTTGATGAGCATTGAAATAGTGGGCCGTGACGGATTCGGCCTGTTCCAACACCCGCAGCAATATCGCTTCCTTGGCGATATTGGATTCGCACAATGATTCAATGATCTTTTCGGACAGAGAGAAATAGCTGTGGGCTATTCTTCCGTTGGACACGATGAATTCCTGCACCACATCGTTAAGTTGCATGCGCATAAGGTTCTCCTAACCAAAGTCGGTCGATATTTCTATACAGAAGAAAGACCAGAAATCGCGGCCCAGGACTGGGCCGTGTTTATATCAATGAAGCGAACTGGCAGTAGCCATGGAGCGACTTAAAGTTGGAGTTCCATTGCGTCGATCTCGCGAGTCAGCGTTTTTCTGGCACCCTTGAGCAACCCGGACCTTACGTTCAGATACGTCACCAGCGTCATTGCATCGGCGCCCTGGAAAGCGATGTAGCCGTCAGGACGAATCAGCATCAACGTGCCTTCCTTGGCGTGGTAGCGCTTGTGCAATCGCCAATCGGGGTCCAGCAGTGTCGAGTGCCAGGCCGGTAGCCCGGCGCTGCTCAGGGCGTCGATCACGCAATAGGCCTTGATGCCCGGGTAGTCCTTTTCCACCGACTCGGCCAAGGCGTAGTAGCCCGGCAATAACGGCGAAAACTGATCGGCCGCGCTGAAGATCAACAACGTGAACGTGCCATGAAACAGGTCGATCAAGCGTTTCGTGGGCAGCCCTTGCAGTTGCCACAACTCGACATCCGGCGCCAGTTGCCCGGCGCGGGGCGCGGCGGTCTGGAACTCGGGTTTTTTGCCTTTTTTATTCCAGTTCTGGCGCTGCTGCTTCGTCAGCGATTCTTGGATGTAGTCACTCTTGTCATAGTGGTACTGATGACCGGAAATCATTGACGGCAACCTGCGCTGGACCTTTTTGCGGTTGCTCAACAGCGGCAGGACATGGTCGCGCAGCCAGACCAGGGCGCGCCGCCGAACGGTAATCAGCCGTGTCAGGCGGTGTGCGGTGTTCTCGACTTCCAGGGCAACCGGATAACGCTCTTCGTTGTAGCTGTCGAGCAAGGACGGGTCCGCCAGGCCTTGGTCGACATAAGCGATTTTCCAGGCCAGGTTATAGGCCTCGGAAACCCCCAGGTTCATCCACTGGCCACCGATGGGGCTGCCGATGTGCGCCGAGTCCCCCAGCAAGAACACCGAGCCTTGCTGCATCGTTTGCACGCGGCGATGCTGGAACGAGGCGATGGTGGTCGATGAGATATTGGACAGCGTCATCTTTTGCCCGCGTCCTTCGCACAGGCGCTGAAAGTTCTCCAGGCTCAAGGACGGGCGCTCGCCTTCGGGGGGCAGGTTATAGGGCATTTCGATGAACAGCCGATAACGGGACTGGGCGCTGATCGGTGCGACGGCCACATAACCGTCCTGCGCACCCAGGAAGAACGCGCCCTCATCCTGGCTGCCGGACCATTGGATATCGGCATCGGCCAGCATGAAGAAGCGGTCGTAGGACGAACCTTCGAAGGTCATGTCCAGGCGTTTTCTGATGTTGCTGCGAGCCCCGTCACAGGCGGCCACCCAGCGACTGGTGAAGGTTTCGTCGGTGCCGTCGGCATGCTTGAGCGTCATGCGTACCGACCCTGGCAGGTTTTCGATGTCCACCAGTTCGGTGTTCCATTCCACCTCGGCGCCCAGTTCCTTCAGCCGCTCCAGGAGAATCTTCTCGGTTTGCGGCTGTGGCAGGCTCAAGAGCAGGGGATAGGTCGCGTCCAGGTAGGAGAAGTTGTAGTTCAGCACCCGCCTGGCGTTCGACTGCACGGAGAATTGGTTGATCGTGAAGCCGTCGTGGATGGCTTGCTCGGCAACGCCCAGGTCTCTGAAGATTTCCAGGGTCCGGGAGTGGATCGCCATGGCCTTGGTCGCCGTCGAGGGTCCGGCGTTCTTTTCAATGATGCGAAACGCCACACCCCATTTTTTCAGCATGATTGCCAGGGACAGGCCAATGGGGCCGGCGCCGACGATCATGACGGCCGGGGCGCTGCCAGGGCGCTTGAAATGCTGGGGGGCCAACGTGCTCAGAGTGTTCATCGATCAGTACCAGTTTCTGTAGAAGGGAGAGTTGGCAATGCCGAGCAGGGCATCGTCGCCCGATGAGTCGCCGTAGGCATAAATGTAAAAATCATCAAGGTTGCTCAGGCAGCCTTTGAGCCGCGTGACTTTCTCTCGCTCTACACAGTTGGTACCGGCTATCCCGCCAGTCAGTTTGTTCTTCGCCGTGGCCAGGCGGGTGCCGCACACATAGTCGAACCCCGCGACCCGGCCCCAGGGAATCAGGTAGTTTTCCGGCGAGTTGCTGACCAGGGCGGTGACGTGCCCCATGGATTGATGCCATTGCAGCCGCCGCAACGCCTCGGGCCTGAGCCAGCGCGGGAGCTGTTCGCTGATGAAGTACTTGGCGTGCTCGCGTTCTTGTTCCACCGACAACCCGCCCAGGTAACAGGCGATGAAAGCCAGGCGCGCTTGCATCAGCGGTGTGATGCCCAGGATCACGCTGAGCATCTTGGGCAGCAGGGGAATGATCCTGAGCCAGAACGAACGGGTACCCACGATAAAACGCATGTAGCGCCAGAACGTGTGGCGGTCGGTCAATGTGCCGTCGAAGTCGAAAACGGCCAGTAACGGTTGGGTGCTGTTAGCGTGCATGTGCCTCTTCCTTGAGCGAGATGATCTCGATGGTCTTGGGCAGCTTGAAGCCCGACAGGTAGCGCGAAAGCAGGGTGGAAAGCGCGTTCTGGTTCAGCTCGCCGGTCCCTTCGACGCACAGGTGCAGCACGTTGACTTCCTTGTGGTCCGGGACGATGTAGGCCCTGGCCCGCACCACATCGGGGTGCTTGAGGGCGATGGATTCGATTTCCACCAGGTCGACCATCTGCGCCTTGATCTTCGAGATCCGCAGGCGTTGGCAAAAGAAAAATACATGCCCAGCGTCGTCCCGCCAGACCAGGTCACCGCTGTGGAACCAGCCCTCGCGGAAGAACCGGGCATTGCTGTCCTCGGCATCGTTGTAGCCGTCGATCACCATCGCGCCGCGGATCAGCAATTCACCGATGCGGCCGGGTGCCACGTCCTGGCCCTCGGCATCGACGACGCGCAGTTCCACGCCGGTGATCGGCTGGCCCATGGCGCCGCGGTGGACCTCGCCGATCGAGCTCTGGACAATGACCGGCATGCTTTCGGTCAGGCCATAGCCTTGCAGCACCGGGTTGCAACCCAGCAGCTTGCCCAGTTTCTCGGCTTCATCGGCCGGCAGGTGGCTGCCGCCGGAATAAATCATCAGTTGCGGGTGCAGTGGCAACGGCGTGCCTTTGCGTTTGGCCAGGCGCGTATTGAAGTAGCGGATGACATCGGGCACCAGGCAGGCGAAGGTGACCTGGTGCTCGGACAAGACTTCGGCCAGGTCGCGATTGAGCAGGGTGTTGGTCATGAGCAGGGTGGCGCCCACGCTCAAAGGGAACACCATCATCACCGACAGGCCGAAAATGGCATACAGCGGTAGCGTCACCAGGTGCACCGAGCCGACGCCCTGCAGGTGAAAGTGCTCGTGCAGGCCATCGCTCGATTGCGTCAGGTCGAGGTAGCGGTGAGAAACAGCCAGGGGCCTGCCGATACCGCGGTAGGTGAACTGCACCGAGACGATCGGATTGCCGTCGGGCAACGACAAGGGTTCGAGCTGTCGAGGAAGTTCAGAGGCGGCCGTTGCATGGGCGGGCAGGGGCGATGACGGTTCGCTCCCACCGTCCAGCACCAGGGAATGCCTGACGCCGTTGTCCGGCTGGAATACCTCGCTGTGTTGTCCCCACAACGGTTCGGTCGTGACCACCAGCGTCGGCCTGGCGAGGCTGACGACACTGTTCATTTCGAAGGGAGTCAACTTGTAGTTGAGGATGACCGGGATGGCACCCCGCCCGATAATCGCCAGGTAGTAAGCGATGAACGCCACCCCGTTAGGCAGCACCAGCGCTACTTTATCGCCTGGCAATACACCGAGTGCCGTCAGGGTACCGTTGCAGGCTTCGGCCTTGATGCGCAGCTCGCGGTAAGTGACGGTCTCTTCTTCCGTGTCCAGGTGCCGGATAGCAACTTGCTCTGGGAACGATTCCGAAAAACCGACAAAACGATGCAGAAAACCTTCTTTATATGAAAGGCTTTTCATTTACCAACCTCTTTCAATCCTTGGATATAGGGCGCGTCAAAATAAGTACTACTGAGGCAGGCTTTATATGAAGTGTTTCAATTAAGCATCTGTGTAGTTGTTATTCCGATACCAGTCCAGGGTATCGGTCAGGGTTTCAGCGACAGGGCGGAACTGGCATTCCAACTCCCTTGAACTTTTGTTGTGGCTGAAATGGGTACGGCCTTGTTCTTGCGCCATGAGCTTGACCGTGGAAGTACTGATGAGTACCGGTTTCTTGGTAATCCGGTAATAACCTTCATAGATCAGCGCGATGATTCGCAGCATGAACAAGGGCACTTTTCGTTCCGGGGCTTTCACGCCACTGACGCTGGACAGCGCCTGGAAAATGCTTTTCATGTCCATGTGATTGCCGGCGGCGAGGTAACGCTCTCCGGACCTGCCGCGGGTGATGGCCGCGATTTGATGTTCGGCCACATCCCGGGCATCGACGACGGAAAAGCTTCCGGGAAGTACGCCGGGCAATTTCTGTCCGACAAAGTCGAGCAGGAACTGGCCCGAGGAGGTCGGGCCGATATCCCCCGGGCCGAACATCCACCCTGGCAAGACCATGGCAATGAACATGTCCGGGTGCTGCGACAGGAATTGCTGGACCTTTTGTTCGGACAATATTTTGCTCAAGTAGTAATCGTCAGCCTCCTGTTCACTGCGAGACATGGTTTCATCGATCACTTGATCTTTATTGCCCTTCAACACGGCGATGGAAGAGGTGTGCACAGCACGACGGATGCCGGCGGCATAGGCGGCTTGCAACAATCGCTCGGTGCCGGTCACATTCGTGTCATAGAGTTTTTGCCAGTGTTTCCCGCCTTTGTAACTGTCGCGGAAATAGGCTGCGGTATGAAACAAGGCATCGCACCCCTGCAGGGCATGGCTGAAGGCATCGACATTGAGCATGTCGCCTTCGACCCATTCCACGGGTAGGCTGGCGAACTGTTTCTTGGCTTTCTCTGCGGAACGAACCAGTGCTTTTACTTTGATGTTTCGTTTTAACAGCGCACGAACGATATTGTTCCCGAGCAGGCCCGTAGCGCCTGTAACGAAGGCATATTCCATTAAAATACCGCTCCTGTGAGATGACCTGCCATTGCATCGAGACCCGTGTCACGGACGTGATGCCTGGATCAGGCGTTGGGCTCCACCAACGGCGCAATTAAAAACCATTCGGTATCTGAGAATCAAGTGGTATTTAGTCGTAATGGCAAATCAGTGGCTCTGAACCGGGCCTTACGCAGATTTTTTTACGCTGTGGTGTGCCGTGGGACGGTGGGAAAAAATGCCGTTTTGAGGTGGGTAGGAGGCACTCCATCCAGCTCGTCAGGCAAAGACCACAACGGTTTTGCCTTGCATGGGCCCAGGCAAGAAAGTGACTGGGTAGTCATCTTGCGTTCGCCTCAAGATTGTCCCGGTTACATGGCACATACATGGCACGGGATGGAAGTTAAAATGTAAATGATTGAACGAGGTGCGTATAAGATATGATGGCGAAGATGGATTCCATACAGTGAGTAGCCGCTGCGTCGCATTTAGTTACATGTACGTAATTTGACTGGCCAAAGGAGCCGAGGGCGTGATTAAAAAGAGACTAGGTCGAGAAGAGAGCCAGCAAATAACAAGAGATAAATTATTCGACACTGCCACTGAGCTGATGATCAGCAAAGGCTTTCATGCCGCCAGCGTCAACGTTATCGCCGAGGCGGCGGGCTTTTCCAAAGGGGCCTTCTTTTCCAATTTCTCCAGTAAATCGGATTTGCTCCTGCAACTGACTCAACGCTTCAAGCGAGTTGAAATCGATCGCTTGAGCGCGACCCTGGCGTCGGGCTATTCGGCGGAGCAGTTGAGCCATGGCTTGAATGCCTATATCGACACCCTGAAGAACAATACCCGCTGTGCGATCCTCGATGCCGAGTTGCAACTGATCGCCCTGCGGGATGAAGAGTTCTCACAGCATTACTACGACTTGCATGAGGAAAACAGCGAAGCCCTGGGCAAGTTGATTACCATCATATTCAACCATGCTGGCAAGAAACCGCCGCTGGACTATGCCGCGCTTGCGAAGACCTTCACGGCCCTGTCCGAAGGCTTGATATTGCAAGGGCATAAAGATCCGGCGATTGAAATAAAGCTGGTGCTCAATTCGCTCATCCAGACCGCGGAGCCTCTATAGGTCTTCATCGTTATCGCTGATAAGCCAGCAATCGGCGTTCAGCCAATCGGAATACACCCACCAGTGCGCACGCCAGCAACATGTAGAGCAGCGCGGCAATGCCATAGGCCTGGAACGTCTTGAAGGTGGCAGCGTTGACATCTGCCGCGATTTTAAGGATGTCAGGAACGGTCGCGGTAAAGGCGATGGCCGTGGCGTGCAGGACAAAGATCACTTCGTTGCTGTAGGCCGGGAGTGCTCGGCGCAGCATGCTCGGTATCAGCACCAGGAGGAATAGCTGAGTGCGGGTCATGCCCAGGGCGAGGGCGGCTTCGATCTCGCCGCGTGGGATGGTGCGCAGCACGCCCGCGAGAATCTCGACGGTGTAGGCACAAGTGTTCAAGGCCAGGGCCAGGATCACGCAATGCATGCCATCGCGAAAGAACCACCACAGGCTCGGCGATTCCCTGATGACGCTCAGGCTGGCCAGGCCGCTGTAGATGATCAGCAGTTGCACGAACAACGGCGTGCCGCGCAACACCAGGGTATAAAGCTGGACAGGCAGTGCCAGCCAACGATTGCCATAGGTGCGAACCAGCGCCAGGGGGATCGCCGCGCACAAGCCGATGACGGCGGACGTGACCAATAACCATAGCGTGACGACCAGGCCGCTCCAGCGGTAACCGTCGGACCAGAGAAAGTTCGGTCCGAATTCCTTCAGAATCTCGATCATGACACGCTCCGCGGCGGTTCAACGCTGTAGCGCCGTTCCAGGTGTTTGAGCACCAGGCTTGAAAGAATTGCGAAAGCCAGGAAGATCGCCGCAATCACCAGGTAGAAGAACATCTGCCTCGAGGTCGCATTGCCCGCCTGTTTGGCCACTTGGACCATGTCGTTGAGGCCCAGCAGCGAGATCAGGCCCGCGCTTTTCAGGAGCACTTGCCAGATATTGCCGATGCCGGGCAATGCAAACCGCATCATCTGTGGCAGCCGGATACGCCGCAGCACCTGCCAATGGTTCATGCCATAGGCCCGGGCCGCTTCCAGTTGGCCGAACGCTATCGCCTGGAAGGCACCACGAAAGGTTTCGGCGCAATAGGCACCGTAAATGAAGCCCAAGGTGCCGATCGCCGTACCGTAAGGGTTCAACTGGAGCGATTCACGGCCAAACGCTTCTGCCACTTGGTTGAGTCCGATCTGCGCGCTGTAGTAGATCAATAGCATCAGCACCAAGTCCGGCACACTGCGCACCAGCGTGGTGTAGAGCGTCGCGACCAGCCGCAGCGGTGCCAGTGGCGAGAGTTTCGCCAAGGCCCCGAGCAGGCCAAGCACGAGGGCGACGCAGACGGCCCACGTGGCCACTTGGACGGTCAGCCACGCACCCTGGAAAATGAGATAGCCGTACCCTTCGAGAAACATGCTTTCAGGCTCCGCGCGGTGGGTTCATTTCGGTGAGATATCGAAGTCGAAGTACTTACTGGCGATGCGTTCGTAGGTGCCATTGCGGTGGAGCCGTTCGAGCGCCTGATTGATTTCCCCGGCCAGGGCGGTATCGCTTTTACGCAATCCGATGCCGGTACCCGGGCCGAAGATCTCCGGTGACTTGACCACCTCGCCGGCATAGCCGAAGCCTTTGCCTGCGGGCTTTTTCAACAGGCCCTCGGAGACGGCGATGGCATCGTCGAACGCCGCATCCAGCCGACCGTTGATCAAGTCCGAATAGGTCAAGTCACTGCTTTGATAGGGCACCACTTCCACGCCCTTCAGGCCCCACATCCGCTTGGCATAGACTTCGAACACACTGCCTTGCTGCACGCCGATGCGTTTGCCGCGCAGGGATTCGGCCGTTGGTTGCAACGGGCTGCCTTCAGGGGCTACCAGGCGTGCCGGGGTGTCATAGAGGGTGTTGGAAAAGGCAATTTCGGCTTTGCGTGCTTCAGTGATCGAGAGGGCAGAGAGGATCCCGTCGAACTTCCTGCCCTTGAGGGCCGAGACCATGCCGTCGAAGGCGTTTTCGACCCAGACGCAACGGCGTTGCAATTCGCTGCACAAGCTTTCGCCCAGCTCGATATCGAAACCTGTCAGGGAGCCGTCCGGGCGCTTGGACTCAAAGGGCGGGTAGGTGGGATCGACCCCGAAACGCAGTTCTTCATTGGCCCCCCAGGACATCAGCGGGCTGGCCACGAGCATCAAACCGATCAGATATTTTTTCATCGACAGGGTATCCACGACAGGTTGGTAGAGCCGTCCCGGGAGTGGCCCGGGGCAGTACGCATCAGCCTTGAATGTTCAAGGCGTGTTTCAGTTGTTGAACGCGTTGGCTGTCCACGGTCCGCCCATGGCCAAAGCCACCGGCCCACCCGCACACCTGGCCGGCATGATCGACGCCGCGCGCAAGGCACTCGGCAAGGGTGCGCCGGGCTTGCCACGCCAGCAGGAACGCGGCGATAAAGCCGTCGCCGGCGCCCATGCTGTCGACGAACGCGCAGGCGCGCGCGGCTTGCTCATGCACGCCCTGTGCGTCGACTGCGAGGGCGCCCTGGGCACCGCGAGTGATGACCACCACCGCCGGCCCCTTGGCCCGCATCGCGTTCGCCAGTTCAATGGCTTGCGCCGACGAGAGATCGGCCGCCGAGAAAAAAGCGACGTCCACGTGCTGGATCAGGGCCTGCCAGTCGAACTCGACCCAGTTGTCCGAGAAGTCGAAGGACAGGCAACCACTGGCCTGGCGAACCTGGGCCAATTGATCTTCCAGGCCGCTGTAGAGGCTGCTGTGTGCCAACGGGAATGTGCCGATATAGGCCAGGTCGTCGGCATCGAGGCGCAGTTGGCGGCACACGCCAGGATCGCTGCCGAGGAACACCCGCTCGCCCTCGACGTTGTCGACGCACGCCCAGCCATTGGCACCCGATAACGTCCGGCAGCGTGAAGCATCGACCGCTTCCTGTTGCAGGCAATCGAGCAGGTACTGGCCGTGCCGGTCATCACCAACGCAGCCCAGGTAGGCACTGCGAGCACCCAGCCGGGCGGCGAATACCGCGACATTGAGTGCATTGCCGCCGGGGTATTCGATGGTCTGGTCCAGGTAGACGTCCAGGGTGTTGTCACCGACCGCGATCAGGCTGGCCATGCTCAGTACTCCGTTTTCCACATGTAGCGGCGGGTCGTCAGTGGCTGTTGGTGCCAGACCGCCAGGTGGGCGGCGATGCGTTCCACGGCGATGCCGACAATGTAGGGCGCGACAATGGCGCGGATCTCGGGGTCGATGCCCTCCATCGGGAAGTCCTTGGCGTCATAGACCATGACCCGTTCCGTGTAGCGCTGGCAGAACCGCACGACGCGCTCCATCTGTGCACGACTGGGGTCTTCGCCTACCAGCAGGAGCAGGGGCGTGGTGGCATCGATGGCTTCGAACGGGCCGTGGAAAAACTCCGCGGCTTCCACCGGCAGGCAATGCAACCACTGGCTTTCCATGACCACGCAGACGCCGAACACATAGGCTGTGGTGAACATCGGCCCCGAAGCAAGGAAATACATGACGCGGTCGTCTTTGTAGAGGCGTGCCTCTTCGGTTGCCCGTTGGTCATTATTGATCGCGGCATCGGCCAGGGCCCTTGGCAATGCCTTGAGCGAGCGGGTGAGCTTGTCCAGCAGCGGCCAGCCTTCGCGCTTGGCCAGGATCCCGCCGATCAGGGCCTGGAGCGTCATGAAACAACCGAAGTAGGCTTCGTCGGTACGTCCCAGCAGGAAGCAATGCTGGACGGCCTGGGCCAGTGGCAACTCGGCGGTCTGGGTCACGCCTACGGTGAGGCAAGGCTTGTCTTGCAGAAAGCGTGCGGCGGCGATGGTTTCCTGGGTCGTGCCGGACTTGGAGGCGAGGACCACCAGGGTGCGTTCATCCAGGCGCGGTGGATCGATGTCCATGAAATCGGCCGGGAAATAACGACGCACTTCCAGCGTGTGGCTATAGCGTTCAAGCCAATATTGCAGGCCGAGCATGATGCGGTTGGGAGCGCCGCAACTGACGAAATAGATGCGGTCGATCCGCGAGGCCAACTCCTGGCCGAACTGTTGGGCGTCGTCGACGATGTGCACGGATTGCTGCAAGGAACTGATGAATGCTTCCCGGTTGAACTGGATCGCCATGTGAACTCCTGGGCCTTGTTAAAGGGTTCATGCTGCTGTCATGAACACGATTTAGACCAAAAGCTATACCATGAAAAATACCATTACAAGGATTTTTCCCCATGGTCTAATAGGCTTCCTAAGGGATTTCTACGGTGTTCCGCGAGGCGGTTTTGCCGCTTATGATCAAGCTGGCGGGTTTGCGACATTATTTTTGGATTCCACAGTCGCAATGCAGTGCCGAAAAAATAATCCAGGATGTAGACCATGAAAGTAACGCCTCCAAAGTCTTCCGACGTTGCGCTGTTGGCGCCCGAACGCAAGCAGGTGGCCTGGCAGGCTGTGCAGGCCTTGCTGGAGATGCTGGAACGCCCGGAATTCGGGCCCACTGAACGGATCCCGGCGGAACGGGATCTTGCCGAGCACCTGGGGATCAGCCGGATGACCCTGCGCAAGGCGCTGCAGACGCTGATCGATCGCGGGGTCCTGGAGCGTCGGGGCAATCGTGGCACCTTCGTCACGGCGCCAGGTGTCGAGCGGCCGCTCAATACCGTCGCGCGCAAAGGTATCGCCGAAGTGGTCGAGCAGGCTGGCGCCCGGCCGGGCAGTAAATTGCTCTACTTCGAACAAACCCAAGCCAGTGCTCGTGTGGCGAAACTGCTGAAAATCCAGGAAGGCGACCCCTTGCTGACCATCAGGCGCCTGCGCACCGTGGATCAAAAGCCATTCTGCATCGAGACCAGTTACATCCCGGCCGCCCGGGCACCGGAGCTGGTGGCGGGAGACCTGATCGAGGGGGCTTCGTTGTATGCATTGTTGTTATCGCGCTACCAGATTGAAATAGAAAGCGACGAGGGCACGCTGAGCATCGCCACGATGAACGACCAGGAGGCGCGCTTGCTCGACGTCGAGCCCGGGACGGCGGCGCTGGTCTACCGGGGCGTGATCTTCGACCGCCAAGGGCAGCCCGTGGAGTACCTGGTCTCGATCAACCACCCTCAGCGCGTGGTGTTCAAGCTGGCGGACAGTCGGGTCAATAGCCTTCATGGCGATCATTAGGTGCATGTTCCATTCGCTGCGCGGCGTGGCCGTTGCTCCTGGGATATGGACTGGAAAGCTTGACTGAACGCACGGATGGGTATTTAGTTGTGTGGTACAACTAAATACCCATCGCGTCCGAGGTCCCCGTGAATCATTGCCCACCAGATCTGATTGAGAACATCCGTTCGGCGTCGCGTCTCATGGTGCGGGAGCTGGGGTTCATGCACACCACATTGGCTGCGACGGATTATCCGCCGTCGTCGGTACACACCATCGTGGAACTCGGCAATCGCCAATCCCTGACCGCGGGCGAGCTTGTCGAGCTGCTCGGCCTGGAAAAATCCAGCGTAAGCCGGATGGTTCGCAAGCTCATCGAGGCCGGCGAGATCGAAGAAGTTACCCATGAACAGGATGCGCGGGCCAAGAGATTGCGACTCACCGCCCAGGGGCAAAACACCCTCCGTGCCATCGATGCTTTCGCCACGCAACAGGTTGTCGCGGCCATGGCTCACTTATCCAATGGGCAGTGTCAGACCGTGAGCGAGGGGATTGCCAGCTATGCCATCGCGCTACACGCCCATCGGCTCGGTACAGCGCCGCCCGCGCCGGCGCAGTTGGAGATCGCGCGTGGCTACCGTCCTGGCGTCATTGGCCGCATTGTGCAAATGCATGCGGACTATTACGCCAGGCATTCGAACTTCGGCCAGTTGTTCGAAAGCCTGGTTGCATCGGACATGGCCGAGCTGATGGGGCGTCTGCACAATCCGCGCAATGAGGTCTGGGTCGCCCTGGATGGCGAACGAATAGTCGGTTCGATTGCCATCGACGGCGAAGGCGAGGGCGGCAGTGCGGTGCTGCGCTGCTTCATCCTGGATGATTCGGCGCGTGGCAAGGGGGCTGGCAGGCGCCTGTTGGCCGAAGCGATGAAGTTCTGCGACGAGTGGGGCTTTAGCTCAACGATCCTCTGGACGTTCCAGGGGCTCGACGCTGCTCGCAAGCTGTATGAAGCGTTCGGTTTCAGGTTGGAGCAGGAGCAAGAGGGTCAGCAATGGGGGCGACCGGTTACAGAACAGTGTTTTGTCAGGCCGGGCCCAACCGTCGCGCCAATTTGAATCCTATCAATTGGCGGTATTGGATTTGAACACCCCACTGAGCACGAAGGCGTAGCGTTCCGGGCGGATGAAAAACGTCGTGCGGTCGCAGCAACGGCCATCGGCGAAATAGGACGTGCGCTCCATGACCAGCAGCGCGGCACCGCGTTTGACGTGCAGCGCGCTGGCCAGGCTTTTGTCGGCTTCCTGTGCACGGATGGCCAGGTCGGCGCGGCTGACCGCCAGGCCGGTGATCGATTCGAGAATGGAATAGATCGGCTGATGTTCGACCTCAGCCCAGGCCACGCTGGCCAACTCTGCCGGCAGGTGGCTGCGTCCCAATGCGATGGGTTCGTCATCGACGAAGTGCAGTCGCTCCAGAAGCAGGCAGTCGTGCGCTTGCTCAAACAGACCCCGCAGGGTTTCCGGAACGGGCTGCAGGGCATGGCTGAGCACCTGCATGCTCGGTTGCAGCCCTTGCAACAACAACGCCTCATGAAAGCTGCGCAACGCATCCAGGCCGTGCCGCACCTGCTTGGCCGCGACGAAGGTGCCTTTGCCTTGCTTGCGCTCCACCACGCCGTCGTCGCTGAGCTTGCCCACTGCAAGGCGAACCGTGACGCGGCTCACCCCGAACCGTTCGCCCAACTGCGCCTCGGACGGTAGCTTGCCGCTGGGTTCGTAGTCGCCGCGCTGGATTTCTTCCAGCAGTTGATGGGCGATCTGTTCGTAGAGCGAGGTGGTGCTGTCGCGAAGAATGGAGGTGGACACTGTCAGCTTCCATGGCCTTGAGTGGGGCAGGGTGCCTTCACTTCTAAGGTTATAAAAATAGGTTATTGGGACTACTTGTATTAATACGTATTATGTCAGGCATTCCCATTGTAAACGACCTGACGACACTTGCCATGCCCAAAACCCTCCCTTACCCGCAGCCGCAAGCCGACGCTCTGACGGTCGATGACATCAGCTTCAGCTACCCCAACGGGCATCGCGTATTTTCCTCTTTCAGCCTGAACGCCAAACCCGGCGAGTTCGTCGCGATCCTCGGGCCATCCGGTTGCGGGAAAACCACCTTGCTGAACTTGTTGTCAGGGTTCGTGCAACCGCAAAGTGGCCGCATCACCATCAACCAGACCGCGGTACGCCCGGAGCGCTCGGAGCTGGGTTATGTGTTCCAGGCGCCGCAATTGTTCCCCTGGTTGAGTGCCCTGGAAAACGTTCGTTTCGGTCTGCGGATGAGCGCCCGGACCGACGAAGCGCAGCAGCGCGCACAGGCGTTGCAGTACCTGCGCCTGGTCGGCCTGGAGAATGCCGCGCAGCGGTTGCCGCACCAGCTTTCCGGCGGCATGCAGCAGCGCGTCTCCTTGGCCCGGACCCTGGCACTGGAACCCAGCGTATTGCTGATGGATGAGCCGTTCGCCGCGCTCGATGCAATCAGTCGCAACAGCATGAACGAAGAGACGTTGCGCATCTGGGCCGAACTGGGCCAGACGGTGTTGTTCATTACCCACGACATCGACGAAGCGGTGTTCCTGGCCGACCGAGTCATCGTGCTCAACATCGCGCCGGGCGGTATTCACAGCGAGCTGGAGATCCACCTGCCGCGTCCCCGCAGCAACCTGAAAACCCGTCGCCTGCCGGCGTTCCTCGATTACCGCAATGAGCTGATGACGCGCATTGCCCAGGTGATGGACGCCTGCGACACCACGGTTTACCCCACCCCTCGACTTGAGCTGACAGCATGATCAAACGTTCGCTGCTTGCCCTTACATTGTCCGCCGCCACGTTGGCAGGCAGCGCCTTCGCCGTGGCGGGCGAGGCGAAACCCTTGCGCGTGGGTTATGTCTTCGCCATGGCCAACGCCCCGGCGCTGATCGCCGACAAGCAAGGTTACTTCCGTGAAGAAGGCTTGAACGTCGACCTCAAGGCCTTGGGCGATGGTCCGGTGATCCAGCAGGCACTGGCCGCCGGTGAACTGGACGTGGCCTATGTCGGCACCCCACCGGTGTACCAATGGTTTTCCCGCGGGCTGCAAAGCCGGATCCTGGCGAAGGTCAATTACGGCCAGGCCGCAGTGATTGTCGACGCCAAGAGTCCGATCACCCAGCTGGAAGCGCTCAAGGGGAAAAAACTCGCCGGGGTCAAGAAGGGCAGTGGCATGGATGTGCTGCTGCGCGGTTATGTCCTGAAGGAAAAGGCCGGGCTCGATCCCGACAAGGACCTGGACATCATCGACATGCCGCCGGGCAACATGAACGCTGCCCTTGAACGTGGCATCGTTGACGCGGCATTTTCCTGGGAGCCCTTCGTCAGCCAGTCGGTGTTGCGCGGTTCGAGCCGGATCCTGCTGGACGTCAACCAGGCGCTGCCCCAGTACCCGTGGTACGTGGTGATCGCCTTGCCGAAAACCTTGCAGGAGCGCCCGGATGACGTGGTGAAGCTGTTACGCGCCCATCACAAGGCCATCGCCTTCCTCAATGAACATCCCGACGAATCGAACCGGCTCATCGCCGAGGCATTCAAGCTCGAATCGGTGCAAGGCATTGACGGCAAGACCATCGCGCCGGAAACCATCGTTGCCCAGGCCCGAACCCGGCTGGGCTGGTCGGCGGACTTGCAGGCGGCGGACATCCAGTTCATCCAGCGCCTGATGGATTACTCCCACGACCTGGGTTTTATCGACACCACGCTCAAGACCGAACAGATCGTGGATACCTCCTACCTGGAAAAAGCCGCGCACTGAGTCCGTCATGTCCTTGCCAAAACCGAATTGGGGATGGGCGTCGCTGCCATTCCTGTTGTTGATCTGGATCGCCCTGGCGAGTCGCTTTCCCACCTACATCCTGCCGCAGCCCTGGGACGTTGCCCGCGAGGCGCTGCGCTGGCTGGGGGACCGTTCGCTGTGGCAGCACCTGCAGGCCAGCGTGCTGGAAGAACTGGGTGGTTTTTGCGCCGCGGTGATCGTTGCGCTCCTGCTGGGCACGGCCGCTGGCCTGTCCTCGCGCTTTCGCGATTTCATCTCGCCGCTCAACAGCCTGTTCATGGCCATCCCGCCGATTGCCTGGGCGCCGCTGATCATGATCATTTTCGGCCTGGGTTATGTCTCCATCGTGCTGGTGATTTTCATTGCCGCGATGTTCCCCATGGCGGTGACCATCCAGGAAGGCGTGCAGAGCATCCGCGGCGGTGAAGTTCGCGCGGCACGGACCTTGGGTGCCAACGCCTGGCAACTGTTGGCCCACGTCTATTTACCGGCCTCGTTGCCGTTCGTGACCGCCGCCTTGCGCATCGGCTTCAGCCAGGGCTGGCGGGCGCTGGTGGCGGCGGAAATGATCGGCGCTTCCCGCGGCATCGGCTGGATGGTCGCCACGGGCGGGCAGATCGGCAACAGCAGCCAGGTGCTGCTGGGCATTGTCGTGATCGGCTTGATTGCCTGGCTCATGGAAAGCTTTGTGTTCCGGCGCATCGAGCGTCACTACCAGCAATGGCGCGTGCAATAAGCATCGCCCACGTATTCGAACCCTTCAGTGGACCACTGCACGAGGTGTCATGTGAGTAACGTTTTCGATCCCCGCGAAGCCGGGCATTACATCGCCCCACAAGGCCTGTACGAGCGCAACAAGAAACGTCCGTTCCTGGGCAGCGTCCACTGCGACCGTGACACGCTGGTCGCCGGGCAGTGGGATGAAATCACCCTGGTCTACGAGGTCGGTGGCAGCGGCCTGGCCGACGGCGCGTGGCTCAAGCTGGCCTTCAAGTTCTATTCCGACTGGGCCTTGTTCCAGACCTCGAACCCGGCCGGTCCCAACTATGTCAGCGCCGAATACCAGGCCGGTGAGCTGGTCCCCGGCCAGAGCCAGGCCACGGTGCAGCACTTGAAGGTGCGCTTCGACCAGAAGGGCCATGAACGGCCATTCCAGAAAGCGATCATCATCGACATCATCGACGGGTACCTGAACCCGGGCGATAAAGTCATCATTCGCCTGGGGGACCGACGCCAGGGCGGGGCGGGGACGCGGGTGCAGAGTTTCGTCGAGAAGGATTTCCGTTTCCGCCTGTTCATCGACCCGTTGGGCAGTTCGAAATTTGCCGAAGTGCCGGGCGATCCTTTGTTGGACATCGTGCCGGGACCGGCGCAGCGCGTGCAACTGATCGTGCCTCGACTGGTCAGCGCCGGGGAAGCCTTCGATGTCCTCTTGCGGGTGGACGATGCCTGGGGCAACACCTGCCGAAACTTGCCGCTCGAGGGTGTCCTGACCCTGGTTGATCCGGAGGGCGGCGAGCGCCGACAGCCGTTCACGCTGGCGTCCGAAGGTTGGGCGACGGCCCGGCTCGAGGCGCTTGAGCTCGGCGCCGTGGGCGAGTGGCGTTTGTCCGCCAACGTGGCGGCGCCGTTTGTCGACGGGGCCCAGGCCTTCGTCACTGTCGACCCGGCCGGTACGGCGTTGCGCCCGCTCTACGCCGACCTGCATGTGCACTCCGATGACACGGTGGGCACCAACGACACGCTGTACAACCTCAGCTACGGTCGCGATGTCGCCGGGCTCGACGTCCTCGGCTACACCGCCAATGACTTCAATATCACCGAGCAACGCTGGGACCAGGCGGTCAAGCTGATCCACGAGCTCAATGAGCCGGGCCGATTCGTGTGCTATCCCGGAACCGAATGGTGCGGTAACTCTTGCGCGGGCGGCGACCGCAACGTCGTATTCCTGCATGACCGCAAACCCGAGTTCCCCTTCGACAATCAAGGACGACTGGTGCGTTCCTTCGAATGGAACGAGTTCACCGCCGGCACCATCAAGCCAGGCGCCTGGCCGGTGGACGAGTTGTACGCCGCCTATGCCAAGGACCCCGAAGGCCATCTGATGATGCCCCATGTCGGTGGACGCCGTTGCAACCTCGACTGGCATCACCCGGAACTCGAGAGGCTGATCGAGGTGGGTTCGGCCTGGGGCCAGTTCCATTGGGTCTACGCCGAAGCGCTGCAGCGTGGCTATCGGGTTGGCGCCGCGGCCAACAGCGATGAACACCAGGGCCGCTGCGGTGGCGGCGTTCCGGCCACGGCGGTGTTCGGCTCCCGTGGCGGGTTGACGGGGGTGGTCGCCGAGGCTTTCGACCGCGCCAGCGTCGGCAAGGCCTTGCGCGCCCGCCGTACCTTCGCCACGACCGGGGAGCGTTCGTTCGCCAGCCTGCGCCAGGGCAAGCACTTCATGGGGGAAGTCTTCACTGCCGATTCGAATGCCTCCCTGGACTATCGACTGCTGGGAGAGGCCGGGTGGGAGCAGGTCGATCTGTTCGATGGCGACCAGTTGATCTGGTCGCGCAACCTGCACCAGGAACTGGGTTTCTGCGCGCAGCGCATTCGCCTGCGCCTGGGTGGCGCGCGGATCAAGGACCGCTATCGCGGTGCGTACTGGACTGGCGAAATCCGTATCACCGGCGCGGTTATCAATGGTTTCCGCGCCCTGGGCCTCGACCATCCCGAGCAGACCGTATGGCGCAAGGACGCCACGGTCCTGGCGTTTCGCACCGACACCAACGGCGATACCGACAGCATCGAAATCGACCTGTCGCAACTGGCCGGCGCCACGCTACAGATCCACAGCCGTATCGACAATTACATCAAGGTCGGCGACCCGTCCGAACCGCAACCTTACGTGCATGCACCGACCGTGGTGATGGAGCTGTCCGGCGATGAGTTGTTGGCGCAATCGCAAGTGGTCGAGCAGTTGCCGGGCGCGGAGTTGAAGCTGTCCCTGGAACGGATGACCGCTGCACCGTTGCCCCGTGAGTTGCAGGGGCGCATCGAACTGGCACGGCTGGGGCTTGATCCAGGGCGTGAACACCCCTTGTTCATTTGTGCCCGCCAGCGGGATCAGTCACGGGTCTGGACCTCCGCGCTGTTTCTGACCCTGTAGACGCTGGCATTGGCTGACAGAAAACAAACTGGCTAATTGCGACACGCCGTCGTCCGGCATGATCTAAGCTCCAGAGGAGGGTCACCCGAGCAGGGGGTTTCAATGCGAAGCGCACCTGAAAACAGCTTGAAAAAAGCACTGAAAGCCTGCCGGGACAGCTTCATTTCTGTCGGGTTTTTCAGCTTTTTCATCAATGCGCTGATGCTCGTTCCCACGTTCTATATGCTCCAGGTCTATGGTCGAGTGATCACCAGTGGAAGTCTCGCGACCCTGACCATGCTGACGCTGATCATGATCGCATTGCTGGTGACCCTCGGTTCGCTGGAATGGATCCGTTCACGCATCATGGTTCGGGTCAGCACTCGGCTGGATGTGCTGCTCAGTCGCCAGGTCTACAGGGCGAGCTTCAAGCGGGCCCTGGAAAGCGGCGGCATGGACGCCTCGGCCCAATCGCTCAATGACTTGACGGGCTTGCGGCAGTTTCTCTCCGGCAACGGTTTGTTCGCGTTTTTCGATGCGCCCTGGCTGCCGATCTATATCGCGGTGATGTTCCTGTTCCATCCCTGGTTTGGTTGGGTGGCGACGGCCAGCGCGCTGTTGTTGCTTGCGCTCGCTTTCATCAACGAAAGACTGACGGGGCCGGTGCTAGCCCAGGCCAACAAAGAGCACATCGGCGCGACGCTCCACACCACCAAGAACCTGCGCAACGCCGAAGTCATCGAATCGATGGGCATGCTTGAGACCCTGATGGATCGCTGGAGCCGGCGGCAACGCAACGTACTGTTGCTGCAATCGGCAGCGAGTGACAGCGGGGCGATCATCAGCACGCTGTCGCGCACCTTCCGCATCCTTGTGCAGTCGCTTGTCCTGGGCTTGGGGGCCTACCTGGCCGTGGACCATCAGGTCGGAGCCGGCCTGGTGTTCGCCGGGTCCGTGCTGTTGGGGCGGGCGTTGGCCCCCATCGACCTGATCATCGGCAGTTGGAAGGGCTTTATCACCGCCCGTTCTCAATACAGCCGCCTGAATGACATCCTCGATAAACAGCAGGCGCAACCCGAGCGCATGGCTTTGCCAGCCCCCCAAGGGCACGTGCAGGTCGAGAACCTGATTGTCGCGGCCCCCGGTTCCAGGACCCCGATCCTCAAGAACATCAGCTTCAGCGCACCTGCCGGTTGCATGGTGGGTATCATCGGCCCCAGTGCGGCGGGGAAGTCGACCCTGGCCAGGGCCTTGCTGGGCGTCTGGGCTGCGCAGCATGGAGTGGTTCGGCTCGATGGCGCTGACATTAGCACTTGGGACAAGCATGCGCTTGGGCCCCATATCGGTTACTTGCCTCAGGACATCGAGTTGTTCGAAGGCACCCTCGGTGAGAACATCGCTCGCTTCACTGCGGTCGATTCGGTGCAAGTCATCCAGGCGGCCAGAGTCGCCGGCGTTCACGAGATGATCCTGCAGATGCCCGATGGCTATGACACCGTCATCGGCAGCGAGGGCCTCATGCTTTCGGCAGGGCAGCGCCAGCGCATCGGACTGGCCCGGGCGCTGTATGGCAGCCCACGGCTGATCGTTCTCGACGAGCCCAATTCCAATCTCGATGACGTCGGCGACCGTGCCCTCGCGGCAGCGATCCTGCAGTTGAGGCAGATCGGCGCGACGCTGTTTGTCATTACCCATCGCACCAACATCGTGTCGCAGCTTGACCGACTCATGGTGATGAACGCTGGGGTTATCAGTCTCTACGGGCCACGCGAGCATGTCCTGGCCGAACTTAACGCGCAGCGACAGCAGGCACAGATGCCAGCCGTGCCCGCAAGCACCGGCACGGCTTCGGTCGATACCGGCAAGGGTGATTCCGATGAACCCTATGGTGCCCAGTCGTCAAATTGAGAGCTTCGCCGACCTGCCAACCTCCGATCGTAAAATTCGTCGCCTGGGCATTGTCATTATCGCCGTGATCTTCGGCCTGTTCGGCACCTGGGCGGCCGTCGCCCCGCTCGACGGTGCCGCCTACGCGCCAGGCGTGGTCACCGTGCAGGCGTATCGGAAAACCGTCCAGCACCTTGAAGGTGGCATCGTCAAGGCGCTGCTTGCTCATGATGGCGACATCGTCAAACGTGACGACCCGCTGATCATTCTGGATGACGCCCAACTGCGCTTCGAGTACGAAATGGCCCGGGGTCAACTGATCGCGGCCAGGGCCATGGAGGCGCGGCTTGTGGCCGAGCGCGACAGCTTGTCGGCGATCAGTTTTGGCAACAGTGCCGATCTCGACAGTGTCCGGGGTATGGAGGCGCGCCAGGGTGAGACGCGGGTATTCAACGCTCGGCAAGGCTCGCGGCTGGGCCAGATTGCGGTGCTGCGCGAGCGCATTGGCCAGTTCCGCCAGCAGATCAAAGGGCTGGAGTCGATGGTCGGCTCCAAGGTTCATTTGGAGAAGTCCTACAGCGGCGAAATCGAAGAGTTGACTGACCTGCTCAAGCAGGGGTTCGTTGACAAACAGCGTCTGCTCGAACAGGAGCGCAAGTTGGGGCTGCTGCATTCAGAGGTTGCCGATCACCGCTCCACCATTGACCGGACGCGCCTGCAGATCAACGAAACACAGCTGCAGATCCTGCAAGTCGACAAAGATTTCAACGCTGACGTCGTCAAGCAATTGGCCGAGGTCCAGACCCGGATCTACGACCTCCAGGAGAAAACCTCGGCGCTGGAAGACCGGCTCGCTCGTATCGTCATCCGGGCGCCCGACGCGGGCATGGTGATCGACATGACGGTGCATACCATTGGCGGGATCGTACGTCCGGCGACGCCATTGCTCGATATCGTGCCCTCGGTGTCCGACCTGATCATAGAAGCACAGGTGGCGCCGGTGGATATCGATCGCATCGCCATCGGCAAGCGTGCCGATATCCGTTTCGGCGCATTCAATAGCGCTACCACGCCGGTGATCGAAGGCGAGGTCAGCAGCGTATCTGCAGACCGCATGACCAACGAAAAGACCGGGACGGCCTATTACCTGGCGCGGGTGCGGGTGACCGACGAGGGGGCACGCACCTTGGGTGAGCGCAAACTGCTGCCGGGCATGCCGGCGGACGTGTTGATTATCACTGGGCAACGCACGCTGTTGCAGTATCTGATGCAGCCGGCTCGCAATGCTCTGTCTCAATCGATGATCGAGGAATGACCATGGCCGTGTCGACAGCTCTGCTAGGCGGTTTCTTGATGCTCGCAGCGGCCGCCGTCCTGGCGCAGGCCGAGGCGGCAACGCCCACCGGGATCAATGCCTCGACGTTTTCCACCGACCTTATGCAATTGTATCGCGAGGCGCGGCTGGAGGATCCGCAGATACTGGCGTCCTATGCGCAAGCGCAGGCCGGTCAGGAGCATCAGAGCGAAGCCATGGGCGCGCTCTTGCCGCAATTGTCGTTCAACGCCGGGTCGAATCGGATTCACCAGGAAAGCGATCTTGTGCAACGCAGTTTCGATAGCGAAAGCTATGGCCTGGTGTTGCGTCAATACCTCTATAACAAAGCCGCCTGGGAGAACTATCAGAAGTTCAAGAGCCTGGCCAGGCAGTCCGAATCCCAAGCCCTGGAAACCCAGGCCGAAGCCTCGGTGGAGCTGGCCCGGCGTTACTTCACCGCGCTGGCGGCCGAGGACGAGTTGCAGTTGGTGCGGGCAGAGCGTCGAACCACCCAGAGAAGCCTGGACCGGATCAATGCGTTGTATGAAAAGCAGTTGGCGTTGATCACCGATCAACTCGATCTCAAGGCCCGGGTGGATCTGCTCTCGGCCCAGGAACTGGATGCCCGCAACCAGGCCAGCCTCAGTCGCGAGGCACTGGCAGAGATTGTCGGTCGGCCGGTCAAGGAGCGACTCAATCGGATTCGTGACGACCTTGAACTGCAAGTCTCGGCGCACAGCCTGGAAACCTGGGTTCGCGATGGCATGGCACTCAACCCTGCGCTCAAGGCCAACGAGAGCGGCGTCGAAGCGGCGGGGGCGGCCTTGCGCAGCGGCAAGGGAGGGCACTATCCGACCCTGAGCTTGAACCTGAGTGCCCAGCAGACCAATGAGGGCTACAACAACTCCCTGGCACCTCGCACGGACAGTTATGTCGCCGGGATAGGTCTCCAGGTTCCGCTGTACAGCGGCGGATCCACGTCGGCGCGGGTCCGTGGACTCTATCAGGACCAAGTGGTCGCCGAGCAGCAGTTGGAAGCGACTCGGCGGCGGGTGGTCAAGGAGATCACTAACGCTTATCTGACCGCCAACTCCAATGGCGAAAAAATCGGCGCGAACCGGCTGGCCCTGGAGTCGGCACAGTTATCCAGGGTCGCCGCCGAAAAAGCCCTGAGCTACGGGATGGTCAATTCCGTCGATGTCCTGGCCAGCGTGCGCAATGAATACCGGGCTCGGCGGGATCTGCTTAAAACTCAATACGACTTTCTCAGCAATGTGCTGATCCTGAACCGCTGGGCGGGTAAACCACCGGCCGAGAGCATTGAGAATGTGAATGGCTGGCTAAGTCCCGACAGCGCTGGCCAAGACTTTCGCTGATCAGCCTGTTTGCGTTCCTGTATCTGGTTGCCCGGCGTGGGCGTTTTCTTGACGTTACTTTTAAGTCGCTTTATTGCGGTGGCTAAGTACGTACCATTTGTCGATTAATTGACGATTCTCGTCCAGCCTCGGCAGTCTCGCCGACTCCTTGCCCTGGGCTTAACGAACTGATTTAACGAGCGTTTCCCCACCTTTCTGGAAAATTGGCCAGACGGTCGGTACCAGATTCAGGCCGACGACTGGCTAATGGATGTTCGGCGGTGCGCTGGGCTGTCCTAGACTCAGCCTACGAGCTCGAAAGGAGCACATTATCATGTGTAAGCTGTTGATAATTATTCCTATCCAGGTTGTCTCGAGGGTTTCGTCCGGCTTCTTGAAATGCACGCTACCCCCACCAGAAAACCCAGTGGACATCCTGGTTTGCCTTGCGAGGGGGGCAGCGATATGAGACCGGATCACAGAGCACCAATCCGCGTGATGTTGGTCGATTGTCGCCCCCTTGTCCTTCGCGGACTTCATGACTTGATCAACGCCAGAAAGCCGCAGATGGAAGTGAGTGGTCAGGCTGCGACCTATACCCATGCACTGGACCTCGCCGATCAGTTGCGGCCCAACGTGATTTTCTTCAGTTTCTTTCCTGATGCGCTGAACCCTCTGGAGGTTGTCGCCGGGCTGACCCGCAGCGCGCAGATGAAAGTGCTCGTGCTCAAGGGCTTGTATGAGGCCGTTCCTGTTGCTCAGGCGATAGAGGCGGGCGCACGGGGCATCGTGTTGGCCGAAGATCCGACGGAGGCGATCATCCAGGCCATCGTCAAGGTGCATCATCGCGATATCGGAATGGACAGGGCCTGGGCCGGTGGGCTTTCCGGCTATGCCGCCATCGGCCATGCAACCACCCAATGCAATCTGGAGCAGGCGAAACTGGCTCGGTTGACGTTGCGCGAGAAGGAATTGATTCGTGCCATCGTGGGGGACCCGTCTGCCAAATACATCAGCATCGCTGGGCGCCTGGGTATCAGCGAGCACACGGTGCACAATCACCTCAGTAACATTTATCAGAAGCTTGATCTCATTAACCGCATCGACCTGTTGATGTATGCGCTAAAGCATGGACTTACCGCCAGTGAAGAACCGCCGGAGTCCACTTGGGTGGAGTTGGATTGAGCGATCTGTGTGGGAGCAGCAGGCTAGTAGCCGGCCTGGTTCCTCTGGTCGTACACCCCTCAGATCTGTGGGAGCAAATCTTGCTCGCGAAGACGGCGGCACATGCACCATTGATGCAGGCTGACCCACCGCTTTCGCGAGCAAGCTCGCTCCCACAGGAAAATCGCCGTGAACATGGAGTTCGCATCCAACCCAGAAACCCATGAGGGTGAGCGGGTTTCGTCGTGATCAGGGAAGGTATAAAAAGCGATGCGAGGATGGTTTCCAGGCCCTCCTCGCATCTTTCACACGCGCGGTGCTTCAGGCGTTGCCGAAGACCACGTCGCTCCCCAGCAGGTCGACGCCCACCAAGGTAATGGTTGTGATTTGCCCGCCCGTCTCAGCGACGGTCACGATGCTGTCTGCGCCGTTGTTGTCGATCGATTGGACTACGGCGCCCTGGTCACCATTGAGCACCAGCGTGTCTCGCAGGTTTTGGCTGACATCGAAGCCCGTGACTTGGTACAGGTTTTCGGTGAAGGTCAGGTCGATGTTGAAGGCATCCCGCTCACCGCCTGTGCCCACCAGCGTGTAGTCGAAGAGTGCGTCGGTTGCGTTGTTGGCGAACAGGTTGGCGTCGAATGCGCTCGTCGCCGTATCTCCGTCTTTGTCCGTCAGCGTTGCGTTGAACGACAGCTGCACATCGCTGGCCAGGTTCTCGGTCTCCTGGATGAACTGGATCACGGGAATCTTGATCGCGCCACGGCCCATTGTGAGTTGAACGGCATCGATCATTGCCGTGCCTTCGCGCTCGATCTCGAAGGACACCTGACCACCGATCTCGGGCGTCAGGGTATTAACCTCGGTGAGGTTGGAAAACGTGCCGTCTTCGTAGTAGATCCGGAAATACAGGTCTTCGGTCGCGGTGTTGTAGCCGGCCACCGAGTTGTCGATGAAGATTTTCATGCCTGTTACCAGGCTCTCCGGGTTGATGACGAAGCTTTCATCGGCCGCGCCGATTGCCGCCAGGTTGTCCCCTTGCAGCAGGTTGTTGCCGACGCCGATGCCGGAGGTGCTGACGTTCATGGCCGTCGGGTCGATGTAGGACGGCAATGGCGTGGTTTGCAGGGCAGCCTCGGTGGGGTCGGGGGCTCCGAGTCCGATGCCGGTCAGGATATCCGTGGTGGAGGCCAGTGCCTTCGCGGAGAAGAACACGATTTCTTCGGATGCCGAAGGAATGGCCGGATTGTTCGTCTCAGGGATCAACAAGGTGCGCACCGGATCCGGGCCACCGGCATCGAGCGAACCGTCGGCACTGCTACGTACGATGGTCGAGCTGAAGCCTTGCACCAGGTCCAGTGCATAGCGACCATTGGCGTAGGCAGTCAGCGTGTAGTCGACGCTGGTGTCGGCAGTGGTGGCATTGTTGTCGAAGTCGCCGGTCAATGTCCCAGCGAAATGGTACGCGCCGTTGGCGTCCGGCGAGGGCGCCTGTTCGGTGAGCGTGCCGGTCCCGGTGGTGGTCGTGTCGTCAGGCCTGACCAGGGTGAACTGGCCATTGACCAACGAGATGTCCAGGCCCGCAGCCCCCAGTCCGTCGGCCCCGACCGATTTATCCCAGAATCCGTACTGCGCAAGCACGCTGCCGGTGCCGATCAGGTTGCCGAACGCGACCGAAGGGCCGTCGTCCTCGAACACCAGGTTCTGGCCGATATTGAGCGTTGCCTGGAGGCTGTCGCCGTCCTTGTCGGTCTTGGTCGCGATCAACGTGATCAGGTTGTCCGCCAGGCTCTTGGCATCATCGGGATTGGTGGCGTCGGGGTGCACCAGCGCCCGGATCTGGTCGAGCGTGACATCGCCATTGGCGGCCACGCTGACCGTGAACACCAGCAGGCTGGTGCTGGCCGTGCGTCCCTCCACAACCGCGCCGTTGAGCGACAGATTGACCGCTTCACCCGTGGCCGTGTCGGTCAGCCCGGAAGCGCCGGCCACCACGCCCAGTGCATAGGTCAACGTACCGGCACCGTCGGCGCCGTAGGCGGAGGTAAAGTTGGCGGCGAAGTTCTGCGTGGCGTTGGTGCCCAGTAGCGTTTCGTCCACCGTCAGCGTTGGCTCGGTGCCGGTGGTGCTGATGCTCGGCCCGTCATCTTCGAACACCAGGTTCTGGCCGATGTTGAGCGTCGCCTGGACGCTGTCACCGTCCTTGTCGGTTTTGGTCGCGGTCAGCGTGACCAGGTTGTCCGAGGTCAGGCTCTTGGCGTCATCGGGATTGGTGGTGTCGGGGTGCACCACGGCCCGCATCTGGTCGAGCGTGACATCGCCATTAGTGGCCACGCTGACGGTGAACACCAGCAGATTGGTACTGGCCGTGCGGCCCTCCACAACCGCGCCGTTGAGCGAGAGGTTGACCGCTTCACCCGTGGCCGTGTCGGTCAGCCCGGAAGCACCCGCAACCACGCCCAGCGCATAAGTCAGCGTACCGGCACCGTCGGCGCCGTAGGCGGAGGTGAAGTTGGCGGCGAAGTTCTGTGTGGCGTTGGTGCCCAGTAGTGTCTCGTCTACCGTCAGCGTTGGTTCGGTGCCGGTGGTGCTGATGCTCGGCCCGTCATCTTCGAACACCAGGTTCTGGCCGATGTTGAGCGTCGCCTGGACGCTGTCACCGTCCTTGTCGGTTTTGGTCGCGGTCAGCGTCACCAGGTTGTCCGAGGTCAGGCTCTTGGCGTCATCGGGATTGGTGGTGTCGGGGTGCACCACGGCCCGCATCTGGTCGAGCGTGACATCGCCATTAGTGGCCACGCTGACGGTGAACACCAGCAGATTGGTACTGGCCGTGCGGCCCTCCACAACCGCGCCGTTGAGCGACAGATTGACCGCTTCACCCGTGGCCGTGTCGGTCAGCCCGGAAGCGCCGGCCACCACGCCCAGTGCATAGGTCAACGTACCGGCACCGTCGGCGCCGTAGGCGGAGGTAAAGTTGGCGGCGAAGTTCTGCGTGGCGTTGGTGCCCAGTAGCGTCTCGTCCACCGTCAGGGTTGGCTCGGTGCCGGTGGTGCTGATGCTCGGCCCGTCGTCTTCGAAAATCATCTTGGAGCCGATTTCGGTCTTCGCAACGGACGCCTGGACCAGGGTGAAGCCGCCGATGTCAAAGTCGGCGTGGTTGGTGCCCTTGGCATCGAGGGCCGCGCCGTTTTCGATGAGCACACGGTTGTGATCTGACGTGGTGGTGTATTCGATCTGGTAGCCGGCCTTGACGCCGGTGATGGTGGCGACCCCGGACGCGAAGCTGATGACAATGCCCGCATCATTGGCAGAGCCGTCCGAGTTCTCGATGACCACCCCGGTGCTGATGTTGGTGACACGGACATTGCTGATCGCTACCGAGGTGTCACCGGTGTAGCCATTGACGAAATTCACCCCGGATTCAGCCGCGGTGCTGAACGCGCTGATTTTTACCACGGCGGTCTTGCCGGCCTGCAACTGCACGACATCGAAGTTGGCCATCTTCGTATTGAAGACGTCGGTAAAGTCGATGTTGGATTCCACATCCGCTTCGGTCTGGTCCAGGTTGGGAATGGTCACATCCTGCCTGGCACCGGTGACGAAAGTGAAACAGATGCCTTCCTGTTCCACGATCATCTGGTTATTGGTACCGAAGGTTGTCGGCCCACCGGCCTGGCTGGTGTTGATCGTGTCACCGGTGGTGATGTTGGCGCCGCTGGACTGGTCGGCCGGGTTCTTGCCGGTGGCGATGATAGTGGGGTCGGTGATGCGCAGGACACCGTCGACCAGCTCCGTCGTGGGGTTCGCTGTTGTGAACATCAGGAACAGGTTCTGGCCGGAAGGCGCATTGGCCAGGCTGAATTCCAGGTCCTGGCTCGCGCCGATGAAGACTTTGTCCAGCAGGTTGACGGCATCGTCGGGGTTGGTGTTGACGGGTTGCTGGAGCGGTTCGTAGAGCACGGTCCAGATCTTGCCGCCGGTGGCGGTTTCTTCAATGTAGGCGGCGAAGACGATGGCACCAGTTAGCCCACCGGCCCTGCCGAGAACGATATTGTCGTTGGTGTCCGTGTAGAGAAGGATGCTGGTGCCGTTGAGCGTATCCAGTCCACTGTCCACACCGTCGAGCGGCGCACCGGTGCTGCCGACGAAGCTGATATTGGTAATGCTTGCGCCAGGTGCGGAATTGACCGTGAATGCATCGCTGCCGGTGTCGCCGACGGCACCGGTATAGCCGCTCAAGGCGACGCCCGTCGCGGCCCCTGTGCCAAGGGCAGTCAGCCGACTGGCGAAGGTCAGGGGGAGGGACGCGACCAGAATGTCGTTGTCATCCGTATCTGTTGCGGCGCCCGGCGTGGCGGTGCCGTTTTGCAAGCCGGCGGTTTCATCCAGCGTCACGTTGACGCCGGTTGACACGACACCCAGGCCAGTGCTGGCTGTTACCGTGTATAGCGAGTCTGGATCGCTCGGCAGCGCGGAGTCTTGCTCGAGAATAGTCATGACTTTCTCCAAAGCATGCGGTCATCAAGGCCTGACCGTTGACCGTTGACCGCAACTATGAGGAAGCACAGGGCCATCGCGCATCGGCTGATACTCCCAGGCGGGGTGGGAGTTTCGGCCTATGCCGTGTACCGGCAACGGGAGTGAGTCGGTGAGGGCAGATTTGCGCAAAACCCCGACAGTCCCAGCAAGCCTGCGAAAGCCTGGCAGTCGCCATTGCGAGAAAGTGAAGTCGTCGATAACGACAGCGCCCACGGGCGCCGGGCGGGCGAATGTTTCGTCTGCCTGCTCACGCAGGAGAGCGATCATGACCGATTTTCAACACAGCATTCCCCACGAAGTCCAAGGCAAGGTTGCACTGGTCACTGGCGCCGCCAGTGGCATCGGCAAGGCCATCGCATTGCTGTTGCATGCCCGCGGCGCCAAGGTAATCGCTGAAGACATCAACCCCGCCGTCCATGAGCTGGCCCGTCCCGGGCTGGTGCCGCTGGAGGCCGACATCACCGCGGATGGCGCCGCCGAGCGCGCTGTCGGCCTGGCCGTCGAGCAGTTCGGCCGGCTGGACATCCTGGTCAACAATGCCGGGATCATCATCAATAAACTCGTCATCGACATGACGCGCCAGGACTGGGAGCGCATCCAGGCGGTCAACGCCACGGCCGCTTTCCTGCATTCGCGCGAAGCGGTCAAGGCGATGATGCCGAACAAGGCGGGGGCCATCGTCAACATTGCTTCCTACGCGTCCTATTTTGCCTTCCCGACCATTGCCGCCTATACCGCGTCCAAAGGTGCCCTGGCGCAACTGACGCGCACCCTGGCACTGGAAGTCATCGAGCATGGCATTCGCGTCAATGCCATCGGTGTTGGCGATGTGGTCACCAACATCCTCAATGACGTGGTCGAGGACGGTCCGGCGTTCCTCGCCCAGCACGGTGAAGCCGCGCCCATCGGCCGGGCCGCGCAGCCGGAAGAAATTGCCGAGGTGGTTGCGTTCCTGGCCTCGGATCGCGCGAGTTTTGTGGTCGGCGCGGTGGTCATGGCCGACGGTGGCATGACCGTTACCGCAGGCTGAATCGAGTGGTGGATGATACCTGGGTCACCGGCCGGGCTGTGCGCCCGGCCGGTGTTTTCGTCAGAGTTGCACCCGACGAAGCCTGCCGCGTAACGGCACCACGTTTTCCTCTGGCGTGGGCAGTGGCCGCCCGACCAGGCCCATGCCTTCGCTGACCAGTACCGCGTCGGGTAACAGGCACAGGTTGGACGGGGTATCCAAGCCTCGGGCGAGCACGGTGACCTGGGCTGTTTGCAAGTCGCAGCCCAGCAGTCGTCCACTGAATCGGGTAAAGCCGCCATGCAGGGGTTCGCCGTTCCAGTCTGGGAGCAGGGGTTGTTGCAAGCGCTCACAGAGTTCCAGCACCAGCAGGTGGCCGTTGGGGCGCAGCGCCAGCCCGGTGGGCAGTTGCAGGCCGCGAATCAGGATGTCGATCTCGGCGCTGGCGGGCCAGACCCGGATCACCTGGCCGGCCTTTTCGGCAAAATCGATGCCCTTGCGGCTCGGGTCGCCGTGCAGTTCTCCCGAGAACAGACTGATCAGCACAGCGTCTGTCGCCGGTTCGTACACCAGGGTCACGGGAACGGCTTCCTGGCCTTGATCCAGCTCGGGCAGTTGAACCAGCACGCGCTCCTCTTGGCCCGTGACGAACTCCACCAACTGATTGGTATCGGGCTTGACGGCCAGCCAACTGCGGCGGGTCGGGTGGTAGCACAGCGCGTTCAGGTTGCCGCGGCTATGGAAGACCGGCTCGGGCGGTGTGAATTGCAGGTCCAGCAGTTTTGAACCGGCGACATAATCCGTCTGGCTGACCAGGCAGCGTCCGTCACCGCAGGCGATGTCCGACAGCCCCATGATTTCATCGCGCAGCATGCGTGCCTGCATGTTCATGGCGCGAAACCCTTGCGCCAGGGTTTCGCGGGGCAGGTAGGCGCCGGGCTGCTGCGGATCCGGGCGCAGTCGACTGATACGGCCGCTGAAAGGTTGGTCGGGCAAGCCGGAACCTGCTTCGGTGAGCAGCAGGCTGCCGTCGGCTTGCAGGCAGAGACCACGAGGGTTCAGCAGGTCCTCGGCGACAAGGGTGCTGGGGCGCAGGCTTTCCTCCGGGTGTGCGGGGATCTGAAGGGGAACTGACATAGGCTCTCTCCGTGAACAAAAGGGGGACGCGGTCATTGCGGCGGTTGCCACGGTTCACCGGTGAGGTAGGCCCGCAGCAGTGCCCGCTGGCAGGGCGACATCGAGCGCACCACCGGCATGAACAGCGTGGTGCCTTTGTACGCATCCGAGGTGCGGGCCAGGATGGGGTTCTTGGCGCCCATGATGGCGTCGGGCTGATTCAGCGGGATATAGCGCGACATGGCGGGGAAGGCCAGGTAGTGAAAGCGCAGCACGTTGGGGTACATCAGCGGCCAGGTGATGGTCGTGCCCTGGGGGATGCCGAAGTCGGTCTGGGCGTATTTGCGAAAGTTGGTGAAGTAAGCGCTGCTGGGGAAATTGTTGACCGTGCAGGTCAGGGCAACAAACCCCGCTTGAGCGGCGCTGCCCGGCTTGAGGGTGACCGGGAAGCTGACGGAAAGCTGGCCATTGTCGACGGTCAACGAATCAGGGAAGTCGAGGAAGTCCCAGTATTGCGGTTGATCATAGACCGCGGGGGCCGCCGCCTTCAGGCCGATTTCGGTGGTGCTGGGCACCGCGCCGCCCAGGTACCGGACCTGCAGGGTGATCGACAGGCCGTTGGGGTAGTCCTCCAGGTAGACGTTGCGCTGGTCGGCATAGATCCGATAGGTCGATTCGGTGGCATTAAGTGTGGTGTTGCAAACCTTGTCGGGCGCGGTAATGGCCAGTGCCGTGGTCCGCACCGTCTGCTGCTGGCTGGTGGTCAGGGGCACGTCGACGATGCCGCCGTACACGTAGTAGTCAACCAAGGGACTGCTGGTCGGGTCCAGTGTGGTCAGGGTGGTGGTGCCGGCGCTGATGGTCACGGTCCCGTAATCGGCGTTGGGCCCGATGGGGCTGGTGATATCGTCCCGGACAGCCCGGAAGGTTTTCTTCGGAATGACATTCACCATGTCGATGCTCAGGAGGCCACTGTCACTCAGTTCGGCATAGCCGGCGTTCCCCGTGTACTGGTTAATCAGTTGCCGGCCCGGCTGGCAGTTCAGCGGCTCGTCGGCGAAGGCCGGGGCCAGTGTGCCGATGACCCTGCCGATGCTCGGGTTGGGCGTGTACCGGCCAGCGGCGTAGTCAGCGTCCAGTTGCTCGGTGGTCATCGCGGGACACATCTCGAACATGACGAAACGCAGGACGATACCCGTTGCGCCCGGTGCTTGGATGATCGAACGCAGCCCACTGCTGTTCTGGTTCCAGTTGACGATGCTACTCAGGGGGAAGGTCAGCTGAAATGTGCCGCTGAAGCGGAAGGAGCCCGGGGCATCCATTTGCTCTGGTTCCAGCACACGCTTCTTCATGTAGAAACTGCTGCACACGGTGTCGCTGCGAATCAGCAACTGGATGTTGTCGTTGCCGCCGATTTGCAGGCCGCCGACGAAGATCTGGGTGGTCGTCGAGGCGGTGGGGTCCAGGTCCACCATCATCGGGCCGGACACCGGTCCCTGGCCGGTCACCGGGTCCACCGAGCCGAGCAGGTAGACGGCCTGGCCCACCAGGTCGCCGGTGGTGCTGATGCTGCCGGGGATGCCCTGGGAGCTGATCAAGGCGTTCTGCATGTCGACGACATGCTGCCCGTAATGATTCCAGCCACCGGCGGTGTAGTAGTTGCCGGTGGGGGCATTGATCATGTTGTTCAACTGGTCATCGGTGTAGGACTCGGCCCCGGGTGCCAGGGTCGAGGTGGTCAGGTCGAAGAGCGGCCAGTCATCGTTGCCATCGTAGGGAATGGTCGGGGAGTTGTTCGGCAGGCTGACGTCCGTGCGGATGCCGCCCCAGAAATTCAGCCGTGGTCCGTTCAGGATGCTCATGAGTTATTCCTCGTCCTTGATGGTTTTGCCGACAGGCGAATTGGCGAATTTGAACAGGTAGGAGTAATCGGATTTGTAGGGGCTCTTGACCGGTGTCGCCATGGAGTGGCAATTCATGCAACTGCTGTTGGGCTGGATGTAGCTTTCCATGGTTACGTTGGCCGAGAGGGCGGGTGTCGGCTGGCCCAGTGGGTTGCTGGGGTTGTCCGGCATCAGCGGGCGCTGGGTGGTGATGAGTTGGTAGTACTTCAACACGCTGCGTTGCAGGTCCGGGTCGCTGCGGTAGCGGGCGTTCACCTCGTTGGTGATCTCGGCGATCGGGGTGAACCGGTTCAACGGGTTCGGCGTCTGGAAGGTGGTGCCGGGTTTGGGCACGCAGACCAGGTGCGCGCCCTGGGTCTGCCAGTCGCAGGGTGACTGGTTGAGGCTGGCTGCCGGCGCGTTGGGGTTGAAGTAGGAATAGGCCGTGCCGGCTACCGGCTGGTCGACCCATACCCCGTTCACCAGCGCTTTGGGCGCAACGTTGTCGATCTGTTCGAAGGTCGACCAGATCCACTGCGGATAACCGTTCACCTTGGTGATGATGTGCAACCCCACCAGGCCCAGATAGGCCTCGGTGACGCCGGTGCGCTGGCCTTGGTCGTCGAACGTGGCGACGCGGGCGAGCATGGTCAGGTAGCGGCTGGCGTTGTCATGCGTGGTAAGGATGCGCCAGCTGGATTTGACCTCGATGACCCCGTAGGGAAAGGTGATGTTGTTGGCTTTGGACACCACATCGGCGTTATAGAACTGGTTGGCGACGATGTAGTTGTAGGAGGTCTCGTTGGCCGAGATGTCGTAGTAGGTCGGGTTGCCGGCCTGGTCGATCAGCCAGCCGCCGACGGCCTGGTCGACGGCATTCACCAGGGAGCTGTTCTTCAGCGCGGCGATGTTGATGATGCCCAGGCTCTTGGCCAGTTGCGGGGTGTTCCAGGGGCCTGGATCGGCCCCCCGTGGCAGGAAGATTTCTTCCACGGTCTTGTAGGTCTGCCAGACGGTGTAGCCAGGGTCCCCCGGTTGCTTGCTGCAGTCGGGATCCCCGCGCTGCCCTGCCTGGGCGGGCCAGTTCACGGCGATGAACAGCTGCCAGCTGTATTGATCGAACAGGTCCTGGCTGGCGGTGGCCGCCGGCGCCGTGCTGGGGGGCTGGCAATTCAGGCTGGAGGCCTGTGTCCGTGGCATGGCTTGTTCCTGGGATTGCTCCAGGGCCAGGGCCGGAAGATTGGCCAGACCCACTAGTACCAGGATGAAACGCAGTGAAATGTTCATGGCGATCTCCGTCATTGCTCAGGGTTTGCGCTGCATGAGCTTGTTCCACTGCGCCTTTTGCCCGTTGCTCTGGGAAGCCGGTGGCTCGAACAACTGGCAGGGCGGTGGATTCGCCGGGCACATCGCGGCCACCTGCGCCCAGGTCTGGGCCGGGTCCGGTCTGGCGATGCGGAAGTTGGTGTAGTTCTGGCTGACGATGGGGGCATTGGCAACGCTGGTGTCACCGGAGAAAAAGAACGATTGGGGCTGCCGGTAGGGCGGTTGCCCCGACATCTTTTTGTAGAAGGCATAGCCGAACAGGATCGGCCCCTGCGGCGATTGAAGGTCCAGCGCGTAGGCCTGCACGCTGGCGTCGAGGTTTTGGCTGCGCTCGGCGCTGTAGGGCAGGTGCTGGATGAAGTCTTGGCGCGGCGGATGGTTCATCGGCGAGAACATGCAGCAGGCCGGCATGTCCTTGGGGCGATCCTGCGGATAGGTCAGGAAGTACGCCTTGTTGCCCAGGGACACGAAGGAGCAGGTGTAATTGTTGTTCTTGATCGGGAAGATCGGCAGGCAGTACTTCTCATAGTGCTCCATCATCGCACCGAAGCCGTCGCCATCGGCCGGGATATAGGCCGTGTCGTAGTAGCTGGTGCCTCGGGAGACGGTGTAGTCCGCCGGGGTCAGGGTGGAGGGCGGATTGCTGTAGGGCGGCGGGTTTTTTTCGTAGTTGTGCATCACCCGGTACATGGTCCAATCGCTGATCCAGAACGCCGGGAAGAACGGATCGGAAGGGTCGCCCGGGGCCCGTTTGGCGATGCAGTTGCCGTTCTGTTCGTTGCACCCCTCGGTGTTGTGCACGCCCATGGTGAAGTAGACGGCACCGCTGTCCTCGGCGAACAGCGGTGGGCTGGACAGCAGGATCAACAGCAACAGCCGGTTCAAGATACTGGTTTTCATAGGTCATTCCTTTGAAAAGTACCGGGTGACACTGTGTGCGAGCCTGTGGGAGCAAAGCTTGTGTGGGAGCTGAGCTTGCTCGCGATGAACGATAACGCGGTCATTCGAAAGACCGAGGTGCCTTCATCGCGAGCAAGCTCAGCTCCCACACAAGCTCGGCTCCCACAAAAGCTCAGCTCCTACACAAGCTCGCTCCCACAGTGGTTTATCTTTCCTGGGTGAACAGCGTTACGGTCAGAGGTTGTCGTAGTCGCTCATCTTGAGTTGTTGTGGCGGATAGTTGCGCTTCACCAGCTTCTTGGCCCACAGCTCCAATACCGCGCGGCGGCTCTGGGACATGTCACGGGTGATGGGCATCGAGAGCGTGCTTTCTTCCTGGTAGGGCTTGCTGATCAGCACAATCAGCTGGTCGATGGCGCCTTCGACGCGTGCCTGGGAGTTGAGCGGCATGTACTTGTTCATGATGGGGTACAGGTAATAGAAGGTCTGCAGGATGCGTGGGTAGAGGAAGCCCTCCCACAGCTGCGTGGCGGCGTTCTGATCCTTGTAGACGGTGTTCCAGTAGTTGATGAAGTCCTGTTGCAGTTGCACGTCCAAGGGCAGGACGCGGAGCGGGGCGAGGAAGTCGATGTAGGCTTGGGGAACGGGGAAACTGAAGGGGATGACCGGATCGCTGTCGCCGTCCTTGACGAAAAAACGCAAGGTCGGGAAGCCCGGGGCCACGGCCCTGAAGCTCACTTGGGCGATGCCGTTGGCGTCGGTGGTCGTGGTGACATAAGAGTAATCCACCGGCGTGGCGTGGACGTCGTCGTGCAGGGTTCCGGTGGCGTAGAGGCCAGCGTCGAATGCCAGGCAAGGGTGCAAGTCGATCGTGACCGGTTTGCCCTCGCCCTGCAGGAATTGCTGATAACCGATCGGGTCTCCAATGTCCTCATCCGTATTGCGCAGCGCGGTCAGTCGGCGGCCGCTGCCTTCGGCCAGATAGTTTTGTACGGGCGGCGCGTTATTGAAGTTCGGTAGATTGGCCTTGTTCAGTTCGGGGTGGTTCGGGTGGTCGAAGAACAGCGTGAAATTGGCCGCGTTGCTGGAGGCCAGATAGTAGTCGCTGGTGGTCACCATGTAGGGGTTGCCATATTCCGCCACCCATAGCGTGGTATTGGCGGCCGGCTGACCATTTTTCTGCACCATGATGGTCAGCGTCTTATGGTCGCCCACGTCGATGAAACTGCCGCTCTCCACCACTTCGGCGGTCCAGGTTTGCTGGGTGGCGGCGATCACGGGTGTCGGGGCGGCCGTAGCTTTGAGTCGCAGCTCCAATGGATGACCTGGTTGTAGTTTCGTCAGGTCCGCGTCGCTGAGCGTGAAGTCCTGCAGGCCGGAGCGTTTGTCGAAGGCTGCCTGGTCATACCGGTCGAAACCGAAGTCCACTACCGACATGAATTGATCACCCTCGCGTACACCCAGTTGGTAGTCGCCGGCCTGGAATTTTTCGGCGGTCAGGATGGGGGCATTGGGCTCTACCGGATAGAACGGGAACGTGTTGGCCAGATCCAGCGACAGGATGTTGCCGGTAATCTGCACCGAAGTCACGCCCAGTGTGGCGTTTTGGGGAGTTCCACTGGGTTGAACAACAGATACGGCCTGCGCGGGCACCAGGCGCAGGCCGGCGGGCGCGGTCGGGTATTCGTCGGCGAACCAGAGGCCCAGGGTCGCGGCGGTGCGGCTGTAGGCGGGATTGAAGAAAATACCGGAAACGTTGTCCAGGCCCTTCTGATACATCGCTTGCAGACGAGCCGTATCCGAGGGGGCATTGGAACGGGTGTTGACGTACGGGAAGTCGTTGAAAACACCGTTCCTGTCGTAGCAGGTCAGGTAGGTGGAGAACCTGAACATCAGGCCCTTTGCCCCTTGCAGCTTCATCTGCTGCTGCAGGTTACTCAGCAGCGCCGAATCGCCGATGACCCATTCCAGGTTCTCCTGGGGAAAGCAGGTCTGCCAGGTGGTGGTGACATACACCAGGCCACCGAAGGCGCCCCAATTGAAATTGAGGAAGCGATCCATCATCCGATACTGGCGATTGAGGGTCAGGCCACACGTGGCATCCCCCAGCATCAGCTTGTCGAAATACAACGCGGTGAAGGTGTTCTGCCACGGGCTGACATCGACGAAGCGCGCGGCAGTCGGAGCGTTGCTGCCAAAGGGATTGCCGAGCAATTGGTAGTCCCTGCCAACCAGCGCATCCTCGGTGATGTAGGTGTCTGCCTGCAGCTCGCCGCCAATGATCGTTGAGCGAGTCCCTTTGTAGCTCACCGTGCCGCAGGCATTGTCACCAAACAGATCCCATTCGGCGGGCATGTATGGGTAGGTTTTCGGGTTGGCATTGGTCGGTACCTGCAGCATATAGAGCGGCAGCTCATTCTTTGCCAGGGGCTTGATGGCCCAGGGCATCAGCTGGGTGGGGGCGTTCGTGGCGTTGATGCCGAAGTGGCTCATGAACGGCCAGTTGATGTCCGCGTTGACCGCGTCATACAGCGGATATACGTCGTTATTGTTGGCCGTCGGTGGGTTCCAGAACATATGGCCGTTGAGGTAGATACGGGGGAAATTCAATACGCTCATGTCATGCTCCTTAGCGTTGCCACTGGGCGCGTTTCAGCGACCAGACAAAGTCCAGTTTTTTGTAGCCATCGAATGCCGAGGGCGGCAGCGGAGTGGTGGGATAGACGATGCCGCCCCCCTGGTTCAGAGCGAAATTGAAGTAGCCGTTGTCGTTCGAGTAGGCGGCGGTGCCGTGGCAGGCCAGGCAGGACGAGGTGTTCTGGAACGCCGATTCCAGTTGTGAATTGGCCAGTACCTGGGTGATGGGTTGGAACTCGACCCCGATCAACTCGTACTTCGACAGGCTCCGATTATTGGCCTGGAAGCTGGCATTGACCGGCTTGGCAGCCGCAGTCGGCCCGGTGGTGTTGGTCATCGGCGCCGGCGTCGGGGCATTGGTTACGGTGTACTTGCTGTTGTTGATGTTTTCGAAGGTGGTCCAGACCCAGTCAGCGTTCAGTTTGTTGACGACATGCAGGCCGCTCAATGCCACATAGCCGACCTGATAGGTACCATCGTCCTGCTGGTAGTAGGCTTGGGCAATGTAGTAGCCGTCGTTCACCAGGGTTTGTCGGTAGGTCGTGTCCGTGCCGATCCACAGCCACGCGGCTTTCAACTCCCAGGCGGTGGGGGGGAAGTCCAGGTCGTTGGCCAGGGCGGCCTGACCGTTCACGTTGTAGACCTGCTTCTTCACGATGTAATCGAACGTGTCCTTGCCCATCAGTAACTGAAAGCGTACGGGCTGGCCTTGTTGGGCATCGGGCACGGCACCCCCCATTTGCAGGATCAGGCCATCGACCTGTTGGGTGGCATTGATGTTATGGAAGGATCGGGACAGGTCCATGCCCTGTGCCTTGGCTTGCGTCACCACCGCGGCCGGGAGCGGCGCTGAGCTGTCATAGGTGCCCGGTGGTGCGCCGTTGGGCAGGTAGACCTGGTCCGAAGGCTTCATCGTCTCCCACACGAGATTGCTGCTTTGCGCGGTGCTGGGTTGGTTCAAACAGACGAACCAGTTCCAGGCCATGGTCTCGGGACTCTGGGCAAACGCGGTCCGGGTCTTGTTGATGTCTGCTCCAAACTGCAGGAAGTTGCTGCAATCGAAGTTGTTGGTGTCCTGTGCCTGGGCCAAACCGGCCAGGGCACTGAGAACGGTTATGGAAATGGCTCGCCGCATGGAAGCTCCTTGGCATTCGCCGTATCGGCATGAGGGCGCCCCCGGAAGTGTTCCAGGAGCAGTTGCTTCACCGCCGTGGCCGCAAGGTGCTGCGGCAACGACAGATCACAATTGGTGATGAGCAGCGGGCCGGTCTTTTCGCTCGCGGGCAGCCGTCCGTGGCTGCCGCGGACCAGGCGGGTGTCCAGCGGAATCAGGTCCATGTAGTAGCGAAAGCCGAGTTTTTTCTGAAGCAGGCGGCGCGCCACTTTCAATTTCGGGAAGCGAATGGCTGGGTCGATGAACAGCTCGAGCGGGTCGTAGCCTGGCTTGCGATGGATGTCCACGGTGCGGGCAAAGTCGGGGGCCTTGCGGTCGTCGAACCAGTAGTAGTAATCGAACCAGCAACCGGCGGCGGCCACGGTCACCAGTTCGCCGCTGCGCGGATGATCCAGGTGCCAGGCCCGTTGTTCGGTTTTATCCAGCACCTGCTCGATGCCGGCCTGGCGCTGCAACAGCGCCTTGACGCGAGGGATGTCGCGCGCCTGCTTCACGTAGATGTGCGCGACCTGATGGTCGGCCACGGCAAACGCCGCACTGGCACCGGGATCGAGCAACTCCCAGGTCAGCGATTGGCGGACCTGCAACAAGCCTTCGGCGCGTAGCAACCGGTTGATGGAAACGGATTGGGTGACGGCTTCGATCCCGTATTCGGACAGCAGCATCACCGCCGCGCCCTGTGCTTGGGCAAAGTCCAGCAGACGCCCGACTTCGCTGTCGATGGCGCGCACCTCGTCGGCAATCGACGGATGATCGGGGCCCAGGCGTTGCAGGCTGTAGTCGAGATGGGGCAGGTAGATCAACTGCAGGTCGGGGCGGTCGAGCTGGAATTCGGCGATGGCGCAATCCACGATCCAGCGGCTCGAGGCGATGCCGGCTGCCGGGCCCCAGAAACTTGGAAAGGGGAATTCGCCGATCTGCTGTTCAATATGCTCGTGCAACGAGGCCGGCGTCGAATACAGGCCGAACATCTTGCGGCCATCGGCCGGGTAATGCGGCCGTGGGGTAATGGCGGCGTCCACGTCCGCATACATGTTGTACCACCAGAACAGCTGGCTGCAGCGAAACCCGGGGTACTGGCGCTTGAGTGTCTGCCAGACTTTTTCCCCCTGGATCAGTGCGTTGGGCTGCAGCCAGAAACGCACTTCGGCCTGATCGCGAAAATACCAGCCGTTGCCGACGATGCCGTGCTCCGACGGTGGCTGGCCCGTGAGGATCGAGGCTTGCACCGTGGAGGTGACCGCCGGGAACACCGGTTGCAGCGTGGCCATCCTGGCCGTTTTCAACAGGGCATTGATGCAGGGCGTCGCGGCCCCCAGCAGTGCGGGTGTCAGGCCGACCACGTTGATCAGCAGCAACGGCTGGCGCGCAGGCTCAGAGGACATCGGCGCAGGCCTCCAGCGCTTGGGGTTGCAGCAACTGGCGCTGCTGCAACTGGTCTTCGACCCAGTGCAACTCCGCCGCGATGCCCTGGAGTTGGGCGTGCTCGGTGGTGGGTCGCAACTGGCTGGGCAGGACGCCCCAGCTGTAGGTTTCCACTTCCAGTACCGGGCGAAAATCCCCATGGTCGGCGAGAAAATCGAAGGTCTGCGCCAGGGCGACCTGGCTGCCGCTGAGTTCGGGCAACAGCAGGTGTTCGCTGAACAACGGAATGTGGAAGTGGATCCTCAGCTCGGGAGGGGCGTGGCCGTCCTGCTCACACTCGTACAGGGCCGCGGGAAGGTCGGCCCAGGCCGATAACCGCTCCTGTCCAGCGCGGGCTTTGACTTGATGCAGGTAGGTGGGTTCGGCAAAACCGCCCAATGTCTGGAGCACCTGTTCGCGCCGCTGCGCATCCTCAGGCAGGTGGCAAATCAGCGCATTGGATAGCTGGATCTTGCCGATGGGGACCCGGGCCAGACGCAATCGGTCCAGTGACTGGTAGCAGTCTTCGAACATCACGGCCTGGTGGCAGACGTCAAAACACAGCGCCAGGTGTTCATGGTGTGGGTCCGTGGCTTGCCAGTGACGAAAGAAGGCGATGGCCTGGTCGGTGTTTTCCAGCACGCAATCGGGCTCCATTTCCAGGCAGATCACGATCTTCTTGCCTGTCTCCCGTTGCAACCGGGCCAGCGCGGCGGTGAGCTCGCGCAGTTGCTGCTCGGCACGTTGCTGTAACGTCGGGCTCCAGTGGGCGGCATAGCCCAGCGGCAGGCTGGAGATCACCCCCTGGGCACAGTCCGCTGGCAGGGCCTGGGCGAGAAATCGAGCCAGGTCCAGGCTGTACGCCAGCCGCTGCGGATCGCCCCAACTGGGCAGGTAGACGTCGGCTTTCACCGCGCCCTGGTGAAATTGGCCGTAGGGAAAACCGTTGAGTGAGGTCAGGCGTAGGCCGCTGCGTTGCAGCAGGTCGAGGAAATCCGCACGGGCGGACGCCTGTTGGAGCTCGGCGGCGGCGACGGCGCTGATCCACAATCCACTGTCTTGGGTGTCGAGCCCGCGCAGTGTACGTACGGTCTGGAAATGCCGTTCGATGGAAGCGCGCAGCCCGCCCAGGTCATGGGTCGGGTGCACGTTGCTGCAATAGCCGATCTGCGTGGCCGTCCAACCCGTGCGGGCACTCATTTGATCACCGGCTCCTGGCCCCGCAGGGCAGAGTTGTCCTGCCACTGTCGCCGCTGATCGATGGGCAGGGGCGTGCTGACCAGGGTTTTGTCCAGTTGGCCGCTCTGGGCAAAAAAGTCCACCGGGTTGTGGAACAGCACCTGTTCGACCTGGGCTTCACTGAAGCCGGCGGCCAGCATCGCCTGGCCGGTCTTGGGCACTTTGAGCGGGTCGCTGATGCCCCAGTCGGCGGCGCTGTTGACCACCATTTTTTCCGTGCCGTACTGCTGCAGCAGCGCGACCATGCGTTGTTCCGACATCTTGGTGTTGGGGTAGATGGAATGGCCGCGCCAGCAATCGCTGTCCAGCACCAGGGGCAGGGTCAGTTCGTTGAGGTGGTCGATGATCACCAGGTGTTCGGCAATGCCGACCTCGCGAATGACCGCGAGTGTGCGCTTGGTGCCACCGATCTTGTCGCGGTGCGGGGTGTGCACCAACACCGGCAGGTTGAATTGTTTGGCCAGCTCCAATTGGGCGGCGAGAAAGCGATCCTCCTCCGGGGTGATGTCGTCGTAGCCGATTTCACCCACCGCCACCACGCCATCTTTCACCAGGTAGCGCGGCAGGATCTCCAGCACTTCATTGGCCACCGACAAGTCGTTGGCCTCCTTGGGGTTCAGGCCGATGGTGCAGAAGTGATGGATGCCGAACATGCTGGCGCGAAAACGCTCCCAGCCCAACAGCGTGTCGAAGTAGTCGATGAAGCTGCCGACGCTGGTCCTGGCCTGACCCTGCCAGAAGGCTGGTTCGATCACGCCGGTGATGCCGGCGGCCGCCATGTTCTGGTAGTCGTCGGTGGTGCGGCTGACCATATGGATATGCGGGTCGAAGTACTTGAGCATGGTGAATCCTCGTCAAAAAGGCAGGGGAGGGGCGGGCATCAGTTCGGCAAAGTGCCGCCCAGGTGCGCTTGCCATGGCGGCGGCAAGCGTTGTTGCTGGGCCAGCCCGGCCAGGCGCTGACGTTGCGCCGGGCTCAGCAAGGCAAAGGCAATCACGTGAGGCAGTCCGGCAGATACCGTTCGTTCGGCGGCGAGTTGTTCGTCCAGCAGGTCGAGGGCCAACTGGTTGAGCGTGACGCTTTGTCGTTGCGTCAGGCCGACCAGGCGCCCTACATCGAGGCCCATGCCCAGGGCTTTCAACACCAGTTGGTTGAAGGCCCGTTCGTCGTAGTGACGCGATGGGTAGGCGGTGTCCAGGGCGAGGGCGGCAAACACCTGGCTGTTGCTGGTGCGCCCGGCCTGAAGTGCAAGCCCGAGGCAGAGCCCACCGCTGTCGAGCCAGTCGAGGGCTTTCAAGGTGGCGATCTTTTCCTGGTCGTCGCCCCACAGGAACAACTGGCGCAGCAAGGACACTTGCCCGGCGACGGGTTGCAGTTCCAGGACCTGGGCCAGCAGCAATGCCCGCGCCAGTTGGACATTGCTCCAGCCGTCGGTGCCGGGCTGGGCGCGCTCCTTGAGGTGGCGCTTGCACTGGCCGCTCAGGAACGCCGCGGTGTTGGCGTCCGGGCGTTGGGCAAGTTGCGCCTGCGCCGAGAGCCACCATTGCCGCTCGGTTTCATCGAGCGACTGGGTGAAATGCCGGCGTTGTTCGTTCAGGCAATCCTGGCGCATGTCGAGGGCTGCCGATGCCGATGCTGTAACGTCCGTGTTCATGTGGGTTTGATCCAGCGTTGGAAATGAGGAAGCAGGAAAAACACCAGGACACATAACAGGCTGCCCAGCGGCTGGTTGGCGACGGCCAGCACCAGGGCATCGAACAGCGGCAGGGCGGCCAGGCCCGCACCGATAAAGGCGCGGACCTGCCGTTGCCGCGGGTTGGCCAGGTTGCGCCAGTAGTGCCAGCCCAACCAGCCAAGCCATATCAGCAGGACTGGCCAGAACCAGGCGTTGTCTGCGTAGATCGCCAACGCCAGGGGGCTCAACATCAGCAGCAGCGGGAGGCGGCTGATCAGTTGATTGCGGTGTTCCTGGCGGGCCAGGTAGGTCAGGCCGCTGATGTAGACGCCGAGCAAAAGGGCACAGAGCCAGATCGGTTCGGGTGGCATCGCCAGGCTGGCCGCCGCGGTGAGGTAGAGCGCCGAGCGACAGGCCCCCATCAGCCAGACGCTGTGGGCGTACTTCTTGTGCAGCAGGTTGTAGCCGAGGATGCAACCCACCAACAGCGTGGCGCTGCCCAGCAGCCAGTGCGGTTGTTCGATCAACCGGCTCAGGCCCAGCAGCGCGACCGCGGCCAGCACCAGTAGCAGCGCCGTGGCCAACCGCACTTGCTGGCGGCTGACCAGGCCCAGGGTGATGGGGCGCGGATTGTGGTGGCGTTGATCCCAGTCGGCGTCCAACAGGTCATTCAACAGCATGCCGGCCAGGTACAGCAGCGACAGTGCCGCCAGCAGCAGGAGCCAGACCAGGGACGATGGCGGTGCCAGGGTCCCTGCGCTGCTGGCGAGCAGGGCGGCGGCCAGGGTGTTGGTCCACACCGTGGGCAGGTTGGACACGCGGCCGAGGGTCATCCAGGTCTTGAGGTCCGGCGACGATGGGTTCATTGCGCACAGCTCTCGTTCAGTGTGAGTGCAGGGGCGGCCTGAGTGCAGAGCCGTTGCAGCGCCTGCTCCATTCGCGCGGTATCGATTTCATGCAAGTCCACCGACTCGCCGATCCGGCTGAGCATGGGGATGGAGAGTTGCCCGCCCAAATGCTGGCGAAACTCTTCCAGCCCGAGCAGAACCTGCGAGCGTCCCTGTGCATCTTTCAAGGTCAACTCCGGCGGGTTGAGGCAGAAGCCGAGCTTGAGCAGCAGGTGCAGCAGCCGGTCGCTGTCGGCGTCGCTCAACAGCCCCAGGGCATTGGCGTAGAGTCCATCCAGGGCCATGCCCACGGCGACGGCTTCACCATGGCGCAGTCGGTGGTGACTGAGGTTTTCCAATTTGTGAGCGGCCCAATGCCCGTAGTCCAATGGCCGCCCATTACCGCGCTCGAAGGGATCACCGGCGCCGGTGATGTGCGCCAGGTGCAGTTCGGCGCAGCGGCGGATCGCGTAGCGGCTGGCCGCGTGATCGAAGTGGGCGAGGGCGTCGGCCTGTTGCTCCATCCACTGGAAAAACGCCTGGTCCTTGATCAGCGCCACCTTGACTGCCTCGGCCAGCCCGGCGATCTGGTCGCGTCGGCTCAGGCTGGTCAGCAATTGAAAATCGTTGATGACCGCGGTGGCGGGGTAGAAGGCGCCCAGCAGGTTCTTCTGGCCAAAGGCGTTGATGCCGTTTTTCACACCGATGCCGGCGTCGTTCTGGGCGAGTACGGTGCTGGGGATGCGAATCAGGCGAATGCCGCGGTGGAAGGTGGCGCAGGCGTAGCCCACCGCATCGAGCACCGCGCCGCCACCGAGGGCCAGCACATAGCAATGCCGGTCCAGGCCATGTTGCAGCATGTCGCTGTACAGCTGCTGCAACACCTGGGAATCCTTGCTCGATTCGCCGGCCGGGACCGCGATGGGGGGCGCCTGCAAATGCAGGTCCGGAAAATGGCTGGCGAAGTAGGTATTGATCTGTGCCAGCAGGTGCGGAGCGCTGTGCAGCAGTTGTTCATCGGCGAACACCAGCACCGTTACCTGGCCGCGGTGTCCGGCGGTGAGCTGACGATGCAGGCAGGGATTGAGCGGGTCGAACAGATGATCGGTGAAAACCACCGGGTAGTCGTAGCTGACCTTGAAGCGCCCGTGCAAGGGTTGCGCCGTGTCGCGCCGGCGAATGTTCTTGAACAGGCTGTACCCGGCGATGAACAGCCCGGGCAATACCATGCTGGCGAGCAGGGTCACCAGCAGCGCGTTCTGTTCGACGAGAAAGGTGCCGATGGCACTGTAGGCCAACGCGAGGCCGGCATTGGCCAGGGTGGTGACCAGGATGAACGCGCGCAATGGGTAGCGTTGCATGCCGGCGGCGACGACCGAGGTTTCCGCCAGCACCGGGACGCCGCGCAGGCAGATCAACGACAGCGTGCCCAACCGGTACGCCAGTTGCCCCGGCTGGCGCTGATGCAGGCCCAGGCGGCCGGACAGCAGGCGCAAATAGCCGGCTCCCAGCGCATAACCCAGCCCGGCCCCCAGGCACAGGCCGACGAAAATCACCAGGTATCCACCCAGGCTGCCAAGCATCGCCACGGCCAGCAGCGCGACCATGCTCGACGGCACCGGCAACACCACATCCAGCGCCAGCAGGGCAATCAGCAGCAAGGCCAGGTTGAGTTTCTGCGCGGGCGTCGAGGGCAGGTACAGGTTGAGATGGGTCAGGAAATCCTGGATCTGTTGTTCGAACAACAGGAAGCTGGCGATCACCAGGCCTGAAAAGCAAACCAATGACAGCCAGAAATGTCCGGCTGGTCCTTTTTGCGAGCGCGAACGATACCCACGGCCATGCTTCATCAAGCATCCCTCTTGTTGATATGACTGATTCCGTGTCAGTAATTGAAAGCAACGCCAAGTGTATTTTTCAGGCCAATAGACGCTCTCGCCCGAGGGGCTGTCAGGTGTGGTTGAAGATCTGGTTGGAGACAGGTTTGAATCTAGACGGCCAGTGTGTTTTTGCAAGGCCATCTGATGGCAATTTGGTTTGGGGCGCCATTTCGCCCCTCAGGTGCCCCCATCAACCCATTGCCCAGAGGCTTCAGGGCCTTGAATACCCGCGCAACTGCGCCGGGCTGACGCCCAGGCGTTGCTTGAACAGCGTGGTCATGTGCGCCTGGGAATTGAAGCCGCAGATGTGGGCGATATCGGTCAGTCGGGCGGTTGAGTCGCGCATCAGCGCCCGTGCCTTGGCGAGGCGTCGGTCGATCAGGTAGCTGTGTGGGCTTTTGCCGGTCGCCTGTTTGAATGCCCGCATGAAATAACCTTCGGACAAGCCAAGCAGCCCGGCCATTTCCTTGACCCCCAGCGGACCGTCGAGACCGGCGTCGATGAACTCATCGAGCAGGCGCATCCGGCCGGCCGTGATCGAGCCTTGGGAATGTGCCGAAAACCTCTTGTGGTCCTTCACTCGCTCAGCCAGCCCGAGCGCCCAGGCTTCCCAATCGTCCTCTGCCGTGGCACGCAGCAGTGCGCTGCGCATTCTCAAGGCGAGGGTGATGGCCTGCGGGTCAATACGATTGTTGAACGCATGTTTCGCCGGCAACGCCATGCCGTCGGTGCGCACCATCCGCAGGTATTCACCGCCCCGGGGAGATTCGGAGAACACGTCGCACCCGGCGGGAACGAATGCCAGGCCGTTGGGCAGCGCCTCGAAGGGCAACACGCGGTCGCTGCCGATGGCGTGCAGGCCGCGCTGACTGTCGAAGGCAAAGCCGATCGCCGACTGGGTCGCGACGTAGCGGGTCGCGTAGGCACAGCCAGGGAGCAATTCGATCGCCCAGGGCCCAGCCTCGATACGACGGACCGGTTCAGACAGGGGCGGCGGTGGGTGATTTCGCGGGCTCATGAACAGCATAGTAATGAAGAGTGGGCCCGAAAGTCAGGTCAGTTTTCTGAAAGCCCCGTCGCCGGCGCGCTGATTAGACTGGGCAAAACCAGGAGGCCCATCATGCACACACTGACCCGCGACGACATCGAACACGCTGCCCGCCATCTCTATCAATTCATGCCCGCCACGGCCCAGTACGCCTGGCCGTTGCTGGCTGAACGGCTGGGTTGCACGGTGTGGGTCAAGCACGAGAATCACACCCCGACCGGGGCCTTCAAGGTGCGCGGCGGCCTGACCTTCGTACACTGGCTCAAGCGCGAGCATCCCGAGGCGAAAGGCATTGTCACGGCGACGCGCGGCAACCATGGCCAGAGCCTGGCACTGGCGGCCACCGCCTTGGGTTTGAAAGCGTTGATCGTCGTGCCGCAAGGTAACTCGGTGGAGAAGAACAATGCCATGCGTGGCTTTGGCGGCGAGGTGGTCGAGTATGGCCGCGATTTTGATGAGGCCCGGGAAGAGGCAGCACGCCTGGCCCACGCTCAGGGGCTCTACCTGGTGCCGCCGTTCCATCCTGAGTTGGTCAGGGGCGTGGCGACTTATGGGCTTGAGCTGTTCAAGGCGGTGCCCGACCTCGACACGGTCTACGTGCCGATAGGCTGTGGATCGGGGGTTTGCGCAGTCATCGCCGCCCGCGATGCCTTGGGGCTGAAAACCCAAGTGGTGGGCGTGGTGTCCACCGAGGCCGTCGCGGCGAAGTTGTCATTTGAAACCGGAAGACTGTGTGAGACCGCTTCGGCGAATACCTTCGCGGACGGGTTGGCCGTGCGTAGACCCATTCCCGAGGCCTTTGCCATCTATGGGGCCGCTGCGGCGCGGATCGTCGCGGTCAGCGACGCGGAAATTGCCGAGGCCATGCGGGTGTATTACACCGACACTCATAACCTGGCCGAGGGCGCAGGTGCCGCGGCCTTGGCGGCACTCATGCAGGAACGTGAAGCGATGCAGGGGAAAAAGGTGGGGGTGATTCTGTCTGGTGGGAATATCGACCGGCCGGTGTATGCCCAGTTGATTGGCTGAGCCCTCGTGGCGGGAAACGCTGGGGGATATTTAGATCGATTATTTCTTACGGTTATTGACATAGGTTTGGATGGCATATCCATGACCGAAGAATCGAAGCTGTCGTTTGGAAAGTGTCTGTAATGAAAGCGAAGTGCATGCAATAGCAGAAGGATTTGCGTGTGTCGCTCCGGTAAGCCTGTCTGAACGTTCATTCTTGCTGTTCGATCGCCATCTTGTCGGGTCCGGGTCAATGCTTAGAATCCGCCCCATCAGCTTGTCCGACTCTCGAACCTTACAGGGAACACCACCATGATGAACGCCATGCAGATGCCAATGCCGATGAACGCCAACATGCCGATGATGCCAATGATGGGCATGCCGATGATGATGGCGACCATGACCTGCGAAATGATGGACGACGGCATGATGTGCAAAATGATGCCAGCCGCCGGCATGGACATGGCCATGTTCAAGAACAGCGCCGACATGATGCAGATGATGATGAACTGCGGCATGCCGATGATGATGCACTGCGGCAACATGAGCATGATGTGCATGTCCCAGGCGAGCATGGCCATGCCGATGGCGAGCATGATGATGCCAATGCCGATGATGGGCATGCCGATGCCGATGATGAAGTGCGTGATGGAATGCACGGTGATGGCGGACTGCATGATGTGCAAAGTCATGCCGATGGCGGGCATGAACATGGACATGATGAAAAACTGCTGCGCCTTGATGATGAAGATGATGGACGACTGCAGCATGCCGATGATGATGAGCTGCAACGGCATGCCGATGATGTGCTGCACCTGCTGATTACAGCCGGGCAACGTCCTTGAGACTGGCCCCGTGGCGAGGGAGCTTACTCCCGCTGGGCTGCGCAGCAGCCCCCATTTTGTGAGCGCTGCGCACTCAAACGGGAGCAAGCTCCCTCGCCACAGGCGGGTTCAGTCCAGGCGTTCCGGGTAGGTAACCACCAGGTACGCCACCGCTTCGCTGTCGGCCGGGTTGCGATAGCGGTGTGGTTGGTCGGCATAAAACAGAATCGAGTCGCCGGTGGAGAGCAGGTAGCGCTCGTCGTTGACACTGATCTCCAGCACACCCTGGGACACCACCAAGTTCTCCTGAACACCCGGCCCATGCCCTTCGGAGTGTTCCTCCCCCAGCGGGCTCAGGCGCAGCTCGTAGAATTCCGACTGGCGTGCCACATCGAACGGGAACAGGGCACGGCTGACGAAGGCGCCACTGGCGCTGACCAGGCGTTTGCTCTGGCTGACCGACAGCACCGCCACCCCCTCGAAAGCCCGATGTTCCAGGAACGCGGCAACCGACACCTTCAGACCCTTGGCGATTTTGCACAGCACCTTGATCGAGGGCACGCTGCGTCCGGACTCGATCTGCGCCAGCATGGCCCGACTTACCCCGCACTGGCGAGCGAGGGCGTCCAGGGACAGGTGTCGCTTGCCGCGCAGGCGTTGCAGGTTCTGCGCGACCCGTTCGCAAATCGGATCTTCATCCAAGGCTTCCAGGTTGTTCAGATCCACTTCGGGTTCGTCGGCACTCGCCAAAAAGCGCGAGGGTTCCTGGGCGCTCACGCCTGGTACGTCCTGGTCGGCTGGAACGCCTGGACCCACTGGAACGCCTGGTAACCGGCATTACGCGCGTACATTTCCCACATGGCCCGGGCCTGTTGCTGAGCCTGCTTGCGTTTGCGGAATTGGACGAAGTCGATAACGTTGTCAGTCGGTTTCATAAGGCACTTCACTGTCGTGACCAATGGGACGGGATGAGTTGAGAGTACGTGGTTATTTTTATAACCATAAATACTGATTTTTTATTTGTTAATGCTATTAAGTGCTTAGCGAAGGGCCTTGATCAAATCACATGAGCACGTTGCAGTTCGGTCAGGGCCAGCGCCTTGAGTCGGGCCAGCAACGGGTCGCGCCGGTCTCGCGGATGGTCCAGTTGCACCGTCAATGCTTGGCGAATGCGGCTGGGGCGGTTGTCCATCACCAACACCCGGTCGCTCAGGTACAGCGCCTCGTCGACATCGTGAGTCACCAGCAACAAGGCGATCCCATGCCGTTCGGCCAGTTGCAGCAACAGGTCCTGCAATTTCATTCGGGTGAAGGCATCCACGGCGCTGAAGGGCTCGTCCAGCAACAGCACCTGTGGTCGCGCGTACAGGCCGCGGGCAATCGCCACCCGCTGCGCCATACCGCCGGACAACGCCTTGGGCAATGCGTCGGCAAATCCCGTGAGGCCGACTTCCTCGATCAACTGCGCGACCCAGGCCTTGTCGTAATCGTCGTCATCACTGAACCCGATGTTCTGTTGCACCGTCAGCCAGGGCATCAAGCGCGGTTCCTGGAACACAAAGGCCAGGTGTTCGGTGTGGCTGAGCAGTTGCCCTTCGAAGTCTTTCTCCAGACCGGCGACGATGCGCAGCAAGGTGCTCTTGCCACAGCCGCTAGGGCCCAGCAGGCACACGGTTTCCCGGGGTTGCAGTTGCAGGTGGATATGATTGAGCACGGTGGTGTCGGCGAACGTCTTGCGCTCGACGTGGATGTCCAGCAGGGCTTGGGTCATGGCTCACTCCTCGGTGCCGTTAAAGGTGTCGCGCCAGGCCAGGAAATGCTTTTCCAGGGCGGCGAGGATGCCGTCGCTGAGCTTGCCCAGCAGGGCGAGCACGATGATCGCCGCCAGCACGATGTCCGGACGCGAGGTTTCGCGGCCATCGCTGAGCAGATAGCCCAGGCCTTTGGTCGCGGCGATCAGCTCGGCGGCCACCAGGAACATCCAGGCCAGGCTCATGCCGCCGCGCAACCCGGTGAACAGGCCGGGGAGGGCGGCGGGCAGGAGAATCCGCCGCACCAGACGGCGGCGGCTGAAGCCGTACATTTGGCCGACCTCCACCAGCTTGCGGTCGATGTTGCGAATCGCTGCCACGCCATTGAGGTACACGGGAAAGAACGCGCCGATGGCGATCAGCACCACCTTCGAGGTTTCGTCGATGCCCAGCCACAGCAGGAGCAATGGCACCCAGGCCAGGCTGGGGATCGAGCGCAGGCCGGCGAAGGTCGGCTCCAGATAGGCTTCGGCCTCCCGACTCAAGCCAACCCAGGCGGCGAAGACCAACGCCAGGCTGGCGCCGATGGCAAAGCCCAGCAGCACTCGCAACAGGCTGGCGCTGATATGTTTCCATAGCGCCCCCTCGGCCAGGTCGCCGAGGGTCAGGGCGATCTCGCTGGGGGCCGGCATCTGGTAGGCGGGCAGCCAACCGATGCGCACGATGATCTCTAGGAACACGATGATCAGCACCGGCAGGGCCAGCCCCTTGAGGCGCAGCCGCCAGCGGTCGGGATTGAACAGGGGCGCTTTGCCCGATGCGGGCAGGGCCAAATGGGGGCTGGAGAGGTCTTCGCTGTTACTGCTCATGGCGTTCCTCCGGCAACGCCGAATCCGCGCCAGGCGCGGATCGGTTGTCGCCTGGGCAAGGGTTATTGACGGGCCACGGCCTGCTGGCGACCGGTGTCGAGCAATTGATCGATCACCTGGTCCACATTCACCCCGCGACGAACCAACTCTTCCGAGACCAGGATCGGCGCGGCCGCCTTGGAAGCCAGCACATCCTTGGCACTCAACTGCGGGCTGCCCAGGTCGGTGCGGGACAGTTGCAGCCGGGCCACTTCCAGCGGCAGTCCGGATTCGTCGGCCAGCAATTTGGCCAGCTCTTGCGGATGCTCCACCGACCAGGCCCGGGCCTGTTCGTAGGCCGCAAGCACGGTGTCGATGGTTTGCGGATGCTCCTGGGCATATTTCTCCGTGACACTGACCACGCCGTAGCTGTTGAAGGCGGGGTTGCGATACAGCAGGCGCGACCCGGCTTGTACTTCGCTGGCGGCCATGTGCGGGTCGAGACCGGCCCAGGCGTCGACATCGCCTTTTTCCAGGGCGGTGCGACCGTCCGGGTGCTGCAAGTGCACCAGCTCCACATCGTCTTTCTTCAGCCCGGCCTGTTGCAGGCTGCGCAGGGTGAACAGGTAGGGATCGGTGCCTTTGGTGGCGGCGATTTTCTTGCCCTTGAGGTCGGCGACCGTCTGGTACGGCGAATCCTTGCGCACCACCAGGGCGGTCCATTCGGCGCGACTGTAGACATACACCGACTTGATCGGGCTGCCATTGGCCCGGCTCAGCACCGCGGCGAGGCTGGCGGACGAAGCGAAGTCGACGCCGCCGCTATTGAGGTATTCCAGGGAGCGGTTACTGCCCTGGCTCAGGACCCAACTGACCTTGGTCTGGGGCAGGGCCTTTTCCAGGTAACCGAAATGCTTGAGCACCAGGCTGACCGGCGAGTAATAGGCGTAATCCAGGTGCACTTCGGCCGGAGGGCTTTCTGCGGTCTGGGCCAGGGACGGCAGGCTCAACGCCAGGGCACAGGCACCGATCAGGGATCTGGCGAGGGCCAGTGGGAAGCGGAAGTCGGGTTTCATGGAACAGCTCCAGCAAGGCGGTGAGAAGGCAATGTTCTTATTTCCGAAAGATCGGAGCGCGGAAGAAAATCGCGCTTTAAAGGAATATTGCAGGCTCTGTGCCATAGCCGGCGAATGGGCGGTTTTCGGGTGCCGCCACGGGGTGACGGCTTCAAGGAAATGTTGCCCAGCCAACAGTCTGTTGCGGCACTGTTGGGTCATGGACAGTGGCTGCTTGTGACTATGAGCTTATGCGTTAAAAGAATTTATGATGTGAATTACAAGAGCGTTATGTTCTATGAAACTCATTCAGGATTGCCTTCATGACGTTCGCCCGATCCCTGCGCGGTCTGCTCCTCAGCACATTGTTCGCCGCCCCTTGGCTCCAGGCCAGTGAGCCGTTGGTCCTGTATGTTGGCGACCAGAACTACTACAACGTGCGGGCTTCGGTGGAGGCCTCGGGGGTGCTTGAGGGCGCTCCCTACCGCGTCGACTGGAAACACTTCCAAGCCGCCGCGCCCCTGGCCGAGGCGCTGAATACCGGCGACCTGGACCTGGGCTTTCTCGGCGATTCGGGTTTTCTGTTCCTGGCTGCCAAACAGGCACCGGTGAAACTGATCGGTGTTTCGCGGCAGAACCCGGACACCATTGCGCTGTTGGTGCCCAAGGACTCACCGGTCAAGACCATCGCCGACCTCAAGGGCAAGAAGGTTGCCTATTGGCCCGGCGCCTGGAGCCAGCAACTGACCCTGCGCGCCCTGGAGCAGGCCGGCTTGCCGGAGAACCATGTGGAATTCATCAAGCTGATGCCGATCGACGCGGCGGCGGCCTTGCCCCAGGGCAGCATCGATGCCTTTCCGGTGTGGGAACCCTACATCTCGCAACAGATCCTGTTCTCCGGCGCCCGGCCGATCCTGACGGCGAAAAACCTCATGCCCGGTCTCAGCGCCATTGCCGCTTCGACACCGGCCATCGACAGCAAGCGCGAAGCCATCGCCGACTTCCTCGGCCGCGTGAAACAAGCCCGAACCTGGGTCGACAACCACACCGACTCATACGCGGACTTGTGGGCGAAAAAGGCCAACCTCGACCAGAACGTCTCACGCCATTGGTTGCGCCAGGCCCACATGAGCGTCGGCCCGGTGGATCGACAGGCCGCCGCCGACCTGCAAAGCACGGCGGACTTCCTGTTCAAGGTCAAGGCGCTGCCAGCCCCGCTGGCCACTGCCGGGATTATCGACACCTCCTTCAGCCAAGCCTTGAGCGAATAAGTCCCACCGTTTTTTGAATCGCTCACCAACATCCCATGCAGCTTCAATCCCCTGTGGGAGGGAGCTTGCTCGCGATAGCGGCAGGTCAGTTTGCGGGGATGTTGACTGTGCCGCCGTCATCGCGAGCAAGCTCGCTCCCACAGTATTTTGAGTCGTTCACCAACATCCCATGCACCTTCAATCCCCTGTGGGAGCGAGCTTGCTCGCGATAGCGGCGGGTCAGTTTGCGGGGATGTTGGCTGTGCTGCCGTCATCGCGAGCCAGCTCGCTCCCACAGTATTTTGAGTCGTTCACCAACATCCCATGCACCTTCAATCCCCTGTGGGAGCGAGCTTGCTCGCGATAGCGGCGGGTCAGCTTGCGGGGATGTCTGTACTGCCGTCATCGCGAGCCAGCTCATTCCCACCGTTTTCAAAGGCGAATGTCTTCAGGCCCACGGATTGGCGCTTCAATCCTCGTACCTGTCAGTCGTTCTTCATTGGAAAAGCCGTCGTAGTCAGCCAAGTCGCCAAAGCGGATACCGGTCAGCGCCTCAATTTGATCGACGCTGCGTCGGTAGGTCTTGAGCGCTCCGAACACAAGTTCCAACTTTTCCAGTTCCTGGCGCTGGTCAATCATGTAGGCACTGGCCGAAGGTTTGCCGTCGTCACCGAGAAAGGCCACGACTTTCCAGAACGCAGTGGGGATCTGTACGCCTCTGTACGCTTGATCATCGTCCCGGAACAAGGGCCCGGTAAATATCGTCGCCCTGGCTTTCCACCGGCGCGTGTTATCGAGGATGTAATCCTCAAGCTCGAGCCAGGTTTTTTGATTGAAGGCTGCCATCTGCGGCGAGCAATTGGTGAAGTGGAAGGTGTCGTTGTTGGCGGTCTGTGCATCGGAGCCCCAATTGGGATCCTGTCGTCTGACCAGATGACCGCGATCCAGCAAATTGCCGGCGTACAGCGCCTCTCCAATCTGGGCGTCACTGGGGATTCGACCGTCGTATGCCCAGGCATCACGACCCCGGTCGATCTCGACACTGCTGGCGCCATCGATGTTGACGCCCGCCACCAGGGCCAGGCGTCGCCGTCGCGAAAGAGCGATGGAGAAGTGCTGATAATCCAGGCGATTGTCGACGGTGCCGGTCGGGTAGACGTCATCGACCAAGGCTGCTTCCACGCTTGGCCAAGGCACGATGAAGTCGCCAAGAAAGCCGCTGTCGTATCCCTGCCGGTCTTGCAACTGCACCGCCGGTGTGATGGCCGGCCCTGGCTGTTTGCGCAGGGTGCCGGACAGGCGCCTGGCGGGTTCCAGCAGGGGGTGCAGATCGGCAAGCCGTGGTCGATGGGCGAAGTCCACCTGGAGTCCTTGCGGTGGCATGGTCCTACCTCGCTGAATGGGAACGAAAGTAATCAGCAAACGTAGCGATCATGCTCCGGCACCATGAAGTTTTTATGATGCTGCCTAGCGGACAACCCCGCGATTTACTTCGTCACCCCACATGAACTGGCCGATGCCCCAAAGGTGCAGGCCTTTAGAACCTGGTTGATGGATTCGGTGGGTTTTGGCGTCGAAACATAATTTCGCCATACCGTTCAGCCCCAAGCTAACCAGTCGATATGTATATAAGGTCCGGTTACTTCGAGGGTACGTCATGTTTAATAAAAAACTAAAAGATGAACTGACGGCTAGGACGGCCGAATTGGCAACTTACAAAGGACTGGTGGGCGCTCTGGAGCGGTCGATGGCTGTTATCGAGTTCAGCTCCGATGGCAAGGTCCTTCGGGCTAACGAGAATTTCCTGAGCACGATGGGTTACCGTGCGGAGCAATTGGCCAGCCTGTCCCATCGGGATTTCTGCCCCCCGGCGTTGGCGGGCAGCGCCGAGTACCGTGAGTTCTGGAACAAGTTGCGCACCGGTCAATTCGTATCCGGCACGTTTCACCGCCGCAGCGCTTCAGGCCAGAACGTGTGGCTGGAAGCCAGCTATAACCCGGTAGTGGACGAACAAGGCCGTGTCGTGAAGGTGGTCAAGTACGCACTCGATGTCACCGCCAAGGTCACCGCCGAGGCCGAAACACGCGGCCGGCTGGCGGCCCTCGACCGGGCCATGGCGGTCATCGAGTTCGACCTGGGCGGCAACATCCTGACCGCCAACGACAACTTCATGAATGTCATGCATTACTCACTGGCCGAACTCAAGGGCAAGCACCACCGGATGTTTTGCGAACCGAGCCTGGTGGGTAGCTCGGAGTACAGTGATTTCTGGCGTCGTCTGAACGCCGGTGAGTTTTTCAGCGGGCAATTCAAGCGTCTCGGCAAAAACGGCAAAGTTGTCTGGCTGGAAGCCAGCTACAACCCGGTCTACGACGCCGAAGGCAAATTATGCAAGATTGTGAAGTTCGCCAGTGACATCACCGAACGGGTAGAGAAATTCGAGGAGGACTCACGCGGCGCCTCCCGTGCGTACCACATCTCCGCCGAGACCGAGCGCGTGGCCGAGCAGGGCGCCCAGGTGATCCACCAGACCGCCAAGGAGATGCGCGAGATCGCCGACAACATCGGCGCCTCCGCGCGCCTCGTTGGGCAACTGGGCGCCCGTTCGGAAGAGATCACGGCCATCGTCAACACCATTCGCGGCATTGCCGACCAGACCAACCTGCTGGCCCTGAACGCGGCCATCGAGGCTGCGCGGGCCGGCGATCAGGGGCGGGGGTTCGCGGTGGTGGCCGACGAGGTCCGGCAACTGGCCGGGCGCACCAGTCGTTCCACCTCGGAGATTGCCGAAATGATCGGCATGATCCTCTCCGAAACCCGCGATGCCGTCGCGAGCATGAACGTGACCCACGAGGGCGCCTTGCGCGGTGTCACCCTGGCAGACCAGGCCGGATCGGTCATCGTGCAGATCCGGAACGGGACCACCGATGCCCTCGATGCGGTGAGCATGTTTGCCTCCAAGCTCGACGAGTCCGAGGTGATTCCCAAGACGGCTATCGGCTGGGTGGGTTGAGGTGAGCTGAGCCCTCGCGATTCATGGACTTGAGCAGTTCAAGCAATACTGTTCGCAGCTCCGGCGGTCGCACGGGCTTGGCCAGCACCGAGATGTTCAGGCTTTGCAATGACTGGCGTATGCGCTCGATCTCGTGTCCGGTGATGACCAATGCCGGGACTTCCCAGCCGCGCTGTGCGCGTATCGCGGCGATGCATTCGGCGCCGGAGACTTTTGTGCCCAGGTCGAAATCGGCGATGACGATGGCGCAATCGCTGGTCAGCCCCTCGCCGTCGCTGTGGGCCTCAACCTCGCAACCCCATTTTTCCAGGAGCGCCGACGTCGCCATCAGGACGTTGGCGTCGTCTTCCACCAAGCACACCCGTAATCCGTCCAAGCGATTCTGGACGGGCGACACCTTGGGCTCCATGGCCTTTGGCGCCGCCAGTTCCAGGCCGCTGATCGCTACCTTGGTGCCTTGTCCAACCGTGGAGCGGATGTGTACATCGACACCGAGAATCTGGCTGATGCGCTTGACGATGGACAGGCCCAGGCCAAGACCCTCGACATCCTTGTCGCGCACATGGCGCACGCGGTAGAACTCCTTGAACACTTCGGGCAAATGTTCGGCCGCAATGCCCCGGCCCTTGTCGTAGATCACCACGGCCAGGCGCTTGCCCTGGCGTCGCACGCCGATCAGTACCGGTTGGCCGGGCGCGTATTTGAGGGCGTTGGACAGCAGGTTCTGGACCATCGTGGTCAGCATGCCTGGATTGACGCTGACCCAGTAAGGACTGGCGCGCAGGCGCAGTTCGACCCCAGCCCAGCGAGCCGCCTCGGTGTTCTGCTTGACCACATCCTGGAGCAACGCGCCCAGGTGCACGGGTTCGGCCTTCGGCATCAGTTGGCCATGGTCCAGGGTGTAGATATCGAGGATCGAACGGAACAGCTGCGACACGGTGTGCAGCGAACGGTCGATGTTGTCCACCAGCCGTAATTCCTCCAGGCCCAGCCTGGCGTCACGCAGGCAGGCGGTGAACAGGCCGATGGAGTGGATCGGCTGGCGCAGGTCATGGCTGGCCTGGGCCAGGAAACGGGATTTCTCCTGGTTCGCGGCAATCGCCTCTTCCGAAGCAATGCGGGTGCGCTTGAGCAAAATGTGCGCATAGGCCGGCACCACGATGGTGGTGACGATCAACATCAGGAACATGTAGGGCTGGCCATGCCAGAACGGATTGAGCCAGAAAATCAGCACCAGGGTCGACAGTGCGATAACGGTTGCCAGCGCCAGGTAGCGCGAGCCGAAGCGCATGCCATTGCCCAGGGTGACCCAGAGCAGTGCCGCGTAGATCGGCAGTGCGCTTTCACCGCCCAGCACCATGGCGAAAGCGATGCCCGTGTAGTCATGCAGCATCGAGAAAAGGCGCCGCCAGAAGAAGTGTCCTGGCCAGCGCTTGATGATCATGCGCAGGAATACCGAGGCGACGATAAACGTTGTGATGTAAATGATGATGGGCACGTAGCCTGTGGCATCGCCGGGATGGAGGCTGGCCAATACGACGATGTACAACAGCGCACAGGCGCTGACGATCAGGCGCAACGTGGCCTGGTCCAGTTCACTGTTCTTTTCCACGGGCGTTCGAACCTCATGTGCCTCTGGTGCCTTGAGCAAGCTTAGCGGCTAGCCCATCTGTGCTATTCAGAATTGTTGCCCGAGTCAGGATACTTCAGGAGGTATGACCACTCAGGACGTCGGGAGAGTACATGAACGGAGTCGTTCGTTTTTTCAGTGTGATCAGCGCAACGATGCTGTGCGTTTCAGTGGCCCATGCGGGTAGCCAGGCGTGCACGATGGAAGGTGAGATGACCGTCATGGGGCAACACATCGAGGCGAAAGACTGCGTGCAGGCGAGCGATAAGCAACCGGCGGCCAAGTTCCGCGCCAGTTGTGAATCCTTCGCCAACATGCCGGTCGCGCTTGGTGGCGAAGCGGGCAGGATCACCTACTCGCAAACCTGCCCGGAGAATCCCCAGGGCACCTGTGTGAATGTGAACGGGCAGGGCGTGGACTTTTATTACTACAAGCGTACCGCTGAGCTGTTGGACAGCACCCGCAAGAGTTGCGCCTTGAGCGGAGGTACGTGGAAGGAGTGATCGGTGAAGGTTGGGGACAGGCTTGATGCTGCCCCCAACGGACGAGTCATTGCGTCAGTAGACCCTGTAGTACTTCACGACGTCATCGACGAAATAAATGGTCAATACCGAACCTTGGGTCTGGCTTTGGCCCGTTTTCCCACCGGTCACGCTGCTGACGTCGTTGGCCACGGTTTGTGCCTTGTACAGTTGTGCCGAGGTGTCGGCCATCTTCAGGCGTGTCTCGGGCGACACGTACTTATGGGCCAGCTTCATGTACTTATCCAGGCCCTCATCACTCTTTTCATAGGTCCAGTTCGACTCGTTGCTGGCGCTGGTCGAATTGAGCTCTTCATTCGTCGGCGCGCCGAACATTTGGGTGATCTGGCCTTTTGTCGTCTTGCCCGGAATGATCGTTTGCTTGAGGTAAGAGACGTCGTATTTCTGGGCGCCCTGATTCAAGGTGCCCATCAAGTTGCCCAAGTTGCCCAAGTTGCCCAAGTCACCGGTGTTTGCACAACCGTTGAGTACGCCCGCCAGCACGCACAGCGCCAATCCATTTCTAAGTGTTTTTCCATATTCGAAGGACATGATGACTTACCTTGAGTTAATGTCAGGACCATTCCATTTCAACCGCACAGACGGTGAAGTTGACCCAGCATTGCGCCGCCTGTGGACTTATTTAATCCATAGGCTTCGCACGCCATGACGTTTCGATAGGCACAGTGATACTGCACGGCGAATGGCGCGTTGGCTTTCTTTATGATTGGCTGTTCGAACAGCCTTTGTATGGAACGCCCACAGCTTAGGGGGAGAGTACTGGGCGAAGCTATAGTACAAGTGTGCTATGGCCTGGGGGACTGGCAGGGAGGGTAATGCTCAATGAGTATTTGCAGCTGTTATACATTTAATTGTCTTGTTTTTCCGACCATCCTCCATTGCTTGGAAAGTTGGAAAATTGCGCCGCGGCCGCCGCGCGCGTGGGGACACCCAGGGATTTGAGCAGGCTCGAGACATGGATGCGCACCGTGAACGGGGAAATGCCCAGGTCCCGGGCTATTTCCTTGTTGGTCTTGCCGGCCGCGATCAACCCAAGCACTTGCCGTTGGCGTACGGTCAGCTGGGAAAGCGCATCGTCCAGTACCGAATTTTCGGCTTGATACTTCACCACCACTTCGCCTTCGCGTATTGCCATGATGGCGTCGGCAATATCGGAAGGGTCGATATTCTTGCCGATGAAACCGTCGGCACCCAGCGCCATCACCTGGGAAATAACCTCGATGTCATCCATCATTGAAACCACAATAATGGAGGTCCGTTTGAACTCACTGCGCAACTGGCCTATGACTTGCAGCGATTTGATCCCGGGAAAGCGCAAGTCGAGTATCAGGGAGTCCACTTCCACCCCGGAACGCGCCAGCGCCAATACTTCATCCAGATTGCCAGCTTGTTCTATGGTGGCTGTCGGCAGAAGCCGTTCGATGGTTCTCAACATACCTTCACGAAACAAAGGATGGTCATCTGCCACAATGACTCTGCACGTCATGCTTCAGATCCTTCTGACTTCAAGTTCGCACATCGTAACCTAAACGACTCCCTTGGTTTTCAAGTTGATACAAACTTTCATGTTGGGAATATTCCTGTGACTATGACGGAAAAGAATAGCGAGCTTGATCAGGCGACATTGAGATTGACGGTCGGGGCGTGTACTGCGCTTTACATCATTGTGGTGGCCTTTCTGGCCAGCGACTTCGAAACCTATGTACCGATCCTGTGGTACATGGCCTTTTTCTTCGGCGCCGCGGTCCCGCTGCGCATGGCGGTCAGGCGCTGGCCCGGGCACTTTTTCCTGCGTCGTCTTTTTGCCATGACCCTGGATTACGCAAGCCTCGCCTTTGCCTTGATCGTCGGTGGGGAGGGCACGCTGCCGGTGTACGCGGCATTGCTCTGGGTCACGTTGGGCAATGGCATGCGCTTCGGCTCGCGCTACCTGGCGCTGGCAACCGTTCTCGCGCTGTCGACACTGGGGGTGATTTTCCTGCTCACGCCGTTCTGGCGTGGCCAGCCCTATCTGTTCCTGACGTTGATCGTCACCACCATCGTGGTGCCTGCCTATGCGCATATCCTGCTGACCCGTACCCGCATCGCTTCGGAAGAGGCGATTGCCGCGAACCAGGAAAAATCCCGCTTCCTGGCCCAGGCCAGCCATGACTTGCGCCAGCCGATCCACTCGATCGGCTTGTTCACCGCCTGCCTGCGTGATGCCCGGTTGGGCCAGGAAGAGCTGCGACTGGTGGACAACATCGACCGTTCGCTGCACATCGTGTCGCAGCTGTTTCGTTCGATCCTGGACATCTACACCCTCGACAACGGGCAGCTTGAACCCCAGGCCGAACCCGTGCACCTGGGCGCGTTGCTCCAGGATGTGGTCAAGCAGAACACCGAAGCCGCCCGCTGGGCCGGTGTCGAGTTGCGCCTGCGGCCTTGCCGGCACTGGGTCAGCGTCAATGCCGGTTTGTTGGCGACCATGGTGCAGAACCTGGTTTCCAATACGCTCAAATATGCCCCCGGCCAACCGGTGTTGATCGGTGTGCGTCCGAAAGGCAGTGGCCTGGCCATCGTCATCTACGACAAGGGCCGGGGCATTGCCGCCGAACATCTGCCTGAGGTGTTCAAGGAGTTTTATCGGGTACGCCATGTCCGTGACAAGGATGTCGAGGGGCTGGGCCTGGGGTTGTCCATCGTCAAGCGAATCAGCCACCTGATCAATCTGGACATCCAGCTGGACTCCCGGCTCGGCCAGGGCACGCGCGCCACGATCCAAGGGCTGGAAAGGGTCGCGCCAAGGGCTGTGGTGGACAGACCGGTGCCCACGCAAAGCCGTTTGCAGGGCTTGCGGGTGTGCCTGGTGGAGGATGACGCCAACGTGCTGATGGCGACGTCGGCGCTGTTGGAGAAGTGGGGATGCGAAGTGGAAACCCACAGCGACGGGGTGGGTGTGACCAGCGACTGCGACATCATCATTGCTGACTTCGACCTGGGTACGAAAGTCTCGGGGGCCGAATGCATTGCCGCGATTCGCGAACAGCGAGGCTGGGAAGTCCCCGCCATGATCATGACCGGCCATGAAATCGAAAGAATTCGCCACGCCCTGCACCACATGAACATTTCAATCCTGGCCAAGCCCGTGCGGCCTCCGGAGTTGCGGGTGACCTTGCTCGAATTGACCAAGCATTTCGCCAGTGTCAGGCCATGAGTCCACCATTCCATTTTATGAAACGGTGGATTGCAGTTCGTGCGTATTCCTGCGCAACCGCTTTGGGCAGAAGATAACGCCAGCCACTTGCACACCCGTGCAAACGATGGCGGAGAATCCCCAACCGTAGCGCACTGGCGCAGGCGTTCATGCTGCGAGCGCGAGGAGTAGCTGATGGACGAAGCCTTGCAAGCAAAAACCTCGCCCTGGCACGAAGGAGAGCTGACCTTGCAGCGCTCCGTCGGGGCTGTCGACATGATGGCCAGTGTCGGCCAACGGCAACTGGCGCGTACGTGGATGCCGGACCAGCACCGGGAGTTCTACGCCCAACTGCCTTTCGTGGTGCTGGGGGCGGTGGACCGGCAAGGCGACGTGTGGGCGACCCTGCGCGCGGGGCAACCGGGTTTCATGAATTCGCCCGATCCGCAGACCCTGCACATCAACCTCGCGCCCGAGCCGAACGACCCCGCCCAGGAGGGCATGGGCGAGGGGGATGCCATCGGCATGCTGGGGATCGAATTGCACACCCGTCGGCGTAATCGCATGAATGGCGTCGTGCGCCGTCAGCTTGCCCCAGGGCTGGAGATTGCAGTGAGCCAGGCCTATGGCAACTGCCCTCGCTACATCAACCTGCGCCAGTATCAATTTGTCGACCCACAGGCGGTCGCGCCGCGGCAGTTGAGCGTGTCAGACCCGCTGGTCCGGCGCCTGGTGACGGCGGCCGATTCGTTTTATATCGCCACCTACGTGGTGCGCGATGGCGAGCGGCAGGTCGATGCTTCTCACCGTGGCGGCAAGCCGGGGTTCGTGCGCATGGATGAAGACGGGTCGCTGACCATTCCGGATTTTTCCGGCAATCTGTTCTTCAACACCCTGGGCAACATTCTGCTCAACCCACGGGCCGGGCTGGTGTTCGTCGATTTCCAGACCGGCGATCTGCTGCAAATGAGTGGCTCGGCGCAAGTCCTGCTGGACGATCCCGAGATCAATGCCTTCCAAGGCGCCGAGCGGCTGCTGCGCTTCACACCGCAACGCATCGTCTATCGTCCGGCCGCCATCGCGCTGCGCTGGAAGGATCAGGATGAAGGCGATTCGCCCAATTCATTGATGACCGGCAGTTGGGAGCAAGCCGCCGAGCGTTTGCAGGCTGAGGCGCTGCGTAGCCGCTGGCGTGCGTTGCGGGTTGCGCGAGTCGTGGATGAGAGCCACAACATTCGTTCGTTCTACCTGCAGGCGAGCGATGGCTTGGGCTTGCCTCGGTTTGAAGCCGGGCAACATTTGCCGGTGCGGATCCAGCTGGAGGGGCAGAAAGCGCCGTCGATTCGAACCTATAGCGTTTCCAGTGCGCCGTCGGATGATTTCCTGCGCATCAGCGTCAAGCGCGATGGATCGGTGTCGTCCCACCTGCATGAGCAGGTGCGGGCGCTGCACGAGATCGAAGCGCGGGCGCCCCAGGGCCATTTCACCGTCCAGGCCACCGAGCGGCGTCCGTTGGTATTGCTGGCAGCGGGGGTGGGCATCACGCCGCTGTTGTCGATGTTGCGCGAGGTGGTTTACCAGGGGCAACGCATCAGCCGCATGCGCCCGGTCTGGCTGCTGCAAAGCGCCCGCTCGGTGGCCGACCTGGCGTTCCGTGAAGAGATCGACGAACTGGCCGCCCGTGCCGGCGACAAGCTCCAGGTTGTGCGCATGGTCAGCCAACCGCCCACCGAAGCAAATGCGGGTGAAGGCTATGACCTGGCGGGCCGGATCGATGTGGAACTGTTGAAGAAACTGCTGCCGCTCAACGACTACGACTTCTATCTGTGCGGGCCGGGCAGCTTTACCCAGGCGCTGTACGACGGGCTGCGCAAATTGCGTATCCCTGACGATCGCATCCATGCGGAAACCTTCGGTCCCTCCACCCTTGTGCGGGACATCGAAGTCAGCATGCCGGCGCCCCAGCAAGTGCCGGCCGCGACTGAAGCGGTGAAGGTCTTGTTCGCCAGTTCCGGCAAGGAGGCCCGCTGGGAACCCGGCGGCGGAACGCTGCTGGAACTGGCCGAAGCGCGCGGCCTGAACCCTGAATTCAGCTGCCGCGGCGGCTCCTGCGGCACCTGCAAAACCCGCTTGAGCCGCGGCCAGGTGCATTACCTGAGCCAGCCGGCCGAACCGGTTGGCGAAGGCGAAGTGCTGATCTGTTGCGCGGTGCCGGCTCAAGGCAGCGAACCGTTGGTGCTTGAGGTCTAGGGCTTGCGATCGTTTCACTGGGTGAAATGCTGGATTGTAAAAGCTGGTTATTCCACTGTCCGGAGCAGGAGCAGAGGATAGCCCCATCGACGCGATCACCGCTTCGAGCCCAAACAACATGGAGTACGTCATGCCTGATAACGCGATCAAACTTTATCGCCACCCGTTGTCGGGTCACGCCCATCGTGTCGAGCTGATGCTCTCGCTGCTGGGCCTGCCGACCGAGCTGGTATTCGTGGACTTGATGAAAGGCGAGCACAAGACCCCGGAGTTCCTCGCCATCAACAGCTTCGGCCAGGTGCCGGTGATCGATGACAACGGTGTTGTGCTGGCCGACTCGAACGCGATCCTGGTCTACCTCGCGGCCAAATACGGCAAGGGCCAATGGCTGCCCGGCGATCCGCTCGCCCAGGCCCGGGTGCAGCGCTGGCTTTCGGTGGCCGCGGGCCAGATCAACCAGGGGCCGGCCAACGCCCGATTGATCACCGTGTTCGGCGCCGGCTATGACGCCGAAGATGCCATCAAGCGTTCCCACGCCCTGTTGAAGGTGATGGAGACGGAGCTGGGGCAAAGCCGGTTCCTGGCCGGTGAGCAACCGACCATCGCTGACGTGGCCGCGTACACCTACGTGTCCCATGCACCGGAAGGCAATGTCGCGCTGACCGACTATCCGAACGTCCGTGCCTGGCTGGGCAGCATCGAAGCCTTGCCGAATTTCGTCGGCATGCAGCGCACCGCCAAGGGCTTGCAGCAAGCCTGAGTCAAACCGCAGGAGCTTGCCGGGAGGCCTCTTCCGGCAAGCCTTGAGGCCGAAACCGCCACGTATGTTCAATCTCCCTCAAGCAAGGCTGGATCACCCATGGATCGCTTTCAGGAAATGCAGATTTTCATGGTGGTTGCCGAGGAGGAAGGGTTCGCCGCTGCCGCCCGGCGCTTGCGCATTTCGCCACCGAGCGTGACGCGAGCCATTGCGGCGATGGAAGAACGGATCGGCACCCAACTATTGTCTCGTACCACCCGCAATGTGCACCTGACCGAAGCGGGGCAACGCTACCTGGAAGATTGCCGGCGGATCCTGAGTGAGCTCGAAGAGGCCGAGGAGGCCGCCGCCGGCAGCTACTCGATCCCGTGCGGGTATCTGACGGTTACCGCGCCGGTGCTGTTTGGCGAGTTGTACATCGCGCCCTTGCTGACGGATTACCTGGATCGGTTTCCCTCGGTGCACCTCAATGCCTTGTTGGTCGACCGTGTGGTGAATATTGCGGACGAGGGCATCGATGTGGCGATCCGCATCGGCCATTTGCAGGAAAACAATCAGCACGCCATCAAGGTCGGTGAGGTACGCCAAGTGATTTGCGGCGCTCCGGCCTATTTCCAGCGCCATGGACGTCCAACCCATCCTGGCGAGTTGAGCACGGCCAATATCGTGATGTCTTCGGCCAGTCATTTGCTGAGCCACTGGCAGTTCATGGACGAAGCAAACTCGCTGAGCCTGCGGGTTGACCCACGCCTGGTGGTGACCGCGAATCAGGCCGCGATCAATATCGCCCGCCAGGGCTGGGGCGTTACCCGGGTATTGTCATATCAAGTGGCCCGGCAGGTCGCCGAGGGTGAACTGGAAGTGGTGCTCAAGGCCTTCGAACCACCGGCGTTGCCGATTCACGTGGTGTATCAGAAGAGCAATCGGGTGCCGGCCAAAGTGCGTACGTTCGTGGACTTCCTCGCCGATCGGCTGGGAGACGACGTCACGCTCAAGCCTGTTGTAAAAGGCACCGGCTGATGGCGCGCCACCATGAAATGCTGATATTCCACGCGCTGTCGCAGTGCCCCAGCCTCGCCTCGGCCGCCCAGCGCCTCAACGTCTCCGGCCCGACCGTGATGCGTGCGGTCGCTCGACTGGAAGCGCGACTGGGTGTGCAGCTGCTGTCACGAAGCACGCGCGGGGTGGCGCTGACGGAAGCCGGGGTCGGCTTCATGGCCGATTGTTCACGCATTCTCCAGGCCGTTGACGAGGCTGAAGCATCGGCCAAGGGCTGGCATGTCCAGGCCCAGGGCAATCTGACGATTCTGTTGCCCACCTTGTTCAGCCGTTATGTCATGGCCCCGGTATTGGCCGGCTACATGGATCACTTTCCCGAGATCAGGGTATTGGCCCACTACCATGATCGTTTCCCGAACATGCATGAGGAAGGGCTGGATGTCGCGGTGCTGGTAGGGCATCTACCCAGTTGCTCATTGATCGCACGACCTGTCGGCAGCGTTCGCTCGCTCGTCTGCGCCAGTCCTGGTTATCTGGCGATGTATGGTGAGCCGGTTGTGCCGCAGGATCTGCACGATCACCGCCTGATCGCCACGCAGGCCAACCAGGACTGGGTCCAGTGGTCTTTTCAACAGCAGGGCGAGACCAACGGCTTCAAGGCCCGCACGCGGCTCAGTTGCGCCACGCTACAGGCGGCCATCGACGCAGCAGCTCATGGGGCCGGGTTGACGCGTTGCTTGAGCTATCCGTTGTACGACTATCTGAGCAGCGGACGCTTGCGCAGGGTCTTGCAAGCCTATGAACCACCCTCCATGCCCGTGCAGGTGGTCTACCGTGAAAGGCGCAAGGCGCCGATGCGGGTGCGCAGTTTCGTGGACTACATCGTCGAGCACCTGCGCGAGCACCCGGCCCTGCGAGCGGATATCTCTTGATAGTCAGCGCGCGTTCGGGGCCTGGATCCCACGACGCACCCGCCCTGGCGCCTCGCCGTAGATTTCCTTGAATTTCTTGCTGAACGCAGCCTGGGATTGGTAGCCGACCTGTACGGCAATATCGCTCAGCCCCAGGTGTGAGTGGCTGAGCAGACTGAAGGCCAACTCCATTCGCACTTGCGTCAACAGTACCCACGGCGAGACGCCGGCCAGCTTGACGAATGCGCGCATGAAATTGGCCCGGGACATGCTCGCGAGGTCTGCCAGGCCTTGAATGGTCCACTCGTGCGCAGGGTCCGCCAGCATCGCCTGCCAGGCCCGGCCCAGGCGCTTGTCGCCGAGCAGGGCCAGCGTGCCGCTGTCCTGGCCATGACTCGCCAGGTGCGCACGCAGAATCAGGGTGAACAGGGCCTGGGACAAGGCGTCGAGCAAGAAGCGAGCGCCGGGCTGGTTCCCATCCGCTTCCCCGCGAAGGATTTCCACCAATGCCGGCAAAGGTCCGTTGGCCGGTAAGGCGCCGCTGGGAATCACCAGGTAGTCGGGCAGGGCGCTGAACAGCAACGAAGCCCGGTTGAAGTGAAAACCACCGCAAAGCATGTCCAGCTCCGCGCTGGCACCGCCAATGCGGTGAATCGGCAGGGCGCCTCCGGTCACGATCCGGGGTGAGGTCGGCGTCACCATTTTCCCAGGGCTGTGCATGAGGTGCGGGGCGCCGCGCGGCAGCAGCAGGATGTCACCGGCGCGCATAGGCAAGCGCTGCCCATCGGCAAACTCGACGCGGCATTCGCCGGCCAGCACGATGTGATAGGGCGCCGTGCCCAGGGCATGCTGGCCGTGATCCAGGGCCCAGTCGCCCTGGAACTGACAGCGCAGGTCCAGGCTGCCGCGAACGTTGGCCAGGCTGATGAGTTTATCGATCGCATTCATTTGAGCGTTTCGCCAAAAAAACTGAGCGGATTGAGCAAAACCGAGTGGCGCCAGGGTGAAAAACTGAGGGCGTCAAAACAGTACACCCAACCCACTCAGGAGTTAATGCCATGTTCAATAACTGGTCCGAATTGTTGCCCACCATTCAGAAAGCGTTTGGCGCGCTGGGCCGCAGCAACCCGAAAATGGTCAAGGCCTATATGGCGCTCGGGGAAGCCGCCAGCGAAAACAACGTGCTCGATGCCAAGACCCGCGAGCTGATCTCGATCGCCATCGCCGTGACCACCCGTTGCGACGGCTGTATCGCCGCCCACACGGATGCGGCGATCAAGGCGGGGGCGAGCCGTGAAGAGGTCGCAGCGGCCCTGGCCACTGCGATTTCGTTGAATGCGGGGGCTGCCTACATCTACTCGCTGCGCTCGCTTGAAGCGTATGACACGCTGAAAAAACCGGCGTGACTCATAGCCGGTCCCAAGCCCCGGTCCCTCAACGACACCGCAATGCTGTTCATTTAAGAAAGATGATGGACCTGTGGCGAGGGAGCTTGCTCCCGCTCGGCTGCGAAGCAGTCGTAAACCGGTGGGTGCGGTGTATCTGATGCTCCGCATTTGACAGTTTTTGGGGCCGCTTCGCGGCCCAGCGGGAGCAAGCTCCCTCGCCACGGCTTTGTCGACAGCCTTAAGTGAACAGCATTGCAACGACACCGGGGCTTTTTTGGCTGCCCGGGGCGATTGTTTCAGATGGCGCAATCAAGTCATCAGATTCCTGGGCATTCTCTAAAAACTGTTCGCCAGTGAAACTGATCCCAGAAGCGATCGACCGTTTCGGGCCGTCGCAGTGCTCTCCATCCTCCAGGAGATTTCCCATGATCGACGTCACCTGCACCGGCAACCCTTGGTCGGACACCTCTGTTGCGATTCACCCAGAATACGAAAGCGGATTCCTGTTGCCCCAGTTGATGGGCGCCCTGGCCAGCGAGTCTGCAGCACCCGTTTCGAACGTCCTGTGCCAGCCGAGTACGAGCGGCGCCATGCTGGCGAAGGCGAGCGCTTTTGTGATGCGGGTGCTGAGGTTGACGCCGACCCGCTAAACGCAACGCTGAGCCCGTGGCGGATGTGGACGCGACATGTCCCCTATACAATGCATCGCAATTACCCAAGCTCCAGGTGGTGGTTCCGATGTTGCTACGTCACTTGCGCTATCTGTTGGCGGTCGCTGACCACGGCGGTTTCACGCGTGCCGCCGAGGTGCTGCACGTGTCGCAGCCGACCCTGTCGCAACAGATCCGGCAACTGGAAGAAACTCTTGGCGTGAGTCTGTTCGACCGCACGTCTCGCACGGTCAGGCCCACGGATGCCGGGGCGGCCTATATCGAATGCGCCCGGCGGGTGCTGGTGGAGCTGGCCGCCGGCAAGCGCGCGCTGCACGACGTCAAGGACCTGTCCCGCGGCAGCTTGAGGCTGGCCATGACCCCGACGTTCATGGCTTACCTGGTCGGGCCGCTGGTGCGTGACTATCGAGCGCGATACCCGAATATCCATCTGCAAATCTTCGAGTTGTCGATGGTTGATATCGAGGAGGGCTTGGCGAATGACACGTTAGACATCGCCATCGCATTCGATCAGGTCAGGAGCGCCGATATCGAATCGATCCCGGCGTTCACCGAAACCCTGGGACTGATGGTGGGGCGCAATCACCCGTTGTATGACTGCCAGACCGCGCTGACGGCTGAGCAGGTCGGGCAACTGGAGTTCGCCTTGTTGAGCCCTGACTTTGCCACCCGTACGTGCATCGACGACTACTTCGTCCAGGCTCGGATCACGCCCAAGGTGAGCATTGAGGTCAATTCGGTCAGCACGTTGCTGGAAGTGATCGGGCATTCGGCCGTCGCCACCATTCTTCCAGAGCCCATCGCCACCCAGGAGCGCGCACTGCGCAAGCTGGCGCTGCAGGACGCGGCGCCCCGGCGTGGAGCTTCGCTGTTGCGGCGCAAGAACAACTATCACAGCGCGGCGTCCGTGGCTTTCGTGGAGACACTGTTGCACGGGGTGGATGGCTTTGGGGCCGCTGCGCAGCCCAGCGGGAGCAAGCTCCCTCGCCACCGTGATCGAGGTGGGCAACTGCCATAGACCAGGCAGCTACCCTCACGCGGCAGTCGCCGTCCGGGCCGGTACGGCACACGCCTGGGGGTTGTCCGCCAAGGACTTGAAGCTGCGATTGTCGACGTCCAGGGCGTCGATGGAGCCGGTCTCGATGTCATAGACCCAGCCGTGCAGGTTGAGCAAGCCCTTCTCCTGGGCCAGCCGCACACTCGGGTGCGTCTGGATGTTCGCCAATTGGGCGATGACGTTTTCACGCACCATCGAACTGACTTTCGCCGCGTCATCGACGTGAGGCCGTGACTCATTGATGACCCGTGCCGACTCGGCGTGTTGCAGCCAACCGCTGACCGCCGGCAGGTGATTCATGCAGGCGCATTTGGCGACGGCGGTCATGGCACCGCAATCGGAATGACCACAGATCACGATATCCCTCACGCCCAGCACCGCGACGGCATATTCCACCGTCGCGGAAACACCGCCCGGGTGCGGGCTATAGGACGGCACGATATTGCCGGCATTACGGATCACGAACAGTTCGCCGGGTTCTTGCTGGGTCAGCAGTTCCGGCACAACACGGCTGTCGGAGCAGGTGATGAACAACGTGCCCGGGTGTTGCGTGGTGGCCAGGTGTTTGAACAGATCCGTGCGTTGTGGAAAGACCTCTTGCTGGAACTTCAGGAAACCTTCGATCAGCGCTTTCATGCTGCTTGCCTCCAATGAATAGGGTGTTATCAGTTCGTGCAGCCGTTGCCGATCAGGCTGTATTCAAGAATGTGGGTTTCACCTTGGGAATCGCGATAGGTCATTTGCACTGGCGTCGGCCCGCAGACATCGGCTGGCGTGGTGATGTCCAACACCTGGGCGATGTCCAGATGCATGCCGTAGGCATAGGGAACGACGTCCGCAGGTGCGGTGGATGGTTGGGCATGGGCCGACAGCGAGGCGGTCAGCGACAGGGTCAGAAACAGGAATTTTTTCATGAGTCATGCTCCACGCAAGAATGAGTAGTGAGTTCAAATCAGCGATAAGTTGTTTGCAGCGAAGCCCCAGGTTCGCCTGGGGCCAGCGGGACGATCAGAACGGACGCAGGGGCAGGAACTTGCCGTCCAGGGTGATCACCGCACGCGAGCCGCCTTCAGGGTCTTCGACTTTCTTGATGTCGAGCTTGAAGTTGATCGCGCTGATGATGCCGTCGCCGAACTGCTCATGAACCAGGGCCTTGAGGGTGGTGCCGTAGATCTGGATCATTTCGTAGAAGCGATAGATCGTCGGATCGGTCGGCACGCCAGCGAGGCTGCCGCGCAGGGGAATGATCTGCAGGCGGGCGACCAAGTCAGCGGTCAGGTCGAGCTTCTCGCCAATCACCTTGGCCGCGTGTTCCGGCAATGGATGCTGGCCGAGCAGGGCGGCGGTGACGTAGGCAAGGCTCAGGCCGGTGCCATCGGCCAAGTCCTGCCAGGACAGGTGCTTGCGTGCCTTGGCATCCAGCACTTCGGTGGTCAGGGCCAGGCTGATGTCGTTGTAGGCGTGGGACTGTTGCATGGCGTAGCTCCTATCGGTTTGGATCGGGTTGATGTCGCTTGGTTGAAGCCATCATCTGCCGCTTTAGCTATAGCGTCCAAGACCGATATGCAATGCAATGTATTGGTGTTGCCTATGGGTTGAGGCTGCGTTGTCGAGGTATAAATCCTGTAATTGTTGACCTGTACTAATCTCTTGGCAGGCACGGTAGGAGTAGTCATTTAACTAGCCAGCAGAGATACCTCGAATGACGAATCATGAAACCGATGTCGGCAGAGCCAATGAGGCTGATCTGGACGGGATCCTGGTGCTTCAGGCCGCGAATCAAATGGCCCGCGGCGGCTCGCTTTCTGCGAGCCTGCCAAGGGCCCGTGTGGCAGCGATGATGCAGGAAATGCCTCTGATTGTTGCGCGTCGAGAGGGTCGTATCACCGGTTTCCTGATGACTACCACGCGGGCGATGAATGCTGACCTGCCGATCGTACAGGCGATGTTCGCCGCTTATCATGGAACGCCGGATGCCTATGTCTATGGCCCGATTTGCGTGGGCGAGGCGGAACGTGGCAAGGGTTTGGCCCAGCGAATGTTCGCGGAGCTCCGGCGGCTCGAGCGGGGGCGTGAAGGTATTCTTTTCATACGCAAGGACAATGAACCCTCGCTACGTGCGCATTTGAAAATGGGTATGAAAGAAGTTGCTTCCTTTCCATTCAATGGGTTCGATTTCGCCGTTTACTCGTACATCGGTTAGACAGGAAAAAAGCGCTCACTAGACGATAGTGCCAGTCAGTTAAGCCTCATACCCGTGGGAGCAAAGCTTGCTCGCGATTGGGGTGAGCCAGTCGACAACCCATTGACGGGTCTGCCGCTATCGCGAGCAAGCTTTGCTCCCACAGGTTTTGTGCCGTTTGATCTCTGACTGGCATTACCCACTAGACGATCACCTGAGTGGCAGAAAGAGCTCGGTAATGGCTTGGTTCTCCGCAACGTCCGGAAAGAACGTAATACGCTGGCAGTAGAGGGGGAAATCTCCTGGCTCCTCACCGCTGGCCGGCAACCAGTCCCTGTACAGGTACAGCGCGGCGGGCTCGAGGTTGTCGGCGCCCCCTTCGACCCGCAGCACTGCACAACGTCCGGCGGGAATACTGCCAGCCTTGATCGTTTCTCCGTTCGGCACGACAGGTCGGCCCGTCCCCGCGCATAAATCCAGGCGATAGTCTTGCGGCGGCGTCGTGCGCGGGTCGGTGTGAAAGACATTGAACGTCGGGCTGATCGAGGGGATCAGGCCGACACTTCGCCGCCAGGCAATGAAGCGTTGGAGGGTCGTACCGAGCGTCGAGGGATCGCCTCGGTGCTCCATGATGGCGACGGGGGTCGCGGGAACCGTACGGATCTGTACGTCACTGGGCTGATAGGGCGTGGGCATGAGGCGGTTCCTCGCAGTGTGCAATGGTGTGAAAAGGGTGCTCCAGCGCTGCCAGTCGGGAGACTTGCGGAAATGCGAAGGCGGTTGTCCCACCCGTTGTCGAAATACGCGGGCAAAGGCGTCAGGCGCTGCGTAACCGGCGTCCATGGCGATCTGTGTAATCGTTTCATGTTCGCGAAACGCCAGTTTGTAGGAGGCGCGTTTCAGGCGCGCGAGTTGGACGTAGCGATTCAAAGGCAAGCTGAACGTCGCCATGAACTGCCGGTGAAAATGGTATTTCGAAAAAGCCGCAACGCCACTCAACGTGTCCAGGTCCAGGCAGTCATCAAGGTGCAGGTCGATGTAATCGAGCACCTTGCGCATGCGGGATTGGTAATGCTTTTTTGTGTCGGTCATGGTCTTTCCCAGTAAAGGCCACCAGCATGAGGCCGGCGAGCACAATGCGCTCGACCGATCTTGCTATCTTGAACTTGCAGCCTGCCGGGCTTCGGTGCCGACGACCAGCCAGATGCCGATCCCGGACACCGCCATCCCCACCACCATCTGCCAGGAAAGCGGTTCGTTGAACATGGCCCAGGCCCAGAGCATCGTAATGGGCGGGCTGAGGTACAGGACACTGGCGACGCGGGTGGCGGTTGCGCGGCGCAGGCACAACCAATAGAGGCCGTAGCCGCCCATGGTCGACAGGCCCGCGGTCCACAATACGCTCAGTGCGAAGCCTGTGCTGGGCAGCGGGGCCAGGCTGCCATGGGCGCCCTCGACCAGGGCGAAGGCCAGGCCCGACACGCAACACTGCAGCCACAGGTTGGGCAGCAGCCCCAGCGATTGTTCGGCGGGTAAGTGTTTTTGCCACAGGGTCGCGACGGCGAGCGAGAGCATGCCAAGCAACGGCAGGCCATAGGCCCACAAGGGCGCATTGGCCCACGCCAGTGCGCCCTGGGTCACCAGCGTGACGCCGAGCAGGCCGATGAGCAGCCCCACCCAGACCTGCCAGGCCAGTCGTTGCCGGAGTACGCCTGCGGCGAGCAGCGCCAGGCCATCGGCAGCAGGTCGGCGACCAGCGCGGCCAGGCCCGCCGGCACACCCAGGGCAATGCCTTGGGTGATGCCGCCCAGGTAGCCCGCCATCGCCAGGAGGCCGATGCCGGCGTTCTTCAACAGCACGCTAGGCGAGGTTCGGCGTAGCGGCCTGGCGACGAAGGGAAACAGGACGAGCGTGACCACGACACACCGCCAGAAGACCACCAGCAGGGCCGGCGCGTAATCGATGGAAAAGCGCGCGCCGACGAAGCCCGAGCTCCACGACACCAGCAATGCCGCTTCGAGCAACGGCAATGGAATCAGCCAGTACCAGGCGGGCCGGGGCAGGGAAGTGCAGGTCAGCGATTTATTCGGGTTCATGACCACAGGCTACGAAACCCGGCTAATCTAATAAATCAAAATGTAATGCATCAGTTGTTCACGAAGATTGAATCATGACGGCCATACTCGATATCGACTTGATACGTACTTTTCATGCGGTGGCGCGGATCGGTAAATTCAGTGCGGCGGCAGACCAACTGCACAAAAGCCCGGCGGCGGTCAGTGTGCATATCCAGCGTTTGGAAGCGGTCGCTGGCGGGCGCTTGCTCAACCGGGACAATCAATCGGTATCCCTCACCGCGTTGGGCCAGCGTTTGCTCGTGGCGACGACGGAGCTGTTGAGCACCCATGACCGGGTGCTGGCCGACCTGCACGGAACCCGTTTGGCGGGGCGTATCACCTTGGGGGTGCCGGATGAGTACGCAGACCATGTGATCCGCGACATCCTCCCGACCTTCGCCGCCGCGTGGCCCAACGTGGTGCTGGAGCTCAAGACCGCGCCAAGCTATGCGCTACGCGACCTGGTGCAGCGCGGCAAGCTTCAGGCGGCGGTTGTCGCCCAGCCGAAGGGGCAGGCGAATGCAGAGGTGCAGGTGCTGGTGTCCACCACGCCGGTCTGGGTCGGGCCGGCCCACACGATAGCGGCTTCGATGGAGCCGCTGCCGCTGGCGGTGCATGCGGCGCAATGCCCTTATCGGCAAGCGATGATGGAGTCCCTCAGGCAAAGCGGGCGCAAGACCCGCATCGTCCTGGAAAGCCCCTCCAACCAGGCCGTCAAGGCCTGCGTGGAGGCCGGGTTGGCGATCAGCCTGATCGACCGTGGACGGGTGACGGCTGCCATGCGGATCCTCGAAGGCCTGCCGGTGATCGCGGAGCATGAGGTGGTGTTCATGCGAGCCCAGGCGTCACGCGGCGATGAAGCCGTGAGCCTGCTGGCCCGTGCCATGCAGCAGTATTTCCGGCTGTAGGCATGGAATCGGGGCCGCTGCGCAGCCCAGCGGGAGCAAGCTCCCTCGCCACGGTTGCATGTTCGGCTGGGCGAGGGTGTGATCATTCAAACGCCACCCTCGCCAAAATAGCCCTCAGGTAATGCACCTGTGCGCTTTTGTGGCGAGGGAGCTTGCTCCCGCCGGGCTGCGCAGCAGCCCCATGATCGGGTCAAGCCGACAATGGCGGTGTCCGAGGCGGGACCCGGCGCTTGGAGCCAATCGACTCGAACGCCGACGCCAGTTGCAACAGCCTCGAATCGTCATAGGCACGCCCGGCGAATGTCAGCCCGACGGGCATGCCGATGTCCGCCATGACGCCCATGGGCACGGTGACAGTGGGTACGCCCAGATGGCGGATGGCGAGGTTGCCGTTGGCGACCCAGACCCCGTTGCTCCAGGCGATATCGGCAGATTCCGGATTGATATCCGCATCCGCCGGCCCGACGTCGGCGACGGTCGGGAAGATCACCGCGTCCAGGCCCAGCCGCTCCATCCAGTCTTCCAGGTCGATCCGGCGTGTCGCTTCAAGCCCCCGCAACCCGTCGGGCAGCGTCGGGATCTGGTCCCAGGGCGTAATGCCGCGCTGGGCCATCTTCACATACTCGTCCATGCCGGCGGCCAGATCGTCCTCCCGGTTGGGCAGGGTGCCCGGGTCGTGGGGGAAGATCTTCGGTCCGTCGACATCGGCCAGGCGATTCAATGTCGGATCACCGTTGGCCCGCAGGAAGTCATCGAATGCCCAGGCCGATAGATCCCACAACTCATGGTGCAGGAACTCCTTGGAAACCAGGCCGCGGGTGAACACCGTCGGTGCGCCGGGACGGTCGCCCTCGCAATTGGACACCAGCGGGAAATCCACCTCGACCACTTCGGCGCCGCAAGCTTCCAGGGCCTGGCGGGCTTGCTCCCAAAGGTCGATCACCGAGGCACGGGTGACGATTCGCTGCCCCGTCGGGCCGCCGATGCCGGGGGCCTCGGCGGTGCCGGCTTCAGGGTCCGCATTGATGTACATCCGTGGCACGCCGAACCGAATGCCGGCCAGCGCCCCCGGGTTGCTGGCAAGGCTCGGATACGAGGCAGGACGAACCGACTCGACGCTCGGAATCGGCACCCAGGGTTGCAACCGCCACAGGTCGCCACGGGTGTCCGGGTCCTCGGCGACCACCACGTCCAGCACTTCGAGCAGGTCGGCCATGGTCCTGGCGAAGGGCACGACGACGTCCATCGTCGGCGTCAACGGCCAATTGCCCCGCACCGAAATCACCCCGCGCGACGGCGTGTAGGCGCACAGGCCGTTGTTCGACGCCGGACCGCGTCCGCTCGACCAGGTTTCCTCGGCAAGGCCAAACGCGGCGAAACTGGCGGCGGTTGCCGTGCCCGCACCGTTCGAGGAGCCGGAGGCAAAGGGCGCGGTGAGGTAGTCGCCGTTGTACGGGCTTTCCGCGCGGCCATACACCCCGCGCTGCATCCCGCCATTGGCCATGGGCGGCATGTTGGTCTTGCCCAGGCAGATGGCCCCGGCGGCGCGCAGTCGTTCGATGGTGAACGCATCGCGATAGGCCACCAGGTCCTTGAACGCCGGGCTTCCGGAGGCGGCGGTGAGCCCTTTGACCAGATAACTGTCCTTGGCCGTATACGGAATGCCGTCGAGTGGGCCGAGGGTCTGGCCACTGGCCCGACGGGCATCGGAAGCCTGCGCTTCCTTCAGCGCATCCGGGTTGCGCACCACCACTGCGTTGAGGGCCGTGGGGGTGTCGGGGCCGTCGTAGGCATCGATCCTGGCGAGGTAGGCCTGGACAAGCGCTACCGCTGTGGTCTGGCCCGATTCCAGCGCGGCGCGCAGTTGGGCAATGGAGACTTCGGTGATGTCGATCATGCAGTTACCGCCGCGGTAGAAGGATGACGGGGAGTGCGGGTCCATTGACGTCGGGCCTGGCACTTCAGGTCATCTAAAGGTGGATATTTATCGGGTTTTGCCTACTGTACTACGGAAAAACAAACAAAGGCAGCCCGTGTTTGATCGGACTATTTCTCAAGCGTACGCAAACTTCCCATCTTCAGACTTCGTTAAGAAACGGCCTCGATACTTCTCCCCAATAGCCCGAGGGAGAATGTTGTGCCATGCCCGATTTTGACTGGAACATCCACTTGCCGCTGGCCTTCGGTGATGCCGGCCCGCCGGTTCGGCACTTGCACCGGGCGTTGCCGGGACAAGCCCGGCGAGCTGAGTTCGAGGCGTTCATCCAGCAGCGTTTTCGCCAGGTCCACGGTGCCGATATTCGTCACTTCATGCCGGAGCTGTTCGGGCTCGACGATGTCCACGGCACGCTCTGCGCAGCGGCTGGCGTGCGCCGGGCCGCCCAGGGGCCGCTGTTCCTCGAACATTATCTGGACAGCCCCGTCGAGCCTTTGATCAGCGCCGCCGCCGACCGTCCGGTGGATCGCGCCGGTATCGTCGAAGTCGGCAATCTGGCCGCCAGTGACACGGGCAGCGCCCGGCTGAGCATCATAGCGATCACTTATCTGTTGGCCATGGGCGGCCTGGAATGGGTTGCGTTCACTGGCAATATCGGCCTGGTCAACAGCTTCCATCGCCTGGGTCTCAAGCCCGTGACCCTGTGCCCGGCCGATCCGCAGCGCCTTGGCGAGGAGCGTCACCTCTGGGGGCGTTACTACGAAAGCCAGCCGTGGGTTCATGTCGGAAACATCCGCGCCGGTTTCGTTCACCTGCGTAATACCGGCGTGTTCAATCGCCTGGGACTGCCGACGGACCTCGGAGAAACCAGCCATGTCGCCTGAAATGGAACGCTTCAAGCGCACTCTGCGTGGTCATGCCGAGCGCAGGGGCCATGCCGTGGCACTGTGGGGCGACGGTTCGCAGCTCGACTACGCAACGCTTTATTCCGAAGTGGTGTACCGCCAGCAACGCCTGCGCGATGAACACATCAGCGTTGTCGCCCTGGCCCTGGACAACGGCATTGAAGCGATGCTCTGGGACCTTGCCGCGCTGTTCGAAGGGCTGGCCTGCGTCATCCTGCCCGGTTTTTTCAGCCAGGCACAACGTCGCCACTGCCTGGAGCAGAGCCAGGCCGAGCGGGTGATTGCCGAGCCTGCGTTCGAAACGGAACTGCAAGCCGCCGGATACCAGCACAGTGGCGAGTTCTGGCGGCGGCATTTCGACGGGCCGAGTCGTCTGCCGGCAGGCACCGCCAAGCTGACCTTCACGTCCGGAACCACTGGCACGCCCAAAGGCGTCTGCCTGAGCGCCGACAGCCTGTTGCGGGTGGCCCGTGAACTGGAACAGGCCAGCCAACCGGTCGAGGCCAGGCATCACTTGGCATTGTTGCCCCTGGCGATTCTGCTGGAAAACCTTGGCTGCTACGCGGCGTTGTATGCCGGTGCCATGCTGAGCCTGCCCAGCCAGAGGACGCTTGGCATCCAGGGCGCCAGCGGGGTCGACCCGACGCGCCTGCTGGGATGCCTGGCCGAGCGTCGGGCGCAGAGCCTGATCCTGGTTCCACAGCTGCTGCTGATGTTGGTCACGGCTGCCGAACAAAAGATGTTCAACCCGCACATCGTGCGATTCGCCGCCGTCGGCGGGGCACGGGTGTCCCACGATTTGTTGCAGCGGGCCCAGCGTGTTGGCCTGCCGGTGTTTGAAGGCTATGGGCTGTCGGAATGCGCTTCGGTGGTGTGCCTCAATCGGCCACAGGCTCATCGTGCCGGCAGTGTCGGCCAGCCACTGCCCCATGTGGAGATCCGCTTGGCCGATGACGGCGAAGTCCTGATCAAGGGCTCGACGCTGCTCGGTTACCTGGGGGAGCCTGCGCACGCCAGCGAATGGTGGCCCAGCGGCGACCTGGGTGAGTTCGACGAGGACGGTTTCCTTTACCTGCGAGGTCGCAAGAAGCACCAATTCGTCACCAGTTTCGGTCGCAACGTGAACCCCGAATGGGTTGAAGCCGAACTCACCCAGGGCGGTGACATTGCCCAGGCCTTTGTCTATGGCGAAGCCATGCCGCACAACCATGCACTGCTCTGGCCTGCCCGCGCCGACTGTACCGATCAAACGCTGGAGCTGGCCGTGGCCAAGGCCAACGACACGTTGCCCGATTACGCGCGGGTCCATTGCTGGACGCGCCTGGACCAACCCTTCAGCGCTGCCAACGGCATGCTCACCGCCAATGGCCGGCCACGCCGGGAAGCCATCGTCGAGCATTACCGCGCGCAGCTCACTTCACCCGTCTTGTCCGAGGAATCCCCATCATGAGTTTTTTTGACACGTTGCAAGAAGCCACCCAGCAAGAGCGCCAGACCCTGTTCAATCTGCCGATCATTCGTGACGCCCTCGACGGCCAGGTCAGCCTGGCCAGTTACCGGGGCTTCCTGATCCAGGCGTATTACCACGTGCGCCATACGGTGCCGTTGATGATGGCGTGCGGGGCGCGCCTGCCAACGCACCTGGAATGGCTGCGCAAGGCCGTGTGCGAATACATCGACGAAGAGTACGGCCATGAGCAATGGGTGCTGGATGACATTGCCGTGTGCGGTGGCGATAAGGAAGCGGTGCGCAACGGCCAGCCTTCGTTACCCATCGAGCTGATGGTCAGTTACCTCTATGACTTGATCGCCCGAGGCAACCCGGTTGGCCTGTTCGGCATGGTCAATGTGCTGGAGGGCACCAGTATCGCCCTGGCGACCCATGCCGCCGACAGCATCCGCCAGCGCCTGGAATTGCCGCCCACGGCGTTCAGTTATCTCAGCTCCCATGGATCGCTCGACATCGAGCATATGCAGACCTATCGCGGGCTGATGAACCGCCTGGACGATCCGGCGGACCAGGCTGCGGTGATCCATGCCTCCAAGGTGGTGTACCGGTTGTACACCGACATGTTCCGGGGCCTGCCGCGTGACGGGGAGCCTGAACATGCGCCTGTGTGATGCACGTGTCGTGCTGACGGGCGCCAGCGGTGGCATCGGCCAGGCCATCGCCGCTGCCCTGTGCGCCAGTGGCGCGCGGGTGCTGGCCGTCGCCAGGCATCGCGAAGCCTTGCAGCCGTTGCTGGAGCGTTATCCGCAGCACTTGAGCTGGGTCGAAGCCGACCTGACCTTCCTCGCCGACCGACGCAAAGTGCTGGTCGCCGCCGAGGCCCAGGGCGGCATCAACCTGCTGATCAATGCCGCGGGCGTGAACCACTTCGCCATGCTCGAACAACTCGACGACAGCGAGATCAACGCCATGCTGGCGCTGAACATCAGCGCGCCGATCTGCCTGACCAAAATACTGTTGCCGCTGCTCAAGCAGGCCGACAGCGCGATGGTGGTGAACGTCGGTTCGACCTACGGATCAATCGGCTACCCGGGCTACGCCAGTTACTGCGCCAGCAAGTTTGCCTTGCGCGGTTTTTCCGAAGCCTTGCGCCGGGAGTTGGCCGACACCCGTATCGGAGTGCTCTACGTGGCGCCCCGGGCCACCCGAACCTCGATGAACAGCCCGGCAGCCGACGCGCTCAACCAGGCCCTCAAGGCCAACGTCGACGACCCGCAAACCGTGGCGGCGGCGGTGATCCACGCGATTATCGGCGACCGGCGCGAGCTGTATCTGGGCTGGCCTGAACGCTTTTTCGTCGGCCTCAACAGCCTGCTTCCCAACTTGGTGGATCGGGGTCTGCGCAAGCAATTGCCACTGGTCCGTCGCCTCAGTCGCAAACCTGAAAACGAGCACCTCAAGCCATGAAAAAAATCCTTGCTTGCCTATTGATCGGCACCCTGAGCCAAAGCGTCTGGGCATTGGAGGCGGCCGACCAGCAACGTCTCAGCGACATCCAGCAGCGCTGGGCCCACATTCAATATGAATTGCCAGAAGGCCAACGCGCCGACGCGTTCGAAAAACTCGCGACCCAGGCCTCGGCATTCAAGCAGGAGCGCCAATCGGTGGCCGAAGCATGGATCTGGTCCGGTATCGTCAACAGCAGTTGGGCCGGTGCCAAGGGTGGGCTCGGTGCGCTGGGCAAGGTCAAGGACGCCAAGGGCGACCTGGAAAAAGCCCTGACCCTGGACCCCAAGGCCCTGCAAGGCTCGGCCTACACCAGCCTCGGCGCACTCTACGACCGGGTGCCGGGCTGGCCCCTGGGTTTCGGCGATTCGGACAAGGCCGAGCAATTGCTCCAGCAGGCGTTGCAACTCAACCCGAACGGCATCGACAGCCTGTACTTTTGGGGCGATCACCTCTACCGTCAGAAACGCTACAGCGAAGCCAAGGCAGCGCTGCAAAAAGCCTTGCAGGCAGCGCCGCGGCCGGGTCGGGAAACGGCCGATGCCGGGCGCCGCAAGGAGATCGACGCGTTACTGGTGGATGTGAACAAGCAACTGAACTGACAGGAGCGCGTGTGCGTTTATTACTGATCGAAGATGACGTGGCCTTGGGGGAGGGCATCCATCAGGCCTTGAGTCGCGAAGGCTATACCGTCGACTGGTTGCAGGACGGCAGCAGCGCCTTGCATTCGCTGCTCAGTGAGACTTTCGACCTGGCGGTGCTTGACCTTGGCTTGCCACGCATGGACGGCCTGCAGGTGTTGCGGCGCTTGCGTGACAGTGGTTCCAACCTGCCGGTGCTGATCCTCACCGCCCGCGATGCCACCGAGGATCGCATCGCCGGGTTGGACGCCGGGGCTGACGACTATCTGGTCAAACCCTTCGACCTGGCGGAACTCAAGGCCCGGCTACGGGCCCTGCTGCGCCGCAGCGCCGGCCGCGCCCAAGCGTTGATCGAACATGCCGGTATCAGCCTGAACCCCGGCACCCAGCAAGTCAGTTACCAGGGCAAGCCGGTGGCCCTGACGCCCAAGGAGTATCAGTTGCTCCATGAACTGCTCTCGCCGCCGGGCCGCGTCATGACGCGCGATCATTTGATGCAGTTGCTCTACGGTTGGAGCGAGGAGGCCGAGAGCAACACGCTGGAAGTGCATATCCATCACCTGCGCAAGAAATTCTCCACCGACCTGATCCGCACCATTCGCGGTGTCGGTTACCTGGTGGAGGAGCGCCGATGAGTTCGATCCGGCGGCGTACCCTCACGTTGATCCTCGGCCTGCTGTTCCTTGGCCTGTTGATCATCACGGTATTCAACCTGCATGACAGCAACCACGAAATCGCCGAGGTCTACGATGCCCAATTGGCGCAGAATGCCCGGCTGCTGCAGGGTGTGATGCGCATGCCGATGGCGAGCAAGGAACACGCCGAACTGTATCAGGCGTTCAATTCGGCGTTGGGGCAGGCGGTGCCTAAAGTCGACGGTCATCCCTATGAAAGCAAGATCGCTTTCCAGGTCTGGAACTCACAAGGTTCGGTGCTGGTTCATACCACCAGCGCACCGTCGTTCACCTCACCCCCGGTTGCGCCCGGTTTCAGCGAGATCGTGGACCAGAAGAACCGTAAGTGGCGGGCGTTCGTCCTGGACGACGCGCAATACGGGTTGAAGATCTGGGTGGGCGAGCGCGACGACGTGCGTGCCGACCTGGTCGACCGCATTGTTCGTCACACCGTCGTGCCCAACCTGATCGGCAGCGTGGTGCTTGCCGCCGTGATCTGGCTGGCCATCGGCTGGGGGCTCAAGCCCCTGGTCGATATGGCGGCAAAGCTGCGCGCCAGGCATCCCGGTTCCCTGGAGCCCTTGCAAATGATGCCGCTTCCTACCGAGCTTGAGCCCATGCAGGCGGCACTCAACCGTGTCTTGGCGCAGATCCAGGAGGTGATGGGCCGTGAGCGGCGTTTCATCGCCGACGCCGCCCATGAAATGCGTACGCCCTTGGCCGTACTGCGGGTGCATGCACAGAATCTGATGGAGGCGGGGAGCGAGCAAAGCCGTCGCGAGTCCCTGGAACACCTGATCGCTGGCGTCGATCGCACCACGCGTTTGGTCAATCAGCTGCTCACCATGGCGCGGCTCGAACCGCAAGCAGGTGTGCCGACGCCTGCGGTCATCGACCTGGCCGCCACGGTTCGGGCGAGCCTGGTGCAAATGACGCCCTGGTTGTTGAGCAAGGGGCTCGAGCCGGTGCTGGATGTCAGCGATGACATCGGTCCGGTTCGAATCGACCCGGTGGCCATCGATATCGCCTTGAACAACCTGGTGACCAACGCGGCCAATTTTTCTCCGGCCAACGGCACGATCACCGTACGCCTGGCCAGGAAGGGCGATCACTACGAGCTGTCTGTCGAAGACCAGGGGCCGGGTATCGACGAGGCCGAGCGTGAGCGGCTCTTCGAGCGGTTCTACAGTCGTGGCAATGACCAAGGGGCGGGGTTGGGGCTGACGATCGTACGCACCATCGCGGATCGTCTGGGAGGGCACATACGCCTGGAGAATCGCACCGAGGGTGGGCTGTGCGCGACCTTGGAAATAGGGCGCTTCTAAGCGATTTTCCGCTGCCATGACAGGTGGCCGATCCCGTGCGGTGCTTCAAGCAGGCGCATCGGCCATGGATTGCCGGGCGAGAAAGTCGACTATCTCGCCAACCGTGCTGCGTGCCGTGCGTGTAACGCCAATCAGGGTGGCGGACGCCGACCCCGTCCACTCGCCGTAGCCGACCAGCCACAGCCTGGGCTCTTGTATCGAGCGGGTGCCCTCGACCTCCACAGGGCCGTCGTTGTTGAGCACCCCCAGCGCATCCAGATGCTGTAGGGCGGGCCTGAATCCGGTGCACCAGATCACCACGTCCACGGCTGATTCGCGGCCGTCGGCCCAGATCACGCCGTTGCGGGTAAAGCGCTCGAAAGGCCTGACGGCCTGAAGGACGTTGCGTTCACGGGCCTCGACCACCGGCGGCACCATGACGATGTCACCCAACCCTCCCACGGGTTGATCAATGACGCGACCTTCCTGCTGGGCCTTCCAGCGCTCGGTGGCGCGCTCGAACAACACGCGCCCATCGACCTCGTCAGGAAGGAACAGTGGTTCGATGGGGGTGACCCAAGTGGTCTCGGCGATTTTCGACACCTCGGCCAGAATCTGCGCGCCTGAATTGCCACCGCCTACAACCAGGACCTTCTTGCCAGCGAACGGGGATGCCTCGACATAGTCCGCCGAATGCAATTGCTGCCCAGCGAACAAGGCTGCATCAGGGTAACGAGGGATGTAGGGGTTGCTCCAGGTGCCCGTTGCGCTGACCACGACCCGGGCGTCCCAGTGCTTCTCGGGGGTGTGTACCCGCAAACCCGTTGCTGTGCGTTCCACACGCGTGACCTGTACCGGTCGCACCACGGGAAATCGATAGCGCTGTTCGTACTGCGTGAGGTAGTCGATCACGTGGTCTCGCGACGGATAGCCATTCTGTGTGGGGGGCATCATCCAGCCGGGGATCGAACTCCATGTAGCCGGGGAAAAGAGTCGCAGCGAGTTCCAGCCATGCCGCCAGGCACCACCGGGTTCTTCCTGGGCGTCGAGGATGACGAACGAGAGAGGCGTACGCCGCAGGAAATAGGCCACCGCCAAGGCCGCTTGGCCGCCACCGATGATGATTACGTCAAATGTCTCGGGCTGTGAGCAGGGCATGGCGGCGAATCCTTCGGTTGAGGGAGCCCGTTGCAAGGCTCCAAGAGGGGCTTGCAACGTCAATGGCCGCTCCAGGAGAAAGGCCGTTGTGCGCTTCAGCAACGTTTGCAGGTCTTGATGCCCAATAACGAATAGAGCGGACAGAAGCGAAAGATACCCGTGGCCAGTGGCACCAGGCCAATCCAGCCCCAGGCGCCGATCGAGCCCGTCAGGGCCAGAATTATAAGGACAAGCCCCACGGCAATGCGTGCGCCCCGGTCAATGGTTCCAATGTTGGCTTTCATGGCAATCTCCTGATCAATGGACACGCCGGGTTTCCAGCACGGTGAACAACCACATGCCCGCCAACATGGCCAGCATGAAGACAAAGGCTTGCCAGTGTCCGGTCAGCAGGATGGCCACGGCGGGGCCAGGGCAGATGCCGGCGATGCCCCAACCGATACCGAACACCAGGCTGCCACCGATCAGGCGTGGGTCCAGTTCTCGCTTGACCGGCAACTGCATGGGGCTGCCCAGCAGCGAATGAGTCTGTTGGCGCGCCCAGGCCAGCGGGACGATCGCGGTGCCAATCGCTCCGATCATCACCAGCGCCAGGGACGGATCCCAGGCGCCGGCCAGGTCCAGGAAACCCAATACTTTTTCCGGGTTGGCCATGCCTGCCAGGAGCAGCCCGAAACCAAAGAGCAGGCCAGCGATGAATGCCGTCAGTTTGCGCATGTTCAAACCCCTATCACGTGACGCAGGACAAATACCGTGGCGAAACCGCTGAGCATGAAACACGCAGTGGCGACCATCGAGCGCGGTGACAGGCGCGACAGGCCACACACGCCATGGCCACTGGTGCAGCCCGAACCGTAACGAGTGCCGACACCCACCAACAGGCCCGCGACAGTGAGGCCGAACCAGCCGTTCTGGAACTCGATCGGTGGCAAGGAGGCAAACACGCCCCATACCAGCGGCGCGACGAGCAGGCCCAGAAGAAACAGAGCCTTCTCGCCCAGCCCTTCGCTGCCACGCTGCAGCAGGCTGCCGATCAGCCCACTGATGCCGGCGATCCGGCCGTTGGCGACCACGAACAGGCCGGCCGCCAAGCCAATCAACATACCGCCGGCAAGGGATGACCAAGGCGTAAAGTTGAGCCAGTCAAGATTCATCAGCGTTCTCCGGTACACAATCGTTGATATTCCACTATGCGATTCAACCCAGGGCTTTTACCAGCAGCGCGGCCGCTACCAGCGTCGACACAAGGGCGAAGCCATCTTTGCAGATGGGTTCCGGCAACTTGGCAGCGACCAGGCGCCCGCCGAGCATGCCGACGATGGCCCCCATGGAAAAGGGTAGCGCTATTGGCCATTGCAGGTGGCCTGTCGCAGAGCTCGTCAGCACCCCTGACAGGGCAACCCAAGCGATAACGGTCAGCGACGTGGCGAGCACCGATTGCGTGGTCAGATTGCTGTACCGTTGGCGCGCCGGAACCACGACGAAACCACCGCCCACGCCGAGCAGCCCGAAAAGCACCCCGCCGACCACGCCCTAAGTCGTGAGCACCCACGCGCAAGGGCCGGTCCAGTTAGGCGCTGCCCTGGGAGACCGGTCTAGGGAGATGGCGTCCCCATGTTCTGCTGGTGCTGCATCATCTGTTCCATCATCATTTGCTGCATGCCCATGTAGTTGTCCATCATGTACTGGTGTTGCTTCATCTGCTCAGGCGTCATCCGGGAATAGTGGTTGCCCATTTGTTTCCAACCCATCATCGGGCCGTGTCCCTTCATATGGCCGCCCATCATGCCGCCCCCATCATCCCATTCATCATCTGCATGCTTTGCTGCATCATGGCCTGGTGATCTTGCATGAGCTTCTGGCGTTGCGCCGGATCGGTGGTTTTCTGGATCAGGCTCATTTGCTCCTGCATCTTCTTCAGGTTTTCCTGGGCTTTCGCCATCTGCTGATCAAATTGTTCAATGCTCATTGATGGCGGCGTCGGATTGGCGGCGTCGGTGGCCTGCTGGGCAAAGGTAGGCGTGGGGAAAAGCACCGCGGTCAGGGCGAGGGCGGCGAGTCTGGATGCGTTCATGGTTCAGGTCCTGGCGGGTGGGTAGGGGAGTGATCGTCACGGTTGACGATCGGACTCGCTTAAACGCAGTCGAAGCTGTTTTTCAATTTCGATGATGGCGAACAGCGCAATGCCCACCGCGATGATCAGCAGTCCATCCATGAAGGGCACCGCTTGGGTGGCGAACACGGTTTGCAGCGGCGGCGCGTAGGTGATGGCGAATTGAGCGACGGTCACCACCGCGATGGTCGCCCACACAACCTTCGTACCCCGAAGGCCCTTCCAGGTCAGTGACGTGCCGTAGAGATTGCGGATAAAGAACAGGTGGAAAATTTCCATCACGACCAAGGTGTTCACTGCCAGGGTGCGGGCCAGTTCGACGGAGTAGCCTCGGTCCAGGGCATAGGTAAAGATGCCGTAGACACCGCACAGGAACAGAATGGAAACGAGCACCATATGCCAGACCAATGCGCCGCTGATCAACGGCTCCTGTCGTGAGCGCGGTGGCCTGCGCATGGTGTTGTCTTCGGTCGGTTCGAACGCCAGCGCGATACCCAGCGTGATAGCGGTAATCAGGTTGATCCACAGGATCTGTATCGCCGTGACTGGCAATGTAAGGCCAAACAGCAGCGCGACAATCAGGGTCATTGTCTCGCCCGCGTTGGTGGGTAACGTCCAGCTCAGCACTTTCTTGATGTTGTCATAGACCGTGCGGCCTTCACGCACAGCGGCGACGATAGAGGCGAAGTTATCGTCCGCCAGTACCAGGTCCGCGGCTTCCTTGGCTGCTTCACTGCCTTTGCCGCCCATGGCGATGCCGGCATCTGCGCGCTTGAGCGCTGGCGCGTCGTTGACGCCGTCGCCGGTCATGGCCACGGTCATGCCGTTGAGTTGCAGCAACGTCACCAGCCGGAGCTTATGTTCGGGGCTGGTACGCGCGAAGATGTTCACTTGCTTGAGCGATTCCCTGAGGGTTGCATCGTTCATTGCATCCAGGTCAATGCCCGTCAGTACCTTGTAGGGGTTGTCCAGGCCGATCTGATCAGCGATGGTGCAGGCGGTGCCGGCGTGGTCCCCTGTGATCATTTTCACGACAATGCCGGCCGCCTGGCATTGCTTGATCGCCTGGATCGTTTCCGGGCGGGGCGGGTCGATCATCCCGACCAGGCCAAGCAAGGTCAGTGTCCCTTGCACATCGGCAAATTCCAGGATGGCGTGTTCGGGTGGGACGGACCTGACGGCGAGCGCCAACACGCGTTGGCCTTTGCGGGCGATGGCATTGACCTGCGCGTGCCAATAGTCGGTATCGAGCGGGGCCGTTGCCCCCGTGCTGCTACGCTGGCATGTGCACATGGTCAAAACCTGCTCCGGCGCGCCTTTGACATAAATCGCGGCTTGTCGGTCATGGTTGTGATGCAGCGTTGCCATGAAGCGGTGTTTAGCGTCGAACGGAATGGCATCGGTGCGCGCCCAAGTGCCGCGTTCCTCTTCACCGTTGATACCGGCCTTGGCGCAAAACACCAGCAATGCACCTTCCATGGGGTCTCCTTCGACCTTCCAGGCGTCTTCGTGCTGCCTCAAGCTCGCGTCATTGCAAAGGCTGGTCGCGCGCCCGAGTTCGGCCAGCACCGGGTGGTGAGAGGTGTCGATCAACTGATCGGCAAGGTTCATGTTGCCCGAAGGCTGATAGCCGACCCCGTCGACCGTGAAGGTCAGGTCACTGGTGACGACGGATGCCACCATCATCTCGTTACGGGTGAGGGTGCCGGTCTTGTCCGTGCAGATGACCGATACCGAGCCCAGGGTTTCGATGGCCGGCAGGTGCCGAACGATGGCGTTGCGATGGGCCATTGCCCGCACGCCCACCGCCAGGGTGATGGTGAGTACGGCGGGCAACCCCTCGGGTATGGCCGCGACCGACATGCCCACCACGACCATGAATATCTCGGTGAAGACGTAATGCCCGACAAAGTGGCCATAAGCGAGTAGCAGACCGGCGATCAGCAAAATCAATAGCGTCAGCCAGCGGGCGAAGACGTCCATTTGCTGTATCAGGGGCGTCGTCAGCGGCTTCACTGCCGACAGCAGGTTGCTGATGCGCCCGATTTCAGTCGAGGTTGCGGTGGCGACGACGACCCCTGTTGCTTGGCCGCAGGTCACCAGGGTGCCACTGAAGGCCATGCAGGCACGATCAGCCAGGGCTGCTTCGATGCGCACCGGTTCGGTATTTTTTTCAGCCGGTGCGGATTCTCCGGTCAGGATGGCTTCCTGGACCTGGAGCCGATTGGCATGCAGCAGGCGCAGATCCGCCGGGACTTTGTCGCCAGCCTCCAGCAAGACGATATCGCCGGGTACCAGTTCCTCGCCTGCGATGCCCAGGCGTTCGCCGGCACGTATCACCGTTGCGCGGGGCGCCAGCATGTTGCGGATGGCATCCATGGCCTGCTCGGCCTTGCCTTCCTGGACATAGCCAATGATCGCATTGACCACCACGACGGCAAGAATGACCACCGTGTCCCACAGGTGTTGCAGCGTTGCGGTGATTGCAGCGCAACCGAGCAGTACATAAATCAGGATGTTATGAAATTGCAGCAGAAATCGCTGCCACGCTGGCCGCCGGGCTGACGCTGGCAACCGGTTGAAACCCGTACGCTCAAGCCGGGCCTGGGCTTCGGCGATGTCCAGCCCGGCTTGCTCATCGACACCCAGGTGTTTGAGTGCCTGTGCGGCGGGCAACGTGTACCAGGCCAGGTCCTGCGAGGGCGTTGTCGGGTGCGCCGCAGGTATGTTGCTCGGTCGGTTCATCAGCCGCGCTCCTGTGGGTACGGTGCGGTTGTTCTGCGGGTCATCTGCGCAACTGCACCTCAGCCAATTCGCTGCGGCGCAATCACCCACAGGCTGCAGGGCATTTTGTACAGCAGGCTTTCCACGGTGCTGCCGATCAGCTTGTCCAGGCTGCCGTAGCGCACGCGCCCCATGACGATGACGTCAATGTCATGGGATGCGGCGTAGCTCGCCAACACCTTGGCCGGGTCACCCATGATCATGCGTCGCTGGTCCGGGGCGATGCCATTGCGTTCGGCCAGTGCATCGAAGGCGGCGCCCTGGGATTCGTAGAGCTGGCGGGCCAGGGTCGAGGAGAAGAACATCGAACCGTTGCCGAAACCGTATTCGGCGGCGGTAATGGACGAAAGGTCATAGGCGTAGATGACTTCCAGCGTCGCGTCGCAGCGGGTGGCCAGCTTGTTGGCTTCGCTCAGGATACGGTCATTGAGGCCTTCGTAGTGTCCGTCCTGATGGAACGGGTCGATGGCGGCCAGGATCTTGCGCGGACGAGCGTGGGCGACCTTGTTGACGAAGTGCAATGGAACTGCGCATTCGCGCAGCAGGTGCACGTCCAGCGGTGTGAACATCAGTCGGGAAAACCATGACTCAGGGTCCACCGACTTGATCAGTGCATCCATAGGCGCTTCCTTGAGGTGGACCAGGATTTCCTGCAAGGGGCGCTCGACCCACGTCACTTCTGTCGTGACCTCGATGCCGAGGTTGCGCAGGGGCCTGGCCTGTTCCTCCAGCCACTGCCGATGGCGCTCGATGTAGCCCAGGCGCATCTGCTCCAGTGCTTGTTCGTTTACCAGGCCCGCCGTGGCCAGGCCTTCGAGGTAGTCAAAAGCGACAATATGCAGTGCCGCGCCTTCGGCCTTGGCCAGCGCGGCCGCCCGGTCGAACGCCGGGCTGTGCTCCATCAGTGGCGAGACGACCAGCATCAAGCGTGATTGCGTAGACATGACAAACCTCCCGGGCAAGGACCTGTTGGCGCCGGGCGACGTTTCGCGCGGCGTGGTGTCTGTCATCGATCATGAGCGTCATGGCGCCCGGTAACTTGATTTGCATCAAACACGCTTCAAAGCGTTGCGTTGAAGGCGGCAACGGCGCGGCAATCGCGCTATGTTTGAGCATGATCAGTCGCCCCAGGGCCCGAGCGCAGTCGGCTCGGGCCTCTGGATTGAGTGACAACCGCAGGCAGCGCCAGAGAGCCGTGACCATGACTGAAACCCTGGCCTTCGCCAATGCCGCCGCCGCGCTGGGAATCGGCCTGCTGGTGGGGCTTGAGCGCGAACGACGCAAAGGCGAGGGTGACCGGCGCGACTTCGCCGGCCTGCGCACCTTCGCCATCACGTCCGTGCTCGGCTACCTGGCGGTCCAGGCGGGCGGTCCCTTGTTGCTGGGGGGCATGACGCTCGCCCTGGGCGCATTGGTGACCGTGGCCTATTGGCGAAATCTCGACAAGGACCCGGGGATTACCAGCGAGGTGGCGTTGTTCGCGGTACTGGCACTGGGTGCGCTCTGTGCGAGCGCCCCGGGCCTGGCGACGGCGATTGGCGTAGTGATTGCCGGGCTGCTCGCCAGCCGCCAGGCGTTACACCACTTTGCCCGCAACCAATTGACTGCCACCGAGCTGCGCGATGGCCTGGTGCTGTTGATCGCCGCGCTGGTCGTGCTCCCGCTGGCACCGGATCGATTCCTCGGGCCTTATGACGCAATCAACCTGCGCAACCTGTGCACCCTCACCGTCATGCTGATGGCGGTGGGTGCGCTGGGGCATGTCGCGGTTCGAACCCTGGGGACCCGCTATGGCTACGCCCTCAGTGCGATTGCCTCGGGGTTTGCTTCTGCCACGGCGACTGTCGCGACCATGGGCGGTATCGCGGTCAAAGAGCCGATCAATCTCAAGGTGGTGAGCGCCGCGGCGGTATTATCCAACCTGGCGACGGTGGTTCAAATGAGCCTGATTCTCGCAGCCGTGGACCCCGTGCTGCTGCGTTGGATGTGGGGGCCGTTGGTGTGCGGGATGCTGATGGTATTGCTCTACGCCGGCCTGCTGATGTTTCCCCGTCCAAGGGCGCGGGCCGATGAACCCATCAAACACGGCGGTGCCTTCAGCCTCAAGCTGGCGTTGACCATGGTTCTGGCAATGACCGGTATCACCGTCCTCTCGTCGGCGATGCTCGATGCGTTTGGCCAGGCCGGGGTGACCGTCACCGCGATTTTCAGCGGGTTGCTCGACGCACATGCTTCGACGGCCTCCATCGCGTCCCTAGCCAAGGGCGGGTTGTTGCCCTTCGACGGCGTCGCCGTACCGGTGCTGATGGCGCTGAGCAGCAACTCCCTGAGCAAATGCGTCGTCGCCTGGCTCAGTGGCGGGCGAAGGTTCGCCGGGTATGTGATCCCCGGCCAGGTGCTGGTCACACTGGCGATGTGGGCAGGGCTGTTGCTCCCGAGTTTGTCAGCCTGAATGATGGCTGTTTGATGAAGATCAAGTCCTGTCTCGGGCAGGCGTCCATTCTGGAAACCTCAATCCTTTAAGTGGCTGTCGCCACGTGCCGAGGTGTTCCATGTCCCAGACTCAACGTTTATTGCTAGTGGCGCCTGACGCCATGATCCGTACGCCGGCGTTCGACCGCGCCACCGAGTTGGCCCTGGCGCTGGACCTGCCCCTGCATATTGTGGCGTTCGACTACCTGGAGTTGCTCTCGGTGGCCGGTCTGTTCGCCCCGGAACAGGTCAAGCAAGCGCGTGAGGGTTATCTGGAAACCCATCGGCATTGGCTGTGGCAACAGGCCGAACTGGCGCGCCGGCACGGCGTCGAGGTGACCTGCGAGGTGGTGTGGAGCAAGGATGCCTTCCAAGCCTTGCAGCAATACGTCAAGGAGATGCCGATGGCGTTGATCATCAAGGACGCGCAGCCGGAACCGGCGATGAAACGGGTGTTTTTCACACCCCTGGACTGGCGCTTGCTGCGTGACTGTCCGGTGCCGGTGCATCTGGTCACGGATTCGCGTCACCCGCGGCCTCGGCGGGTCCTGGCGATTGTCGATGTGCTGCGCAGCGAGGAGCAGGATCTGGTGTTCAACGACCAGATCGTCGACGCCGCGGTCAAACTGGCGGAACAATGTAATGCCCAGGTCGAGTTGCTGCACGCCTTCGATTGGACGGCTGTCTACGCCTCGGACATGGGCATTGGCGCGCTGCCCCTGGCCACCGGGCTCTATGAAGCGTTGGGCCAGGCCCAGCATGAGGTGTTCGAGTCCCTGGCCGAGCGGCATGGGGTCGCACCGCAGCAGCGCCACTTCATCGAAGGAGCGCCGCTGAACAGCATTTGCACGTTCGCCGCCGATCACCAGGTCGATGTCATCGTCATGGGCACCACGGCGCATCGTGGCCTGGACAGGCGCTTGGGCACTACCGCTGAGCTGCTGCTGCAACGGGCGCCCTGCAGCGTGTTGGCGATCAAGCCGCAAGCGTGACGGGATCAACGCTGTGCGAGGCCATACCAAGGCCTCGCGCAGCGTCCGGAGCTAAAGGTAGAGCCGGTGGATGACCTGCCGGGTGTCGTCGGGATCGCTGTGGGTTTCAAAACCCAGGCTATGGGCCAAATCCCGCATCGGGGCATTGCTGGCCGCATCGACGGAGTACATCTGGCGGTAGCCATTTTTACGCGCGGTGTCGATCAGGTGCTCCATCAGCAATGTCCCCAGCCCCAGGTGTTGCCAAGGGTCGGCGACCGTCACCGCGCACTCGCATTCGTGTTCCTGGGTCGCGCAATAGCGACTGACCCCGATCTCGATCAACTCGCCGTTGTCATGGACCAGGGCGATGTAGGCCATGCGCGTCTTGCAGTCGACGTCCATCAAATTATCGAGCAGCGCCGCGCCCGGCTCATTGATCTGCGCCAGAAAGCGCATGTGCCGGGACTCCGGTGACAGGCGCATGATGAAGTCGTATTCGCGCTGGCGATCCTGCTCCCTGAGCGGGCGGATCAAGACATGCCGGCCGTCCTTGAGTGCCTGGATCCAGTGTTTGCCACTGATGCTGGCATACAGGGCAGCGGCGCGTTCGTTGTGGTCTTTGACAGTGAGCATGGTGCGATCCTCCCTCGGATGTACACGTGCGGTGCGATAAAAAGCTACGCATTCGATAGTGTTCTACGCCCGCCACGGCGATCGATTCTGATCTGGATCAGTGCCCGCGTATCCGTCCGTCGATTGCCCTGCCTTTGATTCAGATCAAACCGTCCGGGGCCTAGATGGGCGCACGCTGAAGATCGTGCCGGAAAAGGCCGGTGCAAGGTTCTGGATTTCGTATGGGCAATCCGATGGAGGTGTGCGATGGGGCAATACCAGCGTCTGCTATTGATCGTCGAACCCGACCTGCATCCTTCTGCGGCGATGCGCAGGGCCTGTGCCCTGGCCCGGGCCAGCGGGGCTGCGCTGCACTTGTGCGCGTTCGTCCAGCCACCGGCCCGCACCCATTTATGGGGTGAAAAAATCGATGAAGCGAGCGTGCAGCGCTATTTGCACCGCTATCGTCGCTGGATGGTAGAAGAGGCGGCGCTGCTCAAGGAGGAAGGCCTGGATGTGACGACTCACGTGGTGTGGACGCTCCATCCGTTGCTGGAAATCCTGCGCTACGTCGAGCAGTTCAAGCCAGACCTGCTGATCAAGGACGTTACCCTTGAACCCTTGCTCAAGCGCGTGTTCGCCACGCCCCTTGACTGTCATTTGTTGCGTGACTGTCCGGTGCCGGTGCACCTGGTCAACCAGGCGGTGCACAGCTTGCCGCGGCGGGTCGTGGCTGCGGTGGACCCCTCGGATCCCGAGGCCAATGCCTTGAATGAGCGTATCGTCCAGACGGCTACCGCGCTGGCCCGGCAGTGCGACGCTTCGTTGCATCTGTTGTACGCCTGCGACCTGTCGCCGGCCTTCAATGGCGAAGCCTCGTTGCTGGCCGGTGCTTGGGATGACGACTTTACCGACGCCCTGCGCGAATCGCTGCATGCGGCGCTTATCAGCCTGGCCGAGCGCTGTGGCGTACCGGCGGAGCGTCGGCACTTCGTCGTTGGCCTGCCGGTGCCGGTCATCCAGGAATTCATCGACGAATTCGAGGCCGATGTGGTGGTGATGGGTACTGTGCACCGCGCCGGTCTTGAGCGCTTGATTGGCAGCACGACAGAGCGTGCCTTGTATTCGGTGCCGGGCAGTGTGCTGGCGGTCAAGGAGTGAGTACGACGGCCCCATGGACCTGTCCGCTCATCAGGCGCTCCAGCGTTTGGTTTGACTTGGACCAATGGGTAGCAGGCAAGGCCGGCGGCACCAGGGCATCGAGCAAGCACCTGGTATGACCTTAGCGTCCCTGGTTCTGATGTAAATCAAGTCACATGCCTTCCTGCGTTCCAGAATCAAGCATGGCAATCCTGTGTTTTTGCGGAGGACGTGATGAGCGATTTTCTCAGCCCCGACCAACTGGAAGGCATTGACGCCTACTGGCGTGCGTCCAATTACCTGGCCGTGGGGCAAATCTACCTCAAGGACAACCCGTTGCTGCGCAAACCGCTGCAACGCGATCATATTAAACCGCGCCTGCTGGGCCATTGGGGCACAACGCCGGGGCTGAACCTGATTTACGTGCACCTCAATCACCTGATCAAGACCCGTGACTTGAACATGATCCTGATCACCGGCCCCGGTCATGGCGGCCCCGCCATCGTCGCCCAGAGTTACCTGGAGGGCAGCTTCACCCAGTGTTACCCCTCGGTGGAGCAGAATGAAAACGGAATGCTGCGCCTGTTCCGGCAATTTTCCTGGCCTTATGGCTTATCCAGCCATGTCTCTGCGCAGATTCCCGGCTCCATCCATGAAGGTGGGGAGTTGGGTTATTCCCTGGCCCATGCCTATGGCGCAGTGTTCGACAACCCTGACCTGATCGTGGCTTGCGTCATCGGCGACGGTGAGGCCGAAACCGGCACGTTGGCGGCGAGCTGGCACTCCAACAAATTCCTCAACCCCAGGCGTGACGGGGCCGTGCTGCCCATTCTTCATCTCAACGGTTTCAAGATCGCCAACCCCACGCTGCTTTCGCGCATCAGTGAAGACGAACTGTCGGCCCTGATGTATGGCTACGGCTACGATCCTTATTTTGTCGAAGGCGACGATCCGCAAACGGTGCACCAACAGTTGGCCAGGACCCTGGACGGCATGTTGCTCAAGATTCGCGAAATCCAGCGCATGGCCCGCGCGGATTCGTCGGGACGTACCTTGGAGCGCCAGCTTTGGCCAATGCTGGTGCTGCGCACGCCCAAGGGCTGGACCGGTCCGAAATTCGTCGATGGCCAGCAGGTCGAAGGCACCTGGCGCGCCCACCAGGTGCCGCTGAGCCACTTCGAGTTGCCCCTGCATTTGATGCAACTGGAACAATGGCTCCAGAGCTACCGTCCGCAGGAGTTGTTCGACGACAACGGTGCGTTGCTGCCGGACATTGCCGCATTGGCGCCGACGGGACATCGGCGCCTGGGCGCCAATCCCCATGCCAATGGTGGCGTGCTCCTAAAACCCCTGGAACTGCCGCGGTTCACCGATTACGCCGTGCAATTCGGCGCGCCCGGCAGCGTGCAGGCAGAGGCCACCCGGGTGTTGGGCGGTTTTGTGCGTGATGTGATGAAGCACAACCTGCGGGCAGGCAATTTCCGTCTGTTCGGCCCCGATGAAACCGCCTCCAATCGCCTTGATGCGGTGTACGAGGTCAGTGGCAAAACCTGGATGGCGGCCCTGGAGGCAAACGATACGAACTTGGCATGCGATGGCCGGGTGATGGAAATCCTCAGCGAACAAGTGTGTGAAGGCTGGCTGGAGGGGTATTTGCTGACTGGCCGGCATGGGCTGTTTTCCTGCTATGAGGCGTTCATCCATATCGTCGATTCGATGTTCAATCAGCACGCCAAATGGCTCAAGACTGCCGCCCAGATCCCGTGGCGCGCGTCGATTGCTTCGCTCAATTACCTGCTCACGTCCCATGTCTGGCGACAGGATCACAATGGCTTTTCCCACCAGGATCCGGGGTTCATCGACCTGGTGGCGAACAAGAGCGCCGACGTGGTGCGCATCTACCTGCCAGCAGACGCCAATTGCCTGCTGTCCGTTGCCGATCACTGCCTCAAGAGCCGCGATTACATCAATGTGATCGTGGCCGGCAAACAGCCGGAATGGCAGTGGCTGGACATCGATTCGGCCGTTCGGCACTGCTCGGTCGGGATCGGTCGCTGGGCCTTTGCCTGCAACAACGACGAAGACCCGGATGTGGTGATGGCTTGTGCCGGTGACGTGCCAACGTTGGAAACCCTGGCCGCTGTCACGTTGCTGCGCGAATACGTACCCGACCTGCGCGTGCGGGTAGTGAATGTCGTGGACCTGATGGCCCTGCAACCGCCGCAACAGCATGCCCACGGGTTGCCGGACGCCGAGTTCGATGGGTTGTTTACCGTGGACAAGCCAGTGATTTTCGCCTTCCACGGCTATCCGTCGCTGATCCATCGGCTGGTCTACAAGCGTCACGGCCACGATAACTTCCATGTCCGCGGTTTCATGGAGGAGGGCGCCACCACCACGCCGTTCGACATGGCGGTCATCAACCACCTGGACCGCTACCAACTGGCGCTCGATGTCATCCAGCGCGTGCCACGCTTGCAGCCGCTGGTGGACAGTGCTCGGGATCGCTATTGGGCAACCATGGAAAAGCACCAGTTGTACCTCATCGAGCATGGGCAGGACATGCCCGAAGTCTTGAATTGGCGCTGGACGCCGACGCCGCAATGACGGCCAACATGCCTCATGGCATCGACGCTGCGCCGTGGCGTTCGAGCCCGACTTTGGAGACCCATCATGAGCCAGTACCAACGCCTGTTGCTGATCCTCAACCCGGCACAGCGTCATTCGCCCGCCCTGCATCACGCCGCGGCCCTGGCGGCGGCCAGTGGAGCGCACTTGCATGTCACCGCCCTGATTCCCTCGCTGGACATTCTTTCGCTGCTTGAAGAGGGGCCTCGTGAGGAAGCGCGGCAGAACTATCTCCAGGACCATCGCCATTGGTTGGAGGATGAGGCGGACAAGTTGCGCCGCCGTGGCCTGCGGGTCACCACTGAGGTGGAATGGGCCCAGAAGATGGGCAAGCAGATCCTGAAACACGTTACGCAGATCCAGCCGGACTTGCTGATCAAGCAGGTACAACACGAGCCCATGCTCAAGCGGGCATTTTTCACCCCGCTGGACTGGCAACTGCTGCGCAACTGTCCTGTGCCGATGTATCTGGTTGGGGCCACCGGTCATGCGCTGCCGCGTACAGTGGTCGCGGCGGTGGACCCTTCCAGTGCGTTTGCCCAGAACAGTGGGCTGAACGACCGGATCATCCGCCAGGCAATGGGGCTGGCCTTGCAGTGCGACGCCGAGCTGCACCTGGTTCACGCCTATGAAGTGTCGTCAGTCTATCTGGGGGATGTGGGCGGTGGCGGCCTGGCGCTGTCGCAGCTCAGCAAGGAACTGCGCAGGAGCCTGGAAAAAACCTTTCTGGAACTGGCGAACCTGTTTGGTGTGCCGGCCGAGCGCAGGCATTTTCTACTGGGGCATCCGGTCTCGGCCCTGAGTGAGTTTGCCCTGGAGCATGAAGTGGACGTGATCGTCATGGGGCGATTCCAGCACGACGATCTGCATGGGCTACTGGGCAGCACGACCGAGCACATCCTGTACCAGGTGTCTTGCAGTGTCCTGGCGGTGTGATGGATCGGACTCGACCGCTTAGCTGTTGACAAAGATCAACGGCAACGAGGTCCAGCAATGTGATTAATAGACTGACGATCGATTGCCCAGGAGCACCGCCATGCGCATGACATTTCTCGGGGCCGCCGGTACGGTCACCGGCAGCAAGTATCTGCTGGAACACGACGATCAGCGCATCCTGATCGATTGCGGCCTGTTCCAGGGCTACAAGCAATTGCGCCTGCATAACTGGGATCCCTTCGAGCTGCCGATGCGTGACCTGGATGCGATCGTACTGACCCACGCCCACCTGGACCACAGCGGCTACCTGCCGGTGCTGGTGCGTAATGGCTATCGCGGCCCCATCTATGCTTCGCCAGCGACCTGTGAGTTGGTGAAGATCCTGCTGCGTGACAGCGCCCGCCTGCAGGAAGAAGAAGCCGAATACGCCAACCGCAAGGGGTTTTCCAAACACGCACCGGCCTTCCCGCTGTACACCCGTGAACACGCTGAACGAGCGCTGAAACTGCTGCGCCCGATTGCATTCGAACACCCAGTGGAGATCGCCCGGGGGATAACCATCTTGCTGCGTCGCGCCGGACACATCCTCGGTGCCGCGACGGTACAGGTCCAGGCCGCAGGGGTGACGCTGGTGTGTTCCGGGGACTTGGGGCGCCCCGAGGATCCGGTGATGTTCGCGCCGAAGGTCATCGAGCAGGCGGATGTCCTGTTGGTGGAGTCCACTTACGGCGACCGTCGACACTCACACGAGTCGCCGGAAGATCAATTGGCTGAGGTGATCACTCGCACCGCGTTGCGCCGTGGCATCACGTTGGTGCCCTCGTTCACGGTTGGCCGTGCCCAGTTGCTGATGTACCACTTGTATCGCCTGAAACAGCGCCGGGCGATCCCCGATATCCCGATCTATCTCAACAGCCCCATGGCCATCGACGTCACCCGGTTGTACCAGCGCTTTGGTGACGAGCACCGTCTCTCCAGGGAAGAGTGCGAAGGCATGTGCCACATCGCCCATCCGGTGCGCTCGGTCAAGGATTCCATGGCCCTGGACCTGCAACGCACCCCGGCGGTGATCATCGCCGCCAGTGGCATGGCCACCGGCGGGCGAGTGCTGCACCACCTCAAGAGCCTGGCGCCCAACCCCATCAACACCTTGCTGATGCCCGGTTTCCAGGCTGGCGGTACACGCGGTGCGAGGATTGTGGCCGGCGAGCCGGCGGTGCGCATTCATGGCAAGGATGTGCCGATCAATGCCGAAGTGGTGCCCATGCAAACGCTGTCGGCCCATGCCGATGCGGACGAAATCATGCAATGGCTGGGCGGCTTCAAGACACCACCCCGGCACACCTATGTCGTGCATGGCGAGCCCAATGCGTCCGATGTCTTGCGCCACCGCATTCACGACGAATTGGGTTGGTCGGTGTCGGTGCCGGAGTACCGCGATAGCGTCGAACTCTGAGCCACCGCCTTCGCGAGCAAGCTCGCTCCCACAGGGGATTTTCTGTGCCCACGGGATTTGTACCCGCCACGGTTCAGTGTGGGAGCGGGCTTGCTCGCGAAGGCATTAGTCCAGCCCCCATCATCGTCAGCTGACCCACCGCTATCGCGAGCAAGCTCGCTCCCACAGGGGATTTTCTGTGCCCACGGGATTTGTGCCCGCCAAGGTTCAGTGTGGGAGCGAGCTTGCTCGCGATAGCGGTGGTCGCTTCAACCACGCATTCGGCCTGAAATAGGCACAGGCAGGAAAAAGCCCCTCGTCGTTGGCCGGCGAGGGGCAGGGTTCAAAGCGATCAATCGGCCTTGATGGGCACGACCTTTTCCGCTTTCAGTGCTTCCGGTTTTTTTGGCAGTGTCAGCGTCAGCACGCCTTTGCTGAACTGGGCTTCGATCTTGTCGCTGTCGACGCCTTTTGGCAGGTTGAACACGCGTTCGAAGGAGCCGTAATGGCGCTCGGACAGGTGATAACCCTTTCTTTTTTCTTCCTTGGTGTCTTTTTTCTCCCCCTTGATGATCAGGTTGCCGTTGGCCAGACGGATTTCGATGTCTTTCTGATCCATGCCGGGCAACTCGGCGGTGATTTCAAAGCTCTTTTCCTTCTCGCTGATGTCAACGGCCGGCAGGCTGCTGGTGGAAAACTCGCGACGCCAGAAAGGCTCGACATCGAACAAGCCGCGACTGAAAGGCGAAAGCCCCGTGCCCCGGTTGAAATCATCGAACAGGCGATCCACCTGCTGGCGGAGCTTTTCAAACGGATGCCTGAGCTCAGGCTTGGCGAGAGGTGGAGCGTTTTCTTCGGTTTTGACCGGCATTTTCTTCACTGAATTGGACATTTGATTTTCCTCTTTGGTGATGTCCGGACGGGTACCTGGCCAGATGAGCAGATACCGTTGCCGAACGGGTCAATGCACGCTTGCGAACTTACAAAGACAGTTGGCCGGCCCAGAGCATCCAGCCGGCGAAGATCGCCGCCACCCAGATCACTATCAGCAGGCCCCAGCCAAAACCAGTGAGGGCCCGGCCTGTCCTGGCCCGTTGGGCGCTCAGGTAGATCAGCGAGCCGGGGGCATAGAGCAGGGCACTGAGCAGCATGTACCGGGGGCCGGCGGCGTAGAGCAGCCAGACGCAATAGCCCGTCGCGACCACAGCGATGGCCATGTCGCGCAGTTGCAGGCCGCGATGGCCGGCGTAGGTCTGGCCTTGCCAGGTCATTTTCAGTGCATACAGGCCACTGAACAGGTACGGCAGCAGGATCATCGAGGTGGCGAGTGAAATCAGCGCCAGGTAGCTGGCACTCGAATACAGGGTCAGCAGCAGGAACAATTGGATGCAGCCGTTGGTGATCCACAGCGCGTTGGCCGGTGCGCCATGTTGGTTTTCCGTGGCCAGCAGGCGTGGCATGACCTTTTCCTTGGCCGGGGTGAAGACCGATTCGGCTGCCAACAGCGTCCAGGCCAGCAGCGCGCCGCCCACTGACACAATCAGGCCAATACTGATCAGCACCGCGCCCCAAGGCCCGGTCACCGCTTCCAGTACACCGGCCATGGAAGGATTCTTCAGCGCGGCCAGTTCGGGCTGTCTGAGGATGCCCAACGACAATAGGGAAACGGCGATCAGCAGCAACAATGTGAGGATGAAGCCCATCACGGTAGCGCGGCCGACGTCGGCCCGTTCGGCGGCCCGGGCGGAGAATACGTTGGCGCCTTCAATACCGATGAACACCCAGACCGTCACCAACATGGTGCTCTTGACCTGGTCCAGCGTACTGCCCAGCGCCGGCGTGCCCCAGAAATCCACCATGAAGGTGTCCTTGGAGAACGCGGCAATGACCAGCCCGATGAACAACAGCAACGGCACCACCTTGGCGATCGTCGTCAGGGCGTTGGCCTTGGCGGCGGTGCGCATCCCGCGCAGGATCATCCAATGCAATGCCCACAGCACCACAGAAGCGCCGATGATCGCGGCCTTGTTATTGCCTTCGCCAAACAGGGGGAAAAAGTAGCTGAGCGCAGCGAACAGAATCACCAGGTAACTGACATTGCCGATCCAGGCGCTGATCCAATAGCCCCACGCCGAATTGAAACCGAGGAATTCGCCGCCCAGGGCACGGGCATAGGCAAACACACCGTTGTCCAGCTCCGGTTGGCGGTTGGAGAGGGTCTGGTAGACCAAGGCCAGCGAGAGCATGCCCACCCCGGTGATGAGCCAGCCGATCAGGATCGCCCCGGCACCGGCGCTGGCTGCCATGTTCTGGGGCAGGCTGAAGATGCCGCTGCCGATCATCGAACCGACGACCAGAGCGATCAGCAAACTCAGCGACAGGCGTCTGGGCTCGACCTTTCGCAAACTGCCGGCCAAAGGGTGAGGTGTGACGGTTGGGATGACCGGTTCTGTACCTTGCAGGTGCGTTGCCATGATCTAAGCCTCCATGAGACGGGAGGTTCGGTAACCTTCGTCGATGCAAAGGTTCGAACGCTGAGTCTTAATCTCGGCTTGGAGGCGTTGACGGGTATTGACGTAGATCAGATGTCATGCAGAGCAGGCATCACAGTTCCGCATGACGATGACAACCGGCGACTTTTTGCTTGAGGCCGGGCAAGTCCAGAATAGTGACATTGCGCCCATGCATGTCCACCAGTTCCTCCTGGCGCAGGTGGGCGATGCCCCGGCAGATGGTTTCCAGGCGCAGGCCCAGGTAGGAGCCGATGGCTTCGCGGCTCATGCGCAGCACGAACTCCCTGGAGGAATAACCTCGCATGTTAAGCCGCTGGGACAGGTTCAATAGAAACGCCGCCAGGCGTTCGTCGGCGTTCATGTTGCCGAGCATCAACAGCATGTCGTGGTCGCGCACGATTTCCTGGCTCAGGAGTTTGTTCAGGTTGTGCTGCAACGACGGCAAGTCGTGGGCCAGTTTTTCCAGGAGGTTGAAAGGCAGCGGGCAGACTTCGCTGTCTTCCAGGGCAATGGCATTACAGGCGTAGTGATCGGTGCTGATGGCGTCCAGGCCAAGCATTTCGCCTTGCATCTGGAAACCGGTGACCTGTTCGCGACCGTCTACCGAGAGGACGCTGGTCTTGAAGAAACCCAATCGCACCGCATACAACGAGCGCAGCGGGTCGCCAGTGCGATACAGCGCTGCGCCTTTCTTGACCTTCACTCGCTGGGCGATCAGGGTGTCGAGGCGCTCGACTTCACCGCCCGTCAGGCCAATGGGCAGGCACAGCTCAAGCACGCTGCAGTTCGAGCAGGCGGTCTTGAGGGCATGCACCCGCAGAAGTCGCGGTTCGGACTCGGCCATGGGGAAAATTCCTATAGTTGGAGCAAGCATAGAAGAACAACTCATCCACGCCTGTTTTTTGTCGCCTAAAGCGATACCGATTGTCGATTGGCGCAGTGGGGCGCGAACGATGGGTTGCAAACCTTCACTGTCGGTCTGCAGGACGACGCTGCTGCATCGTGGGCGGGCGTACAAAGGGGCAGTGACAGATCGATCAACGGCCTGGCGCTGTCAAACCAGTCGCTGGGGTCGGCGGAAAATAACGCCGCAACGGCAAGGCTCAGGGCGGATGAGGCCTTCAGGAAAGCTGAGCAGGCCGAGACAATGTCCGAGCAGGCCCAACGTACCGCCGAGGAGGCAAGCATCCGGGCCACTCGGATGACCGATAAGGCCTCGCGCAAGTAATCAGCGGATATATGGGGCATGGGCAACAGGCGGGCGCTGCGCGTGTTCGTCCACCTTCGGTTTCCTGACACGCGAGGGTCAGAACGGCCCGAGCTTGAGCGGGTACTCAATGACGAGGTACAGCCGGTCGATGTCATCGCCGCCCTGGCTGCTGTTGGCGCGATGGGTGACATGGGACAGTTGCAACGACAGGTCCTTGGCCGGGCCTGACTGCACGATGTAGTGCAGGTCCAGGTCGCGCTCCCAATGGCGTCCGCCAGCGCCTTGTTGCGGACTGTAAGTGCCGGTGTCGCTATCGAACGGGTTGTAGGCACCGCCTTGGGGGGCATGGCTGCCGTCGATCCCGCGTCCAGTCACATAGCGGGCCATGAAGCTCAGGCCGGGGATGCCCAAGGTGCCCAGGTCGAGGTCGTAGCGCGCTTGCCACGAGCGCTCGCCGGGGCCGTTGAAGTCGGCATATTTGATCGAGTTGGCCAGGTAGATGGAGTCGCCTCCGACGAAATCGAAGGGCGTGTCGCCGTTGATTTTCTGGTAGGCCAGGGTGAACGCCTGGGCATTGAACCGGTACTTGCCGCTCAGGCTATAGGCCGTGGTGTCGATGGCCCCGGCGTTGGCCTTGCCATCGTCGCGGGTGTGATACAGGTTGCCGTCGAGGAACAGTTCGCCAACGGTGGCATGCAGGTTGGCATAGTACTGGCGCCAGGTATCGCTCAGTTCGGAGGCGTAGAGTGCACCGCCCAGGGCTTGGCCGGTGAACAGGTCGGCGCCGATGAAGTCGATGACGCCGTGGCGCGTCGTCGCCCCATACCCGGAAAAATCACCCTTGCCGGTCGAGGCGTCCTGATTCTTGAACGCACTGAAGTGACCCGCCTGCAGGTCGACCCCTTCGAACTCGCGGCTGGAGAGCAGCAGGCCGCTGGCGTATTCGGGTTGCAGGCGCTTGTCTGCGGTGTCGAATACCGGGCTCTGCACAGTCATTTCGCCGAGCGCCAGGGTGGTGCGTGAGGCGTTGAATTTCAGCGCGCCGCCCGCACTGGAGTAATGCTCCTCGCTTCGCCCATTCTCATCCAGCGGCAATAATCCCGTTCCGGAATGCCCCTTGCCGCCGTCCAGTTTCAACCCCAGAAACCCGTGGGCATCGATGCCTACGCCGATCGTGCCGGGGGTGAAGCCGGACTCGAACGAGGCGATGAAGCCCTGGGCCCACTCCTGTTTGTAGCTTTTGCCTGCCGGGGTCGGGGCGCGATAGTCGTTGTTGAGGTAGAAGTTACGGCTGAGGACTTGCAGCGTCGCCCCGTCGAGAAAGCCAGGCGTGCTTTGCGCGAGTTCCGCTGCCATCGCCGGTGCGGTGCCGCTTGTGAGCAGGGCAAGCAGCCAGAGTGGCTTCAGGGCGGCGGTTGAGTGGTGGGGTGCAGGCAACATGCTTCATTTCCATGTGAAATTGGGCGGCGAAGGGGCGGTACTACGCGCAGCCAGTGGGAAATGCCCGGCGCACCGCAGGGTGGGCGGACAGCTTTGCGCTTGAGCAAACACGTCTGGGCAGAGGGCTTCATTCTTGGGCGTGGGGCGCGAGCGTGCGAGTTAAACGTTGTTAATTGCGGGCGGCTGCGTCATTTGATTCACCATTCGTCAACGAGACACCCTGGCACTTCTTGACAGCCACCGAGCCTGGGTAAATACTCGCTGTGCATATTCATATATATGACTAGATAACAAGGTGAATAATGTCGATGAAATCTCTCTCCAGTGATGCCCGCCTGCCGCTGTATCAACGTTTGCGCGACCAATTGGCTGAACAGATCGCCAATAACCGCTGGCGCCCGGGGGAGGCGATTCCGACCGAGGCCGCCCTTTCAGCGGAGTACCAGTTGTCGACCGGCACAGTGCGCAAGGCCATCGATGCGCTGGTCAGCGAGGGCATCCTGGAGCGCCAGCAGGGGCGCGGTACTTTCATTCGCCGGCCGCAGTTTCAATCGTCGTTGTTCCGTTTCTTCCGTTTTCAAAGCGCTTCTGGCGAACGCCGGGTTCCCGAGAGCCGGATCTTGTCCGTGGAACCGGTGGCCGCGCCGTCGGCGGTGGCCCAGGCGCTGGGGTTGCCGGTGGATGCGCCGGTGATTCGCCTGGTGCGGGTGCGTCTGCTGGAAGTGGAGCCGGTGCTCGCCGAAGAAATCTGGTTGCCCCGTAGCCGCTTCCAAGCCTTGCTCGAAATCGACCTGAGTCAAAAGGGCCCGTTGCTTTACCCCATCTATGAAGAGGTGTGCGGCCAGGTTGTCGCCTATGCCGAAGAAACCCTCACCGCCGAATCGGTGAATGAGGTGCACGCAAGATTGCTGCAGGTGCCGGTCAACAGCCCGGTGGTGGTGATCGAGCGCCTGGCACGGGACTACGCTGGCAATCCCCTGGAGTGGCGACGCTCTCGCGGGCATGCCGAGCACTTCCGCTACCGCGTGGAAATTCGCTGACCCGACCCGGCTGGCGGCGAGTCGATCGCCGCTGTCCTTATCGTTTTGTTTGCCATGACTGGCCCTGTAGCGGCGCGGTTCGCTCTCGGCTGCCTTTCGTTCCACTTACAAGGATAAGAATTATGTTCAGTTGGTATCGCCAAGTCACTGCGCGGGAGCGCAAAACGTTTTGGGCCTGTTTCGGCGGATGGTCGCTCGACGCCTTGGAAGTACAGATGTTCGGCCTGGCGATACCGGCATTGATCGCCGCGTTCGCCCTGACCAAGGGCGATGCCGGGCTGGTCAGCGGCGTGACCCTGGTCACTTCGGCCATTGGCGGCTGGGTCGGCGGGACGCTGTCGGATCGCTACGGTCGGGTGCGCACGCTGCAATGGATGATCTTGTGGTTTTCGTTCTTCACCTTCCTGTCGGCGTTCGTCACTGGCTTCCACCAGCTGCTGATCGTCAAGGCGCTGCAAGGCTTCGGAATTGGCGGGGAATGGGCCGCCGGCGCGGTATTGATGGCCGAGACCATCAACCCCAAGTACCGCGGCAAGGTCATGGGCACGGTGCAAAGCGCCTGGGCGGTGGGTTGGGGGCTGGCGGTCGGCGTCTTCACACTGATCTACTCCCTCGTGCCGCAGGACATGGCCTGGCGGGTGATGTTCGTCGTGGGCCTGCTGCCGTCGTTCCTGATCATCTGGGTACGGCGCAACGTTGAAGAGCCCGACAGTTTCCAGCGCCTGAAAAAAGACAATGTCATCCCGCAGAGTTTCTTCAAATCCCTGGCCGGTATCTTTCGCCCCGAGTTGATCCGCGTGACCTTGTTTGGCGGGTTGCTGGGGCTAGGGGCGCACGGTGGTTACCATGCCGTGATGACCTGGCTGCCGACCTTCCTCAAGACCGAGCGCAACCTGTCGGTACTCAACTCCGGCGGCTATCTGGCGGTGATCATCTTCGCCTTCTGGTGCGGCTGCGTAGTCAGTGGCCTGTTGATCGATCGCATTGGCCGTCGGAAAAACATCGTGTTGTTCGCGCTGTGCTGCGTGGTCACCGTGCAGTGTTATGTGTTCCTGCCGTTGACCAACACCCAGATGCTGTTCCTGGGGTTCCCGCTCGGCTTCTTCGCGGCTGGTATTCCGGCGAGCCTCGGGGCGTTTTTCAACGAGTTGTACCCGGCGGATGTGCGCGGCGCCGGCGTGGGGTTCTGCTACAACTTCGGTCGGGTGCTCTCGGCGATGTTCCCGTTCCTGGTCGGCCACATGAGCGATTCCATGTCCTTGGGCTCGGCCATTGGCATCGACGCCGGGATCGCCTACGGCGTGGCGGTGATCGCGGCGCTGTGCCTGCCGGAAACCCGCGGCCGCAGCCTGGAAGCCACTGCGGCATCGGCGCCTGTGGTTGAGCGTGACAGCCAGAGCGCCCGGGCCTGATTTCCCTTATTGTCGATAGATGAGACCCATGGTTGATACCTGTACCAAACCGATGACCGGCATTGACTGCCACGCCCACGTGTTCAGTCGTGAGCTGGAACTGGCCGCTGTCCGGCGCTACACACCCGACTATGATGCCACGCTCGCTCAATACCTGGGCCACTTGCACGCCCATGGCTTGAGCCATGGCGTGTTGGTGCAGCCGAGCTTTCTCGGCACCGATAACCGCTACCTGCTGGCCGCCCTACGGCAAGCGCCGGAGCAGTTGCGCGGGGTCGTGGTGGTGGAGCGAGACATCAGCCGAGCCGAGCTGGACGACATGGCCCGGTTGGGGGTGGTCGGTGTGCGCTTGAACCTGATGGGCAAAGCCTTGCCTGATTTTCGTGACGCCGCCTGGCACGGCTTGTTGGGCCACATCGCCGAACTGGACTGGCATGTCGAGTTGCACGCCAACCTGGTGGACTTGCCGGGGTTGATGGCTCAGCTGTTGCCATGGGGCATCAAGGTGGTGGTCGATCATTTCGGCCGCCCGGATGCGTGTTCGGGGCTGGATCAACCTGGCTTTGCCCAATTGATGGCGCTGGGGCAGGGCGGGCAGGTGTGGATGAAGGTGTCCGGTATCTATCGATTGGGCGCAACGGCCCCGCGCAACCTTGAATTCGCCCGCGCCTCGTTGGCGCTGCTGGAACGCAGTTTCGGCCCCGAACGCCTGGTGTGGGGCAGCGATTGGCCGCACACTCAGCATGAGGCGCATGTCGGCTTCGAGACGGTCATGGCGCAGCTGCGCGCATTGGAATGTTCGGCGTCGCTGATTCATGCGTTAATGGTCCAGGCACCCCAGGCGCTCTTCAAGTTTTGAGGCACGAGGCTGTGACGTCGAGTTTTCCTGAACTCGCCCGATGAATAGGGATCTAGACTCCATTGATGCCCCTGTGAAAGGTTTCAGCCTGGCGGTTTGAGGATGACTGATGTCGAACATTGAAGAGCTGCCCACGCAAACACCTGCGCCGAGCGAATACGAAAGCTTGATCGCGATGGGGACGGGCGCGCTCGATGCCATTCCCGGTGCGGTGTACCTCTGCGATCACCAGGGGTGGCTCGTCCGGTACAACAGCGAGGCGGCCGAGCTGTGGGGACGGGCACCAGCACTCGGAGAGAACGGCGACCGTTTTTGCGGTGCCTATCGATTGTTCCTGGCCGATGGCACGCCGCTGGCATTCGAACACTGCCCGACGGCCTCGGCGCTCAATACAGGCATTGCGCCGCGCAACCAGGAAGTGATCGTTCAACGCCCGGATGGCTCGCGGTTCGTGGCGCTGATGAACATCCGTGTCCTCAGGGATCGGTGGGGCGACATTCAAGGGGTGATCAACTGCTTCCAGGATGTGTCGGCGCACCATGCCATGGCCGAGGAGCTTCGGCGCAAGAGTGCCGACCTGGAGGACTTTTTCGAAAACAGTGCCGTGGGCCTGCATATCGTCAGTGGCGAGGGCATCATCCTGCGCGCCAACAAGGCGGAGCTGGCGCTGCTGGGTTATCCGGCAGAGGAATACATCGGGCGGCACATCACCGAGTTTCATGTCGATGAACCGGTTATCGACGATATCCTCACCAAGCTGGGCAGTGGCGACTGCCTGGAGAGTTATCCGGCGCGGCTGAGGGCGAAAGACGGCTCGATCAAGCATGTCACCATCACTTCGAACGGGCGCTTCGAGGACGGAAAGCTTTTCAACACCCGTTGCTTCACCATCGACAGGAGCTGCGTCCACGCGGCCGAGGCGGCACGCCAGGACAGCGATGACCGGCTTTCAGCGACCTATGAGGCGGTGACCATCGGGATTTCCGAGGTCGATATCGACGGTCGCTTGCTCCGGGTGAACGACGCCCTTTGCAACATGTTGGGCCGGTCGCGGGAGGAACTCCTGTCGATGACATTCCTGGACTACACCCACCCGGACTGCATCGCCCAGGATGCGGGGTTGTACGCCCGCCAGGTGGCCGGTGAACTGGATAACTACGTGCTGCGCAAGCGCGCCCTGAAGCCCGATGGCGAGGTGGTCTACCTCGACATCCACAGCTCGTCGGTGAGGGACGCCAACGGTACGTTTCGTTATGGCGTGCGGGTGCTGCAGGACGTCACGCTGGCGCGGCGGATGGAAAACCAGGTCCGCGAAAGCGAACGGCACATGCGCAATCTGCTCGAGGCATTGCCTGCGGCGGTGTATACCACCGATGCCGAAGGGCGCATCACGTTCTTCAATCGCGCCGCTGTCGAACTGTCGGGGCGCACCCCGCAGTTGGGCGACATGTGGTGTGTGACCTGGAAGCTGTTCAACACGGACGGAACCGCGCTTCCCCACGATCAATGCCCGATGGCGGTGGCGCTGAAGGAAAACCGGCCGATACGCGGCGTCGAGGCCATCGCGGAGCGGCCGGATGGCAGCCATGTACCGTTCACGCCGTTTCCCACGCCTTTGCATGACGCCGATGGAAACCTGGTGGGCGCCATCAACATGCTGGTCGATATTTCCGAACGAAAACAGGCGGAGAACCGCCAGAAAACGCTGATCGATGAGCTCAATCACCGGGTCAAGAACACCCTGGCCACGGTGCAATCGCTGGCGGCCCAGACCGCGCGCAATGCCGAGGATGCGAAGGACGGCTACAGGCGTTTCGAGGCCAGGCTGTTGGCATTGTCCCGTGCACACGATCTGTTGACCAAGCGCCATTGGGGGCAGACGCCACTCGACACCCTGGCCCATGAAGTGCTGCTGCCGGTCTTTGGGCATGAGCCTGGCCGTGTCGTGATCGAGGGTGCTTGCGTGGACATCGGCACCCGCGTGGCGCTCAACCTCACGATGACCCTCAATGAATTGGCGATCAACGCGCTCAAGTACGGGGCCATGTCCGTCGAGACGGGGACGCTTGCCGTCACGTGGTACCTGCAGAGCCAAGCGGACGGAACGTGGCTGACCCTCGACTGGCAGGAGCGTGGAGGGCCGCTGGTATCCCCGCCGGAACGGGAAGGGTTGGGGTCGCGCCTGATGAAGCGCTGCATCGAGCGCGACCTGGGCGGCACGTTTGACCTCACCTATGCCCCGCAGGGCGTTTGCTGTCGTTTTTCGTTCCTGATTGGAGCGGACGGGGCATGAGCCCATTGGCTGGAACCCGGGTGCTGGTCGTCGAAGACGAAGGCGCGATTGCCCTGTTGATCGAGGAGATGCTGGAAGAGTTCGGATGCGAAGTGGTGGCCTCGGTCGCCCGGCTCGCTGCTGCGTGTGAAATCGCCGGCTCGGTGCAGGTGGACCTGGCGATCCTGGACGTCAACCTGGCCGGCGAGCGTGTGTTCCCAGTGGCCGACATTCTTCGCGAGCGCCAAATCCCCTTTCTGTTCAGCACCGGATACGGCGCCAGCGGGCTGCCGGCCGAGTACGCCGCGCGGCCGGTTCTGCACAAGCCGTTTTCGGAAAGTGAATTGCGGCAGAAAATGGCCGTTGCGCTGAAGGAGGCCCGCGAAAGCACCCCGACCTTCAGCCCTGATGCCAACTGACTCACCGCCATCGCGAGCAAGCTCGCTCCCACAATGGCCGGCGGTGGACCGTGATTGAGTGCCCCCACAAATCCCCTGTGGGAGCGAGCTTGCTCGCGATAGCGATCCGGCCTCCAGCACCGTACCAACGGATACGACACCCTCCCCAGCAAGCCCAGCCCTGACGTTCAAGCAGGCCTTTACGAGACGTTGCCACTGGACTGTGCTAAATCTCTTACCGGCAACCCACCTCTCCACACCCATTCAAGGAGTGAACATGAGTCTCCACGGTCACTACGATCCGCAGAACATCTTTGCGCTGATCCTTCGCGGCGATGCGCCGTGCTACAAGATTTACGAAGACGCCGATGTGCTGGCCTTCCTGGATATCTTTCCGCAATCGCGCGGCCATGTCCTGGTCATCCCCAAAGCCTCCCAGGCGCGCAACATCCTCGAAGTCGAGCCCGCTGTCCTGGGCGCGATGATGTCTGCCGTGCAGCGCCTGACGCGCATCATCGTGGACGAGTTGCAGCCGGACGGGGTCCAGGTTGCGCAGTTCAATGGCGCTGTGGCCGGGCAGACGGTCTTTCACATTCACGTGCACATCATTCCGCGCTGGGAAGGTGAGGAGCCGGGTGTGCATGGCCGGGGCAAGGCCGATCCCGAGGAGCTGGAAAAACTCCAGGCTCGCCTGGTCGAGCGCATTCGCTCAATGGCCTGACGCCGGGCAAGGTCCTGCGAAGGGGCGCGGGCCGTATCAGTTCCCGTGTCCCTGGTTGCTGCGGATCAACTCGTAAGCCCGGCGCACCAATGGATTGACGGTATTGGGTCGAATCCACAGGTGATAAGTCACGTCCGGGAGTCGCGGTAAACCATCGTTTTCCCCCAATACCCGCATGTCCGGGCCGAGCATTTCCATACTGCGTGGGGTAACCCCTAGGCCCGCGCGGGTCGCGGCCTTGATGCCGATCAGGTTCGAGGCCAGGTAGGCCTGGCGCCAGGGAATCTTGGCGCGTTCGAGCGCCTCGAGGGCATAGCGGCGATAGATGCTGGGCTCATCCACCAGAATCAGCGGCAACGGTTCGCCGGGGTTGTGCAGGTACTGGGCCGAGCAGATCCACCACACCGGTGAGGTGCGCAAGGCGAAGCCTTCAAGGCTCGGATCCTGGCGGGTGGAAATGATCATGTCGACCTTGCCGCGATGCAAATCGTCCATCAGGAACGGACTGCGTCCGACATCGATTTCCAGGCGCAAGCGCGGGGCCGAGCGGGCGATGTGACTGAGGATCGGAGGCAGGATGGTGTCGGCGATGTCGTGGGGCGAACCGATGCGCAGCACGCCGCTGAGGCTGCTCTCACGCAGGGAGCTGAGGACGTCGTCATTGAGCGATAGCATCTGTCGCGCATGCCGCAGCAATTGCTGGCCGGCTTCCGTGAGCTGTTTTTGCCGTCCGCGTTTTTCGAACAGGCTTACCCCGACCTGCTGTTCCAGGCGTTGCATGTGCTGGGTCACTGAAGATTGTGTGCGAGACAACTGGGCGCCAGCTTCGGCGAAGCTGTGGTGATCGACCACGGCGATGAAGGTGCGCAGTAACTCGAGATCGAGGGTCGACATGGCGGTTGCTTCACATCAAGGGTGCAAACCTAAACATTACAGATTTTTATGGGTTGAGGGGAGTCTTGCGACGGGGGCTTGACTGCAAGCCAGTAAAACAGCGGTTATAAGTTTTTCGCCTGGAAACCAAACCCTGAGAGTTATAACGATATTAGATATTTGAATTTCCTTTGCCTCAAGGCGCTCCCTAGGATGCCCACTCATCAGGTCGGGGGACGCCGGCCATCCATGAGGGGAAATCCATGTTGCTCGAGCGCTCACCTGTAAAACGATTGCTGCCTGTCATGCTGGGCGCCTTGATTTCATTGTCAGCCGTCAACATCGCCCAGGCCGATGCCACTCTGGACAAGATCGAACAGCGCCACGAACTGGCGGTGGGTGTGCTGCTGTCCGGTGGCCCGTTCGGCAGCATCGACCCCGCCACCCAGAAACCGCGCGGCTTGAACGTCGAGCTCGCTCAGGAATTGGGCCGGCAACTGGGCGCCGAGGTGCAACTGGTGCCGGTATTGCCCGCCAACCGCGTGCAGTTCCTGCAGCAGGGCAAAGTCGATGTGCTGATCGCCAACATGGAATGGACCGCCGAGCGCGGTGAAATCCTCGGGTTCGTACCCACGCCGTTCTACCGCGTCGGTGGCACCGCGGCGGTGCTCAAGGACAGCACGATCAGCCGCTGGGAAGACCTGAAGAATCAACCGGTGTGCACCTCCCAGGGCAGCAGCTACATCAAGCCGCTCACCGAGTTGGGCGTCCAGATCAAGGCTTTCAAGAGCTCCTCGGAATCACTCCTGGCACTGCGTGGCAACAACTGCGTCGCGGCGGTGCACGACGCCACGCTGATCAATCCACTGATTGCCGAAAACGCCGAATGGCAGGGTTACCGCGCCCTGAGCCCGGAGCTGAACCCGGCGCCCTCGGTGATCTGGACGCGCAAGGGTGAAAGCGATACCCAGGCCAAACTCGACCCGATCATCAAGCAATTGCACCGCAGCGGCTGGCTGATCGAGGCCCAGACCCGTAACCGAATCACCCCGGCGTCACCCGCCTTGGTGGAATTGCAGAAACAGTTCCAGGCCAACGGCGCCTGAGGATCGTCGCGCCTGTTTTCGCCTTTCAACCAACCGACGTTCAAGGTCATTGCCCATGATTTCATTTTTCGCTCCACGAACCCTGGTCAGCCTGTGCCTGGCGTGGTCCGTCGGCTGCGCGGCCAGCCTGGCCCAGGCCGATGCCACGCTGGACCGGATCGAGCAACGGCATGCCATCAGCGTCGGGGTGATGCTCAGTGGTGCGCCGTTCGGCACCATCGACCCCAAGACAGGCGAGCACCTGGGCTACAACGTCGAGTTGGCCCAGGGCATCGGCAAGGCGCTGGGCGTGGAGACCCAGACCGTGTCGGTGCTGGCGCCAAACCGTGTGCAATTCCTGCAACAGGGCAAAGTCGACATCCTGATCGCCAACATGCAGTTCACCGAAGAGCGTGGCGAGATTCTCGACTACGTGCCGACGCCCTATGAGGAGGTCGGTGGGGCGGCGCTGATTCGCAAGGGTTCCGGCATCCGCCAGTGGGCCGACCTCAAAGGCAAACCGGTATGCGTGTCCCAGGGCAGCAACTTCATCAAGCCCCTGCAAGAAACCTACGGCGCACAGATCAAGGCTTTTCGCAGCCAGTCCGAGTCGCTGCTGTCGTTGCGCGGCAATGGCTGCGTGGCAGCGGTCCATGTGAGCCCGACCCTGCATGCGCTGTTGAGCGAAGCCGAATGGGCCGGTTATGAAATCCCGCTGCCGGGGGATCTGATCCCATCGAATTCGGTGATCTGGCTGCGCAAGGGCGAGCACGACACCCAGGCTAAACTCGATGCCATCGTGCGCGACTGGCACCGCAGCGGCTGGCTGATCGAGCTAGGCGAGCGCACCGGCATGGCGCCGTCCCAGGCCCTGCGTGATCTGCATGCCAAGTACAGTCAGGCGGCCCCCCTGGCCGCGCAACCATGAGCCAGTCGTTGTTTTTGACGTTGCAGGCACTGGTCGGCGCCAAGCATGTGCAGGGCAGCGAAGACGCCGCGCCGTACCTGACCGACAAGCAGGGCCGTTACGTCGGCCAGGTGATTGCCGCAGTACACCCGGCCAGTACCGAAGAGGTCGCGGCGGTGGTCCGGGCTTGCGCCGCGACTGACACACCGGTGGTGGTGCAGGGTGGCAACACCGGACTGATGGGTGGCGCCACCCCGGACGCCAGCGGCCGTGCCGTGTTGCTGTTGCTCGACCGAATGAATCGGGTACGCGCCGTGGACACCGACAACGACACCCTGACCGTCGAGGCGGGCTGCATCCTGCAAACTGTCCAGGACGTTGCACGCGAAGCCGGTCGCTTGTTCCCCTTGAGCCTCGGTGCCGAAGGCAGTTGCACCCTCGGCGGCAACCTGGGCACCAATGCCGGCGGCACCGCGGTGCTGCGCTACGGCAATACCCGTGAATTGACCCTGGGCCTGGAAGTCGTGACCGCCCGGGGTGAAGTCTGGGATGGCCTGCGCGGCTTGCGCAAGGACAATACCGGCTACGATTTGCGGGACCTGTTTATCGGCAGCGAAGGCACGCTCGGCATTATCACCGCCGCGACCCTGAAGCTGTTTCCGCTGCCCAAGGCCCAGGCCACCGCGCTTCTGGCGTTCGACTCCCTGGAGCAGGCCGTGGCCTTGTTGTCCCATGCCCGCGCCGGCTTTGGTGCCAGCCTGACGGCCTTCGAGTTGCTCAGTGCCGAGTGCCTTGCGCTATTGCGCGAGCAGTTTCCCGACGGTCCGCGTCCCTTCGCCAGTGCTCGCCAGCCTTGGTTCGCGCTGTTGGAACTGTCCGATAACCACAGTGAATCCCATGCACGGGAAGTTTTCGAGCAGGTACTGGGTGAAGCCTTCGAGCAGCACCTGCTGGCCGATGCGCTGATCGCCGAAAACCTCGTCCAGAGCCAGGCGTTCTGGCAGCTGCGGGAAAACATGAGCGATGCGCAAAAGCGTGCCGGTCGCAACATGAAGCATGATATCTCGGTGCCGATTTCCCAGGTCGTGGCGTTCGTTGCCCATACCGACGCGCTGTTGCAGGAGCAGTTTCCCGGCGTGCGGCATTACACCTTCGGTCACTTGGGGGACGGCAACCTGCATTACAACGTCGCCCATCCGCTGGACTCCACGGTCGACGCGCACATGGGCCATTACGCCGCCCTCAGCCGACTGGTTCACGACAGCGCCCACGCCCATGGCGGCTCGATCAGTGCCGAACACGGGATCGGCCAGCGCAAGGTGAACGAGCTGGGGCGCTACAAAAGTACCGTGGAACTGGACCTGATGCACCGGATCAAGCAGGCCCTGGATCCGCGCAATCTGCTCAATCCGGGCAAGGTCCTGGAGCAAATCCAGCCATGACGCTTTACCTGTCCAAGCGCGTGCAGCGTGTCTCGCTGTCCGCCAATGCCGCCGCCAAGTCCCGGGCCACGGCCCTGCGTGACGCCGGTCGCGACATTCTCGACCTGACCACCGGTGAGCCGGATTTCGATACGCCGGCGCACATCAAGCAGGCCGCCTATGCCGCCATTGCCGCCGGCGCCACCAAGTACACGCCGACGCCGGGTGTGAAGGCCTTGCGGGTGGCGGTGCAACGCAAGCTGCGCACGGAAAACCAACTGGACTATCCGCTGGCATCCATTGTGATTGCCAACGGCGCGAAACAGATCATCTTCAATGCCTTCGCCGCGACCCTCGATGACGGCGACGAAGTGCTGGTACCGACGCCATACTGGCCGTCCTTTCCGGACAGCGTGCGCTTCAACGGTGGTGAGCCGGTGTTCATCGAATGTGGGCTGGACCAAGGCTGCAAGCTCACCCCTCGACAACTGGAGCAACACATCGGCGAGCGCACGCGCTGGCTGATCCTCAACAGCCCCGGCAACCCCAGTGGCGCGGTGTACAGCGAGGCAGAACTGCAAGGTTTGGCCCAGGTGCTGCGCCGACATGCCCACGTGTTGATTCTGCTGGATGAACTCTACGAACATATTCGTTTCGACGGGCGCCCGTCCCAGAACCTGCTCAACGTCGCGCCGGATTTGCAATCGCGCTGCCTGCTGGTGGGCGGGGTGTCGAAAACCTATGCCATGACCGGTTGGCGCATCGGTTTCGGTGCCGGGCCGCAAGCGCTGACCGATGCCATGACCGTGGTGCAATCGCAATCGACCTCCGGGGCGTCCTCGGTCGGCCAGGCGGCGGCCTTGGCGGCGTTCGAGGGCGGGCTGGATTTCTTGCCGGAACAGGTCGCGGCCTATCGTCAGCGCCGTGATGTGCTGGTGAGCACCTTGCGCAATGTCGAGGGCCTTGAAGTCCTCGAGCCTCACGGTGGTTTTTTCGTCTTTGTGTGCTGCGCCGGGTTGTTGGGGCGCTATCGCCCGGACGGTCAGCGGCTGGAGCACGATGCCGATGTCGTTGCGTACCTGCTGGACGAGGGCGTGGCTGGCGTCGCGGGCAGTGCCTATGGCTTGTCGCCGTGGTTTCGCCTGTCCATCGCCACGGCGACCGAAACCGTCGCCGAAGCGGGCCGCCGTATTGCCCACGCCTGCGGCCAATTGAGGGGCGAACCATGACCCATTGGCTGGAGCAATTCGTCCACTGGAGCGCCGGGCTCGGCCTCAACTACAACTTTCTGCTCGATGCCTATCAGCGCGGCACGCTGGAGCAGGGCGCGTTGACCACGGTATTGCTGTGCCTGCTGACCATCGTCGGCAGCCTGTTGGCGGGCGTCGGCCTGGCGGCGCTGTTGACCTCGGGCAAGGCCTGGCTTGCACGGCCTGCGCGGGTGTTTGTCGAAGTCACGCGCAACACGCCGACCCTGGTGCAGCTGTATTGCGCCTTCCTGGTGCTGAACATGCTGCTGACCGAGGCCGTTGGTGCGGCCAACCCGCTGACCCCCTTCGCCTGGGTGGTGATCGTGATCTCGCTGCACAAGGGCGCGTTCCATGCCGAGGCGCTGCGGGCCGGCATCGAGGCCGTGCCCACGGTGACCCTGGAGGCGGCCAGTTCGCTGGCCTTCAACAGCCGCCAGCTGTTATGGAGCGTGCAACTGCCCCTGGCCCTGCGTTTTGCCTTGCCGTCGCTGATCAACAACCTGATCGACCTGGTGAAAATGACCGCCGTGGCTTCGGCCATCGCCGTGGGCGACATCACCTATGCGGCCATCATGATCTGGACCCAGAGCGATAACGTGCTGGAGCTGATGATCCTGATCCTGGGCTTTTTCGGCCTGCTGAGTTTCACCGTCAACTGCGTGGGGCGCTACCTCGAAGCGCGCCTGAGGATGCCCGGCTATGGCCATTGATTCGTCCGTCATCGCGCCACCGGCCTGGCCGCGGCGACATTTTGGCAAAGTGCTGCTGGGGTTGGCGACGTTGTCCTGGCTGGTGTATGTGGCCCCGCACAGTCCGGTGTTCAAGGCTTTGTTGCAATGGTCGCCGGCCCTGGTCGCAGGGTTTGGGCAGAACATTCTCATCAGCCTGCTGGCCATTGGGCTGGGTTCTGCGGCGGGGCTGTTGGTCGGCGCCATGGTCCTGTCGCCCCTGCGCTTGCTGCACTGGCCGGCGCGGATCTGGGTGCAAGTTTTCCGCAATGCGCCCTGGCTGGTGCTGATCTATTTCACTACGTATGTGTTCCCGTTCGAGGTTCGTATCGGCAGTGCCTATGTCGCGTTCCCCGACTGGGTCAAGGTCACCCTCGGCCTGGCTTTGCCCGCCAGCGCCAATGTCGCGGAAATCTTCCGTGGCGCCATCGCCTCGATTCCCAGCACCCAATGGGAGGCGGCGCGTTCCCTGGCGTTCACCCGTGGGCAGATTTTCCGCTCGATCATCCTGCCGCAGTGCTTCAAGCGCATGTTGCCGCCGTGGATGAATCTCTACGCGGTGATCACCATGGGCACCGCACTGGCTTCCCTGGTGGGCGTGCACGACGTGATCGACACCGCGCAGATCGCCAGCAACACCGTGAACCTGACCGGCTTCACCGTGGTGATCTACCTGAGCCTGCTGGTGCTGTTCTTTGCTTATTGCTACCCGATTTCCCGCCTTACCCAATACCTGGAGCGACGTTATGCCTTCTACTGAAACCGTCGCCGAACCCCTGGTCAGCCTGCGCGACTTGCACTTGTCGTTCGGCAGCAACCCGGTGCTCAAGGGCATTGACCTGGACGTGCGCCGTGGCGAAGCGGTGTCGATCATCGGCCCTTCCGGCTCGGGCAAGTCGACGATCCTGCGTTGCATCACTGGCCTGTTGCAACCCCAGCGGGGCAGCATCCGTGTCGGTGCCACCGAGGTCCACACCCTGGCCCAGGAAGCCCAGCGCATCGAGTTGCGCAAGCGCGTGGGGTTTGTGTTCCAGCAGTACAACCTGTTCCCGCATCTGTCGGTGCTGGAGAACCTGGTGATTGCGCCGCGCAAGGTCCTGGGCCGCAATCGGGCCGACGCCGAGAAAGATGCCCGCGCCTTGCTCGCCAAGGTGCGCATGGAGCACAAGGCCGATGCCTATCCGGGACAACTCTCGGGCGGCCAGCAACAACGGGTGGCGATTGCCCGCGCCCTGGCGATGCGGCCGGAGCTGATTCTGTTCGATGAAGTGACCTCGGCCCTGGATCCGGAAACCGTCGGCGAGGTGTTGACGGTGATTCGCGAGCTGACCGAAGAGGGCATGACCTGTGTGCTGGTGACCCACGAAATGCGTTTCGCCGAGGAGATCAGCGATGTCGTCTATTTCACCGAGAACGGCGTGATCGTCGAGCACGGTAGCGCCGCGCGGATTTTCCAGCACCCCACCAGCGAGCGCACCCGGGAGTTTCTGCGCCATGCCTTGGGTGACCCGGGGCGGCGGCCGCCCATCGCCGATGATCCTTACCTGTTGACCAACCTGAGTCGCTACAGCCTGTCTGTCTAAAAAGGAGCCTGCCATGACCACCCCTGACCGTGCCGATATCATCGAGGACTTCCTCAAGGAAGTGCGCGTCATTCACCAGCGAGGCGTCGACCGAGCCGCGCTCAAGCAGATTGTCGTGCTGCTGGAAGCCCTGGCCGAGCGCCGCGACCTGTTCAACTTCGAGGCCTTTCCGGCACCGGAGCCGGGGCAGGGCAGCACCGCGTTTCGCTATCGCCTCAATGACGACGGCGACACCCCGACGCTGTACCTGAACTCGCTGCTACCGGGCAAAAGCACCATCCCCCACAACCACGAGACCTGGGCCATCATCAGCGCCATTGAAGGCCAGGAAATCAACTACGTCTATCAACGCGATGACGAGGGTCGCGAACCGGGATACACCACCTTGCGCCTGGAAAAGGAGGTGATCGTGCAGCCCGGTACATCCATCGCGTTCCTGGGGGAAGACCTGCATGGCATTCGGGTCGCAGGCGAGCAACCGACCCTGCATTTCCATCTCTATGGCTTGCCGCTGGAGTCACTCAATGGCCGTTACGGCGTCGAAGCCGACGGGCGCATCCTCAATTACAACGCCTCGCAAATGGCCCCGTCGATCAAGGCCTATGCCCACTGACGCCAACCTTGCGTTCCAGTCACTCCATTTTTCCAGCGGGACTCCCATGAGCCAGACCCTAACTCCCCAGCAACTGCAGCGGTGGTTGTTCGACGGGCAGGAAATCGCCCTGTTTGATGTGCGTGAGCACGGCCAATATGGCGAAGCCCATCTGTTTTTCGGGGTGAACCTGCCCTATAGCCGTTTGGAGTTGGAAGTGCGGCGGCTGGCGCCGAACCTCCAGGTGCGGTTGGTGCTCCATGATCAGGATGGCGGGGATCTGGCGGCCCGTGCGGCGCAACGCCTGCAAGCGTTGGGCTATGTCGATGTGCACATCCTGGAGGGCGGCGCCGATGGCTGGCAGGCCGCCGGCTATCAGCTATTTGCTGGTGTGCACGTGCCGTCCAAGGCCTTTGGCGAGCAGGTGGAGGCGGTCCGTCACACGCCTCACGTCAGCGCCCGCCAACTGGCGCAGTGGCAGGCCCGGGGTGAGCCGCTGGTGATCCTCGACGGCCGACCGTTGGAGGAGTATCGCAAGATGACCATTCCCGGTTCGATCTGTTGCCCCAACGGCGAACTGGGCTACCGCGTGCACGACCTGGTGCCGGACGAGCAGACCCCCATCGTGGTCAATTGCGCCGGCCGGACCCGCAGCATCATTGGCGCCCAGACGTTGATCGACCTGGGTTTGAAAAACCCGATCTATGCCCTGGAAAACGGTACGCAAGGCTGGCACCTGGAAGATCTTCAACTGGAACACGGCAGCGAGCGTCGTTATGCCGATGAGGTGTCGAGCAGCACGTTGCCGGGGCAGCGCTTGGCGGCGACACAACTGGCCGAGCGGGCCGGAGCGCCTGTCGTTGGGGTTGCCCAGGTCGAGCAGTGGGCCGCGGACGTCGGGCGCAGTCTGTTCCTCTGCGACGTGCGCACCGCCGAGGAGTTTGCCGCTGGCACGTTGTCGGGTGCGCAACACACGCCGGGCGGGCAGTTGATTCAATCCACCGATCTGTACGTGGGCGTGCGCCAGGCGCGGGTGGTGCTGTTCGACAACGACGGCGTACGCGCACCGATTATTGCCAGTTGGTTGCGGCAGCTGGGGCACGAGGCCTTTGTGTTGTCCGGTGGGTTGAGCAGTGGCCTGGCATTACCGGCTCGAGCCGGCGTCGCGCCGGAAAAGCTGCCGCTGATCAGTGTGCAGGCCTTGGCCGACGCCCTGAAGGATGACGCAGTGGTCTTGATCGACCTGCGTTCGAGCCGGGCCTATCGCAAAGGTCATATCGCCGGGGCGCGTTGGTCGATCCGGCCGTTATTGGCCCGTGCACTGGCGGGTGAGCAGCGGCCGCTGGTGCTGGTGGCCGATGACGCCCGACTCGCCGCCCTGGCGGCACTGGAACTGCCTCAAGTTGAGGTCCGTTTGCTGGACGGCGGTCCGGATGCCTGGCGCTCGGCGGGCCTGGCGCTGCAAGAAGGCGCCGATACATTGCCGGATACACAGTGCATCGATTTCCTGTTTTTCACCCACGACCGTCACGCTGGCAACAAGGATGCGGCGCGCCAATACCTGGCGTGGGAAATCGGTCTGCTGGCGCAAATGAGCGAGGAGGAGATCGCCAGCCTCAAGCCATTGCAGGGACAGCCTCAAAGCACTGTCGCTGAGCGGTTGCGGACCCGTCTGGTCCATGGCGCGCGCACCGCAAAGGGCGTCGGTGCCAGGCCCGTCAACGTACCGGTCAGCCGCCTGAGCACGGTGCTGTTCGACAACCTGGCCCAGATGCGTGACGCCCGTGCCCGGCGCGACAGCGAGCGTGTCCTGAGTTATGGCGCCCGGGGCAATCCGACGGCCTTCGCCCTGGAAGACCTCGTCACTGAATTGGAGGGTGGCTACCGCACGCGGCTGTTTGGCACCGGGTTGGCTGCCGTGGCGCAAACCTTCCTGGCCTACCTGCGGCCTGGCGATCATGTGCTGATCACCGATGCGGTGTATGCCCCGGTACGGCGTGTGGCCCGGGACTTCCTCGAGGCCTTCGGCATAGAAGTCGACTACTTCGCCCCCGACGGCAGCGACCTGCCCGGACGGTTGCAGGCCAACACCAAAATGGTCTACACCGAAGTGCCCGGTTCATTGCTGTACGAGCTCTGCGACTTGCCGGCCATCGCCGCACTCTGCAAGCCGCGCGGCATCTTGCTGGCGGTGGACAATACTTGGGGTTCGGGCGTGTTGTACCGGCCACTGGCATTAGGCGCCGACATCTCGATCATGGCCCTGACCAAATACCTGAGCGGCCACAGCGACGTGGTCATGGGCAGCGTGTGCACGCGTCAGGAGGCTTGGCCGGCACTGGCGGCCATGAGCGACAGCTTCGGCAACACCGTCAGCCCCGACGACGCCTACCTGGTCCTGCGTGGCGCGCGCACCCTCGTGCCACGCCTGGACACCCATGAGCGCCAGGCCCTGGAAATCGCCCATTGGCTGCAGGCGCAACCGCAGGTGAAGCGGGTCTTCCATCCCGCGCTGCCCGAGCATCCCGGCCACGGGTTGTGGCAGCGGGATTTCAACGGCAGCAATGGGTTGCTGTCCTTTGAACTTCGCGAACACGACGACGCTTACCTGGAGCGATTCATCGACGCGTTGCAGGTGTTTGGGTTGGGCGCGTCCTGGGGGGGATTCGAGAGCCTGGTGACCGTTGCCGATACCCAGGATCGGCAACGTGCCGAGGATCGGGCATTGAACCCGGTGGTGCGCTTGCATGTGGGGTTGGAGGATGTCGAGGTGTTGATCGAGGACTTGCGGCGGGGATTTGCGCAGGCTGCCGTCAGTGCATCGATGACTTGAAGCATCCAGCATCGGTTGCGAACTGACCCACCGCTTTCGCGAGCAAGCCCGCTCCCACAAGGGTCCTGCATAGGTTTCAAATACTGTGCACCACCGCAAATCCACTGTGGGAGCGAGCCTGCTCGCGATGAGGCCAGCCCATTAAACATCCATGTCGCCTGACATTCCGCTATCGCGAGCAAGCTCGCTCCCACAAGGGTCCTGCATAGGTTTCAAGTCCCGTGCAGCACCGCAAATCCACTGTCGGAGCGAGCCTGCTCGCGATGAGGCCAGCCCATTCAACATCCATGTCGCCTGACATTCCGCTCTCGCGAGCAAGCTCGCTCCCACAAGGGGCCTGCATAGGTTTCAAGTACCGTGCAGCACCCCAAATCCACTGTGGGAGCGAGCTTGCTCGCGATCAGGCCAGCCCATTCAACATCCATGTCGCCTGACATTCCGCTCTCGCGAGCAAGCTCGCTCCCACAAGGGGCCTGCATAGGTTTCAAGTACCGTGCAGCACCCCAAATCCACTGTGGGAGCGAGCTTGCTCGCGATGAGGCCAGCCCATTCAACATCAATGTCGCCTGACATTCCGCTATCGCGAGCAAGCCCGCTCCCACAAGGGGCCTGCATAGGTTTCAAGTCCCGTGCAGCACCACAAACCCACTGTGGGAGCGAGCTTGCTCGCGATGGCGGCAGTGCATCCAATCTCAATGCGTACTGATCCACCGCTTTGGCGAGCAAGGTTGTGCACCCCACCACAAAACCTATCGACACTGGGCTACCAAATCCCTTGCCAACCGCTACCATTGCGCGCAGACCTCCCGACGCCCCTGGACATTCACTTTCATGAAATTGCGCCTGCTGACCGCTGCCTTGTTTTTCACCTGCACCCTGACTCACGCCGCTGAATCGAAACCCGTTCCGAAAGCCCTGGAGGCTCAGATCGGGCACTTGGTGGCGCTCATCAAGGACAGCTATGCCACCGGCTACCCGGAAGCAACGCTGGTGCAGACGCTGGACACTGGCGAGGACAGCCAGGTCACCCTCGCGGTCTTCACCATCGAGGGTTTCGGTATGGGCAACAACTACAGCCAATACCTGGCGGCCTTTACGCCCGAAGAGAACGAAGAAGGCGTGCCGCACTACAGCCTGTTGGACGTGATGCGCATCGGGGGCGACAGCTGGCGTGCCATCGACAAACTGGATGCAAAGCTGGTCAGCGACCCGACGGGTGAGCAGACCCTGATCGACATTCCTGTGATGGAGAACACTGATGACGACGCGCCGAACTTCCCGAGCAGGGCTGCTGTGATTCACCTATCACTGGAGGGTGCACAGTCACTGCGATTGGTTGAGAAAAGGTAAGTCGCGTTATCCAGTTGTATTTATGCGATTGCGATATGAGTGCTATGTAACTGGCATGGTTTATCGATTAATGCGGCAAGGGTAATTTGCTTCTCTGCGATATCAATCGAGAGGAAGCCAGATGACACTGCGTTCGACCCCACCGAAAGTACCCGCCGCAGCCAAGGCGGGTAGCCTTTGTTTTGCGCTATGCGCGGCGGTGCCTTTTGCCGACGCCGCCAGTACGGAAAGCTCCAGTGAATCCCGGACTTCGCAGCAGATCAGCCGGGCCGGCAGCCAGGCTTCGGTCGCAGGCCCGGCGGACTATTTCACCGGGCGAGTGCGGGTCGATCCGTTGTTCCCGGCTACCGATGAAGTGAGCGCCTCCGGCGCCTACGTCAGCTTCGAACCGGGTGCGCGCTCGGCTTGGCATACCCATCCCGCCGGTCAACGCTTGGTGGTGATTTCCGGTGTCGGCCTGACGCAGGAGTGGGGCAAGCCCGTGCAGCAGATCCGTCCGGGCGATGTGATCGTTTGCCCGCCAGGCGTCAAGCATTGGCATGGTGCTGCGCCGACGAGCGCCATGACTCACCTGGCCGTCACTGGGACGGTGGAGGGCAAGAGCGTGGAGTGGATGGAGAAGGTCAGCGAAGAACAGTACGGCGCCGCTGGAACGTCTACGGCCAGGCCGGATACGGTGGCGGTTTCGCAAACCCTGTCGGCCAAGCAGCAAGCCATCCCGCTGATTGCCGCCGCCATGGCGACGAGCAATATGCCTGGTCTCAACACTGCTTTGAATCGAGGGCTGGATGCCGGCCTTACCGTCAGCGAGGCGAAGGAAATCCTGGTGCAGCTTTACGCCTACAGTGGCTTTCCCCGCAGCCTCAACGCCCTCGGCGAATTGATGAAAGTGGTGGAGGCGCGCAAGCAACGCGGCGTCCAGGACGACCCGGGGCGCGAGCCCGCTCGCCTGATTCCTACCGGCGACGCGCTGCTGGCGGCGGGCACGGCCAATCAGACGCGTATTGCCGGTGCGCCCGTCCAGGGCCCGTTGTTCGACTTCGTCCCGGTCATCAACCAGTACTTGCAGACGCACCTGTTTGGCGACATTTTCGAGCGTGACAACCTGGACTGGCAAAGCCGCGAGCTGGCGACAGTCGCCGCGCTGGCGGTCACTCCCGGCGTGGAGTCGCAACTGCGCTCGCACCTGGCCGCCAGCCTGCGAGTCGGCTTGAGCGCTGCACAGCTGCGGCAACTGATCCAGCTACTGGACGAGCAGGGCGACGCCGCCGCGGCCAAGCGTGCCAGTGAAGCGTTGGACACCGTCCAGGCCAATCAACCCACGTAGCGCAAGGCTTCGCGCAGCAGCGTAAAGGCCGGTGAACTTTGGCGGCGACTGGGATAGTAGAGGTGGTAGCCGGAAAACGGCTCGCACCAATCTTCCAGCACCCGAATCAACCGGCCTTGCGCGACAGCGTCTTGCACCTGGTCCTCCGGCATGTAGGCCAGCCCCAACCCTTGGAGGGCCGCCTCCAGGCGCATCGCGATGGTATTGAACACCAACTGGCCTTCCACTCGGACGTTCACTTCCTGTCCGTTTTTCTCGAACTCCCAGATGTAAAGGCCGCCATGGGTCGGCATGCGCAGGTTGATGCAATTGTGCGCCGTGAGGTCGTCAGGGATGACTGGCTTGGGGTATCGGGCGAAATACGCTGGCGAGCCCACAACCGCCATGCGCATATCAGGGCCGATACGCATGGCGATCATGTCCTTGGCGACCTGTGGGCCCAGCCGGACACCGGCGTCGAAACCCTCCGCGACGATATCGGTGAAACCGTAGTCGACGATGATTTCGATATTGAGATCGGGATTGTTTGGCAGCAGCCTGGCGAGAACGGATTGCAAGATCGTGATCGCAGAGTGTTCACCGGCAGTGATGCGCAACTTACCCGCTGGCTTATCGCGAAACTCACTGAGCATCGCCATCTCGTTATCGATCTCTTCGAATCGCGGCGCGACCACCCGCAGCAGGTGTTCACCGGCTTCGGTCGGGGCGACACTTCGCGTGGTGCGCGAGAGCAGCCTGACCCCCAGCCGCTCCTCCAACTGACGCATCGCCCGGCTCAGCGCCGGTTGCGACATGCCCAGCTTGGCCGCTGCGCGGGTGAAGCTGCGCTCCTGGGCGACGGCGGCGAAGATGGCGAGCTGGTCGTAGCGTTCGGTGGTCATTGATCCGTCTCTGGCATGAGCGGGGAGGGATTATGGCACTGGTGCCAGTCATCGGCTGGGACCATCGGGGTGAAGGGAGCGTTGCCCCCGGGCCATCCACGCTCATACCTGATCCATCGCCTCGCCCACCCACCGGTCCTCACCCAGGAACCCGCCACTCTGATGGTGCCACAGCCGCGCATAGATGCCGTTCTTGGCGAGCAATTCGCTGTGGGTGCCCTGTTCGATGATGCGTCCATCGTCCATGACAATCAGTCGATCCATCGCCGCAATCGTGGACAGCCGATGGGCGATGGCGATGACGGTTTTACCCTGCATCATTTCATCGAGGCTTTCCTGGATGGCCACTTCGACTTCCGAATCCAGCGCGCTGGTCGCCTCGTCGAGGAGCAGGATCGGGGCGTTCTTGAGCATCACTCGGGCAATCGCGACGCGCTGGCGCTGGCCGCCCGACAGCTTGATGCCGCGCTCGCCGACCAAGGTGTCGTAGCCGGTGTGGCCCTGGCGGTCGCTCAGTTGGCTGATGAACTCATCGGCCTGGGCATTGGCCGCGGCACGGCGGATTTGTGCGTCGCTCGCATCGGGTCGACCATAGGCGATGTTGTCGCGAATGGAGCGGTGCAGCAGGGACGTATCCTGGGTGACCATGCCGATGGCGCTGCGCAGGCTGTCCTGCGTCACGTGCGCAATGTCTTGCCCGTCAATGCGGATCTGTCCGCTGTCGACATCATAGAAGCGCAGCAGCAAGTTGATGAGCGTGGATTTGCCCGCGCCGGAGCGGCCCACCAGGCCGATTTTCTCGCCCGGGCGAATGTTCAGGCTCAAGCCATTGAGCACCTGGCGTTCGCCATTGTAGTTGAAGCTCACATTGTCGAAGGTGACCGCTCCGCCGGAAGTCACCAGCACCCCCGCGTCCGGCGCATCCTGCACCTTGGGGCCGCGGGTAAGGGTGGCCATGCCATCCTGCACGGTGCCGATGCTCTCGAACAGCGAGGTCATTTGCCACATGATCCAGTGCGACATGCCGTTGATACGCAACGCCATGGCGGTGATCGCCGCCACGGCACCGGCGCCGACGTCGCCCTGGTGCCACAGCCAGAGGGCATAACCGCCTGCCGCCATGATCAACCCCACCACCAACGCCTGGTTGACGATCTCGAATTGGCTGACCAGACGCATCTGGCGAAAGCCGGTCTGTTTGAAATCCTCCATGGCCGCGCGCGCGAAGTGCGCTTCACGATTGGAGTGGGAGAACAGTTTCACGGTCGTGATGTTGGTGTAGGCGTCCGAGATACGTCCGGTCATCGAAGAGCGCGCATTGGCCTGTTCCTGTCCGACTTTCCCCAGGCGGGGCACGAAGTAGAGCATGGCCAGCCCGAACAGCACGATCCAGGCCACGAAAGGCAGCATCAGTTTCAGGGCGAAGCCACCGGCCAATGCGATGATGGCAATGAAATACACGCCGATTCCGGGGGCGATCTCGATCAGGGTGAACAGCACGTCACGCACGGCCAGCGCAGTCTGCATCACCTTGGTGGTGACCCGGCCAGAGAACTCGTCGGAAAAAAACGACAGGCTTTGCCGCAGCATCAGGCGGTGAAAGTCCCAACGCAGCCGCAACGGCAGATTGATCGCCAATACCTGGTGCTGCACCATGGTTCGCAACGCTACCAGCCCGATGCTGGCCAGCATGACCAGGCCCATGCCCCACAGCACGCGACTTTCCTGCGCCGCCGCCTCACCGCCGGCCTGCCAGGTCGAGAGCAGGTCCACGACCTGGCCGAGGAAGGAAAACAGCCAGGCTTCATAGATCGACACACCGGCGCTGAGCAGCGCAAACGCGAGGATGTAACCGCGGGCCCCCGTGTGCAGGCCCAGAGAAACCGAGCCAGGCCTTCGGGCGGTGGCGGTACCTCGTCGGGCGGGAAAGGGTCGAGCCTTTGTTCAAATACGCGAAGCATGGGGGTCTCCGAAACGGTCGATTGGGGATTCTGTCACTAAAGGCTGCTTTGAGGGTTATGTGGCACCACGACCACCGGTGGTACTGGCACTCTCAGGTAGTCTCTTTGGCGACGGCAAAGTTCGAAGCATTTGGGGGGCATCACTGCGCGCTCAACTCCCACAACACATCCAGTACATGTTGCGTAGGCCGCTCGATGTCCAGACTGCGGTGGGCGATACCCAGTTGACGCCACAACAAGGGCTTTAATGGCCGCATGACGATCCGGGTATCGGGCAATGGCGTGGAGGCCTCATGGGGCAACAACGTCGCACCATATCCCGCCGCCACCAGGCTTTTGATCGCATCGTTGTAGTTCAGTTGAATGCGCGGCACAGGCTGTCGGCCGTCACTGGCGAACCACTCCGACGTCAAGCGCGAAAGGCGAGTGGTGGTGTCATTCAAAATCAACGGCTGAGCGGACAGCCAACCGGGTGTCACGGTATCCGGGCATTCCCAGCGAGCCGGCAAGAAGGCCATGACCGGGTCCCGTCGCCACGGCTCGATCCGCAAGCCCTTCACCGGCGACTGCGGCAGCGCGACCAGACCGATCTCCAAGGAGCCCTCGGCAAGCTTCTTCAAGGTTTCCTGGGAGGTGAGCACCGCGACCTGCACATCGATCGCGGGGTGGCGTTGGCTCAACGTGTCCAAAGCGTTCGGCAGCAACTGTGCGATGGCCCCGGTGGAGGCGCCAAGCCGCACACGTCCGGCCAAGCCCTGTACCTGACGCTCCACGTCCTCTAGCGCCTGTTCCGCATCCGCCAACAGGCGCCGCGCGCGCTCCACCAGGGTGTTCCCTATTGCTGAAGGCTGAACGCGCCCACGTGTGCGCGACAAGAGCTTGCCACCCACCCGCGACTCCAGGTCGGCGATATGCAGGCTGACAGTGGGTGGCGCAAGATGCAGCACACGCGCGGCTTCGGCAAACGATCCCAGGTCGGCAATCGCCACCAACGTACGCAGTCGGTCCAGACTGATTTCCCGCATAGGAGCCCTTGTTCAGAAAAACTGAATTCCAGCGTTAATAAATTCAACTTTTCCTATCTTAGCGCGTCGCTGAACATTGGAACTCCTGATTTTCAATGTTCGAGAGCATGCCATGGCAAGTTCCCTTGTATTCATCGATGGCGACCAAGGCACCACCGGGTTGCAAATCCATCAACGTCTGCGCGACCGGAGCGATCTGCGGCTGCTCACCCTCAGCGCCGACTATCGCAAGGATCCGCAACGCCGCGCTGAAGCCATCAACGACTGCGACATCGCAATGCTTTGCCTGCCCGACCCGGCCGCGCGCGATGCGGTAGCGAGCATCAAAAACCCAGCTGTCCGCGTGATCGATGCAAGTTCCGCGCACCGTACCCATCCAGACTGGGTCTACGGTTTCGCGCAGATGAACTCGCAGCAGGCCAGACGAATCGCCACGGCGCGGCGGGTCAGCAACCCCGGTTGCTATCCCACGGGAGCGATAGGGCTGCTACGCCCACTGCTGGAGGCTGGGCTACTGCCCACGGACTACCCGATGAATATTTACGCCGTGTCGGGCTATTCCGGAAAAGGGCGTGCCGGCGTACAAGAGTATGAGGGGGAGGGCGCATTGCCGGCGCCGGCGTTTCAGGTCTATGGGCTGGGGCTGGCGCACAAGCATGTTCCGGAGATTCAGCAGCAAAGCGGGCTGACGGAGCGGCCGATGTTTGTGCCGGCCTATGGCGCTTTTCGGCAGGGAATCGCGCTGACCATACCTGTGCAGACCCGCTTGTTGGCGCCTGGCGTGAGCGCGGTGCAGTTGCATGCGTGTCTGGCCCGGCACTACGCCGATGCGGGCCATGTACACGTGATGTCGATGCAGGAAGCTAAGGAGTTGACGTTCCTCGATCCCCAAGCGCTTAACGGCACAGATGATTTGCGCTTGTCGGTGTTCGAGAACGATGAGACCGGGCAGGTTTTGCTGGCTGCGGTGTTTGACAACCTTGGGAAGGGCGCCGCTGGCGCGGCGGTGCAGAATCTGGACCTGATGCTTGCAGGCGCATGACCGCGCCACTCAGCGTGCTGGCCTGCCTTCTTCAATGGGGAGAGAAATATTCTGTTTTGGCATGAAAAATCGAGCAAAGAGTTCAGATTGTGACTTGATGTTTAACTTTGCGTAGATGTTGCGGCGGTGAACTTTTATGGTCTCCGCCGAGAGGGACAGCTTTCCAGCTATTTCTTTGTTGGAGAAACCGCTGAGTAATAAACGGAGTACGTCACTTTCGCGTGCGGTAATTTGTGTGCCAAGTTGATTGACCGTTTCTGGCCACAGCGGCGGCTCGCTCAGTGTCTTCTCTACATCAATTTCAAAACCCATGCGCTGATGCATCAATGCAATCACCCACGGCTTGATAACATCAAGGATGGTTATTTGCTCTTGGCTAAAGCGGACTTTGCTGCCGATGGACATGCATAACGTTCGGTCGGGGTCGAGTTGGACATTGTACTGGGCCTCATCCATGGAGATGTATTGGGCAAAATATTGATGGTAATACTCGGTTTCAAGAAAGTATTCCGGTGCAATGTCCAATAGGTGGAAGAAGCCACTTTGTGGGTTTTCCCGATTGGCTATATAAAACGGATCCAGCAAGTAAAGACCTTTCACATAGCGATGAGTGAATGCGTCGACTTCTTCCGCATCGGCGACCTCAGGAAGGCTGACGACCTGCACGTGTTGATTGCTGAAAATCAATACAACCCAATTATCGATCTGTACATATTCATTTAATGTGCGAACCAGTGAACTCCAGAAATCTGGGCGATTCAGCTGCATGATCAGCTTCCCAATCGATCGATGCCAAGCCAGGCTATGGAGGTCAAACGGCATTTTCTACCCCTTTAGGGTTAGGAATTATCAGGTCAAAGGTAAGTATTCGTAGGTATTTACTATTCGGTAACACCCGGTATATTCGCTGCCAGGGTTTACGATGGCCATGAGGGCATATCGTCTTGACAAGGATGTTGCATGAGAAAGTCACATTTGCGAACCATTTTTTCGGCCTCGCTTCTCTGTGCAGGGATAAGCACTTCAGTGGCGGCTGTAGAGCCCGGGATCTATCTGTATAACTGGTTCGGGTTGCTTGCGCCGGAGACGCCAAAGGAGTTTGAGCAGGAAACTGGTACGAGCGTGCATATGGATGCGTTCGACAGCGCTGAAATCATGCAGAGTAAGGTCATGGCCGGGCGCACCGGATATGACGTGGTCGTGGCGACTTCCAATGTGTTGCCAAGCCTGATCCAGGCGGGCGTTCTCCAGCCTTTGGATCGTCATCAGCTGAGTAACTTTTCACATATCGACCCTGACATCCTGGCCCAACTCGCGGTCAATGATCCTGGTAACCGCTATGCGGTACCCTATTTGTGGGGCACTACCGGCATTGGTTATGACGTTGACAAAGTCAGAGCGGCATTGGGTGATAATGCTCCGGTAAATAGCTGGGATCTGATCTTCAAAGAAGAAAATATCAGTAAGCTACAGTCGTGTGGCGTGGCAATGCTTGATTCGCCAAGCGAGATCATTTCGATTGCCTTGAATTACCTTGGACTCCCCAGCAACAGCAAGAACCCGGATGATTACCAGAAAGCTCAAGCGCTGCTGTTGAAGATCCGGCCTTATGTCCTTTATTTCGACTCGTCCAGAATCGACGCCGACCTGGCTGACGGCAATATTTGTGCAGTGGTGGGATGGGCCAATGGTGCCCTGGCGGCACAGGCCATCAACGAGAAGGCCAATACGGGACGCAAGATTACCTACAGTCTTCCCCGCGAAGGCGCGTTGTCCTGGTCGGAGAATCTGGTTTTGCTAAAAGATGCGCCTCATCCCAAGGAAGGCATGGCGTTCATCAATTATATGTTGCGACCGGAAATTATCGCCAAGACCTCAAACCACACGCTATACCCTAACGCAAATAAGGATGCCGCCGAGTTTGTCGAGCAGAAGCTGCGAGACAATCCCTGGATTTATCCAGACAAAAAGACGATCGCGACACTTATTCCACTTGAACCCCTGCCATTGAAGCTGGAGCGCATCCGCACGCGGATCTGGACCAAAGTGAAGAGTGGCGTGTGATCCGGCTTTGATTTGCATGTCTGGAAAGTAAGACGTAAACGCCGATATACAGGGCGCAGGGCTGGTTAGCCAATACCTGTCAACTCATCAGTCCGGTGTCTTCCGGTCCATTGCGCCGCCCTATGTAAAAAGAGAACAGTGGATGTTCAGCCCAGCCAATCAAACGCAGTTCAGTTTGACCATCAACGGTTTTGAGCACGATGTTCAAGTGCTCGCATTCACTGGAGAAGAGGGAATCAGCAGGCCTTACCTCTTCAACGTGGAGTGTGTTAGCGAACGGTCTGACCTGGATCTTGCAAGCCTTTTCGACAAAGAGGCTTTTCTGACGTTGGGCGCTACGGGCAACGGCATTCATGGACGGGTCTACCACATCGCACAAAGCGGTCATGGCCCGGGTTTGACACATTACAGCCTGGCCCTCGTACCGCACCTGTCCTACTTGCGGCACCGCATCAACCAGAGGATCTATCAACAGTTCTCGGTGCCGAGAATCGTCGCCTTGATCCTGGAAGAGCACGGCATTCTGGGCGATGCCTATCGGTTTCGCCTGGGGGCGACCTACCCAGAGCGTGAGTACTGTACCCAGTACGGCGAAACGGATTTGCACTTTATCCAGCGCTTGTGCGAAGAGGAGGGTATCCACTTTCACTTCCAACACAGCGTTCAAGGCCACGTGCTGGTGTTTGGCGATGACCAGGCGATTTTCCCCGGGATCGGACAGCCCACTGCTTATGGGCAAGCGCGCGATACGGTGACCAACGAGCCGCTGATCAAGCGCATCAACCTGCGTCTGGGGCAGCTCCCCCGTCGTGACTCGTACCGCAACGATGATGTCGAGCAACACCTGGACATTGAAGACGATCACAGGCTGGAGCGTTTCACCGGTCATGAGCACGGCGAGCAGAGACGTCTTCGCACTATGGAGCGTCGCCATGCGGCTTATCGTCAAGCCGAAGGGCAGAGTGACCAGACTCGCTTAGCCAGCGGCCATGTGCTGGAAATCTCGGGTCATCCGCGCCAGGAGTGGAACGCCCTATGGCTACTGACCCAGGTCATCCACGAAGGTCGGCAACCACAGGTATTGAATGAGGATGTCGCCGGTGGCAACGCTGCGCATGAAGGTGACTTCCATCAGGGTTACCGCAACCGCTTTATCGTTCTTCCATGGAATGTGTCCTATCGTCCGTCGTTGGCCCACAAGAAGCCTCGGGTGCCAAGCGACCAGACGGCTGTTGTCATCGCCCTGCAAGACGAAGAGATCCAGAGTGATGGGTGCTTGGCAAGGATCAAGGTCAAGTTCCCTTGGGACCGCGACGACAGATTTGATGACAAGAGTCGGTGTTGGCTGATGGGACCCTCCGATTGGGGGTGTGAAGTCGGGCCCCTGCGGACGGGCATGGAAGTCATGGTTACATTTCTTGAAAACGACCCCGATCAGCCGCTGATCAGTGGTTGCTTGTGTTGTCGCTAAGGCGGGCTTGCCGCTACCTTCGCCATTGTTCAGTGCTCCACGGACGTACCCTTTCGATTGGTGCGGCGCTCTGTATTCAAGTTTTCGGTATCGAAGAATCGACACCGCTACCATGATGGAATGCGCCGGGATTTTGCTATTGATGGGAGTACAGTTTCGCAGCATTGGCAAAGCCTTTGGCTCTGAAAATAGCGCTGCCTTCGCCGAGGCTGCCGTCATTGCTCACGAGATAAACCTCGTTGGTGTCGGGCTTGAGCGCCATGCTCGTCGAGCGAAGAAAGTGGCCCTTTTCGCGCCCCGGAATCAAGATCTGGCCGATGGGCAAGCCGTTAGGATTGAGTACCAGCACGCGGCCTTGGCTGTACAGGGCCACGTACAGATTGCCATCTTGATCGACACGCATTGAGTCAGGTGATGGGCCGCTAAACCGGTAAACAACGGCTTCCCCGAAGGGAGCGATTGTCTTGGCATCTTTCAGTTCGATTCGGTGCAGCAGCCCCGTCGCGAACTCAGTGACCCAAAGGGTCTTGCCGTCGGGAGAGAGCGCAATGCCGTTGGCGATCGCGAGATTGGGCAGGATCGAGACGATTGTCTTGCCGCCAGCTGGGACGTAATAGACGCCGCCGGTGGGCTGAGTCGATGTACCCTTGAAATCGGTGAAATAAAATCCCCCTGTGCTGTCGAAAACGAGGTCATCCACCAGATGGTTTTTGCTTGCCGGGATGATGACTTGCTTTCCTGAGCCGTCCGGTTTGTAGGCTGTCAGGTTGCCGGTATTTTTGAAATTACCCAGCCCTGCCACAAACAATCTGCCGTCTTTATGAATAGCCAGTCCCGCACTTCCCAGCGCGTTTTTCGGCACAACGACACTGAGTTTCTTGTCGGGATCGACCTTTAGAACCTGCCCCCCGAACACCTCGACAAACAGCAAATTGCCGGCCCTGTCGAACGATGGACCTTCCAGTTGCAGGGGGCCGTCGGACACCTTCAGCCACAGATCGGCTGTCACCGTCGGCAACTCTTTTTCGGGTGATCCAATGGCCTGGAGTTGCTGGCCCTCCGCCGAGTAGTTCAGGGTGGGGATAGCGTCCGCGTGGGCTTGTAGGATGCCAGCGCTGAAGGCCAGGCACAGGGAAGCCAAGAGTTTTTTGCGCATGTGGGTGACCTTCTTGTTGTTATGTTGGATTGGCTCATGCGTTCAATAGGGCGACGATGGCGGGCACCGTCAGTACAGCGGTGTAATACCCCATGAATTGCACGCCGATGTTGAAGCCAAGGAAGCGCGATAGAAAACCACCCAGCAGGCCGACGGTGACAATGACCAGTAAGCCGAGTGCTCCGCCCTCCCAGATGCCGATCACCAGAATCAGGCCGACAAACGTCGAGATCACCGCTTCGTGACTGATTTTGCGTGAGACGAAGGACGCTGCCCGGTGGGCGTAATTCATCGTGAAGGGATAGGCAATGAGGATCGCCACGATCACCGCCAGCATCCCATAACCCAGAAACTCCCACGTGCTGAGCAGGGTATGGAGGTTGTTGACCTGCCCGGTGGCGGTGTCAACGCTGAAGCGAGGTGGGGCGTTGAACAGCGGTGCGGCCGGCCCTGCGGCGACCGGACTCAACGGCAAGCCAAACGCGATCAACGGGATCAAGGCTTCAGCGATGTATGTCGCTTCAGTGACGCCGTTACGGGCCGTGATCACCGTTGTCAGCCGATGGTAGACATGCTTGACCCGTGACCCGACGAGTTCGCCCATGATCACGGTCATCGCAACGGGGCTGAAGACGAACGTTGCACTGGAGATAATGGCTGTGATCGCAGTCCACAGGCTTTGTTTGCTGTCCAGCACCTTGAGCGGGTTGGGGAAAAAACCGCCCCAGCTTTTAACATCCGCAGACAGCGAGAAGGTGCGCACCTGCTGGCGTCTCATCGTCTCCCGTTCAGCGGGGGCGAGCATTGAAAATAGCGCGGCAATCAGCGGGCCAATGGCGATACCGAGGAAATAGCTGACGCTCAGCTTGACGCCGTATTGTCCGGTGATGCTTTGCAGACCGACGATGACCATCACGAAGGGGACAAGCGCGAGCACCGCCGCAAGTCGCCCCTTGGAAAACCATGCAATGGCGATCGCAGCGAGCAGGAAAACCCATGGGGCGGCGCGTTTGATCGTGTCGCCAAAAGGCGCAAGCATCACGGCGAAAAGCACCGCCGTGGGGACTGCGATCAGCGCCGCGATAACCGCGCCTGAAATCATCTTGCGCAGGGCGACGTGCGGTACACCCAGATTGCGCAGGAAGTTGGCCTCGCGCATCAGGGGCGTTGCCAGGGTGTCGCCGGGGATGCCGAGTAATGCCGTGGGCACGGCGTGAGTCATGTGTTTGGCCACTGCACCTGCGAGAAAGAACGTCAGGACACCGGGCGCAGGTACACCCAACAGCACCACGAGCAATGTGAGTGGGGCGAGGGTGGTGGTTTCATCGCTGCCCGAAATGAGGCCAATCCCGGCGAAGATCACTGCACCTAATATGCCCATCCCGAACGCAATGAGAATCTGCTCCAACAGGGGTGTCATCATGACCGGCCACCGTTGGCCCGGATCGGAGCGACCGGGGCTACCGTTGCGTCCTTTTGAGCGTTAGCGGGGCGGGTGAGGTTTGTCTCGTACTCTGCAAACACCTCATAAAGATCCATTTCACGCAGTTCAGCGAGTGTTTCTGCGGGTAGATCCGACAGGCTTCCAAGGTCTCCGAACTCGTCCTGCAATTCCGATAAAACCTTTGCTCGCCACGCAGGATCTGCCTGGTGCTCTACCACATTGCGGTTGGGTTTGAAGAGCTTTGCACTGATGGTTCCCCCCACCAGGCAGCCGACGATGCCCACCAGCATGGCGTAGGCCTTGGCCATTTGGACATTGTCTACCCACCCCACGAGCAGGTGTTTGGCCAAGAAAAAAGCACCCAGGCTAACGGATGCGCCTATGGCAATGGCGTAAATCAGGTGACGACCGTTTACGGTGTCACCCCATAACTCATAGAGATCGGATTTCAAGGATTCCTCCTGCTGCCCTAGCGAGCTTTTATTGTTATGAACATCAAGGAATGTAGCGGAGTCAGGCCTCTCGTCGTCGTTTCGCCAAGAGCGCCCGTGCAACTCTGGACGCCGTTTCTCGACCCAGATGAGCGTCAATGAACTCCCCGGCGTCAACGACGGCATCCAGGTCGACGCCGTGTTTGATCCCCAGGCCATCCAGCAGATAAAGCACATCTTCAGTGGCCACGTTTCCGGTCGCGCCAGGGGAGTAGGGGCAACCACCCAGCCCGGCCACGGAACTGTCGAACACACGAACACCCATCCCCAGAGCGGTATGGATGTTGGCAATCGCCATTCCATAAGTGTCATGGAAATGACCTGCCAAGGCGTTCACTGGAACCACCCGGGTACAGGCGTCCAGCAACGCTTTGGTGGCCGCGGGCGTTCCTGTTCCAATGGTGTCGCCCAAGCTGATTTCGTAGCAGCCCATCCCATAGAGAGCGGCACTCACGGCAGCCACCGTTTCAGGTTTAACGTGACCTGTGAACGGGCAACCCATCACGCACGAGACATAGCCTCGCACCCTGACGTCGGCATCCCGGGCGCGCACCATGACTGCCTCAAAGCGCTCGAGGCTCTCGGCTATGGAGCAATTGATGTTCTTTTGAGAGAACGCCTCGGAAGCGGCGGCGAATACCGCCACCTCGCGGCAACCCGCTGCCAGCGCTTCCTCCAGTCCGCGAGCGTTCGGGACGAGCGCGGTCCAGGTGACATCCGGCAGGTCCGGCAACGCTTTAAAGACGTCACCTGATCCTGCCATGTGCGGCACCCATCGTTCTGAGACAAATGCACCGGCTTCGAGTGTCCGCAGGCCCGCATTGGCGAGTTTTTTAAGCAACTCGACTCGTATGGCGGGGGCGAGCGTCCGGTTCTCGTTTTGCAAGCCGTCGCGGGCACCGACTTCCACCAATCGAACGGACAGGTCGAGATGGCTATTCATCACTCGGCCCGCTTTTGCTTGAGAAGCTCCGCCGCTTTGTCGGAGCGAACGTCGCGTGCATCGACCATCTCTTTGACCAGCCAAGTCACTTCATCGCCTTTCGCGCCGGCTGACAGTGCAATATTTCGTGCATGCAGCGCCATGTGGCCACGCTGGATGCCTTCCGTAGAAAGGGCTCTCAAAGCTCCGAGGTTTTGTGCCAAGCCGACGGCGACGGCGATTTCAGCGAGTTCCTGAGCGGTTTTCACCCCCAGAATGCGCAAGGAAAGTTGCGCCAGTGGGTGGGTTTTCGTGGCACCGCCGACCAGTCCGACAGGCATCGGCACTTCGAGAGTGCCCACCAGATTCCCTTTGCTGTCTTTTTCCCACGTTGTCAGCGAGCCGTAGTGTCCATCGCGGCAAGCGTAGGCGTGAGCCCCCGCTTCCACTGCGCGCCAGTCGTTACCTGTGGCGACGATCAGCGGGTCAATCCCATTCATGATGCCCTTGTTGTGGGTCGCGGCACGGTAGGGGTCGATGACGGCAAAGTTGTAGGCGTCGAGAATGCCTTCGATCACGTCCTCACCTTTATAAGCGCCAGTGGTGAGCAACGCTGGGGCAATACGGACCTGGGCACGGGCCAGGCGCAAGTCGGCGAGGTTCGAGAGAATGCGCAGGCGTACCTTCCCGCCGGTGATTTCCTCCATCAACGGGGCGACGGCTTCTGCCATCGTGTTCACGGTATTGGCACCCATCGCGTCACGCACGTCCACGATCAAGTGAGCCACGAGCATGGGGCCTCTCGGGCTTTGAGCAAAGGTGTGGACTTCGATATCCCGGCAACCGCCCCCTAGCTTATTGAGCAATTGATCCTTGCGGTTTGCCAATTCAATGATGTCGTCTTTGTGACGCAGGAGGCTGAGCCGGGCATTGAAGGGGTCTTCAATGTCTACGATCTGAACTTGTGCGCGCATCAGCGGTTGAGAACTGGACGTCAGGAATCCACCCGCGTCCCGGGCAAGCTTGGCCATGAAAGAGGCAGCGGCAACGACTGAAGGCTCTTCCACGACCAGCGGGACAATGACGTCTCGGCCATTGATCTGGAAATTGCTGGCGACGGCGTACGGTAATTCGAACTTGCCTATCACGTTTTCGATCATGCCATCAGCCATTTCGAGCGGGAGCGCGCCTTCGTCGCTAAGCAGGGCCACGTCAGCGGCCGGGAGGTTGAGCAGGTCTTGAAGGTGATTGAGGCGCTCGGCAGGCGTCAGGCTGCGAAAATTGGGAAGGCGAGAGTCGATGCTCATCTGGAAATCCTGTCGCGGTTGTTGTTTTAAGTTGCAGCCACACTATTCCGCTCTGTGCCTGTAAAGAAGGTACAGTTTGGACAGACAGTACCTAAGCTGTACCCTTGTTGCTGGCACTGGAGGGATTCTCAGCATGAGCAGAATGACCTTGGCTCAGCAGCTCACCGCTTCGTTGGCAGCCCAGATTGACGACGGCACTTATCGCGTGGGCGACCGTTTGCCGTCACTTCGTGAATGCATGCGTTTGTTGGGCCATTCAAAAAATACGGTCATCACGGCGTATGAAGCGCTGGCCTCTCAAGGCTTGGTTGAAGCCAGGCATGGGCAGGGGTTTTTCGTCAAACAAGGCACCTGCGGTCACTACGAACCCGAGGAACCGCCGCCCTATGCCAGGGCGATGGATACCATTTGGCTAATGCGCCAGCAATTCGTCCGTGAGCCTGGGCATTCGCCTCTTGGGGAAGGATTCCCTCCCGTAGAGTGGTTAATGGACATGCGCCTGGACAAGTTCACCCGGCAAATCATGCGGATGGGCGTTACCACGCTGTTCAGGTACGGAAATCGGCTGGGCAATGCCAGCCTGCGCCAGCATCTGGTGCAAAAATTGGCGTCTTACGCCATTAGCGCGAATCCTCGGCAAATCGTCACGACTCACGGTGCAAATCATGGGCTGGACCTGATCATCCGACGCTTCCTTGCGTCGGGGGACACGGTACTTGTCGAGGATCCAGGCTATTACCCTTTGTTTGGCAAGCTGCAATTGCAGGGGGCTCGAATGCTGTCCGTGCCGCGTCTGCCCGATGGCCCGGATCTTGATGCGCTAGAAGCACACCTGCGCCTGCATAAACCGAAACTGTTTTTCATACAGTCCGTTGGCCATAACCCGACAGGGTCTGACATTTCGCCGGGTAAGGCGCATCGACTGGTTCAATTGGCACAGGAGCATGATTTCATTTTGGTGGACGATGACGCGTTGGCTGATTTCAAGCCCGCCGCAGCCATCAGAGTGTCGGCATTGGACCAACTGAAGCGTTCGCTGTACGTGGGGAGCTTTTCGAAATCCGTTTCCGCAGCCCTGAGAGTGGGGTTCATCGCGGGCAGCAAGGAGGTTATCGATGAGTTGGGCGACCTGAAAATGTTGCTGCACACCAGTTCTTCTGAGCTTTGCGAGCGAACGGTCGACGTGGTGTTGATGGAGGGGCATTTCCTCAGGCACTTGATTCGGCTTCAGGAGCGGGTCAAATCGGCTACCGCCGCAGCGTTGCAAATGCTGGATGAGATGGGGGCCGAGGTGTTCTGTCGTCCTGAGCAGAGCCTGTATTTATGGGCCAGGTTTGCTCATTTCGACGATGCCAGGGAGTTGACCCGGCTGCTGTTGCCGAAGGGTTTCATGATCGCTCCCGGGCACATTTTTTCGCCTGAGCAATCGCGTATCAATCCATGGACGAGACTCAATGTGGCTTATCTGAACGACCCGGTCTTCAAGTCCACGTTGCAACAATGGGCGGTGGATGGCGGGGGGCGTTGATGAGTGCTCCAAAGCCTGCCGGACCCGCGAAGCCAAGCCCCGGCGAGCGCGGTGCAATCCATCCACCGACTGACCCCATGACCCACCGGTTCAGCGCACGCGATCACGGCTTTGCGCGGCCAGGTCCAGGGCCTTTTGCATGTCCAGCCGCGCCGAGCGGCCGACGTCTTTGTCATTGAGTTGGTAGCGACGCTCCGACGGCAGGATGGGCGCGGTGAGGTCTTCGGCGTCCATCTGTTCGAAGTCGTGGTTGTCGCCGATGGTCATGGCGCTGCGGCGTAGCAGCATGCGCAACTGCTCGGGTTGCAGTTGCGGGTTGATGGACAGCATCGCCGCCAGCAGGCCCGCGACCATGGGCGTGGCGTAGGACGTGCCGCAATGCACTGCGCCTTGCTGGCCGGCGTTGGTTGTCGAGGCGTGGGCGCAAGCGGCGGCGGTGATGTCGACGCGCATGTCGATGTTCGAGGAGCTGCGCTTGACCGCATAGGCCGGGTCGTCGACGGCGACGCCGGTGCGTTCGCTGCGCTGGTGCCCGCCGACCACCAGCAATTGCTCGGTGATGAAGGAGGAGGGCAGGCGGTATTCGTCACTGCCCGAGAACGAGGAGCCATTGCCGGCGGAGTTCACTACGATCACGTCGGGATGTTCCTTGCGCAGCCAGAGGAAGAACTCTTCCAGCAGTTCTTCGTAGCCGCCCATGGCCAGGCCCGAGCGCAGCAGCGAGTCGACGTCATCGCCTTTGATGTCTTTGGCGCCGACGCGATGGATGCCCCAACTCCAATTGAGCACGCGCACGCCATCTTCCACGAGGTTGACTGAGGCGGCGATGTTGGCGGTGATCCCGGCATCGGAATTACGTTCGACGATGACCTCGAAGCCACCGCTGGCCTTGTCCAGGCCTCGGAGCAAACCGGTGTTGCCACTGTCGTCCCAGCGTGCGGCGAGGATGCCGGCGACGGTTGTGCCGTGGTTGTCCGGTTTGTCCGCATCACGGGCGTAGACGCAGGTGCGCGGTGGTGAGCAAGCACCGAGGTAGTCCGCGAAATCCGTCGTGTCGAAATCCACATCGCGCTCGATCAGGCCGATGCGCACCGGTTGCGGCTGGATGGGCGGCTGTCGCCCGGGGATGCGTCGTTGGTAATAATTCACCGCGTCGAGAAAGCGATTCGCGGCCCATTCGTCAGAGTCCAGGGCCGGTTTCTTCGGCTCTTCAGGCTGGGCAGGGGCCTGCTCGCTTTCTTCGGCCGAGGACTCCTCGGTGACCACGGCATCCACGCTGGTCTCGCTGCCCAGACGCAGGACCAAGGCGTCACGCTGCACCAGATCCTTGGCCGGCAGGCGAAGTTGGTACAGGTTCAGCGGCGCGATGCTACCGACCACTTTCGCTCCGTATTTCTGGGCCAGCCGCTCGGCTTCCTGACGACCATCACGGTCTTCCTCGATCAGCACGCTGACCAGGTCGACGTAGGTGGTCAGGCCGTCCATGTTCTTCGCCACTTCGTCCGGCCCGGCGGCCAGCACATGACTGTTGCGCAAGGTCAGCCAGGCGGCATTGCTGGTGCGGGGGCCGTCTTCCAGCCAGAGCGGGCCACTCTGGTAATCGGCGCTGTCCAGGCGCAAGCGCAGGTTTGCCCCTTCACGCTGGACCGTGTCTGCGGGTAGTGCCTTTGCGCCCAACTTGAGTTGTGGCGTTGCGTCGCCCAGCCCGCGCGCTGTCAGGCACCAGTCCTGATGCTGGCTTTGCAGCAGGTCGCCACAGCGTTTCAGGCTTTCCAGGCGCAGAGGTTCCGGCGCAGCGGTTGCCGTGCCGGCAGCCAGGGTGAACAAGGTCGCGAGGGCAGTGGGTCGTAGGAGCATGGGCCAGGTTTCTTTGTCGAGGGTCCTGTTGCTCCGACTGTTATGGTGTTCGCTTCGTTCAGCGGGATAACGATGCTCGGCGAATACATCTTCTTCAGAAACTCTCGAGGTGGTCGAAATTGGCCAGCGTCTGCGACATCGACAGCGTGCCCTCATGGCGGTAGGGGTAAGTTTCTTTCACCCCGCTGGCGTTACACGCATCCCACATGAACGCGATACCTGATATCCCGATCAAAGTGGTCTTCCGGGTTCTCATAAGCTTCTAGTGTTTCCAAGAACCCTGTCCGCTCAAGACTCGTCAAATCCTCAAGGGTCCAATCGAAGGGGAAGTCGCTGGAAAAGCTCTCGCCTTGATATTCAACCCATTGAAACACTGGGAAGGGCAGGTAACCGAGCCACTCTGATCGATAGGTGATCTCGTCGGATTCGCTACTCGTCACCACGGCGCGGATCTTGTTCTTGATGGCTGCTTGGCGTTCATCCATGGTGTTTCGATCCCTAACTCGGGGTTGGGCTGGAGGGTTTGGATGTAATAGCGCTCACCCATGCGTTCCTTGCGGTTCAAGGGCGTATTTTGCCTCGAAAAGCCAAACGCAGCACATCCTGATTCTGCCGCTGCGCCTAGATGGACCTCTGGTTGACACGTTTGGAAAGTGCTTCGGCGCTTTCCTTGCGCTCGGAGTAGCGGTCGACCAAATAGGCTTCTCTGCCACGCACCAGCAAGGTGAACTTCATCAGTTCCTCCATGACATCGACAACCCGGTCGTAATAGGACGATGGCTTCATGCGTCCGGCTTCGTCGAACTCAAGGAAGGCTTTGGGGACGGAGGATTGATTGGGGATCGTGACCATGCGCATCCAACGACCCAACACGCGAAGTTGGTTCACCGTGTTGAAGGATTGCGAGCCGCCGCACACTTGCATCACCGCCAACGTCTTGCCCTGTGAGGGACGAACCGCGCCCAGGGCGAGCGGGATCCAGTCGATCTGGGCCTTGAACACCGCCGACATCGAACCATGGCGTTCTGGCGAGCACCAAACCTGGCCTTCCGACCACATCACCAGGTCGCGCAGTTCCTGTACCTTGGGGTGATCGACGGGCGCATCGTCCGGCAGCGGCAGCCCGGAAGGATCGAAGATTGCGGTTTCGGCGCCCATGAGCTCCAACAGGCGTGCCGCTTCGCGGGTCAGCAACTGACTGAAGGAGCGCTCGCGGGTTGATCCGTACAGTAGAAGTATGCGCGGCTTGTGCTGTGGTTCTGCGCTCTGCGCGAGCTTTTCCGGCGTTGGTACATCGAAAAGCGACAGGTCCAGATTTGGAAAGTCATTTGGGGGTTCGCTGGAAAACTCAGTCATTGCACCTCTCCCGTCTGGTCGAAGACCTAACATATGGAAAAGTGCATATTCGTATTTCCATATATTTAGCGCAAGACGCAATTTCGCTGACTGTCCGAAATTTCGCCGAGGGCAGATGATTTCAAGAGGAGGGGCGGCAGCTTGGAGCCTTCCCGGCAGGACTGAAGCGCAAGCTTGAGATCAGCAGCCAGGCGCGACGATTTTGGCGCAGCGCTTAAGGGGGCGGTGACGTGGATCAGCTTTGCGTAGGTGTGATGGGTGTTTCACTGGCTTCAGCTGCCAGTTTCAGGCGGTCGGCTTTGCTGATGTATTGATTCTTGCTTTTGGGTGCCAGCTTGGCACTGGCTTTTTTGGCGTTAGCCTTCAATAACTGGTTTATTTTCTTGCGGCGATTCATGTCGTTCTGCTCAGCGTGTCAATGTTCGGATGGTATCAGCTTTCCGTTTTCTCAGGATTTTTCCTGATTTTGGCAATGGGCTTCACACGGCGCTCGACAATGATCGAGTCATTGGGGATCTCCAACCGGATCGCCGTTTCCTCGGTGTGCATTTCAATGAGCGTCGAGTTGCCAACCCCTCGGAAAATCACCGTCGCATTTTCAAATCTCTTGTAATTTTCCAGCGGGGATTCCTTGGGGGCTGGCAACAGGTTGGCGTAAGGCGGTTTCACCAGAATCGTTGCCCTTTCTATACGTATCTGCGCGAAGCTCATGGCCGCTTGCAGCAAGTCGGAAGTCACGCCGCCCATGAGAAGGGGTGTCAGGAGCATGACCCCCGCGATCATTGCCCTGGTTCTTTTCAAGGGTTTCATTTCGGCGGGGGGATTCTGCTCAGGATGTTCGGAATCGACGATTGCCGGTGCCGATGGCTGCGCCGCTTTTATTTTATTGTTCTGTTCCAGATAGGCTGAATAAACGATGTACTGAAAGATGGGCAGGAGGATGAGTTGAATGTGTTCCCAGGGGCTTTTATGGGTCAGGAAGTAAATCGTCAGCGTGCCGCATATTCCAAAAAATACTGAGAAGAACGTTATTTTGGGGCGTTTGAATTCCAATATGTTTTTTTTATCGGAGAATTGTCCATGTAGCCAGACGAAGCCCCTAAGCACGGGGATGAAGATCGGAGAAAGCAATATCCCGGTGGCTGTAACGGCTGCAGAGAAATAAATGCAGACCAGGCCAAAGCAAAACGCCGTGACCAAGAATAACAAACTGTCTCCAACGGATACGCCTTGCGGGTAATGGCCGTTGCTCAATAGATAACTGACGATGCACGTACCGCCAATCAGTAATCCAATTTTTGCTGACAGGGAGAGTAGTTTTGCAGCGATCTCAATCTGTTTTTCCAGTCCAGTGGTTGCTTCCCGCATCATCAAATCCTCCTTGATATTGCGCATACGATGGTCGTTACCTGACTCATCTCTCTATGGGGGCATAGCGATGATTTGCATCCTTGTGGTGAGACAGTGGCCATGACTATAGGGGCCGTAGACGCGACGTGATTTCAGCGTCTATCACGAGGCTGCCTCAGGTCACCCTGACCGCGATCCAATTCGTTATAAAACCATAGCTGTCGCAGCCTTTCTTGACGTCAGCGTAGTACTGCAACATTTCCCATGGCGCGTAATTATCGACTGAATACTGACCATAGTTGGGATCAAAAAACACCAGATCCCTACCTTTATTCGACGCCGCTACAGCGTGCGCCCCTCCACCAGAGAAGATAAAGGCAATGACATAATACCCTTCTGACTTGGTCACCAAGTCAAGCCAGCCCTTGTGGTCGCTCAAAATAGATCCAACATCTTTGCCAACTTCCGTTGCGCAAACGCAGAATGCAGCTGCCATCGCTTGGTAATAGGCCTCGCCCAACATTCCCTCTGCCCCATAAGCGCCCTTTTTGTTCTGTCGTACCTGCTGCGACTGCATCGCTTGTGCGGCGACCATGAGTGGCATGTGCGTGATTAATTCACTCTTGCTCTGAAGCTTGCGATTCAATTTTATGCCTTGACGGCACCAGAGCATTGAGTAAGCGAAGCAGTTGCCGTTTTTCTTCTGATCTTTCAGTGCTTTTTGAAGAAAAGGATTATTGCTGGCGCCAAACTTGGTCCCAAAAGAGTGTTCTACGTTATTCAAGCCCAACGCTGGCCAGTCTGCGTTCATGCTTACTCTCCTTGTAACGCTATGAAAATTTGAAGGTTAACGTTGAAATATACTTTTCCTACCATCAACAGGAACGCTCTGACTGGCTCGTTGATGTACACCAGAAACAATTCCAACCCCGAAAAGGGGATGCGTCGTTGAAAAATGGTAGCCAAGCCAACGGCATTCTGCCATCAGCGCCGAGCAAACATTTTCCATTTGCAACTGTCGGCTGACGGTCGACCGCCTGGCCCAGCTCTGTGGGTTGCTGGGCCTGACGATGGCGCAATTGCGCCGCTGTTCGAAAACGAGGGACTGCGCTGTTGCCGGCGATGCGAGATTGGGAGCCGCAGGCGTCCAGGCAGATTAGGCGGGGGTAGATCGATAGGTCACTTATAGATAAATCGACTGGGCCAGGTATTACTTCAGGTTGCTTTGGAAGAAGCTCGTCAATTTATCGAAAGGAATGAGGTTGACCCTGTCGTAAAGATCGACATGCCCGGCGCCGGGGATAATGACAAGTTCCTTCGGCTGGCCGGCGAGTTCATACGCTTGCTCGCTGAACTCCCTGGAATGTGCATCGGCTCCGGCAATGAACAACATCGGATGAGGCGAAATGGTCTCGATGTCGTTGAGCGGGTAGAAATTCATGAACTTGACGTTGCTGGTCAGCGTAGGGTGCGTGGTCAGGTCTCTGGACGAGCCGGAGGGCGTGAACTCACCGCGCGGGGTGCGGTAGAAGTCATAGAACTCACGTTGGATAGGATGAGTATTGTCGTCCAACTGGTGCACCGTACCGCTGGTGTAAAGCGTTTCACCACCCGCGAACTCCACATTACGCTGCTGTGTGGCTTGGGCGATGATCGCCCGGCGTTGTTCGAGGGTTTGGGAGTGCTTCAATCCGTTGCGATTGACGCCACCCATGTCATACATGCTCACCGTTGCGATGGCTTTCATGCGCGGGTCGATCTTGGCTGCGCTGATCACGAAGCTGCCACTGCCACAGATACCGATGGCACCAATGCGCTCCTTGTCGACGAAAGGCTGGGCGCTGAGAAAGTCCACCGCGGCGCTGAAGTCCTCGGCATAGATATCCGGTGAGACTGCATTGCGCGGTCGCCCCTCGCTTTCGCCCCAGAATGACAAGTCCAGGGAGAGGGTCACGAAGCCTCTTTCCGCCATTTTCGTGGCATAGAGGTTGGCGCTCTGCTCCTTGACTGCGCCCATCGGGTGGCCTACGACAATCGCCGGACTTCTTGCCTTGCCATTGAGTTTTTTCGGGATGAACAGGTTGCCTGCCACGTTCATTTGATATTGGTTCTTGAAATTGACCTTCTGTACGGTCACGTCGTCGCTGGTATAAAAGTTATCTGCGCCGTTGGACATATCGGCTCCTGTTGCTGAGAGTGAACAGACAAGAAGGGTGAGTAAAACGATGATCTTCTTCATTGGGAATCCTGTTGATGCGGAGTAATCAATGTTGGGAAAACGTCACTTGCACATTCCGCCGGCCCAGCGCTTGAGCCAGTTTCGCGGTGTCGTCCACTTGTCCCAGGCGTGTGTAGGCGTAGGTCGAGTTGAAGTTCGTATAAAAGATGACCAGGGTGTCCGTGCCGTACAGCATCAGGTCGCCATTGCGGATCGTTCCCGGCTTGTTTGCTTCGGCAGGCAGCGCTTGGGGGAGGGGGGCGTATTTCTCGTTACGGTTGAGATCGCTCATCTGCAACGTCAGCGGCAACAACGTGACAAACGCGCGGGCGGCAGCGTTGTCGGCCAAGGCGATGGCGAAGCGGTGTTCGCCGACGGTCATCCACATAGCCGTGTTCTCCCTTTTTGAAGATGCCGACGCGGCACCCTTGAGCGTTGCGTAGCTGCCAGGCACGAGCATCACGGTCAGCAAACCAAGCCGGGCCCATCTCATCGCAACGGTGCATGTATTTCTGTTCATAGGGTTCATGGTGACCTGGGAGCAGTTATGCGACTAGCTAATGAGTGCTTAACAAGGCTATAAGCATGGCTAATCAATCGGCTTGAAGTGCTGCTGCCATGGTCAAAAGAAATCTCAACGATCTGCTGTCTTTCGTCACCGTGGCGCGCGAAGGCAGCTTCACGCGAGCTGCGGGGGTGCTGGGTGTCACACAATCCGCGCTGAGCCAGGCGATCAGTGGCCTGGAGGCACGCTTGCAGATCCGGTTGCTGACGCGGACCACCCGCAGCGTTTCGCCGACCATTGCCGGCGATCGGCTGTTGCAGGCCATCGGTAATCGCTTCGATGAGATAGAAGCCGAGCTGGATATGCTCACGGACATGCGCGACAAGCCTGCAGGCACTGTACGCATCACCTGCGGTGACCATGTCTTGCGCACGACCTTGCTGCCCAAACTGATCGGGTTGCTACACGACTACCCGGATATCAATGTCGAGTTCGACGTCAGCTACGGATTTCGAGACATCGTGGCGGATCGTTTCGATGCGGGCGTGCGTCTGGGCGATACCATCGACAAGGACATGGTTGCAGTCCCGATCGGCCCGCCGTTGCGGATGGCGGCCGTGGCTGCGCCAGCGTATTTCGCCACTCGCGCGGTTCCCGGGCATCCACGCGACTTGATGAACCATCGTTGCATCAACCAGCGTATGCCGACATCGGGTGGGCTCTATGTCTGGGATTTCGAACGGCGAGGCAAACAGGTCAACGTGCGAGTAGACGGCCAGCTCATTTTCAACACGTCGACCCATATCGTACAGGCGGCGGTGGCCGGGCTGGGCATTGCCTACCTGCCTGAGGAGGAGTTTGAACCCCATCTTCAAGAGGGGCGGCTGGTGCGCGTGCTGGAAGATTGGTGCCCGCCGTTTTCTGGCTACTATTTGTACTATCCCAGCCGACGGCAACCTTCGCCTGCATTCACGCTGGTTGCCAATGCATTGCGCCAAACCCATTAAGGGGAAGTGACGGTTCGAATAAGCGGATACGGCGTGTGTCTATACTTGTTCAGGCACGCTGATTCACGGGGACGGCTTTCAAGGAGTCGCTTTCAGAACACGTTTCGTCGTCCATGTGCAATCGCCAACCCCCGGGAGTGGCAAGCTGTGAGGATGCCCCGGACCAGGTGCGCCAAAGACACCTGGCCGGAGAGCGAGAATGGCGATCGGATGTGCCACGCTACCGTGACGTGGGCCGGACGCCGCAGCCAAGACTCCGGACGGCTGCCGCCATGCGGCGGTGTCGTTCGAGATGCCGAGGTACGTTTATGCCCGATGAGACGCTTCACCTGCCTTTGATCCATAGCGTGCTTGCGCGCGAAAAGGACACCCCCGGTGCCTTGCTGCCTATTCTCCATGCCATCCAGGCAGGCTGCGGGTATGTCCCCGACAGCGCCGTCCCGGAGATCGCCCACGCCCTGAACCTCAGCCTGGCTGAAGTGCGCGGGGTCATCAGTTTCTACCACGATTTCCGCACCACGCCGCCGGCGCGCCATACGCTTCGCCTGTGCCGGGCCGAGTCCTGCAAGAGCATGGGCGCCGAAGCCCTGGCTGCGCAGTTGCGCGAGCAATTGGCGCTGGACGATCACGGCACCAGCGCCGACGGCAGTATCAGCCTGCGTCCGGTCTATTGCCTGGGTGCCTGCGTCTGCTCGCCGGCCCTGGAGCTGGACGGGGAGCTGCATGCCCGGATCACGCCCGAGCGTCTGCGTCAGTTGGTGAATGATTGCATGGAGGAGGGCGCATGCTGACGCTCTGTATCCCTCGTGATTCGGTAGCCCGTGCCGTGGGCGCGGACAAGGTGGCCGATGCGTTGGTCCGTGAGGCTGAACGTCGCCAGCTGCCGCTGACGGTGTTGCGCACCAGTTCCCGTGGCCTCTATTGGCTGGAACCATTGGTGGAGCTGGACAGCGCCGGCGTCCGGCTGGGCTTCGGCCCTGTCACGCCGGCCGATGTGCCGGGCCTGCTGGATGCCTTGGCCGGCGATCCTGGTAGCCATCCGCTGGCTCTGGGACCGGTGGAGGAGATTCCCTATCTCAAGAGTCAGCAGCGCCTGCTGTTCGCGCGCGCCGGCATCACGCAACCGCTGTCCCTGGACGACTACCGTGCCCGGGGCGGCTTCCTGGGCCTGGCCCGGTCCATCCAGATGGACGGCGCGGATGTCGTCGCCAGCGTGCTGGACTCCGGCCTGCGTGGCCGGGGGGGCGCGGCGTTTCCGGCGGGCATCAAGTGGCGCACGGTGCGTGATGCCCAGGGGCCGCAGAAGTACGTGGTCTGCAACGCCGACGAAGGCGATTCCGGCACGTTCGCCGACCGTATGTTGATGGAAGGCGACCCCTTCCTGCTGATCGAAGGCATGATCATCGCCGGCATCGCCGTAGGCGCGACGATGGGCTATATCTACGTGCGCTCGGAGTACCCGGACGCCGTCAGTACCCTGAACGACGCGCTGCACATCGCCCGTGAGGCCGGTTACCTGGGCGCGAACGTCGACGGCAGTGGCCGCGTGTTCGAGCTGGAAGTGCGGGTCGGTGCCGGCGCTTATATCTGCGGCGAGGAAACGGCGCTGCTGGAATCCCTCGAGGGCAAGCGCGGCACGGTGCGCGCCAAGCCGCCGCTGCCGGCACTGCAAGGCCTGTTCGGATTGCCGACACTGGTGCATAACGTGCTGACCTTGACCTCGGTGCCGATCATCCTGGAGAAGGGCGCACAGTTCTATCGCGACTTCGGCATGGGCCGCTCCCTGGGCACGATGCCGTTCCAACTGGCCGGCAATGTCCGTCACGGTGGCCTGGTGGAACGCGCCTTCGGCCTGAGCCTGCGAGAATTGGTGGAAGGTTACGGCGGCGGTACCGCCAGCGGTCGCCCGCTGAAGGCCGCGCAAGTGGGCGGGCCGTTGGGTGCCTGGGTGCCGCCTTCGCAGTTCGATACGCCGCTGGACTACGAAGCGTTCGCCGCCATGGGCGCGATGCTCGGCCACGGTGGTGTGGTGGTCGCTGACGACAGCCTGGACATGGCCCAGATGGCCCGGTTCGCCTTGCAGTTCTGCGCCGAGGAATCCTGCGGCAAGTGCACGCCATGCCGGATCGGCTCCACCCGTGGGGTGGAAGTGGTGGATCGCTTGATCGCCAGCACTGAAGCCGGTGCCCGTCAGGAACAGGCCCTGTTGCTGCAGGACCTGTGCGACACCCTGCAATACGGTTCGCTCTGTGCCCTCGGTGGGATGACGTCCTACCCTGTCGCCAGCGCCCTCAAGCATTTCCCCGCCGACTTCGGTCTGGCGACCACGGAGGCCGACCAATGATTACCATCTTCGATCCCAGCACCGACATCGACCTGGGCACCCCGGCGCGTGAAAGCGCCGTGCAGGTCAGCCTGACCATCGACGGGCGCGAAATCAGCGTCGCCTCCGGCACCTCGGTCATGCGTGCCGCGGCCTTGCTCGGCACCACCATTCCCAAGCTCTGCGCCACCGACAGCCTTGAAGCCTTCGGCTCCTGCCGCATGTGCCTGGTGGAAATCGACGGCATGCGCGGCTATCCCGCGTCCTGCACCACGCCGGTGACCGAGGGCATGGTGGTGCGCACGCAAACCTCCAAGCTCGCGACGCTGCGACGCAATGTGATGGAGCTGTACATTTCCGACCACCCGCTGGACTGCCTGACCTGCTCGGCCAATGGCAACTGCGAATTGCAGACCGTGGCGGGGCAGGTGGGCCTGCGCGAAGTGCGCTATGGCTACGAAGGTGCCAACCACCTGGACGAGGCCAAGGACGTTTCCAACCCGTATTTCGACTACGACCCGAGCAAGTGCATCGTCTGCAGCCGTTGCGTGCGTGCCTGTGAGGAAATCCAGGGCACCTTCGCCCTGACCATCAGCGGTCGCGGCTTCGATTCCCGGGTGGAAGCGGCCGGGGGGGACAACTTCCTCGATTCCGAATGCGTGTCCTGCGGCGCCTGCGTACAGGCGTGCCCGACGGCGACCCTGATCGACAAGAGTGTTGTGGAAATCGGCCAGCCGGAGCGCAGCGTCATCACCACATGCGCCTACTGCGGCGTGGGTTGCTCGTTCCGCGCCGAGATGAAAGGCGAACAACTGGTGCGCATGGTCCCGGACAAGAACGGCCAGGCCAACCATGGCCATTCCTGCGTCAAGGGCCGTTTCGCCTGGGGCTACGCCACGCACCCGGATCGCATCACCAAGCCGATGATCCGCAAGCACATCAACGACCCGTGGCAGGAAGTCAGCTGGGACGAGGCGGTCACCTACGCCGCCAGCGAACTGCGCCGGATCCAGCTCAAGTACGGGCGCGACTCCATCGGCGGCATCACGTCCAGCCGCTGCACCAACGAAGAAACCTACCTGGTGCAGAAACTGGTGCGCACCGCGTTCGGCAACAACAACGTCGACACCTGTGCCCGTGTCTGCCATTCGCCTACCGGTTACGGCCTCAAGCAGACCCTGGGCGAATCCGCCGGGACCCAGAATTTCGACTCGGTGATGAAGGCCGACGTGATCCTGGTGATGGGCGCCAACCCCACCGATGCGCACCCGGTGTTCGGCTCCCAGCTCAAGCGCCGCCTGCGCCAGGGCGCGCGACTGATTGTCATCGACCCACGGCGCATCGATCTGGTGGATTCGCCCCACGCCCGCGCCGAGCTGCATTTGCAACTGCGTCCCGGCACCAACGTGGCGATGCTCAATGCGCTGGCCCATGTCATTGCCACCGAGGGCTTGATTGACCAGCCCTTTGTCGAAGCCCGCTGCGAGGCGACGGACTTCGCCCGCTGGCGCGACTTCGTCAGCCTGCCGGAAAACTCGCCTGAGGTTCTGGGCCCGGTTTGCGGCGTACCTGCCGAGCAGATCCGCGCCGCGGCACGGCTCTACGCCACTGGCGGTAACGCGGCCATCTACTACGGTCTCGGCGTCACCGAGCACAGCCAAGGCAGCACCTCGGTCATGGGCATCGCCAACCTGGCCATGGCGACCGGCAATATCGGTCGCGAAGGTGTCGGGGTGAACCCGCTGCGTGGACAGAACAATGTCCAGGGTTCCTGCGACATGGGCTCGTTCCCCCACGAGTTGCCAGGCTATCGGCACATCTCCAACGAAGCGGTCCGCGCCGAGTTCGAGCAAGCCTGGAACGTCACCCTGCAACCCGACCCGGGCCTGCGTATCCCGAACATGTTCGAAGCGGCCCTGGACGGCACCTTCAAGGCGCTTTATTGCCAAGGTGAGGACATCGCCCAGAGCGACCCCAATACCCAGCATGTGACGGCCGCGCTGTCCGCGCTGGAATGCGTGATCGTCCAGGACATCTTCCTCAACGAGACGGCCAAGTTCGCCCACGTGTTCCTGCCGGGCAGCTCGTTCCTGGAGAAGGACGGCACCTTTACCAACGCCGAACGCCGTATCTCCCGCGTTCGCAAGGTGATGGACCCATTGGCCGGCAAGGCCGATTGGGAAGCCACCATCGCTCTGGCCGATGCCCTGGGCTACAAGATGCACTACAACCACCCTTCGGAAATCATGGATGAAATCGCCCGCCTGACGCCGACCTTCACCCGCGTCAGCTACGCCGAACTGGAGCGCCACGGCAGCCTGCAATGGCCTTGCAACGATGCCGCGCCGGACGGCACGCCGACCATGCACATCGAGCAGTTCGTGCGCGGCAAGGGCCGTTTCATGCTCACCGGCTACGTGCCCACCGAAGAGAAGGTCAACAACCGCTACCCGCTGCTGCTGACCACCGGCCGCATCCTCAGCCAGTACAACGTCGGCGCCCAGACCCGGCGCACCGAAAACGTCGCCTGGCACGAGGAGGACCGTCTGGAAATCCATCCGACCGATGCCGAGAACCGCGGGATCGTCGACGAAGACTGGGTCGGTATCGGCAGCCGTGCCGGGCAGACGGTACTGCGCGCGAGGGTGACCGAGCGGGTAGCGCCGGGCGTGGTCTACACCACGTTCCACTTCCCGGAGTCGGGCGCCAATGTGATCACCACCGACAACTCGGACTGGGCCACCAACTGTCCGGAATACAAGGTGACAGCGGTGGAGATCGTACGGGTCAGCCAGCCTTCGGAATGGCAGAAGCGTTACCAGGCCTTCAGTGATGAACAAGGCCGCCTGCTGAGGGAACGTCGCCATGCCGAAAAAGCCGAGGTGCGTCGATGAGCTCTGACAGCTTGATCAAGATGGCCAACCAGATCGGTCAGTATTTCGCCAGTGAGCCGGACCGTGCGGTGGCGGTGCGTGGTGTGTACCAGCACATCAAGAGCTTCTGGACGCCAACCATGTGTCGCGACTTGATGGCCTGGCAAACGAAGCATCCCGACGCCGTCCTGCACCCGTTGGTGTTGGCGGCATTGATGGAGTTTGAAAAAGCGGCCTAGGAAGGGACGTTCTGTAGCGCCTGGACACAGCCCCGGCCGGTGCCTTTCGTCGTTGACGAGGGCGTCGGTCGGGGCTGTGTACCTTTCAGTTATTGGTTATTGACGGTGATGTAGGGGTCCCACGTGTTGGTCGGGCCAATCTGGTTCAGGTTACGGTCCAGCAGAACGAAATAGATTTGGTACCAGAGCTTGCCCGGGCTCAGCGCAGTGGACTGCCAGAAGGTATAGGTCACATCGGTTTTGGCGATACCGCCGGGGGCGCCGTTGTCCAGATAAGGCACGGGGATGCCGGGGATGTTGAACGGTGTCGGCTTCGAAATGGTGCCCTTGTAATCACCGCCCTGGTGGGGGTCGCCGATCTCGACGTCCTTGATCAATGCGATGCGGTCGAAGTTGCGCGACAGCGTGGTGGCGCGCCAGCGAATGATGTCACCGGGTTTTACGTCGAACCACAATTCGTTACCGCCTTCGCCTTCGCCGCTGGTGACGTTGGCATGGCTGTCGATGGCACTGCGGGTCACCAGCATGGCAATCGCGCCGCCTACGTCGTTGGGGTGGGCGAGCAGGTAATCGGCGTCAACGTTGACCAGCACATCAATGGTTTGGGTCGTTCCAGACATTTTGTTGCTCCTTGAGGGGAATGACATTGACGACCGCGCCTGCAAAGGCGTCCGGGCCACCCGGTCCCTGGGTGCGGTCTCGAGAGGAACGATAGGTGATAGCGTTGTAGTGTCAAATTTCGAATGCTTGACGCTGGCCAAGCAGAGCGAAGCGCAACACAACCAAGGCTTTGATTTACTTTTGGCGTGGACGATCACCCACTGGATTCTGGGTGGTTTGCGGGTAGCGTCAGTGGCCAAAGGCGTACGAATTTTGTCGGCGATTGCTCCCGATCTCGCCGGAGGACAGGACGCTGGCAAGGGGATGGACGCCCTTGCCAGCGAAGCAGGAAAAATCAGCTCCGGGCTTGATCGGCCGCCCAGTGCTTCATTTCTTCGGCGATGAAGTGGTTCACCAGGTCGCTGTACATTTTTTCGATGGCATCCGGGCTCAGGCCCTCGGCCTCGGCCCATTCCCGTCGTGTCGCCAGCATCGCCTTGAAACGCTCCGGCGCACGCACCGACGTGGCCGAGGTCTTGAACTTCGAGGCCGCGAGTACGTATTGAAAACGCTTGCCCAGCAATTTGATGACCGCCTGATCGAGGGCATCGATTTCACCACGAATGTCCTCCATGCTGACGCACTCCGAGGGTTGCAGCCGATTGCAGACTTCCATGTAGATCGCTCCATTGTTTGAGCAGGCTCGGCCCAGCCAGGGCCGATGTGCTGATGTAGGTTAAAAATGCCAATCCAGGCCATCAGGTTTGGCAAGCGGGGGCGTTTGCTTGTGACAGCGATGGTGGCTGTGCTGCCGCCATCGCGAGCAAGCTCGCTCCCACAGGAGGCTTGGATCGGCCGCGAAATCGAGGCGCACCACCGATCAAACTGTGGGAGCGAGCTTGCTCGCGATGGCACTTGATCAGGCAACCAAAATTTCAAAACCGCAGGCCTAGTCGCCGGTGTCTTCCGGTTCCAGCGCTCGCAGCCAGCGGTTCTCCGAACGGCTCAGGTGTTGGCGCATCGAGGTTTGGGCACCCAGTACATCCTTGTGGGCTACGGCGCGCAGGATCGCTTCATGTTCGGCGACCGCGGCTTCCCATGTCAGGGCATTCTCCGAGTGTTTGCTCAGGTGAGCCGAAATCGGGTTGTGTCGTTCATCGAAAAGGGCGGTGATGATCCGCACCAGGGCGGAGTTGCCGCTCATCTTGGCCAGGCGCTGATGGAACTTACGGTCATCCTCCAGTGGAGGCAGGCCGTTGGCGATGCTCGCGCGCATGGCATCGATGCAGTCCTGCAGATAGCGGTAGTCGCTTTTCTTGCCATGCAGGCACGCCAGGATCACCGACTCGCCTTCGATCAACGCACGCGCCTGCATCAGTTCCGAAGGGCTCTCACCCAAGGTCATGCTCGGGTTTTTTCCGTCCTTGGACCGGGCTCGCACATACACGCCGGAGCCCATCTTGATCTCGATGTCGCCGTCTATTTCCAAGGCGATCAGCGCCTCGCGAAGCGACGGCCTGGAAACCCCCAACAGTTGGGTCAAGTCGCGCTCGGGGGGAAGCCTGGAACCTGCCTTGAAATCCCCCTGGGCGATGTAGTTGCGCAGTTGATCGGCGATTTTCTGGTAGGGCTTGCGTTCGGCGGCGTTGATCGGTGAGACCATGGGTGGACGTCCATCGGAGAGTCCGCAAAGGCTACCATAGGCGCTTGATGGTGGGAGCGAGCTTGCTCGCGAAGGCGGCGGTACATTCAGCATTGATGCAAACTGACCCACCGCTTTGGCGAGCAAGCTCGCTCTCACAGGGAGAGGGGGGCAATGACTTCGCCATTCACATCACCGCACCGATCTGCCAAGGCAGGAACTCGTTATCGCCCAAGCCGTTTTCCTCGCTGCAGGTGCGGTGCCCGGACGCGGTCGCCAGCATCAGTCGGAACAACCGCTCACCGGCCTGGGCCACCGATTCCACGCCATCGACAATGCCGCCCGCGTTGAAGTCCATGTCCAGCTCCATGCGTTGGAACAGCCGGGTGTTGGTGGCAATTTTCAACGAGGGCGTGGGCTTGCACCCGTAGGTCGAGCCACGGCCCGTGGTGAAGCAGATCAGGTTGGCGCCACCCGCCACCTGGCCGGTCGCCGACACCGGGTCGTAACCGGGGGTGTCCATGAACACCAGGCCCCGGGCATCGACCGTTTCCGCATATTGGTATACGCCCATCAGCCCGGTCGCACCGGCTTTCGCCACGGCACCGAGGGATTTTTCCAGGATGGTGGTGATGCCCCCGGTCTTGTTGCCCGGCGAAGGGTTGTTGTTCATGTCACCGTCATTGTGGCGGACGTAGGCTTCCCACCAATGGATGCGCGCCATCAATTTTGCCGCGATGTCGGCAGACGCGGCGCGGGCCGTCAGCAAGTGTTCGGCCCCATAGATTTCCGGGGTTTCCGAAAGGATCGCCGTGCCGCCCTGTTGCACCAGCAGGTCTACGGCCGCGCCGAGTGCCGGATTGGCCGTGATACCGGAGTAGCCATCCGAGCCGCCGCATTGCAAACCGACGCACAAGTGGCTGGCGGTAACGGTTGTGCGCTGGCATTGGTCGACGAGGGGCAGCATCGCTTCGATGTGGGCGATGCCTCGTCGCACGGCTTCGCGAGTGCCGCCTTCGTCCTGGATGACCAGGCTGGCCTTGAGCGCCGCGGAGCGATCCGCCAGTTCATTCATCAACGGGGTGAGTTGATTGACCTCGCAACCCAGCCCAATCAACAGCACACCAGCGAAATTGGCGTGATCGGCATAGCCCCTCAGGGTTCGCTTGAGAATGTCGATCCCTTCGCCCTGGGCACCCATGCCACAGCCGCTGCCATGGGTGATTGCAACGACGCCATCGACGTTGGGGAAGTCTTTCAAGCGCTCGGCGGAAAAGACGTTGGCGATCTGCTTGCAGACGGTTGCCGAGCAGTTGACGCTGGAAATGACCCCGATGTAATTGCGTGTGCCGACGCGTCCATCCTCGCGGACGTAACCTTCGAAGGTCGCGGGGTTCTCGCTCAACGACGTGGGGACATAGACGTTCCGTACGTTGTGTTCGGCCGTGTTGGCGGGCATGTCCAGGTTGTGTACGTGGACGTGATCGCCGGGCTCGATGGCCTGGGTGGCCTGGCCGATGGTTTGGCCGTACTTGAGCACCCGCTGGTCGGCCGACACCGGGCGCAGGGCGATCTTGTGGCCGGACGGAATCGCCTGCCGGGCGACCAGGCGGATGCCGTCGGCATTCACCGACTGACCTTCGGCGATATCGCCTCGGGCCACCGCGACATCATCGCCGGGTGTCAGAACAAGCAAAGAAGAAGGCGGGTTCATGGGGCGTCCTCCGATTCCTAGCACTCGATGATCGCCTTGACGACACCTTGCGTGGGGTCGAGCAAGGTGGCGAACGAGTGGGGCACGTCGCCCAGCGTCAGTCGGTGGGTGTTCAGGGCCGCATCCGGAATCAAGCCGTCGCGCAAGCATTGCTCGACGTACCGGAAGTCTTCCTGGGTGGCGTTGCGGCTGCCCATCAGCGTGGCTTCTCGCTTATGGAACTCAGGGTCGGAGAAGGTGATGGAGTCCCGAACCACCGAGATCATCACATAGGTGCCGCCATGGGCGATGAACTCGAACCCGCGCTCCATGGCCCGGGCATTGCCGGTGGCGTCGAAGACCACGTCGAAAAAATCACCCTCGGTCAGCTCGGCCAGGGCTTGCTTGTCGCCTTCGCCGATCTGCACGGCGGCGTGGATATTCAGGTGTTGCTTGCAGAACGACAGGCGATCCTCGCGGGTATCCAGGACGGTGACTTTCGCACCGCGCAGGCTGGCGAAGATCGCCGCCGCCATGCCGATCGGGCCGGTGCCGACCACCAGGGCGTGCTTCTGCGCCTGGATGTTCGAGCGCCGTACGGCGTGAGCGCCGATGGAGAGGAATTCGATCATCGCGGCCTGGTCCAGGGAACCCCCACCGCCTTGTGCACGAACGCATGGGGAACGCTCAGGTATTGAGTGAAAGCACCGTCGCAGTGAACCCCCAGCACCTGGATAGCGGTGCAGCAGTTGGTCTTGCCCTGGCGGCAGGCGATGCAAGTCCCGCAGGACAGGTACGGCATCACATAGACGACATCGCCGACAGCCAGGTCGCTGGCCTCGTCGGTGCCTTCCACGACCCCGGAGAACTCATGGCCCATGACCCGCGGATATTCGAGGTACGGTTGATTGCCGGTGAAGATGTGCAGGTCGGTGCCGCAGACCCCGACACGCTTGACCCGGATCAGGATCTCCCCCGGTTTCCTGAGGGGGGTTCACGTTCGATGGCGGTGAGCGAGCCGGGTTCGTTACAGATGACTGTCAGCATGGCGATGCTCCTTGGCTGGCTTGCAGGCATTGGTTGCCTGCAGGCGGGAGGAGGGTTGTGAGCGCGCGGCTGCCGGGACCGGGGCTCTCTTTTTTGTTGTAGGCGAGCGGTGACCTGCACCCATGACCTTGGGGCCGAAACTACAGGCTGGAAAAAATATTGGCAAGACCAATTAATAAAAATATAGATTGGACTGACCAATGTGATCTGGACGTCGCCCGGCACTGCATCATCGACTGAACCCAGGTCCATCCCGGCAGGTCACTCGTTCGTCAGGAACGAAAAACAGGATGGACCCCTTGATGCGACCTATTGAGCTCACCAGCCTTTCCTTTGCCACGCTGCTGTGCGTGGCCTGTTCAAGCCAACCGCCTGCCACATGGAGCTACGTCGACGCCCAGGGACGGGCCAATCTTCCCCCCGACCAGGCCTACCCCGAGCTCTTTGAAGCGGTGCAGCGTGGGCAGGTGTTCACCGACCAGAAGCATTTCGTGGACGCACTGCCCAACCGTGATCCGGCGCAAATCCGCGCCGATTACCTGGCCCGACGTGACCACGACGGCTTCGATATCAAGGCCTTCGTGAAAGACAACTTCATCGAATCTGGCCAAGCCGAAAGCCCGGCGCCCAAGCCCGGCGCTCCGATCCGGGAACACATCGACAGCCTCTGGCCGATCCTGAGCCGATCCTACAGCCAGGTGCCGGCCTACAGCAGTTTGTTGCCCTTGCCGCAGCCCTATGTGGTACCTGGCGGACGCTTTCGCGAGATGTATTACTGGGATTCGTATTTCACCATGCTGGGTCTCGAGCAAAGCGGCGATAAGGCCCAGGTCCGCCAGATGACCGATAACTTTGCCTACATGATCGACACCTACGGCCACATTCCCAACGGCAATCGCACCTACTACCTGAGCCGGTCGCAGCCGCCATTCTTCGCCTACATGGTGGCGTTGCAGGCGCGCATCGAAGGTGACCAGGCCTATGGGCGATACCTGCCACAGTTGCAGAAGGAGTATGCCTATTGGATGGCGGGCGCCCAGGCACTCAAGCCCGGTGCTGCGGATCGGCACGTGGTCAAACTCGCCGATGGCAGTGTGCTCAACCGCTATTGGGATGCCAGACCGACGCCTCGACAGGAATCCTGGTTGCAAGATGTCCGCACCGCCGAACAGGCGCCGGACCGGCCCAAGGAAGAGGTCTGGCGTGACCTGCGCGCCGGCGCCGAAAGTGGCTGGGACTTCAGCTCGCGCTGGTTGGACGACGGCCAGAACCTGGCGAGTATTCGCACCACGGCCATTGTGCCCGTGGACCTCAATAGCTTGATCTATCATCTGGAACAGACCATCGCCAAAGCCTGCGAGACGGTGCAGAACGCCCCGTGCGTCCAGGCTTACGGCCGGCGCGCCGAACTGCGCCAGCGGGCCATCGAGCAGCACTTGTGGAATGCCGACAAAGGTTTCTACGTGGACTACGACTGGCAACGCCAGCAACAACGCCAGCAGCTCACGGCCGCGACGCTTTTCCCGCTGTACACCGGCCTGGCCAGCGCCGAACATGCCAATCGCACCGCCGATGCGGTCCGTGATGGTCTGTTACGTGCCGCAGGTATCGCCACCACCCAGGTCAACACTGGCCAGCAGTGGGACGAACCCAATGGCTGGGCACCGTTGCAATGGGTCGCGGTGGAAGGGCTGGACCGCTACGGGCACACCGCGTTGGCGCAACAGGTAGGCAGTCGCTTCTTGCAGCAGGTCGAGAACCTCTACCGCAAGGAAAACAAGTTGGTGGAGAAATACGACCTGTCCGGACGGGGCGACGGCGGGGGAGGTGGCGAATATGAATTGCAGGACGGCTTCGGCTGGACGAATGGGGTGACGCTCAAGCTGCTGGGTAAATATGGCAAGACTTCCTCAACCCTTGGCGAGTGAATGCCAATGAACCCATGTGGGAGCGAGCTTGCTCGCGATGACGGCGTGCCAGCCACCTTCAAATGCTGCTGAACCGCCGCTATCGCGAGCAAGCTCGCTCCCACAAGGGGGGTGGTGGGTGTCAAATCTCACCGTCATCCTGGAAAAAAGTGGGCTCGCTATTCATGCACCGTCACCCGATTGCGCCCGGTCTTCTTCGAGGTATACAGCGCCTGGTCGGCCCTGGCGATCAGCTCGGCGTGGTCGTTCGAGGGCTGGCTCAGGTCGGCCACTCCCAGGCTGACGGTGAAGCGGATAGTCTGGTCGTTGAACTGCACTTCCAGCGCTTCGATAGCCTTGCGCAGGCGCTCGGCGAAAATCTGTGCGCCGGCCTTGTCGGTGTCTGAAAGCACTACGCCGAACTCTTCACCGCCATAACGCCCGGCCACGTCGGACTCGCGCACATGCTCGTGCAGCAGCTTGGCGACGTGCTCGATGACCTTGTCGCCAGCCTGGTGGCCGTAGGTGTCGTTGACCCGCTTGAAATGATCGATGTCGAGCATGACCAGGCTCAACGCATGGCCATAGCGCTGGTGCCGGGCGTAGGCGGCTTTCAGATTGCCCTCCCAATAACCGCGGTTGTACAGGCCGGTCAACTGATCGGTACTGGAAAGTCGCTGCAGCTGTGCGTTGGCGGCCTGGAGCTGATGCCGGTTGGTGGCGACGTCGGTGACGTCATAGATCACCAGGCAGATATGCTTGATGGTGTTGTCGGGCGAGCGCAGCGGCAACAGCGTGGTGTTCTGGTACATGAACGCTTCCTGGCCGGTGATCGGCTGGTAACTCTTGAAGCGCATCAAGTACGGGCGCTGCTCCCAGACCGTGAACGCTGGCGTGCCCAGGGTCGCGACGCTTTCCACCTTGCGGCTGAACCATTGGCGATCGATTTCAGGGAACAGGCTGAAAAAATGCTGGTTGTGCGCGTCCTTGGGCTGCACCCCGGAGCGGTTCTCCATGAAGGTGTTCCAGACTTGCACGCGGTACTCGCGGTCGAGCACCACCACCCCGACGTCGATGCTCTGAACGATGGCCAGCAACCAGTGGAATTCGTTCAGATCGATGGATTCGCTCATGGCTCAGTTCATCAGGTAGGCGAGTTTGTGGGTCAACCGTTCGACGGAGTCCTCCGTGAACAACAGCAACAGGTCGAAACGAATATCGTGCCCTTCCAGGCTGTAGCTGATTTCCACCGCCAGGGTCTTTTTCCAGTGTTTGCTGTTGTCCCGGATCAGTTCCTCGATGGCCGCGTGCTGGCCGAGAATCTGCGGGTGGCCTTGGGAAAACACCACGTCGATCTGTTCGGCAATGCTGCTCAGGCATGCGCCGATCAAGACGCTGGAAAGGTCCAGCAACATCTCCAGGTCCGAATAGTCGGCGCTCTGGCGCTGCATCAATTGCGCGATGTCGGCGATTTCCGAGTCATGGAAGATCAACAGGGCTTCGCCAGCGATGCCGCTGCCGATAAACCCCTGGCAGATCGCGGTGAGTTGCTGGGAGCTGCCGACGTCGGTCAAGGCCATGTGCAACTCCCCGACCTCGAGGAGGTTCACGTTCGGCACCGGCAATTGCACGAAGACCCCCAGCACCTTGGCGATCAGGGCCGCTGCCCGGCCGATGGCCACGTTGACCGTCTCGCGGAACACATCGTGGAAACTGATGGCCGTGTTCGTGACCGAACGATTCTGCAACGGCACCTGGCTGGGGTGGGCCAGTAGCCCCAGCCGCGCCAGCGTCTGGCGCAGGTCGTTTTCATCGAACGGTTTCTTCAGGAACGCCAGCGCGCCCAGCTCATGCACGCGGCGCACCGCCTCATCCTGGACGTCACCGGAAATCACGATGACCTGCGCCTTCAATCCTTCGTCGCGCAAGGCGCCCAATACCTGGTAGCCATCCATTTCCGGCATGGTCAGGTCGAGCAGCACCACGTGCCCCAGGCCCTGGCGTATGGCGTCCATGGCCTGGCGGCCATTGCTCGCCTCGGTGACCGAAACCGGCCAGTCTGTCGGCAGTGCACGCAACACCTGTTTGCGCGCCATGTTGGAGTCGTCACACACCACCAGGGGAATCAACGACACAGGAACGACCATGGGTGACCAATGGCAGGGGAGGAGGGGCTACTGACATCATTCATAGGCTTGCAAAGACCCTTTGATTAACGAACCGGGTTTATCAAGCTTAGCGTCCTGCACGAAAACTGCGGGGCTCGGTTGCATTAGAAACTGGACCAATAAGTCAGGGGCGTCAACTGCACTTCGTCATTCACACCCCACGCAAAGCCACGGTCGACGCGCGATTGGCCATGGCGGGCGCGGTTTGTGGTCTATAGTTTTCAGCAGACCCGGAATCTTTCCGTACCGGCGATCAGGGACTGCGGACGCCTCGCGCCGTAGCTGCATCGGATACCCGCAGGCCGTCAGCAGTGAACAATGCAGGGAGCACACCATGGCGATCCAACGGGCGAGTGTAATGACGTCGGCCCCGGATATCGTTCATCGTGAAAACGCCCTGGCCGATGGGACGAGCCATTGGTTTCGGCGCGGCTTCGACCAGGCCAGGGAAGCCTACATCCTGTTCCCGCTGCTGGCCGTTCTGCTGTTGGTGGTCATCTGGGCAGGCACCCTGTACCTGATCAAGGTCGAACAGGCCCGCGCGCAGCAAGGGATCGCCGAGGCGAGCCTGGAAATCGGCGCCACCTACGAGGCGCAGATCCTGCGGGCAGTGCGTGAAATCGATCAGACCCTCAAGCTCGTCAAGTACACCTACGAGTCCGAGCGGGAGCCCAACCCGCTGCCCAAGCTCAAGGCTCGCGCCTTGTTGCCTTCTCCCTACTTGTTCGACGTCAGTGTGGTCGATGCCAGCGGCCGGGTCGTCGCCAGTACCCAGCCGAGCGAAGCCGGAAGCCGAATGGCCAAGGATGAGCTGCAAACGCTGGGCCCGGACACGGCGCTGTCGATCAGCCGTCCGTGGAAAAGCCCGGTGACGGGGGAGTGGAAGTTGCGTTTCAGCCGACGGCTCGATGGCGGGGATGGCGCGTTCGCCGGGATCGCCATGGTCGAGGTCGATGCCGCCTATTTCGTCAGCAGTTATGACGCCTCGAAACTCGGCAATCACGGCTTGCTCGGCCTGTTGGGTATTGACGGTGTCTTTCGGGCACGGCGCAGTGGAGAGGACGTATCGGCCGGCGACTCGATCGATTACGCAAGCGTGGTACCGGACACTGAAAACACCGAAGCCGTACGCGCGATCAATGCGGGGGATGGTGTGTGGCGCTACACCAGTGCCCGCCAGCTCTACGACTTCCCACTGGCGGTGATTGTCGGGTTGTCCGAGGAAGAACAACTGGCCGCGGTGAACCAGCAAGCGCATACCTACCTGTGGCGCGCCACGGGCGGCAGTCTGGTGCTGGTGTTGCTGGCGGGGCTGCTCGCCCGGATGAGCTGGCAACTGGTGCAAAGCCGCTTGCGCGCCGGCGAAGCGAAAATTGCCTACGCGGAAAGTGTCGAGTACCTGGCCTATCACGACGGCCTTACGGCCTTGCCCAATCGCAGTCTGTTCAGCAAGCTGTTGGGCCAGAGCATCCGCGAGGCCAGCCGTTATGATCGGCAACTGGCGGTGCTGTTTCTTGACCTCGACCGCTTCAAGCAAGTCAACGATACCCTGGGGCACGATGCCGGCGATCAACTGCTCAAGGAGGTCGCGCTGCGCCTCGAGGCGTGTCTGCGCGGCAGCGATACGGTGGCTCGATTGGGCGGCGACGAATTCGTGATCTTGCTGCCGGAGCTGTCGCAGGACAACGACGTGGCGACTGCCGCCCAAAAAATCCTGACCGCCATAGCCCGGCCCTTCAACCTCGAGGGGCAGGAGTTCCGTGTGACCGCCAGCGTTGGTATCAGTGTGTACCCACAGGATGGCCTGGACGAGCAGACGCTCAAGAAAAACGCCGATATCGCGATGTACCAGGCCAAGCAATGTGGCAAGAACAACTTCCAGTTTTACTCCGCGAAGCTGAACGCGGACTCACTGGAACGGCTGACGCTGGAGCTGAGCTTGCGCCACGCGCTGGAGCGCCAGGAGTTCCAACTGCACTACCAGGCCAAGCGGGACATTCCCAGTGGCCAGATCACCGGTATGGAAGCGCTCCTGCGTTGGAATCATCCCGACCTGGGTATCGTGGCGCCCATGCAATTCATCCCGGTCGCGGAAGAGACCGGTTTGATCGTGCCGATCGGCAAGTGGGTGCTCAAGACTGCCTGCCGGCAAAACGTCGCCTGGCAACGACAAGGGCTGCCACACCTGGGGGTCGCTGTGAACCTCACGGCTCGGCAGTTCGCCGATGAGAACCTGTTGACGGACTTGGCCGAGATACTGGCCGAAACCGGTATGGACGCGCGCCTGTTGGAGCTGGAGATCGCCGAGAGCCTGCTCATGCAGGACGTCAAGAGGGCGTTGAATGTATTGACCGGGCTCAAGCGCCTGCAGGTCCGCATCGCCATCGATGATTTCGGGATCGGTTATTCGTCGCTCTCCGCGCTCGAGCAGTTTCCGCTGGATGTCATCAAGATCGACCGCTCGTGTATCTGCGATACCAGCAGCGTGTCGGAAGACAAAGCCCTGACCGAGGCCATCATCGCGATGGGCCGGACCCTCAGCCTGACCGTGGTGGCCCAAGGCGTGGAAACCAAGGAGCAGGCCGATTTCCTGCGGGATAACGCCTGCGATGAGTTCCAGGGTTTCTACTTCAACAAACCGGTGCCCGCCGATCAGTTCAAGCTGTTGCTGCAAGCCCAGGCGGCTGGCACGGGGCTCGGTACGTAGAGCCGTACTCACTGCGACTCGAGCGGCACTGCCCTGACGCTGCCGTCCAGCTCCCGTGCCTGGATATAGCCGATGGTGTCGGGGTTCTCTGCGATACGTTTCTTGACCTCCGCCCCGCTCGAAACCGCCTGCGGCGGCTGGCCCCTGCCGGTGAAGATAATTTTCGACCAATGCGCCTTGAGCTGGGCTGCGGACTTGCCGGTGAACGTTGTGTAGAACTCATCGCGGGTTGGTGAATCTTCTGTCTGGTCAATGGGAATCGCCTGTCCGCCGCCGGGAAAACGACTGGCCTTGCCCAGGAAAATATCCGCCACCTGATTGCGCGCGAGCGTCTTCACCGGGCTGGACGCGGCGACGACCACCACCACGTCGGCCTTGACGGCAACGCTGGCGGCGCACAGGGCGAGCCCCGCCATGGCGAATCCGATGAGTCTCACAACCCACATGGCCTGCTCCATCAGAAGACAAAATCAACAGCCAGGCTGATGACGTTGAGCGAACCCCCCGACGTGAAGTCCGGTTGGGGGTTGATCAACGGACCGACCGAGTTGCCCTTGAAACGTGTGTGATCGAATTGCACTTTGGCGTCCATGTTCTTGGTGAAATCCCAACGCATACCCAGGGAAAGGGTCTGCAGGCCTTCGTTCGAGCCCAGGACGCTGTTGAGCGCACCGTTGAGTTCGGCGGCCGTGCCCGCCAAGGCCGGCGGCAAGGTCGATAGCGTCAGGCCCGGGCTGGAGACTTCTGTTTCGGTCCTGGAGCGCGCGTAGGTGACATAGGGGGTGAACGCTGCGATGCGGTACCCGCCGCTGATGTACCAGGCGCTGGTCCTGCCCAGGCCGGAACGGCTGTCGAGACGTCCCCATTCACTCATGACGAACCAGTCGCCCGGATCGTAGCTGGCACCCACGCCGATAAAGTCGACGGGGGTGTCATCGGAGTCGTAGCGATCGGCGATGGCGATGCCTTCCGGACCGAACTCCCTGAACGTATCGAAGAGTGAATTGAATGGCTCCAGGGTCAGGTCGGCCTTCATGTAGGTGATGCGTGTGGTGAGGGCACCGAGTTCGGTGGTGTTGGTGACCCCCCAGAGATTTCTCGTCAGCGCCTTGCCGGTCCCGTCGGAATCGCGGCTGTCGGTCTGGCCGTAGTGGGCCTGCACCGTGTTGGTGATTTCATCGACTCGAAACCGGTAGCTGCCATCGATGCCGTCGCTGCTGGAGATCGGCATCAGGCCGTAGACCTCCATGGGCGCCCGCACCCAGGGCAGGGTGTAGCCCACTTTGCGGTTGTCGGATACCAGGAACGTCGGCAACACGGTACGGCCAATGCGTGCGCTGAAATCCGGCGTGAACTGGTACTTGATGTTGGCCCACTCGACGAAGGGCCGGTAACTGTTGTCGTAGCGCTGCTCGGAAATGACCTGCACCACGGCCGACAGCTGCGGGGTGAAATTGGCGGTCAGTTGGGCGCCTATCAGGCTGTCGACGTCGGCGCTCCAGTTGCGCGAATGCCCCGCGCCGTTGGGCTTGAAGATACTGGACGTGAAGTCGGCTTTTTTCTCGCTGGAATGGACGATCCCCACCGTGCCGAAACTGCTCAGCGAGAACACGTCGGCTGCGTCGGCACTGGCACCGCCGGCATACAGCGTCACGACTACCAAGGCCAAGGTATTGGGCTTTTTCACCATGGGGGTCAAGGTAACCTCGTTGCGTGGATCGCCATTCGTCTGTTCCTTGTAACGTTGGCTGAAGCTGCGCGTTATCACGCGCCGAAGCGTAGCCTAGATCGCCAATTTGAGCGTAAAGGTCGCTCCCGTTCCCGGGCCATCGCTATGGGCCTCCAGCGAGCCGCCCATCTCCATGGCCGCCAGGACGCAGCTGTGCAGGCCAAAACCATGGCCATCCTTGCGTGTGGTAAAGCCATGGGCAAAGATCCGCGTCAGGTTCTCGGGCGCTATGCCTTCGCCGTTGTCGATGACCTTGATCACCAGGGTGTCTTCTTGGGGGATCTCGCTCTGAAGGATGATTTGAGGGGTCAGCTCCGGCCGGTCATCCATCGCCCTGCTGGCGTTTTTTATCAGGTTGATCAGGATCAGCAGCACCCGATGCTTGTCCAGTTGCAGCAAGGGTGTTTCGGCCAGGTTTCGCACCACGGTGATCCGATGCGCGGCGATGATGCCGGCGTTCATGCGCACGGCATCCTCGATCAGGTCCTTGATCTGCACGGTTTCGGCCAGGCTGGAGGTGCCTGCGTAAGATTGCTGGGCGGCGACGATTTCCTTGATGTGATCAACGCTTTTGCTCAGTTGGCCGAGTTCTTCGGTCATGCTCTGTTGCTCCACCGCCAGCGCGTCCACCAATTGGTTCAGGTAGCCGGGCAGCAGCTTGCCTTTCTCGTCGTGGGAGATGAAGTCGCCGAGGTCATCGGCGTGCTCGTTCATCATTTGCACCGCCTTACCGAGCCCCAGGGCCTTGCTGGTGCGCAGCTTGCGGGTGACCAGGTCGGCGGAGATATTCACGCTGTTGAGCACGTTGCCCACGTTGTGCAGGACGTTGGTGGCGATTTCGGCCATGCCGGCCTGGCGAGCGGCGGCGGCCAGTTGAGCCTGGGCTTCGGCGGCGCGCAGACGGCTCTGCGCCAGTTGCCAGCTCATCCGGGCGAGCACGCCCACCAGCAGCACCAGGACCAGGCTGCCGCCTGCCGCGCGCCAGAGGTAGGTACGCGCTTGCTGGTTCACCGCGGCCAGTTGTTCTTCCTCGGACAACCCGACAATCACCGCCAGTGGAAAGTCGTAGAGCTGGCGGGCACTGGTGTAGCGCCGCACCCCGTCCCAACCATTGACCGAGAGCACTGCCTCGGTGTTTTCCGCATCCGGCACCACCGCCGTGTAATCGACCGTATCGCCGGCCAGTACCGTTTCTCCGGTGCGCCGCACGCGGAAGAGGCCGTCAGTGCCCAGCAACCCGAGCGCACCCTGTTCGCCGAGTTTCGAGGCGTCGTAGCTGCTGACGAAATAGGCGGCGTCGACCTCGACCCTGGCGATCCCGGAAAGTGTGCCATCCGCGGCGTCGAGTCGCCGGCTGAAGCGCAAGCGCCATTCTCCCGTGACCGGACTTTTCCACGGATGACTGATGGACAATGAGTCGCTGTGCCGCAGTGTTTGCTGCTCATTCGGGTCAGCGATATTTTCCCGGTCGTTGGTCCGTGTACTCGCCACGAGCCTGCCGTCCGGGTTGACCACGCTGACGTCGAACACCAGGGCCGGCGGTAACAAGGCCCGCTCCTGGAGCCGGCGCAGGGGATTAGGCTCGCTCTCGGTCTCATAGGTGTATTTGACCAGCTTGAGGGTTTGGTCGATTTCATGGATGGCGCGCAACATTTGCGCTTCGTAGGTGGCGCCCATTTCCAGGCTGGCCGTCGCGGCGCTCTGTTGCGCGCGAAGATGTTCGACCTTGATCAGGTAGAGGGTAGCGCTCCAGATGGCCAGCAACAGCAGAACGGCCAGCAACGGGAACAGGATGTAGGCTTCCTTGGCCTGGTCGAAGGCGCGCCGAAGCACGCCGGCCTTGGTATCGCCATCGGCCTCGGCACAATGAGCAGTGCCAGGGGCCAACCTCAGTGTCTCAGGCCGCTGGATCGGCATGGTGTGCTCCCTGCATTGTTCGACCGAAGGCTGGTGGGCGTCGACACAGTCACGGCTCGAGGGGTATTGCTCCTGCTGGCCCGAGCATAAAGAGCCTGGATCTGTCAGAACTATAGACCACAAACTCTGTATGCCAATGTGCGAAGGTGGGCCCGACTGACTGGGGCACTGAGGATTTGTGGCAAGGGGATTTTGTGGGCGCAAGGCTTGCCCGCGATACACACGACTCGACTTCAGGAAGACCGCGTCGCATCCATCGCGGGCAAGTCTTGCTCCCACGGCCCCCTTCGCCACAGGTTATTCAGTGTTTGCTCTATCGGGGTCACACCGCTTGCTTGATCTTGCGATGCACCCACTGCGCCTCGTCCTTCAATTCAAGGACCTGCCAATGGAAGCGCTCCAGGGCGGCGCTGTGCCCGACGCTGATCAGGATTGTGTCCGGCAGCGTCTGCCTGAGCAGTTGATAGCAACGCGCTTCGTTTGCCGCATCCAGCGCCGAGCTGCTTTCGTCGAGGAACAGCACCGTGGGCCGGGCCAGCAGGGCCCTGACGAACGCACAGCGTTGTTGTTCGCCAACGCTGAGGGTCTGCGCCCAGTCCCGCTCCTGCTCCAACTGATCGCTCAGGTGTTGCAGGCCGACCTGCTCCATGACCTGGCGCAGCGCGGCATCCTCCTCGCAACGGGCTGGGTGGGGGTACCAGAGTGCTTCGCGCAGGCTGCCCAGCGGCAGGTAGGGTTTTTGCGACAGGGTCAGGGCGCGTTCACGGTCATAGCCGCTCGAGCCGCGCGCGTGGGGCCAAAGCCCGGTAATCGTGCGGATCAGCGTCGACTTGCCGTAGCCGGATGGCGCGCTGATCATCAGGCTGTCACCGGGCTTGAGTGACAGGTTGAAGCCTTTGAACAACGGCCGGCCGTTTGGCAGCCAGATGTCCAGGTCCTTGATATCAAGGCCGCTGGCCTGTTGTTGGTGCCTGACCTGGGATTTGACCTCGACGTTATCCAGGCGCTCCTGGAAGCCGACCAAGCGGTCGATCACCGACTTCCATTCCGACAGTTCCGGGAACACGCTCACCAGATAGGCGATGGCCGCGTGCACTTCGCCGAAGGCCGCGCTTATCTGCGTCAGGCGGCCAAGGGGAAAGGCGCCGGCAAAGAACTGTGGCGCCATGATGAACATCGGTATGACCGTCGCGCTGCGCAAATAGAAGGTCGAGTAGCCCATGATCAGCTTCTGTTTTTTCACCAGCGCCCAGAAGTTTTCCAGCGCCGCCTCCAGGCGGTGGTTGAAGCGTTCGTTCTCCACGACTTCGCCGCGGTATTGCGCCACCGAGTCAGCGTTCTCCCGCAGGCGGATGAGCGAGAAACGAAAGTCCGCTTCACGCCGCTGTTGCATGAAGTTGAGGCTGGGCAGCGCACGTCCGAGCCAGAATGCAAGGCCGGTGCCCAGGAGCGCATACACCAGGGCGACCCACACCAGCAGCCCGGGAATGACGATCGATTGGTCGTTGAACGGCACGCTGACGAGGCTGGAGGCTTGCCAGAGGATATGCAGGAAGGAAAACAGCGACACCACCGACGTCAACAGGCCCAGGCTCAACTTGAGCGACTTGACGATAAACAGGTCGATGTCCTCGGCGATCCGCTGATCGGGGTTGTCGACCTCGGTCTCGGTCAGCTTCAGCTTCTGGTAGCGCTGGCTGCCCAGCCATTGACCGAGCATGTTGCGGGTTGCCCAGCGCCGCCAGCGGATGGTCAGCTTCTGCTGGAAATGGAACGCGCCAACGGTAAAGGCGGCCATGCCGATCTGCAGCAGGATGAACTGCAGGCTACCGATCAGGAAACCGTGGTAGTCCAAGGCCTGCAAGGCGTTATAGAAATGCAGGTTCCAGAAATTGGTGAGGATGTTGACACCGACCAGGCACAGGGTCATCAGTACGGTAGCCAACAGCAGCAACAGGGCCGGGTACTTTTCCTCGGAAGCCCAGAAGGGCTGCGCGAGGCGCCAGAAATTGCGAAGTGTGTGCATGGGATCTTGGTGAGCCTGGTCGCTAACGACGTTGAGTTTGCAGGGGCGGGAGGATAGGATCAGCCAATGCTAATCGTTTGCATTAATTAGGGAAAGCCACGGGAGCCCCGTTATCGAATTTCCAGAATGGCTTAACCAGGCCTGGCCGCCCATACAGCGGGTCGTCCGGCAGGAACCTGGCGACCAGCCTTCCATCGCGTTGAGCCAGCTTGCCGACCCTGCCGCGTTGCAACCCTTGCTGACCCGATTTGCCTTGCGTTACCCGGGGGTGAACCGCGCCGCCGTGGTTTCACAGTGGTCGATGAACTACATGAGCATTGTCTTGCCGGCCACTCTGGCCTGTGTGCTGACGCGTGGCTGCGCGATCGAGTTCTGGGACGAGGGCGCGTTGTTGTTGCACGACGACGGCCAACCGGCGGCGCTGGGCCTGGCCGCCGGGCTGTCGCCCTTGAACGCGGAGGACCGGGCGGTGTATTGGTCGCGGTTGGTCCACGAGCATTTAGCGCCACTGTTTGGCACGTTGGCCGCCGCCGGTGGCTTGGCCCCGAAAATACTGTGGGGCAACTTTGTCGCGATCTGGGACGGCGCCTTCGCCAGGATGGACCCGGACCTGTCCAGGGACGGCTTCGCCGAAGCGCACCGGTGGCTGGAACCGGTTACGGTGAACAACGGACGCCTGAAGCTGCGAGGCCTGCAACGCATGGTCGAATCACCGGCCCCGCAGATATGCCCCAGCTTGCCCTTGCGTCGGCATTGTTGCCTGCATTACCAACTGCACGAACCGGTCGAAGGCCAGCCGCCAGTGCTGTGCGAATCCTGCCCCAAACTGCACCGCCTGCCGGTGGCGGAACAGGTGAGCTACCTGCATTACATCTATGAGGAGGGTTGAGCGCAGCTTTTGACAGCCTTGGCCAGAAACCCTCCACATTCCTCAAGACAGCATTTGCGCCTGGGATGAGGCGTTGGCCTGGGGGCTACTTCGCTGACCTTGCCATGTTCGACGTGGATCAACCGATCGGCCAGGCCGAAGTAGGCGTCGTCGTGGGAGATGACGATCAGCAATTTGCCGCGCTCGCGCAGGTCCGGCAGGATCCGGGTGTAGAAGAAGTGCTTGAACACCGGGTCCTGGTCGGCCGCCCATTCGTCGAACAGGTAGCAGGGGCGGTCATCCAGATAGGCACTGAGCAATGCCAGGCGCTTGCGTTGCCCGGTGGACAGCGCCAGCGTCGTCAGCTTGCCTCCTTCGATCTGCACCTTATGGTCCAGTTGCAGGTGCACCAGGTAGTCCTGCGCCTGTTTCACCAAGTCCGGATCGTCGCCATCGAACAGGTTTTCGAACAGGCAGAAGTCGGTGAAGATCGCCGAGAAGTGCTGTCGATAATGGAGGTTGTCGTTGCTCGAGGACACCTGCTCATCGAGCATGATGTCGCCACTTTCCGGCCGGTACAGCCCGGTCAGCAGCAAAGCCAGGGTGGTCTTGCCGCTGCCGTTGCCGCCGGTGATGAATACCACTTCGCCGGCATTGAGCGTCAGGTCGATGGGCCCCAGGGTGAAATGGCCGTCCTCGCGTTCGCGGTAATAGGTATGGGCGACCTGCCGGCACACCAGGCGGCGAACCTGGGTCGGCGAGATGGTATCGAAGGTCTCGTCGGATGCTTCCATCTCGCCTTCCAGGGCACGGATCTTGTTCAGTGCGACGCTGGCGCGGCCCAGGGTCGGCAAGGCGTTCATCAGTTCCGACAGCGGCGTGATCATGTAGAGGATCGTCAGGATATAGCCGGTGACGAGGCTCACGCCCAGGTCGATGAAATGCGGTGCGGCGAACAGCACCACGCCGATCAGCATGTAGAACACCGCGTTGCCCCAGTTCAATACCAGGGCGTAGATGCTCATGCCGCGTACGAAGTCGCGACGGTATTGCTGGCTGACTGGAATCAGCAAATGGGTGAAGAAGTGTTGCCGGCGAGGATGGTTGAGCTGCAGTTCCTTGCTGCCATCGGTGAGCAGGCGGTACTGGTCGAACAACTGATCCTTGAGCTCCCGGGCCCGGGAGATCGAAGTCAACGCCCGACGTTGCGGCCAGTGAAAAGTGAAGCTGCCCGCGATGATCAGCAGCAGTGTCAGGCCGAGCAGTGGCAGGCTGAGCCAACCCAGGTAGCCCAGGCAGGCGGCGATGATCCCGGCGTTGACCAGCAGGATCGGCACCAGCTCCACCGCCTGGCTGATGGTTTGCGTATCGTCGGTCAGCATGGCCAGCAGGCGATGCTTGCCCAGGCGCTGCAATTTCGCGTAGGGGGTATCGATCAGCTTGGCGCTCAGGTGCAGGCGCATGTCGTTGACTGCGGCCTGGCCCAGGCGCAGCAGGCTGATGTCGGAGATCACCCGGGACACCATGACCAGCAGCACCAGCCCGGCGAAAAGCAGCCCGTCCACCGGGCGTAGTTTATCGAACACCTCCAGGCTGTGGTTGATGTTGGCGATCAACCCGGCCGCCGCGAGGCCGCAGATCAGGCCCGTCAGGGTCGCCACCAGCAGTGCGCGCCATGAACGTTTAGCCATGAGTAACAACAGATCCATTTTCAAACCGCTCCGTTCGTAGCGATGGCCTCGAGCCGTGCCGCCAGTTGCTGGTGCAGGGCCGGTTGCTCGAGGATAGTGAGATGCTGCGCCGGGATGACCTCACGGGTCAACGGCCCGGTGCTCAGGTGTTCCCAGTGCGGGTCGGCGAACTCAGCCTGTTCCAGGGTATCGTCGGCCCACCAGACATGCACCGGGCAACTGAGTGGCGCAGGCTTGAAGGTCGCCAGCAGATGCTGCGTATGCTGCTGGTAGCGCAGCCGTGTTTGCAGGTGCTCCCAACTGTCGCCATCGAGCTGCAGGCCCTGCTGGCGCGCCCATTGGGCCAGTTCCGGCAGGCGTGCTGCCGGGGGCAGGGCGTCCAGTTGTTCCAGCAATGCCGCCAGGGTCGCCTGTGGCAACTGGCGCAATACGGTCTGGCTGTCCGACGTCAGCGACAGGGCGGCCGACTCCAGCAGCGCTTCGACGCTGTCTTCCTGGGCGTGATGCTGGTACTGGGAATCGATGATACCGAGAAACGCTACCTGTTCGCCCTGGCTCTCCAGGCGCGCGGCAGCGGCAATCGCGAGCAGCCCGCCGAGGGAGAAACCCAGCAGGTGATAAGGACCGTGCGCTTGCTGCTGGCGCAGATGCTTGACATAGACCGCCGCCAGGCTCTCGATGTCACCGCCCAGTGTCGTGCTGTCGTCGGCCAGGTAGGCCGCCTGGAGTCCCCACAGTTGCCAGGCCGGTAGCGATGCCAGCAGGGGACGGTAGTCCTGCACATGGCCTGTGGAGGGGTGGAAGCAGAACAGCTTGCCGGCCTCGATGGGTGCTGCGTTTGGCGGCGACAGCCTGACCAGTGGCGAGAGCTTGAGTTCGGCCTGCACCAACGCCGCGAACGCCGAGACGCTGGGGGCGTTGAACACCGCATTGACCGTCACCGGCGCCGACAGCGCGGTCTGCAAACGGCTGGCGAGGGTCACCGCCGCCAGGGAATGGCCGCCCAGCTCGAAGAAATCATCGTCGATACCCACCCGCTCCAGGCCCAGCACTTGCGCCCAGACCTCGGCAAGCAAAGCTTCCAGCGGCGTGCGCGGCAAGGCACTGCCAACGGTGTCGAGGACTTTGTCGGCCCATTGTTGCAGGGTCTTGCGATCCAGCTTGCCATTGCCCATCAACGGCAAGGCTTCGACGATCCGCAGGGTGGGCAGCATGTAGTCCGGCAAGCAATCCTGGGCCTGGCCATGCAGCCTGGCGACCGTGGTCGAATGCCCGGGCGCCAGGGTCATGAAGGCGAACAGTTGCTGGCCGAGCTCGCCCCGGGGAATGCATTCCACCGCGGCCTGGGCGACGCCGGGAAGGCGAGTCAATTGCGCCTGGATCTCATCGAGTTCCACGCGGAAACCGCGGATCTTCACCTGGCGATCGGCTCGTCCGGTGATTTCCAGGCTACCGTCGTGGAGGTAGCGGGCCATGTCGCCAGTGCGGTAGAGGCGTTCGCCAGGCGATTGCCCCCATTCGATGAAACGGCCGGCGTTCTGTTGCGCGTCCAGGTAACCCCGGGCCAGTTGCGGGCCGGCGATATACAGCTCGGCGCTCTGCCCGGGAGCGGCCAGCGCTTGCTGTTCGTCGAGCAGGTACAGGCGCATGCCATCGAGGCGGTCGCTCAGGGGCAGGCGGCGATAATCCATGGCTGGATCGGCTTTGTGCATCACCACGCCGACCGTGGTTTCGGTCGGGCCGTAATGGTTGAAGACTGTCAGCGTCGGCGCGAGGCCGTGAATGTTTTGCAGCAGGCGCCGCGAGCAGCTTTCGCCACCGAGGATCAGTTGCTTGCGAGGCAACACGGTCGCGCTTTGGGCATGAATCAGCCACGCGTCCAGCAGGGACGGTACGATCTTCAGGTGATCGATGGGGTATTCAGCCTGCCAGGCCGCCCAGGCCTGGGCGTCCATTGCCGTTTCCTTGTCCAGCAGGTGCAATTCACCGCCACTGAGCAGCGCCGGGAACAGCAAGGTGTAGCCCAGGTCGGCCGCCAGCGAAGTGACCACCGCACTGCGCTCGCCAACCCCCAGCGCCAGGCGCCGGGACACGCTGGCGACATAACTGGCGAGTTGGGCGTGTTCGACAATGACGCCTTTGGGCGTGCCGGTGCTGCCGGAGGTGAACAGCACGTAGGCCGCGTCCTGCCCTTGGCACTCGACGTTGGTTGCCGTGGCAGGTGCGTGCTGCCAGGTCGCTTCATCACGCAGGTCGAGGCTACCGATGCCGGGCAACGCGGGGGCGCTGCCGGCCGAACCGCTCAGGACGAAGACTGGCTGCGCCTGTTGCAGGATGGCCAGGGAGCGTTGTGCCGGCTGATGCACGTCCAGGGGGACGAACGCCGCGCCGCTCTTGAGCACGGCGAGCATGGCCAGGACCATTTGCGCCGAACGATCCAGGTACAACGCCACGCGATCTTCGCGGCCCACGCCCTGGGCGCGCAGGTACTGCGCCAGTTGGTTGCTGCGGGCCTGCAACTGGGCATAGCTCAGATACCCGTGGTGGTCGCGCAGGGCCAAATGCTCGGGGAACTGCGCGGCACATTCAGCGAAGCGCGCCGGTACGCTGGCAAACGGCGGGGCGGCGACGTCGTCCTGCCGGGCGGCCAGCGTCGCGCCGAAGCTCGGCGCCTGCAACGACAGCTCGGCCAAGGGCTTGCCTGGGTTGGCGAGGGCATCGGACAGCAGCGACTGGAACTGCTCCAGAAGCGTCAGGGCTGCTTGTTCGCTGTAGCGGCTCGGCAGATGGTGCAAGTTCAACCGATAGCCAAGACCGCTGGCTTCGTGGCGGACCGTTTCGGCAACCAGCAGCAACTCCATGCCTGCCGGGATGGCTTGCACGTCCGACACAGTGAGCGTCGATGTAAGACTGCCCAAGGTATCGAGTCGATCGGGCAGGTGTGCGCCCCACTGGAAACCGTAGTGCAAGGTTTCGGCCGGCAGTGCGGTGCTGACGCCGCAGTATTCCTGCCATTCGATGGCTTGCTCGCACAGCGTCTGCAGGGTCTCCAGCGCCTGGACAAATGAGCTGTTCGCAGCCGGTTGCCAGCGCAAGGGCAGGGGCTTGGCGAACAAACCCCAGCAGTCTTCGAGTTCCTCGTAGTCGTCGCGGCAATCGTGTACCCAGTTCAAGGTCAGTGCCGGGCTGTCGCCGGTACTGAGGCGCTGCAGCAACACCCCCCAGGCGCTCATCAGCACCTGCTCGGGCGAGGCACCGTGACGCTGGCAAAAGTGGTCCAGGGCGCTGCTCAATTGCGGGTTGGCGAGCAGGCGGGTGGTCGCCGGGGCATCGTGGCGGTCGTTGCGCACCTGGCGGTAGAGCAGCTCGCTCCCGGCCGGTTCGTCCAAGGCCTGGCTGGCCCAGAAGCGCCGACCGGGAACAGCATCTTCATCGGCCTGCAATTCATGGAGCCAGGCACTGTACTGGGTGTAGGTCATGGCCTCGTCATCGAGGTACGGCGCGTCCGTCGATCCCAGTGCCTGGGCCAGGCGCAGCAAGGTGCCGCGATCCGCGCTCAGGGCCGGCAGTTGCAGTGTCACCCGGTGCCGATCGTCCGCCACCGATTGCACTTCGACACTGATCGCGTCGACTGCGGTGGCGGTGGGCTCGACCACTTGCAGCGGCATCAGCAGGCCCGGCTCGGGCCGCACGCTCAGGCGCAAGGCCTCGTGGCACGCGCTCAGCGCGGCCAGCCGCTGCTGCAGGCGTTCCAGCGCCAACGCGCCGGTGATCTCCAACTCCAGGCGCACGGGCGGCAAGCCCGCCAGCCATTGGCTGCGCTGTTGCGGCGAGAGGGCGAAGGCTTCTTCACGTTTCTCAAAGACGGTCATGCCTGCACCTCCGAAGCCGGCAGCGGCTGTGCTTCGGGCAACTGCCCCGTCAGTTCTTCGCGGCGCATCATCTGGCCCATGGCGACGCAGATCTTGCGTTCGCCCTCGAAGGGATCCCGGGCGTGAGCCACCAACATATTGTCCAACATGACCATGTCACCTTTTTGCCAGGTAAAACGTACCGCGCAATGTTCATACGCCTCGCCGATTACCTGCATCACCGCGTCTTCGATCACGCTGCCGTCGCCGTAGTACACGTTGCGGGGCAGGTGCCCGAGGCCGAACAGGTTGATCAGGTTGTTGCGCACTTCCGGCTCCAGGCAGGCAGTGTGGTGCAGTTGCACCTGGTTGAAGAACGACAGTTCCCCGGTCTCGGGATGTTCGACGATGGCCGGGCAGTGCTGGGCGATCCGCAGGTTGTCGGTGCCCAGCCATTCCCAGCGCATGCCCGAGGCCAGGCACTGGCGCTCGACTTCCTCGCGCTGTTCGGTCTTGAAGAAGTCCTGCCAGCGCACATCCAGCTTGTCGGTGAAGTGCCGCACGTAAAGCAGTCCCAGGGCCTTGAAGCGAGCGACGATGTCCTGGGGCAAGCGCGCCAATACCTGCCGGCAATCGACGATGGGCGTGCAGCCGCCACGTGGCGCCGGTGTTTCGCAGTAGAACCACTGCTTGCGTGGCCACTGCGGCAGATGGGAGCTCTCGTTGTGGAAGAGAATCATGTGCTGTTCCGGGTACGGCGTGGAGTGGTAGATATTCTTGCCGGACTTGTTTTTCGGCAGGTCGCCGTAGGTCCCGTAGAGGTCGGGCTCGATGGCCTGGGCGAACTGCTCGAAGGCCGCGGCATCCGGCAGGTTGAACCCTCGGAACAGCAGGCCGCCGTGGGTCAGCAACTGTGCATTGATCCATTCCCGGGCTTGCAGCGCCCAGTGCACCGGGTCCAGGTCGCCGAGCAACGGCTCGATCACCAACGGCAAGGCTTGCCCGGCGTCGAGGGTACGGGTACGGACCTGCTCGTGGGCCACTTGGCTGACGGCGGTGGCGCGGGTCTGCTTGAGCTTGCTCAGTTTCGACTGCTTGCGTGCGCTGCGGGCCGTGGCCTCGTCGAGCGACGAATCAGGCTGGGACGCGGCGCCAGCGTGGCTGCCCTCAAGGCGCCACGACCACTGCTCCAATGCCTGGGCGGGGGCCGAGACGATCTGCTCCAGCAGGTGTTCGAAGCCCTGTTCGAGACGCTGGATGGTCTGCTCCTGCAACACGCTGGTGCGGTACACCCAGCGCACGTTCAGGCCTTGCTCTTCGTCCTCTTCGACAAACACGGCGAGGTCGAACTTGCTGCTCTGCTGGGGGGCTACCAAGTGTTCCACTTCAAGGTCCGGCAGGCTGGCATTGCCACTGGGCGTGTTCTGCATGACGAACAACACCTGGACCAACGGGTTGACCCCAGGCGTACGCGGCGGCTGCAACTCCTCCACCAGTTTGTCGAACGGCACTTGCTGGTGTTGGAACGCCGACAGGCAATCCTCGCGCAAGCGTTGCAGGCGGGCGTCGAAGGTTTCGCCCTCGCTCAGGCGGGCACGGATCGGCAGCACGTTGACGAAGAACCCGATGAGATGTTCCAGGGCCGGATGTTCGCGGTTGGCCAGGTCGGTGCCGACGATGAAATCGTTGGCCCCGGTGGCCCGCTGCAACAGGCTGTTGAAGGCATTGAGCAAGACCATGAACAGTGTCGCCCGTTGCGCTTGCGCATAGGCCTTCAGCACCTGGGCCTGGGCCGGCGTGAAGCGTTGCTCGAGGGCCGCGCCCTGGTAGTCGGGGCGTGCCGGGCGTGGCTGGTCAAGGGGCAACGGGATCAACGTTGGCGCGCCGTCGAGCTGGCGGCGCCAGTAATCGATGGCCCGCGCGAGCAGGCGCTGTTGCGCTTCGCTGCGTTGCCAGTAGGCATAGTCGGCGAACTGGATCGGCAACACCGGCAACACGGGGGTCGAACCGCTGATGCGTGCCTGGTACCCGACGATCAGTTCCTGCATCAGGATGCCCATGGACCAGGCGTCAGTGGCGATGTGATGCAGCACCAGTTGCAGCACATGGTCCTCGCGTCCCAAGCGCAGCAGGTTGGCGCGCAGCATCGGCGCCTGTTGCAAGTCGAACGGGCGCGCGGCCTGTTCATCGATCAGGCGCTGCAGGCTTTGCGCCTGCTCTGCGCTGTCCAGGTCACTCAGCTCGGTTGGCGTCAAGTCCACCAGCGGCGCCGGGTTGATGACCTGGCAAGGTTGGTCGCCATGGAGGTGGAACGCGGTGCGCAAGGACTCATGGCGTTCGAACACCGCCTGCAAGGCTCCTTGCAGCGCCGCGATGTCCAGCGCCCCACGCAGCCTGACGGTGGTGGTCATGTTGTAGGCGGCACTAGGGCCTTCGAAGCGATCCAGGAACCACAACCGTTGCTGGCTGTAGGACAGCGGCAGCGGTTGGTTGCGCGGCGCCGGGGCCATCTCGGTGTCAGCGTCGGCCTCGGTCTGGGCGTTGCGTTGCTGATCGACCGCTTGGGCCAGTTGCTCAAGGGTGCCGCGTTCGAACAGGGTGCGCAGCGGCAGGTTCACGTTCAGCCGTCGGCGAATTCGCGACAAGACTTGGGTGGCCAGCAGCGAGTGACCGCCGATGGCGAAGAAGTCGTCGTGCACACTGACGTTGTCCAGGCCGAGAATTTCTTGCCAGAGTTCGGCCAGGACGTGTTCGGTCGGCGTGCGTGGCGCCATGGATTGCGCCTGTACCGCCTCGTCCTGGGGCACACCCAAGGCGGCGAGGGCACGACGGTCGACCTTGCCATTGGCGTTCAGCGGCAACTGTCCAAGGGCCAGCCAACGGGCCGGGACCATGTAGCTTGCCAGTTGCTGGCCCAGGTATGTGCTCAATACCTGTTGCGCAGGCTCGCCGCCCAGGTCGGCCGTCTCGTCGAGCACATACCAGGCCACCAGTTGCAAGGCGCCGCGGGCGTCGGGCAACGCCAGCACCGCCGCGCTGTCCACCGCCGGGTGTTGCATCAAGCGGTTTTCGATCTCGCCCAGCTCGATGCGGTGGCCACGGATCTTCACTTGCTGGTCGCGACGGCCGAGGTATTCGATCACGCCATCCTCACGCATCCGGCCGATATCACCGCTGCGATACAGGCGCGCATCGGCTTGGAACGGGTGCGGTACAAAAGCCTCGCGGGTGCGTTGCGGGTCGCGCAGGTAGCCGCGACCCACGCCGACACCACCGATGCACAATTCGCCGGGTACACCCACAGGGACCAGGCGCAGCGCCGAGTCGAGAACGAACACCTGGTTATTGGCGGTCGGCGTGCCGATGGGCATGTGCAAGCAGTCGTCGGCCGGTGCTTCAGTGATGGGGTAGAAGGCCACGTCGTCCGAGCATTCGGCAGGACCGTAGGCGTTCATCAACGGGATCGCCGGGAAGCGTGCGAACCAGTCCCGCGCCAGGACCGGCGGCAATGCCTCGCCGGTGGGCAACAGCCAGCGCAGGCTTGCCAGGGTGTGATGGGCCTGGCTTTCCTGGAGCATGCCGCGAATCAGCGCCGGAACGGTTTCCAACAGCGTCAGTTGCTGCTCCTGGACGGCGTCGAGCAGGGCCACGGGATCGTGGGCCTGGGCATCGGGAAGAATGTGCACGGTGGCGCCGAACAGCGGTGCGGCGAGGAACTGCCATACGCTGATATCGAACGCCGCCGAAGCTGTCTGGGCAATCCGGTCGTGTTCACCCAGGCCCAGGCTCGGGACCTTGCCGAACATGTTGTTGAGCATCCCTCGTTGTTCCACCATCACGCCTTTTGGCGTGCCGGTGGAACCCGAGGTGAAGATCACGTAGGCCAGTTGATCCGGCTGGTGCGCATAGGTGACCCGCGGTTGCTCACGACCTTGCCAGAGCGCCTGGGCGACCAGGCAGGTAGGCTGCTTGTGCATTTGCGGCAGGACGTTGTCCAGTGTCGAGGTCGCGTGCTCGCACACCAGCAACAGCGGCGCCTCACCCAGGTCCAGCAGTTCCGCCAGGCGTGCGTGGGGCTGTTGGATGTCCAAGGCCTGGAACGCGGCGCCGACCTTGAGCGTGGCGATCATCATCGTCAGCAACGCCAGGCCACGCTCGGCGAACAGCGCCACCAGGGTTTCCGGGCCGGCACCGGCGGCTTGCAGCGCATGGGCGATGGCATTGGCGCGGCGGTCCAGTTCGGCGTAAGTCAGCGATTGGTCCTGGCATACGGCGGCCAGGTGTTGCGCACGGTTGCGCACTTGCTCGGCGAACAGCGCCGCATAACCGCGCTCCAGCGGGAAGTCGAGGTCGCTGCGGTTGCAGTCGATCAGCAGGTGCCGGCGTTCAGCCTCGGGCAGCATGTGCAAGCTGCCCAACGGCGCCTGCGGTGTCTCCAGCATGGCCGAAAGCAGTTGCACCAGATGCCCGAGCATGCGCTGTACGGTGTCAGTGCTGAAACGCATGCTGTCGTAGGACAGGCGAATGCCCAGGCGATCGCCGGGGTACAGCACCACCGTCATCGGGAAGTTGGTGTGCACCCGGTCTTCGTAGATATCGATGCTGAAGGCGTCCAGTTGCACGCTGCTGATGTCCAGCGGGGCGTTTTCGAACACCACCAGGCTGTCGAACAACTGCTGGCCGCGCGGCACTTGGCTGCAACGCTGGATGTCCACCAGCGACGCGCTTTCGTGTTCGCGCAATTGTGCGTTGTGGGATAGCAGTGCCTGCAACCAGTCGGCCACCGGGGCCTCCGGGTCGACATCGATGCGCAGCGGCAGGCTGTTGATGAACAGCCCGACCATTTCTTCTACACCGGCGAGGTCAGTCGGGCGGCCGGCGACGGTCACGCCGAACAACACGTCGCGGTTGCCGCTGTAGCGCGACAGCAGCAGTGCCCAGGCACCCTGGATCCAGGTGTTGGGCGTCAGTTGGTACTGCTGGCAGAGCTGTTGCAAGCGTTGGGTCTGGGCGATGCTCAGGGTCTGGTCGAAGTCGCCGACCTGTTCCGGTGCCTGCTCCGGGCGGGCCACCGGGCCGTCCACCTGCAGCGGCGTCGGCTCGCTGAAGCCGGCCATCTGTGCCTGCCAGAAGGCGTGGGCGGCAGCCATGTCATGGCGTTCCAGCCAACTCATGTAGCCACGGAACGAGCGCAGACGCGGACGAGCCACCGGCTCCTGGCGCACCAGGGCCTGGTAGATCGCCAGCAGGTCTTCCATCAACAGGCCGAAGCACCAGGCATCGGTCAGGATGTGGTGGAAACTGCGCACCACGGCGAAGCGGCGCTCATCGAGCTGGAACACCCGCAGGTGGGTCAGCGGTGCGCAGGCCATGTCGAAGCCTTGCAGGCGTTGTGCTTCGAGGGCCTGGTCCATCGCCTCGCGCTGCTGCTCTTCGTCGAGATGGCGCAGGTCCTGCCAGTCGAACGCCTGGTGGGTCTGGCGGTACACGCACTGCAGCGGTTCATGGTCGTCCTGCCACCAGAAGGCGGTCCGCATCATTGGATGGCGCTCGAGGAACAGCTGCCACGCGGCTTCCATCGCCGGGCGCTGCAATACCCCGTCCCAGCTAAAGCGTTGTTGCATCAGGTAGATACCGCTGTGGGGTTGCAGCAGGGTGTGCAAAAGCATGCCCTGTTGCATCGACGACAGCGGGTAGACGTCTTCGATGTTCAGCCAGTCCAGCGGTTCGGCCGCCAGGGTTGCCGCTTGCTTGTGGCACAGCGGGAATGCCTGGCTGGCAGGGCGCAGGTCGGCCGCGGTGGCCAGTGCGGCGAGCTCGCTCAAGCGTTGGACAAGGCACGGCGCCCAGTCGGCGGCGAGGGTGCCCTGGCTGCGCAGGTGCAGGCGGTCATCCTGCCACCAGGCGTCTACGTTCAGCGGCCCGGTCGAAGCCGGCGATGGGGTTGGCGCTTCAACCTGAGCCAGGATGCCACGCTCTTCGCGGTGGCTATCGAGGTTGCCCAGCCAGCGAATGACGAGCGATGGTGCTGGCAGCTCGCGCAGCGGTTCTTGCAGGTAGGTATTGTCCGACAAGTAGCGCAGGGCGCCATAGTCGACGCCGTGTTGCGGGTAGGCGCGCATCTGCGCGGCCAGTGCCTGCAAGCGTTGCAGCAGGCTCTCGCCTTCGGGCTGGAGGAAGTACGGCACGGTCAGTGCCAAGGGGCCCATGATGCGTGCCGGGTCGAGGTCGGCCACGGCAATCGGCGCAGCGACCGGCAAACGCTCGGCACTCGGACGGGCATCGTGCACGCTCAGCGCGACCAGGCCATTGCCGCACAGTTCACGGCACTGTTCGGCCACGGCAGCGGCCAACAGGGTGTTCCAGTCCAGTTGCAGCACTTCGCCCAGGCGCTTGAGTTCGCCAGAGGTGGCGGCCGGCAGGGTGTCTTCGACCACGCTGGCCGGTTGCTGGCTGTCAGGCAGTTGCAGCGGTTCCACCCCTGCGTATTGCAGCCAATGTTCCCAGGCGTCATCCAGGGCATCACCCTGGGCATGGGCCTGCTGGTGCCGTGTCCACTGGGTGAAGTCGCCACCGGCGTAGGACAGGCGCACCGGCCGCTGATAGCGCAGCTGTGCCAAGGCCAGGTTGAGGTCAGCCAGTAGCAGCGACCAGGAGGCTTCGTCCAGGCACAACGGATGAGCGGCCAAGAGCAGGGATTGCGTGCCGTCCACCTCCAGCAGGCTGGCATGCAGGGTTTGGCCTGCACCCAATTCCAGCGCATCGACACCGGCCTGGGCCAGGGCTTGCAGTTGTGCCGGGGCGCAGGTCTCCAGTTGCTCGGTGGTGATGACCGGAGCCTTGGCCACGACCAGTACCCGTTGCTGCCACTCGCCCTCCGGCAGCGCCTTGAGCGCCAGACGCAGGGCCTGGTGGTGGTGTTGCAACGCGGCGATGGCCTGGGCCAGCAACTCGCTATCGATGGCCTGGGTCAACGCCACGCAGCGCCAGGTGGCGTGCAATGGCCCTTGCTCCAGGCGTGCCAATTGCCCGGCAGCCAGCGGCAGGTCATAGCCATCGGCAACGGCTTGCACCACGCCATGGCTGGCATCGGCGCCCAGTACCCGGGCGATATCGGCGATGGTGCGGTTCTCGAAGAGCTGGCGGGGCGTGAGTTTCAGCCCTTGCTGGTTGGCGCGGGCGATGATCTGCAAGTTGATGATCGAGTCGCCGCCCAAGGCGAAGAAGTTGTCATGCACGCCAACACGTTCAAGCTTGAGGACGTCTTGCCAGATGGCGGCCAGCTGCGTTTCGACTTCATTGCGCGGGGCCACGTGAGTGGCGCTGTCGTCCGTGGCTTTTTGCGGGAGCGGCAAGCGCTGGACATCGACCTTGCCGTTCCGGGTGAGGGGCAGTTCGTCGAGGGTGATGAAGTGTGCCGGCACCATGTAGTCCGGCACCCGGGCTGCGAGGTCGTTACGCAGTTTCGTCGCGGACAGTGACTGGCTGGCGACCAGGTAGGCCACCAGGCGCAGGCTGCCGTCCAGTTCCACGGCGCGGACCAGCGCCTGTTCGATCAGCGGCGACAGGCGCTTGATCTGCGCTTCGACTTCGCCCAGCTCCAGGCGATTGCCACGGATCTTGACCTGGCTGTCGACCCGGCCGAGGAATGCCAGTTGGCCGTCTACTTGCCAGCGCACGCGGTCGCCAGTGCGATACCAGCGTTGCTGATCCGCGTCGAGATGAAAGCGTTCGGCGGTCAGGTCCGGACGGTGCAGGTAACCCCGGGCCAAGGCGCCGTTGATCAGCAGCTCACCGGACACCCCGGTGGGCACCTGGCGACCCTTGGCATCCACCACTTGCAGTCGGCGGTTCGGCAGCGGCCGGCCGAGGGCAATGCTGCGCAGGCCTGCGGGCAGCTCGGTGGCGATTGCGCCGACCGTCGCTTCGCTCGGCCATAGTGGTTGAACACCCTGAGGCCAGGCGCCAGGCGATTGACCTGCTCCAGCAGCGCCGGGCTGAGGGCGTCGCCACCGAAGACCAGCAGGGCGCGCGGCAACAAGCGTGCATCGGGCAGCGCCTGCAACAGGCCGGACAAATGGCTTGGGGTGATCTTCAGCACATCCACCGGGTGTTGGTCGAAGAGTTCGGCCAATGCCAGGGGGCTGAAACCGCTGTCTTCATCCACCAGCAACAGGCTGGCGCCGCTACACAGGGCGCCGAACAGTTGGGTGTGGCCCAGGTCGGCGGCGATACTGGACAGCAAGCCGTAGCGGGCGGCCGGTGGCGGGTTGAGTACCGCGTGCACCGCCGTCAGGTAATCGACGATGGACTGGTGCTCGACCACCACACCCTTAGGGGTGCCGGTGGAGCCTGAGGTGTAGATCACGTAGGCGGCGTCAGTCGGGCTATGGGCCACGGCAGGTGGCGTGTCTGGCTGGGCGGCGATGGCATCGGCCTGTTCCGCCAGCCACAGCGTCGGCGTGTGCTCGGCCAGGCCTTTGAGCAGGGGCGAGGCGGTGGTGCCGATCAGCAGCGCGGCGCGGCTGTCCACCAGCACATCGGCCAGGCGCCCGGCGGGCTGCTTGAGGTCCAGCGGCAGATAGGCCGCGCCAGCCTTGAGGGTGGCGAGCAGGGCGATCACGAACCCGGCACTGCGTTCCAGGGCCAGTGCCACGACGCTGTCGTGACCGATGCCCTGGGCGCGCAAGTACTGGCTGAGGCGGTTGGCTTGCTGGTCCAGTTCACGGTAGGTCAGGGCGACCTGGCGGTCGCGGACCGCCAGGTGATCCGGGTGGGCGGCCACTTGTTGTTCGAAGCACTGATGCAGGCACGCCTGGGGTACCGGCAGTTGTACGCCGCATCCCTGCACGAGCAGTTGCTGGCGTTCTTCAGGGCTCAGCCACTCAAGCTCGCTGACCCGGCACTGCGCTTGCGCCGTCATCGCCAACAGGATGGCGCGCAATTGTGCCGACAACACCGCGACCTCGGCGTCGCTGAAGCGACTGCGGTCGTAGCTGATCAGGTAGTGCAATTGTTTGTCCGGCACCACGATCAGCGACAACGGGAAGTGGTTGCGGCCTTGGGTGAGGGTAATGCCGTCGGCCTGCTGGTCGCTGCTCGGGGCACTGAAGCTCAGGCCGCCGGTGTCCTGGTTGAGCGCGTCGGTGACCGGGAAGTTCTCGAACACCAGGATCGAGTCGAACAGCGCCTGCTCGGCGGCGATGCGCGTCATCGACTTGAGCTTGCCCAGGGGCAGGTAGGCGTGGTGGCGCAGATCGCTGTTGGCCTGCTGCAACTGCTGCAGCCAGTCCACCAGAGCCGGGCCTTCAGACCACTGCACGCGCAACGGCAAGGTGTTGATGAACAGCCCGACGGTGCTGTCCACGGCGGCCAGGTTCTCTGGACGACCGGCAACGGTGACGCCATAGACCACGTCGTCACGCCCGGCATGCTGGCCCAGCAGCAATGCCCAGGCGCCCTGGATCAGGGTGTTGATGGTCAAGTCGTTCTGGCGGGCGAAGTGCGCCAGCTGCTCGGTTTCGCTGGCCGTCAGCAGGCTTTCCCGTTCGGCGAACGGTGCCCCTGTTGGCGCAGGCTGCCGCACGGCGAAGGTGGGCAGCGGTGTCGGTTCGCTCACGTCCTGCAACTGTTCGCGCCAGAAGCCTTCGGTGGCAACCATGTCCTGTTCCGCCAGCCAGGCGATGTAGTCCCGGTAAGGGCGGGTCGGCGGCAGGTCGGCGGGGCGGCCGTGGGCCTGTTCGTAGTACAGCGACAGCCACTCCTGGACGGCGATGCCGACGCTCCAGCCATCCATGAGGATGTGGTGGAAGGTCCAGATCAGGTGCCAGCGCTCGGGCGCCAGACGCACCAGGCACACGCGCATCAGCGGCGAGTCGTTCAGCTCCAGGGGCTGGGCGCGCTGTTCCAGCGCCAACTGTCCGAGCGCGGCCTGCGGCTCGGGGCGGTCTTGCCAGTCCAGTTCCGTCAGGGGCAGTGGCACGTCCTGTTGCACCACCTGATAGGCATCGTCCAGTTCTTCCCAGAGAAAAGCACTGCGCAGCACGGCGTGGCGCCGCATCAGCGCTTGCCAGGCACCGCGAAATGCGCTCAGTTGCAGCGGGCCGTTCATGTCCAGGCTCAATTGCTGGTAATACACCCGCGAATCCGGTTCATAGACGCTGTGGAACAACAGGCCGTGCTGGGTCGGCGAAAGGGAGTAGATGTCTTCGATGTTGTTCATGCTTGCTTGGTCCATTTCAAAGTCTTGAAAACTCGAGTGAGCGTCGATCAAGGCGCCGCGCCGGTCCGCAGACCTGGGCGGGCGCCGCGTCGCTCGCTAGCTTTGGGAATCGGGTTTGGTCTTGAGTTTGCCCAGCAGTTTGTCCAGGGATTTCTGGTTCAGCGCCTTGGCCAGCGGGAAGTCCGCAGGCATCAGCGAACCGGCCTGTGGGTCGAGGCAGTGTTCGACCAGTGCCTGCAAACGTTCCAGCAGGCGAGCAGGCAAATGGCTGTCGGCGTTCGGCGTGACGCTGTGCCACTCGACACGCAACACGCCGTCCTCCAGCCAGGCCACTACTTCACGGGCATGGGTCACTCGGTTCACCGGGGCCACATCCGGTGGCGGGGTCAGGCTGCTGGCGCGCAACCAGCCCGCTGGCGTTTGCTCATGCCCCAGGTAGTTGAACAGCACATCGCCGTGGCTGGCCGGCAACTCGCCGTGCTGGCGCAGCAAGCCGTAGCCCAGGCCCTGGCCGGGTACATCACGCAAGGCTTGCTTGGCGTTGCGCACCTGATCGCCCGCGGCGCCGCTGGCACTCACGCGCAGTGGGTAGAGAGTGGTGAACCAGCCGACGGTGCGGCCGACGTCCAGCCCGGCAAACGGTGCATCACGCCCGTGGCGTTCAAGGTCCACGACGATGTCACTGCGCTGTTCGACCTCGGCCAGGGTCGCGGCGAGGGCGGCGATCAGCAGTTCCTCCGGTTGTGTGCGGTAAGCCGCGTGGGACTCGGTCAGCCATTGGTGCGTGCGGCTGGCATCCCAGCGGGCCGACAGGGTCTGGCGTTCGGCGACCGTGGCCATGGGCGGCGGGTTCGCAGAGGCCTGGGCACTCCAGTAGCGCTGCTCGGCGGCAGCCTTGGCGGCATGGGCTTGCAGGTGCTCGGCCCATTGACGATAAGAGGTGGTTTTCGCCGGCAACGTCGGCTGTTCGTCACGTTCCAGGGCGGGATACAGCTGTTGGAAATCTTCCAGCAGCGGCGTCCAGGACACCGCATCGACCACCAGGTGATGGGCCACCAGGTACAGGCGCTGCGGTGTGCCTTCCAGCAGGGCCGCGGCAAACAGTGGGCCGTGTTGCAGGTCCAGGCTTTGCGCGACTTGCAGCAATTGCTCCGGGTGCTCGCAGCAGGTCAACTGGGCCGGTGCCACCGGTGCGATGTGTGCCTGCCATTGGCCGTCGACGTGGGTGAAACGCAGGCGCAGGGCGTCGTGGTGGGCCACCAGCCGATCCAGCGTGGCTTGGACGATGGCCGGTTCCAGGCGACGGTCGCTGTCGGCCAGCACCGATTGGTTCCAGTGCGCGGCCTGGACCTGTTGCTGGTCAAAGAACCACTGGTGCAACGGCATCAGCGGCATCGGCCCGGTCACGTCGCCTTGTTCGGCCTGGGTCAGCAGCGCCGTGGTCACATGGGCCAGGGCCGCCGGAGTCGGCGAGCGGAACAGGTCCCGTGGCGTGAGCGAATAGCCCTGCTCACGCAAGCGCGAGATCAGTTTCAGGCCGAGAATCGAGTCACCGCCCAGGGCGAAGAAACTGTCCGAGGTGCCGACTTCGCGACCGCCAGTCAAGGTTTCGCCGAGCAGTTCGCCGAACAACTGGCAGAGCAGGCGTTCCAGTTCGTTGCGCGGTGCCGCGTAGTCTTTCTGGGTGTTTGGCAAGGGCAGGGCGGCCAGGGCCTTGCGGTCGATCTTGCCGTTGGTGCTCAGGGGCAGCGCCGGGATGTGCACCCACACCGCCGGCACCATGTAGGCCGGCAGCTCGGCTGCGAGCTGGGTGTCGAGGTCCGACTGCGCGGTGCTACTGCTGTAGAACGCCACCAGGCGGTTGTCGATGACCAGGGTGCAGGCGCCGGTGATGGCCGGCAGGTTCAGCAGGGCTGAGTCGATTTCCCCCAGCTCGATGCGCTGGCCGCGCAACTTCACCTGGTGGTCGAGACGGCCCAGGTACTCGATGTTGCCATCGGCCAGGAAGCGGCAGCGGTCGCCGGTGCGGTACAGGCGATCACCGGCCACGAACGGGCTGGCGAGGAAGCGTTCTTCGGTCAGGTCCGGGCGTTTCAAATAGCCACGGGCCACGCCGACGCCGCCGATGTACAGCTCGCCGATGCTGCCAATCGGCAACGGTTGCATGGTTTCGTCGAGGATGTACAAGCGCAGGTTGGCGATGGGCTTGCCGATCGGCACGATCACATCGTCCGCCGAGCAACGCCAGACCGAAACGTCGATGGCCGCTTCGGTCGGGCCATACAGGTTGACCAGCGCCGCCGGGTGCTGGCCCATGAAGCGCCGCACCAGGTCCACCGGCAAGGCTTCGCCACTGGCGAACACCTGGCGCAAGCTGTGGCAGTCGACCAGGCTCGGCTCTTCGACAAAGGCCCGCAGCATCGACGGTACGAAGTGCAAGGTCGTGACCCGTTCCTGCTGGATCAACTGGCTGAGGTAGGCCGGGTCGCGATGACCGTCCGGACGGGCGACCACCAGGGTCGCGCCGGTGATCAGCGGCCAGAAGAACTCCCACACCGATACGTCGAAGCTGTACGGCGTCTTTTGCAGCACACGGTCGTTCGGGCCAATCGGGAAGGCGTCCTGCATCCAGTGCAGGCGGTTCATCAAGGCGCCGTGTTCGTTCATCACGCCCTTGGGTTGGCCGGTGGAACCGGAGGTGTAGAGCACATAGGCCAGGTCGTTGGCCTGAACGCTGATTGGCTCGAACGCAGAGGCTTGCGGCAAGGCGTCGAGGGTCCAAGCCTGATGCCCAACGGGCAGGCGCGACAGCCACTGCGCCTGGGTCAAGGTGACCTTGGCATCGGCGTCCTCGATCAAGAAGGCCAGGCGCGTGGCCGGCAACTCCGGATCCAGCGGCAGCCACGCGGCGCCGGCATGGACGATGCCGAGCAAGGCCACGACCATTTCCACCGAACGCTCCATGCACACCGGCACGATGCTGTCGCTGCCCACGCCAGCGGCGCGCAGGGCGCGGGCGACGGTTTGCGCCCGTTGGTCCAGTTCGGCGTAACTCAGGCGCTGGCCTTCGAACACCAGCGCCGGGGCGTTGGGGCTCAGGGCGGCTTGCTGGCTCAGGGCGGTGTGCAGGTTGGTCGGGCCGCTGTAGTGACGTTCGGTGGCGTTCCAGCGGTCCAGTTGCTGTTGGTCCTGCTGTTGCGGGAACAGCTCGACCAGGGTGCGCCCAGGGGTTGCCACCAGGGCGTCGAGCAGCGCGCACCACTGCGCGCTCCAGCGTTGCATCGTCGCTTCGTCGTACAAGGCCGATTGGTATTCCAGCGCCAGCGTCATGTCGCTGCCGTCATCCTGGACTTCCCAGCTCTGTTCAAACTTGGCGTCGATCGCCGGCAGCATCTGCTCTTCGACGTTCAGGCCCGGCCATTGGCTGCTGTCGACGCGCCCATAGTTGAGGGAGAACAGCACCTGGAACAGCGGCGTGCGGTTCAAGTCGCGGTTCTGCGCGATGGCACCGACCAGGGTGGCGAAAGGCAGGTCGGCATGGGCCTGGGCTGCACGCAGGTCGGCTTCGAGGCTGGCGAGCAATTGCTCGGCGGGGCCCGTTGGTCGACGTCGCTGCGGAGCACCAGGGTGTTGACCAGGCAGGCCAGCAATGTCTGGGTTTGGGCGTGGTCACGTTGGTCCGCCGGGGTGCCGAGGCGAATCTCCCGCTGGCCGCTGTAGCGGGCCAGCAGCGCGCTCAGGGCCGTGGCCAGCACCACGTAGGTGGTCGTGCCGCGCTGACGGGCGAACTGTCGGATGGCTTCGGCACGCTGGGTGCCGAGGCGGACGCTCAGTTGCCGGGCGCGACGATCGGCTTCGGCGCCACGTGGATGGTCGATGGGCAGGTCGAGCTGGTAGTCGTCCTGGCCCAAGTGGTTTTTCCAGTAGTCCAGGCTGGCATGGCGCCGGGCCTGGGTGTCCGGGTGCTGTTGCCACAGGGCGAAATCGACGTAGTCGATCTCCAGCGGCGTCCACGCGGGCGACTGCCCGCTGAGGCCGGCGGCGTAGGCCTGGGTCAGTTCGTCAATGAGCAACTGCATGGCCCAACCGTCGGTGGCGCTGTGGTGCAGGCATACCAGCAACAGGTTTTCGTCGCTGCCCTGGCGTTGCAGCAGGTGCGCACGCCAAGGCGCGGCGGCGGCCAGGTCGAACGGCGTCATCAGTTCGTCCTGGGCGTTGGCACAGGTCGCGGCCCAGTCCTGGGTCGCAACGCACGTGACCGCGAGCGCCGGCCCGTGGTCGTCGATCAGCAATTGTGGTTCGCCGTCGACGTCGATAATCCGGCTGCGCAGCACCAGGTGGCGCTGGCTGACCTGCTCAAAGGCCTCGCGCAGGATCTGGACCTGCAGCTCGCCGCGCAAGGTCAGGGCGAACGGCATGTGGTATTCGCGGGACTCCGGCACCAGGCGGCTGAGCATCCAGAACCGGCGTTGGGCCAGGCCCAGGGGCAGTTGCGCCGGGCGCGGTTGTACGCTGATCGATTCATCGGGCAGGGCCGCCCGCAGATGCTCGGCCAAGGCCGCGACTGTCGGTTGGGCGAACACCAGCGGCAAGGGCAGGGACACCCCCAGGCGCTCACGGACCCGGCTGACCAGGCGGGTGGCCAGCAAGGAGTGGCCGCCGAGTTGGAAGAAGTGGTCCTCGATACCGACGTCTGAACAGCCCAGCACCTCGCTGAACAGTTCGCAGAGCACGGTTTCAGTGGCATTGCGCGGCGCGGTGCGCGGCTGGTCGCTTTGGCTGTGTGGCAGCGGCGCGGCGGCCAGGGCCTTACGGTCGAGCTTGCCGTTGCTGTTGAGCGGCAGGCGGTCGAGCTGCACGAAAACGCTTGGCTGCATGTGCACGGGCAGGCTGTCGCTCAAGTCGGCACGCAGGGTCGCCTCATCGGCGTCACCGCACCAGAAACTCACCAGGCGCTGATCCAGCAACAAGGTGGCGGCGTCGCGAATACCGGCCTGGGCCAGCAGCGCAGCGTCGATTTCCCCCAGCTCGATGCGCTGGCCACGCAACTTCACCTGGTGGTCGAGACGCCCCAGGTACTCGATGTTGCCATCGGCCAGGAAGCGGCAGCGGTCGCCGGTGCGGTACAGGCGATCGCCGGCCACGAACGGGCTGGCGAGGAAGCGTTCTTCGGTCAGGTCCGGGCGCTTCAAATAGCCACGGGCCACGCCGACGCCGCCGATGTACAGCTCGCCGATGCTGCCAATCGGCAGCGGCTGCATGGTTTCGTCGAGGATGTACAAGCGCAGGTTGGCGATGGGCTTGCCGATCGGCACGATCACATCGTCCGCCGAGCAACGCCAGACCGAAACGTCGATGGCCGCTTCGGTCGGGCCATACAGGTTGACCAGCGCCGCCGGGTGCTGGCCCATGAAGCGCCGCACCAGGTCCACCGGCAAGGCTTCGCCACTGGCGAACACCTGGCGCAAGCTGTGGCAGTCGACCAGGCTCGGTTCCTCGACAAAGGCCCGCAGCATGGACGGTACGAAGTGCAAGGTCGTGACCCGTTCCTGCTGGATCAACTGGCTGAGGTAGGCCGGGTCGCGATGACCGTCCGGACGGGCGACCACCAGGGTCGCGCCAGTGATCAACGGCCAGAAGAACTCCCACACCGATACGTCGAAGCTGTACGGCGTCTTTTGCAGCACACGGTCGTTCGGGCCAATCGGGAAGGCGTCCTGCATCCAGTGCAGGCGGTTCATCAAGGCGCCGTGTTCGTTCATCACGCCCTTGGGTTGGCCGGTGGAACCGGAGGTGTAGAGCACGTAGGCCAGGTCGTTGGCCTGGACGCTGATCGGCTCTGCGACTTCAGCGATTGGCAACGCCTCCAGCGTCCAGGCGTCATGCCCGACGGGCAGGCGCGACAGCCATTGCGCCTGGGTCAAGGTGACCTTGGCATCGGCGTCTTCGATCAAGAAGGCCAGGCGCGTGGCCGGCAACTCCGGATCCAGCGGCAGCCACGCGGCGCCGGCATGGACGATGCCGAGCAAGGCCACGACCATTTCCACCGAACGCTCCATGCACACCGGCACGATGCTGTCGCTGCCCACGCCAGCGGCGCGCAGGGCCCGGGCGACGGTTTGCGCCCGTTGGTCCAGTTCGGCGTAACTCAGGCGCTGGCCTTCGAACACCAGCGCCGGGGCGTTGGGGCTCAGGGCCGCTTGCTGGCTCAGGGCGGTGTGCAGGTTGGTCGGGCCGTTGTAATGACGTTCGGTGGCGTTCCACTCGATCAGTTGGCGATGACGCTCGGCCGCCGGCAGCGGTGTCCAATCCCCGAGGCGGGTGCGTGGCGCCTCGAGCATGGCTTCCAGCAGTTGTTGCCATTGTTCCAGCCAACGCCGGGCCGTGGTTTCGCTGAACAGCGCGGCGCGGTATTCCAGCAACACCGACAGCACTTCGCCGTCGTGCACTTCCCAATTCAGGTCGTACTTGGTGGCCTGGGCGGTCACCGCGCGTTCGCTGACCTGCAACTGCGGCCATGGCTGGCTCGACGCGTCGGCGTTCTGCATGGCGAACAGCACTTGGAACAACGGGGTCTGGCCGAGGCTGCGCGAAGGCTTCAAGTGCTCCACGACCTGGTCGAACGGCACGTCCTGATGCTGTTGGGCATCCAGCACACGGTTACGCACCTGGTTGAGCAAACCTTCGAAATCCAGGGCCGGATCCAGGTCGGCGCGCATGACCACGGTGTTGACGAAGCAGCCGATCAGCGGTTGCAGCTCGGCGAATGGACGCTGGGCCACCGGGCTGCCGACCCGCACGTCGCGCTGGTTGGCGTAGCGCCCCAAGAGCAACTGCGCGGCACCGAGCATGAGCATGAACAGGGTGGCACCGCGTTGCTGGGCGAACTGCCGCAGACGTTCCACCAGGACGGGCGGCAATTGCAGTTGCACCGCGCCGGCCGCCGGGGCGAGCTGGTTTGGACGGCCCTGTTCGGTCGGCAGGTCGAGCAGGTAGTCGCCGTCCTCCAGTTGGTTGCGCCAGTATTCCAGTTGGCTGCTGAACGCGGTCTGTTGGCCGGGCTCGCGCTGCCAGAGGGCGTAATCGGGGTATTGCAGCGCCAGCGCCGGCAGTGCCACCGGAGTGCCTTGGCACTGGGCGGTGTAGCACTGTCGCAGTTCCTCCAGCAGGTTCTGGCTGGAGGCGTCATCGGTGGCGCAGTGGTGCACGCTGAGCAACAGCAGCGACTGGGCGCCGCCACTGCGTTGCAGCAGCGTGGCCCGGACCGGCACTTCGGCGGCGAGGTCGAAACGGCGACCGGTTTCTGCGTGGATCGCCGCGTCGGTCAGTTGCTGCCACTGTTCGTCGCTGGTCGCCTGCAGGGCCGTCACCTGCACGGTGAGATCGACCTTCGGTTCGATGATCAACACCAACTCACCGTCGGTATCGCGTACGATGCGGCTGCGCAGGATCTCGTGGCGTTGGACCACACTGTTCAGGGCCGTTTGCAGGGCCTGGACATGGAGTTCGCCGTCCAGTTGCACGGCGCTGACCACGTTGTACTCGCCACCGCCGGCGCTCAGTTGTTCGAGGAACCACAAGCGTTGTTGTTCGAACGACAGCGGCAGGCGCGCCGGACGCGGCGCGGCAACGAAGGTCGCCGCCGGGGCTTGCAGGGGATCGCCCAGCAGCGCGGCCAAGGCGTCGAGGGTCGGGTGTTCGAACACCGCCCGCAGCGGCGGCACAGTGGCGAACTGTTGGCGCAGGCGGGCAAACAGCGCCGCCGCCAGCAGCGAGTGGCCGCCGAGGTAGAAGAAATGGCTGTCACGGCCGATCTGCGTCGACGGCACGTTCAGCAACTCGGCCCACAGGGCGGCCAGTTGCTGTTCGGCGGCGCTGCGCGGCGGGTCCAGGGCGTCTGGCGCGGCTTGGACATCCGGGGCCGGCAAGGCCTTGCGGTTGAGTTTGCCGTTGTCGGTCAGCGGCAGCTCATCGAGCAGCACGAACGCCGAGGGCACCATGTAGTCGGGCAGGACGGCGCCAATGGTTTTGCGCCAGGCATGGATGTCGGCCTGCTGGTCGCACGTCACGTAGGCCACCAGGCGCTTGTCACCGGGTACGTCTTCACGGGCCAGCACCACGGCCTGGCGTACGCCCGGTTGGGCGCCGATCAGGGTTTCGATTTCCCCCAGCTCGACACGGAAGCCACGGATCTTCACTTGATGATCCATGCGTCCCAGGTATTCGAGCTGGCCGTCGGGCAACCAGCGCACCAGGTCGCCGGACTTGTACATCCGTGCGCCTGGCAGGGACGAGAACGGGTCTTCGATGAACACCTTCGCGGTCTGTTCGGCACGGTTGAGGTAGCCCAGGGTCACGCCGGCACCGCCGATGTGCAGTTCCCCCGGGACGCCCACCGGCATCGGGTTGAGGAAGGCATCGAGCACGTAGGTGCGCACGTTGGCGATGGGCCGGCCGATGATCGGCCGCTGCGGGAAGTCATCCACCGCGCAACCGGTGGCATCCACGGTGCATTCGGTCGGGCCGTAGGTGTTGAAGAAGCGGCTGCCGGCAATCGATGGCAGGCGTTGCCACAGTTGGGCGTCCACCGCATCGCCACCGAACAGCACGAAGCGCGGCAGGTACACCTCGCCAAGGCGAACGCCGTCGCTTTCGAGCAGGGCCTTGAGCTGTGCCGGGGTGCACTCGAAGGCGTCCAGGCGGGTATCGCGGAAGAAACCGGCCAGGGCCTCGGGGTCGTAGCGCACGTCCTCCGGGGTCAGGTACAGGCTATGGCCGTCGAGCAACAGGATCAGCTCGGCCACCGAACTGTCGAAGGCGAACGAGTAGTTGAAGCTGGTGCGCATCGGCTGGTCGGTGTAGCGGCGATACAAGCCATGGATACGCGCCCAGGCCAGGTTGACCACCGAACCGTTGGTCACCAGGGTGCCCTTGGGCTTACCGGTCGAACCGGAGGTGTACATGATGTAGGCCAGGTCTTGCGGCCCGGCGAGCGGGGCCGGGTTGCTGTCCGGCTGGTTGGCGAACAGCGCCGCGTCGCTGTCCAGGCGCAAGCGGGGCAGCTCGGCGCCCAGTTGTTCCAACAGGCCCTGCTGGCCTATGAACAGTGCCGGTTGCGCGTCCTCGAGCATGTACGCCAGGCGATCCACCGGGTAGGTCGGGTCCAGCGGCACATAGGCGCCACCGGACTTGAGAATGCCCAGCAGGCCGACCAGCAGTTCCAGCGAACGCTCGACACACAGCGCCACCGGGCGGTTGGCGCCAACGCCCTGGCTGCGCAGGTAATGCGCCACCTGGTTGGCCCGACGGTTCAGTTCGCCGTAGCTCAGGCTGCGGCCTTCGAAACACAGGGCGTCACGCTCTGGGGTGCGCTCGGCCTGTTGTTCGAACAACTGGGCGAAGGTCAGGTGCGTTGGCACCTCCATCTCGGTACGGTTCCACTCGACCACGGTGCGTTGCCACTCCGCGTCCATCAGCAGCGGCAAGGCGGCGACCGGGCGCTGGGGCTCGGCGAGCATGTGTTCGAGCAGGTGTTCCAGGCGGGCGAGGGTCTGGCGGGCGCTGTCGGCGACGAACAGGTCGAGGGCGAACATCAACTCCAGTTGGATCGGCGCGTTGGCCGGGCACAGCACGTGCAGGTCCAGGTCGCATTCGGAGTGGCGCAGCGGGGTGTCCAGCGCTTCGAATTCCAACCCGGGGAAGCGCAACCGCGACTCCATGGCCAGTTGCTGGGCGACCATGACCTGGTACAGCGGCGCATGGCTGAGGCTGCGCGGCAGTTGCAGGCTGTCCACCAGTTGCTCGAACGGCAAGTCTTGATGCAGCAGGCCATCGCGCAGGCGTTCGGCCACTTGCTTGACCAGGGCGCTGAAGCCGGCTTGTGGATCGAAGTCGGCGCGGATCGCCAGGTTGTTCAACAGAATACCCAGCAGGCCTTCGGTGCCCGGTTGTTCACGGTGGGTGACCGGGGTGCCGACCAGCAACGTGGCGTCGCCGCTCAAGCGGTGCATCAGTACGGCGAAACCGGCGAACAGGACGGTGAACGGTGTGGTGCCGAGACGACTGGCAAAGGCTTGTACCCGGCCGCTGAGGTCGGCGCTGAGTTCACGCTGCACGATCCCGGCGCGGTAGCTTTGCACCGAGGGCCGTGGATGGTCGGTGGGCAAGGCCAGCAGCGGGCTGGCGTCGCTGTCGCGACGGTCCAGGGTGGTGGTCCAGTAGTCGAGTTGGCGCTTGAGTTCGGCGCCTTGCAGGTGTTCGCGCTGCCAGAGGGCGAAGTCGGCGTATTGCAGCGGCAGGGCCGGCAGGTCGGCGCGAGTACCGTTGCAACGGGCTTCATAACCCAGGGCCAGCTCGCGCAGGGCGATGGTGGCCGACCAGGCGTCCGACACCAGGTGATGCAGGGCGATGCCGAGCACGTGCTCGCCCGGCGCCAGGCGCAGCAAGCGCGCACGCAGTAGCGGTGGGCGGGTCAGGTCGAACGGCTGCTCGAAGGTGTCTTGCAGGGCATTGAATTGCGCGCCGGCGCGGGCGGTGGCGGTCAGCCCCGACAAGTCTTCGAAGGGCAACGCGATGTCCAGCGCTGGGCTGATGCGTTGGCACGGCACGCCGTCGGTGCTGTGGATGCCGGTGCGCAGGATTTCGTGGCGCACCAGCAGGTCGTTCAGGCTGGCGTGCAGCGCCTGGACATTGAGTTCACCCTTGAGGTGCAGGGCGAACGGGATGTTGAACAGGGTGGTGCCCGGCGTCAGTTGCTCGATGAACCACAGGCGCTGTTGCGAGAACGACAGGGGTAGCAGCGTCGGGCGTGGTTGGGCCTTGGGCACGCTGAGCGCGTTGGCTTGCGGTGCGGCGGCCTCGGCCTGGCGGGCGTCGATGGCCGTAGCCAGCAAGGACACGGTGGGGTGTTCGAACAGCACCCGCAATGGCAGGTCCAGTTTGAACTGGGTGCGCAGGCGGGCCACGATCTGGGTCGCCAGCAGCGAGTGCCCGCCGAGGGTGAAGAAGTTGTCTTCCACGCCGACCGTGTCGCGCCCCAGGACTTCGGCCCAGATGGACGCCACGGTGGTTTCCAGGGCGTTGCGCGGGGCGATGCTCTCCTGGGCGTCCGCCTGCCAGTCCAGCTCGCGGGCGGCGAGGGCCTTGCGGTCGACCTTGCCGTTATTGTTCAGGGGCAGTTTGTCCAGGCCGACGAAAGCCGCCGGCACCATGTACGGCGGCAGTTGCGCCCGCAGGTGTTCGCTCAGGCCGTCACTGCCCTGGGTCTCGTCATGGGCCGACCAGTACGCCACCAGCCAGGCTTCGCCGACGGTGTTTTCCCGCAGCAGGACGGCGGCTTCGCGTACGTTCGGGTGCTGGGCGAGACGGTGTTCGATTTCCGTCAGTTCGATCCGGTGCCCGCGCAGTTTTACCTGCTGGTCGCGACGGCCGAGGTATTCGATCACCCCGTCTGCACGCCAGCGTCCCAGGTCACCAGTGCGGTACAGGCGACCTTCGAGTTGAGGGTGCTCGATAAAGGCCTCAGCGGTGCGCTGCGGGTCGTGCAGGTAGCCGCGACCGACGCCGACGCCGCCGACGCAGATTTCCCCGGCGACGCCAACCGGCACCGGGCGCAGGGCTTCGTCCAGCACATACAGACGGTTGTTGGCGGTCGGCTGGCCGATGGGCATGTGGCTGACCTCGGCCCCCGGGGCTGCGAAGATCGGCTGGAAGGCCACGTCGTCGGCACATTCGGCCGGTCCGTAGGCGTTCATCAGGGCGATGTCGGGGAACCGTGCGAACCAGTCCCGGGCCACGGTCGGCGGCAGGGCTTCACCGGTGGGCAATACCCAGCGCAGGTCCGGCAGTTGCAAATCGCATGGGCATAACGCGAGCACGGTGCGCATCAGGCTCGGGACGATTTCCAGCACGTTCAGGCGCTCGCTGGCGAGCACCTGCAACAGGCGTTGCGGGTCGTGGGCAACTTCATCGGGAAGAATGTGCACGGTGGCGCCGAGCACCGGCGCGGCGAGGAACTGCCACACCGAAATGTCGAACGCCACCGAAGCGGTCTGGGGAATGCGGTCGGCGGCGCTGAGCCCCAGGGCCGGCACCTTGCCGAAGATGTTGTTGAGCATGCCGCGCTGTTCGATCATCACGCCCTTTGGCGTGCCGGTCGAACCCGAGGTGAACAGCACGTAGGCCAGGCTGTCGGGGCGGGCGAGCACCGGCAGTGGCGTGTCGTTGCCCGATGCCCAGCAGGCTTCGGCGAACAGCGCCGTGGGCGCCTGGTCGAGGCCGCTGAGCAGTGGCTCGAGCAGACCGCCGCAGGTTTCGCTGGCGATCAGCAACGGCGCGCGGGACAGCCCGAGGATTTCCCGCAGGCGCTCGGGCGGATGATTGACCTCCAGGGGCAGCATCGCCGCGCCAGCCTTGAACACGGCCAGCATCATGGTCAACAGCGCCAGGCCACGAGGCGCCACCAGCGCGACCAGTTGGTCTTCACCGGCACCGGCCTCGCGCAGGGCGTGGGCCAGGCGCGTGGAACGCAGGTCCAGCTCGGCGTAGGTCAGCGATTCACCGGCGCAGGTCGCGGCGACCTGATCACCGCGCAGGGCGACCTGGGCGGCAAACAGCTCGGCGTAGCTTTGATCCAGCGCAAAGTCGTGGGGGTTCAGCGCCCATTCGCCCAGCAACTGTTGACGTTCATCGGCCGCCAGCAGTTCGAAGCTGGCCAGCGGCGCGTCGGGGGCGACGAGCATGCTGCGCACCAGGCTGGCGATGTGGCCCAGCAGGCGCTGCACGGTGGCGGCCTCGAAACGTTCGCGGTCATAAGACACGCGGATGCCCAGTTGTTCGCCCGGCAGGATCACCACGGTCAAGCCGTAGTGGGTGTGCACGCTGTGGTCCATGCCTTCGAGGCTGAACTGGAAACCGCCTTCGAGGATCTGTTCGTCGATGGGGGCGTTTTCGAACACCAGGATGCTGTCGAACAGGGTCTCGCCCCGGGGGAAATCGCTCCAGCCCTGGATGTCGGTCAACGGTGTGTGCTCGAAGTCGCGCATGTCGACGTTGAGTTTTTGCAGGTCGCCCAGCCAACTGCCGAGCGAGGCGTTCGGATCCACCGAAACCCGCAGCGGCAAGGTGTTGATGAACAGGCCGATCATTTCCGCAACGCCGGTCAGGTCAGCCGGACGGCCGGCCACGGTGACACCAAAGACGACGTCCTGCTGCCCGCTGTAGCGCGACAGCAGCAACGACCAGACCCCCTGGAAAAACGTGTTCGGGGTGATCCGGCGACTGCGGCAGAACGCCGCCAGTGCCTGGGTTTCCTGCGCGTCGAGGTGAATCAGTTGGTCGTCCACCAGCACCGCATCGGTGTAGCGGTCGCGGCTCACGCCGTTGTCCACGGTCAGTGACGTCGGGGCGTTGAGGCCTTGCAACTGGCCGCGCCAGAATTGCTCGGCCTTGCCCGCATCCTGGCGTTGCAGCCACTGGATGTAATCGCGAAATGGCCGAGGGCTTTTCAGTTCCGGCGTGCGGTCGTTGCACAGCGCTTCGTAGACTTTGAGGAAGTCCACGGTCACCAGGGAGATGCACCAGGCGTCCATCAGGATGTGGTGGAAGCTGCGAATGAACTCGTAGGACTCGTCGGCCAGGCGCACCAGCCGGAAGCGAATCAGCGGTGGCTTGGACAGGTTGAAGCCGACTTTCTGCTCGTCTTCCAGCAGCGTGCGGATCCGCGCCTCCTGCTCATGGGGCGCGAGCCCGCGCAGGTCGAGGGTGTCCAGCGGCACCTTGACCTGGCGATGGATCACCTGCACCGGTTGCTTCTGGCTTTTCCACTGGAAACTGGCGCGCAGGGAAGGGTGCAGTGCCACCACCTGGCGCCACGATTCGAGGAACGCCCCTTCATCGATGGCCCCGCCGATGCGGTAGCGATCCTGCATCAGGTACACCCCGGAGTCTTCGTGCAGCAGGGAGTGGAACAGCATCCCTTGTTGCAACGGCGACAGCGGGTAAATGTCTTCGATCGGGTTGCCAGTGGTTTTTTCGGTGGTCATTGAAAGCGTCCTGCGTAAAAAGGGGCAACGGTGATGGCGGGGCGACGGGAGGAACCGTTCACAGGTCGGCCTCGTCCAGTTCGGCCATCAGCGCTTGCATTTCGTCATCGGACAGGCCCGAGGCGCTGAATTCGGTGCTGTCGGCTTGCGGCTCGGCGGCGCTCGGCTCCAGCGGTTGCGCGACCTCGGCCATGGCCGCGATGGTCTGGCGTTCGAAGACTTGCTTGGCCGACAGCGCGATGCCTTGCTCGTGGGCCTGGGCCACCACTTGCAGGCTCAGGATCGAGTCACCGCCGATGGCGAAGAAGTTGTCGGTGACACTCACTGTCGAGAGTTTCAAGACCTTGGCGACGATCGCTTGCAGGGCGGTTTCCATGGCGTTGCGCGGCGCCACGTGGGCGTTTTCGTCGAACTGGTCCGGGTCGGGCAACTGGCGGGTGTCGAGCTTGCCGTTGGGCGTGCGCGGAAAGCTTGCCAGGGTCAGCACCAGGGCCGGCACCATGTACGACGGCAGGCGTTCACCGAGGAAGCGCTTGATCGCCTCCGAATCCGGCGCGTAGCCGTGGGCAGCCAGGATGTAGGCGAGCAGGCGTTTGCCTGCGGCATGTTCCTGGACGATCACCGCGGCTTCGCGCACGTCGCTGTGGCTGCACAACTGGCGTTCGATTTCGCCCAGTTCGATGCGGTAGCCGCGGACCTTGACCTGATGGTCCTTGCGGCCCAGGAACGCCAGGCGTCCGTCGGCCAACCAGCACGCCAGGTCGCCCGTACGGTAGGCACGAGTGCCGTCGGCCAGGGTGACGAAGGCCTTGGCGGTTTCTTCGGGCTTGTTGCGATAGCCGCGGGCCAGGGTCGGGCCGGCCAGGACGATCTCGCCCGGTTCGCCAATGCCGCAAGCGCGGTCGAATTCGTTCAGCAGGCGCAGGTCCATGCCGGCGATGGGGCGGCCGATGCTGACGTTCCGGCTGGGCTCCAACACTTCATAGGTGGCCCAGACCGTCGCTTCAGTGGGACCGTATTCGTTCACCAGCCGGGCGTTTGGCAGGGTCTTGCTGTGTTGCGCGATCAGCGACGGCGGGCAAGCTTCACCGGCGACGATCCAGCAGGCGAGGGGAGCGGCTGCGTCGCTGCGCTGCAATTGATCGAGCAGGGCCTGGTACAGCGATGGCAGCGACAGGCCGTGGCTGACCTGATGCTGGGCAATCAACTGCGCCAGGCGAGCCATCTCCAGCTCTTCACCCGGGGCGGGCAACACCAGGCGTCCGCCTTGGGCCAGGGTCCAGAAAATCCCGGCGACCGAACTGTCGAAGGCAAACGAGGACAGCAGCAGGTAGGCGCGCACGGGCGTCTCATAGGCGGCCATGCGCACTTGGGTCGAGAAACTCAGCGCGCCATGGCTGATTTCCACGGCTTTCGGCGCACCGGTAGAACCGGAGGTGTAGATCAGGTAGGCGAGGTCGTTCGCGTCCGGCAACGGCAGCGCCGGCCAATCGCCGAGGTCCGGCGTTGTCAGGTCGTCCAGCACGAAGCGTTGCAGATGGACCGGCACGCTGTCGGCCAGTTCGGCGCTGACCACGATGTGGGCAATGGCGCTGTCGGCGAGCATGTAGGCGCGGCGGTCGGCCGGGTAGGTCGGGTCGACTGGCACGTAGGCGCCACCAGCTTTCAAGACGGCGAGCATGGCAACGATGGCCGCGTTGCTGCGGGCGAACAGGATGCCGACGGGCACCCCGGGGCCGATGCCGGCGGCGACCAGTCGATGGGCCAGTTGCGTGGCGCAGGCGTCGAGGCGGCTGTAGCTGAGGTCGCCGTCCTGGTCGCTGAGGGCGATGGCGTTCGGTTGCTGGCGAACCTGACGGGCAATCAATTCCACCAGCGTCACGGGTTCGATGGACGGCACGCTCGCGCTGGCGTCAATCAGTTGGGATTGCAGTGTGCCACCCAGGGGCAACTGGGCCCAGGCCTGTTGCGGTTCCGCCAGGGCACCTTGCAGCAGTTGCAGCCATTGCTCGGCAAGGCAGCCGGCGGCTTCGGCGCTGAGGGCATGGCGGTCGTAGACCAGTTGCGCGTGCAGGCCGTCGGGCAATTGGCGGACGTTCAGGCATGCCTTCAGCGGATTCATCACCGCGCTGGCATGACGCTCCCGGGCATCGCCCGAGCGCCAGGCAAAGGCGTATCCGGCGTCGAGGGTGCCGGTGTAATAGTCCTGCCAGCCGACCGCCCGTTCCAGGGTGGCGGCTACTTGCGCGCTTTGCTCCAGCAGGGTCACCTGGGCATCCAGTTCGATGTTCACGGGCAGGCACTGCTCGAACAGACCCAGGGTGTTCTCCAGTTCCGCGCCGCGACTTTCATGGATCAGGGTGAGCGGCACCTGTTGTTGGCCGGCCAGTCGTCCCAATACCGCTGCCCATGCCGCCAGCAGCACGTCCGGGGTCAGGGCCGGGTGGCGGGCAAGGTCGGCCGGCAGCGCCAGGTCCAATCGGGTCGGCGCAAACCCGCCTTCGAGGATCGATTCGAGGGACAGTTGCAGGGTGGCCTGTTCGGTTTCGCCCGAGGGTTTCCAGAAGCTCACGCCCGGATGGTCCGGCGCGTCTTCAACCAGGCTCCAGCGCCATTCGGCGTAGTCGGCGTACTGCAAGGTGTCGGACAGGTCCGTGGCGCTGTCTTGCAGCAGTGCACCGGCCAGCCATTTCAGGCTGGCGAGGTCGAAGTGGCTGCTGGCCGCCGCCAGGTCCAGGATCGTCTGTTCATCGGACAGGCGCACCAGGGTCACGTACAGGGGAGACGTCCAGTCGCGGGGCTGGTCGGCGAGTTGGGCCAGCGCGGCGTCCTGGTCGGCGTGGTTGTATTGACGCAGGTCCTGGAGCTTCACCGCCAGCGGAGCGGTTTCGTCGATCACCTGCACCGGGTGGCGCAGGCCGGGCACGGGCATCAGGCGCGTGCGCAGGATTTCACTGTCGGCCACCAGCGCCTGCAGGCGCTTGTTCAGGGCGTCGATGTCCTGCGGTTGCGACAGCGACCATTGCAAATGGCAACTGAACGGGTGCTCCGCCGCGCCATTGATGTGGGGGTAAACCGATGCCTGTTGCGGCGAAATACGAAAACCTTGAAGTCCGCTCATGTTCATCTCGACTGGAAAAGGGCTTGAGCCTGGATCGCCGCACAGACGCTGGGGCTTGCTGGACATGGGTCAGGCAAGCCTCCTGCGAACGGCGGGTGGACCCGTTGAATGTCAGACGGCAACGTCGCTCGACAGCAGGGCTTCAGCCATGCCGGTCATGATGGCGCGCTTGCCGGTAAAGGGTTCGCGACCGTGCACAGCGAGCATGTTGTCGATGAACAACACGTCTCCCTGTTGCCAACTGAACCGCACCAGCGAGTCGAGGTAGGCCGCGCGTAGCGACTCCAGGACCTGGGGCTCGATGGGTTCGCCATCGCCATAAAAGGTGTTGGTGGGCAGGTCGAGGTCGTTGAAGTTGCTTTGCAGCGAATCGCGGATTCGCCCAGGCAGGGTGCTGATGTGGAAGAACGTGGCGTGGTTGAACCAGACCTCTTCGCCGGTGCGCGGATGGCGCACCACGGCCGGCCCGCGTTGGCGGGTGCGCAGGCGATTGTGGTCTTTCCATTCCACTTCGATGCCGACGCTGGCGCAGTAGGCTTCCACTTCGCCACGGTCTTCGGACTGGAACACGGTCTGCCACGGCAGGCCGAAACCATCGCCGTAGTTGCGAACGTACAGCACGCCTTTTTCCCGGAACCGCGCTTCGATCTGCGGGCTGATCCTGGCCTTCACGGCGCGGGTCGAGCCGATCGGTGTTTCACCACCGGTCTCGGACGGCAGTTGGCAGTAGAAGAACAGCCGCAGCGGGAAGCGCGGTGAGTAGGAGTGTTCGTTGTGGGGGAAGATCATCTGGTCGGCCGGGTAGTCGGTCGAGGTGTAGATATTGCCGCCGACCCGTGTCCGGGGCGAGGCACGGAACATGTATTCCAGCGCTCCGGGGGAAAGGGCGGCGATCACCTGGTCGAACTGCTCGACGGACGCGACGTTGAAGCCACGAAACAGCAGGGCGCCGTACTGCAGCAGTTTCTTTTCCAACGACTCGCGTTCCCGGGTGGCCCAGGCGATCAGGTCGACGCCACTGACCGCTGGCTCGATCACCAGGGGCAGGGCATGGTCCGGGCTGAGCAGGCGCTCGGTCACCAGTTGTTGTTCCGAGACGTTCATGGCTTTGCGACGCACGGCGCCGAGGGCGCGTGGCGATGGGGGCACGATAGACATAACGGCATCCGACTCGGTTAAAGGGACAAGGAGCGACGTTTGGCTTGCATCATCTGGCTGCGACCGGCCAGCGCCTGGGACTGTTGTTGCTCACGGGCAAAGGCCTGGTCCCAGCTGTCGATGCGCTCGGCCAGTGCCGGCAACGGCTCGTCCAGCAGGGTGTGCAGGTGTTCCAGCAGGCACGTCCACAGATGTTGCAGGCGCAAGGCTCGGCCCTGGTCGAAGTAGTCGCCGCGATACTTGAGGGTCGCGGCAAGGCCTTCGCTGCCGTGCACGAGGTCGAGTACCAGGTGGAAATCCCCTGGTGCCTGGGCCACGTCCAGCGCGGCCAACTGCGCGCCGGCGATGGCGGTCGGCGTCACCCGTGACGGTTGATAGTTGAGCTTGACCTGGAACAGCGGCGAGTGACCGGGACGGCGCTGCGGCGCGAGGGCCGAGACCACCAGATCGAAAGGCAGGCCTTGATGGGCGTAGGCCAGGCGCGCTTCATCGCGAACCCGCTCAAGGAAACCGGCCAGGGTTGGCTCGCCACGCAGGTCACAGCGCAGGGTCAACTGGTTGACGAAGAAGCCGATGACGTCGTTGTGCTCGGCCAATGGCCGGCCGCTGACGTCGGTGCCCAGCAGGAATTGCTGCTGGCCGCCCAATTGCTTGAGCACCAATTGGTAACTGCCCAGCAACAGCATGAACAAGGTCATGCCTTGCTCGCGGGCCAGTGCTGCCAACCGCTCGCAGCTGGCCTGGGGCACGGTGAAGTCCAGGCTGTGTTCGCCCGGGGCCTGGCCGCTGCCACCCAGCTCCAAGGTTTGGGGCATGCCGGCCAAGTGTCCGCGCCAGAAGTCCTGCTCGTCGGCGATCCGCTGTTCGTTCCAGTGCCGGGCTTCCCATTGGGCGAAATCGAGGTATTGCTCCGGGAGCGCGGCGTCGGCCGCCCCCGCCAGTTCCGCCAGCAATAGTTGCGCCGAGCGCCCGTCGAAGGCGATGTGGTGCAGGGTCAGCAGCAGGTCATGCTGTTGGTCATGTCGGCTGAATAACTGCGCCTGCAGCAGCGGGCCGGCTTGCAAATCGACGGGGGTGGCGTGTTCGTGGGCCAAGCGCTGGCTCAGCGTCTGTTGTTGCTGCGCTTCATTCTGCTCACGCACATCATGATGGACCAGCGCTACCGCCGTGGCCGGCAACACGTGTTGTTGCGGGCCATCGACACCGTCGCGGTACACCGTGCGCAGCACGCCATGTCGCTCGACCAGCGTGTTCAACCGCAGGGCCAGCGTCTCGATGTCCAGCGGACCTTGCAGGCGCAGGTGCAGCACCAGGTTGTGGCGGGTGTCGTCCGGGTTCAGTTGGCGCAGGAACCACAGGCGACGCTGGGCGAACGATTGATGCCCCTGGCTGAGGTTGGCCTGCTCGGTCGAAGCCTCGGCCGTCGGCACCGGCTGATTCAGGAGGTCTTGCAGGGCCAGCGCCCATTGGCCGAGGGTGGTTTCCCCGAACAGATCTTGGGTATCGAGGTTCCAGCCCAGGTCCTTGTGCAGGCGCGCGGCGAAGTCGGCCACGCCGATGGAGTCCAGGCCCTGGCCGATCAGGCTGAGGTCGAAGTCGGCGGAAAAATACGGGTTGACCGCGTGCAGCGTCTGTTCCAGCCATTGGCGGCAGGCGGCTTGGGCCTGTTGCGGCGTTTCGGTCGCCAGGCGCTTGAGCTGGGCAAGGTCGAGGGCCACGCCGTTCGCGGCCAGCACGGCACCGCTCTGGGCGATGATGCTCAGCGTGCCTGCAGCGAGCTGTTTGCGTGCGCCTTGACGGGCGATCTTGCCACTGGTGGTCATCGGGATGGTGCCGGCTTGCACCAGCACGATCTGATCGATGCCACAGTCGGCGGCTTCGCGCACGGCGTTTTGCATTGATGCGAACAGCGCCGGGTGATGCGCCGGGTCGACGAACTTGCGTTGCGGCTCGGCGACAATCACCAGCTTCTCGCGACCCAGTGCCGGGTCCATTTCCGAGAAGGCGGCGATGCGCCCGGTGCGGATGCCCGGCTCGGCGTCGGTAATGGCGAATTCGATGTCGTGAGGGTAGAGATTGCGCCCATTGAGAATCAACAGGTCCTTGAGCCGTCCGCAGATCACGACTTGGCCTTCGTGCATGAAGCCCAGGTCGCCGGAGCGCAGGTAATGCTCCGATGAACCGACAATCCGGGCTTCAAAGGCTTCGCGCGTGGCTTGGGGATTCTTCCAATAGGATTCGGCGTTGCTCGGGCCCTTGAGCCAGACTTCGCCAATACGATCGGCGGCGCACTGCTCGAAGGTGTGCGGGTCGACGATGGCAATGCTGTGCAGGGCTTGCGGGTAACCACAGGCGACGAACTCCACGGCGGCGGCATCGGCCGCCGCCAGCGCCACGCGGCCGGTCTCCAGCACGGCCTTGTCCAGGCGCAGCACCACCGGCAGCGCGTCGGCCGGCGTGGCGCTGACACACAGGGTCGCTTCGGCCTGGCCATAACCGGGGCTGATGGCCAATGGGTCGAGGCCACAGGCGGCAAAGCGCTGGGCGAACGCTTCGAGGGTGCCAGGGTGGATCGGTTCGGCGCCGTTGATCGCGTGCTTCCAGGCGCTCAGGTCGAGCTGCGCGATGAGGTTATCGCTGACCACACGGTTGCACAGGGCATAGGCGAAGTTGGGGGCGAAACTGGCGGTGGCGCGGTAGCGACTCAACGCTTGCAACCAGGTCGACGGCGCATTGACGAAGGTCTGGGACGCCATCAGGTAGCACGGCATGCCGCTGTAGAGCGGGGCCAGCATACCGCCGATCAGGCCCATGTCGTGGTACAGCGGCAGCCAGTTGACCATGGCGCCGTGTTCGTCGAAAGCGTAGGCCTGGCGCATCAGTTCGACGTTGGCGATCAGGTTGCGCTGACGTACTTCGACGCCTTTCGGCGAGCCGGTAGACCCCGAGGTGTATTGCAGGAAGGCCACGGTCGAAGCGTCGATGGCCGGGCGTTGCCACTGGCTGGCCGGTGGTGTGCCCAGGTCCTGGACAGTCAGCACATCGACCCGGCCCTCCACCAGTTCCAGCAAGCCTTCGCAATAATCCGCCGGGGCGAGAATCAGTGCCGGCTCGGCATCCACCACCACGTTGCGCACGCGGTCGAGGTGGCGCGGTTTGCGCGACGGTGGCGGAAACAACGGCACCGCAATCAGGCCCGCATACAGGCAAGCGCAGAAGGCGCGGGCGTAGTCGAGGCTGCTGGGCAGCATCAAGAGCACCCGATCACCCGGTGCATAACGCGCTTGCAGCGCGGCCGCCAGGGAGCGGGATTGCTCGTGCAGTTGGGCAAACGTCAGGGTTTCGCCAATCTCTACGCCGTCCGGCAGAAAATGCAGGGCGGCACGCTGAGGGAAGTGCTGGGCGTTGGCTTCCAGCACGTCGATCCAGTGTTCGAATGAAAACATGTGCAGTTCACGCCATGGCCACGATGACTTTGCGGTCACCGGTGAAAGGATTGCGACCGTGTGCCACCAGTCGGTTGTCGAGCATCAGGATATCGCCGGGCTGCCAGGGGAAACTGATGGCAGTCTCGTGATAGACCTCGCGCACGGTGTCGAGCATGTCGTCGGCGATCGGCGAACCGTCGCCGAAATAGACATGGCGCGGCAGGTTTTCTTCACCCACCGCCGCCAGCAGGCTGGCGCGTACGCTCGGTTCGATGGCCGAGACATGGAACAGGTGCGCCTGGTTGAACCAGACCCACTCACCGGTCTCGGGATGCTGCTGCACGGCGGCGCAACGCTGGCGGGTGCGCAGGTCGCCGTCGGCTTTCCATTCCCATTCGATGTCGTTGTCCTGGCAGTAGCGTTCGACCTGGGCGCGGTCCTGGGTGTTGAAGACTTTTTCCCAGGGCAGGTCCAGGGCGCCACTGTAGTTGCGCACATAAAGCAGCTCGCGGCTGGCGAACAGCTCGCGGATGTCGGCAGGCATGCGCTGGTAGATCAGGCGGCTGTCGGCAATCGGGGTCTCGCCGCCGGTTTCACTGGCCTTGATGCAGTGGAACCAGATGCGCGAAGGCCAGGGGCGGGTGTAGGCCTGTTCGTTGTGCAACGGAATGAACTGATGGGCCGGGTACTCGGTGGAGCTATAGACCCCGGCGAAGACTTTGCTGCGCGGCGTGGAGCCGAATTCGTAGCTGGCCAGCGGCGCGCCGAAGCTGGCGGCGAAGCGCTTGAAATCGATGGGGGTGGCGACGGTGAAGCCGCGGAACAATACGCCGCCCACCTTAGTCAGGACCTGGGCCAGGCCGTCGCGAATCGAGGCGTCCAGGTCATGGATAGACTGTCCCGATGTCCCCTGCACCAGCACGGGCAGCGCTTGGGCGCTTGCATCCGTGGGCGCCATTGAAAACAGTTCGGAACGCCCGTTCAGGTGTTCGATTGAGGTCATCCTTGTGCATCCTCTTATAGCTTCTTCGACCAGTCACAAGACCTTGAAAGCAGGGCAGCGGTCGGTTGTGTAGGACTCGTCTGTAATGTATTCAATTCAATACAAGACGACATACTAGGTACAAATGAGAGGGATTATCAATACTATTTATTTAATTTTTTTTTTGGATTAGACTCCGCTCCGCTGGCGCCAAACAGCCTTCGGCCAGCTCAAAAAACCAAAAATATCTGTCGCAGGGGAGCGGGGCGTGAATTTCAAAAAGAACACAATTGCGTTGGCTGTAGGGTCGGCCATAGGCTTGAGCAACGGCGCTTGGGCGGCTGAAGAAGCCGGCAAGATGGAGATCGCTCCAATCACCGTGACCGGTGAAAAGATCGACCGTACCCTCGAAAAGACCCAGTCCAGCGTTGTGGTCGTCACCGACAAGAATCTGCGTGAGCACGGCGACAAGGACCTGGTGGATGTGTTTGCCCGCACGCCCGGCGTCTATAGCCAGGCTGGCAATGAGAACTGGGGTATCCGTGGCGTGCCGGTGTCCGGTTTTGACGATCAGGGCCCGGCGGCTCTCAACGGTGCGGTGTCGGTGTATGTCGACGGTGCCGTGCAGCCCAACCGCGCACTGACCCTCAGCCCGGTCCCGCTGTGGGATGCCGAGCAGGTCGAGGTTTTCCTTGGCCCGCAATCCACCACCCAAGGTCGTAACTCCCTGGCGGGTGCGGTGGTCATCCAGACCAAGAACCCAACCTTCGAACCGAGTTTCTCGGCGCAGACCAGCGTGGGCAACTACGGTGAGCACGGCGCGGCCGTGGCGGGTGGCGGGGCCATCGTGGATGACAAGATCGCCGGGCGTATCGCCGTGGATTACGGTGAAGGTGACGGCTATATTCGCAACACCACGCTCAATGACGACGCCAACCCGCGTCGCACCAGCAACACCCGCGGCAAATTGCTGATCCTGCCTAACGATGACACCGATGTCCTCTTGACCTACGCCCACAGCGAACACCGCCAGGGCGACCGTTCGACCATGCGCGTCAACGGCAAGCCGAGCTACTACGACATCGCGTCCAACACCAAGGCCTTCGACAACCTCAAGCAGGACACCCTCAGCGCCAAGGTGGACTATCGCCTGAACGATGCCTGGTCGCTGACAAGCATGACCGCCAATACCAGTACGGACTACAGCAACCGCCTGGACTTCGACCAGACTGCCGTGGACAACGAGGTCGTTCTGCGTAAACAGGACGGTAACCTGTTCAGTCAGGAGCTGCGTCTGAATTACGCCTCGGACACGGTGAAGAGTTTCGTCGGGGCCTACTATGGCCACAACACCAACAACTTCCACGACCGGTTGCTGTTCGATGACGTACTGGTTCGTACCGTCAAAGGTGATACCAAGATTGAAAACAAGGCGGTGTTTGGTGAAGTGAACTGGACGTTCGCGCCGCGCTGGACGTTGATCACCGGCCTGCGTTACGACCACGAGACGAACGATACCGATATCGAGGAGGACGGCCGCTTCGTCCCGGAGAAAATCAAAAAGTCGTTTGATGCCGTGCTACCGAAACTGGGCATCGACTACGAACTGGCAACGGACCAGTACCTCGGTTTCATGGTGCAGAAGGGCTATCGCGGTGGCGGTGTCAACCTGCGCTCCGGTAGTGGTCACCAGGCCTACGACCCTGAATACACCACCAACTACGAGTTGTCCTATCGCGGTTCCTTCTTCGACAAGACCCTGCGCACCCGCGCCAACCTGTACTACACCGACTGGAAAGACCAGCAGGTCAGTGTGCGGGAGAACGGTAGCAACGTCATTGATATCTTCAACGCCGGTCGCAGTGACATCAAGGGCCTGGAGGTCTTTGTCGAAAAAGACATCACCGAGCAACTGACCCTCAATGTAGGTGGCGCCATCACCGATGCCAAATACAAGGACTTCGTTGCGGACAATGGGCAGGACCGGAGCGGCGAATCGTTCCTTTACTCGCCCAAGTACAAGATGTCCGTGGGCGGTGTCTATCGCTTCGACGACCGTCTGATATTCGGCACGGACGTGACCTACCAGAGCACCGCGCCTTCGGAATACGAGTTCGATGCCAGCGGCAAGGTCACCGGTGAACGCCGCAGCGACAACTACGTACTGGTGAACTTCAACACCGAGTACAAAGTCACCAAGAACGTTGCTGTGTCCGCCTACGTGAAGAACGCGTTCGACAAGGAATATGTCACCAACAACCGCAACGACGACATCATCGACGTCGGCGCACCGCGCACGGTGGGGATGATTCTGCGTTACGACATGTAAACCCAAGGGCGCGGGGAGGCAATCTCCCCGCGCCCGCTCCAACGTTTCGGATGTTTGTTTCCAGGCTGTTCGTTCCCTTCCAAACCCAGCCTCCATGGAGGAAATCATGAGTGCTTTTTCGAATGTCACAGCAGGTGGCGCGCAACAGCTACGCCTGTTGCACACCGGTCTGTCGAGCCCTTACTGCCTCGATTCGACGCCGCTGCTGGAGCGTCAGCAACAGCAGGAATCCAACGCCCGCAGTTACCCGCGACGCATTCCCCTGGTGCTTGAAAGGGCCCATGGCATTTATGTGCAGGACAGCCGGGGGCAAGTGTTCGTCGATTGCCTGGCCGGTGCCGGGACCCTGGCGCTGGGGCACAACCACCCGGTGATCATCGAAGCCATCACCCAGGTCATGGCGGCCGGCGTGCCGATGCATACCCTGGACCTCATGACACCTGTGAAGGACGCATTCGTCCAGGAAATTTTCGCTTGCCTGCCCAGCGAGTTCGCTCGTCACGCACGCATCCAGTTCTGCGGCCCGAGTGGGGCCGATGCGGTCGAGGCCGCGCTCAAGCTGACTCGCACCGCCACCGGGCGACACTCGGTCCTGGCGTTCGAAGGGGCCTATCACGGGATGACCCTGGGCACGCTGGCCATCAGTGGCAACCTGTCGCCCAAAAATGCCCTTGGTGCCTTGATGCCAGGGGTACAGCGCCTGCCGTTCCCCCACGATTATCGTTGCCCGTTCGGGGTGGCCGGCGATCAGGCGGTCACCTTGAACGTGCGCTACCTCGAACACTTGCTCAACGACCCGGAAAGTGGGGTGACCGCCCCCGCGGCGATGATCCTGGAGCCAATCCAGGGCGAGGGCGGGGTGATTGCCGCGCCGGATCGCTGGCTGCAGGAACTGCGCCGGTTGACCCAGGCCCACGGTATTCCGCTGATCGTCGACGAGATCCAGTGTGGCATTGCCCGCAGCGGGCGGATGTTCGGCTTCGAGCAATCGGGCATCACCCCGGATGTCATCACCCTGTCCAAAGCCATTGGCGGCGGGTTGCCGCTGTCGGTGATGGTTTACCACGAGTCGCTGGACGTCTGGCAGCCGGGTGCCCACGCCGGCACGTTCCGCGGCAATCAGTTGGCGATGGCGGCGGGTACCGCGACCTTGCGCTTCATCCGCGATCAAGGCTTGGTCCAGCATGCCGAAACGGTGGGGGCTCATCTGCAAAAACAATTGCAGGCACTGCAAAACGAGTTCGACTGGATCGGTGATGTGCGTGGGCGTGGCCTGATGCTCGGCATGGAAATCGTCGACCCGCAGGGTACCCCGATGTACAGGGGCATCCGCCGGTGGACACGGCCCGGGCCAAGGCTTTCCAGCAGGCGTGCCTGAAGCACGGATTGATCGTTGAACTGGGCGGCCGCCACGGCGCGACCGTCCGCTTCCTGCCGCCGTTGATCATCACCGAGCAGGAAATCGATTTTGTCGGGAAAATCCTGTTCCAGGCCGCGAGCACGATCAACGAGCGTCCCGCACGCTGATCATCGGGTCAGGGTCAGGGTCAGGGTCAGGGTCAGGGTCGGCGTCCGGCTTGGACGCTGGCCCCGGTCCAACGCGCACTCAGTAGTCCCAATAGGCTGCTACCCAACGAAAGGCATCACCGTCGACCGCCACCCGGCCAACGGAGGGGAACGGCAGGTGAGTGGCGACCAGCAGCTCACCGGACGCCGCCGCGTCTTGCATCAGGCGGACCCGAACGCGGACCGATTCTTCAGGGTCATGCTCAAAGCCGTTGTGCCAGTCGGGGTGGTCGAAAGCGACCGGGAACAACGCATCGCCGGCGAACGTCAAGCGCTCCTCGCCGCAGGTCACGTGGACCACGCTGTGCCCTGGCGTATGGCCGCCGGTGCGCTTGACCAGCACGCCCGGAGCGACCTCGTAGGCTTGCTCGAATGTGCGCAGCTTGTCGTGGTACTCGCGCATGAATTGCTCGGCGGTGGCGCGCAGTACGTCCGGTACCGGTGAGGGCATGGAGGTGAGGGAGAAATCCGGTGCCGCCCAGAACGCTACCTCGCTAGCGGCCACGTGGATCCGCAGGTCTGGACGCAGCCGGCGCTTCACCTCATCAACCAGCAGCCCACCAATGTGGTCTATGTGCATGTGGGTAATCACCACGTCGGTCACCGACGCCAGATCGATACCGGCGGCGGCAAGGCGCTTGGGAAACTGCCCGGCCCGCGGGAAACCGGGAAACTGGCCGCCGAGCCCGGCATCGACCAGTATGGTCTGCTCGCCGCTCCGTATCACCAGCACGTTCAGCGCCCAATCGAAGGCGTCCGGGCCCAGGAACATGTCCTTGAACCAGGCCGCGCGGGCAGCTGGGTCGGCATTGGTGGACATCGTTGCGGTCGGCAGGGACAACACTCCATCGCTGACCACCAGTACGTCGATCTCGCCAATTTTCAGCGCATAACGCGAAGGGACCAACTCCTCGTACGAGGCAGCGTGCAAGCTCATGTTTGAATCCGGATGCATTCCATCCTTTGCTGCAGGGGCGTTCAAATGTGTGGTCATGGTCGTTCTCCGAAGGCTTGGCTCAAGGGCTTTGGCGAAAGCCGCCTTTCTCGGCATGAGAAAGTGGCTGTCGCTGGAGAATGAGTCTGCATCGCGCCGGACCGCGTTCGATACCATACGTGGGTATGTTGTACAGGCGCTTTAGCGTGATGGACCCCAGCAAAAGGTATGGGCATTCAGTGAGCCGGGGAGACGACGGTACAGGCGCCATTGATGCGACTGACCCACCGCCATCGCGAGCAAGCTCGCTCCCACAGGGGACGTGGGTGTTCATGAGCTTTGCATACAACGCAGGGCCAAATTGTGGGAGCGAGCTTGCTCGCGATGGCGGCGGCACAGTCACCATCGATTTAAGCTGATCCACCGCTTTCGCGAGCAAGCTCGCTCCCACAGGGGATCTGGGTGTTCATGAGCTTTGCATACAACGCAGGGCCAAATTGTGGGAGCGAGCTTGCTCGCGATGGCGGCGGCACAGTCACCATCGATTCAAGCTGATCCACCGCTTTCGCGAGCAAGCTCGCTCCCACAGGAAAGTCAGGGGGCATGTTTAAGCGGGGTCATTCCAGCGCTTGAACCACCAGCGCAGCCGGGAGATCGGTTTGCCCTCGGCGTCCAGTGGGCGGCCGTCCTGGGCGTAGGCTTGGGCCGGTTCCAGCAGTTGGCCGTTGAGGTAGCGGGCTTCGACCGCCGGGTTGCCGTTGGGGTGCAGGCGGCGGTAGCGGCCGTCGCGCACACCGTCGCGATAGACCTCGGCTTCGGCCAGTTGCCCGTCGGGGAAGTAGTTGTTGGCCTCACCGTGCAGCAACCCTCGGCGATACGTGGCCTGGCGTTGCAAGCCGCCTTCGGCCGCGTAAAAACTCGCCACGCCCTGCAATTTTCCCTTTACGAACGGCAGGACCGCCGAGACCTTGCCATTGGGGTGATACAGGGTGCTGGTGCCCTGCAGTTCACCTTGGCTGTAGTTGAGTTTTGCCTGCGGGCGTTGAGCTTCTTCGATGTGCAGCGGGCCGTCGAGCCGGCCATCGACCAGTTGCCCGTCCAGCCGGCTGTCGCCGCGTTCCAGGTCCAGTCTTTTCGTGGTCATCGCCGTGCTCCCGTCAGTTGACCTTCACCAGGCCACCCTTGATGGTCAGCATGCCGCCACCGTCCACCGTCTGTTCGGCGGCCGCCTTGTTCACCAGGCTGATGCCGGCGTCGTTGGTCAGGGTGGTGCCAGCCTTGTTTTCCAATGACGTCCCGGCCTGGTTGCTCAGGGCCGTGCCGGCTTTCTGGCTGATGGACGTGCTGGCCTGGGCTGCCAGGTCCGCGCCGCTCTTGATGGCGAAGCTGCCGCCGCTTTGCAGGGTCAGGGTGCCGCTGACCTTGATGGTCAGGTTGCCGTCCACCGTCAGGCTGTAATTGCCGGTGACCTTGTGGTCGTAGTTGCCGCCGGTGCTGTGGGTCTGGTCCGAGCCCACGGTGACGGTGCGGGTGTCCTTCACATCGAGGCTGTCGCTGCCGGTCTGGATGGTCACGCTGCGCTTGCCTTTCTCCAGGGTGACGGTCTCGTCGCCTTCCTTCACCGTGCGGGTGCGGGCGTTTTGCACCGTGAGGGTTTCGTCATGGCCGACGGTGGCGGTGGTGTCGTTGAGCACGTTGATGTTGAAGTCCTTTTGCGCCTGGAGAAACACCTCTTCGGCGTCCTTCTTGTCTTCGAAACGCAACTCGTTGAATCCGCCGCCGCCCTTGGACGAGTTGGTCTTGATTCCGGATTGGGTCTGGTTCGCCGGCAGCGCGTAAGGCAGGGCGTTGTCGCCGTTATAGACGCAACCGGTGACCAAGGGACGATCCGGGTCGCCGTCGATGAAGGTCACGATGACTTCCTGGCCGATTCGCGGCACGAACTGCATGCCAAAACCTTTGCCGCTCCAGGGCAGGACCACGCGCACCCAGCAGGAGGAAGTCTCGTCGTTCTTGCCGGTACGGTCCCAGGGGAACTGCAACTTGATCCGCCCGTATTCATCGGTCCAGATCTCTTCGCCGGCCTTGCCCACCACCACGGCCGTCTGGGTGTGCATGCGCGGTTTTGATGTGGTGCGGGCCGGTCGATAAGCGGTGGCCTTGGGGATCGCTTCGAAGCGATTGCGGTAGCTTTCATGGCTGGCTTCGTGGCTGACTGAGGTCACCACCCAGTCGATATTCAGCGTCGTGTCTTCATGGCCGGCGAGGGTGAACCAATACCCCGGCACCAACCAGCGACAGTCGCTCTCGCCGACAAAACGTTTCTCCTGGCTGCGCAGGCCGTCCACCCGCTGTTTGGTCAGTGCATCACCCTGGGCCTTGGCGTTGTAGCCGCCCGGATGTTCGTACATCGAGTTGGGTCCGGCCACGGCTTCGGCCTGGCTGAAGAGCGATGTGGTCGGCGTGGTGAATTCATAATCGGTGGCTTGGTAAACCCCGGCCACCGCCTGCAGGCACACCTGCCCTGAGCGGATGCCGTGCAGTTCCCGCTCGCCCATTCCCTGCCCGAGATAATTCACAGTCGGCCCGTTGGGAATCGGTGCGAAGGCGTCGTTGCTGTCGGCCAGCACCAGGGTGTGCTTACCGGCTTCATGGCTGAAGAACCAAAAGATCCCATCTTCTTCCAGCAGTCGGGAAACGAAGGCCAGATCGGTTTCGCCGTACTGGACGCAGTACTCCCTTGGCGTGTAACTGCCGCTGAGTTTGAGCTGGAAATCGGTAAACGCGTGGGCCTTGAAGATCGTGGTGACGATGTCCGAGGTGGCAAGGTTCTGGAACACGCGGTTATTGCTGGCAAGGCTCAGCCACCAGAGCCAGGGGCGCAGTACCAGTTGATAGCGCTCGGCGGTGGCGTCGGCGGGCAGTTGGCGGATTTCGGCGACCAGCCCATCCAGCGGGCGCAGCAGGGCGTCCTTGTGCAGCGTGGTGGTCACGTGGCTGGCGACCGCCGTGGTGAGGTCCAGCGAGGCGCCGTCGTTGATGCCGTTGAGAATGTGCGAGCCCAGGGCATTGAGGCGTTCTTCGCCGGACAGCGAGTCGGGGTAGAGCGCCGACAGCGTGGCGGCGGTGAGGGAGAGGGTGGTGTTGCTGTCGGTGGAGCGGGGCATTGAAAGTCCTCACGACTTCAAGAAAAACGCAGGCGTCAGCTGTAATGAGTGGTGATGAAATTGTACGGCGCGCTTAATTCGTTCGATCGACTGAAAGGAAGGCCATGAGGGTACGTGTCTATGTTGCAGAGATAAGCGGTAAAGGACCCCTCGGCGTCGAAGACCCATGAATCACCACGGTTCAATGTCTTGTCCAGCAACTCACGATTTTTCTGGCTTGTAGCGACGACAACGACCCAGCGATTATCAGCCTTGAACCCGTGGAGCTTGTTGACATCCCGGGTGATGGATTCCTGAAGGTTCGCACCCCCGAAATCTCCGTTTGTGCTCTCTACCTTGATTTCCACTGCATAACTCTTTCCCAGAAGAACGAAATAGAAATCCACCTTCTCTGCGCTGTAAGGCCAGGGGTAACTGATCTCCCTGACCTTGGCAGTGATCCCGTAGCCACGTTGGAGGTGGTAGGAAATCTCAACTTGGGCGGCGCTTTCCCACGGGCCGTTCGAAGTCCAGCTTTTATTGAACTGGCTGGGTGTGCCGGAGAAGTCTTGCGGATGGACGCCAGCCGCTTGCAATACAACGTTCAAAAAGTCTCCTTCCGTCATGATGGCTGTCTCCGCTGAGTAAGAAGCTGTTGTAAAAGTCGGCCGGTTTAGCAGTATTACTCCAACACCCACTCCGCCAACTTCCCTGTCACCTGTGTCATCAACACATTCTCGACATCCCGTGCCCCCGCCGCGCTGCATTTGGCCAACACGGCCTTGACGATCCCGGCATCGAATTCGAACTGCTTGCCAGTCGCCGCCTTGTAGCGCCCGCGCAATTTCTCCAACTTCGCCAACACAATCCCTTCCAGCGTCGCCTCATCCAGCGGCCGGTACGCCACCACCGTCATGCGCGCCAGAAACGCCGGGCGGAACGCTTGCAGCAGCACCTTGTGCAAGGCCTCGTTGAAGGCGTCGGTGCCCAGTTGCGCCACCGGCGTGTCCAGCAGCAGTTCGGCGCCGACGTTGCTGGTGGCGAGCATCACGGTGTTCTTGAAGTCCACCACCAGGCCGGTGCCGTCTTCCATCAGGCCTTTGTCGAAGACGTTGTAGAAGGCTTCGAGCACGTCCGGGTGGGCCTTTTCGATTTCATCCAGCAGCACCACGGAATAGGGTTTGCGCCGCACCGCTTCGGTGAGCACGCCACCGCTGCCGTAGCCGACGTAGCCGGGCGGGGCGCCTTTGAGTTGGCTGACGGTGTGGGCTTCCTGGTACTCCGAGAGGTTGATGCTGATCAGGTTGCGTTCACCGCCGTACAAGGCATCGGCCAAGGCGTAGGCGGTTTCGGTCTTGCCCACGCCGGTGGGGCCCACCAGCAGGAACACGCCGACCGGTTTCTGTGGGTCGGTGAGGCCGGCGCGGTAGGCTTGCAGGCGCTGGGCGATGGTGTTCAGCGCCGTACTTTGGCCCATGACTCGCTGGCCCATGCGCTGGCCGAGGGTGCGCACGGCGTGGGCTTCGTCGGCGAGCATCTTGCCCACCGGGATGCCGGTCCAGCCGGCGATCACGGCGGCGACGGTCTTGCTGTCCACCTGTTCGGGCACCAGCGGATCGTCCTGGCGAATGGCATCGAGGCCGGCTTCCAGGCGCAGCAGTTCGGCGGCCAGGTGGTCGATGCGGTTATCGACCTCGGTGTCGGCTTTTTCACTGTCGGCCCGTTCGCTCAGGGCCAGCAGTTCGCGCCGGGTGTCGAGCAGTTCGCGCACGGCTTCGCGCTCTTCGCCCCAGCGGGTTTCCAGCTCACGGATGGCCTGCACATTGCTGGTCGATTCGCCCTCCAGCAGGGTGATGCGCTCGCGGTGATCCAGGCCAGTGGCCTGCTCGCGGCGCAGGCGTTCGACTTCATCCTTGAGGCTGTTCTGTCGGTGGCGCAGGCTTTCCAGCGGCGGCGGCACGTCGTGTTGACCGAGGGCGACACGGGCGCAGGCGGTGTCGAGCACGCTGATGGCTTTGTCCGGCAACTGCCGCCCGGAGATGTAGCGGTGGGACAGTTTCACCGCCTCGTGGATGGCGGCGTCCAACACTTGCACGCCGTGGTGCTGTTCCAGTTTGCTCGCCACGCCGCGGAGCATTTCCACGGCGGTGAGTTCGTCCGGTTCTTCGACCTGCACCAACTGGAAGCGGCGGGCCAGGGCCGGGTCTTTCTCGAAATATTTTTTGTATTCCAGCCAGGTGGTGGCGGCCAGGGTGCGCAATTCGCCCCGGGCCAGGGCCGGCTTGAGCAGATTGGCCGCATCGCTGCCGCCCTCCGCACCGCCGGCGCCGATCAGCGTGTGGGCTTCGTCAATGAACAGGATGATCGGTTTTTCGGCGCTGCGTACCGCGTCGATCACGCCCTTGAGGCGTTGTTCGAATTCGCCCTTGACCCCGGCGCCGGCCTGTAACAGGCCCAGGTCGAGGACGCGCAGGGTGACTTCCTGCAACGATGGCGGCACATCCCCGGCAGCGATCCGCAGGGCCAGGCCTTCCACCACGGCGGTCTTGCCGACGCCCGGCGCGCCCACCAGGATCGGGTTGTTCTGCCGGCGCCTGAGCAGGATGTCGATGCACTGACGGATTTCGCCGTCGCGGCCGACGATGGGGTCGATGCGACCGTTCCGGGCGTCGGCGGTCAGGTCCTGGGTGTACTGGTCCAGCACCGGGTCCTGTTTCTGTGGCGCCTCGCCGGGCTTGGCCGGGCGCACGCCAGCGACATGCTCACGGGAGCTTTCAGTCCATTCCAATAGCTGGGCGCGCAGGGCGTCGCGGGGAATGCGCAGCAGCGACGAGGCGCTGTTGAGCAGCAGGCTGCGGCGCTCATCACGGTCCAGCAGTGCCAGCAGCAACAGCCCGGAGCGGATGCTGTCCAGGCCCAACACACTGGCCTGGACCACGGCATCTTCCAGCAGGCCGATGGTGTGCGCCGACAGGGCGGGCGTGCGGGTGCTGCCGGATTTGAACAGGTCCAGGGCCTTGTTGGTTTCCGCGGCCACCGCGTCACGTTCCAGGCCGAAACGCGGCAGCAGGCAGGCGAAGTCACCGCCCTCGATGTCGAGCAACTCCAGCAGCAGGTGTTCGATTTCCACGTAGTGGTGGCTGCGCTGCATGCAGCGTTGCGCGGCCCGTTCCAGGGCGCGGCGGTTGTCCGGGTTGAGGCGTCCGATCAGGCTGGCCAGTTCCATTTCAGGCAATCTCCGGCTGGCGAAGGCGGGTTTCGATCCGTTGCACGGCCAGGCTTGGCTGGCGTTGCAGGCCACCGTTCCAGTTCAGCCGTGGCGCTGCCTGGCGACCCAGTTGCAGCGGGCCTGCACCGCGGACCAGCAGCACCAGGGTGCAGTCCAGGTCGGGGCCGAAATACAGGGCGTAAAGGCTGGCGAGCAGCGGATGGGTCTCGCCGGTGGGCAGCAATCCGCTGGCCTGGGCCGTGCTCAGCGGGCCGAGGGTCAGGCGCACGCCGGCATGTTCGTCCCAGACCCGGGTGCCGGCCACCGCGTTGCGGCCCAGGCGCAGGTTGCGCCCGCCCGGTTGCAGGCGGCTGCGACTGGCGGGCGGGATTTCACGCCAGCCACCTTCGTAGGCACTCAGTTCCACGGGCAAGCCGAACTGCTCGCGAACAATCGCCGCGAACCCGTCCAGGGAACGCCGGCCATCGGCGTACAGCGCGGTGCAGGCCAGGACCGCCGAGTCGGGGGCGGCCTGGCGCTCCTGCAAGGCCTTGGGCAGCAGGCCGGTCAACGCTCGCAGCTGTGCGTGTACGGCGGACGCGCCTGGGGCGGTGAAACCGAGGGCGATGCGATGTTTGCGCATCACCTTGTAAAGCAGGCTGAGCAGGCGATGCTGGAACAGGTCGAGGAATTCCGCCGGGGCGTGATCCTTCGCCCGCGCTCGCTGTTGCAGCCATTCCTGGTAGGCGTAGGGCAGCGGGCCGTCCGGGCCTCCGAGGCCGAAGATCGGTGTGGTCAAGGTGGGCGGCAAGCCGGGTTCGTGGTCCAGGCTCTCGACTTCACTGGCGGCGAACAGCGGCGTCAAGGGCCCGCGCAGGCGCAAGGCTTCGGCGTGCGGCGCGGTGCCGCTGCCCAAGGGCTCGGCCTGGGGGTGTTCGCGTTCGAGCAACAACAGCGCCTGGAGCCATTCGAAGCGTTGCGGGTCGCGTCGCAGTCGCTCGCTCAGGTTCAGAGCACCAGGGGTTTGCCGGCTTGGGGTTGCCATGTCTTCACCTCCTTGTCGGACTGGACCAGCACCGTGCGTACGAAGCGGTTGGCAGTGGCGTAAAGGGAAAAGAACTGCGCCAGCACACCGGAGAAGAGCACGGCGCTGCTGCCGACAAAATGTTGCGGATCCAGGTGCAGGCGCACCTCCAGGCCGTTGCGCCAGCCGCGCCAGGCGTCTTCGCCGACATGGGCGATGACGCGCTCGCAGCCCAGTCCGGTGACCCCTTCGATCTGTCGGTGGGCGCTGGCTTCGTCCCGCAGGTTGTGCAATTCGAGAATCTCACGCAGTGCGTCCAGTGCCTGGGGGCCTTCGACCAGTGACAGATGGTTGAGGGTCAATTGCGACACCAGCCGCCAGCGCGATTCACCGTCTAGGCGCGGCAGGCTTTGCGGGCTGGGTGGGTTGCGCAGGCGCGCCCAGGCCACCGGTCCCGGGCGCTCGAAACCCAGCGGCGTACCGGCCGGCAGGCTTTGGGCCAGATGGCGGTTGGTGCACAGCAGTTCGGCGGTGAGGCTGTAGTCGCGGGTGTCGACCAGCGGGTCGAACCGGGTGTCCACCAGGCTGACCATCAAGTCGGTGCCCAGCCGGTTCGGGCTCATGCCGCTGACCCGGCGCGCATGCCAGTAGCAGGTTTGGTCGCTGCCATGCTGGCTGCCGTAGTAGGCCGGCACTTTGCGCACGCCCTGGCCGGAGATGGCGCGCATGCCCCGGATGCTGTGGATCTCGACGCTGTTTTCCCGGTGACTGTCGGCCACCAACCGGTACTCGCTACGGGTGCCATCCGGGCGCAGCGGCTCGGACGTGCGGGGGAACAGGTTGATCACCGGCGTACAGCCGAGGGCGATGTCGCTGGCCTGGAGCGGCAGGCGACTGCCGGGTGCCCGGTCGAACACGATGTACAGATACAAGGCCTGGCTGTCGCTGGTGGCGCCGGCCAGGGGCAGGTCGAAGAAACCGAATTTATCCGGGAAGGCAAAGTACTCGGCCAGCAGGCGCATGCCAGGGTGCACGCCGTCCTCGTCCGGCAACAAGACCTGGTCGCTGGCGAAGCCGACGATCTGCGGCAAGCCGGCCAACGGCTCCGGCACGCTGCCCGGCGCGCCGGCCAGGACCTTGATGGCGTGGGCACCCAGCAAATCGTACAGCCCGGCGTTGATCATCGGTGACGCCGCCAGGTGCACCCGCAGCGAGTCGATTCCCAGCGTCGACCACTGGCTTTCTCCCAGGCATCGCAATTCCAGGCGCAAGGCCGAACGGGCCTGGACCACCCCGGTCAGCGCCTGGGTTTCATCGCTGCCCAGCAGCAGCGCTTCGCTGACGTGGACTGGCCACAGATGTACGGCGGCCGTGGTGCGAAAATGAATGCTCTGGCCTGTGTCGGTGGTGACGAACAGCGGTGTGTCGCGGGGCAGCGGGTAGCCCTCGTTCAAGTTGCCTTTGCTCGGGTCGGGCTCGAACTGCACGATGGCACACGACGGCAAGGGCCGCATGGCCAGCGGGTAGAGCTGTTCGAGCAGGGCATCGCTGAATTCGGCGTAATCGTCGTCCAGCCGCCGTTGCAAGCGCGCGGCCAGCAGGGCGAACCCTTCCAGCAGGCGCTCGACGTGGGGGTCGGGGCATTCACCGGGGGACAGCTCCAGGCGCCGGGCGACCTTGGGATAACGCTCGGCGAACAGGCTCCCGGCGTGACGCAACCAGGTCAGCTCCCGTTGGTAATAGTCCAGCAGTTGCGGGTCAATCGAGTCGCTCATGGCGTACCTCCAGGCCGTCGCCGGCGGGCTCGATGACAAAGGCCACGGGCCAGGCATGCAGGTCGCCCCGCAACTCGCCCGACAGCCGAATGCACAGTTGCTGCGGATGGCCTGGCACCGGGCAGACCTGGACCTCGCCCAGACGCAGGCGAGGTTCGAAGTGGGTGATGGCCTGGCGGATTTCCCGGGTCAGTTGGCGCCGGTCATCGCTGCGCTGCTGTTGCAGCGCGGTCCAGTCGGCGATGCCGTAGTCGAGGATGCTCGGTGGATCGGTCAGCGCCCGTGGACCGCGTCGGGTATTGAACAGGCGCGACAGTTCGGCATGCACCGAGTCTTGCAACGCCTGTCGGTCGAACGCCCGCCCGGTGTCGTCCGCCGGGCTGGCCAGGCGTTCGAACAGGGGTGGGCGCAGCCCGAAGCCAGCCATGGGCGCGGCTGCCTTACTTGGTCATTTTGTTGGCGGCCAGGTCCCAGGTCGTGCCCGCCGTGCCTTCCTTGGTACCGTCGTCTTTCTGTGCGGTGAGTTCCCATTTGATCTTGGTGAAGTTCAGCGACAGGGTTTCCACCGGTTTGCCGCCGGTGCCGCCACTGACACTGACGTTGGACAGCACGACGTTGGTCAGGGTGTAGATGATGAAGGGCATGAGTTTGCCGCTGCCCTCGGCGGCGTTGCGGCCGATGGTGATGACGGCTTGCGGGATTGGCTTGCCGGCGCAGCAATACTCATTGAGGGTGGGGGTGGAGCTGTCGACGAATTTGGTCAGGGTGAATTCGCCGATGTGGGGCCGGCCGGAGGTGCGCTCCGAGTTACTGACGTCGTTGGTGACCTGCATTGCCACGTTATGGCTGTAGGACATGACCTCGATCTTGTCCGTGAACCCCTCCAGCAGGCTGTCGCCCTTGATGTCGCCGCCGAGGTCGAGAATGATTGCATCCATTGTGTGGAACTCCTGAAGTCGAGTGGGGTGTTACCCGATACCGATCCGTTAAAGACGAACGCTGAACCTGTGGCTAGGGAGCTTGCTCCCGCTGGGCTGCGCAGCAGTCCTAAAAAACAGGGCCGTTTCGCGCCCCAGCGGGAGCAAGCTCCCTAGCCACATAGCCACATAGCCACATAGCCACGCAGCGGTCAGGCAGCTACCGGCGGCGGCAGGGTCGCCACCAGGCGGATCGACGCGGTCAACTCCTCCAGTTGGAAGTGCGGCCGCAGGAACACCGTGGCCTTGTAGGCGCCGGGCTTGCCGGCCACCTCCGTCACGTCCACCCGGGCTTCGCGCAATGGGTACTGCGCCTTGATCTCTTGCGGCGCGTTGTCATTGATCAGCACGTAGTCGGCAATCCAGTTGTTGAGGTAGGTCTGCACGTTGTCGCGGGTCATGAAACTGCCGACCTTGTCACGCATGATCACCTTCAGGTAATGGGCAAAACGCGAAGCCGCGAGTACATACGGCAACATCGCCGAGATCCGCGCGTTGGCGTTGGCCTCGTTGGTGTTGTAGACCTTGGCCTTGTTGGTGGTCTGGCCGCCGAAGAACACCGCCACGTCGCTGTTTTTCTTGTGGCACAGGGAGATGAAGCCCAGGTCGTTGAGTTCTTTTTCACGGCGGTCGGTGATCGCCACTTCGGTCGGGCATTTGAGCGACAGGTCCCCGGAGCTGGTACGGAAGGTATGGGCCGGCAGGCCTTCGACCGCGCCACCACCTTCGGCCCCGCGAATCGCCGCGCACCAGCCATATTTGGCGAAGGCTTCGGTAATGCGTTGCGCCAGCGTCCAGGCGGCATTGCCCCACAGGTATTTGCTGTGGTCGGTGCCGTTGACGTCTTCGACGTAGTTGATGCCTTCCACCGGCAGCGTGTCCGGGCCGTAGGGCAGGCGCAGCAGGAAGTGCGGCAACACCAGGGACACATAACGCGAGTCTTCGCTTTCCCGGAAGGCGCGCCACTTGATCAGTTCCTGGCTCTCGAAAATCTTCGACAGGTCCCGGGGGATCGCCAGTTCGGTGAAGCTGGTCATGTCGAACAACCGCGGGCTGGCGGCGGCGATGAACGGGGCGTGCGCGGCAGCGGCGACGTTCGAGAGTTTTTCCAGCAGGCCGATGTCCTGGGGATGCCGGCCAAAGGTGTAGTCACCCACCAGCAGGCTGAACGGATGCCCGCCAAAGGTGCCGTATTCTTCTTCGTAGATTTTCTTGAACAGCGCGCTCTGGTCGAATTCGACGGCTTTTTCCAGGTCGTTCTGCAGTTCTTTCTGAGTGACGTTGAGCAGGCGCAATTTCAACCGGGTGCTGGTTTCGGTGTTCTGCACCAGCAGGTGCAGGCCGCGCCAGGAGGCTTCGAGTTTCTGCAGGTCGGGGTGGTGCAGCACTTCGTTGAGCTGGGCGCTGATCAACTCGTCGATCTGGCTGATGCGGTCGTTGATCATCGCCACCGTGTCCTTGTCGATGGCCATGCCTTCGTCGAGGACCTGGGTGGCGAATTCGGCCAGCATGTCGCGGGCGTAGTCTTGCTGGCTGTCGTCGTGGGCCATGCGGCCTTCGGCGATGATCTTGTCCAGCAGGGACAGGGTCTGGGTCGTGCTCTCGCTGGTTTGAGCGCTGGATGAAGCAGGCATGGCGGTATCTCCCTTGAATGATGCGCGCGATCAGGCCTGTGGTTCGGCCGGGGCAGGGTCATCGTTGGCGGCGACGGTCGGCAACTCCTGCGTCGCGTCCTGGGGCCGGGCCGACTTGATCTCCTGCAGGCCCTCGGTGTTGGCGATCACGTCACGCAGCAATTTGTCCAGGTCATCGTTGCCGTCGAGCTTGGTCAACAGATCCCGCAGGCGTTGGCGCGCTTCGAACAACCGACGCAACGGCGTGACCTGCTCCACGACCTTGACCGGGTCGAAGTCGTCGATGTGGCGGAAGTTGAGCTCGATGTTGAGCTTGCTGTCGTCGCCGCTGAGGGTGTTGTTCACCTGCAGCGTGGCGCGGGGGGAGATGGAGGCGAGCACCTCGTTGAAGTTGTCCCGATCGATTTCCGTGAAGCGCCGCTCATTGAGCTTGGGCAGCGGGTCCAACGGCTTGCCCGAGAGGTCGGCCAGAATGCCGACCACCAGTGGCAATTCTTTTTTCTCGATGGCGTTGCCGATTTCCACGTCATAGGTGATCTGGACGCGGGGAGGACGGACTCTGTCGAGCTTGTGCTGGGTACTTTCTGCCATGGCGGCCGACTCCGATGCATGTGTGGGAGCAATGCATCGGGAGTCCCGCTCATCGCATTCCCTTGCTGATCCGCAGGTTGCAAACGGGCGGCAGAAAACCTGTCATTCCCTTGACGAACCTGGTCCATTCAACCGTGTGGGTCGAACTACCCAAGACGCTAGAACAGGTCTATAAAAAAGCAAGCAAAAACAATTTTTGACCGCTGAGAAAAGGAAGATTCATTTTGCGTGGGTTTTTTTATGGATTTTTTTTGAGCCTGGCACTCACCGGTTGCTCGCTCTTTGCCCCCAGTGTCGACCTGGACAGCCTGACCCTGGACGTCGCGCCCCGGGCCAATGACGACACGCCGATCGCGGTGGATTTCATCGCGGTGAACGACCCGGACCTGCTCAAGCAGCTGTCGGGCATCACCGCCAGCCAATGGTTCGCCGAGCGCGAACAGTTCCAGCGCGACTATCGTCAACTCATGTCGGTGTGGGGGCTGGAGCTGGTCCCGGGGCAATTCATCGACCGCCAACCCTTCCCGTTGGAGGGCCGGCGCGCCGCTGGACTTTTGGTCTTCGCCAGCTATAACACTCCCGGAGCCCACCGGCTTCGGCTGGACGATCAGCGCAAGGCCTGGCTGAAGTTCGACAGTCGCGAGATGACCCTCGTCAACGATGGCCAGCGTGATGACCATCAGCCTTGAGTAAACCGCGGGCCGCCATGGGCGGCGACATTGGGATGTCGAAGGGAGTCGTATGAGTCTGTTACCTGACGCGGTGTGCTGGCATGAGGGCATGCAATTGCTGCCCCAGCATTTTCAATTGCAGGGGCTGCGTGCCGAGGCCTTGGCTGCGCATTTCGCCGGGGCCTGCAACCCTTGGTTCTGGGGCGTCAGCCAGTTGGAGGTCGACCCGTCGGCCCTCAGTGCCGGCCAGGTACGGCTGCTGCAATTGCAAGGGACCTTGCCGGATGGCTTGCCGGTCAACCTGCAGGCTGGCGTCGGGCCGACGCTGGAGCTGGACATCACCGAGGCCATCGACAAGACCGCCGACGCCACCGTGACCGTGTACCTGGCCGTCAGCCCACTGTGGCGCGCCGGGCAACTGCTGCCGCTCAAGGGCCGTTTGCAGTCGGTGGTCGGCGAGGCGTTGCCGGACCTCACCAGCGGTGAGTTTCCCGAATCGATCACTGTCTGGCGACCCAACCCGAGGTTGTGCACGCAACTGAGCAAGGCCGATTCGATCTGCCTGCCGTTGCTGCGCATCCGCAAGGAGGGCGGTGGCTTCTGGCGCGTGCCCTACACGCCACCAACGCCGGTCCTGTTGCCGGAATCGGTCCTCGGCCGGCGGGTCGCCGGGGTGTGTGCCCGGGCCCGGGAAAAGTGCATGTTCCTCGCCGGTCGCTTGCGTCAGGCCCAGGCGGCCGGCAACCAGGACGATGCCATGGAGATTCGTCGGCAATTGACCGCCTTGTGGGCGCGCTTGCCGGAAGTCGAAGGGGCGCTGAACACCCGCGTGGCGACGCCCCAGGCACTCTACGGTTTGCTGCTGGGGCTGGCCGGGAGCTGGTCGGCCCTCGATCCGCTGGCGGGCGTCCCGGCCTTCGCACCGTTGGATTTTCTCGAGTTGCAGCATGGCTACGAGCCGTTGCTGGATTGGCTGGAAACCACCCTGGAGCTGGTCCGTGCCGGCTATCGCAGCCTGGCCTTCGAGCGCAACGAGCAGGTCTTCTCGATCCAGTTGCCGGACGACCAGCCGGATCAACGCCTGGTGATCGGCCTGCGCATGCCCAACGGTGCCAGCGAGCAGGCGGCGGCCGACTGGTTGCGCGGGGCGATCATCGCGTCGGCGCGCCACGTCCCGCTGCTGAGCCGGCAACGCATGAGCGGTTTGTCCCACCAGGCCATGAGCCGCAACGAACAGGTGGCCTACAGCGTCGGCGACGACACCCGTTTGTTCGTGGTGGCCGCCAGCGGGCAATGGTTCGACGGGCAATTGCCGCTGCACATCGTGGCACCGGCATCGGCCCAGGCCAGCAGCCCGTGGCAAGTGGTGTTGTTCGTGGCGCAAGCCAGTGAAAGTGCCTGATCGCAAAAGGGGAGTCGTATGCCTGACGGAAGTGGCGGGGCGGTTCGGAGTCTGCATGAGGCGCCGCTGAGCAGCGCTTTTCGCCAGGCCTGGCTGAAGTGGTCCCAGGAGTGGCAAGACTTGCCCAGGGACAGCGACCCCGCGGTTTTGGTCAACCGGGTGGTGGAGTTTTCCGGGCGCAGTGCCCAACGCCTGTGGCGGGTGGCCTTCGCCACCGTCGGCGATGCGGCCACCGAGCAGGTCAAGGCGCTGGTCTATGCCTTCGTCGCGCTGGTGGACGAAACCCTGTTGTTCAGCCCTTGGCCCGGCCAACTGGCCTGGCAGCAGCACCCCCTCGAATCACGCATGTATGCCAGTCGCCAGGCCGGCGAGCGCTTGCCGGCGGCGATCAAGAAATTGCTGGACGAGCAGATGCCCGGTACCCGGGACCTGGCGAACGTCTACCTGCAGTGCCTGATCCTGGGGTTCCAGGGGCGATTGCGGGACGAGCCCGGCCAGGTCCAGCAGGCCAAGTGGCGCGCGGCGCTGTTCACCTTCGCCTGGCAACACGACCCCGATTACGTCGACGTCAGCCAGCGCCTGGCGTTGGCCGCGGCGACACCGCCGGTGCGCATGCCGGTGCAGCAGTCGTTGCCGGACGGCTTGCGCCTGGGGCTGGCGATCCTGGCGATGGTGTTGTTGCTGACCGGCTTGGGGCAGGTGTTCTGGCGTGACATCCGTTTGGAACTCGAGCCGGTGTTGCAACTGAACGAGTCGGCGGTGGTTCAGGAGCAGGACTCATGAGCACCCTGAGCATCGTTGCCCTGGTATTGATCGCCATCGTCGTGGTGCTGTTGATCGCGGCCCTGATCTGGTGGCTGCGGACCCAGGGCGGGGCGGCGATCCGCAGTTTCTATGGGGCGGTGCGCCACATGGAACAGGAGCAGGGCACCCGGGACCGCTATCAGATGCCCTGGCTGATGATGCTCGGCAATGAAACCGACGGTGCCCGACTGTGCGCCCAGTGGCGCTTGCAACCGACCGACAAGGCGGCCTGGTTCGGGCGCTGGTTTTCCGATGCCGAAGGCGCGGTGCTGGTGGTGCCCCAGGCGTTGTTCCTGCCCGATGAAGGCATGAACCGGCAACGGGGCAACTGGTGGCGCCTGCTCGGGCTGATGTTGCGCTTGCGCAGCAAACGGCCATTGGATGCGGTGATCTGGACCGTGCCGTTCAGCACCCTCGATGACATCGAGCACACCACCGAGCTTAGCCTCAAGGTCCGGCGCTGCTTCATCGACCTTTTGCAACGCTTCGGTCTCAGCCTGCCGGTGTATGTGGTGATGACCGGGATGGAAGAACTGCCCGGGTTCCAGGAACTGGTCAGTGCGCTGCCCGCCGAGGCACGGGAGTCGATGCTGGGCTGGTCGTCGCCGTATTTGCCGGATGCGGCGTGGCAGTCGCAGTGGAGTGATCAGGCCCTGGACCAGGTCAACGCCGCGCTGTCGCAGTCGATCATCGAGATCGGTGCGCTGTCGGGACAATTGGGTAACGATCTCTATGGTTTGCCGGAGCGTTTCGAAGGCTTGCGGCGGGCCTTGCAGATCCTGCTGGAGCCGGTGTTCCAGGGCAACGCCCAAGGTGAAGCGCCGCGCTTTCGCGGGGTGTATTTCACCGCCAGCCAGGCGCCGGCCGTCAGTGACGACGGGTTGACCGCCGCCGACAGCGCCCAGGGGCAAACCGTGTTCGCCCGGCAATTGTGGTCGCGGCGGCTGGTGGCCGAGCGTGGCCTGGCCCAGCCTGTGCCACGGCTGTTGCGCTTGCGCCAGCGTGGGCATCGGTTGGCCGCGGCGGTGGCGTTGGTGGTGGGCCTGGTGTGGCTGGGGGGCATGGTGTGGGTCTGGCACGATTCGGTGGAGCAAGCCGAAGGGTTGTCGCGGTTGATCCTCAGCGCCCATAAGAACCACCTCGTCGTCGACCCCGACGAACCGCAACTGGAGCCGACCCGGCACAACGTGCAGAACTACTGGAACGTGTTGGAAAAAGCCCCGCGCTGGCGCTTTGTCTCGGTGGTCTTTCCCACCTCGTGGTTTTCTTCCGTGGACACGCAACTGGAGAATGGGTTGCGCCTGACCGCCCGGCATCATTGGATCTTGCCATTGCGGGATCTGTTGAACGCAGACCTGGAGCAACTCAAGTCCATCCGCAACACCGAGCGCCGGGGCAACGTCGAGAGTGAAGACCCGGCGCAATGGCAGAGCTACGTGAAGGCCAAGGCACTGGTGGACCTGGCGGTACGCCTGGAGCAGCACAACCAGATGTTCAGCCAGGTGGTGAACGACCCCAAGGCGCCGCTGGACGAACTGGTGCAACTGAGCAATACCGCGTTGTCCCTGGGACTCAACACCGGCACCTTGAGCCGCGCACATTTCTACAACCGGGTGCTGTTCGATGCCCAGAACAGCGATTTGAAAGGGTTGGACCTGAACGCCGAGCGCCCGGTGATCTCCGATAACTTCACCGGCCTGATGCAGCGCTGGCTGGACCATTACTTCCTGGCGGACAACTTCGTGCGCCAGGCCGGTTACCTCAAGCTGCACCTGCAACGGCTGGAGGCCGGCAGTGGCAATTCCTTGAGCGAGCTTGAAGACCTGATGGCGCTGATCGACGATTTGCAGACGCTGGTCAGCCTGACCAATTCGGCCTGGGGCCGAGGCAAGGGCCAGGACCTGGTACCCGGCTACAGCCAGATGCTGGACAAGGTCAGTCACAGCGCTTTGCTGGGGCCGGATATCGAGCAGGACCTGGAGAGCCAGGCGGCGAAGTTGCAGCAGAGTTTTCGTGACCAGTGGATCGTCCAGACCGGCTCCCGGGACAACCTGCTGGTGCAACAGGGCAGCGGCCTGCTGGTTTTGCAGGACCATGTCACGGCGCTGGACGGTGCGGTGCAGGCACTGTTCAAGCGCGATTTCGTGGCGTTGGCCATGCAGAAGGATCCGTCGGACAGCAACCCCGATGCGATGGGCCAGGGCGATGGCAGTGATGATTTCAGTGTCGCCCTGAACTACTTCGCCAGCTACAAGAGCTATGCCAGCGAAGAACTGCCGCGCATTCCGCCGGATTACCGTGACGCACTGATGCAGGCCGCCGAAGGCGCCGCGGCACGGGCCATGTGGTTGAGCCTGGATGAAAGCAACGCGTCGTTGCCCGGCATGGGCTTCAATGTGCAAACGACCCAGGCCGTGGCGCTGCAAAAAGCCTTCATGGATGTGCACCGCGGCGACCTGGCGATCCGTTTCCAGCGTCTGCTCAATCGCCGGGCATTGGCGCAGATCAAGAGTGGCCTGGACGAAATCGATGCCCAGCCGCTGTTCAGCCAGCGGGCCGATGTCCAGCGCTGGGACGGTTCGAAGAACTTCGGCTTGCAGCTGTACGGTGCCAGCGATCCACAAGACTTGAAGCTGAGCCTGAGCCAGCAGTTCGGCGTGATGCTGCAGGTCGCCGAGCAGCGAATGCCCGCCCTGGAATGGTTGATCGTCCAGCAGGACAACCTGTCGGCCCTGGAGCACGACCAGGTGGCGCGCTTCATGGCCCTCAACGATGAATTGCTCAAGTACAAGAACCAGAACCCGGCCAGCTCGGCGGCCCAATTGGAGCAATTGGTGAGCCGGGACTTCATCACCATGGACACCACGTCCTGTGCGCAGATCTTGCAGACCTCCAGCCTGCCCAGCGGGCGCGGTGACCTGGCCCAGCGTACGGTCGCGTTGCAGCAGGGCGCCCTGCAACGGTGCCTGTACCTGCAACAGAACCAGGCGGCGAGCGCCTGGAATGACGTGGCCAACTATTTCAATCAATACCTGGCCGGGCGTTTTCCGTTCGCCCAGGATGTGCGCGCCAGCGATGCCGACCCGGCGCGGGTCCAGCACCTGCTGGAGCTGATCGACACACGCCTGCCCCTGGCCCAGGCCGGGCTGGTGTTGAGCCAGACGCCGGACCGCCTGGCGGCCGAGGATTTTCTCAACCGTTTGAAACAGGCCGGCACCTGGCTCGGGCCGCTGTTCGTGCGCGACAAGAGTGGCATTCTGGGGGTGGAGATGGACGTGCGCTGGCGGACCGATCGTGATGAAGAGCGCGGCGCTGACCAGGTGATCGCCTGGAGCCTGGACGCCGGCAACCAACAGATCAGCTACCCCGGCGGCGGCCAGCAGAACCTGCGGTGGATGGTCGGCCAGCCCGTGCGCCTGACCTTGCGCTGGGCCCGCAACGGCTACCAGCGTCCGGCCAACGATCCATTGCAACCGAACCTGGTGGTGCGCGACCTGGAGGCTGGCTGGGAGTACCAGGGGCCGTGGTCATTGCTGCGCCTGATGCGCGCGCTGGGATCGGCCCAGCGTCAGCCGAATGTCGACTACACCGATTTTCCCCTGGCCCTGCAACTGCCGGTCACTGCCCAGACCCAGGCCCGCACGGCGGAGCAGACACGGATGTTCGTGCGCCTGTCGTTGATGAGCCAGGGTTCCAAGCTGCCGTTGTCGATCCCGCCGCTGCCGACGCGGGCACCCCGATCACCTTTCATGGCGACCTCATCGAGCCCCGCCATCGCCACCCGTGAGGAGGGCCTGTGAGCGTGCCGATATCGCCTTTGCCCGAGTTGGTCACTCAGTTGCTCGAGCCGATCAGTGCCGAGTTACCCTGTGGTCTCGACCTGCGCTACGAGCCGGAATACGACCAACTGCGCGAATTGCGCCGGGAGGACGACACCAGCTTGCCTACCGGTGTGTGGCAGTCTTCGATCAAGCGCGCCCTGTGGCCGGACCTGGAACGGCTCGCGACCACGCTGCTGCTCGAGCGCAGCAAGGACTTGATGATCAGTGCCTGGCTGGGAGAGGCCTGGTTGCATCGGGCCGGGCTGGAGGGGTTGCCAGGCAGCCTGGCGCTGGTGGCGGGGTTGTGTGAACGCTATCCGGAGCAGTTGCATCCCCAGGCCGATGAAGGCGACCAGTCGTGGCGAGTGATCCCCTTGGAGTGGCTGGCCCGGCGCTACAGTGAAGTGTTGCTGACGCGGGTGCCATTGCTCGATGGTCGGGACCCGGCGTTTGCCAGTTTCTGCCTGGACGACTGGCAACGCTTGCAACGTCAGCAAGTGTTGGTCAACGACAGCAAGAACGCCAAGGCGTCGGCGGAAGCGGCGCGCAACGACCAAAAGAAACTCAGCGAACTGATTCGCAGCACTCCCTTGTCGTTCTGGTTGCATCGCCAGGGCAGCCTGATGTTGAGCCTGCAGCACCTGCAACGGCTCGAAGCCTGGAGCGACGCTTACCTGGGCAACCTGGCCCGGGCTACAAATCCCTGCAGGACGTGATTCAGGCGTTGCTGACACTGGTAGAGGAGTTCATCGCGATGCACCCACAACAACCCACCGTCGTGCCGGTGCAAACGTCCCCGGCGACGACGTCGACGCCCCAGCCCCAGGCGGCTGCCCAGGTCTTCCAGGAGCCGGCCAATCGTGAAGAGGCCTACCGGCAGCTACTGGTGATCGCCGGTTATCTGGCCCGTACCGAGCCCCATAGCCCGGTGCCCTACCTGATCCGGCGTGGCGTGGAGTGGGGCAACAAGCCGCTGAGCGAGCTGCTGGGCGAACTGATCAGTGCCGATGCCGAATCCCGACGGTTGTGGACCTTGCTGGGGGTGCTTTAAAGCTGCACGTCGGGTAGCGGCACCGGCGTCAACACCGGTTTGCCGGCAAAGAACGCGTTCAGGTTCTGGCCGACCAACTCCACCGTGCCACGCGTCGCTTCCGGCGACAGGCCGGCCACATGGGGCGTCAGTACGACGTTTGGCAGGTTTTTCAGCGCGTCCGGCACTTCGGGTTCGTGATCGAACACGTCCAGGGCCGCGCCGGCGATCCGCCGCTGTTCCAGGGCGCTGATCAGGTCGGCGGTGGCGACCACACTGGCGCGGGCGATGTTCACCAGGAAGCCATGGGGGCCCAGGGCGTCGAGGGCCTGTTTGTTGATCAACTGCCGGGTATCCAGGCCGCCGGGCGTGGCGACGATCAGGAAGTCCGAGACCCGGGCCAGTTCCGTGGGCGTGGCGCAGAAGGTGTAGGGCACGTCGTTGCGCAGCCGGCGATTGTGGTAGCTGACGCTCATGTCGAAGCCGAGGGCGGCGCGCTTGGCAATGGCCATGCCCACCGCGCCCAGGCCCAGCACGCCCAGGCGCTTGCCGGCCAGGGAAGGGCGCATGACCTTGGCCCACTCGCCACGGCGCACACTCGCATCGGCCGGGGGATGTCGCGCACCAGCGCCAGCAGCAGTGCCATGGCATGGTCGGCCACCGACGACGCGTTGACCCCGGCGCCGTTGGTTACCACGATGCCCCGCTGGCGCGCGGCCTGCAGGTCCACCTGCTCGTAACCGGCACCGATCACGCAGATGATTTGCAGATTGGGCAGGGCGCCGATTTCTTCCGCCGTCAAACCCAGGGGGCCGCGGGTCAGTACCGCACTGAAGCGTTCACCGTGTTCGAAAATCGCTGTCTTGCGTTCGGCCGGCGTGGGCGCCAATTCCAGGTGGTAACCCTGCCGTTCGAGAATCGGCAGGTATTCATTGACGGTTTCAACCAGTACCAGAACGGTTGCGGTCATGCTGGGCTCCTGTGGGCGCTGGATCGATTGTGGCTATTCAACCTGATTGTAGGAGCCGGGGGCAGGGGGCTTGGCTTTTTATGTGCATTTCGGTTGCCGTGGTGCCTTTGTGTGGGCGCCTGACAGATGGCCTGTCTCGCTGCTCGTACTCCGATCCAATGGTGGGAGCGAGCTTTGTGGGAGCAAGGCTTGCCCGCGATAGCAGCGCCTCGGTAGCAACTTGCACCCCGAGTCGCCTGCATCGCGAGCAAGCTCGCTCCCACAGGGGATGCAGGGAAATACAGGGACAATTCCACTGCGGCGATCTGATCCGCATAACCGCTCCTCAGCTAAGTCTTTGCTTCTGCTCGTGAATCCCGGACAATCGCGCCCCTGTTTCGGTCAGGGCGCTGCCTGTCGGGGTTTTCCGACTCGTCCCGGCCGGGTGCATGTGACCGGAAAGCGGAGATCCGACCGGATGAATGATCAGGCCAATAGCGTCGAAGAGCGCTTTGAAACGACAGTCCCAGCCACCCTCAGCCAATGGAGTCGCCAGGACACCACCTGGATGCTGGGTCTGTTTGGCACCGCCATCGGTGCCGGCACTCTGTTCTTACCCATCAATGCGGGCCTGGGTGGCTTTTGGCCGCTGCTGATCCTGGCGTTGCTGGCGTTCCCCATGACGTTCTATGCCCATCGGGGCCTGACCCGTTTCGTGTTGTCCGGTCGCGATGGCGCGGACATCACCGAGGTGGTGGAAGAGCATTTCGGCCTCAAGGCCGGTGCGCTGATCACGCTTTTGTACTTCTTTGCCATTTTCCCGATCCTGCTGATCTACAGCGTGGCGCTGACCAACACGGTGGGCAGCTTCCTGGAACATCAGTTGCACATCCAGTCGCCCCCTCGGGCCGTGCTGTCCCTGGTGCTGATCCTCGGCCTGCTGGCGGTGGTCCGTTGCGGCGAGCAGGCGATCGTCAAGGCCATGAGCCTGATGGTCTACCCGTTCATCGTGGCGCTGCTGTTTCTGGCGGTGTTCCTGATTCCCCACTGGAGCGGCGGTATCCTGAGCACGGCGTCGACGCCGCCGGAACCTTCGGCGTTGTTGCATACCTTGTGGCTGGCGATCCCGGTGATGGTGTTCTCGTTCAACCACTCGCCGATCATCTCGGCGTTTGCGGTGGACCAGAAGCGTCGCTACGGCGCCAACGCCGAGGAGCGCAGTTCGCAGATCCTGTCGCGCGCCCATGTGCTGATGGTGGTGATGGTGCTGTTCTTCGTGTTCAGTTGCGTGCTGACCCTGACCCCGGCGCAATTGGCCGAGGCCAAGGCGCAGAACCTGTCGATCCTGTCGTACCTGGCTAACCATTTCAGCAATCCGACCATCGCCTTTGCCGCGCCGTTGATCGCGTTTGTCGCCATTTCCAAATCGTTCCTGGGGCACTACATCGGTGCCAGCGAAGGCCTCAAGGGCCTGATCGTCAAGAGCGGCCGCCGTCCGGCACCCAAGACCCTGGACCGCCTCACCGCAGCGTTCATGCTGGTGGTGTGCTGGATCGTCGCCACCCTCAACCCGAGCATTCTGGGCATGATCGAAACCCTGGGCGGCCCGGTCATCGCAGCCATCCTGTTCCTGATGCCGATGTACGCCATCCGCAAAGTCCCGGCCATGGCCCGCTATCGCGGCCAGGCCTCCAACGTCTTCGTTGTGTTGGTGGGTTTGGTGGCGATTACGGCGTTGGTCTACTCCCTGATGGCCTGACTGGACCACAATGGTTGTGGTGGCGTGCACAAGTCTGCAAGTCGACACCATTACCCGTGGCGAGGGAGCAAGCTCCCTCGCCACAAGGACCAGGCTGGATGCAGCATCGCAGTACACCACCGAACCCCTGTGGGAGCGGGCTTGCTCGCGAAAGCGGTGGTTCGGCTGGCATCGAAATGACAGGCATAAAAAAACGCCGCCCCTCGCAAGAAGGGCGGCGTTTTCAGTCGGGCGTTTTAAGCTTTACGCTTGAACGACCGGGATGTTGGCGTTTGCAGCCGCTTCACGGAACTCGGCGATCTGGTCGAAGCTCAGGTAGCGGTATACGTCCGCTGCCATGCTGTCGATCTTGCCGGCGTATTCCATGTACTCCTCGACGGTCGGCAGGCGACCCAGGATCGAAGCCACGGACGCCAGCTCGGCCGAAGCCAGGTAGACGTTCGCGCCGTCACCCAGACGGTTCGGGAAGTTACGGGTCGAGGTCGACACCACGGTGGAGTTCGGCTCGACGCGCGCCTGGTTACCCATGCACAGCGAGCAGCCTGGCATTTCCATCCGTGCGCCGGCCTTGCCGTAGATGCCGTAGTAGCCTTCTTCGGTGAGCTGGTGAGCGTCCATCTTGGTCGGCGGCGACAGCCACAGACGGGTTGGCAGCTGACCCTTGACCTGCTCCAGCAGTTTACCGGCTGCGCGGAAGTGACCGATGTTGGTCATGCACGAACCGATGAACACTTCGTCGATCTTCTCGCCAGCAACGCTGGACAGCAGACGGGCATCGTCCGGGTCGTTCGGCGCGCAGAGTACAGGCTCGCTGATGTCGGCCAGATCGATTTCGATGACTTCGGCGTATTCGGCGTCGGCGTCGGCTTCCATCAGTTGCGGGTTGGCGACCCAGGCTTCCATCGCTTGGGCGCGACGTTCCAGGGTACGTGCATCACCGTAGCCTTCGCCGATCATCCAGCGCAGCAGGGTGATGTTCGATTGCAGGTACTCGGTGATCGACTCTTTCGACAGCTTGATGGTGCAACCGGCAGCCGAACGTTCGGCCGAGGCGTCGGACAATTCGAAAGCCTGTTCCAGGGTCAGGCCTTCCAGGCCTTCGATTTCCAGGATGCGGCCGGAGAAGGCGTTTTTCTTGCCTTTCTTCTCGACGGTCAGCAGGCCGTTCTGGATGGCGAAGTACGGAATGGCATGAACCAGGTCACGCAGGGTGATGCCAGGTTTCATTTTGCCTTTGAAGCGCACCAGGATCGATTCCGGCATGTCCAGCGGCATGACACCGGTGGCAGCGGCGAACGCGACCAGGCCGGAACCGGCCGGGAACGAGATGCCCATCGGGAAGCGGGTGTGCGAGTCACCACCGGTACCCACGGTGTCTGGCAGCAGCATGCGGTTCAGCCACGAGTGGATGATGCCGTCGCCCGGACGCAGGGAAACGCCGCCGCGGGTCATGATGAAGTCAGGCAGGGTGTGGTGGGTAGTCACGTCGATCGGCTTCGGATAGGCCGCGGTGTGGCAGAAGGACTGCATTACCAGGTCAGCCGAGAAGCCCAGGCACGCCAGGTCTTTCAGTTCGTCACGGGTCATCGGACCGGTGGTGTCCTGGGAACCCACGGTGGTCATCTTCGGTTCGCAGTAGGTACCCGGGCGCACGCCTTGGCCTTCCGCCAGACCGCAAGCCTTGCCGACCATCTTCTGCGCCAGGGTGAAACCCTTGGTGCTTTCAGCGGGGGCTTCAGGCTTCTTGAACAGATCGAACGCTGGCAGGCCCAGTTCGGCGCGTGCCTTCTCGGTCAGGCCACGGCCGATGATCAGCGGGATACGACCGCCGGCACGGACTTCGTCCAACAGGACCGGGGTCTTCATTTCGAAGGTGGTCAGGACTTCATCGGTACCGTGCTTGCAGACTTTGCCAGCATGCGGGTACAGGTCGATCACGTCGCCCATGTGCATGTTGGACACATCGAATTCGATCGGCAGGGCGCCGGCGTCTTCCATGGTGTTGTAGAAAATCGGTGCGATCTTGCTGCCGAAGCAGAAACCGCCGGCGCGCTTGTTCGGAACGAAAGGAACGTCGTCACCGAAGAACCACAGCACCGAGTTGGTCGCCGATTTGCGCGACGAACCGGTACCGACCACGTCACCGACGTAGGCGATCGGGAAGCCTTGGCCACGCATCTCTTCGATCTGCTTCATCGGGCCGGTCTTGCCTTGTTCATCAGGCACGATGCCGTCACGGGCCATTTTCAGCATGGCCAGGGCGTGCAGCGGGATGTCCGGGCGGGACCAGGCATCAGGGGCAGGGGACAGGTCGTCGGTGTTGGTTTCGCCGGTGACCTTGAACACCCGCAGGCTGATCTTGTCGGCCAGCACAGGGCGGTTCTTGAACCACTCGCCGTCGGCCCAGGATTGCAGCACGGCCTTGGCGTGAACGTTACCGTTCTTGGCTTTTTCAGCCACGTCGTGGAAGGCATCGAACATCAGCAGGGTGTGCTTGAGTTCCTTGGCGGCTACCGGCGCCAGTTCGGCGTCGTCCAGCAGTTCCACCAGGGTCACGATGTTGTAGCCGCCCTGCATGGTGCCGAGCAGTTCAACGGCGCGCTTCTTGTCCAGCAGAGGGGATTGGGCCTGGCCCTTGGCCAGGGCGGAAAGGAAACCGGCCTTGACGTAGGCGGCTTCGTCGACTCCAGGCGGAACGCGATTGGTGATCAGGTCAACGAGGAAAGCTTCTTCGCCAGCCGGAGGATTTTTCAGCAGCTCGATCAGGCCTGCGGTTTGTTCGGCGTTAAGCGGCTGGGGAACGATACCCAGGGCTGCGCGCTCTTCGATATGTTTGCGGTAGGCTTCAAGCACAGTTATTACCCTCATCAGTGGTCCCAAATGGGTGTCCGGGACGCTCATCCAGAAACCCACGGTACTCATGCGCGTCGGCGGCTTTTTGAGCCACCACGCCAGAGTTTCCGGAGTTCCTCACAGAAGCTGCTTTCAAAGTTTTACGCCTGCAGAACGGGAGCTGATGAGGGTTGGCGTTGGGCTTTCCCCGCTGGAAAGACCCTTCGCCAACACCGCTCTGAAGGAACGACTGTGCTCGTGACGCTTTGAAAACAGCTTCTAACGGACATTGGCGCCTTAAAAGGCTGGCTGATTCTACGGGAAAAAAAAATTAAAGGTAAGTTGGGCGCTCAAGTTTGAGGGGTGATCAATCTTAGACAAAGGGCTAACATGCCAGCCTGTCCTGCTTTTGCGTGTGCTTTCCCCTATGCCCAACCAGCTCATCAAGACCCCCTGCGTCGGCCTTTGCTCCACTGTCTACGGTGACCTGGTGTGCCGTGGCTGCAAGCGGTTCCACCATGAAGTGATTCACTGGAACGGCTACAACGAGGACGAAAAACGCGCGGTGTGGATGCGGCTCGAACAACTGTTGGTGCAGGTGATGGTGGCCAAGTTGGAGGTTTTCGACCCCGGGTTGCTGCGCCAGCAACTGGAATCGCGCAAGATCCGTTTTGTGCCGCACCAGTCGGAATATTGCTGGGCCTACCAGTTGATCGCCCGGGGCGCGCGGGTGATCAACAACCTGGAAGCCTATGGCATGGTACTGATGCCGGAGTTTCGCGATTGGGACCTGCCGGACCTGCGCGATGCCATTGATCGGGAGTTTTTCCTTCTGTCCGAAGCCCATTACCAGCGGTACATCGCGCCCGGGTTCCTGAAGGATGCGATCGGCGGCTGACCCGGCCAGTGCAAAGGAGCTTTTGTGCCAGGGAGCTTTATTCCTTGGCCGCCAGCTCTACCAGATGGTCCTCGACCTCCTGCGGCTTGAGCACCAGTATGTCGCTTTCCAGCGTATCGAGCACCGCCTCGGCGGTATTGCCGATCAACACCCCGGACAACCCTGAACGGGCCACGGTGCCGATCACCGTCACCGCCGCCTGCAGCTTGCGCGCCATGAACGGGATCAGTACGTCCGCCGGGCCTTCTTCGATGTGCAGATGCTGGTCGTCGATGTCGAACTCGGCCTGGAACGCCCGGCATTGTTCGCGATATCGGGCCTCGATGGTTTCCTTGAGCTGGAAGGTCGGGTCGGCGGACGAGAGCATTGGCGTGGGATGGGCGCTGATGACATGCAGGTGCGCCTTGGCAAGGAGGGCGATGTCGTAGCCATGGTCGATGATGGTGGAGTGCAGGTGACGGTGTTCGTCGTCGGTATTGCCAACGTCGATGGCGGCCAGGATCACCTTGTCTTTCCAGGAGCCGGCGGTTTTCACCAGCAGCACCGGGGTGGGGCAATGGCGTAGCAGTTTCCAGTCCGCCGGGGTCAGCAGGGCTTTTTTCAATGGGCTGTCGGGGAAGTGCTGTTTGATCACCAGCCCGCAACCTTCAGCTTGCTGCACGTCGATGATGGTTTCGTAGAGGCTTTCGTTCCAGGCCTGTTCGGTGGTCACGCTGTAGCCGTCCGCCAACAGCGCGGCCTTCAGCACGCCGAGCATGCCGGCGTGATCGTGCTTTTTGTCGCACACCAACAGGTGCAGGTGTGCCTGGGTCACACCGGCAATCAGTTTGGCGCGCTTGAGCGCCAGGCTTTCCGAATGTTCGGGCTCAATGACCACCAGGATGCTGCGAATGGCTTGCATGATCGGCGTTCTCCTGCAAATGAAAAGGCTGGCATTGCTCAACTATAGTTGTTGTGGGGCAGTCTAGTTGCTATGGGCGAGTCGCTGACTTGATGCATATCAATGGCGGTGGCTGGTGGTCTGGAGACAGGCCGGTATAATCGGCGCCCTTCGCTCGACTACCTTTGCCCGTGAGCCCCATGAATCTTCCCGAAATCCACGAATTCCTTGGTTGTCGCACCCCCGATGCCTGGGTCCAGGCCGCGCTGGCCGACCAGGAAACGTTGCTGATCGACCACAAGAACTGCGAATTCAAGGCGGCCAGCACCGCCCTGAGCCTGATCGCCAAATACCATTCCCACGTCGACCTGATCAACCTGATGTCGCGCCTGGCCCGGGAAGAGCTGGTGCATCACGAGCAGGTCATGCGCCTGATGAAAAAACGCAAGATCGGCTTGCGCCAGCTCTCCGCCGGGCGTTATGCCTCGGGGCTGCGCAAGGTGGTGCGCAGCCACGAACCGGTCAAGCTGGTGGACACCCTGGTGGTCGGTGCCTTCATCGAAGCCCGCAGCTGCGAGCGCTTCGAAGCTTTGGTGCCGCACTTGGACGAGGAACTGGGCAAGTTCTATTTCGGCTTGCTGAAAAGCGAAGCCCGGCATTTCCAGGGTTACCTGAAACTGGCCTACCAGTACGGCGACGCCAAGGACATTGCCCAGGTGATCGACAAGGTCCGTGAGGCCGAGCGCGAGTTGATTGAATCGCCGGATGTGGAGTTTCGGTTCCACAGTGGTGCACCGGCTCGATAGTGCAGAGGTGCCGGTACTGACGCTATCGCGAGCAAGCTCGCTCCCACATTGGACTTGGGAAGTTCACCCCCTGTGGGAGCGAGCTTGCTCGCGATGGGGCCCTATGCAGCACTGCATCTCTAAGTAACCAGCCCCAGGCGTTCATGCCACTGGGCAATGGATTCCTCGGGATAGACATCGAACCGCTGATCGCCCTTATGCGCCTCGATCTCCACCCACGGCGCCTTGGAACCGAGCATCAAGTGGGTGTGCTCCGGCGGTACCGGCAGCGGTGTGTCGATGGCTGAGGCAAACGGGTGCACCAGGTCCGGCCATTCGGGGCTGAACAACCACAACCCCGAACCGCACAGGGAGCAGAAATGCCGTTCGGCACTGCTGCGGTGGGCGCGTTTATCGCCTTCGTCCTTGAGCCGTGCATGGTAGATCGAGATGTGCTTGCGACCGTGCACCTTCAGGCTTTGGGCATCGCCCCCCAGGTTGATCGCATAACCGCCGCCGCCCTGGGTCTTGCGACAGATCGAGCAGTAGCAGCGTTGGTAAGGGTAGGGGTGGGCACAGGCCAGGCTGAACGACACGGCGCCGCAGTGGCAGGATCCTTCGAGCTGCATGGGAACCTCCGATTGGGGACTGTAATGACTCTGGACAGCTCGGGCGGCCTGTTGTTCTGGACTGTTGAACTCGTGACTGACATGCGGACGCCATCGCGAGCAAGCTCGCTCCCACAGGGGATTTGTGAACTTTCCAAGTCCAATGTGGGAGCGAGCTTGCTCGCGATGAACGATGACACGGTCTAACGACCGGGCACCCGCCACAAGTACCACGCCGCCACCGTCCGATAAGGGCTCCAGGCCAGGCCGATCTCGACCATCTGCTTGCGGCTGGGTTGGTGCTCCAGCCCCTTCATCCGCCGATAACCTTCCCGCACCCCAAAGTCGTCGGCCGGCAGGATGTCCGGCCGCTCCAGGCTGTAGATCAGCAGCATTTCCACCGTCCAGCGCCCGACGCCACGCAGGCTGATCAGGCGCTCGATCAACGCTTCGTCCTCCATTGCCCGCGCCGTGGCGTAATCCGGCACCACCCCGTCCAGGGCCGCTTGGGCGATGCCCTGGATGGTCGCGATCTTGCTGGCGGAAAATCCACAACCGCGCAATTGAGCAACGTCGGTCGCCAGGATCTGTACGGGTGTGGGGAATGTCTGCGCCGGGAACAACGCCAGCAATCGGCCCAGAATCGCATCGCCGGCCTTGGCGTGCAGTTGCTGGTAGGCAATCGCCCGGACCAGGGCTTCATAGGGATCGCGGGCCGGCTTGGGTTGCAGCAGGCAAGGGCCGATCGTCGCGACATGCCGTCGCCAGTCTTCGTCGAGGTTGGCCAGGAAGGCACTGGCATCGTGGTAGGGCACAGGCATCAGGTGTTCGTTCTCCGGGACGCTCAAAACGCCAGGGGCAGTGAAACCTGCACCGCGGCTTTTTCCAGCCGCAACAGAAGCGCCTTGCGTGGCTGGCCGCCACCATAACCGGTCAACGAGCCATCCGCACCGATCACCCGGTGGCAGGGAATGACGATGGCCAGGCGATTCTGCCCGTTGGCCAGGCCCACGGCGCGGCTGGCACCAGGGCTGCCCAGGGCCGTGGCGATGCCGCCGTAGCTGCGGGTTTCGCCGTAGGGGATTTTTTGCAACTCGGCCCAGACCCGCGCGGCGAAGGCGCTGCCGGGCATGTGTAGCGGGACATTGAACGTCGTGAGCTTGCCAGCGAAATAGTCGACCAGTTCGGTTTCGATCTGTTGCAGGTGAGCGTTGTGCCCCGGCGCGACCGTGTAGCCGTAACGTCGCTGCAGCTCTTCCAGCTCCTTGGTCAGGGCCGGGCGGTCGAGGAATTCCAGCAGCACCAGGCCCCGCCGTTCGGCCATGGCCAGCATCGGCCCCAGTGGCGTGGTCAGGCGGGTGAACAACAGGGGTTCACTGAGGGCGGCGCGGCCCGGTGTGATGTGGAAGGATTTGACGAAAGCGTCCCGAAAACCGCTCAACGACTCATAACCGGAATCGAACGCCGCATTGTCGATGGAAGTGCCGTCCTTGATGCCGCCCAGGGCGATGCCCAAGCGGCGGGTGCGCAGGTAGGCGTGAAAGGTCATGCCGAAATGTTGCTTGAACCAGCGCCGCAGTTTCAGCGGTTCGATACCTTGTTCCAGCAGCAGGGCGTCGGTCCAGCGCAGGTCGGGTTCGGCGTCCACCGCTTTGAGCAGGGCCTGGATCCAGTCCGGCGCGATGGCGGCGGCGTCCAGCGGCTTGCAGCGCAGGCAGGCGCGGTAGCCGGCCGACATGGCTTCGTCGGCATGGGCGAAGAACTCCACGTTCTCCGGCTTCGGCTTGCGCGCGGTGCAACTGGGACGACAGAAGATGCCGGTGGTCTTGACCGCAGTGAAGAACACCCCCTCGTAGGCGGTGTCTCGTTCGAGCATGGCGCGGACCATCTCGGCGTGGGGCGGGAGCAGCGAGTCTTGTAGGTTCATGGGGCAGAGCATAGAACCGTGCCCGAGACGACTCCACCGGAAAATCGACAGTGAATTTTGCGAGCAGTTGGTCGGATGCTCACGAACAAAATTTGAACCTCTGAGTCTTAAAGGTTCAACCGTTGTTTTTGTCTTTCGGAGACATCATGTCCAAACATAAGAAATCCCTGATTGCCATTGCTGTCTGCGCCCTGGCGTTTGGTGCTTCGGCCTTGCTGCCTGCCGACCTGTCGCCTATCGGTTCCAGCTATGCCGCAGGCGGTGGCAACGGCGGTGGCGGCGGTAATGGGGGAGGAAATGGCGGAGGAAACGGCGGCGGTAATGGTGGTGGCCACGGGGGTGGTGTCGGCGGTGGCCAGGGCAGTGGTAAGTCCAGCGATTCCAGCGGCCTTGGCAAGGGACTGGCCAGCGACCATGCTGGCACCCGCACCCGCGATCATGGCTTGAGTGGCAAGCACACCGGCACCACTCGCACCGATCGCACCAGCAAGGCTTCGCTGACGTCGACCATCGCCAAGGACCGTGATACGCGCGGCCTGACCAAGGCGTCGGCGATTTCCACCGCGACGCCGGGTACCCATAACACCAAGGGATTGACCAACGCGACCAGTTCTTCGATCAAGAACGACCGCTGATTCGGCAAAAAAGCCGCGATGCCTGATCCAGGCGTCGCGGCTTTTTTGTGGACGCAGGTTTTGCTTCGATGGATGAGCTCAGCGTGGATCCCCTCATGAGGCAGTTTTCTTCAATACCGGTGGAAACAGACGATTTACCTTGGTCGCCACCTCACAGATATGAAGAAGGTTTGCGATGAGTCTGATTCTTTCCATGGCGGCGTTTGCCTTGGTCGCCTCCATTACGCCGGGGCCGGTCAACATTGTGGCCCTCAGTTCCGGGGCTCGGTACGGGTTTCGAGCGACCTTGCGCCACGTGGCCGGCGCGACCCTGGGTTTTGTCTTGTTATTGGTGTTGATGGGGCTCGGGTTGCATGAAGTGCTACAACGCTGGCCTGGGCTCACATGGGTGGTGCAACTGGGCGGCGTGGCGTTCCTGTTGTTCATGGCCTGGAAACTGGCGACGGACGACGGGCACCTGGGCGCCAAGGACGAGGACCGGGCCCCGTCGATGTTCTACGGCGCGCTGATGCAATGGCTCAATCCCAAGGCCTGGCTGGCCTGTGTGGCGGGGATGGGGGCGTTCGTCGCCGACGGTGAGGCGCGGCTGGTGTGGCAGTTTGCGGCGGTTTATCTGGTGATCTGCTACGTCTCGGTGGGCTGCTGGGCCTACGCTGGCAGTTTTCTGCGTACTTGGCTGGGGAATTCGGCGACCATGCGCCTGTTCAACCGGGCGATGGCGGTGTTGTTGGTGGCAAGCGCGGTGTATTTGGTGTTGCCTTGAGTCGAGCGGGAGCAAGCTCCCTCGCCACAGAATGTATTTAAGTCAGAGCGGCGCATCAACCGCGATACTGGCCCGGAGTAGCCGCCAAGTGTTGCTTGAAAGCGCGCTGGAAATGCGCCTGGTCGGCGAACCCGCTGTCCAGCGCCACGTCGGCGATCAGCTTGCCTTCGCGTAACTGGCGGCGGGCGAACTGGATCCGGCGGTTGACCAGGAAAGCATGGGGCGTCATCCCATAGTGGCGCTTGAAGGCACGGCTCAGGTAGGACGGCGACAGTTGTGCGGCGGCGCAGATGTCTTCGAGCCTTAAGGCTTCGGTGCAATGATCATGAATAAACTGCGCTGCCCGCATCAATCCCGGGTGGCTGCCCCGGTCCGGCCGGCCGGCAGGGTTGAGCCGTTGTTGCAGGTCAGTGAAAAACGCCTCGGCGGCGCTGCGCTTGCGGTCGGTGCCGAGTCGCTCATCCACCAGTTGCTCATATAACCCTTGCAGCGCGGCAAACAGCTCGACATCACGGCTGTGGGTCGTGGAAAAGCTCTGGAAGTCCAGGGTTTCATCGAAACCGATACGACGTTGCAAATCCCTGAGCCACTGGGTATCGACGTACAGCATGACATACGACCACGGCTCATCGTCGATCGGGTTGCACGCATGGACATCGCCGGGGTTCATCAGCACCACCGTGCCGCTCTGCACCTGGAAATTCGACCGCTCATGAATATAGGTGCTGCGCCCGGCGGTGATCGCTCCGATGGAAAAATGGTCATGGGAGTGGCGCGAATAGCAGACCTTGCGCCCGTCGGCGATGGCCCGGGCTTCGATGAAGGGCAGGGCCGCGTCGCGCCAGAAGCGTGGGGCGGCGTCATGGGGGGCGTGCTTCATCGGTCAGCGTCCTCGTCTTGAACCTGTGAAGCAGTGTATTAGCCCTGGCCGGTAAATGCCTGATTGATTTGGCCGTTCGGTTTGAATGGTAGTGGTCCTGAACTAGACTCCATGAAGTCTCGCCCATGGAGTTCCCGATGCTTGCGCCAGGTAAACCGGACAACGAGGCCGTTCGCCTCAAGAATCTGCATTCGCTCAAGCTACTCGATACTGCACCCGAAGAGCGGTTTGACCGCCTGACTCGCCTTGCCCGGCGTCTGTTTGACGTGCCCATCGCCCTGGTGTCCCTGGTGGACGCCAACCGGCAGTGGTTCAAGTCCAGTGCCGGCCTGGATGCAAGCGAAACCCCGCGGGAAGTTTCCTTTTGTGGGCATGCGATTTTGCAGGATCAGATCCTGGAAATCTGCGACGCGGAGCAGGACGAGCGGTTTCACGACAATCCATTGGTCACGGACACGCCTGGCATTCGCTTCTACGCCGGGCATCCGCTGGGGTTGGAGGATGGCAGCAAGCTTGGCACGTTGTGCCTGCTCGACACCAAGCCGCGCCAGCTCAATGACGAAGAGCGCGAACTGCTGCGCGACTTGGCGCGCATGGCCGAGCAGGAAATGGTTGCGGTGCAGATGGCGAGCATGGACGAGTTGACGCTGTTATCCAATCGGCGCGGCTTCAAGACCTTGGCCCAGCATGCGTTGAATGTGTGTGATCGCTTGTCGCGACCGGCGACGCTGCTGTTCTTCGACCTCAACGACTTCAAGCCGATCAACGATCGCTATGGGCATGCCGAAGGTGACAGCGCGCTGAAAACCTTCGCTGATGTGCTGCGTATCGCCTTTCGCGAAAGTGATGTGATCGGTCGCCTGGGCGGTGATGAGTTCGTGGCGCTGCTCACCGGCTCTTCCTATGTCGAGACTTCGGCGATCATGGCGCGCCTCAAGGAAATCCTCGATGAGCGCAATGCGATGTTGCAGCGTGGCTATGACATTCGTTTCAGCGTGGGCCAGATCGAGTACGACCCTCGGCGGCATTCGTCGATCGACAACCTGTTGGCCGACGCGGATGCGGCCATGTATGCCCAGAAACAGGCGTTGCGCCGCTGACATTCAGCATTGATGCCAGCTGACCCACCGCCATCGCGAGCAAGCTCGCTCCCACAGAGGATGTGTGGTGGACGCGATTTCTATGAACACCTGGAACCAATGTGGGAGCGAGCTTGCTCGCGATGACGGCGGTATATCCAACATCAATGCAAACAGACCCACCGCCATCGCGAGCAAGCTCGCTCCCACGGGGAGGTGTGGTGGGCATAAAAAACGCCGCTTGGCCTTTCCAGGGCAAGCGGCGTTTTTGCTGTAGCGTGAAGATTACTCTTCGAGGTTACCCATGGCGGTGGTGTTGAAGCCGCCGTCCACGTACATGATTTCACCGCTGATGCCCGATGCCAGGTCCGAGCACAGGAAGGCGCCGGCGTTGCCGACTTCTTCGATGGTGACGTTGCGACGCAGCGGGGTTTGGGCTTCGTTGGCGGCCAGCATCTTGCGGAAGTTCTTGATGCCGGAAGCGGCGAGGGTGCGGATGGGGCCGGCCGATACGCAGTTGACGCGGGTACCGTCCGGGCCCAGGGAACCGGCCAGGTAACGTACGCCGGCTTCCAGGGAGGCCTTGGCCATGCCCATGACGTTGTAGTTCGGCATGGTGCGCTCGGCGCCCAGGTACGAAAGGGTCAGCAGGCTGCCGTTGCGGCCTTTCATCATTTCGCGACCGGCCTTGGCCAGGGCCACGAAGCTGTAGGCGCTGATGTCGTGGGCAATGCGGAAACCTTCGCGGGTGGTGGCTTCGGTGAAGTCGCCGTCCAACTGGTCGCCCGGGGCGAAGCCTACGGAGTGCACGATGCAGTCCAGGCCGTCCCACTTCTTGCTCAGCGCTTCGAAGACCTTGGCGATTTCTTCATCGCTGGCCACATCGCACGGGAAGCACAGTTCAGGGCTCGAGCCCCAGCCTTGTGCGAACTCTTCGACACGACCCTTGAGTTTGTCGTTCTGATAAGTGAAGGCAAGCTCAGCGCCCTCGCGATGCATGGCGGCGGCGATGCCGGATGCGATGGACAGCTTGCTGGCGACACCGACGATCAGTACGCGCTTACCGGCGAGAAAACCCATGTGTTGCTCCTCTTTTCAGGTTATTCGGCAGTTGTTGGGGCCAGGAAGGCGGCCTCCAGCAACTGCTGTGTATAGGGGTGCTGCGGCGCGGCGAATATGCTGCGGGCATCACCTTGTTCGACCACTTGGCCATGCTTGACCACCATCAATTGGTGGCTCAGCGCTTTGACGACAGCCAGGTCATGGCTGATAAACAGGTACGTCAGGTTGTACTTGGTTTGCAACGACCGCAACAGCTCCACCACTTGGCGTTGCACGGTACGGTCCAGGGCCGACGTTGGTTCATCCAGCAGAATCAACGCCGGCTTGAGCACCAGGGCCCGGGCAATGGCGATACGCTGCCGTTGCCCTCCGGAAAATTCATGGGGGTAGCGGTTCCGGGTTTCCGGGTCCAGGCCTACCTCCTTCAATGCCGCGATTATCGCTTGTTCCTGTTCGGCCGCGGTGCCGATCTTGTGGATTCGCAGGCCTTCGCCGACGATCTGGCTGACACACATCCGTGGGCTCAGGCTGCCGAACGGGTCCTGAAACACCACTTGCATCTCCCGGCGCAGTGGCCGGACCTGTTGCTGCGTCAGGCTGTCCAGCGGCTTGCCTTCGAAGCGGATCCCGCCCTGGCTACCGATCAACCGCAGGATTGCCAGCCCCAGGGTGGATTTGCCGGAACCGCTTTCGCCGACGATACCCAGGGTCTGGCCCTGGGGCAGGCTGAAGCGGATGCCGTCCACGGCCTTGATGTAGTCCACCGTGCGTTTGAACAGGCCTTTCTTGATCGGGAACCAGACTTTCAGGTCCTCGACCTGCAACAGCGGCGGGCCGACGACGTTGTTCGCCGGGGTGCCGCTGGGCTCGGCGCCCAGCAGTTCCCGAGTGTACGGATGCTGCGGCGCGCGGAACAACTCTTCGCACGATGCCTGTTCGACGATGCAACCGCGCTGCATGACACATACGCGATGCGCAATTCTTCGCACCAGGTTCAAATCGTGGCTGATCAGCAGCAACGACATACCCAATCGTGCCTGCAACTCCTTGAGCAATTGCAGGATTTTCAGCTGGACAGTGACGTCCAGGGCGGTGGTCGGTTCGTCGGCGATCAGCAGCTCCGGCTCGTTGGCCAGGGCCATGGCGATCATCACTCGCTGGCGCTGGCCGCCGGACAACTCGTGGGGCAGGGCCTTGAGGCGCTTGTGGGGCTCGGGAATGCCGACCAGTTCCAGCAATTCCAGGGTCCGGCGGGTCGCGACCTTGCCGCTCAGGCCCTTGTGGATGCCCAGCACTTCATTGATCTGTTTTTCAATGCAGTGCAGCGGGTTGAGGGAGGTCATCGGCTCCTGGAAAATCATCGCGATCCGGTTGCCGCGGATATGGCGGATGGTCTTTTCCTTCAATCCCAGCAAATCCTGGCCGGCGTACTGGATGGTCCCGGTGGGGTGATGGGCCAGCGGGTAGGGCAGCAAGCGCAGGATCGAGTGAGCGGTGACCGACTTGCCCGAGCCACTTTCACCCACCAGGGCCAGGGTTTCGCCGCGCTTGATGTCGAAGCTGACGCCCTCGACCACGCGCTGGCGGCGTTCGCCGACAATGAACTCCACCGCCAGGTCGCGCACTTCGATCAGATTGTCCTGGTTCATATCACTTCCTCGGATCGAAGGCATCGCGAGCGGACTCGCCGATGAACACCAACAGGCTCAGCATCACGGCCAGCACGGCGAACGCACTGATGCCCAGCCACGGCGCCTGGAGGTTGGATTTGCCCTGGGCCACCAGTTCGCCCAGTGACGGTGCGCCTGGTGGCAGGCCAAAGCCGAGGAAATCCAGGGCGGTGAGGGTGCCGATGGCGCCGGTGAGGATGAACGGCATGAAGGTCATGGTCGAGACCATGGCGTTGGGCAGGATGTGCCGGAACATGATCGCGCCGTTCTGCATGCCCAGCGCCCGCGCGGCGCGCACGTATTCCAGGTTGCGCCCGCGCAGGAACTCGGCGCGGACCACGTCCACCAGGCTCATCCAGGAAAACAGCAGCATGATGCCCAGCAGCCACCAGAAGTTCGGCTGCACGAAACTGGCGAGGATGATCAGCAGGTACAGCACCGGCAGCCCGGACCAGATTTCCAGGAAGCGTTGGCCGGCCAGGTCCACCCAGCCGCCATAGAAACCCTGCAGGGCGCCGGCGATCACGCCGATGATCGAGCTGAGCAGCGTCAGCGTCAGGGCGAACAGTACCGAGATACGGAAACCGTAGATCACCCGGGCCAAAACATCGCGGCCCTGGTCATCGGTGCCCAGCCAATTGACGGAGGAGGGCGGTGCCGGGGCCGGAACCTTGAGGTCGTAGTTGATGCTCTGGTAGCTGAACGGAATCGGTGCCCACAGCACCCAGGCGTCCTTGGCCGCCAGCAGTTCACGGATGTACGGGCTCTTGTAGTTGGCTTCCAGGGGAAACTCGCCGCCAAACGTGGTTTCCGGGTAGCGCTTGAGGGCCGGGAAGTACCAGCCGTCGTCGTAATGCACCACCAGCGGCTTGTCGTTGGCGATCAACTCGGCGCCCAGGCTCAGCCCGAACAGGATCAGGAACAGCCACAGCGACCACCAGCCACGCTTGTTGGCCTTGAACAGTTCGAAACGACGGCGATTGAGAGGGGACAGGTTCATCTCAATGCTCCCGGCTTTCGAAGTCGATGCGCGGATCGACAAAGGTGTAGGTCAGGTCGCCGATCAGTTTCACCACCAGCCCCAGCAAGGTGAAGATGAACAGGGTGCCAAACACCACCGGGTAATCGCGGTTGATGGCCGCTTCGAAACTCATCAGGCCCAGGCCGTCGAGGGAAAAGATCACTTCCACCAGCAAGGAACCGGTGAAGAAGATCCCGATGAACGCCGAAGGGAAGCCGGCGATCACCAGCAGCATGGCGTTGCGGAAGACGTGGCCGTAGAGGACCCGATGGCGGGTCAGGCCCTTGGCCTTGGCGGTGACCACGTATTGCTTGTTGATTTCGTCGAGGAAGCTGTTCTTGGTCAGCAGGGTCATGGTGGCGAAGTTGCCAATCACCAGGGCGGTTACGGGCAAGGCCAGGTGCCAGAAGTAATCGAGGATCTTGCCGCCCATGCTCAATTCGTCGAAGTTGTTGGAGGTCAGCCCGCGCAACGGGAACCAGTCGAAATAACTGCCGCCGGCAAACACCACGATCAGCAGGATGGCGAACAGGAACGACGGGATCGCGTAGCCGACGATGATTGCCGAACTGGTCCACACATCGAAATGGCTGCCATGCCGCGTGGCCTTGGCGATCCCCAGCGGGATCGACACCAGGTACATGATCAGGGTGCTCCACAGCCCGAGGGAGATGGACACCGGCATCTTTTCCTTGATCAGGTCGATGACCTTGGCATCGCGGAAGAAACTGTCGCCGAAGTCCAGGTGGGCATAGTTCTTGATCATGATCCACAGGCGTTCGGGGGCCGACTTGTCGAAGCCGTACATGCGTTCGATTTCCTTGACCAGCGTCGGGTCCAGACCCTGGGCCCCGCGGTAGGAAGAACCGGCCACCGACACCTCGGCACCGCCGCCGGCAATGCGGCTGGTGGCGCCCTCGAAACCCTCGAGCTTGGCGATCATCTGTTCCACCGGCCCGCCGGGCGCGGCCTGGATGATGACGAAGTTGATCAGCAGAATGCCGAACAGGGTCGGGATGATCAGCAGCAGTCGCCGAAAAATGTAAGCCAGCATCTTGTTACTCCACGCTCGCAGGGGCGGCGATTTGCTGCTCGATGACCTGCTTTTCTACTTCATCGGCCGGCTTGACCTCCGGCTTGACCCACCAGGTGGTGGTGCCGATGTCATAGGTCGGCGTGATTTTCGGATGACCGATGTGGTTCCAGTAGGCCACGCGCCAGGTCTTGATGTGCCAGTTGGGAATCACGTAGTAGCCCCATTGCAAGACCCGGTCCAATGCCCGGGCGTGAGCCACCAGGCTCTTGCGCGAGTCGGCATTGATCAGTTGCTCCACCAGTTGGTCCACGGCCGGGTCCTTCAGGCCCATGGTGTTGCGGCTGCCGGGCTTGTCGGCGGCGGCGGACATCCAGAACTCACGCTGTTCGTTACCCGGTGAGCTGGATTGCGGGAAGCTGCCCACCACCAGGTCGAAGTCCCGGGAGCGCACGCGGTTGATGTATTGGGAGACGTCCACCCGGCGGATCACCAGGTCGATGCCCAGGTCACTCAGGTTGCGCTTGAAGGGCAGCAATATACGCTCGAACTCGGTCTGGGCCAGCAGGAACTCCAGCACCACCGGTTTGCCTTGGGCGTCGACCATCTTGTCGTCGACGATGCGCCAGCCGGCCTCTTGCAGCAATTGGTAGGCCTTGCGCTGCTGGTCGCGGATCATGCCGCTGCCGTCGCACATCGAAGGCTGGAAGGCTTCGCTGAAGACCTGCTCGGGGATTTTGCCGCGCAGGGGCTCGAGAATCTTCAGTTCGTCTTCGCCGGGCAGGCCGGTGGCGGCCATTTCCGAATTCTCGAAATAGCTGCGGGTGCGGGCGTAGGCGCCGTTGAACAGTTGCTTGTTGGTCCACTCGAAATCCAGCAACAGGCTCAAGGCCTTGCGCACCCGCACATCCTGGAAGACCGGCCGGCGCAGGTTGTAGACAAAGCCCTGCATGCCGGTGGGGTTGCCGTTGGGGATCTGTTCCTTGATCAGCCGGCCTTCGGTCACGGCCGGGATGTTGTAGGCGTTGGCCCAGTTCTTGGCGGTCATTTCCAGCCAGTAATCGAACTGCCCGGCTTTCAACGCCTCGACCGCGACGGTGTTGTCGCGGTAGTAGTCGGTGACCAGCACGTCGAAGTTGTAGAACCCGCGATTGACCGGCAGGTCCTTGCCCCAGTAGTCCTTCACCCGCTCATAGCGGATCGAGCGGCCGGCCTTCACTTCGGCGACCTTGTAGGGGCCGCTGCCCAGGGGAATCTCCAGGTTGCCCTTGTTGAAGTCACGCTCGGCCCACCAGTGCTTCGGCAGTACTGGCAATTGGCCGAGGATCAGCGGCAGCTCGCGATTTTGGGTGTGCTTGAACTTGAACAGGACTTTGAGCGGGTCTTCGGCGATGACTTCGGCGACGTCGTTGTAGTAGCCGCGGAACATTGGTGCGCCGTCCTTGGTCAGGGTCTGGAAGCTGAAGACCACGTCTTCCGCCCGTACCGGATGACCATCGTTGAAACGGGCTTCGGGGCGCAGGTAGAAGCGCACCCAGCCATTGTCCGGGGCTTTCTCGATTTTTTCGGCGATCAGGCCATATTCGGTGAAGGGTTCGTCCAGGCCCTGCTTGGCCAAGGTGTCGTAGATCAGGCCGATGTCATCGGCTGGCACGCCTTTGCTGATGAACGGGTTGAGGCTGTCGAACCCCCCAAAGCCGCCCTGGCGGAAGATGCCGCCCTTGGGCGCGTCCGGGTTGACGTAGTCGAAGTGCTGGAAGTTGGCGGGGTATTTCGGCGGCTCGTTGTACAAGGTCACGGCATGCTGCGGCGCGGCGCAGGCCAGCCCGGCGAACAACAGGCTGCTGGCCTGCAGGAGCAGGGCACGTAAAGGCTTCATTGATCTTTCTCCGAAGATTTCAGCCACCAGGCGCTCAGGCCCAGGGTATAGGGCGGCGTGGTGACGAAGGCGAACCGGTTGCGGTACGCCAGGCGATGATAATTGAGATACCAGTTGGGAATGCAGTAATGCTGCCACAGCAGTACACGATCCAGGGCCTTGCCGGCGGCGACCTGTTCGTCGCGGGTCTGGGCGGCGAGCAGTTTCTCCAGCAGGTGGTCGACCACCGGGTTGGCGATCCCTGCGTAGTTCTTGCTGCCCTTGACCCCGACCTGGCTGGAGTGAAAGTACTGCCATTGCTCGAGGCCCGGGCTGAGGGTCTGGTTCAGTGTCAGCAGGATCATGTCGAAGTCGAACTGGTCCAGGCGCTGTTTGTATTGGGCGCGGTCCACCGTGCGCAGCCGGGCTTGAACACCGATGCTGGCAAGGTTTTCGACGTAGGGTTGCAGGATACGCTCCAGGTTCGGGTTCACCAGCAGGATTTCGAAGCTCAGGGGCTGGTGGTCGGCGTTCAGCAGGCGTTGGCCGTTGAGATTCCAGCCGGCTTCCTTCAAGAGTCCCAATGCCTTGCGCAGGGTTTCCCGGGGAATGCCGCGCCCGTCGGTCTTGGGCAAGCTGAAGGGTTCGGTGAGCAGTTTGGGCGGCAATTGATCCCGGTATGGCTTGAGCAGCAGCCATTCATGCCCCACCGGCAGGCCAGTGGCGGAGAATTCGCTGTTGGGGTAATAGCTGAGGGTGCGCTTGTAGGCGCCGCTGAACAGGGTGCGGTTGGTCCACTCGAAGTCGAACATCAAGCCCAGGGCTTCGCGCACCTTGACCTCGGCGAACGTGCCGCGCCGGGTGTTCATGAACAGGCCCTGGGTCTGGGTCGGGATCTGGTGGGGTATCTGCGCCTTGATCACATCGCCCCGGTTGACCGCCGGGAATTGATAGCCGTTGGCCCAGTTCTTGGCCTGGTGTTCGATGTAGATGTCGAACTCACCGGCCTTGAAGGCTTCGAAGGCGACTTCGCTGTCACGGTAGAACTCCACGTCCATGCGGTCGTAGTTGTACTTGCCGCGATTGACCGGCAGGTCCTTGCCCCAGTAGTCCTTGACCCGTTCGAACACCAGTTGGCGGCCTGGCTGCACTTTGGTGATGCGATACGGCCCGCTGCCCAGGGGCGGTTCGAAGGTCGTCGCCTTGAAGTCGCGGCCTTTCCAGTAATGCTGGGGCAGCACCGGCAGCTCTCCCAGGCGCAGGATCAGCAAGGGATTGCCCGAACGCTTGAAGACGAAGCGGATTTTCAGCGGGTTGAGAATGTCGACCCGCAGCACCTCCTGCAGGTTGGTGCGGTATTGCGGGTGGCCATCCTTGAGCAGCGTCCTGTAGGAGAACGCCACGTCATAGGCGGTGATGGGCACGCCATCGTGGAAACGCGCTTCGGGGCGCAGGTTGAAGACTACCCAGCTGCGGTCTTCGCTGTATTCCACCGACTGGGCGATCAGGCCATAGCTCGACGTCGGTTCATCGCCGGACGGTGCGTACTGGCCAGTGCCGACCATCAGCGGTTCGTTCAGCTCATTGATGCCGTATTGCAGGAAATTGGGCGTGGAAACCGGGCTGCTACCCTTGAACGTGTAGGGATTGAGCGTATCGAAGGTGCCGAATGCCATGACCCGCAAGACTCCGCCCTTGGGCGCTTGCGGGTTGACCCAGTCGAAGTGGGTGAATCTGGCCGGGTACTTGAGCGTGCCGAACTGCGCATAGCCATGGCTTTCGCTGATGGTTGCGCTGGCGGGAGAGCTCAAGGCCAGGCTGATCAGGAGCAGGAGGAGGGGACGTATCAAGTCTGAGATCCGATCCAGGCGGCTTGGGCTTTATGGCCTGTACAGTAACAGCTTGTATCGGCAGGAAAAAGGCGCGGGCTCAAAGCTTCAGGGTTTGCTTGAACTGTGGCGAGGGAGCTTGCTCCCGCTGGGTTGCGAAGCGACCCCGAATCTGGCACCTCGGTGCGACAGGTGGATTGAGTCGCTGCTTTTGGGGCTGCTTCGCAGCCCAGCGGGAGCAAGCTCCCTCGCCACAGAGAGTCCCTCGGTCAGTGCGGGGAGTAGACCGTCAGCATCTGCCCAGGCTTGAGTGCCTTACCCATCCGCGGATTCCAGCGCTTGAGGTGCTGCATTTCCACGTTGAAGCGCTTGGCGACGACGTACAACGAATCGCCCTGCTTGACCTTGTATTGGGTCTGCTTCTTCTGGTCCTTGCTGTTGGCGGCTATCACGGTGCTGATGCGCTTGCCGGCGGCCTTGCTGGCCTTGGCGTCCTGCATCACCAGGGTCTGGCCGACCTTGAGCTTGTTGCCGCTGAGTTTGTTCCAGCGTTGCAGGTCCTTGGTCTGGACGTTGTTGGCCTTGGCGATCTGGGCCAGGTTGTCGCCGCGCTTGACGCGGTAGGTGCGCCTGGCACCTTCCACTTCGCTGTCGTCAGCTGATTCGAAAACCGGCTTGAGCGCGCGCTGGCTGATCAGTTCTTCCGGACGCATGGTCGACAGGCTGGCGGTCAGCAACTGGGCCTTGGACGTCGGCACCAGCAGGTGCTGGGGGCCGTCGATGGTGGTGCGCTGCTTGAAGGCCGGATTGAGCTGGAACAGCTCGTCTTCGTCGATATTAGCCACTGCCGCGACCTTGGACAGGTCCATGCGCTGGTTGATCTCGACGACCTGGAAATAGGGTTCGTTGGCGATCGGGTTGAGGTTCACGCCATAGGCGTCGGGTGCGAGCACCACCTGGGACAGCGCCAGCAACTTCGGCACATAGGCCTGGGTCTCGCTGGGCAGCGGCAGGTTCCAGTAGTCGGTGGGCAGGCCAAGCTTCTCATTGCGCTCGATGGCGCGGCTGACCGTGCCTTCACCGGCGTTGTAGGCCGCCAGCGCCAGCAACCAGTCGCCGTTGAACATGTCATGCAGGCGCGTCAGGTAGTCCATGGCGGCCGTGGTGGAGGCGGTGATGTCGCGTCGCCCGTCATAGAAGCGGGTCTGGCGCAGATTGAAGTAACGCCCCGTGGACGGGATGAATTGCCACAGCCCCACCGCGTTGGCCCGGGAATAGGCCATGGGGTTGTAGGCGCTCTCGATCACCGGCAGCAGCGCCAGTTCCAGCGGCATGTTGCGTTCTTCAAGGCGTTCGACGATGTAATGGATGTACAGGCTGCCGCGCTCACCGGCGTTTTCCAGGAAGGAAGGGTTGCTGGCGAACCACAGGCGCTGTTGCTCGATGCGCGGGTTGACGCCGGCCGTTTCCTGCAATTGGAAGCCCTGGCGCATGCGTTCCCAGATGTCCTGGGGCACTTGGGGGCTGGGTTTCTCGGTGAGCCATACCGGCTTCTGTTTGGCGCGAGCGGCGATATTCGGGGTGTGCGCCGCGTCGGTCTGCGGCAGCTGGCTCGTGCTCTGGCAGCCCGCCAGGGTGGCGGACACAGCCACCGCAATGGCTTGAGCCAAGCGGGTCAATGTGTCTGACTGGACGGACCTGCGTATGGATGACGACATTGGCTGGAAGTAAGTTCCGGGCAAAAATGTCGGCCGATTCTAGGAAGCGCACCCCAACAGGTCAACCTTTCAGAATTTTTGTATCAATCGATAGCTGCCTTAGAACGTATCTTTCCAAGCCCTCAAGGCCGCAAAAACCTCACTCGGCGTCTGGTTTCGCTGGCCGCTCCGTTCGTCTGCTTTTTGTTTAACGGATGTTTCAGCCGTGCGCAGGAACGGGTTGGTGAGTTTTTCCAGGGCCAGGGTCGAGGGCAGCGTCATGATGCCTTCGTTGCGTTGGCGGCTGACTTTTTCCAGGCGGGCGGCGATGTCCGGGTTGCCCGGCTCCACGGCGGCAGCGAACTTCAGGTTGCTGAGGGTGTATTCATGGGTGCAGTAGACCAGGGTATCTTCAGGCAACGCGGCGAGGCGACCCAGGGAGTGGTGCATCTGCGCGGGCGTGCCTTCGAAAAGCCGGCCGCAACCGGCGGCGAACAGGGTGTCGCCACAAAAGAGCAGGCCATGGTGGTAGTAGGCGATGTGCCCCAGTGTATGGCCAGGCACCGCGTAGACATCGAAGTCCCAGCCGAGCACGCTGACCTGGTCGTTGTCATGCAGGGCCTGGTCCCGTGCCGGGATGTTTTCGCTGGCCGGGCCGTAGACGGTGGCGTTCGTCGCATTCTTCAGCGCCTGGACGCCGCCGACATGATCATGGTGATGGTGGGTGATCAGGATGTCGCTCAGGACCCAGCCCGGATGGGCGTCGAGCCAGGCCTGTACTGGCGCGGCATCACCCGGGTCGACCACGGCGCAGCGCTGGGTGGAGTGATCCTGTAACAACCAGATGTAGTTATCGGTGAACGCGGGCAGGGCACTGATCTGTATCATCGCGGAATTCGCCAAGCGGAAAACAAAGGCGCATCTTAGAACTTCCTGACGCGTTGGAGAATGCAATGACCGATGAAGCGTTCGCTCAGGCTGATCCTGACTGGCTGGCGTTGATCAGCGCGGCCCGTGAATGGCTGTCCGGCCCTGTCGGGCAATTTTTGCTGGAAGAGGAACGGCGCATGCTCGAAGACGAGTTGGGCCGGTTCTTTGGCGGCTATCTGGTGCACTACGGGCCTTCGGCGCAAACCCCGCCGTCGGCACCGCAGGTCCAGCGCAACGTACGCCTGGGGGCGCCGTTGCCCGGGGTGGAGATCGTCTGCGAGGAGCAGGCCTGGCCGCTGAGCGAACATGCCGCCGACGTGGTGGTCATGCAGCACGGCCTGGATTTCTGCCTGTCGCCCCACGGTTTGCTGCGTGAAGCCGCCAGCAGCGTGCGCCCCGGCGGGCATCTGTTGATCATCGGTATCAACCCCTGGAGCACCTGGGGGTTGCGTCATGTGTTTGCCCACGACGCCTTGCGCCAGGCCCGCTGCATCTCGGCGTCGAGGGTCGGCGACTGGCTCAACCTGCTGGGCTTCGCGCTGGAGAAACGCCGCTTCGGGTGCTATCGTCCGCCGCTTGCATCACCCAAGTGGCAGGCTCGCCTGGCCGGCTGGGAGCGCAAGGCCGGCGATTGGCAGCTGTCCGGCGGTGGTTTCTACCTGCTGGTGGCGCGCAAGATCGCGGTCGGGCTGCGCCCGGTGCGTCAGGCGCGACGCGAGCCGATGGGCAAGCTGATTCCCTTGCCGATGGCCAAGGTCAATCGTCGTCACATCGAGCCATAACCCCTTTTGGCAGGCCTGGCCGGCCTTTCGACTACAGGCTCAACCGCCTGGTCGGCTGGCCTTTGCATTTTTTCTGGATAGATTGGCATGAGCGATAGCGTAGAACTCTTCACTGATGGCGCCTGCAAGGGCAACCCCGGCCCGGGCGGCTGGGGCGCGTTGCTGGTGTGCAAGGGCGTGGAGAAGGAACTCTGGGGCGGCGAAGCCAATACCACCAACAATCGCATGGAGCTGATGGGCGCCATCCGTGGCCTGGAAGAGCTCAAGCGGCCTTGCGATGTATTGCTGGTGACCGACTCGCAATACGTGATGAAAGGCATCAACGAGTGGATGGCCAACTGGAAGAAGCGCGGCTGGAAGACGGCGGCGAAGGAGCCGGTGAAAAACGCCGACCTCTGGAAACTGCTGGATGAGCAGGTCAACCGCCACAACGTCACCTGGAAATGGGTGCGTGGCCACATCGGCCACCACGGCAACGAGCGGGCCGACCAGTTGGCCAATCGTGGGGTGGATGAGGTGCGGGGCTACAAGCAGGCCTGATAGGGGTGTTGTCAGGATCTGGACAGGATGACACCTGTGGCGAGGGAGCGCCAAGCCATAAAAAGCCTGGCTGACAGGACATTGCGGATGCACTGGCGTGAGCGTGTTAAGATCCGCGCTTTTGCAAGACTGCCCGTTGAGAGCTGAACACTGATGGCCAACAGATCTGTAGTACTGGATACCGAAACCACCGGCATGCCGGTGACCGATGGTCACCGGATTATTGAAATCGGTTGTGTCGAGCTGATCGGCCGGCGCCTGACCGGTCGCCATTTCCACGTTTACCTGCAACCGGACCGTGAAAGTGACGAGGGCGCTATCGGCGTCCACGGCATCACCAACGAGTTCCTGGTGGGCAAGCCGCGTTTTGCCGAAGTGGCCGATGAGTTCTTCGAATTCATCCAGGGCGCGCAGTTGATCATCCACAACGCGGCGTTCGACGTCGGGTTCATCAACAACGAATTCGCCCTGATGGGGCAGCACGATCGGGCCGACATCACCCAGCATTGCACCATCCTCGACACCCTGATGATGGCCCGGGAACGGCATCCGGGGCAGCGCAACAGCCTCGACGCCTTGTGCAAGCGCTACGGTGTCGACAACTCCGGTCGTGAACTGCACGGCGCCTTGCTCGACTCCGAGATCCTGGCCGACGTCTACCTGACCATGACCGGCGGCCAGACCAGCCTGTCCCTGGCCGGCAACGCCTCGGACGGTAACGGCACCGGCGAAGGCTCCGGCAACCAGGCCACGGAAATTCGCCGTTTGCCCGCCGACCGCCAGCCATCGCGGATCATCCGCGCCAGCGAAAGCGACCTGGCCGAGCATGCCGCGCGTCTGGAAGCCATCGCCAAGTCCGCGGGTGCTCCGGCATTGTGGACGCAGTTGGCCGAGGCACAGGCCGCCACGCACTGATGAACCCTCTCCTGTGGGAGCGAGCTTGCTCGCGATGACGGCGGCACATCCAGCATTGATGCTGGTTGAACGACCGCCATCGCGAACAGGCTCGCTCCCGCAGGGTCATCCATTGTTCATTTCTCGCCACAATCGCCACGACCTTCTACCCTGAGGTAACGGGCAGGCTACGGTACGGATCCCGCTTGATGTGTGATGATTTGAAAGACAAGGGCAATGGATGGCACCACGCCGTTGGGTGCTTCAAGGAATGAGGACCTTCCCCAGTATGCAACCGGTCATGAATCCCAAGCACCCCGGGCTGTCGGTGCGCATCGTCGATGATGGCTTTGCCGCCTACATCTGGGGCAGCGATTTCAGCTTTGAAGTCAGCGACTACGCGACGGCGCAGATCGGCCGTCCCGTCAGCCAGTGGCCGGTGACGCCCATCGTGCCCTATCGCAAGTGCTATGGCATCGATCCCGAAGAGTTCAGCAGCTTCCGCGATGCCCCGGACAGCGAGATCTTCATGGCCTACCTCGATGACCAGCCCGTCGGGCACCTGGTGGTCAGCACCAACTGGAACGGCTATGCCCACATCGACGAGCTGGCGGTACACGCCCCGGCCCGTCGCCACGGGGTGGCCAAGGCGTTGCTCGATGTCGCCCAGTTCTGGAGCCGCAAGAAAAAACTGCCGGGCATCATGCTCGAGACCCAGAACAACAATCTGGGCGCCTGCCGGCTCTATGAGCGTTGCGGTTACGTGCTGGGTGGTATCGATCACCTGCGCTATCGCGGCATTGACCGGCATACCGCCGAAGTCGCGCTGTTCTGGTACCGGCTGTTCGACGATCCACTGGGCATGTCGATCAGTGGCTCAGCAACGCCTCGGCTTGTTCCGTAATTCGTTCCAGCAGCGATTGAAGGGCGGGTGAAGAGGGTGCGCCGTTGAGACTCAAGGCATAGAGGCCAATCGCGATGGCGGGCGATACCGGGCAGACATCGAGGCCGCCGTCCTTGGCGCCCGAGGCGGTGAACGGGTCGACGATAGCCAGGCCTTCGCCGGCCTCGACCATGGCGCGCATCATCTGATGGGTCTGGACGCGGAGCTGGATCATGGGTGCCGGTCGCAGCGCCGCCAGTTTATGCTCGAATGCAGGGCTCAGCGGGTCATGGCCATCCAGGCCCACCAACGGCTGGCCGGCCAGGTCCTGAAGCGAAATATATTTTTGACGGGGTTGCAGCCAGCCGTGAGGCGCGAGCAACTGCAGTTTGCCCTGGGCGATCATCTGGCAATGGATGTCGGGATGTTCAGGGTCGTGCAGGCTCAGGCCCAGGTCGCTTTCGCGCAACAGCAGGCTGTGGACGATGTCGCGGGTCGGTCGGCTGAGCAGGGTGCACGGCGCATCCGGATGGCGACGACGCAAGGCGGCGATGCTCTGGGGCAGCAACCGCTGGGCCAGCGGCGGTGTGCAGATAATGCGCAAGGGGGCTGCTTGATGGTGTTTCAGGCTGCTGGCCAGGCGCTGCACCGGTTCGAGGGTGTCATACACCCGCGTGATGCCGTCGCGCAATTCAAGGGTTTCCCGGGTGGCCTGCAAGCGACCGCGCACGCTGGCGAACAGCATGAAACCCAATTGGGCCTCGGCGTCGCGCAGTATCGCCTCGACCTCCGCCACCGGCAGTTGCAGCCATTCGGCCGCCGTGCCGAGGTGGCCGGTCTGCAGCAGCGCCTGGATCACTTCGATGTGGCGTAAACGCATGCAAGAAGTCCATGTTCGGCGGATGAGCCATTGAGTGGCTGAATCCTAACCCAAGTCCGGGTATGACTTCTGCTCATAACCAACGGTTATGAAGCTATTTGCGTTTCAGCGGGCGTTTGAGTGGGCAGTGGCGTTTCCGGTTCGCGCGTCAATTCGATTTGAGATTGCACGAGAATAAATTTTCCGTCGTCGAGTTTGTTGACTCGATCACCGATAGCCAATTTATAGGTAGTGACAGGCTCCTTGCCGTTTCCGTCGGGCGACGGGGTCGATTCCTGAAACTCATGCACTGAATAGACGCGACCTTCGGCGTCCCGCGCATGAAATTGTCCGACAAGTACTGCTGCCATTGCTTAGAACCTCTGGAAATAAATCACTCGATTTGCGGTTCTGTAGACCCTGGTCAAGCGCGGTAAGTTTTCCTACATGAAAAAAATAGTCCAGCCGGCCGGTTTTTGTCGCTCCACTGGTCCAATTGTCACCCCGATCATCTATAACTACAGGCTCCTTTGAGCCGACAGTCGAGAAGCCTCTCATGAGTAATGTCTACACAGTGGCCGTTTTGGTGGGCAGCCTGCGCAAGGCATCGATCAACCGCAAGGTCGCGCTGGCACTGGCTGACCTGGCGCCAGCCAACCTCAAGCTGAACATCATCGAGATTGGCGAGTTGCCGCTCTACAACGAAGACATCGATGTTTCCCCTCCGGCAGCCTACAGCACTTTCCGCCAGCAGGTAGGCGCGGCCGATGCCTTGTTGTTCGTCACGCCGGAGTACAACCGTTCGGTGCCGGCACCGTTGAAAAACGCCATCGATGTGGGGTCGCGTCCCTACGGCCAGAGTTGCCTGAGTGGCAAACCGGGTGCGGTGATCAGTGCTTCGCCGGGTGCCATTGGCGGTTTCGGCGCCAATCATCATTTGCGCCAGTCCCTGGTGTTCCTTGACGTGCCCTGCATGCAGCAGCCGGAAGGCTACCTGAGTAACGCCGGGACGGCGTTCGACGAGGCGGGCAACCTGTCGGAGTCCGTCAGGCCATTCTTGCAGAAATTCATCGATGCCTATGGCAAGTGGGTCGAGCAGCATAAGAAGGCCTGATACCCGGGATTTCAGAAACCCTGTGGCGAGGGAGCTTGCTCCCGCTGGACTGCGCAGCAGGCCCCTTTGGGCGGTCGCTGCGCAACCGAGCGGGAGCAAGCTCCCTCGTCACGGGTTTTATGTATCGCTTTAAATCCCCACCCTACTGTCAACTCTGACAGTAGACGCTCTCATTCCAGTGCGTCCTAATCACCTTACGTTCACTGCGCCTCTACTGTTTTATTGGGCAGCCCCTCAACCATCGAGGTGTTCTCCATGGAAAAGCGATTCCCCCCGCGTTGCTCGCCCGACAACCAGACGCTGCTTGACCTTCGCCCACCCATTTTCCCGGGTTGGACGCGTCCGGTGGAAGACTATGACGCCGGCATCCCGGCCAGGCTGGTGGAAGGCGGGTTGCTCTGCATTGTCGATCCCTGGAACAACATGGAGATCGGTGATGCCTTCAAACTCTACTGGAACGACGAAACCACCCCGGTCTGGAGTACGAATATCGACGCAAACCAGAAAGACTACCGTCTGGTTTTCCGTATCGATGAGGGGCATATCGTCAGGGGCGACGCTTTCCCTGTGTTCTACAGTGTGCTGCCCGCAGGCGCCGCGGATCCCCTGAAGTCGGAGCCGAAGTGGAAGCTGCTGGTCAAACTCGACCCACCCGGCGGTTACGATGAAGACCAGGGCACACCGGGCCACTCGGGCCTGGAGTACTCGATTCCCCAGGACATTATTGAAAATGGCGTTGGCCCCGAAGAGGCTGCGGCGGGTGTGCCGGTGACCATCAAGCCTTACAAGTTCATGCGCCGCAATGACAGGATCAATCTGGCCTGGGGCACGCAAAACATCTACCGCACGGTGGCCGAAGGGGAGGAGGACGAGGAGATCATCATCACTGTCCCCCTCGAGGTCATCGAGCTTGCCGAAGACAGCGATGCCCTTGCCGTGGCCTATCAGGTGGTTGATGAATGCGGCAACTACCCAGGCGGCTACTGGCGCTGGTCGGCGGTGAGCCATGTTCTGGTGGATCTGAACAATAACCGGCTCGATCCGCCGTTGGTGCTGGTCAATGGTTTTCCCGTTGAAGAAATCGACCTCGCCGAACTGGCCGGAAATCCGGTCACTGTGCGGGTTACCGCCAACCGCTACGAGCATGCCATCGGAGATCTCTTGCGCATGACTTGGCGCGGCACCGCCGCCGACAGTTCACCGGTGATCGTCGGTCCGCTGGAGGAAACGGTTCAAACCATTCCCTACTTCTACGATTTCACCATCCCCCATGCCGATGTCGCGGCGATCGCCAAGGGGCGGGCCACGGTGGGTTACGTGCGGATCCGCAGTGGCGAGAGGGACCTTCCGTCGAAAAGCACCTCTGTGACCGTGATCGGCGATACCCGCCAATACCTGGCCCCCGACATTGTGGAAGCCGTGGGCGGCACGCTGGACCCGGACCTGAATTTCTACACGCTTTCCGTTCCCTACTATCCGGGACGTGTCGCTGGCGATGAGATCATCATCATTTGCGACGGTCGTACCTCCACCACGCTTCCGACTTACCATGAAGTGACGGCCATCGTGGGCGATGAGGCGGTTGGCGCGCCGGTATTGGCGAACCTGGACAAAGAGCAGGTCAAGCGCCTCGATGGCGGTTCGCTCACGGTGTACTACAGCGTGAACGGTCAGCCCGAATCGGAGTCCTTGAGGTTGACGGTGGGTGCCGCGGCGCCGTCGCTGCCGATTCCTACGGTCGTGGAAGCGCCCAACGACGTGTTGAACCCGGACGACGTCAACCCTGTCATCGGCGCCAACGTCATCGCCACCTACACCGCAACCCTGCCCGAGGATGTTGTCGTGCTGCGCTGGCGCGGCTCGTCGAGCAATGCCCCGGACCAGTCGAGAACCTTGACGGGTAATACAGCGGGCAAGGTGGTGCCGTTTACTGTGCCGTTCAGGTATGTGAGCGAGAACCTCAATGGCACCGTGGATGTCAGCTACTCCATCACCCGTGGCGCTACGCCCCTGGGCAACTCCATCGTCCGGCACCTGACGGTCGGTTCGGCCTTGGAACTGACGGCCCCCTCGGTGAAAGAGGCCAACGGTGCCACCCTGAACCCGGTCAATGCCAAGGATTCGCTGACCATCGTGGTACCGGCCAACGCCGCGCTGCAGCCCAGCGACAAACTGAAAGTCACCTGGACCGGCGCCCCGGGCACGCCCGCCGAAGGCTCCTACACCTCGGACGAATGGCCCGTCAGGGACGGCTGGGAAGTACCGATCGACAACAGCGTAGTGGCGTTTAGCTTGGGCAAGGCGGTGACCGTCACCTATACGGTGATCCAGGCTGGCGTGGAGTCGCCACCTTCGGATTCGTTTACGCTGAATGTACAGGCGATGCCTGCGGCCAGCCTGGCGATGCCTCTGATTCCGGAGGCGGCGCAGGGGGGAATTGGTAGTGAGTTGGACCTGGGTAGCTTCACGGGGGATGCCCGTGTCACGGCGGCACCTTGGCCGCTGATTGCCGCCGGCCAGCGGGTCTGGCTAAGCTGCGAAGGGGTCGCCAGTGATGGGTCTGACTATACGATTACGCTTTACACCAATAAAGAAGTTGTCCAGGGCGAAGTATCTGCCGGGCTGTCTAAAGAGATTCCTCGGGCCGAGCTTGAGAAACTGCGTGATGGATCTCAGTTGAAGGTGGTGTTGCGGGTTACTTTCAATCGCAGCAACAGCCAGAGTGAGGCGGTTACTTTTCCGTTGCGGACCTATATGGTTCGAAACGAAGAGCGGACGGTGGATCATTACACCCCATTTGATGGTGGGAATGCTAATGGTTGGGAAGATGCAAAATTGTTTGAAGTCGTTCATGAGGATGGTAACTATTTTGGCCGAATGGGGCGGGAGGCCCCAGCTGACCACGGGGGAGCATTGTTGCGTATTTCACTCCAGCAGGGTGTTCGCTATGAGCTTAGCTTTGTTTGCCGCAGCCTTTCCGGCGCCACTCCCTTGGTTTTTTTTGGCAATGGATCCGGGCAGCGACAATTTAGCCTCCTCATCTATCCTCTGCATAGCTGGGAGCCATATTCAACTGTCTTAACACCTGACGCTCCAATCGATATGCTGGGGTTCAGTACAGAAATTGGGATCACCGATGTGGATAATATTCGCATTCGCCAGCTATAAAGAAAGCGGATCTTGACTGCTTAACCAAATGGTTTGCGGCGACATGTGGCGCTGGGTATCCGCCGGATAATGGCGAACCGCGCTAGCTGACATAACCCGTACCCCGTGGCGAGGGAGCTTGCTCCCGCTGGACTGCGCAGCAGGCCCCTTTGGGCGGTCGCTGCGCAACCGAGCGGGAGCAAGCTCCCTCGCCACAAAAGCGTTTTGCGCGACCTATCCAGGGCTTTACTGAGTATTCGAATATCCATATATTCGCCATTCGCTCATCCCAGGCTTCCCACGCCATGCCCGATTACCCCAATCCCGTCGATGTCTTCAAGGCCCTGGCCGATGACACCCGTACGCGCATTGCGTTGCTGGTGGCCCGTGAAGGCGAGTTGTGTGTCTGTGAGCTCACCGCCGCGCTGGGCCTGAGCCAGCCGAAGATCTCCCGGCACCTGGCGCAGTTGCGCAACGCTGGGCTGCTCAGCGACCGACGCCAGGGGCAGTGGGTTTATTACCGCCAGCACCCGCAGTTACCGGCCTGGGTCAGTACGATGCTGGAGCAGGCGTTGGCGGCCAGTACCGCCTGGCTGACAGCGGATGTGCAGCGCTTGAATGCCATGCCTGATCGTCCGGTGGCACGTTGCTGCTGATTACTTTTTTCCCATCCCTTTTTCAAGGCTGTAGCGCATGCTCATCGCGTCATTGATTTTCCTGCTGACCATTACGTTGGTGATCTGGCAGCCCAAGGGGCTGGGCGTTGGCTGGAGTGCGACGCTGGGGGCGGTGCTGGCCTTGTTGAGCGGGGTGGTGCAGGTCAGTGATATCCCGCTGGTCTGGCAGATCATCTGGAACGCCACCGGGACGTTCGTCGCGCTGATCATCATCAGCCTGCTGCTGGACGAGGCGGGGTTCTTCGCCTGGGCGGCCTTGCATGTGGCCCGCTGGGGAAAGGGCAGCGGGCGCAAGCTGTTTGCGTTCATGGTGTTGCTGGGGCGCTGGTGTCGGCGTTGTTTGCCAATGATGGGGCAGCGTTGATCCTGACCCCTATTGTGATCTCGATGCTGCTGGCGTTGCGGTTTTCCCCGGCGGCGACCCTCGCGTTCGTGATGGGCGCCGGTTTCATTGCCGACAGTGCGAGCCTGCCGCTGGTGGTGTCGAACCTGGTGAACATCGTCTCGGCGGACTTCTTCGGCATTGGTTTCAACCGTTACGCGGCGGTCATGGTGCCGGTGAACCTGGTGAGCGTGGCGGCCAGCCTGGCCATTCTGCTGTGGTTCTTCCGTCGCGACATTCCGCGCGACTATGACCCCGATCAACTGGATGATCCGGCGACGGCGATCCACGACAAGGCGACGTTTTATGCCGGCTGGGCGGTACTGGTGATCCTGCTGCTGGGCTGCTTTGCCCTGGAGCCGCTGGGGATTCCCATCAGTGCGATCTCGGCGGTCTGTGCTGCGTTGCTGCTGGCGGTCGCGGCCCACGGCCACAAGATCTCCACCCGCAAGGCAATGAAGGAAGCGCCCTGGCAGATCGTGATCTTTTCCCTCGGCATGTACCTGGTGGTCTATGGCCTGCGCAACGCCGGGCTGACCGGTTACCTGGCCCACTGGCTCGACGGTTTCGCCGAATATGGCGTGTGGGGCGCGGCCATGGGCACCGGTGTGCTGACGGCGCTGCTCTCGTCGGCCATGAACAATTTGCCGACGGTGCTGATCGGCGCCTTGTCCATCGATGCCAGCCAGGCCACCGGGGCGGTGAAGGAGGCGATGATCTACGCCAACGTCATCGGCAGTGACCTGGGCCCGAAAATCACGCCGATTGGTAGCCTGGCGACGTTGCTGTGGCTGCATGTGCTGGCGCGCAAGAACATCCAGATCGGCTGGGGGTATTACTTCAAGGTCGGGATTGTGCTGACCGTGCCGGTGTTGCTGGTGACGTTGGCGGCGCTGGCTGTGCGGTTGTCCTTCTAGAACCGAGTTGGCTTCATCGCGAGCAAGCTCGCTCCCACAAGGGCGTGCATTCCAGTGTGGGAACTCACTTTTGCAGAAAAGTGCTTTCCAATGTGGGAGCGAGCTTGCTCGCGATGAGGCCCTGACAGGCAGCACAAGGCTCAGCCACCGCCCGGCACATCCGGCCAACGATCCGCCACCAGGAACACCCGCTCGGCTTCTTCCCAATCACCCTCGGCGTTTTCACTCAGGCGCACCATCAATTGCGCCGGCGCCATGGGGTCCAGGGCCATTCGCCAGGCCTCCAGTTGCGCGGTGCTCCAGGTTTGCTCGGCCGGATAATGCGCCGGGGCCAGCCAGGCGGCGCGGGGCAAGGGTTGCCAGCGACCCGGCGGACGTTGGGCAATGAACGCAGGCCAGTCCCGTTGACGCAGCCAGCGCCCGCGTAAATGCCTGGGGTGGGCGCCGGCCGGTGGTTCGGCCTGGCCCGGCCAGGGGTAGAGCAAATACCCGCCCAGCCAGAGTTCGGAGCGAAACAGTTCGAGGCCCGAAGGCTCGATTCCCAGTGCCGCCAGGGCCTCGCGGCTTTCCGGGCGGGCCGAGATCGGCAGTTGGTGTTCGCGCAGATGCGCCAGCTTGCGGTCGAGCCGGTCATGGCAGCCCGGGCCCAGCCATTGCGCGGCGTCCAGCCCGTTTCCGTGCTGGGGCCCGAGGTACAACTTGATAGCCAGCTCCAGGTGGTGGATGCCGTCGCGATCACGTAGCAACAGGTCCAGTTCCCCCAGGGTATGGCCTTCGCGCCGGATCGGCAGGTTCGCGGCGATCAATTCGATGCCTGGGGCATGCTGCACGGCAAACTGCCACAGTCTTTCGTAATACAGGCCCAGGCGGCGCGTTCGCCCTTGGGACAGGCAGTGCAGCAACGGATAGCTGTCGCGGTCCAGTTGCCGCAGCCAGTGTTCCAGTCGGCCAGGCTCCTGCACCCAGTCACTGCCAGCCAGGGGATGGCGCTGGGCCAGGGCGTGTCGATGAGCATCGGCGGGGCGATGATCGCCCACGCGAGATCGCGCACTTCGGGATGGTGCAGGCGTCGGGGCAAGTCCAGCAATTCAGGGAACAGGATCATTTTGCGAGCATAGCCGCTCTGTGGCCAATGCTGTTCATTCCAGGAAAGTAAAGAACCCGTGGCGAGGGAGCTTGCTCCCGCTCGGTTGCATAGCAACCGCCCCAAGGGGCCTGCTTCGCAGTCCAGCGGGAGCAAGCTCCCTCGCCACAGTGGTACAGCTAAACCTTGGATGAACAGCATTGCGCCATGGGCAAGGCTTAAAGGATTTTGTCTACGGCGCGCTTTCGCCCATAATCGTGTTTTTCGCCCGCCGCAGACCCTCGCAGGAGCCTCATGGAGCAATTTCGCAATATCGGCATCATCGGTCGCCTGGGCAGTTCGCAGGTGTTGGACACCGTTCGCCGTCTCAAACGTTTCCTCCTGGAGCGGCACCTGCATGTGATCCTCGAAGATACCATCGCCGAAGTCCTGCCGGGCCATGGCCTGCAGACGTCGTCGCGCAAGATGCTCGGCGAAGTCTGTGACATGGTCATCGTGGTCGGCGGCGACGGCAGCCTGCTGGGGGCCGCCCGGGCCCTGGCACGACACAACATCCCGGTGCTGGGGATCAACCGGGGCAGCCTGGGGTTCCTCACCGATATCCGCCCCGACGAGCTGGAGATCAAGGTCGCCGAGGTGCTGGACGGCCACTACCTGGTGGAAAACCGCTTCCTGCTGCAGGCCGAGGTCCGCCGTCATGCCGAGGCCATCGGCCAGGGCGATGCCCTCAACGACGTGGTGCTGCACCCCGGTAAATCCACGCGGATGATCGAGTTCGAGCTGTACATCGACGGCCAGTTCGTCTGCAGCCAGAAAGCCGATGGCCTGATCGTCGCCACCCCCACCGGTTCCACCGCCTATGCGCTGTCGGCCGGCGGGCCGATCATGCATCCCAAGCTCGACGCTATTGTGATTGTGCCCATGTACCCCCATACCTTGTCTGGGCGACCGATCGTGGTCGATGGCAACAGTGAGCTGAAAATCGTCGTGTCCAAGGATATGCAGATCTACCCGCAAGTGTCCTGTGACGGCCAGAACCATTTCACCTGCGCGCCGGGCGATACCATCACCGTCAGCAAAAAAGCGCAGAAGCTGCGCCTGATCCATCCGCTGGATCACAATTACTACGAAGTCTGCCGGACCAAGCTTGGCTGGGGCAGTCGGTTGGGGGGTGGAGGCGACTGATGCTCGATCCTGCGCGCAGTTACGATTTGATCGGTGACGTGCATGGATGCGCCCTGACCCTGGAACACCTGCTGGACCGACTCGGTTACCACAAGCAGGGCGGGGTCTGGCGGCATCCGTCGCGCATGGCCGTGTTCCTGGGGGACATCATCGACCGTGGCCCGCGGATCCGCGAGGCGCTGCACATCGTCCATGACATGGTCATGGCCGGCCAAGCGCTGTGCATCATGGGCAACCACGAGTTCAACGCCCTGGGCTGGAGCACACCGGCATTGCCGGGCAGCGGCCAGCGCTACGTGCGCGAACACACGCCGCGCCATGCCCGCCTGCTCAACGAGACACTGACCCAGTTCGAGCAGCATCCCGGCGACTGGCATGACTTTCTCGAATGGTTCTATGAGCTGCCGCTGTTTGTCGACGCTGGCCGCTTCCGGGTGGTGCACGCCTGTTGGGATGCCGGCCTGATCGAACCGCTGCGGGGCCTGTTCCCGGACGGTTGTGTGGACGAGCATTTCCTCCAGGCCTCGGCGCAACCGGGCAGTTTTGCCTGCACGGTGTTCGATCGCTTGCTGCGCGGCACGGACATGCGCCTGCCCCACGGCCTGACGCTGACGGGGGGCGATGGCCTGACCCGTTCGTTTTTCCGCACCAAGTTCTGGGAAGACAACCCGCAGACTTACGGCGACATCGTGTTCCAGCCCGACGCCTTGCCGGAACCGGTGGCTCGCACGCCGTTGTCGTCGGATGAAAAAAACAACCTGCTGCGCTATGGCGTCGATGAGCCGCTGTTGTTCGTCGGTCACTATTGGCGCAGCGGCAAACCCGCGCCGATCCGCCCGAACCTGGCCTGCCTGGATTACAGCGCGGTGCTCTACGGCAAGCTGGTCGCCTATCGCCTCGACCAGGAAACCCGCCTGGATCCGCACAAGTTCGTCTGGGTCGATGTCGAGCGACCGGAGGTGGTGAAATGAGTGCTGTCGCGGTTCTGCGCCTACCCCTGGCAGTGGACCTGAGCGGCTTCGTCAAGCTGCTGCAGCGCATGCAGGTGCCCCATCGGGTCAGCGAAGAGGCGGGTGAGCAGGTGCTCTGGGTGCCGGATGAAATCAGCGAGAACGTGCGTGCGTTGTACGCCCGTTTTCCCGCCGGCGATCCCGATCAGCAGTTGGAACTGCCAGACACGGGGGGCACTTCCCGGCGAGCCGGGTTCGTCCAGCAATTGACCCGCCATCCAGTGACGGCCCTGGTGCTGTTGCTGAGCCTGATTGTCAGCGCGGTCACCCTGCTGGGGGAGAATCTTGCGACGCTACGCTGGCTGACCTTCCTCGAGTTTCGCGTCGTTGGCGATTACATCCAGTTCACGCCGTTGGGCGATAGCCTGGCGGCGGGGCAGTGGTGGCGCCTGGTAACGCCGATGCTGATTCACTTCGGCTTCCTGCACATCGCCATGAATGGCATGTGGTATTGGGAACTGGGGCGGCGGATCGAAGCGCGCCAGGGCGGTATCAACCTGTTGGGGCTGACGCTGTTGTTCAGCCTCGTCTCCAATTTCGCCCAGTACTTTTTCAGCGGGCCGACGCTGTTCGGCGGCTTGTCCGGTGTGCTGTACGGCCTGCTGGGCCATTGCTGGATCTACCAACTGCTCGCACCGAATCCGGCCTATCACTTGCCCCGTGGGGTGCTGGTGATGATGCTGGTGTGGTTGCTGCTGTGCCTGTCCGGGTTGGTTTCGCTGATCGGCTTCGGTGAAATCGCCAATGCGGCCCACGTCGGCGGGCTGCTCGTCGGGTGCTTCACGGGCTTGTTGGGCGGGCTGTTCGCTCGCCGTAAAATGGCCCTTTGACCGGCGCCTGTGCCTTTTGAGAATGCGCGATTGCGCGGAGAACCCATGTCTTCCTTCAACGAAATGATCAAGAACATCACCCCCGATATCTACAAGAGCCTGAAACTGGCCGTGGAAATCGGTAAATGGGCCGACGGCAACAAGCTCACCGCCGAGCAGCGCGAGTTGTCGTTGCAGGCCATGATCGCCTGGGAAATCCAGAACCTGCCCGAAGACGAGCGCACCGGTTACATGGGCCCGCAGGAATGCCAGTCGAAGTCGACCGAAGTGCCCAATATCCTGTTCAAGTCGGACGCCATCCATTGATCGAGATTGGCCGCGGTGCAATCAGCAAGATGTCGGCACGCCTTGACGGGCCGACCGTTCAATACGCCTTTCGCCTGGACGAGGTCGAGGTGCCGGTCAACCCGTTGATCGGCAGCACGATCCGCCTGGAGTACCTCGGTGCGATCCACTGCACCCATTGCGGACGCCGGACCAAGACCAGCTTCAGCCAGGGTTACTGCTACCCTTGCATGACCAAGCTGGCCCAGTGCGACCTGTGCATCATGAGCCCGGAGCGTTGCCATTTCGACGCGGGCACCTGCCGTGACCCGGCCTGGGGCGAGCAATTCTGCATGACCGATCATGTGGTCTACCTGGCCAACTCCTCCGGTGTGAAGGTCGGCATCACCCGTGCCACGCAATTGCCAACCCGCTGGCTGGACCAGGGCGCCAGCCAGGCACTGCCGATCCTGCGGGTCGCCACGCGCCAGCAGTCAGGGTTTGTCGAGGACCTGTTCCGCAGCCAGGTGGCGGACAAGACCAACTGGCGCGCCTTGCTCAAGGGCGACGCGACAGCGGTGGACCTGCCGGCGATCCGCGACGCGCTGTTCGAAAGCTGCGCCCAGGGATTGCAGGGCTTGCAGGAACGATTCGGCCTGCAAGCGATCCAGACCATAGCGGATGTCGAGCCCATCGAGATTCGGTATCCGGTGGAGCAGTACCCGACCAAGATCGTCAGCTTCAACCTGGACAAGAACCCGATCGCCGAAGGCACGCTGCTGGGGATCAAGGGCCAATACCTGATTTTCGACACCGGCGTGATCAACATTCGTAAATACACGGCCTACCAGCTCGCCGTGCATCAGTAGAAGGATTCGACCCATGCGCACCGAACAACCGAAGATGATTTACCTCAAGGACTATCAGGCCCCCGAGTACCTGATCGACGAAACACACCTGACCTTCGAGTTGTTCGAGGACCACAGCCTGGTCCATGCGCAACTGGTGATGCGCCGCAACCCCGAGCGCGGCGCCGGGCTGCCGCCGCTGGTGCTCGATGGCCAGCATCTTGAATTGATCTCCCTCAAGCTCGACGATGCCGACCTGGGGCAGGGCGACTATCAACTGGACGACAATCACCTGACCGTGCACCCCAAGGCACAAGCCTTTACGGTCGACACCACCGTCAGGATCCATCCGGAAACCAACACCGCCCTGGAAGGTCTGTACAAATCCGGCAGCATGTTCTGCACCCAGTGCGAGGCCGAAGGGTTCCGCAAGATCACCTATTACCTCGACCGTCCGGATGTGATGAGCAAGTTCACCACCACCGTGGTGGCCGAGCAGCACAGCTATCCGGTGCTGCTGTCCAACGGCAATCCGATTGCCAGCGGCCCCGGCGAAGACGGCCGGCACTGGGCGACCTGGGAAGACCCGTTCAAGAAACCGGCCTACCTGTTTGCCCTGGTGGCCGGTGACCTGTGGTGCGTCGAAGACACCTTCACCACCCTGACCGAGCGTAATGTGGCGCTGCGCATCTACGTCGAGCCGGAAAACATCGACAAATGCCAGCACGCCATGACCAGCCTGAAGAAGTCGATGCGCTGGGACGAAGAGGTGTACGGGCGCGAGTACGACCTGGACATCTTCATGATTGTCGCGGTCAACGACTTCAACATGGGCGCCATGGAGAACAAGGGTCTCAATATCTTCAACTCCAGCGCCGTGCTGGCCCGCGCCGAAACCGCCACCGATGCCGCGCACCAGCGGGTCGAGGCGATCGTTGCCCACGAATACTTCCATAACTGGTCGGGCAACCGCGTGACCTGCCGTGATTGGTTCCAACTGTCGCTCAAGGAAGGTTTCACGGTGTTCCGCGACGCCGGCTTCTCCGCCGACATGAACTCCGCCACCGTCAAACGCATCCAGGACGTGGCGTACCTGCGCACCCACCAGTTCGCCGAAGACGCCGGCCCCATGGCCCACCCGGTGCGTCCGGACAGTTTTATCGAGATCTCCAACTTCTACACCCTGACCGTGTACGAAAAGGGTTCGGAAGTGGTCGGCATGATCCACACCCTGCTGGGGCCTGAGGGGTTCCGCAAGGGCAGTGACCTGTATTTCGAACGCCACGACGGCCAGGCCGTGACCTGCGACGACTTCATCAAGGCCATGGAAGATGCCAACGGCGTCGACCTGGCCCAGTTCAAACGTTGGTACAGCCAGGCCGGTACACCACGGCTGGCGGTGAGCGAGTCTTACGATGCCGCTGCCAAGACCTACAGCCTGACCTTCCGCCAGAGTTGCCCGCCGACCCCGGACAAGCAGGAAAAGCTGCCATTCGTGATTCCCGTGGAACTGGGCCTGCTGGACAGCCAAGGCGCCGAGATCCCGTTGCGGCTGGCCGGTGAAGCAGCGGCAAACGGTACGTCCCGGGTGATCTCGGTGACCGAAGCGGAGCAGACCTTCACGTTTATCGACATCGCCGAACAACCGCTGCCTTCGTTGCTGCGTGGTTTCTCGGCGCCGGTGAAGCTGAGCTTCCCGTACAACCGCGACCAATTGATGTTCCTGATGCAACACGACAGTGACGGCTTCAACCGCTGGGATGCCGGCCAGCAGTTGTCGGTGCAGGTGTTGCAGGAACTGATCGCCCAACATCAGCAGGGCGCCAGCCTGACGCTGGATCCACGCCTGGTCAGTGCGCTGCGCAGCGTGTTGTCGGACGAATCCCTGGACCAGGCCATGGTCGCGGAAATGCTCTCGCTGCCCAGCGAAGCCTACCTGACGGAAATCAGCGAAGTGGCTGACGTCGAGGCGATCCACGCTGCCCGTGAGTTCGCCCGCCAGCAGTTGGCCGAGAACCTGTTCGAAGCCCTGTGGCTGCGTTATGAAGCCAACCGCGACCTGTCGAAACGCACGCCATACGTGGCCGAGGCCGAGCATTTCGCCCGCCGCGCGTTGCAGAACATCGCGCTGTCCTACCTGATGCTCACCGGCAAGCCTGAGGTGCTGAGCGCGACGCTGGAGCAGTTCGACACCGCCGACAACATGACCGAACGCCTGACCGCGCTGGCGGTGCTGGTCAACTCGCCGTTCGAGACCGAGAAGGCCAAGGCCCTGGAAGTGTTCGCGGAAAACTTCAAGGGCAACCCGCTGGTCATGGACCAATGGTTCAGCGTCCAGGCCGGCAGCCCGTTGCCCGGTGGCCTGGCGCGGGTCAAGGCGCTGATGGAGCATCCGGCGTTCAATATCAAGAACCCGAACAAGGTGCGGGCACTGGTCGGCGCGTTCGCCGGGCAGAACCTGATCAACTTCCACGCCGCCGACGGTTCGGGTTATCGCTTCCTGGCGGACCTGGTGATCCAGCTCAATGGCTTCAACCCGCAGATCGCTTCGCGGCAGCTGGCGCCACTGACCCGCTGGCGCAAATATGACAGCGCCCGCCAGGCGTTGATGAAAGGCGAACTGGAACGCATCCTGGCGTCCGGCGGGCTGTCGGCCGATGTGTTCGAGGTGGTGAGCAAGAGCCTGGCGTGACCTTGATGCCGCGGTCTGCCTGGCGGACCGCGGTGCTCCCATCGCGAGCAAGCTCGCTCCCACAGTAGATCTCCAGCGAACAGCTATTCTGTGATCAGCATGGAACCCCTGTGGGAGCGAGCTTGCTCGCGATAGCGTCAGCCCCGTCACCGCCTGGCCCCTCGCTATCACCCCACCGAATACCCCGCCATTCACCCCCAGCGCCAGCCCCCCTGGTTAACAAAAGATAACGCGGCGTCGATTGTCAGACCTTTCGAAAGCCCGATAGGATAGGCCAGCTTCCGAAGTGGCTCTAGATTGCAGGTTTCAGGACTATGCTCCAGGACTGGCAACGTACCAAGCCATAACAATAATAATGGGGGAAAGGTCTATGAATGAGCCTGTCATGGCTGTGGGCCGCTGCCGGCCGCCGATGCTGCGCAGAATCGCGTTGCTGGCTTCGGCGCTCTCGCTGCTGGGCTCTGCGGTGTTGTCGGCACCGGTGATGGCCGTTGCGGCGTCGACGTCCGATGTCATCTATTCCGTCGAATCGGCCAAGGCCAGCAAAACCCTGATGCTCGATGTGGTCCATGCCGGCCAGCGCCTGGTGGCGGTCGGTGATCGAGGGCACATTGTCTATTCCGACGACCAGGGCACGTCCTGGACCCAGGCCAAGGTGCCGAGCCGCCAACTGCTCACCGCGGTGTTTTTCGTCGACGACAAGCACGGCTGGGCCGTGGGGCACGACGCGCAGATCCTCGCCAGCGACGACGGTGGCAGCACCTGGACCAAGCAATACGAAGACCTCACCCGTGAAGCGCCGCTGCTGGATGTCTGGTTCAAGGACGCCAGCAACGGTTTTGCCGTGGGTGCCTACGGCGCGCTGCTGGAAACCACCGACGGCGGCAAGCACTGGGAAGACGCCAGCGACCGCCTCGAAAACGAAGACCAGTTCCACCTCAATGCGATCGCGGCCGTGAAAGACGCCGGGCTGTTCATTGTCGGCGAGGCCGGCAGCATGTTCCGCTCCGCCGACGGGGGCCAGACCTGGGAGAAGGTCGAAGGTCCGTACGAAGGCTCGCTGTTCGGGGTCATCGGCACCGCCCAACCTTCGACGCTGCTGGCCTACGGCTTGCGCGGCAACCTGTACCGTTCCACCGATTTTGGCGGCACCTGGGAGCAGGTCGAGCTCAAGGCCGCCCGGGGCAGCCTGGAATTCGGCCTGTCGGGTGCCACGCTGCTGGCGGACGGTTCCATCGTGATTGTCGGCAACGGCGGCAGCGTGGTGCGCAGTACCGACGACGGCGAGACCTTCAGCGTGTTCAACCGTCCGGACCGAATCTCCGTGGCGGCCGTCACGGCGGCAGGCAACGGCAACCTGATCCTGGCGGGGCAAGGCGGCGTGCGCGCCACCACATCCACCGGCGCCGAACTGAGCAAATGAGTCAGGCCTGCAAGACGGGCATAAAAACAAGAAGGCGGACCCCATGAGCAGTCATCATCAAGACAAGGCGACGTTCCTCGAGCGCCTGATTTTCAACAACCGCCCGGCAGTGATCGTCATTTGCCTGCTGGTCAGCATTTTCCTGTTCTGGCAGGCCACGCTGATCCGTCCCTCCACCAGTTTCGAAAAAATGATCCCCCTCGAGCACCCCTTCATCCAGAAGATGCTCGAGCACCGCAACGACCTGGCGAACCTGGGCAACACGGTGCGCATTTCCGTGGAAGCCACCAATGGCGACATTTTCTCCAAGGACTACATGGAGACCCTGCGCCAGATCCACGACGAGGTCTTCTACATCTCCGGTGTCGACCGTTCCGGGCTCAAGTCGTTGTGGAGCCCCAGCGTGCGCTGGACCGAAGTGACGGAGGAGGGCTTCGCCGGCGGCGAGGTGATCCCCCAGAGCTACAACGGCTCGGCCGACAGCCTCGACCTGCTGCGCAACAACGTGCTCAAGTCCGGTCAGGTCGGGCGCCTGGTGGCCAACGACTTCAAGTCGAGCATCATCGACATCCCGCTGCTGGAGTCCTATCCGGACCCGCAGGACCAGGGCAAATTGCTCGCCCTCGACTATCGGAAGTTTTCCCACGAGCTTGAAGACAAGATCCGCAACAAGTTCGAAGCCCAGAACCCGAATGTGCAGATCCATATCGTCGGTTTCGCCAAGAAAGTCGGTGACCTGATCGACGGCCTGGTCATGGTGGTGCTGTTCTTCGGCGTGGCCTTCGTCATTACCCTGATCCTGTTGTACTGGTTCACCAACTGCATGCGCAGCACCGTGGCGGTGTTGACCACCACCCTGGTGGCGGTGGTCTGGCAACTGGGGCTGATGCACGCCGCCGGTTTCGGCCTGGATCCGTACTCGATGCTGGTGCCGTTCCTGATCTTCGCCATCGGCATTTCCCACGGGGTGCAGAAAATCAATGGCATCGCCTTGCAGTCCAGCGAGGCGGACAACGCCCTGACGGCGGCGCGGCGTACCTTCCGCCAGTTGTTCCTGCCGGGGATGATCGCGATCCTGGCGGACGCCGTGGGCTTCATCACCTTGCTGATCATCGACATCGGCGTGATCCGCGAACTGGCCATCGGCGCCTCCATCGGCGTGGCGGTGATCGTGTTCACCAACCTGATCCTGCTGCCGGTGGCGATCTCCTACGCTGGCATCAGCAAGCGTGCGGTGGAGCGCAGCAAGAAAGATGCGACCCGCGAGCATCCGTTCTGGCGCCTGCTGTCGAACTTCGCCAGCGCCAAGGTCGCGCCGGTGTCCATTGCCCTGGCGGTGCTCGCCTTTGGCGGTGGCCTCTGGTACAGCCAGAACCTGAAGATCGGTGACCTGGACCAGGGCGCGCCGGAACTGCGTCCGGATTCGCGCTACAACCAGGACAACAACTTCATCATCAGCAATTACTCCACCAGCTCCGATGTGCTGGTGGTGATGGTCAAGACCAAGGCCGAAGGCTGCTCGCGCTATGAAGCCATGGCCCCCATCGACGAATTGATGTGGAAGATGCAGAACACCGAGGGCGTGCAGTCGGCGATTTCCCTGGTGACCGTGTCCAAGCAGATGATCAAGGGCATGAACGAGGGCAACCTGAAATGGGAGACCCTGTCGCGCAACCCTGATGTGCTGAACAACTCCATCGCCCGGGCCGATGGCCTGTACAACAACAGCTGCTCCCTGGCACCGGTGCTGGTGTTCCTCAACGACCACAAGGCCGAGACCCTGGACCGCGCGGTGAAGGCGGTGCAGGACTTCGCCAAGGAAAACAACCGCGATGGCCTGGAGTTCATCCTCGCCGCCGGTAACGCCGGCATCGAGGCGGCCACCAATGAAGTGATCAAGGAATCGGAACTGACCATCCTGATCCTGGTGTACATCTGCGTGGCGACCATGTGCATGATCACCTTCCGCTCCTGGGCGGCGACGCTGTGCATCGTGCTGCCGCTGGTGCTGACGTCGGTACTGGGCAACGCCCTGATGGCTTTCATGGGCATCGGTGTGAAAGTCGCGACGCTGCCGGTGGTCGCGCTTGGCGTCGGGATCGGCGTGGACTATGGCATCTACATCTATAGTCGCCTGGAAAGCTTCCTGCGGGCCGGGTTGCCATTGCAGGAGGCTTACTACCAGACGCTGAAATCCACCGGCAAGGCGGTGCTGTTCACCGGTTTGTGCCTGGCCATCGGCGTGTGCACCTGGATCTTCTCGGCCATCAAGTTCCAGGCCGACATGGGCTTGATGTTGACGTTCATGTTGCTGTGGAACATGTTCGGTGCGCTGTGGCTGTTGCCGGCGCTGGCGCGGTTCCTGATCAAGCCGGAGAAACTGGCGGGGCAGAAGGGCAATTCGTTGTTTTCCCACTGATGAGGGGCAGCCCTAGGGGCAAGCCAATGTGGGAGCGAGCTTGCGCGCGATAGCGGTGTGACAGTCAATGAAGGTGTTGAATGTCCGTCAGCCATCGCGAGCAAGCTCGCTCCCACAGGTTTTTGCTGGCGCTCAGCGACTGATCACTCCAGCCTGCAAACCCTGGTCATCAAGGCGCCAAGGGCAAGAACCTGCTCTGCGCCAACGACTTGCCGAGCTGTCCTCGATGCACGTTCACCACCGCATAAGGGCTGGTGGCCTTGGCCAGCAGTGAGTGGTAGTGCTCCTTGCGTTGTTCCTTGGTCTTCAGGTGCGCGACGCTGAAATTGTCCTTCGGTGTGTCAGCCGTTTCGTAGTGAAAATGCGCATACCAGAGGGGAGAGCCATTACGGTCGTTGATGGCGTACTCCTGGAGGAAATCCTTGCGGCTTCCTTTCAAGGCCGTGCGTTCGCCGAGACGTGCGACTTGTATCAGGTTCTTTTCGAACAGGAACCGCAGGTTGCCGTCGGTAGGCGGCAATTGCAGGCTCAATTCGGTGCGCAGGGCACTGCCCTTGGCGGTCAGGCTGGATACCGCGTCTGACAACTGTTGGCTCAGTGCCTGGTCTGCCGGGGTAAGCGGGGTTTGCGCTGCGGTGAACGCCCGGTCGAGTTCCTCGGCAAGCTTGCGAAACCGACTCGCCTCGTTGTTCATGATCTCCTCGATTTCCTGAGGATGGCGGCAGTTTTTCTTGTAGCTTTCAGCGCGGTGCATGCGTGCGTCCAGCTCGTCGAGCAGTTTTCGCGCATCGGCCTTGATCGCCTTGACCGATCTTGTCTCGGGTGCCGGGACCGGGCGGCGTACTTCGACGACATCCCAGACATCATCATGGCGGGAATAGGTGGCGAGGATCTCGTCATCGACTTGCGAGCGCAGCTCGACGACTTCAATCGGCAAGGAGGTGCCGGCCGGTTTCAGGTCGCCAATCAAGACGCCATTGTGGCGGGTCCTGATCAGCTTTTTCTGGGCGTGTGCAGCGGCTGGCCTGGGGCGTTTCGGCGGGCGTTTGCGTGGTTTTGGCTCGGGTTTGATTTCGGCGGCGAGTTTGCCCGACACCTCCTGGTAAAGACTGTCGACCAACTTGACCAGCCTGTCGAAATAGGACGCGTGGATATCGTCGGGGTAGAGGGTCTTGACCCCCTGCAACGCATCCAGGGTCTTGCCATAGCGCTCGGTCAGGCTTGTCAGGATTTCGAGTTGTTCCTGCGGCGTCAGCTCATACAGCCGTAGCTCGCTGTGGGAGCGCGTTTGTTCCCCCAGCGGTACGACGATGCGAAGCAGGACGGCGGGCACGTCCGATTGGGGATTTTTGATCGACAGCATGGGAAGCGTAGAAAGTTGCAGGGCTTTGCGGCTGATGGCATTGCCTTCGTTCAACGGACGGTCCCTGGTCAGGCGTTCGAACGCCTGGGCGCCATCGGCATCGAAGTTCAAGAGGCGCTCAAGGTATTCGTCCTTGAGTTCCAGCCAGTAGATCGCTCGATCATTGATGTCGCTCATGAGGTCGAGGAACTTGATGTAGTCCTGCATGTGGTGGGTAAGGACTTCCTGGACATCGCTTTCTGCTCGAAACCTGGGGTCCCTGTTCTTGGCGGCTATGTAATCCATTTCGGTGACCACGACGGCCTTACGGGCATTGTTGATCACGTTTTCAAAGAGTCCGCGCATGTACTTAGGTGTAAGCCCGATACCCAGGCTGGCGCGTTCGGACGCACTCTTCATCAGTTTCAAATAAACTTCGGTCTGCTCCTGGAGCAGGTCATGGAATATTTTGCGTTTCGGCTCCCGCTGCGCTTCGGTGTAAGTGCTGCCTTCCTGGAGCCTTGTCATCACTTGCTGGGCCACGTCGAGGGCTTTCTGTCGATCGTCTTCCTGCGCCACCCACTGGTTGAGTTCCTCGGTCAATTCCCCGATACGCTGCAGATTGGCACGACGCTGTGCATCCATCCGCTTGGGCGGCGCACCGCCCAGCAGGCGCAGACGCAGATCGAGGGACCAGCGGCCCTGGCGGTCGGTTTTCAACGGCGGACCGTTGCGGCTGGGGTCGAGTGGGTCGACGATGGTCGCGCTACCGTCCGCTTCAGGGTTGACCCGATACAGAGCGCCTTCCACCTCAGCATGCCATTTGTTGTCGATCACGTACAAACCCTTGTACGGGCCATAGCCGATGGGGTCGGGCATTGCCGGAGGACGCAGTGCCTGCAAGCGCAGCAGCCGGGTGCGTTGTTCCGGTGTCAGGCGCTGGCCGGCGCTGGCGAAACTGAAGTCCAGGCGTCTACTGGCAGCTTCGGTGTGCGCGCCAGGCACGGCGATGGTTCCCTCCGCCACGGTGGGTGGCGCTGGCGCTGGCCACTGCTCGGCAATGGTGCGTGGCGCCGGGGGACGCATGGCTTGCTCCTTCAGCGATGGGCCACCGCCGCACGGGTGACCGGCGCATGACCGGTGGGCAGTTGGCTCACCAGCATGGCCAGGTTGACGAGCAGGTCGACGGCGGCCAGCTCCCGCGCCACCGGATCCTCGCTGATCAGGGCCGGAATGTCCTGTCGGGCACTGGCCATCAGGTTCCATAGCCAGGCAGTGGTCATGACCGGACCGCGCAACAAAGGGAACAGCAGCGTGTTGAACAACAGGCCGCCGCCCTGGAGCAACACCGCCCAGCGGCTCTCGCTGTTGGACACCGAGTTCCGGTCGGCCTGGGTGACCAGGGCCTGGGCATTGCAGCCATAGAGGTATTGCATGAGCTCGCCGTTGTGCAGCGCTTGCAGCAGTTCGTCGTGGGTATCCTGCGTGGCGAGTGTGGCCGGGGCGGGTTTGTCGGGGGCGCTGAACTCGTCACCGGGAAAGAACCGCACGATGTGTGGCTCCAGGAAACCGCCGTTGGCGTACACCGGGCGGGCGGCGTCGGACAGCCAGGTCAGGACGCTGTTCTGCAGATCCCCGGCGGCGGCAATGGCCTGGAGCAGCGCCTCCCGTGTCGGGAACTCTTGCAGCGCAGGGGCGTAAAGCGGTCGATACAGTAGGTGCGGGCCGACCGTGGTGTCCTGCGCTTCGATCAGGAACATGTTGGTCACGCTATCGGGTTGGGCCTGGGGCTTGCGCATTAAACCCAGGTGGCGAATGACCACCGGCCGACCGTTGAGCTGTTGGCTCGCCGCGTCAGGTTGGAGAACCGCTTCCAGCAGGCGCAGGCCTTGGACAGTCATGCCGTTTTCGTTGTCCAGCCGCTGTTTCAGCGCTTCGAGGGCCAGTTGCGCAGGGATTTGCTCGGCGAACATCCGTTGGCGGTTCTTTGCCTGGGGCGAGCCACCGAGCAGGTGCTGTTGCAGGTAGCGAGGATAGGTCGTGCCAATGTCGACCTGCTCGACCAGCCCGGTCACGAAGTCCGGGGTCAACCAGGTCGGCAGCGTCAGGCCCAGGCGATGGCTGAGCGTGAAGTGGCCGCTGGGACGGGCGACGAGATTGTGGATGGCCAGTTCGGTCAGGCTCATCTGCCGCTTCTCGCTGAGGCCGATGGTCCCGGGGTAGCCTGCGGAAACGGTGAAGGTCAGCAGCACATCGTCGGGTTGGTATTGGCTCGATGACACCTTGCCCGGGCTGCTGTCGTTCGTTTGCCCCATGGCGCTGGACAAGGCACTGGCGGTGAAGGCCTTGATGTCCTCGATGCCGCTGAGGAAGCTCTGGCCCTGGTGGCGTTTTTTGGCACTGGCCAGGGCCAGGCTGTAGTGCTGGAGCGTCGTCTGGTCGGCGATGGAGCTTTTTTTCAGCCAGCGGGGCAGCAAGGGAGCCAGGCGTGCCGAGGTTTGCGGCGAGAGTCGGGGGGCTTCCAGCAGGTAGCGAGCCGGGTCGCTCAAGTCGTTGTAGAGGTTCTTCAGGCTTTGCAGGTCGATCCCGGCGGGCAGTTGTACAGCCTTCAGGTCGGCCAGTTGTTGCTCCAGCAGCATCGCCGCCTGGCTCTCGAAGACGTCGCCGCTTATCTCGTAGCGCTGGCAGGTGACGGTGTCGACGGTGTAACGGCTGGCGATCGATGCGCCCCAATGCCGATTGAAGGCTTCCAGGGAGGCAAAGGATTGCACGGCGCTGCCGGGACTGCACAACAGCAAGTCGGTGGTGCCTTTCGTGGTGCGGACCAGGAGGATCTCGCTGCCGACCAGTACGCTGCTGGTCGTGCCCCGGGTGATCCGGGTTTCCAGGTTGTAGGCATACACAGGCGCCTGTCGGTCGAGACAAAAGCGCCGTTCCCGGTCCGGCCAACGGACGACCTGGTCAAGGGCTTCGCGGGCCGTGTCAGCGAGCCCGGGCTGTTGCAGCCCATGGATGCTCAGCATGTTCCTCAGCACATCGCTGAGCCAGCGCCAGCGGTTGCTGCGGCTGTTCGCACCGGTTGCGTCAATGTCGTCGCCCCAGTAACGGACCAGCGCATCCTCCAGCCCGAGCGGTACGCTCCAGGCCAGTTCCAGCAGCGAGTTCTTGATGACCTGGATGTCCACTTCCTGGTTGCCTGCCCGGAGCCGGTGGGGTGGGGTGTCGGAGAGAAAACAGTCCAGGTTGCCCCGTGGGCTGAAATCCATGGGTGTGCCAACGGCCAGGTGATCGAGCACCACGGGCATGAACGGCTGGAATTGCCAGGCGCGTCCGGTGGCGTCCGGAGTCGCCAGTTGGACGGTGGAGAGGTCGATGTCCAGCCAGGGGTATGTTCGCTTGATGGCTTGTTCGAGCATGCGTTGCGCGATTTGTTCGAAGGTCGGGTGACTGGCGAATTGCAGGCTGACGCTTTGCGTCAACGCAGGGATGGAGTCTGCGGAGGAGGGAGCGGTCATGAGAAGTCCTTTTCACAAAACATGGCCGTCGGGATGACGGCGAGAAAAGTATCGACTTCTCGGTTCGGTGCGGGTGGTACATAAATACCACCCGCTGAGAATAATGCCGGTCAGTCAGTCAAGCCAAACCTCGTAGGAGCAAAGCTGCTCAGTCAAGCCACGACCCTGTGGGAGCAAAGCTTGCTCGCGACAGTGGACTGGAGTGCGCCCCATCGCGAGCAAGCTTTGCTCCCACAAGTCTGACCTTATCAGGCGGGATCGTTGCCCAGCACGACGCTCAGCGCGCTACGGGCATCGTCCAGTTGCACCAGGGTGGCGTGGCGGGCACCGAGGGCATCGCGGTTCTCGATGGCGGTGAGGATCGCCTTGTGCCGTGGCATCGCCAGCTCGTGCAGGTTGGGCCGCTGGTTGGAGTGCTTGAGGGCTTCGGCGATGGCCACCGACAACATGTTGCACAGGTTGGCGAGCAGGTCGTTGTGGGTGGCGTCGGCGATGCGGCTGTGGAAGTCCAGGTCTGGTTGCAGCACGGCCTCCGGGGTCGGGGCGGCTTCCATGCGTTGGTAGGCTTCACGGATAGCGGCGATGTCGGCCTCGTCGGCGAACTGTGCGGCGAGGGCGGCGGCGGCCGGCTCGATAATGCTGCGCACGCTGGTCAGCAGGTTGAAGAATTCATTCTGCGGGCTGCTCTGCATCAACCAATGCAGCACATCCGGATCGAGCATGTGCCATTCCCGCCGGGCCTTGACCACCGTGCCTACGCGCGGACGCGAATACACCAGGCCCTTGGCGACCAGCACCCGCGTGGCTTCGCGCAGCACCGGGCGGCTGACCGCATACTCTTCGCACAACAAGGCTTCGGCGGGCAGTTTATCGTCCGGCTTGAAGCGCCCGGAAACGATCTGCATGCCCAGTTCCTGGACGATGCGCGCGTGCATGCTCTTGCGGTCGGAGGGTTTACGGTAATCCATGGGACGCGGCGCGATCCTGTGCGAGGGGAGTGTTGCGCATGATAGCAGGCGCGGCGATGGCGGGTCGCTAGTGCGATTTTTGATTTAGATACAGACCCATTGTGGGAGCGAGCTTTTTGTGGGAGCTGAGCTCGCTCGCGATGAGGCCTTTCCAGTCAACATCTCTGTTGTCTGTGACACCGCTATCGCGAGCAAGCTCAGCTCCCACAAAAGCTTGTTCCCACAAAGGCTTGCTCCCACAGGGGATGGATGGCTTCAGTGGGAGTGGCGTGGTACTTCGGCGCCGCGGCAGCCCACCAGGAAGTCGAAGTCACAACCCTGGTCCGCTTGCAGCACGTGGTCGATGTACAACTGGCGATAGCCACCCACGAGCAGTTGCTGCGGGGGAGCGAGGTCGGCCAGGCGCGCGGCGAGTTCGGCGTCGGGGATGTCCAGGTGCAGGCGACCGCTGGCGCAGTCGAGCTCGATCCAGTCGCCTTCCTTCACTGCTGCCAGAGGTCCGCCGGCCGCTGCTTCCGGTGCCACGTGCAGCACCACGGTGCCGTAGGCGGTGCCGCTCATGCGCGCATCGGAAATCCGCACCATGTCCGTCACGCCCTGGGCCAGCAGCTTGGCCGGCAAGCCCATGTTGCCCACTTCGGCCATGCCCGGATAACCCTTGGGCCCGCAGTTCTTCATCACCAGGATCGAGTTGGCGTCCACGTCCAGTTCCGGGTCGTTGATCCGGGCCTTGTACTCGTCGAAGTTCTCGAACACCACGGCGCGACCGCGATGCTGCATCAGTTCGGCGGTGGCGGCGGACGGCTTGAGCACCGCCCCCAGTGGCGCCAGGTTGCCGCGCAGCACGCAGATACCGCCATCGGCGCGGATCGGGTTGTCCAGGGTGCGGATGACTTCGTCCTGGCCGTAGATCGGCGCGTCCTTGGTGTTCTCGCCGAGGCTCTTGCCGTTGACCGTCAGGGCATTCGGATTGGGAATCAGATTGGCCTCGCCGAGACGCCGCAGCACGGCGGGCAGACCGCCGGCGTAGTAGAACTCTTCCATCAAAAAGCGCCCGGACGGTTGCAGGTCGACGATGGTCGGCATGCCGCGACCGATGCGGGTCCAGTCGTCCAGGTCCAACTGCACGCCGATGCGTCCGGCAATGGCCTTGAGGTGGATCACCGCGTTGGTGGAACCGCCGATGGCGGCGTTGACGCGGATGGCGTTTTCGAAGGCTTCCTTGGTCAGGATCTTCGACAGCTTGAGGTCTTCACGGACCATTTCCACTGCGCGCATGCCGGACATATGGGCCAGCACATAACGCCGTGCATCCACGGCCGGAATCGCTGCGTTGTGGGGCAGGGAGGTGCCGAGGGCTTCGGCCATGCAGGCCATGGTCGAGGCGGTGCCCATGGTGTTGCAGGTACCGGCCGAGCGGGACATGCCGCCCTCGGCCGCGAGGAAGTCGTCGATGGTGATGGTGCCGGCCTTGACCTGTTCGCTCAATTGCCAGACCACGGTACCCGAACCGATGTCCTGGCCTTTGTGCTTGCCGTTGAGCATCGGCCCGCCGGTGACGACGATGGCCGGGACGTCGCAACTGGCGGCGCCCATCAACAACGCCGGGGTGGTCTTGTCGCAACCGGTGAGCAGCACGACGCCGTCAATCGGGTTGCCGCGAATCGCTTCTTCCACGTCCATGCTCGCCAGGTTGCGGGTCAGCATGGCGGTGGGGCGCAGGTTCGATTCGCCGTTGGAGAACACCGGGAATTCCACCGGGAAGCCCCCGGCTTCGATCACGCCGCGCTTGACGTGCTCGGCGATCTGCCGGAAGTGCGCGTTGCACGGCGTCAGCTCCGACCAGGTGTTGCAGATGCCGATGATCGGCTTGCCGTGGAACTGATGGTCGGCGATGCCCTGATTTTTCATCCAGCTGCGGTACATGAAGCCGTTTTTGTCGGCGGTGCCAAACCATTGGGCCGAGCGCAGGGAGGGTTTCTTATCAGACATGATCGATTCTCTTATTGTATGACTATATTGTTCGAGCTTGAGTGTAACATAAGCGCAAATTGCGCGCTTTGGAAGTGTTGTTGGGTAAATAGTATTACTATATAGTCCGATTCAACGGAGGGGTTGTCCTGGCGGTCATTCGCGAGAGAAATCCCCCGAGGTTCCATAACAACAACAATCGGAGACCGGTCCCATGAGCCAGGAATTGCGGCTTATTCGTTGCATTACGCTGAAACTGATTCCCTTCCTGATCCTGCTGTACCTGATCGCCTACGTGGACCGCTCCGCGGTGGGCTTCGCCAAGCTGCACATGGGCGCCGACATCGGTATTGGCGACGCCGCCTACGGCCTGGGTGCCGGGCTGTTTTTCATCGGTTACTTCCTGCTGGAGATCCCCAGCAACCTGATGCTGGAGCGCTTCGGTGCCCGGCGCTGGTTCGCCCGGATCATGATCACCTGGGGCGCCATCACCATTGGCATGGCGTTCGTGCAGGGGCCTCACAGCTTCTATGTGATGCGCTTTCTGCTGGGCGCGGCGGAAGCCGGGTTCTTCCCGGGCGTGCTGTACTACATCACCCAGTGGTTCCCGGTGCGCCATCGCGGCAAGATCCTGGGCCTGTTCATTCTTTCCCAGCCAATCGCCATGATGATCACCGGCCCGGTATCCGGCGGCTTGCTGGGCATGGACGGCATCCTCGGCCTGCACGGCTGGCAGTGGCTGTTCATCGTCATCGGCCTGCCGGCGGTGCTGTTGACCTGGCCGGTGCTGCGTTACCTGCCGGATGGGCCGCAACAAGTGAAATGGATGGACCAGGCCGAGAAGGACTGGCTGACCGGTGAGCTGAAAAAAGATTTGCAGGAATACGGCCAGACCCGCCACGGCAATCCGCTGCATGCCCTCAAGGACAAGCGTGTCTTGCTGCTGGCGCTGTTCTATCTGCCGGTGACCTTGAGCATCTACGGCTTGGGCCTGTGGCTGCCGACGCTGATCAAGCAGTTCGGTGGCAGCGACCTGGTGACTGGCTTTGTGTCGTCGGTGCCGTACATCTTCGGCATCGTTGGCCTGCTGATCATTCCCCGCAGCTCTGATCGCTTGAATGATCGTTACGGTCATCTGGCCGTGCTCTATGTATTGGGCGCCATCGGCCTGTTCCTCAGCGCCTGGTTGTCGGTGCCGGTGTTGCAACTGGCGGCGCTGTGCCTGGTGGCCTTCGCGCTGTTTTCCTGCACGGCGGTGTTCTGGACCTTGCCAGGGCGTTTCTTTGCCGGCGCCAGTGCGGCGGCGGGTATTGCGTTGATCAACTCGGTGGGCAACCTGGGCGGTTACATTGGTCCGTTCGTGATCGGTGCGCTGAAGGAGTACACCGGTAACCTGGCCTCGGGGCTGTATTTCCTGTCCGGTGTGATGGTGTTCGGCCTGGTGTTGACCGGCGTGGTCTATCGGTTGCTGGAACGCAAGCATGTGCTGCCGGCGGACCAGTTCGCCGCCAGCGCCCGCGGGGCGACGCGTACCTAGATCACTGCACTTAACTGTGGGAGCGAGCTTGCTCGCGATAGCAGTCTCACATTCACCGATGATGTCGACTGTCAGACCGCCATCGCGAGCAAGCTCGCTCCCACAAGGGGGCTGCACCGAATTCAAGTTTTGCTTACAAGGAGAAAAGTTATGCGTTTAGTTCAGTTCGAATTGAGTAACGGCGAACGCCGCGTCGGTGTGGTCGACGGCGATCAGGTGCGCGAAGTGCAGGGCGCCGGTAGCGTGCGCGAGCTGGCGCTGGCGGCCATCGAGGCGGGTGTGAAGCTTGAGCAGCAGGTCGACAGCCTGGGCCTGGGGGCGAGTCATGACTACGCCCGGTTGCTCGGTGAGCTGCGCATCCTGCCACCGCTGGACCACCCGGACCCGGCGCACCTGTTGGTCAGCGGTACCGGCCTGACCCACCTGGGCAGCGCGTCGGCCCGGGACAAGATGCACCAGCAGGCCGGCGACGAAGCGACCATGACCGACACCATGCGCATCTTCAAGTGGGGCGTGGAGGGCGGTAAACCTCAGGCCGGGCAGGCCGGCGTGCAACCGGAATGGTTCTACAAGGGCGACGGCAGCATCGTCGTTCGTCCGGGCCATCCGTTCCCGCTGCCACCCTTTGCCGAAGACGCCGGCGAAGAGCCGGAAATCAGCGGCCTGTATGTCATCGGCCATGACGGCAAGCCCTATCGCCTGGGCTTCGCCGTGGGCAACGAGTTTTCCGACCACGTCATGGAACGCAAGAATTACCTGTACCTGGCCCACTCGAAACTGCGCAGTTGCAGTTTTGGCCCGGAACTTCGCGTCGGTGAACTGCCTCAACATCTGTCCGGGACCAGTCGTATCCTGCGCAATGGCGAAGTGCTGTGGCAGAACGAGTTCCTCAGCGGCGAGGCGAACATGTGCCACAGCCTCGAGAACCTGGAGTTCCACCACTTCAAGTACAGTCAGTTCCTGCGCCCGGGGGACGTGCACGTTCACTTCTTCGGCACCGCGACCCTGTCGTTCGCCGACGGCATCCGCACCCAGCCAGGGGATGTGTTCGAAATCAGCCAGGCTGAATTCGGTGCGCCGCTGGTCAACGGCATTGCCCCGGTAGACGCGGTGTTCAACCCGGGTACTATCGGCACACTTTAAAGGAGACTTGCGATGAACCAGATCCTTGGCCACAACTACATCGGCGGCGCACGCAGCGCGGCCGGCCAGACTCGTCTGCAGAGCGCCGACGCCAGCACCGGCGAGGCTTTGCCCCATGATTTCATCCAGGCCACGGCCGAAGAAGTCGATGCTGCCGCCAAGGCCGCGGCTGCGGCTTATCCGGCCTACCGAAGCCTGAGCGCGGTGCGCCGGGCCGAGTTCCTCGAGGCCATTGCCGATGAACTGGACGCCTTGGGCGATGAATTCGTGGCCGTGGTCTGCCGTGAAACCGCGCTGCCGGCGGCACGGATCCAGGGCGAGCGCGGTCGCACCAGCGGCCAGATGCGCCTGTTCGCCAAGGTCTTGCGCCGAGGCGATTTCTACGGCGCGCGCATCGACCAGGCATTGCCTGAGCGCACGCCGCTACCGCGTCCGGACCTGCGCCAATACCGCATCGGCCTGGGGCCGGTGGCGGTGTTCGGCGCCAGTAACTTCCCCCTGGCGTTTTCCACCGCCGGCGGCGACACGGCGTCGGCCCTGGCGGCCGGTTGCCCAGTGGTGTTCAAGGCCCACAGCGGCCACATGGCGACCGCCGAGCACGTGGCCGATGCGATCATTCGCGCGGCGGAAAAAACCGCGATGCCGGCTGGCGTGTTCAACATGATCTACGGCGGTGGTGTCGGCGAATGGCTGGTCAAGCATCCGGCGATCCAGGCTGTGGGCTTCACCGGTTCTCTCAAGGGCGGGCGTGCCCTGTGCGACATGGCGGCCGCACGGCCGCAGCCGATTCCGGTGTTCGCGGAAATGTCGAGCATCAACCCGGTGATCGTGTTGCCGCAAGCGCTGGAAACCCGCGCCGAAAGCGTCGCTCGCGACTTGACCGCCTCGGTGGTGCAGGGCTGTGGTCAGTTCTGTACCAACCCGGGCCTGGTGATCGGCATTCGTTCGCCGCAATTCACCGCCTTCACCCAGCAAGTGGCCGCGCTGATTGGTGACCAGGCACCCCAGACCATGCTCAACGCCGGCACGCTGCAAAGCTACGGCAAGGGCCTGCAGAAATTGCTCGCTCACCCGGGTATCGAGCACCTGGCCGGGCGCGAGCAGCAGGGCAACCAGGCCCAGCCGCAGTTGTTCAAGGCCGATGCCAGCCTGCTGATCAACGGTGACGAGGCGCTGCAAGAAGAAGTGTTCGGCCCGACCACGGTGTTTGTCGAAGTCGCCGACCAGGCACAACTGACCGCCGCGCTGAACGGCCTGCACGGCCAACTGACCGCGACGATGATTGGCGAGCCGGCGGATTTCGAACGGTTCAGCGAATTGACACCGCTGCTGGAACAGAAGGTCGGCCGCATCCTGCTCAACGGTTATCCGACCGGGGTCGAGGTGTGTGATTCGATGGTGCACGGCGGGCCTTACCCGGCGACGTCCGATGCCCGGGGCACCTCGGTGGGCACATTGGCGATCGATCGCTTCCTGCGCCCGGTGTGCTTCCAGAACTATCCCGACAGTCTGCTGCCGGAACCGCTGAAGAACGCCAACCCGCTGGGGATCCTGCGGTTGGTGGATGGGGTGCCGGGGCGCGAGGCGCTCTGACGGCCGCGGTGGGGCAGTTGCATTGAGGTTTGATGGACTGCCGCCATCGCGAGCAAGCTCGCTCCCACACTGGATTTTTTGTGAACACAAGATCTGTATTCACTGAAATCCTAATGGTGGGAGCGAGCTTGCTCGCGATGGCGATCGCCCGGTCAACATCGCTTCTGAAGTGATGGCCCAAGGTCCACTCGCCCATTGGGTTATCATGGCCACTTTCCCAAAGACCGACTGATCACCATGACTGCCGTAACCGACCCCCTGCTGCTTGCCCTCGAATCCTGCGACATGCTGATTATCGATGGGCTGCACGCATTCAATTTTGAGCTCGACGATCAGGACCAACTGCACGTCGAGTGCATGAACGGCCGCACCCTCGAGCACTGGCGTTTCACGCCGGCGCAAATGCAGGCCGCGACGTTCGACAAGGCTTCGAATCACTGGATCATCACCAGTGATTCCGGTGACCACCGTCTGGAATGCGTGGACGCCACCAGCGGCCACGACGATGAGGACGACGAAGATGAAAATGCGTAGTTTCTGGCCGCTGTTGATGGCCGGCAGCCTGGGCGCCATGGGCGTCCAGGCGGACACCGAAGAGCGTCATCAACTGCTGGTGGGGTCTTATACCGCCGGGCAGAGCCAAGGCATCTATCGGTTGCAGTTTGACAGCCGTACCGGCCAGATCGACGCCAACCCCTTGCAAGTGATCAAGACGGACAACCCCTCGTGGCTGACTCTCTCGCCCGACCTGACCCGGCTGTTCGTGGTCAACGAAAACGGTCCGGGCCAGAAAGACCCGGTGGGCAAGGTCAGCAGCTACGCCATCGACCCGAAGACCCATGCCATCAGCCTGATCAACCAGGTGCAATCCCTGGGCAACGAGCCGACGCATTCCAGCCTCAGCGGCGATGGTCGGCACCTGCTGGTCAGCAACTATTCGGTCGTGGAAGACCCGGGCGGCACCTTGGCGGTGTTGCCGGTGGGCGCCGACGGCAAGCTGTCGCCGGTGGTGCAGTTGAGCAGCCATCAACCGAGCCGGGTCAACCCCGAGCGGCAGATGTCGGCCCATGTGCACGCGGCGGTCTCCTCGCCCGATGGCAAGTATGTGTTCGCCAACGACCTGGGGGCGGACAAGGTGTTCATCTACCGCTACGACCCCAAGGCCAATCCCGAGCTGCCGCTGACTGCCGCCGATCCGGCCTTCGTGCAATTGCCACCTGGCAGCGGACCGCGTCACCTGCTGTTCAGCGCTGACGGCAAGCACGCCTGGCTGACCATGGAAATGAGCGCGCAAGTGGCGGTGTTCGATTACCAGGACGGCCGCCTGACCCAGCGTCAACTGGTCGACCTGGCCGCCGGCAAACCCCAGCCGGGCAGGGCGGCGGCTGCGCTGCATGCTTCCAGGGACGGCAAGTTCCTCTACGTCAGTAACCGTGGCACCACCAATGAAGTGCTGGTGTTCGCCATTGACCCGGCTGCGGGTACGCTCAAAGAGCTGCAGCGGCGCTCGGTCGAAGGCGATCATCCGCGGGAGTTCAGCCTCGACCCGAGCGGGAAATTCCTGCTGATTGCCAATCAGAAGAGCAACCAGATCGTGGTGGTCGAGCGCGATCCGAAGAGCGGTCTGCTGGGTAAAACCGTGCAGAAAATGCCGATGGATGCGCCGAGCGACTTGAAGTTCATGCTGCGTCAATAGACCGCAGGCCTTGGTTTTCAAGGCCTGCGCCGTTGTATCAACGAGACTGATATTCGCTAGTATTGCAAAGCATTTCAAAGCGAGACGCCTCGGCGCGTAAGTTTGCTCCACGGCCCAACCGGGCAAGTCAGCCAACTGAATCCGAGGTCTACCGCCATGAATCTGAATCTCTTCTCCGTGATCGCCGCTTCCGCCATCTCTGCCACCGTAGCGCTGCCCGCCAGTGCCAGTGTCGAGATCAGCGACAAGAAAAACCGTACCCAGAGCTACACCGAGAAATACCTGCAACAAAGCGCCAACTTCTATGCGGCGCTGGACCACAAGACCCAACACTGAAATCTCGCGCAACGCCTGAAGCCTGCGATCTTTTCATCTTCACTGAACATTCAGGTGAAAGAGAAAAGATCGCAGGCTTCGCCGTTTCTGGAAAAATCCCGCTGTAATATCACTTGGCCATGTGTTTAAATTTGACGCTGACAAATTGACTCCTTCGCAGATAAGGATCGACACCATGGCGATGCGTCTGGCAGTGATGCTGCTGTTTCTCTACTCCACGCCGATTGTCTCGGCGGCCCAACCGGATGCCGGTGAGTTGGAAGTGGCACGTGAGCGCTTATTGAGTCTGCTGAGCGATTGATCGGACCAGGCCGGTTATTGATATTTTGTGGGAGCAAGGCTTGCCCGCGATGAAGGCGATGCGGTCCTTCAGAAATCGAGTCGCCTGTATCGCGGGCAAGCCTTGCTCCCACAGAAATCCCCTTGCCACAAGGGTTTTGTGCAGGGCGTTATTTGGCCATGATCGCCACGAACAGCTCGGACTCCAGGAACCTCTGCAACCAATCCTGTAGCCGGGGATAGGGCGCCTGGGCAAACCAGTCGCGGTCGACGTGGGCGAATTGCCGTATGAAGGGCATCACTGCCACGTCCGCCAGGCTCTGGTGCTCCGCTGCCAGAAACGGCCGGGTTGCAAGCAGTGCCTCCAGGCGACGCAGAAAGTCTTCGCCCTGGCTGCGGTAATGCTCCTTCGGGTACTCGGGGTAGCGCTCGGGGTACTTGTAGCGATTCAAGTGCAGCTTGAACACCTGATCGTTTTCCTCGATCAACGCCGCCGTCAACGCCTGGCCGTCGGCGTTGTCCCGTAGCCGCCAGTCTTGCGGGTCATGCTGGGCCAAGGCCCAGTTCATGATCTCCAGGCTTTCATCGATCACCCGGCCATCGACCTGCAGCACCGGCACCGTGCCTTTGCTGGAGAGGGCGAGCATCTCGGCGGGCTTGGCCTTCAGGCTGACTTCGACAATCGTCACCTCGACCGCGCTGTAGCGCAAGGCCATGCGCGCCCGCATCGCGTAGGGGCAGCGGCGGAAGGAATAGAGCGTGGCGCGGCTCATTTCACTTCCACCGTGCTCAACCCGTTGCCCTGACGACGGACCTGGATCTGCACCGGGATCCGCTCGTGCATTTCCTGCACGTGGGAGATCACCGCGACCTTGCGGCCTTGGGCCTGCAAGCCGTCGAGGGCGTCCATCGCCAGTTGCAGCGATTCGGGGTCGAGGCTGCCGAAGCCTTCGTCGATGAACAGCGATTCGATCTTCAATGTGCTGGACGCCATCGAGGCCAGGCCCAGGGCCAGGGCGAGGGAGACCAGGAAGGTTTCGCCGCCGGACAACGAATGCACCGAGCGCAGTTCATCCCCCATTTCCGTGTCCATCACCAGCAGACCGAGCATGCTGCCGCCACGCTTGAGCCGGTAGCGGCGCACCAGTTGTCGCAGTTGGGCATTGGCGTGATGCACCAGCAAGTCGAGGTTGTAGGCCTGGGCCAGTTTGCGGAAGCGGTCGCCGGTAGCCGAGCCGATCAGCGCATCGAGGCGTGCCCAGCGCTGGTATTCGGCGTAGGCCTGTTCGATCTGCTGGGCCAGGGCCTGGTTGGCGTTCTGTCGGCGCTGGTCCTCGGCCTGTTCGGCACGCAGTTCGGCGCAACGCTGTTCGCTGACGGCGAATTGAGTTTGCAGTTCGGCGAGGGCTTCGGCGAGTTGTTCGGGCGCCAGGTTGCCGTTGTGCTGGGCCTGGTGGTTGTGCAGGCGCTGCTCGCGTTCGGTGAGCAATACGCTGGCCTGTTCGATGGCTTTTTCGCTGTTGAGCAAGCGCTGGCGCAACTGGCCGACGTGTTGCTCGTCCAGGCCGAGCAGGGCTTCAAGGGCGGCATCGTCCAGTTCAGGATGGCCGGTGCGCCACTGCGCGATACCCGTGGTCAACGCCTGAAGTTCGTGGTCCAGGGATTGCGCCTGCTCCTGGCGGGCCTTGAGTTCGGCGGCCAGTTGCACAAGGCTGTTGCGCACTTGCTGCAACTGCTGATTGGCCGTCGCCTCGGCCTCCCGGGTCTGTTCCAGGCGCTGGTCGAGTTGTTGTTGCCATTGTTCGGCGCTGAGGTGTTCGCCGAGCAGTTGCGCGAGTTTCTCCTGGCAGGCCTGCCGTTGCTCGCTCAGGGCGCTGAATTGCAGGCGGGCCGCTTCCAGTTGCTGGACGCGGGTCTGCTGGCGGTCCTGCTCTTTCTCCAGGGTCTGCTGGCGCTGGCGTTGTTCGTCCAGTTCGTCGCGCTGCTGTTCCAGTTGCTCCAGGCGTTGGGCAATCTGCTGGTCGAGCTGCAGGAAGGTCGCGGCGGGTTCGCTGCGCAAGGCCTGCAAGGTGTCCGCCGGCAGCAGGGCGCTGAAGTGGTTCAGTTCCTCGTCCAGGCGCTGGCGGTCGCGGGCCAGTGCTTGCTGCTGGTTGCCCAGGTGGTGTGACGCCTGCTGGCTGGCCGTTTCGGCCTCGCGCAGGCGCTGGCCCATGCGTGCGGCGTCCTGTTGCAGGGTCAGCAGGGCGGCTTGGCGTTGTTCGTCCTGGCTGATACGCAGGTGCAATTGGCTGTTCTGTTGGGCCAGCCAGGCGTCGCGCTTGCTCGCATCCTGGGCCAGCAGTTGCGCCGACAACGGGTGGGCTTCCAGGCTGGGCGCCAGGCTCTGTTGCTGGCTGGCGAGCTGTTCCTGTTGTTGTTTGAGTTCCTTGAGCTGGGCAATGACCCCGCTGTATTGCGCCCGCAGGTCGATGACTTTTTCATTGAGTCGCTCGACGGCTTTGCGGGCGTTGGCCTCTTCGGCTTCATCGAAGCGTCCGAGGTTTTCCAACAGGGCTTCGGGCTGATGATAAGGATGCTCGACGCTGCCACACACCGGACAGGGCTTCTCGTCCTGCAACTGTGCGCGCAGTTGTTCGACGCTTTCGCTGCGGGCCAGGCGCTGGCGTTCCAGCAGTTCGCGGGTCACGGTCAGGGTCTGTTCGGCGATGGTCAGTTCGGCCTTGGCTTCTCCGCCCTCACGCACCAGGCGGTCACGTTCCTGCAACGCCTGTTGTTGGCGTTGCTCGAGCTCGGCACCCCGTTTGTCCAGTTCTAGCTGACTGGCCCACAGCCGGGTCAGGTCTTCGAAGGCGCGCAGTTGCTTGCGGTTGTCTTGCAGCAGGGTGCCGAGCAATTGGATCTGTTCGGCCACGGCCTCCGGCTCGGCGCCGGCTTCCTTGTACAGCACCTCAAGGTCTTGTCGGCGGCTGGCCAGTTCCTCGGCGGCACGGGCGGCGCCTTGCTCCAGCATGGAGAGTTCGGCCTGGCCCTGGTTCAGGCGATTGCCGATCAGCATCAGTTGTTGGAGGCGATCGCGATAGGCGTTCCAGGCGTCGCTCAGCGGTGCCAGGTGCGTACTTTGTTCAAGCTCGCCGGCGATTCGCTGCAAGCGCTCGGCCACCTGTTTCTGTTGTTCGAGCAAGGTGTCGATGGCGCGCTGGCCTTCGGTGCAGGCCTGTTGCGCCTGGTCCTGATGCCCGGCGGCCTGGCTGGCGTCCCTGACGAGACGGGCGAGGGTGCTTTGCTCCTCGAAAGCCTGGCGTAATAACGGCGCACTGTCGCTGCTTTGTTGCCGGGCCGCGACCAATGCCAGTTGCGTGACGCCCAGGCCTTTTTCCAGTTCGGCTTGCTGCTGGTGCAGGTCGATTTGCTGCTGGGTGAGCTGCTGGATCTGCGCGGCCAAGGGCTCGAGCTGTCGGCTCAGTTCCGCCTGGCGGATGAACTGATGGCGTTGGGGCGCCAACTGTTCCAGGCGGGTCAGTTTCAGGCGTTCGTCGGCCAGGGCGTGCCAATCGGCCTGGGCCTGTTGCAACTGTTCGGCGGCGCTGGCGTGTTCATCCTGCAATTGGCGCAGGTCGCGCAGCCAGGTGTGTTGTTGCTCCAGTTGCTTGAGTTGCGCCTGTTGGGCCTTGAGTTGTTGCTGGGCGTCGTTGAAGCGCTGGTCGAGCTCGGCCCGGGCTTCGGGGGCCAGCGGGGTGACACCGGTGGCCTGGTCCTGCAGCTGTTTGTGGTTTTCCTTGGCTTGCTTGGCCTTGTCGAAGGCGCGACGACCGAGGCGGGTATACAGGGCGGTGTCGGTGAGTTTTTCCAGCAGTTCGCTGCGGTCGTTGTCATCGGCCTTGAGGAACGCGCTGAACTCGCTCTGGGCCAGCAACACGGCGCGGGTGAACTGCTCGAAGTTCAGGCCAAGGGCGGCTTCGAGCTGGGTCTTGTATTCGCCTTTCTGGCTCGCCAGCAGTTGATCGTTGTCCAGGTCCCGCAGGCTCTGGCGGCTGGCTTGTAATTTGCCGCCGGCCTTTTCCCGGGCGCGATTGGCTTCCCAGCGGGCCCGGTAGCGGCGCCCGTCGAGGCCGCGAAAATCCACTTCGGCAAAACCATCGCCGGTGCCACGGCGCAACAGTGTGCGCGGATCGCCCGTGGCAATCTCGCCATCGACGTCCGGCACCTTGGCATCGCGACCGGTGTTGTTGAGGCGCGGCACAGCGCCGAACAGCGCCAGGCACAAGGCGTCGAGCAGCGTACTCTTGCCGGCCCCGGTGGGACCGGTAATGGCGAACAGGCCGGCGCTGGCCAAGGGTTCGGCGGTGAAATCGATTTCAAACGGCCCGGCCAGGGACGCCAGGTTCTTCAGGCGGATCGCGAGGATCTTCATGGTTGCTCGCTCTCCATCTGCACGTCTTGCAACAGCACGGCAAAGTCCTTGAGGGTCTGTTCATCCACTTCGTTGCCATAGGTGTCCTGCCAGGCGCGGCTGAACAGTTCCTGCGGGCTGAGTTGATCCAGTTCCACCAGCGCGTTGCCGTCATCGGCACTGCCGGTGCCACCGTTGCCGGCGTACTCGGCGGCGATCCGCACCAGGCGCACGGCCTTGCCTTGCAGTGCGGTTTCAACCTGGTGGCGCAGGTCCGGCTGCGGTTCGTCGAGGCGCACCCGCACTTCCAGCCAGGGTTGGCGTTGGACGTCGGCCAGCAGGTCGATGTCGGGCAGCTCCTTGAGTTGCCCAAGGATATCGGCCAGGGGGCCGGGCCCAGGCGTTGCAGGTTGACAGCCCGGGGAATCAGGCGCGGTTCGACCTTGACCAGGGTTTCGCCGTCCAGGGTGATGTCGAGAATCTGATGCTGGTAGCCAATTTCCGAGAATGACAGCGGGATCGGCGAGCCGCTGTAGCGGATGCGCTCTTCGCCGTTGACCTTCTGCGGTTTGTGCAAGTGGCCGAGGGCGACGTAGCTGATGCTCGGGCCGAACAGGCTGGCGGGCAGGGCCTCGGCGTTGCCGATGATCAGGCTGCGCTCGGAGTCCTCGGACACCGAACCGCCGGCCATGTGCGCATGACTGATGGCAATCAGCGCCTGGCCTTTCTTGCGCTTGCTGTTGGCCGCGGCGATCAGCCACTCATGCACCTGGCCGATACCCCGCAGGTAGTCGTCGCCCAGTTGCGCGCCGGTGACTTCGGCGGGACGCAGGAACGGCAGGGCCAGGCACCACGCCTTGACCTTGCCCTTGGCATCGGGCAATGGCAACAACAGGCGCTCGACGTCCAGTTGGCCGTCGTCCAGCCACAACACCCGGCCCAGGGCGTGGGTGCGCAAGCGTCGCATCAGCGGCGCAGGCAGTTCGATTCGCGAGCCGGAGTCGTGGTTGCCGGCGATCATCACGATGGTCAGGTTGGCGTTTTGCTCATGAGCGCTGACGATGAAGTCGTAGAGCCGCTCCTGGGCTTTGACCGGCGGGTTGACGGTGTCGAAGATGTCGCCGGCGATCAGCAGCACGTCGGGTTTTTCGTGGGTCAGCTGGCGCAGCAGCCAGTCGAGGAAGCAGGCGTGTTCGAAATCGCGTTCCTGACCGTGCAGGTTTTGCCCCAGGTGCCAGTCGGAGGTGTGAAACAGACGCAAGGCAAACTCCAGAAAACAGATGATGGCCGCGGGGAAGAGAAGGGCGGCTAAAAGAAGGAGAGTTTACTGGGAAACGGGGGGGAGGACTTGTTCAACTTCATGGGATCTATTTGAACACGCCCCTGTGGCGAGGGAGCTTGCTCCCGCTGGGCTGCGCAGCGGCCCCTTTTTGCGATTGCTGCGCAATCGAGCGGGAGCAAGCTCCCTCGCCACAAAAGCCACAAAAGCCACAAAAGCCACAAAAGCTGCAAAAGCTGCAAAAGCTGCAAAAGCTGCAAGACAAGGCGTGGGTTATTTGGGGTAAAGCGGTGGCAATCCCGAATCACCGGCCGCATCCAGCGCCCCTTCGGTGGGCGGGATGGTGCGGATCGCGCGCCACAGGTCTTCGCCTTGCCAATGCTGGCCGGTCTCGCTGTAGAGCGCGCCGTTGAGGCCGTCCAGGGCGTCGGACAGCGGCACGAAACGCGCCGCCATGTCGGCCAGGGTTTCCGGTTGCTGGCGGGCCCAGGCGTCCAGGGCCTGGCGGGTGGCGTGGGGGTCGTTGGCCAGGCAGGTGCGCTTGAGGTCGTCCAGCAGGGTGCGCGGGCTCGGTCCGGCCTGGGTCGAGCGCAGGATGGCCGGCTGCCAGCGGGCGCGCCACCACAAGCCAAAGCCGAGCAGCGTCGTGCAGGCCAGGATCAGGCTGCTCAGTTGCCAATACCACAGGGTCTCGCTGTCGACCGTCGTCACGATCTGCGCCGTGCCGGCGGGCGTATCCACCATCAGGCTCGGATTGTTCGCCACCTGCAGGGTCCGCGCCGGGAGGCTGGTGCGGTCCAGGTGATCTTCCAGGGTGTTCCACCAGACCACCTCCACCGGTGGCAGCTCGATGGTGCCGCTGCGGTTGGGCACCAGCGCCTCGCGGTCTTCGCGGCTGCCCACCAGCCCGCGTTCACTGCTGCGGCTGCTGAGTACTGGCTGGTCCGGATAACGTCGCAGGCCGTTGATCTCGGTGGCCGGCAGCGGTGGTAATTGGGCGCTGGCCAGGCCTTCGGCTTCCAGGGTCAGGCTGCGGGTCAAGGAGTCGCCCACCTGGCTGTGGGTCGGTTCCGGGCTCCAACTCTCGCTCAAGGACAGGCTGCGTGCCGGCAACCAAGGCACGTCGGCCGGGTAGCTGGCGGGCTTGGGCTTGACGCTCAGTTGCAGGAGCTCGGAGCTTACCCGCATCAATTGGCCGGGCTTGGGGCCCGAAGGGGCTGCGTCCTGGGCCACCGGTTCGACCAGGGTGGCGCTGAAGGTCTGGGCCGGGATCGTCAGCTCACCGCTACGTTGCGGGTAGATGCCATAACGCAGCTCGATCACGCCGTGGCGCACATCGTTGATGACCTTTTCATAGGTGCGCGATTCGCCCAGTTGTTCGGTGCGGGCATCGGGGATGTGCAGTGGCGTCAGGCTGCTGTCGTCGTACAGCGACACCGAATGGTAGATGCGCAATGTCAGGATTGCCTGGGCCTGCACATACACCTGGGTCTGGTCGAGGCTGGCCTCGATGAACACCGGTGCCAGGGTCCCGGACGCATTGCGGGTTTCGCTTTCGATGACTTGCAAGGTGATCGGCTGGCTGGTCACTTCACCCAGTTGCAGCGGGGGAATGATCACGGTGCCGCTCTGGCGCGGCAGCAGGGTGACGATCCAGCGGGTGGTGGCGCGGTTCTCGCCGTCGAGGGTCGTCAACTGGTTGACCTGACGGGTGCCGCGCACATCGAACAAGGCCTGGAGCGGGCCCAGGTCGGGTTTGCCGAACAGCGTGGCGTCGTTGGATTCCAGGGTCAGCTCCACCGTTTCCCCTGAGTTCAGGCGGCTGCGGTCCACACTGGCCGTCAGCTGTGCAGCCTGGGTTCCAGAGGCCCAGAGCAGCAAGACGAGGAGGTAGGCGGTGAAGCGGGTCATGGGGTTTTTCCCTGGGCCTGATGGCTTTGCTGTTCATACCAGAATTTACGCCTGAGCAGCTCGCCGGGATTGTCCGGGATCTGGCGCAGCCATTGTTCCATGGCCTGGCGTTGTTCTTCTTCATTGCGCTGGCCGGCGGCGGGACGCAGCGGCGGCGTGGTGGTCTGCTCGTCGGGCAGCTCGCTGCCCGGCACATCCTGGGCGGTGGGCGCTTGCGCGGTCCGTGGCGGCTGGGATTCGTCCGGTGTCGCGGTGGCCTCGGTGGAGGGTTGGCCCTCTTCTGAAGATTGACTGGTCGAAGTGCTATCCGGCGTTTGCTCGCCCTGGCCCGGTTCCTCGCGTTCGGCGGGCTTGGGCTCTGGTGTCGGTGGTGCCTGTTCGTTCAACAGGCTCTGCACCAGGGCCTTGTTGGTCTGGGCCGGGCGCAGGTCGGGTTGCAATTCCAGGGCTTGTTCATAGGCGTCCAGTGCGGCTTCCAGCTCACCGCTGCGAGCCAGGGCGTTGCCGCGATTGTAGTGGGCACGGGCGTCGTTGCCTTCGGCGAAGCGCCGGGCGGCTTCGCTGTATTGGCCGGCTTCGTACAGGGCGACGCCTTGCCATTGGCTGTCTTCGAAGTGGGCGGCGGCTTCGGCGGGGCGCTTTTGCTTGAGCAAGTGCTGGCCCTGCTGGTCGGGGCGCAACCACAGGTCCTGGAATTCGAAAGCGTGGCCGGTTTGCGGCAACATGAACAGCAGCGGCAGGCAGAACAGCCAGCCTCGACGCCCGGCGCAAGCGGCCAGCAGCAACAAGGGCAGGAGCAGCCAATAACCCTGGTCGGCCCAGGTGTCCAGGCGCAATGTCTGGCCGTCGCTGCGCAGATGGCGAGGACCGTCCAGCAGACCCAGGCCGCGCAGGTCGCTGTCGTCCAGCCGCGCCGGTCGGTAGCGGCCGTCCAGCTCGTTGGCGAAGGCCTTGAGGCCCGGGCTGTCCAGGCGCGGTACCAGGATCGAACCCTGGGCATCCTTGAGGTAGCTGCCATCTTCCTGGGCCACCGGTGCGCCTTCGCGGGTACCGATGCCCAGCATCAGCCATTGTGTGGCGGAACCGTCCAGGACCTGGCGGATGCCTTCACGTTCCTGCTCGTTCAACGACGAACCGATCAGCAGGATCCGACCGTGGCCGAGTTCACCCTGGTCCAGCAGGGCCATGGCTTTATGAACAGCCAGGTCGGCGCGATGGCCGCTTTGGGGCATGATCGACGGCGCGAGGGCTTCGAGCAGGTTGGTGCTGGTGGCCAGATCGTCGGACAGCGGCACCAGCGTGTGGGCGCTGCCGGCATAGACGATGATCGCGGTCTGGGCATCGCTACGGTTCTGCAACAGGTCCAGCACCTTGCGCCGGGCCTGTTCCAGGCGCGTGGGCGGGACATCGGTGGCGAGCATTTCCGGGGTCAGTTCCAGTATCACTATCAGCGGATCGGCGGGTTTCTGGCTGGTCTGTTCGACCCGCGCCCAGCTTGGCCCCAGCAACGCCAGCACGATCAACAGCCAGCCCAGGCCCAGGGCAATCCACGGCAGCCGGCTTTCCCGACCACTGCCGCCACTGAGCAGTACCGCATGAAAGGCCGGCGGCAGGATCATCTGCCAGCGGCCCACCCGTTTCTGCCGGTGCCACAGTTGCCAAAGCAACCAGCCCAGCAACGGCAGCAGCAACACGAACCAGGGGCGCAGCCAGTGCGGCCAGAGGGCGATCATCGACGCCTCCGCAAGCGCAGGCGCTTGAGCCGCTGGCGCCACTCGGTGTGTTGGGACGGTTGGAACAGCGGCTGGTTGAACAGACGTTGCAGTGGATTGTCCGGCCAGCGCGCCCGGGCCACCAGCAATATGCTCAACAGCAGCGCAGCGGCCAGGGGCCAGTGATACAGCGCCAGGGCAGGGCGTGCCTGGGTCGGTTGCTGGGTCACCGGTTCGAGCTGGTCGAGGGTGGTCTTGATCGCCAGCAATTGCTCGCCATCCTGGGCGCGAAAATAGCGACCGCCCGTGACCTGGGCAATGTCCTTGAGGGTCGGCTCGTCGAGGTCCAGGCTCGGGTTGACGCCGAGGAAGCCCGCCGTGCCACTTTGTTCCGGGTCGGCACCAATGCCGATCGGATAGATTTTCACGCCTTCGTCGGCGGCCAACCGCGCGGCGGTCAGCGGGTCTATTTCGCCGCCGTTGTTGGCGCCGTCGGTGACCAGGATCAGTACGCGACTGTGGGCCGGACGCTGGCGCAGGCGCTTGAGGGCCAGGCCGATGGCGTCGCCGATGGCGGTATTCTTGCCGGCGATGCCGATGCGCGCCTCGTCGAGCCAACGACGCACGGTGCGGCGGTCGAAGGTCAGCGGTGCCTGCAAGTAGGCCTGGCTGCCGAACAGGATCAGGCCGACCCGGTCTCCTTCGCGGCCTTCGAGAAAATCCCCGAGCATGTGCTGGACCAGCGCGAGGCGACTGACGTCTTCGTCCTTCCACTGCATGTCGGGAAAGTCCATGGAGCCCGAGACGTCCACCGCCACCAGCAGGTCGCGACCGCTGGCGGCAATGGGCAGCGGTTCCCCCAGCCACTGCGGTCGTGCAGCGGCGATCAGCAACAGCAGCCAGATCAGGATAAAGGGCGCCTGTTGCCGCCAGGTCGGCAGATTGGCCCGGGCCCGACGGCCCACCAGGCCTTCCAGGTCGCCGAGGAAGCTGACCTTGAGCGCCGGCTCGCCGCTGTCGGCCGCCGGCAGCACCAGGCGCATCAGCCAGGGCAGCGGCAACAGGGCGAACACCCACGGCCAGGCGAATTCAAACATGTTTGCGAATCCAGATTTCGACCGCCTGGGTCAGGCCGGCGATGGCTTTGTCATCGAGCTTGCATTCGGGCTTGTAGGCGCCTTCCACCAGCACCATCCAGCGCGTCAAGCCAGCGGCCGGGCAACGGTTGTCCAGGAAGGCCAGCCATTTGCGCCCGTTGAGGGTGTGGCTCTGGCTGTAGGGGTAGTGGTTGCGACACAGGCGCTTGAGCAGCCCGTTGAGTTGCTGCAACCAGGCACCGGCTGGCGCGCCGTCGTAGGGCTTGGGCAGCCGGGCGAGTTCGGCCAGGGCGGCCAGGCGCACCGGGTCCAGGGGTTGCTCGCTGCGGTCGGCGGTACGCTTGGCGGGAATGAACCGGCGCAATTGCCACAGCCCCAGGCCCAGCAACGGCAACATCAGCAGTAGCAACCACCAGCCCGGTGCGGGCGGCCAGAAGCCAATGGGCGGTGGCGCCATCAGCGGCTGCAATTGATCGAGGCTGCTCATCGGCTTTTCCCGGCCCGCTTGGGGTTCAGGTATTCGCGTAGCTGCTCGACCATGTCGCCCTGGGTACTCAGGGGCATCATCAGGATTCGCAGCTTTTGCGCCAGCAATTCCCAACGCGCCTGGCGTGCCTCGGCCTGGGCGCGATAGGCCTGGCGCAGTTCGAAATTCAGGGTGTCGAGCTCCAACTGCGCGCCACGCTGGGCGAAGCGCAGCAAACCGGCGGCGGGCAAGGCGTGATCCAGCGGGTCCGACAGCGGCAGCAGCAACAGGTCGCAATGACGCGACAGCAGGCTCAGTTGTTGTTCGGCGCTGTCGGACAACGCACGCTCGTCGCAAATCACGATCACCAGGCTGCCGGGCCGCAGCACTTCCCGGGCCCGACGCAGGGCGATGCCGAACGAGTCCCGGTCCGGCTCGCCCTCGGTGTGCAGTGACTGATTGACCCGCACCAGCCGGTTGAGCAATTGCAACAGGCTCTGTTTGCTGCGCCGTGGCTTGACTTCGTAATGGGTGTTGTTACCGAACACCAGGCCGCCGACCCGGTCGTTGTGCCCCAGCGCGGCCCAGCCGATCAGGCTGGCGGCCTGGGCGGCGAGTACCGACTTGAACATCAGCCCCGAGCCGAAGAACAGCCGGTGGCTTTGCTCGATCATGATGAAGATCGGCCGTTCCCGCTCTTCGTGGAACAGCTTGGTGTGGGGCTCCTGGGTCCGGGCGGTGACGCGCCAGTCAATGGTGCGCACGTCGTCGCCGGCCTGGTAGACCCGCACCTGGTCGAAATCCACCCCGCGCCCGCGCAGCTTGGAGTGGTGCAGGCCGATCAGCGGGCTGCGCTGGCCCGGTGTCGAGAACAGTTGCACCTCGCGCACGCGATGGCGCATCTCGATCAGCTCCGACAGGCTGACGCGGATACCCGGTGCGGGCGCCAGGGGGTTATTCATGACTCATGCTCAAGCGACAGCGACGACGTCGAGAATTCGCTGCACGACCCGGTCCTGGTCGATGCCGGCGGCCTCGGCTTCGAACGACAGGATGATGCGATGGCGCAGCACGTCGAACAGCACGGCCTGGATATCTTCCGGGCTGACAAAGTCGCGCCCGGCCAGCCAGGCATGGGCACGGGCGCAGCGGTCAAGGGCGATGGAACCCCGCGGACTGGCGCCGTAGGCGATCCACTCGGCCATTTCCGGATCGAACTTGGCCGGGTTGCGGGTGGCCATGATCAGTTGCACCAGGTACTCCTCCACGGCGTCGGCCATGTACAACCCGAGGATTTCCTTGCGTGCGGAGAAGATCGCCTGCTGGCTCACGCGGCGCTCGGGCTTGGTCTCGCCGTTCAGCGCTTCACCCCGGGCCTGCTGCAGGATGCGGCGTTCCACGGCGGCATCGGGAAAACCGATCTTGACGTGCATCAGGAACCGGTCGAGCTGGGCTTCGGGCAGCGGGTAGGTGCCTTCCTGCTCGATCGGGTTCTGCGTGGCCATCACCAGGAACAGCGGCGACAGTTCATACGTGCTGCGCCCGACACTGACCTGGCGTTCGGCCATGGCTTCGAGCAGGGCCGACTGGACCTTGGCCGGGGCGCGGTTGATTTCGTCCGCCAGCACCAGGTTATGGAAAATAGGCCCTTGCTGGAACACGAAACTGCCGGTTTCCGGCCGGTAGATTTCCGTGCCGGTAATGTCGGCGGGCAGCAGGTCAGGGGTGAACTGGATACGATGGAATTGCGCTTCGATGCCCTCGGCCAGCTCTTTGATGGCCTTGGTCTTGGCCAGCCCAGGCGCGCCTTCCACCAGCATATGACCGTCGGCGAGCAAGGCGATGAGCAGGCGCTCGATGAGTTTTTCCTGGCCGAGAATCTGCGTTGAAAGAAAGGTTCGCAGCGCAAGCAGCGCTTCACGATGTTCCATCGGTGACTGTTCCTGGAAAGGGTGGCCCCAGGCGTTCGGATAACGCCGGGGCTGGGGCGTTACTTTAATGCATGGCGGGGGGTGGCGACTAACGGGATTTTGATTGGCCGTGTGAATTGTGATCGGCTTGGAAAGATTGTGAGGTGGGTTTGCTTGCCATGAATCCCACCCGGACAGGCGCACTTACCCCGTGGCGAGGGAGCTTGCTCCCGCTTGACCGGGCTGGCGCTCCAGTGGGAAGCACTCACAAAGTGAAGGGGTGTTTATCGGGATGTAGGAGTGCTCTGGAACAGGCTACGTTGTCTTGCGCCGTTGCCTACAACTGCGCCAGAATTCGCCGGCTTGTGCGCTTGGGAGGCAGGTTCTATCGTTTCCGGGTCGCTGATGAATCAGCGATCGGGTTTGGTAGCCCGGCTCTCTACATGACGCAAGCGTCACTTTTTACAAGTGCATCTCAGCATTTGTATTTGATGGTGGCCATGCGTAGGGCGCTCTCGAGCGCGCCGGAGTTCATGTGGGCCGGTCTACCAACCTTCGTATGGCCGCCACCCTCGTTTGGTAGCGAGGTGGTGGTTCCTCCTATCCCACATGAGATTCTATTTATGTTCAAAGCTACCCCCAATCCCCCGAACACCGAACCGACCTCACCGCGTCCAAAAACCAAGTCCCAGAAACACGACGAAGTCACCGACCGAGTCCTCGACCATTACCTGAACCCCAAGCCGGACAAACCCGAAGCCGAACCTGCCCTGGGCCAACTCTTCACCGTCAACAAAGACATCGACACCGAAAGCCTGCTTGCCAACCTCAGCGAAACCCTGGCTTCGGCCAATGCCATGGTCAATGACCTGGCTTTCGACCTGGACGGTTCACGCCGGCATTTCCTCCTGGGCATTCAGCAACTGATCGAACTGGGCAGCCTGCTGGCGAACCGTGCACTGGACAACATCGAAACCCGCCAACCGACATAACCCTTGTGGCATTCCTTAAATCCTGGGCAAGCCGCAAAACCTGTGGGAGCCAAGCTTGCTCGCGATGGCGGCGCAATATCCAACATAGATGGAGCCTGACCCACCGCCATCGCGAGCAAGCTCAGCTCCCACAGGGGATTGGCGGTGGACGCAGGAGCAAGGAACACCACGAATCCATTGTGGGAGCCGAGCTTGCTCGCGATGACGACGGTACATTCAACTTCAATGTAGCCGACCCACCGCTATCGCGAGCAAGCTCAGCTCCCACAGGGGGATTGGCGGTGGACGCAGGAGCAAGGAACACCACGAATCCATTGTGGGAGCCGAGCTTGCTCGCGATGACGACGGTACATTCAACTTCAATGCGGCCGAGCCACCGCTATCGTCAGCAAGCTCGTTCCCACAGGGGGATTGGCGGTGGACGCAGGAGCAAGGAACACCACGAATCCATTGTGGGAGCCGAGCTTGCTCGCGATGGCGGCGCAATATCCAACATAGATGGAGCCTGACCCACCGCTATCGCGAGCAAGCTCAGCTCCCACAGGGATTGGCGGTGGATAGCTCAGCCTTTCCACGCCCCCGCATTCACCAGATTCGCCGGCCGCTCCCCGCCAATGCCGCCAGCAGGTTGTCCACGGCGCAGCGCGCCATCGCTTCCCGGGTCTCGTGGGTGGCCGAGCCCATGTGCGGTGTCGCTACCACGTTGTCCATCTGCAACAGCGGCGAATCGGCATTCAAGGGTTCGCGCTCGAAGACGTCCAGTCCCGCGCCACGGATCTGTTTGTTGCGCAGGGCGTCGATCAGTGCCGCTTCATCCACCACTTTGCCTCGGGAGATATTGATGAAGAGGGTCTCGGGACGCATTCGGGCAAACGCCTGCGCATCGATCAGCCCTTGGGTTTCAGCCGTCAAGGGCAAGGTCAGGCAAACGAAGTCCGCCTGCTGCAACAATGTTTCGAGACTGCAGTAACGCGCACCGAAACGCTGCTCGACCGCGGGCTTGGGCGAGTGGCTGTGGTAGAGCACCGGCATGCCGAAGCCGAAGTGGCCGCGCTGGGCCAAGGCTTCGCCGATGCGCCCCATGCCGATGATGCCCAGGGTCTTGCCATGGACGTCGGTGCCGAAATGCCGGGGGCCGATGCTCTGTTGCCAGCCGCCGCTGCGCACCAGGTTGGCCAGTTCCACCACGCGCCGGGCGGTTGCCAGGATCAGGGCGAAACCGGTATCCGCGGTGGTTTCGGTGAGCACGTCCGGGGTATTGGTCAGCAGGATCCGACGATCAGTCAGGTAGTCGATGTCGTAGTTATCGACCCCCACCGAGACGCTGGCGATGGCTTGCAGGTTCGGCGCCAGGTCCAGCAGCGCCGCATCCAGCTTGAGGCTGGCGCCCAGCAGGCCGTGGGCCGTGGGCAGGGCGTCGCGCAGTTGTGCCAGGCCCTGGGCATCGAGGCGTTCGATGAGCGTGACTTGGGCCTGGGCTTGCAGGCGAGCCATCAATTGAGGTGACAGCGCTTTGTACAACACCACGTGCTTTTTCATGGGAGGGGTCTCGATTCAGGAACGGGCGGGCGCCGGGCTCGGCGTCGCGGAGTGGGAGACGGTCCGGTCGCTGGCGCCGGGCTTGAGGGCGAGGGTCAGCACGACCGACAGCAGCAAGGCGCCGCTCATCAGCAGGAAGGACATGCCAGGGGAGCCGGTGGTGCCGTTGAGGTAGCCCACCAGGTACGAACCGCCGAACGAACCCAGCGCGCCCATGCTGTTGATCAACGCCATGGCGCCGCCGGCGACATTGGCCGGGAGGATTTCCGGAACGATGGCGAAGAACGGACCGTAGGGCGCGTACATGCAAGCGCCGGCGACCACCAGCAAGCCATAGGACCACCAGAAGTGCTCGGCCCCCAGCAGGTAGGAGGCGTAGAACGCGATGGAGGCGATCAGCAGCGGCGGCCAGACAAAACGCTTGCGCTTCTGCGCCTTGTCCGACGCCCAGGACACCACCAGCATGCCGATCACCGCCGCCAGGTACGGCAAGGACGACAGCCACCCGGCCTCGACCATGTTCATCTGCAGGCCGGCCTTGAGGATCGACGGCAACCACAGCACAAACCCGTAGACGCCGATGCTCCAGCAGAAAAACTGCAACGCCAGGATGATCACCTTGGGAGAGCGGAAGGCTTCGGCGTAGTTCTTCACCGCCTTGATGCCGACCTGTTCGGCCGCCAAGGCACTTTCCAGATCATGTTTTTCCTGGTCGCTGAGCCACTTGGCCTGGGCCGGGCGATCATCGGCCAGGCGCCACCAGACAAAGGCCCAGAGCACCGCCGGTAGGCCCTCGATGATGAACATCCAGCGCCAGTCGAATTGCTGCACCAGGTAACCCGAGACCACGGACATCCACAGCATGGTCACCGGGTTGCCGAGGATCAGGAAGGTATTGGCGCGCGAGCGTTCGGCCCGGGTGAACCAGTGGCACAGGTACACCAGCATCGCCGGCATCACCGCGGCCTCGACCACCCCGAGCATGAAGCGGATCACGATCAGCCAGTAGGCATTGGAGACCACGCCCGTCAGGGTGGCCAGCGAACCCCAGAGGATCAGGCTGACGAAGATCAGCTTCTTCACGCTGTGCTTTTGCGCGTAGATCGCCCCCGGGACCTGGAAGAAAAAGTAGCCGAGGAAAAACAGGGCGCCCAGCAGCGACGAAAGCCCTGGGGTGATCATCAGGTCCTTGGCCATGCCCGAGGCGGCGGCAAATCCATAATTGGCCCGGTCGAGGTAGGCCAGGCTGTAGGTGATGAAGACGATGGGCATGATGTACCACCAGCGGCGGGTGGCGAGGTTGAGCGTTTGCATGTCGTTGACTCCTGAGCTTGTTGTTTTTGTTTGCAGCAGGTGTGTTTTGTGGTGGCTCTATCGCGAGCAAGCTCGCTCTCACAGGGGGTTAACTCGATGCCATGTGGGAGCGAGCTTGCTCGCGATCGGCGGTTTCAAATTCAGCCAATAACTCAAGGCGCGTCGGCAATCCCTCCATGTCCCCACGGCTCTGCACCGCGCGGCTGCCAATCCAGTTGGCGCGCTGCACGGCCTCGGTAATGGCCCGGCCTTCGAGCAATGCGCTGATCAGGCCCACCGCGAAGCCATCACCGGCGCCCACGGTGTCCACCACTTGGGCCACCGGCACGCCGGGGATGACACCCTGGTCCAGCGCCGTGCGGTAATAGGCGCCGTCCGCGCCGAGCTTGATCACGACGATTTCGGCACCTTGGTCCAGGTAGAACGCGGCGATGTCGGCCGGGTCGTCGAAACCGGTCAGCAGCCGGCCTTCGCCGAGCCCCGGCAAGACCCAGTGGGCGAGGGCGGCGAGGCGATTGATTGCAGTGATCATCGTCGACTCGCTGCCCCATAGGCTTGGCCTCAGGTTAGGGTCGAACGACAGGCTGCGGCCGGCCGCGCGCATACGGCTCATCAATTCAAAGGACATCTCGCGGGCCGTGCCCGACAGCGCCGGGACGATGCCGGTGGCGTGCACGTGACGGGCGTCAAGCAGTGCAGGCGCGATGGAGCTGATCGACAGATGACTGGCCGCCGAGCTGCGCCGGAAATACTCGACTTGCGGGTCGCTGCCATCGACGGTAAGGGACTTGAACTGGAAGCCGGTGGGGTGCTCCGGGTCGACCGCCACGTGACGACAATCCAGGCCCTCGTTTTCCAGGGTCTGCGTCACGAAGCGCCCCAGGGAGTCGGCGCCGACCCGACTCAGCCACGCCACCTTGAAGCCCAGCCGCGACAGACCGATGGCCACGTTGCTGTCGGCCCCGCAATGCGCTTGTGGAACTGGTCGACGCTGGCCAGGTCACCGCGCTGATCCGCCACCAGCATGGCCATGGTTTCGCCGAACGACAACACATCGAATTCAGACATGGGCAGGCTCCTGACGCGATTGCCCGAGGCGGGACAGGGTGGCGACATGGCGGGCGGTCAATTGCAGCAGGTCATCGTCTTGCAGCGGGTATTCGGCGGCGCGCATCACGCCGGCGGGCATGTGCTTGAGCAGTTGTTCCCACACGTGCAGGTCGGTCATGGCCGGAGGCACGGCGACGAGTTTGCCGTCGGCGCGCCGGGCCACGGCCTTGCAGTGCACATACGCCACATAGCGTCCGAGCTGGCGGGCGGCCACGGCGGCCGATTGGTCCTGCCATTGCCAGTTGCCAATGTCGAAGGTCATGGCGACGGGCAGCCCCTGGTGTTCCACTGCGGTGAAGAATCGTTGCAGCGGTTCGATTCGCCCGCCCTGCAAGGTCTGGTCGTTTTCCACCAGCAGTTGCACCGGGCTGGCGGCGAGCACCTGGGCCAGCGCCGAGAGGTCATTGGAGTCGGTGAAATGCCCGAGGGAGACTTTCAGCCAGGTCGAACCGAACGCCTCGCCGCGTTGCAGGGCCAGCGCCAGGGCGGGGTTGGGCCTGGACTGGCCGGCGAGCCACAGTTCCAGGGGCGACGAAAAAATACTCTGCAGCCCCTGGGCCCGGGCAGCGGCGGCCAGTTCAGCGGGCTGTTCGGTGGTGAGCAATTCTTCGCGCCATTCGATGCGCGAGGCACCGGCGGCGGCCAACAGATCGATGAAGCGGCCTTGGCCATGCTGCCGCACCAGGTCGGCGCCGTAGCTGGAAAGACTGATGGAGACGGGTGGGTTGTGCATTGTTGTTGTACCTCTGAAACCGGTTTCAGTTTTATTCAAAAAAAGGGGGTGTGTTTTAGGGCCTCATCGCGAGCAAGCTCGCTCCCACAGGGATCTTCAGTGCGCCACAGATCCCGTGTGGGAGCGAGCTTGCTCGCGATAGGGCCCTCACCATCACCGACCATTCCCAAGCGTCGACCCACGCTCAATCAACCGCGCCGCAAAATCCAGGGTCCGCACAGGCCCGTTGTCACCGCGCAAGCGCTTGAGCAGGCATTCGAAAGCGCTGGCGCCGATCTGCGCTGTCGGTTGGGCCAGGGCCGTGATGCCGCTGCCCACCAAGGGGTACCAATCCAAGTCATCGAGGGCGATCAGGCCCACGTCGTCGAACAAGCGGCAACCCAGCTCGCGCAACACCGTCGTGGCGGCCAGGGCGGCAATGCCATTGGCGCAGAACAACGCCTTGGGGCCATGGCCAGGCTGGGCAAGAAAGGCCTTGATACGCGTGGTCAACTGATCAGAGGTTTCCACCACGGTGCCGGCCAGGGCAGGCCGCCGTTGGATACCAGCCTTGAAACTCTCGACCCGCTCGATTCGCGAACTGGTGCCGTCGAACGGTTCTGTCACCAGCAACAGATCGCGGTAGCCCCGTTGTTCGAGGTGATCGAGGGCCATTTCGATGGCCGCCGGGTTGTCCAGCCCGACCAGGTCGCTGTCGAGCCGATCGACCTTGCGATCCACCAGGACCAGGGGCATTTCGCTGCGCAGTTCGAACAGTTCGTCACGGTGGTGACCCAAGGTGTTCACGATCAGCCCTTCGATGTTGTAGGCGCGCAGCAGCGCCAGGTGCTGGCGTTCCTGCTCGTCGTCGCGGTCGGTGTTGCACACCACCAGGCTATAGCCATGGCGACGGCATGCGGTTTCCACGCCGTGCATTACGGCAATCGAATAAGGGTTGCGGATATCGGCCACCAGCATGCCGATCAGGCGTGTGCGCCCGCGCTTGAGGCCGCGGGCCATCTGGTTCGGCCGGTAGCCCAGCTCGCTGATGGCCTGCTCGATGCGCCGGGCGATGGCCTCGGAGAGCAGGGCCCGGTCTTCGCCAATGAAACGCGAGACACTGGCCTTGGAGACCCCGGCGCGTTCGGCGACGTCGAGCATGGTCACGCGGTTGCGCTGGGCGGCGGAGAAAGAAGTCACGGATAGAAACCTGTTTATTAGAGTTGTTCAGCGGTTCTGAAACCGGTTTCAGGAAACCTCAGAACGCCGTCGCCCGTCAAGGGCGTCTCGATACGAGAGCGACCGACGGTTGCCACGTCGTGAGCGGTTTGGAGATGACGGTCACTCTCTATGCAAGCTGAGCCACCGCCATCGCGAGCAAGCTCGCTCCCACACTGGTGACTTGTACACATTGGTGAACGACGCCATTCCTGTGGGAGCGAGCTTGCTCGCGATGGCGTCTATGAAAACGCTGGCGTCAGGCCTGCCTTACATAGGTCCCTGTACCCCGGAGAATGTTCTGCAGAGTCAACTCCACTTCCTCCAGGTCCGCCGCATCACTGTTGTGACTGATTTCCAGCACATCATCGCCATTGAGCGCATCGGCGTCCGCCGCCGCGATTTCGATCCTGAGCAAGGTTGGGCTCAGCGTCACCTTCACGCCCTCCAGGGTCGAGGGTTCGCCATCGAGGGCGATTTCCAGTTCGTCTTCGTCGGGGTAGCGCGTCATCAGGAACATTTCGCCCTGGGCGCTGTGGCAGCAGAGCATGGCCATGTTGTCTTCTTCTTCATCACACGGGTTGGCGATCAGAAGGGCGGTGGTCATTTGCATGGTGATGGCTCCAGGATCGAGTGCACCTGCGGGGTGCAAAAAGTGGATTCTGCCAGCCCGAAGGATTTTCTGCTGGTTTACTGCCTCGGGGTGCCGTTTGGCCCCCAGCCTGCTAGGGTTGTTCGGTGCGTACCGGCTGTTTAGCTAGCCGATGACCGAATATGTCGCAGCGCTGCAAGCAGGCAGGTTGTCGCACTCGTTAAGCTGCGCAACGGATGTGCACCTGCCAAGGCCACCCCAGGGTGGTTTTTGCAGGTGTCCATGACATGAAATTACATGGAAAAGGATGTGACCTGCGGGTCCTGTCCAGCTTCACCCACCTGTCATCCTGTTTCCTCTGCCCGAGAATCAGGAACGGGATGGCCGACAGCCCCGCAGGGGTTGCACGCGACGCTTCAATCAATAACAAGCCCAAGCGGAGTACCACAGATGGCGTTCTTCACCGCAGCCAGCAAAGCCGACTTCCAGCACCAACTGCAAGCGGCACTGGCGCAGCACATCAGTGAACAGGCACTGCCACAAGTGGCGCTGTTCGCTGAACAATTCTTCGGCATCATTTCCCTCGATGAACTTACCCAGCGCCGGTTGTCCGACCTCGCCGGCTGCACCCTGTCTGCCTGGCGCCTGCTTGAGCGCTTCGATCACACGCAACCACAGGTGCGTGTCTACAACCCCGATTACGAACGCCATGGCTGGCAGTCGACCCACACGGCCGTGGAAGTGTTGCACCACGACCTGCCGTTCCTGGTGGACTCGGTCCGCACCGAGCTGAACCGTCGCGGCTACAGCATCCATACCCTGCAAACCACTGTGCTGAGCGTGCGTCGCGGCAGCAAGGGCGAGTTGCTGGAAATCCTGCCAAAAGGCACCCAGGGCGACGACATCCTGCAAGAGTCGTTGATGTACCTGGAAATCGACCGCTGCGCCAACGCCGCCGAACTCAACGTCCTGAGCAAGGAACTTGAGCAAGTGCTGGGCGAAGTGCGCGTGGCCGTGGCCGATTTCGAACCGATGAAAGCCAAGGTCCAGGAAATCCTCGACAGCCTGAACAGCAGCGCCTACGCCATCGACGCTGATGAAAAGAGCGAGATCAAGAGCTTCCTGGAATGGCTGGTGGGTAACCACTTCACCTTCCTGGGCTACGAAGAGTTCGTGGTGCGCGACGAGGCCGACGGCGGTCACATCGAGTACGATCCCGACTCGTTCCTCGGCCTGACCAAATTGCTGCGCGCCGGCCTGACCGCCGAAGACCTGCGCATCGAAGACTACGCTGTCGCCTACCTGCGCGAACCGACGCTGTTGTCGTTCGCCAAGGCCGCGCACCCGAGCCGCGTGCACCGTCCGGCCTACCCGGACTATGTGTCGATCCGCGAAATCGACGCCAGCGGCAAGGTCATCAAGGAATCCCGTTTCATGGGCCTGTACACCTCTTCGGTGTATGGCGAGAGCGTGCGGGTCATCCCGTACATCCGTCGCAAGGTCGCGGAAATCGAGCGTCGCTCGGGCTTCCAGGCCAAGGCGCACCTGGGCAAGGAACTGGCCCAGGTGGTCGAAGTGCTGCCCCGTGACGACCTGTTCCAGACCCCGGTGGACGAGCTGTTCAGCACTGTCATGTCCATCGTGCAGATCCAGGAACGCAACAAGATCCGCGTGTTCCTGCGCAAAGACCCGTATGGCCGTTTCTGCTACTGCCTGGCCTACGTGCCACGTGACATCTATTCCACCGAAGTGCGCCAGAAGATCCAGCAAGTGCTGATGGATCGCCTGAAGGCCTCGGACTGCGAGTTCTGGACCTTCTTCTCCGAATCCGTACTGGCCCGTGTGCAGTTGATCCTGCGGGTGGATCCGAAGAACCGCCTGGACATCGACCCGCTGCTGCTGGAAAAAGAAGTCGTGCAGGCTTGCCGCAGCTGGAAGGACGACTACGCCAGCCTGGTCATCGAAAGCTTCGGCGAAGCCCAGGGCACCAACGTGCTGTCGGATTTCCCGAAAGGCTTCCCGGCCGGCTACCGCGAGCGCTTTGCCGCGCACTCGGCCGTGGTCGACATGCAGCACCTGCTGAACCTGAACGAAAAGAACCCGCTGGTCATGAGCTTCTACCAGCCGCTGGGCCAGGTCTCCGGCCAGCGCGAGCTGCACTGCAAGCTGTATCACGCCGACACGCCGCTGGCGCTGTCCGACGTGCTGCCGATCCTGGAAAACCTCGGCCTGCGCGTGCTGGGTGAATTCCCGTATCGCCTGCGCCACACCAACGGCCGCGAGTTCTGGATTCATGATTTCGCGTTCACCGCCGCCGAAGGCCTGGACCTGGACATCCAGCAACTCAACGACACCTTGCAGGACGCCTTCGTCCACATCGTGCGTGGCGATGCCGAGAACGATGCGTTCAACCGCCTGGTGCTGACCGCCGGCCTGCCATGGCGCGACGTGGCGCTGCTGCGTGCCTACGCCCGTTACCTGAAGCAGATCCGCCTGGGCTTCGACCTGGGTTACATCGCCAGCACCCTGAACAACCACACCGACATCGCTCGCGAACTGACCCGGTTGTTCAAGACCCGCTTCTACCTGGCGCGCAAGCTCAGCGGCGATGACCTGGAAGACAAGCAACTGCGCTTGGAGCAGGCGATCCTCTCGGCCCTGGACGACGTCCAGGTGCTCAACGAAGACCGCATCCTGCGTCGCTACCTGGACCTGATCAAGGCCACCCTGCGGACCAACTTCTACCAGACCGACGCCAACGGCCAGAACAAGTCCTACTTCAGCTTCAAGTTCAACCCGCACCTGATCCCGGAACTGCCCAAGCCCGTACCGAAGTTCGAGATCTTCGTCTACTCGCCACGGGTCGAAGGCGTGCACCTGCGCTTCGGCAACGTTGCCCGCGGTGGCCTGCGCTGGTCCGACCGTGAAGAAGACTACCGCACCGAAGTGCTGGGCCTGGTAAAAGCCCAGCAAGTGAAGAACTCGGTGATCGTGCCGGTGGGCGCCAAGGGCGGTTTCCTGCCACGTCGCCTGCCGCTGGGCGGCAGCCGGGACGAGATCGCGGCCGAAGGCATCGCCTGCTACCGCATCTTCATCTCGGGCCTGTTGGACATCACCGACAACCTGAAGGACGGCGCGCTGGTACCGCCGGCCAACGTCGTGCGCCATGACGACGATGACCCGTACCTGGTGGTCGCGGCGGACAAGGGCACTGCGACCTTCTCCGACATCGCCAACGGCATCGCCATCGACTACGGCTTCTGGCTGGGCGATGCGTTCGCCTCCGGCGGTTCGGCCGGCTACGACCACAAGAAAATGGGCATCACCGCCAAGGGCGCGTGGGTCGGCGTGCAGCGCCACTTCCGCGAGCGCGGCATCAATGTCCAGGAAGACAGCATCACCGTGGTCGGCGTCGGCGACATGGCCGGCGACGTGTTCGGCAACGGCTTGTTGATGTCCGACAAGCTGCAACTGGTCGCGGCCTTCAACCATCTGCACATCTTCATCGACCCGAACCCGGAGCCTGCCAACAGCTTTGCCGAGCGCAAGCGCCTGTTCGACCTGCCGCGTTCGGCCTGGACCGACTACGACACCAGCATCATGTCCGAAGGCGGCGGTATCTTCTCGCGCAGCGCGAAGAGCATCGCCATCTCGCCGCAGATGAAAGAGCGCTTCGACATCACGGCCGACAAACTGACCCCGACCGAGTTGCTCAACGCCTTGCTCAAGGCGCCGGTGGACCTGTTGTGGAACGGCGGTATCGGCACCTACGTCAAGGCCAGCACCGAAAGCCACGCCGATGTCGGCGACAAGGCCAACGATGCGCTGCGTGTGAACGGCAACGAACTGCGCTGCAAGGTCGTGGGCGAGGGCGGTAACCTGGGCATGACCCAACTGGGTCGCGTCGAGTTCGGCCTCAATGGTGGCGGTTCCAACACCGACTTCATCGACAACGCGGGCGGCGTGGACTGCTCCGACCACGAAGTGAACATCAAGATCCTGCTCAACGAAGTGGTGCAGGCCGGCGACATGACCGACAAGCAACGCAACCAGTTGCTGGCGAGCATGACCGACGAAGTCGGTGGCCTGGTGTTGGGCAACAACTACAAGCAGACCCAGGCCCTGTCCCTGGCGGCACGCCGCGCCTTCGTGCGGATCGCCGAATACAAGCGTCTGATGAACGATCTGGAAGCCCGGGGCAAGCTGGACCGCGCCATCGAGTTCCTGCCGACTGAAGAGCAACTGGCCGAACGTGTCGCGGCGGGCCACGGCCTGACCCGTGCCGAACTGTCGGTACTGATCTCCTATAGCAAGATCGACCTCAAGGAAGCGCTGCTCAACTCCCTGGTACCGGACGACGATTACCTGACCCGTGACATGGAAACCGCGTTCCCGCCGACGCTGGTGAGCAAGTTCTCCGAGGCCATGCGTCGCCATCGCCTGAAGCGCGAGATCGTCAGCACCCAGATCGCCAACGACCTGGTCAACCACATGGGTATCACCTTCGTTCAACGGCTCAAGGAGTCGACGGGCATGAGCCCGGCGAACGTGGCCGGTGCCTATGTGATCGTGCGCGATATCTTCCACCTCCCGCACTGGTTCCGGCAGATCGAAGCCCTGGATCACCAGGTCTCGGCTGATGTGCAACTGGAGCTGATGGACGAGCTGATGCGCCTGGGCCGTCGCGCCACGCGCTGGTTCCTGCGCAGCCGTCGCAACGAGCAGAACGCTGCCCGTGACGTCGCTCACTTCGGTCCGCACCTGGCCGCGTTGGGCCTCAAGCTCGACGAACTGCTGGAAGGTCCGACCCGTGAAGGCTGGCAGACCCGTTACCAGGCCTATGTGGCCGCTGGCGTGCCGGAGTTGCTGGCGCGCATGGTTGCCGGCACCACGCACCTGTACACCTTGCTGCCGATCATCGAGGCGTCCGACGTCACCGGCCAGAACGCCGCCGATGTGGCCAAGGCTTACTTCGCCGTGGGCAGTGCCCTGGACATCACCTGGTACCTGCAACAGATCAGCGCATTGCCGGTGGAAAACAACTGGCAGGCCCTGGCCCGTGAAGCGTTCCGCGATGACGTCGACTGGCAGCAACGGGCGATCACCATCTCGGTTCTGCAAGAGGGCGACGGTTCCCAGGACGTGGAAACCCGCCTGGCGCTGTGGCTTGAACAGCATCACGAAATGGTCGAGCGCTGGCGCGCCATGCTGGTGGACATCCGTGCCGCCAGCGGTACCGACTACGCCATGTACGCGGTCGCCAACCGCGAATTGCTGGACCTGGCGTTGAGTGGTCAGTCGGTCGTGTTGCCCGACTGATCCGGCGTTGAATGAAAAAGCCCCGCATTGAGAGATGCGGGGCTTTTTTTTGGCTTTAAAGATTCACTGTGGACCCCTGTGGGAGCGAGCTTGCTCGCGATAGCGGTGGGTCAGCGACATTGAACTTGACTGATACACCGCCATCGCGAGCAAGCTCGCTCCCACAGGATGGCTTGTAGTGCGACTGTTAGTTTTTCAGTGGGATCAACACCGCTTCATCCTCTCCCATCACCATGAACACCAGCAATTTCGCCGGTTGGCTCGTGCTGGCGTTTTTCGACACCAGGTGCTCGGAACCCGCCGCTTCATACCAGAACTCCCCGGCCTTGTAGGTCTTCGCCGGCTCGCCCTTGACCTGGGAGGTGATGGCGCCTTCCAGCACATAGGCCATGGCCGTGCCTTCGTGTTTGTGGGCAATGGACGCTTGGCCGGGGGCATAGTTGACGGTCAGCATCATGGCTTTTTTGCCTGGAACGTTTTTCAGCCGTTGTTCCTGCAACACCGTGACCTTCTCCGAAGGCGCAGCTTCGTGGGCGTAGGCTTGGGTAATGGGCAGCAGGCTGAGGGCGGCGATCAGATAGAGGGTTTTCATGGGGCATGGACCTTGGTGATTTCGAGTGATTTCGCGCTGTCGCGGCGATGGGTTCACCCTAAGCCCCAGGGTGGGGCAAGCAAACGTCCAATCTTTCGGAAGGTGGGTAGACCAATGGTTGGGTGGCAAATTTCCATCAGGCTGGCCCGTACCCCCGTGGCGAGGGAGCTTGCTCCCGCTGGGTGGCGAAGCCGCCCCAACCGGAACGCCGCCACTGTCCAGGCAGACCGCATCAGCCGGTTTACGACTGCTGCGCAGCCGAGCGGGAGCAAGCTCCCTCGCCACAGGTCAAGAGCGCTCAGACAACCGGAAAACTATTGAAATCCACGCTTCGGGCCAGGCGGTTGTCGATCAGGCTGATGAAACCTTGCACTTCCGGACAGTTGAAGTGGGCTTGCATGGCCGCCTCCGATTGCCAGCGGGCGCTGACGTTCCAGCGGTCGCCATCGTCCGGGCAACGGTCGACCATATAGGCGTCGCAGCCTGGCAGGGCACGCAGGGTTTCGACGATCTGCTGCAATTGCCGGCCCAGATCTTCCGAGCGCCCGGCGGCGGCTTGCACCTGTACGGTATTGATCACTTGGCGAGACATTTTTCAGACTCCTGAATCAAGTCGGACGGAGGTGTTCACGAGTAATGACACCCGTGCAGGATAGGCCTGGCGGCGCGAGGCTCAAACAGCCAATGGGCGGATAAATGCCCAGTCCAATCCTCAGGCCACCTGCTGCAGAATGTCGCGCAAACGGTCGAGGGCGATGTCGATGTCCAGGGTTTCGATAGCGCCGAAACCGAAAAACAGGCCCGGCCGCACGGGCACATCATTGAAAAAACCGTCGAGGCTGTAGAGCCCGACCTCGGCTTTTTTCGCCAGCTCGATCACCAGCGCCAGATCCACCGGGACCTTGCACAACACGGCCATATGAAAGCCCGCGGTGGTGGGCACGGCCTCGAACCAGGGCGACAAGTCCCCGGCCATGCGCGCCAGGATCCGCTCGCGACGCCCAGCGTACAGGGTGTGGCAGCGGCGGATGTGCTTGAGCAGGCAGCCCTCGGCGATGAACTTGGCCAGGGCCCATTGGGGCAGGGTGGAGGTGTGCTGGTCGGTGAGGCGCTTGGCCAGGATCACCGCTTCGAGGATCGCCGGCGGCAGGATCGCGTAGCCGAGCCGCAGCTCCGGCAACAGGGTCTTGGAGAAGGTGCCGACGTACGCGACGATCCCGCGCTCATCCAGGCTCTGCAATGAATCGGCGGGCCGGCCTTCGTAGCGGAATTCGCTGTCGTAGTCGTCTTCGATGATGATCGCCCCCAGCTCATAGGCCCGCGCCAGCAAGGCCTCGCGGCGGGCCTGGCTCATGGGCATGCCCAGGGGAAATTGGTGAGAGGGCGTCACATAAATCAGCCGCGTGCCGTCGGGAATCAGGTCTACCCGCATGCCTTGCTCGTCCACCGGCACCCCGGCCACCGTGGCGCCCTGGGAGCCGAACAGCAAGCGCGCCGGCGGATAACCCGGATCTTCCATGGCCACCAGGCTGCCGGGACGGGTCAACACCCGCGAGATCAGGTCCAGGGCCTGTTGCGCGCCGTTGCACACCACGACGTCTTCGTCCTGGCAATTGACCCCGCGGGAAAAGGCGATGTGCCGGGCAATGGCATTGCGCAGCGACGGCAGGCCTTCGGGCTGGCTGTAGAAACCCTTGGCACTGGCGATCTGGCGCAGGGCGTGGGCGGTGCAGCGCCGCCAGTCGTCCAGCGGAAACTGGCCCTTGCCGGTGGCGCCGCCGATGAAGTCGTAGCGCAACGCACCTTCGAGGGTGGGGTGGCGCATCAGGTCCGGCATGGTGCGCCAGGCCTCGACGACGTCGGCACCGGCCAGCTCGCGGTGACTTTGCTTGCGCACGACTTTGGCCGGCCGCGCATTGACGTAGGTGCCTTTGCCGATGATGCCAGTGAGGAAGTTCTCGTAGGTCAATTGGGCGTAGGTGTCGGAGACGGTCTTGCGCGAGACACCCAGTTGCTCGGCCAGCAGGCGACTGGGCGGCAGTTGGGTACCGGCGGCCAGGCGACCGCTCTCGATGGCGCTGCGCAATTGTTGATACAACTGGCCCGACAGGTCCTTGCGGCCGTTGATGACAACATGAAGTTCCATACCCGCAAGCTCCTGGGCGATTGTTCGGTGGCCGGCGTCAAAGGCGCAAGATTACCCGCATTGTGCGACTGCATAGAAGTTGCGTGGGGAAAATCCCGTCCATTGGACTTGTCCCCGGTTTTTTCGCCGAATTGGACCTGTCATTGCCCGGCACCAGGGCCTACCGTGAAGGTCTCGAACACCACGGAGCCCGCCATGAGCCCGCGTCTGGATTACTACACCGCATCCCCCGGGGCGATGCGAGCCATGATCGGCCTGGAAGCCCTGACCAGTCGCCTGAGTATCGAACCGGCGCTGCTGCACCTGATCAAGATCCGCGCCTCGCAACTCAATGGCTGTGCCTTCTGCACCGACATGCATTCGGTGGAGGCACGACGCCAGGGCGAGACCGAGCGGCGGCTCTACGCGCTGGCGGTATGGCGCGACAGCGGTTTCTTCACGGCTCGCGAACGCGCCGCCCTGGCCTGGACCGAGGCGGTGACGCTGTTGGCTGAAAGCCAGGTGCCCGATGACGTCTATGCCCAGGCCCGGGCCTGCTTCAGCGAGGAAGAACTGGTGGACCTGACCCTGGCGATCAGCACCATCAACAGCTGGAACCGGCTGGCGGTGAGTTTTCGCCAGAGTCCGGGGGGCTGAGTTTTCAGTCGTTTAGCGCCTGGCAGGCCGCTATCGCGAGCAAGCTCGCTCCCACATGGGGTGGGTCTGAACAGGAGTTTTGTGTTTCTCCCGGATCAATGTGGGAGCGAGCTTGCTCGCGATGAACGATAACGCGGTTTGATGTTGAGCAAAGGCTAATTGTCGGCGGGCGTCGGCGGCCGCTGGGGCTTGACCGAAGTGCCGAATGTATTGCCCATGCGCACCCCCGTGGCCGCCGGGGTGGCCAGGCCGATGCTGTTCGGTGCGCGTTCGTTGACCGGCACATTCATGGCGTCCTGGGCCCGTTGCGCCGCCTTCGCGGCCTGGGGGTCGTTGCCCATCTGCCGACTCAGGCAGTTGTAGTCGGGGGTCTTGTAACCCCCCACGGTCACCTCGATACAGGCCGGGGCTTCTTCGCCCTGGGCCCAGGGCAAGGCCATGAACAGCCCGAGGCCTGCCATCATGTTCATCCACTGTTTCATCTCCGACCTCCTGGCCCGTCGCAGCGGACGGTGCGTTGTCAGGGCATCAGTCTAGTGTGGCCTGGAGGATTTGTATCAGTTGTCATACGACATTCATAAACACCCCTCAGGATGACGATTTTCAACGGATACGTCAGTCGTGCAGCAGGGCAGAGCCAGGGGCGGACGCGGACGTGGATTGACCAGGGCGCCCTTGGGGTGGCTGATGGTGTTGCTGTGTCTGCTGGTCGGGCCGATCCAGGCGGTGGGCCTGGTGGACCTGGACATCGCGCCCCAGGAACTGACCACGGCGCTGGAGCAGTTCAGTCGCGCGACGGGCATGGCGGTGCTGGTGGATCACCAGCTGTCGAGCCAGCGCCAGACGCTGGGTGTGCAGGGGCGGTTCACCCCCTCCGAAGGGTTGCGGGTGTTGCTCAGCGGTACCGGGCTGGCGGCGCATTATGCCCGGGCGGATGCGTTCACGTTGCAGCCGGTGCGGGTCCGCGAGGTGCCACTGCCTGCCGGTGTCACCCCGGGCTTGAGTGACAGCAACTACGCGGCAGCCATCCAGACGGTCATCCAACGCAATTTATGTCGTTCACCGTTGACCCGTCCGGGCAGTTTTCGGGCGGTGCTGCAAGTCTGGATCGGCCGGGACGGCGTGGTCCAGCACAGCCGCCTGGTCAGTTCCACGGGCGACCTGATGCGGGACAAGGCCTTGGTCAACAGTTTGCAGAACCTCAGGATCGACCGTCCGGCGCCCAGTTCGTTGCGCCAGCCGGTGACCCTGCTTTTGTTACCCGACTCATCAGGAAAAAGCATGGAATGCATGACAGGGGAAGGGGTGTCCGGGCGATGAAAGACGTCGGTCGCAGCCCGTTGGTGAAGTTGTTCCTCACCTCCTATGAGGATTTCAGGGTGCGCCTGCGCAGGCGTCTGGGCTCCGAGGAGCTGGCCAACGACGTGCTGCATGAAACCTACTTGCGGGTCGATCGCATGGTCGACACGCCGGACATCGCCCAGCCCAATGCCTATCTGTACCGCATGGCCCTGAACATCGCCGCCGACCGTCGGCAGGCCGATGCGCGCTTGCTCACGGGGGATGAAATCGAGGAATTGCTGCAGGTCTCGGATGAGGCGCTGGACCCGGCGCGGGTGGTCGGCGGGCAGAAGGAGTTGCAGACCTTGCTCAAGGCCTTGTACGAACTGCCGGCGCGCCGTCGCAGGATTTTCATCGCCGCCCGCCTGGAAGAAGCGCCGCACTTGGAAATCTCCCAGCGCTTCGGTATTTCCACGCGCATGGTGGAAAAGGAAATCAAGGCGGCGCTGGGGCATTGCGCCCTGCGCCTGGAAAGAAAAGTCATTCAGCGGTTCGGTCCCGGCGCGGGAAAACCGTCTTGAGAGTAGAGACCCGACCCTTTCATGAGTGTGTGTGCGCTTGAACATCTTCAGCATCGCTTCCCCTGATGCCACGCCCCAGGCCCGATTGGCCAGCGAGGCCCGAGATTGGCTGATCCTGCTGACCTCGGGACGCGCCACCGTGGCCGATGCCCGGGCCTTGCGCCTGTGGTGCGGGCAAAGTCCCGAACATGCGCAGGCCTTTGAACAGGCCAAGGCGCTGTGGCATGGGCTGCAACCCGCCGCTGCAGCGTTGCAGGCGCCTCGGCATTTCGGCCGTCGGGCGTTGTTGGGTGGCGCCCTCGCGGCATCGGCGGCTTTCCTGTTGATCCGCGCCACGGTGCCCGGCGGTGTTTCCGGGCTGGGGGCCGACTACATCACCGAGGTCGGCGAACAGCGCCGAGTGGAATGGGGCGAGGGCGTCAGCCTGGAGCTCAACACCCAGACCCGTCTCAGCCGTCGCGCGCTGGCCGATGGCGGGCAAGGGTTGGAATTGCTCAGTGGCGAAATTGAAGTGCAGGGGCGCAGTGCCCAGGTGGTCAGCGTCCAGGCCGGCACCGGTTGGATCAGCGCCGCCCGGGCACGCTTCAACATCCGCTACACCGGCCAGAGCGTCTGCGCGACCTGCCTGGAGGGCGTGGTGCAGGTCGAGGTGCAAGGCCAGCGGTTTCGCCTGGAACCGGGCATGCAACTGACTTACGAGCCTCACCAGGTGGGCGCGCCCAAGCGTGCCGATGTGTCGGCCGCCATTGCCTGGCGTGAGCAGGTGCTGGTGTTCAACGACGCGACCCTGGCCAGCGTCATCGATGAAATCAACCGCTACCGTCCCGGCATGTTGCTGCTGCTCAACCGCGAACTGGGCCAGCGTAAGGTCCAGGCACGGTTTCGCCTCGACCAGTTGGCGGGCGTGGCGCTGTTGATCCGCGATGCCTACGGCGCCAAATGCACCGAGTTGCCGGGTGGGGTGGTGGTGCTGAGCTGAGGCCGGCGATGCCTGGCGGGCCTCATCGCGAGCAAGCTCAGCTCCCACAGGAGTTCGTGGGGCCCCACAGATTCAGCATCCGCCCACAATCCTCTGTGGGAGCTGAGCTTGCTCGCGATGAGGGCGGCACACTCAATCCAGATGCAAGCTGACCCACCGCTATCGCGAGCTTACTCCTGCAAGGGGCCTGTGTTGGGCTCTGGCCTTGAAGGTCCTCCAGTAACCGCCTAATCCAGCGGCCCCAACACCTGTCGATACGTTTCGGCCCCCTGAGGTGTCTGGCGAGTCAGGCTGACCTCGATGCCCGTCGGGTTTTCCTGGCGGTTGCCGCTGAGTTTGCGCCAGCCTTTTTCCGTGTCCCAGTACCGCAGGCCGGCGTCGCTGACGTCACTGAGCACGGCCACGCCCGGGCCGGGTGCGGGCAGGGGGTAGCGGTTGCGGGCCTGGCCCTGGGCGCGGTAAAGCGTGTCGCCCTTGAGCCACCAGCGCACCCGTTGCAGCTCGCCTTCCTGGGCCGCCGCCACGCGGATCACATCCAGGCGAAAGCCCCGACCTTCGGTGCTGCGCACGGTGAGAGCAGGCGGGGCGGTCGAAGGCTGGTCGTCGACGCCGGGTTTGACCGGTTCACTCAGCTCGATGCTGGCGCGCAGGGCCACGTCGCGCTCCAGTTGGTTCAACACCCGCAGCAGCGCTTCGGTCTGCTCGGTACTGGCCTGCAAATGGCTGTCGGCACGGGTCACGCTGTCCAGCCCGCGCCAGGCGATCAGGCTGACCACCGCCATCAGCAGGATCGCCACCATCACTTCCAGCAAGGTGAAGCCTTTCTCCCGGGCGCTCATTGGAGTTGCACCCGCCCGGCGGCACTGCGTTGCACAGTGAGACTGTTCTGGCCGTCCGACAAGCGGATCTGCAAGGGTTCGCCGATCCATTCGGCATTCAACACGACCCGCTGCCTGGGTTCTACGCGCACTTCCATCGACGGACTCTGCCAGCGACGTCGGCGCAGTTGCGGGTCGTCCTCGAAGCGATCGACCCCGGTGCCCCGGTCCGCGCGGCGACTGAAGCCAAAGCCCTTGGCATCCCAGCGCCAGGTAATCGGCCGTCCGTCGCTGCGTGCTTCGGTCTGGGCCAGTTGCAACAGCTGCACCAGCCGTTCGCCATCCTGGCGCAGCAACTTCAACGGGTCCGGCTTGATGCTCAGGCTCACGGCGGCACTGGCGATGCCGATGATCACCAGCACCACCATCAATTCGATCAGGGTAAAACCGCGTTGCTTGCCGAGGTTCATGTGCGCTCCTTTGCGTGAGCGTCATCCTGCACGGTGAAGATGATAGGGATGTGAAATAAAACGGAGAGAATTGACGCGTACGCTGCAAGTTGGAATCAAAAAAAGGAGATTCAGGCCATGGCGTTCATCGAGCGTGTGTCCCCGGCGCAAATCGTCCAGGTCGTGGGCTTGTTGGCGGCGTTGGCCGGGGTGGCGACCTGGTCTTCGCTGCTGCTCACCTCGGCCGAGTCGCGCACGCCGGACGTCGCCCCGCAGCGCATGGCCGAGCGTTCCGATAACCCGGCGTTGCAATGGTTCTCCAACCAGCCGGCACCGGTGGACATCAAGGTCAGCGGCGTGCTGGCCGGTACCCACGCCGCCGTGGCGATCCTCAGCCTCAACGACGGGCCGCCGCGCAGTTTCCTGGTGGGTGAAAGGGTGGCCCAAGGCGTACGGTTGGTGGCGATCGAGGCGCAGGCGGTGGTCATCGAACGTGGCAATGAGCAGACCCGTCTGGCCCTGGCCCGGCTGCCGGATTCGGTGGTTTTGCCCTCGCTGTGGGAGCAAGGCTTGCCCGCGATGAAGACGGTGCAGTCTCCGAGGAAATGAGGCGCCTGCATCGCGGGCAAGCCTTGCTCCCACAGATAAACCCCTCGTCACAGAGGATGTGTTAATCCACACCATTCAAGGTTTGTCCCGGCTGACCAACGTCTCCAGCCGAGCCAGCGGCGGGGCTTCGCGACTGCGGTCCGACACGCTCAGTTCAACCCGCAGCAGCCGGCCGTTTTCCGCCGGGCGCAGGGTCTGTTCGCAGCGCAGCAGCAAGCGCCCCTGGTCGCATTCGAACACTTTGGAACCCTGGGCAAAACGGCCTTCCAGGCGCAACTGCGCCAGTTGGCTGCGAGCGGCCAGCAGGGCGATGGATTTGTCCCGCAGCAGGCCGTTGCTCTGGGTCATCACCGCCGCCACGCGCACGGCGGCCGACATGGCCACGGCGATGATCGCCAGGGCCACCAGCACTTCGATCAGGGTGAAGCCGGCTTGCGGAGCAGGGCGTGGCATGGCGCGGGCTCGGGTGCGAGGGCAGCCTTCAAGGGTAGCCGGCGTTCGTGACCGATTGACGACGCAAGCTCCTGAGCAATTTCAATATCACTGACATATTTTCTTGCAACACTGCGCCTCGAATCGAATCCAGCGAAGGACCGTCGAGATGCAGATCGCCCGTTACAACGCCCGTTCCCAAGGCCCTCGCGGGCAGCGGGGTTTCACCCTGATCGAAATCATGGTCGTGGTGGTGATCCTCGGCATCCTGGCGGCGATGGTGGTGCCCAAGGTCCTCGACCGCCCCGACCAGGCGCGGGCAACGGCGGCGAAACAGGACATTGGCGGCCTGATGCAAGCCTTGAAGCTGTATCGCCTGGACCACGGCAGTTACCCGAGCATGAACCAGGGTCTCAAGGTGCTGGTGGAGAAACCGGCCGATGCGAAAAACGGCACCTGGCGCTCCTACCTCGAGCGCCTGCCCAACGACCCTTGGGGCCGCCCCTACAACTACCTCAACCCCGGTGCCAACGGCGAAGTCGATATCTTTTCCCTGGGGGCCGACGGCCAGCCTGATGGCGACGGCGTGAATGCCGACATTGGCTCCTGGCAGTTGTAAGGGCCGTGATGCGAACGGATTCGCCCCTCGCGGCGAAGCAGCGCGGCATGGCGGTGATCAGTGCCTTGTTGATCGCCGCCGTGGTGGCGGTCATCGCCGGCGGCATGCTGACCCGCCAGACCCTGTTCACTCGCAGCCTGGAGGCCGAGCAGTTGCGCGTCCAGGGCACGGCGCGGTTGCAGGGCGGTCTGCAACTGAGTCGCCAGTTGCTCCGGGATGCCCGCCAGCGCGATCCACTGACGCGCTTAGGCCAACCCTGGGCCAAACCCATCGTGATACCGGGTTCAGGCCAGATCGACACACCGTTCGAAGGCCAGTTGGAAGATGAGCAAGGCAAGTTCAACCTGCGCAACCTCGTCGCCAATGAGCGCGTGGACGAGGAGCAAGTGCGCGCCTTCGAACGCCTGTGCCAGCAGTTGGGCGTGGCCGCGACGGTCCGCACGCGTATCGTCGAAAGGGTGGTCGAGGCCTATCCGCGCCTGTTGAATCCGCAGCGGGTGGACCAGGCGCCAAAGACCAATACGTTCAACAGTGGTCGCGAAACGTCGCCCCAGGCCGATACGCCACTGGCCCCGACGCGGCCGATGCTGCGCACCTTGCAAGACTTGCGCAGCGTCAAAGGCGTCACCACGCGGTTACTGGACACACTGGCGCCTTACGTGACGATCCTGCCCACCAACACCTGGCTCAATGGCAACACCGCCAGTGCCCCGGTGCTGGCCGCCTACGTGCCGGGGCTGTCGCTGCAACGGGCCGAGGCACTGGTCAGGGAGCGTGACGGCGGCCACTGGTTTATCAACCGCGGGGATTTCGTCAATCGCCTGCGCATGCCGGAGCTGGAGACCGCCAGCGTCAAGGTCGGCATCACCAGCGACTGGTTCCGCCTGCGGGGCCAGGCGCGCAGTGGTCAGCGGCGGGTCGAACTGGAAGCTTTGCTGCAACGCACCGAGGACCGCTTGCCCCAGGTGATCTGGTCAAGGGTGGGGGTATGACGCGCTTGCGTATCGCCCTGGCGCCGCTGGGCAGCCTGGACCTCGACAGCCCGCTGGCGTTTGCCTGGCTGGATCGCCAGGGCCAGGTCCGCGAGCAAGGCCGCAGCAACCTTCGGGCGCTGGGCCAGAGTGGTAAAAACCTTTCGGTGGAGTGTTTTCTTCATCCCCGCGACAGCGTGTTGACCCGCCTGGAGTTACCGCTGTTGCCGGCGGCCAAGATCAGCGCAGCGGTGACGTGCGCGGCCCAGGCCCTGATGCTCGGCGCCAGCGAACACATGCAGGTGGCCCATGGCCCGCGCGACATTGACGGGCAGGTGCAGATCGCCTGGCTGGACCGTGAATCCCTCGCCAATCTCGGACGGCTAGTGCACCAGGCCGGCATGAAACTGCGTGGCCTCTACCCGGCGGCCTACGCCTTGCCGGTGCTGTCCGGGCCGGTGGCCTGCATCGAGGACGACCATCTGCTGGTGCGCCATGGCCTGCAACACGCTGTGGTGCAACCGTTGCAGGAGGAGGCGCTGGACGAGTGGCTACTGGAAACGGGGGCTGGGCTGCATTGGATCGGCGCCGCGCCGCCCAAATCTTCCCTCGACACCTTGGCTGAAAGCCAGCGCTGGACTGGCCCGGCACCGGGCTGGGGTTTGCATGCCGGTCTGGCACGCAACGCCGTCGAGCGCGGTGGTTGGGGCCGGGCGGTGGCGATCTGCGCGACAGCGCTGGCGGTGTGGGTGGTCGGGTTGAACCTCTATGCAGCCCGCGAAGCGGCCCAGGGCCAACGGCTCAAGGCGCAGATGAGCCAGCGGGTGAAACAGGCGTTCCCTGAGTTGCCGGTGATCCTCAACCCGTTGCAACAGGCTCGCCAGCAGATCGCTGCGCGCCAGAGCGGTGCGGCGACCGATCCGGCCCAACGCTTTGCCAGCCTGGTGCAGCAGGCGGGCAGCGCCATGCCGTTCATGAGCGGCAATGTCCAGGCGTTGGTGTTCGAGAACGGTGAGTTGCGCCTGACTGTCGTGGCCGAGGCGCAGAAAACCGCCGCCGAAGAGGATTGGAAAATCCCCCTGGCCCAGGCCGGCATCGACGTCGCCGCCATCGAACAGGGCTGGCGCCTGCGGGTGGCCCCGGCCGGCCAGGGTACGCAGGACGCCTCCGACGAAACCCCGGACACCGACGATGAATAAGCACTCCCTGGCACTGGCGCGGGTCCGTTGGCAAACCTTTCGCACGCGCTTGCGCACGTTCTGGCAGGGGCTTGCCGTGCGCGAACAAGCCGCCGTGGCCCTGGCTGCGCTGGTGTTGGGCGGCTGTCTGGTCTGGCTCGCGCTGATCCAGCCACCGCTCAAGACCATCGCCTACTGGCAAGCCGAAACCCCGAAGCTGCGATCCCAGACCGAGGCCCTCGAAGTGCTGTTGCGTGACGTCGCCGGGCCGGCGCAAGGCCTGCCCCTTGAAGCCGCCTTGCGCCAGAGCCTGGACGCCAGCGGCTTGAGCCAGCACTACCAATTGCAAGCGCCCGGTACCGAGCGCCCCGGCGCCTGGCAGCTCACGTTCGACCAGGCCCCGGCGGAGGCGGTCATCAGCTGGCTGCTGGGCAATCCACGGCAATTTTCCCTGGAGGTGATCGAAGCCCGTTTACAGCGCACTGCCCTTGCCAATCCCGATAACCACGACAACCTCGACAACAGCGCCGGCACACTGTCCGGAACCGTTCGCATGGATCAGGCGCAAAGCGCTAAGGAAGCTTCATGAAAGGGGCCCGATACCCACGTCATTGGCGCAAGGCCGCGCCGCTGTTGTTGCTGGCGTTGAGTGCGTGCAACAGCACGCCGCCCGCGTCGCAGCCACCGTTGCTGGTGGATAGCGAGCTGGGTATTCCATTGGGGAGTACCCAGCGCAGCGGCGATGCATTGCTCGATCGCCAGCGGGCCCAGGACCTGCGTGAGCGCAAGCCCGCGGTGCGGCATCAGGTCGATCTCACCGCCCGTGCCCGAGAGCCCCGCAGCAATGCGCCGGCGCGCACGCCCCTGGGGGATCAACCGGTGACGCTGAATTTCGTCGAGGCGGATATCCAGGCGGTGGTGCGGGCCTTGTCCCGTTCCACTGGCCAACAGTTCCTGGTGGACCCGCGGGTCAAGGGCAACCTGACGCTGGTGTCCGAAGGCCAGGTCCCGGCTCACCAGGCCTACGACATGCTGCTGGCCGCGCTGCGCATGCAAGGCTTCAGCGTGGTAGACGTGGGCGGCGTGGCCCAGGTGGTGCCGGAGGCCGATGCCAAGCTGTTGGGTGGGCCGATCTACAGCGCCGACAAACCGGCCGGCAACGGCATGCTGACGCGCACCTTCCGCCTGCAATACGAAAACGCGGTGAACCTGATTCCGGTGCTGCGCCCGATCGTGTCGCCGAACAACCCGATCAATGCCTACCCGGGCAACAACACCATTGTCGTCACCGATTACGCCGAAAACCTGTCGCGGGTGGCGCAGCTCATCGAAGGCATCGACACCCCGAGTGCCATCGACACCGATGTGGTGCCGATCCACAACGGCATCGCCGTCGACATCGCGCAAATGGTCTCTGACCTGCTGGAAACCCAGGGCGGCGACCAGACCCAGAAGATCAACGTGATCGGCGATCCGCGCTCCAATTCCATCATCATCCGCGCCGGCAGCCCCGAGCGCACGGAGCTGGCGCGCAACCTGATCTACAAGCTCGATAACGCTCAGAACAACCCGAGCAACCTGCACGTGGTGTACCTGCGCAATGCCCAGGCCGGCAAGCTGGCCCAGGCCCTGCGCGGCTTGCTCACCGGGGAAAGCGAAGGCGAGGGCAACGACAACTCGCGCTCGGTCCTCAGTGGCATGGGCGCCAATACCAACGGACAGAGTGGACAGGGCAGCAGTGGCGATGGCACCGGCAGCACCACCAGCGGCAGTGCGTCGACCAGCGGCAACGGCTACGCCCAGGGCAGCAACGGGGCAACCTCCGCTTCGACGAAAAACGAACAGAGCACCGCTTTCAGCGCCGGCGGTGTCACCATCCAGGCCGACGCTACCACCAACACCTTGCTGATCTCTGCGCCGGACCCGCTGTACCGCAACCTGCGGGAAGTCATCGACCTGCTGGACCAGCGCCGGGCCCAAGTGGTGATCGAGAGCCTGATCGTCGAGGTCGGCGAGGACGACGCCAGCGAATTCGGCGTGCAATGGCAGACCGGCAACCTCGGTGGCAGCGGGGTGATCGGCGGGGTCAATCTCGGCGGCACCGGGCTCAACCTCAACGGCAAGACCAGCATCGATGTCTTGCCCCAGGGCCTGAACCTCGGCGTGGTCAACGGCACCGTGGACATTCCCGGCATCGGCAAGATCCTCGACCTCAAGGTCCTGGCCCGGGCCTTGAAGAGAAAGGGCGGCACCAACGTGCTGTCGACGCCGAACCTGCTGACCCTGGACAACGAAGCGGCGAGCATTTTCGTCGGCCAGACCATTCCCTTTGTCAGCGGCAGCTACGTCACGGGCGGGGGCGGCACCAGCAACAACCCGTTCCAGACCGTGACCCGCGAGGAGGTGGGTTTGAAGCTCAATGTCCGGCCGCAGATTTCCGAAGGCGGGACGGTCAAGCTCGACATCTACCAGGAGGTCAGCAGCGTCGATAATCGCGCCTCGAGCACCACGGGTATCGTCACCAACAAGCGCGCCATCGACACCAGCATCCTGCTCGACGACGGGCAGATCATGGTCCTTGGCGGGCTGCTGCAGGATGGCTACAGCCAGAGCAACGACGCGGTGCCGTGGCTGTCGACGATTCCCGGGATCGGCGCGCTGTTTCGCAACGAGCGGCGGCAGATCACCAAGACCAACCTGATGGTGTTCCTGCGGCCCTATATCATCCGCGACACGGCGGCGGGACGCGGCATTACCCTCAACCGCTACGACTTCATGCGCCGCGCCCAGGGCCTGCTGCAACCGGATCGCAGCTGGGCAATGCCGGACATGCAGGCCCCGCAACTGCCGGCCTCGGCGAGGGCGATCCCGGGGACGCCGCCTGCCGGGCCGCAGATGCCCAGGGCGGTGATCAAGGCGGTGCCGGTAACGGAGCCGATTGGACAATGAATTCCGTGGCGAGGGAGCTTGCTCCCGCTGGGTTGCGAAGCGACCCCAAAAAGATTGCATGCCATCTGCCTGGCACACCGAGGTGCCTGGCTTTGGGGCTGCTGCGCAGCCCAGTGGGAGCAAGCTCCCTCGCCACAGTGGGTGGGTCAGTAGTAGAGGAAGTGTGCCCATGAACACCCTCCCATACGCCTGGGCCAAGGCCCAGCGCCTGGTGTTGCGCCAGTCCGAAGAGGGGGCGGTGCTGATGGTGTGCCCGTCCACGCCGGGCTGGTCCATCAGTGAAGTGCGCCGTCAGTTCGGCGACGTGCGGCTGGAGCGGGTGCGCGACGAGGAGCTCGACGGGCTGCTCAACAGTGCCTATGCCGACACCGGCAGTGCCGCCGCAGTGGTGGGCGCGGCGGAAAACGAAGTCGACCTCGACCGGCTGATGCAGGACATCCCCGAGATCACCGACCTGCTGGACACCCAGGACGGCGCGCCGGTGATTCGCATGATCAATGCCTTGCTGACCCAGGCCGCACGGGATGAGGCCAGCGACATCCACATCGAACCCTACGAGAGCCATTCCGTGGTGCGCTATCGCGTCGACGGCACCCTGCGCGATGTGGTTTCGCCGCGCAAGGCCCTGCACGGTGCGCTGGTGTCGCGGATCAAGATCATGGCCCAGCTCGACATCGCCGAAAAACGCTTGCCCCAGGACGGCCGCATCGCTTTGCGCGTCGCCGGTCGACCGATCGATATCCGCGTCTCGACGGTGCCCACCGGCCACGGCGAACGGGTGGTGATGCGGTTGCTGGACAAACAGGCCGGCCGCCTGCAACTGGAAACGTTGGGGATGGATCCGGACGTACTGGACAAGCTCGATCACCTGATCCGCCAGCCCCACGGCATCGTCCTGGTCACCGGCCCCACGGGCAGCGGCAAGACCACCAGCCTCTACGCCGCCCTGGCCCGGCTGGACGCCAGTGTCCACAACATCCTCACGGTGGAGGACCCGGTGGAGTACGACCTGCCGGGCATCAGCCAGATCCAGGTCAACGCCAAGATCGACATGACCTTTGCCCTGGCGTTGCGGGCGATCCTGCGCCAGGACCCGGACATCATCATGATCGGCGAAATCCGCGACCTGGAAACCGCACAAATCGCCGTGCAGGCGTCCCTCACCGGTCACCTGGTGCTGGCGACGCTGCACACCAACGACGCGGTGTCGGCCATCAACCGCCTGATCGACATGGGGGTCGAGCCGTTCCTGCTGGCCTCGTCGATGCTCGGCGTGCTGGCCCAGCGACTGGTGCGCAGGTTGTGCCCGCAGTGCAAGCAACCAGATCCCGCCACGCCCGGCACCTGGCGCCCGGTAGGTTGCCCGAGCTGTAACCAGACCGGCTACAGCGGCCGCACCGGGATCCATGAACTGTTCTGCATCGACGATGACATCCGCACGCTGATCCACCAGGGGGCAGGGGAGCAAGCACTGCGCGCCGCCGCCCGCCAGGCCGGCATGTTCAGCATGCGCGAGGATGGCGAGCGCTGGGTGCGCAGTGGCACCACGGCCCCTGAAGAAATCCTGCGCGTGACACGGGACGCCTGATGAATCGCTACCGTTTCGAGGCCGCCGACGCCCAGGGCAAGATCGAATCCGGACACTTGGAAGCCGACAGCCAGGGGGCGGCCTTCAACCTGTTGCGCAGTCGCGGGCTGACGGCATTGCAGGTGCAGGTCGAGCGCAACACGACACCGGCCAACGGCGGTGGCTTGTTCAGCGCCAAACTCTCGGACAACGACCTGGCCTGGGCCACCCGGCAACTGGCGAGCCTGCTGGGCGCGAGCCTGCCGTTGGAAGCCGCGTTGAGTGCCACGGTGGAACAGGCCGAGCGCAAGCACATCGCCCAGACCTTGAGCGCGGTGCGCGCCGATGTGCGCAGCGGCATGCGCCTGGCCGAAGCCCTGGCGGCACGTCCCCGGGATTTTCCGGAAATCTATCGGGCGTTGATTGCCGCCGGTGAAGAGTCCGGCGACCTGGCCCAGGTGATGGAGCGATTGGCGGACTACATCGAGGAGCGCAATAACCTGCGGGGCAAGATTCTCACGGCGTTCATCTACCCCGGGGTAGTGGGGCTGGTGTCGGTCGCCATCGTGATTTTCCTGCTCAGCTACGTGGTGCCCCAGGTGGTCAGTGCATTTTCCCAGGCCCGCCAGGACCTGCCGGCGCTGACCGTGGCGATGCTCACCGCCAGCGATTTCATTCGGGCCTGGGGCTGGTTGTGTTTTGGCGTGCTGGCCGGCGGGTTCTGGAGTTGGCGCATGTACTTGCGCAAACCGGCGGCGCGGTTGAACTGGCACGCGCGGGTGTTGCGCCTGCCGCTGATCGGGCGTTTTGTACTGGGCCTCAACACCGCGCGCTTTGCCTCGACCCTGGCGATTCTCGGCGGAGCCGGGGTGCCGTTGCTGCGAGCACTCGAAGCCGCCCGCCAGACCCTGTCCAACGACCGCCTGAGCCAGAGCGTCAGCGAGGCCACGGCCAAGGTCCGCGAAGGGGTCAACCTGGCGGCGGCGCTGCGGGTGGAAAAAGTCTTCCCACCGGTGCTGATCCACCTGATCGCCAGCGGTGAGAAAACCGGCTGCCTGCCACCGATGCTCGAACGCGCCGCGCAAACCCTGTCCCGCGACATCGAACGTCGCGCCATGGGCATGACTGCGTTGCTGGAACCGTTGATGATCGTGGTTATGGGCGGCGTGGTGCTGGTGATCGTCATGGCGGTGCTGTTGCCGATCATCGAGATCAACCAGTTGGTGCAATAGCCCTCCGCGCAAAAACCGTGGCGAGGGAGCTTGCTCCCGCTGGGCTGCGCAGCAGACCCAAAACCTGACTTTCCAGTACAACAGACAGATCGCAATCAGCCCGTCTGGGGTCGCTTCGCAACCCAGCGGGAGCAAGCTCCCTCGCCACAAAAGCAGCCCGTTGTTTTGCAGTGATGCAACACCTCCCGAGCCTCTCCATCGCCAAACTCGGGTTCCTCGTTCTGTCATGTTTACGCGCCTGCCCACCGCCTGCCGCCACCTTCACGGTGAACCCTTGCCGCATCCCCGCAAGAACCAGCCGAACCCTCAGCCCAGAGCCCTCGAACACCCGAGGAAAAAGCCTAAAAAACAGCCCTCGGCTCCCGAGGTTTTTTCCTTTATCTGTCACCGGAAACTGCGAATTTCTAACCCATGGCCTCACCCCATCGCCATCGGCACAGGACCGAGCGCCATGACGGCAAGCACGCGTCACCCAACCTACGTACGAACACGATGAAAGGAGATTCTTCATGTTTAAGCGCAACGTTCTCGCGGTATCCCTGACCCTCGCCGGCCTCTGCGCCGCTCAGGCCGCCATGGCTGATGTCAATGGCGGTGGTGCTACCTTGCCTCAGCCGCTGTACCAGACTTCCGGCGTCCTGACTGCCGGTTTCGCCCCTTACATCGGCGTGGGCAGTGGTGCCGGCAAGTCGGCTTTCCTGACCAACGACTACACCAAGTTCGTGCCAGGCGACACCAGCGGCAAGAAAGTGCACTGGGCTGGTAGTGACTCCAAGCTGAGCGCCACCGAACTGAGCACCTACGTCAGCGCCCATGGTGCTGCCTGGGGTCCATTGATCCAGGTGCCATCGGTCGCCACCTCGGTTGCCATTCCGTTCAACAAGACCGGCACCGCCAACGTTGACCTGAGCGTCAACCAATTGTGCGGCGTGTTCTCCGGTCGTCTGACCGACTGGAGCCAGATCACCGGTTCGGGCCGTACCGGCGCGATCACCGTGGTCTACCGTGCAGAAAGCAGTGGCACCACCGAGCTGTTCACCCGCTTCCTGAATGCCAAGTGCGCTGAAACCGGCACCTTCGCCATCACCACCAACTTCGCCTCCAGCTACAGCGGCGGCCTGCCAGCCGGCGCCGTTTCCGCCACTGGCAGCCAGGCTGTGATGACTGCAGTGAACGCCGCCCAAGGCCGTATCAGCTACATGAGCCCGGACTACGCGGCTACCACCTTGGCCGGTCTGGACGACGCCACCAAGGTCGCCCGCGTTGCCGGTGTTTCCCCAGCCCCAGCCAACGTATCGGCCGCCATCGCCGCTGTCGCGGTACCTGCCGTCGCCAACCGCTCCAACCCGAACGCCTGGGTACCGGTGTTCGCCGCTACCACCAACCCAAGCGACCCTAGCGTCGTAGCCTACCCATCCACCGGCTACCCGATCCTGGGCTTCACCAACGTGATCTTCAGCCAGTGCTACGCCGATGCGACCCAGACCACTCAGGTTCGCAACTTCTTCAGCCGCCACTACGGTTCGTTGACCAACAACGACTCGGCCATCACCGCCAACCGTTTCGTGCCGCTGCCTTCGGCCTGGAAAACCGCTATTCGTGACTCTTTCGTCACCGCCTCCAGCGGCCTGAGCATCGGCAACACCAGCGTCTGCAACGCCATCGGTCGTCCGTTGTAAGCCCACGCTTGAGCGACCCGCAATACCCGGTCAGCAACGGTGAAAGCCGTTGCTGACTTTTTGCGTCATAGCCGTACCAACACAGCCACATGAAATTTTCATGACATCCGTTCGGTCCCGAGCGGTTGTAACCGCCTAACCCCTATAACCAACGCTGGCAGCTTGATAGCACTGCGTTGCGCCCCCTTAGAGCGAACCCGAAAGGATGAGTAGGATGCTGCGCTGCAAACCCCAGACGAACCTGAATGCTTCCCGTCGCGATGAGTTGTCGATGTTGCGGCTCAAGCCGCTGGCCCAGGCCATTGCCCTGCTGATGGTGGCTGGCAATGCCCAGGCGGCGACCGCGTTCAGTTCGGCCTGGTTTGCCGCCAAGGGTGCGTCCCAGGCTGGTGGTACGGGGCGGCCCACGACGGCGCAGCCGGGCATGCCACCACCCCTGGCGCAGCAGCAACGGGCCAATGCGCAGTTGCAGCGGTCGCTGACCAACCTCAACAACACCGTGGCCGCCATCGCAGCCCAGCAGGCGGCGCAAGCGGCAGGAAGGCAGGCCGCGTTCGGGCAAATCCAGACCGTGCCCGACGGTTTGGGCGAGGGCGGGCTCAAGGTCGACAACAGCCTGACCCAGGGCTGGCTCAACGCCAAGGGACCGCAGCAGACCCAGGCGGGCGGCAAGACCACGGTGAAGATCGAGCAGACCGCCGACAAGGCGATTCTCAACTGGGAAACCTTCAACGTCGGCCGCAATACCACGGTGGATTTCCAGCAGCAGTCGGACTGGGCCGTGCTCAACCGGGTCAACGACCCCCAGGCGCGACCGAGCCAGATCCAGGGCCAGATCAAGGGCAATGGCACGGTGATGCTGGTCAACCGCAACGGCATCATTTTCAGCGGCAGCAGCCAGGTTAACGTGCGCAATCTGGCGGCGGTGGCGGCCAACGTCAGCGATGAACAATTCAGCAAGCGCGGCTTGTACGTCGATGCCACCGGCAGCCAACCGACCTTCACCGACGCGGCGGGCAAGATTGAAGTGCAGCAGGGCGCACTGATCGAAACCCATCGCGCTGCCACCTCCACGGCCGGTGGTGGTTATGCCTTGCTGCTGGGGTCCGAAGTGGAGAACGCCGGTTCCATCATCACTGCCAAGGGCCAGACCACCCTGGCGGCGGGTGACAGCTTCTACATCCGGCGCGGCCAGGGCACCAGCGGCAACCTGCGTTCCACCACCCGTGGCAACGAGGTCGCGACGTCCCTCAAGCCCGGCAGCAGCGCCGGCACGGTGATCAACAGCGGCCTGATCCAGGCCAGCACCGGCGACATCACCCTCACCGGGCACAACGTGCAGCAGAACGGCGTGGCGGTGGTCAGCAGTTCGGTGGACACCCGCGGCACCGTGCACCTGCTCAACGCCGCGAGCGACAGCAGCGGCAGCGTGACCCTGGGGCAGGGCAGCGCCACGGCGGTGTTGCTCGATGCTGCCGGCGGCAGCGCCCTGGACAGTCAGCGCAATGCCGGACCGGCCAGCCTGGATGGCACGCCGAACAACCTGATCACCGGCCAGTTCAACAACCTCAGCAGCGTGGTGGACCGCAGCGACCAGTCCCGGGTCGAGATCGTCAGTGGCGGCAGCGTCGACTTCCAGAACGGTTCCATCACCCTGGCCACCGGCGGCCAGGTCGCGGTCAGCGCCGCCGGGCGCAGCCTGGTGCGCGATGGCGCGGTGATCGATGTGTCCGGCGCCATCGGCGTCAAGGTGGCGATGGAATCCAATTCCATCAAGGTCAACGTGCAGGGCAATGAACAGCGCGACGCTCCGGTCAACCGCGACGGCGGTAAACTGACCAACAACGATGTGTGGGTGGACGTGCGTGACTTGATCTACGTGCCGGCGGGCACTAACGGTTACGCCACCGATCGTTGGTACACGGCGGGTGGATTGTTGGAGGTCGGCGGTTACCTGGGCACTCGCGGCCACAGTGTCGGCGAATGGGCCGCACAAGGCGGTACCCTGACGTTCACCGGCAACGATGTGGTGACCCAGCAGGCGGCGCAGTTGAACCTGTCTGGCGGCACCTTGGATGTGCAGAGCGGCTACCTGCGCCAGTCCTGGCTCAAGGGCGCCGATGGACGCTTGTACGAATTGTCCAAGGCGCCGGGGGACATCCTCTATACCGGCATCTACAAAGGCTACGAAGACCACAGCCAGCGCTGGGGCCAGACCGATTACTACTACAACCCGCTGATCGCCCCGCGCGAGCGTTTTGAGGCCGGCTACACCGTTGGCCGCGATGCCGGCAAGCTGGTGGTATCGACCCGCAACGCGGTGCTGGAAGGCCAGATCGTTGGCGAGGTCTACCAGGGTGAACGCCAGACCCAGGCGCCGAACCTCAACCTTGATGGTTACCAGCAATCGCAAAACGCCGTGGCCCGACGGGCTCAGTTGTGGGTAGGCAGCTACACACCGATCTATGACAAGACCAGTGGCGTGATCAATAGCGGCCTGAACCCCATCTTCGATCAGGTCACCGTCGGCAAGGTGACCGACAAGATTGCCGCGGGCCTGGACCTGACCTCGGTGGTCGGCAGCGACCGGCAAGGCAAGTTGGTGCTGGATAACGCGCTGCTCAATGGCTTCCAGCTCGGCGCGGTCAAGGTGGCAGCGGCGCAAGGCATCAACGTCGATGGCACGCTCAAGGTGGCCGATGGCGGGGATATCACGCTTTATGCGCCGCAGGTGGAGGTGAACGCCGACCTGACCGCCCGTAGTGGGCGCATTGCCTTGGGTAACGTGCTTAAACAGGTCCGAACCGATAATTTCCAGATGGAAGACGTTGTGCTTTCGCCCGCCACCGGTCAGCGCGCCGCGGTCACGCTGGGCGAGGGCCTGACATTGAACACCGCTGGTCGGTGGAGCAACCTGCTACTCGACGGCAACGATCACCAGGGCCTGCCGTTCCTCAATGGCGGCGCTGTGTCTGTACGCAGCAGCGGCGACATCGACGTGCGCCAGGGCAGCCTGATCGACGTCAGCTCCGGTGCTGCGGTCATGGCCGATGGCAAGACCCGTGGCGGCAAGGGCGGTGACCTGACCCTGACCGCCAGTACCGGCACGTCGTCCAGTAACGGTGCCTTGAACCTGGGCGGCGAATTGCGCGGCACCGGCGTGAATGGCGGCGGGACCTTGAAACTGGCGGCCAACAAAGTGCTGATCGGCGACAGCGGTTCGCCCCTCGAACCCGGCACCTTGCAACTGGGCGGTGACTTCTTCGACAAAGGCTTCTCGGCCTATGACATCACCGGTAACCAAGGCCTGACCGTGGCCGAAGGCACCCGCGTCGATGTGACGATGCCGGTGTACCGTTTCGGCGAGCAGGCGTTGAGCACCGGCAGCGGCGCAGAACCGGCCGATGCGTTGCAGCGCTGGACGCCGCAGCTGTACCAGGAAGATGCGATCAAAGGCGTCCTGACCCAGCGTCGCGGCGCAAGCCTGAGCCTCACTGCCGGTACCGCGAACTCCAGCGCGGCCGACATGGCCAGCACGATGTTGAACCTGGGCAAGGGCAGCGTGATCAGCGTCGATCCGGGGCAGGGCATCGATGTGCGCAGCATCGGTCAACTGACCGCCAACGGCACCCTTAATGCGTGGGGTGGGCGGGTCAGCCTCACCGGGTTGAGCGTCATCGGTGCGCAGGGTGAAGCCGTCAACGCCCAGGGCCACGGTCGTTCCATCTGGCTGGGCGAGCAAGCGCTGATCGACGTCTCCAGTCGGGCCGTGACCGCCCAGGATATGCGCGGGCAGACCTATGGCTTGGTACGTGATGGCGGGCAGATTGTCATCGGCGGCCAGATCGATGCCACAAAGGGTTCGGCTTCCGCATCCGAACTGTTTGTCGTGGTGCGCGACGGCGCGCGTCTGCAAGCGGATGGCAGCCAGGCCGTGCTGGATATTCCCGGCCAGGGACGCACGTCGGTGGCGAGCGATGGCGGCAGTATTTCCCTGGCGTCGGCCAATGGTTTGTACCTGGATGGCGATTTCAGCGCTCGTTCGGGGGGCACGGGGGCGGCAGGGGGCAGTTTGTCGGTGGCCCTGGAAACGCCGTATTACCGCAACGATGCGGTCAGTGACCGGGTGTTGCAAGTGCGTGAGCTGGTGCTCGGGCAAAACGCCCAAGCGACCCTGCCGGGCGACGCGGCCGAAACCTCGGCGGATTCACTGGTCTACGGTCACGGCCGATTGGGTGTGGATCAGGTCCAGTCGGGTGGCTTCGACAGCCTGGCTCTGTTGAGCAACGGGCTGTTGAGCATCGATGGCGACGTGTCGTTGTCCCTTGGCCAAAGCCTGAGCCTGTATGCCCGCAGTTTTGTAACCCGTGCAGCGGCGCCAAATACCCGGGCTCAACTCAATGCTTCCCATGTACTGCTGTCGGGCCCCGCGGCCAACCTTCCAAACAGGGATAACTACGTCCGACCGGTGGTCGATGGCGGCGTATCGTTGCAGACGAACAAGGCCGTGTTTTCTGTCAACGCAGACCTGCTGGATGTGCAGGGTAACGTGACCTTCAGTAGCAAGGGTACCGTGCGACAGGCCGACGGCAGCACGGTCGAGTTGGAGCGCGCCGGTTTTGACCGGGTTCAGTTAAGCAGTCGGGGGATGTGCGATTCCTGGCCGGGTTCTCGAACGATGGATTGCCTACAGGCTTTACCACCCAACTCCTGACGCCTTCGGACATGATGTTGCAAGCCGCTCAGCTGTATCCAGCGACGGGCGTTGGCGCCCGGGTTTTGGCGGGTTGGAGCATGACCGCGGAGGGAACGCCGCAATATGATCCTTTGCGCAGCCTGGTCATCGGGCGAACGACCCAAACCACGTCCCAGATGCCTTACTCGGCATTCGGGCGCTTGCAATTGGGTAGCGCAAGGATTGAACAGGGCGGGGTGGTACGGGCACCGCTGGGTTTGATTGAAATCGGCACCAATGGTGGTCCCGGGGAAGCCATCACCGATCGGATCAACCTGTTGCCGGGCAGCTTGACCTCGGTCAGTGGCCTGGGTCTGGTCATGCCGTATGGCGGCACTGTCGATGGTCAGAGTTACCAGTATGCCGGCAAGAAGGTTGTGCTGCTGGGGCAAGGCGCGGTTCCTTCCGAAAACGGCGACATTAATATCGGTGTGATTCTGGGCGGCAAGTCGGTGGAGGGCCAGGAAGGCTCGGTACTCGACCTTTCGGGTGGCGGTGACTTGCTCGGTGCTGGTTTCATTTCCGGCCGTGGCGGTTCCACCGACGCACGCTTCAACCCGTTGGTACAAATTGGCGCGAACGGCGGCTTCACCCTGCCGGGGCTGTCCAGCAATCCGGTCTACGCTATCGTGCCGGGCAATCAGAGCCAGTATGCGCCGGTCGCCCCCGAAGGCGGCGCGGTGGATCCGCGAGTAGGCCAGCAAATTACCATTGGCGCCGGTGTGCCAGGGCTCGCCGCCGGTACCTATACCCTGATGCCGTCCACGTATGCGTTGATGCCAGGAGCGTTCCGAGTCGAGGTCAACGGCCTGGCGGGGCAAGGCCTCACAACGGGCGCGCAACAGATGCGCAACGGCTCCTGGACCACCGCTGGCGTGCTCTCGGTCGCCAATACCGGACAGCGAGACAGTTTGTCCAGCCAGGTCATCCTGACGTCGGGGGATGTGCTGCGTCGCTACTCGCAATATAACGAAACCAGCTACGCCCAGTTTGCCGTGGCCGATGCCGCTCGCCTGGGCGTGCCTCGGGCCGTCTTGCCGGTCGATGCCAAGACCTTGAAGTTGAGCCTGTCGCCTGGCGCGGGAGATCAGGCGTTTTCCTTCAAGGGCATCGGCAAGTTCGCGCCTCAAACGGGGGGGTATGGTGGTACTGTCGCTGTGACTGCTATCGCGAATAAGGCGTTGGAGGTGGTAGCCGAAGGAAGTGGGGCGACGGCCGGCTTCGAAGGCGTGACCCTCAATGCCGAGAGCCTGAATGCGTTGAATGCCTCGCGCCAAGTGATCGGTGGCCAGTTTTCAGTGATCTATGGACAAGGCGGCAATTACATCAGCCCGCAGAAGGTGTCGAGCAGCGTGATCTTGCGCGAAGGCGCGACCTTGGCAGCTCCCGAAGTATTCCTTCTGTCCAGTGGCGGGGAAGTGCTGGTGGAGCAAGGCGCCGCCATCAATACCATTGGCCGGGGCAAGGCCGCCTATGACGCCCGTGATGGTTTTATCTATAACCTGAGCGGGAAATCGCTCAACTACAGCATGCTGGCTGCCTCCAACGGTTTGCTCAATGTGCTTGCGCCCGAGTCGGGTTCCAACGGCTCCATCAACATCGGCGGTTGCAGCCTGATAGCGTGCAGTGGCGTCACACGGATTCATTCCGAGGGCAGTATCGTCGCCGCTTCGGGCGGCAGCGTGGCCCTGAGTGACCAAGTGCGCTACGGCACCCGTCACCTGACCCTGGCCCTGAGTAATATCAACGTCGGCACCGCCCAGGCACTCAGCGATGCGGCGATGCGCCAGGTCTTGCCAGGGGGGCTGACCCTGAGCCAGACCGTGCTTGATCGCCTGTTGCGTGGCGACACCGAATATGGCGCACCGGCCCTGGAAACCCTAGAGCTGTCGGCCCGCGAGGCGTTGAATTTCTACGCAACCGTCAGCCTCGACACGTATGACCCGGTCACCGGCAAATCGCGCCTGAGCAACCTGATGCTCAGCACCCCGGCCATCTATGGTGCCGGCAGCGCCAATGACGTGGCGACCATCCGCACCGCCAACCTGATCTGGAACGGTGCCGTCGGCGCGCCGGGTTCGGTGATTGCCGGCGGGGCTGGCACCGGCGCCGGTCGCCTGGACATCCAGGCCCAGCGCATCGAGTTCGGTTACGGTGCCTTTACCCAGCCCAGCTCGATCACCACCCTGGATCGCCTGGCGCTGGGATTCGCCAACGTCAACCTCAGCGCCAGCGAACGCCTGACCGCCAACCACAAGGGCAGCCTGGCGGTGTATCAGAGCCAGGGGGCCTATGACGCGAAAACGGGCTACGCCTACAGTGGCGGCAACCTGAATATCCTTACCCCGTTGCTCACCGGTGAGGCCGGTTCGGTCAACCGCATTACTGCGGGCGGGGCGGTCAATGTAGCAGGCACGACCGCTAAGCCGGGCACTGTCTCCGGGCTTGGGGGTGAGTTGTCCCTCAAGGGCCAACGTCTCAATCTCGCCAGTGCCGTGGTGCTGCCCAGCGGCAAGCTCACCCTCAGCGCGACGGATGACCTGACCCTCGCCGACGAAGCGTTGATCGATGTAGCCGGTCGCGCGATCACCTTCAACGATGTCACGCGCTACAGCGCCGGTGGCGAGGTGATCCTGCAAAGCCGCAACGGCAACATCCGCCAGGCCGGTGGGTCGAGCATCGACCTCTCGGCTCGCAATAATCAGGCTGGCCGGCTCAGTGCGGTGGCGTTGGACGAGGCGGCCGGGCTGGTCGACCTGCAAGGACGAATCCTCGGCAGCAGCAGTGGCGAGTATGACGCCGGCGGCACCGCCACGCCGTACCTGGCCGGCGGCGTGGAAATCCAGGCCCAGCGCCTGGGCGACAGCGGCGATCTCAGCGAGCAGTTCGCGGCCCTGAACCAACGTTTGAACGATGGGCAGGTCTACGGCTCCCGTGGCTTCCAGCTCAAACAGGGCGACCTGGTGATCGGCAACGAACTCAAGGCCTCGACCATCAGCGTGTCGGTCGACAACGGAAACCTGTTGGTCAATGGCAAGGTAGACGCCAGCGGCGAACGGGTCGGCAGCATCCGGCTCGCCGCCGGGCGCTCTCTGACCCTGGGCAGCAACGCGGTGCTCGATGCCCACGGCAATCGCCTGCGTGTAGACAGCTACGGCAAGATCATCGACTCACCGAACCGCGCCATGGTCGACCTGACCTCCCGGGGCGGCGTGCTGACATTGGCCGATGGTGCGCGCATCGATCTGCGTCATGGCACCGCGGCGCCTGCGGGGCAGCATGATGGTCGCGCTCGCGGCACCCTGGAGCTCAATGCCCGGCGCGCCGGCCCGGATGCCACCCACGGTGACATTGCCATCGACGCCAGCGGCAGCCTGGATATCCAGGGCGCACGGTCCATCGCCGTCAATGGTATGTGGCAATACAACGACGCCGCCTTTGGCAGCGATCCGGCGGCCAGTGGCCGTCCGTATCAGGTCATCGACCAGGCCTATCTGGATGGCAAGCATCAGGACAGCCTCGCCTTCATCAACGCGGCGCTGGCCAACAGCGATTTGATGCAACGCAAACTCGCTGGTCTGAACAACGCCCGTTATGCCGATGCGTTCCACCTGCGGCCCGGCGTCGAGATCGTCAGTGCGACGGCCGACGGTGACCTGGTGGTGCAGGGGGACCTGGACCTGTCCGGTTATCGCTACGCCAGTGTCAACCCGCACACCCGGCAAACCGCCGTGTACGGTTCCGGCGAGGCCGGCGCGCTGACCCTGCGCGCCGGGGGCGACCTGAGTATCTACGGCAGCATCAACGACGGATTCGCTCCGCCGCCCGCCACTCAGGATGACAAAGGCTGGGTGTTGCTGCCCGGCATCGATTTCACCGGTGGCGACATCGTTGTCCCCGGTGCCGGCGTGACCCTGGCCGACGGTACGGCGTTCCCGGCGGGAACCACGCTCAACTACGACTTACCCATCAAAAACGTGACCCTGGCGGCCGGCACCCGGTTGCCAGTGGCGGCGATCCTGGAACAACCCTTGGAACTGCCGGCCGGCACGGTATTGGCGGCGGTGCACGACGCCTCCGGCAACCTGCTGTTTGCCGCGGGCACTTTGCTGAGCCGGGCCCAGACCCTCGAAGCCGGCTCGCAGTTGGGCGCTGGCAGCGTGTTGAGCGGCGCCGCCGCATTGCTCGGTTTCACCTGGCCCAAGGGCGTGGCGCTGCCCAATGTGGCCAACGCGGGCAATGTCCAGAGCAATATCCTCAGGCTGGACGGCAGCCTGGCGCTGAACCGTGGTTCGCTGATCCCGTCCGGGACCGATGTGAAGTTGCCGGATGGCGTCGAGTCGATCCAGCTACGTCCGGAAGTCGCTGGCAGCCAGGGGCGGATGTGGGCCGTCGCGCCGATGCTCGCCGAGGGTTCGCAATCCTGGTCGTTGCGGTTGGTGGCCGGGGCCGATACGACGGCGGCGGACAGCCGGATCGTCCAGCCCGATCCGGTACAAGGCGACTTGCGTCTTGCCGATAGTCACTACGGCATGTTTGGCAAATCCGTGCCGGCCAAGGGCACCTATCGGTGGACTCAACAAGGGGTCGATGAGCTGGCGGGCGCGGGGTTCACGGTAGAGCTAGGCCAAACCGTTGACCTGGACATCGTGAGCAATTTTGGCTACGACTCGGTTGACGCCTTCTGTGCGGATTTCGCCGGTATTTGCGCGCTTCAAGCTTCTTACAGATGGACCAAGGCCGCGGAGGAGGAATTGGCAGGTTCCGGCTTTGAGGTCAAGGCCGGCGAGCTGATCAGCCAGGCTGCTGCGCAGTTTTTCCAGTTCGATTCGGTTCAGTCACTCTGCGACGCGGCGCCGAGCGTCTGTGCCCCCGCAGACGTGGAGTATGAAGCGGTTGCCGGCAGTGTCCGTCCGAGCGTCATCCGCACCGGTACCGGGGACCTGGAACTGCTTAGCGGTGGCAGCCTGCGCATGGATTCGTTGTTCGGCATCTACACCGCCGGCACCTCGTCAGCACCAACGTTCCCGGGCGATCCCTACAACCAGCCCAAGGCCCTGGGCGCCAACGGCAAGGTGCTCAACGACGAGGATGGCAGCAACGAAAAGCTGGTCGATGGCGGCGCTGAAAGTCTCTATCGCGCCTGGTATCCGGACGCGGGCGGTAATCTGTTGCTCAAGGTCGGCGGCGACCTCAGCGGTAACCTGACCGCGCCTGCAGCAACCCCGAACGGACGACCGAATCCCGCCGACATTGGCCAGGACTCGGCCAATGTGGGCAATTGGCTCTGGCGCCAGGGCAATGGTGATTCAGTGAGCAGCCAGCCGACCGCCTGGTGGATCAACTTCGGTAGTTATACCGCGTCGACGGTATCGGGTGGCGCTGATCAAATGGCCGCCTTCACCGGGTTCGGAACTTTGGGTGGCGGTGATCTGGATGTACAGGTGAAGGGTGACGCGGGCGTGTTGAACCGGCTCGCCGGTGGCGACTTCAACTCAAACATCAGCCCTCGTAGCCAGGGGCTGCTGTTGGCGGTGGGCAGCACTGGACGTGTGGGCGCTGATGGCAGCCTGCAATTGACCGGCGGTGGTGACCTGAGGCTGCGGGTGGGGGGCGTTCTGAATTCCGATAGCCGGCTCACGGACGGGCGTCTCAGTGGCGCAGTGATCAATCTGCGTGGGCATGCGCAGCTCGACAGCAGCGCGATCGGGCGAATCGACCTGCGCTACGGTAATCAGGGCACGGACCAGTCCCCGGGGGAAACGCGGGCTTACGATTCCTTCCGCTCCACACGCGGCCAGGCAACCGGTGGCTTGACCCTGATGCCAGGCGACGCGACGTTCAATCTTTCGACCCTGGGCGACCTGGTGGTGCAGGAGGTCGTAGACCCGGGGAGAGCGCCGATAATGAGCGTTTCGCCCTTCAAGAATGGCGAGATCAATGGGGCGGGTGTGAGCTGGTTTACGCTGTGGACGGCCAATACGGCAGTGGACCTTTGGTCGTCGGGGGGCAATATGACGCCCCTGGTGTCAGAAATCGAGACCGACCTGTCGGTGGTCTATCCCTCCATCCTGCGGGCTGTGGCCGCCAGTGGCAGTCTTTATTATGGCCAGGCCAAGGTTTTTGGTACCGCAGGCTACGATGGCAGTTATCGCAGGGCGCTGCTACTCGCACCCGGTATCAACAGCGAGCTGCAGGTCCTGGCCGGCGACTCCATCTATGGCGGCGACCTGACGGTCAGTCGTTCCGGGGCCTCGTCTGCGGCCATGGCCACCCCGCTGCGGCCGGCTTTCATGGGGCTTGTCAATGGAAGTGTGGTGGTCAGTAACCTCTCTGCCGATGCCAATAGTGTCTCCATAGGCGCGAATACATTGCCGTTGTTTGCTTTTGACAGCAGCAGCGCTGCCGACGAATGGGCGACCAACACCGATCCTGCCCGTTTCTATGCGCTCAAGGGCGACTTGCTGGCCGTCAATAGCGGGCGGGCGATGACGTTCACCACCCCGAGTGACAGCCGATTCGGCCAGACCTATTACGAAGGAACCGGGTCGGTGTGGATGATGGCCGGACGGGACATCGTCAGCAGCGGCACCCCGCTGAGTGGCGGCAGGGGCGGTGAGTCGGTCACGGGGGAGTACACCAGCACCGGCAACCTCTTCATCCACAACAACCCCACCGACATCTCCATCGTCTCCGCCGGGCGCGACATCCTCTACAGCAACTTCAACGTCGCCGGTCCCGGCCTGCTGGAAATCACCGCCGGGCGCAACATCCTGATGGACGACAAGGTCAGCATCACCAGCCTCGGCGCCGTGGTGCCAGGGGATTCGCGCCCTGGCGCGAGCCTGGTGCTGCAAGCCGGCGCGGGTCTCAACGGCGCGGATTACGAGCGCTTCGTCAAGGCGTACCTGGACCCGGCGAACCAGGCCTTGGCCGGTGTGCCGCTGGCGAACCAGGACGGCAAGGTCGCCAAGACCTATGAAACCGAATTGGTGGATTGGCTGGAGAAGCGCTTCGGCTTCAGCGGTGACAGCGAACAGGCCCGCAGCTACTTCGCGGCGTTGCCGGCCGAGCAGCAGCGGGTGTTTGCCCGCGACGTGTACTTCGCCGAGCTCAAGGCCGGTGGTCGTGAGTACAACGAAGTGGGCGGCGTGCGCCAGGGCAGCTACCTGCGGGGCCGGGAGGCTATCGACTTGTTGTTCCCAAGCAAGGATGTGGCGGGCAATGCGATCACCTACAAGGGCGACATCACGATGTTCGGCGGGGCGGGGGTGCACACCGATTTCGGCGGCAGTATCCAGATGCTGACGCCGGGTGGTGGACAGACGTTCGGCATCGAGGGTAACGCACCGCCGTCCACCGCCGGTGTCATTACCCAGGGCGAGGGCGATATCCAGTTGTATGCGCAGAACAGCATCCTGCTGGGGCAGAGCCGAATCATGACCACCTTTGGCGGCTCGATCCTCGGCTGGTCGGCCCAGGGCGATATCAACGCCGGCCGGGGTTCGAAGACCACCGTGGTGTACACGCCGCCCAAGCGTTTGTATGACACCTGGGGCAACGTGATGCTGTCGCCTTCGGTGCCGAGCACCGGGGCCGGTATCGCCACCCTCAACCCCATTGCCGAAGTGGCGCCGGGGGATATCGACCTGATTGCGCCGTTGGGCACCATCGATGCGGGCGAGGCGGGGATCCGGGTGTCGGGCAACGTCAACATCGCGGCGTTGACCGTGGTGAACGCGGCCAACATCCAGACCCAGGGCAAATCCACCGGCGTGCCGCTGGCGGCCTCGGTGAACACCGGGGCCATCACCTCGGCCAGTTCGGCGGCGTCTTCGACGACGCAGGCGGCTGAAGACGTGGCCCGTCAGCAACAGAACGCGGCGCGGCAGAACCAGGCGTCGGTGTTTACGGTGCAGGTGGTGAGTTTTGGCTCCGAGCAACTGGCCCCGTCACGCGATGGCGCCAACCGCGACGCGCCTCGCGCCTACGACCCGGCCAGCCCGGTGCAGGTACTGGGCGCGGGGCCTTTGGACGAGCAGAACCGCCAGCGGCTGACCGAGGAGGAGCGGGGGCGGTTGAGTTTGTAGGGGATTGAGCTGCAGTGTGAGGTGGGCTGTGCTGGCGTCATCGCGAGCAAGCTCGCTCCCACAGGGAGCTGGGGTGTCCATGAGCTTTTGCCTGCACCACAGAGCCCATTGTGGGAGCTAGGGGTTTAGGAGCTTTGCATGCACCGCAGGTCTCATTGTGGGAGCGAGCTTGCTCGCGATAGAGGTGGGACGTGGGTTACAGCCACCGCGGCGTGGTGAAGAACGAGGCCATTTCCGAGCGGGCCAGTGCCGCGCCGAAGTACGGGCCCTGGACATGGTCGCAGGCCACGTTGCGCAGTTGGCTGAATTGCCGGGCGTTTTCGATGCCCTCGGCGGTGACCATAAGCCCTACGCTGCGGCTCAACCGGATCATCGCCAGGACGCCTTCCTTGTCGTCCTCCAGGCCCAGCTGCGACAGGATGTTGCGATCGAAGCGGATGCCATCGAACGGCTGGTCCAGCACCTCACGCAGGGAGGCGATGCTGGTGCCGAATTTGTCGATGTTGATCCGCACGCCGAGGTCCTTGAGCGCATGGAGGGTGCTGGCGACGGTCTTGTGGTCGGCCAGCAGGACCCCTTCGGCCACTTCCAGGGTCAGCCGGTGAGGCGCCAGGCCACTCGCTTGGAGGGCCTCTTGCACCTGGTCGAGCAGGAAGCTGCTGTTGAACCACCGGGGTGAAACCGCGATGGAGACATTGACGGCGCTCGGCCAGGTCGCGGCCTCCTCACAGACATTGATCAACATCCAGGTACCCAGCTCTTCCAGTTGGCCCGAGGTTTCGGCCACCGGTATGAAGTCGGCCCCACCCAGTTCACCTTTCTCGGGATGGTGCCAAAAGGTCTGGGCTTCGAAACCGTGCAGTTGCTCGGCGCTCACATCGAAGCGAGGCAAGTAGCGCAGTTCCAGTTGGTCCCGCTGCATGGCGTCGCGCAGTTGCTGCTCGTATCGCCGTCGGTCGCGGGCCAGGTTGCCCATGGCTTCCACATACACGCGCCAGGTGTTGCGGCCTCCTGCCTTGGCCGCATACAAGGCGATATCGGCGTGGCGCAACAGTTCATCGGCGCGTTCGTCACCGGGCTGCGCCCAGGCAACGCCGATGCTCACTCCCAGGTACAGCGTATTGCCGTCCAGGTGCATGGGCCGTTGCATGCAATCGATCAGCCGTTCACACAGTTGATCGAGATCGTCGGCGTCGCCGGGGTCGGGCATGACAATGACAAATTCATCACCGCCCAGGCGCGCCACCAGATCGGTGTCACGGACGTTTTGCTGGAGGATATGCGCCACTTCCCTGAGCACTTTATCGCCCACGGCATGGCCCAGGGAGTCGTTGACCGGCTTGAACCGGTCCATGTCCAGGTTCAGCAGCGCCAGAGGCGGGCGATCAGGTCGGTCCAGGTGTTCGCGCAGGCAATCGAACAAGCGGTTGCGGTTGGCCAGCCCGGTCAGCGGATCATGCAAGGAAAGGTGCTTGATCTGGGCCAGCGCCCGCAGCTCGTCGGTGATGTCGGTGGCGGTGCCGCGAAAACCCAGGGTGCCGGCCTCGATGGCCCGTACCGACAGTTTGCAGGTGCGGATGCGCTGGTTGCGTGCGGTGTACTCGCACAGCAGCGGCGCCGAAGAGAGGCTGTTGGCGCCGCCGAGCAGCCATTGGGCAATCGAGATCGAGCCGCCATGGGGATGAAGCAGCCGTTGCAGGGGCTTGCCCAGCCATTCGGTGGGGCTGAACCCGGTCACTTGTTCGAAGCGCTCCGACAGGTAGGTCAGCGTCCCGGTCGAATCGACCTCCCACAACCAGTCGGATGAGACTTCGGCAATGTCGCGGAAACGTTCTTCACTGCGTTCCAGTGCCTTGCGGTGGGCCAGCAGGCTGGCGTATTGGCTTTCCTGGGCGCGAAGCATCACCAAGGCATGGCGCAGGACGGCCAGCGCCAGGATTCCCAGCGCCAGTAGCGCCAGGGCCAGCAAAGGCAGCAGCCCCTTGCGCAGATCCTGCCCCGGGGTTTGGGGTCGCCAGGCCAGGGCCTCCAGGGTCAGGTTGTCGAGCAGCAGTTGGGCGGTATCGGCTGGGCCTGGTGTCCTGGCGATATGGGCATCGGGCAGGGCGAAGTCCCGCGCCAGGTTTTTCAGGGCTCCGGGGTCCAGGACCTTGACGAAGAGCATCAGGCTGGGCGGGCCGGGAATTTGCGCCACGCTGTTGTCCGTGCCGGTGGTGATGGCGGACACGGCGACGAATGCAGGGGCATCTTCGTGATGCAGCATCTCGACGACCACTTCGTCGTGATTTTCCTCGGTGCTGGCTTTGTTCCACAGGGCGCGCAGATCGCCGGTCAGCCAGGTATCGGCATCGACGTCGCTCATTTGGCCATCGATCACCGAATAGACGGTCTTGCCGGTCGGGGAAATGACAAACACCGCCTGGTAACCGTAGAGCGAATACACGCTGCTGCCGACGTTTTCCTGGTCATAGGCCCATTCCTTGTCGACCTTGACGTGCAGGTGCCGGTAGGCGTCGCTCCATTTGGAATAGTCGCTCAGGTCCCGGCCGATGCCGGTGCGGATCCCCTCGATGGCCCGTTGGGCGAAAAACAGGCTCTGCTCACGGGCGCGTCGGTCCTGGGTACCGGTGATGTTGAGCAACACGGCGATCGCCAATGCGGACATGACAAACAGCAGGAGCATGATGGCCGGAAAAGTGCGACGGGTGAAGCTACGGGTTGGCGAGCCCGGGGAAAGGACAGTCGAGTCGTTGCCAGCATTTTCAATCATAAAGATAAGTCATCAGCCAAAAAGCGATTTCACCCGCACCTGTTTTGTATCGGCGGATGGGCTGATTTACTTAGTCGTGTTAACGAATGGGCCGACGGGCTGCGTTGTCTTCGTCATGTGCGGACCTTGAAGCGTGATGCCCACTCGAGGGCGACATCCCGTTGGGGCGGGCATGTATCGCAGTGTGTACCGCACAGGCCCGGATACACCTGCTTGACGAAGGCCCAGGCCGGCGACACAGGCCGGATACACACCGGCGATTAACTACGCCAGCCAGCCGACACCGAGCCTCGGTGCGGGTGACTGGCGCCTTAATCGTCAATCGTCAGAGGAATACCCCATGCTCAACTTCTCCCGCAATTCGTCCCTTGCACTCGGCCTGGCCCTGGTCGGCGGCCTGGGTCTCTCCACGGCGGCTTCGGCCTTGACCATGAACGACCTGGCCCAGGGCTACACCCTGGCGGCAGCCGATACCGTGAAGAAACCCGCCGAAGGCAAGTGCGGCGAAGACAAGTTCGCCAAGACCGATAAAAACCACGATGGCCAGGTGTCGCGGGACGAGTTCATCGCCGCGGCACCGGAGCGCGCGGCGGAGTTCGACAAGATCGACGCCAACCACGACGGCGGCATCTCGTTGCCGGAAGCGAAGCAATACCTGTCGGCCCAGGCGAAGACCGCGGAAGGCAAATGTGGCGAAGGCAAGTGCGGGGCGGCTATCGAGTCCTGATTCGCCCCGGGTGGCGAGCCTGATGGGTTGATGCCCGCTCCCTCGCCACGGGTGTTGGGTTTCCATCGTGGGGTGGGTGTTCGTTCCATGAGGCTCTCCACATCTCGTTTCCCCCAGGAGAGATGTGTCATGTTGAATTTACCTCAACCCTCGGCAGGCCTCGGCCTGCGTCGGGCCTTGCTCGATGAGCTGCGCCAGGCACCGGCCGGGGATTTCGATTTTCTCGAAGTGGCCCCGGAAAACTGGATCGGAATCGGCGGCCCCCATGGGGCCGTCTTGCATTCGCTGGCCGAACGTTATCCGTTGACGTGCCATGGCCTGTCGTTGTCCCTCGGTGGGCCGGCGCCGCTGGACCTGGCATTTCTCGGCCAGGTGCGTGCTTTTCTCGAGCGTTTCAACGTGCCGCTTTACAGCGAGCACTTGAGCTACTGCGGCGATGACGGGCATCTGTATGACCTGTTGCCGCTGCCCTTTACCGAAGAAGCGGTGCATCACGTGGCGGCGCGGATCCGTCAGGCCCAGGATGTGCTGGGGCGGCGCCTGGCGGTGGAAAACGTCTCCTATTACGCCGCCCCCCGACAAGACATGAGTGAGCTGGAATTCACCCGGGCGGTGTTGCGCGAAGCCGATTGCGACCTGTTGCTGGACGTCAACAACGTCTACGTCAACTCGATCAATCACGGTTTCGATCCCCAGGCATTCCTGGCGGGCCTCGAGCCGGAGCGGGTGGTCGCGATGCATGTGGCCGGGCATTACGATGAGTCCGACACGTTGAAAATCGACAGCCATGGCGCACCGGTCAAACCGCAGGTCTGGGCGTTGCTGGCCCAGGCCTACGGGCGTTTCGGCGTGCGGCCGACCTTGCTCGAACGGGACTTCAACTTCCCGCCCTATGCCGCGCTGGTGGCCGAATTGCAGACGATTCGCCAGTTGCAATACCCGGCCGTCCCCCGGCAGGCGGTGAGCCATGGCTGAGGCCCGGCAGACGCTGCACCAGCAGCAACAGGCGCTGACCCGTTACCTGCGCGACCCGGAACACTGCCCGGTTCCGGCCGGCATGGATGCGGCGCGGGCGCAGGTGTACCGCGACCTGATCTTCGAGAACATGCGTTCGCTGCTCAGCGGCACCTTCCCCGTGCTGGTGAGCGTGCTGGGGCAGGCCCCCTGGCGTGCCTGCGTGCGCCGGTTCCTGCGTGAACACCGCTGCGTCACGCCCATGTTCGGTAAAATCGCCGAGGAGTTTGTGACCTACCTCGCGGCCCATCCATCGCCGGACTGGCCGCCGTTCGTGGCGGAGCTGGCGCACTATGAGTGGGTCGAGATGGCGCTGCTGCAATCCGAGGCCGAGCCGTTGCCGAGTCATGATGAGGCCGCCTTGCTCGATCTGCCGCTGCGTGTCTCGCCCCTGGCCTGGCCGCTGGCGTACCAGTGGCCGGTGCATCGCCTGGCCCCGGGCTACCAGCCCTCGACGCCACCGGCCCAGCCGACGCTGTTGCTGGTGCGGCGCACGCCTGGGTTTGAGGTGCGCTTTGCCGAACTCAGCCCGTTGGCCTGGCGCCTTTTGCAGCGCATCGAGGAATATCCCGGGTTGGCGGGGCGAGGGCAGTTGCTGGCGTTGGCGCAGGAGGCGGGGGTGGCTTCGTTCGAGTTCATGGACAGCGCCGTGGCGCTGTTGCGGCGGATGCAGGAGCAAGGGGTTGTTGGCGTGCAGCCACATCCCGTCAATTAAACCCAACCCCTGTGGGAGCGAGCTTGCTCGCGATGGCGGTATGTCAGTCACTGTGAGGTCGACTGACCCACTGCTATCGCGAGCAAGCTCGCTCCCACAAGGGGTTTTTGTCAGGCTTTACCTGGGTGAGGCAGGCCGCTCTTCAGCAGTGCATCCACGCTCAGCTTCCCAGCCCCTTGCAGCACCAACGGCAGCAACGCCACCAGGTAGATCAACGGCAGCTTGAAGTTGCCATGTCCCTTGTTGGTAATCGCATAACCCTGGGCCAGTTCGCTCAAGCTCGACCAGTCCGCCGGCCAGTGTACGGCCGCGGTCGCCACCACGGTGACGACGATCAGCACCAGCGCCGACAGGCGCGTGCCCAAGCCGATCAACAGGGCGATGGCGCCGATCAGTTCGGCCCACATCGCCAGTTCCCAGTTCCACTGGGCCGGTACATGGTCGAAGGGGAACGGGAAGGCCGACTGGATCTCGGCGAACCAGTTCTCGCCATTCCATTTTTCCAGGCCGGATTCGAAAAACTCCCAGGCCAGGAACAGGCGCAGGCCCAGCGGCGCGAGCCAGGCGCCTGCCTGATCGAGATGAAGATGCAGTGTTTTCAGCACGTTTGAATACATGATCGGCCTCCCTGGGCTCAAGCGTGTTGCGGCCGTTGGCGGCGCTGAGTGGCTTGGGCCAGTTTGCCCACCAGGCGGATGGCGGTGGCGGCGCAGATCAGGCCGAACGGCAGCACGTACCAGTCGCTCATGGGAATGCGCTTGAAATTGGAGTAGGCAAAGATCGCCGCCAGCACCCACATACCGGTGACATGCAGGCGCTTCCAGGCCTTGAAGCCGATCAGGCGCGTGGTGCTTTTGAACGAGGTCAGGGCCAGCAGCAGGATGAATACGTAGCCCACGGTGCCAGGCACGTTGCCGAGGGTGGTGCGGCCGGGCCAGAACTCGGTGTTGAGCTGGCCGTAGCTGTAGATCAGCACTGCGTGGACCAGATGGGAGAAGGCAAACGCCAGCCCGATGAAGCGTCGTTCACGCACCAGCGACCGGCTCAGGGGCGAGGGCACCAGCACCGCGAATGCCGAGGCGGTGAAGGCCAGCAAGAAGAGGAGGAAGGACGAACGAGCCGTGGCGCGAATGGCGCTGCGCACGCCTTCGGTGAGGTCCGGGTTGAGCACCAGGATCAACCCGGTCATCAACAGCACCAGGGCGGCGAGCAGGCTGAACAGCGACCAGCCCTGGAAACGAAGGGGAGATGCAGTTGCGGTAGGCATGTAAAGGCTCCTTGGAAGTCGAGGCCCGGTGGTGATGGCCGCCGGGGCATGAGGAGTCTTTCAAGCCGGTGTAAGCGGGGTGTGTCCACAACGCCGTATCGTGCAAGTTTGTGTATGCCCATCATCCGCAGACACACTGACATACAAACCCCCATCCAAATCCAATACCCCACAGGGGGATTGGTAAGGCATCAAGCTGTGTAGCGCCTCGGAACAGTGTGGGAGCGAGCTTGCTCGCGATGGCGTCAGGTCAGTTGAACGGATGCCGGCAGATACACCGCTATCGCGAGCAAGCTCGCTCCCACAGGGGGATTGGTAAGGCATCAAGCTGTGTCGCGCCTCGGAACAGTGTGGGAGCGAGCCTGCTCGCGATGGCGTCAGGTCAGTTGAACAGGTGCCGGCAGATACACCGCTATCGCGAGCAAGCTCGCTCCCACAGGGGGATTGGTAAGGCATCAAGCTGTGTCGCGCCTCGGAACAGTGTGGGAGCGAGCTTGCTCGCGATGGCGTCAGGTCAGTTGAACGGATGCCGGCTGATACACCGCTATCGCGAGCAAGCTCGCTCCCACAGAGGGTGGTTGTGTCAGCTTGCGAAGGCCAGGCGCAGCTCGGCGCATAGGCCGCCGCCGTCGCGGTTGCTCAGGGTCAGTGAGCCGCCCATGGCGATCGCCAGTTGCTGGGCGATGGCCAGGCCCAGGCCAGTGCCACCGGTTTCCCGGTTGCGCGAGCTTTCCACCCGATAGAACGGTTTGAGCACCTCGGCCAGTTCCAGCTCGCTGATCCGGGGCCACGGTCCAGCACCTGGATCACCAGTTGCCCGTTGGCGGCCGGTTGCACCTGGATCTGCGCCGCGCCGCCGAATTTCAAGGCGTTGTCCACCAGATTGACCAGCACCCGCCGCAGGGCATGGGGGCGGGTGTCGATGACGGCGGCGTTTTTCCCGCACAGTTGCACGTCCTTGCCTGTGTCCTGGTAGTCGAACACCAGGCTGTCGAGAAACGCATCCAGGCTGATCCGACAACTGGCCTCGGTGGCACCGTGGATGCTGCGGGCATAGGCCACGCCTTCACGCACCAAGTGTTCCATTTCGCTCAAGTCGCTCCACAATTTGTCCCGTTCGATCCCTTCGTCCATGAACTCGGCGCGCAGCTTCATGCGTGTGATGGGCGTCTGCAAGTCATGGGAAATCGCCGCCAGCAACTGCATGCGCTCCTTGAGGTAGGCGGCGATGCGGTCCTGCATGGCATTGAAGGCCTTGGCCGCATGCACCACTTCGGTCGGGCCCTTTTCGTCCAAGCGGACGCTGTGGGCGTTCGGGTCGAGGGTTTCCACCGCCTGGGCCAGCCGGGTCAGGGGGCCGACGGCGATGCGCACGGCCAGCCAGGTGCAGCCGATCAACAGCGCCAACTGCCCCAGCAACACCATCGGCAGCCAGGGGGAGAGGGGCATCATCGCCGGGCGGACGTCGATGGTCAGCGGGCTGCCGTCCCCCAGGCGCAGGAGCGCCTGATAGTGCATTTTCGGCCCGGGAATCTGCTTGAAGGTCAGGCCATAGGCCTGGCCGATGGCTTCCTGGATCGAACTGACCGAGATCGGCGCATCGGCAAGATCCATCGGTTGCCCGGGCTGGCCTTCGTCGAGCAGGTAGCCATAGTTGCGCCGGGCGAGTTTCGGCAGCCAGGCCGGGCGTTCGGCGGCAGGCAGGCGGTCGAGAATGGCGACGGAGGTCGAGACATCGGTTTCCAGGTTGCCGAGCATGGTCGACTTGGCACTCTGATAGCGCTCGTAGTATTGGACACCGAAGGACAGGCCCTGGGCCAGGATCAGGCCGATCAGGAAGATCAGCGACAACCTCGAGGCCAGGGTCCGTGGCCAACGCAGCGGCAGACTCATACCGAGGCCTCGAGGATCTCCACCGGCAGCGAGAACACGTAGCCTTCGCTGCGCACGGTCTTGATGTAGGCCGGTTCCCGGGCGTCGTCCAGCAGGCGCTGGCGCAGGCGACTGACCAGCAAATCAATGGAACGATCGAACAGGTCGGCGTCCCGGCCCTGGGTGAGGTTAAGCAACTGGTCGCGGTTGAGCACCCGTTGCGGATGGTCGAGGAATACCCGCAACAAACGATATTCGGCGCCGCTCAAGGCAACCATGGTGCCGTCGGTGTCCAGCAGGTGGCGGGCGGTGGTGTCCAGGCGCCAGCGCCCGAACGCCAGCAGGCGACCACTTTCAGTGACCACCAGGTTGGGCGGCAGCATGCGGGTGCGGCGCAGCACGGCGTTGATCCGCGCCAGCAGTTCGCGGGCGGCGAACGGCTTGACCAGGTAATCATCGGCGCCCATCTCCAGGCCGATGATGCGGTCGGTTTCGTCGTTGCGGGCGGTGAGCATCAGCACCGGCGTGGCCTTGTGCTTGCCGGCACGCAGCTCCCGGCACAGCACCAGGCCGTCGTCGCCGGGCATCATGATGTCCAGCACGATCAGGTCCACCGGTGTGGTTTCCAGGAAAGCGCGCATCTGCCGGCCGTCGGCGACGACGGTGGTGCGCAGGCCATTCTTCTTCAGGTAGTTGCCAACCAGCTCTCTGATCTCGCGATCGTCATCCACTATCAACACGTGATCGACATGATCCATGGTGTCCAGCTCCTCGGCGTTTCGTTGTGAGCAGTCTACAGGCGCCGGCCGGCCCGGCTCGCGGCGGTTTGTATTGCAGTGTATCTGGCGCGCGACGGATACACAGCGATGCAAAAAGCCACTGGGCTCGATACAGACGCGATACCTGCGCGGCATTCAATGGCACCCATCGAGGCAACACAACGCAGCCTCGGCAGATAAACCCCATTGAATCGAGGAATCGCCATGAACACCAAAGCCCTCTACGCCGCCTGCCTTTTCGCCGCGCTGAACATCTGCACCCTGTCGGCCCGAGCTGAAAGCAACGTGCAAACGCACAGCTACACCTACGGCACCCACCTGGACATCCAGAAGGTGCTTTCCCTTACCGAAGATGCCGAGCCGACCTGCGGCGTGGTCAACGCCCACATGACCTACCTGGATTCGGCAGGCCACGAGCAAGCGCTGGACTATCGCAAGTTTTCCGATAACTGCAGCAACCAGAACTGACCTGCTTTGTGGCGAGGGAGCTTGCTCCCGCTGGGGCGCGAAGCGGCCTCTTTATTTTCCTGACGTACCCAGTTGTCAGGTCGATTTCGGGGGCTGCTGCGCAGCCCAGCGGGAGCAAGCTCCCTCGCCACAGGGTCTATGTCAGCCTTTTAGATTGAGGTGTTGCCATGCTTCTGATCGCTTTTCTCGGCGGGATCCTGACGATCCTCAGCCCCTGTATTCTTCCGGTGGTGCCGTTTCTGTTCGCCCGGGCCGATCGCTCCCGTGGCTCGGTGCTGCTGACCCTCGGCGGCATGGTGCTGACGTTCGCCCTGGTCTCCAGCCTGGCGGTGGTCAGTAGCGAATGGGTGGTGCGCGCCAGCAGCGTCGGCCGGCAAGTCGCCTTGGTGGTGATGGTGGTGTTCGCCTTGTCATTGATCTTCAGCCGGGTCGGCATCTGGCTGGCGCGGCCGCTGGTCAGCCTGGGCAATCGCCTGGACGCCGGGGCCGGGCGGATGGCCGGGCCGGTGGCCTCGGTGCTGATCGGGGTCGCCACCGGGCTGCTCTGGGCACCGTGTGCCGGGCCGATACTCGGGGTGATCCTGACCGGCGCGATGCTGCAAGGCGCCAGCGCACAAACCAGCCTGTTGTTGCTCGCCTACGGCCTGGGCAGTGCCTTGTCCTTGGGTACATTGATCCTGGCCGGGCGTGGTCTGGTCGGGCGCCTGAAGCTCTCGCTGCCGATCACCACCTGGTTGCGCCGGGGGACGGGGGCGGTGGTGTTGCTGGCCGCCGTGGCGATTGGCACCGGGGCGGACGATCGGTTGTTGGCGGCGACTTCCTCCCAACCCTCGGCCACCTTGGAACAAGGCTTGCTGAAGAACGTGCCCAAGGTCATTGACTATGTGGTGAGCAAGGCTGGCGCAAGCTCTATGCCGGCCCTCGAATCCCAGGGCGCCATGCCTGCGCTGGACGGCGCGGTGCAATGGCTGAACTCGCCGCCACTGAGCAGCGAGTCACTGCGGGGCAAGGTGGTGCTGGTGGACTTCTGGACCTACGACTGCATCAACTGCCAGCACACCTTGCCCTATGTGAACGGTTGGGCGAAGAAGTATGAAAAGGACGGGCTGGTGGTGATCGGTGTCCACACCCCGGAATATGGCTACGAGAAGATCATCGACAACGTACGCGAGCAGGTACGCAAACTGGACATCCACTACCCGGTGGCGATCGACAATCAGTATGCGATCTGGCGCGCCTTCAACAATCAGTACTGGCCGGCCCATTACTTCATCGATGCCAAGGGGCAGGTGCGCTACAGCCACTTTGGCGAAGGGCGCTACGGCGAGCAGGAGCAGGTGATCCAGCAGTTGTTGCAGGAGGCGAAGGCGGGTTGATGACTAGAGCGAGCTTGCTTGTGCGAGGGGAATCTGTGGGAGCAAGGCTTGCCCGCGAAGCAGACGACTCGGTTTCAGATAGACCGCGCGAACTTCATCGCGGGCAAGCCTTGCTCCCACAGATTCCCTCGCCACAAGTCGATGTAGTGGTGCTGGCCCCTTGCTCATTTGCATCCAGTCAAACTTCTTTCCTTTCAGAAAGTTGGGCGACAAACCTATGCGTATTTCTATGTGGGTCGTAACGACGTTTCTCCTGGCCGCCGTCTCGCTTGGGGCCCAGGCCAAGGCGCTGACGCAGAACCAGCAGTCGGTGTGCCGCTGGGGTTCGGACATTGCGGCGGGCGCGCAGGCGTCGAAGCTTTCCGGCGTCAGCCTGTACGGCGCGCGCAAGAAGCTGCAAGTGCGCAAGTTCCCCCGGCCCTGGATGCGCATGACCGCCCTGGGCATTACCGAGCAGACTTACAACAGCGCTTCGCGCCTGAAGCCTGCTGCGGTCAAGCAGACCTACTACGAACAATGTGTCCGTCATGAGCTGGCACGCCGATAGGCCTCAGGCCGGGCTCCTGCCTGGCATCTCGATACCGTGCTGGTGCACCCGCCGATACAGGGTCGCCCGGGAAATGCCCAGGGCCCGGGCGGCGGCGGTGGGTTTCCAGCGGTGGCGCACCAGGGCATCGAGCAGCGCCTGGCGTTCCGGGCTGGCGCTCGGCTGCGGTCCATGATCGGCGGCGTCCGCGCGGTGCAATGACTCGGGCAGGTGGCTGAGCTGAACCACACTGGCTTCGCACACCGCGCAGGCATAGCGCAGCACATGGCGCAACTGGCGGATATTGCCCGGCCAGTGATAACCGAGCAGGCATTCCAGCGCCGCGCCGCTCAATTGCACCGTCCCCCCGCAGAGCGCCGACTCCTCGGCAAGCATTCGATTGATCAGCGCCAGCCGGTCGCTGCGTTCGCGCAACGGTGGTAGCTGGAAACGCGCGCCACCGAGGCGGAAATACAAATCCTCACGAAACTCGCCAGCGGCCACCAGGGTCTCCAGGTCGCGGTGGGTGGCGCAGATCACCTGGATGTCCACGGCCTTGCGGCGGGATGCCCCCAGCGGCGCCACTTCACCCTCGGCCAGCACCCGCAGCAGGCGGGTCTGCAAGGCCAGCGGCATGTCACCGATCTCATCCAGGAACAAGGTGCCGCCATCGGCCTGTTGCAGCAGGCCTTGCATGCCTTTGGCCGAGGCACCGGTGAAGGCGCCGGCGACGTAGCCGAACAATTCGCTTTCGATCAGGCTTTCGGGAATGGCGGCGCAATTCAACGCCACGAAAGGGCGATCACGGCGTTGGCTGGCCTGGTGCAACTGCCGGGCGAACACTTCCTTGCCGGAACCGGTTTCGCCCTGGATCAGCACCGGCAGGTTGCGATCCTTGACCCGTACCGCCAGGCGCAGGCTGTCGGCCAGGCGCGGATCGATCTCGGCCGGGGTCATCGCCACCCGCGGACGCGGATTGGCCCGCTGGCGGGGCGCACTCAAGCGGCCATGCAAAGCGTGATCGAGGAGGCAGAGGCTTTCGTCCCGGGCCCGGTGCAGCCGTTGCTGGTCGAACACCTGGCCGATGTGTTGCGGCAACTGCCCGTAATGCTGCAGCAGGTATTGGCGGGCGGCCGGGTTCAGGGCTTGCAGGCAACCGTCGTCATCCCAGGCGAACAGGAAGTCTGGCTGGCTGTCGACGTAGCCGGCGTTGCGATGGGCCCGCAGCACCCAGTAGCCCTGGGCACTGCTCATGAAAAACGCCTGCTCGATCTCCCGGGCGCTCTGCACGACCATTTGCCGGATCAGGTGCTGCGAGCGTCGATCATCCGGCGAGCGCACTGCCGAGACGTCCAGCACCCCGAGCAATTCGCCCTGGGGGTCGAAGACCGGTGCGGCGGAGCAGGTCAGGCCAATGAACGCCGCGCGGAAATGGTCGCGCTTGTGCACCGTCACCGGGGCTTTGCCCATGAGCACCGCCGCCACGCCACAGGTGCCTTCTTCACCCTCCGACCAACATGTGCCCAGGTACAGCCCAGCCTTGCGGCAGTCATTGCGGATCGTGGTTTCCACCCGATAGTCGATGGTCTGGCCCTGGGCATCGGTCAAGAGCACGCAGTAGTCGGCATCACGTACCCGGCCATGGAGGCGGGCCACTTCTTCACTGGCGATATTGAGGAACAGCTCGGAGCGCTCGCGGCATTGCTTGAGCACGTCCTGGGACAGGATGCGCGGGCCCTGCAGCGAACCGGGGTCCAGGTGATGTTGCTCCAGGGAGCGACGCCAGGAGTCGAGGATCAGGTCCGGGACCGGCAGTTGAGGCAATTGCGCCGCGTTTTTCACCACGCGGCTGACGCAATCCACGTGCGCCCGGGAGTGAGCGGAAAGCATAGGGGCCTCCGATTCAGCTTCTTGTCGTTGTGCGCACATTAAGCGCCGTTCGCCGGGTGCAGACAAGCACGACGGGTTGTGCGGGCAGATGTGAGACGCCACGTCTCAGCGTCTCGCGGTTACCTCGTGCAGGCTGACATGGAGCGTCTCAGCGAGGCTCGCTTGGCCGCATCGAACATCCCGCCTGGACCGCTCTGGTCCGGCTGTCTCCTGGTTTTTTCCCGTAGCTGGCACCGCCCTTGCTCTACCCCTGGAGCCCGCCTGACGGGTCATCCAATAATAACAACGAGGTGCCTATGTTCTCCTGCCCAGGCCGTTCGCCTGTTTCTCCCGCGGTGGCACCATGAGCCGCCGGCCACTGACCGTGGGCATCATCGCCAACCCCGCATCGGGCCGCGACGTGCGGCGCCTGACCGCCAATGCCGGGCTGTTTTCCAGCACCGACAAGGTCTCGGTGATCCAGCGCCTGCTGGCCGCTTTCGGTGCCACCGGCATCGAGCGGGTGTTGATGCCCACCGACATGATTGGCATGGCCGCCGCCGTGCTGAAGAACAGCCACAGCCGCCAGGCCCGCAGCAGCCACTGGCCGGCCCTGGAGTTCCTCGACCTGACCCTGCGCCAGACCGTCGAAGACACCCGCCAGGCCGCGCGCCTGATGGCCGAGCGCGAGGTGGCGCTGATCGCCGTGCTCGGTGGCGACGGTACCCACAAGGCGGTGGCCGCCGAAGTGGGGGACATCCCGTTGCTGACCCTGTCCACCGGCACCAACAACGCCTTTCCCGAACTGCGCGAAGCCACCAGTGCCGGACTGGCCGGTGGCTTGTACGCCAGCGGCCGGGTCCCGGCCCAGATCGGTTTGCGCCGCAACAAGCGTTTGCTGGTTTGCGACGCCGGACGTGGCCTGCGCGAAGTCGCCTTGGTGGACGTCGCCGTGTCGCCCCTGCGGTTTGTCGGCGCCCGGGCCATCAGTCGGGCACAGGACTTGGCCGAAGTGTTCGTGACCTTCGCCGAGCCGCAGTCCATCGGCCTGTCGGCGCTATGCGGCTTGTGGTTTCCGGTGTCACGCCAGGCACCGGGTGGTGCCTGGATGCGCCTGGACCCGCAATCTCCCGAAGCGCTGCTGGTACCGCTCGCGCCGGGCCTGTTGCAAGGCTGTGGCGTGCTCGCCGCCGGCCCCCTGGAACCCGGTGTCGCCCACGGCCTGTCGCTCTCCAGCGGCACCCTGGCCTTGGACGGCGAGCGGGAAATCGAATTCAACGTTCATGACCGGCCCACGGTCACCCTCGATGCCGGCGGTCCACTGAGCATCGACGTCAACGCGGTGCTGGCCTACGCCGCGCAACAACGTTTGCTGGCCATCGGCCGCGAACACCCGCAACACCCTCTGAATTTTCAAGAAGACACCCCAGGAGAATAAAAATGTCGACACCGCTCACCCACGATCAACTGCTGCACGCCTATCAGGTGATGCGCACCATCCGCGCCTTCGAAGAGCGCCTGCACGTGGAGTTCGCCACGGGTGAAATCCCCGGGTTCGTCCACCTGTATGCCGGCGAAGAAGCCTCGGCCGCAGGCGTCATGGCCCACCTGGGCGATGACGATTGCATTGCCTCCAACCACCGTGGCCATGGCCATTGCATCGCCAAGGGCGTGGATGTCTACGGGATGATGGCCGAGATCTACGGCAAGAAAACCGGCGTTTGCCAAGGCAAGGGCGGCTCGATGCACATCGCCGACTTCGAGAAAGGCATGCTCGGCGCCAATGGCATTGTCGGCGCCGGCGCGCCCTTGGTGGTCGGCGCGGCTTTGGCGGCCCGGCTCAAGGGCACCGACAGCGTCGCCGTGGTGTTTTTCGGCGACGGCGGCTCCAACGAGGGCGCGGTGTTCGAAGCCATGAACATGGCCTCGGTGTGGAACCTGCCGTGCCTGTTCGTCGCGGAAAACAACGGCTACGCCGAAGCCACCGCGTCCAATTGGTCGGTGGCCTGCGATCACATCGCCGACCGCGCGGCCGGGTTCGGCATGCCCGGCGTGACTGTCGACGGCTTCGACTTCTTTGCCGTGCATGAAGCCGCCGGGGCCGCCGTCGAACGCGCCCGTGCCGGGGAGGGGCCATCGCTGATCGAGGTCAAGCTGACCCGCTACTACGGTCACTTCGAGGGCGACGCCCAGACCTACCGGGCCCCCGACGAGGTCAAGCACTTCCGTGAAAACCAGGACTGCCTGATGCAGTTCCGCGAGCGCACGACCCGGGCCGGCTTGCTCACCGTCGAGCAACTGGACCAGATCGACAAGGAAGTGGACCTGCTGATTGAAAACGCCGTGTACAAGGCCAAGTCCGATCCCAAGCCTTCCTCGGCGGACCTGCTGACCGACGTCTACGTCAGCTATCCCTGAACGCCCTCCTGAACAACAAGAATAGAGAACTCCATCATGGCGAGAAAAATCAGCTATCAGCAGGCAATCAACGAAGCGCTGGCCCAGGAGATGCGCCGGGACTCAAGCGTGTTCATCATGGGTGAGGACGTGGCCGGTGGCGCTGGCGCACCCGGTGAAAACGACGCCTGGGGCGGTGTACTTGGGGTGACCAAGGGCCTTTACGACCAGTTCCCCGGGCGCGTGCTGGACACGCCGCTCTCGGAAATCGGTTACGTCGGTGCGGCGGTCGGGGCCGCCACCTGCGGCGTACGTCCGGTGTGCGAACTGATGTTCGTCGACTTTGCCGGGTGCTGCCTGGACCAGATCCTCAACCAGGCGGCGAAGTTTCGCTACATGTTCGGCGGCAAGGCCTCCACGCCCCTGGTGATCCGCACCATGGTCGGCGCCGGCCTGCGCGCCGCCGCCCAGCATTCGCAGATGCTCACGTCCTTGTGGACGCACATTCCGGGGCTGAAAGTGGTCTGCCCGTCATCGCCTTACGACGCCAAGGGCCTGCTGATCCAGGCGATCCGCGACAACGACCCAGTGATCTTCTGCGAGCACAAGTTGCTCTACAGCATGCAGGGCGAAGTGCCGGAAGAGCTCTACACCATCCCCTTTGGCGAGGCCAATTTCCTGCGCGACGGCAAGGACGTGACCCTGGTGTCCTATGGACGCATGGTCAACACCGCGATGGACGCCGCCCGCAGCCTGGCCGGACGCGGTATCGACTGCGAAGTCATCGACCTGCGCACCACCAGCCCGATGGACGAGGACAGCATCCTCGAAAGCGTGGAGAAGACCGGGCGCCTGGTGGTCATCGACGAGGCCAACCCGCGCTGTTCCATGGCCACCGATGTTTCCGCGCTGGTGGCGCAAAAGGCCTTCGGCGCGCTCAAGGCCCCGATCGAAATGGTCACCGCGCCGCACACGCCGGTGCCGTTCTCCGATGCCCTGGAAGACCTGTACATCCCTGACGCGGCGAAGATCGAGCAAGCCGTGCTCAACGTGATCGAGTGGAGCAAGCGCTGATGAGCCAGATTCATACCTTGACCATGCCCAAGTGGGGCCTGTCGATGACCGAGGGCCGGGTCGATGCCTGGCTCAAGGAGGAGGGCCAGGCCATCGCCAAGGGCGATGAAGTGATGGACGTCGAGACGGACAAGATCTCCAGCAGCGTCGAGGCGCCGTTCTCCGGAATCCTGCGTCGGCAGGTTGCCCGGCAGGACGAAACCCTGGCGGTCGGCGCCTTGCTCGGCATCGTCGTCGACGGCGAGGCCAGCGACGCCGAGATCGACGCGGTCATCGAGCAGTTCCAATCCAACTTCGTACCCGGTGATTCAGCCGATGAAGACAGCGGCCCGACACCACAGAAAGTCGAGTTGGACGGGCGGGTGATTCGCTATTTCGAGCGCGGCGAGGGCGGTACGCCGTTGGTGCTGGTGCACGGTTTCGGCGGCGACCTGAACAATTGGCTGTTCAACCATGAAGCACTGGCCGTCGGGCGTCGGGTCATTGCCCTGGACCTGCCGGGCCATGGCGAATCTTCGAAAACCCTGCAACGCGGCGACCTGGACGAGCTGAGCGGCGTGGTGCTGGCCTTGCTCGATCACCTGGACATCAACGCTGTGCATCTGGTGGGGCATTCCATGGGTGGGGCGGTTTCGCTGAATGCCGCGCGCCTGATGCCCCAGCGTGTACGGTCGCTGACTTTGATCGGCAGCGCCGGGCTGGGCGCGCAGATCAACGGCGGCTACCTGCAAGGTTTCGTCGAAGCGGCCAACCGCAACGCCCTCAAGCCGCCACTGGTGCAACTGTTCTCCAATGCCGAGCTGGTCACGCGGCAGATGCTCGACGACATGCTCAAGTACAAGCGCCTGGAAGGCGTGGACGCCGCCCTGCGGCAACTGTCGGCGACGCTGTTCGCCGACGGCCGCCAGCAGGTGGACCTGCGCGAGGTGGTGCAGGCCGGTCACGTACCGACCCTGGTGATCTGGGGCAGCGACGACGCAATCATCCCGGCGGCCCACGGCGAAGGGCTGGCTGCCCAGGTCGAAGTGCTCCCCGGCCAGGGCCACATGGTGCAGATGGAAGCGGCCGAGCAGGTCAATCGATCGATTCTCGAGTTCATCGCACAGCACTGACCCAGCGGGCGGCGATGAATCGCCGCCCCATAAAATACTCTGGAGGCAACTATGAACGTTTCAATCAAGCCGACCCGCAGCATGCGCGCCGCCGTCTGGCATGGCCGCAACGACATTCGCGTCGAAGACGTGCCACTGCCGGTTTCGCCGCCGGCCGGTTGGGTGCAGATCCGCGTGCAATGGTGCGGCATCTGCGGCTCGGACCTGCATGAATACGTGGCCGGGCCGGTATTCATCCCGGTGGACGCGCCGCACCCGCTGACCGGGATCAAGGGCCAATGCATCCTCGGCCATGAGTTCTGCGGTGAGATCGTCGAACTGGGCGCCGGCGTCGAGGGTTTCAGTGTCGGCGAACCGGTGGCGGCCGATGCCTGCCAGCACTGCGGCACTTGCTATTACTGCACCCACGGGCTCTACAACATCTGCGAGAACCTGGCCTTCACCGGGCTGATGAACAACGGCGCGTTCGCGGAGCTGGTCAACGTGCCGGCGAACCTGCTCTACAAACTGCCTGCCGACTTTCCGACCGAGGCCGGTGCGTTGATCGAGCCGCTGGCGGTGGGCATGCATGCGGTGAAAAAGGCCGGCAGCCTGTTGGGTCAGAACGTGGTGGTGGTCGGCGCCGGGACCATCGGCCTGTGCACCATCATGTGCGCCAAGGCGGCCGGTGCGGCCCAGGTGATTGCCCTGGAAATGTCTGGCGCCCGCAAGGCCAAGGCCCTGGAAGTCGGCGCCAGCCATGTGATCGATCCGAACGAGTGCGACGCCCTGGCCGAAGTCCGCCGCCTGACCGCTGGCCTGGGGGCCGATGTCAGTTTCGAATGCATTGGCAACAAGCACACCGCCAAGTTCGCCATCGACCTGATCCGCAAGGCCGGCAAATGCGTGTTGGTGGGCATTTTCGAGGAACCGAGCGAGTTCAACTTCTTTGAACTGGTCTCCACCGAGAAACAAGTGCTCGGCGCGCTGGCTTACAACGGTGAGTTCGCCGATGTGATTGCCTTCATCGCCGACGGACGCCTGGACATCTCGCCGCTGGTGACCGGGCGCATCCAGTTGGAGGAGATCGTCGGGCAGGGCTTCGAGGAACTGGTGAACAACAAGGAGCACAACGTGAAGATCATCGTCTCTCCCGCACGGATCTGAGAGCGCCCGGGTGGGCGATTTGGCGATGGCCGGCAGCGGTCGTCGCCTTTTTTTCGGCGTAGCGCTTCAGTCGGGCCGATAGTCTCGCCAGACAGTTGCTTCGTTGAGTTGCAGTGTTTGTTCTTCTTGCTGCCGAAACCTACGGTCGCAGTCGAGGAAAAACTCATCGAGCTGCGGTGGCTTGACACCCGCGCCGCTGAGCATCGAATGCACCTGGCCGCGGTGATGGATCTGATGTTCGAACAGGTGCAACAGCAGTCGGTCGATTCGTTCGAGCACCACCCCGTCGGCACGCACCAGGTCGACGGAGCGGGCGAGGTCTTTTTCTCGCAGTGATTCGCAGAAAGCCACCAGCCGCTGGTCGGTTTGAGCCTGGCTCTGCATGAGCTGGGCAAAGGGCAGGATCTCGGAGAAATCCTTTATCTGGCCGTCCCGGTCACCTTCCAGGGCGGTGAGGTAATAGCGGTCCACTTCCAGGATGTGGCAAAGCGTGGCTTGGATGGACGGGAAGAATCCCGTGCGCGGCGCGGCGTAGTCAGCCTCGCTCAACTGCGCGCAGGCGTTGAGCAGCCTGTGGTTGGCCCATCGGTTGTTCAGGGCCTGGGCCAGGAAATAGTTCATGGGAAGCCTCCCTGTCATGGCCGCCACCGACAGTGTGGGAGCGAGCTTGCTCGCGATGAAGGCGGCACATTCAGCATAGTCGCTTCAGGCAGACCGCTATCGCGAGCAAGCTCGCTCCCACCGTTTGAATCCCATGGGCTCACTATCGCGTATTCACCACAAATCCCTGTGGGAGCGAGCTTGCTCGCGATGGCGGCGTCCCAGTCACCGCCAGTTGGCGCCATGCCCTGGGGTCAAAGCCCCACATCCGGCAACGCCGGCCGATTGGCCATGGCCTTGGCCATGATCTGCTCCACATACACTCGGTCTTCCTCAGGCAAGGCCAGGCGCGGTGGGCGGGTGAGGGCGCTGCCGCGGCCGGCGATGGCTTCGCACAGCTTGATGCATTGCACCAGATCGGCGCGGGCGTCCAGGTGCAGGATCGGCATCAACCATTCGTAGATCGGCATCGCTTCGGCGAACCGTCCGGCGCGGGCCAGGCGGAAAATGGTCTCGCCTTCCTTCGGGAACACGTTGGACATGCCCGAGACCCAGCCTTCGGCGCCCACGGCGAGGCTCTCCAGCACCACGTCATCGAGACCGGCGAACAACACAAAGCGATCGCCGACTTCGTTGCGCACGTCGATGAAGCGCCGGGTGTCGCCGGAGGAGTCCTTGAAACACACCACGTTGTCGCAATCGGCCAGGGAAATCAGGATGTCCGGCGTCACGTCATTCTTGTAGATCGGCGGGTTGTTGTAGACCATCAGCGGCACATCGGCGTGGCGGGCCACGTAGCGGAAATGCTCGGCGGTCTCGAAGGGTTTGGAGCCGTAGACCAGCGCCGGCATCAGCATCACCCCATCGACGCCCACCTTGCGCACCGCGTTGGCGACCTTGGCGGCCTGCACGCTGGTGAACTCGGCCACGCCGCAAATCACTGGCACGCGGCCACGGGAGGCGTCCACCGCGACTTCGGTCACGGCGATTTTTTCCTCGGCGCTCAGGGAGGTGTTTTCCCCCACCGAACCGCAGACCACCAGGCCGGAAACACCGTCACGGATGACGTTGGAAATCACTTGGTGGGTTTTTTCCAGGTTGATGGAAAAGTCATCGTTGAATTGCGTGGTGACGGCGGGGAAAACGCCGCTCCAGTTGATGCGTTTGCTCATGGTTGTCTCCGGTGGTTAACGGTATGTGGCGAGGGGATTTGTGGGAGCAAAGCTTGCTCGCGATGCGGACGCTCGGTTCCCCTGGAAGACCGCGATATCTTCATCGCGGGCAAGCCTTGCTCCCACAGAGGGGGGCGAAGCCAGTTCAAAAAATTCATGCGCCAGGCCAGGTGTCGGAAAGCCGATAGCCCTGGGGCCACGGGTCGGCCGGGTCGAGCAACAGCTGATGAGTCCCGGTGATCCACGCCCGTCCGGCGATGCACGGGTAAATCGCCGGGCGTCCGGCCACGTCGGTCAGTGAGTCGATGCGGCAGTGGAATTCGGAGCCGATGATCGAGCGGCCGATAAACCGCTCGCCCACCTGCATCAAGCCCTTGGCCTGCAACACCGCCATGCGTGCCGAGCAGCCGGTGCCGGTGGGGGAGCGGTCGATCTTGCCGGGCTGGATCACCACGGCGTTGGCGCCAGTGGCGATCCCATTCTCCTGGACGATGGGCGCGGCGATCTGGCAGAACGAGATGTGCGACCAATCAGGATTCAACGGGTGCACGAAGCCCAGTTGTTCGTTGGCGGCGCGGGTGATCTTCAAGCCCACGGCCACCAGCTCGGCGGCCTCGTCGGGGCGAATGGCAAAGCCCAGGCGTTGGGCGTCGACGATGACAAAGCTGTCGCCGCCATAAGCGGTGTCCACCTGCAGGGAGCCCAGGCCTTCGACTTCGATCCAGGCATCGAGGCGGTCGGCGAAGGAGGGCACGTTCTTGATCTCGACCCGTTGCACCTTGCCGTCGCGGCAGTCGGCCACCGCTTCGATCAGGCCGCCCGGCGCTTCCAGCACCAGGCGGGTCTGGGGTTCGGTCATCGGCAGGATGCCGCTGTCCAGCAACACGGTGGCCACGCACAGCGAGTTGGAGCCGGACATCGGCGGGGTGTCGGCCGGTTCCATGATGATCCAGGCCATTTGCGCCCGTGGGTCCTTGGCCGGCACCAGCAGGTTGACGTGACGGAACACACCGCCACGGGGCTCGTTGAGGACAAAGTTGCGCAGGGTCTGGTCCTGGGCGATCCAGCGTGACTGCTCCCACACCGTGGCACCGGGTGGTGGCGCGACACCGCCGACGATCACATCGCCGACTTCGCCTTCGGCGTGGCAACTGACTACATGGATGATTTTGGATGAGCGCATGAGTCAAATCCTTGGGTTGTCTGTTCGGGCCTCATCGCGAGCAAGCTCGCTCCCACATTGAAATGCGTTCCCCTGTGGGAGCGCGCTTGCTCGCGATAGGGCCATCCGCTATTTCACCGACTTGAGAAACGCCGCCGTCTCCGGCTGCACCGGGTTGCCGATCACCTGGTCCGGCGGGCCGATTTCATGGACCCGCCCATTGCAAAAGAACGCCACGCGGTCGGACACGTCCCGGGCGAAGCGGATCTCGTGGGTCACCAGCACCATGGTCATGCCGTCTTCGGCGAGCATGCGCATGGTGTCCAGCACTTCGCCCACCAGTTGCGGGTCCAGGGCCGAGGTGGCTTCGTCGAAGAGCATGTAGTCCGGCGACATCGCCAGCGCCCGGGCGATCGCCATGCGTTGTTGCTGGCCGCCGGAAAGCTTGCCGGGGAAGGCCTTGAGCTTGTCCCCCAGGCCCACATGTTCAAGCTGCTTCACCGCCAGGGCCTCGGCGTCCTGCCGGCTCTTGCCGAGCACCTTGCGCGGCGCCAGCATGACGTTCTCCAACACGGTCAGGTGAGGGAAGGCGTTCCATTGCTGGAAGACGATGCCGATTTTCTGCCGCAGGCGATTGAGATCAGTGGCCCGGTCATGAACCTCGATGCCGTCCACGCGGATGCTGCCTTTCTGAATGGGCTCCAGGCCGTTGATGCACATCAGCAGGGTCGATTTGCCAGAGCCGGAACCGCCGATGATCGACACCACTTCGCCCTTGTCCACCGTCAGGCTCACACCCTTGACCACTTCCAGGTCACCGAAGGATTTGTGTACGTTTTCGATCTCAATCATTTTCCTGCCACCTTCTTTCCAGGCGTGCGCCGAGGCGGGCGACCACCAGGCTCATGACGTAGTAAATGAGGCCCGCGATGCACAGCACCAGCAGGGGTTCCTGAATGCGCGTGACGATGGTTTGCGACGCCCGCAGCAATTCGACGATGCCGATCCACATCACCAGCGCGGTGTCCTTCATCACGCCCAGCACCAGGTTCAGCCAGCCGGGAAAGGCCACCCGCGTGGCAATCGGCAGGACGATGAAGCGCAGGTCCTGCACATAGCTCAGGCCCAGCGATCGGCTGGCCCGGCGGGTGCTCAACGGCACCGCCAGCACGCCACCGCGGACGATCTCGGTGAAGTACGCCGCGGCGTAGATCCCGAGGACGATGCAGCCGACGGCAAAGGCGCTGAGGTTCAGGCCGGCGATGCTCTTGAGGGAGTTGAACAGCACGAACTGGATCAGCAGCGGCACACTGCGAAACACGTCCAGCAGCCAGGCCAGCGGCAGGCTGGCCCGCGGCAACAGCGCCCGCAACAGACCGAACAGCAACCCGGCGAAGGTGCCCAGCAGGATCGACCACACGGTCAGTTGCAGCGTGACCCAGGCCCCCTCGAGCAAATACAGCAGGTCGTTGACGCTGAGGCTTGTAGAAAACATGACCCACCCTCCTCAGTAACGAAACAGCCGCCAGGACAACAGCCGGGCCAACCCGACGATCAGCTTGGCGATCAGGTAATACAGCACCGCCGCGAGGGCGAAGTATTCGAAGGTGCGGAAGGTCTTGACGTTGTATTCCTGGGTGACACCGGTGAGGTCGTTGTTCAGGCCGACCACCACCCCCAGGGACGTCATCAGCACCGCCCAGACCATCTGGTTGGTCAGCGGGTAGAAGACGATGCGCAACAGTTGCGGGACGATGATCATCCGGTAGGCCTGGAAGGCACTCATCCCCAACGAACGGGCGGCGCGCATTTGCGTACCGGGCACGGCCTTGAGGCCGCCGCGAAAGTTTTCCGCCAGGTAGCCGGCGTTGTTGAAGGTGATCCCGGCCAGCAAGGCCAGCCAGGAACTGACGTGCAGCCCGAGGGAGCCGAGGCCGAAGTAGAGGATGTAGATCTGGAACAGCGAGGGCGTGTTGCGGGCGATGGACACCCAGCCATTGCCCGCGCCCCGCAGCAAGCGATTCGGGGCCTGGCGCATCACGGTCAGCACCAGGGCGATCAGCACGCCGAAAATCATCGACAGCGCGGCGGTCTCGAAGGTCACCCAGGCCCCGGCGAGCATGTCGGGCAGGGCGCGCAAGGCCGGGCGCCATTGGAAGCTGTAGTCAAACATGGGTCGGGCTCCCGGTGCGGTTCGGTTGTAGCCACGTTGGCGGCTGGCCGCGAGTGGCGGCGGTGCACGCGGCCTCGACGCAATCGGCGAGGGCGGCAAAGTGCACCCCGCGACCGACCAGGCCGGGTGCGTAGTGGGCGTATTTACCGGAGTTGGTCATCAGCGTGGTGGCGTGGGGCGGGATCACCGGCTCACCCAACATGCACCAACAGGTGTCGGTCACCAGCACCGCGCCGAAGGCCTCGATGGCGGTCAGATACCCGGCTTTGCGGGCCTGCTCCAGCACCGCCCGACCGCAGGTGATTGCCAGCACCACATAGGGATGCTTGACCCGGCCCGCGCACAAGGTCGCGAGGGCGGCGAATTCGCTGAGGGAGAAATGCGGATTGCCCAGGGACACCACGTCCACCCAGTTATCTCGGGCGCTGTTGAGTTCGCGCCAACTGGCAAGCAGGCCGGTGGCATCGACGCTTTCCTGTGGCAACGCGACATCGCGCTCCAGGACATCGGCCGGGTCGAGGGCTTCTGGTGTCACCCCGGCGATGTGGAACAGCGGCGCGGCGCTGGTGGTGGCGAACGCGGCGCCGAAGGCCTTGAGGTCGTCCAGGCTCGGTGCGGCGTGTTCCAGGCCGCGTATCAGCGGAATACGCCGGCCGGCCAGACTACCGATGTGATAACCCAGCAGCGGATAGAAACTGTCATCGACCTTGCCCAGTGCCGGCACGTCGACGATCAGCCGGGCCTTGCGCGGGTCGTCGAGATGGCAGCCGGTCAACGGTGCCCGCCCGCACAGGGCGATGCAGATGTCGAGGAAGTCCGGGTACTTTTGCGTGCGCGCGCCCAACACGCTGTTGGCATAGACCACCGCATTGGATTCGGCCCAGACGATTTGCTCGCCGGCTTTTGGCGCGGTGTCCAGCAGGTAGGGCGCACAAGTGAAACTCAGCTGGGCGCCCATGGCCATGTAGGCGTCGCCCAAGGCACTGGCCGGCTCGCCCAGCGCCGGGTCGACACCCAGCTCGCGCCAGCGACGCTGGTCCACGGAGATGGAATTGAGGGTGGTGGGCACGCGCACCTTCGCGCCCCACTGCACCAGTTGTTCGGCAAAGCGCAGGCTGGCGGGACCGGTGTAGATGCAGCCGTCGATGTGGGCCTGGGCCACGTCCAGCAATTGCGTGGCGCCCTGGATCTCGGCCATGCGCAGCACGATGTGCATCGCCACTTGGGCAGCTTTGCCATGGCTGCCGTCGAGCAATGCCCGGTCTTGTCCGGTCAGTTCCAGGGTTGAGAGCGTGGGCGGCTGCGACGCCGCGGACGAACCTTGCCAGCCGTCGTCCAGGGGCCGGCCAGACAATGTCAGGACATCGCTTTCCAGACGGACAAAACCCTGGCCGCGCAGCCCATTGAAGGCCTCGTGTCCCACGCACAACACCGGCAACGAACGCTGGAAAATCACCTGCGCCACCAGCACGCCCAGGGTCAGGATTTCATCGGCTTCGGCCAGCACCAGGGCTGCGGGGGCGTGGCCGTTGCTGATCAGCTCCATCAAGACGCTGCTGCCGGTACAGGAGCCGCGTCCGCTGGGAATCGCCAATACGCGCCCGGCCAGGCGTTGGCCACTCAAGGGATGGTGCCGGTCGATGACCTCGCCACTGGCTGGATCGACGCCGCCCCAGAAACTCAGCCCCACCTCGGCGAACAGCAGGGCGCCCTGGGCGGCACCCTCCACCAGGCTGCGGCCTTTCACACGGACAGGCGTGCTTGGCATGCGCCGATCCTCAGTAGTAGACCTGGGGAACGGTCAGGTTGGCCGGCGGGATGTCGGTGCCGACCCATTTGACGAACAACTCCTTGTAGCGGCCGGTGCGCACCTGCTGGTTGACGAACAGGTTGAGGTAGTTGAGCAGGCCGTACTCGCTGCGCTTGGCGCCGAGGGACACGTAGTCGATGACGTAAGGCGCGTCACCGGCGATCTTCAGGCCCTTGTACTTGCCCGACTTGATGGTCGCGGCGGCCACGGTGTTGGTCACCACGGTGGCATCGATGTGCCCCTGGGCGACGGCCAGCAGGGTGTCGTTCTGCGACTGGTAGGCGCGGAAGCTGCCGCTGCCCCAGCTCTTCTGGTCCTTCTCCAGGGCGATGGCTTCGTAGGTGCTACTGGTGTTGCCCAAGGCCTTGCCCTTGAGGTCGGCGTAGCTGTTGATGCCGGTGTTGTCGCGGGTCAGCACCACCATCTGGAAGGCGAAGTAGGGCACGGTCAGGCCGACGGTCTTGGCTCGCTCCAAGGTGTCCGACGTAGAGGCGACGATGACGTCGGCGCGACCGGACAGCAGCGCGGGGATTCGATCGGAGAACGGCGTTTCCACCACTTCGGCGTCTACGCCGAGGACCTTCGCCAGGTCTTGGCAATAGTCCACGTCGAATCCCGCCGGTTTGTTGCTTTCGTCGCGAAAGCCCATGGGCGGGAAGTCCAGGGTCACGGCGCAGCGCAGTTTGCCGGAACCGATGATGTCGTCGAGTTTGTCGGCGTGGGCCGGGGCGATGAAAAGCGGGGTGAGGACAACGCTGAGGGCTACGGCCAATGCAGGGTTTTTCATAAATGCCTCGCTGTCGAATAAATGCGGTGAGATATCGTATTGAGGATTTCGTATACGATATTAGATAAGCAATCGGCATGCCTGTTTCGGGTTGAGTCGCAGTAATTGTGTGGGAGGACTGACCTAGAGGCTTTCCAGGCGGGCGGTGGCGTATGAGGGCAGGGTGCTACGTTGGCCTGTGGTGTTACAGATGGGAGCAGCCACGGGATCCGACGCCCCATCAGGGAACATGGATCAGCGCTGATTCTCGCGATATTGGCTGGGCGACAGGCTGGTCAGGGCGCGGAACTGGCGACTGAAGGCGCTGTGATCGGTGTAACCGCAGCGCAGGGCGATTTCGGTGATCGGCAGGTCCTGGTCGAGCAACAGCCGCGAGGCTTCCTCCAGCCTGGCCTTGTGAATCATCTGCCGTGGTGTGAGTTGGAAGATGCGCTTGCAGTGCCGTTCCAGTTGCGCCACCGACAATTCGGCGATGGCGGTCAGCTCGGCAAGGCTGATGGGGCGGGCGAAGTGCTGTTTGATATGGGCGTCCACCGCCGCCAGTTTGTGAAACGCCGGATGGCTCGATTGCGGCAGTTGCAGGTCGCGGGAAATGCCGGCCAGGCCGACGATCCGGCCCTCCGGATCGTGCAGGGCGAGCTTGTGGGTCAGGCACCATACGGGCTGGTTGCCGTAATACAAATGCAGTTCGAGCTGGTCGGCCAACTCCCGCCCGCTGGCCAGCACCCGGCGATCCTGTTCGGTGTACAGCGGGCCGAAGCGTTCGGGGAACACCTGGTCGGCGGTGAGGCCGAGCAGGTCGCCACGGTGTTTGAAGCCGCAACGCCGGGCCAGGGTCTGGTTGACGAAGGCGTAGCGGGCCTGCGGGTCCTTGATGAAAAACACCACGTCCGCGAGGGTGTCCAGCAGCGGGGCGATGGGCTGCAGGCTGCGCAGCAGGGTGTCGAGGTCGCAAGGGGCTAGGGCGGTGAGCGAGGGGTACATGGTCTGGATTCTGAGAGGACGCAGAGATCATAGAGCCAAAGCCATTGAGGCAGGAAGGTCTGAAACCGACTCGGTCTACTGTGGGAGCGGGCTTGCTCGCGAAGGCGTTGGCACATTCAAAATCGTTGCAAGCTGAGCCACCGCTTTCGCGAGCAAGCCCGCTCCCACAATAGAATCTCAGTCCGGCTCAGGTGGGCGGGGTTTCTGCCAGGTTCAGCAAGGTCTCGATCCGCGCCGGGCTGAAGGGCGGGCGCGGCAGGGGCGCAGTCCAGCCGAACAGGTGTTCCAGGGCGGCGCCGCACACTCGACCCTGGCAGGCGCCCATGCCGCAGCGGCTGGCCAGTTTCGCTTCGCGCCAGTTGGCATGGCCGGCCAGTTCGCCATACGGCACGTCCTCGCAGCGGCAGACCAGTGTGTCTGCCGTGGCCAGGGTCTTGAGTCGTGGATCGAGGGCGAAGGCCGTGTTCAAGGCCCGGGCGAACCCCTGCCAACGTGCGCGACGGGGCCACAGCTGTTGGGCGGCGGTGCTATTGCCGACGGCGGCATGGCCGGCGATGGCGCCTTCCACCAGCGCCAGTTCGCTGCCGCCGAAACCGGTGCACTCTCCGGCGGCGTAATGTTCGCGGCGAGAGGTGGCTTGCCAGGCGTCCACCGCCAGCGCCTGGTCTTCGACCGCGCAGCCCAGGGCCTGGCCCAATTGGGTGTTGGGAATGAGCCCGAAACCGCAGGCGAGCCGATCGCAGGCCAATTCAATCGTCTTGCCTTGCTGTTGCAGGCGCACGCCCTCCAGCCGGTCCCGGCCGAGGGCTTCCACCACATGGGTGTCGGTGCGGTAGTGCCGGTCGAACAGACTGAACGATTGGAAAAGCTTCCCCGGCCAGCGTGGCAATTGCGCGGCGAAACCGACGACAGCGCCGCGACGGGCCTGCTCGGCGATGCGTACCACCTGTGCGCCCTGATGTTTTGCCGTGGCGGCGCTGGCCAGCAGCAAGGGGCCGCTACCGGCGATGACCAACCGTTCGCCGCGCACTGGCAAGCCGCCCTTGATCAACGCCTGCAACCCGCCGGCGCCGGTCACGCCGGGCAGTGTCCAGCCGGGAAACGGCAGCAGCAGCTCACGGGCACCCGTGCAGAGGATCAAGCGCTCGTAGCTGATCTGCCAGCCGCGCTCGGCATCTTCCACCAACAAGGTTTTATCCGCCGCGCAGGCGATTACGCGAGTACCGGCATGGCAGCGTACGTTGGCGCAGGTGTGCAGTTGATCGCGCAGGCGTCGGGCGGCGGCGGGCAGGTTGGCCTGGGGGCCGTCGCGCCAGATCTGCCCGCCGGGCAGCGGGTTGTCGTCCAGCAGCACGATGCGTGCACCGCTGCTTGCCGCGGCGAGGGCAGCGGCCATGCCCGCGGGGCCGGCGCCGATGATCAGCAGGTCGGTGGTTTCGTTCATGGTCGGGTCTGCACATGCATGCCATCGAGGCACAAGGTCTGGCAGGCCAGGCGGCGCCGGCCATCGATCAACACCCGGCACTCCTGGCAGATGCCCATGCCGCACAAGGGCGCCCGTCGCTGGCCGCTGACCGAGGTGCGGCTGCAACCGTCCGCGCCCAGCGCCAATGCCGCCGCGACGCTGGTGCCGTTGGCCACTGACAAGGGGTGGCCGTCGAGAAATAGATCAGGCATAGGAACAATTCCCCTGGGGTAAATGGATATCAGCGCCAAACGCCCATTCCGTGGCGAGGGAGCTTGCTCCCGCTGGGGCGCGCAGCGGCCCCGACAACGATCTGACAACTCGGTGTGTCGGGCCAATCCAGGGGACTGCTGCGCCATCCAGCGGGAGCAAGCTCCCTCGCCACAAGAACTTGTGTCGGGCTTCAGGCATGGGCCGGCTCTCCAAGGAAACGCTGCGGCAGGTAAGCTTGAGGCGCCAGCGGCGAGGTTTCGTCGAACAGCTGCGCCACCAGCAAGTCGGCCGTCGCGGGCGCAGTGGTGACGCCCAGGCCTTCGTGACCGACCGCCAGCCACAGCCCCTTGCGCTGTGGATGTTGTCCCACCAGCGGCAAGCCGTCGGGGCTCGCCGCGCGAAAACCGGTCCAGGCCCTGATGCCGTTCAGATGCGCCAACCCTGGCATGTATTCGACGGCGCGCTTGAGCATCTTCGCCAGCATCCAGCCTTCCACCTGCGGATCGACGCTGCCGAACTGCCGTGAGGCGCCGATGAACAATTGTCCGGTCGGGCGTGGTTGGATATTGCACGCCACCGACGGCCCGTTGGCGTTATGGGCGCTGGTGACGTAGCCCAGTTCCACCAGGGTGTGAGTGACGGTGGCGGGGTAGCGGTCGGTGATCAGCAGGTGGCCCTTCTTCGGCTCGATCGGCAGTTCCGGGCATAACTCGGTGGCCTGGATGCCATTGGCGAGGACCACCGCGTCGGCGCTCAGCCAGCGACCGTCGTCGAGGCGCACGCGGTGACCGTCGACTTCGCTGACCTGTGCCCGCTGCTGGCGAATGTTAGGCGCGTCCAGCATCCAGCGGGCGGCTGCCGGAGCGTAGAGGATGCCGTCGCCCTTGATCAGCAGCCCGCCTTCCAACCCTGGGCGTAGCTCGGGTTCCCGCTGATGCAGAGCGGCTTGGCCGATCAATTCGCAGGCTTCGCCATGGGCCAGCAGGTTCAGGTATTTGCTCTGGGCCACGGCCATTTCTTCGGCATTGGCCGCCAGCCACAAGGTGCCGTTGTTGCGCCAGGCACAACCCTCGGGCAGGGCCGGTGCCAGTTCGCGCCAGCGTTGCAGGGAGTATTGACTGAGGGCCAGTTCCGCCGGGTTGTCATCCAGCACCAGCAGATGCCCCATGCCGGCCGCCGTGGCGCCGTGCCAACCGGCGTCCAGCACCAACACGTTGACGTTGCGCCGGGCCAATGCCTGGGCACAGGCCGCGCCAATGATGCCCGCGCCGATGACGATCACGTCGGCGACATGGCCCTTGCTCACGGGCGAATGCCCCAGGCGAACGGGTCGTCGGTTTCGATGATCAGGGTGGTTTCGGCACTGATGTAGGCGCGACCGCGAATGGTTGGCACGATGCGCTCGCCCGAGTGTTCGTAGGAGCCTTCGAACTCGCTGCCAATGACACTGGCCTGGCGCCAGATCTGCCCAGGCTGCAGTTTTCCATCGGCCGCCAGGCACGCCAGTTTGGCGCTGGTGCCGGTGCCGCAAGGGGAGCGGTCATAGGCCTTGCCCGGGCAGAGCACGAAGTTGCGGCTGTCGGCTTGCGGGTCATCGGCAAACAGTTCGATATGGTCGATCAGGCCGCCGTCCTCGCCGCGAAAGCCCTGTTGCTCCAAGGCTTGCTGTACGGCGTAGGTGTAGGCGGTCAATGCGTCGAGGTTATCGCCGGCCACGCGCTGGCCATGTTCGGCGATCAGGAAAAACCAGTTGCCGCCCCAGGCCACATCGCCCACCACCTGGCCGATGCCGGGCACTTCCAGGGCCAGTGCCTTGCGGTAACGATAGGCCGGCACGTTGCGCACGCTGACCGAGCGGTCTTCGTGCAAGGTTGCCTGTACCGTGCCCACCGGGGTTTCGATGCTGTGCACGCCGGGGCCGATCCTGCCCAGGTGGGCCAATGACGCCACCAGGCCGATGGTGCCGTGGCCGCACATGCCCAGGTAGCCGCTGTTGTTGAAAAAGATCACGCCGGCACAGGCGCTCGGGTCCACCGGCTCGCAGAGCAGCGCCCCCACCAGTACATCGCTGCCCCGGGGTTCCAGCACGCAGGCGGTGCGCCAGGCGTCATGCTCGGCGGCCAGGCGTTGCTTGCGCTCGGCCATGCTGCCCTGGCCCAGGTCAGGAAAACCGTCGGTGACCAGTCGGGTCGGTTCGCCGCCGGTATGGGAATCGATCACGGTGATGCGTTTCATGGGAGGGCCACGTCCGTTCAGGTGAGTGACGGTAAGCGTGGCTCGCGCCCAGGGCTGAAGGCTTGATGGTTTTATCTGTCGCCGATGACGAAATCGGCACAACGTTGGCCCATCAATGGCTGGAAGGCAGGAACTTGAACAAGGTCTCGCAGACCCCGGCGATGTGCTCGTCCAGCAGCGCCACGGCCCGCTCGACATCACCGGCGCGGCAGGCCTTGATGATTTCCCGGTGCTCGTGATCGGCACGGTCCTTACCGGCCGAAAGGCTCATCTGCATGCGCAAGTAACGCTCCAGCTTGTCGTGGACCGAGCGAATCAGGCTCACCATGAACGGCCGTTGCGCCGGTTCGTAGAGACAGGCGTGCAGTTGCCAGTTCAGTTCGGCCCAACGCCCGACGTCGTCTTCACCGACGAACTCCCGGCAGATGCTTTCGGCGCGGGCGAAGGTGTCTTCGGTCATGTTGGGAATCGCCAGGCGCAGCACTTTGTCTTCCAGCAGCATGCGCACTTCGAACATCTGCGCCAGCTCCGCCTCGGAAATGCGCGTCACCATCGCCCCGCGATTGCGCTGGAACATCACCAGGCCCTCGGCCTCCAGGCGCTTGAGGGCCTCGCGCACGGGGATCTTGCTGACGTTGAACTGGCGGGCGATGTCATCCTGGCGAATCGGCTCGTCCTCGGCAAAATGCCCAGCCACGATGGCATCGCGCAGGTGGCGGGTGATGATTTCCGAGGTGGAAGGGGTGTTGCCCAGGTCAGGCAGGTTGAACTTGGATAAAGTCACGGCGGCGGGTCGTTCGGCTTAGGTGGGGATATGGTATACGACTTTGCCGAGCGCAGTGTCGAGCTGTCCAAGGCTTCCCCCAATCCTTCAGCCAGCCCCCTGTGGCGAGGGAGCAAGCTCCCTCGCCACAGGTTGGTGTGTTCAGCCGTGGGACAGGTGGCTCACATAAGCCTCAGTCCGGACGATGCGCCATCCGGTAACAGACACCCCAGCCAACAACGCCAGGCCGAATACGATCAACGCCACGTCCGCGCCGAAATGATCGGCCAGCAACCCGGTCACCACCACCGGGATGCTGAACCCGACATAGGCGAACAGGAAAAAACCGGCACTGACCCGAGCCTTTTCCGCGCCGGCCATGGCCGTGACGGCCGACAACCCACCCAGGTACAGGAAACCGTAGCAAGCGCTGCTGGCGCCCAGCGCTCCCAGCAACACGGCGAGCAGGGAGCCGGCGCTCGCGCCCCAGGCCAGCAAGGCATAGCTCACCGGCAGGATCAACAGCCCCAGGCCCGTGGCCCTGGCCGGCGACATGCGCCGCACCCAAGGCTGGAAGAGCAAGCCGCAACTGATGACCGTGAAGGTCGACAGGCCCGACCAACGCTGCAAGTCGTGGGTTGCCAGCACCGACGGCAATATGGCGATGACCAGGCCCGAAGTCGCCCAGGCCAATAGCATGGAAAAGCTGTAGGGCAGGCTGCCGGCGGGAAACAAAGGCAGGCGCAGCAGCGGCGCGTCTTTGATTTTCAGCGCCGGGTCCGGCAGCCGCCAGACCACGACAATCGCCAGGGCGGCCAACAGCAGCTGCAGCCAGAAGCTGCCGGGCGTGGCGCTGGGATGGACGAACAGGAACAGACTGGTCAACGCCGCGCCCAGGCCAAAACCCAGGGAGGTGCTGGCGGTGACCCGGTTGGCCGGCGAGCGGGTATCGCGAGTTGCCATGAGCTCTGTCATATAGGCGGTCGACGTGGCCGAGGCCAGCCCGGTGCCGACCCCCATCATCAAGCGCGCGACACCCAGCGCCACCAGGCTCGGCCAGAGCAACGTCACCAGCGTCGCCAACATCGACAGCCCGAGCGCCACCAGGATCAACGGCTTGCGGCCCACCCGGTCGGCCAACCCACCGAACGCCAGCAGGACCGGCAGCACGCCCAGCACATAACCGGAAAACGCCACCGCCGTGGCCCCGGCCCCGGAGCCGGACAATTGCGCGTAGGTGGTGTACAGCGGCGCCTGCAGGTTGACCGCGAGGGTGATCAGGCAGAGGCCGAAAGCCAGCCCCCAGGCATGTCGATGCTGTGGGTTCAAGAGTGTTCCTTAAAGGGTGCGCATGAAGTCCCGGGGACTATCGCCGCCGGGCACAACGCAAACAAGGAACAGACGCCGGTCATTTGTGTTTAACTGTTTTCTAGAAAATCGAGAACACTTAGCCAAGAGTGCCCGCCGTGGACCTGAAGATTGATCGCAACACTGCCGAGCCCATGATCCGGCAGCTCGTGACGCACCTCACGGGCTGGATCAACGCCCATGGCATTCGCCCCGGCGCGCGAATGCCGTCCATTCGCCAGCTGGCCCGGGAAAATGGCCTGAGCCTGTCGAGCGTGATCAAGGCCTATGACCAACTGGTTGCCAGCGGGGTGCTGGAGTCTCGCCATGGCGCGGGCTTTTTTGTCGCGCAACAGGTGGCCCTGCCGGTTGAGCCGATAGCTGAAACGGATAACCCGTCGTGGCGGTTGTTCGACAATGAGTCGACGCAGCTCAAGCTCGGTTGCGGCTGGCTGCCCGACGCCTGGCGCGACGACACCGACCTGGGCCAGGCGATCCGCCAGGTGGTGCGCAGCGACAACCACGCGTTGTTCAACTACAGCACCCCGTTGGGTTCGCCTCATCTGCGCCTGCACCTTCAAAAACGCCTGGGCCTGATCGACATTCACGTCGACCCGGCACAGATCATCACCACCCAAGGCGCCAGCCAGGGCCTCGACCTGCTGGTGCGAACCCTGCTCAAGCCCGGTGACCTGGTGCTGGTGGAAAGCCCCGGCTACTACAACCTGTTCAATCTGCTGAGGCTGCAGGGGGTCAAGACCGTGGCGGTGCCGAGGACTGCCCTGGGCCCGGACATCGCCCGCCTGGAACAGCTTCTCGGCGAGCACAAACCCTCGTATTTCTTCATCAACAGCATGTACCAGAATCCCACCGGCACCAGCCTGGCGCCGAGCGTGGCCTATCGTCTGCTGCAACTGGCGACGGTCCACGACTTTCGCCTCATCGAGGACGACATCTACGCCGATTTCCAGAATGGCCCGACGTCCCGCCTGGCTTCCCTGGATGCCTTGGACCGGGTGATCTACCTGGCGAGTTTTTCCAAGACCTTGTCCAGTTCGCTGCGCATCGGTTATGTCGTCGCCCAGCCCGACATCATCCGGCGCCTGGCCGAAGTCAAGATGATTACCGGCATCGGTTGTTCGCTGCTGGCGGAAAACGTGGTAGCGACGTTGCTGGCCAACGGTGCTTATCGCAAGCTGATCCAACGCTTGCGCCAACGCCTGAACAAGCAGATGGCAAGTACGCTGCGCCAACTGGACCCGGCCCACTGGGAGGTGTTTGCCGAGCCGATGGGGGGATGTTCGTCTGGGCCAGGCCTCGGTGCCTGGTGGCACAACGGGTGCAGCAGATCGCCCGGGAGTTGCAGATCCAACTGTCCCAGGGCTCGACGTTCCTGCCCCAGGGGGAGGCGTGCGATTGGTTGCGGTTGAATGTGGCGTATACCCAGGATGTTCGGGCGCAGACGTTTTTCCAGCGGGTCGCACAGGAATCGATTGGGGCGGGCCAGTAGAGTGTGGGGAGATTGTTCTGGCGCTATCGCGAGCAAGCTTTGCTCCCACTGAGGGAGAGTAGCGGCCAATCATAAGACTTGTACGCTGAAGATCCCTGTGGGAGCAAAGCTTGCTCGCGATGGCTGACTAAATAGTTACGAAATATCCGGCGTTAATGGGAATAAATATCAAACAGCAATGAGTTGCTGTATCTTTCGCGACACATTCTTGTCAGCCTCCCGATGTGGAGGCTTTTTTCCATTAGGATTGTGCATCGATGCGTCGGATTCTCGTTTCACTGTGTGTGCTCCAGGCTTACTCCGTTTCCACCTGGGCCGAACAGCCAGTCCCAGCCAAGCCGGCCTCCCTTGAGTTGCAAGCCACGGATATCGTCGGTAACGCCGACTATGAATCAGCACAGGGACCGGTGAAGGGCTATCACGCCACCCGTTCGGCCAGTGCCACCCGTACCGACACGGCGATCCATGAAACCCCGCAATCCATTTCCGTGGTGTCCCGCGACGTGGTCGAAGACCTTGGCGCCACGCGCCTGCAAGATGCCCTCGATTACGCCGGCGGCGTAGGCCGGGCCAACAACTTTGGCGGCCAGGGCCTGACCACTTTTACTGTTCGCGGTTTCACCACCGGGGAGTTCTACCGCAACGGTTTCCCGATCAACCGTGGCTACCCGAACATGCCGGACGCCAACACCATCGAGCGGCTGGAAGTCCTGCGTGGCCCGGCCACCATGCTCTATGGCCGTGGCGATCCGGGCGGTACCTTCAACGTGGTGTCCAAGCAGCCGTTGGCCGAGCGCACGGTGACCCTGGGCAGCCAGGTCAGCGACCAGGGGATGCGTCGCGGTACGCTGGATGCGTCCGGCCCATTGGACGAAGAAGGGCGCCTGGCTTATCGCCTGAACGTGATCGGCGAGGGCGGCGATACGTTCCGCGACCACGTCGAGACCGAACGCTACGGCGTCGCGCCGGTGGTCTCCTGGCAGGTCAACGACACCACGCGCCTGACCTTCGAAGGCGATTTCATGCGCAACAACCATCCGCTGGACCGTGGCTTGACCCATTACGCCGGCCAGCGTGGCACCGCCTCGCGCGATACGTTCTTCGGCGAAAAAGACGCCGGCAAGCTTCACAACGACAACAACATGCTGCAGGTGCGCTTCGAGCACATGCTCAACGACGACTGGACCCTGGCTGGCGGTACCCAGTGGCTCGACGGCACCCTGCAGGGCAATGCCGTCGAAGGCAACGGCATCGCCGCCGATGGCCGCACCCTGGGGCGCAACTTCAACTACCGCAAATTGGAGTGGACCGACCGTGACACCCAACTCAACCTCACCGGGCATTTTTCCACCGGCGGGTTTGAGCACACGTTGTTGACGGGCATCGAGTATGAAGACTACGACTACCAGTCCATCATCCAGCGTTCCTCCGGCGCTGTCGGTGCCTACCCGATCGATATCTTCGACCCGGTGCATGGCCAGCCACGCCCGGCACTGACGCGCAAGCCCACCGATGACCAGGAGAACCTCAAGACGTTTGGCGTGTTCGTCCAGGATCAGGTGGCGCTGACGGAGCGCTTGAAGTTGTTGGCCGGAGCGCGGTTTGAGCGATTCGAGCATCAGTATGAGAGTTTCGTCCCCCAGAACCCGCCTGGTAGCCGGAACTGGGACGTCACCGACAGTGCTGTCACCCCACGCCTGGGTATGATCTACGACCTGACCGACACCGTGGCGGTCTATGCCAATACCGCACGCTCGTTCAAGCCCAACACTGGTGCCAGACTCCAGGGTGGAGGGTTCAAGCCGGAAGAAGGCAAGTCCTACGAAATGGGTGTCAAGTGGGAAGCGCTGGATCGCCAGTTGAGCGTCGACGCGGCGATCTACCAGATTGAAAAGCGCAACGTCCTCACGCCCGACCCACAGGATGCAACATTCAACGTGGCCGCTGGCGAAGTGCGCAGTCGCGGATTTGACTTGAACGTGGCGGGCAATTTGACGCCGCAATGGCGGGTGATCGGTGGCTATGCCTATGTAGATGCCGAAGTGACCAAGGACATCAGCATCCCGTCCGGCACCCGCTTGCTCAACGTGCCCAAGAACTCCTTCAGCCTGTTGAACGTCTACGAGTTCCAGGACGGTGGCCTCAAGGGCCTCGGTCTTGGCGTAGGTGCCAAGTACGTCGATGAGCGGGCCGGCAATACCGCGGCCAGCACCTTTACCATGGACAGCTACACCGTCGTGGACCTGCTCGGCTACTACAAGGTCAACGAGCGAATCCGCCTCAACCTGGACCTGAAGAACCTGTTTGACGCCGACTACGAAGAGGGTGCATTCGGTGGCGTCTATGCTTATCCAGGTGCACCGCGGACGGTACAGGCTGGGATTTCCTACACCCTTTGAGGCCGCGGGCAGTCGCAGTCCAGGTGGGAGCGAGCTTGCTCGCGATGGCGGTGTGTCAGTCAACATCAATCCCGACTGACCTGACGCCATCGCGAGCAAGCTCGCTCCCACAGTTTTTTCCTACCACTTACCGGTGCTCATCCCGCCGTCCACCGGCAGTATCGCGCCAGTCGTGAAATCAGCGCCCGCCAGGTACAACACGGCCTCGGCAATTTCCTCGATGGTGCCCACGCGACCGGCCGGGGCCAGGTTGTCGAGGAAGTCGCGGTGCGCCGGGTCATGCATGGGTGTGTCGATGATGCCGGGGGCGACCGCGTTGACCTTGATGTTGTGGGGCGACAGTTCCAGGGCCAGCGCACGGGTCATCTGGTTGACGCCGCCCTTGATCAACACGGGCAGCGCAGCCGGCACCTGGATGTTCGGTTGCAGCGCCACGGCGGCTGAAATGTTGATGATGAAGCCGCGCTGGCGCCCGATCATGTGCGCCGCTGCGGCCTGGCTGGCGTAGACGAGGCCTTTGAGGTTGGTGTCCAGCAGCGCGTCCAGGTCCTGGGGGCTGTATTCGACGAAGGGTTTCGGCAGGAAGAAACCGGCGTTGTTCACCAGCCCGTCAACGGCGCCAAACGCCTCGACAGCTTGGGCGATGAGGGCGGTTGAAGTGGCCGGGTCAGCGATGTCGCCGGCCACGGCCATGAAACCGGCCGGGTGGCCGAGCTGGGCGGCGGCAGCGTCCAGCCCGGACTGAGAGCGGGCATTGCCCACCACGTTGTATCCCCGGGCCAGGAACGCCTTGACCAAACCCAGGCCGATCCCGCTGGAAGCGCCGGTGATGATGACGGTTTTGTTGAGGCTCATGATTGACTCCTGATCGCATTGAATGGAACCGATGCGCCTGTATGGCGGTGGTTGAGATCAGGGTATTGATGCCTCAGGGTTTGATAAATAAGGCTTCTGGTACTTGAGTTGATACGTCATGTAATCAATGGCAGGGGCAGCACATAACCCCTGTGGGAGCGAGCTTGCTCGCGATAGCGTCAGGTCGGTCGGGAGTGATGTTGACTGACACGCCGCCATCGCGAGCAAGCTCGCTCCCACAGTGTTGTTGGGTTGTCGGATTGGCAGGCAGAAAAAAGCCCGGTCAATCGGACCGGGCTCGCAAGGGTGGGAGATTATTCCTTGGGAAGACTTCGATACTCGGTGGTCGTCATCCCCGCATAACCCCAGTTATCCGTATCCACTTCCTCGATCACGATATGGGTCAAGTGAGGGTCCTTGCCCAGCACGCGCTGGAGGGTTTCGGTGATTTCGGCAATCACCTGGGCTTTCTGTTCACGGGTGACGCCATCTCGGGTAATTCGCACATTGACGAAAGGCATGTTGCACTCCAGCTGATGGGAAATGGACGCAGGACAACGCCCGCGTGTTGCAAGGCCACTGTATTTATACGCCACGGGCTGATAAACAGGCCTTTGGAAACTTCAGTTGATACGCGGTGTAACGAATCATGAAGCGGCATTTCGAAGACCTGCAGTTGGGTAGCATAGAACTGTTCTGCCTCGCGGCGGAGGCGGGCAGTTTCACGGCCGCGGCGCAGTTGGCGGGGGTTACCCCGGCGGCGGTGAGCCGCTCGATCTTTCGCCTGGAAGAGCGCCTGGGCTCACGGCTTTTCGTGCGCACCACCCGCAGCATCCGCCTGACCGAAGCCGGCAAGACCTATTTCGAACAATGCCGGCAAGCGCTGACGCAGTTGGTCGAGGCGCAACAGGAAATGATGGGCGCGCAATCGGTGCCGTCCGGGCAACTGCGCATCAGCTTGCCCACCACCTACGGGCATCATCGGATCCTGCCCTTGCTGCCGGCCTTTCGGGCGTTGTACCCGCAAGTCAGCGTGGACCTGCACCTGAGCAATCGAAACATCGATTTCGTCGCCGAAGGTTATGACCTCGCCATCCGGGTGCGGGCCCAGCCGGACTCGTCGATGATCGCCCGTCTGCTGGAAGACGCGAAACTGGTGGTGGTCGCGTCCCCGGATTACCTGCGCAAGGCCGGCACGCCGCAGGTTCTTGAAGACCTGGACGACCACGAGTGCATCCAGTTCGAATTGCCCAGCAGCGGGCGACGGATATCCTGGTTGTTCAATGTCGAGGGCAAGGAAAAGGAGGTGTTCGGCGAAGGAGGGTATTGCTGTTCCGACGACGTGCTCGGCGGTGTGACGCTGGCCAAACATGGCGCCGGCTTGTTCCAGACCTACAAATTCATCGTGGAGCAGGAGCTGGCCAATGGGCAATTGGTGGAGGTACTTGCGCCTTTTGCGGGGCGCTCGCGTCCGTTTACCTTGCTGTATCCCCATGGCCGGTATGTGCCGCAACGGGTGCGTGCCTTCGTGGACTTCCTGTTGGAGTACCGGCAGCACTGGTCCGGAGCCTGACAAAACCTCCTCCCCACAATGAATCACATCAGTTTTGCGTTCAGCCAGCGATCAGAACCGAAACGCCTGACGACCGATCAGCAACCACTTGCCGTCTTTCTGCTTCTGCCAGATCTGGAAGTTCTCGATTTCCGTTGGCACCACTTCCGTGCCTTTGAGCGCCTGTGCCGAGAAGTGATTGCGCACCAGCGCAGTGTCCCCGGACAAGGTGATCTTCTGGTTTTGCATTTCCAGGGTCTTGAATGCGCTCTTGCCCGTTTCGATGTCGGCGATGAAGGCTTTCTTATCCTGGATGTTGCCGCTGGAGTGCCCGTAGGTGAGGTTTTCGGCGGCCAGTGCCTGGAGTTGGGGGATGTCTTTATGCAGCATGGCCTGGGTCAGGTGGTCGACGGCCTGGGCCACTTCCTGCTCGGCCGATGACGTGGCTGCCGCTGCGTAACCGCTGAACAGGCACAAGAAGCTGACGATCAATGTCGCTTTTTTCATGGGGATTTCCTTGTTGTTGTAGGTATCCGGAGCGTATGAGGGCTTGGTCGCTCTCGTCTGTCATCGTACAACTTGTCGAAGATAACGGGAATAGCCGAGTCGTTGGGCAATGTGCGAAATCAACCTGGCCTGGTCAAAAGCACCTCGGGGGATCGACAACAATGTGGCGAGGGAGCTTGCTCCCGCTGGGCTGCGCAGCAGCCCCAAAAAAACAACTCAATGAACCTGACACGCCTCGGCACCCATTCCAGGGGCTGCTTCGCAGCCCAGCGGGAGCAAGCTCCCTCGCCACAGGAGACTCTTTAGCCGTGATGGCGCATTCACAACCCTTCGCGCACCGCCCCACGAATCCCCTCCAGCAACATGGTAAACGCCGGATTATCGTTGTCCTCGCGCCACACCAGGTGCAACTCGCTCTGGACCCCTTCGCCCAGGTCGATCTCACGAAACACCACCTGCTTGAACACCACGCTGGTGGCGCATCGCGGTACCAGGGCCAGGCCCATGCCGGCGTTGACCAGGGCCAAGATCGTCAGCGACGACCCCAACCATTGGACGAATTGTGGCGCGACCCGGGCCGAGCGGAGCATGCCGGTGAGCAGTTCGTTGAAGGGCGGGTAGGCGGAGTGCGAGTACATGAGGAACGGCTGGGCGTCCAGGTCCTGGACGCTCACCGTGTCGGCAGTCGCCAGGGGATGTCCGGCGGGTACCGCCAGCACGAAGGGCTCGCGCACCAGGCACTCGGTGGCATAGCCGGTTTCCAGCAGCGGCGAGCGGACGATGCCCAGGTCGATGCGCCGGGCACGCAGGGCTTCGTGCTGCTGGTAGGTGTTCATCTCCGCCAGGACGATTTTGACCTGGGGCTGTTTCAGCCGGGCCTCGGCAATCACTTTGGGCAAGAACTCGTACACCGCGCTGCCGACGAAGCTGATGGTCACCGAACCGATGTCGCCCTGGGCGAAACGCCGGGCCGCCACGGCGGCTTGTTGTGCCTGTTCCAACAGGTTCTGCGCTTCGATGAAAAACGCCCGGCCGGCGGCGGTGAGTGCCACGCTGCGGGTGCTGCGGGTGAACAGTTCGACGCCCAGGTGATGTTCCAGCAATTGGATCTGCCGGCTCAGCGGTGGCTGGGTCATGTTCAGGCGTTCGGCGGCGCGACGGAAGTTGAGTTCGGTCGCCACGGTGGTGAAGCAGCGCAACTGGGCCAGTTCAAACATTGATTCAATCCAGGTATCAATCAAGTGCCAAGTTAGATTAGACGGGAACAATCCACCGCGTCCATCATCGTCCCGTTCCCCACAAAAACAATGATCGGGAGGCACCCCTTGAATAACGTAACGGACTCCACCCATGACAGCACCCTGGCGCTCGCGGCGGCCAAGGTCAAACGTCATGTACTGCCGTTGGTGGTGGTGATGTTCATCGTCAACTACATCGACCGGGTCAACATCGGTTTCGTGCGCAGTCACCTGGAAACCGACCTGGGCATCGGTGCCGCGGCCTACGGGCTCGGGGCCGGGTTGTTCTTCGTCGGCTACGCGCTGTTCGAAGTCCCGTCCAACATGCTGTTGCAACGCTACGGCGCACGGGCCTGGCTGACGCGCATCATGTTCACCTGGGGCGCGGCGGCGATGGCCATGGCCTTTGTGCAAGGTGAGACCAGCTTCTATGTGCTGCGCTTCATTCTCGGCGCCGCGGAGGCGGGCTTCTTTCCCGGCATCATCTACTACTTCACCCAGTGGTTGCCTGCCAACGAGCGCGGCAAGGCGATGGCGATCTTTCTCAGCGGTTCGGCCATCGCCTCGGTGATTTCCGGCCCGGTGTCTGGCGCCTTGCTGCACATCAGCGGGATGGGCCTGCATGGCTGGCAATGGATGTTCCTGATCGAAGGTTTTGCCTCCATCGTGCTGTGCGGGTTTGTCTGGTTCTGGCTGCAATCGCACCCGAGCCAGGCCAAATGGCTGACGGCTGAAGAGAAAGCCGTATTGATCGCCGCCATCGCCGAAGAGCAGCGGGCCCGGGAAGCCGCGCAAGTGATCAAGCCGTCGATGTTCAAGTTGCTGGCCGACCGACAGATCGCGCTGTTCTGCTTCATCTATTTCTCCATCGCCCTGACCATCTACGGCGCCACGTTCTGGCTACCGAGCATGATCAAGAAAATGGGGGGGCTGGGGGACTTCCAGGTCGGTTTGCTCAATTCCAGTCCGTGGATCATTTCCATCGTCGCGATGTACGGCTTTGCCGCCCTGGCCGGTAAATGGAAATTCCAGCAGGCCTGGGTCGCGGTGACGCTGGTGATCGCTGCGTTCGGCATGTTCATGTCCACCACCGGCGGGCCGATCTTTGCCTTCGTGGCGATCTGTTTCGCGGCCATCGGTTTCAAGGCCGCGTCGGCGTTGTTCTGGCCGATTCCCCAAAGTTACCTGGATGCCCGTGTCGCGGCGGCGGTGATCGCCTTGATTAACTCCATCGGCAACCTCGGCGGCTTCGTCGCGCCCACGGCTTTCGGTTTCCTGGAACAGACCACGGGCTCCATCGAGGGCGGCCTGTATGGGCTGGCCGCGACCTCGCTTGTCGCCGCCGTGGTGATTTTTTTCGCCCGCACCGCGCCGAAGCGCGACACCCCGAACTCACTGTCCGGCCGGCCCGAAACCGTTGCCGAAGCGAATCAGCCGGAAAAATCGCAAGCCTTGAAACCTGGCCCATCGGGAGCCGCTGTATGAAGATCAAACGCGTCACCGTGACACCCATCGCTTTTCGCGATCCACCCTTGCTCAACGCCAGCGGTATCCATGAGCCGTTCGCGCTGCGCTCGATCATCGAGATCGAGAGCGACAACGGTTACATAGGCCTGGGGGAGAGCTACGGCGATGCCCCGGCCCTGGCGATCCAGCAGCAGTTGCAGAGCCAGTTGATCGGCCTGGACCCGTTCAACCTCAATCAGTTGCGGGCCATCGTCCAGGCGACCGTCGCCGCGCAGAAACCGGCCAGCGTTGCCGGTGCCGAACTGGCACCGGGCTCCCATGCGAGCAAGGCGGTGAGCAATGCCTACTCGGCGTTCGAAGTGGCCTGCCTGGATTTGCAGGCCCACTCCCTGAACGTGCCACTGGTGGACCTGCTGGGCGGCGCGATTCGCGACGAGATCCCGTTCAGTGCCTACCTGTTTTTCAAGTACGCCGAGCACATCGATTCGCCGTACCCGCCCGACAGTTGGGGCGAGGCGCTCAACGAGCAGCAGATCGTCGCCCAGGCCCGGCGGATGATCCAGGACTATGGCTTCAAGAGCATCAAGCTCAAGGCCGGCGCCCTCGATCCGGAACATGAAGTGGCGTGCATCAAGGCGCTGAAACAGGCCTTTCCCGGCTACCCGTTGCGCATCGATCCCAATGCCAACTGGTCCCTGGAGACCTCGATTCGCATGGCCGAGCTGCTGGGGGATGACCTGCAGTATTACGAAGACCCGACGCCAGGGCTGGAAGGCATGGCCGAGCTGCACAAGCGCACGGGGCTGCCGCTGGCGACCAATATGGTGGTCACCGATTTCGATGAGTTCCGCCGTAGCGTGGCCCTGGACAGCGTGCAGATCGTCTTGGCCGACCACCATTATTGGGGTGGTCTGCGGGACACCCAGGCCCTGGCGAAAATGTGCAGTACCTTCGGCCTGGGTGTGTCGATGCATTCGAACTCGCACTTGGGCATCAGCCTCATGGCCATGGCCCACGTGGCGGCCGCGGTGCCGAACCTGGACTACGCCTGCGACACCCATTACCCGTGGCAGGAGCCGGATGAAGAAGTGATCAAGGGCGGCAAACTGCCGATTGTCGACGGCTGCGTGAAGATCACCCGGGCGCCTGGCCTTGGCTTGGAACTGGACCGGGATCAGCTGGGCAAGCTGCATGACCAGTTTCTCAGTTGCGGTATCCGTCAGCGCGACGATGTGCGGCAGATGCAGCGCTACCGGCCGGAGTGGAAGACCGTCAAGCCGAGGTTCTGATACATCGCAGAGGGTCCTGTGGGAGCAAGGTCTGTGGGAGCAAGGCTTGCCCGCGATAGCCGCGCCGCGGTCGAATAGCTGAACCGCGTTATCGTTCATCGCGGGCAAGCCTTGCTCCCACAGATATTCCCACAGGCTTCCTACAGGTCTTGCTCCCTTAGATACCCCTCGCCACAAGGTCAGTGGTATTTAGCACCAACCCAACATCCTCCCAGCCCACCCAGCGGCCCACACCCAAAGTATCGCACCCGTCGGCAAGGCAGTCTTACACCCAAGCTGTCGCGCCCCTCGACCTCGCCGTCTTACACCCAAACTGCCGCGCCGGGCCGGCGCTGCCAAAGCATTCGCCAATTGCCTCCAAGGCAGCGTATGACGCGCCCTGGCACCTTTCGATAATCGCCTCCGACATCCCGTCCCCTGTTGCGGAGCGCGCCATGCACAACAATAAAAATACCTGCCTGCGTTTTTTGCCTGCGGTCATCGCCGGTCTTTCCAGTCTGGGCCTGACGTCTTGGGCCAACGCTGAAATCATGCTGTACGACAAGGACCAGACCACTTTTTCCACCGACGGCTACATCAACGCCTTTTACGTCAACAGCGACGTGGACCGCGCGGGTGAGCAGTACGACCGTCGGCAGGCGCGGGTCAAGATGGGCTTTTTGCCCAACTACCTGGGCTTCAACATGGGCAAGCAGGTCGATGACCTCAAGCTCGGCGCCCGGGCTTCGTTCTGGGTGACCATCAACGACAGTGAAACCAATGGCACCGACACCGCCATCGACGTGCGCCAGTTCTACGGCACCGTGGCCAACCCGGAGTGGGGCGAAGTGCTGATCGGCAAGGACTTCGGCCTGTTTGCCCGCTCCAACATCCTGCTGGACGAACTGCTCGCCGGTTATGGTCAGGTCAGCGATACCCTGGGGCTGGTGGACGGCGGTGGCGTGTCGTTCGGCAACATCGGCAGCGGTTACCCGTACCCGTTCCCGACCTCGCAGATCACCTACCGCACACCCGTGATGGACGGGCTGCGGGTGGCGGTGGGGATCATGGACCCGGTGGACACCAACGACAACAGCGCTACCGGCAAGGCCTATCAGGAAAACCCGCGCACCGAGAGCGAGATCACCTACCAGTTCGACCTGGGCGGGGCGAAGATCTACAGCTGGCTCAACGGCAGCTACCAGACCTCGGACAACACCGATTCCACCGTCGAGTCGGTAACTTCCAAAGGCCTGGGGTATGGCGTGCAGGCGAAGATGGGTGGGTTGTCGCTCACCGGTTCGGGGTTCCAGGCCAAGGGCATCAACCCGTTCTTCACCAACAACGCCGGCGAAGCCACCCTGCGCAATGTCGACAGCAAGGGCTACCTGTTGCAGGGCTCGTACAAGCTGGGCAAGAACCGTCTGGCGCTGTCCTACGGCAAGACCGATGACGACGGCAACGGCGTGGTAGGCAGTGGCGCCGATTACGAAACCCGGGGCATCGCGCTGTTCCACGATATCAACGACAACCTCAAGCTCGTGGCCGAGTACAACCAGTTCGAAATCAACGGCCACGACACCAGTGCGCAGAACGAAGACACCGACACCTTTGCGGTGGGCGCGGTGCTCACCTGGTAAGAGTTGGATCCTTTGGGTCCGACGCCGTCTGTGGGAGCAAGGCTTGCCCGCGATAGCCGCGCCGCATTCGAACAGATGAACCGCGTTATCGTTCATCGCGGGCAGCCTTGCTCCCACAGATAAATCCCCTCGCCACAATAGTCATTCCAACTGGACACCGTCGCAGTCTTTTGTGGCGGGGAAGTTTGCTCCCGGGGGCTGCGCATCAGCCCCCTTTTTTCAGTGGGATGTCCCCTCGGCGAACTCGATCTTGTTGCCGACGTTGTACTTGCCCGAAGGCTTGTTCATGGGCAGGCGCTTGATTTCCTTGAGGGTGTTGCTGTCGTAGACGATCAGCGCGCCATCGGTGTCCCAGATACTCAGCAGCAAGTAGCGCCCGTCGCGGGTGAACTCGACGTGGGCGGCGGTCTTGCCGGGCATGGGCCGCAGGGTGTGGGCGATTTCCAGGGTCTGTTTGTCGATCAGGTGGATGGCGTCGTTGTCGGGGCCGAAGAACACATCGGTCCAGGCGTAGCGAGAGTTGGCATGGCTGCGCAGGAAGAAACCCGGCCCCAGGGTGGGGATCTGCTTGATGACTTTCCAGGTGTCGAAGTCGATCACCGAGATCAGCCCCTTGCTGATGTTGGGCGTGGCGAACACCCAGTGCCCATCGCGTTTCCAATAGGTCCCCGAGCCCAGGTGCGGCATGCCCGGCAGCGCGATGTCGGTGACGATCCGCCCTGTGTCGAGGTCGATCACCTGGCCGCCCTGGGCCTTGCGCGAGGTGGCGAGCAACTGCCGGTAGTCGGGCGAGAAGGAAAAGTCGTCGAGATAATCCTCGGCCTCGATCCGCCTGGGCACGAAGTCCGGGTTCGGCCCGGTGGACAGCTCCCAGACCTCCTTCACGTCCTTCAAGGCCACGATGAAGCTGTTGCGCGGCGGCGCGGTATAGACCGCACTGACCCGCGAGGCCTGGCCGTCCAGCCCCACCGTTGCAACCGTCTTGACCAGCGACAGGTCGCGGGCATCCAGCACCACCACGTTGCCCGGCAGGGTGTTGCCCACCAGCACCCAGCGCCCGTCCTTGCTCACCGCCAGGTTGCGGGTATTGAGCCCGGCCCGCACCTCGGCGATGAGCGTGAGGTTGTGCAAGTCATACAGACTGATCCAGCCATCCCGGGAGGCGAAATAGACGAAGCGTCCGTCCGGCGAAAATTTCGGTCCGCCATGTAGCGCAAAGTGTGAGGCGAAGCGCGCCAGGACCTCGAAGCGATCCCCGTCGATGATATCGACGTGATGGTCGCCAGCCTCCACCACCACGAACAGGTTCAGCGGATCGGCGTGGTGCTGGGGTTTATCGGGCAGGGTGGCGACATCCGCCAGCAGGCGATGGCTGCGGCGAGTGTCGTCCTCGCTCCAGGTCGGTTCGACGGCGGGCGGACGTTGGAGATAGTGGGTCAGGCCATCGATCTGCACGGGCTCCAGCACCGCGCCGAATGCCGCCATCTGACTGGCCGGGCGTCCATGCTCGATCACCTGGCGAATCTCGTCGGGCTTGATCCGGCTCAGGCTCTGGGGCAACAACGCCGGCCCGGCAGCGCCGATGCGATTGACCCCGTGGCACTGCTGGCAGTGTTGCTGGTAGTTGCGTTCGGCCAATGCCAGGTCCGATTCAGGCGCCGTGGCAGCGTGGACGGCACTGATCCACAGCAACGGGGCAAGCCAGCCGATTCTCATGATGCCACCCTCGCGATACCGGGCTGGAGCGGTATGCCCGGGTGCAGGCGCGCTGGATGCTCCAGCAGTTGATGGGCAAACAAGCCGACCACCTTGCCGATCACCGTCAAGGTCGGCAGGCCTTCGGCGCACGTCAGTGCCATCTCCGGCAATTGCTGGAGGGTGCCACGCAGGACCTGCTGGTCGGGTCGCGTGCCGTTGCTGATCAAGGCCGCTGGCGTGTCGGCCGCCAGGCCCGCCGCGATCAGCTGCGTGGCGATGGTGCCGAGGTTCGACAAGCCCATGTAGAACACCAGGGTCTGGCTGTCATCCGCCAGGCTTTGCCAGGGCAGGTTCAAGTCGCCTTCGCGTTGCAGATGACCGGTGATGAAACGACAGGAATTGACCATGTCGCGATGGGTCAGGGGAATCCCGGCATAGGTGCTGCAACCGGCCGCGGCGGTGATGCCGGGCACCACCTGGCAATCGATACCCCGGGCCAGCAGATACTCCAGCTCTTCGGCACCGCGACCGAAGATGAACGGATCACCGCCTTTGAGCCGCACCACCCGTTGGCCCAGGTCGGCCAGGTCGGCGAGCAGTTCGTTGATTTGTGGCTGGGGCAGGCTGTGGCAGCCGGCGGCCTTGCCGACGTAGTGCCGGGCGCAGGGCAGGGGGATCAGGTTGAGCAGTTGCGGGCTGATCAAGCGGTCGTAGACCACCGCGTCGGCCTGCATCAACAGGCTCCAGGCGCGCAAGGTCAGCAGGCCCGGATCACCGGGGCCGGCGCCGACCAGGGCGACCTCACCCGGTCTGAAGGGTGATTGCAGGGCAGCGGGCAAAACGATGGAGGCAGGCATGGGACTTCCTTGGTTCGTCATCAGGTTCGCCGTCGGTTTATCAGGCGCAGGGCATCGCAACGCTGGGAATCGCGTGCAGGCCAATTTCGTCATCGCTGAGGTGGCAGCCGGGGTCCTGGCCCCACAGGTCGCCGTCGGCCCAGGCGCGGGTGCGGGTATTGCCGTTGCAGATGTCCAGCCAGCGGCATTGCCCACAACGGCCGCCCACGGCCCGTGGATGTTCGCGCAGCTTCAGCAACAGGGTATCGGGGCGGTCTGACCAGAGTGTCTTGAACGGCGTCTGGCGCACGTTGCCCACCGAATGCTGCCACCAGTACGTGTCGGGGTGGACCTCGCCGGTATTGTCGATGTTGGCGATGCCGCTGCCCGACGCATTGCCGCCCCAGGCCCGCAGCATCTGCTCCAGTGCGGCGTAGTGCTGGGGCATGCGCCGGGATACCCACTGCAGCAACAGGATCGCATCGGCGTCGTTGTTGCCGCTGACGAAGTCACTGTCGCGGCCCTGTTCGATGTCGTGCCAGGCTTGCTCGAAGATCAGGGTCATGGCCTCGCGACTCATCTGCTGATGGGCATCGAGCTTGCGACTGCGCTTGCCCCGGCCGCTGTAGTTCAGATGCGACAGATAGAATTTCTGTACGTCGTACTCATCCATCAAGTCCAGCAAGCGCGGCAACTGGGCGTGGTTGTGCTGGGTGAGGGTGGTGCGCAATCCGACCCGGATGCCTTGCTCGCGGCAAAGCCGGATGGCCGCCATGGAGCTGGCGAAGCTGCCCTTGAGCTGGCGGAACTCATCGTGGGTCGCTTCCAGGCCGTCGATGCTGATGCCGACGTAATCGAAGTTCGCCGCGGCAATCTGTTGGATATTGGAGGCGTCGATCAGTGTGCCGTTGGTGGATAGGGCCAGGAAAAAGTCCTTGCTGCGGGCATAGGCACTGAGTTGGAACAGGTCGTCGCGCAGCAGCGGTTCGCCGCCGGACAGGATCAGCACACGCACCCCGGCGTCATGCAAGTCATCGATGACCTTGAGCGCCGCCGCGGTGTCCAGTTCGTCGCGAAACACGCTGTCGGCCGATGTCGCATAGCAGTGCTTGCAGGTCAGGTTGCAACGCCTGAGCAGGTTCCAGATCACCACCGGCGGGCGGTGCTTGCCCGGTGGCGCGACGCGTGGGGCGGGGCATTGCCCGGCCAGGGCTCGCAGATAGTGGCTGATCCTCAACATAAAGCGCTCCTTCGATTTCGATCGACGTGCGGGTTCAGCGCGGCTTATCCCCGCGTTGTGGGAGCAAGGCTTTGGTGGGAGCAAGGCTTGCCCGCGATGAAGCCGATGCGCTCCTTCATAAAACCGACGCCCCTGTTTCGCGAGCAAGCTTTGCTCCCACAGGCGTCAGACGCAGGCCGGTTTTTTTCAGGATGCGGCTGCTCACCAGCATGTCGTCGGCGGCGCAGGCGTCCCCCAGCAGGTAGCGCAGGTGTTCGCGGTAGCTGTCGATTTCTTCGCGGCTGCGGCCGTGGACCATGGCGAACAGGTTGTAGCGCCAGCCGGGCCGGCGCGGCCGCCGGTAGCAGTGGCTGACGAAGGGCTGCGCCCCCAGCAGCGCGCCGAGGCGCGAGATGTCGGCGTCGGCCACGTCCCAGACCGTCATGCCGTTGTGGCGATAACCCAGGCGGTAGTGATTGGGCACGGCGGCGATGCGCCGGATCGCCCCTTCGACCTGCAGGCGCTTGAGCAGGTCGAGGGTGGATTCCACGCTCAAGCCCAGTTGCTCGGCCAGCCAGGCCCAGGGGTCTTCGAGCAAGGGCAGGCCGGCCTGGGTCAGTTCCACCAGGCGCAACGCCAAGGGCGTTTCATCCAGCCGTGGCGACGCTTGCCACGCAGCCTCAGACGGGGAAATACAGGCCGACATGGTAGGTCTCCTCTTTGGGCAGGTTCAGTGGCACCAGGCCGGTCAGGTGTTCGATGCGCCGCAGGGTGTCGTCGATCGCCTGTTCGCTGGGGCAGGCGAGCACGAACCACATGTTCCAGGTGTGCTCGCGGCGGTAGTTGTGGGCCACTTCGGGCATGTCGGCGAGCAGCTCGGCAATGGCTTCGAAGCGCGGTTCGGGCACCGCCAGCGCCGCCAGGGTGAACGCGCCGCCCAGGCGGTCGATGTCGAACATCGGGCCGAAGCGGGTGAGTACGCCGTCGTTGAGCAGTTCGTGCAGGCGGTCGAGCAATTCAGTGCTGCTGCTGTCCAGTTCCTGGGCCAGGGCTTGCCAAGGATGGCGGACCAGCGGCAGGCCCAGTTGCAGGCGATTGATCAGGCGGCGGTCGAGGTCATCCATCGATACGGGCTCCGACCGGTGCGGCGTAACGTGCGCCGCATTGCTTGAACAGGTGCGTGCTGAACAGCAATTGATGGGGCAGGTCGTCCAGCAAGTGTTCTTCCAGCAGCGCCTGGACCTGGGCTTCGACGCGGTCGCGCTGGCGACCGTGGATCATGCAGAACAGGTTGTATTGCCACTGTGGCAGGCGCCGCGGGCGCTGGTAGCAAAGGTTGATGCCGGGGGCCTGGCCGAGGCGCCGACCGACTTCATCGACCAGGGCATCCGGCACGTCCAGCACCAGCATGGCGTTGGCGGCAAACCCCAGGGCGCGATGGTTGACCACCAGGCCGACGCGCCGGAACAGGCCCTGTTCGTGCCAGCGCTGCACCTGCTCGAGCACCTGGGGCTCGCTGGCCTCGATCTGCTCGGCCAGGGCCTGGAAAGGCCGCGATGTCAGGGGCAGGCCGGTTTCCAGCAGACGGCGCAGTGCCAGTGACTGTTGCTCGCTCAGGGCGTTTTTCATGGGGTGGCCTCCAGGGCAAAGCCCAGGTCGATGCGGTAGGCGGTGAGCATGGGCAGGTCCAGTGGCGTGAGACCGGTGTCGTGTTCCAGTTCCTGGAGGATGTTGTCCAGGTGGGCCCGGTTGGGGCCGGTCAGTACGAACCAGAGGTTGTAGCGATGCTCCCGGGCATAGTTGTGATTGACTTCCGGGTATTGGCTGACGCGTGCCGCCACCTGGTGCAAGCGGTCTTCGGGCACGGCCAGGGCGGCGAGGGTGCTGGCCCCGGCCCGGGTGTGTTCGAACACCGGGCCGACGCGCGATAAGGTCCCGGCCACTTGCAGATGGTGCAGGCAGTCGATGACCTGGGCTTCGCTGCAGCCCAAGGCCTCGGCCATGGCTTGATAGGGCTCGGCGCACAGCGGCAGGCCATGCTGGAATCGATCGATCAGGCGCCGGGCCAGTGAGTTGAGTGTCATGGTCAGTACCCCGGCTTGTGGGCGCGGCTGCTGAAGAAAATGCCGCTGGGGCTCAGGGCCGGCAAGCTGCCCAGGCGTTCGAGGCGATAAGGGTCCCAGACCTGCACCTGACCGCCATCCCGGGCGGACAGCCACAGTTGGTCGCCTCGGGCGGTGAACTCCATGTGCAGCACTGCCGGACCCGGCCGCAGGTCGGCAACGATGGCGTGGGTCTGGGTGTCGATGACCTGGACGCGGTCGTTGTCCGGGTAGGCGAAGTTGACCCACAACTGTCGGCCATCCGGTCGCGCTGTGACGAACACCGGTTGACCGGCCACGGCGATGGCGTCGGTCTGTTGCCAGTCCTGGGCGTTCATCACCAACACTTGGTGATGCCCGACGGCGGGCACGAAGGCTTGCCGGTCGGCGATGGCCCAGCCTTCCAGGTGCGGCATCTTGTACACCGGGAGCCGCTCCTGGCCGCGCCCGTAATGCCCCAGTACCCGTTTCACCCCGCGTTCCGGGTGCCAGAGATCGAGTTGGGCCATGCCGTCTTCACCGAACAGTCCGGCCATGTAATAACGCCCGTCCGGGGTGATCAGGGCGTCGTAGGGTTGCTGGCCAATGGCGGTGAAACGCTCGATGCGCGGGGTGAGGCCCAGGCTGAAATCGGCGCTCCAGATTTCGCCGGTGTCGAACAGACTGAACACGAAGCGTTGTCCCGGCGCATCCACCAAGCCCACCACCCGTGAGCGCTTTTGGCCGCCCGGCAACGGCGTGGCCGGGATGTCGGCGATCTGTTCCAGGGTCCGGGCATCGAACACCTTGACGCCGCCGGGCTCGTAGTTGGAAACGGCGATCAGTTTGCCGTCCTGGCTGATCGCGCCGCCGATGCTGTTGCCGCCCTGGATGATCCGGCGTTCGACGCGCGCACTCAGCAGGTCGACCTTGCTCAGGCCGCCATCACGGCCGAAGACATAGGCGTAGCGCTGGTCGCGGGAAAACACCACCGAGGCGTGGGACAAGTCGCCCAGGCCTTCGACGCGGCCCAGGGCGGTGCGGGTGTCGCTTTCGATGATTTGCAGGCTGCCGCTGGCGCGCTCCACCACCACGCCCAAATCGCCGGTACCGCGCAACGGTGTCTGGGCGCAACCGCAGAGCAGCAGGGCGATGGCGGTGGAGGACAGGAAGGAACGGATCATGAGGCGGGTTTTCCTTGAAGGAGCCGGTCCACCAGCCAGCGAATGTCGTCGGGCGCAAGCAACGCTGCCCAACCGGGCATGGCGCTGCCGGGCCGTCCGAGGGTGACGGTGGCGATGAGGCTGTCGCGGGATTTTCCGGCCAGGGCTTCGTGGGTCAGGGGCGGACCGAGGCCGCCGGTCAGGTACAGGCCGTGGCAGGCGCCACAGTCCTGGTCCAGCAGATGTTGCAATTGGGCCTGGCGCTGGCTGTCGGGAGCGGCCAGCACGCAGGAAGAGAAAGCGAAGAGGAGGGTGGTCATCGAGATTGCGGTGTTGTGTCGTTCCATGACGTCCTCCTGATCAAGACAAAACATCGGCTATAGCTTTTTGTGGCGAGGGAGCTTGCTCCCGCTGGGCTGCGCAGCAGCCCCAATAGCAACCTGACGACTCAGTGTGTCAGGCAAACCCAAGGGGCTGCTTCGCAGCCCAGCGGGAGCAAGCTCCCTCGCCACGGGTGTGTGGTTATTTAAGGGTCAAGACCCACGCAGCCAGGATCTTGGCTTCCTCTTCCGTCACAGGGTTGGCCGGCATCGGCATCGGTCCCCAATTGCCTTGCGTGCCTTCCTTGATGTGCTTGGCAAGCACGTCCTGGGCCCCGGCGACGCCAGCGTTTTTCGCCGCGACCTCCTTGAGCGCCGGGCCCACCACCTTGGTGTCGATGGAATGGCAGGCGGCGCAGGGTTTGCTCTTGAACAGCGTCGGGCCGTCTTGCGCCAACGCCGGCAGGCTGTAGGCGGCAGTCAAGGCCAGGGCAATCAGAATAGGCTTCATGGTTTTTCCTCTTATTGATGGGGCTCAATAGATGTCGTGTTGGGTGTTGTAGACGTTGAATTTCCCGGTCGGGGTGATCAGGCGCTTGTCCTTGATCACGTTCTTGACCTTGAGGGTCTTGTCGTCGATCACCACCAGCGCCGACTCGTCTTCCTGACCACTCCAGACCGAGAACCAGACCTCGTCGCCGGCCTTGTTGTATTCCGGTTGCACCACGCGCAGCGCGCCTTTCTCGATGCCGGCGTATTCGGCGATCGGCAGCACGGTGTAGCCGGCGTCGAGCTTGTCGATGTTGAACACCGCCACCGACTGGCTGAGCTTGGCGTCCGGGCTGAGGGTGGTGTCGACATACAGGTGGCGCGAGGCGGGGTGGGTCTTGATGAACAGCGAGCCGCCACCCTGGCCCTGGAGCGAACCGACCTGCTTCCAGGCGTATTGCGGATGCTTGATCGGGTCGGTGCCGATCATGGAAACCCCGGCGTCGCCCAAGTGGCTGGTGGCCCAGACCGGCCCGTAGAGTGGGTGGTTGAAGTTGGCGCCGCGCCCCGGGTGCGGGGTCTTGCCGACATCCACCAGGGCGGTGAGCTTGCGTTCCTTGGAGTCGATCACTGCGACCTTGTTGGAGTTGTTGGCGGCCGTCATGAAGTAGCGATGGCTGCTGTCCCAACCGCCGTCATGGAGGAACGGCGCGGCGTCGATGCTGGTGATGGTGAGGTTCTTGATGTCCTGGTAGTTGACCAGCATCACCTTGCCGGTTTCCTTGACGTTGACGATGAACTCCGGCCATTCGTGGGAGGCGATGATGGCCGCGACCCGTGGCTCGGGATGGTATTGCTGGGTGTCGACGGTCATGCCCCGGGTCGAGACGATCTGCCTGGGCTCCAGGGTCTCGCCGTCCATGATGGTGAACTGCGGCGGCCAGTAGGAACCAGCGATGGTGTACTTGTCCTCGTAGCCCTTGAACTTGGAGGTCTCCACCGAGCGGGCTTCGATGCCCACCTTGATTTCCGCCACCTTGGTCGGCTCTTTCGGCCACAGGTCGATCATGTCGATCTTGGCATCGCGGCCGATCACCAGCAGGTAGCGCCCCGATGCGGAGATGCGCGAGATGTGCACCGCATAACCGGTGTCGATCAGCTTGACGATCTTCTTGGTATCGCCGTCGATCAAGGCGATCTTGCCATCGTCGCGCAGAGTGACTGAAAACAGGTTTTGCAGATTGAGGTTGTTCAGCTGCCGGGTCGGACGGTCTTCGGGTTTGACCAGGACCTTCCAGGTCTTTAGGGTTTCGGCCATGCCCCATTCCGGCGGTGTCGGCGGGGTGTGCTGGATGAACTTGGCCATCACCGTGATCTGGTCTTTGGTCAGGGCGTTGGAGGTGCCCCAGTTCGGCATGCCGGCGGCCGAGCCGTAGGTGATCAGCGCCTCCAGGTAGGCCTGGCCGCGGGACTGGGTGATGTCGGGTGTCAGCGGTTTGCCGGTGGCGCCTTTGCGCAGGACCCCGTGGCAGCCGGCGCAGCGCTGGAAATAGATTTCCTTGGCCGAGTCGAAATCGGCCTGGCTCAGGTCCGGCGCGCCTTCGGTCTTGACCACGCGGGACGGTTCCGGCGTGGTGGGTTGGTCGGCGAAGGCGTAGGGAGCAACCAGCGCTGTACACAGCGCCGTCACCCTCAGGGCCCACGTTTTTTTGTGGCTGATCAGCATTCCATTTCTCCTCAGGCATGACCCGCGCTGCGCTGTAATTGACGTTCGGCGCGCAGGTTCTTGGTGCGATGCAAGGCTATGCCCAGGGCGGTGGTGAGCCGCTTGACGGCGATCAAGTTTGCTGGCCGCCGGCCTTGCCAGGTTGTCGCAGGGCGCCGTAGCGTGGCCGGCAATCGTGTTGTCTGATCAGGCCCTCGCCATGAACGCTATCCACACTTTGCAGCACCCCGACGAACCCTTTTATCAACCCCAGGACAACGAGCAGGCGCTGTTCGAACAGGCCTGGCATCACGGCATGCCGGTGCTGATCAAAGGCCCCACCGGCTGCGGCAAGACCCGTTTCGTCCAGCACATGGCTCACCGCCTGAAACTGCCGCTGTACACCGTCGCCTGCCACGATGACTTGAGCGCGGCTGACCTGGTGGGCCGTCACCTGATTGGCGCCCAGGGCACCTGGTGGCAGGACGGTCCCTTGACCCGGGCGGTGCGTGAGGGCGGCATCTGCTATCTGGATGAGGTGGTCGAAGCGCGCCAGGACACGGCGGTGGTGCTGCACCCGCTGGCCGATGATCGTCGGCAGCTGTACCTGGAACGCACCGGCGAAGTGCTGCAGGCGCCGCCGTCCTTCATGCTGGTGGTGTCGTACAACCCCGGTTACCAGAACCTGCTCAAGGGTATGAAGCCCAGCACGCGCCAGCGTTTCGTGGCGATGCGCTTTGGCTATCCGGCGGTGGCCGATGAAGAGCGCATCGTCGCCCGCGAGGCGGGTGTGGACCTGGCCCTGGCGGCCCAGGTGGTGCGGCTGGGGCAGGCGCTGCGCCGGCTCGATCAACATGACCTGGAGGAAGTCGCCTCAACGCGCCTGTTGATTTTCGCCGCGCGCATGATCGGCTCCGGCATGGACCCGCGCCAAGCCTGTCTGGCCTGCCTGGCCGAGCCGTTGAGTGACGACCCGCAGACCGTTGCCGCTTTGATGGATGTGGTCGATGTCCACTTCGGCTGAAACCGCTGGCGTGCCCCGGCGGTTGCCCGGGGATCTGGCGATGTGGTTTTTCATCCTCGCCGAGTTGTCGGTGTTCGCGCTGTTGATCCTGGCATTCACCGTCGCCCAGGCGTTGCACCCGCAGATGTTCAGCGAGGGCCGGCAGTTGCTGGACCGCTCCACGGGCCTGGCCATGACCCTGAGCCTGATCACCGCCGGGCTGTTCGCCGCCCTGGCCCAGGAGCAAGTCAGGCGGGACCGGCCGCGTCGCGCCGCGCTGTTGTTGTGCGGGGCGTTGTTGCTCGCCTGCGGTTATGTGGCGATCAAGCTCACTGAGTATGCCCATCTGCTGGCGAACGGCTTGGGGATGGAGCACGACACGTTCTTCACCTTGTACTGGATCCTCACCGCGTTTCATTTTCTCCATGTGCTGCTGGGCATGGTGATCCTCGCCTGGCTGGCCGAGGGTTGCCGGCGTCGGCGCTATGGTGCGCAGGAACACAGCGGGTTGGAGTCCGGCGTGCTGTATTGGCACATGGTCGATCTGGTCTGGGTGTTGCTGTTCCCGGTTGTCTACATTCTCGGTTGAGCGGAGATGCTCATGTCGGCTTCCCGTGTCTTGATCACCTGCTGGATGGCGCTGGCCGTGCTGAGCACCGGCACCGTCGCCCTGGGCCAGGTCGCCGCCAGCGCACTGGTGTCCATCGCCATCCTGGCGGTCGCGGTGACCAAGGCCTGGCTGATCGCCGACGGCTTCATGGAACTGCGCCATGCGCCGCGCCTGTGGCGGCGGTTGATATTGAGTTGGGCCGCACTATTGGCCGTGCTGATTGCCTCGACACTCATGTCTGGCACATAACCGTGGCGAGGGAGCTTGCTCCCGCTGGGCTGCGCAGCAGCCCCAAGGCCAGGCATCCCGGTGTATCAGGCTGACCGCGATCAACTTGCCTGGGGCCGCTTCGCGCCCCGGCGGGAGCAAGCTCCCTCGCCACAAAAGCTCATCTGCCTTTCGGGCTGTGTTGGAACAACCTACCAAAACCATCGGAGATTCTTGATCGCCATCAAGCGGTTTCAGCCCCCTCGGTTCCTAAAATGGTCACGCCAAGCAATGAGGAAGTGACCATGTCAGATACCTTCACCAAAGGCATGGCCAGGAATATTTACTTCGGGGGAAGCATCTTCTTCTTCCTGATATTCCTGGCCCTGACCTACCACACGGAACAGACCTTTCCCGAACGCAGCAACCAGGCGCAATTGACGGAGTCGGTGATACGCGGCAAGGGCGTCTGGGAGCGCAACAACTGCATCGGCTGTCATACGCTGTTGGGCGAGGGCGCATATTTTGCGCCGGAGCTGGGCAACGTCGTGAACCGGCGTGGTGGCGACGAGGCCTTCAAGCCGTTCCTGCAGGCGTGGATGAAAATGCAGCCGCTGAACGTTCCGGGACGTCGGGCCATGCCGCAATTCAACCTGAGCGAGCAGGAGGTCGACGACATCGCCGAGTTCCTCAAGTGGAGCTCGAAAATCAATACCAATGGCTGGCCGCCAAACAAGGAGGGCTGAGAGATGAGCATGGCTAATCCGCATCTGAAATTCGCCTCGCAGGCTGTCGCCAAACCCTATTTCGTGTTTGCCCTGATGCTGTTCCTCGGGCAGGTGCTGTTCGGTTTGATCATGGGCCTGCAATACGTGGTCGGCGACTTCCTGTTCCCGCTGATCCCCTTCAACGTGGCCCGCATGGTCCACACCAACCTGCTGATCGTCTGGCTGCTGTTCGGCTTCATGGGCGCGGCGTATTACCTGATACCGGAGGAGGCCGACCGCGAACTGCACAGCCCGAAACTGGCGCTCGTGTTGTTCTGGGTATTCGCCGCCGCAGGCGTGGCGACGATCCTGGGTTACCTCTCGGTGCCTTATGCCACGCTGGCGAAATTCACCGGCAACGACCTGCTACCGACCATGGGCCGCGAGTTCCTGGAACAGCCGACCATCACCAAGATGGGCATCGTCGTGGTATGCCTGGGGTTCCTCTACAACATCGGCATGACCCTGCTCAAGGGGCGCAAGACCACGGTCAGCATGGTGATGATGACCGGGCTGATCGGCCTGGCGGTGTTCTTCCTGTTCTCCTTCTACAACCCGGAAAACCTCGCACGCGACAAGTTCTACTGGTGGTGGGTGGTGCATCTTTGGGTGGAAGGCGTCTGGGAACTGATCATGGGTTCGATGCTCGCCTTCGTCCTGATCAAGATCACCGGCGTGGACCGGGAAGTGGTAGAAAAATGGCTCTATGTGATTATCGCCATGGCGTTGATCACCGGGATCATCGGCACCGGTCACCACTTCTTCTGGATCGGCGCGCCCGAGGTCTGGTTGTGGGTCGGCTCGATCTTCTCGGCGATGGAACCGCTGCCGTTCCTGGCGATGGTGGTCTTCGCCTTCAGCATGGTGAAAAACCGCCGTCGGCAGCATCCGAACCGTGCCGCCACGTTGTGGGCCAAGGGCACCACGGTCACCGCGTTCTTCGGCGCGGGTGTCTGGGGTTTCCTGCACACCCTGGCACCGGTCAACTACTACACCCACGGTTCGCAACTGACCGCGGCCCACGGTCACCTGGCTTTCTACGGGGCCTACGCGATGATCGTGATGACGCTGATCAGCTACGCCATGCCGCGCTTGCGGGGCTTGGGTGAAGCGGCGGACGAACGCTCCCAGCGCCTGGAGATCTGGGGCTTCTGGTTGATGACCCTGTCGATGGTGATGATCACCTTGTTCCTCACCGCCGCCGGTGTGGTCCAGGTGTGGTTGCAGCGGTGGATGCCGGATGGCAGTGCCTTGCCGTTCATGGCGACGATGGACCATTTGAAGCCGCTGTTCTGGGCGCGACTGGTCAGCGGCGTCGGGTTCCTGGCCGGGTTGCTCTGCTACCTGTTCAGCTTCCGTCAACGTGGTCGTGCGGCCCTTCGCGCACCGGCGGCGGTGGTGCCTTCATGAGTCGCCACAACGACTAAGCCGAACTCATTTGTGGTGAGGGGATTTATGTGGGAGCAAGGCTTGCCCGCGATGGGGGCGATGCGGTCTTCCAGAGATCAAGGCGCCTGTTTCGCGAGCAAGCCTTGCTCCCACATAAATCCCCTCGCCACAATGGGTTCGGCTTAAGAGGAGAACAACCATGGCATTCACCCTCGAGCTGGAAGAATGGGTCGGCAGTGTCTGGCACCGTTTCATCACCCGTCGGGCCAGCGCCGATTTTCCTGAAGCACGGGTCGAACTGATTCCCCGGCAACGCGCCCTCCAGGTACTGTTCCGCGCCACCGGCGGTGCGCCTCACCTGGGGGTGGAAGCGGTCAGCGACCGCGACCTGCTGCTGCGTCGCAACCTGTTGCAGCAGATCGCCGGCACCTGCAAGCAAGTGCCCCTGGCCTGCTGCGACGGCGACAACCTGCGTCTGCCAGCGAGCCTGGCGGCGTTCCCCGATATCGGGCTCAACCAAGAGCTGTATCGCTGGCTCGCCTTGCTGGCCGCGCAGTCGGGACCGATGATGCACTGGGGGCGAGACAATCAGCGCTGGACCCAAGCGGTGTTGACGCGCTACCCGGCGCTGCGCCCTCGCTACCGGCGGCTGGTGGACGCGCACCTGTCCCTGCGCCCCGATCCCGCCACGCTCAACCCGGTCGAAGCCGCCCTGGAGCGGGCGTTGTGCCAAGCCTTGCGCGAACCGGGCAGTGTCGAACATTTTCCCCGCAGCGAGCGGGCCGCCTGGCCGTTGCCGCTGTGGCTCTACCCACCCCAACACCTGGCCAATCCCCAGGCCGCCAATCTCGAAGAGTCCGAGCAATACCTGGCGACGCCACCCGGTGAACAGCAAGGTGGGCGCAAGCGCGCCGAGCGAATCGATGACACCACCCGTGACGGTGGGCTGCTGATCGTGCGCCTGGAAAACCTGTTCAGTTGGACCGAACACGTGGACCTGGATCGCTGGGCCGATGACAGCGAAGACCCGGACGCCGCTCGCGTCGCCGAGGACCTGGACCAGTTGACCTTGTCACGCACCCGCATACGCAAGGGCGGTGGTTTGAAACTGCACCTGGACCTGCCCCCGGCCGATGTGGACGACATCCCGTTGGGCGCAGGCATCCTGTTGCCGGAATGGGATTACCGCAAGCAACGCCTGCAGGACGACTTCGTCAGCCTGCAAACCTTCACCCCCGCGATTGCCAGCCCCTGCCGTTGCCCGCACGCCTGCGAAGCTCGGCCCAGCGCCTGCGTCGCCAGTTCGAACACTTGCGCAACGATCGCCAGTGGTTGCGCCAGCAAACCCAAGGTTTGGAGCTGGACCTGCAAGCCTGGCTGGATTTTCATGTCGAGCGCCAGCATGGCCAGTGCAGCGAACGCGGGCTGTTCATGGACCAGCGCCAAACCCGTCGCGACCTGGCCTGCCTGCTGCTGGCCGACCTGTCGATGTCCACCGATGCCCACCTCAATGACGAGCACCGGGTGATCGATGTGATCCGCGACAGCCTGTTGCTGTTCGGCGAAACCCTGTCGGTGCTGGGGGATGATTTCGCTCTGTACGGGTTCTCTTCCCTGCGCCGCCAGCAGGTGCGCATGCATGAGCTCAAGGCTTTCAACCAGCGTTACGACGATCACACCCGCGGACGCATCCAGGGCCTCAAGCCTGGTTACTACACGCGCATGGGCGCAGCGATCCGCCAGGCCACGCAACAGTTGGCTGGCTGCAAACGCCGGCGCAAATTGTTGTTGCTGCTCAGTGACGGCAAGCCCAATGACCTGGACCTCTACGAGGGACGCTACGGCGTGGAAGACACCCGCCAGGCGGTGCTCGAGGCGCGGCGCCAAGGGTTGACACCGTTCTGTATCACCATCGACCGCGAAGCGGGGGATTACCTGCCGTACATGTTCGGGGCCAACGGCTACACCTTGATTCGCCAGCCCGAGCAACTGCCGCTGCGTCTACCGCAGTTGTACCGGCAATTGACTCAGGATTGAGGGTTCAGACGATGCTGCGAGGCAGCCAGAAGAACATGACGATGCAGAAGATCGTCAGCCCGCCACAGAACCAACCGAAGCGCCGTAGCCGGCGCTCGTCGGCCCTTGCCGCCTCGGCTGGCAACGGCATGCCGCACTGGCGGCATTCGGTGGTATCGACAGGGTTGGCCAGTTGGCAATACAGGCAAGTGGGCTGCGCGCTCATTCGAATTGCTCCAGGCGCAGGCGATCGAGAATGGCGATCTGGCGACCGTCCTGGGTGATGATTTTTTCATCGATCAGGCGCCGGATGATCCGCGAAAAGGTTTCCGGCTGGATCGACAAGTGCCCGGCGATCAGTTGCTTGGCCATCGGCAGTTCGAACTGACTGTCCACGGTTTGCAGGCGCACCAGTTGCGTCAGCAGGTAGCGCACCACACGATGGGTGGCGTTTTTCAGCGACAGGGTTTCAATCTCGTTGACCCGCTGGTGCAGGCGTACGCAGAGCTTGCCGAGCAGGGCGAAGGTCAGCCGGCTATTGCTTTGCAACAGGCGCATGTAGGTGGCGTTGGACAGCCGATACAGCTGGGTCGGGCCCACGGCTTCGGCGGACGCGACGTAGTTGGGCGTGTCCATCAGCATCATCGCTTCGGCGAAGGTCTGGCGCTCGCCGATGACCTCGAAGACTTTTTCCTGGCCGTCCGGGGTCAGCCGGTAGATTTTCACCGCCCCGGAAATCACGAAATAAAACGCCTGCGCCGGCTCCCCCTGACGGAACAACGGGTCGCCCTTGTCGATGCTCAGCAGTTGGCTGTTGCTCATCAACTCGTCGAGCTGTTCTTCGTTCAAGGGCTCGAACAGATGATGGCTGCGCAGAATCTGGTGATGGACACGGTGGAGCACCATGGCATGGATCCTTGTAATGGCTAAAGAGGGGGCGGGGTCAGACCAGACTCAGGGACAGGCCGCTGGCAAGCGCCACGACGCAGGAGAGCATGACGAACCAGGTAAGCGGCAGAACGACGGATTTCATGGATGGCCCCGGCAAGAAAGGTGATGCCGTGGCTGAGCAAGAGCCGGGCCAGGGCTGGAGGCTTTGATTGGTGGGGCGTTGGGGCGGAGAGGGTAAAAATGACCCTGGCGCGACAGGGTAAAAACAACCATGAAAGGGTCATAAATACCCTATTCAGCTACAGTCCTTGTGGGAGCGAGCTTGCTCGCGATGACGGCCGCACATCCAACATCAGTGCAACTGAGCCACCGCCATCGCGAGCAAGCTCGCTCCCACAGGGGGGGCAGAGGTATTTGGCGAGCGGCTCGACCCGGTTCGGCAAGCCCCTTGCAAGTGTCTGGTCGAGGCACCTGGTTGGCTTGATCTGAGACAAGGCCTGCCAGCGTCGATAGCCGATCATTCGAACCCTGGTTTGTCGTACCTCGCTGACGGTTCAGCGAGGCAAAGGAGTGGTGTATGCAAGTGCTTGACCGTCGCAAGGCCATGGCCATCGCGCCGCTGTGGCGCCTGGCGTTTCGGCCGTTCTTTCTGGCCGGTTGCGTGCTGGCGCTGCTGGCCATTCCCTTTTGGCTCGCCGCGTTTACCGGGCGCTTGTCGGCCTGGCAGCCAGCCGGCGGTTGGTTGGCCTGGCACCGCCATGAACTGTTGTTCGGTTTCGGCCTGGCGATCATCGCCGGGTTCCTGCTGACGGCGGTGCAGACCTGGACCGGCACCCCGGGGCTCAGCGGCAAGCGCTTGGCCACGCTGGCGCTGCTGTGGCTGGGCGCGCGGTTGGCTTGGCTGGTCGATGCACCCTGGCCGTTGCTGACGCTGCTGGAACTGGGGTTTGCCCTGGCGGTCGCCGCGTTGATGGGGCTGACGTTGTGGCGTGTGCGGCAGAAGCGCAATTACCCGATTGTCCTGGTATTGCTGCTGTTGGCCGGCGCTGATGGTTTATCCGTGTACGGCCTGGTGCAGCACAACGAGGGCTTGCAGCGCCAGAGCGTGCTCACCGGCCTGTGGCTGGTGGCCGCCATGATGGGGTTGATCGGCGGGCGCGTGATTCCATTCTTTACCCAGCGTGGCCTCGGTCGGGTCGAGGGCGTGGCCCCTTGGCCGTGGCTCGATCGCCTGTTACTGGCGGGGTCGGCGCTGGTGGCGTTGTTGTATGCCTTCGGCCCGGCACTGGTGGCTAGCGCCTGGGTCGGCCTGTTGTTCGCTGCATTGGCGGTGGGGCATGGGGTTCGACTGGTGCGTTGGCATGATCGGGACTTGTGGCGGGTGCCGCTGCTGTGGTCGTTGCACCTGGCCTACGCTTGGCTGGCGGTGGCCTGCCTGGGCATGGCGCTGTGGCACTTCGGCGTGCCGGTGAACCCGAGCCTGGCGGTGCACGGCCTGACCATCGGCGCCATGGCCGGGTTGATCCTGGCGATGATTGCCCGCGTCAGCCTGGGCCATACCGGGCGAGCCCTGGAGCCACCGACGGGCATGACCCTGGCGTTCATCCTGCTGAACCTGGCATGCCTGAGCCGCGTGCTGTTGGTGCTGCTGTTGCCGTTGGCCGGGCTGTGGCTCGCGGGGCTGTGCTGGACATTGGCGTTCGGTCTATACGCCTGGCGCTACGGGCCGATGCTGCTGAAGGCCCGGGTGGATGGGCATCCGGGATGAGTCGTGGGGGCGCAGGGGATCGATGATGTACGGCGTCTTGCTGGTCACGCACCTGTTGGCGGCCATCGCCTTCATTGGCACGTTGTTTTTCGAGGTTTTTATCTGGCATGCCGCCCGCCGGCCCCTGGCCCAAGGTGTCAAGGACGCCGCCGACCAGGCCATCGCCAAGCGCTCGCGACACGTCCTGCACGGCGTGGTGCTGTTGCTGTACGGCGCCGGCATGGCCCTGGCCTGGCAGCATCGCGGCGCATTGAGCCAGCCGCTGAGCAACAGCTTCGGCCTGCTGCTGAGCCTGAAGATCCTGCTGGCGCTGAGCATCATCGGTCACTATTTGTGGCTGGCGTACTGGCTCAAGAGCGGCCGCCTGACGCCGAACCGAGCCTGCTGGTTGCGCCGCAGTATCCTGGGGCACATGGTGTTGATCGTGGTGCTGGCCAAGGCGATGTTCTATTGGCAGTTTTGAGTAGGGATGAGAGCAACGAATGCCTGTGGGAGCAAAGCTTGCTCGCGATGGCGCAGTGTCAGTCGATATCAATGTTGACTGATCCATCGCTATCGCGAGCAAGCTTTGCTCCCACAGGCGTAATGGGCAATGTTTGAGGGTTAGCGAGTGGGCTTCATCGCATTGACGAACAGCACATTGTTTTCCAGGTGGATGTGCTGCATCAGGTCGTCGCGAAACTCCACCAGCCCGCGATACAGGGCGCGCCAGGTGTTGCAGGCGTCGGCGGGCGGGGTGATCTGGTCGGTCAGGGCGAGCATGGTTTCCAGGGCTTCACCGTGCTGGTCGTGTTCGTAGCGCAGCACCTGGATCGGCGCCGAGGCCCGTTCGCCCAGGCCCTGTTGCAGCATCGGGAACAGCACCTGTTCTTCCTTGAGCATGTGGCCTTCGAGTTCCTGATACATGTCCTGCAAGTGATCGGCCAGGCCGTTGGGGCAACTGGGCCGCGCACCATGGACCTGCTCGACGCGACGGGCCAGGCGGATCAGTTCCGGCAGTTGGTCGCGATGGCGGGCGTGGTAGCGTTCCAGGATGTGGGCAATCAACAGTGCCTGGGGTTCGTCGCGCCAGTCATGGCCCAGTTCGCCGGCGGCTTGCAGGGTGCGCAGGGCGTCGGCGATCAGCAGCGGGTTCAGGCCTTTGACCAGGGCGGCTTCGCGCAGGGATTTTTGCCCGCCGCAACAGAAGTCGAGGTTGTAATGATGGAAGGTACGGGTGGCACCGGGAATGTCGCAGGCCAGTTGGCCGAGGCTTTGGTCCAGCAATTCGAGGCTCATCATGTTTCCTTGGGTTGAATCCCGGGAGGGACAGACGAGTGGACTTTGCAGCCGGCGTGCCAGATTTAACTGGCTGAAAATAAACGAATAATTTTTTTCAGGGTGATTGTCACCCTGACTGCGAAGGGTCAAACGAACCCTGGAGGGTCATCACAACCATGCTGCGTGAAAGCCTGGCCGCCGACCTGATCGTCGAGCTGCCCAATGCGGTGCGATTGCAGCGCCTGGTGCAGACCCTGCGCGAATACTTCAACAGTGGCGCCGTGGGGTTGCTGCGCCTGGACGATGACAGCCTCAGGCCCGTGGCGACCGTGGGCCTGGTCCACGAGGCGCTGGGACGGCGCTTCGTGATTGCCCAGCACCCGCGCCTGGCAGCGATCATGGCCTCGCGCGAGCCCACCTGGTTCGAGCCTGACAGTCGCTTGCCGGACCCTTATGACGGCTTGCTCGACAACCACGTTGGTGAACCGCTGCCGGTGCATGACTGCATGGGCGTAAGCCTGTACGTGGAAGGCCGGCTGTGGGGCGCGATCACCCTGGATGCGCTGCATGCCGGCACCTTCGACAGCCGCGCCCGGGAGGAACTCAAGCGCTGTACCTTGCAGATTGAGGCGGCGGTGCGGGTCACTCGACTTGAACAGGAAAACCGTAGCCTGCGGGCATCGCGCAGCGACCAGACGGACCTGCGCTTGCCAGCCGAGGAGGGCGAGATCCTTGGGCGCAGTGAAGGTTTGCAGCAACTGCTCAACGAGCTGGATGTGCTGGCCGACTCCGAACTGCCGGTGTTGTTGCTGGGGGAAACCGGTGTGGGCAAGGAGCTGTTTGCCCGCCGCTTGCATCGCCTGTCCCGGCGCGGTCACAAGCCGCTGGTCCAGGTCAACTGCGCGGCGTTGCCCGAGTCCCTGGCCGAAAGCGAGTTGTTCGGCCACGTCAAAGGCGCGTTCTCCGGGGCGACCACCGACCGCGCCGGGCGTTTCGATGCGGCCAACGGTGGCACGCTGTTTCTCGATGAGGTCGGTGAATTGCCGTTGAGCGTACAGGCCAAGTTGCTGCGCACTCTGCAGAACGGCGAGATCCAGCGCCTGGGGGCGGACAAGCCGCTGCACGTCGATGTGCGGATCATCGCCGCCACCAACCGGCACTTGCCCGACAGCATTCGCGACGGGCTGTTTCGCGCCGACCTGTACCACCGGCTTTCGGTCTACCCGGTGCCGATCCCGCCGTTGCGCGAGCGCGGCCACGATGTGTTGATGTTGGCCGGGCACTTTCTCGAACTGAACCGCACGCGACTGGGCCTGCGCGGCTTGCGCCTGTCACCGGCGGCCGAACAGGCGCTATTGGCGTACAGCTGGCCGGGTAATGTGCGGGAACTGGAACACGTGATCAGTCGCGCCGCGTTGAAGCAACTGAGTCGTGGTGCCAGTCGCAGCCTGATCATGACCCTGGAGCCGCAGGTGCTGGACCTGGATGTCAACGCCAATACCGCCACGGTCCATGCACTGCTGGAGGCACCCCTGGAGGCGCCCGATGCACCGATCCAGCCGTTGAGCGAAGCGGTCGATGGTTGCCAGCGACAGGCGATCCTCAACGCCCTGGAGCGTTGCGGGCAGAACTGGGCGGGGGCGGCGCGGCTGTTGGAAGTGGATCCGAGCAACTTGCATAAGCTGGCGCGGCGGTTGGGGCTCAAGTAGCCGTTGATCTGTTGGACCGCGTTGTCTTCATCGCGAGCAAGCTCGCTCCCACAGGGATCTTGTGAACACAGCAGATCACCTGTGGGAGCGAGCTTGCTCGCGATAGCGCCCTACAACTCACCACAAGAACCGGCATTGACAACGATCAAGGCCCGCCAACGCAGTCGACTCCACACTGGCCCAAACCCATAGTGGAGATCACCCTCATGCCCCTTTCCCTGGCCAAAATGCGCCGCCAGTACACCCTCGACGGCCTGGATGAAGCCCAGGCACCGGACGATCCCCTGATCCTGTTCGGGCTCTGGATGCAACAAGCCCGCGAGACCGAAAGCCCGCCGGTGGAAGCCAACAGCATGGCCCTGGCGACGGTGGACGAGCAGGGCCGGCCCCATTGTCGGGTGCTGTTGCTCAAGGGTTTCGACGCCCAGGGTTTTTCGTTTTTCGGCAACTATGAAAGCGCCAAGGGACAGGACCTGGCGACGAATCCCTGGGCGGCCATGACGTTTTTCTGGCCGGGGCTGGAGCGGCAAGTACGCATCGAAGGGCCGGTCGAAAAACTCGATCCGGCGCTGTCGGATGCCTATTTCGAGTCCCGTTCCGCAGGCAGTCGCCTGGGTGCCTGGGCGTCGCCACAAAGTCGCCCACTGGCAGATCGGGCCGCGCTGGAAACCTTGCTGGCGCAGACGGAACAACGCTTCGCCGATCACCCCGTGCCGCGTCCCGACCATTGGGGCGGTTATTGCCTGCGGCCCGAACGCCTGGAGTTCTGGCAGGGCCGCGCCGACCGTTTGCACGATCGCCTCGACTACCGCCTGCGCGATGGCGCCTGGCAGCGTAGCCGCCTGGCACCCTGACGCCAAGGGAGGTACCTCCAAGGAGGAATAGGCCCGGCAACGATTGCGGTTCAGGCTGGGCCATCTTTTCTGACAGGACGGCTGATCATGGCCCATCTGACGCAACGCCTCTTTCAACCGCTGAACATCGCGGTCCTTACCATCAGCGATACACGAACCTTCGACACCGACACCTCGGGCCAGACCCTGGCGGACCTGCTGCAAACAGCTGGGCACGTGCTCATCGACCGCGGGCTGGTGAAGGACGATATCTACCAGATCCGCGCCCAGGTCTCCCAATGGATCGCCGACCCCAAGGTGCAGGTGGTGTTGATGACCGGCGGCACTGGTTTCACCCCGCGCGACAACACCCCCCAAGCCGTGGCGCCGTTGCTGGACAAGCAGGTGGACGGTTTCGGCGAGCTGTTCCGCCAGGTGTCGCTGGCGCAGATCGGCATGTCCACCCTGCAATCGCGGGCATTGGCGGGCATGAGCAATGGCGTGCTGGTGTGTTGCTTGCCAGGCTCGCCGGGGGCTTGTCGGACCGGTTGGGAGCAGATCCTGGCCGGGCAACTGGACAGTCGCACCGGCCCGTGCAATTTCACTCCGCACCTCAAGCCCCAGGACGGCATCGCCCCTGCCGCATGCGAGACGCGCTCGTGAGCGGTCGGGTGTGCGACAGCGGCGTGCTGATGCCGGTGGATGAGGCGATCCGGCATTTGCTCGACCAGGCACCGCCGCCACCGCCCGTGCAACGGGTCGGCCTGGACCAGGCCCTGGCGCGTGTGTTGGCTGCCGATATCCTGTGCCCGATGAATCTGCCGGCCTGGGACAACAGCGCGATGGACGGCTATGCCCTGCGGGCCGCTGACCTGCCGGTTGACGGCGGCTACCTGGCGTTGGCCGGGCGCATCGCCGCCGGTGACGAGCCGGGCGAACCGTTGCAGGACGGGCAGGTCGTGCGGATTTTTACCGGTGCGCCGCTGCCACCGGGGGCCGACACGGTGGTGCCACAGGAGCGCTGCCAGGTCGATGGCGAGCGGGTCTGGTTGCCGTCGGTCAACGGCGGTGAGCATGTGCGAAAGGAAGGGGAGGAGCTGCGTCGAGGAGACCGGCTGCTTGAAGCCGGCACGCGCCTGCGCGCCCAGGAGTTGGGTTTGCTCGCCGGTGCCGGAGTCCCTCAGGTGGACGTCTATCGCCCCTTGCAAGTGGGCTTGCTCAGCAGCGGCGATGAGCTGCGCGAGCCGGGCGAGCCACTGGCGCCGGGGCAGATCTACAACAGCAATCGCCATAGCCTCGCCGCGCTGTTGCGCGGCTGGGGCGTCGAGGTGCATGACTTCGGGGTCATGCCCGACCAGTTATTGGCCAGTCGGCAAGCGTTGCGCCTGGCCGCGGCCGAATGCGATGTGCTGATCACATCGGGCGGTGTTTCGGTGGGTGAAGAGGACCACCTCAAGCAAGCCATCGAAGCCTTGGGCAGCATCGACCTCTGGCGCCTGGCGATCCAGCCGGGCAAGCCCCTGGCCTTTGGCGATGTGGAAGGCAAGCCTTGGCTCGGGCTGCCGGGCAATCCGTCGGCGGCGTTGATTACCGCGCTGATCGTCGTACGGCCGTTCCTGTTTCGGGCCCAGGGCATGGGGAATGTCCTGCCGGTGCCGTTGCAACTGCCGGCGGGGTTCGACTGGCTCAAGCGCAACCGGCGTCGACAGTACTTGCGCGCCAGGTTGGTGGCGGATGCCAACGGTCACCTGTGCGTGACGCTGCACCCGCAGCAAAGTTCGGCGATGCTGACGGCCGCGTGCTGGGCCGATGGGCTGGCGGTGGTGGAGTGCGAGGCGCAGTTGCACAAGCACGACAAGGTGCTGTACCTGCCATTCACTGACCTGATGCATTGACGGCAATTGATTGCCGTCAAGGTCGCCGGCCGAGGGCTGGCTAGACTGGCGGCGGCCTTAGTTTTCTCACGAGGATGCCCCATGCAACTGGTTTGCCCGGCAGGGAATCTGCCTGCCCTCAAAGCGGCGGTGCGCCAAGGCGCCGATGCCGTCTATGTCGGCTTTCGCGATGACACCAATGCCCGGCACTTCGCCGGGCTGAATATGGACGACAAACAGTTCGACGCCGCAGTCGCGCATATCCGTCAGCACCAACGCAAACTGTACGTGGCGGTCAATACTTACCCGCAACCCAAGGGCTGGGAGCGCTGGCAACGGGCCGTGGACCGTGCCGCCGATTTCGGCGTGGACGCCCTGATCGCCGCCGACCCCGGCGTGCTCGGCTACGCCAGCCAGCGCCATCCGAAACTGGCGCTGCACCTGTCGGTACAAGGCTCGGCGACCCACGCCGCGGCCCTGGCTTTTTACGCCCAGCGCTATGACATCCGTCGCGCGGTGCTGCCGCGGGTACTGTCCCTGGCCCAGGTGCGGCAGGTGGCGGCGGGCAGCCCGGTGCCTATCGAAGTCTTCGGTTTCGGCAGCCTGTGCATCATGGCCGAGGGCCGTTGCCACTTGTCTTCCTACATCACCGGCGAATCGCCGAACCTGTGCGGCGTCTGCTCGCCCGCCAAGGCGGTGCGCTGGAGCGAGGACGCCCAAGGCCTCAGCGCACGCTTGAGCGAGGTGCTGATCGACCGCTACACCCCCGAAGAACCGGCCGGTTACCCGACCCTGTGCAAGGGCCGCTTCCTGGTGGGTGGCAAACGCTTCCATGCGCTGGAAGAACCCACCAGCCTCGACACCCTCGACCTGCTGCCGGAACTGACCGCCATCGGCGTTGAAGCGGTGAAAATCGAAGGCCGTCAACGCAGCCCGGCCTACGTTGAACAGGTGACCCGGGTCTGGCGCGCCGCGCTGGATGCCCACCAGGCCGCGCCGCAGCGGTTCCGGGTGCGGGAAGAATGGCGCCAGGTGCTGGCTGGTCTGTCCGAAGGCAGCCAGACCACCCTGGGCGCCTACCATCGATCATGGCAATGAAGGAGGCCAGATGAAACTCAGCCTGGGACCGGTCCTGTTTTATTGGGACAAAGCGCAACTGGGGAATTTCTATGCCGAGATGTCGGCCTTGCCGCTGGACGTGATTTACCTGGGGGAAACCGTGTGCTCGAAGCGCCGGGCGTTTTCCCTGGATCAATGGCTGGGCCTGGGGCGCGAGCTGCAAACGTGTAGCCAGGCGCAGATTGTGTTGTCGAGCCTGACGTTGATCGAGGCGGCTTCGGAGCTGTCTTCGCTGCGACGCCTGTGTGACAACGGCCAATTGTTGGTGGAAGCCAACGACATGGGTGCGGTGCAGTTTCTGGCCGAACGCAAGCTGCCCTTTGTCGGCGGGCCGGCGTTGAATTTGTACAACGGTCACGCCCTGGGGCAATTGCTCGACAGCGGCATGATCCGTTGGGTGCCACCGGTGGAGTGCTCGGCGGCGCTGATCGGCGACGTGCTGGAGCAGGTGCGGGAGATGGACCGCGAGGTGCCTGAAGTGGAGATTTTTTCCTATGGTCATCTGCCCTTGGCGTACTCGGCGCGCTGCTTTACCGCCCGGGCCGAAAACCGACCCAAGGACGACTGTCAGTTCTGTTGCATCAACTACCCCGACGGCCTGGCGTTGAGCAGTCAGGAAGGCCAACAGTTGTTCACCCTCAACGGCATCCAGACGATGTCCGGCGAGGTGACCAACCTGCTGGCCGATTACCACGCGCTGCTGGCCTGCGGTGCCGACCTGCTGCGGCTGAGCCCGCGCGCCCAGGGCATGGCCGAGGTGGTCGCGGCCTTCGACAAGGTTCGCCAGGGCGAGGCACCGCCGCTGTTCGTCGAAGGGTGCAACGGTTACTGGCACGGCCATGCCGGCATGTTGAAGGTAGAGGAGGCAGGCCTGTGTTGAGTCCGAAGAAGTGGGTGCTCAAGGGCGCTGACCGCTTGCTGCCCCTGGTGGGCAAGGTGCCGTTCGTGGTGCAGCGCTTGGCGTTGCAGCAGGCGCTCAATCGCTGCCTGGCCGAGCCGCTGCGCGATGGCGGGTTCGATGTGCTACGCGGGCGCTGGTTGTGCCTGCGGGTGCCCGACTTGAAGTTGTGCTGGTACCTGACCCTGGCGCGGGATGGATTGCGCATCGCCGAGCGCGCCGAGGCCCAGGTCACCATCAGTGGCAACTGGCGTGAGTTTCTGTTGCTGGCCAGCCGTCAGGAGGACCCCGATACGCTGTTCTTCCGGCGGCGGTTGGTGATCGAGGGCGACACCGAACTGGGGCTGGCTTTGAAGAACCTGATCGACAGCCTCGACCCGGACGTTTTGCCGCCGTGGTTATGGCGCAATCTGGAACGGGCGGGCAAGGGGTTGGCAGCAGTGTGATGAAAGCCCCAAGCGTATTGCCCTTGGTGTACTCCTGTTCCGGTTGTTCCAACGTGGCGCAACTGGCCAACACCGTCGCCCTGCGCCTGGACCGCGCCGGCCTGGCCGAGATGTCCTGCATCGTTGGCGTGGGTGGGCATGTGGCGCCACTGGTCAACAAGGCGCGGTCGGGGCGACGGATCATTGCCCTGGATGGTTGCCCGTTACAGTGCGTGCAGGCGTGTTTGCAGCAGCATGACCTGGAGGCGGATGTGCATGTGATTTTGAGTCAGTTGGGCTGGCGCAAGCGTTTTGGGGTCGATTGCTCGCAAGAGGAGGGGGATGTGTTGTTCGAGCGGTTGATAGCGATGATAGGGGGTGATCAAAGCCCCTGAGCCAAACACCGATCCCGTGGCGAGGGAGCTTGCTCCCGCTGGGTCCTGTAGGAGCTGGCGAAGCCTGCGATCTTTTGCTTGAGACTCAAGTGTCTGGGGAAAGATCGCAGCCTCGTTGCACTCGACAGCTCCTACTGCTGGTAAGCCTCCAGCGCCTCTTCGGCCAGGATGCGAATGTTGCGCCGCTCCATGGCGATCAGGCCGCCGTCCACCAGACGATGAAGAATCCGCGAAAAGGTTTCCGGCTGGATCCCCAGTTTGGAGGCCACCAGGCGTTTGGAAACCTGCAGGACCACCTGGCCGTCCCGTGGGTCGCGCTCCTGGAGCAAAAAGTTGATGACCCGCCGACTGGCGCTGGCCAGTGTGAGGTTATCGATGTCCTTGAGACGCTGGTGCAGGTGGATGCTCATGCTCGCCAGGATCGCCAGGCAGACCTTGGGCTGGTCCTCCAGGGCCTTGCGGTAATGGGTGCCTTCGATACTCACCAGCACACTCTCCTTGATCGCCGATGCGCTGACCGGGTAGCAACGGGCCTGGCTGAACAGCAGGGCCTCGGCGAAGGTCTGCCCGGGCTGGATGATTTCCACCAGGTTCTCCTGGCCCTCGCCAGTGACCCGGAACAGCTTGATCTGGCCGCTGACCAGCAAGAAAAACCGCTTGGCCGGATCGCCTTGGTGCATGAGTGTGCTGTTGCAGGCCAGGCGCTTGAGCACGGCGAGGTTGCAGACATCTTCAAAGACCCGCTCCGGCAACTGGCTGAACAGGTGATGACGACGCAACAGTAAAACGATGGAAGGGTGGGTCAGCATGGCGTACCTCCGCGTGCCGTCATGGTAGGGCCCAATACGCCGCCGGCCTATGCCTCCGCAGGCCTACCTCGGAAGAGGGAGGGCCTCTCGATCAAGGCACAAACCCCTGTGGGAGCGAGCTTGCTCGCGATGAAGACGGCACAGACGACATCGCCGTAGGCTGACCCACCGCTATCGCGAGCAAGCTCGCTCCCACAGGGGGAAATGTGTTGAGTTGATCTAACCGGCCCCGCGTAAATGTTCCATCGCCCACACCGCCGCCTCCACCCGCGAGCGCAGGCCGAGCTTGTGCAGCAGGTTCTTCACATGGACCTTGACCGTGCCTTCGGTGATGCCCAGCTTGTGGCCGATGACCTTGTTGCTGTAGCCGCCGGCGATGGTCTTGAGCACCTGGCGTTCGCGTTCGGTCAGTTCCACATCGGCCTGGCGCGGTGGCGAGCGCAGGGCCTGGGCCATGACGCGGGTCAGCCCGGGGCTGATCACCAGGGCACCGTTGAGGGCGTCGCGGATGTACTGGATCAGCAGCTCCGGCTCCATATCCTTGAGCAGGTAACCGTTGGCGTCCAGGCGCAGGGCATCGCGGATGTCGTCCTCGGCATCGGACACGGTGAACAACAACACCTTGCCGGTGTAGTGCATGGCGCGCAGCCGGCGCAGGGTCTCGATGCCGTTCATCTGCGGCATGTTGTTGTCCAGCAACACCAGGTCGGGCTTGAGCGGTTCGATCAGGCTCAGGGCTTCTTCGCCGTGGCTGGCTTCGCCAACGATCTGCAAGTCGTCTTCGAGCTCGAGCATCTGGCGGATCCCGCGACGCATCATCGGGTGATCGTCGACCAGTAGCAGGGTGTGACGCAGGGGGGGCGTTCATGTTGCGATGCCTTCGGTGGGTTGGCCCAGGAATTCCGGTTGGAAATGCACCTGGATACGGGTGCCCTGGGGTGTACGGGAGTGAATCTGCAGTTGGCCGTGCAGGCTACGGGCCCGCTCGTTCATGATGTTCAGGCCATGGTGTTCGCGCTGGTCGACCTCGCCACTGAAGCCCCGGCCATCGTCTTCGATCGACAGGCGTACGGTCTCGCCTTCCTGGCGCAATTCGAGCCAGGTGTTCTCGGCATGGGCGTGGCGCAGGCAGTTGGACAGGGCTTCGCGGGTGATCTGCAGGATGTGGATCTGCTCGCTGGCCGACAGCTCGAAGGCCAGGGTGTCGACGAACAGGTGCACCTGGAAGTCCCCGCGGTTGGAGAACTCTTCGGCGGTGTCCTTGAGTTCCTCGACCAGGCCGTCGTCGTGGATTTGCAGGCGGAAGGTGGTGAGCAGCTCACGCAGTTGCCGATAGGCATTGTTCAGCCCCTCGCGCAGCTCGCCGGTGACGGTCTCCAGGGTTTGCACCGGTTCGCCCCGGCGCATCAGGGTCTGCATGCGGCTGACTTGCAGCTTCATGTACGACAAGGCCTGGGCCAGGGAGTCGTGCAGCTCGCGGGCAATGATCGTGCGTTCGTCGAGCAGCAGCAGGCGATGGTCCTGTTCGCGCTGGCGCTTGAGGGACAGCGACGTGCCGATCAGGTTGGCCAGGGCCTGGATCAATGCGGTTTCCCAGGGTTGCGCCGCGTGGCCATCGACGAAATGCGCCTTGAGCTCACCCAGTTCGGTGCCCTGGTTGCTGATGCTGAAGGCCTGCGGGCGGGCGGCGTTATGCCGGTGGCAACTGGCGCAATCGCTGCTGGCGCAGACCTGGCGGCTGGCGGCGCCATGCAGGGCCAGCAGGTGCCTGGCCGGGGCCTGCAATTGCCCTTGCAGGCACAGCGTCAGGCGCAACCCCGGCAAGCGCTGCTGGAATCGGCGGATCAGCTCATCCAGGCCTTCGGCATTGGCCTGTCGCGTCGCCAGGCTGCGACTGCTCTGGTACAGCAGTTCGAGGGCAGCGTTGGCCTGTTGCAGGTTCAGGGTCTTTTGCTGGACCTGGTTTTCCAGGGTGCGGTGGGATTGCTCGATGGTCTCGGCCATGGTGTTGAAACTGGTCGCCAACTGCCCCAGTTCATCCTCGGACTGATGGTTGACCCGCACCTGGAATTCGCCACGGCGAAAGCGCTGGGTGGCGTCCACCAGTTCCTGCAAGGGCGTGACCACGCCGTACTGCAATTCATACAGGCCGATCAGCAGGATGATCATGGTGCTGAACAGCGCCATGCCCTGGATCGTCTGTTGCCAGCCTTGTTTGTGTTCGCTCTGGCGTTGCAGCAGGGTGACGAACTGGTCCAGTTGCTCAACGAAAGAAGGGGCGCTGCTTTGGAAAAACGCCGAATCGCCGCGCTCGATGGCCGGGCGCAAGGTCTGGTTCCAGCGCTGGATGAGGTCGCGATAGCTCTTGTGCAGGGAGGTTTCCGGCCCATCTTCCAGCACGGCGCGCAGGGCCGGGCTGTCGAGGCGTTGTTGCAGGCTGTCGATGATCGCCGGGATGTCGTCGTTGGCCCCTGCCGCCAGTTTCCAGCTCAGGTGGTAGGTCTCCATGCGCACGGAGCCGGCGGTGTTGATGGCGGCGGCGTCGCCCTGGCTGAACCAGGCGATCAACCCGGCGCTCAAGGAACTGGCCAGGGCCAGGATGGCGATCAGGATCACCGCCAGCCCGGCGCGAGCGGGCAGGGAACTGCGCAGCCAACCCATCATCGACGTGGGCCGGGAAGGCAAAACGGTGAACCGAACATAGGGGGCGCCCTGGACCGGGGGGTGTAGCAGCCGATCCTGGGCGCACTACCTCTAAAGAGTTGCTGGCCGTTCCGTTTCCATAAAAGCCTCGGCCAACTGGATCAAGATATTGATAAACAAGGGGTTTCATCGATATCCAGGTCTACCTCCTTGGAGGTAGACGGGCCAAGCATAGGCCTGTACCGCCCCGAGGCACGTTGACCCAGGTCAAGTTTTCGCGGGGTTCCTGTCACTAGGCTGCGCTCAATCGAACTGACGGAGTGCATCGTGATGCGAGCGCAAGTGCAACAAGGGCTGGTACTAGGGATGAGTACCCTGGCCTTCACCGTGTGCTTCATGGTCTGGATGATGTTTGCCGTGCTCGGCGTTCCGATCAAGGAACTGCTGGCCCTCAACGAAACCCAATTCGGCCTGCTGGCCGCCACGCCGGTGCTGACCGGTTCGCTGGTGCGCTTGCCCCTGGGGCTTCTGACCGACCGCTTCGGCGGACGGATCGTGTTCTTCCTGCTGATGCTGGCCTGTGTGTTGCCGCTGTACTTGATCACTCTAGCCACGGCCTTCTGGCAATTCCTGGTGCTGGGCCTGTTCGTCGGCCTGGCCGGCGGGTCGTTCTCGGTGGGCATCGCCTACGTCGCCAAGTGGTTCGACAAGCAGAACCAGGGCTTCGCCATGGGCGTCTTCGGTGCCGGCAACGCTGGTGCGGCGGTGACCAAGTTCCTCGCCCCGGCCCTGATCGCGTTCGGCTCCTGGCACCTGGTGCCCAAGGTGTTCAGCGCCATCCTGTTCATCACCGCGCTGTTGTTCTGGTTTCTCACCACCGAGAAAAAGGAACACAGCGGCACCGGCGGCGCCACCTTGCGCGAGCAGTTGAAAACCCTGAAAGAGCCGGCCGTGTGGCGCTACTGCCAGTACTACTCGATCGTGTTCGGCGGCTACGTGGCCCTGGCCTTGTGGATGACCAAGTACTACGTGCAGGAATACGGCTTCAGCCTGCAAAGCGCCGCGCTGTTGGCGGCCTGTTTCTCCCTGCCTGGCGGCGTGCTGCGGGCGGTCGGTGGCTGGATGTCCGACCGCTGGGGCGCCCAGAGCGTGACCTGGTGGGTGTTGTGGGTGAGCTGGATCTGTCTGTTCCTGCTGTCCTACCCCCAGACCCAGCTGCAAGTGCAAACCGTCAACGGCATCGTCGACTTCCATATCGGCCTTAACGCCACGCTGTTCACCGTGCTGCTGTTCGTGATGGGCATCGCCTTCGCGTTCGGCAAGGCCTCGGTCTTCAAGTACATCGCCAATGATTACCCGAAAAACATGGGCGCAGTGTCCGGCATCGTCGGCCTGGCCGGCGGCTTGGGCGGGTTCGTGCTACCCATCATGTTCGGCGCCCTGGTGGACCTCACCGGCGTGCGCTCGTCCTGCTTCATGTTGATGTACGGCGTGGTCTGGGTCTCCCTGACCTGGATGTACTTCAGCGAAATGCGCAAGCGCCCGCTGCTGGGTAAACAGTCGCCGGCCAGCCAATCCCCGTTTTCCAGCATTGCCCAAGGAGAAGAACATGTCCGTTCTGCAAACGCCTGAAAAAGGCCCGGTCATTCATGACTGGCGTCCGGAAGACCCTGCTTTCTGGGGCAGTAGCGGCAAGCTGACCGCCCGGCGCAACCTGTGGATCTCGATTCCTGCGCTGCTCTTGGCCTTCGCGGTCTGGATGGTCTGGAGCACGGTGATCGTGCGCCTCAACGCCATCGGCTTCAGCTTCACCACTGACCAGTTATTCTGGCTGGCGGCGCTGCCGGGGCTGTCCGGCGCGACCTTGCGCATCTTCTATTCGTTCATGGTGCCGATCTTCGGTGGCCGTCGCTGGACGGCCCTGAGCACCGCGTCGTTGCTGCTGCCGGCGCTGTGGATGGGCTTCGCGGTGCAGAACCCGGCCACGCCCTACAGCGTGTTCGTGCTGATCGCGCTGCTCTGCGGTTTTGGTGGCGGCAACTTCGCCTCGAGCATGTCCAACATCAGCTTCTTCTACCCCAAGTCTCAACAGGGCACCGCCCTGGGCCTGAACGCCGGGCTGGGTAATCTGGGCGTGTCGGTGATGCAGTTCAGCGTGCCCCTGGTGATCTCTTTCGGTGTGTTCGGCTTCATGGGCGGCCAGCCTCAGGTGCTGGCCGATGGCAGCTCGCTGTGGCTGCAGAACGCCGGTTTCATCTGGGTACCGTTCATCCTCGCCGTCACCTTGATTGCCTGGTTCGGCATGAACGATTTGTCCAGCGCTCGCGCGTCGTTCAGCGAGCAGGCGGTGATCTTCAAGCGCAAGCACAACTGGCTGATGTGCTGGTTGTACCTGGCGACCTTCGGTTCGTTCATCGGTTTCTCCGCCGCGTTCCCGCTGTTGATCAAGACCTCGTTCCCGGACGTCATCGCCCTGAAATTCGCCTTCCTTGGCCCGCTGGTGGGCGCGCTGGTACGGCCGCTGGGCGGTTGGCTGGCGGACAAGCTCGGCGGTGCGAAGGTTACCCTGTGGAACTTCGTGCTGATGATCGTGATGGTGTTCGGCGTCTTGCACTTCCTGCCCCAAGGTGGCCAGGGCGGCAACTTTTACGGCTTCCTGGGCATGTTCATGTTGCTGTTCATCACCACCGGCGTGGGCAACGGTTCCACATTCCGCATGATCCCGGTGATCTTCCGCACCCTGCATGAAAAAGCCGCCCTGGGGAAAAAGCCCGAGGTGCGCGAGCAAGCCATCAAGGACGCGGGCAAGGAGTCGGCGGCGGTGCTGGGTTTCAGCTCGGCCATGGGCGCCTTCGGTGCGTTCTTCATTCCTAAATCATTCGGCTCTTCGATGGCCCTGACCGGCGGCCCGGAGATGGCCTTCTACATGTTCGTCGGCTTCTACCTGAGCTGCATCGTGGTGACCTGGTGGTGGTACGCCCGCAAAGGCGCGGCGACACCCTGCTAAGACGAATTCAACTATTGCGTGGGCGGGGCGCAGACCCCGCGGAGCAAGCCTGAGAGGAAGACACTGTGAGTCATTTACTGGATCAACTGCGGTTCTTCAACCGCAAGCAAGGCGAGTTTTCAGACGGCCATGGCGAGACCCGCAAGGAGTCCCGCGACTGGGAAAACGTCTACCGTTCCCGCTGGCAGTACGACAAGATCGTGCGCTCCACCCATGGGGTGAACTGCACCGGTTCGTGCTCATGGAAAATCTACGTCAAGAACGGCCTGATCACCTGGGAAACCCAGCAGACCGACTACCCGCGCACCCGCAATGACCTGCCCAACCACGAACCACGGGGCTGCCCGCGTGGCGCGAGCTACAGCTGGTACATCTACAGCGCCAACCGGCTCAAGTACCCGAAGATCCGCAAGCCATTGCTCAAGCTGTGGCGCGAAGCCCGGCAGACCTTGCCGCCAGTGGAAGCCTGGGCCAGCATCGTCGAGAACAAGGCCAAGGCTGACTCGTACAAGAGCAAGCGCGGCATGGGTGGCTTCATCCGTTCCAACTGGGAAGAAGTCAACGAGATCATTGCCGCCGCCAACGTCTACACCGTCAAGACGCACGGCCCGGACCGGGTGGTGGGCTTCTCGCCGATCCCGGCCATGTCGATGGTCAGTTATGCCGCCGGCTCGCGTTACCTGTCGCTGATCGGTGGCGTGTGCCTGAGCTTCTATGACTGGTACTGCGACTTGCCGCCCGCTTCGCCAATGGTGTGGGGCGAGCAGACCGACGTGCCGGAATCGGCCGACTGGTACAACTCCAACTACATCATTGCCTGGGGCTCCAACGTCCCGCAGACCCGTACCCCCGACGCCCACTTCTTCACCGAGGTGCGCTACAAGGGCACCAAGACCGTGGCGATCACCCCGGACTACTCGGAAGTCGCCAAGCTCACCGACCTGTGGCTCAACCCCAAGCAGGGCACCGACGCCGCGCTGGCCCAGGCCTTCAACCATGTGATCTTCAAAGAATTCCACCTGGACAAGCCCAGCGCCTATTTCACCGAGTACGCCAAGCGCTACACCGACCTGCCAGTGCTGGTGATGCTCAAGCCGATGCTTGGCGCGGCGCCGGGCGCGGGTTACCAGCCAGACCGTTTCCTGCGGGCCAGTGACTTGACCGACAACCTCGGCCAGGAGAACAACCCGGAATGGAAAACCATCGCCCTGGATGCCAGTGGCGAACTGGTCTCGCCCCAAGGCTCCATCGGCTATCGCTGGGGCGAGAAGGGCAAGTGGAACATCCTTCCCCGCGAAGGCGGCGAGGGGCGTGAGATCGACTTCAAGCTGAGCCTGATCGGCGGCGACGTCGCCGAGGTGGCCTTCCCGTACTTCGCCGGCGAAGCCCAGGAGTACTTCCAGCATGTGGCCGGTGACGCGGTGCAGTTCCGGCGGGTACCGGTGCACAGCGTGGTGCTGGCCGACGGCAGCGTGGCGAAAGTCGCCACCGTGTTCGACCTGTCGGCGGCCAACCTGGCCATCGACCGTGGCCTGGGTGGCGCCAACGTCGCCAAGGACTACGACGACGCCTCGGTGCCCGGCACCCCGGCCTGGCAGGAGCAGATCACCGGTGTGAGCCGCGAGAAGGCGATCCAGATCGCCCGCGAGTTCGCCGACAACGCCGACAAGACCCGTGGACGCTCGATGATCATCGTCGGTGCGGCGATGAACCACTGGTACCACATGGACATGAACTACCGCGGGCTGATCAACATGCTCATGCTCTGCGGTTGCGTCGGTCAGACCGGCGGTGGCTGGGCCCACTATGTGGGCCAGGAAAAACTCCGTCCGCAATGCGGCTGGCTGCCCCTGGCCTTCGGCCTGGACTGGAACCGTCCGCCACGGCAGATGAACGGCACCAGCTTCTTCTATGGCCACAGTTCGCAATGGCGCCACGAGAAGATGAGCATGCACGACGTGCTCTCGCCCCTGGCCGACAAATCGCAGTTCCCCGAGCACGCCCTGGACTACAACATCCGCGCCGAACGGGCTGGCTGGTTGCCGAGCGCGCCGCAACTCAACACCAACCCGCTGCACATCTGCCGCGAGGCCGCCGCCGCGGGCCTGGAACCCAAGGACTACGTGGTCAAGTCGCTGCAGGACGGTTCCCTGCGCTTTGCCTGCGAACAGCCGGACAGCCCGGTGAACTTCCCGCGCAACATGTTCATCTGGCGTTCCAACTTGCTGGGCTCCTCGGGCAAGGGCCACGAGTACATGCTCAAGTACTTGCTGGGCACCAAGAACGGCGTGATGAACGAAGACATCGGCCATAGCACCGAGTGCAAGCCCACCGAAGCCGAGTGGGTCGACGAAGGCGCCATCGGCAAGCTCGACCTGGTGACCACCCTGGACTTCCGCATGTCCTCGACCTGTGTGTATTCCGACATCGTCTTGCCGACCGCGACCTGGTACGAAAAAGACGACATGAACACCTCGGACATGCACCCGTTCATCCACCCGCTGTCGGCCGCCATCGATCCGGCCTGGGAGTCGCGTTCGGACTGGGAAATCTACAAAGGCATCGCCAAGGCGTTTTCCGCCATGTCGGTCGGCCACCTGGGCGTGGAAAAAGACCTGGTCACCGTACCGTTGATGCACGACAGCGTCGGCGAGCTGGCCCAACCCTTTGGCGGCACCGACTGGAAAAGCGCCGGTGTGGCGCCGGTACCGGGCAAGAACGCACCGAACCTGCAGGTGGTGGAGCGCGACTACCCGAACATCTACAAGCAGTTCACCTCCCTGGGCCCAATGCTCGAGAAGCTCGGCAATGGCGGCAAGGGCATCAACTGGAACACCGAGACTGAAGTGAAATTCCTCGGCGAACTGAACCACAAGGAAGTCGAGGCCGGCATCAGCCAAGGGCGGCCAAAAATCGACAGCGCCATCGACGCCGCCGAAGTGATCCTGTCCCTGGCCCCGGAAACCAACGGCCATGTCGCGGTGAAAGCCTGGGCAGCGCTGTCGGAATTCACCGGTATCGACCACAGCCACCTGGCCGTCTCCAAGGAGCACGAGGCCATTCGTTTCCGCGACATCCAGGCCCAACCGCGCAAGATCATTTCCAGCCCGACCTGGTCCGGCCTGGAAGACGATCACGTCAGCTACAACGCCGGCTACACCAACGTCCATGAGTCGATCCCATGGCGCACCATCACCGGTCGCCAGCAGTTCTATCAGGATCACCCGTGGATGCAGGCGTTCGGCGAACAGCTGATGAGCTACCGGCCACCGGTCAACACCCGCACCATCGCCGGCGTCAAGGGCAAGCGCAGCAATGGCGAGACCGAGATCGTCCTGAACTGGATCACCCCGCACCAGAAGTGGGGCATCCACAGCACCTACAGCGACAACCTGCTGATGCTCACCTTGAGCCGTGGCGGGCCGATTGTCTGGCTCTCGGAAATCGACGCCAAGCGCGCCGGTATCGAGGACAACGACTGGATCGAGTGCTTCAACGTCAACGGCGCATTGACCGCCCGTGCGGTGGTCAGCCAGCGGGTCAAGGAAGGCATGGTGATGATGTATCACGCCCAGGAACGAATCGTGAACGTACCCGGTTCCGAAACCACCAAGACCCGTGGCGGCCACCACAACTCGGTGACCCGCGTGGTGCTCAAGCCCACCCACATGATCGGTGGCTACGCCCAGCAGGCCTATGGCTTCAACTATTACGGCACGGTCGGATGCAACCGCGACGAGTTCGTCGTGGTGCGCAAGATGTCCAAGGTCGATTGGCTCGACGGTTCCAGTGGCGATGATCTGCCGCGTCCACTGCCGACTGATATCGAGGAGAACTGAGATGAAGATTCGCTCACAAATCGGCATGGTCCTGAACCTGGACAAATGCATCGGCTGCCACACCTGCTCGATCACCTGCAAGAACGTCTGGACCAGCCGCGAAGGCATGGAATACGCCTGGTTCAACAACGTCGAATCCAAGCCGGGCATCGGCTATCCCAAGGAGTGGGAAAACCAGGACAAGTGGAAGGGCGGCTGGGTCCGCAACGCCGACGGTTCGATCAACCCGCGCATCGGCGGCAAGTTCCGCGTGCTGGCGAACATCTTCGCCAACCCGGACCTGCCCAGCCTGGACGATTACTACGAACCGTTCGACTTCGACTACCAGCACCTGCACACCGCGCCACTGGGCGAGCATCAACCCACCGCGCGCCCGCGTTCGCTGGTGTCTGGCAAGCGCATGCAGAAAATCGAATGGGGCCCGAACTGGGAGGAAATCCTCGGTACCGAGTTCGCCAAGCGGCGCAAGGACAAGAACTTCGACAAGATCCAGGCGGACATCTACGGCGAGTACGAAAACACTTTCATGATGTACCTGCCGCGCCTGTGCGAGCACTGCCTGAACCCGGCGTGCGCGGCATCGTGCCCGAGCGGCGCGATCTACAAGCGCGAGGAGGACGGCATCGTCCTGATCGACCAGGAGAAGTGCCGCGGCTGGCGCATGTGCATCAGCGGCTGCCCGTACAAGAAGATCTATTTCAACTGGAAAAGCGGCAAGTCGGAAAAATGCATCTTCTGCTACCCGCGCATCGAAGCCGGGATGCCGACGGTCTGCGCTGAAACCTGCGTCGGCCGGATCCGTTACCTCGGCGTGCTGCTGTATGACGCCGACCGCATCAGCGAAGTGGCGAGCACCGCCGATGAGAAGGACTTGTACGAGAAGCAACTGGAGATTTTCCTCGACCCCAACGACCCGGCGGTGATTCGCCAGGCCTTGGCCGATGGCGTGCCACAGTCGGTGATCGACTCGGCGCAACGCTCGCCGGTCTACAAAATGGCCGTGGATTGGAAACTTGCGCTGCCGCTGCACCCGGAATACCGCACCTTGCCAATGGTCTGGTATGTGCCGCCACTGTCGCCGATCCAGAACGCTGCCGCCGCCGGTACCGTGGGCATGAACGGGGTGATCCCCGATGTCGACAGCCTGCGCATTCCGCTGCGTTACCTGGCGAACATGCTCACTGCCGGCGACGAAAAACCGGTCAAACGCGCCCTCAAGCGTCTGTTGGCGATGCGGGCCTACAAGCGCTCCGAACAGGTCGATGGCGTGCAGGACCTGCAAGTGCTGGCCGACGTCGGCTTGAGCGTGAACCAGGTGGAAGAGATGTACCGCTACCTGGCCATCGCCAACTACGAAGACCGTTTCGTCGTACCGAGCGCCCACCGTGAAGACGCCATGAGCGATGCGTTCGCCGAACGCTCCGGTTGTGGTTTCAGCTTCGGCAGCGGCTGCAGCGGCAGCTCCGACACCAACATGTTCGGCGGCAAGAAGGCCAATCGTCGCGACGTGATCAAAACCGTGCAGTTGTGGGAGGAATGAACATGCGCATTCTCAAGGTGATTTCGTTGCTGCTCGATTATCCGACCGAGACCCTGGTGGCCGCTCGCGACGAGCTGGAGCAGGCCATTGCGCAAGCACGGGAAATCAGTCCCCAGCAGCGCGCCGGGCTGTTCGAATTGCTGGAAGTGATCTGCGGCAAGGACTTGATGGACGGCCAGGAACACTACGGCGCGCTGTTCGGCCGGGGCCGTTCGCTGTCGCTGCTGCTGTTCGAACATGTCCACGGTGAGTCCCGTGATCGGGGCCAGGCCATGGTGGACATGATGGCCCAGTACGAAGAGGCTGGTTTCGCCATCGGCGTCAAAGAGTTGCCTGACTACATCCCGCTGTACCTGGAGTTTCTCTCCACCCGCGAAGACCTCGAGGCCCGCGAGGGCCTGGCGGATGTGGCGCACCTGCTGGCCTTGCTCGCGGCGCGCCTGGACGAGCGTGAAAGCGTCTACGCCAGTTGCTTCCGGGCCTTGTTGCAAATCGCCGGGGCCGAACCCCAGGTGGCGGTGGCCGAGTTGCGTGAGCAAGTGAAGGCCGAGCCCCGGGACGACTCCCTCGAAGCCCTGGACAAGATCTGGGAAGAAGAGCAGGTGGATTTCATGAAGGCCGAACAGCAGGACCGTTGCAGTTCACTGCCCAGCGCGCCAGGCAAGGCGCGGGACGAAAGTGCAGTGCCGTTGCACTGGGTGGATTTTCAGCATGAAGGGCGGGCCGCAGCGCCAGCCGGGGAGGTGGGCAATGTCTAAATGGGATCTGTTGTTGTTCGGGGTCTACCCCTATGTCGCTTTGGCGATTTGCCTGCTCGGCAGCTGGGCACGGTTCGACCTGTCCCAGTACACCTGGAAAGCCGGTTCCAGCCAGATGCTGAACAAGCGCGGCATGCGCGTGGCGAGCAACCTGTTTCACGTTGGCGTGCTGTTCGTGTTGGCCGGGCACTTCGTCGGCCTGCTGACGCCGGCGGCGATCTACCACCATGTGCTGAGCACTGAGAACAAGCAGTTGCTGGCGATGGTTTCCGGTGGGTTCTTCGGCGTGCTGGGCCTGATCGGCCTGGTGATGCTGCTCAACCGCCGCCTGACCGACCCACGGGTGCGCGCCACCTCCAATGTCTCGGACATCCTCGTGCTGGTGGTGTTGCTGGTGCAACTGGTGCTGGGGCTGATGACCATCGTCGCATCCACCGCCCATATGGATGGCTCGGTGATGGTGATGCTGGCCGACTGGGCCCAGAACACTGTGCTGTTGCGGCCGGTGGAAGCCGCTACCGCGATAGCGCCGGTGGGCCTGGTCTACAAGCTCCACGTGGTGCTGGGCCTGACCCTGTTCGTGCTATTCCCGTTCACCCGTCTCGTGCACATCGTCAGTGCGCCGGTCTGGTACCTGGGACGTCGTTATCAAATCGTTCGGCAGAAGTTCTGAGGAGAAGATCATGGCGAGTGGATGCGGATGTGGCGGTGGTAGCGGTGGCGGTGGTTGCGGTTCCTCGGCAAAAGTGCCGCCGGTGGTCGATGTGGAGCCCCTAGGGGCGGTGCAGTTCGAGCCGGCCCAGGCCGGGCCGGTGGTGGAAGATCAAGCGCCAGAGTTGATTGCCAGCAGTGAGCAGGAGTGGCCGATCATCAGCGTCAACGGGGTGTCGATCACCCCGCAGGCGATGGCCCAGGAGCTGCAATATCACCCGGCCGACAGTCGCGAGGACGCGGTGTACCAGGCCGCTCGGGCCCTGGTGATCCGCCAATTGCTCCAGCAGCGTATCGCCGAGCTGGGCCTGGCGTTGCAGGTCGGTGCCGGTGAAAACGAAGAAGAGGCAGCCACGCGGCTGTTGCTCGAACGCGAGGTGCAGGTGCCGCAGTGTGACGAGGCCACCTGCCTGCGTTACTACGAAAGCAACCGGGCGCGCTTCCACAGCGCGCCGTTGCTGGCGGTGCGGCACATCCTGCTCGAATGCGCGCCGGACGATGCCGAGGCCCGCAGCCTGGCCCATGTCCAGGCCGAGTTGCTGCTGGAGCGGCTGGACCAGTTCCCGGGCAGCTTCGCCGAGCTGGCGCTGAAGTATTCGGCGTGTCCGTCCAAGGAGCAGGGCGGGTCGCTGGGGCAGATCAGCAAGGGCCAGACCGTGCCTGAACTGGAGCGCCAATTGTTCACCCTGCCGGCGGGCCTGGCGGGCAAGCCGCTGGAAAGTCGCTACGGCTGGCATGTGATCAGCATCGACCAGCGCATCGATGGCCAGCCGTTGCCGTATGAGGCCGTGGCGACAGCGATTCGTACGCAGTTGCAGCAGGGCGTTTGGCAAAAGGCGCTGGTGCAATACCTGCAAACCCTGATCGGTGCGGCGGATATTCGCGGTATTCACCTTCAGGGCGCCGACTCGCCGCTGGTGCAGTGAGCACAGGTTCAATCGGGAGATTTTCATGAACGCGGTGTTGCAGGACGGATTTGGGCGCCAGATCGATTATTTGCGGATGTCGGTGACCGATCGTTGTGATTTTCGTTGTGTGTATTGCATGGCGAAAAACATGACCTTCCTGCCGCGTCAGCAAGTCTTGACCCTGGAAGAATTGCAGCGCCTGGCGCGGCTGTTCGTCGGCCTGGGGGTGAAGAAAATCCGCCTGACCGGTGGCGAGCCACTGATTCGCCCGGGCATCGTTGGGTTATGTCGCGAGATCGCGGCGCTGCCCGGCCTGCGGGAGCTGGTGATGACCAGCAATGGCTCGCAGTTGGGGCGACTGGCCCAGCCGCTGGTCGAGGCCGGGGTCAAGCGCATGAACATCAGCCTCGACAGCCTGGACGGGGAGCGTTTTCGGGCAATCACCCGTAACGGCAACCTCGATCAAGTGCTGGCAGGGATTGAAGCGGCGAAGGTCGCCGGGTTCGAGCGGGTCAAGTTGAATTGCGTGGTGATGAAAGGACGCAACTTCGATGAGGTCCCGGCGCTGGTGCAGTACGCCATCGATCAACGCATCGACATCAGTTTTATCGAGGAGATGCCGTTGGGGGAGGTGGGGCGTTCCCGGGGTGAGTCGTTCTGTTCCAGCGATGAGGTCCGGGCGGAGATCGCTCGCCATTATCGCCTGCTCGACAGCGCCGAGAGCAGCGGCGGGCCGGCGCGCTATGTGCGCCTGGAGCGTCATCCGGATACCCGGATCGGTTTCATTTCGCCCAACACCCATAACTTCTGCGCCAGTTGCAACCGCGTGCGCATGACTGTCGAAGGGCGCTTGCTGTTGTGCCTGGGGCAAGAAGACTCTCTTGACCTGCGTGGCTTGCTGCGACGTTATCCGCTGGACGATCAACCGGTGATCCAGGCGGTGCAGCAGGCGTTGCGCGGCAAGCCATTGCGGCATGACTTCAACCCGGGTGGGGAGGTGCAGATTGTGCGGTTCATGAATATGAGTGGGGGGTAAGGGTTTACGCGGACCCCGTGGCGAGGGAGCTTGCTCACGCTGGGTTGCGTAGCAGTCCTGTTCTGGGTGCTGGGGTGCTGGGGTGTTGGGGTGTTGGGGACATATCCGTTTCTGCGGTAACGGCCACTTAGGGTTCCGCCCTGACGGCGGGTCACTTTCGAAAAGCGCGAAAGTAACCAAAGCGCTCATGCCCCACCACTCGGCACCTCGCCTAGGCTCGGTGTGCCCTCACTCCGGCATTGCTCCGTGGGCCGCCGCGAAGGGCCATCCATGGCCCAGCGCGGCTATCCCGGCATCCATGCCGGGATGCCCACTCCACAATGCCTGCGTTCGGCCATCGTGGTTAACGGGGCGCCGAAATCAACGACCACCGCGAGGCGGCCTTATAGCCGACCTGACTCTCACAGTCATACCCCGATCCAACTGTGGGAGCGAGCCTGCTCGCGAAGGCGGCCTGCCAGCCGACCTGATTCTCACGGTCATACCCCGATCCAACTGTGGGAGCGAGCTCGCTCGCGAAGGCGGCCTGCCAGCCGACCTGACTCTCACGGTCATACCCCGATCCAACTGTGGGAGCGAGCCTGCTCGCGAAGGCGACCTGCCAGCCGACCTGGTTCTCACGGTCATACCCCGATCCAACTGTGGGAGCGAGCTTGCTCGCGAAGGCGGCCTTATAGCCGACCTGACTCTCATGGTCATACCCCGATCCAACTGTGGGAGCGAGCCTGCTCGCGAAGGCGGCCTGCCAGCCAACCTGGTTCTCACGGTCATACCCCGATCCAACTGTGGGAGCGAGCCTGCTCGCGAAGGCGGCCTGCCAGCCAACCTGGTTCTCACGGTCATACCCCGATCCAACTGTGGGAGCGAGCTTGCTCGCGAAGGCGGCCTGCCAGCCAACCTGGTTCTCCCAGCCATACTCCCATCCCCTTGTGCGAGGCGCATTGCTCCTTTCCAAGCGGGTTGGTCGTCGCCCCCGATTCTTGATATCGATCAATTGCAACTCGATCATTTGGCCGTACTCTCCACTGCATATTGTGTTTTTACAAATTAAAAAGCCTATATGTAGTGTCTGGAGCCAAAATGCAGAGCACGTTGATCTCAGTAGGGTGTAACCGCTTGCACAAGCGCGATGGCAGTGTGGTCGCCTTTGATGCGGACAAGATCCGCCAGGCGCTGATCGCCGCCGGCAAGGCCACCGGTGAGTATGCCGAAGCCGAGGCCGAAGGGTTGCTCGAGGCGGTATTGGCACGGCTGGAAGGGCAGTCGCGGTTGAACGTCGAGCAGATCCAGGACCGCGTCGAGCGCGTTCTGATGGACGCCGGGTATTTCCTGTCCATGCGCGCCTACATCGTCTATCGCGAGCAACACGGACGCCTGCGTCGGGATCGTCGTACGCTGGTGGAAGTCGCCACTTCGATGAACGAATACCTGGATCGCGAAGACTGGCGCGTGCAGGCCAACGCCAACCAGGGCTATTCCCTCGGCGGGCTGATCCTCAACGTATCGGGCAAGGTCACCGCCAATTACTGGCTCGACGAAGTCTACAGCCAGGCCATCGGCGAGGCGCATCGCGAGGCGGACCTGCATATCCACGACCTGGACATGCTCGCCGGCTACTGTGCCGGCTGGTCCTTGCGCACGCTCTTGCATGAAGGCCTCAACGGCGTGCCAGGGCGGGTCGAGGCCGGGCCGCCCAAGCACCTGAGCAGCGCCCTGGGGCAGATGGTGAATTTCCTCGGCACCCTGCAAAACGAATGGGCCGGCGCCCAGGCGTTCAGCTCGTTCGACACCTACCTGGCGCCCTATGTGCGCAAGGATCGGCTCAGCTACGACCAGGTTCGCCAGTCGTTGCAGGAGTTCATCTACAACCTCAACGTGCCGTCGCGCTGGGGCACGCAAACCCCTTTCACCAACCTGACGTTCGACTGGGTCTGCCCCCAGGACCTGCGCGAACAGGTCCCGGTCATCGGCGGTGAAGAGATGCCGTTCGCCTACGGTGACCTGCAAGCGGAAATGGAACTGATCAACCGCGCCTACATCGAGGTGATGCAGGCTGGCGATGCGAAAGGGCGGGTGTTCACCTTCCCGATCCCGACCTACAACATCACCCATGACTTCCCGTGGGACAGCGAGAACGCCGACCGGCTGTTCGAAATGACCGCCCGCTACGGCTTGCCGTATTTCCAGAACTTCCTCAACTCGGACATGCAACCCAACCAAGTGCGGTCGATGTGCTGCCGCCTGCAACTGGACGTGCGCGAGCTGCTCAAGCGCGGCGGCGGCCTGTTCGGCTCGGCGGAGCAGACCGGGTCCCTGGGCGTGGTGACGATCAACTGCGCGCGCCTGGGCTACCTGTACAAAGGCAACACCAGCGGGTTACTGCAACGCATCGATACCCTGATGGAACTGGCGAAAGAGAGCCTGGAGGTCAAGCGCAAGGTCATCCAGCATCACATGGATGCCGGTTTGTACCCCTACACCAAGCGCTACCTCGGCACGTTGCGCAACCACTTCTCCACCATCGGCGTGAACGGCCTGCATGAAATGCTGCGCAATTTCACCGACGACCAGCAAGGCCTGCACACCGAGCAGGGCCGGGCATTCGCCCTGAAACTGCTGGATCACGTGCGGGCCACGTTGCTGCGTTTCCAGGAGGAAACCGGCCACCTCTACAACCTCGAAGCCACGCCCGCCGAAGGCACCACGTACCGCTTCGCCAAGGAAGACCTCAAGCGCTACCCGGATATCCTGCAGGCTGGCAGCCCGGTCGCGCCGTACTACACCAACTCGTCGCAACTGCCGGTGGGCTTCACCGACGATCCGTTCGAAGCCCTGGAGTTGCAAGACGAACTGCAGTGCAAATACACCGGCGGGACCGTGTTGCACCTGTACATGGCCGAGCAGATTTCCTCGACACAGGCCTGCAAGCAACTGGTGCGCAAGGCCCTGGGACGTTTCCGCCTGCCGTACCTGACCATCACACCGACCTTTTCCATCTGCCCGGTGCACGGCTACCTGGCCGGCGAACACGAGTTCTGCCCCAAATGCGACGAGGCCTTGCTGCTGCAACAGCAGTTGGCAGGCAGCGTTCACTGATCCGATCCATCGACCGCAAGGAGCTTCACCCATGAATGCATCACAAAGCCTTCCACAAGCACAGCGTCAACGTTGTGAAGTCTGGACCCGGGTGATGGGGTATCACCGCCCGGTGGCGGCCTTCAACCCCGGTAAGCAATCCGAGCATCGTGAGCGGGTGCACTTCACCGAACGCGCGGCCGGGCGTCCATGAGTCGAGTGCTACGGGTTGGGGGCATGGTGCCCCTGACCACCCTCGATTATCCGGGCCAACTGGCCTGTGTGCTGTTTTGCCAGGGGTGTGCCTGGCGTTGTCGTTATTGCCATAACCCGCAACTGATCCCGCCACGCGGCAGCGAGGAGGTGGATTGGTGTCGGGTGTTGGCGTTCCTGCAACGCCGTCAGGACCTGCTCGACGCCGTGGTGTTCAGCGGCGGCGAGCCGACCTTGCAGGACGGCCTGGCGCCGGCCATGGAGCAAGTGCGGCAGATGGGTTTTCGCATCGGCCTGCACAGCGCCGGCATCAAGCCGGCGGCCTTCGCCAAAGTGGTCGGGCTTGCCGACTGGGTGGGGTTCGACATCAAGGCCTTGCCCGAAGATGCCCTGGAGGTGACCCGGGTCGAAGGCAGCGGCGCCGCCAACTGGCGCAGCCTCGACCACCTGCTGGACAGCGGCGTTGATTATGAATGTCGCACGACGGTGCACTGGCATCTGTTCGACCCCGAACGCCTGTTGACCCTGGCCAGACGCTTGAGCGAACGCGGTGTCAACCGGTTTGCCGTGCAACTGGTGCGCACCGCGCGGATGCTCGACCCGCATCTTTCCAGTGTCTCGGCGCAGGCCTCGCAGCCGGAGCTGTGGGCCACGATGCGCGAGTTGTTTCCTTCGTTCGTGTTGCGTAGTTGAGGGATTGCAGGTTTGAGTGCCTGCCTGCCAAACCCCTGTGGGAGCGAGCTTGCTCGCGATAGCGGTGGGTCAGCTGCAGTGATGTTGGCTGTGCAACGTCATCGCGAGCAAGCTCGCTCCCACCGGATTTAGTGTGTTACCACCCCCAAAACTGCAACCACCACCCATAACCCACCAGACCGCTGGCCACTATCAGGCAGGCCATGGCGGGCAGTCGCTGAACGGGCGATGCAGACGTCTGTTCCAGGCGTTTCCAACCCAGCCACAGGCTCCAGGCTATCGCCGCCACCAACAATCCGGCTCGAGCCGGTTGCACCCACTCGAGCAACAACCCTTCATAGCGCAGTAACTTGACGGTGGTGGCCGACAGGCCGAGGAACAGGCCTGCGCCGCCAAGGGGCGTCAGGGTGACGGCTAGGGGCAAATACTCTGCGCAATCGCCGGCGAGTCGTGCCGCCAGGCGCATCAGCAGCATCAGCGAAGTCCCCAGCAACAGGGCACTCATGCCCAGATACGCGACGATGCAGAAGCCATCGAGCCAGCTGAAGCTGTCGTTGAGTTGCGGATAGTGCGTCAGCAGCCACCAGGGCGCGTTGTCTTGCAGCGGCCAGAACCGGTCGTGTGCCACCAGCCATTGCGCCAGTGCCTGCTTCAGGGTGATGAACCAGGGGCTGACGGTCCATTGAAAGGCCCCCATGGCCAGGCCGATGACGCCGAACAGCAGCAAGCGCACATCCCAGGGCGAGAGCGTGGTGGGCGTTGACTGAAGGATTTCCTGGTTGCTGGAGCGGGCGATCAGGCGCACCGCATCGCGCTGGCCGCTGCAGCGACCACAGGCGTGGCAATCGGTGGCGCCGCGCATTCGGCGGATGTCCAGCAAGGGCGCGCAGTTGGGTGCGGGGCGACGCGGCGCAGGGTTTTCCAGCCAGCGTTGTTCGTCTACTTGAAAGTGCATCGGTGCCAGGCGGGCGAGGAGGGCGAAGACGCCACTGACCGGACACAGGTAACGGCACCACACTCGCTTGCCACGGGCGAACAGCAGGCCAACGATCACTGCCGCGACGGTCGAGCCACCCAGGATCAGCAGCGCCGCCTGGGCATAGTCGTAGACGCTGATGAGTTGGCCATAAATCGTCGTCAGGCAGAACGCCAGGGTCGGCCAGCCGGCCCAGCGGACGCTTCTCGGCACACCCAGGCCTTTGCCGTAGCGACTGGCCCATTCACTCAAGGCGCCTTCGGGGCACAGCACGCCACACCAGAGCCGACCGAACAAGACGATCGAGAGCAATACGAACGGCCACCACAGGCCCCAGAACAGGAACTGCGCCAACAGCGTGAGGTTGTCGAACAGGTGCGCCTGACTGCTGGGCAATGGCAACAGGGCGGGTATCACCAGCAGCACCGCGTAGAACAGCACCACCGCCCATTGCACGGCACGAATGGTCGCGCCGTGGCGCCGCATGCCGTCGCCCAGGCGCTGGAGCCAGGGGTTCAGGTGGGGCATGGCAGGTTTTCCTCCTTGGGTGTCCGCAACCATCCTGCGACGGCCAGCCAATAGCCAAGCCATACCAGCAAGGTCAGCGCGCTGGGACTGGCGCGATACCCGGCGAAATCGGCGAGGAATCCGCCCAGGCCATGGCCGTCGTCCAGTATCGCGCTACTGTTCCACAGTGCATCGCCAATGCCACGGTACACCGGCTCGGGCCAATCCATCGCGAGCAATTGCCCGCCGATCCGCTCGATGCCGCTGACCAGCAACGCCGCACCCAACAGCAGCAGGATCGCTTCGCTGATGGCGAAGAAACGCCGCCAGGAGATGAACCGGCGACTGCCGTGGAGCAAGGAAACGCTCAACAGCGCCAGCACCAGGCCAGCGATTGCACCCACGGCGAACAGGCCCAGTGACGGCCCTTGCAAGCGGGCGCCGGCGCCGTACAGGAAGACCACGGTTTCACTGCCTTCGCGGCTGACCGCCAGTAACGCCAGCACCATCAGGCCCAGGCCACCCTGGCGGTTCAGGCGCTGGTCGGCTTGGCGCGACAGGTCCTGCTTCAGTGTCCCCGCGTTGCGATGCATCCAGCCGACCATTTGCACGATCAACAGACTCGCGATCAACGCCAGCGAAGCCTGGAACCATTCATTGGCGCTGCCGCTCATGGCTTCGCCAGCCAGCAGGATCAAACCGGCCAATACGCCCGACAACAGCAAGCCGAGCAGTGCGCCGCTCCATAGGTACCGCAACAGATGGCTGGCCTGTTGTTGCCGGCTGACCCAGGCCTGGAGGATACCGATCACCAACAACGCCTCGACGCTTTCGCGCCAGACAATAAACATCGATTGAGTCATGCAAATGCCTCCTGCAGGCCGATCATTGGGCGAGAATCCCGCCCTCGGGCAGTTGCGGGTTGAATTCATCGAAAAACGGATAGTGCCCGGGGCGCAGCGGATGGATGACCACGAAGGTCGTGACGCCGGGCGAGAGCACTTTTTCGACGCGCAATGGCGTGCTTTCGAATTCCGCCGGACCCTGGCCGACATTCTTCAGCACGATCTTGAAGCGTTGCCCGGCCGGCACTTCCAGCTGCGACGGCGTGAAATGCCCGTCGCGCATGCTCAACTCATAGGTGGGCAGTTCGGCCTGGGCGATTGACGGCAGCAGCAGACCGGCCAGCATCAGCCAGGCCAGGCATGACGGCCAGGATCGGCGGCGCATGTTCAGTACCCGCCTTTTTTACCGATCCCGGCGTAGACGAATTCGTAATGCAGCTCGCAGCGTTCGAACCACGGCGCCACGCCGGTTTCCTTGTCGGTATGACGACCGAGGGACCCGTGGCCACCCGGTGGCAGGACGGTGAAGGTCAATTGGTATTTGCCAGGGCCGAGCAGCTTGACGTTGTCGCCGTAGTGCGGCCCGTCATTGGCGACCATGGCGTGGAAGTCGCCCTTGAGCTCGGTGTCGTTGCCTTGTTTCTTCAGCTGGAACGACACGTTGAGATAGGGTACGAAACTGCCTTCCTGAAAGCCTTGCTGGTTGTCCGCCGTGGCGCGGATGTCGGCTTCCAGGTGCACATCCGAATCTGCGGTGGCGCGCATCATGCCGGCGGGGGCCATTTCGATCGGTTGTAGGTACACCGCACCGACTTCCAGCCCCGGGCACAGTTGCGGTTCGCCGATGGGGTATTCCTTGGCTTGGGCCAGCGGTGCGAGTAACAGCAGGGCGAGGGACAACGGAGCAGCGGGGCGCATGATGACTTCCTGGTTGGCTAAATGATGGCGCCGAGTCTAGGAAGCTTCGCTGCGAATAATAATGATTCTTGTCAATTTTCAACGCGAAATTTTGCTCGGGGAGCATTTGTTGCTCGCGCGCGGCTGTTCTTGATCGGCATCAAGGGTGGCGCTGTCCCGACGGGGTAGGGTACGGGCACACCCATCTGTTATGCGGGGGCGCCATGGCAAAGCCTTTTCCCATCAGTCCCAAACATCCCGAGCGCATTTGCTGGGGCTGTGATCGTTACTGTCCGACCACTGCGTTGGCCTGTGGGAATGGTGCCGATCGAACCATGCACCCGGCCGAGATGATTGGGGACGATTGGTACCTGCATGGTGATTGGGGGCTGGAGCTGGTCGATATTACCGCCAAGGTCATCGATCCCAGCGCCACTCACATGAAGGAATGAAGCAACCCTGTGGCGAGGGAGCTTGCTCCCGCTCGGGTGCGCAGCGCCCGCAAAATCTTGGGGCCGCTGCGCGACCCAGCGGGAGCAAACTCCCTCGCCACAGGAGCCAAGCAAGCCTCAGGGGCAAGCAAGTTTCAAGTGAACGGTGTGGCTCGGACAATCACAACTTCGGCAACTGCCCGATCCGCCCCATCATCTCGGTCACGATCTGCAAGTCCAGCAGGAACTGCTCCACCGTCTTGAACTCGTTGTCGTTATGGCCGGTGTACTTGACGTCGGGCATCGCCAGGCCGAATTGCACGCCATTGGGCAAGTCATGGACCGAGGTGGCGCCGGCGGAGGTGCCGTATTTGTGTTCCATGCCCAGGTTCTCACTGGCCACGGCCAGCAGCGCCTTGACCCATTCACCCTCGGGGTTGCGGTACATCGGCTCGTCGATGGAGTAATCGAAGGCCACGGCGACCTTGGATTTCTTGCTCCAGGCGGCCAATTTATCGGCAATGTCAGTCTTGATCGCTTCGGTGGGCTTGCCGACCGGTACCCGCAGGTTGACCGCAAGCTTGAAGGTCTTCTCATCCATCCCGACGAACGTCAGGGACGCGGTCAGCGGGCCCATGAAGGCATCGGAAAAGCCAATCCCCAGTTTGCTGCCCAGATAGTCCAGGCCCCAGTTGTCGGCGGCGTAGCGGGCGGCGTCGGTGATGTGGTTGTGCTTGAGCGCGACCTTGCCGTCCAGGCCATTGATGAAGTCCAGCATCCGCGCGACCGGGTTGACGCCTGACTCGGGCTCGGAGGAGTGGGCGGATACGCCGGTGAAGGTCAGTTGCACGTCCTTGCCGACGACTTGGGTGCCCACTTCGAAATTGCCGCCGTTGCGCTTGGCATAGTCGGTAGCGGCCTTGAGCAGGTCGGCGGCCAGTTCGGCAGGCTTGTCGCCGGTAAAGGTGGCCACGGAGGTCGACGGAATCTGATTGGTCGCCAGGCCGCCGGTCAATGCGGTGATTTGCGCGCCCTTGCCCTGTGCGGTACGCCGGGCGAAGTTCGCCATGACGGTGCCGTAGCCTTTCTCGGCAATCACCACCGGGTAGCCGCCATCCAGCGCCAGGTTGTAGTTGGGCGTCGGGTTGCGTTCGAAATAATAGGGGATGGCGTCACCGGTGGTTTCCTCGGTGGTGTCGACCAGCAGCTTGAAGTTGCGCGCCAGTGGCAGTTTTTCTTCCTTGATGATCTTCATGGCGTAGAGCGCCACGACGATGCCGTTCTTGTCGTCCTCGGTGCCCCGGCCATACATGCGGTCGCCCACCAGGGTGACCTTGAACGGATCGAGGCGGGTGCCGTCTTTCAACACCCAGTTTTGCGGCGTGACCGGCACCACGTCGGCATGGGCATGGATACCGACGACTTCGTCACCGCTGCCTTCGAGGGAAATCTCATAGACGCGGTTGTCGATGTTGCGGAAGTTCAGCTTGAACGCTTCGGCCAGGCTTTTGATCTTGTCGGCGATCTTGAGAAATTCCGGATTCTCGTGCTGGGCTACACCGTCCTTGCGAAAGGTCGGGATGGCGACCAGTTCCTTCAGCGTCTCGGTGGCGGCTGTGCCGTATTTCACTCGGGCGTAGAGGCCCAGCAGGCGATGGATTTCGTTCTGTTGTTCAGCCGACAGGGTTTTGTTGTCCTGGAAGGCGCTGATGGCCGGGCCGAGGTTCGCGGTTTTGGCGAGGTCGTTTTTGGCTACTTCCGCGAGGAACTGCCGGAAATCGGTGACGGAGGTGTCGGAAAAGGTTTTGACGAGGGTCGCGCTTTGTTGTGCGGTGATATTGGCGTTGGCCGACATCGCGAATGACGACAGGCTGGACAGTACGAGGGTGGCGACGGCAAGACGCTTGAACGGGAAGTTCATGGTGGCAGGCATTCCTTTGCAGGGGAGAAGTGTCGTGTGATGAAACAATCACTTACAACCTAACACCATGAACCCGCGGCGGGGGAGCCCTTGAACAGAATTTGTCGCCCGGAAAAGCGAAAACGGCGCAGAAATGAAAAATCCATTCCAACCAGCCGACACTCAGTGTGGGAGCGGGGCACACGCTTTGTGAACGCCCGCAACCCAATGTGGGAGCGAGCTTGCTCGCGATAGCGGTGGGTCAGCTTGCATCCATGCTGATCCTGTTGACGCCATCGCGAGCAAGCTCGCTCCCACAGGGGAACTGTGGTGGACACACGCTTTGTGAACACCCACTCCCACAGGGGATGCGGGTGGATATTGTTTAATGTGGCGCGCGTGGAATCGTCTTGAGCAGGTCTTCAGGGCTGATATGACCTACCACAGGCTGCGCCGTGCTGCCGGGCAATGGCAGGTCAAGGATGTGCCCCTTGATCTTGCCGACCACATGCATCTCGCAGGGTTTGCAGTCGAACTTCAGCGTCAGCACTTCATCGCCGTGTATCAGTTGCATCGGCGCGACCTTGGTGCGCACGCCGGTGACACCCTTGGCCTGCTTGGGGCAGAGGTTGAACGAGAAGCGCAGGCAGTGCTTGGTGATCATCACCGGCACTTCACCGGTTTCCTCGTGGGCCTCGAACGCCGCATCGATCAGCTTGACCCCGTGGCGATGATAGAAGTCCCGGGCCTTCTGGTTGTAGACGTTGGCCAGGAACGACAGGTGCGACTCCGGGTACACCGGCGGCGGGCTGGTCTCGGCCTTGCGGCCACCCCGTGGATGAGCCGCCACACGAGCAGCGGTCAGGGCCTCGATGGCTTCGCGGCGCAACGCCTTGAGCTGCGAGTTGGGGATGAAGAACGCCTGGGGCGCATCCAGCTCGATGGCGGTGGCGTGGTATTCGGTGGTGCCCAATTGGCCGAGCAGGTCGTGCAGTTGCTCCAGGGCCTGTTCCGGCTTGTTGGCCAGGCCGAACGGCCCGTCCAGGGTGATGCTGGCGCTGATGCCTTCCTCGCTGGTGGCGGTCAGCTCCAGGTGCTCTTCGCGCAGGCGCGCGACCCAGGCCAGGCCGACGCGGCGCTCGGAGGAGGTCTTGAGCAACGCTTGCTGCCAGTTGTGATCCAGGTTGCGGCTCAACGGGTGGTTGGGACGCAACTGGTACATGCCGGCCGGCATTTCGTTGGGTTCGACGCGGTAACGGTAGCGCTTCTGGCCGTCCTCTTCGAATTCACCCTTGGGCTCGGCGATGTTGGCGCGGAAACCGACGACTTCGCGCTTGACCAGTACGTTGAGACCGTCGCCGTTGGACAGCGGATCGAAGGTCACCACTTGCAGGTCGCGCTTGCCGACTTTTTCCACCACGCCCACCGGCACGCCGGTAAAGGTTGGCGAATCAAAGGCGCCGATGTCGATCTTGCGCTCGCTGACGAAATAGTCGGTGCTGCCACGGTGGAAGGTCTTGTCCGGGTCGGGGACGAAGAAGTGTGCGGTACGGCCGCTGGACGCGCGGGCCAGGTCCGGGCGGTCTTCGAGGACATCGTCCAGGCGCTGGCGGTAATAGGCGGTGATGTTCTTCACATAGCCCATGTCCTTGTAGCGCCCTTCGATCTTGAACGAACGCACGCCGGCTTCGACCAGGGCACGGATGTTGGCGCTCTGGTTGTTGTCTTTCATCGACAGCAGGTGTTTTTCATAGGCGACCACCCGACCCTGGTCATCCTTGAGGGTGTAGGGCAGGCGGCAGGCCTGGGAGCAGTCGCCACGGTTGGCGCTGCGGCCGTTCTGGGCGTGGGAGATGTTGCACTGGCCGGAAAACGCCACGCACAGCGCACCGTGGATGAAGAACTCGATGGCCGCATCGGTCTCGTCGGCGATGGCACGGATTTCCTGCAGGTTCAGCTCACGGGCCAGGACCAGTTGCGAGAAACCGGCCTGGTCGAGAAACTTTGCCCGGGCCAGGGTGCGGATGTCGGTCTGGGTGCTGGCGTGCAACTCGATGGGCGGGATATCCAGCTCCATCACCCCCAGGTCCTGGACAATCAACGCGTCGACGCCAGCGTCGTACAACTGGTGGATCAGCTGGCGGGCCGGCTCCAGTTCGTTGTCGTGCAGGATGGTGTTGATGGTCGTGAACACACGGGCGTGGTAGCGGTGGGCGAACTCCACCAGCCGGGCAATATCGCCCACCTCGTTGCAGGCGTTGTGACGCGCGCCGAAACTCGGGCCACCGATGTACACGGCGTCTGCGCCATGCAGGATGGCCTCGCGGGCGATGGTCACGTCGCGGGCGGGGCTGAGCAATTCCAGATGATGTTTGGGCAAGGACATTTGTTTTTAGTCAGGCTGGTCACGGTCGAAGCGCGCATTGTAGCCGCCAGGCGCCTCGCCGGCACCTGTGGACTTGGGTTTGCACGATTCTGACCGATGCGCGGCACTCCCGCGGGTTCACCCCGGCGTCGAGTCGGCGCTGCACCAGCGGTTCCGCCCGGTGTTCTTGGCCAGGTACAAGAAGGCATCGGCGGCCCTGATCAGCATGGCCGGGGTGACGTCCTCGCCGCTCGGCTGGCAGGTGGTGATGCCCGCGCTGATGGTCACAATGCCCAAGGGGTGGTCGCCATGTTCAATGTTCAAGGCCCTGACCGCTTCGAGGATTTGCTGCGCGACCTTGGTGGCGCCGGCGCTGTCGGTGTTTGGCAGCAGCACGGTGAACTCTTCACCGCCATAGCGGACCGCCAGGTCGCCCGGCCTTTTGATGGTCTGCCCGAGCGCGGTTGCAATCGCCCGCAGGCAATCGTCCCCGGCGGCATGGCCGTATTTGTCGTTGAAACGCTTGAAGTAATCGACGTCGAGCATGATCAGGGCCAGGGACGAACCCTGGCGCCTGGCCAGGCGGATCTCATCGGCCAGGGCGATATCCAGCCGCCTGCGGTTGCCCAGCCCGGTCAGGCTGTCGGTCAGCGCCATGTCGCGCATGGCCTGGTGGGCGCTGCGAATCTGCTTCTCCATGGCCATGCGGTAACGCAGCTGGCTCAACACGATGAGCCCGAAGCCCACCAGGATCGCGATCAGGAAAATCAGCACCAAACCGGTCTTGAACAGGTCGCGGCGCCAGGGCGCGATGATCGATTCGCGGGACAGGCCGGCTTCCACCACCAGCGGGTAAGTGGTCAGGGCCCGGTAGCCGTACAGGCGCTCGGTGTCGTCGACGACGGCCTTGGCCTCGGCAACCCCTTGGTTGGAGGTGGGTAAATGTTCCCTGAAAATCACGCTGTTGACGAGGCTCTTGCCAATCACCGAAGCGACGAAGGGGCGTCGGACCAGGATCGTTCCGCTGCGCTTGGCCAGGACCAGTGCGCCTTTGCCATCGATTTTGAAGTCGCCGTAGTAGTCGACGAAATAGCTCACCTTCACGGTCCCCAGCAATACGCCGGCAAACGAGCCATCAGGGTTGTTCAGGCGGCGGGAAATGGGAATGATCAGGTCGTTGGTGGAGCGGCTATTGACGACGTCACCGATGCGCACGCCTTGATCCTCGTGGGTACGGTGGTATTGGAAGTAGTCGCGGTCGGCGTTGTTCGCCATTTCCGGGATCGCCTCCTTGTCCGTCACCAGCCATTGGCCATCCGGGCCATAGATAAACAACCCGTGCAGTTGCGGCATGATGGCAGCCTGCTGCACCAATAGCTTATGGATGCGTGGGATGTCCATGTTCTGCAGGCCATCGCCTTCCACCCGTTCGGCGAGGGCGGCGGTGACCACATCCACTTGTCGAATGGTATCTTCAGCGTGTTGGGCCGTCGCCCGCGCCAGGTTCGTCACCGAATCCCGGGCAGACGCAAAAGCGGCGCGGTAGTCGCGCCAGGTCCGCCAGCCTTCGACGGCCAGGAAGGCGATGACGACCACGAGCATGAAACTCACGGTCAGCCGGAATGCCGCACCGGCCCGCCCAGCTTGCTGGGTCTCGTCGGGGCTTTCGATCTTGGGCTCCGGCTGCTTGCGTCCGAGCATTGACGTATCCTTTCCATGACGGGTCTGCACTTTTCACGGCGCAGCCTATCCTATTCGAATTCAGCATGTTAGCTGACTGCGACGAGGCAGGTACGAGCGGCGACACACGATTGGAGAGAAAGGTTTCATGAAAGTCGGCGTCATTTCCGATACCCACGGCCTGTTGCGTCCCGAAGCACTTGCCGCGCTGCAAGGCTGTGAGCGGATCATTCATGCCGGCGACATCGGCAGCCCCGATATCCTGGCGCAATTGGCATGCCTTGCTCCGTTGTACGTGGTACGGGGCAATAACGACCTGGGTGCCGAGTGGGCGGCGGAGCTTGCCGATCGCCTGCAATTCGACCTGGACGGCTGGCCAGTCCTGTTGGTGCATGACATCGCCGATGTCCAGGCTGCGCTGGACCCGGCCGTGAAGTGGGTGATCACCGGCCATTCCCACAAGCCGAGCATCGAATGGCGCGGCGAACGGCTTTACCTCAACCCCGGCAGCGCTGGTCGGCGGCGTTTCAAGCTGCCGGTGACACTGGCGTTGGTTGAGGTGGAGGCCGCAGTGATCGAGCCGCGGATCGTTCAGTTGCTGGAATGACCGGCGTGTAGCCCTCGTCTTTTCTCGTTGGCATAGAAAAGCTGTACAAATACATATCTCTGTACAATTATTGGGGCGTCCTTGAGAAACCGGTGGCGTGTCCATGATCAGGTCGTTCGCGTTCAGGAAAAGCCTGGCCCGATGCATGGTTGGCCTGCTTGTACTGTATTGCGCCCACGTCTGGTCCGATTGGCGACTCGCACTGCCGGGCACACGGCTGGTCGGGCAGGCCGATTTCACCTGGTTCGGGTTCGAGGTGTATCAGGCGCGATTATGGAGCGCAGCCTTGCTACCCGGCCTTGAAACGGCGTTTGCCTTGGAACTCGATTACCGGCGCGCCATCAGCGCGCAAACCCTGGTCGAGACCAGCCTTGCAGAAATGCAACGCATCAGGGGAGCGCCCTTGGACGCTGGGCGTCTGGATGCGTGGCGAGGTCACATGCAGCAGGCCTTTGTCGACGTAAAGCCGGGAAGTCGCATTACCGGCGTCAACCTGCCGGGGCGTGGTTGTCGTTTCTATGTGAATGGGCAGCTGTCCCACGAGGTGATGGACCCGGCATTCGCCCGAGCCTTCTTCGCCATCTGGCTGGACCCGGGAACCAAGGATAAAAAACTCAGGAATCAACTGCTTGGGCTTAAAAGTTCACGTGATGCAGGAGTTCGCCCATGAGCCGTTTTCTATTGGCGTTGCTGGTGATATTGGGTCTGACCAGTTGCGGTAATGTCGATGTCGACCACTACGCCGACCAGCAACCCCGGTTGGACCTGGAGCGTTTTTTCAGTCAGCCCGTCAAGGCCTGGGGCATTTATCAAAAACGCTCGGGTGAAGTGATCAAGCGTTTCGAGGTGGACATCTCCAGCCGCCACGAGGGTGATCGATTGATCCTGGATGAGCGTTTCCTCTACAGCGACGGCACGCGTCAGCGGCGGGTCTGGACGTTGACCCCCGAGGGGGCCGGACGCTGGCGCGGGCGTGCCGACGACGTGATCGGCGAAGCCCGGGGAGAAGTGGCCGGCAATGCACTGCGCTGGCAGTATCGGTTGAACCTGCCGGTGGACGGTTCGACCTATGAAGTGACCTTCGATGATTGGATGTACCTGATGGATGACGACACGCTGATCAACCGTTCGAGCATGAGCAAGCTGGGTGTCGAACTGGGCCAGGTCACGTTGTTTTTCCGGCGTCAGGCCGGGGGCATGCCATGACTTTGCAGGACTTGACCGACCTGGCCGTTGATGGCCGGATCCACGAACTGGAACTCTTGTCCCTGGAAGGCGGGCTCTACGTATTGCGCGCTCGGCTGGACAACGGATGGCATACGCTGCTCGACGCATCGGACAAGACATTGCCGGTACGCTCCACCACCCACCTGCGGGAACTGCTGCGTTTCGTGCCGCGCCTGCCGTGCATGTTGGTGCAGCAGGTGGTTCATGATGAGATGTGTGGTCAGCGTGAGGGCGTCGTCGAGCCGTTGCGCATCCCGCTGTTTCTGGACGAGCCCTGGTAGCGTCTCGCTGGCGTCCTGCGGTCAGCGCGATTCGGCCAGGCGCAACGCCAGCGGCAGCCATAAGCCCCACAGTGGCGCCAGGAGCAGCGCGGTTGCGAGTGAGCCGAGGGGGAGCGTCACCCCGGCCAGCGGTGCGCCCGCGCAATAGGCCAGCGGCCCGCCAGCCATCCCCGCCAGCACACCGCGCCAGGCCGGTCTTGTGGCCCAGGCCAGGCTATGGCGCAAACCAGTGGCGAAGACCAGCCAGAGCAGCGCCAGCCAAAGTGGCAACGGACCTTGCTCGAACACGAACACGCCCAGCGCACCCAGGCTCCAGTCGAGCAACATGCCGCAGAGGCCGACGCTGATCACCGCATGGCACTCGGCCCTGGGCGCCGGGCTGAATGCCAGGTGGGCGAGCAGGCCGCCGGCTACCGCCAGCAGCCAGCCCGGCTGATGGGCACCGGCCACGCAGCCCCACCAGCCCAGTTGCAGCCAGAGCGCGTTGATCAGCAGGCCGCTGCGGCTCATCGGACTTACCGTTGTTCCGGCAGGAACGACGGGCGGGCGGCGGGACCGGCGAACAACAACTGGGCAACGCCGATGGCACGCTCCTGGAATCCCCCTTCGCAGTAGCACAGGTAGAACTCCCACAGGCGCTGGAAGGTTTCGTCATAGCCCAACTCCGACAAAGCCTGGCGCGATTGGCGGAAGTTCTCGTGCCAGTGCCGCAGCGTACGGGCGTAGTGTGCACCGAAATCCTCGAGGTGCAGCAGGTTGAGTGACGTCTGTGTGCTGGCGGTGTTCAACAGGATCGACAGCGATGGCAGGGCGCCGCCGGGAAAGACATGGCGTTGGATAAAATCCACCGAGCGCCGGGCTTGGGCATAGCGCTGGTCACGGATGGTGATCGATTGCAGCAACATCAAACCATCATCCTTGAGTCGTGCGGCGCAGCAGCGGAAATACTCAGGCAGGTAGCGATGCCCGACCGCCTCGATCATTTCGATGGACACCAGCTTGTCGTAGCGTCCCTGCAAGTCGCGGTAGTCCTGGCGCAGCACCTGGACACGCGCTTGCAGGCCCAGCGCCTCGACACGCTGCAGCGTATGGCGGTACTGCTCGTCGGACAAGGTCGTGGTGGTGACCTGGCAACCGTAGTGTGTCGCCGCATGGATGGCGAGGCTGCCCCAGCCCGTACCGATTTCCAGCAAGTGGTCGCCGGGGCGCAGGTCAAGCTTGCGACAAATGCGTTCCAGTTTGTTGCGCTGGGCGTCTTCCAGGCTCTGTTCGGGGCTTTCGAACAGCGCGGCGGAATACATCATGGTGGGATCGAGCAGTCGCTCGAACAGCTCATTGCCCAAGTCGTAGTGAGCCATGATATTGCGCCGCGAGCCTTTGCGATTGTTGCGGTTGAGCCAGTGCAAGCCACGCATCAGCGGGCGGCTGAGGCGAGCCAGGCCGCTGTCCATGGCGTCGAGCACTTCCAGGTTGGCCACGAACAGGCGTGTCACGGCGGTCAGGTCGGTGCTGCGCCAGTAGCCGCGGATATAAGCCTCTCCAGCACCGATGGAACCGTTGCCGGCGACCATGCCCCAGGCCGCGTCGTCGAGAATCTCGACCTCGGCCACCAACGGGCTGGCGAGGTCGCCGAAGCTCAACGGCGCGCCATCGACCGTCAGGCACAGGTGGCCGTGACGCAGGCGGCGCAATTGGCCGAGCACGGCCTGCTTGAAGAAGCCGCCGTTGAACAGGCAGGAGCTGCTGGCCTTAGTGACGCTCAGGGTGGGTTCGGGCATGGTCGGAGTCCTTGTGGGCGGTTTCGCCAATACTCAGGTCGCCTTGGCTGGCCTGGTGTGCGTGCAGGGGTGTGCGTTTGAACAGCAGGCGCAGGGCCTGCCAGTAGATGGCGCTGACAGTGCGCAGGCTCATCCATGGGAAGGCCAGGACATGACGGCGCAGCGACCGGCCATCGAGAGGCTGGCGCTCGAGCGCGAGGTGGGCCTCGAACACTTTGTGCCCGGCGCGCCAGTTCTCCATGTGCACACGGATACTGGCGTCCTGGACCAGGAAACGCATGCGATAGTCCATGTCCCGGGGCAGGAACGGTGAAACATGGAACGCCTTGGCCACCCGGAACGCCTGGGGTTCGCCCGGACGCACGGGCAGCACATAGTGGTAACGTTCGCGCCATGGGGTATTACGCACTTCGCAGAGGATCGCCGACAGGCGTCCGTCGGTTTCGTGGCAGAAATAAAAACTCACCGGGTTGAACGACAGGCCCCAACTGCGTGGCTGGGTCAGCAGGTGGATCGCACCTTGCGGAGCCGTGCCCAGGCTTTCGGCGAGGATCTCGCGCACGGCGTCGACCAGGGGCACGCCCAGATGGGTGCGCGCCGGCAGGTAATCGCGCTCGCGCCAGCACAGCGGCGCCAGGGTCCATGGCCGCAGCAGGCGCGACAGGCCCAGCACGTGCTGCTGTTCGGCGAGGTCCAGGTACAGCATGCCGATCGGATAACGAAAGGCGTGGACGCGTGGGGCATGACGCCGATGGTCGATCCAGCCGCGACACAGGCTGCTGTTCACAGGTGCTCTCCGAAATGCTCCGCGACGTGGAGTGCGCTGACCACACCGTCTTCATGAAAACCGTTGGCCCAATAGGCTCCGCAGAAATAGCTGTGCCGCTGCCCTTGCAACTCACCCTGGCGGGCCTGTGCGGCGACGCCGGCGAGGCTGTACTGGGGATGGGCGTAATCGAAGCGTGCAAGCACCAGGGCCGGGTCGACCGCATCGCTCTGGTTCAGGCTCACGCAAAAGGTCACCGGCGCGTCCAGGCCCTGGAGGATGTTCATGTTGTACGTCAGCGCGGCCGGTGCCTGGGGTGGTCCACCGAGGCGGTAGTTCCAGCTTGCCCAGGCCTGGCGCCGCCGTGGCAGTAGTCGGGTATCGGTGTGCAGCAGCACTTCGTTGCTGGCGTAGGCCAAGGCACCGAGGACCTCGGTCTCTTCGGCGCTGGGAGCCTCGAGCAGGGCGAGGGCCTGGTCGCTGTGGCAGGCGAACACCACTTTATCGAAGTGCTCGATGCCAACTGCGCTGGTCACGCTGACCCCGCTGGCGTCCCGGCTGACGCGTTGCACCGGGCAGTCGAGTCGGATGTGCTGGCGGAACCCGGCGCACAACGGGGTGATATAACCGCAAGAGCCGCCTTCGATCACGCGCCATTGCGGACGGTGGTTGACTGACAGCAGACCGTGGTTGTGGCAGAAGCGCACGAAGAACTGCAGCGGAAACTCCAGCATCCTGGCCGGCGACATCGACCAGATCGCCGAACCCATAGGCACGATGTAGTGATCGATGAAACGCTGGCCGTAACCGTGGCTGTGCAGGTAGTCACCGAGCCGCGTGGCAGCGTCGATGCGTTGCGCCTGCAGATCGGCTGTCGCCTGCCGGTTGAACCGCAGGATGTCTCGCAGCATGCCCCAGAAACCGGGTGACAGCAGGTTGCGCCGGCGGGCGAACAGGCTGCGCAAGGTGTGGCCCTTGTATTCTTGCCCGGTGGCCGGTTCATGCACCGAGAAACTCATTTCCGTAGGGCGCGAAGCGACACCCAATTGGTCCAGCAGGCGAATGAAGTTCGGGTAGGTCCAGTCGTTGTACACGATGAAACCGGTATCCACGCCATAGCGTCGGCCTTGCCAATCGACCTCCACGGTATGGGTGTGGCCCCCGATCCGGTCGTCGGCCTCGAAGAGGGTGATCTGATGGCGACGGTTCAACAGGTAGGCGCAGGTCAACCCGGAAATGCCACTGCCGATGATTGCGATGCGCATGTCTCAAGATTCCTTGTTGGGGCGTGCCAGGCGCCGGCCCAGGGCCAGCCGCCAGCGGGCGGGCAACTGTCCGAGCAGGCGTAGAACGGCGGTGAAGGCCCAGGGAAATGCGATGTCCAGCGGCCGTGCCGGCAAGCACCGGGCGATATGCCGTGCCGCCTGTTGCGCTGACCAGCGCATGGGCATGGGGAAGTCGTTGCGCCGGGTCAGCGGGGTATCGACGAAACCGGGGCTCACCAGAGTGACGTCGATGCCTTCGGCGGCCAGGTCGATACGCAGGGATTCCACCAGGTAGCGCAATGCCGCCTTCGAGGCTCCGTAAGCCCCGGCACGCGGCAGGGCCAGCCAGGTGACCGCGCTGCCCACCACCACCAGATGCGGGCGTTGGCCCCGGCGCAGCAAGGGCAAGGCCGCCTCCAGGCAATGGCTGGTACCGAGCAGGTTGGTGGTGATGACACGCTCGACGAGGTGGGTGTCGAAATGCCCGGATTCCAGGTATTCACAGGTCCCGGCATTGAGGATCACCACGTCCAGCGCCAACCATTCATGCTCGATCTGCTGGCAGACCAGGGCGACCTGGCGCGGGTCGGTCAGGTCGCCCGGCAGTGCCAGCACCTGGTCTGGATAGCGGGCCGCCAACGCCTGCAAGGGTTCTGCCTGGCGTGCGCTCAATGCCAGGTGATGGCCTTGTTCCAGCAACTGTGCCGCGAGGGCCGCGCCAATGCCGCTGCTGGCCCCGGTCAGCCAGATGCGGCTCATGCCAGCCTCCGCTTGAGCCAGCGGACCGCCGGTCCCAGCAACGGCAGGTGTTCGTAGAGCAGGGCGCCGGCGTCGAAGAAATCCTGGTGATGGTAGACACGGTCGGTCCAGCGCAAATGGCTGCAACCCTGCAAGGCAATGGGGGCGCCGCCTGCCAGGCGTGGGTGCCGAAAGTGCAAGGTCCAGCGCAGATAACCTTCACCGGGAGCGACCTCATCGAACGCGTGGAAGTCGTAGCGCACGTCATGGGCGTTGGCATACAACTGCGCAAAGTACTCGCGCAAGGCGGTCAGGCCTTCGATCCGGTGCAACGGGTCCTGGAAATGGATGTCGACGCTGTAGAGCTCATCGAGCTCGCCGAGGCGACTGGCGTCCAGCTTGGCGAAAGCCTGGGCGAAACGCTGGAGATAGGCGGACATGCTAGGCTCCGAAATATTGTACAGAAAACTGTTTCTGTACAAGTTTTGAAGCCTACTTCAGGAGTTATACATTTGAAAGTTTTTTGTACAAGAAAATGTGAATTTGTACAATTTTAGTCGAGGCAAGAGCAGGGCGTCGCAAGCCCTGCTTTGCGTCTTGCTGGCTCACGTCTCCTGGATCATTGCGCCCGGGCTTCGGCCAGGGTCGGATAATCCGTGTAGCCCCGTTCTTCGCCTTGGTAGAAGGTCGCTGCGTCGGGTGTGTTCAACGCCTCACCCTGTTTGAAGCGCTCCACCAGGTCCGGGTTCGCCAGGAATGGCGTTCCGAACGCCACCAGGTCCGCTTCGCCACGACCGATGGCATTGCCCGCACGTTCCGCGCTGTAACCGCCGTTGGCAATGTAGGGGCCACCGAAGCGGCGCTTGAGTTCGAGGAAGTCGAACGGGCCTTCACCCAGTTCCACGATGTGCAGGTAGGCCAGGCCATAACGGCTGAGCATCCGGGCTGCGTATTCGAATGTCGCCTGCGGGTTGCTGTCGCTCATCGAGAAATAACTGAAGATCGGCGACAGGCGCACGCCCACCCGGCTGGCCCCGAAGACTTCGATCACCGACTCGACCACCTCCTTGAGGAAACGCGCGCGGTTCTCGATCGAGCCGCCGTAGGCATCGGTGCGTTGGTTGGTGCCGTCACGCAGGAACTGGTCGATCAGGTAGCCATTGGCACCGTGGATCTCTACGCCGTCGAAGCCAGCCAGCTTCGCGTTGACAGCGGCCTGGCGGAAGTCGGCGACCACGCCCGGGATCTCGTCGAGTTCCAGCGCCCGTGGCAGTTCATAAGGCTTGAGGCCTTCGGGGGTGTAGATCTCGCCATCGGCCTTGATCGCCGAGGGTGCTACCGGTTGGGCGCCGTTGACTTGCACCAGGGGATGGGACAGACGGCCCACGTGCCAGAGCTGCAAAAAGATTTGCCCACCCTCGGCATGGACCGCGTCGGTCACCTGTTTCCAGCCGGTGATTTGCTCAGGGGTAAAAATCCCCGGCGTTCTCAGGTAACCCTTGCCCTGGGCCGACACCTGGGAGCCTTCGCTGATGATCAAGCCGGCGCTGGCGCGTTGGCTGTAGTACTCGGCCATCAGGGCAGTGGCCGCATCGCCTGTTCCTGCGCGGCTGCGGGTCATCGGCGCCATGATCATGCGGTTTTTCAGGGACAGCTTGCCGACCTGGGCGCGGGACAGCAGAAGGTCGAGACCGATGTTGGTCATGATGTTCACCTCTATGGGATTCGGACAGTGGATCAGGGTTGAGTCGAGGAGCGGCTAGGCCAGCCGACCCTCTTGCTGCAAAACGGTGCCGATGCGCTGGATTTCCTTCTCGCCTTTTTCCAGTGCGGCTTTGCTGGTGTGCACGGAGTAGTAGCCCATCACCAGGTCGTGGGGATGCTTGACCGCCGAACCGAGCACGAAGGAGGTCGCGCCCTGGGCAACGATGTCGATGGCTGCGCCGGATTCTTCGAACACCACCATTTCCCCGGCATTGACGTTGCCGCCAGCGTCGAGGCTGCCGTCGTTGACCGCCAGCCAGGCAACGGTGTGCCCAGCCGGTGGCGTATAGCGCCAGCGTTCCTGGTCTTTCAATTGCACAGCCAAGTAGTTCATGCCCGCCGGGGCTGCAACGCTGCTGCGAGCCGCGCCATGTTGGCCGAGCAACACCAGCGCCGGACCCTCCCGGCGGATAGCGGAGGGCGCCAGGTAGACACTGTGGGCCGGGGCATTCTCTTCATCGGCCGGCAGCGCGACCCAAAGCTGGAAGCCTTTGATCGGCGAGCCCTCCACTGGCCTGCCGTCATGCCATACGCCATTGCCTGCGTGCATCCATTCCATGCCGCCGGAGGGCAACACGCCCGATTGACCGGTGGTGTCTTCGTAAGTCACCTGGCCGTCGATCATGTAGGTCAGCGTGGCGATACCGGAGTGGGGGTGCATGCCGAAACCTTTTGGCATGACGTTGTCCGTGAAAGCGAAGAGGTCGAGAAACACAAAGGGCTTGCAGAGTTGGCCGAGGTCGCCCGGGCTCATGAGGCGCGTGATCGGCCCGTGGCGGTTGCCCCGGGTGCGGTGGACGATGGTACGCGGTGGCGCTGCGACGATGCTGTTCATGGATGACCTCGGATTCTTGAGCGTTGGTGGCCTCGATGCGAGAAGGATAAGTGCCTGGCAATAGATTGATTAGTCGATACAATCGGATTGAACTCATCCAAAAAATGAAGGAATCGCGACCTGATGCTCGATCTGAATGATGTCGCACTGTTTGTCCAGGTGGTGCGCAGCGGCAGCTTTGCCGAAGCAGCCAGGCGACTGGGCATGCCTTCCAATACCGTGAGCCGGCGGGTCCAGCAGTTGGAGGCGCAATTGGGGAAGCGACTGTTGCAACGCTCCACTCGCAAACTCACGCTGACTCAGGTGGGGCAGGGGTTCTATGAACGCTGCGTCAGCGCCGTGGATGGGCTGACCGAGGCGGGGCAGGAACTGATGAAGGGCAGCGATGAACCCAGTGGCCTGGTGCGTATCGCGGCGATGGCGGATTTCTTCGATTTTTTCCCGATGCAATGGGTGGCCGACTTTCTCGTCGCGCATCCTCGGGTGCAGCTTGATTTCGTGCTCAGCGATGCCAAAGTCGATCTGATTGCCGACCGCATCGACGTGGCCTTTCGCGGCGGTGCGCTACAGGACTCCGGGTATGTCGGGCGCCAACTCATCAAGAACGAAGGTGATGGGATGGTCGCCAGCCCCGCCTACATCGCCAAGCGCGGTGCGCCGAGTTCGCTGCAGGAGTTGGCTCACCACGACAGCGTGGCCTTTGCCCATCCCAGCGGCTTGAGTCACTGGCGGCTCATCGGCCCGGACGGCACCGAGGAAGAGGTGCAGGTTCCCAGCCGCTTCAACGCCAACACCGCTCAAGCGTTGCGCAAGGCTGCCGTGGCGGGCCTGGGCATCGCCGTGCTGCCCTCGGCGCTGAGCAGCGTGGACCTGGACGCTGGAAGGCTGGTACGTGTGTTGCCGCAGTACCAGCGTATTGGCTTCGGCCTCAATGTGCTCTATCCGAGCCGGCGCCAATTGCCGCTGGCGGTCTCGGCGTTCATTGCGTTGGTGATGGAAAAGCTGGAGCTCAAGGCGTTTCCGGCGCGGTTGAACTGAGCTGGCCATTACGATCCGAGTCTGTGCCCACCGTTTGATCCTGGTTCAGCGAAGTGCATCGCAGAATCCGCGAATCGCTTCGCAGGCCTGGCGCAAGGACGCATCATCCAGGGCGTAGGCAATGCGAATGTAAGGGCCAAGTCCGAACGCGCTGCCGTGTACCACTGCCACGTCTGCTTCATCGAGCAGCGCGTGAGCGACATCTTCATCGGTGTGCAGCACCCGTCCTCCGGATGAGGTCCGGCCGATCAAGCCGGCACAGGAGGCGAACGCATAGAAGGCGCCACCCGGGCTTGCGCAGGCAAGACCCGGCGTGGCATTCAGCAGCGCCACCATCAAGTCGCGACGACGCTGAAACACGGCACGGCTTGCGCGAATGAAGTCCTTGGGGCCGTCCAATGCAGCCAAGGCTGCTTGTTGGGAGATTGAGCTGGCGCCCGAAGTCTGCTGCCCTTGGAGTTTTTCCATGGCCTCCAGCAGCCAGCGTGGCCCGGTGGCAAAACCGATGCGCCAGCCCGTCATGGCATAGGCCTTGGAAACCCCGTTCATGGTCAGGGTGCGCGAAGCCAGCCGTGGTTCGACTTGGGCAAGGGTATAGAACACCTGATCATCGAAGATCAAATGCTCGTAGATGTCGTCCGCCAGGATCAGCACGTGAGGATGGGCCAGCAACACGTCGGCCAGGGCTTGCAGTTCTTCCCGGCTATACACCGCACCGGTCGGGTTGGACGGCGAGTTGAGGATCAACCAGCGGGTCTGCGGGGTGATCGCCGCATCCAGCGCGGCGGGCGTCAACTTGAAGCCGCTGTCGGCATCGCAGGTGACAATCCGGGACTCGCCGCCACAGAGCTGGACCATCTCCGGATAACTGACCCAATAGGGCGCCGGCACGATGACCTGATCCCCCTCGTCAAGGGTCGCGGCCAGGGCGTTGTAGATGACTTGCTTGCCACCGTTGCAGACCAGGGTGTCCTGCCAGGTGACGTCAAGGCCGTTTTCCTGGCGGAACTTGGCGGCCACGGCTTCACGCAGGGACCGTACGCCGGCGACCTGGGTGTAGCGGGTGTGACCCTGTCCGATGGCCTCGATCGCCGCCTCGCGAATGTGCTTGGGCGTATCGAAATCAGGCTCGCCGGCGCACAGCGAAATGATCTTCGCCCCCTGTGCGTGACGTTCGGCCACCCGGTCCATGATCCGATAGGTCGCCGAGGATTGCGCACGCGCCAGGCGCCGATTCAGTCGTTGGATGTCGACGCTCATGCGCGGGTTCTCCACTCGGTCAGGTTCATCAGTTCCAAGGTTGAGCGGCCTTCGGTCAACGCTTGCATCATCTGGGCTTCCTTGTTGGCGCGGGCTTCGCCTTCGGCCAGGGTTCGAGCGACATCCGCCTTGGGAATGATGATCACACCGTCTTCGTCGGCCACCACCAGGTCGCCTTGGGCAACATGGGCACCGTTGAAATTGAACGGCTGGCCCACCGACGGCGCGCTGGCCTTGACCGTGCCTTTGACCGAAATGCCGCGGGCAAACACCGGGAACCGGCGTCTTTTCAGCGCCGCGATATCGCGCACGCCACCATCGATGACCAGACCGACCACGCCCGCTGTTTCAGCCGCCACGGTGAGCACTTCGCCCCAGTAGCCGGCGATGAAACTACCCGTGCCCACGACCAGCACGCTGCCACGGGGTACGCGTTCCATGGCCAGGTGCAGGGCCAGGTTGTCACCCGGCGAGCATTCCAGTGGGTAAGCGGGTGCAGCGATGAAGGCACCGTCCCAGACCGGGCGGATCGCGCTGTCGACCGCGCAGGGCTGGTGGCAGGCTTCATACAGGGTCGAGCTGCCCAAAACCTTGGCCCGGGCGTGAAAATCCTTGGGGAACAGGAGCGTGGTCATCAGACTTTCCTCTGCAGGCTGTGGTAGCCCAGTGCGGCGCGGGCTTCTTTCAAGGTCTTGCCTTGGGCGATCAGGGCACGGATGTCGGCTTCGACCGATTCGATCTGCCGGGCGCAGGCCGCCACTTCCGCGGCCCGGTCACGGGGACGACCACCACGCCGTTGGCGTCGGCGACCACGATGTCACGGGCACAGACCCGGGCGGTGCCGATGGACACCGGCTGGTTCACCGACTGCACCTGCACGCGGTCCTTGCCGGTGCGCATGAAGCGGCCTTTGCTGAAGATCGGATAGCCGTCGCCCAGGGCCTTGTTCACGTCACGGCAGACACCGTCGATGACTGTGGCGGCGATCTGCCGCGAGCCTGCGTACTGGGTCATGATGTCGCCCCACACGGTGCAGTCGGTGCGGCCGCCATTGTCGATGACCACCACGTCGCCAGCAGCCACGTCTTCGATGAAGTCGCCCACCGTGCCCGGCGGAGTGCTGGCCGAGACGTATTGCACGGTAAATGCCGGCCCGACGATGACTTGGTTGTAGTTGTCCAGGGGCGCTACGCCGAGGCATTGGCCGGGCAGGCCGAGTTTATCCAGTGCGTCGGAGATGCCTGGGGTGTCCAGGCCTTCGAACAAGGCGACCAGGCTTTTATCTTCAAGGTTCATCAGGAGTGCTCCACGTGGATGGCTTCGAACTGGGTGTCATGCATCACTTCGGCGACCGAGCGACCGCTGCGCACCGCCTCGACCATGCCGTCCTGGCGGCGGGCGATGCGCTCGCCCAGGTCGAGCACCTTGTCGATGTGGGTCTGGGGAATGAAGACGGTCCCGCAGTTGTCGGCAATGACAAAGTCGTCTTCGCTGACATCGACGCCAGCGACGGGGATGGTCACTGCCGCGTCGATTTGAATGACGCGGTTGCGGGCACTGACCATGGTCACGCCGCGGCCAAACACCGGATAGCCAATGGCTTCGCTGCCGTCGATGTCGCGGCTGAAACCGTCGATCACCGTACCGCGCACCTGCTTGCCGACCGCGGCGTTGGCGAGAATGTCGCCCCAGCAAGAGACGCCTTCGATTCCACCTGCGATCACCAAGACGCGATCATCGCTGTCGATCTGCTCCACCACCGGGGTGATCAGATGGACCGTGGGGACGTTGTCGGATTTAGCGGCCAGCAGCACGGTGCTGGCGCGGCCGACGATCTTCGGGCAATTCCATAGTGGGCGCAGCCCAACGGTGGCTCCCGGCAACCCGAGGAAATCCAGGGCGTCGGACACCGTGTTGGTGTCCAGCGCCGCCAAGCGGTCCAGCAAACTCATAGCATTCATGGGCAAATCCCAAAGGTGGCGGAGGGGCCCAGTGTCGAGGAGGAAGTTTCATAGGTATATTACTGATCACGTAACCCACAGATACGCTGAACCTATGGATCGCCCATGATCAATTTCCGTTTGATTCGTCATCTCTGGCTGTTCCTGGCGGTTGCCGAGGAACAGAATTTCGGGCGCGCGGCCAAGCGCCTGGGCATGTCCCAGCCACCGCTGAGCGAGCAGATCCAAGTGCTTGAGCAGGCGCTCAAGGTCAAGTTGTTCGAGCGTTCACGACGTGGGGCGCAACTGACCCCCGTGGGGGCGGCGATCCTGCCGGCGGTGCGTAAATTCGCCGATCAACTGGAGCGCCTGGAACTGGCCGTGGAAGAAGCCGTGGCGGGGCAGTCGGGCATGCTGACCATCGGTGCGATCTCCACCGCCATGTTCGATGTGTTGCCAGGGTTGATCGAGCAACTGAAGGCCGAGCATCCGCACCTCACCGTGTCTGTCCGGGAGATCGACAGTGTCGAAGCCGTGCCGGCATTGGAAGCCGGAGACATCGACCTGGCCTTCGCCCGGCTGGACGGGGACCTGGGGCATTCGATCAGGTCATTGCCGTTGAGGGAAGATCGCCTGGTGGTGGCCTTGCCCAGCGATCATCCCCTGGCTTCGCGAACACGGGTCAGCCTGTCGAGCCTGTCCACCGAGCCCTTGGTGATGTTTTCCCGCAAGGTCAGCCCGGTGTACTTCGATAACCTGATCGCGACCTGCCGGGCCAGCGGCTTTTCGCCTCGGGTACTGCATGAAGTGCGCTCCGTTGCCTCGCAAATTGCCTTCGTCAGCTATGGCCAGGGCATTGCGCTGGTGCCGGCGTCGTTGAAGAAAATGGCGCCGCAGAACGTGGTGTTCCGACCACTCAGCCAGAAGCTCAACGTCGTGACCACCGCCGTGGCCTGGAATGCCGGACGGCTCAATCCGCTGGTGGAGGAGGTGGTGGCACGTTTGCAGGGGCGGGGACGAACAGAGGGTTGATCGATAGGTTTGGCATATCAAGGCAATCCCGAATCAGGAATTTACACAACCCTGGATTGCCCCGACATTGCGAGCCTGATTGCCGGCAATGCGTCCTGGCATACTCTGTTCACTCAAGGAATGACTCACGTGCCCCCAGTCGAAATGTTCTCTGAACTGAAACTCCCTCTGACCGTGGAGGGTGTTGCGCTGAACGTCGCCACTCTGCGGCGTGAGGGCGAGCGTGCCCCTATCCTGTTCCTGCATGGATTTGGTTCGACCAAGGAAGACTATGCCGACATCGTGCTGCACCCGGCATTCAATGGTCATCCGTTTGTCGCCTATGACGCACCGGGTTGCGGCGAAACCCAGTGCGCCGACCTTTCCCGGATCAGCATTGCGTTCCTGCTGGAAACGGCCTTGCAGGTACTGGCGCATTTCGACATCGAACGCTTCCATCTGGTGGGCCATTCCATGGGCGGGTTGACCGCACTGATGCTGGCCCATCACTTCCCTGGCCGGGTGCTCAGCTTTGTCGATATCGAAGGCAACGTGGCCCCGGAAGACTGTTTCCTCAGTCGACAGATCGTGGACTATCCGAGCGGCGATCCCGAGGCGTTTTTCACCGCCTTCATCGAGCGTGCCCGCCACGCGCCGGCCTACGCCAGTGGTCTTTATTCGGCGAGTCTCAGGCATAAGGTCCGCGCCGGTGCCGTGCCGGGGATTTTCCACTCCATGGTCGAACTCTCCGACAATGCCGACCTGATGGGCAAGTTTCTCGGCTTGCCGTGCCCGAGGATGTTCATGTTCGGCGAGCAGAATGCCTCGCTGTCCTACCTGTCGCACCTCCAGGCCGAAGGCATCCGGCTGGCGTCGATCGCCGATTGCGGGCATTTCCCGATGTACTCCAACCCCGTGGCGATGTGGCAACAGATCGCCGATTTCCAGGCCGGTGTCGTGGCGGAATAAGCCTGTTGTGTCGAACCTCGCCACAAAGGCATTCCTTCTCCAGGGTGTGGATGTCAGGGGTGGCGCCTACCGCGAGCATCGACCTTCTTGCCACACCGCTAAACCGCTTTTGTGGCGAGGGAGCTTGCTCCCGCTGGCTGCGCAGCAGCCTAAAAGCTCAGCGCAATCCGCCTGAGAGACCTCGGTGACGGGGCTGGGGCCGCTGCGCAGCCCAGCGGGAGCAAGCTCCCTCGCCACGAAGGTATTCCCTCTCCAGGATGTGGATGTCAGGGGTGGCGCCTACCGCGTGCATCGACCTTCTTGCCGCACCGCTAAACCGCTCTTGTGGCGAGGGAGCTTGCTCCCGCTGGCTGCGCAGCAGCCAAAAAGCTGAACGCAATCAGCCTGAGAGATCTCGGTAACGGGTCTGGGGCCGCTGCGCAGCCCAGCGGGAGCAAGCTCCCTCGCCACAAAGGCATTCCCTCTCCAGGGTGTGGATGTCAGGGGTGGCGCCTGCCGCATGCATCGACCTTCTTGCCACACCGCTAAACCGCTCTTGTGGCGAGGGAGCTTGCTCCTGCTGGCTGCGCAGCAGCCTAAAAGCTGAGCGCAATCTGCCTGAGAGACCTCGGTGACGGGGCTGGGGCCGCTGCGCAGCCCAGCGGGAGCAAGCTCCCTCGCCACGAAGGTATTCCCTCTCGCCACAGGTTTCGCATACCTCAGGTCCAAACAAGACTCGCCTTGTTCCCTTGGGCATCACGCTCGGGCAGTAGCCCATTTTTTTCCTTCCCAGCAACGACAAAAACCCTCGTTTCGCAAATCCCCGCCTGCCAACACAATCGCCTCGACACCTCATCCCGATAACCGCAACCGCAGAACAACAAGAAAACCGAACCCGAGGCGGCGCCATGCCGGCCTGAATCAAACCTAATGCCGGAAGTGCACAGACATGCCCGTTGAAACCCTACGCATCGATACGCTTGTTATAGGCGCCGGCCAGGCCGGCGTGGCCATGAGTGAGCACTTGAGCCGACAAGGCGTGCCTCATCTTGTCGTGGAGCGCAGCCGCATTGCCGAGGCCTGGCGCACGGCGCGTTGGGATTCGCTGGTGGCCAACGGGCCGGCCTGGCACGACCGCTTTCCGGGGTTGGAATTCGAAGGGCTCGACCCGGATGCCTTTGCGACGAAGGACCAGGTGGCCGATTACTTCGAAGCCTATGCCCGCCAGTTCAACGCACCGATCCGTACGGGCTTGGAGGTCCGGGGCGTCGAGCGCAATATCGGCCGTCCGGGCTTCACCGTGGAAACCTCCGACGGCCTGATCGAAGCGATCCACGTGGTCGTCGCCACCGGGCCCTTCCAGCGGCCGGTGATTCCATCGATTGCGCCGGACATGGCAACGGTCACCCAGCTTCACTCGGCTCAGTATCGCAACCCCGGGCAATTGCCCGAGGGGGCTGTGTTAGTGGTGGGCGCCGGGTCATCGGGGGTGCAGATCGCCGATGAACTGCAGCGCGCCGGCAAGCAGGTCTATCTCTCGGTGGGGGCCCACGATCGTCCGCCCCGGGCCTATCGCAACCGCGATTTCTGCTGGTGGCTGGGCGTGCTGGGCGAGTGGGATGCGGAGGCGGTCCAGCCGGGCAAGGAGCACGTCACCATCGCGGTGAGCGGTGCCCGTGGTGGCCATACCGTGGATTTTCGCCGGTTGGCCCACGAGGGCATCACCCTGGTGGGGCTGACGAAATCGTTCAATGGCAGCGTGGTGACCTTTGAACCGAATCTGGCCGAAAACATCGCCCGCGGCGACGAAAACTACCTGGCGCTGCTGGATGCCGCCGACGCCTACATCGCCCGCAACGGCCTGGATCTGCCGCTCGAACCGGAGGCTCGCCACCGGCTGCCTGATCCGCAATGCCTGACCCAACCGATCCTGGAACTGGACCTGGTCGCCGCCGGCGTGACCAGTGTCATCTGGGCCACCGGCTACTCGGTGGATTACAGCTGGCTGAAGGTCGACACCCTCGGCGCCAATGGCAAGCCTCGACATCAGCGTGGCGTTTCCAGTGAACCGGGCCTGTATTTCGTCGGCTTGCCCTGGCTGTCGCGACGAGGCTCGGCGTTCATCTGGGGTGTCTGGCATGACGCCCGGCATATTGCCGATCACATCGTGAAGCAACGCATTTACCTCGCCTATCAAGATGCTGCCCAGCGCCAGGCCCCGGCACTCGACAGCGATTCACACCGTTCGAAAACCAGTCTCACGGGAGTTCGTTGATGCCTACTCACACGCGTATTCGCATGTTCAATACCAAGGACACCTACCCGAACCAGACGCTGGACAACGACCTGTGCCAGGCCGTACGGGCCGGCAACACCGTCTACGTGCGCGGCCAGGTCGGCACCGACTTCAACGGTCAATTGGTGGGCCTCGGCGATCCTCGCGCCCAGGCCGAGCAGGCCATGCGCAACGTCAAGCAATTGCTGGAAGAGGCCGGCAGCGACCTGAGCCACATCGTCAAGACCACGACGTACCTGATCGACCCGCGCTATCGCGAGCCGGTGTACCAGGAGGTCGGCAAGTGGCTCAAGGGCGTGTTTCCGATCTCCACCGGCTTGGTGGTCAGTGCACTGGGCCAGCCGCAGTGGCTGATGGAAATCGACGTGATCGCGGTGATCCCTGAATAAGGAACGGAACATGACCTTTTCCATCGTTGGACGCTGTGCCGAAACCGGCCAGTTGGGCATCGCCATCAGTTCCTCGAGCATTGCCGTCGGCGCCCGTTGCCCCTGGTTGCGCGCGGGCGTCGGCGCGGTGTCGAGCCAGAACATTACCCTGCCGGCCCTGGGCCCGCAGGTTCTCGATGAACTGGCGGGCGGCCTGGCGGCGCAAGCGGCGCTGGAGCGGACCCTGGCGCGCAACGGCTACAGCCAATACCGGCAAGTGGCGGTGATCGATGCCGAGGGCCGCACGGCGATTTTCAGCGGCGAGCATACCCTGGGCACCCACAACGCCGTGGCCGGTGAGCAATGCGTGGCGGCCGGCAATCTGTTGGCCAACGCTGGGGTGATCGAGGCCATGGTCACGGCCTTCGAGCAGGGCGGTGGTTGTCTTGCGTCACGCTTGATGAGCGCGTTGCGGGCCGGGCAGGCGACGGGCGGGGAGGCCGGGGCGGTGCATTCGGCGGCGCTCTCGGTGGTCGATGACCTGACCTGGCCCATCGTCGATCTGCGGGTGGATTGGGCCGAGGAAAATCCCATCGGCGAGCTGGAAAAACTCTGGCTCGCCTATCAGCCGCAATTGCAGGATTACCTGACCCGCGCGCTCAACCCGACCCTGGCGCCGAGTTATGGAGTGCCGGGTGATGAGTGAGCTGCGCAGTCGCGCTCTGCTTGCCGAACTGGTGAGCTTTGCCACGGTCAGTCGCGATTCGAACCTGGCCTTGATCGAGTTCGTGCGCGACTACTTGCAAGGGCTGGGCGTAAACAGCGAGCTGATCTACAACGCCGAGCGAACCAAGGCCAACCTGCTGGCGAGCATTGGCCCGGCGCTGCCCGGTGGCGTGGTGTTGTCCGGGCACACCGATGTGGTGCCGGTGGACGGGCAGGCCTGGACGGTCGATCCGTTCTGCCTGAGCGAGTTGGACGGCAAGCTGTTCGGGCGCGGCACGGCGGACATGAAGGGCTATCTGGCATCAGTGCTGGCAGCGGTGCCGACATTTCTCGCCAGCCCGCTTCGCCGCCCTGTGCACTTGGCGTTTTCCTATGACGAAGAGGTCGGTTGCCTGGGCGTGCGCAGTCTGCTGGAAGTGCTGCCTCAACGCGTCCCCCAGCCGGCGTTGTGCCTGATCGGCGAGCCCACCCAACTCCAACCGGTGTTGGGCCATAAGGGCAAGTTGGCGATGCGTTGCCACGTCAAAGGGGCGGCTTGCCATTCGGCCTACGCACCTTATGGCGTGAACGCCATCGAGCAGGCGGCGCGCTTGATTGGATGCCTGGGCGAGATTGGCGCAGACCTGGCCGACCCTGCGTTGCAGGACGCGCGCTTCGACCCGGCGTATTCGACGGTGCAGGTCGGGGTGATCCAGGGCGGGACGGCATTGAACATTGTCCCGGCCGATTGCCGTTTCGATTTTGAAGTGCGCGCCTTGCCGGATTTCAGCCCAGAGGCGGTTGTCGAGCAGTTGCAGGACTACGCCGAACAGGTGTTGTTGCCGTCGATGCGTGCGGTGCAAGGCGACACCGCGATCCGTTTTGAACAGTTGTCCGCCTACCCGGGCCTGGCGACTTCGCCTGACAGCGCCGCTGCGCGACTGATTGCCCGTCTGTGCGGCAGCGCCGCGTTCAGGACCGTCGCCTTTGGCACCGAAGGCGGCCTGTTCCATCAGGCCGGGGTGCCGACGGTGGTCTGTGGCCCCGGCAGCATGGACCAGGGGCACAAGCCCGACGAATACGTGAGCGTTGAACAAATGGCCGCCTGCGACCGCTTGATGGATCGGTTGGCGCGGCACCTCAGCGAATCCGACGACTTCTGAGCCAAGGAGTGTGCAGTGAACGATTTCAATGCTTGGAAAAACCGGGCCGCACAACTGCGCTTGAGAGATAGCGCGCTGATTGACGGCGAACCTCGGGAGGCTGCTGACGGAGCCCGGCTGGAGGTCATCAATCCCGCCAATGGACAGCGGTTGGCGAATGTGACGGCCTGCGGCGAACAAGACATCGACCTCGCGGTGTCCAGCGCCCGCAAGGCTTTTGAACAAGGCCCTTGGGCGAGAATGGCACCCACTGAGCGCAAGGCCGTGCTGTTGCGTCTGTCGCAACTGATGCTGGCCCATCGCGAAGAGTTGGCGCTGCTGGATTCCCTGAGCATGGGTAAGCCAGTGATGGACGCCTGGAGTATCGATGTGCCGGGCGCCGCCCATGTGTTCGCCTGGTACGGTGAAAGCCTGGACAAAATCTACGATCAGGTCGCCCCTTCGGCGGCGAACGTCCTCGCCACCATTACCCGCGTTCCGCTGGGGGTGATCGCCGCGGTGGTGCCGTGGAATTTCCCTTTGGACATGGCCGCCTGGAAGCTCGCCCCGGCACTGGCCGCCGGCAACAGTGTGGTGCTCAAACCCGCCGAACAGTCGCCATTCTCGGCCCTGCGACTGGCCGAACTGGCCCTTGAGGCGGGACTGCCACCGGGTGTGCTCAATGTCGTACCAGGCCTGGGCGAGCAGGCGGGCCGGGCGCTGGGCCTGCACCCCGATGTCGATTCCCTGGTGTTCACCGGCTCTACCGAGGTCGGCAAATACTTCATGCAGTACTCGGCGCAATCGAACCTCAAGCAGGTCTGGCTGGAGTGCGGTGGCAAGAGTCCGAACCTGGTCTTCGCCGACTGCCAGGACCTGGATCTGGCGGCGCAAAAAGCGGCGTTCGGGATCTTCTTCAACCAGGGGGAAGTGTGTTCGGCCAATTCAAGGCTGCTGGTGCAGCGTTCGATTCACGATGAATTCGTCGAGCGTCTGATCGCCCAGGCGCGGTTGTGGCAGCCGGGCAACCCACTGGATCCCTCGAGTCGCGCCGGGGCCATCGTCGATATCCGCCAGGCCGCGCGGATCATGCAGTACATCCAGCAGGCCCAGGCCGAAGGCGCGAGGCTGGTCTGCGGTGGCCGGCAGTTGAGCATTGATGGCTCCAGCAATTTCATTGAGCCGACGATTTTCACCCACGTGCACCCCAGTATGCAGTTGACCCGGGAAGAGGTGTTCGGGCCGGTACTGGCGATCAGTGCATTCGAGGATGAGGAGCAAGCCATCGCCATGGCCAATGAGCACATCTATGGGCTGGCGGCATCACTGTGGACCGATGACCTGAACCGTGCCCACCGCGTGGCACGACGCCTGAATGCCGGCACGGTCTCGGTCAATACCGTGGATGCGTTGGACGTCACCGTGCCCTTCGGGGGGGCAAACAGTCGGGCTTCGGGCGCGACCTGTCACTGCATTCGTTCGACAAATACACGCAACTCAAAACCACCTGGATTCAGCTGCGCAGCTGACGGCCACAGCAGCGTCTTCACCCGCAATCGATTTGTTCTCCCTAAAAAAAGAAAACGGAGCAACCGATGGACAGTTCCTCAAGCGTGCCGCTTCAAAACGTGACTCCCGCTGTGACTGGTCCACGCCGACGCCTGGGCTTGAGTGCTCTGTTGGCGGTGGCCGTGGGCCTCGTCGTTTCCCAGGGCGTCATGGTGCTGATGCTGCAAGGCGCCGGGATCGCCGGCATGGGTTTCGTCATACCGCTGGCCCTGGCCTGGCTGTTGGCCCTGAGCTACGCCTGTTCCTTCTCCGAACTGGCATTGATGATCCCTCGCGCCGGCAGCCTGAGCAGCTACACCGAAGTCGCCATCGGCCAGTTCCCGGCGATCCTGGCGACATTCTCCGGTTATGTGGTGGTGGCGATGTTCGCCTTGTCGGCGGAGTTGTTGCTGATGGAGTTCATCATCGAGAAGGTCTATCCCCACTCGATGCCGCCGCTCAGCGTGGCCCTGGGCGTGCTCTGCCTGTTCACTGCGCTCAATCTGTTCAATATCGATATTTTCTCGCGTCTGCAAACCGTGTTGGCCTTGGTGATGACCGTCATGTTGCTGACGATGGGCCTAGGCGCCCTGACAAGCGATGGGGCCAGCAGTGTCTCGACGCTGGTGACGACCTCCGGCTGGAACCCCATGGGGCTGGGTGTGATCGCGCTGGCGGCAATGGCCGTGTGGGGGTTCGTAGGCGCGGAGTTCGTTTGCCCACTGGTGGAGGAAACGCGGCGTCCGGAGCGCAACATTCCGGCTTCGATGATGATCGGGCTGACGGTGATCTTCGCCATCATTTGCCTCTATTGCCTGGGGGCCTTGCTCACCGTTCCCCAGGCAGATCTGGCCAGCGATGGGCTGCCGCATTATTTGTTCGCCACCACGGTGTTCGGCGAGGCGGGGCAGGCGCTCCTGGTGACGGCGGCCATCACTGCAACGTGCAGCACGCTCAACAGTTCGCTCGCCGCCATCCCGCGCATGTTGCAGGGCATGGCCCGCAGCGGCCAGGCATTTGGGATATTCCGGCGCGAGGGTAAACGCAGCGGTGCGCCTTGGGTCGCGGTGCTGTTCGTGGCCCTGGTCACCGGCCTGCCGCTGCTGTTGATGCACGACAATCCTGATGCCATCAACCTTCTGTTATTGGCCGCGGCACTAGCCTGGTTGCTGGCCTACATCATCACTCACATCAACGTGATCGCCCTGCGTCGGCGTTACCCGCATGTGCACCGGCCGTTCCGCACGCCGTTCTACCCGTTGCCCCAAGTGTTTGGTATCGCCGGCATGCTCTTTGCCATATGGCATGTGTCCCCCAGCCCTGAAATGACCTTTCCGATCTTCGCCAGCGCCGGCGCGGTACTGGGCATCGTTTCGCTGATTGCGGTGGTTTGGGTCAAATGCGTGATGGGCAAATCGCTGTTCAAGCCCGAGCCGCTGGCACCCGTCCAGGCCACCCCTACCAACAAGCTCAACAAACAAGGAGATCTGCAATGAACGCATCACCCAAGCCAACCCGCAGCACCCGCGAATACCAGGCGCTGGACGCGGCGCACCATATCCATGCGTTTCTCGACCAGAAGGCGCTCAATGCAGAGGGACCTCGGGTGATCGTTCGCGGCGAGGGCTTGGCGTTGTGGGATAACGACGGCAAGCGTTACCTGGATGGTATGTCCGGCCTGTGGTGCACGAACCTGGGTTACGGCCGCCAGGACCTGGCTGCCGCGGCCAGTCGTCAGTTGGAACAGCTGCCGTACTACAACATGTTTTTCCACACCACTCACCCGGCCGTGGTGGAGCTGTCCGAGCTGCTGTTCAGCCTGTTGCCGGATCACTACAGCCACGCCATCTACACCAACTCCGGCTCCGAGGCCAATGAGGTGCTGATTCGCACCGCGCGCCGTTACTGGCAGATCCTCGGCAAGCCGCAGAAGAAAATCATGATCGGTCGCTGGAATGGCTACCATGGTTCGACCCTGGGGGCCTCGGCCCTGGGTGGCATGAAGTTCATGCATGAAATGGGCGGGATCATTCCTGACGTGGCGCACATCGATGAGCCTTATTGGTTCGCCCACGAAGGAAACCTGAAGCCTGCCGAGTTCGGCCTGCGCGCCGCTCGGCAGTTGGAGGAAAAAATTCTCGAGCTGGGGGCGGACAATGTCGCGGCGTTCGTCGCCGAACCGTTCCAGGGCGCCGGCGGCATGATCTTCCCGCCCGAGAGCTACTGGCCGGAAATCCAGCGCATCTGCCGCCAGTACGACGTGCTGCTGTGCGCCGACGAAGTCATCGGCGGCTTCGGTCGTACCGGGGAATGGTTTGCCCACGAGTATTTCGGCTTCGAGCCCGACACCCTGTCCATCGCCAAGGGCCTGACCAGCGGCTACATCCCCATGGGGGCCTGGTCCTGTCCAAACGCATGGCTGAGGTGTTGGTGGAACAGGGCGGTGTGTTCGCCCATGGCCTGACCTACTCCGGACATCCGGTGGCGGCGGCGGTGGCGGTCGCCAACCTCAAGGCGTTGCGTGACGAGGGCATTGTCACCCAAGTCAAGGAGGACACCGGGCCGTACCTGCAGCGTTGCCTGCGAGAAACCTTCGAAGGTCATCCTCTTATTGGCGAGATTCAGGGTGCCGGGCTGGTGGCCGCCCTGCAACTGGCCGAGGACAAGGACAGCCGCAAACGCTTTGCCAATGAGAACGAAATGGCTTGGCAATGCCGCACCTTTGGTTTTGAGGAAGGCCTGATCATCCGCTCTACCCTGGGCCGGATGATCATGGCTCCGGCGTTGGTCGCCAGCCACGCCGACATCAACGAACTGGTCGACAAGACCCGTATTGCTGTAGATCGCACCGCCCGCGCTTACGGTCGCCTCTGAGTCCCGTCGCCGGCTCGTGCGGGCGAGTCGGCCTTTCGAGGAACCGCTCCATGTCCAGATCCTTGCGTTGCAATATTGCGTGTGCCCTGGCGTTGTTGAGTACCAGTGCTATCGCCGCGCCTCAAAGCCTGACCGTGATTTCCTTCGGCGGCGCCACCAAGCAGGCCCAGGACAAGGCCTACTTCCAACCTTTCAATGCCAGCGGTGCGGGAAACATCGTGGCCGGCGAATACAACGGTGAGTTGTCGAAGATCAAGGCCATGGTCGCAGCCGGCCATACCAGCTGGGACGTGGTCGAAGTGGAGAGCCCCGAGCTGTTGCGTGGTTGTGAAGAGGGGCTGTTCGAGAAGCTTGACCTGGGGCGCCTGGGCGACCCGGCGAACTATGTGCCGGGAGCGCTCAATGAGTGTGGGGTCGCCACCTACGTGTGGTCGATGGTCCTGGCCTATGACCAGAGCAAGCTCGCCAAGGCACCCAAGTCCTGGGCGGACTTCTGGAACGTGGCCGAGTACCCGGGCAAGCGCGGCCTGCGCAAGGGTGCCAAGTACACCTTGGAAATCGCGTTGCTAGCCGATGGGGTCAAGGCGCAAGACTTGTACAAGGTGTTGAACACGCCCGAAGGTGTGTCCCGGGCCTTCGCCAAACTCGACCAGATCAAGACGAATATCCAGTGGTGGGAGGCCGGCGCGCAACCGGCGCAGTGGCTGGTGGCGGGGGATGTGGCGATGAGCGCCGCCTACAACGGCCGCATCGCTTCGGCGCAAAAGGAAGGCATGAAGCTGAGCATTGTCTGGCCGCAGAGCCTGTACGATCCGGAGTACTGGGCGGTGGTCAAGGGCACGCCGAACAAGGCCCTGGCCGAGCAGTTCATTGCCTTTGCCAGCCAGCCGCAGACCCAGAAAGTGTTTTCGGAAAACATCCCTTATGGGCCGGTGCACCGCAAGACACTGGCGCTGTTGCCGACGGCGGTACAGGAACAGTTGCCCACCGCCGAGGCCAACCTGGCTGAAGCCCAAGCCGTGGACGCGGAGTTCTGGGTCGACCATGGCGAGGAACTGGAACAACGCTTCAACGCCTGGGCCGCTCGCTAGACATATCCCTTGTGGCGAGGGAGCTTGCTCCCGCTGGGCTGCGCAGCAGCCCCGACACCAGGCGCCTCGGTGTATCAGCCTGACCGCGTTCGGCTTGCATGGGGTCGCTGCGCAACCCAGCGGGAGCAAGCTCCCTCGCCACGGGGTTGGTGTTTTACTTACAGGCCGGGGCGGGCAGTTGTGCCTGGCCTGCCGTGGCTCAAGGCAGCCATTGCCTGAACTGCTCCTTGCAATAGTTCACAAACAACTGCGCCGGTTTGGTGAGGTGCGCGCGCTTGAGCCAGCCTGCCACCAGTGCCGAACCGGTCACGTCCTCGGCGATGTCGACGCACACCAGGTGTTGCCCATCGTAGGTGCAGGTGGAGTGCGGGCGGGTCACCAGTACGGCAAAACCAAAGGACTGGCCGACCATGCCTCGCACCATCTCGATGGACGGCGAGCTGAAGACAATGTTGGGCGTCAGGCCCAGCTCCTCGAAGATGCTCACGAAATAGGTGCGACTGGGCTGCACGTCCAGCAGGATCATCGGTTCGAGGGCCAGGTCGCGCAGCGACACCTGGGCCTGGTCGGCGAAGCGATGCCCCGCCGGCAACAACGCGTAGGGGCGTTGCGGCGCCGTCAGCGCTTCGGTCTCGATGGTACTGTCGAGGTCGTGTTCATAGAAAATCGCCAGGTCGAAACGCCCTCCCGTGAGGCCTTGCACCAGCTCCTGTTGCTCGCCATCCTGCACGCGGATTTCCACCCCCGGGAAGCGCTCGCGAAAGCCCGCGATCAGCCGCGGCAGGTAGAGCGGGGCGACGGTTTCGAAGCAGCCGATGTCGATCTGCCCGCTGACCACATCGTTATCGGCCAGCGCGTTCTGCTCGAACTCCCGGGCCATGCGCAACAGCTCCTGGGCCTTGCGATAGAAGCGCGCGCCACCGGGCGTCAGCGATACCCCCTGGGCGTGATGCCGAATGAGCAATTGCACACCGAAACTGTCTTCCAAGCCCTTGATGGCGGAGGCGATCGACGGCTGGGCGATGTACAGCTTGCGGGAGGCTTCGGCGACGCTGCCACATTCGACGGTGGTGACGAAGTACTTCAGCTGACGCAAGGAATAGGACGCCACGGCACACCTCGATCCGGATGATTTCTGCCTACCTTACCTTGTGCACGGAGGGCGGTGGGCGGGCATTGATACGGATTTTGCTGGGCAGTGACGATATTCAGGCTGGCTTGGTGAAGAGCGCCGGAAAAAAACGCCTGCCCAAGGATCGTTGGCAGGCGTCTGGGAAAGACCGGCGCAGAAAGGAGGGACTGGCCGGGGGTGGAAACGGCTTTCAGGCTACCGGGATCAACGGGTCGGCGGCGGCCAGGGCGGTTGCGCGATCAGCCGCGGGCGGGTAGATCCACACTGTGTTGATCTGGGTCTTGAGCTCCTTGGCTTCCTGCCCGACCAACTTGAGCTGGCGATCCCAGCCTTCGGTGTACACCGCGCCCCAGGCACCCAGGTCCAGGCAGGTCACATACTTGGGTTGGCTGTAGGCCATTGGCGCCACGCCCAGCAAGTCGGCCGCGACGTTGTTGCCGGCATAGCGGCCCAGGGCGATGGCGTGCTGGCAGGACATCGCCGCATAGTTGCCCAGCGTGTCGGTGGCGGCGTAGGCCACGTCACCGCTGGCGAATATGTCGTTCTGGCCCAGGACTTTCAGGTTGGCATCGACGTGCAGGCGCCCCTGGCGATCGCGGGTAGCGGGTACCTGCTGGGTCAACGGACTGGCGCGGAACCCCACGGTCCAGATCACGGTATGGGACTCGATACGCTGGCCGCTCGACAGGGTGACGCCACCGGCATCCACCGATTCGACCGAGGCGTTGAGAATCCACTCGATACCCAGGTGTTCGGACGCTTCGACAATGGATGGGCTTATGCCGTCGCCCAACGCTGCACCAATCTGCGGCCCGCGATCCACCACGATAACCCGGATGTCCGCATCCTCGCCGAGGACGGCGCGCAGGCGTGCGGGCATTTCGGTGGCGGTTTCGATCCCGGTAAAGCCGCCACCGGCCACCACCACGGTGTTGCGGGCCGGGCTGTCCGGCAGATTTTTCAGCGACTTGATATGGGCTTCGAGACGGCTTGCCTGTTCGATTTCATCAACGTCGAAGGCATGCTCCATCATGCCCTCAAGGTCGGGGCGAACCAGTTGGCTGCCCGCCGCGAGCACCAGGCGGTCATAGCCCAGGGTGCCCTGGGTACCGAACGCATCCACGTAGCCCACCCGTTTGTTGTCGACATCGATACTGCTCGCCGAGCCTTGTACGAAGTTCACGCCCACTGCGTCGAACAGACTACCCAGCGGCGCAGCCATGGTATGGACGTCCGGCTCGTAGAAACGAGGACGAATGCGCAGTTCAGCCTGGGGGCCAGGACGCTGATCTGCACGTCATGACGATCGTGTTGGTCCAGCAGCCGGGCCGCGCTCAATGCGCTCCAGACCCCGCCGAAACCTGCGCCAACAACCAGAATATGTTGTTTCATGATGAGCTCCCGAAGACAAAATCGATACGTTGAATTGTTTAACTGTTTCAGCGTGACCGTGTCGCGAAGTACTCCAAAAGCGCCTGGCTGCAATGAGTTGCCATCGAGCACATTCAGTTTCGGTTCGCTGTAGGGAAGCTTATTGGCAGGACCTGTGTTTGACACTTCTACATAAGGTCATCGCGCCTATGCCTGGGTAGGGGAGATCTATACGAAGGTATGAGGGCGCGACGCAGTCAAGCAGACCGGGCCAGTACCGATTCGATGCAGGCGATCAATTCGGCGCAGTCGAAGGGTTTCGGGAAAAACGCCACCGGCTCGGGCGTACCGGCGCTGATACGGGGGGGCACGCCAGGGTATCCGGTGATGAAGATGATCGGGGGATGAATGCCCAGGGTCGATAGTCGATCGTACATCTGAATGCCCGTCATGCCAGGCATTTGAATATCCGATATCAGGCACGCCGTGTTTTCAAGTTCGCAGGAAGATAAAAAATCCAGGGCGCTGGCATATGTTTTAACCCGATATCCGTGGGAACGTAACAAACCATCCAATGCAATTCGAACTGACTCATCGTCATCAATGATTGAAATGATTGCAGTGCTGGACATGTCGATACCTGGAGTTTGATATCAGGTAGCCATAAAGGCGCCCGTGTCACTGCAAGATACGCTGTCCAATGGCCCCGCCAAGTATACGTGTGTATGAACTTTCCACCGCGTCGCGGGGCAACGACAGGGAGGGGACCTCCCCGGAATGCTTAAATCGCTGCCCGCAATTCACGTGGCGACAGGCCATAGTGTGAGCGAAAGCGCACCGCAAAACGTGAGGCCGAGGCGTAACCGCAGGCACCGGCAATTTCACCGATGGGACGAGACGTTGTTTGCAACCATTGCAATGCTGTCGCCAGTCGAACGCCCTCCAGAATGCTCCGGAAACTGTCTCCCTCATTCGCCAGTTGGCGACGCAACGTCGACTCACCCAGGTTAAGTTGCTGGGCAACGCTCGCCACCGTCCAGTCTCTCTCCGGGCTGCCCATCACCATCTGCTGCACACGTTCGCAAATTGGATCGTTGCGACCCATCAGCAGGGGGCCGATCTGGCCACCAAGGCACAGGCTCAGAAGAACCGCTTCCCCATAGAGCGTGCATAACGCGTCCGGCGCGTTCCCATTGATAGCGGCCAGCAGCTGATTCCATGCCTGTGTTGTGTGCTTGTCCAGAGGGACGCATAGATCGGTCTTCATTGCACCGCGACGGCTCATGATCTGTTGGCTGTATCGGCTGCTGAAGTTACGCAGTGTCGAGAGGGGAAAGGTGACCGCATCGGCGATGTAGTGACCGTGAGGGCCGGGGAAGTTCGAGATACCAAGCTCGCGTCCGGCCGGCATCAGAATCAGATGTTGCGGCCCCGCGCGCATCTCCCGGTCATCCCATTGCAACAGTTTCTCCCCCTGTCGCACTCGACACAGGGTGGTCACGAACACCGGTACCCTTGATAAGGTAAGGGGCTGTCGCGCCTGTATGACACACGCATCGATAATGTTTTCCCGGTGCTGTATGCCGTCACAAGGGCGCATCGTTTTTAACGTCCGTAAGTTGAAGTGATCGTCGCTTTGGCCAGGACGTTGGCATTGAGCATGTACCCAACCAAGGCGCCACTGGCCTCGCCGTCGAGTGGTAGCTTATCGACTTTCAATGCCCATACGGTGAATTGATAGCGATGGGGTTTATCCCCTACAGGTGGGCAAGCCCCGCCAAATCCTGGCTGGCCATAATCGGTTCGCCCTTGTACGGCACCGGCAGGCAGGTTCGCTCCCACTCCGCTTGGCAAGCTATGGGTCGAAGTGGGTAAGTTAACCACCGTCCAATGCCACCAACCGCTACCCGTCGGGGCATCGGGATCATAGACCGTGATCGCGTAGCTTTTAGTCCCAGCGGGAGCGTTTTTCCAGGAAAGCTCAGGGGACGTGTTGCCACCTTCGCAACCGAAGCCTTGGAACACTTCGCGGCTGGTCAGCGGACGGTTGTCAGCAATATCCCGGCTGGTCAGTGAGAAGTCGGCAGCGTATCCACTGAATGCTACGGCCATGGTGAGTGCAGGCAGGATTGACCTGATTTTCATCGTGATTCCATCTGGGGCTTGAAGTGAAGCTCGAGTCTAGGTTGAACGAAGAGTGGTTACTGTGCCGAAACGCTCGGCCAAGGTGCCGAAATGCTCGATTGACTATCGGCCTGTGTCAGCCAGACACCATTCCAGCACCTGGGCCATGCGCACCAGATCGGCAAACGAGTGTGCGCACATCTTGCGCATGGCCTGGCCACGGTGAATCTTGACCGTGATTTCACTCAAGCCCAGTTCCCCGGCGATCTGCTTGTTCATCAGGCCTGACACCGCCAGCGCCATGACCTGCCGCTCCCGGGGCGTCAAGGTGGTGTAGCGGTCAAGTACTTGCTGATGGCCGCGTTCGGCGTCGCGCCGCTGGCGGTCCTGGTGATGGGCGGCGGTCACGGCGTCGATCAGGTCTTGTTCGCGGAACGGTTTGGCGAGGAAGTCCACGGCACCGGCCTTCATCGCCCGCACGGTCATGGCGATGTCACCGTGACCGGTCATGAACACAATCGGCAGTTGAACGTTGGCCGCTGCCAGCTCCCGTTGGCAATCCAGGCCGCTGGTGCCTTGTAGCCGTACATCCAGGACCAGGCAACTGGGCTGCTCGGGCCTGGGATGGTTCATGAACTGCGCGACCGAACCGAACAGATGGACCTGCAAGCCGATGGAGCGCAGCAGGCTGCCGAGGGATTGGCACAGTGGTGCGTCGTCATCAACGATATAGACGATGGGGGCGTTGTCGATGATCGGGCTTGAGGGCGGTATGGAGGTCATTGCCCGCTCCCCGACAGAGCGGTGCCCGTGAGCCGCGGCAGCGCGAACCTGAACGAGGTGCCTTGATCGACCTCGCTGGTTGCCCAGATCCTGCCGGCATGGAAGTCGATGATGGACCGGCAGATGGAAAGGCCCATGCCCAGGCCGTTTTCCTTGGTGGTGAAAAACGCATTGAACAAGGACGGCAGGATCTCGGGGGCAATGCCGGTTCCGTGGTCAGTCACCTCCAGCAGCACTTCGTCACTCTCGGTCCAGGTGCGTATGCGCAGGGATCGTGCGTGTACCTTGACCCCGTCCATGGCGTGACAGGCATTGATGATCAGGTTGATGATCACTTGCTGCAGTTGCACCCGGTCTGCGCTGATCTGGCCCTCGGTCGCTGCCAGGTCCACCTTGGCCCGGACTTTATGATGAGCCAGTTGCTGCTGGACCAGGTTCAGGGTCTCGCGGACGATGTCGTCCAGTCGCTCGGGCTGGCGCAACGGGTCGCACTTGCGCGACAGCGCCCTGATACCGCTGATGACCTCGCTGGCGCGACAGCCGTTGGCGACGATTCGGTCGAGGCAATCCAGGGCTTCCCCGAGATCGGGTTGCGGGCGTTTGAGCCAGCGGCGACAGGCCTCGCCGCTGCTGGTGATGGCCGTCAGTGGCTGGTTGACTTCGTGGGCAATGGACGCGGCCATTTCCCCCAGGGAGGTCAAGCGAGTGACGTGGGCCAGTTGGCTCTGGGCGCGAAACAACGCTTCTTCGGCCTGCTTGCTGGCAGTCACGTCCATGAGCGCGCCGAGATACTGGAAACGGCCATGCTGGACGAGCAGGGGGCTGGCGATCATATGGATGTGCTTGATGCGCCCATCAGGCATCAGCAGCCGCAGCTTGACCTCGATCTGCGGTTCGCCAGCGGCGGCCTGTTGGAAAATCCCGCGTGCCAACTCCAGGTCTTCAGGATGGGTGCGCTCCAGCATCATCGACACCGTTGGCGTCTTGCTGGGCGGGTACTCGAAAATCCGTGCCGACTCCTCCGACCAGGACAACGCTTGTCGATCACCGCGAAAGCCCATGCTGCCGGTCTGGCTCAGACGCTGGGCGCCGGTCAGGTAAGCCTCGTTGCGCCGCAGGCTGTCGGAAGCCTGCTTGCTGCGCAGGGCCAGGAAAGCAATGGCGGACAGTGCGGTCAGGCAGCGGAAGAAGCCGGTGGTCGATTCCCAGCGGTGATAGCCGCCGTTGTACAAGAACATCGCGGTGAGCAAGCCCATGCACATCAGCGCGACGGTGATCACCAGATTGATGGAGAACAGGTTGGCCGCCATCAACAACAAGGTGATGTACAGCAGGGTCGGCGCCAGGTCGGAATGGGTTTCGGAGTTGATGATGACAATGCCGCAGGCCACCACCAGGCCCACCGCCCAGCCGAGGGCGTTGACCAGTGGGTGGGTGCTGATTCCCATCGACGGCAAAGGCCCGCTCTGGCTTGGGCTGTATCGAAGGCTGTCATAGACGTTCTTGAGCATCGCGGAGGGTAGGGGCACGCTGGCAGACCTTTGGTTTTTTACGTGGTCTCGCTCTGGGATGTCGGGGCGACAGAGCATCGGTTCGTATCTTAGAAGCGCCGCTTTGCCTGAGGTAGGACATAAAACCCTGAAATCCCGCCAAGCCGTGCCAAGCAGAGGGGGCCGCTGCGCAGCCCGGCGGGAGCAAGCTCCCTCGCCACAAAGGCGGTGTTTGCCTGGGCCTGGATATATACCGAAGTATCGATGACGTTGCCCAAAGGGTGAGTCGAGTGTCCCCACGTACAACAGACCTGGCGCGCCTCGGGGATTACGCTTTCAACACCTCGTCGCCGCAGGCCTTGATGGAGGACGCAGGCGATGTTCTTGTCCACTCCCGACTCAATGGCCTGGCGCCTGAGGCGACGACTATGATGAACAGAAATGACCTGCGTCGTGCTGACATCAATCTGCTGGTGGTCTTCGAAACCATGATGCACGAGCGAAACGTGACCCGTGTCAGCGAAAAGCTGTTTCTCGGCCAGCCAACGATCAGCAGTGCCCTGGCGCGCTTGCGGTTGATGTTCGATGATCCCTTGTTCATCCGTTCGGGGCGGTTGATGGAACCGACCTCCCGGGCGCGGGAAATCTTCTCCAATCTGTCACCGGCCCTGGACGGCATCGCCGCCGCCTTGAGTCGCTGCCAGGCGTTCGAGCCGGCCACCAGCGAGGCGACCTTCCATATCGGCCTTTGCGATGACGTCGAGTACGCCCTGCTGCCGGAGCTGTTGCGACGCCTGCGGGTCGAGGCCCGGGCACCACCTTGGTGGTGCGCCGGACCGATCAATGGCAGGTCTCCCAACTGTTGGCCAGTGGCGAGATTTCCCTGGGCATCAGCCCGACGCTGGAGTTGCCGGCCAATGCCCGGCGCAAGACCCTGCGGCCGATTCGACCGATGCTGTTGCGCGCCGATTCGCAGCCCGGCGAGCTGACCCTGGACGAATTCTGCCGTCGGCCCCATGCCGTCGTGTCGTCCATGGGCAATGTCATCGATGATTCGGACCGCGCGTTATGCCTGATGGGCCGACAGCGCCGGGTGGTGTTGACCGTGCCGCAGTTCAGCGCATTGCCCGTGCTGTTGGCCCAGAGCGACATGATTGCCATCGTGCCGGATTACGTTGCCCAGGCGATGGCCGGGGTGACCGGCATGCGGGCGCAAGCGGCGCCGATCTGCTTGCCCCGGCACGAGCTTTCCATGGTCTGGCGCGGCGCTTCGCACAATGATCCGGGGGAGCGTTGGTTGCGTTCCCGTTGCTGCGCGCTGCTGGCCGAACAGGCCGACCCTCAGGAGCAATCCAGGCGAGTGGCCTGACGGACAGTTGCGCAAGGGTTTCGCACTCAGCGAGAAAACCGGCTGCGGTACTCCCGGGGGATATCGAGAGATGGCGCTGAAACGTGTGGCGCATTCGTTCCTCGTCACCGAAACCGCAGGATCGGGCGATCTGGTCGATGTTGCGCGGGGAGTCTTCGAGCATTCGACGCGCCGCTTCAAGGCGGAACATCTCGATGGCTTTGGCCGGTGTTCGGCCGGTCTGGCGTTTATAGACCCGGGCAAAATTGCGCGGGCTCATCCTGGCCTGGCGGGCCAGCCGTTCGACGGTGAGTTTGTTGTCGTCCAGGTGCTCGGAAATCCACACGTGCAGTTCATCGAAGCCGGCGCTCTCTTGCATCTGCAATTGCAACAGTTGGCTGAACTGCGCCTGCCCGCCGGGGCGCTTGAGAAACACCACCAGCTCACGGGCCACCTGCAAGGCCACATCGCGACCACAGTCGGCTTCGACCAATGCCAGGGCCATGTCGATGCCGGCGCTGACACCGGCCGAGGTCCACACGTTGCCCTGCTGGATGAAGATCGCATCGAGGTCCACCTCAACCGCTGGGAAACCGCTCTTGAGCATCTCGCACATGGCCCAATGGGTGGCGGCCCGGCGTCCGTCCAGCAAGCCGGCCTGGGCCATGAGGAAGGTGCCGCTGCACACCGATGCCGTGCGCCTGGCCTGGACCGAGGCCTTGCGCAGCCAGTGCACCAGGTCGACACAGTCGATCATCGCCTGCCGAATGTCCGGTGCGCCGGGGACGATCAGCGTGTCGATGAGCGTCCCGTCGAGCTCATGCAGGGCACGGGTATCCACGACCAGGCCTTCGGCGCTTTGCATCAACCCGCCAGCCAGGCTCGCGGTGTGCATGGCGTAGCCGGGCAGGCCGCGTTCGGTCATGGCTTTGGTGGCGGCCCAGAACACGGTCTGGGCCCCGGTCAGGTCCAGCAAACCCATCTGCGGGTAGGCCAGGAATACCAGGGTGCGCGGTTGGGAAACGGACTCGGCGGCGACGCCGATATCCAGGCTCATCTCGTTCATGTTCGCTTCGCGCAGGTGTTCGTCAGGGGAGGTCTGCAAGGTTATCAAGGGAACGTGCCGGTGAGGGCGATTTCATGGGCTTGGATGCCGAACATTTAGGTGCTATTGATATGCTATTAAGGTATTTAAATTAATATTCTTATAGCTTTAAAGTCGTGGCCTTCAGTCTTTCACCTACTGTGAGGTTCATCAGGCCATGGCTTTCAAGCGTTCTGCGCGCACCTTGTTGGTTTCCCTGGCGGCCACTGCGCTGCTCAATCCCTTGGCCCACGCCGAGGGCAAGATCAGCATCGCCCAGCAATTCGGTATCGGCTACCTGATCCTGGATGTGGTGCGTGACCAGCAGCTCATCGAGAAGCATGGCAAGGCCCAGGGCCTGGATATCAAAGTGGACTGGAACAGCATCTCCGGCGCGACGGCGATGAACGAGGCCTTGCTGACCGGCGCCCTGGATGTGGTGTCGGCGGGCGTTCCGCCGATGCTGACGATCTGGGATCGGACCCGCGGCAAGCAGAACGTCAAGGCCATCGCCTCGCTGGGGTCGATGCCCAATTACCTGCTGACCAACAACCCGAACGTGAAGAGCCTCAAGGACTTCACCGACAAGGACCGGATCGCTGTCCCGGCGGCGGGTGTCGGATTCCAGTCGCGCACGTTGCAGATCGAAACCGCCAAGGTGTTCGGCAACGATCACTTCAAGAAATTCGACGACATCTCGGTCAGCCTTCCGCACCCGGATGCGACGGCGGCGCTGATCGCCGGCCAGTCGGAGATCAACTCGCACTTCTCCAGCCCACCGTTCCAGTACCAGGCCCTGCAAAGCCCCAATGTGCACAAGGTGCTCAGTTCCTATGATGTGCTGGGCGGCCCGGCGACGTTCAACGTGCTGTACACCACGGAAAAATTCCACGACGAAAATCCCAAGACCTACAAGGCGTTCTACGATGCCTTGGTGGAGGCGCAAGGCATCATCAAGGCCGACAAGCCGGCCGCTGCCCAGACCTACATCCGCGTAGAACAGTCCAAGTTGCCGCTGGCGCTGGTGGAAAAAATCGTCACCGACCCCGAAATCGACTTCACCGTCGTTCCGCAACGCACCTACATCTATGCCGAAAAACTGCATGAACTGGGCGTGTTGAAAAACAAGGCCGATAGCTGGAAGGACTATTTCTTCGAAGAGGCCCATGCCGACGCCGGCAGCTGAATCCGGGCCGGTTATCCGTTTTCGGCACAATTGTACGACCGGTCCACGGGGCGGAATGGAACTTGCCTGAGCTTTGACCCATAAGCCCTGGAATCATCAAAGGTCGGGTCAATGAACAATGACAACATGGCGCAGCCAGCGGTCTCGTCGGATGGGTTGCCGATGCTGCCGATCAATCGGTTTCGTACCACGGACATCGACGAGCACGCCCGCAACATGGGAGGCTGGCAGGTCTGCTATGACCAGTTGACCCCCGGTCGCTTCGACGGCGAGTTGATCGAGTTCCGCTCGGATTGGATGCAGTTGGTGCGCGACCGCTCTAATCAGGCCCTGACCAAGCAAGGCATGGCCTGGGAGGGCGCCATCACCTTCAGCGTACCGCTGAGTGCGGATGGGCCGGTCTTTTGCTCCGGGCACCCGATTGTCGAACCCAGCCTATTGGTCGCCCATGGGCATAACCTGCCTGAGTTGCGCACGCCCCAGCATCTGGATCTGCTCGGTGTCGCCATCGACGAGCAGGCGTTGGAGCATGTGCTGGAGCGACAAGGCAGTCGCTTTCGAATTACAGATCTTCCCAAGTGTTACCGTCTTGGCAACTCGACGCTGCCCACCGAGCTTGCGGCGTTGTTCGATGAGCTTGAAGGGGGCGAGCAGGGGCGTGACTCGTTGCTGGGGTACGAGTCGATTCGCCGGGGCCTGCGTGACACGGTGATGCTGCACATACTGGAACTGGTGGCGCCGGACGAAGCGCCACCGCTCAGTCCCACGGCGCGCAAACGCATGGTCGACCGCGCCCGGGAGTACGCCTTGGCTCATGTCGATGAGCCGCTGTCGATCCTCGACCTGTGCAATCACATCGGTGCCAGCCGACGCAAACTGCAGTATTGCTTCCAAGAAACCCTAGGCATCAATCCGGTGGCTTATCTGCGGGCGTTGCGCCTCAATGCGGTGCGCCGTGAGCTGCGCAATGGCGATCTGGTGCTGGGTGTGCAGGAGGTGGCGGCACGCTGGGGGTTCTGGCATTTGAGCCGGTTTTCCAGTGATTACCGGACCCTGTTTGGCGAAACCCCGTCACACACCTTGCGTCGCACGCATCTGTGCTGAAAACGGATAACGGCTGACCGGCCGGCTCCCTAGGATGACCCCAACACCACATGGTCGGAGGGGCATTCGATGTACCAAAACAAAAAAACAAACGTCTGGCACTGTACGTGGTTAACCCTGGGGCTGATCGGTGCCTGCACCGCTGCCCATGGCACCGAAAACGGCGCGCCGACCACGGCGGTCGGGGTCTATGATTTCGGCGCGGGCATGATGCCGCCGGCCACGCCCTTTGGCACCGTCGGCCTGCGTACTGCGTTCTATTCGGCCAACGTGCAGAAGGATCGCCACGGCAAGTCCGTGGACAACAATTTCTCCCTGGATGTCTTGTCCATCGGCGTCGCCTACATGCGCATGACCGATTACACCGTGCTGGGCGCCAAGTATGGCTTCGGTGCCGTCGTACCGTTCTTCCAGATGGACGCGTCGCTGCAGGTGCAGACCCCTGTCGGCCCACTGAACCTGGAGGCCGATCCGTTTCGCATGGCCGACATGCAGGTGCTGCCGGTGATCCTGCAGTGGACCCTTTCGCCGAACCTGTTCGTCAATGCCCAGTTCCAGATCCAGGCCCCCACCGGCGACTACGACAAGGATCGCTTGATCTCGCCGGGTCTCAACCACTGGACCTTCTCGCCGATCCTCAACGCCACGTACATCTCCGACAGCGGCTTCGAGGTGTCTTCGAGCTTTGAAGCCGACATCAACACCCGCAACCACGCCACCGACTACAAGAACGGCGTCGAGTACCGTCACGAATTTGCCGTGGGCCAGCACGTCGGGCCATGGACCTTGGGCGTGGGCGGGTACTACTACCGTCAGTTCACCGATGACGACGCGCCGGGGCTGGAAACCGGCAATCGCGCCCGGGTGCTGGCCGTCGGGCCGGCGGTGAGCTACTTCAAGCCCGGCATTCCACCGGTGTGGCTGCATGTCTACAAGGAGCTCGATGCGCGCAACCGCGCCGAGGGCTATACCGCGGCGCTGCGTATTTCCCACAGTTTCTAGAAGGGGCTCGTCATGAACCAATCAAGTTCCGTTTCAACGGCGGCCACCCCGTCGCGCCAAGCCAGTTGGCGCGAAGGCGGGGTGCTGATGCTGGGCAGCAGCCTGACGATCATGGGCGCGGTGATGGTCACGCCCATCCTGCCCCGGTTGGGTGCCGAATTCGGTCCCTTGGAACCGCGCGCCGATCTGCTGGTGCCGTTGGCGATTACCGGTCCGGCCCTGGCGATTGCCGTGTGTGCGCCGTTGGCTGGCTGGTTGGCCGACCGGGTGGGACGCAAGGCGTTGCTGGTGATTGCCACGGTGCTCTACGCCTTGCTCGGCGCCTTGCCGGCCCTGCTCGATAGCCTGCCTTCGATTGTCGGTGTGCGGCTGTTGTTCGGGTGCACGGAGGCGGCGGTGATGACCTGCTGCGCGACGTTGATCGCCGACTATTGGCAGGGCGAGGAGCGACTGCGCTACGTCAACCGGCAGGTGGTGACCATCGGCCTGGTGGGGGCGCTGTTTTTCGTGGTGGGCGGTGTGCTCGGGGAGCACTCGTGGCGGGCGCCATTCCTGTTGTATCTGCTGCCACTGCTGCTGGTGCCGGCCATGATGAAAGTGCTCTGGGAACCGCCGGTGGCGAAGCGCCGGAGGGTCGAGCAGCGCGTCGATGAGTCGGCTCCGGCCAAGGTCGCCGTGCTGCCACTGCTGGTCGGCTACCTGATGATCCTGGGCGGCATGGTCCTGACGTTCATCATGCCGATCCAGGCGCCGACACTGTTGGTCAGCTTGGGCATCACCTCCAGCACGATGATCGGCCTGGCGGCGGGACTGAGCCTGTTGGCGACCTTGGGCGGCTCGCTGATGTGGCCGTTGCTGCGCCGTCGCTTCGGCATCGCCGGTTGCAACGCATTGTTGCTCGGCCTGATGGGCCTGGGGCTGTGGTTGCTGATGCGCGGGCAAAGCTACAACGCTGTGCTGGTGGCGGTGTTCATCCAGGGCCTGGGGGCCGGGTTGCTGGTGCCCAACGTGATGGCGCCGGTGATGAATGCCTTGACCGCCAGCACCCGCGGCCGGGGCTTGGGCGGGTTTACCTCGTGCCTGTACATCGGCCAATTCGTCAGTCCGCTGGTGGTGGCGTTGGTGGTTGTCTTCGCCGGTGACCTGCGTCACGCCATCCAGTGGCTGGCCCTGGCCAGTTTTGCCTTGGCACTGCTCTGGGTCATTGCCGGCCTGCGCGCACGGGGCCAGGGGCAGGCGAGCACCGTCGGATCACATCAATCGTCGTGACATAAGGAATCTGAAACATGGGTATGCAAGACATCCACCATCTGATGGACAGTGAAGACGCCACGGCGCTGGCCGAGTGGGTCAGGCGTGGCGAAGTCCAGCCCGGCGAACTGCTGGAAACCGCCATCGAGCGCCTGGAGCGGGTCGAGCCGCAGCTCAATGCGGTGGCCGAGCGGCTGTACGATTCGGCCCGACAAGCAGCGCGCACGCCACAGGTTGGCCAGGGCCTGTTGGCCGGTGTGCCGACCTTGATCAAAGACCTGTTTTCGCCGGTCCACGGTGCGGCGATGACCAACGGCTCGCGTGCACTGGGCGACTTCCGGGCGGATTTCGAATCGGAAGTCGTGACGCGCCTGCGCCGTGCCGGATGCCAAGTGATGGGCACCAGCACTTCGCCGGAGTTCGGCACGTCGTACTCCACCGAGTCCGCGCGTTTCGGTGCCACCCGCAACCCTTGGAGCAGCGAGCACAGTGCCGGTGGCTCCAGTGGCGGCGCGGCGGCGTTGGTGGCGGCCCGGGTGGTGCCGTTCGCCCATGGCAACGACGGCGGTGGTTCATTGCGGGTGCCGGCGTCTTGCTGTGGTGTGTTCGGGTTCAAGCCCAGCCGTGGCCTGATGCCGTCGGGGCCGATAGTGGGCGAGGGCTGGGCGGGGATGGGCACGCCCCATGCGATTACCTTGTCGGTGCGTGACAGTGCGGCGCTGCTGGACGCCACCGCCGGCATGGACCTGGGCGCGCCCTATGCCGCACCGATCCAGGCGCTGCCGTATGCGATGGCGGTGCAGGCTGATCCCAAGCCGTTGCGCATTGCCCTGGTCGAACAGCTCGGCCCTTGGCCCACCGCGCCGCAAAGTCTCCAGGCCGTGGGCGAGGCGGCCCGGTTGTGCGAGGCCCTGGGGCATCGTGTCGAACCGGTGAACCTGCCGGTGGGGTTGCTGGAGTTTCTCGACCACGTGTTCACCATCATTGGCGCCAGCTCTCGTCACTATGTCGACCTGCTGGGCCAGATTCGTGGGTTTGCCGTGCAGGCCGAAGAACTGGAGGTGCGTACCCGGATCATCTTGCGGGACAAGGGCAACGTCAGCGGCGCCCAATATGCCGCGGCGGTGGAATGGATTCATGCCCTCGGCCGGCAGTTGGCGGTGTTCATGCAGGATTACGACGTGATCCTGACCCCGGTCCTGACTCGCGAACCGGTGCTGATTGGCGAGCTGGATTTGCAGGATGTGTGCATGAGCCTGGATCAACTGATCGATCGCTACCACAGCTATTCGCCGTTCACCGCGCTGTTCAATGCCAGCGGCCAGCCGGCGATGTCAGTGCCGTTGTCCTGGAGTGCCAATGGGTTGCCGATGGGGGCGCATTTTGCCGGGCGTTTTGGCGAGGAAAACACCTTGCTGGCCCTGGCCGCCCAACTGGAACGCGCCCAGCCCTGGCGTGGCCGAGTTCCAGCGGTCAACGCCTGCCGGCGGTGAAAACTGTAGGAGCGAGCTTGCTCGCGAAGGCGTTGGGTCAGTCGGCATCATCATTGCTGACGCTCCGCTATCGCGAGCAAGCTCGCTCCCACAGGGGATTTTGTAGTGGTCGCGGATGGCTTGGACGACTCGGAAAAAACGGTGGGAGCGAGCTTGCTCGCGATGGCGTAGTGTCAGTCGACATCATCATTAACTGACGGTCCGCTATCGCGAGCAAGCTCGCTCCCACAAAGGGGATTTTGGCTGGGTAGGGCTCTGGGGTGTCGCTCCAGAGCCCTTTTGTTGCTCAGTAGCGGATCATCACCGATTTCAGTTCGGTGTAGTCGTCGATGAATGCACTGCCGAATTCACGGCCCACCCCGGAAGACTTGCTGCCACCAAAAGGCACGGCCGGGTCGAGCAGGGTGTGCATGTTCACCCATACCGTGCCGGCTTCGATGGCGGGGACCATACGCAGGGCCTTGCCCAGGTCGTTGGTCCAGAGACTGGCGCTCAGGCCATAGGGCGTGTCGTTCATCAGTTCCAGCAGTTCCTCCTCAGTGTCGTAAGGAAAGAACGTGGCGATCGGGCCGAAGGTTTCTTCGTTGAGCAAGGCGTCGTCGCGGCGATTGGCGAGGATGATGGTCGGCTCGACGTAGCAACCCGGTCCATCGATCAGCTTGCCGCCGTGGATGATGGTGTTGTTCTGCGCACGGGCCTTGGCGAAGAACTCCGCGAGTTTGTGCTGGTGCTGGCGGTTGGTTACCGGGCCGAATTCGGTGCGTTCGTCCAGGGGCGAGCCGATGGTGAGTTTGTTCAGGCGCTGGGCCAGTTTGTCCATGATCGACTCGATCTGCGAGCGGTGGACGAAGAACCGTTCCGCCGCCGCGCAGATTTGTCCCGAATGCAGAAAACCCGCCTCGATGATGCCGTTGACCGCCACCTCAGGGTCGATGTCACGCAGGAACCCCGCCGCATTCTTTCCGCCCAGCTCCAGGGTCGCCCGGGTCAACCCGGCACCCATGGCCGCCTGGCCCACCGCCAGGCCGGTGGGCACGGAACCGGTGAATGAAACCTTGTTGGTGCCCGGGTGTTCGATCAGCCCCTTGCCCACCTGGCCGCCACCCGTCAACACATTCAGGGCACCGGCCGGCAGGCCGGCCTCCATGGCCAGTTCGGCGATGCGCAGAATGGTCAGGGGGGTGAACTCGCTGGGCTTGATGATGACGCTGCAACCGGTCACCAGGGCTGAGGCCAGTTTCCAGATGGCGATCATGGTGGAAAAATTCCACGGCACGATACCGACCACCACCCCAACCGGTTCGCGCAAGGTGAACGCGGTGTAGCGTTCGCCAGCGAAGGAGGGCAACGAGGGCGTGATCGTCTCGCCATTGATCTTGGTCGCCCAGCCGGCGTAGTAACGCAGGAAGTGCGCGGCCTGGTCGACTTCGAAGGCCCGCGAGATGTGGATGATCTTCCCTGACTGGCAGGTTTCGATCTGCGCCAGCTCTTCGCGGTTGCGCTCCAACAGGTCCGCCAGCTTGAGCAGCACATGGCCGCGCACCGCCGGCGCGGTTTGGGACCACTGCTTGAAGCCGCGACGGGACGACTCCACCGCCGCATCGATATCGCTGGGGCTGGCGTCGCTGACCTGGGCGATGACCTGGCCGGTGGCGGGGTTGACCACGTCCAGCGTCTGGCGGCTCTGGCTTTCGACATAACCTCCGTCGATGAACAGGGCGTGGCGTCGACCGAGAAAGGCTTCGACCTGAGGCAGCAGGGCAATATCGCTCATGAGGGTTTCCTGATCGCGAACAAGGGAAAGCCCGAGAGTAATCCCGGCACGACCGCCCGGCTTGACTGTGCCTGCCGCGCGCTATGTCTGTGGCTGCCAGCCCGAGGGGCTGGCAGCCAGGAGCAAGGTCCGTGCAGGCAGGGACAAGCCAGCCTGGCCGGTTTGCGATCAGATCCGGTTTCGACTTGATAGGCAAAGGGGCGGGCGATGTTTCTCCAGACCAACAAACAGAAACTGGCGTTGATCGTACAGGTGCAGCGTGTGCTGGCCGGTGAAACGGAGGGCACGCCGACGCTCGACGCCTATGCGCCCCTGCGGACCGTCCTTGAGCAGCATGCGCGGCAGATGGCGAACACCACTGCGCAGTTGCACCAGGCCGAGGCACAGGTAGAGGCGCAAACCCTGCGCTGGCAGCACAGCGAGCAGGCGTTGCACCAGGCTCGCCAGCAACTGGAGCAAGCCCACGAGCGCGAGCAGGTGCTTGAGCGTCGTCTGGGCGAACACGACCAGCAACTGCAGCAACATCGCCAGGATGCGCAGATCTGGGAGCTGCTGCAGTCGACCCTGACGGAAGGTTGCTGGGACATTACCGTGGTCGACGGTGATCTCCAGCACCCGGCCAGTGCCATGCGCTTTTCCAGTCAGTTCCGGTCGCTGCTGGGTTACGGGCCCGACGACTTGCCCGATGGCTGGGATGCCCAGGTTGGCATCACTCACCCGGATGACTTGCCAAAGATCATGGCCATATTCGAGCGGGAGATCCTCGGTCCCCAGGGCAGCGGTGAATATGTCTTCGAATACCGCATGCGCCACAAGCGCCGGGATTACATCTGGTGCCGCGAGCGCGGGCGGGCGGTACGCGATTCGCACGGGCAACTGGTCCGGGTCATCGGTGCGGTGCGTGATATCAGCGATGAGCGCTCGGCCCAGTCCACCCATCAGCGCATGCTGGAGCAGAACCAGGTGACCTACGCCCAGATTGCCACGGTGGTAGGGGTGATCAAGGGCATCGCCGACCAGACCAATCTGCTCGCCTTGAACGCCGCGATTGAGGCGGCCCGGGCCGGTGAGGTCGGACGCGGTTTCTCGGTGGTGGCCGATGAGGTGCGCAAGCTGGCGCAAAGCACCCGGCAGGCGACCCATCAGATCCAGACCATGTTGCACCAGCACAGGTAAACAAGGTGATCGCTACCCCGTAGGAGCTGACGAGCGGAGCGAGGCTGCGATCTTTCCCCCAACACTTGAGTCCCAAGGGAAAGATCAAAGGATCACAGCCTGCGGCAGTTGGCTGTCAGAACGGAACCGCCACCACCAACTGGCTGTAGACGTTGGTGCCGTTGCCGCCGACCTGATTGCCACCGTTGTCCGCATCCTTCTGCGGCTTGTACAAACCTACCAGCGGCGTGACGATCAGGTGTTCGTTCACCGCCCATTCCACGTACAGGTCCAGTTCCCGCGCGTCGAGGTTCAACGCTTGGCGGCCGTGCAGGGTCTGGTAGTCGAAGAACAGCGCACCAAGGGTCACGGTTTCTGCGGGTTTGAGCTTGAGGCCGACGTGCTGGATGGCGGTGTTGCTGTTGAACGGGCCGGCATAGTTACCCGCCACTTCACCCTGGAACCAGGTGCCATAGCCGCGGCTCTGGCCGTTGAACATCGAGTCCCAGTCTTTGGAATAGCGGCTGTAGCGATAAGTCAGGTCAGGCGTCCAGGGCAGGTCGGCGAAGGTGTAGCCGGCTTCGGCGTACCAGGCTTTCTCCGGGCTCGCGTCCTTGTCCTGCCAGGCGTACTCGAAGGCGAAGTGAGCATTTTCGATGCCAGCATTGCCGGCGCCGCGCAGGCTGTAGATATCCATGCCTTCGCGTTGCTTCTGGAAATCGCTGGCGTAGCGGTCATCGACATCGATGCCATGGATATAGGTCAGCCCCAGGGTACCAGGCGCCGCGGTGTATTCCAGGGTGCCGGCAGCCATTTCGGTGTTGGCCTGGGCGCGGTTGTCGGACTTGAGCCACATCAGGCTGCCATGCACGCCTTCCTTGCCGCCCAGGCGCAGCACAGCGGTCTCGTCGAAGGCATGCCGGGCCGCCAGGTAATAGGCGCCGCCGCGATTGAGCTCGCCATCGGCCACGCCTTTGCCCAGGTTCAAGCCATCGTCGTTGATGATGAAACCATCGCCGAGGGTAATCACTTGGCGGCCGTAGGACAGGTCGACCCCGTCCTTGCCCAGTGCCGGGAACAGATCCCCGAGCGCCAGCCGGCAAAGGCTTCGTCGAACTTCGTGGTGCGTTCGGAGCCATCGCTCAGGCCGGCCGCATCGCCGTCGCCCCAGGTCCCGGAACTGACCAGGTTGGCCGTGCCGTAGACACTGCCCAGGCTGCCGAGTGTCTGGTCGATACTCAGGCCATACTTGATGAAGCCTTCGCGCCAGCTCGAACCACCGGCGGTGCCGTCGTAGTTCTTGCGGCTGTTGAACAGTCCGTAGACTGCCAGGAAGTTGCCGGTGACGGTGGTGTCTTCGTCGGCGTAGAGCTCATAAGCGTGAGCCGATGAATCGGCGACCAGCAGGGCGATGCCCAAGCCGATGGCATTGCGCAGCAAAGGTGTACGGCGTGTGTGCTCCATGGTGGATTCCCCAGTGTGATAGGACAGCAGAGCGCGCATTAAAGGGAGCGGCACCCGGGGAAGTCTTTCACCTGCCTGCCATGGAGTTGATCCAGGCCGCCAGCGTGGCAGCGTTGGCAGGCAGCAACAAAACCGGCGGCAGACACGGGCAAGACGCCCGGGGCGGGGCGGCGCAGAGTAAGGCTGCACGCAACGCCGTTTCGATCAGGGACCGGTTGGGGAAGGCATGATCGCCGGCTCCTGGACGGCTGTGGCATCCATACTAAAAATCCGCTTTCGAGGATCTGCACGATGTCGATCAATGACAGGCTCACCGAGCACTTGAACCGGGGTTCGGTGGGGTTTCCCACCGCGTTGGCCAGCACCATTGGCCTGATCATGGCAAGCCCCGTGATTCTCACCGCGACCATGGGCTTTGGCATCGGCGGCAGCGCCTTTGCCGTGGCGATGCTGATCGCCGTGGTGATGATGCTGGCCCAGGCGACGACGTTCGCTGAGGCAGCGTCGATTCTTCCGACCACTGGCTCGGTCTATGACTACATCAACTGTGGCATGGGGCGTTTCTTCGCGATCACCGGCACCTTGTCGGCCTATCTGATTGTCCATGTGTTTGCCGGTACCGCCGAAACCATCCTGGCCGGCGTCATGGCCCTGGTGAACTTCGAACACCTTAACACCCTGGCCGAATCGGCCGGCGGTTCCTGGTTGCTGGGCGTGGGGTTCGTGGTGGTGTTCGGGGTGCTCAATGCGTTCGGTGTCAGTGCCTTTGGCCGGGCCGAAATCATCCTGACGTTCGGCATGTGGACCACCTTGATGGTGTTCGGCGTGTTGGGCCTGATCGCCGCGCCGGCGGTGGAGCTGGAGGGCTGGTTCGGCGCGTCCGTGGTGGGCACCGATCTGGTCACGGTGCTGTCACTGGTGGGCATGGCCATGTTCATGTTTGTCGGCTGCGAATTCGTCACGCCGCTGGCGCCGGACCTGCGCCACTCCGCCCGGACCATGCCCCGGGCGATGATGCTGGGCTTGTTCAGCGTTGCCACCTGCATGTTCATCTACGGCGCGGCGATGAAGCGCCAGGTGGAAAACGTGTTGCTCGATGCCACCAGCGGCGTGCATCTGCTGGACACCCCCATGGCGATTCCACGGTTCGCCGAACAGGTCATGGGCGATATCGGCCCGATGTGGCTGGGCATCGGTTTTCTGTTTGCCGGTGCGGCGACCATTAACACCCTGATGGCCGGCGTGCCGCGGATTCTCTATGGCATGGCGGTGGACGGCGCGTTGCCGAAGGTCTTCACTTATCTGCATCCACGCTTCAAGACGCCGCTGGTGTGCATCCTGGTGGCGATGCTGATTCCTTGCCTGCATGCGCTGTGGCTGGGCGGCAATCCCGACAACATCATGCACCTGGTGTTGGCTGCGGTGTGCGCCTGGAGTTTTGCCTACCTGTTGGTGACCGTGTCGGTGGTCAGCCTGCGGATTCGTCGCCCTGATCTGCCGCGGGCCTATCGCTCGCCGTGGTTCCCGTTGCCACAGATCCTGTCCAGTGTCGGCATTGTGTTGGGCATGTGGTTCATCACCCCACCCGGCATGAATCCGGCGGACATCTACGTGCCCTTCGCGGTGATGCTAGGCGGCACCGCGGCATACGCCTTGTTCTGGACCCTGGTGGTGCAGAAGGTCAATCCATTCAAGCCAGCGTCGGTGGAAGACGTGCTGGCCAAGGAGTTTTCCCATGAGCCAGGGCAATCTGCGGGCGAGTTTATCGACCCTGCTGCAAAAGCTGTCTGAGTTGTTCAGCTCCCAGCGCGCCCCGGCCGGTTATCGGCCCGGGGTGACCCTGGAGCACCTGCGGCGCAACCTCGCATTGGCACGATTCGAGGTCGCGGGCCCGGCCATGGCCACTGCGGTCACTGACGACGGCAGCTTGCACTTGGAGATCGTCGAACGCACCGAGTCGCAGTTGTTGATGCACTTGGTGATGACCGAGTTCGTCCTGCGCGTGCCTGCTTCCCGAGAGGGCACGGCATGCCTGGAACTGCACCACGGCGGGGCTTTGCGGCGCAGTGGCATTCGTTGCCGGCAGCGGGACGGGCGCAGTGACCTGGCGACTCGGTTGCAGGCGGCCGTGGAGACGGATCCTGCGTTGTATCAGGCTCTCATGCCGCTGGATTTCAAGCGGCTGCGCATCGATCTGCAGGGGCGCCAGTGGTGCGTGCGCCTGGAACACATGGGCGGTAGCGAAGTGGTCAATCGCATGCCGGCCTTTCGACGTTACATCCCGTTGAGCCGCGAGCAGCGCGGCGCCTTGCTGGCAGCCTTGAGCGGCCTGCAGCGGGTGCTGGCAACGCTCTGATGCTGTTGTGCTGTCCTGGCATCATTCCTGCTACTGCTCTGGCGATCAGGTACTTGTTGCGTGCATATAGATAACATGTTAACTATTGCCGCACAAAAACAAAAAGCCACTGCGGAGAATGCCATGAGCATGCAACAGGTTGGGCAGGACGGTCTGGACATCTGGAACCGGGATCTGCGGGCGACTTGCGGCCACTTCGATACCGAGCTGGCCTTCAATCGCGCCTTGTTCATTGGTGAGGTGTCGAACTTCCATCGGGGTGGCCTTGCCCTGGCGAACCTGCGCACGAATGCCGGCAGCATCAAGCGTCACTCACCCAGCGCCGATCACGATGATGACCAGGATTGCCTTTTGGTCAGCCAGCGCAGTGGCTACTGCCGCATTACCCAGAACGGTCGGAGCATCCAGTTGGCGCCCGGTGAATTGTTGTTGATGGATTCCGTTGGGGCGCTTGAGATCACCCCGTTCGGCCTGATCGAGCACGCGGTGCTGTCCTTGTCTCGCCAGGACGTGTCGCGACAATTGGGCGGGGAAACCAAGACCTTCGGCAAGGTTTCGTCCAGCAAGGCGTGCGGACGGATGCTGCATGTGTTGATGGACCAACTGTGCAAGGACACACCGGACGGCGAGGGCGCGGCGGGCGAGGGTGAAGCCTTGCAGAATGCCTTCGTTTCACTGTTGGGCTCGGCCCTGGAACAGGGGAGCGATGGCCGTGACGAAGGGGTGGCCTTGCAGGGCAGTCACTTGCGCAGCTACGTGCAGAAGGTCATCGACGAATCACTCACCCAGCCCGGCCTCAGCCCGGTGGGCCTGGCCAATCGACTGAATATCTCGGTGCGGCATCTGTATCGCTTGTTCGAAGAGCAGGATGACAGCGTTTGCCGCTACATCCAGCGGGCCCGCCTCAAGCGCAGCGCCGATGACCTGACCAACCCGTTCCTGCGGGACGAGTCCATTACTTCGATCGCCTACAAGTGGGGCTTTACCGATTCGGCGCATTTCAGCCGTTCGTTCAAGAAGCAGTTCGAACTGTCGCCCAAGGAGTTTCGTTCCAGCCGTTTGCAGGTGGGGCAGGGGGTGGCTTGAATGAGGTCGTCGTTGACTGGACGGTCGCTATCGCGAGCAAGCTCGCTCCCACAAAGGGATTTGTGCTGAACATGAGTTTTGCGGGTGACACTGGAAAGTGTGGGAGCGAGCTTGCTCGCGATGACGGTGGTCCATCCACCCTCACCGCAAGCTGACTCTCCCACTCAGGCTCAAACCTCCGGCAACGTCGAACCCCCATCGACCACCAACGTCTGCCCGGTCACATAACTGGCCAGGCTCGACGCCAGGAACAGCATGGCGCCGGCGATGTCGCTCGGTTGACCCAATCGACCCAGCGGCACCCGGCGGGCAATGTCCTGGTTGACTTCATCGTCGCCCAGGTTGGCCATGGCCGGTGTCGCGATCATGCCCGGCTCGACCCCGTTGACGCGGACATTCTCGGCCGCCAGTTCCAGCGCGGCGTTGCGAATGAAACCATTGACCCCGGCCTTGGAGGCCGCGTAGTGGCTGAGCCCCGGATACGCCACCCGCGGGCCGGTGACCGAGGAGGTCACCAGCACGCAGCCTCGGCCCTGGCGCCGGAACATCGGCAGCGCCGCCTGGGTCAGCCAGAACAGCGCCGACAGGTTCACCGCCAGCGTTCGCTCGAGCATCGCCGGGGTGATCTCGGCGAACGGCGTCAACGGAAAATACCCGGCGTTGTGCACCAGGGTATCCAGCCTCCCCAAGCGCTGTTCCAGCGCGCTCATCATTTCGAAGATCGCCGTCGCGTCGGCCAGGTCAACGCCCACCGCCTGCACCTGACAACCCACGGCCGTCAGTTCGTCGGCTACCGCCTCGGCGCGGGCCAGGCCCAGGTCGGCGATGACCACGCGTGCCCCGCGCAGGGCAAACGCTTCGACGATGGCCCGGCCGATGCCCTGGGCGCCGCCCGTGACCAGTACGGTCTGGCCGCTGAAATCCAGATCCTCAGACATCGCTGGCCTCCATCCGGCTGAAGGCCAGTGTCGGCACGTCGACGATGCTGGAGCCGCCATCGGCCACCAGCGTCGCCCCGGTGATGATCGATGCATCGGGCGAGGCCAGGAAGCGGCAGACGTTGGCGATTTCCTCCGCACTGGCAGCCCTGCGCAACGGCACGTCGGCGCAGACCCGGTCATAGGCCTGCTGCAACGTTTCGCCATGGAACTGCATCAATGCCTGCATTTCTTCATCGGCCATAGGCGTGCGGACCCAGCCAGGGCAGACCGCATTGACTCGCACGCCATGAGGCCCGTAATCCCTTGCCAGGGAGCGGTTGAGGCCCAGCAGGGCGTGTTTGGCGGTGGTGTAGCCGCACACGTGGGGGCCTGCAGCCAATGAAGCGATGGAGGCGATCAGCACAATATTGCCGGCGTTTTCCTGCAGCAGTGGCAGGCATGCCCGGGCGCTGTAGAAGGCGCTGTCGAGGTTGCTGCGCAGGGCCGCTTCCCAGGCCGATGGCTGAGTCTCAGTGGCGCTGCCCATTCCCAAGCCACCGGCACAGGCGAGCAGCACGTCGAGTCGGCCATGACGCGCGCGAATCTGCTCGACGAAGCCGTCCCAGGTGTCTGGACAGGCCGCGTCGCCCACCAGCACCAGGCCGCCGATGTCCGCGGCGAGTGCTTCCAGGGGCTCGCGACGGCGGCCGATCAGCACCAGGTTGGCGCCTTCGGCGGCATACAGGCGAGCGCAGGCGGCGCCGATGCCGGTACCGGCACCGGTGATCACTACGGTGCGTGATTCAGGCATCGGGATACTCCGTCTGATTGAGCACCTGGCAGTAGGAACTGACCGGGAAATTGGAAAACTCATCGAAGGACTCACCGGCATAGCCGAAGATCTTGCCGTCACTGCGGTGCTGCTGCAGGTCGATCAGCACCAACCCCAGGGTCGGGATGATCTTTTCTCGCCACACGAACAGGTAAAGCTGATCGGCGATCTTGTAGGTGTCGCAGCGATCGGTGTCGCACAGGCCTTGCTCAACGCCTTTGAGGCACTGCCAGGAGTAGAACCGGTCGTTGAGGTAAATGTGTTCGTAGACTTCACTCGGGCTGTAGCGATACAGGTTGCGCAGCCCCACCAGCTCGGTGGTCGGTGCGTGCGGGCACAGGCCAGGCTGCCAGGGACGGTCGAGGCTGCCGTGCAGGAACTGCGCTTGAACCGAGGTCAATGGTTTGCCGGCCAATGCCCGGCTGTAGAGGCCTTCGCCGGTTTCCGGCTGGCTTGGCATGCGGCCGATCACGGCGGTGAAGGCGGCGCTGGCGGTATCGAGCACGAGGCTTATCGATGAGGTCAGCTCGCCTTCGCGCTTGATGAAGTCCACCAGGTACAGGCCCGGTCGTACGGATGTGGCCCGGTAGGTGGCGGTGCCGCTGGAATGCCCATCGGCGGCGTTCCAGGTCAGGGTGTCCTGCTCGAATCGGTGCTCGATCTGCCAGCCGTTGGCGAAGTGCAGGGTGAACGTCTTGCCGTCCAGGTCGGCCAGGTTTGGCAGGATGAAGGCTTCGGGGGCAAAGCCATCGGCCAGGGCGCCGACGGTGATCCAGTCTGTAGATGTGCTCATTTGCAAGGCTCCGGTGGTTGAATTAGCCACTCGGATCATGCGGCGCCGCGCAGCGGCGGCCTATCAACCAGATGGTTGATCAGAGGAACAGTGCGCTGACCAGCTCGGTGCGACTGCTCACACCGACTTTGCGGAACAGGTGGATCAGGTGAGTCTTGATGGTCGGCAAGCCCACCCCCAGTTCCCGGGCCAGTTGCTTGTTGCTGACGCCTTGACGTAACAGCCAGGCGATCTGGCGCTCCTTGGGCGTCAAATCGCCCAGTGCATCCTCATGGGCCGGCAAATGGGCCACGGCCAATTGCAACAAGGCCTGCAACGCACTGAGCTGGCTCAACTGCTGATGGGTGAAGACGCCTTGCTCGGCGGTGCGCAACAACGAAACCGCGGCTTGGGGCTGACCATCGCGATGGGCGAAGACTTCCACCACGTCGACCACGCCATAGCGTTGCAGGAAGTCGCGATAACGATGGTTGTCACGCAACGGTTGGCGGGCCATCGCCATACCAAGCGGCACCACGGCCAGTTCGCTGGACGCGCAGTGGCGCGGCTGCAGGGGGTCGAACTGGCGGTAATTGTCCAGGTAGTCGCGGTGCATCTCGCCGCTCATCCCATGGAGGCTGAAGTCGTGGGCTTGCAACTGCCGATCCACGCAGTAGAACGCCGCCCGGCTGACGGGAACCAGTTGGGTGAAGGCGTGCAGGCAATGGCCGGCGATGTCCTGGGCGATGACGTTCATGGTCGCAACCTTCGCAAGCGGGCTGCCGGGTGGGCCGGCAGCCCTGTCCGGTCAGACTACCGCGAAGTAGTGCTTGACGAAACTTTCGCTGACCACTTCCCACAACACCGGTGTGCCCTTGGTCACGAACCAGCTGTCGCCGGCCTTGTAGCGGGTGCTCTGGCCGGTGGCTTCGTCGGTGAGGACCACTTCACCGGTGACCACGGTGGCTTGTTCGGCGAAGGGGTAGACCATCCGGAACTTGCCTTGAGTGGTGCCGAAGTAGGCGCTGCTGACCGGGTCGGTGGGGGCGCCGAAGGTCATCTTGCCGAAGGCCTTGACTTCGCCTTCGAGAATCTGCGAACCCAGGTCGGCGACGGTGCCCCAGGCGTCCAGGTCGGACAGCTGGATGTCTTTTTCGAGGGTGATGAGGGGCATGGCAGGTGACTCCTGATGATTGAAAGGAAGAAGGAGGTTGGCCGTCAGCGACGGCCGTTCCAGTAGCCCGACAGCTGATGCCAGGACTTGCCGGCGGTCAGCAGCAATGGGCGAATGGCGTCTTTGCCGATGATGGTCGGGCGGTGGATCGAACTGACCAGGTCGTAGCGCGCCGAGCCTTCGCTCATGCCTTCGGCCAGCACCTTGCAGATGATGTGGCTCGGGGTGACGCCAAAGCCTGAGTAACCCTGGACGAAAAACGCGTTGCTGCGCCCGGGCAGGGTGCCGATCTGCGGGAACAGGTTCGGGCTGCAGGCCATCGGGCCGCCCCAGGCCAGGTCGATCTTCACGTCCTTGAGGTACGGGAAGATCTTCAGCATCAGGCGCCGGTTCCAGGCCTTGAGATCCTGGGGAATGTGCTCCACCAATGGCGTGGCGGCACCGAACAGCAGGCGGTTTTCGTTGGTGACGCGGTAGTAGTCGATCACCGGGCGAATGTCGCTGTAGGCACCGCGAATCGGGCTGATGCGCTGGATCAGTTCGTCCGACAGTGGCTCGGTCATCATCTGGAAGGCGTAGGTGTTGATGGTCGAGCGGTGCAGTTCCGGTTCCAGTTTGTTGAGGAAACTGTCGCAGGCCCAGAGCAGCTTGCTGGCCCTGACCGAGCCGCGTCCGGTGCGCACAGTGATGCGTTCGCCATAGCTGACTTCCAGCGCCGGGCTGTTTTCGAAGATCCGTACGCCGTGGCTGACTACCGCCTTGGCTTCACCCAGCAGCAGGTTCAGCGAGTGCACATGCCCGCCGCCCATGTGCAGCAATGCACTGCTGTAGGCCTTGGAGCCAATGATCTGCTGCACGTCGGAGCCGCCGAGGAAGCGGATCTCATGTTTGCTGTTGATCGACTTGAAGTCTTTTTCCCAGGCCCGCAGGGTTTTTTCCTGGCGGGCGTTGAAACCCATGTAGCCGTAGCCGTGGCAGAAGTCGGCATCGATAGCGTACTTGGCGATACGGTCCTTGATGATGTCGGCGCCCAGGTCGCTGATCTCGAAGACCTGGCGCAGGCCGTCTTCACCGACGTCCTTCTTGATCTTTTCCAGGTCATGGCCGATGCCGGCCATGATCTGCCCGCCATTGCGCCCGGTGCCGCCGAACCCAAGGTAACGCGCCTCCAGCACCACGATGTTGGTGATGCCTTTTTCAGCGAGCTCCAGCGCGGTATTGATGCCGGAAAAACCACCGCCAATGACCACGACGTCGGCTTCCACGTCCTGTTCCAGCGTGGGGAAGCTGAGGTTGTATTTCTTGGTGGCCGTGTAATAGGTGGGCGTTTCGATATTGATCATGACGCAACCTGACAAAGTGAAAGGAAACTCCGATGCCACGCCTACGCAAGGCATTGCAGGGGATGGCCCTATTAAGAGCCTTGGCGGGGCGCTTGTCTTGATCATCCGTGCCGGGGGATTTGACCGAGCGCGCCATGGCGTCGAAACCTGCCCCATGAAAAGTACAATCTTGGATCTGGAAGGTGCATTTTTCACCTGCCCGCGATTGCCCATACTGGACCGGCCTTAATCACGGATCCCGCTGTTTGTGCAACCTGAGGTTGCCGGGCAAAGGCGGGATCGGCAGATGCCAATAATAAAAGAGCCCGTCCATGAAAAAGCCAAACCCGCTGCTCGAAGACCTCAAGCCCCTCCTGCCGGCCATCGCCGCCAACGCCTTCCAGGCGGAGAAAGACCGTAGCGTGCCTGCCGAGAATATCGCCTTGCTCAAAAGCATCGGCATGCACCGGGCCTTCCAGCCGAAACCTTACGGTGGCCTGGAGATTTCCCTGCCGCAGTTCGCCGATTGCATCGCGCTGCTGGCCGGTGCCTGCGCCAGCACGGCCTGGGCCATGAGCCTGTTGTGCACCCACAGCCATCAGTTGGCGATGTTCCCGGCCAAGGCCCAGCAAGAGGTCTGGGGCGATGACCCGGATGCCACCGCCAGCAGCAGCATCGCACCGTTTGGCCGCACCGAGGAAGTCGACGGCGGTGTGATGTTCAGCGGTGAAATGGGTTGGAGCAGCGGCTGCGATCACGCCGAATGGGCGATCGTGGGGTTTCGCCGGAAAAACGCCGAAGGCACCCAGGACTATTGCTTCGCGGTGCTGCCGCGCAGCGACTATGAAATTCGCGATGACTGGTTCGCGGTGGGCATGCGCGGCAGTGGCAGCAAGACGCTGATCATCGACAACGCTTTCGTGCCGGAACACCGGATCCAGAAGGCCAAGGACATGATGGAAGGCAAGTCCGGTGGATTCGGCTTGTATCCCGACAGCAAGATTTTCTACTCGCCGTACCGGCCGTACTTCGCCAGTGGTTTCTCCACGGTCAGCCTGGGCGTGGCCGAACGCATGCTGGAGGTCTTTCGCGAGAAAACCAGGAACCGTGTGCGGGCCTACACCGGCGCGGCCGTCGGTGCCGCCACCCCGGCGTTGATGCGCCTGGCCGAGTCCACCCACCAGGTGGCGGCGGCCCGTGCCTTCCTCGAGAAAACCTGGCAGGAGCACGCCGAACATGGCGAGCGCCACGAGTACCCCTGCCGGGAAACCCTGGCGTTCTGGCGGACCAACCAGGGGTATGCCACCAAGATGTGCATCCAGGCCGTCGACCGCTTGATGGAGGCGGCCGGCGGCGGCTCCTGGTTCGAGAACAACGAGTTGCAACGGCTGTTCCGCGATGCCCACCTGACCGGCGCCCATGCCTACACCGACTACGACGTCTGCGCGCAGATCCTCGGTCGTGAGCTGATGGGGCTCGAACCCGATCCGTCCATGGTTTGACCGCCTGTTCGCTGAACCCTAGAACAATAATCGAGGCCGTCCCTTGAGGCGGCCGGGAGTCTTGCATGTCCAGTCTTTGTGATACCGCTTTCGACACCCGCGCGTTCCGCCGGGCCCTGGGTAACTTCGCCACCGGCGTGACCGTGGTCACCGCCGCCACTGAAGATGGCCGCAAGGTCGGTGTGACGGCCAACAGTTTCAACTCGGTGTCCCTGGACCCGCCGCTGATTTTGTGGAGCATCGACAAGCGCTCCAGCAGCCACGAAGTGTTCGAAGCCGCCAGCCATTTCGCGGTGAGCGTGCTGGCCGCCGACCAGATCGACCTGTCGAACAACTTCGCTCGACCCAAGGAGGACCGCTTCGCTGACATCCAGTTCGAGACCGGTGAAGGTGGCGCTCCGGTGTTTGTCGATTGCTCGGCGCGTTTTCACTGTGAAAAATTCCAGCAGGTCGACGGAGGCGATCACTGGATCATGATCGGCAAGGTCGTGGCCTTTGACGATTTCGGACGCTCGCCCTTGCTCTATCACCAGGGCGCCTACTCGATGGTGCTGCCCCACACTCGCATGACCAAGCGAGAAGAGGGCCAGTCCCCCAGCAGTCATTTCCAGGGCCGCTTGAGCCATAACTTGTATTACCTGATGACCCAGGCGCTGCGGGCCTATCAGGCCAGTTACCAGCCACGTCAGTTGTCCACTGGGCTGCGCACCAGCGAAGCACGGATGTTGATGGTGCTGGAGAACGACGCCGGGCTGAACCTGTGCGACCTGCAGCGGGAGGTGGCGATGCCGGTGCGCGAGATCGAAGAAGCCGTAGCCAACCTCAAGCGCAAGGGGCTGGTGAGCGATGAAGGCGAGCGGGTACGCCTGACCGTCAAGGGCATCGATGAGACCGAAGGGCTCTGGGCCATCGCCAAGGAACAGCAGGACAAGGTGTTCGGCCAGTTCAGCGAGGAACAGGTCGAGCATTTCAAACAAGTGCTCAAGGGGGTGATCAAGGGCGCTTGAGCGACATGACTGGCATCCACCCCTGGTCAAGCCGATGCATTTCTGTGGGAGCGAGCTTGCTCGCGATGGCGGTGGCCCCGTCGATACTGATGTTGACTGACAGGCCCCTATCGCGAGCAAGCTCGCTCCCACAGGGTTATGTGCGCAGTCCAGCGGGAGCAAGGGCCATCGCTGGATCCAGATTCTGTGAACGGATGGTCCGGCATGGGTGGAAGCTGTTAAGATTTAGTTAACTCATTAACTAAATATTCTCGCGAACCCACTCCATGCCCAAGCCGCGCCAATCCTTGACCCTGACCCTGCTACAGGCCCGTGAAGCGGCCATGGGGTTTTTCCGGCCTTCCCTCAATCAGCACGGCTTGACCGAGCAGCAATGGCGGGTCATCCGGATTCTCAGCCAGCACGACGAGCTGGAGATCAATCGCCTGGCCGAACTGGCCTGCATCCTCAAGCCCAGCATGACCGGCGTGTTGGTGCGCATGGAAGCGGCGGGCATGGTGGTGCGGCGCAAGGCCGAACAGGATCAGCGGCGGGTGCTGGTGCGCCTGGCGCCGCAAGGGCAGGCGAGCTTCGATTCGATGAGCCAGAGCATGGAAGAGAATTACCAGCGTTTGCAGGACCAGCTAGGGGAGGAAAAACTGCAGACGTTGCTGGGGTTGCTCAATGAGCTGAAGATGATCAGGCGCTGAGATCCCGGGCTGGTTGTTTTCTGTGGGAGCAAGGCTTGCCCGCGATGAAGACGCTGCGGTCTTTCAGAGACCGAGGTGCCTGTTTCGCGAGCAAGCTTTGCTCCCACAGATCCCCTTGCCACAAGGTATTTGATAACGATCAGTACACGCCGCCAGCCGCAGGCTTTGGCGTGTCCTTGAACGTCGCCGCCAATGTCTGCAAGCCCCGTATCAACACCGTCGTATCCACGCCCACCGCGACAAACGCCGCGCCGAGTTCGATGTAGCGCCGGGCCAGTTTTTCATCGGCGCTGAGAATCCCGGCGGCCTTGCCGGCCTGGCGGATGCGGGCGATGGCGTCCTCGATGGCCGCTTGCACCTGCGGGTGGCCGGGGTTGCCGCGAAATCCCATGGACGCGCTCAGGTCCGCCGGGCCGATAAAGACCCCATCCACACCTTCCACCGCGGCAATGGCATCCAGGTTGGCCAGGCCTTCGCGGCTCTCGATCTGCACCAGCAGGCACATCTGTTCATCGGCCTTGTCGAGGTAGCCGGGGATGCTGTTCCAGCGTGACGCCCGGGCCAGCGCGCTGCCGACGCCACGTACACCCTGGGGCGGGTAGTGGATGGCGCGCACCAGTTCACGCGCCTGGTCGGCGCTTTCCACCATGGGCACCAGCAGGGTTTGCACGCCGATGTCGAGCACCTGCTTGATCAGCGCCGTGTCACCGACCACCGGGCGTATCACCGGCTGGCCGGGGTAGGGCGCCACGGCCTGGAGTTGGCCGAGCAAGGTGCGCAAGTCGTTCGGCGCGTGTTCACCGTCGATCAGCAGCCAATCGAAGCCGGCATTGGCCGCCAGTTCCGCACAGTAGGCATCGGCCAAACCCAGCCACAGGCCGATCTGTGCCTCGCCGCTGCGCAGGCGTTGCTTGAAGGTATTGATGGGCATGTCCATGAGGCGGTCTCCGATCAGACGAAACGGCAGGCGATGGAACCGAGCATGTCGTAGTCGACATGGAAGGTATCGCCGGGGTTGGCGGCCACGGGGCGGGTGAAGGAGCCGCCGAGGATGATCTGTCCCGGTTGCAGGGTGACGTCGTAGGCCGCCAGCTTGTTCGCCAGCCAGGCCACGCCTTTGGCCGGGTGATTGAGCACCGCCGCCGAGACGCCGGACTCTTCGATCACACCGTTGCGGTAAAGCACCGCCGGCACTTTGCGCAGGTCGATCTCGGTCGGGCGTACGGCGCGACCGCCCATGACCACCCCGGCATTGGCGGCGTTGTCGGAAATGGTGTCGAACACCTTGCGGGTCGCCTTGGTCTGCGGGTCGATCTGCTGGATACGCGCATCGATGATTTCCAGTGCCGGGATCACCCATTCGGTGGCATCGAGCACGTCGAACACCGTCACGTTGGGGCCTTTCAAGGGCTTGCCGAGGATGAACGCCAGCTCGACTTCCACCCGCGGCACGATGAAGCGCTCGAAGGGGATGTCGGTGCCTTCGTCGAAGAACATGTCGTCCAGCAGCGCGCCGTAGTCCGGTTCGGTGATGTTCGACGACACCTGCATGGCGCGGGAGGTCAGGCCGATCTTGTGGCCGACCAGCTTGCGTCCGTCCTGGATTTTTTGTGCCACCCAGGCACGCTGGATGGCGTAGGCATCTTCAATGGTGATGTCCGGGTGATCGAGGGAAAACTGCCGTACCTGTTCGCGGGAACGTTCGGCACGGTCGAGGCGAGCAGCGGCTTGTTGGATGAAAGTCTGGTCAAGCATGGCAAGGGTCTCTTATTGAGGATTGACGATGGCCGCCCGGGTGCGCAGCACCAGCAAGCCGCCAAGGGTAATGAACAGTGCCAGTACGTACAGGGCGAGGCTGGCGCTCTGGGTGGTGTCGCGCATCCAGCCGATCAGGTAGGGCGCGAAGAACGAGGCGATGCTGCCGAAGGAACTGATCAGGGCGATGCCGGCGGCCTGGGTGCCGTTGGACAGGAAGGCCGGCGGCAATTGCCAGAACATCGGCAGCGCCGCACTGGCGCCCATGCCGGCGACGATCAGGCCAGTCAGCACCAGGGTCGGGTCGGTGGGCGAGAGCCCGGCGACGGCAATGCCTGCCGCTGCCATCAGCAGCGGCACGCACAGATGCCAACGGCGTTCGCGATGGCGGTCGGAAGAGCGCCCGCAACCGATCATGAAAAAGCAGCCAGCCAGGTAGGGCACCGCGCTGAGTAGCCCGACCTTGCCGTCGCTGCCGATGCCGGCGCCGTGGATCAGGGTCGGCATCCAGAAGGCCAGGGTGTTCACCGCCAGCATCACCGCGAAATACACCGCCACCAGCAGCCAGACCTGTGGGTTGTTGAGGATCGCCGAGAACGACGTAATGGATTTGCGCTGTTCTTCAAGGCTCAGTTGTTCACGCAATTGCTGCTTGGCGTGCGGTGTGAGCCAGTTGACCGTCTCGAAACTGTCCGGCAGGCACTTGAGCACCACGAGGCCGAGCAGGATCACCGGCAGCCCTTCAATGACGAACATCCACTGCCAGCCGCGCAGGCCGCCAAGGTCATGGAAGTGCTCGAGAATGCCACCGGACAATGGCCCGCCGATCACTCCGGCCATCGGCACGGCGATGGCAAACAAGGCGGTCACCTGGGCCCGGCGCCGGGCCGGATACCAGCGGTTAAGAAAGACCAGGATGCCAGGAAAGAAACCGGCCTCGGCCACGCCGAGCAGGAAGCGCAACACGTAGAAACCAGCGGCGTTCTCGATGAGGAACATGCCCGTGGACAGGGCGCCCCAGACCACCATCAGGGTGGCGATCCAGCGCCGCGGACCGACCCGGTCCAGGGCCATGTTGCTGGGTACGCCAAACAGCGCGTACGCGATGAAAAACAGGCCGGCGCCGAAGCCGTAGACCGTATCGCTGAATTGCAGGTCGGCGCTCATCTGCATCTTCGCGAAGCCGATGTTGATGCGATCCAGGTGGGCGAAGAGGTAACAGACCAGCAGCAACGGCATCAGCCGCCAGGTGATGGTGGCATGGGTGCGGTCGTGGGCGACGGTGCCGGCAGTGTTGGCGGTATTGGCTGTGCTCATGATCTTGTACTTTTTGTCAGAGAGGCCGATGGGGAGTGCGGGGTAGGCGGATTCAGGTGGCTTGGGCCTTGAGAAAGGCGTGGACGTTGTTGGCCTTGAAGTTGAGTTGCTCGTGCAGCTCGATCATCTCGAACGACAGGGCCAGCAGGCGTTGGGCCTGGAGTTCGGCGAAGTGCGCGGTGATCACCTCGAAGAGTTTTTCCGCGACGTTCTGGCGGGTGGCCAGGTCGCGACCATGGCCGACTTTCAAGGTCATGTGCACGAAGGCGTAGTCATGCTTGCCGTCGGCCATGCGCCAGGTGTCCAGGCGCACGCCACGGCTGCGGATACCGCCCAGGGGGAACACGCCGCTGTCGCCCAGCAAGGCGTGGACCTTTTCAAACAGGCCGGGCAGATCGGCTTGTCGTTCGATGTTGTCGGTGTATTCAGCGATGAAATGCGGCATGGGAGCCTCCTGCGTCGGCAGCTTCGAGGGGTGAGCTACAAGCGGCACGTTGCAAGCGATCCGCTTGCAACGTGTGGCTGTTTCTCAGACTGGGAAAATGGCGTTGATCTGGCCGGTGCCGGAGCTGCCGAAAGGTTCGGTGATGATTTCGGCGGGCTTGTCGTAGTCCGGTCCGCCGAGCAACCCCAGCAGCATCGCCGTGTCATGCATCTTGCCTTCGCCGAAGCAGTGTTCGGCGTAGTCCGGGAGCATCGCGCAGAACTCTTTCCAGCGGCCCTGGCGCCACATCTCGACGACGTGCAGGTCGACCTGCTTGTCGAATTCCCGTGTCCAGTTGTGGATGTTGGCTTCCGCGTTGCGATCATCGGAGAAACGGTGCGACAGCGAACCGGACGCCAGCACCAGCACCTTGCGATCGCTTTTCTCGATGGCCCGGCGCACGGCGGCGCCGAAGGTGAAGCTGTCTTGCAGGCGATGCCAGGCGCACCAGGCGGCAATCGACACGACATTGAATTTCTGGTCTTGCGCGATATCCATGTGCATGTAGCGCATGGGCACCAGCGTGCCGTATTCCAGTTCAAGGCTTGGGATGTTGTGGGCCAGTGTGCGCACATCGACGGCATTGGCCTCGGCGGCGATCAGTTCGCCCAGTTCCGGGGCGCCCGAGTATTCGTACTCCATGTTCTTGATGAAGTGCGGCAGCTCGTTGCTGGTGTAGACGCCCTTGAAGTGCTCGCCGCTGTTGACGTGATAGGCGCTGTTGACCAGCCAGTGCACGTCGAACACCACGGCGGTATCGGCCCCCAGCTCACGGGCGCGACGGCCGATTTCCTTGTGGCCGGCAATCGCGGCGGCGCGGCAACCGTGGTGCTTGCCGGGCAGCTCCGACAGGTACATCGAGGGAACGTGGCAGATTTTCGCCGCCAGGACGACTTCGCCCATGATGATTCTCCTGAAAAATTGTTCTTGTTGGATCTCGGGACAGCGGGTGAATCAAGTATCGATGACGAACCTTGTGGCGAGGGAGCTTGCTCCCGCTCGATTGCGCAGCACTCGCCAGGAACAGCGGGGGCCGCTTCGCAGCCCAGCGGGAGCACGCTCCCTCGCCACAGGGTGTATCACTTGCCATAGGTGCACGGGGTATCAATCGGTGCGGGTCATACCCCCACCGCGGTATGTGATGACTGCCCATGGAGATGCAAACGTTCTTGATCTCGGCAAACACTTCAAAGCTGTACTGTCCGCCTTCGCGGCCGGTTCCGGAACCCTTCACGCCGCCGAAAGGCTGGCGCAGGTCGCGCACGTTCTGGCTGTTGATGAACACCATGCCGGCCTCGATGCCGTGGGCCAGGCGATGGGCCTTGCCAATGTCCTGGGTCCAGATGTACGAAGCCAGGCCATATTCGGTGTCGTTGGCCAGTTGCAAGGCTTCGGCTTCATCCTTGAACGGGATCAGGCAGACCACCGGGCCGAAGATTTCTTCCTGGGCGATGCGCATCTTGTTGTTCACATCGGCGAACACCGTCGGCTGGATGAACTGGCCGCGGCTCAAGTGCGCCGGCAGGTTGGCCGGGCGTTCCAGGCCACCGGCCAGGAGGGTGGCGCCTTCTTCGAGGCCGATCTTGATGTAGCCGGTGACCTTGTCGTAATGGGCCTGGGTGATCATCGAACCGACCTGGGTTTTCGGGTCTTGCGGGTCGCCGACGATCAGGCGTTTGGCGCGGGCGGCAAACTCGGCCACGAATTGTGGGTAGACGCTTTCCTGGATGAAGATGCGGCTGCCGGCGGTGCAGCGTTCGCCATTGAGGGAAAAAATGGTGAACAGCGCGGCATCGAGTGCCCGTTCCAGGTCGGCGTCTTCGAAAATCAGCACCGGCGACTTGCCGCCCAGTTCCATCGAGTACTTTTTCAACCCGGCGGTCTGCATGATTTTCTTGCCGGTGGCGGTGCCGCCGGTGAAGGAGATCGCCCGCACATCCGGGTGGCGCACCAGCGCATCGCCGGCGGTGGCGCCGTAACCCTGGATCACGTTCAACACGCCATTGGGAATGCCGGCCTCGACCGCCAGGCGTCCCAGCTCGTTGGCGGTCAACGGCGACAGTTCGGACATCTTCAGCACGGCCGTGTTGCCCAGGGCCAGGCACGGCGCGGTCTTCCAGGTCGCGGTCATGAATGGCACGTTCCAGGGGATACCAGCGCGCAGACACCCACCGGTTGGTACAGGGTGTAGTTGAGCATCTGGTCGTCGACCGGGTAGGTATGGCCGTCCATTCGTGTGCAGACTTCAGCAAAGAAATCGAAGTTGTGGGAGGCCCGGGGGATCAGCACGTTCTTGGTCTGGTGGATCGGCAAACCGGTGTCGAGGGTTTCCAGTTCGGCCAGCTTCGGCACGTTCTGCTCGATCAGTTCACCGAGCTTGCGCATCAGCCGGGCGCGCTCCTTGGCCGGGGTGTTGGCCCATTTCGGAAACGCTTCCTTGGCCGCCGCGACCGCCTGGGCCACTTCCTCGGCGCCGCCGCTGGCGACTTCGCCGATGGCCTCGCCGGTGGCCGGGTTGTAGTTGACGAAGACGTCTTTGCTTTCGACCTCACGGCCATCGATCCAGTGTTTGATCATGCTGCTCACGCCTCTTTACGGGATGCGAAGAACTCGGCTTCGCTGACAATTCGATTGACCAGGCGACCGACGCCTTCCACTTCCACTACCACTTCATCGCCGGGCACCACGTCCGCCAGGCCTTCCGGCGTGCCGGTGGCGATCATGTCGCCGGGCTGCAGGGTCATGAAGCTGGACAGGTATTCGATCAGGTAGGGGATGTCGAAAATCATGTCCTTCGTGCTGCCTTCCTGGCGCAACTGGCCGTTGATCCAGGTGCGCAGCTTCAGGTTGCCCGGGTCCGGCACATCGGCCACGTCGACGATCCAGGGGCCGACGGGCGTCGTCGCGTCACGGTTCTTCACCCGCAGGTTGGGGCGGTAGTAGTTTTCCAGGAAGTCGCGGATCGCATAGTCGTTGCACACGGTGTAGCCGGCCAGGTAGCCCAGTGCATCCTCGCGCTTGACGTTGCGCGCGGCTTTGCCGATGACCGCCACCAGCTCGCACTCGTAATGCATGTAGGCGACGTTGTCGGGACGCCACGTCACCTGGTTATGGCCGGTGTAGGTGCCGGGCGACTTGATGAACGCCAGGGGTTCGGTCGGCGGCTTGAACGCCAGCTCGGCGGCGTGATCGGCATAGTTCAGGCCCAGGGCGAACATGCTGCCGGTGGCCGGGGGCAGCCACTGGACCTGGTCCTCGGCCAGCAGGCGACCGTCCGCCAGGCGTACGGCGTTGTGGGCTTCAACGGTGACGGCGTGATCCTGGCCTTCAAAACGAATGCGCGCGTGCTTCATGAACCTGCTCCTGTTTCCTCGGCCACGACGGTATTGACCAGACGGCCCAGGCCGCTGATGTCCACTTCGACACGGTCACCGGGCAATACGTCGACCCGGCCCTCAGGCGTGCCGGTGATCAAGACGTCGCCGGCATGCAGGGTCATGAACTCGCTGATTTCGGCAATCAACTGGGGAATGTTGCGAACGAAATTGGCCGTGCTGTTTTGCTGGCACACCTCGCCATTGACGTACAGCGTGATCGCCAGGCTGTGGGGGTCAGCCACCTGGGCTAGCGGCACCAGTTCCGGGCCGATGGCGCAGAAGCCGTCCCGGCACTTGGCCTTGACGGCGGGGCGGTAATAGCTGTCTTCCGGGAGGCTGAATTCATTGACGACGGTGTAGCCGGCCACGTAGTCCAAGGCTTCGGCGGCACTGACGCGGCTGGCCGACTTGCCCATCACCACGCCCAGGGCCGGTCCGGGTTGCAGCCTTTCGCCATGACCCGGATGAACCAATGCGGCGCCGTGCCGGTTGCGGGTATTGGGCGTCTTGATGAACAGCACGGGCTTGAGCGGCGGCTTCTGGTAGGGCGGTTGCTCGAACTCGGCGAGGCGCTGCTTCAGCAGCCCCTGGTAGTTCAATGCGACCCCGAACAGGGTGCCGGTCGCGACGTCATGCAGGGCACGGCTCATGCTTGTCTCCTGGCGATGGCAGAGTGATGAGGCTCTGCGATTATTGTTAATGTGTTAACAGTTATAATTAAGATGTTAACTATCGTCAAGCGTGACAGAATGACCGGCACTGGTTGCCTCGTCGGATTCGGTGCAGGATGAGTGCGACAGGTACCTGAATCAGAATAAAAACGAGCCCTGCGTGATGACCGACCGCCAGCCGATCCCGAACATCAACATTGGTCAGGTGTATGACCAGCGCTACAGCGACGCCGAAGTGCATTACGACCGGCTCGCCAACCTGGCGGGTTTTTTCGGCCGCAACATGCCGGTGCATCGTCACGACCGGTTCTTCCAGGTGCACTACGTCAAGAGCGGCACCGTGCGCGTGTACCTCGATGACCAGCAGTACGTCGAATCCGGCCCGATGTTCTTCCTCACTCCGCCGACCATTCCCCATGCCTTCGTGACCGAAGCCGACAGTGACGGGCATGTGCTGACGGTGCGCCAGCAATTGGTGTGGCAGTTGATCGACGCCGACCCGAGCCTGGCGCCGGCTGGCGTGCAAATGCCGGCCGCCTGCGTGGCCTTGGCGCAACTGGGGCCCGGGCACTCGGGGGAGGTGCGACGGTTGGAATACTTGTTCGAGGCGCTGAGCGAGGAGGTCGTGGCGGGGCGTCCGGGGCGTAGCGCGGCGCTGGATGGGTTGACGCGGTTGATCATGATCAGCCTGTTGCGGCTGTGTTCCAACTCCCTGGAAGCCAGGCCGGCACGGCATGAAGACCTGAAGATCTTTCATCGCTTCAACGAGCTGATCGAAGCCCACTACCTGCAACATTGGCCGCTGTCACGCTACGCCGAGGGCATCGGCGTGACCGAGGCGCGCCTCAACGACGTGTGCCGACGCATCGCCGACCTGCCTTCCAAGCGCCTGATCATGGAGCGGCTGATGCAGGAGGCCAAGCGACTGCTGTTGTTCACCGGCAGCTCGGCCAATGAAATCTGCTACCAGCTCGGGTTCAAGGACCCGGCGTATTTCAGTCGGTTTTTCCAGCGTTACGCCCAACTCACGCCGGGGGAGTATCGCCAACGGCAATCGGGGTTGCGTTGAGCGCTTGCAGCCCTGTGACAGCGACACTAAGCTGCCGACTCGCCCATCCACACAGTTCGAACATGGCTAACCCCAGACCTTCTTTGACCCTGACCCTGTTGCAAGCCCGCGAAGCGGCGATGGCTTTTTTCCGCCCGGCGCTGAACCAGCATGACCTCACGGAACAGCAGTGGCGAGTGATCCGGATCCTGCACCAGCAAGGTGAGTTGGAAAGCCATCAGCTCGCCCATCAGGCCTGCATTCTCAAGCCGAGCATGACCGGTGTGCTCAGTCGCCTGGAGCGTGACGGCCTGGTGCGTCGGCAGAAGTCCAGCCAGGACCAGCGCCGGGTTTTCGTCGGCCTGACCGAACGCGGCCAGCAGTGCTTCGTGTCGATGAGCGAGGGCATGGAAGGCAACTACCGGCGGATCGAAGAACAGTTCGGCGAGGAAAAGATGCAGCAACTGCTCGCCTTGCTCAATGAGCTGAAAAACATCAAGCCTTGATCAAGGCGTGGCCAGGGCTTGCTTCAGTTGCTCCACTAACGCAGGCGCCATGTAGTGCGGGCCATCGAACAGGTAGAGTGGGTAGCCCGAATAGGCCGCCAGTTGTGGCTTGAGCTCGGCGACGGTGGCGGCACGGAAACCACCGCCGTATTGGGGGCGGAAGGCTTCGACGATGATCCGCACACGATCCTTGCCAAGCCGATCGCGCAGGGCATCGGCGTAGTTTCGGGCCACCGGGGCGGTGCGGGCGTAGACGCCGACGCCGTCCTGGAAAAACACGCCGATGTCGTTTGGCAGCCATTGCTTGAGCCAGTCAGCGGTGGCGGCGGGGCCGATGTTGGCACCGTCGTAGACGCTGATCCACAGCGGCCGCGGCAGCTTGGCGAGCAGGGCCGGCAACTCCGTGGCGCCTGACCAACTGGGGTCGACTTCAGCCGGAAAATACCAACCGGTGACATGCAATGGCGTGGGCAGCCCAGCGATGCGCTCCGACAGCGCCGCCAGTTGCTCGATATCGTCCCGAGAGCGGTTCTCGCTGAAATAACCCGCCAGCCCGAGGATGACATCCTGGGCCCAGGGCGCTTTGGCGATGCGCGCCCAATCCGGCAGTACCGGCACGCTGGTCAGGCCGGTGCCGGGCACGAAGGCCTGGTCGTCCACCACCGTCCATTGCACCAGCAGTTCATGCACGCCCAGTTTTTCCCAATTGCCGCTGATGCCGACGGTCTGGTTGTCCGGCTGCCAGACGATGCCGACGATGTTCGGTGCCGTGCGGGTGGTCATGTAGTACGTCCCTGTACCTGCGGCGAGGAGCGCGGCCAGTAACAGTGCCGCGACAGTCTTGCGATGGATGAACGTTGCGAAGCTTTTCAAACAAGTTCCTTCTGGATGCAGTGTAGTCGCGGCTCGGCAAGACGAGCCGCTTTTCGTAGCGATGGACCGACTGGCACACCCAGCGGATCAGTAGGAGTAGGTCAAGCGCGCGAACACCCCTTTGGCGCGATCCTCGCCGAACACCCTGGCGCGGTATTGCAGGGAAAAATCCACATAGGAACGTGGCGCGTTGTAGGCATCTTCCCGGAACCAGTAGCGTACGTTGTTTCCTATCCCGATGCCTCCGGCGTCGCCGGAAGAAAAGCCGCCACCGGTTTCGCTCTTCATCTTCGAATCGTAGTCGATCGCCGCGACGACATGGGGGAAGGTCACCCAACGCGAACCGGTCCCGCCGATGGCGTAGCTGCGGCCCACTTGCCATTCGCTGTTGAAGTAATTGCGCGAGTCATTGATGTAATGGCCGACCTCGGCATACAACTGCGAGGTCCACCAGCTCGGCACATCGACCCGCAGGTCGGTACCGATGCTCGAACCGTAGCCCAGGCGCACCAGCCAGTCGCCGTCGACATTAGAAGAGCCGAGCGGGAACGTGCGTTCAAGGGCGGCCATGATGTTGACCGAACTGAAGGGTTTGACCCGTACGCCAACGGCGCCCTGCAGGGCATCGGCACCGGTGTCCGAGTCGCTGTTCTTGCTCCACAGGGTGTCGGTGATACGCCCGTAGAGTTCGACAAAGCGGGCGTTGCGATAACCCAATGGGCGCCAGGACAGTTCGGTGCTGTTTTGCAGCAGGTCGTTGCTTTCTCTGCCGCCGCTGTTATTGGTGCTCGGCGCTCCGCTCAGGCCACTGGAGCCGCGATAGCTGGTGGTACTGGTCAGGCCCATCCTGCGCGAAACGTCACCCACGGTGCGACGGGTATCGAACAGTTGTTGCGCGGACATGGGCGTTTCTGCAGTTTTTTGCCCATCGATCACGCGCTTGAAGTATGCGACGGATTCGTCGTCCTCATGGACACGCATGGCGTTGTAGGCGGCGTCCTGGGCTGCCGCCGGCTTCAGTGGCGTGGCCGCATCGGCCTTGCGGAACGCATCGTGGGCGGCTTCATCGTCGCCGGCCTGCATCGAGAGGTAAGCGAGCTGCAGGTCACTGACCGAGGCCAGCTCGCCGCTGCTGCGTGCCTCTTGCAGACGCTCACGAGCCGTGCGGCGCTGGCCGATGGCGGCATACAGCCCGGCTTCTTCATAGGCCGGCAGGGTGCCCAGCGCGAGGGCATGGGTAAAGTCGTCGCGGGCGCCGGCATCGTCCCCGGTTTGTTGGCGCAGGCGTCCACGCATGACCAACAGTCGGGCGTCGTCGCCATTGGCCTGCAGGCCTTGGCTGGCCGCCGCGATGGCTTCGGGCAAGCGTTTCTGATCCGTCAGTGCGCTGACCAGCAGGTAGCGATAGGACGGATTCCGTGGCGCACGGGCAATGGCCTGGTTCGTCAAGCCGACCGCGGTTGCCGGGTCTTTGCGACCGAGGGCGGCATAGGCCTGGGAGGCCAGCGCCGTGCCTGCATCGTGGGCGCTGCCAGGCCAGATGGCGCAGGTCAGGCCGAAAGTGCTTTCCTGGCATTCCAGGGGTGGTGGCGCAAATTGCACGACGGTGGCGAACCCTTTGTTTTTCTGGCGCAGTGCCATGCTTGCGGCGGTACGCCGGCGGGTCACTTCATCACTGTCGTCACCGCCCAAGGCGTGCAACTGGTTCAGGGCTTGCTGAGGTTCGCCTCGGGCCAGCGTAGCGTCGACGGCAAAGAGGCGCAGGTCACGGCGTTCACCGGCCGTCAATCCGGGCAGGGCCAGGGCGCGGTTCAGGTCGGCCTCGGCCGCCGGTGTCTTGCCTTGGCGCTCGCGAGCATAGCTGCGCAGGACCCACGGGGCGGTCTTGCTGTCGTCCAGTGCCAGGGCGTTTGTCGCGGCCTGTTCGGCGGCGGGGTAGTCCTTGGCCGCGAGCAGGGCGCTGATGAGCAGTTGCTGGTTGGCGGAAACTTCCGGAGCCAAGGTCACCGCTTTACGGGCCTGGTCCACGGCCATGGCCGCCTTGCCTTGCTCCAGGGCGCGGTAGCCCTGGGTCGCCACCGGCACCGCCAGTTGACGGCGGATCGCTTGGCGACGCAGCAGCAATGTGTTGTCGTTGGCGAAGGTCCGGAGGGCATCCGTGGTGGCCTGGTCGGCTTCTTCCAAGTGTTGCTGGCGCTGCAAGGAATCGATCAGCAGCAATCGATACTCGCGACGACGGGGTGCCTGGGTGATGGCCTTGCGGGCCGATTGCGCGGCCAGGCCGAATTGTTCGCGATCATAGGCTTTGAAGCCTTGGGACGCGGCGGCGAAGCCCGGTGCTGCCGGCGCGGCGCGGGATGACCGGGCGGTCTGCGGCTGGTCGCGCAGTTTCTTGTCCCGTTCGGCCAGCTCGATCAGTGTGTTCAAGCGCGTCACGTCGGCGCGCTGGCGCAGGGCTTCGCGTGCCTTGGCGATGGCCAGGTCGTAGTCCTTGCGCTCGTAGGCGCTGTAGGCCTCGTTGGCGGCGGTGTAGGCCGGCCCTGTCAACGGCAGCGGCAATGTCTCGGCAGGCGCCAGCACGGGAATCAGGCTCAGCCCCGCGGCCAAGAGGGTCAGAAGGGGGCGGTTCATGCCGGAAGCTCCATTGGGTAGAGGCTGTGCTGGCGTGCCACCACCTGTTCGATCGTTGCCCGGGGCAATACACCGCTGTCGACCAGGTAGTCGCCGATCCGACCGTGATGCTGCGGACGATACTGCAGCATGGCGTGGCTGAACTGATCGCGATCGAGCAGGCCCATTTCGATCAGCAGGTCGCCCAGCAGCGGCGCGCGGGCATTCGGTACGGCATGGCCGTTGTTCGCTGGCAATCGGCGCAACAACGCGAGAATTTCACTCTCCCGGGCGATCAATTGCACCGGCTCGCTGCCCAATTCGGCACTGATCTGTTGCAGACCTTCAGCGGAAAGTGGGTTGGCGACGGCGATCTGTTCACGTCCTTCGCCGTTGCGCCCCAAGGGAATGACGCGCCAGCGCAAGGCAAACTCGCTGGCCAGCGACGACGTCGAGGCCGCTGCTTTCTGGGCCACTTCAAAGACCCGCGGCAGGTCATTTTGGAACGCAATGGCTTCGGCCAGAGTTTCGTCGTCCAGCCAGCCGTTATTGAGCAGAATCCGACCCAGCGGTACATTGCGCGACTGCTGTTCGTCGAGTGCGCTTTGCAGGTGGGTGTCGGTAATGGCTTGCCAGGACAGCAATACACTGCCCAGGCGGCGTGGTGCGGTGGCGACCAGGTCGGTGGACGGGAAGTCATGCATAGTCTTGTCCCAGACCAGCTTGCGGTTCATGACCTTGCCCACCAGGAACATGCGCCAGGCGCGAGAGGCGGCCATGAAGTTGACGAAGTTGCCCACCAGCATGCGCGGGATCGACAGCAAACCGTGCTGCCAGCCGTACAGTACCGTGGTGAAGTAATAGCGGTGCACGATCCGCCAGGCCAAGGCAACGCCGTTGGCCAGCAACAGGTATTTGATCACGCCATTGGTTTCAAAGGGCGTAGGGAAGCTGACGTCCCACAAGCCGCTGTTGCGCAGGATAATCAGGCCCAGCAGTTGCACCAGGATCACATAGGCAATGATGCTGATGAACGCTGTCACCACGCCCTTGCGGTCGCGAAACAGCAGGTATCGGTTGGCCAGCGAGCCATTCCAGCCCATCTGTTCCCAGCCTTGCAGGCCGATGCCCAGGGTCCAGCGGGCCTTTTGCCGGAAGGCGGTGCGGAAGGTGTCGGGGAAGAACTCACGCACGCACAACGGCATCGTCAGGGTCGATTCATAGGGTTTGCGGAACCAGGATTTGCGCAGCACCCGGAACTGCACCGGGAAGCGTACGAAGATCGCGTTCATGCCGACCTTGGCCAATCGTGCGCCAACGTCGTAGTCCTCGGTCAGGCTGTCGGTGTTGAACGGTTGGTTTTCGGTTTCACCGGCCAGCACCCGCAGGGCACGATGGGAAAAACAGGTGCCGACGCCGGCGGAGGGCACAGTGTCGGTCATGCTTTCACGCACCACCAGGTCCTTGCCGTGCCACTCGGCGAACTCGTCCATGTAGACGCCCGCCACCCATTCGTACCAGTTGCGTTCCAGCGAGACCACCGGCAACTGGATCATGTCCTTGCGTGGCAACAGGTAGTTGAACAGGCGCAACTCCAGCGGATGCAGCACGTCTTCGCTGTCGTGCAGCACGACGCCGGCGAAGGTCATGCCATGGGTTTTCTCGTGCAGGAAAATCGCCTGGATCACCCAGTTCAAACAGTCAGCCTTGCAGGTCGGCCCGGCATGGGGCACTTCCACGCGGTGCAACTGCTTGTAACGCCGGCGCATCCGCTCGACTTCGTCGATGGTGCGCTGGTCGTTGACATAGGTGCCGACGAAGACCACGTAGTTCTGGTAATCAAGCGTCGACACCATGTTTTCGATCATCGGCGCGATGACGTCGTATTCCAGCCAGGCCGGGACCATGATCGCCAGGGGCTGTTCGTCCCGGGCCAGCAATTGCTCGACGGTCAGCGGCCGATAGCGGCGATCCACGGTGAATTTGCGGTACAGGCGACGAGACCAGTACCACACGTCAATGATCAGATCGTCCAGGCTGGAGATCAGGATCAGTACCGCGACCACAATGGTCGCGGCTTCCAGGTAGTTGTAGTAGTGGGCCAGCCAATAGGGCCAATAAAGCGACGTCATCAAAGGTTACCGTTACTGGCGATTGCGACGGGCGCTACGGCCAGCCAGCAACAAGATAAGGAACAAGGCAATGCCACCGGGGATCAGCCAAAGCAGCGAAGGTTTGCGCCAGGCATCCAGGCCCTTGGGTTCTTCCTCGCCGATCAACTGGCTGCCGTTGGGATCCTGGGTATCGAAGACCGCCACGGCACCGTTGTCGCCCAGGATCGCCACATCGCCACGAGTCAGTACGACCGGCTTGGCCAGGCTCGGGGGCTGGTCGCCCAGGGCCCGATAGACCAGGCCGTGCTGGCCCGAGGTCTGCACCACTTGCAACGATGCCAACTGGTTGAGGCGCTGCACATCCAGCATCACCTGGTCCTTGTGGTTGATCCGCAGGTGACCCTGCTCGTCGACCTGGACCGACTCCTTGCTGTCCTTGAGCGGCAGTTCGAAAGCCAGGAACGCTTTGTCCGGGCTGACGGCGGCTTTCGGATCGGTGCTGACTTTCAACTGCGCGCGCAGCGGCGAAACACCCGAGGCGTCGGCCACCGAGATCACCTGGGCCAGGCTGCTGGCCGGATGGTCAAGGTATGCCTGGGGAACGAGCACTTGGGTGTCTACGGCGAAGCGTGCGGCGATGCCGGCGAAATCATCACCCAGGGAGGTTTTGTCCAGCACGATATGGCTGGTAGGCAGTACGGACACCGGGAACGCCTGAGGCGTTTCGAGGCAACGGTCGCTGACCGGTTGGCGCTGGAACGAGACGCGCAGTACGTTTTTCGAACCCAGGGCGTAGCGTGGGATGTGAGCCTGGATGCGTTGTGGTTCGCCATCGGTGGTCAGTTGCTGGGCACCGATCAGGAAGTCATTGAAAAACAGCGAGGCCACGGGCGCGGTGTCCGAAGCGCCGGGTGCGGCGGAGACGTCGACCACTGCGGTGACGGGCAGGCGACCGTCATATGCCACGCTGCCCAGAGGGAACGAAGTGCTCCAGTCGAATCGCGAGGCCACGTCGAAGTTACCAGGAGCGCCGCCCAATCGCGACAGGGCCACGCGGCCATCTTCGCTCAACGGCGTTTGCGCTTCGTTCACGGTCAACTGGCGGCTGCGTGCCAGTTTGTTCCAGGCAGAGCCGAGCAAGGACAGGGCTTTGCCGGTCGCATCCGGGGCGATCGTCAGCACCGGGCGAGTGCCCAGCAGCGCCAGGCGCACGTTGTCAGTGCCGGTGCCCACCAGGGCAGCGTTGACGTGCGCATTGCGCCATTGGGTCAAGGCCGCTGCCGCCGTGGCGTCGACGCCTTGGACCTGGTTCTGCAAGGCATCCAGGGACTGGTTGATGGCCTGGAGCAGTTGCGGGTCGCTGATGGCCAGGTCGGCCTGCAGGTTCGGCACTTGGCCAAGCATCAGCAGTGCACCGATTTCGGCTGGGTTGGCCAAGGTATGCTGGCCCTTGCCATTGAGGCTGGCGAAGGCGGGAATGTTCAACAGTTCGGCCGGGACGCGCAGATTGCTCAGGTCGACGCTGTCCTGCAGGGCAGGGAAGGGCAGGATACGGGCATGCTTGCCGATCCGCTCCAGGGCCACGCCCAATCGCCAGGCGGCATCATAGCTGCCGGCCGACAACGAGCCCGGTGCGACCAGAATGCCAGGGTTGGCCGGCAGTGTCGCCCAGGCGGCGCCGACATCCTTCAGTTGGCTGGCATCGTAGCTGTAGTTCAGGCGGGTATCGGGCTGAATGCGCAGCACGTTGCCGATAACCCGGTCTTCTTCGCACAGCGGCCGGGAGACCACCGACGACCAGGCAATGCCCAGGCGTACCAGGCCGTTGTCCCGTGGGGCCTGGTCTACGCCCAGCTTGACGCTGGCATCGCCCTGCGCCTCGCTGAGGCCTTCGGCGCGCACCGGATAGCCATCGAGCGACAGCAGCATGGTATTGCGGCCGCCTTCGCCATTGAGATAGCTGGCGTCCAGTTGCAGTGTCGCATCGCTCAGGGTCACGCCGGCGGGTACCGGCAAATACAGTTCGCGTCGAGCGTCGCTGGCACCCAGCAGGATTGGCGCGGTGATGCCCAGGTCGCTCAAGCGAATCTCACGCTCCTGGCGGGTATCGGCGTTGAGTCGGTTGATTGCCTGGGTGAGCGGGCTATCCGCAGCCAGGGCAAAGTTTGGCATGAGCGCGAGCAGGCTCAGGCCACAGGCAAGGGCGCTGAGCGCGCCCGTAGGGATGGCAACGGAAGGCTTCATTCAGGCAAATCTCGATCTGATAAGGGTGGGTAGCAGTTATGAGGTGAAATCGGCGAGCAACTCGCGTGGCTCGGACAGCGGCGTGTGTGACGGCTCGTGGGCCGGTTGCACCTGACCCACGACAAAGTCGTCGACCGCGCGCCCCATCAGGGTGTCGACGATGCGCTGGCTGGCCTTGCCATCGCCGTAGGGGTTGACCGCCTGAGAGGTACGACGCCACAAGGCCACGTCGTCGAACAGCGCGTTCACACCAGCGATGATCGAGGCCGGGGACGTGCCCACCAGGCGCACGGTACCGGCGGCCACGGCTTCGGGGCGCTCGGTGACGTCGCGCATCACCAGGACGGGTTTGCCCAGGGACGGCGCCTCCTCCTGCACACCGCCGGAGTCCGTGAGGATGACGTGGGCATGTTGCATCAGGCGCACGAACGCCAGGTAATCCAGGGGCTTGATCAAGTGCACGTTGAGCAGGTCACCCAGTTGTTCGGTCACCGGCCCCAGTACGTTGGGATTGAGATGCACCGGGTAGACGATCTGGATATCAGTGCGCTGGGCCAGCTCGCGCAAGGCCTTGCAGATGTCCAGGAAACCCTCGCCGAAGTTTTCCCGACGATGACCGGTCACCAGTAGCAGCTTGCGTCCGGTTTGCAGGAACGGGAACTGTTGGTCCAGATCACCGCGCAACCGGGCATCGTCATTGATACGTTGGGCAGTCAGTTGCAGTGCATCGATCACCGTATTGCCGGTCACCAGGCAGCGGCCTTGCAGGCGTTCGCCCAGCAGGTTGTCCCGTGATTGGCCGGTAGGGGCAAACAGCAGGTCGGCACTGAGATCGATGCAGCGACGGTTCATTTCTTCCGGCCATGGGCTGTAGATATCACCGGTGCGCAGCCCGGCTTCGACATGGCCTACGGGGATGCGCCGGTGGAAGGCGGCCATCGAGGCCACCATGGCCGAAGTGGTGTCGCCATGGACCAGCACCCGATCCGGCCGGGTCTGTTCCAGCACCGGGTCGATGGCGCTATAGAGGGCGGCAGTCAGGGAGTTGAGCGTCTGGTGCGGCGTCATCACATCAAGGGTGAAATCAGCCTTGAGATCGAACAGATCCAACACCTGCTTGAGCATGCTTTGATGCTGGCCGGTGACGCAGATCAGCGATTCAATGCCTGGTTCGGCGGCGAGGGCCTTGACCAAAGGAGCCATCTTGATGGCTTCGGGACGGGTACCGAAGATCGAAAGGATCTTGATCCGTGAGTCTTGAGTTGCGATGACGCCTTCCTCGCGCAGTTTTCTGCGCCGCACAACAGCCATCCAGGCACGGTAGGTGACTGGTCAGGCAAGCGGTTTAAGTTAGTAAATCTGAAAGTCAGGCAAATACCTGCGTGCACAGGACGTGACGGTAGTGGCATCTTGCGATCTGAACCGTCAAATTAATAACATTAAAGATCGCTGTCGCAAAGTTTTATATGTGAAGTTTCGATGATTTTTTTTAAAGCGTTCATTAAGGGCTGGAGGGAGGCGCTCGGCATCGATTTTATTTTGTTTATTACTATTTGATTAATAAGGATTTTATTGGTTTTTAAGGCTTCGTGAATTGCCGTGGTCACAGCAATGCGCGCGGCTGTCGATTTTTTGACAGAAAGCGCCAACGTTTATGTAAGCCTTGGGTTCGTCATTAGAATGACGCCTGTATATTGTCAAGTTTGGCGCAAGCTTTAGTACCTAAGTGCCAAGTCTTACAAGTTGATGAAAGTTCAATTTAGTTTGGGTTTTTGTTTAAGTAGTTCAGGGGCTGCGATACGTATTATTAGTCTTCGCAAAACAGCGCGATCCTTAAGTAAGCCACCCGCCTTGAGGCCTGCCTTAAACCCATCGGGTGTCGCGGAAATCGATTGTCCCTCTAGCCGATAATCGCACGCTTTGTAATACGTTCGTGCCTGGGATATTGACCGAACTAACCGGGTGGTACATTTTAGGCGCCACATACGTCTTGCGACGCATTGCCAAGACCATAATAAAAAATAGAGGAACACCTCATGCGAACCTGTCTGCAAACGCCCGACACCTCTCCCTCGGTCTGGCGCTCCTGGCCTGAAGCCCCTCGGAACACCTCCATTTGGATTCGATAGCGGACACCGTCGCCGTTCTATCGCTCCGGTTTGGAACCCGGCACTCGACACCCCGAGAGGTCTTCAAGATGGCAAAAATCGTCGATTTGTATTTCAAGCTGCTGAAGCTGCTGATCGTGCTGTGCATGCTCGCAATGATCGTGCTGGTGTTCGGCAATGTGGTGCTGCGCTATGCCTTCAACTCCGGCATCAGTGTGTCGGAGGAGCTGTCGCGCTGGTTCTTCGTCTGGATGATTTTTCTCGGTGCCCTGGTGGCGCTCAAGGACCGTGCCCACCTGGGCATGGATAGCCTGGTCAAGCGCTTGCCGTCGGCAGGCAAGCGGATCTGCCTGGTCATCGGGCATCTGCTGATGTTGTACATTTGCTGGCTGATCTTCAGTGGCAGTTGGCAACAGGCGGCGATCAACCTGAACGTAGTCGCCCCGGCATCGGGATTGTCCATGGCGCTGTTCTATGGCGCCGGCCTGGTGTTCGGCGCCAGTGCCGCACCGATCCTGCTCTACGAGCTCTACCTGGCGTTGTTCGGCAAGCTCGGGGATGACGAGCTGGTGATGGTCAAGGACAACGACGCCGAGGCGATCACTCATCACCCCGGCACCCCTGATTCCATCAAGAGTACCCGCCCATGACGCTGGTTATTTTCCTCGGGTCCTTGATCGGCAGCATGGCACTGGGCATGCCCATCGCGTTTGCCTTGCTGGTGGTCAGTGTGGCGTTGATGGTTTACCTGGATCTGTTCGATGCGCAAATTATTGCCCAGAACCTGCTCAACGGCGCGGACAGTTTTCCGCTGATGGCCGTGCCGTTCTTCATGCTGGCCGGCGAAATCATGAACGTCGGTGGCCTGTCCAAGCGCATCGTCAACATCGCCATGGCGCTGGTAGGGCACAAGCGCGGTGGCCTCGGTTACGTGGCGATCATCGCTTCCTGCCTGCTGGCATCGTTGTCCGGTTCGGCCGTGGCCGATGCGGCGGCGCTGGCGGCGTTGTTGGTACCAATGATGGTCTTGGCTGGGCACAACCGAGGGCGCTCGGCCGGGCTGATCGCCGCCGGTAGCATCATTGCGCCGGTCATTCCGCCGAGCATTGGCTTCATCGTCTTTGGTGTGGCATCCGGGGTGTCGATTTCCAAGCTGTTCCTGGCCGGGATCGTACCGGGTTTGATGCTGGGGGCTTCGCTGGCCGTTGCCTGGTGGTACATCTCCCGCAGCGAGAACGTCGAGACGCCGCCCAAGCGCTCCCGTGCCGAAGTGCTGCGCACGTTGCTCGATGGCAGTTGGGCGATGGGCCTGCCCTTGATCATTATCCTGGGCCTCAAATTCGGCATCTTCACGCCCACGGAAGCGGCGGTGGTCGCGGCGGTCTATTCGCTGTTTGTGTCCCTGGTGATCTACCGGGAAATGAAGGTCAGCCAGTTGTACGAAGTGATCCTGTCCTCGGCCAAGACCACTTCGGTGGTGATGCTGCTGGTGGCGGCGGCCATGGTTTCATCGTGGCTGGTGACCATCGCCGACCTGCCGGGCCAACTGGCGGAGCTGCTGGCGCCGTTCATGGACAACCAGACCGTTCTGTTGCTGGTGATGATGGTGCTGATCATCCTGGTAGGGACGGTGATGGACATGACCCCGACCATCCTGATCCTCACCCCGGTACTGATGCCGGCCGTCATCCAGGCGGGGATCGACCCGGTGTACTTTGGCGTGCTGTTCCTGATCAACACGGCCATCGGCCTGATCACGCCGCCCGTGGGCACGGTGCTCAATGTGGTTTGCGGAGTGGCCAAGCTGGACTTCGAGGAAATCGTGCGCGGGGTGTGGCCGTTCATGTTTGCGCAGTTTGTGGTGCTGTTCCTGTTGGTCCTGTTCCCGCAATTGGTCCTGGGGCCGTTGAAATTCTTCACCGGCTAACACCGGTGCTGTTAGCTCGACCTTAAAAACAATAACGATCGGAGAGTGACATGGGAAAACTGATGAAAACCCTGCTGGCCGGGGCGTGCGCGACGGGCTTGCTGTTGACCGGCGTGGCCAGCCACGCGGACGAAATCCGCGAACGGACCTTGCGATTCGCCTTCCAGAACGTCAAGGAACACCCCCAGGGCCAGGGCGCGCAGAAGTTCGCCGACCTGCTCAGCGAGAAGAGCGGCGGCAAGATCAAGGTCCGCCTGTTCCCCGGCGGTACGTTGGGCGGTGATGTGCAAACGGTGTCGGCGTTGCAGGGCGGCACACTGGACATCACGGTGCTCAACTCCGGCATCCTGGCCGCCCAGGCACCGGATTACGCCATGCTCGATTTCCCGTTCCTGTTCAACAACGTCGAGGAAGCCCATGCGGTCATCGATGGGCCGGTCGGGCAGAAGCTGGCGGCGCAACTGGACAGCAAAGGGCTGGTAGGGCTGGGTTATTGGGACCTGGGCTTTCGCAACCTGACCAACAGCAAGCATCCGGTGACCAAGCTTGAAGACATGCAGGGCCTGAAGATTCGCGTGATCCAGTCGCCGATCTACTTGGAGACCTTCTCCGCCCTGGGCGCCAACCCCGTGCCGATGGCGTTCCCCGAGGTCTACACCGGCCTTGAGCAGCACACCATCGACGGCCAGGAAAACCCTTTCACGGTGATTGAGGGCAACAAGTTCTACGAAGTGCAGAAGTACCTTTCCGTCACGGGGCACATCTTCAATCCGCAATCGTTGATCATCAGCCAGAAAACCTGGAACCGCCTCAACGACGATGAAAAAGCGATGATTCGCGCGGCCGCGGCCGAGGCGCAAGCATTCCAGCGTGAAGTCACGGCGGCGAGCATGGACAAGGCCAAGGCCACGTTGGCCGCCGCGATGACCGTCAATGAAATCACCCCAGCCGAGAAAGATCGCTTGCGTGAGCGGGTGAAACCGGTGGTCGACAAGTTCGCCAAATCCTTGGATGGCGACCTGGTGAAGACGATGTACGAGGAAATCGCCAAGGTGCGCGCGGCACAGTGAGGTGAATGGGTCTGTCCGGAACAGACCCCGTCACAGGAGGTCCTCCGTGGGAGCGAGCCTGCTCGCGATGGCGGTGTGTCAGCCAACCTCAATGCGGTTGACCTGACGCCATCGCGAGCAGGCTCGCTCCCACAGTTGTTTTGGGGTAGCCCCAGGATGCGCATACGCCACAACTCCCCTGTGGGAGCGAGCTTGCTCGCGATTGCTGTGTGTCAGCCAACCTCAATGCGGCTGACCTGACGCCATCGCGAGCAAGCTCGCTCCCACAGTTGTTTTGGGTAGCCCCAGGATGCGCATACGCCACAACTCCCCTGTGGGAGCGAGCTTGCTCGCGAATGCAGTGGGTCAGTCAACATCGATGCGGCTGACTTGACGCCATCGCGAGCAAGCTCGCTCCCACAGTTGTTTTGGGGTGGTCCCAGGATGCGCATACGCCACAACTCCCCTGTGGGAGCGAGCTTGCTCGCGATTGCAGTGGGTCAGTCAACATCGATGCGGCTGACTTGACGCCATCGCGAGCAAGCTCGCTCCCACAGGGGGGGTGTTTCAGCCAATGGTTACTGGGCGGCTGGAACGGCCAGCCATTGGCCAATCACCTTCTGGTAGCTGCCATTGGCCTTGCTCAGGTGCAGCCACTGATCCACGTACATCTTCCAGGTGTTGTCATCCCGTGGCAGCAGGTAGGCCTTCTCGCCATATTGCAGGTAGCGGGTCGGGTTGACGGCGCACAGGCCGGGCTTGAGTTTTTGCTGGTAGAGCGCTTCCGAGGCGTCGGTAATCATCACGTCGGCTTTCTTGTCCAGCAGTTGCTGGAAGATGGTCACGTTGTCATGGAAGCTGAGCTGGCCGTTGGGCAGGAATGCCCGGACGAAGGCTTCGTTGGTGCCGCCGGCCGGCTCGACAAGGCGTACCGAAGGCTGGTTCATCTGCTCGAGGGTCTGGTAACGCTCCTTGTCTTCGCAACGCACCAGGGGGATCTTGCCGTCCACGTCCAGGGTGGTGCTGAAATAGGCTTTCTTCTGACGCTCCAGCGTCACCGAAATCCCACCCATGCCGATGTCGCATTGGCCTGCAACCATATCCGGCATCAGGGTTTTCCAGGTGGTCTGCACCCATTGCACCTTGACGCCGAGGCTGGCGGCCAGGGAGCGCGCCATGTCGATGTCGATGCCTTCGTATTCGCCTGCTTCGGTTTTAAAGGTATAGGGCTTGTAGTCGCCGGTGGTGCACACCTTCAGTTCGCCGCGTTGCAGGACCTGGTCCAGCAGCGAAGGTGCCGGTTCGGCCAAGGCGCCGCAAGAGAGCGCCAACAGGCCACAGAACGTCATCGAGCTTGTTATGGTTTTCATTGTGAGGGGACGTCTCGTAGCGGAGGGAAACAAGATCGGGGAGTGTAGTAAAAGTGTTGGCAGGCTGTCACTGGAGCATGGCTGACGAACCGTCAGCAGACAGCGGTCTCAAAGGGGCGTCGCTGCAAACTTCCCAGGTAGGCGCAGAACATATCGGCCATGGCGTCGCTGTAGATGGCAACGTCCACGGGAGAGCGGGGCGCTGATGAAAAGCGCTTACCCACGGCACTGAGCGTGCTGATGACCAGGTCACCTGCCAGGGTACGGGTTTGGGCCGGTGCGTCTGGCAATGCTTGCAGCATGAAAGCGTCCACCGACTGTTGCACCGACATCCGCGCGGCCTGGTGCTCGGGAGCGTCGCGGTAGAGCGGGGCGGCGTCGTTGAGGGCGACGCGTATCTGGGCTTCGTCACATTCGGACTGGATGAACGCCTGCACCAGGGTACGCAGGCGCTCGAAGGGCGGCTTGAGGGTGTCTTCAAGAATCTCGCGCAGCATGTCGCTGGTTTGCCGCCATTCATCACTTTGCAGGCGGAACAGGATCGCCGCTTTGTTCGGAAAGTATTGATACACCGAACCGACGCTGACGCCCGCCCGCTCGGCAACCCGGGCCACCGTGAAACGTGCCGCGCCCTGGGTCGCCAGAACCTGAACAGCCGCTTCCAGAACCGCGGCGACGAGCTCGGTGGAGCGTGCCTGTTTCGGCTGTTTACGCGAGGAAATCTGCGGGCTTGGGCGTTCGGACATGTGGGCTTGAACCTCGGCAGGGAATGCGAATAGGAAATGCGACGGATTATTCGTATCTTGAATGCGACGAATTGATCGCATTCTAGTCGCCTCCGCAGGCAGCGTTCAACGTCACATCGCATCCTTTCCGTGGGTAGGGTTATGACACAAGACAATATTCATCTCGGCGCTTCTTCGGCGCCTCAGGCAGCCGTCGAGGCCCATCCGGCACTCAAGCTGTTGCCGCTCACATTGACCGTATTCATCGGTTTTCTCACGATCGGCATGCAACTGCCCGTCTTGCCCCTCCATCTGCATGACACGCTGGGCATGGGCACGCTGGTGATTGGCCTGGTGATCGGGGCACAGTTCGCCGCGGCGCTGTTGTCACGGGCCTGGGCCGGCAATTTTGCCGATATGCGCGGTGGCAAACGCGCGGTCATGACCGGGTTGGTGACCGCCGCGGTTTCAGGGCTGGTTTATCTGCTTTCCCTGGCGTTCGTTGCCGCGCCGGTCATGTCGGTCTGGCTCTTGTCCGGCGGTCGGGTACTGCTGGCAATTGGCGAAAGCCTCATTGTCACCGGTGCGCTGGGGTGGGGCATCGGCCTGGTGGGTGCGCAGCATGCCGGCAAGGTCATGGCCTGGAACGGCATCGCCATGTACGGGGCCTACGCACTGGGTGCTCCGCTCGGCGTGGTGCTCAACGGCGCCTGGGGGTTCACCGGCATTGCCATGGCCTCGATGTTCATTCCGCTGCTGGCCTTGCCGATTGTCGCGGGCGTGCGCGCTGTCGCCCCTACGGCGACCCGGCGTACACCGTTCTACACGATGCTCGGTGCTGTATGGGTTCCCGGCATGGGGTTGGCGTTTTGCAGCGTCGGCTTTGGTGTCCTCACGGCGTTCATTGCCCTGTTGTTCGCGGCCAGGGATTGGGGCAACGCTTCCTTGGCGTTCACGGCGTTCGGTGTGGCTTTCATCGCTGCGCGCCTGCTTTTCGGGCACCTTCCGGACAAGATTGGCGGCGCTCGCGTCGCCCTGGTCTGCGTATTGATCGAAACCGTTGGGTTGCTGCTGATCTGGAGCGCCGACACCGCGACCATGGCTTATGTGGGCGCGGCTTTCACCGGCTTCGGTTACTCCCTGGCGTTTCCCGGCTTCGGCGTGGAAGCGGTACGGCGTGCGCCACCGCAGGCACGCGGTCTCGCCATGGGGGCCTACGTCGCGTTTCTTGATATTTCCCTGGGCATCACCAGTCCGCTGGCCGGTTTGTTGGCCAGTGGCTGGGGCATCGGTGCGGTTTACCTGGGCGGCGCCATTGCCGTTGGGCTGTCTTTCGGAGTGGCCTTGATGCTGCTCAGAGGACGGCAAGCACAAGTTCAATACAAATCCTGAGTCTTCGCTGGGTTATAGAAGATTTTTGGTCTCGGTTTTTTAGAACAGGAGCGTTGCATATGCACGTATTCGTTACCGGTGCCACGGGCTGGGTTGGGGCGTCCGTGGTACAGGATCTGATCGCCGCCGGGCATCGGGTCACGGGCCTGGCCCGCTGCGAAGAAAAAGGCGCGACACTGGCTGCGACAGGCGCGAAGGTGATTCCAGGCACGTTGGATGATCTCGAGATCTTGCACAGCGCAGCCTCGGCGGCGGACGCGGTGATCCACACGGCGTTCAATCATGACTTCTCGCGATTTGCCGAAAATGCCCAGCAGGACCGCCGCGCCATCGAAACGTTGGGCGATGCGTTGCGCGGCTCCGACCGGCCGTTGCTGGTGACGTCGGGCCTGTTTGGATTGACGCGGGGCGCGAGTGAACTGGAAGTGGTGAGCCCGGCTTCGCCCCGCAAGTCCGAAGCCGCCGCCCGGGACCTGGCCGAGCGTGGAGTACGTGTGGCGACGGTGCGACTGGCGCCCTCGGTCCATGGCCTCGGCGACCATGGCTTCGTGCCGATCCTGATTCGCCTTGCCCGGGAAAGCGGCGTATCGGCTTACCCAGGCGACGGCAGCCATTGCTGGTCGGGTGTGTGTCGACAGGATGCCGCGCGGGTTTATCGGCTTGCCTTGGAGCAGGGGGTGACGCAATCCGTCTACCACGCCGTCGCCGACGAGGCCGTGCCGTTCAAGGACATTGCCCAGGCGATCGGTCGTGGCCTGGGGTTGCCGGTCGAATCCCGGGAGCGCGAGCATTTCGGCTGGTTCGCCCACATGGCGGGGGCGAACATGGCGGTGTCCAGCGAATACACCCGTGCCTTGCTGGGCTGGACGCCAAGCGGCCCGGGATTGTTGGATGACCTTGAACACCCTGGTTATTACGCTGGATAAGGGGCACCTGTGGCGAGGGAGCAAACTCCCTCGCCACAATGGTTTCTCTAGCGGGAAATGATCCCGTGGTCGATCGCGTATTTCACCAGGGCTGCGGGCTTGTCGATGTTCAGCTTGCGGCGGATGCTCAGGCGATGGGTTTCGACGGTGCGTACGCTGATGTCCAGTTCACGGGCCATTTCCTTGTTGTTCAGGCCCTGGACCATTTTGTACAGCACCTGGCTTTCCCGTGGCGTCAGCTCGTTGTCGGTGTGTGGGTCGGTGGCGAGCCGCTGGGCGATCTCGGCACTGTAGAAGGTGCCGCCGCTGATGATGGCTTCGATGGCCGCGATGATCTCCCGCGATGGCGCGTTCTTGAGCACGTAGCCGCTGGCGCCGGAACGCACGGACTCGCTCACGTACTCATAATTGTCGTACATGCTGAGGATCAGGATCTTGAGGCTGGGGTATTGCTTGCCCAGCAGCCGGGTCAGCTCGAGCCCGTTCTTATCCTTGAGGCCGATGTCCATCAGCAGCAGGTCCGGTTGGCAGCGACCGACCATTTCGATCGCTTGCGCACCGTTCTCGGCTTCACCCACCACATCCAGTTGCGGCATCACTGACAGCAGGGCCCTGATGCCGTCGCGGACCAGGGAATGGTCATCGACCAGTGCGACGCGAATCACGGGAGGCAGGTTCATCGACGAGTGCTCTTGTTGGCGTGGGCGTGCATCAGTTTTCCGTGACCGAGAGGTTCATGGGCAGCAGGATGTCCAGTTCGCTGCGGCCCGGTACGGACGTCACTTCCAGGCGTCCGCCGAAATGCTCGACCCGTTCGCGGATATTACGCAGGCCGATGCCGGCATGGCCGCGTTCCACTTGCGGGACGTTGAACCCCATCCCGTCGTCGACCACCGTCAGTCGCAAGGACTGGCTGGAACCGAACAGGGTAATGCCGACGCTTTTCGCCCCGGCATGGCGCTCGATATTGGTCAGGGCTTCCTGGGCAATGCGAAACAGCGAGACAGGGGCGCCATTTTCGAGGCGGCAATCGAATTCGTTGCTTCGATAGGACACTTCCAGCCCGCTGCGCTGCTGGAATTCGGTGGCGAGCTGGCCGATGGCGGCGGGCAGGCCCAAGGTGTCGAGCAGGGACGAGCGCAAGTCGTGGGAGATATTACGGATCTCGCCGATGGCTTCGCCGAGCCGGTCAGTGGCGTTCTTCAGGATGCCCAGGCCGTTTTCCTGGCCATTCTCCAACACGTGGCTGGCCAGCTCGAACTGGAATTTTATCGACACCAGCAGTTGGCTGATGCCGTCATGCAGCTCGCGCGAAACCCGCGAGCGTTCTTCTTCCTGCAAGCTGACGATGCGCTGGTTCAAGCGCTGCAGTTTTTTGTCGGCCAGGCGATGTTCGCTGACATTGAGGGTCATGCCGCCGGCAAACACCAACAGGACCGCCACCAACGCGATCGCGGCGATGGCTTGCATGGTGGTGTGGATGCCATGGGCGACCTCGTCACGGGCCTGCTGGGTGGCGCGCTCGACATCTTCCAGGTAAATCCCGGTGCCGAGCATCCAGCCCCATTTGTCCAGCATCACGACATAGGCCAGCTTGTCGGTCACCTGGCCGGAGGAGGGCTTGTTCCAGGCATAGCGCTGGAACCCTTCGCCTGACTCGGCGCTTTTGATCAGCGCCTGGATGACCGGCAGGCCGTGGGGGTCCTTCATGTCCCAGAGGTATTGCCCCACCAACTCCGACTGGCGGGCATGCATGAGGCTGCGGCCCTGGCGGTCGTAGACGAAGAAGTAACCGTTGATGCCGAAGCTGAGTTTGCGCAGTTCTTCCAGGACCTGCTGTTGCGCCCGCGCGTCTCCCTGGCCGTTGTCATACAGCGGGGCGATCAGGCTCTGCGCCATCTCGACATAGTTCTTCAACTCGGCGCGCTTGCTCGCCAGGATGCTGTCTTCGATCAGTTGTGCCTGTTGATCGCCCAGCTGGCGGTTGAGCGAGATCACCAGGGCGCAGATGACGGCGATGGCCAGGACCAGCGGCAAAATCCCGAGGGCGACGATTTTGTGTTTGAGCAGCATCTGTACTCCTGTCCGGGCTCGGCGGGGAGGCGAATGGCGGCATCATATGCCAAACCCATGGGTGAGGCATAAAACCTGTGGGAGCGAGCTTGCTCGCGATGACGTCGGATCAGCCAGCGGGGATGTCGCCTGACACAATGCCATCGCGAGCAAGCTCGCTCCCACAGGGGATGGGTGTCTACGTAGAACTACGTAGATGGCCCGTACGTAGTACTGCGCATTTATTTATTGACGACTTGCAGGGATATTGGGCCGGCTCCGAATAGCCGGGGCACACTATAAAAACAATCGCCGCAATCCACTGGATATCGGCAGGAGACACGCAATGACAACCCGTCTGGTTAAACACCTCGCCTGGTTTGCCGTGGCTGTTCTGGGAGCTTGTGCGTTGAGTGTCGTGGCCTTGCGCCGCGGCGAACCCATCAACGCCCTCTGGATCGTCGTCGCCGCCGTGGCCATCTACCTGGTCGCCTACCGCTACTACAGCCTCTTCATCGCCAACAACGTGATGCAACTCGATGCGCGCCGGGCCACCCCCGCCGTGCTCAACAACGATGGCCTGGACTACGTCCCGACCAACAAACACATCCTCTTCGGCCACCACTTCGCGGCCATTGCCGGTGCGGGGCCGCTGGTCGGGCCGGTGCTGGCGGCGCAGATGGGCTACCTGCCCGGCACGCTCTGGCTGATCGCCGGCGTGGTGCTGGCCGGTGCGGTGCAGGATTTCATGGTCCTGTTCCTGTCCACCCGCCGCAACGGTCGCTCCCTGGGTGACATGGTGCGCGAGGAAATGGGCCGCATCCCCGGCACTATCGCGCTGTTCGGCTGCTTCCTGATCATGATCATCATCCTCGCGGTGCTGGCGCTGATCGTGGTCAAGGCCCTGGCCGAGAGCCCGTGGGGCATCTTCACGGTGATGGCGACCATCCCGATCGCGATGTTCATGGGCATCTACATGCGCTACATCCGCCCGGGCCGCATCGGTGAAATCTCGATCATCGGCGTGCTGTTGCTGCTGGGGTCGATCTGGCTGGGCGGGCAAATCGCCGCCGACCCGGTCTGGGCCAAGGCTTTCACCTTCACCGGGATCCAGATCACCTGGATGCTGATCGGTTATGGTTTCGTCGCGGCGGTACTGCCGGTGTGGCTGATCCTGGCCCCGCGGGACTACCTGTCGACCTTCCTCAAGATCGGCACCATCGTCGCCCTGGCGATCGGCATCCTGGTCACCATGCCCGAGCTGAAAATGCCGGCGCTGACCCAGTTCACCGACGGCACCGGGCCGGTGTGGAAGGGCGGGCTGTTCCCGTTCCTGTTCATCACCATCGCCTGCGGCGCGGTCTCGGGCTTCCATGCGCTGATCTCCTCGGGCACCACGCCCAAGCTTTTGGATAATGAAACCAACGCCCGCTACATCGGTTACGGCGGCATGCTGATGGAGTCCTTCGTGGCGATCATGGCCATGGTCGCCGCTTCGGTGATCGAGCCGGGCGTGTACTTCGCCATGAACAGCCCGGCGGCCATCGTCGGCGGTGACGTGGTGGCCGTGGCCCAGACCGTCAGCAGTTGGGGGTTTGCCATCACGCCCGAGGCGCTGCAAGCGGTGGCCAAGGACATCGGCGAGACCACCGTGCTGGCCCGTGCCGGCGGTGCGCCGACCCTGGCGGTGGGGATCGCGCAGATCCTGCACTCGGTGCTGCCGGGTGAGAACACCATGGCGTTCTGGTACCACTTCGCGATCCTGTTCGAAGCGTTGTTCATCCTCACCGCCGTGGACGCCGGCACCCGTGCCGGGCGGTTCATGCTCCAGGACCTGCTCGGCTCGTTCGTGCCGGCCCTCAAGCGCACCGAATCGTGGACCGCCAACCTGATCGCCACCGCCGGTTGCGTGGCACTGTGGGGTTACCTGCTGTACCAAGGCGTGATCGATCCGCTGGGCGGCATCAACACCTTGTGGCCGCTGTTCGGCATCTCCAACCAGATGCTGGCCGGTATCGCCCTGATGCTCGCCACCGTGGTGCTGATCAAGATGAAGCGCCAGCGCTACGTCTGGGTCACGCTGCTGCCGGCGTCCTGGCTGCTGATCTGCACCACCACCGCGGGCCTGATCAAGCTATTCGACGCCAACCCGGCGATCGGCTTCCTGGCCCTGGCGCGCAAATACAACGATGCCCTGGCCGCCGGCCAGATCCTGGCCCCGGCCAAGAGCATCGAGCAGATGCAGCACGTGGTGTTCAACGCCTACACCAACGCGACGCTGACGGTGTTGTTCCTGTTCGTGGTCTTCAGCATCCTGTTCTACGCGCTCAAGGTCGGCATCGCCGCCTGGGGCACCAAGGAACGCACGGACAAAGAAGCGCCATTCCAGGCCCTGCCGGACGCTTGATAGAGGATTGCAACGATGTTCAATGACTTGAGTCGCCTGGGTAAATACCTCGGTCAGGCCGCCCGCCTGATGGTCGGCATGCCCGACTACGACAACTACGTCGAGCACATGCAAACCAAGCACCCGGACAAACCGATGATGGACTACGAGGCGTTCTTTCGCGAACGCCAGGAGGCCCGTTACGGCGGCAAGGGTGGGCCCAAGTGCTGTTGAAGCACCGCTTGGGTTGAGGTAGTCCTGTGGGAGCGAGCTTGCTCGCGATGGTGGTGGGTCAGTTGACGATGATGTCGCTGATCCACCGCCATCGCGAGCAAGCTCGCTCCCACAGTTGTTTTTGGGGGGCTCAGAATTTGTATGCGCCACAAAATCCCTTGTGGCGAGGGAGCTTGCTCCCGCTGGCGTGCGAAGCAGGCCCCGGCGGTTCTTCAGGCCGACCGTATCAGCCGGTTTTGCGACTGCTGCGCAGCCGAGCGGGAGCAAGCTCCCTCGCCACAGGGTAGTTGTCTGGCTTGATTCCGCTGTTGATCACTCCGCCAACAACACCGCCGCATCGAAGCCCACCCGCAAGTTGCCCCAATGGCGACCGCCGAAGAAGAACGGTACGTCAATCTCGGTCATGATTTCCCCGGTATCGCGCAGGTAGGTCTGCAGCAGGAAGCGCTGGACGTTGCCCGCCGCGCGCAGGCCGATCGGGTCGTTGAAGATTCGCTTGTTGCGGCACACCGGCAAATCCACCGCCCGGTCGCCGGTTGGCGGCTTGGAGACCCAGCTGTTGTTCACCGGGCAGTAGCCCTTGCTGTCGACAATGAACGACACCTTGCCCCCGGCGTGCTGCGGGTGAGTTTGTCGCATTCTTCCTGGCAGACCTGGGCAAAGCGTTCGGTGTAGCTGGCCATGTACTGCTTGGGATCGGTACCGGGAATCAGTTGGTAATTCTGATCGAACAGGTTCAGGCCTTCGCGTTGCAGCGCCTCCAGGCGGACCTGGAGCGTGTCGCGGCACTCGCTGGCACGGGTGATGGCGGCGTCCAGCTTGCCGTGGCCGAGCACGAACCGGCCCAGCAGCGTCTGGACCTTTTCGGCCACGCCGGACAGGTCGCGGGTGGCCGTTGCCGAATGCTGCATGCGCTGGTCGATCAACTGGCTGTCGGCGTGAATCTGGGTCACCCGGTCGTTGATCCCGGTGTTGCTGTCGGCGAACTGCTGGATGTGGGTCGCGATGTCGGCCAGCTTGCCGTTGGTGGATTCGAAGTCGACGATCATGCTTTCGAAATGGCCGGAAGCGCGTTCCACCACTTTCTGGGTTTCCCGGGCGCTGTGGCTGATCTGCGTGGTCTGCTCGTGGGTGGAGCTGACTTCCTCGAGCATGGCGTCGATGTTGCGCGAGATATCGTCGGTGGCCCGGCTGACATTCTGTGCCAAGGTGCGCACTTCATCGGCCACTACCGCGAAGCCGCGGCCACTTTCGCCGGCCCGGGCGGCTTCGATGGCGGCATTGAGGGCCAGCAGGTTGGTCTGGGCAGAGATCTGCTGGATCAACCCGACAATCGACTTGATGCTCGAGGAACGTTGGTTCAAGGCGCTCACCAAGGTGGCAAATTCACCGAGGTTGCTGGAAATCTCACTGATGTTGCCGGTTACTTCCAGTAGCTCGGCGTAGGAGTCGCGGGCCATGCTCAGGTTCTGGGCGGTGGTGCTGGAGATGCCCTGGGTCTGGCGCGAGACTTCTTCGATGCGGCCCACGGCGGTGTTGCTCTGGTCCATCACTTCCTTGGCGAAGCGGGCCTGGTGGGTGGCACTGTCGCTGGAGTCGCTGATGTTCTTCAGCGAGCGGGCCGACTCGACGGCGATGTGCACAGTCAGCGCCTGGACATTGCTGATGATCTCCCGCTGCTTGGCCAGGAAACGGTTGCAGGTGCCGGCCAGCACGCGGATCTCGTCGTGGGTCACCAGTGGCAGGTCCTTGGACAGGTCGCCTTCGCCGTTGGCGATCTCTTCCAGGGCCTTGGTCATGGCGGTGACGGGGCGCACGATGAGGTGGCGGAAATACCAGACCATGAAACTGATCATGCCCAGCGTCAGGACCGCACCGAAGAGCAGGGCATGGGTAAGGCTGTCGAGCCGGCCTTCGATCTGCCCCAGCAAGGCACCGTCCAACTGCGCGTTGCGCAACAGCAGCAGGATCTCGGCGCGGGCGCTGACGGCCACCCAGTACAACAAGCCACTGACCAGCACCAACAGGAAAAGACTCGAGAGCTTTTTGGTGAGGGTATCGAAAAACTGCATCTCGATAGACTCGTACAAGTCCTTTAACGTCTGCATGCCGCTGCTCCTGGGCAAAAAAATCTCTTAATGGAATACATTCGACCGCGAGCGGCAAAGCTTTAGGGCGGCGGGGCGATTTGATATCACCTTTGGGAGCAAGCCCCACAGAGGTTTGGGGTGATCATCACTGGATCAAAAGATTTACTGGGAATGATTCTCAAAGTATATTTGCTCTCATTAACGTCCCTTCCATGAGTGCGCGTCTTGAATCGTTCCACCCCCCTCGCAAATCGCAACGTCTTCATCAAGTGTGTGTTGCCAACCCTGTCCTGCTGCTTCATTGCAAGCCCGTTGTGGGCACAGGACACTGTCGAACTGCCGGCCACGGATATCCAGGGCAGTCGTGTCACTCAGGACGAGGGCTATACGACGTCGCAAGCCAGCACGGCGAGCAAGAGCGATGTACCGATCAAGGAAGAGGCGCAGTCGATCAACGTGGTGACCCAGCAGACCCTGGCGGACTACCAGGTGCGCTCGTTGAACGACGCGATGAAGTTTGTCAGCGGCGTCAGCCAGGGCAATACCCTGGGCGGCTCGAGGGACTCGTTGGTCAAACGCGGGTTCGGCACCAACGACGACGGCTCGATCCTGCGCGACGGCGTGCGTTCGAACCTGGGCCACAACTTCAGCGCCACCACCGACCGCGTCGAAGTGCTCAAGGGCCCGGCCTCGATGCTGTATGGCGCGCTGGAGCCCGGCGGCCTGATCAACGTCATCAGCAAGAAACCGGAATACACCCAAAGCACCACGCTGAGCGGCTCGGCCTACAGCGAAGGTGGCGGCACCATGGCCCTGGACACCACCGGGCCGCTGGGCGATACCGGCCTGGCCTATCGCCTGATCGCCGAGCGCGGCCACGAGGACTACTGGCGCAACTATGGGGTCAATGAGAGCACGCTGGTGGCGCCGTCCCTGGCTTGGACGGGTGAGCGGGCCTCGTTGAACCTGAGTTATGAGTACAACGAATACTCCAATCCGTTTGACCGGGGTACGGTGTTCACCAACGGGCATCCGGCTGACATCGATTACGACAAGCGTCTTGATGAGCCTTGGGCCAAGAGCGTGGGGATTCGCGAAACGGCGACGGCGCGGTTCGAGTATGAGTTGAGCGATGCGTGGAAAACGCGGGTTACCTATGGTTGGAACAATGATCGGTACAGTCTTTCGATTGCGCAGCCCGATGATTTGACGGGAAATCAACTGAGCAGAAAATCCAACGGCGCTCATTACGATGACGAAACGCGCTACGCCAGTTGGGATTTCATCGGCAAGCAGGAGTTGTTCGGCCAGCGCCATGACCTGTTGGTTGGCGTCGATAATCAAGTGTCCGATCAGTTTCGTGGCAAGACCTACCGTGGGGATGCGCAAGGAGGGTTCGACATCACTGCGCCGGTTTATGGTGGGTTGGCAGAACCCAGCAAGCTGAATGCAAAACAGAGCAACCTGAGTAACCAACTGACCTCCAGCTCCATTTATCTCAAGGACAACTGGCATCTGGATGATCGCTGGATACTGGTCTTCGGTGGTCGCTACCAGCATTACGACCAATTCGCCGAACAAGGCATGATCAAGCGAGAGGGGGTTCGCGACGATAATGGCGACGCCTTCGTTCCATTCCTCGGATTGGTTTATAAAGCTGCCGAGACCCTTTCTCTTTATGGTAATTACAGCCGTTCATTCAAGCCCAACGATACCGTCGACGACAACCTCAGCACCTTCAAACCGGAAGAAGGGCGTAGCTATGAAGTGGGTGCCAAATACGACCCGATGCCTGGGCTGAATATCAACCTCGCCTTGTTCGATATCGTCAAAAAGAATGTAGTAACAACCACTGTAGTCGGCGGAAAGAACATCGCAGAAGCCGCTGGCAAGGTGGGTTCCCAAGGCCTGGAGCTCGACATCACTGGCCGCCTGGCCGACCGTTGGGACTTGATCGGCACTTACGCCTACACCCACACAGAAATATTGGACGATCCGGACGACGAAGGTCATCGCCTACCCGACGCTCCCAAACACACCGCGAGCCTGTACCTCACTCACCACCTGAACATTCCAGCCGAATTCGGCGCCTGGCACGCCGGTGCCGGTGCGCGTTACGTCGGCGAACGCGCCGCCAACAAGGCCAACGAATTCTGGCTCAGCAGCTACACCGTCGCCGACGCCTTCCTGCGCTGGGAGGCGCCGGTGATGGGGCACAAGACCTCGTTGCAGTTGAACGTCGACAACCTGTTCGACAAGCAGTACTACCCGTCCTCCACCGGTAGCCAGTTGCAGGTCAACGTCGGCGAGCCGCGTACCGCCAAGCTGAGCGCCAGCGTGACGTTCTAATTCGGCTGCGCTGGAATACAAAATGCCCGGGACCTGCGTCCCGGGCATTTTTTGTACGGCAGCCAGAGGCTAAGCCACCGTGCTGCCAACGGGAGCCGTGGCACCGTACTTAACGCCCGCCCTGAGGGCATGACGAAGCTTCAGCGCCGGTCGCTCGACCCATAGTACGAAACGCCACTCAACGCGAACGACAGTACCAGCACTGCTGTGATGATCAGGGCGCTGTACTCCACCGGCCAGAACGCACGCAACACATACATCACCACAAAATGGTTGAGGAACACGCCATAGCTGATGTTGCCCAGGAACTCATCGAGCCGGTGATGCTTCATTCTGCCGAGCAGAAACACCGCCGGCAGGCCCAGGGCGATGCCCAGGGTTACCTCGGCGTTGAACGGCCGACGGGGAATGATCCCGACGACAATGGCCAGGAACATCAAGGCGGCAACGAACAGGGTGATGGACACGATCCACAGCCCTTTGGCCTGCGCCCGATACAGGTAGCTGCCGCAGAGGAAAATGAACAGCACGCCCGGCAGCAGGCGATAGCCGTAGATGTCCGTGTCGAGGTAGCCCAGGGAAGCGACCATGAACACCGTCACGGACACGGCAAAGGCGACACCCCTTGTCTTGTAGAGGATCAGGAACGGGATCAGCAGGTAAAAGCACATTTCCAGTCCCAGGGACCAACCGGGAGGCAGGATCTCGGGCACGGTGATGCCGAACATGTAGAAGCCCAACGGCACGATCGGCAGGCTGGTGGCGATGTTTTCCAGGGTCAGGGCGGCTGCCTGGGGCGTTCCAGGCAAGAGGAAATGGATCACCGCGCAGGACATGACGAAATACACCAGGAACTGCGGGTACAGCCTCAACAGTCGATCGATGTAGAACAGGCCGATCTGGCCCGGGGTGTTGTAGGTCCTCTCGATCAGCGAGGTCATCACGAAGCCGCTGATGATCAAAAAGGACACCACGGCAACGACGCCGGGGTTCAAACCCATGAACGTCACACCCATATGAGAAACTGCCACCAACATGGCCAGCAGCAACCGATAAACCCCCACGCGCATCATCCTTAATCAGAGTTGATCCTTTTGCGCGGTACGTTATGCGGCTTTGCGAGCCGTTAATAGTGGTTTGCGGGGCAGCGGCGAGGTAGTGGGGGCAATTGTCACATTTGACACATTTGACACATTTGACACATATGTTTCAGGTGAACGAAAGCCTTGTGGGAGCGAGCTTGCTCGCGATTGGGCCAATACATGCCCAATCTTTTTGACAAACACACCGCCATCGCGAGCAAACTTGCGATGGCGGTGCAACGGATCACCGAAACGCCGGCACCACCTGTTGGATAAACAGCTCCAGGGATTTTTTCTTCTCGGTATGGGGCAAACTGTTGTCGCACCAGAAGCTGAATTCATCCACGCCCAGTTCCTGGTAGTACTTGATCCGCTCGATGATTTCCTGCGGTGTACCAATCATGGTGTTCTTGCGGATGTTCTCCAATTGGAACTCCGGACGCTCGGCGAATTTCTCTTCCGGGCTTGGCGCCAGGAAGCCGTTGACCGGCACCTGCTTGTTGCCGAACCAGGCATCGAAAGTGCGATAGAACTTCGAGATGGCCTGGGCGCCGACTTTCCAGCCTTCGGGATCGTCCACCGCATGGACATGGGTGTGCCGCAGCACCATCAGTTGCGGGCGTGGCACGTCGGGGTTGTTGTCCAGGGCGGCCTGGAACTTGTTCTTCAGGTCGAGGACTTCCTCATCGCCTTTCATCAGCGGCGTGACCATTACGTTGCAGCCGTTAGCGACGGCGAAGTTGTGGGAGTCCGGGTCGCGGGCGGCGATCCACATTGGCGGGTGAGGCTTGCGGATTGGCTTGGGCACGCAGGTGGAGGTGGGGAATTTCCAGATCTCGCCATCATGGGCGTAGTCGCCTTGCCATAGGGCGCGCACCACCGGGACCATTTCCCGCAGGGCCTGGCCGCCGGAGGAGGCTGGCATGCCGCCGGCCATGCGGTCGAACTCCACCTGGTAGGCGCCCCGGGCCAGGCCGACTTCCATGCGGCCATTGCTGATCACGTCCAGCAGCGCGCATTCACCGGCGACCCGCAGCGGGTGCCAGAACGGCGCGATGATGGTGCCGGCGCCCAGGTGGATGGTGGTGGTCTTGCCGGCCAGGTACGCCAGCAGCGGCATCGGGCTTGGCGAAATGGTGTATTCCATGGCGTGGTGTTCGCCGATCCACACGGTGCTGAAGCCGCCGGCCTCGGCCAACAGGGTCAACTCGCTCAGGTCTTCGAACAACTGGCGATGGCTGACGCTTTCGTCCCAGCGCTCCATGTGTACGAACAGGGAAAATTTCATGGCGCTTTCTCTTTATTGTTGACGATCGGTTCAGGCGAGGACGGGCAGGGCGCCCATCTTGCCGTGGCAATAAACCAGCGGCCCCGGTGTGTGCTGCGCAACGATCAGGTTCTTCACGGCGCCGACCATGATGGCGTGGTCGCCGCCTTCGTATTCGCGCCACAGTTCGCACTCGATGATGGCGGTGGCGTTGCTCAGCAACGGGTTACCCCGTTCGCTCAAAGTCCATGCGATGCCCTGGGCCTTGTCCTTGCCTTTGCGGGCGAAGGCGTAGGCTTCGTTCTGCTGGCCGCCGGAGAGGAGGTGGATGGCGAAGCGCTTGTTCTTGATCAGCACAGGATAGGAGTCGGAGCTGTAGTTGGGGCAGAACAGCACCAGGGCCGGGTCCATCGACAGGGAGCTGAAGGCACTGGCGGTGAGGCCGACTACCTGGCCGTCGTCATCGAGGGTGGTGATCACCGTCACGCCGGACGGGAACGAGCCCATGACTTGTTTGTAGACGCTGGCATCGATCATCGGACGATCCTCGGGTTTTATCGGTTGTGGGCGCGCAATGTTCATCAATGAGCTCCCGCGGCCTTGTTCAGGTCGCTCTCGGCCCATTGGGTGTAGACACAGGCGTCGGCGGTGGCCCAACGCACGCGCACCGGGTCGCTGGCCTTGAGCGGCATGCCGGCGGCGGACAGCGCCTTGACGGTCATGGCCGTGCCGCCGGACGTCACCACGCTGCAAGTCTGGCTTTCACCGAGGAACAGCACTTCGACGACCTTGGCCGACACCTCATTCCAACCGGCCGCCAAGGGTTCCTGGGCCGCTTGCTCGACGCTCAGGGCGAGGGCTTTTTCCGGGCGCACCATCAGCAGCACGTCCTGGTCCGTTTGCAGGCCGGCAGTCAGGCGGATCGACAGCGACTGGCCTTCGAAGGTCGCCACTGCGTTGCCCCGGGCCTTGAGCTTGAGGAAATTGGAGTTGCCCAGGAACGAGGCGACGAAAGCGTTCGGTGGATTCTGGTAGAGGTCGTAGCCGCTGCCCAGACCGACGATCTTGCCGTGGCTGAAAATCGCGATGCGCTGGGACAGGCGCATGGCCTCTTCCTGGTCATGGGTGACGTAGACGATGGTGATGCCCAGGCGCCGATGCAATTGGCGCAGTTCATCCTGCAAGTCTTCACGGAGCTTTTTATCCAGGGCTCCAAGGGGTTCGTCCATCAGCAGGATGCGGGGTTCATAGACCAGTGCCCGGGCAATCGCCACGCGCTGCTGCTGACCGCCGGACAGTTGCGAAGGGCGACGATGAGCGAACTCTCCCAGTTGCACCAGCTTGAGCATGGCGTCGACCCGGCGTTCGCGCTCGGCGCTGGCCAGTTTGCGGATCGCCAGAGGGAAGGCAATGTTGTCGCGCACCGACAGGTGCGGGAACAGTGAGTAGCGCTGGAACACCATGCCGATGTCGCGTTTGTGCGGCGGTACGTTGACCAGGGATTTGCCGCCCACCAGGATCTCGCCGCTGCTGGGGGTTTCGAACCCGGCCAGCATCGACAGCGTGGTGCTCTTGCCCGAGCCGCTGGAACCGAGGAACGTCAGGAATTCGCCGTCCTGAATCTCCAGGGAAATATCGTCCACGGCGGCAAAGTCGCCGTAGTGTTTGTTCAGGTTGCGCAGGCTGACCAGGGTCTTGTTGTTCTGTTGTGCGGGGTCTTTGACGGCACTCATCGTGTTCTCCTAGGCGCTCAGGCGCTGATTTCATTGCGCCGACGCAAGGCGGCGGCGATCACCATCACCAAGACCGAGAGGCCGATCAGCAACGTCGAAGCGACGGCGATCACAGGCGTCAGGTCCTGGCGCAGGGTGGTCCACATCTTGACGGGCAAGGTTTGCAGGGTCGGGCTGGCCATCATTACGCTCAGCACCACTTCGTCCCACGACACCAGGAACGCAAACAGGGCACCGGCGACCATGCCCGGGCGAATGGCCGGGAAGGTCACCTTGAACACCGCTTGCAGGCGTGAGGCGCCGCAGATCACTGCAGCGTCCTCGATGGATTGGTCGAACAGCTTGAGCGAGTTGATGATCGAGATGATGGTGAACGGCAGTGCGACGATGACGTGGCTGACCACGAACGCGAACATCGTCCCGGTGTAGCCGAGCTTGAGGAACAGCGCATACACCGCCACGGCGATGATCACCAGCGGCACGATCATCGGCAGGGTGAACAGGCCATAGAGCATTTCCCGGCCCGGGAAGCGCCCGCGCACCAGGGCAAACGCTGTCGGCAGGCCCAGTGCCACGGCGCAGACGGTGGTCAGCACCGCGACCTTGAGGCTGGTCAGTGCCGCGTTCATCCAGTCAGGGTTGGAAAAGAACTGGCCGTACCATTTGAGTGTCCAGCCCGGCGGTGGGAAGACCAGCCATTGGGACGAACCGAACGACAGCAGCACGATGAACACGATGGGCAACAGCAGGAACAGCGCGATCAGGCCGGTGGTGAAATACAGGCCGAACCGCATGCGCCGGCTCATGGCATTGGGAGTCAGGAGCATGGCGGCTTACCTCGAGTTGCTGGCGCCCACCGGGGATTCCGGCTGGAGCTTCAGGTAGAAGTAGAACAGCACCAGGGTGATCGCCACCAACAAGGCGGCGCCGGCACTGGCCAGGCCCCAGTTGAGGAACGATTGCACCTGCTGGATGATGAATTCCGGCAGCATCATGTTCTGCGCACCGCCCAGCAGTGCCGGGGTCACGTAGTAACCGAGGGACATCACGAACACCATCAGCCCGCCGGAGAACAGCCCCGGCCGGCACAGTGGCAGGAATACCCGGAAGAAGTTGGTCCAGGGACTGGCGCCGCAGATGGAGCCGGCCTGCAGGATCATCGGGTCGATGGCCTGCATGGTTGCCTGCAGCGGCAGGACGATGAACGGGATCATGATGTAGCTCATGCCGATCACCACGCCGGTGAGGTTGTGCACCATCTCCAGCGGCTGGTCGATGATGCCCAGCGCCATCAACGCCTTGTTCACCACTCCGGAGGCTTGCAGCAGCACCAGCCAGGAGTAGGTGCGGGCCAGCAGGCTGGTCCACATCGACAGCAGCACGATGTTCAGCATCCAGCGCCCCCAGCCACGGGGCACCAGGGTGATGGCCCAGGCCAGGGGAAAACCCAGCAGAAGGCTGAACAGTGTGACCAGCCCGGCCACCGAAAAGGTGTTGAACAGCACTCGGGCATAGGCCGAGTTGGCGAACAATTGCTCGTAGTTGCCCAGCCCGGGCACCGGCTCCAGCACACCGCGCAGCAGCAGGCCGATCAACGGCGCCAAGAAGAACAGACCGAGGAACAGCAGGGCAGGGACCAGGTTACCGGCCCCGCGCCAGCGCTGTGCCAGCGACGGGGTTTGCGTCGCCGCCTTGGCCTGTACCGCACCGGCAGCGCCAATGGCGCTCCCGGTGCGAGGGGAGGTCGTTGCCGACATTTTCATTTGACCAGCCATTCGTTCCACCGTGTCGCGATGTCCTGACCGTTCTTGGCCCAATACGCGAAATCAAGCGTGATCTGATCCTTGGCGTAGGCGGTCGGCAAGTTGGGGGCGAGCACCGAATCCAGGCGTGCAACGCTGTCGACGTTGACCGGGGCGTAGGCGGTCAGGTTGGAAAAGTCGGCCTGGCCCTTGGCGCTGCTGGCGTTGGCCAGGAATTTCATGGCGGCGGCCTTGTTTTTCGAACCCTTCGGGATGACCAGGATGTCGGCCATGACCAGGTTCTGCTTCCAGCTTACGCCGACCGGAGCGCCGTCTTGTTGCAAGGCATAGATCCGGCCGTTCCAGAACTGCCCGATGCTGGCTTCGCCGGACGCGAGCAACTGTTGGGACTGAGCGCCGCCGCCCCACCAGACGATGTCTTTCTTGATGGTGTCGAGTTTCTTGAAGGCGCGGTCCAGGTCCAGCGGATAGAGCTTGTCTGCCGCGACGCCGTCGGCCAGCAACGCCAGCTCCAGCACGCCTGGGCTTGGCCATTTGTACAGGGCGCGTTTGCCGGGATAGGTCTTGGTGTCGAACAGCGCGGACCAGTCCGTCGGCTTGCCGGCGCCGAGCTTGCCTTCGTTGTAACCGAGGACGAAAGAGAAGTAGAACGAGCCGACGCCATGGTCAGAGACAAAGCGTGGGTCGATCTTGTCGCGCTGCACCACTGAGAAATCGAGGGGTTCGAGCAGGCCTTCGGCCGCGGCACGCAGAGCGAAGTCCGCCTCGACGTCGACCACGTCCCACTGCACGTTACCGCTTTCGACCATGGCCTTGAGCTTGCCGTAGTCGGTGGGGCCGTCCTGGACCACGGTGATGCCGCTGGCCTTGCTGAACGGGTCGGCCCAAGCCTGCTTCTGCGCGTCCTGGGTGCTGCCGCCCCAACTGACGAAGTTGACGCTTTCAGCGGCCATCGTCGCCTGGCTGGTGACACTCAGCAAGCCGGCAAAAAGAATTGCGGCTGCACTTTTCTTCAACACCATTTTCACGCCCTCATTTGTTGTGTTTTTGAGCGGGCTTGGTAATGCCCGCCTATCGGGAGCAGTAGGTCCATCTGGCCTCTAAAGGCGACCGTGCCAAGGGCTGTTATTGGTGCTTTCCCTTGTGGGCGCACTTGGCTGAATCATTCGGTCTATGGAATATCATATTATGGTATTCCAAACTTTCTGCAAGCATTTTGCCGTACCGGCTATCTGTCCGAGGGCAGATTTTTCCTTGTCATTGCTGGGGCGAACCCTGTGGGTGCGAGCTTGCCCGCGATAGCGGTGTGTCAGTCAACATTCAGGCTGGCAGGTCCATTGCTATCGCGAGCAAGCTCGCTCCCACAGGAGATTTGGGTGGGCCTCAGGCTTATCCGGTGAAGGGAATGCTCTCCACCACTTCCAAGTCATACCCCGTCAGCCCCGCGTACTTGAGTGGTGGTCCCAAGTGCCGCAATTTGCCGACGCCCAGGTCCTGGAGAATCTGCGCGCCGGTGCCCACTTCAGAATAGATGCGCGACTGGGAGCGGCTGAATTGTCGTGGCGGCTGGGTCAGTTGCGGTACGCGCTCGAGCAGCGCCTGGGAGGATTCGTGGTTGGCCAGCACGACCACCACGCCGCGACCTTCCTCGGCCACCCGCTGCAAGGCCGCCCACAACGTCCAATTGGACGGGCCGTTGTATTCGGCACCCACCAGGTCCCGCAACGGATCGATCACATGCACCCGCACCAGGGTCGGTTCTTCCCGGCGAATGTCGCCCATCACCATCGCCATGTGCACGCCGCCTTCGATGCGATCTTCGAAGGTGAACAGGCGGAAGGTGCCGTGTACCGTGGGCAGTTCCCGTTCGCCGATACGCACCACGGTGTGCTCGGTACTCAGGCGATAGTGGATCAGGTCGGCGATGGTGCCGATCTTGATCCCGTGCTTGCGGGCGAAAATCTCCAGGTCCGGCCGGCGGGCCATGGTGCCGTCATCGTTCATCACTTCGACGATCACCGACGCCGGCGTGAAACCTGCCAGGCGCGCCAGGTCGCAACCGGCTTCGGTGTGCCCGGCACGGGTCAGGACACCGCCTTCCTTGGCCCGCAGCGGGAAGATATGCCCCGGCTGCACAATGTCGTTGGGCCCCGCATCGATGGCCACGGCGGCGGCGACGGTGCGAGCCCGGTCGGCGGCGGAAATACCGGTGGTCACGCCAGTGGCGGCCTCGATGGAAACCGTGAACGCGGTGCTGAACACGCTGCCATTGCTCGGCACCATCTGCTCAAGCCCCAGGCGCTGGCAGTGCTCGTCAGTCAACGTCAGACAGATCAACCCACGGGCTTCGCGGGCCATGAAGCTGATCGTTTGGGCGTCGCAGCAGTCGGCGGCCAGCAGCAGATCGCCTTCGTTTTCCCGGTCTTCGTCATCCACCAGCAATACCATCTTGCCCTGGCGGTAGTCTTCGATGATTTCCTGAATGCTGTTAAAGGCCATGACGGGCTCTCTGTGTTTTGATGAAGGCTTGCTGGAGATCTATTGTGGTATACCATAATACAAAATAAACCGAGAGGTCACTATGAAGGCGTACTGGATTGCACACGTGGATGTCACCGACCCCGATCAATACAGCCAATACACCCAGCGGGCACCGGCGGCCTTCGCGTTATATGGCGGACGAATACTGGCCAGGGGCGGGCGCAGCGAAGCGATGGAAGGCCGGGCCACGCCGCAGCGCAGCGTGGTGATCGAGTTCGACTCTTACGAACAGGCGCTGGCCTGCTATCACTCGGCGCAGTATCAGGCGGCCAGGCATCATCGCGAAGGCGTGGCCCGGGCCGAGGTGATCATTGTCGAGGGCGTGGCGCCCGTCAGCGGATGAAGTGAATCTTGCCGCTGTCGTCGTTGCCCATGTAGATGCCATAGACCCCGGCCTGGCGTTCCTCGATATAACGTTCGAGGATCTGCCGGATGGCCGGGTAGTAGATGCTGTCCCAAGGAATATCCTCGGGGGCGAAGAACTGGCAGGCGAGGGTTTCCGGGCCGAACTGACCGGTGATCTCCACCGCGGTGGCGCGGAAGATGATGTACACCTCGCTGATCTTCGGCACGCTGAAGATCGAGTAGGGCGAGACGATTTCAGCGCGTACGCCGGTTTCTTCCCAGACTTCGCGCAGCGCCGCCTGTTCGGTGGTTTCACCGCCTTCCATGAAGCCGGCCGGCAGAGTCCAGGTGCCCGGGCGTGGCGGGATGGCGCGCTGGCACAGCAGGTACTTGCCGTCCTGCTCGATGATGCAGCCGGCAATGATCTTCGGGTTGACGTAGTGGATGTAGCCGCAACCGCCACACATCAGTCGCTCATGGGTATCGCCCGCTGGCAGGCGGTGATCGAGGTCACTGCCGCCGCACTTTGGACAAAAGCTCGGGCTGAACATGGCTAGCGACCTATGCGCGGTTCTTTGAGGGCGATGGGCGGGATGATCTCGGGGATTTCACCGGTCTCTTCCTGTTTGCGCTTGAGGTATTCCAGGGCGACCTTGGCCGCGGCGCGCACGTGATCGACGCAGGCCTGGTGGGCCGCCAGGGGATCGCCGCTCTTGATCGCCTCGACCATGCGTTCCATCTCCTGGTTGCTGTCGCCGCGACGGTTTTCCTGGGACACCGAGGTCGCCCGCAAATAGCTGATGCGTGCCTGCAACTGGCGCAGCTGGGTGGCGGCGACATGGTTGCCGGAGCCTTCGAGCAGCACGTCGTAGAAGCCTTGTACCGAATCGATGACTTGTTGCAGTTCGCCTTCCTTGAGGGCCTTGCGGTTCTCCGCGAGGGCTTTTTCCAGGGCCTTGATGTCCTTGGCCTTGGCGCGCAGGGTGAACAGCTGGACGATCAGGCCTTCGAGCACGCAACGCAGCTCATAGATATCGACGGCGTCGGCCAAAGTGATAATGGCGACCCGCGGCCCCTTGGCATCGGCAAACTCCACCAGGCCTTCGGATTCCAGGTGGCGCAGCGCTTCGCGTACCGACGTGCGGCTCACACCCAGGCGATCGCACAGATCGCGTTCGACCAGGCGATCGCCCGGCAGAAGCTGGAAGTTCATGATGGCGCTTCGCAGTTTATCCAGCACGATCTCGCGCAGGGTAACGGGGTTGCGATTGACCTTGAAGCTGTCGTCGAGTGGCAGGCGTTTCATGGGGTCCGCTCTGTAATATGGCTGTCCATGCCAAACGGGCAACATCCGTGCACGTTCAGATCAAACAGCCGAGGGTTGACTGGGGGCCTCGGCATCGGCATCGGCTTCGGCGAAGGCTTCACGGGCAAGCCGGAAACTGTCCACGGCAGCGGGGACGCCACAATAGATACCGACCTGAAGCAGAATTTCGCGTATTTGCTCACGACTCAGGCCGTTACGCAAGGCGCCGCGCACATGCAGCTTGAGTTCATGCGGGCGATTGAGCGCCGAGATCATTGCCAGGTTGATCATGCTGCGCTCCTTGAGCGACAAGCCCTCGCGACTCCAGACGTGGCCCCAGCAATACTCGGTGACCATTTCCTGCAGTGGCCGGGTGAAATCGTCGGCGTTCTCGATGGAACGGTTGACGTAGTCCTGGCCCAGTACCTGGGTGCGGATCTTCAGGCCTTGTTCGTATTTTTCATTGCTCATGGGGGCTCCCTGAAAAGTTGATGGACCTGTGGGAGCGAGCTTGCTCGCGATGGCGGCAGCACCTCCAACAAGGCTGTGACTGATACACCGCTATCGCGAGCAAGCTCGCTCCCACAGGAGAGGGTATGGCCATCAGGCCAGCGTGGGCAGCGGGCCCAGCTTGCCTTTGTGGTAGATCATCGGCGTCACCGGCTGCTCGGGCAGGATCAGGTTTTTCACTGCGCCGACGATGATCGCGTGGTCGCCGCCGTCGTATTCGCGCCACAGTTCGCACTCGATGATCGCCGTGGCTTTGCTCAGCAACGGATTGCCCCGTTCGCTCAGGTGCCAATCGATGCCCTTGGCCTTGTCCTTGCCTTTACCGGCAAAGGCATAGGCTTCGGCGGTCTGGTCGGCGGATAGCAGGTGGATCGCGAACTGTTTGCTGTCGCGCAGGACCGGGTAGGTGTCGGAGCCGTAGTTGGGGCAGAACAGCACCAGCGCCGGGTCGATCGACAGCGCGCTGAACGCACTGGCGGTGATGCCGACGATATTGCCGTCCGGGTCCAAGGTGGTGACCACCGTGACGCCGGATGGGAAGGAGCTCATGACTTCTTTGTAGATGCCGGGTTCGATCATTTCTCAGGACTCCTAGCGCATCACGAACGGATCAGGCATGGGCGCCTGGGACAGGTTGATCCACACCGTTTTCAGTTCGGTATAGGCCAGCACCGAGTCGATGCCGCTCTCGCGTCCATAGCCGCTGTTCTTGAAACCACCGATGGGTGCCATGGCCGACACCGCACGGTAAGTGTTGACCCAGATGATCCCGGAGCGCACATCCCGGGCCAGTCGATGGGCACGGCCCAGGTCGCGGGTCCAGATGCCGGCGGCGAGGCCGAACTGCGAGTCGTTGGCGATCGCCAGGGCTTCGGCTTCGTCCTTGAATCGAATCACCGAGGCCACTGGGCCGAAGACTTCTTCCTGCATGATCTTCATCGAGTTGCGGTCGCATTCGAACAGGGTCGGTTCATAGAACCAGCCGTCGCCCAGGTTCTGTGGACGCTTGCCACCCAGGCGCAGGCGCGCCCCTTCGGCGATGGCGTCGGCCACCAGGCCTTCGACCACGGCCAGTTGCTGCGCGGTGGCCATGGGGCCCATTTCGCTGGCGTCTTCCTGTGGGTTGCCGATGCGGATGCGTTGGGCCCGTTCGACCAGGCGCGAGACGAATTCGTCATAGATTTCGTCCTGCACCAGCAAGCGCGAACCGGACACGCAGCTTTGGCCGGATGCCGCATAAATCCCGGCAATCGCCCCGTTGATCGCACTGTCCAGGTCGGCGTCGGCAAAGATAATGTTCGGTGACTTGCCACCCAGTTCCAGTGACAGCTTGGCGAAGTTTTCGGCGCTGCTGCGCACCACATGTCGCGCCGTGGCAGCGCCGCCGGTGAAGGCGATCTTGCGCACCAGCGGATGGCGGGTAAGGGCCGCGCCGGTACTGGGGCCGTAACCGGTGACGACGTTGACCACCCCCGGTGGAATGCCGGCTTCCAAGGCGAGACGGGCCAGCTCCAGGACCGTGGCCGAGGCGTGCTCGGACGGTTTGATCACGATGGTGTTGCCAGCCGCCAGGGCCGGGGCAAGCTTGATCGCGGTCAGGTACAGCGGGCTGTTCCAGGGAATGATCGCCGCGACCACGCCCATGGCTTCGTGCACGGTATAGGCGAACAGGTCCGGCTTATCGAGGGGCAGGGTGCCGCCTTCGAGCTTGTCGGCCAGGCCTGCGGTGTAGTGGAAGAACTCCGGCAGGTAGCCGACCTGGCCGCGGGTTTCGCGAATCAGTTTGCCGTTGTCGCGGCTTTCCAATTGGGCCAATTGTTCCTTGTTCTCGGCGATCAGGTCTCCGAGTCGACGCAGCAACTTGCCCCGTGCGGTGGCCGTCAAGCCGCGCCAGGCCGGGTTTTCGAAAGCGCTCTGTGCCGCCTGGACGGCGCGCTCGACATCGGCTTCGTCGGCGTCGGGCAATTCGGCCCAGGGTTGAGCCAGGGCCGGGTTCAGGCTTTCGAAGGTCTTGCCGGAGAGCGCATCTACCCATTCACCGCCGATGCACATCGAAAAACGTGCGAGTGTCATGCAACGATCCCCTTTATTTGGTTTTGCCGGGCGTTTGCGGTGTCGAGAAACTCCAGCAACAGCTGGTTGACCAGGCGCGGCGACTCTACTGGCATCATATGCCGTTGTTCGGCGAGCACGGCAACGCTGGCGCCGGGAATGCGCTCGGCCAATTGCCGGGCCATTTCCGGTGTCGAGCCAGGGTCCAGTTCGCCGGTGGCGATCAGCGTCGGCACCTGGATATTGCCCAGGTCATCGGCGCGGTACATGTCCTGGGTGGCGAACAATTCATAGGTGGTCAGGTAGCCCTGGGGATCATTCTGCGCCAGGGTCTGGCGCAACGCGGCAATCTGTGCCGGGTTGGCGGCCTGGTATTCACGGCTGAACCAGCGTGACAACGCCGCCTCGGCATTGGCGTCCGGCCCATGCTCGGCGGCCTGGGCGGTGCGGGCGATGACCCCGGCGCGCTGTTCGGCGCTGCGGTTGAACACGCTGTTGAGCACTACCAGGCCTTGCAGGCGCTGCGGGTAATGCAAGGCAAACGCACGGGCCACCAGGCCACCCATGGAAAAGCCGATCACCGTTGCCTGGGGCAGTTGCAAATGGTCGAGCAGCTCCAGCAACTGGTCGGCGTAGCCCAGCAGCGCGGTACCGCTTTGCGGACGGGGGCTGGCGCCATGGCCGAGCATGTCGTAGGCAATCACCCGGTATTGCGTGGCCAGGCCAACGACCTGGCCACCCCACATTTCTTTGTTCAGGCCCACGCCATGGATCAAGACCACGGGTTGGCCTTGGCCGGTTGCCAGGTAGCTGGTGCCGGCCGGGGTGAGTTCAGCGGTGAGCCGAATCATGGAGCGCTCCTGCATGCCTTTTTATTGTGGTTGCCCAGGCTGGATCACTGCGCATTCTCGGCGGCCAGCTCTTCCAGGTCGATGTAGCGGTTGCCGATGCGCGGGTGCAGGCGGCCGCCATCGGCGCAGCCCAGCACCACGACGATTTCGTCGGTGCGTGGGGCGTCTTCAATCTGCATTTCCAGGGTGATGTAGTGCGAACGCAGGCCTTCGTCGTCCTTGTGCATCATCGGGATCTGAATCGAAGTGCCAGGGCCGCCGCGCTTGTTGGTGAAGCTCAGGTAGCTCTTGGCCTTGACCGCTTCACGGTAATGGTTGCCAAAGCGCAGGGTGTGGATCACGGCGGAGGCATGCTCGATTTCGCCATCGGCACCGACCACCGCGGCCTTGCCGTAGGCTTGGATCTTCTCGGCGCCGCCGATGATACCTACCAGGCGCTCGACCATCAGTGCGCCGAGGTCGGAGCAGTTGGCGCGGATTTCCGGTTTCAGGTCTTCGACGAAACCGCGACCCAGCCAGGGATTTTTCATCACGACCGCCAGCCCGACCATGGTCACCGGTTTGTCGGTGGCCTTGCCGCCTTCAATGAACGTTTCTTCGACATAGCTGACGATCTTACGAATTTCGAAACTCATGAGCTGCTCCGTTGTGAGGGTAAGAGTGTCTGTGCGTATGATGGTATACCATAATACTGATGGCGCAAATCCCCACGGCGAGTTTGTGCTCGGGAGGCGACCGAAGGCAGCTTGCCCGCGACCCCAAGGGGAATTGGTCTACGCTTGGTGCGCGGACACCCGTTTGTTTTCGGATAACCCTGCAACGTGTCCCGGGGGAGGAAGGATGCCCTTCAAAGTCGCCGATAACTCAATCTCAGCCTGGTCGTTGATGGGCCAAACTTACGTGATGCTCAAACCCCACGAAGCCCTTATCAAGCGCTTCCTGGGGAGCGATCTGGAGGTTTGCTTTCCGACGACCGAGGCGGCCGTGCAGGCGCTGTCGCAGCCCACTCAAGCCTTTCCCCTCAAGTGGCGGGTGGGGCCCCCTCCATTGGTCGAGGCCAATCAAAGCATCAACCAGTGTCTGGATGCCCTGGCGCTTTATTTGCGGGACCAGGACAAACGCAAGTACCAGGACATGCTGGACGAGGCGAATGCCACAGGTGGCTCGCTGTTCACCGATGCGCGGAAAAACACACCGGCGCAATTCGTCGGCCAGAAGTGCACTTATTACTACCAGGGCGCGTACATGTCGGGTGATCAGTTCGCTGTCGGCGCCGCATTGCGCCATGACCTCTGCTCACGACTGATCTTGCTCTACGCGGCCGCTGACGAGGCGGCGGCCAAGCGGCTGGTCAAGTTCTATGGCACTTCCTGTGGGGTAAAGGCCGCTCGGTTGTTGCCGGTGTTGGTCACCGATGCCAAGGCTGCCTGCGAGACGTGTCGCCTGGTGGTCGACGCCAGGATCAATAAAAGTGCGCTGCCACCCTTCACCGACGCGGTACTGGGATTCCTGGCCGGCGTCGCCAACGGCGCAAAACTGTGCCCCGTGGGCGGCGCCACCACCGATGTCGCAGCGTCGGTGCTCAGTGGCGACGGCAAGGGCAGCATCGCCAAGTGGGACAATGTCGATCCCAATACCAATCGCTACTGGGCGTATCGCCTCGACAAGTTCCTGGCGCTCAAAGGGGTGGTCAAGGGCCAGAGCTACGTCATTGTCTGGACCCGCTTCAGCGGCAAGGACGGCGGCGCCCATCCCGAGTTGGACGACAGTTGGACGGGGTTGGGGCAGGTGTGTCACCGGCTGTTGAAAAAAGGTTGTAACGTCATCGTGGTCGGACGCCCGAGGACAAACCGGGACCTCAACGAGAAGCTGACGACCCACCTGGGGCAACTCGACCAAGCTGACGGTCCCGTGTCCCGAGCCAATCTTCAGGTCTGGGGGGAGTATTGGAAGTTGGACAACGGCAACCCCAACCAGAAAATAATCGGGCCGAACCGTGCTGCCGAATATGCCATTTTCCTGCGCATGAAAAGTGCCGAATGGAATTGCAAACTGGTGCACCTGGGCATGCGCAGCGGTGCGATGGATGCCGCGGCTTTGCTGGGCATGCGCACTCGATTCATCGAAAACGCCGGCAATGAACAGATCGCGCGAACGACCAAATGGACCGGGGCGACCAATACCAATCTTCTCTACCAGCGCATCCCGGTGGCTGAACTGCCTACTTGGAGGGCGCGAGGCCGAGAGGAAAACCTGGTGGTCAAGCGAGGTTACCTGCCCACAGACCTGGAGATGATCGTCGCCAGTGTCGAGGGCGCATTGACTTGAGGTGAACGGCCGTGCTGCTTCAAGCTGGGGCGACGGTATGAATCCGTGCATTTTCCTGCAACGTTGCAGTGCGTTCAGGTTTTCACTGCTTGGGGTTGAGTGCGGCGCGTGAAGGGTTAGCCGTGGATGAATGAGTAAAAACTTCCCTCTTGTGGGGCACGGTTGTCTCCTTCCACCCCCTCAAGAGCCTTTCAAGCCCCGTTCGAGAGAAAGGGCGCCCGCATTTATGGTCGTTAATGTCGCTAGATCGAAAAATAATTTCGCCTTTTTGCGGTTTTGCAATACTTCTTCTATCCAGTACGTGACACCGTCACGCTTAGGCACACCCTTTGCTAAGTATTGAAAACCCGGCCTTTCAGGCCAGGACACGCCATCCATCAAGAGCAACAGAGGGCAATTCCAGGACCGTACGCAATCAAGCAGGGTTTAAAGCAAGGCAAGGCCGAACCGTCGGAATGACGAAGTGATAAGAAATGCCGTGTAGAACGCGGCTGGGAGTTGGCTATGCCCCACGCTTTTTTTAATGAAATGTATGACGCAAAGGGTGACTGCCGCCCGCATTACCAAGCCTTCTCGCGCTGGCTGGCGGACACCCCGCTTGAACTGCTGGAGCAACGCCGCCGCGAAGCCGACCTGCTGTTCCATCGGGCTGGCATCACCTTCACCCTCTACGGGGACGAGCAGGGCACCGAGCGCCTGATCCCCTTCGATATCATTCCCCGCAGCATCAAGGCCAGTGAATGGCAGATGGTCGAGCGTGGTTGCATCCAGCGGGTCCAGGCCCTGAACATGTTCCTGGCCGACATCTACCATGGGCAGCACATCCTCAAGGAAGGGATCATCCCGCCCGAGCAGGTGCTCGCCAACGAGGGCTACCAGATCGCGATGCAGGGCCTGAACCTGCACCGGGGCATCTACGCCCATATCGCCGGTGTCGACTTGGTTCGCGACGGTGACGGCAGCTATTACGTGCTGGAAGACAACCTGCGCACGCCCAGCGGCGTGAGCTACATGCTCGAAGACCGCAAGATGATGATGCGCCTGTTCCCCGAGCTCTTCGCCGCCCAGCGCGTGGCCCCCATCGATCATTACCCGAACCTGCTGCTCGACACCCTCAAGAGCTCAAGCCCCCTGGAAAACCCCACCGCCGTGGTGCTGACGCCGGGACGCTTCAACAGTGCCTATTTCGAACACGCCTTCCTGGCCCGTGAAATGGGCGTGGAGCTGGTGGAGGGGGCCGATCTGTTCGTGCGGGACGACCACGTGTATATGCGCACCACCGCCGGGCCTCGGCAGGTGGACGTGATTTACCGTCGCCTTGACGACGCCTACCTCGACCCGCTGTCGTTCAACCCCGATTCGATGCTGGGCGTGCCCGGGCTGATCGCTGTTTACCGTGCGGGCAACGTGGTGCTGGCGAACGCGGTCGGCACAGGCGTGGCCGACGACAAGTCGATCTACCCTTACGTCGACGAAATGATCCGCTTCTACCTCACTGAAGAACCAATCCTGAAGAACGTGCCCACCTGGCAGTGCCGCAAGCCCCAGGACCTGTCCCATGTGCTGGCCAACCTGCCGGATCTGGTGGTCAAGGAAACCCAGGGCTCCGGCGGCTACGGCATGCTGGTCGGGCCGGCCGCCAGCGCGGCGGAGATCGAAGATTTCCGCGCGCGCCTCAAGGCCCGTCCCGAAGCCTACATCGCCCAGCCGACCTTGAGCCTGTCCACGTGCCCGACCTTTGTCGAGAGCGGCATCGCGCCGCGCCACATCGACCTGCGTCCGTTCGTGCTGTCGGGCAAGGAAACGCGCCTGGTGCCCGGCGGGCTGACCCGCGTGGCACTGCGCGAAGGCTCGCTGGTGGTGAACTCGTCCCAGGGCGGCGGCACCAAAGACACTTGGGTAGTGGAGGACTAAGACATGCTTTCAAGAACTGCTTCGGACCTCTATTGGATGTCCCGCTACCTGGAGCGCGCCGAGAACCTGGCGCGCATGCTCGAAGTCAGTTATTCGCTGTCGCTGATGCCCCAGGCCGGACGCAGCGATGGCCATGCCGAGCTGGCGATGTCGCTGCTGGCGGCCGGTACGCTGGACGACTACAACGCCCGTTATGACGCGCTCAACACCGAGCGCATGCTGCATTTCTTCGCCTTGGACGAAACCAACCCCGGCAGTATCTATAGCTGCCTGCGAGCCGCGCGGACCAATGCCCATGCCGTGCGCGGGCGCATCACCGCCGACATGTGGGAAAACATCAACGCCACCTGGCTGGAAATGCGCAACATCGCCAGCAATGGCCTGGGGCGCTACGGCATCAGCCATTTCTGTGAATGGGTCAAGGAGCGTTCGCACCTGTTCCGCGGCGCGACATCGGGCACCATCATGCGCAACGATGCCTACTGTTTTATCCGCCTGGGGACCTTTATCGAACGGGCCGACAACACCCTGCGCCTGCTGGATGCTCGCTATGAAATGTTCGGCGAGGAATCGGAGGAGGTCAGCGACAACTCGGCCCGTGGCTATTACCAGTGGAGCGCCTTGTTGCGCGCGTTGTCTTCGTTCGAGGCGTTCAACGAGATCTACCGCAACGCGCCCAATGCCGAGCAAGTGTCCGAGATGTTGCTGTTGCGGGCCGACGTCCCACGCTCGCTGCATGCGTGTATCGAGGAACTGGACCATATCCTCGCCAGTTTGCCGGGCAACAACGGCCGGCCGGCACAACGCCTGGCCGCCGAGCTGAATGCGCGCCTGCGCTATTCCGGAATCGACGAAATCCTGGCGTCGGGCTTGCACCAATGGTTGACCGACCTGATTGGTCAGATCCGCCACTTGGGCCAGACCGTCCATGAGTCTTACCTGGAGGTCGTATGAAACTGTCCATACGCCACGACACGACTTACAGCTACGCCGATGAAGTCTGCACCAGCATCCAGTTCCTGCGCCTGACGCCCCGGGACACCCAGCGCCAGCGCATCTTGCAATGGCATCTGGAACTGCCGAGACTGGTGCGCAGCCAGATTGACCCCTATGGCAACATCCTCCACGTGATGACCATGGACGAGCCCACGGTGCCTTGGTGCTGACGGCGTATGGCGAGGTGGAAATCCATCAGTCCATCGCGATGGAACCGGACACTCAGTCACCGCTGCCGTTTCTGCGCACCAGCCGCCTCACCCAGGCGGATGAGAACCTCAGCGCCTTCGCGGTCGAACAATGTGCCGGCCGACGCGATCGGTCGGCCTTGACCGACCTGATGAACGGCCTGGCGGCGCGGATGCCCTACAGCCCCGGCACGACCGCGGTCAACAGCACCGCCGCCGAGGCGTTTGCCGGTGGAACGGGGGTTTGCCAGGACCATACCCACGCCTTCCTGGCCTGCGCGCGCAGCCTGGGTATTCCAGCGCGCTATGTTTCCGGCTATCTGTGCACCGAAGATGAAAGCCACCTGGCAAGCCACGCCTGGGCCGAAGCCTGGCTGGACGATGGCTGGTACAGCTTCGACGTGACCAACCGCTTGACCCTTCCCGATCGCCACCTGAAACTGGCGATCGGCCTGGACTACCTCGACGCCTGCCCGGTACGCGGCATGCGCCGGGGTGGCGGGGCGGAACAGATGCAGGCGCGGGTGCAGGTGAGCTCGATGGTGCAGGTGCAGCACCAGTAAAGGCACAGGCTTTCTCGCCAACACCCGAGCTCCCACACTGGAATGAGTGGTGGACGCAAACCCTGTCTCCACCCGAGCACCTCTGTGGGAGCCGAGCTTGCTCGCGATGACGGCTGCCCAGCCGACATCACCGCCAACAGACCCACCGCCATCGCGAGCAAGCTCGCTCCCACACTGGAATGGGTAGTGGACGCAAACCCTGTCTCCACCCGAGCACCTCTGTGGGAGCCGAGCTTGCTCGCGATGACGGCTGCCCAGCCGACATCATCGCCAACAGACCCACCGCCATCGCGAGCAAGCTCGGCTCCCACACTGAAATGGGGGTGGACACAAACCCTGTCTCCACCCGAGAACCCCTGTGGGAGCGAGCTTGCTCGCGATGACGGCTGCCCAGCCGACATCATCGCCAACAGACCCACCGCCATCGCGAGCAAGCTCGGCTCCCACACTGAAATGGGGGTGGACGCAAACCCTGTCTCCACCCGAGAACCCCTGTGGGAGCGAGCTTGCTCGCGATGACGGCTGCCCAGCCGACATCATCGCCAACAGACCCACCGCCATCGCGAGCAAGCTCGGCTCCCACACTGAAATGGGGGTGGACGCAAACCCTGTCTCCACCCGAGAACCCTTGTGGGAGCGAGCTTGCTCGCGATGACGGCTGCCCAGCTGGCATCACCGCCAACTGATCCACTGCTATCGCGAGCAAGCTCGCTCCCACAAAAAGCGTACGCCCTCCTTACCCTCCAAAATGAAGCTTTCATGACAAAAGTTCGGTAGCACATCGCCATTCCCGTCATGCCTGTGTGACGTGTTCGAGGGGACCTTTCAGGTCGTTTGGAGCCGGGGCGCGAAGCCGGGAGTGAGGCGATGGGGACTATGGAACGTTATTCGAAAGTGGGCATGCAGGAGCTTGACCAACGGTTGTCGAAGATCGTCGAGGCGGCGCGCAAGCAGCCGGTTTCGGTGTATCGCTACGGCGCGCCGTGGGTCTGGATCGTTTCCCAGGATGACTGGCAGGGCGCGCTCAAGGAGGTGTCCAGCTACATTCCGCAAGGCCATTCACTGGTCTTGCTGCGTCCGCAGATCGACGACCTGCTGGATGACCATCGCGATGTGCTGCAGGGCCTCAACGCCAGTGCCCAGATGCTGATCGCACCGCAAACCGCCATGCACATCCTCCTGCTGCAACTGCTCTATTCGGTGCCCAGCGAGCAGCAACTCTACGAACAACTCAATTACAACCTGCTGTTCCGCTGGTTCGTCGGCCTGGACCTGAACCAGAAGGTCTGGAGCTTCAACGTCCTGAGCAAAGACCTCGCCACGCTGCTGGGCGATGCGCGGGCGGTGCGGCTCATCGAAAAAATCATCGGTGAAGTGTTCTGTGGCGCCTTGCTGCAAATGCCGGAGTTCTCCTTGAACTTCGCGCTGCTGCACACCTGGCTGGCCCGGCACGCCACGACATCGACCATAAGCAATTGAGCCGTACTTTGAATTCAGGGGGTGGTGTGGAGCATTTCTTCAAATCGCGGCCGGCGCTGTGGGGCTGGTTGCTGCTGGCGGTCGGGGGCCGTCGGCCTTTGCCGCCGAAGGCGGGCAGCAGGCCGACGCGGCACCGACGCGCCTGGTGGATGTGAACGAGTATTTCGTGCGCGGCAACACCGTGCTCGATGCCCGGGCCATCGAGGAAGCGGTGTACCCGTTCCTGGGGCCGCAAAAGGCCTTGAGCGACATCGAAGGCGCCCGGGAAGCCCTGCAAAAAGCCTATCAGGTCCGCGGTTATCAATCGGTATTCGTCGAGCTGCCAGAGCAGAAAGTCGAAGACGGCATCGTTTACCTGCAAGTCAGCGAGACCAAGATCGGTCGGGTGCGCGTGGTAGGGGCCAAGCACTATTCGCCCGTTGAAATCCGTGACGACGTGCCGGCGCTGAAGGAAGGCGAGGTACCCGATTTCGCCCGGGTCCAGGCAGAGCTGGCGCAGTTGAACAAGACCCCGGGACGCCAGGTCATGCCGCTGGTGCGCGAAGGCCAGCGCCCCGGGACCATGGACGTGGATTTACAAGTCGAAGACCAGGACCCTTGGCAGGCCAGCCTGGGGCTGAACAACGACTACAGTGCCGACACCGAAAAGCTGCGCACGGTCGCCAGCCTGGGCTACAACAACCTCTGGCAACTGGGCCACAGCGTTTCACTGACTTTCTTCACCGCGCCCCAGGACACCGAAAACGCCAAGGTCTGGTCGGGTTCCTACACCGCGCCGCTGAGCGAACGCTGGAGTGTGCAGTTCTCGGGGTACCAATCCGACAGCAACGTGGCGACCGTCGGCGGCAGTAACGTGTTGGGCAAAGGGCATTCCTACGGGGTGTCGGCGATCTACAGCCTGCCGTCCACGGGGGCATGGGCCAACAGCTTTTCGGTCGGGGTGGATTTCAAGGACTTCGAGGAAGAGCTGAACCTGGGCGGTGCCAGCGACAAGGCGCCACTCAAGTACGCGCCGTTCACCTTCGCCTATAACGGTTTTCGCTACACCGAAAACAGCCAGTTGGGCCTCGGCCTGAGCCTGGTGGCGGGTACCCGGAGCCTGCTGGGCTATGGCAGCTCCGACGAAGCGTTCGACTACAAGCGCTATCGCGCCAGCCCCAGCTTCGCGGTGCTCAAGGGCGACGGCAATTACACCTTCACCTTCGGCAACGACTGGCAGACCGCCTCCAAGGCCGCCTTCCAACTGGCCTCCGGGCCGCTGGTTTCCAACGAGCAATTCTCCGCCGGTGGCGCCACCTCGGTGCGCGGCTATCTGGCTGCCGAGCGCACCGGCGACGACGGCTACCTGCTGTCCCAGGAGCTGCGTACCCCGTCCCTGGCCAAGCTCCTCGGCAGTTATGTCCAGGAGTGGCGTTTCTATGCCTTCGCCGAAGGCGCGCAGCTGTATTTGCGTGACGAACTGCCCGACCAGGAAGCCGACTACAGCCTCGCCAGCGTCGGCCTCGGCACCCGCGCGAGCCTGAGCAAATGGCTGTCCGGCAGCCTCGATTGGGGCTATCCGCTGCTCGAAGGGCCGAACACCTCGAAACAGGAATCGCGCCTGCACTTCAACCTGCAAGCGACGTTTTGAACCCAGGAGTCATGTCCATGCAACGCTTATTGTTATCCCTGTTGATCTGCCTGGGGCTGGTGCTTCCGGCGACCGCCAACGCCTGGTGGCAGGACGACTGGCACTATCGCAAACAGATTTCGGTGGACACCACGCCCCAGGGCGCCGCCATTGCCCAGGCCTTGGGCCGCACCGCGTTGCTGGTGCGCTTGCACACCGGCAACTTCACCTTCGACGGGGTCAAGGACGACGGCTCGGACTTGCGTTTCGTCAGTGCCGACGACAAGACCGTGCTCAATCACCAGATCGAAAGCTTCGACCCGCTGATGGGCATGGCGCTGATCTGGGTCGACGTGCCAAGCGTGGAGGGCGGTCAGCGCCAGGACGTGTGGATGTATTACGGCAACCAGAAGGCGCCGGCCACGAGCAGCGGCCAGTTGACCTTCGACCCGGACTACACCGCCCTGTACCACTTCGACGGCGCCACCGGCGTACCGCCCCGGGATACCACGGCCTACGGCAACAATGCCCAGGGCGCGACCGGCGTGAGTATCGACGGCGTGATCGGGCGGGCCTTGCAGTTCAACGGCCAGCCGTTGTTGTTGCCGGCCAGTCCGTCGTTGCAACACAGTGCCGGTGCGGCGTTCACCTTCAGCACCTGGCTGCGCCAGGACCAGGCCAGTGGCGAACAAGTGATCCTGGCCCGTCGCGAAGCCGCCACCAGCCTGTTGGTTGGGGTCAACCAGGGTGTGCCGTTCGTGGCGATCAATGACCAGCGCGCGGTCTCGACCCAGCCGCTGAACCCCGGTCAGTGGCAGCACCTGGCGTTGACCGCCTCGGGCGACCGGGTCGTGTTGTACGTCAACGGGCGTGAGACCGCGAGCCTGGCGGTGGCGATGCAGGCGTTCAATTCGCCGATCGCCCTGGGTGCCGATGTCTCCGCCGGAGCCTTCGCGCCTTTCAGCGGCGCCATGGACGAAGCGCGCCTGTCCAAGGTCGCTCGTCCGGCGCCGTTGCTGTTGGCCGACGCCAGTGCCCAGGGCGCCGAATCGAAACTGGTGGCCTACGGCGTCGATGAAGAGCAGTCCGGCTTCGGTTTCGGCAGCCTGGGGTTCCTGCTCAACGCCGTGCCGCTCGACGCTTGGGTGATCATCGGGGTGCTGGTGCTGATGATGTTCCAGTCGTGGATCATCATGATCCGCAAGAACCGCATGGTCAGCCGCCTCAGTGCCGCCAACGAAGTTTTCCGCGAGCAGTTCGCCAAGATCGGCACGCGCCTGGAAATGTTCGCCGACGACCAGGACCTCGCCCAGCGCCTGCAACATTCATCGCTGTGGCGCTTGTACTTGGTGGCCGTCAAGGAAATCCGCACCCGCCGTGAGCAGGGCGCTGACACCTCGTCGGTGTCGGCGGCCACCATCGAAGCGATCCGTTGCTCGATGGACGGCGTGCGCACCCGCGAGAACCAGGCGCTGAGTTCGAAGCTCTCGACCCTGTCCAACGCCATCGCCGGCGGGCCGTACATCGGCCTGCTCGGCACTGTGCTGGGGATCATGGTGGTGTTCCTCGGCACGGCCATGGCTGGCGACGTGAACATCAACGCTATCGCCCCGGGCATGGCCGCGGCATTGCTCGCCACTGCCATGGGCCTGTTCGTCGCGATCCCGGCGTTGTTTGGCTACAACCGCCTGATCACCCGTAACAAGGAAGTCAGCGCCGACATGCGGGTCTTTGTCGACGAGTTCATCACGCGCCTGGCGGAGATGCACGGCGAAGGCCAGTCCGGTGAAGCGGCCCCTCGTCGCGGTCATCACGTCCAATCGTCCGTACCGGCCTGAGGGAATCGCCATGGCTAGCGTAAACGCTTCACACGATGACGACGATGATGCAGCGGTCGACAGCATCAACATCACGCCGCTGGTGGATGTGCTCATGGTGGTGCTGGTGATGTTCATCCTCACGGCCACGGCCCAGGTGTCAGGTATCCAGATCAACCTGCCCAAGGCCAGTGCCTCGGTGTCGTTGTCCGAGGCCAAGACCAAGGCGATTTCGGTGAACGATGGCGGGCAGGTGTTCCTCGATGCCTATCCGGTGACCCTGGCCGAGCTGGAAGAGCGCCTGCGGATCGAAAAGGCGCAGAGCCCGGACTTCCCGGTGATCGTGCGCGGCGATGCGACGGTGCAGTACCAGAAAGTCATTGAAGTGCTGGATCTGTTGCGGCGCCTGGAACTGTCCCAGGTCGGTCTCGTGACCGGCAAACCGAGCCAGGGCTGATCATGACCGCCAGACTTCCCATCGATCCGCCCCCGGTGAAGACTTCGCCGCTGCGCCTGCTCAAGTGGGCCGCCGGCCTGCTGCTGGGCGCCGTCGCGGCCTGGCTGCTGTGGCAGTGGGCCAATGACATGAGTGGCGTGCGCCGCGAAGCCCCGAAGGTGCCGACCATCATCCCGCTGCCGCCTCCGCCCCCACCACCGCCAGAGAAGCCCAAGGAGCCGGAACCCCAGGTCGAGGAGAAAGTGGTCGAGCCAGAGCCGACCCCGGAACCCGAAGAGGTCAAGCCCGAAGAAGAAGCGCCGCCGTCGCCGGTGGATGACCTGGCGAACCCGATGCAAATGGACGGCGATGCCCAGTCCGGCAACGACGCGTTCAACATCGGTGCCGGCAAGGGCGGCGGCATGGCCGGGGCAGGGAGCGGGCGCCTGGGCAATGGCACTTACAGCCAGTTCCTGGCGTTCACCTTCCAGCGTTTGCTGCGGGAAAACCCCGACTTGCGCAGCCTGGCGTTCTCGCTGCAGGCCGATGTCTGGCTCAGCGCGGTGGGGGAGATCACCCGGGTCGAGCTGGTCAAGTCCAGCGGCAACCCGCAGGTGGACGAGCAAGTGATTTCCGCCCTGCGTACCGCGCCCCATTTGAGTGAACGGCCACCGGCCTCCCTGACTTTGCCCGTGCGCCTGTCCTTGCAGGGACGACGGCCGGGTTAACCGACTATTTGAAAGTTTGCCAACAGGAGTTGTGTGCAGATGATTTCCAATGTGAATCGATTGTCGTGGGCGATCGGCCTGGTGGTCCTGAGCCTGGCCGGCCACGCGGCGGCCGCCCCGGCGCCTTCGGAAAACGCCACGATCAATCTGATCCGCCTGCTGGTGCAGCAGGGCGTGTTGAAACAGGACCAGGCCGATGGCTTGATCGCCCAGGCCGAACGGGAAGCCGTGCAGGCCCGCCAAGCCGCCACGGCAGTCGCCGCCACGCCGGCCGGTGCGCCGGGGGACGTGCGTGTGCAGTACGTGCCGAATATCGTGCGTGAGCAGATCCGCGACCAGGTCAAGGCCGAAGTCATGGCCACCGCCAAGCAGGAAAACTGGGCCCAGCCCAACACCTTCCCGGATTGGGTCTCGCGCATCAGTTTCGATGGCGACATTCGCCTGCGGGACGAGTCGCGCTACTACTCTGGCACCAACAGCAACGAAATCGTCGATTTCGCCCGGCTCAATGACAAGGGGCCTTACGACGTCAACCCCAACAGCAGTTCCAGCCTGCCGCCGTTGCTCAATACCCGCGAAGACCGGGAAAACCTGTTCCGCCTGCGTGCCCGACTGGGCATGAAGGCCGTGATTGCCCCTCAATGGACGGCGGGCATCCGCATCGGCACCGGCTCGGACAACAACCCGGTGTCCACCACCCAGACCCTCGGTGGTGGCTTTGGCAAAAAAGACATCTGGCTCGACCAGGGCTACCTGACCTGGAAACCCTCGGACGAATTGACCCTGACCGGCGGGCGTTTCGCCAACCCGTTCTTCTCCACCGACCTGTTGTATTCCGGCGACCTGAACTTCGATGGCGTGGCGGCGAATTTCAACCACAAGCTCAATCAGGACTGGGGCGTGTTCGGTACCGTCGGCGCGTTCCCGGTGGAGTACACCAACGACACCAGCACCAGCAATGGCAGCGACAAGGAAGAGAGCGACAACAAGTGGCTGTACGGTGCGCAAGTGGGGGCCAACTGGGCCATCAACGACAGCAACCGGATCAAGGGCGCGTTGGCCTATTACCGCTTCGACGACATCGAAGGCCAGCGTTCTTCGCCGTGCCAGCCCTGGGCCGGTGATCCAGGCTGTGACAGCGACGGTTCGCGGGTAGCGTTCATGCAGAAAGGCAACACCGTGTTCCTGCTGCGCGACATCACGCCCAACCCCCTCAACCCGTCGACCACGCCACAGCCGCAATATGTCGGCCTGGCCTCGGAGTTCAACCTGCTGGACCTGAACTTCGCGTGGGACACCGATCTGCCCGAAGACCTGAAACTGCGCAGCCAGGCCCATTACGTTCACAACCTGGGCTACGACGAAGGCGAGATGCGCAAGCGCTCCGCGGGGCAGTTCGCCAACAACCTGGACAGCGATGGCGAGGTGGAAAGCGGCGCCAACGCCTGGATGCTCCAGTTCACCCTTGGCAACTCCCTGGAGCTCAAGCGCGAGGGCGACTGGAACCTGTTCGCCGGCTACAAGTACATCCAGCCGGACGCCTTGCCGGACGGCTTCAACGATTCGTCATTCCATCTGGGTGGCACCAATGCCAAGGGTTATTTCCTGGGCGGCAACTATGGCCTGGCGAGCAACGTCTTCGCCACCGGTCGCTGGTTGAGTTCCGAAGCGGTGTACGGCGCGCCGTACGACATCGATGTCTTGCAGCTTGAAATCAACACGCGCTTCTAAGCGCAGGGAGGCCTCATGAAAAGGCGTGCCATCTACCAATGTCCGGCCGCGTTACTGGTGCTGGGCCTGCTTCTGAGCGGCGGCGCCCACGGCGAAGGCCTGGAAGAACGCCTGCGGGCGCAACTGCGCAGCACCACCGCCCAGTTGCAAACCCTGCAAAGCGAACAGGCCCAGGCCAGTGCCGCCCGGCAGGCCGCGGAGACCCAGGCCAAGGAGGCCCAGGCGCAGATCAAGCAATTGACCGCGCAATTGAGCAAGGCCCAGGCCCTGAATGAGCAACTGGCCGGGCATCAGCAAAACCTGCAAAGCCAGGCCCAGGCCCAGGTAGCGGCCAGCAACGAGCAAATGGGCAAGTTCAAGAAAGCCTACGACGAGCTGCTGGTGCTGGCTCGCGGCAAAGAGGCCGAGCGCGCGCGCCTGGAGGCGCAATTGACCGAGCGTGACACACAAGTGCAGCAATGTTCGGTCAAGAATCAGCAGATGTACGAAGTCGCCAAGACGCTGCTGCATGCCTACGAAACCATTGATGTGACCGACATCGTGAAGATCCGCCAGCCGTTCGCGGCCAAGGCCCGGGTGCGTTTCGAAGAGCTGGCCCAAGGGTTTGGCGATGATCTCTACAAGAACCGTTTCGATGCGCCCCAGGCCTCGATCACTCACTGAACAGAACAAGGAGGAATCGAACATGACCTCAATGATTGAAAGCGTCGATGCAAAATCCCTGACCGAGTTGTTGCAGGCCGCGGGTTATCGGGTCAACGAAACCGAGCAGAACGGCATTGTGCAACTGCTCAGTGCCAGCCAGGGCATCGGCTTTGCCGTGCGTTTCGGCAATCCGGCGGCGACTGCAGGCGAGTACCTGGACTTCACCTTCAGCTGTGCCTTGCGGGTGCAGGGCCAATTGCCGGCCGGGTTGGCAGAACTGTGGAACGCCTCGCGACGTTTTGCCCGGTTGTCGCTGCAAGGCGAATTCCTGGTGATGGAAATGGACGTCGTGGTTGCCGCGGGCGTGAGTGCCAATCATCTGCGCAGTCACCTGGAACTGTGGGACCGCCTGTTGCAGGAATTCATTGTCTACCTGCGTGAGTACAGCCAGAACGCGGCGCGGGCGCAAACCCCGGCCGAGCCCGTCGAGGCGCCCTTGGAGGAGGCCGTCGCATCGTGAAAAAGCCGACCTTCGTCATCAGCGCCGCGGCGCTGGGCCTGATCGCCGTGGCGCTGGTGCTGGGCCTGCGGCCGGGCAGCGATCCGGTCGCCGCGGTGCAGACCGCCAGCGTTGTTTCGGCCGACTCGCCGAGTTTGGCCCGACTGGGCAACCAGCAGGTCAGCCCCGAAGAACTCAAGACCTTGCTGGCCGCACTGGCCCCGAGGTTCGTCAGCAAATGCGAGGTAATCGGGCTGCGTTGGAGGGCTGGATCCGTGCCCGCCTGGCGGAAAAAGCCGTGTTGGAGCAGGCCGATGCCCAGGGTTGGCGTCAGCGGCCCGAGGTGGAGCGGCAGACACGAGCGGCGGCTGAGCAGATTGTGTTTCGCGATTACTTGCAGTCGGTGAGCCAGGTGCCGGCCGGGTATCCCAGTGAAGACGAGTTGAAGCAGGCTTACGACGCCGGGAAAGCCAACTGGACCGCACCGGCGTTGTACCGCGTCAGCCAGATTTTCCTGGCAGCCACTGAACCGCAAACCGTGGAGGCGGTGCGCCGGCAAGCGCTGGAATTGAGCAGGAAAGCCCAGGCCTCACCCGCTGAGTTCGGCGTCCTGGCCAGTCGTTTTTCCCAGGACCGCGCCAGTGCCGAGCGCGGCGGTGACAGTGGTTACCAGCCGTTGCAGCAACTGGTGCCGCCGGTGCGCGAGGCCGTGGCACGCTTGAAGGTCGGCGCGGTATCGGACCCGGTGCAGAGCCCGGCAGGGTTCCATGTCATCAAGCTCACCGAGCAACAACCGGCCCGAGAGGCGACGCTGGATGAAGTCCGCGAGCGCCTGACCCAGGCCCTGCGTGCCCAGCGCCAGGAACAGATCGCCAAGGCGTACCTGGACGGCATGCTCGACACGGCGACGTTGAGCATCGATGGCGCGCAGTTGAGCAAGGTGTTGGAGGAGGGGCTTTAGGCAGGTCCACATCAGACCCGTGGCGAGGGAGCTTGCTCCCGCTGGGCTGCGTAGCAGCCCTCACGAATTGACCGCAGTCCTTCAGTGATAACTCCGCAGCGTTTTTTGGGGTTGCTGCGCAACCCAGCGGGAGCAAGCTCCCTCGCCACAGGGCGTTGTTTAGAAGACTCGCGCAGCTCCACGTATCCGTACAACCGACAGGGAGTCACCCATGACCTTCATCGAGCCCGCAGGACGCCAGGCTGTCACCGCATACCGCACACCGTTGCGTGCCCCCGACCCGTGGCTGGCCATGGCCGGCGGTATCGAGCCGCAGGTGGCGCAGTGCTTCCTGGTCAGTGCCCGTTGCGGCTGTTTCATGCAAGCGGCCCGCAGCCTCAACGTCAAGGCGACCTGGCTGCGCAAGCAGTTGGCGCAATTGGAGGCGCGGCTGCAACGTTCGCTGTTCAGCTTCCAGGGCAGCGCCTTGACCCTCAGTCGCGAGGGCCGGCAGTTGCAGGCGCGCTTGATTAGCCTGGCCCACGAAAGCGCGCCGCCCTTGAACGATCAACCCTTGATTCGCCTGGCCGTGGCCGAGTCGATACTGCATGACATCCTGGGCCGTGACCTGATTTCATTGCTGCGACGCAACGCCAGCGTGCGACTGCAGATCATCACCCTGGACAGTGACCTGGCGCTGCAAGCCGTCAGCGCCGACCTGGTGCTGTGGTTGAGCGAGGCCCACACGTTGGGGCCGGGGCCGAGTTTCGCCACGTTGCCCGCGGATCGACTGGCGCGGCTGGACTATGTGCCGCACATCGCCAAGCGCTACTCGCGCCCGGCCACACGCCCGGACTGCCTGGACGACCTGAACGATTACATGCTGGTGCAATGGCAGGCGGACCGACACGTGGACGGCTTCGCACCGTGGAACGCCTTGATAGAACAACGCCGGGCCGGCGTGGTGCAGGTGCAATCCTACGAACTGATGCTGGAAATGATTCGCTGCAGCGCCTGCATCGGCCTGTTGCCGCAGTACATGAGCCGCTTCGACCGAGGCCTGGTGGCGTTGCCGCAAGTGTTTGGCCTGTCGATGCAACGGCACTTGTGGATGGCCGTCAATGCCCAGGCCGAAGGCTCGCCGCAGGTGCAGATGCTGCGTGAACTGATCCACCACACGCTGGATGAGCGGCGGGATTGGTTCCAGGCCTGACCGAAGCCGGAAGTAGTCCCTCTGTGGGAGCTGAGCTTGCTCGCGATAGCGGTGGTTCAGCTTGCATTGATATTGAATGTGCCGCCGTCATCGCGAGCAAGCTCGCTCCCACATGGGTTCTTGGGCGCCCACAGATTCAGCATCCACCAACAATTCCCTGTGGGAGCTGAGCTTGCTCGCGATAGCGGTGGTTCAGCTTGCATTGATATTGAATGTGCCGCGGTCATCGCGAGCAAGCTCGGCTCCCACATGGGTTCTTGGGTGTCCACAGATTCAGCATCCAGCAACAATTCCCTGTGGGAGCTGAGCTTGCTCGCGATAGCGGTGGTTCAGCTTGCATTGATATTGAATGTGCCGCGGTCATCGCGAGCAAGCTCGGCTCCCACATGGGTTCTTGGGTGCCCACAGATTCAGCATCCAGCAACAATTCCCTGTGGGAGCTGAGCTTGCTGGCGATAGCGGTGGTTCAGCTTGCATTGATATTGAATGTGCCGCCGTCATCGCGAGCAAGCTCGCTCCCACATGGGGTCTTGGGTGTCCACAGATTCAGCATCCAGCAACAATTCCCTGTGGGAGCTGAGCTTGCTCGCGATAGCGGTGGTTCAGCTTGCATTGATATTGAATGTGCCGCGGTCATCGCGAGCAAGCTCGCTCCCACATGGGTTCTTGGGTGTCCACAGATTCAGCATCCAGCAACAATTCCCTGTGGGAGCTGAGCTTGCTCGCGATAGCGGTGGTTCAGCTTGCATTGATATTGAATGTGCCGCGGTCATCGCGAGCAAGCTCGGCTCCCACATGGGTTCTTGGGCGCCCACAGATTCAGCATCCAGCAACAATTCCCTGTGGGAGTTGAGCTTGCTCGCGATAGCGGTGGTTCAGCTTGCATTGATATTGAATGTGCCGCGGTCATCGCGAGCAAGCTCGCTCCCACATGGGTTCTTGGGCGCCCACAGATTCAGCATCCACCAACAACTCCCACTGGTTCCCGATATAACCTGACGCGGCTTATAGTGGTCGGCCTTGTCACGCCTCCAGGAAGGAGCCCCATGTCCGAGTCTTCGATTACCCTCGCACGCTTCACTGAAGCCCACATCGCCGGTGTCACCGCGCTCTACAATGACCCGGCGGTGACTCGCCAGGTGCTGCAAATGCCTTTCCAGTCCACCGAAGTCTGGCGCAAGCGCTTGGCGACGGATGACGAGCGCTTGTTGAAACTGGTGGCCCTGCACGCGGGTGACGTCATCGGCAATCTGGGGCTGGAGCAGTTTTCGCGGGTGCGTCGGGCCCATTGCGGCAGCCTCGGCATGGGGGTGGCTGTCGCCTGGCAGGGCAAAGGCGTGGGGTCGATGCTGCTGGCCGCCGCGCTGGACGTCGCCGACAACTGGATGAACCTGCGCCGGGTCGAGCTGACGGTGTACGCCGACAATGAAGCGGCCATCGGGTTGTACCGCAAGTTCGGCTTCGAAAGCGAAGGCCTGATGCGCGACTATGCCGTGCGTGACGGACGTTGGGTGGACACCCTCGCCATGGCGCGACTGCGCTGAAGGATCAGTCACGCAGGTAAAGTGGCTTTTACGTACGCCGACGTCTTGGACCTGTCATCATCCAGCTTCGCAGTACTCCCTAACCGAGGAACGGCCCATGGACGATTTACAGCAATTGGGCGAGATGCTTCGTCAATACGCCGACAGCGAAGCGCACAAGAAACAACTGCACCAGGCCCAGTCGGCGGTTTGGACGCAACAGATCAAGGCGCTGTACGGGCAAATCGAGCAATGGCTGGCGCCGGTCATGGCGCTCGGCCTGCTGGAACTGAACCGTGAGACGTATGTGGCCCACGGGGCGAACGTTCCTGTAGAAACATCCGCTTTCAAGACCGAAAAACTGACCTTGGCCATTACCGGTAAACCGGTGGAGTTCGTGCCGGATGTGATGGGTGTGGGCGGCTTGGTTTCTTTGTCGATCATCGGCCTGGCCGCGACCCGTCACGGCAGCATTTCCCTGGTGTGCCAGCCGCCATCGACGCAATGGCAATGGCGCCGGACCAATGGGTTGAAGGACCCCGACACGTTTGCCTTCGATGCAAACTTCCTCGCCCAACAATTGCAGAGCCTGATACCTCGCGAGCGCGGCTGAATCACTTGTTCTTTTCAGGGCAGGCAAAAAACTGCCCATTGGCTATACCTGTAGTTCCGGCCCCGCCTCGTGTGGCTTACAGGAGTGACAGCATGAAGTTCGCGTCAATGATTGGCAGCATCTGCATAGCCTCGCTTGCCTTGGCGGGTTGTTCGAGCAAAGTCACCCAGCCGGATGAGTATTCCGGGTTCCTGGGGGATTACAGCCGCCTCAAGGAAGAGAAGTCGCCGTCGGGGGCCGAGGTGATGCGTTGGGTCGATCCGAAGATCGATCTGAACAAATACACCAGCCTCTATATCGAGCCGACGCAGCTTTACCCCAAACCGCAGCCGACCGTGAAGATCCCCCAGGCCACGCTGTCGGGCATCACCGCGTATTACGATCAGGCCCTCATGCGGGAGGCGGGGAAGTCCTTGCCCCTGGCGACCGTCCCTGGGCCGGGTGTATTGGTGATACGGGCGGCGATCACGGCTGTCAGTAGCAAGACCGAAGGCTTGAAACCGTATGAGGTGGTCCCGATTGCGCTGGTGGCGGCCGCTGTCAGCACCGCCAGCGGTATTCGCGACCAGGAAACCACCTTGGGCACCGAAGCGGTTTTTCTCGACGGAGGCAATAACGCGGTGGTCGCCCAGGTGGTGCGCAAGGGCACGGGCAAGCCACTGTCCAACGAATCCCAGGTCATGAAGCCCGATGATGTCAAAGGGGTCATCGATGGTTGGGCGGCAGATTTGCATCAGTCGTTTCTGCAGCTCAAGGCCAAATAGCCATCACCGTCGCCGGGGTGTCGACGCCACGTCTTTTTATGTCCGGCCATAGGTCGCGCGAGCATTTCGTGGTTAACTCCGGCCTCACCATTTTCAAACTGTCAGAAGGAATCCGTTCATGGCTCAAGTCACCCTCAAAGGCAACCCGGTCCAAGTCAACGGTCAGTTGCCACAAGCCGGTTCCAAGGCACCAGCCTTTTCCCTGGTCGCCGGCAATCTGTCGGACGTTTCCCTGAAGGACTTTGCCGGCAAGCGCAAAGTGCTGAACATTTTCCCAAGCGTCGACACGCCGACCTGCGCCACCTCCGTGCGCAAATTCAATGCTCAGGCCAACGAACTGAACAACACCGTGGTGCTGTGCATCTCCGCCGACCTGCCATTTGCCCAGGCGCGCTTCTGCGGTGCCGAAGGCCTGGAAAACGTCCAGAACCTGTCCACCTTGCGCGGTGCCGAGTTCATCCAGGACTACGGCGTGGCGATTGCCGACGGTCCATTGAAAGGCCTGACTGCCCGTGCCGTGGTGGTGCTGGACGAAAATGACACCGTGCTGCACAGCGAGCTGGTCAAGGAAATCGCTGAAGAGCCGAACTACGATGCGGCCCTGGCTGTTCTGAAATAAGTGGAATGAAATAAGGTATTTATTACAATTGTTAACGGTCTGGCCCTGTCCAGGCCGTTTTCTTTTGTGCTTCAAGGCTTTAGCTGACTATTCGAAAGGTAAGCCCAACGTAAATTGCCGGTAAAGGCGCTTTGCTAAATACCCGCCAGTGCTTATCGTTCAGCCTCCCGTAAAAGAAGTCCACGCGCCCAATGGTTGATCACTCCATGCAATCGTCTGTTTCCCGCAATTCCCGTCGCTGGCTGCTCGGCCTGTTCGTCCTGTTGGTCGTCGCGGCGCTGGCCTGGAAGTTCTGGCCCAGTGGTTCGGCCCAGAAGCCGGGGGCGGGGGACAAGGCCGCGACGGGGCACGTGGGACGTTCGGGTGGCATGCGCCCGGGGTTCGGTGGGGCGACGGGGCCGATCCCGGTGCGGGTGGCGCCGGCGGTGACCGGGGATTTCCCGCTGTACTTCAAGGCGCTGGGTACGGTCACGGCCCTCAACACCATCAACGTGCGTAGCCGCGTGGGTGGCGAACTGGTCAAGATCGCCTTCGAAGAGGGCCAAATGGTCAAGGCTGGGGACTTGCTGGCCGAGATCGATCCACGCCCGTACCAGAACGCTTTGCTCCAGGCCGAAGGCACGCTGTTGCAGAACCAGGCCCAACTGAAAAATGCCCAGGTCGACCTTGAGCGGTATCGCGGCCTGTACGCCGAAGACAGTATTGCCAAGCAGACCCTCGACACCGCCGCGGCGTTGGTGGGCCAGTACCAGGGCACGGTCAAGACCAACCAGGCGGCGGTCAACGACGCCAAGCTCAACCTGGAATTCACCAGGATCCGCGCGCCGATTACCGGCCGCGTGGGCTTGCGCCAACTGGACATCGGCAACCTGGTGTCGGCCAACGACACCACGGCCCTGGCGGTCATTACCCAGACCCAGCCCATCAGCGTCGTGTTCACCTTGCCGGAGAACAACCTCGACACCGTGCTCGCCCGTTATCGCAGCGGGGCGAAGCTGCCCGTCGAAGCCTGGGACCGGGGCGACGTGAAGCGCCAGGCCAGTGGCCTGCTGCAAAGCCTGGACAACCAGATCGATGTCACCACCGGCACCTTGAAGTTCAAGGCTCGCTACGATAACCGCGACCAGTCGCTGTTCCCCAACCAGTTCGTCAACGTCCACCTGCTGGCCGACACTCTCAAAGGCGTAGTCCTGGCGCCGACGGCGGCCATCCAGTTCGGCACCAACGGCACCTTCGTCTACGCCCTGGAGGGCGACAAGACGGTCTCTATCAAGAAGCTGAAGATCGGGGCCAGCGACGGTACGAACACCGTGGTCACCGAAGGCCTGGCCGCAGGCGATAGGGTGGTGCTCGAAGGCACCGATCGCCTGAAGGAAGGCAGCGAAGTGGAGGTGGTCAACGACAGCCAGGAGGTGCCTACCACGCCGACCGAGCACTTGCAGGGCAAGTCTGCGGCGGTGCCTGAGCCGGCTGAGGCCGACAAGGCGAACAAGGGCGGCGCATGAATCTCTCGCGGCTGTTCATCCTTCGCCCGGTCGCCACCACCCTGAGCATGCTGGCGATTATCCTCGCCGGCCTGATCGCCTACCGGTTGCTGCCGGTGTCGGCACTGCCCCAGGTCGACTACCCGACCATCCGTGTGATGACCCTGTACCCGGGCGCCAGCCCCGATGTGATGACCAGTGCGGTCACCGCCCCCCTGGAGCGGCAGTTCGGGCAGATGCCGGGCTTGACGCAAATGGCCTCCACCAGTTCCGGTGGCGCGTCGGTGATTACCCTGCGCTTCAACCTCGACATCAACATGGATGTCGCCGAGCAGCAGGTGCAGGCCGCGATCAATGCGGCCACCAATTTGCTGCCCAAGGACCTGCCGGCGCCGCCGGTGTACAACAAGGTCAATCCGGCTGACACCCCGGTGCTGACCCTGGCGATTACCTCCAAGACCATGCTGCTGCCCAAGCTCAATGACTTGGTGGACACCCGCATGGCGCAGAAAATCGCCCAGATCAGCGGCGTTGGCATGGTCACCATCGCCGGTGGCCAGCGCCAGGCCGTGCGAATCAAGGTCAACCCCGAGGCCCTGGCGGCCAACGGCCTGAACCTGGCGGATGTGCGTACGCTGATCGGTGCTTCCAACGTCAACCAGCCCAAGGGCAACTTCGACGGCCCGACCCGGGTCTCGATGCTCGATGCCAACGACCAGTTGACCTCGCCCAAGGATTACGCCGAGCTGATCCTGGCCTACGCCAATGGCTCGCCGTTGCGGCTCAAGGACGTGGCACAGATCGTCGACGGGGCCGAAAACGAACGCCTTGCCGCCTGGGCCAACGAAAACCAGGCCGTGCTGCTGAACATCCAGCGCCAGCCGGGGGCCAATGTCATCGAGGTGGTGGACCGGATCAAGGCCTTGCTGCCGAGCATCACCGATAACCTGCCGGCTGGCCTGGACGTCACCGTGCTGACCGACCGCACCCAGACCATCCGCGCCTCGGTCACCGACGTGCAGCATGAGTTGCTGATCGCCATCGCCCTGGTGGTCATGGTGACGTTCCTGTTCCTGCGTCGCGTCAGTGCCACGATCATCCCGTCGGTGGCCGTGCCGTTGTCGTTGATCGGCACCTTCGGCGTGATGTACCTGGCGGGTTTCTCCATCAATAACCTGACCCTGATGGCCCTGACCATCGCCACCGGTTTCGTGGTGGACGACGCCATCGTCATGCTGGAGAACATCGCCCGCTTCATCGAGGAGGGCGACAGCCCGTTGCAGGCTGCGCTCAAGGGTGCGAAGCAGATCGGTTTCACGCTGATTTCCCTGACCCTGTCGCTGATCGCCGTGCTGATCCCGCTGCTGTTCATGGCCGATGTGGTCGGGCGCTTGTTTCGCGAGTTCGCCATCACCCTGGCGGTGGCGATCCTGATTTCCCTGGTGGTGTCCCTGACCCTGACGCCGATGATGTGCGCCCGCTTGCTCAAGCGCGAGCCCAAGGAAGCAGAACAGGGCCGTTTCTACCGCGCCAGCGGCGCCTGGATCGACTGGTTGATCGCCGCCTACGGGCGCAAGTTGCAGTGGGTGCTCAAGCATCAGCCACTGACCCTGCTGGTGGCGGTGGGCAGCCTGGTGCTGACGGTGGTGCTGTACCTGGCCGTGCCCAAGGGCTTTTTCCCGGTGCAGGACACCGGGGTGATCCAGGGCATTTCCGAGGCGCCGCAATCGATCTCCTTTGCCGCCATGAGCGAGCGCCAGCAGCAGTTGGCCAAGGTGATCCTTGCCGACCCGGCGGTGCAGAGCCTGTCGTCCTACATCGGCGTGGACGGCGACAACGCCACGCTCAACAGCGGTCGCCTGCTGATCAACCTCAAACCCCACAGCGAACGGGACGACAGCGCCACCGAGATCATTGCCCGCTTGCAGCCACAGCTGGATCGACTGGTGGGCATTCGCCTGTTCATGCAGCCGGTGCAGGACCTGACCATCGAAGACCGGGTCAGCCGTACCCAATACCAGTTCAGCCTGTCATCGCCGGACGCCGAATTGCTCAGCCTCTGGAGCGGGCGCCTGGTCGAGGCCCTGGGCCGCCAGCCGGAACTGACCGACGTGGCCAGCGACCTGCAGGACAAGGGCTTGCAGGTCTACTTGGTGATCGACCGCGACGCGGCTTCACGCCTGGGCGTCTCGGTGTCGAACATCACCGATGCGCTGTATGACGCCTTCGGCCAGCGGCAGATCTCCACCATCTACACCCAGGCCAGCCAGTACCGCGTGGTGTTGCAGGCCCAGGCCGGGGAGCGGATCGGACCGAAGGCGCTGGACCAGATCCATGTCAAGACCACCGATGGAGGGCAGGTGCGCTTGTCGAGCCTGGCCCGGGTCGAAGAGCGCCAGGCGCAACTGGCGATAGCCCACATCGGCCAGTTTCCGGCGGTGATGATGTCGTTCAACCTCGCGCCGGGCGTGGCCCTCGGGCATGCGGTGGACATGATCGAGAAGGTCCAGCAGGACATCGGCATGCCGGTAGGCGTGCAGACCGAATTCCAAGGCGCGGCCGAGGCGTTCCAGGCGTCGTTGTCGAGTACCTTGTTGCTGATCCTGGCGGCGGTGGTGACCATGTACATCGTCCTGGGTGTGCTGTACGAAAGCTACATCCATCCGATCACCATCCTTTCCACCTTGCCCTCGGCGGCTATCGGCGCCTTGCTGGCGTTGATCCTCAGCGGCAATGACCTGGGCATGATCGCGATCATCGGCATCATCCTGCTGATCGGCATCGTCAAGAAGAACGCGATCATGATGATCGACTTCGCCCTCGACGCTGAACGCAACCAGGGCATGGACCCGCAGACGGCGATCTACCAGGCGGCGTTGCTGCGCTTCCGCCCGATCCTGATGACCACCCTGGCGGCGTTGTTCGGTGCCATACCGCTGATGTTCGCCACCGGTTCCGGTGCCGAATTGCGCCAGCCCCTGGGCTTGGTGATGGTGGGCGGGTTGTTGGTGAGCCAGGTCTTGACGCTGTTCACCACGCCGGTGATCTACCTGTATTTCGATCGCCTGGGCCGCCGGTTTGCCAGGCCGGAAGGGAAAGAGGTGCGGGTATGACGGCGAAGCCCGGAAACCTGGGCAGGACGGGCTTTCTGTGGCGAGGGAGCTTGCTCCCGCTGGGCTGCGCAGCGGCCCCCTTTGTGAGCGCTGCGCACTCAAGCGGGAGCAAGCTCCCTCACCACAAAAGCTCGGTCATTCTTTTCGGTCTTTGGTCTGAAGCCCGGAGCGGTGGCCGATGAACCTCTCCGGCCCCTTCATCCGCCGCCCCGTCGCGACCATGCTCCTGAGCTTCGCCATCATGCTGCTCGGTGGCGTGTGCTTCGGCCTGCTGCCGGTTTCGCCGTTGCCGCAGATGGATTTTCCGGTGATCGTGGTCCAGGCCAGCCTGCCGGGCGCTAGCCCCGAGGTCATGGCCTCCACCGTGGCCACGCCCCTGGAACGCTCCTTCGGCGCTATCGCCGGGGTCAACACCATGAGCAGTCGCTCCAGCCAGGGTTCTACGCGGGTCATCCTGCAATTCGATCTGGATCGCGACATCAACGGCGCCGCCCGGGAAGTGCAGGCGGCCATTAACGCGTCGCGCAACCTGTTGCCCAGCGGCATGCGCAGCATGCCCACCTACAAGAAGGTCAACCCGTCCCAGGCGCCGATCATGGTGCTGTCGCTGACCTCGGATGTGTTGGAAAAAGGCCAGCTCTACGACCTGGCGTCCACCATCCTGTCCCAGAGCCTGTCCCAGGTGTCGGGCGTCGGCGAGGTACAGATCGGCGGCAGTTCGTTGCCAGCGGTGCGCATCGAACTGGAGCCACAGTTGCTCAATCAGTACGGCGTGGCCCTGGACGATGTGCGCAATGCCATCGCCGACAGCAACGTACGCCGGCCCAAGGGTTCGGTGGAGGACGACCGGCGTATGTGGCAGGTGCAGGCCAATGACCAGTTGGAGAAGGCCAAGGACTACGAAACGCTGATCATCCGCTACCAGGACGGCTCGGTGCTGCGGCTCAAGGACGTGGCGAAAGTCACCGACAGCGTCGAGGATCGCTACAACAGCGGTTTCTTCAACGACGATGCCGCTGTGCTGCTGGTGATCAACCGCCAGGCCGGGGCCAACATCATCGAGACGGTCAACGAGATCAAGGCGCAACTGCCGGCGTTGCAGGCGGTACTGCCGGCCAGCGTCAAGCTGAACCTGGCGATGGACCGCTCGCCGGTGATCAAGGCCACCCTGCATGAAGCGGAAATGACCTTGCTGATCGCCGTGGCCCTGGTAGTGCTGGTCGTGTTCCTGTTCCTCGGCAACTTCCGCGCCTCGCTGATCCCGACCCTGGCGGTGCCGGTGTCCCTGGTGGGCACGTTTGCGGTGATGTACCTGTACGGTTTCTCCTTGAACAACCTGTCGCTGATGGCGTTGATCCTGGCGACCGGGTTGGTGGTGGACGACGCCATCGTGGTGCTGGAGAACATTTCCCGGCACATCGACGAAGGCGTGCCACCGATGAAAGCCGCCTACCTGGGGGCCGAAGAAGTCGGCTTTACGTTGCTGTCGATGAACGTCTCGCTGGTGGCGGTATTCCTGTCGATCCTGTTCATGGGCGGCATCATCGAGAGCCTGTTCCGCGAATTTTCCATCACCCTGGCGGCCTCCATCGTGGTTTCGCTGGTGGTCTCGCTGACGCTCACGCCGATGCTCTGCGCCCGCTGGCTCAAGCCTCACGTACCGGGACAGGAAAACCGCTTGCAGCGCTGGAGCCAGGGACTCAATGAGCGGATGGTCCGTGGTTACGCCACCAGCCTGGACTGGGTGCTGCGCCATCGGCGCCTGACCTTGCTCAGCCTGCTGGTGACCATTGGCGTGAACGTCGCGTTGTATGTGGTGGTGCCGAAAACCTTCATGCCACAGCAGGACACCGGTCAACTGATCGGTTTCGTGCGTGGCGACGACGGGCTGTCGTTCAATGTGATGCAGCCGAAGATGGAAATCTTCCGTCGTGCCGTGCTCAAGGACGAGGCCGTGCAAAGCGTCGCCGGTTTCATCGGCGGCAACAACGGCACCAACAACGCCTTCATGCTGGTGCGCCTCAAGCCGATCAAGGAGCGGGGGATTTCCGCACAGAAAGTCATCGAGCGCCTGCGCAAGGAAATGCCCAAGGTCCCCGGCGGCCAATTGATGCTGATGGCCGACCAGGACCTGCAATTCGGTGGCGGTCGCGAGCAGACCACTTCGCAGTATTCCTACATCCTGCAAAGCGCCGACCTGGCGTCACTGCGCACCTGGTACCCCAAGGTCGTGGCGGCCTTCCGGGCCTTGCCGGAGCTGACCGCCATCGATGCCCGCGACGGTGGCGGGGCGCAGCAGGTGACGCTGGTGGTGGACCGCGACCAGGCCAAGCGCCTGGGTATCGACATGGACATGGTTACCGCAGTGCTCAACAACGCCTACAGCCAGCGGCAGATTTCCACCATCTACGACAGCCTCAACCAATATCAGGTGGTGATGGAGGTCAATCCCAAGTATGCCCAGGACCCGAGCACTCTCGAGCAGGTCCAGGTGATCACCGCCGACGGCGCGCGGGTACCGCTGTCAGCCATTGCCCATTACGAGAACAGCCTGGAGGACGACCGGGTCAGCCATGAAGGCCAGTTCGCTTCCGAGGGCATTTCCTTCGACATGGCCGAAGGCGTCACGGTGGAGCAGGGCACCGCGGCTATCGAGCGGGCGATTGCCAAGCTCGGGATGCCCGAGGATGTCATCGCGAAAATGGCCGGTACCGCCGACGCGTTCGCCGCCACCCAGAAGAGCCAGCCGTTCATGATCCTCGGCGCGTTGCTGGCGGTGTACCTGGTGCTGGGCGTGCTGTACGAAAGCTACATCCATCCGCTGACCATCCTGTCCACCTTGCCATCGGCCGGGGTCGGCGCCTTGTTGTCGATCTATGCACTGGGCAGCGAGTTCAGCCTGATCTCGCTGTTGGGGCTGTTCCTGCTGATCGGCGTGGTGAAGAAAAACGCCATCCTGATGATCGATCTGGCGCTGCAACTGGAACGTGCCGGGCAGACGCCGCTGGAATCGATCCGCAGCGCTTGCCTGCTGCGATTGCGGCCAATCCTGATGACCACGCTGGCGGCGATCCTGGGGGCCTTGCCGCTGCTGCTCGGCGCCGCCGAAGGCGCGGAAATGCGCCAGCCGCTGGGCCTGACCATTATCGGCGGGCTGGTGTTCAGCCAGGTGCTGACGCTCTATACCACGCCGGTGGTTTACCTTTATCTCGACAAGCTGCGCCATCGCTTCAACCGCTGGCGTGGCGTGCGCACTGATGCTGCCCTGGAAACTCCGCTATGACCGACCGTTCGCCTTTCAATCTTGCCGCAACGCTGGCGACCGCCCGTGGTTCGCGGGTACTGAGCCTGGTGCTGTGTGTGGCGATGCTCAGCGCCTGCGCCGTCGGCCCGGATTACCAGCGCCCCGCGGCGGCGGCCCCGGTGCAGTACAAGGAGGCCCAGGGCTGGCGCCAGGCCAACCCCAGCGATGCGCTGGCCCGGGGCGCCTGGTGGGAGCTCTACGGCGATACGCAACTCAACGGCCTGGTGGACAAACTCAACGCCTCCAACCAGACCGTGGCCCAGGCCGAAGCCCAGTACCGGCAGGCCCGGGCACTGGTGCGCAATGCTCGTGGCGCGTTTTTCCCCACCGTGGACCTGACCGTTGGCAAGACGCGCTCCAGCCAGGGCACCGGCAGCAGCAGTTCGAGCTTGAGCAGTTCGTCCAGCGGCATTCGCGACACCTACAACGCCCAGGCTGGCGTCAGCTGGGAGGCGGACGTGTGGGGCAAGTTGCGCCGCACCCTGGAAGCCGACGAGGCGAGCGCGCAAGCCAGTTTCGCCGACCTGGCGGCGATGCGCCTGAGCCAGCAATCGGAACTGGTGCAGAACTACTTGCAACTGCGGGTGATCGACGAGCAGAAGCGTTTGTTGCAAACCACCGTCGACAACTATCAGCGCTCGCTGAAAATGACCGAAAACCAGTACCGTGCCGGGGTCTCCGGCAAGGACGCGGTGGCTCAGGCGCAAAACCAGCTCAAGACCACCCAGGGCGACCTGATCGACCTGATCTGGCAGCGAGCCCAGTTCGAAAACGCCATCGCCGTGCTCATCGGCCTGCCGCCGGCGGAATTCAACCTGGCGGAGGTCCAGGACATCCCAAGCCTGCCGCAGATCCCGGTGGCGCTGCCCTCCCAACTGCTCGAGCGCCGGCCGGACATCGCCTCGGCAGAGCGCTCGGTGATGGCCGCCAATGCCAACATCGGCGTTGCCAAGGCCGCGTATTACCCGGACCTGACCCTGAGCCTCAGTGGTGGCTACAGCAGCAGTACCTACGACAACTGGGTGAGCGTGCCGAACCGCTTCTGGTCGGTAGGGCCGCAACTGGCGATGACGCTGTTCGATGGCGGCCAGCGATCGGCGGAAGTCGACCGCACCGTCGCGGCGTATGACCAGACCGTCGCCACCTATCGCCAGACCGTGCTTGACGGCTTGCGTGAGGTGGAGAACTACATGATCCAGCTCAAGGTGCTGGAAGACGAAGCCCGCGTGCGCCAGGAAGCCCTGGACGCCGCCCGGGAATCCCTGCGCCTGACGCAGAACCAATACCGGGCCGGATTGATTGCCTACCTCGACGTGGTCACTGTCCAGGCCACCGCGCTGAGCAACGAACGCAGCATGCTGAGCCTGCAACAGAGCCGCTTGATTACCAGCGTGCAACTGATTGCGGCGTTGGGCGGTGGTTGGGATGGGCAAATGGAGGCGCGCGAGTAATCACACATCGATGCCCCCCCCTGCGGGAGCCGAGCTTGCTCGCGATGGCGGTGGGTCAGCTTGCATCAATATTGAATGTTCAGCCGTCATCGCGAGCAAGCTCGGCTCCCACAATGAATCCTGTGGTACGCAAGTCCCGCTTTTGGCCGATGCACTGCCTACGTCCTGTCGCGATGGCTTGTTATAATTCAGGCCTCTTTTCAGCCGGTAAAGGATCACTGCCATGTCGAAATACCAAGCGTTCAACGTCGAACTTGCCGACAACATCGCCCATGTGCAGATCAATCGCCCGGAAAAGATCAATGCGATGAACGTTGATTTCTGGCGCGAGATCATCGAGATCTTCCAATGGATCGACGACACTGATGAGGCGCGGGTGGTGGTGCTCAGCGGTGCCGGCAAGCATTTTTCCTCCGGCATCGACCTGATGATGCTGGCGGGCGTGGCCAACGAGCTGGGCAAGGACGTGGGACGCAATGCACGGCTGTTGCGGCGCAAGATCCTGCAACTGCAAGCCTCGTTCAACGCCGTGGACAATTGTCGCAAGCCGGTGCTCGCGGCCATTCAAGGCTATTGCCTGGGCGGTGCCATTGACCTGATCGCCGCATGCGACATGCGTTATGCCGCCGAGGACGCCCAGTTCTCCATCAAGGAAATCGATATCGGCATGGCTGCCGATGTTGGCACATTGCAACGCTTGCCGCGGATCATCGGGGACGGCATGCTGCGTGAACTCGCTTATACGGGGCGTACCTTCGGTGTCGAAGAAGCGCGCAGCATCGGCCTGGTCAATCGTGTCTACAGCGACACTGCCAGCCTGCTCGACGGCGTGATGGGCATTGCCCGGGAAATCGCCGCCAAGTCGCCGATTGCTGTGACCGGCACCAAGGCAATGATCAGCTACATGCGCGACCACAGCATTGACGACGGCCTGGAATACGTCGCCACCTGGAACGCCGCCATGCTGCAATCGACCGACCTGCGCGTGGCCATGGCCGCCCATATGAGCAAACAGAAACCCGAATTTCTGGATTGACTGACCATGATTTCACGCTGGACCACCGCAGTACTCGATACCGATCTTCCTGGCGGCTGGGCCGTGGCCCGTAGCCCGGAAGGCTTTCTGTTCGATGACAACGGCGCGCTGTTCCCCCGCGAGTGGCTCAAGCGCCAAGACCTGTCGATCCTCGCCGAACACGGCATCGGTCACCTGGATGGCGAGCCGGTCTACCTGTTGGAATTGCACAGCCCGCTGGACATTCCCGGCTGCAACTGGAAAGGCCTGAGGGCGTTCATGCTCGAGGGCGACCACACGCTGTACAAGGTGTTGGGCTATGCGGCGCAGATCGGCACCTGGGCCCGGGAGCATCGCTTCTGTGGCAGTTGCGGCAAGCGCATGAGCCAGATTCCGTTGGAGCGGGCCATGTATTGCGACGCCTGTGACCTGCGCCACTACTCGCGGATTTCACCGAGCATGATCGTGTTGATTACCCGTGGCGATGAAGTCCTGCTGGCCCGTTCGCCGCGTTTCGTCACGGGCGTCTACAGCACCCTGGCGGGGTTTGCCGAGCCCGGCGAGTCGGCCGAGGATTGCCTGGTGCGAGAAGTGCGTGAAGAGGTCAGTATCGAGGTGAAGAACATCCAGTACGTGGGCAGCCAGTGCTGGCCGTTCCCCCATTCGATGATGCTCGGTTTTCACGCTGAATATGCCGGCGGCGACATCGTGCCCCAGGAAGATGAAATCGAGGACGCCCAATGGTTCAACGTCCACGACCTGCCACCATTGCCGGCCTCGCGCTCGATCGCCCGCTACCTGATCGACCTTTATGTGGCGCGGCGCTTAGGCCGCGCTGAACCAGTGCTGCCAGGCTAGGCGCACGGTCAAGCCCAGCACCACGGTGATGAACACCGGGCGGATGAACTTCGCGCCGCCGCTGATGGCGGTGCGAGCGCCGAAGAACGCGCCGATCATCACCGACAGGCCCATGCTCAGGCCGATCACCCAGTCCACCTGCCCGGAAAAGATGAACACCGACAGCGCCGCGATGTTGCTGACGAAATTCATGCTGCGCGCCACGCCACTGGCCTTCACCAGGTCGATGGGGTAGAGCAGCAGGCTGCTGACCGTCCAGAACGCACCAGTACCGGGCCCGGCCACGCCGTCATAGAAACCCAGGCTGAAGCCCTGGGGTGACTGCCAGGTCTTCTTGATCGGTGCATTGCTGTCCAGAGGCGCCTTGGGCGTGCCGCCAAACAACAGGTACAGGCCGCAGGCAAAGACGATCACCGGCAGCATCTTGTTCAGCCACTCGGCAGGCAGGTAATGGGCGACGATGGCGCCGGTCAGGGCCCCGACCAGCGTGCCGACGAGGGCGTGGGTCCATTGCCTTGGGTGGAACAGCTTGCGCTTGTAGAAAGTGAAACTGGCCGTCGCCGAGCCGAAGGTCGAGCTGAGTTTGTTGGTTCCCAGGACCAGGTGAGGCGGCAAACCTGCGGTCAGCAACGCCGGCGTGGTCAGCAGCCCACCACCACCGGCGATGGCATCGATGAAACCGGCAATGAAGGCGACAACGGCAAGGATAGCGAGGGTAGTGAGGTCAACGCTGAGTTCGAAAGGCATGGAATGGGCTTATTTGGCAGGTCGCAGAGGGCTGCGGGAAGGCCGGTATGTTACCCATAATGGTGCAGGGCTGCGACTGTCTCTAAGGCCTGTGGCGTTCGCCGTGGCGAGGGAGCTTGCTCCCACTGGGTTGCGCAGCAACTCCAAAAGCCTGCCACCCTCCACCTGGCACCCCAATGTGGCTGCCTGGCGGAAGCTGGCCGTTGGACGAATTTTTTTTGAAATCAAGGGGTTGTCAGCCTAGGCAAATGAGTACATAATTGCGCCCATCGAACGCACTGGGACGTAAAAAATCTCAATGTTTTCAAGGAGATAGCGCTGAGTCAGTGGCTGGTTTCCTGATCAGGTTTGTACTGCGGTTGATGTGGCTGCATCGCATCAAGCGTCTTGAGGCCGAATAGCAAAATGGTTATGCAGTGGATTGCAAATCCACCTACGCCGGTTCGATTCCGACTTCGGCCTCCACTTTTAAAAAGCTCTGTAGATCTATGATTTACGGAGCTTTTTTATTTTCGAAGCATTGAAAGGTTTTGTCTTGAAAAGGGCATGAGCTACCTTGCTTCACAGGGGAGGGATGTATATATTCCCCCTCTTGCTGCACCAGCCAGGACTTCGGCCATTGGATTTTGCCGACGTTGCCATGGCTAATCGCGCTACCGCCCGAATGGCGAAACTGGTAGACGCATGGGACTTAAAATCCCCCGCTCGTAAGGGCGTGCCGGTTCGATTCCGGCTTCGGGCACCATCTAAAATCAAGGGTTTGCGAGCGAAAGCTAATGCAAACCCTTGTTCGTTTCAGTTCCCCGCTTGTACCGACTCATCACAACCGCCGGCGAAATGCCTCGAGAATATCCCGCGTGCCCTTTTTCATTTGCAGTTGGGCAATGGCATCCAGCGGGTGCCAGAGGCAATCGCTGATTTCATTCTGTGGCCGGGCCGCCGACGAGTCGCTGACTGAGGCTTCGAATACGTGGTGCTCGGTCTGCCCGTCATTGATTCGCATCAGGTAGAGCAGGTTCTCGACGTCCAGGCCAGTTTCCTCCGCCAGTTCCCGGATGGCTGCTCCCGCGTGGGTTTCCCCGCGTTCGACAGTACCGCCGGGTAGCGCCCAGCGGCTATTGGCTTTGCGAACCAGCAGGACGTGGCGATTGTCCTCGCAGATGACGGTCGCTCGAATTTTCATGGTGGTGTTCGATCCGTGACTGTCATTAAACTGAAATATATCTGCAATATTTGAGCCTGGCATTAGTTGCTCGTTCAAATATCGATTTTTCAGGGTCCTATCCGTACGACCATGACGGGGTGGGAAAAGCTGAGTTCATTTGAGCTTGTCATCGCTCCAGTCGATCTTCCCTACCGTCAGCACCGGGCTTTCGACCGGCTATCGCCTCAAAGGGAATCAGCTTCGAAAAAATGAATCCATGTTGGGTGCAATGGCTGGCCCCGGTAGGGGAAGGACAGACAGATGACCACCGTTGAAGACTTCAAGATCAAATCCCACGAGCTCTTGGTGGAGCTCGATACGGCAACAGCGGAAATGATGAAGCTCATATGTGTCCATCAGATGAGCGGATCGACTTGGGATGAGGCGGTTCAGCGTCAACATGAAGCCTATGAGCGGTGGGTCGCTTATCTGAATGAGCGGGGGTAGCGGCCATGCACGCGCCATGGGCAAAAATTCTTTGATTTGCCCCGATGCCTATCCATTTCGAGGCGCAAAAAATGCCCGCGTTCCATCGGTTTTCCAACCGGTAGAACTCAAGGGGGAACCTCTGACGTGGTGCGTCAGCGGAACTTGGGCAGCGGCGGCTCGGCGGGCTTGAGTGACGTCAGCGCGCTCTGGATCGACGGAGCGTCCTTGTCGATGTCGTTGAGCCGGTCGCGGATACGCACCGCGGTAGGGTGCCCACCTTGGTGGTCGACCCAATCGGCGATTTCCTTGCAGGCTGCCGTGAGCCTGGCCTGACGTGATTCCAGCAGGGTGAGCAGGGTGGTGATGGACTCTTTTTCGGACATGTCACACCTCCATTCAGGGTTGATGAGGCAGCACGAAACCCGCCAGGGGCGGGTCATGCTGTGGTTTAAGCGTAGTTGAGTTATTTCGGGTCTGTCGAAGAATCCGGCGCCCGGCCAGACAACCGGCGCGCCGGAAACGGTACACGTTATTTCAGCCGGACTCCTTGACCCAGGTCGGCGCGACGCTCGCCCGCCAGCGTACATCGGTAATGCCGTATTTTTCCGCCAGGGGCTTGGAAACCCGCTTGACCTTCTCCCTGCCGAATTTCGGTATGCGCCCGACCCCCGCGTCGCAACTGGCCCAATGCCAAGCCTCGGAGTTATTCATCACTTCTGCGCGAATAATGAATGACTTGGGTTCGCCATGGAGTATGTAGTCAATGATGTAAAGCGATGGCCCGCCCATAAATCCTCCCTAATATAGTCCTATACGGATGGATACAAAGGCATTGGGAAAATTCCATCGAATTTCCAGACGGTCGAATTAATGCCGCTCAAGCTCAAGCGCGAGGCAACAACAAATTTTGCGAACAGCCATTGTTTACAGGAAGGAACCAAACCCGGTTACCCTTCTCCAAGGTGGGCTTCAACACCGTCGGCCAGGGATCAAAGGCGAAGCAACGCGGCATCAACTAAAGGCAAAACATGAAAAAAATCGCCAGGGTCCTGTTCATCGCAGCCCTCGCCATCGGTTTATCGGGTTGCATTGGTGCTCCCATCGAACTGACGCCGCAAACCGAACAACGCTTGCACGAACAACCTCCGATCCGTTTCCTGCTGACATTCGATGATGGTCCCAGTGCCTCGTCTATCTGGAACCCTAGCCTGGAGGTGCTGGACGCACTCGCAGACAACGCGGTACAACCCGGCATCAAGGCCGTGTTTTTCCTACAGACCCGCGGGCCGCGGGCTGGCGGCAGCGATATCGGCCGCTCAGTGATGCGTCGTCAGCAGCAGGAAGGCCATGTGCTGGGTTTCCATACGGCGACCTACTGGCACACCAATCATCGGTTTCTGAGCCCTGATGAGCTGGAGCAATCGCTCACCCGCGGCGGGAGTGATATCGCCGCCATGACCGGCTCGGCACCGTCCCTGGTCAGGCCACCTTTCTGGAGTTTCGACAGGCGTACCGCAGCTGCCTACCGGCAACATGGCCTGCACATCTTGTTGACTGACCTGAGCGCCAATGACGGCAAGGTCTGGGGCATCACGATGAGCCCTCGGCGGCGGATCAACCTGACCCGACAACTCTCCGAGGTGCGCGAGCGCATCGCCGCCGGACAACTGCCAGCGGTGGATGGGGTTATCCCGGTGGTGGTGACCTTTCACGACATCAATCGTTATACCGCCCGACATGCCCGCGAATACCTGCAGATCCTGCTCGACAGCGCCAAGGCCACCGGCATGAGGACCGCCGCCAGGCCGTTCTACGATGACCACCAGGCATTGGAGCGAGCGGCCTTGGCCCGGACGGTCGATCACAGCGCAGAGCCCGTCCATTTGCCGGGATTGTGGGACTGGTTGTGGGATTCGGATTCCCACTGAGGGCACCACGGGTGCAGTCGGCTTCACGACGTCCGGTCGGCAGCCGTGGGTAATCAGCGTGTATGGTAGGCGATGCACCCTTGTTAAAGTCGGAGGTGATCATGAGTACTGCGATGATGACGAAAATGCACATCAACGGTTATGACGTGCTCAGCGTAAACAGCGGCCCATGGAGAGTCTGTACCCAGGCTGACCGGTTGGGCTCCTTTGCTTCCCGGGAGGAAGCGCTGGCCTACGCGGCGGCATTGCCGACCCGGAGAAGCCGTAGCGGCCGGCCTGGGAACACGAAATAAGGGGTAACGAGCCTGCTCGCGATGCGGTCAGCAGATTCAAATTCTGGGTGACAGGCACACCGCCATCGCGAGCAAGCTCGCTCCCACAGTTTTTCCCGGGTGCCCATCAAGAGTGCGTCCATCATAGATCCCCTGTGGGAGCGAGCTTGCTCGCGATCTCGGTAGGTCAGCCTGCGTCTTTCGCTGATCAGGCGCGCGCCAACTCCAACGGGATCTCCAGGGTAAACAGCGCGCCTTGCCCGGGGCCGTCGCTATGGACATGGAGGCGGCCGTTCATTTCAACCGCCGCCAGGGCGCAGCTGTGCAGGCCAAAGCCATGACCGTCCTTGCGGGTGGTGAAACCATGGTTGAAGATGCGCGCCAGGTTTTCTGGGGAAATGCCTTCTCCGCGGTCCTTGACGCTCAGGCACAGCTGGGTTTCGTCGAGGATACGGATCCCCAGGGTCATTTCACGCGGATGTTCGCTGATATGCGACATGGCGAATTTGGCGTTGCTGATCAAGTTGATCAGGATCAGCAACAACCTGTGCTTGTCCCCCATGATCGCGGGTACGTCCTGGTAATCCTTGATGACGGTGACGTGGTGCCGGCTCAGGGCGCCCGAATTCATGCGCAGCGCATCTTCGAACAGGTCGCTGACGTTGAGCGGTTCGATCAGCCTGGCGGCCCCTGCGTAAGTCTGTTGAGTCGTGACGATTTCCTTGATGTGATCGATGCTCTTGGTCAACTGTGCCAACTCATCGATCAGCAGTTTCTGTTCGGCGGCAATGGAGTCGACCAACTCGTTGAAATAACGCGGCAGCAACCGGCCTTTTTCATCAAGGGTAATGAACCGGCCAAGGTCCTCGGCATGTTCGTTCATCATGTTGACCGCTTTCGTGAGTCCCTGCGTCTTGCTGCTCCTTAACTTGCGAGTCACCAGCTCGGCGGAGATATTGACGCTGTTGAGCACATTGCCGACGTTGTGCAACACATTCGTCGCGATTTCGGCCATGCCCGCCATTCGGGCCGCATCCACCAGTTCGCGCTCGGCTTCCATCAACTCACGGGTACGCTCCTGCACGCGCTCTTCCAGGCGTTCGTTGGACGATTGCAACGCTTGGTTGATCTGATTGATCACGGCATAGCTGCGAACCAGGCGCACCGCCAGGTAGATCATCAGCAGAGCCATCAGACTGGCGCACACGGCCAGGTAGATGTGGTATTGACGGTCGGTTGCGGCAGTCCTGCGCTGTGTCTCGTTCAACAGCTCATTGATGTTGTCCAGTTCCTGGGCAACCGGAATGACGCTGATGCGGTCAAGCAGGTCATTGACCACCGGTTGCTCCTGGACAATGGTCTTGACGTGCTGGATGAGGCTGCTGAAGGGCGCCTGATAGGCGGCGGGCAACTGGTGAATGTACGGCTCCAGCTCAGTCAACTTGCCTTGTATTTCCCGGGCTTTGTCCGTCGTGACGTAAAGCCCGAACTCCAGTGTCGTCAGGGTCAACTCAAGCACATTGGACGCCGCGGTCAGGCGCTCCAAGGGGCTTTCGATATGCATGTCCTTGAGCAGCGTTTGAATCTGGTCTTCGGCCTGCGGCAGCGCATCCAGGGACGTGCGCAGCCGGGCGTTGTGTTGTTCGAATTGCTCCACCAGCAAGGTCTTGTTCTTGACGGCATCCACATAACCGTTGCGCCGGGACGCCCAAAGTGCCGCCAGGGGGCCGGAGTTGTTGAGTCGTTCCAATTGCTGCCAGCGACTGTCGGCCTCCGGGGGCGGGGCCAGTGACAGGTTGTTGTTGATGCCGATCTTTTTCCTCAGGATCTTGCCGTTCCAGTTCGCGTCAGATTGTTTGAGTTGACGAATGAAGTCGCGGGACTCGAAGTAGGTCGATGAGTCGTACGTGTATGACTTGATCAAAAAGAATATCAGTGCGGAAAACACAATAAGCGCGACGGCCAACAGGGCGGGCCATTTATATTTTTTGATAAGAGTGGTCACGCGACTCTCCTGTCCAGGGTGCTTATCGAATGCGTCGGTGAATTGCCGAGGGGAGGGAGTTGCTCAAGGCATGAGCCGAAGGGGAGGCGAGATAAACGTCGTGCGGTGGAGCGTGTCGGTCTGCTTTTGCCTGGGTACACGTTGAGCTCCCTGCTAACGATGAACGTGGGGTTCATTGCCGAGTGTAGCGCTAACGAGAGGGGCGGTGCTTGGTGAGGGCGCTTCGGGATGAAGCAGGCGCGGCCAGGCAGGCCGCGCCAGGGGGATTACTTGATGTCGATGAAGGGCATGGCGCTGTTCGGCAGCACGGTGGTGGGCAGCACACCATTCCAGCGCTCGGCCTTGGTCAGCTCCACCAGGTTCTGGTTGCTGGCCAGGGCCTGGGCCCGCGCCTTGATGGCCTCGGCTTCGGCTTTGCCGCGCAGCTCGGTTGCCAGTGCGTCCGCCTTGGCCTGGGCCACTTGCGAATCGGCTTCCGCCTGGGCCTGGGTCACCCGGATCTGCGCCTGGACCTGCTCGGTGGCGAGTTGTTGTTCGCGGGTCTTGACCTGGACTTCCGCGGCCATGCGCGCTTCGATGGCTTTTTCGTAGGCATCACTGAAATCGATGTTTTCGACCTGGACGCTGTCGATGATCACGGGCCCGGTAATGGTGGCCTTGATGGCCGTGGAAATATCGTTGACCAGTTGGACGCGGTTCTGCACGGCAGCCACGGCGTTGAACTTGCCAAAGACGTTTTCCACCTGGGTCGGCACCTGGCGGCTGATCATCCGGTCGCGGATGCCTTCAAGGTCCTTGAACTGGGTATAGACCTTCGCCACGTCGGAAGGGGCGATATGCCAGGACACGGACACCTTGAGCTGGGCGGATTGTTGATCCTTGCTGTAGGCCTGCAGGTCTTCGTAAGCGGTGACTTGGCTCTGGACGCTGATCATGCGTACGGATTCGATGAAGGGCGTCTTGAAGGACAATCCCGGTTCAACCACCCCGACCAGTGCCCCGTTGCGCAGCAGCACGCCGCGCTCGGTCTCGTCGACCGTGTACCAACTGCCGAACAGTACGCACAACAAGACGATGCCGATGATTGCAGCACCGATGGAGCCGATGGTTTTGCTGGTCACTTTTCTTTCCTTGATTGGCTTGGGAGGGTTTGCCATAGCGGTGTCCAATGTTGAAGCTGCAATTGGCGTTCTGAATGCCAGACACGAAAAAGCCCTGAATAATCAGGGCTTTAACGTTAGAAGATGGCGGAGGCGATGGGATTCGAACTCATGGACCTGTTACAGTCGACGGTTTTCAAGACCGTTGCCTTAAACCACTCGGCCACACCTCCGTATTGCGTTGCGGGCGCCATAATACCCGAATGAAACACACTGTCAAACTCTCTACGTAGCTTGTTACAGAGCGTCTGTTATGATCCTTGCCACTGAATGTTTCAAAACCGGAGGAGTGTCGCCATGCGCGAACAGGATTACGCAGTGAACAACAGCGTGCAGGCTGAGCAGCTAGAGGTTAGCCGCGTCCTGCGCAACACTTATGGCCTGCTGGCACTCACACTCGCTTTCAGCGGTGTGATGGCCTACGTCGCACAACAGATGCGGGTGGGTTACCCGAACATCTTCGTCGTGCTGATCGGTTTCTATGGCCTTTTCTTCCTCACCAACAAACTCCGTGATTCGGCCTGGGGCCTGGTGTCGGCTTTCGCCCTGACCGGCTTCATGGGCTTCCTGCTCGGCCCGATCCTCAATCGCTACCTGCAAATGCAGGGCGGCGCCGAAGTGGTCAGCTCGGCCTTTGCAATGACCGCCCTGGTATTCGGTGGCCTGTCGGCCTACGTGCTGATTTCCCGCAAGGACATGAGTTTCCTCGGCGGTTTCATCACCGCAGGTTTCTTCGTCCTGATGGGGGCCGTGCTGGCCAGCTTCTTCTTCCAGATCAGCGGCCTGCAACTGGCGATCAGCGCCGGCTTCGTGCTGTTCTCGTCGGTCTGCATCCTGTATCAGACCAGCGCCATCATCCACGGCGGCGAGCGCAACTACATCATGGCGACTGTCAGCCTGTATGTATCGATCTACAACCTGTTCGTCAGCCTGCTGCAGCTGTTCGGCCTGATGGGTCGTGACGACTGATTGCATCCACGATGAACGAAAAGCCCGCTTCGGCGGGCTTTTTTTCGCCCGTGTTTTGAGTTGTGGCCAATGGCCAACAAAAAATCTGAAACAGATGGCACCTTTGAATAAATGATCTACACCTAGGAAATGGAAGCGTATTGCCATGGGAGGCAAGAAGTGGATCGCTTGGTTACCTACCTGAATTTCCCCCCATTAAGTATTCGGCCACCGAGCCCGGTCTGGTCGTGGCCGTTCGTTGGGATTGAGGGCCTATCAAGGCGACTCCGCAGGACCGTGAGCAGGCTTGGGCATCGTGCTGCAGCCTGATAACAGAAGGAGGCCCTGCACATCGGCCAGGAATCCGATGCGATAGCAGGCGTTTCCCTATAAGGAGATATTGATGAAGCAGCCTCAAGGAAAGATCATCGCGTGGCTGGCCCTGACGGGGGTATTGTCCACCGCTAGCGTCCATGCCGGAGTCTTCCCCGATTTCGGCTACGCCCCGCCCAAGAGTGCATACTCCGGAGCGCCGTTCCAGCTCAGCCAGGATTATCCGAAGGTGGCCCCGGGCGCAGCGTCGGTACCGGCATTCTTCCAACATTTGCCCAAGACATTCTCCAATGACTTTGAAACCTGGCGCCCGTACATGGAGGAAGTGAAGAAGTATTGCTTGGAAGGCAATACTGAAATTGGCTGGAAGGTACAGAAGAACAAGGTTCGCCAGTGGTATCACATGCCTTGGCAGCATTACGGTCCCAACGGTCGTGAAGGCATCAGCGGGCTGACCAAGGAGGCACCGATTCAGCCCGGGCAACTGGCAAGTACGCAGACCGACAGCGGGCAGACCTACGCGGTGGGTATCTATAACGATATAGGGGCCTACACCATCGGCCAGGTCTGGAAAGACCCGGATAATCCAGACCCAAGCCATACCTCCAAACCCAAGAGTTTTGCCAACGGCACGGTGGTCTGCAAGGCGCTGTTCGCCGATATAGACGTCAAGACGGTGCCGTTCCTGGCGAACCCATTGCTCTGGAACGCCTACACCGCCGAAACCTTCACTTCGACCAAACGGCACGTCACCAAAGTGGCGCTGATTCAGATGGACATTGCCGTGCGCGACACCCGCGTGAGCGATACCGGCTGGCTGTTCGGCACGTTCCAATACAACGGCGCCAAGACCGGCAAGGCGAATTGGAACAACCTGGTGCCGGTGGGGATCATGTGGGGCAATGATCCCAAGGTAACCGGCAACGACTTTACCAACCCCAAACCGGTGGTCACCAAGATCAACCCGGCCCTGAAACAGACCGCGATCAACGCCAACACCCAGGAACTGCCACCGACCCACCTGGGTTGGAACGGGCGACTCAATGGGCCGGTGGACAACCCCCAGGCGTCCTGCCTGAGTTGCCACATGACCGCCGAGTACCAGCAACTGGCGATCATGAACCCGACGTTCCAGGCCAACCCGCCACCTGTGGGAGGCGATGTCTGGATGCAATGGTTCCAGAACATTCCGGCCGGTCAGCCGTTCAGCCCGGGCACGCAAAGCACGGACTACAGCCTGCAACTGTCCGGAGCCCTGGCCAATTTCTACGACTGGAAGTGCAACCACAGCGGCGTCTATGCCGATGGCGTCAATGCCTGCACCAAGCTCCAGACGCTCAGGTTGATCAAAGCGAGCAACGCGCCTGAGGAACAAGTGCACAAAGTGCAGCGCAGTCCCGAGTTGGAAGAGCTCGAGTAACCCGCTTTCCCGGCCTCGGGCGATCCGAGGCCGGTTTCCACTCACGCCATCGGCGGCAACCGCCGCTTGACCGGGGTCTTCTTGACGATGGCCGTATTGGTCTCGGCGTGGACATTGAGCTTGTCCAGCAAGGTATCCAGCTGTTCCATCGAGCGCACATGCAGGCGCGCGATGAAACAGTCGTCGCCGGTGACCTTGTCGCATTCGGTGAATTCAGCGATGGCCTGGATCTGCCGCTCCACTTCCTGCAACTGTCCCGGTAGCGGGCGGATGCGCACGATGGCCTGGAGTTGATAGCCGAAGCACTTGGGGTCCACTTCGACGGTGTAGCCCCTGAGCACGCCGCGTTCCTCGAGCCGGCGAAGACGTTCGGCGACACTGGGGGAGGACAGGCCGCTGAGGTTTGCCAGGGCCTTGAGGGAGCGTCGGGAGTCTTCCATCAGGGCGCTGATGAGGATCTGGTCAATATCGTCAGTCATTTCAGCTCCATTAGGCGAATGCGTGAAGTTGCCTTGATAAAAAAGGTCGAAACGCAGTTTAGCCTTTTTCAAGCCATGGAGAAGGTTCGGGTCGGCTCGGCATACTGTGCCCACTTGCTGAAGGAGCCTGAAGATGGACAAGACCTTACGCCGCGGTTCGCTGGAAATGACCGCCGCCATGCTGATCTCCGGAACCATTGGTTGGTTCGTGCTGGTTTCCGGTTTGCCGGTGCTGGATGTGGTGTTCTGGCGCTGCGTGTTCGGTGCCGTGACTTTGCTGCTGATCTGCGCCGGTTTCGGCTTTTTGCGGCCCGGCATCCTCACCCGTGCCACCTTCCTGCTGGCGGTGCTCAGTGGTGTGGCGATCGTCGGTAACTGGGTGTTGTTATTTGCCTCTTACTCCCGTGCTTCGATCGCCATCGGCACGGCGGTGTACAACGTCCAGCCGTTCATGTTGGTAGGCCTGGCGGCGTTGTTCCTGGGGGAGAAAATCACTGCGCAAAAACTGTTCTGGCTGGCGGTGTCGTTTCTCGGAATGCTGGCCATCGTCAGTGCCCATGGTGAGCAAGGGCAGGGCGGCGGTGACTATCTGCTGGGCATTGCGTTGGCGCTGGGGGCGGCGTTGTTGTACGCCGTCGCGGCGTTGATCATCAAGCGTCTGACGGGCACGCCACCCCATCTGATCGCCCTGATCCAGGTCAGCACCGGCGTGTTGCTGCTGGCGCCCTGGGCGAACTTCTCGGCGTTACCGCAACACGCCCAGGCCTGGGCCAGCCTGTTGACCCTGGGCATGGTGCACACCGGCGTGATGTACGTGCTGCTGTACAGCGCCATCCAGCGGTTGCCGACCGCGTTGACCGGGGCTTTGTCGTTCATCTATCCGATCGCGGCGATCTTCGTCGACTGGTTCGCCTTCGGCCATCGCCTCGAACCGCTGCAATGGCTGGGGGTGGCGGCGATCCTGCTGGCGGCTGCCGGCATGCAACAGGGCTGGGGCATCAAGTGGCGTCGCCCAGCCCTGTCGTAGCCCTCCGGGCGTGGATCAGAAGATGTAGTCCGTGGTCAGGAAGTTGGAATCCCGCTCACGGATGATGTCGCTGATCAACGCCTTGTTGCTCTCCTGGAACTTGGTCGCCACCAGCGTGCGGATGGAAAAGGTGCGCAGCGCATCGTGGACGGACAAGGTGCCCTCGGCCGAGTTCTTCCGGCCATTGAACGGGAAGGTGTCCGGGCCACGCTGGCACTGGGCGTTGATGTTGATGCGGCCGACCTGGTTGGCGAAGGTGTCCACCAGCTTGCCGACTTGTGCCGGGTCGGTGCCGAAAATGCTGAGTTGCTGGCCGAAGTCGGACTCCAATACGTAATCGACCACGGTGTTGAGGTCGCGGTACGGCACGATGGGCACGACCGGGCCGAACTGTTCTTCGTGGTAGACCCGCATCGCCGTGTTCACCGGATACAGCACCGCCGGATAGAAGAACGAATTGCGCGATTCGCCACCGTGGACATTCTTCACTTCCGCGCCCTTGGCGACCGCATCGGCGACCAGTGAATGCAGGTAGTCGACCTTGCCCGCCTCGGGCAGCGGCGTCAGCGCCACACCGGCTTCCCACGGCATGCCGGGTTTCAGGCCGGCCAGCTTGGCGTTGAATTTCTCGATGAATGCCGGTGCCACGTCTTCATGGACAAACAGGATTTTCAGCGCCGTGCAGCGTTGGCCGTTGAAGGACAGCGAGCCGGTCAGCGCCTCGCTGACCGCGTTGTCCAGGTCCACATCCGGCAGCACCAGCCCGGGATTCTTCGCATCCAGCCCCAGGGCGGCACGCAAGCGGTGCGGGCGCGGGTGGAGTTTCTTCAGGTCGCTGGCGGCTTTGTTGGTGCCAATGAAGGCGAAGATGTCGATCTTGCCGCTGGCCATCAGCGCGCTGACGGTTTCCCGGCCGCTGCCGTAGATCACGTTGATCACACCCGCCGGGAAGCTGTCGCGGAAGGCTTCGAGCAGCGGCCGTACCAGCAGCACACCGAGCTTGGCCGGCTTGAACACGACGGTGTTGCCCATGATCAAGGCCGGAATCAGGGTGGTGAAGGTTTCGTTCAGCGGATAGTTGTAGGGCCCCATGCATAAGGCCACGCCCAAGGGAACGCGACGGATCTGCCCGAGGGTGTCCTGTTCCAGCTCGAAACGGCTGGAGCGGCGGTCCAGTTCCTTGAGGGCATTGATGGTGTCGACGATGTAATCGCAGGTGCGGTCGAATTCCTTCTGGGAGTCCTTGAGGTTCTTGCCGATCTCCCACATCAGCAACTTGACCACGGCTTCGCGCTGCTCGCGCATGCGCGCCAGGAAGGTTTCCACATGGCGGATGCGCTCGGCGACGCGCATCGTCGGCCACTGGCCCTGGCCGCGATCGTAAGCCCGGACGGCGGCGTCCAGGGCGGTGAGGGCGGTCTCGGCATCCAGCAGGGGCGTGCTGCCGAGAATCACTTGTTCATCACCCAGCTCGCCGGTCAGGTAGACGGGGCTGCGGACGACGGCCAGCGGCCCTTGCCAGGTTTGCAGGACGCCGTCGACCAGGTATTCGCGCTGCTCGATCCGACCTTCGAGGCGGTAGGCGTCGGGGATGTCGGCGGCACCGGGGAACAGGTTGGCGAGGAAGGGGGCTGTGGTCATGTCGTTACTCCATCAATGAAATGAGCCATGGGCGAACGGCTTGCAGGCGTGAAACGCTTTTAGCGTTATACGCCTTAATGGAGGTGTTTTTTAAGTGGCAGCAGATCGCTTGCGCCGGACGACGTCGTAAGAGCTATGTAGGACCTATGTAGGAGCTGACGAGTGAAACGAGGCTGCGATCTTCCCCCGGACACTTGAGTCCCAAGCGAAAGATCAAAAGATCGCAGCCTCCGGCAGCTCCTACACAAGGGGATCGACTACAGAGTTGACGTCACCAGCGCATCCGCACCCCCATGCTGGTAATGATGCCGTTGAGGTCGTTGTCGTCGACGTCACTGCTGTAATCGGCGCTGACATACAGGCTTACCGCCGGCGTGACCCGGGCCACCAGGCCCAGGCCGACTTCGACGGTAGAGGATTTTCGGCTGCTGCTGATCTTGTCGACCTTATCCAGGGACACTGTGCCGGCGCCCTGGACGGTGTGCCACAGGTTGGTTCGCAGGTAAGGCTCCACGCCGAGGCCGTTGACCTGGTAGTTACCTTTGAGGCGTGCGCCAACGCGGCCGCTCCAACTGCTCAATTCATCGCCGGTGCCGCTCTCGGCATTCGGCGTATCGAGGGTGACGCGCTGGTTGATCAGTTGCGCCTGGGGTTCGACCACCCAGTGGGTGCTGATGCCAATAGGGAAGCCACCTTCGACCGACAGCGTCACCGCATGGCCTTCGGTGGCCTGGCGCTGGCCTTGTTCGGTGCGGCTGTAGCCGTTGACCCGGCCGCCGCTGGCGCTCAGGTCGACGTGCCAGCCCGCGGGGCCGGTCAGGCTCCAATAGGCGCCGAGGCTCGAACCTTTCAGGTTGAGGGCATCTTTGTCCGGGTCGGCCAGCGCGGGCATCACCAGTAGGCCGCCACCGGTTGAAATGATCTGGTGTTGCCCACTGATCAGTCCCATGCGCTGGGTATGACCGTCGCCGTGGCGCAATGTGAACAGGGCGGGGCTTTTGCCGGAAGGAGGTTCACTTCCAACAAGTGCGGTATCGAGGTGGGTGGATGATGTTCGGTCGTACCAGGGCTGCACGGTCTCCTCGGCAGGCCAGGCCTGGACCTCCATGGATGAAAGCAGCAGCAACGATGTCGAGACGGTATGGAAAGTGGTGGTGAACTCTTGTGGACGGAGGGAAGTTTTCATGGGGGCCTGCCTTGCAATCGCATGCGTTTCTCGCTTTTCTGGCGTCTCTCCTACCCCGAATGAGGGGCGACCGAATGGATTGGGGCAAGCCTCTGGCGGCCCGTCTTGACGGGTTCCAGAGGCCTGCCCCTGACTGTATTTCCGGGGGTAGTATGGTGTAGTCAAGAAGACTGATGGCGGCGCGTCAAGAAAATGAACGATGAATGGCATGCTGAAATCAGCGCTAATAAAGTGCTGATTTCAATTGGTTATTGTGGTGGATGTTCGGGCGTCAAGCCTCTGTCGTAGGCCCGCCTACCAACTGATCCGAAAACCGACGTTGCCCATGACACTGTGTTGCTGGTTGCTGTCGAGGTTTTGGCTGTAGTTCGCGCCGGCGTACAGGGCGACGCTGGGCGCCAGGCTCACGTTGACGCCAATCCCGAGGTCGCCGGTGGAGGCGCGCTGCTGGGTCTCGACCCGTTCGGTGTCGTCGAATATCACCGAGTCGGTGCCGGAAAACGTATGCCAGAGATTGGCGCGCAAGTACGGTTCCACAGGCATGCCGCTGACCTGGTAGCGGCCCTTGAGCCGCGCACCGAGGCGGCCGGTCCAGGCACCGTCGGAATCGAATTCGACCTTGGAGACCCCATCGTTTTGCGTATCCAGGGAGACCTTTTGGTAGATGATCTGGGCCTGGGGTTCAAAGTCCCAGTCAGTGGTCACCTTGAAGGGGTAGCCGGTCTCCGCCGAAGCGGTCAAGGCGTGCCCGCGATTGTCGATTTTCAGGCCACGCTCGGAACGGTTGTCGCCGTTCAATCGCGTGCCCATCACCACGGCGTCGACATAGCCGCCGTTGGGGTCGGTGAGCGTCCAGTAGAGCCCGTAGCTGTCGCCGTCGAGTTCTATCTTGCCGGCGCGCCGACCTTCGAAACCCAGGTTGAAGCCTTTGACATTGCCGTTCAATTCCGTGTGCCCGACGAAGAAGCCAATGCGCTGGGTCTGGCCGCCGGACAGAAGCGAGCTGTACAAATCGTTGCCCACCTGGAACCCCTTGATCGACCCATCGAACTGCGGCGTCACCGTACCGGCCCAGGTTTTATCCAGGTCTACGCCATAGACCCGGCCCCAACCCGCGCCGAACGCGCCGGTTTCCGTGAGCAGGCGCTGGTCACCCTGACGGTCATGGAACGTACCGAGGGCCATTAACGTCAATTGCGCCGCCGCCGGAGGCAGTACCGACCAGGTCGGCACTTCCGGGCGATACAACGGGATGGGGGCCGCGCCGGGCACTGCGGTTGGCAAGGGCGGCAGCGTCGGCACGGGGGGCGCGCCCGGCGCGGGAGGCGCCGTCGGGATGGGCGCCGCTACTGGTCCGGCGACCACGGTGGAGCGCAGGTACCAGTTGTTTTGATTATCGCTCACGCCGCCTTTGAACAGGCGGTAGTCGAACGCGCCGGCCGAGACGGACTGCGCCAGGGAAAAGGCATCGATGTTACTGACCGCGCCTCCCTGGGCCTGGACCACTTCGATGCCGTCCTGGGTCGTCTGTGCGCCCGTGCCGCCCAGGTTCGTGACCGTGATGGCGGTATTGCCGGTGAGTGTCCCGCCATTGACCACCAGTTTGTCGCTGGCGGAGCCATCGGCACCGACGGCCGTTTGCACATGCAACTGGCCATTGTTGCCGACGTAATTGCCTTGGACGGTAAGCGTGTCGTTGGTGCGAGTGTTGCCCTGGGTAAGGTCTATCGTGCCGGCGTTGTTGAGCGTCGCCAGTTGACCGGCAGTAAAAGGGGCGATGACGCCTTGGGTCGCCGTCAGCGTGCTGCCGCTCTCGATGTTGAGCGTCCCGGTGCCGGTGGCGCTGTCACCCAACGTCAGCGTGTCGTTAAGGTCCAGTTGCGAGCCTTGGGTGAGGTTGACCGTTTCCCAATTGAGGTAGCGGGCGCCGGTGCTGGAGGTGCTGCCTTCAAAGGTCAGGATGTCTTGGCCCAATCCGCCATTCACGCTGGGGGTGATGCTCAGTCCGGCTTCATCGAGGTTGCTCAACAGCGCCGTGTCGTTGCCGTCACCCATCAGGATGGCCGAGTGAATGAGGCCGCCGCTCCACTGAAACTGGTCATCGCCGGCACTGGCCCGGACCTCACCGAGGATTTCGCCGCCGCTGACGGTAATGCTGTCGTTGCCGCCGCTGACACTGACATTGCCGCCGATGCGTCCCGCGGAGAGGATGATGGTGTCCTGGCCGAAACCGGTCACCAGGTTGCCGATGATATTGCCGCCGGACATATCGAAAACGTTGTCATCGAGCTTCATGTCGACCCGGCCGATGGTACCGCCCGTCATCTTGGCGATGTCGCCGTCTTCGAATGCATCGACGATGGTGCCACCGGTCATCAGGAATTGATCGAGGCCGTCGCCTTGGGCCAGGGAGAGGATCCTGCCGCCGTTCATGACGAAAGAGTCGGCTTCCGAGCCTTGCTCGACATCACCGTCAATCACGCCGTTGGCGTTGATCTCGAGGGTGTCGACGCCGGTGCCGAACGTGACGTCGCCGGTAATGACACCGCTGCCGTTGGCGGGCATGGTCAGGCTGTTGTTGCCTGAAAGGTCCGTCAGCCCGGGGCTGGTGCCGCTGTCGCAGACATAGGTGTCATTGCCGGCGGTTGGCGCCAGCGTGCAGGCTGCCATGGCGGCGGGTGCGGGTAACAGGAAGGGAGCCGATACCCACAAGGCGTTGAACAGCCGATTGAATCCTTTATCGTGCCGAATCATGTGCTATCCCTCTGCATCGGCATCCCCATGGATACCGGTTTCAGCATCGGTTGCACAACAGATGGCACACAGGGCCTGGCAACGCTCGCTGTATGGAATGGCACCGTAGCAACGAATAAAGGGCGTCGCTACTGTCAGAACTTACAGGTCCACGGGCAGAAAGCCTGAGGAAATGCCTGCTCTACAAATGCACTTCCACCGAAAGCGGCAGATGATCGCTCAGGTGGGTCCAGGGTTTGTTGCCCAGTATTTGCGGGGAATGACTGCTGGCGTTGCGCAAGTAGATGCGGTCCAGGCGCAACAGTGGGAAGCGGGCCGGATAGGTCCTGGCGGGGCGGCCCAAGTGGTGTTCGAAGGCTTCGTGCAAGTAACCTCGACGGGCGAGGGCGAGGTTGCCGCGCAGTTGCCAGTCGTTGAAGTCACCGGCAATGATCACCGGTGCGTCCGCAGGCAGCGAGTCGAGCAATTGGCAGAGCAGCTTGAGCTGTAACTGGCGATGGCTTTCCAACAGGCTCAAATGCACGCAGATCCCGTGGACCGCGGCGTGGCCTGGCACATCCAGCACGCAATGCAACAACCCGCGCCGCTCGGGGCCGGTGATGGACACGTCGAGATTGCGGAACTGGCGGATCGGGTACTTGGAAAGCAAGGCGTTGCCATGGTGGCCATCGGGGTAGACCGCATTACGGCCGTAGGCGAAGTCGCTCCACATGCTGTCGGCGAGGAATTCGTACTGGGACGTCTGGGGCCAGTTGTCGTAGCGTGACGCGTGGCGGTCATGTTCGCCGAGCACTTCTTGCAGGAACACCAGATCGGCACCGGTACTGCGCACCGCTTCGCGCAATTCCGGCAGGATGAAGCGCCGGTTGAGGGCGGTGAAGCCCTTATGAGTGTTGACCGTCAGGACCCGCAGCCGATGAACCGCCGCAGGCGCGTCCGATGGCATTGGTTCGACAGCTCGCCAATCGGGATCTTGAGTCACGTTCACTCCTGAATCAGACGTACTTGTTCATGCGACTGATCCAAAGCGCCGGCAGTTCCGGATTTTTCGTGTCCCTGCCGGGTTCGTCGAACCTGGCCTGCCGCTATCGCGAGCAAGCTCGCTCCCACAGGGGAGGTGCAAATCCAATGTGGGAGCGAGCTTGCTCGCGATAGCGGTGTATCTGAACCACCGCCATCGCGAACAAGTCCAGTTCCTACAGGCAGGCGTTCAGATGAAGACAATCTCATAGGGCAAGCCCATCCGGTCAAGGATGACCCTGGGCAACAGCGGGGCGATGCCGCTCGCCGGTTCGCCGCTGAGTTGGCTGACGTAGGCGTGCATGGCGTGACGTTTGCGGGCGGTGGTCCAGACGTCGAGGCGCAGTTTGCGGGCCCGGTGCCAGGGGATTTTATTCTGCTCGCGGACCGGCCAGTGCCAGGCCCACACCGGCAGCTCGTTGAACGCCACTCCGATCCTGTCGGCGGCCAGGGCCCCAGCGCGTCCGACAGTGTCGTGGTCGCTGTCGCCGTCCTGGCGCCAGGTGCTGAACACCACGTCACCGGGGCGCAGGTGACGGGCAATAAACGTGGCCAGTTCGGTTTCGTGTTCGGCCAGGTTTTTTTCCGGAAAACCGCCGCGCACCCATTGCAGGCCATGGGCGGCGATGCCCAGGCGATGCAGGGCGTCGACGCTTTCCTGGGGGTGAGGGCGGTGCACACGCAGGCGTTCGTCGTTCCACAGCGGTGAGCCGGGGTGGGCCAGGGCGCCATCGGTGACCGAGATCAGCAACATGGGCTGGTCCAGGTTGTTCAGCAATTGCAGCAATCCGCCACAGGCGCCGACCTCATCGCCCGGGTGCGGGGCAAGGATGACGGCGCGAGCGCCGGCGGGAATGAGTGTCTGGGTACTGATGATCGGAATATCGGCCAATTGCGCAGCACTGTTCCAGATTTGCGGGTGCTGCCGGCCAGGCAGGCGAGAGGCGGGCTTCATAAGCGACATCCTTGTTATGTGTTCAATCTTTCAGCCATGCACCGTGCCTACTGTCCGATGGCACCGATGGGGCATGACTGCGATTCACAGCGCTCCGAATCCTGGAGACTACCGCAGGGGGAAGTATTGACCATGTCAGCCGATCCGTCTCGTGACATGTGCATCTGAGCTGCATTTTTTTCTTGAAACTGGACGGTGTGGAATAAAAAACCGCGTCCTTGCGGTTCCTTATGGCTGTTCACAGCAGGTATTTCAATCCTCTTCTTCGCGTTGCAGTTCGAACAGCAGCAGCGAGCGCCCGGTGACAGAGTATTCGGAATCGAAATCGAAGCGCTCCTGCCCACGAACGGTCGGCTGGTTGGTGTCGACCATGCAGGTCCAGAAACTGCCCTCCGGGACTTCCGGCAAGCGGAAGTTGACGATGTCATGATGCGCGTTGACCACCAGCAGCAGCGTCGCATCGCCCCCCTTGCGCCGAATGCCGGTTTCCTGGGCACGGCCGTCCATCAGCATGCCGAGGCAGCGACCATGGCTGTCCTGCCATTGTTCGATGGTCATTTCGCTGCCGTCCGGGGCCAGCCAAGTCACGTCCTTGACGCCGATGTCCTCGTTGTAATTACCCACCAGGAAGCGTCCGCGTCGCAGGATCGGGTAGGTCAGGCGCAACTTGATCAGGCGCTTGACGAACTTGAGCAGCGTCGCGCCATCCTCGCTCAGGTCCCAGTTGACCCAGCCAATCTCGCTGTCCTGGCAATAGGCATTGTTGTTGCCGTGCTGGGTACGGGCAAACTCGTCGCCGGCGACGATCATCGGCGTGCCTTGGGCCAGCAGCAGGGTGGCGAAGAAGTTGCGCATCTGCCGATGGCGCAGCGCGTTGATCTGCGGATCATCCGTCGGGCCTTCGACGCCATGGTTCCAGGACAGGTTGTTATTGCTGCCGTCCTGATTGTTCTCGTCGTTGGCTTCGTTGTGCTTGTCGTTGTACGACACCAGGTCATGCAAGGTGAAACCGTCGTGGGCAGTGACGAAGTTTACCGAGGCATACGGCCGCCGGCCACGCTGGTTGAACATCTCGCCCGAGGCGGTCATTCGGCTGGCAAAGTCGGCGAGTTGGCCGTCATCACCCTTCCAGAAGGCGCGTACCGTGTCGCGGAACTTGTCGTTCCACTCGACCCAGCCTGGCGGGAAATGCCCCACCTGGTAGCCCCGGGGCCACAGTCCCAAGGCTCGGCGATCATTTTTACCTGGCGCAGCACCGGATCCTGGCGGCAGGCGACGAGGAAGCTGTGGCGCTCGTCGAAACCGTCATGGTAACGGCCGAGAATGGTCGCCAGGTCGAAGCGGAAGCCATCGACGTGCATTTCCGTGGCCCAGTAGCGCAGGGAGTCGGTGACCATCTGCAGCACGCAGGGATGGCTCAGGTCCAAGGTGTTGCCGGTTCCGGAGTCGTTGATGTAGTAGCGTTTGTCGTCGGGCATCAGCCGGTAGTAGGAGGCGTTATCGATGCCGCGCATGGACAGGGTGGGGCCCTGTTCGTTGCCCTCGGCGGTGTGGTTGTAGACCACGTCGAGGATGACTTCCAGGTTGGCCTCGTGCAGGTGGGCGACCATCTCCTTGAACTCGGCGATCTTGCCGCTGGCCAGGTAGCGCGGGTCGGGCGCGAAGAAGGCAATGCTGTTGTAGCCCCAGTAATTGGTCATGCCTTTGTGCAGCAAGTGCTGGTCATTGACGAAGGCATGGATGGGCAGCAGTTCCACCGAAGAGACACCCAGCTTGCGGATATGCTCCAGCACATCGTCGACCATCAGCCCGGCGAACGTACCGCGCAGGTTCTCGGGCACCGACGGGTGACGCATGGTGAGGCCGCGCACATGGGTTTCATACAGGATGGTCTTGTCCCAGGGCACGCTGACGCGATGGTCGTGGCCCCAGGTGTGCGCGGGGTCGATGACTTTGCACTTGGGAACGAACGGGGCGCTGTCGCGCTCATCGAAGCTGAGGTCGCCGTCGGGGTGGCCGATGGTGTAGCCGAACAGGGCTTCGGACCACTTCAATTGGCCGACCAGTTGCTTGGCGTAGGGGTCGATCAGCAGCTTGTTCGGGTTGAAACGATGACCGTTCGCCGGGTCATATGGGCCATAGACCCGGTAGCCATAGATCAATCCCGGGTGGGCATCGGGCAGGTAACCGTGGTAAATTTCGTCGGTGTACTCCGGCAGCTCGATGCGTTCGAGTTCGACTTCGCCGGCATCATCGAAAATGCACAGTTCGACCTTGGTGGCATTGGCTGAAAACAGCGCGAAATTGACCCCGAGGCCATCCCAGGTTGCACCCAGTGGAAAAGGCAGCCCTTCACGAATCCGCGAAGCCTCGATAACGGGCGGCGGCGTGGTTTTGTTTGGACGGGTCATAGTTGCTCCTGCAAAAAAACAGACAGATACAGCGATGCGGTTCACTTGAAAGGGATGGCATCACCCTTCACCTGTGGCGAGGGGATTCATCCCGTTACGTGGGACAAAGTTGCTTTTCTGTGGGAGCAAGGCTTGTCCGCGATAAAGCGATGCGTTCCTCCGGACATCGAGGCGCCTGTTTCGCGAGCAAGCGTTGCTCCCACCTGACGAGGAGACCGATAGGAGGAATCAAACCGCCGGCGGCTTGCGCGGTGCACGCGGCTTTTTGTCGGTAGTCTTGCTCGCCGGTGGCACGATCGCTGCGGCAGGCTTGGCCGCCGGCTTGACCTTGGGCGTGGTACTTTTCGCGGCGGTCTTGGCCGTGGTGGCCTTGGTTGCAGCAGGCTTGGCGCCATCGGTCTTGCTGGTCGTCGATTTACTCGCGGCCTTGGCTGGCTTGCTGGGTGCCAGGGCCTCGGCTTCAGCCAGTTTGCGCGCCATCTCCCAGTGGCGTTTTTCCTGCCCGGCAGGCTTACCTTCGGACTCCCAGATCTGATAGGCGAATTCGCGAATGCGTTTATCGTCGGTACTCATCGCAGTGCTCCTGATTCAACTCAAGGTTGGATAAAGACATTGACCGGGAAATCCCCAGCGCGGTGCTGATCAGCAGCTCCCTTTGGGGTGTGACTGTTGCGCTTGAAAAAAGTCCCTTCAGTTTTTCATCCTTGGCGGCGAACGGTAACGATACGCGGGTATCGCCCCAATCCGACGCAGCCACCAGCGGCACGGCACTGTTTTCCAGCAAGTGCGCCGCATGGACAGGTACCACAATGATCGCCCGTTGTTGCGAGTCCTCGCGCATGAAGGCCAATACCCGATGGGCCTGCTCACCGAGCACGTCCAGCGGTTGGTAGCGGCCCTGGCGCCATAGCTGTGGATATTCGGCTCGCACGGCCAGTGTCCGGGCGATCAATGCCTGTTTGATCCGGCCGTCACGCCAATCGCGTACCAACGCGGCTGGGGGGCTGTCGGCCTGCATCGCTTCGCGGCGTGCCTGGAAATCCACCGGGCGACGGTTGTCCGGGTCCACGAGACTGAAGTCCCAGAACTCGTTGCCTTGGTACAGGTCCGGTACGCCGGGTACGGTCATGCGCAGCAAAGTTTGCGCCAGACTGTTGAGGGCGCCCGCCGGCGCGACGGCCTGGACCGCCTCGGCGATGGCGTTGCGCAAGGGCAGCCCCTCATCGCCCAGCAGCAGGCGTTCGAGGAACATCTGGGTGGCTTGCTCATAAGCGTCGTTGACCGCCGCCCAGCTGCTTTGCAACTTGGCTTCGCGCAGGGCCTTGCGTTGCCATTGCCACAGGCGCTCGTTGTAGGCGGCCAGCGCCTGGTGGTCCTGGAGGTCGAGGTCCAGCGGCCAACTGCCTAGCAACGCCTGGTACAGGATCAGTTCATCACCGGCCGAGGGCGCCGCCGGGTCGCTGTGCAGCGAAGGCGAGAGGATGCGCCATTGTTCCACGCAGGCGGCGTACCAGTCGGCGCGCTCGCTGAGCACGGCCAGCCTGGCGCGGGTGTCTTCGCCGCGCTTGTGGTCGTGGGTGGCGGTGGTCATCAGGTTGTCGGGAAAGTGCTCGAGGCGTTCGGCGCACACTTGGTGGAACGCCTGCGCCGGGGCGCTGAAACGCTCGGTGTCATAGCCCACGTCATTGCGCGACAGCAGCACCGCCGAGCGATAGAGAGCGGTGTCCTCCACGGCCTTGGCGGCGGCCGGCGAGGTCAGTTGCTGGAAGCGTACGCAGGCGTGGCGCAGGCGTTTGCGCTGGCTGCCGCGGGGGCGTTGTCGCCAAGGCATGCCACCGAGCCAGCCCGCCAGGCAGTCGAGCACCGGCCAGTCGGCTTCGCTGAGGGTTTGCCGGGCGCCTTCCAGGGCCTGGTTGAAAAACACCTGGTCTTCAGCAGAGCGCCCCAACGGCGTGATGTAGGTGCGATACACCGGGAAATGCACGACCAATTCCTGCAAGGCCCGCCGAATCGCGCCCAGGGTCAGGTCGCGGGTCATCACATCGTCCCGGGCCACTTGCAGCAGGGCCTGGGCAACGCTTTCGAAATCCCCGGCCAAGGAGCCATTGAGTATCTGCTGGCGAGCCAGGCGGGCTTCTTCGATGAAGTGCGCCGGCCGCTCACTGTGCCGGCTCCAGAATTCGGCAAGGGGGGCGGCACCGGCCGGGTCATGCTGCAACAGCGAGACCTGGTTCATGAACTCGTAGCCGGTACTGCCGTCGATGTTCCAGTCCCGCCGCAACGTCTCGCCATCGCCGAGGATCTTCTCGACGAAAATCGGCAAGTGTCGGCTCGGCGACAGCGAGTTCACGCGTCGGCGCAATTTGCGGCAGTAACCACGAGGGTCGGCAAGACCGTCGATGTGATCGATCCGCAGCCCATCCACCAGCCCTTCGCCGATCAATTCGAAGATCTTGGCATGGGTGGCTTCGAATACCGCCGGACGCTCGACCCGCAGCCCGCCCAGTTCATTGACATCGAAAAAGCGCCGCCAATTGATGTCGTCCGCCGCGGTGCGCCAGCTGGCGAGCCGGTAGCTCTGGCGCTCCAGTAGCTGATGCAGGCGTTCGAAACCCTGGGGCTGGGTAGCGTCGTAGCCAGCCAGGTTGGCCTCGATGGCGGCCAGGATGCCGGCGTGTGCCGCCAGGTCCCGCAACTCCGTTTGCAGCGGACGAGCGAGGGCGTGGGCATCGGTCTGGTAATTCAGCGTGGTGAAGCGCTCAGCCAGGGTCTTGAGCGATTCGGCCTGTTCGACGGGCAGGGTTTCGGTGGGTTTGAGCAGCTCGCCGTAGTGCATCGGGCAAATCGGGAAGCGGTGTTCATAGTGTTCGACGTAGAAGCTGCCATGGGTGGCATCGAAGCGCAGTCGCAAGGTGCCTTCCTGCAAGGCCACGCCGTAGTCGCTGCCCAGGAACGGCAGCAACAACTGGCCTTCCATCAGCGGGTCGGGAGAATGCCACTGGATGTCGAAGAACTCGCCGTACGGGCTGAGTCGACCCCACTCCAGCAGATCCAGCCACCAGGGATTGTCATTGCCGCCGACGGCCATGTGATTGGAGACGATGTCGAGGATCAAGCCCATCCGGTGCTCGCGCAAGGCTGCAACCAGACGCTTGAGCGCGGCTTCGCCACCCAGTTCGGGATTGACCAGGGTCGGATCGACCACGTCGTAGCCGTGCATGGAGCCGGCCCGGGCCTTGAGCAGCGGAGAGGCATAAATGTGGCTGATGCCCAGCGCAGCGAAGTACGGCACCTGGGGTATGGCATCGTCCAGGGTGAAGCCTTTATGGAACTGCAGGCGCAACGTTGCCCGCAGAGGTTGGATCAATGGTTGTTTCATCGGTCACGCTCGTTCGCCTGAAGTCTGGCGCAGGCGAGTATTTCCAGACGCCGGGCGGCGTCCGGGTGATCCAGCAACGCCTGGCTCTGCCGGGCCAGGCGACGGCGCCAATTGGGATGGGTGTCGATGGTGCCGGGCAGGTTGGCCTGCTCCTCGATGCCCAGGGCATCTTCGAGCGGCAACAACACCAGCGGTGCGCGGGTGTGACCGAGGAAACGCACGCTGGCATCCAGCACCTGGTCGGTCTCGCGGTGTTCTTCGCGAAAATTCTGCGGATCCTGATTCAGCGCATGGCGCAGACCTTCGCGTTCGCGCTCGCGGTGCTTGCGCCAGTCCATTTCGGTGTGGGAGTCGATCAGGTCCAGCCGGGCGTTCCAGTCGATGTCGTGACCGTGCCACCAGCCGTTGAGCGTTGGCAAGTCATGGGTGCTGGTGGTGGCGAGGGCGTTGTCCGGCCAGTCGAGGATGGGTTTGAAATGGGTGTTGTCCTGTTCGAACAGCAGCACGCGCATGCCGAGGATCGAGCGGGCGCTGAGTTTGTCCCGCAAGCCATCCGGCACGGTACCGAGGTCTTCGCCCAGTACGATGGCCTGGTGCCGATGGGATTCCAGTGCCAGCAGGCGCAACAGGTCGTCCACCGGGTAATACAGGTAGGCACCGTCGCTGGGTGGGGCGTCGTTGGGAATCACCCAGAGCCGTTGCAAGCCCATGACATGATCGATGCGCAAGCCACCGGCGTGGGCAAAGTTGGCCCTTAGCATTTCAATGAAGGCGCGAAAGCCGTTGCGCACCAGGCCTTCCGGGGAAAACGCCGAAATGCCCCAGCCTTGGCCGGAGCGATTGAGAATGTCCGGCGGTGCGCCTACGGTCAACGAGGCGAGCAGTTCGTCCTGCCGGCTCCAGGCCTGGCTGCCAGCGCCATCGGCACCTACCGCCAGGTCGGCGATCAGGCCGATGCCCATGCCGCTGGATTTGGCTGCGCTCTGGGCGCGTTCCAGGCAGCGGGCGATCAACCATTGGCAAAAGGCGTAGAAACCGATTTCGTCGGCATTTTCTTCGGCGAAATGGGCCAGGACCGCGCTGCGCGGATCGCGCCATTCTTCCGGCCACTGCCGCCAGTCGAGGCTTTCGCCATGGGCGGCGCGTTCGGCCTGCAAGGCCTCGAAGCGGCAATGGTTTTCCAGGGCTTCGCCGCTGGTGTGGCGGAAACTGCTGAAGTCTTCATGCAGCGGATGCGCGCCCTGGCTGAACCCGTCGTACAGGGCGCGGAGGATTTTCTGCTTGGCCTGGGCGGCGACTGGCCAATCGATCAGCGGCTGCTCTTCCAGGTTGCGCAGTTGGTTGGTCAAGCCGGTGGCGTCGATGGCGGTGCGCAGGGCGCGTTCACCGAGGATGGTGCCGGGGGCGGCGTACAGGCTGTTGAGGAACAGTCGGCTGGAAGGCGAGTAAGGGCTGTAGCGCCCGGTGTCGCTGCTGAACATCGCGTGCATCGGGCTGATGGCAATGGCCTCGGCACCGCGCTCGCCAGCCACCCGAGCCAGCTCTTCCAGGGCTTGGGTATCACCGAAGCCGCCGTCACCGGGGCGTCGCAAGGCATACAGCTGCGCGCTCAGGCCCCAGGCCCGAGGCGTCGGGTCGTCCACCGCATCGGCCACGCTGTAGCAGCGGGCGGGCGCCACGGCCAGGGTGAAATGCTGGTCCCGGATGCTGACATGCTGATAACCCACCGGGACCATGCCCGGCAGCCTGCCGTCGGCACCGAGGTTCAGATTCAGTGTCGCGCCGTCTTCGAGCTTGATTTCGCAGGGCATCCCGGCCTCGAAGTAGCGGCTCAAGTCCAGGCTGGCCCCGACGTCAGCGGTGATCAGCGGCGGCAGTTGATGGTTCTGTTGATCTTCCTGCAGCTGCAGCAGGCTGGCATCGATTTCCTGGGCGCTGCCGGCTGGATGGCCCAGGCCCGTGAGGACTGAACGCAAGACCGCCGGCGAGACTTTCTGGGCCCGGCCGTTGGCATCGATCCAATCCACCGCCAGGCCCGCTCGGCCGGCGAGGATTTCCAGTTGCGCATCGCTCATTGGCGCTCTCCAGTGATGTTGGGCAAGGTTGTCGCCTGCGTCAGACTGACCAGCGCGCTGTAGGGCGCAAGGACGCCCTGTTGCAACAGACCCACGACCTGCTGCGGATGTTCGAAAAGAATGCGTGCCTCTTCCGGGGCGTGGTGTTCGACGGGCTGGTCGCCAAGGTTCAGGTCGATGCGCAACACACTGCCATCGCCCAGTCGCCAGCGTGCGCTGACGGCGCCATGGCCCAGCACATCGGCCCCCAGGGCCTGGGCACCGGGCAGGCGCGGGACGATCTCTTCACGGCGGATTTTCAGCAGTTGGCGATACAGCGCCTCGCTGGCTTGCTGCTCCGCGCGTTGCGATTCCAGGCTTGGACGTGAAGCCTCGAAGGTGCTGGCCGCGTTGGGGTCGGGAATCCGCTCGCGTTTCTGCGGATCGGCAAAGGCGCTGAACGCCTTGAACTCGTTGCGTCGGCCTTCGCGCACGAGTTCTGCCAGTTCGCCGTGATGACTGGTAAAGAACAGGAACGGTTGTTCGGCGGCCACCTCATCGCCCATGAACAGCAGCGGGATCATCGGTGACAACAGCAACAGGGCTGTCGCCGCTTGCAAGGCCTGGGGCGCGGCGAGCTGATGCAGGCGTTCGCCCAGGGCACGGTTGCCGATCTGGTCATGGTTCTGCAGGAACAGCACGAAGGCGCTCGGTGGCAGGTGACCGCTGGGTTCGCCCCGGGATTCGCCGTGGCGATTGGTGTGACCCTGGAAGACGAAACCCTGGCTCAGGCAACGTGCCAGTTGTTCCGTCGGCTGCTCGGCATAGTCGGCGTAGTAGGCGTCGGTCTCGCCAGTCAGCAGTACGTGCAAGGCATTGTGGCCATCGTCGTTCCACTGGGCGTCGTAGCCCTGTTCCAGCAGGCTGGCCTGGTTGTGTTCGTTTTCCACGGTCAGCCAGACATGCCGGACCGGGTCCACCTGTTCGCGCACCCTGGCCGCCAGCTCCTGGAGAAAGTCCGGGTCTTCGATGGCGTGTACCGCGTCGAGGCGCAGGCCGTCGAAGCGGTATTCCAGCAGCCACATGAGCGCATTGTCGATGAAGAAGTCCCGCACTTCGCGGCGGCGGAAATCGATCGCCGCGCCCCAGGGCGTGTGCTTGTCTTCGCGGAAGAAGCCCTTGGCATAGCGGTGCAGGTAGTTGCCGTCGGGGCCGAAGTGGTTGTAGACCACATCCAGGATGACGGACAGCCCATGGCCGTGGGCGCTGTCGATCAGATGCTTGAGCTGTTCAGGCGTGCCGTAGGAGGCTTGGGGCGCGTAGGGCAGGACCCCGTCGTAGCCCCAGTTGCGATCGCCGGGAAACTGCGCCAGCGGCATCAGCTCGATGGCGGTGACGCCCAGCCCGGCCAGGCGGGCCAAATGCTGTTCGACACCGTTGAAACCGCCCAGGGCGCCCACGTGCAATTCGTAGATCACGGCTTCGTGCCAGGGGCGGCCGGACCATTGGGTATGCCGCCATGGGTAGGCATGGGGGTCGACCACCACGCTGTGGCGGTCGATGTCGCCGGCCTGGGCGCGAGAGGCCGGATCGGGCACCTCCAGCTCGCCATCGATGTTGTAGCGGTAGCGGGTGCCGGCGGGGCAACGGGTCTGGATCATGAACCAGCCGTCGGCTTGGGGCAGTAGCGGTATCGAATCTCCAGTGTCGAGTTCGACACTGACAAAAAAGGCATCCGGGGCCCAGAGGGTGAAGCGGGCGTGCTCGTCATCCAGCATGACCGCCCCGTGGGTCCATGTCTCAGGCGTCCTTGACGTCATTGTTACCTCATTGTCTGGCCGATTTTCCCAGTGACTTCGCCACCAGTTGTTCGTAGAGTTCGGCGTAGGGTTCCACGGCCTGGCACCAGTTGAACGGTGCCGACATGGCCCGGCAGCGCATGGCGTTGAGCAGGTCGGGGAACTCGAAGACCTTGAAGGCCCGGCTCAAGGCCTGCTGGTAGCTCTCCACGGTGGACTCATCGAACAGGAAACCGGTGACGCCATCTTCGATGGTGTCCGCCAGGCCTCCGGTATTGCGCGCCACCGGCAGCGAGCCGAAACGTTGGGCGTACATCTGGCTCAAGCCGCAGGGCTCGTAGCGCGAGGGCATCAGCAGGAAATCGCTGCCGGCGAACATCCGCCGCGCATCGGTTTCGTTGAAGCCGATACGCACGCCGATGCGGCCGGGGAAGCGCAGTGCCAGTTCGCGCATGGCCTGTTCTTCCTCCGGTTCGCCGCGGCCGATGATGGCGATCTGGCCGCCAGATTCGACGATGAACTCGGCGACCGCTTCGGTCAGGTCCAGGCCTTTCTGGTAGACCAGGCGCGACACCACGGCGAACAGCGGGCCAGGGGAGTCGTCGAGGCCAAACAGTTCACGCACATGGCTGGCGTTGACGGCCTTGCCTTCCCAGTCGCCCATGGCGAACTGACGGAACAGGTGGGTGTCGGTGGCCGAGTCCCAGCTTTCATCGATGCCGTTGGGGATGCCGCTGAGCAAGCCTTGTTGGGTCTTGGCAGCCAGGAAACCGTCGAGTCCGCAACCAAACGCCGGGGTGGTGATCTCCTGGGCGTAGGTGGCGCTGACTGTGGTGATGTGGCTGGAGTAGGCCATCCCGGCCTTGAGGAACGACAGTTTGCCGTAGAACTCCATGCCTTCCTGTTGCAGGGCGTGCTCGGGGATGCCCAGTTCCGGGCAGGATGCCAGGCTGACCACGCCCTGGTACGCCAGGTTGTGGATGGTGAACAGGGTCGGGGTGCGTTGCCCGCGCCAGTGCATGTAGGCCGGCGCCAGTCCTGCTGGCCAGTCGTGGGCGTGGACCAGGTCCGGGCACCAGTGGATCTGTGCCAGGTTGGCGGCGATGTCGGCGGCGGCCAGGCCCAGGCGGGCGAAGCGAATGTGGTTGTCCGGCCAGTCGCGACCGTTGTTGGCACCGTAGGGAGAACCTTCGCGGGCAAACAGTTCCGGGCAGATGAGTACGTAGATCACCAGGCCGTCGGCCATGTCCATGCGCCCGATCTTGCAGGGCGGCAGTGCTGCGTGGCCGCCCAGTTCGCCGACGATGTGGATCGGATTGCCGCTGTTCATCACTTGCGGATAGCCAGGGATCAGCACCCGGACATCATGCAGCCCGGCCATGGCCCGGGGCAGTGCCGAGGACACATCGCCCAGGCCGCCGGTCTTGACCAGGTCGGCGATTTCCGAGGTGACGAACAAGACTTTCTTGCGATTGGGATTCTGTCGAACGACGGGGAGCAGTGCCTTGCCGCCGGTGACCAGCACCGGAGCCGTCGGCGATTCGGCCGCCGGCGGTAATTGAGAACGGACTTGTTGTGGTTCCAAGGCAGCACTGATCATAAATATCTCCCATTTTCTCGATCTGTTTCCGGCAAGCGCCAGAGCTGTTGTTTCATTGGCCAAATCCTGCGGCCAGGCGCACAAGCGCTACGCAAGGAAAGCGACGGCTACCCAAACGCGGCGAAGCGAATCAGCTGAAGGAGCTGTTGCAATGACCAGTGCAAGGACTGCACCAGTCGCTGTTGCCCTACCTCTAACCTGACCTGTCGCCGTTGCGAAAAGTTTCGACTTTTTTTCGTCTGGATGACCGGTCGGTTTTCCCCCCGGTTAGGCAGTCTAGGTCATATCCTAGAGCGGTGCGCCTCGGTTCGTCGCATTGTCCGACAATCACGTTTTTTAGCGGCAATGTCTTACACGACGAAGGGGAATACGCACCGACGAAGTGCAGTTTCCTGCAAAGAAAAAAGTGTAGGGGGAGGGCGTTGGTTCATTGGCGTGCGCGATGGAATGGCGCGATGCACCATTGGAGGGCGGGTGGGATAGAGGCGTTTTGATGGCTAATAGCATCCTTGGAAGCACGCTGTTTCCTGTGGGAGCGAGCTCGTGATAGAGGTGTGTCAGGCACAAACCTGCAACTGATCCTCCGCTATCGCGAGCAAGCTCGCTCCCACAGAAAAAGTGGGGATGCTCCTCCGGTTCAGCCCGGCGGCGTCAGCAACCGAATCGGCTGGCCCGCCGCCCAGGCCAGCAGGTCTTCGATCATCAGGGAATAGAACTGCTGGTAATTCTGTCGGCTGACATAACCCACATGAGGCGTGGCCAGCACGTTCTCCAGGGTGCGGAATGGATGGGCCTGAGGCAAGGGCTCCTGGGCGAAGACGTCCAGGGCGGCACCGGCCAGGCGCCGGTGCTGGAGGGCGTCGATCAGGGCGGCTTCATCGACGATCGGCCCGCGGGAGGTGTTGACCAGCAGCGCCTCGGGTTTCATCCAGCCCAGCGCCTGGGCATCCACCAGGCCGCGGGTGCGTTCGCCGAGCACCAGGTGGACCGAGAGAATGTCGGCCTGTTCGAACAACGCCTGCTTGCTGACGTAGGTCACGCCCACTTCGGCGGCCCGTTCGGCGCTGAGGTTTTGGCTCCAGGCGATGACCCGCATGCCGAACACCTGGCCGAACTGCGCCACCCGTGTACCGATGCTGCCCAGGCCGAGGATCGCCAGCGTCTTGCCGTGCAGGTCGCCGCCCAGGCCTTGTTGCCACAGACCGGCGCGCAAGGCATTGGCTTCCTGCACCAGGTTGCGGGCCAGGGCCATGATCAACGCCCAGGTCAGTTCGGGCGCGGCGTGCTTGTAGCTGTCGGTGCCGCACACCTGGATGCCCAGCTCGGCGGCGGCCTTCAGGTCCAGGGCGGCATTGCGCATGCCGCCGGTGAGCAGCAGCTTGAGATTGGGCAGGCGGCGCAGCAGGCCTTCGTCGAACACGGTGCGTTCACGCATCACGCAGATCACCTCGAAGCGCTGCAAGCGTTCGGCGAGGGTGTCGCGGTCGGCGGGATAGTCGTGGAGAAAGGTCACTTGGCCGACGCCGTCGAGCACCGACCAGTCCACCACACCGCGTGCCACATCTTGCCAATCGTCTATGACTGCTATTTGCACCGCCATGGAACACCTCGTCAGGGAATAGGTTTGTCCAGCCAGCCCAGCAGGGCCTTGTGGAACCGATCCGGCTCTTCCATCTGCGGGGCATGCCCCAGATTGGGGAACTCCACCAGGGTCGAGCGGGGAATCAGCCCGGCGGTCTGCTTGCCCAATACCTCGTAGTGGCCCAGTCTGGCCTTTACCGCCGGCGGCGCGATGTCGCTGCCGATGGCGGTGGTGTCGGAGGTACCGATCAACAACAGGGTGGGTACGGTCAGGTCCTTGAACTCGTAATACACCGGCTGGGTGAAGATCATGTCGTAGATCAGCGCCGAGTTCCACGCCACTTGTGTATGCCCCGGGCCCTTGTTCAAGCCGGCGAGCATGTCCACCCAGCGGTCGAACTCAGGTTTCCAGCGGCCGGCGTAATAGGTCGTGCGCTCGTAATTGCGAATGCCCTCGGCGGTGACTTTCAGCTCACGGGCGTACCATTGGTCCACGGTGCGGTAGGGCACGCCCAAGGCTTTCCAGTCTTCCAGGCCAATGGGATTGACCATCGCCAGGCGCTCGACCTGATCGGGGAACTGCAAGGCGTAACGGGTGGCGAGCATGCCGCCGGTGGAATGGCCGAGAACGATGGCTTTCTGTACACCGAGGGCCTTGAGCAAGGCCTGGGTGTTGGTCGCCAGTTGCTGGAAGCTGTACTGGTAATGCTCGGGTTTGCTCGAGGTGCAGAAACCGACCTGGTCCGCGGCGATGACCCGGTAGCCGGCTTCGCTCAGCACCTTGATCGAATCGCCCCAGGTGGCGGCGCAGAAATTCTTGCCGTGCATCAGCACCACGGTGCGGCCATTGACCTTGCCTTGGGCCGGCACGTCCATATAGCCCATCTGCAACGATTGGCCCTGGGACTGGAAGGCGAAGTGCTTGAGGGTATAGGGGTATTCGAAGCCCTCCAACTGGGCGCCGTAGGCCGGGCCTTCCGGCGGGCTGGCGGCCTGGGCGAGCAGGGGCAGGGCGGCGCTGAGCAAGAGGCTGGGTAACCAGCGCGTGGGGGTTCGGGACATGGTCAATCTCCTTGTGGCCGCGGCCGATCCTGGCGCGACCCGATTATGGCGACATTAACCACAGGCAACCGAACGGCCCGAATGTTCAACCCATCCAGCCCAGCGTGGCCAGGGCGAGGACGCCATAGCGCAAACCTTTGGCAACGGTCACGATCAGCAGGAAGCGGCGCCATGGCTCGCCCATTACCCCGGCCACCAGGGTCAACGGATCGCCGATGATCGGCAACCAACTGAGCAGCAGCGACCAGCGGCCGAAGCGCTGGTAATGCACGCGAGCCTTGTCCAGGTGAGTCGGGCTGACCGGAAACCAGCGCCGGTCCTTGAAGTGTTCCAGGCGCGTGCCCAGCCACCAGTTCACCAGCGAACCCAGGACGTTGCCGAGCGTGGCGACCCCCAGCAACAGCCAGATAACGTGGCGCTCGCTGAGCAACAGGCCGACCAGCAAGGCCTCCGATTGCAGCGGCAACAAGGTCGCCGCGCCAAATGCCGCCAGGAACAAGCCGATATAGGCTTGGCCCATCAGTGGGCCGGGTAATCCGCCACTACGGTTTGGGTCCCGTCTTTTTTCAGGCCGATCACTTGATAAGCGTCGCTCATGCCGTCCATTTCCATGCCGGGCGAGCCCATGGGCATGCCCGGTGCGGCCACACCGAGCAAGTCATCGCGCTTGCTCAGTGCCAGCACCTGGTCGGCCGGGACGTGGCCCTCGACGAATTTGCCGTTGATTTCGGCGGTGTGGCAGGAGCGCAGGTTTGGCGCCACGCCGAGGCGTTGCTTGACCGAACTCATGTCGGCTTCGACATGGTCGTTGACCTGGAAGCCGTTTTCTTGCAAATGCGAGATCCACTTTTTGCAGCAGCCGCAATTGGCGTCACGGTGCACATCGATGGTGACCGGTTCGGCGGCCTGGGCCAGGGTGGTCATGAACAGGGCGCTCAAGGCGAGCAGGTGCAGGGGATTGGCCATGAAGGAGGTCTCGTGTCGAACGGTTTGGCGCAAGGATAACAGAGTAGCGAGCACGAGCTGACAGGGGGCTGAGGCGGGGATTACAGAATTGTCAGGTTGAGAGGGCGAATACAGTCCTGTGGGAGCGAGGCTTTGTGGGGGAAATGCTCTGTGGGAGCAAGGCTTGCCCGCGATAGCAGCGCCTCGGTAGCAATTTGACCCCGAGTCGCCTGCATCGCGAGCAAGCTCAACTCCCACAGAAACTCAACTCCCACAGGGGGAGGGTGAGGTTTTAGCGAACCTTGAACCGCCCCATGATCGCATTCACCCGTGTGTTGGCGTCCAGCAGTTGCCGGGTGTTGGTTTCGCTGGCCAGGCCACTTTCCACCAGTTCCTCCACCATGTGGCGGATTTGCACCATGCTGCGATTGATCTCCTCGGTCACCGCGCTTTGTTGCTCGGCGGCCGTGGCGATCTGGGTGCTCAGGCTGTTGATCTGGCTGACCGAGCCGGCCATTTCGTCCAGGCCCGAGTTGACGCGCGAGGTCGCGTCGGCGGCCGACTGGCAGCTGGCCTGGGTGTTTTCCATGGCCGAGACCGACGAACTCACGCCTTGGGTCAGGCGGGTCAGCATTTCGTTGATTTCCGAGGTGCTGGCCTGGGTGCGGGCGGCGAGGGCGCGGACTTCGTCGGCCACCACGGCAAAACCACGGCCTTGCTCGCCAGCCCGGGCGGCTTCAATGGCGGCGTTGAGCGCCAGCAGGTTGGTTTGCCCGGCGATGGCGCCGATCACACCCAGGATCTCGGTGATGCGCTGAGCGTCCTGTTGCATGCTCTCGACCTTGCGGGTGGCGCTGGCCACTTCATCGATCAAGGCCACCACACTGTTGGAGGCCTCACCGACCACCACGCGGGAGCGATCGGCATGCTCGTTGGCGCGTTGAGTGAACGCCGCAGTCTCGGCCGCGTTTTGCGCGACGCTTTCAGCCGTGGAGCTCATCTGGGTGATGGCGGTCACGGTCTGGTCGGTTTCCGAGGCGTGGCGCATCAGGATTTCGCTGGTGTGGGCCGAGGTCCGCTGCAGATCGCCCAGGCTCGACGCCATGGCACCAGTGGCCTGGGTGACTTCACCGATCATATCTTGCAGGTAAGCGATGAAGCGGTTGACCGAGTGACCGATCGCTCCCAATTCATCCTCGGCCCGGATGGTGATGCGTCGGGTCAGGTCGGCATCGCCGGTGGACAGGGCGTCGATGTTGCCTTTGAGGACTTTCATGCGATTGGTTAATTGGCGGATCGCGTACAGCTGCATCAAGACCAGCAGGATCACCATCGGGATCTGCAGCAGGCTCAGCGTGCTCAGTACATCATCGCGCTGGGCCGTGATCAGGCGAGTCGGCAATGCGGTGGCAAGGAACCACGGCGAACCTTCGATAGGGCGCATGAAGAAGGTACTGGCCTCGCCCTTGTTGTCGAACTCCACACGTTGCAGCGGCTGATCGCGCTTGGCCAGGCCCGCCTTGACCTGGGCGGCGAATGGCGAGGTGGCCGCCAGTTCACTGATGTTCTTCAGCACGATCGGACCGCTGATGCGCGAACTGTTGCTGATGATCTTGCCGTCGCCTTCGACGATCAGCATCTCGGCGCTCAGGTCGGCTTCCTTGCGTGCCACCAGCTCATTGAAGAAGCCCAGGGTCACATCAATGGTGGAAACGCCGTAAGGCACGCCGTTTTTCTGGATGGCCATGGCGCAGTTGGTGCGTGGTTCGGCACTGGCGTCGTCTTTATAGGCCGCGGCCCAGGCGCATTTGCCCGGTGGGGTAGCCATGCCGCCCTTGTGCCAGGGTTGTTCGTAATAGTTGGGCGCGGCGTCACTGTTCCAGAAGGTATTGACCACCAGTTTGCCGGACGCATCGCGGTGCCAGAACGTGCTGAATTTACTGCGTCCCTCGGCCCGCTGGTTGGGCAAGGGCCAGATCCCGCCGCCGAAGACTTTCAGCTCGCCGTACTGGTCCACCAGCCCCGGCAACACTTTGTCGATGGCATCGCTGTCGAGCAGCGGGATGGTCTGGGTAATGCTGCGTTGCTGCGCCTGTACCTTGTTCAGTTCGCCCTGGATCTGCTCGGCAACCTCGGCGATGCGGTTAAGTGCCACTTGCTCTTCCGTCTGGCGCAGCTTGGGCGCGACCAGGTAACTGATGCCCACCACGGTCAGGAGGGACAACACCAGCATGAAAATAACCAGAAACAGGGTATAGCGAGCCTGGATCGTTCGGAGTGAGGGCATACGAGGAGTCCTTGCACGAAGGCGATTTTCTGGAACTGGCGAATGGGCAGTTCTGTATATATCGGCCTGGCGGGACGCAGCTTTAGGTGTCGGTAGCCAAGGAATAAAACGAGCGGATTGCACGAAGACGCGCCTTCGGCTGTACCATGGGGCCCCGTTGGTGAGTCGTCATTCCGGTAGATGAGGTATGGATCGGCAAGCCTTCGGATACAGAACGGATACATTCAGGAAATTGGCAATGACTCATTCGCAACGTTTGAAATACTCGATTCTGATCGTCCTCGTCGTCCTGGCAATCATGCTCGGGCTGTCCTGGATGCAGGGCAAGGGCATGATCAGCGAGCAGCTGTTTCAATACATCGCCATTGCCGTGGCGGTCATCGTGGTGGTGATCAACGGCGTGATGCGGCGCAAGGTCAAGCCCTGAGCGCCGCCTTCATTCCTCGGCCTCGAGCACGGCCATCGCGCTGGGGTGCAGGCGATAGCTTTTATCGGGGTTGAGGGTCACGACGCCCTCGCTGCACAGGCGCTTCAACACCTCGCGTACGCTGAGAAAGGACAACGGAATGTCCAGCCCCAGTAACTGGCTGTGCACACCACGCACGCCCAGGCAGCGGTTTTCGTGGGCGGCCTTGAGCAACGCGTCGATGACTTTGAGGCGAATCAGGCTGGTCCTCAGCCCGAAGCTCTTGAGCAGGCGCCTGATGTGGTCATTGCCGCCGCGCTCTGGCGGCCTCTCGAATTCACGGTGGGTGGCGCTCAGCGAGACGCCGGTCGGCCTTGGCTTGCCCTCCATGGGCAGTTGCGCGTTACGCATGCAGAAACTCCTTACCAGCCAGATCAGAAAAGGTCACGAATACTCTCCTGTTATAGGACGAACGAGGGCGCGCAATCATGAGGGTGGCGATGTGAAAAAATTGCCCCTGCTTCGTCAAACCCCCGTGTTCAAGCGGTATCCAGCCATTAATTTTTTTTCATCCGGTTCGTTTTCAAGGTAGGCACATTCCGGTTCAGCACACGGTGTGTGATTTCCCAGGCGGGCCGAGTGCTGTCTACTGGCGCACCGGTAGCCGTCCTGGTTTCTGCAGTTTTCATCAGGAGTGAACGTGAGAATGTCCGGGCAGTTATCGAGGGTTGGCCTTGCAGGTGCTTTTCTGGGGATCGCCCTCGGGCTCAGCCCCGTGGTCAGTGCACAGGACGATGGGCAACAGGCCAGTGCCGAGATCCGTCGCACCCGTTTTGGCGTGCCACATATCCGGGCTCAGGACGAGCGTGGGCTGGGTTATGGCATCGGGTATGCCTACGCCCAGGATAATTTGTGCCTGCTGGCCAATGAGATCGTCACGGTCAATGCCCAGCGCTCGCGTTATTTCGGGCCCGAGCAGGTCACGGTCGAGCAGCGGCAGAACCGCGTCAGCGATCTGTTTTTCAGCTGGCTCAACACGCCGCAAGCGGTCTCCGGTTTCTGGCAGGCCCAGCCGCCTCAAGTGCAACAACTGGTCGAAGGTTATGCGGCGGGCTACAACCGCGCGTTGGCCGAGCGCAAGGCCAAGGGCCTGCCCGAGCAATGCGCCAGCGATTGGGTGCGGCCGATCACCGCGCTGGACCTGGTCAAATTGACCCGTCGGTTGTTGGTGGAAGGCGGCGTCGGCCAGTTCGCCGAAGCCCTGGCTGGCGCACAACCGCCCCAGGCGACGGCACGCGCGGACGCCCCGGTCGCCGGTTTCGCCGCCGCCGCGACCCGGCAGCAGCGTTTTGCCCTGGAACGCGGCAGCAATGCCCTGGCCATTGGCAGCGAGCGCTCGTTCAACGGTCGCGGGATGCTGCTGGCGAATCCGCATTTTCCGTGGGTAGGCGGCATGCGTTTCTACCAGATGCACCTGACCATCCCCGGCAAGCTGGACGTCATGGGCGCGGCGCTGCCAGGCCTGCCGATGATCAACATCGGTTTCAGCCAGCACCTGGCCTGGACCCACACCGTCGACAGTTCCAAGCATTTCACACTGTACCGGCTGCAGCTCGACCCGAAAGATCCGACCCGCTACCTGCTCGATGGCAAATCCGTGCCGATGAGCCAGCAGACGGTCGCGGTGGACATCAGGCAGCCCGACGGCCAGGTGCAGACGGTTTCTCGCGTGGTCTATGGCTCGCAGTTCGGCCCGATCGTGCAATGGCCCGGCCGGTTGGACTGGGACAACCAGTTCGCCTACAGCCTGCGTGATGCGAACCTGGAAAACGATCGCGTGCTGGCCCAGTGGTACGCCATGAACAAGGCCGTCACCCTCAAGGATTTGCAGGACGCTGTCCATAAAATCCAGGGCATTCCCTGGGTCAATACCCTGGCGGTGGACGACCAGGGGCAAAGCCTCTACATGAACGTGTCGGTGGTGCCGAACGTCGACGCCGACAAGCTGGCCCGGTGCAGCGATCCCAGGGCCGGATTGCAGCTGATCGTGCTGGATGGCAGCCGCAGCGAATGTGCCTGGGGCAGCGATTCCAGCGCGGTGCAAAAGGGTATTTATGCCGCCGACAAGCTCCCGCAGCTGCTGCGCCGCGATTATGTGCAGAACTCCAACGATTCGGCCTGGATGGTCAACCCCGCTCAGCCGTTGTCCGGTTATTCCCCGGTGATCAGCCAGCAAGGCCAGCCGCTGGGCCTGCGGGCGCGTTTTGCGCTGGAGCGGGTGGGCCAGTTGGCCAAGGGTGGGCCGGTGAAGGTGGAGGATTTGCAGCGCATGGTCATGGACGATCAGGTTTACCTGGCTGACCAGGTGATGCCGGACCTGCTCGGCGTTTGCGCCGGAGACCTGGGGGGCGATGCTTCGGCATTGGCCGAGGCCTGTACCAGCCTCAAGGCCTGGGATCGCAAGGCTGGCTTGAACAGCGGTCTGGGGTTCGTGTACTTCCAGCAGATCATGGAACGGCTGCAGGCGGTGCCGGATTCATGGCGTGTTGCGTTCGATCCCAAAGACCCGCAACGCACCCCGCGCGGCCTGGCGATCGAGCGACCGCCGGTGTTCAAGGCTGTGCGCGAGGCCATGCTGGCTTCGGTGGAGGCGGTGAAGGTTGCGGGGTTGTCGAAGGACAGCCTGTGGCAAGACGTCCAGGTGGCCAGCAGCGGCAGCCGACAGACGCCGATCCACGGCGGCCCCGGGGAGTTGGGCATCTATAACGCGATCCAGAGCGTGCCGGGAGCGAACGGCAAGCGGGAGGTGGTCAGCGGTACCAGCTACCTGCAAGTGGTCACGTTCGACGGTAAAGGTCCGCAAGCCCAGGGGTTGTTGGCGTTTTCCATTTCCAGCGACCCCGCTTCACCGTACTCGGCCGACCAGACCCAGGCGTTTTCGCAGAAGCAGTGGAGTGTGCTGCCCTTCACCGAACAGCAGATCAAGGCCGATCCGTATTATCAGGCCGTGATTATCCGTGAGCGTGATGAGGCGGGCAGGGTGGCGACGCAGTAACCGCTGTTGTGCTTGCAGGCGTCATCGCGAGCAAGCTCGCTCCCACAGGGGGCGGCCCACACTTCCAATGTGGGAGCGAGCTTGCTCGCGATGAAGGCGGTACATCCCAGATCGAGTCAGGCTGATTCACCGCTATCGCGAGCAAGCTTTGCTCCCACAGGGAGACTTTCAGTTCTTTCAGTTATTGGACCGGCCGCTGCCCGATGGAATTGAGCACCGGGTTGCCGTCCTTGTTCTGGGTCAGGTAGACCGGCAGGACTTTGGGCAACGAAGCCACGAGGTTCTGTACTTCGCTGATGTTGTAGACACCGCCGACACGCAGGCCGCCGGTACTGTTGTCAGCGAGCATGACGGGACGCTCGAGGTAGCGGTTGATCAGTGGCAGCGCATCGCTCAGGGCGAGGTCATCCAGTACCAGCTTGCCGTTGCGCCACGCCAGCGAGCTGTCGTTCGGGGGCGTCTCGCGGACTTGGGGCTGATGATCGCCCGCCTTGTAGCTCGCCTGCATGCCCGGCGAAAGTTGCAGGCCGTTACGGGTCAGGGCCTGGTTGCTGGTGACCCTGACCGAGCCTTCCACCAGCGTGACCCACACCTGGTCCTGGTACATCCAGACGTTGAAGCGAGTACCGGTCACACGCACCTGGCCTTGGCCCGCGCGTACGACAAACGGATGCTGTTTGTCATGGCTGACGTCAAAAAACGCCTCGCCCTTTTCCAGGGTTACCCGGCGCTCGTTCTTGTAGTTGGCGAAGGTCAGCTCGCTGCCCAGGTTGAGTTCCACCTGGCTGCCGTCGCTCAGGGTGATATGGCGCACGCTCGTGCCGGCTTCGAACCGCTGATAGGAATTGGCGATCCAGTCCAGGTTCCAGCCGGTGTAGGCGGCCAGGGGCAGGCCGACGACGAACACCGCGGCAGCGACAGCCAACCGGCTCCAGCGCGACCGGGGCCTGGGCGCTGGAGTGGCGGCTGCGGCCTCGACACGCGGCAGATGATCGGCAACATCCCAGATTTCCAGCATGGCTTCGTATTCGAAAGCATGCAGGGGATCGGCATCGTGCCACTGCTTGAATGCCTGCCGTTCGGCATCGGTGCAGTCGACGGCATGCAGTCGCATGCACCAATGGGCTGCGGCATCGGTAATGGCGTCGTATTCGGCTTCCGAGAGGGTATGTTCGGTCATTGATTCGTCCTGGTTTGCCGCATTCTAACCTTCGGCATGAGCTGCCGAGAACTGCCGTCATGGCGTTTGCGCATCAATGAGCCTGTTTTTTTCGCTCAAACATCAGTCCTGGCCTACCGTCGCATACTTTGCGTGAAAAAAAGATCAACAACCCCCTCTTGTGCAACTCACGGCACGGCAAGTTGCCGGGAGGGACTCACGTCGAGTTGCCGTCCTAATTCACAAATCAATAGCGTGATCGAGTCGGCGTTGCGGAGTATGACGTCGATGCGCTTGCCCGGCAAAATCGGATCCAGAAAATCATCGCGGGCGATGTCCATGGTTTTGGCGCCAGTGATCTTCAGGATCTCCCGGGTTGTTTCTTTGTACAAAGGCAGTTGCTCAAACTTCTTGTAGGTGTTGTCTGCGCTGTCCCATTGCATGAACAGTTTGGATTTTGGGGTGGTCAACGAAAGTCCGTTGAGTTGCAGGTCATTTTGCTTGGCGTATTGCACTTGCCCTGGATAAGTCACTGTTGAAATCAGGTCGAGGAAGGGCAGTACCGCGTCCAGATAGATGATATCGAGGGTATCGAACAGCTGATGGGAGACTTCATGGATGAAGGTCGCTGCCTGGGCATGGGCGTCGACATTAAAGGTATCGGGGACGACGGCCCTGTACCAATCCAATTCCATGTCGAAGAAGAATTGTGTGAGATAGATTCTTCCAATGGCGGCCGGTTCGAGCACAAATGCAGTGGCTCTATCCTCCAGGTGTTTGAGGTGGCCGACAACGATGCGGTTCGCGTTTTGCAGTTCCCAGGTGGGATCGGCCAATGCCCGGCATATTGGCGATATCGCTGTCTCTAGTTTGCTTAGCAGACTGGCGTCGACGTTGCTGACACCAAAAAACAATTTAAGGTAGCTGTCCAGTCGGGAGCCCGGAAGAACCTGTTGTTTGAGTTGATGGAGGTTGTGGAGGGCGTTGAATGAGTAAAACCGCGCAGTCTCCAGCGCTTGCACGATTGCATTTGCCCGGTGCGGATATTTCCGGCGTATTTCCGTCATGCCTCGCGCTTCAATATTCAATGAACCTTTGGCTTTGAAGTCGCTATAGGTGATGGCCATCTTCGACCCGGCCTTGCCAAAGCGGATGGTATGGCGTTGTGGGTCGATTCCCCATGTCCGGCCATCCGGGGACTTTTTCAATAACGGTCCCTCGCCGTGTTCATGGATGATTCGCCAGGTTTGGTCGGCTTTTGCCACTTGAAAGACTTTGCCGGCCAAGGGGATATAAAGCTTGCCGTTTTCCATGGCCTTGTAAGTTCCATCAGCCAGGTTTTTTTGCAGGTTGGACAGGCTGACCCCCGTGGCTTCGAAGACGCCCAGGTCGGTACGCAGTTGGCCGGTGGACGCGATGTCCTTCCAGTTGAGTGTCGATGGGACAGTTGGCAAGGCGGGTTCAACGGGATCGAGCAGGCCGAATGTATCGTCGCGATTGAGCAGGCCCAGCGAGACCATCTCGGCGGCACCGGCGATGAAGTTGTGCAAGCCGGCTTTCCAGTCATGCGCTTGCAGGGCCTCGGAAGAAGCCTTGAAGTCCTGGTAACTGTCCCACAGCGTTTCTATGAACGTCAGTTTGCCTGGCAACTGTCTTCCCACTAACCGGATGCCCGAGCTGAACAGGTGCAGGACGGTACTCCAGTCGAATTGGCGCTTGTCCTGTGCCTGGGAACCCAGCAGCTCTGCCAGCAACCTCGTGTTGTCATCGAACAGCGTGTCGAGCAGGTTTGAGCGGATAGGGTTGGACCCCAGGGTCATCTCCGAAAGGCGCCCGAGTGTCGAAGCGAACAGGTTCTTGAAAATGGCTTGCTGGTCCTCGGGAAGTCGGTGGACCAGCAAATCCTGGAGCGCGCCGGGCGTGTTGAAGGCCGCGACCACACTCGCTTCGTCCTTGAATTCGGTAAAGCAATGACCTGAGTGATAAGGGGCATACAGGACAAGGGGGTTGGTTGCCTGGGCGCTCGAACCCACCAGGTAAAGCCCAAGGGCCTTGACCGCCGCCGCGCCGCCGGTCTTGATCAGTTCCACTGGGCGAAACACTGCGCTGGCGCCTTCGACCGCGCTACGGGCGATGGCGTCCGGCATGTCCAGTACCTGGCGAATCAGGTCGAATGCCTTGCTGGAGAGATGTTGCTGCAGGTGCCGGGCGTGAGCGTGTTGCAGCAGTTGCCAGGGGAGTTGTCGGCGGAACCGTCGCTTCCTTTGCAAGACCGGCGCGGCAGAGCCGGACAGCGTGTCCATGACCTGTGCTTTATAGGCGGTGGAAATATCCAATGACGATAATATTTGCCTGACCGCCATCTCGTTCAAGCCGTCAGGCAGTTTGTGCGTGGAGGTTGACGAAATCTTGAAGCCGTTTCGGGTCACATCGACATGATGCAAGGCAAAGTCGGTCAACGCGCTGGCCGGCCCCACGACGGCAAGGTTCGGTGTGATCTGGAGGGTGTCGGGGTCGAGGTTTTTTCCAGGGAAACGTGCGTCCAGTAACGCTTTGAGCTTTTTATGCACGTAGGTGCGCAATGGCTCGATACCGTCGAGATAGTCCTTGGCATCGGCATCGACCACGCTGTTCTTGTACTGTTCGAGCAGTTCGATATGCAGGCGTCGATCTTCCAGGGACGCCGTCCCGAGCCAGGCGGGCAGTGTCTGTTGTTGCCTGTTGGCTTGGGCGATGCCCACGGCGCGCTTCAGGTTGGTGGGCGCGCCTTTAGCCAGCAAGGCGTCGAGACTGTTGCGCAACGCCGATCCGCTGAGTTTCCAATCCCCGACCTTCAACGTGCTCAAGTAATTGCGCTCGCTCTTGAACTGTTCGATGAACGAATTCATCCGATTCACCAGCACATTGTCTTCCAGCAGTTCATAGGCTTGGAGTTGGTAGCGTCCGTGGGGCATGCGGTGAGCGGGCGCCAGGTTCGAGAGCCAGGCAAAGCGTTTGCGAGTGTCCAGCAGGTTTTTGTTCAGTTGCTCCGTGGCCAGGTCGACGCTCGCAAAAGCCTGTAGGCCGCCGGTGGGGGACCAAAGGATGGCCATGCCCGAGTAGGGGGTATCCAGGCCGCCGCGCTCGGTCATTAAAAAACAGTTGGGCAGGCGTAGGGAAATCACGCGCTCTTCAGTACGGCACGTCAGTTTCAACGAATAGACATCCGGTCGAAAGCCTCTGACGCCCAGGCGCTGGGTGCGGTCCGGGTAGTCGGCGTCGTAGGCGAAAACGTTCCTGATCAAGTCATGGGCGGCGGCCGGCAGCGTTGCGTCACGCTCCCTGAGTTCGGCCTCGGCGCGCAGGCCCAGTGAGAAGACGTTGGTCAGTTCAGGCAGCAGCTTGTCCAGCCCGCTGTGCAGCGAGGCCGTGTTGGCGGGCGGCAGCTTGATGAAGTGGGTGTGAAAAGCGTCTTCGACATCGGTGTAGCTCTTGATCTTCCTTTCCAGTTGGTCGGCCATGAAGTTGGACGGTCGCAGGTCTCCGTAAAACACCGGTCGTGTGCCCCAATGCCCATCGGTTTTCTGATCCAGCAGGCTTTTGTTGATCAAGGCGCGGATATCCAGCGTCTTGTCGATGAGTGAATGGAGGTTGACGTCGCCCTGGCGGGACATTTCCAACGCGTAGTGCAAGTTGTCCAGCTGTTTGGCAATGATCGCGTCAGCCAGGGATTCGGCCACTGGCAAGTTCACCGATTCGCCCGACACTTGCGGTTGGTTGAAGCGCAGAAAACGGTTGCGTTCTTCCAGGCTCAAGAGGTTGTAGAGCGCTTGCCCGGGCTCGACTGTGGCGGCGGGCTTGAGTAGCGCATCCTTGAAACCCAGGTAGTTGGCGACCTTCTGCAGGCCGTGGCTGGGGGTGTAGAGATAATGATCCTTGCCGCTGATCATCAACGAACCCGCCAGCTCGACAAAACGCGGTGCATATTCCCAGAGGCGAATCGTTTCGATGAACAGCAGTGGCTCTTCCCGGCGCGAAGGCCTGAACAGTCGAAGCAGCTCCTGGCTTTGGGCTTGGGTCAGTTGTCCTTTTTCGCGCTCGATCAGGATCGCCGCCCGCAGTGCGTCACGAATGACCCGGGCAAGAAAGTGGCGGCGCGACAGGTGGAAGGGGCTGTTCGCCTCCCAGTAGGCACTGATGCATTGGCTGAGCTTGGGGATCAGGTTCCTGGCCGTGGCCTTGATGATGTCTTCCCATTGTTGCGCCGTGTGCGCGCTCGTACCGGGGTGCGTCAGGTCGACGTCATGCCCGGCAGGCCAACCCTGATGGTGGAAGTACACCAGCACGGCGTCGCTCAGCGCAATGCTCTCAGTGACCGGAATTGCATGGGTATCGCCCAGCGGGACACCCTTGCGCAACGCCACGCGGGCCTGTCGTTGATCGAAGTTGGGAAGCCGCTCGTTCAATGCCTGGTCAAGCATCGAGGTCAGTGTGGGCAGTTTGATCAGCTCATCCACCATGGCCAGGGCATTGAGGCGCTGGGCGTATTCGATGGATTCGATCTGCGCCTTGAAAACGTCTTCGTTGATGATCTGGCTGGTTCGTGTGATGTCGGTCGTGCTGTTCAGTTCGCTGCGCTGGGAAATCGACAGGTAGCGAAACAGATCGTCGCGCCCCGCGGTGTCCTGCAGCATTTCATCGATCTTGTTTTCGAGGGCTTGCGGGTCGTTGAACTGGGTGATCCCCCGTCCGGCGTGTAAAGGAACGCAGACTTGTGGTCGGCTCCGTCGGTATCTGGCAGGGCCCTGAGGGTAAAGCAGCCGGCCAATGGAATCGGCGCCTTGTTCTCGGCCTGGAGCAGAATCGTTTCGGCGGACATCGGCGGTATCTGCGCCGCGCGTTGCGCATGGCTGGGCAGGGAGACATGGTGCAACCAGTCGAGATCGGCCTGGGTCAGCCCGTGGGGAGCGGTCAATTGGTCCAGGCGAGTGGCGTTCAATACCTCGGGAAATAGCAGTGGCGTGGTTTCAGTGGTCATCGTTGCTTCTCGATCAAGGCGCCGTGAAAGGGGCGCAAGCGCTCAGACTAGGCAGCGATGGATGGGCAAAGGTGGTACATAGTTATTGCACGCCGGGCTTCTTTGATCGGCAGTGGGGAAGGATTGACAGTGCGCGCCTGAAACAGTGTTTAATCACCGGGCGGGTCCTTTACGCTGTTGCTACCTCCAACAATCATTCCGGAGCTTCAGATGTCTGCGCCATCCGATCATGCCGCTTCTTGCACCCTGTCCTTCGATGCTCTGGTGAGCTTGCTGGAGAAAATTTTCCTGCGTCATGGCACGTCGACCGAAGTCGCCCGGTGCCTGGCTGAAAACTGCGCCGGGGCCGAGCGCGACGGTGCCCATAGCCATGGGGTGTTTCGCCTTCCCGGTTACGTCTCGACGCTGAACAGCGGCTGGGTCAACGGCAAGGCCGTGCCGGTAGTCGAAGACGTGGCGTCAGGGTTCGTCGCGGTGGATGCCGGGAATGGCTTTGCCCAGCCAGCCCTGGCTGCCGCGCGGCCACTGCTGGTGGAAAAGGCCCGCAGCGCCGGTATCGCCGTCCTGGCCATTCGCAACTCCCATCACTTTGCGGCGCTCTGGCCGGATGTCGAGCCGTTTGCCTACGAAGGCCTGGTGGCGTTGAGCGTGGTCAACAGCATGACCTGCGTGGTGCCCCATGGCGCGGACCGGCCACTGTTCGGCACCAATCCCATTGCCTTCGCCGCACCACGGGCCGACGGTGAGCCGATTGTCTTCGACCTGGCCACCAGCGCCATCGCCCACGGTGACGTACAGATTGCTGCGCGCAAGGGCGAGTTATTGCCGCCAGGCATGGGCGTGGACAGCCTTGGCCAACCGACCCGCGACCCCAAGGCGATTCTCGAAGGCGGAGCGCTCCTGCCGTTCGGCGGGCACAAGGGCTCGGCGCTGTCGATGATGGTCGAGTTGCTGGCGGCGGCCCTGACCGGGGGTAACTTTTCCTTCGAGTTCGACTGGAGCAATCATCCGGGCGCCAAGACGCCGTGGACTGGCCAGTTGTTGATCGTGATCGACCCCAGCAAGACCGCCGGGCAAGACTTCGCCGAGCGCAGCCGGGAACTGGTCAGGCAGATGCATGGCGTCGGGCTGCGGCGGTTGCCGGGAGATCGTCGTCATCGCGAGCGCAGCAAGGCCAATGAGCAGGGGATTAGCCTGGACGAGCAGACTTTGGCGCAGTTGCGGGAATTGGCGGGCATTTGAACCACCGGCTTTTATCAAGGCCTTGCACTGCCGTGACACGTTGCGCCAGGCCTTCTACTATGACGGCTTCTTTTCTCTGGAATCGCCTGGATGAGTAAGCCCGGCCAAACGGTGCTGGTTGCGCTGCGCAAGATGATCGCCTCGGGTGAGCTGGCCGCTGGCGAGCGCTTGATGGAAATTCCCACGGCTGAGTTGTTCGGCGTGTCGCGCATGCCGGTGCGCATGGCGTTTCGCACCCTGGAGCAGGAAGGGTTGCTGGTGCGCTTTGGCGGGCGAGGTTTTCAGGTGCGTTCGGTCAGTGCCGAGCAAATCGCCGGGGCTGTGGAGGTACGTGGTGTGCTGGAGGGCCTGGCGGCACGGCAGACGGCCGAGCATGGCTTGTCTGAAGAAGCGCGCGCGATACTCGAACAATGCCTGGTGCAGGGGGATGAACTGTTCGCCAAGGGTTATGTGACCGAGGATGACCTGGAGGTCTATCACGATCTCAACATGCGCTTTCATCAGGTGATCGTCGAAGGTAGCCACAACCCGGCGATCGCCGACGCCCTGGCTCGCAACGATCATCTGCCTTTCGCTTCAGTCACCGCCCTGGCGGTGGATCGCCAGAACATGGCCGGCGAGTTTCGCCGCTTCAACTATGCCCACATGCAACACCATTCGGTGTTCGACGCATTGATCAATCGCCAGAGCGGCCGTGCCGAGGCGATCATGCGCGAGCATGCCAATGCGACCCTGCGCTACGCCGAAGTGTTCGGCTCGACGCTGGCTGACGAGCGGATGACAGTGATTCTGCGTTCGGAGTAGCTCGCCCGGCAGAATTTCTCTTACCCAGATCCCTTGTGGGAGCGAGCTTGCTCGCGATAGTGGTGTGTCAGCCAACATCAATGCGGCTGACCTGACGCCATCGCGAGCAAGCTCGCTCCCACAGTTGTTTTGGGGTGGCCCCAGGATTCGCATACGCCACGGATCTCCTGTGGGAGCGAGCCTGCTCGCGATAGCGGTGTGTCAGCCAACATCAATGCGGCTGACCTGACGCCATCGCGAGCAGGCTCGCTCCCACAATGGTTTTGGGGTAGCCCCAGGATTCGCATACGCCACAGATCTCCTGTGGGAGCGAGCTTGCTCGCGATAGTGGTGGGTCAGTTTGCATCAATGCTGGCTGACAGTCTGCCATCGCGAGCAAGCTCGCTCCCACAGTATTCGGCGTCAGAGATCCAGCACCAGCAGCGGGGTCTTCGATCTGGAGCAACACGGTGTGAACTGGTCGTTGAGGGCCTGTTCAACCTCGGTCAGGAACATGTCCCGATGCTCCGGCACGCCTTCCAGCACGCGGGTCAGGCAGGTTCCGCACACGCCTTGTTCGCAGGAGATCGGGATCTCGATGCCATGGCTCTCCAGCACCTGCACCACACTGCGGTCCGCCGGCACTTCGAAGACCTGGCCAGTGCGGGCGAGCTTGACTGAAAAGCTGCCGTCGGCACGGGTGTCGGCAGGGGCGGCGGCGAAGTATTCGCGGTGCAGGCGGTCTTCCTGCCACCCCTGGCCCTTGGCGGTGTCGAGGATATGCTGCATGAAACCACCGGGCCCGCACACGTAGAGGTGCAGGTCGTTATCGGGTGCGGCCAGCACCCTGGCGGCGTCCAGCAGGGTTTCTGGCTCTTCATCGAAATGCAGAAACACCCGGTCAGCGTAAGGGGCCTGGCGCAGGCGCTCGACAAAGGCAGCACGGTCTTGGGATCGGGCGCAGTAATGCAGCTCGAACGCTGCACCGCTCTGGGCCAGGTGCTCGGCCATGCACAGGATCGGCGTAATGCCGATGCCTCCGGCAAACAGCAGGCTGCGCCGGGCGTGGGGCGCAAGGGCGAACAGGTTGCGTGGTTCGCTGATGCGCAAGCGCATGCCTGGCTGGATCAGCTCATGGAGGCTGCGCGAACCACCGCGGGACGCCGGGTCCTTGAGCACGCCAATAAGGTAGCGATGCCGTTCTTCGGGATGATTGCACAGCGAGTATTGGCGAATCAGCCCGTCGGGCAAGTGCACATCGATATGGGCGCCAGCGGTGAAGGCCGGTAATGGTTCACCGTCGACACGGGTCAGCTCGTAGCTGCAGATATCGAGGGCTTCGCGGTGTCGCGCCGTGACCTGGACTTCGATCATGGCCGTTGCTCCGCCAGTTGCGGCTGTTGGCTGCTGGCGATCAAGCCGGCTTGAGGTTCGCGCTCACGTGCGATCCAGCGTTCCAGCACCCGCCGGGACTGCACGCCCCCCGCATCGATGTTGAGCTTGAGCAAGTTGCGCTGCGGATGGTCCAGCAGGTTGCGCTGCTGGCGCTCGAGCATTTCCAGGTCTTCGCTGAAAATCTTGCCTTGGCCTTCGCGAATGGACGCGGTGAGGGCTTCATCCTGCGGCTGGAAGTGCCGGGCCATACCCCAGAAATACCAGATCGAGGTCTCGGTTTCCGGTGTGATGAAATCCACCACGATGCTCGACGCCTTGAACTGCGGCGCGGCGTGATAACCGCCGTTGCCGGCATGGGCCACGCCCACTTCGATCAGCACATGGCTGGGCGGGGTGAAGCGGCAGATCTGCCAGCGGTCCACCGGCACGTCATCGGCCAGGTTGTTGCCGCGCAGGGCCATGCGCCAGAACGGCGGGGCCATGATGTTTTCCATATGGCGGGCGGTGACCACTTCATCGCCTTCGACGGTGGTCACGGGCGGCGCCTCGTCGATTTCCTTCTGGCCGATGCTCGAGGCGTGGACGTAGGTTTCGTGGGTCAGGTCCATCAGGTTGTCGATCATCAGGCGATAGTCGCACTGGATGTGAAACAGGCCGCCACCGTAGGCCCATTCATCGCTTTCAGCCCATTCCAGATGATGGATCAGTGCCGGGTCGGCCAGCGCCTGGTCACCGGGCCAGACCCAGATGAAGCCATGTCGTTCCTGCACCGCGAAGGTCTTGTTGCAGGGAAATCCCCGTACCCGTTGCCCCGGCATTTCGACGGTCTTGCCATCAGCGCCCATCACCAAGCCGTGATAGCCGCACACCAGGTTGCCGTTTTCGACGTAGCCCAGGGAGAGCGGGGCGCCGCGATGGGGGCAGAAGTCTTCCACGGCTGCGACCTTGCCTTCATGGCCCCGGTAAAAAACCAACTTTTCACCGCAAATCTGCCGGCCCAAGGGTTTGTCGGCGATTTCATCGGGGGTGCAGGCAACGTACCAGGCGTTTTTGGGGTACATGACGGATCTCCAGGCGGATGTTGTTCTTGTCTGTGGATCCATTAACTCTCTTAACTAATTTCCTTGTCAACGGTTTTGCTGGATAAATGGATGATTGGCTTGTTCAGTGGATCCATTGATTGCCGGTTTACGAGCGCGTCAGAACCGGTAGGCCGCCGGCACCTGCGCCTCAATGAATCGCTGCATGTGCTCCAGGAAGCTGGCTTGCAGCCTGGAAACCGGCCCCTGGATGGGCAGGAGCATGCTGAAGTCCATCTCTATCGCCGGTTCGAAGGCCCGGAAGACGATGCCCTGGCCGCGGTACTCGACGGCACTGATGGCGTCCACCAACGCCACGCCCAAGCCTTGTTCGACGAATGCGCACATGGGCAGCGAGAGTTGGGTTTCCAGCCGCAGCTCTCGGTCCACGCCATGGGCGGCGAAGATCGCATCGATGTGTTGGCGCGAGGCAATCGACTGCGGGTAGGAAATGAACGGTTCGCCTTGCAAGTCTTCCGGGCGGATCGTCGCCTGGTCCTGCAAGCGATGGCCAGCGGGCAGGGCGCAGAGCATGCGCGTTGCCAGCAGTTTTTCGGCGCGGGGGCTTGGGTACGTGTTAGGCAATACGATCAGGCCCAGGTCGCAGCGCTGACCCACCACCAGGTCCACGACTTCCCGGGACGAATGCACCACCAGCGAGATCTGTACCTGATCGTGTTCGGCCATGAACGCGGCAATCGCCCGAGGTAGGAATGACAGGCCCATGGCCGGTGCACAGGCAATGTGCAGCGAACCGCGCTTGAGCGTGCGAATGTCCTGGGCGGTGCGCGCGATGCGTTCCACGCCCAGTAACGAACGTTGCACTTCCTGATACAGCGTCATGGCCTCGGCGGTGGGTTGCAACCGTCCCTTGACCCGGTCGAACAGGCTGAAACCGATGTCCTCCTCCAGGCTGGCGATCAGCCGGGTCGCCGCCGGTTGTGAGATGTGCAGCATTTCGGCGGCGCGGGTCACGGTCTGGCCCAGGATGACGGCGCGAAAGGCTTCCAACTGACGGAGATTCATGGTGCGGACCAACCCATAACAAAAAGACATGAGGTTGCCAAAATAAAGCATTTTTCAAGGCGTTGTCATCGCCCTAGGATCGACCGAAAGCACTTGAACCAGCCATAGGCCGGCACCTGATTGAATCATCGGCGCCGAAAACAGCGATCCTAAAGCCATGCTAAAAACTGATGTCATTGTCGTAGGGGGTGGCCTGGTGGGCATGTCCATCGCCTATGGACTGGCTTTGCTCGGGCGCCAGGTGAGCGTGCTCGACGAGGGCGATGACGCTATTCGCGCCGCCCGGGGCAACTTTGGTTTGCTCTGGGTCCAAGGCAAGGGCTACCGCATGACTCCGTATGCCCAGTGGACGCGGGAATCGGTGGCGCTCTGGCCTCGGTTTGCCGCGGCGTTGCAAGCCGATACCGGCATCGACATTCATCTGCGCCAACGGGGTGGCTTCCAGTTGTGCCTGAGCGACGCGGAAATGGCCGAAGAAAGCCGTCGGCTGGATTGGCTGCGCGATGCCTTTGCCGGCGACTACCCCTTTGAACAGCTGGACGCCGCGCAACTGCGCGCGCGCTTACCCGGCATTGGGCCGGATGTGGTGGGCGGCTGTTTTTCACCCATGGACGGTCACGTCAACCCGCTCAAGCTGCTGCGCTCGCTTTTTGCCGCCTGCCAGTCTCGCGGGGTCAGGCTCATCAACGGCCATCGTGTCGATGCGATCGACGCGATTGCCAAGGGTTTCGAGCTGCGGGCTGGAGCGCAGCGCTGGTCTGCCCGCCAGGTCGTGCTGGCCGCCGGCCTCGGCAATCGGGCGCTGGGGGCCATGGTGGGGTTGGATGTACCGGTGCAGCCGAATCGTGGCCAGATCCTGGTCACCGAACGGCTCGAGCCATTTCTGCATTACCCCACCACCTATGTCCGCCAGACCGACGAGGGCACGCTGCAGCTGGGTGATTCTCACGAGTCGACGGGCTTGGATGACGGCACCGGCAGCCAGGTCATGGCCGCCATTGCCCGGCGCGCGGTGCAGTGCTTCCCGCGCTTGGGCCAGGTACGACTGGTGCGGGCCTGGGGGGCGCTGCGAGTGATGAGTTCCGATGGCTTTCCAATCTACGGAACACCGCCAAGCTGCCCGGGGCTGTCGGTTGTCAGCTGCCACAGCGGCGTGACGCTGGCCGCTGTCCATGCCTTGCGCCTGGCGCCGTGGATCGCCGGCGAATTCGATGATTCGGCGGTGAAGCCATTCGGGCTGCAACGTTTCAACTTGCCAACAGAGGCGCGCCATGTCGGCTGACAGTCTGTTCCGGCCATTGGCCTCGGAAGATCACACTGTGCAAATCGAATTCGAAGGCACGCCCTTCACGGTACCCGCCGAGGTATCCCTGGCGGCGGCGCTGCTGGGTTGCGGCATCCGACACACCCGCGAGAGCGCCATCAACGGCCGCCCCGGCGCGCCTTATTGCATGATGGGGGTGTGCTTCGAATGCCTGGTGGAGGTGAACGGACAAGCCAATACCCAGGCCTGCCTGGTGCCGGTGCGTGCCGGCATGCGCGTGCGTCGTCAACGCGGGGCCGTTTGCCTGGCACCGTGGGAGGAGGAGGGCGATGAGTAACGCGGTCATCGACCTGATCATCATCGGCGCTGGCCCGGCGGGAATGAGTGCTGCGCTCGAAGCCAGGCGCCACGGCCTGTCGGTGGTCGTGCTGGATGAGCAGGCCAGTCCAGGCGGGCAGATTTATCGCCAGGTGCTCCAGGCTGACGCACGTCGCCGCGCCGTATTGGGTGACGACTACGGGGCCGGGGCGACATTGGCCACCGACTTTCTCCAATGCGGTGCTCGCTATTTGCCCAATGCGGCGATCTGGCAGGTGACGCCGCAGTGCCAGGTGCATTACCTGGTCGAGGGGCGCGCCGAAGTCTTGCAAGGGCGCCACCTGTTGATTGCCACGGGGGCTTTCGAACGGCCGATGCCGATTCCCGGCTGGACCTTGCCGGGCGTCATGACCGCTGGCGCCGGGCAGATCCTGCTCAAAGGCGCGGCCATGGTGCCGGCCACGCCCGTGGTACTGGCCGGGTGTGGTCCATTGCTTTACCTGCTGGCGGTGCAATACCTGCGTGCCGGCATCGTCCTTGAAGCCCTGGTGGATACCAGCCACCGAAGCGATCTGCTGCGGGCCTGGCGACACATCCCCGCTGCGCTGCGCGGTTGGCGCGACCTGCTCAAAGGGCTGGGGCTGCTGACGGAACTCAAGCGGGCCGGCGTCCGGCATTTTCGCGGCGCGAGCAACCTGCAGATTGAAGGCGCGGATCGGGCCTGCGCCTTGAGCTTCGACAGCCAAGGCCGTTCGCAGCGCATTCGCGCCGATTTGATCCTGCTGCATCAAGGCGTGGTGCCGAACACCCAGGTCAGTTGGTCGTTGCGCCTGGAGCATGATTGGAGCGAGCAGCAGCTGTGCTGGGTGACCCGCCGCGACCAATGGGGTGAAAGCAGCATGCCGGGCATTTTCATCGCCGGTGACGGTGGCGCCATCGGCGGAGCCCAGGTGGCTCAACTGGAAGGACGCCTGGCCGCGTTGGCCATTGCCGGCCAGCAGGCGCAGGCGCGGCCCCTGCAATACGCACTACGCCGCGCCCGCGCCGCACGGCCACTGCTCGACGCCCTGTATCGCCCCCAGGTCGGCAATCGTATCCCCGCCGACGACGTCACCGTGTGCCGCTGCGAAGAAGTCAGCGCCGGGGACATCCGCCGTTACGTCGACCTGGGTTGCCTGGGGCCCAACCAGGCCAAGGCCTTCGGCCGTTGCGGCATGGGCCCGTGCCAGGGACGCCAGTGTGGTCTGAGCGTCACCGAAATCATCGCCGAACGCCGTCACGTCTCACCCACCGAGGTGGGCTATTACCGCATCCGTTCGCCCCTCAAACCCATCACGCTCGCCCAATTGGCGGGCGAGCGTCTCTCTGTCGAGGAACCCTCATGAGTATTCAACGCATCGAAAGCAACCCACGCCTGAGCCGCAGCGTCGTGCACAACGGCGTGGCCTGGCTCAGCGGTGTCGTCGCCGCCGATTGCAGCCAGGACATCCAGGGCCAGACCCGCCAGGTGTTGCAGCGGGTCGATGAACTGCTGGCCGCGTCCGGCAGTGACAAGCACAGGCTGCTCAGTGTGCAGATCTGGATGAAAGACATGGTCCGGGATTTCGCGGCGATGAACGCGTTGTGGAGTGACTGGGTCGATGCCGCACACACCCCGGCGCGGGCCACCGCCCAAGTGGCCTTCGACGATCCCGAGATTTTGCTGGAGTTGATTGTCACGGCGGCGGTCTGAGGCCGCCGGCCGGATCACCGTGGTGCTGTCACCGGGTAGGCAACCGCCAGAGTCGCCGCCCGGGCTTGTTCACATTGCTGCTGCCATAACGGGTGACTTCTGTGGAGCGCCCGAACTCAATAACATCGCACCTGGAGCAAATGAATGAACGTTAAACGCATTGCCCTGAACCTGGGTTTCATCTCGCTGCTGGCGTTCGGCGCGAGCCTGCAAGCCGCCGAATCATCGCTGCGTATCGGCATCGAGGCGGCTTACCCGCCATTCGCCTCGAAAACCCCGGACAACGCCATCGTCGGCTTCGACTATGACATCGGCCAGGCATTGTGCGCCGAGATGAAGGTCCGCTGTGTCTGGCAGGAGCAAGAGTTCGATGGCTTGATCCCGGCGCTGAAGGTGAAGAAGGTCGATGCGGTGATTTCCTCCATGTCCATCACCCCGGAGCGCTTGAAGTCGGTGGACTTCACCGACCGCTACTACCGGATCCCGGCGCGCCTGGTGTTTCGCAAGGGCAGTGCTATCAGCGACATCCCGGCACAACTCAAGGGCAAGCGGATCGGCGTGCAGCGGGCGACCAACTTCGATCGCTATGTCACCGATCACTTTGCCCCGGCGGGTGCCGAAGTAGTGCGCTATGGTTCGCAGAATGAAATTTTCCTCGACCTGCTGGGCGGACGCCTGGATGCGACCATGGCCAGTTCGGTGGTGATCGATGAAAGTCTGCTCAAGCGTCCCGAGGGCAAGGATTTTGAGTTTGTCGGGCCCAATTTCACCGAAGAACAATACTTCGGCACGGGTATCGGCATTGCGGTACGCAAGAACGATGCGCTGGCGGGCCGCTTCAATCAGGCACTGGCGACCATTCGCGCCAACGGCACCTACGACAGGATTCGCCAGAAGTACTTCGATTTCGATATCTACGGTGAATGACGTTCGAGGCTGTTTTTTGGCCCGCAGGTCTAGCCTGCGGGCTTCCTGTGACACAGCACGGAGTGATCCATGAAAAGCAAAGCGGTACTCACTGAACAGGATGTCGCGCAGTTGCTGGTGGCGGCCAAGGAACTGGCGCACCAGCGCCAATGGGCCGTTTCGGTCTGCGTGGTGGACGACGGTGGTCATCCCCTCGGGTTGTTGCGCCTGGATGATGCCTCGCCGTTATCGGCCTACATCGCGACGGAAAAAGCCCGCACCGCCGCCATGGGCCGGCGCGACAGCAAGGTTTTCGAAGACATGATCAATGGTGGTCGCTACGCGTTTCTCAGCGCTCCGCACCTGCAGGGTATGCTTGAAGGTGGGGTGACCATTCGTCATGAAGGGCAGTGCATCGGCGCTATCGGGGTGTCCGGGGTCAAGGCCGAGCAAGATGCCGAATTGGCCCGACTGGCGGTGGAAGCGGTATTGCCGATGATCACTCCGGATGCCTGAGACGGCCATAAACCGTGGGAAGGAAGATGTGCAGGGGAATGGGATCTTGTGAGCACCACAAGAAACGGTGGGAGCGAGCTTGCTCGCGATGGCGGTAGGTCAGTCGCCCGGTGTATCTACAGACTGCGCGCCTTCGCGAGCAAGCCTGCTCCCCACAGGGTTTGCACAAATCTTCCAGACACACCCCTCATCAGCGGTTAATCTGCCAAGAGCACATTCGTTAAACGGGGCAGGGCATGACAGCGCGCAACTGGATCGATCTCAAGCAGGACGCCACGTCCGGTATCGAGACCGTGCGCGCGCATTTCGAGGGGCATGCCTATGACCCTCATTGGCATGACAGCTACCTGGTGGGCGTGACCGAGCAGGGTGTGCAGCAGTTTCATTGCCGCCGCCAGCAGCACAACAGCACGCCGGGCAAGGTGTTCCTGCTCGAGCCCGGCGAGTTGCATGACGGCAACGCGCCCCACGACCACGGGTTTACCTACCGCACGTTGTACCTGGAGCCCCAATGGCTGGAGCGCGAGTTGCGCTCCTTGTTCGACGGGGCGCCGGACAACGCCCAATTGGGATTCGCCGCCACCCTCACCGACGATGCGCGGCTGGCGAGTGCCACGGCCCTGGCCTTCCAGAGCCTGCATGAGCAGGAAATCCGCATCGTGCGCCAGACGGCCCTCGATACCTTGTTGGCCAACCTGACCCAACACCTGCACTGGCGCGCGCGGATCAACCCCGACCCACGCTTGCCATTGGTGGCGCAACAGGCCCGGGATTATCTGCACAGTCACCTGAGCGACGACATCGGTCTGGACGATCTGGCGCAGGTTACCGGTGTGGATCGTTTTCGCCTGAGCCGTGCATTCAAGGCGGCTTTCGGCCTGGCCCCACATGCCTATCTGATCCAATTGCGCCTGGCCCGCGCCCGGCGCTTGCTGGCCGCTGGCGAGAGCGCCGGGGCGGTGGCGGCCATGCTCGGTTTTGCCGACCAGAGCCACTTGGGCCGCTGGTTCCAGCGTGCCTATCGCCTGAGCCCGGCGGACTACCGCAAGCGCTGCTCAATTGTTCCAGACTGAGCGGGCCTTCGTGGGGATGATCGAGTGACGATCATTCACCGAGACGTTGCTCCATGGACCAGTTACTGCCGTTTGCCTTGTTCGCCTTTGTCGCCTCCATCACCCCGGGCCCGACCAATATCCTGGTGCTGAGCCATAGCTCGCGCTTTGGCCTGGCCACCACCTTGCCGATCATCCTGGGGCCTGCGCCGCGGCGGCTTTGCTGGTGTTGCTGGTGGGCACTGGATTGGGCGACGTGCTGGCGCGCCACGCCAGGGTGCAGACCCTGCTGTCATGGGCCGGCATTGCCTGGTTGAGCTGGATGGCCTGGCAGATTTTCCGCGCCCCGGCCCAGGCCATCGATCCGGAGCGTCCGGTTGAGGGCCCGCGACTGGGCCTGGCGGGGGCCGCCGGGTTGCAATTGGTGAACCCCAAGACCTGGATGATGGCGCTGGCGGTGGTCAGTGTGTTTGCCGGCGCCGAGGCCGACCGGACGGTCCGGGTCCTTTGGTTGTCCCTGGCCTTTTTCGCGATTTCCATTCCGTGCATGACCCTGTGGGCCTATCTGGGCCTCGGCGCTGCCCGGTTCTGCCGTTCCGCTGTGGCGATGGGCCGGTTCAATCGGACCATGGCGGTGTTGTTATTGGCATCGGCGTGGTTGACCTTGGTGGTCTGAGAGATAGGAGGACTGGGAAGAGTCGTTGTGGCGAGGGGGCTTGCTCCCGCTGGGTGCGAAGCGCCCCCAGACAGGCAGCGCTTCGCCAAGCCTCGGTCTATCGCAAGTCAGCTTTGCAAGTACACCGCATGGGTATGGGTGTACTCATACAAACCATGCTTGCCATCGGCCCCACCAATCCCGGATTTACGCACGCCGGCATGGAACCCCTGCATGGCTTCGAAGTTTTCGCGGTTGACGTAGGTCTCGCCAAAGTCGAGGCCACGAATGGCGTGCATGGCCCGGCTCAGGTCCCGGGTGTAGATCGAAGAAGTCAGGCCGTAGTCGCAGTCGTTGGCCAGGGCGATGGCCTCGTCCAGGTCGTCAATGATCTGGATCGGCAGTACCGGACCGAAGATTTCCTCGCGCATGATGTCCATTGATGCGTTGCAACCGGCCAGTACCGTGGGTTGGAAGTGAAAGCCGCTGGAGCGATCCGCCACGCTGCCGCCGCTCACCAGGCTGGCGCCTTGGCTGAGGGCGGTTCGAACCTTGTGTTCAACGCTGTCCAGGCCCTGGCGGTTGATCAGCGGGCCCATCTCCACATCGGCTTCGGCGATCGGGTCGCCGTAGCGGGTGGCAGACATCGCCGCGCTGATCCGCTCGATGAATTGATCGGCGACCTTGCGTTCCACGTAGACGCGTTCGGCACAGTTGCAGACTTGCCCGGTGTTGATGATCCGTGAATCGCGAATGGCTTTCACCGCCAGCGCCAGATCGGCATCCGCCAGCACAATGGCCGGGGCCTTGCCGCCCAGTTCCAGATTGAGCTTGGTAATGTTCGGCGCCGCCGCCGTCATGATCCGTGAGCCGGTGGCGACGCTGCCGGTGAAGCTGATCATGTCCACGCCTTTGTGACCGCTCAGGGCAGCGCCCACCTGGCCGTCGCCGCATACGACATTGAACACGCCGGGTGGCAGGTCGGTCGCGGCGACCAACCGGGCGAATTCGAAGCAGTTGTTCGGGGTTTCTTCGCTGGGCTTGATGACGATGGTGTTGCCGGTCAACAGCGCCGGGGCCATCTTGCGAGCGATCAGGAAAAACGGAAAATTCCACGGCAGGATCCCGGCCACCACGCCCAGGGGCTTGCGGAACAGGAAGATGTTTTCACCGGGGCGGTCGCTGGTGATGATCTCGCCTTCGATGCGCCGGGCCCATTCGGCCATATAGTCGAGATAGTCGGCGGTGAAATGGACCTCCACCTCGGCCAGGGCACTGATCTTGCCTTGCTCCAGGGTAATGGTGTGCGCCAGGTGGGCGACGTTTTCCCGCAGTTTGGCAGCGATGCGGCGCAGGTATCCGGCGCGTTCGATGGCCGGTTTGGCCGACCAGTCTTTCTGCGCGGCACGGGCGGTAGCCAGGGCCTGATCGACGTCGGCGGCGTTGGAAGCCGGGACCCGGGACAGCAGCGCCCCGGTAGCCGGGTTGAACACGTCCAGGTGTGCCTCGCTGTGGGTGAACTGGCCGTTGATGAAGTTCTGGAACACAGGAACGGATGACATGGCGGTGTCCTTCAGTAAGTGCGCGACGGCGCTTGAGCGGTGGCGGGTTCGCGGTAGAGGGCAAGGGTGGCAAGGGCACTCTGGCGCAGCAGGCTGATGTCGATGGCCACGGCGATGAACTGGCAACCCCAGCCCTGATAACGGCGGGCGTCTTCTGCGTTGGGTGCGAGGATGCCGCAAGCCTTGCCGGCCGCGAGGGTGGCATTGACCGCGAACTGGATACGTTCCTGGACTTCGGGGTGACCAGGATTGCCCGCATGGCCAAGTCCGATGGACAGGTCGGCGGGGCCGATGAACACCGCGTCCACCCCTTCGACGGCGGCGATGGCCTCGACGTTCTCCACACCGGTGCGCGACTCCACCTGGACGATCAGGCACAGCTCTTCATGGGCCGTGGTGAGGTAGTTGGCGACGCCATCCCAGCGGGTGGCGCGGGTCAGGCCTCCGCCGACACCACGCATGCCGTGGGGCGGATAACGCATGGCGCGCACCAGGGCCTGGGCTTGTTCAGCGGTCTCGACCATGGGAATCATCAGGGTCTGGGCGCCGACGTCCAACAGCTGCTTGATGAGGTTGGCATCGCCGGTCACCGCTCGCACCACTGGCGCGGTGGCATAGGGCGCTACGGCCTGGAGCTGGCTGAGCACGCTGGGCACGGTGTTGGGGGCGTGTTCGCCGTCGATCAGCATCCAGTCGTAACCGGTGCCAGCGACGATTTCGGCGGCGTAACCGCTGGCGAAACCGGCCCAGATGCCGTACTGCGTATGCTTGGAGGTCAGCGCGGCCTTGAAGGCGTTGTGGGGCATGGTCATGGTGGACTCCTCTAGCGGTTATAAGGCCTATGCAGTTGGCACTCAGGGTTCAGCGTCACGCCGAAGCCGGGCTGATCGAGGACCGACAGCCGCATGCGGCCTTGCACCGGTACCGGCTCGCCCAGCAATTGCGGGTGGAACATCGGCACCACTTCGTCCGCCTTGGGCGCCATCATCAGGAACTCGGCGAACGGGCTGTTATGCCGGGTGGCGACGAAGTGGTAGCTATAGACCGAAGAGCCGTGGGGGATCACCAGCGCGTTGTGGGCGTCGGCCAAAGCCGAGATTTTCACCAGTTCGGTGAGCCCGCCACACCAGCCGACGTCGGGCTGGATAATGTCGCAGCAGCCCATTTCCAGGAGCATGCGGAAGCCCCAGCGGGTGGCCTCGTGCTCGCCGGTGGTCACCAGCATGCCCTTGGGGACGTTTTTGCGCAGCGCCGCGTAGCCCCAGTAGTCGTCGGGCGGCAGGGCCTCTTCGATCCATTTCAAGCCGTGCTCATGGGCGCCGACCGCGAGTTTGGTGGCGTAGTTGAGGTCCAGGCTCATCCAGCAATCGAGCATCAGCCAAAAGTCCGGACCGACCCGTTCGCGCATCGTCGCCAGTGCCTCGAGATTCTTGCGCAGGCCTTCTTCGCCTTCGGCCGGGCCGTGATGCAAAGGCATCTTGCCGCCGATGAAGCCCATTTTCTGCGCCAGGTCAGGCCGTGCACCGGTGGCGTAGAACTGCAACTCATCGCGCACCGCGCCGCCGAGCAGTTGATGCACCGGTTCCTGGCGGATCTTGCCGAGCAAGTCCCAGAGCGCCAGGTCCACGCCGGAAATCGTGTTGATCACCAGGCCCTTTCGGCCGTAATAGAGTGTCGATTGGTACATCTGGTCCCAGATCTTTTCGATGTCGGTGACCCGGGCTCCCTCGACGAATCGCGCTAGGTGCTTCTCAACGATGTAAGCCGCCGGCTCGCCGCCGGTGGTCACGGCAAACCCGACCGTGCCATCGTTGGCCTCGATCTCTACCACCAGGGTGCCGAGTACGTTGATGCCGAAGCTGCGGCGACTCTGGCGGTAGTCCGGGTATTTGCTCATCGGTGTGGCGATGTGATCGTCGATCCAGTGGCCGTCCGCCTGGTCGTGATAATCCGCGCCGCCGCCTCGCAGGACGAAGGCGCGGACGTGTTTGATCGTGGGGATACCCATTGTGCAGCTCCTTGAGTTAAACCGTGGCCGGTGTGTTCGAAGCGCGTTGGCCGGGGGAGTGGATGCCCAGTACCAGCAACGCGGCGATGACGGTGGTGGCAGCGAGCAGGTAAAGGCCGGCCGCAGGAGAGTGGAAGGCGCCTTCGGCCCAATTCTTCAGCACCGGGGCAATGAAGCCGCCGAGGGCACCGAAGGAGTTGATCAGCGCAATGCCTGCCGCAGCGGCACTGCCAGCCAGGTAACTGGAGGGGAAGGTCCAGAATACCGGCTGTACGGCGATGAAGCCGGAAGCGGCGAAGCACAGGGCGATGATGCCCAGAAGTGGGCTGGACACACTGACCGAGCAGGCGATCCCGGCGGCGGCCATCAATAGGGTCAACGTAGCCGTGCGGCGACGCTGGCCAGTGCGGTCGCTGTAACCGGGAATCAGGTAGGCCGCGCACAGCGCACAAACCCACGGAATAGCCGTGACCAGACCCACCAACAAGCCAACCTTGCTGCCCAGCAACCCGGCCACTTGGCTCGGCAGGTAAAACACTACGCCGTAGACGCTGGCCTGGATCAGCAGGTAGATCAGGCACAGGTAGAGCACCGAAGGCTGGCACAACACGCTGAGCAGGCTGCGGCCATGGGATTGTTTGTGTTGGTCCTCGGCATCAAGCAGTTCCTGGACCTGGCGGCGCTCTTCGAGCGTCAGCCATTTCGCATCGGCGGGGCGGTTGTCCAGGTACCAGTAGGCCCACACGCCCACCGCCGACGCCATCAGGCCTTCCACGGCGAACAGCCATTGCCAGCCGTGAACACCGACGAAACCGTCCAGCTCCAACAACAGTCCCGACAGCGGGCTGCCGAAAATGAACGCCAGCGGCGCACCGAAATAGAAGAAGCCCATGGCCTTGCCCCGGGCCGCCGAGGGGAACCAATAGGTGAGGTAGAGGATCACGCCGGGGAAGAATCCGGCTTCGGCCACGCCCAGCAGGAAGCGCAGCACGTAGAAACTGGTTTCGTTGTGGGCGAAGACCATGGCCGCCGACACCAGGCCCCAGGTGACCATGATCCGGCACATCCACAACCGCGCGCCGACGCGGTGCAGGATCAGGTTGCTGGGCACTTCCAGCAGTGCGTAACCGGCGAAGAACACGCCCGCACCAAACGCGAATGCGGCGTCGCCGATACCGGTGTCGGCCTGGAAGGCCTGTTTGGCGAAGCCAACGTTGGCCCGGTCGAGAAAAGCCATGATGTACATCAGCAACAGGAAGGGCAGCAGGCGCCAGGAAATCTTGGCCAGCACAGACACAGGAAGAGTCTTCATCGCGGGAGTCCTTTAGCAGGTATTTGTTCTTATGGGCTGGACTGTACGGCGGGCGATTGATGCGTTACAAATCGAATCTCGCTAACAATCGATACCCTCAAGGTATCGGTAATCAGAGGCCAATCCATGACCCATCCCGTGCTGTCACGCAGCCTGTTCAACCGTCTGCGCTACAAACATTTGCACATGCTGGTGGCCTTGAGCGCCAGTCAGAACCTGCACCGGGCTTCCCAGAGCCTGAACATGTCGCAACCGGCAGCGACCCGGATGCTGCACGAGATCGAGGACATGTTCGGTTGCGACCTGTTCGAGCGCATGCCCCGGGGCATGCGCCCGACCGCCCTGGGCCAGGAGCTGATTCGCTTCGCCGAATTGGCCCTCAGCGGTCTGGACCGCTGCGCCGAAGACCTGCTGGCCCGTCAGCAGGGCGGTTATGGCTACCTGTCCATCGGCACCATCATGGGGGCAGCGCCGGACCTGGTCATGGACTCCATCGCCCGGATCAAGGCGCTCAATCCGCAGCTGCGGATCCGCATCATGGGGGACACCAGCGACCAGGTGATCCAGTTGCTGGAGCAGGGCCGCATCGACCTGGCCATCGCCCGGCGCAACGCCTCCACCGACAGCGAGCACTATGACTTCGAGCAACTGGGCAATGAACGACTGCTGGTGGTGGTCCACGCCGGCCATCCCCTGGCCCGGCGCAAAAAACTGGACCTGGCCGAACTGGTCAGCGACTGGCCGTGGATCCTGCAGCCGGAAACCAGCCCGGCGCGCATCGGCCTCGATCAAGCGTTGCAACGTCTTGCGCTGCCGACGCCCGCAGACATCATCGAATGTAGCTCGGTGTATTCCATGCAACAGCTGATTCAACTGACCGACGCGATCATGGTGCTCTCGGAAACCGCCTTGCGCGATTACCTGAAGATGGGCCTTGTGGTGGCGCTCCCGGTGGCGCTGGACGTGCAATTGGCGCCGTTTGGCTTGTTGCGGCGCAAGGGGAGCCGGTGAGCCGGGAGCTGGGGTTGTTCATTGATCTGCTGCGCACGCAGGCCGCGGCGGGAAGGTAGCGCCTGAGCGCTTGCTGCGCTGACGCCCGCAACCCCTTGCAACGGTTGCGCGGTTTCAAAAACCGATCGGTTTGGAGAGCATCGGCCACGTCAACGCACTCAATCGCCCCCAAGGATGGAGGTCCACCATGTCTACCCTCGATACCCATGTCGAGTTTATCCAGGCCAGGCTGCCCGCCTGGCTGAAACGAGCCCCACGGCCCAGCAGGAGCGCTTCAGGGTGCTCACCCGGCAACTGCAACACGACAGCGATGCACTCAACGCATTGCTCAAGGACCTGCCCACGCCCTATGCCTTTACCCTCGACCTGCTCAAGGAGCAGCCGCAGGTGCAAGGCTGGAGCCAGGTCAATGGCCGCGGCGATGTCGCGGATGCGCTACGTCGGGCAAGGGTCCGGCGCAGTTCGTTCGTCACGGACCCCGCGCTATCGGTCGTCGAGGCGGCCATGCGCAACTATCCTCCCGACGATGCAGTCACCGGCAGCGCGTTCGATCGAAAAGGCGAACTTTTCATCAAGGGCAAGCCCGGGGAGTTCTATCGTTGGGGCGCCCCAGCGGATACCGCGCCGCTGCCCATGACCCCGGCCAGCTTCGCTCGCCTGTGCCGCAGCGTGGATGTGGGCGGGGCCTACCGGCGCTCGCTCGAGTGGCGGCTGCCGCGTATCGGCCATCAGGTGCCCATCGTCGCCACGGCCTACATGGCCTATGCACGCAGCCAGCTCGCCTATGACGCCTACGAGGCGAAGCTGGATGGACGTCTGGACAACACCGGTGAGCGCTTGCTGGCCCACGTCGGCGTGCAGTTGGAAGATCGGCCCGTGGCGCCGCTGGCCTGCGAGGTCAAGGCGCTGGCGTTGCTGTCGGCGCCGTTGTTCGGCGTTCGGGTGTACTGGGGACTGGAAGGAGATGCCAATGGTGTTCGCCCGATCGTGCTGCACATGCCCCATGATGCAGTGGCACCGCTCAAGCAGTTTCCCAGCTTGCAGGCACTGTCGGCCGAGCTGACTGAGCGGGTCCGCAAACGCAGTTACCGCCAGACCCTGTTGCGTTATCTGCCGCTGCGTCTACAGGCCAGCCTGGGATCGGCCCTGCACGATCAGGTGGAGTGGAAGGTCACGGACAACCTCAACCTCTTCCAGGAAATCCATGCCCGCATCACCGGTTGGCGCGAGGGTGAGCGAGGCGAGGACGACAACCCTCGACGCATTCGGATCCCCACGCCCAAGGTGGCCTGGGGCCTGGATGACCTGCGCGAGGATCCCTGGCACTCCACCTACCATGAATGGCGCGGTCATACCTTGGCCAACGCCTCGGCGTTGATGGTCCCGACCCGGGACCAGGACTGGCGGGCGCTGCTGGCCCGCCTCGAATACTGGGAAGGCCTGGTCGAGCGTTCGCTGATGGTCGCCGCGACCTTTTTCCCGTTCTGCGCGCCGGTGGGCATGGTTGCCGCCGCGGTGGGCGGGGTGCGCCTGGTGTATGAAATATTCGAAGGGATCCAGGCGTTCAATGAAGGTCACGCGCAAGAAGGTATCGAGCATATCTTCAACGCCTTGTTCGGGGTTGCCCAGGGCGCTTACCTGGGTTTCATTGGCGCAGCCATCGAGCCCATGCCCGTCGCTGACGGCACCACCCGCCTGTGGAATGGCGACGTGCGCGCCTTCGAAGCACAGCGCTTGCCTCCGGTGGAGGCCGAGCAGGACGCCTGGGGTGTCTGGCGCACCGCTGACGAGGCCTGGGTGCGGATCGAGGATCGTTACTTCGAGGTCCAAGGCACGCGGGACAAGGTGAATCTGCGCCTGCCTCCCGGGCATAGGGGCGTTGCACCGCCGCTGGAATGGAACCGCACGCGAGGCTGGCAGTGGGCGCATCGCAACCCCTTGCAGCGAAGTGGCCTGGAGCTGTTGCGAACCTTCGCCGAGACGCCCGCCGAACTTGACGACTCTACGATCCTGGCCTTGCAACGCCAGGTCGGTATCAGCGAAGCGCATCTGCGCTACCTGCAAGTGGAGGCGCGGCCAATGCCGGCCATACTGGCCGATGCCCTGGACGAGGTGCGGAACTGGCAATGGGTGCGGCGCACCATCGAACGCCTGCGCCGTGGCGAAGCACCGCAAGGGATGCATTTTCGCATCGTCCAGACCCTCGTGGAGTTGCCGGGCTGGCCGGAAGACATGACCTTGCGCTACCACGATGGCGTCAATCTCTACCCGGTAGGCGATACGGCCGACACCCGTTCCATCCTCCTGACCAAAACCGACCTGGCCCACGACGCCTGGGCCGCTCGCATCCTGGAAGGCCTGAGCAGCGATGAGCAAACCGTACTGTTGGGGCAAAGCAGTATCGGTTTGCAACCCTTGGAGCAAAGTCGCCTGTTGGCCAGCCGTTGGGCCACCCGCCTGGAGCGTGACGCCAGGCGGGTGACGATGGCCATGGGCAGGTCCACCCGACTCGATCCACTGGCAGTTCCCTTGGTCCAGGCATTCCCCAGCCTGCCTGAATCCATCGCCAACGAGCTCGTTCGCGACGTGACAGGCAAAGACCGGCTGCGCTTGCTCGAGGGGCGGGTGGCTGGGGACCTCGGCAGGCGGGCGGCCGAAGCGTTGCGCGAGCTGCGCTTGAGCCGTGCGCTGCGCGCCCTGGAACGTGGCGAAAGCAGCGTCGATCGGGATCGCATCGTCATGGGCCTGCTGGCGGATATGCCCAGGCTCCGCGGTCGCCTGCACCTGCGCCTGTGGTTGCGCGAGCTGGCGGATCCGGTCGAGTTGGGGGACGCCGGGCCGCTGAAAGTCATCCGCCAGGAAGGTGAACTGTACCGCCCCTTCGACGAAACCGGCGAAGAACTGGCGAACGCCGTCGCCCTGGAGGCTGCGCTGCTAAGTGCCATGCCGGATGAGGCTCGCAGCGCCCTGGGCCTGAACATCTGGGAGGCGGACCGGCTGCGCAGCCAACTGCTGGCACAGGCCCTGGAAGACCGGCAAGCCCTGCGTCCGTACTTGGCGATGCGTCGCCTGGGCAGCCTCGGGTCTCGTCCGCAATGGCTGAACGGACACTTGGTTTACCCGCTCAGCGGCCGTGGCCGGCTGCCGTTGCAGGAGTGGCAAGGCAGCACGCGTCAGCGTCTGGAGCGGCTCTATCCCGCCCACGCGGGCAATGCACTGGAACGGCTGCAGCTTGGCCTGACTGAACAGGCCGGACTCGAGGGCATCAGCCTCAACGATGTGATCACCCGCCTGGAGCACGAATGGACCACCCTGGACCAGGGGCTGCGCCAATGGGTCGACCAGGAAGGCTTTCATCACCCCGCCGAACAGATACTGGACCGTGAGGCACTGGTCGCGCAGCGCCAGGTCATCGCGAGGGAAATTCGCCGGGCCTGGCAGCGCGCGCCTGACCCGGGCCGGGAGGGCGCAGAGTTGGTATTGCGGATAGAAAACATCAACGTCGGCCGGCTGCCCCCGTCAATGTTCGTTTCGAGCACATCGAATCAGTGGTGCTGGCCAACCTGGAGCTGGTCGAGGATCCTTCAGATTTCCTGCGCATGTTCCCCGGCATCGAATCGCTTAGCCTGCGGGGCAATCACCTCACCGCCGTCCCCGTTGCGGTAACTGAGTTGCGGGCGCTGGTGGATCTGTCGTTGGCCCGCAACCCGTTGCACCTGAACGCGGAGGTGTTTGCGCCGCTGCTGGGCGACGATCCCACGATCCCGTTATGGACCCTGGACCTGTCCGGGATCAGCAGCGGCGCGGCTTCGGGAACCAACGCCGAGGTGCTTGCCGCCATTGGCAGCCTGGCTTCGCTACCGTCCCTGCGTGAAGTCATATGGGCCGACAACCTGGATTTCACGCCCGAGCAGTTGCAGGCCCTGACGGCCACATTGCCCGACCTGCGAGCGCTGAACCTGGCGCGCTGTGGCTTGCGGCTGGACGAGGAGGGCAGCACCTTCCTGCGCAGTGCCACCGCTTTGCAGGAACTGTGCCTGAGTGGAAACAACTGCCGGGACCTGCCGGAGCTCCCCGAGCTTGCAAACCTGATGACGCTGGAACTGGGCAGGACCGGGCTGGATCGGGTGCCCGCGTTGGCCTTGGCGGTGCTGGCCAGGCATTCCGATGTGTTCATCTCCGATACGTTCGTCGTCGATCTCAGCGGCAACCGTATCACCACTATCCAGGATGACCTGCTCCCTGCGCTCAACCGTTTGCCGAGCCTTGACACACTTGGGGTCTGGCTTGACGACAATCCCTTGCCCAGCGCCCAGATCAATGCCCTGCGCAATGTGTTTCCCGAGGCGTTTCGCTACACCGTCGACGAGTGGCTCTACATTTCTGCCTCGCTCCAAAGGGCACTGGAGGTCGCCCGTGACGATCCCGGGATGCGGGGGTTCATCGATTGGTTTTCTGGTCGCGTCCGCGAAGCCGACGAGGATTCCCCCGCCGGACTGGCGTTTGGCGTTCGCCAGAGGGCCGGGGCGGTTCTACAGCACTTTATCGGCTATGGAAACGTCTATGGCCGCCTGCCTACCTTGATTGGCGATTTCGATGTGCAACTTCGCCAACTGCGCACGCGCTTGCAAATCCGCAGCCAGGACAGGCAGCAGCCAGACATCGGCGAGCTGGAGCTGCACTTCACGATGTTCGAGTCGGTGATGCGTGCACGACTGGCTCGGGACGGGGCGCCGTTTTCGAGTTTCCTGGCGGAACATCTCTCCCATTGGGACTTCGCGCTGATGGACCGCTTTATCGATCCGGTGCAACGCCAGGCGCAAATGAGCCGGGAGGCGTTCATCGATTGGCTCAGCGACGCCCAGGATACGTTCAATAGCAACGATCAAACCCCACGTACCGGCGAGATGACCTGGCGACCTTACCTGGGGTTGATGTCCCGCGACTGGCCCGAAGGACTGGCGATCTGGGAAACCGTCGATGACGACTTGGTGAATGCCTTCAGCGAGCCCATCGATCCGTCCCGCTGGCCCCAGGTCATGCTGGATAATCTGGTTTCGCCGGACCCCGGATTACCCAGCCCCTTGGAGCCGGTCACCGAAGGCGAGCGGATTGTCTGGCGTCGCACGGGGCTCGAAGCCGTCGCCGATGTGGATTGGAGGGGCGGCCAGCCGGTGACGCTCAACGAGGATCAGTTGCGCCGCACCATGGCCATCTACCGTTCAGTCAAGAGCCGGGAGGTCGAGGCCTTGGTGCGCCGGGTGACCAGGAGCCTGGTTACCGCCTGGTGGCCGGTGCTGCCGCTGTGAAGACCAGCGCCTTCAGGCCACATTGCACGTCGGCATCGGGAAACTCCGGTGGGTTGGCCAGGCGCTGCTCGAACGTCAGGCCGGGGGCTTCGCGGGTGACGCCGTCGATGAGGAAGTCCGGGCCGGTGGCTGGGTCATTGCTGCAGGCCAGGACCGTGCCGTCGGCCGTCAGCAGTTCCGGCAGGCGGCGCAGGACCCGCTGGTAGTCCTTGGTCAGCAGGAAGCTGCCTTTCTGGAAAGTCGGCGGATCGATGATCACCAGGTCATAGGGTCCGCCGTTGATCACTTTGCCCCAGGATTTGAACAGGTCATGGCCGAGGAAACTCACCTGGCCAAGGTCATGGCCGTTCAGGCGATGGTTGTCACGGCCTCGACTCAGGGCCGCCCGCGACATGTCCAGGTTGACCACGTGCCGCGCACCGCCGGCGATGGCCGCCACCGAGAAGCCGCAGGTATAGGCGAACAGGTTCAGCACGCGCTTGCCGGCGGCATTGGTTCGGACCCAGTCACGGCCGTAGCGCATGTCGAGGAACAGGCCGTTGTTCTGTTTCTTGCCCAAGTCGATCCGATAGCGCAGGCCACCTTCGGTCAGGGTCCATTCGTCGATGGGGTCGCCCACCAGCCATTGGGTGAGGCTCTGGGGCAGGTAGCGGTGTTGCACGGCGAGGGTACGGGCGCCGCTGTTTTTCCAGGCGGGCGCGGCGGCAAGGGCGAGCAGCATGGACATCAAGTCATCCAACTGCGTCGGTTCCGGTTCCTTGAACAACGATACCAGCACAATCCCTTGCAGCCAGTCGACGGTGATCTGCTCCAACCCCGGCCAGCAGCGGCCGCGACCATGGAACAAACGGCGGGTTTCTTCCGGCGGGGACGCCAGGGCTGTCAGCAAATGGGTCTGCAGGTCATGTAGAACTTGAGGGGTCATCAGGCAAGGCCAGCGATTCGAAAGGCCGGCATTTTAACCTGTGGCGAGACAGCTTGCTCCCGCTCAGTTACGCAGCGACGGCCTGTTCAGCCACCGCTGGTAGCCAGAATGCTCGCCACCTGTTGCGGCTGGCAGTTGAGATAGGCCGAACGCTTGAGCCAGCCCGGGTCCGGGTACCAGGAAAACATGAATTGGCCGCCCTTGAGCTTGTCGATCACCTGCCGCGCCACTTGCGGGCGCACGGCCGGGCAACCCTGACTGCGGCCGATACGTCCCTGGCGCACGCTCCACAGCGGATTCACGTAGTCGGCGGCATGGATCACGATGGCCCGGTCACGGGCCTGGTCATTGAAGCCCGGCTCCAGGCCGTCCATGCGCAGTGAATAGCCGTGGGTGCCCTGGTAGCTTTCCTGGGTGCGGAACAGGCCCAGGCTCGACTGATAGCTGCCCAGGCGATTGGAGAATTGCGTGGCGAAATTTTCCCCGGATTTCTGCCCATGGGCCACCAGGTCGCGCAGCACCAGCTTCTTCTGGCGCAAGTCGAAGATCCACAAGCGCCGGGCCGTGGACGGTTGCGAGTAGTCGATCACCGCCAGGTGACGGGCCTGGCCAGCGCCATTGGCGACCGCGCATTGCATGGCGCTCAAGGCACTTTTGAGCGCCAGGGGATTGAGTTCCGGCGCTGCCTGGGCGAGGCTGTGGTAAAGCGTTTGCGACTTTGCCTTTTTTTCGGCCAGCGCCGGGCTGCAAATGATGCCCAGGCCCAGCATGAGCAGGCAGAATCGGCGCAAAAAGCCCGATACAGGCGAAGGGGTTCCAACGTGGTGTTCGTTCGCGGCATCCCGTCCGATTTCGTTTGTCTGCATGATGGCGGGTCGTACCTGTCGCAAAATTCACCGTCAACGAGACGGCCATGGATTGGAGTAAAGCAGTTGTTCAAAAAGTCCGCATGTTACCTGAGCCTTTTATTGCTCACTGCGCCATTGGTCGCCACAGCCGAAGACAGCGATCCGGCACTGGTGCAGACCACCCTGGCGCAATTGGCGGCCGCGTGCCCGGACGTCGCGGTGGGTGCCGACTTTCCGACACTGCTCGACTTGCAGGCGTTCTATCAGCAAAACGCAGGCCAGGAAGTCTGGTCGGACGACGAACGACGGGGGGCGTTGCAGGTCCAGTTGCAACAACTGGCCGATGACGGTCTGGATCCCGCGCGCTATGGCTTGCCGGGCGAGGGGGTAACCCAAGTCCCTCATTGTGCCGACATCGCCATCAGCCGGCGCTACCTGCAAGCCTTGCATGACCTGCGTTTCGGCTACCTGCCTCAAGACCGGCTGGAACCGGTGTGGAAGGCCAACCCACCGCCACAGGACCACCCGGCCGTGGTACTGGCCATCGCCGGGCTGGGTCTGCAGAACCTGGCCGACGCTTTTGAACAGGCGCGGCCGAACCTGGACCTCTACCGCAACCTGCGCGGCCTCTATGCCCGGCTGCGGCAACAGCCTTTGGCCGAATGGCAAGCTGTGCCGGGCGGGCCGTTGCTGCAACCGGACAAACAGGACGCCCGCGTACCCGCCCTGGCCCAACGACTGTTCAACGAGGGTTACCTGAGTACGCCGCCGCAGGTGAGCGACGAGCACTACAGCCCCATGCTGGTGGAGGCGATGAAGAGCTTCCAGGCCCAGCATTCGTTGCAGGCCGATGGCGTGGTGGGGCCGTGGACCGTTACCGAGCTGAACATCAGCCCGGCCATGCGCCGCGAGCAGTTGCGCATCAACCTGGAGCGCATGCGCTGGCTGGCCCAGGACGTGGAGACCGATAGCGTCCTGGTCAACGTGGCGGCGGCGCAGTTGACGGTCTACCAGGGCGGCGCGCCGGTCTGGCAAACCCGCACCCAGGTGGGCCGTGCGCAACGGCAGACGCCGTTGCTCAAATCCCACGTCACCCGACTGACACTCAACCCGACCTGGACCATTCCGCCGACCATCATGCGCGAAGACAAACTGCCCGAGATCCGTCGCGATCCGGAGTTTCTCAGCCGCCACAACCTGCGGATCCTCGATGGCGATGGCCTGCCGTTGCTGGCGGAAAATATCGACTGGGAGCACCCGGGCAATCTCATGTTGCGCCAGGATCCAGGTCCGAAGAACCCGTTGGGCAAAATGGCGATCCGTTTTCCCAATCCGTTTTCGGTGTACCTGCATGACACACCGAGCCAGGCGTTGTTCAGCAAAGGCCCGCGGGCCTTCAGTTCAGGCTGCGTGCGGATCGAGCAAGTGATGCACTTGCGCGACCTGCTGGTAAGCCCGGCCGAACGCGCGCGCACCGACACGTTGCTGGCCAGTGAGTCGACCCACGAGTTCAGGCTGGCCCGGCCCGTGCCGATCCTGCTGGGCTACTGGACAGCACAAGCGGACAGCCAGGGCCAGGCGGTGTATGTCCCGGATATCTACGGGCGTGACGTGACACTGTCTGCCGCCCGTGGTCGTGCGCTCTGACCTCAGGCGCATGCGGTCGCGGGCGCGTGGGTGGTTTCGTCGAGCGTTGCGAATAACCGCTGGCCGATAACGCCGGCGGCCTGCAAATGCTGTTGCGGATCGGCGGTTTCCGAGTCGAGCAAACGCTGGGAACTCACTACCCGGGCACCGCAATAACCGAAAATGCCATGGTCGATCTGCGTGGTCATCGCCTCACCGTAGCCATGGCGTTGGAAGCTGTCGGCATCGGCGCCACCGACTTCCACCAAATGGACCGGCAGGTGCTGCAGCTTCTGGATAAACGGCTTGTCGAGGCTGAAATCGAACGCCCAGCCGTTGGAAAACACCCGGTCGATCCAGCCTTTGAGCAGTGCCGGCATGGACCACCAATAAATCGGATAGACCAGCACCAACGCGTCGGCACGGTCGATTCTGGCTTGCTCGGCCAGCACATCCGCGGGCGGCAAGGCCTCGCGGTGGTGCACGGCGTGGTCGGCAAAGCTGAAGCGCGGATCGAAGCCTTCGGCAGCCAGGTCGGCGATCTCGAACGTATCGGCAGGGTTGGCGCGGGTGATGCCCTCGGCGATTTTCCCGGCCAGGCTGTGGGTGAGGGAGCGCGGATCGTGGTGGGCCACAACGATGAGTGCATGCATGGCGAAACTCCTTCTGGTCACGAGGTCTTGATGACAGGTATGCTTAAGTTACGCTTAGTAAGTTACGGTTGGTAAAGTTAGCATGTCAAGCACTGACGAACATTCGCAGGCTTCACCTCGGCGTCGTTTATCCCGGCACGACCGGCAGCGCCAATTGCTGGATGCCGCCTGGCGACTGGTGCGCGAGGAGGGCAGTGACGCCCTGACCCTGGCCCGGCTGGCGGATCAGGCGGGGGTGACCAAACCCATCGTCTACAACCACTTCATTACCCGGTCTGGGCTGCTGGCGGCGCTTTACCAGGATTTCGATGCCCGTCAGACCGCGCTGATGGAGGCGGCCCTGGATGCCAGTGACGCCACCTTGCAAAGCCGGGCGGCAGTGATCGCTTCTTCCTACGTCGAATGCGTGTTGTTGCAAGGGCGAGAGATTCCCGGGGTGATTGCAGCGTTGACCAGCTCGCCGGAGCTGGAACGTATCAAGCGCGAATACGAGGGCATTTTCCTCGACAAGTGCCGCGCGGTGCTGGAGCCGTTCGCCGGCACGAAGGGCATCACCCAGGCCGGTTTGCGGGCGATGCTGGGAGCGGCGGAAGCACTGTCCAATGCCGCCGCTACTGGGGAAATCAGCGCTGACGAGGCGAAGGAAGAGTTGTTGGCCAGTATCGTGGCGATGGTGACCAGGACCGCCGATAACCCTTCAAGCTGACCCACCGCTATCGCGAGCAAGCTCGCTCCCACATTGGTTATTGGATGGACTCAAGTTCGGAATTCACCGCAACTCCCCTGTGGGAGCGAGCTTGCTCGCGATGACGGTCCTACGGTGAACGACTGCACTTTTATGAAGCCGCAGGCGGGGTGATCGCACCATCGCAAGGCAGTTGGCGGTGCCTGCGAAACGGCGCAGGAGGCTGGTCAGCTTGCGGTGACTGAGCCGGCGGTTTCGCGGCCAGGCCCGCTCCCACAGGGGATCGTCGGCGAATTCGAGGTTGTGAATCCATTGCGGATGAGGTTTGGCACGCTCGCTGCAAGAGGCTATTCAGGCCCACCGTGAACACAGTCGAGTGGGCAGCCCCGTCGGTCAACGAAGATCGAGCGCCAGCAGGCCGGGGGACAACGGTAGGTCAGGGCGCAGTCGCCGGGCCGATACCGCACAGAACAGGCAAAGACGCCTGGAACCGCAAGGTTTCAGGCGTCTTTTTTTTGCTTTCAAAATCGTGATGGGCTTTTGTCGGGTGCTTTTTATGAATTCCAACGTTGCTTCTCTGAACAAGCTGCAAACGCTGATCGTGATCGGCAATGGCATGGTCGGCCATCACTGCGTCGAGCAACTGATCGAACGCGGTGCCCTCAATCATTACCACGTGCATGTGTTCAGCGAAGAGCCGATGCGTGCCTACGACCGCGTGCACCTGTCCGAGTACTTCTCCGGGCGTGATGCCGAGTCCCTGGCCCTGGGCGAAGCGTCGTTGTACCAGACCCCCGGCGTCACGTTGCACTTGGGCGTACCCGTGCTGGAAATCGACCGCCAGGCGCGGCAGGTCGTCACTGCCCGGGAGCGCCTCAGCTACGACAAGCTGGTGCTCGCCACCGGTTCCTACCCGTTCGTGCCACCGATCCAGGGCGCCGAGGGTGACTCTTGCCTGGTCTACCGCACCCTCGAAGACCTGGATGCGATCCGCGCCGCTGCCAGCAATGCCCGCCGCGGCGTGGTGGTCGGTGGCGGCCTGCTGGGCCTGGAAGCGGCCAACGCCCTCAAGACCCTGGGCCTGGAAGCCCATGTGGTGGAATTCGCGCCACGGCTGATGCCAGTACAGTTGGACACCCAGGGCGGCTTGGCCCTCAAGGCGCGCATTGAAAGCCTGGGCGTCGGCGTGCACCTGTCCAAGGGTACCCAGTCCATCAGCGCCGGTGAGCAGTACCGTTATCGGATGAATTTCGGCGACGACGATTTCCTGGAAACCGACCTCATCGTGTTTTCCGCCGGTATCCGCGCCCAGGATGCCCTGGCACGCCAGAGCGACCTGCAGATTGGCCCGCGCGGCGGCGTGGTGATCGACGATCATTGCCAGAGCAGCGATCCGGACATCTACGCCATCGGCGAATGCGCAGCCTGGAACGGCAGCATTTTCGGCCTGGTCGCCCCGGGCTACCAGATGGCCCGCAACGTCGCGGCCCGGCTGTGCGGCGAAAGCGCTGAAGCCTTCACCGGCGCCGACATGTCCACCAAGCTCAAGTTGCTGGGCGTGGACGTCGGCTCCATCGGCGATGCCCATGGCAACACTCCAGGTTCGCGCAGCTTCCAGTTCATCGACGAAACCAGCGCCAGCTACCGGCGGCTGGTGGTGGACGCCGCCGGCAAGCGCGTGATCGGCGCGGTGCTGGTGGGGGACAACAGCTACTACGACACCTTGCTGCAATACATGCAGAACGGCATCGCCTTGCCCAAGGATGCCGCCAGCCTGATCCTGCCATCGTCCGAAGGCGCCCCGACCCTGGGCCCGGCGGCGTTGCCCGAAACCGCGACGATTTGCTCGTGCCACAACGTGACCAAGGGCTCGATCTGCTCGGCCATCGACGGCGGCTGTACCGATCTCGGCCAGCTCAAATGCGACACCAAGGCCGGTACCGGTTGCGGTGGTTGCGCGGCCCTGGTCAAGCAAGTGTTCGAGCACGAATTGATTGCCCGTGGCGTCAGCGTCGACAAGAGCCTGTGCGAACACTTCGCCTACACCCGCCAGGAGTTGTATGCGCTGGTGCGCGTTGAAGGCATCATCAGTTTCGAAGAACTGCTGGCCAAGCACGGTCGTGGTCACACCGGCTGCGACCTGTGCAAGCCGGCGGTGGGCTCGATCCTGGCGTCGTGCTGGAACCAGCCGATCATGGACCCATCCCTGGTGGCGCTGCAGGACACCAACGACACCTTCATGGCGAACATGCAGAAAAACGGCACCTACTCGGTGGTGCCGCGCATCGCCGGCGGGGAAATCACCGCCGACAAACTCATCGCCATCGGCGTGGTCGCGAAGAAATACGACCTCTACACCAAGATCACCGGCGGCCAGCGCATCGACCTGTTCGGCGCCCAGTTGCACCAGTTGCCGGACATCTGGGCCGAGCTGATCGAAGCCGGTTTCGAAACCGGCCATGCCTACGGCAAATCCACCCGTACGGTGAAATCCTGCGTGGGCAGCACCTGGTGCCGCTACGGCGTGCAGGACAGTGTGCAGATGGCCCTGACCCTCGAAGATCGCTACAAAGGCCTGCGCTCGCCGCACAAGCTCAAGTTCGCCGTGTCCGGTTGCACCCGCGAGTGCGCCGAGGCCCAGAGCAAGGACGTCGGCGTGATCGCCACCGAGAAGGGCTGGAACCTCTACGTGGCCGGCAACGGCGGCATGCGTCCCCGTCACGCCGAGCTGTTCGCCACGGACTTGGATGATGCCACGCTGATCCGCTACATCGACCGTTTCCTGATGTTCTACATCCGCACCGCCGACAAACTGCAACGGACCTCGGTCTGGCGCGAAAGCCTGGAAGGCGGCCTGGACTACCTCAAGGACGTGATTATCCACGACAGCCTGGGCCTGGGCGCCGAGCTTGAAGCCCAGATGCAACTGGTGGTCGACCGCTACGAATGCGAATGGGCCAACGCCTTGAAGGACCCGGACAAACTCAAGCGTTTCCGCACCTTCGTCAACGACAAGCGCGGCGATCCGGACGTTCACTTCGTCCGCGAGCGCGGCCAGCGTCGACCGGTTCACGCCCATGAACTCCACCTGATTCCCGTTACCGAGGAGGTGCTCTGATGAGCCAGTCAAACGTCGTTCGTATTCCCGCCCGCGATGTCGCCCAGGAGCCCTTGCAGTGGCGCGCCCTGTGCAGCCGCGCCGACCTGGTGCCCAACTCCGGCGTGGTCGCCTGGCACGACGGCAGCCAAGTGGCGTTGCTCTATCTGCCGGAACATGAGGACAGGCCGCTGTACGCCATCGACAACCGCGACCCCAAGTCTGGTGCGAACGTCATCGGCCGCGGTTTGCTGGGCAGCATCAAGGGTGACCTGGTGATTGCCTCGCCGATGTACAAGCAGCATTTTCGCCTGGAAGACGGCCATTGCCTGGAGTACCCGGAACAAAGCCTGCGGGTGTGGCCGGTGCGCTTGAATGGCGATGTGGTGGAGATTGGCGAAGACTGATCCGTGAGTTGAAAGCTGAATGAAAACCTGTGGGAGCGAGCTTGCTCGCGATGGTGGTGCATCAGTCGACAAGCCTGCTGCTGACCCAACGCTATCGCGAGCAAGCTCGCTCCCACAGGGGATGTTTTAACTGACAGCATGATGTTCGAACAGGCCTTTGGCTGAATGTGGGGATGAACAATGAAAACCGCTGCCCAACTGGTGAGACTCAAGAGTGTGCAGAACCAGCAGGTCCACAGCATCGCGCCGGAGCAGACGGTGCTCGAAGCGCTGCAGATCATGGCCGAAAAAAATGTTGGCGCGCTGCCGGTGATCGAGGACGGCCAGGTGGTAGGCGTGTTCAGCGAGCGGGACTACGCGCGCAAGATGGTGCTCAAGGGGCGGTCGTCGGTGGGTACGACGGTGCGCACCATCATGAGCGCCCCGGTGGTCACCGCAGACAGCCAGCAGAGCATCGACCGCTGCATGGAAGTCATGACTGACAGCCACTTGCGGCACTTGCCGGTGCTGGATAACGGGCAGTTGATCGGCCTGCTGTCCATTGGCGACCTGGTGAAAGAGGCGATTGTCGAGCAGGCGGACCTGATCCGGCAGTTGGAACACTACATTCGCGGGCACTGAGCCCACCGTTCAGCCCAGCATCAGCAACTGCCGGATCAGATTCGGCGTGCTGCCGGTCCAGCGCTTGAACGAGCGACGGAAGTTCGCCGTATCGTTGAAGCGCAAGTACTGCGCCACTTCCTCGTTGCTGAACCCCTTGACCTGGTACAGATACAAAGCCACGTGGGTGTGCACCCGGTCGACCTGTTGCTGGAACCCGGTGTGGTGCTTGTGCAACTTGCGCTTGAGGGTCGCCGGGCTCATGGCGAAGGCCTGGGCGGTTTGTTCCAGGCTTGGCGTCTGCTGCACATGGGCGTGCAGGTAGTCGTAGAGGCAATCCAGGAAGCTTGACGCGAAGCCCAGTTGGTTGAGCTGGTCCAGGGCTTCGACCCGTGCCACCTGGCCGGCGGTGGCCGACACGTTGGGCCAGGGCTGGGCGAGGCAGTGGCGGGGCAGGCGCATCAGGTCCAGGGGGCGGTCGAATTGTGTGTGCTCGCCCAGGTGTACCCAATACTGCTCGACGTAGCGCGGCTCGCTGTGGCGAAAACTGCACTGCCAGGGCAGGCGTTCACCGCTGAGCCAGGCGCTCATCGCCACCATCGAGGTCATGCTCGCCTCCAGCACGAAGCGCCATTGTTCCCCGGCACCGCAGCTGTCCAGCCAATGGACATAGGCGTAATGCTCGTCCAGCAACAGGCGCGGGGCTGCCAACGGGCTGAGCAGCGCCTGCTGGTCGATCAGGCTTTGCAGGGCCTGATGCAGATTCTGTGCGTGGCGCAAGGCGTGGCTCGCGGGGCCATAGTGGCCGGGCAACAGCCGCTGGCCAAACAGGAAGCTGCTGTCGCTGGCATCCAGCAGGCGCCGGCTGTTGTCGATCAGGCCGAGGAATTGCTGCGGGCTGATGCGGCTCTGTCCGGCGAGGATATCGTCATGGAACAATCCGGTGCCGCGCAGGAGGCGATGGCTGTCGATGTCCCGCGACAACGCCAGGTCGATCAGCGCGGCAGGCTGATAGTGCCCCGGAATGAAGCGGCTGTCGGTTTCGTACCAGCAGGTCTTGAGCGTCATGCGCTTTTCGCCAGCGTGGTCCGGGACTGGGCCAGTGCCAGGTTCAGGCGTTTGAGCAAAGCGTCGGGGGCTTCGTCGAACGCCATCACCACCGCCGTGCTGGCGGCCAGTTGCAAGCGCTCGCCGTGTTGCCGGGTCTTGTGGGCCAGGCTGCGCACCGCGATTTCCAGTTCCAGGGCCAGGCGCCGGGCCTGGCTCTCGCCGGTGTCCGGCAGCAGCACCACGAAGCGATCGCCGGCCAGGCGGCACAGCAGGTCCTGGCGACGCAGGTTCAAGACCAGCAACTGACTGATCGCTTGCAGCACCGCATCGCCTTCGCCGTGGCCGAAGCGTTGGTTGATGGCGGTGAAGTTGTCCAGATCCAGGGCCAGCAACGACAGTGGCTGCTGGCGGCGCCGAGTGTCTTCCAGGCTGGCGGACAGTTCGTGCTTGAGAAAGTCGGCGCCCCCCAACGGCGTGAGCTTGTCGAACAGGCGGTGCTCACGGAACAGTCGCTCGCGCTTCTCCATTTGCCCGTTGATCGCCAGCTGTTCGCGGTGCCAGTGATAGATGCCGAGGGTCAGCAGGATCATGCCCACCGGCATGGGCCCGGATTCGAGCCAGTGATCCCAAGTGATGCTGTCGGGCAAGCGGATGAATTCGTCGAGGCTGTCGATCCACCAGGAAAAGAAGATGCAGCCCAGGCCCAGGACCAGGTAGTTGGTCACCCGCCCGGCCGGGCGGCTTTTCAATACCAGCCCCAGCCAGACCAGCGCCAGCAACGCCGAGCCACCTTCGCCGAGAATATCCAGCCAGACCCATTCGGCAATGGGTTTGAGTTCGCCGCTGGCCAAATGCAGGATCAGCCCGAGGTTGGCCGCCAGCAGAAGCAGGGCGAGTTTGAAGCGGTGCGGGCGAAGCACGGAGAACATGGCCGAAGTCCTTTGCCAGAAGCGGAATGCGGCCCAGCACAGCAGATGGATGTGACAGTGCGGTGACGGCGGGTAACGGGGTGGGGGAGGTCGAATCAGCTCATCGGTCATCCGGTTTTTTTGCGACAACACTGCCCCTGTGGCGAGGGAGTTTGCTCCCGCTCGACTCTGTAGGAGCTGGCGAAGCCTGCGATCTTTTGATTTTTCGCTTGAGATTCAAGTGATTGGGGAAAGATCGCAGCCTCGTTGCACTCGACAGCTCCTACGGGCGCGCCCCAGCGGGAGCAAGCTCCCTCGCCACGGAGTTTCCGAGCGTGGTTCCAGCAGGTCATTTCAGCTCATTCCGGCTCGCCAACCCCGCTAAATCAGCCGATTGCAGCCCCTCCGGCCAACCCCTGTCACAGAACCGTCATTCCCCACCCCTAGCGTGCCCTCCCAGTTGCCGGGCCACTGCCTGGCGGATTTCCGGATTCCTGGGGAGGATCACCATGTACCACCGCACAAGCACCGCCGGGCTCGTCGGTTTCACCTTCACCGCGCTGGCGATGGCCATTGCCAGCGAACGACTGAGTGCCGCCGAGCAAGCGGCCGGCGCCACGGAACACGTTGAAGTGGTCGGCCAGGCGGCGAGTATCGACCAGGCCCTCAAGGAGCAGCGCAGCGCCGACAGCATCAAGAGCGTGGTGCATGCTGACGGCGTGGCGCAGTTGCCGGATGAAAACGTCGCCGAAGCGGTGCAGCGCCTGCCCGGTGTCAGCGTCGAGCGCGACCAGGGCGAAGGCCGGTTTGTCAGCGTGCGTGGCCTGGGGCCGGACCTCAACAGCGTGACCATCAACGGCACCCTGGTGCCGGCTCCGGAAAGCGAGCGTCGCGCCGTTGCCTTGGATGTGTTGCCCTCGGAACTGGTGCAATCGTTGTCGGTGATCAAGACCCTGACGCCGGACATGGACGCCAACTCCCTGGGCGGCACGGTGGATGTGAAAAGCCTCTCGGCCTTCGACCACAAGGGGCTGTTCTACACCGGCAGCAGCGAAGCCAGCTATGACAAGAACACCAGCCAGACCAGCCCGAAATTCTCCGGCGCCATCAGCGACCGTTTCAGCCTTGGCGATGGTATCGACAACTTTGGCGTGGCCGCGGCGCTGAGCTGGCAGAAGCGCGACTTCGGTTCGGACAACGTCGAAACCGGCGGTGCCTGGGACTTCGCGCAGGGCTCACGCCTCGAAGAGTTCGAACAGCGCGACTACGACATCCGCCGCGAGCGGGCCGGTGGCGGCTTGAACTTCGACTACAAGCCCGATGACTTCAGCAGCTATTACCTGCGCACGCTGTACAGCCGCTACAAGGACAGCGAAACCCGCAACGCCGCCAGCATCGCCTTTGAAGACCCGCAAGCCGCCGGTCAACTGGGGGACGCCGAGGGCGAGCGCAAGCTCAAGCAACGTGAAGAAACCCAGGAAATCCAATCCTACGTACTCGGTGGCGAGCGCCTGTTCGGTCTCTGGACCCTGAGTGGCCAGGGCGGCTACAGCCAATCCAGTGAAGACAGTCCCGGTCATATTGCCGGGGCTACCTTCGAAGGCATCGATGGTTTCAACGGTGGTTTCTACGACAACGACAAGCCGCGGCCGATCATCGGCTCGGGGTTCTACGATCCGGCCAACTTCAGCCTCGACAAGGTGGACTGGGAAGCGCAGAAGACCACCGACACCGAGAAGAACCTGCGCCTGGACCTGGCTCGGGACTATGACTTCAGCGGCTATGCGTCCCAAGTCAAATTCGGTGGCAAAGTCAGCCGGCGGGACAAGGACAACGACCTGGACGCCTGGGTCTACGAGGATTTCGACGACCTGGGTTTCACCGACGAGCAGCTGAACCTCGGGCGGTTCCAGAAAGGCACCGTGGACTACCGTCTCGGTCGCTTCGGCCCGGGCATCAGCGCCGATGCCATCAAGCAGTTGCTGGGCGGCCTGAACCGCGACGAGTTTTTCGACGAACAAGAGTCGCGAGTCAACGACTTCAAGATGAGCGAGGACATCAATGCCGCGTACCTGATGAACACCGTCGACATCGATGACTGGCGCTTCATCGCGGGCATGCGCTACGAAGGTACCGAATTCGAAGCCAAGGGCAGCGGCGCGACTGACGGCGTCTTCACCGATACCGAGACCCGTCGCAAGTATCACCACTGGTTGCCGGGCCTGCACGCGCGCTACCAATTGGACAAGAACACCCAGGTGCGTGCGGCCTGGACCAAGTCCGTGGTGCGTCCAACCTTCGGGCAATTGGCGCCAGGTTTTGTCATCGACGATGACGAGGCCACTTTCGGCAACCCGGAGCTCAAGCCGCTGGAATCGAGCAACCTGGACCTGGGGATCGAGCATTTCATGGGCCACGCCGGCACGGTCTCGGCCTTCGTGTTCTACAAGGACATCAAGCATTTCGTCTACAACACCGACCTGGCCGGTACGGGCGCCTGGACCGATTTTTCAGAAGCCCACAGCTACGCCAACGGCGACAGCGCCAAGCTGTACGGCCTGGAATTGGCCTACTCGCAAAAATTCGACTGGCTGCCGGCCCCCTGGAACGGGCTGCTGTTGGGGGCCAACACCACCTTCAGCCGTTCGGACGCCGAGATCGAAGGTTTCGACCAGGCCAGCGGTACCCAGCGCAAGCGCAGCATTGATCTGCCGAACCAGTCGGACACGGTCGGCAACCTGATGCTGGGTTGGGAAAACGACAAGCTGAGCCTGCGGCTGTCGGCCAACTACAAGTCAGCGTACCTGTTCGAGCTGGCGTCCATCGGCGACCGCGACCATGACCTGCACGTAGACGCCCAGACCTTCGTCGATTTCAGCGCGCGTTACTCGCTGACCAAGAACCTGCAAGTCAGCCTCGAGGCCCAGAACCTCACCGACGAGTCGTATTTCGTCTACACCGGCCACCGTTCCTATAACGGCCAGTACGAAGAGTACGGCCCGACGTACAAGCTGGGGCTGACCTTTACCCATTTCTGATTCGCGAACTTGATCACTTGTGGCAAGAGGATTTGGCTGTGGGAGCAAAGCTTGCTCGCGATGCAGGCGCCCCGATTCCCGGGAGACCCGCGTTGCCTTCGTCGCGAGCAAGCTTTGCTCCCACAGATGAATTCCCTGGCAATAGAAGTGAGCAACAAGCCCGTTTGAGTCTGACTGAACGACAAGGATTTTTCCGTTGAACAAGATGTTTTCCTTACCCAAGCGCTGCCTACTGGCGATGGCGCTCAGCCTGGCATCAGCCGCCGCCCTGGCAGCTGCTTCAGCGCCCAAGCTAAAACTGCAACCCTGGCCTCAAGCCCAGGCGCTGTCTCTCAACGCCTTGGCATTCCTGCCTGGCGCTGCAACCACCGAGCGACTGGCCAGTGCCCGCGAAGGTCTGTTCTTGCTCAATGACCAAGGGCGCGAGCTGACGCGCCTGAAAGGTGCCTTCGAGGGCCTCGACAGTCGGCTCTTGGGCGCCAACGTGCTGGTCGCCAGCCTCGACAGCGAGCGCCAGCAAGCCATGGTCGTCAGCCTCGACCCACAAAACCATCAGTGGGGCACGCCGCTGTACCTGCCCACGCGAGACTTCCCGGTAAACGGCTTGTGCCTGTACCGCGACGAGGCGAGCAACCTGTTTGTGTTCCTGGTGGGGGAAGAGGGCAAGGGCGAGCAATGGCTGGTGGGTGCCGGCGAGCGGTTGGGCGCGACCGCCCAACGGGTGCGTGGCTTGCCACTGCCGCCGGACGCCAAGACCTGCCAAGTGCAGGACGCCAGCCAGCAATTGTTTGTCAACGAAGAGCGGATCGGCTGGTGGGCCTACCCGGCATCCTCCGAGGCTGAGACCGTGCGGGTGCCGGTGGCGATGCGTGCACCGTTCGGCGACATCCAGCAGGCGGCCGGCGCCTTGGCGGTATTGCCCGGTGGCGTATTGGGCCTCGATCCAGAGGCTGTGCAATTGCACCTGTATGAACAGGACGGCAAAGGCTGGACACCCCGCGCCACGCTGTCGCTGCCGGGCCTGAAGGAACCGGAAAGCCTGGCGGCACGCCGGACGAAAACCGGTATCGAGGTGCTGCTGCGCGACGATGACGACGGGCGCCTGTATCAGGGAGAACTCAACTGGCAACCCACGCCCATGCCCTTGCCGCCGGTACTGCCCACGGTGGCTGCCATCGCCCAGAGCGAGCCGGTGGCCCGCCAGGGCGACGCCGCGGATGATCCGGCGATCTGGGTGCATCCGACCACGCGGGGCTTGAGCCGGGTGTTGGGCACCAACAAAAAGCAAGGCCTGTTGGCCTACGACCTGCAAGGAAAGTTGCTGCAGGAGTTGCCGGTCGGGCGCCTGAACAACGTCGATGTGCGGGCGAACTTCAAGCTGGGCACGCAAACCGTCGATCTGGCGGTGGCCAGCAACCGTGATCGCAACAGCTTGAGCCTGTTCAGCATCGACCCCGCCAGTGGCGAGTTGCGCGAAGCGGGGGAGATTGCGACGCCATTGAAAGACATCTACGGCATCTGCCTGTTCCAGCCCGCCGAAGGTGAGCTGTACGCCTTCGCCAACGGCAAGGACGGGCGCTTTGTACAATATCGCCTGAGTGCGCCGGACGGCGTGGTGCAAGGCCAGTTGGTGCGCCAGTTCAGCGTCGACAGTCAGCCCGAAGGCTGCGTGGCCGATGAGCAGCGCCAGCGCTTGTTTCTCGGAGAGGAAGACGTGGGTGTCTGGACGATGGATGCCCGGGCCGACCAGCCGGCGACCTTGAGCAGTGTGATCAAGGTTGGCCCGTCGTTGCACGCTGACGTCGAGGGCATGGCCTTGTACCAGGCCAAGGGTCGCGACTACCTGGTGATCTCCAGCCAAGGCAACGACAGCTACCTGGTGCTCGATGCCGAGCCTCCGTTCGCCGTGCGGGGCGCGTTCCGGGTCGGTCTGAACGCGGCGGCGGGCATTGATGGCGCGTCGGAGACCGACGGCCTGGAAGTGACCTCGGTGAACCTCGGCGGGCCCTGGAGCCAGGGCATGCTGGTGGTCCAGGACGGCCGCAAGCGCATGCCCGAACAGACCCAGAACTTCAAGTTCGTGCCCTGGGCCGACGTAGCGAAAGCCCTGCGTCTGCCTTGAGCGGCACTGTCATCAACCGGTCACGAACATTTCATCGAATAGCAGCCAGACAGGAGTTCTACCCATGCAAGCCACTTTGGAACACATGACAATCTGGGGCCTGATCAGTGACGCGAGTCTGCTGGTCAAGGCGGTCATGCTCACCTTGCTGCTGGCCTCGCTATTGAGCTGGTACCTGATCATCCAGCGCAGTGCCGTGCTGCAACGCAACGAGCGTCAGCTCAATGGTTTCATGCAACGTTTTCGCAGCACCCAGGACCTGTTGCCCCTGTACCGGGAACACGCACAAATACGTGAAGACGAGGGCGGCGTCACGCCGATTTTCCAGGCAGGCTTGCTGGCCTTCACTCAGCTTAACCAGCCCTCCTGTACGCCCGAGGTGGTGCTCGAAGGCGTCGAGCGTTCGCTGCAGGTGGCGATCAGCGAACAGGAAGTGCACTTGGAGAAAGGTTTGCAGTTTCTCGCCACCGTCGGCTCGGTCAGCCCTTACATCGGCTTGTTCGGCACGGTCTGGGGGATCATGAATGCGTTCCTCGGCCTGTCCCAGGTGCAACAGGCCAGCCTTTCCACCGTGGCACCGGGCATCGCTGAAGCGCTGATCGCCACGGCCATCGGCTTGTTCGCGGCGATCCCGGCGGTGATTGCCTATAACCGTTTTGCCGCCCGCGGCCAGACCCTGCTGACCCGTTACTACGGGTTTGGCAACGAACTGCAGGCGCGTCTGCACCGCAAGCTGCACGGCGCCCCGGTGAACCTGGCCTCGGCCGCTTGAAAGGAGAGGACAGATGCTCGTCAAGCCCCAACGCAAGCACGGTCCCAAGGCCGAGATGAACGTGGTGCCGTACATCGACGTGATGTTGGTGCTGCTGGTGATTTTCATGGTCACCGCGCCGATGCTGACCCAGGGTGTGAAGATCGAACTGCCCAAGGTCGCGAGCGAAGCGCTGGCCACCGACAGTCGCCAGCAAATCCTCACCCTGTCGGTAAAGGCCGAAGGCGGTTACTACTGGAACCTGGGCGGTGAGCTGGACACCCGCCACCAGACCGACAGCGCCGTGGACCTGGAGCAGATGCGCGCCAAGGTGGCGCAGGTCGTGGCTGAGCGCAGCGACACCCAGGTGTACATCCGAGCCGATGATCATGCCGATTACGGCCGGGTCGTCGCGGCCATGGCCGCCCTGCAGCAGGGCGGCGTGAGTAACCTGGGGCTGGTGACCGAGGCGCCGCAATGACGGCGATGATCATGCACAGTCCCGCCTTGAGCGTACCCGCGTTGAGCCGCCACGGTTTCTGGAGAAACAGCCTGGCGGCGGGACTGGCCGTGGCTCTGCACGCTGCGATAGCTGCGTTGTTGGTGTTGGGGTGGAGCGTGGAGAAGCCCGCCGCCGAGACGCCGCGGGTGTTGCGTACGCAACTGGTGATGTTGCCGGCCGCACCGGTGCCCGAGGCGCCTGCACCGGCGCCTGTCATCCCTGTTGTACCACCCGTGGCCGAACCCGCACCGCCCGCGCAAGCGCCACTTCCTGTTCCCACCAAGCCGCTTGTCGACCCGCGAGCCGCGGCGCAGAAGCTGGAACAGGCGGCGCTGGCCCGCAAACGGGTCGAGGAGCAAAAACGCGAGCAACAGGTGCAACAGCAGCAGCGTGAACGCCTGGAAAGTGAGCGGCTCAGGCAAGACGCCGAGCAGCAAGCAGCCGAACAACAGCGCCAGGCCCGGCAGGCGCAAGCACTCGCCGAGCAACGCCACGCCGAGCAGGCGCGCCAGGTCGCCACCGACAGCCGCAGCTATCAGCCGCTGAGCAAGCAAGCGCCGGACTATCCGCAACGGGCCCTGGACAAGGGCTTGGAGGGCGATTGCACCGTGGAGTACAGCGTGATGCCGGACGGGCGGATCGACACTCCCAAGGTGCTCGACGGCTGCCACCCGCTGTTCATCCGCCCGTCCCTCGCCGCCGCCCAGACGTTCCGTTATCAGCCGCGAATCATTGATGGCAAGGCGGTGACGGTGCCGGCGGTGCGCAATACCTTTCATTACCGGATCAAATGAATACAGGCCTGGCAGAAATACCTGTGGGAGCGAGCTGGCTCGCGATAGCGGTGGAGCCGTTGCCATCAGTGTTGACGGGGCTGACGCCATCGCGAGCAAGCTCGCTCCCACAGGGGTTGTGTGCGGCCACATTGTGGCGCCATCGGCTTTTACTTGCGGTAATGACTCGGCGCCACGCCCACTTCGCGACGGAATACCTGGGAGAAATGACTGGCGCTGCCATAGCCGACCTCCAGGCCGATATCGATGACGCTGCGCTCGGTTTCGATCAGCAGTTGCCGGGCCCGGGCCATTCTCAGCTGGATGAAGTACTGCGAGGGCGAACGCCCGGTGGCGCGCTTGAACAGGCGGCTGAAGTGGTATTCGCTCAGGCCGATGGCCCGGGCCAGGTCACCGAGGTTGAAGGGTTCGGCCAGGTGTTGTTCCATTAACTGGATCACCCGCTTGAGTTTGAAGGCGGGTAGGGCGTTGCGGCCGGACATGTCCTCGGCCCCGGCATCCACATAATGCCGCGCCAGGTGCACCGCCACGCATTGCGCCACGCCCTGGACCAGCAAGGCACTGGTTTCACCGCGTCGGGTCAGCTCCACTCGGATCTGTTCCAGCAAGGCCGAGAGCAGTTCATCCCGCCCGCCTGAGACTTCCCGCAGTTGGATCGCGCCGCCGCCCGCTTCGGCGATGGCGCGCTCCAGCAACGCCAGGCCCAAATACACATGCATGACCACGAACGGCTCAGGGCTGGTCACTTGCCAGCGCATTTCATAAGGCACAGGGGAGGTGGTCAGGAAAAAATCCCCGCGGCCCACCGTGTTCGCTTCCCACGGCTCATGAGCGGTGCGCTCCTCGACAATGGCTTGCCCGGACAACACCCAGACCAGCAACGGCTCGGCCACCGCTGGCACGACGATGTGGGCTTCGCAACGCTCACGGACAAAGATCTCCACCAGGATCTCCTTGCTCGATACGCCGTCGGAGGTGGCCAGGCGTTCGCCGCGAATGTGCCCTTGCAGGCCGTTTGCCGATGTTCGTTCGGTGACTTCCATGCTTCGATGGCCTTGATGAAATGGCCGCCGGACTAGACCGGGTCGGCGGCGGGACGGTGCTGGCGCAACAGTTCGATCTGCTGGGACGGGATCAACTCGCGCAACGATTTATAGAGTGCCCGGGTTTCCAGCAGGTTCCAGATGCGCAGCATCGTTTCCAGGGCATCCAGGGGTTTGCTGATGAAGTCCCGGGCGCCGAGGGCCAGGGCCCGCAGGCGGGTGTCACGGGTCGCGTCGGCGGTCAGGACCAGGATCGGCAAGTAGTCGTTGGCCGGGATGCGCCGGTTCAGTTGTTCCAGCACGGCAAAACCGTCGAATGCCGGCATGTGCAGGTCGAGGATGACCAGGTCCGGCTCGAAGCTGTTGAACAGGTCGAGCGTACGCAAGGGCTCGGTGCTGCTCAGTACATTGTGCAGCCCTTCGCGGGCCAGCAGTTGCTCCATCAGGTCCAGGTTGGGGCGCTGATCGTCGACGATCAGAATGCGCAAGTCGCGATTCATGCGGGCTCCGGTAGATAGTGCTCGAGGTGGCCGAGAAAGGCCTGGATATGGATAGGTTTGGTCAGGATCGCCGTGGCCCCGGCGTCGCGCAGGGCGCGATGGGTCAGGTCGCTGGCATCGGCAGTGATCATCAGTACCGGCGTGGCCGCAGTGGCCGGGGATTGGCGCAGGCGCCGCAAGACCTCCAGGCCTTCCAGGTCAGGCAGGGTGACGTCCAGCAGGATCAGTTGCGGCGAGTGCTGGCGGGCGAGGTCCAGGCCCATCTGGCCTTGCATGCTCGATAACAGCTGGATGCCGGGACGGCGCTGCATCAGGGTCTCGATCAGCGCGAGGCTCGACAGGTTGTCTTCAATGCAGAGGATTTTGCCGTGGTAATCCACGGGGGTGCGCGTCACGGCCAGGGCGGCAATGGGCGGCAAGTGCGTGCCGACCACCTGGGTGGCGGGCAGTTGCAGGGTAAAACAGCACCCGTGCCCGGGCTCACTGTGGACCTGCAGATTGCCCTGCATCATCTCCAGCAGGTTCTTGCTCAACGACAAGCCAAGGCCGGTGCCTTCGACCTGCGGGTCGGCGCCCAGGCGTTCGAAGGGCTTGAACAGCTGGCCCAGTTGTTCAGGGGCGATGCCATGGCCGGTATCGTGGACGGCGATGCTCACCTGGTGGGCCTGGACGCTCACCTCGATGCGCACCTCGCCGCCGGGCCGGTTGTACTTGATGGCGTTGGACAACAGGTTGAGCAGTACCTGCACCAGGCGTTGGCGGTCGGCAAGCACACCGCTGTCGTCGGGCAGTGCAGGCAGGTCGATCAAGTGGATCCCGGCGTCGGCGGCCATGGGTGAAACCAGCGTCAAGGCTTCGTGCAGCACCGTCGCCAGGGGGATCGGCTCGATGTTCAGGGGCAGGCGTCCGGCCTCGATCCGGGCGATGTCCAACACCTCGTTGATCAACGCCAGCAAGTGCTGGCCGGCCCGCAGGATGTGGCTGACCTGGGGGCGCTGGCCGGCGGTGGAGTCCATGTCCAGCAGTTGAGCGAAACCCAGGATGGCGTTCAGTGGCGTGCGCAGTTCGTGGCTCATGCGCGAAAGGAATTCGCTCTTGGCCCGGCTGGCGCTTTCCGCTTCTTCGCGGGCGGTGCGCAGGGCGATTTCGGCGGCGCGCCGGTCGGTGATGTCGCGGGTGATCTTGGAGAAGCCGCGCAAGGCGCCCGTGCCATCGTACTGGGCAGTGATGACCACGCTGGCCCAGAAACGGCTGCCGTCCTTGCGACAACGCCAGCCTTCTTCCATGTAGTGGCCGTCGCGGGTGGCTTCGCGCAGGGCCATGTCCGGGTGCGCCGGGCATTCTTCGGGCAAGTAGAACAGGGAGAAGTGCTGGCCAAGGATTTCCTGCTCGGTGTAGCCCTTGATCCGCTGCGCGCCGGCGTTCCAGGTGGTGACGTAGCCCTGGGCATCCAGCGCGAAGATCCCGTAGTCCTTCACCCCGTCGATGATCAGCCGCAAGCGCTCCTCGTTATCGCGCAGGGCCCGCTCGCGTTCTGCGAGTAACTGCCCGGCCTCCACCAGCCGCGTGCCGAGCTGGCCGATTTCGTCCTGCTCTGGCGGTTGCGGCAACAACGGTTGGCCCAAGGCCAGGCGCTGGGCGTTGCCTTGCACCTGCTGGACCCGGGCGACGATGCCTTTGGATAGAAACAGCACCGCGACAATGGCCCCGAGCAAGCCGCACACCGCCGCCAGCAACGTGGCGAACAGCAGGCGCATGCGCGTGGCCGAGGCGGCGGCACTGCGCTCGGCGAGCAGGCCATCCTCGCGTATGCGCATCGCGCTGATCTGCTCGCGCAGCACATCCAGCACCTGCTTGTTTTCGATCAGGATCGCGGTGATGGCCTCGGGGTCGTCACGCTTGCCGTTGCGCAAGGCGAGTAAACCGTCGAGTTTGTCGGCGATCAGCGGGGTGATGGTCTTGAGGTGCTCGCGCATCCTGGCATCGCGAATGTTGTGGTCCAGGCGCTGCAACGCCGCACGGATCAGCGGCGTGGCTTGTTCGTAGCTGGGCAGGAAATCTTCGCGCCGGGTCAGCAGGTAACCGCGCACGCTGGCCGCCGCCTCGGCCAGCAAGGTATGGACCGTCTGGATATCACCCTGGACGAGCAGTACCCGGCGCACATCCTCCTCGGCCCGTGCGGTCTGCCGTTCGGTGATGTAGATCAGCACCAGCGACAGCAGCAGGACCACCAGGGGCAGGGAAATCACCACCAGGGCCTTGCCTCGCAACGGCAGGTCGGCCCAGCGGCGGGCGGCGAGAAACCTCATGGCCATTGCCCGGCGGGTTGCGCCACCAGCCCCAGGGCCACGCCGCGCACGGCGGCCTGGGTCCGGTCGGCCGCGCCCAGTTTGCCGATGACGCGCTCGACGTGGGCCTTGGCCGTGCCGGGTGCGATGCCCAGCTTTTCACCGATTTCACGATTGCTGAAGCCGCCGGCCACCAGCCCCAATACCTGGCGCTCACGGGCGGTCAGGGCCTGGACCTGAGGAGCGCCACTGGCACCGCGCTCGGTCATGCGGCGCAGCAGGCGCGCGCTGACTGAACTGTTCAGCGCCTCGTCGCCCTGGGCGACCCGTTTGAGGGCGTCGAGCACCTCATCGCGGCTGGCATCCTTGAGCAGGTAGCCGACCGCGCCCGCACCGATGGCGGCTTCGAGGTGATCGGGGCTGTCATCCATGGTGAAGATCACCACTTTGATCCCGGGCTGGCGCTGCTGCAGGATCCGCGCCGCGCCCAGGCCGTTGAGGACGGGCATGCGGATGTCGAGAATCGCGATGTCCGGCTGTAGCCGCTCGCACAGGTCGAGGGCCTCCTGGCCGTCGCGGGCCTGGCCGACGACCTCGAACCCCGGGCTGTCGGCGAGCATGCTGATAAACCCGGTGCGAGTGACTTCGTGATCATCGGCCAGCAGCAGGCGCAAAGGACGGTTCATGGCTGTACTCCGGCGGACGGTAGCGGCACGCTGGCCAGCAAGCAGGTGCCGCCGCCGGGTTGGCTGCGACAGGCCAGGTGGCCACCGAGCAGGTTGGCGCGCTCCTGCATGGCGGCCAGCCCCAGGTGGCAACTGCCGTTGGTCTCGATGGGTTGCTCCAGGGCAAAGCCACGGCCATCGTCTTCTACCCGCAGGCTGGCGTGGCCATCTTCCACCGCCAGCCCCAGGCCCACATGACGGGCCTGGGCATGCTTGAGAATGTTGTTGATGCCTTCCTGGGCAATGCGAAACAGGGCGATCTCGGTGTTGCCCGGCAGGCGCGCGCTGCTGTGTTCGGCCCAGCTCACCGTCAGGCCCGCGTCACGCAGGCGGTCGGCCTCCTTGTCGACGGCTTTGTACAGGCCGAAATCATCCAGCACGTGGGGGCGCAGGCCACCGATCAGTTGCCGGCCCTCGCCGACGCAGCCTTGGGCCAGGTCGAGGATGGCCTGCAACTCGCTCGCCAGCGACGGGCAACGACCGGCGAAGCCCTGCAAGCGCTGGTGCAAACCGGCCAGGTTCTGCGCCAGACCGTCGTGCAGGTCGTAGGCCACGCGCTTGCGTTCGTCTTCCTGGGCGCTGAACAAGCGGTGGACCAGTTCGGACATGGTCCGCTCGCGGGCCTGTAGCGCTTCGACCAGGCGGCTGTTCTCCAGGTGCGCCGCCAACAGCGTCGCCAGCAATTGCAGCGACTCGATGTCTTCGTTGTCCGGCGCGCCGAGGGCGACGCTGTTGCCCAGCAACAACGCCCCGAACGTCACGCCATCGGAGGTGCGCAGTGGAATGCGCAAGACCTGGGGCAGGGCGCTGCCGGGGGATTCCAGCCAATTCGGGCCGGGCGTTTGCGGCTGGGCCAGGTTGGCGAGGAAGTCGACCCGTTCCGCGCTCCCGTGGCTGGCGAGGGTGCGCAGCGTGTGGTCCGGCGCCCATTCCAGCAGCAGGCCGTGATCCATCGCCATGAAGGCGCATGCCCGTTGCAGCGCACGCTGACGCATGGCCGGCAGTGGCAACTGCGTCAGCTCGTGGCCGGTGCCCAGCAGCAGGCCCAGGCGCGCGGCACGGCTTTGCGACTGGCGATACTGACTGCGGATGGCCAGGGCGCTGCCGGGATCATGGGGCGGGCTTTGCATGGGGATGCTCCAGCATGGAAAAAGATCGGACGGTTCGCGGTGACGCCATTAGACCGTGTCACCGGCACCGGGCCTATCTGCCGAATGGCATAGGCAATTGGCACCGGTTGGCCGATGGCGAGGGCCGGGAAGGTCGGCAAAGTGGGCTCATTGAAACCCAAAGGAGCTTTCCGATGAAAATGAAAACCTGTGCCATCGCTGCTTTTTTCCTGCTGAGTGCGCCGCTTGTCCAGGCTGTCGAGGTCACACCCTATGTGTATCGCACAGTGGCCGAGCAGCCCAAGAACGTGAATGACCGGGAAATCGCTGCCCTGTTCGATCGCTGGAATGCCGCGCTGCAAACCGGTAGCGCCACCGCCGTGACCGGCCTCTATGCCCCGGATGCGATTTTGCAACCGACCGTCTCCAACAAGGTGCGCAACACGCCGGCGCAGATCCAGGACTACTTCGAGCATTTCCTGGCCGCCAAGCCGGTCGGACAAATCAACTACCGGGAAATCCGTCACCTGGGGCCCGACGCGGCGATGGACAGTGGTGTCTATACCTTCACACTCACCCAGGCCGATGGTTCCAAGCGTGAGGTCCAGGCGCGCTACACCTTCCTCTATGAGCGCCTCGATGGCCAGTGGAAGATCATCAACCACCACTCTTCGGCCATGCCGGAAGTGCCGAAGACCTTGCATGCCAGTCACTGATCGCACTGCGTGCAAAGACCTGACTGTGGGAGCGAGCTTGCTCGCGATGGCGACCACCCAGCGCCATGGAAGCAAGCTGACCCACCGCTATCGCGAGCAAGCTCGCTCCCACAGGGGAGGGGGTTTGCATCCCGTTTCTAGACTCACTTTGCATAAACAACTTGGATTCCCGCGCGAACATTAATTAGAATCAGTCTCATTTAAGACTTTGCGCGGGCTTCTGGACATGTGTGATGCAGTTACGCCGACGGAGCAATCCCTCCATGCGTTGTACCGTGACCACGGGAGTTGGCTGGAAGGTTGGTTGCGACGGCGCCTGGGCAATGCCTGGGATGCGGCGGACCTGCGCCAGGATACCTTCCTGCGGGTGCTGGCCAGCTCCCAGACCTTGACGGACCTGCAAGAGCCCCGGGCCTATCTGCTGACCGTCGGCAAACGCCTGTTGAGCAATTTCTATACCCGCCGCAATCTGGAACAGGCCTATCTAGACGCTTTGGCGAACCTGCCTGAAGCCTGCGCACCGTCTCCGGAACAGCGTTGGCTGCTGCTGGAAACCCTGCAAGCCCTGGACGAATTGCTGGATGGCCTGCCGCCCTTGGTGCGGCGGGCTTTTTTATGGAGCCAGCTCGAAGGCCTGGGTTATCGCGAGATCGCCGAGCGCCTGCAAGTGTCCGAGCGCACCGTGAAGCGCTACATGGCCCAGGCCTATGAGCATTGCCTGTTGGTGGACTTCTGATGCCTTCGGCGCCATCACCCGAGGCTCGTGAAGCGGCACGGGCGGCTGCCCGTTGGTTGACCCTGATGGAATTCGACGGGGATGCGTTCGACTCGGCGGCCCTGCAACGCTGGCGCGACAGTAGCGTTCACCACGAGGCGGCCTGGCAGAAGGCCCAGCGATTGCGCCAGCGTTTTGCCGGGGTGCCCGCGTCCCTGGGCATGGCAACCCTGGACCGTCCGGCGCTGGCCCGGCGTGCTGTGCTCAAGCGTGCATTGGGCGTCGCCGCGTTGGTCCCGACCGCCTGGCTGCTGGGGCGGGAGCTGCCGCTGGAGGCCTGGCGCGCTGATTTGCACACCGCCACGGGCGAGCAACGGCGCTGGTCGCTGATCGATGGCAGTGTGCTGCAACTGAATACCGACAGCGCCATCGACCTGGACCTCAAGGCCCGGCGCCTGGTGCTGCTGCGCGGTGAGATGGCCCTCAAACTCGCCGGGAGCACGCCGCTATCCGTTCAGTCACCCTATGGGCTCGTCACGATCCATCGTGGCGAAGTCTGCTTGCACTTGGGCGAGGGCGATTGCCGGGTGTCGGTGGTCAGTGGTTCGGCGTACCTGCAACCCCTGCGCGGACCCTCGCTGAGTCTGGAAGAGGGCCAGCAGGTCAACGTCCAGGCCTCAGGCGCGGGCCGGTGCGGGCGTTCGACGTGGCACAGCTGGGCTGGCTTGACGGGGTACTGGTGGCGCAGGATCAGCCGCTGGGGCATTTCCTGCGGGAACTGAGCCGCTATCGCCCCGGCGTGCTGCGCTGGGACGAAACCCTGGAACCGCTGCGAATCACCGGCAGCTTCCGCCTGGACGACACCGATCGAATCCTCGCGCTGCTGGCGGCCAGCCTGCCGCTGGACGTGCACATGCGCACCCGTTACTGGGTCACGTTGACGCTTCGCAAAAATCTGGCCTGAGGCCTAATGCCAGTCAGTTAAGGATCACACGACACAAAACCTGTGGGAGCAAAGCTTGCTCGCGATGGCGGCAGCCCCGTCAATGGCGTTGTCGACTGGCTCACCGCAATCGCGAGCAAGCTTTGCTCCCGCGGGTTAGAGGCTTGACTGACTGGCATTAGGCCTGAGGCCTGTCCCCTTTTTTTGTCTCGCTTGTCATTCAAGGCAACTGAACAAAAACGAGAGCGCTTTCCAATGTCCGCAGTTGTACCTTTGCGTTTGCGCCCGGCCTTTGCCGGCCGGCGTCCGCTGTTGAACCTGAGCCTCATGTTGAGCCTGGGTGCCAGCCCATTTTTCATGTCATCAAGCCTGGCCGAAGAAGCCGCCCGGCGCAGTTATCAGGTGCCGGCCGGCAGCCTCGGCGCGGCGTTGACCCGGTTTGCCGGGTTGGCGGGGGTCAACCTGTCGGTGGATCCGGCCTTGGTGAGCGGGCGCGACAGCGCCGGGCTTTCGGGGGAGTTCGGGGTGGAAGAGGGGTTTGCCCGGCTGTTGCGGGGTTCGGGCCTGCAGTTGCAGCCGGTGGGGGAGCAGGCCTACACCCTGATGCCGGCGCCAGAAGGCGGCAGCTTGCAACTGGCGCCCACCTCGATTCTCGGCGCCACGGCGTCGACGGACAGCCCGGTGTACGCCGGCGGCCAGGTGGCGCGGCGTGGTTCGCAAGGCCTGCTGGGCTCGCGGGACTTCATGGAAACGCCGTTCAGCATGACCACCTACACCAGCCAGACGGTCAAGAACCAGCAGGCGCGCACCCTCGGCGACCTGATCGCCAGCGACCCCTCGGTCCGCACCACCAACCCGGCGGGCGGACGCTTTGAGCAGTTCACCATCCGCGGTTTCAGCCTGTTCAACAGCGATGTCGCCTACAACGGTCTCTACGGCATCCTGCCGACGTACACGATCGACATGGAGATGGCCGAACGCGTCGACATCCTCAAGGGGCCGAGCCAGCTCATCAACGGCATCTCGCCGCGGGGCAGCGTGGGGGGCGGGATCAACGTGGTGCCCAAACGCGCCACCGACAAGCCTATCACCTCGTTCACCGGCAGCTATGCCTCCAATAACCAGCTTGGCGGAGCGGTGGATGTCGGTCGGCGCTTTGGTGAAGACGACAAGTTCGGTATTCGTTTCAATGGTGTGAAGCAGGCGGGCGACACGGAATGGGATCACCAGAGCGTGGACCGCGAGATGGCGGTGCTGGGCCTGGATTTTCGCGGTGAACGCCTACGACTCTCGACGGACATCGGCCACACCGAACGCAACACTGACGCGCCCCAGGAACGCGTGCAGGTCGGTGCCAATGCCCAGGTCCCCCACGCCAGCGACGTGCGCGACAACTACGCCCAATCGTGGAGCAAGGCGCGCACCCAGGACACCTTCGGCACGGTGAACGCTGAGTTCGATGTCAGCGATTCGGTGATGCTGTATGGCGGTGTCGGCGCGCGCAAAAGCGACCACGACTTTCTTCGGCACAACGTTTCGGTCACCAACGACGCGGGCGACTTCACTGTCCAGCCCCGTGACTTTACCCGGGAGGAAAATGTCCGGACGGCCACGGCCGGAGTGCGCAACTGGTTCCATACCGGTCCGGTGAGCCATGAGGTCAACCTGGCGGCCAGTTATTTCTACATGGACTTCGAAAATGGCGGCGCTCGTTACGCCAACGGTCGCAGCAACCTGTATGACCCGGTACAGACCCCGACGCCGAGCAACCCGACCCGGCAGGACGACAAGGTCTACACCGAGAACCGCTTCAGCGGCGTGGCCTTGTCCGACACCCTGGGGCTGTTCGAGGATCGTTTGCTGCTGACCCTCGGTGCTCGCTGGCAACGGGTGAAGGTTGATGACTGGACGAATAACGTCAAGGGTGACACCGCCTACGATGAGGAAAAGATTTCGCCATCGGGCGGGATCCTGTTCAAGGCGACTGACAAGCTGTCGCTGTATGCCAACTACATGGAAGGCCTGAGCCAGGGCAAGATCGCGCCATCGACGTCGGTGAACGAGGATGAGATTTTCCCGCCGTTCATCAGCCGCCAGGTCGAAGTGGGCGCCAAGTATGACGCTGGCCCGTTCGCCGTCACTGCCGCCGTGTTCCGAATCAAGCAGCCTGCCTATGCGACCGACGCCACGACACGTGTCTTCGGCCCGAACGGCAAGCGCGAAAACACCGGCGTGGAGTTGAGTGTGTTCGGCGAACCGCTGAAGGGAACCCGTTTGCTCGGCGGCGTGATGTTCATCGACAGTGAACTGACTGACACCACCGACGGCACCTTCGATGGCAACCGCGCACCGGCCACGCCGAAGTACAACGTCAACCTCGGCGCCGAATGGGATGTGCCAACGGTACAGGGCCTGACCCTGACCAGTCGCGGCATCTATTCCAGCTCGCAGTACCTGGACCAGTCCAACACCAAGGAAATCGATGCCTGGACGCGTTTCGACGTAGGCGCTCGCTACGCGTTCAAAGTCGATGAAAAACACATCACCCTGCGGGCCAACATCGAAAACGTGGCCGACAAGCGCTACTGGAGTTCGGCCGGCGCATCGGATGACAGTGAGCCGGGCTTGACGTTGTCGACCCCGCGCACCTACCTGCTGTCCGCAACGGTGGATTTCTAGGCCGATGTGCCGCTCCAGGGAAGGAGCGGCCCAGGTTCAGGTATCGCGAAACAGGTCGTGGGCATCCAGCAGTCGCCAGGCGATCTCGGGGCGTTTTTCCAGCCCGCGGCGGATGGCGGCGGGAATCGACTGGCGAATCTTGCGGCACAGGCCGGGCTGTTCCTGGAATTCGATGGCGATGCCGCGCATGGTCCGCACTTCGTTGTAGCCGGGCTCGACGCGTAGGCGGATCCCCAGGTTTTCATACAGGCGCTGTTGCAGGCGCTGGAGTTCGTCGAGGCTCTGGATGTTCTCCAGGCGTTCGAGCAGGCGTTTTTCTTCCTGGCGATTCAGGCACAGGATGCGCAGGTCGCTGCCAGGCGCTTGCAACAAGGCATCACGTCCGCAATCGCAGACGCCGGGCGGGCAGGGGGGCGGATCGGAATCGACGCGGTCATGGGCTCCACAAAGTCTGCTGCACAACGAAACAGCGAGCTTATCGCCGGCCCAGGCAATGTGATGCCTGGCGGCATGTGGGTCAAGCCTGTTGGAGGGGCCGCTGGTCTGGCGGCTGTACTGTGGGAGCGAGCTCGCTCGCGATAGCGGTGGGTCAGTTTGCACACCCGTTGGATTTGCCGCCGTCATCGCGAGCAAGCTCGCTCCCACATTTGGATTTTCAGCGCACACAAATGCTCTGCCTTACCTCAATCCCCTGTGGGAGCGAGCTTGCTCGCGATAGCGGTGGGTCAGTTTGCACACCTGTTGGATTTGCTGCCGTCATCGCGAGCAAGCTCGCTCCCACATTTGGATTTTCAGGGCACACAAATGCTCTGCCTTACCTCAATCCCCTGTGGGAGCGAGCTTGCTCGCGATAGCGGTGGGTCAGTTTGCACACCTGTTGGATTTGCTGCCGTCATCGCGAGCAAGCTCGCTCCCACATTTGGATTTTCAGCGCACACAAATGCTGTGCCTTACCTCAATCCCCTGTGGGAGCGAGCTTGCTCGCGATAGCGGTGGTTCAGTCGAGAGCCTTACAACCCCAACTCGGACAACCCCGGATGATCATCCGGCCGGCGGCCCAGTGGCCAGTGGAACTTGCGCTCGCTTTCCTTGATCGGCATGTCGTTGATGCAAGCGTAGCGGTTGTACATCAGGCCTTGCTCGTCGAACTCCCAGTTTTCGTTGCCGTAGGAACGGAACCAGTTGCCCGAGTCGTCGTGCCATTCGTAGGCGTAGCGCACCGCGATGCGGTTATCGGTGAAGGCCCAGAGTTCCTTGATCAGCCGGTAATCCAACTCCTTGGCCCACTTGCGGGTCAGGAACGCCTTGGCTTCTTCGCGGTTGTGCGCGAATTCGGCGCGGTTACGCCATTGGGTGTCCAGCGTGTAGGCCAGGGATACTTTTTGCGGGTCGCGAGAGTTCCAGCCGTCTTCGGCCAGGCGAACTTTCTCGATCGCCGATTCACGGGTGAACGGCGGCAATGGCGGACGAACTTCAGAAGAGGCAGACATGGCGAGTCTCCAATAAGTTGATGAATGAAGCAGGGTTCAACGGTCAGGTGTGTAGCAACATCTTCAGCATGTCCTGGGCGTGGTCAGCCGCGCTGTGGTCGCCCATGACCAGCGCCACGGTAATGGCGCCGTCGATCAGAATCAGTAGCTGGCGGGCCAGGGCGTCCGGATTTTCGACACCTTGTTCGACGCACAACCGGGTCACGTAGTCGAGCAGCTTCTGCTTGTGCATCTTCGCCACCTGGCGGACCGGATCCTGTGGATCGCCGGTTTCGCCGCTGGTGTTGATGAAGGCACAACCGCGAAAACCTTCGCTGTCGAACCAGCCCTTGAGCACGGTGAACAGGTTGAGCAGCCGCGCCGTCGGTGTGGGCGCCTTGTCCACTTCGCTGCTGAACCAGTGCATCCAGCGCTCGTCCCGCCGCTTGAGGGCGGCCACGATCAGGTCGTCCTTGTTGGCGAAGTAGCGATAGACACTCTTCCTGGAGACGCCGGCGGTTTTCACCAGAAGGTCCATGCCGGTGGCGGCGATGCCACTTCTATAGATCAACTTTTCGGCGACATCGAGGATGATGTCTCGTGTTTCATTACCAGTGATTTCGTTCATGGGGTAAAAGTAGAATGATCGTTCTCCTTGGTCAAGTTGTTTTTTTCTTGACGACAGGAAGACCCGAACCCATCCATGGTGTAAGCTCATCCGTTCTTCGGAATCGACCTTTTTGCGAGCCCTATGCCGTCGCTCTTCAAACGCTCCCTGCTGCCCAAGTTGCGCAGCTTTGCACTGACCGCCGATGCGGTGACCATCCTCGATGGCGCTGCCCAATTCCGCCGTTGCCTGCTGGAGAAAATCGCCCAGGCCACCCAGCGCATCTACATCGTCGCCCTGTACCTGCAACAGGACGAGGCCGGCCAGGAAATTCTCGATGCCCTGCATGCCGCCAAAGCGGCGCGTCCGGAACTGGACGTGGTCGTGGTCGTGGACTGGTTGCGGGCCCAGCGCGGGCTGATTGGCGCCAAGAAGCAGCCGGGCAACTCGGCGTGGTACCAGGAACAGACCCGCACCCATGCCAGCGAAGTGCCGATCTACGGCGTGCCGGTGCAGACCCGCGAACTGTTCGGTGTGTTGCATTTGAAAGGTTTCGTCATTGATGACTGTGTGCTCTACAGCGGCGCGAGCCTGAATAACGTCTACCTGCACAAGTTCGACAAATACCGCTACGACCGCTATCACTTGCTGCAGAACACGGCACTGGCCGACTCGATGCATCACCTGGTGCAACATGGCCTGATCACCTCAAGGGCCGTGCATCGCCTGGACCTGCCGAACCTGCCCAGCACCCGCAGTTTGCGCAAGGACATCGGTGACTTGCGCAGCCGTCTCAAATACGCGACCTATGACACCAGCGTCGGCAGCCTCGACAAGAGTGGCCTGTCGGTGAGCCCGTTGCTGGGCGTGGGCAAGAACAATCCCCTGAGCCGGGTGATCGGTGAACTGATCGCCAGCAGCCGCCAGCAACTGACCATCTGTACCCCGTATTTCAACCTGCCCCTGGCCGTGACCCGGGAGCTCAACCGCGCCCTGGCCCGCGGGGTCAAGATCGACATCATCGTCGGCGACAAGACCGCCAACGACTTCTACATTCCGCCAAGCGAACCGTTCAAGATCATCGCGGCACTGCCATACCTCTACGAAATCAGCCTGCGACGCTTCGCCAAACGGCATCAGCACGCGATCGACAGTGGCCAATTGAACCTGCACCTGTGGCGTGACGGGGACAACACCTATCACCTCAAGGGCATGTGGGTCGACGAGCGCTACACCTTGTTGACCGGCAACAACCTCAACCCGCGGGCCTTTCGCCTGGACCTGGAAAACGCGCTGTTGCTGGACGACCCCAAGGGCGAGATGCTGGCGCCGCGCCAGGCCGAGCTTGAGCGGATCTACCGCCACACCCGCCGGATCGAACGCTACCTGGACCTGGAAACCCTGCCGGATTATCCCGAGGCCGTGGCCAGGTTCCTGAAACGGGTCAGCCGGGTGCGGATAGAACGGCTGCTTTACCGGATCCTGTGAACACCCGCGCCATGTCGGAAAAAGACACCATCTCCATCCAGCTGGTGCGTGAGGCGTTGCTGCAAAGCTGCGCACCCGGGGCTGCTACCGATGAGGTCTTGAGCAAGGTCGGCATAGACCCGGCGCTGCTTGACGATCCCCTGGCGCGGGTCCCGGCCCATGCCTATGCGCGGCTCTGGCGTTTGCTGGCCCAGCGCCTGGATGACGAGTTTTTCGGCATGGACCCGCGCAAGCTCAAGTCCGGCAGCCTGGCGTTTCTCTGTCAGTGCGCCATGGCCCAGCCCACGCTGGCGAGCGGCTTGACGGCGGGGCTGGGGTTTCTGTCGCTGATGCTCGAACACCTGCCGGCCCAGTGGGCGCGCCAGCAAAGCCTGGCGGAGATCGTGCTGCTGGAAGACGACCAGGCGCCGCGCCGGGCCTTTACCTACTTCACTTACTGGATGATCGTCCATGGCGTCGCCTGCTGGTTGGCCGGGCGGCGCATTCCCATCCTGTCTGTCGAACTGCGCTGCCCGGCGCCGGATTTCTGCGACGACTACCGGGTGATGTTCTCCCAGAACTTGCGCTTTGGCCGGCCGCGCACCCGGATGATTTTCGCCGCCGAATGCCTCGACCTGCCCATCCGGCGCAACGCTGACGAGCTCAAGCGCTTCCTGGCCCGGGCCCCGGCCAACATCCTGGTCAAATACCGCGACCCGCAAAGCCTGGCCAGCCGTATCCGGCACGACCTGCGGCAACTGCCCGCCGAACGGTGGCCGGAAACCGAGGCCCTGGCCCAGCAGCTGTGCGTGTCCGCCTCGACCCTGCGCCGACGCCTGGCGGAGGAGGGCCAGACTTACCAAGGCCTCAAGGACAGCGTGCGCAAGGATCTGGCGATCACCTGGCTGGCCGAGCCGTCCATCAGTTTCGTCGAAATCGCCTCGCGCCTGGGTTTTGCCGATGCCAGTTCCTTCTACAAGGCGTTTCGCAAATGGTCCGGGTCCAACCCGGGGCATTATCGCAGCCTGATTCTCAACGACCCTGATTGATCCACCGGGTCTTGTGCCTACCCAAGCCCCCCGTGGGAGCGAGCTTGCTCGCGATAGCGGTGGTTCAGTCGCCTCGTCATTGACTGCCATACCCTCATCGCGAGCAAGCTCGCTCCCACACGGACTTTCGCCTGGCAAGCTGACACGCTCATAAAACCGTCATTTTTCTTTGATACAAGCCTGTGCAGGCGCCGGAAAAGCCGGGCCATCCATCAGGGTAATGTATGCAAGTGACCGTTTTGGGCTGCGTATGAGCGTACTGGTCACCGGTGCTGCTGGGTTCATCGGGTTTCATACCGCCAGGCGGTTGTGCAGCGAGGGCCATCAGGTCATCGGCATCGACAACCTCAACAGCTACTACAGCGTCGAACTGAAGCAGGCTCGGCTGGCGTTGTTGGCTGAGTACAGTAACTTCCGCTTCTTGCGGCTGGATGTGGCCGACAAGCAGGCGCTGCTGGATGTATTTGCGAAAACCCCATTCGAGTACGTCGTCCACCTGGCGGCCCAGGCTGGCGTGCGCTATTCCATCGATAATCCCGACCTGTATGCGCAAAGCAACCTGGTGGGGTTCCTCAACGTGTTGGAAGCCTGCCGTGCCCACCGGCCGGCGCACCTGGTGTTCGCCTCAAGCAGCTCGGTGTATGGCTTGAACGACCGTTTGCCGTATGCCACCACCGATCCGGTGGATCAGCCCGTGTCTTTTTATGCGGCGACCAAGCGCGCCAATGAGCTGATGGCCCACGCTTACTCGCATCTCTACGGCATTCCCACCACCGGCCTGCGGTTTTTCACCGTGTATGGACCGTGGGGGCGGCCCGACATGGCACCGTTCAAATTCACCGACGCCATCCTCAACGCTCGCGCCATTGATCTCTACAACGATGGTGCGATGTCGCGGGACTTCACCTACATCGACGACATCGTCGAAGGCCTGGTGCGGTTGTTGCCGCGGCCGCCGGCCAATGAAACAGGCGTGCGCCACAAGCTCTACAACATCGGCTTCGGCGCTCCGGTGAAGCTCTTGCAGTTTGTCGAGTGCCTGGAAGAGGCCCTGGGCATTCCCGCGATCAAGCATTTCTTGCCGTTGCAAGCGGGTGACGTGGTCGACACGTGGGCGGACACGCGGGAGCTGGAGGAACACATCGGTTTTCGCCCGCAGGTCGCGGTGCCCGTCGGCGTGCAGTCGTTTGTCGATTGGTACCGCGCGTATTACCGCGTTTAACCCCCTCAGCTTTTTTACTGGAGCGTCATGCACGAACCCCTTTATGTGTCGGTCCTGATTCCGGCAAAGAACGAAGCCGGCAACCTCATTCCACTGTTGGAAGAAGTGCGGGCGGCGCTGGTGGACGAGGCCTTCGAAGTCATCGTGGTCGACGATGGCAGCACCGACGCCACTGCCGCGCAACTGCGGGCGTTGCAAGACAGTGGCTATCGCCAGTTGCGGGTGCTCAGCCATGCCCGCTCCCTCGGACAAAGCACGTCGATCTACCACGCCGCTGAAGTGGCCCGCGGGCATTGGCTGGCAACCCTCGATGGCGACGGGCAGAACGACCCGGCCGACCTGCCAAAGATGCTCGACCTGGTGCGCGGTTCGGAGGGGACGCCCGCCGGTGTCAAGCTGGTGGCGGGGCATCGCGTCAACCGCCGGGACACGGCGAGCAAACGCTGGGCCTCGCGGTTCGCCAACAAACTGCGGGCCAGCCTGCTCAAGGACCAGACGCCCGATACCGGTTGCGGCATCAAGTTGATCGAGCGCGAGGCGTTTCTGCGCCTGCCGTATTTCGATCACATGCATCGCTTCATTCCGGCGCTGATCCGTCGGCACAACGGCCGGATGCTGGTTCACCCGGTGAATCACCGTGAGCGCGGGGCCGGGGTGTCCAACTACGGCAACCTCGACCGGGCGCTGGTGGGCATTGTCGATCTGTTCGGGGTGTGGTGGTTGATAAGACGCACCCGCCTGGATATCAACGCACAAGAAACCGAGGTGTGACATGGGCAGAGAATCGATATGGCTGGTCGTTGGCTTCGGCGGCCAGTTGGCCTTCACCGGGCGTTTTGCCCTGCAATGGCTGTATAGCGAGTACAAGAAGCGCAGCGTGATACCCGTGGGTTTCTGGTACTTGAGCATCATCGGTAGCGCGCTGTTGCTGGCCTATGCCATCTACCGCGAAGACCCTGTGTTCATTGTCGGCCAGTCCTTCGGCTTCATCGTTTACCTGCGCAATTTGCAGTTGATCGCCAAGCACCACGAGCAGGAAAACCGCGAACTGGCCGAGAAGGGCTGAGACGGTGCGGATACGATTGTCTTCCTCGCGACTGGAGCTTCTGGCGCTTGTGGCATTGGCCTTGATCATGGTGGGCGCCGGCCTGGGTTGGCGCCAACCGATGAACGTCGATGAAGAGCGCTTCCTCGGCGTTGCCCTGGAGATGCTGCAGAACGGCTCATGGTTCATTCCCCATCGCGCTGGGGAAATCTACGCCGACAAACCGCCGTTGTTCATGTGGGCGGTGGCCTCGTTCGTGCAATTGACCCACCTGCCGAAAGTCGCCCTGTACCTGCCCGCGCTGTTGGCCGGCGCCGTCACCACCGCATGCCTGTATGACCTGGGCCGACGCTTGTGGGGGCGACGCGTGGGGAGGATCGCCGCGCTCTTGTTTCTAGCCACCTACCAGACCTACAGCATCCTGCGCACCGGGCAAATCGATGGTTTTCTTGCACTCTGGACTATCCTGGGGATCTATGGCTTGTGCCGGCATTTGATGCTCGGCCCGGCGTGGCGCTGGTATTACCTGGCCTGTGCGGCGATGGGGCTGGGGGTCATCAGCAAAGGCGTGGGGTTTCTGCCGGTGTTGATGTTGATTCCCTACGCCTATGGGGTGCGTCGAGGGTGGAAAGGCCTGATGTCCATGCCGGGCAAGGCGGGGGCCTGGTGGCTGGGGCTGGTCGTGGCGCTGGCCGCCATCGCGCTGTGGCTTGGGCCGTTGCTGCTGATCGTGTGGCAGGGCAGCCCCGACAGCCTGGCGTACGCCCAGGAAATCCTGCTCAAGCAGACGGCGGGGCGTTATGCCAATGCCTGGGAGCACCGCGAACCCTTCTGGTACTTCTTCGTCCAGGTGATTCCGAAATACTGGCTGCCGATCTTTTTCATGTTGCCATGGCTGGTGCCGGCCTGGCGCAGGCAGTTGCTCAAGCAGGATGGACGCGTGCTGGTACTGCTGGGGTGGGTGGTACTGGTGCTGTTGTTCTTCAGCCTGAGCAGTGGCAAGCGCAAGCTGTATATCTTTCCCGCGTTGCCGGCCTTGATCCTGCTGGTGGCACCGCTTGTGCCGTGGCTGCTGCACCGCTGGTTCAGCCGGCGTCCGAGGGGCAGGGTGGTATTCGCTGCCTTGACGGTGGTGTGGTTGTGCGCCTGGTTTGTGCGCGGCTTCATCGAGCCCTACAGGGAAGGCATCAACCCCCACCAGACCTTGATGCGTGATGTCGCGGAGCTGACTTCAAATGCCGAGTTGGTGCTCGTCGGGTGGCGCGAGGGGCATTGGCTGTTCGCCCAGCAGCCCATCATGCATTTTGGCTTCCATGATCGCCAGTCCCTGGAACGATCCGCCACCTGGCTACGCAGCCACCCCCAGGCCTTTGCCTTGGTGCCCGCGCGGGACCTGGCGCGTTGCTACGACCCGCAAAAGGCGCGCCGGGTCGGCGATACCTCGCGGGCCGAGTGGTTCCTGGTGGGGCCTGATGCGGACAACCAGCGCTGCCAGTCCCCGGCGCCGGAGAAGGTTTACTCGTTCACATGGGCGCATCCTTTGTAGTGGCTGAAAACTTCCTGTGGCGAGGGAGCTTGCTCCCGCTGGGGCGCGAAGCGGCCCCAGAACCGCACAACCTGGTGTGTCAGGCTAATTGAGTTGAATGCTTTGGGGCTGCTGTGCAGCCCAGCGGGAGCAAGCTCCCTCGCCACAGGGGCTCGACTGGCAATACATCCCTCGAACCATGGCCAAACCAGTCAAGCAACTTGATGGCTTTGACCATTGCCGCCACCGCCCTTCGGCGCGAGTATTTGCCTGCTCTTCACGGTTCCCCCAGCCAATAAAAAGTACAGAGGGATTCTGGTCATGCGCGATTATTCGTCCGCCACGTCACAGTTCGATTACCAGCACACCGTCAACACCGCGCTGCACGGCTCGCTCGAGGCGCTCAATGCCTGTGTCGAGTGTTGCGACCGGCATGCATTGCCGGGTCGCATCGCCTTGTTCTGGGAGGGCCGTGACGGCAGCGAAGCCACCTGGACTTACCGCGACCTGCAGGACAATGCCGCACGGTTCGCCAACTTCCTGCGCGCCCAAGGCGTCGGTAAGGGCGACAAAGTGGCCGGCCTGCTGCCGCGCACCGCGGAACTCTTGATCGTCGTACTCGCCACCTGGCGTATCGGTGCGGTGTATCAACCGCTGTTCACCGCGTTCGGACCCAAGGCCATCGAGCACCGCCTCGGCAGCTCGGGTGCGCGGATCGTCGTGACCGACGCCGTCAACCGTCCCAAGCTCAATGAAGTTGCCGGTTGCCCCACCATCGTCACGGTCGGCGGCGAAAAGGGCCAAGGCATCGTGCGGGGCGACTACAGTTTCTGGGCCGAAGTGGCGAACCAGTCCAGCCAGTGCGAACCGCTGATGCTCACTGGCGAAGACCCGTTCCTGCTGATGTTCACCTCCGGCACCACGGGACCTGCCAAGGCGCTGTCGGTGCCGCTCAAGGCCATCGTGGCGTTCCAGAGCTACACCCGTGACGCGGTGGACCTGCGCCCTGAAGACGCCTTCTGGAACGTCGCCGACCCCGGTTGGGCCTACGGCATTTATTTTGGCGTGACCGGGCCGCTGGCCATGGGGCATCCGATTACCTTCTATGATGGCCCATTCACCCTGGAAAGCACCTGCCGGGTCATCAACAAGTACGGCATCACCAACCTGACCGGCTCGCCCACCGCGTATCGCCTGTTGATCGCCGGGGGCGAGCAGTTTGCCCGCTCGATCAAGGGCAAGCTGCGCATCGTCAGCAGCGCCGGTGAGCCATTGAACCCAGAGGTGATCCGCTGGTTCGCCGACAACTTGAACGTAGTGATCCACGACCATTACGGCCAGACCGAACTGGGCATGGTGCTGTGCAACCACCACGGGCTGGAACACCCGGTGCACCTGGGCGCGGCCGGTTTCGCCTCGCCGGGCCACCGGATCGTGGTGTTGGATGAAGAGCAACGCGAGCTGGGCGTGGGCCAGCCGGGCATTCTTGCGGTGGACCGCAGCCAGTCGCCCATGTGCTGGTTCGCCGGTTACGAAGGCGCGCCGACCAAGGCCTTCGTTGGCGACTACTACTTGAGCGGCGACACCGTGGAGCTGAATCCGGATGGCAGCATCAGCTTCGTTGGCCGCAGCGACGACGTGATCACCACTTCCGGCTACCGGGTCGGTCCGTTCGACGTGGAAAGCGCGCTGATCGAACACCCGGCCGTGGTGGAAACGGCGGTGATCGGCAAGCCTGATCCGGAGCGTACCGAGTTGGTGAAGGCCTTCGTGGTGCTCAGCAGCCAATATCGCGCCTCACCGGAGCTGGCCGAGGAATTGCGCCTGCATGTGCGCAAGCGCCTGGCGGCCCATGCCTATCCCCGTGAAATCGAGTTTGTCAGCGACTTGCCGAAAACCCCAAGTGGCAAGTTGCAGCGCTTTATCTTGCGCAACCAGGAAATCGCCAAGGCTCAAGAGGCTGCGGCGCAGAACGTTTCAGCTTGACCCCAAGGAAACCATGATGCAGATCGACAACAAGATTTTCCTCGTCAGCGGCGGTGCTTCCGGCCTCGGCGCGGCCACTGCTGACATGCTGGTCAAGGCCGGCGCCAAGGTGATGCTGGTGGACCTCAACGCCGACGCCGTGGCCGCCCAGGCGCAAAAGCTGGGTTGCCAGAGCGTGGTGGCCGATATCAGCAACGAAGCGGCGGCTGAAGCGGCAGTCAAGGCCACGGTCACGGCTTTCGGGGGTCTGAATGGCCTGGTGAATTGCGCCGGTATCGTGCGCGGCGAGAAAATTCTCGGCAAGAACGGCCCCCATGGGCTGGACAGCTTCAGCCAGGTGATCAACGTCAACCTGATCGGCAGCTTTAACCTGCTGCGCCTGGCGGCTGCGGCCATTGCCGAAACCGAGGCCAACGCCGACGGCGAACGTGGCGTGATCATCAACACTGCTTCGGTAGCGGCCTTCGACGGCCAGATCGGCCAGGCCGCCTACGCGGCCTCCAAAGGCGCCATCGCCAGCCTCACGTTGCCGGCCGCCCGTGAGCTGGCGCGTTTCGGTATCCGGGTGATGACCATTGCTCCGGGGATTTTCGAAACCCCGATGATGGCCGGCATGACGCCCGAGGTGCGGGATTCCCTGGCTGCCGGCGTACCGTTTCCACCTCGCCTTGGGAAACCTTCCGAGTACGCGGCGCTGGTCAGGCATATCATTGAGAACAGCATGCTCAACGGCGAGGTGATCCGTCTCGACGGCGCCTTGCGCATGGCAGCCAAATAAGTAAGGAGGATTCATGATGTCCAACGATCCTATTGTCATCGTCAGCGCGGTCCGTACCCCCATGGGCGGTTTCCAGGGCGAACTGAAAAGCCTCACCGCCCCACAACTCGGTGCCGCCGCTATCAAGGCCGCCGTGGAGCGGGCCGGTATCGCGCCGGGTGCGGTTGAAGAAGTGCTGTTCGGTTGCGTGCTCGCCGCTGGCCAGGGCCAGGCACCGGCACGTCAGGCCGCTCTGGGCGCCGGGCTCGACAAGTCGACCCGCTGCACCACGCTCAACAAGATGTGCGGTTCGGGCATGGAAGCGGCGATCCTGGCCCATGACATGCTCATCGCCGGGAGTGCCGAGGTGGTGGTGGCCGGCGGCATGGAGAGCATGTCCAACGCCCCGTACCTGCTGGACCGCGCCCGCGGCGGTTACCGCATGGGCCATGGCCGGGTGCTTGACCACATGTTCCTCGATGGCCTGGAAGACGCCTACGACAAAGGTCGGCTGATGGGCACCTTCGCCGAGGATTGCGCCGAGGCCAATGGCCTGGGGCGCGAGGCCCAGGACGCCTTCGCCATTGCGTCCACCACCCGCGCCCAGCAGGCGATCGAGGACGGCAGTTTCGACGCCGAGATCGTGCCGTTGCAGGTCATGGTCGGCAAGGAACAAGTGACCATTCGCCACGACGAGCAGCCACCCAAAGCGCGGATCGACAAGATTGCTTCGCTCAAGCCGGCGTTCCGCGAGGGCGGCACGGTGACGGCGGCCAACTCCAGCTCCATTTCCGATGGCGCCGCTGCCCTGGTGCTGATGCGCCAGAGCCAAGCGGTGCAGCGCGGGCTCAAGCCTTTGGCGGTGATCCATGGTCATGCCGCGTTCGCCGATACCCCGAGCCTGTTTCCCACCGCGCCGATTGGTGCCGTGAAGAAACTGATGCAAAAGACCGGTTGGACGCTGGATCAGGTCGACCTGTTCGAAGTCAACGAAGCCTTTGCCGTGGTGGGGCTGGTGACCATGGACAAGCTGGAAATCGCTCATGACAAGGTCAACGTTCACGGCGGCGCCTGTGCGCTGGGCCACCCGATTGGCGCGTCTGGCGCGCGGATCCTGGTGACCCTGCTGTCGGCCCTGCGCCAGAAAGGCTTGAAGCGCGGCGTCGCGGCCATTTGCATTGGCGGCGGCGAAGCCACGGCCATGGCCGTTGAATGCCTGTATTAAGGAACCACCATGCTCCCGACTGAAGAACAGACCCAAATCCGCGACATGGCCCGGCAGTTCGCCCAGGAGCGCCTGAAACCGTTCGCCGCCGAATGGGACCGCGAGCACCGTTTCCCCCGGGAAGCCATCGCTGAGATGGCCGAGCTGGGCTTTTTCGGCATGCTGGTGCCGGAACAGTGGGGCGGCTGTGACACCGGTTACCTGGCCTATGCGATGACCCTGGAGGAAATCGCCGCTGGCGATGGCGCCTGCTCGACCATCATGAGCGTGCACAACTCGGTGGGTTGCGTGCCGATCCTCAAGTTTGGCAACGATGAGCAGAAGGCGAAATTCCTCACGCCCCTGGCCAGCGGCGCAATGCTCGGCGCGTTTGCCCTGACCGAGCCCCAGGCCGGTTCGGACGCCAGCAGCCTGAAGACGCGGGCGCGCTTGGAGGGCGATCATTACGTGCTCAACGGTTGCAAGCAGTTCATCACCTCCGGGCAGAACGCCGGGGTGGTCATTGTGTTTGCGGTGACCGATCCGAGCGCCGGCAAGCGTGGCATCAGTGCGTTCATCGTGCCGACCGATTCGCCGGGTTACAGCGTGGCGCGGGTCGAAGACAAACTCGGCCAGCATGCGTCCGACACCTGCCAGATCCTTTTCGAGGAGGTGAAGGTGCCGATGGGCAATCGCCTGGGCGAGGAGGGTGAGGGCTACAAGATCGCCCTGGCGAACCTGGAAGGCGGACGGGTGGGCATCGCGGCGCAAGCGGTGGGCATGGCCCGCGCCGCGTTCGAAGCGGCCCGGGACTATGCCCGGGAGCGCTCCAGTTTCGGCAAGCCGATCATCGAGCACCAGGCCGTGGCGTTCCGCCTGGCCGACATGGCGACCCAGATCGCCGTGGCCCGGCAAATGGTGCACTACGCCGCCGCCCTGCGGGACAGCGGCCAGCCGGCGTTGGTGGAGGCGTCCATGGCCAAGCTGTTCGCTTCGGAAATGGCTGAAAAAGTCTGCTCCATGGCGTTGCAAACCCTGGGCGGTTACGGTTACCTCAACGACTTCCCGCTGGAGCGCATCTACCGCGACGTGCGGGTCTGCCAGATCTACGAAGGCACCAGCGACATTCAGCGCATGGTCATTTCGCGCAATCTTTGAACAGGAGTCCTGCATGAGCTATGAAACGATTTTATTGGAGATCAAGGACCGCGTCGGCCTGATCACCCTCAACCGTCCCCAGGCCTTGAACGCCTTGAATGCGCAGATCGTCAGCGAGCTGAACCAGGCGCTGGATAGCCTGGAGGCGGATCCGAAGATCGGCTGCATCGTGCTGACGGGCTCGAAAAAAGCCTTCGCCGCCGGTGCCGACATCAAGGAAATGGCCGAGCTGACCTACCCGCAGATCTATCTGGACGACCTGTTCAGCGACAGCGACCGTGTGGCCAACCGTCGCAAGCCGATCATCGCGGCGGTGAACGGTTTTGCCTTGGGCGGTGGCTGCGAGCTGGCGTTGATGTGCGACTTCATCCTGGCCGGCGACAATGCCAAGTTCGGCCAGCCGGAAATCAACCTCGGCGTACTGCCGGGCATGGGCGGCACCCAGCGCCTGACCCGGGCGGTGGGCAAGGCCAAGGCCATGGAAATGTGCCTGACCGGGCGCTTTATCGACGCGGTAGAAGCCGAGCGCTGCGGCATCGTTGCGCGGATCGTACCGGCCGATGAGCTGCTGGACGATGCGCTGAAAACCGCAGCGTTGATCGCCTCCAAGTCGGTGCCCATCAGCATGATGGTCAAGGAAAGCGTCAACCGCGCGTTTGAAGTCAGCCTGTCCGAAGGCGTACGTTTCGAGCGCCGGGTATTCCACGCGGCGTTCGCGACGCAGGATCAGAAAGAAGGCATGGCGGCATTCGTGGCCAAGCGCGCGGCGGAGTTTCAGGATAAGTAAGGCGGCGTTCCGACTGACGCCATCGCGAGCAAGCTCGCTCCCACAGTGGATTTGGGGTGTACGCGTCATCTGTGTACGCCATCAAACCCTGTGGGAGCGGGCTTGCCCGCGAAGACGCCGGCACATCCAGCATGGAAGTGACTGATCCACCGCCATCGCGAGCAAGCCCGCTCCCACACTGGATCTCAGGTGTACGCAGCATTTGCGTACGCCACCAGCCCCTGTGGGAGCGAGCTTGCTCGCGATGCTTTTCCTGCTGTTACACCAGGTAGTGCTTGAGTTCCCGGGCGATGACCATCCGCTGTATCTCGCTCGATCCTTCGTAGATCTGGGTGATCCGCGCATCGCGGTAATAGCGTTCTACCGGGTAATCCTCGAGGTACCCGTACCCACCGTGAATCTGTATGGCCGAGGAGCAGACTTTCTCGGCCATTTCCGAGGCAAACAGCTTGGCCTGGGAGGCTTCCGACAGGCATGGCTTGCCGGCGCTGCGCAGGCGGGCGGCGTGGAGGATGAGCAGGCGGGTGGCGTTGATGCGGGTGTGCATGTCCGCCAGCAGGTTGGCGATGCTCTGGTGCTCGATGATCGGCTTGTCGAACTGGACGCGATCGCGGGCGTAGGCGAGCGCCGCTTCGAATGCCGCGCGGGCAATACCCAAGGCTTGCGCCGCGATGCCGATGCGACCGCCTTCCAGGTTGGACAAAGCGATGGCCAGGCCTTTGCCACGCGCGCCCAGCAGGTTGGCCTCGGGGACGGTGCAATTGCTCAAGGTGACCGCGCAGGTGTCTGAAGCGCGGATGCCCATCTTGTGTTCGGTGCGATCGACGATGAACCCGGGCGTATCCGTGGGCACCAGGAACGCCGAAATGCCTTTTTTGCCCAGCTCCGGATCCGTCACCGCAAACACGATGGCCAATTTCGCTCGCTTGCCGTTGCTGACGAACTGCTTGGCGCCGTTGATGACCCACTGGCCATCGCGCAGTTCGGCCCGGGTGCGCAGATTGTGGGCTTCGGAACCGGCCTGGGGCTCGGTCAGGCAGAAGCAGCCAATGGCCTGGCCGCTGGCGAGCTCGGCCAGCCAGGTCTGTTTCTGTTCATCGGTGCCAAAATTCAGGACCGGCCCGCAACCCACCGAGTTGTGGATGCTCATCAGCGCCCCGGTGGCACCGTCGCCCGCGGAGATTTCCTCCACCGCCAGGGCATAGGCCACGTAATCGACGTAGGTGCCGCCCCATTCTTCCGGTACCACCATCCCCAACAGGCCCAGTTCACCCATCTTTGCCACCAGGCCGTCGTCGATCCAGCCGGCCTTTTCCCACGCCTGGGCATGGGGAGCGATTTCACCACGGGCGAAGTCCCGGGCCATGTCGCGGATCATCACTTGTTCTTCGGTCAGTTCGAGGTCGTGCATGGCTCAGTTCCCGTGGTCGTCGAAGCCGTCGAAGAAACTCGCCACATGGTCGGCGTCCAGCGCCTCCAGGGTCGGCGGGTTCCAGCGCGGGTTCTTGTCTTTGTCGATCAGCAAGGCGCGCACGCCTTCGATCAGGTCACCGCGTTCGAACCATTGCCGGTCCAGATGCAGTTCCAGGGCAAAACAGTCTTCCAGGCTCAAATGCCGACCGCGCCGCAGCATTTCCAGGGTCACGGCCATGGCCAGGGGCGAGCGACTCTCCAGCACGTCGGCGGTCTTCAGCGCCCATTCGTGGCTGTTGACGACGGTGACCTGGCGCAACTGCTCGACCATGCTTGGCACATCGGGCAGGGCAAAGAAATGGTCAATGGCCGGCCGCAAATCGGCCAGGGGGGGCGCAGGGAGTTGTTGCTGGCCGAGTTTGGCCAGCAGGCTTTGCAGGTCCTTGAGCGGCGTGTCGTGCCATTCCAGCCTATCGAGGCGCTCATCGAGCTGTTTGAGTTTGCGGCTGTCGAGATACCAGTCGGCCAACCCACAGTACAGCGCGTCGGCGGCACGGATCTGTACGCCGCTGACCCCCAGGTAGATCCCCAGCTCACCAGGAATGCGCGGCAGGAAATAACTGCCACCCACGTCCGGGAAATAGCCGATGGCGACTTCCGGCATGCCCAGGCGACTGCGTTCGGTCACGATCCGCAGGTCGGCGCCTTGCACCAGGCCCATGCCACCGCCCAGCACGAAGCCGTCCATCAAGGCGAGAATCGGTTTGCGGTAATGGTGGATCGTCAGGTCGAGGGCGTATTCCTCGACGAAGAAATCTTCATGCAGGGTGTCGCCCTGCTTGTGGCTGTCGTACAGCGAGCGGATGTCACCGCCGGCGCAGAAGGCTTTGTCGCCCGCGCCACGCAATACCACCGCACGAATGTGTGGGTCGAGTGCCCAAGTATCGAGTTGTTGCTGCAAGCTGCGCACCATGCCCAGGGTGAGGGCATTGAGGCCGGCGGGGCGGTTCAGGGTCAAGTGGCCAATGTGATTGCGAACGTCGACCAGCACCTCATTGGCCACGGTTTCCATGGTTTCCGCAGCTTGGGATGAAACCTGAGCTGTCATCGCTAACTCCCTGCTTTTATTGTTTTTTACGAATGGTGTCGCGCGTACCCGTTCAGATCGTACCAGTGCAAATTTGCCTTGCACAACCGGGATACGTGCAGGTCCTGTCTGCATATTTATAGCAGCCACAGGCTCAACCGCGACCGGAAAGCACCTCCGCGATGCTGCGGCGCCTGGCGTTTCGCTCGCTGGCCTGGATCAATTGTTCGAGATCTTGCGGGGTGACGTCGAAGAAGGCCTCCATTTCCGCCAGGGCCAATTTAAGGTCTTCGGCGGTGATGGCCTGGCGGTCGACGGGAGGGTGGTCAGCCGGTATGACGGCCGCCGGTTCGCTGGCGCGCTTGGGGTAGCGCACCCGCGTCAGGTTGTTGTAGGCCAGCGCACAGGCGAGCAACCCGGAGCCGGCCAACATGGCCGCGCCGACCGCCTGCCAGTCCAAGGCAACGATGGACGGATCCGCCAGCACCAAGGTCGCCGCCAGGGCGCCTGCCGGTGGGTGCAGGCAACGCAGCCAGCACATCAACACCAGCGCCATGCCGGCCGCCAGGCAGGCGCTGCCCAGCGTCCGCCCCAATACATGGGCCACCAGCAGTGCCACGACCGACGCACACAGGTAACCGCCGACAATCGACCAGGGCTGGGCGAGGGCACCCGAGGACACGGCAAACAACAACACGGCCGAAGCGCCGAGCGGGCCGATCAGGTGTTGCGCTACCTCAAGGCCAAAGACCTGGCCACATAGCCAGACACTGAACATCGTCCCCAGGGCCATGCCGAGGGCGGCGCGGCTCCATTCGGTGGGACGGGTATTGATAGCGGCGGGAAACCAGCGAGAAAGCATTTAGCGAGAATCCAAAAAACGAACAAAAAAAGGGGCTTACGGGAAAATCCCAGAAAGCCCTTTAAGTGTTCCAACAGTTGGGGGAGGAACGGTGCACAGTGTGCCGGTCACAACCCTTGCTTACAAATTCATATTAATGCTGGTTGAGTGCATTAATTTTGAGGTAACGGTCAGGCTCAAGCGCTTCTCGAGGCGGGGAACCACGTTTGCTGGGCAATGGGCAGGTTGCGTGACTGGCCGCGGCCCATGGGAAAATAGGTAAAGCCCTTGTCGGCCATGCGTTCGGGGTCGAACAGGTTGCGCCCGTCGAAAATCACCGGGGCCTTGAGTCGCTGCCGGATCAGCTCGAAGTCCGGCGCCTTGAAGGGCTGCCATTCGGTGCAGATGACCAGCGCGTCGGCTCCCGGCAACACCGATTCCGGCGTGCCCATCAGCATGAGTCGGGTTTCGTCTGGATAGAGCAGTTGCGTCTGCTGCATCGCCTCGGGGTCAAAGGCGCGGACACTGGCTCCCGCAGCCCAGAGCGACTCCAGCAGGGTACGGCTTGGAGCATCACGCATGTCGTCGGTGTTGGGTTTGAAGGCCAGGCCCCACAGCGCGAAGGTCTTGCCGCGCAGGTCGCCCTGGTAGAACGCGTTGATCCGCTCGAACAGCTTGTGTTTCTGCCGACCGTTGATGGCTTCCACCGCTTGCAGCAGGTCGCTGGAACAGTGCGCCTGCTCGGCGGTGTGGATCAGGGCGCGCATGTCCTTGGGGAAGCACGAGCCGCCGTAGCCGCATCCCGGGTAGATGAAGTGGTAACCGATGCGCGAGTCGGCACCGATGCCCAGGCGCACGGACTCGATGTCGGCCCCCAGGTGTTCGGCCAGTTCGGCGATCTGGTTGATAAAGCTGATCTTGGTCGCCAGCATGCCGTTGGCCGCGTATTTGGTCAGCTCGGCGCTGCGAAGGTCCATGAACAGGACCCGATCGTGATTGCGGTTGAACGGTGCGTACAGGTCGCGCATGGTTTCGCGCACTTCATCGCGCTCGCAGCCGATCACGATGCGATCCGGACGACGGCAATCGGCGACGGCCGAGCCTTCCTTGAGGAATTCGGGGTTGGAGACGATATCGAACTGCAGCAAGCGACTGGCCTTGAGCAGGCATTTGTCGATGTGCGCCCGCAGAACGTCACCGGTGCCCACCGGCACGGTGGACTTCTCAACCACGATGAGCGGTTGCTCGCGATAACGGGCGACAGCGTCGCCAACGGCCAGCACCTGGCTCAGGTCGGCACTGCCATCGTCCCGGGAGGGCGTACCCACGGCGATAAACAGTACCTGGCCGTGTTGCACGGCGAGCTGTTCGTCACAGGTGAAGTGCAAACGCCCGGCCTCCAGCCCTTCGCGCACCAGCGCGGCCAGGCCGGGTTCGAAAATACTCACCTGGCCTTGCCGAAGGCTGTCGACCTTGCGCTCGTCGATGTCCATGCACACCACGTCATGGCCCACCTCCGCCAACACGGCGGCTTGCACCAACCCTACGTAACCACTTCCGAATACACTGATCTTCATGGCGGATTCCCTGGATCATTCCGAGCGAGCGACATGCACAACCAGCGTTCGCCGCAGTGCGCTTGGTCCAGAATAAGTCGGGGATATTGCAGTTCACTTACAGTCCGCTGAAGTCTTGCCCCGCCAATCGGTACGCGGCTGGCAGTTGCGCGACAAACTCGCCGACCACCTCCCGGGTCAGGCTGACGATGTCTTCCACTCGCTCCATTCCGGCGCCGGTCCGCCAACTGGCGACAATGTCCATGACCGATGGCAGCGGCACGCCGTCCACCAAGGTCAATGTACCCTGGGCCAGTTCGCCGACCACCAGCGCCGCGGGCATGGCGCCGATACCAAAGCCGTCGCGAACCAGACGGGTGATGGCCGAGGCCGAGTTCACGCAGTTGATGCGTGGCGAGACGATGTTGGCCGAGTGCAGCAGGTTGAGGATGTCCTGGTGGGGCCGTGAGTTGCGTGAGAACGTTACGATGCGTTCCTGGGACAGTTCTTCCAGTGACCCATAGGCTCGGTCATAGGCGGAGCCGGTGCGCACCACCCAGTGCATCGGATAACGGGTCAGCAACGCATTGCGCACGCTGTCCAGGCGCAGGATGTCGGTCTGGAAAATGATGTCCTGGTAGCCTTTTTCCAGCTGTGAACAGAGGTTGCTCGCGGTATCGGCCGACAGTTCGATTTCCAGGGCCGGGTAGCATTCCATCAGGCGTGTCACCAAGGGACTAAGCCAAGTGTGGATCACCGTATCCATCGCGCCGATACGGATCCGGCCACGCACCTGGCGCGGATCCTTGATCACGGCTTTCATGCTTTGCAGGGTGTCCATGATGCGCTCGGCGTATTCCAGCACGCGCTGGCCTTCGGAGGTCAGCGACACCCCTTTGGAATCGCGCACGAACAGGCGCACGCCCATTTCATCTTCCAGGGCGGCGATCCGGCTGGAAATGGAGGCCTGGGTGGTGAATAGCTTTTCCGCGGTGAGGCGAAAGCTCTTCAGGCGGGCAACCCAGACGAAGGTTTCGAGAAACTTGATGTTCACTGGGGGCGGTTCCTTGGGACAGTCATGGGCGCATAGAAACAGTGGCGACGGGAGTAACCCCACCCGGTAGGAGCAAGGCTTGCCCGCGATGAAGATAACGCGGTCTCCCTAGGAACCGAGGCCTTTGCATCGCGAGCAAGCTTTGCTCCCACAGAGAAATCCCCTCGTCACAATTGCCTAGGCGGGCTTCATTTTCTTCACTGCTCCGGTATTAGCCAAGCAGCGGACTACCTCTAGCAATTCGTCCAAATCCGGCGCGTTATCAATAATCGCCTCGGGCCGGCACCATGGATAGTCCAACCTTGATACCCAGGCCATGATCATCGGCAGATCGGTCGCCGGCAGGGTCTTCATGTGTTCTATGGTGATGGTCAATCGCTTGACCCGTTGCGACTGCGGATCGAACTGCCAGTCATACAGGCCGCAACCGACACGCGCCTCGCCGCTGTTCTTGTCTGACATCGCCACCAGCCATTTGCACTGGAACGCCTCGGCGTTTGCCGGTGGAGGGGCGGCCAGGCAGAACGTGTAGACGTTTTCGAAGGTCTGGCCGAAGCGCCTGACCAGCACATCGCCAATGGCGGCACGGCCTTCAACGTGGTCGGGAAACGTGATGGCGCCGGTGTGCACGACCATGTCCAGGATGGCAGCCGCTGTAAAGGCCTGGTCCAGCAGGTGCGGGCGGTTGCCGTCCTTGGCACGGATGTACTGTTGAATCGAGAACTGAGCAGTATTCATCGTGTATCCCTTCAAGTCGCAAAGCAGCCTCGTTCGAGGCCTACAAATCACTGTTCCATAAGTCCGTCACCAGCATGCAACCCGGGGCGTGGGTGATGCACAGCGGTGGACGCGAGGCCTGGACCACCGATTGAGGTGTCACGCCGCAGGCCCAGAACACCGGGATCTCGTCCGCTTCCACCGGTACGGCATCGCCGTAGTCAGGCGTGTCCAGGGATTGAATGCCGATCAGTGACGGATCGCCGATGTGCACCGGGGCGCCGTGGACATTGGGCATGCGCCCGGTAATCTGGATCGCCTGGATGGCCGCGGCGGCTTTCATCGGCCGCATGGTCACCACCATCTTGCCAGACAGGCGGGCGGTGGGTCGCGTGTCGATGTTGGTCTGGAACATCGCGACATTGCGTCCCAGTTCAATGTGCCGCAAACGGATGCCGGCCTCCAGCAAGGGTTGTTCGAAGGAGAACGAACAACCGAGGGCGAAGGCCACCAGGTCGTCCTGCCACAGGTGTTCGATGTCCAGCGGCGACTCGCTCAACTCGCCGTGGCGATAGACCCGGTATTGAGGCACTTCATGACGGATATCGATGGCCGCGCCCAGGTTGCGGAAGAACGGATCCCCTGGCTCGGTCACGTCAAGCACCGGGCAGGCCTGGCGGTTGAGGGTGCAGTAGCGCAGGAATTCATTGGCCCAGTCGCCGGGCAGAATCACGATATTGGCTTGCACGCGACCCTGGCCCAGGCCGCTGGTATGGCCCTGGTACTGGCCGGCGGCGATGCTTTGGCGCAGGACGAGAGGTGTGCATTGCTGCAGTTGTTCGAAGGACGTCATCACGGGTTCTCCAAGTGTTCGTTCGCTACTTTGAGAACAGCGTGGTGAGGACGTCCAACAAGGAATATTGGTACCCCGCGACAACTAAAAGTTATTCGAGAGGCGCCTGGCTGTTCAGGCCGGGGCGGCCACCATGCGCAACGGCCCGACATCGACGGCGTACTGGCTGACCACCTGGCGGCTCATCTGGACGATGTTCTCGATCAACTCCAGGCCGACGCCAGCGCGCCAGGACGCAACGACGTCCAGTTGGGGCAGGGCGGTACCGGGTTCGAGCGGGATCAATTCGCCGCTGGCCAGGGGCTTGGCCACCAGCGCTGCCGGCAAGGCGCCAATGCCGAAACCGTCACGAATCAGCCGGGTCATGGCCGAGACCGAATTGACACAACTGACCCGCGGCGCGCTCACGCCATGGGCGTACAGCAGGTTGAGCACGTCCTGATGCGGTCGCGAATGCTTGACGAAGGTGATGATGCGCTCGCTGGCCATCTCCGCCAACGACCCATAGGGTCGGGCATAGATCGACTGGCTGGCGGCGATCCAATGCATGGGGTAGTGCCCCAGTTCCAGATTGCGCACGCTTTCGTGGCGCACCAGATCGGTCTGGAACACGATGTCCAGGTAGCCTTTCTGCAATTGCTCACAGAGGTTGCGTGCGGCATCGGCGGTGATTTCGATTTCCACGGCGGGAAAGGCCTGCATCAGCATCGACATCAATGGGCTGAGCCAGGTGTGGATCACCGTATCCATCACGCCGATGCGCACCAGGCCTTGCTGGGGGCTGCTGGTGTCCAGTGATTGCTTCAGCGCCCGTTGGACGTCGAGCATCTGTTGCGCGTAGTCGAGCACCTTGAGGCCTTCGGGTGTCAGCGAGACCCCGCGCGAATCCCGCACGAACAGGCGCAGGCCCAGTTCCTCTTCCAGTGACGCGATCCGGCTGGAGATCGCCGCCTGGGTGCTGAACATCTTCTCGGCGGTGAGGCTGAAGCTTTGCAGCCGGGCGACCCAGACGAAGGTTTCGAGGAATTTGAGGTTCATGAAGGCTCTCTGGGGACGTGTGGTTCTTATTTGATTGCAATTGTTACTCCAGATCGGGCCATCGGACGCATCAAATTTTCTTATGCCCGATACGGCTTTTTTCCCGTTTGACGCTGCGCGGATCCGGCACCAAGAATCCGCTCCACGACGCAGGCCCATTGCGCCGGTATCCCCATGACAACAATAACGAGGCGTGCGCACAGCCCTGGCGGGTTCGCTCGCGCCCATAAAAGGAGCGCGCCATGCAACATGCCACATTCCCTCGATGGACCTGCACCTCGGCGGGCACCTTGCTCGGCTTGAGCCTGATCGGCGTGCCGTGCGCCCAGGCTGACTTCATCGCCGACAGCAAAGGCAGCCTGGAGGCCCGCAACTTCTACTTCAACCGCGACTTTCGCCAGGAAGGGGCACGGGACAAGGCCGAGGAATGGGCCCAGGGTTTTCTGCTGCGGATGGAATCGGGATACACCGCCGGGACCGTGGGTTTCGGCCTCGATGCCTTGGGCATGGCCGGTTTCAAGCTGGACTCCGGCGGCGGCACGGCTGGCACCAATCTGTTGCCAGCGGATTTGTCGGGCGGTTCCCAGGACCGTTATGGCGAATTGGGCCTGACCGCCAAGGTGCGCCTGTCCAATAGCACCTTGAAACTGGGGACGTTGCAGATCAAGGACCCGGCGGTGAGTTCCAACGATACGCGCCTGTTACCGGGAACGTTCAAGGGTGGGTTGCTGAGCGTGCAGGAAATCGATCGTTTGAAGCTGACTGCCGGGCAACTCACGCAGATCAACTTTGTCGACTCCACCGACTACCAGGACATGACCGCCAACCGCATCGGTGGCAGCAGTGACAAGTTCCAGTTCGCCGGGGCGGACTATCAGTTCCTGCCGAACCTCACGGCGCAATACCGCTATAGCCAGCTGCAGGATATCTACCAGCAAAACTATTTCGGGTTCGTCCACACCCTGGACCTGGGCGCAGGCCAGTCATTCAAGAGTGACGTGCGTTACTCGCGCAGCGCCGAAGACGGCAGTTTCCGCGATCTCGACAACCAGGCCTTCGGCGCCTTGTTCACCTACAGCCTGGCGGGCCATGCCGTGGGCCTGGGCTATCAGCGCATGAGCGGCGACGATCCGTTCCCCTACATCGGCCGCAGCGATCCGTACCTGGTCAACTTCGTGCAGATCGGCGACTTCGCCAACATCGACGAGCGTTCCTGGCAAGCGCGTTATGACTACAACTTCGCGGCCATTGGCGTGCCCGGGCTGACCTTCATGACTCGATACATCACTGGCGACAACGTCCAGCGCAGCGCCGCGGGCGAAGGCAAGGAATGGGAGCGCAACACGGACATTGCCTATGTGGTGCAAGACGGCACGTTGAAGGGGCTGGGCTTGAAATGGCGCAACGCGACGGTGCGCTCGAATTTTGGTAATGACCTGGATGAGAATCGGCTGATCGTCAGCTATACGGTGGCGCTGTGGTAACGATATTCCGGTAACACCGAAGGGGGGCCGTCGAGTCGCTAACGCCATGACGGGGATTGTTCGGCCACCAGAAGCAGTGACTGCGGCACCGGGCTTTGCGGGTGCTGCGGCTCCTGCAGGCCCACCAGTCGAAAACCAGCCATGTCCAAGGCATTGAGCCAACTGGACAAGGTGCGGAAGTACCACGGCATCGGCTGCCATTGACCTTTGAACCCATCGAAGGTCTCTTCCCGCCAGCCGTCCTGATAATTGCCCGCCGCCACGGTCCAGGGATGCAACGTCTGGATCACCAGTGCACCGCCAGGGCTGAGTAAGGCGTTCATGGCGGCGAGCAGCGGGATGATGTCCTGATGCAACAGGGCGAAGTTGGCGCAGACCAGGTCGTAGCCGCTGCCGACGTCCACCTTCGCCTCTACCAGCGCGTCATAGCTTGCCAGATGCACCGGCGAGGATCCCGACGCCCGGGCCGATTCGACCAACGTCGCGTCACCATCCACACCCACCGCCTCGACGCCCCGTTCAGTCAGCGCCCGCAACAACCAACCTTCGCCACAACCCAGATCCAGCACGCGCTCGGGCTGACGGCTCAGTACTGCCAGCAGCATGGCCTGGTCGGTGACCGTCTGACGGCTTTCGATGGCCCCCGTGCGGATGGCTTCTATCCAGGCTTGGGCATTGTGCTGCCAGCTTTGGAGGAGGGTGGTTTCGGAGAGCGACATTGATCCAGCTCCGGCAATAGGTCGAGTAAGCATAGGACAACGGCTGGCGCAGAGGCGCCGCAGGTCAAAGCGGTCGGTCAAGAAACAACAGGCGTGCCGCCAGCGCTGCCATGACCCCGGCAAAACCATAGGTGCCCAGGCGTCTTGAAATCCCACCGCTTGCCAGTTTTGCCCTGAGCTGTGCGGCGCCAACACCCAGCAGCGTATGGAAGACCAGTGCAATCAGTGCCAGCAAGGCGCCAAGGAAGATCAACTGCAAGCCCACGCCGCCGGCCTTGAGGTTGACGAACTGGGGCAGGAACACCATGAAGAACAGCAGCGCCTTGGGATTCAAGAGGCTGTTGAGGGCGCCTCGGCAGAAGATTTTCCACAGCGAAGCCGCCTGGAGCTGGCTATCCTGCGTCGCTGCCGGCGTTCTGAGTGCTTGCCAGGCCAGCCACAGCAGATAACCGGCCCCGGCCAGGCGCAGCACGTCGAACGCTGGCGCCCAGCTCATGACCAGCGCGCCAATGCCAGCGCTGACCATCAGCGTCATCAGCGCGTCCGAAAAGGCAATGCCGAGGGCGGCTGCGACGCCGGCACGCCAGCCGTGGGCCAACGCATGGCTGGTGACAAAGGCCATGTTGGGCCCCGGAACGATCAGCAGAAGTACGACAGCAACCACGAACAGGTAGAGATTGGCGGTATCCGGCATGGGGAACACTCCGTGGGATGAGCCACGACAGTAAGCGAAGGGCGAGGAGGGCGTCAGTTACAGTCCGGGCTTATCTGATAGCAACAGTCGTCTCGCGATGAATCACGGTTGTCGCTAAACTGCGGCCCCGAATTCAGCAAGGAAGTCGATGGATGCGTTCGCTTGTCGGCAGTGTGCTTCTTTCCACGGCTCTGACGGCCTCGGTCATGGCCGAGCCGCGGGCGTTTTCGGTGAATGATCGCAGCGGTCAGTACCTGATCGAAGTGCTGTTCCCGGAGCCGCCGGAAGATCCACATCAGCTGGCACAAGCGTTCATTACCGTGCGCGACAGCAAAACCCTCGAAACCCTGCAGCAATTGCAGACGCCCGCCGGCAACGTGCCCGTGGACCGCAACGGTAAGGTCGATAACTGGCTACTTGGCCCCAGAGCCTGCTGTACTTCGACGACTTCAACTTCGACGGCCGCCAGGACTTGGCGATTCGCAACGGCAATGATCCCGAGGCGAGCTACAAACCGACATTCGACGTCTACCTGCAAGACCCGCAGAAAACCCAATGGGCCCTCAACCCGGCCCTGACGAACCTGGCAAAGGAGGACAGCAAAGGCATGTTCTCCGTCAGCCCGCTGGACGGCATCCTGCTTTCGCAAACCGACCGCGACTGCTGCTGGACGCGCGCCACCCACTGGAAAATGCGTGGCGACGAGTTGGTGCTGCTCTATTCGAGCACCGAAGAGCAAATCCAGCCTACCGAGCCAGGGGAAAACACCAGCATGCCCGGCGGCTACACGCTGCGCACCACGGGTGAATTGAAAGAAGGCCAGTGGCACGAACAGTCGCGCCTGGAAGGTCCGGAAAAGGAGGAACCGGTGATCCTTGCCGGCACCCTCGACGCCAAGACCCCGGTAGAGCTCTGGTATCAGGCGCAAGGCGCCGTGATCATTGGCGAAGTGCGCTATACCCAGGCGGACAATAGCGAACTGATCAAGCTGCTGGGCATTCGGGAAGACGCTGACGATGGCCTTATCAACCTCCATGAATATGCCGGCGACGGTGGTCAAACGGGTACCTGGCGGATCTCCCGGGAAAATGTCGAACCCTATTTTTTCACTGGCACGTGGATCAGCGATGCCGAGGGCAACGACCGCCAACGGGTAGTCTTGCTACATGATGAAGAACGGGAGTTGGATGTCGAGAAAATCGACGACGTCGACGCTGACCAGCGCAGCGGCCATTACCGGATGCGCCAGGATTCCCCGGGGCATGATGCGGATCTGGACTTGAAGATCCTCCCGGACCGCGACGCCAATGGGAAAGAAGTCGCCGAATTCACCGTGACCACGAAGAACAACGTGACCGAACATCACATCGTGCCGATGGACACCGACAACCTGATCATCGTGCGCGAGCCGCAAGCCAGCGAGAAGAACGGGCCGTATCACATTCAATTGGTGAAAGGCTTTGCGGTCATTGGCTACAACGCGGTGCCGGATTCACAGGACGGATTGGCTGGGGTGTATTTGAAGCTGCGTTGAGCACCACAGCAGCCAATCGGACAGTAAGCATCCCGGGGCCGTTAGGGCAGCGACTAACGCTGCGTTCCTGTCGGTTCTACGACGCTTCGAATCAGTGAAGCGAACGTTCCGATGACCTCGTCTTCGCCATGCCGCCCCCGTACCAATGCGCCGGACAGGGCTTCTCCCGCGCCAACCAGGCCAGTGCAGCATCGCTCGAGTTCGTCCGCTGACCACGTCGCATGAGGTTCGAGCACAGACATGAACATCTGCACACAGTTATCCAGAAGCTCCTGGAACACCGCCGCCTTCTCCTCGCTGCCTGCCAGGGCTGCACCCACGGCATGGAATTCGTCGGTGTTATCGGCCGCGCAATGAATGTAGGCGCTGGCCAGGACTAGCGCCGTCTCTTCCAGGCTGCGCGCAGTCTTGGACATGGCGTCACGGAAAGCGGTGACCCGCTCGGTATCGATCCACTTGTAGAGCTCGATCAACAGGCCCGAGCGGGTGCCGAAATGATCGTAGACCACCGGTTTGGATACGCCGGCACGAACGGCCAGGTGCCCCAAGGTCAAGCGATCCGCGTCTTCCTCGCGCACGATCAATAACGCGGTATCCAGCAACTGTCGCCGCCGTTCGGCTTTCGAAAGCCGGCGGGGAGGGGAACTGATAGCGCTTTGCTCAGTGTTGTTTTGCACGTTTTCGTTCCTGGTCGATAAAAACCTACCAATGGTAGGTTGGAGTGCGTGATGTTGTGTTAGCTTACCTACTGAAAGTAGGTTTAAACCAGAGACAAGGAGAACACACTATGTCACTTGATCCTATCTTGCTAATGGGCGGTTCTGGCGCCATTGGCCACCACACCGCCCGGGCGCTGCGCGCCGCTCATCCCGACGTACCCCTGTTGATCGGTGGTCGCGACCTTGCCAAGGCTCAGCGTGCCGCGGAGCACATTGGCCGGGCGCAGGGCGTGGTGATTGAGTCCGCCGCAGACGACCTGGGCCTCGGCGATCGCCCGATCAGCGCCGTCGTGGTCTTTTATATGGACCACGCTATTGCCGGGTTGCGGTTTGCGCAGAAGCGCGGCGTGCCGCACCTCAGCATTTCCTCCGGTGTTTTCGAGATCGCGCCGGAAATCGCGACGTACATGCACAGGCCTGACGCCTCGCCCATTGTCCTGGGTTACGAATGGATGGCAGGCGCGACAACAGTGTCGACACTGAGCATTGCCCGGGCATTCAGCCGAGTCCACGATATCCGTATCAACGCGCTGGTCGATGAGCAGGACACCGGCGGCCCGACCGTCGCCACCGACTTTGAACACTTGAACAACATGCTGCCCGCCGCACTGACACGACGCGACGGTGTGTTCGTCTGGCGCGAAGGAGAGGAGTCCAAGGCCAGATTCCATGCGGTGGATGGTACGCAAATCGAGGCTGGGGGCTTTTCGTCCATTGATGTCGTTGGCCTGGCGACGGCGACGGGGGCACCGAATGTCCAGTTCAACATGGCCACCGCGGTGAGCTCAAGCCGACGCCAGGGTAGGCCGATGTCCACCGAGATCATCATCGAACTGGTTGGCGATGATCTCAAGGGCGAACCGCTGCATACACGTCATGCGGTCATCCACCCGGCAGGCGCTGCGCCCTTGACCGGCCTCAGCGTCGCCATGACGCTGGAACGGCTGCTCGGGTTGGACGGCCAGCCACCGACTCCGCCAGGGCTTTATTTCCCTTATCAATTGTTGGATGCCCGCACGTATCTGGAGCGTCTGAAGGCGGAGGGCGGTGAGTTGCGCAAGCTGCAGGAGTCATGACCTGCGCAATCCCGTGTGCTGAGCGTTTTCTCGGCGGCTCTAAAAGGTCAGATCTGCTAGCCGGCTATCGGCTAGCACGCTAATGCTGAGGGATACCCACCGGGCTACAGCTTTCCAGCCCAAACCTCAGGTTTGCGTGCTGCCCAAGGCAAGGCTCGCTCCAACTGACCTGCCAGACGCAGCAGTGAGTCCTCTCGACCAAAGCCCGCTGAGAACTGCATGCCTATAGGTAGGCCACTTGCTGGATCAAACGCCAATGGCATGGACATAGAAGGGGACCCCGTGACATTCGCTAACGCGGTGAAAGGGGAGTGGGTGAATACGCGATCTATCCAGCCTCTGCCATCCAGATGCTGCTGCCCATCGTTATAGCTGCCTATTGCAGGGGGCAGTGCTGGCAGCGTCGGACTCAACAGGACGTCGTATTTGCAGAAGAAGTGACCCATGCTACGGGTCACAAGATTTCTCGAATGCATGGCCTCAAGCAAATCGATGGCGGTGAGTCGACTCCCCATCTGATGCAGCGAAAGCGTGGCAGGTTCAAGCGTGGTGGCATCAATGGGGCGGCCTGTTCCCGCAGCGATGGCATTGATCCAGGCAGCGGTATTGGCTGACCAGAACCGTGCATTCATTTCAATAAAGCCGTCCCAGCTCAGACCAATGTCCAGACGGACTTCTTCCACGCTATGACCCAGGCCTTGGAGCTGGACCGCAACATTGCAGGTCGCTTCTGCGATCGGTTCGGCGCAACGAGTGGCGTTTAGCGGATGCAGGAGAAGGCCAATCCGTAGGGATCCCGGCTCGCGAGTCGTTTCCGCCAGATAGGAATGTTGCGTCTTAACAATCTCAAAGGGATCACCAACAGCAGCCCCTTTGGTTGCGTCCAGTAAAGCGGCACTGTCGCGCACGGTTCGACTGACGACACCGTGCACGGCAAGCCCGGCCCATACCTCGTCCACCGCAGGCCCCATTGAAATTCTGCCCCGGCTGGACTTGAGTCCGAATAGTCCGGTAGCGGCTGATGGTACGCGGATAGAACCACCGCCATCGGTGGCATGCGCCGCAGGTACCAGGCCGGCGGCTACGGCAGCGGCCGAGCCACCACTCGATCCACCCGCGCTGCGACTCAAATCCCATGGGTTGCGCGTAGGGCCCGAAAATACGGATTCAGTGGTTGTACTGGCAGCCAATTCCGGAGTGGTGGTTCTGCCGATGGTCACGAGGCCTGCCTGTCGCAAGCGGATCATCAGGTTAGAGTCCTCAACGGCAATGCACCCGGTCGCCAAGCGACTGCCCAGCTCATTCAGGTGCCCCTTGGCAGTCAGCCCTAAGTCCTTGACCAGAAACGGCACGCCCTTGAATGGCCCGGTAGCTGCCTGAGGTTCATTTCCCCAAACCTCAACCACCGCATTGATCCTTGGATTGAGCTGCTCAATGGCGGACAGGGCCGCAGCGCTGACTTCGGCTTGAGTGACTTGACCGCTGCTGATCAGCTCAGCAAGACCCATCGCATCGTATTCGGCGTATTCAGTGGTTCTCATCGCGTTCTCCGAGCCATCTACCTGGCAAAAGCGGTATGATTACTTATCAGTATCGAGAGATACTCATTGGTATAGTAAGATACCGTTAAGTATCGATGTCAAGCGGAGAACACCATGCGGCCCGAACGAATTCCACAGTTAGCTCCCCGAGAAAGGATTCTCGATGCAGCCGAGGAGCTGTTTTTCAATGAAGGCATTAGTCGAGTGACGGTGGACGCCATCGCGGCAAAGGCCAAGTCGACCAAGATGACCGTCTACCGGCATTTCGACTCGAAAGACGCGCTGGTGCTGGAGTGGCTAAGGCTGCTCGTCGATAAATATTCCGAGATATTCGACGCGCTTTCGGCGCAGTACGCCGACGATGCAAAGGCGCAGATTCTCGGGTTTGCCGAGTTCATCGCCAAGGATCTTTCGGCAGCGTCTTATAGGGGCTGTCCGTTTACCAATTCACTGGCGGAGCTACCCGAGCCAGGAAATCCCGCCCGCCAACTCATCGAAGCGCATAAAAAGCGGCAGTTCCTCCGACTGGTGGATCTCTGTGTCGCGGCCGATTTGCCCGAATCGAACGAAGCTGCGATGGAACTCACTTATCTGATGGAGGGGGCCCAGGTCGTTTCGCAGAACAAAAGCATCGAGGGTGTCGGTGAAAATCTGATGAAGATGGTTCGGAAAAAAATCAGCGGCTAGCGCTCAAGCAGCCCCCGAACCCGCTTGGCAATGGCAAGGCAAGCGGTCAACCCGGGCGATTCGATCCCGAACAGATTGATCAATCCCGGAACGTTGTGCAGCCGTTCACTGCTGATGAGAAAGTCGCTGGCAGGTTCGCCAGGTGCGGAAATTTTCGGGCGAATCCCGCTGTACCCGGGTTGCAAACTGTTGTCCGGCAAATCGGGCCAATAGCTGCGAATCGCTGCATAGAAGGCATTGGCCCGTGATGGATCGACCCGATAGTCCTCGGCCTCGACCCATTCGGTGTCCGGGCCGAAACGCGCTTGGCCGCCCAGGTCCAAGGTCATGTGAACCCCGAGGCCGGCGGCCTCCGGCGCGGGGTAGATGAGATGTGTGAAGGGCGCGCGCTTGGCCAGGCTGAAGTAGCTGCCTTTGCACAGGTAATCCCGGGGTACCGTTTGTTGCGCCAAGCCCTCCATGCGCCTGGCTAATGCAGGCGCTTTAAGGCCGGCCGCGTTGATCAGCAGGCGGCAGGACAACACCATCGGTGCCGCCCCTCCGACATCGAGAAGGAAACCGTCAGCGGTGACCCGGGCGCTGATCAGGGGTGAGTAGAACGCGATGGTGGTGCCTGCCGCTTCAGCATCGCCCTGCAACGCCAACATCAACCCATGGGAATCCACGATGCCGGTCGACGGCGAATACAAAGCGGCAATGCATTCAAGCGCAGGTTCCAGCGCGAGGGCCTGCTCACGATCGAGCAGGCGTAGATCCTCCACGCCATTCACCAGTCCTCGCTCGAGCAAGACCTGCAGTTGGCGAACTTGCGCTTCATCCTTGGCGACGATCAGCTTTCCAGTTTTACGTGTGCTGACCCCATGGCTATCGCAGTAGGCATAAAGTGCATGCCTGCCCTCGACGCACAACTGGGCCTTGAGGCTGCCGGGCGGGTAGTAGATCCCGGCATGGATCACCTCCGAATTACGCGAGCTTGTGCCGATACCAATCGCTTCTCCGGCTTCAATCACCAGCACTTCATGACCTGCCAGGGCCATTTCCCGCGCGACGGCAAGACCGACGACACCCGCACCCACGACTACGCAATCGATATCGACACTCACCGTCATGGCTCCTTTCAATTGCATCTCTGTGCTTATTCCTGACGCAACAGCACCCTGGTCACTCGACGTTCTTCAACCTCCATCACGGTCATGCTCCATCCTTGGCAACTGAGCGTGTCGCCAATGATCGGTAAGCGATCCAGCAGGCTCATCACCAAACCAGCCAGCGTCTGGTAATCCTCTGTCGCTTTCGCCTGGAAGCCGATGTGTTCGCGGACCTGACTGAGATTCAGGGCGCCGCTGACCAGGAAACCGTCTTGCTGGGGAACAATATTCGGGCCTTCGATTTCACTGGCATCCGGCAGTTCGCCGGCAATGGATTCCAGGATGTCAGTCATGGTGAGGAGGCCGACGAAGTCACCGAACTCGCTCACCACGAACGCGATGTGGGTCGACTCTTTACGCATTTGCTCCAGTGCATTGAGGATCGTGAAGCTGTCGAGCAGGTTGATGGCTTTGCGCGCCATGACTTCCAGGTTCGGCTGATTGCCCGCCAGTATTTCCTTGAGCAGTTCTTTCTTATGGACAAAGCCTAGCGGCTCATCCACGCGTCCTTCGCGGATCAGCGGCAAGCGCGAGTAAGAAGAGTGCATCAGCGCCGTACGGATGTCTTGCGTGGTGTCTGCCAAGTCGAGGTGGTCAATTTGCGCACGAGGCGTCATCACGCTGCGTATCGGGCGCTCGGCCAATTGCAGCACGCCACTGATCATGACTCGTTCGCGCCGATGGAAAACCTGCTCCGGTTCATCGCCTTCCAGCATGTCGGCGATTTCCTCGCCGACTTCATCGGCCCCCAGCTTTTGGCCGCCCAGCAGGCGCAACACCGCATGGGCGGTACGCTCGCGCATCGGCCGAAGACCTTGCAGGCTTTTCTTGCGGCGCGAGCGCGCCAACTGGTTGAACAGTTCGATCAGGATCGAGAAACCAATCGCGGCGTACAAGTAGCCTTTCGGAATGTGGAAGCCCAGGCCTTCAGCCGTGAGGCTGAAGCCGATCATCATCAGGAAGCCCAAGCACAGCATGATGACGGTAGGGTGGCCGTTGACGAATTTTGTCAGCGGCTTGCTCGCGACCATCATCAAGCCGATCGAGAACATCACCGCGATCATCATGACCGACAGGTGCTCCACCATCCCCACGGCCGTGATCACCGCATCCAGGGAAAAGACCGCGTCGAGCACCACAATCTGCGCAACGATAGGCCAGAACATCGCATAGGCGGCATTGCCGGAACGTTGCGCCACGTGGCCCTCGAGTCGCTCATGCAACTCCATGGTTGCCTTGAACAACAGGAACACACCACCGAACAGCATGATCAAATCCCGGCCCGAGAACGTCTTGCCGAAGACCTCGAACAGCGGGTTGGTCAACGTCACCATCCAGGAGATGCTGGCGAGGAGGCCAAGGCGCATCAGCAACGCCAGGGACAGGCCGATGATACGGGCACGGTCGCGCTGCTCGGGCGGAAGTTTGTCGGCCAGGATGGCGATGAATACCAGGTTATCGATGCCGAGCACCAGCTCCAGCACGATCAACGTCAGCAGGCCCAGCCATGCCGTAGGGTCAACGATCCATTCCATGGATTATTCGCTCCCTCGGACGGTCAATGCGAGGGAAGGGGGCTGCAACGAGCGTATGCAGGCCGCTGGAGCGCAGGAGAGAAAACGATTCTTTGAAAGGCGACTGGGAGGTTCCTGGAGGGTGTTCATACAGACCTGGAAATGATTGGGGAAGAAATCCTACAACGGTTTCCAGTACTTCATACGAGACTATTTATTACAGGATCTGACAGGGAGGCGATCGATGATAAAACCGTGCATCGCATCCGCTGCGGAGTGGAAGGTGCCGGGGGCAGCCCAGCGCTGCGCCGTCGGCCTGGACAATCAGTTGTTCCGGCAGCAGGCGAGCGCGGGCACTTTCAACATCAGAAGTGTTGTCCCTGGCAACCCTGAGACTTTCTAGACCAACGGATCACCGGGGCCAAATAGCTGTCGCGTGAGCGTTTGAAACCAGTCCTCGGAAAACAACGCTTCCCGTGACAGGTCATCCTGCGACGCCTCTAGCGCCGTCAGCCCTCCAGACATCTGGATAATACGATTGTTGGACCTGTCCAGCCCGTATTGGTGGGCGATCGAGATGCCGTAGCCGGGCTCCAGCAAGCTGAAGCAAGCGTTCATGTAATGGGGGGATGGCGATGGATTGCCCGCGGCTTCGGTCGCGATTGCAAATGCGCAGACTTTGGCTTGGGACGTCGCAGAGAAAGCGGATTTCGGCATGGTTGCGGCATCGCAAGCGTCGCCGACAACGTACACGTGCTTCATCAGTGTCGACTCCATGGTGGCCTTGTCCACTGGGCACCATCCGCTCTCATTTGTCAGGTTTGAGCGTGTCAGCATGGTCCCTGCATGCTGGGGCGGGATCAGGTTGCAAATGTCTGCGGCAATGGTGTCGCCGCTTTCGAGCTTAACGTGTCTGCGCTGCACATCGACGCTGATAACTTTGCCGCCATGGGCGCCACTGATCCGTTCGATCAGGCTGTTCGACGTGCCGAAGCCGTAGAGACGCTCCCAGCCCTGCTGGAAGAGCGGCTGCTTGGAGAAACTCTCGTTGGCGTCCGCGATGATGAGTTTTGCCTTGGGCTTGTGGGTGCGCAGATAGTGCGCCACGAGACTCGCACGTTCATAGGGACCGGGTGGGCACTTATAAGTGCCGGCAGGCGGCGTGATCACGACCACGCCGTTGTCCGGGATGTTGCTGAGCTGTGACTTGAGGGCCGTAAACTGCGGCTCGCCGCCCCAGGCGTGGGGAACCTTCAGGGAATTCTCTTCGGATAAGCCCTCGATCTCCTCGTAGCGGAACTGCACACCGGTGGCGATGATGATTTTATCGAAGGCCTGCGTGCCATTGCGCTGCGTGAGTATCTTGCCAGGTTCGATGCCAGTGACCTTGTCTTGAATCCAGCGCACGCGGTTCGCCCAGTTCGCATAATCGAAGCGCAAGTCACTTTCGGGCCGCAGGCCCGCCAGGGCCTCGTTCGACTTGAAGCAAGCGTGGTAGTCCCGACCGCTTTCCAACACGGTGATGTTTACGTTGGGCATGAGCTCCAGCAAGTAGCGCGCGGCCATCAGGCCGCTGACGCCGGCACCGACAATTCCCACCCGCATGCCGGCACCCGTGAGCGGCGTGCTGGCATAGGCAAAGTTGGCCGCGATGCTGCCGAGGATCGAGGCGAGAAAGGTACGGCGACTGAAGTGCAATGATGTGGTCATGTTCGGTTGGAAGACTCAGAGAATGGAAAGAAGAATCTCGGCCTTGGCCTCGAGCTGTGCTGACGCTGGAGCGTCGTCCTGTAACTGTTGCGCGAGTTGGCGGATGGTCGGTGTTTTGAAGAGTGCCGATGCACCGATTTGTACATCGAACAACTCGCGGACTTGCGCAATGATGCGGATGGACGTCAGCGAATAGCCGCCCAGTTCAATGAAACTGTCGTCCACGCCGATTTGATCGACCTTCAGGACCTTGCACCAGATACGTTGCAGCACCTGCTCGAGCGGGTTTTCAGGCGCGGCATAACGCGCGCTCAGGGTCGGTCGCCCCTGGGACGGCGCAGGCAGCGCACGGCGGTCGAGTTTGCCGTTGAGGGTGCGCGGCAGCTCCTTCAACCATAGGTAGGCGCGCGGTAGCGCATAGGGCGGCAGATGTGCGGACAACCAGTTCCGCAGCTCGAGATCCGGGATGTTGTCCTCGCCGCCGTGGCTCACGAGATAAGCCACCAGCCGCTCGTCGAGTGCCGGATGCTGGACCACGACGGCTTCGGCGATGTCCGGATGGGCCAATAGCCGCGCCTCCACTTCCTCCAACTCCAGCCGGTGTCCGGCGATCTTGATTTGACGATCGTTGCGCCCGAGAAAGATCAGCGCGCCCGTTTCATCGAGCAAGGCGTTATCTCCGGTACAGTACATGCGCGCACCGGCCTCATCGGGCAGGAAGGTCAACGCCGTCATGGCTGGTGCGCCTGCATAGCCCAGGCTTACGCCAGCGCCACCAATGTAAAGTAGGCCAACGCTCCCTTGTGGTACGGGGTCCAACTGGTCATCCAGCAGGTAGCAGCGCGTCGCCGCGATTGGCGTGCCAATGGTGTGCTTGTCCGGTTCCAGGCGTGCCGCCGTCGACCAGATGGTGGTTTCAGTGGGGCCATAGACGTTCCATGCCTCGTCTGCTACCTCGCATAGCCAGTTGCCGAGATGAGCGGGCAGCGCCTCTCCACCCACCAGCACTTGGCTCCGTGGTGTGCGCGGCCATCCTCGCAGGCGAAGTGCGGACCAAAGTGACGGTGTTGCTTGAATGACGGTATTGCCCGTGGTGTGCTCCGCCATCTGGTAAGCGTTGGGGTCCAGCGCTTGTTCACGGGTCAGCACGTGCAGCATCGCACCGCTCGCGAGGGGAAGGCCAAGTTCGAGCAGGCTGATGTCGAAGCTGAGCGCGGACGTGAGCATGACTCTGTCACCTGGCCTGGTGCGTAGCAGGTCTCGGAAATGCCTGAGTACGTTTGCATAGCTGGCATGGCTAATCTCGACACACTTGGGCGTACCCGTTGATCCGGATGTGTACATGCGGTAGGCGGGAAGCGCCGGATCAATCCTTATGCCCAAAGGCCCAGGTGACGATGGGGCCTGCTCTTCAAGTGTGCGCAGGCTTACCCAGGCTTGTGAGGGGATCAGGTGGGCACTGGCTTCGCTGCAAACGACAAGTGCCGTGTCTGCGAGCACGTGGGCGAAGCGGGCCGGTGGATCGTCTGCATCCAGCACGACAAAGCAGGCGCCTGCCCGCAGCACGCCAAGTATCGCCAAGGGCAGGTCAGCGGTACGTGGCAGCATGATCCCCACCACACTGCCAGGCCCCATTCCCCTCGCCGAAAATGCCGATGCCAGTGCCATGGACCGCAGACCCAGCTCTCGGTAGCTGAGAATGCCGTCCTTGTCGCGTACGGCTGTTGCGTTGGGGCCAAGTCGGACTTGCTCGTCGAAAAGCTCCAGCACGTTTGCCGCCTGGCTTGCGGGAGTCGTCTCACGGGCGATTAGCACCGAGCTTCGCAACTGCGGCAGTTTGTGCAGGGAGGGTAGCGGCGCGTCGATGTCGTTGGCGAGCGCGTCCAGGGCCGCTTGGTAGCACTGCGCAGCCTGGTCCGCGCGCGCCTCGCTGAAACGACGTGCGTCGAAGGCAAGGTTGTAGGAAATCAAGCCGGTTGTTGGCTCAATGTTAAAGCTTGCAGTCAATGGGAAGCTCGTGACTTCGTGGGCGAATCGGTCGTGCTGCACGAGCGTGGAGGTGGCCGGGATACGGTTGTGGAAGTTGGTGAAATAGAACAGCGACTCGGACAGCCGTTCCACACCCGCTTCCCGTTGGATCTCGGAGAACGGCAGCCGTCGGAAGCCGAAGGCCTCGCGCTGTTGCTGGCCGATACGGCAGACCAGTGTGCGCCAGGTCTCGTTGCCGATGGTGGCGCGCACCGGCAGGGTGTTGATGTAGAGACCGACTGTGCGCTCTGCGGCTTCCTCGTCCAAACGCACGTTGGCGACGCTGCAGGAGAGGATCTCCCGATGGCCTGTAAGCAGGCGCAGTGCCACCAGGTGGGCACCGTTCAGCAGTACGGCCAGGGGCTCGCTGGATTGGCGCGCCGCGGCCTGCAGTTGTGTGCAGAGTCGCTCCGGCAAGGTCACCGAATGGTTCCAGTGGGAATCCCCTGTTCCTGTCTCCAACCTTGCGACAGCCACCGGTGCCAACCGCGTGGGGCTGGCGCCGGACAGGTAGTCGCGCCAGAAAGCGCGCGTCTGTTGGGAGTGCAGGGCGGCCAGTTCGGCTGCGATGAAGTCGCGGTACCGTCCGGGCGGAGGCTCGATGGTGTCCTGTCGTTTCTCGACCAGGGCACGATAGTCGGCGAAAAGCTCCGCATGGATCTGTTGGTCACTCCAGCCATCCATGATCGCGTGATGGAAACTGACGGTGAATTGGATCGTCTGGTCATCCAGTCGATGCACCTGCAGGCGCAGCAATGGTAGTTTACGCACGTCGAAGCCGCGTTCACGCTCCAGGTCTATCCATTGTGCAATTGTGCGCTGCTGCTCGTCTGGCGAACGTGTCGACAGGTCCTCGCAGTGGAGTACATCCGGGCCCTGTGACCAGACGTGTTGCACGGCGCTGCCGTCGCGGGCAATGTCGAAGCTGGTGCGCAGGCCCGGATGTCGCGCGACGAGACGCCGCGCGGCCTCCAGCAGGCAGTGTTCGTCCAGTTGCATGCCGAGCCGGTAGCTGAAGATGTCGTGGTAGCGACCGTCCAGCTCATTCTGGAAGATCATGCCCATCTGCAGGTAAGAGATCGGGAACGTATCTTCGATGCCGGGAGGCAGCGCATCGTGGTGCGGTACCGCGGCTGGGAGCGGCGGCACGTGCGACACCTCCAGGACGGCCGCCGCCACGGCAAGATCCCGCAACACCGGATGCTCGAACAGGTGTTCCACCGAGAGCATCACCCCTTGCTTGCGCGCCTCCACGGCAACAGTGATGGCACGGATCGAGTCGCCACCCTCGGCGAAGAAATGGCTCGATGGAGCCAGGTCCGGCACGCCGAGGACTTTGCTCCAGATGGCACCCAGTTTCGACTCGAGCCCTTCGGCGAGGCGTTCGTTGTCGGCGCTGTTCTCTTGGCAGAGACCGGCCAGCAACTGCCGTTCATCGACCTTGCCCTGTGGCGTGCACGGCAATTTTTCGATCGTTATGATTCGGTTGGGAAGCATGAGCGCCGGTAATTGGGTCGCCAGCCAGGCGTGCAGCGAGCGCGTCTCGACCGCAGCGCTGAGGGTGACCGCACAGATGATGGCCGGCTGTAGCTGGCCTGGGCCCTGCTGGGCGAAAGTGTGGCAACCAGAGACGGCAGGATGTCGCAGCATCTGTGCGCTGATATGACCGGGCTCAATGCGCACGCCGTTGCGCTTGATCATGTCGTCGAGTCGGCCAAGGAATACATAATGGGAACGATCGGTGCGCCGTACTCTGTCCCCGGTCCGATAGATTCGCTCTCCGGGGTGATCCGCGTGGGGATGGGGCAGGAAGCGTTGGGCCGTCTCGCGCGGGTTGCCCACGTAGCCCATGGCCAGTTGCGCGCCGGCGATATAAAGCTCGCCGTCTTCGCCAGGCGCAACCTGCCGCAAGTGTGCATCGAGAGCGAATAGCGCAGTTTGCGGTGTTGCCGAGCCAATGGATACAGGCCCCTGTGAGAGCACGTCTGCAGGTTCGCTGTGTACGCAGCAACCGACCGTCGCTTCCGTCGGTCCGTATTCGTTGTGCACGATTGACGGCGAGCGGCACAGCGAACCGGGCAACATGCCGCCGGACAGCGCCGCGCCCCCGACGACTACATGGTCAGGCCAGCGCAGTGGCCGTGGCACCAGTGACTCCAGCGCTGCGATGCCTTGCAGGTGGGCTGGCGTCAGCTTGATGAACGACAAGGTGGGCTCGGTCAGCAGCATGCTGTACAGCTTGTCCAGCGATAGGGGCTCCGGTGCGAAGCGGATCGTTTCTCCTGCGAGCAGTGGCAGCCAGAGGCAGGTCTGGGTGAAGTCGAAGCCGAGTTCTGAATGCACCAGGGTGCCGCCTCGTTTGTCGCTGGCGTAGCGTGGACTTGCCCAGCCGAGATAGGCAGCCAGTGCGCCGTGGCTGATGGCCGAAGCCTTGGGTGCTCCAGTCGAGCCCGAAGTGAAAAGGATGTAGGCGGGCTCGGACGGATGCGGGACGTACGCGCTGCCGGTATCGTCGTCCGAAGCCAGGGCTGGTTGTGGGGGCGGCACCAGCACGGGGGGCAGGTCTGCGGCCACTTCGGGTTTCTGGATGGTTGAGACAAGCAGGTAAACGCCCGCACGTCGGCACCAGTCGGCCGTGCGTTCGGGAGGAGACTCGGCCGTGAGGGGCAGCAACGTACCACCCACCCGCCAGACGGCGAGCCACCATATGATCCAGGCTGGCCCCCGCGGGGTTTGCAGCGCCACCGTGTGCCCTGGGCTGACACCGCGGGCACGCAGTGAAGCAGCGGCTGCGCGGATGGAGTGCTCCAGCTCGGCATACGATAACGTTGCATCCTGGCCAATCAGTGCCGGCCGCTGTGGGTATTGAGATGCCCATCGGCCCACCGCTGCGCCGATATCAGCGCCACCGGTCAACGGGGCGTGGGTGAGTGCACTCCACTGGCGTGCGCCGAAGTGGGTGTTCGCCTGAGGGTCGGGAAACCGAAAGAGCTGGTTCAGATCGCTTATCACGGCTTCGAATTGTGCAGGGGGCAGGCCTCGCCCGGTCAGGCGAAGCCTACCGGGGGCGGTCACCTCAAGCTGTAGCGTGGCGGCTGATGGGGGCGGGGCAAGCACGGCTTTTTCCACGGTCATGCCGGCGAAAACGTGGGGGAGTGTGCAGGTCGGCACGAACAGGAAGCGGGGGGCGCCTTTCGCGTGCTCGGTGGATCCATCGAAATGATCTGTGTATGACAAATCCATCTCGGTCTGTTCGGCTATGGCGGCGGTTGCCTTCTCGGAGTCGATGGTCCAATCGACATTGAACGCCAGTCTAAGCATGCGGCCGATGGGGCCGATCAGATCGGCTTCCTGGGTAAAGCGAGCGCCGGGTGCCAGGTAGTCTGTCACGACACGTCCATGGCGCGTCCAACGGGACAGGAACAACACCCAGCGTGCGAACAGCCAGGTGTCGTTCGCTGCCGAGGCGCAGTGCAGTGTGGCGCTTTGCTCGGTTTCCCTGGGGGTGGCCGGTGGCGCTTCGTCGGGGGCGCCAATCCCTCTGCCAGCCCAGTAGCGGCTGCCTTGTGAGTCAGACAGCAGCCCACGGTAGCCCTCGGACAAATCCGCGTATTGGAGCACGAGGCTTGAATCTGGCAGGGCCACGTTCAGATAACTGTCAGAGAGCCGGTCGAGCACGCTCGTCATCGACCAATGATCCACGCTCCAGGCGCTGACGCCCAGTTCGAGCACGCAGCCGCCATCCGTGTCGCGCATGGCGATACAGAAGGGCTGCTGCGCGAGCGTCGGCAGGTGTTCCGGCAAGGCTGAAAGCGGCTCGTGCGCGCAAACCTGTTGTACCGGCTCGGCTCCCTCTGCCGGTACAGGCAGTACCGTGCGCAGAATTTCATATCGCTGCGCCACGTGGTTGAACGCCTCGAGCAAGCGCTCACGGTTCAACTTTCCGCACAGCTGCAGGCTGGCAACGTAGCGTTGCGGTTGCCGTTCTCGCGTCCAGGTCGCTTGTTGTTGCGGCGACAGCGGATAACCCTGCGATACGTCTTCGAGAACGCTCTTAACATCATTGGCGATCACATTGTTCATTGAAGCTCCGTGCTAGCGGATCGTTTGCCCCATCATCAGCCTGACATCGCGAGTCCCCTCGTAGGCGCAACGTCCGTGCGCCATCAGTAGGTTGTCGACGATCAGGACATCGTCCTTTTCGAGCAGCAGCTGGCGTTCGCATTGTGCGTAAGCGGCGCGTAGCTGCGTGAGTTCGTCATTTCCAATCGGTGAGCCGTCGCCGAAAAAAGAGCGGTTTGGCAGGTAGCCATCGCCGTACAAGTCTCGGATTGAACGGCGCACCGCGTTGTCCAGGCTGGTTTCGTGGAAGAACAGCGCATGGTTGAACCAAGAGGCCTCGCCCGTGACGGGGTGCTTGCTGACGGCGTCGGCGACGCGCGACAGGCTCAGGTTCGCTTCCGAATGCCAGTTGACCCGGTAACCTGCGTCACGGCAGATGGCATCGACTTCTTCGCGTTGCTCGCACTGGAACACGTACTGCCATGGCATGCCCAACGGCGGACCGAGTTCACGCTGGTAAAGTACGCCGTGCTTTTCGAATCTTTCCCGTAGTGTGTGCGGCAACCGGGCCAGTACTGCACGGGAATCCGCGAGCAGATTTTCTCCGCCCGATGGCGCGGGGGATACACACCAGAAGAACAGCGTGCCCGGCCATTGGTGGGCGTAGGAATTCTCGTTGTGCAGGTCGATGCGCTGGTGTCCCGGGTGCTCGGTTGCGCTGTAGAGATTTTCGCTGAGCCTCGTACGCGGCGTGGAGCGTTCCGTGTAGCTGACAAGTTCGCCGCACAGCCCCGTCGCCAGACGGCCCAGTTCTTGTGCGCAAAGCCCTGCAAAACCCTTGGCCAACACCGCGCCGTAACGCCGCAGCTGCGCAGTCAACTCCGTGCGTGCTTGGATCGCTGCCGTGGCGAGCGAGACGTTGCGCCGAAGTGGCTCGATACGCGGTACCGGGCAGTGCGCATCGGGCGCAATGAAATGCAGCGCTGCACTCGACGCCCCGGCCGGCTTGCGGCGCGCATTCTGCAGCTGCGCGAGCAGCGCGCTCGCTTGTGCTGGCGATGGCGCCCGTACCGCCGGTGCGATGCCCATCGCGTCATTCCTCGGTTCCAAGCGTTCGGCTCGCCTCGCGACCAGTGCCAGCCGTTCCTCTTGGATATCATCCATTCGTGCAAGCCGCGCGAGTACCGTGACGAAATCATCCCAAAGCCGCTGCATGGCTTGCTCTGAATGGCGAGCTGTATTGAATGCCAGGCTGCCTGAGTAGCTGTCTGCATCGCGCTGCAGATTGATCAGGATGTCAAATTTGGCCACGCTGGGTGGGAGCACCTGCTCATGGATGACAAGCATGGATTCATCTTCGAAGGGCGCGCGCTTATCGTTGAGAACGAATTTCACATCGAAGTGTGGCGGCAGATGGGTCTGCCTCGACTTGCGCCACGCCGCCACGAACCATTCGTAGGGATATGCCTGATGGCTGAACGCATCGGTCAATTGGCGCTGGCAGGCTTGAATCATGTCATCGACGTCACCCCTGTCAGGCAGGCGAATCGGCAGTATCAATTGATTCACCATCATCCCGGCGACCTGCTCGAATTCGGGGCGCTCACGGTTGCGCGCGTCAGTGGCGATGGTCACCGGCCGGTGGGTGGTGGGGTCCTCCATCGCCAGGCACAACGCGGCGATCAATACACTCAGCTCGCCGACACGGTGGCGTGCGGTCAGGAGGTCGACCACCTGGGCTGGCGCGCCCGCAATGGAGATGCGCATATGACCCGCCGGCGGCGCGTTCCGCGGCAACGTTTTGGCAGGGACATCGTCGTCAGATGCGGCGCGGCAGTGGATCGCCTGTTCGTGCCAGAAGGCGGCCAGGACCTCACGGCGTGCAGCCAGATGTCGGGACTGCCAGTCGGAGAAGTCCACGTATTGCCACTTCGCCTCAGTCGGTTGGATCTTTTCTCCCGCCTGGATACGTCTGTAGTCCCGCAGCAATTCGCCCAGCACCAGACGCAAGGTCGTGCCATCGCTGACGATATGGTGCAAGACAAGACAGAAACTGTGTGCATTGGCTTGCGTACGCAGCAGCAATGCGCGGATGACCCGACCGCTTTCGAGGTCAAAGGCTTCGTCGGCGAAGGCTCGCAGCAAGGGCTCCATCGGTTCGTCATTTATCACTGCGGTACGGAAATCCGCTGCGATGTCCTCACGCCAACGCTGCAGGTAGTCGCCTTGCTCGAAGCGGTATGCCGTAGTGAAAATGCGGTGGCGCTGCAAGAGTGCTTCGAAGGCCTGTTTCAAGGCGTGGGCCGAGAGGGGGCCTTGGATAGTCAATACGATGTGATCGTGGTAGGCCTGTGTTTCGCCACGGTCATGCAGGATCAGCATCGCCCGCTGTGCGGATGAGACCGGATATTCCTTCTCGCGAGGAACGCGCACCAACGCCGTTCCCTGTGGACCGGCCTTGGCTGCATGCAGCGCGCGGTAGTGGCCAGCGAGCGTGGGCGCACTATAAAAATCGCGCAGCGTGATTTCGACGCCGAAGTGCGCATTGGCCCGTCCCAACAGTTGCAAGGCGATCAGCGAATTACCGCCGGCGTCATGGAAGTTCCCATGGCCATCGAACCGGGGTAGAGCCTCGTGCCACAGGCCGAGCAGCGTTTCGAAGCCTGCGCGTTCAGCCGCACTGGCTAATACAGGGTGCCGAGAAGACATCTCCTGGGCCCGCACTTCACGCAGGAGCGCTTCGAGTCGCAGGGCATCCACTTTCTGGCTCGACGTCAACGGGATTTCGGGAATGCAGATGATGTCGCGGGGCAGGGTGCCGACCTCCCATTGGTCTGCCAGGTGGGCCAGTAACCTCTGGTCGAGCGTGTCGTCGACTTCGCCGCGGGGTACCACGAAGGCGGCGATGGTCGGCGCCGCTTGCGTCCCGTCCAGTCTGCATGCGAGTACGTACGCATCGGTGATCGCCGTATGCCGTACGAGCGCATCGCGCATCGCCGACAGTTCGACTCGGTGCCCGTTGATCTTGAATTGCGTGTCTTGACGTCCCATGAACACCAGTTGGCCGGCGGCATCGATGCGGGCACGGTCGCCGGTGGCGTAGAGCCTGCCGCCTACCGGTCCGAAAGGATCGGGGACAAAGGACGTCGCGGTCTGTACCGGCTTGCGCCAATAGCTCTGTGCGATGCCGACGCCGGCAATGTACACCTGACCTTCGACACCATGGGGTACCGGGCAGAGCCTGTCATCCAGTACGTAGACCTGGACGCCAGCCAAAGGCGTGCCGATGCTCACCGGGCCGCTGCGCCGCGCGGCAATGCTGGCACAGGTGGCCCAGATTGTTGCTTCGGTGGGGCCATAGAGGTTTGCCAATGGGGCATTGCAAGCCATGCGCATTTGCCGTAACAGACCATCGTCCAACGCTTCGCCGCCGACTGCCCAGAAGGCCAGCCGCTCAAGAGCGGGCGGCAACCGCCCGCCACGTTGAAGCAGCAGCCGGGCGGCTGACGGTGTGCATTGCAGATGCGTTGCTGGCGGGCTTGGCGCAAGGTCTGTAGGCGGATGGTGGTTCGCGTTGCGCGCCGCCGCGAGTTGCTCCAGGCCGGTGTTGACGACGTCGAGGGGTAGTCCGAAATCGATCAGGCAGGCCACCTCGTCCACGCCAAGGCGATGCAGACGCTGCAATCGCTGCATGGCCGTGCATGGGCCGCAGACCAGACTCCGGTCGGCGATGAGTCGCCGTGTGGCGGTCTCGATCAGTGGGTCTTGTGCGTGCACCTCCAGGTAGGGAGCCAGACTGCGCAGCGCATCACGTGCGCCGGCGAGGTAGCGTGCAAGCAGCGGTTGCGCCACCGCGACAGCCTCGGCGTCGTTCACGCCAACATACGTGTGCAGCATCAGTACGACCCGACCTGGTGGCCCGTCATCGCCGTGGAACGCGTGCCATGCCCGCCGATAGCATTCGATATTGCGGGCCAGTTGCTCAATGTCCTGCTCCAGCAGGTGTGTAAGGACATCCAGGCCTTGTTCGGCCGCCGCCTCGAACTGATCGGGGCGGTTCGATACCGTCATCGACAGCGGGATGTCGGCCAGTGGTGCTAGCGCAATGCGGGCTTCGAAGTAGCGGCCCTCGGGATCATGGAACGGGACCGATTGGCTTTTCCATAACCTGCGTAAATCGTGCAATTGTTCAAAGCGCGTGTCTGCGCGTTGCGAAATAGGGCGGTGGGCGAGAACGAAGTCGGCCGGGTTCCACCCGGATGCGAGCGAGAGGCCCGCGCGACCGCCTGAAAAACGGGAAACCGCGGCCCAGTCCTCGGCCAGTCGGACAGTATGCTGCAGCGGCCCTATCACGCTGCCCGCACGGATCGCGATACGCTGCGTCAGGGCGGCAAGGTGGGTGGCTGTCAGCGCGGGGTTGGAGAAGAAGCCTCCAAATGCGGTGAAGTGTCGTTCCGGTGTCCACAGGGTGTCGAAGCCGTTGCGGTCGCCCCACTGTGCGGTCTGCTGTAGCAGCGCCAGATGATCGGACGGCGTGTAGTCGTCGGTCGAGCCAAAATAGAACAGGCCCAGTGCGGGCAATGGACCTGTTCCGTCGGGTATGGAGTGCGGTGGAGCATTGCACAGCTCGGCGAGCGATCCGATCCTGACCAGGAAGCCGCGGCTCATGGACCACAGCAGTTCCAGGATCGAGATATCGAAGGAAAGGCTGGAAACCGCAAGCCACACATCGCAGGACGTGCGTGGCACGAGCTGGTCCATCGCGCTGCAGAAGGCCTCCAGATTACCACGTGTCACGAGTACGCCCTTGGGGTTTCCCGTTGAGCCGGAGGTATAAAGCAGGTAGGCCGGCAGGCCGGCGTCAAGAGGCAGTGGAGCCGAGTCATACGGTGGCAATGAGTAGGCGTCGGCCAGCCAGAGCGAGAGATCTTGCCATTCGCCTGGAAGATTTCGGGCCGTGTCATCGGCAAGCCGCCAATGGGCCGCCGCGTCGTCGAGAATGAATCTCAGCTTGGCGGGAGGGAGGTCTGGCGCCAGTGGCACGTACGTCAGGCCGCGCGCGAGGCAAGCCCAGATTGCGCACAGTGTCGCCTGGTTGCGGTCGCCCAGGATGACGACCCGATCACCTGGGCGGGCGCCCAGGCGATCGAGACCGATCGCGATCGCTCGGATGCCGCCAAGCATCTGCGAGAACGTGAGCGTCGTCCCGTTGCCAGTGTCCAGCGCCAGGTCATCGGGCCTTAGTGTGGCCTGATCAAGCAATGCATCCAGTGGCGATGCGCAGTCGCCCGCACTCGGACGCGGTCCTTCGAGCACGGCCAGAGGCACGTTGTCGGGCATCAGTTGGCCGATGGGGGTGGTCGGGTCGTCAAGTGCTTGGCATAGCTGTATGAGCATACTGCCCAGGCCCTCGGCGAACGATTCGATGGCCGCCTCGTTGTAGAGTCCGCTGTCGTACTCGATCCAGAGGTCGATGCCGTCGGAATCTTCGGCGAGATAGACGCTGAGATCGAATTTAGCGATGCCAGTGTCCACATCCAGCATGGCCATTTCCACTTCGCCAAGTTGCAAGGGTGGCAGCGGATTGTTCTGCAGTGCGAACAATATTGACGGCGACTCACTGACCGTTTGCGGCGCTTCGTGGGCGATGCTGTAGAGCGACACCTCGCCGTGGCGCATCAGGTCGCGCAAAGTCGCCACGACGCTTGTGACGAAGTCGGCTACCGTTTCATCCGCTGCGCAGCGGTGGCGCACGATCACGGTATTGGCGAGATAGCCGACAAGGCGTTGCCGCTGTCGTTCGTTGCGGTTGGCGAGCAGGGTGGCAATGGCGATGTCGTTGTCGCCGCTGCGGCACGCAAGAAATCGCAGGAATGCGGCGAGCATCAGTTGGTAGCGCGTGACGCGCAGTGCGCGGGCCGAGGCATCGAGCGAGGCCATGATGCCGTCGAAGCGGTGCTTGAGCGTGCGTCCGCGCCGCGACTGCGGCCGAAGACGGTACGCCTCGCCGTTGGACGGAAGACGTGTCCACCGTAGCCCGTCCAGATGCTTCTTCCAATAGGCCAGCGATGCCAGATAGGCGGGCTGTCTCGTCGCATCCAATGCGTCAGCGACATAGTCGCCGATGCGATAGGGTGGTGCTGCTGGCGTAGCCTGTGGCGATCCGGTTTCGCCCGAAGTGTATGCGACATAGGCGGCCGCGATCTCTGTAATCAGGATGCCCAACGACCAACCGTCCATCACCATGTGGTGGAAAACCAGCAGCAGGATGGCGTTTCCCGGTTCCAGCGTGAGCAGGCTGGCTCGCATCAGTGGGCCATGCTCAAGATCGAAAGGACGGCGCGCTTCCTGCCGAGCGCACCGTGTCACGGCGAACTGCCGCGCGCGGACGCCCAGCGCGCTCAGGTCATGCCGCTGCCATGCCAGCTCGGCGTTGGGTTCTATGCGTGCGACCGGCTTGCCGTCTACGCAGGGGAAACGCATGCGCAGACTGTCGTGCCGAGCCATGGCCTGCCGCAGGCAGACCGCAAGCGCTGTCTCGTCGAGTGGGCCCGATAGCCGTAACGCACTGAGATGGTGATAGGCGGGATCAAGCGGATACCGTTGCGTCAGCCCCCAAAGCCGGCGTTGCCCCAGGGTCAGGGGTAATGTTTCCACGGTGCGCGCATCCAGCGCTTCGGTGTGCATGTCCGGTATCGCCATACCTAGCTGAGGCGGTCGCTGACGACCTGGAGCGTGCAGCTTCTGTCTGCCGCCAGTACGTTCATTCAGTCGAGCTGCATGACTTGAAAGATGTTGCCCTCGGGGTCGGCGCCGTCGTACATCGAATAGGCGAATCCGTCATAGCGCTTGAGCGCCTGCACGGCAACACCGGCGGCGGCAAGCGTCTCCCGATGTTTTTCCAGATTGGCAGGGACTGTGAAGACGATCTTCGTATTGGGCCCGCAATGGTCTTGCGAGGGCGGCGTGCGAAAGGCGGGGCCGACGAGGTGCAGCGCCAGCTCCACGCCGCCCGCATCGAAGACGACCCACTCGTTCTCGATTTCCTCGGTGATGATGGAAAGCCCGAAGTGCTGCTGGTAAAAAGCCTTGAGCAGCGCGACATCCCGCACATAGATAATCAACCGAGACATTCTGGCTGTCATGGTATTTTCCTTGAACGAAGAGAAGATAAGCTGAGTCGGGAAGCGCTCGAAGAAGTGCTTGACCGACTATCAGTCTTCAGTTGAACCATTCCATTTGATCCAAGAATTCGCATTGGCGTGCCGCTCGTTGCTCAGATCAGACCCAAGCTTGCGTGTGTGTCACAGGGCAAAGCATGGATCATCACGTCCTTCCGTACAAGAGGTGGATCGGAGTATCTTTAAGACGGAGTCGTCATGCAATTACCATTATCGTTATCATTTGGAATAGGATAATGTCGTATTGAAATGACAGCATGCCGTCCCGCTTGTGCGGGGGCAATGTTGCGCTGAACTGCCAGGGAAAGGATTTCAGAAGGGTGGGGAATGGTGAGTGCCAGGGACGACGATTCACTTGACGATAAGGGTGCCATCGCAATTGTTGGCATGGCTTGTCGTTTTTCTGGTGCCGCCGGCCTTCAAGCGTTCTGGCAGATGCTGCTCGAGCAACGCTGCGGTGTGCGCATGCTATCGGACGAAGCCTTGCTGGCGGCCGGCGTGCCATCCGACACATTGCTCGATCACGCCTATGTGAAAGCGAATGGCAGCCTTGAAGATGCCTTGGGTTTCGATGCCGGCTTCTTCGGTTACGCACCCCAAGAGGCTGCCCTGATCGATCCGCAGCACCGCGTCTTTCTCGAGGCTTGTTGGCACGCACGCGAGGATGCGATTGGCCAGCGTTCGGCGGATGAGCGCATCGGCGTCTACGCCGGGTCTGGTTTCAACACCTATCTGCTAACCCATGTGCACGCCGACTCCAAGTCATGGCAAGGTCCGGACCGCTGGCGCGCCGGCCTGGCGAACGATAAGGACACGCTGACCTCCAGGGTCGCGTACAAACTCGGTTTGACCGGGCCGGCCGTTACCGTGCAAACGGCGTGTTCCACCTCGTTGGTGGCCGTTCACCTTGCCTGCCAGGCCATTCTCGACGGTGATTGCGAAATGGCGCTGGCCGGCGGCGCAAGCGTGCACTTCCCGCTGGGCCACGGCTATCGTCACCATGCTGAAAGCGTTGAGGCCCAGGATGGCGTTTGCCGGCCTTTCAGTCCCGATGCGACGGGTACGGTCTTCACCGACGGTGTCGGGGTGGTCTTGCTGCGCCGGTACGAGGATGCGCAGCGTGCAGGTGATCGAATCTATGCGGTAATACGTGGTTCCGCCATCAACAACGATGGAGCCGACAAGGTCGGTTTCACGGCTCCAGGCATGCGTGGACAGGTCGACGTGATCCGCATGGCCCATGCCGTCGCCGGCATGACGGGAGAGACGGTCGATTATGTAGAGGCACATGGCACTGGGACGACCGTCGGCGACAGCATCGAGCTGCAGGCCCTGGAGCAAGCGTTCGAAACGCCCGGTTCCAGGACCTCAACCTGCCTGTTGGGGGCTGTCAAAGGTAACCTTGGGCATGCCGACAATGCGGCGGGCATCGCGGGCCTGATCAAGGTGGCGCTCAGCTTGTTTCATCGCCAGTGGCCAGCGACCTTGCATGCCACTGCGCAAACGGCGACGCGACCTGGCTCGAGATTTTCCATTTGTCACCGGCCGATGTCTTGGGCTGACTGCGAGCGACTCCGGTATGCGGGCGTCAGCTCGTTCGGTATCGGTGGCACCAACGCGCACGTGGTTGTCCAGCAAACCCCTCGGCTCGAAGCGCGCAAGCACGAGCATGGCGGGAATCCTCTGGAAACGGGTTGGGGGGCGGCAGGCCACCCGTTTCAGCGAGCGCACCTCGAATACCGATCGTCAGGGCGAACGCCGCGCGAAGACGACTCAGGCGTACGTATCAACCATCTGCAATGGAGCGCCGAGGCTCAGCGACGCCACCCTTCGGAGGGCACGCTCGGCAGCATTCTCCTGGTCGCCGAAGTGGCGCCTCCCGCAGAACTGCTGCGCCGCCTCAGTACTCACGGCCAAGTCGAGCTCTGGTTGCATGCCGGGGCGAAAATCACGGGCACGCTGGCACACCCGGTATTCGACCGCTTTGACTTTACAGACAATGCACAGTGGGATCGCGCCTGGAGGCGTCGTGTGCATCAGCCTCCTTCGACGATTATCTACCTGGGTGCCCTGGAGGGCATGCCCGCGGCATTCGACGTAACGCTTGCCTGTGCGCTCGGTTTCGGCGGTGGGATTGCACGTGCGCGCAACGGGAGTTGGCCGCCAGTCGGGGTTCACTGGGTCACGGCCGGGTTGTTTGACGCTGGCGGTGTGGCACCGTCGCCAGCCCATCTGGCTATTTGGGGGCCTGCGCGCGTGCTTGCGCAGGAAGTGACAGGCTTGGGCTGTCGGGTGTATGACGTCCGCGCAGGCGTGCGGCAACGCGACGTGGATGCATGGTCGACGTTGCTCACGTTGATCGCCACCGAGTCAGTTGGCGACCCGATGGCCGGATCGTTTGCCGCCTATGCGTTGCGTGGCGAACGGATTTTCGTGCCGCACGTTTCCTCGATCGTCCAACCGCCTGCGCACTCCGCGAGCGCACCGGTGCTTCGCACAGGCGGTACCTATCTGGTCACGGGCGGTGCGGGCGGGGTTGGGCGGGCGCTTGCCGCGTGGTTGAGCACCCATTACGGCGCGCGCGTGATCGTGTGCGGACGTCGTCCAATCGAGTCGGTGGAGGACTGGGGCGACTTTCAGGCGAGATTCACGTCGATCCTCTATGTTCAGGCCGACGTGGCAAGCGACACCCAGCTTAAATCCATCGCGCAAAATACAGGTATTTCTCTCCAGGACATTCAGGGGTTTTCCATTGCGCCGGTGTCGCCGGCGCCGGTGGCCTGCGCACGAAGGACATCGAAATGGCTCAGCGGCGATGCGCCGCCAAGGTCACCGGCGCACAGGCGTTGTTCCGGGTGTTCAGCGAGGTGCCCCTGGACTTCGTGGTGTTCTTCAGCTCGATCAACGGCTGGGTTGGCGGCCCCGGACAGGCCGAATATTGTTCGGCGAATGCCTATCTGGATGCGCTGGCACAATCCGGCACATTGCCCTGGCGCACGCTCTCGATTGCCTGGGATACCTGGCTGGACACCGGCATGGCACGGCGCTCGATTGACGCGGTGCACTCATCGGTGTCGTCCATCGATGGGCACGAGTCCACCACCTTCATCACGCTGCCAGCCCACTCCTGGTTGTTGAGCGAGCACCGTGTCGACGGTGTAGCGCTATTGCCTGGCACCGCACACATCTCCTTGCTCCTGCGAATAGCCGACGCCGCCGGTTTGCCCCGTGTGCTGGTTGACGTCAGGTTGCTGAATCCGGCTTTGGTGCGCGAGGGGGCGGACATGCACCTATGCGTGCCAGAGCACGTCTGCGCGGGGACCGACGTCCAAATCCGCGATTCAAGCGGCGTGGTGCTCAGTACAGCGACACCCGGTGGCGCGCTCGATGTCGTCATGGCAATGACTTGTCCTTCTTTTGTTCGGGCGTTTTGTGCGACCCAGGCCCAGCCCTGTACGTTCTCGGTGCCCGCTCGGTTGCAGGTGGGGGAGCGTTGGCGTTGCCTCGAAGACGTCAGCCGCTGCGGCAATGTCTATCGTGTGGTCCTGCAAACAGACCAGCTGGCGCAGGATTTTGGAGAATGGCCCTGGCATCCCGCCGTGATGGATGTGGCGCTGTTGCCGATACAAATGGAGGCCGGAGCATTCGCGGTGCCCGTGGCCTTCGAGCGTGTGCAGGCGAGTGTCTCGCTCGCGGCGGCCCGCTTCAGTTATGTGTGCGTGCGAGAGACCTCGGCATCGCTGCGGGTAGCGGATGTCTGTATCACGGATGAGCACAATGCAGTGTTGCTGTTGATGTCGGGTGTCACGTTTACCCCGCTCGATGCCCATCTTCTGCGGGCGCGCGCCGTAACGGACGAGGCGTTGTCCCGCGGCCTGCCCGTGGCGACGGCGCTCGATCAGCTCGAACGTCTGCTGGACCATTGCGCGCTCGATGCCGTGATGCTCACATCGACAAGCTTGCCCGAACTCGAGCGCTTCAGCGAGGCGCTGGCCTGCCGCTATCGCAGCATCGCCACACAACCGACTAACGAGGCCAAGCCGGCCTTGCAGGACACCGACGCACGTGAAGCGTTGCTGTGTCGACTGGTCGCGACCAACCTTGGCTACGATCAAGTCGCGGCACAGGACAACTACTTTTCATTGGGGGGCGACTCGCTGAGTGGCCTGCTATTGATTGAAAATGCTCGCAAGGAGGGGATTCAACTTTCCCTGGATTTGCTCTACGAGACAAAGACCCTGGCGGAGCTTGCGCAGAAGGTGGATTGGAACGCGGCCCACAGCGAAGCCGTGTCACGCGCAGAACCGTTCTCTTTATTGCATGACGATGATCGCATCCGCATTGCCGAAGATGTAGTCGATGCTTTCCCATTGTCCGAGCTGCAAAAAGGCATCGTTTACTACCGCTCACGGTACGCAGAGCAGTCCATTTATCGCGACCTGCTTTGGGTGGATGTCGAGGGACCACTCGATGAGACGTTGTTGAGGCAGGCTTGGTCGAACTGCGTGCAACGGCATCCGGTACTGCGGTCACGGGTTGAATTGACGCAATTTCGCGAGCCGCTGCAGATCGTCCATGCCCATGTCGAAGCCCCCATGGCCATAGGTGATCTGTCTGGCCGCAGCGTGCGTCAGTGGGCAGAGGAAGTCGACCTGAAATCCAGTTGCCCTGTAGGCCGGGCCGCGTATCTGTTCGCGCTGCCCGACGCTGACGTGCTGCATTTGGTATTACTGCTCGACGATGCCTTGCTGGATGGCTGGAGCGCCACTTCGCTGCTTGCAGAACTGCTTATCGGTTACGGAGGGCTGCTGGACGGGCAGGTGCCGTCGTCGCTGCCAGCCCCTTCGTTGTCGTTTCATGACCATGTGCGCCATGAGCGTAAGGTCATAGCCGCGGGTCAAGAGCATGGTTTTTGGCGGGAGCGTCTGCAGGGTTGCGTGCCTTCGACGCTCACGCGCGGGATAGCCGGTGCGGCGTGCCGCGGGCCCGAGATCACGATTCGTGAGATGCCATTCGGGGCTGCACGGCATGTCGATGCCCTTGCCAATAGCTGTGCCACCACGCCGAAAGTGGTGCTGCTGGCCAGCTATCTGCGAGCGCTTTCGCTCTGGTGTGGTACGAACGAGGTGACGACTGGCCTCGAAACGCACACCCGCCTCGAAACCGACGGCGGGAGCGAAGTTCTGGGGTTGCACCTGAACATGTTGCCGTTCCGGCAGGTACTCACCGCCATGTCGGTGCGTCACTACCTTTCAGGGGTCGCCCAGGCGGAAGCACAAACCATTGTCCATCGGCATCTGCCGCTGAGCGAGATCCAGCGTGACTGGTCCGTGCCCTTGTTCGACAACTGCTTCAACTACACCCAGTTTCGCAAGCTACATGAGATAGCGGAACGAGGAAGCCTCGGTAAATCCTTGCGTTTGAAGAGGTATGCGGGCGAAGAAAAAACCCACTATCCGTTCAAGTTGTGGGTTGACTGCTCCGGTGCGGGTGTTTACCAGTTGTATATCGCTTTCGACAGCGTGCGCGTCGATGAAGCCGATGCGCAGGCGGTCGCCGCACTGTTCGACAGCGTGCTAGAGGCTTTCGCGCGCGATACCAGCGCGGATGTGATGTCGATTGGCGCGCCATCGAGCAATGACGGCGCGCTGCGTTGCACCGAAACCATTCCTGAATTGGGCGAGCTGTTCCAGGAGGCATGGCAAGCCCACGCGGATCGCATCGCTGTGCGCGAGGCGCAGCAGGCGTTTTCTTACCGCGAGCTTTCGAGGGCGGTGGAGTGCGTCGCTCTGGAATTACAGCGCAAAGGCTGCAAGCCCGGTATGACGGTGGCGGTTTTGCTGCCGCGCTCGTTCCGCTGGGTCGTGGCGATGCTCGGGGTGTTGAAAGCCTGCGCGACGATCCTCCCGATTGATCCGTACCTGCCTGAAGGTCGAGTCCAGATGATGCTACGGCAGGGGCGACCACGATTTGTCATCACGGACACGGCGATCAGCGAAGAACGCCTGTCCGATTGGCGCGGGCCGGTAATCACCAACGTCGAAACTGCGACCTGGCCCGATGACCTGCCGATCGGACCCTGGACACCATCGGCCAATCTACCTGCTTACCTGATTTTCACTTCAGGCAGCATGGGGACGCCCAAAGGGGTGCTCAATACGTGCAAGGGGCTGGCGAACCGTCTGGCCTGGCAATTGCGCAATCATCCGCTCCACCCGGGCGATGTCTTGCTGTCGCGTACGCCTGCGAGCTTTGTCGATGTGTTCTGGGAGAACTTCGGCCCCTTGTGTGCGGGGGCGACACTGGTGATCGCCGATGATGCCGAGAGCCGCGACCCGGCACGGATCGCCCAGCTGTTGTGGCGTTGGCATGTGACTCACCTCGTTGTCGTCCCCACTTTGCTGGAGCCTATCCTTGCTCGGATCAAGGCGGACCCGGGGCGTGACGCGCTCGCACTACGGCAGGTGTCGCTCAGCGGGGAACCGTTGAAAGTTGCGTTGATGGAACGTGCACGTGCGCTGTTGCCTGCCGTCCGGTGGTTGAACGTCTACGGCTCTTCGGAGGTGTCGGCCGACGTCAGTGTCTTCGAACTCGGTGATTGGCAGGCGCGCCCGGACGAACCTTCAGTCGTTCCAGCAGGGGAGGCGCTGTGCAACGTGGGTCTGCATCTGCTCGACGAGAACCTGCAGCCTGTGCGTCCCGGGTGTATGGGGGAGCTTTACGTCAGTGGCCCGGCCCTGGCTCATGGCTACTTGCACCAGCCGGGGCTGACCGCCATTCGTTTTGTGCCGAACCCATGGCCGCTGGACGCCAACGATACCCGTCTGTTCCGGACCGGTGATGTCGCGCGACACGGACGTTGCGGGCTCGAAATCGTGGGGCGCTCGGATCGACAGATCAAAGTACGGGGGGTGCGTATTGATCTTGACGATCTCGAAACGCGCCTGGAGCGCCTGGCGCCTGTGTTGCGCGCGGCTCTGGTCGACAGCGCCGACGGGTTGTCAGCCTTCGTGCAGTGCCGCGCCGAGGCCGATTCAAAGCAGCTATGGCCTGCGTTGCGCTTGCAGTTGCTGCCCGAAGAGCGGCCCGCCCGGCTGTGGCTGGTCGAGCGTATGCCGCTGACTCTGGCGGGCAAGATCGATCGTCTTGCACTCGCCGGCACCGGTATCTTGCTGTCGGACATAGCGCGCGTCGAACTCCAGGGCGACATCGAGAACCGGTTGGCCGGGCTGTGGCGTGAGCTGTTGCCGAACGCGAGCGTCCATGCTGACAGCCACTTCGATGAACTGGGCGGGCACTCGCTGCTGGTGCTCCAACTGGCAGGCACCATCGAAAGAGCGTTCGGTTGCCGCCTGAGCATCGCGCAGTTGCAGGCAACCGGCCAATTGCGCGCACAGGCCCGATTGATCGAGGCTCGGCGTGGCATTGCGCCGATCGAGAACGGGAAGATCGAATCCGATCCCGGGATGCAATCGCAGCCTTTCCTGCCGACTGCGCTGCAGCAGGCTTATTGGGTCGCACGGCACCGAGAGGGACCGGAGGGTGGAAGCACCCATATCTATCAGGAATGGGTGATCCCGCGACTCGAAACGCATCGGCTTGAGGCCGCATGGAATCGCCTGATCGAGCGTCATGGCATGCTGCGCGCGCGCATCGATGCGAGTGGCCTGCTGTCGGTGCGCGATGCAGGTGTCTACCACATTGAATGCCATGACCTGTCGGAACTGGCGCCGCAGACCCGTGAAGCGGTATTGCTGCGGTGGCGCGAGCAGCATGCCTTCACGCCTTTTGGCAACCGCGACGAGCCGTTCCTGCTGCAGGTGTTCCGACTGCCCGACGGCGAGGCCATGCTCGCCGTGAAGCTCGATCTGCTATACGCGGATGCATGGAGCATGGGCATCATCGCTCGTGAACTCTGGACGCTCTACGCCAATCCGGCCACCGAGCTAGCGCCTCTGTCGATCTCCTTTCGCGACGTACTCGAATACACGCGAGCCCATGAAAACCCGGCCGCGCGAGAGGCGGCGCGGCATTATTGGAGCGAGCGCATGGGCTGTTTCTCGGGCGCACCGGACTTACCGGTCCGTGGGCGTCTGCCTGGCTCCCTGGCGGTGCGACGACTCGATATGGTACTCGACCCTTTGCAGAAACAGGCGCTGGAGTCGTTGGCCCTGCGTGCGGGTCTTCAAGCGAGCAGTTTGCTGTTGGCTGTGTTCGCTGCGGTACTGCAACGCTGGTCGCTGAAGAAGGCATTCTCGCTGACACTGACCTTGTTCGATCGCCCGTTCGTGCATCCAGAGGTCAATGGTGTGGTCGGGGATTTCACCTCAGTGCTCTGGATGGAGATTGACGGTGAGCGCCCCAGCTCCTTTATCGAATTCGCCCGTGCGTTGCATGCTCGGCTGCAGGACGGGTTGGACCATCGCGCGTTCGATGGCATCGACATGGCGCGCGCTACGCAATCGCAATTGCGGGTTGTGGATGCGATGCGCTACGTATTCACTTACATCGCCCAAGGGGATGATGGCTCGGCCATGTTTCCCGAGGGCTCTGTCGAGCGCTACCGCGTCACCCGAACAGCCGGCGTGTGGCTTGATAATCAGGTTGTCGGCGAAGCCGGAAAGCTGCGGCTGCATTGGGACGTTGTAGACGAGCGATTTCCGGCCGGCATGGTCGACGACATGTTCGCCGCATACCGGGCGCTGGTCGAGGCGTTGATCGCGCAGGCGGGTACCGAAGGGCTCGGAGAGGGCTGCGGGGTGCAGCTGCCACGGGCGCAGCAGGCCCGTCGGCAGGCTGACGGGCAGACCGACGTGTCCATTCAGGATTACCTCGCGGACATCGACATGCACTGCGGCGCATCACCCGATGCTCCCGCCGTTATCGCGGCCGACAGGACGCTCTCGTACGGCGAGCTGTGGACCCGCGCCCGGCGCGTGGCACTGAACCTGAAGACTGACGCACCCCATGCCTCCAGCGTGGCGATTCATCTTGAGCCGGGCTGGCGCTATGTGGTTGCAGTGCTCGCCACGCAGATGGCAGGTGTCGCCTACGTACCGCTGTCGTTGCGCTGGCCCCGCGCGCGCGTGATTGACGTGATCGACAGCTATGGCATCGACCATGTGTTTGCCGATGAGGAGGTCGCCGGGTGGAGTTCGAGGCTGTCCCTCGTACGGACACTGTCGGTGCCGACGCAGGAAGATCCACGGGCACCGCTCCCGTCCATGTCCATGGCTTCGGATCCTGCGCTGCTTGCCTACGTGATGTTCACCTCAGGCAGCAGCGGCACACCCAAGGGGGTAATGATGCGGCGCGGTGCGGTCGCCAACACACTGCGCGACGTCTGCGCACGCCTGCGCATGAATCCCGGCAGTCGTGTATTTGGATTATCCGATCCAGGCTTCGATCTATCCGTGTTCGACATGCTGGGTCCGTTGATGGTGGGCGGTGCGCTGGTACTGCCTGACGCCTCCGACCGGATGAATCCACAGGCCTGGTGGACGCTTTGCCGCCGACACGGCGTCACGATCTGGAATACGGCTCCCGCTCTGTTTGAAATGCTTGCCGACTACGGCAAGGGCAAGACGGATCGCATAGGCACCCTCGATTTGCGTTGGGTAATGCTGAGCGGCGATTGGATCTCACTGCATTTGCCTGGCCTGTTACGCGAACTCGCGCCTGGAGCGCGGCTGCTCTCGCTGGGTGGCGCCACCGAGGCGGGCATCTGGTCCGTCTCGTTCCCGGTGACGACTGTCCAGGAGGACTGGACCAGCATTCCCTACGGCAGGCCATTGCGAGGTCAGCGTTGCGACATCGTGGATGTGTTCGACGAGCCTTGCCCCGATGGCGTGGCGGGCGAGCTGACCATCTCCGGTGCGAGTCTGAGCGACGGTTACTGGCAGCGCCCGGCGCTCACCGAGCGGGCTTTTTTTATCGATGGGCGAACCGGTGAACGCCGCTACCGGACCGGTGACCTGGCCCGCTATCGCGCCGACGGTGTGATCGAATTACTGGGGCGGATGGACTCGCAGATCAAGATCGCCGGCCACCGTATCGAGTGCAAGGAAGTCGAGCATGCCGTACTGACGTATCCCGGTGTTGCACGCGCCGTGGTGGTGCCTCTCAAGGACCGTGGCGGTTTGACGCTGCACGCGGTGGTGGAGCACGAGGACGGCGTATCGATCGAGTCGATCCGCCAGCATTGTGCCGAACGCTTACCCGAGGTCATGGTGCCGCGCCATTGGCACAGCAACCTGGGCATTACGTTGAGCGACAACGGCAAGGTTGACCGTCGCGCACTGCAACAACGCATCGAAGCGATGTTACAAGAGAGAGTCGAGGATGGCGTGCCCAATGGTTAGATTTCAAAGATGTCGACATGCCGGATGGTCGGTGGGTGTGTTGCTGCTTCTTGTCATGTCGGGTGCCCGTGCCCAGAGCGGCGCATACCTGTCGAAGGACTGCACCGCCTGTCACGATACGGCGCTGGGTCATAACCTGGCGATCCCCTCCATCGTGGGGCAGAAGCGCGAATTTCTGCGCAATCGCCTGGAGATGTTTCGCCACCCCGGTTCTGATGCGAAGGTCATGCCGCGGCTCTCGTCCGGGTACTCGCCTGCGGAGCTGGATGAGATCGTGGATTACCTTTCGGCCCGGCCTTCGTCGCTGAAACAGGCCACCGATAAACCTGCAGAGGCCGCGCCCGAAGGGGAGAGCCAATACCGCACGCATTGCGCGGCGTGCCACGAGCATCTCGACGCGAGTCCGCTGCTGATTGGACAGAACCGCACCTACCTCGTCAACGCGCTGCGCGATTTCGTCTTTGGAACCCGACCCATGCCGGACGGCATGCGCGAAAGTCTCTCCGCGCTGACGACCGCAAACCTGGCCGCGGTGCTCGATTTCATGGCCGCGTCAAACAAAGGAAAAGAGTGAAGCGTATGACTCCCAGATTTTTCTCGAGCGTCTCGAAGGTCGGCCAGCGCTACGCCGGATGGACGGTGGCGGTGCTGTTCGGCGTCTCTGTATCGGCGGTAGCGGCGGATGACCCGTCCAGGCCGGCCGGGCCCAATCCCTTCTTCGTCGCGGCTTCGGCCTATTCGAAAATCATGTGTTCGGGCGTCTTCGTCTCGGGGCTGAACGAAAACCAGATCCGCTTGCAAGACCTGGCGACCATGCCCCCCTTTACAGTTGAAATCGACCGCGAGCGCCACACGGTTTCGACCCTGATGCGCTCGGGAAAGCGAGTGAGCCAATACCGTGAAGGGTTAGGTTGTACCCTGGATAACACGCCGTCGCCGCTGCTCGAACGCACGACCTCGCCGAAGTCCTATCCCCAAGTGCTCGAGTCCAGTGCGGCGCATCCGGCGGCATTGCCGGTGGAGGCGCACCCGCAACTCAAGGACATTTTGGAGCGTGCCTTCATGGAGGATGATTCGGCCCTGCTCAAGAGCACGCGCGCCGTACTGGTGATCCATCATGGCAAGGTCATTGGCGAGCAGTATGCCGAGGGCGTGACGGCGGACACGCCGTTGCCTGGCTATTCGATGGTCAAGGGTGTCGCCAACCTCATGACAGGGCTATTGGTACAGCGTGGCTGGTTGACGCCGCAGAGCACCGATCTACGACCGGAGTGGGGGACAGAGCCGAACGATGCACGCAAGGGCATTTCGGTCGATCAGCTGTTGCGAATGACTTCAGGCCTCGACTGGGCGGAGGGGTATCTGGGCGAGATGTCCGATCTGATGGTCATGTTGACCTCCGCGCCCGACCCGGCTTCCTACGCGGCGCTCAAGCCGCTCGCGAAGCCGATGCTTCATGCCGATGCGGGTAAGTCGCTGCCCAATGCGGATGCCTTGGCCGCAGTGCTTGGCACTTCGGGCGCGCCTCGCTCGTTCGCCGAGCCGAAGACGGTACTGCCCGGGCAGGCATGGCGTTATTCGGGCGGCTCGTACGAGCTGCTGTCCGCCACACTTGCCAAGGCCCTGCGCGCACATGACGAAGATCCGCTGGTGTTTCCGTACCGCCAACTTTTCCAGCCGCTGGGGATGACCAGCGCAATCCTGGAGTCGGCGCCCAACGGCAACTACATGCTGTCTTCGTTCATGCTCGCCAGTCCCCGGGACTGGGGGCGGCTCGGCCTTTTCCTGTTGGATGAACATCGCGGCAAGCACCGCTCCGACGTGTCCCTGCCTCCACAGTGGCTCCAGGACAGTTTGCGTCCCACTGTCGCCCAGGATCTGCCTATTGGCACGGAGATCGGTTCCGGCTACTGGCTCAACTCGTTGGGCGATCACGTGCCCAAAGGGACATTTTACCTGGGCGGCTTCCAAGGGCAGTTCCTGGTAGTGGTGCCTGATCGCGATCTGATCGTGGTGCGGCTTGGCACGACGGCGTCCGATGGCAACTGGGTCATGCGCAGGCTGATGGACGACTTGATGCAAACAATCAACTGAGCGCCCTGACGGGGCCTTGGCGGCTACGACAACCTTTCCCTGTTGGAGAACCAATAAAATGAAAAAACTGATCCCTGCTACGTTCTGGCTTCTCACCGCGCTGACCTGCGGACAGGCCTGGGCTCAGGCCGAACCGAGCGGTGGGAGTGCGCCCCAGGCGAGCACCTCCGCCGGGCAGGTCGTATCGATCGTCAGCGTCTACGTCAATCCGACGAAGCAGCAGGAATTCCAGAATTTCTACAAGCAGCAATATGCAGCCCAATCCAAGCATCTCGACGGTCTGATGGAGTCCTATTTACTGTTGCCTGCCACTGGCGACACGTCGGCTCCCGTAAAGCACGTCACGGTCTGGCGTGATCGTGCTGCGTACGATGCCTTCCTGCAAAAGGTGACGAGCGGTGAACATCCGGTCGGCGCGAAGACGAACTATGGCTACGGCGAGGGCATGTACGTTCGTCGTCCGATTTATGAGCTGTATTTGGTGGAGCAGCACAAGGTGAATGCTCCCGTCGTAACCGATGCAGCGAAGAACTGACAGCCCATGACCCTTTCCCGAGAACTCGAGAATCAGGCTTTGCCCATTATCGATGCGGAGCCCGGCGGGCCACTGTCGACTGTCGAGCGGATTCGACGCATTGTCGAAACGGTGCTCGGGGTCGTGGTGCCTGATGTGGGTAGCAACATCATTGGTCTGGGTGCCAACTCGATGGAGTTGGTACGTATCATCAACCTGATCGAAGATGAAATGGGGTTGCGCCTGAAGTTCGAGGACGTGAGCTTCGAACCTTCGATCGCTGAGTTGGCAAAAAGTGTCGAGGCAACACGCGAATGCGAGGCGCACGAACCCGCACAGTACGCTGCCTCCCAGGCGGTGACTGAGACTGCGCACCTGGATTTACCTGCCGTCACGGGTATCCGCCACGACGCTGGCTGGCCCGTGGTGATGCTGGCTGAAGGTCTGTCGCCAGTCGAAATCGTGGGCGCCAGCGTACGCGCATTTGGCCACGAACCGCTGGCGCTGGCAGGCATTGCGCAATTGCTCGATGCCCTGAAGCTGCCGGAGCGAGGTGCGTCCGCACATGCAGGGTATGCCTCGGCAGGCGCACTCTATCCAGTGCAAACCTACCTCTACGCAAAGGCTGGGAGGGTAGACGGCCTGCCGTGCGGGCTCTATTACTACCATCCGCTTCGCAGAGAGCTTTGGCTGCTGTCACCGGACCTGGTGTTCGACGAGTCGCTCTATGAGCCTCTTTTCAACGCACCGTTTTACCGTGACGCGGCTTTTGCCATTTACCTGGTGTCGCGTCCGGCAGCCATCAAACCTTCCTATGGCGACCGTGCACGCGACTACTGCCTGCTGGAGGCCGGCGCCATGGCACAGTTGCTGCGCATGCGTGCGCCATCCTGTGGCATCGGCCTGTGCGCGATTGGCGATTTCGCGTTCGAGCCGGTTCGCAACTGGTTTGAACTCGACGATGACCAGGCCTGCCTGCATTCGCTGGTGGGAGGTTCCATCTCATGAGCCCGGCGCGGGTGGGGCATCCGCTCTCGATGAACCAGCAATCGCTGTGGCGACATCAGCGGCTGTTTCCCGATGCCCAGACGTATGGAATGCTGGGGATCGCGCGTACACGAACGCTGCCCGACCTCGAGGCCTTGCGGCGCGCTTATCGACGCCTGCTCGAGCGCCATGAGATTCTTCGTTGCCAGATCGTCGAAGACGCGACGGGTAACGCACTAGCCCATCCGCTCGCATTGCAGGATTTGAGCGACGCCGAGCTATTACCGTTCGAGGATGCTTGCAATTGGTCGCATGCTCGACTGTCGGCCTTTATCGATGAGCGCTTCAGCTGTGCCCACCAGATTACCGCAGCGACGCTCTTTCACTGTGTCCTGCTGATCGCCAGTCGCGAGGCGGTTGATGCACTGGCGGCCGGCAGCGTCGGGTACGCGCCGGCCTCCACCCATGGCAACGCCGGGCAGACCGTCGGCCTGCTGGTCTTTACCGGGCACCATCTGGTCATCGACTTTCTGTCGTTCCCGCTGCTGCTGCGCGAGTTGCACTCGCTCCATGCCGAGGAGGAGGGGGCACCGCTTGAGGCTCAGGATGCGTTCCTGGCCGATGCCAACGCCTGGTCGCTGGCAACGTCGCAACAGATGTTCATGACGAAAAAAGAGACGGGTATCGCTGCCTTCGTCGAGCGCATGGCTTCGCCACCGCAGCCGCTGTCATTTGGGGGGGACACCCTGCGCGCGTCCATGCCTGACACCGGGTCCCGGGAGCGTCGTTTCGTTCTGCCCGCGTCCGTCCGCGAGACGCTGCTGCGTTGCGCACGTGATCATGGGGTCACACCTTATGTGGTCATGCTGTCGCTGTTTCAGGTATGGCTGCATGTGAATTGCGCTGCAGCGGACATCAGCGTTGCGACGCCCATGCATGGACGGGAACGTCGCTTGTTCGGCCACACTGTCGGCTATTTTGCCAACGTGCTCCCGGTGCGCCAACGACTGGTCGCCGAGGACAGCTTTGCCGACCTGCTGCGGCGCAATCAGGCAGAGGTGCGCGAGGCTGTGCGGCTGGCCGCGGTGCCGTTCCAGGTGCTGCGTGAACGGGCCCGGGTGCACGAGCTGCGTCCGGGACTGACCGCGCTCACCCAGGTCGCGTTCGTTTGGAACGTGATGCCTGCACCCGCCCACGACGCTTGGTTGCAGCTCTTGTTGGTCGAGCAGCGAGGCTCGCCGTACGAGCTTGCGTTGACGGTGTATGCCCAGGACGAAACCTGGACCTGTGGCCTGAAGCATGACCCAACCTGCGTGCCTGCGCATTTCGTCGACCGTTGCATTGAACAGTTGCCCACCTTTGCGGCGTGGCTCGCCGAGCTGCCGGCGGCGCCGCTTGGCACCCTTGGCTTCGTGCAGCCGCCTGCCTGGTGTTGTCCGGCGGGCATCGTGCCGCAACCCGCAGAAGATCTGGTCGAGCAGGCCTTGCTTCTTCATGGGAGAGAGAGGGCGAGGGTGACAGCCGTACGGTATGCCGACCAGGCGCTCACGTATGCCGAACTTGAGGACACCACTCGGCGCATGGCGATCGAGCTGCTGCGCCTCATGCCAGGCGAGGGTCCCATAGGCATCCTCATGGAGCGGGGAATCGACACCGTACTGGCGATGGTGTCGGCTTTGCGAGCGGGTATTACCTTCGCACCGCTGCATCCCGACCAGGCACAATCCTGGTTGGTGGAGGCTTGTCAGGGCGCCGGCTTGCGCGGCGTGGTGTTTTCATCCTCCCAGGCCGAGGTGGCTGCCGGGCTACCGATACCGGGTCTCCTCTATGCGCGTTGGTGCGAGAGGGCGCAGGGTGCACCACTTGGCCGGTTGCCTGTGGTGCATTCATTCGAGACCGCCTACCTGATCCACACATCCGGTTCTTCCGGCGCGCCCAAGGGCGTAGCCGTCTCGCGTGCGAGCCTGCATCACCTGATTGCGGCCAGCCGTTTCATGTTTGCGGGCGAGGAGCAGCACTGGACCCTGGCGCACCACGCGAGTTTCGATTTCGCCATTTGGGAGGTGTTCGGCCCGCTGGTCCATGGTCACACGCTCACGGTACTTGATGAGCAGTGCATCGCGTCACCCAACGCATTGCACGAAACGATCATACGTAACGGCATTACGCACCTGGGGCTGACGCCAGCCGCTTGTCGCCTGTTGGCACCTTGGCTGGAGCGTCACGGCCTTGGACGCCTGCGCACGGTTTGTATCGGCGGCAGCGCGGTCGATCCGGCGCTGGCCAGTGCCTTTGCGGTACTGGGGTTGGAAACCTGGAGTTTCTATGGCCCAACTGAAGTGACGGTGTGGGCCACCTGTGCGCGTATTGGCGACGGCCGGCCGGGAGCGCGCATTGGCCAGCCCTTCGCGGGGCTGCGAGCCTATGTCCTTGACGACACGCTGCAATGGGTTCCGGAGCATTGTGTTGGCGAGCTGTACCTGGGTGGCCCGCAATTGGCAGGTTACTTGAAGCCGAGGCTCACGGCCGCGAGCTTTTTGCCTGATCCCTGGTTCGCCGGGGAGCGCATGTACCGCACGGGCGACCGGGTGCGCTACACGCACGCCCATGGACTTGAGTTCATCGGGCGCGCGGACCGGCAAGTGAAGCTCAACGGTTACCGGGTCGAGCTAGACGCCATCGCGCACGCACTGTCGGGGTGCGAGGGGATCGAGCAACTGGCCTGCTTGCATCTGTCGGGACAAGGCCTCTGTGCCGCCTACACGACGGTCGATGGACAACCATTGCCGGGACTGCGGCTTGCGGCTTACGCCCGTGAGGTGTTGCCGAAATACATGTTGCCGGTTCGCTTCGTTCACCGCGTCGCGTTTCCCCTCACGCGCAATCGCAAGCCTGACATGGATGCACTGAGTGCGGAACTGTCATCAGGCCTCGCGTCACGAGATCCGTCCCGGGGCTTGGATGAAGCTCGATGGATGAATGAAATCCTGATTGTGTTGTGCGCCGAGCTGAATGTGCCGCAGGTGCAAGCCGACAAGAATTTCCATGAACTGGGCGCCACTTCGATCATTCTGGCACGGCTGCATGCCCGTCTCTCGGCGCTCGCCGCCACCGGGCCCGAACTGGTGGATCTTTACACCTTTCCAACTGCACGAAGCCTCGCCCGTTGGCTGGCGGAAGGGGAGAACACCCCGGCGGAGGGACCTAAGCATGCGCCAGCCAAGTGGCAGGGGCGGCGTCCGCGTACGTTGCGCCACGGCCAGAATCTGCCAGGGAAGCCTTGATCTATGTGCGGATTCGTCGTTGCCTGCCATCACCAAGCACCTGTGCCCACTGTCACGCTGGACGCCGCCCTCGACACGCTGCGCCACCGTGGTCCTGATGGTCGCGCTTCGTGGTTGTCGGCGGACGGCTTGTGCGGCATCGGTTTTCATCGTCTTGCGATGGTCGGCGCCCGCGAACAGACGCAGCCCTTCCACACGGATGACGTGCATGTCGTCGTCAATGGCGAGATCTACCAATACGCGGCGCAGCGCCAAAAACTGGAAGCTGCCGGCGCGTGCTTCGCCACCGACTCTGATTGCGAGGTTGTGGCGCACGGTTACCTGCAGTTGGGTATTGATTATGTTCGTGAGCTGAACGGGGAGTTCGCCGGTGTGATCTGGGACGCGCGGCGGCGCAAGCTGTTTGCCATCCGGGATCGCTGGGGCGTAAAGCCATTGTTCTATCGACTTTCGGACCAAGGCATTCACCTCGCTTCGGAGATAAAGGCGCTGATCGCGCTTGGCGCGCAGCCCCGCTGGGACCACGCGGCGCTGTTCCAGCATTTCTTCGCCTCGATCGGGCCAGCCCAGACGCTGTTCGAGGGCATTCACCAAGTGCCGCCGGGTCATGTGCTTGAATGGAGCACGCAAGGCTATGGGGTCACACCGCTGCTGAGCGCGGTGGACGAGGCGCACGACGCGGCGCGGCAGCACCTCGCGTCTGCGCCGCGCGAATGGATGCCACGGCTGGTCGATGGCTTGCGCCATGCTGTGCAGGATCGCTTCCAGGGGGATGGCCCCGTGGCTTGCTACCTCAGTGGGGGCGTCGACTCGGCTACGGTGGCCGCACTGGCTGCACGTCATGGAAGAGAAGGGCTGAGTGCCTTCACCGTCGACTTCGGCGCCGGCACCGACGATGCAACGCAGGCCGCCGGTATTGCCGCCAGCCTGGGGCTGCGGCACGAAGTCGTCCCGGTCAGCGAGGCGCAACTGGTCGACCACTTCGCGGATGCGGTGCGCCATGCCGAGACCATCGGTTTCAACACCATTGGCGCTGCACGCTGGATCCTGGGGCGGGCGTTGGCCAGTAGCGGCTATAAGGCAGTACTGGCGGGTGATGGCGCCGATGAGTTGTTCGCAGGATACAGCTTCTCAAGCGTCGAGCGGCTTTGTGCGCGCTCGCACAACCACGCTCGCCTGATGACCCAGGTGCTGGAGGGGGGGCGTCAGGGGTTGGCGGCCGAGCTGGGTCAGCCGCTGCCTCTTTTTGACATGGACCCCGATCGTTTTGGCGGCCAGGTGCCCTATCTGCTTGCCAGTTGGAACTACCAGCGCAGTGGGTTGCGCCCTCTTTTGCGCACGCAGTTCCTTGAAGCGTTTCGCCACTTCAATCCCTACGAGGTGCTCATGCAGCAAACGGGCGCGTCCGCAGCGTCTGGTCTGCGCCGATCGCTGCACCTGTGGCAGAAGTCGATGTTCGCGAACCACATCCTAGTGTCCGAGCGTTTCGATATGGCGCACGGTATCGAAACGCGCTACCCGTTTCTCGATAACCGGGTCACCGCTGTCGCGGCCATGCTGCCTGATGAGTGGCTTGTCGAGGGGGCTGAGAACAAGCGTTTTCTGCGTGAGGCCGTCGCGGCGTTGACGCCCGAGGCGGCGCGTTGCGCAGCCAAGCGACCTTTCGAGGCCCCAGCGGTCTTCGCGCAGCCTGGCGACGGTCCGTTCCGACGCTACCTGCGGGAGGTGCTGCACGACAGTTCTGTGAAGCATTCGGGGATCTTCGATGTACAAGAGCTTCTGCGGCTCGAGGCGCGACTGCCGTCGCTGTCGGGGAAAATGGCGCAACGCGTGGACAGCCTGCTGACGATGGCGCTGAGTTTTTTCGTATTGCAGCACTGCTTCGCGGTGACTGAGTGAACACCGCGATGGCGATTTTCGACGTCCGTTTTCTCATCCTCAGGGTGGGGGAACCTTCAAAAAAACAGGCGCATCAGCGCGACACGATGGGGATCAGATCTTGAGCACGCTAGACACATTGCTTCTGTCCGCCGAGCAACTCGAGCGCTACCGTACGCTGCTGGCCGATAAGGGGCTGGCGACCAAACAGCCGCTGCGCATCCCCGCGCGTGCGCCTCAGGCTCGCACTCCGCTGTGCAGCTATCAGGAGCCGCTCTGGTTCATCGATCGCTATGCCGGCGGCGACACCGCGCACAATGTGGTTTACCCAATGGGCCTGCCCGAAGGCGAGATCGATGAGGCGGTGCTGCTGTTGGCCGTTGCCCGGATGATCGAACGCCATGAGATCTTGCGCACGACATTCCGGCAGGATGCCGAGGCCGTGGTGCATGTGGTGCACGACTGCTGGCCGCCCGTGCTGGAGCGTGTCGACCTGCGACCGCTGCCCGAGGCGCTAAGGGAAACGAGCGGATGGAAGCTGGTCGATAAGGAGGCCGCTCACCAGTTCGATCTCGAACATGGGCCGCTGATCCGCTTCACGTTATTGACGATGGCACCTGGTAAGCACGTGCTGCTGGTGTCTCTCCACCACATCATTTGCGACACCTGGTCGGTGGCCATCATCGACCGTGAGGTACGGATTCACTACGACGATATTCTGCATGGCCGACCCTGCTCGATTCCGCCGGTGGCGGTGCAGTTTCCCGACTATGCGATCTGGCAGCGCAGCCAGTGCGACAGCGACAGGTATGCGCGCGAGCTGTCTTACTGGGTAGGCCGGCTCGAAGACGCACCGCAATTGCAACTGCCCACTGATTTCCCCGTTCCCCAGCAGCGCAGTCACCGGGCGAACAACAGCCTGGTGCTGGTGCCTGCGCCACTGCTGGAAAAGGTAAAAACCTTCGCCCAGCGCGAGGGCGTGACCCTCTACATGGTGTTGCTGGCCGCCTACAAGATCATGCTCTCGCGCCACACCGGCCAGACTGACATCATGGTGGGTACGCCGCATGCCAATCGCGAGCGCGATGAGCTACGTGACGTCATCGGTTTCACCATCAATTCGCTGGTGCTTCGCACTGAGTTGGGCGATAACACGCCGTTTCGCGAGGCGGTGCAACGGGTAAAGACTTCGGCACTCGAAGCCTACGAGCATCAGGACGTGCCATTCCAGGCGGTGGTGGAGGCTCTGGGTACACGGGGTAAAGGCCAGCAGTTGAGCCGCTATTCGTTGTTCCGGGCCTTCTTCTCCGTTCAGAACATCCAGTGGGCGGACATCCAACTGCCCCAAATCAACACCGGTACGCTGCATCAAAAGCCACGCTTCACGGTTCCGCACCCGACGACCAAGTACGACATTTACATGTACCTGCGTGAACGCGACGGTAAGGTGCTGGGCGGGCTGGAGTATGACGTGGAGCTGTTCTCGCAGGCTCGCGTCGAACGCATGATTCGGGATTTCCTGCGGGTGCTGGAGCAGGGGGTTGATGATTCGCACGTGGGTATCCACGAGCTGCCTCTGCTGACCGCCGAGGAGCTTGCCGAGCGGCAGGCGGCCCAGCGTGGCAAGGCGTGCGCGGGAGGGCCGCCCACCGATATCTATAGTTGCTTCGAGGAAGCCGTGCGGCGCTTTGCCGATCAGCCGGCGCTGGTAGACGAAGGCACGACACTGAGTTATCGCGAGCTGGCCTCGGCATGCGCCGCCTTCGCAGCACTGCCGCAACGCGCTGACCGCGAGCCACAGCGCCGTCTGGGGATTCTTGCAGATCGATCCTCAGGGATGGTCGTTTCACTGCTGGCTGCCCTGCGCGCCGGGGATCTGAGCATGCTGCTGGATGCCGCGGCACCGGTCGCACGCATCGAGGAGACGGTACAGGCCCATGGCATCGAGATGTTGTTGTGCGACGCCGAGGTCGATATCGCGGGGACTGTGCCGCAGCACTTGATTTCGCGACAGGCGCAGGCCGGCTGCGGTGCGCAGACGCTGCGACGCCACATTCCTGCCCAAACCCCCGCATTCGTCTTCATGACCTCGGGATCGACAGGCGTTCCTAACGCAGTGGTGCTTTCCCATGCAGGCGTGCTCAACGGCCAACTAGCGCAAACCTGTCCTCATCCGATCGGGCCGGGTGATCGGCTGCTCTTGAATGCGCCGACGAGCTCGGCCCGGTTGGTGGGCGAACTGTTGTGGCCACTGCTCAACGGTGCGGCCGTCGTGCTGTGCCGACCAGGCGGGCATCAAGATCCGATTTACTTGGGCGAAATGCTGCAACAGCACCGGATTACGCATTTCAGCGTGGTGCCGCAAGTGCTGTCTGTGTTGCTCGACGAACGTTTGTTGGACCGCTGTCCGGAGCTCAAGCTTGTGTATTGCGTCGGGCAGAATCTGGACGGACAGCTCACGTCGCGTTTTGCGCAAGCCTCACGTGCGACCTTGTATAACAGCTATGCGCAGACAGAGGCCTGTCCGGTGAGTTTCCATGCCTGCGATGGCAGCGAGGGCGAGGGCGAGGGCCTGGTGCCTGTCGGGCGCCTCGCACCCAACACCGTGCTGCACGTGCTCGACGCCTACCAGCAGCCGGTGCCCACCGGCGTGACCGGGGAGATCGCCATAGGTGGTGCGAGTCTGGCACAGGGTTACCTCGGCAACCCGCGGCTCACGGCTGAGAAATTCATGCCCGATCCCTTCGGCGAGCCCGGTGCGCGACTTTACCGCAGCGGCGACCTGGGTACCTGGAACGAGAGGGACGAGCTTGTGCTTCTGGGGCGCAGCGACCATCGGGTGAAGATCCGCGGCTACCGGATCGACTTGGCAGAGATCGAGTATGCGCTGACCGCCATCGAAGGGGTCGAGGAGGCCGCGGTGGTCGTCTCGGCCAGCCCACATGGCGAGCCCATTCTCTTGGCCTATGTGAAGGCGCAGCCACTTTCCGTGGAGAAAGTCGGTCGGTTGGCGCAGCTGTTGAGGGCGCGCTTTCCCGTCAAGCGCAAGACGGTGCAGGCGCCGCTGTCCGAGCAGTTGCGCACAGTCCTCCAGGCGAAGCTGCCGTTTTACATGGTGCCGGCGCGCATCGTTCAGCTCGACGAGCTACCGCGTGGCCGTACCGGCAAGATCGATCGCGTCGCGCTGGCCGAGCGCGAGAGCCCGCAGGAAGCGGCCGGGACCAAGCCCGACGGAACGCCCAGGACCGATCTGGAACGCCAACTGATCGTCATCTGGCGGGATGTGTTGGATCTGCCAGCCGGCCAGGCCATCGGCATTTACGACAGCTTCTTCGAGTTGGGCGGTCACTCTCTCAGCGCGGTCAAGATCGTCAAGCGGATCCAGTCCGAGCTGGACGTGAAGCTGGAGGTCCGGTACGTGTTCGAGGCTGTCACGATTGCAGGGCTGAGTGAGCTGATTGCGTGGACATGCGATACGTCGAGCTTCGAGGACATTGAACTCTAAATGGCTTGCACCAATACATCGAGGACATTGGCCCCTTACATCCGTCTGTTCGAAGCCACGGCGCGCACGCATGCCGCGCTGCCGGCCGCGGAGGATCGCGACGGTTCGGCCAGTTATGCCCAACTCGACGGCATGGCGAACCGCTTCGCCGCCGAACTGCGGCGCTCAGGCGTCGAGCGGGGCGCTTTCGTGGCCATCGCCTGCGAGCGCGGCGTGCTCACGCTTGCGGCGATCCTGGCGTTGTTCAAGTTGGGTGCCGCCTACGTGCCGCTCGACCCCCTGCTACCGCTGGCGCGCAGGCAACGCATGCTGGCGTCGAGCGGATGCGCACGGGTGCTGGTGGAAGCCGATGGGGGCGATCTGCGAGCAGACTGCCCCGTTGTCGATCTGAAACAGTGGGCGGCGCTGGGGCCGTTGTGGGACGAAAGTTTCACTGGCGGTGGTGCCGAAGACCCGGCCTATGTGATTTTCACTTCGGGCTCAAGTGGCGAGCCCAAGGGCGCTGTGCTCTCGCAAGCCAATTTACTGAACCATCTGTGGGCCAAGGTCGAGGACCTTGGCCTGAACCACGATGACCGGATAGCGCAGACGGCGCCGTTCGGCTTCGATCTGTCGGTTTGGCAGTTTTTGGCCGCGGGCCTGGTGGGCGCCTGCGTGACGGTGATGGACCGCGAGACAGTCGCCTATCCACCCTCGCTGCTCGAAGCGATGGTCAACCGCAGCGTAACGGTATTTCAAGCGGTTCCCAGTTACTTGTCCGTGTTCGTCGATGCCGTTTCGCGCCGTCCGGGTGGAATGGGCGAGGGGCTTCGGGTCGCGGTCACCGCTGGCGAAACGCTGTCGGTGGCACTGGTGCGCCGCTGGTTTGATTGTTGTGAAGTCCCGTTGATGAACGCCTATGGCCCCACGGAGTGTGGTGTCGACGTGACCCACCATCTGATGCGTCGCGCCCCGCTGGGCGATAGTGTTCCGATCGGCAAAGCGATACCGGGCGCGGTACTCCATATCGTCGATGCCGATCTTGAATGTGTCCCTGAGGGGGAGAGCGGCGAACTGCTGATCGGGGTGTCGCTACCGGAATGGGCTATATCAACGCGCCAGCAGCGACCGCGGCTGCCTTCGTGGAGCTTCCGGCCTTGGGCGGTCGCTTCTATCGCAGTGGCGACCGCGTCCGTTGCCGCGCCGGTGTCCATGAATACCTGGGTCGGCTAGACCTGCAGATCAAGCTGCGCGGGCACAGGATCGAGCCCGAGGAGATTGAAGTCGCGCTGCTGCGCGAAGCGGGTGTGCGGGCCGCCGCGGTTGTTTTGCACCGTGAGGGCGCTCGCGCCGAACTGGTTGCCCTCGTGCAGCCTGAAGAACAAGGCATGAACGTGGAGCTCGCCGGGTATCTGAGGCAGCGCTTGTCGGCGACGCTCCCGAGTTACATGGTCCCCAACTTTATCGAATTCGTGTACGAGATGCCGCGTAATGCGCGTGGCAAGACTGATCGCCGCGGGGTCGAGCAGTTGCTGGGCATGTTGAAACCTTTCGAAGTCTAGGAGCCACAAACTTGCGTATCGCCAACCGACTTCTCCACCGTATCGCCGAATGCGATTATTTGTACCGTAACCTGCTGAATCGGCGTGCCACGCGCGAATTTCGTGATCACCGCAGCGTCCTCTGCGCAGAGGGGCAGCGCGTTATGCAAGAGCTCAACGAAAATGGCTTGGCCTTGAGTAGCATTGACCGTTTTCCGGGCATGCAACGCTTGTTCGACGAACTGCGCGAGCGCGCACAGTATGTCGAGGCGCGAAGCCGCAAAGTCGTACCTGCCGGCTCGGACCAGGCCAAGACCTATGCCTTCATGTCCAACGTGCTTGGCTCATATCCTCACTTCGATCCCAATAGTATTTTTGCCCGTTTCGCGTGCCAGTCGCCAATTCTCGAGATCGTGAATGGCTACTTCGGGATGTTCACCCAACTGCGTAAGTATGCGGTGTTCAGGAACGCATTCTCCAACCATTCGGAGAACGGGAAGTGGCACCGTGACGGCGCCTGCGACGCGATGGTCATGCGTGTTTTTGTCTACTTCGAAGACGTCAACGAACGCAATGGCGCCATGCGCTACGCTCGCGGCACTCATCATAGAAGTCTTCGCGGCAGTCGCGAAACTATCGACAGCGCCCAATTGGAGGCCATGTCCGTTTCATGTGGCGGGCCCTGCGGCACACTTGTCTTTGCCGATACGCGCGGCTACCACCGTGCAGAGAAGTTCACCGAGGGTGGGCGCTGGCTCTACTACGGCATGTTCACCTCGCCCGGGTTCGGCGCGGACTACTTCCGGCGTCAGGAACATCGCCAGGCGCAGCACGGTGATCCCGTCTCCTGGGCGTTATCCAGCCCGCAGACGCTCGCCGACAACTTCCGGTCTGTCCCATGAGCGCGAACGATCAACCATCGGCAGATCGGCTGGAGCCTTCGCCAGGTTCGGAAGACACCTGGCAGGCGCGGCTTACCTGGGGACAGCGGCAAATGTACCGCGCGATGCAGCTCGATCCTCAAGCCGAGCACTTCCACATGACTGACATGCTGCTGTTGCGCGGGCAGATCGACCTGGAACGCCTGTCGCTCAGCCTGGCGCAAACCTTCGCCGCGCATCCGGCGTTGCATATCCGGCTGGTGCCGTCTACCGACAGCGCGGAAGGTGTCGTGCAGCGCTTCGACGGCCTTATGCCGGTCGACTGCCTTGTGCATGACTGGTCCGGGCTGCCATCCAACGAGATCGAAGCCCGGCTGGCCGAGATACGTACACGTTTTGGCCGAGCACCGTTCGATCTCGCGGCAGGACCGCTGTTTCGCGTTACGCTGGTGCGCACCCGCATTGACGAAGCCTACCTGTTGATGACGTTGCATCATCTATTGGCCGATGACTGGTCCATGGGGTTGCTACAGCAGGACTTGGCAGCGCGCTACACCGGCGTTTCGATCACGGCTGAAGCGCCAGCACCGTACTTCGAGTTCGCGCGCCACCAGGAGGCTTGGCTACAGTCGCGCGAGGGTGCCAAAGCGGTCGCTTACTGGACGGCGCTTCTCCAGGCCCTGCCGGTGCGCTTTCCCATCCCCGCCGATCGGCCGCGCCCGACAACGCCCCTATTGGGGCGTGCCACTGTGAGTGGCAGGTTGGCGGGGGAGGTCTCGCAGTCGTTGAGGAAGGTGGGGCGCGATGCGCGTGGCACCCTGTTTCCCGTGATGTTGGCCGCCTACAACGTGCTGCTGTGGCGGCTTTCACTGTGCTCGCAAGTGCCGGTTGCGACCCTGGTGGCCAATCGTGAAGATGGCACGTTCGACCGAACGGTGGGGCTGTTCTTCAATACCATTGTCCTGGTGTCCGATGTCCGGTCCGAGCAGCCGTTCTGCGATTTTGTCGCACAGGTGATGGCCACGACACTCGATGGCATGCAGCGCCAGGCGGTCCCGTTCCAGTATCTGGTCGATCGCCTCTGTCCGATGAGGGATCCGGCGCGCGTACCCTTCACCCAGGCGATGTTCTCGTTCATGGCGGGAGCGGGCCGGCGTTTGCGCATCGCAGATGCTGAGCTTGAGCAGTTCGGTGGCATCGACACTGGATCGGCCTACGACCTCAAAGTCACGGCCTACGAAAAAGACGACGGCGTGGAGATTTTGTTCGAGTACGATGCGGACCTCTTCAATGCCACTACTGTGCGGGCTTGGCACAGCACCTATCTGAACATCCTGGCGGACGCCGCGGCGCAACCCCGCGCGCCAGTGCAAACGCTGGGGTTCACTCAGACCGATCACAAGGGCAGCGTCCTGGTTGTACAGGACACATGGGGAGCCCCAGTGCCGCCCGGCTTCGCGGGTGAGCTGTGCCGCCACCAAAGTGGGGAAGTCGTGCGTACGGGAATCCTGGCGCGACGGACCGCGGAGGGCCGCATTCAGCCTTACGAGGTGAGGCCTGCGTTTTTCGAGGTGGAGGGTAGGCGGGTTGAAGTCTCTGCAATCGAACACTGCGCGCAAGCCGTCACCGGCGTTCGTCAGGCACTGCTGACTTTCGATGAGACCCGCGGCCTTGCCATCCACCTGGTCGTCGAGGCCGGGGTATTCCGCCTTCCGGCGTTGCGCCGGCATCTTTTCGCATCGCTGCCGGCATTCTGTGTACCGAGCCTCTTTCGCATTATTCCATGGGTGTCAGAGTCGATCGGCGGTATCCCGGACCTCGACGAGCTGTGGCAGACCGGTCGAGAGGCCGAGACCTTCTCGAGCAGCCAAGAGCCGCGTGACCCGCACGAGACCCAGGTGCTGGACATCTGGTCGCAGGCCTTGGGCATTTCCTCCCTTGGTCCGGACGATGACTTCTTGGGCTCGGGTGGCAATTCGCTGACGGCGGCATTGATCGTCGCGCAGACCAACGGCCACTTCGGCTGCTCGATCACGCTTCGCCAACTATTCGATACCCGCACTGCAGCCCGCTTTGCCGTCTTGACGTACCCGAACCAGGCCAGCGCCAAAGTACGGCCTTGGTATGAACAAACACAGGTACGCAGTGCCCACTCGGCTCAGATCGAGGCGGACGGCAGCGTGTCTTATCCGGTGTCCGAGGCGCAGGCGCGCATGTGGATACTGGACCGGCTAATCGGCCCGTCCGACCGTTATGTCCTGAAAAATGTCTATCGCGTCGATGGACCGCTCGACGCCGAGGCGCTCGGCACGGCGTTCGCGGCGTTGGTCCGTCGACATGAGCAATTGCGCGCCGTCTTTCTGGAGACCGATGGGCTGGTGCGCCAGTGCATCCTGCCAGTTGAGCGTGTGGCGCTCAACGAAACATTCTGGGATTCGCTGCCTGGCTCAGAGTCGTCTCCCCCCGCATCGATCGCGCAGGCGGTCGATGCGCTTTTCGACCTGCGCACGGGGCCGTTGGCCCGTGCGCTGCTGGTGCGGACCCGTGACCCCGCCGTCCATTTCCTGTACCTGACGCTTCACCACATTGTGGCGGACGGTTGGTCATTGGGGGTGCTCTTTGACGATTGGTTGCGCCTCTATAGCGGTGACCGGGCCTTGCCCGCGCTGCCGGGGCAGTACCGCGACTACTGCTGCTGGAAAGCCTCGCATGCTGTGAAGGCAACTGTCGGGGCCGACCTGAGCTACTGGCGCGAGCGACTGGCGGGCGCGAGCGCTACGTTGTCGCTACCGGCGCGAGTCCGGGGAACGGACGTTTCGCAGCGGGGAGGGCGCCATGGGTTTCGGCTGTCTGCGCCGCTGTACAAGCAGTTGAGTTCCCTCGCTGGGGCAGAGAACGCAACCGTCTACGCCGTGTTGCTGGCCGCCTTTGCAACAGTGCTGTCGCGGCATACGGGGCAGAGCGACCTGAGCATTGGCGTACCCATCGCGAACCGCAACGAAGTGGGCACTGACCGGATAGTGGGGCTGTTTGTCAATACGGTCGTGATGCGCTTGCGTATTGATGCGTCCGCTTCGCTACGCGATTTGCTGTTGGTCGCGCGCGACACGGTGCATGAGGCCCTTGCGCATGGGGCGGCGCCGTTCGAGGCGGTTGTCCAGGCGCTGCAACCGCAACGGCATATGGATGCTTCGCCGTTGTTCGAAACCATGTTTACGTTCCAGAATCTGCCACCGGTGCCCTCCGTGCCGGGCGAACTTTCCTTACGGGGGTACGACAGCCAGCCGCGCAGGCGAAGTTCAAGCTGGGTTGCACACTGACGCTGGTGGAGGGGATGGCCTATGGCGAGCTGGAGTTTCGCGAAGACTTGCTCGATTCGGCACTGATAGAGCGCTTCGCCGCCGATTATGTCTCGGTTCTGACGCAATGGGCGCAGCGGCCGGATTCAACCTGTGGGGCATTGCGCGTGAGTATTGCGCGACCAAGGCCGATTGCCGCGGCAAGCGCGCCCAGCCTGGTTGGCATGGGGGCCCTCTGGGAAATAGTCCATAGACAAGCGCAGCGCACGCCGGATCGGGCTGCACTTCGCGACCGGCTGACCGTGCTGTCTTACACACAGCTCGATACGCAGTCCGCACGTATCGCCGCTGCGTTGCGCGCCCTGGGCCTGGGGCACCACGCTCGGGTCGGCCTGTGCATGCCTCGTTCGCCGCAGGCCATCGTATGCCTGCTGGGCATTTTGCGTGCAGGTGCGGCCTATTGTCCAATGGACGCCGATGGGGACATTGAGGTTTGGCGCGAACAAGCCCACGGTGCCCGGCTCGATGCGCTGGTGATGCGGTCCGACGACCCAGTGCAAGTGAACGGCCTGCGAATATTATCTTTCGAGCATCTGGTGGCCCTGGGCGGGGAGGAGGTACCCAGCGCCGCTCTCCATCCCCAGGCGACTGCCGTGGTGTTCCGGACTTCAGGATCCACTGGACGGCCGAAGTATGTGAGCGTACCGCACGAAGGCATTCTGGCGCTCATCGCCTGGGCCTGTGACACCTATGATCCCGAGACCTACCGACACAGCACGTTGGCAACCTCGTTGGGCTTCGATGTGTCGTTGTTCGAGATGTTTGTCCCTTGGGCCCTGGGTGGTTGCGGTGTGCTCATGGACCATTTGCTCGTACCGTACGGGGGCGAACCACCGCTCAGCTGCGTCAGTGGCACACCGTCCCAGGTACGGGCCTTGCTCGAGCAGCGGTGCTTCCCTGTTGGGGCGGTCACGTTGAATGTGGCGGGTGAGGCGCTGCCACCTGATCTGGTGCAGCGAATCTTTGAGCAAACGCAGGTGCACCGGATCGTCAACCTGTACGGGCCGACGGAATGCTCGATTTATGCGAGCTGCGAAGACATCCGACGCAATGGCGGCCCTATCGAAACAGTGCGTATCGGTCATCCGCCGCCTCACGTTTCGATGTACGTGATCGACACCATGGGGTGTGAAGCCCCGAGGGCGTCGCCGGCGAAATCTGCATTGGTGGCCGCGGCCTGGCACACGGTTATACCGGGCAGGCCGCGTTGACGGCCGAACACTTCCTACCCGACCCTTTCTCTGGCGTACCCGGCGCGCGCATGTATCGAACGCGGGACATCGGACGAGTCGATTCCGAAGGGGCAGTGTCCTACCTTGGGCGTGCGGACGGGGTGCAGAAGCTGCGTGGGATCTGGGTGAATTTCCATGAGCTTGCAGCCGATATCCGCGCGTGTCCCGGTGTAGGCGATGCCGTGGTGTTACCGATCCCGGCACAGGAAGGCGAGGGCGAGACCGGCGTAGTCGCATTCTGTGTGCCTGAGGACGGGGCACACTTTGATGAGGCAAGCCTGCGCCGCTTGTTTCGCCAGCATGTGGGGCGTACACGGCCCTTGGCCTATGGCAGGATCATCAACCGTTTTGTCAGGCTCGATGTGCTGCCGCTTACGCCAAACGGAAAAGTCGATCTGCAATCGCTCGCGTCGCTGGTTCCTGGCAGGCCGGTGCGCCCGAGCGGGGCAGTGGTGCAGACCGACCTACTGTGGCATGCGCTGCGCGACGCCTGGAGCAGGGCGCTGAACGTCGAGTATCTAGACGAGAGCGACGACTTCTTCGTCCAGGGCGGCCATTCGCTGCTGGCCCTGCGCATGCTGGGGGACATCGAGGCCTCCACGGGGCTTGCGCTGCCATTTGCTTCGATCTTCGAATTTCCGGTATTCGCCGAGTTTGTCGAAGAAGCCGCCGGGGTTGCACGCATGCAGGCTCGACCTGATGCGGCGGCAGGGCCAATCCAGCGGGTGAGGAGGGGAGACGGCAGTCACTTGCCGGTTTCCGCGGCGCAGCGGCGGCTGTGGTTCCTCGATCAGTTCGAGCAGGGGACACACCACAACGTACCCATCATGCTGCATCTGCATGGGGCGACGGATGCCGATCGATTGATACAGGCTGTGCGGGCGTGTTTGCACTGCCATGAGGTATTTCGCACTTCGTTCCATTTCGTCGATGGCGACATTGTGGCGAGCATCGCTGACGCCACCGCCATAGAACCGTTGCTGGATGACTGGTCCATGTTGACGCCCCAGGCGCGTCGGGACCGCGAGTCAGCTTGGCGTCAAGACCAGGCGACTCATCGCTTCGATCTGTCACGTCCAGGCCTCGGGCGGGTTCAACTGGCTCGCCTGGGGCACGATGAGTGGTTGCTGGCGATGGTATTCCATCACATCGTCACCGACGGTGCGTCTATCGCACTGTTGACGCGTGAAATTGGCCAGCGCTACGGGTGCCCGGACAGGGTACCGGCGCCGCAACTGCAATACGTGGACTATGCCGCCTGGGACCGCCGAAATGCCAACAACCCAGCTCATCAGGAACACTTGGCCTACTGGACGACGCAATTGAGTGATGCGCCCGCTTTCCTGTCGTTACCTGCCGACTATCCGCGGCCAGTGGTGTCCAGCCACGCCGGAGCGGCTCACGCGTTTCTCCTGCCAAGGGAAGAGCTGGAGGATGCCGGCCGGTTATTTGCACAGCTTGGCGTGTCACGCTTTACCGGACTGCTCACGCTTTTCAAGCTTGCGGTGCACCATCACACCGGCAGTCGCGACATTTGCATTGGCACGCCGGTGACAAACCGCCGCGCTTTGCCGACGCACGTGATGCAGGGGTATTTCCTCGACATGCTGGTCATCCGCACACGATTTGTGGCGACCGACACCCTTGCCGATCTCATCGCCAATGTGAGCGCGCTATGCAGCGCAGCCTTCCGTCACCAGGCCCCCGGCTTCGATGCGATCGTTGAACGGCTACAGCCTGAACGGACATCGGGCTATCACCCCATGTTCCAGTTGGCTTTCGTCTACACGGACGGTACCGCGCCCGATAGCGAGACCCCCGACCTTCGTTGGGTCGCCTCGCAAGGGGGCAATCGTGGTGCACAGTTCGACCTGACCTGCCATTGCAACGAAACGCTGGAAGGGCTGTGGGTGACGTTGGACTACAAGACCGAGTTGTATGCGCCGCAGACCATCGTTCGTTTTGGCGACTATTTGCGCCGTTGCCTGGCGTTACTCCGACACCAGGTGCAGGAACCCATTGCGTCCTTTCCTATTGCACACGCGCCAGAGTCCGTGGGGCGCATCGCCGTGGGCCCGCAGGTGGTTGACAAGCGCCTGGCGGATGGTTTCGAGCGTCAGGCATCGCTCAACCCTGATGCCATTGCGGTCAAGACCACGGCGGGAGATTTCAGCTACGCGACGCTCGAGGCACAGGCGAATCGGTTGGCGGCCCGCTTGTTGCGAGACGGCCTGCAGCCGGGAGAACGAGTCGCCGTGTGCCTGGAGCGAAACGAGTCGTTGCTCGTTGCGTTGTTGGCCATCAGCAAGGCGGGCGGTTGCTTCGTGCCGTTCGATAGCCAGACCCCATTACTTCGCCTGCAAGGGATTCTCACGCGCCACGCTATCCGCCGCCTGGTCACTACCCACGCGCTCCTTGCTCCGCTGTCAGGCGTGGCACAGCCCTTGGCGCTTTCACACCTTTATGACTTTGGAACATTCACCGTGGCCCCGGCCTGGCCCGGGGTCGGTTGCATTGTGGGTCGGCAGGACTGGGCTGGTGAAAGTGACGAGCGCGTGTCTGCCCAGCGCAGTTCCCGGTTGCCGGCCTATGTCATCTTCACCAGCGGCTCGACGGGTATGCCCAAGGGCGTCGTGATCGGACATGCAGCCGCTTGTTCGACGATCGACTGGATTAATGCACGTTTCGGTATAAAAACCGGTGACCGCCTGATGTGGTGTGCTTCCGTCGGATTCGACCTGTCGATCTATGATCTGTTCGGCACGCTTGCTGCGGGCGGCACGGTGTGTGTCGCCGACAGAGGCATGTTGGCGGATCCGGTCATTCTGGCGTCATACCTGACCCATTGGGAGATCACCATCTGGAATTCCGCGCCCGCAGCGCTGCAGTTCGCACTCTCTGGATGCGAGGTGCTTGGCGCAGCCTATCGCTGCGACTCGTTACGCCTGGTCATGCTCAGTGGCGACCGGATCCCGGTCAAGCTGCCTGCCGCCGGTAGCGTGCCATTTCCGAATGCGCACTGGCATGCACTGGGGGGCGCGACCGAGGCCGCGATCTGGTCGAATCACTACGAGATAGGCGATAGGGAGGGCGCTTTGGCGATTAGCCGCACCCCAGCGATTCCTTACGGCCGCGCGTTCGGGGCCGCGACTTACTATGTCATGAACAATGATTTCCAAGTCTGTCCAGATGGCGTGGAAGGCGAGCTGTTCATTGGCGGTGGCTGCCTGGCGGACGCTTATCTGGATGCGCCGGATCTGACCGCGGAACGTTTCTTGCCCAACCCGTTCGAGGCAGGAGCCAGGCTCTATCGCACGGGGGATCGTGCCAAGCGCGACGCGTTCGGCACCTTATGGATCCTGGGGCGATGGGACAACCAAGTGAAGGTCCGCGGCCATCGTATCGAACTCGGCGAAGTAGAGAATACGCTCCAAGGGCTGGACCAGGTGAAGTGCGCAGTGGTGCTGAAGGACGCGTTGCGCGATGCGATATACGCATATGTCGAGTGCCATGCGCCTGGCGTCCTTGATTGTGCGGAGATACATCAGCATCTGGCCAACCGTTTGCCTTACTACATGATACCGAGCGCTATTTATCCTATCGAAGCCTGGCCGATGACAGCCAACGGCAAGCTTGATCGCGGGCAGCTCTCACGTTCCCATGAAGACGTTGAGGCCAAGCGTCATCATGCGCCGCTTCCCGCCGCCGGCACGGTCGCTCATCAGCTCGGGGCCATCTGGGAGGCGGTGCTGCAGGTCCCTGTGAATGACCCTGACCGAAGCTTTTTCGATTACGGTGGCTCGTCGCTCAAGGCCATCGAGATGTTGCACAAGGTAGCTGCGCATTTCGGCACGGCACTGCGCGTGAGGGACATTTTTCATCACCAGACCCTTTCGTTGTTCGCCACGTGCATCGAACGGCGAGGGGCAAACGCCTACGCGTTGGAGGGCAATGATGCAGTGACCCTGTGGAAGCCCGGAGACGCCTCGGTGCCTGCACTTGTCCTTATCGCGCCACCCGGCGCGGACGGCGCATGCTATGCCGCGCTGATGGACGAACTGTCCCCATTGCCCTGCGCCATATACACCGTATCGTTGACGCTGTCCGTCCTGCGACGTTGGCATGAGGGGCTTGACCACACGATTGACGCCCTGTGCCTGGAGCTGGCCTGCGCCATCGCAGACGCAGGCATTACGAAGTTCGTGCCTTGTGGCTGGTCTTTTGGCGGCACGCTCGCTGCGCACATCCAGAGGCACGATGGGGAGGGGAAATTATCACCTCCGGCACTTTCATTGCTTATCGACAGTTTTGAGGCGGACGTTGTCGCCTGCGCAATAGCATCCGGAGAAAAAAGCGAGAGGTCATTTGACGGACCGATAGGCTCTGGCTTGTTGCCGGTCGATGCAGATGACGCTGCAAGGGCCGAACTGGTATCGCTATCATTCGCGGTGTTGCAGGCGGGCAATGGCAACAAGACGATCCCGGCGCAGAGCCGTATCGAGCTGATTGAAAGTATGCGCGGCGCCAGTACTCGAGCTTCGGCCAGTTGGCCTGGACAACGGCTCCTGCGTACCGATGTACTCGATGCACATCATTACGAGATGCTGCATCAACCTTGGGCGAAGGAAGTGGCCACATGGATCAAGACATGCCTGGGGCGCACCCATGAGTTCCAGTTTTTGACTATGCAGAGGGATTAATGAGCATGCAAACCGGAATTCTCATCGTGTCTCGTGAGCGAGCCTCTTGGCTGGTTTTCTGTGTGATCGCCGGGCTGGCATCTTCTTGCGCGGTCATCCTGGCGATTCGGGAAATTGCCCTCGTGCTGGCGGATGCTGGCTCGGGACCTGCCTTCTCATGGCGCATATTCCTCATCGCGCTGGCCGTGAGCATCCTGGGCGGCCTCAGCTCGCAGCTTGCGCTTGGGCACCTGGGTGTGCGGCTTGTGCACGAGCTACGGCTCCACGTTGCGCAGCGTATACTCCAGCTTCCCTATCGGGAGTATGAGCAACAGGGGTTCTCCCGCATGTACGCCATGCTCTCGGATGACGTTACCAAAGCGTCAACCGCACTTGGCACGTTACCTATGTGTGTGGTCTGCATAGGGCTGGTGGTGTTCGGGCTCGGTTACTTGCTGTTGCTTTCACCCTGGCATTTCGCGCTGGTAGCGGTGGTTTTGTTTTTGGGCATCGTCATTGCTCGCTATGCCTCGGCCCGCACCAGTCGCGCGCTGCGGGAGGTGCGGGCGCTCGAAGATCAGATGCAGGACCTGTACCGCGCCATGATAGAGGGGGCGAAAGAGTTCCGCTTCAGCACACGGCGGCGGCGAGACTTTCTCGCCTCGGTACTTTCGCCGCTGAGTTCGCGGCTCGCGTCGCGCAAACAGGCGAGCGGGGCGTTGTGGAGCGTGACGGTGCAATGGAACAACCTGGTCTTCTTCCTGCTGCTGGCGGTGGTGGCTATCCTGCCGCGGCATATGCCGATCAGCGACGCGAGCACCATGACCACCTACGCTTTGGTGCTGCTGTTGTTGCGTGCGCCCATCATGGCATTGATGGAATTGGTGCCGACGGTCCTGGCCGGAAAAGTCGCGCTCGACCGACTGGCGCAATTGGATGTGGCTCATTCTGCGAGCAGTACGGAGGAACCGTCGGTGACGCCGTCGATCCGTACCCTGGCGCTGCGCAGCGTCTGCTTCGACTATGCGGCGGAACCAGGCGAGGCGGGCGTTCGCCTTGGCCCCATCGACTTGTCGTTAAGGTCGGGAAAAATCATCTTCATTACTGGCGGTAACGGCTCCGGCAAGACTACGCTGGCGAAACTGTTGTCAGGTTTGTACGCCCCGAGTGAGGGCAGTGTCTTGCTCGACGGTGTGGAGCTGAAGCCTGATGTGACGACCGTGTTGCGGCATTACGCCAGTGCAATCTTCAGCGATTTTTTCGTGCTTCCCTACGAAGGGCAGCGCAGTAACGTTGCCATAGATCTCGCGTCTTGGGAAAAGCGGCTTGGGCTGGATGACAAACTCTCGGCAGCGAGCGAGTGGCGCTCGGCGCCGCGTCTTTCTCAAGGTCAGCGCAAGCGCCTTGCATTGTTGAATCTTGTCGCACAGGACAAGCCTGTCTGTCTCTTTGACGAGTGGGCTGCGGATCAGGACAAGGATTATCGTGATCTATTCTATCGACAGCTTTTGAGAGAGCTGGCGGCAAAGGACAAAATCGTGATTGTAGTCTCGCACGACACCGACTATTTTTTTGTCGCTGATATTGTTATTCACATGAAGGACCTGAAGGTCACCCACATCGAGGAGAAGGATCAATGAGCTGGGACCATGAAGATACGGAGTTCAATGTTGTCGTGAATCACGAAGAGCAGTATTCGATCTGGCCTCTCTACAAGGAGATACCAGCAGGCTGGAGAACCGTCGGTGTCCAAGGGAAGAGGGCGGTGTGTCTCGATTACATCGAAAAGACCTGGACCGACATGCGTCCGCTCAGCCTGCGTAAGGCGATGGAGAACTCATCGAGCAGTTCCTCTTGAGTCGCGAACCCATGGACAGGTCGGGGATGATAGCGCTCGCGCCCTCTGTTTTTCGCGTTCAACCATCGAAGGTCACACCGACGAAATATTGCAGCTTCTTTGTCGTCCATCCTCAGGGCAATCTGATGCTGCCCTGTTTCGCCAAAGGTGCAAGTATCGAGGGGGACTTCGAGGCTATGGCGAATATGGGCGGGGTCAGCGCGCAACTGCTCGGCGACATGCATTTAAAGAGCAACCATTGCGATGTGCTGCATAAGCGTTTTGGTGCCTGGACGTATTGCAGTGAGCCTGAGCGGGATGATGTGGGTAAGAGTGTAGGGAACGTGAAGGCATTTCCCTTTCACAGGCACCATCTGTTTCCACATGTCGAGGTGATTCCTACGCCTGGACACCGTCCCGGGGGGACTTGCTTCCTGGTTGAAATGGATGGCTTTCGTGCTTTGTTCGCGGGTGACAACGTTGGCTATGATGGGGCGAATTGGACGGCCTTTCCCTCTAAATCGGGCAAGGAGGCGTTGCGGCAATCACTGTCGAGACTTGCCGACTGCGAGTTCGATGTGCTGTATGCGATCACGCTTGCGGTAGAGCCTGTGTGTTCGATCAGCCTCCCAACCGCTGAAGCACGCCAGTGTTTTTTCAACGACGTGGCCGTCCAGGCCGGCCTCGTCTGACGTCCGTTCTTTATCATGCCTATCTTCCCCGAACTCAAGCAGGCATTTATCCAGCGAGTGGAGCAGAATTTCCTCCCGGGGCATCGTGGCGGCATTGTGCAGTTCATCGTAGGCGAGCAGCCCGAGGGACGATTCCATGCGACGTTGACCGATAACGTTCGTTTCTCGGACGGCACACACAGGGCGCCGGACGCCAGCATCGAGATGTCAGAGGATATGTTCCAGGGATTGGTAGAGCACCCGGAACAACCTCTGCGCTGTGGTGCCAAGATGTCCGGCGACCAGGCATTATTGTCACTGATCGCGTTGGCGGCGCATGGGGAGGGCGCGACTGGCCCGGCCCGGCTACGCACGATCGATTCCCGCGCACAGAACTGGCTGCGGCTGGATCCGCCGATTTGCCGTCGTCCTTCGATCAATTCCTCAGGGCTGCTTTGGGCGTTGCATTTCAGCGTGCCCTTGGTCCTGACATCGATGCTCGGCGAGGGCGGTTGGCGGATGACGATAGAGCGTCTGTTTGAGCAGTACGGCCAGTTGCCGCTGGTTGGGCTCGATGCGGACGTCCTGGGCGCGTCGCTGGACTTATCGACATTGGGCGCGCTCATCCGTGACGCGCTCCACGGTGGTGAGGCTCTAGTCTACAGTGGCGGATGCGCGCTTCCGGGCCCCATGTGCGAGGCATTTACGCTTCCGCTGCTAAAGCCCACCTGCTTCAGTCGTCCTCAGTTGTGGATGGGACGTCGCGACGAAGCGGCTTGCACCCGGCTGCATAGGGACTTTCTGCATGCGTTTATCGGACAGGTCAGTGGCGTCAAGACCTTCATGATAGCTCCGCCTGAGGAGGCGCAGTACCTGTATCCCGGCGCATGCTTCAATATGTTCCAATTGGCCCGGTTTGATCCGTTCCAACCAGATTTCATCCGTTTCCCTCTCGCTCAGCAGGCAAAGTTCCTGACAATCACTCTTCATCCAGGCGAGTTGCTTGTTTTACCTGCAGGCTGGTTTCATACGGTGCGAAGCAACGGTCTGGTGATGTCGATCAATCGTTTTATGCGTGAAGAGGCCTGGGCTTCCTTCTCTGGACGGATTGAAGCGGCACCGGCCGACGTAGCGCTGCAATGGATCGAGCAACTGAGCTAGGGCTTGCGATCCATGTCCGTATCAACGGACCTTTCTACACACGCTTGCTGCAAACGTGATGGGTGACATTTTTTGAAAGGCGTTGTTCATGTATGCCAGGTGCAGCGGCAGATCGGCACTTGACCTTGGAAAAATCAAACGACGGCTCATTCGCATATTTAAAGAACCTCAATGGCGAAAAAGCCTGCACAGGGCGTCACCTGGGCTGATCATTGGCTGGTGAAAGAGAGCAGGTTCGGAGCCTGTTGCGGTGATCAGTACCCCAGAGCGGAGGGTATTGACGTGTAATGTGTGAGTTTTCTGTTGCTAAAGAAAGAAACCGTGCCCCGTTGCCCCTGTCGTATTTCAGCGACGCAACAAGAATGTCGTCTGATCGCAGCTCCTGCAACTCCTAACGAGAGTCAACCGTTGCGTAACAGATGTCGGCGATATACGACAGGTCATCCTTTTCGTGCCTACTTGGAAAGATGGCAATTTAGGAATATTTCAGCTCAGAAGTAGTGGAGGATGTCGTCTCGGGCCGAAAACTGACCCATTAGAGGCCGTTCTGCCGACTGGAAACGCACTTCGGTGTTTCAACTGCTTCAACTCACCTTTAAGCAGGAGACAAGCGTTGAAGGGCTATTCGTTCCAAGCAAAGCACACCCGTAGAAGGGCCAAAGCACTTTTCGAGCAGATTAACCGTCTACCTAAAAGATGTGCTGATGCGGCTGCCAGCGCAACGAGTCGGTAAGATCGGGCAACTGCTATCGCATCAGTGAGTGTAGGTCTGGCTTACACGAGATGAGTTGGGCGTACACTCACGGTTCTAATTAGATAAATCCATACAATCTGAAGCTGCGCACTGCTGGCTGAAAGAACCTTTGACGGCCCTCGTACGCACGCTGAAAATGACACGCAAAAAATTTATACTCAATGCTCACAGTACGCCTGCGCTCGCGGCGCCCCTGATACGTGAGCATCTCGGCATCTCCAATTGGAAGCTATTACAATGGATATGAACAACACAGCTTTAAATCTGGAATACGCAAGCAAACGCATCAAACCGAGCAAAGACACCATCTTGGTCATCGGCACAGGCATGAGTATGGGGCTGACCGATGGACAAGTCCCCCAGCTTGCATGGACGGGGTTGATTCGAAGCGGATTTCGCTACGCTGTCGAGATCGGGAAAATCCAACAGGCCAACGCTGAGAACTGGCTCAAGCTTTTAGACGGGTCGCCGACCACTACCGAGATCCTGCATGTGGCCGGTTTCCTGTCGGGTAGCCTGTCCAACGGCGATGGTTACGATTACGCCGCATGGCTGACAAAAGAGTTCAGTGAAGTCGAGATACACAACGAGGCGCTTGCCAATACCGTTAGGGCTTTATCGGACGCAGGGGTAAAAATTTGCACTCTCAACTATGACTCGCTGCTAGAGAATGTCACCAACCTTTCACCCGTGTATATGACCGAGTCAGATGAGGTCATCGAGTGGTTCAAAGGCGAGCGTAAAGGCATTCTTCACCTACACGGCCACTGGAAGAAGCCCGACACTTGCATTCTGAGCAGTGGAGATTATGAAACCACGATACAAAGCAGTACCCGCAACTTCTTCCAGCAGCACCTGACAGTGTTTGAAAACCTAGTGTTTGTAGGTTGCGGAGGCACGTTTGAAGACCCCAATTTCGACAAAACGCTCGGCTGGCTGAGAAAAGAGCTCAAGTCGACCAAGCACTCTACTTTTGCACTGATCAAGGATTCAGAAGTCACTGCGCGTAAAGCTGATGCGGCATGGAAAAATATCGTCGAGCCAATCGGCTTCGGCACGAATCATTCGTCTCTAGGACCATTCCTTGATGGACTGTTCCACGAGGTTACAAGTCAGAACCGTGGGGCGTACCCAGACCTGCGAGGCAACACCGCTATCCAACGTATGGAGCAAGGGCAGAAGACCGCCACCCTGGATGGCATTCATAGCCCGCTCCCCCAGCACCTCAAGCTCACAGTGTCAGGCACGCCCAGTCATTCCAAGCGGAGCAGATCCTGAATCTCCACAGACGCTTGTGGTTAGCTGCTGACTGGGGCATGGAAGAAGATGAATTCATTTCCGCACTGATCGCACGTATATCTAACAAAACCAACAAGGTTTATTCGGTAAACATTGGCAACTACACCGACAAAGCGTCCTTCTACCGCCAAATCGAAGAGCTTTTGGGCGCTTCATTCGAATCATTCTGTAGCACCTTGTCGCTCATTGACCAGCCTTACTTGCTTCTAAGGGACGTTCCGCTCGACACCTGTGACGACAAGGAAAAACTCCAAGCCGATCTCCTAAGCCTGACGGATATTCTTACTTCCTTTTGCCCGAATCTCCGGATGATTTTAATAAGTCGGAATCTGCCCGCTTGGAGAAACGAGGCGGTCGAGCTGACTGCTTTGGATGGTGCTGATACTAGGGCGTACATCGAGTCACACCTTCTCTACCAAGGCGGCTTGGGCAACGATGATTTCACGCAGCTTTATGAACACACCAACGGCGTCCCTCGGATCATCAAGGAAGCGTTGGATAAGCTTGTCGTCGCATCACTGGAAGAGATCATCAGTGAGCGAGGCAGCTCACGCATCAATCTGACGGGCCGCTTCGGAGATTCCATCAAGGCACTGTCAACTGCGAAGGAGATAGAAAAGCGCTATGCATTTTCTCTGCTTAAGAGCTTGGCTGCGTTCCCTTACGGCGAATACCTGGACAACATCAAGCGGGTCGATAGATCGAAGAAATATTCGATTGATCACGTGGTCATCCTCCAGCGAGAAGGTTTCATTTATGTGGAGGATCAGGACAGCTTCGGCCACACCGGCACCCGGGGTTCTAAAAAAAGGCTCATCGTCACCCGTCCTGTGAGGCAGTGGCTCGCCCAAGAGACGAAGCCCAAGGAAATCGCGAAAATCAAAAATCAAGCCTACCAGCTCTACTTCGGTGAAGATTGGGAGACCCTGAATCCCAAGCTGCATCATATCTTCAAGGCGAATGACATCAGCGAAAAATCGTCCGAGATCAACAACGCCAAGTACTTCATCGTTGAAGTCTTCGTCGAAGGAAAAACCAACGAAAGGTGGCGTACTGTTGGCATGGAACTCGCCTCGCAGTTCTGCGCGACAGTGAGCAAAAAATCTTATTACAAGGTCGTGCAGGACTTGTACATCGCGCTGAAGTCGATGCTAGATAGCTGGGATAAGGATCAAAAATACTGGTTCTTTATTTACTTATGCGCGCAGTCGATCCGGATGGTTGGCGACAAGGCAAATGCTGGTGAGGCACTCCAAATGCTGCTGGAGTGCCAGGATCACATTGATCAGCCAAAGCTGATAGGTTCGATCAAGCTGCATATCGCTATGATCTATTCAGGGAGGAAAGATCATGCCGAAGCTGTTAAGTATGCCACTCAGGCTCAGAAGCTGAGCAAGGGCAGCGTCGCGATGCAGGCCGCCCATATCGCGCTTTCAAATAGTGATCTCTCCACCAGAGAAGCTGATATATCAAAGATCCAAGCTAAGGCAAAAACCAAAGCAAGCACGCTGTACGCCAATATTGCGTTAGATCGCGCTGATGACCTCGAAGCTCCTGCCAGAGCCGAAATGCTCAAAGAGCTTGTCGAGTACTGTCACGAGAACAAAGACTTGTATAACCAAATCCGGGCCACGCTCGCCTACGCAGACTCACTTATGACAGTCCGCGGTTCGCTCGACGCTAATGAAATCTCAACGCTCATCAGCATTTACCACCATCTATACCATGACAATCTGACGCCACTACATTCAAAATGCCACCGCATCCTTTGGGCGGCTTTTGAGGTAAATAATGACTACATCAACCTGCTTCAGCTATTCAAGTACAGTTCACTCTACTGGCGGTTGCGTGACGAGCAGAAACCTGAGCTTGAAGCGGTGAATAAATTTAAAACTCTTGGCCTTCCCGAAACCATGCCCGAGCGTGATTCTGCAGTATCGTATTACTACGGAAGACTCGCAACGATTGAGATCTAAGCTTATTCCGGGCTAGGCGATGCCGAGCCCGTTCTTTAGTCGCAGGCACATACGGTGTTTTCTGAATCATTGTGAACAACTGCGCGTTAGTTGGAGGGGCAGCGATTCAAAAACTTCCGCCTCGGAGTCCAATGTCTCCGAATACGGTAGTGGCGACTCAGGAGGAACTGGGAACGCTTTGTGAGACCAAGCCCGTAGGATTGTTCCTACAAATGCCGTCGGATCGACCTCGCAGCGCCAATCGTTGCGCGGCGCCGCACGCACAACGTCATGCGGTCTGCATCTCCGTGCTTAAGTACGAATTCCATCTCCGTATTTGAGAGAGCTATAAACTTGAAGGGGGGAGTACTGTGCGGCATGGAGCAGTGCCAGGACTGGAGGGCAAAAACTAGTTATTCGTTCAGGAATTTCGGACGAGGCAGCCGTTGACGACCCTTCTCGCCCGGGGGCTTTCGCATTACTTCACGCAATCGCTCTGCAGGCCCTTCAAGCTCTTCTGGAGATGCTCGATTGATTGCGAAGATTAATTGTTCGCGCCTACGCTGCTTGCCATCTAAGATTTCAGCAAGCTCTGCATCGGACTGGGCATAACCTTGCATAAATTCTTTCCTGAAGAAGACAGTGTAATACAGGGGTTGCCTAGCTATGGGGCTGGTGATCGGCGTCTGATTAACGATACAAACCGATATTCGGCTACCCAGCGCACCTTGAGATGACATGTGTTCGAGCATAATCGTGAGCATGGTCGTCATTTTAAAAAAATGCTCCATCAACTCAATCCCACCCATTTATCCGACCACCAGGATATAGAAACTGCCATGAGGATGAGCCGTACGCAACACCCACGAATATACTCGGCAAGCCTTCCACACTCCTCAAGCCTTCGAAATGTCGTCGCTACAATGTCCTCGCTGGGCGTGAAAGTAGTGTTCGCGCTGCCGATCAATTAATCTCGCTGTGCTGGCCCTCGGCCACGTCTCGCCCACGAAGGAACGTCCTATGCAGCCCCATGATTCGATGCCGGCCGTGCTAGATCGGCAAATAGCAAACGAGCAAGATGACGCGTTTGGACACAGGCACTATGCCCAAGCACTACGCAGCCTGGTTGAATCCGAACGCAATCAACCTCCTTTTAGCATCGGCCTTCTGGGAGGGTGGGGCACGGGTAAAAGCTCGATCAAGGAGCTTTACACGAAAGGCTTGGAGGACGACGCCGATGCTATGCAAGGACACAGCGCTAGAAAGAATCGCTTCAAAAGCATCACCTTCAACGCTTGGCGCTTTGGTGGCAAGGACCAGGACATCAAACGCGCGCTGTTGCGCCATGTCTTTTTGGAGCTCGGAGGTGACGAGAAGACGCTCCATGACAAATTGTTCCGGAACGTGACGCACACAGAGCAGCAATGGAAAGGCTGGAAGGAGTATGGCCTTCAGCTATGGCGCGCCTGGGCAATGCCTCTGCCCGCATTCGTCATCGCGATGGGCATACTATTACTCTTCGTTTGGGCTGGCTTGCAGATTGCTCCAACAGATGCTCCCATCGTCCAGTCCACGCTTGCACTGATATTGACGGTCTCCTACAGCTACATACTCAAACAGCTTAAACCCTCCAAGATCGATAGCTTTCGCTCAATCACTAAGGTTTCACTTCCTAGCGCGAGTGCTGAGCAGTACGAGGAAATGCTGCTGGAGCAACTAAAAGAATTTAAACAACCCTCCAAAGGCTTTCTGAGTAAGACCACTCCTTGCGAGCGCCTGGTCATTTTCGTCGATGACCTTGACCGACTTTCTGCCGAGGAGATGGTGCTCGGTCTTGATGCCGTCCGCGCGTTCATGGAGATTCCAACTGACAGACTTCCAAAAGGTCTTGGATTGGTATTCGTCATTTCCTGTGACGAGGCGAAGGTGGCTGATGCTCTTTGGCGCGGCCGCAGCCACAACCCGGAACAGCCGGGCACGGTGTTTAGCCACAATGATGCACGTCGATACTTGGATCGTATCTTCCAATTCCGCCTCGAAATACCACCACCTCCGCGCGGTGACATGCGTCAGTTCGCACTCAAGCATCTGCTGACATTTACAGACATTGTCGATGACCTTAACGGTAAGGCCGTAGCCGCTGAACAGCTGATTGAACGCATGATTCACGTGAACGTTGTCGATCCACGCAACGCGCTTCAGATAGTTAACGCGTTTGCTCAGTCATGGTGGCTGGCCAAGCGCCGAGAACAGGAGGGCGTCAATGGTCGTCCGGGTGGGTTGCATGACGGGGCTGTAACCGGATACCTGGAGTCGTTAGCTGCTCTCAGCGCAGCCAAAGTTAGCTTCCCTGATTTCTACCGTGATCTGCAGGATGATCCAGAGTTCCTTGATCGACTGACCGCGGTTTTTGTTAACGATCATCCAGTCTTGGAACTTCCCGTTGACGCTCAGCCTCTTTTACTTAAGCGTTATTTAATGTTGGAAACCGATAGCAAAGGGGGCAAGACCACAAAAATCCGGGAAGGATGCAGAGAGCTGCGGCAGTTTCTTTCCAGTCTGGTCGGTATCCAGTGGCCCGTTTCCCTTCAGAGCCTTTTGCTGCTATCTGAAGACCCTATCAGCCGCAAGTTCGGCTCGGGTACCCGCATAATCTACGGCCTACTAGTGTCGGGCGATACCCGAGGGCTGATTGAACACCTTTCGCCGCGCGCCGACCAGATCATGCTTAGTGAAGACCAGGCTCGCCTGTTGCACCAGATGATCGGAGAACTGCACTTGGAGCCGGCGAGCCGGCGACACAACGCGATGCGTGTCGTGGCTAACCTTCTGAACGACCTGCCTCCCCGAACTGTACGGTTGGTAATCGGTCACCTATGCACGGAGTTGGCGGCGTCCAGTAACTTGAGGTCGATGATCGGCGTGTCGAAGCTGGCTTCGGTTTTGCCGCTTGCTAACAGCCAGCAACAGCAAATCGTAGCCGCAGCACTCGTAGGCGACCTTTGTACAGAGGATGCTCCTTTCGGCTTGCGCCTCGAAAACATGCAGACACCGAGTTTGGATGTGGCTATGGACATGGCAAAAGCACTAGCCGAGATTGTTCTCGCTGTGTGGAAGACTCAAGGGCTTCCTGCCCCACAAGATCAAATATTCGGGCAGTGGCTCCACACGCGATCCATCACCGTCGACGGCATAGCGCACTCGTTTCCATTCAGCTTACTGGAAGAATGGATCGTTACTAATGAGGAAATGCTTCTCCACACTCTGGGCACGGACTACGCGACCTTGCTTGCAGTTGAGGTTGAGGCAGGCCGCGCAACGGAGATCAATATCCCTAGGGCGGCGTTACGGATCGGTAAGCTTTTCGAGCAGATGGCGTTGGCTGGTGAGGAAAGTCGGGCTGAGTTGTGGCCGTTGGTTGAGCGTTATCTGAGCCTGACAGATAATGACCTCAAAGCCTGTGCATTTACTGTCCTTGAGCAGCATCACAACCTGATGAGCCATCAAGTGCTCTCGCAATGCCTAAGGAAAATGACGGAACTGCTGATTAACCATCCCGATCCGTTCATGGATTTTGATCGTGGTTTTAGGTGGTTGGTACAAATGACGGCCAGCCGCCTCGATCATCTGTCCGAAGCAACTAAGGACAGCTTGCTCGAACTGATTGAGAACATCACATCTGATCCTTACGCGGATGACGCAGTTGCGCTATTCGAGCAATTGAAGAGTAGCGATGAATTGCTGGCCAAATCAGCGGAAGGGTGGGTTGCAACGTTGGCCGGTGAGCTACCGCTTAAATGCTGCGAAGCACTGTTAAAGAGCTATGTGAGATTGCCGGATGATGTAAAAATCTCAATTGTGGCTTACCTCGACAGTGGTTTCAAAATAGCTTCTCTACCTGCGCGTTTCGATGCCCTTTATCAGATAGCTATTCGCGCTATCCCAAGTACTTGCTGGAATGAAGCAGAGCTTCAGACCCATCTACGAACGGCTCTCAGCCAGCTGCCATCCCTGGTATCCAGAGCGCCTAATGAGCTAAGTGTTCTGCTTCAAGGGCTTACTCAGGTCTATTTGAATGCCGAGCCTCCGGTCGTTGCCTCAGGCTTGGAGAATGCTTTCGCCACCGCAGTGAGCTATCCAACGCAGCTTAATACCCTTCACAAATTCTTCGGGGAACATTGGCCTTCGAAGGACTTAGTCATGCCGGGCAACATACCCGAGAGAATTTTCAACGAAGCTGTGACAACCATGACCAGCTATCCTCAGGAAGCAAAGCGAGATGTCCTGAACTCATTGCAGAACATGATCGAACTTGGCATCGTCGCGCCAACCCATCAACCTGAATTGATAACTCTTGCCTGCACGGTGTGGCAAACACATTCTGCTGAAGCAGAAACCTTTTTGGCGCATACGGAAGCGCCGTTGACCGCTGCCCAAGTCGCTACGCTAGCGGACGCCATAAACTGGGAGTTGGAGGAAGAAGTCGAGCGGCTCGAAAAAATTTGGAATAACGTTTCGCAAGGATTAACTCTCGAAGAGCAACGAGCTGCCACTTTGTTGATTTCAGCCAAGGGACAGAAACTTGGGAAGAGTGATCTCCCAGATCAATGTCTCAGCATCTGGACGCGATCTCTGGGTATGAAGGCATACTTCGTGCTTGAGCAAGTGATGTTTGGCAATGGTGTCACAGACGCTACCCAGAGGCGCCTATGGCGACAGATTATTTCCTTAACGCAAAAACCGCCCGCGATGGCACTAGTCGAATTGGCACTGAAGATCCTGGAACAGGCGTCAGCGCCAGAGGTTAGCGCAGCAGTCAATCCCGAATTAAAGTCGATTACCCAGCACCTCACCGATCAAGCTGAGCGTTCAGGCGTAGCGAGCCTTCTGCTCAAGCATGTACCACGATGCCCGTCCATCGCCACTAAAACTAATCTGGCTGATCTGGCGCATAGCCTGGGGTCACCGGCGGTACTCAAAACGGTCGACGCCACATCGTTAACCGAAGACGACTTGAAGGCGATCGCTGAAAAATTTGGTGAAGGGAGAGACATGAAAAGCCTCCGTAAGCGATTTGATAAGGCGGGGGGATGAGCCGTTAAGCCCCCGAGCCCCCAGAGCACCGGTGCAGGTGCGCATGTCCATTGGCTCAGTGTCGAGACAGTACGTATTGATGCTGCGTTGAACTGGGATATTGACTCGTGCACAGCCGGTCGGGTGCGGTTAACTCACTATGAGTGGCTGTTGTTTGAATGGGATCGCGATTCTTGCAAAGGCTGGAGAAAAGACGCTCGATTGGCCTCGAACTTTGAGGCCTAAAAAAATACTAAAACAAACGATTGACTCATCAAGTCTGCATGCCGATAACAATTGAATAGGGATTGGTCGATACAGCCGATCTGTAAATCATGGCCAAGGCCAATAAACAACTTGAAAACGAGTTTAAATGAACCACGAAAACGTTGTTAATTTAGAACAAACAGCTGATGAGATGCGACGCTTGGCAAAAAAGGTCGAGCGACGGTCTTCTAAGTCACTGGAAGCGATGAAGGATGTACAACGCAATTGTCAGGAGAGAATCCAAGAGCTCAAGTATGAGCTAAGCAAGGATCTCATCGACCAAGCCAACGCACCAGTAAATAGAGCTGTCAGTATCCTCACCTACGTTTTGGCTGCGGTAGTTATAGTCGGTGGTGTGTTCGCCTGGCTGACAGCCAATAACCTTGAGTCCACCTTGCAAACGCTCATGACGAAGAGAATCGAATCCTGGCTGTCGCTTGAAGATGAGCATTCACAGGCCAGCAAGACCCTCGATGCCTATCGGACCCGTGCTTTGCTTGACTCGTATATGATCCAACTCGCTAGGCAGAAATCGCAGAACACGTCCATTGTTGATCTGAACTTCAAGGTAAGTGACAAGAAGCGTCTTATGGCGATCGTCCGCTCACCATCGTCTGACTACCAGGATTTTTACGACGCGTTGCGCTTGCTAGCAGTGGCCGACGGAGAGTGGGGCATTATCGTCGGCGAGAACGAGTTGGGACGTGATCTTGTTGGGCTGATTAAAGACCCGCGCTTTGATTCGATGAGAAAGCTCGACATACTGCAAATCCTTTCGCGCAATCGAAATCTCATCGAGGTTGAAGCGGAATATCTTCAGGATAACTCGGCATTCGAGCCGCTTCGTTACCAGTCCTACCTCAATCTCAAAAATTATGATAAAAGCTCGCCTGCAGGTGAACTCGCGCTAAAATACGCTATCGGTCTTTTACAAAGCAACGCCGTTCACAAAGTGGAGGACGCGCTCGAACATATCGCGGCGGTCGATTCGTTTAATACCAACCTAGCAGCATTTCTTCTTCAGTTGCCGGAGCGCCAGCGCGAGCTGAGGATGAACTATCGCCTGGCAGTTGCCAAAGGGCTGATATCTCAGTTGCCTGCTCCGAGTGCCATGAGCTTATATCTACCTGAAGATAACGAGCCAGTGGACCGAGAAGCTATTCGCTCTACTGTCACGGCGCTAATCAGCGCTTTGTTGGACGATGGTCTAATGCTACGAATGGACAAGACATTTGTCGCAAGGCCTCATCTCGCGCTCTATTATCGCCAAGCCGATGGTGTAGCCGTCTCCAAGCAGTTTCCATTGGAGCGTCTAATGGGGGACGAACAACTGATGCAGGCTATCTACAAGAGTCAATATTCCAAGGGCCTAGAGCGTTTTGCCCAGTTTTTCTCTGTAACAGACGGAGGCGAGGTCATCGTGCTGGCGAAATTGACGGTGCCTGCTGCAGTCCTTGGTCTCGCGACTGATCCATTATCACCCAGAGATATCGTCGGGCGGCTGAAATTCGCTCACGACGCAAGACTCCAGTTTACTTGGAGAGACAGCCTGGGTGACTGGCAGACTAGAGGTATCGAAAATCTAAGGGAAGCGAGAGTGAGCATGGTGTTTGACAAAGACGCTATATCTTATCGTGACACGAGTCTAACTGACTGGATTTTCTGATTGCTCATTTTTCTCGCTGGTAGTTAGTGATAGACAACAGACGTTTATCGAGGAAGGCAATATATCGCCCAGTTGAAGACACTGATTACAGATGGAGCGCTGTTCTCAATTAGTATTTTGACGCCGTGATCAGGGGAGAGGAGAGCGGCGTCTAGTCAGGCTTATGCTCGTTGAGGTTGGGCAGGACCATCAGCGTATGTTCATCGTAATGAGCAAAAAATCGCTGCCATGCACGTACACCACCCAACTCGCCCACAGCAAGGATAATAGCCTTGTGAGAGGCCGTGAGCAGAGCGACTTGCCGCTCTAAATCTTCTATACGTTCGTCTTTCATTGCGAGACTGGCGATTAGCCGTTTTTGAGAGTTCTTTTTCGCTCGTTCTACCCATTGGTTTCGGGTCGTTTGCAATTGTTGATAGTGAGCAATTAGGTCTCTGCGGAATGTGTCCCGCGCGAGAGTGGAAACGGCGCCTAGATTCTCCATTCTACGCACAATGGCATGGGCAGTTATTCTCTCATCGTTTTCCAGCATGGACTCAAGAACGCTAAGTAGATTGTCATCAAGATTAACCGCATTTGCGGTACGGCGTACTGGCTTGCTCGGTGCTGGCATATTGACTCCGCTAGGCACGTAACAGGGCTTAGCGCAAAAGCGGCTAGCCTTCAAATAAGTCTACTTGATGGACCTGCACCGAAAAATCCGGACCATCTGGAAAAGGGTTTTCACCAGGTCGACATGCCAATGCTTTATCAATATTTTCTAACGTTTTTTTTGCATGATCCAATTGATTTGCTCTTCCGATACTATCACTGAATCGAGCCTCTATTTTATTGACGGCTAAGGCGATTTTTTCACGAAGCCCAAATAGATTTTGCTGATGACTTTTCAGATCTGTAACGCAAAGATGACGGCAGCCGCCGTAACACTCTAAATGCTTTGGACAAGGATTGGTCATAAAACTGTTAATGCAAAATCCATAAGGCGTAACGTGAAACCCATCAGCTTCTCCCGCCAGAAAGAGAAATGCCGCCTCATCGCCCATTGTCGCCTGAATCTCTCGAAACTCTTCAACAATCGGACCGGACACCTTGCCACTTAGGATCATCGCTAGCACTTGCGAACCACCTGTTGGCATAATATCAAGTGCCGTGTGCGGTAGATCCATTGAAGCGAGTTCTTCTAATAAGCTGCGGTGATCGTACCGGTACGACTGCTCAACACTACGACGGCCGTAACGCTTAGTTATAATCGTGTCAGCTACGCCCATCCTAAAGAGTTCACTATTTTGAACGTGACGAAAAGAATGACTATTTATTGTAAGGCTTTGGGTTTCCTCATTGCGCCCATACCGTTGAAAAAAGTGGTATTTGAAGTTTGACTTTTGTAATAGTGGTTTCGTAAATCGACCGTATCGAGGATTCCAACAAAGCAGTATTTGCGAATATCGCATAGCCCATCATTTCTCCCTTCTGATAGCGCGCGTACGGGCGCAAGAAATAACATATTATGGGGAGGTATCGAGCCCGCAGCGGTGCGCAACGGCTTTAGAGGTGAGAGCTTGGATGGCATTCTTAATCTCACCACCTGCTCTAACTCCGACACCTTAAAGTACCCATTTCTGAAATTTACCTTACAAAGCACCCCGGACACTGTGCGGAAAGGAGTGAGCGATTCATACCCTCTACGCAGCACGGCGAAATACTGCCGTACGACATTCTTCACTTTTCCTCCATGTTCTTTTAATGATAACTGTCGACTTTCAATTTCGTCCAGTACGCCAATGTCATAATTTTTCCTGTACTTCGTAATTAATCGAACTTCGTCGTCATCTTCAAATATAAATGGATTGCCAGTCAAATACGGATATAGGTCTGCTGCGGCCACCAATTCGTCCGGTTGAAAGTCAGCCAAAATCCGATTGGATTGATACTGTTTCTCAAGAGTGGCGCGGAGCGGCTGGGTGAGCAAGAGCACCCGATTCAGGAAATCAACAATAATCTCCCTGAATATCTCGGGAATGTGCTGTATATCCGGATGTAAGAGTTTGCCATCTTTATCCGAAATACTTCTTTTTTCAACAAAGTATCTAAGAGCAATCGATGACGAAATACCGCCGAACTCGCTTGCGGGAATGCCCTTTTTACTCAGATGAGAGAACTCCTGGCACCAATCGACTGGTATAAGTGGTGTTTCGCCCATTCGCAACCCACAGAGCACCAGAATTTTGGCTTGCGCAAACCGCAACTCATCATAAAATGTCTGTGGATCTTCGGTAAAAACAATATGGTGACAAAAATACCATTGACCTGGCGTAATGATAGTGGATTGCCTTCCAGCGAGGAAAATAAGTAACTGTGTCGGGTCGAGGGTCGGTAGCTCTCGACAAAGGTCCTGATGAGGCTGGCCAACGCTGGCGGCACAGGCAGCTGCCGGGCGGCATTGTTGTTTTTTAGGCTGGGCTGTTCTTGGCGCGGATCACGCTGATACGGATTGTCGCCGACGTTCAGCCAGTTCACAGTTTCTACGGTCGGGGTGAAGCGTTTTTCGCTTTTTAATGCATTCATCGGCAGCACCAGGGTTTCACCGCGGCGTAATCCAAGATGCAACATTAGTAGGCACAATACGTAATTACGCCAGCGTAACGTACTGTTTCTAAAGGGATTACGAACCGAGTACGGATCAATGATCTGGTAAAACTCATCCAGCACTGGGCTTGGCAACGCTCGGACAATTTCTGCCGGCGGCGCGGGCACCATACCCAGCGAGTCAAACAGCTTCTCCAGACGCTCCAGGCGCATGCTCAGCAGCCAAAGCATGTCAGGATCGGCATGACTTTTCACCAGGCGCTGAACACACAAGGCAGTCAGCCTGGTATAGCCGTCTGGCCGACTGGTATAGCTGTTCGATCACGGACAATTGGGTTCGTAGTGTGGACGGCGCCAAGCTCGCACCGTCCAGTGCAGACCAGACTGTCGACCAATAGCGTGGTCGTCCACGGTCATCGGTCAACAACCAACCAACGAGTCCGGAGGGCACGGAAATGTCTTTCAAATGAACAACAGGCATAAGCGCAACAGCTGAAGCTGCTCCTTATGGTAGCAAGCGTTGCAGTTGAGCCTAGGTAATTTCCTGTGTAACGCAACACACACGAACATGCTCGTCTTACACATAATGTATATTATGTTAAACAATGGATTATGATAGAACTGGATTCCGTGCTCTCACCCTCCTGCTCGGACATCGAAATGGCGCCCCTTGCACACAGACGTCCAGTCACCAAAAAGTCCTGCCTCGCCGCGCATTGATTGCCAGGCGCGAGCTCAGCCGATTCTGCTGGCCACGCTATTCATTCATGACGCTATCCTCTTCATCACTGGCAATGTTCTGCTCTCAATGATCGTTGTAATTTCCGCCTTTTCGCTGAGGTCTCGATAGACCGATTAATCCTGGCAAGGATCGGAGCAACTGCTCGGCAACCGGCAAGCATCAGCACAAAAAACCCATCAAGCTCGCGCTCAGTTACCCAGCGTCCGCCTACGCGCCTGTACAAAAACTTCCTGGTCAAACTTCCATCCGCGACAAGCCTTCGAACAGTTCTGCCAGAAGCTCATGTCCGACAGCTAGGAGCCGGTTAGCTAGTAAAACGTCCTGCCTGCTTTCCAATAAATATTTAGGCAAAACCTGTACAACTGACGACGGATTGTAAAAGTGACGAGCGGCAGGTCTGGAATTTATTTCTCTATAAATCAAATAGGTAACAAAAACTTCAGATAAATAAAGCTGAGCAAAACGGGAATCGGAATTTGCGCTGGAATGGATCCAATCTATCGTTCTTTATCGATACCTCGTAAACGGCCGCCCCCGTTTTCTCTCCAAAGCGACAGGGATTTTGCAAATGGATAATATCGTCGTTGCCGAAAAATCGACTTCCCAGCTAACGGCTTATGCCTGGGGCGACCTGCAACTCAACCAGCCGGCCGTGGTCCAGGTCCCTGTCGCACCCAGCCAGGTAGCCTCGACCAGTCGCAACGGCCAGGATCTCGTTCTCACCCTCAAGAATGGCGAGCAAATCAAGGTAGCCGGATTCTTCAATACCAGTCCGGAAGGTGCCGCCAGCGACATGGTGTTCCAGGGCGAGGACGCGACGCTCTGGCAAGCGCAATACAGCGCAGAGCCGTTCAACGGCTTTACCTTCGAGGAAATCACCTCGATTGATGAGCTGATTGCGGGAGCCGGAGTCGTCGACGGCTCGACCCCCGTTTGGGCAATCGCCGGACTTGGATTGCTCGGTGCCGGTGGTGCAGCAGCGGCCTCCGGTGCAGTTGGCGGTGGTGGTGGAGGTGGTGGGGACGGCTCCCCTGCCGATACAACGGCTCCAAGCGCCCCGACAGGTCTTGGGTTGTCGGCCAATGGAGGCGTACTGAGCGGGCTGGGTGAAGTTGGCAGTCTGGTGACCGTGCGTGACGCGAGGGGGAATGTCCTGGGCACTGGCACCGTCAGCGGCGATGGACGCTTCGAAATCGAGCTGAGCAACCCGCAAGTCAACGGCGAGACGCTGGAGGTCACACTCACGGATGCCAGCGGCAATACTTCCCTGCCGGGCTCAGTGACGGCTGCCGATACGACAGCGCCCGACGCGCCAACCAACCTCACGGTCGATGCCAGTGGCACCCAGCTAAGCGGGACCGGGGAAGCCGGCACAACCATCCAGGTCCGTGCCGTAGACGGCACTCTGCTCGGCAACGCAACGGTTGCCGCCGATGGTGCCTTCAGCGTAATCCTCGTTCCGGCTCAAATCGATGGCCAGACCCTGACAGTCACCGCTGTGGATCCAGCGGGCAATCTGTCCTCCGCCGTTGCTGTCTCCGCGCCTGCCCTGCTTGAGCCCCCTGCACCCAGTGGGCTCGCGCTCAACAGCGACGGAACCCAACTGACGGGCACGGCCAAGGCAGGCACCACGGTGGAGGTACGCGCGGGGAATGGCGACTTGCTCGGCCGGGCTACAGTCGCTGGCGACGGGTCATTCACTGTGACACTCGATCCGCCGCAGGCCAACGGCGAAGTGCTCAGTGTCGCAGCGCTGAACAGCTCAGGCGTCTCTTCGTCAGTCGTACCGTTCACTGCGCCGGACATCATCGGTCCTGCCGCAGCCACGGATCTGGCCGTCAGCAACGATGGTCTTTCGGTTACGGGCCGTGGCGAGCCTGGCAGCACTGTCATTGTCACCAATGCCCAAGGTGTACTGCTGGGCACGGCCCTCGTATCGGCCAATGGCTCGTTCACAGTACAACTCAACGCGGCGCAAATCGACGGTGAAACGCTGAGCATTCAGCTCACCGACTCCGCCGCGAATCCGTCGCCTGTGGCAACGGTAATCGCTCGCGACTTGGACGGCCTGCCCCAGCCGAGCAACATCAGCTTGAGTGTGGACGGCTCCCAACTGAGCGGCATAGGACAAGCCGGGGCGACAGTAACCGTCATCGACGCCAACGGTAACGTGCTCGGTACGGCGTTGGTGGCGGCGGACGGTACATTCAGCGTGCTGCTGAACAGCCCGCAGAACAACGGTGAAACCTTATTGATCGGCATCCTCGACGGAGCCGGTAATACCTCTGTACCGTTGACGTATGTGGCGCCCGACACCCAGGCGCCGGCGGCGCTCGCAGGGCTGACGCTTGACGCCCAGGGGCAGACGCTGAGCGGCAATGGCGAAGCCGGCGCAGTGGTCACCGTGCGAGATCAGGCTGGGAACATCATTGGTTCCGGCACAATCGGCAGCAACGGCAGTTTCACCCTGAACCTGTCGACTCCGCAGATCGACGCTCAACAGTTGCTGGTCATCCAGACCGATGCTGCTGGCAACCCGACCGCACCCGTCGTGGTGACGGCGCCCGACCTGACCACCCCGGTTGCCGTGACCGATGTAACGATCTCCGCCAATGGCACGTTCGTCACCGGGGCCGGTCAATCCGGCGCCACTGTTACCGTCACTGGTGCAGGTGGCGTTGTATTGGGAACGGCCGTTGTCGGCGATAACGGCCGCTTTGAAATCACCCTCTCCAACCCACAGATCAACGGGCAGAGCCTCACCGTTATTCAAAACGACGCGTCAGCCTCGCCCTCCCCCGCGGTGCCGATCCAGGCGCCCGACATCCAAGCCCCCAGCGCACCCTCGAATCTATCGTTGAACCCTGCCGGTACGCTGCTCAGCGGCCTGGGCGAACCCGGCGCAACAGTGACGGTCAGGGATTTGGCGGGCAATTCGCTGGGCTCCGCAACAGTCGACGGCAACGGTGCGTTTTCGGTGCCCCTGAGCAGCCCGCAGATTGATGGTCAACAGCTTCAAGTGAGTCAATCGGACGGCGCGAATACGTCCCCAGCCACGCCACTGACGGCGGCGGATACCACCCCGCCGCTGGCGCCTGGCAACCTGATTCTCGGCAGCAACGGCGTGACATTGACGGGAACCGGACAGGCCGGTAGCACGGTCGTCGTGAACGCGGCAGATGGCACGCCACTGGGCACCGCGCTGGTCGCAAGCGACGGCAGCTTTACTGTCAACTTGAGTCCGGCGCAACTCGATGGCCAGGTCTTGAGCGTCGTTCAGTCCGATGCAAGCGCCCAGCCTTCACTCGCAACATCAATTACCGCGCCGGATATCACCGCACCGCCCCCACCGTCGGGCATCTCTGTCGATCCGACAGGCACTACGGTAACCGGCACGACTGAGCCGGGCAATATTGTCCAGGTGCTGGATGCCGATGGTGTTCTCCTCGGCAGCGCGACGGCGGGCGGTAACGGCGTCTTCACGGTCAATCTCGGCGCTGTGCAGAACAACGGCGAGGTTTTGCAAGTGCTGGCGTCGGACGGCGTCAACAGCTCGCTGCCGGCCAGTGCCATGGCGCCAGATACTACCGTCCCCCTGGCGGTCAGTGATCTGCTGATCAACCCTGCCGGTACCCAAGTGTCCGGCACTGCGGAACCCGGTACTGTCGTAACTGTAAGCGTTGCCGGTGGCAGCGCGCTGGGTAGCACCACGGTTGGCGCAAACGGCAACTTCGTCGTCACGCTCAGTCCTGCCGCCACCAACGGCAGCAGCCTGGAGGTCATCAGCACCGATGGAAGCGGCAACAGCTCGCCCGTAGTGCCGTTGACGGGGCCCAACGGCACGCAGGTCGCCACCCCGAGTGATCTGGTGTTGAGTGCCGACGGCTTCACGTTGACGGGCGCGGGTACACCCGGCTGCACCGTGACGGTGACTAACAGCAGCGGCAGCGTTCTCAGCTCCGGGCTCATCAACAGCCTCGGTCGCTTCACCTTGTTGCTGAACGCCAAGCAAATAAACGCGCAAGTGTTGCAGGTCACTGCCACCGATCCCAACGGTGAAGTCTCGGTACCCGCTACGGTGACGGCCGCGGACGGCACGCCACCGGACGCGGTGACCAACCTGGCCCTGAATGCCAATGGCAGTGCACTGACCGGTAAAGGCGAAGCCGGCGCCACGGTGACCGTGAGCGACAGCAGCGGCACGGTGCTGGGCACTGCGCTCGTCGCCAGCAATGGCTCATTCGGCATGAGCTTGATCCCGGCGCAGCTCAACGGACAAACCCTGAGCGCCACCCAAAGCGACCTGGCCGGCAACGTTTCGCAGCCAGCCAGTGTCATTGCGTCGGACCTGCAACCGCCTGCGGCGGCGACCGGTGTCACCATCAATGACGTCGGCACTGTCATCACCGGCCAGGGCGAAGCAGGCAGCACCGTGACCGTGCGAGATGCCGCCGGCAACGCGCTGGCCAGCGGTGTTATTGACCAAAGCGGCAATTTCCAAGTCACCCTGCCCAGCGCCCGGAACACTGGCGAAACCTTGCAGGTATCGCTGACGGACCCGGCCGGCAACGTCTCGTCTGCTACCGGAGTGGACACGGTAGACAGCACGGCGCCAGCGGCCGTGCAAGACACGTCGATCAGCGCCAATGGCACGACGCTCAGCGGGACCGGTGAGGTTGGCGCGACGGTGAACGTCACCAACGCCACCGGGATTTTGCTGGGCAGCGCCGTGGTCGGCGCCGATGGCTCGTTCAACGTCACGCTGACGCCAGCGCCAACCAATGGCGAACCCTTGGCGATCATTCAGATCGACCTTGACGGTAACGTATCGCCATCAACCAGCCTTGTTGCCCCGGACATCAGCCCTCCGGCCGCGTTGACCCAAGTCGCGGTCAATGCCGACGGACTGACTGTGACCGGCCAAGGCGAGCCCGGCGCCACCGTATCAGTGCGTGGCGCCGACGGCACTTTGCTCGGCACGACCGTGGTCGGCAGCGGTGGTGCGTTCAGCGTCACGTTGAACACGCCGCAACTCAACGCACAAGTATTGACCGTTACCCAGGAAGACCCGCCCGGCAACGTTTCTACAGGCATCGAAGTGGTTTCGGTTGATCTCACTGCACCGGACAGCCCGAGCGAATTGACCCTCAATGCAGGCGGCCTGCAACTGGCCGGCCGAGCCGAAGCGGGCAGTACCGTAACCGTGCGCGACAGCCTGGGTAATCTGCTGGGCAGCGCCACCGCAGCCGCGAACGGTACCTTCCAGCTCACGCTCAGCAGCCCCCAGGTCAACGGCCAAGTGCTGAACGTGACGGTCCGCGACGCAGCTGGCAATCCCTCTACCCCGGCGTTTTTCAACGCCGCCGATACCACCGCCCCCTTGGCCGCCAGCAACCTGGCGATCAGCGCGGATGGCGCAACGCTGACCGGGACCGGCGAAGCCGGCGCCAGGATGGAAGTGCGTGACGCCAATGCCAATCTGCTGGGCACGGCAACGGTCGATGCCAACGGCAGCTTCAGCATCACGTTGTCTCCAACAGCGTCGATCGGCACGACGCTCTCCGTCGTGCAGATTGATGCCGCTGGCAACAGCGCCCCGGCAGCTCCGATCGTCGCGCCGGGCAACCTGGCTGAAAGCGCGCCCATCAACCTGGCGCTCAGTGCCGATGGCTTGACGCTGACCGGAACCGCAACGGCCGGTAGCACGGTGAGCATTCGCAACGCTTCGGGTGTTTTGCTGGGAACCGCACCGGTGGCAGGCGACGGTACTTTCAGCGTTACGCTCAGCGCAGCGCAAGTCAACGGCGAGCAGCTCTTGGCCGTGGCGACCTCAGGCTCCGGTATCAATTCGTCGCCGACCAGCTACACAGCAGCCGATGTAACGGCGCCAGCGTCTCTCGACGAACTGAGCCTGGCGCCCAATGGCACGAGCTTGACGGGCCGTGGTGAAGCGGGTGCCACCGTGACCGTGCTTGGCAACGGCGGCGTCCTGCTGGGCAGTGCCGTGGTCGCCGCGGATGGCACCTTCAACGTCACGCTCAGCCCAGCGCAAACGGCAGGACAGACGTTGAGCCTGAACCAATCCGATGCTTCCGGTAACGAATCCAACAGCGTCACCCTGATCGCCCCGGATCTGATCGCCCCCAACCCGCCAGCGGCTTTGTTGGTCAGCAATGACGGTACCGTGTTGTCTGGCACTGGCGAAGCGGGTACGACAGTCAACGCGTACAACGCGGCCGGAACACTGGTCGGCACCGGTAGCGTGCGCATTGACGGCACGTTCGACATTGCCCTGACCCCGTCGCAAGCCAACGGCCAAGCGCTGACCGTGTCCCTGACGGACGCTGCGGGCAATACCTCGACAGCCGCGCCGTTCACCTCCGTCGACAGCACCGCGCCGACCGCTGTGTCCCAACTGAGCATAGGCAGCGACGGCGCGACATTGACCGGCCGCGGCGAACCCGGCGCACAAGTCAGGGTCATCGACAGTGACGGGAATGTGCTTGGCACCGCCACCGTAAGCCTTACCGGAACCTTCACCCTGGCCTTGACGCCTGCGTTGACCAACGCCGAAGTTCTGACCGTCGTGCAGGCGGACGCTAATGGCAACGAGTCACCTTCAGTCAGCCTGACTACCCCGGATTTCACGCCGCCCGACCCGCTGGCCAATGTAGGTATAAATGCGTCAGGTGCGCTCGTTACCGGCACTGGCGAGCCTGGTGCGACCGTCACAGTCAAGGATGCCAGCGGCGCCTTGCTCGGCACCAGCGTGGTACTTGTAGACGGCTCGTTCAGCGTCAGCCTGACGCCGCCACAGATAGATCAACAGATTCTCAGCGTGCAGCAGGCCGATCCACCCGGTAACGTCAGCGCGCCTACATCGGTCACCGCGCCTGACCTGACCCCACCGGCGTCACCCGCCGACCTGCAATTCAATGCTGGCGGCGACGTGCTGACCGGCAGCGGCGAAATCGGCAGCAGTGTCAACGCGACGTTGGCCGACGGCACTGTCGTCGGAACCGGCACGGTCGGCAGCGACGGCCGCTTCCAGATCACTTTGACCCCGGCGCAGACCAACGGCGAGTCTGTGTTCGTGGTGCTTGAGGATGCGGCCGGCAATGCCTCACCGGTTGCGACACTGGCGGCGCCCGATAGCACGCCACCGGCGGCGTTGGCCAATATTGCCATCGACACGAGTGGCAGCATCATCAGCGGTGTCGGTGAGCCAGGCGCACAGCTGTTCGTCACCAATGCGGCTGGCACCATAATCGGTACCGGTACAGTCGGTGTCGATGGCAATTTCAGCGTGACCCTGGATCAGCCGCAACTCAACGGCGAGGCCATGTCGGTCGTCCAGCGCGATGCGGCAGGCAATCCGTCCACCGCTGCGGCCGTAACCGCCCCGGATGTAACAGCGCCAGCGCTGCCCGCAATCACCAACCTCAGCCCGGATGGACTGACGCTGACGGGGACCGGTGAAGCCGGCGCGACCGTACGTGTGAGCAGCGCTGCCGGGACTTTGCTCGGCACCGCGACGGTGGCGTCGGACGGCACCTTCAGCGTGACGCTCAATGCAGCGCAACTCAACGGTGAAATGTTGAGCGTGAACCAGACCGACACAGCTTTGAACGTCTCACCGACACTGCCCTACCAAGTGGCTGACCTCACCGATCCGCTGGAGATTGCCGACCTGGCTATCAGCCAGAACGGATTGACCGTGACCGGCAGCGGTGAAGCCGGCGCTACGGTTACGGTGTTCGATGGCGCAATCGCGCTGGGTACGGCCACCGTGGCAACGGATGGCAGTTTCAGCGTCACGCTGGGCAGCGCGCAACTCGACGGCAGACTGCTGTCGATTGTCCAAGCCGACGGTGCCAACAACCAGTCCGAGCCGATACTGTTCGTCGCGCCGGACAGCACCGCGCCAGCCCAGCCCACCGTGACATCGTTGACAGGCGGCACCCTGCTTGCGGGCACTGCCGAAGCGGGCAGCACCGTGACGGTCTTGTCTGCCAACGGCACGGTATTAGGCAGTACCGTGGCCCTGGGCGATGGTAGCTATGAGATCACGCTCAGCCCGGCCCAGGCCAACGGACAATTGTTGTCCGTGATCGCGACCGATGTCGCCGGCAATGACTCACCGACGCGCCTATACCCTGCGCCCGACATCACCGCCCCCGACGCTGTCAGCAGCCTCACGGTGAGCGCTGACCTTAGCCAATTGGCCGGTCGCGGCGAAGTGGGAGCCAGCGTGCAGGTCCTCGATGCCTCGAACAACATCGTCGGCAGCGGAACGGTGGCGGCCAACGGCACATTCCTTATTTCCCTGGATCCGGGCATCAGCGCCGGCCAGGTGCTGACGGTGAGCCAGGAGGACGCCGCGAGCAATGTCTCGGTCGATGTCAGCCTGACCGTCCCCGCGGTGCCCGCACCGGATGCGCCTGACAACCTGGCGCTCTCGTCGGACGGCGTAACGCTGACCGGTACCGCGCAAGTCGGCACGACGGTCAATGTCTACGGTCCCGATGCCAGCCTGATTGGTACCGGCGTCACCGGACCAGACGGTGCGTTCAGCGTCGTGTTGGCCCCTGCGCAAACCAATGGACAGAGCCTTGAAGTCACCGCGAGCACGCCATTGGGCGGCGCCTCCCCGCCCACCGAAATCATCGCCGCCGACACGGCAGCGCCGGTTCCGCTCAGTGACCTGGACGTCAATGCCAGCGGCACGCTGGTCACCGGCCGTGGTGAAATCGGTGCGACGGTTACTGTCATGAGCGCGGGGGGAGCGGTACTCGGCACCGCAGTGGTAGGCGCCAATGGAACGTTCAGTGCACAGCTGAATGCGCCTCAGGCGAACGGCCAGATACTCACTGCCTATCAAACCGATGCCGCCGGTAACGCGTCGACCACGTTGAACGTGACAGCGCCAGACATCACAGCCCCTTCGGCGCCATCGGCGTTGGTACTGAGCGGTGCGGGCCTGGTGCTTGGCGGGATCGGTGAGGCCGGAGCCACTGTCACCGTGCGCGGTGCGGGCGGCGCCGTACTGGGCAGCGCGACGGCCGCAGCCGACGGCAGCTTCTCGGTGACACTGTCGGCCCCGCAACTCAATGGACAAGTGTTGAGCGTCAGTCAAAGCGATGCGGCGGGCAATCTCTCACCGACAACCAGCCTGAACGTCGCCGACACGACACCACCGGCCCCGCTGAGCAATGTGACGTTGAACAATACGGGCCTGACCGTGAGCGGTACGGGCGAAGCCGGTGCCACGGTCAGCGTCACCAATGCCGCCGGCACTGTATTGGGCACCGCCGTGGTCAACGCCGCAGGTACCTTCAATGTCCAGCTGTCGAGCGCCCAGCTCAACGGCCAGCTGCTTGCTGTCCAGCAGGCAGACCCGGCGGGCAACCTCTCGACGGTTTTCAACCTCACGGCGACCGATTTCCAAGCCCCCATCGCCCCGAGCGCACTGGTACTTGGTGCCAACGGCTCAACCTTGAGCGGTGTTGGAGAAGCTGGCGCAACGGTCAACGTCTACAGCGCTGGAGGTGCTCTTCTGGGCACCGGCACCGTGGGCAGTGGCGGCACGTTCAGCATCAACCTCGGCACGCCACAATTGGATGGCCAGTTGCTGACGGTGCGACTGGTGGACCCGGCCGGCAACCTGTCGGCCAACGCCAGCCTGACCGCGCCGGACGTGACCGCCCCCGGCGCGCCGACTGGCGTCACTGTCAATGGCAGCGGTACGTCGCTCAGCGGTGTGGGTGTCCCTGGCTCGACCATCACCGTGCGTAGCGCCGGCGGTGCGGTACTGGGCACCACCACGGTCGCCGCCAACGGCAGTTTTTCCGTGGCCTTGGCGACGGCGCAAATAAACAGCCAGGTGCTCAGCGTGACGCAGGCCGATCCGAGCGGGAACGTCTCAGTGGTCGCCAACGCTAACGCACCAGACCTGACCCCGCCCGGCGTTGCTTCGGGCCTGCTGGTTGGCGTCGATGGCCTGTCGGTCACCGGCACCGGCGAGCCAGGTGCTGCCGTAACGATCAAATCCGCGACCGGCACCGTCCTCGGCACCGGCACCGTGAACGGCGCCGGAGTGTTCACCATCGTCCTGAACAGCGCTCAGATCAATGGCGAAAAACTGACTGTCAGCCTGAGCGACAGCCGCGGCAATGTCTCGGCCGGGGCCACCGTCACGGCGCCGGATGTTGACGTCAATGCCCCGGTGAGCGCCAGCGACAATCTTGCCACCGCAACCGTCACGCTCGCGCCGGCCACCGCGACACAGACATTCAACGATTCGTTCACGACGCTGCTCGCAGGATTTTCAAAGACCTTTACCTTCACCGTCCCCAGCGGTACGCGCGTCGATCCAACGCTGACCCTGACCACCAGTAGCCTGGTTTCGCTGCTCGATGGCGTGTTCTATACGCTCCAGGTAAAAAATGCCAGCGGCAACTGGGTCACCCTGGACGTCAATGGCAGCGGCGGCCTGCTCGACTTGATTGCCCTCAGCGGCCAAGGGGTTCGGGTGAACATCGGTGATCTGCTCGGCGGCGACTACCGGCTGACCGTTTCGAGCACCGGTATCGGGCTGCTGACCACGGTCAACACGCAGCTACAGCTGGACGTCAGCAGCCTGACGCAGTTCAACGGCACGGCGGGACCAGCCGTTACCGGAAACGTGGTGACCAATGTTGGCGTCGACGGCACGCCTGACCAGACCGGCCCGGACAACGGCGCCCAATTGCAGGTGTTCAAGAACGGCGCTTATATCAGCGCCGCAGGTGGCACCACGGTCCAGGGGCTCTACGGCACGCTGACCATCGACGCGAGCGGTAACTACAGCTATCAGCCGAACGGAAGCGCAGCCAGCGTTGGCAAAGTCGATGTCTTCAGCTACCAGTTGGTGCACCCCAACGGTTTGAGCGACACCGCCAACCTGTACGTGCGCATCGACAGCCCGCAGGCCAGTGAAATCTGGAGTGACAGTAATCTCGGCAGCCCGGCGTTGGTGGTCGACGCGACGCCCGACATCGCCGCGACTGACGTGACACTGGTCAACCGCGAAACCACCACACAGTCCAACCTCGGCACCTTCAACGTGTTGCTCGGCGGCGGCAACGGTATCTATAGCACCAGCGTGGCGGCCAATACCGTCAGCGACCTGACCGTCGTGGTCAATTCCAGCAATCTGCTGAGTGTACTGGGCTCGATGACGGTGGGCCTGTACAAACTCAACACCGCCACCAACCAGTACGTGCTGGTCAAGAACTACGGCGGCGGTTCGCTGCTGAACCTGGGCAACGGCAACTATGGGGTCACCTTCGATGACCAGGCGTCCGGCACTTATCAAGTTAGGGTCTCGGTGGCCGGCCTGGGGGTACTCAGTACCGTCAACACCAGCCTGATCAACGTGGCGACCTATACCAACCAGTTCGTGGTCGGCAGCTACACGCCGGTGTCGGGCAACCTGCTCACCGATACCGCGGGTGGCGGTGCCGATGTGCTGGGGTCGGTCTATACCTTGCTGAGCGTGCTGGTGGCGGGCAGTTATGTGGCGCCGGGCTATAACGGCACCACACTGGTCGGGACCTACGGTTCGTTGCTGGTCCAGGCCAATGGCAATTACACCTACACCCTCAAGCAGGGGCTGACCGACGCGGTGATCGGCCAGGAAGACGTATTCACCTATCAACTGACGCACCCTAACGGCAGTGTTGATACCGCCACGCTGACCATCGACCTGAACAAGGCCGGCGCCTTCGCCAGCACTGCTTTCGCGGCGCTGACCAGCGACCAGGGCTCGCTTGCCAACGCCGCCGGCAGCGAACTGATCCAAGGCACCGAAGGCAACGACACGCTCGACGGTTCCCAAGGCGGGGCCATGTCCCTGCAAGGCGGTGCCGGAGACGACACGTTGATCATCACCGACCAGCAATTCGTGTCGGTCGATGGCGGCAGCGGCACCGACACCCTGCTCTGGGCAGGCGGCGATGTGGCAATCAACCTGGGCGATCTGCAAGACCGGATCCACAACATCGAAGTGCTTGACCTGAACCAATCCAGTGCCGTGTCGCTGACGCTGAGTCTCGGCGACCTGCTGGACATCACCGCTGATGACCACAACACGCTGATGATCAAGGGAGACAACAATGACAGCGTACACATGAGCGGCGGCTGGACGCTTGACGGCACGCAACAGGCCGACGGCATCGACTACACGCAATTCACGGCACAGGAGGATCCGACCCATCATCTATGGGTGCAAAACGGCATTCAGGTGGTTTGAAGCATTGAAAACGGCAATGCTCGTCTCTCAACAGTAAGGGAAGTCTGTGGAGTCAGTTTTTCGCAAAGGCTGGCCGACGGTGCTAGTGACCATCGGCCTCTACCCCGTGTTTATCGTTGGCGCTTGCGCCGACGATAACCTCGACAGCAGCTTGCGCAGCATCAGCCCGTCGCAGTTGCAACAACCAACGCGAAATGGCGGCAGCGCGCGCCCTGCCCCGATCTATGGTGATGCTAAGCGAGCGGACGCCCAAGGCCTCGGGCTGGAGCAAGCGGTCAGGCTGGCAGTGGATTGGCACCCACGTATCGGCGAGGCAATCGGCACGCTTTTCCAGCAAGGGGAAGGCATTAATGTTGCCGAATCCGGGTACTACCCGCAGGTTTCCGGCGGTATCAGAGGCGGTTACACCAGCGGTTATGGTGGCGACGCCAGCAGCCAGTCGGTGAGCATCTCGCTGAAGCAGATGCTGTACGACTTCGGCAAGGTTTCCAGCACCGTGGACGCGGCCCGGGCCCGCGTCGCTCGCAGCCAGGCGGGCATCCTGCTGGCGATCGACGATGTTGCCCGTGACACCGCGCGAGCCTACATCGAAGTGCAACGTTATGAACGCTTGCTGGACGTCGCGCGCGAGCAGATCCAGGGCGTTGAAGGCATTGTCGACTTGGCCAGGCAGCGCAACGACATGGGCGCCAGCACCCGCTCAGACGTGGTTCAGGCCCAATCGCGCGCCGAAGGCGCAATGGCCACGCTGCAGGAATTCAAGGCGCAATACGCGCGCTGGCAAGCTACCCTGACCAGCCTGCTCGGGCGCCGCACGCCCCCGCGAATCAGCGATACAGTCTCGCCAACATTAATCCAGACCTGCGATGCCTCTCAGGTTTTCGATACCCTGCCCGCCGTGCTGCAAGCCGCCGCGCAACGGACCCAGGCACAAGCAGAACTGGCGCAGGCGAAGACCGAAGCCTACCCCACCCTCTCTCTGCAACCCACACTCGATCAACACCTGGACAACAATTATGACGAACGGAATCCCGCCGCGGATCGCACCCAGGTCGGAATTTTTCTCAACCTGGAAGTTCCGATCTACCAGGGTGGCGCTATCAGCGCTCGCAGTCGCGCCGCTGGTCACGCGCTGACCGCCGCCGATTCGGCCGAGGACGCGGCGCGCCTGCAGGCCCGTCAGGGGCTCAGCGAAGCCCAGGCCCAGACCGCCGGGTTGAACCGCCGGTTGCGCTCGCTGGAATATCGCCAGACCAGCATCACCGAAGCCCGCGAACTGTATGGCCGCCAGTATCTGGAACTGGGCACCCGCCCGCTTCTCGACCTGCTCAACGCTGAGCAGGAGATCCACCAGTCGCGCTTTGACCTGGCCAACACCCGGGCCGAATTGCAGCGCCTGCAGATCGACTGCTTCTATAACAGCGGTGCGATTCGTCGAGTCTTTGGCATCGACCACAGCGCCATTCAGAATGTCGAGATACTGCCATGACCGACGCCAGCATCCTGACCCAGAAGCCCGTGGCTGCTGAACCTCCGCAGGATTACTCGCCCTGGCTGGAAGCTTTGCTTACCGTCGCCCGCCACTACCGTCTCGACGTCTCGCCTGAGAGTGTGCGCCTGGCCTCGGTGCACAGCGAAGGCCGCGTGGAAGACGTGATCCGGCACATGGCCCGTCAGGCCGGGCTGAGCGCCAAGTTTGCGGTCTTCGACAATAAAAGCCTGAGCCGTTGGCGTACGCCGCTGGTGGTGCAATTGCGCGACGGCCAAGTCGGCGTCATCGAAAGTATTGGCGAGACTGGCGAGCTGGGCATTGTCTTCAGTGACGATCAGGGCCTGCAAAGCCGAATCGAGTACGCGACCCTCGCCGATCAGGCGCTGCGTACGGTGATTCTGCGCCCGACACAACCGGTCGCCGATGTGCGCACCAATGACTACATCAAACCGTACGACGAACATTGGTTCCGGCGCATTGTCCTGACTGACCTGCGGCCCTACAGTCAGGTAATGCTCGCCTCGCTGGTGGCCAATCTGCTCGGCATGGCTGGGGTGCTGTTTTCCATGCAGGTCTACGACCGGGTGATTCCCGCCGAATCGCTGCCAACCCTGTATGTCCTGTTTGGCGGAGTGATGCTCGCATTGCTGTTCGATTTCGTGATGCGAATCCTGCGCCTGCGCATTACCGATGTATTGGGCAAGCGTGCCGACCTGCGCGTCTCCGACCTGGTATTCGGGCACGCCCTGCGGCTGCGCAATTCAGCCCGGCCAAAGTCCACCGGCTCGTTCATTTCGCAGCTGCGCGAGCTGGAGCAGATCCGCGACCTGATCACCTCCAGCACCGCGACGGCGCTGGCCGATATGCCATTTTTCCTGTTGTTCCTGCTGGTGTTCTACCTGATCGGCGGGCCCTTGGTGTTGATTCCGCTGGCGGCCTTGGTGCTGATGCTGCTGCCGGGAATCATCGCGCAACCGCGCCTGGCGAAACTCGCTAACGCTTCGATGCGCGAAGCCGCCCTGCGCAACGCCATGCTGGTGGAAAGCGTGCAAGGCCTGGATGACATCAAGGCGCTGCAGGCCGAGCAACGTTTCCAGCAGCAGTGGAATCAATACAACGCTGCCTCGGCTGACAGCAGCCTGCGTTTGCGCACATTGACCAACAGTCTGGTGGCCTGGACGCAAAACGTGCAAGGCGGGGTTTTCGCTGTGGTCATTGTGTTCGGCGCGCCGATGGTAATCGCCGGGGACCTGACCACCGGAAGTCTGGTAGCCGCCTCGATTCTGTCGTCACGCATGATGGGGCCGATGGCGCAACTGACTCACGTGCTGACCCGGTGGCAGCAAGCCAAGGTGGCCTTGGAGGGGCTGAACCGGATCATGCAAATGCCGGTCGACCATCCCCAGGGCAGCCAGCGCGTCCATCTCCCGTCTATCCGCGGCGAGTTTCGGATGCACCAGGCCAGTTTCCGTTACAGCGACGAGTCTGCCCCGGCGCTCAACAGCCTCGACCTGACCATTCGGCCGGGTGAACGCATCGCGCTGCTGGGGCGCAACGGCGCGGGCAAGTCCACCTTGCTCCAGGCGCTAGGCGGCGCGATGGACCTGAGCAGCGGCGAAAACACACTGGACGGCATCGCCCTCGCCCACCTCGACCCGGCCGACCTGCGGCGCGATGTCGGCCTGCTGTCGCAGCACGCGCGGCTCTTCCACGGCACCTTGCGCGACAACATCACCTTGGGCGCGGGCCAGGCCAGCGACCAGGAGATCATCGCGGCGCTGGCGGTCACCGGCGCTCTCGATTTTGTCCGGCGGTTGCCCAAGGGCATGGATCACCTGGTACTCGAGGGCGGCCTTGGCTTGTCCGGGGGCCAGCGTCAGAGCTTGCTGCTATCGCGCCTGTTGATCCGCCAGCCGCAAGTGTTGCTGCTGGATGAGCCGACTGCCGCGCTGGATGACGTCACCGAGCACCTGATGCTGGAAAAACTGGCCACCTGGACCCACGGGCGGACGCTGGTGGTCGCCACGCACCGGGTCAGTGTCTTGCAACTGGTTGAACGCATCATCGTGCTGGACAACGGGCGGATCGTCATTGACGACCATCGCGACGCAGCCCTCGCCCGGCTGCGTGCGCCTGGCAACGGAGCGCCAGCATGAAACCGATGTTCACCGATGTACCGGATCCGATGTCCTATCTCGACGGTCGCGACGAACGAGCCCTTGCCGGCGGCGCACGAGTCATCTGGGGCTGCGCGCTGATGCTTGCCTGTTTCATGATGTGGGCGGCGTGGTTCGAAGTGGTGGAAGTCTCGACCGGCACCGGCAAGGTCGTACCCAGCTCCCGTGAGCAGGTGATCCAGTCAATGGAAGGTGGCATTCTCGAGCAACTCAACGTCAATGAGGGAGCGCTGGTCGAGCGCGGACAGATCCTCGCCCAGCTCGACCCGGTAAAAACCCAGTCCAACGTTGGCGAAAGCGCTGCCAAGTACCGTGCTGCACTCGCCAGCGTCAATCGATTGCAAGCAGAGGTCAGCGAAAAACCGTTGCTGTTCGACCCGTCGCTGCAGGAATTTCCGGAATTGATCCGCGCCGAAACAGAGCTCTATCGCACTCGCCGCAAGGGGCTGGCAGAAACCCTGGACGGCATCCAAAGCTCCTTGAAACTCGTGCGCAGCGAACTGCAGATCACCGAAAACCTGGCAAAGATCGGCGCATCCAGCCGGGTCGAAGTGCTGCGTTTGACTCGCCAGCGCTCCGAACTGGAGCTCAAGGCCACCGAGGCGCGTTCTGATTACATGGTGCGCGCTCGCGAAGACCTGGCCAAGGCCAACGCCGAAGCGCAGATGCTCGAGGCGGTGATTCGCGGCCGCACCGATTCGCTGTCGCGCCTGACCCTGCGCTCGCCAGTGCGAGGGATCGTCAAGGACATCGAAGTCAGCACCATCGGCGGCGTGATTGCACCCAACGGTCAAATCATGCAGATCGTGCCACTGGACGAGCAATTGTTGATCGAAACCCGCATCTCGCCTCGCGATATCGCCTTCATCCATCCCGGTCAGGCCGCCAAGGTGAAGATTACCGCATACGATTACTCGATCTACGGCAGCCTGGACGGCGAAGTGGTGACAATCTCGCCCGACACGATTCAGGACGAAGCCAAGCCAGAGATCTTTTTCTACCGCGTTTTTATTCGCACCTATTCGGACGAACTGCGCAACAAGGCCGGCAAACGCTTCGCCATCGTGCCCGGCATGATCGCGACCGTGGACATCCGCACGGGCGAAAAGACCGTGCTGGATTACCTGCTCAAACCGCTGAATCGTGCACGCGAAGCCCTGCGGGAGCGCTGATCAGCGACTCGCGACTTTCTTGGCTGACGATGCGGGGACACTTGCCAGATAGCGTGACCATTCCCGGCTGATCTCGGCGTAAGGCAGGAAGATACTGACTCGAGGCTGTCCGGCCAGATCGGCACGTTTGAGTGCGCTTACGTCACCCTGCGTCAGGAAGGCAACATTGATTCCCACCACTTGGCCATCTGCCGCAAACACCGGACCGCCTGACATACCCTTGGCCAAGGGCCCGTTGTGGGTGCCGTAGAGTACGTTGCCTTCCTTGGTATCCAGGCGAACCATGGCCGGCAAGGCATGACCGCTGCCTTTGACCGATATGTAAAGCGTATTGAAGCCAACGGAAGTCAGGGCTTCACCCGGCTGATAACCCCGCCATTTAGGTACGCTGCTGGCTTTATGGCGGAAAAACTGAACGTCCCCCTTGCCTTGGAAAACGGCCCCTGGCAAGTAAGGGATATGCTTGACCGTGACCGCGTAATCCTCGTTCCATTGCACCGCAGTGCCCATCAGCAGGTAAGGCAACGGTGCGCCGGAATGGACGACGAAGGCTTGGTTGTATAGGGGATCCTGAGTTGTAGCGACTGGCATTCCATTGCACCCGCTGAGCAGCACCGAGGCCGCAACAAGTGACTTGAGAGGACGCATTTTGCACACAGGGAGCGAGAGGAAGACGCGTTAAATATGTCATTGCGCCATCACTCATTCAATAGATCTAACCTACCATTCGTCCAATTTCGATGCTTTTTATCAATAATTGGATCCAACCTCGGACTTTCTTGAAAAGTTGGCCCTGCCCTGTTCACCTGCCAGTCTGTTGCCTTAGTGATTGCGAGTCGGATGCGAGGCGCTTGCCCGCAATCGCCCCCTCACAAAAGGCGAGCATTCATGCCTGGCGCTCGCGCAGCAGTTGACGCGCTGAGTCCGCCATTACTGGGAGGGCGCCGGCCAGCATCAGCACATCCTTGAGCACCAGGCGACCGGCTCCGGACAAATAGGGGAAGCCATGTTGACCATCGCCGAGTGCACCCACCCATGCTTCAGGTGTGGTCAACAGAAAACTCAACGTTACCAGTGGCGTGCCGAAGGCCAACGCGCCACCGAGCAAGCCAGTGCGCCGTGAAATCGGGTTCGACAACACCAACAGACCGATAAGGATTTCGACGACACCCAACCCCCTGGAAAATCCATACGTGTTGTTGGCTGTCTGCCAGGCGCGTTTTTCCACGTTCAACTCACCCTCATGAGTCAGGTGCGCCTTGTACTCTTGCGGGTGCTCGTAGAAGAACGACATGAACGGGCTGTTGGCGACGAAGGGTGTGATGCTGTCTGCTTCATACGGCACAAACTTGAGCGCACCGATCCAGAGAAACACCATGGCAATGGCCAGGCGCATGATGGATGTACCCAGTGTGTCGACCTTGGTGATGAATCGTAACAAGCTAGAAAATGAGATGAGCATGAGACTTCTCCAGATATTTGAATGTCTGGGTAGTCTGGAGAATTACTGGCAGACGCTTTTGTGCGTCATGCTCAAGTTAGTGCTCGATCGTCTCAACGTGAAGCTTCGTCTATAGAGGCCCTCTCTACACAGTTCGTACCTGCACAATATAGGGCTGCGCCTGCTTCTGCTGCCTCGCGATCGCTGGCTTTCGACAAAACCAGGCGCGACCACTATCCCCCGCCACACCCAGGCTAATCCGACACGATGCTTTTGGCCTCAAGATATGCTTCCAGCCCAAAGACTCCGAACTCCCGGCCGATACCGGACTGTTTTACCCCGCCGAAAGGAGCAAGCAGCTCTGGCGAAATTCTGTTGATCAACACCGAGCCGGCATGCAGCTGTGCTGCCATGCTTTGGGCACGTTCCGGTTGCCGGGAAAACACATAAGCCTGCAAACCGTAGAGACTGGCATTGGCAATATCGATCGCCTGTTCTTCCGAGTCATACGCAATGACCGATAGCACCGGGCCGAAAATCTCCTCTTGCGCAATGTCCATGTCGTTGCTGACGTCGGCAAAGACCGTAGGCCTGACGAAGTAACCCTGGTCCAAGCCGATCGGTCTCCCCTCCCCGCCACTAATCAGCGTTGCGCCTTGCGCCCGTCCGCGACGGATGAAGTCTTGTACACGGTCGAATTGCGCGCGATTGACCAGTGGCCCGAGAACGGTGGCCGGATCCTGCGGATTGCCGACGACCATCGCTCCAACCAGGCTTTTCACGCGCTGGATGATGTCCTCGGCGTGCGTGCGCGGCACCAGCAACCGCGTGCCGGCGACGCAGGCCTGACCGTTGTTCATGAACGCAGCATTCAGAACCAGGGGAATGGTGGTGTCGAGATCGGCGTCATCAAGGATGACAGACGCTGACTTCCCTGTGAGCGACAGACTCACTCGCTTCATGGTCTCGATGCCGGCGCGTGCAATGAGTTTTCCGGTGGCGGTGGACCCGGTGAAGGAAATTTTCGCGACGAGTGGGCTGGTGCTGATTTCGTCACCCACATCATTACCGCGCCCTAGCACAATATTGAAAATCCCTTTGGGCAAATCTGCGCGATGCAAAGCCTGGGCGAGCACGGTGGTTTGCAAGGGACTCAACTCGCTCGGTTTGATGACCGAAGCACAGCCGGCCGCAATGGCCGATGCCAGTTTGCTGCATATCGTCCCGGCGGTGCTGTTCCAGGGGGCAAACAGCGCCGCGACGCCGACCGGTTCCATCACTACGATAGCGTCACCGGCCGAACGAATCAGGTCGAAGTTTTTCAATACCTGCGCCGCATTGGTAAATGACTGCGAAGCGTAGCGACTGACCCATTGCGCCCGGGAAAACGGCGCACCGTACTCTTCGATGGCGGTATCGCGAATTTCATTCGTACTCGCCAGTACGCTGGCCTGCAACTGCTCGAGCATGTCGATACGCTCGGCCTTGGAGGTGCGGCCCATCGTCACTTGAGCTCGCGAAGCCGCGGCGATGGCGCGCCTCGCATCTTCGCGATCGGCCAAAGTGACCGTACCGATGACCATCTCGGTAGCCGGGTTGATGCATTGCACCGTTTCATTTCCCTGAACAGGAACGAATGCTCCATCAATGTAACTGTGATTGATCTTCCACATCGTGGCGTACCTGATTGATTGTGATTACCCGCGATGAGCACAGCGCCCGGTATGCCCAGACGTTGGCCGAGTCGAATAGAATCCCCCGCGATTCAGCCAGGCATCGGCTCACGGCTGAAGGCTTGCACCTCCTGAACCAAGCCTTGCGCCGCCATCATCACGAGTTGCCGGCCTTTTTCCGGAGACGCTTGCGCCGGGTCCGATCCCATGCGCCCATCCGGATGACGGGCGCGAAAATCTACAGCTTCCCGAATGGGCCCCCAGTTGGCGATCTGTGGCGAGTAGTCAGCCGACTTGATAGCGTGCGGATAAGCCCACTGGGTCACGGCAATTTCCGAAGGCGTTGCATGAATGCCGTGTCCTGTCGGGAACTGGTCCTTCGCCAGCTCATTGATACCTTCCAGATCCCACCAGTTGCACAACCGCAAGGCGAAACCCGCCGGGCGACGTGCAAAACTCGCCTCGGCGTAGAGTTCTGAAAAGGCCGCTTCAATCGACGCGACGTTGCCGCCGTGGCCATTGAGGAAGAATATTTTTTCAAACCCATGTGCAGCCAACGAGCGAGTCCAGTCACCGATGGCGGCGATGAATGTCGAAGGCCTGAGCGAAATCGTTCCTGGGAAACCAAGATGATGCTGCGCCATGCCGATGTTGAATGTCGGGGCAATCAGGATGTCCGCAGCCTCCTGCGCCTGATGGGCGATGATTTCGGGGCACATCCAGTCCGTCCCCAGCAGCCCGGTAGGCCCGTGCTGCTCGTTGGAACCGATCGGGATGACGATGGTACGGCTGCGCTGGAGAAATTTTTCGATTTCGGCCCAGGTCGATAGATGTAAAAGCATCTGCGTTCTCCTTTGGAAAAGTTCCTTACGGAACACGATGGTGTGAAGTTCAAAGTTCCCGATCACTTGCGGTGCGTTCAAGACCCGGTATGGAAGACCCACTTAAAAGGTTAGAAATGGTGTTCACTTAATCAGGCAGACGCCATAGCCTTTGGCGCCGGGGGCTGCGCGAACGCGTTAGCACCTACAAACACTAGCGAGGCAATGATTTTCTTCATTGGGAACTCCGTCAGAGTTTGAGTTATGGGGCGTACCGTGTGAAAACGAAATCATGGTTTTGAACGCGCGCTTGATGGCAGGCAAAACAAGTCTCGTGCTGAGCCTGATCGACAGCTTTACCGTTGATAAAACGTCCAAAGCCCCACCCTCCGGTCGCCGCGTACTTCTTCGAATCCTTCACCATGACTTGCACCGTTGTTGCTGCGCCGGGTATTGAAGCCGGTTCGAATTCGGGCGATTGAACGTGCTTCCATGCAAGTTTCACCAGCACTGTGCCATCGGGAAAAGGTAGCGCTGAGTCCTGATAAGCCTTGATCGCCACGTCATTGCCGACTACGGCGCGCAACTCGTCCAAAGGTGCTGCTTCCTGGGCTGGCGCGATGAGTTCCCACTTGCGATAGCCTTCGGGAACCTTCACTCCGTAGATCGGTGAGGCGTCACCGCCACCGGAATCGCCCATTGCGACGCCAGTGAGGGTGAGCGCAAGCGATGCAACAGTCCCTGACAGGACTGCCAGATGCATGAGTTTCATCGTTACTCTTCCTTGAGAGATGTCAGAGGTGATCAGCGTCAATCACAGCCTGGGCGAAAGCTTGTGGAGCCTCTTGAGGAAGGTTGTGACCTATCCCTCCGCTAATAAGACGGTATTCATACTTGCCGGTGTAACGTTTTGCATAAGCCTCAGCCGGTGGATGGGGGGCGCCGTTCGCGTCGCCTTCCATGGTGATGGTCGGTACGCTAATTGATGGGAATGCCGCCAGCTTCTTCTCGATTGCGTCGTACTTAGGTTCCCCTTTGATAAGGTTCAAGCGCCAGCGATAGTTTGAAATCGACACGGCCACGTGATCGGGGTTTTGCAAGGAAGCCGCGCTACGGTCATAAGTGGCGTCGTCGAAATTCCACTTTGGCGAAGCCAGCTTCCAGATGAGCTTGGCGAAGTCATGAGTGTTTTTCTCGTAACCCTGACGGCCGCGCTCGGTCGCGAAGTAGAACTGGTACCACCACTGCAACTCGGCGGCTGGCGGCAGTGGAGCTTTGCCCGCCTCTTGGCTGCCTATCAGGTAACCGCTCACAGCGACCAGTGCTTTCACTCTTTCCGGCCACAGTGCTGCAACGATATCTGCAGTGCGGGCGCCCCAGTCAAACCCTCCCAGCACAGCTTTCTTGATCTTCAGCGCATCCATAAAGTCGATCAGGTCGGTAGCCAGCGCAGCAGGTTGACCATTGCGAGCTGTCTTGGTCGAGAGAAAGCGAGTGTCGCCATAACCACGAGCGGAAGGGATCAACACCCGATATCCCTTATCTGCCAGGGCAGGAGCGACATCAGCGTATGCGTTGATATCGTAGGGCCAGCCATGCAACAAAATAACTACCGGGCCATCGGCTGGGCCGAGTTCCGCATAAGAAACGTCCAACAGGCCCGCCTTCACATGTTTGAGATCACCAAGAGTGGTGTGAGCACCCGGCGTGATAGCTTCAATGGTGGATGCCGGTACATCAGCGGCGCTGGCTTGGGAAAAAACCGCAGCCACTGCTGTGAATTGCAGCACCACGGCTGCCAAAAGCGATGGGGCGAAACCCCGCAGCCGGCTGGATTTATTTTGTTGGTTCAGCAAGGTCATCTCCATGGTATTTCTCCGTAGCGAGCCGCCGAATAGCGGCCCGGCGTGTTGACTGGATTGTGTATGCGCTACTGGGTTGCTTTCGTTGCGTCCAGCTTGGCGCGCAGCGGCCGGAAGGCCTCTCGCAATTCTTCGCTGAACAATTGAGGTTGCTCCCAGGAGGCGAAGTGGCCGCCCTTGTCAACCTGGCTGTAGTAGGAAAGTGATGGGTAAGCGCGTTGCGCCCAGCTTTTCGGCGCCTGATAGATTTCGTGCGGGAAGACCGTGATCGCCACCGGCACCTTGATGCTTGAGGTTTTCTGCGCCGCAGCGCTGAAATTGTTATTGTTGTTTTCCCAGTAGAAGCGCGATGACGATGCGCCGGCGTTTGTCAGCCAATACAGGCTTATATCGTCAAGCATCTCGTCACGGGTAAGTACCCGTTCAGGCTGACCATGACTGTCCGTCCATGCGGCGAACTTTTCGTACATCCACGCCGCAGTACCGGTGGGCGAATCGGCCAACAGGTAACCGATAGTCTGCGGGCGAGTAACCATCATCGCCCCGTATGCAGCGTTGCGGCCGAAGAAGGTGCTCAAGGAGTCGAACGCCTTGCGTTCAGGATCAGTGAGCCCGACGGGGGCCGGATCACCACTGTTTATCGGTTTGACCAGTTCAGGGGGATGGTTGCCGGCATGTTCAAGTGAATGCCCAACAGACCAGGCGGATTCAGGCGGCCCAATGCATCCGATATCACCGAACCGTGATCTCCGCCTTGGGAAACATATTGGGTATATCCGAGACGCTTGATGAGTACATCCCAAGCCTTTGCGACTCGATCTGGCCCCCAACCCAATTCAGTTGGCTTACCCGAAAAACCGTGTCCCGGAATCGATGGAATGATCACGTCGAACGAATCTTCGACCTTACCGCCATAAGCGACGGGATCGGTCAGCGGGCCGATAGTCTTCAGGAACTCAAACTGTGAGCCAGGCCATCCGTGTGTCAGAAGCAGCGGCATCGCGTTAGGGTTTCGCGACCGTACATGGATGAACTGAATGTCGACGCCGTCGATAGTGGTGATGAATTCAGGCAGCGCATTGAGCTTGGCTTCGGCCTTACGCCAGTCATAGCCGCTGCCCCAATACTTAACCAAGGCCTGAACCTGGGCCAACTGCACGCCTTGAGAGACATCACCGACTGTCTCCTTGTCTGGCCAGCGGGTCGCCGCAATGCGCTTTTTCAGATCGATCAATTGAGCTTCATCGACGTGAATTCGATAAGGTCGAATCGATTCGGGATTGGTCGAGGCCGAACTGGCGACTGACGCATCGGCGGTCGGGCTGGCAGCCCAAGCACCACCGCTGCCTGCGATCAGGGCCAAACCAAAAACGCCCATTCTCACGGAAGAAGCCAGGCAATGGTGCCAGGTGGAACCGAACGTAGCTGCGGGCATTTTGAATCTCCTATAAGTAATCGGCCGACAAAGTCGCGACTGTTTCCGGACTTACTCTCGCGCCACAGTGCTTGAAAATGCGTAGAAATCTCTGGGAGTTGAATGAGTCATCCACTGGAGAGTGCTTGTGCCTTCTCGATGGGTTCATTTAACGGCCCGCAGGTATTGCGAATGTGTCATCAACCGACTTAAAAGAATGACTGTGTATCTATCTAACGCGCAGATACAAAGCGATACAAAGGAACGAAACTCTGCTCTTGGGCTGGGTAGGCCGTTCTTCTCTATTTTTTTAAATAACGACCCATAAGTTAGACAAGGTGTTTAAGTGCGGTATAAACCTGCGACCACCCTTGATGGCTCAACGCTATCTGTCGATAATCACGCCTTCAAAAAAAGCACATAAGGATTTGCTGTGAAGAAGCTCTACCTGGCCCTACCGTTCTGCGCATTGCTGCTCCAGGGCTGCGGCGTGACCATGACCCGCTATGAACCCAATTTCCAGAACGTTCAGCAGCTCAAGAAAAATGAGCCCATGCAGCCTCTGCGCGAGACGCAGGTGAATGCTGATACGGGTCAAGGGTCGCTGATGGTGCGCCTGAACCCGGTTTCTTCGCCCGCGGGCAGCGTGCCACTGCACATCCAGGCCGCGATCAACGATGAGCTCCGTCAGGCTGGTCTGTTGGATCCTCGTGCTGATCGCCAGCTGCAGGTTCAGTTGGTCAAGAGCCAGCTCACCGCCGGCATGGGCACTGGGCACGGCGAACTGGCTGCACGTTTCACCCTGCGTAAAGGTGATCAGGTTCTGTACGAAACCACTAAAGACGTGCAGCGTGAGTGGGACAGTAGCTTCTTCGGTCCGATTGCCATTCCGGCGGCGGCTAACAACTACAACCCTATGGTGCAAGATCTGCTCAAGAGCTTGTACAACGACCCTCAGTTCACTCAAGCGTTGAAGTGAACAAAAAAAAGAGCCGCAATTGCGGCTCTTTTTCTATCGCTCTCAACCCCTTGGGATGTGGGTATCGACAGCGGAATATTTCATGCGGTTGTTGTCGACCCAGTTTTTCAGCAGTGCATTGACCTGGCGATTGAAGGTGTCGGTGACGGCAGCCTTGGGCGTGTTACCCGCCAGCGGCAGGAACCAGATCCCCATCCAAGTGTTGACCGCGTCATGATTGCTGTTCTTGCCCAACGGCTGGCCCTGATTGTCCAAGGTTTCCAGGCTCATGGTGTACTGGTCGGTTGCCAGCGCAGGAATGATCGTGAGCGTGAGGCCGCTGATGAACGCCAAGACCATTTGCCCACCGCCTGGCGCATGGTTGTAGACCTTCAGGCGAAGGCTGTAGTCGCCGGGTTGTTTCTGGAACTCGTCGAACACCACGCGCCCGAAAAGCCCTGATTCATCGAAGGTTCGCTTCAGATCGGGCTTGAGCATGTCACGCGCCTGAGGCACCTCGGTGGCTTTGGCATTGTCGGGTTCGCCCTGATAGAAATCGAAGTCGACATAGACGTTCGGCTTGTTCGAATAGCTGGCCATCGAAGGCAGATTCACGGGTGCGACTTCATCTTTGGTGAAGCTGGCGCATCCACTGAGGCTCAAGGCCAAGGCAAGGCCTATGGCTTTTCCAAATTGCATATCGACTTCCTTGCTTAATGTATTGATGCCGCTCACAGAGAGGGGGGACGAATTCTAGCGATATTCGCCTGAAATCAAAAAGCCATTATTTCCTGCCCTCGCCCGCGTTTTTCCATTGACGAGGCTGAGGGGTGAGCTGGGGCGACTGTGTCTGGATTAGGGATACCGAGCGCGTTCGGCCTGCCAAAGGGACGCGGCTCGCGATCACCCACTAAACACTCGGCACCCGGTGTAACGAAGCACGCTGGACAGGTATCTGCTGCCAAGCCAGCTGCGCTTGAACAATGGCGACCGCCTCCAGCACTTTATGCGCCCAGCCGTCATCTTCCGGATGCACCACGACCACGCGAAAGCCATGGTCATCACCTTCAATCTGCACGCCCTCGGAATCATCGACGTGCAAATCGATATCGAACGCCGGCGGATATTTCGAGGGTGCATTCGACAGCCCATGGTCCGTTAGCGCCTGATTGTGCAGCACGCTGTTGACCACGCCGTCGACGCGGATGCCGTAGAGCAACAGCCAACGCCGGATGTAGGACGGCGTGCGACCGGATGACGTATAGACCCAGATGCTGCAATCCTGGCGGCGCAGTTCTCGGATCAGGGCACGCGTTCCCTTGCGCAATGGCTCACCCAGCCAGCGATGAACACAGGCCGGCAATCGGCTTTGTTCGACTTCGCAGTGGTGGAGTTGGCAGGCGAGCGTGTCATCGATATCAAACGAAATGCGTATGCGCTGCCGCCTGGACATCTGCATCGGGATGGCGCAGCGGATGGCCTGCCCTGCCCGGCTGCCGAGGGTTTTGCATTTGGCGAACGCTGAATTCCCGCGCATCAATGACCACCCTGAGAGATGGGCAAAGGCTTGCCTTTGAGAAAGAACTTCATCGGGTCAGGCGCTTGTTCTTCCAGGAAGGCTGCGTATTTTTTCTTGATCTTGGGCAGTTCGTACAACGCCTTGACTCCATGTTTGGCAGAGTTGCGTATGACCGATGACGGGTTGAAGTAGCCTTTGGCGTTTTCCAGTGTCAACACGAAAGGCGGTAAGCCCGCGCGCATGAGCAGGTAGCTGACGATGAGCGACCCACTGCGGTTGTTCCCTTCAATGAACAACTGCGGCTTGCTGAGAATGCGCACATAGACACCAGCCGCCCGCTTCCAGACGGATTCGCTGCGATACGCGCAATACCAATTGAACAAGTCCTTGATGCCTCCCTCAACGTTGTTGAAGAAATGCGCCTCGGTCGCGGCCAGGTGCTGGGCGTATTCCAGGCGGCGCGTCGGGTCTCGGCCACAAAGCACCGTGGCGTTGATCTCGAGCATCAGGTTCAGGTGCTGAAGGTCAAAAAGATCAACGCCGCGGGCGACATAGTCGTCAATCAATGCGTAACCTTCAAGCACGTTTTGCAGCACTTCGTCAGTCAAGGGATCGCGTGGCTCCGTGAAGTGCCGGCTGAGCTCGGCGAAGCGGTGTTGCACTTCGCGCAGTGCATGTTCAATCGCAGGCAAATCAAGGCGATGCGTAGCAGGCATTGGTGCTCCTTGGAAACGCTTGGTAAATGTCTACCGGATGCCCGCCAAATCCATTTGGCTTCTGCAGGTATGCGGCCTTGACCGGATGGGTGACTTAGCTGAACTTGCCGCTGATGTAGTCGCCGGTCATCTGTTCACGTGGGTTGTCGAAAATCTGCGTTGTTGGACCCATTTCAACCAGATAGCCGGTGCGCGTGCCCTGGGAAATATCCACCGAGAAGAACGCCGTCGTATCAGCGACGCGGATGGCTTGCTGCATGTTGTGGGTGACCAGCGCGATGGTGTAATCCTTCTTCAGCTCGACCATCAGTTCCTCGACTCGCCGGGTAGCGATCGGGTCGAGTGCCGAACACGGCTCATCCAGCAGCAGGACTTCCGGCTCGGTGGCGATGGCGCGGGCGATGCACAGGCGTTGTTGCTGGCCGCCGGAGAGCGACAGGCCGCTGACCTTGAGCTTGTCCTTGACTTCATCCCACAGGGCGGCGCCTTGCAGCGCATGCTTGACCCGATCGCCTATATCGCCTTTGTAGCGGTTGAGGCGCAGGCCAAACGCGACGTTGTCGAAGATGCTCATCGAGAACGGGTTCGGCTGTTGGAACACCATGCCGATGTAACGGCGCACGACCACTGGATCAACGCCCTTGCCGTAGACATCTTGCCCAAGGAAGTGCACGTGCCCTTCGAAACGGAAACCTTTCACCAGATCGTTCATCCGGTTAAGGCTGCGCAGCACGGTACTCTTGCCGCAGCCGGATGGCCCGATGAAACCGGTGATCTTGTTTTTTTCGATCGGCACATGGCTGTCACGTACCGCCATGAAGTTGCCGTAGAAAATCTTGTCCAGTTTGCAGTCCATGACTACAGGTGCCTGGGTGACAAACGGAGCGGCTATTTGCGCAGTGGATACGTTCAAGATCAGATGCTCCCGTTCTTAATACTTGGGCTTGCCGAAGATACGGCTGATGATATTCACGACCAGCACGATCATCACCAGCACCAGTGAGGCCGCCCATGCGAGCTCGAGCTGGTTGTCGAACGGCATGCCGGAGAAGTTGTAGATCAGCACGGCAAGCGATGCCGTCGGGTTCATGACCTCGAGGCTGCCTTGGTGGTAGATCCAGTAGTTACTGAACAGCGCGGTAAACAACAGCGGCGCTGTTTCGCCCGCGGCCCGTGCCACCGCCAGCATGACGCCGGTCAGGATCGCCGGCATGCCGGTGGGCAAGACGATTTTCCAGATCACCTGCGAGCGGGTGCAGCCCATGCCATAGGCGGCATCCTTCATGATCTTGGGCACCATCCGCATCGACTCTTCCGCCGTCAGCACGACGATCGGCAGCATCAGGACTGCTAGCGCTACGCCACCGGCCGGTGCCGAATAAGTGCCGGTGGTCATCACCACCAGGGCGTAAGCAAACACCCCGGCCAGAATCGATGGCAGCCCCGTGAGCATCTTGGCGGCAAAGCGCGCAGCGTTCGCCAGCTTGCTGTCCGGCCCCAGTTCAGCCAGGAAAATCGCCGCCATGATGCCGACCGGCACCGCGATTGCCGCCGCGATACCCACCATCACAAAGGTACCGGCCATCGCGTTGCCGAAGCCCCCGCCCATCTCGAAGCCCGTCGGCGGCAGTTCGGTGAAGACTTCCAGGTTCAGGCGAGCGCCGCCGCGGGTGATCAGCATGTAGAGCACGGAAATCAACGGTACGCTGGCCAGCAGCGCCCCGCCCCAGACCAGGGTGGTCAGGATCAGGCTGCGCAGGGCGCGGCCCTCGAACTTGCGCTGCAGGCTGGGCATCGCGCCTGCTGGAGCCGTCAAGTCTGTTGCAGCAGTCAGGTCGGTCATCACTTATTACCCCGCTGGGCGTACATCATGATCAAGGAGCCGAAGACGTTCACGATCAACGTGATCAACATCAGCACCAGTGCGGCATACATCAACACCTCGATCTCGTTCGGCCCGGCTTCGGGAAGTTCAGGGCCAGCAAGGCCGCCAGGGTGTTGGCCGGTGCGAACAGCGAAAGGGAAATGTTATTTGCGTTGCCTACCAGCATGGCCAGCGCCATCGTTTCACCCAACGCGCGTCCCAGGCCAAGGACCAGAGAACCGAAAATGCCCGTGGCGGCCGACGGCACCATCACCTTGAGAATCGCTTCCCAGTGGGTGGTCCCCATGCCGTAGGCGGCCTGCTTGGTTTTCATCGGTACGCCCGTGAGCGCATCCTGCGAAACAGCGGCAATGGTTGGAAGAATCATGATGGCGAGCACCAACGCCGCAGGAAGCAGCCCCGGCCCGCTCAAGGATGTGCCGAAAAACGGCACCCAGCCGAGTTCGCTGTTCAACCAGGTGGTCAGCGGCCGAATCGCCGGGATCACCACGTAGATCCCCCACAAGCCGTAGACGACGCTGGGGATGGCCGCGAGTAATTCGACAATGGTCCGGAAAATGGCGGCAAGCTTGGGAGGCAGGAAGTCCTGGGTCAGGAAAATCGCCATGCTGACGCCGAAAAAGCCCGCGATCAGCAATGCGATGAAGGCGCTGTAGAGCGTGCCCCAGATAGCCGGCAGGATGCCGTATTTACCCTGGTTCACGTCCCAGACGGTGCCTAGGAGAACATCGAACCCGTGCTTTTCCATGCCAGGCAGCGCCTTGCGTCCCACTTCGAACACGAGGGCAAATACCAACGCCAGAACCAGAATGACCCCAATACGCGCAAGCGCACGAAAGGTGCGATCAACCAGGAAGTCCTTCGCGGACGGTGGTTGGCAGGCAGAATCTGGATTAACCGGTACGACAAAGGGTTTGTTCATTGGCTAAGTCCGGAACAAGGGGGAAACTCTCCCGGCATGGCTGACAGCACACGCCGAGAGAGGCCTCAGGCGTTACTGAATGTTGGCGGACGCTTTGCGAACCTGCTCGACAACCGACTGCGGCAACGGGATGTAACCCATCGAGTCGGCAATCTTTTGCCCTTCGGTCAGGCTGTATTCGACCATTTCACGCATGGCCTTGGCCTTGGCCGGGTTGCCGTTGTCCTTGCGGAAAATCATCCAGGTGTAGGACGTGATCGGGTACGACTTGGCGCCGTCTGGATCAGGCAACCAGGACACCAGGCTATCCGGCATCTTCACCGCTGCCAGAGCCTCGGCACCACTCTCGGCGTTTGGCACGACGTAGTGGCCGGCCTTGTTCTGCAACTGGGCAAAGTCAACCTTGGCAAGTTTGGCGAAGCCGTATTCGATGTAGCCAATCGCGCCCGGCGTCTGGCGCACAGTAGCCGTCACACCATCGTTCTTCGGCGACTTGATGAACTTGTCACTGGCCGGCCAGTTGACGGTGTTGCCCTCCCCCAGCGCCTGCTTGAACTCCGGATTGATGGTTGCCAAGTGCTTGGTGAATACCGCGGTCGTACCGCTGGAATCCGCACGCACAACCACCGTGATCGGCGTATCGGACAGTTTCAGGTCCGGGTTGGCGGCGACGATCTTTGGATCGTTCCAGCGGGTGATCTTGCCCAGGAAAATGTTTGAGTACACATCGCGTGGCAACTTCAGGCCTTTAGGATTGCCCGGCAGGTTATAGGCCAGCACGATTTCCCCGGCGGTCATCGGCAGCAACTGCACGCCTTCGGCAACCTTGGCGATATCTTCGTCTTTCATTGCCGAGTCACTGGCGGCGAAATCAACGGTTTTATTCAGGAAGTCCTGTACACCCGCGCCGCTGCCCTTGGATTGGTAATCCACAGTGACACCTTCGGATTTCTTGCTGAAATCCTTGAACCAGGTCAGGTAGATCGGCGCCGGGAAACTCGCGCCAGAACCCGTCAGACGGACGCTTTCTGCAGCGAACGACGCCGAAGTGGCACCAAGAGAAAGCGTAACGGCGAGCGCAACAGACTTCATCAAACTTTTCATTGAAAGAAATTCCTTGTGATGACGGGCTGGGGAACTCTGCAACAGTCGTGTTACGTTTTTATGAACATCGAATTGCAAAAGGGGACAAATGTCCCCGTTTTACGCCACCGTACCGACGTGAAAAGCTCGCGCACACCCACGCCCCGGCGTTTGCGCAGGGCCTGAAGAAGTTGAATTCACACGCCGATTGATCGGATCGCAATGCCGAGGCGCATTGATTCCGGCAGCGCTGGGGCTGCTTGCAGGTCGTAAGGACCCGTTCGAGGGATTGCCGTCATGGACGGCTGGCGCTGGGTCGTATCAGTGGCGCAACAACCTACGCAGCGGAACCCCATCCTTGAGCACGGGGGATTTGATGACGATGTAACTGAAGTACTTGGAAATGCCGATGTTCTTGTCCAGCAACCCTTCGATCACTTCCTGGTAATGCTGGATACTGCACGTCATGAAGCGCACCAGGTAATCGTACCCGCCGCTGATCAAATGGCACTCCAGCACCTCATCGACCAAGCGAATATTGGATTCGAACTTGGCGAAGTCTTCCCGCTTGTGGTCGCTGAGAGTGACTTCAGTGAAGACCGTGACCGAGTCAGTGATCTTGGCCAGGTTGAGATGAGCCCTGTAGCCGGAAATATAACCGGCCGACTCGAGCCGCTTGACTCGCTGCAGGCAGGGGCTGGATGACAGGCCCACGGCATCGGCGAGACTGACGTTGGTCATTCGACCGTCCTTTTGAAGTTCAACAAGGATACTGATATCAATTCGGTCTAGTTTTATTAAACCTTCCATCGGGTACCCCTCGGTTGTCTTCAGGTTGACAGTGGTTTTAGCAAATTCAACGCCGCAAAGATAGCTGATGCTGAGCGACGAGGTCGGCCATGCTGGTGATGTAGAAATCGGCGGAATATGCTTGATTATCAGGCTCATGGCCACGGCGGATCAGGCACAGGCCAGCCGATTTTGGCGGGGACGCGGGCGGCCTGGACACTTGCATGATGTTTTCAGGCTTGAGCTTGTTCGCCAGCAACCATGCCTCGTCCTCCAATGGATTGTTGGCGCGGGAATGCAGGTCCTCGGGGGAATTCCCAAGCGTTCGCAGAGCGGGTCACGATCCTCGGCATCACGATCGCAATACACCAGCAGCCGGTAGAATTTGCGCAGGTACAACATGGCACCGGGCGCGTCCTCGAACAGCGACCAGCTGCTGGCCGAACGGGCAAAGCTCATGCCCTCCTCCCAACTGACCTTGAGCCCCAGGCGCTCTGCCAGTTGACGATGGGCAAAGCACAACAGACCACTGAAGCCCAGTTCGGAAAAACGCGGATAGAGCCCGCGCACCGCCTCGTCGAACTCAGCCAGCACCGCCTCCCTGGCTGGCACGTCCGGATGGTTGTCGAGCAAAGGTTGCAGGGCCGTCCAGACACCGGAATCCCGATCGACCAGGACTTCGTCGCAATCGATCAGCAGCGCACGATAATCAGTCAGGTGCATGTGTGTCGCCTCCCATGATGCATTCATCAATCCATATGCGCTAAATGCCCCCGGTCGGCACATCGCTACTGCGGGCCGACCGAGACCTGAGATTAATCCAACACGCGTAGCAATGCTGCTTCAAGAATGGTCAGTGCTTCGTCGATCTGACTTTCTTCGGTGACCAGGGGCGCCAGGAAGCGCAGGACATTTCGGTGCACCCCGCATTTGATCACCAACAGCCCGCCGACCCTGGCCTGGTCGATCAGTTGTTGAGTGAGTTCGGCATCGGGGCTGCGGGCCTCATCGTCTTTGATCAATTCGATGGCCAGCATGAAGCCGGTGCCGCGCACGTCACCGATACGCGGGTGACGTACCTGCAAGCGCAGTAGGCCCTGACGCAGCCGCTCGCCCAGGACCTGGCCACGCTCGAGCAACTGCTCCTGCTCGTAAGCGTCGATCACCGCCAGCGCCGCTGCACAGGACAAGGCATTGCCGCCATAGGTGCCGCCAAGACCACCGGGCAATGGCGCGTCCATGATGTGCGCACGCCCCACCACGCCCGAAATGGGCAAGCCACCTGCCAGACTCTTGGCGACGGTGACCAGGTCCGGCTGAATGCCGGCGTGCTGAAAACCGAACCACTTGCCGGTACGCCCGAAGCCGGTCTGGATTTCATCGAGGATGAGCACGATGCCGTGTTGCTCGGTGAGGGTCCGCAGCGCCTGGAGAAATTCGGGCGGAGCAGAAAGGAAGCCGCCGTCGCCCTGCACCGGCTCGATGATGATCGCCGCGACGCGATCCGGAGCGACTTGGGTCGCCAGCAGCTCATTCAGGGCCTGCAACGCCATCTCGCTGCTGAAACCACGATAGGCATTCGGGTATGGAGTATGGAAGACCTCCGGTGCGAAGGGCCCGAAGTTCTGCTTGTAGGGCTGGCTCATGCCCGTCAGCGTCGTACCCAGCAAGGTACGCCCATGAAAACCGCCACGAAAGGAAATGACCGCGGGACGATTGGTATGGGCGCGGGCGATCTTCACCGCGTTCTCCACCGCCTCCGCGCCAGAGGTGAACAACGCCGCCTTGTAGGCTTGCTGACCACCTACCAACTCGCACAGGCGCTTGACCAGGTCGAGATAGGGCTTGTAGGCCACCACCTGGAAGCAAGCATGGCTGACCTTTTGCAATTGGGCCTGCACGGCCGCGACTACCTTCGGATGATTGTGACCGATGTTCAAGACGCCAATGCCGCCGACGAAGTCCAGGTAGCGCGCCCCGTCCACGTCCCACACTTCAGCCCCCTGGGCCCGGTCGATGACCAGCGGATGTGCGGTGACCAGACCCCGAGGCACGAATTGGTCGCGTTGACGGAGCAAGCTTGGGGTTTCTTCGACTTTACTGTTCATGGCATCTCCCACAGTGAACCAGGCAACCGGGAAACGGCTGCGATGTGTTCCACAGGTTAAGCGTTCGACGCGATTGTCTAAGCCGAACTTGGGCTCTGGGAAATTCGGATCGACTGTTTTCACCCCGGCAAACAGCAGATTCCTTCAGCCGCCTCCAGCCCGATGGAATCTGCCGGCAGACGCCCCATACAACGCAGCGATGTGTGATTACGCAGGCTCTTTTGATACATCCTGCTTTGCCACTCGGGCATGCTGGAGGTTCCCTATCCAGTAACGAGAAGTGACCCATGGCCCTGCTTTATAAAGCCGACCCGGTACGCGGCGAACAATGGAAGCGTCTATTCGCCGAGCACGCGCCGGATATCGAATGGCGTGCCTGGCCGGACATCGGCGATCCGAAGGATATTCGCTACCTCGCCGCCTGGCAGGCGCCGGACGACCTCGAAACACGGCTGCCAAACCTGGAGGTGCTGTTCGCCTTGTCGGCCGGGGTCGACCAACTTGACCTTGATCGCCTGCCCACGTCCCTGCCGGTGGTCCGGCTACTCGACCCCGGCATCACCCGGGGCATGTGCGAGTACGCCAGTTTCGCCGTGCTCAGCCTGCACCGGGACATGCTCCGTTATCGCCAGCAACAGGTCGCCCGGTGCTGGCAGGCGCACTTGCTGCAGCCGGCGGCCCAACGTCGGGTCGGTGTCATGGGGCTAGGCATGCAGGCCCGGCAGATCCTGGCCACCTTGCAGACCTTTGGCTTCGCCTTATCAGGTTGGGCACGCAGCGAACACCGCATCGCCGGGGTGGATTGCTTTGCCGGTGACGCACAGCTCCCGGCGTTCCTCGGCCAATGCGACATCGTGTTGTGTGTCTTGCCATTGACCGAGCAGACCAAAGGGATTCTCAACCGCCAGTTGTTCCAACACCTGCCCAAGGGGGCTGCCCTGGTCAACATGGGTCGCGGCGGGCACCTGATAGAAGAGGATCTGCTCGACGCCCTGGCCAGCGGCCAGCTCAGTGCCGCGGTGCTCGACGTATTGCAACAGGAACCGGCAGCATCGGATCACCCGTTCTGGCAGCATCCACAAATATTACTGACGCCGCATATCGCGGCGATGACCCAACCCGAAAGTGCCTTTGGCGTGTTGCTGGACAATATCCGCCGCCATCAGCGCGGCGAATCGATGCTCGGCCAGATTGACCCTCAGCGACGTTATTGACCCGCGTGTGTCATGCACCTACGAGAAAAACACCGACGAAAAATCCGCTGATATTTGCTGCTGAGCCTGCTCCCGATTTGAGCAATAACTGCGGTGCGCGAAGCCGCAACTTATGCAATCTACCGAATCAATGTCCGCCTCTTGTCAGGCCTGGTGGCAGGTGAGATACCAACACTTTCAGCGGAGAAATCCGACCGGTCACGCTCCCTGTCCATGGAGATCTGTCATGTCCAACACGCAACGCCCCGCCTGTACCTATCGCCCCATGACGCCTGCCGATGTGACATCGGCTCATGCCTTGTCCGTGCAGTTGAAGTGGCCCCACCGCCTGGAAGACTGGGCCATGCTGCAGCGTGTCTCGCAGGGTTTTGTCGCAGAGGACGAAGGCCGCCTGATCGGTACGGCGTTCACCTGCCCACAGGGTGACTACGCCACGATCGGCCTGGTGATCGTCAGCGATGAGTACCAGGGCCAGGGCATCGGTCGCAAACTGATGGAGCTGGCACTCCAGGCGTGCGGTTCGCAGACCCCCATGCTCAATGCGACGCTGGCCGGCGCGCCTCTTTATGTCAGCCAGGGATTCGTCGACTTTGGGCATATCCAACAACACCAAGGAAACGTATCGCCCCCTGCCCCCAGTGACCTGCCACCCAGTGAGCGCTTGCGCCACCTGACCGAAGCCGATCGAAACGACGTGATCGCACTCGCCAACGCTGGCAGCGGCCTGGACAGGCATGCCGTGCTCAACGATCTGTTCGAGAGTGTCGAAGACGTCGTGGGGATCGAGCGTGAGGGGCAATTGCGAGCGTTCGCCCTCCTGCGCTCCTTCGGTCGCGGTCGTTACATCGGCCCGGTCGTTGCGGAAAATCCAGAGCAGGCCAAGCACCTGATCGCGGTGTTGTTGGCGCAAGTGCCGGATGCTTTCGTGCGCATGGATGTACTGCCCGACAGCGGGCTCGGTTCCTGGCTGGAAGAAGCCGGGCTGAAACAGGTCGACACCGTCGCACAAATGGTTCGTGGGACCCCACCCCAGGCCCACGATGGCGTACATCAGTTTGCGCTGGTGACCCAGGCTATCGGCTGACGCCCCACTCACAGCGACACTATCCACTCTCCCGGAGTAACACCCTCATGCTAGACCCCACCGCCGTGCTGCTCGCACATGCCAACGGCACTCCCGCGTCAACAGCATTCACCTGCGGCTCATTGGGCGCCAACGATCCTTTCGACCGACAGATCGCTTATGTCGGGACCGATGACATTGCTGCCGGCGTCGTCCAGGCGAGCGGACAATTCAGCAGCGATCGGTACCCCTACAGTGAAACGATTGTGGTCCACGCGGGACGCGTCATCTTGCAGAGCCAGGATCACGCGCTCGAACTCAATCCGGGTGACAGCGCCGTGATCGCCCGTGGCACATCGGTTCAGATCGACGCGCTACCTGGCTCGTTCTGGGCATTCTGTGCCGATACCCAGCCTGTTGAAACCGGCACTGTCGGACTGACCGCCCTCCCCCCATACACCCTGCTCTCCCCTTCGACGCCGCCGAGTGAAGAGTTCCTGCTGAGCCCGACACCGCAATGTCGCTCGAACAACGTGTTCGTCGAGGACGCGACCAACCTGCGTATCGGCATCTGGGACTCGACACCCTATACCCGCAAGGCGCGGCCACACACGATGCATGAGCTGATGCACCTGATCGAGGGCAGCATCATTCTCCAGAACGCCGATGGTTCTGAACTGGCGGTCAACACGGGCGATACGGTGTTCGTGCCTCGAGGCGCCCCCTGCGCCTGGAAGAGCAGCGTCTATGTGCGCAAGTTCTACGTCTGCAAGTGATGTCTGGCGGGGCTTTTTTGGGTTGCTGAGGCCGCGCTCCCCCTGTGGGAGCGAGCTTGCTCGCGATGGCGGTGGTCCGTCACATGGGTGCTGGGCTTGCTGGCCCCATCGCGAGCGAGCTTGAACTGGTCAAGTAATCCCGGACACCGATTACGGTGTTTATGCCGCTTTTTGCTCCATGGCTATTGGCGACAGGTAGTTGTTGTAGCTGTGGAGCCTGGTGCGGTTGTAGTACATGAAGAAACGCACCATGTCCGTTTTTGCCTCCTCGATCAGGCTGTAGCCGTTGCGAGGTACCCACTCTGACTTCAGTGTGCCGAAAAAACGCTCTATTGGAGCGTTGTCCCAGCACTGTCCCCGATGACTCATGCTTTGCACAATGCCGTGGCGGGTCAGTTCTTCTTGAAACTTGCGACTGGTGTACTGACATCCTTGGTCTGAGTGAAACATCAGCCCTGGAGGACACGTTCGTACAGCTGTCGCCATGCGTAGCGCTTTGCTGACTAGGTTGGCCTCATTAACCAGAGAAAAAGCCCAACCAATAACCCTGCGAGCAAACAAATCGATCACGATGGCCAGATGAATCCAGCGTTTACCCACCATCAGGCTGGTAACGTCGCCACACCAAACCTGATCGATTGCAGTCGGTTTGAAGTTGCGTTTGAGCCGATTAGGCGCGACAAATGCCTCCACGCCTTTGGATCTAAATGGATGCGGCTGGCGTTGTTTACTGACAATGTTGGCTTCCCTCATCAGCGCTCTGACCAGGCTTCTTCCCGCTGCAATATTTTGCGATTTCAGGCCCTTGCTGATCATCCTGGAGCCCATGGCTTCGCGACTTTCACTGTGCAGTTCAACGACTTTCAGCCTGAGTTCTTCACGTCTGATCCGCGGCTTGGATCGCCGCTGAATCCACTCATAAAAGCTGCTGCGCTTCACGCCGAAAACACGACACACCACGGCCGTCGGAAATGACTCTCTTAGCTCTGCGATCATCGGAAACGATCGGGATCCGACATCAAGAGAGCGGTAGCCTTTTTTAGGATTTCAGCTTCCATCTCCATGCGCTTGATCTTGGCTTTTAGCTCCTGGATCTGGCGCTGATCGTCAGTAATCGCCTTGGTGCCTTTAACTGGCTGGCCCTCGCGTTCCTTACGAACCTGATCAACCCAGCGCCGTAAAGCGGTGGGTCCGATGTCCAGAGATGCACAAACTTCTGGTACCGGGCAGTTATCATCAAGCACCATGCTGGCAGCATGCAGCTTGAACTCGCGGGTATAGACCTTTCTTTCGTTCATGGAACCTCCAAGTTGGCGAAATCATATCGCCCTTAAGAGGTGTCCGGAATTATTAGGCCAGTTCAGCTCGGCTCCCACATAGGTTCTTCGGTACCCACAGATTCAGCATCCGCCCGTAATCCCTTGTGGGAGCTGAGCTTGCTCGCGATGCTCAGTTCAAAGCGCCATCGCAATAGCCTGACCCACATCCTGGGTCGAGCCCTGCCCGCCTAGATCAGGTGTGATCGGCCCCTCGGCGATCACCTGCTCGATGGCCCTGAGAATTCCATCATGGGCCGCACGGTAGCGCTCATCGCCATTGCCGAGGAAGTCCAGCATCAAGGCGCCGGACCAGATCATCGCAATCGGGTTGGCGATGTTCCGTCCATAGATATCCGGCGCCGAGCCATGGACCGGTTCGAACAACGAGGGAAAACGGCGCTCCGGGTCGAGGTTGGCCGAAGGGGCGATGCCGATGGTGCCGGCGCAGGCAGGGCCCAGGTCGGACAGGATGTCGCCGAACAGATTCGACGCCACGACCACATCGAAGCGGTCGGGTTGAAGCACGAAGCGCGCGCAGAGGATATCGATGTGTTGCTTGTCCCAGGTGACGTCCGGGTACTGCTGCGCCATGAGCGCGGTGCGTTCGTCCCAGTACGGCATGCTGATGGAGATGCCGTTGGACTTGGTCGCCGCGGTCAGGCGTTTGCGCGGCCGGGTCTGGGCCAGGTCGAAAGCGAACTTGAGAATCCGGTCCACACCGCGGCGAGTGAACACCGACTCCTGCAGCACGAACTCATGTTCGGTGCCTTCGAACATCTTGCCGCCGATCGAGGAATACTCGCCCTCGGTGTTTTCGCGGATCACCACGAAGTCGATGTCCCCGGCTTCGCGTCCGGCCAGCGGGCACGGTACACCGGGAAACAGCCGCACCGGTCGGATGTTCACGTATTGGTCGAAGTCCCGGCGAAACTTCAGCAGCGACCCCCACAGGGAAATGTGATCCGGCACCTTGTCCGGCCAGCCCACGGCGCCAAAGTAGATCGCGTCGAAGTCCTTGAGCTGCGCGAACCAGTCGGCGGGCATCATCTGCCCGTGTTCCAGGTAATAATCGCAGTGAGCCCAGTCGAGCACTTCGATGCTCAAATCCAATTGCCATTTCTTCGCGGCCTGCTCCAATACCCGCAGCCCTTCCGGCAAGACTTCCTTACCGATGCCGTCGCCGGCAATCGCAGCGATTCTGAATGGTTTGCTCATCAACCGTGCCTCCTCTCTTCAAATGCTGACCGGATCACAAGCCACCCATGTGGAAGGCTTTGACTTCAAGGAACTCGTCCAGGCCATATTTGCTGCCCTCACGCCCCAGCCCCGATTGCTTGATACCGCCAAAGGGGGCGACGTCCATGGAAATGAGCCCGGTATTGAGCCCGACCATGCCGAACTCCAGCGCCTCGCCAAACCGCCATGAGCGGCGCAAGTCCTGGGTGAAGAAATAGGCGGCCAAGCCGTAAGGCGTTGCGTTGGCCGAGGCCAGCGCCTCTTCTTCGGTGCTGAAACGCATCAACGGCGCAACGGGACCGAAGGTCTCTTCATTGGCCAGCAGCATTCCGGCATGGGTTTCACCGAGCACCGTCGGCTGGACGAACTGGCTGTCGCCCTTGGGGATTTCACCACAGAGTAGACGAGCGCCCTGACTCAAGGCCTCGTCGATATGTCGAGCGACCTTGCTGACCGCCGCCGTATTGATCAATGGACCTATGTTTACGCCGGCATCCAGGCCATCGCCGACCTTGAGCTTGCCCACCTCCTCCACCAGGCGCTGGGCGAAGCGCTCGTAGATCCCATCCTGCACCAAGATCCGGTTGGCGCAGACGCAGGTCTGCCCGGCGTTGCGGAATTTGCTGAGCATGATGCCGGTCACGGCCTGCTCCAGGTCCGCGTCGTCGAACACGATGAACGGCGCGTTGCCGCCCAGCTCCAGGCTCAAGCGCTTGATGTGTTCGGCGCTCTGGCGCATCAGCAGGCGACCGACCGCCGTGGACCCGGTGAAAGACAGCTTGCGCACGGTCGGGTTGCCGGTCAGTTCTTCACCAATGCCGGCGGGCATGCCGGTCACGACGTTGAACACCCCGGCGGGAATGCCGACCCGCTCGGCCAACACCGCCAGTGCCAGGGCTGACAGCGGGGTCAGGTCCGACGGCTTGACCACGATCGTGCAGCCGGCGGCCAGGGCGGGTGCGCACTTGCGGGTGATCATCGCGTTGGGGAAGTTCCATGGGGTGATCGCGGCGCAAACACCGACCGGTTGCTTGAGGGTCAGCAAGCGGCGATCACCGCTGGGGCCTGGATGGTTTCACCGTAGACCCGTCGGGCTTCTTCGGCGAACCATTTGACGAAGCTGGCACCGTAGCGAATTTCGCCCTGGGCTTCCGCCAGCGGCTTGCCCTGTTCGCAGGTCAAGATCAACGCCAGGTCATCGAGGTTGTCGATCATGGCCTGATACCAGCGATCCAGCAGCGCCGCCCGCTCTGCCGCCGGACGTGCACGCCAGGCCGGCCAGGCACGGTCGGCGGCTTCGACGGCGCGCCGGGTTTCACTGCCTTGTATCGCGGGGACCCTGGCGAGCACTTCGCCGGTGGCCGGGTTGATAACGTCCACGGTCGCGGCGTTGTCGGCGCCGACCCACTGACCGTCGATGTAAGCGCGTTCTACCAGCAAGCTGGGGTCTTTCAGGCGATTCTTGAGCATGGTGTCGGGTCCTGTTTTGAGACAGCCTTCAGTCTATTGTTTCGCCCTGGACGAGGATGCTGAAAACGCCGGCCCTACAGCCGTGAATGCTGAAAATCAGCCTTCGGCGGCATGCTCTACCGTGGGTGGGGATTGATCGCCGTGCGCCTCGATCAGGCGATGAAACGCACGGGGTTGCAGGCGTGGTGAGGGAATGTTCAATCAGGCAGACGGAATACTAGCGGTGCATTGAGCCCACTAACCCTTGCAGGAAGCGCTCGCCAGCGTCCATCTGGCTGATCTCGATGAACTCGTCAGGCTTGTGCGCCTGTTCTATCGAGCCTGGCCCGCAGACCACCACCGGCACATCCAGGCGTTGTTTGAACAATCCGCCCTCGGTGCCGAATGAGACCTTGGCCGTGCCGGTGTCCGGGGCGGCAAAGTTTTTCAGGAAACGCACCGCTTCGACGCTCGGGTGGGTATCGAGGCCCGGGTAGACATTCAGGGTCTCGATTTCGATAGCGGCCACGCTGGAGAGCTTCCTGGCTTCGCCGACGATCAGTTCGGCTCGCTCACGCATCTGCTCCAGGAACCCGTCCAGGTCGTCCGCCGGCAAGTTACGCACTTCGAAGTCCAGGGTGCACAAGTTGGGCACGATGTTCAGCGCCTTGCCGCCGACAATCTGTCCAACATGCACGGTGCTGTAGGGCACGTCGTAATCGGTATCCCGGGCCCCCTGCTCTTGCAACTGCTGCTGGCTCAGGCGCAGCGCGGCAATGAAATCGCAGGCCACGTGAATCGCATTGACCGAGCGCGGTGCCAGGGAGGAATGCGCTTCCAGGCCGCGACAGTAAGTACGGTAGGAACCCTTGCCCTTGTGCCCGAGTACGAACTGCATATTGGTTGGCTCGCCGATGACGCACAGAAACGGCCGGACCGGTGCCAGGTGCAGCACATCGAGCAAACGACGCACCCCCACGCAACCGATCTCTTCGTCATGGGACAGGGCCAATTGCAATGGCCGGCTCAATGGCTGCTCGGTGGCCTCGAGCATGGCGTCGACAGCCAGTGCGATAAAACCCTTCATGTCGCAACTGCCACGGCCATAAATCCGCCCGTCCTGCACCGTCGCCTCGAAGGCAGGAAAGGTCCAGGCCTGCCCCGCCGCCGGCACCACGTCGGTATGCCCGGACAGCAGGATCCCCGGCACGTCCCGTGGCCCGGTGCTGGCAAACAGATTGGCTTTCTTGCCGCTTTCATCCTTGACGATCAGGGACTCGATGCCCTTGGTCAGCAGCAGGTCGCGTACGTACTCGATCAAGGCCATGTTCGATTCCGAAGAGACGGTATCGAAGGCCATCAGCCGTTTGAGAATGTCCAACACGCGGGGTTTCATGAGGCCTTGCTCCGTTGCTCGACTGAAAAGAAGAAGCGCTTGATGTCGACCAGCCTGACGAAACGCCGGTTCATGCATACGCCGCCACGGTCATGTTGTTGAACTGCTGGGTCTTCATCAGTTCCGCACTGTCGTGGTGGCAGAGGATTTCACTGCCGCCCACAATCATCCGCCGCTGCGGCGCGACGCAGTTGCACAAGCCGTCGACCCGCACCGGGCAGCGACTGAGGAAGGTGCACAGGTCGGGCACGTTGGCTTTAGGGCCAATGGCCGGCAGCGTCTGGCAGGTCGTGGCCCCACAGGTTTCCAGCCAGCCCTGGCGCAGTTCCGGTACGGAATGGATCAGCAGGTCGGTATACGGATGGAACGGTGCCTGCGCATAGGATTGGCGCGTTCCGGCCTGGATCTTGTGGCCGCTGTACATCACCACGATGTCGTCACACAGGGCGCGCACGGTGGAGATGTCGTGGCTGATGAACAGATAGGACACCCCCAGTTGCTGGCGCAGATCGCGCAGCAGTTCGAGAATCGCCGCACCGACCACGGTATCCAGCGCCGAGGTCACCTCGTCGCAGAGAATCAGGTCCGGCTTGGCCGCCAAGGCCCGGGCCAGGTTGACCCGTTGCTTCTGCCCGCCGGACAGTTCGTTCGGACGCCGCTGCGCCATCGCCCGCGGCAAACGCACCAGGTCCAGCAATTCGCCGATACGCTCGCGCAAAGCCGCGCCCTTGAGGCCGAAATACATCTTCAGCGGGCGGCTCAGGATCGTGCTGACGCTGTGCATCGGGTTGAGCGCGGTGTCGGCATTCTGGAAGACCATTTGAATACGTCGAAACTGCTCGGGGGTGCGCGACGACAGGCTGCCCCCCAGGGGTTGGCCATCGAAGGTCAACCCGCCAAGGGCCGGTACCAGCAATCCGGCCACGACCCGTGCCAGGGTCGATTTGCCGGAACCCGACTCACCGATGACGCCGATGGCCTGGCCTCTGCGAACCGTCAGGTCAATGTCTTCCAGCACGCGAATCGCTGGCATGCCCTGGGCATTTTTGTTGCCATAGCCAGCGGTGAGCCCCTGGATGGTCAGCAACGGTGTCTCTTGGGCGATGTCGCTTGGCGGACGGATCGTCGTGTCTGGGCGTGCCGCCGCCAACAAGCTGCGGGTGTATTCGTGGGCCGGGCCCTTGAGCAACGGTGCCGTGGCGCTGTGTTCGAAGATTTCGCCGCCATTGAGCACCACGATCTGGTCAGCCATCTGCGCCACCACCGCCAGATCGTGAGACACATAGACGGCCGTGGCCCCACGTTCACGGACCACTCGCTTGAAGGCCCGCAGTACATCGATCTGGGTGGTCACATCAAGGGCCGTGGTCGGCTCGTCGAGCACCACCAGCAACGGATCGCTGATCAGCGCCATGGCCGCCATCACCCGTTGCAGTTGCCCGCCGGACACCTGATGGGGGTAGCGCTGGCCGATACGCTCAGGGTCTGGCAGGGCCAGGTCGCGGAACAACTCGATAGCCTTGGCTTCAAGCGCCGCCCGACTACCCAGGCCGTGGATCAGAGCGCCCTCCACCACTTGGTCGATCAGCTTTTTCGCCGGATTGAATGCCGCTGCGGCGCTCTGGGCGATATAGGACACCCGGTTGCCCCGCAACTTCTGCAACTGGCTTTCGCTCGACGCCAGCATGTCATGCTCGCCGATTTGCACCACGCCGCCCGCCAGGCGACAACCGCGCCGGGCATAACCGAGCAGCGCCAGGGCAATGGTGGTCTTGCCGGAACCGGACTCACCGATCAACGCCAACACTTCGCCTTTTTGCAGGGAAAAGCTGACCCCCTTGACGATGTCCACTTCACCCTGTTCGCCACAGGCGACCACGCGCAGGTCCTGTACTCGAATCAATTCGCTCATTTCAATGACCTCCCGAACGTCGGCTACGTCGCGACGACAACCGGTCGATGAACAGATTCACACCGATGGTCAGAGTGCCGATGGCCAGGGCCGGAATCACAATGGCCGGCGCCCCCTGATTGAGGCCGCCGATGTTCTCGCGCACCAGCGAGCCCAGGTCGGCATCCGGCGGTTGCACGCCCAGTCCCAGGAAACTCATGCCACTGAGCAGCAACACGATAAAACCAAAACGCAGGCCCAGGTCCGCCAGCACCGGGTTGAGTATGTTCGGCAGGATTTCCACACAAGCGATGTACAGCCGGCGCTCGCCACGGGTACGGGCCACTTGCACGTATTCCAGGGCTTCGATATTCACCGCCATGCTGCGGGCGATGCGGAAAGCGCCGGGGGTGTAGCTCAACACCGCCGTGCAGATCAGCAAGGTGACCGAGGAGCCGAAGGCCGAGACCATGATCAGCGCCAACATCTTGCTGGGGATCGAGATGAACGCGTCCATCAGGCGACTGATCAGTTCATCCAGCCACTTTGGCGACACCACCGACAGCAGCGCCAGACTGGTTCCCAGGGTGCTGGACAACACCGCGGCCACCAGCGCCAGGCCGACGGTGAAGCGTGCGCCGACAAGGATCCGGCTGAGCATGTCGCGGCCCAGGTAATCGGTGCCAAACGGGTATGTCGCGCTGAGACTGTCGAAGACGTTGTCAGAGACCACCTCTCCCACCGGATGCGGCGCCAGCCACGGACCGAAGATGGCCACCAGCAACCAGATCACACACATCGCGGCACCGACCAGGCCAAGCCAGGACTTTGCGTGGGCGTCTTTGCCCAGCCCCAGCGCAACGGCCGCCGTCGGGGACTTCACAATGAGGTTGTTCATTGGTTTCTCAGCCTCGGGTTGGAAAGGATCGCGCACAGGTCGGCAATCAACACCAACGCCAGGTACGCCGTACAAAACAACATGGTGCAGGCCTGGACCAGGGCCATGTCGCGGTTGGTCACGGCATCGACCATCAGGCTGGCGATGCCGGGGTAGTTGAAGATCGTTTCCACGATCACCACCCCGCCCAACAGGTAGGACAGGCTCAGGGCGATGGCATTGGCGATGGGGCCAATGGCATTGGGCAAGGCATGTCGAAGGACGATCCGGATATTGCTGACGCCCTTGAGCCGGGCCATTTCCACGTAAGGGCTGTCGAGTTGATCGATCACCGCCGCCCGGGTCATGCGCGACATTTGCGCGACAATCACGCAGCACAGCGTCATCACCGGCAAGGCGTAGGTGCGCATGAATTGCCAGGGTGAGGTGATGTCACTGGCATAGGACAGTGCCGACAACCAGCCCAGGTTCACCGCGAATATCAGCACCGCCAAGGTGGCGACCAGAAACTCCGGCACCGCCACCATGGTCAAGGTGAAGAAGCTCAGGAAGCTGTCGATACGCCCGCCTCGTCCCATCGCCGAACCGATACCCAGGGTCAAGGCCACAGGCACCGATACCAACGCCGTGGCAGCCGCCAGCATCAAGGTGTTGGGGACCCGGCCGGCCATCAAGTCGACGACCGGCATGGCATTGGACATCGACATCCCCAAGTCACCGCTGAGCAGGCTCGTCAGCCAATGCAGGTAACGCAACACACCGGGCTGGTCCAACCCCATTTTCATCCGCAGGGCCGCCACCTGTTCCGGCGTGGCGAACTGCCCCAGCGCCTGTTGCGCCGCGTCCCCCGGCAGCACTGCCGTGATGGCGAATACCACCATGGAGACAATCAACAAGGTCACGACCGCCGCCCCCAGGCGGCGGCCGATCAACCAGAGTGTGTTGCTGTTCATCATCCGACCCTCATGCAATATGGCCCAAACCCGACGGTCATCAGGCGTCCAGCCAGACTTGCTCGGCAAACATGTAGCCCATGAAACCGCCCAGGGGGTTGGCGCCGTAGCCCTTTACGCGCTGATCGGCGCCATCGATGTTGCTGATGAATACCGGTACGCCGATGCCACAGTGCTCATGCACCAGCACTTGCATGTCCCCGTACATCTTGCCGCGCTTGGCCTCGTCGGTTTCACCTCGGGCCTGCACCAACAGCTGGTCGAACTGTTCGTTTTTCCAACCGGATTCATTCCACGGTGCGCTCGACTGGAAGAACTGCGAGAACAGCATGTCGGCATTGGGCCGCGGGTTGATGTTGCCGAAGCTCAGTGGGTGCTTGGCCCAATGGTTGGACCAGTAGCCATCGCTCGGCAGGCGGTTGACGTTGAGCTTGAGTCCCGCCTCCTTGGCGGACTGCTGCAGCAATACCGCGACGTCCACCGAGCCGGTCGCCGCTGGCGAGCACATCAGCGGCATGCTGATGTCTTGCATGCCGGCCTTCTTGAGCAGGAACTTGGCCTGTTCCGGATCGTAGGCCCGTTGTGGCAACTCGGCATTGTGGAAACGTGCCCCGGGTGCGATCGGATGATCGTTGCCGACCCTGGCATAGCCGCGGAAGATCGCCGACTTGATCTGTTCGCGGTCCAGCAGCAACTTCATGGCCTGGGTGAATTCCGGGCTTTGGCCCGGCATCTGGTCCTGACGGATGATCAGGTCAGTGTAGTTGCCCGACGGTGAATCGATGACCTGGTGCTTGGCGCTGGCCTTGATGCGAGTCGTCGAGCGTGGGTTGACCTCGTTGACGATGTGCACGTCCCCCGACAACAGGGCGTTGATCCGTGACGATTCGTCGGCAATGCCGATGAATTCGATCTCGTCCAGGTACGGCAAGCCGGGTTTCCAGTAGTTGGTATTGCGCACACCAATGGAACGCACCCCGGGCTTGAACTCCTTGACCTTGAACGGACCGGTACCGATGCCCTGGCTGAAATCGCTGGTGCCCTCGGGAACGATCAACATGTGGGAGACGGCCAGGATCGACGGCAGCTCAGCGTTGGGACCGCTCAACTGTATCTGCACTTCGTGGGTGCCAACGGCTTTGACTTCGGCGAACTGCGACGCCAGCGGCAGGACCTTGGAACCGGTGATCGGGTCCTTGTGCCGCAGCAGCGAAAACACCACGTCGGCGGCGGTCAGGGCCTTGCCATTGTGGAAGGTCACTTCCTTGCGCAGGCTGATCACCCAAAGCGTGGCGTCGGTGGTGTCGATACGCTCGGCCAGTTCCAGTTGCGGCACCATGTGGCTGTCGAACCGCGTCAGCCCGTTATAGAACATGTAATGGCGCACATAATCGGTGGACGATGAACCTTTGGCCGGATCGAGGGTGTCGGCGGTGGAACTGGTCGAGCCGGCGACGCGAATGCGCCCGCCAGGCTTGCCTTTGCCAGGGGCGGCCTCCTCATCGGCGAACAGCTTGCCGGCGGCGCCGAACAGGCTGCCCGCGCCCGCCACGGCCACTCCGGCCAATCCCAGCATTTGCAATGCATTGCGGCGTGACATGCCGCGATTGAGCCCTTCGAAAATGCGCAGACTTTCCGTACCTGTTATCAGCTGGGTGTCGATACTGTTTTTTTTGTCAGTCATGTCAGTTCTACCTTTCGGAAATGATAAGGCTCGATTGCTCGCGATTAACGCAATGTGTTGAAACGTGAAGCGTCTCCCGCAACTCAGTGCAAATAGTCTTGAAGGCGGTAGTACGCACCGACCAGAGGCAAAAACCAGGGCTTGCCAAAATGACCGGGGATGGCCGGCCAATCGAGTTCGCGCCAAGGGTTGGCCTCGACCTTGCCCGCCATGACGTCGGCCATGACTTGCCCCATGTGCACCGACATCTGCACACCATGGCCGCTGTAGCCCATGGAGTGATAAACCCCGCCGTGCTGGCCGGCCCGGGGCAGCCGATCGGAGGTCATGTCCACCAATCCGCCCCAGCAGTAATCGACCTTCACCTGGGCCAGTTGCGGGAACATCTGCACCATCGCCGCGTGCAAGACTTTGCCGCTCTTGGCATCGGACACGCTGTCAGACATGGCAAACCGTGCCCGCCCGCCAAACAGCAGACGGTTGTCCGGAGTCAGGCGAAAGTAGTTACCGATCATGCGGCTGGTGACATAGGAACGGTGTGCCGGCAGTAAGCTGTCGATCAGCGCCTGCGGCAGCACCTCGGTGGCGATCACGAAACTGCCCACCGGCACGATGCGCCGCCGATACCAGCCCAACCCACCCTGCTGAGAGGTGCCGGTGGCCAGCAGGACCTGCGTGGCCTGTAGCGATCCCTTGGTGGTATTGACCCGGTAGCCGCCGGCACTGGCTTTCCAGTCCGTGACGGACACGCCCTGGAAAATCAAGGCGCCGTGACGGGCGGCGGCCTCGGCCAACCCGACCCCGAAGCGCCCGACGTGCATCTGCACGCCGTTGCGCTGCAACAAGCCACCATGGAACTGGGCCGAGTTGACCTCTGCGCGGGTCTCTTGTGCAGACAACAATTCGACCTCGGCATCGACCTCACGCCGAATCAACTCGCAGGTGCGTGCCAAACCTTCGTAATGCATGGGCTTGGCCGCCAGCTTGAGCTTGCCGTTGCGCGTGAAGTTGCAGGCGATCTGCTCCTGCTCCACCAGCGAGACGACGCTCTGCACGGCACTTTCGTAAGCCTGGTAATAGGCGCGCGCTTTATCGGCACCGAGGCTGGCGCTCAGGGCTGCGTAGTCCTGGGCCACGCCGGTATTGCACTGGCCGCCATTGCGCCCCGACGCCTCGCCAATGACCCGCCCGCCTTCCAGCACCGCTACATTGGCCCCCTTCAAGGCCAGGGCCCGGGCCGCGGCCAGGCCAGTGAAACCACCACCGACGATGGCCACATCGACCTGCCCGGGCAACGCACCGAGCTGGGCACCGGTAAATGCCGGTGCGGTATCGAGCCAATAAGACTCACTGCCCATGTCTAACCCCTTATGCCTTGACGAGTGCCCAAAGACTCAGAGACCGACCAGGCCGGCCAATCCGCCGATGTCCGGGATCTGGTGGTAGTTGTAGCCAGCGTTTCCAGGCAGTTCATGACCACGGGCCACGAACGCTTTGTGCTTGATCTTCATGTCGTGGGCCGACATCAGGTCATAACGGAAGCTCGAGGACACGTGCAGGACATCCTCCGGCCCGCAACCGAGGTTATCGAGCATGAATTCGAAGGCCGCCAGGCGCGGCTTGTAGGCTTGGGCTTGTTGAGCCGTGAAGACTTTATGGAACGGTGCACCGAGCTTGTCGACGTTGGACATGATCTGCTCGTCCATCGCGTTGGAGAAAATCACCAGGGGAATCTTGTCGGCGATTTTCGACAGGCCGGCCGGTACGTCGGCATGGGGCCCCCAGGTCGGGACGGCATCGTAGTAGAGCTGACCTTCGCCTTTGTACTCGACACCCCAACGCTTGCAGACCCGGGCCAGGGCAGTCTTGAGGATTTCATCATAGGGCCGCCAGTCACCCATCACCTGGTCCAGGCGATAGGCCGAGAAATCCTTGACGAACTGGTCCATCTGCTCGGCAGGGACCCGATCGGCGAACAGTTCGCGCGTCATGGTCCCCATCTGAAAGTTGGTCAACGTGCCGTAGCAGTCGAAGGTAATGTACTTGGGGCGAAGGAAGCTCATGAGTGCAGTCCTGAGTGATGGTTGAGGTCATGAGGGGCAAGCGGTTGCGCCGTTCCGAAAGCCTGGGTGCAACGCTGCATCACGGATTTATTACAGCATCATGAGACCGTGCATAAACGGTTAAAAGTATAGGTCCCTTGGCACAAACCACCGTTTTTCGGGGCCTGCTCAGCAGACTGTGCGGGATGCGCCATGGCCGGGCATTTGCGCCGTTTTCAAGGCATTTACGGCCGTTTATGGTGCGTAAAAAACCGCTGGAACCCCCCACAAGCGGCAGAATCTGCGCCTGCAAATGAAAACGGGCGCATCCCCTGAGGATGCGCCCGTTCATTGTTTTGCGGGTGAGTTTCCTGCGCCTCAGAACTCCGCGACCTTGCCCCAGGCCGAAGATTGAAAACGGTCCGGGTGATAGGGACGCGGATCAACCAGCGGGGGCATGTCACAGACAATGTCGGCGATCAAATGCCCCGCACCCGGGCCGATGCCGAAACCATGGCCACTGAACCCCGCCGCCAGCACCAGGCCAGGCAGGCTCGCCATCTCGCCGATGCCCGGGACGCCGTCAGGCGTGCTGTCCACATAACCTGCCCAGGCTGCGGTGACCGACGAGGTTTTCAGCATCGGGATCAGGTCTACCGCGCGCTTGTAAGTTAACTCGACCGTCGAGGCGTCTGCCTTGGGATCCAGAATTCGCATGCGCTCCATCGGCGTCGGCTGGTCCAACTTCCAGCGACCCAAGCCCTCGTGCCCCGATTGAAAACCCTCCAGGCCACCGGGAGCCAGCTTGCGCCAGCGGCGCTGGAACATCGGCAGGAACTGCGGAGCGAAACGCAGCAATTGCAAGGTAGGGTCGACACGTCCTCGGCCACTGATGGCCAGCGTGATCCCGCCATCGGAGCGACGGGTCATGGAGACTTCATCCGTGTGGAGCGCGTCCGGTATCTCTTGGGCACCTTTGGAAACCGACAGTATCGTCTGGCGAATGGACGCCTGGGGAAACCGGATGCCGTACTGACGGCAAAAAGAGGACGCCCATGCGCCACCGGCGAGCACCGCGAGCTTGGTGCGAATGGTGCCCTTCTCGGTGACGACGGCAGACAACCGGCCACCCTCGGTCTCGAGGCCACGGGCGGCGCAGCCTTGGTGCACCGTACCGCCCAGTTTAATGATGGCCCGTGCGACCGCCGGGGCGGCGCGGGATGGGTCTGCCGTGCCGTCGGTAGGTGAAAAGACTCCGCCTTTCCAGGGCTTGCCGGTGACCCGGCCATGTTGAGCGGCCTGCTCCGCCGTCAGCATGTGGGTTTTCACATTGACGGTACGGGCAAACTCCCCCCATTTCGCCCAACCGGCCAGCTCTTTCTCGTTGTTGCTCAGGTAGAGCAAGCCACACCTTCTGAAACCTGTGTCCTCACCGGTCTCCGCTGCGAACTGCTCCCAAAGGTCAAGGCTCTTGGTCGACAGCGGCAGTTCACGAGCGTCTCGATTCTGTTGACGGCACCAGCCCCAGTTTCGACTCGATTGCTCCGCACCCACACGGCCTTTTTCCACCAGCGCGACCTTCATGCCGCGCTTGGCCAGGTAATAGGCCGTGAAGGATCCGATAATGCCGCCGCCGATCACGACAACATCAGCGTGCGTTGGAAGCTCAGAATTCGTCTCTACGGAAATTAACGGTGCTGGCATTTTAGGGATGTCCATGAAGGCCGGGGGATTTGAAGGTACGACTTCTTCAGGTGGTCGCGGGTGCATCGGCCATGCACTGAGGGTGGCGACCAGGGCAAGCCGCTACTCCGTTGTGGAAGCATCAGTGCCACGCTGAATCATGGTGTTATTACAACACCAAGAAACCGTGCATAAACGGTTAAAAGTATAGGTCGCCTGGTACAAACCACCGTTTTGCGGGATGTGTTCAGCAGACTTTGCGGAGCGCTTCGGATTGGAGGTTTTGCTTATCTGTTTGGCGGGACACGTCCCGGCATTTATTTAGCTGGACCACCGCTATCGCGAGCAAGCTCGCTCCCACATTGGATGTTCGGCAGACAAAAATATGTGCTTAGCCCCCTGTGGGAGCGAGCTTGCTCGCGATGAGGCCGGCACATTCAACGTCTCATTGACTATGAAACGCCCTTCGCGAGCAGTTCGCTGATCATGCTTTCAATGCTTCTTCCAGAAACGCCACCAAAGCCTGCACACGCGGGCTACGCAGTTTTCGTGAAGGCACCAACAGGTTGATCGGCGCACTGTCGAATTGCCAATCCGCCAGCACCCGAACCAGACGCTTGTCGGCAATGGCGTCACTGACATCCCATTGCGAACGCAGCACCAGCCCCAGGCCTTGCTCGGCCCAGCGTCGAGCCACACTGCCATCGTTGCTCAGCATCGCGGGCTCGATGCGCAGGGTTTTACGCCCCTGCCCCTTGCGCAGGTGCCACAGCGTGACATCTTCATCATTTTCACGGATGCAAATGCAGCGGTGCCCGGCAAGTTGCTCAGGCGACGATGGCGTGCCGTGCTGCTCCAGATAGGCAGGGCTTGCGCATAGCCATCGGTCATTTGACGTGAGGAGCCTGGCGACCCACAGGCTGTCATTGAGGTGACCGATGTGGATCACCGCGTCGCTGTCATGGCGATCCGGCCATGGCGTTTCGCGTAAATCCAGGTGCAGGCACAACTGAGGATGCAACCTGGCGAAACGCGCCAACAGCGGTGCAATGCGTTGCCGCCCATAGCCGAACGGCGCCGCCAGCCTGAGCGTGCCAACCAACTGCTCGTCTCGTTGCTTGAAGGACTCCGGGAGCGCTTCCAACTGCTCCAGCAAACGCGCGCTTTCCCGGGAGAAACGCTCGCCATCGGCGGTGAGACTCAGGCGCCGGGCATCGCGGTTGGCCAGCGTCAGGCCGAGCAGCGTCTCCAACTTGCGCAGACGCATGGACAGCGCGGGAGGTGAGACATTCAGGATTCTGGCGGCGGCGCTCAACGATTCGGCGCGCGCCAGCGTCACGGCCAGACGCAGGTCCTCGATGGAGATCATTCAATTCTACTTAATGATTGATGACGCCTCATTGAAGCACACCTTCACGACCGCTTTGTAGAGTGGGCCCTGTACCCAGTCATTCGAGTCCTCCTTATGTCAGCTTCTCTTGCCGCCCTCGATACCCCCGCCGCGCTCGTGGATGTGCCGCGCATGCAGCACAATATCCAGCGCATGCAACAACGCATGGATGCCTTGGGTGTGCGTTTGCGCCCGCATATCAAAACCAGTAAATGCCTCCCCGTGATCCAGGCGCAGCTCGCTTCGGGTGCCAGCGGCGTCACGGTTTCGACCTTGAAGGAAGCCCAGTACTGTTTCGCTGAAGGCATTCGTGACGTCTTCTATGCCGTCGCCATCGCGCCAGGCAAGCTGCCCCAGGCCTTGCTGCTGCGGCGCCAAGGCTGCCAGTTGAGCCTCCTCACGGATAGCCTTGCCGCTGCCCAGGCCATCGTCGCCTTTGGCCAGCAACACAACGAACGTTTCGACGTCTGGATCGAGATTGACTGCGACGGCCATCGATCCGGCCTGCACGTCGAAGACGATTCACTTCTTGAAGTCGCACGGATACTCAACGAGTGTGGCATGCCGCTTCGCGGGGTGATGACCCATGCCGGCTCAAGCTATGAACTCGACACCCCTGAAGCGCTGCAAGCCCTGGCCGAACAGGAACGCGCTCTTTGCGTCAAAGCGGCCCAACGACTGCGCGAAGCCGGGTTCGCCTGCCCGGAGGTCAGCATCGGCTCGACGCCTACGGCCTTGTCGGCACTGAACCTGGAAGGCGTCACTGAAGTGCGCGCCGGTGTCTATGTGTTCTTCGATCTGGTGATGCACAACATCGGTGTCTGCCAGGCCGACGAGTTGGCGCTGAGCGTGCTGACCACCGTCATCGGTCATCAGAAAGACAAAGGCTGGATCATCACCGATGCCGGTTGGATGGCCATGAGCCGTGACCGCGGCACGCAGCGTCAGCAGCGGGACTTTGGTTATGGCCAGGTTTGCACCGAAGCCGGCGATTGGATCGAGGGCGCGTTGCTCACGGCAGCCAATCAGGAGCACGGCATTGTCTCGCTTGAAATGGCCGAGGGTGTCGACATCACCGCGCGTTTTCCCATCGGTAGCCGCCTGCGCATCCTGCCCAACCATGCCTGTGCCACAGGCGCGCAATTCCCGGACTATCACGCGGTTGACGCCGAGGGTGGCGTGCACACCTGGAGTCGCTTGCATGGCTGGTAATCAAGCAGGTTCGATCCAGTTGATCAGCACGGCCAACGCCGCGGCGCCGGGTGGGCATTACGCCCAGGCGGTGGTGCACCAGGGCGTTCTGTATGTGTCCGGGCAACTGCCCATACGCGCCGATGGCAGCCACAGTGCCGACCAATCGTTTGAGGTCCAGGCCGCCATCGCCCTCGATAACCTGGTGGCGATCCTCGGCGCAGCGGGCCGAAGCACGCGCGACCTGCTGAAGGTCACGGTCTATGTCGCAGGTATCGAACACTGGCCTGCGTTCGATCGAATCTACGCCCGTTACCTGGGAGAGCATCGGCCAGCGCGAGCGGTGGTACCTGTTTCGGCCTTGCATCATGGCTACCTGATCGAAATCGAAGCGATGGCCCTCGCCACGGGGTAATGCCAAGTTAGCCCGGCAGATACGGCAGATTCTCCTTTGCGCACTTGAACAACGGCATCTTTTGTCTGGGCTGCTTTGTTAGCTTATTGAGCAGGCTCGACATACCGCTCTAAAGGAACACCTTGGATGACTACTCAATCTTCGAATAGCTACAGCGTTGATCCGCAAACCGCCCAGCTGTTTTATATCAATGGTGGTTGGTGTGCGCCGGTCAGCCCGGCCAGTTTGCCGGTGGTCAATCCGGCGACCGAAGAGGTCGTCGCCCAGGTCGCCAGCGGGTCTGCCGAAGATGTCGATCGGGCGGTCGCGGCGGCGCGTGCCGCGTTTGCCGGTTGGTCGGCCACTTCCACGGCGTCGCGTGCGCAGGTGCTGGGCAAGCTCCATGAGCTTATCCTTGAGCGCAAAGAAGATTTCGCCCAGGCGATCTCCCTGGAAATGGGCGCCGCCATCGGTTCTGCACGGGCGATGCAAGTGCCCCTGGCCGCCGAACACGTCCGGGTCGCCCGCGACCTGCTGTCCACTTATCGTTTCCAGACCGTCGAGAACGGGACCGCGATCCAACGCGAACCCATCGGCGTCTGCGGCCTCATCACCCCGTGGAACTGGCCGCTTTATCAAATCACCGCAAAAGTCGCCGCGGCGCTGGCGGCTGGATGCACGGTGGTGCTCAAACCCAGTGAATTGTCGCCGCTGAGCGCCCTGCTGTTTGCGCAAGTGGTCCATGACGCAGGCGTTCCACCGGGTGTCTTCAACCTGGTGAACGGCAGCGGCCATGTCGTCGGGGCTGCAATGGCCGCCCATCCCGATATCGATATGATCTCGATTACCGGCTCGAATCGCGCAGGGGCGCTGGTGGCCCAGGCGGCCGCCGCGACGGCGAAACGGGTCGGCCAGGAACTGGGCGGCAAATCCCCGAACATCCTGCTGCCCGACGCCGACTTTGCCAAAGCCGTCCCATTGGGCGTGATGACGGCGTTGCGCAACGTCGGACAATCGTGCAGCGCCCCGACCCGGATGATCGTGCCCAAGGACCGACTGGCGGAGGTCGAAGCGCTGGCGGCCGCCACCGCCAACGGGATCATCGTGGGTGATCCGCAATCACCGGAAACGGTACTGGGCCCCATCGCCAATGAAGCCCAGTTCAATCGCGTGCAAGCCATGATCGAGACCGGACTGCATGAGGGGGCAAAACTGCTCTGCGGCGGGCTCGGACGCGTGCCGGGGTTTGAAAAGGGTTTCTACACTCGCCCGACTGTGTTCTCCGAGGTGGATAACGCCATGCGGATCGCCCAGGAAGAAATCTTCGGGCCGGTGCTGTGCATCATTGCCTACGAAACCATCGACGAGGCAGTCGCTATCGCCAATGACACGGTCTATGGGCTTGGCGCCCATGTTCAATCGCAGGATCTTGAACTGGCGCGCGCGGTGGCTTCTCGAATTCGCGCGGGGCAAGTGCTCCTGAATTACCCGGCCTGGAATCCCATGGCGCCATTCGGGGGCTACAAGCGCTCGGGCAATGGCCGTGAGTACGGCGTCTTCGGCCTTGAGGAATACCTGGAAACCAAGGCGATCGTTGGGTTTGGCTAATCGCCTGAAAGTGCTTTGCGTACCTAGACACCCTTTTTTCGCAGTGCCTCGGGCTTCGGTGCCTGCGATGGCAGATGTGCCCGAATGCCCTCGGGCACATCACTTCACACGCTCCCAGACGATGTGAACCTTCGCCCCATCCGGGCGGCGAAAATCCTCCACCATCTGGTCACCGTCGACCTTCAACTGCAGGTCGTCCCGGGTACGCACAGCGCCCACCCAATTCGGGAACGTAGAGCCTTGGACAGTATTGCCCGTGAACTCACCGTTCTGATCGACGGTGTATCGCCCGAAGAAACCGATGCTCCCCGCCATTGCTGCCCGGTTCTCCTCATCGGTGCCTTCGCCACGCGCATTGGATCGAAACACCGGCACGCGCGGATCAGTGAGTACTTCGACAAACGTCAGCTCTGGCGTGAACACGAGCCAGCCATGGGGATCGGGGCCATAAGCCTCCGATCGGCTGCCCTGATTCTCGACGGTTGCGCTGACCATGCGCCATGTCCCGACCAAGGCGTTTTCTTTGCCCGCAAATACGCTGGAGAATGCCAAGCAGGCAATCACCGCACCGACCGCCAGTACCTTGTTTTTCAGACTCATCCGCATCACCTTTCACTCGCCGCAACGATGCGACGGACAATAAAGTAGTTTGGTTGGCACGGTCGTCATGCCCTGGCCGCGATGGCCGCCAAGCGCAGCTCCCGGGAAGCGGCGTTGTCCGCCCGCCGCCCCAATTGCCAGCCCAAGTAACCCCACAGCAGCGCGCAACAGGCGCCAATCATCGCTGCCGCACCGGCGCCCTGCCCTAGCAGGTCGAGCAGGCTCTTGGCCCAGCCGCTCAGGGCGTCACCCGCGCGATAGACCACGGTATCGATGAAGTTCTTGGCCTTGTATTTACTCTCGGCATCCAAGGGGGCGAACAGCATTTCCCTACCCGGCCGGACGAACGCGTACTCGCCGATCCGTCGCACGATCATCAGCGCTGCCAGCAGCGCGAACCCCGGCGCCAACGCCAGGCCGAGGAAGCCGATGCACATGAGCAGCGGCACGATGGCCAGCAAGGCACGCACCCCCAGCCTCGGCGCGATACGGCCAGTGATGAACAGCTGGGACAGCAACGCACCGGCCTGCACGATGATGTCGATAGTGCCGAAGATCCGCACTTGCGCCGCGCGATCCGGATAGAGCTCGGCCACCAGGCGCGCCTGCTCGAAGTAGAGAAAGGTGCTGACCGTCGCCAACAGCACGACAAACCCGGCAATTCCCAACAGGTAAGACGACCTGAGCACCGCCGTAAAACCGCTGAACGGATTGCCCTGCAGTGGCTGTCGGGGGCTTTGCGTCGGCGCGGCGCCGGGACGGCCAGCCCCGCCCTTTTCGCGCCACCCCATCAGCGCTCGTTTCAACACCAGCGTGGCCCCCAGCAACAAGGCCGCCAGCAACATCAACCCCGAGGCGCCAAAGGGACCAATGAGCAGCGCGCTCAGGGTCGGTCCCAGCAGGCCGCCGACGCTGGCCCCGGCGGCGATGAAGGCAAACAGACGCTTGGCCTGCTCGCTGTCGAACACATCCGCCATCAGGCTCCAGGCCACGGAGACGACGAACAGGTTGTAGACCGAGATCCAGACGTAAAAGACCCGGGCCAGCCAGATACTGTCGGGCTGGAACTGGAACAGCTCGACGAACATCAGCAGGTTGAAACCGAAGAAGCCGTACACCCAGTCGATCAGGCGCAGGCGCGGCACTCGGGCGCTGAGCCAGGCGAACAACGGCACGGCCGCCAGCATGACCAGGAAGGTCGCGGTAAACAGCCATTGCAAATTTTCCACCCCCGCTGCGATGCCCATCGACTCACGGATCGGACGCAGCATGAAGTAACCGGTGAAGAGGCAAAGAAACAGCAGGAACCCGCACAGCGCCGGACACAACTCGCCATCACGGGCGTTCAGGGCGAGACTCAGCCGGTGCACATAGGAAGGCGTACTCATAGGGACTCCGGGGAGACGGCAATAAGGCAAAGGTCAAGCGCGGGACGGACGCCCGCGCCCAGGGTCGCATCAGCGATAGGTCACGCCGGTCAGGCGCTCGGAGACCGCCCAGAGCCGCTCGGCATCCGCCTGCGTGCTGGCGGCAGGCGGGGTCTTGGCAAACCCCAGCGGACCGCGTCTTTCTCCGTCACCGGTCGGGCCGTAATATGCCCCGCCTGTAGCTTGGGCAGCCGTGGCGGCATACAACGTGGGCAACGCCCCTTGTGCCGCTGAGTGGTACGCGTCGCGGTCCTTTGCCCAGCGTCGACCGAACTCGCTGTCGAGGCCCGGACCCCGTTCGACCAACTCGGTCACGGCAACGCCGGGGTGCGCCGCGATGCTGCGAATGCCCCAGTTTTCGGCGTCACTGCGCCGCTGCAAGGCAAAGGCCCAGTGCAGCACGGCCAGTTTCGATTGTGCGTAGGCCGCGTAGGGGTCGTATTTCTGCTCGCTCTGAAGGTCATCGAGGTTCATCGCGCCGCGCGCAGCGGCAATGCTCGACAGGCTCACCACCCGGGCATCCTCGCTTTGACGCAAGAGCGGCACCAACAGGCCGGTCAGCGCGAAGTGCCCCAGGTAGTTGGTGGCCAGTTGAAGTTCAAAGCCATCAGCGGAAGTTCCCCGCTCGGGAGGCGCCATGACTGCGGCGTTGTTGATCAGCACGTCGAGGCGCGGCAGTCGCTGATTGAGCCGCTGGGCCAGGCCGCGCACCGATGAAAGATCGGCCAGGTCCACGGCCTCGAACTGCACCTTGGCGTCGGGCACCGACTGGCGAATACGCGCAATGGCCTGTGCGCCACGCTCCGGGCTGCGCGCGGCGATGATGACTTCGGCGCCGGCGCGCGCCAAGGCCAGCACATCCTCGTAGCCCATGCCGCTGGTGCCACCGGTGATCAGGACAATCCGACCTTTCTGGGACGGTATGTCGCCGGTCGACCAGTCTGGTTTCGGTGCAATGCGCGTGGACGCCTCGATACTCACCGCACTGAGCAGCGCGACGCCCGCGGCAAGGGTTTTCGCCAGTCTTCCGAGCCGGCTCATGGTGCTCATGCGGCCAATGACGGGTGTTGTTGTGCTATTCATGGTGATGGTCCCTGTCTGAAGAATGAACCGGCATCGCCGGACGGTCACTGTTTCGAGCACGCCTCGGCCAACTGCAGAAAGCTGACGTGTTTCTTTGCCCCTTGGGTATTCAAGTAGGTCATCTTCGCTTGCACGACCTCGCACATCGGCGATGTCGGTGCCTCGATACGGATGACCTTGGCGATGTCCAGCGGCATGCCATATTCGTAGGCCGGGACTTGCGTTTGTTCTTTGGCGAGCAGCGGCGAACCGCTCAGGGCGATGACGACCAGCAGGCCGGCAATCGACAGGTTTTGAATTTTCATAGTGGACTCCACGACACTGTCCTCGTTGGGATGGTCGTAGCACTCTAGGCGGGGGCGACTGACGTCAAGGTGACTGCTGGCTGACGGGAAGATGTCAAACGCGGGCGGGTTTTACTGGCGGGGCGACGACTAAGACGCCGCCTGGTTCATCAAGGAAAATCCGAAGGTGTTGAGCCCGTTCTCGCTGTGGGCGAACACGCGCCCACCGTGCATGGACGCCACCGCACGCACGATGGAAAGGCCCAGGCCGTGGTGCGCATCGCTTCGCGTCCGGGCGGCGTCGGCGCGGTAGAAACGCTCGAACAGACGCTCCAGGTGCACGGTGTCGATGGGCTCGCCGGCGTTGGACACGCTCACCTCGACCTGCATGCCGTGGTTGACCAGGCTTACTGTGACAGTGCTGGTCGGTACTGCGTAGCGCGCCGCGTTCTGTAGCAGATTGGCCAGGGAGCGGTGAAAAAGGCGTCGGTCGATGCACACGCGCATGTCGCCCTGGATCACCACGCTCAGCTGTTTGTCGTGCAAGACCGGCTCCAGGTACTCCACCGTCTTCGCCGCCTCTTCATAAAGCGAGACATCGCTGAGCTCGGTTGCCCGTTGGCCGCTCTCGGCACCAGCCAGGAACAGCATGTCGTTGACGATAGTGCCCATCCGTTCCAGCTCTTCGAGGTTCGACTGCAGCAAGTCCTGAAGCTCGCTCACCTCGCGCCCATGGGCCAATGCCACCTGGGTCTGTCCGATCAGGTTGGTCAAGGGCGTTCGCAGTTCATGGGCCACATTGGCATTGAACCCTTCGAGTTGGCACCAGGCCGCTTCCTGGCGCGCCAGGGCGCCGTTGAACGACACCGCCAGTTCCTGCAATTCGCCCGGCAGCGCCTCGGTGTCCAGTCGCTGTTTCGAATCCCCCGGCGGCAGGCTATTGGCTTGACGGCTCAAGCGCCTCACCGGCCCCAGGCCGAAGCGCGCGATCCAGTAACCGAGCAGTGCAACCAACCCGATGCCCAACGTCGAGGTCAGGATCAGTATTTTGGTGAAGTGGTCCAGGGTCTTCCTGAAGGGCGTTGAATCCAGCCCCACGATAAAGCGCAGTTCCGGACGGTCGCCCATGGCCGCAATGGTCTTGAGCAACACCATCATGGGACGCTCGCGCTCAGGGAGATCGAGGGTAAAAAGCCCATCGGAGCGCGTCGACCAATCCTGGCCGTCCGGCATCGCTCCGCCGTAGCTAAAGGCCGGGTCATCGACCAGGATCCAATAGCGGACCCGTTCATCCGCGGGTGTCAGGCCGTCGAGCTTCTGGCGCAAGCCGACCCAGAACGTCGGCGAATCGTATTTCGCCAGCACCGGGTCGAGCACGGAATGGCGCAGGATCAGCTCGTTCTGCATCTGCTCATCGAGCGATTGCTTCAAGGAACAGCGCAACAGTGTCGCGCTGATCGACATGATCAGCAGGACAGCGAGGGCGAACATCAGGGCGAGCCGCTTGGCAATCGATCGTTTCATCAAGGCGTACCACTTTGCCTGCTATCTACCTCTCGGCTTTCCAATACATACCCCATGCCGCGAACGGTATGCAGCAGCTTGCGCGGATACGGGGCATCCACCTTGGCGCGAACCCGCTTGATCGCGACCTCGACCACGTTGGCGTCACTGTCGAAGTTCATGTCCCAGACCTGCTCGGCAATCATCAGCTTGGAAAGGATCTCGCCCTGGTGCCGCGCCAACAGGCTCAACAGACAGAACTCCTTGGCCGTCAGGTCCAACCGCAGCCCTCCCCGGGTCACTTTGCGCGCTTGCAGATCGACCTCCAGGTCGTCGATGCGCAGATGCGTCAGGTCGGCCGTGTCACCTGTGCGGCGACGGATCAAGGCCTGGACGCGCGCGACGAGCTCGGCAAATGAAAAAGGTTTGCCCAGGTAATCATCGGCGCCCTCGCGCAGGCCGCGAATGCGATCATCCACCGTCCCCTGGCCGACAACATGATGACCGGGGTTTTCTTTTGCAGGCGCAGGCCTTGCAGCACGTCATAGCCGTCCTTGCCCGGCAGCATCACATCCAGGATCACCACGTCGTAGTCCCATTCCAGCGCGTAGTGCAGCCCATCGATGCCATTGGTCGCGACGTCGACAATGTAGCCAAGCTCGGTCAAGCCACGATGGACGTAGGAGGAGGTTTTTTCTTCGTCCTCGACAATGAGCAAACGCATCAGGTGACTCCTCTGCAGCAGCGGGGCAACTCAATGAGTCTAGACAGCGAAGGTGTCTGGAGGCTGACCGCTTCCTGACATTCTTGTCAGAAACGGCTTGATGGCTGAGTGCCTCCAACTTGTCGACAGGCTCATCTCCATTTCATTGTTTATTCTTATTTGGAATCGAATGTATAGCTAATAAAACTAAGCAAACGGCCTTTCACTCACCTATCTTGACCTCAGTATCCGCCCCACCAGGGGTATGTTGGAACGTTTCTAGCAGGTCAGAGGTGCCATAAAATGGCTCCCTGCAAACGTCAATCCGCACGTCCCAGTTCTGCTCGTACGCTCACGCTAATTGAAGACCGCAAGACCGATAAGGAGATCACCTCTGTGGTGGATGTGCAGCAAACGTTGAGCTTGATTTCCCTTCATGTTCCCTTTGGCGGCGCCCTTGCCTACGGCGCCACCTTTCTTACGACGGCCAACTGACGCCCGTACCCGAGCCAAGGAAGCCGCTCATGGCAATCACGCAAAACAACCGTTTGGTGCAGGTCGACAGTCCCCTCGGTGGCGATGTCCTGTTGCTGCAAAGCATGGACGGCAGCGAAGAGCTGGGACGGCTGTTCCACTACGAATTGGACCTGACCTCCGAAGACCGGGCGATCACGTTCGACCAGTTGCTAGGCAAGCCGATGGGCCTGACCCTGGAGCTGTACGACGGCGCAAAGCGCTATTTCCACGGCATCGTCTGCAGTTGCCGGCAGTTGACCGGGCACGGCCAGTTCGCCGGTTACCGCGTCAGCCTGCGGCCCTGGTTCTGGCTGCTTACGCGCACCTCTGATTGCCGGATTTTCCAGAACAAGACAGTGCCGGACATCATCAAGCAGGTGTTCCGTGACCTCGGCTTCTCCGATTTCGAAGACAGCCTGAGCGGCAGCTACCGTGAGTGGGAATATTGCGTGCAGTACCGTGAAACCAGCTTCGACTTCGTCAGTCGGCTGATGGAGCAGGAAGGCATCTATTACTACTTTCGCCATGAAAAAAACCGTCATGTGCTGGTGCTGGCCGATGCCTATGGTGCCCACTCCACGGCGGCAGACTATGCCTCGGTGCCCTTCTACCCGCCCGATCGGCAAATGCGTGAGCGCGATCATTTCTACGACTGGCAACTGGCACGGGAAGTCCAACCCGGCTCGCTGGCGCTGAACGACTACGACTTCCTGCGCCCGCGCGCCAGCCTCGAGGTGCGCTCCAGCGTACCGCGCAACCACACCAACGCCGACTACCCGCTCTACGACTACCCCGGTGAATACGTCCAGAGCAATGATGGCGATCACTACGCGCGTACTCGCATCGAAGCCATTCACAGTCAGTTCGAGCGTGTGCAGTTGCGCGGACGCGCCCGTGGCATCGGTTGCGGTCATGTGTTCTCGCTGACGGGATATGACCGTGCGGACCAGAACCGTGAGTATCTGGTGGTGGCCGCCCGTTATCAGATTCGTCAGGATGCCTATGAAAGCGGGCAGTCGGACGTCGCCGAACAGTTCGTCAGCGAGCTGGACTGTATGGATGCCAACCAGGCCTTCCGTCCTCTGCCCCTCACGCCGATGCCCATCGTCCGCGGACCGCAAACCGCCGTGGTGGTGGGCCCCAGTGGCGAGGAGATCTGGACCGACCAGTATGGCCGGGTCAAAGTGCATTTCCATTGGGACCGCCATGACCAGTCCAATGAAAACAGCTCCTGCTGGATTCGCGTCTCACAGGCCTGGGCCGGCAAGAACTGGGGATCCGTGCAGCTCCCGCGGATCGGTCAGGAAGTGATCGTCAGTTTCCTCGAAGGCGATCCGGATCGGCCGATCATCACCGGCCGCGTCTACAACGCCGAACAGACCGTGCCCTATGGGCTGCCCGCCAACGCCACCCAGAGCGGGGTGAAAAGTCGTTCAAGCAAGGGCGGCTCGCCGGCCAACTTCAATGAAATCCGCATGGAGGACAAGAAAGGCGCCGAGCAGCTGTTTATCCACGCCGAGAAAAACCAGGACATCGAGGTCGAGAACGACGAGACCCACTGGGTTGGCCATGATCGCCGCAAGACCATCGACAACGACGAGACCGTGCACGTCAAACACGATCGCACCGAAACCGTCGATAACAACGAAACCATCACCATTGGTGTGGATCGCAAGGAAAAGGTCGGCAATAACGAAACCATCTCCATCGGTGTGAATCGCACCGAGGATGTCGGCAGCGACGAGAAAATCACCATTGGCGCCAATCGCACCGAGAAGGTGGGCAGCAACGAGACCATCACCATCGGTGCCGACCGCACGGAAAAAGTCGGCGCCAACGAAAAAATCAGCATTGCCAGCAACCGGACCGAGGACGTGGGTGGCAACGAGACCATCGGCATCAGCGGCAACCGTAACGAAACGGTCCAGGGCAACGAAGGCATCGAGATCAACGGCAACCAGAGTACCCAGATCGGCCAGAACGAGTCCCGCGACGTTGCCCAGAACCGCAACACCAGCATCAATCAGAACGACAGCCTGGACGTCGGCAAGCACTTTGCCCTCACCGCTGGCGATTCCATCAGCCTGACGACGGGCGACGCCAGCATCACCATGAAGAAGGACGGCACCATCATGATCAGCGGCAAGAACATCACCATCGACGGCTCCGGCGCGATCAAGATCAAGGCCAACAAGAACGTGGTCGTCAAAGGCCAGAAGATTCTGCAGAACTAGCCATGGAGCGTGCGTGATGACTGTCGAATACTACCTGCCCTCCTCCACTGCCACGCCGGCCCGCGTGGATGGCGTCGTGATTGGCCTGCTGCTGGATGTGCCCAAGGCGGACGCTCCGGTCGTGGCGTTTCCCGGCTGCCCTGCTGACGGCGGCCTCCCCGCGCGTACCACCACCCCCCTCAGTCGCGAGGATATCGGGGCCCAGGTCGCGCTGATGTTCGAGGCCGGCGACCTGGCCCGGCCCCTGGTGATCGGCCGCATCCAGCGCCTGCCGCAAACCTCGACGCCGGCCGTCGCCCACCTGGACGGCGAACGCTTGGAGTTCACCGCGGAGCGGGAAATCGTCCTGCGCTGCGGCAAGGCCAGCATTACCCTCACCCGCGAAGGCAAGGTGCTGATCCGTGGGACCTACCTCTCAAGCCGATCATCCGGCGTGAACCGCATCAAGGGCGGTTCGGTGCAGATCAACTAGACAGGTAGTCGACTCATGGAGCTGCTCAACGCCAGCAAACTGCTTGCTGCCTACACCCAGGGCATGGAGCCCGATGGCCGCGAATCCCTGGTGATCGTGGCCAAAGGCACGTTCAATTTGCCCCTGGACGGCCGGGCGGCAACCCTCGCCGACACCCAGCAACCGTTGTTGATGGCCGATGCATTCGTCGGCGAACCGGGCCTCAGTGCCCCGCTGCAGGAAATGGACTTCGCCCCGATCAAGCCATTCTGCGATGTGCTGGTACGCGGCAAGGCCTATGCCCCAGGCGGGCGGCCCGTGACGCAACTGGCCGCAGGCATTCGCGTCGGTCAGATGAGCAAGGCCTTTTCCGTCCTCGGGCCCCGCCGATGGCAACCGGGGCTATTGGGTGTTTCTCCCGGTTTGCCGCAGCCCTTTACCGAGCAGGACATCTCTTATGCCCAGGCCTACGGAGGCTCCCATCCCATGGCCAACAAGCCGGACATGCTGCATGGGTATCCGGACAATCCGAGTGGTTGCGGTTGGTTTCCAGGCAGCATCGACAGTGCGCAAATCGCGGGCAAGCCAATGCCCAATACCGAGGAGCTGGGCAAGCCGATCGACAGCCCCTCCGGCGACTTTCGCCCCATGGCGCTCGGTCCCATTGGCCGTAGTTGGCCGCAACGCGTCCGGTTTGCCGGTACTTACGACGAAGCCTGGTTGGCCGACTGCTTTCCGTTTCTGCCGCAGGATTTCGACCGTCGCTACTTCCAGGCGGCCCCCGACGACCAGCAGATTCCTTACCCGCGTGGCGGCGAGGACGTGCTGTTGCTCAACCTCACGCCCCGGGAGCACGCGAGCTTTCGCATCCCCGAAATGGACGTGCCAGTGACTTTCTTCCTGAAAAAAGGCGGCCATGAGACTGTGCAGGCGGTGATCGATACCCTGCTGATCGACACGGACGCACGCCAGGTGCAACTGACCTGGCGAGTGTCCCGTCCCCTGCAGCGCAACCTGTTCGAGATCGCCCAGGTGCTGGTCGGCACGATGTCCACGGGCTGGTGGCGCGCCCGTGAACTGGGCAAGGATTACTACCCGTCGCTGTCCTCCCTGGTAAAAGCCAAGCAGGCGCCCGAGGAGACGGACTGGTGACCGCGCTCTGTATCATCGGCTCCGGCATGGTCAGCGCTGTCGGCCTCACTGCACCCGCAAGCTGCGCGGCGATCCGCTGCGCCATCGACAATTTCCAGGAAACCCGTTTCATCGACCAAGGTGGCGAGTGGTTGATTGCCGCCAGCGTACCTCTGGAGCAGCCCTGGCGCGGCCGCATCAAGTTGCTCAAGATGGCCGCCCGCGCCATCGCCGAGGCGTTACAGAGCACCCCCGGGGTTGACCCGGAAAAGACCCCGCTGCTGCTGGGCGTGGCCGAAGCCGAGCGCCCCGGCCGTCTGGATGGCCTCGATAGAAGACTGTTGCAGGACATCGAAGCGGAACTGGGCCTGCGCTTTCATCCGGATTCCACCATCATCGCCCGCGGCCGGGTCAGCGCCGCCGTGGCCCTGCTGAATGCACGCACGCTGATCTATCAAGGCGGCCATCGCCACGTGTTGGTCGCCGGCGTCGACTCCTTCCTTTGCGGAGCGACCCTGGCCGCCTTCGAAGAGCGCGAGCGCCTGCTTACCAGCGAGAACTCCAACGGTTTTATTCCCGGCGAAGGGGCTGCGGCTGTGGTACTGGCTGCTCCGGTGGTCAGCGCAACGCCGCAACTGGCTTGCATCGGCCTGGGGTTCGGTATGGAGAAGGCCACCGTGGAGGCCGAAGACATTCCCTTGCGCGCCGAAGGCCTGACACAAGCTGTACGGGCAGCCCTTGGCGAAGCCGGCTGTGGGTTGGAGCAAATGGATTATCGGCTCACCGACATCTCCGGCGAGCAGTACTACTTCAAGGAAGCCTCCCTGGCCCTCAGCCGGACCCTGCGCGTGCGCAAGGAGTTCTTCCATCTCTGGCATCCGGCCGACTGCATCGGCGAAGTCGGCGCCGCCATCGGCCCGGCCATGCTCGCGGTGGCGTTGGCCGCCAGTCGCAAGGGCTACGGCGAAGGTCCGAATATCTTCTGCCATCTTGGCAACGACGCCGGCGAGCGTGCCGTCGCGCTGCTCAGTTATCAGACTGTGAGGGCTGCCTGATGGCGAATGAAGTCTACGCCAACAATATGGAAGTCTCCTGCAAGTCGGCGGCGGGCAAGTCGATCGCCTGCTTCCCGGATGTCTGCTTCACCCCGCCCCAGGCTCCGCCCACCCCACTGGGGGTGCCGATCCCCTACCCCAATACCGGCATGGCGAAGGATACGACCAGGGGGACGCGAACGGTCAAAATCACCGGCAAAGAGGTGATGCTCAAAGACAAGAGTTGTTTCAAGACCAGTACGGGAGATGAAGCCGGGAATACGCCGAAGAAAGGCGTGGTGACCAGCAAGATCAAGGGAAAGGTGTACTTCATTGCCTGGTCGATGGACGTGAAGTTCGAAGGGGAAAATGTCGTCAGGCATTTAGACTTGATGACTCATAACCATGCGTCCAAACCCGGAAATACGCCTCCATGGGCTTATACCGACGCCTCCGCGACGGCGCCCGTGGAGCGTTGCAAGAAAGAAGTCGCCAGGAAAAACAAGGCATGTGGGGAGTTGAAGACCAAAGCCGAACGGTGTGGCGACAAGGCCTGTACGGCCGCAAAAAAGTGTTTGCTGGTCTCCAAGAAACAGGCGGACTCCAAGGCGCAGAACAGTGAAGTAGCCTGTTGTCCTGGCGAAACCGGCCACCACCTCGTTGAAGCTCACAGTTTTACAGTGCCAGGCACGAATCGCCAGACGCCGCTTCCTCAATTCCCCAACTACGACGAAAAAGACGCACCGTGCATTTGCGTGCAATGCCCTCAGGACGGAAGCGGACGTTATGAAGGGGATCATGGCTTCATGCATGCAGCCCAAGGCAAGCTGGAACAGGCCGCGATAGAGCGCGCGCCGCCCGCTCAAAAGGATTACGCCTGGAACTATGGCCAATCCCGTGGAGCGGGCGTGCGAGCGCTCCAGCAAACCTTTCCGAAATCGAAATGCTCAAAGAAATGCCTGGAAGCGCAGCTAGACGCTTACCACAAGAATACGGTGGGAGTCAGGGACAAAACCCCAGTGAGGACTCACACCCCCAACCTTCAAGACAATCAGAAAGAGCTGGCCCACGAAATGATCCCAGAGGTCAGTATCAGTGCTTGGTAGCTCAATTGGAGCAGGGACGACATGACTCAAACATTGGATTGGACGCTGAGCCGAGTAGCGGTCTTTGATAAAAACCGCGTCTATGTACTCGCCTACTCCAAACGCGAGCCCGGCACCCGCGTTTTTCGATGGACCGGAGGATGGGACAACTATTATGTTCAAGGGATCTGCGCCGGTATCTGCGCCGTTCGCGGCGCACCTCCCGAAATCCTGACGCTGTGTGCCGATGGTCGCGTTCATCGCGCTGCGCCTGACGGGCAAGCCTACGAGGATATCGTCGCGGAAAAACCCAGCAAGCACGGCTTGCTGCGCGACATCCGCCCTATCGGTGCAAATGTCTACGCCACCGGCTTCGGCCGCCAAGTCTATGTTCGAAAGGACAGAGTCTGGCAGCGCTGCGACAAAGGGGTGGTCGAAGACCCGACCGCCGACAGCCTCAGTGGCTTCGAGTCCATCGACGGTTTTAATGAGGATGAAATCTATGCCACCGGTAACCAGGGCGAAATCTGGTACCGCTGGCAGGGTACCTGGCAGCGCAGCGAAAGCCCGACCAACATCATTCTGGAAAACGTTCTCTGCGCGCCCGATGGCGTGGTTTACATCTCCGGCCAGTTGGGCATCGTCATGCGAGGTCGTCTCGACCGCTGGGAGCTCGTTGAGCATGAGCTCACTGAAGATACCTTCTGGGACATGGCCTGGTTCAATGATCAACTCTGGCTGTCAACCACCAAAGCCCTCTATACGCTACAAGGCGACAAGCTGGAGAAGGTCGAGACGGGACTTCCCGGCGATCAGACCTTCAGATACCTCGACGCGAATGAACAGTGCCTATGGTCGTCCGGTGAACGACACCTTGCCGCTTTTGACGGAGCGAATTGGACACGCATACCCAGTCCTTGAGACGAGTGCAGAGAAACACATGGAAAGTTTGTCACCGATTCTCGACCAACACACCGAAGAGGCCAGTTTCCTCGCAGTGCTAAGGGACTATGCCGTACGTGCGCCACACTACGATCTGGACCACCTCGGCACGCTCGACAACCGCATCGACGCCCATCTCGATGGCCTGCGTATCGCCGGCCCAGCGGGGCTGGAAGCGCTGCTGGGCCAACTCGGCCCACACGCCATCGGCGAGATGTTCGCCAGCGTGGTGCTGGCTTTCGAGGCGGCCAACGGCAAAGTGCTGTCGCGGCTCAGCGAGCAGTTGCGCAGAGCCTTGGAAACGGAGCGCGGTTACCTGATGGCCCTGGGCTGGCTCGACTGGGAACGGGTGTCTCCGTGGATAGAACGTATGCTCGCCTCCCCCGAGCCGCTGTTTCGCCGTCTCGGCCTTGCGGCCTGCGGCATGCATCGCCGCGACCCCGGCCCCGCCCTGCTGGCCGGACTTTCCGATGCCGACCCAAGCGTGCTGGCACGTGCCGCCCGCACGGTTGGCGAATTGCGCCGGCGTGACCTGTTCCCGACGATGCGTGCCCACCGCCAGCATGAGGACGCCGCCACGCGCTTCTGGGCCAATTGGGCCACTGTCCAAATGGGCGACCAGCAGGCGTTGGAGCCTCTACGCTCATTCGCCGAGCAACCGGGCGAGTTCCAGTACCGCGCGCTCTGCGTACTGCTGGCTTGGCAAGAACGCGAACTCAGCATCGCCTGGATACGGCAATTGGTACAGGATCCCCGGGATCGGCGCATCGGCCTCCAGGCCCTTGGATTGCTGGGCGATCCGGTCAGCGTGCCCTGGTTGATCCAGCAGATGAGCGACCCGCCCTACGCCCGCGTCGCCGGTGAAGCCTTCAGCCTGATCAGCGGCGCTGACCTGGCGTTGCTTGATCTGGAGTTGCAGGACCTGCCGGATTTCGATGCAGGCCCGAACGACAACCCTGAAGATCCCAATGTCGCCATGGACCCCGATGAAAACCTGCCTTGGCCCGACCCGCAGGCAATCGAACGATGGTGGCAAGCCAACGGCGGACACTTTCAGGTGGGGACTCGTTACATGCTGGGATTGGCCCATAGCGAACACTGCTTTCAGCAAGCCCTTGTCCGCGGCCAGCAACGCCAGCGCATCGCCGCGGCCTGCGGTCTCGCCCGCTTCCGGCCAGACGAAGTGCTTTTCCCTACCAGCGCACCGGCTTGGCGGCAAAAGCGCTTGTTGGGAATGACGGCGCTGTTCGGGCGTTGATCAGGATGTTTATATAGCGCTCCGACACCTGGCAATCACTTATCCCCTCTGGAGGCACCATGCCTAACGCAACTGGACAGAACCCTGTGGCACTCATCAGTGGGGTTGGCAGTGAGATCGGCATCGGCATGGCGATCGCGCGCAGGCTGGGCGCCGCCGGCGCCCGATTGATCATCACCGCGAGCAGTGCACGCATCCTTGAGCGCGTCGCGGAATTGCGTGCCGAAGGGTTCGAAGTCGAAGGGCGGGCCATCGATCTTACCGATGAAAACCAGGTGCGTGAGTTTATGGTGTGGGCAGAGTCCGTCTGGGGGCAGGTCGATATTCTGGTGAACAACGCGGGTATGGCCATGCAAGGCAGTCCGGAGTGCTTTTCCGAGCTGGCGATCATGGACCTGCACACCTGGAACCTGACACTGGCGCGCAATCTCACCACGGCTTTTCTGCTGACACGGGCTGTTCTGCCCGGCATGCGGGCGCGCCGATACGGGCGCATCGTCAACATCAGCTCCACGACCGGCACCCGCTGCAGTAACCCCGGTGAAGCGGCTTACAGCGCCGCGAAGGCCGCGATGGTCGGAATGAGCATGAGCCTGGCGCTGGAAGTCGCCAAGCAAGGAGTGACTGTAAACAGCGTCGCTCCCGGCTGGATCAGCACGGGTTCGACCACTGCCGAGGAAGCCAAGGCGGCAGGCTACACGCCGATGGGCCGGGCGGGACGTCCCGAAGAGGTGGCGGCACTGGTGGCTTTTCTGGCGTCTTCAGAGGCGAGCTACATCACGGGCGAAGTCATCGTGGTGGATGGCGGCAACTGCCTGGTGGAGAACAAGGCCCCTTGATCTGAACGTGGGCCCCAGCGGCCGCTCGTGCTTATAGCCTGGCAAAACAATGGTGACAGAAACTGACCCTGTCGATGGTTAGAGTGAAATGGTTGGCCGCAGGAAACGATGCGCTGGAAACAACGCCCCTGCCCCATCCCTGTTTCTACCTCACCAATCATCCAGAGTAAGCGTCGGCTATGAAGCGTATCCAGTATCACAATTACGGCGGGCCGCAGGTGATGAAGCTCGAAGCCTTTACGTTGGCTTCACCGGGTCAAGGCGAAGTCGCTGTGAAAGTCAGATTCGCCGCCATCAACCCTATCGACTGGAAGTTGCGCAGCGGGCAGATGAAGATCGTTACGGGCAGGTCCTTCCCCCGGGCCATGGGCATGGATTTCTCCGGCGTCGTCATGGCGGTGGGCAGCAACGTGACGCGGTTTAAAGTGGGTGATGCTGTTTTTGGTCTCGCTCGCTTCAAGGAAAGTGGTGCGCTGGCAGAAGCCGTGGTCACCAAGGAATCGCTGCTGGCCAGCAAACCCGAGAATGTCTCCTTTGAACAAGCCGCTTGCCTCGGGACTCCGGGAACGACAGCCTGGAACGGATTGCGGGACAAGGCCGGGCTGACCGCGGGCCAGCGCGTCTTCATCAACGGTTGCAGTGGCGCGGTCGGTGAAGCCTGCGTGCAAATAGCGCGCATGGTGGGGGCCACTATCACCGGTTCGTGCAGTGAAGAGACGCTAGGGCGGGCGCGGCAACTGGGGGTCGATACGGTTCACGACTATCGCAAAACCGATCTGTCCAGGCTGCCTGAACGTTTTGATGTGGTGTATGACACGGCAGCCACCATGGCCCTGCCGGTCGGCCTCAACCTGCTGCGTAAAGGCGGCGTGCTGCTGGATCTGAATCCAAGCCCCGGCAAATTCATTCGCTCCTTTTTTGATAAGCGCCTGAAACCCATCATCTGCACACCGCGCCCCGAGGTCCTCGACACGCTCGCCCAAGCCGCCCAGAATGGCAGCTTCCGGCTTCCTGTGGCGCAAGTGGTGCCTCTTGACGATGCGATCCAGCTTGTCGCGGCCATCGAGGGAGGCAGGAAACTGCGTGGCAAGGCCCTTGTAGCCATGGACTGAAGCGTGTCAAGAAGCCATAGATTATTCGACCTCATGCAAGTGCTTCGGCGTCATCGCGGAACGGTTTCCGGTGTCACGCTATCCCGTGAGCTGAATGTCTCATTGCGTACCATCCGACGGGACGTCATCACGCTGCAGTCGATGGGGGCGGACATCGTTGGCGAGCCCGGTGTTGGCTACATCTTGCGTCCGGGTTTTCTGTTGCCGCCATTGAGTTTCACCGAGGAAGAAATTCAGGCACTGATGGCCGGCGCGCAATGGGTCAGCCGCCAAACCGATGAAGGCCTGGCCCACGCCGTTCAAAACGCATTGGCCAAGATCGACAGCGTCCTGCCGCCACACATGCGGCGGACCTTGGACAACGACACGATTTACGTCAGCCGCAATCAAGGCGCCCCGGCGGCGCTGGATCTGGCGCAGGTCCGGCTGGCGCTTCGCGAACAACGCAAAATGCAGATCGTCTACAAGGACGAAAATGGGGAGCAGACGCAACGAACCCTCTGGCCGATCATGCTGGGGTTCGTCGAGGCGCAGCGGTATATCGCAGGCTGGTGCGAACTGCGCGGCGACTATCGTTTGTTCCGAACGGACCGGATCGTCGAGGTGGGTTTCCTGGAGGAGCGCTACGCCCGTCCCCGGCAACAGCTGGTCAAGGAATGGCGCTCCCGGGACGCGCACCCGTGCAAACAGAAAGACTGCAGCTAGCAGCCCACTTGCTCTATGGCCAGCACATTTCCCCTGTGGGGCTGGAGGTGGACATGAGTGTTGTGCCTGCTGAAGATTGAAGGTGGGCGCGAGCCTGCTCGCGATGGCGATGGTTCAGTCACTTGAATAACTCACTGCTCATGAAGTCAATGAATACCCGCAGTTTCGGCGCCAGGTGTTTGCTTGAGGGCCAGAGCATGCGGAAGGTGCTCTGATGCCTGTTGAAGTCGTCCAGGACGGTGACCAGCTCACCGGCCGCGATGGCCTCACGCACAGTGAAATCCGGCACGCAGGCAATCCCCAGCGCATCATGCACCACGTGCAGCAACGCCTCGGTGGTGTTGCAGACCAGGTTCGCCGGCAGGTTGAGTTCCGGCTCCCCGTCCCCGTTTACCGGCCAGACTTGCATCCTGCCAGTACTGGGAAACTTGTATAACAGGCAGGCATGGCGCAGAAGATCCGTCGGTACGTGCGGTGTGCCGTGTTCGGCGAAGTACCGGGGCGAACCGACCACAACGAGCTTGAACGGGCCCAACGGACGGGACATCAGCCGGGAGTCGTTCGGCTCTCCGGTCCGAATGACCGCATCGAAACCCTCCTCGATGATGTCCACCAGCCTGTCGGAAAAATCCAGGTCCAGTTCAATACTGGGGTAGCGCCGCATGAAGGCGATCAGCGTCGGCATGACCAGGTCCGCAACGAGGGGCAGGCTCACGCGCAGTTTGCCCCGTGGCGCCTTGCGGGTTTGCGACAGCTCCTGTTCGGCCGCTTCGACTTCGCAGAGAATGCGCCGGCAACGTTCGAGAAACAGCGTCCCTTCCGCCGTCAGCGTGATACTTCGCGTGCTGCGGTGAAACAGCCGCACACCCAGCCGTTCCTCGAGCCGGGCGACGCTTTTGCCCACCGCCGAAGACGAAATGCCCAGCGCCCTGCCCGCCTCTGAAAAACTGCGGGTTTCGGCCGCGCGCACAAAAAAATCAATCCCGCTCAGTGATTCCACGCCAGCCTCCCATTGCGGACATTTTTTCCGATGTGTTGTGCACTCTAGCATTCTTGTCTCGACAAAGAGGGGCACCTACCGTAGTCGACACTTATCAATCTGCGATTGACCGCGTCGTCCCGGCGGGTCAGGAGCGCTCCAGCAGGTGACACATGACGATTGCCAACCCCCCTATCGATGCCGATGCCGATGCCGATGCCGATGCCGATGCCGAGGTCATTCAAGACACTGCGCCGCTCCCCATCGGATCACTGTTTGCCCTCGCACTGGCGGCGTTCGTGACCATCCTCACCGAGGCCTTGCCCGCCGGGCTTCTTTCACAGATCAGCGAAGGGCTGGCGATCTCCGAAGCCCTTGCCGGCCAACTGGTAACGGTCTACGCGATAGGCTCCTTGCTGGCGGCCATTCCATTGACCGCCGCGACCCAAGGCATGCGACGCAGATCGCTCTTGCTAACGGCAATCGCCGGTTTCGCCGTTGCCAATACCGTCACGACGTTCTCTACCCACTATGGTTTGACGATTGTCGCGCGCTTGCTGGGTGGCGTATCGGCCGGGCTGCTGTGGGCTTTGTTGGCCGGTTATGCCGCCCGCATGGTGCCCGAAAGCCAGAAGGGTCGAGCGATTGCAATCGCCATGGTGGGCGCGCCCTTGGCGTTGTCCCTGGGCGTGCCGGCTGGCACGCTGCTCGGCAACCTGGTCGGCTGGCGAATGAGCTTCGCCATCATGAGCCTGTTCGCCGTGGCCTTGATGGTCTGGGTACGACTCAAGGTGCCTGACTTTCCCGGACAGGCCTCCAACAAACGGCTTGCCTTGGGCCAGGTCTTCACTCTGCCAGGCGTTCGCTCGGTGTTGTTCGTGGTACTGGCTTTTGTCCTGGCGCACAACATTCTCTTTACCTACATCGCTCCATTTTTGACGACGGCGGGCCTGGGCGAGCGGACGGATCTGGTCCTGTTGGTCTTTGGCGTCGCGTCGTTACTGGGGATCTGGGTGGTCGGCGTGCTGATCGATCGCCATCTGCGGGCGTTGACGCTCGCAGGTACAGTGCTGTTCGCCCTTTCGGCAATGATGCTAGGGGCAATGAGCGACAGGCCTGCGGCGGTGTATATCGCCGTGGCCGCTTGGGGAATCGCTTTCGGAGGGGCCGGGACGCTGTTCCAGACGGCCATCGCCAAGACAGCCGGAGATGCGGCGGATCTGGCCCAGTCAATGCTGGTCACGGCCTGGAACCTGGCCATTGCCGGCGGCGGGATCGTCGGCGGCATCCTGCTCGACCACCTGGGGGTCGTGGCGTTTGCGCCGGTCCTGGTCGTTCTCCTGCTGCTGACGTTGGCGGTGGTGTGGTCGGCCAGCCAGTACGGGTTTACAGCAAACCTGCGCTGAACATGCATGCGCTCATGAATAGCCATCAACGATAGACATCAGTCACTGACAACAACAGCGTGCACCTCCACGGGGCACGCTGATTCGCATGATCAGGCAATAATCAGCCCGAATCGTGCAACCCACTCCAACCATTCCTTCCTATAGTTAACCAGAGCCAAACCATCTGGAGCTGGTCCCCCTATGAGCGCCCTGAACATCAACGGCCGTGAATACACGGTCGACGTCGACCCTGGCACCCCTATCCTCTGGACCCTGCGCGACACGCTGGGCATGACCGGCACCAAGTTCGGCTGCGGCGCTGCGCTGTGTGGCGCCTGCACCGTGCACCTGGATGGCCAGGCCATTCGTTCCTGCGTGACGCCCATCGCCGCCGCCGTCGGCAAGAAGATCACCACCATCGAAGCGGCAACCGACGGCAGTGATCCGGTGGGCAGCGCCGTGCACGAGGCGTGGGTCAAACACGACGTGGCGCAATGCGGCTACTGCCAGAGTGGCCAGATCATGAGCGCAACGGCTTTTCTCAAGGCCCAGCCCAAGGGCAAGCAGCCCACGGCGGCCGAGATCGACTCGGCCATGGCCGGCAATATCTGCCGCTGTGGCACCTACGCCCGAATCCGCGCCGCGGTGGCTGATGCCGCCAAAGCCATTGCCTGATCGGAGCTGACCATGCTGAACGAGATCTTCCCAAACGAGCTCCCCCGCGCCTTGCAACATATGCTTGAACGTGACGAGGCTGACGGCCCCGCTGCCCTGCCCCGGCGCAGCTTCCTCAAGATCGTCGGCATCGGCGGGCTGGCCTTGGGGGCGTTTCCACACCTGGCCCTGGCGCAGGAAGCCAATGGCGCCGTCGCAGCGCCGCTCAAACCGACCCAGCAACCCTCCGCCTTCGTGCAGATCGCGCCCAATGGCGAGGTCACGGTCACCATCAATCGGTTGGAATTCGGCCAGGGCGTGCAGACCGGCCTGCCCATGATTCTCGCCGAAGAACTGGATGCCGACTGGAGCCTGGTGCGCAGTCGCAACGGCAGCAACGACGCGGCCTACATGGACCCGGCGTTCGGCATCCACCTCACGGGTGGTTCCAACACGATCAAGAACAGCTACACCCAGTACCGCGAACTTGGCGCCCGTGCGCGCGCCATGCTGCTGAGTGCGGCCGCCGCACGCTGGAACGTGGACGTGGCGAGCCTGAGTACCCAGGCCGGCATGGTGCTCGGCCCGGCGGGCCGTAAAGCGAGCTACGGCGAACTGGCGCAAGCGGCGATGGCGATGCCTGTACCCGAGCAGATCACGCTCAAGGACCCCAAGGATTTCCGCATCATCGGCCAGGCCACCACACGCATCGATGCCAAGGCCAAGAGCAGCGGCCAGCAGGATTTCGGTATCGACATGCACCTGCCGGGGCAACTCACGGCGGTCGTCGCCCGGCCACCGGTGTTCGGCGCCAGAATCGCTGCTCTGGACGACAGCGCGGCGCGGGCCACCAAAGGCGTGAAGGCCGTGTTGCGCGTACCGCTGGATGGCGGCGCCGAAGGTGTCGCGGTGGTTGCCGACAGTTACTGGCAGGCGAAGCTGGCACGCGATGCACTGAAGGTGGAATGGAATGCGTCCGCCGTGGAAAAGGTGGACAGCGAAAAACAATTGGCCCAATACCGCGAACTGGCCAGCCAGCCCGGCCCGTTGCACTTCGATGCCGACATGACGCCACTCGCCACGGCGCCGCATCGACTGGAGGCCGAGTTCCTGTTCCCCTACCTCGCCCATGCCCCCATGGAACCGCTCAATTGCACCGTGCAGCTTGCCGGCAAAAATGGCGCTCAGTTGTGGGTCGGCACGCAATTCCCGGGCGGCGATGCGGCGGCCGCCGCCAAGGTGCTGGACCTCAAGCCCGAGCAGATCCAGGTGAATGTACAAACCGCTGGTGGAGGTTTTGGCCGGCGCGGCGTACCCACCAACGATTTCGTGGTACTGGCTTGCGAAGTGGCCAAGGCCGCCCGCACCGCTGGGGTCGATGCGCCTATCCGCACACTCTGGAGCCGGGAAGACGACATCAAGGGCGGCTACTACCGCCCCATGCACCTGCACCGTGCGCGCATCGGTTTTGATGACAGTGGCAAGGTTCTCGCCTGGGACCACGCCTTGGTTGGCCAATCGATCATCACCGGTACCGTGTTTGGCGGGCGGGTGAAAAATGGCATCGACCCGACCGCCACCGAGGGCCTGCGCGACCCGTATCCGCTGCCCATGCGGCTGACGGTGCATCACCCGAAACTCAACGTCCCCGTACTGTGGTGGCGCAGCGTCGGTTCCACCCATACGGCTTTTGTGATGGAAACACTGATCGACGAGATCGCCCGCACCACCAAACAGGATCCGGTGGCCTACCGGATGAAGCTGTTTGGCGACCAGAGCCCACGCCATCGCGCGGCGCTGCAATTGGCCGTGGACAAGAGCGAGTACGGCAAGCGCCAGCTACCGGCGGGCCGTGCCTGGGGCGTGGCGGTCCACGAGTCGTTCAGTTCGGTGGTGGCTTATGTGGTCGAAGCCTCGGTGCAGGATGGCCGTCCGGTGCTGCACAACGTGACCGCTGGCGTGCACTGCAACCTGGCCGTCAACCCACGCAGTGTCGAGGCCCAGGTCCAGGGCGCGGCGCTGATGGGCCTGTCGATGTGCCTGCCCGGTGGTGCCATCACCCTGAAAGACGGCGTCGTGCAGCAGAGCAATTTTGCTGACTTCAGCGTGCCGCGCATTACCGACATGCCGGAATTCGCTGTCCACATCGTGCCCAGTGCCGAGCCGCCCACGGGAATGGGCGAACCCGGCCTGCCAGCGTTAGCCCCGGCGTTTGCGAACGCGGTGGCGAGCCTGACCGGTAAACCCATGCGTGAATTGCCGTTCAAGTTGGCGTGAGCGGCGCTTGAGGCTGCCTGGCCGCAATGCCAGGCAAGCCTCACGATCACAAGCGAATCCGCTTGATATCCCGCTGCGGGGGCTCTCCAAACAGGCGGCTGTATTCACGGCTGAACTGCGAGGCACTTTCGTAGCCAACCAGCCCCCTGCACTGCTCGCGTCGACCTTCTGGCTCAACATCAATTGCCGAGCAGCTTGCAGCCGCAGTTGCTTCTGGTATTGCAACGGGCTCATCCCGGTCACGGTCCGAAAATGCTGGCGGAAAGTGGAAGGACTCATGTGCGCTTGCGCCGCCAGGTCGTCCATGCGCAACGCCTGGCGAAAATTCAGTTTCAGCCAGGCGACCGTCTTGGCAATGTGTTGGCTGGGTGAACCGGCGGCGATGACATGCAGCAACTGCGGTGCATGGGCACCGTTCAGCAGGCGAGCGACAACTTCTTCCTTGATCAGCGGGGCCACGGTCTCAAGCAACTGCGGCTCGTCCAGCAGGTCTATCAAACGCCTCAGGGCATCCAGCACCCCGGCATCCAGCGCCTGTACGGTAATCGGTCGAAACGCGTCGTCTTTCATGCGTTGTGACAGCTGCATGCGCTCGGCCACTTGCATCACCATCGTGCTGTCGAATCTCAGCATCAGGCCCAGGAACGGTTTGGCGACGCTGGCCTGGGAGACGTGGGAAATGACCGGCAGGTCCACGCAAGTCACCATGGACTGGCCGGGAGCGTAGGTCAGGATCTCGTCCCCGATCATGGCTTGCTTGCGGCCTTGCAAGGTCACGCCAATGCCCAGGCCGTAGATGCAGTGCATGGGCGCGGTGATTGCCTTGCGCCGATGCAGGCTCAAACCGGCGATGGCAGTCATCTGGTCACCCTCGCCGGGCACAAGCTGGCTGACCGAGCCGGCCAGGCGACTGAGGTCTGGGGCGGCCGTGTCGCTTTTGAAATCGGTGTGCACACTTCACTCCTTGAAAGATCGGGCCCACGACTTGCGGTGATGCCGAACACTGCTCGGCATCACCGCAAATCGTTGATCAATATGGACGCAGTATGCTGGGTCGGCGGTTCGGGTCGCTTGCCTGATTGGCGCAAATTCTTGCACGATTCAACGAGCCGAAACCGGCACAGGTCATCCAAGCCTATGTATTGCAAGATATTTCGTGGACTGAAAATGCACAAAGTGATGGCTGGACTCGAAAACTAAAGTCCCTGGAAGATATAGCTGGTTGACCGTTGATCATCCAGCGCGACACCTGCTTGCAGCAGTCGTTGGGCCAGGGCCGGCGTTTCGACCCGCACTTTCCAGTTCAGGCCAGTCGGTGCCTCCGGGGCGCGGTCGTAGCGAACGATTGCTTCAGCCAACTGCGCCCGATCAGGCAAGTAAACGGCCAACGCATTGCCCTTCCAGGCGGCGACGTTCATACCCAGCGCTTCACACAGCGCAATCTTGGCCTGGGCATCGTCCCTGTCCGCCTGGCGGGAACGTTCGATCTGATCGGCCAGGATCGGATCGACGACGCGGTCGGTAAACAAGACCTCCCCCGTCTCCCAGACCTCGGGAGGACAGACCTTGTCGGCTGGACGCAAGGTAATGAGCGGATTGATTTCCATCGGGTAGATTCGACAGACCAACGGCCGCTCTTCATAGATGCCGCAACGACCGTCGTCGCCGAGATTGCGGCACTGGGTCAGGGCATTGCCGGCCAACACCGCAACGACTCGGATCCGGGCATCGCCACTGGTGACTTCCACGGCTCTTTGGGCGCTGTGGGCGAATTGTCGAGGCTCCGAAGGCCAGCTCGACTCATCGAACGCCTCCAGCACGACCGCCACCTCATGTCCGCGTTGCAACCATTGCCTCGTCTCGTCCAACGTCAGTGGAATCAGCCGACCTTTGCAGCAAATCCCGCAGCCGTTGCAGGCAAAACGGACCGTGTTGTTTTCCATATCAAGCACTCGCACACATGTTTTCGACCGCCTTCGGCAGGCTCCGCCACTGCGATACAGCTGTGGCAGGGCCTCCGGGCCGCGAGAGTATGTGGAGCGAAACGCCAATCCGCTTGCCGGATCCGCCGGCATAGTTGCCTGATCCAAGGTGTTTTCAGGGGATAGACCCGGGCAGGAAAATCGTTGTTCCAGGCAACCCTTCACTGCAGATGCCGGATACGCGGCATCATGACTGCGCCGTGCTCATCACAAATGTCCGAACAGTCACAGCCGTATCATCATCGTCAGCTGATATCATTAGGCCTTCACTCATATGAGCGCTATTTAAAAAGGATTTTTATGTCCACCGATAAAAACCGGTTTGACGACTGGCTAAAGCAAAATCTCGTTCGTGATCTCGTATTCAGGGCGCTGGTCTGGTTAATCATTTCGATAATCGCGGCCTATTTTGCGATTCATACGCTGAACATTCCGCCTTTGGACTACCTGGACCGAATGGGTAAATCACTGGGCCGGTTGGTGAATAGCCTGGGCAGCGTGTCGATCCTGCTCTGCCTACCAGCGCTTATGTTCAAGGACCTCGAGGCCAGCGTAAAGAATCCGAGACGTAAGGCCTTCATGGGTGGCTGTTTTGCAGGAGTAGTCCGCCGGCTGGCGGGCGATCTTTCGTTGTGGACGTTGGGCGCCATTATCACCTTGTCGTCCTCCTTCCTCCTGGTCGCCACGATCGTAGAGCTCAAATCTTCTGATTACCTTCCGCTGGGCGTGTTCATAGCGACGGCCATCATGATGATTGGCGGGATCGGCGCAATTAACTTTTTCGTCAGGCGCAGTGCACCTACACCGTTGACGACATGCACGAACAATCCGCTTGCGCTTTCCATCGTCTATGGGATTGCCACCGCTCTGCTCGTTTTTATCGTGGTGAAGCAACTCTAGCTTGTTTAGCCACTGACACATTCGATGTCACGCGCGCTGAGTTCACACCCAGCGCGTCCTCCTGTTCGCAGCCACTGGTGCTGCGTCAGTTCCCAGCGTTGAACCATAAGTATTTGTCGAACACTCGCTCCTTGAACCAGAGCGATGTCGTGATGGGCACGATTTCCTTGGGACTGCTTTCAAATGCCATCGAAAAGTCGTGTGCGTTCACCAATGCCGCGCACGCTCGTTCTATTTGCAGGCTGTGGTCAGAAAACGCGGCGAGCCATTGCTCCCGGTATCCCTCGTAATGGTTAGGCACTTTGTAGCCATTCTTGTTTAGCCATTGCTTGGCTCGGGAATCAAAGATCACGACCGGGCTTTTGTAGCGCAACCAAAGAAATTTCGAGGCCGCGGATACGGCGTTTTTTCCATAGCGTTTTTCAAACGCAAGGGCGAGTTGATTAACTTTTTCGCATACGTTCTTTTCGGTCAGTTTTCCTCGGCCAGACCTGACCAAGTCCAGCGCTCCTTGCAGACGACTTTCAGTTTTATCGATGCGGAAATTTCGGGTTACCTTGTAGTACTTCGCTGCGTGGTGGAACGCTTGGAGACTCTGTGTCTTATTGCTAGAAAATATACGCTCCGAGAAGGGTTGATCCCACTGGTGCCAATCATTTAGATACATCAACGCAAAATATTTGAAATTTTTCATAACGTTTTTTATCCATACTTGGATTCATAGGCCTTTTCAGACCACCCCGCCCTTTCCATGAAACGCCTGCCCCAACACCGCCAGCCGCTCTGCCAACGGCGGCAAGCACTGACTGCTGCGAGTCAGGATGCCAATGTTGTCGGCGTTGCGCTCAGCCACGGCCTGCACGCTTTGCAGGCGCTGGTTGATGCCCATCGACGCCTTGGATTGTTCTTGGGTGGTGCTGGCGATCAGGTCGTTGAAATGATTGATCACGGCGATGTCTTCGACGACGGCGTGCAACAGTTGCGAAGCCAGTTGGCTGGCGGAGACGCAGCGCTCGACCCCATCGCGGCTGTCTTGCATCGCGACGGCCGCCTGGCGGCTGCCTTGCTGCAGCTTGGTGATGATCTGTTGGATCTCGGTGGTGGACGTCGAGGTCTTTTGTGACAGGGTGCGGACCTCGTCGGCCACCACCGCGAACCCGCGGCCCTGCTCGCCAGCCCGGGCCGCCTCGATGGCGGCATTGAGGGCCAGCAGGTTGGTCTGTTCGGCAATGCCGTTGATCACATCCAGCACCTGGCCGATCTGCTGCGCCTGGTCGGCCAGGACCTGCACGGTTTCGTTGGTCAGGTTGATGCGCCCTGCCAGCTCGACAATCTCCTCCCGGGTCTGGTCAACCGTGCTGCAGGGTCTGGCCGACATGGCCGGCGATGTTTTCCATGGCCTCGACCAGATGGCTGATCGCACCGCTCATCTGTGCCACTTCGTCGAGTTGGTGACGGGCACCGGTTTCCAGGGTCTGGCCAACCTGGGACAGGTCCTGGCCCAGGTCCGAGAGGTTGCGGGTGTCGCGCACCACGCCATCCACCAGTTGGGTGACCTGCTGGAGGAAATGATCGAAACGCTCACTCGAAGAGACCTTGACGCCGTCGCTGCGCTGCCTGTCGGCGTCGTTGCTCAACTGCGCGGCCGCCGCCAGCACCTTATCGAGCACCTCCTGGTTTTCCGTGGCGTCGGCCAGGCTCTGGTTCGCCAGGTAAATCAGGATCACGCTTTCCACCACCACGTAGAACGCGTGAAGAAAGATCATCGACCAGCCACCGTGGGTGTCCATGACGAATACCGGATAACCCTGGTGTTGAAGCCAGTGAAAACCAAGGTGATGAACCGCGATGGTGGCGGCGGCAACGACAATCGGCAGCCAGTCACGGTAGAACGTCAACACGGCCAGCAGCACGAAGATCCCGAAGTGGAATTCGATCACGCCGTGGGTCTGGTTGATGTGCAAGGCCGCCATGACCATCAGCGCCACCGCGATGACGCAGCGCATGGCCCGGGTGCCGGCCAGGACGCGATAAAGCGTGGTGCTCGCCACGCAGGTGGTCGCCCCCACCAGCAGCGCCTGGGTGAACGTCGAGTGCAGGAACGCCAGGCTCAGGGAATACAGCAACGTGAGCCAGAGTAGCCCCAGCATGATGCGGTCGGCTTTACGGTGGTGATCGTTAAAGCGCACGGGCGATGTCATGGGGGTCGTCCTTTTCAAAGACTTGGAGGTCCGTTACCGAGTGCCGCTAACGGCTTAGCGGCGTTTCGAGAGGGAACTTTAACTGATTATCATCAATTGGTGGCACTGCGCCATCAAGCTTTTCTCGGCGGTCTTTGCTTTATGATGTGCGCCATCTCATGACTGACTGATGGAACCCCCATGACTTTCGATTTCGACACCGTATTGGAGCGCCACGGCACCGGCAGTACCAAATGGAGCCGCTACCCGGCCGATGTGCTGCCAATGTGGGTGGCCGACATGGATTTCCCCGCCCCGCCGGTGGTCATCGACGCGCTGCACAAGCGCCTCGAACATCCGATGCTGGGCTACAGCGTCGCCCAGGACAATCTGCGCGCGGCCATCGTGGCAGACCTGTGGAGCAAGTACGCCTGGCGCGTCGAGCCTCAGCAGATCGTGTTCCTGCCTGGCGTCGAGCCGGGTTTCAATATGGCGCTGCGTGCCCTGGTGGAACCCCGACAGAATGTCGTGGTGCAGGTGCCCAACTACCCTCCGCTGCGCCACGCCCCCGGTCACTGGCAGTTGAACAAAGTGGAGTTGCCGTTCACCCCGGTCAAGGGTGAATTCCATACGCCCTTGACCGCGTTGCGCGAAGCATTGCAGGGCGGCGGCGCCCTGTTGCTGAGCAACCCTCACAACCCGCTGGGCAAGGTGTTTGGCCGCGAAGAACTCAAGGCCGTGGCGGACATTTGCCTGGCGCAGGACGCCTGGATCATCTCCGACGAAATCCATGCCGAATTGTGCTTCGACGGCCGCGTGCACATTCCGACCGCCTCCCTCAGCCCGGAGATTGCCGAGCGCACCATCACCTTGATGTCCGCCAGCAAGGCCTACAACATCGCCGGGCTGAAAACATCGTTCGCCATTATCCAGAACGCCAAGCTGCGCGAGCGGGTCAACAACGCGCGGGCCGGCATGGTCGACAGCGTCAATGCCTTCGGCCTGGAAGCGACCCGTGCGGCCTACAGCGAAGCCGGCCCATGGCTGGAGGCCTTGAAAGCCTATCTGCAAGCCAACCGCGATTACCTGGTCGAGGCGGTGAGCACCCGTCTGCCGGGCATCACCATGACCGTGCCCCAGGGCACTTACCTGGCCTGGCTGGATTGCTCCGGGCTGGGGCTGGATGACCCACAAGGATTTTTCTTGAAAGAAGCCAAGGTCGGGCTGAGTGTCGGGCTGGATTTTGCTGACGATGCCGGGCAGTTCGTGCGCCTGAACTTCGGCTGCCCGCGGGCATTGCTGGAGGAAGGCCTCGCACGGATGGAGCGCAGCCTGAAAGCCAGGGGCTGATTCAAACGACGACAAAAAAACTGTGGCGAGGGAGCTTGCTCCCGCTGGGCTGCGAAGCAGCCTTCAAATCTCACCAACACCCAGTGGTCTGCTGGTCAAGGGCCGCTTCGCGCCCCAGCGGGAGCAAGCTCCCTCGCCACAAAAGCGTCCTTGCCATCAGTTTTGTGCTTTATTCATGCATATCCGGCGCATAGACAAAGCACAGCTTGTTCCCCTCCGGGTCGCGGCAATACGCACCGAAATAACCTTCGCAATACTGCGGCCTCGGACCCGGTGGACCTTCGTCGGTACCGCCCATGGCCATCGCCTGCTCCCAGGCAGCGCGGACGGTTTGCGGGGAATCGGCGGCGAAGCTTACTTGCATGCCATTGCCCCAGGTCGCGGGCAGGCCATTGAAAGGCAACTGGACAAAAACCTGCGGCCAATACTTGCCGGGCTGACGCCAGCCTTCTCCCGGCGGGCCCGAATCGTTTTCGCCCGCGATGCGCTCCAGCCCCAGGCAGCCGAGCACTGCATCATAAAAAGCGACCATTGTCGGCAGGTCGCGCGCGCCGATCTGTATGTGGCTGAACATTGCCCCGCTCCTTCTCGACACCGCTACTGACATTGGAGAATACAGGCTCGTCCAATATTCGCCACAGCCCACCCTTCACCGACGAAACGACCACCGTCACGCTCATCGACTGGCCGGACAATCGGACCGAACTCTGCCCGAAAACCCAAAGTCCACCCTCCATCGCAACCCACCTGGAGAACGACGATGGTCGACTACCCTTTCCCGCCTTTCCCGAAACAAAGCCAGCCGGTGCCCGGCACCCAGCGCAAAATGGACCCTTATCCGGACTGCGGCGAGCAGAGCTACACCGGCTCCGGACGACTGGCGAACAAGATTGCCCTGATCACCGGCGCCGACAGCGGCATCGGTCGCGCCGTTGCCATTGCCTTCGCCCGTGAAGGTGCGGATGTGGCGATTGCCTACTTGGACGAGCATGAAGACGCCCGGGAAACCGCACGCTGGGTCGAGCAGGCCGGGCGTCAATGCCTGTTGTTGCCCGGTGACCTGGCGGACAAAGGCCTGTGCCGCAAGATCGTCGATGAAACCGTTGCCCGCTTCGGCCATATCGACGTCCTGGTCAACAACGCCGCGTTCCAGATGACCCACGATAACCTGGAGGACATTCCCGACGAAGAATGGGTGCGTACCTTCGATATCAACATCACGGCGATGTTCAGGATCTGCCAGGCCGCCGTGCCGCACATGAAGCCTGGTGGCTCGATCATCAATACCAGCTCGGTCAATTCCGACATGCCCAAGCCGACACTGCTGGCCTATGCCGCCACCAAAGGCGCCATCGCCAACTTCACCGGTGGCCTGGCGCAGATGCTCGGGCCCAAGGGCATCCGCGTGAACAGCGTGGCACCGGGACCGATCTGGACGCCGCTGATCGTGGCGACCATGCCCGAGGAAGAAGTGCAGAATTTCGGTACCCAGACGCCCCTTGGCCGCCCCGGCCAGCCGGTTGAAGTGGCGCCGATCTATGTGCTGCTGGCCTCGGACGAAGGCAGCTACATCTCCGGAGCCCGTTATGGGATTACCGGGGGCAAGCCGATGCTTTAAGCATGGCGCAGCGTTTTACCTGTGGCGAGGGAGCACTCAGCCAATGGGCCTTGCCCCTAATACCTGTGGGAGCGAGCGTGCTCGCGATAGGGGCAGGTCAGGCAACATCAATGGGCTGGTTTACCGCTATCGCGAGCAAGCTCGCTCCCACAGTGGGCTGTGCCCGGCCAGTCGCCCATGACGCATCCGAGCGACTCGCTCGAAACGCCAGACCTTGTGCAGGAAGCGCATGTCTTCGCGTACCGGAAGCGGTCGGTCACCAGGAACAGGAAATAAATGAAACCCCGGTCTTTTTCTGTGCCTCAAACCCAGTAAGGGCCTCATGCAGAGGCCGTCTTGATCAGGAGGTCGTCATGTCCGCACCTTTCGTCAAACTGTTCACACAGCCCGAATTCGCCTGGGCCGACATACGCGAGCAGGAACAGGCACATCCACGCCATTACCTGGCTCATTTGCTGTTGCTCGCGCTGATTCCCGCGGTGTGCCTGTTCATCGGCACCACCTGGACCGGATGGAGCCTGGCCGAAAACGAAACGGTTCGGCTCAGCAGCACCAGCGCGCTTCAATTGTGCGTGCTGCTGTACCTGACCATCGTCGTCGGCGTCACGTTGATGGGGCTGTTCATCCGCTGGATGTCCCGCACTTTCGAAGCGCGCCCGACGGTCAACCAATGCATCGGTTTCGCCGCCTATACCGCAACGCCATATTTCCTGGCCGGAATCTTCGGGCTTTACCCTAGCCGCTGGCTGGCCGTGGCGGTGCTGTTGCTGGCATCGGCTTACTCGACATTCCTGCTTTTCGTCGGGCTGCCCAAGTTCATGGGCCTCAAGAAGGAACAGGGCCTGCTGTATTCGGCAAGTGTCTGGGGCGTGGGCCTGCTGGTATTGGTGACGATCCTGGTGGAAATGATCCTGCTCTGGTTCAACTACCTGCAGCCGGAATATTTGCGTGTCCCGGTGGGCTGAACGCGTTTTCGGGTGGCAGATTACCGATGACAGCGGCTTGAGATGATCTGTGGGAGCGAGCTTGCTCGCGATGGCGGTGGTTCAGTGACATGGATATTGAGCTTGCTGGCCTCTTCGCGAGCAAGCTCGCTCCCACAAAGGAACTGCGGCGTATAGCCGCGACGCCTTAAACTTTCTTCATACCGATACGCCTGCGCATCTCAGCCGTAATACTCTGCCGCGTCTTCTTCAGCCCGGCCCAGGGCTCATGACCCACCTCCGCCAGACGCTCATGAACATTGTGCACATTCCACAGGTTCGCCCCCTTGAGCTCAGCCACCTCCTCACGAAATATCGGCACCGACACCGGCAACCCCTCCCGGGTCCTGGCGGCGTAGGCGCAGATGGTCGTGGAGCCCAGCCCATTGCGCAGGTAATCGATGAAGATCCGCCCTACCCGGTTCTTTGGCCCGGACACCGCCGAAAAGCGGTCCGGCAGCAGCTTGGCCATGTGACTGACAATCGCATGACTGAAGCCCTTGACCTCGTCCCAGCCCAGTTTGCGTGTCAACGGCACCACCACATGAATGCCCTTGCCGCCGCTGGTCTTGAGGAACGCCTTGAGCCCTAGTTCATCGAGCACCGACAAGGTGAGCTGCGTCGCCTCGACCATGCTTTTCCAGGGCAGCGCCGGGTCCGGGTCGAGGTCGAGGACGAAGCGGTCGGGTTTGTCCAGGTCGACAGACGTGGCATTCCAGGTGTGCAGTTCCACCGTGCTCATCTGCACCGCACCGATCAGCGCCTCGGCGTTGTTGATGATCATCACTGGTTGCCCGGTCAGTTCCTTGTCCAGGCTGGTGATACCGGGAATCGCCAGGCGCTCGGGGTTCTTCTGGAAAAACAGCTCACCGGCGATGCCGTCCGGCGCCCGGACCAAGGCGACCGGGCGATCTTCCAGTTCCGGCAGGATGAATTCGGCAACGCTGGCGTAATACTCGGCCAACTGCAGCTTGGTGGTGCCACTGCTGGCGTCGATGACCCGCTCCGGGTGAGTGATGCGGACCTTGCCGTCCATGGCCGGGGCCTTGGCTTTTGTCCTGCTCTTTGCCTTGTGCGGTTTCGCGTCGGGTTCATCCTGGGTGCTGGTTTTTTTCGCCGCAGTGGTTTTCTTCACGGGTTTGGCAAGCTCCTGAGTGATGTCCATGGCCGGCTTGTCGTTGCGCAAGCCATGGAAGACCGCATGGCGCACCGAGCCTTCCTTGGTCATTTCGGCAAAGGCCACTTCGGCCAGCAGCGTCGGTTCCAGCCAATGCACGCCTTTGGCTTCGTAGCCGGTGGGCGGGTTCACCACGGCGGCCTTTTTCGTCTCCAGGGGCCGCAATTGCTGGTAGATGCTTTTGAGGGTGGTTTCGTTGAACCCAGTGCCGACCTTACCGGCGTAGCGCAACTGGCCGCTGTCGGCATCATGCAGCCCCAGCAGCAAGGCACCGAAAGCACTGCGGGCGCCTTTGGGATCGCTGAAGCCCACCACCACGAACTCCTGGCGATTCTTGCATTTGAGCTTGATCCAGTCGTTGCTGCGCCTGGACACATAGGTGCTGCCGACGCGCTTGCCGATCAGCCCTTCCATCTGCATCTGGCAGGCGCTGTTTAGCAGCGCTTCAGGGGTTTCTTCGAAGGCATCGGAGAAGCGCAACAAGGGGCTTTCGTTGGGCTCCAACACGGCGGCCAAGGCGGCCCGGCGCTCTTGCACCGGCACGTTGCGCAGATCCATGCCATTGAGATAAGGCACGTCGAACAGGTAATAGGCGATCTTGCCGCTGCTGCCGGCTTCGAAGGCGTTTTGCAAGGCCTGGAAGTCCGGCACCCCCTGCTCGTTGGCGACGACCATCTCGCCGTCGAGCCAGGCCGATTCCAACCCCAACGCGGCCAAGGCCTCGGCCTGTCTTGGCAATTTGTGGGTCCAGTCATGGCCGTTGCGGGTGAGCAGCCTGACGTCGCCGTTTTCGATCCGCGCCATGACCCGGTAACCGTCGAACTTGATCTCATAGAGCCATTCGCCGTCGGGCGCGCTTTCCACCAGGGTCGCCAGTTCCGGCTTGAGGGTTTCTGGCAGCGGCCCGGCGACCGCACCGCTGAGGGTGCCTTTCGAGGCGCGTTTCGGCGATTTCGGCCGCGCGGCTTTTTCCGGTTGCTTCACCGCTTTGGCGACAGCCTTGCCTCGACGCTTGGGCACGAGGGTACGATTGCTGAGCACGCTGTCCGGCTCGGCCTGGACCACGTCGTATTCGCTTTCGGGGCGGGCGGCCTGGTCCTGATGCTTGATCAGGAACCACTGCTCCTGCTTGCCGGGCATATGGGTGCGTACCAGGTTCCACAGGCCGCTGAGCTTTTCGCCTTGCAACTCGAACTTGAGCCGACCTTTTTCGTAGGCTTCGTGGGCGTCTCCCTGGGGAATCCAGACGCCCCGGTCCCAGACGATCACGTCACCGGCGCCGTAGTGGCCTTCAGGGATGTTGCCCTCGAATGTGGCGTAATCCAACGGATGATCTTCGACATGCACGGCCAAACGTTTGGCTTTGGGGTCCAGGGACGGCCCCTTGGGCACCGCCCAGCTCTTGAGCGCGCCGTCGAGCTCCAGCCGAAAATCGTAATGCAGCCGCGAGGCATCGTGCTTTTGAATGCAGAACTGCAAGGCGTGGGCGGTTTTTGCCGACTTGCGCGAACGTTTCGCCGCCGGTTCCGGGGTGGCGGCGAAATCTCGCATGCGGTTGTAGTCAGCCAGGGTCTTGCTGCTCATGGACCACCTGCGACCTGTTGCAAGGCTGGGTCGGCAACCGGCCTCCCGGCGGTTTCCGCGAGCAACTGATCGACCACCCGACTCAAGGCCTGTTCGACCGAATCGCCCAGCAGCAGGCCTTGTTCGTAGAGCACGATTTGCCGATCGGCGCTGGTGCCTTCCTGAACAATCGCGCGGGCCTGCTTGAACACGTCCTGGACGCCCAGTTCGGCCGCGGTTTCACCGAAAGTCTGCTCCGCCAGGGTCAGCCATTCCCCGATCAGCATCGGCTGTTCCTGCCCCTCGACGATAAACTCCGCGAGAATCCCGTGGCGCTTGGCCCGCCAGCGGTTTTCCTTGAGGATCCACTGGGACATCTGGCTGTAGCGGGCACCGGGCCGGCGCTGCGTCACGGCGTGGGCCACCATCAGGCGAAACAGCGAGACCAGACAAAGGACGTCGTCCGCCCGAGGACAGGCATCGCAAATGCGCAGCTCCAACGTGGGATAACGTGAGGAAGGTCGTATCACCCACCAGCAATCGCTGGCCTGGCGAATGGACCCGGTGCGCATGAGCATGTCGACGTAGCCGCCGAACGCCGACTCATCTTCGAAATACTCCGGCACCCCCATGCGCGGCCATTCATCGCAGGCCACTTGTCGATAGCTGCTGAAGCCACTGTAGCCACCGTTCCAGAATGGCGATGACGCGCTCAGGGCCAGGAACATCGGCAACCACGGTAGGACCTCATTCATGATCCGCACCCGATCCTGCGTTGCCGGGACTTCCACGTGGACATGCAGGCCCGACAGCACGCTGCGCCGCGCCACCCGCTGATAATCATCGAACAGTTGCTGGAAGTGCAGCTCGTCGGTGGGTTGCAGCACCTGGGTGGCCATCGGGTGTGAACCGGCACTGAGCAGGCCCAGGCCATAGGGCGCCAAGCGCTGGTTCAGGCCTGTACGCACTTGGTTCAGGTAGTCGGCAGCCTCGGGCAGGCTGCGAAAGATGGGCGAGGCCATTTCCACCTGGCATTGGAACATTTCATGGGCGAAATGCTTGCCCAGCTCAGCCTGGCACGCGGCGACAGCCTCCGCAGGGGGTTCACCCGGCATGCAACGGGTGCTCAGGTCAGTGATGAAATACTCCTCTTCAACGCCGAATTTCATGCGTCTGTTCATCGAAAATCCCTCCGATAGCCCCGCCCAGACCTGCGCCAATGCGGGTTACAACCAACGCCACCACGGCGATCCTTTCCACGTCCTGATAACCCGGCGTGAGCAGTTCTTCACCGAACACGTCCGGGTCCAATTCCTTGTAGGTCCAGCCGAAATCCGCCGAGTCACGCCATTGCCCCAGCGCTTCGAGGAACGGATCGCGCCCATCCACCATGGCCACGCCGGTGTAGAGCACCAGCGAGCCGCCAGGTGTGAGCCGGGGCAAGGCCTGCTCGACGATGCGCAGCGACAGCCCGGCGCCCAGTGTGCCGCCGCCATGGCGGTAGGCGCGCTCGGAGGGGTCGGCCATGTACGGCGGGTTGGCGACGATCAGGTCGAACTGGCCTGGCACGTCCTGCAACACGTCGCTGCGGGCGACCTCGACGTTGGCCACCTCCGCCAGCGCGGCGTTCACGGCGCTCAGGCGCAGGGCTTGGGGGTTGATGTCCACGGCCAGCACTTGCGCTTCACGACGGGCGCGGGCAATCACGATGGCCCCGACACCCGCGCCGCAACCAATGTCCACGGCGCGCTGCACGGCCGTGAAGTTCTGTTGCAGGTGAGTATGGATCAGTTGGGCGAAACGATAGCTGTCAGGGCCGAAGAACACCGCATCGCTGGCTTGCGTGGGAAACTGCGAATGGGCAAACAGCAAGCCATCCAGGCTCGACCAGCGCACCCGGCTACGCAACAAACCGTCGTGTGCTTCCAGCACCTGGGCGTCTTGCAGTTGCCGCTGTTCGTCGGTGCTGATCAGCCCCGGCGCAAACGGCCGCGACCAGCCGAACACGTCCCGCAAGGTCTTGGCGCGCTCATTGCCGGGACGCTGGTTGACCCGTTCATGGGTCAACGGGGTCGGGGTGATGAAACGATAACCGTCGGCTTGCAGGCGTCGGCCCAGTTGCACCAATGCAAGATCCGGCTCGGACAGGCGTTCTTCTTCATTCATGCAGAGCTCCCTAGCGAAGTGCGGACTTGAGTTCGATGAACCGGCGAGTCGCCAGCAGCCCCGCCGGATGGCTGTGGCAGCGGGCACAGAGCCAGGGCATCAGGACTTGCATCTGCTCGTCCGGCGTGCGGCCTTGCAGCGCCTGTTGCAGGTTTTGCACATCGGGATCGTCCATCGGCGTCGCGGGGGCGCAGGCCGCAACCGGAGCACGCCGGGCGCCGGACTTCACGCCCTCGTCCAGCCAGTCACCGGCGATCCAGTCATGCAGCAGCTGTTTTTCGTAGGGGCTGAAGACCCCGAACATGGCCGCGCCTGCGCCGTCGATCAGCGTCCAGAAGCGACTGTGTTGCGGGTCTTCATGGCGCTTGATCCAGCCTTTGTTCTGCATGGCCGTCAGGAACCCCTCCAACTGGCCCGGCGCCGAGAGCCACTGGTTGACGGTCTTGCCTTCGAATTTGCAGTAATCGGAATGCATGTGCTGACCGAATGGGCGTTTGCGTTCGAGCATGTCCAGCACTTCGCGCTCCAGGTCGAACGAGCCGATGATGGCCCGGCTACCCTGCCCCAGGTCGTTGAGGCGATAGCCCAGCGTGACTCGCTGCCAGAAGGCCTCGCGGTCCGCTTCCATCGGCATCAGTTGCAGCAGCGCTTGCACGGCCTTGTGGGCATGGCCGGTGCTGGCGTTGTCGATGGTGACGTGGAGGGTGAAATAGTACGGATCGATGTCCAGTTCGCTCAGCTCATAGGCGCTGATCAACAGATGCAGGGGCAATTGCTCGTAGCCCAGGTTGTAGCCGATGACCTCCGGCAGGTACTCGTCGCCGGCATAGCCCAGGGCCAGTTGCACGGCGCCTTGCAGATACAGATCGTCGTCGATGTCCGGGGCGTCCGACAGGTCGTGTTCGGCGAGCAACTTGCGATACAGCACCACATGGTTTTGCGCGGGATGACCGTCCCCCAGTTCTTCCAGATAGGTGCACAGCAACCCTTCGAAACGGTGGTCGTGCCAGTGCTTGACCACGCCATACAGCCAGGCACCGTCCACCCGTTTGGTCGGGGCCACGGCCTGGATGAAGTACAGGGCATGGGCCTTGCCGCTGAAAAACTCCCGCGGGCCGCCGTTCTTGCGCCGCTCCAGGTAGTCAGCGTATTGCCGGGCCACGCCGGCGCTGTGTTGTTCGACCCAGGCCTGCAGCGCCGTGGGATCAGAGGGCATCTGCTGAGGGAGCGCCTCGGCTTTGGCGATGCATTGCTGGAGGAACGCTTGGGCGACGGCTTGCTTGTCGGCATCGTCGGGGCCCTGGAACAGCCGTTCATAGCATTGGCGCACCTGTCCATTATGGATGACGGGGTGCACGGTGGCCGGCTGGGATTGGAGGGGTGTCAGCGCAGTCATAAGGGCCTCTCGGGTTCTTGGCGGACGCTGAATCAGAACGTCTCTTCTGTTGCAGAGCGCGGGGAACGGCGAAAAATTCCGTTGGATTAAATGGCAGGCGGATAAACGGAGGCGTGCTGCTTTAGTGGGAACCCTCGCTTCGCTCCGGGCCTCGAATACTGAGAGCCACCAGTCGCTATCCAAGGAGCAACGATGACGTTCACAGTATGGGTAGCGGTGCTCGGCGCGGTGTTGCTGACCCTGGCCCTGACCTCCTCTTATCTGCGCTGGATGCCGGTCACCACCTCGGCGATGTGCCTGGTGCTGGGTGTCGCCATCGGGCCGCTGGGGCTGGACGTGCTGAAGCTGGACATCAGCGACTCGTCGGTCTGGATGGAACACCTCACGGAAATCGCGGTGGTGTTTTCGCTGTTCGTCAGCGGCCTCAAGTTGCGCCTGCCCCTCAAGGACCGTACCTGGCGCGTGGCCTATGGGCTGGCCGGGCCGGTGATGATCCTGTGCATCGCCGGCCTGTGCCTGGCGTTGCACTATCTGTTGGGCCTGGGTTGGGGCGTGTCGATGCTGATCGGCGCGATGCTGGCGCCCACCGACCCGGTACTGGCGGCACTGGTGCAGGTCAACGATGCCCGGGATGACGACCGGGTGCGATTCGGCCTGTCGGGCGAAGCGGGGCTGAACGACGGCACGGCGTTTCCCTTTGTGATCCTCGGCTTGTTGATGCTGCGGGAGGACGGCAGCGGTTTTCTCGGTGAATGGCTGCTGCGCAACGTCCTCTGGGCCGTGCCGGCCGGGTTGCTGGTCGGCTACTGGATGGGCCGCGGCATCGGCAAGCTGACCCTGTCGATGCGCATCAGGAATGCCGACAGCACCTTGTCGCCCAATGATTACCTGGCCCTGGCGCTGATTGCCCTGGCCTACGTCGTGGCCGAGTGGATCCAGGGCTATGGCTTTCTCTCGGTGTTCGCCGCCGGCTTGGGGCTGCGTCAGGCCGAGGTCCAATCCACCGATGAAGGGGCGCCACCGGCAGAACACCTGGTGCAACCGGTGGTGGGCCACGAAGCCGTCGATCCCCGACAGGCCGTTGTGGGCGATACCGAGACGTTGGGCGATGGTCAATTGGCCGCTGGGGTGATGATGAGCGACATGCTGGCGTTCGGCAGCTTGGTGGAGCGGTCGATGGAAGTGTTCCTGGTGACCCTGCTGGGGGTCGTGCTGGCCAACCATTGGGACTGGCGAGCCGTGGCGATCGGTGCCCTGCTGTTTTTCGTGATTCGCCCGCTGAGTGTGCTGGTGGTGCCCTGGCGGCGATTGCTCGACGGACCGCAACGGCTGCTGATCGGCTGGTTTGGCATTCGCGGGATCGGCAGCCTGTTTTATCTGTTCTTCGCCTTGAACCATGACCTGCCGCCAGCGGTGGCGCAACTGTGCATCGACCTCACCCTGTCGGTGGTGGCCTTGAGCATTCTGGTGCATGGCATCACGACCCAGCCGACGTTGGCATGGTATGAGCGCCGTAAGCAGTCGAGTTGAGGCGAGTGTGCCTCAACCGCCTGGGTTGCTCAGCTGGATATAGACCGAGTACGCCCCCAGCAATACCCAGAAGGTGGCGAAGATCCAAGGGGTCCGCAACGAAAACAGCAACGACTTGCGGTAGCCCTTGTGGGTCGATTCCCGCTCGCTGAACAGCGGCGATTCGTCGTAGGCCAGGCCCATCAAGGGTTCGGCGCGCAACAGTTCGCTCTGCTTGAAATGCCAGTGATCGATGATCTCGTAGGCCGCCTTGATCCCCGGCCAGGCATTGAGCGAGCTGAGGAATCCCAGCAAGGCCAGGAATGGCGGCACGATCAGCGTGAACAACTTGCCCCACTCCGGGTTCAGGTTGGCCATGCACGAGGCAAAGGCGATCACCAGGAAGGATTGGGCCGCCAGGTAAGCATCGGTTCGATTGGCCAGGATGCTGGTTTCGTATTGGATCTCCCGACGATAGAAGTCCAGTCGCTCCTTGGGCGAGCCGAACAGTTTGGCGTTGTGTTCCGTCAGTTCTTCTTCCGGGGTAGGCCCGGTGAGTATTCTGGGCATTGCGCAGGCGGTGCCTCGATGATGATTCGGACTCGTTAGAAGAACCCGGCGCGTGGCAAGTTCAAGCCAATGGACCACAGGTGCAGCGAAGTCCGAGGAAACGCTGTCCGACCGCCAAGGTCTTTTATGTGTAAAGGGCAAGAGGACCGCTGCGTGGATTATCTGGGATGGGTGCAATGGCCGGCGATGCTCGTCACGGTGCTGGCCGCCTGGTTGATCGGCTCACGCCAACCCCGCCGCAGGGTGGCGGGATTCAGTTGTTTTATCGCGAGCAATATTCTGTGGGTGGTCTGGGGGCTGCATACCCATGCGTATGCATTGATCGTGTTGCAGTTTTGCTTGTGTGCGATGAATTTGCGTGGGTTCAAGAAGAACACTGAATAAACGCCATAAGCGCCTGCTTGTGGCGAGGGAGCTTGCTCCCGCTCGAGTGCGAAGCGCTCGCGACATAGGGGCCGCTGCGCGACCCAGCGGGAGCAAGCTCCCTCGCCACAGGAGGCTGACTATTTCATCGTCTGCCCAATGACCTGCATCAGGTCAATCTGCTTGAACGGCTTGATCAACCGAGGCAGTTGCGTGGCGAAACCTTCCAGGCGTTCGGCATAGCCGGTGGCCAGGATGATGGGCAAGGTCGGTTGGCGGTCGCGCAACAATTTCGCCAACTGCGCGCCGTCCATCTGCGGCATGGCCATGTCGGTGATCACCAGGTCGATGTCCGGGTTGCGCTCGTACAGCTCCAGCGCCTGAGCCCCCGATGGGGCGCAAAGGACTCGATGCCCCAGGTCCTCGATCAACAAGCGAGTGCTGGTCAATACCAGGCTGTCATCGTCGACCACCAGCACTTTCAACTCGTGGACCGGCGGCGCCGCCTCTTCGATCGCCGCTTTGCCAGGGGCCGCATCGCCGGCCACCGGCAACCACAATTCGGCGGTGGTCCCCAGGCCTTTCTGGCTTTTGAGTATCAGGCGGCCACCCAACTGTTCCGCCAGGCCATGCACCATGGACAGCCCCAACCCCGTGCCCTTGCCGACACCCTTGGTGGTGAAGAATGGGTCCACGGCCGAGGCCAGCGTGGCGTCGTCCATGCCCTCGCCTTCATCGGTCATCGCCAGGCAGATGTAGCGTCCGGGGGCCATCGGCTGGTCCGGTCCGGCATCAGCCCCTTGCCGTTCCTCGGCGGCAATGACGATCTGGCCGCCATGGGGCATGGCGTCCCGGGCGTTGGTCGCCAGGTTTAGGATCGCCAGTTCCAGTTGATTGACATCGGCCAGCACGGGCGACAGCGCCTCGGCGAAACGGGTCTGGATGTGTATCGACGGGCCCAGGGAGCTTTGCAGCAGGCCGCTGATGCCCTGTACCAGGGCCGACAGCTCGACCGATTCGTAGGTCAGTTTCTGCCGCCGGGCAAACGCCAGCATGCGTTGGGTCAGCGAAACCCCGCGCAGCGCGCCCTGGGTCGCGTTGTCCAGCAACTGAGTGAGTTTCGGCTCGCTGGGCATGCGCTTGCGCACGATTTCCAGGTTGCCAAGGATGACCGTCAACAGGTTATTGAAATCATGGGCAATACCCCCGCTGAGCTGACCGATGGCTTGCAGTTTCTGGGATTGAAACAACGCCTCACGGGCCTGTTCAAGGGCCTGCTGGGCTTGGGTGGCATCGGTGATGTCGCGGGTGATCTTGGCAAACCCCAGCAGCGCGCCGGTATCGCTGCGAATCGCATCGATGACCACGTGGGCCATGAACCGCGTGCCATCCTTGCGCATGCGCCAGCCCTTTTTCTCGAAACGCCCTTCGCTGGCGGCGATGCTCAACGCGCGCTGCGGCTCGCCGGCATCGCGATCCTCGGGGGTGTAGAACATCGAGAAATGCCGGCCGATGGCTTCCACCGGAAGATACCCCTTGATCCGCTGCGCCCCCAGGTTCCAGTTGGTGACCTGACCTTGCGGGTCGAGCATGTAGATGGCGTAGTCGGTGACGCTTTGCACCAGCAGGCGAAACTGCTGCTCGCTTTGCTTGAGGGTTTCCTCGGCCATCTTGCGGTCGGTCAGGTCGCGGGTGATCTTGGCGAAGCCGAGCAAGGTACCACTCTGGCTGTCGATGATCGGGTCGATCACCACATGGGACCAGAACAGCGTGCCGTCCTTGCGCACCCGCCAGCCCTCGCCTTCGAAACGCCCCTCATGCAGGGCCGTATCCAGCGCCCGTTGCGGCAGGCCGGCGGCGCGGTCCTGGTCGGTATAGAAACGGGAGAAATGCTGGCCGAGGATCTCGGACTCCTCGTAACCCTTGAAACGCCTGGCGCCAGAGTTCCAACTGGTGATGATGCCCGAAGGGTCGGTCATGTAGATGGCGTAGTCGACCACCGCGTCGATGAGCAGGCGAAAGCGCTGTTCTTCGTTCATGAGCGGGATCTTGGGGGCGTTCTCGAGCATCTGGCCGGGGCATCCGTGTGGATTTTTTACGGATTATGGAACAAGTCGGGTGCCAGGAAAAATCTTCAAGCCTTCCACCCTATGGGAGCGAGCTTGCTCGCGATAGCGGTGGGTCAGTTTGCATCAATGCTGGCTGACAGTCTGCCATCGCGAGCAAGCTCGCTCCCACAAGGGGATTTGTGGGCCTCTTGGGTAACTGACCACCAGCGCGGCAATAGCTGCTGCACCCTGGCCTCGCCGAACCGATCATCGATCAGCATCACCACCCCGCGATCCTGTTGGGTGCGGATCACGCGGCCTGCCGCCTGTACGACCTTCTGCAAGCCGGGATACAGGTAAGTGTAGTCATAGCCATCGCCGAAGATCGCCGCCATGCGTTGCTTCATCTGCTCATTGACCGGGTTGAACTGCGCCAGCCCCAAGGTAGCGATGAACGCACCGATCAGGCGTGAACCCGGCAAGTCGATGCCCTCGCCGAACGCGCCGCCCAGCACCGCAAAGCCAATGCCTTGGCTGTGTTCCATGAATCGTTCGAGAAACGCCTGCCGGGGGGCTTCGCCCATGCCCCGCGATTGCGTCCAGAGGGCGATCTGCGGGTGCCGCTCGGCAAACAGCCCGGCCACTTGCTGCAAGTAATCGAAGCTGCTGAAAAAGGCCAGGTAGTTGCCCGGGCGCTCGCTGAACTGGCGGGCCATCAACGTGACAATCGGTTCCAGGGACGCCTGGCGATGGGCAAAGCGCGTGGAGATGCGGCTGACCACCTGTACGTCCAGCTGCTCGGCCTTGAACGGCGATTCGACATCGATCCACACCGTATCGCCCGGCGTTCCCAGCAAGTCTGCGTAGTAATGTCGAGGGCTCAGGGTCGCCGAAAACAGCACGGTGCTGCGGGCCGCCGTCAGCCTGGGCCGCAGGAACGCGGCCGGCACCACGTTGCGCAGGCACAGCGTCGACAGGCTGCGCTGGCGGCCGAGTTCGCGCTTGTGGATGTCGAACAGAAAGTGCTCGTCGAAGGCTTCCGCCACCCGGCCGAACTGCAAGGCGTCGAAGTAGAACGCCTGTAAGCCACTGTCCAGGCCCTGGGGGTGATCGTTGAGGTAATCGCCGATGGCGGTGGTACAGGTGGCCAAGGCCTGGAGCAACTTTTCCGGCAGTTTTTCATAGGCCTGATAGGCCGCTACCTGGAGCGTATGCAAGGCGTTCCACTGGCGATTGACCCGCTCCAGGGATTTCTTCAGCGGTTCGGGGGCGGTTTTGCGCACGCTGCTCAACGTGGCCTGGTCAAGGGTCGCGCTGTACATCTGCCGCCCGCGTTCCACCAGGTTATGGGCCTCGTCCACCAGGGTCGCGACTGTCCAGCCATTGGCCTGGGCCAGGCCAAAGAGCAAGGCGCTGAAGTCGAAGTAATAGTTGTAGTCGGCCACCACCACGTCGGCCCAACGGGCCATTTCCTGGCTGAGGTAATACGGGCACACCTCATGGGCCAATGCAATGTCGCGCAATGCCGCCTGATCCAGCCAGCAGACTTGGCTTGCCGCCGCCCGGGCGCCCGGCAGGCGGTCATAGAAACCTCGGGCCAGCGGACAGGACTCGCCATGGCAGGCTTTGTCCGGGTGTTCGCAGGCCTTGTCCCGGGCGATCATTTCCAGCACCCGCAGCGGCATCGACGGCGCGCTGCGGGTAATCACGCGTGCCGCATCCAGGGCCAGCTTGCGCCCCGGGGTTTTCGCCGTGAGGAAGTACACTTTGTCCAGTTGCTGGGGCGCCAACGCCTTGAGCATCGGGAACAAGGTGCCGACGGTCTTGCCGATGCCGGTGGGCGCCTGGGCCATCAGGCAGCGGCCGGTACTGATTGCCTTGAACACCGACTCGGCCAAGTGCCGTTGCCCGGGCCTGAAACTCGCATGGGGGAAGACCAGGGCCTGCGCGCCGAGGTTACGCGCCTGCCGATGGGCCATTTCCTGCTCGGCCCAGGCCAGGAACAGCGCGCATTGTGCTTCGAAGAAGGTTTGCAACTGGGCCGCCTCGAAGCGTTGGGTGAGGCAGGTTTCCTTTTCGCTGACGATGTCGAAATACACTAGCGCCACGTCGATGTGCGGCAACTGCAGCTTTTGGCACATCAGCCAGCCATAGATTTTCGCCTGGGCCCAATGCAACTGGCGATGGTTGGCCGGCTGTTTGCTCAGGTCGCCCCGATAGGTCTTCACCTCTTCAAGGCACTGGCGGACCGGGTCGTAGCCGTCGGCCCGGCCTTTGACCGTCAATGTTTGCCAGTGACCTTCGAGGGCCACTTCAGCCTGATAACCCTCGGTGCGCCGCGAGGCGACGGTGCGATGGCCGGCGATGCCTTCCAGGGCTGTCGGCGAGGGGGTGAAGCGCAGGTCAAGGTCGCCCACCTTGGCGGTGAACTCACACAGCGCTCGCACGGCGATGCTGTAGCTGGGTGTCGGGCTCATCTGCGCCCATCGCGAGCAAGCTCGCTCCCATAGATGATCTGGGGTGGCTCGTCTTCTGCGGGAGCGAGCCCGCTCGCGATGGCAGACTCTGCCCATTGCACATAGCAAACGGCGACGGGCATCTGGTGCTCATGACAGAACTCCAGCCAACGCAATTGGTTGTCTTGCAGGCGGTCACCGGGGCCTTTGACTTCGATCATGCGGTAAGTCTTGTGCTGCGGCCAGAACTGGATCAGGTCCGGCATGCCGGCGCGGTTGGCCTTGATGTCCAGCAGCAGGCGCTGGAACCAGTGCTTGAGGTGCTCGGCCGGCAAGCAATCGAGGGCCTGTTCCAGCAAGGGCTCGGACAACGCGCCCCAGAACACGAAAGGCGATTGCACGCCCCACTTTTCAACGTAACGACGACCGATGGTCTGCCGATAGCGGCCATCGTCCAACTCTGCCAGGCAGGCCGCGAACAACTCGGCGCGACGGGCATGGAAATCTTCATTGAGCAGGTCGACCGGCCCGCGCTGGAACGGGTGGAAAAACGCGCCCGGCAACGGCGCGAAGATCGCCGGCCAGCACAGCAGGCCGAACAGTGAATTGATCAGGCTGTTTTCGACGTAATGCACCGGCGCGGTTTCATCGTGCAGGTGGGCCTGGACGTGGTATTCCACCGACAGGCCCGGATCGACGCGCGGCAGATGCAGTTCCAGGCGCTCCACTTCCCGGGCCATGACCCGTGGCACTGGCGGGCCGCCCAGCTTGCGCCGCAGGCGAGGCACGATCCGAAGCAAGGCCTGGGTTTCGGCAGCGCTCTGTGGTGTCTGCGCCGCCGCCTCGCCCAGTTCAAGGGCCAGGGCATACTCGCCGATTCGCTCCAATACCCGGACCATCCGCAGCCGAGCGCCCGGGTAGGTGCAATCGCGATAGATGCGCAAGGCCAGGGCGAAATCGCCGATACGCTCGCCATGCTGGCCGATCTGGAACAACAACTTGCCCCGGCGTCGCTCCAGCCACGGATTTTCCAAGGACAGTTCGTTGACCTGGGCGACGATATCTTCCAGGGGCTCGCCGGCTTCGAAGCGCTGCTGGCAGTCGTGCAGGAACAGGCAGGCATCGACGTCTTCGCGACTGCGCAAGCCCCGTGACTCGGCGCTGAACTCAACGGTTTCGTAGGTGAAGATGCCCAGGTCCGCCAGGACGAATTCCGACCAATCCTGGTAGAGGTTGCCAAAGAACATCAAGCGCAGCCTGTCGCACAGAGGCATGATCGTCAGGCTGTACAGGCGCTCGTCAAGCTGCGGACACCAGGTGCGAAAAGGCTGGAGCGGGCTGGGGTGATTATCCAGGGCCTGGAGCCATTCGGCCTTTTTCGCCTTGGGCTGTTCGATCAGGTGACCCAGGCATAGAAGGATTTCCGCCTTGAGCAGCACGTCGAACAGTTCAACGAGCCCGATGGGGGCCTGTTCCTCGACCCATCCCAAGGCCAATAGCGGCGCGACGGCGGCGCCAATGTCGCCGATTTCCGGGTAACTCAGCTTGCTATGACGAAACCGCAGCCCCTTGCGCATCACCATCCGCACCAACAAGCCTTGGGAAGCACGGGGCAGCGCTGCGAAAGCGCCGATGAAGCGCTGCTCTTCGTGGCTGAGCACGTCCGCATAACGCTGGCTCAACCACGCGAGCACTTGCTGGAAGTTGTTCAGGTAGTAATACGGATCGTCGAGAGAACGGGTTGCCACGGGAAGAAACGCCAAGGGTGTCGGAGGTACTGGTTATGCATACAGATAACAGCTGTAAACCGCTCAGGCAACCGCAAAAGATGAACGGTCTCCTATATTTAAGGTGAAATCCTTCAGCTAGCGATGAACTTTCCTACGGCAAGCGAGACCAATGGCGGTTAGCTAATGTGATGGCGCGGTCGAATCAGTTGCTCCGTGTCCTTTTGATTGAGAGGTTATGGTTATGAACATCAGGTTTCTGGGCGTACCCCTGGTCGCCGTGGCATTTATGGCTCTGGCTGGCTGCGCGTCGCCCACGGTAGTGACCTTGCAAAACGGTACCCAGTATTTGACCAAGGACACCCCTAACACCCGTACCGCCGACGGCTTCTACGAATTCGAGGATATTTCCGGCAGGAAAGTCCGGGTCCGCGCCGATGATGTGGCAACCATTCGCAAGGAAGACTGATTTCCAGTCACTCGCCTGGCGGGCGGCCATCGCGAGCAAGCTCGCTCCCACAAAGTCCGGTGGTGAACACAAATCCTGCGTACACCTGTGAACCACTGTGGGAGCGAGCTTGCTCGCGATAGCGGTGGGTCAGTTTGCAATGATGTTGAATGTTCAGACCCTTCGCGAGCAAGCCCGCTCCCACAAAGTCCGGTGGTGAACACAAATCCTGCGTACACCTGTGAACCACTGTGGGAGCGAGCCTGCTCACGATAGCGGTGGGTCAGTTTGCAATGATGTTGAATGTTCAGCCGCCATCGCGAGCAAGCTCGCTCCCACAAAGTCCGGTGGTGAACACAAATCCTGCGTACACCTATGAACCACTGTGGGAGCGAGCTTGCTCGCGATAGCGGTGGGTCAGTTTGCAATGATGTTGAATGTTCAGACCCCTTCGCGAGCAAGCCCGCTCCCACAAAGTCCGGTGGTGAACACAAATCCTGCGTACACCTGTGAACCACTGTGGGAGCGAGCTTGCTCGCGATAGCGATCTCAGGCGAACACGATCCCTTCGCCGCCAACCTGACCGATAGCAACCCCCACCAGGGTCACGGAACTGTCACCGACCTTGAGCAGCGTGTCACTGCCCACCTGTGACAGGTGCTCCCTGTAGTCATGAGCGGCCCCGGCGCCGGGTACACCGAGGAACACCAGCTTGTCCCCCGCCTCATAACCGCTGATCCGATCCTGGCCGAACGCACCATTGAACAGGAAGGTGTCGTTACCACCGCCCGATTGCATCAGGTCGTTGCCCGCACCGCCGACGAAGGTGTCGTTACCCGCGCCGCCCACCAGCACGTCGTTGCCGCCCTGGCCGAACAGCCAGTCACCCTTCGCGCTCGCCACCAGGGTGTCGTTGGCCGCACTGCCCTTGACCGAAGACGCATACGCCGTCAGGTTGCCGCCCGCCACCAGGCCATTGACGGTGACGCTGTGGCTCACCTCATCCTTGAGCAGCCCCCAGAACAACCCGGACTCCTTGCTGACCAGCGTGCCGATGTCGCGGGTGATACTGATCGCGCCATGGGCATCGCGCAGGTACAGCGTCCCAGCCCCGTCATGGGCGAAACTGAAATCCTTCACCGACTGCTGCAGTTGCAGGCTGTTGCTGCCCTGCCCGCCCAGTATCACGTTGTAACCACCGCCATCGCGAAAGGTGTCGTTGCCGGCGCGGCCTTCCAGGTAGTCGTTGCCCTGGCCGCCCTGGATCAGGTCGTTGCTGTCGCTGCCTATGATGAATGTGCTGCCGGTATGGATTTGAGCGTTGCGGTTGAGGTCCTGCACCCAGGTATTGGCCCGGGCGGGGTCTGAGAGGTTGGCGACGATAATGGTGGAGTCTTTTTCGGTGAGGTCGTAGAACGCCGAGTTCATGATCCGGCCCATGCCATCGCTGTAGCCGCTGGGCAGGTGGGAAATCCAGGTGGGGATGTTGAGGATGGAAAACGGCAAGACGTTCCATGCCGCCGAAGCGTAGTGGTCGTTGAAGCTGACGATGTTGTTGGTGGCCGACTCCTGTTGCCCATCGTGCACGCCCACCGACGCGAGGTTGAACGTCGAGCCGTCCAGGGCGCGGAACACCGGATCGTTCTCGTAACCGATGTTCAAGACCTTATCGGTACTGCTCTGGGTCGGCGAAGCGTAGGCGATGTAATTGGCATCGGCGTAGAACCCCGACCATTGGCTGGGGCTCAAGTCCGCCAGGCTGTTGACCGCCAGACCGCCCAGGCTGTGGCCGCTGACCAGCACGTCCGCCCCGTCAGGCCATGGGCCTGGGCAAACTTGGCGACGTCCCCCAGCAGGTTGCCAAAGGCTTCGCCGGCGTAGTTTTTTGCATAGTCCTTGGGCCCCAGGGCGGCCATCAGGTCGTTGATCACGTCGCCAATGGAATCGCCAATCAGGTTTTCCCGAGGGCCGCTGGTGCCGCGAAACGACACACCGATTTCCTGCAGGTGACCCGCGCTGTCGTACTTGCCGAGGATCTCGACCTGCGCGGTGGTGTAGCCGGTTTTCTCACCAAAAAACGTCCCGCGGCCATCCACCTTGCCGGCGTAGCCCAGTTGCGTGGCGCTGATGGGCGTCCAGCCAGCCTTCTGCACCGCTTCCAGGGCCAGTTTTTCCGAATCCGGGTTCCACGGCACGCCGGGAATCACCCCTTGGGAATCGGTGCCCCCCAGCAGCGCGGTGACCAGGGTCGCCGGCAGGCCGGCACCGAAGCCGTTGTGCTGGTACCCGGCGGCAAAGCCGTGGTCGAGGTTGTGGTAGGCGTACAGCATGATCGCCATTGCGTCGCTGACCAGTGCCTTGGATTCGGTGGTGCCGAGGTTCTTGTAGTCGTAGATACCCATGCTTGCTGCTCTCTTTTTGTTGTTGGAATGCTAGAACCGGGAGGTACAGTTTGTGGCGAGGGCGCTTGCTCCCGCTCGGGTGCGTAGCAGCCGTCCTGGGGAGCGCTTCGCACTCCAGCGCGAGCAAGCTCCCTCGCCACAGGGGTATGTCCAGCCCTTCTTCTTGGTCAGAACTGCCAATCCAGGGTCAGGCCCACGCCGTGGGTTTTATCCCGGGAGCCGATCAGGCCGTTGTAGTCGAGGTTGACCCGCACATCCTTGGCGACCGCGAGCCCGGCACGGGCGCCGACCACGGCGGCGTTACGGTCCATGGACACGCTCTGCACCGCGAAGGTGTTGCTGCTGCCGGCGAAGGCCAGATCCTGTTCGGACGTGGTATGGCTCAGGTTGTGCTGCCAGCCGAGGGAGCCGGACAGCTGCAGTTGCTGTTGATCCGACAGCGCCAGGGTGTGGCTGGCCCGCACGCCCAGGGTCGAGAGCACGGCATCGCGACGGTCGTCGCCACCGTGCAGGGCCGCGTTGTCGCCTTTCTCATGGAAGCTGTCGCTGTCCAGGTGCACATAGGCCAGGTTGGCGAACGGTTCCAGGGCCACCGCTTGCCCGTCCAGGCGATACCCCGCTTCGGTGAAGAGCTGGGTGGTCCGGGCATCGCGCTTGGTTTTCTCCCGGCCACTGACGTCGCCCCATTGCAGGTCACGCTTGACGTCGATGCGATGCCAGCTGTGGGCGCCGCCGACGGTCAGGCGCAGCGCGTCGATCTCATGCCCCACATAGACACCCAGGTGATAGCTGTCGGCCTTGGCCGAGGAATGGGTGCCATCGCCCATGCTCAACGAACTGTCGCTGTAGCCGGTGACGAAGCCCAGGCGTGTCTGGTCGCCGATCAGGCCATCGACACCGGCCAGCAATCCACCGATGGAGCTGGTGGTACTGGCTTGATCATGCCCACCCTCGTTCTTGCCCCAAGCGCCCAGCACTTTGAACCAGGCATTGCTACCAGTGTCGGTCGGCGTCCCGGCGTCGTAGAGCGCGCCTTGGCGCAGGCGATCACCCACGGCGTCGCGCAATTGACGGCTGTCATTGATCAGCAGCGTGCCGATGGCCGGATGGATTTCACCGGACAACTGCTGGAACGCCTGCTGTGCCACGGCGGCGCTGGGTGCCAGCAGCAAGGCCTCGTACAAGCCGTTGCCAGCGCCCAATTGCTCGGCGGCAGTGGCCACGGAGCGCTGGTTGGGCGTCAAGCCGAGGCTGGCAAATGACGCGTCGTTACGCTCGACCGCCAGTTGAATGCCGCTGGCGCTGTACGCCAGGTCGCCCCCCAGAAACGCGTAGTTGGGCAAGACTTCAGCGAAACGCCCATCAATGCCACCGGCGGCCTGCAAGATATTGAACTGCCTGCCCAGCAAGCTCTTCACTTCGCCAGCCGTCAGCAGCGTCGGGCTGTTTTCCAAGGACAGTGACACCGTCGCCCCGTCAATGGACGCCTTGCCGCCCGCCACGATCAGGTCGCTGGAGGTGGGCGAGACTTCCACTGCGTAGTTCGAACCGGGTTGAAAGGTCACGTCGCCGGCCACCTGCAAGGTGCCGATGGAGTTGCCCGGCGCCACGCTGCCGCCGCGGCTGGCGGTCAGGCTGGCGATGCGCCCGTTACCGCCGAGGATGCCGCTGTCGTTGACGGTAACCGCCGACGCCAGCGAGCCATTGATCGCCAGTCGCCCTTGATTGACCAGGGTCGGCCCGCTGTAGGTGTTTTCGCCGGTGAGCACCAGGGTGCCGATGCCTTCCTTGGTCAGCCCGCCGTGACCGGCAATGTCGTTGCGCCAAACGTCCAGGCCACATTGGATGCCGCTGCACACCCGTTCCGTGGGTTTGCCGGCATCGATGATCGCGCCGATGCCCGGCAAGTCCGCCACGAACTGACCGGAGCCATAGGCGCCATCGATGCGAAACTCCGCGGGGATGTCCTGTTCGGTCACCAGCATCGACGGACCGTCGATGGCCTTGCCGAGGTTGATCATGCCCCAGCCGTACAACGAATCGACTCCCGGCGCGCCCATGTCGGTGGCGGTGGTACGCAGCACGCTCGCGACCTGGGCGCCGGTCATATAGGGGAAACGCTCCATCAACACCGCCACGCTGCCGGCGACATGGGGCGCGGCCATGGACGTGCCGCTCTTGTTGGCGTAGCCCACGGTCAGGTCGTCGGCACGGGTACCGCCGATCACCGCGCTGTAGACCCGGGTGCCCGGTGCCGACACGCAGAAACTGGCGGTGTAGCCGCAGCGCGACGAGAAGGTACTGATGGTGTACGGATCGGCGCTGGCGCTGTCCGGGTTGACCTGCAGCGCCGCCACGGTGAGCCAGTTCGGCGCGATGTCCGGGACGAAGTACGCCAGGCCCGCGATGGCATCGGGATTATTGAGGTTGTAGTCGTTACCTGCGGCGAAGATCGTCACGATCCCGCTGCGGGCCGCGGCGATAGCCCCCTCGTAGGCGCCGCCGGGCTTGGTGCCCAACAGGGGTTTGATCTGATCGAATTGCAGTTGCGCATCCTGCACGGTGAAGTGCGGGAACGCCGGGTCGCGACCGCCCTGGTCGAAGCGGTCGGTGATACCAATGCCCCAGCTGTTGTTGATGATCCGTGCGCCGCTGGCGATCAGCGCGTCCCAACCGGCCTTGTACACCGCGCCATCGTTGCCGCGGATGATACCGTCTTCGGGCCCCGGGTCGCCGTTGTCAGCGCTGATGATCTGCGCATCGAACGCCACGCCGTGCATCGGGCTGCCGTCGCGGCTGCCGGCGGCGATCCCGCCGACATGGGTGCCATGGGACCCCAGCTTACCGTCCGAGCCGACGGTGGGTGAGCCGTCGTAGCGGAATGGATCACCGGCCTTTACCGGGATGTAGGGATCGGTGTATTCACGAATGCCGCTGGTAACCAAGGTCACGACTTTGCCGGTGCCGGAGAACTCCGGGTGGGCCGCGTAGACCGGCTGGTCGAAGATCCCCAGCTTGACGCCCTTGCCGGTGTAGCCGGCGGCGTAGGCCTGCTGCGCGTTGATCGCCCCCAGCCCCCATTCGGCGTTGAATTCGCTGCTGCGCCAGCTGTCCGGGTCACCCGCCCTGCCACTCTCGACATAAGGCGCCGCCTGGGCCGTGCCCAAGGTCGCCAGTGCGCAGAGCATGGCATGGTTGAGGGCCTTGGGCAGAAACAGGCGACCTGCCGGCCTGGGGTGTTTTTTGTTATCGATTTTCATCACGAACCATCCTTAGTTGTTGCAAAAAATCCTGTGTTTGCTTGGCTTCTGTGGCGAGGGAGCTTGCTCCCGCTGGGCTGCACAGCGGCCCCAAAAAAGCCTGCGAGCGCTCCGCACTCGAGCGGGAGCAAGCTCCCTCGCCACAGGTCATTGAATGGGCACCCGGGACACAAACGCCTCATCCACCTTCGCCAGGTCCTGCGGGCCGAGGGTGCCGGCGTAGTAATGCAACTTGGTCCAGGCCATGAGGTAGTCGTAGCGGGCCTGGGCCAGGTCGCGGCGAGTGGTGTAGAGCTGTTGCTCGGCATTGAGCGCGTCGAGGTTGACCCGCTCGCCGCCGAGGATGCTTTGCCGGGTCGATACCACCAGCGCTTCGGCGGAGCTGAGGGCTTTCTGGTAGGCGCGCAGTTTGTTCATCCCCGACACGCAGGCGCTGAACTGACGGCGCAGTTCGATCAGCGTCTCGCGGGTCTTGGCCTCCAGCTCGTACTCGGCCTGTTCCATGTTGCGGCTGGCCTGGCGGGTCGACGCCGAGACACCGCCGCCGGCATACAGCGGCACGCTGACTTCCAGGCCGATGGTGTTGGTGTCGTAGCGCTGGTTGTAGGTGTTGCCACTTTCCGATTCGTTCTGGCGCATTGTTGCGTAGGCACTGACCTTGGGCAGGTGTCCGGCGCGGTTGCGTTCGACCTCGAAGCGCGCCACATCCACCGCCTGGCGCTGGGACGCTAGGCTGGGATTGTTGCTCACCGCCAGTTCGTGCCAGGTGTCGAAACTGGCCGGCTGCAAGGCAAAGGTCTGGAAGGTGTCGTGCAACGGCGCCAGGTCGCCGATATCCAAGGCCGGGACGCCTATCAGCGAGCCGAGCTCACGCAAGGCGGCGTCCTGCTCGTCCCGCGCCTCGATTTCTTCGGCGATTGCCAGCTCATAGCGCGCCTGCGCCTCGAGGATGTCGGTGCGCGTGCCCTCGCCCTGACGAAACAGTTGTTCGTTCTGCTGGAATTGCTGCTCGAACGCCTTTTTCTTGGCCTGGGCAATGTCGATCTGATCCTGGGCGAACAACGCCTGGGTGTACTGACTCAGCACCCGCACCAGGAGCGCCTGGCTCTTGTCCCGAAAACTTTCGTCGGCGAACAATGCCTGGGCCACGCCCTTTCGGTAGGCCGCGTACGCTTCGTAGTCCAGCAAGGGTTGTTGCAGCGTCAGGCTGGAGCCGTAGCTGCTGTAGTTGCGATCGTCATGCTGGCTGGCGCCACGGTCATTGAGGTAGGTGACCTTGGATTGGTTGCGGCCCTTGTTGTAGCTGTAGCCCAAGTGCGGCAACAGCCCGGCACGGCCAATGGCGCGGTTCTCCAGGCCCGCATCGCGTTCCTTGATCGCGCCCAGGTAGATAGGATCATTGCGCAGGGCCTGCTCGTAGAACTCGAAGGGCCCCATGGCCCAGGCGTTGCCGCACACGGAAACGGCCAGCACGGCCATCCAATAGAAACGCTTCATACCGCCAGACATCCTTATTCTTCGGTCAACGCAGAGCCGGCTCGGTCGAGCAGCGGTTTGAACAGGTAGTTGAGCAACGAGCGCTCGCCGGTCCGTACGAACATTTCGGCCGGCATGCCGGGCTTGATCACCAGACCGTTGAGCTTGTCCATCGCTACATCGCTGACGCTGCTGCGCAGCACGTAATACGGCGCGCCGGTCTTCTCGTCGAGCATCTGGTCGGCGGAAATCAGGCTGACTTCCCCCGGCACCCGCGGCGTACGGTTCTGGTTGAAGGCGGTAAACAGGATGTCCACCGGCAAATGCGGGCCGACCTTGTCGATCAGGTGCACCGGTAGGTGCCCTTCCACCTCCAGTCGCGTGCCCTGGGGGACGATTTCCAGCAAGGTGTCGCCCTGGCGCACCACTGCGCCTTCGGTGTGCACGCCCAGGTTCACGGCGATGCCGTCGGCGGTGGCGAGGATTTCGCTGTGTTGTAACTCGAACCCTGCGGATTTCAGTTGCTGTTGCAGGGTTTCGCTTTTGAGCTGGGCGTCGGCCAACTGACTGCGCACTTCTTTCTGGTATTCCTCGTTGTGCTGCTGCAACTTCAGGCGCGACTCGACGATCCCCTGCTCCACCCGCCCGCTTTCGCCGCTGTTCTGCGCCAGTTCCTGCTGCACCTGCGACAACTGGCGCTGATAGTCCAACAGGCGGTTGCGCGGGATGTAGCCGTTGTCCGCCAAGGGCTGCAGGTTGCCCAGTTGCAGACGCAGGGATTCGGCCTGGGCGGTCAAGTCGCCGCGGGCCCGACGCATGCCGGCCAATTGCGCCGTGGCACCCTCGATGCTGGCGCGCAACGCTGCCTGCTCCCGGGCGAAGGCTTCGCGGCGACTGCTGAACAACTGCCGCTGACCTTCGAGCACCAGGGCCAGGCGTGGATCGGGATCGCGACTCAGCTCCGCCGGGAAACTCACCTGCAACAGGTTGTCCCGCTCGCTTTGCCAGCGCGCCAGGCTGGCCCAGGTCATTCGGTACTGCGCCTGCAGCGATTGCACATCGGCGGCCGCCTGGGTCTGGTCCAGACGAAACAGCGGCTGGCCCTGCTTCACCGCCTCGCCTTCGCGCACCAGGATCCGGCTGACCACGCCGCTGCTCATCGATTGCACCGCCTTGCGCTTGCCTGAAACCACCACGGTGCCTTGCACGGGGATACCTTGGTCCAACGGCGCCAGGCTGGCCCAGGTGAAAAAACTGCCGGCCCCCACCAGCGCCAGCACCCAGCCCATACGGGTGAAGAAACGGGCGTCGCGCTCCGGGCGTTCAACGTCTTGAGCCTGTTCGAGGTTCATCTGGCATTCCTTGCTCATGCGCCACCCGGTTTGTTGGCAGCTTGGTACTGGCGACTCATGCTCAGCCCGTTGGGGGTTGCCTGGGGACGGTCCCGTTGTGGTGTCTCCGATTGGCCGGACAGCGCCCGCAGTACTTCCTGACTAGGCCCGAAAGCCTGGAGCCGGCCTTCGTTGAGCACCAGCAGTTTGTCGGCCTGGGCCAGCGCCGAGGAGCGATGGGTGACCAGCACGACGCTGGTGCCCTGGGCCTTCATCTGCGCAATGGCACCGGCGAGCGCGGCCTCGCCAACCGTGTCGAGATTGGAGTTGGGCTCGTCGAGCACCACCAGGCTCGGTCGGTCGTACATCGCCCGGGCCAGCGCAACCCGTTGCTTCTGCCCGCCGGACAATCCACCGCCGTCCTCCCCCAGCACGGTGTCATAGCCCTGGGGCAGGCGCAGAATCAGCTCATGAACCCCGGCCTGTTGCGCGGCGGCGACGACTTTTTGCGGATCGGCATCGCGAAACCGGGCGATGTTCTCGGCGATGCTGCCGCTGAACAGTTCGATGTCCTGAGGCAGATAGCCGATGTGGGGGCCGAGTTGGTCGCGATTCCAGCGATGAATGTCAGCCCCGTCGAGGCGCACCGTCCCGGCGAGGGTCGGCCACACGCCCACCAAGACCCGGGCCAGAGTGGATTTTCCGGAACCGGACGCCCCCAGCACGCCCAGCACGTCCCCGGCGGCCAGGCTGAAGCTGACCTGCTGCAATGTCGCGTTGCGTTGCCCCGGTGGGCCGGCACTCACCTGTTCAAAGCTCACTTGGCCTTTGGGCGCGGGCAGTGTCATGCCGTCGTCCTGGGGCGCAAACGCCTGCAACAGCACATCGAGACGGCGGTAAGCCAGCTTGGCGCCGCTCCACTGCTTCCACACGGCAATCAATTGGTCGATGGGGCTCAACACCCGTCCCATCAGGATCGACCCGGCAATCATCATCCCGGCGGTCATGTCGCCCTTGATCACCAACAATGCACCCAAGCCCAGCACCAGTGATTGCAGGCACAGACGCAGGGTCTTGCTCAGGGAACTGATCACCGCGCCAGTATCGCTGGCCTGGTTTTGCAGGCCGAGAAAGCGTGAGTGCACGGCAAACCAGCGGCCGCGCAGCGCCGCGAGCATGCCCATGGCCTGGATCGTTTCGGCGTTGTGCAAATGGCTGGTGGCCAATTGGCTGGACTGTTGCGAGTAGACGCTGGCCTGCCCCAAGGCTTTTTTGGTCATGGCCTCGTTCAGGCATGCCAAGCCGATCAACAACAGCGTGCCGACGGACGCGAACACGCCGAGCCACACGTTGAACAGGTAGATCACCAGCAGATAGACGGGAAACCATGGCGCGTCGAAGAACGCGAACAGCGCCGGGCCGGTGAGGAATTGGCGAATATGCGTGAGGTCGCCCAGGGATTGCCCGGCGTTGCCTTCACCCTGGCGCAGATTGCGCTCGAACGCGGCCCGGTATACCTGAAGGTTGAAGCGTCTTTCCAACTGGCTGCCGATGCGGATGACCACGAAGCTGCGTACCATTTCCAGCAGCCCGATGAACACAAAGAAACCCACTACCATCAGCGACAACATCACCAGGGTGGTTTCGTTCTGTGATGACAGCCCGCGGTCATACACTTGCAGCATATAAATCGAAGGCGCGAGCATCAGGACGTTAATCAGCGCGGTAAAACAACCGACACTGATCAGAATACTTTTATAATCGCCCAGCGCTTTAAACAGCGGCGCCGAGGCAGCACTCCTTGCCTTGTTCATGAACCTTCCTTGTTGTTGGCTTCGCCAGCGAACTGGCCATTAGTTCAACTGACCAATCTTTGAATCTTTATTCGGTCCGCACCGATACGCACGCCTGTTTGAACAAGCGTGTTTCAATCATTGCGCAACTGCACTAACTCGTTAATGAGCGCTCCGAGGCTTATTTCGTTCAAGCCTAAGTATCAAACCGGACTTCAAGGTGATTTGGTAATGATGTTCCTGACGCAACCCCAGGTGCGTCCTGGAGTCTTGCTTGCCGATCAGGGAAAGACCGTCGGGCTCGGTAAACCAACGAACCGGCTCATCCCCCAACCAGTGCCCCAGACAATCGGTTTGCCCACCGAGGGTCTGGTCTGCCTTGAGCTCGACAAGGCAAGTGTTGGACGGTTTGTCCTGCATCGCCTGGCTTTGCGCGGTGTCCTGCGGGCTCGACAAAACGGCCAGCCATTGGCCGGCCAACTGCGAGGGTTCTGCTAACAACAGGCTGCGCGCCATGGCGACTTCTCCACAAAACATCATCAGCGTAGCGAGCAACCCGACGGTTGCCTGAACGCTACAGGGCATCGATTTTCTACACATTCGCTTGATCCTGGCCGGGGTCCTGCAGGCGCGTCGCGCGAAGCGAGGCTGCGATCTTTCTCCTACCACTTGAAAGATCGCAGCCTGCGGCAGCGCCTACAGGGGTTTAGCCTTACGCCACGATATCCGAGGCCGCCGCCTGGCCAACGGTGCTGACCAGGAAGTCAGCCACGCCGTGCCCGGAGAAGTCCACCGACAGCAGGCTGTTGCCACCCGACGTCGACAGCACCGCATCGCCCGCCGCCCCGGTGAAGGCACTGACGAAATGCAGGCCCGCGCCCTTGGTGATGCCGGTCAGGTCGATCTTGTCCAGGCCGCTGACAAAATCGAGGATCTGGTCGGTTGCCCCCGGCCGCGAATCGGAACTGGCGGCGAACACGAAGGTGTCCGAACCCGAACCGCCCCAGAGCTTGTCCGCACCACCGGCGCCCCACAGGATATCGTTGCCGGCACCGCCCTTGAGCTCGTTGGCCACCGAGTTGCCGATCAACAGGTCGCTGCCCGAGCCGCCAATGGCATTTTCGATGACGGCGCCCTTGGCGATGGACACGTTACCCACCATGCCACCCACATCAGAGAACGAGGCGTCATTGAGGTTGATCTTCTGGTTCTGGGTGAACCCGGAGAAGTCCAGGGTATCGCGGCCGCCCGCGTCCCATACCGAAAACACCACTTTGTCCGACGACGAAGACGCACTGAGAAAATCGCGACCGGTGTTGGAGTTGAAACCGTAGGTCGAGTCGCCGGTACGGGTCGTGGTGTTGGCGCCGTAGAGCTTCTGGATCGCCGCGATGTCATCCATCAGCGGACCCGAGGCGTAGGCTTCGACGCCGCCCTTGCTGAAGTTCTGGTCGGTATTGCTTTCGCTCCAGTAGCTCATGACGCTGTAGCCACGGGTGTCCTGGCCATAGGTGGCGTCATCGTAGGTCGGGCTGCCTTCGCCGGCGTTGTAGTCACCCGGGTGGGCCAGGCCGAGGGTGTGACCGATTTCGTGGGTCAGGGTCTGGCGGCCGTAGTTGTTCAGGTCCGGGTTCTTGTTCTGGGTGTAGCTGCTGTTGATCAAATACCAGGACGTCCCGTCATAGCCGGCGCCGGTCCCCGGCAGATAAGCGAACGCCGCCGCGCCGTCCTGGCCGCCGCTGTAGTTGCCGAAGGTCATGTGACCGTCGCCACCGCTGGCTTTCTCGGTGAAGGTGACATTGGCCACGTCCGCCCAGGATTGCATCGCCAGGGCGGCCTGGCCTTTCTGCTGGGCGCTGAACTGGCTGAAGCCGCTGATCCCATGTTTGTTCATGGTGCTGGAAGAGGCAGACGTCAGGAAGGTATAGGTCAGCTCGATCTTGCCGCTGCCGTCCCGGTCCTGGTAAGCCGCGCCGTCGCGCAACAACTGCGTGGCCGCCTCGTCGACGGAGTACGACGGTTTGCCGTTGACGGTCAGGTTACCGCCGCGGTCGTATTGGTGGCTGAAACTATTGATCTGGTTGAACGCATTACTGGGAGCCGCCAGTTGCGGAGCCCAGAGCAGTTGTTCGGCAGAATCGATAGCGCTGTTTTTGACTTTCGACATAAACACACTTCCTTGTTTGCAAATGGAACAATTTAGTCAGACAGACGATCTCTGGCGAGATCGTCCTATCACTCGCCCAATGAGGACGTAAGAAACCTGACACAATTGGAAATCAAACGTCTAGCAATTTTTTTCGTTCAATTTCACGGCCTGCCCTTTAGTGCCCATAAACAATAGGTTTCTGCCTCGCTAGTGCGCGCACTCAACTGCCCGAGTTGCAGATTGTCGGACAAAACTCTATTTAAATATTAAATAGCGATAACTAGTCATTAGCCGGCGGCGTCGCACTTTCGTCAACTAAGTGCCAGCGAAGTGCTATTAATGAATATCTACTAAACCTCTACGGTTTACTTGCGCACACTTCTCGCAAACAGCCTCGAAGCCAGCGATGTACGGGGTCGGCGTCCATTCGCGGATGCCAGAGCATGGCGATCGTGAACCCTGGCACTGGGAACGGCAGCGCGAAACTGTGCAGACCGACCCGCAGGCTGGTGGTGTAGCGCTCAGGCACGCTGGCGATCAGGTCACTGGAGCGAACCAACCCCAGCGCCGAGGAGAAACCCGGCACGGTGGTCACGATGTCCCGGGCCAGGTTCAGCGCCGCCAGGGCCTGGTCGATAAGGCCATGGTCCAACCCGCGCATCGAGACACCGACATGCCCACCCGCCGCATAGCCGGCGGCGCTCACCGCCGCATGGCTCAGCGGGTGACCCGTGCGCACCACGCCAATCAAGCGGTCGCTGAACAACGCCTGGGTTCGCAGCTCCGGGCTGGTGTCCTTGTCCACGACGGCGGTCTCCAGATCCACCGTGCCTTCGCGAAGCGCGGTGCTGTCCCGGTCGGTCTTTTCCACGAAACGCAACCGCACGCCCGGCGCTTGCTCGTGAATACGGGCGATCAGGTCGATGGCAAAGTTTTCCACGAACCCCTCGCGGGTACGCAACGTGAAGGTACGGCTCAAGCGTCCAAGATCCGGCGTCGTCACCGGGCGCAGTACCGCCTGAGCCTGCTGCACCAACTGACTGACCTGTTCACGCAACTCCAGCGCACGGGGTGTCGGCACCAGCCCGCGCCCGGCCCGAACCAACAGCGGGTCACCGGTGGTTTCCCGCAATCGCGCCAGTGCCCGGCTCATGGCCGATGGACTGAGCCGCAGCCGCCGGGCGGCGCGGGCCACGCTGCCTTCCGAGAGCAGCACATCGAGGGTGACGAGTAGATTGAGATCAGGCGAAGACATGGCGAAGGCTCGATTGAATAGATGGCGTCTGGCGCAGCTATAACCTGCAAACGCTGCGTCTTCCGCCATGTTATGCCTGGTTGTAACGTTCCGACAGCGCCATTTCGAGCGCCACGGATACAGGTGAGACGATGAAACCCATCCACACGCAACCCAGCCGGCCGGCAACCGCGAGCCGGTTCTCTTCACCTCGTTGGGCCCTGGCCAGCCTTGCACTCTCGACGCTGTTGGCCTCCCTGGGCGCCAGTGTGGCCGCCGTGGCGCTGCCGACGCTGGCCCAGGCCCTCGATACCTCCTTCCAGCAGGTCCAATGGGTGATACTGGCCTATCTGCTCGCCATGACCACGCTGATTGTCAGCGTCGGCCGCTTGGGTGACCTGATGGGCCGTCGCAAGCTCCTGTTGGCCGGCATCGCCTTGTTCACCTTGGCCTCGCTGCTTTGCGGCCTGGCGCCTTCGCTTTGGCTGCTGATTGCAGGCCGGGCGCTGCAGGGCCTGGGGCCGCTATCATGATGACGTTGACCCTGGCCCTGGTCGGCGAAACGGTCGCCCAGGAAAAAACCGCCAGCGCCATGGGGCTGCTGGCAACGCTGTCGGCGGTGGGCACGGCCCTTGGCCCTTCCTTTGGCGGCCTGCTGATCAGTGGGTTCGGCTGGCAGGCCTTGTTCCTGGTCAACATCCCTCTCGGCCTGCTGACGTTATGGCTGGCGTGGTACTCGCTACCGGTGCGGCAAGTGCCGCCGAAGACGGAAACCATTCGTTTCGATACCACCGGCACGGTGCTGTTGGCGTTGACGCTCGCCGCCTATGCCTTGGCCATGACCGCCGGGCGCGGGAGCTTTGGCGGGTTGAACATTGCGCTGCTACTGGCCGCGCTGGTGGGCGGCGCGCTGTTCGTTCGGGTCCAGTCCCGGGCCGTGTCGCCGCTGATTCCCTTGGCCGTGTTTCGCGACAAGTCATTGGTCTCGGGCCTGGCGACGAGCGCCCTGGTCGCAACGATCATGATGGCGACGCTACTGGTCGGGCCTTTTTACTTGTCCATCACCCTCGGACTGCCAGCGACCTTCGTCGGGTTGACGCTGGCGGCAGGGCCGACCGTCGCGGCGCTGGCCGGGGTGCCTGCCGGACGCCTGGCGGGTCGGTTCGGCGCGCAACCCATGCGGTTCGCCGGCCTGGCGACCATGGCCCTCGGCTGCCTGATGCTGTCACTGGTTCCCCCTGCCCTTGGCATCGCCGGCTACATCAGCGCCATCGTGGTAACAACCCTGGGCTACGCGTTTTTCCAGACCGCCAACAACACGGCCGTCATGGCCGATGTGGCCGCCCAAAGGCGAGGTGTCATCGCCGGGCTGCTCAACCTGTCGCGCAACCTGGGTTTCTTCACTGGAGCCTGCGTGCTCGGCGCGGTGTTTGCGAGCGCAGCGGCGACGAATGACATCACTCGCGCCAGCCCCGAGGCCGTGACGAACGGCCTGCACACCACCTTCGCCGCCGCCCTGGCGATGGCGGTCCTGGCCGTGGCCATCGCCTTGAGATGCCGCGTGCCAGAGCGGTTGAACGAAGTCGAGGACACACCCGACCAAGCGTAGTGGCATTCTGAGCAGCGCCGCTTAAGTCGTGATCCAAATCAAAAAAAGTGAACCAATCGCAAAACGGACTGAAAAAATCCACATGAGGTTCATTTTCAGGTGCTATTTTTAGTTCTCACTGGTAGAGCCATGATGGCTCTTCCTTCCTGACATGAGCAAAAGGAAGCGCTCGATTGAAGAAGGTGGGCAACACATGAATAAAGGATCTTTCAGCAAGGTTACGTTCCCCAACGCTTGCCAGTTGATGCGCTGGCACTTCCATCCCATGGGATTCGAAGCGAGCATGGATGCGCCTGGCAGTATGGTTGCCCGGCTATTTGACCGTGCCAGCGGCGAGACGATGATTGCCATTGCGGGGATCCCCTGCGCGACAGTGATGAATGCGCCAGATGTGGAACGAATAATCGAGGCCGTGGAGGCCGAGCTGGAAGCGTTTGTGCCACCGGTAGGGTTGCGGCGGTTCGCTTCCTGACAGGGAACAATGCTTATCATTTGAAAGCGGCGCCTTCCTCTCCAGGGAAGGCGCCGCTTTTCTATGGCCTCTTAATACGCTTTTGCCACAGCTTCATCCTTTGCGGGCACGACGGTGGTCAGCGAAAAAGGGCTTGTCCGCTGCAATACGATCTGAAGCCTTAGACGCATTGGCCGCCTGACCATCCTGGCCATCGACATACCAATAACAATGCTGCACGGCGCGGGTGATGCCCACATACGCCAAGCGCAGGATTTCGTCTTTTTGCGCCGTGTCGTAGGGTTCGGCGTCTCCATCCTGACCTAACCCGGCCATGCGATAGACCTGATTCTTGTAGGGCGAACTGCTCAGGTGCTGGCAGTCGCCCAATAAGAACACCGCATCCGCCTGGAGCCCCTTGGCGCTGTGGTAGGTCATTTGCCTGAGCCGCCGGGCGTCGTACGGCAAGCTAGAATCGACATTAACTGTTGGCTGAATATGCTTTTCTATCAGTATCTTATCGCTACTTTTTCGATACAGCATCAAGATGGAGTCACCCTTGCGATAGTGCTCCTCCAGTCGCAGGGCCAACCCTTCGTCGTCTCGATCCAGCACATTGACCGGGCTCAGTGATCGGGGCACGCCACTGGCCTTGGCTTTTTTGCCTGGGATAGCCGCAGCGGCACGCACGATGTGCTCGGCCGCGTCGATGATGTGTTGGTGGCTGCGGTAGTTGTCGGTAAGCATCACCCGAGTTGTCGCCGGTGACGGGAATTGCTTGTTGAATGCCATGAAGTAGCTCGGCGAACTGCCGCGCCAGCCATAGATCGATTGCCAATCGTCCCCGACACACAACAAGGAAGAACGCTGGGCACCGCGCCCCACGTGCAGCGCAGGACCACGGCTGCGGACCTCCCGAAGACTGGCGCGAAGCCAGGAGACAATCTGCGGCGATACGTCCTGGAACTCGTCGATCATCAGGTGCGATAGCGGCCTGAGCAAGGCATCACCCAGCAACTTGAAATTTTCCGGGGAGTGTTCGCTGAACAGCGCGAACATACGGTTATAGGTCATGATCGGCGGCGATTGATCGAGCAAATGGTCTTCGAATGCCCGCCAGTAACGGCTCAGCGCCTCGAAGAAATACCGATCGGGGTCATCCTGGGCAAAGGCCATCCGGCCCACGGCGTCCGGGACGTCCAGGCCAAGGTTCTCGATAAAGCCCGCCGCCGCGACAAAACAGTCCAACAATGGCGCCGAACCCAGTTCACCCTTGACCTTGTAGTCGAACCCGGGGCCGGCACTGGCATCGCCGGCCATGGATGCCACCACACGTTTTGATGCTTCGTAACTTTCAAGCCATATCAGTGGCTTACGGCAGAAAGCTTGAAACAAGGTGCGCTTTACCGCCCACTCCGCGCGGATACTCAACTTGGCACCCGGACGACTGAGCCGGGCGTCTTCCCGCGGATCGAAACCCAGCATCACCCAGGCATCCAGTGAGGGCGCGTAGCCATGGCAGTGGAATGTCGAACCATTGATTTCGAACGTTTGTCGTTTTGGCTCGATCCCCTTGATTGGCCAGGCACCGGCGTGAAACCACAGGTCTTCGACGGCATCGCACAATTCTTCGTCGCGCTGGGCCGCCAGTTCGGTCACGGCCACGCGTTTTTGCACATCCGGGTGATCGCGCTCCAGCTCCTTGAGTTGCAGGGCATGGCGGGACAACGGTTGGATCAGCTCACGGAAACGCGCATCTCGCTGGTAAAGGTTGTAATAACAGGCGTTGAGTTGCTGACGCTGGACATCGTTGATGCGTAACTCAAAGGGATTGCCTTGGGCGTCGTCGTCCGCTTCGGCGCGATGACTCAGGGTCTCGAAGGCCTGGAGTCGCTCGAACCCGGGCAGGCTGCGGACCATGGGCAAGATACGCGAATGGAAGGTGCGCACCAGATCACGCCCTTCCTTGAGGCTGACGGTTCGCCCCCACAGGGCAAACACCTCGATCAATTTCTGGATGAAGTCCTTGCGCGATTCCCGGGTAAACGTCACCACGGTCATTGAGTCCAGTTCGAAGCCCAGGTAGTGGGACAGCAACACAATCCTTAGCACCAGGGTCGTCGACTTACCCGCACCCGCCCCGGCGACCACCGAGGTAGACGGCGTATCGCTGAAAATCATCTTCCATTGCGCGGCACTCGGTTGCGCATGCGCCGGCAGCAATCGGGCCACGTCGGCCTTGATACGTTTCTTCAACTCGGTGGTCAGCGGCAGGCGCCAGTCATCGAACAGCAAATCATCCACCTGCGGTGCCGGATGCTCTGTGCTGCGCGAATCACGGATCAACAAGACCTGGCGGCCTTCCTCGAGCCCTTCGGCCCTGCCTTCCTTATAGCCATAGTCGAAACCGGCGGTATGGCCACTGCGGAAGCCGTCGGCCTGGCCGTGCAACCAAGACGCTCGGTGCTGGGCGCGCAGACGCGTCAGGCCATGGCCGAAGAGCCGGGCGGCCAGGCGCTTGAGCAACGGCATCTGGGCCAGGGGCAGGAGCTCGGGGGAAGATCGGGAGTGTGTTGCGACACGCTGGGGACTCCGTGTTCATGAACCATGACGGCTATGGTGTCTGGATTTGCCGCCAGGTTCCACCCAAAAGCTTTTAAGTCATGGGTTTAGGCGATGAAGTGAAAGTTGGCTCACGAATTCATATCTAGTTAGGCGATAGGTTTGACGCGTTTTTTACGCTTTTTATCGATGAATTCCTTCGCGAGAATAGCGCCATCAACCATCGCTTTCGCTCAGCGAAAAGGACACGAACATGCTCGAACTCAGACCCTTCGCCACGTTGGGCGCCGCCAACCACGGCTGGCTGGATGCCCACCACCATTTTTCGTTCGCCGAGTATTACGACCCGCAACGCATGCACTGGGGCAACCTGCGCGTCTGGAACGACGATGTCATCGCCCCCGGCAGCGGTTTTCCCCAGCACCCGCACCGGGATATGGAAATCATCACCTATGTGCGCGAAGGCGCGATCAGCCACCAGGACAACCTGGGCAACAAGGGCCGTACGGAGGCTGGCGACGTACAAGTCATGAGCGCGGGCACCGGGATCGCCCACAGCGAGTACAACCTGGAGTCGACGGCCACGCGCATTTTCCAGATATGGATCATTCCCAACGAAGAAGGTCTGGCACCGTCGTGGGGCGCCAAACCGTTTCCCAAGGACTCGCGCGAAGGCTTCGTGACCTTGGCCAGTGGCAAGGCCGGCGACGACCAGAGCCTGCGGATTCGCGCCGACGCGCGACTGGTAGCGGCCAATCTCAAGGCAGGTGAAAGTGCGGAATACCGGCTGGACGCCGGACGACGAGCGTATCTTGTGCCGGCCACAGGATTGATAGAAATCAATGGGTTGCGCGCACAAGCTCGAGACGGTGTTGCGATTGAAGATGAACGGATATTGCGGGTCACCGCGATTGAAGACAGCGAAATCGTGCTCGTGGACCTCGCCTAAACCCTGCACTGCTGCTCTTGTGGCGAGGGAGCAAGCTCCCTCGTCACAAGCTCACATCACATGTATCACTTGCTGGTGATCGCCCCATCCACCAACGTTTGCGCCTCAGCCACCAGTTGCTTGAGGTGCGCATCGCCAATGAAGCTTTCGGCGTAGATCTTGTAGATATCCTCGGTACCCGACGGACGCGCCGCGAACCAGCCGTTTTCGGTCATGACTTTCAGGCCGCCGATGGCCTGGTCATTGCCCGGTGCATGGCTGAGGATGCTCTGGATCTTCTCCCCCGCCAGTTCCGTAGACGTCACCTGATCCGGCGACAGCTTGCTCAACAGGGCCTTCTGTTGCGGGTTGGCCTTGGCATCGACGCGTACCGAGAACGGTTCGCCCAACTCGTCGGTCAAGGCGCGGTAGGCCTGGCTCGGGTCGCGACCGGTGCGCGCCGTCATTTCAGCCGCCAACAACGCCGGAATCAGGCCGTCCTTGTCGGTGCTCCAGACGCCGCCATCCTTGCGCAAGAACGAAGCACCGGCGCTTTCCTCACCGCCAAAACCCAGGGAGCCATCGAACAGGCCGTCGGCAAACCACTTGAAGCCCACCGGCACTTCATAGAGCCGGCGCCCCAGACGCTTGGCGACACGATCGATCAGGCCGCTGCTGACTACTGTCTTGCCCACGCCAGCATCGGCGCGCCATTGCGGGCGATTCTGAAACAGGTAGTCGATGGACACCGCCAGGTAATTGTTCGGCGCCAACAGGCCGCCGGACGGCGTCACGATGCCATGGCGGTCATGGTCCGGGTCGCAGGCGAAGGCCACGTCGAAGCGCTCCTTCAGGCCAATCAACCCTTGCATGGCATGGCTGGAAGATGGGTCCATGCGGATCTGTCCATCCCAGTCGACGGTCATGAAACGGAAGGTGGAATCCACGTGGGTGTTCACCACGTCCAGGTCCAGGCGGTAATGCTCGGCAATGGCCGGCCAGTAGCGCACGCCCGCGCCGCCCAACGGATCGACGCCCAGGTGTAACCCGGCGCTGCGGATGGCATCGAAATCGATGACATTGACCAGGTCCGCCACGTAAGTGTTGACATAGTCGTGACGGTGGGTGGTATCGGCTTTCAGGGCCTGCTCGTAGCTGACTCGCTTGACGCCGGCGAGCTGGTTGGCCAGCAGTTCGTTGGCCTTGGCTTCGATCCACTTGGTGATATGGGTATCGGCCGGACCGCCGTTGGTGGGGTTGTACTTGTAGCCGCCACTTTGCGGTGGGTTGTGGGACGGCGTGATGACGATACCGTCCGCCAGGCCCGAGGTGCGGCCACGGTTGTAGCAGAGAATGGCGTGGGAAACCGCCGGCGTCGGGGTGTATTCATCCCCCTCGGCGATCATGACGGTCACACCGTTGGCCGCGAAGACTTCCAGTGCGCTGGCACCCGCCGGGGTCGACAGCGCGTGGGTATCGATACCGACGAACAACGGCCCGTTGATGCCCTGGGCTTCACGGTACAGGCAGATCGCCTGGCTGATTGCCAACACGTGCCACTCGTTAAAGCCCAGGTCGAAGGAGCTGCCACGGTGGCCGGAGGTGCCAAAAGCCACGCGCTGGGTCGCAACCGAGGCATCGGGTCGGCCGGTGTAGTAGGCCGTCACCAGTCGCGGGATATCGATCAACAACTCTGCCGGTGCCGGCTTGCCCGCAAATGGACTGACTGTCATGCAAAACCTCTGAGTGGAGTGGCTCGGGAAATGGGTGCAGTTTACTGACAGTTCGACCATGGCGCGACGGGTTCGATCCATCGCCGCCGATTACGATTGTTCGAGCCTCAGGGCGTCGGCCAGCGCGCAGAGTGCAGCATCCAGGTCCTGGGGCCCATTGAGCGCATGGGTCAGGCGCATATGTTGCCCGTACAGGCCATGAAGGCTGAACAACTCCCCCGGTGCGATGACGATTCGCTGGGCCAGCAGCCGATGGAAAACCCGGCGCAAATCAACCTGTCGCGTCGAGCGCATCCAGATCGTCGCACCACCCTGGGGTTCTGCCCATTGCAGGCTATCGCCCAGCCGCTCGCGCAGCAATTGTGCGGTCGAAACCGCGCTTTCGCGCAGCAGGCGCCGCAACACCAGCAAATGCTGGTCAATCCGACCGTTGCTGTACAGCCGGGCGATGGCTTTCTGGCGAATCGGCGACAGACGAAACGCGCGCAACAGGAAATGTCGTTGCAGGTGCAGGGTCATCTGGCGCGACAACACGTAGCCATATGGCGCCTCTGGGCCGATGGTCTTCTCGAACGTGGAGTAGACGATCAACCGGTCCGGGTCGAGCAAGTCCCGAAAAGGCGTCGCCCCGGCCTCGAACGCCAGGTCTGTATGGCTGTCGTTCTCCAGCACCCAGGTGCCATGCCGTTCCAGCAAGTGGGCGATGGCGCGGCGGTTCTCTTCAGGAACCAGCGAGCCCGTTGGCATGTTCAGGACTGACGACAGCATCACCAGGCGCACCGTTTCGCTCTCCAACAGTGGCTCCAACTGCTCGATGTCGACTTCCCCGCCGGCCAGCAGTGGCAGCTCGATGATGTTGATGTCGGCGGCTTGCAGCAGGCGCAACACGGCCCAGTCGCAGGGCGATTCGATCAGTACTGTGGCGCCCCTGAGTGCCAGCACGGCGATCAGGATCTCCAGGACACCCCGCAGATCGGCGCCGATATAGACGTCATCGGCATTCCAGCAACGGGCCGGCGAAGAGGTGTAGCGGGCCGCCAGCGCGGTACGCAGCTCCAGCTCGCCCCAGGGTTGCGAGGGCGTCTGCGAGGAACGTGGATACTGGCGCAGCAGCTCGCGCTCGAGCAACAGCATCGGGCTGTCCAACGGCTGCATCGATGCCGGCTCGTCCGCGCTGAGCACCAGCATGCCGGGGCGCCGGGCATTGACGTACAAAGTCTCGAGCAAATCGTCCCCGCCATCCAGGGTCGTCATGCTGGGCGCCGGCAGCGCGTAATAACCGGACTTGGCGATCGAGTAGACCCGCCCTTCCTTCTCCAGCAGCGAATAAGCGTACTGGATGGTCGATATCGACACGTTCAGACGCTCGGCCAATTGCCGCAACGAAGGCAGGCGCACCCGCGCATCAACCTCCAGTTCGTTGATCAGCGTGGTCAGGTAGCGATAAACCGCCTGGTAGGCGAAGTCTGTCTCCCGGCAACCTTTCATGGGATCACGCCAGGAGAACGGATTGCAGTCGGCCAGGTCACAACGCCGGGCATCACGACCAGGGACGAGGTAGACGAGCCCATCAAGCCTCGTTCCTCAGTGCCTTGCCGAGCGTTCGTGCGGCTCATCGACGGCCTGCCCGGCTTCTGCGGTATCAACGTCGTCAAGGGCCTGCTGCAGATCAGCTCCCGGCATCGCTTCCGGTTGTTCCGGCACGGTAACGCTCGCCCGATACAGTTTGCCAAGGATATCGATGGGCAGGCCACTGACGTCGACCATCCATTGCGCGATCTGATCGGCGACCGTCGCGCCCTGCATGGCCTTGTGCAGGTCCGGCATCGCCACCAGCATGCCGGGGTGGCAACAGCGCAGGAAGTGTTCCAGGCCCTCGCCCTGCCCCACGAATGGCGCGAACAGCATGCACACCAGTTGCGTTTCGCTGAGCCCCAGGACCTTTTGCGCTTCGAGGGCCGCATAGGCGCGGCGCTCGGGAATCGCCGAAGGTGAGCCGAACAACGTCCGGGCCTGCTCGCAGGCGTGTTCCGGCAGTTGCTTGCGATGCATGATCATGATCGCCCGCTGCACATAGTCGCTGTAACCCGTTTCGTAGCTGCGCCCTTGCACGTAGCAGGCCTGCAGGCCATGTAAATGAGCCGACAGCAGCGGGCTGAGGTATTCGTTTTCGATCGCCGAGGGCATGAGGCCATCGGTCTGTACCCGCAGGAATTCGTTGAAAAGCGGCCAGTTGGTGCCCTCCAGTCGGTCGACGATCAGGTCGTCGATGCCGATGTGGCTCATCCGCCGGCAGGCCTCGAAATGCCCCTCGGGCTTCCAGGCACCAAGGCGCTCGGGACCGTAGAAATGCTCGTAGAGATCACTGCTCAAGGTATCGAGGTGCGCGAAGAGGCTGTCGAAGCAACCGATATTGTCGGTCGGCAGACCGATTTTGCGGGCCGCGCGACGCAGGCCTGAAATGAACTGTCTTTGCTGGCGTGGCGTATCGCTGCTGACCATCGAATCCACGCCAGACTCCCAGCGGGCCATGTGCCGATAGAAGTCGGCCATCGCCAGGTAACCGTCGCTCCCGATGTCCAGGGGACTGTCGACCGAGCGAAGGTGCCCCAAGGCCAGCAAGTCCATGCGATTGGCCTCGTGACCCGGTACCGACAAGGGCTGCCGGTGATTGAACGGCAACACCTCGCGGTTATCCGCCATCAGCAATTCGACCCGGGGATCGTCATAGACAAACAGTGCGCTGTAGCAGCGATGGATGTTCTCCAGCGTCGCCTGGGTGGTTTCGCTCAGGCGCGGCGTGGCGACGCGCAAGGCGAAGGTCACCGGATGCCGGCCCGCGATGCTCAACTGGGCGGCCCGCAAAGCGGTCAGTACATAAAAGCTCTCCCGGCTCCCGTTCTGGACCGTCAACACACGATAATCGCCAATCCGATCGATACCTCCGGCGGCGACAATCAAGCGCTGGATCAAAAGCTGCAACGCGGTCCGTTCGGCCCGGGAATAAAAACCCAACAATCGTTGCAGTATCTGTTGATACACGTGAGTCATTGCCTGCTCATGAATTGCACTCATAGCCATTTACCTGAAATTCAACTATCGGCGCCGCACCCGCACCAACGTGACCGCGCGACGTGTTGGTCTGAATGAATCGTTCTAGTACTCAAAGAGTATTAGCAATACGCCCAAGCATTGCTTGTCGTAATTATTTGATACATACGCAGGAAGTCACCCCGTGCTCCCGGGCACCCCCGCTGCAGGCCTTGAAAATACAGGGCCTTGCCGAGCTGGCGGTACGTCCTAGGAGAATTCCGACAACGTCCCACAGACAATGAGTACGAGAAATAAGGAACTTGCCGAACTTTAATTGACCTTCCACCCCACCCTGTTTTCTCCAGGATCGATAGATAGCCCCCTGCCAATTAACGCTCGTTGCACCTTGAATGTGCCTTGAAGGATGAAAGCCTTCGAAAAAGTTACACCGCACCACGACTTCTTCCTTGATATGGAAATCAGCGTTCAATTATCAGGACTTAAATAATGATTAGAAGATACAGATTGAGGGCAAAAACCAGTTCAGATGTTCACCGGCAAACCGTTTCTGCTTCGAGCGAACCGGGACAGGTAGCTGGAGGGGCCTTGCGAGGCACGAACGCACCGCCGTCAGGCTGCCAGTGCGTGGGAAAGGAGGGATGGAGATCGAATCGAAGACAGCGCAAGAGCCCGGCGATGACTCTTGCGCAAGACAGGTATCAGGCGGGGTCGACGACCTGAAGGGCAACGCGTTCACGGCAAGGGCATTCACCCATGTACCGGTGCGCTTCGACAAACTCGGAGAACGGGAAGACCCGAGTCTTGAGTGGCAGCAGCACGCGATCGGCGGTCAGTTGATTGATATCGCGCAACGCTCGTTGCAATGCCACCTGGTCCTGGACAATGCCCAGTTCCGGCTTGCCGGTAAAATTGCCGATGCAGTGCACGAAGAACTGAATGTTCTTCTGGAACGCCGCGCAGGCCGGGAACGGCGTCTGGTTGCCGCCCTGCAAGCCATACAACACCAGGCTGCCACGGGGCGCCAGCACATCACCCAATAGCGACATCTGCGGCCCGCCAAGGCCGTCGAATACCACGTCGACGCCACGGTTATCGGTGAGCTTGTTGATTTGCATCAGCAAATCCTGCTCTTCTGTCACGATGACTTTTTCGGCACCCAACGACAGCAGGTATTCACGCTCGTCGGCCGTCTTGGTGGCCGCAATCACCCGCACTCCCAAGGCCTTGCCCAACTGGACAAAGGACGGGCCGGCGCAATGACTGGCATCGGTGACCAGGGCGAATTGCCCCGGCTTGACCCGCGCCAGGTCCATGTAGGCGAAATAGGCGATCAGCAGCGGCGTGTAGTGCACGGCGGCTTCGATCGGGCTGAGCACATCGGGATAACGGGTCAGGGCGGTGCGGGGCAGCACGATGACTTCACCGTACACCGGATAGTCGTTCGGGCTTTCGGCCGGAAAACTGGCGACCTTGTCGCCCACGGCCAAGTCATCGATGCCGTCGCCGACGGCCGTGACCACGCCGGCCATTTCATGGCCCAGGCCCGAAGGCAGGCGTGCCTGGGAGGACGCCAGGTTCTGGCGCCACAAGGTGTCGTACCAACTGATGCCGATCGCTTCGACGCGGACCTGCACTTCTCCTGGCGCAGGAAGAGCCGCCGCATGCTCTTCGCATTTGAGCACCTCGGCACCACCAAACTTGTGAAAACGGATCGTGCGGGACATCGCAAACCTCGTCAAAGTAACCTCTAATGCCACGAACTCTATCCGGGCTTTGTAGCCAAGACCATCAGTGGCTATTAATAGTCGACATGCCTGTCATTGATTCCGCAGCAAGAAAAACCAACCACTCCTGTAGGACTTAACCTAAGAAAACTCAATTAGCCGGTGCAGAGTACCAGCCTTTCCCCGTAAGATTCATGCCGGCCATTGTTCCCATATGGCCGTTCACGTCAAGCTTACCGAATCTGCCAGGACCCCAGATGAATCGTAATGACCTGCGGCGTGTCGATCTGAACCTGTTGATCGTGTTCGAAACGTTGATGCATGAACGCAGCGTGACTCGCGCGGCCGAGAAGCTGTTTCTTGGCCAGCCGGCCATCAGCGCCGCACTGTCGCGCCTGCGTAGCCTGTTCGATGACCCGCTGTTCGTGCGCACCGGCCGCAGCATGGAACCATCGGCCCGGGCGGTCGAGATCTTCGCCCTGCTCTCTCCGGCCCTGGATTCGATTTCCACGGCAGTCAGCCGCGCCGCGGAATTCGACCCGGCCACCAGCACCTCGGTGTTTCGCATCGGCCTGTCGGACGACGCCGAATTCGCCCTGCTGCCCATGCTGCTCAAACGCCTGCGGGCTGAAGCGCCGGGCATTGTGCTGGTGGTGCGCCGGGTCAACTACATCCTGATGCCGGGCCTGCTGGCGTCCGGTGAAATCTCCATCGGCGTCAGCTACACCGACGACCTGCCGGCCAACGCCAAGCGCAAGGTCTTGCGGCGCAGCCTGCCCAAAGTATTGCGCGCCGACACCGCGCCGGGACGACTGACCCTGGACGAATTCTGCGCCCGCCCCCACGCCCTGGTCTCCTTCGCCGGTGACTTGAGCGGTTTCATCGACGAAGAACTGGCAAAACTCGACCGTAAACGTCATGTGGTGTTGGCCGTGCCGCAGTTCAACGGCTTGAGCACCCTGTTGTCGGGCACCGACATCATCGCCACCGTGCCCGACTACACCGCCGACGCGCTGACCGCCGCCGGTGGCGTACGCGCCGAAGACCCGCCCATACCGGTGCGCAGCTTCGAACTGCATATGGCCTGGCGGGGTTCTCAGGACAATGATCCTGGGGAGCGCTGGTTGCGTTCGCGGATTCAGATGTTTTTTGGCGACCCTGAGAGTCTTTAGTCGCCGCCGGATAGGCTGTTCGGCTGATCATTTCTGCCTTTCCACAACCCATGGAGCTCCATTCACTTCCAGTGGATTGCTACATTGGGGGCACATCTGAGGGCATGCTTTGGATGGTTTGAAAAGGATGCCCCCAGCCTGAGGCCAAGCAGGCTATTGATTAGGATGGGTAGACTGAGGGAGATATGAACCCTCGGCCCTACCCCGTATCAATGGCCGAGCCGTAGTGAGCGCACCACCCACCACGCTGGACAAATGCGTGCAAATGTAAAAAATTATGATGGCATAATGCCTCGGCAACCTGCAAAATCCACACGTTTCCAACGGATTTGAAGGAGCGGTTCCGATGACATGGCCAGTCACGTTGAAACTCGACAGCGCAGCCTACCCGCTCAGCGTGGTGCAACGCGCCGCTTATTCCCTGGCCGACACTGTCGCGATCCAGGTCGCTATTGAAACCAATCAGATAAGCCTCACGGCCCACCCCGCTGAAGCAAGGCTAACGCTTTCCCCGGAGCAGGCTCACTCGCTGATCCTCCAGTATCTGAACGACTTCGCCCTACGCGACCATATCAACCGCGAAACAGCAGGGCTGCGCGAAGTCCTGGCCCGAGCCGCGCTCGCTGGATGTGGGATTTCCCAGTGACACTGATTGCGACAGACGCCAAGCACTACCGCTTGCTGCCTTTTCGATTCATGCGCATGAACACGGGACATGACCGTGACATCCTGCTCACCTCCGATACCGGTGAGTACATGCACGTGAACGACGCGCAATTACGAGCCCTCAGTTACTTCGACGTTCAAGCAAGTACGCCTTTTTATAAGGACCTGCTGGCCCGCCACTTCATCTACGAACCAGGCTGCCACGACCCGTTCCCGGAAATGGCAGCGCAGTATCGCAGCCGCAAGGACTTCCTCTTCCAGGGGCCTGCACTGCACTTGTTCGTGGTTACATTGCGCTGCAACCACACCTGCCAGTACTGCCAGGTGTCACGGGCCCCTCTGGGAGGATCCGGCCACGATCTGTCGGAAGCGGATGCGCAGGCGGCGGTCGATCGCCTGTTCGAATCGAACGCTCCCGCCCTGACTGTGGAGTTTCAGGGTGGCGAGCCGCTTCTGGCCTTCGAGCGCGTCCGCCAGATTGTCGAATGGGTCGTTGAACGGAACGTGGTCGAACAACGGGATATCCAGTTCGTCATCACCACCACGTTGCACCACCTGACGGAGGAAGTACTCGACTTCGCAGAACAAAATCGCATCCAGTTTTCGACCTCGCTCGATGGGCCGGCGCCCTTGCACAATGCCAACCGCCCTACCCCGTCACGAGACTCCTACGAACGCACTGTAAAAGGCATCCAGTGGGTCCGTGAGCGCCTTGGCCATGATGCAGTTTCCGCGCTGACCACGCTGACCTCAAGAAGCCTCGAACAACCTGAAGCGATCATCGATGAGTATGTAAGCCAGCGCTTCTCCAGCATCTCGCTTCGGCCTCTGAGCCCTTATGGGTTTGCCACCAAGAGTGCCCATCGACTTGATTACCCTATTGAACAATACCTGGCCTTCTACAAGAAGGCACTGGCCTATTTACTGCATATCAACCAACAGGGCGTATACCTCTCAGAGAGTTATACAAGCCTGTTGCTGAAGAATATCCTGACACCCTTCTCCTCCGGCTATGTAGACCTGCGCTCCCCTGCTGGCGCAGGCACTGCGGCGCTGGTTTACAACTATGACGGTTACGTCTATCCCTCGGACGAAGCCCGAATGCTGCTGGAGATGGGTGAAGACGGCTTGAAGCTCGGCACCGTGCAGCAACCCTTGTCTGAATTACTCGCATCGCCCGTCATGAATGCGTTGCTCGCCAGTGGTGTAGCAGAAGCGCTGCCGGGCTGCTCCGACTGCGCACTTGTCCCGTACTGTGGTGCTGACCCCATCGAACACTATGCCCGCCAAGCTGACCCGATCGGACACCGAGTGTTCAGCAGCTTTTGTAAGAAGAACATGGGGCTTCTGAAGCATCTTTTCGGTCTGCTTTACGATGGCGACGACAACGTGCAGAGGGTGCTGCTGTCTTGGTTGAACAGGCGCTCTTACAGCGATGTCCGGTTCCCGGGGTACAAGGGCTGAAGGCGATGCTGCGAAAAGATACCCACTTCGAAATCCATAACCTGAATGAGCCGAAACTGCTCAAGGTCATCACTCTGGATGAGTTCATCGAACAAGGCCTGGCTGTTTGTGCCGGAAGTGCTGAGTTCGGTGACCTGCTGCTTTGGCTGCCAAACGAAGAACGGCTACGGAGCCCGCATCTGCTCTCGTTACCAGTGGGTGGATTCCTGATCCCGGAGCCATTGATCGGCGACTTCGACAGCGCGCGGCCACATCTGCACACCCCCAAAGATGCGGATGTCGTGCAGCCCGGCGATGTCATTGCCATCACACCAGGCAACGCGTTGGTGCGAGTGCTCTATCGACGAGGCTCAGACAGCAACCTGCTGTTCATGACCGATCGTTGCAACAGCCTCTGCCTGATGTGCTCGCAGCCGCCCAAAGATATCGATGACCGTTGGCACATCGAAGAGAACCTACGGCTGATCGACCTGATGGACCCGGGCGAGGAAAATCTGGGAATCAGCGGCGGAGAACCAACGCTTTATCGCGACGGCCTGCTGGAAATCCTGGCCAAGTGCAAAGCCGTTTTGCCGCAGAAATCTATCCATGTGCTCAGCAACGGGCGTCTGTTCCACGACACGAGCTGGATCGCAGCGCTCTCTGCAATCGGCCACCCTCAGTTGAGCTGGGGCATCCCGCTGTATGCCGACAATGCCGAAGACCATGACCATGTAGTGCAGGCTCCAGGCGCGTTCAGCGAAACCCTGCAAGGTCTTTACAATCTGGCGCGTGCCCACCAGATCATCGAGGTACGCGTGGTGCTCAATCGCCTGACCACGCCACGCTTGCCAGAGCTCGCCCACTACGTGTTCAGGAACCTGCCCTTCGTGCGGCATGTTGCGCTGATGGGTATCGAAAGCACCGGCCTGGCCAGGAAAAACTACGAAGAACTGTGGATTGACCCGCTGGACTATCAAGAGTCGTTGAGCCAGGCCGTGTATTTCCTGTTCAACCGCGGAGTGCCGGTTTCGATCTACAACTTGCCCCTGTGCCTGATCCCGGCCCACCTCTCGCGTTTTGCCCGCCAGAGCATCTCGGACTGGAAGAATCTGTTCATCGATACCTGCCAGCAATGCGCTGCCGTCAAACATTGCTCTGGCTTCTTCAAATCCCACACCGACCGCTGGCAGAGCCGCGGCGTACAACTGCTATCGACCAAGGCCTTTAGCGCCTATGCAAGGAGTGCACAGTGAAATTGCTCGACCGCTGGAAAGTCCTGATCAGTGGGATCAGCCTGCTGCCAATAGCAGGTACCACCCTGGCACAGGCGGGCCATCTGCCACTCGCCGATGCAAACTGGCAACCCAACGACAAGCTACAGCCCCCGGTATTTGCCGATACGCTCAATGCGCCAGACACCATCAACATCTATGCGGCGCATCGCTCGCACAGTTCTCACCGGTCCCACAGCTCGCACAGTTCTCACTACAGCGGCTCGGGTGGCTATAGCGCACCTCGCTACTACAGCCCACCCGCTACCAGTACCCGAGGCTACAGCGCGCCGAGTGCTTCGAGCAGCCCTCCAGGCAGCAACAGCCTTTATCAGTCGTCTGGCACTACCAGCGGGACAAGTTCGAGCACTTCTAAGAGTCGCGCGACCAATGAGCAGAAAAGCAGCCTGGTCACCCGTGTGCAGACCGCGCTTATGGTGCGCCAGTATTACCAAGGCTCCATTGACGGGGTGATGGGCAAAGCAACACGTGGGGCCTTGATGGCCTTTCAGATGGACAGTGGCCTGACCGTGAATGGCCGGATGGATACACCATCACTGAATGCGTTGGGGATCAAGATTCCATAAGTCGATTCAGGTTAAAGCTCGCGCCCGTTCAGCAACGAAGGAACTATCCCATGCAGCACATCACTCAAGTCGACAACACTCTCTGGGCATTGATCAGCCGCCTGCAAGGCAAGGAACTGCAAACACCGTCGCGTAGCGCCCGCTTCCGTATCGCGACTGTTGATGCAAATCGCGTTGTGATTGAGACCGGATTGGAAGACTCGCAGTTGGCGCTGACTCGAGCAGCTTTCCAGCAAACGTTGGACTACCTCGCCGATAACAGTCATTTCGGCCAAGCACAAGCTGTGGAAATCAACTCCAACCATACGTACGAAAAAGCCGGCCCACTTTGCCAGGCGGCTCGTTACAGAGCAGAAGGCAAGCCGGGCCGTACCAATATCACTTACATTCTGCCGATTCTGGAGCAGTGCCAGGCAGTCGGCATCCGGTCCAGCACCCCAAACAGCACTTGGCTGCTGCCCTGAGCCGAGTTATAGGCCTCCTTTTAAGGCCTAAACTTGGTCGACCTCAGATAACAGCCATAGTCGGTTAGCAGGCAATATATACAGACTGATTGAAGACCCAACCATTGAGCGCAGTTATGAATTAACCTCTGACCAAGACAGACCAGCGGGCTATTGCAGCACATCCCGCCATCAGCCTGCTTTGTCGCTCTTTTTTAGAACTCGAAGGTCCCCAACAAGGCTAGAAGGCTCTAGCATGGGATCTGACGCTTACTGATGAGCAATACGTACGGATACAGAAATGGCAAGGATTGATCTGAAAGTCCCCTTCTCAGAAAAAGATGAAGCGAAATCACTCGGTGCCAAGTGGGACCCGGGCCTGAAGACTTGGTACATCCCCGAGGGTGTCGACATCGGCCCTTGGCTCAATGGCTACCCGTAACAGAGCACGCAGACCTCGAGCACGGACCTGAATTTAGTGTCAGAGCACCGTATTACTACATCATAGAGTCAGTGTCCGACTGCTGGGGCTGTTCTAATTTGACCCGCGTGTTTTCGTTCAAGCTGCCCGAGCAACACGAAGAGTTCGATTACTACGAGGATGAGGACGAAGATTTCGCGCTCACAAGCAACCTCGGCGAATGGAAGTGCCATGGGTATCGCGGAACGGTCTCCAATATCGCCAGCCTCTCTGCCGGGGTCACGAAGCAGATCCGTCACTTCACTAACAAGTTCAAGCAGGCCTACAGCAAAACGGTAGGCAGCAGTTACCTGATGAATCACTGCGAAAACTGCGGAGCCAAGCTCGGCGATTTTTTCATGCACAGCGAACCTGGTGGAGCTTTCTTCCCAACCTCAGCACAAGAAGCTCAGCGGATGACTCTAATCAGAATCAACGAGCGGTTCGACGCGAACTGCAGCGTCGGCTTTGCATCCGAAGATTTTTTCGAATGGATGGAGGTTCGCGAGCAACCCTAATTACCCTATCCAATACCGTACTGCTCGAGGACCTCAGCTTTTCACGACAGCGGACCGTACTGAGCTTTCCAAGCCTTCAGGCCGGAGTGATTGCCACCTTTCGTTTCGATGACTTCACCGTTTCCAGGGGGGAACGTGTCGCTTACCCTCAACCTATGAACTACTGAAGGCCATCTGAATCCATCTGGTTTCTGTCGGAAATCTCCACCAAGAACCTGATACACCGAGGGGCAACCTGGGGGCATATCTGAAACTTATCTGCCTGAAAACACAGTGCTAGAGCCCAGTCAAAATGTTTTTTGGGGGCCCGGATAGTCTCTAGGCGCCGCTATTCATGCCGTCCGCAATCTGGAAAGTCGGCTCAGGGTTCGGCTGTTGAGTCGGACAAACAGGACGGTGTCGCCGACCGACGCAGGGGCCGCTTTTGCCAAGCGACCGGAGCAATCCGAAAGCAGGTCCGTCCAGTCCAGCTACTGCATCAGGAAACACTAACTACTCAATGGCACCTTGCTCTTGTGAGTATTCGCCTGAAAAGGATTCGAAGCCGTGGCTCGAGCGCTGCGTTTGATGATCAGGCTAAACAGTGCATTCTTGCCGCGCTCCTGCTTGAGCAGAAACTGGGCGTGGCCAAAGAATGTGAGGTTTTCCCGCGCTCGTGAGCACGCCACATTCAAACGTTGACGGTCGAGCAGGAAGCGGATGCCCCCCTGAGTACGAACAGTTGAATACAACACGATATCCGCTTCGCTTCCCTGGAAACTGTCCACCGTATCGATCTTTACCTCAAACACGTCGTCAATAAGCGGCAAGCTCTTTCTAAGCGCTGCGAAATCTTTATTGATTACGCGTTTCTGGGCTCCATAGGGTGTGATGATTGCCACGGATTTAGTAGTAAAGCTTTGGGTGCCTTCCGCTCGGCGCGATGCCAGTTTATGCGCCGACGCTTTCAGGAAATCGACTATCGCTTTGGACTCCGCCTCATTGAACAGGCTGGTGCCTTCGTTTTCTTCCTTGCCATGAGGGACGTCCACCCAGCGCATGCAGTGTTCTGCGTCGAGAAAATCCTTACGTTCGTGCACCTTGCCGTTGTGCAGCCCCCTTACGTCATTGGCGGTGTAGAACAGGTCCGCTACCAGATCGCCGATGGGTTCGACCATGCGAAACTGTTCCACAAGTCTGCCGGAACAGGCCGCTGGCAGGTTTTCATAAAGCTGCTCGAAAAAGCTGGTCTTGAGAAATGTTTCCTCAAGAAACGGCAAGACCGACTTTGCCTCAGCCTCTTGCAAGGCGCGGCCGATGCTCGGGGGAGCTGGAAATGATCTCCGATAATGATTGCTTTACGGCTGCGCATAAGTGGAATCAAGAGTTCGGGAACCGTTGCCCTGCCTCCTTCGTCGACGATGCAGATGTCGAATGCAAGTCGATCCATACCGTAACGTCGCGATGACAATCCTACGCAGGTAGCACCGATCAGGCCGTGATCCTGGACAACGAGCTCAGCCAGTTCATCATCGAACTGTGAACGTCCCCGGTCTGAAGGATGATAGATACGGTCCATCCAGGTTTCGATCCAATCGGCTTTTTCGGGGTTCTCGAGGCTCGCCAGACTGTAGTCCTGCTGACGCTCGCGCAGGTACTCCATCAAAACGTTTTCGGTCATGCGCGGCCGAACTTCCACTTGCACCTTTTCTACATCGTTGCCAATGCGCAATACGTTGGAGCTGAAACCCGGGAACTGTTCAAGGAAGCGATCGAGAGCGTTATCCACCGCAGTGTTCTGTTGCGAAACTACCAGAATCCTGGAGTCTGGTCTGGCGCAGAACAACTGGTGCAACAACTCGACGATGCACGTGGTCTTGCCTGTACCCGGAGGCCCTTGTATCAGATACAAATTGGATTCGACGAGCGCCGCCTCGATCACCTTTTTTGCGGCCTTCGCTTTGTCAGCCCCCTGCCAATTGGGGTCCCGCCAGTTCAGGCCACTATTGACCCGTTCATTCCAGAATGGGTCGGGTTGTGGAACATAGCGGGCAGGCATCAGCAGAATTTGCTGCAGGTTTCGATTAATCAGGCGCCCACCCAGGAACCCCTGAAGCGCGATCTTCTGCCGACCCAGATTTGCCAGCTCGCCCCGGTTGGGAAAGCGTATTCTGTATTGCGACGGCTGCACATCGACGTAACCGCTATCGGAGCCTGGGCGCTTCATCCCTTTATGGAAGATTTCGTAACGTTTTGCAGCTCGGGCCTCTGGCACCCCATGCAACTCGGCGACCTGCAACCAGCGCTCTTCACCATCGCCACTCAGGCACAGCTGCTCCACGAACAACCGCGGCGTACTACGAGCCTTTTCAATCAATTTCTGCAGGCCATCGACCAGATTCGAACTGCTGGAACACTCCAGCGTTCGCTCTTCCACTTCAGTGACATCACTCAAGTTAAATACAGCATGCCCTGTTTCAGCCAACAGATAATCTGTAACTGCATTCCAACGCTCGAAGAACTTTCCAGCCTGCTTGCGTGCCTGACTGTCGCCGGCGAAAAATGACTGCTGACGACAAAAGGTCACGAAGGCTTCGAACTGCAGGACGTCGAAGAAGACGCTGTCCTTGAATCTCACGTCAATCAACCGCATCGGGCAAGGCAAAGCGTCTAGCTCAACGCTATCGAAACCGGTGCGCGTCACATTCACAATGTGCAACTGAGAGTCCTTGAAGCTGGCTTTGGCCTCGATCAGCCATGCCCCAAGTTGCAGGGAGACGATGAGTTCGCCATCAATCTCGACCGAGCCCCGCAACTGCCACTGTGCACTGCCACTTTCGCGTTCCAGCCCCTCAAGATCATACACAGCGCGGTCCGCGTGGATAAACACTGGTGCTGCACTCTGTTCGCCGTAGCGAAGCGACTCCGGGTGCTGAGTGACCGTCACTTGGCCTTTGCTCAGCAGTAAGTCGTAGTAATGAACGTACACTTCAATACGATCACCACGCGGGTAATTCTTTCCGGGGAAGCTCGACTCGCTGCGTGGCAAGAATGCGACGACACCGCCGTTTGCGGACTGCTGCTTGTCGACAGAACAGAAACCTGGATAACAACGCACGAGGTAGCCGTCGCCATATTGTGGCGATGTCTGCGCTCTTTCAATGAAAGCCGTGCACGGCACACTTTCCAATATGTGTTCCGCGTGCAATGCCCCCCGAAAAACGCAGGCTTTGAAGAAATTCGGCCGCTTGACGTTACCTGACATCTGCACCGGCACCGCATTCTGATCGGGGTACTGCATCATCAGTGCGCGCTGTTGCGTATCGGTCCAAACGTTGGCCTGCTTCTCCGCACGCAGTTCGAGCTTTTGCCCGTAGGCGTTGAATGCATTATCAATCTCTGAGACCGATGCCAGAACGACCTTGCCGCCGTAAAACCAGTCGTCAGGTAACCGGGATTGTGGCTGTGCCATGTTCATCAGTTCAGTGAACTGTTGCTTTTGAGCGAGTTTGTCTAATGTCTGCAGATACCATTCGCAGTATGCGAAAAAACCTGCCAGGCGGTTCTGCGTATCTTGCAGGCGCCCATTGAGCAGGCGCAGTGCGTTGCGTCTGTAGGGACTGATTGATACGTCCGACAGATCGTTGGCCAGCCGTTGCGCCAGAATGTCGAACTCCTGGGCCGTGCCTTGCAGGCGCGCCCGAAACTTTTTGCAATAATCCTGGTTCTCGGCCTTGTACCGCAGCGCAGCACTTTCGTGGGCCCGAGCTTGCTCCATGGCGTTTGCCCAGCTGGTAGCCTGAAAATCACTTCGCGTCCGGGCATTGCGCTGCTTCAGTTCTTCATGGAGCTCACGTTCTTCATCGGTTTCACGATCCAGAAACCAGGCAACGGCACTCGCACCCAGAACGAACAACCCCGCAGCAACAAACTGGTACATAGGTCGTAGATCTCAAGGCTTAAGCGGAATGAGCGCTCGGTAGCTGTGCGCCAGTTGGTCCAGGGAGGCTGGCTGTTCAAGAATTTTGTCGAGAACACGCTCCCGTTCACGGTCGAGCGTCATCATCTGTTCATGCTCCATCTGGAGCCTGGCCATTGTCTGATCGTGCTCGTTGGCGTCTTTCTGCCGCAGGCGGTCAGTTTCAGACATCTTTTGTACGGTGTTCCAGGCCACCTGCTTGGTCTTCTCTTCGGCAGCGCTGACGCGCGCCTTGCTAGCTTCAATGGAAGCTTTGGTTACCGAGGTCTGTTTGCCCCAATCGGCGAGCTTGCTGGTCACAGAAATGGCGGCTTTGGCGATATCGGCCACTTGGTCGAGTTTTTTCATTGTGACCTTCTCGCTATCGCCTGCCTTTTCGGCAGTGTTCGTCTTTTGCGGTTTTGCCTTTTTCATGATGGGTCCTCACTCGTCCAACAGCGAAAGCGCTGCACTGAGCTGCGCATCAACCAACAGATAATAGGTGCGCTCCAGCTTCAACAATGGCACGCAATTGGGTGTCACCGCCAAACGCTCCCGAGACACGTGATCACCCAGACGCTTGATATGCCGTCCCAGGTTCTCCAGGTTCGTCACTCTGATGTGCAGCGTTACGTCACGAGCCTCCAACTGGTTGCGCAACGCGCTCATTTGCGCACTGAACTTCAGGTCACGCTCCTTGGCCTGTAAGCGAAATTGCTTCTCAAGCTCCTTGAACTCACGGCGAAGAGCTTCACCTTCGGCCTCCAGTGCCTGTGTTTTGCTTTTGGCTTGACGATAATCAGCGTAAGCCCCCAAAGCATCCAGAAATGCCAGCCCCGCCTCGACGAAAATCAACGGACTGGCGGCTTTACCCGTGCGCGCCATCGTATACAGGGTGCGGCTGACGCCACTGGTACGTTTGACCCGTTCCGTGGTTTTGTCGTCCCAGTCAAACAAGGTCGCGAACACATCGACAGTAATCACGCTAATTCCGCCGCTTCTTCGGTCATGAGGTTGTGGGACAGGGTGAACGCGTCAGGGGTGCGCTGTAGATGACGGGCCAACTGCACCTCATCCATTGAGCACAAAAGTTGCAGGATTCTGGCGTTGGTTTCTACGCAGAGGCCAGGCGCAACGGTCAACGAATCAAGTTCACTTGGCAGGCCGTCACCAAGACACATGGGCAGCCTGGCATGTCTGGCGTCCTCGCTCTCCACAACGGCAGCCGTGGTGAAATGGCTCAAGGTGCCCGAACTGACCAATTCAAGCCGGTGAACACGCGTGGACGGTAGCTCGACCGTCCACGGGAAATTCGCTATTGGCTTGAACACATGAGCAATTTCGACCACGGGCAAGGTCAGCGACGGCAGTGCATCCGACTTGCCATGATGATTGGACGTCTTCAGGCGCAATTGCAGTTCCCCGGCCGCGTACTCGATCGGCACCTGCAGCCCGGCTTGCTCACCCTCATCCATGCCCAGCTCGAACGCCCAGTGTTCAAGCTCGCTCGTTATCAACTCGCAATCGGCTCCCCAGCAATACTCGAGCAACTGCTTCAGACCGTCTTGCTCCAACAGCCCTCTGAGGCGGTTGGCATCATCAAAAAGCCTTGAGCGCCCTGCCCGACCTGTCCGACGAGGCACATGAGTGACAACGGTCGATGGGGCGTCATTCGCAGGTAATGTCTGTGGGTGTGTCGTACCGTAGTCGAACATCACAAAGTGCGCCGCGTGACGCGAAAGGGTGAAAGCGTCCAGCCAGACCGTGAGGCTGAAATCCTCAAGCAAGTGCTCCACTTGCACGATAGAGGTGCCCCGCGCCGTCAGCCACAGCAACGGGCCATTTTCACCCTCTTCTATTTGCACATACCGGTGGGCCTGCAGGTATGCCAGCTGATTAAGCAGCACGCTCTCGCTAAGCGCCGTTACCTCTATCAGTGCGGCGAGCGACAGCTCCTGTTCGATGGCTCTGAGCAAAAAACGCGATACACCGCCCATGCTGTCCAGCAGCCGGTGTGAGAGCGTCAGGCTGTACCGATCAAATGGCAGCAGAAAGGTTACGGGTTTGTCGATTTGAATCAAGGTCACAGTCCATTGAAGTACAGATTCTCCAAAAGCCCGAGGGCTCGACACGGGCGGGTGCCAGGTTATTGCTTGAAACAAGCCATTCCTGAAGCCGTGGACATTAGGAATGCCCCAATGACGCGTGACAGCCTTCGCGGACCATCACAGACTTTTCGATAGTGGCCCCATGCTATATCGTGCACCCTGTGTTTGGCGATGATCTGTGGCGGTTTTTTTCGCCGTGTCAGGGAAGATGAGCAATGCAACGATTTTTACGCAACAAAGTACCTCCCTCCATTTTCCGCGAAGAGCAATTCAGGAAGTCCAGAGAGCAACTGCTGGATTTCTTCAGTCTGGACACTCAGGAGCGCTCTCAAACCCGTGTGCCCATGGAAGACCTGGAACTGAATCTGAACCAGCTCAACCCTGTTTATGATGCGCTGGGACAAATGTTTCGATGGAAATGCGCATTTTGCGAAAGCAAGGACCATCCACTTCCCTACCGATTTCGACCAACGTCGTCCGCAACCTCTACGATGGGAGGGATTGACTCGCATCTCTACTATGTCTGGCTCGCCAATGCCTGGGAAAATATCTATCCCATCTGTCTGAAGTGTATTCCGCGTCAGCGTTCGTTCTTTCCGGTAAAGGGCAAACGTGCTCCGATTCCGAACCTTGAGCAATTGCGCCAGTATGCCGATGACAATCTCGGTTCATGGCGCTTCTCCACATACCGCGAGTCAGCCGTTTTGCTTGATCCGTGCGTTGATCAGCGTTTTGAAAAGCACTTTTTCCCCTCCGTTAATGGCGAGCTGCTGCCACTGTCTGAAGAGGGCGATATCACAATCGCCAATTTTCGCCTGGACCGTCCAGAATTGAATGAACTGCGGGAAGCCAGACTTCGGCAGTACCGTGAAGAACTATTGGCGTCTGGTGAACACCTGCCGCGATTACGCCAAGCTACCTTTCAGACCTATTTCGACTTCGCCGAACTTGAGTTCGGTGGCCTGTGGTACCTGCAATGCCGGCGAATTGCGCTGTACTTGTTACAAAGGGTTGGCCTGACAATGCCTACCGGCCGCTCCGGGGTGGCAAAGACACTGAAAGCCCTGCTTTTAGTCGGGGACTATCAGCAGACGCGTGAACAATTGCAGGTGTGGATTGAAGAAACTGACTTCGGCCGTAAAACCTTGAACATACCGCCAACGGACTATGGCGTTCTGGGCACTGCGCCAGACCAGCAGAAGACACCTGTGCCGCTGGTATACCCGTCCTTGCATTCCATCGAACTCCAGCATTTCAAGGCGATCGAGCACCTCGAATTGAATCTCGGCACACTCAGCGCCGAATCGCAGTTGAGCAATGAAACTCTACAGCCAGCACTGCTGATACTGGGTGAAAACGCCACCGGAAAAAGTTCGATTCTCGAAGCGATTGCGCTTGCTCTGAGCCATCCAGATACACCTGCCACCTTGAACCTGACACCTGGCTCCTTCGTACTTTCTCCAGCCCAACTGGGCTCGGATGACGTGGCCTCTAAAACCCCGGCACAGGTACGTTTGAGTTTCGACGAGGGGCAAGCCAAAGTCTTGAGGATTGATGACAACGTCTTTCGACCGGATGGACCGGATGATGTACCGCCAGTGTTCGCTTATGGCGCCTTTCGCCAATACCAGAAAAGATCTCCTCCGGCTCATGAAGCCGATCATGCGATCATCAACCTGTTCGAGACGGATCGCCTACTGGCCAATCCGGAGCACTGGCTGCTCGGGCTGGAAGGCGAAGACTTCAATGACGTAGCCCGTGCATTGAAAATCATCATGTCTGTGGACGGCGACATAAAAGTCATCGAAAAAGCGCCCGACGGTAAATCCTGCCTGATCGTGACGGTCCCCGCCGGTGTAGTGACCAGGACACCGCTCAATGATGTGTCCTCAGGCTACAGAACCATCCTGGCAATGGTATGCGACATCATGCAACGGCTCATGGACCGTCGCGTCCATCCACGTTTTCAAGGACTTGAGCATGCCCAGGCTGTGGTGTTAATCGACGAAGTCGAAGCGCACCTGCACCCGCGCTGGAAAATTCAGATCATGCATGTGTTGCGCAAGGCCTTGCCCAAGGTCACGTTCATCGCCACCAGCCATGACCCCCTATGTCTGCGCGGCATGCAGAAAGGAGAAGTCGTGGTCGTTCAACGTCGGTCCAAGGCTGGCGGGGCAAAGACTCAGTACGCCACGTGCATTGAGCAATTGAGTGATCTACCGGACTCCTCCCGGTTGACGATCGAGCAGTTGCTAACGTCCGATTTTTTCAATTTGATGTCAACTGACCAGCCGGAAATGGAGAAGCAATTGGCAAGCGTGGCCGATCTATTGAGCAAGCGCAAAAACAGAGAAGTGTTGACCGCCCAAGAACAGCGGGTCATGGCCTATTTCGAAGATGAGGTCAACGACGCGCTTCCCGTTGGCACCAGTGAGGCCCAGCGTGTCGTTCAGGAGGCTGTCGCCGAATTTCTTCAGCGGCGAAAGAAGGAGCCTTCCAGTGAGTGGGAAACGATACGTGTGGAAACCAAGACCAAAATACTGAGTATCCTCAAGGACTTTTGAACCGTGCGCTTCGTTGACCGATCCCTCGTGAAAAAGCCCCTGGCGATGTTGCCTAGAAAGACCACAGTCAGTGCCGCGGATCAGGAACTCACTGATTTAACCGCCTATTTCAAAGAAAAAACGGCTGCACTTGAGACCTTGGCGCGCGCCAGAGCCACGCTGGCGGCCGATGATCCGGTTGTGATTGAAGCCGCAAAGGCAGTGGACTCCTTGAAAAAACCCCTTTTCAAGACCTATCGCAAAAATTCGGTCAAAACCCAGTTGTTAGCGCTGTTTCATGGCAAGTGCGCGTATTGCGAAACGTTCTACCCTGCCGTGGCCCCGGTTGACGTAGAGCATTACAGGCCGAAGGGGGGCGTAAAGGATACTGACCATACGGGATATTGGTGGCTGGCGATGGATTGGGAAAACCTGCTTCCCAGCTGTATCCATTGCAACCGACTGAACGAACACATCACACCGGTGCTCTCGACCCAATTGGTTGAACTGCGCAGTGACCATTCAGGCTTCAGCAAGCAACGCAGGGCCACTACAGGCAAAGGCAATCATTTTCCAATCCTGGGGCCGCGCGCGACACAGGACTCGAGGGACTGTTCAACGGAATACGCGTTGTTACTCAATCCCTGCCGGGATGATCCACAAGAGCATTTAGCCTTCCATGTCGACTGCGAAAAGCTCATTGGGTTGGTGTTACCAAAGCCACACGATGGCGCGGGGCTACCTGAAGTCATTCCAACCCAAGATCTACTCCCGGAATTCAAAGGTGAAATTGATAAGGCGCTTGAAGACAAGCTCAGTCTTCGTGGCGCGGTATCGATCCATACCTACGGGCTGAACCGTTTGGGATTGGTCCAGGATCGCACGCGAGTACTGCGCCAACTCGCCTTTATGGAGGAGTCAGTAAAGGATCTTTGCGCGATGATTCTGAAACTCGAAGTGTGCAGGAATGCTCCGTGCGCGGATGAAAACAAGCGCATCATAAAACGAATGGAAGCATTGATAGACCGTACGGTGCGACATATGAAAGAGATGGCCAAGCCTCAAGCACCCTACTCGACGATGGTTCGCGAATATCTGGCTGGTTTCGAGAAGCGCCTCGTCTGATCAAAGCTTACCCGGCAGGCCGTCCATTCGCTTTCAACGCAGGTGTTCGATCCTTGCTGGCAACGCAACACAGCTTTGTCATCAAACAAATTGATAGCACCCTAACTAAAGGTGGATGGTAGGCTCTGAATCGCCCCTGGTTTCGTAGAAACCTCCAAGACCAGCAAACCAATTACGCGGATGCAATATTGGGTCGAACACAGCCGATCGGAGTTGCTGCTCTCGAGCGAGAGCGGATTAGCGTGTCCTTAATGAGCCCTGCAACCTACCTCCAGATCCAATGAGGAGTTACACCGAAAGCCAGTCACTGCCATACTGGAGTTCGTGAGAAATCGCCGCTCGCGAGCGCTCTCGTACTCTGTGTAACTGGGGGCAAAACTGGGGGCATCATTAGTTTTTTATGACCTGAAACTACCGTCCTAGAGCCCAGTCAAAATGTTTTTTGGCGACCCTGAGAGCCTTTAACACCAGGTTACGCCGACGTTCAGACAAATAGTGTTGCAGGACACGTTTCTCGATGTTGGTGCGCTTCCGACGTTACACGATCGCTACGGTATTTCTACCCAGGCTGTGCGCGCGCAGATCAAGGGTTGGTTGTAGGATTTAAAACTGCAGGGGCTGAATCATACCCCTTGAACACCGACAGTCTGTTTTGGGGTAAGCGTTATGCCTGAAAAGGCTGCACCGAACAAAAAATTTCCGAGAAGAACTAGAGGCGAACGGGTCAGATTTGGGCAACTGATGGAATGACGTGCACGTTGGAACCACTTAAGCTACTGGCTGTCATGCATTCTTCCAGAGGCTAACAATGTCATTTGATCTGCACCACTTACTGCTGGTATTCACAGCCTACATTGTGGGAGCTGCCAGCCCTGGCCCCAGCAACATGCGAATCATGGGCGTTGCCATGCACCAAGGGAGAAAGCCTGCGCTGATGCTGGCAACTGGAGTCATCAGTGGTTCTTTCTTCTGGGGGGCAATGGCCGCTACAGGTGTATCAGCCATTCTGCTCCAATTCGCACAGGCACTCTTCGTACTCAAGATAGTCGGCGGAGCGTACTTGCTGTTCCTTGCTGTAAAAGCTGGGCGATCTGCTCTGAGCTCTGATGAGCGAATTCAGAAGGCGTTAGCCGCAGCACCAACCGTTTCTGGCTTTGGCCTCTACCGGCGCGGCTTGCTTATGCACCTTACCAACCCAAAGGCTTTGCTGGGTTGGATCGCAACAATGACACTGGGGCTGGGACCACAAGCGACGCCTGAGACGGTTTTAATCATCCTGGCGGGCTGTGCCGTTTTGAGCATCACAATTTTCTGCAGCTATGCGATCGTTTTCTCAACAGCTCCAATGATTCGGGGTTATCGCAGGGCGCGCCGATGGATCGAAGGTACCCTAGCCTTAGTATTTGGAGCAGCAGGCTTGAAGCTGTTGTTTTCCCGCACATGACTTAATGCCGGCCCTTGTGGGGATGGCCTAAGTTCGGAAGCCATCCACCAACTGTTTGAGTCGTGTGGCTTGTCGTTCAAGATCGTCACAAGCAAGCAGTGTGGCCTGCAGGTTCTCCACCCCTTCCTGGTTGAGGGTTTTGATCTCGGTGATGTCCATGTTCAGTGAATCGATAACTGAAGTTTGCTCTTCCGTTGCTGTCGCTACCGACTGGTTGATTCCGTCAATCTCGCCAATGCGCTGACTGACACTGCCCAGCCGCTCACCGGCCTGGTTGGCGATAATCACACCGTCCTTACTGTAGCGTTCGCTTTCTTTCATGGTGAGTACCGCCTCACGTGCCCCCATCTGAAGCTCTGCAATCATTGTATGGATCTCCTGGGCTGAGGTCTGAGTGCGGTAAGCCAGGCTACGGACTTCGTCAGCCACAACAGCAAAACCACGCCCGGCTTCACCCGCCCGCGCGGCCTCGATCGCAGCATTGAGTGCCAGCAGGTTGGTTTGTTCGGAAATGCCTTTGATGACTTCAAGAATCCGCCCGATATTTTCCGTCTTACCATTCAGCGCCTCAATGTTGCTGCATGAGGTGCGGATCTTTCCTGATAGCTCGTCCATGGCATTTATCGTTTGTGTCACTACCGCGCGGCCATCTTCTGCCTGGCGTCGGGCATCCGACGCCTGAAGGGAGGCGTCACCCGCGTTGCATGCGATTTCCTGGGCCGCCGCACCCAGCTCATTAATTGCAGCGGCAATACTGTTGGTGCGATTGGCCTGGTCGTCCGAGTTTGATATGGAGGCGCTGGAGGTCTGCGTCACGCGCCTGGCCACTTCATTGACATGCTCGGTGGCAAAAGACACCTCACGTATTGAGTGCTGGATGCGCTCCACAAAAAGGTTGAAGTCTGCGGCCAATTCTCCGAACTCATCTTTCGAGTGCGCACCCAAGCGGCGGGTAAGGTCACCCTCTCCCTGGGCGATATCCCGCATGGTTGTACCCATCAATCTCAGGGGCCGCATCAGTACGCGAATAAGCAGGCCCAGCAGAAGCAGCGTGGTCGCCACGGCAATAACCATCGCCAAAATGGCGGAAGTGCGAAAATCACCAAGTGCGCCATAAGCTTCGCTTTTGTCGATGGACAAACCGATATACCAGTTCACCGAAGGCAGTCCTTTGATCGGCGAGAACATCAAAACTTGAGGTTTTCCGTCCTGCTCCGTCTCGCTGATATGAGAGCTAAGGGATGGCGTGTTCAGCGGGTAAATATCGCTCAATTGCTTCATCACCCGTTCTTTTTCGGGATGAACCAGCACCCTGCCATCTGCGTTGACCAGAAAGGCATAGCCCATTCCACCCAGGTCGAGCGAGCGGACTATGGTCGACAGCGTCTCAAGTGTCAGGTCCCCGCCTACCACCCCAAGCGCCTGGCCATCGTGACTGACCGGCGTTGCAATGGTCATCATCAGTTGGCCCGTCGTCACGTCCAGGTACGGCTCGGTCAGCGTGGTTCCTCCGACAGTCATTGCGTCCGTATACCAAGGTCGGGTGCGAGGATCGTAATCAGCGGGTAGGTCGTCCTTTGGCCGGATGACGAAACTACCGTCACGACTGCCTAGATAAGTGAAGGTAAACGTCGAGAGCAACGACCTCTGCTCCAGCAGCCGCGTGATGTGTTGCGACGCGGGATCATTGGCAACCGTCTGGGCAATATGATCAACCAGAAGTATCCGCCCAGAGAGCCAGGACTGAACGCTTGCAGCCGTGATCTTGCTCATTTCCTCGAGGTGGTTTTCAAGGTTCGTGCGGATGGTTTTGCGTTGAATCGAGTCGTTGTAAAGCGTAAAAAGCGAAAACGCTGCGACAACAACGAATGATGCCGCAAGCAATACCTTATGACTGAACTTCAGGTTCGCAATCATCATGGTTTATCCATAGGCTTGGAGTGTTGTAATTGTTATTCGATACCAAGGTGCGTCGATGAAGGCTTGATGACGCCCAATTGTGGATAGGCCAGCAGTTTCTCGAGGTGCAGTTCAGTGCTCTCCAGCCAGGTCACTAGAACCACCAGTGACAAACCGGGTGATAGCTTATGCTCGTCAATGAATGCCCCGTAACCGCGGATGGCGCCCAGCCTATCCAGCTTGCGAACGCGTTGCTGACAAGGGCTCTCGCTCAAGTGCACCAGTGAGGCGAGTTTTTTATAAGTGATGTGCCCATTGCTGCGCAGTACGTCGACGATGGCCGCGTCGATGCGTCCCAAACACTCAGGGCCGCGTGGTTCTTTGTTCCGCCGGTCATAGTCAAGGCATTCACTTAAGCCCATTGGACAGAAACTGCTGCAGGCGCTCGCTTCTGGGGTTATCCAGAATTTCAGGTCCACCCTGCTCTTCAACCAGTCCTTGATGAAGAAACAGCAACTGGTTCGACACTTTGCGTGCAAACCCCATTTCATGGGTCACCATGATCATGGTGCGCCCCTCTTCAGCAAGGCCCTGGATGACTTTGAGAACCTCGCCCACCACCTCAGGGTCAAGCGCCGAGGTGGGTTCGTCGAACAGCATGACTTCGGGCTCCATGGCGAGGGCGCGGGCGATCGCTACCCGCTGCTGTTGACCTCCGGAAAGAAACGCAGGGAACTGATCGGCAATACGGGCAGGCAAGCCGACTTTATCCAAGTACCGCCGCGCACGATCTTCTGCGTCTTTTTTGCTGACCCCTAGCACCCGCCGCGGGGCAATGGTGATGTTTTCCAGCACGGTCATGTGCCCCCACAGGTTGAAATGCTGGAAGACCATGGCCAAGCGGGTACGTAGTCGTTGCAGCTCACGGTCATCCGCCACACGTAATCCAGCATGATTTTTAACCATGCAAATTGGTTTGCCATCCAAACTCATGGCACCGTCGTTGGGTGTTTCGAGAAAATTGATACAGCGCAGGAACGTACTCTTTCCCGAACCACTGGCGCCGATCAGACTGATGACATCGCCCGTTTTGGCTTGCAGGGAAACACCCTTGAGTACTTCATGGGTACCGTAACTTTTGTGTAGCCCGTCAACTGTCAATTTGTACATGTTCGCAATCATCCTCTAAGAGTTCGGGGGCGGCCCTGTCAGACACAGGACTCAGTGAGTCGGCCCTAAGAAAGCCAACCAATGACGTTCGGCAATTCGGAACAAACCGACCAGCGCAAAGGTCACCGCCAGGTAAATCAGCGCCGCAATCCCAAACGATTGAAAGGTTAAAAAGGTCGCAGAATTCGCGTCACGGGCGACTTTGAGAATGTCCGGCACCGTGGCGGTGAATGCCACCGTGGTTGAGTGCAGCATCAAGATCACTTCGTTGCTGTAATACGGCAGCGAGCGACGCAAGGCTGACGGCATGATCACGAATGCGTAGAGCTTCCATCCCGAGAGGCCATAGGCTTTTGCCGCCTCGACCTCGCCATGGGCGATGTTGCGAATGGCTCCGGCAAATATCTCTGTGGTGTAAGCGCACGTGTTCAAAGCGAAGGCAAGAATGGTGCAGTTCATTGCATCGCGGAAAAATGCATCCAACAAAGGCTGAGCACGTATTGCCGCCAAGCTATAGATCCCCGTGTAGCAGATCAGCAGTTGGATATAGAGCGGTGTCCCCCTGAACAGGTAGGTATAAAATTGCACCGGCCAGCGTACGTAAAACCTGGGTGACACGCGTGCGATGGACAATGGAATAGACACGATAAAGCCGATGAAAAGCGATGCACTGAGTAACCACAATGTCATGGCCAGACCCGTGATTTGCTGGCCATCGCTGTAGACGAATGACCTCCAGTACTCCTGCAGTAGTTCAATCATCGCGCCGCCTCCCGTGAACCCGCGGCGTAGTGTTTTTCCAGACAGCGCAGGACGAAGTTGGAGATGCTGGTGATGATCAGGTAGGTCAGTGCAGCCAGCACCAGGAAAAAGAACAATTGGTAGGTGCTTTTTCCTGCGTCCTGGGCAGCCTTTACCAAATCAGCCAGACCGATGATCGACACCAATGCGGTTGCTTTGAGAATTACCATCCAGTTGTTACCCAGCCCCGGGAGGGCAAACCGCATCATTTGCGGGAATACCACAAAGCGAAAACGCTGGGCGCGACTTAACCCATAGGCGGTAGCGGCTTCGACTTGGCCACGGGGTACTGCCAGCATGGCGCCACGGAAAGTTTCGGTGAAATAAGCCCCGTAGATAAAACCAAGGGTAATGATTCCTGCAACGAAGGGATTGATTTCGATGTACTCCCAGCCCAATGCCACCGTGATGACCGTCAGCCAGGTTTGCAGGCTGTAGAAAATCAATAGCATCAGTACCAGATCGGGCACCCCACGAATCAGCGTGGTGTAGAGCTGCGCCGGCAAGCGCAGGAGCTTGAGGCTGGACAGTTTGGCGCTGGCGCCAATCAGCCCGAGCAATACGCTGAGCGCAAGGGCGGACAGGGACAGCTTGACGGTCATCCAGGCGCCTTCGAGCAGCAACGGGCCGAAGCCTTGCAGGCTGAATGCGGAGAGCCCCAATGCGCCTAATAGTGTTTCGAACATGATCAACAACCTATAGCGAAAACGCCCATCCAGCGGACGAGCGCCGGATGGTTATTTGCCGCTGTAAAGATTCAGATCGCCAAAATGCTGCTTCTGGATCGAATCATAGGTCCCATCGTCGTGAAGGGCCTGGATCGCTTTATCCAGCAAGGCCTTAAGCTCTGTATTACCCTTGGCGATGCCGATGGCTGTTTTGGAGGGAAGATAAGGGCTCTCTACCGACGGGCTCATTTCGTATTCAGCGCCCTGAGGTGAGGTGATAAAACCCAGTTGGGCTTGAAGCGTATCCTGAAGGGATGCATCCAGCCGACCCGCTACCAGGTCGTAATACACCTGATCCTGGTTCTGATAGGACTGGATTTTTACCCCAGCTTTGTCCAGCACGGCCTTGGCGTAGGCTTCCTGGATACTGCCTTGAAAATAGCCAACTGTTTTGCCTTTGAGTGATGCCACATCTGTGTTCAGACCCGAACCTTTCTTGAACACATAGGACGTGAACCCGGAGAAAAGCTCGTTTGAAAAATCAATGGCTTTTTCGCGAGTGGCCGTCACAGTCATGGATGACAGGATGCCGTCAAACTTGCCGGCCCTGAGGCCTGGAATCAGGCCATCAAAATCGCTTTCCACCCAGATGCATTTGACTGAAAGCTTGGCGCAAATCGCGTTGCCCAGATCAATATCAAATCCCTTGAGGCTACCATCGGCGGCCTTGGACTCAAACGGTGCGTAATTGGCATCTACGCCGAAACGCAAGGTGGAGTATTCTTTGGCCGACACTGCACTTGTGCACAGCGCCAAGCCCATTACTAAATACAGCTTCTTTAGCGAAATCATAATTACATCCCTAGATATTGTAGTTTGATTAAGGGCAGTAAACATCTGACAGCATTGACCGTGACACTCATTATTATTTAGCGAGACCTGCGTCTCGACTTGAACGTTACCTGAGTACGGCGACTTTACGAATATGGCAAATTGAACGTTATCACGAGCAAAATGCTCGTCCCTCAAGCAGACACCAGCTTCATCATTAGCAAACCACTGACAATCAATACGGCAGCTACAATTCGCAACAGCGTGGCGGGTTCACCCATGAAGAAAATACCCGCCGCAAAAGCCCCCACAGCGCCGATCCCCGTCCAGATGGTGTACGCCGTACCCAGCGGCAAGCTCTTCATCGAGAAGGATAAAAGCGCGAAACTGGCAATCACGGTGATAAATGTAATGACCGTTGGCACTAATCGCGTAAACCCTTCAGATTGTTTCATCGAAAAAGCCCAAATCACTTCAAGTAAACCCGCAATGATCAAACTCATCCAAGCCATGAGTAACTCCCAAACTATAAAAACGCAAATACCGTTCGCGCCAGGCGCAACTACTATGCCAACGTTATTAAAAAGACCCCGCGAGTACGGGGGTAAAGACGGGTTGACCAAACCCTGGTTACTTAGCGCCCGTATTCAAATCACTTGAATGTTGCGTCCAGTGCGAACGTAATATCCTTGATCAAGTCTTCTGGGTCTTCCAGTCCTACAGAAAAACGCAGATGACCGTATTGGCGGAACTCTTCGGGGTACTTGTCAAAGCCACCTCGACCCTCTGCACCTACGTGCACGATCAGCGATTCGTCATGCCCTAATGAAACGGCCGACGTGATGATGCGCAGGTTCGACACAAAGCGGTTCTGGGTATCAGGGTCACCCTCTACGGCAAATGCCATCACCGCACCATAGCCCTTTCCCGCAAATTGCCGGCGCGCCAACTCATGTTGTGGGTGGGAGGGCAAACCGGGGTAGTAGACGTAGGCAATCCGATCATCGCTGTCCAGAAACTGAGCCAACTTTTCGGCCGTGTTCAACAATTGCTTCAAGCGTAGAGGCAACGTGACCGAGCCGCGCATGATCATCCACGCGTTGAACGGCGAAATGGTCGCGCCGAGGTCAACCAATGCATCATTCTTGATCTTGTTGATCAGCGGATTTGAGCCGATCACCACCCCGCCCATGGCATCACCATGACCATTGATGTACTTGGTCAGTGAGTGAATGACGAAGTCGACGCCGTGTTGACTCGCACGGAAAAATGGAGGGGGTGTGAACGTGGCATCCACAGAGATCAGCGCGCCATGGGCGTGTGCAATCTCAGCCAATGCAGCAATGTCCGCAACTTTCGTGGTGGGGTTGGCGATCGTTTCAGTGTGGATCAGCTTGGTATTGGGGCGAATGGCGTTACGTACCGATTCCAGGTCACCGACGTCTACGAAGGTTGCCTCAATACCGTAACGTTCAGGCAGCAGTTCGGCGAAAAGCCGCCAGACCGCCTGGTAGGTGATGTCACTGACAATGACGTGATCACCACTTTTCAAGAATGAAAAAAATACTGAATGCAACGCAGCGACACCGGTCGCGAATACAACCGCGTCTTCACACCCCTCAAGGGCTGCGAGTTTCTTCTCAAGGCAAACCTGGTTGTGGCCTTGATTGCGTGTGTACACGAGCCCGTCCGGGCTCGACCAGTCCATGGTCGCTGGATCTTCCGGCAAGAGATAGGAGTTCGCCATGACCAATGGCGTACGGACGGCGCCACTGGTGACATCCGCGACATTGCCGCCATGAACAGCCAGCGTTGCTGCAGATAATGTCGAAAGATTGTGCTTGTCGGGGCGCATTTCGTTTCCTCTTTATTGTTGTGTGGTTCATTGTTGAGTCGAGCGAGCTGTTTAGCTTCCACTCACGCCGTTTATGCAAACGACCTTGGGTTGCGTCATGTCTTCGTAAGCGAAACGTACGCCCTCACGGCCCATGCTCCCGTACTTGAAGCCGCCAAAAGGCATTGCATCAAAGCGGTAGTCGGAAGAGTCGTTGATCATCACCCCGCCCGCCTCCAGTCGTTTAGCGGCGGTCATTGCAACCTTCAGATTGCTGGTGAAGATCCCAGCATGCAGGCTGTATTCAGGTTCGTTAGCCAGTGCCAATGCTTCATCCAGGGAGGCGACGCTCTGGAGGATGACTACCGGGCTGAACACTTCTTCGCACCACAACTTGCAATGGCGGTCGACACCTTCCAGCACGGTCGGTGAATAGAGCGAGCCGTTGCGCGTATTGCCAAACAACAAGGTGGCGCCTTTGGCAATGGCGTCATTGACCACCTCTTCGGTACGCTTGGCTGACGCCTCGGTAATCATCGGCCCCACGTCCGTCTGCTCGTCAGCAGGGTTGCCGACGATCAACTGCCGGGTCTGTTCAACAAAGCGCGTTTTGAAGACTTCGTAGAGTGGGGCCTCGATGAGGATCCGCTGAGTACCGATGCAGTTTTGACCCGCTGCCCAGAAGGCGCCCGACACGCATGAGTCGACTGTTTCATCCAAATCACAATCAGCCATCACGATGACCGGTGCGTTACCGCCAAGATCCATCGCCAGCTTCTTGAGGCCGGCTGTGCGAGCGATCTGCTCACCGGTGACAAAGCCGCCCGTGAACGACACCATGCGCACCGCACGGTGGGCCACAAGAGCCTTGCCCAGCGCGGCGCCGCCTGTAGCGACTGTGACGACAGCCGGAGGCAGGCCCGCATCAATCAAACACTCTACCAACTTGATCGCTGACAGCGGTGTGAGCTCAGACGGTTTGAGAACGACCGCATTTCCCCCTGCGATGGCAGGTCCCAATTTATGCGCAACCAGATTAAGCGGGTCGTTGTAAGGGGTGATGGCGACGATTACGCCCAACGCTTCACGCGTGAACCACCCCTGACGGGATTCAGACCCGACATAGGCATCAAAAGGGATGACTTCACCGGCATTACGCTTGGCTTCTTCGGCAGACAACTTCAAGGTGTTGACGCAGCGCAACACCTCCTTTCGCGCCTGCTTCAGTGTTTTTCCCGACTCCGCGACGATCAGTTTGGCAAAGGCGTCCTTGTCACGCTCGACTGAGCCTGCGGCTTTTTCCAATATGCGCGCGCGTTCATGTCGCGGCAGATCCTTGGCAATCAAAGCACCCGAAATAGCGGTGTCGACTATCGTGGTGGCTGATGATGCAGGTATGTCTGCCACTTCACCCACCTTGCTGCCGTCAAACGGGCTGAGCACCGTAATGGCCTTATAATCAGCAGCGAGCGAGAGACTCAAGCTATTCATGATTACTTACCTGACGTGGTTTTGTGGTTGTGAATGCTCACGATATCGGCGAGCAATGCGAAGGCGGTTTCAAAACGACCTGCCCCTGCCCCCACTACGGTGACGGGACCGAGAATGGCGGTACTGAACGTGATTGCGTTGGTGGCTCCGCTCACTGCTGAGAGTGCGTCGCTCGATGGCAATAGCTGTGGACTCACCGAGGCCGAAATCGAGCCATCGCTCCGTTTCTCTGCACTGCCAATCAGCTTCCAACGGGCATTCACTTTCGTTGCCTCGGCGATATCCTTGGCCGTGATTTCAGAGATCCCTTTGCACAAGACATCGCTTGGTTTGAGTTTTGCGCCCAGTAGTTCATTGGCGAGGATGACGACCTTCAAGCGCACATCGTGCCCTTCTACATCCGCTGTTGGATCGGCTTCGGCATAACCCAACTCCTGGGCTTTTGCGACAGCACTCGAGAAGTCCAACCCCGTCTCCATGCTGGAGAGGACAAAGTTTGACGTGCCGTTGAGGATCCCTTTGAAGCCGGTGATTTCCGAGCCTGCCAGTGACTCCTTGGCCAAACGGATAACCGGGGTTCCGCTCATGACAGAACCTTCAAATTCAAAGCGGGCACCGGCACTATCGGCCAGCGTCTTCAAGCTTTGCGCATGCAGCGCCACGGGCCCTTTGTTGGTGGTCACGACACTGACGCCCTTCTCCAACGCCCAGCGGCAGAAGGTAGTAGCCGGCTCACCATCCACAGGATTGGTGAAGGTTGCTTCAGCCACAATATCCGCACCTGAGAAACGGATGACGGTTTCGTTCGCCGGTTCAGCACTGCCGCCGGGTAGCGTCCTGAAGCCGCCTTTAGCAGCAGGTACTGCAGCCAATTCATGAGCATCCAAGCCGTCTTTGTTAATGATTGAGCCGAGGTAAAGGTCACTGACACCGACAATCTTCAACGTGAAACCTAACTCATCGGCCCAGCGCGAATTCTTATCGGCAATAAGCTGAGTCAGTGCGCGGTTAACACCACCAAAACCAAGCAACGCAATTTTGTATTCAGTCACGACAGGATTCTCATTGTTATGTTGTGGTGCGGAGATAGTAATCCGCCAACTTAACTTTACGAATATGGCAAACAGAACGTTGTTACGAGCAAAATGCTCGCACAACGGCGCAACTTGCTACTTTGTGTTGGATAGAACAAAAGATGTCACGGTATTCAGGACACCCGGCAGCGCAGAAATCTCACTCCATACCCTGTGGATGCGATCTGCATTCATCGCCTGAACCGTCAACACAATATCGAGGTCACCACTCATCACATTGCAGGAAATGACTTCAGGCATTGCCCCGACGGAGCGAACAACTTCTGAATCCCGCATACGATCCTGACGATAAACAAAGATCAACGCATTAATGGGCCCTACATCAGCTGAGGGTACACCTTTAATAATTGTGTACCCCCGGACATAACCATCGCGCTCCAATCGCTCAATCCGAAGCCTGACTGCGTTTCTGGACAAATTAACTTTCACGGCAATATCGTTGTGGGCCAACCGTGCATTTCGGGTGAGTTCTTCCAAAATTTTCTCATCAACTTTATCTAAAACACGTTTCATCTCTGGCTCCGAACTTATAACGAGTGAGACTCCGTGTCTTTGGATAAGGCCCTGACCAGCGAGGTCAGCGCCCCGATGTCGTTAGGAATTGAAGTACAGTCTTGTTCGGTGGATGCAGGAGCGCCGCCTGTATTCAGGTGGCCGAAAATCTCCGACTTATCGGTTGCAGCGCCAATCTTCGAGGGATGCGTCGTCGCCAGGCTAATCATGGGGATCAGCAAGCTGCGCCTGCTCACGCGCGCAGCGCGCAAGCCGATAGCGGTATTGGGGCTGACGAGATACCCACTCTGTGCAAAGACCTCATGAATACAACTGAATGCATCCGCATCGTCCACAGCCAGTGAGTCAAACAATTTACGCGCCTCCAACCATTCATCCTGCTCTAAGTGGATGGTGCCCTCTCCTTCTAACAGCTGCATATTACGAGCTACTTTTTCTCCACATCGATTTAAAATACTCCACTGCAAGCGCTCAAAATTAGAGGCCAATGAAACATTCATAGTGGGAGTTTTTGTAGTGCGAATCTCATTTCGACTGTACAGATTCGATTGGAGAAAGTGATGCAGGCCGGCGTTGGCATTCGTGGCAACGATTAGCTGTCGAATGGGCAGCCCCATTTGTTTGGCAATATAACCAGCGTACAGGGCGCCAAAATTCCCGGTCGGCACACTGAAAGCAACTTGTCTTTTAGGCGCGCCGAGCTGAAGGGCGGAATAGAAATAGAAGGACAGGTGCGCAAGTACACGAACCCAATGCACTGAGTTGAACGAAACAAGATGCTGCTGCGCATCATTATTTTGTTTTAAGAACTGCTCACACAAACGATGGCAATCAGAATAATCTCCGGCGATCTCAATATTGACTACATTACCTTCTTCCACACTCAGTAAGCGCCGGCGATCCTCCGCCGTTAGTTCCCTGGAAGGATGCAACACCAACAAAGTAACGCCCGTCATTCCCGAAAATGCTTTTATTGCAGCAGCTCCAGTATCTCCGCCTGTGCAACCTACAATCAGAGCCTTCTTCCCAGACTTCAGTAAATCGTGATTGATAAAACGAGACATTAATTGAAGACCAAAGTCTTGATAGGCGCCTGAAGGCCCATGAAACAACTCCAGTAGCCACTCGTTACTTGCCGTCTGGTAAAGCGGTGCCACTGCGTTGTTTGTAAAACAATCAAAGGTCTCCTCAAGCATCCGAGATAGCTGATCCTGCTCGACCCATCCCCCAAAAATGGCTCGATGACATGGCGAGCCAATTCGTGAAAGGGCAGCCACTCAAGTTTTGAGAGCTCCTCCTTTTTGAAACGGGGCACCTTGCGCGGCACGTACAAGCCACCGTCAGGCGCATACGACCCCATCAGGACCTCGCTGAATTCAAATGTTCTACCAGGCGTCCGTGTGCTGACGTACTTCATGGTCCAAGACACCCTCAAGCCATTTTCGAGCGGCTCACCCTCAAGGTGATGCCCTGTGGAATTCAATGCGGCGGTTTTAATCGCCTTCGATCAAGCTTCACTCCATTGACCATTAAAGTCAATATAGTGACCATCGTATCTCTTCAACGGTATTCCGTGCCATTGCACGACAACGCCTTTGTCCTTGCTCTTGTGGTGCGCCCGAGGGCCGCCAACGCTTAGAAAAATGGGAGAAAATCATGTGTGCCAAGAACCTGCTGCACTCGCTTTATCAGTACAAGGCATGGTCTGAGGAGGTGCTTTTCCGTTGCTTGAAAGCGCCCATAGCAAAGTCCTTTCCGATGGAAATGGAGGAAGCCTGCTACTGGCTCAGGCACATCAATATCGTGGACCAGTTGTTCATCGCCAGACTGCAAGGAAAACCGGAGGAGTTTGACGACGTCGTCACTGAGCAACGGCAAGATATTTGCCAGCTGGAAGAGGCATTTACAAAGGCAAATCAATGGTTTGTTGACTATACGAAATCAGTCACTGCAACGGAGCTGTCTGACCCGGTAGCGTTTATCTTCAAGGACGGCAAACCCGGCAACATGACCAAGGAGCAAATCCTCGCTCATGTCCTTTCTCATGGCCTGCAGCATCGAGGGGGTGTTGGCACGATCCTGCCAAGGGAGATTCTGGAGGGGCACCAGGATCATTTCACAACGTTTTTGAAGCTGTAGATATCGCAACATCTGCCTCATCCGCCACGGGTGAGGCAGAATATCCTTGCCGATATTCAGCTCAATTCAAGCGCTTCAATCACCGCAGCAATTTGCTCACGCCCTTCCCCATTAATGGTTCTGAGCGGCAGGGGCACACTCGCAGAGTGAGTAAACCCGCGAAGCTCCGCCGCTGTTGCTATCACGCGAAAACTACCGCCAAATTGGCTGAATAAAGCCCAGAGCGGCTTCAAGGATTCGGATAGCCGCGTGGCTTCTAAGGCGTCACCTGACAATGCTGCTCGCGTGATGGCGAGCGCTGTATTGGGGAACAATCCGCCCATGACCGAATACCAGGCATCGCAACCGGCATTCATTCCAACAGCAGCAGACGCATCGCCGCTTATTCCGATAGTCACGTGACTCGGAATCAATTTTCGCAGGCGCTCCACGCGCTCCTTGGCCAGGTGCGGCGCCTCGGGGACACCGGGGATTTTGATTGACCTGACATTGGGTAGCTCTGCAATACGCCTGTGTAACTCATCGCTAAATTCAAAATGGGTGGTGCCAGGATTGTCATAGACACACAGTGGGACTGAGATGTTGGCCGAAACCATTTCGTACATCGAAAAAACATCGTCCTGAGTCAGTTTTTGATACGACACGGGCGGCAGCAACAAGGCTTGGACGCCCACGGCTTGCGCATCCTCAGCCAACAGCAAAACGTCGCGTGTACGCAGCGCACCGATGCTAACCATCACCGGCACATCTTCTGCGGCCTCTACTGCCAACTGTGCAACTCGAAAACGTTCGGCGCGAGAGAGATAGGCATAACTTCCGGTGGATCCGAGTGCCCCGATGGAATCTACTTTCGCCGCCACCAGTTGCTGCACAAGACGGGCAAAAGCAATTTCGTCCACACCCTGCTCATCCATAGGCGTCAGAGGAAATGCACTAAGGCCGGTAAACATGGTCATCACTCCTTGCAGTGGTCTGTCGACCATTTGGCCCCGGGACCAATCAGTGAGCTTTCGATCTGGGCGCCGGGCATCATTTGCTGCAAACCTTCGATCAGTTTGTCCCCTGCTTCCGTCAAGGCTTCAAGGGGCATCGCCGGCAAACTTTCCAGAATGAACCACATGCACTTCGCGTCAGCACCGAGACGGGTCCTCACACCTTGCCGCCAATTCCAACGACGGCAGGTCACGCCTTTGTCATCGCGCCAGACGACCTCGCCGGCGTCTGGATACTCGAAAGCAGGAGCCCCTTCTTTCATGGTGTCAAAAGGCTCGGTGCCATCTGCGACTACCAGCCGCGGAGAGCCCGCATAGGCTTCAATATTTTCCCCACCAACCGGAATGGCGTACTCAATGCTGATTGCGTTGTAGAGATCGACGATGGGATCCAGGCTAGGCAAGCTTCCGTCACGTAAAACCCGTTTACGCAGCGCCTCAGCTGAACAAGGCGTGCGTTGCGGCTTGGCCCCAAACTTTCGGAATGTCTCCGCCCATGCGGCCAGATGAGCTTCACCCCAGCTTGGCCCACCTTCCTGAACAGCCTTGCAAGCACGGTCCAGCGCGGCCTGAGCTACCTCAGGATTGGCCAGTGGCGCAGCTCCCACCACAATGCTCAGGGCTCTGAACTCCGGAGCCAATTCTGCAACGGCTTGATCGATCAACGGCAGTACGGACAGCATCAAAAACCTCCAGGAATCCAAATGTCATTTCATGCTAGTCAGTGGCGACCAATAAAGTCAATATAATGACCAAGATCATCTACTATAACGCGTGTGCAGATTGACGGGGCGATTGGTAAAGGCCGAGAATCCCCACACATTTTTTCTCATGACCCTCATCAATGACCACGAATACCAGCCTGTCGACTACCCCTGGTGCTGACGCTCAAGCCGTCAGCCTGGCCGTCGCGCGCACGCTCAAACTGGCGCGCAAAGCACAGAAGATCACGTTGGATGAGCTTTCTCGCCGCTCAGGGGTGAGCAAAGGAATGGTCGTCGAAATAGAGAAATGTACGGCGAACCCCAGTATCGGCATCCTTTGCAAAATCGCCGCCGCGCTTGGCCTGTCCGTTGCAGACATCGTCAATGTGACCGAAGCCCCATCCGCCCATATCATCGACAGTCAAGACATCCCCACGCTCTGGACCGGGGACCTGGGAGGAACGGCGCGGCTTCTGGCGGGAACGTCCGGTCCTAATATGATCGAGCTGTGGCGTTGGGAAATGCACCCAGGCGAATCTTTCGCTTCACAGGGGCATCCTCAGGGCACGCTTGAGCTGTTTCATGTGGAGAAAGGCACGCTGAAATGCGTGGTAGGGGAAACAGAGCTGGTCATCCCTGCGGGGAGTTCGGCAGTGGCCAAAACCGATGTACCTCACTCCTATTCCAATGCCGGCAGATCCAAGTTGGTGTTCACCATGTCCGTGACGGAGATGCATCAATAGATATCCGGTGGACTGGCAGCCAGTGAACATCTGCAAGGCGGGCGAACCATCCAATTTCAAAAAAGCGGTGCCACCGAAAGCCATCAAGTCCCACGCAGGATGATGCCTTGATCCGCCCGCTGACCGAACCCGGCAAATCCCCTTCCAAGTTCTGGCGCTTGAAGTATCGGCTGCATGGCAAGGAAAACCGCTTCTCCATCGGTGCTTACCCGACATCGGTCTGAAGGAAACGCGCGACATCGCCCGCGGCGCGCGCCGCGATGTGGCTAACTATCCGGAAACCTGCGGTTTACTTGCCCAGAATGTTCTTCAACGCAGCGGTATGGCCGGCCGGGTCGTTTTCGCTGGACATCACTTCGATGATGGTGATCTTCTGATCGTTCATCGTCATCAACGAGGCCATCAGTAGTTTCAGGCCGTTGAAATCGTCGGTGCCGTCCAGGCGGTACATCTTCAAGCCGTTCACCTGAATGGTCTTCTCGCTAGTCATGCGAAAGTTGGGTGACGCGGCTTGCTGCTTTTCCTTCAAGGTATCCACGGCAAGGCGAAACGCAGCGTCCGGGGTAGTGCCCGCAGTCGGCGTCGGACCTTCGGTAACGATGATGGCCTGCTCGCTTTTCGGATCGAAGTACATCGTGCCGCCGTTTTCGCTGTTCAAGGTACGGGCCTCGACGCCTTTCAGCATGAACTTCAGCTTGCCGCCTGCCAGGGACACCGATTGGGTGTCCGATTCCGCCGTAGCAGTTTTTTCAGGCGAGGCAGCAACTGCCATGGTAGCCCCGCCGCTCAAGGCAGCAAGCACGCACAAGGAACGGGTCCAGCCCAACAGCAAATGCTTCGACATTGATAGCGCCTTTATTTTCAGGCCGTCGAATACCGACGGCCTGTCGTGCGAACAGCCTAGCTTACTTGCCTGCTCACTTGCCCAGATGTTGTTCACACCCGCAGCATATTTGCGGTCATGGGATTGATACCCTTCGCGAGGAGCGCCCGGGCTTCATCACGCAAGGTGCGTGCTTCACGCAGACCAATCTCAGGATAGGTGCCCAAGGCGATGCGCTTCTGCTTGCCGAGCCGGTAGTAGCGCAGATGGGGTACATGCGTTTGCTGCTGAAAACCTAGGACAAGTTTGGATTCTGGCAGCGGGCATCGAGGGAGGTGATTTATGCGTTCTTCATCGGGTCACTGCCACTCCTGGCCACCACCTCACCAGAAGAGGTGAGCGTTTTGGTGATTTACATTTGCGCCACTTGAGATCCGTCAGTTCGTGTGGCCAACGCCTCACGGCAAGCGCATCATTATCGCACCTAACGCAATCGGTAAATCATTGTTGGGTGCAAATTAGAAAAAACCCAGGGGGGCACTTGGCCTTGACGCTGCCCCCTACGACAAAGAAGTAAGACTCACATAGAAGGTTCAGGCCATGGAAGTAGTCCTGCTCGCCCACATCACATTTAACCGAATAGGCTCGGCCAGTGGCGGAGGCTTTCAAAGCCAACGCCAGGTCAAGTTTTCCGCTGAGCTACCAGACACCGACCAATTGCCAAAGGGCAGTTCTTCGAGCTTCAGGCTGTAGAAGACAGAGATGTCACACCCTATGTCTCATCTCGGCGGGCTAAGTAGTTCGCATATCGACTCATCGAACCACCAGGGATTTGCAGACTGAGTCGCCATCGCCCGCAAAAATGACATTAACGCAGCGCATGCCCACGCTAAAAGGAATAACGCACAGCATTGATCCACCGGCTTTGTTCATCAAAATAACCGAAGCTGCGCTGACTTCCCTCGAATATGTCCACACCCGTACGTAGCTGCCAGTGAGCATCAACGTCGTACCGCATTTCCAAAGAAACATATTGCGCATCCAGGCGCAGGTCCTGCGCAACGTAAGCGGTGAGGTAAAGCCGGCCCTGCCACAGCTCGCGGCGTACCGCCAAGCTGATCATTTGCGTGCGATCCTGATCGACGGCATGCGCCACGGCATCCTTCCAGACGTTGTAGTACTGCATGCCGAAGAACCAATCCCCACTCAAGTAATCCACGCCCAGCAGCAATTGCTTCTCACGGTTCTTCTTCAGCTCAACGATGCCGGTTTGTGCCTGGGAGTAACGATAGGCATCAGGTACGAAGGCCGCTTCCCCCTTGAATACCACCGGCCCTATCGGCATCGCGAATGAGCCGCCAAGCAGTGTGCGACGCTTCAGTGCTTCTCGATAACTCAGGCCAGCGGGTGTCAGCCGGGCGGAGTAGGTCTCTTCAGTCTGCCAGCCGTGCCAGCCATTCAGGGAGTAGTCCACCCCATGGGCGTTGCCGCTCCAACGCAAGGCGGGTGTCCAGTCGGAAGGTTTACGCCAATCCGGACCATCCGCTTCGGTTTGAGGGATATTGCCCAAATAATCGCTGACCCTGGTTTCAGCAAAACGGGCACCGCTATCGGGAAGGAGGTCCGTACGCGTCTGGGGGATCAACAGCAGCTGTAAGGATTGATCCTGGAATACCGAGCATTCACTGTTGAGCATGGCCAATGGGCGGCGTTGCTGGACATAGTCGCCGAAATAGCCTTCGCGACGGTCAAACGCATGGATCACGTCCAGGACCCTGAGCCGGTCAGCGCTGCCCCAGACGACTTGTTGTATCCCCAGCGTGGAGGTACATCGTTCGCCTTGGTATTCAGCGAAGAGTTCACGGGGCTCGACTTCGTGATAGTCGCCGTCCAGTTTATTTTCCTGCAAAGCCCTGACTTGCAACTTGTAGCGCCAGCCAGATGCATCCTGCCAGCTCCCCCCCAACAATGCGGAGTACTCGTTGAGCCCCCACTCGCCTTCGCGGGTCAACGCCTGTCGGGTTTCCAGACGACCGTTGAAATCGAGCGCGTCGAGAGCGGCGCCGTAACAGACATTACTCAGTATCGCTAATGCAAGGCCAACCTTCACTGCCGGTACTTTCATAGGCTCACCTGTGAGGCAAGCAAAGGGTCGATCTCGCGCTCTTCACCGGGCTGGATGCAATCCTGAAGACCTGCATCAATCGTTGCCCAATCGCTTGAGTAATTCGTTTTTCTGATAGGTAAACGTGTTCTTTCCCACGCGTGCAGCGCCCTCTCCAGTCGATAGTCCACCCAACGGCGACAGAATTCATCCAGCGGTTGCGACGAGAGCATCAACCAGGCAGCACATTCCCCCAACCTGAGCGTACCCGCAGATAAACGCGAGGCGGACACCTCTTCGGTGGTCCACTCCAGGATTCGTGCTCGGGTAATTTCGCCATGGGCAGTCTGGTCAAGGTAGGCGATGACCGTGCTGGGTTGTTCCAGCACGCGCTGGCCGATGAAAGCCGCCAGCGTTTCCGAAGGCCCTTCGAATAAACGCGTAATACGAGCGTCGCGCCAGAGTTGTCCAATGGGATTGTTATCGCAATAGCCGCGAGCCCCTAGCATCTGCAGCGCGCTATCACTGACCTCCCCAAGCACCTCGCTGGCCAACCACTTCGTCGCTGCCAGGACCTCGGGGGGAGCGTCAGGTAAGCCCTGATCCAGTCGTAGCGCCAGGTCATCGACCCAATTACCAATTGCAGTCGCTGCACAGAGCGCGTCATCAACCACACGTTGAGTATGCTCATGATCCCAAAGACGGTGACCGCCCAGGCTACGTCGGGTGCTATAGCGGATCATCAACTGAACACACCGCCATAACCCACCGACACAGGTAGCGGCAATTCCCAGCCGGCCGAACGCCATCGTGTCGCTGGCCACAGCCAGGCCTGCATAGGCACTTCCCAGGACTCGGTCCTGGTTGACCAGCGCAGCTTCAAAATGCAGTTGGTTCTGCACCATGCCTTTGAGGCCAAGCGTCATCGCTTCGCTACCCTGGCGCATACCTTGTTGCTCTGCATCTACACAGAGTCCCAAATAGCCGAGCTCACGCCCTTGGTCATCAATATGCCGGGCGAATACCGAAATGACGCCCGCCCATGCAGCCGAACCTGACCAGGACTTAGTCCCATCAAGCCTGAACACATTGCCTTCACGTTGCGCGCAGGCCGCCATGCCCAACGGGTTGGAGCCCGCCACCCGCTCAGTCAACGCAAACGCGGCGAGCATTCGACCATTCGCCAGTTGCGGCAGGTACCGCTCTTTGATGGCTGGCGCCGCGAAGCGTTGAATAGGACGGATACCCAGCCCGTTGTTGAGACCGATAAAAAAAGCCAAGGTCAGATCAATGGCGCCCAATTGACGCTGTACTCGCAGCAATTCGAAGTTGGACAAGCACAACCGGCCGCCATAGTCGGCGGGCACCTGCATTCCCAGTAAACCCCGGTTCCCGACTGCCAGCACCAAGTGCGGCGGCAGGCAACGGCGCTCATCCATGAGGCGAAAGTCCAGGCGTTTCGCCCAGTCCTGCAACCATGCATTCAACTCAGTCACAGCAGGCGTGTCCTGCCGTGCTTGAGGATCAAGCATCATCCATGCATTCAACGACTAATCTCCTATCGACTCGTCAACCAGCTTGCAGCCTCATGGACCATATGCTCCAGTGATTGTGTCGGCGCGAAGCCTAATTGCCGACGAGCCTTGTCACTTCTGTAATGAACCTGCCTGCCCAGCAACGCAACGACATCGGCCGAGAGCCTAAGGGGTATTCTCGTGAGCAATACGTCCAACGGCCGCAAAAGGGCGACGATCCATCCCAATGTGCGAGGCTGCCAACGCGGTGCTTCGACGGCCATCGCAGCGGCCATGCAGGTGAATAATTCGAGATAGCTGACGTTATGAGCATTCAGGATATATCGCTCCCCGCTCTTGCCTTTGGCCATGACGGCCAGCAGCCCCCTCACCAGATCTTGCGCGCCGATGACCGCAATGCCGCCGGGTGGGATAAACGGCAGGCGTCGAAGCTGCAGATCAAGCATGACCTTGCCCCATCCATGCAGCACATCGCAGTTGGAGGCGATGACCGCAGAGGGACACGCAATGACAATATCCATGCCCGACGCACAGAAACCACGGACCTGATCTTCTGCATCACGCTTGCTGTGCATATAGGCCAGCCGAAATGCATCGCCGTTATAGATCATTGACTCGTCCGCTTCCTCGGCCGGATAGCCAACGGCAGCAATGGACGATACGTGCAAGATGCGCTCGACCCCCGCGTCGCGAGCGGCCCGCAGCAAATTCACCGTTCCCTGCACGTTGACCGCAAACATGCGCTTGCGCTCGCACTCGTAAGGCAGCGCCAAACCGGCGGCATGGTAGATCTGTGTGACGCCTTCAAGCGCGGACCCGAGGCTGACGGGATCCAGAAGATCGCCTTCGCGCCAGACCAAACCTTCGCGCAGGCTCTGCAACGCTGCGGCTGGATCGTTCGGCAAGACCAGCACTGCCACGTTCTCACCCTGTTCCAGCAGCTCCCGCACGATATGACTGCCCAGGCATCCACTGGCGCCGGTGACCAGAATCATTGAGCGCCCTGCGCAGCCAGAGCCAAGGAAACATTAAGGCCACCAAACGCGAAGGAGTTTTTCAGCCACGCTTTCACATTGGCCTCGCGCGCGCCCCCGGTCACATAGTCCAAGTCGCACTCGGCATCCTGCCCCAGGTAATTGAGGGTTCCGGGAATCTGATTGTGTATCGAGCTCATAAGCCCCCCAATCAACTCGACCACGCCCGCAGCGCCCATCAGGTGACCTATCGAGGACTTGACGGACGACACGCCCAGCGAAGACGCGTGAGCGCCGAATACTTGTTTGATCGCCGCCGTTTCGCACCGGTCATTGAGTAAAGTGCCGGTGCCATGGGCGTTGATGTAACTGAATGCCTCGACGGGCAAGCAACTGTCGGCAATGGCCTGGCGCATGGCCTGAGCAGGACCTTCCACGGATGGCTTGAGTAAGTCGCCAGCGTCACTGTTGACCCCATACCCCAATACGTGAGCCAGTATCGGTGCGCCGCGCGCTCGGGCATGCGCCAGGGTCTCCAGAACCAATACACCGCCCCCCTCGCCCAGCACCATGCCACGCCGGCCAACGGAAAATGGCCGGCAGGTATCGGGGGCCATGGCTCGCAACGCCTCCCACGCTTTCCAGACCAGTGCGTTAAGACATGCGTCAGTACCACCTGCCATCACCAGGTCTGCATCACCGCATCGCAACAACCGATAAGCCTCGCCAATCGCCTGTGTGGAAGAGGCACACGCGGTGCTGACGGTGAGCGCCGGGCCCTTGAAACCGTATTTTAGGCTTATGTGACTGGCTGCGGCATTCGCCATGACCCGGGGCACCGTCCACGGCGCGAGTGTAGCGCTGCCGGCCTGATAGAGATCCAGATAGGCGCTGTGCAACGACTCGCTGCCACCCACGGCGGTGCCCATGTAGACCGCGCACCTGTAGGGGTCAACCGTTGCCGGGTTCAGACCGGCCATGGCCAGCGCCTCTGCCGCTGACAGCAGTGCAAACTGACTCGCGCGGTCTAACAGTAACAACTCATTGGCCGTGAACAGGCCATCAAGTGCATCCCCCGGCAACGCCCCCGCGTTACATGTGCCGCCGACAACGTCGATCAAACGAGGCACTGGTGCGATTGCACATTGTCCTGTGGCCAACCCCTCCCAAAGACGCGCTCGACCCACACCAAACGGTGACACACACCCCGCTCCGGTGATGACAACTGTGTTCATGAAACCGCTCACTTGGAGGCCAGCCGTTCAGCAAGTATTTCCACCAGGCGAGACACGGAGCTGATATCGGTATGGCTGTACGCTGATAAATTGACAGCGAATCGCTTTTCAATTGCGTAGGTGAGCTTCAGTACGTCCAGCGAGTCGAGCCCCAGCTCTTCGATGCTCAGTTGCGTATCCAGCTCAGTGATATCCAGTTCCAGCGTGCTGGCGAGCAACTCCAGCACCAGGGTTTGCAGCGATTCAGTCGACATACGGGGACTCTCGGGATCAGTGTTCAGTGCGCAAGGCACGTTGAGTGAATTCAGCATCCGAGATGCCAGGGTTGATGCTCACTTTCTCGACAATCATCCGCGTGCTCTTATTGGCTGCCAGATTGTGCATGGTCTGGGCCGTAGGCCTGCTGAATCCGTCAACAACTTGCAAGCCGTCGCTTTTAAGCTGTTTGACCAGCACCCCCTGGCGGTCAAAGTAATCCACCTGCACCGGGTAGCGGCTCTTCTCTTCCAGGTAATAGACCTTGCGTGAATAGCCGGAAATATCTGCCTCTTCGCTACGCGCCTTCGCTTCAATCTGCCGGCATGCCGGCCAACTGAGGCAGGGCTGGGAGGTCGCGAGGCTAGTGAACGTGTAGTTCAGCAGCTTGTAGTCCTCAAAGTCTTCATAGGTGAAGTCTGTACCCATGAACCAGTTCTGCTTTTGAGAACCGGCCAGTCGTCTCAAGCTTTTGGTCGAAGGGGTATAAGACCAGATGTCGTTCGCGGCTTTTCCACTGTCCTCGATTAACAGCGCAACATTCTTGACGGCCGCGGGCGCGGTGAACCGTACCAGGGTGCCCATACGGTCGCTCATACGCTTGTCCAAGCGACTCAGTTGGCGTGTAAAGGTCAGCCGCTCGCCCTCAAACAGCTCCATGCGATAGTCGACTTTTTCGTCCTGTGCCTTCATGCGGCGATCAGAATCCTGCATGACCGCCAGCGCATCGTCGGCGAAGGCTGGCCATGTGCAAAGCATTAAAAGAGGCAAGGCTGTTAGCAGTTTGCTGTTCATCCAAAATTCCTGAGTTTGAGCGTGTCTACCGCGGGAATACGCAATACATGACGAATGGCAGGCATTGCTGCGAATGGAATAATCACCAAGGCGGGCAGGATGACTCTCCAGAAATCACTGGAGGCGGGGTCGGTATTGATCTTGAACCAGACGTCCGTCAGGCGATGATTGAGGACGCCTCCGAGACCATAGCCCAGCGGGATGGACACCACGCCAGCAAGCAGCGCAACGCTGAAGGTTTCGCAAAGCATGATGAGCGACACACTTCGGTCGCTGAAACCGAGAATTCTCAACACGCCATATTCGCCGCGACGCCCCACGATGCTGAAGTTCATGCTGGTCACCGCAAACAGCAGTGCAATCGCAATACTCATCAACGCCGAGATGTGAATGATCACCCAGATATGCGAACTGATCTCCAGGATGGAGGCGACTATGTTCTGCTTGGAGGTAACCCGTACCACGCCTGCCAACTCATAGATTCTCGCATCGTCCAGGCCACTGCTCCCCGCATCCACCAGGTACGCGCCGGTAAACTGCTCATCCAGTGACAGCATTTGCTGAGCGAAGCGGCGCGTCGTAATCACTTCACCCGGCAGCGCCCCGGAAAACACCCCGACAACCTTGGCCGGATAGACGTTTCCTCGCACTTTTAGATTCAAACGGTCACCTGGGTGGACGTCATGGGCGATGGCGATGCGGCGTTCAATAACCAGCGCGTCAAGATCGCCGTCCAACAACATCCGGCCTTCCATCAGGTTTACGTGACGCACGCTGTCTGCCGGCTCGATACCCAGGAGACTGGCGTTATCCAGCTGCCCTTCGCCCAGAACCTGCGCCCCGCCCTTGACGAACGTCGACCAGCGACTGCCTGACGCCAGGCCTTCGAGACGGCCGATATCTTCATCCCACCAGGGCACATCCAGATCGACCACGCGACTCCAGTTGTCGCGCTCCACGTTGCTGATCGCGGTTCGCTCCATGGACGTCAGGGAAATATAGAAGGCAATGGTGATTGCGATACTCGCCGACATTGCCAGCACCGTGACCAGGCTGATGCGCCAGCTGCGCAGCAAGTTGCGCAACGAATAACGAAACCAGAACGGTCCTCCGATATGACGCAGGCAGGCGACCATGCGCAGCGCAAACGCTTGCTCCTGACCTGCGCCAACGTCACGCAGGGCGTCCATCGGCGTGATGCGAATGATCGAGCGCATCGGCAAGTACATGCCCAGGGCGACGGTGCAGCACAGCAATAATCCGGCTCGCCATAGATAAGCTGGCTTGAACATCAACTGTGGCTCGGGCATGCCGATGGCGCGTGCATAGTTCCAGCCGAATGCATACATATCAAACAGCGCCAGGCCGCAACCCAGCACCAAAGCGAGCACAATCAGCATCAGCGCAGGCAGGCTGTAAGCGCAAACGACCTGTCGACGCGTATAGCCCAGCGTGAGAAACATCGCGATCAATGGGCGTTCTTCCTTGGCCCATTGGAACATGAGGAAAAACACCACCAGGGTCGATGACAGCGCAAAAATCAGCACAACCGTCGGCAGGAAAACCTTGAAGGTATTGAGGTCCAACTCGAGGAACTTTTGGCTGAACTGCTCCTGGCGCGGCAGCACGTAATCGACGGCCAGACGCGACTGCGCTCGCGCGGTAATGCGCTGCTTGACCTCATTCATCGACGCATGCGGCGACACGCTGAACAATAAGCTGTTGCTGGCTGAAAAACCCAACTGCTGGCGCATGAGCCCCTGGTCAGCAAACAACACACACAGGGAACCGTTGCTGGGCACGTACACACTGGGGTTCAGCGGCGCGACCAGATACTCCGGGCTTTCAACGATGCCGATAACCTCCACCGGATACCTGGCAGCGCCGGCAATAAAATCAAAACGGTCACCCACGCCCTTCCCATGGAATTTCGCACAGTTACGCTCAAGGGCAATCCCTGCAACGTCCGCTGCATTCGGCAGGCGACCTTGCAAGACCTTCAGTCGATTGACCGCCGAGAAATCCGCTGCGTCGGCACTCACCATCAATCCTGCGACCGGCTGATTACCGCCCAAAGGCGCCAACCCTGGCATCAGTAAGCGGTGATGGGTTGCGGTTACGCCGGCAATGTCATCAAATGCCGGGAGGTTGATCAGATCGTCCGGCGCAAAGATGACTTCCAGATCGGCCATCGATGCGTGGGACTGAATGTCCTCCACCGTATCGAACAGACTGTCGATCGCCGAATAGGCACCCACCAGCACACCAAAGGTCGAGGCACAGATCAGTGCGATGGTCAGCAAGCGATAGCGAATGACCAGAACCGAGCGAAGCACATGCCGCATCAGCATGTTCATGGTTCGGCCCTGTGCAGGTTGCCGGAGCGCATCTCGTAGACGTCATCGGCGTGCTGCCCAAGTGCGGGGTTGTGCGTGACGATGACTACCGTGACCTGCTTCTCTTCCTGCATCTGACGCAGCAGTTCGAAAACACGCATGCCTGTCTCTTCGTCAAGACTGCCGGTGGGCTCGTCCGCGAGAATCAACTGAGGTTCCTTGATAAGCGCTCGCGCAATAGCGACCCGCTGTTGCTGGCCCCCGGAGAGTTTTGAAGGGAATTTTTCGGCGTGTTCATGCAGACCAACTTTGCGCAAATATTCCTGCGCGCGCGCATGATCCTGCAAAGTGACTGAGCGGATCGGTTCAAGACCAGTCAGCACGTTTTCCTTCACCGTCAACGTCGGGATCAAGTTGTGAAACTGGAAGATGAACCCTACCCGCTCTGCCCTGAAACGCGTCAACGCCTTGAAGTCCATGGCGTTCAGGCGTGCGTCTGCGACCTGGACCAGCCCCTCATCCACACGATCCAAACCGCCCAGCACGTTGAGCAGCGTGGTTTTGCCCGAGCCTGATACACCTCTGATCACCGTCATGCTGGCGCGAGGTATCGTCAGGTTGATGTCATTGAGCACTAAACTGCGCCCGTCGCCGCTGGGGTAGAATTTTTTCAGCCCCACAAGAGAAATCAAGGGATTATCCATTTCGATTACAGCTCCAGTTCAACCCGGGGTTTGGTCTAGATTGAGTCCGAAAACACCGTAGCGCTTGGTCCGACGCATTCCGACATTACGTGCAAGTACGTAGCTGGAAGGATTGCGGTCGTCGATCCACATGGTGTCAACACGTTGAAAGCGCGGTTCGGCGTAACGCACGATCTCATCGCCGATCAACCGGCCTAGACCACTTCCCTGGACGGATGGGTCGGCACCGATAAGTGCGATGACACCACCGGTGACGCCGCGCTTGTAACGATTTAGCTTGAACAGGTCGAACAGACCGAAATGCCCCTTGAGCCGACTCAAGATCTGGTTGAGGTCCGGCAAAACCAGGAAAAATGCTACGGCCCGGCCGTCCAACTCAATAAGCTTGATGCCTTCCAGATCGATAAACGTTTTCACACTATCGATCTGGAATTTGAAACTGGCCTTGGAGATCGGCGCGACCTCATAGTTCTCGGCAAATGCACTGTTGAACAAACAGCGGATCTCCTCCAGATTCGAACGCAAGTCAGCCCGCGTAGCACTGCGCACACTGAACTGGCTACCTGGCAATACTTTTTCACTGCGGCTGGCCTTGCGTCGCGCACGGTACTGCTCCACGTCAACGCCATACGTGCTGAAGGTGAAAGCCAGATCGAAACCCGCCTGCTTGAGAGCGTCGGCGTACCAAAGCGGGTTATAGGTTTGCAGCAACGTGGGAGGCCGGCCGTCGATGTTCTCGAGTAACAACGCAGCATCCTGTGTCGAGGTATAACTGTAAGGCCCCAGTAACCTCGATTTGCCACGTGCTCTCGCCCATTTACCTACCGCATCGAATAATGCCCGCGTGACGGCGGGGTCTGGCGCGACTTCAAAAAAACCGAAAAAAACGTGCTCATGACCAAAGCGCAGGTTGTATGCCGCGTGAATACATACGCTGACTCGACCCTGGGCCTGACCTTGATCATCCAGCGCCAGAAAATGCTCAATCTGCGCTTCGCGAAAGAAGGGGTTATGTCGTGGTGACAATATCCGTTTCATGTCGCTGCGTAAGGGCGCAACCCAGTGCTGGTCGTCGGCGTACAGACGAAAAGGCAGGTCGATAAACTGCCTTAACCGCTTTGCCGTATCCACTGCTTCGACAGTAATCATGAGAGGTCCAAAAGCTGTTGCATGTTGCGGTGACGTGCTTCAAATATCCGGTCCATATAGGCGTCGACAAATAACCACTCAAACAGCGCACCGCCTATTGCGTGATAAGTCACTCGATCCGTATACAGCGTCCCCCGGCAGCGGATTCAACGCGATGCTCATGCCGGAACGCACTCAGGGGCCCCTTGATCATTTCATCAATGAAATACTCGTTGTCTTTGACTTCGCGGATGCCAACGGTCCAATTGGCAGGGATAAACCCGAACATCCAATGCCGGAAACGGAATTGACGCCCTTGCTCGATCCGCAGGTCAGCAATATCTATGTTTCCAAGTGGGGTAACGCGCTCCGGGAAGATCTTCGGGAAGTTCACACCTTCCATGCAGAAGTCGAATACCTCGGCACAGCTACGCCCCTTGATGAGGGTGGTTTTTTCCAATACGGGCATACTCGGATCCTCTCTTAGATGGTTTCGACAGCGGTAGCGGTGCTGAATCGTTCGGCGTATCTGCGCCACTGATCGGGATCGAGGGCTTTATCAAAACTGCGAAATCCAGCCAGCATGAAACCGTGGCGCACGGACAACGATTGAACCAATTCAAGGTCATCATTGCTGAGGTCCAGACCAAGGCTCGTGTGGCAGGAGATACCTTCGAGGGCGAGCATCATGGTTTCGGCCATGCAGGCATATGCGAGGTCTTGCGGGATACCGTAACGTGACCCCAAGCGTGCTTCTCCGGGCATTTCGACAATGCCACCGTCAAGCACCAGCACGTCCGGCCGGCGACTTGAGATATCCTGGCTGACATTGGCAGGTCGGGAGATGTCACACAGGATGGCACCTTCGGCGATGTCATCGGCGCTGATAAAACGCTCGGCGCTGTTAGTCGCAATCAGTACCAAGTCAGCGTCGGCCAACGACAGGTTGATGTCGTTACTCCAGCGCAGCGCGGTACGCTCACCGTTTTCAGTCAACAACAAGGCTGCGAGATCCGCGCTATCGTGTTCGTTCAAACGCTCAGCGATTCCGGCAAGTACGCTGCCGGGCGCCGGCACGCCCTGCGTGCAGAAGTTCACCAACTGAGTAATGACAGAGGCAAAGCGCGGCGTGTTGAACCGTGCACTCATCGGGTTACCCACCAGGGTGACCTGTCCGGCCTGCATCGCAATCAACCGCGCGATGGCCGAGCCTATGCTTCCGGTGGCACCAATAACCGCAACGCGCATGTCCTGCATACGGCGCCCTGTCATTTCAACTGCGCGGCACGATGCCTCGACCGCTGTAAGCAGCGTGTAACTGTTACCCGTCGTCAGGGCCACGCCTTTATCCAACAAACGCAAGCCACCACCGGTCACGATTGAGGTATGCCCTCCTAGCCCGACCAACGTTGCACCGCGTTGCTTGGCCATGTCGATGGCCTGGCCGATCAGTTCACAGGATTCCTCAATGGGCATCGCCGCAAACTGCGCCGCGGAGCGTGGCACCATGATCAGATCACCGGTCACTCTGCGACCGGTGGCGGGCGATGTAAGCTCGACCGTAGAGACGAAAAATGGGTCCATCAACGGATTCAAGCGCTCTTCAAGCATGCGCAACGACTGTTGAGAATAATGACTCAGGCTTTCATCGAATTCGGCATAGTTCGAGAGCTCCAGGGGATGCAGAACAAATGCAAAATGGTTATCAGGCACTGCCTCGGTAAAGCTGATCTGATGCAGCGGAGCTGGCGGTGGTCCCGACGAGCAGGGCTGAGCATCAAGCAGATGAGCAAGTAATGTGCCCGTACGCCCCTCCTCCACCCATTGCAGCGTGCGAGCCAACGCCTGGATAAACACTTCACACTCGGCTCGCCCGGCAATGAGGGGAGGCTCGACACGCATCACGTTCGCGCCGTTGAGGGTCGGTGCAACGCGTACACCTTCAACATTGAGCAGGTAGCTTGCGAGAATGGGAACAAGGCTTTCCTGCTCCCCCATGATGCCGGTGAAGCCGCCGTAGAATTGCGGATAGTGACTACGATCAAGATCAAACTCGATGCCGATCAGGTAGCCCGCACCGCGTACTTCCTTGATGAACGAGGCGTGTCTTGCCGCCAGCTCGTTGAGCTGTTCCAGCAGGTAGCGTCCGTTATCTCGCACGTTGTCCAGCAGGTCTTGACGTTCGTCCAGTAGATCCAGCACTTTCAGCCCGATGCGGCAGGCCAGTGTGTTCCCGCCGAAAGTAGATGAGTGCTTGTTCTGGAAGTCTTCGCTGTACGCGTTCTTGCTGATCAGGCAGGCACCGATCGGCATGACCCCGCCGCCCAGGGCTTTCGCCAGCAGCAGGCAGTCCGCTTGCACCCCCGCACTGGCGAACATCTGCCCGGTGCGTCCCAGTCCGGTTTGAACCTCATCGATAATCAACAGGGTGCCGCTGCGATCACAGGCGGCCCTGATTTGCTGCAGGTACTCGGGCGGCGGCAGATTGATTCCACCCTCGCCCTGTACCGGTTCAATGATTACTGCAGCGTAGGCGTCAGGGTGGCGCTGTAATTGGTCTTCAAGGGCCTGAATGTCGCCATAGTCAACAAAATCAAAACCAGGCAACGGCGCTTGGAAACCTTCCTGATATTTATCCGAGCCTGTCGCTGAGAGCGCTCCGAGCGTCTTGCCATGGAAGCTCTGGTGGGTCGACAAAATGCGCTTGCGGCCTGTCTTGATAAGGCAGGCTTTAAGTGCCGCCTCTACCGTTTCGGCGCCACTGTTTTGAAAGGTCACGCTTCGGTAATCGCCTGGCGCGATTGCTAATAGACGTTGTGCCAGCAACCCACTTGCCGCCAGGGAGGATGGCTGCACAAAGATCGGTTCCCGACTCAGTTGAAAGCTGGCCAGTTCGGCCAGCAACGCGTCCGGACTATGGCCGAATGGCAGCGCACCGTACGCACCGAGGAAATCCAGGTAAGCCCGTCCTTGTGCGTCATAGAGGTAGCAGCCCTCGCCGCGTACAAACGTTTTGTCGAGCCCTACCCGACGAATCAATTCGCCGACTGCAGGATTCACATGCTGCTCAAATGGACTGATTTGCTGCCAACGGCTCATGAAAGATTCTCTGTGCTGTAGGGTGACGAAACGGGCGATAGCCGACCCGCTGTCTGTCGATAAAGATCCGCCGCCACACCCTCGGCCACCATGATTCGTTCATGGGCTGGTCTCAAAGAGTGATAGGGCAATGCCGGAAAAAGATGATGCATGGCGTGATAGCGTTGGCTCAGGGGCTCAAGCAGTTCCAGCCAACTTCCCTGGCGATCATGGGTCGACGAATCGGCCAATTGCCATTGAAGTGATACCGGTTCACCGCTGGAGGCATACCGATGCGCCAGGTATGTACGGAACATGTTGATGAACAACACACCATAAATGACGGCAAGGAACAGGCCGACACGCGACCACGGCAACATCTCTGAGCCTGCTGCAGCGATCAGCCCCCACGCATAAAGGCTGGTCGCTATCTCCAGCAGGTAGTTGTAGCCGCGCGCGCTGCGAAAACGCGTCGCCGAGTTTCGGTAGGCGGCATGTAAGGTGACCGCACTGTATCGCTCGATGACCCGCCGACGCAGCGGCGCAATGCACCAAGAGGCCGGGCCAAGTACTGCAAAACGGACCAGCAGCAATAGCGGCGTAAAAAGCGTACCGACCAATAAGGTGATCACACTGCGGCCAAACTGCTGCTCAAAGGGCAGGTACTCCGGATCCTGGCGAGTGCCGTAGCGCCCGAGGGTATGGTGGTCGATATGGCTCAAATACAAAAACGATGGCAACAGCAGTGGGATACCACACGCCAGGTTCCACATCAGGTTGAACCCGGGTACAGCGCGGCGCGGCATATGGCTCAGCTCATGAATGAACATGGCCGACCGGTAAAGCGTGAACACCGCCGTGCCATACCATAACGGCCAAGTCACAGAACCGGCGCCTTCCAGCATGGACAGTGCGACCCAGAACAATCCGATGCTCAACCCGAAGTCCAAGCGATAGCGCCATGCATGATGGCGTCGCAAGTCCTCGATCAATGGGCGCAACTCGTCCACGAAGGTACGCCCGTCCAGGTTTGCGACAGGCTTCACCGACGTTTCCAAATGACACCATCCAGGTAGAAGTGATGCAGAACGATGATCAGCGGTACCAGCCCTACGGAAGGCATCTCCAGGCTGAGCACCAACAGACTGGCCAGCCCCAGCGTACTGAACCAGATCCACGGTTTAGCCCCCATCCGCTTGACCCAACCGTGTGCAACACCCAAGGCGCCTGTGACGGCTGGCTGGGTTTCAGTTCGGCGCAGTCCAGCCATTACGGTAGACGTGCACACCAAGTGGTATTGCAGCGCGTGGATGCTGGTACCGATCAAAATAAGCGCGTACAGATCGCTCACCAGCAGGTAAGCGGCGTTATACAGCCCCAGCGAAACCGCCAGCATGACCAGTACGAAGCGCGGCAAGCCTTCTTGATGACGCTGCTGTCGCCGCTCGGCAACCAGGAATTGAAGCGTCGTGCCTGCGAATACAGCGTATGCCAACCAAGCCCAGAACGGCGCGAGTGCCGGCGTTGGAATTGAGATGTTCGCAAACGGCAGCGTCTGCTCAAACAGTTCGTAGTTTCCAAAATGAAAACCACCGTGAGTGATGCGATAAATCAGCGGCGCAGCAAACCCGGCCAAAACCATGTTGCGAATCGGCAAAGTAGAATGTTTATACCCGGCCTTCTTCGCATAAAGTGCCGCCACACCAAAATGCTGTTTACACACATGATAAGGCTGCCAATAAACCCAGATCGCCACAAGCCAAGGTAGAGCATTCAGGCTGTAGAGGGCGACGCAGAAGACACTGATAACAACTAATCCCGCCCAGAATTGCACTTTGTGCCGCTGATACTCCAGCGGCTCAGCGAACAATCGAACGTGCGTATGCAGCACATGGGGAATATCTAGGAACAGCGCAAACAACAACGCGCCCACCAGAAACGCCGGTCCCTGCATAATAGCCAGTAACAGCGCGACCGAAATCAATGGGCCTCCAACCAGAATAGCCAGCGTGTCGACCTTGGCACTGACGAACCACGGCATTTTTACATACGTATTAGTGGACATTGACGCCCCCTTTATATCGCCGCGGAAAACGCGAGTGTGTTCGCACGCTCAAGTATCATCGCCAACTCATGAAGCGTTGTCGTCGCATCAACTTGGTCGGCAGGCAAGCTCAGCGATAAGCGACCTTTCAACTCGGAGAGCAGCGTTAGTTGCCCCATTGAGTCCAAGCCCAAATCCAACAACGTATCGTTAGCCTTTATCGCGGAACCGCTCAAATGAGCCGGTAGAATCCCCTGTATTGAAAGGCTTTTTATCGTCTGGCAAATAACATCAAACACAAGTGCTCCTTGCACGTATGCAATCCGTGCTGTTGTAAAAGATGATTAAGCGGAAACGCGGTCAGTATTGACGGCAGCAGAACTCAAACGGTTACTCAAATACAGTCGACTTAATGCCTGACGCTGGATTTTCCCACTTGTGGTTTTAGGGAATTCCGAGCGGCGGATCAGCAGCACTTCATCCACTTGGACGCCGGCTTGGCGTACAACGATCTGCGCCACTTCGCGACGCAACTCCGCGGGATCCCGAGTGCCAAGAGCATTACTCGCCATGACCACTACAACGCATTCCTTTGAACGCTGAATGTCGATGCAGGAAAAGGCAGCGACAGAACCGGCAGCTAAATTGAAGGCACTTTCCAGCGCCCATTCAATAATGTGCGGATTGACGTTGACGCCTGCACGCGTAATCAGGTCCTTGCTGCGCCCGGTAATGAACACTTCATCGTTCAGCAGAAAGCCCAGATCACCCGTGTCATACCAATCTTTTGCTTGGGGTCGCACCGGATCCATTTTCAAGTAACGGCGAATGATACTGTCGCCCCTGATCTGCAGCCGGCCAAGCTGGCCCTGCGTCAAACAAATCTGGTGTTCATCTACGACTCGAAATTCGGTTTCACCGACTGCCGTGCCATTTCCTAGATAAGGTGCAGAGCCGGGAGTGCCAGGCGCTTGCTCTTTGACCAGCATTGAGCTGTGCAGGCTCTGAGTGTCCAACCAGCGAACGCGCATACCTTGTCCAGGTGCGTTGAGTGAAACCGCAACCACTGCTTCCGCCATACCGTACGCCGGTTGCAGTACACCCACTTGCAGGCCATGAACTGCGAAGGCAATTTCAAACTGACGGAGGTGGTCATAAAACACTGGCTCGGCACCCACCCAGGCATAGCGCCAATGGGACAAGTCCAGTTCACCTTCGCGCACGCGTCCGGCGAGGCGGCTGAGCAAGGCAAATGCAGAAGTTGGCGCTGGTGACAAGGTACCCTTGAAGCGAGACAGTGCCTGCAGCCAAGCCATGGGCTGTCGAGAAAACTCGTGAGTCGGCATCAGCACCAGATCGATAGAACACCACCAGGCCAGCGTCAATGCGGAAAGCCCCATGTCGTGGTGAAGCGGTAACCAACTGACCATCCGGTCGGTCGTGTCGACGTTTACACGCTCGGCAATTGCCTGACAATTGGAACTGAGCATCGACTGACTGATGCACACCGCTTTAGGCATTCCGGTACTGCCAGATGTGAACTGTAAAATCGCCAAGTCTTCAGGGCGGCTCAAGGCTGGCTCATCGACGTAATCGGCTATCGCGCTCATCTGCTTGAGCAACTCGTCATCCGTCAGGGCGACGTCTGACCATGAGCCCGGCAACTTCGTCGCTATCGCCCCGCAGGTCATTATCAACGCAGGTTCAATCAACTCCAGCATTGCGGCCAACCCGCTGCCATCACGCATTGTCGTATGAGTTAAATCGTGCGGCAGAAGCGCGATTGCCAATCTTTCGGCCCACGCGGCGAGCACCACGGTCAGCACCTCCATGCTCGAAGGCATGCAGATCGCTACGACCTGCCCCGGTTCAAGGGCACGTTGGCGGAGTACCTGACGCGCCTGATAAACCTTCGACTTGAGGTCCAACTGCGTCAGGCAAACGGTAGAATCATGATCAAGAACCGTTGTGAGACGGTCCGGTGGGCACAACAGGAATTTTTCTATGAGGCACAGGCGGGCATGTGCAACTAATCCATTAGTCATCGCGTTCAGTCCTTGAAACATCTTGCAAAGACTAAATATTGTCCAACAATCTGTCAATATGGCTCTTTGATATTAATCAGCCAATAAAACGACGAAAGCGTAAAGCTTGTAGAGAATCAAAATTATCATATTGATTTATATAGATTTTTTACTTATTTGCCGGAATCTTTCGCGACATCAGTGGCGCAACCGGGAACATCAATGTGGCAAGGAGCACCGTTTCTCGATCGGTACTGACTCCGACACAGGCCTCCATCCTTGGTTTTGCCGAGGGACACGGCTGGGTAGAACGCAACGTGGCCTTACGCTCCACAGTTGTATCGAGTGTGAATCAAGATCTGTGTTGAAGGTGGCGTTGTCGCGGCTCCCTCAACCGCTCCTCGTATCCAGCGCACCGCTGCGGCAGTCTCGCCAACGAAATCATGAGAGATAACATAATCCATGACGCCGGACTCAAGCATCGCCCGCGTATGAACGGTAAGCTCATGGCCGACGAAAATAGGCCGATCCTCAGCCGCAATGGTATCTATCGCTTGAGCAACGCCCCGATTGGCACCGGCCACGTTGTAGATGGCTGCCGGGTAGTCGTGCTTGGAAAAATAACGCGTCAATTGTTCAGTCGTAGTCTGAGGGCGATCGTCGGACATCACTCGTTCGTCGATTTTCAGATACGGAAACTCGGAACGGAGCACCCTGCGAAACCCCATCTCCCGCTCTTGCTGACAGCGAAACGGCACACTGGTCACTAACAGAATTTTTGCCGGTTCCTTGGGTAACGCATTGCCTATCAGTAACCCGGCGACACTGCCCGCCGCATATTGATCGTTGCCTACATAAGCGCTTCGCCCGGAATTAGGCAGGTCGGTGGTCAGGCAAACGACTGGTATGCCTAGGCTGCACAGTTTGCGAATCGCGCGATTGATCGCCGGATGCTCGCGCGATACCACGATCACACCATCCGCCGAGGCGCCCTGTGCCTGAACCTGATCAGCAAAAGTGGCGGGATCGACCTGGTTAGTCGGTTCATAGTAGCCATGCACGACGACGCCTGGTGTCGAAGCGTTCACCAATGCCTCGGCGTCGGCCAACGTTGCATTGAAGGTTTCGCCCGAATCGCAAAAGAGCTTGATCTGCAACGTTGCCATGCCGTCAGCCAAGTCTTTCCTTAGCTTATCCAGCGCAGCCAGGACTTTCAGACGGGTGTTTTCCCGAACGCCGGGACGGTTGTTCAGCACACGATCGACGGTCGCAGGCCCGACCCTCGCCACCTTGGCGACCTGTTGAACGGTGGGGCCCTTCCATAAGCGCGCTGATGTTTGCGTGGTCATATGGCACGCCCTCTTTTGATGTTATTTACACCATATAAACATTCCCGATGGTCGGCTTCAAGAGCAATGAAAAACGGTACTGCACTCTTGAATTTGAGGTTTTTCACATCATAAACCGCCTATGGTGCTCCTTGATGCTTGCTTTTTCGGCGCTAATAATCGAGGCATAACAAACACAACAAACCGCCAGGATAGCCCCATGAATAACTCGCCTCATCGGTTGGTTTCGACCGCCACGGCCAAGCCGCTCGTGGCCCACCTTGCACCTCCCTTCTCAGTCAACGTGCTCGCGCGTTCGACGCTGCGTAGATGACTTTCGCCCATTGATAGGTAGTTGAATATGAGCATACGAATCGCCGTTATCGGCGCGGGAATTATGGGGGAGGATCACGCCCGCATCATTGCCCAGGACCTTCCGGGAGCCACTTTGCATGTGGTGTGTGATGCGTCGCCAGAGCGAGCGAAGCTGATAGCTGACCGTTATGGAGCCGCTGACGTTTCCACTGACCCACTGTTCACGCTTTCAAGGTCCGATGTCGATGCAATCATCATCGCCAGCCCGGACGAAACCCATGCGGTCCTGACCATGGCAGCCATTGATGCAGGGAAGCCCGCACTGTGTGAAAAGCCGTTGTCTCAAAGCCCGGACCAGTGCCTGGCGGTCATCGACAAAGAGGCCTCCCGGGGTCGCCAATTCGTGCAACTGGGCTTCATGCGCCGGTTTGACCCTTCGTACAGGGAAATGAAAAGTGCCTTGGGCGACGGCGTGATAGGTCGGGCTGTGATGATGCACAACTTCCACCGCAACGTAGAAGCCCCCGCCAACTTCAGCGGGCAAATGGCGATCAGTAACTCCGCGCCGCATGAGTTCGATGTGGCACGTCACGTGCTCGATACTGAATACGTTGCCATTTCGGTGTTCCAACCCACCCACACGTCTAAGGACGGCGTCGGCGCCCCGGTATTCATGGTGCTGGAAACCCGGGAAGGCCATCTGGTGAACATCGAAATCAACAACAACGCCCATTACGGGTACGACGTCCGTGGCGAGTTGGTGGGCGAGTTGGGCTCCGTGCAGCTGGCCACCCCGTACATGCTCGCTTCAACACCCGTCTTCAGGGTTTTGAAAGGTACGCTGCCGATTGGCGGCCGCGTTTCGCCGACGCCTATCGCCTGCAGAACAAAGCATTCGTGGAGTTCATCACCACAGGTAGTTTCCCTGTCCATGCCGCGAGTGCTTGGGACGGCTATTGCGCAGCCATTGTCGCTCAAGCCGGCATCGAGGCACTCCATCAGCGTCGCCGGGTAGTTTTGCCAACGCTGGAAGCACCGCCCCTCTACCGATCGCGAGAAGGAGCTACGTCATGAAGCTGGGATTCGTCACCGATAGCCTCGGCAACCTGCCCCTGCGGGAGATGCTGAAGCAGGCTGAACGGCTGGGAGTGTCGGGCCTGGAGATCAACACCGGCGGATGGTCGACCGCGCCGCACTTTGACTTGGCGCAGATGCTCGCCAGCGCCGATGACCGCAAGGCCCTCAAACGCAGCTTCCAGGAACACAGTCTGGAAATCATTTCCTTGAACGCCAACGGCAACCCTTTGCATCCCACGCAGCCTGCACAAGGCCAGTGTCTCAAGGACACGATACGCGTAGCCGGTGAGTTGGGAGTCAAGACCGTCTGCACCATGTCTGGCTTACCTGAAGGTCAGGCCGGCGACAAGATGCCGAACTGGGTGGTTGCCTCATGGCCTCCCGAAACCCAGGCAATGCTGCGCTATCAATGGGAAGAACGCCTGCTGCCCTTCTGGAGCGAAATAGCTGATCTGGCCAAGGAAAATGGTGTGGAACGCATCGCTTTGGAGTTGCACGGTAACCAGTGCGTCTACAACGTCCGCTCGCTGCTGAAGCTACGCAACGCAATCGGACCGGTGATTGGCGCCAACCTTGATCCCTCGCATCTGTTCTGGATGGGCGCTGACCCGCTGGTCGCCGCCGAGGCACTGGGCGACGCCATTTACCATGTGCACGCCAAAGATACTTTGCTTAACGCGCCAGTCCAGGCCGTGGATTCACTCCTGGAAAATGGCTCGTTGATGGATATCTCATCCCGAAGCTGGTCCTACATCACGCTTGGATTCGGCCACGGTGAGCAATGGTGGCGGCAGTTCTGCTACCGCTTGAAGATGGCTGGCTACGATGGCTGGCTATCGATCGAGCATGAGGACGTTTTACTCAACAGCCTCGAGGGTTTGGAAAAGTCCGTAAGACTGCTACAGAGCGTCATGCCAGTAGCCACCAGCGATTTCAAACCCCAACCCATCTGAATCGCACCACGAGAAAAACCAATGTAATTGCATGTTGAAACGCTCACTGCGATGGCGAGTGAGCACTCCCATGAGTTTCAGTCAGGAATATCACAATGACAATTAATTCCTACGGAAATACGGCAGACACTTCAGCCACTTTTGTAAGTCCTGAAAAACACCAGGCACAGCGCTACCTGCAAAAAATCACTTGGATTGCCACGTTTGGCGGCCTGCTATTCGGCTTCGATACCGGCGTCATCAATGGCGCCTTGCTCTACATGAAAGATGACCTGGGCCTGACACCCTTCACGGAAGGTTTGGTTGCCAGCGCCCTATTGATCGGCGCAATGATGGGGGCGCTGTTCAGCGGTCGCCTATCGGACCTCAAGGGTCGCCGCCGTATCATTCTTTTCCTCGCCGTAGTGTTTTTTCTTGGCGCGTTGGCTTGTGCGCTGGCGCCCACCCTCAACGTCATGGTGGCGGCCCGCTTCACGCTGGGGTTAGCGGTGGGCGGCGCATCGGTCGTCGTGCCGGCGTATCTGGCGGAGATGGCCCCATCCAGCATCCGCGGTCGCATCATCACTCGCAACGAGCTGATGATCGTCACCGGGCAATTCCTGGCCTTCACCACCAACGCCACACTGGGCAATTTGTTTAGCGATCTCGACGGTGTTTGGAGATGGATGCTTGCCTTGGCAACCCTGCCAGCAGTGGCACTCTGGTTGGGAATGCTCTACATGCCGGAAAGCCCGCGCTGGCTAGCCACCAAAGGGCGCTTCAGAGAGGGCCTGGAGGTACTGAAACTGGTACGGGAGGAGTACTACGCCAAGGCTGAGATGGAGGCCATCACCCAGCAGATCAGCAACGAACGATTCATCAAAAAAGGTGGCTGGCGCGATCTGTCTCAAAAGGGCGCGCGACGAATCTTTTTGATTGGCATCGGTATCGCTGTTACGTCGCAGCTGACCGGAGTCAATTCAATCATGTACTTCGGCACCCAGATCCTCACAGAAGCAGGCCTGGAGCAACGTAGTGCACTGATCGCCAATGTCGTAAATGGCGTTATCTCGATTGGCGCAACGTTCGTGGGCATTGCGCTGCTGGACCGCGTGGGCCGTCGCCCAATGATGCTGCTCGGTTTCACGGGTACCACATTGTCTTTACTGTTGATTGGCCTGGTTTCAGTTTTTGTCGATCCCTCCGTTACCCGCGCCATGCTCATTCTCGGCGCCATGGCGATGTTCCTTGCCTCCATGCAAGGGCTGATCGGGCCCGCTTTTTGGGTACTTTTGGCGGAAATCTTCCCAATGCGCATCCGCGGCGGATGCATGGGTATGGCGATCGCAGCGTTCTGGTTGACCAACGTGATGATCGGCATGTTTTTTCCATCTTTGGTTGCGACGATCGGGATCGGCCAAACCTTCTTTGTGTTCGTGGGAGCAGGACTTCTATCTCTGACCTTCGTCGCGGTATGGGTACCGGAGACACGAGGCAGCACCCTCGAAGAGATTGAACAGCGGTTGTATGGTTAGGCGAGGATGAAGTTTCCCCTTAACTGCCGTTCCTCCGCTTCCCTATTTCGCTCCATTTTTTGGGAAGCGGCTCTCCTCTGCTGATGGCTGTGCCCGAGTTCAGGCCGCTTTTAGCGGGAAGTGGTTTTCGTTCGGAGTTCACCTACGTCGTCACGGTGACAGATGCGTTACTCGAATTTGCGAGAACGTTATAGGGGCGGCTGGCCTGGTTCAGGCCGAGTTCTGCACATACGCCCCCGCTTGTTCGATTGTAAATGTGCAGGGTGCAACCAATTTTACGAGTAATCATCTGTACGATGGCCAATCCCAAGCCCGCGCCATTGGCATTGCCTCGGCTGTAAAATCGCTCGAACAACCTTCCAAGCTCCCCTTCTGCTATTCCCGGCCCGGCGTCTTCCACCCTCAAGCTGGCCATGCCCGCCTCGTCCTTACGCACCACGACAGTCACCTCGCTGCCTGGGGAAGAAAAGTTGAGGGCATTGGTCACCAGATTCTGCATGGCAATGGCTAACGCTGTCGGCTCGGTTTCTACCCAACACTCTTCATCACACTCCAGCACCAACTCCACGCCCTTTTCCATGGCCAGTGGCGTGAGTTCGGCCAGTTCTTCGCGGACCAGCTCGGTGAGTTGCACGCGTTGATACATGGGGTTGTTCAATTGCGGTTCGATGCGGGCCATGGTGAGCAGTTGGCTGCCGATACGGGTGGCGCGGTCGACGCCATTGACCAGGAAATCCAATGCCTCGCGCCGCTGTTCTTCGGTGACGGCGCTTTGCGCGTTCTGGGCGTGGATGCGCAGGATTGCCAAGGGTGTACGCAGTTCGTGGGCGGCGTCGGCGATGAAGCGGCGCTCGCGCTCCAATAGATCATCCACCTGATCCAACAGGCGGTTGAGCGCGGTTTGCATGGGTTCCAGGTCGCTCGGCAGCGGCTTAAGGTGTAACGGCTGCAAAGAATCGGTGGTACGCCCGCGGATAGAACGGGCCATGGCGCGCAGGGGGTTGAGGCCCCAGCCGATGACCAGCCAGATCAATAATGCCAGCAGCGGAACACCGATCAGTGTGGGCCACAGCGTGTGGCGAACGATGCGCTGGATAAGGTCCTGGCGAATGTCGTCGCGCTCGCCCACCCATATCAACAGGCCCTGTTGCGGGTCAGCCAGGAGGAAGGCGCACCAGTCGTTGCCGTTGTCCACCAGGTCGTGGGAGCCAAGGGTGACGGGCGGCGCATCGAGGATCGGTGCTTCGGCGGAGCGCACCAGCAGTTGGCCGTCGGTGCGCCAGACTTGAAAGGTCAGGCGGGTTTCGTAGGGATGGGCTACACCGTCTGCGCCGACACGGCTCATGGCCTGGTCGAAGGCTTGGTAGAGACGGTCCCAGTCGGCCTCGCCGGGGGCGCGTTGGTGCAGCACGCCTTGCAGCAGGCGGGCACTTTGAGCGAGTTGCGCGTCGTAGACCTCTTCGATTTCGTGGTGGCTGTCGCGCAGGACCAGCCAACTGATCAGGGCGTCACCCAGCAGGATCAGCACCAGCACCGGGACGAGGATGCGCGCGCGGACGGAAATCATGGTTTGAGCGCCAGTACGTAGCCGACACCACGCACGGTACGGATCAGTTCGGTGGAAATTTTTTTGCGCAGGTTATGGATCAGCACTTCGAGGGTATTGCTCTCGACGCGGTCCTGCCAGCCGTACAACGCCCGCGATAGCCGCTCGCGTGTCACCACTTTGCCGGGGCGCACCATCAACTGGTGCAGCAGTTGATATTCCATCAGTGTGACGATGATCTCCTCGTCCTGATAGCGAACCTGCTGGGTGGCTGGGTCGAGGCTGACGCCAGCATGCTCCAACAGCGGTTGTGCGCGGCCCTGGCTGCGGCGCAGTAACGCACGCACGCGGGCCTTGAGCTCCTCCACGTCGAACGGTTTGATCAGGTAATCGTCAGCGCCCGCATCCAATCCGGCGATACGCTCGGCGGTGCCGTCGCGTGCGGTGAGGATAAGCACTGGCAGGTCGTGCTGCTCGGCACGCAATTGCTGCAACAGATCGAGGCCATCCAGGCGCGGCAGGCCGAGGTCGAGCAGCAGCAGGTCGAAGCTTTCGCTGCGCAAGGCATGCAATGCGCCAAGGCCATCCTGCAGCCAGTCAAGGGTGTAGCCTTCGGCGCCCAATGCCACGCGAATCCCCTGGCCGAGGGCACGATCATCTTCGACGAGGAGTAGGCGCATCGCAAAATCTCTCTAGGAATCGGCGGCATCATGCCGGGTTCTATCGGGGGCTATTCCGGCAAAGATGTTACAGCTCGTTACCAACTAAGGTTTCGCTAAGGTTGGTTTTGCACTGTGCAAGCTCCCACAAACGCTGAGAGCTTTTCCATGCGCAAAATTCTCCTGTTGTCCTTGATTATCGCCAGCCCGCTGGCCGTCGCCGGCCCGCAATGCACCACCGCCGAACGCTCGCAATGGCAAGACGAAAAAGCCTTCCAGGACAAGCTCAAGGCCGAAGGCTACCAAATCAGCAAGTTCAAGGTCACCGACGGCAATTGCTATGAGATCTACGGTTTCGACAAGGACAAGCGCAAAGTCGAGATCTACCACGACCCGGTGACCGGCAAGGCCGTGAAGACTGAGATAAAAGGCTGATGCAAGGCGAATCCCTGCGCCTTTGGGACCCGCTGGTGAGGCTGTTTCACCTGTCTATCGCCGGGGTCTTTGTTGCCAATTACTTCTTCAATGAAGCGGGCGACGACTGGCATGTCTGGCTGGGCTACTACGCCATGGGCTGGCTGCTGGTACGAGCGGTGTGGGGGTTCGTCGGGCCGCGCAGTGCGCGCTGGTCAGACTTTTGGCCGACACCGACGCGGCTTGCGGCCCACCTGCGCTCGCTGCTCAGGGGGCGCCCGCAACATCGCCTGGGTCACTCGCCGCTCGGCGCCCTGGTGATGGTGGCGATGCTGGCGGCGCTGTTGACCCTTGGTATCAGCGGCTTTCTGATGCAGGAAGTCGATGCTTTATGGGGCGCCGATTGGCCGCTGCAAATCCACGAAACCGCGGCCAATGTGTTGCTGGGACTGGTGTGCATCCATGTGCTGGCAGCGGTGTTCGAGAGTTTCCAGCTGCGGGACAACCTGCCGTTATCCATGCTCACCGGTCGCAGGAAGCGCCTGCCGGATGAGCGTGCACCGTAATCTTTTTCCGAATTGGTTTGCCTATGCGCTCCGCCCTCCTGATCTGCAGCCTGCTAGGGGTATTCTGCGCCGCCTGGTTCAGCCATCCTCCCCATGTATTGGCGCCGTTTGCCCCTATCAGCTCGAACACCGCGAAGGCAACTGCGGCGCCGCAATACACCAGTCGTTTTGTGTCTTCGCAGCTCAATGACTTTGTGCACGCCTCATCGGTCACCGCCCTGCCCGGTGGCGACTTGATGGCCGCGTGGTTTGCCGGCTCGCGCGAAGGTGCTGCCGATGTACAAGTGCGCACCGCACGCTTTGATGCCCGTAGCGGCGAATGGGGCACCGAGCACGTGCTCGCCACGCGGGAAAGCACCCGTGACGGCACCCAGCGCTACATCCGCAAACTGGGCAATCCAGTCATAGCCCTGGCGCCGGACAAACGTTTGTGGATGTTTTATGTCTCGGTATCGGTAGGTGGCTGGGCCACCAGCGCCATCAATGTGATGGTGTCCGATGACCTCGGCGCGAACTGGTCGCCACCTCGGCAACTGGTGACCTCACCATTCTTCAATATCAGCACGCTGGTACGCGCCGCACCGGTGTTCCATGCCGATGGTTCTATCGGCCTGCCGGTCTACCACGAATTCATGGGCAAGTTTGCCGAGTACCTGTACTTGAGCGCCGACGGCGCGGTGATCGATAAATTCCGCATCAGCCGTGGCAAAAACTCCCTGCAACCTACCATTGTGCCCCTGGACGGCAACCGCGCCGTGGCGATGTTGCGCTATGCCGGCGACACCCACCACCGCGTCCTGGCGAGCCGTACCGAAGACGCCGGGCAAACCTGGAGCGAACCGTATCCGCTGGAGCCAGCCAACCCCAATTCGTCGCTGGCGGCAGTGGGCACGGTGGACGACGGTTTGCTGGTGGCCCTCAATGACCTGCAGGACGGCCGCTTCAGGCTCAGTCTCTACGGCACCGACGCCCAGCTCAGCCAATGGCGTACGGTGGTGGAACTGGACCAGTCACCCGATCCGCTCGGCCAACCCTTCTCGCCCGACGTCTACAAGGAAATCATCGGCGAAGGTTTCCGTGCCTCCAGCGGCGCACGGCGCCTGCCGCTGGAACAACGCTTCCTCAGTAACCTCGACTACCGCGTGTGCCAACCCCAGGGCTGCGATTTCGAATACGAGTACCCGTACTTCAGCCGCGGCCCGGACGGCATGTACCACGTGGTGTACTCATGGAATAACACGTTTATCAAACATGTCAGCTTCAACGAAGCCTGGCTGGCGGAGCGGCTGTGATGGTTTCTTTATGGCAGGCCCACTTGAGTTTTGTGCTGTTGGGGTTTGTGCTGTTGAGCTCGTTTCGATTCAGCGCGCCCTGGCGCCCGTGGTGGTTGCCGATATTGGCTGCGGTGAGTTTTATCCCGGTCGATGAGCTGCCGCTGGCGGCGTATGTGCGCAGTTTTACCGATGACCTGGCGCTCAGCACCGTGGTGCTGTTGGGGTGGGTCGCACTCAGCAGATTGGGCGTGGTGCAGCCGCTTGTGCGTCAGCACCAAGTGCAATTGCTGACGCTGTTCGGCGTATTGAGCCTGTTGCTGTACCCCGCCACCTTGGGCCTGACCTATTACGACCCGTACCGTTGGGGGTTCAACCCGCGGCCCATGATTGTGCTGGTTGGTGCTTTGGCGCTGCTGATGCTGTGGCTGCGCAATTCCCTGGCCGTGTGGATGCTGGCGATCGGCACCCTGGCCTTCGCGCTGCGGCTCAAGGCTTCGGAAAACTATTGGGACTATCTGGTCGACCCGCTGCTGACCGGCTACTGCCTGGTGGCCGGGGTCGGCCTGCTGATCGGCGCCGCCTGGCGTCCCCTTTTGAAATGGCACAGAGGTCAATGATGGGTGTGTTGCAATCGCGCCGCCTGCGTTACGGCGCAGGCTCGATCGCCTTGGTATTTGCGTTGCTGGCGGCGTTGCGGCTGGTATTTGTGCTGGGTTTTTCCAGCCTGGCTTTAAACACCCCGGCGCTCCTGGAAACACTGGGCATCGGCCTGCGTTTCGACCTACGCCTGACGGTGCTGATTTTGCTGCCGCTGGCCGTACTGGCGTGGCTGCCGCGCTGGAACCTGACCACCCTGCCGATCTTGCGTTGGCTGGCACGGGGTTATCTGCTCATCGCGCTAGCGGTGATCGGCCTGGTGTACATCATCGACTTCGGCCACTACGCCTACCTTGGCGTGCGCATCAATGCGACGGTGCTGCGCTACCTGCAAGACGCACAGATTTCACAACAGATGGTGTGGGAAACCTACCCGGTGGTGTGGATCGCCTCGTGCTGGCTGACGGCAGTGACGCTTTGGGTTTGGGCGCTGATACGCCTTGAACGATTGACCCTGGATCAGGAGCGCAAAATTATCAGCAAGTGGGCACTGGCGCCGGTTTCCGTGATGGGCGTCGTAGCCGTGCTGTTGGCCCTGCTTGGCCGCGTCGCCAACCTCAACCTGGAAAACCCGGTGCCGCTGCGCTGGAGCGATGCGTTCTTTTCCGGCAACAACCAAGTGGCGGCAGTGGGCTTGAACCCGGTGCTGTTTCTGTATGACACGCTCAAGGTCGGTCAAGCGCAATTTGATGAAGCCCAGGTGCGCGAGCACTACCCGCAGATCGCGCAGTACCTGGGCGTCGATCAACCCGACGCCCAGCGACTTGATTTCGTCCGCGAACAAGACGTGCAGCCTTATCGATTGGCCGGTGAGCGCCCGCCGAATGTGATTTTCGTCATGCTCGAATCCCTCGGCACCAGCGCCGTCGGTGCCTATGGCAATCCGCTCGACCCTACGCCGAACCTGGACAGACTGGCCACGCAAAGCTGGTTCTTCAAGCACTTCTATGTACCCGTCACCGGTACCGCCAAGACCGTATGGGCCAGTATCACCGGCGTGCCGGATGTGACCCGCCAGGAGACCGCCACCCGCAACCCGCTGATCACGCGCCAACGCACGTTGATCAACGCGTTCGAGGGGTACCAGAAGTTCTACATGATCGGCGGCAACGCCGGCTGGGCGAATATCAATGCGCTGATCCGCCAGAGCATCGACGGCGTGCAACTGTTCGAGGAAAGCCACTGGCGCTCGCCCCGCGTGGACGTGTGGGGCATTTCCGATCTGGACCTGTTCAAGGAAAGCGACCGACTGCTGCGCGCCGTGCCCAAGGACCAGCCATTCTTTGCTTACCTGCAAACCTCCGGCAACCATCGGCCGTTCACCATCCCCAAGCAAAACGACGGCTTCCAGGTCAAGGACGTGACACTGGAGCAAGTCCAGGCCGCCGGTTCCCGTAGCGTCGAACAATATAACGCCGTGCGCCTGCTGGACTACAACATCGGCCGCCTGATGGACATCGCCAAGGCCGGCGGCTACTACGACAACAGTATTTTTGTGTTCTTTGGCGACCACAACACGCGTATCAGCCAGATCCCGCACATGGCCCCGGCGTTCGAGCAACTGGGCCTGGAAAGCAATAACGTGCCACTGCTGATCCATGCCCCCGGCCTGCAACCCCGGGTGATCGAAGAGGCCGTCGGTCTCGTGGACCTGTTGCCGACGGTGGCGGGCATGGCGGGCATACCGTTCAGAAATGGCGCGCTGGGCCGGGATATCCAGCAGCCGGCCCCCGAGGGCGAGCGCGTGGTGCCGCTGGTGCTGCGCGAGGGTACATTCCCGATCATTGGCGGCGTTACCAAGGACTTCCTGCTGCAGATGCAGCACGACGGCAGTTCGCCGACCCTGCACGACCTGGCATCACCCACACCGCGTGACGATGTGGCGGCGCAGCACCCCGAGGAGTTTCGGCGCTTGAATGGGCTGACACGGGGGCTGCACGAAACGGCTCGGATGATGCTTTATCGCAATATTCCATGACGCTGCGGTTTTCACGCTCAATGACTGATTTGTATCTGTAGGCGCAGTGGTGACCGCTCGGGCGGCCACCACTTCAGAACACGAAACTATGCCCTAACTCCCCTTCCATCCACCCCAAAAACCGCCTGACCCTGGGAAAGCTGGAGTGAGCCCTTGGGAACACCAGATGGTGGGCGGCGACCGGAGAGCTCAACGCTTCGGGGGCGACCTCGACCAGTGAGCCACTGGCGAGGTATTTTTGTGCCAGCAGCGTGCTTTCGAGGGCGAATCCCAAACCGTGGCTCGCCGCTTCCAGGCTCATGTAGGAGCGATCAAAACTCAAGGCGTAGGGTTTTTCGGGGCGCGCCAGGCCGTGTTGGGCGAACCACTCAGGCCATCTGAGCAAGGTCGCTTCGGAAAGGATCAGGTCTTCAGCCAGAAGATCAGCGGCGCTTTTTACCGTGCAACGCGCGATCAGCTTGGGCGAGGCCAGCACAGCGAAGTTCTCGTTACGCACGGTACGCACTTCATAGCTGGGCCAATTGGGCCGGCCGTGGCGAATATCGACATCGATCTTGTCCTGGCTGAAATGCAGCGATTCATAGGAGCAAGACAAATTGATTTGGATGTCCGGGTTGGTCAAGCGAAATGACTCCAACCTGGGCATCAGCCATAGCAAGCCAAAGCTAGGGGAGGAATGCAGCCGCAGGCAATCCAGGCTCACGTCACTCGCGGCCCGCTGGGTGGCGACTTCAAGGCTCTGCAACAAACCGGAAATGTCCTTCAAGTACTGCTCACCTACCGGTGTCAGCGTCACCCCACGCGCAGCCCGCACAAACAGCTGTCGACCAATCATCACCTCCAGCTTGGCCAGTTGATGGCTGATCGCTGACGGCGTGAGGTCGAGCACTTCGGCGGCTCTTGCCAGGTTGCCAAAACGAGCGGTTTGCTCGAAGGCTTGAATGGCTCTCAGCGGTGGCAGATGGGATGAAGGAATATCGTCCTGGCGCATCAGTATTCAGCCTGTTTTTGTGGCACGAGCAGGGAGTGCCATTCAAGCATTTGCGATCTGCATTGACGAGTGCTGAATTTTATTCATGTAGCAGTGACGTTTGCGTTATTGCTCGACCTGTTGACGGGGACCACTCTGGGTCATCGATCGCTGAATCGAACCATAAAAACAATCAGAGGTACCCCTCATGCTTCTTCAAGGCAAAGTCGCGATTATTACTGGCGCTGCATCCGAACGTGGTATCGGCCGAGCAACGGCTGTTACCTTCGCCCAGCACGGCGCCCACGTCGTGATTCTGGATCTCGACGAATCCGCCGCCCGTGACGCCGCGGCCACCCTCGGCGAAGGCCATCTGGGCCTGGCTGCCAATGTCGCCGACGAAATGCAAGTCAAAGCCGCGGTCGCCAAGGTTGTCGAGCGCTACGGCCGTATCGACATACTCATCAACAATGCCGGCATCACGCAGCCGATCAAGACCCTGGACATACGCCCGGGCGATTACGACAAAGTCCTGGATGTGAGCCTGCGCGGCACGCTGTTGATGTCGCAGGCAGTCATTCCGGTCATGCGTACCCAGGCCTCGGGCAGCATCGTTTGCATGTCATCCGTGTCGGCCCAGCGCGGCGGCGGCATCTTCGGCGGTCCCCACTACAGCGCAGCGAAAGCCGGTGTACTCGGGCTTGGCAAAGCCATGGCGCGGGAGTTTGGCGCGGACAACATTCGCGTCAACTCCATCACGCCAGGTTTGATCCATACCGACATCACTGGCGGCCTGATGCAGGACGATCGTCGTCACGCCATCATCGAAAGCATCCCGCTGGGCCGGCTCGGTGCCGCGCAGGATGTCGCCAATGCAGCACTGTTCCTCGCCAGCGACTTGTCCTCTTACCTCACCGGTATCACGCTCGATGTAAACGGCGGCATGTTGATCCACTGACGATCAACTGAAGCCACCCACTGCCCTTTCAGTTCTGGATCGAAGATACGTCGGGCCTGAGCCCGGCGTTTTATAAAAACAAGAGATCAGACCATCATGATGACCACCATGACGCTCGACACTGTGTCCACAGTGCGCTCAAGCGCGTATCGCAAGACTGCCTGGCGATTGATGCCTTTCCTGATGTTGTGCTACCTGTGCGCTTACCTGGACCGGGTGAATGTCGGGTTTGCAAAGCTTCAGATGATGAATGACCTGGCCCTGAGCGAGACCGTATACGGGCTTGGCGCCGGCATGTTCTTTCTTGGTTATTTCCTTTGCGAAGTGCCCAGCAACCTCATCCTCCACAAGGTCGGTGCCCGTCGCTGGATCGCACGCATCATGATCTCGTGGGGCATCATCTCCGCCCTCTTCGCCTTCGTAGAAACGGCCTGGCAGTTCTATACCCTGCGCTTTCTGCTCGGGATCGCCGAAGCGGGTCTCGCGCCGGGCTTGCTGCTCTACCTCACTTACTGGTTCCCCTCCTACCGTCGCGCCAAAATGACGGTGTTGTGGTTCATCGCCATCCCGCTCTCGGGGATGATCGGCGGACCGCTCTCAGGCTGGATCATGACGCAGTTCGCAGGCGTTCATGGCTGGGCGGGCTGGCAGTGGATGTTCGTGATTGAAGCCGCTCCGACCGTCATCGTTGGCCTGATGGTGCTGGCCTACCTCAAGGACGGCGTGCACCAGGCGACCTGGCTCACCGATGAAGAAAAAGCGCTGGTCGCCAAAGAACTGGCCGAGGACAACAGCCGCAAAGTCACCCACGCCTCGGTCGGGGCATTCCTGCGGGACCGCCGCCTGTGGATTCTCGCCGGTATCTACTTTTGCGTGGTCATGGGCCAGTACGCGATCACCTTTTGGCTGCCAACGCTTATCCGTAATGCAGGTGTTGCCGATCCGATGCACATCGGATTGCTCACCAGTCTCCCCTACCTGTGCGCCATCATTGCAATGGTGCTCATGGGGCGCAGCGGCGACAAACACCAGGAGCGGCGCTGGCATCTGGTCGGGCCAATGCTTGCCGGCGCGCTGGGCCTCACGTTGGCGGCAGTGTTCGGTGCCAACCTGACGTTGTCGGTGTTGTGCCTGTGCCTTGCAGCAGCAGGCGTGCTGTCGGCGTCTTCACTGTTCTGGATGCTGCCGACCACCTTGCTCGGTGGTGTCTCCGCCGCTGCGGGGATCGCCGGAATCAACAGCTTTGCCAATCTGGCGGGTTTCTGCTCGCCGTACCTGATTGGTTGGATCACCACCACGACCGGTTCGAGCGCCATCGGCATGTACCTGATTACCGGTGTGCTGTGCATCGGTGCCTGTTTGGTACTGCGCATTCCTGCCGCTTCGGTCAATCGTTGAGTTAACGGAGAATTTCCATGACTGCCACTTTATCTCGCGCGGCGTCCACCACATTGGTGCAGCGTGCCCATAACATTCGCCGCCATGCCTTGCGCATGGGGCAAGTCCAGGGCCAGGGCTATGTCGGTCAGGCACTGGGCGCGGCAGACTTGCTGGCCGTGTCGTACTTTCATGCCTTGAACTACAGGCCCGAAAACCCCGAGTGGGAACAGCGTGATCGCTTTTACCTTTCCATCGGTCACTACGCGATCGCGCTGTATGCCGCGCTGATCGAGGCTGAAATCATTCCACTGGATGAGCTTGAAACCTACGGTTCGGATGACAGCCGCCTGCCCATGTCCGGTATGGCCGCCTACACCCCCGGCATGGAAATCACCGGCGGCTCGCTGGGCCAGGGACTGGGCATCGCGGTAGGCGCCTGCCTGGGTCTGAAGCGCAAACAGTCCAGCTCTTTCGTTTACAACCTGCTATCGGATGGCGAGTTGAATGAGGGCTCTACCTGGGAAGCGGTAATGTCAGCTTCGCACTGGAAACTCGACAACCTGATCGCCATCGTCGACGTCAACAACCAGCAAGCCGACGGCCACTCCAGCGAGGTGCTGGCATTTGAACCCATCGTTGACCGATGGCAAGCCTTTGGCTGGTTTACTCAGCGGGTGGACGGTAACGACCTGGACGCCTTGGTCAAAGCGTTCGACGCAGCCCGCAGCCATCCCGCCGCACAGCCGCGCGTCATCATCTGCGATACCAAGATGGGCAAAGGCGTGCCGTTCCTGGAAACCCGCGAAAAGACTCACTTCATCCGCGTAGATGAGCATGAATGGGATGTGGCCCTGAACAACCTGGAAGAAGGCAAAACAGCATGAACAAGGCACAAAAGACCAACGTTCAGGTGCCCGCAGCGGCGAAGAAAAAGCTGACGACCTCGGCAATGATTGCTTCGATTGCCGCTGAAGGCCAGGCCACCAAGCCAGCGCCATTCGGCCACGCACTGGCCGCACTCGCGGACCAGCGCCAGGACATCGTGGGTTTGTCGGCTGACTTGTCCAAATACACCGACCTGCATATTTTTGCGAAGGCGCACCCAGAGCGCTTCTACCAGATGGGCATGGCTGAGCAACTGTTGATGAGCGCAGCGGCCGGCATGGCTCGGGAGGGGTTCGTGCCCTTCGCCACCACTTACGCGGTGTTTGCTTCGCGCCGGGCCTATGACTTCATCTGCATGGCGATTGCCGAAGAAAACCTCAACGTTAAAATTGTCTGCGGTCTGCCGGGCCTGACCACCGGGTACGGCCCCAGCCACCAGGCAACGGATGATCTGGCGATCTTCCGCGCCATGCCGAACCTGATGATCGTCGACCCCTGCGACGCCCTGGAAATCGAACAAGCCGTGCCCGCCATTGCCGCGCACCAAGGGCCCGTCTACATGCGGTTACTGCGCGGCAACGTACCGCTGGTGCTCGATGAATATGGCTATGAATTCGAGATCGGCAAAGCCAAGACCCTGCGTACAGGCAATGAGGTTTTAATCATTTCCACCGGTTTGATGACAATGCGCGCCCTGGAAGCAGCCAAGGAACTTCAGGCTGACGGTGTGGATGTCGCGGTGCTTCACGTTCCCACCATCAAGCCCTTGGATGAGCAGACTATCCTGGCTGAGGCCAGAAAGCCGGGACGACTGGTCGTGACGGCCGAAAACCACTCCATCATCGGCGGATTGGGCGAAGCGGTGGCCGCCGTGCTGTTGCGCAATGGGGTCACGCCGACGTTCAGGCAAATAGCGCTGCCGGACGCGTTTCTCGATGCGGGCGCACTGCCGACGTTGCACGATCGCTACGGTATTTCCACCCAGGCTGTGTGCGCGCAGATCAAGGGTTGGTTATAGGGTTTAAAACTGCAGGGGGGACATCCCCCTGAACGCCGTGGGGAAAGCCCCCTTTTTACTCTCGTCGCAGGAGCGTATGGGGAGCAACGCCAAAGGCCTTGCGAAAAGCGTGGCTGAAATGAGAGAAGTCGGAGAAACCGAAATCCAGCGCCGCCTGAGAAATACTGCGGACTTGACCGCGCTCAATAGCCTCGCGGCTGGCGAGTAAGCGTGCCTTCCAGATTTCTGCGACCGGCGATTTCTGATGACGGGCGAAAGCGCGCGTCACCGTGCGTGTGGAGACATGGTGGGCTTGCGCGATGCGTTCGAGCGACAGGTCCGCCTCGGTCAAGTACTGGTGGATGTACTTCATGATCCGGCCATGCAGATCCAACTCGTCATGAGTCTGCTTTAAATCCTGGAGTTCCAGACTGACCACCAGAAGGTCGAGCAACGTGCTGGAGTAACGACTGGAGACTCCTGTGTTATGGAAGCCGGCAGGCATACTCGCGGCTTGACGTAACATCTCGCGTAACGGAATCACCCCGGGGCGACGGTCATCCAGAACCACAGCGGTGCAGTCTGCTATGGAGGGCAAGCGCTGACTGAGCAATTGTCGCGGAATGCGGACAAGGTGGTTATCAGTACCACCGAAGCTGAATCTGAACGGCTGGGATGCGTCATAAAGAAACAGATCGTCCGCCGCCAGTTTCGTCCGTCGGTCAGCCTGCTCCAGTTCGCCATAACCGCTCCTGGTAAAGCCCAACCACAAATCGTCATTAGGATCACTGCGCAGGTGCTGGGCGGAACGCTCCCAATAGTGCAAGGGTGCGGACAACGTGCAGATGTCCAATGCGCCCATGGCATGCACCTCAAGTGCCCCGTCAAAATCGCTCTGCGCCAGTCGTTTGCTGTCTGCGTCCAGGCAGTGGTGACAAACCACCTCTTTCCAGTAATCGAACCGGTGGGGGGCCGTAACGGCAAGCGTTGAATACTGACAGGTCTGGCTCATTGCATTCACCTCGCGGCGGCGTTTCAACAAAAGAAGCGGGGTAACGTTTTTGCGAGCCAAGCAATTAGCAGGCCATCTCCATCGCATCATTCCCGCTGCCAGACACCTTGGAAGATAGCCGCCTGCACGTTACAAAGGCCGATCCCTCCAACACTCCCCATGCCACTTCTCGGGGCACATCGCCCCCTTGTTTCACACGCCCCGCACCATTGCCGCGCGCTGACATGCCGGCCTTTTTTACCTGTCCTTTTTAACCAAACGGTTGTCCATTCGAGCCAAGCACGTTGCATCCCCCCTGGATAATTTTCACTCCACGCCGTGTCCCTACAAGCACGAATGAGGAGGTGTCTCATGCATCCACGAGAACAGCAGCGACTGTCCGATTCATCCTGGTTTTTACAGCGATGGGACATGGCACCCGAAGAGTTCGCCACTTACCTGGTGCAGCTCGGGACCTTGGTGCTGCAACGCCGATGGAGTGGTACCCACCGCAAAACAACAACATCCACTGGGATGTAGAACAGCGAACCGTCCGTTTGAGACGGAAATAAAGGAGCCCCCCATGGAATCTGCAATCGATAAACATCTCAAATGTCCGCGGACTTTGTCCCGTCGTGTCCACGACGATTACCAGCCACCCTTCCCGATGTTTGTGGGGCGGGCTGACGAAAACGTGAAGCAAGTTGTAATGGCTTACCTCGGGGTGCAATTCCGCGACGAGCAACGCGCCGCCGCCTTGCAAGCCATGCGCTACATTGACGCAAGCTTTGCCCTCGCCGATGGCCCAGGGAATCACGACCTGACCTACCACCTCGACAATCAGGGTTACGGAAACTTCATCGCCGTGGGCTACTGGCGTGATCCCGCCGCCTATCACCGATGGCTACTTTCAGCGCCTGTGGCCGATTGGTGGGGCGACGATGCGCGCCTGAACGAGGGGTTGGGGTATTTCCGCGAAGTCATCGCACCACGTGCCGAGCAGTTCGAGACGCTGTATGCATTCCAGGATGATTTGCCAGGTGTCGGTGCGATCATGGACGGCATCAGCGGCGAGATCGAGGAGCACGGCTACTGGGGCTCGGCGCGCGACCGCTTTGCTATCTCACAGACCGACTGGATGCAGCCGACCAGCGAACTGCAAGTCATTTCAGGCGACCCCGCCAAGGGCGGCAGGGTCGTGGTACGCGGCCACGACAACCTGACGCTGATCCGCTCCGGACAAGACTGGGTCGAAGCCGGCGACGAAGAGCGCGCGCTCTACTTCAACGAGATGCTGCCGCCACTGCAAGACGGCATGAACTTCCTGCGTGACGAGGGGCAGGCGCTGGGCTGCTACAGCAACCGCTTCGTACGCAATGTCGACCTGGATGGCAATCTCCTCGACATCGCCTATGACATCGGTCACTGGCGATCCCTCGACAAACTGGAGCGCTGGGCAGAATCCCACCCCACTCACTTGCGTATTTTCACCACGTTCTTCCGAGTGATCGGGGGCCTTTCGAAGCTGCGGCTGTATCACGAGGTCTCGGTAGCGGACGGTAGCCAACAACTGTTCGAGTACATCAACTGCCATCCGCAGACCGGGATGATGCGCGACGCGCAAGTGTCGCCCGCCTGACTCCATCGCTGACTCCACTTTTAGCCCTGCGCATTGCCTGACTGGCGATTGCGGGGCTCTTTTTGCCCGAAAAAAGGATCGTCGATCATGAAACAGTTCCGCTACCTGTCGCTTGCCGCCCTCCTCCCCAGCCTTTCCTCCCATGCCCTCGAGGTGGACCCTGGCGATTACGAGCCGCTCCCCGTGGGAGCGACCATCGGCGTGGTCTACTACCAGCACGCCAGCACGGACAGTGCCTATGCCCAGGGACACAAGACCAGCTCCGATTTCAACCTGACTTCCGATATCGGCATTCTGCGTTTGCTGCACGTCTATCAGTTGAGCGAGCGACTGACCATCGAGCCTCAATTCCTGTTGCCCTTCGGTCATGTCTCGGGCGGTGGTGACGCTTCTGGTCTAGGCGACGCCAGCGGCATCGGCGACCTCATTCTCACCGCACCGCTCAAGTACCGTCTCAACGACGCCAACGACACCCTCGGTGCGACCGCCTACCTGTACGTGCCGACTGGTGACTATGACAAAGACGACGCGCTCAACATTGGCGAGAACCGTTGGAAGGTTGATCTCCAGGCCGCTTACGTCAAGCACTTCACGGAGAAGTGGGCCATCGACCTCGTCGGTGACGCCATCTGGTACGGGGACAACAACGACTTCGGCGCCAGCTCCGCCCGCCGGGAGCAGGACGTTTCCTACGGCGCTCAGTTAATGGGGCGCTACATGCCCGACGAGACCACTGCGCTGGCTATCGGCTTCGGCCACAGTTGGGGCGGGGAAAACCAGATCGATGGTGTCAACCAGGACGACAGGATGGAAACCACCAACTTCCGCGTCACGGCCAGAAAGTTTTTCACCGCCAAGGACCAACTCCAAGTGCAACTTGGACGCGACATTGCGGTGGAGAACGGCCCCAAAGAGGACTTTCGCATGAACCTGCGCTACGTCAGGGTCTTTTAGGCCCGCCCGTCTCTACCACCCGTTGTCCTTATCAACCAAGCGTGTGCCCAACGACGCGACAGTTGGCTAATGAGATGCCTCTCACCCGAAACGGAGTAACCAGACAATGACCGACCAGCAACCCACCACGGAACAACAACCCTCCCTCTATACCCGTCTTGGCGGCTATGACGTGATCTATCAGTTCGCAGGCGCAGTGTTGAGAAAGACAATGGGACACCCTGCCATCGGGCACATCTGGGCCCATATGTCGGAATCGACGTTCCAAAAGGAACACATCAATTTTGTCGATTTCCTTTCCGAGCACTGGGGTGGAAGCGCCAAATACAGGGGGAGAGACATGGTCACCGCGCATCGCGGAATGGGGCTGACCGAGGTGCACTGGCAAGCCGTGCTCGATTGTCTCGAGGCGTGCTACGACGACTACGCTCTGGCCCCGGATCTGCGCAAAGAGGTCAATGACTTCCTCATCAAGTTCAAACCGGCGGTGATCGGGAGCCCCTCCTATCGGGACGTCGTACTCGCGCACCCGGAAATGGACCCCGCCAAAGGCATGAGAAGCGTTGGGGTTGTCTGGCCAAAACCAGGGAAGTCATCTCGGAAACAGACCACGCCTGAATCCGAAGACTGATACCCGGCATAAGCCTGAGCCACAGCAATGGAGGGCGACCGTGGAGGAGCAAGCGAGTCCCGCTCAACCAAGCGACTGTCCTCCTCAGCCAAGCGCTGCTCAATCTGTGGAGATAGCTTGATACCAGCCCCGGCCACGGCTCGCCAATCGTGCGCACCGTGTCCGGACATCCCCGAGATGACGTTTGAACAGACATTGCCAGCCCCTGCGGGTTGGCACAGGACACAGGACACCCCATGGCCATCATCCGCCCAACTCTCGAACAAGTGCAGGATCTCGCCAGCCGCCTGCACATACAGCTGACACCCGAGCAAGCCAGCGAATACCTGGCGCTCATGCAATCCAGTTTCGATGCCTACGACCTGGTCGATGAGTTGCCTGATTTCATCCCTTCAGTGCGCTACGAGCGCAGTTCCGGTTATCGCCCTTCAAGCACGGAAAACCCGCTGAACGCTTGGTACTACAGAACTGAGGTGATGGGCGCCAGTTCGGGCAAGCTTGCCGGCAAGACGGTCGCGCTCAAAGACAATATCTCCCTGGCCGGTGTCCCGATGATGAACGGCGCCGCACCACTGGAGGGTTTCGTACCGTCGTTTGATGCCACCGTGGTGACGCGTCTGCTCGACGCTGGAGCAACCATCCTCGGCAAAGCCACCTGCGAACATTACTGCCTCTCCGGTGGTAGCCATACCTCGGACCCCGCGCCTGTGCACAACCCTTTTCGCCATGGTTTCACAACAGGCGGTTCGTCTTCGGGCAGCGCGGCACTTGTGGCGACGGGCGCGGTCGACCTGGCTATCGGTGGCGACCAAGGCGGTTCCATCCGCATTCCTGCCGCATGGTGCGGCATTTATGGAATGAAACCGACCTGGGGTCTAGTGCCTTACACCGGGGTCATGGCGATCGAGTCCACCTTCGACCATGTCGGCCCCATGACGAACAACGTACGCGATAACGCGCTCATGCTGGAAGTGATGGCCGGCGCCGACGGGCTCGACCCTCGCCAGGCCGCCCCCAAGGTCGATGCCTATTGTGATTATCTGGAACGAGGCGTGGCCGGACTCCGGATCGGGATCCTCCAGGAAGGCTTCCAACTCGCCAACCAGGATCCACGTATCGCAGAAAAGGTCCGCAGCGCTATCGCCCGGCTCGAAGCTTTGGGCGCGCGGGTCGAGGAGGTATCGGTTCCCGAACACAACCTGGCGGGATCGTTATGGAGCCCTATCGGCTGTGAAGGCCTGACCATGCAAATGATGCACGGCAATGGTGCGGGTTTTAACTGGAAGGGGCTGTACGACGTGGGCCTGCTGGACAAACAGGTCGGTTGGCGCGACCAGGCAAACGCATTGTCGCCGTCCCTCAAGCTTTGCATGTTCGTCGGCCAGTTCGGTCTGGAGCGCTACAACGGTCGCTACTACGCCAAGGCCCAGAACATAGCGCGCTTTGCCCGAGCGGCCTACGACAAGGCACTGGACACCTATGACCTGCTCGTCATGCCGACAGTGCCAATCACCGCCCAGCCGCTCCCGGAACCGGGTTCTTCAATCACCGAGACCGTCACGCGTGCGTTGGAGATGCTTGGCAATACGGCCGCTCAGGACATTACAGGGCACCCCGCCATGTCGATCCCTTGCGGCCTGGTGGACGGACTGCCCGTGGGGCTGATGTTAGTCGCAAAACATTATGCCGAAGGCACCCTCTATCAGGCTGCAGCCGCATTCGAGGCCTCTGTCGATTGGCGGACGTTGTAGACCTGCGCATCGCATTGGCGAACGAACACCGGCAAGTAGCACTGAAAGTGAGTATCAACTTCAGAGGAGCCAAGACATGAGCCATACCCACGAACATCATCACGATCACGTTCATGACCACACCGAGCCCCCCGAGGCCATCGCCTTGCGTGTCAAGGCACTCGAATCCCTGTTGATCGAAAAGGGCTTGGTCGACCCAACCGCCATGGATGCTCTGGTGGACACTTACCAGCACAAGGTCGGCCCGCGCAACGGCGCCCAGGTGGTCGCCAAGGCCTGGTTCGATCCCGATTACAAGCATCGGCTGCTGGAAGATGCCACCGCGGCCATTGCCGAGCTGGGTTTTTCCGGCGTGCAGGGCGAAGACATGGTGGTGGTGGAGAACACCGCGACCGTGCACAACGTGACGGTCTGCACGCTGTGCTCCTGCTACCCCTGGCCGACCTTGGGCCTGCCACCCGTCTGGTACAAATCCGCGCCCTATCGGTCACGGATCGTCATCGATCCGCGCAGCGTGCTGGCCGAATTCGGCTTGATCATTCCCGATGACAAGGAAGTTCGCGTCTGGGACAGCAGTGCTGAGTTGCGCTACCTGGTATTGCCGGAACGTCCGGCCGGTACTGATGGCTGGAGCGAGGAGCAACTGGTCGAGCTGGTGACGCGTGATGCCATGATCGGCACTGGCCTGCCGAAGACGCCGGGCGACGAAGCCTGAACCTGAAAAGGAGAAAACCATGAACGGTGTACACGACTTAGGCGGTATGCACGGTTTCGGCCCGGTGCTCACCGAAGAAAATGAACCCATCTTCCATCACGACTGGGAGCGCAGGGTCTTTCCGCTGTTCGCCTCGCTCTTCGTCGGCGGACACTTCAATGTCGACGAATTCCGACATTCCATTGAACGCATGGAACCGGCTGAATACTTGCAGTCCAGTTACTACGAGCATTGGCTGCATGCCTTCGAGAACCTGCTGCTGGAAAAAGGCGTGATCAGCACTGGCGAACTGCAGGGTACGGCCAAACCAACCCCATCGACACAGCCCATCACGGTTTTAACACCGGACATCGTCGAGGCCGTAGTGCTCGGCGGCGCCTCTTCCCGGGCAAAGGAACCCGTCTGCGGCCGTTTCCGGGTCGGTGACCGGGTGCGGACGAAGAACCTCAACCCAACCACCCACACCCGACTGCCCCGCTACGCGCGCGGCAAGGTCGGGACCATCGAGATTGCACACGGCGCGTTTGCCACCCCGGACACGATGGCCCACGGTCTCGGCGAACAACCCCAACAGGTCTATGCCGTTCGCTTCAGTGCGACAGAACTGTGGGGAGTGGCGCGACCGGACAGTGTTTGCATTGATCTGTGGGACAACTATCTGGAGGCCGTATGAGCGCCAGCATGCGTCACATCCCCCCAATAGCCGGCCTGTCTCTCGACGATGAAGGCCCGGTCTTCGACAAACCTTGGCAGGCCGAGGCTTTTTCCCTGCTGGTACACCTGCACCAGATCGGTCTGTTCCCCTGGGAGGACTGGGTGCAGGTATTCAGCGACGAAATCAAGGCTGCCCCGGCGCAACCCGGAGAAAGCGTCAACGACACTTACTACCGGCAGTGGCTCACAGCGTTGGAAAGAATGGTCACCACACTCGGTTTAACGGGTATGGAAGACATCACCCGCCGCACCGAGGAATGGCAGCAGGCTTACTTGAATACCCCCCACGGACAGCCGGTGACGCTGCTCAATACGAGTTGCCCACCGGCCCATGGAAACGGCCACGAACACCTGCCGCGGCAAGAGCCGGTGGCGATCAGCCGGGCCATAAGCTGAGGCCGGAGTCATCCTGTTTTTTTACTTTCGAGGTCGCGTAGCGGCCAAGGGGCAATCGTCATGCATATCGAACCTAACCTGGTGGAAGCTGGAAAACTCTGGCTGAGCTACGTCACTGCCGCAGGTGCCGGCGCCTACACCCTCAAACTCGCTGCCCAAGCCATGGGCGAGCGTGGTGTCTTCTCGCTGCTGGCTCGCACTGTCACTGCCACGGCCCTGGTATTCAGCTTCTTCGAGCTACTACCGCATCATCCCGTCGGCGTCTCCGAGGTCCATCTCATCCTGGGGTCAACGCTGTTTCTGCTGCTCGGCGCCGCACCTGCGGCAGTGGGTCTGGCCCTGGGACTGCTGATCCAGGGTCTGTTCTTCGCGCCATTCGACCTGCCGCAATACGGCATGAACGTCACCACCCTTCTGGTTCCGCTGTTCGCAGTTACCGCCCTGGCGAAACGCATCATCGCGCCAAACACACCGTATGTGGAGCTGAGCTACAGACAAGCGCTGGGGCTGTCGACAGCCTTCCAGGGGGGCATTGTCGCCTGGGTTGCCTTCTGGGCCTTCTACGGGCAAGGCTTCACAGCAGAAAACGCCCTGTCAATTCTGACCTTCGGCAGCGCCTACATGAGCGTCGTCATCCTCGAACCGCTGTTGGACCTGGCCGTGCTGGCCGGTGCCAAGGCCACACATCGCCTGCGTGGTAGCACGCTGCTCGAGCGCCGTCTGTACCAGGCCGCCTGAGTCGACAGACTCCTCCAGGCCAGACTGTCCCCGGGCATTCGAAGACCGTAATGCTCGGGGGCATCAAGAGCGAGAACCGTCCCGAAACCTCGTGAGCGAACCAGAGGTGTTTGATGTTTTTCAGAAATAGCACCCGCAAGGAATTGAAGCTGCTCGGCGACCGGCTGGAACAGCCCGACGGCGAGGGAGTATCGATAGCGGCGAAGGATTCGTCCCTGCGACGGGTACTGGCGGGCATCGAACGCCTGCTCGCCGATCGCACGGCGCTCCGGGCCAGCGTGGTCGACCTTAATGCTGAACTGCAACGCCTCAGGCTTCAGTTGGGTGAATACGAAACGCGGTTGCATGATCAAGAACAACTTTGGCAATTGGCGGCAAGCGGGTCGGAAGATCTGCTCTGGAAATTGCAGCTCGATGGCCGCCTGCAGCCCGCACGTGATGCAGTGCTGCAATGGTTCGGCAACCTGCCCACCCAAGCGGATCTCCCCGTCTATCTAGGCCCTTGGAACGATTGCCTTCACCCTGACGACCGCCAGGCCAACCTGGATGCCCTGGCCCATCACCTTGCCGATCGCAGCGGGCATGCGCCCTACCAGGTGGAGGTGCGCCTCGAGAGCCACTCGGGAGAATACCGCTGGGTCCAGATCTGCGGTGAAACGCTCCGTGACGAACGGGGGCTGCCACAGATCAGCGTCGGTATGCTGCGCGACATCCACAAACAGCGCTTGCGAGACGAAGAGTTCGCGATGCTCTCGGCCCGCTTCGATATTTCCCGCGAATGCATCCAGGACGCGCTCTGGGATATCAATATCGTCGCAGGCGATCCAGCCAATCCCCATAACGTCATCTGGTTCTCGTCACAGATGCGTCGCATGCTCGGCTACGAAACCATCGAAGAGTTTCCCAATGTGTTCGAAAGCTGGTTGTCACGCCTGCATCCCGAAGACAGCCAGCGTGCCGTGCAAGCGTTTGTCGACCATGTCGCCGACCGCTCCGGCCAAACACCCTTCGATGTGACCTACCGCCTCAAGCACCGCAACGACGAGTACCGTTGGTTCAGAGGCAGAGGTCAGACCCAGCGAAGCAACGACGGCACGCCCTTACGTACAGTGGGGGCGATCACAGACGTGCACTCCCATCGCGAGGAAAGCCAGTTGCGCCAGACTCAGGAACGTCAGCATCAAGCCATGCAGGAAAACCTCGCCAAGCTGACGCAGATAGTTGCCGCCATCCAAAGCATCGCCAAACAGACCAATCTACTGGCCTTGAACGCGGCCATAGAGGCGGCCAGAGCCGGTGAGGCCGGAAGGGGTTTCGCAGTGGTCGCCGACGAGGTCCGCAAGCTGGCCACCCGGACCAGCCAGGCCACCCAACAGGCGGCCGACATGATCGAGAGGTACTGAGTTCAAGCGGGGCCCCATGCTATTCGCCCCGACTTCTCGTACAAGACCCAGGCAGTGACGCTCCTGGGTTTTCGCGAGTGAACTCGAACCTACAGTGGGGTGCTGTAGGATTTGCCTGTCACACTTTGTCCAATCTTCACCAGTGCAGATGATTACGATTCTCTTTTAAGTTGAATTGTAAAGGACACCCCATGCACTCCCCTCTCCGTTTTCCAACATTGTCCCCGTGGACGCGTTTCGCCCTGGCCGCCAGTGCAGCCGGCGCGCTGTGCACGTCCGCCCAGGCTGCCGAACCGCAGGCCATGACCCTTGATGATGTGGTCGTGACCGCTTCCGGCTACGAGCAACGCGTCGAGGATGCGCCGGCCTCTGTCACGGTGATTGATGGGGAGACGCTGCGCCGCAAGTCGTATCGCGATCTGGGTGACGCGGTGCGGGATGTCGAGGGGGTAACGGTCAACGGCGGGGCCAATGAGACGGACATTTCCATTCGCGGCATGCCGGCCGATTACACGCTGATTCTGGTCGATGGCAAGCGCCAGAGTGCCCGGGAATCGCGGGTCAACGGTAACAGCGGTTACGAGCAGAGTTTCGTGCCGCCGGCGGCGGCCATCGAGCGTATCGAAGTGGTACGTGGGCCGATGTCGTCGCTGTACGGTTCGGACGCCATTGGCGGGGTGATCAACGTGATTACCCGCAAGGTTTCGCCGCAGTGGGGCGGCTCGGTGTCCTACGATTATTCCGCGCGCCAGCACAGTGACCAAGGCAACGCCCGTCAGACGCAGTTCTACCTCAATGGTCCGTTGCACGAAGATTTTCTCGGCTTGCAGGTCTGGGGCCGTTACCTGGATCGTCAGGCCGATGACGACATCGAGCAAACCAACGGTTTCAGCCAGGCCGATCACCGCGACCTGACCGCACGCCTGGCCTTCACCCCGACCGTCGACCACGACATCCTGCTGGAGGCTGGCGCCACGCGCTTGAAGAACGGTGACGGCATCAGTGCCAATTGGGCCACCCGCGAGCAGGAGAACAATCGCGATCACTGGTCGCTGTCGCACCAGGGCCGTTGGGGTTGGGCCACGTCGGATATCGCCTTGTCCCAGGAAACCTCCAGCCGCGAAGGCAAGGCCACGCCGGCGCAAACCGATATTTACGGGCGCAAACCGGAGGTCAAGAACACCGTGTTCGACGCCAAACTGGTGGTGCCCACCACACACAATGTCAGTACCGTGGGCATGCAATGGAATGAAAGCGAATTGACCGACTGGAACCAGGGTCTGGGCGATCGCGTCGATTACGAGTTTTCGGTACTGCAAAAAGCCGTGTTCGCCGAAAACGAATGGTCGGTGACCGACAACTTCGCGCTGACCACCGGCCTGCGCCTGGACGACCACGAACAATATGGCACCCACGCCAGTCCGCGGATCTACGGGGTGTGGCGCGCCACCGATAACTGGACGCTCAAGGGCGGCATCGCCCGCGGTTTCAAGGCACCCGAATTGCGCGCGGTGGTCAAGGATTACGCCTACCTGCGACGCAACCGTTTCGTGATGCTCGGCAACCCCGACCTGAAGCCGGAAACCAGCACCAACTACGAGTTCTCGGCGTTGTGGTCCAACCGCGATGATCTGTCGGCGGGCGCGACGGTGTTCTACAACGACTTCCAGGACAAGTTGTCGACGGTCACCACCGACGAGCGCTGGAACGGTTACATCGTCATGGACCGGGTCAACATCGATAAGGCCGTGATCCAGGGTGTGGAGCTGACCGGGCAATGGGATATCAACGCCAGTGTGTTGTTCAAGGCCAATTACACCTACACCGACTCGGAACAGAAAAGCGGCGCCAATGCCGGCGCACCACTGGCGCTGACGCCCAAGCAAAAAGCCAACCTGCGCGGCGAGTGGGCGATCAATGATCGCGCGCAAGCGTGGGCGTCGGTCAGCTACTACGGAGAAGAAACCGGCAACACCATTACCGATGAAAGTGCGCCAGGCTACACCACGGCCGATCTGGGCGGCTCTTATGAGCTCACCGATTCGATCACGTTGAACAGTTCGCTGAACAACATCACCGACAAGCGCCTGGACGATGAAACCTACGGCACGGTGAACTACGGTCGCACGTTGTGGATGGGCGCTACGTTGAACTTCTGAGCAGCGCGGCCGGCAGCCTGACCACGGCGCACAATCCGGCGGACGGGCGGTTTTCCAGCAGCAGTTCGCCACCGTGTGCCTGCACGCAGGCGCGGGCGATGGCCAGGCCCAGGCCGACACCGCCCTTGTGCCCATCGGCCGTTCCACCGGCGAGCTGCACGAACGGCTCGAACACCCTGCTCAACCAGGCATCGGGAAGCCCTGCACCGTGGTCAAGGATCTCCAGGCGGACGGTGCCGGCGTCTTCGCGACACAGGCTCAGCGTGGCGTCCCCGGCATGACGCAGGGCGTTGTCGATCAGGTTGGTCAGGGCCCGTTTCAGCGCCAGGGGCCGGCACGTCAGCATGATCGGCGGCGCTCCGTGCCAGGTCACAGGCTGGTTCAGCAGTTGGTAACGTCTGGCCAGGTCGTCCAGCAACCCGTTCAACGAAATGGTCAGCGTCGGCTCCTGCACAGCGTCTTCGCGGACGAAGTTGAGGGTTTCGCGCACCATCAGACTCAACTCTTCGAGACTTTCCAGCATGTCCTCGCGAGCCTCGCCCTCCTCCAGCAGTTCCACTTGCAGGCGCAGTTCGGTGATTGGCGTATTGAGGTCATGACTGATCGCGGCGAGCATGCGTGTGCGGCCCTCGACATGGCGGGCGATGCTGGCCTGCATGTGGTTGAACGCTGCCGTCAGGTCCCGTGCCTCCTGCGGCCCCGTCAGCGGCAGCGGGGCAATCCACTCGCCGCGACTGACGCGCTCGGACGCCTGCACGAGGGTTTTCACAGGCTGCACCACGCGACTGATGCAGAACATGACGATCAACAGCACCGGAATGATCGTCACCGGCAGGCTATACGTCAGGACTTTGCGCCACTCGTAAGCCCCGACCGGGTGCTGCAACGCGTTGAGGTAGCGGCCGTCGGGCAGTTCGATGCTGCTGCGCAAACGCAACGGAGCCCAGCCTGCGGAGCTGAAGACCTGGTCCCGGGCATGACCGCCGGTGACCCGCTCCAGTTGCATGACCACGGCAAGGTCTGGCGCCAATTGCAGACGCTCGCGCAGCACATTGGCCAGGCGTTGTTCTTCGGCGCGCATGTCGAAGGGCTCGACGTCGGCGCGCCGATCAATCCAGAAATGTGCATCCGGGGTGATCATCGACGCCAGCAGCCGGGCGCCGACCTGGTTGGGTGCCTCGAGAGCCGCATGGTGCGCGGTGACCAGACGTTCCAGGCTCATGGTCCGCGACAGCGGATGGATCAACGCCCCGGTGCGCTGCAGAACCAGCATGGCGATTGCATTGGAAGCGAGTAACGCAAGCAACAGCAGCACACTGAGTTGATGAACCATCTTGCGCGGCCACAAGGCACGCAGGCGATTCATGGCGCCTGCAGCACGACATCGGACGCCAGCAGATAGCCGCCACCCCAGATGGTGCGCAGCAATTCCGGTTCCCCCGGTTTATGGGCCAACTTGCGCCGCAGACGACTGACCTGACGGTCGATGGCGCGGTCTGTCACGTCTCTGTCGGTTGCGGTGGTCAAATCAATCAAGCGCTCGCGGGGCAGCAGCGTGTTGGGATGGTTGAGAAACACTTGCAGCAGCTTGCTTTCGACGGTGCTGAGCAGAATCGGCGGCTCTTGATCACGCGCCAGCGTGGCGTGACGGGCATCGTAACGCCAGTCGGCAAACAGGTAGCAGGGACTCATGTTCACGGCGACAGGGTCGGACGCCGATATGGCCTGTTTCGCGCCGGTCGGGCGGCGTCGACGCAGTACGCTGTTGATCCGCGCCACCAGTTCCCGGGGCTCGAACGGTTTGGTGACGTAGTCGTCCGCGCCCAGATCAAGACCGCGAACCCGATCGGCGCAGGTGTCGCGCGCCGTCAGCAGAATCACCGGCGTATCGCTTCGCCGATACAGACGACTGCACAACTCGAAACCATCCCCATCGGGCAGCGACACGTCGAGGATGATCACCTCAAAGCTGTGCTGCTTGAGCAACTGCCACATGCCCGCCGCATCCGCCGCCGTGCGCACCTCGAACGTGTGGCGACGCAGAAACGTCGCCAGCGGATCGCGGATCTTGCGGCTGTCATCGACGATGAGCACGCTAGGGGCTTTGCTGGAAGGAATTGGGGGCATCGCGGCGCAGGACTACCAAAGGAAACAGGCAGCGATAATACTACGAACGCTTCTCAGTTGTATTGTTTGGGCCAGCGCTTATGGGGGTAGCGAATGGCATTGCATTGAAAGTGTGGCCTGCGCGTAAATGCCCGGGCCACACTGCAATTCAAACCAATTCAGCTAAAGATGCCGGATTGAAGCCCTTCAGGCTTGCGTATTCGCCTTTTTCCACTTTGGTGGCCCAATCCGTGTCACTCAGCAGAACACGCCCTACAGCGATCAGATCAAACTCCTCGCGCTCCATACGCTCGATGAGCCGATCCAGACCCGCAGGGGCTGATCCCTTGCCGGCGAAGGCGTTAGTGACATCATTCTCCAGCCCAACCGAACCGACGCTAATGGTTGTGGCTCCAGTGACTTTCTTCGCCCAGCCCGCGCAGTTCAACCCGTTCTCACCGTCAATTTCGGGAAACTCAGGTTCCCAGAAGCGGCGCTGCGAGCAGTGCAGGACGTCGACACCGGCCTCGACCAGTGGCAACAACCAGTCCTCCATCACCGCCGGCGTTTCAGCAACGCGCACCCCGTAGTCCTGTTGCTTCCACTGGCTGACGCGCATGATGATCGGGAATTGCGGGCCAACAGCCTGGCGAACGGCAGAGACGACCTCACTGGCAAAACGCGAGCGTTCCTTGATTGTCGGGCCGCCGTAGCGGTCAGTGCGCAGATTGCTACCAGACCAGAAAAACTGATCGATCAAATAACCATGGGCTCCATGGATCTCGACGGTATCGAAGCCCAGTCGCTTGGCATCCGCTGCGGCCTTGGCGAACGCGGCTACCGTGTCGGCAATGTCCTCTTCACTCATCGCCACGCCACGCAGGTCACCTGGCGAAACAAGGCCCGACGGGCTTTCAACGGGAGCATCCGGCTCCCAGTCGTTGATATAGCGCGTGGAGCCGGTGTGCCAGATCTGCGGCGCCATGCGCCCGCCAGCCGTGTGGACAGCATCGATCACGTTCTTCCATCCAGCCAGCGCCGCTTCGCCGTGAAAAAAAGGAATGCCGGCATCATTGCGCGATGCCGGGCGATCAATCACGGTGCCTTCCGACAGAATCAGGCCAACACCTCCCTCGGCCCGGCGCCGGTAATAGGCAGTGCTCGCTTCACCCGGGATACCTTCGGGTGAGAACAGACGCGTCATCGGCGCCATGACAATCCGATTCTTCAGTTCAAGCGATCGGATGGAAAAAGGACGAAATAAAATGCTGGTATCAGGGTTTGACATCGGGTGGACTCCATTGCTTTCGGAGGCCATATAAGTATATTTTGTAAACCAAATGTCAATTAGGCACCTAGAGTCGCCTAGGTATACGTGAGGAAACTTCGATGCTGGAATTAAAGCCGCAATGTTTTTCGTCGGAGTGCCCAAGCCGGGCACTGTTTGACCAAATCGCTGATAAGTGGTCGATGATGGTTCTGGCGGTGCTCGATGACGGGCCGCATCGTTTTAACGCCATCAGACGTCGCCTGGAGGGCGTCACCCAGAAGGCACTTACCCAGTGCCTGCGGCGGCTGGAACGCAATGGTCTCGTCTCGCGCCAGATCATTTCGTTCTCGCCCGTGGCAGTGCAGTATGAGATCACCCCGCTGGGGCGAACATTGCAGCAGCCATTTCGCGAGTTACATAAATGGACGCTCGACAAACTGCCCGAAGTTGAAGCGGCCCGGTCGAAGTTTGACGAGGCCGCGGAGTTCAAGCTGGCGGAGTGATTCGGTTAGCCGCACAAACTACAGTTTATAGTTCAATGTCATCAATGCATTACGCGGCGCTCCATAACTGACAGTATCGAAATCGCCTTTCTGGATTGCATATTTTTTATCAAACACATTGTTGACATTGATTGATAGATCCATGTTTCTTGACAACTCATAACGCGCCATCAGTGACGTCAGCGCATAGGGGTCTTGTTCCGCTACCCTCGTGCTCGTACTGCTGCTCAAGAAGCGGCTTTGCCATCTGACGCCTCCGCCCAAGGTCAATTTTTCCAACATGCCGGGCAATTTGTACGTAGTGAACATCTGAGCGGTTGTGCGCGGTACCTGTGGATTCAACCTGGCGTCATTGCCATCCTTGGCCGTGAAAGTGGCGATGCCAGCGTAGATGTTCCAATTGGGAGCCACTTCACCCTGCAGGTCAAACTCGACCCCGCGGGATTGGGTGCCATCAACCCCTTTGTAAGCTTGCGCACCGCCTGGCGTAAGAAGACTGCCATCCGGTTGTGCAGTGTTGTCCAGTTCAGTGTCAAACAATGCGACAGACGCATTCAATCGCCCCTCCAGGTATTCAGCCTTGAGGCCAATCTCTTTCGTCTTGCCTTCCGTCGGCGTGAGGACATTGCCATTGCTGTCTCGGAACGATGTTTGCGGATTAAATATGCCGGTATAACTGATATAGACGGAGTACGTACTATCAATGTCGTATATCAGACCTGCATAGGGCGTGAACTCATTACTCTTTTTATAATTGAACGGCGTCCCACCAGCAGTCTCGTCGATCTCGTAACGACTGAACCGCCCTCCGACAATCAATTTCAATGGGTCGGCCAATGAGAATCTCGCTGTACTATAGAAGCCGCGCTGTTTAACCTCGGTATCGGTCGGCATAGACGCCATTGCATCAAAGTCTGGCTTGGGGAAATGATTATTCCAATTGTAGATATTGCCGGGTGTGAACCCTACAAAAAAGGGACTGATATCGTCTTTGTTCGAGGTATACCGAGAACTCATAGCGCCCACTACCAGGTCATGTTGGCGCCCCATTAAATCGAAGGGACCGCTCGCCATCACATCAAAGGTGTTTTGCCGGCTTTTCCCTTTGCCGGCCAACGCAACCGGATAAGCACCATTAGGAAAAACGCCTAAGCCGGTATCCTGGTCGGGTGTACCAAACCCGCCCAATAACTGGGAGTCATACTTAGTGCGGTACTGGTTCACCACACCGCGGACTTTCCAACCGTTATCGAACCGGTGTTCAAGTTCGGCAAAAGCAGTCTGTCGGGTGCTGTCCCAGCGATTCCAGTCCGCGGCCAGGGATTTGGAGCGCGACCATTCTGCCTCTGAGCCGTTGCTGAACCATAGAGGAACACCGCCCCATGTCGGTCGCTCAGGGGAACTGTTCTGATAGTCATACCCAATATCCAAAGTGGTGTCTTCGGTGAGATCTGCCTCAATGACCCCATAGAACGCTTGCTTTTGTGTTTGGTAACCATCGATGTAGGAGTGACCATCGTTATTGACCCCGACCATGCGTGCACGGATACGACCGTCGGTTGTCAACGGTACGGAAACATCTCCCATCTCTCGGAAACTGTCCCAGGAACCCGCACTGATAGAGGTGGAAGCCGAGAACTCTGGCGTTGGTCTTTTGCGCACCAGGTTGACCGCAGCCGACGGATTGCCCGTGCCGGTAAGCAGCCCGTTAGCCCCGCGCACAATTTCGACACGGTCGTAAAATGCCGTTTCCAGGTCGCTGATGCCGCTGCCGTTTATGACGTCGCCAATGACGGCGGGTATGCCGTCATACTGGATGTTGTCGATCAGAAAGCCTCGGGAATAGAAACTCGTGCGTTGGCTATCCGATTGGTAAGACGAGATGCCAGTCGTGCTCTCCAGTACCCCCTGAACTGAATCCAGCTTTTGATCGTCCATGCGTTGACGCGTTACCACGGAAATTGATTGCGGCGTCTCCCGCAACGTCAGCGGCAAGCGAGTCGCGGCCGTGGTCTGGCCGGTGGTGTAAAGCCCCGTCCCTTCCGTCGTGGTGGTATCGGGTGTCCTCGTCCCGCTTATCGTCACAGATGGGAGAATCATCACGCCTTGAGACTGAGTGTTCTCATCGGCTTCGACAGGGTCCTGCGCCATTACACAACTCGAACTACCTAAAAACACCAACAGCGCTGCAGTCACCGGATTTGTCAGCAAACGCTCAGGCACGCAAGGGCGCCGCTCACCGCAGTAAGTCAACGAACTCCACATCAGCCATTCCTTATCAAGAAAAAAACAGACAGCGGCCGACCGTCGAGAGACGGGTTTGAGAAAGGGCCGACAACTCAACCGGCACCAGGCCGGAGAACAGAAGTGACAAATCAATCTCAAGTGAAACTGATTTGCATTCGTTGTCGCGCAATCTAGCAACAAGCCGCCGTTGCCAGATATCGAAGGATGGCCAGATTATTTTCCAGTTCAGCCAATGTCAGCGATTGGCCGTTTTCCATCCGCCACGAGGATTGGTCAGGTTCGAATAGATCGCCTACGAGCCCTTACACGTCGTCAGGAAACAGGATCGACGGCACGGGCAATGACTCACCTGCGATAACAGCGCTGGCTGAGCGGGCGGAAAGATATTGCACAGGCGGTTTGCCTACGGTTTTGCGGAACATCGTGATGAAGCCGCTAGGTCCCTCATAACCGAGTTCCAACGCAACCGATTGGACGCTCTCGCCCTTGGTCATGCGTTGCAGCGACACAATTACATGCAATTGCCGACGCCAACGTCCAAAACTCATCCCTATTTCCTGCAGCAAAAGCCGACTCATGCTGCGCTCACTCATGCCAATGCGAGTAGCCCACTCGCGCACCGAAACCTTAAGCGCGGGGTCGGCCAAGAGCATTTCAGCGAGCCTGCGCAGACGCGTGTCGCGAGGCATCGGCAAATGCAGGTCCTCCACGGGGGCTGTCGACAATTCGTCCAATAACGTTGCGATCAGGCGGTCTTCACGCGGGACATTGATAGCGTCTCCCGAGAACCCTGCCGCCTTCAGCAGCAACTCACGCAACAGCGGTGATACGCCGATCGTGCAGCAGCCTCGCGGAAGATCCGGAGCGGCATCAGGTTCAACAAACAGGCAATAACATTCTGTCTCTCCTGAACCACGTGTCGCATGTGACAAACCACCGGGTATCCATACGGCACATTGTGGTGGAACGATCCAGACGCCCTCTTCTATTTCACAATTGAGGATGCCGCGCACGGAATAAAGCAGTTGCGCCTTACGATGTTGATGGCTGGCTTGCTCCCAATCCTTGCTCACCATCGAAGCGCTGAGGGCTACGACGGGCCGCGAAATGCTATCGACGTCCCATACGGCAATCCTGTCTTTTTTAGCAGTGTTCGCCATAACAGGTGTGCGCCCCACGCTAAGCCCTCAAAAAATGAAAATGGCTGTTTTGAACAATATTGTGGCCAGCCTGTGCAATTAAGCCGGATTGCTTGCAGAGTATCCTGAAACCGCAGGACATCACAGAGGTTTGGCAACGTGTCGAAGGACTATAGAAATGCGTATAGACGCCACACAATTTCCGTTCGTTTGGCTGCAAAAAACCACACCGGGCCATAGCCAGGATGAGTCACTTGCCGAGCTCGAAGCCTTGCTTGCTCGCAATGAGCCCTTCGTATTGATCAGCAATGAAGGTCTGGACAAGGAGCAACCGGAACACTCACCAGGGGAACTGAAACAAATAGCCCTATGGATGAAGCGCCACAAAAGCGAACTCAAGCGTTATGTCAAAGCCTCGATTCATATCGAATCAAGTCTCGCCAAACGGCTGGCAGGCAAAGCGTTCGCAATCGTGTATGAAAAATTCTGGGGTTATCCCATGCTCATCGCAACCACTGAAGATGAAGCCTTGGCGCTGGCGCGGAACTTATTGCAAGCAAAGGAAAAATAGCGGCGTCCCTGAACGCCGCTATTCATCAAGGGGGAGAACCCGTGATGTTTTATAGCAGCGAGATGGGGTAATTGATGAAAATCCGGTTTTCATCAAACTCATTAGTGCTGAAGTCCCGATGAATCGACGCATTGCGCCATTTCACGTTGAGGTTTTTCAGCGCGCCGCTCTGCACGGTGTAGGCCAGTTCGGTTTCGCGGCCCCACTCCTTGCCATCGTCGACCGTGGCGGTGTGCACGTTGTCGCCGCTGATGTAGCGGTTCATCAGGGTCAGGCCCGGCACCCCGACGGCGGCGAAGTTGAAGTCGTGGCGCAGTTGCCAGGATTTTTCCTTGGCGTTGTCATAGCTGGAGTTGTAGCTGTCGTTGGCCAGGGTGCCGCCGCTGGTGCCGTTGACGCGCATCCAGGCATCATCGCCGCCGACTTTCTGCAGGCCGACGTAGAAGGTGTTGCCGCCGTATTTGGCCGAGAGCATGGCGAACGCGGTTTTGTTGTCCAGGTCGCCGGCCAGGGCGCTGCCGTCTTCCTTGCCGATGAAGTAGCCGAGGTTGGCGCCCAGGGTCCAGTCGCCGATGGGTTGGCTGTGGGTCAGGTTGAAATATTGCTGCTGGTAGATGTCGGACAGTTCCGCGTACCACACACCGACCTGGGTGCGTTTTTCGTTGAAGGCGTATTCGCCACCGCCGAAGTTGAAACGGTCGGAGGTGAACGCACCGCGGCCGTTCATGGACATGTCTTCCATGCTCGCGTCGTTGCGCGGGCTGTTGCCACGGAACTGGCCGCCGTAGAGGCTCAGGCCATTGATTTCGGTGGAGGTCACCTGGCCGCCACGGAAGGTTTGCGGCAGGGAGCGGCCGTCGTCGGAACGCAGGATCGGCAGCACCGGCATCCACTCGCCGACCTTCAGCTCGGTCTTCGACACCTTGGCCTTCAGGGCCACGCCCAAACGGCCGAAGTCGTCGGCCGGGCGACCGTCGTCATGCACGGGCAGCAATTGCGTACCCGCTGTGCCGCGACCGCCGTCGAGCTTGACCGAGTACAGGCCCAGCACGTCCACGCCGAAACCGACCACGCCCTGGGTGAAGCCGGACTTGGCGTCGAGGATGAAGTTCTGGGTCCATTCCTCGGCCTTGCCCTGGGCATTGTTCGGGTTGGTGAAGTTGCGATTGATGTAAGCGTTGCGCAAATTGAGGGTGGCCTTAGTGCCATCGACAAAACCGCTATTTTGATCGGCTTGAACAACAGCTGACGAACCCGCGCAAAACGCAAGAGTCAGGCTGATAAGCGATTGATGTGCTGGCACGCTGCGGACAGTAACCGGGTAGCGCATGATGTTTCCTCACAATGAATTATTATTGTTTTTTGTTGCGATTTTTAGCTCGTGACAACGCATGCACAGACAGCCCGAAGAGCTAACTTCCGAGCGACCGAAGGAGCTCCTTATCCAGCCCGTTATTGAGCAACTTGATAATTGTTTAATATCGCCTTAAGCAAAATCCGAGCGTGCGCAGACGCGAGCTAAACTCAATGCCTGTATGGGCACGCTCGTGAGAAATTGCGTGAGAACAACGACTGGAAAGTTAAAACGTACTCGAACGCTCGGCGATCAACCCGCACTCCCCGGCGTTTTGCAACGTGTGTATTCCAATTGATAGAGCGTGGTTTCCGGTCCTATCGATTGCCCCTCCAGCAGCCGTTGCAGCTCGGCCACAAAAGACTCGCCGGCGACGCGAACGTAATCAGGTGCACAACCTTCGATCATGACGATCCAGGCCGGTATCTGGGTGCCTTCGGCGCGGGCCTTTTTCTCTGCGGTTTCAACCTTGCTCACGGCCTCATCCGCCACACACAAATGCACGCCCGTAATACCCTGTTTATCCGCCAGGGGAGGCAGCACGCATTGACGCAATGCGTCTGACACCGATTTATGCCGCCCTTCGACAACATCGAAACGGACCGTTAACAGATACGCGCCCTGCCCCACACCGCTGGAGTAAGTGACTGCGCAAATGGATCGCGCGACATTGCGATAAGACTTCACCGACTGCTGGGTCCATGCCGTCGGACTGTTGAGGCGCGATAAATAATCCTGCCCTCCCAACACCTGCACAGAATCAGCCTCATAAAGGTTGAAATAAGTCGGCCCGGCATCCAAAGCGACGTACCGGCGCCCCCGCAAAAAGCCCGGAATTCCAGCCCGCTCGGGCATGTGTTCACGGTTATGCCACTCATAGAACTCGTCCCGCGCTTCGGGCAAAAGATCATGCCAGATCGCGACTACACCTGTTCCTGCAAAACTCATAGCGTTTTCCTCTAGCGATAGTCAGTCAACATTGGGATGGCGCCCGGCGACCCACGCAGCCCCCATTTCAGCAACGTAAGGAACCACGGTCTGGAATTGTTCGCCCAGCCCTTGGCCACCGACACGCATGGTGTCACCCGCCTTGAGGAATACCGGTGGTTTCTGCCCGAGCCCCACACCTGGCGGCGTACCGGTAATGATGACGTCACCCGGCAGTAACGGCATGAAGCGACTGAGGTACGCGACAATATGGGCAACGCTGAAGATCATCGTACGGGTATTGCCGGTCTGGAAACGTTTGCCATTCACGTCGAGCCAGAGGTCAAGTGCCTGCGGATCGGCAATTTCGTCACGGGTGACCAGCCAAGGTCCCAGAGGTGCGAAAGAAAAACCGCTTTTGCCCTTGGTCCACTGGCCTTCGTACTCGAGCTGATAAGCCCGCTCGGAAACATCATTGGCCAGGCAATAACCGGCAACGTGGTCCAATGCCCGCGCCTCATCGATCTGCCAGGCAGGCGTACCGATGACAATGGCCAATTCGACTTCCCAATCCAGCTTCTGAGCGCCCGTTGGCAGGATGACCGGGTCATTGGGGCCGCTGATGGACGCGGTGTGTTTGTTGAAGACCACCGGCTGGCTCGGGATTGGTGTATTCGTTTCAGCCGCGTGGTCGGAGTAGTTCAGACCGATGCAAATCAGGTTCGGTACGCTGCCTACACACGGACCAAGACGCGTGCCAGGCGCCACCACAGGCAGCTTTTCAACGTCAACCGCACGCAACTTTTCAAGCACTGACGGGCTCAGGGCCGATGCATCGATGTCATCTACAATGCCCGAGAGGTCTCGAACGATCCCTTGCGAATCCAGGACTCCCGGTTGTTCCTGCCCCGGTAAACCAAAACGAACTAAGCGCATTTGTTACTCCTCCAGCGTTGAGAAATGGACAGACAATGAGCCTGCTTCGCCGAACTGCACATTCAGTGGCTGGTTAACGGGCACATCGAGAACACCTGCATAGGACCCGGTGATAATCACCTGCCCTGCTTGCAGCCCTATCCCTTGTGTAGACAGAAAATTGGCCAGCCAGACGATCGGCAACAACGGATCCCCGTCCGGATGTCGACCCTTGATTTTCAGGGGCTCCGACGTTGCATCGCTCAAGGTGATAGCCAGTTCAGAGGGCATGCTGGCAGGGTTCGACAGCGTGATTGGCGCCCCAAGTACCAGGCCGTGATTGAATAGACCATCCGCGAGCAATTGCTCGAACGGCAGTGTCTGTGGATGGGTATAACGGCAATCGATCACTTCCAATGCCAAGCGCACGTCGCTGATCGCAGCAGCGATCTGTTCAGCGGTATAAGGCTCGACACGTGCCGGCAAATCATGGGCCAGGACGCACGCCAGTTCGGGCTCGATGCGTGCCTTATCGGCGTCAGCGGCCAGTCGGTAACGTTCGCCTTCTACAATGCTGTCGCTGTAGATCGGGGCTACGATCCACTTGCCAGCCGGCGGTAACGCACACTTCCAGCCTCCCACGGTCTTTCCAGCCAATGGGCCCACGCGTTGCTGGATGGCAAAACCTTCTGCGAGGCTGCCTGGCAGGTTCTGGTCAGGCAAGGATGCCAGCCGCCCCCCCTCCAGCCGTGCACGGACCAGAGCGGCAGCGGCGACTTCCAGCTCCGATCCTGCCTTGGCCCCTGCAGGTGCGAGTTGGCTCATACGCTCTCCGAATGCACGTTGTTCTGGCGCGGCCAAACCGTACCCAGCTTGTTGGCGGCCTCTTCCAGCAGGGCATGCAATTCGTCATAACGCTCGGGCTGCATGCGCAACACCGGACCGGCGATACTCATCGTGCCGACCACAGTGCCGGATGGAACCAGCTTGACCGGTACCGCAATCGCCCAGACACCCGCCTCGGCCTCTTCAATGACCAAGCCATACCCGCGCTTCCGGGTCAGTGCCAACTCGGCCAACAAGCCTTCGATGCTGTTGATCGCCTTCGGCCCGTGCCCCATCCCCGCGTCAGCTTTCCCCAGCCCGCTACGCAACGCATGCTCAATGGCCTGCTCATCGGACATTGTTGCCAGCCAGGCTTTGCCATTGGCGGTTGCATAGAGATTGATCGGTTTATCCATGGCCGGCGAATACATAAGCCCTGGCGCGGCGCCTTGGGCCGAAGACAACCAGGACAAGGTGCCCTCGTTGACCACCGTCAGCCGCACCAACTCATGACATTGAACAGCCACTTGCTCGATGATCGGCTGGACCAATTCAGGCAAGCCGATGCCATGTAAATAACGCTGCCCCAACAGTGCCAGCTTCAGTGTCAAGCGGTACTGCGACGTGGCTTCATCCTGCTCCGCCCACCCTTGCTCGACTAACTGAGCAAGCACTCGATGGGCGGGGCCCTTCTCCAAGCCCAGCTCGGCTGCGATATCGGACATCCGCATCCAGCGAGCCTCGCGGGCCAGCAGTTCAATCGCCTCCAGGCAACGGTCAACAGCACCTTTAACGACTCTCATATTTTTCTCGACTTATCTTTGACAATGAGGTGGATTCGAGCAACATTGTTCGTACTGGAACCGTGTTCCAATAATATGCAGGCGTCCCCGGATAAGTCAAACCCGCTTGCACCGGGTTGGCCTGATCGAGACAGAGCGGGCCACGCAGCCGGGTCTCCGGGACGTGGGACGCCTGACAGAGATAAAAACCGAACGCTTCGGCGTCCGGCTCTTTATCCATAGACAAGCGCCTGTGCATGTTCAATCTTTGCGGAAGAACGCCCAATGCCTCTCACCACCCTGCCTTACCTACAGAAGTCCGCGGGCAGCAAGATTGTGCATCATTGCCCGCAAGCCGAAAGTCCAGGGCGCAGCCTCATGGCTGTAGGTGACGGTGTTGCGCAGCGTGCCCAGCAACGGACTCCCGATGCTGACCTCGTCACCCTGCTTATGAGTAAAGCCGCTTCCCGGCTCCTCGCGATCCTGGGTAGGCGCAAACAATGTCCCGAGAAAAAGCATGAAGCCATCCGGGTACTGGTGATCACCGCCAACCGTCTGGGCCACGAGATCCAGCGGGTCACGGCTGATCAGGGCCATGGAACTGCTGCCTTCCAGCGTAAAGCCATCATCGCCCCGGACTTGCAGATCCACGACGCAGTTGCGCACGTCATCGAGCGTAAACGTTTCATCGAACAGACGAATGAACGGGCCGATCGCACAGGACGCATTGTTGTCCTTGGCCTTGCTCAACAGCAGGGCGCTGCGGCCTTCGAAATCACGCAAATTGACGTCATTGCCCAAGGTGACGCCATGCACTTGGCCTCGACTGTTCACCGCCAGCACAATTTCCGGTTCCGGATTGTTCCATTCAGACTTGCGATGAATGCCGATTTCGCTGCCACTGCCCACTGCGGCCAGAACCGGTGCCTTTGTGAAAATCTCCGCATCCGGACCGATACCGACCTCCAGGTATTGCGACCACATACCCTGCTTGATCAGCACAGCTTTAAGACGCATCGCTTCTGGCGAACCCGGTTTGATTGCCCGCAAATTATCGCCGATGGCTTCTTGCACCAGACGGCGAACACTTTCGGCTTTGGCAGCATCGCCTCGGGCCTGCTCCTCGATGACCCGCTCGATCATGCTGGACGCGAACGTCACCCCGGCCGCCTTGATGACTTGCAGATCTGCTGGAGGCAGCAGCGATGCCTTGCCGGGATCGGCATGGCTGCCGGTGTTCCCAAGCAATTGTTCGACGGTCCCGATGTACCTGCCTGGCGCCTGACGAACAACCAACAACGGCGAGGTGTGTTCCAGCAGTTCGCTGATTGTCGAAAAGGTTTCAGAAAGATCGAACACACCTTCATCGCGCAGCACCACCGGCGAGGGGCCGGCAATCGCCTCCGGGATCCAGGCACGGCCGATCAGCGTTCCGGCCAGGCCATCCACTGGCAGGGTGTTTTCGCGCGTCAGTTTCAAATTCGCCATGGAGCTTCCAGATCAGTTGGTCATCAGAGCCGTAAAACTAATGGACTGCCCCCGTAAATCCCAATGAAAGAATCTCACTCATCAATGCTGTTTCGTTATCGACAGACAAGGCCTTAACCGATGGAAAATGACCAAATTACTTTTGCCAGTGTCTCCCGATGGCTGAAGATCAAACATTTGGTACTGGTCAATAGCTTGGCCAAGACCCGCAACATGCACACAACCGCCGAACACATGAATGTTACGCAGCCGGCCATCAGTAAATTGCTGCGCGATCTGGAAGTTCTCCTCGGTTTTCCGCTGTTTGAGCGTCAAACGCGTAGTCTGGTTCTTACCGAACTAGGGGAATTCGTAGCCCGTTTTGCGCGTATCACCTTGGAAGACACGGAGTCGTTCGTCGACCAAGTCAACAAACTGCGAAAAGGCGGGCATGGTCATTTAAAAGTCGGCACCATTTTCGCCGCGACATCCGTGGTGCTGCCTGAAGCCATTGCCAGCATCAAACGCGAGCGCCCCCTCCTCTCTATCGAGGTGATCGAACAAACCAGCAACCATCTGCTGGAAATGCTCGAACAAAAGAAACTCGATCTGATCATCGCGCGCTTCACGGATGAAGATTGTCAGCCGTTCGAATTTACGTCGCTGGGACCCGAACCCTTTTGTCTTGTCGTGAACAGCACACACCCTCTGTGCGATCTTGAGGAGGTCCCCACTGAAGCACTCAGTGAATGGCCATGGGTCATGTATCCCTTCAATACGCCGATCCGACAACGCATGGAGCGCGCTTTCAGGACGTTCAAGATCGCCCCGCCGGCCAACACGGTGGAGACCATTTCGATGCAAACCTTCCTGCAGTTGCTTCAGTCCGGGCCAATGCTCGCCATGCTCCCCGAGTCCATGGTCCAGTCACAGCTACAAAACGGCCAGCTTCAAATCCTCAACACGCCCTTCAAAGTTGAATCCCAGGATTACGGAGTTATCACTCGCAAGGATGAGCCCCTGTCAGAGCCGACACGGACGTTTATTGCGACCTTGCTGGCGTTCGCCAAACAGCGGCAAACGGCTACAGAGAAGAGAGACCGCAGCCAGTTCAGAAAAAGTCGATGAGGCAAAGTTATCGAGCAATCGAAAGCTCTCATTAGGCAGCCATTTCCATGAATCCTATAGTGCCGGCACAAAAGTGCGGCGCTATTAGCGACCGCCCACCACCCAGCAGCCCGTGAGGATGCGATGGAACTGATCATGAAAACCGGCGCAGCAGCTGTGCTGCGTTTGAATCCGCTGGACGATGTGCTGATCGCACGCCGGCCGCTACTCGCTGGCGAAGTCCTTGAACAGGAAGGCGTGACCATCCGGCAAGCGATCGTGCCGGGCCATAAAGTGGCTTCCCGACGTATCGAAGCCGGTCAACCAGTAAGACGCTATGGGCAAATCATTGGTTTTGCTGTTGTCGACATAGAAGCAGGCGAGCATGTCCATGTGCACAATCTGGCCATGGGGGAATTCGCTCGAGATTATGCTTTCAGCGTCGATGCGAAGCCCAACGTCACGCCCAGTGAAGCCCCGTCGTTCATGGGTATCGTACGCCCGGATGGACGCGTCGCGACGCGCAACTACATCGGCATTCTTACGTCCGTGAATTGCTCTGCCACAGTCGCCCGGGCCATCGCCGATCATTTTCGTCGGGACATCAATCCCGCCGCACTGCAAGCGTATCCAAACGTCGACGGTGTTGTCGCCCTGACACATTCCGCCGGCTGCGCCGTTGATCCAGCGGGCGACGGTTTGAGCATGTTGCGCCGGACATTGGCCGGCTATGCGACCCACGCCAACTTTGCGGCCGTGCTGGTGATCGGGTTGGGCTGCGAGACGAACCAAATCGACTCATTACTCACAACCCAAGGACTCACCCGCAGCAATACCCTGCGCACGTTCAACATCCAGGACAGTGGCGGTACATCCAAGGCCATCGCCAGTGGCATTGACCACGTGAAGCAATTGCTTGGCGAGGCCAACCAAATTCAGCGTGAACCGGTCAGCGCTCGCCATCTGGTCGTCGGGCTTCAGTGCGGTGGCTCGGATGGCTACTCCGGCATTACTGCCAACCCAGCGCTGGGCAACGCGGTGGATCGCCTGGTCGCCTGCGGCGGCACCGCGATTCTCTCCGAAACCCCGGAAATATACGGTGCCGAACATTTGCTGACGCGGCGGGCTGTCAGCCGAGAAGTCGGCGAAAAACTCATCGCTCGCATTCATTGGTGGGAACAGTACTGCGAGCGTATGGGGGCCGAACTAAACAATAACCCCTCTGCCGGCAACAAGGCCGGTGGCTTGACCACCATCCTGGAAAAATCACTGGGCGCGGTGGCAAAGGCGGGTTCGAGCAACCTGATGGATGTCTACGAATACGCCCAGGCCGTCACGGCCAACGGGCTGGTTTTCATGGACACCCCTGGCTATGACCCGGTCTCGGCAACCGGTCAGGTCGCCGGTGGCGCGAACCTGATTGCGTTTACCACCGGGCGCGGATCGGCCTATGGCTGTGCCCCTGCCCCGTCAATCAAGCTGGCGACCAATAGCGCCTTATGGGCGCGTCAACGTGAAGACATGGACATCAACTGCGGCGAAATAGCCGAAGACACGTTGACCATCGAGGCGTGCGGTGCAGCGATCTTTGAAACCATGCTGCGCATTGCTTCGGGCGAACGCAGCATGAGCGAACAACACGGATACGGACAAAACGAGTTCGTGCCTTGGCAGATCGGCGCCGTCACCTGACTTTCAGTCCTCGGGACGCCTTGCCCCTCGATCACATGCACTTTCAACCTGGAGACAACCATGTCCCTCATCACCGGCCAGAACTTTATCGGCGGTCAGCGCAGCGCCGTCGGCAGCATCATCGTCAAGAGCGTGGATGCCAGCACGGGGGAAACCTTACCCTATGCGTTCCACCAGGCGACTGCGCAAGAAGTCGAGGACGCGGCTCATGCAGCCTGCAATGCTTTTTCCAGCTACCGCACCCTGAGCGCGAACAAACGGGCTGAATTTCTCGATGCCATTGCGCAAGAGCTAGACGCTCTGGACGATGAGTTCATTGCGCTGGTTTGCCGGGAAACAGCACTGCCTGTCGCTCGCATCCAGGGCGAACGCGCACGTACCAGCGGTCAAATGCGCTTGTTTGCAAACGTGCTGCGGCGTGGTGACTTCTATGGGGCTCGCATCGACCAGGCGTTGCCCCTTCGCACACCGTTGCCGCGCCCTGACCTGCGCCAGTACCGCACCGCAATCGGTCCGGTCGCTGTGTTTGGTGCCAGTAATTTCCCGTTGGCTTTCTCCACTGCGGGCGGCGACACCGCCTCCGCGCTTGCGGCGGGTTGTCCAGTGGTATTCAAAGCCCACAGCGGCCACATGGCGACTGCTGAACAGGTCGCCAACGCGATTATCCGGGCGGCCGAGCGCAGCGGCATGCCCGCGGGTGTCTTCAACATGATTTATGGCAGTGGCGTAGGCGAAGCCTTGGTAAAACACCCGCTCATCAAGGGCGTGGGTTTTACCGGCTCGCTCAAAGGTGGTCGAGCGTTGTGCGATATGGCCGCCGCTCGCCCCGAGCCCATTCCAGTCTTCGCCGAGATGTCGAGCATCAACCCGGTCGTGATCCTGCCTGAGGCACTCTCGCGTCGAGCCGACAGTATCGCTCACGACCTTGCCGCCTCGGTGGTTCAAGGTTGCGGGCAGTTTTGCACCAATCCCGGGCTGGTAGTGGGTATTCGCTCGGATGCTTTCACTGCTTTTCAGGACCGAGTGGCAGCGTTGATGAACGACCAACCGGCACAGACAATGCTCAATTCGGGCACCCTGCGCAGCTACGCGGCTGGCTTGCAGAACCTGCACGCGCACCCCGGCATCGTGCACCTGGCTGGCAGCGACCAGCAGGGGCACCAGGCCCAGCCACAGTTGTTCAAGGCCGACGTTGCGTTGCTGTTTAACGGCGACAAGGTTCTTCAAGAAGAAATCTTCGGCCCCACGTCCATCTTCATCGAGGTCGCTGACCAGGCCCAACTCAACGCTGCCATCAATGCCCTTCACGGACAATTGACCGCCACCTTGATTGGCGAGCCAGAAGACCTTACGCAATTCGCAGAGCTGACTGCTTTGTTGGAGACGAAGGTTGGTCGCATCCTCATCAATGGCTATCCAACGGGTGTCGAGGTCTGCGATTCAATGGTCCACGGCGGCCCTTACCCTGCCACCTCCGATAGCCGTGGCACCTCGGTCGGCACCTTGGCCATCGACCGCTTCCTGAGGCCAGTCTGCTTCCAGAACTACCCCGACGCATTGCTTCCCGATGCGCTCAAGAATGCGAATCCGTTGAACATTTCGAGGCTCGTCGACGGCTGTCTCTCGAGAGATCGCTTGTAGTTGGCAAATGTGAAAGGCGGCGTACGACGACGGTAAAACCTGTCGTTGGCGTCATCGCTCTCCCTAGGAAGCCATAGTGCCGAGAGCTTGATGCTTCGCAGCCTGTTCATCCTCTTAACAACCATTCGCTCTATTGCATGAGCGGGTTCCAGCGTGCTCGCTCGGCGGGCCGACGCTCCCCGCAGATAACCAGCGCCATGCCTTGATCGGCCAAAGGAACGCCCTTGACAAGGTGGCGAATCTGGTAACAGAATTACTGATGGAACGACGTTACAATAACAACAATCGAGAATCCGGAGACATGTCATGAGCCAAAGCATTCAAGGCGATCCACACTCCAAGCGTCAGTCTAAAAAGGCCGCAGCGAGCGGCTGGATAGGCTCGGCGCTGGAGTATTACGACTTTTTTATCTATGCCACCGCGGCAGCGCTACTTTTCCCACAGCTGTTCTTTCCGTCAGACAACCCAACGGTTGGGATCATCATTTCGCTGGCCAGCTTCGGCGTTGGTTATATTGCCCGACCGATAGGCGCTGTGGTCTTAGGGCACATGGGCGACCGACACGGGCGCAAGACGGTGCTCGTCTACTGCATGTTCCTGATGGGCGCGTCGACGATGTGCATCGGTCTGCTTCCTACCTATGCACAGATTGGTATCTGGGCTCCTGCCCTATTGATACTGTTGCGTCTGATTCAAGGTTTTGCGGTCGCGGGTGAAGTGTCCTGCGCCAGCTCCATGACCCTGGAACATGCGCCTGATGGGCGTCGCGGTTACTTCGCAAGTTTTACCCTTCAAGGCGTCCAAGCCGGGCAACTGCTAGCCGCCGCGGTTTTCCTGCCTCTTGCCCAGTTCATGCCAGCCGATCAGTTTGCTTCGTGGGGCTGGCGGATTCCATTCCTGCTCAGCGCAGTGGTGCTCGTCATGGGGTGGATCATCCGGCGTCAGGTTCATGAGGCTCCGATCTTCACTGAGGCGCAGACACAGACCGAGCCCCGTAAACTACCTGTGATCGAAGTGCTCACGCAGAGTTGGGGCGATCTGCTACGTGTCATCTGCATGGCGCTCTCCGCGGTACTTGCAATCGTCGCCTCTGTATTCGGTGCGACCTACGCAGTGCAGCCCGCCTACGGCATTGGATTTCCTTCTGGCTTATTCATGTGGATACCAGTGCTAGGCAATATATGCGCAGTTATCCTCATTCCCTTCGTTGGTAAGCTCTCCGATAGAATTGGCCGCAAGCCTCCGGTGATTGTTGGCGTTCTGTGCGGCGGCATCTTGTCATTTGGCTACCTCTATGCGATCAGCATTCACAATATGTGGCTTTCGCTGGTTCTATCGCTGCTCATGTGGGGTGTGGCTTACCAGGGCTTTAATGGTGTGTTCCCGAGTTTGTTCCCGGAACTGTTCCGTACACGGGTACGTGTTACCGGCATGGCCATTGGACAGAACATAGGCGTGGCATGCACAGCGTTTCTGCCGGCCCTTTTCGTATCTGTTGCGCCTCCCGGTAGCGATAATATCCCTCTAAAAATCGGGGCACTGACTTTTGGCATCTGTTTAATCTCCGCTATCGCCGCTATTACTACCCGGGAAACCTTCCGGATTCGTCTGAAAGACCTCGGTGACCCCAATGCTGTCCCGATGTCAGAGGAGGAGTACGAACAGGTGCGGGAAAAATCCAATCCCAAGTCAAACGCCAATGCCTCCGATCAAGCATTCAAAAAATCAGCGCCGGTGATGCGCTCCTGACGACCGCCCCCCTTCACCACCGCCGCGCTGCTCAGTTTTTCTGCACAGCGCTTCGAGCAGCACGGCAGTGGATATGCACGCTCTGTCAGGGGGATTCCGATATCTGCATACCGGCAACTAGCGTGCAATAGCCAATGACAAGTAGGTTGACATGCATCCACGCATCACAGGCACCACGCGTATATATGGATTGATCGGTGATCCACTCAGGAGCGCCAAGTCTCCAATGCTGTTGAATAAGTTGTTTGCCGAAGCACAGGCTGACGCCGTCTGCATTCCATTGGAGATAGGTACGGGGGACCTGGTTGAGTTTGTCAAAGGCGTGCGAGCCGTGCGCAACCTCGCTGGACTTCTGGTGACCATGCCGCACAAGCAGAGCATGCTGGACATCGTGGATGAGCTCCACCCTACTGCGCGCCAGATCGGCGCAATCAACGTCGTTCGTTGTGACAATGACGGGCGCTGGGTGGGCGCCGTATTCGACGGACTGGGCTGCGTAGCGGGCATGCAGCGCCACGGAGTTTCCCTGGTGGGGAAATCTGTTCTGCTTATAGGCGCTGGCGGCTCGGGACGGGCAATCGCGTTTGCCGTTGCCGCTGCTGGCGCACGATCATTGGTCATTTCAGACCTGGATCCGCACCGCGCCTCGGACCTTGTACACCGAGTTGCCAAAGAGGGTCCGTGCGCTGTGTATACAGGCCCAGCTGACCCAGCAGGTCATGACATCGTTATCAATGCCACCCCACTCGGCATGAACCCTGATGATCCAATGCCTATAGACGCAACGCGGCTGGACCCAGCGACGGTGGTGGTCGATATCATCACCAGGTCCGAGCCGACTGCCTTGCTGCTTGAGGCGCAATCGCGCGGCTGCCAAACCCTTGATGGCCAGCCGATGCACGTAGGCCAAGCCCTGCTGGCATTGAGTTTTCTAGGTTTCGAAGATATCGAGCGTCGCTACTCGACTGAATTGTAAGGGTCCGGTACAACCTACCCTGCCTCCCCTCTTCATAACCCGAACCAAAACGGTTAACGATGTGCACTGCCCCGGCATGTGCACATTTTCGTGCGCCTGTTGAAATTGCACCTCACCTCAGACGCCACACGTCGCCATCCAGTAAAACGAAACCAACTTCCGTTCGTAATCACGTCGTGCTAGCCTACTACGCACCCTCGGAAACGTGGCTCGTGCGCTGTTATATTCGGGCTTGATCCGCACCCCGAGGGCACCGGCAAGTTCGTCAAACATATTTGTTTATAAGGAATGAATGTTTGAAAGTCGTTCTTCTGGAAGTAAGCCACTGGCACACCCCGCTCTACCTTGATGCCCTTGAGCGTCTGCCCGATGTGGCCGTCACGGCGGTATCCGACGCCACAGGGTCGCGTGGTCCCGCCCTCGCCCAGCGCTTTGGAGCGCGACGCTACGATCACTGGAAAACCCTGCTCGATAACGAAGAGGCTGATTTTGCCTTCGCCTTTGGCCCGCACGACGAGTTGTATGCCATGGGCAAGGCATTGGTCGCGCGCAACATTCCGTTTGCGATGGAGAAGCCCTGCGGGCTTACCCAGCATGAAGTGCTGGACCTGCACCAACGCGCCGAAGCCGCCGGCCTGTTCGCGGCGGTGCCGTTGGTTTGGAGGCACAGTGAATTACTGAACCGCGTCAAGCATGCGGCGTTGCAGAGTGGTGCCAAATGGAGAACCCAGTCGTTTCGATTCAACGCCGGCCCGCCCGGACGCTACTTGACGAACAGTTGCGCCTGGATGCTTGACCCGAAACGCTCGGGCGGCGGATGCACGATCAACCTTGCCCCTCATTTCGTCGATCTGGCGCAGCAAATGTCCGGAGAGCGCATATGCAGCGTGTCCGCCGTCATGCACCGCGACCCGCAGCTGGCCGCCGTAGAGATCGCCTCAATGATGACCCTGGTGACCGAGAGCGGCTGCATCTGCACCATCGAAACTGGCTACAATTACCCGGCTAACACGCCCGAGCAACGGGAGTACTCGTTTTCATTGTCAACCGATCAGTTCTACGTGCGCTCGACCCCGGATGGCTTGCGGCTGATCGACGCGGTTGGAGCGGCAAGTGACCTGACCATGAGCCTGAACTCTGACGTGTATTACGACAATTTCGTAACCGATGTCCTCGCCCCTGGCCGTGAGACAGCGTATACCGGTGCCGGACTTGCAACCATGCACCACGTCATGCGCATCATCGAGGCGGCCTATGAGTCAGACCGCCTCGGCGGCATTCCCATCACACTCCAGTACCCCTGACACGACGTTGGCTGGCCATTGCTGGCAAAAAAGAGGATTTAAAAATTGTCACACATTGGCCGCTACTTCAACACCTTGGAACTGCTGCTGTCCCACCCGGACGGTCTCGCCCTGTCTGAAATCGGCGAGCGAACCCAAGTTGCCATGGCCACGGCCCACCGCATATTGAGCGCGCTGCGAGAAAGAGGCTACGTTTACCAGGACGAACAGGATCATTACCGCCTGACGCTGAAAATCCCCAGCATGGGCGTGAACTTCATCTCTGAAACGGGCTTCGCCAGGATCATGCAACCCTTGCTCAACGAGCTGGCCAGCGAAACCGGCGAGCACGTCCGGTTGGCGGCAGTTGCAGAGGATCACCTGACCTGGGTGCTGCAAGCCACGCAAAACACCAGAGGGCTGCAGTACCGCCGAGCCCTGGATGAAAAAATCATTCCCCACACAACCGCGGCGGGCAAAGTATGGCTTTCCACTATGCGCGATGAGCGCGCCATGCGAATTCTCGCCGCCTGGGACATCGAGAACAGCCGAGACTACGCCGGGCCCAATGCGCGCGTTTCGATTCGCGACATCTTTGATGACATCGCTCAGATCCGCAAAGACGGACACGCAGTCGTTCGAGAAGAAGGTGAAGTGGGCGTGTGTGTCGTGGCGGTTGCTGTATTCGATACCTCGCGGCCAGACAACTCGGGCCCGGTGGCCACCCTGAGCGTCGCCGGTCCCATCGCACGCATGCGGGAGGAAACCCTGAGTGCTCATATCGAACATCTGAAGCGCTCGGCAATCAGGGTAGGCGAATGCTGGTCGCTCTGGTCTTCGGTCAGTGGTGATGATTCGCTACCTCTGCGGTAGTACCGCATACACCGTCGCGATCATGACCGGCTCCATCAGGCCGAAGCCTGCGTCCCCCCATGATCGCGCGCGTATTGCTGGTGTAAACGCTGTCACCTGGACCCGTTGCGGGCCTCAAGGGCTACTTGAACTATCCGGTCGCAGGCGGTAGCGACAAGCGACCGGTGGACGATTACGGGATTTTCCAGCCCTTGGCACGCAGATCCTGCACACCCTTGTTCAGCTCATACAAAGCATTTTCTTCGCGGATGATTTCCAGTACGCAGTTTTCAATACCGCAGGTCGCGTGAACGGCCTCTCCCAACCCGATAAAGTCCACTACACCAGTGCCGACTGGATCATGCCCCCACACGTCCGTCCCCGTATCGGACACATGCACAAAGTCGATGCTGGCGTGATAAGCCAACAGACTCGCCACCGGATCTTCACCGATGTAAGCCGCATTGGCGATGTCGTAGACGACCCTGACCACATCGTCGTTGAGGGTACTTACAACCTTCGCCAGTTCCGGCATGGTGGGGGTAAAGCAATACGGAGTGTTTTCCAGCAGTAAGCGTACGCCAGCCTGTTTCGCCAGCGGAATCAGGACTGCCAGGCTTTCGTACATCCAATCGTAGGTTTTTTCGAGCGGCGGGGAAATCATTGGGCGCCTGGTGCCGGGGGATATCACCACCTCCTGGGTATCCCAAGCGGAAGCCAAGTCAATGACCGACTTGATGTGCTCGATGCTCTTCTGGCGCATATTCGCGGCGGGACTGGCCAGATTGAGGTCATAGCCGCCGGCGTTGAGGGACCTGATCTTCGCACCGTATTCATGAAGACGCGCGCTTGCGGCAGAACGGTCTGCGGTCGAGAGCTCTACCGGCCAGCAATGTGGCGAGCTGACGGGGACTTCGAACACGCGATGCCCGTGCTCGGCCAACTGCGCAATCGCATCAATTGCCGTGGATGACCACAGATAGGAAAACGTGCTGATGATCATATCGAAACATCCTTTCAGTTGAGTATTCGCTGGAGTGAAGCGGGCCATTCGTATTATGGATTTTGTACCTGACCACTATCGCTAGCTGAAAAACGCGACGATGGATGAATCTGGATAGCGACAGCCACTTAGTGGCAAGGGTATTTGACTGCAAAAAAACGATATCGGAATCAAATTCCATTGTCAATTTGATTGCAAAGCTAAATCTATTTTCGTACTTTACAAGCCTCTTTTACCTCAATGTCTAACTATAAGAAGGAGTGTCCAATGAGAGCTTTGGTCAGTGGCGGTAGTAGCGGTATCGGTGCGTCTGCATGCCTGAGGATCGCGGAAGCGGCCCTTGCTCGAGGCTCGCAGCCGAAAATTGCGGTATGCGGGCACACACCCACTCCTGCTCAGGAAGAAGTCGTTCGATCCATCGAGGCCATGGGCGGCATCGCCATCGCACTGTTAGGAGATCTCGGCGACCCAGAGGTCCCAAGCCAACTTGTGGCAGCTGCAGTAGCGGAATTCGGCGGGCTCGACGCGCTGGTTGCGAATGCCGGCATCGCCAGCCCTGGCACAATCTGTGATTTGTCCATTGCGGACTGGGACGACATGTTCTCCGTCAATCTTCGCGGCGCATGGCTGCTTGCCAAGGCCAGCTACCCGCATTTGCGCGAGAGTCGAGGCTCGGCGTGCTTTACCTCATCGATGTCTGGCCAGACTCCCCATGCCGGCTCAGGCGCGTACAGCCCCACCAAGGCAGCCTTGACAATGCTGGCCCAGACGCTCGCGCTGGAGTGGGCTCCTGACGGGATCCGTGTCAACGTGGTGTCCCCAGGAATGACCCGTACGCCGATGTCGGAAAAAATGTATACCGACCCCCAGATCAAGAAAGCACGGGAAGCAATCATTCCGCTGGCGAGAATCGGTGACCCCGTGGATATCGCGAACGTGATCGAATTTCTCATCAGCCCCTTATCGGCATATGTCACGGGCCAGGATATATGTGTGGATGGTGGCTTCTCCAAATCGATACTGAGCCATATCCCTGGGCGACCGAGCTCCAAGTCATAAGCACAATTGCTTTAAAGTGAGTTCAGCACTCAGGTCGGATGGTGTGTCGACCAAACGACGCGAGCTGAGTGTAAGCGAGGCCGTACGGGCTTAAGGGTTACGTGCGGCTTCGACCGACAGCACCACTCATCTAAGGCGAGCCCCCTCCCCACACCACAATTGATCAACGCGTCTCTGCAACTATCGATGATCGGCCAAGCGCCATCGATACTGCGCAGGTTCCTATAGCTTATGACTCCCCAACCCCAAATACCGCTGCGGTGCCACCTTGCGCAGTCGCGCCGCCAGAAACACACCCGCCAGCAAGGCGGCGGGAATGATCGCGCAGAGGCCGTATGACAAGGCCCTGCTGGCGCCGGTCAGCACATCGAAATGCACCACCGCGATGACCAGGACCGCCAGTAACGCCACGCAAGAAAAGCCAGGGAAAATCCGCCCACGCCAGATCCCCAGCTTGAGTTCGGGGTGGCGCTGGGCAAAGACCCAGACCGCTGCGGAAGTCAGCGCCATCAGCAAGATCACGCACAGCGTCGCCAGGTTGGACAGCCAGGCGAACAGTTGCAGGATCGGATCGGCATCCATGGCGGCGAAAATCAGTACCACCACGGCGGAGATCAAGCTCTGCAACGCCGAGCCCATGTGCGGGCTCTGGTGGACGCGATGGGTGGTGCCCAACCGGCTGGGCAGCAAACCGTCACGCCCGATGGCGTAGAAGTAACGGGCCGCGGCATTGTGGAACGCCAGCAGCCCGGCATAGATGCTGACCATGAACAGCACGCGGATGACCTGGGTCAGGTGCGGGCCGACAAAGTGGTCGGACATGCCATAGATAAACGTCGTCGGGTCCTGCAAGGCCTGAAGCGTGGAGACGATTTTGTCCGCCCCCACGCCAATCACCATCGACCAGACCGACAGCGCGTAGAACCCGCCGATCAGCAAGACCGAACAGTAGGTGGCAATCGGGATCGTGCGTTGCGGGTTCCTGGCCTCTTCGCCATAGATGGTGGTGGCCTCGAAGCCGATGAACGCCGCGAAGCAGAACAGCAAGCCGATGGATGGCGTGCCGCTGAACACGTGGCTGCGATCGAACGCATCGAGATTGATCCCGCTGTCGCCACCGGTCCTGAGAATGGCGAAATCCAGGAGCAGGATCGCCAGGTATTCGGCGATCACAATGACCGACAGCACCCGGGCCGACAGATCGATCTTGCGGTAGCCGAGAATCGCAACGCTGGCCATCGCCATCAACGAGTACGACCACCAGGGCAATACCAGGCCGAAGACGCTTTCCATCGTGCCGCTGACCACGCCGCCGAACATCCCATACAGCCCGACTTGCAGAATGTTGTAGGCAAACATCGCCAGCACCCCCGCCGCGCCGCCGGCCAGGCCACCCAGGCCGCGAGAAGTGAAGGCATAGAAACCGCCGGCGTTGGTCACATGCCGGGACATGGTGGTGTAGCCCACCGAGAATGCCAGTAACACCAGCAAGGCCAGGATCAGCAAGGCCGGTGTGCCAGCGCCGTTGCCCAGCATGATGCCAATGGGAAAGCCACCGGCGATGACGCTCAAGGGGCTCGCCGCTGAAACCACGAAGAAGATGATGAAGCCGACACCCAGGGCCCCACGCTTGAGCTCCGTGGAGCTGTTGACCGGGAGAGGTACACTCATGTTTTCTTGACCTTATTGTATGAGGCAGTCGCTGTAGGATCGGTGCAGTCAATCGCTCGCCGTCACCGGATAGCGTTATTGATCATGTCGCACGCTGGACTCGATCCTATGCCTGCCCCCGAACACCCCATTAGCCCAAATCGGTAATCGGCACATTCCCCTCGAAAAAGCCCGCCGTCCAGCTGCTCTTGCCTTATTGCAAGGCAATACGCGCCGTCAGTTCCGACGCCGCGCCGGTGACCAGGTCGCACAAATAGCCCTGCTGGAACGCATGAAACCGCTCGCTACGCCCCACCAGGGTCATGCTCCCGAGCACTCGGCGTTTTTCGTCGAAGATCGGCGCCGCGACGCCACTGCGCCCCGGATACAGCTCGCTTTCGCTGATGCAGTAGCCTTGCTTGCGGATGGCGAGCAGCTCCTTGGTGAACGGTTTCCACTCCAGCCCCTGATGCAGCACTTCGGCGGGCTTCGCGTGGACGTCGTAGATGCGGCGGATCTGGCGCGGCAGCAGATAGGCCAATACAACCCGAGCGGTCGCACTGTGGAACAGATCGATCGGCCGCCCCCGGTCGCCACCCACGGGGCCGGCGTCGGAACCCCGCTGGATCAGCACGTTGACCACTGAGTCGCCATGCCATTCGCTGACCAGTGCGTCCAGGCCCGTGTCGGCCACCAGTTTGTCCACCAGGCCCCGGCTGCAGGCCAGCAATGGATCGTAGTGAGCCATCTGATGCTCCAGCGTGACGATGCGTGGGCCGAGCGCGTAGCCGCGGGGTAATCGCTTCAAGAACCCCGCGTCGCCGAGTTCGCGCAAATAACGATAGGCGGTGGCGGGCGTGTAGCCGAGTTCCCGACAAATCACGTCCACATCGATGACCGGCTGTTCAGGGCGAAACAAGTCGAAGACCCTGAGCAGGCGGCGAAGGCTATTCATCTTTTCGACATCCTTGTGCAGGCAAGCCTGTCCGCTGCCGGGTGCAGCGGGCAAAGGCTCAAGCAAGGGCGCAACCGCCGATGGCAGCACGCGTGGTTTGGGACGGCAACTCTGCGAACAGCGCCTGGTACTCCGCCGCAAAATGGCTGAGGTGATAGAAGCCCCACTGGGCTGCGGCATCGCCTATCGAAAGATGCGTCGCGGGGGTGGACATCAGGGTTCGGCGCACACCGTTCAGCCTCACGGAGCGCAGGTAATTGACCGGTGTCGTCTCGGTCACCGAGCGGAAGCTGTTCTGCACGGTACGCCGACTGACTTGGAGGCGCTGGCACAACTCATCCACGCTGGGCACGTTGTTCAATTGCGCGGCCGCCAGGCGGTGGCATTTTTCGACAATATAGCTGCGCGTGGAACTTGGCGTGCGCTGCTGCTTGTCGCAGGCGGGGTCGGTCATCAATTGCAGCAGCTCGCCGAGCATGGTCTGCTCCAGCGCCAGTTCCCGGTCTTGCGCATGGTCGAGTTCTTCACTCAAGAGCGCCTGGGAGAACGCCGCCAGCATTCGACGGCGAGCCTCGGCATAGCGTTGAGTGGACACCTTGATCACCGGTTGACGCAGCAACTGACCGATTTCCTTGGCCGACGCGGTTTGTGCCAACGCATCTTCGAACAACTCCCGCTCGAAGGTAATCGCCAGCAGTTCCATGCCCAGCGGCATATGGAACATGAACTCCTCGCCACCATGAAGAAAGAACAGGCTGCTGTCGTCCACTTCCCGCCCCTGCATCCGGATCGAGCCCGGGACGGTGATCGGCACGGCGAAACACATCTTGCCCCGTGGGGCCACGCCGTGCTGCACGACACGCTGGTTGATCTGCTCGCGAAACACGTGGCAGCGCGCCGTCGTCAACTGGATCAGTGAGCTATCAGCCGTACCAGCGGTTAACTGGTTGTAATCCTGGCTCCACTCCTGGACGGTGGCTGCGTGGACATGAATGTCGTGGAAATGGCTGATGTTCTGGTTTTTCATGATGACGAACGCCTCGGCCAATATTCTTGTTTTTAGATCGCCCTCCCGAGCGATATTCTCACATAAAGAGAATTCTGCAAATTTTCTTTGGGCAGTGTCTGTGCTCCGGTACTGACGCGCGAGGCGGTCCATCCAATGTGCCGATTCGGGCTACCGGCCTGGAACAGGCCACGGGGATGATCGGCACACTGAAACCGACATCCTGAGAGACCGTCATGAGCGAAGCCAAACTCGAAGCCCTCCATTTCGCGGATGCCCCGCGGATTAACTCCACCATTCCCGGCCCCCGGACCACCGAGGCGCTGGCGTTGTCGGCGCGTACCGAATCCATGGCACGCGGCGGCGGACGCATGCCTGTGGCCATGGACCGGGCATTCGGCGCGACCTTCAAGGACGCCGATGACAACACCTACATCGACTTGTCCGCGGGTGTGGGCGTCAGCAGCGTGGGTCGCTGCCACCCGAAAGTGGTACAGGCCATTCGCGAACAGTCCGAAGTGCTGATGCACGCTCTGGAGGTCAATAGCACCCGGCGCACCGAACTGGCCGCCAAGCTCTCCGAGATCGCGCCCGACGGCCTGCGCGGCGACTGCATTACATTCTTCACGCAAAGCGGCAGCGATGCGTTGGAAGCGGCCATCAAGTTCGCCAAGCGCGTCACCGGACGGCACCAGATCATCGCCTTCCACGGTGGCTACCACGGCGTGTGGAACGCTTCCGGCGCACTGACGACAGGCACCGCCTACCGCAAGGGCTATGGTGCCCAGATGGGTGGCGTCATTCACGCCCCCTACCCTTATGCCTACCGTTTCCCCTTCGATACCACGCACAAAAGCGCCGAGCAGATCGCCGGTGAGTACGTGGATTACCTGCTGAACACCCCCTACACCGCCGCCGATGACGTGGCGGCCGTGATCGTGGAACCGGTACAGGGCGAAGGCGGCTACGTGCCGCCCTCGCCAGAGTTCCTGCAACTGTTGCGCAAGGCCTGCGACCGCAGCGGTGCGCTGCTGATCGTCGACGAGGTGCAGTCCGGCGCCGGACGTACCGGCAAGATGTGGGCGGTCGAGCACTCCGGCGTGAAGCCCGACATGCTCACCTTTGGCAAGGGCATCGGCAGCGACCTGCCAATGGCCGGCCTGATCATGCGCTCGGACCTGGCGGCGGCGATTCCTGACGGATCGATGCCCAACACCTTCGCCGCCAACTCGTTGTCCGCGGCAGTAGCGCTGACCAACATCAGCATCCTCCAGGATCCGGAGCTCGATCTGCTCAACCGCGCCCATACACTGGGGCTGGAAGCACAGGAGCGTATTCGCGGCTTCGGCAGCCCGCTGGTCGGTGAGGTCCGTGGTCGCGGCCTGATGATCGGGATCGAGCTGGTCTCGGACCCGACCACCAAGGCGCCACTGGCACCGGAAAAGATTGGCCAACTCATGGGTTACCTGCTGAGCCACGGCGTGCTGATGATTCCCTGCGGTCGCTACAGCAACGTGATGCGTGTCATGCCCTCGCTGACGATCTCACGAGCGCTGTTCTTCAAGGCACTGGACATTTTCGGCGACGCCCTGGACGCCCTCGATGCGTGACCTGTCCCGATTCCTGCACATCACTCATGGACTTCAAAATGACTGAGCACTTGAAACACTTCATCGCAGGCGCGTCTTTCGAAGCCTCTGACGGCCGCCGCATTAACCTCGTCAACCCCGTGACGGAACAGGTCTACGGCAGCTGCGCCCGCGGCACCGTCGAGGACGTGGACCGTGCCGTGGGCGCCGCACGCCACCAGCTCGAACGTGGCGCCTGGAGCCAGCTTGACGGCGCCCAGCGCGCTCGACTGCTGTCGAAACTGGCCGACCTGGTGGAGCGCGACACCGACGTGCTGGCCGATATGGACGCCGACGCCATCGGCCGCTCGCCGATCGAACCGCGCCGGCTGGACGTACCCAACGCAGTCGCCAACCTGCGCGCCTCCTCCGGCTGGGCCAACCAGCTCGAGGGGCGGACCATTCCCTCCGGCGGCTACTTTGGCACCAAGTCCCTCTCGTACACAGTACGGGAACCGGTGGGCGTGGTCGGTGCCATCGTTCCCTGGAACTCACCGCTGATGATCACAGTCTGGAAGCTCGCCGCCCTGTTGGCCGCAGGCTGCACCGTGGTCATCAAACCGTCGGAAGAGACGCCACAGTCGGCGCTGCACCTGGCAACGCTGGCCCAGGAAGCGGGCTTCCCCGATGGCGTGATCAACGTCGTCACCGGCTACGGCAACGAGGTGGGTCGCGCCCTGTGCGAACACCCCCATGTCGACAAGATCAGCTTCACCGGCAGCCCCGAAGCCGGACGTGAGATCCAACGCACTGCCGGCGTGCTGTTCAAGCGCGTGGCCCTGGAGTTGGGCGGCAAGAGCCCGCAGATTGTCTTCGACGATGCCTCCTTCGACGACGCGCTGTTCGGCTGCTCCCTCGGCCTGTTCGCCAACCAGGGCCAGGTCTGCGCGGCCGGCTCGCGCATCCTGGTCCAACGTGGCCTCGCCGATCGCTTCGCCGCAGCGCTGGCCGATGCCGCGCGCGCCGTCAAGGTCGGCGACCCTCGCCAACCCGGCGTGCAGATGGGGCCGGTGGCCAAGAAAGCCCAATTGGATCGCGTCAACCGCTACATCCAGTTGGGCATCGACCAAGGTGCGTCCCTCCTGGCCGGTGGGGTATCGAACCCTGAACAAGGTTGGTTCGTCCGGCCGACCATCTTCGCCAACGCCCGCAATGACATGGCGATCGCCCAGGACGAGATCTTCGGGCCCGTCGGCACGGTGATCACGTTCGACAGCGAAGAAGAGGCCGTCGCACTCGCCAACGATTCCAACTACGGCCTTGCAGCCACGGTCTGGACCAGCGACCTGGCACGAGCGCATCGCGTCGCTGCGGCGGTGAAGGCCGGGGCCGTGGGCATCAACTGCTGGAGCCCGCTGGACGCCAACCTGCCATGGGGCGGCGTCAAGGCCAGCGGCATTGGCCGGGAAGGAGGATTCAGCGGTGCGCTGGCCTACACCGAGGAGAAGGTCATTACCGTGCTGCTGCCCGGCTGAAAACAATCCCTGCACTGACCGGACCACCCTCCCAGCCCCCGGGCCTCAAAGGGTGGCCGTTCCAACGTGCTTTTTCGATGCCTTGATGATCGATGGAGAGACCGTGATGAATCCGGTAAATCAAACAACAATTGATCGGTATCCAACCTCCCTGCGAATTTTGCACTGGGTGCGCGCCGTGCTCGTCGCTGGCCTCCTCTGGGCGGGCTGGCACATGACTGGGCTCGATGACGAAGTGGCAAGCAAATATGAGCTCTATTATCCGTGGCACAAATCCTTTGGGGTGCTGGCATTCCTGATAGTCCTGGTCCAGATCGCCCTGCGGGTGAGAGCGGCCAGGCTGCCACAACCGCCAGAGACGCTGGCACGGTATGAGCGGGTTTCGTCAAGACTTGCCCACCGAACCTTGTACGCGCTGCTGGTGATCGTGCCGTTGATGGGCTATTCGATGTCGAGCACCTACACGATGAGCGACGGCGTCTTCTTTTTTGGGGTGAACCTTCCGGAGCTCCTGGGCAAGAATGACGACTGGTTCGTCGTCTTCCAATGGCTGCACAAAGTGCTCGCCTACACCCTGCTCGGCCTGATCCTGGTGCATGTCGCCGGTGCCCTGAAGCATCGGTTTTATGACCGCGACCCTCGAAACGACGTCCTGCGCCGCATGCTGTGACTGGATGGCGGGTATTGCGGCGCTCGATATCGGTGCGACGAAAAGCCACAAGGGCAAACCCTTGTCGCAAGACGCGGTGCTGTGGGTACAACCAGGCACCAGCGCAAGCAGCAGGCGCGTGGTGACAACGCGGCACTTGATACAGAAAGGGCCCTGGATTTTCCTCGCAGGGCCCGAGCTATCAAACGATCAGATCGTTGGCGTTGAGGGTATTGACACCCGTCAGCTGGATTTCAAAATCCGCGCCCAGATCACCATTGACGTTGCCGTACAGCACCTGGTCGACGAAGCGCAATTGTCCCGCCGCCGTAAAATCATTCGAATCGATGAAGCTGAACGAGTCGACAAACGTGGTCAGGAGATTGGCATCGAGTTTCGACAGGTCCAACTTGTCGCCCTGCAGGCTATTGAAGTCGGAAATGGAGTCACTGCCAAATCCTTTGCCCAGATCACCCAGCGTGTTGAAAACAAAGCGGTCGGCTCCGTCTCCACCGTGGAGGCTGTCCCCACCCAGGCCGCCGATCAGTGTGTCATTGCCGGCCCCACCGTCCAGGGCGTTATTTCCGGCGTTGCCGATCAGCACGTTGTCCAGTTCGTTACCGATCCCCATGAAGGCGGTACCCGTCAGCGTGAGGTTCTCCAGATTGGCACCCAGGAACCAGCTCACAGACGAGACTACCGTATCGGTTTCGCTGGTCAGTGTGGAGGTTTCCCTGATGACATCCTGAGCGTTGTCGATCACATAGGTGTCGTTGCCAGTGCCGCCAATAAGCGTATCGATGCCACTGCCGCCGTCCAGCGTGTCGTTGCCTGAACCACCGCTCAGCGCGTTGTTGCCGGCATTGCCGGTCATCACGTTGCTCGAGGCGTTGCCACTGCCGTTGAGGTTGGCGCTGCCGATCAGCGTGAGGTTCTCCAGATTGGCGCCCAGGCTCCAGTTGACCGCTGAACGCACGGTGTCGATTTCACCCGCCAAGGTACTGGTTTCGCTGATGACATCCTTGAGGTCATCGATCGTGTAGATGTCATTGCCCGTACCGCCACTCAAGGTATCGGCACCCGCGCCACCATCGAGGTTATCGTTGCCCGCTCCACCCTGGAGGTTGTTCGCCGAAGCATTGCCTATCAGGCTGTTGCTCAGCTCGTTGCCAATCACGGTGAACGCCCCGGCGCCGCTCAGAATGACGCTTTCGACGTTGCGCAGATTGCTGAGGTTCAGGTCGACGACGCTGCTCGACGCGCTTGCGGCGTAAGTGAGGGTCAGGCTGTCGCGACCCTGATCGACACCCTCTTGGACCAGGGCCAGCTCAGCGACCTGATCCAGCGTATAGGCGTCATTCCCCGCGCCACCGATCAGCGTGTCCAGCCCGGCGCCACCGTTCAGCACGTTGTTGCCGGCGTTACCGGTCAGCACGTTGTTCAGGGCGTTGCCGGTACCACTGAGCTGGGCAGTGCCGGTCAGGATGAGGTTTTCCAGGTTGGCGCCCAGCGTCCAGTTCACCGAAGCGCGCACGGTATCGATTTCGCTGGCCAAGGTAGTGGTTTCGGTGACGATATCCTTGAGGTTGTCGACCACATAGGTGTCATTGCCGGCACCGCCAATAAGCGTATCGATGCCACTGCCGCCGTCCAGCGTGTCGTTGCCTGAACCACCACTCAGCGCGTTGTTGCCGGCATTGCCGGTCATCACGTTGTTCGAGGCGTTGCCACTGCCGTTGAGGTTGGCGCTGCCGATCAGCGTCAGATTCTCCAGATTGGCGCCCAGGCTCCAGTTGACCGATGAACGTACAGTGTCGATTTCACTGCTCAGGAGGGTCGTTTCGTTAACGACGTCCTTGAGGTTGTCGACTACATAAGTGTCGTTGCCGGCACCGCCAATAAGCGTATCGATGCCACTGCCGCCGTCCAGCGTGTCGTTGCCTGAACCACCGCTCAGCGCGTTGTTGCCGGCATTGCCGGTCATCACGTTGCTCGAGGCGTTGCCACTGCCGTTGAGGTTGGCGCTGCCGATCAGCGTGAGGTTCTCCAGATTGGCGCCCAGGCTCCAGTTGACCGCTGAACGCACGGTGTCGATTTCACCCGCCAAGGTACTGGTTTCGCTGATGACATCCTTGAGGTCATCGATCGTGTAGATGTCATTGCCCGTACCGCCACTCAAGGTATCGGCACCCGCGCCACCATCGAGGTTATCGTTGCCCGCTCCACCCTGGAGGTTGTTCGCCGAAGCATTGCCTATCAGGCTGTTGCTCAGCTCGTTGCCAATCACGGTGAACGCCCCGGCGCCGCTCAGAATGACGCTTTCGACGTTGCGCAGATTGCTGAGGTTCAGGTCGACGACGCTGCTCGACGCGCTTGCGGCGTAAGTGAGGGTCAGGCTGTCGCGACCCTGATCGACACCCTCTTGGACCAGGGCCAGCTCAGCGACCTGATCCAGCGTATAGGCGTCATTCCCCGCGCCACCGATCAGCGTGTCCAGCCCGGCGCCACCGTTCAGCACGTTGTTGCCGGCGTTACCGGTCAGCACGTTGTTCAGGGCGTTGCCGGTACCACTGAGCTGGGCAGTGCCGGTCAGGATGAGGTTTTCCAGGTTGGCGCCCAGCGTCCAGTTCACCGAAGCGCGCACGGTATCGATTTCGCTGGCCAAGGTAGTGGTTTCGGTGACGATATCCTTGAGGTTGTCGACCACATAGGTGTCATTGCCGGCACCGCCGATCAGGGTATCGATACCGCTGCCGCCGTCCAGGGTATTGGCACCGGCGTTGCCAGTGATGCGGTTGTTCAACGCGTTGCCCGTGCCATTGAGATTGGCGCTCGCGCTCAGCGTCAGGACCTCGATGTTGGCGCCCAGGGTGTAATCGACCGCAGAGATGACTGTGTCGGTTTCACTGGCCAGGGTGCTGCTTTCCTGGACAACGTCACCGATATTGTCGACGACGTAAGTGTCATTGCCTGCCCCGCCGATCATCGTATCTTTGCCGGCACGACCGTTCAGGACGTTGGCCAGCGCATTACCGATCAGTGTGTCGTCATTGGCCGAGCCGAATGCGTTTTCGATCTTGGCGCCATAGGCGATCGCCAGCCCTTCGTTGAAAGCGGCCTGGGTAGTGAGGTCCGTAAACGCTTGGCCGATTTTGCTGAACTGGCCTTCATTCAGGTTGATGCGGACTGCTTCCAGCTGATTGAAGGCATCAATTGAATCAGTGCCGCCAGCGTCCCAGATAGTCTCGAAAACCGACTGTCCAACAGCCCAGCTATACGAGTTGTTCCCCGTTTGCCACTGAGTGTTCGCACCGTAGAGACTCTGGATGGCAGCGATATCCAGCAACATGGGCGTGGTTGGCTGATAGGAATACGCGGCGTCGTAGCTCATGACCGTATAACGGACATCATCGAACTGGGGGGCAAGCACCGTCGGGTTCGACAGCAACTGGGAAAACGGATGCTTGAGACCCAGCGCGTGACCGATCTCATGGACAAAGACCAGGTAGTCGTAAGTGCCTTTGACAGGACTCGGGTTGTTCGTCACCGGTCCGATCCAGACATCACCGGCGCTGGGGGTTTCATCGGGAAAATAAGCCCAGGCAGCGGTGTCGCCGTCCATATTCTGGTAGCCGCCGAAACGCAGGTCACCCACATTGGTACCGGATTCGCCGACCTGTGTGAACTTGATATTGGCAACCGAACTCCACATGCCGAGCGCACTGACGATACTGTTCTGCTGGGCTGACGTCAGGACGTAGCCGGCCTCATATTCATTGTCACTGCTGTAGTCGGCGGCGAATAATGAACTGTTCGTCATGAAGCTGTACGTCAGGGACGGGGTCCCCCAATAGGTACCGACCAGCAAGCTATCGACTTGTGCGTTGCCGGTCCGAATGGCGGACGAAGTAGAAGAGTAACCAAGTGGACTGGGCATGCGAAGCTTCCTGTAAGCAATCTGCGGCCTTCCAGAATGCGGCCGCTACAAAGGGGTTATTTTGCATTAGAAACACAAAAAGTGATATCACATAGCCACTTTTCAAGCTTTAAATCCACCAACTATGGCGTAACCAGCCATTCATTCGCCCGGCGAATATCCCCATCTCCCAATCGACCGCTCCAGCGATGCAATACCAGTAAACTGGTCACGAACTTGTATTGGGACTGATAGAAATCACGTCGTGCACGAAACTCTTCCTTGATGCTATCCAGCACATCGACGGCATTCTTGACGCCGTAGCCAAAGGCTTTTTCCGTGGCCATGCGTGACTTCTCGGCAGACTCCAGCGCACGCCGTGTTGCCTTGATCCGGCTGAGTTCGGCGCTCATGCCGAGATAAGCCGTGCGGGTTTCCTTGATGACCTGGCGACGCAAGGCTTCCAGCTCTTGCTGGGCGACTTCCTTGTCACTTTCGGAGCTCGATACCCGTGCACGAGTGGAACCGCCGCTGTAGAGCGGCATCTGCAAATCCAGGGAGGCCACGAGGTTGTCCGAGCGAGGCGTCACGGCGCCTTCATAGCCGATATCACTGCGCTGCGCCGTCAAGTTCAGGCCCAGCCGGGGAAGATGCCCTGCCTTGTTTTCAGCGATGGCCGCCTCGGCGGCGAGGACGCTGTGCTCCCGGGCGTGCAACGCCGGGTTGCTGTCGAGTGCCGTCTGCACCCAGTAGTCCTGCGCTTGCGCCGGCAGGCTGAAGGCGGGATTGTCGCCGATGCGCTTGAACCGCTCACTGACATCGCGCCCCACCAGTTCGGAAATCGCTTCACGGCTGACCAGGACCTTGTTGCTGGCTTCGATCTCGTCAGCCTTGAGCGCATCCACCCGTGCCTCGAGATCCAGCGCGTCGGTCACCATCGCCATCTGGCGCGCGTACAAAGCCTTGACCCGCTTGAGGTTACGCTCCGTCGCCTGCAGTTCGCTGCGCACCAGCGACAGCTCGTCTTCCGCGGCAAGCACGGCGAAATAGCGCTCGGACAGATCGATGCTGGCCTGCACCTGGGTATCGGTCGACTCGTAGCCACTCTGCCGGGTCAACTCGATGTACTTCTGGTAACTGCGCCAGACCTGTGGATCGTAGATCACCTGATTGAGCACCACGGCCATGCGCTTGCCGTTGTACTGGATACGGTTCAGGTCGTCGTCGCGACGGCTGCGGTTGACGCTGCCACTGGCGTTGAGCTGCGGCAACAATTGACCGAAGGCCGCCCGCTCCTTGCCCTCGCCGCTTCGGGTCAGGGCTTGTGCCCGCAGGACGCGCGGATCAGCCCCTTGCGCTTCCTGGTGCAATTGCCACAGGTCGACATAAGTGTCGTCAGCGAGGACGCCCAATGGCATGAGTGCCAGGCACAGGGTGATCAGGCGCTTCATCTCAGTCCTCGATCAACGAACGGGCGAACACATTGCTCGCAGGCTGCATCAAGTATTGCAACAGCGTCCGCGCGCCCGTATTGACCAGCACTTCGACCGGCATTCCCGGCACCAGGGTAAGGTTGCCCAGCGTCTGGCGCCCTTTGTCCGTCAGGGCTACGCGTGCCAAGTAATAAGCCGTGCCTGTGTCCTTGTTGATCAGACGGTCAGCGGAAATCTGCACCAGCCGTCCCTCGATGACAGGCGTGGTGCTGCTCTTGAATGCGCTGAAGCGAATGTCCGCCAACTTGCCCAACGCGATGCGGTCGATGTCCATCGGCGACACTTGCGCCTCGACGATCAGTTCCTCGTTGGCCGGAACGATGTCCAGCAGCGCAGTGCCCGGGCTGACCACGGCACCGAGGGTGTGGACGGTCATGCCCATGACCATTCCGGACTCGGGCGCGAGGATATCGGTACGCTGATCGCGGTCCTGCAAAGTGGCCAGTCGCTCGCGCAACTCATACACCTTGGTCCGCGCATCGCCCAGCAGGCCGGCGACTTCGCTGGCGAAGGCCTTTTTCAATTGCAGGATCTTCAGCTTCGCCTCGTCGACATGGACCCGCGCTTGCGCGATCTCGGACTGGCTTTCGGCTATTTCGGTTTGCAGGCGAGCGAGGCTGCGCTCCTGTTCGCGCAGGCGCTGCTTGTCCACGTAGCCTTCGGCAAGCAGTGCCCGCAGATCGACTATTTCGTCTTGATAAGAGGCCGCCAGCATCTGCTTGCTGGCGATGATGGCCTTGAATCCGCGAATCTGTTCCTCGATTTGTCCGATGGTCTTCTCTTGCAAACCGATTTCACCCAGCAACGAGGTCCGTCGAGTCTGGAAAATTCGTGCCTCACTGTCCCGGGCCTCTTGCACTCGCGGGTCAGCGGGGTCCAGGGCCGGCACCGCCACTGGCTCGGGCAGCGCGTCACGTTCCGCCTCCAACCGGGCTTGCAACTGAAGCGCGGCGATCAACTGGCTGCGCGTCGTTTCCATTTCCGAACGCGCCTGGGTGTTGTCGAGCACCAGCAACACATCGCCGGTTTTCACCAGGTCCCCGTCGTGCACGCGCAGTTCGCGCACGATGCCACCTTCCAGGTGCTGCACCGTCTTGCGATAACTTTTGACCGTGACCACGCCCGGCGCGAGTGCCGAGCTGTCGAGGGGGGCCAATGCCGCCCAGCCACCGAACAGGCCAAAGGTGACCAGCAGCATGAGGTAGCCGACGCGGCGTATCGGCCTGTCATCGACGGGCAACGCGGTGGATGAGTGCTGACTGTTTTGCATGAAATGGCTCATCCGTTTCCTACGGTTGAATCGCGGCAGCCTGCCGGGTCGTGGGCGTTACATCTCGCAGGCGGGCCAGGACCTGATCCCGCGGCCCGAACAGACTCAGTTCGCCATGATTGAGCACCAGCAGCTTGTCCACCTGCGCCAGCACGCCGGATCGATGGGTAATGACAAACACCGTGGCCCTGCTCTGCCTGAGCTTTTGCAGCGCCTCGGCGAGCATCTTTTCTCCGGCATCGTCCAGGTTGGAGTTCGGTTCATCGAGCACCACCAGGCGCGGCTCACCGTACAAGGCGCGGGCCAGGCCGATACGTTGTCGCTGGCCGCCGGACAACCCACCGCCATTGGCTCCGATCAAGGTGTCGTAGCCATCGGGCAGTTGCAGAATCAACTCATGCACACCCGCCATGCGCGCGGCGGCGACCACGGCAGGAGCGTTCACCGGGCCGAAGCGGGAGATGTTCTGGCTGATCGTGCCTTCGAAGAGTTCGATGTCCTGGGGCAGATAACCGATGTACTGACCCAACTCCTCCCGACGCCATTGGCTGATGTCGGCCCCGTCCAGGCGCACAGTGCCGACCAGGCTTGGCCAGACGCCCAACAACGCCCTGGCCAGGGTCGACTTCCCGGCACCGCTGGGGCCAATGATGCCCACCACTTCGCCCGCGGCCACCTGGAAATCCACGCCGCGGATAATCGGTTTGCGAGCGTCCGGCGATCCCGCCGAAAGACCCTCGACGCGAATCGCTCCTTCGGGTGCCGGCAACGGCATGCGTTCAGGCTCGGCGGCAATCTTGAGCAACAACTCGTGCAGCCGGGCATATTGCGCGCGGGCACCCAGGAAGCCTTTCCATACGCCGATCAACTGATCGATGGGCGCCAACGCACGCCCCAGCAAAATCGAGCCGGCAATCATCAGCCCCGACGAAATCTCGTGATTGATCGTCAAATAGGCACCCAGGCCCAACACCAGCGACTGAACAATCTGCCGGAACGTCCTGGACACCGAGGTGATGGTCGCGGCACGGTCGCTGGCCAGGCTTTGCAGGGCGAGAATCTTATGGGTTCGCCCGCTCCAGTGCTCGCGCAAGCTGGCAAGCATGCCCATGGATTCCACCACTTCGGCATTGCGCAAACTTTTGTTGGTGAACGCAGTGGCCGCCATCTGTTCACGATTGGCAGCCTGCAGCGGCGAGTGGGTGAGCTTTTCGTTGGCAAAGGCCAGCGCGCCCAGTAACACGGCACTCACAATCCCCATCCAGCCGTACCAGGAATGAAACATGAACATGACAGCCAGGTAGATCGGGATCCACGGCGCGTCGAAAAATGCAAACAGGCCGTTGCCCGTCAGGAACTGGCGCAAACCGTTCAGGTCGCTCAAAGGCTGGGCCGTGGCATTCATGCCACTGGTATTGAGCGCCTGCTTGAAACTGGCGTCGAACAGACGCCGGCTCAGCAGCGTGTCCAGTCGAGTACTGATCCGCACCATAATCCGCGAACGGACCCACTCCAAGCCACCCATCGTGATCATCAACAGCAACATGATCAACGTCAGCATCAACAGCGTCGACAGACTGGCGCTGCCTACCGCGCGGTCATACACCTGCAGCATGTAGAACGAAGGAACCAGCATCAGCAAGTTGACGAAAAAACTGAAAAAACCAACGGAAAGAAAACTACCTTTGCAGACGGCAAGGGCGCCTTCCAGTTCGGTCCTGACGTGGGCTGACATGGTTCATCACCTGAGGTCCGATTCTGGTCAAACCTGAAAAATCACAAGGGCACAGGCGCACGAACGCCTGGAATATCTTTCGGCGAGACACCACTGGAGCGCCCGCACAATCGGATCTACCGCGCTGTATCGGCGCGCCTGTGCGGTTCTTAAGGAAAAATTGAAATTGATGTGACAGGTGATACGCCACGCGGGATGGCCCTGCGTGGCGGGCGACACAATATCAAATACTCAAGCCTCAGCCTCCCAGCGACGAAACAACACGCTGGCATTGACTCCACCGAACCCGAACCCATTGGAAAGCGCATGGGTAATCGGCATCTTCCTGGCCTTCAAACCAACCAGATCGAGCCCAGCGGCGGCCTCGTCAGGATGAACCAGGTTCAGGGTCGGCGGCACGATCTGGTCACGCAGCGCCAATACCGTGAAAACGGCTTCAATGCCCCCGGCCGCGCCCAGCAGGTGGCCGGTAGCCGATTTAGTCGAGGTAATCGCCACCCCGGAGTCCGTGCCGAACACCGAACGAATCGCCGCCAGTTCCCCGCTGTCGCCGACCTGGGTAGACGTCGCGTGGGCATTGATATGCTGCACGTCGGCTGGGCTGACAGCGGCCTGGCGCAGCGCCTGTTCCATTGCGCGGCGGGCGCCGTTGCCGTCTTCCGGGCCGGCCGTCAGATGGTAGGCATCGGCGCTGGTGCCATAACCGACCAGCTCCGCCAGGGGTTTGGCCCCACGCGCCAAGGCGTGCTCCAGCGACTCGATCACCAACAACCCCGCGCCTTCGGCCATGACAAAGCCGTCGCGATCACGGTCGAAGGGGCGCGAAGCTTCTTGCGGGCGGTCGGCAAAACCGGTAGAGAGCGCCCTGGCCGCTGCGAAACAACCCAAGGTCACGCGATCGATCGCCGCCTCGGTACCGCCGCAAACGGCAATGTCCGCCTCCCCGCTCCGGATCAGCCGGGCTGCATCGCCGATGGCCTGGACGCCGGCCGCACAGGCGGTTACCGGTGCACCGAGCGGGCCTTTGAGGCCATGCCGGATGGACACGTGGCCGGCCGCCATGTTGGCGAGAAACGCCGGTGCAGAGAACGGTGACAGCCGACGCGGCCCTCGCGAGTCGGTTGTGCGTACGGCATCGGCAATGGCGCCAAACCCACCCACGCCCGATGAAATGATCGTCGCGGTCCGCTCCTGGTCGACGGTTTCGGTCGGATGCCAGCCCGCCTGCTCCAGGGCCTCATGGGCGGCCACCAGCGCAAACTCGATGAAGCGATCCATTTTCTTGCGATCCTTGGGCGCGATAAAGCGTTCCGGGTCATAACCGGCAACGGCATCCTCTTCCAGAGACGGCACCTGACCGCCGACCCCGACACCGGTACCCTCGGTGAACGCCTCGGGCAGGCTACGGATGCCGGAACGCCCAGCCAGCAGCCGCTGCCAGACTTGCTCCACGCCACAACCCAGCGGACCGACGACGCCGACGCCCGTGACTACGATGCGTGTTTGACCTGCTGCAGTACTCATGGAAACCTCTTCAGTTCTTTATACGCTCACTGGAGCGGTACGCGATTAATCGCTTATGCCAGGGTTGCTGTTTCAGTTAGAACGGTATTGACCGGACGGATTTTGAACCAGATGGCATACATCGCCGGCAGGAACACCAGCGTTATGATAGTGCCGACGAAAGTTCCGCCAATCAGGGTGTAGGCCAGCGTTCCCCAGAAAACGGAATGGGTCAGCGGGATAAACGCCAGGATCGCCGCCAGCGCCGTCAGCAGCACCGGACGAGCCCGCTGCACCGTGGCTTCGATGACCGCGTGGAACGGGTCCAGCCCCTCCTTTGCGTTGTGATGGATCTGTCCGATCAGGATCAGCGTATTGCGCATCAGGATGCCCGACAGCGCGATCAGCCCCACCAGGGCGTTGATGCCAAATGGCTGATGGAAAATCAGCAGCGTCGGCACCACGCCGATCAACCCCAGCGGCGCAGTGAAGAACACCATGATCATGGCCGAGATCGAGCGCACCTGGACGATGATGATCAGCAACGTCAGGGCGATCATGATTGGCAGCAGCGGCACGATGGCCTGGCCGGCTTTGCCGGACTCCTCGATGGCCCCTGCCTGCTCGATCCGGTAGCCGCCGGGCAGCGTATCGATGATCGGTTGCAGTTGCTTGATAATCACACTCGACACATCCGGCGGTTGCAGGCCTTCGGCAATGTCGCCGCGCACGGTAATGGTCGGGGTCCGGTCACGGCGACGCAGGATCGGATCCTCCATGCGCACGTCCACTTCGCCAACCTGGGACAACGGAATACGCTGCCCCGCCGCACCCACCAGGGTAAAACCCTCGATCCGCGCCGGGTCGAGGCGGATATCCCCGGCAGCGCGTCCCACCACCTGCACCGAACGAATATCCTCGCGAACCGCCGTGATCGGCACCCCGGCCAGCAGGAATTGCAGTTGCTCGGCGACAGCACTGGACGTCAGCCCAACCGCCTGCAAGCGATCCTGATCCAGATTGAAATGCAGCGTCGGCGTCAGTGGGCCCCAATCGGTATTGACGGTCCTCATCATCGGGTTGGCTTGCATGACATCTTGGACGCGGCTTGCGATCTCCCGCAGTTTCGACGGGTCAGGTCCCATCACCCGGTAGGCCACGGGAAAGGGTGAGTACGGACCAAAGACAATTTGCGTCGCCCTGACCCGGGCCTCCGGGGCCAGCCCTTCAGCGACCGCTTCGCGCAGGCGGAACTTGAGGGTTTCCCGTGCTTCCTGGTTGTCTGTCAGCACCACGATCTTGGCGAACGATGGGTCAGGCAGTTCCGGCGCGATCGCCAGGAAAAAGCGCGGTGCACCCTGCCCTATATAAGCCGTGACGATTTTGGCTTGCTCCTGTTTCTGCAGCCACGCCTCAACCTTGGCGGTGGCGGCGCTGGTCTGCTCGATGGAGGTGCCATAAGGCATTTGTACTTCGATCATGACCTCGGGACGGTCCGACGTCGGGAAGAACTGCTTCTTGACCTGGCCCATGCCCAGGATGGCGACCGCAAACAGTGTGATGACGGTGCCGGCCACCAGCCATTTGCGGGCGATCACCCGCGTCAGGATTCGCCGGAAGCGGTTGTAGCGTGGGGTGTCGTAGATGGCCGCCTGGCCGCCTTCGACCTTCTTGATGTCCGGCAACATCTTCACCCCCAGGTAGGGAGTGAACGCTACTGCGACCACCCAAGAGGCGATCAGGGCAATGCCGACGATCCAGAACATGTTGCTGGTGTATTCGCCAGCGGTGGACTGGGCGAAGCCGTTGGGCATGAAGCCGATCGCCGTCACCAGCGTACCGGAGAGCATCGGTGCGGCCGTGTGGCTCCAGGCGTACGCGGAGGCCTTGATCCGGTCGTAGCCCTCCTCCATCTTCACCACCATCATTTCGATCGCGATGATGGCGTCATCCACCAGCAGCCCGAGGGCCAGAATCAGCGAGCCCAGAGTGATCCGGTCGAAGTTCTTGCCGGTGGCCGCCATCACCACAAACACGATGGCCAGGGTCAAGGGGACTGCCGCCGCGACCACGATACCGACGTGCCAGCCCATACTGATGAAGCAGACCACCATCACCACCAGCAAGGCAACGAAGAACTTGACCATGAATTCGTCGACCGCCGAGTTGATGTTCACCGCCTGATCGGTCACCTTGGTCAGCGTCATGCCCAGCGGCATGTCTTCATTGATCTTGCTCGTCTCGGCATCGAGCGCCTTGCCCAGATCGAGGCCGTTCCAACCCTCGCGCATGATCACGCCCAGCAACAACGCCTCTTCGCCGTTGTTGCGCACCAGAAAGGTGGCCGGGTCTTCATAGCCACGCTCAACCGTCGCCACGTCCGAGAGTTTCAACGTGCGCCCCTGGATGGCCAGCGGCGTGTCGCGGATTTTCTCCAAGGTATCGAAAGCACCCTCCACCCGCAGGAAAACCTGCGGCCCCTTGGTTTCTATGGAGCCGGCGGGCGTCAGTACGTTCTGGCTGTTCAGTGCAGCGAAGATGTCCTGGGGAGAGACCCCCAAGGTCGCCAGCCGGTCATGGGAGAAGGAAATGAAAATGCGCTCGGCCTGTTCGCCGATGATGTTGACCTTCTTCACCCCCGCCACATGCAACAGGCGCTGGCGCAGAACCTCGGCATCACGCACCAGCAGGCGCTGCGGCTCCCCCTTGGCCTTGAGGGCAAACAGCGCAAACGTCACGTCTGAATACTCGTCGTTGACCAGTGGCCCGATCACACCCGCCGGCAACTTGGTGGCTTCGTCGTCGAGCTTCTTGCGCGCCTGGTAGAACTCTTCCTGCACCTGTGAAGGCGGCGTGCGGTCGAGCAGCGAGACCATGGTGAAAGCCAGGCCAGGTCGGGTGTAGGTTTCCGAGCGGTCGTACCATTTCAATTCCTGCAGGCGTTTTTCCAGGGGCTCGGCGACCTGGTCCTGCATCTCCTGCGCCGTCGCGCCCGGCCATGCAGTAATGACGGTCAGTTGCTTGACCGTGAACGGCGGATCCTCCGCACGGCCCAGCTTGAAGAACGCCAGGGTCCCGGCGACAGCGATCAGGAAAATCAGAAATACCGTGATGGCGCGCTCGCGCACGGCGAGCGCCGAAAGATTGAAGCTCATTGGCGGGTCCCCGCGACCTTCGCATCGCCCTGTGCAAGCAGCCGGACGGGCTCGCCTTCACGCAGCAGATGCGCACCCAGGCCGACAATGCGCTCACCGACCTCGAGACGGCCTGCAACGCGCGCCGCATCGTCGCTCAAACCCAGGACCTGGACCGGACGCCAAGTCACTTTTGCCGGCTCGCCGTCGATGACCCACACGCCAGTGCCATTGCCGGGGTCGTACAGCGCCGCAATCGGCACCTGCAGCACCTGCCCCTGGGCCGCGCCCTCGGCGATACGCAGTGTGACGGTCGAGCCCAGCGGTGCATTAGCCAGGGCGCCCTCCAGGACATAACGTGCTTCAAAGGTACGGGTCACCCGGTCAGCCGAATCGGAAAGCAACCTGAGCCTGGCGGCGACCGCCCCGCTGGTATTGCCATACAACGTCGCCTGGGCGTTGGACCCGACGGCTGGCCGCAGGGTCTCGGGCAGTTGCACGACGGCTTCGCGCTGCCCGGCTCGCGCCAGTCGGACCACCGGTTGACCCGGACTGACGACCTGCCCCGGCTCGGCGAGCGTTTCCATCACCACGCCATCGGCGTCGGCGAGAAGTACCGCATAGCCGGACGCATTGCGGGCCACGTCGGCTTGCGCCTCGGCGGCGCTGAGCTGCGCCTTCGCGGTATCGGCGGCGGCTTTGATCTGGTCATAACCCGACGCCGAAATCGCCCCGGCGGCCACCAGCTCGCGATATCGAGCTTCATCGTCAGCAGTCTGCTTGGCCCGGGCGCGTGCGGCCGTGACAGCTTCCTGCTGGGCTCGCGCCTGCAAGCCCAGATCGATGGGGTCCAGACGCATCAGCGGCTGGCCCTTCTTGACGGTCTGACCGGCATCCACCAACCGCTCCAGGACCTTGCCTGACACACGAAAGCCCAGGTCGCTCTGGACGCGGGCCGCCACGACGCCGGTGAAGGAACGCGCGCCGGCGGAGGAACCCTGTACTTGCGCAACCCTCACCAGAGGAGCAAGCGTGCGCGGATCGGTGGCAGTGGATGAGTCACCACACGCCGTGAGGACGAGAGGCAACAAGCAAGCGGCAAGGGTGACAGGTCGGAGCCGGAGCATAGGTTCCCTTTACTGAACAGAGGACTGGGGGACTCATTCTTGCGCTCGTGACCAATACTGTCAATGGTCACATATCATCAGGCAATTTCTGAATACCAATTTTTTGTAGATAACCTGCAAATACTACACTTTAAGTCCGAAGACCCACTTCCATCACCAATTGACAGGGTGTGACCATCATATAATATGGTCACAAATGTCGATCCCAAGGAAACGTCAATGCCACCCCTGCGCCCTCTTGCTTTTTTAGTAAGCGCCAGCTTGATGACCGGCTGCGCGGTCGGTCCCGACTATCAGCGTCCCGATGCCGCGCTTTCGGATCGTTTCCTGGGCCAGTCTTCTGTCGAACAAAGGACCGGCACACCGCGGACCAGTCTCACAGTCTGGTGGAAGGGGTTTGGCGACCCGGTGCTGACCGATTTCATCACCAGGGCGCTGGAGCAGAACCTCGACCTTGCCCAGGCATCAGCGCGCGTTGCCCAGGCACGGGCGGGTCTGGGCGCCGCGAACGCCGCCTTGCTGCCGTCGGGAAATATCAGCGGCCAGGCCGCACGGGCCTATCAATCCGTCGAGACGCCGTTGGGCCAGGTACTCGATTCAAACCCCGGTTATGATCGATATGGAAATACCTACTCGATGGACCTGGGCGCGAGCTGGGAACTGGATGTCTTTGGTGGCCTGCGACGCGGACGCGAAGCTGCATTGGCCGAGTACCAGGCTTCCGAGGCCGGGGCCGCGGCCACGAGGCTGGCCGTCGCCGCGCAGACCGCTGACATCTATATCACCCTGCGCGGCTTGCAAGCGCGGCTGGACATTGCGAACCACCAGGTCAAGACCCAGCAGGACCTGCTGGAAAAAGTCCAACTGCTCTACAGCAAAGGCCTCGCCGCCAGCTATCAGGTCCGCCAGACCGAAGGCGCGCTTGCCCAGGTCCAGGCAACGGTACCGGTCCTGCAAACCGGGCTGGATGCCGCCATGAATGCACTGGATGTCATGCTCGGCACGCCGCCAGGCACCCACCGCCCGCAACTGACCGAGACGGGTAGCATCCCCCTGCCCCCACAAATCAGCGAGATGGGTACGCCGGCTGATCTGCTGCGCCGCCGGCCGGACCTCATTGTCGCCGAGCGCCGTCTCGCCGCCTCCAATGCCCGCATCGGTGAAGCCGTCGCCGAGTACTATCCGAAATTCTCCCTCAGCGCGTTGCTCGGCAGCGCCACTACGGTCTCTGCCGGGCACCTTTTCTCCGGCGACGCCAGCCAGGCGTCGGGGGCGCTGGGATTGCGCTGGAGGCTGTTCGATTTTGGCCGGATCAACGCCCAGATCGACCAGGCCAAGGGACAGGAAGCCGAGGCGCTGGCCGCTTACCGCCAGTCCGCATTGCGCGCCACCGAGGATGTCGAGAACGCGCTCTCCGCCTTGGTCAACCGAGAAGCCCAGGCCACGACGCTCACCGCAGGCGAAGCCTCATTGAACGAGGCACGTCGATCATCCTTTATCGCCTATCAGAAAGGCACGGCCAGCCTGATCGATGTCCTCAACGCCGACGAAACGCTGCTCCAGGCATCCGATGCCCGGGCACAAGCACGGACGGAATCGGCACGAGCGGCGGTCGCGGCATTCAGGGCGCTCGGTGGCGGCTGGCAAGCGCCGCAGCCACAACAGCCTATCGCGAGCCGATGACTCGACATGAACACCAGGCCGTCATCGCGAGCAAGCTCGCTCCCACAGGGTTAGCGCTCACTCCCTGTGGGAGCGAGCTTGCTCGCGATCAGGCAAACACAGCTTTTTCAATCTTTACCACCGGAGTCCAGCCATATGAAAAGCAACGAGAATTCCTGGGTGCTCATCACGGGCGCTTCAAGCGGTTTTGGCGAGGAGTTCGCCCGGCAATACGCAGCACAGGGAAAATCCCTCGTTCTGGTAGCCCGCAGGCTGGACAAACTGGAAGCACTGGCAAAAGAACTGCGTGAGCGTTTCGGCACCGAGGTGATCAACGAACAAGTCGACCTGTCTTCGATTCCTGCAGTCATCGAACTGCACAAGCGGCTGGTTCAACGAGGTATTGCGGTCGATGTGCTCATCAACAACGCCGGCCACGGATTGCAGGGCCCGTTCCTGGACCACGCCATTGACCAATCCCTGGCCATGATCAATCTGGATATCGCCAGCCTGACCACCATGACTCGCCTCTTTGCCCAGGACATGCGCATCCGCCGCCGCGGCCACATTTTGCAGGTCGCCAGCTTGCTTTCCTATCAAGGCGTGAAAAATTTCGCGGTCTATTCAGCGGCCAAGGCCTACGTGCTGCGCTTCTCCGAAGCACTGCATCAGGAGCTAAAGGGCGACGGTGTCATCGTGACCGCATTGTGCCCAGGCATGTCGGATACCGGGTTTGCGCAGAGCGCCAACCAGACCCTCACGCCAGCGCTGAAAATGGTGATGATGCAACCCGAGCCAGTGGTTCGCGCAGGCATCCGCGCCCTGCAAGCCGAGCGCATGAGTGTGGTGCCCGGCTTCGGCAACAAGGCGCTCGCGGTGTTGATCTGGGCCACGCCACGCCGATTTCACCAGCGTCTCATGGCGAATGTCATGGGGGTATGAATGCGATGCGGCGAAGGACCGGGAGCTGCAAGGGCTCCCGGCACACGCCCTATTGCGTTAGAAGCGATAGCTGACTGAAGTACCAAAACCGCTGGCACTGTTCCGATACTTGGAACTGTATGCGCCACGGGTCGACGAGGTTTCGTTTATGCGCACGCTCTCTTCCTGCAAGTAGGAGTAAGCCACGTCGATCGTCACCTCTTCCACCGGCGTCCAGCCGGCACCGAAGCTGAGTACCGTGCGGTCGCCGGTTGGTATCCGAGGCCCACGGTTGGTGTTGTTGGCGGGCGACTGGTCGACCGACAAGCCCGCGCGCAGGACCCATTGATCGTTGAGCTTATACGCGGCACCGATGGCATGGGCCCAGGTGTCATGCCAGTTCTGTTCTTCGCTGACGGTGCTCAACGCGCCGCTCAGCAGCGCAGGCAGGCCGGAGTTCTCGATGGTCAACTCCTTGAAGCGGCTCCAGCGCGTCCAGGTACTTCCCAGGTACATCGTCCAGTCGTCATTGAGCTGATGAGTGAGCGAGATGTCCACGGACTCCGGAGTATCCACGTCCAATGACGCGTCATAGCTGCGGCCACTTACCCCCAACACGCTGAAAATGCCGCCGGTGAGCTTGGACTTGGCGTCCAGGTGGTAACTGACCTTGGAGTGGTAAGTCAGCCCCAGGCGAGTCTGGTCCGTTGCCTGCACCAGGATGCCGGCGTTGAAGCCGAGCGCCGTATCGTCGCCATTGCTCTTGAGCTTGCCATCGTTACTGCCGGGGCTGAGGGGATTGGGCACCATCCCGGAGATCTCACCGCTGATACGGTTGATGGTCGGACCAAACCCGATCGACACCTTGTCGTTGAAGGCATAGCTGACGGTAGGCTGGAAGGTCAGCGTCGTCACTTCGCTTTTGTTGCCGTAATAACGCCCGGCAAAGTCGCTGCCGTAATCGGTGATCAAACCAAATGGCACATAAAAACCAACGCCGACAGCCCAATGCTCATCCACCGGCTTGACGTAGTAACCCATTGGCACCGTGGTGGTCGGCACCATGTCACCGTCCTCTTGGCCACCGAAAGTGCTGCGGGTCTGGCTGATATCGCTCTGGGTAAACAGCGTCGCAGCGCCCAGGCTGACCTGCTCTTTTTTCAAGCGAGACATGCCCGCCGGGTTACCGAAGACAGTACTGGCATCTTCAGCGGAAGAGGACCGCCCGGCAAAACCCGAGCCCATCCCACTGATGCTTTGTTCGTTCAGCGCAAAGCCGCTGGCAAATACTTGGGACGTTGCAAGCGCAACGGCGAGACTCATGGGGGTCTTGAGCAAGATTCTTTTCATTATTAGGACTCTAGGAACAATTGCTGGGGAGATGGAACGGTTTGTTTTTCTATTAGGTAAAAATCGCCACGGTCTGGCGCGCCCAAAGCACTCGCCGACCGCTTTCGTCCCAGATTTCCATATCTTGCAAGGAGTAGCCCTCCGAAGCCTGCTGGCTGAAGGCGCTGATGAGAAACCACTCGCCGGCCACGGCGGGCTGCGGCAGATCGATTGTCCAGGAAGCCGAGCTGATGGCTGCCGGCTCTGTGAAGCAAGTCATCGCGGCCGGCGGCAGACTGTCAGCGAGGGCGATCAACGCCACCGCTGGGTCCACTCCCTGAGCATCCAGGTGACGAACCCACATCAGTAACTCGGGATTTGTAGCCCCGGACACCGGCAGTGACCCACCTGCGGGACGCATTTCGAAGTTGAAGGCGCAGGCAGGCGCAATGGTGCTGTCCAGCGCCAGCGTGGTGTACCGCGACGCCTCCTCCACCAACGGACATCCCCACGCCTCATGGGTAATCCTGCTGGCTCGTGGTTGAGCGAACAGCAAGGTCGTGCGCAACGCCAGCTCATCGCCCGACTTGCAGTCGACAGACACAGACGTCACGGATCGCCCTTCGCGCAACACGCTTGTATCGAATGTCTGGGCTTGCGTGACCGGACCTATGAATGACACCTGCGCAGACTTGAACGGAGGAAAGCCCTGTGGACGTTCGCGCAGAACCGCCTCCAACGACAGCGCCGCCGAAAGCCCTCCGAAGATCGTGCGACCCTGCTGCCAATTGGCCGGAGCAACGAACGGTACGCTCGGATCGAACTGCGCCAGCACCTGAGCAAAACTGGTCATTTAGACGTCCTCCGACGGCCTGAACGTGAACCCGCAGAAGCCTCGCAAGAGGAATCACTTGAAGGTCGACGCCATACTTATTCATGTGACCATTTGTGTCAATAGTCACTCAACAGACAAAAAAAGACCACTCGGTCAGGTACAACCTGAATGCAAGGAAGACGTTTTCGAAGCGGGACGGCTGCTCGGCGCAGCCGTGGCTCAGGGCATCAGGCTACGCAGGATGAGGTTGGCGGTGAGCGTCGGCGCCACCTCGACATGATCGAGGCTGTACTGCAGCAATAGAGGATTGACGAAAGGCCGAAGGGTCAGGTGTATCGCTTCAACGGTTTCATCCAAGGGTGTCTTGCGTTCGAATTCACCGCTTTCGCGCCCTTCCCGTACGACCTGCACCACGAACTGCTTGATCCGTGCGTCATACACCTGGGAGCTGGGCCAGCGCTCCGACGCGGAGAATGCGGCAATGTCGTAGAGCTTGCGATCATTGAAGAACAGGTCGATTCCCGTGGTAATCAGGGTCTTGACCAGGCGACGAAAGCGCTCGGTCGAAGAGAGTCCTTCCTCGCTGATGGCCTCCTCCACGGCCGCAACGATCTTCGCAAGACAGCTGGAACAGATGGCCTCGCCAATCGCCTGCTTGGAATCGAAGAACTTGTAGATGTAGGCCTTGGAAAAGCCAATGGCCTTGGCCAGGTCAGACACGGTGGTCTTGGCGTAGCCGTATTGACTGAAATGCTCGTTGGCCGCCGCGACAATCTGGTCGCGAATGTCATGGTCGGCTGGGCCGCGAGTGCTGGGCGAAGGTGCTGTTGGCTGATTCATGGAAGCAGCTTACGCATCCCTGCGAGGGATGACAACTTGTGACCACCGATGAATATAGTCACAAAACAACCGTCCGTCAGTTACCCGCGCCTTGCTCCCTCGCCACAAGGGCTCCCGATTTATCCGTATCATTTGGCAAAAAGCTGGCTCATATCCTTGAATGCCTTGAATTCAAGGGCATTGCCACACGGATCGAACAGGAACATCGTGGCTTGCTCGCCAACCTGCCCTTTGAAGCGGACGTAGGGTTCAATCACAAACTCCGTACCGAAAGATCTCAATCGTTCAGCCAGTGCCTCCCACACCTCCCAAGCCAGAACAACGCCAAAGTGCGGGACCGGCACATCGTGCCCGTCCACCGGATTGCTCTGGGCGCTTTCCTGGGAAGCGGTCTTGGGTTGCTCATGAATCACCAGTTGGTGACCGTAGAAATTGAAATCGACCCACTGGCTGCTGGAACGGCCTTCTTCCAGGCCAAACACTTCACCATAGAAGGTACGGGCGGCGGCAAGATCGTAGACCGGAATCGCCAGGTGGAACGGAGAAAGGCTCATCGAGAATCCTCTTAACGTGTGAGGTTGGGCCATCGTAGCGCCGCGCTTGCAGCAAGAAAACCCTACAGTCCGTGTCCAACCGATGCCGGGAACGGACGGGACTTTCGCGGCAGGATCTTGCACCGGAGGTCCGCCGTGCAGGTACACATCCAAATTAGCCGCTTGCGCCGAGTAAATGATCTATACCTTCAGAAGCACAGTCGGGCCAAGGCAGCGGCACTGACGTGATGGGATGGAACGGTTCTGGCGAATCCTGTTGAATCGCTGCATCATGCGCCGCACCCTATAAAGAAGCTGGCCTGTAGACGTTGTTCCCGGCCGCCCTTACGCCGGGATTGGCGCACCACTTTCAATGCCTGAAGTATCCGTCCATGAGCCCGACCACACGCGTTTTGAACGCCTCAACCAAAGCGCTTTACCGGCTTTGTCTGTTACTGCCACTGCTGGCTACCCATGAGGCGAGCGCTGAACCTCCGGTCATTGAACTGCACATTCCTGACGCACCACCGCTGACCTTCGTCAACGACCCCAGGGGCCACGGCATCGTGGGCGATGTCGCCGTGGCGGCCATGACCAGGGCCGGGTACACCGTAAAGGTCCATGTGCTTCCCTGGGCCCGGGCACAAAAGCATGTCAGCGAAGAACATGACCACTTGATCACCCCCCTGTCGCGCATCCCCACTCGTGAGGATCGCTTCACCTGGATCGCCTCGATCATGCCCATGGAGCGCGCCTTTTTCAGCCTCGAGCGGCGGGTGAGCAGCTTCGCCCAAGCGAAAGAAACCTACCGCAAGATCGGCGTCGGCCTGGGCAGCGCACAGGAAGATATCCTGCGCACCGAAGGCTTCAGCGATGAACAAATTTATCCGTTGGCCATCGGCGACAATCCCGCCCAGATGCTGTTGATGGGGCGCATCGATGCCTGGTTCAACGGGGTGCCGGAGAGTCGTTACATCTGGCCGAAGGTGTCCAAGCGCAAACTGCTCATGAGTTCGGTTGGCAGCAACGCCGACCTTTACCTGGCCTGCTCCAGGCAATGCTCACCGGAAATGGTCGAGCATTTGCGCGACGCGGTTGAAGCGCTTCGCGCGGATGGGACCGTCAAGCGTGTCCATGACCTTTATTTGCCGCAGTAGGCTGTCGCGAGGGAAGCCGGACTAGAGCCCTCATCGATGGCTTATATCATTCTGAATGATAGTTACCTTTGCTTCATTCGATTCGTTCCTGTGCCTTGCGCCACGCATCATCCGCCCATTCTCAATACATTGGCGGATGCTATCCATGGAACATTCACTTTCAAAACTGCGTTTTCCCCTCGCGCTGCTGGCGGTGCTGGTGATGAGCGCCTGTGGCAAGACTCCCGACACGGCAGCGTCCATGCCGCCGGCCAAAGTCAGTGTGGCCAAGGTGTTGGAGCAGCCCGTCAACGAATGGGATGAGTTCACCGGCCGCCTCGAGGCGCCAGAAACCGTCGAGATCCGCCCGCGGGTTTCCGGGCAGATCGACGAAGTGGCCTTCACCGAAGGCGCGCTGGTCAAGAAAGGCGACCTGTTGTTCCAGATCGACCCACGCCCCTTCCAGGCTGAAGTCCGTCGTCTCGAAGCCCAACTGGCTCAAGCCCGCGCCACCGCGACCCGCAGCGAGAACGAAGCCCAGCGTGGCGAGCGCCTGCGCTTGAGCAACGCCATTTCCGCCGAGTTGGCGGATTCGCGCACCAGCGCCGCCCAGGAAGCCCGTGCCGCCGCCGCCGCCATCCAGGCGCAGTTGGACCTGGCGAAACTGAACCTGAGCTTTACCCGGGTCACCTCGCCCATCAGCGGTCGCGTCAGCCGGGCGGACATCACCGCCGGCAACCTGGTGACCGCCGACGTCACGCCGCTGACCAGCGTCGTGTCCACCGACAAGGTCTACGCCTACTTCGACGCCGACGAGCGTGTTTTCCTCAAGTACACCCAACTCGCCCGCCAGGGCCAGCGCGGCCAGGCCACGCCGGTCTACATGGGCCTGTCCAACGAGGACGGCAACCCGCACCTGGGCCAGATGAACTTCGTCGACAACCAGGTCAACCCGCAGACCGGCACCATTCGTGGTCGCGCCGTGTTCGACAACAAGGACGGCGCCTACACCCCAGGCCTGTACGCCCGCCTGAAGCTGGTAGGCAGCGGCACTTACGCCGCGGTGCTGATCAACGACGAAGCCGTGGGCACCGACCTGGGCAAGAAATTCGTGCTGGTGATGGACGCCGACAACAAGCCGGCCTACCGCGCCGTCGAGTTGGGGCCGAAGATCGAAGGCCTGCGCATCGTGCGCAGCGGCCTGAGCAAAGACGACACCATCATCGTCAAGGGGCTGCAACGGGCTCGTCCGGGTGCACCGGTCACGCCTGAAACCGTGCCGATGTCCAGCGACGAAACCATTGCCGCCCTGGCACAACAACGCAAAGCGCTCGAAGCCAGCAACCTGCCCCAAGTCGCGCCATCCAAGGCAGCGTCAGGCTCGGCAGGCAAACTGGCCGCTGCGACCCCACGCGGTTAAGGGACTGAATCCAAGATGAAATTTTCCCAGTTCTTCATTTCGCGGCCGATCTTCGCAGCGGTGCTTTCGCTGCTGATCCTGATCGCCGGCGCCATCTCGCTGTTCCAGCTACCGATCAGCGAATACCCGGAAGTCGTGCCGCCGACCGTGGTCGTACGCGCCAACTTCCCCGGCGCCAACCCCAAGGTCATCGGCGAAACCGTGGCCGCGCCCCTGGAACAAGCCATCACCGGCGTCGAGAACATGCTGTACATGTCCTCCCAGTCCACCGCTGACGGCAAGATCACCTTGACCATCACCTTCGCCCTGGGCACCGACCTGGACAACGCCCAGGTGCAGGTGCAGAACCGCGTCACCCGGACCGAGCCCAAACTGCCGGAAGAAGTGACCCGGATCGGTATCACGGTGGACAAGGCATCGCCCGACCTGACCATGGTCGTGCACTTGACCTCGCCGGACAAACGCTACGACATGCTCTACCTGTCCAACTACGCCCTGCTCAACATCAAGGATGAGCTGGCGCGCCTGGGCGGCGTAGGTGATGTGCAACTGTTCGGCATGGGTGACTACTCCCTGCGGGTCTGGCTGGATCCGAACAAGACCGCCTCGCGCAACCTGACCGCCACCGACGTGGTCACCGCGATCCGTGAACAGAACCGCCAGGTGGCGGCCGGTGCCCTGGGGGCGCCGCCATCGCCCAATGCCCAATCCTTCCAGTTGTCGATCAATACCCAGGGTCGCCTGGTGAATGAGGAAGAGTTCGAGAACATCATCATTCGTTCCGGCGCCAACGGCGAGATCACGCGCCTGAAGGACATCGCCCGGGTCGAGTTGGGTTCCAGCCAATACGCCCTGCGCTCGTTGCTGGACAACCAGCCGGCTGTGGCGATCCCGATCTTCCAGCGTCCGGGCTCCAACGCCATCCAGATCTCCAACGACGTTCGCGAGAAGATGGAAGAGCTGAAGAAAGGCTTCCCGGCCGGGATGGACTACAGCATCGTCTATGACCCGACGATCTTCGTCCGGGGTTCCATCGAAGCGGTGGTCCACACCCTGTTCGAAGCCCTGATTCTCGTGGTGCTGGTGGTGATCCTGTTCCTGCAGACCTGGCGCGCCTCGATCATTCCCCTGGTGGCGGTGCCGGTTTCGCTGATCGGTACGTTCGCGGTGATGCACCTGTTCGGCTTCTCGTTGAACGCCCTGTCGCTGTTCGGCCTGGTCCTGGCGATCGGTATCGTGGTGGACGACGCCATCGTGGTGGTGGAGAACGTCGAGCGAAACATCGAGCTGGGACTCACCCCCGTGGAGGCGACCAAGCGCGCCATGGGCGAAGTGACCGGCCCGATCATCGCCACCGCCCTGGTGCTGTGCGCGGTCTTCGTTCCGGCGGCGTTCATCAGTGGCCTGACCGGTCAGTTCTATAAACAGTTCGCCCTGACCATTGCCATCTCCACGGTCATCTCGGCGATCAACTCCCTGACCCTGTCGCCGGCCTTGGCCGCGGTACTGCTCAAGGGCCATGACGCGCCCAAGGACCGTTTCTCCAAATTCCTGGACAAGGTGTTCGGTGGCTGGCTGTTCCGTCCGTTCAACCGCTTCTTCGAGCGTGCCAGCCATGGCTACGTGGGCACCGTCGCTCGGGTGATCCGCAGCAGCGGCATCGCCCTGGTGCTCTACGCCGGCCTGATGGTGCTGACGTTCTTCGGCTTCTCCACCACCCCGACCGGCTTCGTGCCCGGCCAGGACAAGCAATACCTGGTGGCCTTCGCCCAACTGCCGGACGCCTCGAGCCTGGACCGCACCGAAGACGTGATCAAGCGCATGTCCGACCTGGCCCTCAAGCAGCCAGGCGTTGAAAGCGCCGTGGCCTTCCCCGGCCTGTCGATCAACGGTTTCACCAACAGCCCGAACGCCGGCATCGTGTTCGTGACCCTCAAGCCCTTCGACGAGCGCAAGGACCCGAGCATGTCGGCCGGCGCCATCGCCGGTGCCTTGAACGGCAAGTACTCGGAGATCCAGGAAGCCTACATGGCGATCTTCCCGCCGCCGCCGGTACAGGGCCTGGGCACCATCGGTGGTTTCCGCCTGCAAATCGAGGATCGGGGCAACCTGGGCTACGACGAGCTGTACAAAGAAACCATGAACATCATCACCAAGAGCCGCAGCGTGCCGGAACTGGCCGGGTTGTTCACCAGCTACACCGTGAACGTGCCCCAGGTCGATGCCGCCATCGACCGTGAAAAAGCCAAGACCCATGGCGTGGCCGTCAGCGACATCTTCGACACCCTGCAGATCTACCTGGGTTCGCTGTATGCCAACGACTTCAACCGCTTCGGTCGCACCTACCAGGTCAACGTCCAGGCCGAGCAGCAGTTCCGTCTCGAATCGGACCAGATCGGCCAGCTCAAGGTGCGCAACAACCGTGGCGAGATGATCCCGCTGGCGACCTTCATCAAGGTCAGCGACACCTCGGGGCCAGACCGTGTGATGCACTACAACGGCTTCATCACCGCTGAAATCAACGGTGCCGCTGCCCCGGGCTACAGTTCCGGCCAGGCTGAAAAGGCCATCGAGAAACTGCTCAAGGACGAACTGCCCAACGGCATGACGTACGAGTGGACCGACCTGACGTACCAGCAGATCCTCTCGGGCAACACCGCACTGTTCGTGTTCCCGCTCTGCGTACTGCTGGCGTTCCTGGTGCTCGCGGCACAGTACGAAAGCTGGAGCCTGCCATTGGCGGTGATCCTGATCGTACCGATGACCCTGCTGTCGGCGATTACCGGGGTGATTCTCTCCGGTGGCGACAACAACATCTTTACCCAAATCGGCTTGATCGTACTGGTGGGACTTGCCTGCAAGAACGCGATTCTGATCGTCGAGTTCGCCAAGGATAAACAGCTCGAAGGCATGAACCCGCTGGCGGCGGTCCTCGAAGCCTGCCGCCTGCGTCTGCGGCCGATCCTGATGACCTCCTTCGCCTTCATCATGGGCGTGGTGCCCCTGGTGTTCTCCAGCGGCGCAGGTGCGGAAATGCGTCATGCCATGGGTGTGGCAGTGTTCTCCGGGATGCTCGGCGTGACCTTCTTCGGTCTGCTGCTCACCCCCGTGTTCTATGTACTGATCCGCAACTTCGTCGAGCGCAGCGAGGCCCGCAAGGCGGCCCGGGCTTTGAAACTGGAGGCGCAACAATGAGTTTGAAAGCGTTCGTTCCGAGCTTGCTGGCCCTGGCGCTGAGCGCCTGCGCCGTGGGTCCGGACTACAAGGCACCACGCACGGAGGCGGCGAACATCACCACCGCCACCGACGGTGCCGCCGGCCAGAAGAATTTCGACCGTGCCCGCTTCGAAGGCGTCTGGTGGCAGCAGTTCGACGACCCGACCCTCAACGCGTTGGTGACCCGCTCCCTGGATGGCAACCGCGAGTTGCGCGTGGCCTTCGCCCGCTTGCGTGCCGCCCGGGCGATTCGCGATGACGCCAGCAATGACGTGATGCCAACCATCACCAGCCGGGCCAGCAGCGACCTGGGCAAAGGCCAGATTCCCGGGCAGACCACCGACCGGGTCAACACCGAGCGTTACGACCTGGGCCTGGACATGGCCTGGGAGCTGGACCTGTTCGGACGCATCCGGCGCAACCTGGAAGCCACCGATGCCGATCAGCAGGCGGTCGAAGCCGACCTCTATCAGTTGCAGGTGACGATGATCGCCGAACTGGTAGACGCCTACGGTCAATTGCGCGGCGCGCAACTGCGGGAAAAGATCGCCTTGGCGAACCTGAAGAACCAGCAGGATTCGCGCAAGATCACCGAAAGCCTGCGTGATGCCGGCGTCGGCGATCAGCTCGATGTGGTGCGTGCCGATGCCCGCCTGGCGTCTGTAGAAGCCAGCGTGCCGCAACTGCAGGCCGAACAGGTACGCCAACGCAATCGCATCGCCACGTTGCTGGGCGAGCGCCCGGACAAACTCAGCGTGGACCTGAGCCCGAAACAATTGCCGGCCATCGCCAAGGCCCTGCCCATCGGCGATCCGGGTGAACTGCTGCAACGACGCCCGGACATTCTCAGTGCCGAACGCCAACTGGCCGCCGCCACGGCACGCATCGGCGTGGCCAAGGCCGATCTGTTCCCGCGGGTCAGCCTGAGCGGTTTCCTCGGCTTCACGGCTGGACGCGGTTCGCAGATCGGTTCCTCGGCCGCCAATGCCTGGGCGCTGGGCCCGAGCATTACCTGGGCCGCTTTCGACCTGGGCAGCGTGCGGGCGCGCTTGCGCGGTGCCGACGCCGAGGCGGACGGCGCCCTGGCGACTTACGAACAGCAAGTGCTGCTGGCCCTGGAAGAATCGGAAAACGCCTTCAGTGACTACGGCAAGCGCCAGCAACGGCTGATTTCGCTGATCCGCCAAAGTGAATCGAGCCGCGCCGCCGCCGACCTGGCCGAGATTCGCTACCGCGAAGGCACCGTGGACTTCCTCGTGCTGCTCGATGCCCAACGTGAACGCCTGGCCGCCGAAGACACCCAGGCCCAGGCCGAAGTGGACTTGTACCGCGGCATCGTCGCGATCTACAAGGCCCTGGGTGGCGGCTGGCAACCGGAAACCGTTGCCAGCAACTGACCCGCCCTGCTCAACCGAGCTCCTTTGGTTGGCCGCAACCAACCAATTCTTTGCCCCGCGTTCATTTGGACGCGGGGCTTTTTTTGCCTATCGCCCACACCCACCATGAAAGATCCCATTGTGGGAGCGAGCTTGCTCACGATAGCGGTGGGTCAGTTGGCGGTGATGTCGGCGGCTCAACCGCCATCGCGAGCGAGCTCGCTCCCACAGGGGGCTCGGGTGGGTACAGGGTTTGTGTCTCCCCTCCATTCCAGTGTGGGAGCCGAGCTTGCTCGCGATGGCGGTGGGTCAGTCAATATCGATATCGCTGATCCGACGCCATCGCGAGCGAGCTCGCTCCCACAGGGGGCTCGGGTGGGTACAGGGTTTGTGTCTCCCCTCCATTCCAGTGTGGGAGCCGAGCTTGCTCGCGATGGGGGTGGGTCAGTCAATATCGATATCGCTGATCCGACGCCATCGCGAGCAAGCTCGCTCCCACAGGAGGCTCGGGTGGGTATAGGGTTTGTGTCTCCCCTCCATTCCAGTGTGGGAGCCGAGCTTGCTCGCGATGGCGGTGGGTCAGTCAATATCGATATCGCTGATCCGACGCCATCGCGAGCAAGCTCGCTCCCGCAGGTCCGCTACCGCTGTTACAAGGTTTGACTCAAGCCGCCACCTGACCGAAGCTTGCGACATTTCACGCTTCTGGTAATGGATTCCCTGCATGCCCTCGCCTCGCCGCCGCTATCTGCTCCTCAGCCTCTGTGTCCTGTTGTTGATCGGTCTTGTCGCGCTATGGCTACGCAGCACCACGCCGCAAATCCCCGAAGCGATCAAGCGTGGTTACAGTGAAGCCTTGGAAAGCGCCCGCAACGGACAGCCGGGGGCGGCACGCATGCTTTACCAGCAATTGGGGCGTCCAGACCTCTCACCCAAGCGCCGTGTGTGGCTGCACGCCGAACTGCCCAACTACCCCAGCCCGCAAGCCCTGAAACTGGCGGACGCGGACCTGCACAGCGAATCACCGGACGTGCGTCGGGCCGCCATCGGCAGCATCGTCGGGCTGGTGCCGACGGGCCAGCGCAGCCTGTTGCTCGGCCCACTGCTGGATGATGACGACCCGAATGTCCGGTTCGCCGCCGTGAATGCCCTGCTGGGCCTCTCGCCGGATGACCTCGGCTTGTATTTCGGCGCAATGCAGATCGCCATCGATACCTGGGAGCAGGTGCTCGAGGACGGTCCGAAAACCGCGGACACCCACTACCAGCTCGCCCGGCTGCACCTGCACAACGCCGAATTGAAGAAAGCCCAATTGGCCCTTGAGCAGGCCTTGCGCCTGCAACCGGACAATCTCCCGGCGCTGGTCATGCAGATCGAAGTGCTGGACAAACAAGGCCAGGGCGAAGCCGCACGACAATTGCTCGCCCGACAGTTGCAAACCCAGCCACCGTCGGCTTATCTGCAACATGCGCTGGGCATGTGGCTGCTGCAACACGGCCAGAGCGAGTATGCGGTGCTCGGTCTGGCAAAAGCCGTGGAACTGGAACCCGAGAACCGGCATTACCGCTATGACCTGGCGACCACCTTGCATGCCGAACAGGAAGTGGAAGCCGCGCAGAAGCAGTTGCAGGAAATCGTCCAGCGCTACCCCGCCGACCGCAAGGCCCGGGTGTTGCTGATCAACTATTGGAAGGAAACCGGTCAGTTGCAGAATGTGCAGATCCTGTTGGCGCAATTGGAACAGTTGAACCCCGATGACCCGACGCTGCAACAGGGCCTGTAGGAGCTGCCGAAAGCTGCGATCACTCAATTGCCTTCAGCCTCGCTTCGCTCGACAGCACCTACAAAGTTTGTGCAGTACACCGCGTTTTATCGATGTAAGCGGAACCGCCATCACCGCCAAAGGTCAAGTGTTCAGGCAGTCGATTTCAGGCGTTACCCCGCCTGCTGCCCACTTCCCTAGTCATGAGAGGGCTATTTTTGTCTACATCTAACGAGTTGATCAGTGCAAAAGCCGCCACCGGCATCGAGGGACTGGACGATATCCTCTCCGGTGGTTTGTCCCGCGGCCATGTGTTCCTGCTCGAGGGCGAACCCGGGACTGGTAAGACCACGGTCGCGTTGCATTTTCTGTTAGCCGGCGCCAAGGCTGGCGAGCGCTCGTTGTACATCACGCTATCGGAAACCGAGCGTGAACTGCGTCAGGGCGCGGCCTCCCACGGGTGGACGCTGGATGACAATATTCATATTTTCGAGCTGACCCCGCCCGAAAGCCTGCTCAATGCCGAGCACCAACAGAGCCTGCTGTATTCCTCGGACCTGGAACTGGGCGAAGCGACGAAGCAGATTTTCGAAGTGGTCGAACGGGTCAAGCCGACCCGGGTCGTGCTCGACAGCCTGTCGGAGATCCGCCTGTTGGCGCAAAGCTCCCTGCGCTATCGTCGGCAGATCCTGGCGATCAAGCATTATTTCGTGCGCTACGACGCCACGGTCCTGTTGCTCGACGACCTGACCACCGAGTCCCTGGACAAGACCGTACACAGCGTTGCCCACGGGGTGGTGCGCCTGGAAGAACTGACCCCCAACTACGGCGCCGAACGGCGGCGGATCCGGGTGGTCAAGTATCGAGGGCAGAAATACCGCGGCGGTTACCATGACTTCACCATCATGGGCGACGGCGTGCACGTCTTCCCGCGCCTGGTCGCCGCCGAACACCGTGGGCAGTACCTGCGCCAGCAACTCTCCAGCGGCATCGGCGAAATGGATGCGCTGCTGGGGGGCGGTATCGAGACGGGGTCCAGTACCTTGATCCTGGGCCCGGCGGGTACCGGCAAGTCGCTGATCGCGCTGATTTTTGCCGCAGCCGCCGTGCATCGCGGCGAGAAAGCCGCACTGTTCATCTTCGATGAAGAGCTGGGCTTGCTGTTCGAGCGCATGAAAAACATCGGCATTGATCTGCAGGCCCTCCTAGAGACCGGCAACCTGCTGATCGAACAGGTCGACGCCGCCGAGTTGTCCCCCGGCGAGTTCTCCCACCGCGTGCGCCGTTGCGTCGATGAGGGCAACATCAAGACCGTGGTCATCGACAGTATCAACGGCTATCAGGCGGCCATGCCGGAAGAGAACGCCCTGGTACTGCACATGCATGAATTGCTGCTCTATCTCAACCGCAAGGGCGCGGCGACCTTCATGACCGTTGCACAGCACGGTCTGGTCGGCGACATGCAAGCGCCCGTGGACATTACTTACCTGGCCGATACGGTGATTCTGTTGCGTTATTTCGAAGCACTGGGCAAGGTTCGCCGGGCGATCTCCATCATCAAGAAACGTACCGGCAGCCACGAGTCGACCATCCGCGAATACCGCATCAGCGGCGTGGGAATGACCATCGGCGAGCCACTGGAGGCGTTCCAGGGCGTCTTGCGCGGGGTCCCCACCTACATGGGCGAGAGCAACCCGCTGCTCAAGGATGAACACCGGTGACGCTGGCCGAGCCCCTGTCCGAGCGGGCGCTGATCCTCGCGCCGCTGGGACGGGACAGCCAGATCGCCTTGATGATCCTCAATGAAGCCGGTTTTGCCGGCCTCATCTGCCGCCACCTGGACCATTTGTGCGAAGAGTTGGAAAGCGGTGCCGGCCTGCTGGTGATTTCTTCGGAGGCTTTGGTAGGGCCCGACCTGGAAACGCTGTTCCAGCAAATCGAACAGCAGCCAACCTGGTCCGACCTGCCCATTGTCTTGTTGACCCATCACGGCGGGCCGGAACAGAACCCGGCGGCCCGTATCGGTACGCAATTGGGCAACGTGACCTTCCTCGAGCGTCCTTTCCATCCGGTGACCCTGATCAGCCTGGTGACCACCGCCCTGCGGGGTCGTCGAAGGCAGTACGAAGCCCGCGACCGCCTGATCGACCTCAGCAACAGTGAACTGCGCCTGCAGACCACCCTTGAAACCCTCGAGCAGCAGGTAGAAGAACGTACCGCCCAGTTGCGTCACAACGAAGAGGCCCTGCGCCAGTCGCAAAAAATGGAAGCGGTAGGTCAGTTGACCGGCGGTATCGCCCACGACTTCAACAACATGCTCACCGGGATCATCGGCAGCCTCGAACTGCTGCGCCGGCGCCTGGCCCGCGGCCGTACCGAGGACCTGGACAGCCTGATCGACCTGGGCGTGACCTCGGCCAACCGCGCCGCCGGCCTGACCCATCGCCTGCTGGCGTTTTCCCGACGGCAATCGCTGGACTCCAAGGCCGTCCAGATGAATACGCTGGTGCTGTCCATGGGCGAGCTGCTGCAACGCAGCCTCAACGAAAGCATTCGCCTGGACATGCAATTGGACGAACAGCTCTGGGTCGCCGAGGCCGACCCCAACCAACTGGAAAGCGCCCTGCTCAACCTGGTGCTCAACGCTCGGGATGCCATGCCCAACGGCGGAAACCTGGTGGTGCAGACTTGCAACCGACACCTGGACGCCGACTTCACCGATGCCTACACCAACCTGGAGCCCGGCGACTATGTGGTGCTGAGCGTGCAGGACACCGGTTATGGCATGCCCGAAGCGGTGATCGGCCGCGCTTTCGACCCGTTTTTCACCACCAAGCCGATCGGCCAGGGCACCGGGCTGGGCCTGTCGATGATCTATGGCTTCAGCAAGCAATCGCGTGGTCATGTGACCATCGACAGCGAAGTCGACAAAGGCACCACCGTGAACTTGTACCTGCCGCGCTTTCGCGGTGAAGAAGTCCACGAGCCCCAGGTCACCACCCAGCATGCGCCGTATGCGCAGGACGGCGAAACCGTGCTGATCGTCGAGGACGATCCGGCGGTGCGGGTGCTGGTGAGCGCGGTGTTGAGTGAACTGGGTTATGCCTTTGTGGAAGCGGCCGACGCCAATGGCGCGGTCCCGATCCTCGAGTCAGGCCAACGCATCGACCTGCTGATCAGCGACGTAGGCCTGCCCGGCATGAATGGTCGGCAACTGGCGGAAATCGGCCGGCAGGTGCGCCCGGACCTGCGGGTGCTGTTCATCACCGGCTACGCCGAGCATGCGGCGGTACGCGGCGGCTTCCTTGACCCGGGGATGCAGATGATCACCAAGCCGTTCACGTTTGATTTGTTGACGGCCAAGGTGCGGGAGATGATCAAGGTCTGAGGTAAACCGGACCTTAAGCTCGCCACAGGCCCACCATGCACCCACAGGCTTACGACAACATTTTTTGCATGATTGCCTGCAGTTCATCCAGGTCGAACGGTTTATCCAGGATCGGGGCCTTGCGGGTAATGGGGCTATCGGTGTCGCGCACTTCCTGCGCGTAGCCACTGATGAAAATGACCTTCAGTTCGGGCCGCAGCTTGACCGCAGGCTCGGCGATCTGCACCCCGGAAATACCGCCCGGCAGGCGGAAGTCGGTAATCATCATGTCCAGATGCGGCTTGCTCGCCAGGATCTCGAACGCCTGGTCACCGTTTTCGGCCTGCAACACCCGATATCCCTCGCCCGACAGGTAGGCCGACAGCACCATCAGGATCGACGGGTCATCCTCGACGATCAATACAACATCTTGCGCATCTTCACTCATGAGAAGCCTTTGTTCGATCAATAGCTGCTGATACGACCTTAGGGTCTCTCAGAGGTTGCGTCTGTTCGGCGGTTTTGTCCAAGACAGTTTTCTGCAAGGGCAGGCAAACACGAAACAACGCCCCTTCATGGAGACGACTGTCGACCGTGATCGTCCCGCCATGGGCCGTGACGATCTGCTCGGAAATGAACAGCCCCAGCCCCAGGCCTGAAGCGGCCGCCTTGGACGATACGCGCTCGAACTGCTGGAAGATACGTTTCTGGTTCTCCTCGCTGATGCCGATGCCGTGGTCCCGGACCTCGATGCAGGCATGCTCGGGCGTCTTGTAGACGCGCACTTCGATCGGGCTCTTGCCACCGTAGCGCAGCGCATTGGTCAACAGGTTCGACACCACTTGTTCGATGCGAAACTCATCCCACTGCCCCTCCACCGCAGGCTCGGCCAGGCAGGTCAATGAGCACTCGGCGATGGCAAACTGCGGCTGGAAGTTGCGCAGCAGGTTTTCCACCAGTGCCGTCAAGTTGAAACGGGTCGGACGGATCGACAGCTTGCCGGTACGAATCCGCGACACATCCAGCATGTCCTCGATCAGCCGGATCAGGCTCTTGATCTGGCGCTCGTCACGCTCGACCATTGCCCGCACCTTGTCCAGGCTGAAGGCCGCGGCATTGTCCCGGGCCAGGTGCATCTTGCGCAGTTGGGTCTCGAGAATGAGGCCATTGAGGGGGGTGCGCACCTCGTGAGCGACAATGGACATGAAGTCGTCACGCATACGCACCGCTTGCTCCAGCTCGCCGCGGGTGGTTTCCAGCTGCTGCAACAGGACCTCCTGTTCCCGCTGGCTCTGCTCGAGGGCCACGACTTGCTCCTTCATGGCCTTGCGCTGGCGATACAGCTCGACGAACACATTGACCTTGCTCTTGACGGCCTGGGTGTCCAGCGGTTTGTGCAGGAAGTCCACCGCGCCGGTTTCATAACCGGTGAAGGCATAGTTGCGTTCACGACCGGCGGCGCTGACGAAAATGATCGGGATGCTGCGGGTCTTCTCCGTGCCGCGCATCAGCTCGGCCAGCCCAAAACCGTTCATCTCGGGCATCTGCACATCGATGATGGCCAGGGCAAAGTCGTGTTGCAGCAGCAGGGACAGTGCTTCGTCCGCCGACAGGGCCTTGAAGACCTCGCGGTCTGGCCCCCTGATCAACGCTTCCAGGGCCAACAGATTCTCGGGCAGATCGTCGACGATCAGCAGTTTGGCTTGAACATCTTTTGGCATGTGGTTCATTCCAGCCCGGCCAGCAATTGGCCGATGCCTTGCAAAGTAAGGATATGGTCGGGCTCATGCAGGGCCAGCGCCGCTTCGGGCATGGTCGCGACCTGGGCTTCAGCGGGATCCTGGACCACGGTGATGCCACCCAGCGCCCTGACCTTCGCCAGGCCCCGGGCGCCATCGCCATTGGCACCGGTCATTACCACAGCCAGCAACTTCTCGCCGTAGACATCGGCGGCCGACTCGAACAGAACGTCGATGGACGGTCGCGAATGATGTACGGGCTCCTCCAGGCTCAACGACAGGCAACGGTCGGCCTCGACCGACAAGTGATAGCCGGGCGTGGCGACGTACAAGGTACCCGGTGCGATGTCCAGTTTGTCCCGGGCCTCCTCCACCGGCACCGCCAGGCGATGGCCGAGCACGGAGGCCAGTTGGCTGTCGCGCTCATTCGGCAAATGCAATACCACCAGGATGGGCAGGCCGAAACCTTTGCGCAGGTGTCCGAATACCCTGAGCAACGCTTCGACGCCGCCGGCCGATGCACCGACGACAATGGCCTCGATGGGCGGGTTGGATCTGTCCTTGGTCTGATTCATAACTTGCGATAGATCCGTTCCTGTTTGACCAACGGCTCGAATCGATGACCGTAAGCCGAAAAATCCAGTGTCTCCTTACTGCCCAATACCAGGAAACCACGGTGACAAAGGGACTCATGGAACAGTCCAAACGCACGATCTTGCAGCTTTTTATTGAAATATATCAATACATTGCGACACGAAATTAATTGAGTTTCTGAAAAAACACTGTCGGTCGCCAAGCTGTGATCGGCAAAGGTCACGTTCTCGCACAGGGTTTTATCGAACATCGCGTAATCGTAGGCGGCTGTGTAGTAATCGGCAAACGATCGCCGTCCTCCAGCGTTCTGGTAGTTCTGCGTATAGGTGCGCACGTTTTCCAGGGAGAAAATGCCCTGCTTGGCTTTTTCCAAGGAGCGCGGATTGATATCGGTGGCGTAGATCAATGTGCGGTCCAGCAGGCCTTCTTCTCGCAGCAGGATCGCCATGGAGTAGACTTCCTCTCCCGTGCTGCACCCGGCGATCCAGATCTTGATCGAGGGGTACGTCCTGAGCAGTGGTACGACTTCCTCGCGTATCGCCAGGAAATGCGAGGGGTCACGAAACATCTCACTGACGGGGATCGTCAGCAGTTGCAGCAACTGCATGAATACACCCGAGTCGTGCAGCACGCGCTCCTGCAAGGCCGAAATGGTCTTGCACTCGAACTGGCTCAACGCATGGTGGACCCGGCGCTTGATGGAGGCCCCGGAATAATCGCGAAAATCGTAGCTGTACTTGAGGTAAATCGCTTCGATCAACAAACGAAGTTCAATGTCAGTGTCACGTTCCACTAAATTCTTTCCATATTCGGCAACCACACGCGAATCAGCGAGAACAGACGATCCAGATCGATCGGCTTGGCCAGGTAGTCATTGGAACCCGCCGCCAGGCAGCGCTCCTGATCGTCCTTCATGGCCTTGGCCGTCACGGCGATGATCGGCAGCTTGCGCCAGCGCGGATCCTTGCGGATCAGCGTGGTGGCTTCGAAACCGTCCATCTCCGGCATCATCACATCCATCAGCACCAGGTCGATGTCGTCGAATTCATTCAGGCGATCGATCGCCTCCAAGCCATTACGGCCGATGACCACGATCGCCCCCTTCGCCTCCAGGGCGCTGGTCAGGGCAAAGATGTTGCGCACATCGTCGTCCACCAACAGCACCTTGCGGCCTTCGAACACCTTGTCGCGGCTGCGGGCGGTCTTGAGCATCCGCTGTCGTTCATGGGACAACCGGGATTCGACTTTGTGCAGAAAGAGTGTCACCTCGTCCAGCAAGCGCTCTGGCGAACGGGCGCCCTTGATGATGATCGAGCGTGAATACTTACGCAGTTCGGCTTCTTCGTCCCGCGTCAGGTTGCGCCCGGTGTAGACGATCACCGGCGGAAAGGAACAGATGTCTTCGCTGGACATGCGCTTGAGCAGGTCATTGCCGAGCATGTCCGGCAACTTGAGGTCGATGATCATGCAGTCGTAGACATTGGTCCGCAGCAGGTCCAGGGCCTGCTGGGCCAAGCCAACGGCGGTGATCTCGATGTCATCGTCGCCGATCAGGCGGGTAATACTGTCGCGCTGCAGATCATCGTCCTCCACCAGCAGCACCCGCTTGACCTTCTGGGTCAGCTTGGCCTCCAGGCGGGCGAACACGTCCTTGAGTTCTTCGCGGGTGGTCGGCTTGACGGCGTAGCCGATGGCGCCCATGTGCATGGCGGCTTCGACACGGTCTTCGACGGAAATCACGTGCACCGGGATGTGCCGGGTTTCGGCCTGCTCCTTGAGCCGCTGCAACACCGTCAGCCCGGAATGGTCCGGCAGGCGCATGTCCAGCAGGATCGCGTCGGGAGCCAGTTGCAAAGCCAGGTCGAAGCCTTCGTCGGCGCCGTGGGCCACCAGGCACTGGTAACCGAGCTCGTGGGCCAGGTCGAACAGAATCCGGGCGAACTTGGGCTCATCTTCGATCACCAGGATGCACCGGGTATCGAACGGCGCCTTGTCGCGGTCGTCGGCGAAGCGGGCAATCGGCGTGTCCACCTCGGCGACCAGCGGCGCCGGTGCGGCCTGGGGCGCGACAGGCGCCGGCGCGGTGGCCGTCGGGATGAAGGTCATCGGCGCTATCGGCGTGTCACCGGGCTCGACATACCGCTCAGGCAATACCAGCGTAAACACACTGCCCTGCCCCGGCTCGCTGGAGACCGAAATCGAGCCGCCCAGCAACATGGCCAGGTCCCGGGAAATCGACAACCCCAGGCCGGTGCCGCCGTAGCGACGGTTGGTGGTGCCATCGGCCTGGCGGAACGCCTCGAAAATGCTTTGCTGTTGATCGACGGCGATGCCGATCCCGGAGTCCCGCACCATGAACGCGATGCCCGAGCCTGGCTGACCGGCCACGGACAGGCTGACGGAACCTTGCTCGGTGAATTTCACGGCGTTGGACAGCAGGTTCTTGATCACCTGCTCCAAGCGCTGGCGGTCGGTGTAGAGCATCGCCGGCGCATCGGACAGCACCTGGACCTCGAAATTCAGGCCCTTGTCCGCCGCCAACGGCTTGAACATATCCTGCAGCCCTTCCACCAGACGCTGCACACTGGTGTTTTCCGGACGCACTTCCAGCTTTCCGGCCTCGACCTTGGAGATGTCGAGAATGTCGTTGATCAGGTTCAGCAGGTCGTTGCCGGCGGAGTAGATCGACTCGGCAAACTTGACCTGTTCCTCGCTGAGGTTGTGCTGTGGGTTCTCCGCCAGCAGCTTGGACAGGATCAGCGAGCTGTTGAGCGGCGTGCGCAACTCGTGGGACATATTGGCCAGGAACTCGGACTTGTACTTGCTCGAGCGCTGCAGCTCTTCGGCGCGCTCCTGCAACTGGATCTGGGCCAGGTTCAATTCGCTGTTCTTCTGGTCCATGGCGTCGCGCTGCTCGGCCAATTGCTCGTTGGTCTGCTCCAGTTCCTGTTGCTGGGCTTCCAGGTGGGCCTGGGACTCCTTGAGGATGCGCGACTGTTCTTCCAACTCTTCGTTGGCGGTCTTGAGCTCTTCCTGCTGGACTTGCAACTCTTCGTTCAACTGCTGGGTTTCGGCCAGGACCTCCTGCAGGCGCTGGCGATAACGGGCCGCTTCGATGGAGGTGCCGATATTGCCGGCGATCAGTTCCAGCAGCTCGACGTCACGCTCGGTCAATGGCCGCAGGAAACCCAGTTCGATGACACCGTTGATCCGGTCATCGTCACTGGTGGGCACCACCAGCACGCTGTTGGGCAGGCCTTGCCCCAGCCCGGAGCTGACTTTCAGATAATCGTCCGGTACATCGTCCAGACGGATAAGACGCCCCTGCTGCACGGCCTGGCCAGCAATACCTTCGCCGGCGAAGATCACCTGCTGTTGTTCTTCATCCTCCCGGGACAGCCCGTAGGTGGCGACGCGCCTGAGGACACCATTTTCTTCCCGCGCATACAGCGCAGCGACAGCGACGCCCAGGTACTTCGCACAGAACTGCAGGATGTTGCGACCCAACAGGTTCAGCGACAGTTGGCCCAGGACCTGCTCGGCCAGTTGCGTCTGGCCGTTACGCAGCCAGGCCTGCTTCTCCAGGTGCAAAGCGCTGCGTTGCTGGACTTTCAGGCTGGCGCTGTAGCTTTCGGACAGGCTCAACAGATCCCGGCGACCGACGTAGGCCAGCAGCCCGCTGACCGCTGCGACAAACAACAGGTAAAGGGCAATGCTCCAGACGGTCGTGGTGCGCACATCCTGATTGCGGGCCGCACGCAATTGTTGCTCGGTCTCGACGACTTCTTCGAAGGACTGGCGAATTTCGTCGGTCAGGCGCTTACCGCGCCCGGCCTTCACCGCGCCCCGGTAATCGCCGCTGGTGCGTTGCAGGTCGATCATGCTTTGGGCGTAATTGGCCCACTCCGTCTGGAGTGCCTGGATCTTGTGCAGGCGGTCGGTCTGGACGGGGTTATCGGCTGTCAATTCCAACAATGTTTCCAACGTCACGGCAATCCGTGGCTTGGCCACTTCATAGGGGTCGAGGAAGTGCTCGTCACCACTCAACAGGTAGCCGCGCATGCCGGTTTCCAGGTCCACGCTCAGCTTGAACGCTTCGTTGGCGTTATTGATCACCCTGTCGGTATGGCCGACCCACTGGATTACCGACAGCAGGTACGTGATAAGGATGATGAAAAACACCGCGCTGAGGGCGCCCATGCCCAACGGCAGGCTGATATTGCGGCTCAGGAGTTTGCGAAAGCTTTGCTCGTCGACCGAAGACGAAGGAGTCATGGAGAGGGCCTTGGTGGACAGTTGAAATCGGTGGAGTTTGCCCGAAAAACCGCGCGTGGATCCACATTTTCTGACAAGTCAAAGACGCAAATCCCACGGCAATCCGTCTTGTAGCAGGGAAGCGACTATCCTTGTCAGCTCTTGTACTATAGATCCTTTCTTGTACAACCCAGGGAACTTGTGCCGCCTTGGCACTTACTCATGAATGAGACCTTTTTTTTCCGTGCCCCTCCCGCTCCCATCTTTCGAGAATGTCGACTATGCCCACCACCCCTGCCGCCACCCAGCCCACCATCCTGGTAGTCGAAGACGATGACATTGTGCGGATGTTGATCGTCGACGTGCTGGAAGAACTGGAGTACCAGGTGCTGGAGGCGGACGGTTGTGAGCAGGCGCTGAGGTTTTTGCGCGACCACCAGCAGGAGATCGCCCTGATGATGACCGACGTCGGCCTGCCAGTAATGGACGGACGCGAATTGGCCAAGCAGGCTCGACTCGAGCGGCCGCAGCTGCCGGTGCTGTTTGCCAGCGGCTATGCCGAAAGTATCGATGTGCCTGAAGGCATGTCGGTGATCGGCAAACCCTTCTCCATCGATCAATTGCGGGACAAGGTCAAACGCATTCTTGCTTGAGCCGGATTGCATTCTTGGTCACTATCGGCGCCCCGCGCGCCGATGGCGCCTGATTCGCTCCGAGGAACCCCCTGCTCATGCATCACCCCACTGCCACCAAAGTCCTGGTTATCGGCTATGTCTGGCCCGAACCGCGCTCATCGGCGGCCAGTGGGCACGTCATGCAGATCCTCGACACCTTCCTCGGCCAAGGCTGGGACATCACCTTCAGCAGCCCGGCCGGCCCGGGCGAGCAGCGCGCCGACCTGGCCGCGCTGGGTATCCGCGAAGTGCCCATCGAACTCAATAGCAGCAGCTTCGACGCGTTCATCCAGACACTTGCGCCGGACATCGTGCTGTTCGACCAGTTCATGATGGAAGAACAGTTCGGCTGGCGCGTCGAAAAGCACTGCCCCGGCGCCCTGCGGGTGCTGGAGACCTCCGATCTGCAAAGCCTGCGTCACGCCCGGCATCAACGCCTGAAAGAGCGCCTGAAGCGCGATGAGGCGAGCGAGGACTTCAGCGACCTCTTCGCCCCGGCCCTGGGCGAGGAGTTCCAACGGATGGCCGACACCGACCTGGCCAAGCGGGAAATCGCCGCCCTGTACCGCTGCGACCTCAACCTGATGGTGTCCGAGGTTGAAATCGAACTGCTGGTGGAGCACTTCAAGCTGCCCCGCAACCTGCTGCACTGGTGCCCGTTGATGCTGGACCTGCCCAGTGAACCGTCGGTACCGTTCGAGGACCGGGCGCATTTCCTGAGCATCGGCAACTTTCGCCACGCGCCGAACTGGGACGCCGTGCTCTGGATGAAAAACGCCATCTGGCCGCTGATCCGCCAGCAATTGCCTGGCGCACAACTGCACCTGTACGGCGCCTATACCCCACCCAAGGCCGCTGCATTGCACAATCCGGCCCAGGGTTTTCACATCATGAACTGGGCCGAGGACGCCTTGCAGGTCATGTCGGCGGCACGCATCTGCCTGGCGCCGTTGCGTTTCGGCGCCGGGATCAAGGGCAAGCTGATCGACGCCATGCTCTGCGGTACCCCCAACGTCACCACGCCCGTGGGAGCCGAAGCCATGCACGGCGACATGCCCTGGCCCGGGTCGATTGCCTGGAGTGCCGAAGGCATCGCCAGCGCGGCGGTGCAGTTGTATAGCGACCAGGCGCGCTGGACCCAGGCCCAGCACGCCGGCCTGGCGCTGCTGGCGAGCCGCTACCGGCAACAGGTGCATGGACCGGCGCTGATCGACAGCATCAACGCTTGCCGGGCAGACCTGGCACAACGACGCCGGGACAATTTCACCGGCAGTATGCTGCGTCACCACCAGCACAAAAGCACCCAATACATGTCCCAGTGGATCGAAGAAAAAAACCGCAACGGTTAGACGCCAAGGTGGCACCTGCCTGGCGAAGGGGGCATTATCCAGTGGCGATAACAATAAAAGTGCCAGGCCCATGACCCGAACAGCCAGAGTCACCGACCCCTCCTATGAGCTGATGGACGACCATAACGGGCTGTCCATCATCTACCGCCAGCACGGTTTTCCCTGCCCGCTGGTGCGCTGGCATTTCCACAAGGAATACGAGCTGCACTTGATCGTTGCCAGTTCCGGCAAGGTGTTCATTGGCGACTACATTGGCAACTTCTACCCCCAGTCGCTGTTTCTCACCGGGCCCAACCTGCCCCACAACTGGATCAGCCAGGTGGCCGAGGACGAAGTGGTGCCCAAGCGCGACATGTTGGTGAACTTCACCGACGAGTTGTTCGAAAGCGGCCACCAGGTATTCGCCGAACTCAAGACGGTCGCACCGCTGCTCGAACGCGCCCAATACGGCATCGAGTTCCGTTGCAAGCGCACCATCCGCCAGGCCATGAGCCTGATGCAGCGCATCGCCGATTCCCAGGGCATGAGCCGCCTGGGGCACTTTTTCATCCTGATGGAGCTGCTGGCCGCCACGGATGACTACCAACTGCTGTCCGGCGCGACCGCCCCGCAAACGGCGGACGAACACAGCATCGACCGCACCAACCGCGCGGTGGACTACATCTTTGCCCATTACGCCCGGGAGCTGCCCCTGGAAGAAGTCGCCGAACACCTGGGCATGAAACCCACCTACTTCAGCCGGGTGTTCAAACAGGCCACTGGCCGCTGCTTCATCGAATTCGTCAATCGCCTGCGCATCAGCAAATCCTGCGAATTGCTGGCCGACGGCGACAAACCGGTAACGGACGTGTGTTTTGAATCCGGCTTCAACAACATCTCCAATTTCAACCGGCGTTTCCAGCAGCTCAAGGGCATGACGCCTTCCCACTACCGGCGGCTGGCGGTGCAGCGGTTGACCGAGCAGAACCAGGGCTGAGACTTTTCGCCCTGACAGAGATCCCCTGTGGCGAGGGAGCTTGCTCCCGCTGGGCTGCGAAGCAGCCCCCCTGGATCAGCCTTTCGCACCGAGTTGTCAGGGGAATTGTTGAGGGCCGCTGCGCGCCCCAGCGGGAGCGAGCTCCCTCGCCACGGGTCCTTTGTTCGACCTGAAGTGGCAGGCATTAATCCCTCCAGTGCAAAAAAGTATCAGTACAAGTGCGACGGATGATTTGTCACACCGTCCATTGAAGGCTGTAATCAGCGCACATTCTTCCCTTCATCCGGAAGACACAAAAACAATAACTGTCCTTCCGCAGCTTTCGGGCGCGGAAAAGGAGTGCGCGATGAAACCTTCGGTAAAAGCTCTGCTTGTCTCCACCTGCATGACCCTCAGTAGCGTCAGCTTCGGCGCACAGACCCTGACCATTGCCACCGTCAACAACAGCGACATGATCCGCATGCAAAAGCTCTCGAAAACCTTCGAGGCCGAGCACCCGGACATCAAGCTCAACTGGGTGGTGCTCGAAGAAAACGTCCTGCGCCAGCGCCTGACCACCGACATCGCCACCCAAGGCGGGCAGTTCGACGTGCTGACCATTGGCATGTACGAAGCAGCACTCTGGGGCGCCAAGGGCTGGCTGGAGCCGATGAAGGATTTGCCGGCCTCCTACGACCTGGACGACGTCTTCCCTTCCGTGCGCGATGGTTTGTCGGTCAAAGGCTCGCTGTACGCCCTGCCGTTCTACGCCGAAAGCTCGATCACCTATTACCGCACGGACCTGTTCAAGAACGCCGGACTGACCATGCCCGAACACCCGACCTGGACCCAGATCGGTGAGTTCGCGGAAAAACTCACCGACAAATCCAAGGAGCAATATGGCCTGTGCCTGCGGGGCAAGGCCGGTTGGGGCGAGAACATGGCGCTCATCACCACCCTGGCCAACGGTTATGGCGCGCGCTGGTTCGATGAGAAGTGGCAGCCGCAATTCAATGGCCCCGAGTGGAAAGACGCACTCAACTTCTATGTCGACAACATGAAGAAATCCGGCCCGCCGGGCGCCTCCAGCAACGGTTTCAACGAAAACCTGGCGCTGTTCAACAGCGGCAAATGCGCAATCTGGGTGGATGCCAGCGTCGCCGGCTCGTTCGTCACCGACAAGACCCAGAGCAAGGTGTCCGATCACGTTGGATTCACCTTCGCCCCCCACGAAAAAACCGACAAAGGCACCTCGTGGATGTACTCCTGGTCACTGGCCATCCCGACCAGTTCCAAAGCCAAGGAAGCCGCCACGGTCTTTACCACTTGGGCGACGTCCAAGGAGTACAGCCAATTGGTCGCCAAGACCGACGGCATTGCCAACGTACCGCCAGGCACCCGCACCTCGACCTACAGCGACGAGTACATGAAGGCCGCGCCGTTTGCCAAGGTGACCCTGGAATCGTTGAAAGTCGCCGATCCGAAAGCGCCAACCCTCAAGCCTGTGCCCTACATCGGCATCCAGTTGGTGACCATTCCCGAATTCCAGGCCATCGGCACCCAGGTGGGCAAGTTCTTTTCGGGGGCGCTGACCGGCCAGCAGACCGTGGACCAGGCGTTGACCGCCGCGCAGTCCACCACCGAACGCGAGATGAAACGCGCTGGGTATCCCAAGTAGTCAGCTCATTGAGGCCCGCTCCCGATACCTGTGGGAGCGAGCTTGCTCGCGATGAGGGCTCCCCGGCCAATATCACGAGTGACTGACACGACGCCATCGCGAGCAAGCTCGCTCCCACAGTGGATCTTCATAGGCCCGCAAAAATCGGTTCAATGCCATGAATAGCTCAACTACAACCGCCAAAGCCCCCATCGAGATTGCCCCGCCGCCGGCGCGCAAGATCCGCCTGGCCAACCCCGGCTGGTTCCTGGTCAGCCCTTCGGTGGCCTTGTTGCTGCTGTGGATGATCGTGCCGCTGGGCATGACCGTCTACTTCTCGATGATCCGCTACAACCTGCTCTACCCCGGCGAAAACGAATTCGTCGGGCTGGAGAACTTCACCTATTTCCTGACCGACTCGGGTTTCATGCCCGGCGCCACCAATACTTTGTTGCTGGTGGGCAGCGTGCTGTTGATCAGTATCGTCCTCGGGGTATTGATCAGCGCGCTGCTGGAGGCCAGTGAGTTTTTCGGTCGCGGCATCGTCCGCGTGCTGCTGATCTCGCCGTTCTTCATCATGCCCACCGTCGGTGCGCTGATCTGGAAGAACCTGATCTTCCACCCGGTCTCGGGCATCCTCGCCTCGGTGTGGAAACTGTTCGGCGCCCAGCCGGTGGACTGGCTGGCCCATTACCCGTTGCTGTCGATCATCATCATCGTGAGCTGGCAATGGCTGCCCTTTGCGATTCTGATCCTGATGACCGCCATGCAGTCACTGGACCAGGAACAGAAAGAAGCCGCCCGCCTGGACGGTGCCGGCCCGATCGCGATCTTCTGGCACCTGACCCTGCCGCACCTGGCCCGCCCGATTGCCGTGGTGCTGATGATCGAAACCATCTTCCTGCTGTCGGTGTTCGCCGAGATCTTCACCACCACCAACGGTGGCCCCGGCTATGCCTCCACCAACCTTGCCTACCTGATCTACAACCAGGCGCTGGTGCAGTTCGACGTCGGCATGGCTTCGGCCGGTGGCTTGATTGCCGTAGTCATTGCCAACATCGCCGCCATCATCCTCGTCCGGATGATCGGTAAAAACCTCACCGACAAGCATTGAGGCCGTCGCCATGACTCTTCAACAATCCCGTCGCCTGCAAAGCCTGCTGCTGGGCACGCTGGCCTGGGCCATCGCGATCCTGATCTTCTTTCCGATCTTCTGGATGGTGCTGACCAGCTTCAAGACCGAAATCGATGCGTTCGCCACGCCGCCGCAGTTCATCTTCACGCCGACCCTGGAAAACTACCTGCACATCAACGAGCGCAGCAATTACTTCAGCTTCGCCTGGAACTCCGTGGTGATTTCCTTCAGCGCCACCGCCCTTTGCCTGCTGATCGCGGTACCGGCAGCCTATTCCATGGCGTTCTATGAAACCCAGCGCACCAAAGGCACGTTGTTGTGGATGCTCTCCACCAAAATGCTGCCACCGGTGGGCGTGCTGATGCCGATCTACCTGCTGGCCAAGCAATTTGGCCTGCTGGACACGCGTATCGCGCTGATCATCATCTACACGCTGATCAACCTGCCCATCGTGGTCTGGATGATTTACACCTACTTCAAGGACATTCCTCGCGACATCCTCGAGGCCGCGCGCCTGGATGGCGCCACGCTCTGGCAGGAAATGGTCCGTGTGCTGCTGCCGATTGCCAAGGGCGGCCTGGCGTCCACCGTGCTGCTGTCGCTGATCCTGTGCTGGAACGAGGCGTTCTGGTCGCTGAACCTCACCTCCTCCAAGGCCGCGCCCCTGACGGCGCTGATCGCTTCCTACTCCAGCCCGGAAGGTTTGTTCTGGGCCAAATTGTCGGCCGTCTCGACCCTGGCCTGCGCGCCGATCCTGATCTTTGGCTGGATCAGCCAGAAACAGCTGGTGCGCGGTTTGTCCTTCGGCGCGGTGAAGTAACGCGCCCTACACCATTATCAGAAGTGGAGGCCCATCATCATGGCCAACCTGAAAATCAAGAATTTGCAAAAGGGTTTCGAAGGCTTCTCCATCATCAAGGGCATCGACCTTGAGGTGAACGACCGCGAGTTCGTGGTCTTCGTCGGCCCGTCGGGCTGTGGCAAATCCACACTGTTGCGGCTGATCGCTGGTCTGGAAGAGGTCAGCGACGGCACCATCGAACTGGATGGCCGGGACATTACCGAAGTCAGCCCGGCCAAGCGCGACCTGGCCATGGTGTTCCAGACCTACGCCTTGTATCCGCACATGAGCGTACGCAAGAACATGTCCTTCGCCCTCGACCTGGCCGGTGTACCCAAGGCCGAAGTCGAGAAGAAGGTCAACGAAGCGGCGCGCATCCTTGAGCTGGGCCCGATGCTCGAGCGCAAGCCCAAGCAACTGTCCGGCGGCCAGCGCCAGCGCGTGGCGATCGGTCGGGCCATCGTGCGCAACCCGAAAATCTTCCTGTTCGACGAACCGCTGTCCAACCTCGACGCCGCCCTGCGAGTGCAGATGCGCCTGGAACTGGCACGCCTGCACAAGGAACTGCAGGCGACCATGATCTACGTGACTCACGACCAGGTCGAAGCCATGACCCTGGCCGACAAGGTGGTTGTGCTCAATGGCGGGCGCATCGAACAGGTCGGCTCGCCGCTGGAGCTGTATCACCAGCCGGCCAACCTGTTTGTCGCCGGGTTCCTCGGTACACCGAAAATGGGCTTCCTCAAAGGCAAGGTCACCGCCCTGGACAGCCAGGGCTGCGAGGTGCTGCTGGACGCCGGCACGCGCATCAACCTGCCGCGCAGCGGTGCCAACCTGAGCGTCGGCGGCGCGGTGACCCTGGGGATTCGTCCGGAACACCTGAACCTGGCGCAACCGGGCGATTGCACATTGCAAGTCACCGCCGACGTCAGCGAGCGGCTGGGCAGCGACACCTTCTGCCATGTCGTCACGACGTCCGGTGAAGCTTTGACCATGCGGGTTCGCGGCGACCTGGCGAGCCGTTTCGGCGAGCAACTGAACCTGCACCTGGACGCCGAACACTGCCACTTATTCGATGCCGAGGGCGTAGCGGTAAGCCGCGCGCTGCGCGCCGCCGCCTGATTACCGAGACTTGCGATGAAACTCAACCGACAAAACCTGCACAACCTCAACCCTGACGTAGCCCTGCCCGCCTACCCGTTGGGCGACATCCGCCAGGGCATCGCCCATATCGGCGTCGGCGGTTTCCATAGGGCTCACCAGGCCTACTACACCGATGCGCTGATGAACACCGGTGTCGACCTGGACTGGGCCATCTGCGGCGTGGGCCTGCGGGCCGAGGATCGCCGTGCCCGGGATGACTTGGCCAGCCAGGATTACCTGTTCACCCTGTACGAACTGGGCGACACCGATGACACCGAAGTCCGGGTGATTGGCGCGATCAATGACATGTTGCTGGCCGAAGACGGCGCCCAGGCGCTGATCGACAAGCTGGCCGATCCGCAGATCCGCATCGTTTCGCTGACCATTACCGAAGGTGGCTATTGCATCGACGACAGCAATGGCGAATTCATGGCCCACCTGCCGCAGATCCAGCACGACCTGAGCCATCCCGAGGCACCGAAAACCGTCTTCGGCTTCCTCTGCGCCGCCCTGGCCAAGCGTCGCGCCGCTGGTATCCCGGCGTTCACGTTGATGTCTTGCGATAACCTGCCCCACAACGGCGCCGTGACCCGCAAGGCATTGCTGGCCTTCGCCGCATTGCGCGACGCGGAGCTGGGGCAGTGGATCGACCGCAACGTCAGCTTCCCCAACGCCATGGTCGATCGCATCACGCCCATGACCAGCGTGACCCATCGCCTGCAACTGCATGACGAACATGGCATCGACGACGCTTGGCCGGTGGTCTGCGAACCGTTCGTGCAATGGGTGCTGGAAGACAAATTCGTCAACGGTCGCCCGGCCTGGGAAAAGGTCGGCGTACAGTTCACCGATGACGTTTCTCCTTATGAGGAGATGAAAATCAAGTTGCTCAACGGCAGCCACCTGGCGTTGACCTACCTGGGCTTTCTCAAGGGTTATCGCTTCGTCCACGAAACCATGAACGACCCGTTGTTCGTGCGTTACATACGCGCCTACATGGACCTGGACGTGACACCGCAACTGGCACCGGTACCAGGCATCGACCTGACCGACTACAAGAACACCCTGGTGGAACGCTTTTCCAACCAGGCGATTGCCGACCAGTTGGAGCGGGTCTGTTCGGACGGCTCGTCGAAGTTTCCAAAATTCACCGTCCCGACCATCAACCGCTTGATTGCCGACGGCGGCGAAACCCGCCGTGCGGCACTGGTCGTGGCCGCCTGGGCCGTGTACCTGAAGGGCGTGGACGAGAATGGCGTGACGTATTCGATCCCGGACCCGCGGGCAGCGTTCTGCCAGGCATTGGTGGCTGACGATGCGCTGGTGACCCAGCGGATGTTGGAAGTCGAAGAAATCTTTGGCACGGCGATCCCCCGCTCGCCGGAGTTCGTGGCAGCATTCGAATGGTGCTGCAACAGCTTGCGCGAGCACGGGGTAACACGAACACTTGAGCGGGTATTGGCTGACGCAGACTAACGGTCTGCTTTTGTGGCGAGGGAGCTTGCTCCCTCGCCACGGGTGTTTGCTGACCGAGCGGTTATTCCCTGCGGATATTGATCTGACGACCAAGGATTTCTATGGCAAACCAACAACTGTTCCTGGGCATCGACTGCGGCACCCAAGGCACCAAGGCGTTGATCCTGGATACGATCAGCGGCCAGGTACTCGGCCAGGGCGCGGCTGCCCACAGCATGATCAGCGGGGCCAACGGGCGTCGTGAACAAGACACCCAACAATGGCTCGATGCATTCACCCAGGCGACGCATCAGGCCTTGGCCGCCGCCGGGGTCGATGGCCAGGCGATCCTCGGTATCGGCGTGTCCGGCCAGCAACACGGCTTGGTGCTGCTTGACGACCAGGGCCAGGTCTTGCGCCCGGCCAAGCTGTGGTGCGACACCGAGACGACGCCGGAAAACGATCGGCTCCTGGCGTACCTGGGCGGAGAAGACGGCAGCCTCGAACGCCTCGGCGTAGTGATCGCGCCGGGCTACACGGTCTCCAAACTGCTCTGGACGCGGGAACAGCATCCCCAGGTATTCGAACGCATCGCCAGCGTCCTGCTGCCCCACGACTTCCTCAACTACTGGCTCACCGGCCGCCATTGCAGCGAATATGGCGATGCCTCGGGGACCGGCTATTTCAACGTGCGCACCCGCCAATGGGACGTGCAGTTGCTGCAACACATCGACCCCAGCGCACGCTTGCAAGCGGCGCTGCCGGAGCTGATCGAGGCCCACCAGCCCGTCGGACGCATCCTGCCGGCCATTGCCGCGCACCTGGGCATCAACCCCGACGCGGTGGTGGCCAGCGGTGGCGGCGACAACATGATGGGCGCCATCGGCACCGGCAACATCCAGCCCGGCGTGATCACCATGAGTCTCGGTTCCTCCGGCACGGTCTATGCCTATGCCGCCGAACCTGCGGTCAGTCCGCAACCGTCAGTGGCGACGTTTTGCTCATCCAGCGGTGGCTGGCTGCCATTGATTTGCACCATGAACCTGACCAACGCCACCGGGGCGATTCGCGAGCTGCTGGACCTGGACATCGACGCCTTCAACGCCCTGGTCGTCCAGGCCCCGATTGGCGCCGAGGGGGTCTGCATGCTGCCGTTCCTCAACGGCGAGCGGGTGCCTGCCCTGCCCCATGCCACCGCTAGCCTGCTGGGCCTGACCACCACCAACCTGACCCGGGCCAACCTGTGCCGCGCCGTGGTCGAAGGCACGACCTTCGGTTTGCGCTATGGCCTGGACCTGTTGCGGGCCAACGGGCTCAAGGCCCAGAGCATTCGCCTGATCGGTGGCGGCTCGAAGAGCCCGGTATGGCGGCAGATCGTCGCCGACATCATGGACACCACGGTCATTTGCACTGAACAAAGCGAAGCGGCTGCGTTGGGTGCGGCGATCCAGGCGGCGTGGTGCCATTCAGGCGCGCAAGACAGCCTCGCCGAACTGTGCGAGCGCTGCGTCAAGCTCGACCCGGCCAGCGAAACCCGGCCAGTCGCCGCCCATGTCACGGCGTCCCAGCAGGCCTATGAACGTTATCGACAACACGTCGCAACCCTTTGAGAGCGGGCAACTATGTATCTGGTGTGTGGTGAAGCGCTGTTTGATTTTTTCAGTGAAGCCGAGGCGGATGGCCCGGCCTCGCAGGTGAACTACAAGGCGATTGCCGGTGGCTCGCCATTCAACGTGGCGGTGGGGTTGCGCCGCCTGGGTATTGAATCGGCGCTGTTTAGCGGATTGTCCACCGACTACCTGGGCCGTCGCTTGCAGCAGGTGCTGCTCAACGAAGGTGTCAGCACCCGATACCTGCTGGACTTCGACGCGCCGACCACCCTGGCGATGGTTGCCGTAGGCGCCAATGGTTCGCCCCACTACAGCTTTCGCGGCGAAGGGTGTGCCGACCGGCAACTGAGCCTGGACCATCTACCGGAGCTGGGCCCTGAAGTGCGTGGCTTGCATGTCGGCTCGTTCTCGCTGGTGGTCCAGCCCGTTGCCGACACGCTCCTGGCCCTGGTGCAACGGGAAAGCGGCAGGCGCCTGATCAGTCTCGACCCGAACGTGCGGCTCAACCCGCAGCCGGACATCGAACTGTGGCGTTCGCGGATTGCGACACTGGTGCAATATGCCGACCTGATCAAGGTCAGTGACGAGGATCTGGGCCTGCTCTACCCAGGGATCGAGCCCCAGGCGGTCATCGAAGGCTGGCTGAAGCACCGTTGCCAAGTGGTCTTCCTGACCCGTGGCGGCCAGGGGGCGACCGTCTTCAGTCGCCAGCACGGCACATGGTCGCTGCCAGCATGCCCGGTGAAGATCGCCGACACCGTGGGTGCAGGCGACACCTTCCAGGCCGCCCTGATTGCCTGGCTGACTGAACAACAATTGGATTCGATCGAGGGCCTGCAGACACTGACCCGCGAGCAGGTCAGCGCCATGCTTGAGTTCGCCATTCGCGCCGCAGCACTGACGTGCGGCAAAACCGGGCCGGACCTGCCCTATCGGCAGCAACTGGCCTGACTTGCGCGTTACAACTGAAAAGCTGGACGCCGGGTTCGGACATCACCGGACCCGAGCGTCAGAGGGAAAATGACAAGGCCGTAATCAGCGCCCGGTCATTCGATGGTGTTGCTGATGAAAGTGATTGCCTGCGGCAGGGTTGTGGTCAAGCTCCGTACGCAACTCGGCAATCAGGTCGTTGATGGCTCGGCACCCGGTGAGTTTCCTGGCATCGATATTCGTTTTGAGCAAGGCCACATGGTCGGTCCTGTGGTCATCGAAGATCTTGATCGTCATCGTCAGCTCAGGTGACAACGTGCATTGCGAGCGCTTGGGCAGCAAGCTGCTTTCAATGATGTTTCGCATTTCGAGGGCAGATAAAAACATGGCGACTCTCTCCTGTTGAGGCGGCCAATTTATGTTCACGACGGCGGTACCTTCGTCCGTTTTCTTCCCTGCGGACTGGGACTATGAATACCGTGCCGTTCTCTTTCTTGGCATTTTCAGTTAACAAGTTCGTCAAGCGAACTCCTGAACCATCCCGCAAAAAATATGCCTGTATTGACGACCTTCCAGATTGATATGAATCAAGCGTTTAGCTTCGTCCCGCGCCAGAGGGCTCGTGCAAAGTGCAAGGAAAGGTTGTTTTTTCCATGCAAACTGCAATCACTTTTATCCTGTTCGCAACCTAGATTAGCCCCTATTTCGAAGGAGAAAGTGGGCATCCGTCGCCTGGTATGAAAAAAGTGTGACGTAGCGTAAAAAACTCAAAGAGCTCCCACCGCCGCCCGCTCCGCCACGTGACGCAAACTGTCGAAATTGATGTTGGCACCCGAATCGATCGCTACCAAGGTCTCGCCTCGCGCGCCCGTGCGCGCCACGTATTGCTTGATGCCCGCCACCGCCAAGGCCCCTGACGGTTCTGTAATTGATCGGGTGTCGTCATAGATGTCCTTGATCGCGGCGCACAGTTGGTCGTTGCTCACGGTCATCACCTCATCGACACAGAAACGGCAGATATCCAAGCCATGGGCGCCGATCTGCGCCACGGCCACGCCGTCGGCGAAGGTTCCCACCTCGGGCAAGGTCACCCGTTCCCCGGCGGCCAGCGCAGCCTGGAGACAGGCAGAATGCTGCGACTCGACGCCAATGATGCGAACTTCCGGGCGCAGGTATTTGACGTAGGCCGCGATTCCGGCGATCAGCCCCCCGCCTCCGACCGGAACGAAAATCGCGTCCAGCCGGCCAGGATGCTGGCGCAGGATTTCCATGGCGACAGTGCCTTGCCCGGCAATCACGTCCGGGTCGTCGAAAGGCGAGACGAATTCCCGCCCGGTCTGCTCGGCCAACTCCAGCGCATGGGCCAGGGCAAACGGAAAGCTGTCGCCGTGCAGCAGCGCCTCGGCACCGCGGTTGCGCACGCCCAGCACTTTCAGTTGCGGGGTGGTCACGGGCATGACGATGCGGGCCGAAATACCCAGCTCCCGTGCCGCCAGCGCGACGCCCTGGGCGTGATTGCCGGCTGACGCGGTGATGACGCCCCGGGCCCTCTGCTCCGGGGTCAGGTGTACGAGCTTGTTGTAGGCACCGCGGATCTTGAAGGAAAAAGTCGGTTGCAGGTCTTCGCGCTTGAGCAGGATCCGGTTGCCCAGGGCCTCGGACAGTGCGGGCGCCGCTTGCAGTGGCGTGCGCACGGCCAGTTCGTAGACCGGCGCGGCGAGGATTTTCTTTACATAGTGCTCAAGCAGGGTTTGCTCGGTGTGGGCAGCGGTCATGGTCATGACGATCTCCTGGTTCGCTCGGAGCCCAGGAGACAGAAAGAAAAAACCCGCCTCGAGGGCGGGTTCGGTGCAGCCGTCAGCTAGCCCGCCAAATAAGGAATGGCGGTAATAATGCTTGGCTGGCTGCGCAATACGGTTGAGTTCATGCCTGGAAATTAGCGGTGCGTTGGCGGCAAGTCAATGGGCAATATCAAGTGCCCGCCGACATTCGCCGCAATGACCTCAAGTGAACAGCATCACCTGTGGGAGCGAGCTTGCTCGCGATAGCGGAGTATCAGTCAGCATCAATGTCAACTGATCCATAGCAATCGCGAGCAAGCTCGCTCCCACAGTTTTCTTCAGTTATTTGAGGCCGACTTTGTACAACGCTCCGTCGTCCTCATCCGTCAACACATAGAGATACCCATCCGGCCCCTGGCGAACATCACGGATTCGCGCCTTGAGCTCGCCCAACAGGCGCTCTTCATGGACGACCTTGTCGCCTTGCAATTGCAGGCGGATCAGTTCCCCCGGCACCAAGGCGCCGATGAACACATTATGTTGCCAGGCCTTGAAGCGCCCCTGGTCGTAGAACGCCATGCCGCTGAGTCCCGGTGAGACCTGCCAGACGTGGTGAGGGTCAAGGGCGCCTTCGACGGTCTTGCCCTGGGCCTCGGGAATCGGGGCGCCGGAGTAGTTGATGCCGTGGGTCGCCAGTGGCCAGCCGTAGTTCTTGCCGCGCTCGATGATGTTCAATTCATCGCCGCCCCGGGGCCCGTGTTCGTTCTCCCAGAGGGTGCCACTCCAAGGATTGAGCGCAGCGCCCTGGGGGTTACGCATGCCGTAGGACCAGATCTCGGGACGCACGCCGTTCTGGCCGACGAAAGGGTTATCGTCAGGCACCTTGCCGTCGGGGTAGATGCGCACGACCTTGCCTTGCAGTTTGTCCAGGTCCTGGGCGGTGGGCCGGTCGTTGTTTTCCCCCAGGGTAATGAACAGATAGCCGTCGCGGTCGAAGACCAGTCGCGAGCCGAAGTGGTTGCCCGTGGACAGTTTGGGTTGCTGGCGGAAGACCACGTCGAAGTTCTTCAGGCTCTTGAGGTCTTCAGCCAGTTGCCCGCGCCCCACGGCGGTGCCGGCCTTGCCGTCTGCACCCACCTCGGCATAGGACAGGTAGACGGTGCGATCCTGCTTGAAGTCCGGCGACAGCACCACGTCCAGCAGGCCGCCCTGGCCCTTGGCCCACACTTCGGGCACGCCGCTCAAGGGGGCGGACAATTGGCCGTCGGAGCTGACCACGCGCAGGTTGCCCCCTCGCTCCGTCACCAGCATGCCCTGTTGGCCCGGCAGGAACGCAACGGACCAAGGGTGCTCCAGTCCCTTGACCACGGTGGTCACTTCCAGCGTGCCCTCCTCGCTCTTGAATGACTGGGTTGGCGCGGCACTGGCCGGGGTGGCGAGGGTCAGGACAGCGCTGGCGCAGAATGCGGCCAGGAGTGTTTTACGCAACATGCACATTTCCTTCTGCGGTGTTGAAAGAGAACAACGGGCGCCAGCGCCTAGCGATTGCCATTCTGGCTGTTGCGCGGTGGCGCAGGAGACTCGATGGTGGGTCGCGGCGAACCCGACGGCTGGCCGGAACGGGGGTAGCCATTGCCGATGCCGCCATTTTCCAGGGTCGGTGGCCGTGGCACCGGCACTGTCGGGTTGTTATGAATCGTCGGCACGTTGGGCCGGGTGCCCTGCATGCTGTTGGGATTGACCCGGCGTGTCGGGCTGTTATAGGGATTGTTGTTGCCCGGCAGGTTCTGGGCCAGGACCGTTGGGCCTGCGCTGGGCGTGGCGGCCTGGGCAGCGGCAGTCAGTAATAGCGTCATGATGACGAGCATCGGCCTGTTCATTGGGGCACCTCTTGGGTTCAGGCATATCGAAAGCACGCTACGCCGCAGGTTCGCCCTTGTTAAGCGAAATATCCCGGTGAAGATGTAACGAAGCGTCTCAAAACGCAGGTGGGAGCAGGCTCGCCCCCACCACAGTGGAAACTTTTCCCGAGGCGCGAAGGTCACCAGAGAGACATCCACCGGCAAGGAAAACACCACCATGGCTCGGGCAATCTGGAAAGGCGCAATCAGTTTCGGGCTGGTCCACATCCCCGTCGCGCTGGTGTCGGCCACCTCTTCACAGGGTGTGGATTTTGACTGGCTGGACAAACGCAGCATGGACCCGGTGGGCTACAAGCGGGTCAACAAGGCGACGGGCAAGGAAGTGACCAAGGAAAACATTGTCAAGGGCGTGCAGTACCAGAAAGGCCAGTACGTGCTGCTCAGCGAAGAGGAAATCCGCTCCGCTCACCCCAAGTCCACCCAGACCATCGATATCTTTTCTTTTGTCGGCAGCGAGACGATCCCCCTGCAAAACATCGACACGCCCTACTTTCTCGCCCCCGACAAACGTGGCGGCAAAGTCTACGCCCTGTTGCGCGAAACCCTGGTCAAGACCAACAAGGTGGCCCTGGCCTACGTCGTGCTGCATACCCGCCAGCACCTGGCCGCCCTCATGCCCCTTGAATCGGCCCTGGTGCTGGTGATGCTGCGCTGGCCCGCGGAGGTGCGCGAGCTGGATGTCCTGGAACTGGGCGACGAGGTCACGAACCCGACCCTGGCCAAGGGCGAGCTGGAAATGGCCAAGCGCCTTGTGGAGGACATGAGTGCTGACTGGGAGCCGCAAGAATACCGGGACAGTTTTGCAGACAAGATCATGGAACTGGTGGAGAAAAAGGCCAACGAAGGCCGCCTCGAAGCCGTGGAGACCGATCCGGGCGAAGAACAACGCAAGACCGCCGATGTCATCGACCTGACCGAGTTGCTCAAGCGCAGCCTGGGCGGCAAGGGCAAGGCCAGCGACAAATCTGCCGGGAAGCCCCCGGCAAAATCTGCGAAAACCGGCAAATCCGCTCCTGCCAAAAAAGCCACCAAGGCCTCCCGGGGCTAAAACCCTGGCGTGTGCAATACAAGGGAATCTGTCATGGCCAACGCCGAGAGTGAATCTGCTCGTTTGTCCAATGCCGAGTCGGACGCAACGACGCCCCGCGACCCTGGCCGAGGGGGCAAGACAGCTCCGGGCACCCGCCTGCCCGAGCGCCTGTCGCCGCAGTTGGCCACGCCCGTGGAGGAGCCACCCACCGGTGAATGGCGCTACGAAGTCCAGTTCCACGGTTATCGCCTGCTGACCCGCATCGAACAAGGTGAAGTGCGGCTGTACAACCGCAATCACCAAGACTGGACCGATCGGCTAAAACTGCATGCCGACGCCCTGGCCGGGTTGGACCTGGGGGACAGTTGGCTGGATGGCGAACTGGTCCTGCTCGATGAAACCGGCCATAGCGATTTCGCCGCCCTGCGCGAGGCCTTCGAAATCAGCCGCACCGTTGACATGGTGTATTTCCTGTTCGACGCGCCCTTTCTCAATGGTGTCGACCTGCGCCAGGCCCCAGTGGAAGAACGCCGTGCCGCACTGAAAAAAGCCCTCGGCAACAACGCCAGCAAGCGCCTGCGCTTTTCCGAGTGGTTTTCCGCCAGCCAGCACGACATGTTCGAAAGCGCCATCGCGCTCTCACTGGACAGCGTGGTCGGCAAGCGCCTGGGCAGCCCTTATATGTCCCGCCGAAGCGCCGATTGGGTAAAGCTCAAGTGCCGATTGCGCCAAGCCTTCGTCATCGTCGGATTCACCCGCCCCCAAGGCAAGCGCAGCGGTTTCGGCGCGCTGCTGCTGGCCGTCAACGGAGCAACGGGGCTGGTGTATGCCGGCCGGGTCGGCACAGGGTTCAGCCAGGTACAAATCAAGCAATTGCATGAGCAATTGTGTACCCAGCAGCGCGAGACCTCGCCACTGGCTGAGCCGCTCAACGGTACGCAGGGACGCGGCGTGCAATGGGTCGAGCCGACCCTGACTTGTGAAGTCGAATTCACCGAGTGGACCCGCGATAACCAGGTGCGGCAAGCCATTTTCCTCGGTTTGCCGCTCCATACGCCCGCCAACAAAGTGGTTCGGGAGCAGCCGCTGCCGATAAAACCCTCCACGCCACCCCCTCAGCGTCGTAAAAAAGCCAGCACCGCCAAAGTCGACGGGGTGACGATCACCCACCCCGAGCGGGTCATCGACAGTGTCAGCGGCGTGCAAAAGGCCGAGCTGGCGCAGTATTACCTGGATATCGCCCCTTGGATCCTGCCGCACCTCAAGTTGCGCCCGGTCGCGCTGCTGCGGGCACCGGACGGTATCGGCGAAGAACTGTTCTTTCAAAAACACGCCGATCGCCTGGAGATTCCCCACATCAGGCAGCTGGATCCGCAACTGGACCCGGGCCATGCAGCCCTGATGGAGATCGATGATATCCACGCGCTGGTCGGCGCGGCGCAGATGGGCACGGTGGAACTGCACACGTGGGCCGCGACCCACGACCGGATCGAGACGCCTGACCTGTTTGTCCTGGACTTGGACCCGGACCCGTCACTGCCCTGGAGCGCCATGATCGAGGCGACCCGCATGACCTTGGCGGTGCTCGACGAGCTGGGCTTGCAGGCCTTCCTCAAGACCAGCGGTGGCAAAGGCATGCATGTGATCGTGCCATTGGCGAGAAACGAAGGCTGGGACACCACCAAGGCGTTCGCCAAAGCCATCTCTCAGTTCCTGACCCGGCAAATGCCCGAGCGCATCACCGCCACCATGGGACCGAAGAACCGCGTCGGGAAAATATTCGTCGATTACCTGCGCAACGCCCGTGGAGCCAGCACCGTAGCCGCCTATTCGGTACGTGCCAGGCCAGGCCTGCCGGTCTCGGTGCCGATTGCCCGGGCCGAGCTGTCGACCCTGCGCAACGCCCAGCAATGGGACATGTATACCGCGCTGGAACGGGCCAGAAGCTTGGACGCCGATCCTTGGGAGGGCTACAACCACCGCCAGCGGATTACCGCCAGGATGTGGGAGCAACTGGATGCGCAAAAGCCCAACGATTGAAAACCCCCCGTAGGAGCTGCCGAGCGAAGCGAGGCTGCGATCTTTCCACAGCCCATTGAATCGAGAGCGAAAGATCAAGATCAAAAGATCGCAGGCTTCGCCAGCTCCTACGCGCCGGGACGCACACTTAGATCCAGATGAAAATCGCCAACAGCCCACCGAAGAAGGCCCACTTCTGCAGGTAATACAACGTGCGATTGCGCTTCTTCAGGGCCTTGCCTTGCAACCGGATCTTGTAGAGCCTGGAGAACGCCCGGTTCAGGCCGCCCGTCCTGTCGCCCGCGTCGTTGGGCGCGCCGGCCGCCGCCATCACGGTACGGCTGAACCAGCGGTTGAAGGCGGTGGCCCAGCGAAACCTCATCGGCCGTTCCACGTCGCAGAACAGGATGATGCGATTATGGGCGGTGGTGTTCTCGGCGTAATGGATGAACGTTTCGTCGAAAATCACCGCTTCGCCATCACGCCAATGATAAGGCTCGCCATCGACATTGATGTAGCAGCCGGCATCGTTGGGCGTTTCCAGGCCCAGGTGATACCGATAGGACCCGGCGTAAGGGTCGCGGTGGCGGACCAGCTTCGACCCCGGCGGCAACTCGGCAAACATCGCTGCCTTGATCGAACCGATGCTTTGCACCAGTTCCGTGGTGCGAGGGCACAGCTTCATGGCCGAGGGATGGCTGTCGCCGTACCACTTGAGGTAGAAACGCTTCCAGCCGGTCTTGAAGAATGAATTGAAGCCCACGTCGTCATACTGATTGGAACGCTTGATCTCCCCGGCGCGCAGCAGGCTCTGGCCTTCGGCCCGGATCTCTTCCCAATGGGCCTGCAACGGGCTCAGGTCGGGGAATTGCGCCGGGCTCAGGAAAGGCTTGTTCGGCAGTTTCGAGCACAGGTAAAGCAGGCAATTGATCGGCGCCAGAAAAGACGAATGATCGCTCAACTGGCGCCCGATCTTATGCCGCACGCGTCCGCGCAGGTGAACGTAACCAATGGAGAGGAGGTAGATCGCGACAATGATGAGTTTCACGAAAGTCCGTCACATGCAGGAGTGAACAGGTTGCGTCTCCAGGCCAGCCAAGCGGCAAAGGAGATGGCATCGGGTGAGATGGCATTTTAGCCACAGGTTGTAAGCAAAAGTTATCCCAAAGTTGTGAAAAACTGTCTTGCCCGGGCAATCCCCTATCGTTTATGCGGCCAGATCAGTACAATCGCCGCCAATTATCACGCGCCCCCTTTGGCCGATACCGCAAACCGCGGCTTCGGCGTACGTCTACCCGGGCCAGGCGCTCCGTATGCTGCTGTCCTCTTATGCCGGATGGACCCTTGCGCTTGCGACCTCGACGCCTTTGCGCGGTCGGAACGTGCGCAAACAGGTACTGAACAGGTACTGCCGCACCCTTAGCTACTCTGAATGCTCCGCAGGATAAACCTTTGATCTCTACAGCTAACATCACGATGCAGTTCGGCGCCAAGCCACTGTTCGAAAACGTCTCTGTCAAGTTCGGCGCGGGTAACCGCTACGGCCTGATCGGTGCCAACGGTTGCGGCAAGTCGACCTTCATGAAAATCCTCGGCGGCGACCTCGAGCCGTCCGGCGGCCAGGTCATGCTCGAACCGAACGTGCGCCTGGGTAAACTTCGCCAGGATCAGTTCGCCTACGAAGAATTCACCGTGATCGACACCGTGATCATGGGTCACGAAGAGCTGTGGAAGGTCAAGGCCGAGCGCGACCGCATCTATTCGCTGCCGGAAATGACCGAAGAAGACGGCATGGCCGTGGCCGAGCTGGAAACCGAGTTTGCCGAGATGGACGGCTACACCGCCGAATCCCGCGCCGGTGAACTGCTGTTGGGCCTGGGGATTGGCATCGAGCAGCATTTCGGCCCGATGAGCGAAGTGTCGCCAGGCTGGAAACTGCGTGTGCTGCTGGCCCAGGCGTTGTTCTCCGACCCGGAAGTGCTGCTGCTCGACGAGCCGACCAACCACCTGGATATCAACACCATCCGCTGGCTGGAAAACGTGCTGACCCAGCGTTCGAGCCTGATGATCATCATCTCTCACGACCGTCACTTCCTGAACAGCGTCTGCACCCACATGGCGGACCTGGACTACGGCGAGCTGCGCCTGTTCCCGGGCAACTATGACGAGTACATGACCGTGGCGACCCAGTCCCGCGAGCAACTGCTGTCGGACAACGCCAAGAAGAAAGCGCAGATTTCCGAACTGCAGTCGTTCGTCAGCCGTTTCTCGGCCAACGCCTCGAAAGCCAAGCAGGCCACCTCCCGTGCCAAGCAGATCGACAAGATCCAGCTGGCCGAGGTCAAGCCATCGAGCCGCGTCAGCCCGTTCATCCGTTTCGAGCAGACCAAGAAACTGCACCGCCAGGCGGTCATTGTCGAACGCATGGCCAAGGGCTTCGACGGCAAGCCGCTGTTCAAGGACTTCAGCTTCACCGTCGAAGCCGGCGAGCGCGTGGCGATCATTGGCCCGAACGGTATCGGCAAGACCACCTTGCTGCGCACCCTGGTCAATGAATTGGAACCGGATGCCGGTACCGTGAAGTGGACCGACGCCGCGGAACTGGGCTACTACGCCCAGGACCATGCCCATGACTTCGAAGACGACGTCAACCTGTTCGACTGGATGGGCCAATGGACCCAGGGCGGCGAACAATTGGTGCGTGGCACATTGGGGCGCATGCTGTTCTCCAACGACGAGATCCTCAAGTCGGTCAAGGTCATTTCCGGTGGTGAACAGGGCCGCATGCTGTTCGGCAAGCTGATCCTGCAGAAGCCAAACGTACTGGTGATGGACGAACCGACCAACCACTTGGACATGGAATCCATCGAAGCGCTGAACCTGGCGCTGGAAAACTACCCGGGCACCTTGATCTTCGTCAGCCATGACCGAGAGTTCGTATCGTCCCTGGCTACCCGCATCATCGAACTGAGCGCCGACGGCGTGGTCGACTTCAGCGGCACCTATGACGACTACCTGCGCAGCCAGGGTGTGGTGTTCTAAGCCCCGCTCCGAGTTGTAAGCTTCAAGCGGCAAGTGAAAAGCCCTGTCCACTGTGACAGGGCTTTTTTGTATTTCAGCGGGGTAAAAACCTGTGGGAGCGAGCTTGCTCGCGATGAGGCCCTGACAGTCGCACCGTATTACCTGACCCGCCGCCATCGCGAGCAAGCTCGCTCCCACATTGGGTCTGTGGCGCTCCTCCATTTTTGTTCGGGCCCACCTCTTTGTGGGAGCGAGCTTGCTCGCGATGGCGGCAGCACATACCCCATCAATCCCGCCTGAACACCCAGTCTCCCCAACACATTTAGTTAGCCTGCTTTCTTTTATTCCCACCTCGCGCCATGATGAGGCTCTCTTACCGCTGCCCGCGAACGAGCCCCATGCCCACGCCCTCCTCTGCCCCCAGTTCCCTGTCGATCACCCTGCAGATCGTCTCCATCGTGTTCTACACCTTCATCGCTTTCCTCTGCATCGGTCTGCCGATTGCCGTGCTGCCCGGGTATGTCCATGAACAATTGGGCTTCAGCGCGGTGGTGGCCGGCCTGACCATCGGTTCACAGTATCTGGCGACCCTGCTCAGCCGCCCCATGGCCGGGCGGTTGTCGGACAGCGTCGGCACCAAGCGGGCGATTGTCTATGGGTTGTCGGGGATTGTGCTCAGCGGCGTGCTAACGCTGATCTCGACCTTGCTGCAAAGCTTTGCGCTACCCAGCCTGTTGATTCTGATCGCCGGTCGCTTGCTGCTCGGCGTGGCACAGGGGCTGATTGGCGTGGGCACCATCAGTTGGTGCATGGGCCAGGTGGGAGTGGAGCACACTGCCCGCTCGATTTCCTGGAACGGTATCGCTTCGTACGGGGCCATCGCTATTGGCGCGCCGTTGGGGGTGGTGATGGTCGGTGAGCTGGGTTTCGCCAGCCTGGGTATTGCGTTGTCGTTGCTGGCAGGCGCCGCGCTGTTGATGATTCGCAACAAGCCGTCGGTGCCGGTCATTCGCGGCGAGCGCTTGCCTTTCTGGGCGGTGTTTGCGCGCATTGCGCCGTACGGAGCGGGCCTGAGCCTGGCGTCGATCGGCTACGGCACGCTCACCACGTTCATCACACTGTTTTACATCAGCCGCGGCTGGACCGGCGCGGCGTGGTGCCTGACGGTATTTGGCATCTGCTTCATTCTCGCGCGGTTACTGTTCATTTCAAGCATTGCCCGCTTCGGTGGCTTCAACTCGGCCATTGCCTGCATGAGCATCGAAACCCTCGGGCTGGCATTGCTGTGGCTGGCGCCGTCCACCCCGTTCGCCCTGGTCGGTGCCGGGCTGGCCGGCTTCGGGTTGTCGCTGGTGTATCCCGCGCTCGGGGTGGAGGCTATCAAGCAAGTGCCCAACACCAGCCGTGGCGCGGGCCTGAGCGCCTACGCGGTGTTCTTTGACCTGGCACTGGCGATTGCCGGCCCGTTGATGGGCGCGGTGGCATTGAACCTGGGCTATTCGTCGATTTTCTTCTGTGCCGCCTTGCTGTCGGTCACCGGCCTGGGCCTGACCCTGCTGCTGCGTCGTCGAGCGACAAACGCCCTTTATTGATCGGCCGTCTTCAGCCCTGCCCGGGTCGGCTTGCCCAAGGCCTCGCCGAAGAAGCGGCCGGCCTCGGAAATCATGGTGCGGTGGATGTCCTTGCGATCGACACCGTCGGCATCCGTGCAGAGCGCGGGCATCGCGGCGATCTGCTCGTCGGTGCACGGCGCCAGGAAAACAAAGTGGCCCGCGCCGGCCAAGGTCTTGAAATCCGGTGCGGTGGGCAGCTTACGGGCCAAGGCGGCGGCATTCTTGTCGAAAGCCACCAATTTGTCGCCATCGCCGCTGTACAGCAGCACCGGCACATGGACATCGGCCAACGTATGACGACCGAATTTCAGGCTCAACGGCGCCATCAACAGCAGCGCCCGGACCCTGGGGTCGGCCACGGGTTGCAGGTCATCGCGGTCGGCGATCAGTTCACCCTGGGTGTTACAGGCGTCATGGTCGTCCGGCCGCTCCGCGCAGTAGCGGCGCAGACGATTGAGGTCCGGCGTCGCACCGGACAGGATCAGCGCGGTTTCGCCACCGGCCGAATAGCCGATCACCCCGACCTGCCCGGCGTTGACGAACGGCGACAGCATCGGATCATTGAGCGTTGCGGTGATGGCTTCGGAAATCTGGATCGGCCGCCCGTACAGGTTGCTCAGGGTACCAAGCCGGCTGTGATCCTGGGCGTTGTCGCCGGGATGAATCACCGCCACCACGACAAACCCCTTGCGCGCCAGCGAGGTGGCCAGGTCATGCAGGGCCAACGGCGTGCCAGTGTTGCCATGGGACAACATCAATAGCGGGAAGCGGCCGATGGCGATCTGGGCGTCCGGCGCGGCATCGATCTGGTAGCCACCCAGCAGGCTGGATTGTTCCCGGTCGGTGGACGGATAGAAGGCGATGGCGTGCATCGGCTGCTGATCCAGCGGATCGAGAAAACTCAGCTCATGGAAACCCGCGCTCCAATGCGGATGCGGCCCTGGAGCGGCCTGCACGGAACCGAGACTGGCTAACCAGCAAAGCAGCAGCGCTGCACCAAAACGTGTCATCGAATCTTCCACCTTCACCAGCGCCCGGGAAGGCCCCGTCGCTCGCACACTTGGCCGTGCATAACCTGCGCCAGAATCCCCGGCGCCGAATGCAGCAAAACCCTGCATCCCGGCCATCCAATGACGACGAGAATACAGGGTTTTGCGAAGGTTGCCCGAAGCGCTTGCTGCCTTTACGCAGGTTTTACGCAGCGGCGAACTGTTCGCCGATCTGCGCCTGGGCTTCGTTCATGCCCTTATTGCGCATGTCATCGCCCTTGGCCAGCCCTTCCGCACGGACGAATTCGATGTCGGTGATGCCCAGAAAACCGAACATCACTTTCAGGTAATCCTCATGGCCTGCACCACTCGGCTGCCCGGTGTGCACACCACCGGCGGTGGAAACGATCACCAGCTTCTTGCCACCGCACAGGCCTTCGAAGCCCGCTTCGGTGTAGCGGAACGTCTGGCCGGCCACGGCAATACGGTCGATCCAGGCCTTGAGTTGGGTCGGAATGCTGAAGTTGTACATCGGCGCGGCGATGACCAGCGCATCCGCCGCCTGGAACTCTGCCATTGTCTCGCTGCTAAGGTCGGCTTCGTACTTGAGCGCAGCGTCGCGCAATTCGGCGCTGGTACCGGCAGCGACCAGGGTCTGGGCGGAAAAATGGCTGATGGCATCGGCGGCCAGGTCACGGTAGGTGACGGTGATGCCTGGCTCGGCAGCTTTCCAGGCTTCAACCACTTCACGGCTCAATTGGCGGGAAGCGGAGTTGTCGCCGAGGATGCTCGAATCGATGTGCAGCAGTTTCATATCAATGCTCTCCAAATGAGGACCGCAACCAGGCGATCAATTGGCGACCATCCTATCGATGAAGCCAATGATCGATAAGTCAGCATAAATGCGATAGTTTGTCCCACTGACAGGACAATCGGACTCGCCATGCAAGACCTCAATGACTTGTACTACTTCGCCAAAGTCGTCGAAGCCGGTGGCTTCGCGGCGGCCGGGCGCTTGCTGGGCATTCCCAAATCGCGACTGTCGCGGCGTATCGCCGAGCTGGAAGAACGCCTCGGCGCCCGGTTGCTCCAGCGCACCACCCGCCAGTTGAAATTGACGGCGGTTGGCGAACGTTATTTGCGCCATTGCCAGGCCATGTTGCTGGAGGCTGAGATGGCCGACGAAGCGGTGGCGAGCATGTCCAGCGAGCCCCGCGGCCGATTGCGGGTGTCCAGCCCCGTGGGCCTGGCTCACCAGTTCCTGCCGGTGGTAATCGAAACCTTCCTGGTGAAGTACCCCTTGGTGCAACTGGACATGACCCTGCTCAACCGCCGGGTTGACCTGATCGGCGAAGGCATCGACGTGGCGTTGCGCGTGCGTGACCTGGGGGACGAAGACCCGCTGTTGATGACCCGGCGTTTGCGCCGGGCACGACTGATGCTGGTGGCCAGCCCGGCCTTCGTCGAAGGACGGCGGATCGAGACCCCGAACGATCTGGAGGCGTTGCCGGTGCTGGGGGCGTTGGAAGCCGATCGCCTGGTGCATCTGCGTCTGGTCAAGAGCGATGGACAGCGTGTGGAACTGAGCCTGGAGGCTCGTCTGGGCATCGATGACTTCATTGTGCGTCGAGCCTGCACCCTCGCCGGCCTGGGCTTCACTTTATTGCCGAGCATGTATTGCGAGCAGGAATTGCGGGACGGCACACTGGTGGAACTGCTGCCGGGATGGTCGTTGCCCGACGGCTGGCTACAGGCGGTCTACCCGCATCGGCGCGGCATGTTGCCAGCGGTCCGCGCCTGGATCGATCATTTGGTGGAAGCCTTCGAGGGCTGTGGAGATAGAACACTATGAGGTTGAGCGAAGAGGATGTCGCGCAGTTTTGCCTGGGTTTGCCCGGTGCCAGGGAAGACTACAAATGGGGCGGCGTGCGGGTGTTTTCCATCGCCGGGAACAAGATGTTCGCCCTCCAGGGCCTGCGGGGCGACTCGTTGGCGTTCAAGGTCGACAAGGATCTGTTCCTGGGTCACTGCGACCGGCCAGGCATTCACCCCGCGCCTTACCTGGCACGGGCCCAGTGGGTCATCATGCAGCTACCCTACCCGCTGGGGGCCGAAGAACTGCGTGGCCTGCTGCAACGCTCGCACCAATTGGTGGTCGGCAAGTTACCGAAGCGTACCCAGGTCGGGTTGTTGCTGTAGTGGCGGCGCGACTGACCCGCCGCCATCGCGAGCAAGCTCGCTCCCACAGGTTTGAAGTCAAGCTGGTTGTCTAGGACAACGCCAACAGATAACCACCCAGGAACAACTGGTCGATCCAGAACACCTGGTGCAACAGTACGATGAACCAGAACACCACCTGGAACGAGACTTTGCGGGTCTTGTGGCGAAACAGCTGCTGGGCCAGCAAGGCTCCAGGCCAACCGCCGGCCAGCTCCAGTGCATGCAGCACGTTCTCCGGGGTGCGCCAGGCCTCGGCGCGCGCCTTGCGCTTGTCGCTCCAGTACAGCAGGAACGCCACCACACTGACGACACCGTAGGCTGCCATCGGCACCCACGACACCGCCCGCAGCCCGAACAGCAGCGAGCCGAACAGCGGCAAGGCGCAGAGCAGCGCAAAGACCATCAGCTTGAGCCGCAGGTGCTGCACAGCGCCGCCGGCATTGCCCCCTGCGCGTTTACGGGCGCCTGAATCGTTCATGGCTTGGCGGCGGTCCAATCCACCCAGCCGAACTGCCAGGTGGCCAGGATCAACAGGCCAAAGGCGATGCGATACCAGGCGAACACGGCGTAGCTGTGGCTGGCGATGAACCGCAGCAGGCCCTTGACCGCGATCATGGCGAAAATGAACGCCGTGACAAAACCAATGGCGAACACCGGGAAATCCGCCGGGACGAACAGTTCGCGGTACTTGTAGCCCGAGTAGACGGCTGCGCCGACCATGGTGGGCATCGCCAGGAAGAACGAGAACTCGGTAGCGGTTTTACGCGACAGGCCAAACAGCAAGCCACCAATGATGGTCGCGCCGGAACGGGAGGTGCCCGGGATCATCGCAATGCACTGGGCCAGGCCGACCTTCAACGCATCCTTCCAGGAGATCTCGTCCACCGTTTCGGCATGCACCTGGTGCTGGCGCTTCTCGGCCCAGAGCATCACCACACCACCCACCACCAGCGCGGCGGCTACGGTGATCGGGTTGAACAGATAGTGGTGAATCCAGTCTGCAAACAGCACGCCCAGGACTACGGCAGGCAGGAAGGCGATCAGCAGGTTGGCGGTAAACCGGCGGGCGCCGGGTTGCGTCGGCAGGCCCAGCACCACGTCGAAGATCTTGCGCCGAAACTCCCAGACCACCGCGAGGATCGCGCCAAGCTGGATGATGATGTTGAATGCCATCGCTCGTTCGCCACCGAACTCGAGCAAGTCGGCGACAATGATCTGGTGTCCCGTGCTGGAAATCGGCAGAAATTCCGTCAAACCTTCCACTACGCCAAGAATCAGTGCCGAAAAGGCGGTCCACAAATCCATTCATCCCCCAAAAAAGACGCTGTTCATGCAGGTCTTATCAATATTCAAGTGTCATGCAGGTACACGCAGCGGCTGCACGATAACCGCGACCTTTCAAAAAAAACCAATGAAAAATCAGAACAGGCTCAGGTTTTGCGCTGCGGGGCCGAAATCCTATCAGACAAGCCCTGATAACGCTGCCGCGTTATGACCCAGATCAATCATGGATAGCCGCCGGGCGCTAAAGTGCCGGCCGTCGTTAATGACAAGAATAAGAACCCGGAGTGACAGCGTATGAATAGCTTGCGCAGTGTGTCGATCAGCCGACGCTTGTGGCTCATCCTGATCGTGGCCATCGTGATGTTGTTCACGCTCGGCGCCTTCATGCTCAAGCAGATCCACACGGACCTGTATCAGGCCAAGGTGCAGAAGACCCAGCATGTGGTGCAGACCGCCAGTGGTGTACTGAGCTACTACCATGGCCTGGAAACCGCTGGGACCCTGACCCGCGAGGCGGCGCAGAAGCAAGCCCTCAGCGCGGTACGAGGCCTGCGCTATGACCAGAGCGACTATTTCTGGATCAACGATCTGACGCCGGTCATGGTCATGCACCCGACCAACCCGAAACTCGAAGGCCAGAATCTCTCGGCGATCCGCGACCCGAACGGTTTTGCGCTGTTCAACGAAATGGTCGCCATCGCCAAGGCCAAGGGTGCAGGGATCATCGACTATCTCTGGCCCAAGCCGGGCGCCGAAGCGCCAGTCGGCAAGACCTCCTACGTCAAACTGTTCGAACCGTGGGGCTGGATCATCGGTTCCGGTGTGTACGTGGACGACGTCCAGACAGAATTCCGGTCCCAGTTGATCAAGGCTTCGTTGATTGGGTTGGCGATCACCCTGGTCATGGGCCTGCTGCTGACCCTGATCGTACGCAGCATCGTCCGCCCGCTTCAAGAGACCGTCAACGCCATGGCCAATATCGCCAGCGGCGAGAGCGACCTGACCCGCACCCTCGACACCCACGGCCAGGACGAAGTCACCCAACTGGCCCGGCACTTCAACGCCTTTACCGCCAAATTGCGCCAGGTGGTGAGCCAGTTGCAGGAGTCGGCCAGTGCACTGGGGCAATCTTCCAGCGAATTGGGCAACGACGCGGCTCAAGCCCAGGAACGCAGCCAACAGCAGTCGCAGCAAATGGAACTGGTGGCCACCGCGATCAACGAAGTGACCTATGGCGTGCAGGATGTGGCCAAGAATGCCGAGCACGCGGCCAGTGAGATGCGCGACGCCGAATCCCAGGCCCAGCAAGGCCAGGTCAACATCGATGGCAGCTTGCAGCAGATCGACCGCCTGTCCCAGACCATCGATCAAGCCGTGGAAGTGATTCGCACCCTGGCCAGTGAAAGCACCCAGATCGGCAGTGTGCTGGAGGTGATTCGCTCCATCGCCGAACAAACCAACCTGTTGGCCCTCAACGCCGCGATCGAGGCCGCCCGCGCCGGCGAGCAAGGCCGAGGCTTTGCGGTGGTCGCCGATGAAGTGCGGTTGCTGGCCCAGCGTACACAGAAATCCACCGCCGAGATCCAGGCGATGATCGAGCGCCTGCAAACCCATTCCGAAGCCGCCGTGAAAGTCATCGGCGACAGCAGCCGTGCCTCGCAACTGACCATCGAACAGGCCGGCCTCGCCGGTGCCAGCCTCAACGCCATCGGCCAGGCCCTGCGCAACCTCAACAGCCTGAACGCCTCCATTGCCAGCGCCACCCTGCAACAGGCCCATGTGGTGGAAGACATCAACCAAAACGTCACCCAGGCCGCCGGACTGTCCCACAGCACCGCCATGGCCGCCGAACAATCCAGCCAGGCAAGCAGCCGCCTCAAGGCACTGAGTGAACAGTTGAACGGGTTGCTCAAGCAATTCCGGGTCTAACGATCGGTGGATGATCCCTGTGTGGGAGCGGGCTTGCTCGCGATAGCGGTCGCACATTCAGCATTGATGCAAGCTGACCCACCGCTATCGCGAGCAAGCTCGCTCCCACATTGGTTTGGTGTTGGTTCCAAGCTTGGTATTCACAGCTCCCACATTGGTTTGGCATGGGTCTCTGGTTGGGTGTCAACCACAAATCCCTTGTGGGAGCGAGCTTGCTCGCGATAGCGGCAGCCCATCCGACATTGGTATTGGAGCTCTCCACGCCATAGCGTTTACAATCGCCGCCCTCTCCTCTTTCCCAAGGAATCGCCATGTCCGGGCTTGAACTGTTTGCCGCAGCCCTCGGCGTGATCGCCGTCTGGTTGACCGTCAAGCAGAACCCCTGGTGCTGGCCCATCGGCCTGGTCATGGTGCTGCTGTACAGCTGGATTTTTTTCGAGGTGAAGTTGTACTCGGACATGCTGCTGCAGGTTGTCTACGCGGTGCTGCAACTCTACGGCTGGTGGCAATGGACCCGTGCCGGGCGCAATCATGATGGGCGCCAGGTCAGCCGCCTCGGTGGGCCATCGGTGTTGCTCGGCCTGGCCATCGGCGCGGCGGGCAGCTTGCTGTTGGGGGCCGCCATGGCCCACTGGACGGACGCCGCCCAGCCCTGGCTCGACGCCGCGCTCACGGGGTTCAGCCTCGTGGCCCAGTGGTGGATGGCGCAAAAACGCGTGCAATGCTGGCCGCTGTGGATCGCCCTGGACGTGATTTTCGTTGGCTTGTTCATCTACAAGGGCTTGCACCTGACCGCCGCACTCTATGCCCTGTTCACCCTGCTGGCCGTGCAAGGCTGGCGCGAATGGCGCGCCGACCCGGCCCTGCGCGCATGAAGGTGGTGGTCCTGACCGGCCCGGAATCCAGCGGCAAAAGCTGGCTGGCGGCGCAATTGCAGGAACACTTCGGTGGCGTGCGGGTGGATGAGTACGTGCGCCATTTCATGGAGCAGACCCAACGCGATACCTGCCTGGCCGACATCACCGACATCGCCTCCGGCCAACTGGCCTGGGAAGACCAGGCGCGTGCCCATCGGCCGGCGCTGCTGATCCTCGACACTCACCTGTTGAGTAACATCCTCTGGAGCCAGACCCTGTTCGGCGATTGCCCGGAGTGGCTCGAACCGGCGCTGCTGGCCCGTCATTACGACCTGCACCTGTTGTTGAGCCCTGAGCAGGTCGAATGGACGGGCGACGGTTTGCGTTGCCAGCCCGAGTTGACGGAACGGCTGGCGTTTTTCCAGGCGATCGAGACTTGGCTGAGGCGACATCGGCAACCTTTCCAGGTCATTCAGGGCAACTGGGTGCAACGCCGCCAGCAAGTGTTTGCAGCCGTTACCCGACTGCTTGAAGCCTGAGCACCGCTGGATTTGTTTCACTTCTGAAACAGCGCACGCGTACCAAACCCTGATTCAACCCCGTTTCATGTCCTTGTCATCAAGACTGTCAAGCTGCTGAAACACTCGCCTGAAAGCCTGGATCCAGAGCCCTGGAACGGCTGATGGCCATTTGGCCGCCAGGCGCCTGTCTCAACGCTGAAACAGTATCCCTTCCCGGGGCTCCCTGCCTTAATCCAACCCATTGAATTGGCAGATATTTCAAAACACGGCACAACACCTGCTCTTCCTCACTTCGCAACGCTGGACCAGGGCCAGCCCACCGAAGAAGGAATCGATGCCGTGGGGACTTTCGAAAGAAGTTTGACCTGTCTGCTCGTGATCGGCTGCGCCGCCAGCGCAACGCTCAGCCTGCCAGTACAGGCCGAGGGCAACGGCGTCATCGTACTCAGCCGTGACGTACAACCCATCGCAATCGGTCGCAACGGCGGCAAAGACCCCTACCCGACCACCGTCAATGCCAACCCCTCCGAACGAATCAACCAAGCGACCGCCAGCATCGAACTGAGCGATGGCGAATTCGCCAGCGTGGCCAGCGGCTCGTCGATCCGCAACATCGTCACCCCCAATACCGGCGTGCAGGGTTTGAACGTGGTCACCAACCCCAACGGCATGCCGGGCATGAATGCCGGTCACGGTGGCGGTAGTGGTGGAGCGATCTCCGGCACCATCAACCGCTCGTTGAGTTCCGGCCTGGCCCCGCTGGGTCGGCTGGCGGGAGGTCAGTGACATGAAACCCGTGCTGTTTCTACTCGCCCTGATCATGCTTTCCCTGCTCAGCTCTTTCACCGTATTTGCCGATTCGGGTGTTGCGGTGGTCAGCAGCGCCAACCTGCAGGATTCCGGCAGCCATTACACCGGCAACTTCAACGTCAACCAGGCGGCCGGCGACCAGATCCAACAAACCAACACCCGGGCCATCGCCATTGGCGACCACGCCCAGGCAAGCACCCACGTGCGGCAACGTATCGACACCCAGGCCAACCCTTCCATGAACGCCACCGCCCGCATCGGTGGCCATTCCTTCAGCAACGGCAACGGCGTGCTGGGCGTCAACCAGTCCGCCGGGGCCAACAACCAGATGGCCAATGTCATGCGGGTGGGCATCAGTGCTCATCCGCAGAGCATGGACGACAGCGCCCTGTCCCAACAGAACGTGGCGTTGTTACCGAACTCAGGAGCAACTGGCGCCCCAACCGGCAGTCGCCAGGTCGTTACCAGCGACCAGGCCTTCACCGGCAGCCGAGGGGTAATCCAGGTGAACCAGAGCGCCGGGGTGGGGAACCGAATGGCTAACACCCTGAGCATCCGGGTCGCTGATTGACCTGGGGGCTACATAAGAAAGTACCGACACTTAACCAACGACACGCAAGGAGAAACACCATGAAACCTACAATGGCACTCAAACCATTGGTTTTCGCTCTCGCCGCGGTCATGGCAATGGCTGCACAGGCCGATGGTAACGGGCGTGGCAACGGCCACGGTAACGGCCACGGCAATCAAGGCCCAAGAGGTCCGTCGCTCGAGCAACTGCTCTCTATCAGCGCCGGGGCTGGCGCGACCGTGCTGGATGAGCAAAACAGCGACGGCAACGTCGTGACCAACCAAGCCACCCGCAACACCGCTGAAGCCACTGACTCGCTCAATGGCAGCAACGGCAACATGGGCGCCAACATTGCCGGTGGCGACGGCAACCAGCAGGACAACGCCGCCGCCCTGGCCACCGCCGACGAAAGCTTCATCTTCGGCTCGGCTGTCGCCGCCTCCAGCGCCACGCAGGTCAATAACAACAACTACGTCAAGAACAACTCCACGCAAAACAACGCCTCGCTCACCAATGCGGGCAACAACGGCTCCGGCAACATCGGTATCAACGTGACCGCCGGGAACTTCAACCAGCAGAAAAACAACCTGGCCATTGCCGTATCCGGGGGCCGTGTCGCCCAGGCCTCGGCCTCGGCTGACCAGTCCTCCACCGGCCTTGTGGTCGACAACAAAGGCGTGCGGACCTACAAGACCGACACCCTCACCAGCACCTACAGCGCCTCAGGCACGTTCAAGGCAAAAGGTACCGGTACCGCCGAAGACAACGACCATGGCGGCTGGGGCAACAAAGGCGGCTACGGCGGCGGTCATGATGACGACAAGTTCAAGTTCTCCGCCGTGGGGACTTTCGAACTGGCCGGCAGCAACACCCAGCAGGTGCTGACCCGCGACGGTTGGAAAAACCCTGTGATCAACAACGCCACCATGACCAACTCCATGAACGGCTTCTCCGGTAACGGCGGCGCCAACGTGTCGGCAGGCGTGGGCAACCAGCAAAGCAACTCGCTGTCCATCGCAGCCGGCTGCAAGGCTTGCATGTAAAAAAGTACCACTGTGGGGGTAGTAGCTCTGTGGGAGCACAGCTTGCTCGCGATCGAGGTCGTCACGTACGGCCCCTCTGCTGGCTTTAAAACCGCTATCGCAAGCAAGCTTTGCTCCCACAGGCTCGCTCCCACAGGGGGCTTTTTCCTGGACGTCCACTAGGCGTATTGATCATGCGTGTCACTGCCGTTTCCCTGCTGCTCTGCCTGACGTGTATGGCTGAAGCGGCGCAGATGCCGGTCGCCGCCCTGCCTGGCGGCATGCTGGTCTACAAACCGGTGCAAAGCGTACGCGAGCGTAAATTCAGCGACATCGTCGAGCAGAAAACCGACTTCAGTTGCGGCGCCGCCGCGCTGGCCACGGTGCTGCGCCAGGCCTATTGGCTTGACGTCGATGAAGAGCACGTCATCAAAGGCATGCTGGTCAATGCCGACCAGAACCTGGTTCGCACCCAGGGGTTTTCCATGCTGGACATGAAGCGCTACGTGGAGACCATCGGCATGCGTGCCCGAGGCTACCGCATACCGCCAGAGAAACTCGAAGCGGTGACGATTCCGGTGGTAGTCCTGATGGAAATACGCGGCTACAAGCACTTCGTGGTGTTGCAGCGGGCCGACAAGCAATGGGTCTACATCGGCGACCCGGTGCTGGGGCACAAGCGTTACACCCACGATGAGTTCGTCAAAGGCTGGAACGGCATCGTCTTTGCGATCGTCGGCCCAGGCTACGACAAGACCAATGCACTACGCAGCCCTCCTCAACCCCTGACAGCCCGTAACAAGCTGGACGGTTTCAACCCGGTCAGGGATGCGGAACTGATGGACTTCGGCTTCATACAGAGCGACTTTTTCTAATCGCCGACCACTGCCAACAATAAGTACAAAAAGGAGCAGGACGCTCCGGGAGCAGCACATGAAAACGTCACACTGGCTGTCGCTGGCCTGCCTGCTCGCGACTGCCTCGGGCTATGCCCATGCCGGCTTCAAACCCATCGAAGTCAAGGACCAGGAGCTTGCCGAGCTGCGCGGTCGTTATGTCATGCCCGGCCGCGTCATCAGCTTCGGCATCGTCATGAGCAGTACCTGGCGCAACGCCAGCGGCGACTTGATCGGCGCTACCAGCACCATGCAGATCCAGGCCGCCACCGTCAAACCCGAGTTCTATGTCTCCACCATCAAGCAGACCGGCAATGGCAGCGTCCCGGAACAGGGCAGCGGCAACATTACCGGTGGCGCCGGCCTTGGCACGAGCCAGGGCGTGACCCAGAGCGTGCGTGCCGCCGGAGACGGCAACACGGCCTACAACAACGTCAACATCAATGTGAAAGAGAGCAACCAGGCGCCGGCGCTCGTGCCTTCCCAGGGCCAACTGCTGACCAAGGGCCAGACCATCAGCGGCAGCAACGCCGCCGGCAGCGTCGCGGTCACCGCCACCGGCAACGGCGTGCAAATGGCGATCCAGGCCAGCCACAACCAGGGCGGCACCCTGCAACAGGTGGCCCAGGGCGGCTTGCTGCAGAACACTCGCCTGCTGGGCAATAGCAACCTGGTCAACAACATGACGCAGCTCAACGTGGTGCTGAACAACAACGGCCCCAGTGCCGGGGCATTGGACTGCAACCTGACCCAACTGCGCGGCCTCCGTAACCTCGGTTATTGAACTACGCTGTTTTCCGACCATTGGGCAAATAGGGACGACATATTTCATGTATCGATCCGTATCGTTGCGCGCTGTGATCTGTTTAAGCACGTTGTTCCCGGCAGCCGTGTTGCAGGCGGCCCCGGACGCCGACATCGAGGCCCTGAAACAGGAACTTCTTGAGCTCAAGCAGCGATACGAGGTCCAGCAGAAAGCCCTGGCGGTGCTCGAACAGCGGGTCCGCCAGGTAGAGGACCAACCCTCCGCGCCGCAGCCCAAGCGCCTGGCCAAATCCCCGGCCGACATGAAAGGCAACCAGACCGTGGCCGGCGGTGGCGCGACAACGGCCGGCGGCAGCGGCTACGGGCAATCCCTGGCCGATGACTCCCAGCCGGCCCAGAGTGTCTCCAATCTCTATGACGAGGCCAGCGGCTTCTTCGGCGGCGGCAAGTTCAGTTTCGAGACCGGCGTGACCTATTCGCGCTACGACACGCGGCAACTGATCCTCAACGGCTTCCTGGCCCTGGATTCGATTTTCCTGGGCAACATCAACCTCGACCGGATCAAGGCCGACACCTGGACGCTGGACCTCACCGGTCGCTATAACTTCGATAATCGCTGGCAGTTCGACCTCAATGTGCCGGTGGTCTACCGCGAATCCACGTATCAGTCAGGCGGCGCGAACAACGGCGCGGCCGGGGTCACCAGCGAAGAAACCGTGACCCGCGACCCGACCATCGGCGACGTCAACTTCGGCATCGCCTACAAGTTCATGGATGAGTCGATCAACTCTCCAGACGCGGTGGTCACCCTGCGAGTCAAGGCGCCCACCGGCAAGGACCCGTTTGGCATCAAGCTGCGCCAATCCCAGGCCAACACCAACCTGTTCGTACCTGACGACCTGCCCACCGGCAATGGCGTGTGGTCGATCACGCCTGGGCTCTCGCTGGTCAAGACCTTCGACCCGGCGGTCCTGTTCGGTACCCTGTCCTACACCCATAACTTCGAAGAATCGTTCGACGACATCAGTTCCACAGTCAACCAGAAGGTACCGGGCAAAGTGCGGATCGGCGACAGCTTCCAGCTCGGTGCGGGCATTGCCTTTGCCTTGAACGAGAAGATGAGCATGTCGTTCTCGGTCTCCGACCTGATCCAAAAGAAAAGCAAGCTCAAACAGGACGGTGGCGACTGGGAGTCGGTGACCTCCAGCGACGCCAACGCCGGTTACTTCAACATCGGCATGACCGTCGCCGCGTCCGACAACCTGACCATCGTGCCCAACCTGTCCATCGGGCTGACCGACGATGCGCCGGACTTCACCTTTAGCCTGAAATTCCCGTATTACTTCTGATGCGCTCAGGGATATGTGATGGACACCTATCCCAAGGGCACTGCACAACTACTGTGGGAGCAATGGGTTGTGTGTAGGCTGCTCTAGCGAATCTGATGCTTGTGCAGCAGACGGTAGAACGTCGGCCGGGATACGCCCAGTACCCGGGCGGCCACGCTCAGGTTGTCGCTGTGCCGGTTGAGCACATCGCTCAAGGCCTGGCGCTCGGCGCGAGTCTTGTAATCCTCCAGCGTGCCCATCGGTGCCGCGACGCCCTGGTGGCTGGCCAGGCCGAGGTCCCGGGCTTCGATTTGCCGCCCTTCAGCCAGCACCAGCCCGCGACGGACGCGGTTGGCCAGCTCCCGCACATTCCCGGGCCAGTCGTGCATGCCCATCGCCACCAATGCATCCTCGCTGAAACTGCGGGGGCGGCGGCCGGTTTCCTGGCTGTAGAAATGGGAAAAGTGGCTGGCGAGCATCGCCAGGTCGCCATGGCGTTCGCGCAAGGGCGCCATCGCCACTTGCAGCACGTTCAGGCGGTAGTAGAGATCCTCGCGAAAACGCTTTTGCTCGATGGCCGCCTCAAGGTCCACATGGGTGGCCGCCAAGACCCGCACATCGACCGCAATCGGCTGGCTGCCACCGACCCGTTCAATGTGTTTTTCCTGCAGGAAACGCAACAGGTTGGCCTGCAATTCCAACGGCAGGTCGCCAATTTCATCGAGAAACAGCGTGCCCCCGTGGGCCGCCTCGATCCGTCCGATCTTGCGTTGGTGAGCGCCGGTAAACGCGCCCTTTTCATGCCCGAACAGCTCCGATTGGATCAGGTGTTCAGGAATGGCGCCGCAGTTGATGGCGATGAACGGCTTGTTGCGCCGATGAGACTGACAATGCAGGGTGCGCGCCACCAGTTCCTTGCCGGTGCCGCTCTCGCCGCGAATCAACACCGGCGACTCGGCAGGCGCCAACTTGCTCAATAACTTGCGCAGTTCGCGGATCGGCTTGCTGTCGCCCAGCAGTTCATGTTCGGGCCGTTCGATGTGAATCGAGCCCTGCCCCCGCAAGCGCGCCATGCCAAACGCCCGGCCCAGTGTTACTTGGACCCTGGACACGTCGAACGGCAAGGTATGGAAGTCAAAAAACCATTCGCAGACAAAATCACCGACGTTTTGCAGGCGCAATACTTCCTGGCTGAGCACGGCGATCCATTCGGTGCCGCTCCGGCTGATCAACTCCTTGACCGCTTCCGGACGCTCCAGGTGAAAAGGCTGCAAGCGCAACAGGCCGACGTCACAGGTTCGATCGCCGGCGTGTTCGAGGGCGCAGCTGTCCACGTCCCAACCAATGGTGCGCAGAGCTGGCAACAGGCGATGGCAATCGTCGCAGGGATCAACCACGAGCAGACGACGTGACGTACTGGCTTCGACCATGACTGATCCTTGGCGCCAAAATAAAGAAATATGATTAGAAACAGTCGTTTGGCTGACCTGCATGTAACAGTAGCAAGAAGTTGACGCACCCTTGTATCAATTGATTATCGAGATCGCCTCAAACTGGTTATAAGCGAGCGTTTCGTTAGTTGTTATGGGCGCTTTTCTTTCAGGAGGCTTTCAAACAAAAGAGCAAAAGCCTGGTCTGAAAGAAAATCGAAATTTATTTAAATAATGTGTGACCCGCCTACCGGTTCGGGACATCAGTACAAGTAACCAGCCGCACGGTACGCCCAACCGACGGCACATCATTTGTTTGGGCACACTTGAGAGAAAATGCCATGAACGCCCCGCTCCGTATCAACGAAGCTCTTTTGATTGCCGACCGCGCATTCCGTCCTTTCCAATGCGTGGCCTGGGCTCCACAAGACGGTAACGGCGAACTTAGCCTGACCGTCATCGACCGTACCAATACCCATATTGGCCGCACTCAGATTCCAAGCAGCGCCTATACCGACCCGGTCCAACTGGCCGATCTGTTGAAACAGGCCCGTGCCGAATTGAGCCAGGAAGGCTATACCTTGCAATCCTGGTCGATGCCCGAATAAACCGCCGGTAGAGCCTGTTATCGATTGCAGGCTTGGCATTGGGTTGTAAAGCCATTGTTATGGCACGCATCGCCCCTGTAACTGCTGTACCTGACAGTTGTGCATTGTCACATTCAGGGATTGAATGTTGCCCTCATGCAGTCATCGCCCCTTCGGGCCGGTCGACACGCAAGGAGAGGCAGGCATGCTCGATCAGTTCGCGTTTGAACTCCCCCGGCCATGACCCACGCCGGGCAACTTGACCCAGGCTTTGCCGCCAACGGCAAAGCCTGGGTTCATTTCGAAGGCAGCACCTCGAGCCTGATCACCGGCTTGACCCTCGACCGTGCCGGCCGAATCCTCGTCGCGGCCAGGATCGAGACCGCCCATGGCAGCCGGTTCGGGCTGGCGCGACTCAACCATGACGGCTCCACCGATCCCGGTTTCGGCAGCCACGGCTGCGTGATCGGCGCATTCGAACAGGGCTTCGAAGCGACGGCGGGCAAAGTGATCGAGCTGCCCGACGGGCACATCCTGCTGTCCGGCCTGCACTATGAAAACAACGAACACACCCTTCCCGCCCTGGCGCTGTTCGATCAGCAGGGCCATGCCGTCCAGAGCTTCGGCAATGCTGGCCGACACCTCATCCGGCTCTGCGGCCACCTCTCCCAAGGCCTGCGCGATCCCTGGCTGCCGCCCGGCGTGCCAGGCCTCGAGGCCTGCGACATGCAAGTGCAGGCCGATGGCCGGATTCTCTTGCTCGCCAACCATCACTATCAATTGTCCGACCATGTCGGTGTATTGATCCGACTCCTGCCGGACGGGGCCCTGGATACCTCGTTCAACGGTCGCGGTTTCGTGATGGTCCGACGGGCATTGAAAAATACCTGGCTCGGCTGCCTGATGCTCCAGGCTGACGGCCATATCGTCGTCGGCGGCGCCATTGACTTGCCCCAGCATGGCTTGATCGCCCGTTATGACAGCAGCGGCAAGCTCGATGACAGCTTCGGCGAAGAGGGCTTCCTGTCCATCCTGGCGCAGGGTCATAGCGTGATGGTCAGCCAGATCGTTCAGGATGCGAGCGGCAATCTACAAGCCTTTGGCAGCAGCCGCGATCCGATGCATAGCCTGTCCCTGAAAGTGCGCCTGGACGGCACGCCGGACCGTCATTGCAACCAAGGCCAGTGCCAGCTCATGGCAATCGGGCGCAACGCCAGCCAGTGGACGGCGGCCCAGCTTCAACCGGACGGCAAGCTCGTGACCGCTGGCGCGACCATTGGCGGCATCGAAGCCGACTTCGTGCTCGCCCGGCATTTGCCGGATGCCAGCCTCGATCCGGATTTCGGTGAAGGCAAAGGCTGGGTTCGCACTCGACTCGGTTACAGCCTGGACACCGCCACCGCCCTGGCGCTGCAGGCTGATGGCAGAATCCTGGTGGGCGGCTACTCGCTCCAGGGGCATTATCGGGCGGTGGTTGCGCGGTATTGGGCCTGAGTCAGATCGTCGTGGGCGAACGGTATTCATGCCTAGGCTTGATATTCCCCATTTGTTACGGCAAGTTGCGCGCTTCTAATTAAAAGGAGCAGCCGATGTCCGGTTCGATGGCTCAAGCTTTCGCGCACAACTTTCTTGGGCATTCCCCGCGCTGGTACAAGGCGTGCATCATCACGTTCCTGATTCTCAATGCCTTGGTGCTGTGGACCCTCGGCCCGGTGGTCGCCGGCTGGATGCTGGTCGTGGAGTTCATCTTCACCCTCGCCATGGCCCTCAAATGCTACCCCCTGATGCCCGGTGGGCTGCTACTGGTCGAAGCCCTGCTGTTGGGCATGACCAGCCCCAAGGCGCTGTACGATGAATTGCTGCACAACTTCCCGGTCATCCTGCTGCTGATGTTCATGGTGGCCGGAATCTACTTCATGAAGGACCTGCTGCTGTTCCTGTTCTCACGCCTGCTCCTGGGTGTGCGCTCCAAGGCACTGTTGGCCTTGATGTTCTGCTTTCTCTCGGCATTTCTGTCGGCATTCCTCGATGCCTTGACCGTCACGGCGGTGATCATCAGCGCCGCGGTGGGCTTTTATTCGGTGTACCACCGCGTGGCATCGGGCAACGATCCGCGCCAGGACAGCAGCGTCGATGAAGACCACGACCTGCCGTCGCTGCACCATGGCGACCTGGAACAGTTCCGGGCATTCCTGCGCAGCCTGCTGATGCATGGTGCCGTCGGCACGGCGCTGGGCGGTGTCTGCACCCTGGTGGGCGAACCGCAGAACCTGCTGATCGGCCATGAGATGGGCTGGCATTTCGCTGATTTCTTCGTGAAAGTCGCTCCAGTGTCGCTGCCAGTGCTGGTTGCCGGGCTGCTGACCTGCGTGGCGCTGGAGAAATTGCGCTGGTTCGGGTACGGCACGCTCCTGCCCCAAAACGTGCGCGCGGTACTGGCCGACTACGCCGAGCAGGACAATCGCGAACGCACCGCACGCCAGCGCGCAGCCCTGATCGTCCAGGGTCTTGCCGCGCTTATCCTGATCGTCTGCCTGGCCTTGCACATTGCCGAAGTCGGCCTGATCGGCTTGATGGTCATTGTCTTGATTACCGCCTTCACCGGCATCACCGACGAGCATCGGCTGGGCAATGCGTTCAAGGACGCCATGCCGTTCACGTCGCTGCTGGTGGTGTTCTTTGCAGTGGTGGCGGTCATTCACGACCAGCAGTTGTTCACGCCGCTGATCCAGTGGGTCCTGGCCCTGCCCGCCGACCAGCAGCCCGGCATGCTGTTCATTGCCAACGGCCTGCTCTCGGCCATCAGCGACAACGTGTTCGTGGCGACCATCTACATCACCGAGGTCAAGCAGGCCTTCGTCTCCGGCCACATCAGCCGCGAACAGTTCGAGACCCTGGCGGTGGCCATCAACACCGGCACCAACCTGCCGAGTGTCGCGACACCGAACGGCCAGGCTGCGTTCCTGTTTCTGCTGACCTCGGCGATTGCGCCGCTGATTCGCCTGTCCTATGGCCGGATGGTCTGGATGGCCCTGCCCTACACCGTGGTGATGGGCGGTTTGGGCTGGTATGCGGTGACTTACTGGCTGTAACCCTTGTGGGAGCGAGCTTGCTCGCGATGAGGTTTCAGCCAGCATTCATGTTGAATGACAGACCGCTATCGCGAGCAAGCTCGCTCCCACAAGAGGTCAGGCGGTCTATCGCGGCAGGATGTACCGCTCGATCGCCAGGGCTGCGCCGTCTTCGGTCACGGCGGAGGTCACTACATCCGCCTGGCGCCTGATCGCCTCCTCCGCCTGGCCCATGGCAATCGACAACCCCGCCCGGTGAAACATCGCCGGGTCGTTGCCACCGTCACCCATGGCCGCGGTCTGCTCCAGCGGCACGTCGAGGAAGGCGGCCAGGGTCGACAGCGCTTCCCCTTTGTTCGCCTTCATCGCCGTCACATCCAGGTAGATCGGTTGCGAACGCGACACCTGGGCCTGGCCCTTGAGCAGCGGATGCAGCCGAGCCTCCAGCTCCACCAGCAGGTCGGTGTTGGCGCTGGTGGCGACGATCTTGTCGATCCGCTCCAGGTAAGGCTCGAAACTCTCGACTTCGACCGGCGGGTAGCCCAGGCCCCGCGTCTCCACCGGCACCATCGGCCCGTGGGCGTCGCGCACCAGCCAGTCGCCATCGGCGAATACCCAGACTTCGATGCCCGGCTGATCGGCGTACAGCGCCAGGGTGGCCAGTGCAGCCTCCGGCGGCAGGTAGTGGACAGCGAGGAAACTGCCGTCGGGATGAACCAGCGTGCCGCCATTGAACGCCGCCGTGGGCAGGTCGACGCCCAGGGCCTCGATCTGCTGCAGCATGGCCCGCGGCGGCCGCCCGGTGGCGAGGCTGAACAGCACACCGGCCTCACGCAATGCGCGAACCGCGGCGATGGTGCGCTGGTTGAGACTGTGATCAGGCAGCAGCAGTGTGCCGTCCATGTCGCTGAGTAAAAACCGGATGGGGTGCTTCACCAGATCACTCATCCCAGGCCATGCCAGACGCGATTGTCGCGGGTCAGCAAGTCATCGGCCGCCGCCGGGCCATCTTCACCGGCCTTGTAGGGCTGGACCGTTGCGTCCTGCCGCCAGGCGTCGAGGAACGGCTGCACGGCGCGCCAGCCGTTTTCGATGTTGTCGGCGCGCTGGAACAGCGTCTGGTCACCGGTCAGGCAATCGTAGATCAGGGTTTCGTAACCCGTGGACGGCTGCATTTCGAAGAAGTCCTTATAGGCAAAGCCCAATTCGATATTGGCCATGTCGAGCGCCGGCCCCGGCCGCTTGGCCAGCAGGTCGAACCACATGCCTTCATTGGGCTGAATCTGGATTCTCAGGTACGTGGGTTGCAATTCGTCGACTTCAGTGTCGCGAAACTGCGCGTAAGGCGCCGGTTTGAAGCAGATGACGATCTCCGTGTCTCGCACGCTCATGCGCTTGCCGGTGCGCAGGTAGAACGGTACGCCCACCCAACGCCAGTTATCGATCATGACCTTGAGGGCCACGTACGTCTCGGTGTTGCTGTCGGCGGCGACGTTGGCTTCCTGGCGATAACCGGTCACTGCCTTGCCAGCGACTTCACCGGCGGTGTACTGGCCGCGGATCGAGTTGGCGCGGGCCTGTTCCACCGACCAGGGCCGGATCGCCCCGACGACCTTGGCTTTTTCCCCACGCACGGCGTCGGCCCCAAACGCCGCTGGCGGCTCCATGGCCACCATCGCCAGCAGTTGGAACAGGTGGTTGGGCACCATGTCCCGCAGGGCGCCGGTGTGTTCATAAAAACTGCCACGGGTTTCCACGCCGACGGTTTCGGCGGCGGTGATTTGTACGTGGTCGATGTAGTGGTTGTTCCAGAACGCCTCGAACAGGCTGTTGGAAAAACGACTGACCAGAATGTTCTGCACCGTCTCCTTGCCCAGGTAATGGTCGATGCGATAGATCTGTTTCTCGCTCATGACCTTGAGCAGGCAGGCGTTCAGCGCTTCGGCGGTTTGCAGATCGGAACCGAACGGTTTTTCGATCACCACCCGCCGGAAAGCCCCCTCCTGCTCCTGAAGCAGCCCGGCCGCACCGAGGCGGCTGACCACTTCACTGAAAAAGCGCGGCGCGGTCGCCAGGTAGAAGACCGCGTTGCCGGTGCCGCTGGCAGCGATTTTCGCCGCCAGCGCCTGGTAGGTGTCGTCATCGAGGAAGTCACCCTGGACGTAGCTGATGCCTTGGGCCAGCTTGGCCCACAGCGCCGGGTCGAGCACGCGGTCGGCATCACCGCCCTTGCTCGCCGCTTCGTTACGGATGAAATCTTCGAGTTTCTTGGCAAAATCCACATCGCTGATGGCGTTGTGGTCAACCCCGACGATACGCAGCCCATCGTCCAGCAGACCGTCGCGACTGAGGTGGTAAAGCGCCGGCATGAGCAGGCGCTTGACCAGATCGCCATGGGCGCCGAACAGGAACAACGTGGTCGGCGGCGCGGGTTCTGCCTTGGATTTGCTGGCGATCGAGGTCATTTCTTCGGCGTCTCCACGTGGCCGCCAAAGCCGAAGCGCATGGCCGAGAGCATTTTGTCGCCGTAGGTACTTTGCTGGCGCGAGCGGAAACGGGCGAACAGCGAGCTGGACAGGACCGGAACCGGCACGGCTTGCTCGATGGCGGCCTCGATGGTCCAGCGCCCTTCCCCACTGTCGGCGACTTCACCGGAAAAGCCATCCAGTTTCGGATCGCTGGCCAACGCGTCGGCGGTCAAGTCCAGCAACCAGGACGACACCACGCTGCCGCGACGCCAGACTTCGGCGATATCGGCCACGTTCAGGTCGAAACGCTGCTCCGCTGGCAGGCTTTCGCTGGATTTGGTCTTGAGGATGTCGAAGCCCTCGGCGAAGGCCTGCATCATGCCGTATTCAATGCCGTTGTGGATCATCTTCACGAAATGCCCCGAACCCGCCGGGCCCGCGTGGATATAGCCACGCTCGGCACGGTCATCGTCGGATTTGCGGTCACGGGTGCGCGGGATGTCGCCCATGCCCGGCGCCAGGCTGTCGAACAGCGGGTCCAGGCGCTTCACCACCTCGGCCTCGCCGCCAATCATCATGCAGTAACCGCGCTCCAGGCCCCAAACACCACCGGAGGTGCCGACATCGATGTAGCTCAGGCCTTTTTCCGACAGGGCCTGGGCGCGACGGATGTCGTCCTTGTAATACGTGTTACCGCCATCAATGATCACGTCGCCCGGCTCGAGCAGTTCGCTGAGGACGTTGATGGTGTCTTCGGTGGGTGCTCCGGCCGGCAGCATGACCCAGACCGCCCGTGGTTTTTCGAGGCCGGCGACCAGCGCCGGCAGGTCTGCGACGCCCGTGGCGCCTTCCTGGCGCAGGTTTTCGACAAAAGCGGCATTGCGGTCATAGACGACGGTGGTGTGCCCATTGAGCATCAGGCGCCGCGCAATATTGCCGCCCATGCGGCCCAGTCCAATGATCCCGAGTTGCATGTGCTGATGCTCCCTACTACAAATAAAGGTGTGTCAAAGATTTAACACTATCGACTAATGGAGGTTAGTCCAGAGCATTGCTGCATAGTTTCCGGGTAATTCGAGCGACCACAAGGGATAACGTTCAAGATCCGGCCGAAGACACAACGACCATGAAAAATAAAAAAGTTCCAATCACAAGCAAAAGAAATCAGAATCGGCGCCGATAGTAGAGGTGTCGACCAAATCATGGCGACATCTCTATAGTTGATGTACGCCATTTGCGAGGTGAGCAATGGGCCCTGTCGTTACCGCACGTCCTCCCCAAACCCTTTATGTGACCATTCGTCGCGATGAATTGCGCCTACTCAAGGAAGAACGCGATCTGCTGCTCGATGAAGTGACGCAGTTGCGCATGCAGCTGCAGCACGCACAGCTGTCCCACCAGAGCCAGTCCCTGGCTCGGTAACCGCTCCAGAGGCACAGTCGAAGAAGTGACGCTGGTCAAACAGGGTCACTTCCATGCAAGTCCTGCCGTGTCCACTTGAGGCGAGAATTTTATCTGTGGGAGCAAGGCTTGCCCGCGATGAACGATAACGCGGTTCAGCTGTTCGACCGCGGCGCGGCTATCGCGGGCAAGCCTTGCTCCCACGGGTCCCGCCCCTAGAGCCCCCCCTTGCCACAGGTGCATTCGCACCTCACGTGCATTTTGTATCCGAAAAACTCACAAAGTTTTCACAACCGGCTCGTAATACTCCCCGCCTTTAGGGTTGCTCGACGCAGGCCTGCAGTCACCAATCCGGTGCCGGCAGCTTCGTCGATAAAGGCTGGAGCGCTTGATGAGCTTGTTCAAACGCAGCAAAACGACTGCGAAAGGTTTCGACTGGGCCGGACTCGGCTGGCTGTTTCTGTTCTTCTGGTATTTCTCGGGCATCACCCAACTGCTCATCCTGCTGAGCGACACCTCCGGTTTTACCGGCTTTCGCCAAGCGTTCGTGATGAGTGCGGTGTGGCTGGCGCCCATGCTGCTCTTCCCCGCCCGTACACGCGTGCTCGCGGCATTGATCGGCGTGGTGCTGTGGGCTTGCTCCATGGCCAGCCTGGGCTACTTCTTCATTTACCAGCAGGAATTTTCCCAGAGCGTCATTTTCATCATGTTCGAATCGAACGTGTCTGAAGCCGGCGAGTACCTGACCCAGTATTTTGCCTGGTGGATGGTGGCGGCGTTCCTGGCCCACACCGCGGTTGGCTATTGGATCTGGACCCGTCTGCGTCCGGTGTACCTGCCTCGGGGCCAGGCCATGGTCGCCGCAGCCGTCATCGTGCTCGCCGTGGCCGGTTATCCGCTGGTCAAGCAAACCCTGCGCACCGGCAGTTTCGCCGGTGGCCTGGAGAAGTTCGAAGATCGCATCGAGCCAGCCGTGCCATGGCAGATGCTGGTGGCCTATCGTCGCTACGGTGAACAGCTGGAAAACATGCAAGGCATGCTCCACAGCGCCAGCAAGATTGCTCCCCTGAGCAATCTCAAGGATGCCACCGCAGAACAGCCAGCCACCCTGGTGCTGGTGATCGGCGAATCCACCAACCGCCAGCGCATGAGCCTGTACGGTTACCCGCGGGAAACCACGCCGGAGCTGGACAAGCTCAAGGACCAGCTTTCGGTGTTCGACAATGTCATCACCCCGCGCCCCTACACCATCGAAGCGCTGCAGCAGGTGCTGACGTTCGCCGACGAGGAGAGTCCAGACCTGTACCTGAGCACACCATCGTTGGTCAGCATGATGAAGCAGGCCGGCTACAAGACCTTCTGGATCACCAACCAGCAGACCATGACCAAACGCAACACCATGCTCACGACCTTTTCCCAACAGGCCGACGAACAGGTGTACCTGAACAACAACCGCAACCAGAATGCCGCGCAATACGATGGCGACGTGATCGAGCCATTCAACAAGGCCTTGGCCGACAGCGCCCCGCGCAAGCTGATCGTGGTGCACCTGCTCGGCACCCACATGAGCTATCAGTACCGGTATCCGCCGACGTTCAACAAATTCACTGACCGCCAGGGCGTACCGGCGGGCCTGCGTGATGACCAGGTCCCGACCTACAACAGCTACGATAACGCGGTGCTGTACAACGACTTCGTGGTGTCCAGCCTGATCAAGGATTACGCCAAGACTGATCCCAACGGCTTCCTGCTGTACCTCTCGGACCACGGCGAAGACGTGTTCGACTCGCCGGGTCACGGTACGTTGGGCCGTAACGAAGGCAAACCGACCGCACCGATGTACACCATTCCTTTCATGGCCTGGGCTTCGCCCAAGTGGCGCGAAAACCATGACTGGAACTTTGCCGGCGACCTGTCACGCCCCTACAGCAGTTCACACCTGATCCACACCTGGGCGGACCTGGCCGGCTTGAGTTTTGACGAACTGGATCGTAGCAAGAGCCTGGTCAGCGATGACTTCAAGGCCCGTCCACTGCTGATCGGCAACCCGTATCAAACCCCACGCAAGGCCCTGATCGACTTCAGCCTGATGCAGCCCAAGGCGCCCTTGGCCGAAGTCGTGCAGGAATAATCGAAACTGATCGGATGCCCGCTTTTACAGGGGCTTGATCCAGAACTGCATAGGGCCGTGGGCGGGGTCGAACATGCCGGGGGCAAAGCCGAACTTGGCGTAGCTGCCCTGTGCCACGGCATTTTCCTGGAGCACTTCCAGGGTAATCTTGCAGCAACCGCGCTGGCGGGAAATATCCTCGACCTTCTGCAGCATCTTCTGGCTCAACCCGAGGCCGCGAAACTCCGGCATGACCACCACGTCGTGGATGTTCACCAACGGTCGGCAGGCAAAGGTTGAAAAACCTTCGAAACAATTGACCAGCCCCGCTGGCTCGCCGTTGACGAAAGCCAGCACGCTGAAGGCATGAGGACGCTTGGCCAGTTCCTCGGGCAGGTGCAGCAGGACCTCGGCCGGCAACGGATGTCCCCCGCCCATCGGGTCCAGCGCATAACCGTTGAGCACATGACAGATCGCTTCGGCGTGGACCGGGTTGGTGTAGCTGGCTTGCAGAACAAGAATGTCCTTGGCTTCTTCCATGACCTTCCATCTCACTTCGGTAGTACCGGCGGCTCGATGCCGTCGGCGGGATACAGGTCAGGCTGGCTGACCAAAACGTTGCATTTGCATTTCCTGAAGGCGACTGAGCGTACGGCGAAACGGGAATTGCAGATAGCCCTCGGTGTACAACTCATCCATCGGCACCGCAGCCGAAAGGCACAACGGTACCTTGCGGTCGTAGCATTCATCGACCAGGGCGATGAACCGTCGCACGCCGTCGTCGTGGACCGACAACTGCGGCAACTCACGGTCACCGGCCACGACCCGCGCAACGCCGTCCTCGGTGCCACGGGCGATGCGCCCCTCGCGCTGTTCGGCGCTCAGGCAGGGCACATCACTGAGTAGAATGACGCTGAAGCGGTCGCACAGCGCCATGAAATCCAGCGCCGAGAACGGTTGTTCACACAGGTCGGCGTAACGGCTCCAGAGCACCGTATCGCTGGCCTGGACCGGTTCAAGCAGGCGATGGCCCACGTCAATCGGCACGCGGCTCGACACCTGCCCTGTGGTCAACAGGCTGAAGACATCACCCAGCGGATCGGGCTGTCCGGGATCGCGCAGCCAATAACGCTGCTGCAATTGGCCTGGGTGCTGGCGATGGTCTTGCCAGCCGTTCACCGGCACGATCTGCATGTGCTGCTTGATCGCGGTGATGGTCGGCAGGAAACGCTCACGGTTATGGCCGTTGACATAGAGTTCTTCCGGTGGCAGGTTGGAGGTGCTCACCATCACCATGCCCAGCTCGAACATCACCTGGAACAAGCGCCCGAGGATGATCGCGTCACCAATGTCGTTGACGAACAGCTCATCGAAACACAGCACCCGTACTTCTGCGCTCAACTCCCGGGCCAGGGCTTGCAAAGGATCCGGCGTGCCGGTGAGCTGGAACGAGCGCTGGTGCACCCACGCCATGAAATGATGGAAGTGCTGACGGCGGGCCGGCACCTTGAGGCTTTCATAAAAGCGGTCCATCAGCCAGGTCTTGCCACGTCCCACCGGGCCCCAGAGATAGACGCCCTTGATCGACTTGCGCCCTTCGTGCAACGCCTGGTGGCATTGCTCCAGCGCCATGATGGCCAATTCCTGGGCCTCGTCCTGGACGAAGCCGTGGTGTTCGATGGCATGCTGCCAGGCAGTCAAGGGGGAGTCGAAAGTCATACGGCCCGGGTCCGGAAAACGAAGGTGGGGAGTATGCCATGACGGGCGATTGCAGGAACCCTGCACAGAGCCGTGACGAAGGGGTTTATCTGTGGGAGCAAAGTCTTGTGGAAGCATGCCCTGTGGGAGCAAGGTCTTGTGGAAGCATGCCCTGTGGGAGCAAGGCTTGCCCGCGATGAACGATAACGCGGTTTGGCTGTTGGACCGCGGCGCGACTATCGCGGGCAAGCCTTGCTCCCACAGACCTGGGTACGGAACTTTAAATCGAGATATCCAACCGACTGATCTTGCCCTGCTCATCGAGCCGAAAGGTATAACGCAACTCCAGCGGGCTGCCGGGGAATGTTCCGGAAATCAGGTTCTGCACCAGCACCTTGCCAGTGCGCTGCTGCACATTGAGGACTTCCACCCGCGGCTGGAATCGCTGGGCGGTGTCTTCCATCCATTGGGCGATGGCCTGGGTGCCAACGCGGTGCTGGCCTTCATCGAACACGTTGGCATCCTCGGCGAAGAAACGCGTCACCGCCGAACTGTCACGGGCATTGGCAGCCGCGATGTAGCCGGCGATGGCCGGGGCCAGGGAAGAGACGGGATTGGACATGGTATGGCTCCTTGTTTTATCGATCTGGCACCATGCTAGAACAGCGTTGTGTCAGTTTTTGTCAGGAGTGAACCGCCCGGTTTCGTCCAGCTTCATCAACGCAAACCAGTCCCGCAACAAATCGCTGCGCCGGCCCGGATACCGCTCGCCCTGCTCGGTGGCCGAGGCAATCCGGTCGGTGCGAAAGGTCCGATAGGCGCCGCGCAACTCGCACCAGGCCACCACCACCCGCGCCTCGTTGAAAAAGCCCAGGGCCAGCGGCCAGATCAGGCGTTGGCTCGGGGTCTTGTTCACGTCGGCGTAGTCGATGTGCAGTTTGGCCTGGGCACGAATGGCCTGGCGGTAGACATTCAGTTCCACGGTGTTCTGCGGATAACCATAACCCGGCGGGCCAGGCAGTACCGTCGGGTTGCGTAACGCATCCCGCACATCCGGGGCCAGCACGGCGGCGACCTTCGCCAGGGCGTCGGCGGCCGCCTTGCCCAGCACCTCGTCGGCGCGCTGATCCACGTAGCGCAAACCCAGCACAATGGCTTCGATTTCATCGGCGGTGAACATCAGCGGCGGCAGGAACAGGCCGCTGCGCAATACATAACCAATGCCCGCCTCGCCCTGGATCGGCGCGCCGAGGGCCGTGAGTTCGGCAATGTCGCGGTACAAGGTACGCTCGGATACATTCAGTTCACCCGCCAACGTCGCAGCGGTGACCGGGCAACGCTTGCCCCGCAAGACTTGCAGCAAAGTGAGCAGCCGAGTGGTACGCGACACGATGGACTGTCCGCAAAGAAAAGATGGCGCAGATTAGCAGAGGCTGGTGTCAGAAACTGTCAGGAGCCCCCTTACTATCCAATCGCTGTGGCATGGGCTTTTGTGGCGAGGGAGCTTGCTCCCGCTGGGCTGCGTAGCGGCCCCAAGCTTCTGCGGTTGCTGTGCAACCGAGCGGGAGCAAGCTCCCTCGCCACAAAATCGCCCTATCCAAGGGTTCGTGGGTTGCCGTTGGGCACCTGTGGGGTATCGTGCTCACTCGCTTCCGGTTTTTTTCATTCTTTGAGAGTCAATCCATGCGCAGAATCCTCGGCCTTTCCGTATTCCTGATCCTGCTCAGCCTCAGCGCCTGCGCCCTCTTCCCGAACCGTGACCCGCTGAACATCAACGTGGTCGGCATCGAACCGCTGCCCAACCAGGGCCTGGAAGTACGCTTCGCCGTGAAGCTGCGCGTGCAGAACCCCAACGAAACCGCCATCGACTACAACGGCGTGGCGCTGGACCTGGAGGTCAACGGCCGTACGCTGGCGACAGGGGTCAGTGACCAGACCGGCTCGATCCCGCGCTTTTCCGAAACGATCGTGAGCGTCCCGGTGAGCATTTCGGCGTTTTCCGTGCTGCGCCAGACCCTGGGCCTGAGCCAGACCCAAAGCCTGGACAACCTGCCCTATGTGCTCAAGGGCAAACTCGCCGGCGGCGTGTTCGGCACCATGCGCTTCGTCGACCGCGGGACCCTCGCACTGCCGAGCTCCGCGGCGACGTGGTGAATCACGCCGTAAAGCGCACGCCAGGCTTGGCGCGCTCGTCCACCACCAACTCGAACACATCCGGCCTGGCGTAGTGCCCGACCACGTCATAGTCGTAGCGCGCCCGCACCAGGTCATCGGTGTCGATTTCGGCGGTCAGTAGCCCGGCAGTGTCTTTCAGTGGTCCGGCGAGCACATCGCCCATGGGCCCGACAATCACGCTGCCACCGGCAATCAGCGGCCGCTCGACCGGCCAGTGCGCGACGTCGATACCCAACGCCTGCGGCGAAGCCTGGACCTGACAGGCACTGACCACAAAACAACGCCCTTCGTGGGCGATATGCCGCATGGTCACCTGCCACATCTCCCGCTCATCCACCGTGGGCGCACACCAGACCTCCACCCCCTTGGCGTACATCGCGGTGCGCAACAGCGGCATCATGTTTTCCCAGCACACCGCCGCGCCGACCCGGCCAACCTGGCTGTCGATCACCGGCAAGGTCGAACCATCGCCTTTGCCCCAGATCAGCCGTTCGGTACCGGTGGGCATCAACTTGCGGTGCCGGGCCACCAGGCCCGCATCGGGCTCGAAATACAGCGCAGTGCAGTAGAGGGTGCTGCCGACACGCTCGATGACGCCCAGCACCAGGCTCGCCCCCGTACGCGCCGACAGCCCGGCCAGCGCTTCGGTTTCCACGCCGGGCACATCAATGGCATTGGCAAAATAGCGGGCGAACGCTTCACGCCCCTCCGGCAGCCGGTAACCCAGTTGCGTCCCGAACCCCTCGCCCTTGGGATAACCACCGAGCAACGCTTCAGGCATCACCACCAGGCGCGCGCCGGCCTGGCGAATGGCGTCTTCGTAGGAAAGGATCTGCGCCAGGGTCTCGCCCTTGCCGCCAGGCAACGAGCCGATCTGCAGGGCAGCCACAATGGATTTGGGCATGGTTTTCAACTCCGTGATCATCAGGTGTTGCTGATTCTCAAGGAGCGGCCGATCATGAATAAAGCCCTGAATGCTGCTAAATGATATGAGCCTCATGAATATCGCCGACATCGACCTCAATCTGCTCAAGACTTTCGAAGCCCTGCATGACGAATCCAGCGCCAGCCGCGCCGCCCTGCGCCTGGGCGTGACCCAGTCGGCCATCAGCGCCGCATTGCGCAGGCTCCGCGGGTTGTATGACGATCAACTATTCGTGCGCACGGGTCGGGGGCTGGCGCCGACGCTGCGGGCCAACCAGCTGAAACCGGTGATCAGCGAAGCACTGGACAAATGTCGCCAGAGCCTGGCGATGGTCGACCCGGATGCCAGCCATTATGACGGCCGCTCGGTCATCGTCGGCCTGTCGGATGATTTCGAGATTGCCCATGGGCGGCGCCTGATCGACGAAGTGGCCCGACGTGCGCCGGGCCTGCGCTTGATTTTCCGTCAGACCCACAGCCAGATCGTCGGCCGGGCCTTGATGGAGCGCGATCTCGACCTGGCGATCACGGCGGGTGGTTTCGCGCAGCGGTTGCTCAGCCGCCAGGTATTGGGTGAAGGCGATTACGCCTGCCTGTTGGACGCGGCGAGCCTCACACACGGCCAACAATCCCTCAGCCTGGAGGCGTTCGTGGCCCGCGAGCATCTGCTGGTGTCTTCGGGGGCTTCATCGGCATCACCGACGAAGGATTGGCCGGGCTTGGCCTGAGTCGGCGAGTCTGTGCCTCGACCACCCACTTTGCCGCGCTGCCATTCCTGCTCAAGGGCAGCCAGGCCGTAGCGACGATTCCCGCCCACGCTGCCCGGGCCATTGCCGACCTCAGCGGCCTGGCCTTGCTGCCCTGCCCCTGGCCTTGCCTCGCTACCCCATCGAACTGGGCTGGCGGACCCACACGCAAATGGATCCGGCAATGCTCAAGGTGCGCGAGGCCATTAGCGCGACGTTTGCCTGAGGTTTACTTGTTGGCGGCCATCAGTCGATTGACTTCACTGCGCACCATGTTGGCGTATTCCGGCGGCGACATGCCGTCCAGTTCGGCACGCACCCACTCGGCCCACTTGCCCTTGCGCTTGGAGCGCTCGCCAAACAGGCGGGCGGCATCGCCCTTGGCCTTGCCCAGGTTGTTTTGCCACAGTTCAAAGAGTCGGGATTTTTCGTCTTCCAGCGCGGCGCGCTCGGCCAGGGGCTTGTCAGCCAGATTGAAGCTCATGGGAATTACCTGTTGCGTAAATAGGCGCCATCTTACACCTTGCGGGGAAACGTCTTAACCACGATTTGCGATTGACTGCCCTGCCAAGGCCTAGGCGTTGCAACTTTTTAACCGGCGCAGCACTCCATTGTTCAATGCCATCATCCACACAAGGAGTACTTCCATGGCCCGTAAAGGCACCGTGCAAGCGAACGGAGAGCAAATCAAGGATCAAGCCTTCAGCGAATTGACGGCGCTGATTGAAGAATCGGAAAAGCTGCTCAAAAGCAGTGCCTCGCTGGTGGGAGAAGAGGCCGAAGACCTGCGAGGCCAGATATCCCAGAAACTGCAACAGGCGCTCGACTCGGTCACCAGCGCCCGGGAGCGTACCCGTCCAATGGTCGATGCCACTGAGGTCTATATTGGCGGCCACCCCTGGCAGACCGTGGCGATTTCCGCGGGGTTCGGGCTGGTGGTGGGTTTGCTGCTGGGACGGCGTTAAACAATAGCAACCAGCCCCCGGACCTGATGTGGGAGCGAGCTTGCTCGCGATGACGGTGTGTCAGGCAACATCTCTGCCGCTGAACCACCGCCATCGCGAGCAAGCTCGCTCCCACAGGGACTTGTTATTGCCTTAAGCGGCAGGTCCCGCCCGCAGGATCGACGCATCCTCCCCGCGGTACAACGCCTCCACCTTCCCCGCCCGCCACTGCAACACCGCCCGTTGGTTGATCGATCCCTTGTCGGTGATTTCACCACGGTCGATGGACGCCGGTTCATCGAGCAAGGCTATCCACTCCACGCGACTGGCGTTGCCGCTGGCTGCGCGGTTCAGGCGTTGCAGCCAGGCGGCAAACCATTGGCGTACCGGCGGGCTGGCGAGGACCTGGGCGTCGCTGGCGTTCGCGCCCAGGCCTGACAGGCGCCGACATTCAGCAAGTCGTGGAAACACCAGCGCACCCAGGCACTCACGATCCGGTGCGGTGATCACCAGATCCTGGACGTAGGGTGTGCCCTCCAGCACAGCCCGGTTACGCAACGGCCCGACGCTGACGAAGACACCGGAAGACAATTTGAAGTCCTCGGCAATCCGCCCGTCGAACATCAGCCCCAGTTGCGGATTGCTGGCATCGGCCAGTTTGATCGCATCCCCCGAGCAATAGAAACCGTCCTCGTCGAACACTTCGGCGGTCTGCTGCGGCGAACGCCAGTAGCCAGGCATGATGTGCGGCCCGCGAAAACGTCCTTCGAACTTGCCGTCCACCGGCACCAGCCGGACCTCGCAGCCGGGCGCCGGAAGACCGATGTAGCCGGCCATGGACAAGGGCCCGGTGGTGAAGGTGCAGGACGGCGACGCTTCGGTCATGCCCAGGCCCGCCATCATGCGGATACGTTCTCCGCAATGCTGCTCGGCAACCTTATCGAGCCGATCCCAGGTACTTTGGGACAAGCCCGCCGCGGCAAAGAAGAACAGGCTGATGCGCTTGAAGAAACGCTCGCGCAACTCACCGTCCTGCTCCAAGGCGCTGACCAATTCTTCCCAACCCTTGGGCACGGTCAGGTAGGCGGTGGGGGAAATTTCCTTGAGATTGCGCAGGGTCTCGGCGAAGCCCTGGGCGGTGGGTTTGCCATCGTCCAGGTAGAACGTGCCGCCGTTGTACAGCACGATGCCGACGTTGTGGCTGCCGCCGAACGTATGGTTCCACGGCAGCCAGTCCACCAGCACCGGCGGTGCCTCGCCGAACACCGGAAAGGTTTGCAGCAGCATCTGCTGATTGGCGCACAACATACGCTGGGTGGTGATCACGGCCTTGGGCAGCTTGGTGGAGCCCGAGGTGAACAGGAACTTGGCGATGCTGTCCGGGCCGGTGGCGGCGAACGCCTGCTCGGCCTCCGCGCCGCCGGGTTGGGCCAACAGGCTGGCGAAGCTTGTCCTGGAGCGGCCCGCCATCTCGCCGCGCACCGTGACCAAGGGAACGTTCGCCGGCAATACGGCATTGATCGCTCGTTCGAACGGCGCGGCTTCGCTGACAAACACCAACCCCGGCTGCAACAGATCGCAGACATGGCGCAGCTTAGCGAAATCCTGGGACAGCAATGAATAAGCCGGCGACACCGGGCAATAGGGAATGCCGGCGTACATCGCGCCGAGGGCCATTTGCAGGTGTTCGATGTCGTTGCCGGAGAGCAGCGCCAAGGGTTTTTCCGCTGACAAACCATAGCTGAGCAGGCTTTGGGCGATGGCCCGGACACTGTCGAGCATCTGCGCATAGCTGACACGACGCCAGTCACCGCCCGCTTCACGGGCCGCGATGAACGTCTGCTGCGGGCGCACCTCGGCCCAGTGCACCAGGCGCTCGAGTAAACGCGCCGGCAACGGGGCCAGGGATTCCAGGGAGCGCATGTGCAAAATGCCGCGCTCTTCCCGGACTTCGACGGCTGGATGACCAATCGACACCTGGCGATAACGCCCGGCCTCGGGTCGGGAGGACGATCTGGACTCGGAACTCACGTACATTTCCTCCACCAAGGCACGCTCGGGTCGCAATGCGAGCGGAGCGTGGCAGCGCGGGGCTGCGGCCTTGTCATTGTTATTCTGGCCTGCATCCAGGCGGCGGCTTTCGAGGCCCGGCCGCCCGTGATGCGATGGGTTTCAGATCGGGTAATGCCGGGGACCGTTCTGCAAGGTCACCCAACGCAACTGGGTGAAATGCTCGATGGACGCCCTGCCGCCAAAGCTGCCATAACCACTGGACTTGACCCCGCCGAAGGGCATCTGCGCTTCGTCGTGCACGGTCGGCCCGTTGATGTGGCAAATACCCGACTCGACCCGCTGGGCCAAGGCCAACGCGCGGGTGGTGTCGCGGCTGAAGATGGCAGCCGACAGGCCGAACTCGGAATCGTTGGCCAGGCGCAACAGCGCTTCATCGCCCTCACCGCGTAACAGCACCGCCACTGGCCCGAAGGATTCCTCGCGGTACAGGCGCATCTGCGCAGTGACACCGTCGAGCAAGGTCGGCTGCAGAATGCTGCCTTCCAACTGCCCCCCGGTGACCAGCGTTGCGCCTTTGGCCAAGGCATCGTCGATCAGTCCCTTGATGCGCTGGCCGGCACTGGCATCGACCAACGAGCCCAGCACCGAATCGCCAGTCGCCGGATCACCGGCACGCAAGGTGGCGATCTTGGCGGTCAGCTTGGCGATGAACGCATCCGCCACGCGGGCGTCGACGATCAATCGCTCGGTGGACATGCAGATCTGGCCCTGGTTGAAGTAGGCTCCGAAGGCGGCCGCTTGCACGGCGGCGTCCAGGTCGGCGTCATCCAGCACCAGCAACGGCGCCTTGCCGCCCAGTTCCAGCAACGCTGGTTTGAGATGGCGCGCCGAGAGTTCGCCGACGATGCGTCCGACGTGGGTCGAACCGGTGAAATTGACCCGGCGCACCGCCGGGTTGGCGATCAACCGTTCGACAATGGCCGGCGCATCCGCCGGTGCGTTACAGATGACATTGACCACACCGTCACCCAGCCCGGCGTCCTGCAACACCTGGCCGATCAACCGGTGCACCGCCGGGCTGATCTCGGAAGCCTTGAGCACCACGGTGTTACCGCAGGCCAGGGGCATGGCGATGGCGCGGGTGGCGAGAATCACCGGGGCGTTCCAGGGCGCGATGCCCAACACCACGCCACAGGGCTGACGCAGGGCCATGGCGAAACTGCCTGGCACGTCGGATGGAATGATTTCGCCGTTGATCTGGGTGGTCATGGACGCCGCTTCGCGCAGCATGTTCGCCGCCAGGTGCACATTGAAACCGTACCAGTTGGCCATGGCGCCAGTCTCGCCGGCCGCGGCGATAAACTCGCCACTGCGGGCCTGCAACTGCTCGGCAGCCCGCAGCAGACGCGTGCGGCGTTCGTTGGGTGCCAGCGCGGCCCAGGCAGGAAACGCCGCTTGGGCGGCGGCCACGGCGGCATCGGCATCTTCCAGGGTGGCGGCGGCCACGCGAGACACCACCTCACCGGTCACCGGGTTGCAGCGCTCGAAGGTCCGGCCGTCGCGGGCCGGGCACGACTGGCCGCCAATCAACAGGGGCACGTCCAGCATGGTGATTCCTCTTTATTGTCTTTATCGGGAACACGTTCACAGTAGCGCCGAGGGCCTTGGACGAACAGCCCGCGGGCGCACGATGGCGCCCGCCGCGCGGTTGTCTCAGCGCTTGTAGGTCTGCAGGCCCGGCTTGATGCTCTTGTCGTCCAGGAATTGCTTCATCCCCTGCTCGCGGCCACCCTCGGTATCGAGCAGGCGCGACTGGTCGAGCTTGGCGTACAGGTAGTCTTCGTTCTGCTCCCAGGTCAGTTCGCGGCAACGCTTGAAGCCATGCTTGGCCGCCCGCAGCACCACCGGGTTCTTTTCCAACAGGTTGCGGGCCAGTTCCACGGTGACTTCACGCAACTGCGCCAAGGGCACGCTCTCATTGACCAGGCCCATTTCGGCGGCTTTCTGCCCACCGAAGGTCTTGCCGGTCATGATGTAGTACAGCGATTGGCGATGGCCCACGGTGTCGGCCATGGCCTTGCTGACGAGGTTGCCCGGCGGGATGCCCCAGTTGATTTCCGAGAGACCGAAGGTCGCTTCGTCGGCGCAGATCGCCAGGTCGCACGCCACCAGCGGACTGAAACCACCACCGAAACACCAGCCATTGACCATGGCGATGGTTGGCTTGGCGTACATGCGCAGTAATTTCCACTGCCATTGCGAGGCTTCGCGACGGATTTTTTCCTGGAGGATTTCCGGCCCGGCATCCACTTCGCGGAAGTATTCCTTGAGGTCCATGCCAGCGGTCCAGGCATCACCGGCCCCGGTCAGCACCAGCACCCCTGCGGCCGGATCCTGCTCCAGGGTCTCGAGCACGTCGATCATCTCGCGGTTGAGGGTCGGGCTCATGGCGTTGCGTTTTTCCGGGCGATTGAGGGTTACCCAGGCGATGCCCTCCTCGATATCGACCTTGACGGTTTTCCAGCGACCTTCGTAATTGCTCATGATGCGTGCTCTCTTGTTCTTGGCTGAAGATGATCAAAAACTAAACCGGAAATTTAGTTATGTCAATTAACTATTAATCGGTTTATCTGTATTTTTCAGAGGCGAGATCGAAGGTAAAAAAATTCGAATATGCACAAGCCCGTAGCCAGGGCGCCGCAACCCCGGCAAACTGGATAGCCTTGTTAACCACTTACCTTGAGGACACTCACTTCGATGGCCAAGTCTTCCAAGCTTGCCGAACCCGCCGAGCCCCTGGTCGCCGGTACCGACGCACAGGTGCCGCTGGACTCCGCGTTGGACGACCTGATCGGTTACGCCCTGCGCCGCGCCCAGCTGAAGCTGTTCCAGAACCTGATTGGCCGGCTCGCCGTCCACGATCTGCGGCCCGCCCAGTTCTCGGCCCTGGCAATCATCGACCAGAATCCCGGCCTGATGCAGGCCGACCTGGCCAAGGCCCTGGCGATCGAACCGCCGCAAGTGGTGCCGCTGCTCAATAAGCTGGAAAGCCGGGCCCTGGCGGTGCGCGTGCGCTGCAAGCCGGACAAGCGCTCCTATGGGATCTTCCTGAGCAAGACCGGCGAAACCCTGCTCAAGGAGCTCAAGCAAATCGCCGCCCAGAGCGACCTTGACTCCACCGCTGCCCTCTCAGGGGCTGAGCGCGAGGAGTTGCTGCGGTTGTTGAAGAAGGTCTACCAGTAGCAAGCCTGGCGCGGGTCCCTGCGGCGAGAGGGTTTAGCGAATCGTCGCACCTCCCCGCTATGTGGGAGCAAAGCTTGCTCCCACAAGCGCTAGCCAACCGACTTGAAACTCACCAGATCGGCACGCTGTACGTCACCAGGAACCGGGTCTGGTTCTCGTCGCGAAACGCCGCCGTACCCGGAAAGTTGTTGCGATAGATCGATTTGCGCGCCAGCAACCCGACGTTCTTCAATGGGCCGCCCTGGATCACGTACCCCAACTCCATCTGGAACTCACGCTCCTTGCGATCCTCGGCATTGAGGGCCGCCAGCTCGATGTGATCGCCACGCACATAACGCAGTCGAGTCCTCAGGCCCGGCACGCCCACGGCGGCGAAATCGTAGTCATGGATCGCCTGCCAGGTGCGCTCCTTGGCATTGAGGAAGTCCGAGCTCATGGTCATTTCACTCAAGCCCATCAACTCGGTGCCGGACACATAAGGCGTGGCCGTATCGCCACTGGCGTGCATGTAGCCCAGGCTCACGCGATGCCCGCCCAGGCGATAGCCGACCAGCGCCGAGACATTGCGGTTGTCCACCTTTCCGGCCTTGGCCGCACCGTCGTCGTCACTGAAAAAACTGCGCAGGTCGGTGGTCAGGACGCCATCGCCCAGGGGCAGGTTATGCAACAACGCCAGGGTGTTCTGCTGGTACAGATCCGCCACTTCGGCGTGGTAAGCCCGCAGGCTGAGGTCTTTGTTGACCTGGTAGTCCCCCCCACATACGCCATATGAGAAGAGGTCGCCGCGCCGTTGAACCGGCGGTTGGGCGAGGCGATGCTCATCGGCTGGTAATCGGTGGAATCGCGGCGAGCGATGCGATCGATATACCCGGTGTTCAACGTCAAACCGTCGAGATCCTTGGAACTGAGCGTCGTTCCGCGAAAGGTCTGCGGCAGCAGCCGCGACGGGCTGGCAAAGGCAAACGGCAGGAAGATCGATACATCGCCGGTCTTCACCGTGGTTTGAGCGAAACGCAATTTTCCGGTCACGCCCAGGCGCGAATACTCATCCGCCGCGCGCTTGTCGCTGCTGGACACCGGCAACAGTTCAGTGCCGCTGCGATCCGGCGACGAGTCAAGCTTGATGCCCAGCAACCCCCTGACATCCAGGCCGAATCCGACCGTACCCGGGGTAAACCCCGACTCCATGTTCATGAACACACCCTGAGCCCATTCCCGGGCTGCAGTCTTGGCGCCGTCGTCCTTGTAGTCGCGGTCCATGTAGTAGTTGCGCAGGGTCAGCGTACCGTGGCTGTCGTCGATGAAACCTTCCGCCCACGATACGGGAGAACCGAGGCTCAGCCCGAGACCGACCAGCAGAGGGACGAGAGATGAAACAGGGCGCGCCGTCAGCGTGCCCCGAGCAAGGTTTGGCATGTTCGGTGTCCATTTATTGTTGTTGTTTTGATCGGCCCGAGCTTGGCGACGGGGGCCGTGCGGACAAAGAATGGAAACCGTACGGGCGCTTCGTCAATCGCTAGCGTCCGATAATCGAACATTAATGTAATTAACTAATTTACCAATTCACCCGTGAATTCTTGCCAAGCCTCTGATTTGCATACTGAACTGGCCACTTATGGACGCCCTTCTGGCACCCTTCATTTTTTAGTTAGCTTTGTTAATCTTAAACACACCCGCCGGTTTTCCTCCGAGCGGTGTCCCCTCACAAAAACAATAAGAGGATTTGCCATGGACCGTCCGGCGCGTCGTGCGACGCTGACCATTGCCTTGTGTTTCATTGTTGCGTTGATCGAGGGTTTCGACCTGCAGTCAGCCGGTACCGCCGCCGCAGGACTACGGCAGACGTTTGCCCTTGACCCGAAAATGATGGGCTGGGTGTTCAGCGCCGGAATCATCGGGTTGCTGCCGGGGGCCTTCTTCGGTGGTTGGATCGCTGATCGCATCGGCCGCAAGAAAATCCTCATCGCCGCTGTCTTGCTGTTCGGCGTGTTTTCCCTCAGCACCGCTTATGTCGAACACTTCTCCAGCCTGTTGCTGGTGCGCTTCATGACCGGCCTGGGCCTGGGCGCCGCCCTGCCCAACCTCATTGCCCTGTGTGCCGAAGCCGTGGGTGAGCAGCGCCGGGGCACGGCCATCAGCGTGATGTATGCGGGGGTGCCGTTGGGCGGCGCATTGGCCGCCGTGGTCGCCATGCTGTTTGGCGAACACTGGCAGATGACGTTTTTCATCGGTGGGTTGGCGCCATTGCTGGTGGTGCCGCTGATGCTCCTGTGGCTTCCCGAATCCAGCGCCTTTCGCCAGGTGCAGGATGGCGGCTCCTCGCGCGGCTCCACCGCCCAGGCGCTGTTCGGTGAAGGTCGCGGCCGTACCACCTTGGCCCTGTGGTTGAGCTATTTCTTCACCCTGACGGTGATGTACATGTTGCTCAACTGGCTGCCATCGTTGTTGCTGGAACAGGGCTTCAGCAAACCCCAGGCGGGCCTGGTGCAGATGCTGTTCAACATCGGTGGCGCCCTTGGTTCGTTGCTGGGCGGCCTGTTGCTGGACCGCTGCAATGGCATCAAGGTGGTGCTGTTTGTCTATGCAGGCCTGCTGAGCGCCCTGGCCGGGGTCGGTTTGTCGGTCGGCATCGTGCCCATGGGCATCGCCGGGTTTGCTGCCGGGTTGTTCGTCATGGCCGCGCAACTGGTTCTCTATGCCTTGGCACCGCCCTCCTACCCTACGGCCGTGCGTGCAACGGGGGTTGGTGCTGCGGTGGCCATCGGGCGCCTGGGCTCGGTGGCCGGACCTTTGGCCGCCGGGCAGATCCTGGCGGCCGGGGGTGGGACCACTGCTGTATTGCTGGCGACTTCTCCTGGATTGGTGGTTGCGACGTTGGCTGTTCTCAGTGTGATTCGTTATTCGGCGGGGCCGCGGTTGAGGGCTACGAATCCGGTTGTGGAGCATTCCTGAGTCACTGCGCATATCCGTTATCAGGTAACGGATATGCGCCCCCATCCTAGAGCGCCCTCAGCCCCTCACCCACCCCGCCTGCCGACTCGACTCAGGCTTTTTTACGAAGACCCTCTGCGGCAGCAGCCACCAGGCCAGGGCTGGCAACAGGATCAAGGCCCCAAGCATGTTCACCAGGAACATGAAGGCCAGCAGAATCCCCATGTCAGCCTGGAACTTGATCGGTGAAAAGGCCCAGGTCGACACCGCCACAGCCAATGTCATGCCCGTCAGCAACACCACTTTGCCGGTGAACAGCAGCGCCTGGTAATACGCCTGGGCCAAGGTGTCGCCGGCACGCATCCGCGCCAGGATCACGCTCAACACATAGAGCGCATAATCGACCCCGATGCCCACGCCCAGTGCAATGACCGGCAGTGTCGCGACCTTGACTCCCATGCCCAGCCCCACCATCAGCGCCTCGCACAGGATCGAAGTGAGCATCAGCGGCAGCATCGCGCACAGGGTCGCGCGCCAACTGCGGAAGGTCAGCAAACACAGGAGGCTGACCGCACCGTAGACCCAGAACAGCATCTCGCGCATGGACTTCTTCACCACGATATTGGTCGCCGCTTCGATCCCCGCGCTGCCGGCCGCCAGCATGAACTTGACCTCCGGCAGCTGATGCCCGGCGATGAATTGCTCGCTGGCCTCCACCACCCGGTTCAAGGTGTCAGCCTTGTGATCGGCCAGGTAGACGTACAGCGACAGCATCGAGCAGCCCTGATTGAACAGCTCTCGCGGAGCACGGGTCTGCACGGCCCCCAGTGCGCCGTCATTGGGGATCAGTTCATACCATTTGAAGTTGCCTTCGTTATAACCGGCCGTGGCGATCTTGCTCAGCGCCGCCATCGAGGTAGTCGATTCCACGCCGGGCAATTGCTCCAGTTGCCAAGCCAGCGCATCGACCGCAGACAGACTGGCGTAACGGGTGCATTGATCCTCCGGGGTCTTGATCATGACCACGAAGATATCCGAGCTGGCCGCGTAGTTCTGGGTCATGAACAACGCATCGCGGTTGTAGCGCGAGTCGGCACGCAACTCCGGGGCGCCGGGGTCCAGATCGCCGATTTTCAGGTGCAGGCTCACGGCAAAACCAAACGCGGCCAACAACAGACCCGCCAACATGGCACCAATGGCCCAGCGCCGTTGGGTGAACAGGTCGAGCGCCCGCCACAGGGGATGTTTGATCTGCGCCTGTTGCTCGGTGGTTTCCGCACTCAGGCTGCGTTGCGCCGCCGCCGGGCTGACGCCGATATAGCTGAGCAGGATCGGCAGCAGGATCAGGTTGGTGAAGATCAGCACCGCCACCCCGAGGCTGGCGGTGATCGCCAGGTCCTGGATCACTCGAATGTCGATCAGCAGCAACACCGCGAATCCCACCGCGTCACAGAGCAAAGCGGTGATGCCGGCGGCGAACAGTCGGCGGAAGGTGTAGCGCGCGGCGACCACCCGGTGGGTGCCACGGCCAATGTCCTGCATGATGCCGTTCATCTTCTGCGCGCCGTGGCTCATGCCAATGGCGAACACCAGGAACGGCACCAGTGCCGAGTAGGGATCCAGCTCATAACCGAGCAGCGCCAGCAGCCCCAGTTGCCAGAGCACCGCCGCCAGTGAGCAGGTCACCACCACCAGGGTGCTGCGCGCGCAGCGGGTGTAGCCAAACAGCACCAGTACCGTCACCAGTACCGCCACCACGAAGAAGAGCAGGACTTGGGTCATCCCCTCGATCAGGTCGCCGACGATCTTGGTGAAGCCGGTGATGTGAATCCGCAGGTCATCGGTCTGGTACTTGTCCCGCAATGCCTCCAGCTGCCGGGAAAACTCGCCATAGTCCAGCGCCTTGCCCGTCTGCGGATTGATTTCCAGCAACGGCACGAAGATCACACTGGACTTGAAGTTGCCAGCGACCAATTGACCGACTTCCCCGGAGCGGGCCACATTGGTCCGCACCTGCTCGATGCTGGTGGTCGAGCCATCGTAGTCGTCGGGGATCACCGTGCCGCCGTCGAGCCCTTCTTCGGTCACGGCGGTCCAGCGCGTGGTCGGGGTCCATAACGATTTCATGTAGGGGCGGTCGACCCCCGGCAGCAGGTAGAGTTCGTCGTTGAGCTTGGCCAGGGTATCGAGGTAATCCTTGGTGAAAATGCTCCCCTGCTTGACCTCCACGGCGATGCGCAGCGAGTTGCCCAGGCCGCTCAACTCACTGCGGTTCTCGAGGAAGTTGGCGACGTAGGGATGCCCGGTGGGAATGGTTTTCTCATAACTGGCATTGATGCCGATGCGCGTGGCTTGCCAACCAAGCACCAAGGTCACCAGCAGGCATAGCAGGATCACCAGCGGTCGATGGTTGAAGATCGCCCGCTCGGCGAAGTTGCCCGACGCCCGGTCGAAGTCTTCCTGGCGGCCGATCACGGTTTGGGTTCTGTCGTCTTTCAAGTTTGACTCCTGTTGCACGAGCCGTGGCCCGATAGCGCTACACCGTGAAGTTTCAAGGTTTACCGGAGGCCCGCGGATCCTGGTCAGCGGCCACGCCGGTCAAACCGACGCTGGCCAGGCTGCCGTCGACCGCCTGTTGCACGGCAGCGACCGTCCCGCCACTGCGGCTCTGACGCTTGTCAAAGCTGCGGCCCTGGTCATGACTGAAGAGAAGCTCACCACTCTGGCTGGCCAACAACAGGCCGCCGTCGCGCAGTTCAAGGGCGCTCGCCAGTGTTGATTCGATGCCCGTGTCGAGGCGTCGCCAACTGCCACCCCGGTCATCGGACCACCAGGCGTTTCCGCGCAAGCCATAGACAATCAAGGCCCCATCGCGCGTGCCGAGCAGGCCGAAAAAGCTGCCTTCATAAGGTGACTTCAAGGCCTGGAATGACTGCCCGGCATCGGTCGAACGCAACAGCAGGCCGCGCTCCCCCACCAGCAGCAAATCCTTGCCCAAGGCGCGGATGCCATACAGGTTCAAGCCCTGGGGATTGTCCACATGCCGCATCCACGGTTGCCAGCTTCGCCCGCCGTCATCGGTGCGGTAGATCTGGTTGTAGGCGCCCACGACGTAGCCGTGCAGACGGTCACTGAAGTACAGGTCGAGAAACGGTTTATCCGGTCCGTCATCAAGCATGTGCCGTGCCTGCACCAACTGGCTGGCACCGTCGGGTTGATTGGCATCGCGCTCGGCGACTTGCACCGCCAGGGCGATGGCGCGCTCACCGTCGAGTTGTTTCTGCCAGGTTTCCCCGCCGTCCTGGGTGTGCAGCACCACCCCCAGATGACCGACCGCCCAGCCCTGCTCGGCATCGACGAATTGCACCGCCGTCAGGCTGACGCTGACCGGTACCCTGGCCTGGCGCCAACTCACGCCAGCATCATCCGAGAGCAGCACGATCCCGCGCTCGCCCACTGCAACCAGGCGCTCGCCGGCCCGGGCCAGCCCGAGCAATACCGCGCGCGGGGCCTTGGTCGTCGGCAGTGCCGGTTGCTGCAGCACCGCCAATGTCGTGGCCTGTGCGACCCAGGGCACACTCGCCAACAGGCACCCCACCAGGGCGCAAACACCCCATAGCGGAACTCGGCGCGCAAAGATTTTTTCAACGTTCATATCGTTATTCCGCCTGGAAAATCGTAAGCGACCGCGACGAACCGCCTCCTCGCCACGGTCGCCACAGGTTCAACGCATGTTTTCGTTGGCCATGGCATCCGGCGTGAAGTAGGACGCCGAAGGCTTCGCGACCTTCTGGTACTGAACCGCCAGGTCGTTGCTCGATGAGTTGAGGAAGTAAGCGCCAGTGTCGAGGTTGTAGCTGCCCCACATGACCTGTGCGGTGAGGGCCGGCAGGTCCGGTGCCAGCAGCGTCAACGAATACATCTGCCGGCCGAGCTTGCCCTGGGCGTCGTAACCGTCGGCCATCAGGATCTGCCAGGAGTCTTCGTCGACGTAGTAGGTCCGACGCGGCACGACATGGCGCTTGCCGGACTTGAGCGTGGCCTCGACCACCCAGACCCGATGCTTCTCCCAACGCACCAGATCCGGGTTGAGGAAGTTCGCCTTGACCAGGTCGTCGCTCTTGGCCAGCGCGGCGCGGTTATTGTTGTAGCCGACGATCAGTTCTTTCTTGCCCACCAGCTTGAGGTCATAGCGATCGGTCGGCCCGAACAGCATGAACGCCTCGTCGAACAGGCCGACGCCGGAGGTCACGAAATCCGGCGTGTCATAGGCAATGTTCGGCGCCCGACGAACCCGGCGCTGGCCGACCAGATATTGCCAGGCCGCCCGATTGCCCGGGTCCAGGTCCCAATGAGTCATCAGGCCTTCGCCGGCCTTGGACGATGGCAACTCAGTGAACAGCTTGCCCAGCAGGTACTTGCCCGAATAGTTTTCCAGGCTGCCGCCTTCGACGTAGTAAGGAAACTGATAGGTGTATTGCGCCCGGGTCGCCTGGACTTTCTTGCCGCCGGCGGTCATCAGCCAGGTATCGAAAGGCGAGCTGATGGTGTCGCCGCCCTGCCACGACAATCGATAATTCCACAGCACTTGCGCACCGTTTTCCGGGATCGGGAACGGGATGCCGCCGTAGGCGTTGGAGACCTTCTCACTATCCACGTCCAGCGTGGCGCGGGTGGCATTCTTGCTGGTGTTGTCATACACCCATTGCGGCGCGGCGGCCGAGCGATGGGTCGGGTATACGTCCAGGCGATAGTCCGGGTATTTCTTGAGCAGCAGCTTGGTGCCTTCGGCCAATTCGCTGGCGTACTGCTCCATGTTCGCGGCCTTGATCGAATACAGCGGTTTCTCGCTGGCGAATGGATCGGGGCGCTTGTCTCCCGGTTTGTAGCCGGGCGTGACCTGGGTGTAACCACCCTGCCAGGCCGGGATGCTGCCATCGGCATTGCCGGCACGCTCGCCGCCCAGGGGGGTCAGATCGGTTTTCAAGCGTGCGGCCTGTTCGGGCGACACCGCCGCTTGCGCCAGCCCCATGCCGGCGAGGGCCAGGGTCAGGACGCACGTGTTCAGGAATGCTGTGTTCTGCATGGCGAATCCACCTTATTAGAATGAGGTTTTCACGTAGAGCGAGACGAAGTCGCGGTCGGCCAACGACTGTCCGTAACTGAAATTGCCGTCTTCGCGCAGGCCGGCTTTCGGTGCGCCGAAGAAGTTCACGTAGTTGAGGCCGACGTCCCAGCGTTGCAGATAGGTGGCTTTGAGCCCGACACTCCAGTCACCGGAATGGGTGTTGCCGAAGCCGGATTTGTTGACCGCCGATGAACGCCCATCGAGCACCACCCCCATGCCGATCGGCACGGTCAGGTCGATTCCGTCGACGATCTGGAAGTACGCCGGCTCGATCAATACCCGCAGCGCCGTGGCATCGCGGGTGGTGTTGGAATCCAGCGCGGCAGCGTTCTTGGTCACGCTCAAGGTGCGGTTCCAGGCCAGTTCGGCCAGGGCCGAGCCGCCGTCCCAGAACGAGGTGGGCGATAACAGGTAAATCGCCGACAGGTTGGCGTGGGCGGTCTTGCCCCTGGCGAACAACTCATTGTCGCCACCATCGGCCTCCATGCCGGGGGTCACCACTTGCAGGTTGCTCACCAGCGGTGCGTTCCAGCGCACGGACGTTTCACCGGCGAAGTTGAACGGGCCGTAGGCGGTGGAGAAACTGACGCCGGCGGTCTTGATGTCTTCGGCGTAGACCTGCCGATAGGAACCCAGGATCGGCAACCCGGTGGCCGCTGCCGCCGGACCGTCCAGGTACGCATACAACCCGATCGGCGCCTTGTCGTGGTACTGGGCCGCGTAGAAACCCAGCTCCAGTTCGGTGCCGCTGGGCTTGAAGCGGATCTGCATGCCGCCCTGCCCCGAATTGCGCGGTTTCAGATCGCCGCCATTGACCGTGTCGTTGCCGAACACTTCGCGCAACGGACCACTGCCGTAACCGATGGCATCGGCATCGCTCAGGTAGCTGCCGGCGCCGGGGAGATTGGAACGTTCCCACTCGAACTGATAGTAAGCACCCACCGACAACTGCGGGTTGATCTGCAATTGCCCGGAGATTTGATTGACCGGCCGCAGGATCTCCTTGAACTGAGTCCCCGGCACGCTGAGCAACTTGACGACATCGGTCGGGCCCTGGGCATTGGCAATGCCGTTGCCGCCGTAGAACAGGCTTTCCCCGTAGATCAGGCTGTGTCGGCCCAGGCGCGCCACGCCCTGGGAGTCTTCACCGAGGTCACCGCGCAGGAACACGAAGGCATCGAGAATTTCCGCGTCGCGACCGTGGAGCTTGCGGGTTTCGCTGAGAAAATGCGGTTGCTCGCTGCTGTCGGTGTCCTGGTTGTAGATATCGTCGTACCAGGCCGCGCCGCTCACGCGCAGCCCGTAGTTTTGCCGGCTCAGGTCCATCTCGGAGAACAGGTCCAGGCGGTTGGAGACCAGGCCGCTGCTGAAGTTCTTATCGCCCTGGCTCTGGATCGAGGGGTACAGGCCGTTGGCGGTTGGTGCGTTGACCAAGCGGCTGTCCTGCCCTTGCAGGCGCCAGGCCTGGCTGTACTTGATGGTGTTGTCCCAGCGCAGTTTCCAATCGGAGTCACCCAGGTCCATTTGCATGGCCTCGACCCGATCGACCATCACGCCGGTACTGCACAACGCCAGGAACAGGGCGCAATGCTTGAAACGAAAGCTATCTTTGAGGTTATCCATGGACGCTTCTCATTATTGTTATTTTTGGGCATGGCTTTGCCAGCCAACACGCTCAGGTCGCGGCTCGCGCCGCTTTGCGCGGGTGCGCATTCAGATGTAGGTGGAGGCCAATCCACCATCGACCGGCAGGTTGACGCCGTTGATCCAGCGCGACTCGTCGGCACACAGGAAAGCGATCACCGCCGCCACCTCATCGGCATAAGCGGGACGTTTCATGCGATGGGCATCGGCCTGGGTCCGGGCCTCGCCGAGCATGCTCACGAAGTCATCGAGGATCGGCGTGAAAACCGGGCCTGGCGCGACACTGTTCATGCGCACCGAATGCTCAAGGAACCAGGGTTGGGCCTGCAGGTAGTTCCAGACGATCAAGGCTTCCTTGAAGTACTGGTAGCAGGTCTGGTCCGGCACCGGGTGATCGGCCAGCCAGGCTTGCGCGGCGGCAAAGTCTTCGATGCGCGCCAGCGCCTTGTGCTGTTCCAGGCGTAACGGCCACTCGGCACCGAGGATCGAGGCGATGTTGACGATGCTGCCACCAGCGCTGATGCGCGGCAGCAGCGCACGGCTCAGGTGGCGCAGCCCAAGGTAGTTGACCCGCGCCAGCAGTCGCGGGTTGGCAGTGCCCGGCACGCCGGCGATGTTGCACAGGCTGTCAAGCCGTGCGGGCAGCTGTGGCAGCAACCGTTCGATGTTCTCGGCGCTGCTCAAGTCGCCCTGCACAAAACCGTCCAGGGTCATGTGCGGCGCCTTGAGGTCCACGCCAATCACCTGGGCGCCGTGTGCGCGCAGCAGGCTCGCCGTGGCAGCACCGATACCCGACGAGACACCGGTCACCAGCACAATCTTGTTGTCGAGTTTCATGTTGAGTCCTCTTATTATTTTTGTGTACTCGCAGGGCCCTCAGCTCATCGGGCCCGGTGAAGACCGGCCTGTCAGAATGGGTAGATCGGCGCCGTGTCCTTGACCGTCACCCATTGCCATTGGGTGTATTCGTCCCAGTCCGCCGGGCCGCCGACACTGCCGCCATTGCCCGAGGCGCCGCGCCCGCCGAACGGGTTGACGCATTCATCGGCGACGGTCTGGTCATTGATGTGCAACATGCCGCACTGCAACCGCTCACCGATGGCCATGGCCCGGCCCACGGATGGTGAAATGATCGCCGCCGCCAAACCGTATTCGGTGCGATTGGCCAATTCGATGGCTTCGTCATCGGTGGCGAAGCTGACTACCGTTGCCACCGGCCCGAAGACCTCCTCGTCGAAGGCGCGCATGCCCGGCTTCACACCGCTGAGCACCGTGGCCTGGTAGAACAGCCGATCGTGATCGCCGCCGGCCTCCAGTCGGGCCCCGGCGAGCACGGTGTCGCTGACGATGTCGTGCACCCGTTGCAACTGCCGCTGATTGATCAGGGGCCCCATGGCGGCTTCTTCCCGAGCGGCGTTGCCGAGGGTCATGGCCTGGGCCTTTTCCACCAGTTTGCGGGTCAGCTCGGCGGCAATGGATTCATGGGCGAGAATCAAGCCAGTGGCCATGCAAATCTGCCCTTGGTGCAGCCAGGCGCCCCAGGCCGCGTTCCGGGCCGCGAGGTCGAGGTCGGCGTCTTCGAGAATGATCAGTGGGTTCTTGCCGCCCAACTCCAGGGCGACCTTCTTCAGGTTGCGCCCGGCCACTTCAGCGACCTTGCGACCGGCGCCGGTGGAACCGGTGAAGGCGATCATGCGCACATTAGGGTCGCGGCACAGCGCTTCTCCGGCATCCGCCGCGCCGGGCAGCACTTGCAGCAAGCCCTTGGGCAGGCCTGCCACTTCGAACAACCGGGCGATGAGGAAACCGCCACTCACCGGGGTCTGTGGATCCGGCTTGAGCACCACCGCGTTGCCTGCCGCCAGGGCCGGCGCGACGGAGCGCATGGACAGCACCAGGGGAAAGTTGAAGGGCGAAATCACCCCGACCACGCCATGGGGCTGGCGCCGCGCATAGGACAGGCGCCCTGCCTCGCTGGGCAGGACAATCCCATGGGCCTGGGACAGCAGGCCGGCGGCCTGATGCAACAGCACGATGGCTTCGCGCATTTCGTGCTGGCCCTTGAACAGCGCGGCACCGGTCTCCCGGGCCACGTACAGCGCCAGCTCGTCGAAGGACTGCTCGGCCACGTCGGCGGCCTTGCGGAAGATCGCCGCCCGTTGCCGCGGGCCCAGCGCCGCCCACGCCGGCTGCGCCAGGGCCGCGTCGCGACTGGCCTTGGCAATGTCGGCGGAGTCGGCCATGGCACAGCGCATCAGCCGCTCACCGGTGGCCGGCTCGATGATCGATTGCAGCGGGCCCGAGGCAGGCACCCAGTCACCGTTGAAGACGCATTCCGATTCGATCACCTGGGACAGCAGGTGGCTTTTGGGTGCAGACATTTAACACTCCCGGCTCTTTGTTGTTGTCATCGTTTGCCGCACCTGGAAGGTATCGACGCAAACGCCGTGCAAGTGCTTGAGCAAGCGCTGTGCCGGTTTTGCCCGCAGGCCTTGATAAACCTGGCGCAAGGCTCTGGCTCAAGGTTCTTCGCCAGGCATGACGCACCGGGCGCCTGCGTCGATCTGGCCGTTGGCCATCTGCCGCTTGTTCATTTGATAAAGTTATGCTTAATAACTATCTCGCCAGGTGATCATTTCGATCACCCCGCCATCAGGGGCATAACAATGAATAATCCCCACTGCCAGTTGCCGGATCATCGAATCGCCACCGAGCATTTCCATCCACGGGGGGATAGCAACGAGTTGAGCGACAGCAGTTCGCCCACGCCGGCAGAACTCACCGCCTGCCTCTTCTTCTCCCCCGACGATGGCCGTATCTGGCTCAACGACCAACGCATGTTGCTGCTGCACAGTTCTTCCTTCGGTGCGTTGCGCCGGGAAATCATCGAACGCCAGGGGCTGGAGCAGGCCCGAGGCATGCTCACCCGCACCGGTTACTCCTCCGGCGCCCGCGACGCCCGGCTGATTCGCGAACGCTGGCCCCACGCCGATGCCGCGGCGGTGTTTCGCGCCGGCACGCATCTGCACACCCTCGAAGGCATGACCAAGGTCGAACCGCTGCATTTCAAGTTCGACGCCGATTCGGGGTTCTATGAGGGAGAGTTTCTCTGGCATCACTCCTGCGAGGCCGACGAGCATGTCGCCGCCTATGGCACCGGGCAGGATCCGGTGTGCTGGACCGAACTGGGCTACGCCATCGGTTTCGTCAGCGGGCTGTTCGGGCAACTGGTGGTCTTTCGCGAAGTGGAATGCCGGGGCATGGGCCACGAACGCTGCCGAGTCGTCGGCAAGACCGCTGAACAATGGGGCGACATCGAGCAGGACCTGAATTACCTCAACGCCTCGCCGCCGACCGTCGTCGCCCGCGCCGACACTCAGTCCGACAGCGTGGCCGGAACTGTCCCGTTGCCGGACAGCGAACAGCCACTGATCGGTGCCAGCGCCGCTTTCAACGCCGCGACCCAGGCCTTGCAACGGGTGGCCTTGACCCCGGCCACCGTGCTGGTCAGCGGCGAATCCGGTGTGGGCAAGGAGATGTTCGCCCGCCAGTTGCACCAACTGAGCCGTCGCCGTGATGGACCGTTCATTGCCCTCAACTGCGCGGCCATCCCCGACAATCTGATCGAGGCTGAACTGTTCGGCGTCGAGCGCGGAGCCTACACCGGCGCCACTCATTCACGTCCCGGTCGTTTCGAGCGTGCCCACGGTGGCACGTTGTTCCTGGATGAGATCACTTGCCTGAGCCTGGCCGGGCAAAGCAAGTTGCTGCGTGCCTTGCAGGAGCGGGAAATCGAACGGGTCGGCGGCGGCCATGGCATCAAGGTCGACGTGCGCGTCGTGGCGGCCACCAACATCGACCTGCGCAAGGCCGTGGCGGACGGCGCGTTCCGTGAAGACCTGTTCTACCGGCTCAACGTCTACCCCATCGCCCTGCCGCCCTTGCGCGAGCGCCGCGATGACATACCGTTGCTGATCAACGCCTTTCTCAAGCGCTTTTGCCAGGAGTACGGCCGCACACCGATGGGCCTGACCATGCGCGCCTTGAAGGTACTGTTGCGCTATGACTTTCCGGGCAACGTGCGGGAATTGCAGAACCTCATCGAGCGGGGCCTGATCGCCAGCGAAGAAGGCCAGGCCATTGACCTGGTCCATCTGTTTCGCAATGAGCAATTGCCGGTGGACGCCTACTCGGTGGACCACCTCGGCGGCCTCTCGCCGATGGGCCTGGCCGCCAACGATGCCGTGGAAAAACCGGCGCTGCTCCAGTCCCTCAGCCAACTGGACGCGGACTTCTCCATTGACGGCCTGGAATCACGCCTGATCAACGAAGCCCTGCAACTGAGCAGCGGCAACCTCGCGGCGGCCGCCCGCTCGCTGGGGCTGAGCCGGGCGCAGTTCGCGTATCGCTTGAAGAAGCATCAAAAAGGTGTCCCGGGCTGAACACCGAACCTGGGAGATGCTGCCAAGGCAGGTCTTGGGGCCGCTTCGCGACCCAGCGGGAGCAAGCTCCCTCGCCACGGGTGTGTAACAACATTACCTGTGGGAGCGAGCTTGCTCGCGATGGCGGCGGGTCAGTTGGCATTGATATTGGCTGTGCTGACGTCATCGCGAGCAAGCTCGCTCCCACAATGGATCGGTGGCGTTCCTTGCACCGCGTCCACCGTCATTCCCCTGTGGGAGCCGAGCTTGCTCGCGATGGCGGCGGGTCGGTTGGCATTGATATTGGCTGTGTTGACGTCATCGCGAGCAAGCTCGCTCCCACAATGGATCGGTGGTGTTCCTTGCACCGCGTCCACCGTCATTGCCCTGTGGGAGCCGAGCTTGCTCGCGATGGCGGTGGGTCGGTTGGCATTGATATTGGCTGTGTTGACGTCATCGCGAGCAAGCTCGCTCCCACAATGGATCGGTGGTGTTCCTTGCACCGCGTCCACCGTCATTGCCCTGTGGGAGCCGAGCTTGCTCGCGATGGCGGCGGGTCAGTTGGCATTGATATTGGCTGTGCTGACGTCATCGCGAGCAAGCTCGCTCCCACAATGGATCGGTGGTGTTCCTTGCACCGCGTCCACCGTCATTCCCCTGTGGGAGCCGAGCTTGCTCGCGATGGCGGTGGGTCAGTTGGCATTGATATTGGCTGTGTTGACGTCATCGCGAGCAAGCTCGCTCCCACAATGGATCGGTGGTGTTCCTTGCACCGCGTCCACCGTCATTCCCCTGTGGGAGCCGAGTTTGCTCGCGATGGCGGCGGGTCGGTTGGCATTGATATTGGCTGTGCTGACGTCATCGCGAGCAAGCTCGCTCCCACAATGGATCGGTGGCGTTCCTCCTTGCACCGCGTCCACCGTCATTCCCCTGTGGGAGCCGAGCTTGCTCGCGATGGCGGTGGGTCGGTTGGCATTGATATTGGCTGTGTTGACGTCATCGCGAGCAAGCTCGGCTCCCACAGAGGTTACCGGGTGGCGGCTCCGTCAAGCAGGGCAAAAGCGCCCCGTCGATACTCGCTGGGAGTCTGGTTCATCTCGATGCGGAAATGCCGGTTGAAGTTGGACAGGTTGTTATAGCCCACTTCAAAACAGATGTCGGTCACCGGCATCTCACTCTGCAACAACAAACGGCAGGCGCGCTGGACCCGCAGCTTGCGCATCAAATCGATGAAACCGTGCCCGGTGATGCGCTTGAAGAACCGCGAGAAGCCCGGCTCGCTCATGGCCAATTGGCGGGCGATCACCGACAGGCGCAGGTCGCCGGTGAGTTCGGCTTGCAGGTACTCGAAGGCTTTGTGGATGCGCTCGGAACTGCGCGCATCCAAGGTCGGTGCATAGCAAGGGCTTGCCAGGCTCAGGGCCTCGTCGCCGGGAGCTTGGTTGAGGGTGTGGAGCAGCTCCAGGAACAGCGTCAATCGCGCCAGTCCCTGGGCCGGGCCGATGGCTTCCAGCAGGTGCGCGGCCTGCTGTGCCGTATTGCCACCGAAGGCCAGGCCACGGCGAGCGCGTTCGAACAGCCCCTGCAGATCCCCCAGTTCAGGCAAGGTGCGACGCAAGGCCAGCAGCGTGGCGCCGTCGAATTGCAACACCACGTCGCGCCCGGCCAAGTGCTCCTCCGGCGCCAGGTCGCCCATCCAATCGTGGGGCAAGTCCGGACCGATCATCGCCACATGGCCTGGGCCAAACGGGCCAATGTAATCGCCCACCAACAGTTTGCCGCTGCCCTGGCGGATCAGGTGGATTTCAAATTCAGGATGATGGTTCCAGCGCGCCAGCGGGTACGGGTAGTCATGCTCGTACCAGCGAAAACTGCGTTCGGGCTCGGGCAGGATGACTTCCAGTTCGGCCGGTCGCTGCTCGAACAGGGGCGTTCTGTGATCAGGCATGTCGCGCCTCTTTTATCGTTATAGCGGGCACCTTACGCCGAGTGCGCAACGCTTCGCCAGCCTCGGCCCGCCCACCCACCGATACTTTTTTAACCCAGGTTGGAGACACCGGCACAAGTTAAAAAAGTACCACCTCACCATCCTGCGCGGGTTTGTCGGTTTTCAACGGCACTGCTGTAATCGGCCTGCCATCGCCATTTGGTGAGTGCGACGCTGATTACCCTCTGATGCCATTGCAGCAAGGACCAAGCCCCATGAAACGACTGGAAGGAAAAAGTGCCCTGGTGACCGGCGCCGCCCGGGGTATCGGCAGGGCGTTTGCCCAGGCCTACATCGAAGAAGGCGCCACGGTAGCGATTGCCGATATCGACCTGGAGCGGGCCAATGCCACCGCCGCCGAACTGGGCGACAGCGCCTACGCGGTCAAAATGGACGTGACCGATCAAGCGTCCATCGACCAGGCCATCGCGGCCGTGGTGGCCCGGGCGGGCAAGCTGGATATCCTGATCAACAACGCCGCGCTGTTCGACCTGGCGCCCATCGTGGACATCACCCGCCAAAGCTACGAGCGGCTGTTTTCCATCAACGTCGCCGGCACGCTGTTCACGCTGCAGGCGGCGGCGCGGCAAATGATCCGCCAGGGCCACGGCGGGCGGATCATCAACATGGCCAGCCAGGCCGGCCGGCGTGGCGAGGCCCTGGTGGCGGTCTATTGCGCCACCAAGGCGGCGGTGATCAGCCTGACCCAGTCCGCCGGGCTGGATCTGATCAAGCATCGGATCAACGTCAACGCCATCGCCCCCGGCGTGGTGGATGGCGAGCATTGGGATGGCGTGGACGCGCTGTTCGCCCGCCACGAAAACCTGCCGCAGGGGGAAAAAAAGCGCCAGGTCGGGCAACAGGTGCCCTATGGCCGGATGGGCACTGCGCAGGACCTCACCGGAATGGCGATTTTCCTGGCCTCGGCGGAGAGCGAATACGTGGTGGCGCAGACGTATAACGTCGATGGCGGTAACTGGATGAGCTAATAATCCGAGTTTTTATGGCCTTGAAACGACGGAAATGGACTTATTCGCTTGAAAATTGATCCCACTACTTGAGGATTGTCCCGAACGGTACCCAACGGTGCCGTTCCAAGGGATTTCAAGAGAGCGTGAATACCGTTGCCCCAGCGGGGCAAAAATTGCGCATCATAGGCGCCGTCCGCTCAAGGGAGATTTACATGCGTGCCATTTCATCCGTCATGGGCCTTGTCGTGCTGTCGCTGGGCCTGGTGTTCGCCACCAGCGCCACGGCCACCGAAGAGACGCAACTGGTCGAGTCCATCAACCTTTACCGCAGCCAATCCCAAAGCTGTGCCGGCCAGGCTTCGCTGGAGTTGCCGCCGCTGGCCATGGACTCCCGGCTGATCCTGTCGGCCAATGGCATCGGCGACCTGCAACAGGCGCTGGCGCGGGCGGCCTATCCCATGGTCAACGTGCAAGCCATCAGCCTGTCCGGGCCGCGCGATGCGCAATCGGCCATGAAAGCGGTGCAGGAAAGCTTCTGCCAGGTGGTGCTCGACCCGCAGTTCGTCGACATCGGCGTCAGCCGCCTGGATCGCGAATGGCGCATCGTGCTGGCGCGCCCGTTGTTGTCGGCGCGCCTGGGTGATTGGCAAGCCGAAGGCCAGAAACTGCTGAAACTGATCAACAGCGCCCGCGCCCAACCGCGTCGCTGCGGCACCGAAGCCTTCGCCGCCACCACGCCGCTGGCCTGGAACGCCACCTTGGCCCTGGCCGCCGTCACCCACACCCGGGCCATGGCCAACAACAATTTCTTCGACCACAAGGACCGCGACAACCGCACGCCAGGCGACCGCGCCGAACTGGCCGGCTATCTGGGCCAATTGATCGGCGAGAACATCGCCGCCGGACAGGACACGGCCCTCAAGGTCGTGGACGGCTGGCTGGCCAGCCCGGGGCACTGCGCCAACCTGATGAACCCGCAGTTCCGCGAATTGGGCGCCGGGTATGCGACCGATCCGAAAAGCGATGCCGGGATCTATTGGACGGCAATGTTTGGCACCCAGTAGCACCGGCGCCATCGCGAGCAAGCTCGTTCCCACAGGGCTCAGTGCCTCAATAGGGGAACGAGCCTGCTCGCGATTCAATGCCCCCCGAAGATCAATGATCGATGCACGCCTGAACCCGCCCTCACCCCGTCCCCCACCGACAGCGCCACCGAGCCGAAGGGCATGGCCGCGTCGCCACAGACGAACACCCCTGGCACGCTGGTTTCCCGGGTCATGTCGCTCTGGATGAAGGCCCCCATCGGCCCGTCCTCGAATTCACATCCCAGGGACTCGGCCAACGGACTGGCGACGCGGGTGCGAGGCAGGACAAACAGGCCTTCGATGCTCACCACTCGACCATTGGCCAACACCACGTCGGCCCGGTCGCCTTCGATGCGCTCGACGTGCTCGGGCACCATCGTGACTCCGCGTCGCTCCAGGCTGGCACGCTGCTCAGGGTCGGGCTCGAACACGCCGCGTGTGAAGAACGTGGTCGGTCCCCAGTCCGGAAGCATCAGCGCATGGTGCAAGGACATTTCCGAGGTCGCCAGCACGCCGATCGGCCCTTGCTCCAGCTCATAGCCATGGCAATACGGACAATGAAACACGCTCTTGCCCCAGCGCTGCGCCAACCCTTCCACGTCGGGCAGCTCATCGATCACACCGGTGGCCAACAGCAGCCGGCGGGCATCGAAGCACTGCCCGTCGCTCGTTGCCAGGGTAAAGCCGTCCGCCACCTTGCTGGCATTGATCACGGTGCCCGATACCCATTCAACGGTCGGATAGGCCATCAGTTGGCGGCGCGCATCCTCGGCGATGTCCCCGGGAGCCCGGCCATCCTGACCGAGAAAGCCATGGGAGCTGGCCGCGAAGCGATTGCGACGCTGGCCGGCATCGATCACCAATACCTTGCGGCGGGCACGGGCCAGTTGCAGGGCTGCGGACATACCGGCGTAGCTGCCACCTGCGATGATGACGTCATAGCGCATGATCATTCTCCAAGAAAGGTTTCGACGGGTGCGGCAATGTCACGACACATCGTAAGTTCCTTGAAAAGCACCTGTCAACGATCTCGTAACTTTTGCCATTACAGGCGATACTCACACCCGCCTCCGCCATGGAATACCGCAACGATCATGAGAACCGACACCCGCCTGTCCCGCATGCTGCATGTGTTGATCCACATGGACCGCCACCAGCAATCCGCCACCTCCGATACCATTGCGCAGATGCTCGGCACCAACCCGGTGGTGGTGCGTCGGACCATGGCCTTGCTCAAGGAAAAGGGCTATGTCACGTCGGAAAAAGGCCATCGCGGCGGCTGGACCTTGAGCAAGCCGCTGTCGGAGATGACCTTGCTGGATATCCATCAGGCCTTGGGCAGCACGTCGATCTTCGCCATCGGCCTGTCCACCGATCATCCGCAATGCCTGGTGGAACAAGCGGTGAATGCGGCGTTGACGGATGCGTTCGATGAGGCCCAGGCATTGCTGCTCAAGCGTTTGGGGGCGATTACCCTGGCGCAGTTGGCAGAGGATTTTGATCTGCGGTTTCGACAGGTTTGCGCAGAGGACGGGGCTGACCTTTCGCGGATGGGGCATTGATATTGGTGGGTGTAGCGCCATCGCGAGCAAGCTCGCTCCCACAGGGTTAACCGAGCCAAAAAAAACGCCGCTCAATGAGCGGCGTTTTTGTACCTCACCAGACAGCGTCCGGCTTACAGCGCCATATCAGCCGCTGGGTTGGCTTCACGGGCTTCCGCCGGCTTGGCCGGTGCCGCAGGGGCGCCTGGCTTGCCGATGGCCGGTGGCGGGTCCAGTTGCAGGACCTCGCTGGTGTAGGCCCATTCCTGGGCTACGCGCTCAGGGCTATCGTTGAGCTTGGTGCCGTAGCTCGGCACGATCTGGTGCAGTTTTTCCTGCCAGGCCGGGCTGGCGACCTTGTCCTTGAAGACCTTCTCAAGCACGGTCAGCATGATCGGTGCAGCGGTCGAGGCGCCAGGCGAAGCACCCAGCAGGCCGGCGATGCTGCCGTCCTGGGAGGCAACCACTTCGGTGCCGAGTTTCAGCACGCCGCCCTTCTCTTCGTCACGCTTGATGATCTGCACGCGCTGGCCGGCCTGCCACAGGCGCCAATCTTCTTGCTTGGCCTCCGGGAAGTACTCTTTCAGGGCGTTGAAGCGATCTTCATCCGACAGCATCAGCTGGCCGGCCAGGTATTCGACCAGTGGGTACTGTTCGATACCGACCTTGGTCATCGGCCACATGTTGTGGGTGGTGGTGCTGGTCAGCAGGTCGAAGTACGAGCCGTTCTTCAGGAACTTGGTGGAGAACGTTGCGAACGGGCCAAACAGGATCACGCGCTTGCCATCGAGCACACGGGTGTCCAGGTGTGGAACCGACATCGGCGGTGCGCCCACCGAAGCCTTGCCGTACGCCTTCGCCAGGTGCAGCTGGGCAACGGTCGGGTTTTCGGTGACCAGGAACGAACCACCCACCGGGAAACCTGCGTATTCACGCGCTTCCGGGATGTCGGACTTCTGCAGCAGGTGCAACGCACCGCCACCGGCGCCGATGAACACGAACTTGGCGTCGGTCTCGGTTTCGGTACCGTCTTTCAGGTTCTTGTACGAAACGCGCCAGGTGCCGTCTTCGTTGCGGGTGATGTCTTCCACTTCGCTGGACAGCTTGAGGGAGAAGTTCGGCTTGGTTTGCAGGTAAGCCGCGAATTGACGAGTGATTTCGCCGAAGTTCACGTCAGTACCCAGGGGACTCCAGGTGGCCGCGACTTTCTGGCTCGGGTCACGCCCTTGCATCATCAGCGGAACCCACTTGCTGATCTGCTCGCGATCTTCGGAATACTGCATGCCGGCGAACAACGGGCTGGCCTGGAGGGCTTCGTAGCGCTTCTTCAGGAACGCGATGTTCTCGTCGCCCCACAAAAAGCTCATGTGCGGCGTGGAGTTGATGAACGAGCGCGGGTTCTTCAGCACACCGTTCTTGACCTGCCAGGACCAGAACTGGCGGGAGATCTGGAAGGCTTCGTTGATTTCGATGGCCTTGGAGATATCGACCTTGCCGTTCTTGTCTTCCGGCGTGTAGTTCAGTTCAGCCAGCGCAGAGTGACCGGTACCGGCATTGTTCCAGCCGTTAGAGCTCTCTTCGGCAACACCGTCCAGGCGCTCGACCATTTCCATGGTCCAGCCCGGCTCCAGCTCATTGAGCCAGACGCCGAGTGTCGAGCTCATGATGCCCCCACCGATGAGCAAGACATCCACTTTTTTTGGCTCGGCGGCGTGCGTGGTCGCAAGACCCATCGCCATCGCCAGGCCCAGTAGCGCCGTGTGTGTTTTCTTCAACATGTGTGTATCCCTAGGATGGAACGCCATTCCGCCCTCCGGTCCTGATCAATGATAGACCACATCCACGGCCAGCAAAGCCAGGGGGATGGGATCGAGACGGACTGGAGGATGGACCTACAGGGCCGAGCAGATTCGTCGGCCTCTCGTTTATGTCTCTCCGGCGCTGACTTCTTGTAGGTCTTGGCTTCAGCTGGGTGAGGGACGCTGCGAAACGGTGATTATCGAGCTGGCATAGCCGCGCCCGATTGTCGCAGCGGGGGGAGTTTACATAAGGAAATAAACAGACCGAAGCGCATTTTTACATTCTTGGCAAAAACGTCGACCAAATGACGGCATTTTACTGGCCCTGATCGGCGCCTTCCGTGGGGTCGGGGCCCTTCCGGTCAGAAGTACTTGAGGATCGCGATATCACGACGACGCTGTTTGAACCCGGCAAACCAACGTGTCGGGAAAAACAGCGCCACACCCAGCAGCACACTCCATAACCACACCATAGGCAAATCATCGAACCCGAAATAGGTCCCCTGGTTGGTCCCCCAGACGGCAACTGCAATCAGGTACAGCGCCTTGAGCACGTATAGGTGCAGCAGATAAAAGAACATCGGTGCGCCGCCGTAGACCGCCAACAGCGCAATGGCTCCCCGCTCCTGGGCTTTTTCAAAGAGTGCCAGCAACATCAGCCCTATTCCCAGGGTCGGCATCAGGAACATCAACGACGGCGGGTACTTCGTCGCGCTCATGAAGCTCATGAAGGTGCGCAGCACGTCGCCGGTCTGGACCCAGGGCTTGTCGCCGTACACATTCAGGTACCGGATGAACACGAAGGCCAGCAGCAAGCCCAAGCCCATCGTGAACAGCCGGCGCAAACGTACGGCGGGCTCGACGTCCTTGCCGAACCACGGCCCGATGGCCCATCCCAGCAGGATCACGCCGATCCACGGCAGCACCGGATACGTGGTGCGAGCGCGGGTGAACTCGGTGATATCGATGAACGCCCGCTGGTGAAGAATCGACCACGGCACGAAAAACGGAGAATCGGGCCCCAGCACCACACCGTCCAGCAGGTTGTGCCCGGCGACGATGGTCACCCCAAGGACGATCAACCAACGGCGCTTGAAGTGCAGCAACGCGGCCAGGACGATCATGCAGATGCCGATGCACCAGATCACTTGCAACCACAAGGTCTTGGGCGGGAATTCGGCGTTCCAGGCGAAACACACGAAGGTGAGCTCCAGAAACACCAGGAACAGGCCGCGCTTGAGCAGGAACAACGAGGTCTGGCCGGCGCTGTGTTTCTGGCTGTAGAGCCAGGCCGACAAACCGGTGAGGAAGATAAAGACCGGGGCACAGAGCGTACTGAGCAGACGGGTGAAATACAGATCCGGGGTCACGCTCAGCGCATCGATGGGATCGGTGACCTGACGGTGCAACAGAAACGTCTCGCGAACGTGATCCACCAGCATCAGCAGCATGACGAACCCCCGCAGGGCATCGATGGCGAGCATGCGCACATGGTTTTTGGCGGTACTGGCTGCAAGTGCAGGCGCGATGACGCCGGACGGGCTCGTCATGCTTGGAAATTGGCTCATGGCATTACTCGGATGGAAGGTTGTTGGTCCCTGTAAGGCAGGAATGAGAATTCCTGTCAAACGAAATCGGATAACATAACATAAAATCACTTTCGCGAGCAGGCTCGCCCCCACGAGAGCTGGCAGCGAATGCGATTTTCATGACCTCCCACCCCCCTGTGGGAGCGAGCTTGCTCGCGATAGCGATGGGTCAGTTTGCGATGATGTTGGCTGTACCGGCGTCATCGCGAGCAAGCTCGCTCCCACAAGGTTGATGCGATCTCGGGGAGTACCCGAGTTTTGCGCTACCCGAGCATCTGACTCAACACCGCCCGCAACTTGCCAGGCTTGACCGGTTTGTTGAGCAGCGGTGCATCCAGTTTGCGCAAGGCCCGGCGGCACTGGTCGCTGCGGTCGGCGGTGATGATCACCGCCGGGATCGCCTGGTGGAAATGCTCACGCAGGTGCTTGACTACCTCACAGCCCACGACCCCATGATCCAGGTGGAAATCCGCCAGGATCAGCTCCGGCGCACGCCCCTGCAGCACGTCAAGGGCGCCCGCCTCGTCGGTGGCGGTCAACACCTCGCAGCCCCATTGCCCCAACAGCGCGGCCATGCTCTGCAGGATGCTCAGCTCATTGTCGATCACCAACAAGCGCCGCCCCGGCAGCGGGTTGCCGGCGACCGCCTGTACCGGGGCCAGCGACACGGGCAGTGGTTTTTCACTGGACAGCGGCACCTCGATACTGAACACCGAGCCCCGTCCCGGCCGCGAACGCACCTGCACCCGATAGCCGAGGATATGGGCGATGCGTTCGACAATCGCCAACCCCAAGCCCACGCCTTTGCGATCCGCCGCCCGGCCGACGTCCAGTTGGTTGAACTCGAGAAAAATCGACTCCAGGCAATCGGCGGCGATCCCCCGCCCCGTGTCCCAGACTTCCAGGCTCAGGCGCCCTCCCCGGCGCCGGGCCGCCAGGAGAATGCCGCCTTGGTCGGTGTAGCGGCAGGCATTGCTCAGCAGGTTGCGCAAGATACGGCTGATCAATCGCAGGTCGGTCAGCACCGCTTCGTCGCCAAACCGCACTCGCAGCTCCAACCCGGCGGCACCGGCCACTGATTGAAACTCCGACACCAGTGGCCCCAGCAACTCATCCAGCCGATACGGCGCCAGGTCAGGCTTGACGGCGGCCTGATCCAGCCGGGAAATGTCCAGCAGGTCGGTGAGCAGGTCTTCGGCGCCTTCGAGCGCCTGGTGGGTGCGTTCGACCAACACGTGCTCGGCGGCAGGCAGTTCGCGTTCACGCAGCGTGGCGATCAACAGGCGGGCCGCGTTCAGTGGCTGCAACAGATCATGGCTGGCGGCGGCCAGGTATTTGTCCTTGCTGCGGTTGGCGGCCTGGGCGACGTCCCGGGCATCGCGCAATTGCTGTTCTACCCGTTCGCGCTGGGCAATCTGCTGCTGCAGGTTGTGGTTGGCTTCCAACAGCGCATCGGTGCGCTCGGCCACCCGCTGCTCCAGTTGGTCGTTGAGCTGTTGCAGGTGTCGCCGGGCCTGTTCCAGCTCGTCGAGGCGCGCCGTCAGTTCCGGATAGTGACTCTTGCGCGTCGAGTGATTGCCCAGCCCCAGCAGCCCGGCCAGGGCTTTTTGCTGCTCGTCAGAGGGCTTCGCCATAGACGACCTCGACATCCCGCTGGCTCGACTCCCGAGGATTGGTGAGGATGCATGGGTCATGCATCGCATGTTGCGACAGGAACGGAATGTCCGAGGTGCTCACGCCGTGCAGGCCCAGGGTTTCGTGGAAACCGATGGTGTGCTTGAGGGCAATCAGGTGCTCCACCAGCCGGGTGCGGATCTCCCGGTGATTGAGCCCCCGGCAATCGATGCCCAGGGTCTCGGCAATCACCTTGAAACGCTCCGGTGCCGAGTTGTAGTTGAACGCCACCACGTGCTCCACCAGTACCGCGTTGCACAGGCCATGGGGCAAATCGAGGAACCCGCCCAGGCTGTGGGACATCGCGTGCACGGCCCCGAGGATCGCGTTGGAGAACGCCAGCCCGGCCTGCATGCTGCCCAGCATGATTTTTTCCCGCAGGGCGATGTCCGCCGGGTTGGCGATCATCTGCACCAGGTTGCCATTGATCAGGCGCATGGCTTCCAGGGCATGGGGGTCGGTCAACGGGCCGTGACCGGTGGACACGAACGCCTCGATGGCATGCACCAGCGCATCGATGCCGGTACAGGCGGACAGGAACGGGTCCATGCTCAGGGTGGTTTCCGGGTCGATCAGCGACACGTCCGGCACCGCCGCCTTGCTGACGATGGAGAACTTCATGCGTTCTTGCTGGTTGGAGATGATCACGAATTGCGACACGTCAGCCGACGTCCCCGCCGTGGTGGGTATCAGGATCAGCGGCGGGCTGGGCACGTTCAGGGTATCGACGCCTTCGAACTCGAGGATACTGCGGCCGTGGGCAACGACAATGCCGATGCCTTTGCCGCAATCCATCGGGCTACCACCGCCCACCGCGACGATGACATCGCAATGGTTTTCCCGGTACAGGTCAGCCCCGAGCATCACTTCCTCGACCCGTGGATTGGGCGAGACCGCGCTGTAGATGCAGTAATCGATACCTTGGGCCTGGAGACTGGCTTCGACGTCCGCCACCCATCCGGCGGCGATGACCCCGGGATCGGTGACGATCAGCACTTTGCGTGCCCCGAAGGTCTTGGCGTAGTTGCCGACATTGTGCCGACAACCGGCACCGAACATGATTTCAGGAGAAACGAACTTGCGCAGCGGGCTGAGGCTCATCTTTTCAGTTACGTGGCTCATTGGTAAGCCTGTTGTTATTGTCAGGGGATACCTTGAGCCTAAAGCATCCCGCTGTGAATGCAATCAGACCAATGGGTAGCCCGGCCTGAATGTTCCAGGCCGGGCCAGCACTCATCGGTTGGCGAAGTACATCGTCACTTCAAAGCCGATACGCAGGTCGGTGTACGCGGGTTTAGTCCACATGGGTCTTTCCTCTTCTTGTACCGGGCCATTCCGGCAAGGTCATTAATGCACGCCACGCCCGGGGCTCGAATGCTACTTTCGAAGCGGTGGGTGGGGTGCGTTGGTAGCAATTTCAGGAGAGCCACAAAACCCATTGTGGGAGCAAGGCTTACTGTGGGAGCAAAGCTTGCTCGCGATTAGTCGCCTCGGCTTGACCGCTTGACCGAGTCGTCTGTATCGCGGGCAAGCCTTGCTCCCACAGCAAGCTCGCTCCCACAGGGTGTAGCTGTGTTATCGGGTTAGAAGAACCCCAACGGATTGATGTCGTAGCTCACCAGCAGGTTCTTGGTCTGCTGGTAATGGTCGAGCATCATCTTGTGGGTTTCACGCCCCACGCCGGACTTCTTGTAGCCACCGAACGCGGCATGGGCCGGGTACAGGTGGTAGCAGTTGGTCCACACGCGACCGGCCTTGATCGCCCGGCCCATGCGGTAGGCGCGGTTGATGTCGCGGGTCCACAGGCCGGCGCCGAGGCCGAACTCGGTGTCGTTGGCGATCGCCAGGGCTTCGGCTTCGTCCTTGAAGGTGGTCACACCCACCACCGGGCCGAAGATCTCTTCCTGGAACACACGCATTTTGTTGTGGCCCTTGAGCAGGGTCGGCTGGATGTAATAGCCGCTCGACAAGTCACCTTCCAGGTGCTCGGCCGCACCACCGGTCAGCAACTCGGCCCCCTCTTCCCGGGCGATTTCCAGGTAGGAGAGGATCTTGTCGTATTGCTGCTGGGAAGCCTGGGCACCGACCATGGTCTCGGTATCCAGTGGGTTGCCACGCTTGATCTTGGCGATTTTTTTCATCACCTCGGCCATGAACGGCGCATAGATCGACTCTTGCACGAGCGCCCGGGACGGGCAGGTGCAGACCTCGCCCTGGTTGAAGAACGCCAGTACCAGGCCTTCGGCGGCCTTTTCGATGAAAGCCGGCTCGGCCTGCATGATGTCTTCGAAGAAGATGTTCGGCGACTTGCCGCCCAACTCCACGGTGGACGGGATGATGTTCTCGGCCGCGCACTTCATGATGTGCGAGCCCACCGGGGTGGAACCGGTGAAGGCGATCTTGGCGATGCGCTTGCTGGTGGCCAGGGCTTCGCCGGCTTCGCGGCCAAAACCATGGACAATATTCAGCACGCCAGGTGGCAGCAGGTCGGCGATCAGTTCGATGAACACAGTGATCGACAGCGGCGTCTGCTCCGCCGGCTTGAGCACGATGCAGTTACCGGCGGCCAGGGCCGGGGCGAGTTTCCAGGCGGCCATCAGCAGCGGGAAGTTCCACGGGATGATCTGCCCGACCACGCCTAGCGGTTCGTGGAAGTGATAGGCCGTGGTCAGTTCATTGATCTCGGCGGCCCCGCCCTCTTGGGCGCGGATGCAGCCAGCGAAATAACGGAAATGGTCGGCCGACAGCGGCACGTCGGCATTGAGGGTTTCGCGCACGGCCTTGCCGTTGTCCCAGGTTTCTGCAACGGCGAGGACTTCCAGGTACTGCTCGATGCGGTCGGCGATTTTCAACAGCACCAGGGAGCGGTCCTGTACCGAGGTCTTGCCCCAGGCGTCGGCGGCGGCATGGGCGGCATCCAGTGCCTTGTCGATGTCGGCGGCGCTGGAGCGTGGGAATTCGGCAATGACTTCGCCATTGACCGGGGACGTGTTGGTGAAGTACTCGCCGTTGACCGGTGCGACGAATTCGCCGCCGATGAAATTGCCATAGCGCGGCTTGAAGGAAACGACGGCGCCTGGGGTTCCGGGTTGTGCGTAGATCATGATGGGGCCTCTGCCTGGTCGATGCCTGTCACGGGACAAGCGATAGGCCGATGGTAGAGAGCCCCGCCGGCCGGACGAATGCGTCGTTGGCAGGGGGGACTCTCGTTATTTGGTCGTAGGTTTTGCTGCGATCCGAGGATGAGCCGGAGCTTTTTTGTGGGAGCGAGCTTGCTCGCGATGACGCCGGTACAGCCAACATCGTCGCAAACTGACCCACCGCAATCGGGAGCAAGCTCGCTCCCACAGGTTCTACATTGCCAAGGTTGGCTCAGCGCTTGGCGACAAGCGCTTTCGGCAACTTGAAGGTCCAGAGCATGCCGCCCTGGTTGAAGTCTTTCACCCGCTTGGCCACCTCGCCACCCCACAGCGGCACCGCCCCGCCCCAACCGGACACCACGGAGACGTATTGCTCGCCGTCCATTTCCCAGGTGATGGGCGAGCCAAGCACGCCGGAGCCGGTCTGGAATTCCCAGACCTTTTCCCCGGTCTTGGCGTTGAAGGCCTGCAGGAAACCTTCAGGCGTGCCAGTGAAGACCAGGTTACCCTTGGTGGTCAGCACCCCGCCCCACAGTGGCGCGAAGTTCTTGTGGCGCCAGACTTCCTTGCCCGTCTTCGGATCGATGGCCCGCAGCACGCCGATGTAATCCTCGTTCAGCGGCTTGATGGTGAAGCCGGCCCCGAGGAACGCCGCGCCTTTCTTGTAGGCGATGCCTTCGTTCCAGATGTCCATGCCCCATTCGTTGGACGGCACGTAGAACAGGCCAGTGTCCTGGTTGTAGGCCATGGGCATCCAGTTTTTCGCGCCGAGGAACGCCGGTGCCACGAACACCGAACTGCCCTTGGCTTCGCTGCCCGGAGCACCCGGACGGCTGGCCTCGTTGTAGATCGGCCGGCCGTCCTTGTCCAGGCCGGTGGCCCAGGTGATCTTGTCGACAAACGGGAAGCCGCGGATGAATTTGCCGTTGGTGCGGTCGAGCACGTAGAAGAAGCCGTTACGGTCGGCAGTGGCCGCGGCCTTGATGTCCTTGCCGCCTTCCTTGTAGTTGAACGAGATCAGTTCGTTGACGCCGTCATAGTCCCAGCCGTCGTGCGGCGTGCTCTGGAAGTGCCATTTGATGGTGCCGTCGTCCGGGTTCAAGGCCAGACGCGAGGAGGAATAGAGGTTGTCGCCAGGACGCAGGTGGGAGTTCCAGGGCGCCGGGTTGCCGGTGCCGAACAGCAGCAGGTTGGTTTCCGGGTCGTAGTAGCCACCCAGCCAAGGCGCCGCACCGCCGGTCTTCCAGAGATCGCCCGGCCAGGTCTTGCCCGCCTCGCCACCGGAAATGCCATTCTCGACCGCCTTGCCGTCCTTGTAGACGTAGCCCATGTGGCCTTCCACGGTCGGCCGGGTCCACAGCAGTTCGCCATTCTTCGGATCATAGGCGCTGATCTGGCCCACCACGCCGAACTCGCCACCGGCCACGCCAGTGATCAGCTTGCCGTTGACGATCAGCGGAGCGGCACTGATGGAATAGCCTTCCTTGTGGTCGGCGACCTTCTTGCTCCACACCACCTTGCCGGTGTCCTTGTTCAATGCCACCAACTTGGCGTCGAGGGTGCCAAAGAACACCAGGTCCCCATACAAGGCCACGCCGCGGTTGATCACGTCGCAGCAAGGGCGGATGTCATCGGGCAAGCGGGCGTCGTACTGCCACAGCTTCTTGCCGGTGCGCGCATCCACGGCAAACACCCGCGAATAGGAACCGGTGAGGTACATCACCCCGTCCTTGATCATCGGCTGGGCCTGCTGGCCGCGCTGCTTCTCACCGCCGAAGGAGAACGCCCAGACCGGACGCAGATCCTTGACATTGCTGTCGTTGAGCGTGCCGAGCGGGCTATAGCGCTGGCCCTGGACGCCCAGGCCATTGGTCACAATCTGCTCGGGGTTCTTCGGATCCTGGAGAATTTCCTGATCGGTCACGGCTGCAAGGGCCGAACCGGACAGCAGCATGGCACTGAGCAGCAGGCTCACGGCGAAGGGTTGGCGACGTGCGGGATGACTCATGACGGCTACCTCTGCGGTTATTGTTATACCCGGGAAATTTTCCCGGTCTGCCACAGATTCTTGGCCTCGGGGCCGCTGCCAACAATTGCCCGCTGTGTTGAGTTTTCTAGTTCCTTGGTACATGTGGGTCTTGCGCACACCCGTGGCGAGGGAGCAAGCTCCCTCGCCACGGGCCCTCATACCACCAAGGCTATTGCGGCTGGGCATCCACCCGTTTCATCACCGCCCGCTCATAACGTGGGTAGAGATGGCTGACACTACGAATCAACTCATACCGACTCAGGCTGATCCCGGCGAAGCGCTCGGGGATGGGGCTGCGGATCATCTCGGCCATGTCGTCGCCCCGGGCCGCGCCGTCGCGCATCAGTTGGTCGAGCCAGCCCAGGTAATCGCGCATCTGCGCAAAGGGTCGGGCGTCAGTCGCCACTGGGCCATGGCCGGGCACGATCTGTTTCCAGGGCAAGGCCTGCAGGGTATCCAGGTCTCTGAGCCAGACCTCCAACCCTGGGCTGTTGGGAGTAGTCAGGGCCCGTTCGTAGAACACCAGGTCGCCGGCGAACAATACGCCGGTGGTTTCGTCGAGGATTGCCAGGTCGGCCCCGGTATGCCCGGCCAGTTGCAGCAATCGCAACCCGTGATTGCCCACCTTGAGCACACCGGGCGTCAACACTTGGCTGGGCAGCACCACCTCAGTGCCGCGCATCCAGTCGCCCACCAGGCGGTACATGTTTTCCGCCATGGCATCGCCCTGCTGCCGCAGCAAGTCCGTGGTCCCGGCCAAGGCACCGATGGGCACGTCGCTGAAAGCCTGGTTGCCCAATACGTGATCGGGGTGATGATGGGTCAGCAAGACCTGAACCACCGGTTTGTCAGTGGTCGCCGCGATAGCCTGGCGCAGCGCCTCGCCGTAGCGCTTCGACGGCCCGGTGTCGATCACCACCACGCCGGCATCAGTGACAATGAAGCCGGTATTGACGATGTTGCCACCGTTGGCCTTGGCAAAGTTCTCGGTGCTGCCTTCCAGCAGCCAGGTGCCTTCGGCGATCTGCCGGGGCTTGAGTGAATAATCGGTGGCGGACCATGCCGGCAGGCACAGGCCAAGACAGATCAGTAACAGCCAGCGCATGGCGCGTTCCTTCTGGTCAGGGAATGGCCGCCTCGAACGCGTTGCCGCTGTTGTCGCGCAGCACCAGGCGGGTTTGTCCCGGGCCTTGGATATCGAAGCCCAGGTTGGGGTTTTCGCTGACCGCCGGGAACAGCTCCAGGCGCGCCAGCAGCTTGCCGTCGGCGTCCAACAGTTGCGCCTGGTTGATGAAGAATTCCGGGATGCCGCTCACCAGGCCGTTGTCCATGGGGTGGGCAATTTGCAGACGCAAGCGACTCGACTCCCCTCGCGGATACCGCCCACCCAGCACCTCGCCCAGGTGCTCTTCCCAACCCGGCTGGGTGCGCACCACGCTGGGCGCGGTACAGCCACCACCCGCCGCGTCGATCAGGGTCGAACCGACGTGCCAGAGGCCATCGCGGGTCTGCACGGCGGCCCGCAACGGCGTGGCCTGTTCGATACGAATACGGATCGACAACCAGGGCAGCACCCGCTCCCCCGGGTGGAAGTCGACGATTTTCGGCAACGGGTTCAGCTCGGCCCAGGCCAGCACCCGTACGACGTCGCCGGCAAAGGCCCGGGCATCGATTTCCAGCGGCACCTGGCGCGCGTCTTCGGCAAAGGGCGGTGCCAGCAACCGTACCCGCTCGTCGAACACGAACGGCGCCTCCCCCAACAATTGCTTGTGATAAAAGGCCCACATCACCGACGGCACCGGATCCTTTCCTGGCTCGACCGCCATCGCCAGCCACGGCAGGCACCACAACAGCAGGCCATACGCTCGCCAGTTCATCCCTGCGCTCCTATTGGTACATCTCGGGCACTTCGTAACGCAGGCCGTAATGGGCGTAGACAGCCTTGACGCTGCCATCGCGGATCAAATCTTCCAGCGCCTCTTCCACCGCATAGGCCAACTGACGGTTGCTTTCATGCACCGCCATGCCGATTTCCCAGCGTTGCTTGCCCATGTTCGGATAGGCATTCTCCGCCAGTGCCAGTTGCGAATCGGCCGCTTCATGCACTTGCCAGTCGATTTCCCCGCGCATGGCCATGACGGCGTCGACCTCCCCGGCCTGCATGGCCCCGAAGGCTTTGGCGACGCTGGGGTAATGACGGGTCTTGGCGCTGAGCATGCCGTTGAATACCGAGGTCAGGTAGAACGACGGCACGCTGTCGACTTCCACCCCGATAGGGTGCTGCTGGAACACCGCGACGCTGCCCACCGAATCCAGCCGGCGACGGTCATACGCCACCTGCCAGCACTCCTGCTGATAAGGCCCGAACATCACCACCTGGGCGTTCTCCAGCTCACCGATGTCGTTGCGCTTTTGCACGTAGTCGTGATCGTACGGCACACGCATCATCAAGTCGGCCAACTGCCGGTCATGCAGCGGGCTGCTGCGCCAGATGTAATCACGCAGATCGTCATCGAGCTTCTCGCCGGGCGGCGCCCAGATCAGCTGCAGGCGCACACCCAGTGCCTTGGCCAAGGCCTGGGCCAGTTCGACGTCGACGCCCCTGGGCTGGCCCTGGTCTTCGAAGCTGTAGGGGGCGAAATCCTTGTAGACCGCCACCTTCAATTCCCCGGCGGCGATCATCTGATCGTAGCTGCGCACCTGGGCTTGAACCGCCTGGGCACCCAGCAACACGCAGCAGATTACCCAGGCGAACCAGCGCATGGCGATCACTCCTCGACGTGCACGCTGTCGAGATAGGTGCGCACGGCCCACAAGGCTTCCTGGCTCAGGTAATCGGCCATCTTCGGCATGTAGACCCGACCGTCGCGCACCGCGCCATGGCGCACGCGCTCGACGAACCATTCGTCTCCGGCTTCGGCGGCGTCCAACATGCGCAGGTCCGGGGCGATCCCGCCGGACTTGGCTTCCAGGCCATGGCACGCGGCGCAGTTCTGGTTGTAGGCCGAGGCGCCGATTTCTACGGCTTTGTCACGCTCGGGAGAACTGCGGTATGGGTTCTGCGAAGCCCAGCCATCGCCGTCAAGCGGCAGGTTGGTGTCCTTGACCGGGGTCAAGCCCTTGGTTTCCACTGCCTGGGGCACTACGTTGCCGTGGGCCCACGCGGAGCCTGCGCCGATCAGCCCCATCAGCAATGCGCTAGCGATGATGGCGTTGCGTTTTGTTGTCATTGTTATGCCCTCTGGATTGCACGCAAGACCTCTCTGAAGAAGCCGTGCCGTCATCTTAGGAACGCTAGGGCGCCAGCCGAATGCTGCTTTGGTGGTCGGGGTCTAGTCCCTTGGTAGCAGGCCATCCGACGCAAGTCGCAAAGACAGGCGGTTCGGGAAGTCTTCCCGGCAAGGGCGGGATTTTTTCCGTATCGGCCAGGCACCGACGCGACCCAACCTAGTCAGGCCAAAACCTTCACTGGGAACTGCCACCATGAGAATAAAAACGCTACCCGCCCTCTCCGCCCTGACTGTTGCCTTGCTGCTGGCCGGCAGTCTGTCGCTGAGCCCCTTGGCCAACGCCGCAGCGCCAGGGGTCAGTTGGGAAGACATTGCCAACGATCACCTGACCACCCAGGACGTGCTGCAGTACGGCATGGGCACCAACGCCCAACGCTGGAGCCCGCTGGCCCAGGTCAACGACAAGAACGTGTTCAAGCTCACCCCGGCCTGGTCCTACTCGTTCGGTGACGAGAAGCAGCGCGGCCAGGAATCCCAGGCCATCGTCAGCGACGGCGTGGTCTACGTCACCGGTTCCTACTCGCGGGTATTCGCCCTCGACGCCAGGACCGGCAAGCGCCTGTGGACCTACAACCACCGGCTGCCGGACAACATTCGCCCATGCTGCGATGTGGTCAACCGCGGCGCGGCGATCTATGGCGACAAGATCTACTTCGGCACCCTGGATGCGCGGGTGGTGGCCCTGGACAAGAACACCGGCAAGGTGGTGTGGAACAAGAAGTTCGGCGACCACGCCGGCGGCTACACCATGACCGGCGCCCCGGTGTTGATCAAGGACAAGACCAGCGGCAAGGTGCTGCTGATCCACGGCAGCTCCGGCGACGAGTTCGGCGTGGTCGGGCAGTTGTTCGCCCGCGACCCGGAAACCGGCGAAGAAGTCTGGATGCGCCCGTTCGTCGAAGGCCACATGGGCCGCCTCAACGGCAAGGACAGCACCCCGACCGGCGACGTCAAGGCGCCCTCCTGGCCCGACGACAAGACCACTGAAACCGGCAAGGTCGAAGCCTGGAGTCATGGCGGTGGCGCACCTTGGCAGAGCGCCAGTTTCGACGCCGAGACCAACACCATCATCGTCGGCGCGGGCAACCCCGGCCCGTGGAACACCTGGGCGCGCACGGCCAAGGACGGCAACCCCCACGACTACGACAGCCTCTACACCTCGGGCCAGGTCGGTGTCGACCCCAGCACGGGCGAGGTGAAGTGGTTCTACCAACACACGCCCAACGACGCCTGGGACTTCTCCGGCAACAACGAGCTGGTGCTGTTCGACTACAAGGACAAGGACGGCAAGGTGGTCAAGGCCACCGCCCACGCCGACCGCAACGGCTTCTTCTACGTGGTGGACCGCAACAACGGCAAGCTGCAGAACGCCTTCCCCTTCGTCGACAACATCACCTGGGCCAGCCACATCGACCTGAAGACCGGCCGCCCGGTGGAAAATCCCGGCCAGCGTCCGGCCAAGCCACTGCCCGGCGAAACCAAGGGCAAGCCAGTGGAAGTCTCGCCTCCGTTCCTCGGCGGCAAGAACTGGAACCCCATGGCCTACAGCCAGGACACTGGCCTGTTCTACGTCCCCGGCAACCAGTGGAAAGAGGAGTACTGGACCGAAGAAGTGAACTACAAGAAAGGCTCGGCCTACCTCGGCATGGGCTTTCGTATCAAGCGCATGTATGACGATCACGTCGGCAGCCTGCGGGCGATGAACCCCACCACCGGCAAGGTGGTGTGGGAGCACAAGGAAGCGCTGCCGCTGTGGGCCGGCGTGCTGGCGACCAAGGGCAACCTGGTGTTCACCGGCACTGGCGACGGATTCTTCAAGGCCTTTGATGCGAAAACCGGTAAGGAGCTGTGGAAGTTCCAGACCGGCAGCGGCATCGTCTCCCCGCCCATCACCTGGGAACAGGACGGCGAGCAGTACATCGGCGTGACCGTCGGCTACGGCGGCGCCGTACCGTTGTGGGGCGGCGACATGGCCGAACTGACCAAGCCCGTGGCTCAGGGTGGGTCGTTCTGGGTGTTCAAGATTCCGAGTTGGGACAAGGCGACGGCGCAGAAGTAGCCCGATCCCACCTGGGTCCTGACACACACCACAACCCCTGTGGGAGCGAGCTCGCTCGCGATGGCGGTCGTTCAGCCGGCATTCATGTTGACTGATATTGCGCTATCGCGAGCCAGCTCGCCCCCACAATTGCCCGAGTTCATGTCATGAGATGCTTGTCATTGCTGCTTCTGTTCGTTGGCGCCTTTGCCAACGCCGACGACCTCGACACCCCGCTCACCCTCAACGGCTGCGTCATCGCCGAAGCCAGCCAATGCCCCGGCGCCAACCTGCGTGGCGCAAAACTGGCGAACCAGGACCTGCGCAAAATGAACCTCAGCGGTGCCGACCTGCGCGACGCCGACCTGCGGCACGCGCGACTGGACTTGGCCAACCTTGAGAAAGCCCAGTTGCAGGGCGCCAACCTGACCCGCGCCAGCCTGCAACAAAGCAACCTGCGCCTGGCGGACTTCAGCGGCGCCACGCTCAAGGCGATCCAGGGCTGGGGGCTGTTCGCCCAGGGCGCGCAATTCCAACGTGCCGACCTGACCGCCGCCTACCTTCAGTTCGCCCGCTTGTCCGGCGCGCGACTGCAGGGTGCCAACCTGCAGGCCGCTGACCTGGAGATGGCCTGGCTGAGCAAGGCCGACCTCAAGGGCGCCGACCTGCACGACGCCAACCTGCAGGAAGCCAAGCTCGGCGAAAGCAACCTGGAACAGGCCAACCTGAGCGGTTCTCGCCAGCACTATGGAAATTTCCAGGATGCGAATATGGAAGGCTGCACCGGCTGCCCGACTTCCTGGGATCAGTAAGGATTGCCACAAACCCCTGTGGCGAGGGAGCTTGCTCCCGCTGGGCTGCGCAGCAGCCCCTTCCCCACGGCCCACTCAATCAATCCGTCCTGCCGAGGTGCCTGGTTTCAGGGCTGCTTCGCGCCCCAGCGGGAGCAAGCTCCCTCGCCACAATGAACCTGGGATTCACCCCGCCACCCGCACCACCCCCATATCAATCCCCAAGTGCACCAACTCGGCATGGGAGCTGACCTGCAACTTGCTCTTGAGCAACGTCAGGTGGTTGGACACGGTCTTGGCACTGATGCACAACTGTTCGGCGATGGTGCGGGCGGGAGTGCCCTTGGCGAGCATGACGAAGATCTCCAACTCCCGCTGGGTCATGCATTGCAGGCGTGGGTCGACATCCTGCCGGGAGCTGGCGCAGGCCAGTTGCGTGGCCAGGGACTGTTCGATGTAGGCATGGCCGGCCAGCACTCGGCGTACCGCTTCCACCAACACCTGGGGCGCCGAATTCTTGGTCAGATAGCCCGCGGCGCCGGCGTCCAATGCCTGGCGCACCAGTGGCAATTCGTCGTGCATGCTGAAGAACAACACCCGCAATTGCGGCAGGCGCTGGCGCAGCCGGCGGGTGGTTTCCAGACCACTGATACCGGGCAGGCCAAAGTCCATGATCACCAGGTGCGGCACCTGCTCCTGTACTTGGCTCAGCGCCTCTTCACCAGTGGCCGCTTCGCGGACCTGCAGGTCCGGCATCAGCGCCCGTAGCAGGCTGGCGTAGCCCTGCCGAACCACCGCATGGTCATCCACCAACAAAATGTTCATCACGCCTCCAGGGCAATATTCAAGGCCAGCGCCCAACCGGCGCCAGGCTGGCTGATGATGCGCAACTCCCCACCCAGGCTGCGGGCCCGTTCGGACATCGAGTGCAAGCCCACACCGGCGCGCGGTGGTTGCGTCGCACCGCGGCCGTTGTCGCGCACCAGCAAGCGCAAGCGCCCGGCGCGATGTTGCAGGCGAATCCTCACCTGCGTGGCACCGGCATGCCGGGCAACGTTGGTGAGTGCTTCCTGCAACAGGCGATACAGATGGGTCTTGTCCGATCCGGACATGGGCGGCAAGGCTTCGTCGATCCGCAGCTGACAGGCGATGCCCTGGCTGGCCTGCCATTGCCCGGCCAACAGTCCGATGGCCTCGCACAATGGCAGGTGCTGCAACACCACCGGGTACAAGTCATGCACCAGCGCCCGGAAACCCTGTTGCAAATGCTCGCAATGGTCTTCGAGCTGGCTGACGGTCTGCTCCAGCGCCGACGGCTGATCCATCACCAGGCGCAACAGGCAGGCGCGGGCACGAATGCCGGCCACGTATTGGCCCAGGTCGTCGTGCAGGGTCTGGGCCAGCCGGGTGCGCTCCTGCTCCTGCACGGCCAGCAAGGCCTGGGTGAGCCGGGCGTTATCGGCCTGGGCCGCGGCCAGGGCGGCGGTCATGCGATTGAAATGCCCTGCCAGTTGCTGCGCTTCCGGCACACCTTCAGTGCCCAGGCGCACCTGCAGGTTCCCGGCAGACACCTGACGCAGAGCCTGCAGCAGTTCATCGAGCAAACGCATGCCCCGGCGTACCGCCCAGCGGATCACCAACAGGCTGAGCGACAGCGCCAAGGCGCAGACGTACAACAGTTGCACCAACGAATCGAGAATCTCGTCGATCTCGTCCCGCGGATCGACGGCAATCCAGGCCCGCCGACCGTCAGGCAACTCCACCACCTGGGCCGCGGGGCCGTCGTCCAGTAGCTGGCGGCCGAGCCAGGCTTTCATCCCGTCTTCATCCGCGGGGAAGCGTTCCCCAGGGGCCAGCCAACGGACCCGCACATGACGCAGGCTGCCGGTCAACCGCGGCTGGAGACTGGCCGGGTCGCGCTCGGCGGTTTCCCGCAGGTAATGCACCACCGACTCGGCCGATTGCAATTCTCGCTTCACATCGGCCATGGCCTGGTGCAACAGCAGGACGGCACAGGCCAGGGTGACCAGGGCGAAGAAGGCTGACACCCAGAGGTTGATGCGCCAGAGGGCTGACATGGCTAGTGTTCCACCCCTGGATTGATACCCCCACCCTGCGGGAGCGAGCTTGCTCGCGATGACGACGGCACAGCCAGTACTGAGGCCGACTGAACCACCGCTATCGCGAGCAAGCTCGCTCCCACAGGAGGGGTTGGAGAGTGCCAGGCTTTGGGACGATCCACCCCGATCAAGCTCAGGATCAGCAGCAACGTCAGCAGCAGGGTCTTGAGAATCCGCATGGTCTGTCCCTTCCTGGGCAATGACGATTGCCTTGCATCCTAAAACCCCGGCTTCCAAGGCGAGTTACTACCTTGGTACTGCCCCGGTGGTACTTTCTGCATATTTCCCCAGGGCCATAGCCTTCCTATGCTGGCGCTACCCGCAATGGAGGACGTCATGCGCCGGCTCGTCAGTTACGCCCTGGTTTTTCTGCTGGCAGCGGCGACCGCTCACGCGGGCGATGCCACACCGCTGCAAGTGCGCATCGGCTACCTGGGCTATCGCCCCGACCCCGGCCCGCTGTTATCCAATGTCATTGCCGAGCCTGCCGATGCCGGGCAGCGCGGCGCTGAATTGGCGATCATCGACAGCAACAGCACCGGGCGCTTCCTCAAGCACGACTATCGCCTGGACAGTGCCAGCGTCGACAACCCCGAAGCCCTGCTCCAGGCTGCCCGCGCCCAACACGACCAAGGACTGCGGCTGTTCGTGGTCAATGCACCGGCCGCCAGCCTGCGCGATCTCAGCGCCGCCCTGCCCGACAGCCTGCTGTTCAACGCCGGCAGCCCCGACGACAGCCTGCGCACCACCGACTGCCTGGGCAACGTGCTGCACAGCCTGCCCGACCGCGCCATGCTCGCCGATGCCCTGGTGCAGTTCAGCGTGGTGCGCAAATGGCAGCGGGCCCTGTTGATCGTCGGCCAGACGTCCGAGGACCAGGCCTATGCCGCCGCATTGCGCCGGGCCATGAAACGCTTCGGCATGAAGATCGTCGCCGAGAAGGCCTGGCAGTTCGACAATGACCAGCGCCGCAGCGCCCAGGCCGACATGCCACTGTTCACCCAGACCGCCGAATACGACGTGGTGCTGGTGGCCGACGAGCGCGGCGACTTCGGCGAATACCTGCCCTACCAGACCTGGTACCCACGGCCGGTGGCCGGCACCCAAGGGCTGACACCCACCGGCTGGCACAAGACCGTGGAAACCTACGGCGCGGCGCAGTTGCAAAAACGCTTCGAAGCCCTGGCCGGACGCTGGATGAACGACCGCGACTTCGCCGCCTGGATCGCCGTGCGCAGCATCGCCAGCGCGGTGAGCAAACTGCGTCAGACCGACCCGTTCGCCATCCGCCAACTGGCCCTCAGCGACCAATTGCCCCTGGACGGCTTCAAGGGCCGCAAGCTCAGCTACCGGCCGTGGAATGGCCAACTACGCCAACCGATTCCCCTGGTCCAGCCCCGTGCCCTGGTCAGCACCTCGCCCCAGGACGGTTTTCTGCACCCCTCCAATGAGATGGACAGCCTGGGCTATGACCGGCCCGAAGTGAGCTGCCGTTACCCCTGATCGATAACAACAATAAGGAAAACCGCCATGCGCCGCCCGCTGTTCAAACCGGCCCTGCTCTGCCAAGTCCTTGCCCTGGGTGCTGTTCTGCTGGCTGCCGGTCCTGCCGCTGCCAGCATCGCCTGGGTCTCCAACGAAAAAGACAACAGCCTGAGCCTGATCGACATGCAGAGCCTGGAAGTCATCGAAACCTTACCCGTGGGCCAGCGCCCCCGGGGGCTGCTGCTGTCCCATGACAATCGCTTGCTCTACATCTGCGCCAGCGACTCGGACCGGGTCCAGGTGATGGACGTCGCCACCCGCAAGATCATCAAGGAGCTACCCTCCGGCAAGGACCCGGAGCAGTTCGCCCTGCACCCCAACGACCGCTGGCTGTATGTCTCCAACGAAGACGATGCCCTGGTCACGGTGATCGACACCCAGACCTCCGAAGTGCTGGCCCAGATCGGCGTGGGGGTCGAGCCCGAAGGCATGGCCGTCAGCCCCGACGGCAAGTGGGCGGTCAACACCAGTGAAACCACGAACATGCTGCACTGGATCGACACCAGCACCCAGACCCTGGCCGACAACACCCTGGTGGACCAACGGCCACGTTTCGTCGAGTTCAATCGCGACGGAACGCAGCTCTGGGCCTCGGCGGAGATCGGCGGCACGTTGACCGTGCTCGACGTCGCCACGCGCCAGGTGCTCAAGACCCTGACGTTCCAGATCAAGGGCGTGCATCCGGACAAGGTGCAGCCGGTGGGCATCAAGCTCAGCGCCGACGGCAAGCTGGCGTTCGTCGCCCTGGGCCCGGCCAACCATGTGGCGGTGATCGACGCCAAGACCTTCGAAGTGCTGGATTACCTGCTCGTGGGCCGGCGCGTCTGGCAACTGGCGTTCACCCCGGACCAGAAGCAACTGCTGGCGACTAACGGCGTCAGCGGCGATGTCTCGGTGATCGATGTAGCGAGCCGCAAAGTCCTGAAGTCGGTGAAAGTCGGGCGCTACCCTTGGGGCGTGGTGGTCACGCCATGAACGCCCTGGAAGTCAGCGACCTGAGCTTTGCCTATGGCCCACGCGAAGCCCTCAAGCAGATGAATTTCAGCCTGTCCGCCGGCCGTTTCGCCGCGCTGCTGGGGCCCAACGGCGCCGGCAAGTCGACGCTGATCGCCCTGCTCACGCGCCTGTACGACCTGCAACGGGGTGATATCCGCGTCGGCGGCCACTCCTTGCACAAGTCGCCACGACCGGCCTTGCGCCAGTTGGGCGTGGTGTTCCAACAAAGCACCCTGGACCTGGACCTGAGCATCGAACAGAACCTGCGCTATCACCTGGCGCTGCATGGTTTTTCGCGGCGCCAAGGCAGTGCCCGCATCGATGCCGAACTGACCCGCCAGCACCTGACCGAGCGCCGCCACGAGCGGGTGCGCGACCTCAATGGCGGCCATCGACGCCGGGTGGAAATCGCCCGCGCCCTGCTCCATGAACCGCGCCTGTTATTGCTGGACGAACCCAGCGTCGGTCTCGATCCGGCCAGCCGCCTTGCCCTCGGCCTGCACGTTCGGCAACTGTGCAGCGAACAGGGCATCAGCGTGCTATGGACCACTCACCTGCTGGACGAAGTGCAACCCAGCGACGACCTGTTGATCGTGCACCAGGGCCGGCTGGTCGCCAGCGGCCAGGCCGACGCGGTGAGCCTGGAACACGGTGGCACCCTCGGCTCGGCCTTCAGCCATTTGACCGCCTCGGGAGTCCGGCCATGAACGCCTACTGGCACTGTTTCAGCGGCATCGTGGTGCGCGAATGGCTGCGCTTCGTGCTGCAACGCACCCGGCTGCTCAGCGCCCTGGTCCGGCCACTGCTGTGGCTGCTGGTGTTCGCCGCCGGCTTTCGCGCGGCACTGGGCATCGCCATCATCGCGCCCTATGACACCTACATTCCCTACGAGGTGTACATCGTGCCGGGGTTGGCCTGCATGATCCTGTTGTTCAACGGCATGCAGGGCTCGCTGTCGATGGTCTACGACCGGGAAATGGGCAGCATGCGCGTCCTGCTCACCAGCCCCCTGCCCCGGGCTTTCCTGCTGGCGAGCAAGTTGCTGGCGACCTCGCTGATCTCGCTGTTACAGGTCTATGCGTTTCTCGCCATCGCCTGGCTGTACGGCATCCAGCCACCGACCATGGGCCTGCTGCTGGCCTTGCCAGCCTTGCTACTGGTGGCCCTGATGCTCAGCGCCCTGGGCTTGTTGCTGTCCAACGCCATCCGGCAACTGGAGAACTTTGCCGGGGTGATGAATTTTGTGATCTTCCCGATGTTCTTCCTGTCCTCGGCGCTGTACCCACTGTGGAAAATGCAGGAAGCCAGCCCCTGGCTGTACTGGCTCTGCGCAGTGAGCCCGTTCACCCATGGCGTGGAATTGGTGCGCTTTGCGCTGTATGAGCAGTTCAACCTCCTGGCGATGGCGGTGTGCGTGGGGTTGACCCTGGTGTTCGCGCTGCTGGCGGTGTGGACGTTCAATCCGCAGCATGCGGCGTTGCGCAAGGCCAATTGATCCTGCCGATAACGATCCTCTTGGAAGAAAGCTTTTGTGGGAGCTGAGCTTGCTCGCGATGACGGTGGATCAGCTTGCAACGATGCTGATTGTGCCGCAGCCATCGCGAGCAAGCTCGGCTCCCACAGGGTTAACTGTCGTCCTCATCCTTGCAGGCATCCAAAATTACTACTTTAGTACCGGTTTTCCTGTCTATGGTCGCATTCACAAGACCTCGACCCTGGCATGTAATGGGCGCATAACAAAAAGGATAAATCCTATGCCCCGTTTGCTGGCGATCCTCTTGCTGGGCCTGGCGCTGAATGTCGCCCAGGCCGAGACCGCGCTGTTTTCCGCGCAGGGCTACCGCATCGCCCAATACCGCAGTCCGACGCCCGTCACCGTCGACGGCGCCCAGACCCTCGACACCCAGGCCCTGCAACGCCTGCTCGGCCAAGCCTCGCCCCCGCTGCTGATTGACGTGTACCGCCGGCCCTGGGTCCAGGGGCAGTTCATCGACAACGAACCCCATGCCAACCTTCCAGGCAGCCTGTGGCTGGCCAATACCGGCGACGGTGACCTCACGCCGGCCTGGCAAGACTATTTCACCTATCACTTGCGCAAGGCCACCGCCGGGCAGACGGATCGACCACTGGTCTTTTATTGCCGCGCCGATTGCTGGTTGAGCTGGAACGCGGTAAAACGCGCCGCTGCCATGGGCTATAAGCAAGTGTACTGGTATCGCGATGGCCTCGATGCCTGGGAGGCGGCCAACCTGCCCCTGCAAGCGGCTCGCCCCGAACCCTTTCCCTGATTTTGCAAAGAAATGCGTGCAACTGCCCTGCCCCACACGACAATAACGAGGTGAATGGCCATGTATAAAATCCTGATAGCCGACGATCACCCACTGTTTCGCGAAGCCATCCACAACGTCATCAGCGACGGTTTTCCTGGCAGCGAGGTCATGGAAACCGCCGACCTGGACAGTGCCCTGGCATTGACCGCCGAGCACGACGACCTGGACCTGATCCTGCTGGACCTGAACATGCCCGGCATGCACGGGCTCAATGGCCTGATCAACCTGCGCAACGAGGCCCCGACCATTCCCGTGGTCATCGTCTCCGCCGAGCAGGACAAGCAAGTGGTGTTGCAGGCCATCACCTATGGCGCGGTGGGTTTCATCACCAAATCCTCGCCACGCTCGCAGATGACCGATGCCATCGAGCAGATCCTCAACGGCAACGTGTACCTGCCGCCGGACATCATCCGCACGCAAAAGAGCCCGGTGGGCCGACGCTTGAACGAAAACCCGGCCTTCCCGCCGGAACTGCTCCAGGCCTTGACCCGCAAGCAACTGCTGGTGCTCGAACGCATGACCAAGGGCGAGTCGAACAAGCAGATCGCCTACACCCTGGATATCGCCGAAACCACGGTCAAGGCCCACGTCTCGGCGATCCTGCGCAAGCTCAATGTGCACAACCGGGTGCAGGCGATCCTCAGTGCCGGGGATATTGATTTCGGGGCTTATTTGCGGCGTTGATCATCAGGGCATGACAATCCTGTGGCGAGGGAGCTTGCTCCCGCTGGGCTGCACAGCAGCCCCGATCAGGCTGACTCAATGAGCCTGACACACTGAGGTGCCGGGCTTTTGGGGCCGCTTCGCAGCCCAGCGGGAGCAAGCTCCCTCGCCACAACAGTGTTTGGCTCAAGATCGGGGGGGATTCAGCAGATGACTCATCGCAATCTTGAGCTTCATCGGCCGCACCGGCTTGTGCATCAGGGTGTGCCCGCGCTCGCGGATCTGCTGCTTGAGTTCGTTGCTGTAGTTGGCGGTGATCATCATGGCCGGGATCGGTGAAGCCCGGCGGGCGTTGATCCGGGCCACGGCATCGACGCCGTTCTGATCGTGGTCCAGGTGATAGTCGGCGATCAGCAGGTCCGCCTCGGCGTGGTAGTTGTCCACCTGGCGGGCCAGGTCCTGTTCCGACAGCGCGGTCACCACCCGACAACCCCAGCCTTCCAGCAAGGTGCGCATGCCGGCGCAGATCGCCGCATCGTTATCCAGCACCCAGACCCGTGCCCCGCGCAGTCGTTCGAGCATTGGTTCGCTCATGTCCAGGCACGGCGCCGGTTTGGGCGCGGTGGCGCTCAGCGGCACGTCGATGGCGAACATCGAGCCCTTGCCCGGCCAGGAGCGCACCTGGATCCGGTGCCCGAGGATCCCGGCGATTTTCTCGACAATCGCCAGGCCCAGGCCCAACCCACGGTCCTGGTTCGGGCGCTGCACATCGCCGCGCTTGAACTCCTGGAATATTTCCTCCAGGCGGTTCTCGGCGATGCCGATGCCGCTGTCCCAGACCTGGATCGACACGCGCTGGCGATGTCGGCGGCAGCCCAGCACCACCCGCCCGCTGGGGGTGTAGCGAATGGCATTGCTCAGCAGATTACGCAGGATCCGCGCGAGCAGTTGCATGTCGCTGCGCACCAGCACCGAACAGCCGACAAAGTGCAGTTCCAACCCTTCGCTGCGGGCGATCTGGGCGTATTCGGCGGCCAGGTTGTCCAGCAGCTCACTGAGGCCGAACGGCGCGACATCGGCCTTGATCACCCCGGCGTCCAGCTTGGAGATGTCCACCAAGGTGCCCAACAGGTTCTCCACGTCCTCCAGCGAATTGCTGACATTGCGCACCAGTTGCGCGTTGGCGACCGGCTCGCGGCGCTCAAGCAAGGCACTGGTGAACAACCGGGCAGCGTTGAGCGGTTGCAGCAGGTCATGGCTGACCGCCGCGAGGAATTTGGTCTTGGACAGGTTGGCCTGCTCGGCCTCGCGCTTGGCCTCCCGCAGGCGCAATTCCACCCGGCTGCGCTCGTCGATCTCGCGCAGTAACTGGTCATTGAGCGTGGTCAGTTCGGCGGTGCGTTCCTGGACCCGCTGTTCCAGGTTCTGGTAAGCCTGGTGCAAGGCTTCGGCGGTGCGACGGCGTTCAGTGATGTCGCGGATCAGCACGAAAATCCCGACCACTTCGCCGTTGGCCAAACGGTTCGGCACGTAGGAGCGCAGCATGTAGCGCTCCTGGTTGTTGATGTTGGTCTCGGCGAATTCGAACGTCACGCTCTCACCCGCCAACGCCCGGGCCACGTAGGCTTCCAGGCGCTGGTAATGCTGCTCGCTATGGGCTTCGCGCAGGCTCTGGCCGAGCATCACGCCACGGGGCCAGCAATACCATTGCTCGTAGACCTTATTGGTGAACTCGTAGACCAGGTCGGCGTTGAGGTAGGCGATCAGCGCCGGCACATGGTCGGTGATCAGGCGGATCCAGCGCTCGCTTTCGCTCAACGCCTCGGCGTGCTGGTAGCGCTCGGTGATGTCGGTGAAGGTGTTGACGTAGCCACCAGTGGGCAACGGATGCGTGCGAATTTCCAGCACCCGGCCATCGGACAGGCGCTGCTCGCATTCGTGGATCAGCCGGCCGTTGCTGTCGCGACTGGCCGGGGTCAGCAGTTGCAACTCACTGTCGGCAATCACTTCGTTGAACGGCCGGTGGGCCGCCACCGGCGCCAGGCCGCTGAGTTCGAGGAAGCGCCGGTTCCACAGCTCCAGCACGCCTTGGGCATTGACCATCGCCACGCCCTGGGACAGGTTGTCCACCGCCCGCTGCAACAGATGGGATTTCTGCGCGATGGCCTGCTCGCGGCGCACGGTTTCGCTGAGCTTGACGTCGGTGATGTCGGTAAACAGGATCACCCGCCCGCCTTCCTGGGTCGGCCGCTCGCTGACTTGCAGCCAACGCCCGTTCTGCAAACGATACAACACGTGCTCGTCGGCCTGGCCCCGGGGTTCTTCGCTGAACAGGCCGTTGGCGGTCATCAGGCGCTTGACCTCGGACAGACGCATGCCGGCGATGATCCGTACCCGGCTGTTGGCCCAGAAGGCCTTGAAGCGGCTGTTGAACAGGACGATGCGTTGCTGCTCGTCGAACAGCACAAACGCGTCGGAGATGCTTTCGATGGCATCGATCAGGTGTCGATGGGCGGTTTCCGCCCGCAGCCGCGCCTCGCCCAGTAAGTGATTACCGGCCTTGAGTTCGGCCATGGCCTGGTTCAGGGCATCGGTGCGCTCACGTACCTGCTCGGCCAGCACCACCGAGTGTTGGAATGCCGCATAGGGGTCGTTGCCCCGGGTGACGCCGGACTCCACCCGCTCGATCAGCGCCTCGTTGATGCGCCGCAACTTGCGGTTTTCGTGCTGCAGGCTGGCGAGCTGAGCCTGTAGGTCAGCGATGGCCGGGGACGCGATGTCGGGCAATGGCAACTCCGGTGAACGTCTGGTTGATGTGCATGCCATTGAACTGTTCTCCATAGGTGTTGAACCCCATCACCCGTTGTTCCCGCAGGAACTGGCCGATCTGCTCCAGGCCGCCCCGATCTTCCAACTCCAGGCGCCGGAGGAAGCAATCGCAGCCGATGGTCAGCAACAAGTCGCCAAGGCGCGCCTGCAAACCGTCGAACAGCGTTTGCAGGTTGTGCAGCAAGGGACCGGGGGTCATCGCGGTGAGGACAATGCCGTTCTCCACCGCACAGTAGAAACTCAGGCTCAAGTCCGGGTGCACCTGCTGGATCGCCCGCACGTAGTACTGGTCATTGATGCGCACGGCCAAGGGATGGGCGGCGAACACCCGGTAGTCGAGCGCGCTCACCGGCACGCCGATGTGCCGGGCATATTCCTCGGCGGCGGGTTCGGCGTTGAGCTCATAGACCCGTCGCGAGGCGCTGTTCGCACCGGTCACCACCAACTTCTCTTGTCGAGGCAGGATGTGATGGGTGGTGAAGACTTCGAACTCCAGCCAGGTGTTGATCAGCACCACCACGGCCGCGCCACTGTGGAATTGGCCTTCGAAGTAGACGTGGGTGTGGGTCAGGTAGTTGTCATCGCCGGCCGAACCGCCGAAATGCGGGATGTCCCCCAGGGCGGCGCTCAAGGCCGCCAGCACCATTTCCTCGCGGCTGGACAAGCCATCGAGCAGGGTCAAGGCGAAACTATGGCCCTTGATCGGCGCCAAGGCGTTGCTGCGACAACCGCTGGCCAGGCGCTCGACCATTTGCTGGGCGTCGATCAGACTGAAGTGTTCCATTTCCCCGATCAGCTCGGCGGCAATGGAAAAGTGCCGATGATCGAAACCCACCGCCGTCACACAGTTGCGGCCGTAGCCCTGGGGGGTGATTTCCCCGGCACTGGTGCAACCCACCAGGCGAATCCCGCCGAAACTCTGGGACAGCGCCTGGCCCAGGGCCGGCAAGTCGTATTCGGCTGAACAGAAAAACAGCACGAACCCCAGGTGCGGGTGCAACAACTGCCGCGCCAGCGCCTGGGCCACCTGCTGGACATCGCTCGCCTGGGACATGGCGCTCACCACACCTTCGCTCTGGGCCTGCTGCATCGTCGCCTCCGGCGGGTGCGTGATAGGAGCCCTGAGTGTACGAAGCCGCGCCGAGTCGACGAATGCTACTTGGGTAGTGGGTGGACGCTTCCATGGGATGAGGTTGATGCGCAATGTGGCGAGGGAGCTTGCTCCCGCTCGGTTGTAGGAGCTGCCGAAGGCTGCGATCTTTTGATCTTTCGCTTGAGACTCAAGCGTTTGGGGAAAGATCTCAGCCTCGTTGCACTCGACAGCTCCTACAGAGCCCAGCGGGAGCAAGCTCCCTCGCCACAAAGGCGGTTCGGCATACAAGCAACATTGCCCGATATCAGTGACTCATCGGCGCCATCGCGCTCGCCTGCCCCAGCAGTTTCTGGTCGATGTCTTCCAGGCGCAGCACCCGACCGCCGCTATCGCTGGCGAGTTTGTGTGCCGCCTGGGGATCGGAGAACGAGGCCAGTACCACGCCCATGGCGCCTTTGAGCCCACTGCCGATGACGAAGTAGGCGGTGCGGGCGTCAATCAGGTGAGCGTCATCCGGCGTATCCCAATGGCTGCGGCCCATGTCATGGACATACAGCTTGACGTCGGCCCGATGGTTTTCCGGTTGCAGCCACCAGCCCAGCATCTCCGCCGGCGAGCAGAACTTCTTCACGCCCCCTGCCCCGACTGCCGTGCCCTTGGGCCCGGGAAAGTCAGTGATGACCATGCCGCACACATGGCACTCGTCACTGGGATGGAACGCCAGCGCCGCCTCGCTGGCCACAGGTGGCTCGGCCTTGTCGCAAGCTGCCAGCGCCAGGCACACCAATAACCCGGCCAAGAGACGGCCCGCCTTGAAGGACACCCTGTTCATCGTTGCATGCTCCCTTGTTCAAGTTTAGAAATCATGGGCACCGGCGATTGAACAACCGGTAGGCCAGCCACAGCGGGACCGCCATCCACAGGCCCAGGCACAACCAGAGCCAAGGCCCCGACACCGGCAGGTCGCTGCCCAGGGTCAGCACCGCTGCACCGCTGGACGCCGCATCGAACCCGGACAGGTTGATCAGCCGATAGACGTCGGTAGGGTTGAACAACAGCAACCATGGCAGCAGCTCCGGGCTGAACCGCCCCTCGCTCAACACCAACAGCGCCAGTAACGCCAGGTCGAACACCAGCACGAAGAAAAACCACACCCCCAGCGCCAATCCGGCGGCGGTGGATTTCTCTGCCGACAGGCTGCTCAGCACATAGGCCAGCCCGAGGAAAACCCAGCCCAGCAATGTGCTGGACAACATGAACCGACCGAAGGCCCAGAGCAGCAGGCTCAACTGGACGTCGTCCACCAACAGGGCGATGGCCAGCATGGCGCAGCCAAAACCGATGAAGGTGGCCAGGGCCAGGATCAGGCCATGGCCGACAAACTTGCCCAGCAGCAATTGACCGCGCCCCAACGGGTAGGTCAGCAACAGCAGCAAGGTGCCGTTCTCGTCCTCACCGACAATCGCGTCGTAGGCCAGCAGCAAGGCAATCAGCGGCATCAGGAACGTCGCCAGGCTGGACAGGCTCGCCACCGTGGCGGGCACCGAGGTAAACCCCAGTTGACCGGACGCCGCCGCGCCGAGCCAGGCGATACCGATCGCCAGCACCGCGAATAGCAGGCTGATCGCCAACAACCAGCGATTGCGCAGGCCATCGCTGAATTCCTTGCGGGCCATGTTCCAGACCGGGTTCATAGGCTGGCCTCCTCGGCTGCGGCACGGAGCATGTAATGCCGGTACAAATCCTCCAGCGACGGCGGCTTGATCTCGACATCCGACGGGTCATCCTGGGCCAGTAACTGACGTAGCAGTTTAAGTTTGCTGCCGTCCGGCGCGGACACTTGCACCCCTTCGGCGCCCCACCCTTGGGTGGCGTGCCCTTCACTGCGCCAATGCTGGCGAAGCCAGTCGGCCCGCGACAGGCCCGAGGCACGGATCAGCGTCGGCAACCCGGCGTCCTCCCGCAGCCGGGCCAGGCTGCCCAAGGCCAACAGACGCCCCTGGGTGAGAATCGCGGCGCGGTTGATGTGAGCTTCCACGCCAGGCAAGACGTGGGAGCAGAGGATGATGCTGGTGCCCTGCCAACGCAGGCGGTCGAGCAGTTGATAGAGGTCCTGGGTGGCGATGGGGTCCAGGCCCACGGTCGGTTCGTCCAGCAATAACAGGCGCGGTTGGCCGAGCAGCGCCTGGGCCAGACCGAGACGCTGGCGCATGCCCTTGGAATACGTTTTCACGCGCCGTGTCGCGGCACCCGCCAGCCCGACCTCTTCCAGCAAACGCGCCACTTGCTCCGGGGCAGCACCTTTGAGCCGGGCAAAATGGCGCAAGGTTTCCAACCCGCTCAATTGCGGGTAAAACATGACGTTCTCGGGCAGGTAACCGAGCATCTGCCGCACGCTCGGGTCGCTGGGCGCGCGACCGAAGACACGAACCTCGCCCTCGCTGGCCCGCAGCAAACCTAGGATCAACTTCATGGTGGTGGTCTTGCCCGCGCCGTTGTGCCCGAACAGCCCGAGCACCTCGCCCTGGGCCAGGTTCAAGTCCAGCCCGCGCAGCACGGCGACATCACCATAGCGCTGGCTGACCCCTTCGATCTCGACGACGTTCAAGACGCGTCCTCCTCGGCACTGTTGCGTGGCGGGGCTGGACAGGGGTTTCCATCAGCGGATGACTGTCCATCACCCCGGGGGATTTCATCACCGGGAAAGCCCGCTGTACCCAGCGCAGCAGTTCGATTCCCGGACTGTTCATCAACAGCCGCACCTGGGGATACAGCCACAGCAGGCGATCCACGTTGTCGTTGGGTTCATAGGCCACATCGCCCAGGCCGTCGCCGTTGCGATCCCAACCCAGGTAGTCGCTCCAGTAATTGCCGCGCCCGTCCGCCGACCACTCCTGCAACCGCGTGGCCACGTATTTGACCTGGCGCTGGTTGTGGACGAAGGCATTGCCGGCGATGCGGTTGTCCTCGGAGCCGGCCGTCAGATGGATGCCCACGGCGCTGCGCTCGAAATGATTGCCTTCGATGCGGTTGAACAACGAGTTGTAAATGAACAGGGCCTTGCCCTCGGCGCCGGTGATCATGGTGTCGCCGGTGGACCCGTCGCGCACGTCGCTGACGAAGTTGTCACGCAGGGTGGAATAGGTGATGTAGTTCATCAGGATCCCGTAGTTCTGGTCCTGTTCGGAGCGATTGCCGATGACCGTCAGCTGGCGGCTTTGCATCAAGGCATAACCGGTGCGGGTACGCCGGGTGACGTTGTCCAGCAGGCGGTTATCGTTGGCGAACATGTAATGCACGCCGTAGCGCAAATCTTCCAGGACATTGCCCTGGAGCAGGTTGCCGCTGGAGGTATCGATGTAAATGCCATCGCGGGTTTCGCGCACCTGATTGCCGATGACCCGGGCACCGTGCACGGCATAGAGATGGATGCCGTTGCCCCGGTCCTGGGAGCGCAGGCTGGGGTCGCCCTGGATGCGGTTGTCGATCAGGCTGACGTCCCGCGTGCCATCGACCCAGATACCGAAGCCTTGGCCCTGCATCCGGCTCCCGCGCACCACGGCGCCTTTTGCCCCAGGCTGGATGAACACGGCAGCATTCATGGCCGTGAGGTCGTGGCCCCAGTCCAGGAAGGTACAGCCCTGGACCTGGACGTTCGGGGCGCGAATGATCAATCCATTGCCCTCGCCCTGCCCCTGGAATACCGCATCCGGCGCACAGGTAAGGGTCATGGGTTGGTCGATGCTGAACGAGCCCCGGTACTGGCCCGCAGGCAGGCGCCATTGCTGGTCGCCTCCGGCCTGTAGAGGTAAATCGGTGATCGGCTGCGGCGCGCCGAACGCGCCGCCCGGTAACAGGCAAAGCAGCAGCGCAATGACCGGTTGGCGGGCGTGTTGCGGCTTTTTCCCGGTCATTGCACCTGCCTCCTTGTTGAGCCGAATCAGGCCTTTTCAACCAACATGCGCCCGACCATTTCCATGTGCAGGGCGTGGCAGAACCAACTGCAGTAGTACCAGTGCAAGCCAGCCTTATCGGCGGTGAAGGTGATGGATGAGGTCTGTTGCGGGCTGATCTCCATGCTCACACCGTGGTTGGTCATGACAAAGCCATGGCTGACGTCCTCGATCTGGTCGATGTTGGTGATCGTCACCGTCACCTCGTTACCCTGCTTGACGGTGAATTCCGTCAGGCCATAGGCCGGCGCCATCGAGGTCATGTACACCCGGACCTTGTTGCCGTCGCGGATGACCTTGTTGTCGGTTTCCAGGTTGATGCCGTCTTTCTTCGCCAACTCCACGGTGCCGGCAAAGAACGGATCGTTGCGGTTCCAGATTTTCTGGGTCTTGATCTGGTCGCGCCGCGCAAGAATGCAGTCATGGGGTTCGGCGAAGGCCGGGCCGTCGTGCACCAGCTTCATTTCTTCACCGGAAATGTCGATCAACTGATCGTTCTCCGGGTGCAATGGCCCGGTGGGCAGGAAGCGATCCTTGGAGAACTTGCACAACACCACCAGCCACTTGCCGTCCGCCTCGCTGGTTTCGGTGAGGGACGCGTGGTTGTGGCCGGGCTGGTACTGAACGTCGAGTTTCTGCTTGATGTAATTGACCTTCTCGCCCTTGTAGGCGCGAATGGCCTCGTCCATGTTCCACTTCACCACCTGGCTGTCGATGAACAAGGTGGTGTAGGCGTTGCCGCGCCCGTCGAAGGTGGTGTGCAACGGCCCCAGTCCCAGTTCCGGTTCGGCGACGATCACTTCGCGCGGGTCCTTGAAACGGTCGGCGAACAAATCGTCCAGGCGGTCGATGGCGATCATCGAGACCGTGGGCGACAGCTTGCCATTGGCGATGAAGTATTTGCCGTCCGACGAGGTATTGAGCCCGTGGGGGTTCTTCGGCACGGGAATGTAGCGGGTGAACTCGGAGTCCTTGCCATCGGTCTTGCGGCCATCGACCACCGGCACCTTGGAGCCGTCCAGGTGGATGAACTTGCCTGCCTTGATCGCCGCCTCGATCCGCGGGATGTTGAACACCACCACCCAGTCGCGCTCGTTGCGCATCATGCCGCCCAGGTCATAGGCCTTCTCCGAGTTGTAGCAGGTACTGGCGGCGTACTTGCCGGTGTAGTCGGCGTCGGAGTTATCCAGGTTGCCGTCGACGATCACCTGGAACGCCATTTCCATCTTCTCGGCATCGATGGCGTTGAACATCGTGAAGCTGTTTTTGTCTTGCAGGTCGAAGGTATGGCCGTCATTGGGGTGCGGGATCACGAACTCCGCGTTGGCGAACACGTACTTGGTGTAGGGCACCTTCTGCAGGCGCAAGCCGTGGATGGCTTGCACGTTGGGCACGGTGAGGATCTTGTCGCACTTCATGATGTCCAGGCGAATGCGCGCGACCCGGGAGTTGGCCTTGTCGTTGATGAACAGGTATTTGCCGTCGTATTTGCCGTCGGTCATGGAGATGTGCGGGTGGTGGCAGTCGCCATTCTGGTACTTGGCGCTGTCACCGAGGATGCGCTTGCTCTCGTTGGTCAGGCCCCAACCGGTGGCCGAATCGACGTTGAACACCGGGATGCGCATCAGCTCGCGCATCGATGGCACGCCCAGCACCCGCACCTCGCCCTGATGGCCGCCACTCCAGAAACCGTAATACTCATCGAGTTCACCGGGGCCGACGTGGATCTTGGACTTGGCTTCCTTGGCCGCCGCAGCCCAGGACTCACGGGTGAACGTTCCGGCCCCCAGCGCCGTCGCGCCGGCCAGCACCGCCCCCGTTACCGCTCCGGTGCCGAGAAAACTGCGCCGGCTGACACCCCGGGGTTCTTCTACCGCGTCAGGGGTTTGGTCTTTTTTTTCGCTCATGCTGTGTGCTCCATGAAGAATGAAACGGTCAAGGGACAGGCCATTGGGGTGCCTCAAGGCGCCGGGTTCACCTGCACCACGGGAATCAGTTGCGCATCGGTCACGGTCGCCCTGCCGCGTTTCTTGCGCTTGTTGATCAGCGGCGGGCATTTGTTTTCGTTGTGCCAGGTCATCTGGCAGTCGAGGCAGTAATGGCATTCGTTGGCATTGATCCGGCCATCGGGATGAATCGCCTGGATCTCGCATTCCTTGGCGCACAGTTGGCAGGGGTTGCCACACTCCTTGCGGCGTTTGAGCCAGTCGAACAGCCGCAACCGGGTCGGCATCGCCAGGGCCGCGCCCAACGGGCAGACGTAGCGGCAATAGACTTTGCGGGTAAACAGGTTGATCAGCAGCAGGCCCACTGCGTAGACCACGAACCACCACTGGCGGTCGAACTTGAGGGTGATGGCGGTCTTGAACGGCTCCACTTCGGCCAGTCGCTCGGCGGTGGCCATCGACTCCAGCGAGACGCCAAATAGCACCAGCAAAATGATGTATTTGATCGCCCACAGTCGCTCGTGAACGGCGAACGGCAGCTCGTATTGGGGCACCTTGAGCTTGCGCGCCAGTTCGTTGATCAACTCCTGCAACGCGCCGAACGGACACAGCCAGCCGCAGAACACCCCACGTCCCCACAACAGGATGCTGCCGGCGGTGAACACCCAGAGAATGAAGATCAGCGGATCGGTGAGGAACAGCTCCCAGCGAAAGCCTTCGAACAGTGCGTGGACGAAGGTCAGTACATTGACCACCGACAACTGCGCCAGCCCATAGCCCCCCAGGAACACCACGGTGAACAGCAGGTAACCGCGGCGAACCCAGTGCAGCAGCTTGGGCCGCCGGGCCAGTGAGTCCTGGAAAAACAGGATGGCCGTCAGCACCAGCAAGGCTGTGCCAAGCACGCTGATTTCGACACCTTTCTGGTACCAGAGCGTCAGCCACATCGGCCGGCTGGCCTCCTCGGCGGCTGCCAGTTGCTCGGCGGTGGGCAATGGCCGTTCCAGGTACGGTTCGGGCAATTGATAGGCCAACTCGAAGCTGCTGAAGGTACCGCTGACCGGGCCGGTCTGGCGGCGCACCAGCAGCTCCAGGTTCCAGGGCGAGCCGGGGTCGAAACGGTGGGAGGCGCGGATGATGAAAATCGCCATTTCATCAAAGTCCGGCATGTCGTCGAGGGCCACATCATCGAGGCGCTGGAAATCCAGGTCGCGAAAGCTGATGGTGTCGCCCGATTGGCGCAGCTGCACCCGGTCGAAAATACCGCCACGCACGTATCCCGAGCCCTTGAAGGAATAACGCCCGCTGCCCATCACTGCGATGGCCTGTTCGCCCGGCTTGAGCTCGGCCATCAGCGTGCGGTATTGCGCCTCGCCCAGCAGGTTGCGGCCAATGGTGGGAGGGTTGAGGTGGGTGGTGTAGAGGTCGATGAAGGTGTCGTTGACTTGGTCGCCGCTGGCGGTTTCGACCTGCTCGGCTTCAGTGCCCTTGAAGGACGCATCGACCTGGCCGCGGGTGAGGTGCAGGCGACGAATAGCGCCGTTGCCGGTCAGGGTCTTCCAGTCGGCGGGCTCGTAGATATCCGCGCGCACGCGCGCCGGCGCCACAGCCAAGCCTGCGTCACTCTTGACCAGGCCCAGGGACACCGCGACATCGTGGGCGGCGCGCATGATCACTTCGTTGACCACCATCGCCGTCACGGTCGCGCCGGCGATCGCATCGACAGTCACCGCATTCGGGTCGCTGGAATGGCCCACCACCACCCGCTGGTTTACCTTGATGCCGCTGTAGCGCGCACTGAACGCGTGGAGTTTTTCTTCGGCGATGCCGATCAGCAGAATCGGTTCGTGGTGTTCCAGCACATAGGCGTCGAGGATCACGCCAGCGGGATCGAGAATGACCTGGACATTGATCGGCTTGCCGGAATAAGCGGGAATGTCCACCACATCCAGGCTCTGGAACACATAGCCCACGACCTTGCCGGCGGCGGACAGTTTGCGAACCTTGAAGGAGCCTTCGGGCTCGGAGATCGAGTCGGTCTGGTTCAGGACGTGGTGGATACGCTGTTGCGGGATGTCACCGTAGTCCTTGGCCTGGGCGATTCCGGCGAACATCAGCAGGAGAACGAACAGCCCGGGGAGCCAGGAGCGGGATGGGTGCAACATCGCAGAGGAACGGGTCATGAGCGCCAGGGCTTGAAGACAGGATCTTGGCGGTCATTGTGGGGGCTGTCCCTGGCTTGGCCCCTTGATTGAAATCAACTTGGAAGACTTAACCCTGAATCCGTGAGCAGACAGATGAAGACATCTTGTGTGGCGAGGGAGCAAGCTCCCTCGCCACACAAGCAGTTCAGCAATGTGTCCGGGACTATCTTTGCTCAGCGCAACCCATAGGAATAGATGCGACCGTCATGATTGTCGTACCAGTTGCCCTTGGCCCAGATCACCCGATCCTGCTCTGCTTGAAAACCGAGGATGCCCAGGTAACCGCCGATGGCGAGGCGCTGCCAGGAGCGGCCCCAATCCTTGGAATAAAACACCCCATCGGCGGAGATGTTCGCGTCCGACCACCAGTAGAGCCAGCGCGGTGGATGGTGATTGCTGGTGGTGTTGATCAGCAGGGTGTTTTGCCCCATCCAGAAATTGCTGCCACGCACCTGGCTATCCGACGCCAATGGCGCGAACACACTGGGCAGGTCGCTCAAGGGCGTCCAGGTCAGCGCGGCGGTATCCAGTTCGGCGACCACATCTTGCCCGCGCTCCCCCTGGTCAATCAGTCCAATCACACGCCCGGCATCGTTCTGTAGCAGCTTGCTCACGAACAAGTTGTCATGGCGCTGCTTGTCCACCACCTGCCACTGCCCTGCCTTGGCCTGCAATCGGGCCCGTGTCGTGACATTGACCGCGATATTGTGGCTGACGCCATCGGGATGGCCACCCCAGAAGCGTTGGGACACCCAGATAAAGGCCGTCTGTGCATCGAGCTGCAGGACATGGGTCTGGGTTTCCCCCTGTTCGCCTGCGTTCGTGCCCCAATCAGTGATGTCAGGACGTTTGCCGCGGGCATATTCGGCGGACACCAGCAGCGACTCGGGCGCCATTATCGGCGAGCTGTTCGCACCGCGATCGGCCGAGTAAAAGACGCCGGTGGAAACGGCTGTCGGTTTTTCCTCATCGCTGTCTTCATCCGCCACGTCCGGTGTGCCCATGGCCCAGACTTCATTCGAGCCGTGGAAATAGGGAACCAGGTTCCAGGCCAACGAATCGGCCTCGGGAAACCAACCTTTGGTCAACCAAGTCCAGCGTTGGCCTTGATCATCACTGCGAAGGATCACGGTTTGATCGGGCTCATGGGTATTCGCCGTTTCAGGCCGACGCAGGCCCGTGAGCAGGAATACACTGCTCCCGTCGGGGCTGGCCACAAGACAAGCGGCGCCGCTGACATGGGCCACGAGCTGAAATTGCCCTTGAGCATCCAGACGGGAAATGAAGGAAGTTTCCTTTTCGGCACGAGAGAACAATCGGGCAAAGGTCCCGGGCTCCTCCGCTTCTTCAGCCTCCGCGGGCTTGCCATAGACCACCGCATCCAGGTCCACGACATCAGCAGACGGTTCAAGCGCCTGGGCCTCTTCCTCCAGGCGTCCCACCAGCCAAGCCCCCTGCGGAGTCACCGTCACGCCCGTGCAATACTGGGTCATCGCGCGCAAGCGGGTATCCTTCACGGCGCCCACCTGCTGCTGATCGGGGCTATCGCCACCCCACTCCAGCTTGGCACTGGTGATCATCCACATGTACCACAGCGCCGCGCCGGCCAGCAGAGCGACAAGTAATCTAGAGAGCAGTTTTGAACGAGGCATGGGGAGGTCCGTATCCGGGGGAAAACTGCGAAGCTTTTCTCATCTCTTTTGTCCGGAGTAAATTTTTATCGCACGAGAATGGACGAACCCGGTCGCATAATTGTCAACGCTGTGACCCAGCTTCCATTCTCTGCGTGACGCCGCTTCACCTGAAAGCCCCAACGCGTTAAGCAGACGCCCACAAGGAACGCTCCATGCCCGCAAGCTCCGGCCCCGCCACCGTCTCTTCATTGCCGCACGCCACCGGTTTCGTCCGAGTGCGTGGCGCCCGCGAACACAACCTCAAGAATGTCGACGTGGACATCCCTCGCGATGCCCTGGTGGTATTCACTGGCGTATCGGGTTCCGGCAAGTCGTCGCTGGCCTTCTCCACGCTCTATGCCGAAGCCCAGCGTCGCTACTTCGAATCCGTCGCGCCTTATGCGCGGCGCCTGATCGACCAGGTGGGCGTACCGGACGTGGACAGCATCGAGGGCCTGCCGCCGGCAGTCGCCTTGCAGCAACAACGCGGTACCCCCAGCGCACGTTCATCCGTGGGCAGCGTCACCACCTTGTCGAGCCTGATTCGCATGCTTTACTCCCGCGCCGGCAGCTACCCGGCCGACCAACCCATGCTCTACGCCGAGGACTTCTCGCCCAACACGCCCCAGGGCGCCTGCCAGGAATGCCACGGCCTGGGCCGGGTCTATGAGGTGACCGAAGCCTCCATGGTGCCAGACCCATCGCTGACCATCCGCGAACGCGCCGTGGCTGCCTGGCCCATGGCTTGGCAAGGCCAGAACCTGCGGGACATCCTGGTGACCCTGGGGTATGACGTCGACATCCCGTGGCGCGACCTGCCGAAAAAGCAAAGGGACTGGATTCTCTTCACCGAAGAAACTCCCACCGTTCCCGTCTACGCCGGACTGACGCCGGCCCAGACCCGCGCCGCCCTCAAGCGCAAGCTCGAACCCAGTTACCAAGGCACGTTCAGCGGCGCCCGGCGCTACCTGCTGCACACCTTCATGCATTCCCAAAGTGCCCAGATGCGCAAACGCGTGGCGCAATACATGCGCGCCAGCCCGTGCCCGGTGTGCGAGGGCAAACGCCTCAAGCGCCAGGCGCTGACCGTGACCTTTGCCGGCCTGGACATCGCCGAGCTGTCGCACCTGCCGCTGCTCGAACTGGCCGAGGTGCTCAAGCAGGTCCTGGCGCCCGACTACCTTGCACAGGCCGAAGAAACGGGAGAAGTCCTCAGTCATCGGCAAACCCGCGAGGCCCGTGAGCAGCGCGCCGCCAGGGGCGACAATCCCCATGCGGGCGGGCCCGACGCCCGCCACACACCCAACCTCTCCCTGGAGAAACGGCTGGCTGCCCAACGCATCGCCGCCGAGTTGCTGGAGCGGATCGTCACGCTGATCGACCTGGGCCTCGGCTACCTCGCCCTGGAACGCAGCACGCCGACGCTTTCGTCCGGCGAATTGCAACGCCTGCGCCTGGCGACCCAGCTAAATTCCCAGTTGTTCGGCGTGATCTATGTGCTGGACGAACCCTCCGCCGGCCTGCACCCGGCCGACAGCGAAGCATTGTTTGGCGCCCTGCAACGCCTCAAGGCAGCGGGCAACTCTGTGTTTGTGGTCGAACATGACCTCGATACCATGCGCCGCGCCGACTGGCTCATCGACGTGGGCCCGGACGCAGGCGAACAAGGCGGCAAAGTCCTCTACAGCGGTCCGCCGGCAGGCCTTGGCCAGGTGCCGGAATCACGCACCCGTGCCTATCTTTTTGGCGAAGAAAACACTGCGATACGCAGTCCACGAGCACCCAAGGATTGGCTGCGCCTGGAAGGCATCACCCGCAACAACCTCGACAACCTGAACGCGGCCTTCCCGTTGGGCTGCTTCACCGCCGTCACCGGCATCTCTGGCTCAGGCAAATCCAGCCTCGTCAGCCAAGCCCTGCTGGATCTGGTCGGCGCGCACCTGGGCCAGGCCAGCCCCAACGCCGAACCCGACGAGCAAAGCCTGGAAGACGAACCCGTGCAAACCAGTGCCGGGCGCGTTGTTGCCGGGCTCGATGCGGTCAAGCGGTTGGTCCAGGTGGACCAGAAACCCATTGGCCGTACCCCGCGCTCCAACCTCGCCACTTACACCGGTTTGTTCGACCACGTGCGCAAACTGTTTGCCGCCACAGAACAGGCGCAGGCACTGGGATTCGATGCCGGGCGGTTTTCCTTCAACGTCGCCAAGGGGCGTTGCGAAACCTGCGAAGGTGAAGGCTTCGTCAGCGTGGAGTTGTTGTTCATGCCCAGCGTGTACGCCCCCTGCCCCACCTGCCACGGCGCCCGCTACAACCCACAGACCCTGGAAGTTCGCTGGCAGGGCCTGGACATTTCCCAGGTGTTGCAGCTGACCGTGAACCAGGCACTCGAGGTGTTTGCCGAACAAGCGGCGGCCAGGCGTTCGTTGCAAGTGCTGCAAGATATTGGACTGGGCTACCTGCGCCTGGGGCAACCGGCCACGGAGCTGTCCGGCGGCGAAGCCCAGCGGATCAAGCTGGCGACAGAACTGCAGCGCAAGGCCCGGGGCGCAACCTTGTATGTGTTGGATGAGCCGACCAATGGGCTGCATCCCCAGGACGTGGATCGCTTGCTGGTGCAGTTGAATCGCCTGGTGGAGGAAGGTCATACGGTGGTTGTGGTGGAACATGACATGCGAGTGGTAGCGCAGAGTGACTGGGTCATCGATATCGGCCCGGGGGCTGGCACCCAGGGCGGAAACGTGGTGGTTTGCGGGGCTCCGGAAACGGTGACGAAATGCCAGGAGAGTCGAACGGCAGCCTTCCTGAAAAGGGCTTTGCACGGTGAAAAATAAAGGTTTTTTAATGTTTCTCGCTGTTGCGAAAAAGCTGTCTATACTGTCCTCCAGTTAATCGTTTCAGTAGTCGTAATTAACTACAACCTCAGGGGCAAAGGGCTGAGGTTACACCGGCAAGGACGCAAAATGACATCATCTCAATTGAGAGAGCAGGCATTACACGGCGGCATGAGGGGTAATTATCGCGCCCTGAAGCGAACCCCGATGAACAGGAAAACCCCGCCCGATACTCCAGCCCCTTTCACAGCCCCGATAGCGGTCACAAAGCAGCGTGCGGATGTTGATGGCAACGTTATAAAACTTCCCTCCTCCGCTTGGCGAATATCAAGGTGAAGCCTTTGCTACCTACAGGTATTCACATTAATATTTTTCGAGCGCGCCTACTATGCTCAAGCCCATTTCAAGCCAACTGCTCAATTTAATTCAAGAGGTGGAGAATAATATTCCAGGAAAAAGCCACGAAGAGTACACCGAGATACTAGGCTGGATATTCTCGAAACTCGGGCTTGAAAAATTTGCTTATGTTCACTTGGAGCCCATGCCCTTCGACAATTCAAAAGTCTCCATCCACAGCAACTATCCCGCCGAATGGGTGGACACCTACCGCAAGAACTCACTGCACAAATCAGACCCTGTGATGGCCAACACAGCCATTACCGCCATGCCTTTTTTCTGGGATGAAATCCCACAAGAAATCGACAATAATCCGGAAATATTCGATCAATCCGCATCCTATGGCATCAAGCAAGGATTCACTGTTCCGATTCATGAGCCCGGCAGATCGTTCGGCTCCGTTCACCTATCTTCGGAAGAAAACGATCCCGATTTCCCAACTATTATCAGGGAGAACATATTCATTATTCAAACGCTCAGCTTCATCGCCAACCAGCACCGCCCGGTTGAGACCGTTGTCGAGAGTACACTCAAGCTATCACCCAGGGAAATTGAATTCCTGCGTTGGCTTGCGCTTGGCAAAAACTATAAGGAGATCGGTTTGATCATGAATATCACCGAGCGAACAGTGAAATTTCATGCCAAGCAAATGACTGAAAAAATGGACTGCACCAATGTCAAGCAAGCCATGTTCAAAGCGGCGCAGTTGAACCTCATCTAAATAACGCTTTGTGTTATTAAATCTTACTTACTGCACCGCCCTGGCACCGCCCGCATTCGACGCCATCAGAGCACAATCAGACGAAATTCACCTGGGATGCGATATTGAAAAGCATGCCACAGGCGAACAACCCAATCACCAGGGAAATGGCTCGATTTAAAAATCGTCCAGATACAATCGCGTGAAATTTTCGACCACAAAAAGCGCCCGCTGCGATCCACACAAGCCCTACCGGAAAAATAATGGCTGTAAATAGCAGAATGAATGACAGCCAATTCTCCAGCGACAGGAATGTGCCCGCCGGCGCAACGAAGGAAACAAAAAACAACCCCTTGGGATTTGTCAGTGTTGCCACAAACAAATCCGGAACGGTAATACCCGCCCTTGCACCAGGCGCATGCTCTTTGACCGAGAACCAAAGCTTCAAGGAAATATAAAATAGAAAACACACAGCAAAGATCTTGGTAGCGATCACCACCCACGAGTGATCGGTCATCAGCAAGTCAATGAACACTCCCCACATCGTCATCTGAATAACGTATGCCAACCATTCAGCTGCAACGAAGCGCATCGAACGCGTGTTGAACCCTCTACTGACACCCGCCTGCAACAACAATGAATTCGTCGGTCCCGGAACCAACAATACGGTCAACAACGAAAACGCAATATAATTCATAGCATCCATCCATATTCAGAAGCCTGTACGGCTTATTTTCAGGGTCAGATCAATCCATCATCTTTCCGCATGACTTCAAGCACAGTGCCATGAAGTCAGCCATTTCAGTCATACGAGGTCAGACAACCAACTTAAATAGAGCAAACACACTAGACCACCATCAATGTGCCACATACTAAAATCCACTCGTCAATCGATATTCCTTGGACGCACAGTCGGGGATCAACCCGCGAAAGAAAGTCACCCTACCCATTGCCAGATGACCGTTTATTTACAGACGCCAGGCTCTATCTGTGCGCGTCAATTTTTTGAACAAGCCCATATCAATTGGTTACGAGTGGTATTTTCATGATCGTCAAAAAAACAATAGATCGAGCCTATTTTAACTCATGCAATTCCCCTCGACCAACACCCGTTTGCCACCAGGCCTCACCTATACTTTTTTGGATTCTCGACGATACAAATCCACAACTAACAAGCAAATCAAAAATTATAATCCGCTCACAAAGCCGCACCTACTAAATAGGCTGCACACTCTATAAATCAAAGACTGTACTTTAGGACAGTTGAAATACCGTAGTGCAAAGTCAACAGTAGCTACACCTGCAGCCAAGAAGTCGCATCCATGAACTACTCCCCATGCACCTATGGATTTTCCGGCGTATCCACCAGCATCGTAAGCTACTCAAAAATCCCTCTTAAAACCCTCGAACAAATACTGTCCATTCGCAAACTCGCCTTCATCGATAGAAAGAAGTGGGACATTGAAAGTTATCAAGGCAGCGATTATGAGTGGGATGAATACGACGACCCCGACGCGGTCTATATCTATGCCCATGAAAACGACCGCGTTACCGGCTGTGTTCGACTACGTCCTTCCAGCAAACCCACATTGATGAGCGGCCCCCTGAGCTTTATCCTTCCAACCGAAAAAAACAGACCGCACTTGGGTCACTGTTGGGAAGCCACAAGATTTGCACTTTCAACCAATAATTTCTCCACGGGAAAACTCACCCGAGCTAATGTAGACATTCGCACAGCGGCACTTTTCCTGTCAATGATTAAGTTCGCTCAACAACAAAAAATTCACGCCTATGAAATCGTCGTAGATACCTTGATGGAAAAAATCCTGAAACGGTCTGGCTGGCCAATTGAAAGACTCAATACGGCATTAGGCTCGAAGGGAGAACACATCATCTACGGCACTTTGCCATGCACCTTTAAAACTTACGACGAGGTCCTCAACAAGAATGCCATCAACAGAACAACGGTACTTACCACCCCCCTCATGACACACCGTTCGTCAGATACACTCCATAAATCCTTGGGTACTACCCAGATAATGCCCAATCGAAACATTCCGGCAAAGATACCCATGCACACTGAACTGCAACTTTAATCAAATAATTGGATGATTTTGGAGAAAGGATGAACCTACAACGATTATTCCCGCACGTTGGCAAAGTCATTGCCAGTACTGGCAGTCGCAATTTCCCGCGTATGTTGCACGACCTGATACTCACGGAAATACCCGTGGATGCAACACATATTACCGAACAACGGATCGGCACAAGTAATATGTCTGAACCCAGCACCTCCAGCATAGGTTGCGTCGGCCTCGACAACGCTTGCGTCGGTGCACTCATGGACACCCACACCGCCAAGCCATTTTTCCTGGCCGACGACATACTCTTTGAAGATGCAGCACCGCAGAAAATACCCAATTTTTCCCGGTGCCTGCTTAAATCCGAGCGATCAGAAAAAGCTCCCGGTTACAGCACGACGACGCAATTACACCTGTCGACCCGAAAGAATGGTCGTCGTTATGTACTGTCCATCTATCGATCGCCTCTTTCGAAGGGATTTACCGCACAAGAACATGCCTTATTGAAAGACTTTTCCTGTCTTTTGTTGCCCATGGTCGAGGAGCACGTGGCAGCCCTTGTTCCACCGGAATCCACTCAGCAGGACCCTCTTCTGGCTTTGGACGCTTCGGAAAACGGCGGCATGGAAGCGCTGCGCCAAAGGTTCGCCGATCGATTGCTACAGTCAGGATTGAGTCTGTCCTCTCGCGAAACGGAAGTGTGCGTAGGTTTGCTGGCCGGACGCACTGCCCCCGAACTTGCCGAGCAACTGAACCTGAAGGTCAATACAGTCGAAAGCTATTTGAAGCGCGCCGCCATAAAGATGGGGATTGGTGGGCGTCGTTCGCTGATCCGCTGGATGCATTCGATGGATGCCACACCGGCTCACATGGAATGGAATGGCAATAGCCCGATCCAACAAGCCGTTTAAACCCACCCCCAACGATTGCTCGCTCACTGACCGAATCGAGTACTTGTTGGGGGAATATTGTTTTCCCCCTCAAACTTCCTCTAGCGCCCCCTCTTCCATTGGCGATCGAGTGCGACGCTTCAGCCATTCAAGCGCATCGTCCACGTAAGTGAAAATCACCGGCACCACCAGCAAGCTCAACAACGTCGACGTCAGCAAACCACCCATGACCACCACCGCCATCGGTTGCCTGAAGCTCGGGTCTTCGCCCATTCCCATCGCCGTCGGCAACATCCCGGCCCCCATCGCAATGGTGGTCATCAGGATCGGACGGGCACGCTTGTGGCAAGCATCCACCAACGCATCGTATCGACCCAGGCCATAATCGCGGCGAGCCATGATGGCGTACTCCACCAACAGAATGGAGTTTTTGGTCACGATGCCCATCAACATCAACAAGCCGATGACCGACGACAGGGAAAAACTGAAATTGCACACCAGCAAGGCCAACAACGCGCCACCCAGCGAGAGCGGCAGGGCCGAAAGAATCGTGGCTGGTTGCAAGAAGTCGTGAAACAGCAACACCAGGACTGAATAAATACAAAACACGCCGATGGCCATGGCCAGGCCGAAGCTGGCGAACAACTCCGTCATCAACTGCAATTCGCCCTGCTCCACCAGTTTCACTTCGGCTGGCAAGTTGCGCATCACCGGCAGTTGGCGGGCCTCGGCCATGACCTCACCCAGGTTGCGACCGTTGAGTTCGATAGACAGGGTGACATTGCGCAGACGGTCCAGTCGGCTGATTTGCGCCGGCCCACTGCCCATGCTGATGTCCCCCAACGAGGCCAGTGCGACCTGGCCGTCTCGACCGGTTACCCGCAATTGGCTGATCGCCTGCAAGTCGTCGCGCAACAGCGAATCCATGCGCACTCGCACGTCCACCTGGCGCTGGGACAAATTGATCTTTCCCAGTTGCGAGGAGTATTCGCCGTAAGTCGCCATGCGCAAGGTATCGGCGATGTCCTGGCTGGTGATGCCCAATTCCGCTGCCCGGGCAAAATCCGGCCGCATCTGGATTTCCGGTCGTTGCAAGGCGCTGCTGGACGAGACATTGCCGATCCCGCGCAACTCACGCAACTGGGGCTCAAGGGCGCTTGCCGTGCGTTCCAGCAGATCGCCGTCATCACTGGCAAGCACGATATTGAGCTTCTCTCCGCTGCCATCGCCGCCAACATTGATGCGTACTCCCGCAAGCGTGCGCAACACCTGGCGCATCTGCGCTTCGACCTCCACCTGCTTGCGATCGCGTACATTCCGAGGCGCCAGCTCCACCGTCAGGATCGCATCGCCGGCGCCAGTGATATCGCCAGGCCCGGCGCCCGAACTGCTGGCGGTCCCCACCGAGCTGAACACATGCGTGACGTCGGGGAGTTCGCGCAGCCGCTCGCTGGCCTGCAAGGCCATCGCGGTGGTGTGTTCCAGTGTCGTTCCTGGCGGCATCTCCAATGTTATCTTGCTGCGGCCGGTGTCCTGCGCTGGCAGGAAGCTGGTGGGCAGCAACGGGACCAGCGCCAGAGCCCCGACGAAGCACAGGCCGGCCAGGCCCATCGTCGTCTTGCGCCAAGTCAGGCTGGCATGGATCCAGCCCAGGTAGCGAGTCATCAACGGGCTGTCATGGTCGGCTTCATGCCTTGCCTTGAGGAAATAAGCCGCCATCATCGGCGTCAGCAGCCGTGCCACCAGCAGTGAAAACAGCAGCGCCGCCGACGCCGTCACGCCGAACTGGCGGAACAGCTTTCCGGCGATCCCCCCCATGAACGCCGTGGGCAGGAACACTGCGACCAGGGTGGCCGTGGTGGCGAGCACCGCCAGACCGATTTCATCCGCGGCTTCGGTGGCGGCCTGAAGCGGGGTTTTGCCCATGCGCAAGTGTCGCGCGATGTTCTCGATCTCGACGATGGCATCGTCCACCAGCACACCGATGACCAGCGCCAGGGCCAGCAGGGAGACGGCGTTGAGGGTGAACCCGGCCAGGTACATCACGCCAAAGGTGGGGATGATCGACAGCGGCAGTGCCGTGGCGACGATGAGCGTGGCGCGCCAGTCCCGCAGGAACCACCAGACCACCAGCACCGCCAACAGCATGCCTTCGTACAGCAAATTCATCGAATCGTGATAGTTGGCGAGCACGGCCTTGACCGTGTCACTGGCTTCAACGATCTGCACGTTGGGATGCTGTTTTTCAAACGCGATCATGGCCTTGCGTACGTCATTGGCGACGCCGACATCGGAGAACCCCAGGGAACGGGTGACCTGGAAACCGATCACGGGCCTGCCATCGCGAAACGCCCGGGTGCTGCGTTCGGCGTGGGTGTCGCGAATGTCGGCCAACTGCCCCAGGGCGAGCAGGCGACCGTCGCCGCTGGGAATGTCGATGGCACCGAGGGCCGCCGGATCGTCAATGGCACCCAGGGTCCGCATGGCTTGCTGGCCACTGCCCAGATTGCCCTGGCCACCGGAGTTGTCCTTTTGCATCGCCCGTAACTGGTTGGCGATGTCCGTGACACGAATACCCAGGCCCGCCATCAGGGCCGGATCGAGATTGACCTGGACTTCCCGGTCGACACCGCCCATGCGCGCGATCATTGCCACCCCGGGCACCGCCAGCAGCTGTTTGCTCAACTCATTGTCGACGAACCACGACAACGCTTCTTCATCCAGGTTATCGGAGTCGATGACATAGGTGAGCAATGCCGAGGCGCTGGTGGTCAGCCGGGAAACCGAGGGTGTGTCCAGGCTCGCCGGCAACTGCGCCATGGCACTGTCGACCGCGTTACGCACTTCGTTGAGCGCCTCGTTGCCATCCTTGTCGATGTCAAAGCTGATGCTGATGTTGACGGCACCATCGGTGATGGTCGTCGTCACGTGCTTGAGCAGGCGCAGGGACGTCAGCTTGTCCTCGATCTTGCGCGCCACTTCCGTTTCCAGTTGCTCCGGGGCAGCACCTTCCAGCGAGGCGCTGATCACCACCACTGGCAGGTCCATGTCCGGAAAATCCTGGATGGCGAGCTTCTCGAAACCCGACAGGCCAAAGAGCGTCAGCAGAATGAACAGCATGACGGCCGGCACCGGATGGCGGATCGACAGGGCTGAAATGTTCATGGCTGGGCGACCTGGGATTGAACGAGGGTCACACTCGCACCATCGTTGAGGAACGCACCGCCAGCACGCACGATTCGGGCAGGCTCATCGAGGCCGCTGAGAATCTCCACGGCCTGATGCAAGCGTCGGCCGACCACCACCGGTCGCTGGACTACGCGCATGTCATCATTGAGCGTGAACACATAGGAACGCCCGTCCCGCAGGATGACGGCAGTGTCTGGCACCGTGACGGCCTCGCGGGGCGCCAGCTCGATCTGGCCGCTGGCATACATACCGGCCTGGGCGGCGCTGTCGGTGGGCAGGGAGACGTAGATCAATCCCCGGCTGGTCTTGGTATTCAACGTGGGCGATACCAGCCGCACGCGCCCTTCCAGGCTCTGGCCGTCGGGCAACGTCATACGGGCGACCTGGCCTGGCTGAACCTGGGCCAGTTGGCGGGCATCCAGCTCGGCCTGCCATTCGATGCGGCCGTCGCGCACCATGCGAAACAGCTCGTCGCCGGCGGAGAGCACCTTGCCAAGCAGCGCCGTGCGCGCCGAAATGATGCCATCGTCCACGGCGAGGATGCGGGTTTGTCCGAGCCTGATCCGCGTGCTCTGCAATTCGGCACGAGCACCGGCAAGGTCAGCCTCGGCCAGCGCGACCTTGATCCGGTAGTCTTCACGCTGTTGCTCCGACAGGGCCCCGCCCTGCCCGACGACCCGGGCCCGACGATCATTGGAACGGGCCTGCTCCAGGTTCGCGCCGGCCTGGGCGACGAGCGCCTTCTGTTTGTGCTCTTCGGCAACCACCGTTTCGCTGGCCAGCGTGGCCAGCAATTGGCCTTTCTTCACCCGGCTGCCCACATCGGCCTCGATACTGGCGATGCGCAGGTTGCTGGTCTCGGCATTGATGACCGCTTCCTGCCAGGGGGCGAGCGCGCCGTTGGCAAACAGTAACTGTGGCCAGACCTGGCGTTGCGCCTGGACGACTTCTACGCTCAAGCTGCTGACCCGGGGGCGGCCTCGACTGGCTCAGCGCCCCGGCGAAAATAGATCAGCGCCACCACGATCGCGCACACCGCGATCGCCAACGCGAACTTGCCTGGTCGCGACCTCACGCGCCGTCCCCGCCCGATGCCCGACTCCGCGCCAGGGGCTGATCGGCTTGCCAGCCGCCCCCCAGTGCCTTGTACAGGGCGATCCAGTAGCGCACTTGATTCTGCTGCAAGGTGATCAATTCAATCTCGGCTGTCAGCGCCTGGCGGCGTGCGGTTTCCCGGTCCAGCAGGCTGACATTGCCGGCCTGCCAACCGCGATCGATGGCCTCGAAAGACTCCCGGAAACCTGCGGTGGAGCGCTCCACATCCGACTCTCGGCGACGTGCCGCATCGAGACGCACCAGGGCCTGCTCCACTTCCATCACACCGGTGCGCAGCGTTTGGCGATAGACCGCCAGGGCTGCGTCATACGAGGCCTTGGCACCCTGCGCCGCGGCGCGCCGCTTGCCACCGTCGAACAGCGGAACCGACAGCACCGGGCCCAGCGACCAGGAACGGTTGCGCTGGCCCACCATGGTTCCCACGGAAATCGTCCCGGAAAGACTCAGGCTCGGCAGGCGATCAGCCTGGGCCACGCCGATCTCGGCATTCGCCGCTGCCAGCTCGCGCTCGTCGGAGGCAATGTCCGGGCGCTGGCGCAGCAAGTCGACCGGAACCTGTTGCACGTTGAGTTCGGCCGGATGCGGCAGTTGCGCCGGCGTGTGGCCCAGCACGTCCAGCAGTCGCCCTTCATCACTGCCTGTCAGTGCCACCAGGCTCTTGAGCAGCACCTGGCATTCACTCTGCTGCTGGACCAGGGCCGCAGCGCTGCTGGCGGCACTGGCATCGGCCAACGCGGCGTCGGCGGAGGACGTGAAGCCCGCCCCGAACGACTGGCGCGTCACGCGCGCGGTGTCTTGCTGTGACTGGGCCTGGTCACGGTAAGCCAATACCAACTTCTGGCAGCCCCGGTACTGCACGTAGTAATCACCCACCTGGGCCGCCAGGGAAACCCTCGCGTCATGCCAGTCATCCACCCGTGCTTCGACGCGGGAGTTGGCGGCTTCATTGTTGCGGCGCAACTTGCCGAACAGATCGAGCTCCCAGGCGGCATCCATCGTTGCAGAGGAACCTGAGCCCCCCAGGCGCTGCGAACCGGTCTGCTGCCCGCCTCGGCCACCGGACAGCCTGGCGTCGAACTTGGGCAAGGCATCGGCGGCGTCACTGTCGGCGGTCGCACGGGCCAGCGAGATATTCGCCCAAGCCTGGTCCATGGACGGGCTATCGGCTTCGGCCAGGCGCAACAGCTCGGTCAATGCCGGGTCATCGAATTGCCGCCACCAGTCGGCCAACGCGGCCACGGACGCGCCATGGGGCACCGGTGCCTGCCATTTGGCGGCGATCGGGACGTCTGGCACCCGATAGTCAGGGCCCAATACGCAGCCACTCAAGGCCACCGCACACAGTGTCACCAGCAATATGCTCTCTGGAGGCTTGAAGACATGCATAGGGTTCTCTAGGGGTGTCAAAGGTGAAAACAGCAAGCACCCGGCACCGGCACAACTCAGGGAGATGGCGGATTATTAACGATGGCTTGATGAGGCTCGTATGGCAGTTATTTAACCTTGCGCCCGCTCCAATGTCTGGCGTGGAAATTGGGGACAGGTGTCGGCAGGAAAACTCGCGATAAAGACGGGGGCCTGTTGAAATGAGCCCGACCTGCCCAGTAATGGCTGCACTTGCTGTCGAGCATGAATGGCCCCGCTCGGTTCACGTTCCATAGCCAATGGATGATCGAATATGGAAGCACTCACTTACCTCGAAAACGTCGAGTCGAACGCACGTACCTATGCACAGACTTTCCAGCGCCTGTTCGTCAGCGGCAAGGGCATGCGTATCAAGGATGCCAGCGGCCAGGAGTTCCTCGATTGCCTGTCGAACGCCGGGACACTGGCCCTGGGGCACAATCCGCCCGAGGTCCGGGATGCGGTGATGCGCTTCCTCGACAGCGATCACCTGCAGCAGGCACTGGACCTGGCCACACCGGCCAAGCATGCGTTCGTGCAGGAGCTGTTCTCGATGCTGCCTGCGCAAATGCGCGACACCAGCAAGATTCTCTTCTGCGGGCCCAGCGGTTCGGATGCCGTCGAGGCCGCCATCAAATTGGCCCGCCACTACACCAAGCGCTCGCCATTGATGGCGTTCCACGGCGGCTACCACGGGATGACGGCCGGCGCACTGTCGGCGATGGGCAAGCTGTCCCCCAAGACCGGCGATGGCCTGATCGCCCAAGGCACGCACTTTCTGCCCTTCCCCTATCGGTTTCGATGCCCGTTCGGCACCAATGGCGAGCATACCGATCAACTGTCCATCGACTACATCCGTACCGTCCTCTCGGACCCGGAGGGCGGCATCGCCAAACCGGCGGCGGTCATCGTCGAGGTGGTGCAAGGCGAAGGCGGCTGCATCCCGGCCTCGGCCAACTGGCTGCGGGCGCTACGGGAAATCACCCTCGAGCAGGACATCTTGCTGATCGTCGATGAAGTCCAGACCGGCCTGGGTCGTACCGGCAGCACATTCGCCATCGAGCACGCCGGCATCGTCCCCGACATCCTGGTGCTGTCCAAAGCCATCGGCGGTGGCTACCCACTGGCGGTGATCGTCTACGCCGAACATCTGGATACCTGGGGCCCCGGCATGCATGCGGGGACCTTCCGCGGCAATCAGGTGGCGATGGTTGCCGGCGCTGCCACCATGCAGCAAATCCGCAAGGACCATCTCGTCGCCCATGCCGCCCGGATGGGCGAACGACTGGAAAGTGGCCTGCGGGACATCGCGCAGCGTTTTCCATTCATCGGCGATATCCGCGGTCGCGGACTGATGATCGGCGTGGAAATCACCAAGCCGGCCGACAACCAGCGCGCCGGCCAGGCTGACGGCGCCCGGGCACACGCCATCAAGCTCAACTGTTTCGACAACGGCTTGATGATGGAAACCGGTGGGCGCCATGGCGCAGTGCTCAGGTTCCTGCCGCCCCTGACCATCACCGAGACCGAGGTCGGCATGGTGCTGGACCGCTTCGAACAGGCGGTGAGGAAGGTCGGCGAGACTCGTCCGCATGCGGCACGCGTAGCGGTATAAGGCGCCAGGCACACCTTATGTGGCGAGGGAGCTTGCTCCCTCGCCGCAGGGTTCCCTACCTGGCTTCAAGCCTGGGTAGCCCGGGTCAGTCCCGAGCCAGTGCATTGATCGGATCGAGTCGCGCGGCATTGCGCGCGGGCACGAAGCCGAACACGATGCCGATCAGGGTCGAACAGACGACAGCGGTGACGATCGATCCCACCGAGAACACCATCTGCCACTCCTTGACGAAGATCGAAAAGACGTAGCCGATACCAAACGACAAGGCGATGCCAATCGTGCCCCCCATCAGGCACACCATCACCGCCTCCACCAGGAACTGCTGGCGGATATCGGACTGGCGTGCACCGACGGCCATGCGGATACCGATCTCACGGGTACGTTCGGTCACCGAGACGAGCATGATGTTCATCACTCCGATGCCCCCCACCACCAGCGAGATGATCGCAATCAACGAGAGCAAAAGCGCCAGCGATTGGCTGGTCTTCTGCACCGTTTGCATCACACTGTCGAGGTTGTAGGTGAAGAAATCCTTGATGCCATGGCGTTGGGTCAGGAGCTTGACTACGTTGTCCTCCACTAATTTGCTCGGTTGCCCGTCCTTTATCCGCACCGTGATGCTGTCCAGGAAACGCTGGCCCAGCAACCGACCGGCCGCGGTTTCATAGGGCATCCAGATGTTCAGGTTCTTGCTGGTGTTGAAGACGCTTTTGCGGTCTTCGGTCACGCCGATGACCGTGCAAGGCAGGTTGTCGACGAGAATCACCTTACCCAGCGGGTCTGTGTGCGAGCCGAACAGTCTGTGGCTTGTGTTGTGGTCGATGACTACCACTTGCGATTGCCGCCGGGCATCGTCCTTGCTGAATGCCACACCCGAGCCGATCTTGATTCCGCGAACCTGGAAATAACTCGCGCTCACACCGTTGACGGTCGCATTGACATCGATGTTTTCATAACGCAATAGCAGGTTGCGACCCAGGTTGGGCGTCGCACTGTCGATGTAATACTGGTCGCCCAGGGCGGTCACATCGGACAGCACCAACGTTTCGATAGCCGTCGAGCGACTGTCCCCCCAGTCGGACCCAGGCATGATTTCGATCGTGTTGCTGCCGATCGCCTGGATGTCCTTGAGGACATATTGCTTGACCCCTTCGCCAATCGCCACGATCGATACCACCGAGGTGATACCGATAATGATGCCCAACATGGTCAGCAGGGTTCGCATTCGATGCGAGACCAGCGCCACCCAGGCCATGTTGAACGCCTCGCTGAACAGGCCGAAGCTGGCGAGCAGGCCGTTCGTGGGCTTGACCTTGGCCGGGCGCGTGTCTTGTGCCGACGGATCTTGCAGCGGCCTCTGCGGATTGGGACGATCACTGACGATTTCACCATCGCGGATCTCGATGATGCGCTGGGCGTGAGCCGCCACTTTCTCATCGTGAGTCACGATGATGACCGTATGCCCCGCCGCATTGAGCTCCAGCAGGATCTTCATGACTTCCTTGCCACTGGTGGTGTCCAGCGCACCGGTGGGTTCGTCCGCCAGAATGATCTCGCCACCATTCATCAGTGCCCGAGCGATACTCACCCGCTGCTGCTGGCCACCCGAGAGTTGACTCGGCCGATTGCTCAGGTGCCCCACCAACCCCAGGCGCTTCAACAGGTCCCCGGCACGGTTGTGGCGCTGCGACTCTGCGGCACCGGCGTAAATAGCCGGCATCTCGACGTTGTGCAAGGCGCTCAGGTGCGGCAGCAAATGGTAGCGCTGGAAAATGAAACCGAAGTGGTCGCGACGCAACCTGGCCAGTTCACGGTCGTCCATCGAACCGGTTTCGCGCCCGTCCACCTTATAGCTTCCGGCGTCCGGATGATCGAGGCAGCCGAGTACATTCATCAAGGTCGACTTGCCGGAACCGGAAGCACCGGTGATCGCGACCACCTCGCCCGCATTGATCGTCAAGTTGATGTTCTTGAGCGCGATGAACGCCTTTTCGCCCGCAAGGAAACTGCGGGTGATGCCCTCGAGTTCCAACAGTGGTCGCGTCATGGTCAGGCTCCTGCCACGGCGGGGGTCGGCTCGCCGATGACAACCTTGTCACCTTCAGCCAGGCCATCCTTGATCTCAGCCCTGACGTTATTGTTGATGCCCGTCTGCACGTTGCGCGGCTGAGCCTTGCCTTCGGCATCGAGCACGCGGACCACGAAGCTGCCATCCTGGTTTTTCGCCCCCAGCGCGGCGACGGGAACCGTCAACACATCCTTGGCTTTGTCCAAGACGATACGAACCTGGGCAGTCATGGAGATACGCAGGCGATGATCGGGGTTCGGCACATCGAAGAGGCTGTTATAGAACACCGCAGTGTTCTGTTTGGGCGCCCCGGCTGCCTGGGTTTCGAGGAAGTTCTGCGGCGCAGGCTCGGTGCCTCGCAGTGTGGCGTAGTAGCGCCTTTCCGACTCCCCCAGGATGGTGAAATACACCTCTTGGCCGGGAACGATGTGAATCACATCGGCCTCCGATACCTGCGCCTTGACCGTCATGGTGTCCAGGTCGGCGAGCTTGAGCAGGACCGGCGCCAGTTGCTCGGCGATCACCGTCTGGCCTTCCTGCGTCACGATTCCCACGACATAGCCGTCTATCGGCGCGACGATGTGGGTGTAGGCCAGGTTGACCCGTGCGGTTTCCACCTGGATACGGGCGTCCTTTATCTGCGCATCGAGAGAGAGCAGGTTCGCCGCTTCCACTTTGTAGTTCGACTCGGCAGTCTCGTACTCCTGCTTGGAGATCGCGTCGTCCGGCTGCAGTTTTTTGTAGCGGTCATAGGTGGCCTTGGCGTCCTTGAGTTGCGCCGCCGTGGCCTGCCGCTTGGCCATCAGGTTCTCTTCGTTGACCTGGGTCTGGCGCAATGAGTTCTGTGCCAGCATGGGGTCGATTTCCGCCAGCCACTGGCCCTTCTTGACCTTGTCGCCCAACTTGACCTTGAGCGATTTAAGCTGGCCCGATACCTGGGCACCGACGTCGACCTGCTTGACCCCCTGGAGCGTCCCGCTCGCCAACACCGAGTTCTCGATGTCAGCCCGCTCGACCGTGGCGGTCAGGTACTCCGGCGGTTTGCCCGGCGATTGCGCGCTGTAGAAAATCAGACCGGCCACCACGACCAGTACGAGCACGATAGCGATTTTGCGAAACTTCGACTTTTCCATAAATAACCATGAGTGCGTTGATTTCAGACCCGGCCAACGTGGCGCCGGGCTCCATGGATGCGCGTCAAGGAGAGACAGTCATACGTAGTCACTGGCGGCCTCCTCGTCGAGCATGGGAAGGCCGTCCTGCCACCAGGCTGCCAGGTTGTGTACGTGAGGGGCCTTGAGGATCGTGAAGTGGTTGCCCGGACCGTACCAGATACTGAGGTCGGGGATATGCTTGCGCCATCCTTCGATCATTTGTTCCTGTTCGCGTTTGTTACCGGCCGTGTCCAGGGTTGGATCATCGGCCAGCACCAAGCGCACCGGCCCGGTGTAGCGATGTTGCGGTTGATACACCGTACGCAGGGCCGTACCGAAGGCCCGCGCCGGACCGCGCATCGAATCCACCGCCGAACGCTGCGGCAGCATGCCAGCCCGTACCATGCCCGCATGCAGCAAACGCATCTGCGCGGTATCGTCCTGGGTACCGAAGACCGTGGCATCGATCCCCAACGACTTGCCAGAAGCCAACTGCATCGCCTCGATCAGCCGATTCAGAACCCCCGTCGCGGTATAGGGCTTGCCCACCACGCCATTGCCGCCAGGCGACTCACTGTCGATCAGCGTCAACGAAGCCACCTTGCGACCCCGGGCATGCAGGCGGGCCGCCATTTCGAACACGATCCAGCCGCCGAAGGAATGGCCGAGCAGATGCACCGGCCCCTCCGGTTGGACCTTGTCGATCGCGTCGAGGTACACCTGGGCGGCCGTCTCCACGAGGCTGAAAGGCTCCGTGCTGCCATCCAGCCCGCGGTGCTGCAGCCCATGGATAGGCCAGTCAGGACCGAAGGCATCGGTCAACCCGATAAAACCGGTCACGCTGTCGCCAGCTCCCGGCACGCAGAAGATCGGCGCTCGATCGGTACGCCCGCCCTGGATCGTCAGCAGCGGCTGGTAACCGCTCTTCGGTGAGGGGGCCGGACGCGATGCGGCGGTGTGGAGTGCAGCAGTGATGGCCTGGCCCAATGCCTTGACATGGGGCGCTTGCATCATGCTCTGGTGGTTACCCGGAACCTTGACGCAATGCAACTTAGACGTGGGCAGGACAGCGTCCCAGCCCAGGTAGCCGGAGTGCTCGGGCGCGTCGTCCTTGCGTTCTTCGGCCACCAGCAGATGCACCGGTACGGAAATCGGATACACCGCGTAATGGGCCAACGCGTGACCATGGGCCACTTCGCGATCGAGGTACTGCCAGAGCTGCTCCGCGCTATAGACGGCCAGCTCGGCAGGCAGCAACGCCTCGTCGCGGCAATGCTGCACCAGGCCTGTGAAATCGAATCGATCCAATTGTCCTTGCAGATCGGCCAGATTCTCCAGCATCACTGCAAGTACTTCTTCGCCAGGCAACGCAGCCCTCCAGAAAACATCGCAGCGGTCCAGCAGATGCAGCTTGTGGGCTTCGTCCAATGCCCAGCGCGACCGGCCCTGATCCACCAGCCGGGGCAGATAGCTGTCGATGAGACCGACGAACTCGACCTCCTCGTCCAGGCCGATCAGCTGGATCGCGGTCTCGTAGGCCAGCACACCACCGAACGACCAGCCGGCCAGGCGATAAGGCCCTTTGGGTTGTACCGAACGAATGATCCCCACCAGGCGCGAGGCCATGCACTCCATCGTTTGCAACTGCGGCTCACCCCATTCGACGGCAGGCAGGCCATACACCGGGATATCCGGATCGATGTGCTTGCCCAGCATCGGGAAGTACAGGTCCAGGCCACTGAACTCGTGCACCAGGAACAGCGGATTCTGCTGGCCAGTGGTGCGCACCGGTACGATGGCCTCCTTGACCTGGGCATCCTCGGTGCGGGCCAGCAGCATCGATGCCATCGACGCGACGCTTTCGTGCTGGAACAGCTCGGCCAGCGAGACGGTCAGGTTGGCCTGTGCCAGCAATCCGACCAGCCGGATCGCCAGCAGTGAATGACCGCCCAGCTCAAAGAAGTTGTCGTGACGACCGATCTGCTCCAGCTTCAGGACGTCGGCCCACAAGCCTGCCAGCGTGACTTCCAGGTCGCCTTGCGGCGCCTCGTAGTCCTGGCTCCCATAAGCGTGCATTTCCGGTACCGGCAACGCCCCGGTGTTGACCTTGCCGTTCAGTGTCAGCGGCAACGCCGTCAATCTCACGTAGGCCGCCGGGATCATGTATTCCGGCAGCACGGAGCGCAGTTGGGCGCGCAGGACGTCCGCATCGAGGTCCCCACCGTTCTCGTGCTCGGTGTAATACGCGATCAGGCGCTTGTCGCCCGGACTGTCTTCCCGCGCTACCACCAGGGCCTCGCGCACCCCATGGCACTCGTGCAAACGGGCCTCGATCTCACCGAGTTCAATACGGAAGCCACGTATTTTGACCTGACCGTCATTGCGATCCAGGTATTCGATGGTGCCGTCGGGCAGCCAGCGGCCAAGATCGCCACTGCGGTACAGGCGTGCGCTCCCCGAATCGCTGAACGGATCGGCAATGAAGCGTTCCTCGGTCAGGTCCGGCCGGTTCAGGTAACCAAGGGCCACCCCGACACCCCCGATATGGATCTCCCCCGCGACACCCACAGGTACTGGTTGGCGCGCGGCATCGAGGATATACACCCGGGTGTTGGCAATAGGACGGCCGATCGGAACACTCGTTGCGCCATGTGGCACGGCAGAGACCATATGGGTCGTCGCAAAGGTGGTGGTCTCGGTGGGACCGTAGCAATGCACCAGCCGCAGCGAAGGAGCACGGGCCAACAGCCGCCGGAAGGAAGCCGGATCACCGCGTTCGCCACCGCACAGCAGGATCCGCAAGCCTGCCAGAGCATCCGGGATCAAGACCAGGTACTGATTGAACATGGCGGTGGTGACGAACAGCACCGACACCTCGGCCTCTGTCAGCGCCTGGGCGAATTGCGTCGGGCTGAGCAACGTTTCGTGATCAATGATCACAACGCGCCCGCCGTTGAGCAATGCCCCCCACACTTCCATCGTACTGGCGTCGAACGCCGGGTTCGAGGCGAACGCCACGCGATCCTGTACACCGAAATCCGCGTAGCCGTTATTGATCGCCAATCGGCCTATGGCCAAGTGCGGCACGATCACCCCTTTCGGGTGGCCCGTGGAGCCCGAGGTGTACATGATGTACGCCGGTGTATCGCTGGTTTGACCGGGGAATACCGCCGGCCGTACAGCCTGGATCAATTGCAGTGTGTCCAGGTCCAATCGCGGCATGTCTTCCGGCAAGGCCCTGTCACGGGTCGTCAACACCAGCACCGCGGCACTGTCTTGCAACATGAAACGCTGCCGCTCCTCGGGCGCATGGTGGTCCAGCGGTACATAGACGGCGGCGCACTTGAGGATCGCCAGTTCGCTGATGATGAGCTCGAACGAACGGTTCAGCATGATCGCGACTCGAGACCCAGGCTGGACGCCCCGTTCAAGCAAGCAATGCGCCAGGTAATTGGCTCGCTCGTGCAGCTCCCGGTAGGTGAGTTGCTGCGCCCCATGCTGGAGTGCAATCGCGTCAGGCCGGGCCCTGACCTGGGCCTCGAACAAGCCGTGGACCGTCTCTTCGCGGGGATAGACCGTGTCGGTCGCATTGAAGTCGACCAGCAGTTGCCGGCGTTCCGCCGCTGGCAATATCGCCAGCTCACGCACGGGTGCCTCGGGCGTGCGCTCAAGCGCATCGACCAGGCTTTCCAGCGCCGTGTGCATGTAGCCGCAGATGCGTTCTGCCCCGATGCGCGACTCCGCCAGGGTGGTCAGCACAAAGGCCTCGCCGAGGTCGTCGATGTTCAGTGACAGTGGATAGTTGCTCCACTCCTCGCCGCCGAGCCCCTCGATCCCGTTCCAGGCCGACTGGGCCTCCTCGGTGACCTGCGTTGCAGTGTGCCGGTAGTTCAGCAGTGCACTGAACAACGGCGTCGACGTAGCGACACCGCTGCAACGCTGTGCCAGCGCCAGCGACGCATGTTCGTGTCCCAGCAGCGCGGTGAGACGCGCATGCGTTGCCTTGACGCCTGCCCGGGCCCCGTCGACGCCGACGTCAACCCGCAGCGGCAAGGTGTTGATGAACAACCCTAGCGCCCGATCGGCCCCCTCACCGCCCTGCATCCGACCCATCAGTACGGTACCGAACACCACGTCTTCGCGCCCGGACACGGCGCCCACCACCCGCGCCCAGGCCAGGTGATGCAGGCTCGCCGCGCTGACGCCAAGTAGTCGCGATTGTGTCCGCAGACGACGATTCAAACTGTCGTCCACGCCCAACCGGGCCTGTTCGATGACATGGCTGTCGCCCTGCACGTCCTGCAGACCGAATGGCAGGGTCGGCTCCTGGATATCCTGGAGCATGTCCCTGAAGAACGCCTCGTGGGCGCTTTGCGTCACGCCAAGCCGCGCCTGGGCCACGTAGTTGCGATACGGCACGGCATCGCCCAACTGAGCCTGCTGCCCGAGCAAGTACGCTTGCATATCGTGCTGGATCACCTCCAGCGCGGTGTGATCGAGTGCAATGTGATGAAACAGCAGCAGCGCGATCCAGCGCTGGTGCTCGTCGTCATAGGCACAGGCAAGCCGCATCATGGGCGCCTGGCGCACATCGAGCCGAGAGTGCCGAGGGTCGAAACGCTCACGAAGCTGCGTCGCCACGTCCTCGCCCGGCTCGACCGTACAGGTCTGCACCGCCAGCGGCGCTTCCCGCAGCACCACCTGCACCGGCTCGCGCAAGCCCTCCCAAAGCACAGCCGTGCGCAGGATATCGTGGCGGTCGATCACGCCTTGCAGCGCACTCACGAACGCATCCAACCGGGCACGGTCCTCCAGGTTGAACATGGCCTGCTGCACATAGAGATCGCCCTGCGACGAAACCAGGTGGTGATACAGGATCCCTTCCTGCAATGGCGCCAGGGCGTAGATGTCCTGAACATTGCTCACGCCACCGGGCACCCAGGCCACGATGGCGTCGACTTCCTTCTGCGTCAGGTCGGCAAGCGGCAACATCTGCGGGGTGATCCGCTCACAACCCGGCACGATGCCGTTGTCCGGCACCACGATTTCCGTCGTACCGCCCACGGCTGCCGCCAACGCGGCCAGGGTCGGCTGGCCGAACAGCACGCGCACATCGGCGCTCAAGCCGGCCTGGCGCATGCGCTCGATCAACGTGACCGCCAACAACGAGTGCCCACCCAATTCGAAGAAGTGGTCATGACGCCCCACCTTTTCGACCTTGAGCAGCTCGGCCCACAGTTGTGCCAGTGTCGTTTCCACAGCGCCCTGCGGCGCTTCGTACTCACGGGTAATCACCGACGCCAGGTCCGGTGCCGGCAGCGCCTTGCGGTCAAGCTTGCCGTTGGGGGTCAGCGGCAGCGTATCGAGCCGCACGTAGGCGCTCGGCACCATGTATTCCGGCAGTTGGGCTTGCAACTGTGTTCGCAGGTTTTCGATCTCGACACTGTGCTCGTCACCGTGCACGGTGAAGTAAGCCACCAGGCGCTTGGCCCCCGGCACGTCTTCGCGAGCCAGCACCACGGCTTCCTTGATCGCCTCATGCTGGGCAAGCTTGGCCTCGATCTCGCCGAGTTCGATACGGAACCCACGGATCTTCACCTGATCGTCGTTACGCCCTAAGTACTCGATGTTGCCATCCGGCAGGTAGCGACCCAGGTCGCCGGTGCGGTACATCCGCGCATTCGCCGCACGGCTGAACGGATCCCGCAGGAAACGCTCGACGGTCAGTTCCGGACGGTTCAGGTAACCCCGCGCCACCTGCACACCGCCGATGTATATTTCCCCGGCCACGCCCATGGGCACCGGTTGTTGATGGCTATCGAGCAGGTAGATCCGGGTGTTGGCAATCGGCTTGCCGATCGGCGTGCTGTCCGGGGTGTCCGTCCCCGCGCAATCCCACGCGGTCACGTCCACCGCCGCTTCGGTCGGACCGTACAGGTTGTACAGGCCAGTGTGCGGCAATTGCGCCTTGAAGCGCCGCACCAGATGCCCCGGCAACGCTTCGCCGCTGCACATCACCCGCACCAGACCTTCGCATTGACTTGCCTCGCCATGGGCCAGGAACACATCGAGCATCGACGGCACGAAGTGCAGCGTGGTGATGCCGTGCCGCTGGATGGCTTCGCGCAGGTACGCCGGGTCGCGATGCCCACCCGGACGGGCCATCACCAGGCGCGCACCGCTGAACAGCGGCCAGAAGAACTCCCACACCGACACGTCGAAGCTGAACGGGGTCTTTTGCAGCACCGCGTCGGCGGCGGTCAAGCCGTATTCGTCCTGCATCCACAGCAGGCGGTTGACCACCGCGCCATGCTCGTTCATCACGCCCTTGGGCAGGCCGGTGGAGCCCGAGGTGTAGATGACATAGGCCAGGTGATGGGCATGCAGGCCTTCGACCTGCGGATTGTCGGTGGGCTGCGTCGAGAACCCTTGCGCCTCATCCAGCAGCAGGGTTCGCGCCTGCGTCGCCGGCAGGCTCGCCTGCAACGCACGTTGGGTCAGCACCACCATGGGCGCGCTGTTCTCCAGCATGTAGGCCAGGCGCTCGTGGGGATAATCCGGGTCCAACGGCACATACGCCGCACCGGCCTTGAGAATCCCCAGCAGGCCCGCGACCATGTCCAGGCTGCGATCGGCACAGATCGCCACGCGGTCATCCGGGCGAATGCCCAGTTCCAGCAGGCGATGGGCAATCTGGTTGGCCCGCTCATTGAGTTGCGCGTAACTCAGTTGCGCCTCGCCGGAGACCACGGCGACCGCGTCGGGACTGGCCACAACCCGCGCCTCGAACAGGCCGTGCAGGGTCAGGCCCTGCGGGTAGTCGACCGCAGTGGCATTGAGCGTTTCCAACAGGTTCTGACGCTCGTTGTCACCCAGCAGCGGAATCTGCGCCACGAGGGTCTGTTCATCAGCAACCATGGCCCTCAGGACACTCTCCAGGTAGCCGAGGTAACGCTCCATCGTGGCGGGGTCGAACAACGCCGTGGCGTATTCCAGTGCCCCGAACAGGCGCCCGTCGATCAGGGCCATGTCCAGCAACACGTCGAATTTCGCGGTGCGGCTGGTCACACCCAGCCCTTGCAGCGACATATCGCCCAGTTCCAATCCCGTGGCTTCGTTGTTCTGCCATGACAGCATGGCCTGGAACACCGGGCTATGGGACAGGCTGCGCAATGGCCGGACCACCTCCACCACCTGTTCGAAAGGCAGGTCCTGGTGCGCCTGGGCATCCAGGGTCCGAACCTTCACTTGTTGCAACAAGGCTTGCACCGTCAGTTCATCCGCCACATCGACGCGCAGCGCCAGCGTGTTGACGAACAGGCCGATCAAGCCCTCGACTTCCGCCTGCATGCGGTTCGCCACCGGCGTGCCGATGACAACGTCGTGCTGGCCGGAGAGACGACTGAGCACCGTGGCCCAGGCGGCCGTGACCGTCATGAACAAAGTGGCACCATGGCGCTGGCTCAACGCCTTGAGGCCTTGGGTCAGGGTTTCGTCGAGGACAATCCCCACCGCAGCGCCGGCGTGATCCTGCTGCGCAGGCCGTGGCCGATCGGTGGGCAACGTCAACAGGGCCGGTGCGTCGGCCAGGGTTTGCCGCCAGAAGCGTTCCTGTTGGTCCAAGACCTCCCCGGTGAGCCAGCGCCGCTGCCAGAGGGCATAGTCCGCGTACTGAATCGGCAACGCCGGCAATGGATCGTCCTGCCCCTGACGGAACGCCTCATACAGCACGCCCAACTCATGGGTCAGCAGATCGGCGGACCAACCATCCGAGACGATATGGTGCAGGGTCACCAACAGCACGTGATCATCGTCCGCCATCCGCACCAGTCGGCCACGTACCAACGGGCCGTGGGCCAGGTCGAAAGCCTGGCGAGCCTCTTCCTCGGCCAGGGCCATCAGTTCGGTTTCGGCGTCCGCTCGCCCTGCCAGGGCCTGCAACCGCAACGCGAAGCCGACATCGACCGGGGCAATGCGCTGTTCCACTTCCTGCCCCTGCGCCTGCACAAAAGTGGTACGCAAGGCCTCGTGGCGGGCCACGATACGGTCCAGTGCACGCGTGAGCGCCGAAGTATCCAGCGCGCCTCGCAGGCGCAGGCCCGTGGGGATGTGGTACGCCGCACTGGTCCCATCCAATTGCGCCAGGAACCAGAGACGCTGCTGGGCGAAAGACAACGGCAACGCCTGTTCGCGGGACACCGGCACGATACCGGGCCGGGTGCTGTGCGCCGCCTGGGAGAGCACCTGGGCCAGCGCACTCAATTGCGGTTGGGCAAAGACATCCCTCAGGTTCAGCTCCACGCCCAATTGTTCGCGCACCTGGGCGATCAAGCGCATCACCAGCAAGGAATGCCCACCCAGTTCGAAGAAGTGATCGTGGCGGCCCACCGACTCGACCTTGAGCAGGGTTTGCCAGATCTGCGCCAGAACGATTTCCGTGTGGCCCTGGGGCGCTTCATGGGTGCGGCTGGCGTACGCCTCGGCATCGGGTGCCGGCAACGCCTGGCGGTCGAGCTTGCGGTTCGGCGTCAGCGGCAGCGCGGCCAGGCTGACGAACGCACCTGGCAGCATGTACTCGGCCAGTTGCACCGACAACTGCGCGCGCAGGCTCGCCGCGTTCAGGTTCACTCCAGCCTGCGGCACCACATAGGCCACCAGGCGTTTGTCGCCCGGCGTGTCTTCACGCACGATCACCGCCGCTTCCTTGACCCCGGCACAGTCACCCAGCCGGGCCTCGATCTCGCCCAGTTCGATACGGAAGCCACGGACCTTGACCTGGAAGTCGTTGCGCCCCAGGTATTCGAGGCGTCCGTCCGGACGATAACGGGCCAGGTCGCCGGTCTTGTACAGGCGCGCATCGGGCTGGTCGCTGAACGGGTCGGCCAGGAAGCGTTCGGCGTTGATGGCGTCAAGGTTCAGGTAACCGCGGGCCACACCGTCGCCCCCGATGAAGATTTCCCCCGCGACCCCGAACGGCACCGGCTGGCGGTACGCATCGAGCAGGTAGATACGGGTGTTGGCCATCGGCCTGCCGATGCTGGCATTGCCGAGGATGCCATCGACCGCGTCGTGCTCCATGTAGGCGGCGGTGCAGGACACCGTGGCCTCGGTCGGGCCATAGGTGTTGACCAATCGGGTATGCGCCGGACGAACCGCGTCCCACATCTGCAGTTTCTGCGTCGACAAGGCGTCACCGGTGACGTTGATCAACCGCACGTCGCGCAAATAGTCCCGAGCCTGGGCCGGCGAGTTGTGCCATTCGGCCGCGAGGGTATGCCAATGGGCCGCTGTCAGGTGCAGGAAGGTCGGGCGAATATCGCCGTTTTGTTGCAACTCGGCACTGCCAAACAGCTGTCGGGTCGGCGCCAGGGTGGCACCGGCCAGCAGCGCCGGGAAGATCTCTTCCACCGACAAGTCGAAGTTCAAGGTGTTCTGCTGCAACACCGTGTCGTCCGGTGTCAGGCCAAACAAGCGGACCGCATCGACGCAGTAGTTGACCAGGCCCCGGTGTTCGATCATCACCCCTTTGGGGTTGCCGGTGGAGCCCGAGGTGTAGATGACGTAGGCCAGGTGACGCACGCCCAGGGACGCAACGCGCGGATTGTCGTCGCAACCGGCGGCAATGCCGCAACGCACGCGCTCGGCGCGGTCGAGCAGCACCACCGGCACCGTCAACGCGGGCAGATGATCTAGCAACTCACCTTGGCTCAGCAGCGCCACCGGGGCACTGTCGGCGAGCATGTAGGCCAAGCGTTCGGCTGGAAACGCCGGGTCAAGCGGTACGTAACCGGCACCGGCCTTGAGAATGGCCAACAGGCCGATGAGCATGTCGGCACCGCGTTCAACGCAGATCGCCACCCGATCATCCGGGCGGATGCCCAGGCCGATCAGGTGATGAGCCATCTGGTTAGCCTGGCGGTTCAGTTCGGCGTAACTCAGTCGCTCATCACCGAACGCGACAGCGATGGCGTCCGGTCGAGCCTCGACCTGGGCTTCGAACAACTGGTGGATGGTCTGTTCACGTGGGTACGCGACCTGGGTCGCGTTGAGGCCTGCCAGCAAATGCTCACGTTCGGCGTTGTCCAGCAGCGCGATCCGTTCGATCCGGGTCTGGTCACTGGCGACCATGGCCCGCAGCAGGCGTTGGAAGTAGCCGAGGTAACGCTGCACCGTGCCCTCGTCGAACAACGCCGTGGCGTATTCAAGGGCACCAAACATCTGCCCTTGGATCTCGCTCAGTTCCAGGGACACGTCGAATTTGGCAACGTTGCTTGCCGCACCCAGGCCTTCGAGTTTCAAGTCCCCCAGCACCAGTTCGGTGCTGTCATGGGTCTGCCACGACAGCATGGCCTGGAACAGCGGACTGTGGGCCAGGCTGCGCACCGGTTTGAGCACCTCCACCACTTGTTCGAATGGCAGGTCCTGATGCGCCTGGGCGCCAAGGGCCTGGGCCTTGACCCGGGCCAGCAAGGTTTCTACCGTCGGCGCCCCCGAGAGATCGATGCGCACGGCCAAGGTGTTGACGAAGAAACCAATCAATCCTTCGACTTCCGACCGCGTGCGGTTGGCCACCGGCGAGCCGATCACCACTTCATCCTGGCCCGAAAGCCGGCTCAACAACGCCCCCCAGGCCGCCATCATGGTCATGTACAAGGTGACGCCGTGGCGCTGGCTCAGGGCCTTGAGGCTCGCGGTCAAATCGGCGTCGAAGACCACCGGCAATGTCGCCCCGGCATAGTCCTGTTGCGCAGGACGCGCACGGTCGGTGGGCAGCATCAACAAGGCTGGCGCATCGGCCAGGGCCTGTCGCCAGTAATCGCTTTGGGTTTGCAGCACCTCGCCGCTCAACCAGCGACGTTGCCAGACAGCGTAGTCGCTGTACTGCACCGTCAACGCCGGCAGTGGATCGTCCAGGTCATGACGAAACGCTTCATAAAGCGCCGTCAATTCCTTGATCAACACGCCAATGGACCAGCCGTCCGAGACGATGTGGTGCATGGTCAGCAGCAACACATGGTCTTCGCTGCCGAGGCGGACCAGCCGGCCCCGGATCAATGGCCCCTGCTCCAGGCTAAAGGTATCTGTGGCTTCCTGCGCCGCCAGTGCGTGCAGTTGGCCCTCGGCATCGGCCAGGCCGCAGAAGTCATGGTGCAGTAGCGCAAACCCGACATCGACGGGCGCGATACACTGCCGAGCCTCCTGTCCCCGCACCTGCACGAAGGTGGTACGCAGGGCCTCATGGCGAGCGACAATACGGTCCAGAGCCCGCTGCAAGGCGAGGCGGTCCAGCACACCGCGCAAGCGCAGCCCCGCGGGTATGTGGTAGGCCGCGCTCGCCCCTTCCATCTGTGCCAGGAACCATAGGCGCTGTTGGGCGAACGACAAGGGCAAGTCGTCCTTTCGAGAAACCCGGACGATTTCCGGCAACGTGCTGCGCCCGGCAACGGCCACTGCCTGCGCCAACCCCATGAGCTGGGGCTGGGCGAACAGTTCGGTCAGGCCCAACTCCACACCCAGGCGCAGACGCACCTGGGAAATCAATTGAATCGCCAGCAACGAGTGGCCACCCAGTTCGAAGAACTGGTCATGACGACCGACCTGTTGCAGGCCCAGCAAATCTTGCCAGATCTGCGCCAAGGTGGTTTCGACCTCGCCTTGCGGGGCTTCGTAGCCACGGGAAATGACGGCATCCAGATCCGGCGCTGGCAGCGCCTTGCGGTCGAGCTTGCCGTTCGGCGTCAGTGGCAACGCGTCCAGGCGTACGTAGACGGCGGGCACCATATAGGCCGGCAGTTGCGTTTGCAGGTGCGTGCGCAGGGTTTCGATTTCTACTGCTTCGTAAGGCGAATGTTGGGTGAAATAGGCGACCAGGCGCTTGTCGCCCGGTACGTCCTCACGGGCCAGGACTACGGTTTCGTTCAAGGCATCGTGTTGCGCGAGCTTGGCTTCGATCTCGCCCAACTCGATGCGGAAACCACGGATCTTCACCTGGTCATCGTTACGGCCCAGGTACTCGATGTTCCCGTCCGGCAGGTAGCGGCCCAGGTCACCCGTGCGGTACATGCGGGCGTTCGGAGCCGTACTGAACGGATCCTTGAGGAAACGTTCAGCCGTCAGGTCGTCGCGGTTCAAGTAACCACGAGCGACCCCGGCACCACCGATGTAGATTTCACCCGGCACGCCCAGCGGCACGGGTTGTTTGTGCTCGTCCAGCAGATAGAACTGAGTGTTCGCCACCGGTTTGCCGATATGTGCGGCAAACCCGTCTTCGCGGGCCATCGATACCCAACTTGAGTAGGTCGTGGTTTCCGAAGGGCCGTAGAGGTTGCACAGGCGCTTGACCTGGGTCTGTTCGAACAAGGTTTCAACCAGGCTGCGCTTCAAGGCTTCACCGGCGACGTTGACCGTGTCGACACCCTCGCCCAGCCCACCGGACTCCAGCAAGGCCTTGAGCGCCGACGGCACGGTGTTGATCAGGGTGATGTCGCGCTCACCCTGTTGCAGTTCCAGCACATTAGTGACCACTTCGATGCTGCCGCCCGAGGTCAGCGGCGCGAAGCATTCATAGACGGCCAAGTCGAAGTTCAGCGACGTCGAGAACAGGGTTTTCGACAGGGTTTGAGCGTCAAATGAGCGATGGGCCCAGGTCAGGAAGTTCACCGTGTTGCGGTGTTCGATCATCACGCCTTTAGGCAAACCGGTTGAACCCGAGGTGTAGATGACATAGGCCAGGTGCGACGAGCTCAGGCCCGGCACCTGCGGATTGGGCGCCGCCTCGTCTTGCCAGATGCCTTTGTCGAGGTCGATCACCGGTATCGCCGTTTCGCCCAGCAAGTTACGCGTAGTCCCCTGAACCAGGATCGCCGCCGGGGCGCTGTCTTCCAACATGTAGGCGATGCGGTCCAGTGGGTACGCCGGATCCAGCGGCACATAACCGCCGCCGGCCTTGAGGATCGCCAACAGCCCCACGACCATGTCGATACCGCGCTCGACGCAGATCGCCACTCGCGAATCGGGCTCCACGCCCTGTTTGCGCAGGTAATGGGCCAAGCGGTTGGAGAGCCCATTGAGCTCACGATAATTGAGCTGATGCCGGCCATGGCGCACCGCCACGGCGTCCGGCGTGCGCAGTACCTGAGCCTCGAACAGGCCATGAATGGTCTGCTCTTGCGGATAGTCAGCGTGGGTGGCGTTGAAGTCCACCAGCAACTGTTCGCGCTCGGCTGCCGGCACAATCGGCAGTTCACGCAACGCCCGTTCAGGCGTCTGCTCCAATGCTGCCACCAGGCTTTCCAGCGCTGTATGCATGTAACCGCAGACACGTTGGGCACCCACTTCGACCACTGCTTGAGCGGTGAACCGGAAGCCTTCGCCCAGGTCGTCCACGTTCAAGCACAAAGGATAGTTGGTGCGTTCTTCCATGTGCAGGGTTTGCATCCCCTGCCAGGCCGAGATGGCCTGGTCGGACACCGCTTCAGCCGCGCTGTGTCGATAATTGAGCAAGGTGCTGAACAATGGCAGCGAGGTCGGTACGCCACTGCAACGCTGCGCCAGGGACAACGAGGCGTGCTCGTGCCCCAGCAAGGCCGACAACCGGCCATGGGTCGCCTTGACTCCGGCGCGGGCGCCTTGAGCGCCGACACTGACGCGCAATGGCAACGTATTGATGAACATGCCCAGGGCCCGATCGGCCCCGTCACCGCCCTGCATCCGCCCCATCAGCACGGTGCCGAACACCACCTCTTCACGGCCCGAAACCCGCCCGACCACATGCCCCCAGGCCAAGTGAACCAGGCTTGCCGCGCTCACACCGAGCTGACGGGCCTGGGCCCGCAGGCGCTGCGCCAGCGCAGCGTCCACGTCCTGATGTGCTTCTTCGATACCGCTGCCATCACCCTGCACATCCTGCAAGCCGAACGGCAACGTTGGCTCATCGATATCGCCGAGCATCTCACGGAAAAACGCTTCGTGCTGCTCACGACTGACCCCCAGTCGCGCCTGGGCCACATGATTACGATACGGCACCGCGGGCGAAAGCAAGTGCGCCTGGCCCAAGAGACTGGCCTGCATCTCGTGCACCACGACCTCAAGCGCCGTGTGGTCCAACGCCATGTGATGGAACAACAGCATGCCGACCCAGCGCTGATTCGCCACATCCTGGGCAAAGGCAAAGTGCATCAGCGGTGCCTGGGCGATGTCGAGACGGTAATGACGCGGATCGAAACGCCCGTGCAGTTGCTGCACCACCTCGCCCCCCGCCGGATCCACCTCGATCTCTTCAAGACCCAGGGTCGCATGGCGCCATACCACTTGCACCGGTGCTTCCAGACCTTGCCAGACCATGCTGGTGCGCAAGATGTCATTACGCGACACCACGCTCTGCAAGGCCTGGGCAAAGGCTTGCAACCGTTCGCGGTTGTCAAAGCCGAACAGCACCTGCAACACGTAGGGATCGCCCTGCTCCGCGGCAAGGTGGTGGTAGAGAATCCCCTCCTGCAATGGCGCCAGGGCGTAGATATCCTGCACGTTCGTCACGCCACCCGGCACCGTGGCCACGATTCGGTCGATGGCGTCCTGGTCCAGATCAGCCAGGGGCAACATGTCCGGGGTGATCCGCGTGCAACCGTCCGCAATCGCATTGCCCGGTACCACGACCTCCCTGACACCGCCCACCGCGGCGGCCAACGCGGCCAGCGTCGGCTGGCCGAACAGCACCCGCACATCGGCGGCCAGGTCGACCTGGCGCATACGTTCGATCAGTTTCACGGCCAGCAACGAATGGCCGCCCAGCTCGAAGAAATTGTCGTGACGACCGACCCGTCCAAGCTTGAGCAAGTCCTGCCAGATCCGCGCGATGGTCGTCTCGACCTCGCCTTGCGGGGCTTCGTATTCACGGCTGATCACTGCCGATTGATCCGGCGCTGGCAAGGCCTTGCGATCGAGCTTGCCGTTAGTGGTCAATGGGAACGCGTCAAGGATCACGAAGGCGCTGGGGACCATGTGCTCCGCCAGCGACCGCAACAACTGTGTACGCAAGTCGACCGCCGACGGTTGCGCACCCTCTGTGGCAATCACATAAGCCACCAGGCGCTTGTCGCCCGGCTCGTCCTCGCGAGCGATGACCACTGCCTCGCTGACCCCCTCGCAGGCGGCCAAGGTCGCTTCGATCTCGCCCAGCTCGATCCGGAAACCGCGGATCTTCACCTGGTCGTCATTGCGGCCCAGGTACTCGATGCTGCCGTCCGCCAGCCAGCGACCCAGGTCGCCAGTCCGGTACATCCGCGCATTCGGCTCGGGGCTGAACGGGTTGTCGAGGAAGCGCTCGGCGGTCAGTTCGTCGCGGTTCAAATAACCGCGGCTGACACCCGCGCCCCCCACGTACATCTCACCCACCACACCCACCGGCGCCGGCTCGCGCTGAGCATCGAGCACGTACAGTTGCAGGTCGGGAATGCGCTTGCCGATGGGGCTGACACCCGTCGACTGTGCATCAGCCGCTTCAAGCGCTCGATACGTCACGTGCACCGTCGTTTCGGTGATGCCATACATGTTCACCAGTTGTGTCCCTGCATTGCCTACACGGGCATACCACGGCTTGAGCATGCCGGTTTCCAGCGCTTCGCCGCCAAAGATCACCTGGCGCAGGCTGTGGCGCAGATCGCTTTCGCCCTGGGCCACGATCAGTTGCCGGAAAGCGCTTGGGGTCTGGTTCAGCACCGTGACACCGGTCTCGCATAACAACGCATAGCAATCTTGAGGAGAACGGCTGACCAATTGCGGCACCACCAGCAAGCGGCCGCCATGGGTCAACGCACCCCAGATTTCCCAGACCGAGAAATCGAAGGCAAAGGAATGGAACAGTGCCCACACGTCCTGCTGGCCAAAGTCGAACCAAGGCTGGGTCGCCGAGAACAGCCGCGCGACGTTGCGGTGCTCGACCATCACGCCCTTGGGCAATCCGGTCGAACCCGAGGTGTAGATCACATAGGCCAAGTGGCTGGAGTCCAGGCCCGGCACTTGCGGGTTGGCGACGGATTCGTCCTGCCAGCTACCGTCATCGAGTTGCAGCACCGGCATCGAGACGCCCGCCAACAGACGATGCGTGGCGGCGTGGGCCAACAGCGCAACCGGCATGCTGTCACGCAGCATGTAGGCAATGCGTTCCGTCGGGTAGGCCGGGTCCACCGGCACATAACCGGCGCCGGCCTTCAGGATCCCCAACAAGCCGACGATCATGTCCAAACCACGCTCGACACAGATCGCGACCCGATCATCCGGGCGAATACCCTGCGCCAGCAGGCGATGAGCGACCTGGTTGGCCCGGGCGTTGAGCTCGCTGTAGGTCAGCGTCCGCTCTTCGAACATCACCGCCATGGCCTCGGGCTGTGCTGCAGCCCAGACTTCAAACTGAGCATGGATCAGCGCGTCCTGGGCAAATGCGACGCCCGTGCCGTTCCAGCTCTCGAGCAATTGCCGACGCTCGGCCGGCGGCAGGATCTTCAACCCGCTCAAGGGGGCCAGCGGCGATTGCTCCAGCGCCTGAACCAGATTCTCCACAACGCATTGCACATAATTGCAAACACGCTCGGCGCCAATGGGTGCCTGAGCCATGACGGTCAGGTTGAAACCTTCACCCAAGTCATCCACCGACAACGTCAACGGATAGTTGGTGCGCTCCTCACCTTCCAGTGTCTGGATACCCTCCCAGGCCGCAATGACTTCGCTGGATGGCGCCTGCGCACCGAGATGGCGATAGTTGAGCAGCGCGCTGAACAACGGCGTCGGTGCCGCCACGCCACTGCAGCGTTGCGCCAGGACCAACGAGGCGTGCTCGTGCCCCAGCAGCGCCGTCAAGCGTGCATGGGTCGACTTGACGGCGGCACGCACACCTTGCGCGCCCAGGCTCACCCGCAACGGCAAGGTGTTGATGAACATCCCCAACGCACGGTCGGCGCCCTCACCGCCTTGCATGCGCCCCAGCAGTACGGTGCCGAAGACCACGTCTTCCTTGCCCGACACTTTGCCCAGCACCAGCGCCCAGGCCAGGTGATACAAACTTGCCGCGCTCACGCCAAGCTGACGCGCCTGCACCCGCAGACGCTGGCCAAGCTCGGCATCGACTCTCTGGCGGACCTCCTCGATATCGTGCCCGTCACCCTGTACATCCTGCAAACCGAAGGGCAGCGTCGGTTCAGCCACATCACCCAGCATCTCGTGGAAAAATGCTTCATGTTCCTCGCGGCTGACGCCGAGCCGCGCCTGTGCCACGAAGTTGCGATACGGCACCGACGCCGCCAGTGCCTGTTCGCCGCCGGACATGTGCGCGCCAATTTCCGCCGCGAGCATGGCCAGCGAGGTCGCATCATCGACCATATGGTGGAACAACAGCATGCCCACCCAGCGGTCGTTCGCCACGTCTTGTGCGTAACCAATGCGCATCATCGGCGCCTGACGAATATCCAGGCGATAGTGGCGCGGATCCAGACGTTCGCGCAGTTGCCGGGCGATATCCCCCGCCGCCGGGTCCAACATGATCTCATCGAACCCCAGCCGCGCCTCGCGCCAGACCACTTGAACCGGTTCGTCAATGCCTTCCCAGACCACGCCGGTGCGCAGGATGTCGTGCCTGGATACCGTGCTTTGCAGTGCCTTGGCGAAAAGATCCAAGCGGGCACGGCTGTCAAAAGCGAACAGTATGTATTGCAGATAAGGATCACCTTTGGCCGCCGCGACGTGGTGATACAGAATGCCCTCCTGCAGCGGCGTCAAGGCATAGATGTCCTGCACATTACCCACGCCACCGGGCACCGTCGCCACGACGCGGTCGATCTCGTCCTGGCTCAACGTGGCCAGCGGCAACAGGTCCGGTGTGATCCGCGAACAGTCGTCCGGGATGAGGTTGGCCGGCACCTGGACTTCCTGGCAACCGCCCACCGCAGCCGCCAACGCCGCCAACGTCGGCTGGCCGAACAGCACGCGTACATCGGCCGCCAGGTCGATCTGGCGCATGCGCTCGACCAACTTCACCGCCAGCAACGAGTGGCCGCCCATTTCAAAGAAGTGGTCGTGGCGGCCGACCCGCTCGACATGCAGCAGGTCTTGCCAGATCCTGGCAATGGCGATCTCGACCTCGCCTTGAGGGGCCTCGTATTCACGGGTCACCACCGACGACTGGTCCGGCACCGGCAATGCCTTGCGGTCCAGCTTGCCGTTGGTGGTCAACGGGAACACCGTCAACATCACGAATGCGCTGGGCACCATGTATTCGGCCAACGAACCCAGCAGCTCATCGCGCAGCTCGGCAGCCGATGGCGGCTCGCCTTCCTCGGCAATCACATAGGCCACCAGGCGCTGATCGCCCGGCGTATCCTGGCGCGCCACCACCACGGCCTCCCGTACACCATTGCACGCGGCCAGCTTGGCTTCGATCTCGCCCAATTCGATACGGAAACCGCGGATCTTCACTTGGTCGTCATTGCGGCCCAGGTACTCGATGCTGCCGTCCGCCAGCCAGCGACCCAGGTCGCCAGTCCGGTACATCCGCGCATTCGGCTCGGGGCTGAACGGGTTGTCGAGGAAACGCTCGGCGGTCAGCTCGTCACGGTTCAAATAACCACGACTGACCCCGCCGCCGCCCACGTACATCTCACCTGTCACCCCCACCGGCACCGGCTCGCGCTGGGTGTCGAGCACGTACAGTTGCAGGTCGGGAATGCGCTTGCCAATCGGGCTGACGCCGGCCAACTGCGCGTCGGCTGCGTCAAGGGGACGATACGTCACGTGCACCGTCGTTTCGGTGATGCCGTACATGTTGACCAACTGCGTCCGGGCATTGGCCTGGCGGGCGTACCACGGTTTGAGAATCCCGGTTTCCAGGGCCTCGCCACCGAAGATCACTTGCCGCAGGCTGTGACTCAGGTCGCTGTCACCCTGGGCCGCAATCAACTGGCGAAAGGCACTCGGCGTCTGGTTGAGAATGGTCACACCCGCTTCGCACAACAAGGCATAGCAGTATTGCGGTGAACGGCTGACCAGTTGCGGCACCACCAGCAAGCGGCCACCGTGGGTCAAGGCGCCCCAGATTTCCCAGACCGAGAAATCGAAGGCAAAGGAATGGAACAGCGCCCACACATCCTGCGGGCCAAATTCGAACCAGGGCTGGGTCGCCGAAAACAGCCGGGCGACGTTGCGGTGCTCGACCATCACGCCCTTGGGCAGGCCGGTGGAGCCGGAGGTGTAGATCACGTAGGCCAGGTGGCTGGCATTCAGGTCCGCCACATCGGGATTGTGCCGCGGCTGCTGGTTCATTTCGCCGGCATCGGTCGGATCAAGCACCAGAGTGGGCACCGGCAATACCGGCAGGCTGTCGCGCCATTGCGACTGGGTCACCACCGCCACGGGGCTGCTGTCATGCAGCATGTAGGCGATGCGCTCGGGTGGATAAGTCGGGTCCAGCGGCACATACCCCGCGCCGGCTTTGAGGATGCCCAGCAGGCCAATGATCATGTCCAGGCCGCGCTCGACACAGATGGCGACCCGATCATCCGGACGAACACCCAGGGCCACGAGGCTGTGGGCCAGTTGGTTGGCGCGGGCATTGAGCTCGCCGTAGGTCAGTGCCTGCTCTTCATGCACAACGGCCACGGTGTCGGGTTGAGATGCGGCCCAGCCCTCGAATTGCCGATGGATCAGGGCATCGTCGGCATAGGTGACGTCGGTCGTGTTCCAGCTTTCGAGCAATTGCCGGCGCTCGGCCGATGGCAGGATCGCCAAGGCGTGGAGCGGGGTTTGCGGTGCCTGCTCCAGGGCCATGACCAGGTTTTCCAGAGCCACCTGCATATAACCGCAAATACGCTGCGCACCAATGGCCGTATCGACCATCACCGTGAGGAAGAACCCGTCACCCAGGTCATCCACGTTGAGGGTCAAGGGATAATTGGTCCGCTCATCACCGCCCAGTGCATTGATCCCGCTCCAGGCCGACAGAGCGTCCTGGGTCACCTGGACCGCGCTGTGGCGGTAGTTGAGCAAGGCGCTGAACAGCGGCGTCGGCGCCACCACACCACTGCAACGTTGCGCCAGTGCCAACGAGGCATGTTCGTGGCCGAGCAAGGCGGTCAAGCGCCCGTGAGTGGCCTTGACGCCGCTGCGCACGTCCTGGGTGCCCACATCCACCCGCAACGGCAAGGTGTTGATGAACATCCCCAGGGCACGGTCGGCCCCGTCGCCGCCCTGCATCCGGCCCAACAAGACCGTACCGAACACCACCTCCTGCTTGCCCGATACCTTGCCCAGCACCTGTGCCCAGGCCAGGTGCACCAGGCTGGCAGCACTCACCCCCAAGTGGCGTGCCTGCACCCGCAGGCGCCTGGACAGCGCAAGATCGACAGGCTGGCGATCCTCATCGATGCCATGCCCCTCACCCTGCACGTCCTGCAAGCCAAAAGGCAACGTCGGCTCGTCGATATCGCCGAGCATCTCGCGGAAAAACGTTTCGTGCTCTTGTTCACTCGTGCCCAGGCGGGCCTGGGCCACGTAGTTGCGATAAGGCATCGCGTCGCCCAACTGCTCGCCCTGCCCCAGCAAATGCATTTGCATTTCATGTTGCATCACGTCCAGGGCGGTGTGGTCCAGCGCCATGTGATGGAACAACAGGATCGCGACCCAGCGGTCCTGGGCCTCGTCCCGCGCATAAGCCAGCTGCAACAACGGTGCCCGGCCCAGGTCCAGGCGATAGTGCCGCGCATCGAAGCGGTTGGCCAGTTGCGTGGCAACGTCGCCAGCCGTGGCGTCCGGCACAATGCACTGTGATTCAAGCAGCACCTGGCGCCAAACCACTTGCACCGGCTCATCCAGCCCTTCCCAGAGCACACTGGTGCGCAAGATGTCGTGACGATCAATCACCATCTGCAGCGCCCCGATGAAGGCATCCAGGCGTTCACGGTTGTCGAAGGCGAATTGCGATTGCAACACATAGGGGTCGCCCTGCTCGGCGGCCAGGTGATGGTAAAGAATCCCTTCCTGCAACGGTGCCAGTGGGTAGATGTCCTGCACGTTGCGCGCACCACCGGGAACGGTGGCGACGAGACGGTCGATGGCGTCCTGGGACAGGTTGATCAAGGGCAACAAGTCCGGGGTGATGTGTTCGCAGTGCAAAGGAATCAGGTTCGGCGGAACGCTGACTTCCCTGCCGCTGCCAATCGCCGCGGCCAGTGCGGCCAGGGTCGGTTGGCTGAACAGCACGCGCACGTCGGCGCTCAAGCCGGCCTGGCGCATGCGTTCGATCAGCGTGACCGCCAGCAACGAGTGCCCGCCGAGTTCGAAGAAGTGATCGTGGCGCCCCACCTGCTCGACCTTCAGCACGTCCGCCCAGATTTGCGCCAGGGTCTGTTCCACCTTGCCCAGCGGCGCTTCATATTCACGAGAGGCATAGGCCTCGGCATCCGGCGCCGGGAGTTCACGACGATCCAGTTTGCCGTTGGCGGTCAGCGGGAAGGCTGGCAGTACCACGAACGCGCTGGGCAGCATGTAGTCGGCCAGCACACTCGACAATTGCTCGCGCAAGGCATGTACCGACAAGGTCACGCCCGGCTCAGGGATCACATAACCCACCAGGCGCTTGGGACCGGCATCGTCTTGTCGCGCCAGCACGACCGCGTCTTTCACACCAGGGCATTGGCCCAAGCGGGCTTCGATCTCGCCCAGCTCAATGCGGAAACCACGGATCTTCACCTGGTCGTCGTTGCGCCCCAGGTAATCCACCGTGCCGTCCGCCCGCCAGCGCGCCAGGTCGCCGGTGCGGTAGAGCAAGGCACCGGGATCGGCATTGAACGGGTCGGCGACGAACTTCTCGGCGCTCAGCTCGGGACGATTCAAGTACCCTTTCGCCACGCCATCGCCACCGATGTACAACTCGCCGGCCACGCCGATGGGCACTGGCTGACGATTGGCATCCAGCACATAGACACGGGTGTTGCCAATCGGACGACCGATGGGAATACCACCCTCGCCCACGGTCTTGATCTCATGGGTGGTGGTAAACGTGGTGGCTTCGGTCGGACCGTAGCCGTTGAGCAGGTGCTGCGGCGCACCTTCCTTCAGGACTCGGCCGATCACCGCTGGGTCGAGTACATCACCACCGACGATCAGGTAGCGCAGCTGGGCGAACACCGACATCAGCCCCGCGGCGTATTGATGGAACAGGCCGGCGGTCATCCACAGCACGCTGACCGATTGCTCTTGCAGCAGCGCCGCAAAACGTTCCTGTGTCAGCAGCACGTCCTGGTCGACCACCACCACACAACCGCCGTTGAGCAACGGTGCCCAGACGTCGAGGGTGCTGGCGTCGAAGGCCGGGTTGGAGGCAAAGGCCACCCGGTCCTGGGCGTTGAAGTCGGCGTAGCCGTTGTTGATCACCAGTCGGTTGATCGCCCGGTGCGGCACCAGTACACCTTTCGGGGTGCCGGTGGAACCGGAGGTGTACATGATGTAGGCCACCGATTCGGTGCTTTGTATCAGCCGCAAGTCATGGTCCGCCTCGGTTTCCAGGACCACGCTATCCAGATCCACACGGGCAACCCCCTCAGGCACCGCCATCGCGCTCAGGGTCAGGAGCGTCCGGGCACCGCTGTCACGCACCATGAAATCCTGACGTTCGAGTGGTGCGCTGACGTCCAGCGGCACGTAGACCGCGGCGCACTTGAGGATCGCCAATTGGCTGACCAGCAGCCCGACTGAGCGTTCCAGCAGAATCGCCACGCGATCACCCGGTTGCACCCCCAGGCCAATCAAATGACGGGTCAGGCAATTGGCCCTGCGATTCAACTCGGCGTACGTCAGGCTGTGGCCGTTGTGCACGACCGCGGTTGCCTCCGGAAGCTCCTTGGCCCGTGCCTCGAACAGGCCATGGACGGTCCTGTCCTGGGGATAGCTACGGGTGGTGGCGTTGAAGTCCACCAGCAATTGCCGACGCTCGGCCGGCGGCAGGATCGACAGGCTGTGCAACGGCGTCTGCGGAGCCTGTTCCAGCGCTTCGACCAGATGCTCCAGGGCAATGTTCATGTAGGCACATATCCGCTGCGCACCGACCTGCGGCACTGCCAGCGCCGACAATTGGAAAGCTTCGCCCAGGTCATCCACCGACAAGGTCAGCGGGTAGTTGGTACGCTCTTCGTTGCTCAGCAGTTGAATACCGTCCCAGGCCACCAAGGCTTCGTTTGAGGCAACGCCTGCGGCACTGTGTCGATAATTGAGCAAGGCATTGAACAGCGGCATCGGCGCGACCACGCCGCTGCAACGCTGGGCCAACGCCAGCGAGGCGTGCTCGTGCCCCAGCAGGCCGGTCAGGCGAGCGTGGGTGGCTTTTACGCCGTCACGCACACCTTGGGCGCCGACGCCCACCCGCAATGGCAAGGTATTGATGAACATGCCCAGAGCATGCTCAGCGCCGTCGCCGCCCTGCATCCGCCCCATCAGCACGGTGCCAAACACAACGTCCTGCTTGCCGGACACCTGCCCCAGCACTTGCGCCCACGCCAAGTGATGCAGGCTCGCGGCGCTCACGCCCAACTGACGGGCCTGGGCCCGCAGACGGCGGCTCAGGTCGGCAGGCAGGCTCAGTCCGGCCTCTTCGATATCGCTGCCATCGCCACGTACGTCCAGCAAGCCGAACGGCAATGTCGGCTCGTCGACATCACTCAACATGTCGCGGAAGAACCCTTCGTGCTCCTCACGGCTCACGCCCAAGCGGGCCTGCGCCACGTAATTGCGGAACGGCACGGCTTGGCCCAACTGGTCGGCCTGGCCCAGCAGGTGCGCCTGCATCTCGTGTTGCACCACTTCCAGCGCCGTGTGGTCGAGGACCATGTGATGGAACAACAACATCGCCACCCAGCGTTGATTGGCCGGGTCGTGGGCGAATGCAATGCGCATCAGCGGCGCCTGCTGCATGTCCAGGCGGTAATGCAGCGTGTCGAAGCGCTCGCGCAACTGCCCGGCGATATCGCCCGCCTCCGCACTCAGCACAAGCTCTTCCACCGCCAGTTGCGCTTTGCGCCAGACCACCTGCACCGGCTCGTCCAGGCCTTCCCAGACCACCGAAGTACGCAGGATGTCGTGGCGATCGATGACGCCCTGCAGGGCCTGGGCAAACGCCTCCAGCCGCTCGCGATCCGCGACGGTGAACGTGGCCTGCAACACATAGGGATCCCCCGTGTGCGCAGCGATGTGGTGATAGAGAATACCTTCCTGCAACGGCGCCAAGGGGTAGATGTCCTGCACGTTGCGCGCACCACCGGGCACCGTCTCCACAAGACGATCGATGTCCTGCTGATCCAACGCCACCAAGGGCAGCATCGACGGCGTGATCCGGGTGCACCCCAGCAGGATGCCGTTGTCCGGCACCACAACCTCGCCACCACTGCCGACTGCGGCGGCCAGCGCCGCGAGCGTTGGCTGGCTGAACAGCACCCGCACATCCGCCGACAAACCGAGCTGGCGCATCCGGCCAATCAGGCTGACGGCCAACAGCGAGTGTCCACCCAGCTCGAAGAAATGGTCATGCCGCCCCACACGTTCGACCTTGAGCAAGTCCTGCCAGATCTGCGCCAGGCTGATCTCGACCTCGCCTTGCGGGGCTTCGTAGCCACGGGTGATGACGGCATCCAGATCCGGTGCCGGCAGGGCCTTGCGGTCGAGCTTGCCGTTCGGCGTCAGTGGCAAGGCCTCCAGGCGCACATAAGCCACCGGCACCATATAAGCCGGCAGTTGCGCCTGCAGGTGCGTGCGCAGGGCTTCAATGTCTACTGGCGAATGCTGGGTGAAATAGGCGACCAGGCGTTTGTCGCCCGGCACGTCTTCACGGGCCACAACCACGGCTTCGCTCAAGGCATCGTGTTGCGCGAGCTTGGCTTCGATCTCGCCCAGTTCAATGCGGAAACCACGGATCTTCACCTGGTCATCGTTACGGCCCAGGTATTCGATGTTGCCATCCGGCAGATACCGGCCCAGGTCGCCCGTACGGTACATGCGGGCGTTTGGAGCCGTGCTGAATGGATCTTTCAGGAAACGCTCGGCCGTCAGGTCGTCGCGGTTCAAATAACCACGAGCGACCCCGGCACCACCGATGTAGATTTCGCCCGGCACGCCCAGCGGCACGGGTTGTTTGTGCTCATCCAGCAGATAGAACTGGGTGTTCGCCACCGGTTTGCCGATGTGTGCGGCAAATCCGTCTTCGCGGGCCATCGACACCCAGCTTGAATAGGTCGTGGTTTCCGACGGGCCGTAGAGGTTGCACAGGCGCTTGACCTGGGTCTGCTCGAACAACGTCTCCACCAGGCTGCGCTTGAGCGCTTCACCGGCGACGTTGACCGTGTCGACGCCCTCGCCCAATCCACCGGACTCCAGCAAGGCCTTGAGCGCCGACGGCACGGTGTTGATCAGCGTGATGTCGTGCTCGCCCTGTTGCAGTTCCAGCACATTAGTGACCACTTCGATGCTGCCGCCCGAGGTCAGCGGCGCGAAGCACTCGTAGACCGCCAGGTCGAAGTTCAGCGACGTCGAGAACAGGGTTTTCGCCAAGGTTTGCGAATCGAACGAGCGATGGGCCCAGGTCAGGAAGTTCACCGTGTTGCGGTGTTCGATCATCACGCCTTTAGGCAAACCGGTCGAACCCGAGGTGTAGATGACATAGGCCAGGTGTGAGGACGTCAGCTCGACGACCTCCGGATTCTGGACGGATTCGTCCTGCCACAAACCGCTGTCGAGATTGATCACTGCCATCGAGGCATCGCTCAACAAGCCGACTGTAGCGTCCTGGGCCAACACCGCCGCCGGCGCACTGTCTTCCAGCATGTAGGCAATGCGATCCAGCGGGTACGCCGGATCCAACGGCACATAACCGCCCCCTGCCTTCAGGATCGCCAGCAGCCCCACGACCATGTCGATACCGCGTTCGACGCAGATCGCCACCCGCGAATCGGGCTTCACCCCCTGCTTGCGCAGGTAATGGGCCAGGCGGTTGGCCCGTTCGTTCAACTCTTGATACGTCAGGCGTTGCTCGCCACGGATGACCGCGACGGCCTCCGGCGTACGCTGGACCTGTTCTTCGAACAGGCCATGAATCGTCTGCTGCTGCGGATAATCCGCCTCGGTGGCGTTGAACGTCACCAGCAATTGCTCGATTTCCGCTGCGGGCAAGATCGACAGACGATGCAGTGCCGCCTGTGGCGTCTGTTCCAGCGCCAGCACGAGCGTTTGCAACGCTGCGTGCATATAAGCGCAAATCCGTTGGGCGCCAATCTCCTGCCCGACCAGCACCGTCAGGTTGAAACCGGTACCCAGGTCATCGACGTTCAATGTCAGCGGGTAGTTGGTCCGTTCTTCACCACCCAGCGCCTGCATACCGCTCCAGGCCGACGATACTTCGTTCGACGTCGTCGTGGCGGCATGGCGGTAGTTGAGCAAGGCACTGAACAACGGCAACGGTGCCGCCACGCCACTGCAACGTTGGGCCAGCGCCAGCGAGGCATGTTCGTGCCCCAGCAAGGCAGTCAGTTGCCCATGGACAGCCTTGACGCCAGCCTTGACGCCTTGCTCGCCCAGGCTCACGCGAAGCGGCAGGGTATTGATGAACATCCCCAGCGCCCGATCGGCGCCCTCGCCGCCCTGCATCCGGCCCATCAGCACCGTACCGAACACCACCTCCTGCTTGCCGGAGACCTTGGCCAGCACTTGCGCCCACGCCAAGTGCACCAGGCTGGCGGCACTCACCCCCAGTTGACGCGCCTGGGCCCGCAGGCGCTGGTCCAAGGCGTCATCCAGCGCCTGGTGGGCCTCTTCGATATCGTGTCCGCCAGCCTGCACATCCTGCAAATTGAATGGCAGCGTCGGCTCATCGATGTCGCCGAGCATGTCGCGGAAAAACGCTTCATGCTCTTCGCGATTCACACCCAGCCGTGCCTGTGCCACGTAATTGCGATAGGGCACCGCTTCGGCCAGTTGCCCAGCTTCACCCAGCAGGTACGCTTGCATCTCGTGTTGCACCACTTCCAGCGCCGTATGGTCCAGGGCGAGGTGATGGAACAACAATGTCGCGACCAGCCGATGATTGGCCTCGTCCCGTCCATAAGCCAAGCGCATCAGTGGTGCCTGAGCGATGTCCAGGCGGTAATGCCGCGAGTCGAAACGCTGGCGCAGTTGCTCTGCGACATCACCAGCGACCGGGTCAAGATCGAGCGTTTCGAGGTGCAGCCTGGCCTCACGACGGACCACTTGCATGGGCTCGTCCAGACCTTCCCATACAATACTGGTGCGCAAGATGTCGTGGCGATCGATCACCACCTGCAGCGCCCCGATGAAGGCATCCAGGTGCTCACGGTTGTCGAAGGCGAACTGTGACTGGAGCACGTACGGGTCGCCCTGCTCCGCGGCCAGGTGGTGGTAAAGAATGCCTTCCTGCAGCGGCGCCAACGGGTAGATGTCCTGCACGTTGCGCACACCGCCCGGCACTGTCGCCACGAGACGGTCGATGGTCGTCTGGGACAGGTTGGCCAGCGGCAGCAGCTCGGGGGTGATGCGTTCGCAGTCCAGCGCAATCAGGTTCGCCGGAACGCTGATCTCCTTCCCGCTGCCGACAGCGGCCGCCAGCGCGGCCAGGGTGGGTTGGCCGAACAGTACGCGCACGTCGGCGCTCAAGCCGGCCTGGCGCATGCGCTCGATCAGCGTGACCGCCAGTAGGGAATGCCCCCCCAGTTCGAAGAAATGGTCGTGCCGGCCCACGCGTTCGACCTTGAGCAAGTCCTGCCAGATCTGCGCCAGGGTGGTTTCGGTTTCGCCTTGCGGGGCTTCGTAGCCACGGCTGATGACGGCATCCAGATCCGGCGCCGGCAGCGCCTTGCGGTCGAGCTTGCCGTTCGGTGTCAGTGGCAGTGCCTCCAGGCGCACGTAGGCGACCGGCACCATGTAGGCCGGCAACTGCGCTTGCAGGTGCGTGCGCAGGGTTTCGATCTCTACTGTTTCGTCTGGCGAATGCTGGGTGAAATAGGCCACCAGGCGCTTGTCGCCCGGCACGTCTTCACGGGCCACGACCACGGCTTCTTTCAGCGCATCGTGTTGCGCGAGCTTGGCTTCGATCTCGCCCAACTCGATGCGGAAACCGCGGATCTTCACCTGGTCATCGTTACGGCCCAGGTATTCGATGTTGCCATCCGGCAGATACCGGCCCAGGTCGCCCGTGCGGTACATGCGGGCGTTTGGAGCCGTGCTGAATGGATCTTTCAGGAAGCGCTCGGCCGTCAGGTCGTCGCGGTTCAAATAACCACGAGCGACCCCGGCACCACCGATGTAGATTTCGCCCGGCACGCCCAGCGGCACGGGTTGTTTGTGCTCATCCAGCAGATAGAACTGGGTGTTCGCCACCGGTTTGCCGATGTGTGCGGCAAATCCGTCTTCGCGGGCCATCGACACCCAGCTTGAATAGGTCGTGGTTTCCGACGGGCCGTAGAGGTTGCACAGGCGCTTGACCTGGGTCTGCTCGAACAACGTCTCCACCAGGCTGCGCTTGAGCGCTTCACCGGCGACGTTGACCGTGTCGACGCCCTCGCCCAATCCACCGGACTCCAGCAAGGCCTTGAGCGCCGACGGCACGGTGTTGATCAGCGTGATGTCGTGCTCGCCCTGTTGCAGTTCCAGCACATTAGTGACCACTTCGATGCTGCCGCCCGAGGTCAACGGCGCGAAGCACTCGTAGACCGCCAGGTCGAAGTTCAGCGACGTCGAGAACAGGGTTTTCGCCAAGGTTTGCGAATCGAACGAGCGATGGGCCCAGGTCAGGAAGTTCACCGTGTTGCGGTGTTCGATCATCACGCCTTTAGGCAAACCGGTCGAACCCGAGGTGTAGATGACATAGGCCAGGTGTGAGGACGTCAGCTCGACGACCTCCGGATTCTGGACGGATTCGTCCTGCCACAAACCGCTGTCGAGATTGATCACTGCCATCGAGGCATCGCTCAACAAGCCGACTGTAGCGTCCTGGGCCAACACCGCCGCCGGCGCACTGTCTTCCAGCATGTAGGCGATGCGGTCCAGCGGATACGCCGGATCCAACGGCACATAACCGCCGCCAGCCTTGAGAATCGCCAGCAACCCAACAACCATGTCGATACTGCGTTCGACGCAAATCGCCACCCGCGAATCGGGCTCTACGCCCTGTTTGCGCAGGTAATGGGCCAGGCGGTTGGCCCGCTCATTCAACTCGCGGTAGCTCAGGCGCTGCTCGCCACGGATCACCGCCACGGCATCCGGCGTACGCTGGACTTGCTCTTCGAACAACCCATGAACCGTCTGCTGCCGCGGATAGTCGGCCTCGGTGGCATTAAATGTCACCAACAGTTGCTCACGTTCCGAGGCCGGCAGGATCGACAATCGCTGCAAGGGCATGTCTGGCTGCTGCTCGAGCATCCAGACCAGATTCTCCAATGCCTGACGCATGTACCCAGCAATGCGCTGAGCGCCCATTCCGGCCAGAGCCAATACGCTGAGACTGAAGCCTTCACCCAAATCATCCACCGACAAGGTCAACGGATAGTTCGTGCCCTCTGCGCCTCCCAGCGCATGCAAACCTTCCCATGCTTCAAGGGTCTGGGACGAAAGTGCTTGGGCTGTGCTGCTATGCCGATAGTTGAGCAAGGCACCGAACAGCGGAGCGGGTGCAGCCACGCCGCTGCAACGTTGGGCCAAGGCCAACGAGGCATGCTCGTGACCGAGCAACGCCGTCAGGCTTGCATGGGTATTTTTTACGCCTTCGCGCGCACCGTGCCCGGCCAGTTTCACGCGCAGCGGCAGCGTGTTGATGAACATGCCCAGGGCGCGGTCGGCGCCGTCGCCGCCCTGCATCCGCCCCATCAGTACCGTGCCGAACACCACGTCCTGTTTGCCCGAGAGACCGCCCACCACCCGCGCCCAGGCCAAGTGATGCAGACTGGCGGCGCTGACACCCAATTGGCGGGCCTGTGCCCGCAAGCGACGGCTCAACGAGGCATCGATCGGCAAATGGGCTTCCTCGATCACCGACTGGCCCTCAGGTACCTCGGCAAAACCCAGTGGCAAGGTCGGCTCATCGACATCGGCCAGCATTTCGCGGAAAAACGCTTCATGGGAATCACCGCCCACACCCAGGCGGACCTGTGCCACGTAGTTGCGATAAGGCACGGGGTCGGGCAATTGGTGGGCCTGCCCAAGCAGGAACGCTTGCATTTCACCCTGCACCAGTTCCAGTGCCGTATGGTCTATCGCCATGTGGTGGAACAGCAGGATCGCCACCCAACGGTCGTTGTCACGATCCTGCGCGCAAATCAGCCGCATCAGCGGCGCCTGCCCCACATCCAGACGATGATGGCGGGTGTCGAAACGCTGTTGCAGTTGCCACACGGCATCACCGGCGGCCGGGTCAAGCACGACTTCCTCCAACACCAGCGTGGCCTCGTGCCAGACCACTTGCACCGGCTCGTCCAGTCCCTCCCAAACCACCGAGGTACGCAGAATGTCATGGCGATCGATGACGCCCTGCAACGCCTGGGCAAAGTCGTCCAGGCGTGTCCTGCGATCGGCACCGAACAAGGATTGCAGCACGTAGGGGTCGCCCTGCTCCGCCGCCAGGTGATGGTAAAGAATGCCTTCCTGCAACGGTGCCAGCGGGTAGATGTCCTGCACATTGCCCGCGCCGCCGGGCACCGTATCGACAATCCGGTCGATCTCTTCCTGCGTCAGGTCAGCCAGGGGCAGCATGTCCGGCGTGATCCGGAATGCCGGACTCAGCCAGTCGCCACCATTTCTCTCCACCAGGTCGAGCAGTTCCTGCTTATGGACGGTAAGGCTCTCCCATAGCGCGTGGTCCATTCTTTCGTCGTCGCCTAGGATCACGAGGTTGTCGCCATCTTGTTGCAGACGGATCGGATGCTGGGAAAGAGCTGCCATCAATTCGCTGAATTGCATCGAAGAACCTGCTTTTCTAATTCGGAGTGGTTGACGATAAAAATGTGTTTTTCAGGTACGGCGCAGCGCCTGGACGGCGGTGGGGCCGACCTCGGCGCATGAGCCAGAGCGATGGATAATCGTCACGTTCAACCGAAGGTGGCGGTTTGCGAACCGCTGCCTTACAGGCCAAAAAAAATTAGAGCATTCGGTAGGTGATGTCTGTCATGGGAAGCAGGGACAAGCCCCAACGGCGGCCAGACAGGACATACAGATGGGCAGGATTCAGGGCGAGCGCCCTGCCCGGAAAGCCCGGGACAGGGCATTCACCCTTCGGTTGGAGGTTGCCGACTCAGATGCTGCGTTTGCGCGTCAACGCGGGAATTTTCGTCATCGGCACATCGATATGCCGTACCTCGCCCACGGCGGCAGCCACCAGAGCCAGCGTCGGCTGGCCGAACAGCACACGGATATCGGCCTCCATGTCGTCCTTGCGCATGCGTTCGATCAGCGTCACAGCGAGCAACGAGTGACCACCCAGTTCGAAGAAGTGGTCATGCCGCCCCACACGTTCGACCTTGAGCAACTCTGCCCACAGCGCGGCAAGCTTGATCTCCATGTCACCCACGGGAGCTTCATACAGACGCGTGGTGTACGCATTGCTGTCGGGGGCCGGTAGCGCCTTGCGGTCGAGCTTGCCGTTCGGCGTCAGTGGCAAGGCATCCAGGCGCACGTAGGCAGCGGGCACCATGTAGGCCGGCAGCTGCGCTTGCAGGTGCATGCGCAGGGTTTCGATCTCTGCTGCTTCGTCCGGCGAGTGTTGGGTGAAATAGGCCACCAGGCGCTTGTCCCCCGGCACGTCTTCCCGGGCCAGGACTACGGTTTCCTTGATGTTTGGAGCCTGGGCGAGTTTGGCTTCGATCTCGCCCAGTTCGATGCGGAAACCACGGATCTTCACCTGGTCGTCATTGCGGCCCAGGTATTCGATGTTGCCGTCCGGCAGGTAGCGGCCCAGGTCGCCAGTGCGGTACATACGGGCGTTTGGAACGGCGCTGAACGGATCCTTGAGGAAACGTTCAGCCGTCAGGTCTTCACGGTTGAGATAACCGCGAGCGACCCCGGCACCACCGATGTAGATTTCACCCGGCACGCCCAGCGGCACCGGTTGCCCGTGTTCATCCAACAGATAGAACTGGGTGTTCGCCACCGGTTTGCCGATATGCGCGGCAAACCCGTCTTCGCGGGCCATCGACACCCAGCTTGAGTAGGTCGTGGTTTCCGAAGGGCCGTAGAGGTTGCACAGGCGTTTGACCTGGGTCTGTTCGAACAAGGTTTCAACCAGACTGCGCTTGAGCGCTTCACCGGCCACGTTCACCGTATCGACGCCCTCGCCCAGCCCACCGGACTCCAGCAAGGCCTTGAGCGCCGAGGGCACGGTGTTGATCAGGGTGATGTCGTGCTCGCCCTGCTGCAGTTCCAGCACATTAGTGACCACTTCGATGCTGCCGCCCGAGGTCAGCGGCGCAAAGCACTCGTAGACCGCCAGGTCGAAGTTCAACGACGTCGAGAACAGGGTCTTCGCCAAGGTCTGCGAATCGAAAGAACGATGGGCCCAGGTCAGGAAGTTCACCGTATTGCGGTGTTCGATCATCACGCCCTTGGGCAGACCAGTCGAACCTGAGGTGTAGATGACATAGGCCAGGTGTGAGGACGTCAGCTCGGCCACCTCCGGATTCTGGACGGACTCGTCCTGCCACAAACCACTGTCGAGATCGATCACTGGCATCGAGGCTGCTGCCAGCAATTCAAGGGTCGCCGTCTGCGCCAACACCACCGCCGGCGCACTGTCGTCCAGCATGTAGGCAATCCGGTCCAGCGGATACGCCGGGTCCAGCGGCACATAACCGCCGCCGGCCTTGAGAATCGCCAACAACCCCACGACCATGTCGATGCCACGCTCGACGCAGATCGCCACCCGCGAATCGGGCTTCACCCCCTGCTTGCGCAGGTAGTGGGCCAGGCGGTTGGCCCGCTCGTTCAGTTCCCCATAGCTCAGGCGCTGCTCGCCACGGATCACTGCCACGGCATCCGGCGTACGCTGGACCTGGGCTTCGAACAGACCATGAATCGTCTGCTGTTGCGGATAGTCGGCCTCGGTGGCATTAAATGTCACCAGCAGTTGCTCACGTTCAGAGGCCGGCAGGATCGACAACTGCTGCAAGGGCATGTCTGGCTGCCGTTCGAGCATGCCCACCAGGTTTTCCAGCGTGTGCTGCACATAACCACACAGCCGCTGCGCACCAATGCGCGCCGGGGTCATGACGGTAAAGCTGAACGCTTCGCCCTGGTCGTCCACCGACAACATCAGCGGGTAGTTGGTCCGTTCTTCGCCACCCAGCACCTGAATACCGTTCCAGGCCGACAATGCCTCGCTCGACACCGCCGTGGCGGTGTGACGGTAATTGAGCAAGGCACTGAACAACGGCGTCGGCGCCTGCACGCCACTGCAGCGTTGCGCCAACGCCAAGGAGGCATGTTCATGGCCCAGCAACGCGGTCAGGCGGGCATGGGTCGCCTTGACCCCTACGAGCACACTTTGCGCCCCCAGGCCTACCCTCAACGGCAAGGTATTGATGAACATCCCCAGCGCGCGGTCGGCCCCCTCGCCGCCCTGCATCCGGCCCACCAGCACCGTGCCGAACACCACATCGTCCTTGCCCGACACCTGGCCCAGGACTTGCGCCCAGACCAGGTGATACAAACTCGCCGCGCTCACCCCGAGCTGACGGGCCTGGGCCCGCAACCGGCGACTCAGGTCGGTCGAGACATCCTGGCGCACCTCCTCGAGGCCGCTGCCATCGCCTTGCACATCCTGCAAATCGAACGGCAACGTCGGCTCGTCGATATCGCCGAGCATGTCGCGGAAGAAGGTTTCGTGCTCCTCACGGCTCACGCCCAAGCGGGCCTGGGCCACGTAATTGCGGTACGGCACCGACGCCGACAGCCGCTGCGCCTGGCCGAGCATGTGCGCCTCGATTTCCGCGGACAGCACCGCCAGTGACGTGACGTCGTCCACCAGATGGTGAAACAACAGCATGCCCACCCAGCGTTGGTTCGCCGGGTCCTGCGCATAGACAATCCGCATCATCGGCGCCTGGCGAATGTCCAGGCGGTAGAACCTGGGGTCGAAACGCTGGTGCAACTGTGTGGCGATATCGCCCTGGGCCGGATCCAGCGCAACCGACTCGAAACTCAATGGCGCGTCACGCCAGACCACCTGCATGGGCTCGGACAGCCCCTCCCAGAGCACACCGGTGCGCAGGATATCGTGTCGGGTAATGACGGCTTGCAACGCGTGGGCGAAATCTTCCAGGCGGGTGAAATTGTCGAAACCGAATATCACTTGCTGCAGATAGGGGTCACCTTCGGCGGCGGTGAGGTGGTGATACAGAATCCCTTCCTGCAGCGGCGCCAGGGCATAGATGTCCTGGACATTGGTCACGCCGCCCGGCACCGTCGCGATAATTCGCTCGATCTCCTCTTGAAACAGTTCGGCCAGCGGTAGCATGTCCGGTGTGATGCGTGTGCAACCGGCCGGGATACCGTTGGCCGGCACCACGACTTCCCGATAGCCACCGACGGCGGCGGCCAATGCGGCCAACGTGGGCTGACCGAACAAGACCCGCACATCGACGCTCAGGTCGACCTGGCGCATGCGCTCGATCATTTTCACCGCCAATAGCGAGTGCCCGCCCAGCTCAAAGAAATTGTCGTGGCGACCGACTTGTTCGAGCTTGAGCAAGTCTTCCCAGATCCGGGCAATGCGGGCTTCCACTTCGCCTTGTGGGGCCTCGTATTCGCGGGTGATCACCGCGTCCAGGTCCGGTGCCGGCAGCGCCTTGCGGTCAAGCTTGCCGTTGGGGGTCAGCGGCAGCGTATCGAGCCGCACGTAGGCGCTCGGCACCATGTATTCCGGCAGTTGCCCTGACAGATGGGTACGCAGGGCCTCGATATCCGCCATTTCATCCACTGAGTGCGGGGTGAAATAGGCCACCAGGCGTTTTTCGCCCGGTGCATCTTCACGGGCCAGCACCACGGCTTCCTTCACCGTCTCGTGTTGCGCCAGCCGCGCTTCGATCTCGCCCAACTCAATGCGGAAACCACGGATCTTCACCTGATCGTCGTTACGCCCTAAGTACTCGATGTTGCCATCCGGCAGGTAGCGACCCAGGTCGCCGGTGCGGTACATCCGGGCATTCGCCGCACGGCTGAACGGATCCCGCAGGAAACGCTCGACGGTCAGTTCCGGACGGTTCAGGTAACCCCGCGCCACCTGCACACCGCCGATGTATATTTCCCCGGCCACGCCCATGGGCACCGGTTGTTGATGGCTATCGAGCAGGTAGATCCGGGTGTTGGCAATCGGCTTGCCGATCGGCGTGCTGTCCGGGGTGTCCGTCCCCGCGCAATCCCACGCGGTCACGTCCACCGCCGCTTCGGTCGGACCGTACAGGTTGTACAGGCCAGTGTGCGGCAATTGCGCCTTGAAGCGCCGCACCAGATGCCCCGGCAACGCTTCGCCGCTGCACATCACCCGCACCAGACCTTCGCATTGACTTGCCTCGCCATGGGCCAGGAACACATCGAGCATCGACGGTACGAAGTGCAGCGTGGTGATGCCGTGCCGCTGGATGGCTTCGCGCAGGTACGCCGGGTCGCGATGCCCACCCGGACGCGCCATCACCAGCCGCGCACCACTGAACAGCGGCCAGAAGAACTCCCACACCGACACGTCGAAGCTGAACGGGGTCTTTTGCAGCACCGCGTCGGCGGCGGTCAAGCCGTATTCGTCCTGCATCCACAGCAGGCGGTTGACCACCGCGCCATGCTCGTTCATCACGCCCTTGGGCAGGCCGGTGGAGCCCGAGGTGTAGATGACATAGGCCAGGTGATGGGCATGCAAGCCTTCGACCTGCGGATTGTCGGTGGGCTGCGTCGAGAACCCTTGCGCCTCATCCAGCAGCAGGGTTCGCGCCTGCGTCGCCGGCAGGCTCGCCTGCAACGCACGTTGGGTCAGCACCACCATGGGCGCGCTGTTCTCCAGCATGTAGGCCAGGCGCTCGTGGGGATAATCCGGGTCCAGCGGCACATACGCCGCACCGGCCTTGAGAATCCCCAGCAGGCCCGCGACCATGTCCAGGCTGCGATCGGCACAGATCGCCACGCGGTCATCCGGGCGAATGCCCAGTTCCAGCAGGCGATGGGCAATCTGGTTGGCCCGCTCATTGAGTTGCGCGTAACTCAGTTGCGCCTCGCCGGAGACCACGGCGACCGCGTCGGGACTGGCCACAACCCGCGCCTCGAACAGGCCGTGCAGGGTCAGGCCCTGCGGGTAGTCGACCGCAGTGGCATTGAACGTTTCCAACAGGTGCTGGCGTTCGGCCGCCGGCAGGCTCGCGAGGGCCTGCAATGGCGTATCCGGAGCCTGCTCAAGAGCGGTGACCAGGCTTTCGAGTGTGGTCTGCACGTATTCGCCGATACGCCGCGCACCGGTCCCGACCAGCGCCTGCACCACCAGGCTGAAGCCCTCGCCTTCATCATCCACGGCCAGCGTCACGGGGTAATTGGTACGTTCTTCACCGCCAATCGACTCGATGCCTTGCCACGCCGTCAGCGCCTGCGCGGTCACCTCGACCCCGCAATGACGATAGTTGAGCATCGAACTGAACAACGGCGTTGGCGCAACCACGCCACTGCAACGCTGGGCCAGTGCCAACGGAGCATGCTCATGGCCCAGCAGGCCGGTGAGTCGCTTGTGGGTCGCCTTCACCGCTGCGTATACACTTTGTCCAGCCAGGCTCACCCGCAATGGCAGGGTGTTGATGAACATGCCCAGCGCCCGATCAGCCCCATCGCCGGCCTGCATGCGCCCCAACAGCACGGTGCCGAAGACCACGTCGTCGCGACCGCTGACACGGCCCAGGACTTGCGCCCAGGCCAAGTGCATCAGGCTGGCCGCGCTGATGCCCAACTGGCGGGCCTGGGCGCGAAGACGACGGCACAGGCCCGTCTCCACGGCCAGCTTCACCTCTTCCACGCCATTGCCATCGCCTTGCACGTCCCGCAGGCCGAATGGCAGCGTTGGCTCGTCGATGTCGCCAAGCATGTCGCGGAAAAACGCTTCATGTGCCTGTTGATCGACACCCAGGCGCGCCTGGGCCACATAGTTGCGATAAGGCACCGATTCGCCCAGTTCATGCACCTTGCCCAGCAACTGGGCCTGCATTTCACGCTCCAGCACTTCCAGGCCGGTATGGTCCAGGACCATGTGGTGGAACAGCAGCATGGCGACCCAACGCTGGTTGGCGACATCCTCGGCAATGGCCAGGCGCAGCATCGGGGCCTGACGCACGTCCAACCGGTAATGCCGGGCATCGAAACGCTCATACAGCCGGGCAACGGCATCGCCGGCACTTGGGTCCGCCTCCAACTCATCGACGCTGAGCCGAGCCTGTCGCCACACCACCTGCATCGGTTCGTCGAGGTTTTCCCAGACCATCGAGGTCCTGAGAATGTCGTGCCGGTCGACCACCCCCTGCAATGCCTGGGCAAAGTCATCCAGGCGGGCCCGGCTGTCAAACCCGAACAGCGTCTGCAGCACGTACGGATCACCCATTTTCGCCGTCAAATGGTGATAAAGGATGCCTTCCTGCAACGGTGCCAGCGGATAGATGTCCTGCACGTTACGCGCCCCACCCGGCACGCTCGCCACGATCCGATCGATGGCCTCCTGGCTCAATACAGCCAGCGGCAACATGGCCGGTGTGATGCGCTCACAGCCTTCGACGATGGCGCAGGCCGGCACCACCACTTCACGATGCCCGCCCACCGCAGCGGCCAGCGCCTGCAGCGTTGGCTGGCTGAACAGCACACGCACATCCACCGACAGTTCGACCTGGCGCATGCGCTCGATCAGCCTCATCGCCAGCAACGAATGCCCGCCCAATTCGAAGAAATTGTCGTGGCGACCGACCCGTTCCACTTTCAGCAGCTCGGCCCACATACCGGCCAAGACCTGTTCGGTCTCGCCCTGGGGCGCCGCGTAGGCCTGGCTCGCGTAAGCCTCGGCGTCCGGCGCCGGCAGCGCCTTGCGGTCCACCTTGCCGTTGAGCGTCAACGGGAACGCCGACAACATCACGAACGCCGCAGGCACCATGTACTCAGACAGGGTCGCGGACAATTGCTCGCGCAACCCGGCCACGCTCAGCGTGACTTGCGGTTGGGCAATGACATAGGCCACCAGGCGTTTCTCGCCGGTTTCATCGGCTCGCACCAGCACCACCGCGTCCTTCACGCCGTCACAGGCCACCAGCTTGGCTTCGATCTCGCCCAGCTCGATGCGGAAACCGCGGATCTTCACTTGATCATCGTTGCGCCCCAGGCATTCCAGGCTGCCTTCCGGCAACCAGCGACCGAGGTCACCAGTGCGGTACAGCAGCGCGTCGGGTTCATGGCTGAACGGGTCGGCGATGAATTTTTCCGCGGTCAGGTCTGGTCGATTCAGATACCCCTTGGCCACGCCCTGGCCGCCGATGTACATCTCGCCGACGACACCCAACGGCGCCAATTGCTGGCGTGCATCGAGCACGTACACCTGGGTATTGCCGATCGGTCCGCCAATGGGCACGCATTCGGCATCCACCGCCACGGCCTTCACCTCGAGGGTGGTGGCGTAGGTGGTGGTTTCGGTCGGGCCATAGCAGTGCACCAGGCGCAAACCGGGCGCCAGGTCCAGCAAGCGCCGGAACGACGCCACATCGGCCCGTTCACCGCCGCACAGCAGGATCCGCAGGCCGCCGAGGGCCTGGGGAATCAGTTGCACGTATTGGTTGAAGATTGCCGTGGTCACGAACAGCACCGTAACGCCCGAGTCCTGCAAGACCTGGGCGAACCTTGACGGCTCAAGCAGGGTTTCGTGGTCGATCACCACCACCTGCCCGCCATTGAGCAACGCACCCCAGACGTCCATGGTGCTGGCGTCGAACGCCGGATTCGAGGCGAAGGCGATGCGGTCCTGCGCGTTGAAGTCGGCGTAACCGTTGTTGATCACCAAACGGTTGATGGCTCGATGTGGCACCAGCACGCCCTTGGGCTGCCCGGTGGAACCCGAGGTGTACATGATGTAGGCGATCGACTCGCTGGACTGCGCCAATGCCGGGTTGTGCGCCGGGCCCTGGCTGTCCAGCGTGTCCAGGTCGATGCGCGATGCACCCTCGGGCACGGTCTCGGTACTGAACGTCAGCAGGCACTTGGCCTGGCAGTCGTCGAGCATGAAGCCCTGGCGCTCCAGGGAGGCGTTGCGGTCCAGCGGCACGTAGGCCGCCGCGCACTTGAGGATCGCCAGTTGACTGGCCAGCAGCTCGATGGAGCGTGGCAGCAGGATGGCCACGCAGTCGTCCGGTTGCACGCCAAGGCCGATCAGGTGATGGGCCAGGTGGTTGGCCTGCTCGTTCAACTGCGCGTAGCTCACTTGCCGCTGTCCATGCACCGCTGCAATCGCCTGCGGCAGGTACGTGGCCTGAGCCTCGAACAGCGCCAGGACGGTTTGCTCATGTGGATAGGTGCGCTGGGTGGCGTTGAAGTCCTCCAGCAACTGATTGCGCTCGCTTTGCGGCAGGATCTCCAGTCGGTTGAGTGGCGTCTGGGGCGCGTGTTCGAGGGCCTGCACCAGACTTTCCAGGGCCGTGTGCATGTAGGCGCAGATGCGTGCAGCACCGATGCCCTGCACTACCAGGGCGCTCAGCATGAAGCCATCGCCCAGGTCATCCACCGATAGGGTCAGCGGGTAATTGGTCCGCTCTTCGTTGCTCAGGATTTCCATGCCCTGCCAGGCGCTCATGGCCTCGGCTGAAGCCGAACCGGTCGCGCTGTGTCGGTAGTTCAGCAGCGCACTGAACAACGGGGCCGGTGCGGCGACGCGGCTGCAACGTTGCGCCAGGGCCAACGAAGCGTGTTCGTGACCGAGCAATGCAGTCAGTCGCCCATGGGTGGTCTTGACTCCCGCGCGGGCACCCTGCTCATCCAGGTTGACCCGCAGCGGCAAGGTGTTGATGAACATGCCAAGGACCCGGTCAGCGCCCTCGCCGCCCTGCATCCGCCCCATCAGGACCGTGCCGAACACCACGTCCTCCCGTGCGGACAGGCGCCCCAGCACCTGCGCCCAAGCCAAATGATGCAGGCTCGCCGCACTCACCCCGAGCTGCCGCGCCTGCGCCCGCAAGCGGTGGCTCAAAACGGCGTCCACTTCCAGCTTGGCCTCCTCGATGCCGCGACCGTCACCCTGCACCTGTTGCAACCCCAGGGGCAGGGTCGGCTCGTCGACATCACCGAGCATCTCGCGGAAAAACGCCTCGTGTTCTGCCTCGCTGACACCCAGGCGCGCCTGGGCCACATAGTTGCGGTACGGCAGCGCGGCGGCCAATTGTCCGGCCTGGCCGAGCAGGTGCGCCTGCATTTCCTGCTGCACCACCTCCAGCGCGGTATGGTCCAGGGCAATGTGGTGGAACAGCAACATCGCCACCCAGCGCTGGTTGACCGGGTCATGGGCATAACGCAGGCACATCAGCGGGGCCTGGCGAATGTCCAGGCGATGATGACGAGAGTCGTAACGTGCATGCAGCTGGGTCACGGCATCGGCGTCCGACGCGTCCAGCTGCAGTTGCTCGACGCTCAACAGCGCCTTGCGCCAGACCACCTGTATCGGCTGCTCCAGCCCCTCCCACATGATCGAGGTGCGCAGGATGTCGTGCCGGTCGATGACCCCTTGCAGGGCCTGGGCGAAATCGTCGAGGCGTGCCTTGTCCTGGAAGGCGAACAGCGCCTGCAACACGTAGGGATCGCCCTGCTGTGCCGAGACATGGTGATAGAGAATACCTTCCTGCAACGGTGCCAGCGGGTAGATGTCCTGCACGTTGGGCACACCACCCGGCACCGCGGCAACGATCCGGTCGATCGCCTCCTGGGTCAATGTCGCCAGCGGCAGCATCTGGGGGGTAATCCGTTCACAATCGGGGGTGATGCCGTTGGCCGGCACCTCGACCTCATTGCCGCCCCCCACCGCCGCGGCCAGTGCCGCAAGGGTCGGCTGGCCGAACAGCACACGGACATCGGCACTCAAGCCGACCTGGCGCATCTGCTCGATCAGATTGACGGCGAGCAAGGAATGGCCGCCCAGTTCGAAGAAATGATCGTGGCGTCCCACCCGCTCGACGTTAAGGACTTGCTGCCAGAGGCGAGCCAGGGTGATTTCGGTGTCGCCCAGTGGGGCTTCGTAGCCCCGGGTAACGATCGACGCCTGATCCGGCACCGGCAGGGCCTTGCGGTCGAGCTTGCCGTTGGGGGTCAGCGGCAGGGCATCGAGCCGCACGTAGGCGGCCGGCACCATATAGTCCGGCAAGCGGCTTTGCAGGTGCGCGCGCAGGGCTTCGATGTCCGCGCTGTCATCCGTTGAATGCAAGGTGAAATAAGCCACCAGGCGTTTTTCGCCGGGAACGTCTTCACGCACCAGCACCGTCGCCTCTTTCACCGCAGCGTGTTGCCCCAGGCGGGCTTCGATCTCCCCCGGTTCGATGCGGAAGCCGCGGATCTTCACCTGGCCGTCGTTGCGGCCCAGGTACTCGATATTGCCGTCCTCCCGGAAGCGTCCGAGATCGCCGGTGCGGTACATCAGGGCCTGGGCGTTCTGGCTGAACGGGTCGAGAAGGAATTTCTCGGCGGTCAGGTCCGGTCGGTTCAAGTAACCTTTGGCGACCCCAAGGCCGCCGATGTACAGCTCGCCGGCCACGCCTTGGGGCACGGGTCGCTGCTGCGCATCGAGGATGTAGACCCGGGTATTGCCCAAGGGCCGGCCAATCGGGACGCTGCCGTCGCCAATGGCCTGGATTTCGTAGGTGGTCGAGAACGTCGTCGCTTCCGTCGGGCCGTAGCCGTTGAGCAGATGGGCCGGCGCGCCGTCCTGCAGGACGCGGGCGATCACCGCGGGGTCCAGCACATCGCCCCCGACAATCAAGTAGCGCAACTGGGCGAACACGTCCATCAGGCGGTCGGCATATTGGTGAAACAGCCCCGCCGTCATCCACAACACATTCACCGCTTGCTCGAGCAACAGCCTGTGCAAGCGTTCCTGGGACAACAGCACGTCCTGGTCGACCACAACGACGCAACCGCCGTTGAGCAACGGTGCCCAGACTTCCAGTGTGCTGGCGTCGAAGGCCGGATTGGAGGCGAAGGCCACCCGGTCCTGCTGGTTGAAGTCGGCATAACCGTTATTGATCACCAGCCGGCTGATGGCCCGATGTGGCACCAACACGCCCTTGGGCGTCCCCGTGGAACCTGAGGTGTACATGATGTAGGCCGGCGCTTCGCTCGATGCGGGTTGCTGGCTGTAATGGGCCGCCGGCTCGGGAAGGTCGACACTGTCCAGGTCCACCCGACGCACATCCGCCGCCAAGGCTTCGCGGCTGTGGGTCAAGGCCAGTACGGCGTGACTGTCCTCGATCATGAACTGCTGGCGCTCGCCGGGCGCGTTGATGTCCAGTGGCAAGTACACCGCCGCGCACTTGAGGACGGCCAACTGGCTGACCAGTAAATCGAGCGAGCGCGGCAGCAGGATCGCCACGGTTTGACCCGCTTGCAGGCCAAGGTCGAGCAGATGCCTGGCCAGACGCCCGGCTTGGCTGTCCAGTTCGCGGTAAGTCAGGACTTGCCCACCCTGTACCGCTGCCGGCGCGTCCGGGCGCGCCTCGGCCTGGGCCTCGAACAAGGCATGAATCGGTTGTTCCCGCGGAAAATCACGGTCGGTGTCGTTGAACGACAGCAGCACCCGTTCACGCTCCGATTCTGGCAGGAACGACAGGCTGTTGAGCATCGCTCCGGGCGCAGACTCCAAGGCGGTGACCAGGTTTTCAACGGCTGCCTGCATGTAATCGCCGATGCGTTGCGCGCCGATCAGCGCAGTGGCTTGCACCGACAAGGCGAAGTCATCGGAGAAATCGTCCACCGAGAGGATCAGTGGGTAGTTGGTGCGTTCTTCCGCGCCCAGGGCCTCCATCCCGTCCCAGGCCAGGCTGACGTCAGCCGCGGGGGTATGCGCCGCGCTGGCGCTGTGACGGTAGTTCAGCAGCGCGCTGAACAGCGGCGCCGGCGCCGCCACGCCGCTGCAACGTTGCGCCAGGGCCAGGGAGGCGTATTCGTGACTGAGCAGGCTGCTCAACCCGGCGTGGGTGCTTTTCACCCCATCGCGCACGCTCTGTGCACCTACACCCACGCGCAGCGGCAAGGTATTGATAAACATGCCCAGGGCCCGGGTCATGCTTTCACCGGCCTGCATGCGACCGAGCATCACCGTGCCGAACACCACGTCGTCACGGCCCGATACACCGCCGAGCACCTGCGCCCAGGCCAGGTGAAAAATGCTCGCCGCGCTCACGCCAAGCTGACGTGCCTGCGTGCGCAGGCGGCGACTGAGGTCTGGGGCCAGTGCCAGATGGCTTTCTTCGATGGCACTGCCGTCGCCCAGCACATCCTGCTGGCCAAAGGGTAAGGTCGGCTCCTCGACGTCGCCCAGCATCTGGCGGAAGAACCTCTCGTCAGCCTGGCGCTGGCCGGCCTGTCGGGTCCGAACGACATAGTCGCGGTAAGGAGCGGCAGGCTGCAATTGCCCGGCCTGCCCCATCAGGTAGGCTTGCATTTCACTCTGCACAACCGTCAGGGCTGCGTGGTCGAGGGCCATGTGATGGAACAGCAGCATGGCGGCCCAGCGCTGCTTGGCTGGGTCTTCGGCGACCACCAGCAGCAACAGCGGCGCCTGGCTGACGTCCAGGCGATAGTGACGAGGATCGAAGCGCGCCTGCAATTGCGCCATGACGTCACCCTCGGCGAGGTCGGCACTGATGTCCTTGACGCCCAACCGGGCCTCGCGCCAGACCACCTGCACCGCTTCTTGCAACCCCTCGCGGACGATGGCAGTGCGCAGGATATCGTGGCGGTCGATCACGCTTTGCAAGGCGTCGACAAAATCCGTCAGGCGCTCCTGCCGGGAGATGCTGAAGTGCGCCTGCAATAAGTAGGGATCGCCCTGGGTGGCGGTCAGGTGGTGATAAAGAATCCCCTCCTGCAACGGCGCCAGCGGGTAGATGTCCTGCACGTTGGCCGCACCGCCCGGCACAGTGGCCACGATGCGGTCGATGGCCGGCTGGTCGAGGGTCACCAGTGGCAGCATCTGCGGCGTGATATGCCTGCAACCGGGCGCGATGGCATTGGCTGGGATGTCGATTTCGCCAGCCTTGCTGTCATCGTATTCCCCGGCCTGGATCAACTCGATCAACGCGGCTTTGTGCTCGCGCAGCAAGGCCAGCACCGCCGGCTCGCTAAGAGACTGTTTGCGGCCCCGTACCACGAGCTGATCGCCCTTGACTGAAAGCTGTACGTCTTTTTCTTTTAGTGTCGCCAACAGTTCGATCACACTCACAGGACAATCTCCATTTTTTCTGTCGTTGCCGCGTATTCCGAGAGCGTGGGCTGCTCGAACAACGTCCGCACATCCGCTTCCAGACCCTCTTGGCGCATCCGCTCCATCAGGCTGACGGCAAGCAAGGAATGCCCGCCCAGTTCAAAGAAGTGATCGTGACGCCCTACGCGCTCTACGTTGAGCACTTCAGCCCACAACTGGGCCAGTGTGATTTCGGTTTCGCCAATGGGGGCTTCGTAGCCCCGGGTGATGAAAGCCTCCAGGTCCGGCGCCGGCAGTACCTTGCGGTTGAGCTTGCCGTTGGGGGTCAGCGGCATGGCGTCGAGGCCTACATAGGCCACCGGCACCATGAAGGTCGGTAGTTGGGCCAACAGCCAGGTACGCAGCGCGTCGATGTCCGCCGCTTCGCCCGGCGCGTATTGGGTGAAATAGGCCACCAGGCGTTGTTCCCCCGGTACGTCCTCACGGACCAGCACCGCAGCCTCCTTCACCGCGTCGTGCTGGGCGAGCTTGGCTTCGATCTCGCCCAGTTCGATACGGAACCCACGGATCTTCACCTGATCGTCATTGCGTCCCAGATACTGCAGGGTGCCGTCAGGCAACCAGCGACCGAGGTCGCCGGTCTTGTACAGGCGCGCGTCGGCCTTGCCGTAGAACGGGTCGGCGATGAAGCGTTCGGCGCTGAGTTGCGGCAGGTTGAGGTAACCGCGAGCCACACCGACACCGCCGATATGGATCTCGCCGGGTACACCCACTGGCAGCAGTTGCCCGTGGGCGTCCAGCACATGCAATTGCATGTTTCGGACTGGCCGGCCAATGGGGATCGACTGGTGCCGGTAGGTCTCAAGGTCGCTGTCGGCGGTGTACCAGGCGACCACATCGCTGCACTCGGTCGGCCCGTAGCTGTTGATCACCGTGGGCCGTGGCTGGGCGAGTTTTTCCAGCATGGCGACCTGAATCGGCTCGCCCCCCAGGACCACCCGTTTCAGGCAGGCCAGGGCTTGCCCGTGGTCGGCGTCCACCAGTGCGTGGAAGGCGCTGGGCGACATATTGAGGTGGGTAATCCCGGCCTCGGCGACCTGGGCGACGATGGCGCCGGGGTTGAAGGGTTCGGCGGCCAGGTGCAGGGTGGCCCCGACCATCAGCGGTGCGAGGATGTTTTTCTGGGTCAGGTCGAAGTTGTAGGAGGACGCCAGCAGCACTGCGTCGCCGGCGTGGAAAGCCAGGTCTTCGAGGTACCAGTCCAGCAGGTTGCGCAAGCCGCGATGTTCGACCATCACCCCTTTGGGCAAGCCAGTGGAGCCGGAGGTGTAGATCACGTAGGCCAGGTGGGCCGGCGTCAAGCCGGTGACCTGCGGGGTATGCTCCGGCTCGTCTTGCCATGGACCGTCGTCCAGGTCGATCAGTGGCACCTGAACCTGCGACAAGAGCCCTCGGGTCGCTACCTGGGCCAGTACCGCAGCCGGCTCGCTGTCGGCCAGCATGTAGGCAATCCGCTCGGCGGGATAAGCCGGATCCAACGGCACATAACCACCGCCCGCCTTGAGAATCGCGAGCAAGCCGATCACCATCTCGGCGCTGCGCTGGACACAGATCGCCACGCGCGAATCCGGTTGCACGCCCTGCTTGCGCAGGTAATGCGCCAACTGGTTGGCTCGCGCGTCCAACTGGCGATAGCTCAACGCGTGCTCGCCATGCAGGACGGCCACGCTGTCTGGCGTGCGTTGGGCCTGGGCTTCGAACAGCCCGAGAACGGTCTGCTCCTGCGGGTCTTCGGCACCACCGGTATTGAACTCGGCCAACAGTTTCAAACGCTCGCTCGGCGGCAGGATCGACAGTTGGTGCAACGGCGCCTCTGGCGTCTGCTCAAGCATCTGGATCAGGCCTTCCAGCGCCACTTGCACATAACCGCAAAGCCGCTGCGCACCAATGCGCGCCGGGGTCATGACGCTGAAGCTGAACGCCTCGCCCTGGTCATCCACCGACAACGTCAGCGGGTAGTTGGTCCGCTCCTCACCACTGAGCACCCGGATACCGTCCCAGGCCGACAGCGCTTCGGCTGAAGCCGCCGCGCCGGTATGGCGATAGTTGAGCAAGGCACTGAACAACGGCGTCGGCGCCTCCACGCCGCTGCAACGTTGCGCCAGCACCAGCGAGGCGTGCTCATGGCCGAGCAACGCGCTCAGGCGCGCATGGGTCGCTTTCACACCGGCACGGACACCGGTCTGCCCCAGGCTCACTCGCAACGGCAAGGTATTGATGAACATCCCCAGTGCACGGTCGGCGCCCTCGCCGCCCTGCATCCGCCCTACCAACACGGTGCCGAACACCACGTCGTCGCGACCCGACACCGTGCCCAGTACCTGGGCCCAGACCAAGTGATACAGGCTCGCCGCGCTCACTCCGAGCTGACGTGCCTGGAGCCGCAGCCGACGGCTGAGGTCGGCCTCGACCTCCTGGCGCACCTCTTCGATGCCGCTGCCGTCGCCTTGCACATCCTGCAAATCGAACGGCAACGTCGGCTCGTCGACATCGGCGAGCATGTCGCGGAAGAACCGTTCATGGGCTTCGCGACTCACGCCCAACCGAGCCTGGGCCACGTAGTTGCGATACGGCACCGATGCCGGCAGGCGTTGTGCCTGGCCGAGCATGTGCGCCTCGATCTCCGCCGACAGCACGGCCAGCGAGGTGGCGTCGTCCACCAAGTGATGGAACAACAGCATGCCCACCCAGCGCTGGTTGGCCGGGTCTTGCGCATAAGCGACTCGCATCAGCGGCGCCTGGCGGATGTCCAGGCGATAGTGCCGAGGGTCGAAACGCTGATGCAGCTGCGTGGCAACCTCCCCGGCCGCCGGATCCAGGTCAACCGACTCGACCACCAGCCGCGCCTCACGCCAGACCACCTGCACGGGCTCGGCCAGGCCTTCCCAGAGCACCCCGGTGCGCAGGATATCGTGACGGCAGACGACGGCTTGCAGCGCCTGGGTGAAGTGTTCCACATGGGCGAAGCTGTCGAACGCGAACATCACGTACTGCAAGTAGGGATCGCCTTGGGCGGCGGCGATGTGGTGATACAGGATCCCTTCCTGCAACGGCGCCAGGGCGTAGATATCCTGCACATTTGCCACGCCACCCGGGACCATGGCCACGATCTGGTCGATGGCGTCCTGGTCCAGGTCGGCCAGGGGCAACATCTGCGGGGTGATCCGCGTGCAACCGTCCGGGATAGCGTTGCCCGGCACCACGACTTCCGTGTGCCCGCCCACCGCGGCAGCCAGGGCCGCCAGCGTCGGTTGGCCGAACAGCACCCGCACGTCGGCGCTCAAGCCGACATGGCGCATGCGTTCGAGCAGCTTCACCGCCAGCAGCGAATGGCCGCCCAGTTCGAAGAAGTTGTCGTGACGGCCGATCCGCTCGAGGTCCAGCAGGTCTTGCCAGATCGCGGCAATGACCGTCTCAGCCTCGCCTTGCGGCGCTTCGTATTCGCGGGTCGCCACTGCCGACTGATCCGGCGCCGGCAAGGCCTTGCGGTCGAGCTTGCCGTTGGTGGTCAGCGGGAACGCCTCGAGGACCACAAACGCGCTGGGCACCATGTAGTCCGCCAGCGAAGCCAGCAATTGCGCACGCAGCTCAGCGGCTAACAATTGCGCGCCGTCTGCGGCAATGACATAGCCCACCAGGCGCTTGTCCCCCGGCGCGTCTTCACGGGCTATCACCAGCGCGTCGCTGACCCCCTCGCAGGCGGCCAAGGTCGCTTCGATCTCGCCCAGTTCGATGCGGAAACCGCGGATCTTCACCTGGTCGTCGTTGCGGCCCAGGTATTCGATGCTGCCGTCGGCCAGCCAGCGGCCGAGGTCGCCGGTCCTGTACAGGCGTGCCCCTTCCCTCCCGCTGAAGGTGTCGGCAATAAAGCGTTCCTGGGTCAACTCGGGCCGGTTCAGGTAACCCCGCGCCACGCCCGCGCCACCCACGTACATCTCACCCACCACGCCTACCGGCACCGGCTCGCGCCGGGCGTCGAGCACATACAGTTGCAGGTCGGGAATGCGCTTGCCGATGGGGCTGACGCCCGTCAACTGCGCGTCGGCCGCTTCGAGGGGACGGTAGGTCACGTGCACCGTCGTCTCAGTAATGCCGTACATGTTCACCAACTGTGTCCCAGCATTGGCTACACGGGCGTACCAGGGCTTGAGCATCGCGGTTTCCAGCGCTTCACCGCCAAAGATCACCTGGCGCAAGCTGTGACGCAGATCGCTTTCGCCCTGGGCCACGATCAGTTGCCGGAAGGCGCTTGGCGTCTGGTTGAGCACGGTCACACCGGCCTGGCACAGCAGCGCGTAGCACTCTTGCGGGGAGCGGCTGACCAGCTGTGGCACCACCAGCAGGCGTCCGCCATGGATCAACGCACCCCAGATTTCCCAGACCGAGAAATCGAAAGCGAAGGAATGGAACAGTGCCCAGACGTCTTGCTGGCCGAACTCGAACCAGGGCTGGGTCGCCGAAAACAATCGTGCGACGTTGCGGTGCTCGACCATCACGCCCTTGGGCAACCCGGTGGAGCCGGAGGTGTAGATCACGTAGGCCAACTGCGACGAGGTCTGGCCCGGTACTTGCGGGTTGGCAGTGGACTGGCTGCGCAACGCCGGGCTATCGAGTTCGATCAGCCGTACCGACTCTTCGGCCAGCAGCGCCTGGGTGGCGGCATGCACCACGATCGCCACGGGGGCACTGTCCTCGAGCATGTAGGCGATGCGTTCCGCCGGGGAAGCCGGATCCAGCGGTACGTAGCCGGCACCCGACTTCAAGATCCCCAACAGGCCGACGAGCATGTCCAAGCCGCGTTCGACACAGATCGCGACCCGGTCATCCGGGCGAATGCCCAGCGACAACAAGCGATGGGCGAGCTGGTTGGCCTGGGCGTTGAGTTCGCCGTAGGTCAGAACCTGATCCTCGAACACCACCGCCACCGCGTCGGATTGCGTCGCGACCTGGGCCTCGAACTGGCGATGGATCAGCGCGTCGTGGGCATACGTCGCCTCTGGCGCATTCCAGGTTTCCAACAGGTGCTTGCGTTCGGCCGATGGCAATACCGCGAGGTTGTGCACCGCCGTTTGCGGCGCGTGCTCCAAGGAATCAACCAGGCTGTGCAGGGCCGCCTGCACATAGTCACAGATACGTTGCGCCCCGATCCGGGACTCGACCTGCACCGTCAGGCTGAAGCCTTCGCCCAGGTCATCGACGTTCAGCGTCAGCGGATAGTTGGTACGTTCCTCGCTGGACAACATTTGCATGCCGTTCCAGGCCGACAAACCCTCATCCGTCACCTGCAGCGAACTGTGGCGGAAGTTCAGCAGCGCACTGAACAGCGGCGCTGGCGAGGCCACCTCACTGCAGCGCTGGGCCAAGGCCAGGGAAGCATGCTCATGCCCCAGCAACCCGGTCAGCCGCGCGTGGGTGGTCTTCACCGCGTCCCGCACGTTTTGCTCATTCACCGGCACGCAGATCGGCAAGGTGTTGATGAACATGCCCAGGGCCCGATCGGCGCCGTCGCCGCCTTGCATCCGGCCCAGCAGGACCGTGCCGAACACCACGTTCTCCTGGCCCGACGCCACGGCCAGGACTTGGGCCCAAGCCAAATGGACCAGGCTGGCGGCACTGACACCCAGCTGGCGGGCTTGCGTGCGCAGGCGCTGGCTCAGGGCGTCATCGACAAACACCTTCGTTTCTTCGATGCCGTGCCCGTCGCCTTGAACCTGGGCCAGGCCGAATGGCAGCGTCGGCTCGTCGATATCGCCAAGCATGTCGCGGAAAAACGCTTCGTGCTCCTGTTCACTCGTCCCCAGGCGGGCCTGGGCCACGTAGTTGCGGTACGGCACCGATGCGACCAGGTGTTCGTCCTGGCCCAGCAGGTGCATTTGCATTTCATGCTGCATCACGTCCAGGGCGGTGTGGTCCAGGGCCATGTGATGGAACAACAGGATCGCGACCCAGCGATCCTGGGCCTCGTCCCGGGCGTAAGCCAGGTGCAACAACGGTGCCCGGCCCAAATCCAGGCGACTGTGACGCGCATCGAAACGGCTGGCCAATTGCGTGGCGATGTCGCCGGCCGTGGCATCGAGAACGATGCACTGCGGCGCCAGCACCACCTGGCGCCAGACCACTTGCACCGGCTCATCCAAGCCTTCCCAGACCACACTGGTGCGCAAGATGTCGTGGCGATCGATCACCACTTGCAGTGCGCCGATGAAGGCATCGAGGCGCTCACGGTTGTCGAAGGCGAATTGCGATTGCAACACATAGGGGTCGCCCTGCTCGGCGGCCAGGTGGTGATAGAGGATGCCTTCCTGCAATGGCGCCAACGGGTAGATGTCCTGCACGTTGCGCGCACCACCGGGAACGGTGGCGACGAGGCGGTCGATGGCCTCCTGGGACAGGTTGATCAAGGGCAACAAGTCCGGGGTGATGTGTTCACAGTCCAAAGGAATCAGGTTCGCCGGCACGCGGACTTCCCTGCCGCTGCCAATCGCCGCGGCCAGTGCGGCCAAGGTTGGCTGGCTGAACAGCACCCTCACGTCGGCGCTCAAGCCGGCCTGGCGCATGCGTTCGATCAGCGTCACCGCCAGCAGCGAGTGGCCACCCAGCTCGAAGAAGTGATCGTGGCGACCGATCCGCTCCACTTTCAACAACTCGGCCCACATACCGGCCAAGAGCTGTTCGATCTCGCCCTGGGGCGCCGCGTAGGCCTGGCTCGCGTAAGCCTCGGCGTCCGGCGCCGGCAGCGCCTTGCGGTCCACCTTGCCGTTGAGCGTCAACGGGAACGCCGACAACATCACGAACGCCGCAGGCACCATGTACTCAGACAGGGTCGCGGACAATTGCTCGCGCAACCCGGCCACGCTCAGCGTGACTTGCGGTTGGGCAATGACATAGGCCACCAGGCGTTTCTCGCCGGTTTCATCGGCTCGCACCAGCACCACCGCGTCCTTCACGCCGTCACAGGCCACCAGCTTGGCTTCGATCTCGCCCAGCTCGATGCGGAAACCGCGGATCTTCACTTGATCATCGTTGCGCCCCAGGCATTCCAGGCTGCCTTCCGGCAACCAGCGACCGAGGTCACCAGTGCGGTACAGCAGCGCGTCGGGTTCATGGCTGAACGGGTCGGCGATGAATTTTTCCGCGGTCAGGTCTGGTCGATTCAGATACCCCTTGGCCACGCCCTGGCCGCCGATGTACATCTCGCCGACGACACCCAACGGCGCCAATTGCTGGCGTGCATCGAGCACGTACACCTGGGTATTGCCGATCGGTCCGCCAATGGGCACGCATTCGGCATCCACCGCCACGGCCTTCACCTCGAGGGTGGTGGCGTAGGTGGTGGTTTCGGTCGGGCCATAGCAGTGCACCAGGCGCAAACCGGGCGCCAGGTCCAGCAAGCGCCGGAACGACGCCACATCGGCCCGTTCACCGCCGCACAGCAGGATCCGCAGGCCGCCGAGGGCCTGGGGAATCAGTTGCACGTATTGGTTGAAGATTGCCGTGGTCACGAACAGCACCGTAACGCCCGAGTCCTGCAAGACCTGGGCGAACCTTGACGGCTCAAGCAGGGTTTCGTGGTCGATCACCACCACCTGCCCGCCATTGAGCAACGCACCCCAGACGTCCATGGTGCTGGCGTCGAACGCCGGATTCGAGGCGAAGGCGATGCGGTCCTGCGCGTTGAAGTCGGCGTAACCGTTGTTGATCACCAAACGGTTGATGGCTCGATGTGGCACCAGCACGCCCTTGGGCTGCCCGGTGGAACCCGAGGTGTACATGATGTAGGCGATCGACTCGCTGGACTGCGCCAATGCCGGGTTGTGCGCCGGGCCCTGGCTGTCCAGCGTGTCCAGGTCGATGCGCGATGCACCCTCGGGCACGGTCTCGGTACTGAACGTCAGCAGGCACTTGGCCTGGCAGTCGTCGAGCATGAAGCCCTGGCGCTCCAGGGAGGCGTTGCGGTCCAGCGGCACGTAGGCCGCCGCGCACTTGAGGATCGCCAGTTGACTGGCCAGCAGCTCGATGGAGCGTGGCAGCAGGATGGCCACGCAGTCGTCCGGTTGCACGCCAAGGCCGATCAGGTGATGGGCCAGGTGGTTGGCCTGCTCGTTCAACTGCGCGTAGCTCACTTGCCGCTGTCCATGCACCGCTGCAATCGCCTGCGGCAGGTACGTGGCCTGAGCCTCGAACAGCGCCAGAACGGTCTGCTCATGTGGATAGGTGCGCTGGGTGGCGTTGAAGTCCTCCAGCAACTGATTGCGCTCGCTTTGCGGCAGGATCTCCAGTCGGTTGAGTGGCGTCTGGGGCGCGTGTTCGAGGGCCTGCACCAGACTTTCCAGGGCCGTGTGCATGTAGGCGCAGATGCGTGCCGCACCGATGCCCTGCACTACCAGGGCGCTCAGCATGAAGCCATCGCCCAGGTCATCCACCGATAGGGTCAGCGGGTAATTGGTCCGCTCTTCGTTGCTCAGGAACTCGATGCCCTGCCACGCGGCCTGGGTTTCATTCGAGACCTCGGCCGCTGCGCTGGCGCTGTGCCGATAATTGAGCAGCGCGCTGAACAGCGGCAGCGGCGCAACCACGCCGCTGCAACGCTGGGCCAAGGCCAGCGAGGCGTGTTCATGGCCCAACAACCCGGTCAGCCGTGCGTGAGTGGCTTTCACCCCCTCGCGCACGCCTTGGCTGCTCACGTCGATCCGCAGCGGCAAGGTATTGATAAACATGCCCAGCGCCCGGTCAGCACCCTCGCCGCTCTGCATCCGGCCCAACAGGACCGTACCGAACACCACATCGTCCTTGCCTGACACACGCCCCAGTACCTGCGCCCAGGCCAAGTGGACCAAGCTGGCGGCACTCACGCCCAACTGCCGGGCTTGCGCCCGCAGACGCAGGCTCAAGGTCGCCTCGACAACCTGCCGGGCCTGCTCGATGGCCTGTCCGTCGCCGCTCACGTCCTGCAAGCCGAACGGCAAGGTCGGCTCGTCGACATCGGCGAGCATCTCGCGGAAGAACCCTTCGTGCTCTTGTTGACTCACCCCCAGGCGCGCTTGCGCCACATAGGCGCGGTACGGCATCGCCACGGGCAGTTGGTCGGTTTGGCCCAGCAGGTGCGCCTGCATTTCCTGCTGCACCACTTCCAACGCCGTGTGGTCGAGGGCCATATGGTGGAACAACAACACCGCGACCCAACGCTGGTTGAGCGCGTCTTCGGCAAAGACCAGACGCATCAGCGGGGCCTGGGTGATGTCCAGCCGGTAGCGTTGCGGGTCGAAACGCTCCTGCAACTGCGCCGTGATCTCGCCCTTGGCAATGTCCAGGGCGATCTCTTCCAGGTGCAGCTTCGCTTCGCGCCACACCACTTGGATCGGTGCGTCGAAGCCTTGCCACACCACACTGGTGCGCAGGATGTCGTGGCGATCGATGACGTATTGCAGCGCGTCCACAAACGCCGCCAAGCGGTCGCGACTCTGCAGTTCGAACACGGTTTTCAGCACATAGGGGTCGCCCTGCTCGGCGGCCAGGTGATGGTAGAGAATGCCGTCCTGCAGCGGCGCCAGCGGGTAGATGTCCTGCACGTTGCGCGCACCACCCGGCACCGTGGCGACGAGTCGGTCGATGGCGGCCTGGGACAGGTTGATCAAGGGCAACAAGTCCGGGGTGATGTGTTCGCAATGCAAAGGAATCACGTTCGCCGGAACGCTGACTTCCCTGCCGCTGCCAATCGCCGCGGCCAGTGCGGCCAGGGTCGGCTGACCGAACAACACTCGCACGTCGGCGCTCAAGCCGACCTGGCGCATGCGTTCGATCAGCGTGACGGCCAACAGCGAATGGCCGCCCAGTTCGAAGAAATTGTCATGGCGACCCACTTGCTCAACCCTGAGCAGCTCGGCCCAGAGTTGTGCCAAGAGCTGCTCGACCTCGCCCTGCGGCGCTTCATATTCACGGCTGACGTAGGCTTCGCTGTCCGGCGCCGGCAGTGCACGGCGGTCGAGCTTGCCGTTGGCGGTCAATGGCAATGTGTCGAGGCGAACGTAGGCCACCGGAATCATGTAGTCCGGCAATTGCCCCTGCAAATGAGTACGCAGGGTCTCGATGTGCGGCGCAACGTCCAGGTCCCGCGGCGTGAAGTACGCCACCAGGCGCTTCTCACCCGGGACGTCTTCGCGCACCAGCACCACGACATCCTTGACCTCGTCATGCTGGCCTAACCGGGCTTCGATCTCGCCCAGTTCGATACGGAAACCACGGATCTTCACCTGGTCGTCGTTACGCCCCAGGTAATCCACCGTGCCGTCCGCCCGCCAGCGCGCCAGGTCGCCGGTGCGGTAGAGCAAGGCACCGGGATCGGCATTGAACGGGTCGGCGACGAACTTCTCGGCGGTCAGCTCGGGACGATTCAAGTACCCTTTCGCCACGCCATCGCCACCGATGTACAACTCGCCGGCCACGCCGATGGGCACTGGCTGTTGGTTGGCATCCAGCACGTAGACACGGGTGTTGCCAATCGGGCGACCGATGGGAATACCGCCCTCGCCCACGGTCTTGATCTCATGGGTGGTGGTAAACGTGGTGGCTTCGGTCGGACCGTAGCCGTTGAGCAGGTGCTGCGGCGCACCTTCCTTCAGGACTCGGCCGATCACCGCTGGGTCGAGTACATCACCACCGACGATCAGGTAGCGCAGCTGGGCGAACACCGACATCAGCCCCGCGGCGTATTGATGGAACAGGCCGGCGGTCATCCACAGCACGCTGACCGATTGCTCTTGCAGCAGCGCCGCAAAACGTTCCTGTGTCAGCAGCACGTCCTGGTCGACCACCACCACACAACCGCCGTTGAGCAACGGTGCCCAGACGTCGAGGGTGCTGGCATCGAAGGCCGGGTTGGAGGCAAAGGCCACCCGGTCCTGGGCGTTGAACTCGGCGTAGCCGTTGTTGATCACCAGTCGGTTGATCGCCCGGTGCGGCACCAGTACACCTTTCGGGGTGCCGGTGGAACCGGAGGTGTACATGATGTAGGCCACCGATTCGCCGCTTTGCGTCAGGTGGAGGTTATCGGCGGCTTCATTGAAGACCAGCGTATCCAGATCGACCCGTTGCGAGGCTTCAGGCGCTACCGCCGTGCCCGACGTCAGCACGACCTGTGCCCCGCTGTCCTGCACCATGAACTGCTGACGCTCCAGAGGCGCGCTGACATCCAGTGGGACATAGACGGCGGCGCATTTGAGGATCGCCAGTTGGTTGACCAGCAGCTCGAGCGAACGCTCCAGCGCAATCGCCACCCGATCCCCCGGTCGCACGCCGAGACCGACCAGATGACGGGCCAGGCGATTGGCCCGGTGGTTCAACTCCGCGTAGGTCAGGCTGTGCTCGTTGTGCACGGCGGCAACGGCTTGCGGACGCTCGTTGGCTTGCGCCTCGAACAGGCCATGGACGGTCCTGTCCTGAGGATAGCGTCGGGCAGTGGTATTGAAGCCGGTCAGTACCTGATGACGCTCGGCTTGCGGCAGTACCGCCAGCGTTTGCAAGCGTGATGTCGGGTCGGATTCCAACGCCGTTGCCAAGCTTTGCAGCGCGGTCGCCATGTAGGCACAGACTCGCTGCGCACCGACACCGCTCGTGGCCAGGACGGTCAGGGCGAAATCTTCACCCAAGTCGTCGATACACAGCGTCAATGGATAGTTGGTACGTGCTTCGCCACCCAGTGTCTCAATGCCGTGCCAGGCCAACTGCGCCGCTTCTGTATCGGCCTGTTCGCTGGAGTTGCGGTAGTTCAACAAGGCGCTGAACAGCGGCAGTGGTGCCGCCACGCCGCTGCAACGCTGGGCCACTGCCAGCGAGGCGTGCTCGTGGCCCAACAGTGCGGTCAATTGCCCATGGACCGCCTTGACGCCGGCCTTGACGGCCTGATCGCCCACGCTCACACGAAGGGGCAAGGTGTTGATGAACATGCCCAACGCACGGTCAGCACCCTGGCCGCCCTGCATCCGCCCCATCAATACGGTGCCAAACACCACGTCCTGCTTGCCGGACGCTTGCCCCAGCACCTGGGCCCAGGCCAAGTGATGCAAACTGGCAACGCCCACGCCCGACTGGCGTGCCAGGCGCCGCAACCGACGACTCAAGTCGCCGTCGAGCACCAGGCTCGCATCCTCGATGTCATGGCTGTCACCCTGCACCTGCTGCAAACCGAACGGCAGCGTGGGTTCGTCGACATCACCCAGCATCTCACGGAAGAACCCTTCCTGCGCTTCACGATCCACACCCAAGCACGCCTGGGCCACGTAGTTGCGATACGGTACCGGAACGTCCAATTGACCGGCCTGCCCCAGCAGGTAGGCCTGCATCTCGCTCTGTACGACTTTCAGCGCCGCGTGATCGAGGGCGATGTGATGGAACAACAGCATCGCTACCCAGCGCTGGTTCGGCTTGTCTTGGGCAAAGGCCAGGCGCATCAGCGGTGCCTGGGTCATGTCCAGGGCATAGTGCCGGACGTCGAAGCGGTGCTGCAGCTGTTGGGCGATCGCTCCGGCCTGCGGGTCCAGCACCAATTCTTCAAGCCCCAGCCGCGCTTCGCGCCAGACCACTTGTCGAGGCCCGTCGAGACCTTCCCAGAGAATCGCGGTGCGCAAGATGTCGTGGCGGTCAATGACACTTTGCAGGGCCTGGGTGAACCCGTCGAGGCGTTCGCGGCTGTCAAAGGCAAATTGCGCGTGCAAGACATAGGGATCGCCCTGCTCGGCCGACAGGTGATGGTAAAGAATGCCTTCCTGCAACGGTGCCACTGGATAAATCTCTTGCACGTTGCGCGCCCCACCTGGAACGGTCGACACGATGCGGTCGATGGCGTCCTGGTCGAGGCTGGTGAGCGTCAGCATGTCAGGTGTGATCCGCTCGCAGCCGAACGGGATGCCGTTGACCGGCACGTCGATTTCACTGCCGCCCCCACTGCCGCCGCCAGCGCGGCCAGGGTGGGCTGGCCGAACAGTACGCGCACGTCGGCGCTCAAGCCGGCCTGGCGCATGCGCTCGATCAGCGTGACCGCCAACAGCGAATGGCCGCCCAGTTCGAAGAAATGGTCGTGCCGGCCGACGCGTTCGACCTTGAGCACGTCTTGCCAGATCTGCGCCAGGGTGATTTCGGTTTCGCCTTGCGGGGCTTCGTAGCCACGGGTGATCAGCGCATCGAGATCCGGTGCCGGCAAGGCCTTGCGGTCGAGCTTGCCGTTCGGCGTCAGTGGCAACGCATCCAGGCGCACGTAGGCCACCGGCACCATGTAGGCCGGCAATTGCGCTTGCAGGTGCGTGCGCAGGGCTTCGATCTCTACTGTTTCGTCCGGCGAGTGTTGGGTGAAATACGCCACCAGGCGTTTGTCGCCCGGCACGTCTTCCCGGGCCAGGACCACGGTTTCCTTGATGTTTGGAGCCTGGGCGAGCTTGGCTTCGATCTCCCCCAGTTCGATGCGGAAACCGCGGATCTTCACCTGGTCGTCATTGCGGCCCAGGTACTCGATGTTCCCGTCCGGCAGGTAGCGGCCCAGGTCACCGGTTTTGTACATACGGGCGTTTGGAGCCGTGCTGAATGGATCTTTCAGGAAACGCTCGGCCGTCAGGTCATCACGGTTGAGATAACCGCGAGCGACCCCGGCACCACCGATGTAGATTTCGCCCGGCACGCCCAGCGGCACGGGTTGTTTGTGCTCATCCAGCAGATAGAACTGGGTGTTCGCCACGGGTTTGCCGATGTGTGCGGAAAATCCGTCTTCGCGGGCCATCGACACCCAGCTTGAGTAGGTCGTGGTTTCCGATGGGCCGTAGAGGTTGCACAGGCGTTTGACCTGGGTCTGTTCGAACAAGGTTTCAACCAGGCTGCGCTTGAGCGCTTCACCGGCGACGTTGACCGTGTCGACACCCTCGCCCAGCCCACCGGACTCCAGCAAGGCCTTGAGCGCCGACGGCACGGTGTTGATCAGCGTGATGTCGTGCTCGCCCTGTTGCAGTTCCAGCACATTAGTGACCACTTCGATGCTGCCGCCCGAGGTCAGCGGCGCGAAGCATTCATAGACGGCCAGGTCGAAGTTCAGCGACGTCGAGAACAGGGTTTTCGCCAAGGTCTGCGAATCGAACGAGCGATGGGCCCAGGTCAGGAAGTTCACCGTGTTGCGGTGTTCGATCATCACACCCTTGGGCAGACCGGTCGAACCGGAGGTGTAGATGACATAAGCCAGGTGCGAGGACGTCAGCTCAGTGACCTCGGGATTCTGGACGGATTCGTCCTGCCAATCGCCGCTGTCGAGATTGATCACTGGCATCGATGCTTCCGCCAGCAACTCAAGGGTCGCTGTCTGCGCCAACACCGCAGCCGGCGCGCTGTCGTCCAGCATGTAGGCAATCCGGTCCAGCGGGTACGCCGGGTCCAGCGGTACATAACCGCCGCCGGCCTTGAGGATCGCCAGCAGCCCCACGACCATGTCGATGCCGCGCTCGACACAGATCGCCACCCGCGAATCCGGCTGCACGCCCTGTTTGCGCAGGTAATGGGCCAGGCGGTTGGCCCGCTTGTTCAGTTCCCCATAGCTCAGGCGCTGCTCGCCCCGGATCACCGCCACCGCCTCCGGCGTACGCTGGACCTGGGCTTCGAACAGACCATGAATCGTTTGCTGCTGCGGATAATCCGCCTCGGTGGCGTTGAATGCCACCAGCAGTTGCTCACGTTCCGAGGCCGGCAGGATCGACAATTGCTGCAAGGGCATGTCTGGCTGCTGTTCGAGCATGCGGACCAGGTTTTCCAACGTGTGCTGCACATAATCACACAGCCGCTGCGCACCAATGCGCGCCGGGGTCATGACGGTAAAGCTGAAAGCCTCGCCCTGATCATCCACCGACAACGTCAACGGGTAGTTGGTCCGCTCCTCGCTACTGAGTATCTGGATACCGTCCCAGGCCGGCAACAGCTCGATCGCGGTTGTCGCTCCGGTATGACGGTAGTTGAGCAAGGCACTGAACAATGGTGTTGGCGCTTGCACGCCACTGCTACGTTGCGCCAACGCCAAGGAAGCGTGTTCATGGGCCAGCAACGCGGTCAGGCGGGCATGGGTCTCCTTGACGCCGGCACGGACGCCGGCTTGCGCCACGCTCACCCGCAAGGGCAGCGTATTGATGAACATGCCCAACGCCCGATCGGCGCCCTCGCCGCCCTGCATCCGGCCCATCAGCACCGTGCCGAACACCACATCGTCCTTGCCCGACACCTGACCCAGGACTTGCGCCCAAACCAGGTGATACAGGCTCGCCGCGCTCACCCCGAGCTGACGCGCCTGGACCCGTAACCGGCGACTCAGGTCGGCCGCGACGTCCTGGCGGACCTCCTCGATGTCGCTGCCATCGCCTTGCACATCCTGCAAGCCGAACGGTAGCGTCGGCTCGTCGACGTCGCCGAGCATGTCGCGGAAAAAACGTTCGTGGGCTTCGCCACTCACACCCAGACGGGCCTGGGCCACATAGTTGCGATACGGCATCGCGGCGCCCAACTGCGCCGCCTCTCCCGAGAGACAGGCCTGTATTTCGTGTTGCATCACGTCCAGCGCGGTGTGGTCCAGCGTCATGTGGTGGAACAGCAGCATCGCCAGCCAACGGTCATTATCCGTGTCGTGGGCATGCACAAGACGCAGCATCGGTGCCTGGGTAATATCCAGACGGTGATGCCTGGAATCGAAGCGTTCATACAGTTGCGCCGCGGCATCGCCGTCGACCGGGTCCAGGGCGACCTCTTGCCGTCTCAGCAGCGCTTTGCGCCAGACGATCTGCAAGGGTTGCTCGAATCCCTCCCAACGTATCGACGTCCTGAGAATGTCGTGACGATCGATAACCTGTTGCAACGCGCGCGCGAAGTCCTCCAGACGGTCCTGGGTCTCGAAAGCGAACAGCGTCTGGAGCAGGTAGGGATCGCCCTGCTCGGCCGAGAGGTGATGGTAGAGAATACCTTCCTGTAGCGGGGCCAGCGGATAGATGTCCTGCACATTGCGCGCCCCCCCGGTACTGTCGATACGATGCGCTCGATGGCGTGCGGGTCCAGAGCGACCAGCGGCAGCATCGCCGGGGTAATGTGTTCACAGTCCAAGGGAATCAAGTTCGCCGGGACACTGACCTCACTGCCACTACCGACGGCGGCGGCCAGCGCGGCCAGGGTCGGTTGACTGAACAGCACGCGCACGTCGGCGCTCAAGCCGACCTGGCGCATCCGCTCGATCAGGCTGACGGCCATGAGCGAATGCCCGCCCAGCTCAAAGAAATTGTCGTAACGACCCACCTGCTCGACCTTGAGCAGCTCGGACCAGATCCGCGCCAATGCCGTTTCGACTTCGCCTTGCGGGGCTGCGTAGCCGCGTCCCGAATAGGCCTCGCTGTCCGGGACAGGCAAGGCCCGATGGTCGAGTTTACCGTTCGGGGTCAAAGGCAAGGCGTCCAGGCACATGTAGGCCGCCGGCACCATGTGGCTGGGCAGGTGCACCTGCAATTGTTCGCGCAGGCTATCGGCTGTCAGCGCTTGATCCAGGGTGTCGTGCGCCGTGTAATACGCCACCAGGCGCTGGTCATCCGGGGCCTCTCCCACCGCGACGACAACGGCCTCCCGGACTCCGGCGCAAGCGCCGAGCCTGGCTTCTATTTCACCCAGCTCGATACGCAAGCCACGGATCTTCAGTTGGCTGTCGTTGCGCCCCAGGTAGTCGATGTTGCCGTCCGGCAAGTAGCGCCCCAGGTCACCGGTGCGGTACATCCGCGCGTCCTGCACAGGGCTGAACGGGTCCTTCACAAAGCGCTCGGCGGTCAATTGCCCACGGTTCAAATAACCCCGGGCAACCCCGGCGCCACCAATGTACAGCTCACCTGCCACGCCGACCGGAACCGGTTGCAGGTGGGCATCGAGCAGGTAGACCTGGGTGTTGGCCACCGGCTTACCGATATGCAACACCGCCTGCGAGGCATCGATCCGCCCCGAGGTAGCCACCACCGTCGTTTCCGTGGGGCCGTAGTTGTTGATCAGTTCGAAGGGCAGATCGGCAGGTAGCTTGCGCAGGCGGTCGCCACCAATCAGCAAGGTGCGCAGTTGATCGTGTCCCAGGTTGCGGCCAAACGCGTATTCGGCAATGGGCGTGGGCAGGAAACACACATCCAGCGCCTGGGCCTGCCACCAGTCGAGTAGCGCGCCGACGTCCTCGCTGCCCGCATGGGCCGGTGGCAACAGCAACGTCGCCCCCGCACACAACGAAGGCCAGATCTCCCAGGCCGCCGCATCGAAACCGAAACCGGCGACACTGGAGGTGCGGCTACCGCGTTTCACATTAAAGGCCTGGCAATGCCAGCCCACCAGGTTGCTGAGGTTGCGATGCTCGACCATCACGCCCTTGGGCAGACCGGTCGAGCCGGACGTGTAGATCACGTATGCCAGGTGACGGGCTTCGAGCCCTGGCACCGCGGGGTTGGAGACGGACTCGTCCTGCCAACCGGCGTTATCGAGATTGATGACCGGCACCGCGCCAGCGGCCAGCAAACCCTGGGTGACGGCCTGCACCAACACCGCAACCGGTGCGCTGTCCTGCAACAGGTAGGCAATACGTTCCGCCGGGTAGGCCGGGTCCACAGGGACATAGCCGGCCCCGGCCTTCAGCACGCCCAACAGGCCGACAACCATTTCCAGGCTGCGTTCGACACAGATCGCCACTCGATCATCGGGGCAGACGCCCAAGGCCAACAGGCGATGCGCGACCTGGTTCGCCCGGGCGTTGAGCTCACAGTAAGTCAGTGTCTGGCCTGCATGCACCACTGCCACCGCTTGCGGGTGTGCCGCGGCCTGGGCCTCGAACTGCCGATGGATCAGCGGGTCATGGGCATAGATCGCCGCTGTCGCGTTCCAGGTTTCAAGGAGTTGCTTACGTTCGGCCAGCGGCAATATTGCCAGGCTGCACATCGGCGTCTGTGGCGCATGCTCCAACGCCTCGACCAGACTTTCCAGCGCCACTTGCATATAGCCGCAGATACGTTGGGCACCCACCCGAGACTCGACCAGCACCGTCAGGCTGAAGTCTTTACCCAGGTCATCGACACTCATCGTCAACGGATAATTGGTGCGTTCTTCGCTCCCCAGTATCTCGATACCCTGCCAGGCTGACGAGGTTTGCAGCGCAATAGGCTCGGCGACCGAATGACGGTAGTTGAGCAATGCACTGAACAGTGGCGTCGGTGCAACCACGCCACTGCAACGTTGGGCCAGCGCCAGGGAGGCATGTTCATGGCCCAACAAGCCGCTCAACCGCGTATGGGTCGCCAGTACAGCGTCGCGGACGCTTTGCGCACCGACCTGCACGCCAATCGGCAAGGTGTTGATGAACATTCCCAAGGCACGGTCGGCGCCTTCGCCGCCCTGCATCCGCCCCATCAGCACGGTGCCGAACACCACGTCTTCGCGCCCCGAAACCCGGCCCAGCACCTGGGCCCAGGCCAGGTGATGCAAGGCTGCCGCACTCACCCCCAGGCGACGGGCCTGGGTCCGCAGGCGTCGACTCAAGTCGGTCGCGATAGCCTGTCGGGCTTCTTCGATACCGCTGCCATCGCCACGAACATCCTGCAGGCCGAACGGCAGCGTCGGTTCGTCGATGTCGCCGAGCATCGCGCGGAAAAACGCTTCGTGCTCTTCACGACTCACACCCAGGCATACCTGGGCCACATAGTTACGGTAAGGCACCGCATCGCCCAACTGACCGGCTTGGCCCGAGAGGTGCGCCTGCATCTCGTGACGCACCACTTCCAGCGCCGTGTGGTCGAGCGCCATGTGATGGAACAGCAAGGTCGCCAGCCAACGCTGGTTGACGGCGTCCTCTGCGAATCGGACGCACATCAACGGCGCCTGGCGGATATCCAGACGGTGGTGACTGACGTCGAAGCTCGCCTTCAACTGGGCGAGAATATCACCCTCCTCATCGTGCGGGATGACGTGCTCAACACCCAGCACCGCCTTGCGCCAGACCACTTGCACCGGCTCGTCCAGCCCTTCCCAGGCCATGGATGACCTCAAGATGTCGTGGCGGTCAACGACGCTTTGCAGGGCCTGGATGAAAGCGTCGAGGCGTTCGCGGTTGTCGAAGGCGAACTGCGTTTGCAGCACGTAAGGGTCGCCTTGTTCGGATGCGAGGTGATGGTAAAGGATGCCTTCCTGCAAGGGGGCCAACGGATAGATGTCCTGCACGTTGCGCGCACCACCCGGTACGGTGGACACGATGCGGTCGATGGCATCCTGGTCGAGGCTGGTCAGCGTCAGCATGTCAGGCGTGATCCGCTCGCAGTCGAGCGCGATCCGGTTGACTGGCACCACGATTTCGTTGCTGCCTCCCACTGCCGCCGCCAACGCCGCGAGGGTTGGCTGGCCGAACAATATGCGCACGTCGGCGCTCAAGCCGGCCTGGCGCATGCGCTCGATCAGCGTGACCGCCAGTAGGGAATGCCCCCCCAGTTCGAAGAAGTGATCATGGCGACCGACCTGTTGCAGGCCCAGCAAGTCTTGCCAGATCTGCGCCAGGGTGGTTTCGGTTTCGCCTTGCGGGGCTTCGTAGCCGCGGCTGATGACGGCATCCAGATCCGGCGCCGGCAGCGCCTTGCGGTCGAGCTTGCCGTTCGGCGTCAGTGGTAACGCATCCAGGCGCACGTAAGCCACCGGCACCATGTAGCTCGGCAACAATGCCTGCAGATAGGCGCGCAAGGCTTCGATGTCTACCGACTCGTCTGGCGAATGCTGGGTGAAATAAGCCACCAGGCGTTTGTCGCCCGGTACGTCCTCACGGGCCAGGACTACGGTTTCGTTCAAGGCAGCGTGTTGCGCGAGCTTGGCTTCGATCTCGCCCAACTCGATGCGGAAACCGCGGATCTTCACCTGGTCGTCGTTACGGCCCAGGTATTCGATGTTGCCGTCCGGCAGGTAGCGGCCCAAGTCGCCGGTTTTGTACATACGGGCGTTTGGAACGGCGCTGAACGGATCCTTGAGGAAACGTTCAGCCGTCAGGTCTTCACGGTTGAGATAACCGCGAGCGACCCCGGCACCACCGATGTAGATTTCACCCGGCACGCCCAGCGGCACCGGTTGCCCGTGTTCATCCAACAGATAGAACTGGGTGTTCGCCACCGGTTTGCCGATATGCGCGGCAAACCCGTCTTCGCGGGCCATCGACACCCAGCTTGAGTAGGTCGTGGTTTCCGAAGGGCCGTAGAGGTTGCACAGGCGTTTGACCTGGGTCTGTTCGAACAAGGTTTCAACCAGACTGCGCTTGAGCGCTTCACCGGCCACGTTCACCGTATCGACGCCCTCGCCCAGCCCACCGGACTCCAGCAAGGCCTTGAGCGCCGAGGGCACGGTGTTGATCAGGGTGATGTCGTGCTCGCCCTGCTGCAGTTCCAGCACATTAGTGACCACTTCGATGCTGCCGCCCGAGGTCAGCGGCGCAAAGCACTCGTAGACCGCCAGGTCGAAGTTCAACGACGTCGAGAACAGGGTCTTCGCCAAGGTCTGCGAATCGAAAGAACGATGGGCCCAGGTCAGGAAGTTCACCGTATTGCGGTGTTCGATCATCACGCCCTTGGGCAGACCAGTCGAACCTGAGGTGTAGATGACATAGGCCAGGTGTGAGGACGTCAGCTCGGCCACCTCCGGATTCTGGACGGACTCGTCCTGCCACAAACCACTGTCGAGATCGATCACTGGCATCGAGGCTGCTGCCAGCAATTCAAGGGTCGCCGTCTGCGCCAACACCACCGCCGGCGCACTGTCGTCCAGCATGTAGGCAATCCGGTCCAGCGGATACGCCGGGTCCAGCGGCACATAACCGCCGCCGGCCTTGAGAATCGCCAACAACCCCACGACCATGTCGATACCACGCTCGACGCAAATCGCCACCCGCGAATCGGGCTCTACGCCCTGTTTGCGCAGGTAATGGGCCAGGCGGTTGGCCCGCTCGTTCAACTCGTGATACGTCAGGCGTTGCTCGCCACGGATCACCGCCACGGCATCCGGCGTACGCTGGACCTGTTCTTCGAACAGGCCATGAATCGTCTGCTGCTGCGGATAGTCGATCTCGGTGGCGTTGAATGTCACCAGCAACCGATCACGCTCCTGCGCTGGCAAGATCGTCAAATCAGACAATGACGTTCCAGCCGCACACTCCAACGCCACGACCAGGCTCGTCAATGCCGCTTCCATGTAGGCGCCGATCCGCCGTGCGCCGATTTCGGCCACTGCCTGAACGGTCAGGCTGAAGCCTTCGCCGAGATCATCCACGGACAGCACCAGTGGATAGTTGGTGCGTTCTTCGCCGCCCACTTCCTCGATCCCTTCCCAGGTCGACGACGCTTGTAACGCATTAGGCTCGGCGACCGAATGACGGTAGTTGAGCAATGCACTGAACAATGGCGTCGGTGCAACCACGCCACTGCAACGTTGGGCCAACGCCAGGGAAGCATGCTCATGGCCCAACAGCCCGCTCAGCCGCGCATGGGTCGTCAGCACGCCGTCGCGCACGCTTTGTGCACCGACTTGCACACTGATCGGCAAGGTATTGATGAACATTCCCAAGGCCCGGTCGGCCCCTTCGCCGCCCTGCATCCGCCCCATCAACACGGTGCCGAACACCACGTCCTCGCGACCCGAAACCCGGCCCAGCACCTGGGCCCAGGCCAGGTGATACAGGCTCGCGGCACTCACGCCCAATTGGCGCGCCTGCAGGCGCAGACGGCGGCTCAGCTCCGTCGAGATGGCCTGCTGGGCTTCTTCGATACTGCTGCCATCGCCACGGACATCCTGCAAGCCGAACGGCAGCGTCGGCTCGTCGATGTCGCCGAGCATCGCGCGGAAAAACGTTTCGTGCTCTTCACGACTCACACCCAGGCACACCTGGGCCACATAGTTGCGATAAGGCACCGCGTCGCCCAACTGACCAGCGTGGCCCTGCAAGTGCATCTGTATCTCGTGGCGCATCACTTCCAGCGCCGTGTGGTCGAGCGCCATGTGATGGACCAGCAAGGTCGCCAACCAACGCTGGTTGACGGCGTCCTGAGCGAACCGAACGCGCATCAACGGCGCCTGACGGATATCCAGGCGGTGGTGACTGACGTCGAAGCTCGCCTTCAACTGAGCGAGAATGTCACCCTCCTCATCGTGCGGGATGACGTGTTCAACACCCAGTACCGCCTTGCGCCAGACCACTTGCACCGGCTCGTCCAGCCCTTCCCAGGCCATGGATGACCTCAAGATGTCGTGGCGGTCGATCACACCCTGCAAGGCCTGGGTGAAATCGTCCAGGCGTTCGCGGCTATCGAAGGTGAACTGCGCTTGCAGCACATAAGGATCGCCTTGTTCGGCGGCCAGGTGATGGTAAAGAATGCCTTCCTGCAGCGGCGCCAGCGGATAGATGTCCTGCACGTTGCGCGCACCGCCTGGCACCGTCGATACGATACGGTCGATGGCCTCCTGACTCAACTTCGCCAGCGGCAGCATGGCTGGGGTGATGTGTTCGCAACCCAAAGGAATCAGGTTTGCCGGGACAGTCACCTCGTTGCCAGTGCCCACTGCGGCAGCCAGCGCGGCCAAGGTCGGTTGATTGAATAGTATGCGCACATCGGCGCTCAAGCCGGCCTGGCGCATCCGCTCGATCAGGCTGACGGCCAGCAGGGAATGCCCGCCCAGTTCGAAGAAATGGTCGTGCCGGCCGACGCGTTCGACCTTGAGCACGTCTTGCCAGATCTGCGCCAGGGTGGTTTCGGTTTCGCCTTGCGGGGCTTCGTAGCCACGGGTGATCAGCGCATCGAGATCCGGTGCCGGCAGGGCCTTGCGGTCGAGCTTGCCGTTCGGCGTCAGTGGCAACGCATCCAGGCGCACGTAGGCCACCGGCACCATGTAGGCCGGCAGTTGCGCTTGCAGGTGCGTGCGCAGGGCTTCGATCTCTACTGTTTCGTCCGGCGAGTGTTGGGTGAAATACGCCACCAGGCGCTTGTCGCCCGGCACATCTTCCCGGGCCACGACCACGGTTTCCTTGATGTTCGGAGCCTGGGCGAGCTTGGCTTCGATCTCCCCCAGTTCAATGCGGAAACCACGGATCTTCACCTGGTCATCGTTACGGCCCAGATATTCGATGTTGCCATCCGGCAGATACCGGCCCAGGTCGCCCGTGCGATACATGCGGGCGTTTGGAGCATTGCTGAATGGATCTTTCAGGAAGCGTTCGGCCGTCAGGTCGTCGCGGTTCAGATAACCACGAGCGACCCCGGCACCACCGATGTAGATTTCGCCCGGCACGCCCAGCGGCACGGGTTGTTTGTGCTCGTCCAGCAGATAGAACTGGGTGTTCGCCACCGGTTTGCCGATGTGCGCGGCAAACCCGTCTTCGCGAGCCATCGACACCCAACTTGAATAGGTCGTGGTTTCCGAAGGGCCGTAGAGGTTGCACAGGCGCTTGACCTGGGTCTGTTCGAACAAGGTTTCAACCAGGCTGCGCTTGAGCGCTTCACCGGCGACGTTGACCGTGTCGACGCCCTCGCCCAGCCCACCCGATTCCAGCAAGGCCTTGAGCGCCGACGGCACGGTGTTGATCAGCGTGATGTCGTGCTCGCCCTGCTGCAGTTCCAGCACATTAGTGACCACTTCGATGCTGCCGCCCGAGGTCAGCGGCGCGAAGCACTCGTAGACCGCCAGGTCGAAGTTCAGCGACGTCGAGAACAGGGTTTTTGACAGGGTTTGAGCGTCAAATGAGCGATGGGCCCAGGTCAGGAAGTTCACCGTGTTGCGGTGTTCGATCATCACACCTTTAGGCAGACCGGTCGAACCCGAGGTGTAGATGACATAGGCCAGGTGCGAGGACGTCAGCTCAGTGACCTCGGGATTCTGGACGGATTCGTCCTGCCAATCGCCGCTGTCGAGATTGATCACTGGCATCGATGCTTCCGCCAGCAACTCAAGGGTCGCTGTCTGCGCCAACACCGCAGCCGGCGCGCTGTCGTCCAGCATGTAGGCAATCCGGTCCAGCGGGTACGCCGGGTCCAGCGGTACATAACCGCCGCCTGCCTTGAGGATCGCCAGCAGCCCCACGACCATGTCGATGCCGCGTTCAACGCAGATCGCCACTCGCGAATCGGGCTCCACACCCTGCTTGCGCAGGTAATGGGCCAGGCGGTTGGCCCGCTCGTTCAACTCGTGATAAGTCAGGCGCTGCTCACCCCGGATCACCGCCACCGCATCCGGCGTACGCTGGGCCTGTTCTTCGAACAAACCATGAACCGTCTGCTGCTGCGGATAATCCGCCTCGGTGGCGTTGAATGCCACCAGCAGTTGCTCGCGTTCCAATGCCGGCAAAATCGTCAAATCCGCCAGGGGCGATTCAACCGCACGCTCCAACGCCGCCGCCAGACTCGTCAATGCCGCTTCCATATAGGCGCCGATACGCCGCGCGCCGATTTCGACCACCGCTTGAACGGTCAGGCTGAAGCCGTCACCGAGATCGTCCACGGACAGCGTCAGCGGATAGTTGGTGCGTTCTTCGCCACTCAGAATTTGCGCCCCGGCCCAGCGACGCCCTTCACCGACCGCCTTGGGTGCCTGCGCCGCCACGGCAGTCTGCCGGTAATTCATCAGCGCGCTGAACAAGGGGGTCGGCGCCGCGACACCGCTGCAACGCTGCGCCAGGGACAATGGCGCGTGTTCATGCCTCAGCAGGGTCGCCAACCGTGCGTGGGTCGCTTTCAGCGCGGCCAATACCCCCTGCCCCCCCGCTTCGACGCGCAAGGGCAGTGTGTTGACGAACATGCCCAGGGCATGGCCGGCTTCCTGCCCACTGTGCAGGCGGCCCATCAGCACCGTGCCGAACACCACATCCTGGCGACCGGACAAACGCCCCACCACCTGACCCCAAGCCAGGTGATGCAGGCTGGCCGTACTCACTCCCAGGCGCCGCGCCTGGGTACGCAACCGCTGGGCCAGATCGGCGGCCAGCGGCAACACCGTCTCTTCGACACCGACGCCGTCGCCCTGCACATCCCGCAGACCGAACGGTAATGTCGGCTCGTCTATGTCCCCCAGCATCTCGCTGAAGAACGCCTCATGGTGTTCCTGATTGCCTGCCAGCCGCACCTGCGCCACATAGTTGCGGTAAGGCACCGATACCGGAAGTTCGGCCGAACGGCCCTCCAGATGCGCCTCGATCTCCTTGCCCAGCATCCCCAGGGAGGTGGCGTCGTCAATCAGGTGATGGAACAACAACACCGCGACCCAGTTGCCGTGGGCGACATCTTCGGTGAAATGAAGGCGCATCATCGGCGCCTGGCGCAGATCGAAGCGGGTGTGACGTGGATCGAAACGGCGCTGCATCTGGCCAGCGATATCACCTTCAGCCACGCCCAGCCCGAGCTCTTCGACCATCAGTTGTGCCTGGCGCCAGACCACTTGGACCGGCTCGCCCAAGCCCTCCCACGCCACCGAGGTACGCAGAATGTCATGGCGCTCGATCGCCACTTGCAAAGCCTGCACAATAGCATCGAGCTGTTCGCGACTGTCGATGCGCAACAGAATCTGCAACAGGTACGGATCGCCTTCCTCGGTCGCCAGGTGGTGATACAGGATGCCTTCCTGCAACGGCACGAGCCCGTAGATATCCTGGACATTGTCCACCCCGCCCGGCACTGCCGCGACCACTCGATCGATCTCGTCCTGGGTCAGCGTTGCCAGTGGCAGCATGTCCGGTGTGATGCATTCGACCCCGTGGGCAATCATGTTGTCCGGCACCACGATGCCCTTGCTGACACCCGTGGCGGCGGCCAGCGATGCCAACGTCGGCTGGCCAAAGAGAACCCCCACATCGGCGTGCAGCTTGACCTGGCGCATGCGTTCGATCAGCTTGACCGCCAGCAAGGAGTGGCCGCCCAGTTCGAAGAACCGATCGTGTCGACCCACCTGTTCCACACCAAGCAGTTCGGCCCAAAGCCTGGCCAGGACAGTTTCCACTTCGCCTTCCGGGGCTTCGTAGCTGCGCCGGGCATAGGCCTGTGAATCGGGCGCCGGCAGGGCTTTGCGGTCCAGCTTGCCGTTGGTCGTCAATGGGAGCGCATCCAGCAACACGAATGCACTCGGCACCATGTAGTCCGCCAACAAGCCCAGCAATTGGTCTCGCAGGTCAGCCACCGAGAGTTGCCGACCTGCGTCGGCCACCACATAAGCCACCAGGCGCTTGTCCCCCGGGTTGTCTTCCCGGGCGATCACCACCGCTTCGCGCACCTGCGCGCATACCGCCAGCTTCGCTTCGATCTCGCCCAGTTCAATGCGGAAACCACGGATCTTTACCTGTTCATCGTTGCGCCCCAGGTATTCCAGTTCACCATTTTTCAGCCAGCGGCCAAGGTCTCCGGTACGGTACATTCGCGCATGAGCCCCACCGTCGAACGGGTCGGCCAGGAATCGCGTTTCGTCAAGCTGGGGCCGGTTCAAGTAACCCCGCGCCACGCCAGCGCCCCCCACATACAACTCGCCCTCCACGCCTACTGGCACCGGTTGGCCGTACTTGTCGAGCAGGTACAGGCGCAGATCGGGAATCCGCTTACCGATCGGGCTGACGCCGGTCAACTGCGCATCCGCGGCACACAACGCACGATAAGTCACATGCACTGTCGTTTCGGTGATGCCGTACATGTTCACCAGTTGTGTCCCGGCATTGGTCGCACGGGCATACCACGGCTTGAGCATGCTGGTTTCCAGCGCTTCACCGCCAAAGATCACCTGGCGCAGGCTGTGGCACAGGTCGCTGTCACCCTGGGCCGCGATCAACTGCCGGAAAGCACTTGGCGTCTGGTTCAGCACCGTGACCCCGGCCTCGCACAACAGCGCATAGCAGTCTTGCGGAGAACGGCTGACCAGTTGCGGCACCACCAGCAAGCGGCCGCCGTGGGTCAACGCGCCCCAGATTTCCCAGACCGAGAAATCGAAGGCGAAGGAATGGAACAGCGCCCACACATCTTGCGGGCCAAATTCGAACCAAGGCTGGGTCGCCGAAAACAGCCGTGCGACGTTGCGGTGCTCGACCATCACCCCCTTGGGCAATCCGGTCGAACCCGAGGTATAGATCACGTAGGCCAAGTGGTGTGAGGCCAGGGTGCGCACATCAGGGTTGTAGCGTGACTGGGCGGTGATACCCGCCGCTTCGGCCTGGTCAAGCAACAACACCGGGACTTGCAACGCCGGCAGTTGAACCTGCAGCGTCGATTGAGTGAGCAAAGCAACCGGCGCACTGTCGTCGAGCATGAATGCCAGGCGTTCCTGGGGATAGGCCGGATCCAGCGGCACATAGCCGGCACCGGACTTCAGAATGCCCAGCAGGCCGATGATCATGTCCAGACCGCGCTCAACACAGATCGCCACGCGGTCGTCCGGGTGGACTCCGAGAATCAACAACCGGTGCGCCACCTGATTCGCCCGGGCGTTGAGTTCGCCATAAGTCAGGCAACGGTCTTCATGCAGCACCGCTACCGCGTCAGGTCGCGCCCGCACCTGCGCTTCGAACAGCCCATGGATCGTGTGGTCATGCTCATACGTGCGCGCATCGCTCGCGTTCCAGGCCTGGAGCATGTCCGCTTCGGCCGCAGTCGGCAGAACGAAGCCTTCGATCGGCAATGTATCGTCACGCAAGCCCTGCTCCAGCACATGCATGAATCGGTCGGCCATCGACTCGATTTCATCGGCCTGGAAATAGCTTTCGTTGTAGATCCAGTGCAGCCAGGCATTGTCGTCGTGCGGGTTGCTTCGGATATGGATGGACAGCGGCATCTGTTCCTGGCCGTTCGAGCCCATCACAAAATGAGCCGGCGCCTGTCCGAACATGAACCGACGATCTTCCTGCTCATAGGAAAACGAAACGTCGAACAGTTGCGCGCGGTTATCGCGCCGCAACTCTAGCGAACGGTTCATCTCGCTCAGGGGGAACCGCTGGTTGCGATAGTCCTGTTTGAGTGTGCGGGTCACGCCACGTATCAACTCACCAAATGACAAGTCGCTGGCGAACTTGAAGCGCACGGCACTGACCTGCGTGAACAACCCCGCCGTTTTCTTGAAGGTTGCATTGGGGCGGTTGAGGATCGGCAGGCCGATCACCAACTCATCACGCTGGGTGGTCCGTATGAAAAAGACATACAGTGCAGCCAGCAGCACCGAAAAACGTGACGCCTGATGCGCTTGCGCCAGGACATCGATTCGATCGCTCAAGGTGTGGGCGAAGCGATACAAGGCTTGAGCACTGGGAGCCAGGACCCCGGGTGGTTGGTCGTGGTGACGCGCGATGAACAGTGGATCCGGAACGTCCTGGTATTTGTCCAGCCAGTACGCCTCATCGAGCTTGAAACGAGGGGAATCACGATAGCGGGCATCCTCGTCGATGAATCCGACATAGGACGGTGCCGACAAGTCAGGCGGCTGGTCGTTCTCCAGGGCGTCATAGAGTTCGCCCAGCGAAGTCAGCACCAAACCGACGCCCCACCCGTCCAGGATGATGTGGTGAAGGTGCATCACAAAATAAAACGATGCGTCACCGAGTTTAGCCAGATAGAACCGGAACAACGGGCTTTCATCCAACCTGATGGCGACCGCCATCCGTTGTTGCATCCAGGCATGGACCGCTGCCTCTGGGTCGGGCCGATCGGAAAAATCCAGCACGGGAACCCGCGCCTCCAATGTCTCGGCCATTGTCTGCATGGGCACGCCGTCGGCGCCGTAGTGCAATACCGTACGCAGGGCATCGTATTTTTCAATCAACAGGTCGACCGCCCGCTGAAAACGCTCAGGGTCGACGGCGCCCTGGATATGGAGATAGCCACCAATGTTGTACAGGGGGGAATCGCCCTTGGTCATCTGGTCCAGCCAGATGTCCCGCTGTGCTGTCGTCAGAGGGTAGCTTGTCGAGAGCTGGAGAAACTGATTCATACCTGCCCCTCCGACACACGCACGCACACCCACAACGCACTGCCCGAAGCCCTGGGGGCCCGGCGTTTTTCATGACACCGGTCAGCCGACAGGCCTGTTGCAACAACGCCATCCACAGCACGCGCAAAGATAAATTCCATACGTTCCTTCTCAGAGATTTGTCAGTGCTGCCCGGGTTGAATGCAACAGGCACGCCTGGAGTTGATGCAAATCCGCGCGGCTAGCCAGCGCGGCATGGGGTCGGTCGAACGATCGGAGCGTTCTTGCATGGCATCGCCACCCGGCGGCGGGTACACGTCTGCCGGGGGATGCCAAGCGTTTATCACGGGTGTTCAGCAGCCCTGTCGCGACATCGCAAGCCGGACGATGGAGCCTGAATGGGCATCAGGCTCGCTTGTCGCGCAGGGCGCAGTTGATGTCGGAAACGATCTGGCCATCCGACAACTTGATGATGCGATCGGCCAGTTGGAAATACTGGTCGTCATGGGTAATGATCAGCACCGTCTTGCCACGACGCTTGAGGTCGGGCAGCAGCTCCTCGTAGAAGAACTTCTTGAATGGCGGATCCTGGTCCGCGGCCCATTCGTCCAGCACGTAGACCGACCGATCTTCCATGTAGGCGCACACCAGTGCCAGGCGTTTTTGCTGGCCATAGGACAACGCCTTCAGGGTTGAATACCCCTGCCCTTCGATCTTGATCTTGTCGGCCAGCCCCAGGGTTTCCAAGTACTTGCTCGCCAGTGTCGGGCTGCCGTCCTCTTCGTCGGGGCCAATGAGGCGATTGAACAGATGGAAATCGGAAAATACCGCGGAGAACAGATCGCGATAGTCGTTGCGATTTTCATCCGTGACAGGCTTGCCATCGAGCTGGACCTCACCCTCCTGGGGGATGTAGAGCCCGCAGAGGAGCTTGGCCAAGGTGCTTTTACCGCAACCGTTGCCACCGACGATGTAGATCAACTCGCCGGCCTGCACCGTCAGGTCGATGGGCCCCAGGGAGAAGCCGGTCTCGGCGTGCAGCTCCTGGTAATGCATGCGCACGGCTTTCAATTCGATGCGATTCCAGGACTTCTTGTGCTCCAGCAGATGAACCTTGGGCACGTCGGTCTCGATAGGCTCCGGGTGCGGATCGTTGATCGAGAAACCGAATTCCGAAAGACGCGTACACGCCACCCGTCCCGCCGCCAGCAAGGGCATCGCCCCGACCAGCAACGACAGCGGGCCCATGATGTACAACACCGCCAGGACGCTGGCGGTCATGATTTTCGGCTCGATGGCACCGACCAGGGGCGCGGCGAACAGCAGGCAACCGATCAGCAGCGACAGCGTGAATTGCCCAACGTTGTCGGCAGCGGTGTACCACAGGCGCTCGACGAAGTTGTAGCGCGCCACACGGGTCGAAGACGCCTCGATGGCCGAGCGACCGAACCAACGACGCCGCACGCCATTGAGCTTGAGTTCCTTGAGGCCGAACACCAGGGCGTGGGTGTATTCATTGAACGCGGTGTATTCGTCCCGCACACGAGAGGTGTTCCGCACGCCACAGGAAAAGAAGAACAGATACATCCCCACCCCCAGGATCATCAGTGACACCGTCAAGGCCAGCACGACCCACGACAGGTAGGCCAGGTAGCCGATGCCGAACAGAAAGACCGTCGTCTCCACCAGGATGGTAGGCATGATGATCAATGTCGTATTCAATTGCGGGATGTCGTTAGTCAACATCGTCAGCACATTGGGCGGGCCGCGCCGGTCCACTTCTTCCAGTGGCGTGGCGAGAATCTTGCGACAAAGCGCAATGCGCAAGCGCGTCATGATCCGCATGCTGGCGTAGGCCGGGAACAACGCCGCACCGTTGCGCAGGATCAGCGCCGTGGCACTGAGCCCGATGAACCAGTACAGCGCCTGCAGGCGCGAGCCGTCATTGTAGAGAGCGTCGTTGATCACGCTCACCACCGCGATGGACGCCACCCCGCTGATGACACCGCAGATCAACGTAAAGAGCGTCAGCCAGGGATGGTTACGCCACAACAGGCGCATGACCGAGCCCGCTTTGGGCTTCTTCGCTTTCTTCTCTTTTTTCATGGGTTGCTATCCTTCAATGGAGTCGCGAAAGGGCTCACGCCGGTCGCCATACATCGCCCCGGGCGGTCATTTCGCCCATCGCCACAACGATAAGGCGTGGTTCCTCGTAAGGATCGCGAGCGTGGGCGGCCAACATGTTGTCGAGCATCACCACATCGCCCTTGCGCCAGGCGAACCTGACCGCACAGGCCTCATAGGCCTCGCCGAGCAACGCCATGACGTCGTCTTCAATCGGCGTTCCATCGCCGTAACTGACCATGCGCGGCAGACGATCGGCGCCGAACATATCGAGCAGGTCTTCGCGCATTTCCTCGCCGAGACAGAACGGATGGTGCAGCTGCACCTGGTTGAAAAAAGCCCGCTCCCCGGTCACCGGATGTTGGATAACCGCTGGACAGAGGGTGCGCACCTGCAGGGTTTCGTCGTCGAGCCATTCGAAATCGGTGCCCTGTTCCCGGCATCGCTGTTCGATGGCCGCGCGGTCGCTGGTGCCGAAGAACGATGCCCAGCTCGGCTCGACGCCAGCGGTAAAGGTGCGGCTGTACATCAGGCCTTTTTGTTCGAACCGAGCCACCACCTGCGGCGGCAGGCTTTGCAGCACTTGGCGGATGTCGGCCAGCGGCGTCGCACCGCCAACCCGTGACGGCTGCTCGCAATAGAACCATTGCTTGCGCGGCCAGCTTTCCAGGTGCGAGCTCTCGTTGTGATACAGGATCATCTCGCGCTCGGGATACGGCGTGGAGCGGTAGACGTTGCGTCCGCCCTCCTTCTTCGGCAGGTCGCCGTAGCTGCCGTGCAACCCGGGCGACAAGGCTTCGGCGAACGCCTCGAAGGCCGGCACCGAGCCGAGGTCAAAACCACGAAACAGCACCGCGCCGTGACGACACAGCAACGCCTCGATAGCCTCGCGATGGGTGTTGGCCCACAGCGAAGGATCCAGCCCCGGTTCGATCGGTTCGATCACCACCGGCAAACTCAAACCGTCGGCGAGCAATGACAGCCTGACCGATTCACCGGCCCCGTGACCTGGCCAGACAAGCGAATCCGCCATCCCGTCAGCGGGCATGACGGGCGATGCGTCAGTTTGAAGACTCATGAATAACTCCTGAACCACGGATCATCGGATCCACGTCGCAGGGCCGGACCAATGCGCCCCACCATCGGGCAAGGATAAAAACACTGATCCGCGGTGATGTCTGGCACCGCAAACCGGGACAGAGGGGGTCATGGTGTCTACTTGAGCCGTTTGCGGAGCGGCAAATTCTTGTCCCCATTTCCCGCGACAGACGCCGACACGAAGTCGGTGCTGAAATGCGTCAGCTGCGAATTGCACAGGTACCGCAAACGATGCCGTGGGTCGCAGTGACGTCTCGAGCACATCGGTTTGCGCAACATGCAAACACGCTGTGCCTGGCATTTAACAGGAGCGTTAGTCATGCCGATTAAGAACACTGGCGGATCGGTCAATCCCGCGCCAGCCCCTCTCACGCCCGGTGCATTCCTGCATGAAACATTCGTCGCCCGGGCCCGTGAATTCCCTGAGCGAACCGCGGTTTCCGACGCCTCTCGCTCATTGAGCTACGCACAACTCGACACGGCTTCGTCGCAGCTGGCGGCCAGGCTTCGCCAGGAAGGCGTCCAGGACGGCATGTTGGTGGGGATGTGCCTGCCACGTGGCGTCGACCTGGTCATCAGCCTGCTGGGTATCCTCAAGGCCGGCGGCGCCTACGTCCCGGTCGACCCGCAATACCCCGGTAAACGTGTCGAACACATCGTGCGCGACAGCGGCCTGGGCCTGATGATCGGTGAACTCGCCGACCTGCCGCCGAGCGCGTCCGTACGCGTCCTGTCCCTGGCCGAGCTGCTGGCCGGGCCGGCCCTGCAACCGCTGCCCGCCAACGACCAACGCAACCCCGACGAGGCCACGGCCTATGTCATCTATACCTCCGGTTCCACCGGTGAGCCCAAGGGCGTATTGGTGGCGCACGGTAACGTCAGCCGCCTGTTGGAAAGTACCCAGCGCTCGTTCGCCTTCACCGAAAACGACGTCTGGTCGATGTTCCACTCCATCGGTTTCGACTTTTCGGTGTGGGAAATCTGGGGCGCCCTCGCCCACGGCGGCCACGTCGCCGTGGTGCCCTACGATGTTTCGCGCTCGCCAAGTGGCACGCGTCAATGGCTGGCCGACCAGGGCGTGACTGTCCTGAGCCAGACGCCATCGGCGTTCCGCGGCCTGGATGAGGCGGACCGCTCTGCCAGTGCGCCACTGGCCCTGCGCTACGTGGTGTTCGGCGGCGAGGCACTGCCCGCCACCGTACTGCGGCCGTGGGTTGAGCGCCATGGCGATCAGAAGCCGGCCTTGATCAACATGTACGGCATCACCGAAGCCACCGTCCACACCACCTTCAAACGCGTGCGTGGCCAGGATCTGGAAAGCGCCGCCATGGTGTCCATCGGCGCGCCGCTGGACGGCTGGCGCCTGCACCTGCTCGACGCCGATCAACAACCAGTGTCCCAAGACAACGCCGGTGAGCTGTACATCGAAGGCGCCGGGGTCGCCCTGGGCTACCTGAATCGTCCCGCCCTGAACGCCGAGCGCTTCGTCCAGTTGCCGGGCACCTCGAGCCGTGCCTATCGCACCGGCGACCTGCTGGTGCTGGGAGACGATGGCGAGTACCGCTACGCCGGTCGTTGCGATGAACAGCTGAAGATCCGTGGGTTCCGCATCGAGCCGGGCGAAGTCGAAGCGTGCCTGCAAGCCAGCCCCGCCGTAGCCGCCGCCCACGTGGCCGGTCACGATTACGGCGATGGCGACTGGCGCCTGGTCACCTACGTGGTGCCGACCCATGGCGTGGCGGCCTGGACCGAACAGCTGCGCAGCGAAGTGGCCGCACAGGTGGCCGCGAACCTGCCGGACTACATGCGCCCCTCGGCCTACATCCCACTGGCCGCGTTGCCGGTCACTGACCACGGCAAGATCGACAAGAGCCGCCTGCCCTCGCCCGATTCCGCCACCTCGACCGTGGACCACGCCAGCGAAACGGGCCTCACCGAACAGGAGCAGTTCGTGCTCAAGGTCTGGTCGGACGACATGGGCCTGAAGAACATCGGCCTGAACGATGATTTCTTCGACTTCGGCGGCACCTCCCTGGCCCTGATCCGCTCGTTGAGCACGTTCAAGGCCCATTACCGGGTCAACCTCGACCCAGGTGTGCTGGCAGATGGCGCGACCGCCAAAGTGTTGGCCGGCTGTATCCAGCGCTCCCTTGTTCAAGCCCATTGATCGAAAAGGAAAAGCTCATGAGCAAAAAATTCGCCCTGACCCCGGAAGAACGTGCGTCCTTTGAAAAGAACGGCTTCATCGGACCGTTCGACGCCTATTCGCCAGAAGAAATGAAAGAGACCTGGAAGCGCACCCGCCTGCGCCTGCTCGACCGCAGTGCCGCGGCCTACCAGGACCTGGATGCGATCTCCGGCGGCACCAACATTGCCAACTACGATCGCCACCTGGACGACGAATTCCTCGCCAGCCATATCTGCCGTCCGCAGATCTGCGACCGCGTCGAGAGCATCCTCGGCCCGGACGTGTTGTGCTGGCGCACCGAGTTTTTCCCTAAATACCCGGGCGACGAAGGCACCGACTGGCACCAGGCCGACACCTTCGCCAACGCCTCGGGCAAGCCGCAGATTCTCTGGCCGGAAAACGAAGACTTCGGCGGCACCATCACCGTCTGGACCGCCTTCACCGACGCCAACATCGCCAACGGTTGCCTGCAGTTCATTCCCGGCACCCAGAACAGCATGAACTACGACGAAACCAAGCGCATGGCCTACGATCCCGATGCCAACAACAGCTCGGTGGTCAAGGATGGTGTGCGGCGCGGTTTCTTCGGCTACGACTATCGCCAGCTGCAGATCGACGAAAACTGGAAGCCCGACGAAGCCTCCGCCGTGCCCATGCAGATGAAAGCCGGCCAGTTCATCATTTTCTGGTCGACCCTGATGCACGCCTCTTACCCCCACAGCGGCGAGTCCCAGGACATGCGCATGGGCTTCGCCTCGCGTTATGTACCGTCGTTCGTGAAGATCTACCCGGACTCCGACCACATCGAGGAATACGGTGGACGTATCAGCCTTGAAAAGTACGGCGCGGTGCAGGTCATCGGCGAGACGACCCCTGAATACAATCGCCTTGTCACCCACACGACCCGAGGCAAGAAGTTCGAAGCCGTCTGATCTTTTCAATGCCATATGACAGTTGGCATGCGCAACGTGCCTGACAGGAGTCCCCAATCCATGACTATTTCCACCGACGCAGCGACGCGCCTGTGTGAGACCGTGAGGATGCTTAGGCACCTTGCCATCCATTTGCCCGATCCTATCTGCCTGAGCTTTTTGTCCCAGGGCAGTGATGTGGCGCCCGACCAGGCTTCCTCCAGCGTGAGAGCCACGGAACGCGCGGTCAGCACCGCGTTCGCCAGGATCGGCGTCAAAGCCGTGCAGTACGTGCATGACGGCGAGGCGCAGCTGTCGTCTTTCGAGATGTTCATCAGCAAGAAAATCTGCCAGGCGCTCGAGTTTGCCTATGACCACTTCGACGATGTCGACAGTGCCAAGGACTTCGGGCGCCTGGTCAGACACTTCGATTTCAGCGGTGCCGTGCCCGAGGTCGAGACACTGCACCTGATTACCCGCGACAATGTGGCGCTGTCGGTGCATGCCAGCACCGATCGAAACCGCCCAGCCATCGTCCTCGCCCTGCCCTGCGGCATGCCGTTCGACTTGTGTCGCGACTGGTTCAATGCGCTGAGCGAAAGGTTCTTCGTGGTCACCTGGGAAACCCGCGGGCTGTTCGGTTCCTGCACCTCCTTCGATCAGTTGTCCGTGGACACCGATGCCCAGGTGGGCGACCTGATCAATGTGATGAACCACTATGGCCTGCAAAGCGCGCACTTGATGGGTATCTGCGGTGGCGCGGTGATCGCCCTCAGCGCGGCGGCCATCCACACCGACCGGGTCAACTCCCTGAGCCTGTGGCACGGTGATTACAACCTGGGCGACGACAGCCTGCGCACCACCCACCAGCAGAACTTCGAGTGGCTGATGGAATCGGCCGCCGTGGACCGCAACGAAGCCAGCGACCTGCAGGCGTTGTTCCTGGACCAGGCGACCCTGGCGACCATTCCGGACTCCATCGCCCATGCGGCGCTCTACCCTTATGTCAACGAAGAGCTGTTCTATCGCTATGCGCGACTCAACGATGCGCTGAACAAGACTGAGTTGAAGTCGCGGCTGGAGCAGATCACGGCGCCCACCCTGGTCGTCGCCGGCGACGCCGATGAAACCACCCACCTTGGTGGTTCCAAGCACATTGCCGAGTCCATCAGTGACGCCTTGCTGCATGTGGAGCGCAATGGCAGCCATCTGGCGTTCTTCGAGTCGACCCATCGCTCAAAGCACACCGCCTTCCGCTTCCTGGAATCGACCCTCGAATCGACGGTGGTCTGACTTACCAGCCGTGGCGCGGTGCAAAACCTGTGGGAGCTGAGCTTGCTCGCGATAGCGGTGGGTCAGCTTGCATCGGGATTGAATGTGCTGACGTCATCGCGAGCAAGCTCGGCTCCCACATGGGGTCTTGGGGACCCACAGATTCAGCATCCACCCACAATTCCTTGTGGGAGCTGAGCTTGCTCGCGATAGCGGTGGGTCAGCTTGCATCGGGATGAATGTGCTGACGTCATCGCGAGCAAGCTCGGCTCCCACATGGGTTCTTCGGTACCCACAGATTCAGCATCCACCCACAATCCACTGTGGGAGCGAGCTTGCTCGCGATAGCAGTGGGTCAGCTTGCATCGGGATTGAATGTGCCGACGTCATCGCGAGCGAGCTCGCTCCCACATGGGGTCTTGGGGCCCCACAGATTCAGCATCTGCCCACAATCCCTTGTGGGAGCTGAGCTTGCTCGCGATAGCAGTGGGTCAGCTGGCATCGGGATTGAATGTACCGCCCTCATCGCGAGCAAGCTCGGCTCCCACCTGGGTTCTTCGGTACCCACAGATTCAGCATCCACCCACATGGGGTCTTGGGGCCCCACAGATTCAGCATCTGCCCACAATCCCTTGTGGGAGCTGAGCTTGCTCGCGATAGCAGTGGGTCAGCTTGCATCGGGATTGAATGTGCTGACGTCATCGCGAGCAAGCTCGGCTCCCACATGGGTTCTTCGGTACCCACAGATTCAGCATCCACCCACATGGGGTCTTGGGGACCCACAGATTCAGCGTCCGTCCACAATCTTTCCGGTGACAGGGTTCCACATCAAGCCACCATGTGCTTCTCACGATGAAACTCAAGGTACAGCACAGTACGGTGAGCCCTGGACGCATTGACTGCAAAGTGGTCCAGGGAGCCATCGAAAATCACCAGGTTACCGTTGGTGCTCTGGTTGAAGCTGCCGTTGACATTAAGGTAGGCATAGTTCTGTGTGGTAGGCGCGTCGATGGTCAATTGCATGTGCAGCAGACCTTCTTCCCAAGTGCCGGTATGAGAATGCGTACCAAGGAACACGTTGGGTTCCATGCGCAATAGGGCGCAAAGCTTGATGCCGGGAATCTTGCTCAGCAGCTCGATGGTCCCGGGCATGGCGTCGCGGGCGTAGGGGATCGGGGTGTCGTAGGCCACCAGGCCGTATTGGGTCCACTCCGGCATGATATCCATGTCGTCACCCCATCCCCAGAGCCAGCCATACTCTCCCCCAGCCGCCATGTGAGCGTCGATCTCCTCGACTATCTCGGCAATCTGCTTGCCCACGCGGTTGATCGTCAGGGTTGGCGCATCGAGGGCCAGAAACTCCTCGCGGATCACTTCCCAATTGTCGGCCAGGTTCTTCAGTTGCGGAAAACGGCTGGGATCATAAAACGACGGGCGCATAGGTACTCCTTTTATTGAGGTTGTCGATTCCGCTGGCGATGCCAGATAGTCCTGTCCGCCGGGTGAAAGGGGCGCGGCAGGAGAGCCTGCCAAGGTTGACCCACCGGGCTTGGCCTGTCTGTCACGGGAATCAGGTACACCGGGGCCGACCGGCATTACAGGGGCTCGACCTGGGGTGTTTCGATCATCCGCGCCCCCGCCACCGGCGCCGGGGTCTCGTCCAGTCGACGCATCGGTCCATACAGCAAGACGCTCAATGGCAGGAACGCGAACAACCCGCCGGCCACCACGAACAGCAACCCCACACCACGCCCCGGCCCCACGCCCAGCCAGCGTCCGATCGAGTCGGCATAAAGACCGCCGGGCATCAGCGCTGGCTGGAACCAGTGATCCACCAGGAAACCGCCGACGATCACCGCCAGGCTGGTGGTGGCGATGGTCAACATGCTGATCAACGCAAACACACTGGCACGGCTGCCGGCGGGGATCCTGCGCATCCACAGCGAGTTCACGCTGGCATCGGCGATGCTCGCCATGGTGATCGCGACAAAGGCCAGTGCGCAGTAGGCGAAGGTCTGCGAGACCAGCCCCAAGGCAACGACGCAGGCCGCCAACAACAGATCGGCCACCGCCACCAGCGCCATCAACCGGCGTGGATTGCCCATCGAGATCAGCAACCCCGCGCCCGCCAGCCCACCCAGGGCCGCCCAGGTGTAGGCCATGCCCAAGGCCTGGCTGCCCAGGGTCGACAGCAGCAATGGCGTCATCATCAAGGTGGCCAGTGACAACAGCGCCGTGCGCATCATGGTGTAGACCAGCAACCCGGCCATCAGCCGCTCGGCGACAAAGAACTTCAGCGCCGCGGCGACATTCCCCAGCGCCCCGCCAAACACCGTGCCTTTGGGCCCGCCGTCCTGACGACCCGGCGCCCCTCGCACATGGGAGAACGCCTTGATCACCAGCAAGGTGCCGGAGCAGAAGGTCATCAGGTCCACCGCCAGGATCGTCACCAGCCCGGCACTGGCCATGATCGCCCCCGCCAACAACGGTGCCACCAGGGCCGACGCGTTCTTGCTGATACTGATCAACCCCGAGGCCCGGGTGAACTTGTCAGGGGCGACAATCGTACTGACAGCAGCCTGATAGGCCGGTTTGCGAAAGGCGCCGACAATCGACGCCAGGCAATTGAAAATGTACAGGTGCAACGGCTCCAGGCGTTCGAACCAGAGCAGCGCCATGACCCCAAGGAGCAGCACCGCCAGGGTCACATCGCAACAGACAATGATTACCCGGTGGCTGATCCGGTCGGCCAGCCCACCCGCCAAGGGCAAGAACAACACCGCCGGCAATGTCGCCGCCAGTACCACGTTGGCGAAGGCCACCGCCGAACCGGTATGGTTGTACACCCAGACCCCCAGGGCGAATTCCATCAGCGCCGTGCCCACCACCGCCAGCGACTCGCCGCACCAGAGGAAATAGAAACCGCGCCCCAGGTCAAAACCCCGGCGGCCGCTCCCCACGCTCATGGGCGCACATCGCGAGGCGTGACCACACCGATCAACTTGTCCAGCAGCCGATAGGCCAGGGAGTAAAACACCGCGCCCAATATCAACGGCGCAAAACGGGAAAACAGATAGGTCCGCAACACCCGCCTGGCGATGGGCGAGCTGATGTTGCCGCTGACGTGCAAGGGCGTTGGGAATGTCGCCGCGACGGTCGCACCGAATTCATCGTCCATCGATTGCACGGCGTGCCACCAGTAGACCGGGATGTACAGCGCATCCCCCGGCTCCACCACCGTACGCAGCGCCCGCAACGCTCGAGTGCCAGGGAAACGCCCGGTGTCGATGTCGTACAGGTAGCCCGCCTCCTCGATCACCGGGCGCAAGGCCCGCCAACTGGCTTCGTCCGGCGGTAACAGCAACACTTCCTTGGCACCGACGACCTGGGCCATGAACGTTTCGTCGACGACATGGAAGTGCCAATCGGTATAGGAGTTGCGGTACAGGAAACTGCGATGGGGCGGGTAGTGCCGGGACTTGCCCAACTGCGGCATGAAAGGCAACCCACCGACATCCTCCTTCATCGGCTCGATGGCCGAGCCTTCGGAGAACCGGCAGCTGTCGGCCACCAACGGCGAATCACCCACGCTCAGGTCGTCGAGAAACTGGTGGAACGGCATTTCCCGATACACCGTGTTGGCATACTCGGTCAGCTCGGCCTTGACCTTCGGGTTGGACCAACCGATGACCTCGGAAACGATCTGCGAGCGCACCACCACCGCACTGTTGCGCGAGTGCGCCTTGAGGTAGTCCAGGCGTTGCCATTTCTGGAAAGCCGGCCAATGCCGTACTGCATTCTTGACCAGGCAGGGACGGTTGCGGTTGACGTAGCGGCGGGTGAATTCCTCTTTGGAAATCGCCAGCGCATCGATCACGTCGACCGCGCCTGCCCGTGGGTGATTGGGAAAGCGGGACAAGCTCCAGAACTTCGTCGCTGGGCGGTCCGATTCGGCGGTTAATGGCATGTTCGACCCTCGCAAGCACACTCAGGGCCGCTGGTATAACAGACTCGCGCGACCACGCCCAAGCGCCGCAAAGCCACGTTCCGCGCCGTTGTCCCTGCTTCCCATGACAGACATCCCAAGGCGGATGCTCTAATTTTTTCTCACTTTGTGAAGGGATATCAGGCGCAGCCGAACGGCAGGACGGGACCCTCGACGGCTCGCAACGCAGCCCTCGCCGCCCCGTCGCCCCCAGCGCCTTGCGCCGCCCCCGATGTCCTTCTCCACGGCTATTGATTCCGCCGACTGGCAGTCGTCCAGGCCTTCACCACTGCCATTCGAACGGAGAAAAACCTCAATCGATTCTGCAAGCAGGTGCTCCGAAATGGATTCGTCGACCGATATGTTGCCTACCCAAGACTCCGCGTCCCACGAGTTGGCGTCCGTCCAGCAGGGCATCTGGCTGGATCAGCTCGCACACCCGGACCTGCCCTACTACAACATCGGCATGTCCCTGGAGATCAAGGGCCAGATCGACATTGCATTGTTCGAGAAAGCCATCGAGCTGGTCGCCAACCGGCACGACACCCTGCGCCTGAGCTTCAGTCATGAAGGCGGCACCGGCCGCCAGCGCGTGCTGCCCGAGGTCAAGGTGAACATGGAGGTAGTGGAGTTCTCCGAGGCCGACGCCGAGGCCGGCCTGGCCATGGACTATCTGCGCAATGCCTTTCGCCAGCCCTTTGAATCATTGACGGGCCGGCTCTGGGAGGCACGCATGGTCCGCTGCGGCCCGAACCGCCATTACTGGCTCGCCCGCTACCACCACCTGGTCACCGACGGCATTGGCGTGGCCCTGATCGGCCATGCCGTGGGGACGGCCTACAATGCGCTGCTGGCCGGCAACGACGAAGTCGCCCAAGGGCATTCCTACCTGTCGTTCCTGGAAGATGACCGGGCTTACCTGGCCTCGTCCCGCTATGAGCGCGACCGCCAGTTCTGGCAGGAAACCTACGCACAGATGCCGCCGTCGCTGCTGCAGCGTCGGGCCGATTTCAAGACAGGCCAGGCCAATGAGCTGGCCCCCAGCGCCCAGGTCCAGGCGATGCTGCCCCGGGCGCTGTACAACGCGTTGACGCAATTTTCCAGCGAACGCAGCCTGTCGGTCGCCCATGTGCTGATCAGCGTGGTCGCCACCTATTTCTGCCGCACCGTGGGCGTCGATGAAATCGTCATCGGCATGCCGGTGCATAACCGCACCACTGCCCGGGCGAAAGAAACCGCAGGCATGTTTTCCTCGGTCAGTCCGATCCGCCTGCCCGTCGACTTCGACGCCTCGCTGCTGGACTTGATGCACACTGCCGGCGGGCAACTGCGCCGCTGCTACCGCCATCAGCGCTTCCCCATCGCCGAGCTCAACCGCACCCTGCGCCTGGCACAGACCGGGCGTCGCCAGCTGTTCGACGTGTCACTGTCGTTCGAAAGCCTGGACGGCGACGATCAGTTCGGCGGCACCTCGTCCACGGTCATCACCATGGACAACGGCTACGAGCAGACACCCATGGCGATTTTCGTGCGCGACTATCATCCGTTCGAAGACGTCCACCTGGATTTCAACTTCAACACCGCCTACTTCAGCCTGGAAGAGGCCCGGCACCTGCAACAACGCATCGTCTCGATGCTAGAGGCCGTGCTGGAGCAGCATGCAACGCCCGTGGGGCAGTACCCGCTCATGAGCCACGCCGAGTGGCAATGCGTGCAAGGCGAATTCAACGCCACGGCCCACGACTATCCGCGGGATGTGTTGATCCACCAATTGTTCGAACAGCAAGCCCGGCAGCGTCCGCACGCCTGTGCCGTGCGCGGCGATACCGGGCCGTTGCTCAGCTATGAACAACTCAACCGCCAGGCCAATCGGTTGGCCCATCGCCTGATCGAGCTGGGCGTGAAACCCGATGACCGAGTGGCCGTGAGCCTGAGGCGGGGGCCGGAAATGGTCGTCGCCCTGCTGGGGATTCTCAAGGCCGGGGCGGCCTACGTGCCCATCGACCCGGACCTGCCGAATGCACGCCAGGCATTCATGCTCGACGACAGCAGCCCGCGGGCCGTACTGACCAGCCAGGCGTTGCAAGGCCTGCTGCCAGCCTCGAGTGCGCCGCTGCTGGCCCTCGATGATCACGCACAACTGGCCGCTCAACCCGAACACAACCCGGACCCGCAAGTCCTCGGCCTGAGCCCCACTCACCTGGCCTACGTGCTCTACACCTCCGGCTCCACCGGCACCCCCAAGGGGGTAATGAATGAACACCTCGGCGTGGTCAACCGTCTGCTGTGGGCCAGGGATGAATACGGCGTCGATGCCACCGACCGCGTGCTGCAAAAGACCCCGTTCGGTTTCGACGTGTCGGTCTGGGAATTCTTCCTGCCACTGCTGGCCGGGGCCGAACTGGTCATGGCGCGCCCGGGCGGCCATCAGGAACCGGACTACCTGGCCCGGCTGATGCGCCAGGCCAGCGTCACGATGTTGCACTTCGTGCCGTCGATGCTCGACTTGTTCCTCGAACACCATGACGGGCAGGCCTTCCCTGACCTGCGACGCGTGTTGTGCAGCGGCGAAGCCCTGCCCCGCAGCCTGCAAAGGCGTTTCGAACGGCAGTTGCCAGAGATCGAGCTGCATAACCTCTATGGCCCGACCGAAGCGGCCATCGACGTGACGGCCTGGCAGTGCCGCGCCAGTGATCCTGGCGAAAGCGTGCCCATCGGCCGGCCGATCGCCAATATCCAGATGTACGTGCTCGATGGCCGTGGCGCACCACAACCGTTGGGTGTCGCCGGGGAAATCCACATTGGTGGTATCGGCGTGGCCCGGGGTTACCTGAACCAACCGCAATTGAGCGCCGAGCGCTTTATCGCCGACCCGTTCAGCACCGAGCCGAACGCGCGCCTGTACAAGACCGGCGACCTCGGCCGCTGGCTCGCCAACGGCGCCCTGGAGTACTTGGGCCGCAACGACTTCCAAGTGAAGATCCGAGGTTTGCGCATCGAAATCGGTGAAGTCGAAGCGGCCCTGGCGTTGTGCCCGGGTGTTCGTGAAGTGGTGGTCATTGCCCGGGAAGACCACCCCGGGCAGTCGGAAAGCAAGCGCCTGGTCGCCTACGTCTGCGGCGAGCCGATCCCGGCCGAACAACTGCGCAGCACCCTGCTCAAGCACCTGCCCGAATACATGGTACCCAGCGCCTTCGTGCACCTCGATGCCTTGCCCCTGACCGCCAACGGCAAGCTCGACCGCCGCGCCCTGCCGGCCCCCGGCCTGGAAGCCCTGGCGAGCAAAACCTACGAGGCGCCCCAGGGCACCACCGAAATCGCCCTCGCCGAGATCTGGAAAGACCTGCTGCAACTGGATCAGGTCGGCCGTCACGACGGCTTCCTCGAACTCGGTGGCCATTCCCTGCTGACCGTGCAGTTGCAGGCCCGCCTGCACCAGGACCTCGGCGTCGAGATCGACCTGCGCACCCTCTTCGCCCAGACCTCGCTGAGCGAACTGGCCCTGCGGGTAGAACAGGCCGGTCACTCCCGCGTCCAGCCCATCGACGTGGTGTCCCGCGAGCAAGCGTTGCCGCTGTCCCTGGCCCAGCAACGCCTGTGGTTCCTCGATCAACTGGACCACGCCGCCAGCGTGGCCTATCACATGCCCGCCGCCCTGCACCTGCGCGGCAGCCTGGATCGCAACGCCTTGCAACGCGCCCTGGACCGCATCGTCGCCCGTCACGAAAGCCTGCGCACCACCTTCGAACGCCGTGACGGCGAGGTCCGCCAGCGCTTCGCCGCCACCGACAGCGGCTTTGCCTTGCAGGAACACGACCTGCAAGGCCTGGACGCCGAAGCCCGGCAAACCGCCGTCACCCAACTCACCCAGGCCGAAGCCCGGGACGCCTTCGACCTGAGCCAGGGACCGCTGATTCGCGGCCGCCTGCTGCGCCTGGCCGAGGACGAACACATCCTGCTGGTGACCCAGCACCACATCGTCTCCGACGGTTGGTCGGTGGCGGTGTTGATCGGCGAGTTCAACGCGCTCTACGCCGCGTTCAGCCAGGGCCTTGACGATCCGCTGCCACCCCTGGCCCTGCAATACGCCGACTACGCCAACTGGCAACAGCAGCACCTGCAAGGTGAACGCCTGCACGCCCAGATCGACTTCTGGAAAGCGCACCTGGACGGCGCCCCGGCGCTGCTGGAACTGCCCAGCGACCACCCGCGTCCCCAGGTGCAAAGCTACCAAGGCGCCGCCCTGGCCTTGCAACTGCCCGCGCCGCTGAGCAGCCGCTTGCGCCGCTTCAGCCAGCAACAGGGCCTGACCCCGTTCATGACCCTGCTCGGCGCCTGGTCGATTCTGCTTTCGCGCCTGAGCAACCAGCCGCAGGTGGTGGTCGGCACACCGGTCGCCAATCGCCCACGCCGGGAAACCGAGGCGTTGATCGGCTTCTTCGTCAACACCTTGGCCCTGCGCATCGACGTCCAGGCCCACAGCCGCGTCGACCAGTTGCTGGAACAGATCAAGGCCACCACCCTCGACGCCTACAGCCACCAGGACCTGCCATTCGAACAGGTCGTCGAAGCCTTGCAACCGGAGCGCAGCCTCGGCCACAGCCCGCTGTTCCAGGCCATGCTGGTGCTGGGTAACACCCCGCGCGACCAGGCCCTGGAATTGCCGGGCCTGAGCTTGGCCCCACTGCCCCAGCCCACCGGCACCACCCAGTTCGACGTGAGCCTGTCCCTCAACGATGACGGCGACTGCATCAGCGGCCAGTTCGAATACGCCACCGACCTGTTCGACGCAAGCACCATCGCCCGTTGGGGTCAGCACCTGCTGCACCTGCTCGACGCCCTGCTCGACGATGCGACGCAGCCGCTGGCGACCCTGCCGTTGCTGGACAATGCCCAGCGCCGGCAACTGCTCGGCGGTTTCAACCAGACCCATGCCCCCTTCCCCGAGGGCAGGCTGGTGCATGAGTGGTTCGAACAGCATGCCCAGGCCCAACCACAGGCCATCGCGGTCCAGGCCGAGGGCACCCGACTCAGCTACGCCGAACTCAATGCCCGGGCCAACCGTATCGCCCACCGCTTGATCGCCGCCGGCCTGCGCCCGGATGAGCGTGTGGCGCTGCTGGTGGAACGCAGCCCCGAGATGATCATCGGCATCCTGGCCATCCTCAAGGCCGGCGGTGCCTATGTGCCGCTGGACCCGAATTATCCGCAGGATCGCTTGCAGCACATGCTCAGCGACAGCTCGCCTCGGGTCCTGCTCAGCCAGGGTCTGCTGGCTGAACAACTGCCGCCATTGCAGATTACGCAGCTGTTGCTGGACGACACGAGCGAAGGCGATGATCACAACCCACGGGTCGAAGGCTTGACCTCCCGGCACCTGGCCTACGTCATGTACACCTCCGGCTCCACAGGCAAACCGAAAGGGGTGATGCTCGAACACCGCTCGGTCTGCAACCAGATCGGTGCCCTGCAAGAGCGCTATGGCCTCAACCCTCGTGATCGCATCCTGCAATTCGCCACCATGACGTTCGACATGTCGGTGGAGGAGATTTTTGGTGCATTGCTCTCCGGCGCCACCCTGGTACTGCGCAGCGATGCCTGGATTGCCGGCACCGCGGCCTTCGCCTCGCTGTGCGAACACCATGGGATCACCGTTGCGAACCTGCCAACGGTGTTCTGGCAACAGGTCAGCCGCGACCAACATGTGCCGCTGCCGACTTCGTTGCGCCAGTTCATGATCGGTGGCGAAGCGGTGGGCAAACAGGCCGTGAGCCAATGGTTCGCCCGCGCCGGCCATCGCCCGGCGCTGTTCAACGCCTACGGCCCGACCGAGGCCACCGTGAATGCCTCGATCCGCCTGATGGAAAGCGACCACGACGATTTCCGCTCCATCGGCAAACCGGTGCGCAACGCCCAACTGCATGTCCTCGATGCCAACGGCAACCTCGTCCCGCTCGGGGTCGCCGGCGAGATCCACATTGGCGGCGTCGGGGTCGCGCGCGGTTACCTCAACCGCCAGGCGTTGACGGCCGAGCGCTTCATCGGCGACCCGTTCAGCACCGACCCGGATGCGCGCCTGTACAAGACCGGCGACCTCGGCCGCTGGTTGGCAGACGGCACCCTGCAGTACCTGGGACGCAACGACGACCAGGTGAAAATCCGCGGTTTCCGTGTAGAACTGGGCGAGATCGAAGCCGTCCTCGCGGGCTGTGCCGGTGTACGTGAAGCAGTGGTAGTGGCCCAGGAAAGCCAACCCGGCCAATCGGACAGCAAGCGGCTGATCGCTTACCTGTGCGGTGAACCGGTGCCGGTGGAGCACTTGCGCAGCGTCTTGCTGGCGGCCCTGCCCGAATACATGGTGCCCAGCGCCTTCGTCCAACTCGAGGCCCTGCCACTGACGCCCAACGGCAAGCTCGACCGCCGCGCCCTGCCCGCACCGGGCCAGGAAGCGTTCGCCAGCCGAGCCTACGAGGCCCCACGGGGCGAGATCGAACAGATCGTCGCGACGGTCTGGCAAGACCTGCTGGGCATCGAGAAAGTCGGCCGCCATGACCGCTTCTTCGAACTCGGCGGGCATTCGCTGCTGGCCGTGAGCCTGATCGATCGCCTGCGCCAGCATGGCCTGAGCGCCACGGTGCGCACCGTGTTCACCGCACCCAGCCTGCGGGAAATGGCCCAGGCCCTGAGTCGCAGCGATGAAGCCTTGTTCCTGGCCCCGGCCAATCGTATCCCGGCCGATTGCACGGCACTGACACCAGACATGTTGCCCCTGGTGGAACTGACTCCGGCGCAGTTGGAACGAATCGTCAGCGCTGTACCTGGCGGTGCCGCGAACATCCAGGACATCTACCCCCTGGCCCCCTTGCAACAGGGCATCCTGTTCCATCATCTGCTGGGGCACGAAGGCGACGCCTATCTGGTGCGCTCGATGATCGAGTTCGACGATCGCCAGCGCCTCGATGCCTTCATCGCCGCCCTGCAACAGGTGATCGACCGCCACGACATCCTGCGCAGTGCCGTGCATTGGGTCGGACAGCCGCAAGCGGTCCAAGTGGTGCAGCGCCAGGCCGGGCTGCCGATCCATCCCATCACCCTGGCGGCCGATGAGGATCCACGCGTCCAACTGGAGCGCTTGAGCGATCCGCGCCACCTGCGCCTGGATTTGCAACAGGCCCCCTTGATGCGCGCCTGCATCGCCCAGGACCCGCAGTCCGAACGCTGGTGGCTGGCCTTGCTGGACCACCACATGATCAGCGACCACGTGTCCCTGGGCATCGTCCTCGAAGAAATCCAGCTGTTGATGCAGGGCCAGGGCGCCAATCTGCCGACGCCCATGCCTTATCGGGAGTTTGTCGCCCAGGTACTCGCCACGCCGCCCCAGGCCCATGAAGCCTATTTCACCCGACGCCTGGCCAGCATCGAGGAGCCCACCGCTCCGTTCGGTGTGCTGGATGTCCAGGGCGACGGTGCCCAGGTGGTGGAGACCAGCGTGCGCCTCGACCGGGCCCTGAACCTGCGGATCCGCGCTCAATCGCGCCTGGCCGGGGTGACGCCGGCCGTGCTGTTTCATATTGCCTGGGCCCAGGTGCTCGCGCGCTGCACCGGCCGCGACGACGTGGTGTTCGGCAGCGTGGTCGCCGGACGCCTGCAAGGTTCACTGGGCGCCGATCGAGCCCTTGGGGTGTTCATCAACACCTTGCCGGTCCGGGTGCAACTGGCCGGGTTCAGCGCCAGTGCGCTGGTGGACGAAACCTATCGCGACCTCAGCGAACTGCTCGCCCACGAACAGGCCTCCCTGGCCCTGGCCCAACGTTGCAGCGGTGTTGGCGCGGGCCTGCCGCTGTTCACCACGCTGCTCAACTACCGCCACCAGACCGACGGCGGCTCGCTGGCCAACGAAGACCAGGTCCTGGCCTGGGACGGCGTGCGGTTCCTGAGCAACGAAGCGCGCACCAACTACCCGATCGAAGTGGCCGTGGCGGATGAAGGGGACGACTTCTCCGTGACCGCCCAATCCATCACCGGCATCGACCCGCAACGCATCGCCGCCTACCTCGCCCAGGCCGTGGCCGCGCTGGTCGAAGCCCTTGAACAAGCCCCCGAACGCCTCGCCAGCGATCTGGACGTGCTCCCCGACACCGAGCGGCAATTGCTGCTGGCGGACTTCAACCACACCGCCACGGATTTCGGCACGGCGCAACCGATCCATCACCTGTTCGAAGCCCAGGTCCAGGCCAACCCGACGCCGTGGCCCTGGTCTGCGAAAACCAACAACTGACCTACCGCCAGCTCAACCGTCGCGCCAACCACCTGGCTCGGCAGTTGCTCGAACTGGGCGTCGAACCCGATCAGCGCGTAGCAATCTGTGCCGAACGCAGCCTGGACATGATCGTCGGCCTGTTGGGCGTGCTCAAAGCTGGCGCGGCCTACGTGCCCATCGATCCGGCCCATCCGGCCGAGCGCATGGCGTTCATGCTGCAGGACAGTCAGCCTCGGGCACTGTTGACCCAAGCGGCGCTCACCTTGCCATCCGGGGATCTACCGGTGTTCTTGCTCGATACCAGCGAATCGCTGCGAGCGGCGGACGATGCGACGCTCGATATGAACCCGCTGGTATCGGGCCTTACGGCCGAACATCTGGCCTATGTGATCTACACCTCCGGCTCCACCGGCCAGTCCAAGGGCGTGATGGTCGAGCACCGTTCGGTGTTCAACTTCTGGCAAGTGCTGACCCGCACCACCCACCAGCATTGCCCAAGCCCAGCCACCGTGGCCCTGAATGCCGGGTTCTTCTTCGACATGTCGATCAAGGGCATCTCCCAGCTGTTCTCCGGCCATCGGCTGGTGATCATCCCGCAACTGATCCGCGCCAGCGGCCATGAACTGCTGGACTTCCTCGAACAGCACCAGGTGCACGCCTTCGATTCCACGCCGTCGCAGCTCGACACCCTGCTCGCCGCCGGCTTGCTGGAACGTAGCAGCTACCAGCCGGTGAGCGTGCTGCTCGGTGGCGAGGCCATCAACGCCGCGACCTGGGAGAAACTGCGCAACTGCCCGAGCATCCGCTTCTACAACATGTACGGCCCGACCGAATGCACGGTGGACGCCACCATCGACCTGATCCGTGACCTGGGCGAACGCCCGAGCATTGGTCGGCCGATTGCCAACGTCCAGGTGCACGTACTTGACGCCCGTGGCGAACCGGCGCCGTTGGGCGTAGCTGGCGAGATTCATATTGGCGGCGCTGGGGTGGCCCGGGGTTACCTGAACCGGCCGGAGCTGAGCGCCGAGCGTTTTATCACCGATCCGTTCAGCAGCGAACCGGACGCACGCCTGTACAAGACCGGCGACCTCGGCCGCTGGCTGGCCGACGGTACGCTGGAATACCTGGGGCGCAATGACTTCCAGGTGAAGATCCGTGGTTTCCGCATCGAGTTGGGGGAAATCGAAAACGTCTTGCTCGGCTGTGCCGGTGTCACCGATGCCGTCGTGATTGCCCGGGAAGACAATCGCTTGGTGGCGTACCTGTGCGGCGAACCGGCCAACGCCGAACAACTGCGCAGCACCCTGCTCAAGCACCTGCCCGAATACATGGTACCCAGTGCTTTCGTGCACCTCGATGCCTTGCCCCTGACCGCCAACGGCAAACTCGACCGCCGCGCCCTGCCGGCCCCCGGCCTGGAAGCCCTGGCGAGCAAAACCTACGAGGCGCCCCAGGGCGACACTGAAATCGCCCTCGCCGAGATCTGGAAAGACCTGCTGCAACTGGATCAGGTCGGCCGTCACGACGGCTTCCTCGAACTCGGTGGCCATTCCCTGCTGACCGTGCAGTTGCAGGCCCGCCTGCACCAGGACCTCGGCGTCGAGATCGACCTACGCACCCTCTTCAGCCAAACCTCGTTGAGCGAACTGGCCCAACGGGTGGAACAGGCCGGTCACTCCCACGTCCAGCCCATCGACGTGGTGTCCCGCGAGCAAGCGTTGCCGCTGTCCCTGGCCCAGCAACGCCTGTGGTTCCTCGATCAACTGGACCACGCCGCCAGCGTGGCCTATCACATGCCCGCCGCCCTGCACCTGCGCGGCAGCCTGGATCGCAATGCCTTGCAACGTGCCCTGGACCGCATCGTCGCCCGTCACGAAAGCCTGCGCACCACCTTCGAACGCCGTGACGGCGAGGTCCACCAGCGCTTCGCCGCCACCGACAGCGGCTTCGCCTTGCAGGAACACGACCTGCAAGGCCTGGACGCCGAAGCCCGGCAAACCGCCGTAGCGCAGCTCACCCAGGCCGAAGCCCGGGACGCCTTCGACCTGAGCCAGGGACCGCTGATTCGCGGCCGCCTGCTGCGCCTGGCCGAGGACGAACACATCCTGCTGGTGACCCAGCACCACATCGTCTCCGACGGTTGGTCGGTGGCGGTGTTGATCGGCGAGTTCAACGCGCTCTACGCCGCGTTCAGCCGGGGCCTTGACGATCCGCTGCCACCCCTGGCCCTGCAATACGCCGACTACGCCAACTGGCAACAGCAGCACCTGCAAGGCGAACGCCTGCACGCCCAGGTCGATTTCTGGAAAGCGCACCTGGACGGCGCCCCGGCGCTGCTGGAGCTGCCCAGCGACCACCCGCGTCCCCAGGTGCAAAGCTACCAAGGCGCCGCGCTGGCCCTGCAACTGCCCGCGCCGCTGAGCAGCCGCTTGCGCCGCTTCAGCCAGCAACAGGGCCTGACCCCGTTCATGACCCTGCTCGGCGCCTGGTCGATTCTGCTTTCGCGCCTGAGCAACCAGCCGCAGGTGGTGGTCGGCACACCGGTCGCCAACCGCCCACGCCGGGAAACCGAGGCGTTGATCGGCTTCTTCGTCAACACCCTGGCCCTGCGCATCGACGTCCAGGCCCACAGCCGCGTCGACCAGCTACTGGAACAGATCAAGGCCACCACCCTCGACGCCTACAGTCACCAGGACCTGCCATTCGAACAGGTCGTCGAAGCCTTGCAACCGGAGCGCAGCCTCGGCCACAGCCCGCTGTTCCAGGCCATGCTGGTGCTGGGTAACACCCCCCGCGACCAGGCCTTGGAACTGCCGGGCCTGAGCCTGGCCCCACTGCCCCAGCCCACCGGCACCACCCAGTTCGACGTGAGCCTGTCCCTCAACGATGACGGCGACTGCATCAGCGGCCAGTTCGAATACGCCACCGACCTGTTCGATGCAAGCACCATCGCCCGCTGGGGCCAGCACTTGCTGCACCTGCTCGACGCCCTGCTCGACGATGCGACGCAGCCGCTGGCGAGCCTGCCGTTGCTGGATGACGCGCAGCGCCAGCAACTGTTGGAAACCTTCAACCCGGCCGGTGCTGCCCTGGACGAAAGCCCGAGCCGCTTCCCTCACGTCGTGTTCGAGGCCCAGGCGAGCCTCACCCCGGACGCCGTGGCGCTGGTCTGCGCCGGGGAGACCCTGAGCTATGCCGAACTCAACGCCCAGGCCAACCGCGTCGCCCACGGTTTGATCGCACTGGGTGTGCAGCCCGACGACACCGTCGGCCTGTGCGCGCGCCGCAGCCCGCACATGCTGATCGGCCTGCTGGGTATCCTGAAAGCCGGCGCGGCCTATGTGCCGCTCGATCCGCAGTACCCGGCGCAACGGCTGGCCCACATGCTGGCCGACAGCAAGCCGCGGGCCCTGGTCCACCAACCCGGCCTGGACGAGTTACCGGTGCCACAAGGCCTGGCGACGCTGGAACTGGGCAGCGCGCCCCTGGCCCAGGCCCCGACCCACAACCCTCAGGTGAAGGGACTGGGGTTCAGTCACCTGGCCTACGTGATCTACACCTCCGGCTCCACCGGCTTGCCCAAAGGGGTGATGGTCGAGCATCGCGGCTTGCGCAACCTGCTGGACTGGTACCTCGAAGACCTGGCGTTCCACGCCGGCGACGCGGTGCTGCTGGCGTCCTCCTACAACTTCGACCTGACCCAGAAGAACATCCTCGCACCGCTGATGGTCGGGGCCACCCTGCACCTGGCCGCCGAACCCTTCAACCCCGGCGCCATCGTCGCCCAGGTCGCCGAGGCCGGGATTACCCACCTCAATATGTCGCCCAGCGCCTTCCACGCACTGGTGGACGCCGACCACGGGCAAGCCCTGGCCTGCCTGAAACGGGTAGTCCTGGGGGGCGAGCCGATCCAGGTCGCCATGTTGGAAAAACTCGCCCAGCCACGGCCGACGGTGATCAACAGCTACGGACCGACCGAGTGCAGCGACGTGGTCGCCTGGTACACCGCCGACAGCGACCTTGAGACCTACCGGCACCAGTCGATCCCCATTGGCCGGCCAGTCCGAAACATGCAATTGCACGTGCTGGACGCCCACGGGCAACTGCTGCCAGTGGGCGTGCCCGGCGAGATCCATATCGGCGGTGTCGGTGTAGCCCGCGGTTACCTCAACCTGCCGCAACTCAGCGCCGAACGCTTCATCGCCGACCCGTTCTACGGCAAGGCCGACGCACGCCTGTACAAGACCGGCGACCTCGGCCGCTGGCTGCCTGACGGCACCTTGCAGTACCTGGGGCGCAATGACGATCAGGTGAAGATCCGCGGCCTGCGGGTCGAACTGGGGGAAATCGAAGCCGCCCTCGCCGCACTGGCGGGTGTACGCGAAGCCGCCGTCATCGCTCGCGAGCATTCGTCCGGCCAGCGTCTGGTTGCCTACCTGTGTGGCGAACCGGCCGCCGCCGGGCAATTGCGCGCCGAACTGCTCAAGCGCCTGCCCGAGCACATGGTGCCCAGCGCCTTCGTCGTGCTCGACACCTTGCCGCTCACGCCCAATGGCAAGCTCGACCGCCGCGCCCTGCCCGAACCGGACCAGGACGCCTACGCCAGCCGGGCCTTCGAGGCGCCTGCGGGTCGCGTCGAACTGATCATTGCCGGGATCTGGCAAGCCCTGCTGGGTGTCGAGCGCATCGGGCGTCATGACGGCTTCTTCGAGCTGGGCGGCCATTCGCTGCTGGCGGTCAGCCTGATCGAACGCCTGCGCGAACAAGGCTTGCACGCGGATGTCCGGGCGATCTTCAGCAGCACGTCCCTGGCCGAACTCGCCCAAGCCCTGACGAACGCCCCACAACCGGCGTTCCAGGCACCGGCCAACCGCATTCCGCCCGCGTGCACCGCCCTGACCCCGGACATGTTGCCGCTGGTGGAGCTGACCGCGGACCAACTCGAACGTATCGTCGGCGCCGTACCTGGCGGTGCCGCGAACATCCAGGACATCTACCCCCTGGCACCGCTGCAACAGGGCATCCTGTTCCATCACCTGCTGGGGCACGAAGGCGACGCCTACCTGGTGCGCTCGATGCTGCAGTTCGACAACCGCCAGCGCCTCGATGCCTTCACCGCCGCCTTGCAGCAGGTGATCGATCGCCACGACATCCTGCGCACCTGCGTGCATTGGGACGGTTTGCCTCAACCGGTGCAGGTCGTACAGCGCCAGGCGCGCTTGCCGGTGCACAGTGTTTCCCTCGACAGCCACAAGGCCCCCCTCAGCCAGCTCGAAGCCCTGAGCGATCCGCGGCAACTGCGACTGGATCTGCGCCAGGCGCCGCTGATGCGTGCCTGCATCGCCCAGGACCCGCATTCCGAGCGCTGGATGCTGGCGCTGCTCAACCACCACATGGCCAGCGACCACGTGACCTTGGAAATCGTCCTGGAAGAAATCCACGCGATCCTCCATGACCAAGCCGAGGGCCTGGCGGCACCGCAACCCTATCGTGACTTCATTGCCCAGGCCCAGGCCGTCCCCGCCGACATCCACGAAGCCTATTTCAGTCGCCGCCTGGCCGATGTGGATGCACCCACCGCGCCCTTCGATCTGCTGGAGGTACAAGGCGACGGCCGTCACATCGAGGAAGCCAATGTGACCTTGAGCGTCGAGCTCAACCTGCGTCTGCGGGCCCTGGCCCGGGAGCGGGGCATCACCCCGGCGACGCTGTTCCATGTCGCCTGGGCGCAGGTACTGGCCCGCTGCACCGGCCGCGATGATGTGGTGTTCGGGACCGTGGTCGCCGGGCGCCTGCAAGGCTCGGCCGGGGCCGAACGGGCCTTGGGCGTGTTCATCAACACGCTGCCCGTGCGCGTGCCACTGACCGCCGGCGCCCACGAACAGGTGCTGGCCACTCATCGAGACCTGGTCGAACTGCTGACCCACGAACAGGCCTCCCTGGCCCTGGCGCAACGTTGCAGTGGCGTGCCCAGTGCCTTGCCGCTGTTCACCACCTTGCTCAACTATCGGCACCAGCGCGACGACAGCCAACTGCAATGGCCCGGCATGCGCATCCTGGACAGCGCCGAGCGGACCAATTACCCGTTGACCCTGTCGGTCAACGACTACGGCGACTCCCTGGGCCTGACCGTGCAAAGCGTGCAGGCAGTGGACCCGCAGCGCATCTGCGCCCTGATGCAACGGGCGCTGGAGCAACTGGCCCAGGCCTTGATGTACACGCCTCGGGTTCCACTCACGCAGCTGGACGTGCTGCCTGCCCAGGAGCGCACCCTGCTGCTGGACACCCTTAACCAGACCGAGGTGGATTACCCGACTGGCCTGTGCATTCAACAGCTGTTCGAAGAACAGGTTCGCCGCACGCCAAACGCCTGTGCATCCCTCGACGGCCGCCAATCCCTCAGTTATGCCGAGCTCAACGCCCAGGCCAACGGCCTCGCCCAGCAGTTGATCGCGGCTGGCGTCCTGCCGGGGGATCTGGTGGCCATCTGCGTCGAGCGCGGCGTGGCGATGATCAGTGGCCTGCTAGGAATCCTGAAGGCCGGGGGCGCCTACGTGCCGCTGGACCCTACCTACCCCGCCGAGCGCCTGGCCTCGATTATCGAGGACGCCAGGCCGCGCCTGTTGCTGGCCGACCCGGTCGGTCGCGCGGCCGTGGGCACATTGCAGGAAGGCACTCGCTACCTGGCCATCGAACGGGCGCTGGCGACACCGTCGAACAGCCGCGATCCTCAACCCGATAGCGTCGGCCTGACGCCAGAGCACCTGGCCTATGTGATCTACACGTCCGGCTCCACCGGCAAGCCCAAGGGCGTGATGATCGAGCACCGCAACCTGGTGACCTCGACACTGGCCCGGGGCACGGTGTATGGACCGGCGACCGGCAAGCGCTTCCTGCTCTTGTCGTCGATTGCCTTCGACAGTTCCGTGGCCGGGATCTTCGGCACGATGGTCAGTGGCGGCACCTTGTGCATCCCGGATGCCGAAACCGCCCGCGACCCCGAGGCCATCGCCCGCTTCATTGGCGAACAGGCCGTCACTTCGCTGCTGTGTGTGCCGTCCCTGGGCCGCCTGGTGCTGGCAAGCCTTGCCAGCGGTAACGGGCACGGCAGCCTGCAAGAGATGATCGTCGCCGGCGAAGCCTGTCCCGCGCAGTTGGTGCAGGCATGTACCGCCCTGGAGCCGGCGATCACTTTGTACAACGAGTACGGCCCCACCGAAGCCACCGTCTGGACCACGGTGCATCGCTGCACCGCCGCGGACCTGGGCACGGTGCCCATCGGGCGGGCGATTCCCAACAGCCGCCTGTACGTGCTCGATGAACAGCGCCAGCCGGTACCGTTCGGCGTGCCGGGCGAACTCTACGTGGGCGGCGCAGGGGTTGCCCGCGGCTACCTGGACCGGGCGGCACTGAACGCCGAACACTTCCTCAGCGACCCGTTCGCCCCGGGCGACGAGCCACGGATGTACCGCACCGGCGACCTGGTGCGCCTGCGCGCCGATGGGGTAATCGAATTCCTCGGGCGTAACGACCAGCAGGTCAAGATCCGCGGTTTCCGTATCGAGCCCGGTGAAATCGAGGCGCTGATGCTGACCCTGCCGGGGGTGCGCGAGGCCGCGGTTATCGCTCGCGAAGACACCCCGGGGGCGACGCGCCTGGTGGCTTACCTGAGCGTCGAGCCGCACCTGGCTGGCCGTAATGCCAGCAGCACGCTACGGCCTTACCTGACTTCGCAGTTGCCGGACTACATGGTCCCGGCGGCGTTCGTGGTGGTCGAGCGGCTGCCGTTGAGCCCCAATGGCAAGCTGGACCGGCGTGCCCTGCCCGCGCCCGGCAATGAAGACTTTGCCCGTCGCCAGTACGAAGCGCCCAACGGTGAAACCGAGACGCTGCTGGCACAGCTCTGGGCCGACTTGCTGGGCCTGGAACGGATCGGCCGGCACGACGACTTCTTCGAACTCGGCGGTCACTCGCTGCTGGCGGTGCAAGTCACGCTCCGGGCGCGGGAAATCTTCGGCGTCGAAGTGCCGCTCAGGGGCGTGTTCGAACACCCCTCGCTGCTGGCCCTGGCCGACCTGATCAACACCCTGCAACTGGCGCAGTACGAGTCGGATGAATTGCTCGACCTGCAACAAGAAATGGCTTCGCTGTCTGAAAGCGAACTGCTCGCTATCGTCTCCAAGGATGCTTAATAAATTGAACGAACATAACGATAGTCTCGACCAGTTGAAACGTGCCGCCCTGCTGCGACTGCTCAAGCAACGTGGCGCGACGCGTGTCATCGAAACCGTTGCCGACGACATGCCCTGCGTCGACCGCGCCGCACCGCTGGCACTGTCGTTCGCCCAGCAGCGGCTGTGGTTTCTCGACCAGTTGGACCCGACCGCCAGCGCCGCCTACCACATACCCGCCTCGTTGTTGCTGCAAGGTGCCCTCGACCAGGCGGCCCTCACGGCAGCCCTCGATCGCCTGGTGGCACGGCATGAAAGCCTGCGCACCACTTTCCGCCGCGAGGGCGAACAGCCGGTACAAGTCATCGCCCCGGCCGATTGCGGCTTCAGCCTCGTGACCCATGACCTGCGACACCTGCCCCGGGAGCAGGCCGCAACCGAGGCCGCACACCTGAGCGAAAACGCCGCCGCGGCGCCGTTCGACCTGCTGCACGGGCCGCTGATCCGCGGCACCCTGCTCCGCCTGGCGGACGATGAACACCGGCTGCTGATCACCCAGCACCACATCATCTCCGACGGCTGGTCCATTGGCATCCTGGTCAAGGAATTCGCGAGCTTGTATCAGGCATTCAGCGCGGGGCAGCCCGACCCGCTGCCGCCGCTGACCCGGCAGTACGCCGACTACGCAGCCTGGCAGCGCCAGCACCTGGAAGGCGAGCGCCTGGAGCGACAAGTGGAATTCTGGCGCGCCCACCTGGCCGGCGCCCCGGCGCTGCTTTCATTGCCGACCGACCGGGCGCGTCCGGCGGTCCAGAGCTACCGCGGCGAAACCCTGGGCTTCGACCTGCCGGCGTCGTTGTCCGCCGCCATCGTCCAGTTCGCCCAGTCCCGCGCCGCGACGCCGTTCATGACCTTGATGGCTGCCTGGGCGGTCTTGCTGGCCCGCATCAGCGGTCAACAGGACCTGGTGATCGGCACCGTCGCCGCCAACCGCGACCGCCACGACGTACAGGCGCTGATCGGGTTCTTCGTCAACACCCTGGCCCTGCGCGTGCGCCTGGAAGCCAACCCGACCCTTGACCAGGTACTGCAGCAGGTCAAGCAATTGATGCTGGAATCCTCCACCCAGCAGGACACCCCATTCGAACTGGTGGTCGAGGCCCTCAAGCCTGCGCGCAGCGCCAGCTACAGCCCCGTGTTCCAGACCATGCTCTACACCAATGCCGCAGGTGCCGGGGGCCAGTTGCAGTTGCCGGGGCTGAACCTGGAGTTCCTGCCCTCGCGCAAGGACAACACCCAGCACGACCTGTCCCTGCACATCGACGAAGGCGGCCCGAGCCTGTCCTGCAGCCTGTCGTATTCCACCGCGCTGTTCGACGCCGCCACCATCGAACGCCTCGCCGCGCGCTTCGAGCGCCTGTTGCACTGCTTTACCGACGCCCCCGACACCCGTATCGGAGCCCTGGAACTGGACCCGCCCCAAGCCTTGCCCGAGGTCACCGCACAAGTCTCCGGGCCAGGACAGACCCCGCTGTCCTATCACCAGGAGCGGCTGTGGTTCGTCGATACCTTCGAAACCGGCTACCTGTACGACGCCAATCCGGTCTATCACAACATTGCGTTGCTGCTGGAGTTGACCGGTGAGATCAATCAACCGGCCCTGCAAACCGCCCTCGACGGCTTGCTGGCCCGCCACGACATTCTGCGCTGCCGGGTATTGAGCGACGGTAGCCGGGCCTGGCAACACTTCGACGGCCCGGCCAGCCTGACGCTCGAACTGATCCAGGGCAACCCCGACGACTTGCCGGGCCAGGCCCTGGCCGCGACCCGTCGCCCGTTGCACATGGACGGCGGCAGCCTGGTACGGGCCAGCCTGGTACGGGCAAGCGATCAGCATGGGATCCTGGCCATCACCGTGCACCATCTGCTGGCCGACCGCAGCGCCATGCAGTTGCTCAAGCGCGACCTGCTGGCCCTCTACGAAGCCGCCTGCGCCGACCGCAGCGCCGACCTGCCGGCATTGCCGCTGGGCTATGGCGACTTTGCCGCCTGGCAACGCAACCTGCCGGCCACCGCGCTGGAAAACCTGCGGGCCTATTGGGCCTATCAACTGCGCGGCAAACTGCAAGCCCTGGAGCTGCCCCTGAATCGACCCCGGGCGGCGGTGCATGTGTTTGCCGAAGCCACCCACGGTTTCACCCTCGAACCGGCGCTGGCGCGGCGCCTCGAAGCATTGGCCCGGGAAGTCGGCGTAAGCAGCGACAGCCTGGCCCTGAGCGCATTCACCGCGCTGTTGCGCCGCTACGCCGGCCACGATGAACTGGTGATCGGCACCACGGCTGCCTGCCGTGAACCGGCCCTGCGGGATGTCGTCGGGCCGCTGGATAATCTGCTGGTCATGCGTGGCCTGTGCGACAGCGACACCACTTTGCAACAGCTTTGGGAGCAGACCGCCAACAACCTGACCGAGGGCCTGCGCCACCGGCACATGCAGTTCGACCAATTGGTGCTGGCCCTCAACCCGGCCAAGGACATGAGCCGCACCGCGCTGTTCGACGTGCTCTTCAATTTCCAGCGCACCACCGACCACGACACGCTGGTGGCGGGCCTGGCGGTCAATACGCTGGAAACCAACCTGGGTTATGGCAAGAACGACCTGCACCTGCTGATCACGGCCGATGAATCACACTGGGCCGGACACCTGGCGTACAACGCGGAATTCTTCGACGCCGAATTTATCCAGCAGCTGATGCGCCACTACGTGCGCCTGCTGGAAGCTTTTGTCGAGGATTCGCAGCAGCGGGTCGACGACGTCCCCCTGCTGGATGCCGCCGAACGCCAGCGACAGATCCTCGACTTCAACGACAGCGAAGCAGCCTGGCCCGAGACCCTGACCCTGCATCAGCTCTTCGAAGAACAGGTGCGTCATTACCCGGACCGCATCGCGGTCAATCTGGGCCTGGAGCGCCTGAGCTATCGACAGCTCAACGAACAGGCCAACCGCCTCGCCCACCGCCTGCGAGCGGCCGGCGTGCAGCCCCAGGAACTGGTGGCCATCGCCCTGGATCGCTCGGTACAGATGATCGTCGCCACCCTGGCGGTGCTCAAGGCCGGCGGTGCCTATGTGCCCATCGATCCGAGTTCGCCCCAGGAGCGCATCGCCTATGTGCTGCGCGACAGTGGCGCCCGCAAGGCCATCGCCCGCCAGGACATGAATCCGGCGCTGCAGGCCCTCGGCATCGAAGTATTCGATGCCGCCACGGACAGCAGCGTCAGCGCCGCCAACCTGCCCAACTTCAGTGCCGCGGACCACCTCTGCTACGTGATCTACACCTCGGGCTCCACCGGGGAACCCAAGGGTGCGTTGCTCGAACACCGCAACGTCGTGCGCCTGCTGCACAACAATCGACTGGACTTCCAGTTCAGCGCCGACGATGTCTGGTCGCTGTTCCACTCCAATGCCTTCGATTTCTCGGTCTGGGAAATCTTCGGCGCCCTGCTCTACGGTGCGCGCCTGAGCCTGGTGCCCGAGGCCCTGCGCCGCGATCCGGTGGAACTGCTGGGTTTCCTTGAAAGCGAACAGGTGACGGTGCTGAACCAGACACCGTCGGCGTTCCTGCAACTGAGCGCCGCAGCCCTGGCGACGCCGCAGGTGGGCCTGGAACATTTGCGCTATGTGATTTTCGGCGGGGAAAGCCTGGAACTGGGCAAGCTCGACGCCTTCCACCGTGCCTTCGGGCATGTGGCGCTGGTGAACATGTACGGCATCACCGAAACCTGCGTGCACGTGACCTACAAGGCCATTGGTGCGGCGGACATCGCCGCCGGCGTCTCCAATGTCGGGCGGCCGATTCCGACCACCGTGGCCTACGTGCTCGACGCCCGTCAACGGCTGCTGCCGGTGGGTGTGGCCGGTGAAATCTGCGTCGGCGGGCTGGGTGTGGGGCGCGGCTACCTGAACCGTCCGGCCTTGAGCGCCGAACGTTTCATTACCGACCCGTTCCGACCTGGCGAACGACTGTATCGCTCAGGAGACCTGGGCAAGCTGCTGGACAATGGTGAAATCGTTCACCTGGGCCGGATCGACGCCCAAGTGAAGATTCGCGGTTTCCGCATCGAACTGGGGGAGATCGAAGCCAAGCTGCTGGCCTGTAACGGCGTGCGTGAAGCGCGGGTGTTGGCCCGCGAAGACGCGAGCCAGGGCAAGCGCCTGATCGCCTACCTGATCCCTGAGACGGGCGCGGTGCTGCAAGTGGCGGCATTGCGCAAGCAGTTGGGGGCGACCCTGCCCGACTACATGATTCCGAGTGCCTTTGTCAGTCTGCAGGCCTACCCGCTCACCGCCAACGGCAAGCTGGACCAGGACGCACTGCCGGCACCGGACCTGGACGCCATGTCCGAGCGCGGTTATGCCGCGCCCGAAGGTGCCGTCGAAGTGGCCCTGGCGCAGATTTTCCAGGAATTGCTGGGTCTGGAACGCGTGGGCCGCAGTGACAGCTTCTTTGAATTGGGCGGGCACTCGCTGCTGGCCGCGCAACTGGTTTCCCGAGTGCGGCAACAGTTGGGCGGCGAACTGATGCTGCGCGAACTGTTCAGTCATCCCACCGTGGAGGAACTGGCGCGGGTCGTCGGCAACCTGCAAACCGTCAGCACCGAGACCATCGGCATCGCCGACCGCACCGCACCGTTGGCGCTGTCGTTTGCCCAGCAACGCCTGTGGTTTCTCGACCAACTCGATGCAAACGCCAGCACCGCTTACCACATGCCCGCGTCCTTGCTGCTGCGCGGCGATCTCGACCACGCCGTGCTCAAGGCTGTCCTCGACCGCTTGGTGGCGCGTCACGAAAGCCTGCGGACCACCTTCGATCGTCATGGCGAACAACCGGTGCAGATCATTGCCCCGGCAGACTGCGGCTTTGCCTTGGCCGAGCAGGATTTGCGCAGCCTGCCTTATGAGCAGGCCAGCATCAGCGCCTCTCGCATGGCCGACAGCGAGGCCGCGGCGCCGTTCGATCTGCGCCAGGGACCGCTGATTCGTGGGCGGCTGCTGCGCCTGGCCGACGACGAACACATTCTGCTCATCACCCAGCATCACATCATCTCCGACGGTTGGTCGGTGGGTGTCCTGGTCAAGGAATTCGCCACTCTTTATCGGGCCTTCAGTCAACACCAGGCCGATCCGCTGCCCGCGCTGTCGGTTCAATATGCCGATTACGCCGCCTGGCAGCGCCAGGTTCTCGACAGCGAGCGCCTGAGCCACCAGGCCGACTTCTGGCGTGAGCAGCTTGGCGGCGCGCCGGCGCTGTTGTCCTTGCCCACCGATCGCCCGCGCCCGGCGGTACAAAGCTACCGGGGTGGCGACGTCAGGGTGAACATCGCTGCGCCGTTGCGCGAACGCCTGGAACGTTTTTGCCAGGCACACAACGTCACCCTGTTCATGGCGTTGCTCAGTGCCTGGTCGGTCCTCATGGCACGCCTGGGCAACGAACCAGACGTCGTGATCGGCGTACCGACGGCCAACCGTGGCCGCACCGAAACCGAAAACCTGATCGGCTTCTTCGTCAACACCCTGGCCTTGCGGGTAGACCTTGGGCAAAACCCGAGCGTGGCGCAGTTGCTGGAGCAGATCAAACAAACCACCCTGGCGGCCCACGAACATCAGGACATTCCTTTCGAGCAAGTCATCGAAGCCTTGCAACCACCGCGCTCCCTGAGCCACAACCCGCTGTGCCAGGTCGCCCTGTCGCTCAACAATACCCCTGGCGGCGTTGAACTGAGCCTGCCCGGCCTGACCCTGGTCCCCGTGGCCCAGGCCCATGAAACCTCGCAGTTCGACCTGATGCTGACACTGGACGATGACGGTGGCACGCTGGGCGGCGTGATCGAATACGCCAGCGACCTGTTCGACCATCGCACCGTGGAACGCTTCGCCCAGCACTTCCAGACCCTGCTTGAGGCCATGATCGAGGACCCCGCACAGCCGGTGCTCGCCCTGCCGCTGCTCACCCCGGCACAGCGCCAGGCCTCACCGGCGACGCTGCCGCCCAAAGCCGTGTTCGCGGCGCAACTGCTGATTCATCAACGCTTCGAACAGGTCGCCGCCGCCCAGCCCCACGCCACCGCCCTGGTCCTGGGCGAACGCGAACTGAGCTATCAGGCACTCAACCGCCGCGCCAACCGCATCGCCCGTGAACTGCTCGCCCAAGGCGTACGGCCCGATGACCGGGTAGCGATCCTGGCCCGCCGCGGGGTGGAAATGGTCTGCGCGGTGCTGGCCGTGCTCAAGGCCGGTGCCGCCTACGTGCCACTGGATCCGGCCTACCCCAGCGAACGCCTCGGCTACCTGCTCGACGACAGCACCCCGGTGGCCTTGCTGGCCCAGCCTGACTGCCTCGCCGTGCTGCCCGAGCATGCCGTGCCGGTGGTGCACCTCAAGGATTACGTCGCCACAGACGACCTGACAGACGTGTCCCTGGACCACAACCTTGAAGCCAGGGCGCTGGGCCTGACGCCGCGGCACCTGGCCTACGTCATCTACACCTCGGGGTCCACCGGGCTGCCCAAGGGCGTGCTGGTGGAGCACGGCAATGTCGCACGGCTGTTCGATGCCACCGCCGGGTTGTTCGACTTCGACCAAAACGACGTGTGGACGCTGTTCCACTCCTTTGCCTTTGACTTCTCGGTCTGGGAAATCTGGGGCGCATTGAGTTACGGCGGCAAGTTGGTGATCGTCCCGAGCGACGTGGCCCGTTCCCCCGATGATTTCTATGCCCTGGTCTGCCAGCAGCGCGTCACGATCCTGAACCAGACGCCGAGCGCCTTCCGCCAGTTCATCGAGGCCCGCGAGCGCAGCGACCAGGAACATACCCTGCGCGAAGTGATCTTCGGCGGCGAGGCTCTGGACTTCCGCAGCCTGCGCCCCTGGACCGCACGCACTACGTTGGCCCGTACCCGTCTGGTCAACATGTACGGGATCACCGAAATCACCGTGCACGCCACTTACTACCCGATCAGCCAGGTGGAAATCGACACCGGCGCGCCAAGCCTGATCGGCCCGCCACTGCCGGACCTGTGCCTGCGTATTCTCGACGAGTACCGGCAACCGGTGCCGGTGGGGGTCAATGGCGAGATCTACATCGGCGGTGCCGGTGTGGCCCGGCATTACCTCAATCGCGACGTGCTGAATGCCGAGCGGTTCATCGGCGATCCGTTCGCCGTGGAGCCTGGCGCAAGGTTGTATCGCACCGGCGACATCGCCCGCTACCGCGCCGATGGCGGCGTGGTCTACGTGGGCCGCAACGACTCGCAGATCAAGATCCGCGGCTTCCGTATCGAGCTGGGGGAAATCGAAGCGCAACTGCTCGATTGCGCCGATGTCCGCGAGGCGCTGGTGATCGTGCGTGAAGACCGTCCCGGCGACAAACGCCTGGTGGCCTACCTGATCGCCCATGAAGGGACCGCCCCGGACTCCTCGGCCTTGCGCAGCCAGCTGGCCAGCGTACTGGCCGAACATATGGTGCCCAGTGCTTTCGTGACCCTGGAGGCCTGGCCGCTGACCACCAACGGTAAGCTCGACCGCGCAGCCCTGCCGACACCGGACTTGTCTGCCACCGCGAACCAGCACTACGAAGCACCGCTGGGGGAGATCGAAGTGACGCTGGCCAGCGCCTGGCAGACGTTGCTCGGGGTTGAACGAGTGGGCCGCCAGGATCACTTTTTCGAACTCGGCGGCCACTCGTTCCTGGTCATCAGCCTGATCGAGCACCTGCGTCAGGCGGGTCTGCAACTGGATGTGCGCACGGTCTTCTCTGCGCCGACACTCAAAGCCATGGCGGCCGTCCTCGCCGGTGGCGGCACCACCCAACAGGAGGTCCCCGCGAACCTGATCCCCGCCGATTGCACGGCGATCGTCCCACAGATGTTGCCGCTGGTGACCCTGAGCCAACAGGAAATCGAGCAAATCGTCGCCGACGTCCCCGGTGGCGCCGGCAATGTGCAAGACATCTACCCCCTGTCATCGTTGCAGGAAGGCATTCTGTTCCACCACTTGTTGCAGGCCGAAGGCGACGCCTACCTGATGCGTACCGTGGTGACGTTCGATCGCCGCCAGGTGCTCGACGACTTCCTGGCCGCCGTACAGGTGGTGATCGACCGCCACGACATCCTGCGTACCGCGTTGCGCTGGCACGGCTTGTCGCAGCCGGTGCAGGTCGTTCATCGCCAGGCGCAACTGCCCGTCATGACCTTGGACTGCTTGCCCGGCGAAGACGCCTTGCAGATGCTCCGGGACCATACGGACACGCATCATCTGCGACTGGACCTGCAACGGGCCCCGTTGATCGCAGCGTACGTCATCTACGACGAACCCCGGGCACAATGGCTGCTGGCATTGCTCGACCATCACCTGATCAGCGATAACGTGACCTTGCGCCTGATCATGCTGGAGATCCAGGCCGTGATGGCCGGCCAGGCCGAGAGCCTGCCGCCGTCCCAGCCGTACCGTAACTTCATCGCCCGGGCCGCCAGCGTGCCCCAGGCCGACCACGAAACCTACTTCCGTCACTTGCTGGCCGATGTGGATGCCACCACCGCGCCTTATGGTGTGCTCGATGTACGAGGCAACGGTGCGGGGATCAAGCGTGCGGTGAAACACTTGAGCGACGATCTCAGTGCCCAGGTGTATCGAACCGCACGCACTCAAGGGGTCCCGACCTCGGTGCTGTTCCATGCGGCCTGGGGCCTGGTCGTCGCGGCCACCAGCGGGCGCGACGACGGGATTTTCGGCACGGTGTTGTCGGGGCGTTCCCAAGGTACCGCCGGGGCCGACCATGCACTGGGGATGTTCATCAACACCTTGCCGATGCGCATTCGCTTGCAGCAGAACACCGTCAGCGACATTGTCCGCGACGCCTACCAGCAGCTCAGTGAGCTACTGACCCACGAACAGGCGTCCCTGGCCCTGGCCCAGCGTTGCAGTGCCGTGGATACGTCGCTGCCACTGTTCACCGTGATCCTCAACTGCCGCCATGGCGACCTGGTAAACGCGTCCGGGGAAAACGTCGCCGACATGGGCAGCCACGAAGGCATGCATTTCATCGCCTCCGAAACCCGTACCAACTACCCCATTGAAATTGCCGTGGCGAATGTGGGCAGCGGCTTCTCCCTGACCGCCCAATCCATCACCGGCATCGACCCGCAACGCATCGCCGCCTACCTCGCCCAGGCCGTGGCCGCGCTGGTCGAAGCCCTTGAACAAGCCCCCGAGCGCCTCGCCAGCGATCTGGACGTGCTCCCCGACACCGAGCGGCAATTGCTGCTGGCGGACTTCAACCACACCGCCACGGATTTCGGCACGGCGCAACCGATCCATCACCTGTTCGAAGCCCAGGTCCAGGCCAGCCCCGACGCCGTGGCCCTGGTCTGCGAAAACCAACAACTGACCTACCGCCAGCTCAACCGTCGCGCCAACCACCTGGCTCGGCAGTTGCTCGAACTGGGCGTCGAACCCGATCAGCGCGTGGCGATCTGTGCCGAACGCAGCCTGGACATGATCGTCGGCCTGCTCGGCGTGCTCAAGGCCGGCGCTGCCTACGTGCCGATTGACCCGGCCCATCCCGCCGAGCGCATGGCCTTCATGCTGCAAGACAGCCAGCCTCGGGCGCTATTGACCCAAGCGGCCCTTACCCTGCCGTCCGGCGAGCTGCCGCGGTTGTTGCTCGACACGAGCGATTCGCTGCGATCGGCGAATGACGCGGCTTTTGATGCCAACCCGCAAGTGCCCGGCCTGACGCCCGAGCACCTGGCCTATGTGATCTACACCTCCGGCTCCACCGGCCAGTCCAAGGGCGTGATGGTCGAGCACCGTTCGGTGTTCAACTTCTGGCAAGTGCTCACCCGCACCACCCATCAGCATTGCCCAAGCCCAGCCACCGTGGCCCTGAATGCCGGGTTCTTCTTCGACATGTCGATCAAGGGCATCTCCCAGCTGTTCTCCGGCCATCGGCTGGTGATCATCCCGCAACTGATCCGCGCCAGCGGCCATGAACTGCTGGACTTCCTCGAACAGCACCAGGTGCACGCCTTCGATTCCACGCCATCGCAACTCGACACCCTGCTCGCCGCCGGCCTGCTGGAACGCAGCAGCTACCAGCCGGTGAGCGTGCTGCTCGGTGGCGAGGCCATCAACGCCGCGACCTGGACGAAGTTGCGCGACTGCCCGAGCATCCACTTCTACAACATGTACGGCCCGACCGAATGCACGGTGGACGCCACCATCGACCTGATCCGTGACCTGGGCGAACGCCCGAGCATTGGTCGGCCGATTGCCAACGTCCAGGTGCACGTGCTTGACACCCACGGCCAACCGGCGCCGTTGGGCGTAGCTGGCGAGATTCATATTGGCGGCGCTGGGGTGGCCCGGGGTTACCTGAACCGGCCGGAGCTGAGCACCGAGCGTTTTATCACCGATCCGTTCAGCAGCGAACCGGACGCACGCCTGTACAAGACCGGCGACCTCGGCCGCTGGCTGGCCGACGGTACGCTGGAATACCTGGGGCGCAATGACTTCCAGGTGAAGATCCGTGGATTCCGTATCGAGTTGGGCGAGATTGAGAATGTCCTGGTGGCCTATCCAGGTATCCGCGAGGCCGTGGTCATTGCGCGGGAAGACAGCCCGGGCGACTCGGACAGCAAGCGCCTGGTCGCCTATGTCTGCGGCGACCCGGTCCCGGCCGAGCAACTGCGCAGCGCGTTGTTGAGCGGCCTGCCCGAATACATGGTGCCCAGCGCGTTCGTACACCTCGATGCCCTGCCCCTGAACGCCAACGGCAAGCTCGACCGTCGCGCCCTGCCGGCGCCCGGCCAGGAATCCCTGGCGAGCAAAACCTATGAGGCGCCCCAGGGCGACACTGAAATCGCCATTGCCGAGATCTGGAAAGGATTGCTGCACCTGGATCAGGTTGGCCGTCACGACGGCTTCCTCGAGCTGGGCGGCCATTCGCTGCTCGCCGTGCAGTTGCTCTCGCGGCTGCGACGCAAGCTGGGTGCACGGGTGACCTTGCGCGAACTGTTCGACGCGCCGACCGTGCGTGGCCTCGCCGCCCTGGTGCACGGGGCGTCGCCCACCGAGGCCGTGTCGATTCCCTTGGCCAATCGCGCGGGACGACTGCCGTTGTCCTTTTCGCAACAGCGGTTGTGGTTCCTCGATCATCTGGACCACGCGGCCGGTGCGGCCTATCACCTGCCCCTGGCCCTGAGCCTGAAGGGGGTGTTGGACAAGGCTGCGCTGCAAGCGACCCTCGACCGCCTGGTGGCGCGCCACGAAACCTTGCGCACGCGATTCGAATTGGTTGACGACGAGCCATTGCAAAAAATCGCCCCGGCCGACTACGGTTTCCGCCTGGAGCAGCAGGACCTGCGTGCAATGGCCCCCGCTGAACGCCAGGCCACGCTCGAGCATCTCGGCCAGATCAACGCCACGCAGTTGTTCGACTTGCACAGCGGGCCACTGATGCGCGGCCACCTGGTGCAAGTGACCGATGACGAACATGTGCTGTTCATCACCTTGCATCACATCGTTTCCGATGGCTGGTCCAACAGCGTCCTGGCTCGCGAGGTCAGCGTGCTCTACAACGCCTTCACTCAAGGCCAGAAAGACCCGTTGCCGCCCCTGGCGCTGCAATACGTGGACTACGCCGCCTGGCAACGACAATCCCTTGAAGGCCCGGCGCTGCAAACCCAGATCGACTTCTGGCGGCAACACCTGGAAGGTGCGCCCGTGCTGCTGAACCTGCCGCTGGATCGTCCGCGCCCGGCGATACAGCGGTATACCGGTGGCATCATCGAGTGCAGCTTTTCGCCCACCCTCAGCGCCGATCTGCGTGCATTCAGCCAGGCCCGGGGCACCACGTTGTTCATGGTGCTGCTGGCGGGCTGGTCAGTGTTGATGAGCCATCTGAGCGGCCAGGCAGATGTAGTGGTCGGCACGCCGGTGGCCAACCGTCAGCGTCCGGAGCTGGAAGCGTTGATCGGTTTCTTCGCCAACACCCTGGCATTGAGAGTCGCCACCGAGCGTGATACCCGCATCGACGAGCTGCTGGGGAAAATCAAGGACCTGACCCTGGCCGCCTACAATCACCAGGACCTGCCCTTCGAACAGGTGGTGAGCGCCCTGCAACCGACTCGCAGCATGAGTCACAGCCCGTTGTTCCAGGTGATGCTGAGCCTGGACAACACGCCACCGGCACCGTTGCAGTTGCCCGGGCTTGAGGTGCAAACCCTGGCAAGCCCCCACAACACCACGCAGTTCGACCTGTCGCTGTCCCTGATCGACAATGGCGAACGCATCGCTGGCAGCCTGCAATACGCCAACGACCTGTTCGACCTGCACACCGTGCAGAACATCGCCGGATTGTTTGCCAAGGTCCTGGAAAACCTGGTGACCGACGCACAGCAATCCATCGGCCAGTTGTTGCAGGACACGCCGCCGCTGGAGCGCTCGGCCACTGCCGTCGTCCAGCCCGTCATCGCTGAAGACGGTCCCGTGCCGTTGCCTTATGAAGCGCCTCAAGGGGATACCGAGATCGCCATCGCGGCTCTCTGGCAGGACCTGTTCAAACAGGAACGGATCAGCCGCCACGACGACTTCTTCAGCCTCGGTGGTATTTCGCTGATGGCGGTGCAAATGGCCTCTCGCCTGCGCAAAGTCCTCGGTAAACCGATCGCCGTGCGGGACCTGTTCGTCGAGCCGACCATTGCCGGTTTCGCCAGGACCCTGGATGGCCAGTCCCGGCCCGGCGTCCAGCGCAATCTGGTGCCGATCCGCCGCACCGGCTCCCAGCGACCGCTGTATCTGGTCCATCCCCTGGGCGGTGAAGTGCAATATGCGCGGGACCTGGCGCCAACGCTCGATCCCCAGATACCGGTCTATGGCTTGGCCGCCAGTGGCTTGGTGGCGGGCGAGGCCCCGCTCTCCGATGTGCCGGCCATTGCAACGCGTTACCTGACGGCCATCCGCCAGGTCCAGCCGCAAGGTCCGTACCGGATCGCCGGTTGGTCGGCCGGTGGCCTGATCGCCTATGAAATGGCCCGTCAACTGCAGGCCGGCGGTGAGGCCATAGAGTTCCTCGGCATCATCGATACGTCGACCCGTCCGGATCCGCTGCCCGAGCCATCGATCAGTGAAGCGCAGTTCCTGATGGCCTGGCTACCCGAGGGGATCGACCCTGATCTGCTCCGGCAACTGACGGCGCTGGCGGAAGACTCTGCCATCGAGGCGATGCTGACACTGTGCATGACCCATCGCCTGCTACCGGAGGAGTTGCCCGATGACATCGACGCTGCCCTGCTGCGCACGCACTTGGGCGTTGCCTATGCCACGCGGCTGGCTATCGGCAGCTACGTCAGTCCGGCCAGCCCGCTCACGGTGTCGTTGTTCACCGCGAAAGATCAGCAACGCAGCGACCCGACCCTGGGCTGGCGTGCGTTGCTGCAGGATCAGGTGAACGTGACGGCCCTGCCCGGCACCCACAACACACTGGTCAAGGCGCCCCATGTGGCCCGGCTGGGCGAGGCGATTTCCCAGGCCTTGAAAACCGCCACGGTGTCATGACAGCCCCGGGCTGTCCCGCGAGCGATTCGCTGGGCAGCCCGAGGTGTGGAGGCTGATCCATCGTCATCGCGAGCAAGCTCGCTCCCACAGGGGATCCAAGGTGTTCATGAAGCTTGCATTCACCACAGGCCCCCTTGTGGGAGCGAGCTTGCTCGCGATGACGGCGGCACAGCCGACATCGGCACACGCTGCCCCACCGCTTCGCGAGCAAGCCCCACAGGTTTCATCCCTGATCCGCGGGCCGGAATGTCCCCGTTTTCCGCTACAGACGTTTCCTACCTGCAACCGCTTAAATACCCCCTCGAGCTGAATCGTTTTTTGTGGATGGAGTCCACAGGCGATGTCCGGTCGCCCGCCGATCAGGACTGTTACCCACCGCACGATCACTCTAAAAAGGGAGCCTTATGCATGTGATCATTACGGCCATCGGCTCAGCCGGTGACGTTCACCCATTTATCGGGATCGGCCGCACCCTCGCCGCACGCGGGCATCGGATAACCTTTTGCGCCAGCGCGGCATTCGCTCCGGTGATCGAGCGCTGTGGCTTCAAGTTCCTGCCCTTGGGTACCCGCGAGGAATATCAAGCAGTCATGGCTGACCCGGCGTTGTGGCATCCGCGCACGTCACTGCCCACCCTATGGAAAACCGTCGGTGGCACGTTGCGTGAACAGTATCGGCTGCTGGAACAAGCGTGTGACGACGACACCGTCCTGCTGGGCTCGTTGTGGGCATTTTCCGCGCGGCTGCTACAGGAAAGACACGGCATTCCACTGGTCACTGGCCAGGTCACCCCCTTCGCCATCTGGTCGCCCCTCGCGCGCCCCGTCCATCCACCTGGAACGAACCTGCCGGCCTTCGTACCGTATCCCTTGCGACGCCTGCTGCTGGGGGTCATCGAGCACACCTTCCTCGATCGGCTCATGAAGCCTGAGCTCAACGGTTTTCGCCGTGAATTGGGCTTGCCTGCGGTCAAACGCATCATCAGTCAGTGGATCTCCTCGCCCGACCGGGTATTGGGGCTGTTTCCGGACTGGTTCGCCCCGATCCAACAGGACTGGCCTGCCCAGACGGTACTGACCGGGTTCCCGTTATTCGATGAATCCGGCTTCGAGGCGCCAGACGCCGAGCTGGAGGACTTTTTGAATGCAGCCCCACCGGTGGTGTTCACCCCGGGTTCGACGACGGTCAATGCCGAACAGTATTTCGCCGCTGCGGCGAAAGCACTGAAGTTGATCGACCGCCGCGGCGTGTTCCTGACCAGCCAGCCGGTCGACCCGTCGTTGTCCAGCGACGGCAGGATCCTGGTCAGGCCTTACGTTCCCATGAGCCGCATCCTGCCCCATACCTCGGCCCTGGTGCATCACGGAGGCGTCGGGACCACGGCCCTGGCAATCGCCGCCGGGGTGCCACAGATCGTCACCCCATTTGCCCACGACCATTTCGACAACGCCGCGCGAATGCAACGCCTGGGCTGCGGCTTGCAGGTATTCACGCCGGCCTCCGCCGAGTCGCTGGCCTCGGCCCTGGACACGGTGCTGAACAGCGCTGACGTGCGCGCCAGTTGTGACCACTACAGCAAGGCGATGGCCAGTGGTGACAGCGCCCGCGAAGCGGCAGCGCTGCAAATCGAGGCCATCGCCCACAGAGCCGCGACGTATCGCGTTGCGTAATCACGGATTGATTGGCGACTGACACAGCGCTGCCATTGGCCCGGCCAGAAGGCATCACTCTTTTCATTCGTTTCATCGGGCCAGCGGATCGGCCCACGGAGAACACCATGACCCAGACCCTGCCCGCATCGAGCGCAGAGTGCGTGCTTTATCCCCTCACCACCCCGCAACTGGACATCTGGCTGGACCAGGTGCTGCACGCTGACAGTCCGTTGTACAACATCGGCGGCTATGCCCGCATCAACGGCACGGTCGACGCCACGCTGCTGCAGGCGGCCTTCAACCAGATCGTCAACGGCCACGATGCCCTGCGGATCCAGCTGGTGCCCGGCTCCAGCGAGCACCCGCTGCCGCGCCAACGCTTCCTGGGGCCGGTCGACGCCCCGCTGGCGGTGCACGACGTGTCGGGCCATGCCGATCCGGAAGCCAGCGCATTGGCCTTGCTGCAGGCCAAGCTGCAAACCCCGTTTTCCTTTGACGATGGGCTGCTGGTGCGCGCGGACCTGGTCAAGGTCCGGGAAGACCTCCACTACTGCTTCGTCAATTGCCATCACCTGATCATCGATGGCTGGTCCTTCGCCATGATTGGCCGAACACTCAGCCAGGCCTATACCGCCCTGCATGACCAGGCGCAAAACGCGGCGACAGCACCGACCTATCAAGCGTATGTCGAGCAGCAAGTCGCCAGCAAAGACTCGGCTTCGTTCCAGCGCCAACGCCAGTACTGGCTGGAGAAGTACCGCACACTGCCCGAGCCCCTGCTCGCGCCCCGTCACCTGGGTCGACTCGACCAACGCCTGGCGCCCAGCCAGAACCATGCCTGGCGCTTGCCCCGGGCGCTTTACAACCGTCTTGGCGAAAACGCGAAGGCCGCGGGCCAGGCGACGGTCTTCCACGTCATGCTCGGGGTGCTGTACAGCTACTTTGCGCGCACCGAGCAACGGGATGAAATCGTCATCGGCCTGCCCATCCTCAACCGCGCCAATGCCGCACACAAGGCCACGATGGGCTTGTTCGTCGGCATGAGCCCGGTACGCCTGAGCCTGGGCACCGACCTGAGTTTCAGCGACCTGGTCGGCAAGATTGCCCTGACGCTCAAGCAGGATTATCGCTACCAGCGCTTCCCGCTGAGCGAATTGAACCGCGAACTCGGCTTGCAGAACCTGGGTCGGCGGCAGTTGTTCGACGTGGTGGTGTCCTACGAACAGGACCAGGACACCTGGTACGGGCCTGCGCCGGCACAGCCGGTCAAGCTCAGCAATGGCTACGAACAAATGCCACTGGCGATGCACGTTCGTGAGTCCGCGCCGCAAGACGATGTGTGGATGCACTTCATCTACAACGAGGCCTATTTCGATGCGCCGCAGATCGAGGCCTTGCAACAGCGCTTCATGAACATCCTGGCGTGCGTGGCCGCTGATTTCGACGTGTCGGTTGCGGCCCTCGACCCGTTGGCGCCCTCCGAGCGCCAACTGCTGCGGGACTGGAATCGCACCGGCGTCGACTACCCCAGGGATATGCTGCTCCATCAATTGATCGAAGCCCAGGTCGCCGCTCGCCCCGACGCCATCGCGGTGCGCTTCGCAGACCAGGCGCTGACTTACGACGCGCTGAACCGTCAGGCCAACCGCCTGGCCCATGCCCTGCTGGAAACCGGGCTTGGCCGCGACGATCGCGTTGCCATCTGCCTGGACCGCAGCCTGGAGATGGTGGTCGGCCTGTTGGGCATTCTCAAAGCGGGTGCCGCCTACGTGCCGCTGGACCCGGGTTATCCGGCCGACCGCTTGAGCCATATGCTCAGCGACAGCGCCCCCAGTGCCCTGATCACCACCCAGGGGTTATTGGCGAACCTGCCCGCCGTGACGATGCCCGTGCTGTGCCTGGATGCCGGCTCTGAAGCGCTGTCTCGAAAACCGACGCACAACCCGGACCCCGCCGCGCTCGGGCTGACGCCGCGAGACCTGGCCTACGTGATCTACACCTCCGGTTCCACCGGCTTGCCCAAGGGCGTGATGAACCAGCATGACGGGGTCGTCAATCGCTTGCTCTGGGCGCGCGATGCCTATGGGGTCGATGAACACAGCCGGATCCTGCAAAAGACGCCGTTCAGTTTTGATGTGTCGGTCTGGGAATTTTTCCTGCCGTTACTCAGTGGCGCGCAACTGATCGTCGCCGCCCCCGACGGGCACAAGGACCCGCGCTACCTGATGGACATCATGGCGAGCGCCGGCATCACGCTGCTGCATTTCGTCCCATCGATGTTGCAGGTCTTTCTCGACCAGGTGGAGCCACAGCGCCTGCCCGCGCTCCAGCAGGTCTTGTGCAGCGGCGAGGCCTTGCCCCATGCCTTGCAGAAGCGTTTTTTCGAATGTTTGCCAACGGTGCAGTTGCACAACCTTTACGGCCCCACCGAAGCGGCCGTCGACGTGACGGCCTGGCATTGCCGGCCCGATGCGCACGACGGCATCGTACCGATCGGTCGACCGATCGCGAATATCCACATGCATGTCCTCGACGCGAACCTGCAACTGCTGCCACCGGGTGTGGCCGGTGAGCTGCACATCGGTGGCATCGGGGTCGCGCGGGGTTACCTGAACCGTCCCGAATTGACGGCCGAACGGTTTATCCACGACCCCTTGGGCAGCGAGCCCCAGGCGCGGCTGTACAAGACCGGCGACCTCGGGCGTTGGCTGCCCGATGGCAGCCTCGAATACCTGGGACGCAACGATTTCCAGGTGAAAATCCGCGGCCTGCGCATCGAGCTGGGCGAGATCGAAGCCCACCTGCTCGCCTGTGAAGGTGTCAAGGACGTGGTCGTGATCGCCCGCCAGGAAGCCGGTGATGCGTACCTCAACGCCTATTGGGTGAGCGAGCCCGGCTGCTCGCCATCCCCGCAAGCGCTGCAGGAAACCTTGCGCCAGCAGGTGCCTGACTACATGGTGCCCAGGCACCTGGTCGAGCTCGATCAGTTCCCGTTGAATGTCAACGGCAAGCTGGATCGCAAGGCCCTGCCCGAGCCGACAGCCAACCTGGGTAGCGATACGACAGCCCCACGCACGGCGTTGGAACAGGCCCTCGCCGAGCTGTGGCGGGACAACCTCAAGCGCTCGACGCCGGGCATCCATGACAACTACTTCATGCTCGGTGGCGACTCCCTGAAAGTCATCCACTTGCAGATCCATGCCCGTGAACAGGGGATTGCACTGACCCTGGCGCAGGTCTACCAGTACCCCACCATCGCCCAGTTGGCCGAGGCCCTGGAGTCCGGGCAAACCCCGGCCACCGAGTTCGAACCCTTGGCCCACGTAGAGCCTTTCGCCCAGGTTCCGGCGGCGATCCGCCTGGCCAGCGAAGGTGTGTTCGATGACGTGTTTGCCGCTTCGCAACTGCAAGTCGGGATGATTTATCACTCGATGATGCACCCGGACTCGGCGATCTATCACGACATCTTCCGCTACCGCTTGCGCCTGCAGTGGGATGCGCCGGCATGGGAGCGGGCCTGTGCCGCATTGATCCGGCGTCATCCGGCCTTGCGCATGTCGTTCGATATCGGGCACGCCGAGGTGCCCATGGCCCGGGTTCACTCGAACGTCGAGTCCCCGGTGCAAATCATCGATGTCTGCTCAATGAGCCCCGACACCCGGGCCCAGGCCATTGCCGCCTACGTGGAGGAACGCAAGCGTTACCGCGAAGACTGGCATCGGGCGCCGTTGTATCAGTTCTGCGTGTTCGTCGCGGAGACTGAAATCGACCTGGTCTTCAGCTTCCACCATGCGATCCTCGACGGCTGGAGCGTCGCCACCTTGATGCGCGACCTGATCACGCTCTACACCTCGGCACCTGGCACCGACGCCCTGCCGGCCCTGACCACCACGCCAGCCGACTTCGTGGCCCTGGAGCAACAAGCCATGGCGACGCAGACCCACCGCCGGTTCTGGCGCGAATACCTGCACGAGGCGCCCGCCGCGGCCATGACCAGCTGGATCCATGGAGTGGCACCGGACCCGACGCCGCACCGCTCGGCCTACCGTGAACTGCCCGCCGCGGACCTGGCCCGGCTCGAAGCCTTCTGCCAGGCCCATGACCTGCCCCTGCGCGCGGTCCTGCTGACGGCCCACGGTTTCGCCCAGGCGATCATGTCCAATCAAAAGGACGTGCTGTGCGGCGTGATCAGCCATGGCCGACCGGCGTTCGAAGATGCCGCCTCGGTCCTGGGTCTGTTCCTCAATACCCTGCCGGTACGCTTCAGCAGCCAGGGCCAGAGCTGGTTGGAGCTGATCCGGGCAACAATTGCCCAGGAACAACAGGTATTCGCCCATCGGCGCTATCCGTTCGCATTGATTCATCGCGAGACCGATGTCGCCTTGAACGTGGTGTTCAATTACGTCGATTTCTACGTGCTCAAGGACCTGCTGGCCCAAGGCGAAGAGATCCTCACCGACTGGGAAACCACGGAAGCGAGCAACTACGACTTGCTGACCACCCTCGGCCGTCACCCCGCCAACGGTTCGCTGATGTTGAAGATGGACTACCGCACCGCGCGTGTCGCCACGAGCCAGGCCGAAGCCTATGCCGATTACCTGCTGCGCACGCTGGAACTGATGATCGCCGCACCTGAGGCCAAGCCGGCCATTCCGGCCTGGCTGCCGCCCGTCGCCCGAACCACACCGGAGGCCGCCAGGGCCTTGCCCCACGACAACCTGTCGAGCGTGTTACTGGACAGTTTCGCGCGCCATGGCGAGCAGACCGCCGTGAGCTTTGGCCAGGCCCGTCTTTCCTACCGCCAACTGCACGATACTTGCGCCCAACTGGTGAGCTGGCTGCACCGCCACGGTATCGGCCAGGGGGATCGGGTCGCGATCATGATGCCCCGCTCGCCCGACCTGATCGTCGCCTTGCTCGGTGTCGTACAGGCCGGCGCCGCCTACGTTCCGATCGACCTGAGCTATCCGCAGGAGCGTATCCAGCTGATTCTCGAAGACTCGCAGCCACGCCTGGTGCTGTTCGCCGATGCCTCTGCGAACCTGGCGATGGCCCTGGCAGGCCAGGCCGATACGCGCCACTGGGACAGCGTGGTCGCTGGCTTCGACGACGATCTGGCCGGCAGTCACCAACGGGTAGCCGCCATTGCCGCTGGCATCATGGCTGAAGACAACGCCTACTTGCTCTACACCTCGGGCTCGACCGGCCGCCCCAAGGGCGTGGCCATGCCGCACCAGGCCTTGACCAATATGATCCTCTGGCAGAACCGCCAGCAGGCGCAGGACGGCCATGGGACACAAGCGCTGAAGACGCTGCAATACGCGCCCATTTCGTTCGACGTTTCGTTCCAGGAAATTTTCTCGACCCTGTCCAGCGGTCATGAACTGGTGATGATTGACGAAGGGTTGCGCTATGACTTCATCCGCTTGCTGAAGTTTATTGGCACGCAAGCGGTGAATCGCCTGTTCCTGCCCTACGTCGCGTTCCAGGGCTTGGCCGAAGTCGCCACACAACTGGGTATTTACCCCTCCTCGCTGCGTCAGATCAACGTCGCCGGCGAGCAGTTGAAAATCACTGCCGAAATCCGCGACCTGATCGATCACCTCGGCGACTGCCGGGTGGAGAACCACTATGGCCCGACCGAGGCTCATGTGGTCACGAGCCTGCGACTTGAAGGCGCGACGGCGACCTGGCCAAGCATGCCGCCGATCGGCAGGCCCATCGACGGGGTACGCCTGCATGTCCTGGACGCGGCCGGCAACCCCTGCCCGGTCGGCGTGACGGGCGACCTGTTCATCGAAGGGGCCTGTCTCGCCAATGGCTACTGGAATCGCCCCGACCTGACCGACGAGCGCTTCATCTATCGCCAGCTCGAGGGCCAGACACGACGCTTGTATGAAACCGGCGATATTGGCTTCTACTTGCCTGGCGGCGATCTCGTGTACCAGGGCCGCAGCGACGCTCAAGTCAAGATTCGCGGTTACCGCGTCGAGCTCGGCGAGATCGAAGTGGCCATGCTCGGCTCCGCCCGGTTCAGGGCCGACATCGAGCAGGTGGCGGTCATCGACAAGACGGCAACCGATGGCAGCCGTTATCTGGTGGGCTTCGTCCAGGCCCTGCCGGGGCGCGAGCCGGACCTGGACCAGTTCAAGGCGGAAATGCGCCTGGCGCTGCCCGACTACATGGTGCCGAACACGCTGGTCAGGATCGCGCAGCTACCGCTCGGGCCCACGGGCAAGATCGACCGGCAGCGCTTGCAAAAGATAGAAGTCCAGACCACCTTGCAGCGGTCCTTCATTGGCCCGCGCAATGCCATGGAGGATCTGCTGCACGCCTACTGGCAGGAAACCTTGGACCTGGACAACATCAGCGTCCACGACAACTTCTTCGAGCTGGGGGGCAATTCGCTCAAGGCGGTGCGACTGGTGGCCATGCTCGCCAGACATCAAGGCCTGGAACCTTCGCTGTCCGACTTTATCCAGGCGCCGACCATCGCCGAATTCGCCCAGGTGCTGCAACAGACCGAAACCGGACACCCCGGCGCCGGCGCGCTGGTGGACTTCAAGAATGCCACGCGCAAGCCGACGTTGTTCCTGGTCCACCCCATCGGCGGACACGTGCTGTGCTATGCGGCACTGGCGCGGGTGCTCAAGGACCAGGTCCACCTGTATGCCCTGCAAGCGCCAGGCACATGGGATGGCCGTGAACCGCTGCAATCGGTGCAGGCCCAGGCGGTGAACTATGCGGACGCCATCGAGCGGGTCGCCCCTGAAGGCCCCCTGAATATAGGCGGCTGGTCCTATGGCGGCGTCGTGGCGTATGAACTGGCCAGCGAGTTGCAGCGGCGCGGACGGCGCCTGCACAACGTGTTCCTGCTGGACACCATCGTGCGTGTCAGGCAGGGCGAGGTGCGGATAGAACGCAGCGAGTTCATGAACTGGTTCATGTGGGAACTGCTCAGCGGCGACGGCCAGAAGGAGTACGCCTACCACGCCCTGGACTTCTCCTCCCAGGACGACCCGCAGGCCTTCGCGGCGATCCGGCAGCACGGCATCGACCTGGGCCTTTTCGACGAGACCATCACCCTGGTGACACTCGATCAGTTGTTCCGGGTGTTCCATGCCAACTGGCAAGGGCTGCTGGACTATCGCTTCCCGCCACTGGACCTGCCCATCACGCTGTTCGCCGCGGACGTCGAGCTGCCCGATGTACTGCAAGCTCCCCATGAACTGGTGGGTACCGCCTTCCGCGACCCGTACCGCGGCTGGCGCTCGATTGCGCCCCACGTGCAGCGAGTCGCCGTGGAGGGTGACCATCTGACCATGATGCGCGAGCCGCACATCGAGCGAGTGGGCCAATGCATCCGGTCGCGGATGGACCTGGCCCGGGCCAGGAACGCCGAATCCATGAACGCACTGGCTTGACCATGATCGCCGATCACGGGGCCGGATTGACGGCCCCGCTTGACTCCATCGCCCGGTCGTTCCGGGCCCGATACAGGTAAAACAGCATGACAGCACCCAAAAAAGCCATTGTCGCCGGCGCCGGGATCGGCGGGCTGACCGCCGCCATCGCGCTGCAGCGCGCGGGCTGGCAGGTCAAGGTCTTCGAAGCGGCCCAGACACTGCGCACCGGTGGCACCGGCTTGTCCGTCATGGCCAATGCCATGGCGGCGTTGCACTCGATTGACGCCCATGTTCCGGTGGAACAGGCCGGCCAGGTGATCCGCGACTTCTTCTTCAAGAAACACCAGGGCGATGCCATCACCCGCATGCCGATCCACGAGATCGGCGAACAGTTGGGTCATCCCAGTGTGAATATCCAGCGCCCGCTGTTGCTGCGCGCGTTGGCGCAGCAGCTCGCCCCCGACACCTTGACGACCGGGCTGCGCTGCACGGGGTATGACCCTCGCCCCGATGGTGTGGTGGTGCGGTTCGAAGACGGCAGCCTCCAGGAAGCGGATCTGTTGATTGGCGCCGATGGCCTGAACTCGGTGATTCGCCAGCAGATGCTCGGCGAAACCCCAACCCGCCCATCGGGTTATGTCGCCTGGCTGGCGGTGGTGCCCTTCAGCCATCCGGTCATGACCGAAGGCTACGTGGCGCATTACTGGGGACGCGGCAAGCGCTTCGGGCTCTGCGATGTCGGGGACGGCCAGGCGTATTGGTGGGGCACCTGCAATCACGAAAACGCGGCGGATGCCGCCTTGAACATCAGCAAGCAGGAAGTGCTCGCAGCCTACGCCGACTGGGCGCCGGAAGTCGTGGCCGCCATCGAGGCCACCCCTGAGAGCGTCATACTGAAAATGCATGCCCGGGACCGCCATCCCGTCGAGCAATTCTGCGATGGACACGTGGTGCTCTTGGGCGATGCGGCTCATCCCATGCTGCCCAGCCTGGGCCAAGGTGCCGCACAGGCGATCGAGGATGCCGTGGTACTGGCCGATCGACTGACGCAAACGCCGGACCTGCGCACCGCGCTACTGCACTACCAGGCCCATCGTCACCCGCGGGCCAACGGGATCGTCAATGCCGCGCGCTTCATGAGCGGTATCGAGCAAAGCGAATCGACCCTCGCCTGCTGGCTGCGAGAATGGTACATGCGCCTGACGCCACAGAGCAGCTTGCGGAAAAAGAACATCGACCTCCTCTCGTTCAAGCCCTGCGCATGACTTGGCGAAACGGTCACTGAGCGAACTGGACGGGACGGCGTGAAACCCGACCGGCTACCGATGACACTAAAGCGTCAATGACAAAAAGCGACTCCCATATAGACAAAAAACGACATGCACCGGGAGGAAAATCGATAAACGAGAATTCTTCACCATACTGGGATTCCGGAATTGGGACACTACTGCAAGACAATTCCCACGTTGACAATCATGAAAAAAGCAACCTCTCGAGAATCGAACCTAGAATACAACCACTTGATTTAGCTGAATATTTTCATTAAACCGCGCTGAAATCCGTCCCCCGCGGCGATCCTCGTAAAGGAAAAAAACTGTGACCCAACGTGTTTTTTGCCCGGAGGTATCCAAGAACCCACACCCCACTGACTGACCCGGAATGTCCCTGTTTTCCCTTACAGACTTTTCCCACATGGAAACGCCTAATAGCCCTACCGGCTAAACCGTTTAAGTCAATAGGTCCACAAGACGTTATTGACTCCAAGTATCAACTCCAGAAGAGGCTCAAGCATTTTGGAAGCGGTCGGATTTTCTTCCGTCAACATCACGGATGCGGAGTTTTTTCGAGTAAGCAGGAATAAGGACTATGAATCGACATGCGTGTATTGAGGGTGCAGAAAAATCGCACCTCTACGTAGAGCTAGGAAAGCTGATTTCAAGTGTCGGACACGAGAGTTTCTTGACCAACGTGCACCAGATGATCGAAACAACGGTGCCTGTCAGTCGACTCGAATTGAGTGAATGGACAGCCGACGACACCCAGTCGAACGTCCTCGATGTACAGCTGTTGGGGTATGCGGGTGCGGAAAAAAACGTGCACATGCAGTCCCCCTGCCCCACCACGGCGATACAGCGCAACGATCACCCCTTAGTGAAAAGAGTGCTGGAAGTGGATGACGCCCTGCTGATCCATCTGAACGCACGAATGAAAGATGAAAGAGGCAATGACTGCCTCGGCACTTCCCACCAGTGCATTCTGATTTCACGCAAGGCCAACCGCCGCTGTGTGATCTCATTGCAACGCCCTCAGGTACAGCGCGACTTTTCCCTTCAGGAACTGTCCTTTCTGAAATACCTTTCCGAAACGCTGTTGCCCCTGGCCGAGCGTCATGCGCACCTCAATCGCCAATCTTTCAAAGCCTCTGGCAGCGCTACGGGCCATCCACTCGATGCCGCCGAACAGACCCAGTTGCAACGGGATTTCAATGATCGATTGAGCCCCTGCGACGTCACCCTTTCCGTGCGGGAAAAAGAAGTCTGCCTGGGCCTGCTGGCCGGGGGTACCGTGCCGGAGATTGCGGAAAAGCTACAGGTCAAGAACAGCTCCATCGAAACCTACCTCAAGCGTGCCGCCGCCAAGCTGGGCGTGAGTGGGCGGCATGGGCTGGCGAAATGGATGATCGGATCATGACGGCTCGCCGCGCACGGCCCGCCAGAACCCGCCTGCCTGCGCCCGCGGGGTCTGGGCAGGCACCACAATGAGATAACAGGTCGATGCATAAACTCTTGAGCCCCCTGGCGGCCGCGGCATTCATGCTGGGCGGTTGTTCGCTGATCCCGGACTATCAACGGCCCGACGCACCGGTCGCCGGGCAGTATCCGCAAACCTCGGCCTATGCCCCGGCCTTGTCGGGGCCCCTGGCGGCCGAACAGGGTTGGCGTGATCTGTTCCAGGATCCGGTGCTGGCGCAACTGATCGAAAGCGCGCTGGCCAACAACCGCGACTTGCGGGTAGCGGCGCTGAACGTCGAGGCTTACCAGGCGCAGTATCGGATCCAGCGGGCGGACCTCTTCCCGGCGATCAGCGCCAACGGCACCGGTTCGCGCCAGCGCCTGCCGGCCAGCCTCACCGGAACCGGTAACGCCGCCATCAGCAGTTCGTATTCGGCAACCCTGGGGATCAGCGCTTATGAACTGGACCTGTTCGGGCGCATACGCAGCCTCAGCGACCAGGCGTCGCTGATCTATCTGTCCAGCGAAGAGGCCCGCCGCAGCAGCCAATTGAGCCTGGTGGCCAGCGTGGCCAGTGCCTACCTGACCTGGCGTGCCGACCAGGAACTGCTGGCGCTGACCCAGGACACGCTCCAGTCCTATGATCAAAGCCTGCGCCTGACCGAACGCAGTAACCAGGTCGGCACCGCCTCGGCCTTGAACCTGAGCCAATCGCGAACCTCGGTGGAAAGCGCCAGGGCCAGCCTGGCGAAGTTCCAGCGCCAGGTCGCCCAGGACCTCAACAACCTCACGTTGCTGGTGGGCACGTCGGTCGCCGATGACCTGCCCGGCCGTCCACTGGCATCGGACCTGCTCAGCGAAGTACCGGCGGGCCTGCCTTCGGACTTGCTGCAACGCCGGCCGGACATCCTGGAGGCCGAGTACCTGCTGCAATCGGCCAACGCCAACATCGGCGCGGCCCGTGCCGCCTTTTTCCCGAGCATCAGCCTGACCGCCAACGCGGGCAGTTCCAGTACGGAACTGTCCGGGCTGTTCAAGGGCGGGTCGGGCAGCTGGACATTTCAACCGCAGATCAACCTGCCGATTTTCAACGCGGGCAGCCTTCGGGCGAGCCTGAACTACTCGAAAATCCAGAAAGACATCCGCGTGTCGCAATACGAGAAAGCCATCCAGACCGCCTTCCAGGAAGTGTCCGATGGCCTGGCGGCACGCAAGACCTATAAAGACCAATTGATCGCCCAGCGCGATCTGGTGCAAGCCAACCAGGATTACTACCGCCTGGCGGAGCGACGTTATCGCATCGGCGTGGATAGCAGCCTGACCTTCCTCGATGCCCAACGCTCGCTGTTCAACGCCCAGCAAACCCTGATCGTCGACCGGCTGTCGCAGCTGCTCGCCGAAGTCAATCTGTACAAGGCCCTGGGCGGGGGTTGGGTAGAACGCACAAGCAACGTGACTGTGAGGTGACTGCAAATGGGCACATTCGAACCCGGGACACTGGTGCGCTTACGTTCGGGAGGCAAGACGATGGTGGTCAAACAGGCCTCGTCCATCTCCCAGATGCCGGATACCTTGCTGCTCTTGTGTGAGTACCGAGCCAAGAATCGCTTGGTGCAGGGTTTCTATGCGATACGCGACCTGATCCCAGCTTCCGGAAACCCGGGCACTGAAAGTTCATAGCGACCCCGGTCAACCGGCCCTTGTGGCGAGGGAGCTTGCTCCCGCTGGGCTGCGCAGCAGCCCCAAAGAAGCTGAACGCAATCAACCTGACACTCCTCAGTGGCAGGTTTCGGGGCTGCTTCGCCCCCAGCGGGAGCAAGCTCCCTCGCCACAAAAGCAGTCCGATGCGCCTTGAGCGTCGTCAGACCGTACGCGAATACTGGACTGTCTGGCCTGCCTCCAGGTATGCGTCGAACGCCATGGCCACGTTGCGCATCATTAATTGGCCCTGGGGCAACAGCACCAACTCATCGGCGCGAATGTCCAGCAACCCGTCGCGCACCAGCTCCTGGAGTCGTTCCAGGGCATCGGCGAAGTATTCGCCAAATCGAATGCCGAAGGCATTGTCTATCCGGTCGAAGTCGATGCGCCCATGGCACATCAGCTCGCTGATGACCTCACGCCGCAGGCGGTCATCGTCGCTCAGCCGATAGCCGCGCTGCACCGGTAGCAGGCCTTGATCCAGCCAGGCGTAATACTGGGAAAGCTCCTTGACGTTCTGGTTGTAGCTGTCACCCACCTTGCCGATCGACGACACCCCCAGGCCAATCAGGTCGCAATCGGCGTGGGTGGAATAGCCTTGGAAATTGCGCTGCAAGGTGCCCTGGGCGCGGGCGCGCACCAGTTCGTCATCCGGCAAAGCGAAATGGTCCATGCCGATGTAGACGTAGCCGGCTTCGGTCAGGCGATTGATGGTCAGTTCCAGCAATTGCAGCTTGCGCTCGGGCGGCGGCATGTCTTCGGGGCGAATCATCCGCTGCGCCCGTACCCGTTGCGGCAGGTGGGCGTAGCTGTAGGCCGCGATCCGGTCCGGACGCAGGGCGATGATCTTGCTCAAAGTGGTATCGAAACTGGCGATGGTCTGCAACGGCAGGCCATAGATCAGATCGACGCTGACGGATTTGAAGCGCGCCCGGCGCGCGGCCTCCACCAGCTCGACGACCTGGGCCTCGCTTTGCACCCGGTTGACGGCAATCTGCACCTGGGCATCGAAATCCTGGACGCCAAAGCTCAGGCGATTGAATCCCAGTTGGCGCAGGCCTTGGATCTGTTGTGCATCGATGGTCCGCGGATCGACCTCGATGGAAAACTCATGGGCGTCGCTGTCATCCATGTCGAACGACTGGTGCAGGCAATCCATCAGGTCGGCCAGTTGCCCATGGGTCAGGTAAGTCGGCGTGCCCCCGCCCAAATGCAACTGGGTCAGTTTGCGCGAGCGATCGAACAAGGCCGCTTGCAGGGCTATTTCGCGCTTGAGGTAGGTCAGGTATTCGGCGGCGCGATGGGTCTTGCGGGTGATGATCTTGTGGCACGCGCAGTAATAGCAAAGGCTCTGGCAGAACGGGATATGGATGTACACCGACAACGACTTGGGCTGCGCAGCCTCGTGACTGCGCTGGGCGGCCTGGCGGTACTCGTCCATGGCAAAGGCCTGGTGGAACTGCGGGGCCGTCGGATAGGAGGTGTAGCGCGGGCCCGGGCGGTCGTATTTCTCCACCAGGGCACGATTGAAACCGGAGGCAGTCGTCATGAAGGGTTCAACTTTTCAAAAGCGTGTGGGCTTGCCTCATCCGGTGCCGGGTCGAACAGGTTGCAGATCGCATCCACGTTCAAGCGCCCGGCGGGCAAGATGCCGATAAACCGGCTCGTCAGTTCGATCAATCCCTGGTCATGCAACACTTCCAGCAACGGCCAGACAGACGCGAAGTGCTCGCGAAACACCAGGCCGAAACGTGCTTCGATGGCTGGTATGTCCAGCTCCAGGTCACAGGAAAGCTGCTCGGTCACGCTCGCGCTGACCTGGTCCTGCGCTTCGCAACGCCAGCCACGACACACCGGCAATTGCCCGGCATCCAGTTGCTGGCAATAGCGAAGCAGATCGTCGGTGTTTTGTACGTACAGGTGCTCGATCTGAGTGATGGCCGACAAACCGAAACCCACGTGGTCACAGCAACCGTGACGGGTAAAACCCTGGCAATTGCGATGCAGGCGTCCGTGCTCCTGGGCTACCGCCAGGTCATCGTCGGCCCTGACGAACTGGCCCAGGCCGATGTAGTGATAACCGGCACCGATCAACTGTTCACAACAGATGCGCCGCATGGCGTCCTTGTCGGCCGTGCAGCAAAAGGCGCCAGCCACTCCGGCGTTCTTCGAGCGATAACGATAAGGCGCGCGGGCATAGTCGAAAACGTGCAGCCGGTCCGGTTCCAGTTCGATCAGCGTCGCCAGTTTCAGGGCGAAACTGTTGGGCGTCTGCCAGGCGTGGCCGTAGCCCAAGTCAATGTTGATGGAGCGAAAACCAAACGTGCGCGCTGCATCGATCAGCGAATGGATCGGCGCCGGGTTCTGGTAGCAATCGACCGACAGCGCGCTGTCGACGCCAATGTCGGGCACGCCGATGCTGACATGGGTGAAACCCTGGTCACGGATCAGGCCCATGGTCGACCAGTCGGTGTGATGCAGGTCCACTTCGATGCTGTGATCGGCACCGTCGTACTCGCTGAAGTCGAAGCGCTTGCGCAGATCGCTCATCAGTTTCTGCAAATGAGCGATCACCGGTGTGCCACCGGTCAGGCAAAACTGCTCGACGCGCCGCCCTGCCCCCAGGTGGCAACCGACCAAACCCATTTCATACGCCAGGCGCTGCAGATAGCCCTCGATCTCGCCGCATCGGCAGTCACTGGCAAGGGGCGAACACGACGCCAGCCGCAAACGCGACGGCAGGTGCACCGCCACGGATAGGGGCCGTCGTTTCTGGCGGCTGGTGCGCAACCCCCGAAGCAGGTCGAGGGACCCGATGCCGGTGTGGAATCTTCGTGTACCGACTGGGCAATCGAAATCAGCCACCCGTGGGGCACGTCCCGAGGGGCGCTCAACGAGGGTATGGAACGGGTCGAACATGACAATCTCCGAGTGACTGTGCAGGGGCAGTTTGCGCGCTAACCCGCCGGGCCACCTTGACCTGTATCAAGCGCCTTGGCCCCCGCCGCCAGCGCTTACCAGGTGATGTAGAACATGCCCTTGGCCAGCAGCACGATCGCCACCATGTGCAGGAACACGCTGACATGGATGATGTGCACGTAGCGGGCGTTCATGCGGGCGCGCTTGAACAGCCACATGGCCCAGAGGAAATGCCCCAGCACACTGCCCGCCAACAGGATCTTCAGCCCCAGCAGCACGCCGAAGGACGACTGCAACGGCGACGACAATGCCGGCCAATAGCGCAGCCAGACCATGCCGCCGCCCGCGCCGAACAGCACCAGCAGCACCCATGGCATCAACTGCCGGGCGCGCCGGCTGATGCCCTGCTCCAGCAACACCATGACCTTGGCGGGCAGTTGCTTGCGGATGCTTTCCAGGAACAGGACCTCGAAGAACACCGTGCCGATGAACACCAGCGCGGCAAACAGGTGCAAGGTCAGGAACAGCGGATAACTCATGGGGGCCTCGGTCGCCCCTTTCAGCAGGGCGCTGGTTTATTCGAGGTTATCCCGCGGGCCCGGAAGTGGGGTTGATGCCAATCAAGGAAACCGCATGCCAGCCATATCAACGAACCCTGTGGGAGCGAGCTTGCTCGCGATAGCGATGTGTCAGTCCACATCGATGCAGCTGATCCGACGCTATCGCGAGCAAGCTCGCTCCCACAGTCGGCGTCGTCAGGCGCGGGAAAGCGTCAACAGAACGTTGCTCTTGCGCACATTCCACACAACCGCTGATCAGTTAGTCCGGCTTTTTGACACTTTCCCCGATATGCGGTCACAACTTTTGCGCTCCGTTGGGTCATAACACGAAGGTCGTCGATGGAATGTTGACGTCTACCTAGGTTTAAGCCTGATACGGAGATAAGCTCATGATTTTCAACGTACAAAATTTTGGCGCCAAAGGAGATGGCATCACAGACGACACAGCAGCCATCCAGAGTGCGATCGATGCGGCGGCCGCGGCCGGCGGTGGGCAGGTGTACATGCCCACCGGCACCTACATCGTTTCGGGGGGTGAGGAACCTTCCGACGGCTGCCTGATGCTCAAGAGCAACGTCTATCTGTACGGCGACGGCATGGGCGACACCACGGTCAAGCTGGCCGATGGCTCCGACACCAAGATCACCGGCATCATTCGCTCGGCCTATGGCGAGGAAACCCACGATTTCGGCGTGAGCAACCTCACCATCGACGGCAACCGCGACAGCACCACCGGCAAGGTCGACGGCTGGTTCAACGGCTACATTCCCGGCGAAGAAGGCTACGACTCCAACGTCACCCTCGACAGCGTCGAGATCAAGGATTGCTCCGGGTACGGTTTCGACCCCCACGAGCAAACCGTCAACATGGTCATCAAGAACAGCGTGTCCCACGGCAACGGCCTGGACGGTTTCGTCGCCGACTTCCTCAGCGACAGCACCTTCGAAAACAACGTCGCCTACAACAACGACCGCCACGGTTTCAACGTCGTCACCAGCACCCACGATTTCACCCTGACCAATAACGTCGCCTACGACAACGGCGGCAATGGCATCGTGGTGCAGCGCGGCAGCGAGGACATTCCCTCGCCCAGCAACATCACCATCACCGGCGGCGAGGTGTACGGCAACGGCGCCGAAGGGGTGCTGATCAAACTCTCCAGCGAAGTGACCGTCACGGGCGTCGACATCCATGACAACACCAGTGCCGGGATCCGCATCTACGGCAGCAACCACGTCGAGGTCATCGACAACACCCTCAACAACAACTCCCTGGGCAGTGCCGTACCGGAAATCATCATCCAGTCCTACGACGACACCCTGGGCGTGTCTGGCAAGTACTTCAACGGCAGCGATAACCTCATCCAGGGCAACATCATCAGCGGCAGCGACCTGTCGACCTACGGTGTTGCAGAGCGCAATGAAGACGGCACCGACCGCAACGCCATCATCGCCAACACCATCAGCCACACCAGCAAGGGCGCCACGCTGGTCTATGGCGACGGCAGCTACGTCAGCGCCACGGTACCGATGACCACCGTACAAGGCACTCCGGGCAACGACACCCTGCTCGGCAGCGCCGCCAGCGAGATTTTCTATGGTGGCGCGGGCAACGACACCATCAATGGCGCGGCCGGGGGCGACATCCTCGTCGGGGGCGCAGGCGTCGACAAACTCACCGGCGGCACCGGCGCCGATACATTCCGGTTCGTCGCTCAGTCGGACAGTTACCGCAACGCAACCACCAGCTTCGATGACACCATCACCGACTTCGATGTCACCCAGGACAAGATCGACCTCGCCGGCCTCGGCTTCACCGGGCTGGGAAATGGCCGTGGCGGCACCCTGCAGGTCAGCTACAGCGCCAGCAACAACCGCACCTACATCAAGGACTTCGACGCCGATGCCAGTGGCAATCGCTTCGAGCTGATCCTCTCGGGGAACCTGGCCAGCACCCTGACGGCGAGCAATTTCATTTTCAATCGCGTGATCACGGGCACCAGTGGCAGCGACTCACTGCTGGGGAGCGATGCGGCCGACACCTTGCTCGGCCTGGCGGGCAATGACAGCCTCAGTGGCGGCGCCGGCGACGACAAGCTCGACGGCGGTGCCGGGATGGATACCCTCACCGGCGGCACTGGGGCGGATACCTTTGTGTTCGCCAATCGCCTGGACAGCTATCGCAACTACAACACCGGCGGCGCCAACCTGGGCGACCTGATCACCGACTTCAACGTCAGCGCCGACAAGATCGACCTCTCGGCCATGGGTTTCACCGGCCTGGGGGATGGCAAGAACAACACCGTGTACCTGGTGCTCAACAGCGCCGGCACCAAGACCTACATCAAATCCCTGGAGGCCGACGCCAATGGCAACCGCTTCGAAGTGGCACTGGACGGTAATTACCTCAACACCCTGACCAGCGCCAACTTCGTGTTCGCCACCACGTCGCCAACCAACCAGGCGCCCGTGCTGGCGACGCCGCTGGTGGATCAGAACGCCACCGAAAACACCCCGTTCAGCTACGTGGTGCCGGCCACCAGCTTCACCGATCCGGATAACGACAGCCTGAGCTACACCGCCAAGCTCGCCAATGGCAGCGCCCTGCCCAGCTGGCTGACCTTCGATGCCGCCACTCGCACCTTCAACGGCACGCCTCCCGACACCGCGTCGGGCACCTACTCGATCCAGGTCACGGCCACCGATGGCAGCAACGCCACCGTCAGTGACAGTTTTACCCTCGCCGTGCAGGACGTCCCCGCCACCATTGTGATCAATGGCACGCCGAACAACGACACACTGACCGGCACCGCGGCCAATGAACAACTGTTCGGTGGCGCGGGCAACGACACCCTCAATGGCGGCGCCGGCAACGACATCCTGGTCGGCGGCACCGGGGTCGACAAACTCACCGGCGGCACCGGCGCTGATGTGTTCCGCTACACCTCGAAACTCGACAGCTACCGCACCAGTTCCACCAGCGCCAGTGACCAGATCCTCGACTTCGACGTGGCCGCCGACAAGATCGACGTGTCGGCCCTCGGCTATACCGGCCTGGGCAACGGGCTCAACGGTACTCTGCAGGTCACTTACAGTTCGTCGACCAACCGCACCTACCTCAAGGACCTCACGGTCGACGCCAACGGCAACCGGTTCGAGATCTCGATGGCAGGCAACTTCGTCAGCAGCCTGACGGCCAATCACTTCGTCTTCGCCGACCAGACCAACCCCACCAATGTGGCCCCGGTCGTGGCCACCCCACTCCTGGACCAGAACGCCAGTGAAAGCACGCCCTTCAAATACACCGTGGCAAGCAACAGCTTCACCGACGCCAACCAGGATGTGCTGACCTACACCGCGACCCTCGCCAACGGCAACGCCCTGCCCGCCTGGCTGAGTTTCAATGCCACCAGCCTGACCTTCAGCGGCACGCCGACCAGCACCGCTGCGGGCAACTACGACGTCCTGGTCAAGGCCACCGATCCCTCGGGCGCCTCGGTCAGCGACAACTTCACCCTGGTGGTGGCCGATGCGCCCGCCAACACCATTACCGGCACCAACAACGGCGAAACCCTCAACGGCACGACAGGCGCGGACCTGATCCTCGGCCTCGGCGGCAACGATACGATCAAGGCCGGCACCGGCGCGGACATCGTCGACGGCGGTGCCGGACGGGACTCGTTGTACGGTGGCGATGGCGCCGACACGTTTCGCTACAGCAACCTGTCCGACAGCTACCGCGACTACGACACCGGTGGTGTCACCGCCACCGACACGATTTATGACTTCACCGTTGGCGTCGACAAAATCGACGTCTCGGGGCTGGGCTTTCTCGGCCTCGGCGATGGCAGCAACGGCACGTTGTACATGACCCTGAACGCGGCCGGTGACAAGACCTACATCAAGTCCGCCGAAGCCGACGCCGATGGCAATCGCTTCGAGATCGCCCTCAACGGCAACTACCTCAACACCCTCACCGCCAACGACTTCGTCTTCGGCGAGCGTGCCCAGCAGGACATTCTCTACCTGCCCACCCTCGGCCAATCCAATGCGCGCCTGCTGCGCATGACCGAGGACGACGACCAGTCCGGCACTTCGATGCTGGTCAATGACCTGAACCGCTACACCACCTACGACGTGCGCAGCCAGTTCACCGATGCCGATGGCAACGGTATCGACATCGCGGTCGGCGGCAGTACGGTCAACGGCTTGTCCACACTCAGCCCCGAGGAACTCCAGCTGTGCTGGTGGTTGACAGACACCAACCAACCCGGGCCGGCACTGTTGCGGGCAGTGACGCTACTGCGTGACCAGCGCACCGAGCTGCAGTCGATCGACAACGTCACCATGGGCATCATCTGGGGCCAGGGCGAGGAAGCCGCCCAGGAAATCGCCCGCGCCACGGACAAGGCCGCGGCTGCGGCGGCGTATAAAGCCGCGACCCTGAAAGTCTTCGATTACCTGCACGCCCAGTTCGGCAATTTCAGTGTGTACCTGATGGAAACCGGGCACTACGAACAGGATGCGGCGCGGGCCCGGGGTTATTCGGAAGAGAAGATTGCCTCCATCGTCGAAGGCGTCGGTTATGTCCGCGCCGCCCAGGAGGCCATGGCCGCCGAACGCGCCGACGTCAAGCTGGCGGTGGACTACACCGACCTGCCCTTGCGCTACGAAGTCGATCCGCTGGTGTATCCCGATGACGTCTGGCACCTGCACGAGGAATCGGCGGAAATCGTCGGCCAGCGCCTGGCGGATTACATTGCCGATGACCTGGGCTTCCAGGGCAACCCCAACGACAACAACAGCGTGCAGGACATTTTCGACAACGCCCAGAACCAGGGCGGGATGATCTCCGGCACCGACCAGGACGATACCCTGGTGGGCAGCTCGGGCAACGACACGATCAATGGCGACCTGGGCGCCGACACCATGACCGGCGGCGATGGCAACGACATCTACGTGGTCGACAACGCGTTCGACAGTGTGGTGGAAACCAACACCTCGGCCTCGCAGATCGACACCGTGCAGGCTTCGGTCAGTTGGACCCTGGGCGCCAACCTCGAAAACCTGGTACTCACCGGCATATCGGAGATCGACGGCACCGGTAACGAGCGGCGAAACTTCATCACCGGCAACGCCGCCCATAACGTGCTCGATGGCGCCGCCGGGGCCGACAGCATGAGCGGTGGTGACGGCAACGACAGTTACTTTGTCGACAATGCCGACGACAGCGTGATCGAGACCAACGGCAATGCGGTGACGGGCGGGATCGACAGCGTACACAGCAGCCTGGCCGCCTATACCTTGGGTAACAATGTCGAAAACCTGTACATCGACAGCACTGGCGCCGCCAATGGCACGGGCAACGCGCTGGACAACACGCTGTTCGCCGGCGCCGGCAACAACATCCTGGACGGGCGCGATGGCAACGATACGGTGTCGTTCGAACGAGCCCTGTCCGGTGTTACGGTGAACCTCTCGACGTCTGCGCAACAAAACACCGTGGGTTCCGGGCTCGATACCTTGAAATTCATCGAGAACCTGACGGGAAGCGCCTATGCCGACAGTCTGTCCGGTAACAGCGCGGGGAACATCCTGAATGGCGGTGCAGGCAACGATACGCTGGTGGGCGGTTCGGGCGATGACCGGTTGATCGGTGGCGCGGGCACCGACAACCTCACCGGTGGCACGGGCGCGGACACCTACGCGTTTGGTGCGCTGTCAGACATGGGCGTCGGGGCTTTGCGCGATGTGATCAGCGGTTTCAAGAGCGCGGAGTTCGACAAGTTGGACCTCACCGGCCTGGACGCCAACCCGCTGACCGCCACCGTCGATGCCTTCACGTTCATCGGCAGCAATGCCTTCGACGCCACCAACGCCACCGGCCAGTTGCGCTTCGTCGATGGCATCCTCTCCGGCAGTACCAACGCCGACGCCACCCCGAGTTCGAATTCGAACTGGTGGGCGTCAAGGAGCTGCACGCCAGCGACTTCACCGCCTGAAGCAAGCCCCCAGATGTGGGAGCGAGCTTGCTCGCGATGACGGCAGCACATCCAGCATGGATGCTGACTGCCCCACCGCTATCGCGAGCAAGCTCGCTCCCACAGGGGGTCGTGCTGTGCCTGAAAGATTGAAGGCAAGCACAGCGCCTGGACAGTTTTTGTGGCGAACTTGAACCCTGGATTGTCTAGAACAAGCTTTGCACCTGTTCGAGCACCGCGCGGTTCATCTGGCCAGTGTGGGTGTGCAGGCTCACATAGCTTTGCAGCATGTCGAGCTTGGTATTGAGCAGGTCCCGGCGGGCCTGGAACAACCGCTGCTGCGCATCAAGAATATCTACCGTGGAACGCACGCCACCCTGGAAACCTTTTTCCGTCGACGCCAGTGCTCGCTGGTTGGACTCTACCGCCCGCTGCATGGCCTTGCTCTTGGTGAACCCGGCGACGACGCCCAGGTAATCAGCCTCGATGTCTTCGGCCAGTTGTTGGCGCTGCACGTCGTAGTCGGACTGGGCCCCGGCCAGTTGTGCTTCGGCCTTGGCCACCGAGGCCCGTACCGCCCCGCCGCGATACAGCGGAATGTCCAGCTGCACGCCCACGTAATAGGTGTCCTGGCGCGGATCGAGTTCCTGGTATTGACGGGTTTCCCGGCGGGTCAATTGAGTGGTCAACGACAGGGTCGGATAATGCCCGGCGCGCTGACTGTCGGCCTGGGCTTCGGCGACTTTCACCGCCGCCAGCCGGGCGGCCAGCTCGGGACTGGCCTGGCGGGCAATCGCCGTCCAGTACGGCAAGTCCTGCTCCGGCGGGATCGGGCTACCGGCGGCCAGTTCTTCGCGCATCGGCTGGATGTCATCGATGGGCACGCTGGCCCGCCCGGACAAAGCTCGCAAGGCGGCCACGCGGCGCGCCTGGGCTTCAGCCTCCTGGGCTTGCACCAGGTCGAGCCGCGCCTGGGCCTCATCGATATCGGTGATCGCGCCCTGGCCGCCCTCGTACAGTTTTTTGCTCTGGATGACCAAGCCTTGGATGGCCGCCTTTTGCTGCTGGATCAGCTTGATCTCGTTCTCGGCACGGGCAACGTCGAAATACCCCTTTGCCACCCGGTCATACAAGGTCTGACCGGCCACGTCGAACACCTGGGTACCCAGTTGCCCTCGCGCCTTGCCTTCCTGGTACGCCGCCCAGCGGGCCTTGTCGTAGAGCGGCTGCTGCGCCGCCAGGGTGACGTTGTTCGCCTGGTAATCGTTGCTGTTGACGTAAGTGCTGTCGTCACCGCCGTCGGTACGTCCGCCGTAGCCGTAGCGCGAGGTCAGCGACACTTGCGGGTAGAGGCCTCCACGGCCGATGTCCTCTTCATGCCGCGAAGCTTCAAAAGCGTGAGCCGCCGACTGCACGGTCGGATCGTTGAGGCGAGAAGCATCGTAGGCGGCGGTGAGGCTCAGGCCACCCTCGGCGGCCCACAGCGGATCGATCAACGCCCAACCGGTATACAGGCCCAGCAATACACGCCAACGGTAGACCATGCTCATTCCTCCTTGAAGGCTGCCAGCAAGCGTTCACGCAAAGGCTTCATCAGGTAATTCATCAAGGTGCGTTCGCCCGTCACCACCGTGACATCGGCGAGCATGCCGGGGCGCACCAGCAGGCCGGCGCTCTGCAACGCGACCACAGTGTCGGCGGGAATCTCGACCTTGGCGGAGAAGTACGGTTGGTGCGTCTGCTCATTGATCAACTGGTCCGCCGACACCGTCGTCACCGTGCCGGTCACCGTGGGTGTATCCACCCGTTGCAGCGCGGTGAAATGCACATGCACCGGCAGGCCCGGGCGCAGTTTGTTGGCCATCAGCGGCTCGAAGCGGGCGGTGATCGCCATCGGCGCATCCAGCGGCACCACCTGCATCAGGGTCTGGCCGGCCTGCGCAACGCCACCGACCGTATGAATGCTCACGTCCATGACCTGCCCGGCCACTGGCGCGCGGATCGCACCGTTGTCGACTTCAAACTGCAAGGCCCGGATCTGATCGGCATAACCGGCCGCCTCGGCCGAGACTTCGCTGAGCTGGGTTTCGGCATCGCGGCGGAACTCCTGCTGCGCCTGCAAGGCCTTGAGCCGGCTTTCGTTGATCGCCTGCCGGGTCCTGCCGACATCGCCCACCCCAGAAGCGATCTGCCCCGCCAACTGGGCCGCGTTACGCTCGGCCTCGAACAGTTTGTTGCGCGGAACGTAGCCTTCCCGGGCCAGGTCACGCAGGCCTTCAAGCTCTTGCTGCTGGAAGCGCATCTGCGCGTCGTAGTTGCGCTTGACGCCTTCGTAGCCAAGCAGTTGTTGCTGCAATGCCGCGGCTTCGTGCTCGATGATCTGCAAGCGGCTGCCCAGCTCCGCACGACGGGTGATGAACAACTGGCTCTGCAACGCCATGGCCGCCTTGACCCGTGGCTCGTCGGCGTGGGCCAGCAGTTCCGCGGGCCATTGGATCTCGGCGCTGCCCAGGCGCTCGGCAATCAAGCGCGCCTCGACGCTGCGATCATTGAGCAGCTTGCCCAGGGTCACGTCCAGTTGCGACTGCGCCTGCACCGTGTTGAGTTGCACGAGCAATTGCCCCTGGGTGACGCGGTCGCCATCGCTGACCAGCAGCTTTTCCACCACCCCGCCGACCAACGACTGCACCGCCTTGCGCTCCCCCGCCACCACCACGGTGCCGCTGCCCACCACGCCCTGGTCGAGTGGCGCCAGGCAGGCCCAGAGCAGGAAACCACCCAGCGTCAGGACCAGGAACCCCACGCCATAACGCGCTGCATGCCCGGCATCGGTCCTGGCGCTGGGCAGCGCCAGGGTGTTGCGCACGCTCAGCCCCTGCTCGCTGTAAGCGTGTGCCTCCGGAATCAGATCACGCATCTTTGCCAGCCTCCCTGACCGTGGCCGGTCGCGGCCCCGGCATCAATGCCTTGAGCACCCGGTCCCGAGGGCCGAACGCCTGTTGAGTACCGTCCTTGAGCACCAGGATGTGATCGACCACCGCCAGCACACTGGGCCGGTGAGTGATCAACACCACGGTGCTGCCGGCCGCCTTGAGCGCACTGATCGCCTGGACCAGCGCCAGCTCACCGGCGTCATCGAGATTGGAGTTGGGCTCATCGAGCACGATCAGCGACGGCCGCCCGTAGAGTGCGCGAGCCAGGCCCAGGCGTTGCTTTTGCCCACCGGACAAGCCAAGTCCGCCGGGGCCCAGCGGCGTGTCGTAGCCCTTGGGAAACCTCAGGATCATTTCGTGGATGCCGGCATGCCGTCCGGCGGCGATGATTTTGTCGGCGTCCTGCTCACCGAAACGGGCGATGTTGTCGGCGACCGTGCCGTCGAACAACTCGATGTCCTGGGGCAGGTAGCCAAGGTGCGGCCCCAGGGCGTCGTGGGACCACTGGCTGATCTCGGCATCGTCCAGGCGCACCGACCCGCCCATGGCCGGCCAGACCCCGACCAGGGCCCGGGCCAGTGTCGATTTGCCGCTGGCGCTGGGCCCGACCACGGCCAGCACGTCGCCCTTGGCGAGGCTGAAATTGATCCCGCGCAGGATCGGCTGCGAAGCCCCCGGCGGGCCGACATACAGCTGTTCCAGGCGCACCGCGCCGGTGGGCGGTGGCAACGGCATGCGCAGGCGCTCACGCGGGTGCTGGGCCAGCAATTGGCTCAGGCGCTGATAGCTTTGGCGCCCGGCGTTGAATTGTTTCCACGAGCCGATGGCGATTTCCACGGGCGCCAGGGCTCGCCCCAGCAACAGCGACATCGCAATCATCATGCCCGCCGACAGTTGCCCTTCGAGCACCAGCAAGGCCCCCAACCCCAAGGCCAGCGACTGCCCGGAGATCCGCACGAAACGCGTCGCCGAAGTGATGCGCGCGCCGCGGTCGCTGGCATGGGCCTGGGCGGCAATGATGCGTTGCTGCAGCAGGCTCCAGCGCTGACGCAACGGCCCGAGCATGCCCAGGGCCTGGATGACTTCGGCGTTGTGCAGCGTGCTGTTGACGTAAATCGACGACTGCACCCCCAAGCGATTGGCTTCGCCCAGGCGCGCGCGCGTCGCCAGTTCGCCCCACAGTGCCAAGCCGATCAGCACCAGGGCGAGCACCAGCGTCAGCACGCCGAACCAGGGATGAAAGATGAACGCCACCAGCAGGAAGATCGGCAGCCAGGGTGCGTCGAGCAACGCGATCAAGCCCTGCCCAGTGATCAACTGGCGCAACGTCGCCAGGTCGCTGAGCACCTGCGCCGGGTTGGCGTTGTGTTCGCGCAGGCTGCGGGCGAAAGCCGCGTCGAAGACCCGCTCGCCCAAGGCATCGTCCAGCCCCGCGCTCATACGGATCATCACCTCGCCGCGCACCCACTCGATCAGGGCACTGAACATGAACAGTCCCAGGGCCATCAAGGTGAGCATGAACAAGGTGGTTTCGTTGCGGCTGGTCAGGACCCGGTCGTAGACCTGCATCATGTACAGCGACGGCACCAGCACCAGCAGATTGATCACGCCACTGAACAACGCCAGGGCCCAGAACACCCGGCGGTAGCTCAATAAGGCAGCATCGATGTCATGACGCGGATCGAGTAGAAACCCCATGGGAAATCGCCTGCAAAAGAAATTGTCGGTCCAGGACGCAATCCATCGCGAGGCTCTTTTCACCGAGGGAGCTCGAGAAAAAACTATCCAGCTGATGTGCCGATACCAGGGACGCTCCTCATCCCTACAGGCGCCAATTACTGACAACGCGGCTGCGGGTTAGTGCCGGTTCGCAAGGCTGGGTTTGCAAGTGGGTGACAGGCGGAAGGGCCGCGCTTCAAGACTGAGGTTTTTGTGCCTTGAATGGGCTTGAAAGGCGGTTTTGTTGACGCCAGTAACGTGGCGTCAACAGGGCAAAAATACGGGGCTAACCGAGGGAAGCGACACGCTCAGGCTGGGGCGAATGCCGCGACGTCGCCAGGCCGATAAAGGAAATGATCAGCGCCAGGCCCAGGGTGGTACTCACCTCGCTGCGGTGCTCGGGGGTGATCATCATGACCGCCAGCGCCGCCGAGATGAACACGATGACCAACCAGGTCAGCCAAGGGAACAGCCACATGCGAAAAGGCAGCTCGATGTTCTGCCGTTGCATCATCCGGCGCATGCGCAGTTGCGAGATGGCGATCACCAGGTACACCAGCAAGGCGATGGCGCCGGAGCTGGCGAGCAGGAACTGGAACAGGCCGGCGGGCATGAAGTAGCTGAACAACGTGACACCCGCGCCCAACACGGTACTGGCAATCACCGCGGACCGTGGCACGCCGGCCGAGGACGTGACCTTCAAGGCCTTTGGCGCATCGCCACGGCGCCCCAAGGAGTACAACATCCGCGAGGCGATATAGATCGAAGAGTTCATGCAACTGGCCACGGCGATCAGCACCACCATATCCACCAGGAATTTGGCGTGGGGAATGTTCATCAGCTCCAGGGCCCGCTGGTAGGAACCGACTGAAGCCAGGAGCGGATCGTTCCAGGGCACCACGGAAATGACCACGAAGATCGACAGCAGGTAGAACACACCGATACGCCAGATCACCGAACGAGTGGCCTTGGCAATGTTCTGCGCAGGGTTATCGGATTCGGCGGCGGCGATCGTTACCGCCTCTGTACCGATGAAGCTGAACATGATGGTGATGAACGCGCCCACCACCGCCGACAGGCCATTGGGGGCGAACCCGCCATGCTCCTCCATCAACCGACTCAGGCCGCTGGCCTCGCGCTCGGGAATCCAGCCCATCAGCACCGCGAAACCCAGGGAGATGAAGCCGATGATCGCCACGACCTTGGCCATGGCGAACCAGAACTCGAACTCACCGTACTTCGACACGCTGAACAGATTCGTCACGGCCAGCAGCACGATCGACACCGAGGCGAACAGCCAGGCATCGACGGCGGGAAACCACTGGTTGAGTACATGACCGGCGGCCAACGCTTCGATGGGAATCACCAGCACCCAGAACCACCAGTAGAGCCAACCGATGGTGAAGCCTGCCCAGCGTCCGATGGCCTGGTCGGCATAGGTGGAGAAGGAGCCGGTGTCCGGATTGGCGACGGCCATCTCGCCCAGCATGCGCATGACCAGGACCACCAACAGCCCGGAAAACAGATAGGCCAGCATGACGGCCGGACCGGCGGCGGCGATGGCATGGCCCGATCCCACGAACAGACCCGCACCGATGATTCCGGCGATGGACAGCATGGTGACGTGACGAGGCTTGAAGCCCTGTGCCAGATGGCCGTTCGAGTCCTTGAAGCTGGGGCTGGTCATTTTCTTATTCTCTTGTGATCGAACATTGAGACGCGCGCAGGGACAGTCGGTGTTGCTGGTTTTCCCGCCCCTCCTGGAGGCGGCACCGTTTGGTTGTGTTGATCCACCCTGGGCGAACGTGCGCACTTGCGGTGAAAAGTCGCGCCACGTTACCTGCCTTCCCTCTCGCGTCAGTTACCTGAACGCGCCATCTCTGTGCCTGATTTCGCCACCTGGGGCATGGCGTTTTGCCTCTTGCCAGGCGTCTGGACCGCGGCATCCAGCTACGTCGTCGAGGGGCGGCAACGAAATAAACCCTTTAAAAACTTTACTGGGTTAAGTATTTTGCATGCCTATGCCCGGCCTGTTGCTAACCGCAAACCCTGTGGGAGCGAGCTTGCTCGCGATGGCGGTGTTTCAGTCGACTTGAATGCGGCTGATCCAGCGCTATCGCGAGCAAGCTCGCTCCCACAGGGCTGGTACGCCAAGGCCTTTAACCTCTTCCTTACGACAAGGACCCTCCCGTGAGCGGACTGCGTGAACGTCAAAAAGCCGAACGCCGGCAAGCCATCAGCAAGGCGGCGGTCGAACTGTTCGAGCGCCAGGGTTTCCAGAACACCACCATCGAACAGATCGCCAACCAGGCCGGCGTATCGGCTCCCACGGTGTTCAAGTACTTCGGCAACAAGCAGGAGATCATCCTGGAAATCCTGCACGACGCCGACCAGCGCGCGCTCACGGACACCCGCAGCCAGATGCCTGAAATCGAGGACCCGGTTGAAGCGCTGTGTTATCTGGAGCGGCTGTTGACCGGTTACGCACTGGAGGTCATGCACCCGAGCCTGTGGCGCGAGTTGCTGCCGCTGATCCTGTTTGGTGGCGATAACGGGCTGCCCGAGGGGTACCGCGCCATGAACGATGCGCTCAGGGCCGAGATCAGTGGGCTGATCAGGGAATTGCAACAGGCCGGCAAATTACGCGCCGACCTGGACGTCGACCTCGCCGCGTTCCTGTTGAACGACTATTCGCACTTACAGCTGTTCAGGCTGGTCAACCAGGAACAACCAGACATCGAGGCACACTCCACCCAGGTCCGGCGGATCACCGAATTGCTCTTCCTGGGCATGCGCGCCTGAGGGCGTCACCCACCAATACGGACCCGGCGCCGCAACGCCGGGTCACGCTGATCAGCGATGGGTCTTGATGCCGATCCAGGTGCGGGTGCGGATCCGCTCCACGGCGGCCGGCACCGGCTCCAGGGCGAACAGGGTCTTGCGCGCCTCGTCCGGCACATACATGGCGGGGTTGTTGCGAATGTCGGCATTGACCAACGCCGTGGCTTCCTTGTTCGGGTTGGGGTAACCGATCTTGTTGCTGATCCGCGCGATGACATCAGGACGCAAGATGTAATTGATGAACGCGTAGGCCTCCTTGGCATGAGGGGCGTTGGTGGGGACCATCATGACGTCCGACCACATCGGCGCACCTTCCTTGGGCAGCGCCATCTCTACCTTGACCCCCTTCCCTGCGTCTTCGGCCAGTCGCTTGGCCAGGGCCACCCCACCGGACCAACCCACCCCTACGCAGATCTCGCCATTGGCCAGGTCCATGCCATAGCGCGATGAGTTGAAGTAGGTGATGTAAGGCCGGACCTTGAGCATGGCCGCCTGCGCCTTTGCATAGTCCTCACGTTTCTGGCTGTTGGGGTCCAGCCCTTCATAGTGCAAGGCAATGGGCACGATCTCGTTGGCGGCGTCCAGCAGACCGACGCCACAACTGGCCAGCTTGGCCATGTTCTCTTCCTTGAAAAGGATGTCCCAGGTGTTCATTTGCACATCGGCACCCAATACCTGGCGTACCTTGTCGACGTTGTAGCCGATCAGGGTCGTGCCCCACAGGTACGGTGCCGCATAGCGGTTGCCCGGATCGCCCACCGCCTCCAGGGACTTCATGAACTCGGGGTCCAGATGCTGCCAGTTCGGCAACTGGCTGCGGTCCAGGGGCTGGACGGCGCCGGCGGCGATCAGGTGACTGACGTTGGAGCTGCTCGGGTAGACCACGTCATATCCGGAGTTGCCGGTCAGGAGCTTGGACTCCAATGTCTCGACACTGTCGAAGACGTCGTAGATGGGACGGATGCCGGTTTCCTCTTCGAAACTCTTGAGGATTTCAGGCGGCAGGTACTCGATCCAATTGTAGATCCGCACCGTCCGCTCTTCGGCCAGGCTCGCGCCACTGACCAGCATCGAAACGACAGCGCCCAGCAAGGTGTTGCGCAACAGCATGTTCATGATCAAACACTCCAGCGCGGCCGCGAAGGCTCGCGGCACTTAATAGCGGTAGGTGAAATAGAGTTCCAGTGCGCTGAATTTCCGGTCGTCGCCGAAGACCTGTTTGGCCGCCGCCATGGGTTTGACCCAGTTATACGACAGCGAGGTGGACAATGACTTCGACGGCGCCCAATCCAGGAAGACTACACTCTCGTCGGCAAAACGCCGGTCGCTGACGGCGGTGCCCATGTAGTTTTTTTCGTCGAGCCAGAACTGGTAGTGGATCGCACCGAGGGTGAGGGTTTCGTTGAGGTGGGTCTTGAGTGAGAACTGCTGGACGTTTTCGTTGCTGTTGAACATCAGGTAGTTGCCGACGACATCGCCGATCAGCCAGGTGCTCCAGTCGACGAAGCCCTTGCTCAACGGATCCCAGGCTTTCTGTCGGTTGTCCGTGAGGTTGTCGTCGCCGGAAAAACTCGCGTAGCGGTAGCCGATCACCGGGGTCAACGGCAGCGTGCTGAAGGTGTAATCCGCCTGGCCGTACCAGGCCTTGGCGTCGTAGTCCACGCCTTCGCCGCTGCCCCGCTCCAGGGCATATTCGGCGTTGAGGGTCAGGTCCGGGATACCCGGGAGCCTGGCGCTCAAGGCCCTGACGTTGTACACCAGCATGCCATCGCGGCGACGCGGCAAGGTACTGCCCTTGGGCCCCATGGCCTTGACCTTCAACGCGGTGGCGCCCAGCGTCACCTGGTCGTCGAGGTTGTAGTCCAGGTTCACGCCGCTCATGCGAAAGTCCCCCAGGTCGCTGTCCGTCCCCAGACTGAAGCCCTGGACCTTCAATGCGCCATGGTCCCAGGCGACCACCGCCGAATCCTTGAAGGCGGTGCGTGGCGCGAGCCAATAGGCGCCGTCGTTCAACTGGTCGAGGTTGCCATCCATCACGATGAAACCGTTGCCGATCATGTAGTTCTGGCGACCGCCCGTGACCGTCCACTCCCCGGCGCGGAAACCGCCATAGAACTCTTCGGTCGAGACCTTGCCGTCGGAACTGCGGGTGAAGCCACCGGCATCGCCATCCCCGAAGGTGGTCGCCCCCACCAGGGAGCCGCCGGCCAGCAGGCTGAAATCCGGCTGCACGGCATACTCCAACTTGACGCCCGGCTTGACGTAGAACTCCTGCCAGTCGATTTTCGTGCCGCCATTCTTGCCGCTGCGCATGTCCACCACACCGCCGCCAAAGTTGACGTTGCGGGTGGACAGGACCGCGCCACCAGCCGTTAAGTTGACCTCGCCCTTGAGGTTGCCCTCCTCGAAGGTGTAGCCCGCCCAGGCAACCTGGGCGGTCAAGGGTAACCCGAGCACGAGGAACGTTCGGGACAAACGCATCATGGAAACCATATGGAGCTCCTGTTGATTATTGTTGTTACAGGGCAGTGAATGGCGGCGCAAACCCGCGCCAACACCTGGCTGGGCCGGGTGAGCGGAACGAAACTCTTGTGTTTATCGGATGAACTCAGGGCGTCAGTTGCGCCGCGATGGCACGCAGCATGCGCACGCTGTCGCCGTCGAAGGGACTGACGGCGTCGCCCAGGGACGACTGCTTGACGATCACCACGCCGGACGGTTTGTCGATGAACAGGTATTGGCCATGGATGCCACCGGCCATGAGCGCCTGGCTGTGGTCGTTGAAGACATACCACTGGCTGCGGTAGGACGCGCCGGGGGTCCAGCTCGAAAAGTCGGCGCAGGCGGCATAGATGGCGGGGTCGGCGCCAGCGGCGATACCAGCGAGCGCCTCGGCCGAGAGCAATTGTCGCCCCTGCTGGCGGCCATCGTTGGCCAGCAGGCGGCCGAAGCGCGCCATGTCACGCAAGGTCGCGCTGAACCCGGCACCGGCCACGCTGCGGCCCCAGGGATCCGCCAGAAAGTAGCCGTCACGTTCACAGCCCAACTGGCTCCAGACCTCCTGCAGCAACTGATGACAGGCCTTGCCAGACGCCCGCTCCATGACCCAGGCCAATGCCTCGGTGGTGGCCGTCACGTAATGGAAAAAACCGCCGTGATTGCCGCGCTTTCTCAATGACGGCAAGTACTGGTACAGGGATTCGAACGTCGCGTACTGCGCTGGCGCCGGCTGGAAACCGCAGGCGTAGCCGTATTGGGAGCTCTCTGAATCCGGGTCCTCATAGACCTCGCTGTAATCGACGGCCACGGCCATGTCGAACAGCTGGCGCACGGTCGCATCGCCGAACGCGCTGCCCGTCAGTTCCGGTACGTAATGGGCGGCCGTCAGCGTCGGGTCCAACAGGCCTTCGCAGACCAGTTGCTCGCCCAGGGCACCGATCAGCGACTTGGTCACCGAAAACATGATGTGCCGGTCCTGGGGGCACTGGCCATTGAAGTAGCGCTCGAACAGCACGGTGTCGCCCTTGAGGACCAGGAACCCATCGGTCTGGCTGGCGATCAAGTGGTCGATCACGCTGATGCTCAAGCCACACTCGCTGTCGAAGTGCAGCTCATCCAGCGGCTGGAGCGCCTGCTTGAACGCGCTGACCGGCCCGGTGCCGGCCCGCACATCAATGGAAGGACGCAAGCGCGCCAGGTTGCGAAAGCCCCATTGGCTGTACGGCGGGCTCATCCAGTTGTGCCAGGTGACGCGGCGGTGGGGTTCGGCGGGAAAGCCTTGCATGAGCGAAGGCGCCAGACGTGCGTCAGAAGGCGATTCGTGAGTCTCGACGTAGAGACTGGCCAGTGAAGGCACGGTGTTCTGATTCATTGGGTTGCCCCTGCGAAATGACTCTGCGTGAAAGCAGATGCAGGAGAATAATTACCCGATGTAATTTTTTAGTCAATAAAACTTTTTACCGTCATTGCTTACCTATCTGGGTCCCGTGACCACCGTGCCCGAGGGAGCAAGCCTCGCTCTCACCGTCGGCCCAGTCCTAAGCAAATAACTTAAAGTTATTTATTATCATTTTTTTAGATCATTTAGATTAAGTCTTAAGCCCAAAGGCTTCCCGCGGTGATGCCATCAAGGAACGTTGGCACTCACCCACCTTCCGTCACGGCAATCTCATTAACGGGCCACCGTCATGCAGCTTCTAACGCTACCTCCCTCCCCCGGCCTGGCCACCTCGATTCGTGCCACGGCCCAGGTCTTCGAAGACCCCACCTCCCGCGCCTTGCTGGAACACCTGCAACAAGTGGCGCCCAGTGATGCCAGCGTGTTGATCATCGGCCAGACCGGCACCGGCAAGGAACTGGTGGCGCGCCACGTGCACAACCTCAGCGCCCGTCGCCACAAGCCGTTCGTTGCGGTCAACTGCGGGGCGTTTTCCGAGACCCTGGTGGAGGCCGAGTTGTTCGGCCATGAAAAAGGCGCCTTTACCGGTGCGTTGACGGCCAAGGCCGGCTGGTTCGAGGAAGCGGATGGCGGCACCCTGTTCCTCGATGAAATCGGTGATTTGCCGCTGCCGATCCAGGTCAAGTTGCTCCGGGTATTGCAGGAGCGCGAAGTGGTTCGACTGGGTTCGCGCAAGAGCATCAAGATCGATGTGCGTGTATTGGCGGCCACCAACGTACAGCTGGAAAAAGCCATCAATGCCGGGCACTTTCGCGAAGACCTCTATTACCGCCTGAACGTGGTCAGCCTGGCGCTCAAGCCGCTGCGCGAACGTCCCGGCGACATCCTGCCGTTGATACGCCACTTCATCGCGCAGTACAGCCACAGGCTCGGTCACGGCGAGGTGACGCTGGATGCCCAGGCGCAGCGCAAGTTGCTCGACTATTCCTGGCCGGGGAATATCCGCGAACTGGAAAACGTCATTCACCACACGCTGCTGATTTGCCGCAGCAAAGTAATTGGTGTGCAGGACCTGCACCTGTCGAACTTTCGTATCGAGCGCCAGGACAACCCACCGCAAGCAGCCCCTCAAAGTGCAGAGGAGCTCTTGCAGAAAGCCTTCGAGAAGCTGCTCGAGCAGGAGCATGGCGATGTGTATGAAAAGGTCGAGGCCGAGTTGTTGCGCACCGCCTACCGATACGCCAATTGCAATCAGGTCCATACCGCCAGCCTGCTGGGCCTGAGTCGCAATGTCACCCGCACGTTGCTGATCAGGATTGGCGAACTGGTGGTCAACAAACGCCGTCCCACGCTCAGTACGCGGGACGGCCAGGTGGTCAATCTTTCAACTTGATCGTGCCCCGACGCCCAAGGGTTCCTCAGCCCTCGCCCCGGCCCGCGCGCCCAGGTAGAAGTCCTGGAGATCGCTGCGGGCCGCCAGTTGTTCGGCGCTGCCTTCACTGACCACCCGACCGCTTTCCAACACGTAGCCGTGGTGGGCGTAACGCAGGGCGACATTGATGTTCTGCTCGGCGATCAAGAAGCTCACACCATCACGCTGATTGAGTTGCCGGACGATCTCGAAGATTTCCTCGACGATCTGCGGCGCCAGGCCCATCGACGGTTCGTCCAGCAAGACCAGTTGCGGCCTGGCCATCAGCGCGCGGCCTATCGCGATCATCTGTTGCTCGCCGCCCGAGGTGTAGCCGGCCAGGCTTTTGCGCCGCAGTTTCAGCCGAGGGAAATGGCCATAGACCAATTCCAGGTCAGCCAGCAACTGGCGTCGCGGTACCTGGCGCGCCAGGGCGCCGGCCAGCAGGTTTTCCTCCACGGTCAACTGGGCAAAGCAATGCCGACCTTCCAGCACTTGCACCAAGCCGCTCGCCGCCAAGGTGTGAGGGGCGCTGCGGGTCACGTCTTGCCCTTGGTAGACGATCCGCCCCCGTACCACCTCGCCCCGCTCGGCGCGCACCAGGTTGGAGGCCGCCTTCAGCGTGGTGCTTTTACCCGCGCCGTTGGCGCCCAGCAGCACCACGACCTGGCCTTTTTCCACCTCCAGCGACACACTGCGCACCGCCAGGATGGTCTGTTCGTAGAGCACTTCAATATCGTCGATCTGCAGGATCGGCACGTTCGTCGCCATGCTGTTTCGCCTTTTCAGACAGCGACCGGACGCGTGCGCCCGGTTGCCGCGATGCCTCAGGATTCCTTGCTGCAATCACGCGGGGTAATGCCTTTTTCCCGGGCGTACTGGTGCGAAGACGCTTCGATGATCGGCCGCAACAGGGCGCGGTCGGCCTGCACCCAGTCACTGATCAGCTTCCACTGGGTACCGTCCCATTGCTGGAAACGCACCGCACCGCCGCCTTCATGGTCCGAGCACGACAACTGCAACGGCTGCACCAGGCCCAACGCCCCCAGTTCCTTGAGCCGGGCGTCGTCGAGCTTGAGGTTCTCGAAGCCCCAACGCACCTGCTCACCCGTCAGGGGTTGCTTGCCGAATTTCTGCTGGGCAATGCGCAGCGCTTCTACGTTGAGGATGCCGTTGACCACGCCGAGGTTGTAGTACACGGTGCCGAACCGCTTGGGATCGGCCAGGTCGCCATGGCCGGCGTCGACCACTTGCTGCTTGATGCCCTGCAACACCGGGAAATCAGTACCTGAAGGGTGCGTGGTGATGGCGATGAAGCCCTTGGCCGCGGCACCGGCCGGCGCGGCGTCATCTTCGGAGTTGCTCCAGATGTTGCCGATGATGTGGTCGGCCGGGAAACCGACTTTCTGCGCGGTTTTCAGCGCCACCGGGTTCATCACCCCCCAACCACGCAGGATCACCCAATCGGGTTTTTCCCGGCGGATATTCAGCCACTGCGACTGCTGTTCGTTGCCTGGGTGCGGCACCTCCAGCAAGGTCAGCGCAAAACCGTACTTGTCGGCCAGGGTTTGCAGGACCTCATTGGTTTCCTTGCCATAGGGCGAACCGTGATACAGGGTGACGATCTTCAAGCCCTTGAGCTTGTCCAACCCGCCGGCGCGCTGGCCGATGTAATTGATGATCGCCGAGACCTCGGAATACGGGTTCAACTGCAACGGGAAAACGTAGGGGAACACGCTGCCATCGGTGGAATCCGTACGCCCGTGGTTGATGGTGATCAGCGGCAGTTTGTCGGCCGTCGAGCGCTCCAGCGTGGCGTAGGCGATGCCCACCGACAGCGGGTTGGTGGCAGCCGCCGGCGCGCCGTTCAAGCCTTTCTTCAGGCGTTCGTAGCACTCCACGCCTTTCTCGACCACGTATTCGGTCTCGCACTCACTCCAGGTCAGCTTGACGCCGTTCACGCCGCCATTGGCGTTGACGTACTTGAGGTAGTCGATGAAACCGCCGAAAAAACCGGTGCCGCCGGCGGCATAAGGGCCGACGCGATAGCTTTGCAGCGGGAAGTATTGCTCGTTGTCCGCCTGGACGGTGAACGCCGCGGCGGTGAGGCTCAGGGCCAGTGCCAGGCTGCTGGCGAATGATCGTTTGAACATCGAATTTTCCTTGTTATGAAGCCATGGATAAGCCAACAAAATGGAACTGCAAACCCGCGTTGTGCGGTTCGCTCAGTAGCGCAACGGCCACAGCCGTGCGCGCTGGCGAAATCTCTGCCAGAGGCGCGCAAGGCCCTCTGGCTCCTTGATCAGGAACAGGATGATCAGGGCGCCGAATATCATCTTCTGCAGGTTCTCCACCTGGCCGGCGTCCACCAGCCCGCCGGGCAGCAGCGACACCAGGTTCGAAAGCAACACCGGAAACAGCACGATGAAGGCCGCACCGAGAAAGTTGCCCAGCAGACTGCCGAGGCCGCCGATAATGATGATGAACAGGATCTGGAACGAGCGGTTCAGATCGAAGCCGTGGGGCTCCACGGTGCCCAGGTAAGCGAAGGCCCACAGGGCACCCGCCACTCCGAGGAAAAACCCACTGATGGCGAACGCCAGCAGCTTGGTTTTCGCCAACGCAATGCCGATGACCGCAGCGGCAGTGTCCATGTCGCGCACCGCCATCCAGTTGCGCCCCAACTCGCTGCGCACCAGGTTCTTGCCCAGCCAGAACAGCGCTACCACCACGCTCAGGGTCAACAGATAGCGGCCGGCCGGCGCGTCGAGGTTCACCCCGAATACGTCCAGGCGCGGCGCACTGATCACGCCCGAGGCGCTGTTGTTGGAAAACCAACTGAACCGGGTCAACGCCCAGGTCACGAAGAACTGCGCCGCCAGGGTCGAGACCAGCAGGTAGAAGCCTTTGATGCGCAGGCTCGGCAGGCCGAACAGCACCGCCACCAGCGCTGCCGTCAACCCACCCAGGGCGATACTGACCAACAACGGCAAGCCGGCGACCCGTATTTCAAGGTTGTAGGTGGCAAAGGCTCCCACCGCCATGAACGCCGCCGAACCGAGGGACAGTTGCCCGGCATAACCGGTGAGCAAATTGAGCCCCAACCCGGCCAGGGACAGCACCAGGAAAGGAATCAGGATCGCGCTGAACCAATAGTCATTGCCCAGCCAGGGCACCACGACGAAGGCGAACAGCAGCAAGGCGGCCAGCCCGTGACGATCCTGGCGCAGGGCGAAGACCCGGCGGTCCTGGGCATAGCGGGTGTTGAACTGACCTGTTTCTCGATAAAACATGAGTGTTCTCCCTAAACCCGTTCGATGGCCCGTTCGCCAAACAACCCCGCCGGACGTACCAGCAGAAACAACAGCGCCAGCACGTAGGGAAACCAGTTCTCGATGCCACTGCCGATGAAGGGCCCGAGGTAAACCTCCGCCAGCTTCTCCGAAGCCCCGATGATCAGGCCACCGACAATCGCCCCACTGATGGAGGTGAACCCACCGATGATCAGCACCGGCAAGGCCTTGAGCACCACCAGCGAGAGCGAGAACTGCACGCCCAGGCGAGCGCCCCAGAGCAGGCCGGCGACCAACCCGACAAACCCCGCCACCGCCCACACCACCACCCAGACCCGCTGCAAACGAATGCCCACGGCCAACGCCGCCAGTGGGTCATCGGCCACCGCCCGCAACGACAATCCGAGCCGGGTCTTGTTGAACAGCCAGGACAACAGCAGCACCAGGAACGCCGCGGTCACTGCGGCAAAAATGTCGAACTGCGACAACAACATCCCGCCCAACTCCAGCGGCTCATCACTGATACCCAGTTCCAGGCCATGCACCTGGGCGCCCCACAGCGCCTGGGCGAAACCTTCGATGACGTAGGACAGCCCGAGGGTGGCCATGAACAGCGTGATCGGCGAACGGTTGACCAAGGGCCGCAGCACCACCCGCTCCACCGCCACCGCGATCAGCACCATGGCCGCCAGGCTGATGACGAACGCCAGCCAGAACGGCACACCGCGCTCCAGCAGGCTGACGAAGGTCAGCGCCGAGAACAGCACCATCGCGCCCTGGGCAAAATTGAACACCCCGGAGGCCTTGTAGATCAGCACGAAACCGATGGCCACCAAGGCGTACATCACCCCTGCCAACAACCCGCCAATCAATACTTCAAAGAAAAATTCCATCGCCGCTCCTATTCTGCGGACGCAACTTGCCTGCCCTCCCTGGTGGGAAGGTGTCGAATATCCGGTATCAGTGGCGAGTGCCCAGGTAGGCCGAAATGACCTCGGGGTTCTGCCGTACGTCTTCAGGCGAGCCGTCGCCGATCTTGCGACCGTAATCGAGCACCACCACGTGGTCGCTGATGTCCATGACCACGCCGATATCGTGCTCGATCAACACCACCGTCGTGCCCAACTCACGGTTGATGTCGACGATAAAGCGGCTCATCTGCTGCTTCTCGTCGGCGTTCATCCCGGCCATGGGCTCGTCCAGCAGCAACAGCCGAGGCTCCGCCGCCAGCGCGCGGGCCAACTCCACCCGTTTCTGCAAGCCATAGGGCAGCGTGCCCACTAGGACGTCGCGCCAAGGCTGCAAATGCAGGAACGCGATGACACGCTCGGCCGCTTCGCGCTGACGGTCATCTTCGGCCCGGGCGCGACCGATGCGCAGCGCCTGTTCGATCCAGGTACTGCGGCGCTTGAGGTTGCGTCCGGTGAGCACGTTGTCGAGCACGCTCATGCCCTTGAACAGCGCGATATTCTGGAATGTCCGGGCAATGCCGCGGACCGCCACGTCATGTGGGCGCATCCGGCGCCGCTCCTGTCGATCAAAACGGATGTGCCCGTCCTGGGCCTGGTACACGCCGCTGATGACGTTCAGCAGCGAACTCTTGCCGGCGCCGTTGGGGCCGATCAAGGCACAGATTTCACCGGCGACGACGCGAAAGCTGATGTCCGTGACCGCCTTGACGCCTTTGAATGACAGCGAAATATGCTCCAGCTCCAGCAAATGCGTGATGGCCGTCTGGGTCATGGGGCGTCTCCTCTCAGGCCAGTTGCGACTGGAGACCCGTCCAGTCATCGGTGGTGTGCTGCACCAGGTTCGGCGGCGCTTGCCAGTGAGCCCCGTCGTCCCACTGGCGAACCTCGATACCCAATGCCTGGAAAAATGCCTGGGTTTCGGGCGGCAAGGCATCGCCCACCAGCAGCGGCGCGCGGGTCCGGGAAAACCCCAGCACGTCGCGCAACGGCCGGCGAACCAGCCAGTCCCCCAGATGCCGTTGCAACAGCCCCGGCTGCGCTGCCAAGGCCCAGTCCACCAGCCCGCGGGACCAACTGCCCGGCTCCGGCAAACGTTCGAGCGCATAGCGGTGCAAACGCTCGTAGGTTTCCCGCGTCCCGGCCACCAGCGTCGGGCCCAGCTCGCGACGATCGCGATCACGGGTCGCCAGGTTCTCAGGAAAGTTCAGGCGAAAACCGGCCATCAACCAGGGCGCCAGCAGATAGCGAGCTTGCCCGCCCGAGGCGAACGCCCGGGCGGCCAATGCCTCTTCCTGCCGGCCCAGCCCTTCGCGCGCCAACAACCGCTGCCCCTCCTGCAACAGTTCGGCGTGGCTGACGCGTTGCTCCTCCATCGTCCGTCCACTTCCGCGATAAAAAACAAAGGCCGTCTGCAACACTTGCCCTTGCGGGGCCAGGTCAACGATTGGCCGCTCGGCAACCAACGCGGCGTAATCCAGCGCTTGCGCAAATGGCGCCGAATCCGACAGGCCACGCTTATCGAGGTAGACCCACACCCCCACGGCCACCTGCGCCGCACGCAGACGCAGCATTTCTTCCACGCCTTCGACCAGGACGAAATCCGGCTGCAGCGTGGCGAGCCGTTGCACCTGTTCGGCCGCCGTCTCCAGCGGGTCGAACAGACTCGCCACGCCACCCAGCCATTGCGCGGCCAAGGCGGCAAGCAGCGCCTGCGGCCTGGGTCGACTGATGATCGTCAGGGTCGCGCCCGCCGCAAAACCGCGGGCTTGCAGGGCACTGGCGAAATGGCGCACCTCGTCGGCCACGTGCGCCCAGGTCCGCTCCTGCCAGACACCCAGGTGCTTGTGGCGCAGCGCGACGTCCGTGCCATGCTCCAGCGCCTGGCGCTGCAACCACTGGGGCAAGCTGGCCGGGACCGGGTCGAGGGTGTCGGTGAACGTGCCCATGCTGCCTCCCGCGCCTAAGCGACCGCCGCCGTTTGGGCTGCCGCTTTGCGTTGCTCAAGCTCACGCACCAGCGGCAGGACCTTACGGCCGAAATACTCGACTTCTTCTTGGAAGTGCAGGAAACCGGCGAGCACCAGATCCACGCCTACCGCCTTGAGCGCGACGATGCGTTCGGCGATCTGCTGCGGCGTGCCGATCAAGTTGGTCTTGAAGCCATCGTTGTATTGCACCAGGTCCTCGAAGCTGGACTTGGCCCAGTTGCCCTCGCCTTCCGGGCTGGACTTGCCGGCCTGCTTCGCCGCATCGCCGAAGGCATTGACGGCTTCAGGATCGGCCTGGTCGATGATCTGGGCGAGGACCGCACGCGCCTCTTCTTCCGTGTCGCGGGCAATGACAAAGGCGTTAACACCGACCTTGACCTTGTGGTTGTTGGCCGCGGCTTTCGCCTGGAGGTCATCGATCTGCGCCTTGACGCCTTCCACGGTATTGCCGTTGGTGAAGTACCAGTCTGATACCCGGGCGGCCATGTCCCGAGCCGCACGTGAACTGCCGCCCTGGAAGATCTCCGGGTGCTGCTGCAGTGGTTTTGGCTTGAGGGTGTAGTCGTGGAAGCGGTAGAAATCACCGCGCAAGGTGAAGTTGTCGGTGGTCCAGATACCCTTGAGCGCGGTGATGAATTCTTCGGAACGGCGATAGCGCTCATCGTGCTCCAGCCACGGCTCGCCAATGGCGGTGAACTCGCCCTTGAACCAGCCCGACACGATGTTGACCGCCACACGGCCGCCGGTCAGGTGATCGATGGTTGCGATCTGCTTGGCCAACACCGACGGCGTCCACGGCCCCGGCAGTACCGCGGCGATGACTTTCAGGCGCGTGGTGGCGGCCAGCAAGGCATGACTGAACGCGACGGACTCGTGCTGGTATTCAGCACCGTAGCCGGCGGTAAAGCGCACTTGGGACAGGGCGTAGTCGAAGCCGGCCGCTTCAGCGATCTGGGCCAGCTTGCGGTTGTAGTCGATGCCCCAGTCGGTGCGTTGTTCGATTTTGCTGACCACCAGACCGCCACTGACGTTGGGCACCCAGTAGGCAAATTTGATCGTGTCCTGGCTCATTGCATGTACTCCACGGCTCGTTTTGAAAGGAAAAATGGATCAGGCAGCACTGGCGTCACGCCGGGCGCCCGGGACCAGGCTCAGCAACGCCGACTCGACGGCGCGCTCGATACGCTCCAGCACCTGTGCACTGGAGATCCGGTATTGGCTGAAATCGGTTTCGCTGGCATAGACCCCCACTGGCAGGCTGAGGGCCTGGAAGAAGCCGAACAGGGGTCGCAACTGGTGGTCGATCATCAAGGCATGGCGATCCGAGCCACCTGTCGCGGCCAACAGCACCGGTACGTTCTTGAGGGCTTCGTGATGAACGAAATCGAACAGGTGCTTGAACAGGCCGGTGTACGAGGCTCGATACACCGGGCTGGCGGCGATCAACAGATCGGCCGATTCAATGGCGTTCAGATCCTCCTGCACGGCAGCCGGCAACGCCTCGCGACGCAACACCCCGGCGAACTGTGGACCGACCTTGGCCAATTCGATCAAGCGCACCTCGATCGGCAGTTGCTGCCCGAGCCGATCCACCAACGCCTGGAGCAGTGCCAGGGTGCGTGACGGGTGCTGCACGCTGCCTGACACCGCCACCACTTTGAATTGCTTGCTCATCGCTTACCCCATGCCTGGAGACGCCACCTCAGCGTCTGCACAAGGTGTAGAGCAGCAACCGTGCCAGTTAAATATTTCCTTACTAATCAATTAATTACATGAAAATCCCAATCACTGCACTGTCGCCCGACGGACAAGCTGTTGGTCCACTGTTGCCTGGCGAACACCTGGCATGTCGATGTCCGTCGCGGCAACTGTTGCCCGGCACACAGTTGCGCAACAGATTGTCCGGGGCCAGGACAGCCCTTGCGCTGATGAACGCCGTATGGCCCCCGCATTTACGGGCGTTGGGCCTCGGGCATGGACTGTGCAATGGCTTTTGGCACCGGCAGATTTTTCCCCTGCCCGCCGACTCGCCACCAAGAAGGAATATCAACATGACCGCACAGCAACACCACCTGCCGCCGATCCTTTCCACGGGCACCGACTATGAGCCCCTGGCCGAACGCTTCCGGCCGATCTTTGCACGCATCCAGGCCGGCGCCCTGGAGCGTGAGCAAACACGCAGCCTGCCCTTTGAACAGGTGAAATGGCTGAAGGAAGCCGGCTTTGGCGCCGTCCGCGTACCGGTCGAATATGGCGGCGCCGGGGCCTCGCTGCCGCAGCTGTTGCAATTGCTGATCGAACTGGCTGAAGCCGACTCCAACCTGCCCCAGGCCTTGCGCGGGCACTTAGCATTCGTCGAGGACCGCCTCAATGCCCACGCCAGTAGCCCACAGGACACCTGGTTCAAGCGCTTTGTCGAGGGTGAGTTGGTGGGCAATGCCTGGACGGAAGTCGGCGCGGTGAAAATCGGCGAAGTCGTCACCCGGGTTTCCCGCCAGGGTGATCAGTGGGTCGTCAACGGCACCAAGTACTACAGCACCGGCAGTATCTTCGCCGACTGGATCGACGTGTATGCCCAGCGCGACGACAACGGCGCCGACGTGATTGCCGCCGTCCGTGTGCACCAGCCGGGCGTCAAGCAAAGCGATGACTGGGACGGTTTTGGCCAACGCACCACCGGCAGCGGGACATCGCTGTTCGAGAATGCACTGGTCGAGGCAGAAAACCTCATCGACTTCTCTACCCGTTTCAAATACCAGACCGCGTTTTATCAACTGGTGTTGCTGGCCGTGCTGACCGGCGCCGGCCGCGCGGCGGTTCATGACATCACTGAGCAAGTGCGCAAACGCACGCGGGTCTTCAGCACCGGCAATGCCAGCGAAGTGAGCCAGGACGTGCAAGTGCAACAAGTGGTCGGCAGGGCATCGGCCCAGGTCTATGCCGCCGAAGCCACCACCCTGCGCGCCGCGAGCGCCTCCCAGCGCGCTTACGAAAGTCGCTTCAGCCAGGACGCCGAGACCGAGCACACCGCCAACATCGCCGCCGAACTGGAGTCGGCCCAGGCCCAGGTGGTGATTTCCGACCTGGTGCTGCGCGCCACCAGCGACCTGTTCAATGCCCTCGGTGCTTCGGCCACCAGCACCAGCAAGGCCCTCGACCGTCACTGGCGCAATGCCCGCACCGCGGCCTCGCACAATCCGTTGATCTACAAGGAGCGCATTATTGGTGATTGGGAAATCAACGGTACGGAACCGCCGTATGTCTGGCAGATTGGCGGGGGCTCGAAGCAGCTTTGAGCAGGCTTGCTCGCGATTGCGGTGGTTCAGCTACATGGATGTTGGGCTGGCTGGCCTCATCGCGAGCAAGCTCGCTCCCACAGGGGGGCTGGGTTGAACATGGGTTTCGTGTCCACTGGAGATCGAGTGTGGGAGCGAGCTGGCTCGCGATGGCGGTGGTTCAGCTACATGGATGTCGGGCTGGCTGGCCTCATCGCGAGCAAGCTCGCTCCCACAGGGGGTCTGGGTTGAACATGGGGTTCGTGTCCACTGGAGATCGAGTGTGGGAGCGAGCCTGCTCGCGATGGCGGTGGTTCATCTGCATGGATGTCGGGCTGGCTGGCCTCATCGCGAGCAAGCTTGCTCCCATACGGGTTCTGGGTTGCACATGGGTTTCGTGTCCACTGGAGATCGAGTGTGGGAGCGAGCTGGCTCGCGATAGCGGTGGTTCATCTGCATGGATGTCGGGCTGGCTGGCCTCATCGCGAGCAAGCTCGCTCCCACAGGGGGTCTGGGTTGAACATGGGGTTCGTGTCCACTGGAGATCGAGTGTGGGAGCGAGCCTGCTCGCGATGGCGGTGGTTCAGTTACATGGATGCCTGTTCCTTACGCCACACGTTCGACGTAGTGGGATTCCCCACCTCCAGTCGCGCCCGATAACCAACCCCATACGAAGCTCAACGTCGTACGCCCTGCTTGATCGACACTCACCGTCCCTCGAGACCAGCCGGAAAGAATCTCACCCTCCGTAGTCAAGCATTGGAAGAGAAGTTCAATGGTATCGGGACCCGTTATACGTCCGACTTGATTGCCCAGGCGAATCCGGCCGCCTTGGTAAGTGCTCGAAATGGCACCGTCCTCGACGTGGTAATGAAACACCGTGCCTGCGCCAGAGAGTCCTTGGGCGTTGTCCGCCACCGTAAACCGGCGATTGTGCAAACGATCGCTGATTGGAGAAAAGGGAATTTCCATGAATGTCGCGTCCTCTAGTCGAGATATTCCATTGCGGCCGTCGATGACCCTGAATCATTTTTGTCGCCACTGGTAAAGCCCCCGGGCAAGTACCGAGTCGCAGGGCAAGCTGCCTTCCTCTCCACAAAGCCGACAGGAACTCATCCCAGACGATCAAAACACTGGCATCATGCCTTTTTCCTTGCACTCATGGAGTGACTGTGACGAATCTAAGTGCCGCCCCTGAGTTTGCACCCGCCTCCACTTTATCGCCCTACCGCTTCTTTCCCCGGCTCGGAATGTTGGTGCTGGCCACTGTGGTCGTCTTCCTGGCCGCGATACCCGAGGTCCTTTTCGTACCCGCGGACATGCAGGCCTATCTGATGTTCACGACCACCTCGGGGCTCACCGCGCTCATCCTCCTCGGCCTCTTCGCCCTGCAATACCGTGCCGATTCGCGCCCCCAGTGGCGCGGTCATGCCATTGGCAACCCCCTGCGGTGGGGGGCGGTCGGCATTGTCGGGACCTACCTGCTTTTCGGGGTTGCCGTCTTCGTGCTCGGGTTACCCCGTGAGGTGTTCATGGCCGAGCTTCTGGACGGGCTCAACCGTTGGCAGGCCGCGATCAAGATTGCCTCGCTGATCGTGCTGCCGCCCATCGCCGAAGAGCTGTTCTTCCGCCATTACATGTTCCGGCTGTTTCCCTACGAGAACAGCCGTGCCTGGACATGGATCGCGATCATCGTGACGTCGGCCGTCTTCGCCGGCATGCACATCCAATACGGAAATTGGATGACGATCGTGCTGATCTTCGCCTGTGGAGGCGTGTTCGCCATCGCCAGGGTGGTCAGCGGTGGGCTGCTGGTGCCGGTGCTCCTGCATTCGCTGACCGAGATTGTCGCACTGAGCGCTGACCAGTCTTTCTCGCTGATGGGGCTTTACGGTTGAGCCAGCGGTGCCAGGCCAGCGGCCCTCCACGACTTCACGGCGCCTGAACCTCGACTTGCGGCAGAGGGATCTCGCCCAGCGGCGAGTAATGCATGGTCAGGACCGCCCACCTCAGTCCCTCCACGCCTGGCACCGTGCCGGATGCCTTGGACGAATGCTCGACGTAGCCGGCATTTTTCTCGACGTATTGGAGATGTTTTTCCCAGCGCACCGAATCAAAGTTCACGCCAAAGATGATGACACTGCCCGTTGCCACCTTTTCCGCCTGGGCTTTCAAGCGGGTCATGTACCAATAGTCCTTGGCCGCGCTTTCAAACATCTTGCCCTGGTTGGCATTGGCGAAAGGGGTCTTGAGTTCAATGAAGTGAAAGCGCTTTTCATCCTGGTCGCGAATCCACAAATCGCATTGCTTGGAAGCAATGTCCATCAGCGACCAACGCTGATCGAGCTTCACCTTGTACTCGACGCCAACATCCGCCAGTTCGCGGTCGGGGCCACGAAGCCCACGGGCCTGGATCAGCCAGAAATAAAACTCGAACTTCAACCAGCCCTCGAAACCGTTGGCCAGGGCACTGATGGATGACGGCAGGTATTTGCGGTCCTCTTCCCACGATTGCATGAAATCGTGAAACGCTGACGCGACGTCAGGAATTCCGGGCATGGGGCACTTCCTTGTATCGCTCTGGGGGTTTTCGGCATAGTGCCATCACCCTCCTGATGGCTACAATGCCAGGCTATGATTTCGCAAACGTCAGCACCTCAAACAAGAGCAATAATGAAAATTCACGCAACCTGCCTCGGACTGTTTGCCCTGACACTCCCACTCCCCTGGGAGTCCCTTCAGGCCTCGACGTGGCAGATCTGCCAGATGGAGCTGCGTATCGTCGAGGTCCTGAAACAACCCTACCCGCAACTTCAGGCGCAGATCGTGAAAGCCAGGCCGAAATCCGCCTCGGTGGAGTGTCCTGCGCAAGGCTCACTGTTGACCTTCACCCCGGAAACCCCGGACTACCAAGCCACGCTCCCCCGCCGGCAATGGCCCGGCAAAGGGCAGTCGGTACGGGTGGACTACCGCTACCTGGATGGCATCTGTAAAGGCGACGGTAACTCGCATCCGTGTCGTATCAAGCACTACCCCCTGATGGGACGATAGTCGGCAGCCGGAGAAGGCGGCAGTTCTCGAATCAGTGAAGTCACTGATGGCCTCATCGCGAGCAAGCTCGCTCCCACAAAAGGGACTTGCGCAACGCCCTGTGGGAGCGAGCTTGCTCGCGATGACGTCCGCACATCCAACCTCAATGCAACTCAAGCCAACAGCGCGCTGATCCACCGGATTTGCCGGGCAATGTCTTGCCGCTTCTCTTCGGGCACGGCTTGGTGTGCCTTGGCGAAGCTGGAGAGGGTCTTTTGTTTCTGGCGCAGCAGGCGCTGCCACTTGGCCAGGAAAGTCGGGGTTCGCGCTTGCATCTGCAGCGGGCCGAAGTACAGCTCCTCGGTGGTGTACGTCACTGGCCCGGCGCGCTCGGCGACGATGATCTCGTAGTAGAAGCGGTTTTCCCGCAGCACTTCCTCGCAAAGGATGCGGTAGCCGTTTTCCATCAGCCATTGACGCAGCGGTTGTTCGCCACCGTTGGGTTGCAGAATCAGCCGCTCGTGCCCGCTCAGCCGTGCCTTGCCGCTGTCGAGGATGTCGCGGATCGTCTCGCCGCCCATGCCGCAGAGGCTGATCGCGGTGATCCCGTCTTCCGGCTCGATTGCCGCCAGGCCGTTGGCCAGACGCACACTGATCCTCTGCTCCAGGCCATTCTCGCCCACGGTGCGTTCGGCGGCGCGCAACGGCGTCAACGCCACCTCGCCGGCCACCGCCGTCGCAATGACGCCACGACGCAACAAGGCCACCGGAAGGTACGCGTGATCCGAGCCGATATCGGCCAGGTGCGCCCCCGCCGGCATATGCGCCGCCACGCGCTCCAGGCGCATGGACAATGTCTGTTCGTTCAACTGCAGTTCCTTGGGTTAATCGTAGAACGGCTCGACCGCCGTCCGACTGCCGACAAAGAAGCTGTCCGCGACCAACCGCAGTGGCTGCAGGTCCATGTCGCTGGCCTTGTCGTTGATCAGTTGCTGAAAATGTCGATACACTGCGGCGTACTCGCCTTCCTCGGAGACGGCCTGGCGCACACCGTCGATGCTCAACAGCGCGCCGCCGTTGTCCAGGCGCAGGACGCCTTCGGCGCAGCGAATCTCGATGCTCCAGAGCTCGTCATGGCCATGGTCGAAATCGAACTCCGCCCGGATATCGAGGTGACGCGCATCAGCCATCTTGATGCTGGCGGCAATCGGCGACTGGCAGTTGTCCGGCACGCGCAACTCGGCGGACTCCACGAACAACGGCAGCGCCAACAGATGAGTCGCAATCGACAACGCGTTGATGCCGGGATCGAAAACCCCCAGGCCGCCGGGTTGCCAGATCCACGCCTGGCCGGGGTGCCACTTGCGCACGTCTTCTTTCCAATCGATCTGCACGCTGTGCAAGGTGCGACTGGCCAGCCAGTCACGGGCAGCCGCGATGCCCGGGGCGTAACGGGAATGCCAGGCGAACAGGCCGCTGACGCCTTGCTCGCGAACCTGCTCCACCAAGGCCATGGCTTCACCCAACGTGGCGCACGGCGGCTTTTCCACCAGAACGTGTTTACCGGCCGCCAGCGCCTGTTGCACTAGGGCGAATCGGCCTTGCGGCGGTGTGCAAAACGCAATCGCATCGACGTGCGGGCCGTTTTCGAGCAGCTCGCCCAGGGATCGGAAGTTCTCCACCCCGGCGCAGGGCTGCCCTTGCGTGGCGACTGCCACCAGTTGGAACGCGGGGTTGGCGAGGATGGCTGGAACGTGTTGATCCTGGGCAATCTTGCCGTAGCCCACCAGGCCGAGACGAATCGGTTGCATCGATGACTCCTGATTTTTTGTACTTGTGATCGGCCAGCAAACTAGACGCAAATCGCCTGGCGGACAATGGGGGCCGCGCAGTATCTACCTGATTGCCCAGCCCGGCGCCGCAAAGGCATCAGCTACGCCGCTGTTCACGGACACTCGTCACGACGTTGGTCACCCGCCCGTAGAAGGGCTCCAGCCGCTCACGTGGCGCATCGTGCTCCACCACCAGGGCGGCGACCTCCTCACAAGAAACCACCTGATAATGAGCGACGCTGGACAACTTTTCGTTGGTCACTGCGGTAATCACTTGCCCACTCGCCGCCACCACTGCGCGCTTGAACTCTGCGTCCTCCAGGCCGAATGCCGTGACCCCATTGTCTGGATCGATGGCGCAGGCACCCAGAAAACACACGTCATAACTGAACTGGCGCAGTTGCTCCACCGCCGTCAGCCCGATCACACCACCGGCGATTGGATTCAAGCGCCCTCCCAGGAGAATGACTTCGGCACGGGGCAATTTCATCAACTGCACCGCAATCAACGGCGAATTGGTGGAGAGGGTCAACTGAAGGCTCGGATCGATGGCGCCAGCAATCGCCAGGTTGGTCGACCCGGCATCGATGAACACGTGCTGGCCCGCGCGCAGCAATGCAGCGGCCGCTTGGCCGAGGCTGCCCTTGCGTGCCGGGTCTTTACGCACGCGTACATCCAGCGACCCTTCGGCAGCCGGCACAAGTATCGCGCCGCCATAAACACGCTTGCATAACCCCGCCGCTGCCAATACCCCCAGGTCACGCCGGATCGAGTGTTCGGACACATTGAATTCGCTGGCCAGGTCCGCCGCGATCACCCGGCCATACCGGGCGAGACGCTGGCTGATCAATTGCTGGCGTTCGCCGGGGAACGCTTCGTGGGGAGAAGTCATGAGATACAACCTGCATAAACGAGCACTAATGATCATCAACGAGCAGATAGTGCCGGTTATGCAGCAAAGCGTCAAACCCGCTCATTCCAGCGAGCGCCTGCACGATAAACGGTCAAGCGCTCCCTGGGACATTCGTGCCCATGCCCACTGGCAGGAAGGGTCGAATTTCTTCGATCTCCTCGGCACTGAGGCGCAACTGCGCGCCGGCAATCAGCCCGTCGACCTGCCCGCGGCGACGGGCTCCGACGATGGCACCGGTCACCACCGGCTTGCGCAGCACCCAAGCGATGGCGACTGCCGCCGCACTGACCCCGTGCCGTTCGCCAATACCGGCCAAGACCTCGACCAGCGCCAGGTTCGCGCTCAAGCGAGGCTCCTGGAAGTCGGCGCTTCGCGCCTTGCGCCAATCGTCGTCGGGCAACTGGGCGATGCGTTCGCGCGTCATGCTGCCGGAAAGCAGCCCCGATTGGAGAGTGGAATAGGCCAAGACACCCATTCCCGCCTGCTCGCAAAATGGCAGGACGTCTTGCTCGATGTCCCGCATCAAGGCGGAATAAGGCGGCTGAAGTGAAACGATCTCGGTTACCGCCTGGGCCCGCTTGAGTTGCGCGACATCGAAATTGGAGACGCCGATGGCGCGAATTTTCCCCTGTTCGCGGGCGGTGGCCAACGCCGAAAGCGCCTTCTCGAGCCCTTCACTGCTGCCGTCGGCAGGAAAGGCCGGCCAGTGAATCTGATAAAGGTCGATGGTTTCGACTTGCAGTCGGCGCAAGCTTGCCTCGACCTCGGCGAGCAACGATCGAGGCGCCAGCGAGTGTGAGATCGCCTTGGTGACCGGGTCCCAGACCAGACTGCCCTTGGTGAACACCAACGGGCGCTGCGAAGCCGGCAGCCGCCGCAACAGCTGCCCGACCAGTTGCTCGGCATGGCCCAAACCATAAACCGCCGCCGTATCGATCCAGTTCACCCCGCGTTCAACGGCATATTCAAGGGCACCGAGGCTGTCCTCGTCGTCCTGTGCACCCCAGCTGTATTCCCAGCCGGTGCCAGCAATGGCCCAGGTTCCCAGGCCAATGGGCGAAATCAGCAAGTCCGATGATCCAAGACGATTCTTTTGCATAGCGAGTTCTCCACAGATGATGTGGGCAGTATCCGCGAGGGATCTCATGACGATAAGATGGGTAATCTTATTTGAACTACTGAACTTTATTCATGAGTCAGCACCCCGATCTTTCCGAACTGGATGCCTTTGCCGCCGTCGCTCGCCATCGCAGCTTTCGCAAGGCCGCCGACGAGCGTGGCGTTTCGGCCTCGGCATTGAGCCACGCCATGCGAGCCCTGGAAGCACGCCTGGGTGTCAGGCTACTCAACCGCACCACGCGCAGCGTTACCCCGACCGAGGCCGGCCACCAGCTATTGGCAACACTGGCCCCTACCCTGCAGCAGGTTGCCGATGCCTTGGCCCAATTGACCTCGTTGCAGGATGTGCCCGCCGGCAAGCTTCGCCTCAACGTGGCGCGTCCGGCGGCGCGTGCAGTATTTGCCGAGGTGCTCGCGCCGTTCGTGGCCAGGTATCCCCGCATTCAACTGGACCTGGTCAGCGATGATGGCTTGACCGATATCGTCAACGGCGGCTTTGACGCCGGCGTGCGCTTTGGCGAAAGCCTGGCCGGCGACATGATCGCCGTCCCTGTCGGCCCCCCTCAATCGTTCGTGACCGTAGCCGCGCCAACCTACCTGGCCACGAAGGGAATCGCCCAGGCTCCACGGGACTTGCTCGAGCATGCCTGCATCGCCCGGCGCTTCCCCAGCGGCAAACTCTACGCTTGGGAGTATCAGGCAGAGGGACAACCGATCCGGTTGTCCGTCACCGGCCCGCTCATTCTTGAAGACGATGCGCTGATGATCCAGGCGGCGAAAGATGGCGCCGGGATTGCCTACGTCTACGAGGAGCTGGCACGCGACGACCTCCGCAATGGGCATCTCACGGAACTGCTCGCGCAATGGAAAGCGCCGCCAAGCCGGTTTTTTCTCTATTACCCCAGCCGACGCCATGTACCGCCGGCCCTGAAAGCGCTCATCGAGTTCATCCGGGCGGACGATTGGCTAACCTGAGGAAACAGCGGCAGAAGTTTCCCGCGTACCGCTGTTTGCACAGTCTGGATTGGACTCGTTCGTCGCCAAGTGCTGAGACGGGCGTTCAGTACCTGATTAACTCGGCCCAGGCGATGTTGCATTCGCGCAACTCTTGAGCCGCGCGCTTAGCCATTCAGCAGGCGGCCGCCGTCAAGGACGATTTCAGAGCCGACCGTCCAGCGCGATTCGTCGGATGCCAGATACAGCACTGCTTTGGCCACCTCGTCGGAGGTACCGAAGCGGCCAAGCGGAATGGTTGCCGTGATCGCTTGGTTAATCTGCTCGCGGTAAGCGTCCGGAATACCTGCCTTGTCGTAAAGCGGAGTCTCGACGGGGCCAGGGCTCACTGCATTGACACGGATGCCACGGCCTAGCAATTCGGTCGAGAGCGTCTTCGACATGTTCAGCAATGCGGCCTTCGTTGCGGCATACACGGACGAGCGATCTGCCCCTGCATGCGCGCTTACGGAAGTGGTCAACACTACGGAAGCAGGATTTGCGAAGACCGGCAACAGCGCCTGCATCAGGAAGTATGGCCCTTTGACGTTGATGTCGAAAATGCGGTCGAACATGTCTTCCGTCCATTCCTCAATGGGCCGCCAGACGGATACGCCGGCATTGAGGAAGGCAACGTCGAGTTGGCCGTAGTGTTCCTTGATGACTTGTGCCAACTCCTTTTGTGCTGCAACGCTGGCCGAGTCGGCGCGCAACACCGGCACTTCCGGGCCCAATTCTGCCTGGGCCTTTGCAATCGAATCGGGGTTGACGCCCGTGACGATCACGCGAGCACCCTCCGCCAGGAACTGCTTTGCCGTTTCCAGCCCGATGCCACTGGTGCCGCCAGTGATGAGTGTACGTTTACCTTGCAAGCGGGACATTTGAATTCTCCGGTGAATGACCACTGCGGTCGACATGGAGAAATATGCGCTCATGCTCCGAATCGGATAAGACTGCCTATTCGTATATGATTCATGCAAATCAAGCATGAATCGAGGTGGAGAAGTGGACCGATTTCTTTTGATGACATGCTTCGCGCGTGCTGTAGAAACCGGGAGCTTTTCGGCGGCAGGGCGCGATCTAGGGTTGGGGCAACCCAATGTAAGCCGCTATGTAGCGGCTCTGGAGGATCATTTGCAGACGCGCTTGCTCCACCGGTCTACGCGCAAGCTATCCTTGACGCCGGAGGGCGAACGCTACTATGCGGACATCCGGCGCATCCTGGATGCGGTGGATGAATCCGAATCGTCCTTCAGGAACAGCGTCGAGCCATCGGGGCTCTTGCGCGTAGCCTGTCCGACAGCTCTCGCACACGCGTTTGTGCTGCCGCATGTGCCGGCCTTTTTGGAGCGCTACCCTCAATTGATCTTGGATCTCCAACTCAACGATCGATACGTAGACCTGGTCAATGAAGGTACCGAACTCGCCATTCGCATAGGACAACTGGAGGACAGCTCCTTGCGCGCCCGGCGTCTTGGGTGGTACGACCGGGTCTTCGTCGCCAGCAAGGACTACTTGGCTAAACGCGGAGTTCCGCAGACCCCGGATGATCTGCGCGACCACGACTGCATCATCTACACCTTACTGTCGTCCGGGGCGACCTGGCGATTCCGTGACGCGGACATTCCGATTGCCGGCAGGCTCAGGGTCAACTCGCCCGACGCTGTCAGTGCGGCAGTCGTGGCAGGCCTGGGTGTGGCGCATGGACCTGCGTGGCTGTTTGAGGGTGGGCTGAACAGCGGGAGATTACAGTTCATTCTCACCGACCATGCGGCTCCCCCTGTCCCCGTGCAGATGGTTTATGTCGCCAATAGACTGCTCCCCACGCGGGCTATCGTGTTCATGGACTTCATGGCTGACGTGTTTTCAAAGATTCCAGCCTTGAACGGCAGCACCCCTTTGCCGACGCTATAAGACAAGACGACAAAACGTGCCCCCTGACGCTCTTGCCTAAGGCTACGCTGACCGGGCCGAAATACCGGGCTGGAGTCATCGTCAAACAAAAAAAAAGCCCCGCGACCGAGGACGGTGCGGGGCAAGGGAATTGGTTGGTTGCGGCCAACCAAAGGAGCACGGTGAAAAGCGTTTACGGGCCGGTCAGATGCATTCCTGTGCGGCGCGTTCGAAACTCGAAGGCAGGAGGTTGGAGGCCAGCAAGTGCCGCTCGTAGATGAATACCTTGCCGCCGTCGCCGGCCTTGTAGGCTTCCAGCACGTTGTCCGCCGAGACTTTGCTCGGCACCACGATGCGGTAGCTGCGCTGGGTCTGCGAGACCATCGGGTTCAAGGCATTGCCCTGCAATTTCGGTACGACGCATTCGGCGTATTGGGCCGGCGTCTTGCTGGTCTGCAAGGTCAGGGTCGGATCGTTCGGTGCCGAGGCACAACCGGCCAGCAACAATGGGGAAAACGCCAGGGAAAGCAGAAATAAACGGCGCATGGGTTGAGGTCCTGAAAATAAAAATACGGGGCTGCGTGTTCGATGGCGCTGATTTTCCAATGATTGCCGGCAAAGCAGAACTTGCATTTCGTAATGGTCACTATTACTCCTAGCAATAGTTGCAAGCCGAGAAAGATTGATGAGGACTATCCATGAGAACGTTTGATCTGATTCGCGACTCGGTATTGCCCGACTTCCGTGAACGAGTGGCTGACTACTTGATCCAGTACGAAAGCGTGCTGTTGAGCAACACAGAACCCGACCCGGAGCTCAAGCGGGCCACGGCCAATCAACTGCGCGGTTATCTGCGTGGATTGAATACCACTCGGGTATTGGGCATGGCGGATTGGGAGGAGCTGGATCGGCGGGTGGTGGACACCTGGCTTCAGTGACCGGCCGGACATTCCGGGAATGTGTTCGATTCAGGGTGTCGAGGGCGATTGCTCCCGCCGGGCTGGGCTGCGATCGCTCGCCGGCTGCGGCCCGACACTGGCTTGCGCCCTGTCCACCAGCCGTTGCACCCAGGCGGCGTCCTGGTCATTGACCACCCCATAGCGGTTCGGCGGTAAAAACTTCCAGTGATGGGCGGCCTCCTCCAGACGCTTGAGTTCATCGGCAGACATCCAGTACGGCGTATCCACCAATGGCATCGGCGCACCGTCGAAACGCCGGCCCAACTGCAGGTTCGTGCCGGGGGCGAAAGCCATCGCCAGTTGCTGCTGGGGTTGCAGCAGCTTGTCCGGCGCCGGCATTTGCCCTACTCGCCCGTAGCTGAAGTCCCCTGAGAACTGCTCCTTGAGCACCAGCCAGTACCCCGCCGCGGTCTTGGCCAGAATCCATTGCGACACACCGCTGTCCTGCACGCATTTCAGCTTGCCGTCGGTCCATTGCATGAGGGTGTTGCAGTCCGGGTCATAGTCGTTGGACCACAGGCTGATGCCGCGGATGAGGGTGTGGTGTTCGAGCTCGACCAGCCCTTGATCGGGCATCGATTGCCAATATCGCTTGGTCGGGTCGCGCTTATCGCGCAAGTAATTATGCAGGCCCCAGGCAGCCATGAACAGCAAGGTGACGAGCACAAGCCAGCCAAGGGAATCCCCCACGATCCGGTCAAGGTCGACGCCTGGGGCGGATAACCCCTGATAGACCAGCAGCCCCAGCAAAAACGCGATGCCCGGCAACACCGGGCCCAGGCACAACGGCGGCACCAGCACCATGACCCAGCTGAAGCGATGCATGGTCGCACGCTCACGCGCCCAGGCCAGCTCCTGAGCAAGCATCGGCGCCCGCTCCCGAGGGCCGATGTCAGGATCGGGCGTCTGGAAACGCATGTACTGGGTGTAGGTGTCATCGTTCATGGATCGGATCTTGTCCTTGAAGTCATCGTGTTAGACACACGTTCATGCCCATCGCCCAAACTCGCTTCACCCGCCCCTTGCTCAAGCCAGGCTAGACAGTGGTCCTGTTCGAGCATCCGGATCACGAACGACGTTTCTTGAAGATATCCACGCCTGGGAACAACCCGGCGGAACGGATCGATATTTAGACCAGTAGTCGCTCGATCCACTGCTGTGGCGTCATCTTCGTCACCATGATCGACACAATGACAAACATCCCCAAAAAGCCCAGAACCCCCATCCAGAACCACTTCTGATACACGGTTGAGTATCGATCATCGAGCGTGCGCCCATCCCCTAGCGCGCTCGACGCCATCACGTATAACCGCTTCTGGAACACCAGCACAGGCAGCCACAACGCCCCCACGCACAGGAAAATGATCAACGACGTCATGATCCATTCCGTAGTCAGGGGAAGTCCGGCCAGTCTCGTTAGCAGGTAACCCGTCACTATCTGAATGAAACCCGCCGGCGTGGTAATCCAGGTATCGAACCGGACAACCGTCCTGGCCACATAGGCAATGACCTGCGGATTGGCGGTGCGGCTGGCGGCGATCAGGTAGAGGTAGGATCCCATGCCGAAGCCGAACAGGAAAATGGCAGCGATCACATGGATGTACTTCAAGCACAGATAGAGCATGGTCAACCCTGCCCGTCAGAGAAATGCACAGACAGGCTGAGGTTTTGCGGATCGTTGATGGCGGCCATGTATTCGTCGACGGTGATTTCACCCACACAGGCCCGAGCTCCGGGTTCGGGCAGATACCCTTGGGCGATTTTCGCCGCCAAGGCAACGGCTGCACAGCTGGGAATTTCCGGCCCTTTGTCGTTCATGGCGGTGAGCTGCACGTTCAACGACAGCGGCTCGCCGTCGGCACCGATACCATGGACATCGATGTACATTGCGCTTTTTCCATCGCCAAGTCGTTCGAACCAGAGCCCACACCGATGAAGCCTGGCCGCCCAAGGGAGATGGTCGCGCACCAGCCCCATCCTCATTGCCTGGGCCAGCAGGTAGTTGGCAATGCCGCCGAGCTTCAGGCCTGCGCCGGCCTTGAAGCTCAGGTTCAGGGCGCCATAGCGGCTGGCGAAGATATCCATGTCCGGCACGTCGACATTGGCCAGTACCCGGGTGCCCATGTAGCGCATTCTGCGAAGCGTCAGATCCTGCCATCCCAGAACCTCATGCACCCGGCCATTCCTGAGTTGCTTGATCGGCTTGCCCGCATAGGCGAGAACGCCTTCGACGGTAGACAAGCCCGGCATTTTGGCCGAAGAAGAAATACCATGCTCGATCGTGTCGATGCGTTTAAACCGATGCCGCTGCTGATCAATGAGGGCGGCCGAGAGCGTTGGCACTGAGCTGCAACCACTGAGGATCGCCACGCCTGCCTGTTTTGCCCGGGTGTCGAGTGCGCTAATGCCGGTGACGAAGGCTCTGCTGTCCGACAGGTCGCAGTAATTCACGCCGGCGTCGATGCAGCTCTCGGCGACGGCATAGGATTGCCCTTGAAAGGGGCCGCCGGTATGAATGACCCATTGGATGTTCATCAAGCCAAGGACAGATTTGAAGCCTGGGCCCATGGCGTCGCCGCACCAGCTTTCACATGCCATGCCCGATCGGGCGTTCAACTCATCGACTTTGCGCTGCAGTTTTTGGGCGTCGCGCCCCGAAATCACCAACTGTACGCCTGGCATCACCACCAGGTGCCTGGAAACGATACTGCCGAAATTTCCATACCCACCGACCACCATGACCCTGAGCGTCATTCCATCCGTCCCTAAATATTCGATGAAGCCCGCAACCTTGCCACAAGGACGACGCGGTGGTGTAGCCCTTGTGGCAGATCATTGAGTTCCCGCACTAGCCCCCTGCTGATACTCCCGGGGCGTGCAGCCGAATTCGCGGCGAAACACCGTGTGCAGGTATTGCGCCGATTTGAAGCCGCAATTCTGGGCGATGTCGGCAATCGGTGCGTCGGTGTTTTCCAGCCCGTTGGCGGCGGCGGTCAGTTTGAAGCGCAGGATTTCATCGTGGACGCTGCAGCCCCGCTCCTTGCGAAAATGCGCTTCCAGCGATGAGCGCGATATCCCTACATAAGCCGCCACCTGGGCCGTCTTGATGCCCTGGCAGGCGTATTGGCGGATGAAGAGCAGTGCCTGCATGACATAAGGGTTGCCCAACGGTTGATGCAGGCTCGACACCTGCACATTGATCGCATCTGGTGGGATCAGAATCTGTGTGCCCGTGGACGGCATGCCGTGCAGCATTTGGTGGAGCAGGCGTGCGGCGGTCCGACCCATGGTCTCGGTGCCCTGGATCACCGAGCTCAACGGCACCCGCGTCAGGCTGCGGGTCAGCGGGTCGTTGTCGATGCCGATCAACGCCACTTGCTCCGGCACGGCGATCCCGGCGGTCAGGCAGGCTTGCAGCAGTTGCCGGGCGCGGGCGTCGCTGACGGCGATGATGCCGATGGGCTTGGGCAGGCTTTGCAACCAGGCGATCTGCTGTTCGACGGCGCTGTCCCAGAGCGGTGCGCTGGTGCCCATGCCGCGATAGACTTCGGCCTGCAGGCCGTCGCGCTGCACCAGCCGGCGAAAGGCTTTCTCCCGTTCCTGGGCCCAGCGATTGGCTTGTGCTTCAGGCAGGCTGAAACAGGCGAAGCGGGTCAGCCCGGCCTCGATCAGGTGCTCGTAGGCCAACCTCATCAACGCGTCATTGTCGGTGGCGACATAGGGGATGCCCTTCGGGTAGGCGCGTTCATCCTGATAGGAACCGCCCACCGCCACCACCGGCAGCTTGATCCCGGCCAGCGCCTCGCCGATCAGCGGGTCGTCGAAGTCGGCAATGATCCCGTCGCCCTGCCAGCGCTCGATGCCTTTCAAGCGGCAGAGAAAATCCTCCTCGAGAAACAAGTCCCAGGACGCACGCGTGCTGCTCAAGTAGTTGCCGATACCGCTGATGATGCCGCGGTCGTAGATCTTGCTGCCGTTGAACAACAGCGCGATGCGGTGAACGGGCGGGACGGTTTTCATTGGTTTAACCCTGTGCCGGTGGACACAGACTAGGCGCGCGGCCGGCGAATCTCAATACTCAAAATCGAACTGCCCGTTGGTGATTTTCATAATCAGCAGCCACGGGGCCGGCGTTAGTATCGAGACACCGCCAAGAATAAAAAGGAAACCCGCACATGCCGTACTTCCCCGGTGTCGACAAGATTCGCTACGAGGGCCCCGCCAGCGATTCGCCGCTTGCCTTCCGTCACTACGACGCCAACAGACTGGTGCTCGGCAAACCCATGCGCGAACACCTGCGCATGGCGGTCTGCTATTGGCATACCTTCGTCTGGCCGGGGTCGGATGTGTTCGGTGCCGGCACGTTCAAGCGCCCGTGGCAGCACGCCGGGGATCCGATGGAAGTGGCCATCGGCAAGGCCGAAGCGGCCTTCGAGTTCTTCTCCAAGCTGGGCATCGACTACTACTGCTTCCACGACACCGATGTCGCCCCGGAAGGTGGCTCGCTCAAGGAGTACCGCAACCACTTCGCCCAGATGATCGACCACCTGGAACGCCATCAGGAGCAGACCGGGATCAAGCTGCTGTGGGGCACCGCCAACTGCTTCAGCAACCCACGCTTTGCCGCAGGCGCCGCCAGCAACCCCGATCCGGAAGTGTTCGCCTGCGCCGCCGCCCAGGTGTTCAGCGCCATGAACGCCACCCAACGCCTCAAAGGCGCCAACTACGTATTGTGGGGCGGTCGCGAAGGCTACGAAACCCTGCTCAATACCGATTTGAAACACGAGCGCGAGCAACTGGGCCGGTTCATGCGCATGGTGGTCGAGCACAAGCACAAGATCGGCTTCAAAGGCGACCTGCTGATCGAACCCAAGCCCCAGGAGCCGACCAAGCACCAGTACGATTACGACAGTGCCACGGTGTTCGGCTTCCTGCAGCAGTTCGGCCTGGAAAACGAGATCAAGGTCAACATCGAAGCCAACCACGCCACCCTCGCCGGGCACAGCTTCCACCACGAGATCGCCACAGCCGTCTCCCTGGGGATCTTCGGCAGCATCGACGCCAACCGCGGCGATCCGCAAAACGGCTGGGACACCGACCAGTTCCCCAACAGCGTCGAAGAAATGACCCTGGCCACCTACGAAATCCTCAAGGCTGGCGGGTTCGGCAATGGCGGGTTCAACTTCGACTCCAAGGTCCGGCGCCAGAGCGTGGACGATATAGACCTGTTCCACGGCCATGTCGCCGCCATGGACGTCCTCGCCCTCGCCCTGGAGCGCGCGGCAGCCATGGTCCAGAACGATCAGTTGCAACAGTTCAAGGACCAGCGCTACGCGGGCTGGCAGCAACCGTTTGGCAAGGCGGTGCTGGCCGGCGACTTCAGCCTGGAATCGTTGGCCGAGCACGCCTTTACCAACGAGCTCAATCCCCAGGCTGTCAGCGGTCGCCAGGAAATGCTCGAGAACGTGGTCAATCGGTTTATCTACCCCTGACAAATGTGGCGAGGGGATTTATCCCCGCTGGGCTGCGAAGCAGCCCCCGGAAGAACAAACTGATTTGTCTGCCCCATCAAAGAGGCCGTTACATTCTCGCGACAAATCTGTGCCCACGGTGTCCTGCAACGCTCTACAGTTCTACCCGGTATCACGCTCATCGTCAGGCAGTGTCTTTCAAACAACAATAAAAGGACGCACTACATGAAAACATTCAAACGTACCCTGCTCGCCGGCGCCCTCGCCCTGCTCTCGCTTCCGGTCATGGCCGATGCGGCCCATCCGAAAATCGGTTTCTCCATCGATGACCTGCGCCTGGAACGCTGGTCGCGGGACCGTGACTACTTCGTCGCGGCGGCGGAAAAACTCGACGCCAAGGTCTTCGTCCAGTCTGCCGATGCCAACGAGCAGAAGCAGATCTCGCAGATCGAAAACCTGATCTCCCGTGGCGTCGATGTGATCGTCATCGTGCCGTTCAACGCCACCGTGCTGACCAACGCCGTCGCCGAAGCCAAGAAGGTCGGGATCAAGGTCGTGTCCTACGATCGACTGATCCTCAATGCCGATATCGACGCCTACATTTCCTTCGATAACGAAAAGGTCGGCGAGATGCAGGCCAGTGGCGTGCTGAAAGCCGCGCCCAAGGGCAATTACTTCCTGCTCGGTGGCGCGCCCACGGACAATAACGCCAAGGTCCTGCGCGAAGGCCAGATGAAAGTCCTGCAACCGGCCATCGACAAGGGTGACATCAAAATTGTCGGCCAGCAGTGGGTGAAGGAATGGAACCCCACCGAAGCCTTGAGCATCGTGGAAAACGCCCTGACCCGGAACAACAACAAGATCGATGGCATCGTCGCCTCCAACGACGCCACCGCCGGCGGCGCCATCCAGGCCCTGGCCGCACAGAAAATGGCCGGCAAGGTGCCGATCTCGGGCCAGGACGCCGACCTCGCGGCGGTCAAGCGCGTGATCGATGGCACCCAGACCATGACCGTCTACAAGCCACTGAAACTGATTGCCTCCGAAGCCGCCAAGCTCTCGGTGCAACTGGCGCGTAACGAGAAACCGACCTTCAGCTCGCAATACGACAATGGCAGCAAGAAAGTCGACACCATCCTGCTCACCCCTACGCCGTTGACCAAGGACAACATCGACCTGCTGGAAAAGGACGGGTTCTATACCAAGGCGCAGATCGCCGGGCAGTGACCTGGGTGCACATCCTGGGTTAAGCAAAGTCCCTGTGGGAGCGAGCTTGTTCGCGATGGCGGCAGCCCATCCAATATGGGTGCAAGCTGAAACACCGCTATCGCGAGCAAGCTCGCTCCCACAGGGGGCTGATTGACTTCAGGGTTCCTGCGTATGTGTGAGCCCACTCTCATGAGTCCTGCCATGTCCGACTACCTGCTGCAAATGAACGGCATCGTCAAAACCTTTGGTGGTGTCAAAGCCCTGAACGGCATCGATATCAAGGTCAGGCCCGGGGAATGCGTCGGCCTGTGCGGTGAAAACGGCGCGGGCAAATCCACGCTGATGAAAGTGTTGTCGGCGGTCTATCCCCACGGCACCTGGGAAGGCGAGATCATTTGGGACGGCCAGCCGCTCAAGGCGCAGTCCATCAGCGAAACCGAAGCCGCCGGGATCGTCATCATTCACCAGGAACTGACCCTCGTCCCCGACCTGTCGGTGGCGGAAAACATTTTCATGGGCCACGAGCTGACGCTGCCCGGCGGGCGCATGAACTACCCGGCGATGATCCACCGCGCCGAAGCCTTGATGCGTGAACTCAAGGTCCCGGACATGAACGTGTCGCTGCCGGTTTCCCAGTACGGCGGTGGCTACCAGCAATTGGTGGAGATCGCCAAGGCACTGAACAAGCAGGCACGGCTGCTAATCCTCGACGAGCCCTCCTCGGCCCTGACCCGCTCGGAAATCGAGGTGCTGCTGGACATCATCCGCGACCTCAAGGCCAAGGGCGTTGCCTGCGTGTACATCTCCCACAAGCTCGATGAAGTGGCCGCCGTGTGCGACACCATTTCGGTGATCCGCGACGGCAAACACATCGCCACCACCGCCATGACCGACATGGACATTCCGAAGATCATCACCCAGATGGTCGGACGGGAAATGAGCAACCTCTACCCCACCGAACCCCATGACATCGGCGAGGTGATTTTCGAGGCGCGCCACGTCACCTGCTACGACGTCGACAACCCCAGGCGCAAACGGGTCGACGATATTTCCTTCGTCCTCAAGCGCGGGGAAATCCTTGGCATCGCCGGACTGGTCGGCGCCGGGCGTACGGAACTGGTCTCGGCGCTGTTCGGCGCCTACCCCGGCCGCTACGAAGGCGAAGTCTGGCTCAACGGCCAGCAAATCGACACGCGCACGCCGCTCAAGTCGATCCGCGCCGGCCTGTGCATGGTCCCCGAAGACCGCAAGCGCCAAGGCATCATTCCAGACCTCGGAGTGGGCCAGAACATCACCCTGGCGGTGCTGGACAACTACTCGAAACTGACCCGCATCGACGCCGAAGCTGAACTGGGCAGCATCGACAAAGAAATCGCGCGCATGCACCTCAAGACCGCGAGCCCGTTCCTGCCGATCACCAGCCTCTCCGGCGGCAACCAGCAAAAAGCCGTGTTGGCGAAAATGCTCCTGACCAAACCCCGCGTGCTGATCCTCGACGAACCGACCCGCGGCGTGGACGTCGGCGCCAAGTATGAGATCTACAAGCTGATGGGCGCCCTGGCGGCCGAAGGCGTGTCGATCATCATGGTGTCCTCGGAGCTGGCCGAGGTGCTGGGGGTCTCCGACCGCGTCCTGGTGATCGGCGACGGCCAGTTGCGCGGCGACTTCATCAACCACGAACTCACCCAGGAACAGGTGCTCGCCGCCGCGCTCAGCCATCCCGATGGCCATAACAATAATGATCGGAAGTCCGCGTAGATGAATCAGGTCAAACAGCTGTTTTCCCGCTACAAAATGCTCGCGCTGGTGATCGCCGTGGCGCTGATCTGGCTGTTCTTCAGTTGGCAGACCGAGGGTGGGTTCGTGACCCCGCGCAACCTCTCCAACCTGCTGCGGCAGATGTCCATCACCGGGATTCTCGCCTGTGGCATGGTGCTGGTGATCATCAGCGGCGAGATCGACCTGTCGGTGGGCTCGCTGCTTGGGCTGCTGGGGGGCCTGGCGGCGATCCTCGATGTGGTTTATCACATCCCGCTGCTGGCGAACTTGAGCCTGGTGGCCTTGTGCGGTCTGGTGATCGGCTTGGGCAACGGCTACATGACCGCCTACCTGCGTATTCCATCGTTCATTGTCGGGCTGGGGGGCATGCTCGCGTTTCGCGGCGTCCTGCTGGGGGTGACCGGCGGCACCACCATTGCCCCGGTGTCACCGGAACTGGTCTACATCGGCCAAGGTTATTTGCCGCACACGGTCGGGACCGGGCTAGGCATCCTGCTCTTCGCCCTGACCTTGTTCCTGACCTGGAAACAGCGGCGCAACCGCGCCCTCCATGGCCTGGCGGCTCACTCCCTGGTGCGTGACGTGTTGCGCGTGGTGGTGATCGGCGCGGTGCTGGCCGGGTTCGTCTATACCCTCAACAGCTACGACGGCATCCCGGTACCGGTGCTGCTCCTGCTGATCCTGCTGGGCGTGTTCAGCTACGTCACCAGCCAGACCGTGTTCGGCCGACGGGTCTACTCGGTGGGCAGCAACATGGAAGCCACGCGCCTGTCCGGCATCAACGTGCAAGCGGTAAAGCTGTGGATCTTCGGCATCATGGGCGTGATGTGCGCCCTCGCCGGCGTGGTCAACACCGCACGCCTGGCCGCCGGCTCACCCTCGGCCGGCAACATGGGCGAACTCGACGCCATCGCCGCCTGCTTCATCGGCGGCACCTCCATGCGCGGCGGTTCCGGCACCGTCTACGGCGCCCTCCTCGGCGCGCTGGTGATCACCAGCCTGGACAACGGCATGTCGATGCTCGACGTCGACAGTTATTGGCAGATGATCGTCAAAGGCAGCATTCTGGTGCTGGCGGTGTGGGTGGATGTGAGTACGCGGACGGGGCGGCGTTAATAATCAGGGGACAGCAAGCATGATCATCGAACCGTTCGCCATCGATATCCCTGAAGGCGCCCTTGAAGACCTTCGGCACCGTCTGTTGAACACAAGGTTGCCTGAGCCCTTGGCCGACCAAGGCTGGAGCGAAGGCATAGACCTGGATGTGCTTCGGGCGCTTCTCGCACATTGGTCGACCGCGTTCGATTGGCGCGCTCAGGAAGCAGCGTTGAATCGCTTGCCGCAATTTGTCGCCGACATCGGTGGGCAAAGGGTGCACTTCATTCATCAACGTGGCGTCGGGCCGAGTCCGAGACCGTTGATCCTTACCCATGGCTGGCCCGGCTCGTTCATCGAAATGCAGCGCATCATCCCGCTGCTGACGGACCCGGCCCGCCATGGGGGTGATCCTGCGGACACTTTCGATGTGGTGGTGCCGTCGCTGCCCGGCTACACCTTTTCCGCACCGTTCCAGCAATCCGGCATGGGGCCCTATGAAGTGGCGGGCTTGTGGAGTGAGTTGATGAGCGGGCTGGGTTATGAACGGTTCGGCGCCCAGGGCGGGGACATTGGCGCGGGCGTTTCGATGTGGTTGGGCGTGCGTTATCCCGAGCGGGTGACAGGCATTCACCTCAACTATATTCCGGGTTCCTATCGCCCTCCCCTGGGCGAAAACGCGCCAGCGCTGACCGAGGTAGAAACGGCCTTCCTGCAACGCGCGGCGGCATTTGCCGATGCCGAAGGCGCCTACGGGCACATTCAGCGAACCAAACCCCAGAGCCTGGCGGTAGGCCTGAATGACTCCCCGGCTGGGCTATTGGCGTGGATGGGGGAAAAGATCCTGTCCTGGTGTGATGACAGCCCCGCGATTGACCGAGATTGGTTACTGACCAATGTGACGCTGTACTGGCTGACGCACTGTATCGGCTCGTCGTTTCGCCAATACGTGGAGGGCAGCAAGCGGCCGTTGCAGTTCAACAGCGGCGAACGTTTGAAGCCGCCGGTTGGAGTGGCGCTGTTTCCTAGGGAGCTGCCCATGCCACCACGGAGCTGGGTGGAGCGTTGCTGCGAGGTGAAACGCTGGACCGAGATGCCTCGGGGTGGTCACTTTGCCGCGTTGGAACAGCCGGCGTTGTTGGCGGAGGATATCAGGGCGTTTTTCCGGGACTGTCGCTAGAAAAGTCCGAAAAAACTCACCTCAAGCCTCCTGTGGGAGCAAGGCTTGCCCGCGATGAAGATGACGCGGTCTTCCGGGGAAACGAGGCGCCTGCATCGCGAGCAAGCTTTGCTCCCACAGAAATCCGCGCACATCAGTGCTAGCGGCAAGAGGCGGTCCGAAAATCCCGTAGGAATTTACACCCTGTGGCGAGGGAGCTTGCTCCCGCTGGGGCGCGAAGCGGCCCCAAAACAGGCGCCTCTTTTCTCCAGGTACTGCGCAGGCGCCGGTTTTGCGACTGCTGCGCAGCCGAGCGGGAGCAAGCTCCCTCGCCACGGGGTGCGGGGCGTCCTACAGGCCGGTTGTGGGTACCGGGATCGACTTCTATCGTTGGGTTCGTCGCTGGCTTTGGTCAGTGGCTGGGTTTCGCAGCCCGACAGATACGGTAGCAACCAAGCATCATAAAAGTGACAATGAGCGCCTTTGGCGTTCGACGTCATCTTATGGTGGCTGTGTGTGGGAGATCTTCGGGTCTGCCGGGTTCCTTCGTATCCTCGGTCTGCGAACCCACGCGCAGCTACCACCCATTCGTTTCGCAGCGGATCGAAGTAGCTTTTTCTTGATACGAAGAATGAGTAACTATTGCCATGAATCAACGCGATCAACGCTTCACACCTCTCACCCAAACCGCCACCACCCACCCCGTCCTGCTGATCGACACCCACGCCCCACTGCCCGAACTCCATGCCTGTGCCAGCGAACGCCTGCACGCCACGCTCGACTACCTGACCTTGGTGGCGTGCAGCAGCCTGCGTGATTCGGCAACGAACGACATCAACACCCTCACCAATGTCGCTCGGATCCTGGTGCAGGATGTGGCGGATGTGTTCGGCGTGATCGAGCGGCGCGGGCTCGAAGGCTGAGCCATTGTGGGAGCGAGCTTGCTCGCGATGGCGGTGGCACAGTCAATATCTTTGCAGGCTGACATATCGCTTCGCGAGCAAGCTGAACTGGTCAACTAATTTTGGACACCAGTTACGGTTTCATGCTGCCAGTTTCTCCATAGCTACCGGCGACCGGTAGTCGTTGTAGCTATGGAGTCTGACGTTGTTGTAACGCATCACATAACGCTGCACATCCACGCGGGCTTCATGCTCCGAGCTGTAGCCATCTTCTGGCACCCACTCTGACTTCAGGCTCCCAAAGAAACGCTCCATCGGGGCGTTGTCCCAGCACTCACCTTTGCGACTCATGCTTTGCAGGAGTCCATGCTTGCGCATTTCATTCCTGAATTTGTGGCTGGTGTATTGGCAGCCTTGATCGGAATGAAACAGCACCTCTTTTGGGCAACCTCGCAATTGCACCGCCATTCGCAACGCTTCGCAGGTCAGCGAGGCATCGGAAATCATTGAAAACGACCAGCCCACGATCCGGCGAGCAAACAGATCCAGCACCGCCGCGAAATACATCCAGCGCTTGCCGACCTTGATGTACGTCACATCGCCACACCACACCTGGTTGATCGCCGTGACATCAAACTTGCGCTTGAGCACGTGCGGCGCCACCAACGCTTCCACGCCGGAAGATTTGTACCTGTGCCGCCGGCGCTGACGACTGGCAACACCGGCTTCGCGCATCAAGCTGCGAGCCATATGCCGCCCGACACGATGTCCCTTTGCTTGCAGCTCCTTGGAAAGGGTGCGAGACCCCGCGGATGCTCTGGACTCCTTGTGATGCTCGACCAGCACGGCTTTAAGTTTCTCCCGCTCGGGCTTCACTTTGCCTTGGCGCTGACGCCAGGCGTAAAAGCTGCTGCGGTTGACTCCAAACGCCCGACAGCAATTGTTAACGCCGTACTGCTCGTCCAGCTCATTGATCAACGAGAATGATCTTTGGAGTCCAAAAGCAGGAGAGCACTGGCCTTTTTTAGGATTTCAATGTCCAGGTCTTTTTGCCTGAGCAACGCTTTGAGCTGCTGAATTTCACGCTGATCAGCGGTAATCGCCTTGGCGCCCACCGGGGTCGAACCCAAGCGTTCCTTGCGAACCTGATCGACCCAGCGGCGAAGCGCCGTGGGCCCAATATCCAGGCTGGCGCAGACTTCGGGAACCGACTGTCCCTCGTCCAGCACCATGCTGGCCGCTTTGAGTTTGAACTCACTGGAGTAAGATTTACGCATAACCAAAACACCTCAGATTTGGGCGCCATCATAGCGCCCGATTGAAGTGTCCAAAATCATTAGGCCAGTTCAAGCTCGCTCCCACAGGGAATGGCGTTAGCCCGAGAATTTCTCAGGCGTTTACCTCCCGTGGCGAGGGAGCTTGCTCCCGCTGGGTTGCGTAGCGACCCCAAGCTGATTGAATGGGATCGATCTGATGCACCGAGGTGCCGGGTTTTAGGGCTGCTGCGCAGCCCAGCGGGAGCAAGCTCCCTCGCCACAGGTGTTAACCGCCCCCACCCAAACAGGGCTTATCTAGCCCAGTTGTCGGCGCACGGCCAGTTCCACGCCGCGGATTTCCGCCAGGCCCTTGAGGCGGCCGATCAGTGAGTAGCCGGGATTGCTCTTGCGATGCTGATCGTCAAGCAGTTGATGCCCATGGTCTGGACGCAGCGGCAAGCGCGGGCCGCCTTCGCGTTCACGTCGGCGCTCTTCAGCCACCAAGGCGCCGATGACTCCGACCATGTCGACGTCGCCGTCCAGGTGATGGGCTTCATGGAAGCTGCGTGGGTCGGTTTCCCGGCGGGTTGAACGCAGGTGAGTGAAGTAGATGAACGGCGCAAAGTGCTTGGCCATCGCCACCAGGTCGTTGTCTTCGCGCACACCATAGGAACCGGTGCAGAACGTCAGGCCATTGGCCGGGCTTGGCGCGGCATCCAGCAGCCATTGGGCGTCTTCGGCGGTGGACAGGATGCGTGGCAAGCCGAGCAGTGCCCGGGGCGGGTCGTCCGGGTGGATTGCCATGCGCACACCCACCGCCTCGGCAACCGGGATCACCGCACGCAGGAAGTACCCCAGGTGTTCGCGCAACTTGGCCTCGTCGATGTCGGCGTAGGTGCGCAGCAAGTCACGGAAGTTGTCCAGGCTGTAGTGTTCCTCGGCGCCGGGCAAGCCAGCAATCAGGGTATTGACCAGGGTTTCGCGCCGGGCTGGCGTCAGTTGTTCGAAGTAGGCCTTGGCCTGCCGGATGTCCTCGGCGCTGTATTCGGCCTGCGCTCCCGGGCGCTGGAGGATGAACAGGTCGAAGGCGGCGAACGCGGTTTGATCGAAACGCAAGGCCCAGCCGCCATCCGCCAGCTCGAAAGACAAATCGGTTCGGGTCCAGTCCAGCACCGGCATGAAGTTGTAGCAGACGATATCGATGCCGCAGCTCGCCAGGTTGCGCACACTTTGCTGGTAGTTGGCGATGTACTCGTCGCGCCGCCCGCAGCCGCGCTTGATGTCTTCGTGCACCGGAATGCTTTCCACCACCGACCAGCTCAGGCCGGCCGCTTCGATCAGTTGTTTGCGCGCCGCGATGGCATCTAACGGCCATACTTCGCCATTGGGAATCTCGTGCAGCGCGGTGACGATGCCGGTCGCACCGGTCTGGCGAATGTCCGCCAGGGAAATCGGGTCTTTGGGGCCAAACCAACGCCATGTCTGTTCCATGTTCTTCTCCTTTTTATCGTTTGGATGCGGCAAGGGTGTGCAACAGGCTATCCACGCCATCGCGCGTCAGGGCGCTGTAGGCGTGGTGCACGGCGTCGCGAAATACTGCGCGAGCCGAGAGCCGCGGCGGGAAGACTTCGTGCAGGTCGAGAACCGCGTCCACCCGCGATGCGCCCTCGAATCGTCCGGCAAGATCGGCAAAGGTTGCGCTCAGTGGGTCGTCGACCACGTGCGCCGGACGACCGGGCAACGGCTGCGTGCAGTAGTGGATCCATGCCGCGATGCCCAGCGCCGTACAATCAATGCCGCGCCCCTGGTCGAGCAATTGCTGCGCGCCGAGCAACCAGCGTTGCGGCAGTTTCTGCGAACCGTCCATGGCAATCTGCCGCAGCCGATGTTGCAGGCTGTCATTGGCAAACCGTGCCTTTAGATCGTGGGCATAGACCGAAAGGTCGATACCCGCAGGCATGTCCAGCGTGGGCGCCGCCTCGTCGGCCATGTAGCGTCCGATCAGGTGCAGCAGGTTCGCGTCACTGACGGCCTCGAACACCGTGTCGTGACCGACCAGCAGCCCCACATAGGCCAGCAACGAATGGCTGCCATTGAGCATGCGCAACTTCATCGTTTCGAACGGGCCCACGTCGTCCACCATCTGCACCCCCTCCACTTCCCAGTCCGGGCGGCCAAGGGGGAAGTGATCTTCGATCACCCACTGGCTGAAACTTTCACAGACCACTGCCGCCGGGTCATGACAGTCCAGTTGCTCCAGCCGGCGGAAGGACTCGCCGTCCATCGCAGGCACGATGCGGTCGACCATGCAGCTGGGAAACGCCACCTGTTGCTCGACCCACTGCGCCAGCGCCTCATCCTGCAACGCCGCCAGCGCGCTGACTGCCTGGCGGGTGCGCTGGCCGTTGTCGGGCATGTTGTCACAGCACAACACAGTGAAGGCCGGGACACCCGCGGCGCGGCGCCGGCGCAGGGCTTCCAGAACGATCCCGGGGGCCGAGCGCGGCGCTTGCGGATGAGCGAGGTCATGGGCAATCGCCGGATCTTCGCTGCGCAGTTGGCCCGAGGACGGGCTCAGGCAATAACCCTTTTCAGTGACCGTGAGCGTGACGATCCGCGTCTGCGGCGCCGCCATGCGCATCAGCAACTGCTCCAGGTCAGGACCGCCCTCGCCCACATACAAGGCCTGGCGCAGCACCCCGATCTCGCGCAGCGTCACTTGTTCGCAGTCGCGGTATTCGGCCACATGGTAGCGACCGTCCTGCTCGCGCAATTGCTCGACCAGGGTGCGATTGGAACGCAGGTTGGCGCTGCACACGCCCCAGTCGCTTTCACCGTGGCGATTGAGATGGCGTTGCAGGTAGACCGCCTGGTGCGCGCGATGGAACGCGCCCAGGCCCAGGTGCACGATACCGATCTGCGCTGCAGTGCCGGTGCAAGGTACACGTTTCACAACAGGCATCGACTCACTCCTTCTGTTCAGGAACGGCCCAGGGCCGAAACCGGCTGCGGGCTTTGTGCCGCCGTGTTGCCGGTATCCGCCACCGACAGCGGTTTAACGTAGCGCGCGACACACACGGCACCGATCACGGTCAACAGCCCCGCCAGCAGGAAAGCACTGGTGAACGAACCGGTGAACTGCACCAAAAACCCCGTCAGGGTCGGGCCGACAATGCCCGAGGTATTCGCCAGAAAGTGCATGAAACCACTGACGCCGCCCACCCGCGCCGCCGGAACGGTGTCCTGGATGATCGCCCAATAGATGGCACCGGTGAGGTAAAGGAAAAACACCGCCAAGGCGACGAGGATCACCGCTGGATACAAGGTAGTCACCATCCCGGCACAGGCGATGCAGACAGCACAGGCCAGCAGGCACGTCACCAGCACCACTTTACGGGAGAACATCATCCGCCCGGTTTTCTTGAACACGAAGTCGGAGATGAAGCCGCCCAGGGCCAGGCCGAGGAAACCCAGGACCCAGGGAATGACCGTGGCGATGCTCATGTCCTTGACGTTCAAGCCGTGGGCCATGGTCAGGTAGCTGGGGAACCAGGTCAGGAAGAAGAACAAGGTGTAGTTATAGGAAAAGAACGCCAGGGAGGTGAACAGCACCGTCGGCTGCTTGAGGTAGAACCGCAAAGGGAACACCGGTTGTGCCGCCAGCTCGCCCTGCCCCTCGGCTCGGAGAATATCCTCGGCACCCTCGCCTTCGGGCCGTTCCTTGACGAACTTGAACCACACCGCCGCCCAGACCAGGCCGATCAGCATGATGATAATGAACGAGATCTTCCAGCCGTAGGTGACGGCGATAAAACCCACCACCGGACCGGAAATCGCCCCACCCAGCGGCGTGCCGGACATTGATGCGCCAATCGCCCGCGCCCTGCGCTTGGGGTGTACCAGTTGTTCACCATCTTGCTGGTGGTGACGCTCAGCGGTCCTTCGCCCATGCCGAACAGGATCCGGATGAGCACCAGCGAAGCGAAGCCCACTGTCAGCACCGTGAGGCCGCTGAACAATGACCACAAGACCATGGCCAGCAGCAAGGTGGTCTTGGCGCCGTAACGGTCGGCGGCCCAGCCACCGATGAAGTTGAAGGCCGCATAGCCGACGAAAAAGCTGCTGAAGATCATGCCCATCTCACCCGTACTCAGACCGTAGTCCTTCTGGATGAAAGGTGCCGCCACAGACAATGCCGACCGGTCGAGGTAATTGATGACCCCAGCCAGGAACAGCATGATGATGATTAAGCTACGTCCTTGACCAAACATGGTGGAACCTCCCGCTTGTTGTGTTTATTCGGTGAGGGTGCCCATGACAGGCACGGTGAAACCGGTGGTACCGACGGCTCAGTGATGGGCGTTCGTCAGCTCCACCAGCACTTTTCGGGTTTGCTCGGGGTGCTTTTCGATCAGGTCGATGGCGCCGGGCATTTCGTCGAAGCTGACGCGATGACTGATCAGGTCCTGGACTTGCAACTTGCCGCTGGCGATCAATTCGATCACCCGGGGGAATTTGCGGTTGTTGAGCCGCGACCCCACCAGGGTCAGTTCCTTCTTGATCATTTCCAGCTGCACCAGATCACTGGGCGTGGCATTGAAGCCCAGCAACCCGATACGCCCGGCCGGCGAGGCCAGGCGCACCATCTGCGGCATCAGTGCCGGAATGCAGGCGGCATCGACAATCAACGGCACGCCCTCGCCTTGGGTCAGCTCACGCATGACGGCTTCGACATCGACTTGCTGGCCGTTGAGGGTCCGGCTGGCGCCCAGCGCCCGGGCCGTCTCCAGGCGGCTGTCGATGACATCGGTGACGGTAATGTCGGTCAATCCCAACGCCCGGGCCATTTGCACCAGGGTCAGGCCGATCACCCCGGCGCCGTAGATCAGCACGCTGTCACCAGGGTGCGGCTGCATGCGATCGAGCACGTTCAGGGCAATGGAATAAGGCTCGACCAGAGCGCCGTGGCTGAGGGACATCGCGTCGGGCAGGCGGTGGGCGTTTTCGGCCGGTACGCAGACCTGCTCGCTGAAGCCACCGTCGCGGTGCACGCCGATCACTTGCAGCCGCGTGCAGACATTGGGCCGGCCAATGCGGCAGGGATAGCAGGTACCGCAACTGATCACCGGATCGATGCACACCCGGTCGCCCACCTGCAGGTGCTCGACGCCTTCACCGACTTGCCGGATCACCCCGGAAAACTCATGGCCGGTGACACGGGGAAAACGCACGAATGCGTTCTGCCCATGAATGATGTGCATGTCCGAGCCACAGATGCCGGCATACGCCACATCGACCTGGACCTCGCCGTGGGCGACCTGGGGTTGGTCGACCTGGGCCAGCCCGAACTCGAAGGGTGCTCTTACCTGGAACGCTTTCATCAGTCACTCCTGACGGGGCACTCGCCCCGTTTCCTCAAAGGGTTGAAACCGCTTCACCAATGCCAGAGCGTGCCGTCTTCGAGACGGTTGACCGGCAGGCTGGCGCGCTTGTAGGGGTATTGGCGGGCAAGGTCTTCATCGATGTCGACGCCATGCCCCGGGGTTTCGCCCGGCGTGAAGTGGCCGTCCTCGAAGCGATAGGCATGGGGGAAGACTTCATCGATGCGGTCTTCGTGAGGCATGTGTTCCTGGATACCGAAGTTGGGCACCCACGTATCGAAATGCAGGGCCGCGCCCATGCACACCGGCGACAGGTCGGTGGCGCCGTGAAAACCCGTGCGCACCTGGAACAGCGCGGCGAAATCGGCAATGCGCCGCACATGGGTAATGCCGCCGGCATGCACCAGCGTCGTGCGGATGTAGTCGATCAACTGTTCCTGGATCAACTCGCGGCAGTCATGGATGGAGTTGAACACCTCGCCCACGGCCAACGGCGTGGTGGTGTGCTGGCGAATCAGGCGGAAGCTCTGCTGGTTTTCCGCCGGTGTGCAGTCTTCCAGCCAGAACAGGTTGTACGGTTCCACGGCCTTACCCAGGCGTCCGGCTTCGATGGGCGTCAGGCGGTGGTGCACGTCGTGGAGGATATGCAGGTCATCACCAAAACGTTCGCGCACGGCGGCGAACAGCTTGGGGACGTAGTTGAGGTATTTGGCGGTGTCCCAGACGTGTTCGGCGGGCAGGTCGCTGTCGGCCGGTTCATAACGCTCGCCGCTGCGCTTGGCGACACCGTAGGTGGTGGCAATGCCGGGCACGCCGCATTGCACACGCACGGCCTTATAGCCCAGCTCGACGTGACGGGCGACTTCGTCCAGGCACCCTTCGATGTCCTTGCCGGTGGCATGCCCATAGACCATCACCCGCTCGCGGCTCTTGCCGCCAAGCAATTGGTACAAGGGCATGTTCGCGGCCTTGGCCTTGATGTCCCAGAGCGCCACGTCGACGGCGGCGATGGCCGTCATGGTCACCGGTCCCCGGCGCCAGTACGCGCCGCGATACAGGTACTGCCAGATGTCCTCGATACGGTGGGCATCGCGGCCGATCAGCGCGGGCAGGACGTGTTCCTCCAGGTAGGCGACGACCGCCAGTTCGCGGCCATTCAAGGTTGCATCGCCAATGCCGTAGAGGCCCTCATCGGTGACGATTTTCAACGTGACCAGGTTGCGCCCCGGGCAGGTAACGATGACGCGCGCTTCAACGATTTTCATAAAATCAGACCTGTGCAACAGAAGGAAGTGAGGACGCGCCCATGTTCGGCATGGCCGCCTGGGGAATCAGCGCGCCCCGGTATTGGACGACCTGGGCCGCCAGGCGATGCCCCCAGCGGGCGGCCTGTTGGGGATCGCCGCCGCGCAGGCGACAGGCCAGGTAGGCGGCGCTGAACGAATCACCGGCAGCGGTGGTGTCGACGACATGGGAAACGGTTTGCGCGGGCACCTCGAAACGCCCTGTCGGGCACTGGATCAAGCAGCTGGCGGCGCCACGCTTGAGGGCGACTTCGCGTACTCCCACCTGGGCGTAGGCACTGAACAAGGCGTCCGGGTCGCGATAGCCGAACAGGGCCACGTCATCTTCCCAGGTGAGCAGGGCCAGGTCGGTCAGCTGCAACAGGTCGCGGTAGACCTGCCGGGCCGATTCAGGATCGGGCCAGAGGTGGGGACGGTAGTTGTTGTCGAAGACGATGCGCGTGCCCGCTCGACGAGCCCTGGGCAGGGCCTGGATCAAGCGTTGGCGCCCTTCCGGTGTGAGGATCGCCAGGCTGATGCCGCTCAGGTAGACGTAGTCGTAATCGGCCAGTGCATCGAGCATGACGTCGGCCTCGGGGCCCTCGAACATGCGCCGCGCCGCCGCTTCCCCGCGCCAGTAGAGGAAACGCCGCTCGCCGTGTGGATCGGTCTGGATGAAATACAGCCCCGGCAGCGCGTCTTCGATCACGCGGACATGAGCATCACCAATCCCCTCTTCCAGCCAGGACCGGCGCATGGCGACGCTGAACGCATCGCTGCCCACGGCCGTCATGTAGTCCACGGCCACTGCGCCATGGGGATTCAATCGGGCCAGGTAGACCGCGGTGTTGAGCGTATCGCCACCGAAGGTCTGCGTGATCGCGGTACCCGGCTCACCGCGCATCTCGATCATGCACTCTCCCACCAGCGCCACTTTCAGCGGGCGGGCGAAGCGGGCCTGCGGGCCATGGTTGAGCGTTAAATCCATAATCAACGCGCCTTTCTTGTTTTTAAAACGGCGTTTCATTTTTATCTCAAGGCCCGAGTCTAGTCAGATTTCCGGCCTCGTCAAGCAAAAATGAAACAGCGTTTTGTTCTGCTTGCGTATATCCTTGGGTTTTACTTTCACGTTGGAGCCTTCATGGACAACAGCGTCATTCCCAACAACGATCTGGTGTCGGCGGTGGGCCGGACCATGGCCGTGCTCGAGGCACTGGCCGAACATCCGGAAGAAAGCGGCGTGTCGGAAATCGCCACCAAACTGGACATGTCCAAGGCCACGGTCTATCGCTTCCTGCAGTCGCTCAAGGCCCGAGGGTATGTGGTGCAGGATGCCGAGGATCGCTATCGCCTCAGCGTCCGGCTGTTCGAACTGGGCGCCCAGGCCCTGCCCCACCTGGACATCGTCCGGGAAGCGGAGCCCGGGATGCGCAGGATCAACGAGCTGACCGGCGAGACCGTCCACCTGGGGATTCTCGACGAAGGCAGCATCGTCTACGTGCACAAGATCGACTCCAAGTACAACCTGCGCATGTACTCGCGGATCGGTCGACGGGCGCCGTTGTACTGCACCGGCATCGGCAAGGTGCTGATGGCCTGGCTCGAAGAAGACGAGTTGCTCGCCCACCTGGCACAGGAAAGCTTCGAGCGTCGCACGGCCAATACCCTGACCAGCGCCGAGGCGTATCTGCAGGAACTGGAGACCGTTCGCCAGCAAGGCTATGCCGAGGACCATGAAGAGTTCGAAGACAACATGCGTTGCCTGGCGGCACCGATCCGCGACCGTTTCGGCCATGTGATCGGCGGAATGAGTGTTTCATTTCCGTGCTTTCGCTTCAGGGAAGAGTTGAAGCAGGACTACGTCAAGCAACTGATGCAAGCCACCCAACAGATCTCAAGCCAGTTGGGCTGGCATACACGTTAATCGCAAAAGCCGTGGGCAAAACTGTGGGAGCGAGCTTGCTCGCGATGACGTCAACCCATCCAACATCGCTGCAAACTGATCCTCCGCTATCGCGAGCAAGCTCGCTCCCACAGAGGATGGGTAGTGACTGCGAAGTCTGTGAACGACCCGGCAAAACTGTGGGAGCGAGCTTGCTCGCGATGACGTCATCACATCCAACATCGCTGCAAACTGGTCCTCCGCTATCGCGAGCAAGCTCGCTCCCACAGAGGATGGGTGGTGACTGCGAAGTCTGTGAACGCCCGGCAAAACTGTGGGAGCGAGCTTGCTCGCGATGACAGCGGCACATCCAACACCTGTCCAGGCTGATCCTCCGCTATCGCGAGCAAGCCCGCTCCCACAGGTCTCGACTGACTGGTGTCAGAACCAGGTTTCCATCTGGAGGCCATACTGCCAGGTGCCACCGGCGTTGAAGTCCGTCTTGCCGAAGGCGTCTGTGGAGCTGTACCTGTCCAGGTCCGACGACCAATTCATGACGCTGGCGAACAGACGCAGTTCAGGGCGCGTAAGCAGATCGCCCAAGTCGGGCTTGAAGGTCGGGGCCACCGTGAACTTCCAGAAGTTACCGTCGACCGCATTGCGTTGCAGGTAGCCCTTGGGGTCGAGCTGCATGGTTTGCCAACTCATCTCGTAGGCCATCTCGAAATTGCTGTTGATTTCGTTGGCCAAGCGCACGTTCAGAGTCATCCAACGGTAGTCGTCGCCCTTGACGTAGCGATCCTTGCTTCGCTCGGCCAGCAGGCTCGGGCCGATGCGCCAGTCGGAGGCCAGGGGCGTTTCGCCGTACAGCGCCACACGCAGAGCCCGGGCATCGTCGATCAATTCGCCATCGGCGCCGACGTTCTTGACCTCAGCCCCCAACCCCTGCCCATAAAGCAGCGCTGTCTTGAAGAAGCCTTCGCGACCGAAAAAGGTTTTCTGGTGATTGGCGACCATGCTGTGCAAACCGGAGTCGGCCGGCGCCAGGCCCGCTTCATTGGTGCGAGTGCCGAAGTCGTTTTTCTTCGAGCCTATGGCGTTGAACATCCACTGCCACTGCCCGCCGTCGAAAAACTGGTTGGACGTCAGGATGTAGCTTTCCACATCGGCATTGACCCCGCCCTCGCTGAAATCCCCGTAGTTACGCCCGATCAACGAGTAGTTCGAGCGCCAGTCCTTGGTCATCTGCATGTCGTAGATGCCACCCCCGGTGCCGGCCAGATAGACCACGTCGGAGTCCAGCCAGTGGATGTCGAAATTGTCCCTGTCGAAGCGCTTGCCAGCCCACAAGGTGGAATGTTCGAACATCGAGTTGCCCTTGAATGCCGCGAGGTGATCGAGTTCGGTGAACACCTGGCGCACGTTCAGATTGCTTTCCTCGGCAGTCCAGTCGTTGGAGCTTTCTACGCCATCGGCGATGGACACCGTGAATTTGGAGCGGGTGCCGTTCTGCGCGTACAGCTCTTTCGACAGGTCGATGCGCATGTAGGTGTCGTCCTCGTTACCGAGTCGCCCCACGGCGCCACCGACAGAACCGGCCGGGGTGGTGTACGGACCGCCACGCCCGCCACCCAACCCATCATTGATCAGCAACCCGGAGCGGGCGTAGCCCTTGAAACTGAAGCCGTCAGTGAGGTGGGCGCTACCGCCCTGCTTTTCCGTGCTTTGCTGGCGGGCTTCGAGTTTTGCCAGGCGGGCATCGAGCGTGGGTGTCGTAACGGCGGACACGGTCGGTTGCGCGGCGGGGGTGGCGAGTTTGATTTGCTGCAGCTCCCTGGCGAGTGCCTGGGTTTGTTGTTCGGCGGCGGCTGCACGCTTTTCCGCTGCGCTGGCACGGGCTTCGAACGCCGCCATGCGCTCTTCCAGAGTCGCGGCCTGAGAGGTGGCCGCCGAGGCGCCGAGCACGCTTGCGAGTAGCCAGCTTGATGCTTTCTGCATGTGGATTTTCCCTGTTTTGTTTTTATTGTTCTGTTGCCGCGACCCGCCTTTTCCACCCAGGTTCTGAATTGTCAAAACAGAGGAAAAAAAGGATGCCTCATCGCAAATACGCTGCTACATTTGGCGATGTTAACGTTAACTTTTCTAAAAACAAAAATAAAGAGGGCTTTATGAAACAGCTCAAATCGCTCCTTCCAGCGGCGCTGCTCGGCCTTTGCGTCGGGTTTCCAGCCCTGTCGACTGCCGCCAACCTGACGATTTCCTGTGGTGCCGTGGGTGCCGAATTGCAACTGTGCAAAGAGGCCGTCGAAGCGTGGTCGAAGCAGACCGGCAACAGTGTCGAAGTGGTTTCCACACCTAACTCGGCGACCGAGCGGTTGTCGTTCTACCAGCAGATCCTCAGTGCGCAATCCAGCGACATCGACATCATCCAGATCGACATGGTGTGGCCGGGAATGTTGGCCAAACACTTGCTGGACTTGCGCCAGGTGCTTGCGGCCGACGCCACCCAGGGGTATTTCCAGGCCCAGGTGGATAACGCCACGGTGAACGGGCGCCTGGTGACCATGCCGTGGTTCACCGATTCGGGGTTGCTGTATTACCGCAAGGACTTGCTCGAGAAATACAACAAGCCCGTGCCCCAGACCTGGGAAGAAATGACGACCACCGCCAGGACTGTCCAGCAGGCGGAGCGCGCTGCCGGGAACGCCAATGCCTGGGGTTATATATTCCAGGGACGCGCCTACGAAGGCCTGACGTGCAATGCCCTGGAGTGGATCAGCAGCCAACCGCAAGGCGGGCTGGTCAACGCCCAAGGCGATATCGTGGTCAACAGCCAGGCGTCACGGGCGGCGTTGACCCTGGCCAAAAGCTGGGTCGGAGACATCGCCCCCCGTGGCGTGCTCAATTACACCGAGGAAGAAGGACGCGGCGTCTTCCAGTCGGGCAATGCGCTGTTCATGCGTAACTGGCCTTATGTCTGGGCCCTGGTGCAAAGCCAGGACAGCGCCGTCAAAGACAAGGTCGGCGTCGCGCCCCTGCCCCGTGGCGGCGCGACGGGTACTCACGCGTCCACCCTCGGCGGCTGGGGCCTGGCGGTGTCGCGCTACAGCGCCAACCCCAAGCTTGCCGCGGAACTGGTGAGCTACTTGAGCAGCGCCCAACAACAGAAACATCGGGCCCTGGTCGGCGCCTACAACCCGGTGATCGAATCGCTCTACCAAGATCCCGAATTGCTCGCGGCCATGCCTTACTACAGCCAACTGCACAGCATTCTCAACGATGGGGTCATGCGCCCCGCCTCGATCACTGCCGACCGCTATCCACGGGTCTCCAATGCCTTCTTCGATCAAGTGCACGGCGTGCTGGCGGGCGAGCGGCCGGTGGATCAGGCCCTGGCCGAGCTGGAAAGCGAACTCACGCGGATCAAACGCCGGAACTGGTAAGCCACAAGGAAGGAAATCACCATGTCTGTCTCCACCACACTCGTCCCCGACGACGAGTACCTGCCCGCCCGGGAAACGCCGGTACAACGCCGTCGCGTTCGCGCCGCCTGGCTGTTCCTGACCCCGATGCTGCTGTGCCTGGCGCTGGTGGCGGCCTGGCCGCTGTTGCGTACATTCTGGTTCAGCCTGACCGACGCCAGCCTCGCCGATACGGGGGATGCAACCTTTGTCGGCTCGAGCAATTATCTGTTCCACAGCAGTGCCGGTTGGTCAGGCCTGCTCGTCGATCCACAGTGGTGGAATGCGGTGCGCAACACCTTGCATTTCACCGTGGTGTCGGTGGGGCTGGAAATCGTCCTGGGGCTGCTGGTGGCGTTGCTGCTCAACGTCCGGTTCAGCGGACGCGCCCTGGTGCGGGCGTTGATCCTGATTCCCTGGGCGATCCCGACCATCGTCTCGGCGAAAATCTGGTCATGGATGCTCAACGACCAGTTCGGCATCATCAATCACCTGATGCTCGGCCTCGGCCTGATCGACGCGCCCCTGGCCTGGACCGCCGACGCGGACCTGTCGATGTGGGCGGTGATCATCGTCGACGTCTGGAAGACCGTGCCTTTCGTCACCCTGCTGATGCTGGCAGCCTTGCAGATGCTGCCCAGCGATTGCTACGAAGCCGCCAGGGTCGATGGCATTCACCCAGTGAAAGTGTTCTGGCGGGTCACCCTGCCACTGCTGATGCCGGCCTTGCTGGTGGCGGCGATCTTCCGGATCCTCGATTCCCTGCGGGTCTTCGACGTGATCTATGTGTTGACCTCGAACTCGTCGAGCACCATGAGCATGTCGGTCTATGCCCGCCAGCACTTGGTGGAATTCCAGGACGTGGGTTATGGCAGCGCCGCCTCGACCTTGCTGTTCCTGGTCGTCGCGGTGATCGCCATGGTTTATCTGTACCTCGGACGCCGTCAGTTGGAGGTCCGCTCATGAGCCCGCGCCTACTGAAAAAAGCCCTGTTGCGCCTCGGGTTCTGGTGCCTGATCGCTATCTTGCTGGTGTATGCGGTCTTCCCTTTCTACTACGCCATCGTAACGTCGCTGAAACCGTCCAGCGCCTTGTTCCAGGTGAGCTACTGGATCGACCAGCCCGACTTCTCCAACTACGCCGCCGTACTCAACCAGGCCTCGTTCCTGAGGGCTATCGGCAACTCGTTAGTGGTTGCGCTGTGCGTGGTCGCGCTGGCGCTGTTCCTCAGCCTGACCGCCGCCTATGCCTTGGGCCGGGTGAAGTTTCGCGGGCGCGGTCCGGTGTTGATGATGGTCCTGGGCGTCTCGATGTTTCCCCAAGTCGCGGTGCTGTCGGGGTTGTTCGAAGTGATCCGTGCCCTGGGCCTGTACAACACCTCCTGGGCGTTGATCCTGAGCTACACGATTTTCACCCTGCCCTTCACCGTCTGGGTGCTGACCACCTTCATGGGGCAACTGCCTCATGAGCTGGAAGAGGCCGCCATCATGGACGGTGCGTCACCTTGGGTCACGCTGACCCGCGTGCTGTTGCCGCTGCTCTGGCCGGCACTGGTCACCACCGGCCTTCTGGCCTTCATCGCCGCATGGAACGAGTTCCTCTTTGCCCTGACCTTCACCCTGACCGACTCGCAACGCACGGTCCCAGTCGCCATCGCGCTGATTTCCGGCGGCAGTCCCCATGAGCTGCCTTGGGGCCTGTTGATGGCGGCGTCGGTGCTGGTCACGGTGCCCTTGGTGATTCTGGTGCTGATCTTCCAGCGCCGCATTGTTTCCGGCCTCACTGCCGGTGCGTTAAAGGGTTGAGGCCCAACACAGACAAAAAAAGGAACAGCATCGTGATCAAGTTGAAGCTGGACAACGTGAACAAACAATTGGGCGGCGCACGCATTCTTCGCGACGTCAGCCTGGAAATCTCGGCAGGCGAATTCGTGGTCTTCGTCGGCCCTTCGGGCTGTGGGAAGTCGACCCTGCTGCGGCTGATCGCCGGGCTGGATTCGATCTGTGGCGGCGACCTGCTGATCGACGGACGCCGGGTCAACGACCTGGAGCCGCGCGAGCGTGGCGTCGGCATGGTGTTCCAGTCCTATGCGCTGTACCCGCACATGAGCGTCTACGACAACATCAGCTTTGGCCTCAAGCTGGCCAAGACCGAAAAGACCAGCCTGCGCGAGCGGGTGCTGAAAACCGCGCAGATCCTGCAATTGGACAAACTGCTGCAACGCAAGCCACGGGAACTGTCGGGCGGCCAGCGCCAGCGCGTGGCCATGGGCCGGGCCATGGCGCGGGAGCCGGACATTCTGTTGTTCGACGAGCCACTGTCCAACCTCGACGCGTCCCTGCGCGTGCAGATGCGCAACGAAATCGCCCGGCTGCATGGACGACTGGGCTCGACCATGATCTACGTGACCCACGACCAGGTTGAAGCGATGACCCTGGCCGACAAGATTGTCGTGCTCAATGGCGGCCGCATCGAGCAGGTCGGCTCGCCACGGGAACTCTATGAGCGTCCGGCCAGCCGCTTTGTCGCCGGTTTCCTGGGCTCACCCAGGATGAATTTCCTTGCCGCGTTCCTGCATACGCCAGGCGAAACCAGCCAGGTTGAAAGCCTGGTGCTGGGCATGACGTCCCTGCCCTTCGACAGCTCGGGGCTGGCGGCGAATACGCAACTGAGCCTGGGGATTCGTCCGGAACATATCGCCCTCAAGGCGGCCCAGGGAACGGCCGGCATCGCGGTGAGCGGGGTCGAATACCTGGGAAGTGAAACCTATGTGCACCTCGACACCGGCCAGGACGACCCCATGGTCTGTCGTTGTGAGGTCAACGCCGGATGGCGAGTGGGCGATCGGGTCGAACTGCAACTGGATATCGACAATCTGCATGTGTTCGACACACACGGCACGGCGTTGCAGCGCCACGCCATCGACCGCCTGCCCGATGACGTCGCCCTGCGCCCGGCCCATGCGGGCGCCCTATGACTTTATCCTTGAATAGCCTGAGCAATCCGATGCCCGCCTCTCTTGAACATGCGCAGCAGGCCCTGCGTGATGGCCTGTCTCGCCTGATCCACGACTATCGACCCGACTATCATCTGGCCCCGCCAACGGGCTGGATGAACGACCCTAACGGGGTGGTGTTTTTTCGGGGCGAGTACCACGTGTTCTACCAACACCACCCCTTCGACGCCAAATGGGGCCCGATGTACTGGGGCCACGCCAAGAGCGCCGACCTGGTTCATTGGCAACATCTGCCCATTGCCCTGGCACCGGGCGACGATTTCGACCGCGACGGCTGTTTTTCCGGTAGCGCGGTGGTGTGTGGCGACACCCTGGCGCTGATCTACACCGGACACACCTGGCTGGGAGAAGTGGGCGACGAACGCCTGATCCGCCAGGTCCAGTGCCTGGCCACCAGTGTCGACGGCGTCCGCTTCGTCAAGCATGGCGCCGTTATCGAGGACGCGCCGCAAGCGGCGATCATGCACTTTCGCGACCCCAAGGTCTGGCAGGAGGATGGTTATTGGTACCTGATTGCCGGGGCGCGCCTGGGCGACACGCCGCTGCTGCCGCTGTATCGCTCCACGGACCTGCGCGCCTGGGAGTTTCTCGATTACGTGTCCAGGGGTACTGACGGCGACGGCTACATGTGGGAATGCCCAGACCTGTTTCGCCTCAACGGACGCGACGTACTGCTGTACTCCCCCCAAGGCATGCAACCGGCGGGGTACGAACGGCTCAACAAGTATCAGACCGGTTATCGCATTGGCCACCTCGACAGCGAATGGCACTTCAGCGGCGGGCCGTTCATCGAGCTGGATAACGGCCACGATTTCTATGCCGCGCAAACCTTGGTGGCCGCTGATGGCCGGCGCCTGGTGTGGGCCTGGCTGGACATGTGGGAAAGCCCGATGCCGAGCCAGGCCCATCACTGGTGCGGCATGCTCGGTTTGCCACGGGAGCTGGAACTGCAGGGCGATCGCCTCGGCGTGTTTCCGGCGCGGGAACTGGTTGCGCTGCGCCAGGCGCCGTTGCCGAGCATTGCGCCGTGGGGCGAGTCGGGCAGCCGCTGGGTGCCGCAAGTAAGTGGCGACCGACTGGAGATCCATGTGCATCTGGACCTGCTCGATTGCACCGAAGGTCAGTTGGGCATCGCCTTGCGCTGCAGTGCCGATGAGCAGGAACAGACCCTGCTGTACTACGACGCGTCACTGCGACGCCTGGTGCTCGATCGCAGTCGCTCGGGTGCGCAAGTGAGCGGCCAGCGCAGCGTGCCGATAGAGCCGGCGCAAACGCAACTGCATCTGCGGGTGTTTCTCGATCGTTCATCCATCGAGGTGTTTGAGCAAAGCGGCCGCTTCAGCCTCAGCAGTCGCCTCTATCCGCGGCCCGACAGCCTCGGGGTGAAGCTGTTGGCGAGCGGGACGGGCGGGCACGTCGCCATTTCCAACGCCTGGCCCCTGGCCTCGGGTTGGCTGTGAGTCGCGTCATTCGAGTCGCGAGAAGCCCGGGCGCTGTGTCATGATTCTGCGTCAACCTGACTGGCCGCACTTCGCATGACTTCCGTGAAAGACGTTGCACAGCTGGCCGGCGTATCCCTGATGACGGTTTCGCGCGCGCTCAACACGCCGGAAAAACTGAGCCCCGAGACCCTTCAGCGGGTACGCCGCGCCATCGATGAACTGCAATTCGTACCGAGCCTGTCGGCGCGCAGGATGCGCGGCGACAACTTGCAGGCGCGCACCATCGGTGTGTTCGCCCTGGACACCGCGACCACGCCGTTCGCCGTCGAGTTGCTGCTGTCCATCGAACAGACCGCGCAGCAGGCTGGCTGGAACGTCTTCATCCTCAACCTGCTGAGCAACCCGCCCACCGACCAGAACATCGACCTGATGCTGTCGCATCGCCCCGACGGGTTGATCTTCAGTGCCATGGGGTTGCGCCAGGTGAGCATTCCCGAGCGACTCAAGAGCAAGCCGCTGGTACTCGCCAATTGCCTGGCCGATGACAGCCAACTGGTCAGCTACGTGCCGGATGATGAAGCCGGGCAGTACCGCGCCGTGCATCATGCCTTGAGCCAAGGCTATCGGCGCCCGCTGTGTATCAACTTGCCCAGGAAGAGTGTCGCCTGGAATCTGCGCCAACAAGGTCTGCAACGCGCCTGCCAGGCATTCGGGCTGGCGCCTGAAGCACTCCTGCAATACGACCTTTCCGATCACGATGCCTACGGTGAAACCGCCGCCATTCTCGACCGGCATATCGTCGACGGCCGTCCGCAATTCGACATCCTGGTCTGTGGCAACGACCGCATCGCCTTCTGCGCCTATCAACTGCTGTTGGGTCGCGGCTTGAAAATTCCTGACGATGTCGCAGTGCTGGGCTATGACAACATGATCGGCATCGCCGAACTGTTCATGCCGCCGCTGACCACGGTCCAACTGCCCTACTACGAGATCGGTCGCCAGGCGGCCCGGCACCTGATCGAGACCCTCGAACTGACGGGCGCCCAGCCGGTGGATTGCCCACTGGTGGTCAGGGCGTCGCTGTAAGGCCAACCGGTATCCGTCAGGGCTGCTGCGCGGGCGATGGCGGCAGTGATGCGATGATCCGGGTGCGGCAGACCTCGAGGATTTCATCAGCCAGGGCGGAATCGTCCGGGCAGGCCCGCGACAACATGACCGCGCCGACGACATGGGCCAACATGTCGAGCATTTTCGCCCTGACCTCTGCCTGCGGCGCGTCTTGCCCGGTCTCGTACCGGCTCGCGAGCGCCGCCAGCATGTTTTCGATACCGCTGGAAAAAGTCGCCTTCAGCTCGGGCGATTGACGGGCAGCGTCCCCGCACAGTGCCGCCATGGTGCAACCGCCACCCGGGGCGTCACGGTGATCCCGGGACACGTAGAGATTGACGAACCCGGGCACGTCGAGACCCGCGTTGTTGGTCAGCGATTGCGCAAGGCTGCGCGCGGCCGCTTCGGCCATCAGGTCGGCCTTGGAGCCGAAATGTTTGTAGAAACCGCCGTGGGTGAACCCGGCGGCCGCCATCAGATCCGCCACACCCACGCCGTCAAAGCCTCGCTCACGGAACAAGACAGACGCCGTCTCGACGATGTGCTCCCGATTTGCCTGGGCCTGGGCCTTGGTCACCCGCATTTTTTAACTCCTCGTGCTGCTCGAAAATCACGCTCACATCATACATAGATGTCGAGCATAATCAAATTCGTTGACAGTTTAGATTTCGGTCATCATCCTAATGAAAAGCCGCGCTCACCTCGGCAGGTTGCACGCAATTCTTATCCAACCCACGGAAACAAGACGCCATGACCGACCAGAATCTGTTCACACCTCATAAGCTGGGTAATCTCACGCTTTCCAACCGCGTGGTCCTGGCACCGCTGACACGCAACCGTGCGGGGCAAGGTTTTGTACCGAGCGAGTTCGCGGCCACTTACTACAGCCAGCGAGCGTCCGCCGGCCTGCTGATCTCCGAAGCCTCACAGATTTCCCAGCAGGGCCAGGGTTACCAGGACACCCCCGGGATCTACACACCGGCGCAGATCGACGGCTGGCGCAAGGTGACCGATGCCGTGCATGCCAAAGGCGGGCGGATCTTCCTGCAACTGTGGCATGTCGGGCGGGTTTCCCACGTTGACCTGCAAGCGAACGGCGCGGCGCCCGTGGCCCCCTCCGCCTTGCGTGCGGCGACCAAGGTATTCGTCAACAACAGTTTCCAAGACGTTTCCGAACCACGAGCGCTGGACATCAGCGAGTTGCCCGGAATCGTCAACGATTTTCGCCAGGCGGCAGCGAACGCCATCGCGGCAGGATTTGACGGCGTAGAGATCCACGGCGCGAACGGCTATCTGCTGGACCAGTTCCTCAAGGACGGCGCCAACGTGCGCACCGACGCCTACGGTGGCTCGATTGAAAACCGTGCTCGCCTGCTGCTGGAAGTGACCGCGGCCGTCGTGAAAGAAGTCGGCGCCGAACGCACCGGCCTGCGCATTTCGCCTGTGTCGCCGGCCAATGGTGTGTCCAGCAGCGCGCCACAAGCCCAGTTCGACTACCTGGTCGACCAGCTCAACGCCCTGGACATCGTTTACCTGCACGTGGTCGAAGGTGCGACGGGCGGGCCGCGCGATGTTGCGCCCTTCGACTTCGCCGCGTTGCGCCAGCGCTTCAATAACACCTACATCGCCAACAACGGCTACGACCTGGACCTGGCCACTTCGCGACTCGCCGAAGACCAGGCTGACCTGATCGCCTTTGGCCGGCCGTTCATTGGCAACCCAGACCTGGTGGAACGACTCAGAACCGGCTCGCCGCTGTCGGCGTTCAATCCCGCCACCCTCTACGGCGGCGGTGCGGCGGGCTACATCGACTACCCAACGCTCGCGCAATCCAGCGCGCGGTAACACTGCCCCGACCCCAACCGAGCGCCTGGACAACAGCGCGCGATTCGCTCATCAATCCCTGAAGAAGAGAATCACCCATGGACACTCGCACAACCGTTCTCATCACTGGCGCTTCCACCGGCATCGGCGCAGTCTATGCCCAGCGCTTTGCGCAACGCGGCCACAATCTCGTCCTGGTGGCCCGCGACGGCGCGCGCCTGCAAGCCCTGGCCGCCAAGCTGCGCAGCGAACACACTGTTGCCATCGACATTCTCCAGGCCGACCTGACCCAGATCAGCGACCTGACGAGCGTCGAAGCCCGCCTGCGGGACGACGCCAGCATCGGTATCCTGGTCAACAACGCCGGCGCCGCCCAGTCCGGCACCTTCATCGAGCAGTCGACCGACAGCGTCGCGAACCTCGTGTCGCTCAACACCACCGCGCTGGTCCGATTGGCCAGCGCCATCGCCCCCCGCCTGGTCAAGGCGGGTGACGGTGCGATCATCAACATCGGCTCCGTGGTCGGCCTGGCACCGGAATTCGGCATGTCGGTCTACGGCGCGACCAAGGCGTTCGTGTTGTTCCTCTCCCAGGGACTCAGCCTGGAACTGTCGCCTAAAGGTGTCTACGTGCAAGCCGTCCTGCCGGCCGCGACCCGTACCGAGATCTGGGAGCGCGCGGGCATCGACATCAACACCTTGAATGAAGTCATGGAAGTCGGTGACCTGGTCGACGCCGCGCTGGTCGGTTTTGACCGTCGCGAGCCGGTGACCATCCCGCCGCTGCAGGAAGAGGCACGCTGGGATGCCTTGCAGGCGGCGCGCCAAGGCCTGCTCGGGCAAATCAAGCAGTCCCAGGTTGCCGAGCGCTATCAAGACCTGGCGTAATCATCGTTCAGCGGGCGCCGGCGCGAAGGACAGCGCTGGCATTCCTGGATGCCTGGCCGGGTGACCAGTCCGCAGCATCCCTTATGAGAGCAAAGCACCATGAAGGCATTTTTAATCGACCGCTACGCCAAGCACAGCGGCCGTATGGGCGACATACCGGCCCCAGAAGTGGCTGACCACGACGTGCTGGTCCGCGTGCATGCCGCCAGCGTCAACCTCCTGGACTCAAAGATCCGCAAAGGCGAATTCAAGCTGATCCTGCCCTACTCGTTTCCCTTGGTATTGGGGCATGACGTGGCCGGGGTCGTGATGCGGGTGGGATCCCGTGTCGAGCATTTCAAACCGGGGGATGAAGTCTATGCCCGCGTCCCGGATGGGCACATCGGCACCTTCGCCGAGCAGATTGCAGTAAACGAAAATGCCCTGGCCCTGAAACCCACAAACGTCAGCCAGGAGGAAGCCGCCGCCCTGCCCTTGGTCGCCCTGACGGCCTGGCAGGTGCTGGTTGAAACCGCCCAGGTAAAGAAAGGCCAAAAGGTGTTCATCCACGCCGGTTCAGGTGGCGTCGGCACCCTCGCCATCCAACTGGCCAAACACCTCGGCGCCTTCGTTGCGACCACCACCAGCACCGCCAATGTACCTTGGGTCAAGGCGCTGGGAGCGGACGTTGTCATCGATTACAAACAGCAGGATTTCTCAAGCGTGCTGCAGGACTATGACGTCGTGTTGAACAGCTTGGGCGCCGATGAACTGGAGAAGTCGCTGAAGATCCTCAAACCCGGTGGCCAACTCATTTCCATCTCGGGGCCACCCACCCCACAGTTCGCCCAGGCCCAGGGATTTTCCTGGCCGCTGCGGCTGATCATGGGCCTGCTGAGCAGTGGCATACGCCGCAAGGCCCGCCGAAAGGGGGTGAGCTACGCCTTCGTGTTCATGCGCGCCAGTGGTCCTCAACTGCGTGAGATCGCCACGCTCGTCGAGTCCGGCAGCATCAAGCCGGTGGTTGACCGATCCTTCGCCTTCGACGCGACGGCGGATGCCCTGGATTATGTCGAGCAAGGACGGTCCAAGGGCAAGGTCGTCATCAAGATCCACTCGGGAATGGCCGATGAGTGAAACCCATTTGCCTGCGCTCATCACCAAACGGCAATATGCGAATCCGCCCGGGGTTCGGTCCCGCCGCACAGCACACCACTGACCGGGTCACGCAGGATGATCTGGCCGCGCCCATAGTCGGTCAGGTCGCTGGCGATCTGCACCTCATGCCCCCGTCGCGCCAGGGCATTGGCCAGGTCCCGTGAAGCCCCGTGTTCGATCCCGACCTTCATGTCTCCCAGCCATTGCCAACGCGGTGCGTCCAAGGCCGCTTGCGGGTTCAGGCCGAAATCCACCAGGTTCATGACCATCTGCACATGCCCCTGGGGCTGCATGTAGCCGCCCATCACGCCGAAGGGGCCGAGGGCCTCGCCATTACGGGTAAGGAACCCGGGAATGATGGTGTGGAAGGTTTTCTTGCCCGGGGCCAGGCAGTTGGCGTGGCTCGGATCGAGGCTGAACTCCTGCCCGCGATTCTGCAGGGCGATTCCGCTGTCGGGCAGCACCACGCCGGAGCCGAACCCGTGGTAGTTGCTCTGGATGAACGAGACCATGTTGCCCTCCCCATCCGCGGTGGCCAGGTACACCGTGCCGCTGGCGTGGGGGTCGCCGGGCGCGGGCGGTTGGGCCTGTTCGCCGATCTGCCCGCGCCGACGGGCGCTGTAGTCATCGCTGAGCAGGTCAGCCACCGCCACACGCATGTGCAGGGGGTCGGTGATGTAGTGCAGGCCGTCGCTGTAGGCCAACTTCATCGCTTCCAGTTGACGATGCCAGGTCTGTTGGCTGTCACGCTGATCGAAGTCGAAACCTTCCAGAATCTTCAGCGCCATCAAGGCCACCAGGCCCTGCCCGCTCGGCGGGATTTCCCAGACATCCACGCCTCGGTAATTGACGTGGATCGGGTCGACCCACTCGGCGCGATAATCCCTGAGGTCCGAGGCGCGCAGGTAGCCGCCGCTGGCCCGGGAGTGGGCGTCCAGGCGTTCGGCCAACGCCCCGCGATAGAGGCTTTCACAGCCGGTGTCGGCCAATTCCTGGAGCGTGCGCGCCTGGGCCGGGTTGCGAAAAATCTCCCCGGCCCGGGGCGCCCGGCCTTCGATCAGGAAAGTCTCGAACCAGGCTTCCAGGACGGCATCGCGATGGGGCGTGAACTCGTTCAGCGCGATCTGCCATTGATGGGCAACCACCGGCGACAGCGCAAAGCCGTCCCGGGCCAGGCTGATGGCCGGTTGCAGCAGCTCGGCAAAGGGCAGCTTGCCAAAGCGCTGCGACAACTGCGCCCAAGCCGATGGGCAGCCCGGGACGGTCACCGGTGTCCAGCCATGGATCGGCATCTGCCCATGACCGGCGGCCTTGACCGCCTCGATGCTCAAGGCCGCCGGCGCATGCCCGTTGCCGTTGAGGCCGTGTAACTGGCCCTTGCACCAGACCAGGGCGAAAGCGTCACCGCCGATGCCGCAGCCAGTGGGCTCCACCACCGTCAGCGCTGCTGCCGTGGCGATGGCGGCGTCGATGGCATTGCCGCCTTTTTGCATGATCTCGATGCCCGCCTGGGCCGCCAGGGGCTGGGACGCGGCGACCATGCCCCGACGGGCGAAAACGCTCTGGCGCTGGGATGGATAAGGGTATTCGTGGGCAGAAAATGTCAGCATGGCGAAGACTCTTCAATACGGGAATTGATTGACCGGACTCAAGGGGGTAAACAACTTTGCAGGGGTCATAGCACCCGGCTGAGGAAAGCCCGGGTCCGCGGATGAATGGGGTGACAGAAGATCTGCTCCGGCGGCCCTTGCTCGATAAGCTCGCCCTGGTCCAGGACCACCACACGGTCGGCCACTTCCCGGGCGAAGCCCATCTCGTGGGTCACCACGACCATGGTCATCCCCTCCTCGGCCAGCTCCTTCATCACTTGCAGCACCTCGCCGACGGTCTCCGGGTCGAGGGCGCTGGTGGGCTCGTCGAACAGCATGGCCTGGGGTTTCATGGCCAGGGCCCGGGCAATCGCCACCCGCTGTTGCTGGCCGCCGGAGAGCATCGACGGGTAGTGATCGGCCTTGTCCGCCAGGCCGACCCGCTCCAGCAACCCGCGGGCCTGTTCCAATGCAGCGGCACGCGACACCCCGAGCACCTGGATGGGCGCCTCGATGATGTTCTCCAGGGCGGTCATGTGGGGGAACAGGTTGAAGCGTTGGAACACCATGCCAATGTCCCGCCGCTGCCGGGCGATGTTGCGCTCCGACTCACGCACCAGGCTGCCGTCGGCGCGCTCGCGATACCCCATGGCCCGGCCATTGACGCGGATGCGTCCGCCCTGGATGTCTTCCAACAGATTGATGCAACGAATGAAAGTGGTCTTGCCGGAGCCCGACGCACCGATCAGCACCACCACTTCGCCACGCCGCACTTGCAGGGAAATGCCCTTGAGAATCTGCAGCTCGCCGAAGGACTTGTGAACGTCCAGCGCCTCGATGATCAGCTCTTCGCTTTTATGCGCCATGGTTAACGTGCCCTCAGCAGATTCAAGGTGCTGCGACCGAACATTCGCGTCGACGCCGGCGGTGGCGACGAAGGCCGATCCGATTGGCCGAAACGGGTCTCCAGCCAGCGCTGGAAAAAGCCCCACAACGTGGTCAGCAACAGGAAGTAGATCGCCACCACCAGGTACAGCTCGAACACCCGGAACGTCGCCGACGTGACCATCTGGGTACTGAGCAACAGTTCCTGGACGCCGATCACACTGACCAGCGTGGTGTTCTTGAGCATCACGTTGAACTCGTTGCCCAGCGGCGGAACGATGACCCGGAACGCCTGGGGCAGGACAATGCGGCGCATCAATTTGGCGAAGGTCATGCCCAGGGAACGCCCGGCCTCGTATTGGCCCTTGTCCACCGCGCCGATGCCGGCGCGGATAATCTCGGCCATGTAGGCCCCCTCGTTGAGGCCCAGGGCGATGATCGCCGCCTGGATATTGCCGGGGATCACCAGGCCGAACAGGTCGATGTCTTCGAAGCGGAAAATTCCGCCGGCGGCCAGCGCGGTGTAGAGAAAGACGATCTGCACCAGCAACGGCGTGCCGCGCATCAGCCACACGTAAAAGCGCACCGGCAAATGCAGCAAGGGGTTGCTCGACAACCGCAGCAACGCGGCGGCCAGCCCCAGGGCACAGCCCAGCAGCATCGCCAGCACACTGATCAGGCAGGTCAGCCAAAGCCCGGTGAGGTAAACCCCACTGGGCTGCAGCAGGTACTGCCAGAACACATCCCAATTGAAATTCATCGATGGTTCACCTCAATCAAGTGTGTCACTGGCGACATGCCATTTGCCAAGCAGTTGGCTGTAGCTGCCATCGCTGCGCATATCGCCGATCACCTGCTGCACGGCGGCGGTCAGTTGCGGATCGTCTTTGCGGATGCCCAGGCCGGTGAGGATCCGGCTGAAGGCCGGCACGCCTTCCTCGAACAGGTCGGGCGCCATGGCCGCGTAGTAACCGGCGGTTTCCACGGTGGTGCCGTAGGCGTCGACCTGGCTGATGCGCAGGGCCTGGAAGGCATCGGTGTCGGTGTTGTAGACCACCAGCTTCATCGCCGGCTTGCCGGCCTTGGCCAGGGTTTCGTTCTCGGCGTCGAGCAGGGTCTTGATGGTGGAACCGTTGAGCACCGCGACCTTGTGCCCGGAGAGATCCGGCAGTGTCTTGAGGCCCTTCGGATTGCCCTTGGGCACCACCACCGCCTGGCTGGAATACATGTAGTTGACGATGTCGATCACCTCGCGGCGCTCGGGCTTGTCAAACAGCTGATCGACGATCATGTCGCACTGGCGGGCCAGCAACGCGGGGAGCAATCCGGAAAAGGGAATGACCCGCCACTCCACCTTCTTGTCACCCAGGCGCTTGGCGATTTCCAGCCCCAGGTCCACGGTCAATCCCTTGGGTTTCTGCGCTTCATCAAAAGACACCAGCGGCGGCGAATCCATGCCTGAGCAGTAGACGAGTTTGTCGACCTTGAGCAAACGCTCCGGGACAACGGGCGCGGCAACCGCCCACTGCGCACAGAAACCCAAGGATAAAACGGCAACCAACAGGCGAGGCTTATGCATGACCAGACACTCCAGTTCAGTAGGTAACGGGCAGTACTCAAAGTCAGAACACGGGCAGGCTCGGGGCCTGCTCTCGTTATTTTTTCGATTGCAGGAACTCGATCAATTCAGGAACGGTGCCTTCAATGTGCCCACGTACCACCGCCTCGGCCTTCTCGGCATCGCCCGCACGCAGGGCATCGAGGATCAACATGTGCTCCTGACGCGCACTCAGGGGTTTTTCCACATGCTGCAGCCATAGGCGCATGGGCGCTTCGATCAGGGAGTAAAGCGCGCTGATCTGCTTGAGCAATCGTGGGCGACCGCTAAGGCTGCACAGGTATTCATGGAAGGCGCGATGGCGGCTGACCCACTCGGCACTTTCCTCGCGGTAGTCGTCCATCTCGTCCAGCAAGCGCTCCAAGGCGGCCAACTGGCGCTCGCCAATTCTTGCTGTCGCGACACGGACCGCCAGGCCTTCCAGGGCGCTGCGCATTTCGAAGACTTCGTGCAGCTCATCAATGTCCAAGCCGCTGACAACCGCCCCGCGATTGGGCCGCAGGGTCACCAGGCCCTGGGCATCCAGACGGCGAAAGGCCTCGCGCACCGGCATCCGGCTCATGCCGATCTCGTTGGCAATGTCCTCGGCAATCAACCGGTCACCCTTGCGTAACCGACCGCCACAAATGGCATCGAGCAGGAAGTTGTAGGCCTCCTCCTCGGCGGTCATGGGCGGGCGTTCAGCGTATGTCGGAGCAAATTGCATGGCAGCACCTTCTGCATTTTTGTATCCAATTATCCATGGATTCAAAAAAGCAGAATGCGTGCCAACTTCTCACGCAATCGTGCAAGCGTTTGATTTGAAGGAATTTACCGAGGAAAAGTGACTGGCTGCCGTGAGCCCTGCCACTGGCGAGGCTGTAGCCGTGTGCTACCAAACAGCTCAGTGGCTGCCCTTTACAGGTGCGCGATGGTGCTTCGGTAACACCGCAAACGGCGGCTCATCACGCCGGCGCCCTGGGCGTATCCGAAGGTGACTCGCCAAACAGCGCCCGATAATGGAACGCAAAATGGCTCAGGTGGAAAAACCCCATCTCCACGGCGATCTCACTGACGTTCTGCGCCGCCGCACGGGTCGTGATCAAACGGCGGCGCACGGCATTGAGCCGCAGGTTGCGCAGGTACTCCACCGGGCGCATCCCGGTCACCGCCTGGAAACTGTTTTGCAGGGTCCTGCGGCTGACCCGCAATTGCTCGCACAAGTCGAGAATGCTCAAGGGCACATCGGCACTGGCGACGACCAGCTCCTGGCAACGCTTGACCAGGTAGGCACTGACGGCAAAATTGCCGCGTCGGCCACGCACCTCGTCCGAGGCGTGGCTGAACAGGTCGAGAAAGGCATTGAGCAGAACGTCTTCGAGGATTTTTTCCGAAGCGGGATTGACGGCATCCGCCTGTTCCAAAAGACGACGAAACAGTGGGTGGATGCGTTGTTGCACGCGGCGCAGTACCACTTCATCCACGCTGACCTGGGACACGTTTTTCAAACGCTTGAGCTGTTCGCTCGACAGTTCGTAGGCCGCCAGCTTGGCGAACCGCACCGTGTCGACATTGGCCGCGAAGAAATGCATGCCCTCCGGGGCGTGCAAGACGAAGTCCTCGCCATCGCGCAACAACACCACGCTCTGAGCGCCCACCTGGTGCCCCTGGACCACCGGCGCACCGCCCAGCGACATGGCAATGCACAAGCGCCCTTTTGGCGCGCAACCGTGCTGCACCACGCGTTTATCCAGCACCTCCTGGAAAATCTGGAAACGTTCGGCGCACACCTGGCGCAGCTCGCTGGAAAGACATCCACGCCCGAGCTGGTCATAGACTTGTTGCCAGCCCAGGATCGAACCGGCGTGTTGCTGAGGATCATTGAAGGTACGGACTTCGGCGAACATGATCATTGTTCCTCGGTGGCCCTGCGTTTATTGCCTGGTACGGTTATTCAAGGACCTCTAAAACCCGTGGCGAGGGAGCTTGCTCCCGCTGGGCTGCGCAGCAGACCCATTTTTGTGAGCGCTTCGCACTCAAGCGGGAGCAAGCTCCCTCGCCACGGGCTCCTTTGGGTGAACGGTGCTTACTGCCGGAAAACCAAAGCCAGTTCCATGCCAAGCATGTACACCCGGTACTCGGCGGCCTTGATCTCCAACGGTGCCAACAAAGCGCCGGACAGCACCACCTGCCCCGCTTCAACGCACTGCCCGTCGGCCAGCAAGCGCCGGACCAGCCAGCACAGGTTGGCCTGGGGCGTGTCTTCGCGCGCCTGGGCATTGCCCTCGCCACAGGGCACCCCATCGCACGCCAAGCGATAGTTCAGATGGGCCAATTGCTCGGGATGGAACCTGACCCGCGCGCCCAGGCAATACAGCCCCGCGGCGGCATTGTCGGCAAGAAACGCGCCGACGCCGAAACGCCAGCCCTGCCAGCGACAATCGGCAATTTCGAATGCCGGCGCGACTTCGGAGATGGCGGCGAGGATGTCCTCGTCGCTGTAGAAACCGGGCGCCAGCGTACGCCCCAGGACAAACGCCAGCTCGATTTCCAACTTCGGCTGGATCAGCCGCGCAAGCGACACCCCATGGCCGGGTTCCACGACCATGGCATCGGTCAGTGCGCCCAATACCGGCTCATCAATACCGAAACGGTCCTGGGCGGCGCGGCCGGCGAAGGCCACTTTCCATCCGGTCAAGCGCTCACCACCGGCCTGGCGCCGACGCAGTGCCTCGCGCTGCAAGGTGTAGCCCGTCGGCAGGTCTACGGCCTGTGGTTCCAACGAAGGCAAGGCGTGCACGGTCTGCGCGGCATCGTGAAGCCGAACCAACAGATGATCTTCGCGCCTCATGAGAGTTGCTCCGCCAGTTTGCGCAACACGCCCTCGAGCCGCTCGGGTGTGGTGATCGCGGCAACGAACCGATCCGGCCGCACCACCACGACACAATCACGCACTTTGGAAAACCATTCGCCGAGGCGGTTGTCGACGTCCTCGACGCAAATGGCCCCGCTGGCCGACAAGGGTTGGTTGCGCCCCACGCCACTGCGCGAGCGATTGATCTGGATGAAGCGCGTCTCCCAGCGCGCCCACCAGGCGGCGGTTTCTTCGCTGAGCTGTTCGCTCGGGTCGACCCGATACCCCAGCACCGCATAGGAATGCCCCAGCACCTCGTCCAGGCGTCGGCGCTGGCCCTGGGCATCTTCGATGGACGGTTGGATGAACAACTGCCCGACCAGATCATCCTCATGCAGCTCGGCGCGCTCGTGATACACCAGGCCCTTGGTGATGGTCGCCTTGGGTTTGAACTTGAATTCCAGCAAATGCGAACGCAGGTTGTCGACGCTGTTGACGGCCTGGAACAACCAGTCCCGTACACCCGCCATCAACGGGTTGGTCAGCCCCAGGACGGCGCCCATGTTGTCGGCCAACGCGATGAGATCGGTCGCATGCCCACGGCGCTCCTGGTCGTAGCTGGCCAGGATCGTCGGCGACGCCCGCCCTTGGAGAATCGCGGCGAGCTTCCAGCTGACGTTGGCCACATCACGCAAGCCCGAATTGAGCCCCTGCCCGGCCCAGGGCGGGGAAATATGCGCCGCGTCCCCCACCAATGCCACACGGCCCTGGACAAAGCGCGCCGCGACCCGGGAGTTGTGGGTGTAGGCGCGGATCCGGATGATTTCCAGTTGGTCGACCGCGTCGCCGATATGCCCACGGATCAAGTCCCGGATCGTCGCTTCTTCGCACATCCGGGTTTCGTCTTCGCCCTCCAGGAGCATGAACTCCCAGCGTCGCTGCTGATACGGCAGGTAGATACAGACGAAAGGTCGCTGGGGGTCGGCATGCAACGCCGTATAGGGTGCATCCAGGCTGTCGTTGGCCGTATCGATCACCACCCATTTGCGCGGATGGGTCAGCCCCAGCAGTTCGATACCGAGTTTCTTGCGCACGCTGGAGCGTCCGCCATCGGCACCGATCACGTACTGCGCCTGCAGTTGATAGAGCTCGCCCCGGGCATCGCGCACCTGCAAGGTCACGCCCTCGGCATCCTGCTCCAGGTCGAGCATTTCATGGCCCTGGCGCAACTCGACAGTGGTGTGTTTGCCCAACTGCTCGCGCAATGTCGTTTCAAGCAACTGTTGCATGAAGATGTTGCGCATCGGCCAGCCATAGTTCGCCGTGCTCGGCTTGACCTCGGCAAAACAGACGCCTCGCGCATTGTAGTAACGCAGGGGCACGTTGCAGATCATGTCGCGCGCGGCCAGTTCAGCGATGCCGATGCCCTGCAACACCCGCAGCGCCTCGTCATCCATGCCCACCGCGCGGGGATACGGCAAGACGCCGTCAGCCAATTCCAGGACGATGCAGTCGATACCGTACAGCCCCATGTAATGAGCGGCCGTGATCCCGTTCGGGCCGCCGCCCACGATGACAACCTGGGTCTTCTCCTGCTTCATCGTTATTCACCGCTTTGTTGTTGTGGTTGTAGGCATTGGTCGTGCAAGTAATCCATGACGACACGGTTGAACGTGTCCTCCTGGTCGTCATGGACATAATGGCTGGCGTCGGCGATTTGCGCTGTATGCACGCGTGGATTGGCCTCCTTCATGGCCTCCAGGGTCGCCTCGGGCAGAAAATCGGAACGCGCACCACGGATGAACAGCGTCGGGCAATCCAGTGCCCGGACCGCCGGCCAAAGATCGGTCGGGGTGATGCTCAGGCGCGCCTGGGCAATGCCGGCCTGATCATGACGCCAGCCGATGCCTGCCGGGGTTTCCTTCATCGAATGGGTCAACCTGGACGCCAGCCCCTGGGCGGACAGACCGGGACGTGAGCGGCGCCAGAATTGCGCGGCACTTTCCCAGTCGGGAAACAACAGGGGCGTCTGGCTCATCTCGCGACGGATGCGCTCGGCACCGTCGCCGCTGATCGACGAGCCGGGGCCAATGTCTTCGATCACCAGGGCTTGCAGGCGTCGAGGATTGAGCCGGGCATATTCCAGCGCATTGGTGCCGCCGAGGGAATGCCCCACCAGGACGAAACGCTCCAGCCCCAGGTGCGTGACCCAATCTTCCAGATCGCTGACATAGGCTTCGGTCCGGTAGCTGGAAGCCTCTGCCCAGTCGCTGTCGCCACGGCCGCGCTGGTCCAGGGCATGGCAACAGAATTGCTCGCCCAAGGCATTGGCCAGGGACGCCCAGGTCTGGGCATAGGCCCGCAGCCCATGCAGCAGCAACACGGGAATGCCTGACGCATTGCCCCACGACAAGTAGTGCAGGCGCATCCCCGAACGATTGGTGAAGAACCGGCTGTTTGCAGACATTCGTTGGCTTCCCACGTCAGCGCACCTCAATACAGGCCGTCATTGCCCTTGACGTCAGCGGCCTGCAGACCACCCAGACGTGCATGCAAACGCCCACGCGTGGCGAAGGCCCAGATGATGATCAACTCGTCGGCCGAGGGACCATCGCCGAACGACAGGGAAATGCTGTCGTAATGGGAGCGGACATACAGCGCGTCCTTGTGAGCCAGCGGTACGTCGATGGTCACGCCAGGCCCGCCACGCTTGCCGGTGGAGGGCACCCAGGACTTGCCACCGCCCAATGCGACACGGATCGGATCCGCCGCCGGATTGGTCAGCAACGCATTGCCGTGCTCGTACTCGCCCTGGCTGCCCACCAGGCACGCCTTGCCGTAACTGACAATCTCACGCTCGCCGGCCAGGGCCTGGATACGCCGACCAAACTCCTGGCCCAGCAAGGGTGACGGCTCTATCAACTCGGCCAGGCTTTCGCTGAAACGTCCGGCATAAGGGTTGGCGATCACCGCCCCAATGGCGTACTTGAACAGCGGCTCGCCATCGGCCAACTGGCCGGTTTCGTTGGCCAGGGTTTCCTCGACGAAGCTGTACCATTTGCGGATGTGATAACTGGCGAAATTTGCGGTCTTCATCAGACTTGCCTCTTTAAAGTGGGTCGAGATCGAAATGCCGGCTGGGGGCCCCAGCGGCCTTGAAGCGGGCCTTGCCGCGCTCGTCGTCGTGTTCGGACTCGAGGAAAAACTCCATGCGATTGCCATCGGGGTCGTTGAAGTACACGCCGTTGCCGATCTCGTGGTCAGTGATCTTCACCACCTCGACGCCCTTGTTCAGCAACATGCCGTAGAGCTTGCGCAGGGTGGTCATGTCGCCCGCGATCTCCAGCCCGTAGTGCTGCAACCCCAGGCCGCCCTGGTGAGCCCGGGCTCTGCGCGGAGCAACGCGATGTCGTGATGCTTGGCACCAAACGCCATCATGATCCAGCTTTCACCCCGGGCGCTTTCATGCATGCCCAGCACATCGGCGTACCAACGGGCCGACACTTCCGGGTCGCTCACGAACAACGACAGGTGAGTACGAACGACTTCGACTTTCATCGCGCGATACCTCAGTTTTTCTTGATGATGGATTGATGCCCGGACTTGATTTGCGCCACGGCGGGGGTCCAGAGCACATCAGCGATTTCACTGAACTCACGCCACTGCTTCTGCCAGCCGTCACCGCCATTTTCGGAGGTGAACAGATGCCCGTACTTGGTGCCGGCGACGATCTGGCGAGGGTCGGCAGGGTTCAAGGCAATCGCCCAGACACAGGAGTTGGGTTGTTGCGGCAGCGGCAGCACTTCCCAACTGAGGGCGGCATCCCGGGAAACCAGGACCTTGCTGGTGGTGCCTGGGGTGCCGTCGGAGATGCTCAGGTAGAGCGTATCCTCGCCGCCCAACGGTGCATTCATGGCGCGCACGTAATACAGACCGAAAGCTTCCCGGGCGACGATGCCGGTCCAGGTCTGCCCCTCGTCGAGGCTGCGGTAAACGGCGTTGACGCACACCACGACGATGACCTTCTGCCCATGGTTGGGCAGGACCACGATGTTGTGCACGTCCGAGTTGAAGTCCCACAACAAGCGATCATCGACACGGGTCCAGCTCTCGCCCCCGTCGCGACTGTGGAACAACCCGCCCTCTTCCAGGCCGAACCAGAGCTGGTTGCGGTCCGTCGGATCGTAGGCGAAAGCCAGCAGGCGTGGACGACTGACGCCGTCGCAGAACTCCGGGATCTCCACGGGGGCACGGTCCCAGTGCTGGCCACCGTCGAGGGTGCGCCACAGCACGGCGCGCGACGGCGCACCGGTGCCCACGAAAATACGCTGTGCATCCTGGGGATCCACCGCCACCTTCCAGACGGTCTGCCCGTTGAACGGCGAATCCACCTGCTGCCAATGGCCGCCGGTATCACGGCTGATGCACAGGCCGACGTCGGTGCCAGCGTAGATCACCTCGGGCGTAGCCGGGTGGAAACTCAGGGATCGGGTGATCGCATCGAATTCCAGGTCCTGGCCCAAGCCCAGGCGATGCCAGGTACGGCCATCGTCGGCGCTGCGGATCACCGCTTGCCCTACGGTGGCGACCAAAAGGGTTCCGTTACTCATCACTGCTGCTCCTCAAATGAAGATGCCACGGGTCAAACCGCCGTCGATGCCAATGGATTCCCCGGTCACGGCGCCCGCCTTGGGGGATGCGAGGAAACCGATCAGCCAGCCCATTTCGATGGGCGCCAGGGTGCGCCGGATCGGCGTCGCGTCGATGTAGCCCTGCTCCACCTGCTCAGGCGTCTTGCCCTGCTTGACCCCTTCGCGCTCGTACAGCTCCTGGATGTGCGGGGTGTCGACCACACCGGGGTGGATCAGGTTGACGGTGATGCCGGAAGGGCCCAGTTGGTCGGAGAGCGTCTTGGTCATGTGGGCGATGGCCAGGTTGCGCATGCCCGAGAGGACCTTGCTGCCACGCCCGGTCAAGCCACCGATGTTGATGATGCGACCGAAGCCACCGGCCTTCATGTGCGGGGTCACCGCCTTGGCGCAACGGAAATAGCCGATCACCTTGGTGTTGAGGTCCGAAAGCAATTCGTCGTCGCCGGCATGTTCGATGTCGTTGCGCACCACGCCGGACGGTGCCGCGGCGCCGTTGACCAGGATGTCGATGCGGCCGAAGTGCTTGTGGGCTGCCTCGACCATGTCGGACACCGCCGACATCTGGTTGGTGTCACAGTACAGCGGCAGCACTTCGTTGCCGGTCTCGGCGGTGATTTCCTCGGCGGCTTGCTGGAGAAACTCCATGCGCCGCGCACAGATCACCACCTTGCAACCCTCCTGGGACAAAAAGCGCGCGACTTCCTTGCCGATGCCCATACCGCCGCCGGTGACGATCGCCACGCGGCCTTGCAATTCCAGATCCATAACAGTTCCTCTTGTGATTATTCGGTTCAGGCCAGATCGACGTAGACACTTTTGGTTTCGGTGTAGGCATCGATCACGTTCTTACCCATTTCCCGACCCCAGCCGGATTGCTTGTAGCCGCCAAATGGCGAGGCCGGGTCGACGACGTTCCAGCAGTTGATCCACACCGACCCGGCCTTCAACTGCGCCGCCACGCGATGGGCGGAGCGCAAGTCACGGGTCCAGAGACCCGCCGCCAGGCCGTAAGGCGAGTCGTTGGCACGCAGCACCAATTCATCGATTTCGGTCCAGCTCATGACGGTCAGTACCGGGCCGAAGATTTCTTCCCGGGCGACACAGGCGCGCTCGGCGCGGTCGAGAAACACGCTGGGGCGGATGAAATGACCACGCTCCAGGTGGGCCGGCCGATCACCGCCGCAGATCAGTTCGGCGCCCTCTTCCTGGCCCCGTTGCAGGTAGCCACGCACCGTGCCCAATTGCCGGGCCGAAACCAGCGGGCCCATGCTGCTGGCCGGATCCAGGCCCGGCCCCAACACATGGGCGGCCGCGTGGCGCTGGAGTTCTTCAAGCACCTGATCGAGGACGCTGGCGTGCACGTACAGACGCGATCCAGCGGTGCAAACCTGGCCCTGGTTGTAGAAAATGCCATCGGCGGCGCCTTTGGCGGCCCGGACAATGTCGGCGTCCGGCAGGATGATGTTGGGGGACTTGCCCCCAGTTCCAGGGAGACCTTCTTCATGTTGCCAGTGGCCGCCTGGGCAATCAGTCGTCCCACCTGGGTCGAGCCGGTGAAGGCGATCTTGTCCACGTCCGGGTGCTGGGCCAGCGGTGCACCGGTCTGCGCACCCAGGCCAGTGAGCAGGTTGACCACCCCGGCCGGGAAACCGGCGGCCTCGATCAACTGCACCAGGCGAATGGCAACCAGGGGCGTCTGCTCGGCGGGCTTGAGCACCGCGACACAACCGGTCGCCAGCACCGGGCCGAGTTTCCACACGCACATCGTCAGCGGGAAGTTCCACGGTACGATCAACGCGCAGACGCCCACCGGCTCGCGCAAGGTGTAATTGAGCATCGGCGCGCCACTGGAGGGCGACACCGGCAGCGTGCTGCCTTCGATCTTGGTCGGCCAACCGGCGAAGTAACGAATGATGTTGGCCGCGCTGGCCGCTTCACCCCGGGCCGCGCCGATTGGCTTGCCGTTTTCCAGGGTGATCAGTTGCGCCAGCTCTTCGCGATGCTGGTCGAGCAGTTCCGCCAGGCGAAACAGCAGCAACCCGCGCTGGGCCGGGGACTGCTGTGCCCAGGTACCCGTGAAGGCCGCGCGGGCGGCAGCGACGGCGGCATCCACGTCACGTTCGCCACCTTCGGCGACTTCAGCCAGGGGGTGTTCAGTGGCCGGGTTTTCCACGGCAAACCGGCGGCCATTGGCGGCGTCCTGCCAAGTGCCGCCGATAAACAGACGCCCCGGTTGCGATAGGAACTTCTCGACTGCAGGTAACAATTGAATCGGGTTCATATCCGCTCCTTCACAGCGCCATTTCGATCAGGCAAGGACCACCGTCGGCCTTGGCGTTGGCCAAGGCGCGTTGCAACTCACCGTTGGTGTGCACAGTGCTGGCCGGCAAGCCGTAGCCCTTGGCCAGGGCCTTCCAATCGATACGTGGACGGTCCAGCACCGTCAGGCTCAGGGCCTCGGGGCCCAGCTCGGTCATGCCGAAGCGGCGCAGCTCGTTCTGCAGGATGGCGTAGCGGTGGTTGGCCGCGATCAGGATCACCACCGGCAGTTGCTCGCGGGCGATGCTCCATAAGGTCTGAATGGTGTACTGGGCACTGCCGTCCGACTGCAGGCAGAACACCTTGTTGCCACGCTCGGCCATGGCGGCGCCAAAGCCCACCGGGATGCCCTGGCCGATGGCTCCACCGGTGTTGGTCAGGACCCGATGCCGTGCGGCATGGGCCGAAGCGGTGAAGAACGGATAACCGCACGTGCCGCCTTCCACCGAAACGATGCAGTCGTCCGGCAACGATGCGGCCAGCACCTGGCCCACCGACTGCGGTGTCAACGTGGCTTCGCCGGGCGGCAGTTCGATACCGGTTGGCGTAGGCACGTAAGCCGGCGCCTCAAGCGCATCGGCCAGCGCAGTGAGTGCCCCGGCAACGTCGTCCCCCACCTCGGCCAGACACAGCAGGCGTTCACGCTCTGCCAGCCGGGAGGCAATGCCTTCGTAGCCGAAGTAGCTGATGGGCTCGGGGACGCCGGCACAGACCACCGCGTCGTATTGGTCAAGGATCTCGATGGCCACTTCCGGGAAGTAAGGCAGGCGATCCAGGTCTGGCAGGCCACCACCGCGATAACTCAAGCGCGGAAAGGTTTCGGCGAACAGGCGCACGCCTGGCAGTTGCGCCAGGCGCCCCGCCGCTTCCAGGCCGGCGACGGACAAGCCTTGGTCGCCGACGATAAACACCAGGCGCCGACCATCACGCAATGCCTGGGCGACCGCCTCGACCCGGTCACCGGCAAAACGCCGGACCGGAGCCTGCAATGCCGTGAAGGCTTTCTCGTGCTGCACGGTGTTGGCTTGCAGGTCCATCGGCAGAATCAGGCTGGCGATCTGGCCGTTGGCTTGCCAGGCGGCACGCACCGCCTCCTGGAAATCCTCACCGACGCCCGACGCCGTGCGCGAGGTCCGTACCCACTTGGAAACGCTGCCGGCCAAGGCCTGGATGTCACTGGCCAGCGGTGGATCGTAATTGACGTGCCAGGACGCGTGATCGCCGATGACGTTGACGATCGGAGTGTTGGCGCGACGCGCGTTGTGCAGGTTGGCAATGCCATTGGCAAAGCCTGGGCCGAGGTGAGTCAGGGTCATCGCCGGCTTGCCGGCAATCCGGCCGTAGCCGTCCGCCGCACCGGTGCATACCCCTTCGAACAAGGACAACACCGGTTTGAGGGCTGGCGCGCTGGCCATGGCTGCCACCAGGGGAATTTCAGTCGTTCCGGGATTGGCGAAGCAGTATTCGATACCGCTTGCCACCGCCGCCTTCACTATCAGTTGCGCACCATTCATTTCCAGCCCTCTTCATCGAGCGTTTGCAGTGGCTGAGATTTATCACACAGCACAATCGACAAAACAAGCTATTTTTCTGCATTAAAATCATATTTTGAGACTAATGCATATTTTATGAAGGCAAACGACTGAAAATCCGCTTGTATTTCTCAAGCATTGGATTACCGTGGCGACGCGCTCCTGAGCGAGTGCGCGGGCTTTTCATCAGCGCCGCGGCTACCTATAGTGCTCACCCAACGACCCCCTACGCGCCATTCCCCCCTTTAGGAGCGAAATGAGCAGTCTGAGCAAAATGCTGAGTGTGCTGGACCTTTTCGGCCCGGCCACATTGAAGATCGACCCCGAGACCATCGCCGAGCGCATGGGCCTCTCACGGGCGACCGTGTACCGCTACGTCAAGGACTTGTGCGATGCCGGCCTGCTGGTGCGCGTGGATGCCGGCAGCTACGGCCTGGGGCCACGCATCATTGAGCTGGACTGGATGATGCGGCAGTACGACCCGATCCTCGTGGCAGGCCGCGAGTTGATGCACGAGCTGTCCGACGCCACTGGCCTGGCGGTGTTCGCCAGCGTTTTCTACGACGGCCGCATCATCAACACCTACATCGCCGAACCCAGTGACACCTACCAGTTCTCATTCGGCCGCGGCCAACCACTGCCGTTTTTTCGCGGTGCGCAATCCAAGGTATTGATCGCCTTCCAAAAGGGTCGGCGCCTGCAACGCCTGTTCGAAGAACACCTGGCCAACGACCCCGACAGCGGCCATGACTGGGCAAGCTTTTCCAAGGCCACGAAAAAAATCCGCAAGGATGGCTATTGCATGACCCACGACGAACTCAACCTGGGCCTCACCGGTATCGCGGCGCCGATCGTCAACCCGGAGCTCGACGAGGTCGTGGGCAGCCTTTCGGCCGTGGGCAGCACCCACAGCTTCAAACTGCTGCGCCAGGAAACCGTGGTTGAAATGGTGATGGACACCACCCGGCGGATTGCCGAGCGTATGCATACCCAGCCTGCCGTCGGCTAGAAACCGGAGGTGCAGCCATACCAGTGCCCTGTGGCGAGGGAGCTAACCGCTCTGGGCCGAGTTTCGGGATGACTGCAGGATTTGAATTCCCCCCAAATTCCCTGTGGGAGCGAGCTTGCTCGCGATTGCGGTGGGTCAGTTGAGATGGATGTTGATGGGGCCGCCGTCATCGCGAGCAAGCTCGCTCCCACAAGGTTTTATCGAACAACTCCGGCCTCAGAACGGCACGGCCACCGTCACCTGGCTGTACACGTTGGTGCCATTGCCCGTCACTTGATTGCCTCCCGTCGTCGCATCCCGATCCGGCTTGTAGAGACCGATCAGCGGGGTGACGATCAAATGCTCGTTGACGGCCCACTCGGCATACACATCCAGCTCACGGGCATCCAGGTTCAGGGCGTTGTCTTTACGTACGGTGTTGTAATCGAAGTACAACGCACCGAGGGTCAGGTTCTCCAGCGGCGTGGCTGTCAGGCCGACATGATGAATGCCCGTGTTGCTGTTGAAGGGCCCGGCATAATTGCCCGCGACTTCACCCTGGAACCACGTGCCATAACCCGTGCTCTGCCCGGTGAACAGCGAATCCCACTTCTGCGAATAGCGGCTGTAGCGGTACGTCAGCTTGGGCGCCCAAGCGAGATCGGCAAATCTATAACCGGCCTCGGCGTACCAGGCGTTCTGCGGGCCGGCGTCCTTGTCCTGCCAGGCGTATTCGAATGCCAGGCTGGCGTTCTCGATGCCCGCGTCGCCTTCACCACGAATGCTGTAGACATCCATGCCCTTGCGTTGCTTCTGGAAGTCACTGGCCCACTGGTCGCTCACATCCAGGCCATGGATCCAGGTCAAGCCCAATGTCCCGGCCTTGGCGGTGTAGTCCAGCGTGCCAGCGGCCAGTTCGGTTTCGGCCTGGGCACGGTTGTCGGACTTGAGCCAGACCGCACTGCCATGCAGCCCCTCCTGCCCGCCCAGACGCAATACAGCGGTCTGATCGAACGCATGCCGGGCGGCCAGGTAATAGGCACCCCCGCGATTCAAGCGCCCATCGGCAGGCCCTTTACCCAGGTTCGGCCCATCATCGTTGATCAAGAATCCCCTGCCCAGCTTGACCACCTGGCGACCGCCGGAGATATCGACACCGTCCTGCCCCAACACAGGGAACAGATCGGCGGAGCGCCAGCCCAGGTAAGCGTCTTCGATCTTCGTCGTGCGCTCGCTGCCCAGTGTATTGCCGGCCGCGTCGCCATCGCCCCAGGTGGCGGAGCTGACCAGGCTGAACGCACCGTAGGCGCTGCCACGACCGGCCAGGCCCTGGTCGCCGCTGACGCCATACTTGATAAAGCCTTCGCGCCAGGTTGAACCGCCGGCCCTGCCGTCGTAGTTCTTGCGACTGTTGAAATGGCCGAACACCGCCAGCATGTCGGCGTTGAGGTGAGTGTCGTCATCGGCATACAACGCATAGGCCTGGACCTGACTCGCGGCGCAGAGCGCCAGCGTACAGGCAAGGCCACTGCCGAAAAATTCCATACGCGATAGGTTCCGCATGGCGGGAGCTCCTTGTGGTGCGCCTTCAAAGGCTGTCTTAATATTCAGGAGCCGGCGCAGCACGCTGCGCCGGCGGGTCGGGCTAGCGGCAATCTGCGAGCGCGCCGTCCAACGCACCGACCATCATGGCGGCCTCGTCGGAGGTCAGGGTCAGCGGTGGCGACATCACGATTTTGTTGCCTATCGGGCGCACCAGTACGCCGGCGCGGCGCGCCTGCTCGGCGATGCGCGAGGCCAGGCCATTGGCCGGGTCCAGCGGTTCGCGGGTGACCTTGTCCGCCACCAGGTCCACGGCGATCATCAAACCCTTGCCGCGCACTTCGCCCACCACCGCATAACGTTCGGTCAGCGGCTGCAGTTGCTCCAGCAATTGGGCCCCGACTTTCCCGGCATTGCCCGGCAAGTCCTCGGCTTCGACGATGTCCAGCACCGCCAGGGCCGCCGCACATGCCGTCGGGTGTCCGCTGTAGGTGTAACCGTGCATGATCACACTGCTGAAACCCGGACCGTTCTCGATGGCATCGGCGATACGCTGGTTGAACACCGTCGCCCCCATGGGGATGTAGCCGGCGGTGATGCCCTTGGCCAGGCACAGCACGTCGGGCGCGACGCCCCAACCTCGACTGCCGAGCATGCAGCCGGTGCGGCCGAACCCTGTGACCACTTCATCGGCGATCAACAAGATGCCGTGGCGATCACAGACTTCACGCAGCCTCTTCCAGTAATGCGCCGGCGGCACGATTACGCCACCGGCACCTTGCACCGGCTCGGCGATCAACGCGGCAATGGTCTGCGGCCCCAGCAGCGCGATCTGGTCTTCCAACTGGCGAATGCAGTGAGCCGTCAACTCCTCCGGATCGCGGCAGTCCCAGGGATTGCGGTACAGCCACGGCGTATCGAGCAGATGACAGCCGGCCAACAGCGGCCCGTGGTTGTAGTGATAGACCCCGTTGCCGCCCACGGAGGTGCCGCCCACGTGCACGCCATGGTAGCCATTGCGCAACGACAGGAAGCGCGTGCGCCCTGGCTCGCCGCTGGCGATCCAGTATTGACGGGCCATTTTCAGGGCCGTCTCGACCGCATCGGAACCGCCGGAACTGAACAGCACCCGCGCCATGTTTTCCTGGGCGAACATCGACGTCAGCCGCTCGGCCAGGTCGAACACCCGCGGATGGGCGATGCCGTCGAAGGTCTGGTAATAGGCCAATTCGTCCAGTTGCGCGGCGATGGCCGCCTTCACCGAAGGCCGGTTATGGCCCACGTTCACGTTCCAGAGGCCACCCACACCATCGAGCATGCGATGGCCCTCGATATCGGTGATGTAGTTGCCGTCGCCACGGGCGATGATCAACGTCTTGGAGCGGTTGGCTGGCGCCGAAGAACTCATCGGGTGCCAGAACTTCTTCTGCGCTGTCTTGTAGTGCTCGTACATGGTTGCAGTCCTTACTCTGTTTCACGCTTGCGTACGTACAGCAGCTGCTGGCCGGTAAACTCCAGCAGCCCTTCAAGGCCGAACTCGACGCCGAACCCGGACATCTTGCTGCCGCCAAACGGCGTATTCGGCTGGATCTGCGCATGGCAATTGACCCAGGCCATGCCACATTCCAGGCGACTGGCCAATGCCTGTGCCTGCTCGCTGTCGCGGCCCCAGACCGACCCTCCCAGGCCCATGTCGCCGGCATTGGCGCGGCGCAGGACATCCTCGACATCCTGATAGGCGATCAGGGGCAACACCGGACCGAACTGTTCTTCGTCCACCAGGCGCTGTCCGTCGGTCACATCGGCGACCAGCGTCGGCGGATAGAAAAAGCCCGGGCGGTCCAGACGGGCACCGCCGCACAACACCCGCGCCCCCTGGGCACGGGCGTCCGCCACCAGTTCCTCAACCAGTGTCAGTTGTTCGAGGTTCTGCACCGGGCCAAACGTGACCCCAGGCGCCAGGCCGTCACCCACCACCTGACGCCTGGCGATAACGGTCAGGGCCTCGGCAAAGGCCTCGTACTGGGATTGGTGGATGTACAAACGCTTGAGGGCGGCGCAGGTCTGCCCCATGTTCAGGAAGGCCGCCTGGAAAATGTCTTCGGCCACTGCCTCGACCGGCGTGCCGGGCAGCACGATGGCGGCATCGTTACCGCCCAGTTCCAGGGTCAGGCGCTTGAGGTTGCCCGCGGCGCCGCGCATCACGCTTTGGCCGGTGGCGGTCGAGCCAGTGAAGACGATCTTCTGGATGCCGGCGTGGGCAGTGATCGCGCTGCCGAAACCCTGTTCGCCGGTCACGCTATTGATCACGCCCCGAGGGACATGGCGCGCAATGATCTCCACCAGGCGCAAAGTGCTCAGCGGGGTCAGGCTCGACGGTTTGCTGATCACGCAATTGCCGGCCCGCAACGCCGGCATGATGTGCCAGACGGCGATCATAAATGGCCAGTTCCAGGGCGTGATCGATGCGACGACGCCCAACGGCTTGCGGTGCAGTTCAATGCGCTGGCTCGGGGTCTGCTCCACCAACTCCACGTGGATCTGTTGTTCGGCGGCGTAACGCGTCCAGGCCACCGCGCCCATCACCTCGGAAAACGCCAGTTCCAGCGGCTTGCCCTGCTCCAGGACAATCAGCCGGGCCAACGACTCGGCGTCCTGTTCGATGTCCGCCGCGATGCTCAGCAGGCGCTGGCGGCGATCTTCATGGCTGCTGTATCGCCATTCGATAAAGGCCGACTGCGCCGCTTCGACGGCGAGGTCCAGCTGGGCCAGGGAACCGGCCGCGCAACGGGCGAACACGCTGCCGGTCGCCGGATTGATCACATCGAAGTGGCCGTTTTCGCCGTCGACCCGGGCCCCATTGATGAGCATTTGATAATCGTGCATAACATCTTCCTTTCACGCGCGGCCGGACCGTCCCGAACGACAGCGCAATTTTTTGTGTGGTTTGACGTGGTCGCGTGGCGCCCTAGAGCTTGTGGCTGCCCAACGCCATGAACCGCTCGGGCGAGGACTTGCGCAATCGGGCGGCGAGGAATACGCCGACAATCAGCGCGGCGGGAATGACGGCGCAAAGGCCGTAGGACAACAGTTGGCTGGCGCCGGTCAGCACGTCGAAATGCATCACCGCAAGGGCCAGGACCGCCAGCAATGCCAGGCACGAAAAGCCCGGAAGAATCCGTCCACGCCAGAGCCCCAGCTTCAACTCCGGATGCGAGCGGAAATAGACCCATACCGCCGCCGAGGTCAGGGCCATGAGCAGGATCACGCACAACGTGGCCAGGTTGGAGAACCAGGCGAACAATTGCAGGATCGGATCGGCGTCCAGCGCGGCGAAGATCAGCACCACCACCGCTGCGATCAGGCTCTGCAGGACCGAGCCCATGTGCGGACTCTGGTGCACGCGATGGGTGGTGCCCAACCGGCTGTGCAGCAAACCGTCACGCCCGATGGCATAGAAATAACGCGCCGCAGCGTTGTGGAACGCCAGCAGGCCGGCGTAGATGCTGACCATGAACAGCACTCGGATGATCTGGGTCAGGTGTGGGCCGACAAAGTGATCGGACATGCCGTAGATGAACGTGGTGGGATCCTGGAGCGCCTGCAAGGTCGGTACGATCTTGTCCGCGCCTACGCCAACCACCATGGCCCAAACCGACAGGGCATAGAAACCGCCGATCAACAGCACCGAGCTGTAGGTGGCGATGGGAATCGTACGGTGCGGGTTCCTGGCCTCCTCGCCGTAGATGGTGGTGGCCTCGAAGCCGATGAACGCCGCGAAGCAGAACAGCAAGCCGATGGACGGCGTGCCGCTGAACACATGGCTGCGATCGAACGAATCGAGATTGATGCCACTGTCGCCACCGGTCTTGAGGATGGCGAAATCCAGCGTCAGGATCGCCAGGTACTCGGCAATGACCACCACCGACAGCACCCGGGCCGACAGGTCGATCTTGCGATAACCGAGAATCGCAATGCTCGCCATCGCCAGGAGCGAATACGTCCACCACGGCAAATCCAGGCCAAAGACACTGGCCATCGTGCCGCTGACCACGCCACCGAACATGCCGTACAGCCCGACCTGGAGAATGTTGTAGGCGAACATCGCCAGCACCCCCGCCGCGCCACCGGCCAGGCCACCCAAACCGCGAGAGGTGAACGCATAGAAACCACCGGCGTTGGTCATGTGCCGGGACATGGCCGTGTAGCCCGCCGAGAAGGCCAGCAACACCAACAGCGCCAGGAGCAGCAACGCCGGCGTACCCGCGCCGTTGCCCAGCATGATGCCGATGGGGAAACCGCCGGCGATGACGCTCAAGGGGCTCGCCGCCGAAATCACAAAGAAGATGATGAAGCCGACGCCCAGGGCGCCGCGCTTCAACTCCGTCGAGTTGCTGATCGGGAAAGATACACTCATTGTTCTTGACCTTATTGTATGAGGCAGTTGTTGCTGGATCGGAGACGGCCAGTTTCGCCGACGTCCAAAAGCTTATTGTTCTGCTTGCACGCTGGATTCGATGCTAGGCCCTTGCCAAAACCCTTCGCTATCCCAAAACGGCAGCATCCGAGGCGGCGCCCCAAAACAGGTCAGCCCAATGCTGTAACGCTGACCATGTCCCTGGACCAAACGACAACCTGTGGCGAGGGAGCTTGCTCCCTCGCCACAGGTTTTGTGTTTTCTTGGCGGAACCGCATTGCCCAACGCCTGGGCACAACGGCTGCCGATTCGGGATAACCGGCAAGCGCTTCCTGCCGCAAGATAGCCTCGCCCGCCGTTCAAACAGTGCGGGGCACAGAACAATAAAAATCCCTAAGCGCAGGAAAATCTCAGCATGTTCTTCGCTCGTCTCTCTATCCAATGGCGGATCACGCTCCTGAGTGGGCTGTGCCTGCTGGCCGTCGTCGGGGCATTGACCGGTACCTCCCTGTATCAGAACCAGCAAGGCGCAACGCTGCTCAAGCAGCAAAGCAGTCAACTGCTCGGGCGCTCGGCCCTGGAAGGCCTGCAGGCGCAGGGCCTGGCACACGGTCAGCGGGTGGAGCGCTTTTTCAGCGAAACCGCGATCTATGGGGAAGGTTTTGCCCAGCAGGTCCTGCAACTGCGCGCCCAGGCGTGGAACGGGCGACTGACACCGGGGCAACTGCGCCAGGACCTGATCGCCGCGACCCGCCAAGCCCTCCAGAACCGCGAAAAAGTCCTCGGCTTCTACGTGGTGCTGCTTCCCGACGCGCTGGTCGGTGAAGATGCCGGTTTCATTGGCCAGCGCGATCTGGCCGGCAACGAAAAGGGTCGCTTCGCCTTGTACTGGTCGCAAAGCCAACCCGGCCACTTGGTGCAGGAGGTGCTCAGCGAAGCCCAGATCAGCGCCAACACCGCACCACCGGGCAGCGAGCCGGCCAACGCCTGGTACGTCTGCCCGCAGACCCTGGGACGCACCTGCGTGACAGAGCCCTACGCGATCGAGGTCGAAGGCCAGAAGACGTTGATGAGCAGCATCTCCATACCGCTGCTGGACCAGGGCAACGTCATCGGCGTAGTGGGCATGGACATCAGCCTCGATACCCTCCAGCAACTGGCCGCCAGCCTGGCCAACGACCTGTATCCCGGCCACAGCGAGATCAACATTCTTTCCCCATCAGGGCAAGTTGCCGGCCATAGCGGCACGGTTGACGGCACCTCGGTCGACGTTCGGCAAGCCGTGCAAACCGCTCCCGACAATAGCCCCTGGCAATTGCAGATACGCGTACCTGAAGCGCTTGTGCAAGCGCCAGCCCTGCACATGCAAGCGCAGTTGGACGACAAGTATCGCCAGGCCAACTGGCTCAACCTCAGCCTCGGCTTGCTGGCTGCCGGCTTGGGACTGTTGCTCATCTGGCTCACCGCTTACGGCGTCACCCGGCCACTGCTGAGGGTGGCGCATATGCTCGATGCGATTGTCGAAGGCGACGGCGATCTCACCCAGCGCCTGCCCAACGACCGCCATGATGAGTTGGGCCATCTGGCCAGGGGTTTCAACCGCTTTCTCGACAAGTTGCAGCCCATTATCCGCGATATCCAGCAAGCCTCCCTGGACACCCGCAACACCGCCGATACGTCGGCGCGGGTGGCCCGGGAAGTCAGCGCCGGCATGCACACGCAGTACCGGGAAGTCGAGCTGGCAGCGACCGCCTTGCATGAAATGAGCACCAGCGCCCAGGAAGTGGCTCGCCATTCCCACCAGGCGGCCGATGCCGCCACCGTCGCCGAAAACGCAAGCCGATCGGGGCGGGAATTGTTCGCCAACGCAGTCACCAGCATCGACAGTCTCGACCGGCGCCTGGAAACCACACTCGTGCAAGTGCAGGCGCTGGCCGGCAACAGCCAACACATTGGCCAGGTGCTGGACGTGATTTGTGCCATTGCCCAACAGACCAACCTGCTGGCCTTGAATGCCGCCATCGAAGCGGCCAGGGCCGGTGAACAGGGGCGCGGCTTCGCCGTGGTGGCCGACGAAGTTCGCCATCTGGCCAGCAACACCCAGAACTCGGTCGAGCAGATACGCACAGTGATCGAAGCGTTGCAACAGTTGAGCCAGGAGGTCGTGCACAGCACCCAACTGAGCCGCGAACAGGCCAAGGACAGCGTCGCCCAAGTCGAAAAGACCCATGTGGCGTTGCAACACATCACCGACGCCGTGGAAGTGATCGAACACATGAACCAACAGATCGCCAGTGCCGCCCTGGAGCAAAGCACTGTCGTGGAAGACATCAGCCATCGCGTCAGCGACATTCGGGCAATCAGCGAAACCTTGACCAGCCGGATGCAAGAAGCGTCGCAGGCGAGCCACTCGTTGCATGCCATGGCCAACCATCAACAGCAGTTGGTGGGGCATTTTCGGATCTAGTGGCCTGTGCGCTTACACAATTTCACAGAGCACCTACAAAGCTTCACCCCTGGCATTGGCCTCGATCCCTACCATGGGCGGCTCAATATTGGGGAAGCACCATGTCCAAGATTCCTTTCGTCACACTGGGCTTGTTGGTCGGCGCGCTGCTGCTCAGTGGCTGTGATAGCGCTTCGAACCCGCAAGCCTCCGCCCCCCTGGCAAGCGTGCGTGTCGAAACGGTCCAGGCCCGGCCGCTGTCGATCAGCAACGAGTTGAGCGGCCGGATCGCCGCGCCACGGGTCGCCGAAGTCCGGGCACGGGTCGCCGGCGTGGTCTTGCAGCGGGTGTTTCACGAAGGCCGCGACGTCAAACAGGGCGAGGTGCTGTTTCGCATCGATCCGGCACCGTTCAAGGCCGACCTGGACAGTGCCGAGGCGGCGTTGCGCAAGGCCGAGGCCAATGCGTTCCAGGCCCGCTTGCAGGCACAACGTTATGCCCAGTTGATCGATGACAAGGCGATCAGTGGCCAGGACTACGACAACGCCAGGGCCAACGTGCGCCAGACGGCCGCGGACGTCGCCGCCAACAAGGCCGCGGTGGAACGGGCGAAACTGAACCTCGGGTATGCCACGGTGACCGCGCCGATATCCGGGCGCATCGGCCGCGCCCTGGTGACGGAAGGTGCTTTGGTGGGGCAGAACGAAAGCACGCCGTTGGCGTTGATCCAGCAACTGGACCCGATCCACGCCGACCTCACGCAATCGACCCGCGAACTCAATGACCTGCGCCGCGCCTTTCGCGCAGGGCAACTGCAAGCGGTCGGCCAGGGTCAGGCCAAGGCCACCTTGATCCAGGACGACGGCAGCCCTTATCCGCTGCCCGGCAAGTTGCTGTTCACCGACCTCAGCGTCGACCCGAGCACCGGCCAGATCACCCTGCGCAGCGAGTTCCCCAACCCCGACCTGGACCTGCTGCCGGGCAGTTTCATCCGCGTGCGCCTGGAACAGGCGGTCAACAGCCAGGGCATCACCGTGCCGCAACGGGCCATCTTGCGCGACAGCGCCGGCATCGCCCAGGTGTTGCTGCTGGACGCCGAGCAGAAGGTCAGCCAGCAACCAGTGCAACTGGGCGCCGCGCAAAACGATCGCTGGGTCGTCACCCACGGTTTGAAACCCGGCGACCGCATCGTCATCGAAGGCCTGCAACACGCCCGTCCCGGCGAGCACGTCCGGATCGACGACTCTCCACTCCCCCTCGCCCAGGTTCCCGGGCCACAGGCAGGACACTAAGCCATGCCGCAATTTTTCATCGACCGTCCGGTATTCGCCTGGGTCGTCGCCTTGTTCATCTTGTTGTCCGGTGTCCTGGCCATCCCACAACTGCCGGTGGCGCAATACCCGGTGGTGGCGCCGCCACAAATCGAGATCTACACCGTCTACCCGGGCGCCTCGGCGCAAACCGTGGACGAAAGCGTGGTCAGCCTGATCGAGGCAGAACTCAACGGCGCCGACAACCTGCTGTATTTCGAATCCCAGAGCAGCCTGGGCAGCGCCACCATCACCGCGACCTTCCAACCCGGGACCAACCCGGAACTGGCCCAGGTCGACGTGCAGAACCGCCTCAAGGCGGTGGAGTCGCGCCTGCCGCAAGCGGTCACGCAGCAGGGCCTGCAAGTGGACAAAGTCTCCGCCGGCTTCCTGCTGCTGATCACCCTTACCTCCAGCGACGGCAAGCTCGACGACGTGGCCCTCAGCGATTACCTGGCGCGCAACGTGATGAACGAGATCAAGCGCCTGGACGGTGTCGGCAAGGCCCAGCTGTACGGGGCCGAGCGCGCCATGCGGATCTGGATCGACCCGCAGAAACTCGTCGGCTTCAACCTGACCCCGGCCGATGTCAATGCCGCCATCGTGGCGCAGAACGCCCAGGTGTCGGCAGGCAGCCTGGGGGAATTGCCGAGCCGCAGCACCCAGGAAATCACCGCGACCATCGTCGTCAAAGGCCAGCTCAACACGCCGCAAGAGTTCGCCGACATTGTGCTCAAGGCCAATCCCGATGGCTCGACGGTGCGCATCGCCGACGTGGCACGGGTGGAGATCGGCAGCCAGGAATACCAGTTTTCCACACGCCTGAACGGCAAGCCGTCCACCGCGGTGGCGGTGCAACTGTCGCCGGGCGCCAATGCCTTGAACACCGCGACCCTGGTACGCAACAAAATGGACGAGCTGTCGCGCTACTTCCCGGCCGGCGTGGCGTACAAGATTCCCTACGACACCTCGCCGTTCGTCAAGGTCTCGATCACCAAGGTGATCTACACCCTCGGCGAGGCGATGTTGCTGGTGTTCGCGGTGATGTTCCTGTTCCTGCAGAACATCCGCTACACCCTGATCCCGACCCTGGTGGTGCCGGTGGCATTGATGGGTACCTTCGCGACGATGCTCGCGCTGGGGTTCTCGATCAACGTGCTGACCATGTTCGGCATGGTGCTGGCCATCGGTATCCTGGTGGACGATGCCATCGTCGTGGTGGAGAACGTCGAGCGGATCATGGCCCAGGAAGGCTTGTCGCCCAAGGAGGCCACGCGCAAGGCCATGGGGCAGATCACCGGTGCGATCATCGGCATCACGCTGGTGCTGGTGGCGGTGTTCATTCCGATGGCGTTCATGCAGGGCTCGGTGGGGGTGATCTACCAGCAATTCTCGCTGTCGATGGCTACCTCGATCCTGTTCTCGGCCTTTCTCGCCCTGACCTTGACCCCGGCGCTTTGCGCGACCTTGCTCAAACCGATCGCCCAAGGTGATCACCACGCCAAAAGCGGCTTCTTCGGCTGGTTCAACCGTGGCTTCGACCGCTTCGGCGACCACTATCAGGGGTGGGTGGCCTATGCGGTGAAACGCAGCGGCCGTTATCTGCTGATCTACGGCGTGCTGCTGGTGGGCATGGGCCTGTTGTTCAGTCGCCTGCCCTCCTCGTTCCTGCCGGTGGAAGACCAGGGCTACACCATCACCGACATCCAGCTGCCACCGGGTGCGAGCAAAAACCGGACGGTGCAGGTGGTGGAGCAGATCGAAGCCCACAACGCCGGCGAGCCGGGGGTCGGCGACAGCACGATCATTCTCGGTTTCAGCTTTTCCGGCAGCGGGCAGAACGCAGCCCTGGCCTTCACCACCCTCAAGGACTGGTCGCAACGCGGCGCCGAGGATTCGGCGGCGTCGATTGCCGACCGCGCCAACCTGGCCCTGGGTCAAATCAAGGATGCCATGGCGTTCTCGGTGCTGCCGCCGCCCGTGGATGGCCTGGGCACCTCCAGCGGTTTCGAGTTCCGTTTGCAGGACCGTGGCGGACTCGGCCATGCCACCTTGATGCAGGCCCGCAGCGAATTGCTCGCCGCCGCCGAAAAAAGCCCGATGCTGATGAATGTGCGCGAAAGCGCCCTGGCGGAAGCGCCGCAGGTGCAACTGGAGGTCGACCGCAAGCAGGCCAATGCCCTGGGCATTTCCTTTGCCGATGTCGGCAGCGTGTTGTCCACGGCGGTGGGTTCGGCCTACATCAACGACTTCCCCAACCAGGGGCGGATGCAGCGGGTGGTGGTCCAGGCCGAGGGCGACCAGCGCAGCCAGGTCGAGGATCTGCTGAAGATCCACGTGCGCAACAACAGCGGGAAAATGGTCCCGTTGTCGGCATTCGTCCAGGCCCGCTGGACCCAGGGGCCGGCGCAATTGACCCGCTATAACGGTTATCCGGCGGTGAGCATTTCCGGCGAACCGGCACCGGGCTACAGCACCGGACAAGCCATGGCCGAAATCGAACGGCTGGTGGCCCTGGGGCCGACAGGCCTGGGCCAGGAATGGACCGGGTTGTCCTTGCAGGAACGCTTGTCCGGCAGCCAGGCACCGATCCTGTTGGGCCTGTCGTTGCTCGTGGTGTTCCTGTGCCTGGCGGCGCTGTACGAGAGCTGGTCGATCCCGACCTCGGTGCTGCTGGTGGTGCCACTGGGTGTGCTTGGCGCGGTACTGGCCGTGTCGTTGCGCGGCATGCCCAACGACGTGTTCTTCAAGATCGGGTTGATCACCATCATCGGCCTGTCGGCGAAGAACGCGATCCTGATCATCGAGTTCGCCAAGAGCCTGTACGACGAAGGCCACGACTTGATCGACGCCACACTCCAGGCCGCACGCCTGCGCCTGCGACCGATCATCATGACCTCGCTGGCATTCATCCTCGGGGTGGTACCGCTGGCGATTGCCACCGGTGCCAGCTCGGCGAGCCAGCAGGCCATCGGCACCGGGGTGATCGGCGGGATGATCACCGCCACGCTGGCGGTGGTGTTCGTGCCGGTGTTTTTCGTGGTGGTGATGAAGCGTGTCAGGCGGGTTGATCCAAAGTGAGGCCCGGCCGGGCCAGCGCTATCGCGAGCAAGCTGAACTGGTCAACTAATTTTGGACACCAGTTACGGTTTCATGCTGCCAGTTTCTCCATAGCTACCGGCGACCGGTAGTCGTTGTAGCTATGGAGTCTGACGTTGTTGTAACGCATCACATAACGCTGCACATCCACGCGGGCTTCATGCTCCGAGCTGTAGCCATCTTCTGGCACCCACTCTGACTTCAGGCTCCCAAAGAAACGCTCCATCGGGGCGTTGTCCCAGCACTCACCTTTGCGACTCATGCTTTGCAGGAGTCCATGCTTGCGCATTTCATTCCTGAATTTGTGGCTGGTGTATTGGCAGCCTTGATCGGAATGAAACAGCACCTCTTTTGGGCAACCTCGCAATTGCACCGCCATTCGCAACGCTTCGCAGGTCAGCGAGGCATCGGAAATCATTGAAAACGACCAGCCCACGATCCGGCGAGCAAACAGATCCAGCACCGCCGCGAAATACATCCAGCGCTTGCCGACCTTGATGTACGTCACATCGCCACACCACACCTGGTTGATCGCCGTGACATCAAACTTGCGCTTGAGCACGTGCGGCGCCACCAACGCTTCCACGCCGGAAGATTTGTACCTGTGCCGCCGGCGCTGACGACTGGCAACACCGGCTTCGCGCATCAAGCTGCGAGCCATATGCCGCCCGACACGATGTCCCTTTGCTTGCAGCTCCTTGGAAAGGGTGCGAGACCCCGCGGATGCTCTGGACTCCTTGTGATGCTCGACCAGCACGGCTTTAAGTTTCTCCCGCTCGGGCTTCACTTTGCCTTGGCGCTGACGCCAGGCGTAAAAGCTGCTGCGGTTGACTCCAAACGCCCGACAGCAATTGTTAACGCCGTACTGCTCGTCCAGCTCATTGATCAACGAGAATGATCTTTGGAGTCCAAAAGCAGGAGAGCACTGGCCTTTTTTAGGATTTCAATGTCCAGGTCTTTTTGCCTGAGCAACGCTTTGAGCTGCTGAATTTCACGCTGATCAGCGGTAATCGCCTTGGCGCCCACCGGGGTCGAACCCAAGCGTTCCTTGCGAACCTGATCGACCCAGCGGCGAAGCGCCGTGGGCCCAATATCCAGGCTGGCGCAGACTTCGGGAACCGACTGTCCCTCGTCCAGCACCATGCTGGCCGCTTTGAGTTTGAACTCACTGGAGTAAGATTTACGCATAACCAAAACACCTCAGATTTGGGCGCCATCATAGCGCCCGATTGAAGTGTCCAAAATCATTAGGCCAGTTCAAGCTCGCTCCCACAGGGGGATTGGTAAGGCATCAATATGTGTAGCGCCTCGGAACAGTGTGGGAGCGAGCCTGCTCGCGATGGCGTCTGGTCAGTTGAATGGATGCCGGCAGACACACCGCTATCGCGAGCAAGCTCGCTCCCACAGGGGGATTGGTAAGGCATCAATATGTGTAGCGCCTCGGAACAGTGTGGGAGCGAGCTTGCTCGCGATGGCGTCTGGTCAGTTGAATGGATGCCGGCAGACACACCGCTATCGCGAGCAAGCCCGCTCCCACAGGGGCCTGAGGGGGCAGCGAGCCCTGCGATCAGTCCGCCTGCACCGTGACCTGACGCTGTTCGCCCAAGCCCTCGATCCCCAGGCGGATGGTCTGGCCCGGCCGCAGGAACACCGGGGCGGGCTTGATGCCCAAGCCGACGCCGGGTGGCGTGCCGGTGGAGATCACATCCCCCGGTTGCAGGCTCATGCAGCGGCTCAGGTAGGCAATCAGTTGCGGCACGCTGAAGATCAGCGTTCGGGTATTGCCGTTCTGATAGCGGTGTCCGTCAACCTCCAGCCACAGATCCAGCGTATGCGGGTCGGCGATTTCATCCCGGGTCACCAGCCAGGGGCCAAGAGGGCCGAAGGTGTCGAAGCCCTTGCCCTTGTCCCAGGTGCCGCCGCGCTCCAGTTGCCACTCGCGCTCGGACACATCGTTGATGACGCAGTAGCCGGCGACATGTTCCATGGCATTGGCTTCGTCGATGTAGCGCCCGCCTTTACCGATGACCACGCCCAGCTCGACTTCCCAATCAGTCTTGAGGGAGCCGCGCGGGATCTGGATATCGTCGTTCGGCCCGCAGATGGCACTGGTCCATTTGTTGAAGATGATCGGCTCTTTCGGCACCTCCATGTTCGACTCGGCCGCATGGTCGGCGTAGTTCAGGCCGATGCAGATGAATTTGCCGACCTGGCCGACGCAGGCACCGATACGCGGCTGGCCGGCAACGAGCGGCAGGCTGCGCGGGTCGAGGGCGGCGAGCGCTGCCAGGCTGTCCGCGCCCAGGACCTGCCCGGTGATGTCCGGCACATGGCCGGAGAGATCGCGCAGCTGATTGTCGGTATCCAACAGCCCGGGTTTTTCCGAGCCTTTTTCGCCGTAGCGCAATAGTTTCATGTCGTGCTCCTGCTCAAGTGAAGACCGGGGTTCAGATGCTCATGCCACCGTCGATGACGTGAATGGCACCCGTGGTGTAGGCCGATGCATCGCTGCCCAGGTACACCGCCAACTGGGCGATCTCTTCAGTGCTGCCGATGCGTCCCATGGGCTGACGGTCGAGGAATTGCCGGTAGACCTGCGCCTCATCGACGCCCTGTTGCACGGCCTGCTCGGCGATGCGCTGGCGCAGCGAAGGCGAGTCCACGGTGCCCGGGCAGATCGCGTTGCAACGGATGCCCTGGTTGACGAAGTCGATGGCGACAGCCTTGGTCAGGCCCACCACCGCCGCCTTGCTGGTGGCATAGGCGAAGCGATTGGGCACACCCTTGACGCTGGAGGCCACCGACGACATGTTGATGATCGAGCCGCCGCCACGGGCCAGCATGCCCGGCAAAAACGCGTGGATCATCCGATACATGGCCGTGACATTGAGGTCCATCGAACGCGCCCAGGCCGCTTCGTCGCATTGCAGTATGTTGCCGCTGTGCACGTAGCCTGCGCAGTTGAACAGCACGTCGAGCCCGCCGATGCGCTCGCAGGCGGCGCTAATGGCAGCGGTCGAGGTGACATCCAGGGACATGGCGGTGACCTCTTCGATCCCCGCCAGTGCATAGATATCGATGTCCGTGGCGATCACCTCGGCCCCAGCCCGGGCGAAGGCAATGGCGCTGGCCAAGCCAATGCCCTGCCCCGCTGCCGTCACCAGCACGCGCTTGTTCTGCAGGTTCATGCGGCCTCCAGTTGCGCTGCCGTGGCGGCGTGCTTGGGGGTCCTGCCGAGCATCGAAGCGGGGATGGCCAGGATCAGCCCGCCGCTGACCAAAAGACACAAGGCCAGTACATAAGTGCCGTTGTTGATGTTGCCCGTGAGGGTTTCGGCCACGGCAGTGATCATCGAGCCGGTAAAGCCCGACAAGTTGCCGATGGCGTTGATCATGCCGATGCCGGCTGCGGCAGCGACCCCCGACAGCACGGTGCCCGGCAGGGTCCAGAAAATCGGCATCAGGCTGAGGATCCCCGAAGCGGAGACGCTGAGAAAGAGCACGGACAACACCAGGTTGTCAGCGAAGAAGGCACTGAGGATCAGGCCGACGCCGCCAATGAACGCCGGGATCGCCGCGTGCAAGCGCCGCTCACCGGTGCGGTTGGAGTGCCGAGCGTTGAGCAGCATCGCCACCACCGCCACCGAATAAGGGATGGCGGTGAGCAAACCGATGTGCAAGCTGTTGGTGATGCCGGTGCTCTTGATGATCGAAGGCATCCAGAACGCCAGGCCATAGAAACCGGTGTTGAAGGTCAGCAGGATCAATACCAGCAACCACACCCGCGGGTTGAAGAACACTTCGCTCAAGCGCGTGGCCTTGCCCTGGTTGTCGGTTTGCAGATTGGCCTTGAGCAGGGCTTTTTCCGCGACCGTCAGCCATTTGGCTTTGTCGATGTTGTCGGCCAGGCAGACGATCACCACGAACGCCATGATGATCGATGGAATGCCTTCGATGAGCAGCATCCATTGCCAGCCGGACAGGCCATGCACCCCTTGCATGCTGTTCATCAGCCAGCCGGAAAGTATGCCGCCCAGGGTCAGGCTGACGGGCAGCGCCAGCAGGAACCCGGACATCACCCGGCTCTGCCGGTGGGTCGGAAACCAGTAGTTGAGGTAGAGGATCACGCCAGGGAAAAAGCCCGCTTCGCAGATGCCCAACAGGAAGCGCAGCACATAGAACATCGTGCTCGATTCGATGTGGAAGAAAGCCGCCAGCGGTACGGTGTAGGCCACGGCCATGGAGATCACCGCCCAACTGAGCATGATCCGGGCGATCCAGAACCGTGCGCCAAAGCGATGCAGCAACAGGTTGCTGGGCACTTCGAAGAGGAAATAGCCCCAGAAAAACATACTGGCGCCCAAGGCATACACCGTGTTGCTGAATTGCAGCTCGTTGAGCATGTCGAGCTTGGCGAACCCGATGTTCACACGATCGAGGTACGCCGCCATGTAGCACAACAGCAACACGGGCAGGATCCGCCAGATCACCTTGCGGTAGGTCCGGTCTTCGAAATCCAGCTGGCCGGCTTGTGCCTGGGCGGGCAACGGCTCGGAGATGGTTTGCATGAGGTAACCCCTGATTGTTTTTATTGGGTCACGTCGAATGAGTGACTCATCCGGCGATTGAACGAGGACTCTACTGTCGGGAATCGATTCTTTCCCAATGGCATTTTTGGATTAGTCGATAACGTATTGTTATCGAGGCTTGGGTTTGGCAAGGGGGCTACTGCGTAGCCCAGCGGGAGCAAGCTCCCTCGCCACAGGGTTCAGTGCAGGCTGATCCGCCGCCATCGCGAGCAAGCTCGCTCCCACAGGAGGCGGGAGTGTCGCGGATCTTTCAGTCAACACGAAACAACGGTGGGAGCGAGCTTGCTCGCGATGGCGGCGGCACACTCAACCGCTCAGACGGGCGTTGTCCTTGAGAATCTCGGCGAACTCCAGCGCCGCGCCCACCAGCGGTTCGTCCTTTCGCGTGAGGATGCCGTAGTCCTGGGGCACCAGGTGCAGCGGGGTATCGAGGGTCTTGAGCTGGCCGCTGTCGAGCAGCGGATCGACCATGGCATTGGGCAGCATGCCGATCATGGGCCCGCGTTGCAGCACCTGGAGGAAGGTCTGCATGGAAATGGTGTCGATGGTATTGCGCGGCATTCCCACCCCGGCCTCGGCGAAGGCCAGTTCCATGCGTGCACGGATCGGCGTGCCGACCGGGTAGAGAATCCACGGCAGGTCCACCAGTTGCTGCAGGGAGGTCGGCCCGGCGTTCGCCAGGGGATGGCGGTCATTGACCACGATGCAGAACGGTTCCGGGGCCAGGGGCTGGAAGTCGTAGCGCTGTTGCTGGCTTTGCTCGGTAAACCTGGCTACCGCCAGATCGAGTTTTTTCTCTTCAAGCATCTTCATCAGATGGTTGCTGGTCTGCTCCACCACCTCGATGGACAGCAAGGGCCAGCGTTGCTTGATCTGCAGGATCGCCTCAGGCAAGGCCACCGCCGTCGCGGCAAAGATACCGCCGACCTTGAGGTAGCCATGGCCACCTTCGCGCAGGCTGCTGATTTGCTCGACGAACGAACGGGCATCGTTCAAGGCGATCTGCGCGTAACGCAGTACGTGCTCACCCAATGCGGTGGGCGGCATGCTCCGGGAGCGGCGCTCGAACAGGGCGAAGCCGAGCAGGCTTTCGATTTCCTTGAGCATCTTGCTCACGGCGGGCTGGCTGAGGTTCATCTGCTCGGCCGCCAGATGCATGTTGCAGGTTCGCCCCAAGGTATCGATCAACAGCAGATGGCGGAATTTGAGCCAGCCGCAGAAGCTGGAGAAAGACAGATCGGACATGGGCAATCCTCGACGATGCAATAACCGGACGTTATCAGATACTGAATATATCTCATTGGAGTTCATCAACCGCGGGCCCTAGCTTGAAAGCTTTACGAACCCGGAAGACTGCCCATGTCACTGATGCTTACTCCCGAGAACACCCTGCCCGTCGATGGCGTCGCCGGCACCCTCATCGGTCGTGCCTGGGTGCCTGGCCGTGTCGCCGGACCTTCACCCGTCGTGTTGCGCAGCGATGGGGTGTTCGACCTGTCGGACCGTTTCGCGACCTTGAGCGATTTGCTGGAAACGTCCTCACCGTTGGCGGAAGTCAGGCAAACGCCCGGCATTTTCATCGCCAGCGTCGAAGCGCTGCTGGCCAACACCGGCATTCATGCCGACCCGGCCAAGCCATTTCTGTTGCCGCCGCTGGACTTGCAAGTGATCAAGGCCGCCGGCGTGACCTTCGCCGCCAGCATGATCGAGCGAGTGATCGAGGAACAGGCCGGCGGCGACGCGGCAAGGGCCGAGGCGGTACGCGCCACCGTGCACAGCGTGATCGGCGATAACCTGCGGGCGATCGTGCCGGGTTCCGAGCAAGCCATGCGCCTGAAAGCCTTGCTCATCGAACAGGGCATGTGGTCGCAGTACCTGGAAGTCGGCATCGGCCCGGATGCGGAGATCTTCACCAAGGCACCGATCCTGTCCGCCGTGGGCAGCGGCAGCCAAATTGGCATTCATCCGGTATCGCAATGGAACAACCCGGAACCGGAAGTGGTGCTGGCGGTAAACAGCCGTGGCCAGATCCACGGCGCCACCCTGGGCAACGATGTCAACCTGCGAGACATCGAAGGTCGCAGCGCGCTGTTGCTGAGCAAGGCCAAGGACAACAATGCGTCCTGCGCCATCGGGCCGTTCATTCGCCTGTTCGACGAACACTTCAGCCTGGATGACGTACGCGCCTGCGTGGTCGACCTCCAGGTACAAGGCGAAGATGGCTACCGCCTGCACGGTTCGAGCTCCATGAGCCAGATCAGCCGTGACCCACAGGACCTGGCAAGCCAGACACTCAACGCCAACCACCAATATCCGGATGGCTTTGTGCTGTTTCTCGGTACCCTGTTCGCCCCCACCGAAGACCGCGACCATCCCGGCAGCGGTTTCACCCACAAGCGCGGGGACCGGGTCAGCATCAGCAGCCCCTTGCTCGGCAGCCTGCATAATGAGGTGACCCACAGCTGCGACGCCGCCCCCTGGACCTTTGGCGTCAGCGCCTTGTTGCGCAACCTCGCTGCCCGCGGACTGCTGGGCCGCTGACGCTACGACCGTGACCGATTCATCCAATTACAAGAGAGACATGAATCATGAGTGACACGCCTGAACGCCGCCTGCGCAGCGAGCAATGGTTCAATGACCCGGCTCACGCGGACATGACCGCCCTGTATGTCGAACGCTACATGAACTACGGCATGACCCGCGAAGAGCTGCAATCGGGACGCCCGATCATCGGCATCGCCCAGACCGGCAGCGACCTGACCCCCTGCAACCGTCATCACCTGGAACTGGCCCAACGGGTCAAGGCCGGCATCCGTGACGCCGGTGGCATCCCCATGGAATTCCCGGTGCACCCGATCGCCGAACAGTCACGGCGCCCCACCGCTGCCCTGGACCGCAACCTGGCCTACCTGGGGCTGGTGGAAATCCTCCACGGCTACCCGTTGGACGGCGTGGTGCTCACCACCGGTTGCGACAAGACCACGCCCGCCTGCCTGATGGCGGCGGCGACCACCGACTTGCCCGCCATTGTCTTGTCCGGCGGGCCGATGCTCGACGGCCATCACAAGGGCGAGTTGATCGGCTCGGGCACCGTGCTCTGGCATGCGCGCAACCTGATGGCCGCCGGCGAGATCGATTACGAAGGCTTCATGGAAATGACCACTGCGGCATCGCCATCGGTGGGTCACTGCAACACCATGGGCACCGCCTTGTCGATGAACGCCCTGGCCGAAGCCCTGGGCATGTCGCTGCCCGGTTGCGCGAGCATTCCGGCGCCCTATCGCGAGCGCGGGCAAATGGCCTATGCCACCGGCAAGCGCATCTGCGAGCTGGTGCTGCAAGACATTCGTCCGTCACAGATCATGACCCGCCAGGCCTTCGAGAACGCCATCGCCGTCGCCTCGGCCCTGGGTGCTTCGAGTAACTGCCCGCCGCACCTGATCGCCATCGCCCGGCACATGGGCGTCGAACTGAGCCTGGATGATTGGCAACGAATTGGCGAGGACGTGCCGCTGCTGGTCAATTGCATGCCAGCCGGCAAGTACCTGGGTGAAGGTTTCCATCGGGCCGGCGGTGTGCCCTCGGTCATGCACGAACTGCAAAAAGCCGGACGCCTGCACGAAGACTGCGCCACGGTCAGCGGCAGGACCATCGGCGAAATCGTCAGCAGCAGCCTGACCAGCAACGCCGACGTGATCCATCCCTTCGACACCCCGCTCAAGCACCGGGCCGGCTTCATCGTGCTCAGCGGCAATTTCTTCGACAGCGCGATCATGAAGATGTCGGTGGTGGGCGAAGCGTTTCGCAAGACCTACCTCTCCGAGCCCGGTGCCGAGAACAGTTTCGAAGCCCGGGCCATCGTGTTCGAAGGACCGGAGGATTACCACGCCCGCATCGACGATCCGGCGCTGGACATCGACGAGCGCTGCATCCTCGTCATTCGCGGTGTCGGCACCGTGGGCTACCCCGGCAGTGCCGAGGTGGTGAACATGGCCCCACCGGCCGCGCTGATCAAACAGGGCATCGACTCCCTGCCCTGCCTGGGCGACGGTCGCCAGAGCGGCACCTCGGCGAGCCCATCGATCCTCAACATGTCCCCTGAAGCAGCCGTGGGCGGCGGCCTGGCGTTGCTGCAAACCAACGACCGGCTGAAAGTGGACCTGAATACACGCACCGTGAACCTGCTGATCGACGACGAAGAGATGGCCCGGCGCCGACTCGAATGGACACCGAACATCCCACCGTCGCAAACGCCTTGGCAGGAACTGTACCGGCAACTGGTCGGGCAATTGTCCACCGGGGGCTGCCTGGAGCCTGCCACGTTGCATCTGCGCGTGATCGCCCGCAGTGGCGAGCCGCGTCATTCGCACTGAGTCCAAGCGGCCGATTGTTCACGTACGTTGAATTCAGATGCCAATCCAGAAGGATTTATTCCACGGGCATAAAGGAGAAAGATGCGCGCCAGGGGCCATCGCCCCTGGCGAATCTTTCACACCTACGGAGTCGATCCATGCCATTTGCCAACTACAAATTTCCCGAAGGAATCCTGGACCACGCCCGCAAGGAAGAGATCATCCATCGCACCACGGAAATGTTCGTCGAATACTTCGGCGAAGGGGTCCGTCCATTCACCATGGTCCTGGTCGAAGAGGTGGCAGACGGTGGCTGGGGGCGCGCCGATGAAACGCTGACGCTGGCGAAGATGGGGCTGCCTGCCAAAGGCCAATAATGCTGTTCGCTTAAGGTTTGTCTGGCTACAGGTTCATCGTTTTTCCTAAGTGAACAGCATTACCTTATATAGAAGAGATCGGGAAAGAAAAGTGAGAGGGGTGACCCTGTGCTAGAGCCACCCCTCGCCATGCCTCAGAAATCCACCGTGGCCGACAATTGCAATGTGCGTGGAGAACCTGGGGAGAAGGCGCCGTACGAGGCGACCCCCGACCAGTACTCGCGGTCAAAGACGTTCTGGACCGTGGCTCGGAAAGTCGTCGGTCGACCTTCGATCTTGGTGGCGTAGCGAGCGCCCGCATCGAAGCGGGTCCAGGCATCCAGCTCCTGGGTGTTGGCCTGGTTCACGTATTGGCTGCTGGTGTAGATCGCGCCACTGGTGAGGGTAAAGCCTTCCACCCACGGGGTGTCCCATTCGGCCCACAGGTTGGCTTGTACGTCTGGCACACCCACCGGCTTATTGCCACGGTTGGCTGCGGTGGCGGAATCCGTCAGCTCACCGTCGAGCAATGTCACGCCACCCATCAAGCGTGTGCCGGGGGCCACTTCGCCGAACACGCTCAACTCCAGGCCACGGTTGCGCTGTTCAGCCTGCACAGAGAAAACGCTGTTCGCACCGATTTCGCCACTGGGCTTCTCGATCTGGAACAGCGCCAGGGTGGTCATGAACGTGCCGTGCTCGTACTTGACCCCAATCTCATGCTGCTTGGATTCATAAGGTGCAAACGTTTCGCCAGCATTGCTCGCGTTGCCTGGCGCGACGTCACCTTTACTCAGCCCCTCGACATAGTTGTAGTACAGCGACACGTCCTCCCAGGGCTTGACCACCACGCCGACCAGCGGGGTCGTTGCGCTGTCGTCATAACGGGAACTGACCGAGCCGCTGGCATTGTAGTTGCGCGACTCGATATTTTGCCGACGCAGCCCCAGGGTCAGTTGCAGACGGTCATCCAGTACCGACAAGGTGTCGGTCAAGGCGAAGCCGGACAGCTGCGACTCGGAAACCCGCAGCACCTTGGGCGCATTGATGGCCGGCTTGGGCACGTCCACCGGGTGATAGATGTTCGAGCGGACCTCCGGCCCATTGTTGATCCCCCGGGACAGTTCATCCTGGTAAGTGGTCGCCATCAGCGTGGTCGTGTGGCTGACAGGGCCGGTGTCGAACACCCCACGAACCCCCACATCGGCTGTCGAACGGTCTACGTTGAATTTGTAATACCCCGGCGTGTTGCTGATATCGCCGGCGTTGTTGAGGATTCTTGGTACCTGGTCGGACATCCGCTTGACGTCCGAGCGACCACCGCCGGCGTGGGCAAACACCGTGACCGCGTCCGTCAGGTCGTATTCGCCACCCAGCAAGGCCGACTGCTCCTTGGTGTCGGACCAACCCCATTTCTGTGACGCATTGGTACGACCGTTGGGGGCCGATGGAATTTCAACGCCAGGCGCGACGGTGAAGGGCCGCGAGGCGCCGTCAAAGCTTTCTTTCTGGCTGATGAAGTCGAGGTTCAAGCGCAAACGCTCGCCCCGATAATCCAGAGCAATGGCACCGATGCCGAGCTCGCGTTCCTGGTCGTCGATAGCCGTGTCGCCACCCTGGAGGCTGCCGTTGAAGCGCACACCGAACTGGTTTTCCGGGCCGAATCGACGGCTGACATCCAGGTGCCCGCCCACGTGGGAATCGGACGCGTAGCTGCCGGTAAAGCGCGTCAGGTCTTCGTCCAACGGACGCTTGGGAACGATATTGATCACCCCACCCACCCCGCTGTTCGGAGAAATGCCGTACATCAGCGCCCCCGGCCCCTTGAGCACTTCGACCCGTTCGGCGTAGTCGGTGAACACCCGGTAGTTGGGTGCCACGCCGTATACGCCGTCGTAGGCCAACTCACCGAGGTTGCCCTCGCCGATGGGAAAACCACGGATGAAAAACGAATCGACGATGCCGCCCACCTGCCCCGTCGAGCGCACCGAAGGGTCTCGTTGCAGGGCGTCGGCCACGGTCACGGTTTGCAGGTCGGCCAGGGTCTTTTCGGTGTAGCTGGTCACGCTGAACGGCGTGTCCATCACGTCCTTGTTGCCCATCATCCCCAAGCGTGCACCGCGCGCCACCTGACCGCCGGCCAGCACGGGCGGCAGTGCGCCTGGGTCGTTGTGGGTGCCGCTGATGGTGGTGGCGTCAAGGGTCAAGCCTTGCCCGTTGCCCTTGGAGGCGTCCTGGGTTGTATCGGCGGCAGGCGCCTGTCCGGGGGTTGCCGCCCAGGCGGTGGCGCTTCCTGCGACCAGAATAAAACTCAGCGTGGCGCTACGAATCGCGAGGGATAACGCAGACTCACCACAAGGTCGACGTGCAACAGACATGGCTTAAGGATCCTTTCCAACGAGAGAAAATGGTAATCACTCCTATTGCCAGTCGACCTGCGGAAAAGTATCACCTCCTGGGGATTATTTTTCAGACTGCGCCGGATCCCTCAGGCGTACAGGCGCTCCAGCGGTATCGCGACGACGGGCAGGGCCGGGTCGAACGCGTGCCGCGTGGTCTTGTAGGGGAACAGCTCGCCCCGGGCGATGGTGCTGAAAATCCGCGCCACCTCGAACGCCTTGCCGGTCTGCCAATGCCGCACACACACCCGCGGATCCGCGTAGTCGAGCTGGATGCACGGGACCCGCTTCAAGCCCAATTGCAACGCCGCGTTGAAGCGATGATTGCCGTCCATCACGATGCCTCGCGAACGCTCGACGATGATCGGCTCCAGCCAATGCCCGGCACGGATGATCGACTCCCGCAGCCATTGCACATTGGCCGGATCGACGTGCTCCGATTGCAGCACTTCGCACAGCGGTCGCAGCGCAATCTGATAACCCTGGTGTTCCATGGCGAATCTCCTGGTCGGCAGCGGGTTCAGCAGGCGTCCGCCTTGGCGGGCACCGCGTAGAGGCTGGCCACGTCCAGCAGGCGCTGGGCATGTTCGATGAGCGGCAGATCCACCATCTCGCCGTCCACCTGCACCGCATGGGAGCCGCTGGCCACGGCACGCATCACGCGATCGGCCCAGGCCAGCTGACCCGCATTGGGCAGGAAGGCCCGCTGGACCGTGTTCAATTGCGCAGGATGGATACACAGCTTGGCGCCAAAGCCCAGGGACCTTGCGTAATGCGCATCGTGATTGACCATCGCCAGGTCGCTGATGGCCGGTGTCACACCATCGATCGGCGCAGGCAAACCGGCCGTGCGCGATGCCAGCACGATCCGATTGCGGGCGAACAGAAACGCCTCGGGCACCTGGCTGCAGTTGATGTCGAGGGAAAAATCCAACGAACCGAACGCCAGGCGCGACAGCCCGGCAATGCCGGCAATCGCCTCGACCTGCTGCAGGCCCTTGGCCGTCTCGATGATGGCGACGATCTGCAACTCGGGCTGCCACGCCAACAACTGCTCGACCACTTGGCACAAGGCCTCGCCGTACTGCGCCTTGGGCAAGAAAATCCCCGCGCAACGCTCGGGATAGCGCATGTCTCCCAGCCATGTCAGGTCTTGGCGCAGGAAGGTGCTGTCAACGCTGTTCAGGCGGATGTAGCGCTGGCAAGCAACACTCGGCACGCTTTCCTGCCAAGCCCAAATGGCCGCTCGAGCCGCGGCTTTGCTGTCGGGATGAACGGCATCCTCGAGGTCGAGAATGATCGCATCCGGCGTCGCGTCGACCGCCTTGGCGAACCGTTCGGGGCGGTTGCCGGGAACGAACAGGTAGCTGATGGGAAGCGTGGCGACGGTATGGGGGCGTTCAGTTGTCATGGAGCTCTCCTGGGTATGCGTCAGTGGTGATCAGCGAAAATTTCATGTACCTCAGGCAGGGAAATCCCGGTCTCGGCTGCGGCCTGTTCCAGCGCTCCTTAATTCCTTTTCCATCAAGGCATTAAGGTACTTCTTCAACTGCGCAAGAACGCTTACAAGCACCTGCAAACAAGCGCTTATGCACGCTCGTTCAGCGAGTAATTATTTAAAATTTTTGAAAACCTTACTTGATAATCGTTCGCGTTAGCAATATGGTTCTCGCCATCGAGCTGATGCAAGCCAATCATCAAAGGAAGTCTTTGTCATCACAGGAAGTGCATAGCGGTGATGTCATTTGAATGCCATTCATTGGCTATTTAACATGGACGCGCCATCCGTCGATGGCGGCTGCTCCGCTCTTCGGATAAACCTTAGGGAATGGGTTTCTTATGCCGTGCTTTGTGAAATATTTATTACGTCCGGCCTGATGATTTTATCTTCAGGCTTCGTTTGGCTTACACCGCCAAATACGGAAATTTCTTAAGCCTGAAACGGACGTTTTATATCCGCCTCGACAACAGCGGTTGTCGAACTATGAAAAATGGCATGTTCGACGCCAGGGGTTAACTATGCCTAATGTTTCCACGCCAATATCCAACAACCGAACCAAAGTGCATCAACCCACACTGTTGACACCCCTACTCGACCCGGCGATCGGACAATTTATTCATGATCATTCACAAAGACTTATAGAACTTGTTTCACAACATGGATCACCCCTGAACCTGATGTGGCCCCATGCATTTAAAGCCAATACAACGGCGCTGAAGAGCGTGTTGAAGAAATACGACGTGAATCACGTCATCTTCTATGGTGCCAAAGCCAACAAGTCCCAATGTCTGCTTCGCGCGGCAGAAGATTTGGGTATCGGCGTCGATGTATCGAGCATTCACGAACTGAATGCGGCCCGGCGCGCCGGCACGCCGGGAGCGCTTTTGTGCGCAACGGGGCCGGCCAAAACGGCTGTTTTCCACCGGGCACTGGTAGAGGCTGGCTCACTGATCTGTGTGGATTCGCTGGAAGAATTCGCTCATCTCAAAGCGCTGGTAAAAGCCACGCGCCCTCCCTTACAGGCCAGGGTTTTACTGCGTTACCGGCCGCAGAGCTGCCTGGCGAGCCGTTTCGGAATGGGCACCGATGACTTGCTGGAGTGCCTGCGACAATTGACCGAAGAAGGCGAACATTTTCACTTCGAAGGCTTCCATTTCCATCTGGGCGGCTACGGGTACGAAACCCGGGTACAGGCCTTCCGAGAGGTGACCGCCTTTGTCGAGGCGGCGCACGAGATGGGCTTGGCTCCGAGCATGATCGACATGGGTGGAGGGCTGCCTATTCGTTATGTCGATCCCGAGATCTATAACAGTTTTCTGCAGAACGACAATAAACCCGGTCATTACTACAACCATTCAGTGCCCGAGTCGTTTTATCCCTATGGCGGCAGTTTGACAGCCAGCCAGTGGTTGGAACTTTTTCTGGAATCCGATCATTCACCCGGTCGTTCGATAGCGAATTACTTAAAGTCACGCAATATCACCTTGTCGTTGCAACCCGGTCGAAGCCTGGTGGATCAAGCCGCCATCTCGGTATTTCGAGTGACCCGCACCAAAAAGCTGGCCGACAATAAAACCGTGATCTTCGTCGAGGGCAGTAGTTTCAGCGCGTGTGAAACCTGGTTCGCGTCTGAATATCTGGTCGATCCCATCTTGATAAGCGCAACGCAATCGCCCCATAACCCGACTCAAGCATACATCGCCGGCCATAGTTGCCTGGATGATGACGTCATCAGTTATCGCCTTATCAACTTCGAATATTTACCCCAGCCCGGCGACTTATTGATCTACGCCAATACCGCCGGCTATCAGATGGATTTGCTGGAAAATGAATTCCATCGTCACCCCCTACCCCGTCGATTAATGGCGACTTGTTGTACACAAGGCCACTACGCGTTTTCACCTGACTGCTAAAGGGAGTACTTCACATGATACTTAATAAAGTTTCCGACCTGATCGGTAATACCCCCATGCTGGGCATTGATATACCCGACACTCATGCCAGGCTGTTGCTCAAGATTGAAAAGAACAACCCCGGCGGCAGCATCAAGGACCGCATGGCGCGGAACATGGTACTGGCCGCGCTCAAGTCCGGACGCTTGAAGCCCGGCGGCGTGGTCGTGGAGTCCTCTTCCGGCAACACCGGCATCGGCCTGGCCATGGCCGCTGTCGAATTCGGCCTGCATTTTATCGCCGTGGTCGACCACCATGCCGCCCAGGACAAGATCGCCGTCATGAAAGCGCTGGGCGCCGACGTTCGATTTGTCGCCGGCCATTATCGCGAGGATGAAGTCGCGGTAGTCGAGCGCCAACGGATGGCCGCCGAACTCGCGCAACAGATCCCGGGAGCGGTGTTCATGAACCAGTCGGACAACGCCGCCAATGCCGGCGGCTACAGCGACTTCGTCCGCGAAACCATTGCCCAGGTGGAAGGCAAGGTCGGCGCCTACGTCGGTTGCGTCGGCACCGGCGGCTCGATGACCGGCATCGCCCGCGGGCTGAAACTGCACAACCCCGACACCGTGACCGTCGCCGTGGAACCCGCCGGCTCCATTGTCTTCGGTCATCCCGGCTACCCGTACTATCAATCCGGCACCGGTACCCCGGCCGGCGACACCGTGGGCCTGGTGCTCGACTACAGCTGCATCGACCTGGGCGTCCAGGTCACCGATTCCCAAGCCTTCGAAACCGCCCGTTATATCGCTCGCAACCTGGGGCTGCTGGTGGGCGGCTCTACCGGCGGGGCGATTTTCAAGGCCCTGGAATTCATTCACAAAGGTGTGCTGACCGGCAATGTCGTGGTCCCGATCGCCGACGGCGGCGAGAAGTACCTGCACACCGTGTTCGACGATCAATGGCTGCAAGAGCGAGACTTGCTCGACCCAGGCGTCGCCGTGCAACTGGACGGCTGGCTGGGCAAGACCCAATGGCTGGAATCCAGTTCTGCGCCGCTGCAATTGAGCGTCGCATGACCCTCCACCCACACAGGAACGCCTCTTCATGAACGTGCTGAAAGTCGCCATTTGCGGCGGTGGCAGAACCGGCCATCTCAATGCCGTCCTGTTCAAGCAATTGCCTGATGTCCAGGTGTCGCTGCTCACCAGCAATCAGGACATCGTCGACCTCCACGCCCGCCAAACCCCCATTCAGGCGTTGATGCCCGATGGTTCGACGCTGAGCGCGCGGCCGGACCGGGTGACCACCGAGGCAAAAGTCGCCGTCGAGGACGCCGACATCGTCATCATCACGGTGCCGGCCCATGCCCGGCCGCAGGTCCTGCAGGACATCGCACCGTACCTGAGCACGACCAAGCCGGTGTACGTCGGTGCCATTCCAGGCTTCTGCGGTTTCGACTGGCTGGCCCAAGCCACACTGGCGGATAAACCGAACCTGGTGATCTGGGGCATGAAGGACGTCCCGCACACGGCGTTCGACCTGAAACCCGGACGCTCGGTGAAGATGGGCGGCGGCAAAAGCCAGTTGTATGTCGCCACCCACGCCCGGGAAACCCAGGCGTCGCGCCAGCAGCTCCAGCAAATGCTCAGCAGGCTGTACGGCCCTTGCGTGACCCTGCTCGACCATTACCTGGAGATCACCCTGACCCCGGGCAATCCGATCATGCACAGCTCGGTGATCTACGGCTTGATCGGCCCTTACGGCCAGTGGCACCGCAAGATCTTCCCGCAACGCCTGTGCTGGTGGACCGAGTGTCCGGAATTGGGCGCCTATTTCCTCGAACGCATGGATGAAGAAAGCCAGAACCTGTGCGCAGTCATCAGCCAGCGCATGGGCGTGGACCTGTCCTCGGTCAAGTCCTTGAAACAGGAGATCGTCGAGGCCTACGGCGAGCAGATCCGCGACCGCAGCAGCATGCTATCGATCCTACGCACCAACCGCGCCTACAACGACATCCTGGCGCCCATGGTACCGGCCGACGGCAACCGCCCCGGCTATGTCATCGAGCGCCAGAGCCGAGCCTTCAATGAAGACGTCGCCTATGGCCTGGTCCTGCTGGTGGAAATGGCCAAGCGTTTCGAACTGAAAGTCCCCTACATCGAGGAAGTCCTGCAGTGGAGCATCGCCTACATGGAAGGCTTGCGCGACTCGGCGCTGGACTACTTCCCGACCCACTGGCCGCGTTCGGCCTGAACCGGGCTTCACCCTCTTCCTTATTCATCGACGAGCAGATACCGATATGGATGACTTCAAGACACTGGTCACTTATTCACGCAAAAACGCCATGCGACGCTTGGTTCGCTGCCTGTTTGCCGAGAACATCCTGGACCGTTCGGCCCTGAGCTTTTCCGCGGACGGCAGCGAGGCGACCTACCCGTTGAAAAATGCACGGGCCCAGCTGTTTTTCTCGCAGATTACCCTGGCCCCCGCCGACACCTTGATCAGTGACGGTGACGTGGCCCTACTGACCGACGAAGGCGTACGCCAAGTCATTCACAGCCATCAGGACTTGCTGGACGTGCTGCGCGACAGCTTCGACTTCGAACCCAGCGACGAAGGCGTGGCCGGCCTCAAGTCGGACATGGAAAACAGCCTGATGAACGATGCCCACGCCCGCCAGCATCGCCAGCAATGGAACGCGCGCCTGGCCCAGGCCGCCGAAAGCCACGGGCTCGCCAGCCTGACCGACTACCTGCGCCAACACACCAGCACCAAGGACGCCGCGATCCTGTTGGACCAATGGGGGTCGCTGGAAGGCCATCCGTATTATCCGACCTGGAAATCCCGTCCAGGTCTCAGCGATGCGGAAGTCGAACAACTGTCCCCCGAGTTCAACGCCCAGGTCCCCTTGCGCATCGCCGCATTGCGCGCCGACATGGCCAAAAGTGAAAGCATGCCCCACGTCACCAGCTACCACCGTTGGTTCGCCAGTAACTTCCCGGCGCAATGGGCACAGTGGACCGCCGCCCTCAATGCCAAGGGCCTGGACGAAAACCAATGGCTGCCGCTGCCCATCCATGCCTGGCATCTGCAGGCCTACGTACTCAAGACCTTTGCCGCGGAAATCGAAGCTGGCATCCTGATCACCGAGGGCCCCGACCTCCAGACCCTGCCGACCATGTCCTATCGGACCATGATGCCGGTGCTGGACGAGACCGCGCCGCTGATCAAGTTGCCCATCGCCGTGTGGATGACCAGCGAGCTGCGCAGCCTGCAAGCCAAGTCGATCCACATGGGCCCGCGGATCAGCACGGTGATCACGAAAATCCTCGCCGCCGAAAACGGCTTCGACCAGCGCCTCGAGATCTTCCCGGAAGAGATCGGCGTGCGGTACCGCAACGCGATCACCCAGGACGATGCTCCCGGACGACACCTGTCAGTGGTCTATCGCGCCAGCCGAGCGGCGTTCGAACGCAACGACGACTGCCTGCCCATCACCGTGGCCTCGTTGTTCACCCGCCTGCCCGGCGGCCGTCCGCTGTTTACCGACCTGATCGAGCGCGATGGGGTTCGGGCCGAGGCCCAGGGCGTTGAAGACTGGTTCCGGCAGTACGCCGCCGTGGTCACCCGCCCAGTGGTCGCGATCTACCTGATGTACGGCATCGGCCTCGAAGCCCATCAGCAAAACACCATGGTGCTCTTTGCCCCCGATGGCACAGCGCGTAGCCTGCTGATCCGCGATTTCGGCGATGGCAGGACCTACGCGCCCCTGCTGGAGGAACGCGGGTACACCTTGCAACCTCATGTGCAGCCGGGCATCTTGCCGACCGTGTTCGTGGAAGATATCGAACCGGTGCGCATGTTCGTGCTCGACGCGGCGTTCCTCACCCACCTGCACGAGATCGCCTTGTGGCTGACACGGGAATACGGGTTGGACGACACGCGACTGTGGAGGGTGCTGCGGGAGGAAACCGAGGCGGCGTTCGAAGCCGTGCGCGAGCGTGTCGCCGCGCCATTGTGGGAAACCGAACGCCAGGCGTTCATCCAGGACCCGTGGCCGACCCGATCGTTGTTGCGCATGCACCTGTTGCAGTACTCCAACTATCGTTTACAGCACACGCTGACCAACCCGCTTGCGAGCGTTTAACCACCGAGGCTGAGTCATGTCCCACGCAGGTGCCATCCAGGGTTCGAACGTCAGAATCCTGATTTACCTTCTATTCGCGATCCAACTGATCTCCATGGGCGCGATGGAAATGAGCGGGCCGTTCTGGCCGGTCCACCTGCGCGGGCTGACGTCCTCGGAGTCGGTCTTCAGCTTCGCCAGCATCGCCGTGTATGTCGGGCCGATGCTGGGCATCATTCTGACCAGCGCCTTCTGGGGCCGTATCGGTGATCGCTACGGTCACAAGTTGATGATGATCCGCGCCCTGGCGGGCCTGTCATTGACGCAGCTCGGGCTGGCGCTGTGCAGCGATATCTGGATCATCCTGGTGCTGCGCTTCCTGCAGGGCGCCTTTGCCGGGTACATCGCCCCGGCCCAGGCCTATGGCGTCAGCATCGAAGCCCCCTCGCGACGGGCGCGGCTGTTCGCGATCCTGCAAATATCCACCAACGTCGGCTCATTGCTCGGCGCGGTGGTCGGGGGCCTGATCCTCGACTACGCCACCTTCTTCTGGATCAACATCATAGCCTCGGCCTTGTGCGCGGTGTGCACGGTGGTGGCCGCCGTGACCTTGCCGGACGTGCCACCGGTGAAAAAACCCGCGACCAGCCAGACCCCGACGACAGCGAGCCGTACCGACAGTGTCTGGCAAGGATCGCCATTGCTGTCATTGCTGTGGGTCATGGGCATCCTGCTGTTGGCCCGGATGCTGCCACAGACCTCATTTTCCTTGTATGTGAGCTCGGTATTCGACGTCAGCAACTCGGTGGTCGGCCTATGCTACGGCTTGCTGGCGCTGGGTTTCATCCTCTCGGCCACCGCCTGGTCGCGCTATTTCGAGCACCGTACCCAGCAGGACACCTTGCACCGCATCATCTACATAGTGCTCGGTTGCATCGCCCTGACTGCCCTGGCGGGGGTCACGCGCAATGCCATCGTCTTTGTCGTCGTCTACTTCATCTGGGGCGTGCTGCTGGGGGCTACCACACCGGTGCTGATGGCGCTGATCTCGAAATCCGCCGACAGCGCACGCCAAGGCCAGGTGCTGGGCATTGCCCAGGGCACCGCGCAATTCGCCTCGATCGCGGGCATCTCGGCCGGTGGGTTGCTCAGCCAGGTCTACGGTCTGCAGTACACCTACCTGTTCGTTTGCCTGGCCTATGTGTTGGCCCTGATTCCCATCGTTGCCTTGCGGTACTGGCCCGCGAGCCTGCAAGCCAGCCCCGCCCCACCCGGGGACTGATCAAGGAGTTTCCCTTTGAACGTTGAACAACTGCGCGCCGATACGCCCGGTGTCGCGCATCTGGTCCATTTCAACAACGCCGGTGCGGCACTGATGCCTGAACCGGTGATCGAGGCCGTGACCAACCACCTGCAACGGGAGGCGCGCCTCGGTGGTTACGAGGCCGCCGGGCAACAGGCCGCGGCGCTGGACAATGTCTACAACGCCATTGGCCGCCTGATCAACGCCCAGCCCGACGAAATCGCGGTAATCGAAAACGCCACCCGCGCCTGGGACATGGCCTTCTATTCATTGCCGCTGCGGCCCGGCGATGTGGTGCTGACGTCCACCACCGAATACGCCGGCAACTACATCCCCTACCTGCAACTGAAGAAACTCCGCGGTATCGAGCTGCGGATCATTCCCAACGATGAACACGGCCAGGTGTCGCTGCCGGCCCTCAAGACGCTGCTGGAGGATGATCGCGTCGCCTTGGTGTCCTTGCCGGTGATTGCCACCAACGGCGGACCGGTCCAACCCGTCGAACAGATCGGCGCCCTGGCACGGGCCGCCGGGGTGCTGTTTATGCTCGATGCCTGCCAAGGGGTCGGGCAAATGCCGATCGATGTGAAACGCATCGGCTGCCACATGCTCGCCGCGACCAGCCGCAAGTACCTGCGCGGCCCCAGGGGCATGGGTTTTCTCTATGTCGAAAAGGCCCTGTGCCAGAACCTTGAGCCGGTTTTTCTCGACCTGCATGCCGCCTCGCTGCAAACACCTGACACGTTCAGCCTGCGTGGCGATGCCAAGCGTTTCGAGAATTGGGAATGCAACGTGGCGGCCAAGCTGGGGCTCGGCGCGGCGGTGGAATATGCTCTGGCCCAAGGCATCGAGCCGATGTGGCAGCGCATCCAACACCTGGCCAGCCATTTGCGCGAACGCCTGACGGCGATTTCGACAGTGACGCTTCAAGACCAGGGCACGCTCCAATCCGGCATCGTCACATTCACTCACCGACACGGCAGCGCGACCCAGGTCCAGCAATGGCTGGCGGGCCAGGCCAAACGGATCAACGTCAGCACATCGACGTTCCGCTCGACGATGCTCGACATGCAGCAACGCGACTTGCTGGAAGTCAGCCGCGCCTCCGTACACGCCTACAATACCGAAGCTGAAATCGACACCCTGGCGGCCGCGCTGGCGCACCTGCCGCGCACCTGAGGGATGGTTCAGGGCTTTGCTCAAAAACGGTGGGAGCGAGCTTGCTCGCGATGGCGCCGGCACAGCCAACATCCCCGCAAACTGACACACCGCTATCGCGAGCAAGCTCGCTCCCAGTCGATGCCGCTTGCGTCGCGAGCAAGTTGTCCTTTAGCATTGGGAATACTTCTCAATTGCAAAAAAGTCGCAGCCATGAGCGAAACCCTGCCCGCGAACAACGACCAGCATCTGCGCGTGATCGAAGACCTGTACGCCGGCCATCACAGCTGGCTGTACAACACGCTGAAGAAGAAGCTGGGCAACGCCATGGATGCGGCGGACCTGGCGCAAGACACCTTCGCGCGCATTCTCGCCTCCCAAGTCACGGCCATTGACCAGCCCCGGGCCTACCTGAGCTGCGTGGCCAAGGGCATTCTCATCAATTGGTATCAGCGCAAGGCCCTGGAACGTGCCTACCTGGAGGCGCTCGCGCATTTGCCGGCCCAAGAAGTGCCGTCCCCTGAATTGCGCTTTCTGGTGCTGGAAACCCTGCACGAAATCGACGCCATGCTCGACACCCTCCCGGCGCCGGTCAAGCGGGCGTTCCTGCTGTCGCAAATCGGCGGCCTGAAATACGACGACATCGCCCAACAGCTGAACGTCTCGCTGATCACGGTCAAGCGCTACATGAAGCAGGCATTCGTGCAGTGCTTGATGTTGGTGGAATGAATGCTCACTCGTCGCCGTGAGCCGCCGCTCGACCCCAAGGTCCTCGAAGAAGCCGCCGAATGGCTGAGGCGCTTGAGCGAAAGCGACCTCAGTGACACCGAGCGCGCCGAATGGGAATGCTGGCGGGCCAGCAGCCCCGAGCGCGGCCGGGCCTGGTCTCGTGCGCAATTGCTGCAAAGCAAGCTCGGCGGCTTGCCACGCGCATTGGCGATGTCGGCGCTGGATCGCCCAAGCAGCCCCGAACGACGCGCGGCCCTCGGCAAACTGGCGTTGCTGCTGGCAGCGGTGCCTGTCGGTTGGGGCAGTTGGAAACTGGCGCAATCGCAGCAATGGTCCGCCGACTACCGCACCGCCATCGGCGAGCGCCGCGAGTTGACCCTGGCCGACGGCTCTCACCTCACCCTCAATACCGGCACGGCCATCGACGTACTGTTCGACACCCGCCAGCGGCTCCTCCATGTGCGCGAAGGGGAAGTCCTGGTGCAGACCGCGCCGGATGCCTCACCCCAGGCCCGACCGTTCCTGGTCAGCACCCGCGAGGGCCGGATGCAGGCCCTGGGTACGCGGTTCATCGTGCGCCAACTGCCATCGCGCACCCATCTGGCGGTACTCGAAGGCGCAGTGCGGATTGAATTGACCGAGGCTCGCCAGGCCGCGCCGCTCATCGTCAACGCCGGACAGCGTACCGACTTCTCGTCCCAGGCCTTCGGCCCGTTGACCCCGACAGATCGTAACGCCAGCGCCTGGACCCAAGGCATGCTGATGGCCGACAGGATGCGCCTGGCGGATTTCGTCGCCGAACTGGCGCGCTATCGCCGCGGCTTCGTGCGTTGCGACCCGGCCATTGCCGAGCTGCGGGTGTCCGGCGCGTTTCCCATCAGCGATACCCAGCGCACGCTCAACATGCTGGTGCAAACCTACCCGGTCCTGGTCACCGGTCATTTGAGCGGTTACTGGGTGACGCTTTCCCCGGCCTGACCCCACAAAAATTATTTGCTGCTCGGGTGATACTTTTTTTGATCTCAACTGGCAAAGAAAGGAATAACCATTTCATCTCGTCCATAGGGTCATCCATCCATGCTCGTTGCGCGGCCCCTGCGTCCGGATCGTCCGTCCAAGCCCGTCATGCGCAGTGTGCTGTTGAGCCTTGCGTTGAGCACGGTCACCGGGCCGTTCGCCTTCGCCGCCGTGCCCGCACAACTGGAAGCCGTCGCCCCCCGCGCCTATGACATCGCCCCGGGGCCGCTCGGCCCTGCCCTGTCGAGCTTTGCGGTGACCGCCGGCATTGCCTTGTCGTTCCAGCCCTCGATCACTGAGGGCCTGGTCAGCCCGGGGCTTTCCGGCACTTATCCGGCCACGCAAGCACTCACCCAGCTGCTGGCCGACAGCGGCGTGGAAATGGTTGCCCGCGACGATGGCAGCTACACACTGGTGCTGCGCCAGGTGTCCCTGCCGCAGATCAGCGTCGACGCCGCCGGCAGACGCAGCAGCGACCTGCCACCTACCGACGCCAACGGCCAGGTCGCTCGCGGCGCACGCCTCGGCCTGCTGGGCAACGCCGATGTGATGGATGCACCGTTCAGCGTCAGCAGCTACACCTCGACGATGATCAGGGATCAACAGGCAACCACCGTGGGCGACTTGCTGGAACGCGACGCTTCGGTGCGCTCCACTGGCCAGGCGGGCGGCATCGTCGATTCGTTCTTCATCCGCGGTTTTCCGTTGGGGGAAGGCAACCTCGGGGAGTTGGCTTTCGACGGCGTGTATGGCGTGGCGTCCAATTACCGGGTGTTCACCGATTACGCCGAGCGCATCGAACTGGTCAAGGGGCCCGCCGCACTGCTGTATGGCATGTCGCCCAACAGCGCGGTGGGTGGAGTGATCAACGTGGTCCCCAAGCGCGCCCTCGACGAGGACCTGACCCGCTTCACCAGCCGCTACGCCACGAACTCGCAACTGGGCGGCCACCTCGACGTCAGTCGGCGCTTTGGCGAGGAACGCCGGTTCGGAATCAGGCTCAACGGTAGCCTGCAGCAGGGTGACACGGCCATCGACAAGCAGTCCCGAGACGTCGGTACCGGCGCCATGTCCCTGGATTACCAAGGGGATCGCCTGCGCATGACCCTGGACCTGATCAGCCAGGATGAAAAATTCGACGCCGCCTCCCGCCCTTTCCTGATCGACTCTGGCGTGCAAATCCCCTCCGCCGCCAACGGCCGCACCAGTGTCAGCCAGGACTGGGGGCGCTCCCGGGCCCGGGACAAATCGGCGTTGCTGAGTGGCGAGTACGACCTCAGCGACCAACTGACCCTGTTTGCCCACGCTGGCGGTGGAAAATCCGAGGTCGAGCGCATGTCCGACCAGACCCCGACCATCATCAACGCCGCCGGCGACACGTCATCGGTTCCCGGCTATTACAAATTCAACGTCCAACGCTACACCGTCGATGCCGGCGCACGCCTGGGCTTCGACACCGGGCCGGTCAGCCACCGCGCGGTGCTGCAAGTCAGCCGTTATCGCGATGAATTGTCCCGGGGCATTGTTTCCGGCCCCGTTATCCTCTCGAACATCTATCACCCGGTCGATCGACCCAGGCCCAACATCGCCGAACCTCACACGCCAAAAATCTCCGAGAGCGAACTGTCGGGCGTCGCCCTGGCCGACACCTTGTCGGTGCTCGATGAGCGCCTGCAACTCACCCTCGGATTGCGCCGGCAAAACATCCAGTCGGACAACTACAACACCACCGTTGCCACCCCGTCCTACGACAAAAGCAAGACCACCCCACTGCTCGGTATCGTCGCCAAGCCCTGGGACCATGTCGCGCTGTACTACAACTACATCGAAGGCCTGAGCAAGGGCGACATCGCACCGGCTGCCGCCACGAACGCCGACGAAGTTTTTTCACCCTACATTTCCCGCCAGCAGGAGATCGGGCTCAAGCTCGACTACGAGCGTTTCATGGCCACGCTGGCGCTGTTCCAGATCAAGAAACCCAGCGGCGAATTGTCGTCCAGGGTGTTTTCGGTCCAGGCCCAGCAACGCAACCGTGGCGTGGAACTGAACCTGTCCGGCGAGATTGCCAAGGGCACGCGCCTGCTCGGTGGCGTGACGCTACTCGACGGGGAACTGACCCGCACCAGCGTGGCCGCCAACCGTGGCAATACACCGGTGGGCGTGCCCAAGGTCCAGGCCAACCTCTGGGCCGAGTGGGACACCCCGGGCATCGACGGGCTGACACTGACCAGCGGCGCGATCTACACCGCCAGCCAGTACGTCGACCAGGCCAACACCCAGGAACTGGATGCCTGGACCCGCTTCGACGTCGGTGCCCGCTATGCCACGCGCATTGCCGAACGGCCCACGACATTTCGCGCCACGGTGCAGAACGTCTTTGACCGCGCCTATTGGTCGGGGGTCGCGTCCTATGGCGCGTTTTCCCAAGGCGCACCGCGCACGCTGTTGTTATCCGCCACCGTTGATTTCTGAAACCTGCGGGCCGGGGCGGCGACTTGCGCCGTTGTCCGGTCCGGCTTTTGTAAAGGCATGAACCATGGTTACCGTTTTTCGCCGCCCTCACACCCTTGCCGCCCTGCTGTTCACCGGGCTGCTCGGTGTGTCGTTTCTTTCGCTGACCTCCCGCAACGCCCTGGCCGCCGAGGCGGACCCTGCCCTGGGCAGCGTGACCGACCTGCTCGGGCGCCAGGTCAAGGTCCATCTCCCGGTCAGGCGAGTGATCCTCGGCGAAGGCCGCCAGTTGTACCTGGTGGCGGCACTGGACACGCAAAACCCCATCGAACGCATCGTCGGTTGGCGCAAGGACCTGATCCAGTCGGATCCGGACACCTACGGCGCCTACCTGCGCAAATTTCCCGAGATTGCCAAGATCCCGACCTTCGGCGGGTTCGAGGACGGCACCTTTGACATCGAACAGGCTATCTCCCAGCGTCCGGATGTGATCATCCTCAATATCGAAGCCCAGCACGCCACCGAGGATGCGCGCTACATCGAGAAGCTCGACGCCTTGGGCATCCCGGTGGTCTACGTGGACTTTCGCAACAACCCGATGCAGAACACCGAGCCGACCATGCGCCTGTTCGGCCAACTGTTCGGCAAGCAAGCCCGTGCCGAAGCCTTCATCGATTTTCGCAACCAACAGATTCGACGGGTCACCGACGTCATTGAAGCGCGCCACCCTGCCCGGCCCAAGGTCTTCATCGAGCGCATCGGTGGCTACACCGATGATTGCTGCCTGAGCTTCGGCAACGAGAATTTCGGCCTGTTCGTCGAAATGGCCGGTGGCGACAACATCGCCAAAGGCATCATCCCCACCACGTTCGGCCAGTTGAATGCCGAACAAGTGGTGGTCGCCAACCCGGCACAGGTGGTGGTCACCAGTGCCAACTGGGAAGCCTTTGCACCCGGTGGCCATTGGGTCGGCGTCGGCCCCGGGGCGGACATGGCCCAAGCCAGGAAAAAACTGGCGTGGTACACCCGGCGACCGGCCTACGCCGGCATCAAGGCCCAGGACGACCAGGCGTTCCACGCCATTTGGCACCAGTTCTACAACAGCCCCTATCAGTTCGTGGCCATCCAGCAATTGGCCAAGTGGTTTCACCCGACGTTGTTCACCGACCTGGACCCGGACGCCTCGTTCCGTCAATTGCACGAGCAGTTCCTGCCAGTTCCTTATGAGCCGGGTTACGCCGTCAGCCTGGACCAGACCGAGGACAAGCCATGACGTCGTTGAACGAAACCCTGGTGATGCAACGTGACACCTACCGGCGCCTGGTGCTGCGCAAGCGGCTCATTCTCGGCGGGCTCACGCTGTTGCTGATCTGCAGCGTCCTGCTCGACCTGGCCCTCGGACCGGCACGCTACAGCCTCGACGAAGTGCTCGGCGCACTGTTCTCGCCGGACAGCGCTTCGCCCCAGGTCCGCGTGGTGATGTGGGACATCCGCCTGCCTGTGGCGCTGATGGCCGTTGCGGTCGGCGCCGCGTTGTCGCTGGCCGGCGCGCAGATGCAGACGATCCTCAACAACCCGCTGGCCAGCCCGTTCACCCTGGGCATTTCCGCTGCCGCCAGTTTTGGTGCTGCCATGGGACTGGCGTTTGGCGTGGCCTTGTTCCCATTGGCGGCGCAGTACATGGTGCCGGTGAACGCGTTCATCATGGCCATGTTGTCGGCATTGTTGATCCACTTCCTGAGCCTGCGCCGCGGTGTCACCGCCGAGACCATCGTGCTGCTTGGCATCGCCCTGGTGTTCACCTTCAATGCGTTGCTGGCGCTGGTGCAATTCTTCGCCACCGAGCAAGCCGTGGCCGCCGTGGTGTTCTGGACGATGGGCAGCCTGACCAAAGCCACCTGGCCCAAACTCGGGGTGATCTGCCTGGTGATCCTCGTCACCCTGCCGGTTTTCGCCCGGCGCGCCTGGGCCTTGACCGCGCTGCGGTTGGGGGACGACAAGGCCGCGAGTTTCGGCATCAACGTGCGCAGCCTGCGCTTTCAGACGCTGATCATGGTCAGCCTGCTCGCCTCGTTCCCGGTGGCGTTTGTCGGCACGATCGGCTTCATCGGCCTGGTCGGCCCGCACATCGCGCGGATGCTGATCGGTGAAGACCAACGGTTCTTCCTGCCGGCGTCGTTGCTGACCGGTGCCCTGATTCTGTCCGCCAGTTCGGTGATCAGCAAAACCCTGATCCCTGGGGCCATTTTCCCCATCGGTGTGGTGACATCGCTGATCGGCGTGCCCTTCTTCATATCCTTGATTCTCGGCGGGAAGAAAAACTCATGGTAACGATCCGGCTGGAGAATCTCGGGGCCCGCTATGGCCAGCGCACGGTCATTCACGGCGTGACCACGGCAGCTTTTGTCGGCGGCCAGGTGGTGGCGGTAGTCGGCCCCAACGCGGCGGGCAAATCCACCTTGTTCAAGCGCATGGCCGGGTTGATCGACGGCCCCGGGCAGGTGATCCTGGAGGGCTCGAAAAAAGGACCGCAGGGTATCAGCTACATGCCCCAGGGCTTGAACGCCAGCGCCCGGTTGACGGTGTACGAGTCGGTGCTGCTGGCGCGCAAGCAGCTCACGCCGGGCTGGGTCGTCCACGATGACGAACTGAAGCGGGTGGATGACATTCTCGCCGCGCTGGGCATCACTGAGTTGTCGTTCCGTAATCTCGGAGAGCTTAGCGGCGGACAGCAGCAACTGGTGTCGATCGCCCAGACCCTGGTGCGCGAACCGGAAATCCTGTTGATGGATGAGCCGACCAGCGCCCTGGACATGCATCGGCAAGTCCAGGTGCTGAATTTCATGCGGGCCCTGGCGCGCAAACGCCAGGTCATTGTGTTCATCGCCATCCATGACCTGAACCAGGCGCTGCGCTTTGCCGACCAAGTGCTGGTCATCGCCGACAGCACCGCCCAGGGCAGCGGCCCGAGCGCCGAGGTGATTACCGAGTCGATGCTGCGCCAGGTCTACAAGGTCGAAGCGCGGATCGAGCAGTGCAGCCGCGGCGAGCGCCACATCCTGATCGACGATATCGTTTGAACGCACAGCCGGGCCTTGCGCCAAAGGCCCGGGGCCGCAGGAACTAGGCGACCTTGAAGCGATTGACCAACTGTTGCTGGTACTCGGCCAGGCGCGCCAGTTCCTGGCTGGTGATGGCCGTCTGCTCGGCACCGGCACTCACCTGGATCACCAGGTCATTGATCTCGTTCACGTTACGATTGATGTCCTCGGACACCGCGTTCTGCTCTTCGGCTGCGGAGGCGATCTGGATGTTACGGTCGCTGATCGTCGCCACGCCCTCGGCGATCTCCACCAACAACGTCCCCGCGCGCTCGACTTTGCTCGCCCCGTCCTGAGCCTTGTCCAGGGTCTGTTGCATGGACAGCGCCGCACGATCCGACCCGGCTTGCAGGTTGCTGATCATCTGTTGAATGTTGCCCGTGGACTCCTGCGTCTTTTGTGCCAGGGTGCGCACCTCGGAGGCGACCACCGCAAACCCGCGCCCATGATCACCGGCCCGCGCCGCTTCAATCGCCGCATTGAGCGCCAGCAGATTGGTCTGTTCGGCAATGCCGCGAATCACGTCGAGCACGGAAGAGATCGCATCGCTTTCCAGCTTGAGATCACCAATGATCCCCGCGGTCTCCTCGGCCTGCCCGGACAATTGACGAATCAGCCCGATGGTACTTTCGATTTCCACGCGCCCTTGCGCCGTGCTGAGGTTGACCTGTTGCGACATGTGCGCCGCATCGTTGGTACTTTGCGCCACCTCGCGCACCGTGGCGCTCATCTGATTGATCGCGGTGGCCACCTGCTCGGTGCCTTGGCGCTGTTGCTCGACACTCGCACTGGTCTGGACCGTCACCGTGGAAGACTCTTGCGCGGCGGTGGCCACCTGCGCCGTGGCATTGCCGATTTCCTGCACGACTTCGCTGATCTCCTGCGCCATGCGATTGAGGTTGCGCGAGATCTGGCCGAATTCATCCCGACCCTCGTACGTGGCCCTGGCAGTGAGATCACGTTGTGCCAGGCCGTTCAGGGCCCGGTTCACATCGCGTACCGCCAAATCGATCATACGGATGATCACATACGACAGCACCGTCACCGCCAGCAGCGCCACGACGACCGCACCGAGGGTCAACCACAACGCACGGCTGGCTTCATCGCGCCCGTGTACCGCCAGGCGGCTGACGTTTTGACCGAGGGCTTCCTCCACTTGGCCCATCATGTCGATGCGCTGAGTGGAGAGTTCAAACCAGGCCTCTGGCTTGATGCCCAGCGACTGCCCCAATGGCACTTCGAAAGCCAGGCGCTGCAACTTGCCCACTTCGACCGCAGCGGGTTTGAGCATCTGCTCGGTAAACTGTTGAAGCAAGGCTGGCTGGGCCTGGCGACGGAATGCGTCGGAATAAGCCGAGAACTCGCCGAGATTACGGCTAAAGCGCGACAACAATGTCTCGTCGAAACGGTCCTGACTGAATACCAGGCCCAGCACGACCCGCTCGCGTCCAGCCCGCTCTTTCATCTCGATAAACTGATTGAGCGCACCGAGTGCATGAACAATGGTGGCGTTGTTGATCGTCGCTTCCAAAGAGTGGGTATAGCCCACGAGCGCTTGAATGATCTCGGTATAACGAACACCCGATTCGGTGCTGCTGATACCCAACTTATCCACTTGCCCACGGATGGCGGGCAGTTGCGCCAAGGCCTGGAGGACGTTGTCCAATTGTGCGCTCCCCGACGCAGACAACCGGCTCACCACCTCGACAGAAGCATTGGAATCCTGGCGCGCCTGGGCCATCCGCTCGCCCATGGACTTGCCCGCGCTGCCCAGGAACACCCCGCTGGCGCCGCGTTCACGCTGCAATACCGTAATCAGTTGGCTCAACTTCTGCGCCGTGGCGCTGGCGGTGACCGTGGCGTCCATATCGCGCAGTGTCTTGTAGTTATCCACGACAAAGACGCCGGCCAAAATCAGGAATCCCAACAAGGGAAGGAGCAGGATCAATAAAAGTTTCAGACGCAGCGGTGCATTCCTGAGCATTTCCGTTCAAGCCTCATTTAAAAATGAATTAGTGACGCGTGAACTTATTGTAAGAAGGCTGTTATACACGCTGACTTGACGTGATCTTAGCGCAATACCAAATAGCCATCACCCCTGATATTGCACCGCTTGGCACATATAACGGCCATGAAGCGGGAATATGTATTTGCCTTGATCGAGGTCAAGCTTTCGACAAATAACCGTAAGTATCCGGTAAGGGAAGACGCTCAACGATAGGCGCGCATTTCATCCTGTCCCGTTGGAGCACCCCATGCATTTGCTGCGCTTAGCCGTTTCCACCATCCCGAGCCTGATCCTACTGACTGCGCCCCCTTCAGCGCTGGCCGCACAGGCCGCCGAACCTGAAACCGCCAAACCGTCTTCGTCCTGGGGGCTGGGGGTCGGCGCCATCAGCAGCCAGCAGCCCTATACCGGCATCGATCGTGGCAACAAGGCGATACCGCTGATCTACTTCGAGAACGAATACCTGCGGGTGTTCGGCCCGAACGCCGAGGTCAAGCTGTCGCAGGTCGAGATCAACGACACCCAGCACATCGATTTCAGCCTCGTGGGCCAGTACGACTTCAGTGGCTATGATGCCGATGACTCGCGGGTTTTCGATGGCATGAGCGACCGTAAAAGCAGCTTCTGGGCCGGAGCGAAAGTGCAGTGGCACACCGACTGGGTGGACGCCCACGCCGAGTGGCTGGCGGATGTATCGGGCAACAGCAAGGGGCAGCGCTTCAACCTGGGCCTGGAGCGGACCTGGCGACTCGACGACCACATGACCCTCACGCCCCACGTGACGGCGATGTGGCAGGACAAGAAATACGTCGATTATTATTTTGGCGTGCGCGACAGTGAAGCCCGCATCGATCGCGCGGCCTATGATGGCAAGTCCGCCCTCAATACCGAGTTTGGCGTCCGGGGAAACTACATGTTCGATAAGCACCACTCTGTGTTCCTCGATATCAAGGCGACCCGCTTCGCCAGTGAGATCAAGGACAGCCCGCTGGTAGATCGTTCTACCGACAGCGCGCTGTTCGGCTACCTGTACCGCTTCTGATGAGCCGCATTCTGTTGGTCGAGGACCACGAACGCTTGGCCCAACTGGTCAGCACGGGATTGACGAACGCCGGGATCGCCGTCGATGTGATCAACCGCATGGACGGTGCATGGGCGGCCATCCTGCGGGTGCCCTACCAGGCGCTGATCCTCGATCGCGGCTTGCCGGACGGCGATGGGCTTGTCTTGTTGAAGCGCCTGCGCAGCGCCGGGCTTGGCCTGCCGTGCCTGGTGCTCACGGCACGGGATGCCCTGCATGATCGGGTACAGGGGCTCGATGCCGGTGCCGATGACTATCTGCCCAAGCCGTTTGCCATGGATGAAATGGTTGCCCGGGTGCGGGCTTTGCTGCGGCGCCCCGTGGACTGTCGCCCACTGGCGCCCAGCCACGGTGACCTGAGCCTGCAACCCGAGACCGGCACTCTGTGCTGTGCGAATGAAAGCATTACCCTGGCGCCGGCGGAAATGCAGATCATGTTGCTGCTGTTGCGCAAGCCTGGGGAAATCGTCCGCCGCGCCAGCATAGAGGCGGCGGGCTGGGGCTTGAGCGAGGCGGTCACGCCGAACGCCCTGGACGTGGCCCTGCACCGTATCCGCCGCAAGCTGCTTGCCATCGGCTCCCGCCAACGCATTGTCAACCTGCGAGGTCTCGGTTATGCGCTCCGCCAGGTCGACGTGGTTGAGTAGCCTCCGGTTCAAGGTGCTGCTGGCCTATATCGCCGGCGTGGCGCTGAGCATTCTGTTGATCGTGTCGGCGGCGTTGGCCCTGGTCAGCTCACAGAGCGACATCCTGTCGGTCATGAACATGGCCGAACGCACCCAGGAGCTGGCGGAGAAACTCCAGTTCGATGCTGGCGGGAGCCCGGTCGGATTCGACCCCAGCGAGGCGGATCGAATCTGGACCTATGACAGCATGGGACAGGAGATCGGTTACCGCGTGCTGGACGCCTCGGCAAACGTGGCCCTGGCGTCCACCGATGCGACCTTCTGGCCGGCGAGTGCCTCGCTGCGCCCTTTGGAGCACGAACCGTTCAAGTTCGAGCGCCAGGGCATCTTGATGTACGGTGCCACCGCGCCAGTCGAACACGACGGCCAGACCTGGTTCCTGCAGCTTGCCGTCAGCGAACGGTTGATGGACCTCTTTCACGGCGCCTTCGCGCTGCCCTTCATGGGGCCGGCATCGTCCTGTTCAGCCTGGTACTGCTCTTCGTCTTTGGTGCCTGCGCCTATGTCATCCTGGGTTACACGCTCAAGCCCTTGCGCGAAGTGTCCGAGTCGGCTGCGGCCATCTCGCCTCGCTCGCTGCATTCGCGCTTGCAGGTCAGCCGCGTACCTTCCGAAGTCTTGCCACTGGTGGACAGTTTCAATCGGGGCCTCCAGCGCCTGGAAAATGGCTACCGGATCCAGCAGGAATTTCTGGCGACCGCGGCGCACGAGTTGAAGACACCGCTGGCGCTGATACGCGCGCAGATCGAATTGATGGCAGACAGTCCCGATCGCAGCGCGCTCCTCAACGACGTCGCCCACATGACCCGCCAAGCCCAGCAACTGCTGCTGTTGACCGAAGCCAGCGAGGCGCAGAACTATAGGTTTGCCGCGGTCGAACTGGCCGATGTCGCGAAGGAAGCCGCCGACTATCTACAGCGCATGGCCGAAGCCGTCGACGTACGCCTGGTGCTGGCCGACGATTGCACGGGCGTTGCCCCCTGGCAGGCTGATCGCAGCGCCCTCTTCACCTTGCTGAAAAACCTGCTGGAGAACGCCCTCCAACACGCCCCTCGAGGCACCGAGGTGCGAGTGGACATCGCCAGGGATCACTTGAGCGTACGCGATTGGGGCCCTGGGGTTGATCGGGAGCAACTGCCCCAGCTATTCGTGCGCTTCTGGCGCGGGCCCCATCGCCGCGACCATGGCGCCGGCCTGGGCCTGACGATCTGCCAGGAAATCGCCCAGGCCCATGGCTGGACGCTTTCAGCCACAAGAGCGGAACCAGGACTGCTGCTTCAGTTGTCTCGCCGGGAACACCCCAGCGACCCCGCCCGGGCTTGAACAGCGCGGGGTCGAACCGGGTACGCGGCCTCAGGCGACCCCGCCGTCGGGCACCGCAAGGGGGTCGGCCTGGGACACGCGGCTTGGCCTGAAGGTCTCGGGCATCGCCAGCAACAGGCCGAATGCCAGCGCGGCAATCGCCGCCAGGGTCAGGAACGCCGCGCTGTAGCCAGCCCCTTGCACCACGAAGCCGGCCAGGCTGTTGCTCAACGCGGCGCCGAGCCCGAACACCGTCGACAACACCCCGAGGCTGACGTTGAAGCGCCCGGTGCCCTGGGTCAGGTCCTTGACCACCAGAGGAAACAGCGCGCCGAACAGCCCGGCACCGATACCGTCCAGCAGTTGCACCGCCACCAACCAGTAGGGGTCGTCCGAGAGCACGTACAACACACCGCGGATTGGCAGGATCAGGAAGCCGGCCAGCAGCAACGGCTTGCGGCCCCAGGCATCGGCCTTGACGCCCACCAGCCACGCCATGGGCACCATGACCAGTTGCGCCGCAACGATACAAGCCGATGTCAACGGCGTGGCCAGGTGCACATTGGCCTGGGCGAGCTTCTGGCTGACCAGCGGGAGCATCGCCGCGTTTGCCAGGTGGAACAGCCCGCAGCAAATGGCGAACAACAGCAGCGTACGGTTATCCAGCAGGACCCGTAGCGTCGAGGGTACAGGACCGTGAACCAGTTGCCCCGCCTCCAGGCCCCGTGCCACGTCATGGTCGATGGCCTCGGCGGACACGCAATTGACCGCCACGATGCTGGCCAATGCCATGGCGGCCATCAGGTAGAACACCGCGATGGGACCGAACAACCAGGCGAACCCACCCGCCAGCAGCGCGGCGCAGGCATTGCCCGCGTGATTGAATGTTTCGTTGCGCCCCGTGCGCCGTGTAAAGGCCTTGGCGCCGGTAATGCCCAGGGAAATCGCCGCGATGGCCGGCGCAAAGACTGACGCTGCCACGGCGCCGATGGCCTGAGTCAATGCCACCAGGCCAAAGGACGACGTGAACGGAAGCACCAGGCACCCCAGCGTCACCGCCAAGGCCGCCACGGCCACCACGGCACGCTTACTGCGCACCCGGTCGATCAACGCGCCGGCGGGCGCCTGGGCGACGAGCCCGGCCATGGCCGCCACCGTCATCACCACGCCAATGCTGGCCGGGTCCCAGCGATGCACCGCCAGCAGGTAGATCGCCAGGTAAGGGCCCAAGCCATCGCGCACATCCGCGAGGAAAAAATTCAGGCCATCCAGGGAAAGGTTGTTGCGTCGGTCTCGGTTTCGATCCACAGCGGCCTCGACGGGCATTGCCCCAAAGAAAATTGACGCAATGATGTCGCAAAGAATCGAACCGGGCCACCGTGATGAGCGCGGGGCCACTGAGAAAACCGTGGCGAGGGAGCTTGCTCCCGCTGGGTCGCGAAGCGACCCCAAAACCTGCCGAACGCGTAACACAGACACACCGCACCCGCCGGTTCACGACTGCTTCGCAGCCGAGCGGGAGCAAGCTCCCTCGCCACAGGTCCATCGTTGTTTCTTAGGTGAACTGCATGACCTACCAAATCCATCGTTGTTTCTTAGGTGAACTGCATGCCCTACCAAAGCGCGATGTCGTAGGTAAAGTAGACCCGGTTGCTGTCACGACCACGGGAAAAGTCCGAGCGATAGACGTAGTTTCGCAACTTCACCCCCAGCCCCTTGAACGTACCCTGCTGCACCACATAGGCGATCTCTGCGTCACGTTCCCACTCTTTGACCGCGGTGTCGGACTTACCGTCGTTACCGCTCAGGTAGCGGGTGGAGAACGTCAGGCCGGACACACCGAGGCGCGCGAAGTCGTAGCCGTAACCGAGCATCCAGGTCTTCTCGTCTTCCTCGATGAACTTGCCGATCCCGACGTTGCTGAAGGAGTACACCGTGGCGCCGCTGACGTAAGGCAGGCCCGCCTCGCCGCTGAGGGTCTGGTAACCGGCGCTCAGTGTGTGGCCGACAACGGCGTAGGACAGCGACCCGCTGAGCATGTCGTTGTCGATCTTGCCGCCGTAGGCCGACCCCGAGTCGACGCTGTTGAAGTAGCGCAGGTCGCTGGTCAATACCCCGGCGCCCAGGGGCAGATCATGCTGGATGCCAACGAAGTTCTGTCGATAGAAATTCTCCAGCTCGCCATAGAAGTAGCTCAGGCGGATGTGCTTGCCCAGCTTGTAGTCGGCGCCGGCATAGCTGAAGTCACCGGACTTATCGCCGCCGTAGCCGTCCGGCACGATGGGCATGCTGTCGCTCGAATCCCGCAGCTTGAAACGCTCCAGGTGCCCGCCGGTGACGGTGAGGTTGTCAATGTCGTTGCTGCTGATCTGGGTGCCTTGGTAAGTCTGGGGCAACAGCCGCGCATCGTTGTAGACCAGCACCGGGGTCTTGGGCAGCAAGGTGCCGTATTTGAGTGTGGTTTTGGCCAGCCGGGCCTTGGCGGTCATGCCCGCACTGGCGAACTCGTCGGCGGCGCGACCGTCGTCATGCACCGGCAGCAGGCCAGTGCCACTGCGACCACGCCCGGAATCGAGCTTGACCCCGAGCAGGCCCAGGGCATCGACCCCGAAGCCGAGGGTGCCCGGCGTAAAGCCTGACTGGTAATCCAGCAGGAAGCCCTGGGCCCATTCGGTGCGCTCACTCTTGGCGGTCCTCGCCGCCCGGGCGCTCATACCGTGCTCGTCGCGAAAATTTTCGTTGAAGTAGACGTTGCGCAATTGCAGCTTCAGCTTGCTGTCATCGATGAAACCTTCGGCGCTGGCCGTGGCCAGGGGCAACAGGCCAAGGATTGGAAACAAAGCCCCGCGGGTCAGCAAAATGGTCATGTCTGGCTACTCGTTGTTGTTATTGGGCGTGCAGGCCTTCTCACCCCCATTTGCAGGGGGCGTGTCAGGCAGGAAAACAAGGTTGTCGGGTGAATCAGGAAAACAGCGTCAGTGCCCCGGTCAGCAGGGCCAGCGCGGTAATCACCAGGGACGTGAGCACCGCCCATTTGACGGTGGCTTTCTGGAAGTCGCCCAGGTCGCGATCGACCATGCCCACCAGCAACAGGGTCGAGGCCACCAGCGGGCTCATCAGGTGCACCGGCTGGCCGAGAATGGAGGCCCGGGCAATTTCCACCGGATCGATCCCGTAGGCAGCGGCGGCGTTGGCCAGGATCGGCACGACCCCGAAGTAGTAGGCATCGTTGGACAATACGAAGGTCAGCGGCATGCTGGTAATCGCCACCACCAGCGGGAACAGATGGCCCCAGGAAGGCGGAATCCAATCGACCAGGGTTTGCGCCAGGGCATCGACCATTTTCGTTCCGGAGAAGATGCCGGCGAAGATGCCCGCGGCAAACACCAGCAGGACCACGGTCATGGCGTTGCCCGAATGGGCGAGAATGCGCTCCTTCTGAATATCCAGTTGCGGATAGTTGATCATCAGCGCCAGGACGAAACCGATCAGGAACAGAATCGCCGAGTGCATGAGCCCCATCACCAGCGCGACCATCACCGCGACCACCAGCAGCAGGTTGACGTAGGCCAGTTTCGGGCGCTTGTGTGGCGTGTCCTCGATGATCGCGTTGATGTAGCAGTCACCGCCACCGCTTTGCAGCTGGACGTTACCAATGCGCTTGCGCTCGGCACGGCCCAGCAGGAAGGCCGTGAACACCACCCACATCGCACCACCGATCATGGTCGGCAGCAACGGCACGAAATACTCACCGGCATCCAGGCCCAGCGCTGCGATCGCACGGGTCGCCGGGCCGCCCCAAGGGGTCATGCCGCTCATGATGCTCAGGGAGAGCATGGAAATGGTCGCCAGGATCATCGGGTTCATGCCGATGCGCTTATACAGCGGCAGCATCGCGGCACAGGTGATCATGTAGGTCGTCGTGCCGTCACCGTCCAGCGCCACCAACAGCGACAGCAGTGCGGTGCCCACGGCGATTTTCATCGGGTCGCCATTGACCCGCTTGAGGATCTTGCGGATCAGCGGGTCGAACAGCCCAGCGTCGATCATCAGGCCGAAAAACAGGATCGCGAACAACAGCAGTGCCGCCGAGGGCGCGACCATTTTCAGGCCGTCCAGCATCATCTTGCCGGTGGTCCCGCCAAAGCCGCCGAGCACGGCAAAGACGATGGGCACTACCGTCAGGGCGACAATCGGGGACAACCGTTTGGTCATTATCAGGAAAGTGAAGACCACCACCATGGCCAAGCCAAGTAAAGCGAGCATATGTCAGATCTCTTGTTGTTATGAGTAGCTTGGCAGACACCCAGGCACACGCCCTCCCACCCGCCAGGCAACACGCTGAAGTGTGCCTGGCGAGAGGTATCGAGTGAGCTTGCGCGGTGCTGTCGAGTCAGCCGTGAGCGGCTAGATGTGTTTGGCGACCTTCGCGCCGTCCCAGCTCGAGTCCGTTGCCGGGGTCTGTGTCAGGGCGGGTTTGCCATCCAGGGTCTGCAACAGCACTTCGCGGTCACAGGCATTCTCCGAGAGGGAGATCACCACGGTCGCAACGGCGTTGCTCGCCAGGCTGGTCAACGCCCGCGCTTCGGACATGAACCGGTCGATCCCGATCAATAGGGCCAGGCCCGCCAGGGGAATGTCGTGGATGACCGTCAAGGTCGAGGCCAGGGCGACAAACCCGCTGCCGGTCACACCCGCGGCCCCCTTTGACGACAGCAGCATGATCGCCAGCATGGTGATGACCTGGGTCAGCGTCAGGTCGATGTTGCAGGCCTGGGCAATGAAGATCGCCGCCAGCGACAGATAGATCGCCGTGCCGTCGAGGTTGAACGAGTAGCCGGTCGGCAGCACCAGCCCCACGACCCCTTTCTTGCAACCCAGGGCCTGGAGTTTTTCCAACATCCGCGGCATTACCGGTTCGGTCGAGGACGTGCCGAGCACCACCAGGAACTCTTCACGCAGGTAACGCAACAGCTTCCACAGGCTGAAACCGTGGGCGCGGCAAAGGCTGCCCAACACCACAAAGACGAAGAAAGCGCAGGCGATGTACAAGGTCATGATCAACTTGGCCAGCGAGCCCAGCGACGTGATGCCGTACTGCCCCACCGTGAAGGCCAAGGCCCCGAAAGCGCCAATCGGAGCGAAACGCATCAGGTAGGAGAAAATCTTGAACACCATGTGCGAAGCCGACTCCAGGACCTCCAGCACAGGCTTGCCGCGCTCGCCCAGGGACGATAGGGCAAAACCGCAGAGCACCGCGATAAACAGCACCGGCAGCACCTCGCCTTTATTGAAGGCGCCGATGAAGGTGTCGGGAATGATGTGCATGAAGAAGTCCACCACGCTCAGTTTCGCGGCGGATTCGGTGTACTGCGACAGCCCCTGGGTACTCAACTGCGTCGGGTCGATGTTCATGCCTGCGCCGGGCTTGAACAGGTAGACCGACACCAGGCCGATGATCAGGCTGATCACCGTCAGCGCCAGGAACAACAGCATGGTCTTGCTCAACAAACGCCCCAGCGAGCGCTTGTCGCTCATACCGGCGATGCCAGTGACAATGGTGCAGAACACCACCGGCGCGATCATCATCTTGATCAGCTTGATGAAGGCATCGCCCAGCGGCTTCAAGGCAATTGCCTGTTGCGACCAGAAGTGCCCGACGACCACGCCCAGCAGCACGGCGCAGATGATCTGGAAGTAGAGCGATTTAACAACTTTCATGGCATCACCCATTTTTAGAATTGTTCTGATGCAAAAGACCCTGGCAACCAGGGTTATCCGGCCAGCCGTTGGGACGCCGTGGCGTAGACGTAACCCGAGAAAAGCCGGCGCGCGGTACGTACTACCGAAGCCCGAATGGTCTCACCCTTTTCACCGGTGTAGGACAGTACGACATCAATACCGCCGCTTGGGTGTTCGATCCGAACCTGTTGCAAGCGCGGTTCGCTGACGTTGCCGAGCAACTGTGCAACGACGCTGCCTTCGGTTACGCACGCCGTGGCCAGGCCGATGGAGCCGGTGATCGCCAGGGCGCGGTGACAGTTGTGCGGCATGAAGTAGCGCACCTGGATCGTCCCGCCGCACTTGGCCGGAGACACCAGCACCGGCTTGGGAATGACCTTGTCGCTGACATCACCCAGGCCCATCGCCAGGCCGGCTTTCAGCCGCAAGGACTCCAGCCGCTGCAGGAAGGCTTTATCGGCGTCCAGTTCGGCAGGGCTTTCGTCACCGCGTTTGCCGAGCTGGCTGGCCTCGACAATCATCATCGGCATCGCCATGTCGATGCAGGTCACCGGGATGCCGTCGATCTGGTCCTGGGTCTGCCCGGTCGGGAAGAGTTTCCCCGTCTTGCTACCCGCCGCATCGAGAAACGTCAGTTGTACCGGAGCGGCTGTGCCAGGCACGCCGTCGATGGCGGTGTCGCCTTCATAGCTGACCTTGCCTTGCGGGGTTTGCACTTCGGCATTCACGAAAGTCCCGGTGTTGAGGTTGCGAATACGCACCCGGGTCAGATCGCCAGAAGGCTTGACCAGCCCCTGCTCGATGGCGAACGGGCCGACGGCGCAGAGCATGTTGCCGCAGTTGGGGGCGGTATCGACCCGACGCTGGGAAACCATGACCTGGACGAACAGATAATCGACATCCGCGTCAGGGTGCAGCGATGGGCTGACGATCGCCACTTTGCTGGTTTGTGGGCTGCCGCCACCGATGCCGTCGATTTCCAGCTCGTGGCCGGAGCCCATCAGGTTGAGCAGCAGCTCGTCACGTTCGGCGATGGCGACCGGCAGATCCCAGGCGAGAAACACCGGGCCTTTGGACGTACCGCCGCGCATTAGCACACAAGGAATTCGCTGCATGTTCACTAACTCTTGTTGATCAATCTGGATAATTGATGCTCTGGACACAAGAGTGGCAAAATTTGAAAAGTGTTTCCAATGCAAAGATCAGAGAGATTATTGCGTTTCACAAATGAATTAATTTACGATGATTTGCACCGCGCATCCCCCTCTCCGGTGAGGTAGAACATGGAATATGAGCTTCAGGACATACGATCTTTCGTGAAAATCGCCGAACTGGGCAGTTTCCACGAAGCCGCCAATGCGCTGCATCTGTCACAACCGGCCCTGAGCCGACGGATGAAAAAACTCGAGGAAGGCCTGGGAACCGCTTTGCTCGACCGCACGACCCGCAAGGTCAGCCTGACGAGTGTCGGCCGTGACTTCCTGCCCAAGGCGCGGCGCCTGCTGGATGATTTCGACGACTCGATTCTCAACATCCGCGAGCTGGCGGAGCGGCAGATCGGCCGGGTGACCTTGGCGTGCATCCCCACGGCGGCGTTCTATTTCCTGCCTTCGGTGATCCGCCTCTACAACGAGCGCTACCCGAAAATCCGCATCCGCCTGCTCGACCTCAGCGCCAACGAAGGGCTCGAAGCCGTGCTGCGCGGCGAAGCCGACTTCGGCATCAACATGATGAGCGGCCAGCACCCGGACATCGAGTTCGTGCCCCTGGTCAACGAACCCTTTGTGCTGGCCTGCCGACGCGACCATGAATTGGCTGAACGCAGTGCGGTCACCTGGTCGGAACTCAGCGACTATCGGCTGATCGGGGTCGGGCGCCTGAGCGGCAACCGCATGCTGCTGGACCACGCGCTGTCGGGCCTGAGCTGGCGCCCGCAGTGGTTCTACGAAGTTCAGCACTTGTCTACGTCGCTGGGACTGGTCGAGGCCGGCCTGGGCGTGTCGGCGATGCCCAGCCTGGCCATGCCGGCCGGGGATCATCCAACCCTGGTCAGCGTGCCGCTGATCGAGCCGGTGGTAAACCGCTCCCTGGGCCTGGTCTACCGCCGGGGCGCATCGCTCTCCCCGGCTGCGGAGAAATTCGTCTCGATCCTGCTTGAGCAGTGGCCGCAATGAAGCGAGCGTCTCCACACCACCAGCGCGGCGAGGCTGATCGAGGCGCCCAGCAGGCTGACCGCCATCCAGCCCCACAGCGCATAGACCTGGGTCGCGGCGGTCGCGCCCAATGCGCTGCCCACCGAGTAGAAACACATGTAGGCGCCGACCATGCGACTCTGGGCGTCGGGCCGCGCGGCGAAAATCAGGCTCTGGTTGGTGACGTGCACGGCTTGTACCGCGAAGTCGAGTAGCACCACGCCGCAGACCAGTGCAATCAGGGAGCTCTCGGTAAACGCGATGGGCAGCCAGGAAAACGTCAGGAGCCCCAGCGACCAGCCGGTAACCCGTTGCCCCCAGCCTTGATCGGCCCAGCGACCGGCGCTTCTGGCCGCCAGGGCACCGGCGACACCCGCCAGCCCAAACAGGCCGATGGCCGTGTGTGAAAGTGACAGCTGTGCGGCGCTCAACGGCAGCACCATCGCAGTCCACAGCACCGAAAAAGCGGCAAAGATCAGCAAGGCCAGCAGGCCTCTGGTCCGTAGCATCGGCTCGGTCACGAACAGCATGAACAGCGAGCGGATAAGCGCCAGGTAGGGCTGCCGGTGACGGGGCGACGCAGCGGCGGGCACCACGACCCAGAACACTGCCGCGATGGCCAGCATCAAGCCCGAGGACACAAAATAAACCCCGCGCCAGCCCGCCAGGTCGGCGATCACCCCGGAGGTGAACCGCGCCAGGAGAATCCCCAGGACAATGCCACTGGTGACGGTACCCACGGTCTGTCCCCGTTGGGATGGCGAGGACAGCACGGCGGCATAGGCCACCAGCACCTGGACGACCACCGCCAGCAACCCCATCACGACCATGGCGCCCAGCAAAGCCAACCAATGCTGGGCTGCGCCGACGGCCGCCAGCGCGATGGCTGACAACACCAATTGCGCGAAAACCAGCCGTTTACGGTCGACCCTGTCCCCCAGCGGGACGATGAACAGCAACCCCAGCGCGTACCCCACCTGGGTGGCCGTCACCACTCCCCCGATCAATCCGGAAGCGACACCCAGGCTCTCGGCCATCGAGGCGAGCAAGGGTTGGGCAAAGTAGACATTGGCGACGGCCAGGGCGCAGGTCACGGAAAACAATAACGTGAGCGACGGCGAAAGCCCCGGGCACTGCTGTTCATTCAAAGAGCCCGTGGTGAGGGCGCTTGCTCCCTCGTCACCCTGACTTTCCGAAGGCTGCTGGGTGAAACAGTCGGCCTCTGCTGTCATGCACGTCTCCTTGGCGCTAAACTGGTTTCAATTAAAAACCTGTCTGAATTGTTGCTTGATCAGGTTTCAATTTGCAACCACATAATTCCGACCAACTTGGCAATGCTTTCCAGAGGGTCAATCAAATGGAAACCGCTTCATCGCAAAACAACGAATGCCCGGTCGCCAGGACACTGGATGTGATGGGTGATCGCTGGTCACTGATGATCATCCGCGACGCATTCGACGACATCCGTCGATTCAGCGAATTTCAAAAGAGCCTGGGCGTGGCCAAGAACATTCTGGCTTCGCGACTCAAAGCCTTGGTCGAGGCCGGCGTATTCGACGTTCGACCCGCCTCGGATGGGAGCGCCTACAAGGAGTACGTCCTGACAGAGAAAGGCCGGGAGATCTTTCCGGTGGTGGTCAGCCTGCGACAGTGGGGCGAACGTTTCCTGTTCGAGCCGGGGGAAACTCGTTCCGTACTGTTGGACAACGCCACCGGCCAGGCCCTCATGCCGATGGAAGTGCGCTCGGCAAGCGGTCAGAAACTCGGGCCGACTGATTGCCACAGAGTGAGGCTCATGACCGACAACCTGACGTGAGCGTTTTTATCCCTGCAAGACCAGGGACATGTCCGGGTACCTGGCACACATGAAATCGACAAACGCCCGCACCTTCGGCGCAGCAAGTCGTCGGGACGTGTGCAGGACCCAGAGTTCGGCTTCTTTCCCCGATACCGTGCCCCACTGGACCAACTCGCCACTGGCCAGTTGGTTCCATGCCATCGACTGCGGGATAAGGGCCGCCCCACCACCGGCGATGGCCGCATCGCGGATCATCAGGAACGAAGAGAACCGCAGCCTGGGGACCGGTTCCAGAACCAAGTGGCCGCCATCGAGTGCCCATTGGGTGGGCTCGAAACCGGACGCCACAATGCCGGGAACCGAGCGGATGGCCCCGGGTGCAGGCATTGGCAGTCCAGGTGCGGCCACCACCACCAGCCGGTCCTTGGCGAAACAGCGACCGACTAAATCGCTGTCCGGGCCGGGGTTGATCCGGATGGCGACATCAAATTGTTCCTCGACGAGATCCACCACGCGATCCTCCGCAACGACGTCGATCGTGACGTCAGGGTAAGCCGCGCAAAACTCTGCGCCGATGCGTCCCATCGCCAGCTGCGAGAACAGGACCGGGGCAGCGACACGCAAGCGTCCGCGCGGCGTCGATACGCCCTCCTTCGCCGCTGCCATGGCTTCGGCCACCTCGGCCAGCGGCCCTTCGGCCCTGGCCATCAGCAGCGCACCGGCCTCGGTGAGCTTCAGGCCACGGGCGCTGCGCTCGATCAGCCTGACCCCCAATTGCTCCTCAAGGTCGGCGATGCGGCGCGACAAGGTTGCCTTGGATATTCCGCTGGCACGGCTTGCCTTGCCCAACCCCTCGTTCGTGGCCACGAGGGTGAAATCGATCAGTGCGTTCAGGTTCATGGTGTTCCACTTTTGCAACGGAGTGTCTACATCCTGGTGTCTTCGATTTATTCCTGCAACACCCTATCGTTTGTCCATCGCAACGGGCCGACAAGGTCGTGGCGGACTTTCTGACTCACCCACCCTTTGCAGGAGATTCAAAATGAGCATTCTCGTTACCGGCGCCACGGGCACCCTCGGTTCACTCATCATTCAACGCCTCGCCAGCGCAGGCGCCGAGGTCAAAGCCCTGGTGCGCCAGCCGGGCAAGGGCACTTTCCCGGTGGGCGTCACTGAAGTCGTTGCCGACCTCACCGACGCCCCTTCGCTGCGCAACGCACTGGCATCGGTGCGTACGCTGTTCCTGCTCAACGCCGTGACGCCCGACGAGGTAACACAAGCCCTCATCGCCTTGAACCTCGCTCGCGAAGCCGGCATCGAGCGCATCGTCTACCTGTCAGTGATCCATGCCGACAAGTTCACCTACGTGCCGCACTTCACCGGCAAGCATACGGTGGAGCGCATGATCGAAAGCCTCGACATCCCGGCGACGATCTTGCGCCCGGCTTACTTCATGCAAAACGAATTCATGGTCCAGCAGACGATTCAGGATTACTCGGTATACCCGATGCCGATCGGCTCGGCGGGCGTGTCGATGATCGATACCCGGGACATTGCCGATATCGCCGCTGCCGAGTTGCTGCGTCGCGACAAGGCACCTTCGGCCCTGGATCGGGTCACCCTGGAGTTGGTCGGCCCGCACGCACTGACCGGTACCGCCGTGGCGAAAATCTGGGGCGCCGCCCTGGGTCGCGAGGTCGCCTACGGCGGTGACGATGTGGTCGCCTTCGAAGCACAATTGGCTGCGTACGGCCCTGCCTGGCTGGCTTATGACATGCGCCTGATGATGTCCGGTATCCAGAAGTTTGGCATGCAGGCCGCTGAAGGCACCGTGGAACGGCTCCAGGCGATTCTGGGACGCCCGCTGCGCACCTATGAAGACTTCGTTCGCGAGGCTGTCGCCGGGGTTTGAGTAACCACCACACCGCCCACCATCCGACCGCCCCGTCATCGTCCCAAGGGAAATCGAACTGAAGAAAATGCGTCGGCCAGCCGCCTGGGGCGGCTGCTGTCTGCAGGAGGAGAACATGGAACAACGCTCAACATACTAGGCCAACGGGCCGCTGGATATCGAGCCTGAACTCTGACTGGACCGCCTGGACAATGCCGCTGATGACATCGGTCACCAACAGCTTTCCCTTGTTGGCGCTGGACCCCAGCGCAGAGGACAGAACCCCGCTGGCAGGCACCCATTCGATCCGCGTGGGGTACATATCATAGACCGGGAACTCGGCCGGCCCGTGGTCAGGAATCTTGTCCAGGGCAACCATCGCTGGGTAGTAATGCAACATCATCGAGGTTTCGATGACCGCTGCATGTTCCAGGGCGATTCCCGGAAAGCCGTCCACAAAAATCTTGTCGAGTGTCCGTGGGTTGACGAACTCCCAGTGTTCCAGGCGCATGACTTCCAGCCCGCTGTCCGGGCCAATGTCGCGCATTGCCAGCTCTATGCCCTCGGTCACGAACCACTGGTTTTCATAGTGCCCGATCACCAGCACCAGCCGCTTCACACCGTGACGATGAAACTCACGAATGGCATCCCGAACCATGGCGATCAAGGTTGCACCGTCCACGCTGGTTGTGCCACAGAAGTGCTGCCCGCCGCCACACTTGGGCTGGGATTTATAGCCATAGGACAACGTCGGGGCGACGATGCCGTCGATTGCCCGGGCCACATCCTCGCTGATAGCGCTGGCCAGTAAGGCGTCGGTTCCCAAAGGCAAGTGAGGTCCATGCTGCTCCGTTGCGCCGATGGGAAGAAACACCACGACACCTGATTGCACCCGATGCTTGTACTCGACCCAACTGATGTTATCCATCCGAACACTGTTCATGAGGTTGTCCTCCTGATGTCATTTCAAGGTGGCGAGCACCTCGGCGCATGACAGCCATCAGCGCCGAGGTGATGCCGCGTGGGCTTATGCGCGCGGCGGGTACCACGACTCTGGTTCCGGATAATCCCAATCGGAAGGAAATGCATAGGTTTCAAATACGGTGGTGGTATCGGCCTCGGTACCAAAGAACGCGAAATGATTCACGCCCATCCAAGAACCTGACTGAACACATTTGAAACCACGTCGCTCCAGTTCAGCGAGGCGATCTTCGAACGGAATGTTGTTGCAGTCATACGCGACGTGTTGGATGCCTTCGCCATGCTTGTCCAGGAAATCGGCGAAGATTGTCGGCCCGGAAATAGGCTCCATCAATTCCCAGACCATGTTTCCGGACTGTGCGAAACAGACTTTCAGTACAAAGTCGGCCGGCTCACCGTGGTAAGTCTGGTTCTGGGTGTTTTCCGGGCTGAAGGTGTAGACCCGCCACGGGCCGATCCCCAGCTTGAGCAAGCCATCCATGGTGCGTCTGTGGTCACGCGTCACGATCGCGATTTCCACGACATTGCCCAGAAACGCATCGATCTCGGCACCGCCATTCAACGCCGCCAATACATTGGTTTGTTCAAGATGAGACATTTGCATAACCTCGCTTAATGAATAACAACATTGTTTTTACTTAGCCATGGCCGACGACTTAGCAACCTCCGCCTGCCGGGATCGGTGCAACACATAATAAATACCGCCGCTGACAGCAAACCCTGCCAACCAAGACAGATCAATGCCGCCCAATGCCATCGCCAGGGGACCTTGCAGTGATTTAATGGTGCCTACTTGGAATAACCAAGCCGCCAGTACGCCAGCTGCAAGTGCAAACAGGCCTTTCCAATTCACGTCCGTGCAGGCACTTTCCAAGTGATGACAATAAAGCGATTGAAGATCGAGCTGACCACGGCGAATCAGGAAGAAATCAACCAATGTGATACCGGCCCAGGGACTGATCCACACCACGAAGAAAACCATCAGGTTCTCAAAGGTATGCACGAATTCACCTGATTGCAGGAACAGATAGAGGATGAACAGCGCGACCACGCCCGAGACGGTTGAAACTACCCAGCGTGGCACTCGCAGATCCAGCGACAACGTTGCCAGTGCCGCCGAATAAATGACCACGATGTTAGTGGCCACCGGACCATGCAGCAGCACCAGAAGCACCGGCAACGCCATGGTTCCGAACACCGCAATGATGAGCTGCGCCGGGTCCGAGCCTGCGCCCGCAGAAGCAATGGCAGCGCCAAGAAAGGCCAGCCATACCGTGGGCAGGAACATGCCGAGGAATGTCGAGCGGAACACCTGGCCATCGGAGAGATTGCGCTGGGTGAAGCGGGTGTAATCCGAGGCATATACCAGCCAGGAAATACCCCAGCCGATCCCGATCGCCGTCATCAGGCTGCTCATGGCCGACAGTTTGCCAATGCCCTCGGTGGTCGAGGCCTGCCATTGGATGTCCACATGAGTGAAGGCGAGCCCGGTCATCACGACCATGATCAGTAGGATCACCGGCATGGTGTAGCGCTCGAAGCACTTGATAGCATTGAAGCCCCAGGCTGCGATACCCACCTGGATGACCATGACGCCCAAGGCGATGCCGTACTTGAGCTCCATGCCTCCGCTGATACCGACCTTTTCCAGGGCCGCCATCGCCAGGTCCAGGACTATCCAGGTGTTGGTGGCGACCCAGCCCATCGGCATCAGTATTTGCATTATGGTTGGCAGGTAGGCGCCGCGTCTGCCGAAGGCCAGCCGGGAAAGCACCATTTGCGGCACGCCCGTGCGGTGGCCCATGATGCAGATGGCACCGAACAAGGCGGCGCCCAACAGGTTGCCGACGATAATCACCAGCAGAGTTTCAATCAGGCTCAAACCCAACTGGATACCGATTGCCCCCAGCACCCAGTTGATCGGCGCGACATTCGCTCCAGCCCAGATCCAGAACTGGTCCAACGGCGTTGAAGTACGATGGCTATCGGGCACCGGCTCAATGCCCAGCGCATCGTAGTTGGCCTCGTTCGTTAAGTTTCTTATAGATTCGCCACGCATTGACATTATTATTTTCCTCGCTGACCGGCGACACATGAATCGCCCCAGGTCATTAAAGCGAGGTCTGTATCTTTATGTAATTGACCATAACTAAACTACCCTTTAGAAAAATTGCCGGGTAAAGCTTTTCTCAAGCCCATCATTCATCCAGACATGAAATACCCACGCCATGTCAAAAACAGAAAGCATTTCAACCCAACCCGACAAATAAAAATCGCTTATTGAGTTTTACTTAACGCTCTTCAAACAAACATCAATAGCCGAAGCGGCGAGGGACGTGCCAATTTGTTGCAGTCGCTGAAGTAACTCCACTTCAGGGTTAACAGGAATGATGAAATGACCACCCTTCTTCATATTGATGCCAGTGCGCGATCCGACCGTTCCCTAAGCCGTAAACTGTCCCAGGCTTTTGTCCAAGCCTGGGTCGAACGTGATGGCAAGGCGCAAATCATCGCCCGTGACGTCGGGCGCAACCCTCCTCCATTCGTGACCGAAGCTTGGATCGCCGCAGTTTTTACCCCCGAAGAACACATGACGCCGGAAAAACGCGAGGAAATCCGCCTCTCGGATGAACTGATCGACGAGATCGACCGGGCCGACATCATTGTGATCGGTACGCCGATGTACAACTATGGGATGCCGGCGGCCCTTAAGTCCTGGTTCGACAAGGTGATTCGGGTCGGCAAGACTTTTACCTTCGATCTCGAGCGCGGCGACTACCCACTGGAACCCATCATGAGCGGCAAGAAGCTGGTCATTTTATCCTCCCGTGGCGAGTTTGGATTTGGCCCAGGTGGCGTTCGTGAAGCCATGAACCATCTGGACACGCACATTCAGACCTGTGCGCATTACCTGGGCGTGAATGAAACCCATGTCATCTCTATCGACTACCAGGAATTTGGCGACGCTCGCCATGAAGCCTCCATCGCGAATGCGTTCGATGCCGTTCCGGTCCTGGTCAGGCAAATGATCGAGGCACGGCAAAGCCAGCTCTCTCCGGCTTGATGCCGCGTATCCCCGCCAAAACCAACGATGGGGAAGCCGGCTGAACATGTCGGGCGTGGCAATCCCATCCGGAAAGGAAAGTACCGGGTTTGCCACCTCGACCCTGTTTTCGACAACCCGGGGTCACGACGATCAACGGCTCGATGCAGCCCTGACGATGGAGTCGAGCTTATCTGCCTCAGTTGTCAGGACGTCAGCGCCATTTGATGCCCTGCCACCTCATCAAGCGTGTGCTCCCTGAACGACTTTGCCTCGCCCAGCAGCCATTCCCTGAACAACGAAAGGCTATGGCGAGGATTGCAATGGTTATCTTCTATCAGGTGGTAGGTAAAACCGGCCAAGGTCGGCCCCACCACCCGTCGAATCCGACCCGAGCGAAGCTCATCGTCAATCAATACGTTGCTGCACAGCAAAGGGCCTAATCCCCGCTCCATCGCATGCAGCGCAAGCGTTTCCTCGCTGTACCAGGAGGTGCGCAAGTCCCGGGAGGCACCGTGCTCGGCCCGGGCCAGCCAGGCTGACCACGCGGGAGCTTCGAGAGCCTGATTCTTCCATTTGAACGCCAGCAGTGGTCGATTATGGAAGTCGTCGATCGTTGCCATGCGTTCGACTGGACAGATGCTTTTATCCGCGACCGCAATGTACCGATCCTCGAACAGCACCGGACCTCGCACATCGGCCTCGACTGGACCATATCGAATCGCCAGATCAATCGTCTCGGAACGCAGATCCACCAGTTTCTCCGAGGCGTGGATCGACACCACGATGTTCGGATAGATCTCATTGAACTTCACCAGGCGCGGCATGAGCCATCGCTCCGCAAATGCACGCGTGGTGGACACCTGGATCGCATCGCCCTCCTTCGCCCCATTTAACAGGGCAAAGGCCTGGGCAATCTGATCGAAGCCGTCCCGCAACAGCGGATAGATGGCTTTGCCCGCAGGTGTGAGGGTCACCGTCCGCCCCCGCTCAAGGAGCTTTTGTCCCAACCCGTCCTCCAATTGCCGGACTTGATGACTGACCGCGGCGACTGTCACGGAGAGCTCGTTCGCTGCCACGGAAAAACTCTGGTGGCGTGCAACCGCTTCGAATGCTCGCACCGAATTCAGAGGGGGTATCTTGCGCATGATGGTCTCCTGGCACCTGGACGGTATGACGTGCAGCGGATTCAGAGAATGCAATAGTGAACGTCCCGGGGCTCCATTCCATTTACGGCAGTAATGTCCTGGGGACAAGCAGAGAGCACCACAATCGCGTCCATTTCCGCCGTAAGGCACACATACTGCCCAGGCTCACTGACCGGCGGGGCGAACTCGATACGCCCGTCCTGATGAACCGGCACGTTCATGAACAGGTTCAAGGGACTCGGGGTTTCAGTCACCACCAGGCCGAGGACGTCCAGAGCCAGAAAGAGATTTTCATTACAGCTATCGTGATGACCCACTACGCCCAACTGCACGTAACGCGTCGGGTCGCAAGCGGCCACCAGCGTGTCATGCACACCGGGTGAACTGTCTTGCGTAAGCGTGAGGATTTTTCGGCGTTTGTTGGTCACCAGGCTGTCCCCCTTGCACGGATTGAGCTTCAACCAAAAAGGTCGACTGTGCTCCATCGACATGACTTCGCAAAGATCATCCGGGTTGAACGCCCAAGTATCAACGACCTGCTTGCCATGTGTGTTGATGAGCTTGAGGGTTCGCCCTTGATGCAACCGGAGCGCAACACCTCGCCGGGCAGGCAAACGGACCAGCTCTGTGCCGTGGATGGAATCTACTGCATTCATGTTCTTGTTTCCTCGCAAGACTAAAGGCCGACGGCCGAGTACTTGCCATCAAGGAAAACACAGCACAAAACCGCAAACCAATAATATAAAGTGGCCTCGGTATAAGTTGAATTTATAGGGCAAGCCATGCGAATCCGTCAGCTTGAGTGCTTCAGGACCTTGATGATCCACGGCACGATGACCCGTGCCGCAGAGCTTTTGAACATCTCCCAGCCGGCCATAAGCAGCACCATCGCCAATCTGGAGCATGAGACTGGCCTCAAGCTGTTCGTGCGCAAGGGCGGTCGCCTGCAACCCACACCTGAAGCCCGACTGTTTTTCGTCGAGGCTGAGCGTGCGCTGGAAGCGGTGGAAAAAACCCATCGCATCGCCAAGGAAATCAGAACAGGAAAACGCGGCCACCTGGCAGTGGCTGCCTATGCAAGCATCTCGATCAATCTGCTGCCACGATTGATGGCCGAGTTCACGAAAGAACGTCCAGGGCTGGAACTCAAGATTATCACCCGAAACTCCCAGTCCGTCCGGGAGCTGATGACGACGCAGCAATTCGACCTGGCCATCGCCGAACTGCCGCTCGATTACCCCACCTCCAACATGGAGGTGATTTCGTATGAGTGCCAATGCATGATGCCGATGGGTCACCCTCTCGCAGCGTTGGACGTGATTACCCCGGCAGACCTGCATGGTGTACCGTTCGTTTCGCTGTTCAAGGGCGATCCTGTCTATCAGCAGTTGGCCATGGCTTTTTCGACCTATGGATCATCCTGGAACGTGGTGGCCGAGACAGAGTTTTTCTCGACAGCATGCGAACTGGTCGGCGCCGGCCTGGGTGTGGGGATCGTCGATCCAGTGGTCAGTAAGTCCTTCACTCGGCATCTTGTCCTGAAACCCTTTTTACCAGCGATCAGATACGAAATTGCGCTGCTGCTTCCCACACAGGAAGAGTCATCACAGTTGGCACGAGAATTTATCCAGTACCTTGGAGAACACCTTCAAGTGCGTGTGCATTCATCCTGAAGGATGGATCAGGTATTCGGTGAGAGCGCAGCGGCGTTGGATTCCTCCTCCGCCGGGGGTTGAATCCCCAGGGCGAGGGAGCGGGTTCGAATCATTCAGAGAGGCCTACTCCTCGGCAGGCCTCATATGAAAAATCGTATAGGGCAGAATCAACGTATCGGCCACGACACTGAAAGGCAGGTCAATGATTGCAAACGGTGCCAGCGCGCGTGAATACACATCGTTGTCGTTCATCGAGCCCTTGATGATCTCGATATCGGTCGCCGCACCGCAATAAGGCTGCCGGCCGCAAAGCTGCCCCATGCCAAAGGTTTCGTTGGCCGTCGCGCATCCCCCGAGCAGCGCCATCGTCAAAGCCAATACCACGATCCGCATGACGCTCTCTCCCCTGGAAAGACGGGACTGTAGCATCGATGGCGGACGACCTATAGGGGTGACGACTGTTGCCACTGAAGACTGTTGCCCCAGAAACAGCGGCTCGGTTGTTGCCTGGGCAACAGCCATTCAACAATTCATCCGCCAGACCAACAGTTCCGCCCCCTCCCATCCCCGCGAAGCCCAGTAAACGCTGGGCTTTTCGCGTTGGTACGGCCCTTGCTCAAGCCTATGTACCTCGATCAACAGTCCAACAGGAACACCTAGGATGAGCACTCCCTTGAAAGTCGTCGCCGTCTCCGGCGGTACCGCCCGCCCCTCGCGCACCCTGGCACTGACCGAAGCCATCCTGGGCGAGCTCGGCCAGCACTTGGTCATCGATACCCACCTGATCGAACTGGGCAACATCGCCCGTCCGCTGGGCGGTGCGCTGTGGCGCAAGGAGTTGCCGGAAACCGTCGAGCACGAACTGCGCCTGATCGAGTCTGCCGATTTGCTGGTGGTGGCCGCGCCGGTCTATCGCGGCACCTATCCGGGCCTGTTCAAGCATTTGTTCGATCTGGTCGGCCAGGACGCCCTGATCAACACGCCGGTACTGCTGGCCGCCACCGGTGGCAGCGAACGCCATGCCCTGGTCCTCGATCACCAGTTGCGCCCGCTGTTCAGCTTCTTCCAGTCACTCACCCTGCCCATCGGCGTGTACGCCAGCGAGACCGATTTCGCCGACTACCGCATCGTCAGCGCGGCCTTGCAGTCGCGCATCGAGCTGGCGGCCGCACGCGCCGCTCGCCTGTTTGCCGGCCAGGCGCACGCCCTGCGCAAGATCGCCTGAGGAGCCCGCATGAATCACGATTGCATCTGCCTGGAAGGCGTTTTTGCGAGGGACATCGCATGAGAATCCAACCACAACCCACCGTGCTAACCCCGCTGCAGACCGCCCGCCGCCTGGCTGCGGAGTTCGCCGAAACCGCCGTCGAGCGCGACGAGGCCGGCGGCACACCCAAGCTGCAACGCGATGCCATACGCCAGAGCGGTTTGCTGGCCTTGAGCATTCCCACCCAGTTCGGTGGCCTCGGGGCCAGTTGGAGCGAAACCCTTGGCGTGGTGCGCGAGTTCGCCAAGGTGGACAGTTCCATCGCCCACGTCTTCGGTTTTCAGCACCTGATGCTGGCCACCGTGCGCCTGTTCTCGCGCCCCGATCAGTGGCAACCCTGGTTCGAACAGACCGCCCGCAAGAACTGGTTCTGGGGCAACGCGCTGAACCCACTGGACACCCGTACCGTGGTCAAGACCTTCGACGGCTGGCGCGAATTCTCCGGCAAGAAGAGCTTCTGCTCCGGTGCCAGCGACTCGGAAATGCTGATCGCCTCGGCCATCGATGAAAGCGCTGGCGGCAAACTGCTGATCGCCGCGATCCCCAGTGGCCGCACCGGCATCACCCTGCACGGCGACTGGGACAATATGGGCCAACGCCAGACCGACAGTGGCAGTGCCACCTTCGAACGGGTGCGGGTAGAAGAGAACGAATTGCTGCTCGACCCCGGCCCCCTGAGTACGCCTTTCGCTTGCCTGCGCCCGTTGATCGCGCAATTGCATTTCTCCCACATCTTCCTCGGTATTGCCGAAGGCGCCCTGGAAGAAGCCCGGCACTACACCCTCAAGGAGGGCCGTCCGTGGTTCCGTTCCAAGGCCCAGCATGTCAGCGAAGACCCTTATGTGTTGCGCCACTTCGGCGAATTCTGGGTTGGCCTGGAAAGTGTGCGACTGCTGGTGGAACGCGCTGCCGACCAGTTGGATGAGGCCTGGCACAAGGGCCACGCCCTGGGTGCCGAGGAACGCGCTCAGCTGGCGCTGTCCATCGCCACCGCCAAAGTCGCCGCCGTACGCACCGGCCTGGATATCTGTAGCCGCCTGTTCGAAGTCACCGGCGCCCGCGCCACCCATGCTTCGCTGCGCCTGGACCGCCATTGGCGCAACCTGCGCACCCAGAGCCTGCACGACCCCGTGGATTACAAACTCCACGAACTGGGTGAATGGGCGCTGAACCAGACGCGGCCCACCCCCTCCTTCTACTCATAGGGATGCCCATGCAACTGCTGACCCTCCCCCCTTCGCCGACACTGGCTACCTCGATCCGGGCGACCGCACAGGTCTTCGAAGACCCTAGATCGCAGGCGCTGCTCGCCCACGTACAACAGGTCGCCCCCAGCGAGGCCAGCGTCCTGATCATTGGTGAAACCGGCACGGGCAAGGAGCTGGTCGCACGCCACATCCACAACCTCAGCGGCCGTCGCGCCGGGCCCTTCGTCGCCGTCAACTGTGGGGCTTTTTCCGAATCGCTGGTGGAGGCGGAGCTGTTCGGCCACGAGAAAGGTGCCTTCACCGGCGCCCTCGCCGCCAAGGCCGGCTGGTTCGAGGAAGCCAACGGCGGCACATTGTTTCTCGACGAGATCGGCGACCTGCCAATGGCCATCCAGGTCAAGCTGCTGCGTGTGCTGCAAGAGCGCGAGGTGGTGCGCCTGGGCTCGCGCAAGAGCATCCCGATCAACGTGCGCGTGGTCGCTGCCACCAACGTGCAGCTGGACAAGGCCATCGGCGCCGGCCACTTCCGCGAGGACCTGTATTACCGCCTCGACGTGGTCAGCCTGCAACTCTCTCCGCTGCGTGAGCGGCCAGGCGACATCCTGCCGCTGACCCGGCACTTCATCAAGACCTACTGCAACCGCCTGGGCTACGGCGAAGTGCGCCTGACCTCCGGAGCCGAGCGCAAACTGGCGGACTACAGTTGGCCGGGCAACATCCGCGAACTGGAGAACGTCATCCACCACACCTTGCTGGTGTGCCGCAACGGTCTGGTGCAGGAAGACGACTTGCGCTTGTCGTCCCTGCGCATCGAGCGCCAGGAGCCAGCGCAGGCCGCCCTCGGCGAGAGCGCCGACGAACAACTGCTGCGCACGTTCCACCGGTTGTTCGAAGAACAGGCTGGCGGCCTCCACGAGAAAGTCGAAGACAGCCTGCTGCGCGCCGCCTACCGCTTCTGCCACTGCAACCAGGTGCGCACCGCCAGCTTGCTGGGCTTGAGTCGCAACGTCACGCGAGCACGACTGATCGCCATTGGCGAGCTGGTGGTCAACCGACGTCGCCCGGACATCCACACACGCCCGGATCGGGCGCTGCAACTGTCGATCTGATCAAACTAAAACCAGGCGATGCGGCGCCCCCGTGGGCGACCGACAACGCCCCAATACGCCAAGCGTTGCGATGCCGGAAGGGCCCATGCGCCCTTCCATACGCCCAACCGCACAAGGACCGAACCTCATGAGCCTGGATATTTTCTGGTTCCTTCCCACCTCCGGCGACACTCGTTACCTGGGACACTCCGACAGTGGCCGACCGGCGACCAATGCCTACATGCGCCAGATCGCCGTGGCCGCCGATCAACTCGGCTACGATGGCTTGCTGATCCCCACCGGGGCCAGTTGCCTGGATCCCTGGGTGACCGCCGCCAGCCTGGTTCCGGTGACCCAGCGCATCAAGCTGCTGGTGGCGCTGCGCACCTCGCTGGGCAACCCCACGGCGTCGGCGCGCCAGGCCGCCAGCCTGGACCAGGCCAGCGGTGGCCGCCTGCTGCTCAACGTCGTACCCGGCGGCGACGCCACCGAACTGGAAGCCGACGGTGTGTTCCTCACGCACGACGAGCGCTATGACGCCTCCGATGAGTTCCTGACCATCTGGCGCCGCCTGCTTCAGGGCGAAACCGTCGACTTCGACGGCAAGCACCTGAAAGTGCGTGGCGCCCAGAACTTCTTCCCGCCCGTACAACACCCCCACCCGCCGCTGTACTTCGGCGGTTCATCAGAGGCCGCCCATGAATTGGCAGCCAAGCATGTCGATGCCTACCTGACCTGGGGCGAACCGCCGGCGGCCGTGGCCGAGAAAATCGCCGATGTGCGCGCTCGTGCCGCCAGGCATGGCCGCAGCGTGCGCTTCGGCGTGCGCCTGCACGTGATCGTGCGGGAAACCAGCGAAGCCGCCTGGGCCGCTGCCGACGAGTTGATCAGCCACCTCGACGACGCCACTATTGCCGCCGCCCAGGCCAACTACGTCAAGATGGATTCCGAAGGCCAGCGGCGCATGGCCGCGTTGCACGGCGGCGACCGCAACAAGCTGGAAGTGGCGCCCAATCTCTGGGCCGGTGTCGGCCTGGTTCGCGGTGGCGCCGGCACTGCACTGGTCGGTGATCCGGAAACCGTCGCCGCACGTCTGCTCGAATACGCCGACCTGGGCGTCGACAGCTTCGTCCTCTCGGGTTACCCGCACCTGGAAGAAGCCTATCGCTTCGCCGAACTGGTGTTCCCGCTCTTGCCGGGCAAGGGCAAGGTCACCGTGGAAGGCGCCTTCACTGGCGGCGCCTTCGACGTCCGCGCCGGCAAGGAGAAAGTCGCATGAACGTCATCGACCTGCGTTGTCGCCCAGCCTACCTGCACCCATTCTTCGGCGGGGTCCCGGGCTCGCCCGAACACGCCGTGACGCGCTGGCTCAACCGGCGCGTCGGCACTCGCGGCCCGGACGATCACTTCGAACGTTCGCTGACACCGGAGGGTTTTCTCGCCGAGGTGCGTGACGCCGGGCTGGACAAAGCCGTGGTGGTGGGCCGCCACACACCGAGCCAGCACCTGCCGAATGAGCGCATCCACGAAATCGTTCGGGGTCACGACGAGCTGATCGGCATCGGCTCGGTAGAGCCGGTGCTACAAGGAATCGAAGGCGCCCTGGCGGAAATAGACCGGGCGATCGATCACCTGGGCCTGGCCGGCATCGACCTGGAACCGGGCTTCGCCGAGCCGGCCCGGCACCCTGACGATGCGCTGTACTGGCCGCTCTACGAGCACTTGCAAAAGCGTGGTATCCCGCTGTTCCTGATGAGCGGGCCGACCACCCCGGACCCGAGCTACAACGACCCGGCACGCCTGGCAGCCGTGGCCCGTGCGTTCCCGGATCTGACGATCGTCGTCTACCACGGCTACTGGCCCAACGTTCAGCAGGCCCTCGGCGTTGCTTTCCGCTTTGAAAACATTCATCTGGTACCGGACATGTACCTGTTCCAGCCGGGCAGCGAGGGTTACGTGCAAGCGGCCAACGGCTACCTGGCCGACCAGTTGCTATTCGGCTCGTCCTACACCTTCCGACCGATCCGTCAAAGCATCGAAGACGCCCTGCAACTGGGGCTGAAAGACGAGGTGCTGGAGAAGTTCTTCCACGGTAACGCGCGCAGGGTATTCGGGCTGGCCTGAGCCGGCGTCGGTTCTGTTCCCCGGGGAGCGTTTCCTGCAATTCAAACCGAACCGCAGGAAACGCCAGGTGATCTTCAGCGAACAACCCGGGGAGCACTCCGGCACTCCCCGATTTCATCACGATCCATTGCCTATCCCGCAGCCAGGCGCCCTTCTTGCTCGTCGGCCAACGCGGCGCCGTTGAGGTAGTGGTCGCCCAGCAACCGGCGCTGGGTCAGCAAGGCCGGTTCGGCGCTGTCTGGCAGGGGCCGCGGCAGGCTTCGGCCGGCCAGTTCAAAGTACACGTCACCCGCCAGGCGCGCCGCCTCGGCGGCAGCCAAGCGAAAGGCAATGGCAGCCGACTGGGACTCATCGGCGTACTCCAGCAAGGCGTCAGCAGCGTCGATGCGGATGCGCAGTTCGCCGACGGCGGCAATCACCAGCGCTTCGTGGCGGGCACTTTGCGCACGCAGATAGTCGATCAGCGCCACCTCGACATGCCGAGCATGGGCCAGGTCGCTACGGCCTTGGGAATGTAAGTTGGACATGGGCGATCCTCAGTTCCAGGAATGACGTTGTGGCTTGATGCCGTTGAGCAGTTGATTGCCGACCAAGTGATACTTCCAGCGCACCGGATCGTGCAGGGTGTGGGTCCGCGCATTGCGCCAGAACCGGTCCAGCCCCTGGCTGGCCGAGACGCTGCGGGTGCCGCCCAACTCCAACAGACGGCTGGAAGCCTCCAGGGAAATTTCGGTGGACAGCACCTTGGCCTGGCCGACAATCACCGAAGCTTCAGCAACCCGTTCCTCACTGGGCTCGGCGACAGCCCGGTCGACCGCGTGCGCCGCGCGACGCAGAATCGCGTCGGCCGCTTGCAGGCGCCAGGCCAACTCACCGATCAGCGCCTGGCCAAGCGGGTCCTGCCAGCCGTGTTGCAGCCCGCTGTCTACCCACGGGCGCGCCTGGCGTGCTACGCGCAAGGTCTCGGCGAAGGCGCCACGGGCAATGCCGGTGTCCACCGCAGCCTGAATGATTTGCGAGATCGGGCCGTCGGAGGTGGGTTGGTCATAGGCCTTCCAGGCCGGCACCACGTCGCTCGCCGGTACCCGTACACCTTCGATGCGCACCTGGCCGCTGGCGGTGATGCGCTGACCGAAACCGTCCCAACTGTCGATCACCGTCAGGCCCGCGGCATCCCGTGGAACGAGGGCGATATGAACGTGCCCCGCCTCGTCCACCCCGGCGACCGGCACGATGTGGGCGAACAACGCACCGGTGCAGTAGGCCTTCTCGCCGTCGAGTACGGCCGTGTCGCCGTCGAAGCGGATCTGCGTCTGGAAGGTGGTGACGTACTGGCTGCGCGCTTCGGAAAAGGCGTTGCCGAAACGATAGCCTTGCAGAACCTTGGCGTAGTAGCGGCGCTTCTGCTCCTCGCTGCCGGTCAGGCTGAGGTTGCTGAGCACACCGAAATGGTTCTGCGGCAACTGGCCGAGGGACGGATCGGCAGCGGAAATGATCGCGATCACTTCGCTGAGGGTCGCATAGGACACCTCGGCGCCACCGTAGGCCTTCGGCACGCGGATCGCCCACAGCCCGCTCGCGGAAAAACGTTCGAGCTCTTCCCAGGGCAGCCGTCGCTCGCGGTCGCGCAAGGCCGCCTCGCGGGCGAAATCCTCGGCCAGGCGCTGCGCCACCTCGATGGCCTCGGCGTCGCTACGGATGATGTGGGCCGGACTGCGCGGCGCCGGATGGGCCTGTCCAGGCAGATCGAAAGACGGTGAGTCGGTCATGTGCTACTCCATGCATAACGGGTTCATCCAGCGCTAAAGCACAGCCCGTACCAACATTAAAAACGCTTTATATTCAATGCCTTGAAGATAAATCCAAGTACGTTTGAAAGCCCCGTGAGCGGCAAACTGTCGATGAACTGTTGCCCAGCGAACAGTTGCGTTGCGCCTCTCTCAGCGAGCCTTGCCACCCAGGTAAAAATGCTGGAGGTCTTCCCGCGCCGCCAGCTCAGTGGCGTCGCCCTCGCCCACTACCCGCCCGTTCTCCAGGATGTAGGCGTAGCTGGCATGGCGCAGGGCGACATTGATGTTCTGCTCGGCCACCAGAAAGCTCACGCCCTCCTGGGCATTGAGCTGCGCGACGATGGCGAAAATCTCTTCGACGAGAATCGGCGCCAGCCCCATCGAGGGTTCGTCGAGCAGCACCAGTCGAGGCTGGGTCATCAAGGCCCGGCCGATGGCAAGCATCTGCTGCTCGCCGCCCGAGGTCAGCCCGGCCTGGGTCTTGCGCTTGGTCTTCAACCGTGGGAACCAGGCGTAGATCCGCTCCAGATCGTGGTCCAGCTCCCGGCGCGTCGGCTTGCGCAGGAAACCGCCACTGCGCAGGTTATCCTCGACCGTCAGGTGGGCGAACACATGCCGCCCCTCCAGCACATGAACAATGCCCTGGCGTGCCAGCAGATTGGCCGCAACCCCCGCGGTGTCCTGTCCCTGGAAGACAATCCGCCCACGACTGACCTGCGCCCGATCGGCCTGGACCAGCCCGGAAATGGCCTTGAGCGTAGTGCTCTTGCCCGCACCGTTGGCACCGAGCAGGGCAACGATATCGCCCTGCCCGACCCGCAGGGAAACCCCGGCCACGGCGAGGATCGCGCCGTCGTAGATCACTTCGATGTCTTGCACCGCCAGCAACTCACTGCTTTCGGTGCCCGCAAGGGCCGCAATGGTCATGGTTTACTCCTTGGGCGCAGTCGCACCCGGTTGCGTTTCGATTTGCCGAGCCGTGTGCAGGGTCACTGCGCCGCGCAATCGCGAGGGGTCACGCCCTTCTCTTTCGCGTACTCGGCGGCCTTGGCATCGATCAACGGGCGCAACGTGGCGCGGTCGGCCTGGACCCAGTCGGTGATCAGGTTCCACTGCTGGCCGTCCCACTGCTGCACCTTGGCCGCCCCGCCGCCCTCGTGGTCGCTGCAGGACAACCGCAGCGGCTGCATCAGCCCAAGAAAACCGATTTCCTTGAGGCGCGCATCGTTGAGATCGAGATGCTCAAGGCCCCAGCGACCTTCCTCACCGTTGAGCGGCCGGTTGCCGAAATGCTTCTGCCCGGTGCGGATCGCTTCGACGGCAATGGCGGCATTCACCAGGCCGGAGTTGTAGTAGACGCTGCCAAAACTCTTCGGATCCTTGAGGTCGCTCTTGCCGGTATCGAGGATGTGCTGGCGGATGCGCTGGTGGATGTCAAAGTCGGCGCCGCCCGGGTAGGGTGTCAATGCCAGATACCCCTTGCCCGCCTCACCGGCCGGTAGCACGTCTTCGTTGGAGCTGGCCCAGATGTCGCCGACGATGCGTTCCACCGGGTAGCCGAAACGTGCCGCGGTCTTGATCGCCACCGGCGTGGACACGCCCCAGGTCCGCAGGAATACCCAGTCCGGCTTGAGTTGCCGCACCTGGCGCCACTGCCCGGCCTGCTCGTTACCCGGGTCGGCCACCGCGATCTGGATGTTCTCGAAGCCGTACTTCTGCGCCAGCAACGCCAGCGGCCCCTGGGTTTCCCGGCCGTAGGCGGAGTCGTGGTAGACGGTGGCGATTTTCTTGCCCTTGAGCTTGTCCAGCCCGCCCTCGCGCTCGGCCACGTAGTTGATGAACGCCGAGGCCTCGCTGTAGAACGTCAGCATGGCCGGGAAGTTATAGGGAAACACCCTGCCGTCGGTGGCTTCGGTACGGCCATAGCCAAGGGTGATCAAGGGAATCTTGTCGGCCTCGGCCTTGTCCGCGAGGGCGTAGGCAGCCGGGGCGCCGTTGGGCTGATAGACCGCCACCGGCGCGCCATTGAGACCGTTCTTGAAGCGCTCGTAGCATTCGATGCCCTTCTCCGCCGTCCATTCGGTCTCGCACTCCTGCCAGACCAGCTTGACGCCGTTGATGCCACCTTCCACCTCGTTGATGTAGCGCAGGTAGTCGATCATTCCGGCCCAGACCGGAATACCGCTGGAGGCATAGGCGCCGACCCGGTAGGTGGCCAGCGGGAAGAACTGTTCGTTGGCCGCCTGGGCAGCCGGTACCAGCGCCGTATAGGCGCCGAGTGCCAGGCCGATGGCGGCGAGGCGACGTTTGAGGGTTGCATGCATGATTATCTTCTCGGCTTGAGTGCCCGACCGCGCGAAGGCGGCCGAGCGACAGTTATCGACGGCGGCTCACTGTTCGCTGGCGCAATCACGCGCGGTAATACCCTTTTCCTTGGCGTAGGCGGCAGACTTGGCTTCGATCAATGGGCGCAGCGTGGCTCGGTCGGCCTGAACCCAGTCGGTCACCAACACCCACTTCTCGCCATCCCACTGCTGCACACGCGCCGCACCGCCGCCCTCATGGTCGGAACAGGACAGTTTCAGCGGCGGCAACAGCCCTTCGAAACCACTGGCCTTGAGTCGTGCGGCATCGATGTCCAGGTGTTCGAAGCCCCAGCGCGCTTCCTCGCCGTTGAGCGGGCGATTGCCGAACTTCGCCTGGGCCGTGCGCAGCGCCTCGACCGCGATGGCCGCATTGATCAGGCCGATGTTGTAGTAGACCTTGCCAAAATAGCTGCGGTCCTTGAGGTCGCTCTTGCCGGTGTCGAGGATGGACTGGCGCAAGCGCTTGTGGATCTCGAAACCATCGCCACCCGGGAACGGCGCGAGCGCCTGGTAGCCCTTGGCGGCAGGGCCCGCCGGGATCACGTCGGCCTCGGAACCGGCCCAGACATCACCGATGATGCGATCGACCGGGATGCCGAACCGCGCCGCCGTCTTGATCCCCACCGGCGTGGACACGCCCCAGGTCCGCAGGAACACCCAATCCGGCTTGATCTGCCGCACCTGGCGCCATTGCGCGGACTGTTCGTTGCCTGGATCGGCCACCGGAATCTGGATGTTCTCGAAACCGTACTTCTGCGCCAGCAACGTCATCGGCGCCTGGGTTTCGCGGCCATAGGCGGAGTCGTGGTAGACGGTGACGATCTTCTTGCCCTTGAGCTTGTCGAAACCGCCCTCGCGCTCGGCGATGTAGTTGATGCCCACCGAGGCCTGGCCGTAGTAATTGAGCAGCAACGGGAAGGCGTAGGGAAACACGCTGCCGTCGGTGGATTCGGTACGCCCGCCGGCACCGTCGATCAGCGGGATCCGGTCGGCCGCGCCCTTCTCCATCAGCGCGTAGGAACCCGGCGTGCTGTGGGTGAAGAAGAACGCTGTCGGCGCGCCGTCGAGCCCTCCCTTGTAGCGTTCATAGCACTCGACGATACGGTCGACGTTCCACTCCGTCTCGCACTCCTGCCAGACCAGCTTGACGCCATTGATGCCACCTTCGACCTCGTTGATGTAACGGAAATAGTCGATTTCCCCCGCCCACCAGGGGATGCCGCTGGAGGCGTAGGCGCCGACCCGGTAAGTGGCCATGGGGATGAATTGCTGGTTGCTGGCGGCCTGGGTAATGGTCGGCAGCAGGGCCTGGACGCCAGCCACGAAGAGACTGGCGAACAGGAGGCGAGGCAAGGTTCTACGCATGGTCTGTACTTCTTGTGCAGTGTTGGAAACCTCCTTTCCCTGGGTCGGGTCAAGGTCTGTTGGGTCGTGGGTCGGCGCTCAGAACCGCAGCGGCCAGACCCTGATGCGTTCGCGCAAGTCGCCAAGCAGGCGGGCCAGCCCTTCCGGTTCCTTGATCAGGAACCAGATGATCAGACCGCCGAAGAGCACCTTCTGCAGGTTCTGCAATTGCCCGGCGTCGACGTTGCCGTTGAACAGCCATAGCCCGGCATGGCTGAGCAGGATTGGCACAAGGCTGATGAAGGCCGCGCCGATGAAGCTGCCGGCGATGCTGCCCATGCCGCCGATAATGATGATGAACAGAATCTGGAACGAGCGGTTGATGTCGAAGCTGCCGGCACTGGCCGTGCCCAGGTAGGCGAACGCCCAGAGCGCCCCGGCGATGCCCAGGTAGAACGAACTGACCGCGAAGGCCAGGCGCTTGTAGCGTTCCACTGGAATGCCAATCACGGCGGCAGCGGTGTCCATGTCACGGATCGCCATCCAGTTACGGCCGACCTGGCTGCGCACCAGGTTGGCCGCTATCCAGGTCAGCAGCACCACGCAACTGAGGGTCAACAGGTAGCGACCGACGGGGGTGGTCAGGTTATGGCCCAACAGCTCCAGGCGTGGCGCGCTGATGGTGCCGGACGAGGCGTAGTTGTAGAACCAGGGGAACTTGGCGAACACCCACTCCAGGAAGAACTGCGCGGCCAGCGTCGTGACCATCAGGTAGAAGCCCTTGATCCGCGAGCTGGGGATGCCGAACAGCAACCCCACCAGCCCGGCGATCAAACCACCGCCGATCAGCGCCAGTGGCAACGGCAATCCGGGTACGCGCAGCAGCAGGCCGTAGGCGGCGAACGCGCCCACCGCCATGAAGCCGGCGGCACCGACCGACGTCTGGCCGGTGTAGCCGGTCAGCAGGTTCAACCCCAGGCCGGCCAGCGACAGCACCAGGAACGGAATCAGGATCGCGTTGAGCCAATAGTCGTTGCCCAGCCACGGCAGGCCGACAAAGGCCACCAGCAGCAACAGCAGCAGGCCCGGCCGCCAACGCCGGCGCACCAGGGTCAGCGGCGCCTCGTCGAAGCTGGCAGTCAGGCGCGGAACAGTAGCGGTCATGGCGTCATACCCGTTCAATGATCCGGTCGCCGAACAGGCCGGCCGGTCGGATGTAGAGGAAGATCAAGGCGAGGAAATAGGCGAACCAGGGCGTGATGCCGCCGCCGATCAGCGGGCCGATATAGGCCTCGGCGAGGTTCTCGGCGGCACCGACGATCAGCCCGCCGACGATGGCCCCGCCAATCGAGGTGAAGCCCCCGATGATCAGTACCGGCAGCGCCTTGAGCACCACCAGCGAAAGCGAGAACTGCACGCCCTGGCGCGCGCCCCAGAGCAGCCCGGCGACCAGCCCGACCACCCCGGCCACGGCCCAGACGATCTGCCAGATGCGGTTGAGGTTGATGCCCAACGACAGCGCTGCACGGGTGTCGTCGGCCACGGCGCGCAGGGCAACACCGATGCGAGTCTTGTTGAACAGCAGGGCCAGCACCGCCACCGTCAGCGCGGACACCCCGGCGGCGATCAGGTCGAACTGGCTGATCATGATCTCGCCGACGAACAGCGGGACGTCCTCGATGCCCAGGTCCAGTGCGCGCACCTGGGCGCCCATCAAGCCTTGGGCCAGGCCTTCGATGATGAACGACAGGCCGAGGGTGGCCATGAACAGGGTAATCTGCGAACGGTTGACCAACGGCCGCAATACCAGGCGCTCGATCAACAGCGCGCCGACGACCATCACCAACACCGTCAGGAGCAACGCCAGGGCAAAGGACAGGCCCTGTTCGCGCAAACTGACGAAGGTCAGCGCGGCGAACAACAGCATGGCGCCCTGGGCGAAATTGAACACGCCGCTGGCCTTGTAGATCAGCACGAAACCGATGGCTACCAGCGAATACAAGGTGCCGGCCAGCAGCCCGCCGATCAGGGTTTCCAGAAAGAAGTTCATGAGCGAGGCGTCCCCAGGTAGGCAGCGATCACATCGGGATTGGCCTGGACTTCGGCCGGCGTGCCGTCGCCGACCTTGCGTCCGTAGTCCAGCACCACCACGTGGCTGGACAAGCCCATGACCACCTGGATGTCGTGCTCGATGAGAATCACCGTGGTGCCAAGATCACGATTGATATCGGCGATGAAGCGGCTCATGTCCTGTTTCTCCTCGGCGTTCATGCCGGCCATCGGCTCGTCGAGCAACAGCAGCGTCGGCTGCGCGATCAATGCCCGGCCCAGCTCCACGCGTTTCTGCAGGCCGTAGGCCAGGCTGCCCACGGCGACGTCGCGCCAAGCCTGCAACTCGAGAAATTCCAGCACCCGCTCGGCACGCTCGGCGAAGGCCCGCGCCTCGCGCCGGGCACGCGGCAAACCCAAGGCCTGCTCGAGAAAAAACGTCCGCTGGAAGCGCGACAGGCCGGTGAGCAGGTTGTCCACCACGCTCATTTTCTTGAACAGCGCATTGTTCTGGAACGTCCGACCGATACCGAGTCGCGCCGCCTTCAGCGGATGCGGGCGGCGCAACGGTTCGGCGGCGAAGAACAACTGGCCGGCGTCGGCCCGGTAGACGCCGTTGAGGATGTTCAGCAGCGAACTCTTGCCCGCGCCGTTCGGCCCGATCAGCGCGCAGATCTCGCCAAGCTTGACGCTGAACGAAAGGTCGGAAATCGCTTTCACGCCCTGGAACGACAGCGACACGTTGCGCACCTCCAGCAGTGCACTCATGCCGCTCGCTCCAGGTACTCCTGCAACCACGATTGGCGTGCTGGGCCTTGCAGCACCGCGTCTGCGGGCGCGCTCGGCACTTCGATCCGGCGCAGCCGCTGGAAGCCGAGCAGGTGCCGCACCCGCGCCTTGAGCCAGCGTCGCAGGCCACGCCGCGGATCGTCCAGGGTCCATTCGCACAGGCGTCGGCGCCAACTGCCTGGAAGTGGCAGGCGAGCTTCGATTTCCGCCGCCAGGGATTCGACTCGCACGGCGGACAGCAGCAAGGCTGTGGGGGCGATCTCGCGACGATCGCGACTGGCTGACTCGCGCGTTTCCGGAAACGCCAAGCCTTCACCGCCCTCCAGCCAGCGACTGAACAAATGGGCCAGGCCATCGCGCCACTCGGTGCCTTCATCGACCCACACCACCGCGTCCTCGGCGACCTGGGCCCAGCCCTGGCGTTGCGCGGTCGGCGCCTCGGTGACGAACAGCACCGACAGCGACTGCACCTGCCACAGACCACGATTCGCTACGTTGACCTGGGCCGAATACAGCCGCAGCGGCCACTCCTCATCCAGGCCGCACTGCAGCCAGTGCGACACGCTTTCGCGGCGCTGGACAAAGGCGAACGCCGGACGGGTCAGGCGTAACTGACGTTGTAGATCCTCACCCCGGCTGTCGCGGTCGATCACCACGCTGTGCCCACCCAGTTGGCGTGCGGCCAGTGCCAGGATCAGCAGGCTCGGCTCGAAGGCACCACTGAGTGCCAGCCGCGCGCCGGGGGCAAAGCCCTGCTGGCGCAAGCCATCGCACACACGCTCGACCTCGCGCTGCACATCGATCCAACGCCAGGCCTTCCAGAGACCGAGGCGCCGATGGCGCAGGGCGATCTGCGTCGGTCGTTCCCTGGCCCAGCGTTGCAAGGCCGCCAGGGCGTTGTCCGTGACTCGGTCGGGCAGTGGCGAATTGAGTTCGTAGACACTCATGCGCTTACTCCTCAGCGGCCAAGGCCGGTTCAGCGAGGTGGCTGCGCGGGGCGAGGCGCTTCAAGTCCCGATAGCCGGCGCCAGGATGGTTAGCGGGCAGTCGCGGACCGTCGCCGAACAGCTTGTCGCGCAAGGTGCCGGGGCGGTATTCGGTCTTGTACGCACCGCGCTGTTGCAACTCGGGCACCAGCAGCTCGACCACATCGCGGAAGGTTTCATGGGCCAAGGCGTAGGCCAGGTTGAAACCGTCTACATCGGTGTCCTCGACCCAGGCCTGCAGCTCGTCGGCCACGGTTTGCGCACTGCCGACAATCAACGGGCCGAAGCCGCCGATACCGACCCAGTCGGCCAGCTCCTGGACGGTCCACTGCTTGTCCGGGTCAGCGGTAGAGAAGGTTTCCACGGCCGACTGGATGGCGTTGGTATGGATGTGCTTGAGCACCTGGTCGGGCCGGTACTGACCGAAATCGATACCGGTCCAACCGGAGATCAGCGCCAGCGCGCCCTCGTAGCTGCTGTAGGATTTCAGTTCCCGCCACTTGGCCTGGGCCTTGGCGTCGGTCTCGTCGACGATCACCGTCTGCAAGTTGAAGATCAGCACCTTGCGCGGATCGCGCCCGGCTTCGGCAGCACGCCGGCGTATATCGGCCACGGTCTTCTTCAGGATCACCTTGGACGGCGCTGCAACGAACACACATTCCGCGTGCCCGGCGGCGAAGTCCTTGCCACGACTCGACGCTCCCGCTTGATAGAGCACCGGCGTGCGCTGTGGCGACGGCTCGCAGAGGTGGATGCCCGGCACCTGGAAGTGCTTGCCCTGGTGGCGGATCTCGTGGACCTTGCTCGGGTCGCTGAAGATGCCGCGCTCACGGTCGCGCACCACCGCGCCCTCCTCCCAACTGCCTTCGAACAACTTGTAGAGCACCTCCAGGTATTCGTCGGCGTAGTCGTAGCGCGCATCGTGATCGCTCAGGGCCTTCTGCCCGAGGTTGCGCGCCCCGCTGTCGAGGTAAGAGGTGACGATGTTCCAACCGATGCGCCCCTTGGTCAGGTGGTCCAGCGTGGACAGGCGACGGGCGAAGGGATAAGGGTGCTCGAAGGTCAACGAGGCGGTGAGGCCAAAGCCCAGGTGTTCGGTCACCAGCGCCATCGGCGTGATCAACGCCAAGGGATCGTTGACCGGCACCTGCGTCGCCTGGCGGATGGCCGCATCGCCATTGCCACCGAGCACATCGTAGATACCAATCACATCGGCGATGAAGATGCCGTCGAACTTGCCGCGCTCCAACAGCTTGGCCAGGTCGGTCCAGTAATCCAGGTCCTTGTACTGCCAGGCGCGATCCTTGGGATGCCTCCAGAGACCGGGCGACTGGTGACCGACACAGTTCATCTCAAAGGCATTCAATCGAATTTCACGTGGCATGGGAACTCCTGCTCGATAGATTCAGCACCCCTTCCGAGTGCTTCTCACTGCTCTATCAACACAATTCGTGCCAAGTAATAATTCTTTTACTTACAACAAGTTAGATGTGCATTCGATCAACAGGAATGCCTGCATGGTGACAACCGTGTTGATCAACTGTCCGGTGGCAGACAGTGCGCAGGTGATTCCTGTGACGAAACTCGAACCGCCAATATTTATCTTGACGCCTGAGATGATGATCATCATATTTAGCCAGAATATTATGACCATCATGTGAACCACCACGGGCCGCAGACTCAGGTTGAGGCACGCCCTCCACCCGCGCAGGAGATGACGTATGGAAGCCAGAACTTCATTGGCGATTACCGCTAGCCAACCGCACGCCTCCACACAACCATTGACCGGCAAAGTCGTGGCGCTGCTTGCAGGCCTGGCGGCGATCAGCATGCTCTCTACCAACATCATCCTCCCGGCGTTTGCGGCGATCGGTGAAGACTTGGGCGTAACCGCTCGCGAACTCGGCCTGACGCTGTCCAGTTTCTTCATCACCTTCGCCTTGGGCCAACTGGTGGTCGGGCCACTGGCCGACCGCTACGGGCGCCAGAAACTGGTGCTGGGCGGCTTGTCGGTGTTCGTGGTCGGCACCGTCATCGCTGGCCTTGCCAGCACCCTCGATGTGCTGATCGCCGGGCGCATCGTGCAGGCGCTGGGCGTGTGCGCGGCCTCGGTGCTGTCCCGCGCCATCGCGCGGGATCTGTTCGAAGGCGAGACGCTCGCCCGCGCCCTGTCGCTGACGATGATCGCCACCGCCGCGGCACCGGGATTTTCGCCGTTGGCCGGCAGCGTACTGGCCGTCACGCTCGGCTGGCGTGCCATCTTCATCCTGGTGGGACTGGCCGCCGTGGTACTGGCGTTTTTCTACGTGCGCGACCTCGGAGAAACCCATCCCGCCGATCGCCGGGCGCCCCACTCGGCCAAGAGCGTGGTGCTCGCCTATCGCCGATTGGTACTGGATAAGCGCTTCATCCTTCCAGCCCTCTCAATGAGCCTGCTGATGAGCGGCCTGTTCGCCTCGTTCGCGGCGGCGCCCGCCATCCTGATGCAAGGTATCGGCCTGACGTCGGTGCAGACCGGCCTGTATTTCGCCTCTACGGTATTCGTCGTGTTCGCAGCCGGCATGGCGGCCCCGCGCCTGGCCCATCGTCATGGCACTCGAGTCATCACGCTCCTGGGCATCGCCTGCGCCATGATCGGCGGAGGCCTGCTTCTGGTAGGTCCGGCCGTGCCTGGGCTGTGGTGGTATGCCCTTTCGATGGTCACCTTCCTTTGGGGCATGGGTTTGGCCAACCCACTGGGCACGGCAATCACCATGGGCCCTTTCGGCAAAGAAGCCGGGATGGCCTCCGCACTGCTGGGTTTTCTCTCCATGGGCACGGCTGCGCTGACCACCTGGCTGGCCTCGGTCTTGAGCTTCGCACCGGTCACGACGCTGGGTGGGATTCAGGCGACGGCCTGCCTGCTCGCGCTGGTGCTGTTTCTGTTGCGGGGCAAGCTTTGAGCAAACCGCTTTGCCGGCCAAGCATGATGGAGGGTTGCGCCGGTGAAGCGCCAGTCAATACACCGGCCAGGTTTCGACAATCTTTCCCCCGCGCACGGCCAGCAAGTCGCCAAACTGCAGCAGCACGGACTCAGTCTGAGTCGGCCGTAAAAACACCTGGTCCTCCACGTTCAGCCCCACGGCCGGTGAGCCGTTGACCATTTCCTGGTTGGAACTGCGGCCATAGAGTTCGTTACTTTGCAGCCCCGAAGGGGACTCGAACTCGGCCATCCAGTTGCCGCCATAGATGAAGAAGGTTCCGCGCTGATTCGGGTTCCACCAGGAGAACAATCGGGACTTGTCATCCAAAGCGGGAAAATTGACGGCCCCGGTGCTCTTCAACACCGGCGTTGCGATAAAGGCCGCCGGCACATGCTCGGCCAGCGACGGCAAGTCGTAATGGGTCGGCTTGAGAAACGCCGTCCCCACCGAGACCTCGCTGCTCAAGCGCTCCTGTTCATGTATGCGGTAGCTGGGGCTGCCGGCGGTATTGAGCGTGAGCCCGTCGTGCCAAAGCGCCGGAAAATGCTCACGTACGTAGTTCACATGGCCGTTGTAAATGACCATCACCTGGTCGAACAACGCCTGGGACGAACCGAGGAGCCGGGGCACGCCCATGCCGACAAACGGGTCATAACCCATGAAGCCTGAGAATTCGAGATGCTGAGGATGGGCACTGATCAGCCTCAGCATCTCGCCGAGCACCGCATGGTCAGCGACTCCGCCGCGATGCAGGCCGACATCCAGCTCGATATTGACCCGCATCCGGATGCCCAGCCCCTGCGCCAACACCAGGTAATCCATCAGCCGCTGCGGGGTGTCGAGCAGCCATTGCAATTGCCTGGAAGGGTCAAAGGTGCCCTTGTGGGCTTGGTAGAACAGCTCGGCCGAGCGTACCGGCAAAGGCTTGCCGAGCAAGAGGTCGGCCTCGGGAAAGGTCACTGCATCTTGATTGAGGAACGGCTGGTGAAACGACATCAGCCGCTGGCTATCAGTTCGTTTGGCGATATACGCCAACAACCCCGGTGACGGCAGGGACTTCTCCACCAGGCGCAAGTGCTTGCCGGTACGTTTGACCGATTGCATGACCACATCGATGTTGTGATCGAGCCCATCGAGGTCGATCAGCATCACCGGCCGCATCGGCCCATGGAGCTTCAGTTCCTGATTCAGCGCGTGGAAGTACTCGGTGTAGGGACTGCCCCGGTCGCTCGGACGCAACAGCGCCCCCGCCCCGACCATCAATGCACCCACTCCTGCGGTGCCGAGCATAAAGGTTCTACGGTTCATCAGGACGCTCCTTCGCGCGCAGTCAGGTGCACGTTACGGCAGCGCTACTCCAGCGTTGAGGTTATGGGAGGCCAGAAAGGGGGCTTTGGCGGCCATGCTTTGCCGATGTCCAGAAGACCTGCCCTCCAGGGTGAGTGGCTGCAACTGGCTCGATCCGTCCATGGCCTGCTCTTAGCGCCAGTTTTTCCAAAATATCCTGATGACATATTCACGTCCGCGATGGCAAGCTTGCGACCGCAGCCCAGCCCCGTATGCAGCCGGGCAAGTCGTCCCTATCCGATGCCCGTTGCCATTCACCTCGGGCACTCATCACCTGTTATCCAACTGAACAAGGATGTCCTCATGAAAATCTCTCTTGGTGTCGTCGCCCTGGCTGGCTGCCTGGCCAGCGTCCCTGTCTTGGCTGCCGGCCCGAGCCACAGCGATCTGTTCAAGGCCCTGGCGCAGTGCCAGGCCAGTGCGCAACAGGTGAGCGAGTTCAACGGCCTGGTTGACGCGGAGCAAGTGTCGCTAGCCAAGGATGAAGCGCACACCCCGTGGGGCGGTGGCGCCTGGCAAGCTTCCCCGGCGCTGACGGTGCACGGCGTGTCATCGACCACCCTGGTGATGACCGACCGCTTCAGCTTCTTTCTCCAGGCCAAAAGCGGCAACCCGAAGGCCGACGCAGAGAAGCTCGCCAGCGCCCTGAAACTGGAAAAGACGCTGGATACCGACGGCTACGTGGATTACCAGCGCAACCTCGACAACGGCGCGACCCTGCGCGTGGTCTCCACCGAAAACAAGGACAGCGATCTCTACGTGGGTTGCACCTATCAGCAGGACGCGTCCTGAGACCAGGCGACCTCGACAACGCCTTCACCCAGTCGCAAGGCCGGGCCGTGCCCAACCCCATGTGGGAGCGAGCTTGCTCGCGATGAGGCCCGCCCTGCCGACACTTCATTGCCTGATCAACCGCCTTCGCGAGCAAGCTCGCTCCCACAGGAAGATCTGTGCCTGTCGAAAGGCTCGGGCCTTACCCAGCCCCATGTGGGAGCGAGCCTGCTCGCGATGAGGCCCGCCCTGCCGACATTTCATCGCCTGACCCACCGCCTTCGCGAGCAAGCTCGCTCCCACAGAAAGATCTGTGCCTGTCGAAAGGCTCGGGCCTTACCCAGACCCATGTGGGAGCGAGCTTGCTCGCGATGAGGCCCGCCCTGCCGACACTTCATTGCCTGATCAACCGCCTTCGCGAGCAAGCTCGCTCCCACAGAAAGATCTGTGCCTGTCGAAAGGCTCGGGCCATGCCCAGACCCATGTGGGAGCGAGCCTGCTCGCGATGAGGCCCGCCCTGCCGACATTTCATCGCCTGACCCACCGCCTTCGCGAGCAAGCTCGCTCCCACAGGGGATCTGTGACTATCCGAGCCCGGCCTACACGCCTTTCACCCGCGCCAACAGAACCTGCAGTGGATGAAGCACTGCGACACCCTCTTGTCGCTTCACCTGGCTGCGGCAAGAGTACCCATCGGCGACCACCCTGCCCGACCGATTGAGTTTCTGCAGGAGCGGTTTCCAAGACTGCCCGTAAATCGTGTCGGACGTTCCAGCATTTCGCGTTTCATGCCCGTAGGTGCCCGACATCCCGCAACAGCCGCTGGCCTGCACTTGAAGCGTCAGGCCCATGCGCTGGAAAATCTTCTGCCATTGCCCGATGCTACCCGGCTCATTGGTCTTTTCCGTGCAATGGGGCAGGAAGTGGTAAGGCTCTCGCTCTTCCACTGCTGCATCTTCCGGCAGCGCATCCATCAGCCACTCCTGCGCAAGCATCACCTGGGGAGCGTTGCCGCTATCCAGTGTCTTGGCATACTCCTGTCGATAGACCAGAGTCATCGCCGGATCGAGGCCCACCAATGGCACTCGATGCTGCTGGAGGCTGAGCAAGGCCTGGCCGTTGAAGCTGGCGGCCTTCTCGAACGCTTTCAGGAAACCCTGCACCTGAAGCGGTTTGCCGTTGGGCGCGTACGGGGCCAGGAAGACTCGGTAGCCCAGCCTCGAGATCAGCTCCACCCAATCAACGAGCAATGGCGTTTCAAAAAACCGGGTAAAAGCGTCCTGAACGAGGATGACACTTTTCTCACGCTGCTCAGCACTAAGCGCTTCCAGGCGTTCCGGAGTTGCCACCTCCACGTTCCAGCGCCGGCACACGGCGGCAAAATCCACCAGGCTGAGCAGCGGGCTATCGACCATCCCGGCGACTCGTTCGAGCCCCCAGCGGATCGGCCGGGCACTCATCACGAAGTTGTACAGCCGCGGCATCTTGGCGAGATACGGAACCGTGTATTCCAGTGAGCCAATCAGGTAGTCCTTGAGGGGACGCAGGTAGCGACTGTGGTAAAGCTCAAGGAAACGCGAGCGGAACTCCGGCACATTCACTTTGACAGGGCATTGGCCCGCGCAGGATTTGCAAGCCAGGCAACCACTCATCGCTTCGTAGACCTGATGGGAAAAGTCCGGCTGCCCCATCTTCCGGGCCAGGCTATTCACGGCCCGGCGCGCAACGCCCGGCGCCCCGCCAGCCCCTCGAACCCGCTCGCTGGCCGCTAGTACATCGACACCCTGCTCGCCCTGCAACCTCAGCCATTCCCGGATCAACGAGGCCCGCCCCTTGGGCGAGTGAATGCGATTGCGCGTCGCCTTCCAGGACGGGCACATGGCGTCGTCCGGGTCGAAGTTGTAGCACGCGCCATTGCCATTGCAATGAACCGCCGTGTCATAGCTTTGCCAGACACGTTCATCGATGGTGCGATCCAGGGCACCGCGCATTTGCACTTCATCGACGCGGGTCAATCGAGCGCCCGGCAGCGTGTTCGGGGTGGCGATCTTGCCGGGGTTGAGTTGGTTGAATGGATCGAAAGCCGCCTTGAGCGCTTGCAGCGCGGGGTACAGATCCCCGAAGTAATCGGGCACATATTGCGACCTCAAGCCCTTGCCATGTTCGCCCCACAACAGTCCGCCGTACTGTTGCGTCAAGGCCGCGACCGCATCGGAAATCGGCCGGATCAAGGCGGCCTGGGTCGGGTCCTTCATGTCGAGGATCGGCCGCACATGCAAGACTCCGGCGTCGACGTGACCGAACATGCCGTACTGCAGGTCATGGCGATCGAGCAGCGCACGGAACGCCTGGATGAAGTCCGCCAGGTGTTCGGGTGGAACAGCGGTGTCTTCGACAAACGGCTGGGGCCTGGCCTCGCCCTTGACGTTACCCAACAACCCCACGGCGCGCTTGCGCATCGCATAGACACGCTTGAGCGCATCGGCGCCGATGGCCAGTGTGTGGCCCAAGCGGACCACGGAAGTATCGCGCTGCAGGTGCAGGACGAACTCATGAACCTGCTGCTGAACCGCCGCTTCGTCATCCCCGCTGAACTCAATGAGATTGATCCCGAGGGTCGGCCTATCAGGGTCTTCAGGGAAATACTCGGCGACGCCGTGCCAGACAATGTCCTTCATCGCCAGCATCAGCACTTTCGAGTCCACGGTCTCGATCGACAACGGCTTCATTGCCATCAACGCCTTTGCATCACGCAAGGCATCCATGAACCCGGCGTAACGCACGTTTACCAGGATGGAGTATGTCGGGATAGGCAGGACGTTCAGTTTGGCTTCGACGATGAAGCCCAGGGACCCTTCGGAGCCGCAAAGAACGCTGTTCAGATTGAAGCGCCCATCGGGTTCACGCAAATGGGCCAAGTCATAACCGGTCAGGCAACGGTTGAGTTTCGGGAAGGTGTCCCTGATCAGCTCGGCGTGGGTATCGGCAATGTCCAACGCGCACTGGTAGACCTCCCCCACCCGATCCTGGCGTTCAACCAGCGCCGATAGCAGCGCGGCGTCGACAGCTGAACTGGTGAGACGATCACCGCCCAGCAACACCGTCGAAAGTTCGAGCACGTGATCGCGCGTCTTGCCGTAGGTGCAGCTCCCCTGGCCACTCGCGTCCGTATTGATCATGCCGCCAATAGTCGCGCGGTTAGACGTCGAGAGCTCGGGGGCGAAGAACAAACCGTAGGGCTTGAGCGCTGCGTTCAGTTGATCCTTGACCACACCGCTCTGTACCCTGGCCCAGCGTTCCTCGACGTTGATTTCCAGGATGTTGTTCAGATGGCGGGAAAGGTCGACCACCACACCATCGGTGAGCGATTGCCCGTTGGTGCCGGTGCCGCCACCGCGCGGCGTGAGCACGACCGCACGGTGCGCGGGTTCGGCGGCCAGGCGTGCCAGGATCATCACGTCCTGTTCATCCAGGGGGAATACCGCCGCTTGAGGCAGGCGCTGGTAGATGGAATTGTCAGTGGCCAATACCGTCCGGTCGCCATGGTCGCGGGCAATCTCGCCTTGGAACCCCGCCACTTGGAGCGCATTCAGAAAAGCGTCATAGGTCGCTTTCTGGGGTTCAGGAGGCGATAACCGGGCAATCATGATGTATTCCTACAGGCTGAAAAGCTAATCTATGCATTCACATTACGTATGCTCAGTACAGAACGTATCGAGCAGCTGCATAAGGTTTCATGATTCTTGCCTGCCTATACGGTCGGAGCAAACGTAATTCCTGCTGTTTTTGCATGAGCTTTATGAATGAACCCTAGACGACTGACGCCCTCGATGTCGCTGCTGGTTGCCTTTGAGGCCGCCGCACGCCATTGCAGCTTCACCAAGGCCGCGGAAGAGTTGGCACTGACCCAAAGCGCCGTCAGCCGACAGGTGCAGACCCTGGAGGCGCAACTTGAAATCGAACTCTTCCGCCGCGAAGGGCGAAAGATTGAACTGACCGCCGCCGGCGCGCTGTATCAGCACGAGCTGGCGGCCGCGTTGGGGCGTATTCGAAGCGCAACGTTGCAGGCCATCGCCTACAAGAGCGACAGCGGCCCATTGAACCTGGCCGTGCTGCCAACCCTCGGTTCCAAATGGCTGCTGCCGCGGATGCATGAATTCTATGCCAGGCACCCGGACCTGCTGGTGCACATACATTCGAGGATCATCCGCGAAGACGTTCAATCCTCCACCCACGACATGAATGCAATCATCTGCGCAGGCTCGGGGGAGTGGCCTGGCTACATTGCACATCAGTTGCTCACGGAAAAGCTGGTGGTGATCGCCAGCCCGACCGCACTGCCCGAGTACCGGACAATGTCGCCGGCGAACGTTGCCGAGCATGCCTTGTTGAACGTCGTATCAAGGTCCGGGGCCTGGTCGGACTGGTTCGACAAGCACAACGTCGACCACCGCAACATGCGATCCGGCCCGAGCTTCGAACTCACGGCCCACCTGATCCAAGCCGTGTCGGCGGGGATCGGGATTGGGCTGGTTCCACAAATCCTGGTCCAGGATGAACTGAAGAGCGGCGACCTGGTTGCGCTGTTTGAACCGATGGAAAGTGGACGCAGCTATTACCTTGTCTATGCGAGCCGATACCAACACCTGCCGGCGTTGAAGGCCTTCAGCGCCTGGCTTCTGTCGTTGCCCTTTCCTGACAACTGAGGCCTGGAGGTCCTTCGCCGGACCGAGGGAACGTGAGCTCTGCACTGCGCAGACGATGTGGCTGACCGGAAACAGCCTCGTGGTCTGTGGCCCTCCGTCAAGCATGTTTTTGCGCGATACCTGCCAGCAGAAACACTGATTGGTTTCGAGGGCGGTCTTGGTCTTATCTTTTATTTCTAAAAAATTACGGTGAGTGCAGCCCGCCAAAACCGTATTCGATGTGATCAACCCCGACCAGACGCGAGTGCCCTCATGATTAAAATGCTAGCTGCCGTACGCCGGAAACCCGGCATGACTCATGCCGAGTTCTTGAGCTATATAGAACACCAGCATGGAGAAATCGCCCGGGTCAAACCTCTAGGTGTCAAACGATACGTGCAGAACCATGTCATCGACTCGGCGTTCGGGGTGGACTCCGATAGCGCCTACACACAAACATTTCACCGAGACTCCGTCACGGAATTATTTTTTGACGATATGTCAGGCTTGATCCACACCTTCAGCGATCCCTATACCCAACAAACCGTCGGACCCGATGCAAAAAATTTCGCCGACCTGTCCAAACAGGCCGCTCAGTTGATGGATGAAGTAGAGATCTCCAATACCGGTTCAGCCCCCCACACATGGAAAGCGATCGTCTTCCTGAAAAAAAATCCAACGGTGCAACTGGATACCTTCTTCACCGCTTGGGATTCAGCTCACGACGCTGTTGCCAATCGATACCCGGATTTCCAGAAAGCGCTGCGCAGGCACGTTCGCGCCAGATACCTGCCCGAGGGTGACCGAGTGACGTCTTATTTCGGGCCGGACATAGCGGTATACGAAGGCACTTCCAGCCTGTGGTTTGAACATGAAGCCGATCTTTCTGTTTTTCGTCAGTATCAGCGATCGCTGTTCCAACAGCTTTCAGACGAGGGCGTCGTGCTGTCGTCTGAATCTTTTTTCGTCTATGTCAATGAAGTCGTCATCCTGGATTTGTGCCAGTAGAGATTGATGACCTCCCCCCTCTTCGAACTGGATGCTGAAGCGATTCAAGGTCGCTCTCTACACCTTCTTTTGCAGGGTGCATCCAGCCGAAGAGTCCCGATGACTCAGATAGGCTCGGCCAACGTCGCAGTGGACTCGCGCATGATCTGGGCATGCTCTTCCTTGTCACCCCCACTCTTTTCTATCTCGCACAGACGCGCGGAGTTCTCCACCACCAGTTGGCAGCGCGCCCAACGCCGCGCTTCGAACCGCGTCAGGGCAGCCTGTAGATCGCTATCGGCGAGCAGTTCTTCGGCCAGCACGATGGCGCTCTCGATGCCAATGCCAGCCCCGGACGCCAGATGTGGCGTGGTGGCATGCACCGTGTCTCCAATCAGCACGATGCGACCTTTATGCCATGGCAACGGCACCAGCAAATTGGCCAGCGGACGATAGTCGATATTGGCGCCCGCCTCGTACAGTTGCGGCACCAGCCCTTGCAGGACCGGCGCGGGGAACTCACCCAGCAGACGCGCCATTTCACCTGGCCAACTGGCCGGATCGATCCACTCGGAAAATTCGCGGTTTTCCATGAGGAACATGTACATATGCGTTTCGGAGATGGGATTGACGCCGACCTTGGTGCGGCCCAGCCAATGCGTGGGGCGTACGATTTCCGGCGGACGCTTCAGCACCGCGCGCCAGACACTCTGGTGAATGGGCTTTGGCGAGGGCGCCTCCGGGAAAAACTCCTTGCGCATCCGCGAGTGCACGCCATCGGCAGCGATGACCAGGTCATAGCGCCCAGCGGTGCCGTCGGTGAAAGACACTTCAACGCCATTCTCGTGCTCGATGATGCTGTCGAACGTGATGCCGAGGCGCACATGAGTGCCCACCTCCCGCGTCTTGTCGGCAAAGATCCGAGCCAGCACCGGGCGCAGGATGCCGCCGCCACAGGGTATCGGCTTATCGCTGACCGGAGGTCGAAGCGCCAACTGCACGATCAGGTCGCCTGCCGGTGAAAACACATCGAAATTGGTCGACAGATACCCTTCCCCAGCCACCCGCTCAAGAATCCCGACCGTATCCAGCGCCCGCAACGTGGGCCCACTGAGCGTAATACCCGCCCCCAGGGGACACCACAGAGGGTCTATCTCCACCAGGTCCACTTCGACGCCCTGAGAGGCGAGCTGGATAGCTGCGGTCATACCGGAAAACCCGCCTCCGATCACCAGGACCTTACTGACTGCTGCAATCATCACGCTCTCCTAATTATTCTTATTTCAATCGGGCTGACATTGCATGGCGCACCGACAAGCTCTGCAGCGCTATCGACTCAATGCCGCAAACTCATGAAGTTCCGACTGACAATGCCGGATCGACAACGAGACTATCGAATCGGCTATCAGCGCTGAAATCGCTTTCCACAATCAGAGGTATCGCAGGAGGTGATGGGTGTCGGAGGGAAGGCTTGTTCGATTGCTGAACACCCGCAGTCCGCCTGTGGGAGCGAGCCCGCTCGCGATGGCGGAGAGTCAGTTTGCAGTGATGCTCGATGTGCCGGCGTCATCGCGAGCGAGCTCGCTCCCACAGGGGCAGCGCGTGTTCACGGTATCTGGACACAACACAAAAACCTGTGGGAGCGAGCTTGCTCGCGATGGCGGTGGGCAGTTTGCAGTGAGGTTGACTTGCCTCGCGCATATGAAGCGAACTGCGGTTCATATGAACCGCAGACGTGGGTTCACACGTTTTCCAAGCCATCCCAGCAGAGGTATTTCACCTCAAGGAACTCATCGATCCCAAGGTGAGATCCTTCTCGCCCAAGACCGCTCTGCTTGACCCCACCGAAGGGTGCGACCTCATTTGAAATCAAGCCACAGTTGATGCCCACCATGCCCGATTCGATGCGGGCGGCGTTGCGCCAGATACGGGCCGCGTCGCGGCTGAACAGATATGCCGCCAAGCCGAACTCGCTGTCGTTGGCCATCGCAATGGCTTCGTCGTCCCTGTCGAAACGCACCAGTGGCATGACCGGGCCGAAGATCTCTTCGCGGGCGACCCGCATCCCATGAGTCACATCGGCCAACAAGGTGGGTTGGAAGAAACACCCGCCCAGGGCATGGGGCTTGCCGCCGGACAGCAGTCGAGCGCCTTGCGCCAGCGCATCATCGACAAGCGCCTGGGATTTTCGTACCGCCGCGTCATCGATCAACGGCCCAACCTGTACACCCGGCTCCAGGCCATTGCCCACTTTCAGGCGTGCCATGCGCTCGACGATGCGCTCGGCCAATGCGTCATAGACCCCTGCCTGCACCAGCACCCGATTCGCGCCGATACAGGACTGTCCACCATTGCGAAACTTGGCCAACATCACACCGTCAGCCGCCGCATCAAGATCAGCATCGTCGAAGACAATGAACGGGGCATTGCCGCCCAGTTCCATGGAGCATTTCTTGACCGTCTGTGCCGCTTGCGCCAGCAGCAGCCGGCCCACTTCCGTGGACCCGGTGAAGGTGAGTTTGCGCACCAGCGGGTTGGCCGTGAGTTCACCGGCAATGTCACGGGTGTCATTGCCGGTGATCACACTGAAAACACCGGCCGGCACACCCGCACGCAGGGCGAGTTCAGCCAGCGCCAGGGCGGTCAGGGGTGTCTGGCTGGCCGGTTTCACGACCATCGTGCAACCGGCCGCAAGCGCTGGAGCGGCCTTGCGCGTGATCATGGCAGCGGGGAAATTCCAGGGCGTTATCGCCGCGCAAACCCCGATGGGCTCGCGCAGTACCACAATGCGCTGTGTGTCCTTTACGCCTGGAATCAGATCACCGCGCACCCGTGTGGCTTCCTCGCCAAACCAGCGTACGAAAGACGCCGCGTAATCGACTTCACCCCGCGCCTCCTCCAGTGGCTTGCCCTCCTCCAGGGTAATCAACGTGGCAATGTCCTCACGATGTTCAACCATCAACTCGTACCAACGGCGCAATACCTCGCCACGGCGTTTAGCCGTCAGGCGGCGCCACGGGCCGAAGGCCTCATGCGCCGCGTCGATGGCGTGCCGAACCTCAGCTTCACCGCAGCGTGGCAACTCGGCCAACACCGATTGATCCACCGGATTACGCAGCGTGTACTGGCCGTTCGGCGTCTCGGTCAGCCACTCTCCAGCGATGTAGGCACCGGTACGCCACAGCGTGGGATCCTTAAGTAAATGCTTCACTTTTCAATCCTCTCAATCAGCACGGGTGACGTCCGATCATGAAGGCGCTGTCAGGGTCCGCAGTCACCGGCAGCCCCGCCGCAACCAACCCTTGACGCAGGGACTTCATGAGGCGATCCGGCACGCGCATCGCCGGGGCACGCAGTGGGCCACCGTTGAAGCCGGCGAGCCAATCCTGGTATTTCCACATCGTGCGGTTGAGTACCCCGGTGCCGCCGGCATAGCTTTGCGCGGCGGCGCCGTTGGCGCTGCGGGCCGGATTGACCTTCCAATACAGCTCCATCGCCTCCTCGAAGCGGCCCGTGCGGGCCAGTTCGAAAGCTTTCGGGTAGTAGTCGCTCATCCAGGCCGTGTTGCTGGTGCCGGAAAACTGCAGTTTCATCAGGCTCATCAGGGGGATCGCGTCAGCTTCGATCGGGCAACTGATCACCACCTGATCACGAAAGTGGTAGTACATTTCGCAAATACCCGCCGGCAGCGGGAACCCTTGCTCCGACTTGATGGCCGCGATGTTCGGGCAATCGGCCAACAGCCGACGAACCAACTCCAACGACATCCCTGCCGGATGCACGCGCTCAAAGCCCCAGAGCGGAATCGGGAACAGCATGACGGCGAGGTCCGTCGCGTCGCAGAACGACTTGGTGTAGTCGTAGATTTCCTGCTCGCTGGTCGGCCAGAACTGCGGCGGATAGGAGAGCAGGACGATGTCTGCACCGGCATTCTCGGCGAGCTTCACCGCCTCGATGTTCTCCGCCAGCGTGCCAAAAGCCGCATGGAAGAACAGGATCAGGTTTTTCCCCGACTCACGGGCCCAGGCCGTGAACTGAGCGTTTTCCTGGGCAGAGATCGCCAGTTCGCTGCACAGCAACGTGCTGCTGTAACCCAGTCCTGCCGCCTGTTCGATGTCGTGGCGTATGCCCCGTTCATTGAGACGCTTCAGGTCGGCGCTAAAACTCGGGATGGTGACCGCCGAGCAGCCCACCAGGTATTCCCGCGCCCAGGCACGGGCATCCGCTTTCTTGTAAGTGGCCATGGTGATTTCCTTTGAACAGTGAGGGGTTATTTCGAGACAGGGATAATGCTGGCAGGCAGCTCGATGCCGAGGCCTTGTTGCCTGGCGCGCTCGTACAGCGCTTGTGCGATGACGACATCCTGCAGCGCCGAGCCCACCGATTTGTAGAGGACGATGTCGTTGGCGTTCTGGCGAGGGTTGACACGACCCGCCACCAGGTCCGACAGCGCGACCAACTTGTCGGCGACATAAACGCCGGCACTGATCGCAGCAATGGCGTCACCCGTATCGTGAAGCACCTCTTGCGGCATATCCGCGACGATGCAGACGGCTCGCTCCATCGTGACCGGGTCAACCTCCCGTTGCTCAGGCAAGGTGGACCCCAGCGACACGACCGTAGCGCCCGGGCAAAGCCAGGCGCCTTGCAGTACCGGAGACTCGTCACGGCTGCGTGCGGCACAAATCACCACGTCACAATCCCGTACGGCCTCTTGCGCGCTGCTCACCGCTTGGATATCCAGCCCGGGCCTGAAACTTTCGGCAAACCGCTCGCGGCTCGCGGGCGTCGGACTGAAGACCCGGACATGGGCCACATCGCGCACGGACTTAAGGCAGTCCAACGCGCCACGGGCCTCAAATCCCGAGCCAATCACACCCACCCGCAGCGCGCGCTTGGGCGCCAGCAAATCGACCGCCAACGCAGCGGTTGCCGCGGTGCGCAACCCCGTCACCCGATTGCCATCGATCAAGGCGCTGAGTGCCATGGTTTGCTGGTTGAACAATGCGATCAGGTAGCTTGCGCAACGCGCCCGCATCGAGGCCGCGATCAACTTGCAGCCCATATGGCCGCCAGCCGGGGGTACAGCGGTCAAACTGCGCAGCCAGATGCCATCGCCCCGGGCCATGGAACGAGGCGGTACCATGGCATCCGATGCAGGGTGTGCGTACGCCTCGGCGAGCGCGGCAACGGCGGTGCTCCAGTCGGCGAGCGAGGCAACATCGGCGTCGCTGAGAAAAAGCGTCGGGGCAATGGCTTGGGACTCTTGGGGGTGATGCATAGCGCTAACCTCGCAATCGGGTATCAATCGGTGATTGACTGACACCCTACGAGGCCCACACCCCACCGAATACTGCTGGGGATCGAAAGCAGCTATCGCTCAAATCGATGGCATGGCCAGACTGCAGATCAGCCGGCGCACTTCACGGGAGGCACGGGTCAAGGGACGACGGGGCGACTCGACCAGCACGACAAAGCGCTCGAGAAGTGGCTCGACGATACGCGATGACATCAGCCGTTGATCCAGCGAGCCCGGTAGTACAGAAGCAATCGCATAACCGCCACCGGCCGCCACGACTTCGTACTGAAGTTGGACGGAGTCGGCTTCGACGGCTACGCACAACGCCACGCCATGCTCGGCGGCCAGATGATCGAGCCTGGCCCTCAGCAAATGCGGTCGCCCGGGCACGACCAATGGCAACCCCGATAGATTTTTCAGCGCAATATCTCGATTGCCGAACAGAGGATCGACGGCGGGCCCCACCAGATGCAGCGGTAGCCTGGCCAGCAAGTGGGCTTGCCCGATGCTGGCCTCGCTCTCGCGCAGCACCAGTGCCATATCCAGGCGACCATCGTGCAGTTGCTCTTCGAGTTGAGCGCTCGCGCCCTCGATCAGGTGCAACCTCACCCCCGGCATCTGGGCGCGCACCGCAGAAAAAAGCGTTCCCGCAAACCGACGCACCGCGGAGGGCAACATGCCTACGACCACCTCGCCCACCGGTTTGCCACGCAGGTTGCGAATGTCATCGGCAAGCCCTTCAGCGTCCGCGAGAAGGCCCGATATACACGGCAACAACTGCTCGCCAAATTCGGTCAGGACCACCCCGCGCCCCGTACGATGAAACAGGCGCTCGCCACATTGCGACTCGAGCACGGCAATATTGCGACTCACCATGGACTGCGGCATATCCAGCAGTACGGCCGCTTTGCTGAGGCTGCCAGCCGCCACGACACGTACGAACAAGGTCCAGCGAGGATCGATGATGGTGAGCGCCGTGGCAGGATGCTGCGTGGCCGTGGCTGGCACTTGGGAGTTCTGGTTATTCGTCATATCAGCAGCTCTTGGCGGGCCTGATGCAGATACTCGCGACTGTCGTGAAGGTGCAGGCGCATGGCAGCGCGCGCACATTCAGCGTCCTGATTGAAGATCGCCTGGTAAATCTGTTCGTGCTCGCTTTGCATGCGCTGTTCGTAGTGCGAAGGCTCATCGTGAAACAGACGCGCGCAATCCAGTCGGCTGCGCGGGATGATGACCACGCCCAGGTTGAGCAGTGTACTCGCGATGTAGTGGTTGCCTGTCGCCTGGGCAATGCTCAAATGGAACTGAAAATCCAACGCGGCCCGATCATTGACGCTGACCGCAGGCTGCCCGAGCTGATCGAGGAGCGCCCGCAACCCCGCCAACTGATCCGGGCTGCGTCGCAAGGCGGCGAGCCCGGCGGCTTCTACCTCAAGACCGATCCGAAACTCCATGATCGCCAGCGAATCTGTGATGATGCCGAGGGTCGCCGGGTCGATGAAGGCCCCCAGCGACAGGGTGCTACCGCGCACAAACGTCCCGATACCGTGGCGTGTCTCGACCATTCCAGCAGCCTGCAGACGCGACATGGCCTCGCGCACCACGGTTCTGCTGACCCCATGCTCAAGCATGAGGACCGATTCGGTGGGCAACTGTTCACCACCACGCAGTCGTCCCTCAAGAATGAGCCCTGACAGCAGCGCCTCGAGCCCCTGGGACAGGCTGCCGCGTTTTTTTCCACCGGCCGCCGGCACGTTCACACCTCGAAAATCGCGACGGCGCGGACAAAGCCGGCCGAAGCGTGCCTGATTTTGTAGGGGAAGCAGGACACCTGGAAACCATGGGCCGGCAGGCATTCCAGGTTGGCCAGTTTCTCCATCTGACCGTAGCCGATGTCGCGTCCGGCCTTGTGCCCTTCCCAGATGATCGAGGCGTCGCCCGTGGCGGCGAAGCGTTCGCGTGTGTACTTGAACGGCGCGTCCCAGCTCCAGGCATCGGTGCCGACCACGCGCACGCCGCGCTCGAGCATGTACAACGTAGCCTCGCGGCCGATGCCGACCCCGGCATCCAGATACCCTGGCTGACCGAACAGCGCACCGGCGCGAGTGTTGACCAGGACAATGTCCAACGGCTGCAGCACGTGGTCGATGCGCGCCAGCTCGGCTTGCACTTCGGCGGCGCTGACCACATGGCCATCCGGCAAATAACGAAAGTCCAGCTTCACGCCGGGTTGCAGGCACCATTCCAACGGCAACTCGTCGATGCCAAACGCCGGCTTGCCACCGTCCGTGGTCGAGGCGTAGTGCCAAGGGGCGTCCATATGCGTACCGCTGTGTGTCGTGATCTGCAGGCGCTCAGCCGCCCAGGATTCGTCGCCGGGCAGTTGCGCCTTGGACAGGCCGGGGAACATCGCGGCCATCTCCGGCCAGCCTTGCTGATGGTCCATGTAGTCGATTTTCGGCAGCAACGGCGGTGGGTCGGTGTAGGGGTTGTTGTCCAGGGTAACGGACAGGTCCACCAGGCGGCGTTTAGTTGATTGCATGATCAGTCACTCCAAGCGCCACCCGTCCACGCACACGACGCGCCGGGGCAGCAGCGTTCAAACTGTTTCGTATCAAGGCGGCAGCCGAGCCGTCATGGCGAAAGCCAAGGGCACGGGCCAGAGGGGTTTTCATTGCAGGAAAGTTGCCGAACAACGCTTGCAGCCCGGCATCCGGTGCGAAGCTGATCAGCGCGCGGCGTTCCTGGCCGTAGGCAGCGGCCAGGGCATCGATGACCTGGGCAATGGACAGGTGCAACAACGGCAATTGCCAGGCACGTGACTCGCCAAGTTCGGCGGCGGGCAGTTCGGCGGCCCGTAACAGGTTATCCACGCAACACCGTACGGACATCCACCAGGCCTGCGCCTGCGGCGAAACCGGGCAGCAATACGGCTGGCCTTCGGCGAAGGCGTGCAGCAGATCGCTCATGAACGCCGAACGCAGTCCATTGGGTTCACGTGGACGGGCGACAATGCCGGGCAGGCGCACGGCACGACCGTCCACCTCGCCTCGTCGGGCAAGGTCGTTGAGGGCCATTTCCACCATCGCCTTGTGCGCACCGTAGCTCAACTGCGGGCGTGGCACGGCACGCTCATCGATGCGCGCCGGCAGTTCTCCGCCGTACACCGCCACGCTGCTGGCATACACCAGCACCGGCGCACCAGGCTGCTGGCGCAACTGGTCAAGCAGCTCCAGGCTTGCCAGCAGGTTGACCTGATAGCCCAGTGAATAGTGCTGCTCGGCCGCTCCACCGGGGATGCTGACCAAGTGAAAAACCACATCGATGCCATCGGCCAGCGCGCGGCGCAGTAACGCGGCATCGGTCACACTGCCGCAATGCCGACGCAGGCGCTTATCGTCGGCAAACCCTGCCAACTCTTTATCCAGCAGTATCAACGCGCTGATCGACCGGCCTTGCAGTTCATTGGTTTGGAGCAATCGGTTCACCAGCGCCCGGCCGACAAAACCATTGGCCCCGGTAATCATCACGCGCATGGGAGGCCTCCGCGCACGACACACTGGTCTATCGCCCCGAAAACCGACTGCCCTTGCAGGTCGAAGACTTCCATGCGCACGCGGTCACCGAAGCGCATGAAGGGTGTCTGTGGCGCCCCTTGCTCGATCATCTCAACGGCACGACGTTCGGCGATGCAGGCCGCACCAACCGTGGGGTCGGCATTGGAAACCGTGCCAGAACCGATCACGCAGCCGGCCCGGAGTCGCCGGGTCATGGCCGCATGAGCGATCAACTGATGAAAGCCGAAATGCATGGCACCGCCATGGGCATGACCAAACCACTGGCCATTCCATTCGACCCTCAGCGGCAGGTGCACGCGCCCGTCGCGCCAGGCCTCGCCCAACTCGTCGGGGGTGATCGCCACTGGAGCAAAACTCGACGAGGATTTGGCCTGGATAAAACCGAAGCCGGTCTTCATTTCACGGGGGGCGAGCGCACGCAAGCTGACATCGTTGACTTGCACGATGAGCCGAATATGGTCGACAGCATCTTGCGCCGAGCAGCCCATGGGGACTTCATCGACCAACACCGCGAATTCACCTTCGAAATCGATACCGTGGCTTTCACTGGGTAGCACGATGTCGTCGTGGGCTCCCAGAAAATCATCGCCACAGCCTTGATACATCAGCGGCGTGTGTTCAACACCTTCGATCGGGTCCAGTGCGAACGCTTTCTGCATGCGCTCGCCATGACTGAGGAAAGACGAGGCGTCCAGCCACTGCCAGGCACGTGGCAAGGGTGCGGCGGCTTGCTGCGGATCAAAGGGGAAGGCACCGGTCAGCATGCCTTCGTTCAAGGCGTCATACCGCAAGCGCAAGGCCGCTTCGACGCTCGGCCAACGCTCGATGGCATCCTGCAGCGTCGCGGCAATATCGCTGGCCTCCACCGCCCAGGCCAGGTCGCGCGACACCACCAGCAGGCGACCGTCGCGGCTGGGATGCTTGAGGGTACTGAGCTTCATGACGGTTCTCCTTGCAGCTCGGGGGCGAAGCGGCCATCGAGCAGGACGAAGAGCATGCGGGCCATCTGCTCGGTGCGATTGCTCCAGGCGTGGTTGGTGCCTCGCTGCACGACGATGTCACCGCGCTTGAGATGCACTTCCTCGCCATCGAGCACCAACCACACCTCACCCTCCGTGACCACGCCGTAATCGAGCGTTTCGGTGCGGTGCATCAGCTTGTGTCTCGAATCCGCCTGTCCCGTGCCGGCATGGACCTGGCCAATTTCGGCGAAGGCGGCCAAGGCGTCCTCGGCGCTGATTTGGTTCTGCATGCTGTCGGGCGGAATATCCACCACCCGGATCACACTGCCCAGCGGTGCCGGACTCAACTGGAGCGGCTTACGAGTGGGGTCGTCGCCGTTATCCAGCACGGCCGGGCTGGCGCCACTGTTCCAGATCTCATGGAAGACCGTGCCGGGTACGGACTTGAGCGGGAAGCTATTGGGCGTCGGTCCGCTGAGCGCGACCACCGCCTGGCCCTGGGCGTCGTGCCCGGTGACCACGCGTTTGAAACCAGGAAGTTGTTGCATGTTCGACTCCTCAATCAATTGGCGAAACACGGCAGCGGGTAAAGATGGATGCATGAAAAAACCTTAAAGATCGAGCACCAGCCGGGCGCTCCTGGCACGCGAGCAACACGGCGTGAACTGGTCGTTGCGGGCCCGTTCGGCATCGGTCAAGAACATGTCGCGATGCTCCGGCTCACCTTCCAGCACGCGCGTGATGCAGGTGCCACAGATGCCCTGCTCGCAGGACAAGGGAATATCGATACCCGCCTCCAGCAGCACCTGGGCAACGCTGAGCGCGGCCGGCACGTGGAAACACTGTCCCGTGCTAGCCAGTTGCACCTCGAAGCTGCCCGCCTCACCCGTCGGGACAGCGGCGGCGCTAAAGTACTCACGGTGCAATTGCGCCTCGGCCCAGCCCTGCTCGCGCGCCGTGCCGAGCACGTGCTCCATGAAGCCAGTAGGGCCACAGACGTACAGGTGGTGGTCACTCGCCGGCGCGGACAAGACCCGAGCACTGTCCAGACGCTGAGCATCCTCACCATCGTCCACATGAACGTGCACGCAATCGGCAAACGCCGAATGGCGGATGTGCTCGATAAAGGCCATGCGCTGGGCCGAGCGACCGCAGTAGTGCAACTCGAAAGGCGCGCCGATCCGCGCCAGGCGCTCGGCCATGCAGAGGATCGGCGTGATGCCGATACCGCCCGCGAACAGCACGCTGTACTCCGCCCCATGCTCCAACGGGAACAGGTTGCGTGGCTCGCTGATCCGCAGCCGGGTGCCTTCGTGCACTTGCTCGTGCATGGCCTGCGAGCCGCCGCGAGACGCCGGGTCGAGCAACACGCCCAGCAGGTAGCGGTGGTGCTCTTGCGGGTGATTGCACAGTGAGTACTGGCGCACCAGGCCATTGGGCAGATGCACGTCGATATGCGAGCCGGCACTGAAAGCAGGCAGCGTGGAATCGTCGGCCGGGACCAGTTCGAAGCTGTAGATGCCTTCGGCTTCGCGATGCTTGCGGGTCACAACGACATCGATCATCACTGGGCACCCACTGAATGTTCAGCGGCAATCAGCCGATCGAGCACGCGCCGCGCGCGAATGGCTCCGGCATCTCCGATCAGCAAGACCGGTTTAAGGTCCCAGAAGCCCGCATCTCCCATCATCCGCTGCTGAGCCTCCAGCATTGGCAAATCTTCATCGGCAAAAGGCTGGCTGATCGCGGCCACCTGCTCATCAGCGAGTCTCTCGGCGAACTCGCCCATCGCCTTGGGAAAACAGACTGAGAACCAGTAGTGCGTCGTGGTTTCGGTCTCTGGGGTGAACAGATGGGGGATCGGCGTGGAAACGCCCTGCTCCCTGGGGCGCCCTGTCGCCACTGCACCGGAGAACAGCAACATATTCGCAGGGGCATCCCAACGCACGTCGATCCAACGATCCACCGGAGTGCCTTGGGGGATGTTCCAGGCCTTGTAGAGAAACTCAGGCATGATTTCCGCAACAGTTTGGCGATTGGACCAGACGGTGTCGCCGTCCTCCCGGACGCTCGTCAGCGCGCTCTTGACACCTTCGCCACCCAACGTAGCCGGGTGCAGAAACTCGATATGACTCAGGTCCATGATGTTGTCGGCTTCCAGCACGTAGTTGGCCTTGGCGTGCAGGTAGCGTTTGCCGACATACCAATTGTCATCGTCCATGCAACTGAAATCCGGGATCAGCGCCGCATCGGCCTGGGGCGTATCGCCCATCCAGATCCACAACAAGCTATGCCGTTCAACCAGGGGATAGGCCTTGACCTTGGCGGCCCGGGGAATAGCACCATCGCCGTGAGGGTTGTGCACGCAGGTGCCATGGCCATCAAACGTCAGGCCGTGGTACGGACACTGCACCGCATCGCCCTTGAGCACGCCCATGCCCAAGGGCGCAAAACGGTGTGGGCACCGATCGGCAATGGCTTGAGCGGTGCCTTGGGTATCACGGAAAAACACCACGGGCTCATTGAGCAGGGTTCGTTGGAACAGCGCCCCGGCCTTGACCTCGACGCCCCAGGCGGCCGCATACCAGACGTTGCGTAGAAAACTCATCGCAATTCCTCTTTTCAAAACGACAGGTGGGTCACAGGCTGGCTTGTGTCCTTGCCCGCTCGGCTTCAATCAACCGACGCAGAACACGTCGGCAACGTACGGCGCCGGCATCGACTGGCAGCAACACTGGGTTAAGGCCGAGCAGATCAACTTCGCCAATCTGGCGCTGTTGAGCCTCGACCATGGGTTTGTCTTCACCGGCGAAAATACCGATCAACATGTCCTGGACGAAGGCATTCAACTGAGCATTGTCCTGCTCGAAACTGCGTGTATTGGCAAAGAAGTAATGGGTGTTCGTCGCGTCCTGCGGTGTCATCAGGTGCAGGTTCCATGTCACGGGACCCTCTTCCCTGGGGCATCCTGGAGGCGTGGCGCCACTGCCCAGCAGCATCAGGCCGGGTGCGTGCCAGATGACTTCGGCCCAGACGTCTGCCCGGGTCGGGTCTTCAAGGTGAGCGCCGAAAGCCGGCGGGGGAACGTCATCGGGCGCCCACCAACTGATGCGCACGCGATCGTTGGGCAACTCCTCGATGGTGGCGCGCGTGCGTGACAACGCCCCGCCACCAAGCGTATCGGGGTGCAGGAAATCAACGTGGCTCAGGTCCATGATGTTGTCGGACAGCAACTCGTAGTGCGCACGGGTTGGTAAATACCCATGCCCCTTGGCGTGGGTTGGAGCCTGTTCGAGGAAGGAAAAATCAGGGATCAGCCCATCGTTGGCCTGGCTCGAATCGCCTGGCCAGACCCAGATCGCCCCATGGCGCTCGACGACCGCGAACGCGCGAACACAGGCAGCCTTGGGGACGGTGCCATCGCCATGGGGGTTGTGCGTACATTGGCCACTGCCATCGAAACGCAAGCCGTGGTACGGGCACTGCACGCTGTCGCCGACAATCTTGCCCATGTGCAGCGGGGCAAAACGGTGCGGACAACGATCGGCGAGTGCCTGGATCACACCCTGGCTATCGCGAAAGAACACGATGGGTTGCTCGACGATGGTTCTGCCAAGCATCCCACCTTGCGCCAGCTCGTCTGCCCATCCAGCGATGTACCAGGTGTCGAGCAAATAACTCATGATGTTCTCCTCATTGTTCTTATTTTGATGAAACGGCGAATGGGCAGGTCAGCGCTCAGGGTCTGCGGCAACCGCTGTGGGAAAAGCAGACCCGCTGCCCCGCAAACGAATGCAGGCCAAGGCCACTAACAGTTGAACGCCCGCGACGATTCCCAGGGCGGCCGGCAAAGCGCTGATCACCCCACCCGTGATCGCCAGCACCACCAGCGGGCTGGCGAACTCACCGGCGAAGAACATCGCCGTGAAGCCGCCGGCGGCGCGGCCACGCTGCTGGAAGTCGACCTGGGCCATGATCCAGGTGAGCAGGGTCGGCATCATCAGGCCGATGCCCAGGCCGTTGATCAGGACGGCGATCACCACCAGCCCATGACTGCCGGCCACCGCCAGCAGCCCGCCACCGATACCGGCCGCGACAAAGGCCAGGAGCATCTGCCGGTGCGCCGGGACACCACGGAACAACCGGAAACCCAGAGCGCCGACCAGTACGCCGAACTGACTGGCGCCCATGGTCATGCCGATCTGCTGCGACCCTTCGACATGCAGCAGGTTGAGCAGATAGCCCACTTGTACCGGCACGATGAACAAGCTCAAGCCAGCCAGGAATGCCAGGGCATACAACGGTGCCAGGGGACGCCAGGGGAATGCCCGGCTCATCGTCGTCGCAGTGACGACCTGCCCACGCGGCTCCCACAGCAACCAAGCCATCAGCGGCAGGAACAGCAGCCCCAACCCATACAGGGCAAACGGGGTGCGCCAGCCGTGCTCGCCGAGCACGCCACCGACGGCAATGAAAATCGCCGCCGACAACGAGGTCGCAACCATCTGCAGGGCGAACATGCGTTCACGCCGCGCACCGCTGTAGTAGTCACCCATCATCGTGGTGCAGCAGGTCATGATCGCCGCCTCGGCCACACCGATGCCGGCGCGGCTGATCACGATGACCTGCAGCGACTCCAGCCAGAGCGGCAGCACGCCACAGACGGTGTAGAGCACCATCGCACCGATCAGCAACGGTTTGCGCCCCAGTCGGTCGGCGATGATCCCGGCCACGGGGGCCAACAACGCAATCATCAACGCCGGTAGCGTCAGGGCAATGGGCACCAGCACCGCCACACCCGGCGTGTCGGCGAAGTGCTCCTGCATACGCGGCAGGATGGGCGCAAGCAGCACCGCGCCAAGTACCGGCAGACAACTGCCGAGCAAGAGCAACAAGGATTGCGGCAGCCGCGCCTGACGTTCAACGCTCATCACGCACCTCCGCTGGTTGGGTCGCGCAGAACGCCATGCCGAAGGCGCTCAGGCCGGCGATAAGGTCAAGCCATAGAGACTGCTGGAACAGATACACACGAGGCATGGGAAAGTCCTTTCTTGTTGTTATGACGCGACGGAATTAGCAGCCGCCGTGGTCGTTTGATCGTGTCCCGACGGCAGGCGCAGTGAGTGCTTCGCGCAGGCCCCCTCCTCGGCTGCGGCAGGCATCAGCGGCAGGCTCGTCGAATGGTTGGGCTTAGCCTCGGCTTGCCCCGTGCTCACCCGTTTGCTCGGCAACAGGAAGTGAGCCAGGGCCGGCAACAGAACCAGCGCGCCGACCATGTTCCAGACGAACATGAAAGCCAGCAGCACGCCCATATCGGCCTGGAACTTGATCGGCGAAAACATCCAGGTGGCCACGCCGATCGCCAGGGTCACACCGGTCAGCATCACCACCTTGCCGGTGGACAGCAGTGCCCGGTAATACGCCTGCGACAGGCTTGTGCCCTGGCGCATATGACCGAGCAGGATGCTCATCACGTACAACGCGTAGTCGACGCCGATGCCCACGCCGAGGGCGATCACCGGCAGGGTCGCGACCTTGACGCCGATGTTCAGCCAGACCATCAGCGCCTCACAGAGGATCGACGTGAGCATCAGCGGGATCACCGCGCAAATCGTGGCGCGCCAGGAGCGGAAGGTGATCAGGCACAGCAGGATCACCGCGCCGTAGATCCAGAACAGCATTTCGCGGTTGGCCTGCTTGACGACAATGTTGGTCGCTGCCTCGATCCCGGCATTGCCAGCGGCCAGGAGGAACTGGACATCGTCGGTATTGTTCGCCGCGGCGAATTGCTCGACGTGATCGACCAGGCGGCTCAGGGTTTGCGCCTTGTGGTCGGAGAGGTAGACGTACAGCGTCAGCAGGCTGCAGTCTTCGTTGTACAGGCCGCGCGGCGCGCCGGCGGTGACCATGTTGAGCATCGCCTGGTTGTTCTGCAGCTCATACCACTTCGGGCTGCCTTCGCTGAGGCCCACCAGCATGCGGCGGTTGAGCAACGCCAGGGAGTTGGTCGAATCGACACCCGGCAAGGTGCGCAACTGCCAGTCGAGGGCATCGACCTTGTTCAGGATGTCATAGCGCGAACAGGCGCTGGCGGGGGTCTTGATCATCACCGCGAACAGATCGCTGCTGGCGCCGTAATGCCGGGTGAGGAATGCATCATCCTGGTTGTAGCGCGAGTCGGCCCGCAGCTCGGGCGCACCCGCATCCAGATCCCCGACTTTCAATTGCAGGCTGACCACGAAGCCGAGCGTCGCCAGCGCCAGGCTCAGGGCGATGCACAACGCCGCCCAGCGGCGCTGAGTGAACAGATCCAGGAAACGCCAGAACCCATGGCGATGCTGGCCCGCTTGTTCGGCATGCTCGCTTTTCAGGCTCAGTCGCGCCGCGCGGCCGCTGACCCCAACGTATGAAAGCAATATGGGTAGCAAGATCAAGTTGGTGAAGATCAGCACGGCCACGCCGATACTGGCGATCATCGCCAGGTCCTGGATCACCTGGATCTTGATGATCATCAGCACCGCGAAGCCGACCGCATCGCACAGCAGCGCGGTGAGACCGGCAAGGAACAGGCGACGGAAAGTGAAGCGCGCGGCGACCACCCGGTGCATGCCGCGCCCGATGTCCTGCATGATGCCGTTCATCTTCTGTGCGCCATGGCTCATGCCAATGGCAAACACCAGGAACGGCACCAACACCGAATAGGGGTCCAGTTGATAATTCAGGAGCGGCAGCAGGCCGAGCTGCCAGACCACCGCCACCAATGAGCAGAACACCACCAGCAAGGTGCTGCGTATGCAGCGGGTGTACCAATACAGCACAACCGTGGTGATCAGGATCGCCACGGCGAAGAAGATCAGGATCTGCTGCAGGCCGGCGATCAGGTCACCGACTTTCTTGGCGAAACCGGTGATGCGAATGTCGATGCCGTCGCTCTGGTATTGGCTGCGCAACGACTCCAGTTGTTGCGACAGCTGGGTGTAGTCCAATGGCCGGCCATCGGGGGTCCGCTGCAACAGCGGTACCTGGATGATGCTCGAGGTCTGGTCGAGCGCCACCAATTGGCCGATTTCGTTGGACAGCTGCACATTGCGCCGCAATGCTGCAAGGCTCGCGGCGCCGCCATCGTAGTTATCCGGAATGACCGGCCCACCCTCCAGGCCCGCCTCGGTCACCGCCACCCAGCGCGTGGCCGGTGTCCAGAGCGATTTCATGTATGCACGGTCGACACCGGGCAGCAGGTAGATCTTGTCGCTCAACGCCTGCAGGGTCTTGAGGTAGGTGCTGTCGTAGATATCGCCCCGCTTGTTGACCACCGCTATGCGCACTGCATTACCCAGCCCGCTCAGTTCCTTTTGGTGCTCAAGGTAGTTGGCGATATAGGGCTGATGGGTGGGGATCATTTTTTCGAAACTGGCATTGAGCTCGACACGACTGGATTGCCAACCCAGCACCAGCGTGGTCGCCAGGCACAGCAGCAACACCCACAAGCGATGGTTGAACAGGGCTCGCTCGAGCACCGAACCGGAACGCGGATCGAAGTCTTCGAACGCATTCGCAGGGGACTGGGAAAAATTACCAGGGGACGTCATAACCTCACTCCGAAGCGGCAGTGGCTGGCTGCGCAAGACGCTGCAGCCCGGTGAAACCGGCAACGATCAGGCTGCCATCGGCGGCCTCGATCACACTTGAAACAGGCTTGCCCAAGGGGTTGCGCAGTGGCAGAAGCGCCGCCCCGGTCTGCTCGCTGTTGCGAAACAACGTGCCGCCCTGATTGACCAGCAGCAGCTGGCCGTCGGCCAGGCGGGTGGCGTCGTTGAAAGAGATGGGTACGGGTACCGACAGACGCTGGAAACTGGCACCAGCGTCGTGGGAGATAAAGGCATTGCCCTTGAGACCTGCGACCACCAGCGCGCCATCCGCGCGATTCTGCAAGGTGAAGAAACTGCCTTCGTAGGGGCTGTCCAACTGGCTGAACGACGCCGCGTCGTCGTCCGAGCGCGCCAGGTAACCCTGTTCGCCAGCCAGGAACCAACGTGTGCCCTGGCGACTGATGGCGTATAAGTGCAAGCCGTTCGGGTTGGCGACATGCCCCATCAGCGACTGCCAGGTGGCGCCACCATCGGTGGTCAGCAGCGCCAAACCGTAGGCACCGACGATCAACCCGCGGCGCGCATCGACGAATTCCAGCGCCAGGAACGGTTTGTCTGGACCATCGGCGACAAGACGCTCGGCATTTTGTACCCGTACCTGGGCGGCATCCAGGTCGGCAGCCGTGGCCTGGTCCGCCCTGGCGGCGTCCAGCTCCAGCTGTGCCACGCGCGCACCGTCGAGCTGCAGCGTCCAGTGTTCACCACCATCCAGCGTCGCCAGCACCACACCCGCGTGGCCGACAGCCCACCCCCTTTGCGCATCCACGAAGCGCACCGCCGTCAGGCTGACCGAAACCGGTACCGAAGCCTGATGCCAGCTTTGCCCATTGTCGTCGGAGAACAGCACCAGGCCGCGCTCGCCCACGGCCACCAGACGCGTGCCGGCACGCGCCAGGTCGATCAATACGCCATTCTGCGCAGCCGGTACCCGCATGGCCGGGGTATTGAGCGGCACGCCCACCGCAACCGGCCCGGCCAGGCACACGCTCGCGGCGAAGGGCAAATACAGGGCCAAGAGCAAAGCGGCCGCCTGACTGATTCTGTTCATAACCTACCTCGGACAAACACTCGTACCCCAAGGACACGCCGACAGGCATGCCCTTGACTCTCAGCTCAGTTAACGCACGCCGCGCCCCGCCATCGCCGCCGGCGAGAACTCCGAGGCCTTGTAGCGATCAACCGCGTGATACTGTTCCGGCAAGCCGGCGTAGAGGTTCTGGATAAACCACGCGCCGGAGGTCAGGTCATAAAAACCGGCAGACAGTTGCACCAGGCCTGGCAGGTCGGGCAATACGGAAGGCAGCGACCAGAGGGTCTTGGCCAGTTGACCGCTGGCATCCCAACGGTCACCGAGCAGGGCCTGCCAAGTGTCCTCGTCGAGGTAGTAACGGCCCTTGGGCAACTGGTGGCGCTTGCCGGCGGCCAGCGTCGACTCGACCACCCAGACGCGGTGTAGCTCCCAGCGCACGTAATCCGGGTTCAGATGATGCTTGCCTAGCAGGTCCTGCGGCTGTGCAGCGTTCTGCGCCTTGTTGGTGTTGTAGGGGACGTACATCTCCTGCTTGCCCACCAGTTTCCAGTCGAACCGATCCGTGCGACCGCCCCATACGCTCAGCTCGTCGAAGGACATGACCCCGGCGGTGGACGGCGTCGGTGTATCGCAGCAGGCGTTGGGCAGCGTGCGCACCCGACGCTGGCCGCTCAGATAGACATGGGCCTGGGATTTGTCGCCATTGATGTTCTCGCGCCCCAGGATCTGCTCGCCAGCACGAATCGCCGGGCCAAGATTGACAAAGTGCACCAGCCAGTAGTCACCCGAGTAGTTTTCAGGACCGCCCTCCTCGAAGTAGTAGGGCATTTCCTGAGTCAACAGGCCGTCGCTCGTCATCACCTGGTTGCCGTCGGCCGTCATCAGATAGTGGCGAAAATGCGCCGCGACCGAGGTACCGCGCCAGTTCAGCAGGTGGTTCCAGATGGCTTCGGTACCGTTCTGGGGAATCGGAAACGGGATCCCGCCATAGGCACCGTCGGGGATCAGGCCGGCGCTGCTGTTGACCAGTTTGGCGCGGGTCGCATTCTTGAGCGTGTTGTCATAGACCCACTGCGGCGCGGCCGCCGTGCGCCGGGTCGGATAGACGTCGATGCGATAGGTCTCCGGGAAGCGCTTGAACAACTCCTTGGTGCCGTCACTGAGCTTGTCGGCGTACTTGGCCAGGTTCTGGCTGGTGATGCTGTACAAGGGTTTGTCCGCGGCAAACGGATCACCCCGCTTACCACCCGGGACGTAGCTCGGATCGACCTTGGTGTAGCCACCGTCCCAGGCCGGGATGCTGCCATCGGCATTGCCGGCTTTCTCGGCACCGAAGGGTGTCAGGGTCTTGCCCAGCGCGGCCGCTTGTTCAGCGCTGGCGGCCAAGGTCATCGGCGCGGCGGCGGCCAGCAGGGTTAAGCACAAGGCCTTTAGAGTGAACTGAATGGTCATGCGCAAATCCTCTTAGAACGTGGTCTTGACGGAGAAAGCCAGGTAATCCCGGTCCTTCAGCGACTGCTTGTAATTGAACTGGTTGGCGGCGTTGAGGCTGGTGTCCTCGGGACCGTAGAAGTGGGTGTAGGTCAGCCCCACGGTCACTTGGTCCAGGTAGGTGGCGGAGACGCCGATGTTCATGTCCCCTCCTCTGTCGGGGCCGAACCCGCTGATCACAGCCGACTTGCCCATGGGGAAATAGCTGATGCCCAGCGGCACGCTGATATCCACGCCCGGGAAGAACTGGCGATAGGTGGGCGTGTACACCAACTTCAAGCCCAGGCCGTCATCGGTGGCGTTAGGGTCCAGGGCGGCGCGGTTCCTGGTCACGGCGAGCAGGCGGTTCCAGGCGATTTCCCCTAACAGGCTGGCTTCATTGGCGACGAAGGAAGGGCCCAGCGATGCCAGGACGTTGAGGTTGACGTGGGCCGTACGGCCGACGGCATAGAGGGCGTCATCGTTGTTGTCCGCCTCGACGCCCGGCAGGACGGTCTGGGCGTTGGACACCAGCGGCATGTTCCAGCGCATCGATGCCTCGCCGGCAAAGCTGTACTCGTCCACGGAGGTCGCGAAACTGGCGCCCAGGACACGGATATCTTCCGGGTAGACCCAGGAATATTCGCCGACTTGCCCGGTACTGAAGTTCGGCCCGGTGGCATTCGGTTTCAAATACAACGTCGGCGTTTTCTCGTGATATTGCAGCGCGTAGAGGCCGTAATCCATCGTCCCGGTGTTGTACTTGAGCTGCAGGCCGCCCTGGCCGGAACTCCTGGCTTTCTTGTCCTTGCCATGGAAAAACGCGGCCGGGCTGTTGGCATTACCGTCAAGAAAATCCGGAAACGGCCCGCCAGTGATCAGCCGTTCATTGCCGTCGCCGATGGTATCGCTGGTGGAGAAGTAGCTGCCGGCGCCCGGCAAGCGAGTGGCTTCCCACTCCAACTGGTAGAAGGCCCCCAATGACACGTCATCGGTCAGTTGGTAGGCGGTCGAGAGCTGGTTGACCGGCCGGGTGATTTCCTTGAATTGGGTGTTGGGCACCGATTGCGCCTTGACCACGTCCACCGGCGCCATGGCCCCGGCAATGCCGTTGCCGCCGAAGAACAGGCTCTCGCCCCAGATCAGGCCATGGCGCCCCGCGCGAACCGACAAGGTACGGTCGGCCAGCTCACCGTTCCAGTAGACAAAGGCATCCAGCAGTTCACCGTCACCGCCGTGCAACTGGCGGGTGTCGCTGGTGAATTCGTCGAAGCCCACCGAGCGCTGGTTGGCACTGGCCGCATCGTTGTTGTCGTTACGGTCCTGGTAGACGGTGTCGTACCAGGCCGCACCGCTGAGACGGGCCCCGAAGTTGTGAAAACCGATATCCAGTTCGGAAAGAATATCCAGGCGATTGGAGATCAGCCCCTTGCCGAAGTTGTGATCGCCGTCATTCTGGTTCAGCGCCGTCTGGCCCTCGCTGAGTTTGCTGCTGGGGTCCTTCAGGCGCCAGGCGGCGCTGTACTTCAGCGTGTTGTCCCAGCGCAAGCTGAGATCGGGATTGCCGGTATCGATCTGAAAAGCCTGGGCAGCCGAGGCGCCAAGCCCCAGGCTGGCCGCAAGGGTCAGGGTGAAGGGGACGCGCCGTGACGCAGCGATCTTGCGAGTAGCCATCGAAGTAACCCTCTTTATTGTTGTTGTATGTCAGCTCTTCTGGTGAAACAGCGCCCGCAGTCCAACCGGGCCAAGCCTGTACAGGCATGAAGCATCCATGGGAGAGCGAATTCAGTTTTTGCCGGTGCCTCAGATGGGCGCCGCCGTGACGTCGAGCATCCGCCTGACCAGGCCGATCCGGTCGAAGCTGCTGTCGTGGGCCATTTCCTTGTCACCGGCCAGCACCGAGCTGTCGCTGATGAATTTGCAGCGCTCATAACGGCGCGCCATAAAGCGTTCGAGCTGCTGTGCGACGCTGCCGCCGGCGACCAACTCTTCGCCAAGCACGACGGCATCCTCAATGGCCATGCCGGCGCCCTGGCCCAAGTGCGGCGTCGTGGCGTGCACCGCATCGCCAATCAACACGACACGGCCGCGGAACCAGGGCTCGCTGACGAACACCACCTCCAGCGGCTTGTAGACGACTCGGTCGCTGTCGATTATTTGCTCGCGCAGTTCGCCGATCAGCCCGGTGAAACCACTCAGGCGCTGGCGCATCTGGGTCGCCAGCGTGGCGGCCTCCATCCTGGGGTTGGCAGGCTCATGGGAGGTCACGAACAGGTACATCTGGTCGCGGCCCAGCGGTACCAGCCCGGCATTGCCGGCGGCTCCCTGGAAGGTGGCCAGATGATCGATTCCGGCGGCGCGTGGAAAGTTGTAGCGCCACACCGCCTGGCCGGTGAAACGCGGCGAATACTGCTCGCCGAACAGCAAGCCGCGCATCTGGGAGTACAGCCCATCGGCGCCTACGACCAGGTCGTAGCGACCACGACGGGTATCGGTGAATAGCACATCAACGCCCTCGCCCACCTGCTCCAGCGATTCGACGCTCAGGCCCAGACGAACCGAGACGCCAAGGGCAGCCACGGTTTCGCTGAGGACTTGATGCAGGGCCAGGCGCGAGATGCCGACGTTGGCTGGATACTCGGGGCCCGCCAGGCGCTGGCCGGGGATTCGCGCCAGCTGTTCACCGGCGGTGGTATTGATGGTCACATCCTCGAACGCGTAGGCGGCATCCAGGTAGCCGTCCAGCACACCCAACTTGGCCATCTCACGGACGACATTACTCTGCTGGATGATGCCAACGCCGTAGACTGTCCACTGCGTCTTGAGCTCGACAAGATCGACTTCGATGCCCTGGCGACGCAGAGCGATTGCGGCGCATAGACCACCGATACCACCACCGACGATAAGCACCTTTTTCACTGCGTTCATGCTCGTCTCACTCTTATTCTTGTTATTCACGCAAGCGCTCCGCCGGAGCGATCCCAGGCTGCACTGCCGGCTGTTTCTGCACGCATTCGCTACCGCGTTGTGTTCACTTTCTCGGCAAAGCAGGCGTTTGACTAATCGCATGTAGGGATACGATGTATCAGCTACCGCGATACGTTAGCTAAGGTGCTCACGCCTCCAATTGACCGGCTTCGAGCACCAGCCAATCGGCCTCTGCATGCCATTGCAGCGCACTCAGGCTTTCCCCCAGGCACGGCCCGTAGACACACAGGCCACTGTCCGGAAGGAAGCGGGCACCATGGGCGTAACAGACGATCTGGCGGCCATCGACGCTGAGAAAACGATCCTTGCGATACTCCAGCCGCACCTCCAGGTGCGGGCAGCTGTTGCGATAAACCCGCACCTCGCCGCCATGGCGCAGGGCGAACACACTGTCCTTCCCCGTGCCCAGGGGATCGAACCCGCGTGCGTGCCCTTCGACCAACTCTTCCAGGCGACAGAGAACATGAGCGTCGTGACTCATGGACGACATCCGCACTCAGGCCTGCTTGGGCGGCGGACCGCTCGGGAACCATTTTTCCCGGGAGGTGAACAGGAACAGCTGCGAGTTATCCGCCGACAACGGCGCCTGGCGCGCTTGCCAGGCGTCATCGTGCTTGTCCATGTCTGCGTCGTATTCGATGTGGCAGCCCAACGGACTGTTGAAGTACCAGAACCAGTTGGAGCCAAAGAGGTGCCGCCCCGGCCCCCAGAAGCTGGTCCAGCCTTGTTGCTCGAAGCGACGCCCGGCCAACAGCACCTCCGTGCCGCTGCCCATGTGAAAGGTGAAGTGCTCGCAACCCTTCATGTGCGGTGGCGTCTGGATCATGAACAGGCAGTGATGATCATCGGAGCCGGCCGGGCGCATGAACGGACCGGCACCGACAAAGGTGTCGGTGGTCACGAAGCCCAGGCGCTTGTAAAAAGCTTCGGCCTTGGCCGCATCCGGCACGAAGTACACCACGTGGGACAGCGTCCGCGGCAAGGCCTGCATATCAGGGTTGATACCCGGCTGGTTGACCGGTCGCTGGGGGGCATGGCCGGGTGCATTGGTCAGGTCGGCTGGTGCGCTGTAGGGACGCCGCACACTGATCTGGAACCCAATGGCAAACCCCATATCGTCCACGCTGTGCACGGAGCCATCGGCACCGCGGGTCACCAGGCGGTCGTGCCCCAATTCATCGGCGATGGCCTCGAGATCAGCCACGCTTGCCACGCCATAAACGGTTTCACGAATCGAGGGGGCAGGCCCGATGGCTGCCGGCAGACGGGCGTCGTCAGCACGACGGATGATCACCGCCGTACCGTCGAGCGCTTCAAAACGTCCGCCCTCGCTGTCGACATCGACAGGATGCAGGCCATAGTCGCGCAGGCAATGGGTACAGGCTTGAATGTCGTCGACGCCAAAAATCAAGGCATCAAGGCCAATGATGTTCATTGAGTTACCACTCCATTGTAATTATTCAGCGCAGGCCGGCACCCCGCTTACGGGAGCCGTGCCAGGCGCAGCGCTGCCGAGGCTGGTCTTGGAGTCGATCAAGCGTCACGCCAACCGACTGTGGGCCGATACTGAAGGGGTACAAACCCACTGACTAATCGCTTGTCAGGATGCGACCTATCGGCAAATGCGATACCTGGCTGCACAGCGCAAAGGGTCTGGAAAATCGAACAGGCATCGTTCGATTCACCCACGCTCGGGACTTGACGCCGCGATAGGAAGGCCGGAAGGTATTTACAAAATAAATACAAGAATCGAGACCGCCATGCGCTTTAACCACCTGGATCTCAATCTCCTGGTGGCGCTGGATGTGCTACTGGAAGAGCAGAACATCACCCGCGCCGCCGAACGCCTGCACATGACCCAATCCGCCACCAGCGGCGTGCTGGGCAGGCTGCGCCTCTACTTCGAAGACGAACTGCTGGCACAGGTCGGGCGCAAGATGCAGCCCACGCCCTACGCCCGCGAACTGGCGGCACCCGTGCGCCAGGTGCTGCTGACGATCCAGTCCTCGATCACCGCCAAACCGGTGTTCGACCCCGCCACCAGCAAGCGTCATTTTCGCCTGATCACTTCGGACTATCTGATCAGCGTCCTGTTTGCCCGGGTGATCCAGAAGATCTCCCTGGAAGCCCCGCACATCACCTTCGAACTGCTCGGCCCCGGCGACACGTCCACCGAAATGCTGATGCGCGGCGAGGCCGACATGATGATCGTGCCTGAGCGCTATCTCATCGAAGGCCATCCATCGCAGCTGCTATTCGAAGAAGAGCACGTTTGCGTGGTGTGGGACGGCAACACCCAAGTGGGCGACAGCATCACCCTCGATCAATACATCGAGATGGGCCATGTCTCCGTGATTTTTGGCCGCAACCGGCAGTTGAGCGTCGAAGAATGGCTGATGAGCCAGTACGGTTTCACCCGTCGCATGGAAGTGGTGACCCACGACTTCAACACCCTCCCGCAGTTGATCGTCGGCACTCAACGCGTCGCCACCATGCTCCAGCGCATGGCCAGGCTCTACGCCAACTACCTGCCGCTGCGCATCCTGCAACCACCGGTGAAAATCCCGGTGATGCGTGAGTTCATGCTCTGGCACCGGACCATGGAGGGGGATCCGATGCACCGTTGGCTGCGGGCGAAAATCAGTCAGATCATCAACGAGCTGGAGCAGTAGTTGCTGCCGTAGCCTGGAGACGAGTCAGGTACGGAAGTGCCCGACGGCCGTCTTGAGCTCGCCGCCAACCCGTTGCAAGTCGTTCGTTGAGACTTGCAGTTGCAGGCTTTCCCTGGCGCTACCCTCCGCCACTTCGCGCACCCGCGTCATGCTCTGGCTGACTTGCTCGGCCACCACGCTCTGCTGCTCGGCGGCCGCGGCGATCTGCTGGTTCATCTGCTCGATGCGGGACACCGCCCGGGTGATCCGCGCCAGCGCCTGGGAAGCTTGCGCGGCAAGCACTACCGTTTCATCGCTTAGCGCATGACTGCCTTGCAAGCGCTCGGCGGCCTGTTGGGCCACACCGCTCAAACGAACGATCAACCCTTCGATTTCCGTGGTCGAACGCTGAGTGCGCCGTGCCAGGCCACGCACCTCATCGGCAACCACCGCGAAGCCACGCCCCTGCTCGCCCGCCCGCGCGGCCTCGATGGCGGCATTCAGCGCCAGCAGGTTGGTCTGCTCGGCCACCGCCTTGATGACATCGAGCACGCCGCCAATCGCCGCGCTCTCCACCAGCAGGTTGCGCATGGCTTGCGCGCAGCCACTCATTTCCCTGGCCAGATGGTCGATCTTGCCACCCGCCTGGCGCACCAACTCATCGCCCTCGCGTGCTTGTTGATCGGCATGCGCCACCGCTTCGCTGGCCTCACCCGCGTTGCGGGCGACCTCCTGCGCCGTGGCGGCCATCTGTTGCATCGCGGTGGCGGCCAACTCGGTTTCCTGGCGTTGGTGTTCGACACCGCGACTGTTGCTCAGGGTCACTTCAGCCAGGCTGCCGGCCATGCCGTTGAGCGAGCCGACACCAAGGTCGATGCGCCCGACCAATCCACGCAGGCTGCCCAGCATGCTGCCCACGGTGCCCAACAGTTGGCCCAGCTCATCTCGACGACCACTGTCTGACGGCGGATCACTCAAGTCCCCCGCAGCCACGCGTTGGACCAACTGCACGGCCTGGCGCAGTGGCTGCACAATCAACTGGCGAATCAGCAGACTGGCACCCATGCCCAAGGCCAGTGCCAAAACAGTGATCAACCCCAAGTGGCGATCGGCATCGCGGTTATCGTCCAGCACCGCCTGCCTTTGCTGTTCATCGGCCTCGGCCAGCAACCTGCTCACCTGGTCGGTCTGTGCGTTCATCGCCGCGCTGCTTTGCGCGCTTTGCTTGCGGCTGTCGACGAACTCGACGAAGGCCTTGCGATAGTCGCCCAAGGCCCTGCTCGCCTCCTGCAGCGACTCACTTTGCTGCTCGCCAAGATCCAGCGCCTGCATGGCGGCGAGCAGGTCACTCATGCTCATTTCCCAGTCGCTGCGGTAACGCTCCTCGCCATCGAGCGAGTAGTACAGCTCGCTGTCACGCAGCTTGGCGAGCTTGTCCCGCAACGCGACCGTCTGTTCGAGCAACACCATCTGCTCGCTGCTCGGTGGCGCCCCCTGCCCCAACCGAGTGTTAAGCGCATCCAGTTGGTCGAGAAACAGCAGGGTAAAACTGTCACCAGCGGTCTGCGCCAGTGCCTGCATGCGCAATCGCGCTTCGCGAGCCCGGCGCAACGAATCGGCATAGCCGAGGAACTGCTCCAGATAGGCGCTGACGGCCGTGCGTACGCTGGCGCGCGCTGCGCTGTTGGCCGGATCATCATCGAGTTGTTGATTCAGTTTGCCGATCGTCTCGCGGACCTGGTCCAGGCGCTGCGGAGCGAGATCCAGGGCAAATGCCTTCTCGGCGATACGCGCACGCAGGATCAGTGCCTGGATCGATGACTCCTGACGCGATTGCTCACCGCGCTGCTGCAGCACACCCAGGGAACGAAAAGCCGTGAGCGCTACCCCCAGAGTCACCAGCAGCACCAGGCCGAACCCCAGCGACAGCTTGGCCCCCACCGACAGATTCGCGAGCACGCGATTCAGTACGAGCATGCCCGACTCCTCGCACGGTCGTGGAAAAACAGCCTGCCCTTGGCGCCCGGGCTGATCGTTGTGCCGCAATGGGACTCACTCATCTGCCAATCCTTTTTCTTGTTGTTTTGTACGCCCGAGGCGCCAACCAACGGCGCGGTGCAGCGCCAACTCTAGTGAGTCGTCCCCCAATGACACCAATCGCATCCTGCGTTATGAGCAATCGCAAAGTACGATGGTAGGTATCCGGATTCGCGGCTTGATCGGAGAGGAAAAACCTCCTGGGTCGACGGCGCACATACGCTCTATCTCCGTTCGCAATACCTCCCATCCCGACTCGCGATTGGCCAAACAATGGTCCTCCCCTTAGCCTGCTTCGAACCGCCAGGGCTGGCGATCTCCGCCCGGACCTGGCCGCCTGCCTTTGCTTGCACAAGGACAATCACCATCATGTTTCGCTACTTCCCGACCAACTACGTGTGGAATCTTTCCGTCGACCTGGCCATTGAAATGGGCGCCCGCATCGGCGAAATCGAGGAAATGTGCGCGCCGCTGCAAGAGGCCGCCAAGCAACCGGACGCCGCCGGCAGCAAAGCCTTTCGTGAGACCTGGGCGAACATGGCCGACAAGCTGTGCGGCCTGGCAGAAGAAGACGAAGGCAAGGGTCGAATGTTGTCTGCCGGTGAAAAATACAACCGCGCCGCCACCTACTACCTGAGCTGCGAACGCCTGCAGGCCCATGGTGCCCCTGGCCGTACGCAGCTGTACCAACGCTTTCTGCACACCTTCCAACGCGGCATCGAGCTGGCACGAGAAAACTGCGAGCGCGTTGAAATCCCTTACGAAGGCAAACACATATCCGGTCTGCTGGTCCGTGCCGAAGGCGTCAGCGGCCCAGCGCCGATTTTGGTGCAGGTCAATGGACTGGATTCCACCAAAGAAATGAAATACCGCGTCGGCCTGCCCGCCTGGCTGGCCAAACGTGGCGTGTCGTCATTGATCATCGACCAGCCCGGCACGGGCGAGGCGCTGCGCCTGCATCACCTGACGGCGCGTTTTGACAGCGAGCACTGGGCCAGTCGTGTGGTGGATTGGCTGGAGACCCGCGACGATGTCGACGCCAAACGCATTGGCCTGGAAGGTGTGTCGCTTGGCGGCTATTACTGTCCGCGCGCGGTCGCCTTCGAGCCACGCTTCGCGTGCGGTGTGGTGTGGGGCGCCAACCACGACTGGCGCGAAGTACAGAAACGCCGCCTGGAGAAAGAAGGCAGCTTCCCGGTGCCGCATTACTGGTCGCACGTGGCTTGGGTCTGGGGCGCCAAGGACACCGACGAGTTCATGGCCATTGCCGAGAATGTCCATCTGGACGGTATTCTGGATCGCATCAAGGTGCCTTTCCTGGTCACCCACGGTGAAAAGGATTCGCAGATTCCACTGAAATGGGCACACCGCACCTACGAGCAGTTGGTCAACAGTCCGAAGCGCGAGCTGAAAGTCTTCACCGAACGTGAGGGTGGCGTGCAGCATTCGAGTTTCGACAACAGTATCAATGCCGGCCAGTACATCGCCGACTGGGTGGCTGAAGTGCTCGGCGGTCGCACTGCATGACAGGGGTGAAATCCAGGCTCCGGTACGCGGCCAGGGCTTGAACCTTCGGGGCGACGGCACGATTGGGCGATGGGTGTCTACTCACCCATCCCCAAGCATCTGCCACAACGACGCCCCCACTCCGGTAATGCTCTCCCCGGCAATCAACCCCGCCGCCGCGGTAATGGCGAAGCGTTCGGTGAGGCTCGGCCAGCGACAGCTCACCAGCCACGTCAGCACCGCACCGAGCGCCATCATCAAGGACACGGAGGCCGGCAGGACGAAGGCCAGGCCCAGGGCCGCCGTGCTCGGCAGGTAGCGGGCCCGATGCGCTGGCAGCAGGCTGTCGAGGATCCCCAACAACAAACCCACCAGGCCGCCGATGAAAATCGCCCAGCGAATGCTCGCTGACAATGAATCCAGACCCAGGGTCAGGGTTTGCGCCACGGCCTTCCAGGTGGCGACCGCCGGGGCCGGCCACTCTTCGGTGAGCAGCATGGTTTGCGGATCCGGGATCAGGGCCAGATAGGCCAGCACGCCGACGATGCTACCGATGAAAATACCCAGGGTCTGGGCGATCAATTGCTTGCGCGGCGTGGCGCCAATCGCCCGGCCGACCTTGAAGTCGTTCATCAAGTCGGTGCACTGCCCGGCCGAACCACCAGCGGTATTGGCGCTCATCAGGTTGATCGGCACCTGGCCCGGGGCGACGATGCCGAAACTCAGTTGGGACAATTGCCCGATGGCCCCGATTGGCGGAATACCCGTGGCGCCGACCACCCGGGCCGCCACCGCCGCCAGGCAGATCGCCAGGGGAATGGTCAACAAGGCCATCCACGGGTTGATACCGAACAACAGCACTTGCAGGCTGACCACCAGGAGGATCGACAGTGCGAAACCGGCGGCAGGCCCAGGCTTGGGTATCGTCCAGATCGCCCCGCCGCCCGCCTTGGTGGACCGGTGCAATGCCCACAAGCGAATCGCCAGTGAGGCCAGGGTCGAACAGACCATCAGGCTCACCCCCGGCCACAGTAACCACTCCACCAGCGCCGCGAACTGCGGGCCGCTGCTGCCGTGCGGCAACTGCACCAGGCCCTGGTCCAACAGCCACGGCGCCAACCCGCCCCACGCCAGCACAGCACCGAGCAGCAGGGTCAGGCCCACGCGAATACCGATGATCCCGCCGAACCCCACCAATAGCAGCGAAGGGTCCGCGGTAAAGGTCAGGCGCTCCAGTTGAGCACTCGGAGACCAGCGCGGGATGGCCCACATGAAGGTGTCGACCGCCTTGACCAGCCCGGACAGCAACGCGGCGCCGAGCAGCACCTTCAAACGCGTCGCGGCCTCGTGGCCGTGGTTGTAGATGTGCAGCAGCGTTTCCAGGGTCGCCATGCCTTCGGGAAATTTCAGCGCCTTGTCATTGAGCAGTGAGGGTCGCAGGTACCAGGCGATCCAGATCCCCAGGAAACTCACCGAAAAAACCCAGGCCACCATGGGAATGGCATCCAACTGCTGGCCGGTCAGCAGGGTGTAGGCCGGGATGGGCGCGACCAGCCCACCGGAAATGATCGACGCCGCGGCAGAAGCCACCGTCTGGTTGATGTTGCTTTCGTGCAGGGTCCAGGGCAGTCGCCCCACTGATCGACTGGCCAAGCCTTGCCAGATGCCATAGCCGATCAGCAAGGCAATGATCGACATGTTGAACGACCAACCGATCTTCAACCCGGCGTAGACATTGGAAGGTGTCAGCAGGATACCGAGGACGATCCCCGTGCTGACCGCGCGCGGGCTGAGCTCGCGTTCGACTGTGGCGTTCAAGGGGAATGTGGATGAGGTTGGGTGCATGCGAAGTCCTTATCGGCACTGGGGCCACCGTCAGATTCAGACTGCCCCCTGTGGGAGCGAGCTTGCTCGCGATGACGGTGGATCAGTGACAGGGATAGAGACTGACGCTCCGTCATCGCGAGCAAGCTCGCTCCCACAGGGTCATGTAAAGCGGCAACTCAATAAGTGAACGCAGTATTGGCGCAAGGTTCACACGATGGAGGGAAAACCTGGCAAGCGTACTCGCCAGAATCGTCAATCCATGGGCAGGAAGTAAGGCATGTCGCGAGCGCTGCCAAGGGCCAGGCGGCGCATCGCGACCAGGCAGCGTTCGACTTATGGCTGGCCCTCGCAATTGACCATCCAGGCGATTCCGAAACGGTCCTCGAACATGGCGAAGCGTTCCGCCCAGAAGGTCTTGTCCAAGGGCATCTGTACGTGTCCGTCCTCACTCAAGCGCTCGAACAGCCGCTCGGCCTCCTTCACGCTGTCGACATTGAGGGAAATCGATACGCCTTGTGGTTTGCTATACGGCTGGCCCGGTGGGCAGTCGGACGCCATCAGGCTGAAATTGCCCACGGTCAGGCAGGCGTGCATGATCAGGTTCGCGTCCTTGGGCATGCCGACGTCCTCGGGCGCCTCGGCATAGGACATGGAAAACAGATCGCCGCCAAGCACGTCCTTGTAAAATGCAAAGGCTTCCTTGCAGCGGCCGTTGAAGGTCAGGTACGGGATGATTCTCATGCTGGGTTCTCCTGTCGTCGGCGTCACGATTGACCGGCCATCTGCGCCCGCAAGCGTTCTTCCTGCTCGCGCAATTCGGGGGTAAAGGACTCGCCGAACTCCTCGAGTTCGAAGATCTGGCGGATTTCGATTTCGCTGTCGCTGACCATCGGATTCGGGCAACGCTTGACCCAATCGATGGCCTCCTGCAATGACTGGACCTTGAAGATCCAGAAGCCGGCGATCAGCTCCTTGGTCTCAGCAAAGGGCCCATCGACGACAGTCCGGTTATTGCCGGAAAACTGCACACGCACGCCTTCGGCACTGGGATGCAGGCCTTCACCGGCGAGCATCACCCCGGCCTTGACCAACTCTTCGTTGTAGGCGCCCATGGCGGCCAGCAGTTCTTCGCTGGGCATTTCTCCGGCTTCCGATTCCGGACTGGCCTTGACGATCACCATAAATCGCATGCTCGTATCTCCTGAGAATGGCCACCCTTGTGGCGGCTCTACGGGCTAATCGAATGGCAATGGTCCAAATCGACAGGTCGACGAGATTATTTTTCGACGGAGCGTTGGCAGCCTGGAAGCCCCAGGCCCCCCTGCCGTGAAACCATGTGCAACGCTCAGGGATTCCACTGGAATCGATAGATGTCTCGATAACCATTGCTTGGGTCGTACAGCAGCTTCGTCCCGCCGTCCAAAGCGATATTGTCGGCATTGACCAAGTGAACCGGTGCCACGAAGCCGCTCACCGGCTGGCCTGCCATCAGTCGGTTCAATTCATCGATCACTTGCCAGCCATGCACATTGAGCGGTTCGGCCACGGTGACGGTCTGGTAGTTTTTTTCCTGTATGCGCAAGAACGCCGAAGCGCTACCGTCACCGGCAGACAACAGACTGATGCCGTCGCGGGGTATCGCGGCGCTGGCCAAGGTGGCAACCGCATAGTCGAAATAGATGTCGTTGATGGCCAGTGTGTGGGTCCAACGCTTGCCATGGCGCTGAAGCAGTTCCGTGGTGATCGCCGGCATCTTCTCGCGACTTTCGGAGATCGCGACATCGCGCATCTCCAGCAACGAGCATTCCCGACAGGCCCGAATGACGCTTTCCATGGCCTTGGCCTTCGCCATGGCGATGCTGTACCTGGAGTCGGTCAGTATCACCACGCCGGCCTTTCCGTTCGACTGTGCCACTGCCGCCATGGCCGTGATGCGAGCCACTTCGAGCGGGTCGGTCGTGACATTCATGGCCATCGGCGTGCCAACAATCGGTCCGGGGCGCTCCCCGGCGTGCCAGCCCACCACCGGCACGCCCTTGTCGGCGAAGACAGCCAGCGCCGTCTTGTTTTCAAGGGCATCGGCGCCACACAGAATGAGCCCATCGGGGTTCGCCGCCAGGGCGTCGGCAAAGGCCTTTGCACGCCCGGCCGAGGATCCAGCGCCATCGAATACCCTCAGCGTCCAGCCCATCGCCTTGGCGGCCTCGCGGGCGCCCTGGGCCACGCCGACAATGCCGCCGTTGCGCATATCTTCCGCGACAATGGCGATGCTCTTGCCGCGCTGGGCGGGCGGACCGGACTCGGGGCCGCTCCAGGGAACGGCGCCGAGGGTGGCCCTGGCCACCATTTCCTGCGCTTGAGCCACCGTCACCGTCGTGTCCGTCGCGGCGGGCAGGTCCTGGGCATACCCAGGCGTTGCCGTGAAAAGACAGAGCATCGTCATTGAAACTATCCGGAGCAACCGGGACCTGGTCAAACAGCTTCGATCACCGCGTGAGATGCCGGGCCTGGAGCCTATGGCGCGATCATAATGTGACATGGCGTCTCTTTTTTTATGGATGCAGTGTTTACGTTCAGTGTCCGCAAGGATAGTCGGCTCTGCTGTCATCGGCCCGAAAGGGAAATAGCAAGTTTGTAACATCCTTTCTGCCCCGGCCCCCTGATCGGTTCCGGATCGCTGAAAACCCACCCTTGTCGCGCCCGGCCTGGATCTGGACAAGCAATCGTGCTCGACATCCATTGTTCGACGCACCACGAAGTGAGGAACCTGTCGCGCGCATAGTCTGTGAGCCACCCTGGAGGAGATGGCGATGACACACACCCGTTTTTTTGGCAAAACCGTACTGGCCTGCACGTTCATCCTGGCGATGATCGGTTGGGGAATCGGCTTCTATGGCCCGCCGATTTACATGCAGGCGGTCATTGAGCGCACGGGTTGGCCAATCGCCCAAGTCTCGGCTGCCGTGACCTTGCACTTTCTCAGCGGCACGATGGTCATCGCCAACCTGCCACGCCTTTATGCACGCTTCGGCATCCCCGCCATCACCTTGCTTGGCAGCATCGTCCTGGGCATCGGCGTGAACCTCTGGGCGCAGGCCAACCAGCCCTGGGTGCTGTATGCCGGCGCCGTATGCTCGGGTATCGGCTGGGTGACATTGGGGGCCGCGGCCGTTAACACCCTCATCGCGCCGTGGTACGTCAAGGAAAGACCCAAGGCCTTGGGCAAGGCCTATAACGGCGCCAGCCTGGGAGGCGTGATCTTTTCGCCGCTGTGGGTGTGGCTGATCGAGCGTTTCGGCTTTGCCCCGGCGGCGGCGCTGATCAGCGTCATCGCGGTGCTGCTCATAGGCGCTTTCGCCTTTCTGGTTTTCAACAAAACCCCACAAAGCCAGGGACAACATCCCGACAATTCAGCCCCGCCGGCCCCCGTGCCAATCAGCGCCAGCGCCGCGCCGTGGACCGTCATGCAGACGCTCAGGTCGGCCAGTTTCCGCACCCTGGCAGCCGGCATGTCCTTGGGGCTGTTCGCCCAGATCGGCTTGATCGCGCACCTGTACTCGATCCTGGTGGGACGCATGGGGGCGCATGACGCCTCATTCGCCATGGGGCTGGCCACCGCCAGTGCGATAGGCGGGCGATATGTCGCCGCACGCTTGATGACCCAAGGTATGAATCGCCGACAGCTGGCTTGCCTTGGTTATACCGTCCAGATGCTGGGCACGCTGATGCTTCTGGGCCTGGACCTTCACCCGACAGTGGCCTGGATAGCCGTGGTGCTGATCGGTTCGGGCATTGGCAATGCCACCTCCTTGCCGCCGCTGATAGCACAGGCTGAGTTCAGTCGTGAACACACCGCCAGGGTGATCGCCCTGATGGTTGCGATCAGCCAGGCCACCTACGCCTTCGCCCCGGCCTTTTTTGGCCTGTTGCGCGCCGCCTTCACCGATCCGAATCACGCCATCGTCGCTGTCGTGACAGCAGCCGTCTTCGTGCAGGTGCTGGCCATTTTGTCGTTCTATCGGGGCGTCTCCGTTCGCCCCTTCAAGAAAACCGTTTTCTGACCCCACTTGGCCAGGCAATGCGTTGATCGGGCGGCAAACTGACCGCCCGTTTCACCGTCAGCATTGCGCCACCCGCTACGAACGAAACGCATCGACCTTGAGCCCAAATCGACTCATTTTGTTGTACAGCCCGCCACGTGACACATTCAACCGTTGAGCAGCCAGGCGGATATTTCCGCGCGTGTCCTTGAGGGCGGCGATGATGGCATTCATCTCATGAGTGCCCAGGTCCGGAGCCGTCCGCGGCTCAGGCACACCTACCCACGGCGATGGCCGTCCTCGCTGCCTGATTTCCAGCGCAAGGTCGCTCGGTTCGATCAGTTCGGTCAGCGCCAGGTTGGTCGCTCGCTCAATGACGTTTTCCAGCTCACGGACATTACCCGGCCAGTGATAGCCGCCAAGCATCTCCAGCGCCCCTGGCGAAAGGTCCTGCATCGTCTTGCGTAGCGACCGGGCACACCGCGCGAGAAAATGTCGAGCCAGCAACGGCACATCTTCGCGGCGCATCCGCAGCGGCGGCACCGTCAGGTTCAGCACGTTGAGCCGGTAGTAAAGGTCCTCACGAAAGGCGCCCTCGGCCACCGCCTGGCTCAGGTTGCGATGGGTGGCGGCGATGATGCGGACGTTGACCCGCAGCGATTTCTTCGCCCCCACCCGTGTCACCTCGCCTTCCTGCAAGACACGCAGCAAGCTGACCTGCGCATCGAAGGACATGTCGCCGATTTCGTCGAGGAAGATTGTCCCGCCATCGGCCAATTCGAACTTGCCTGCCGACCCACCGCGAGCCGATCCGGTGAAGGCGCCTTCGACATGACCGAACAACTCACTCTGCACCAGGTCACGGGGAATGGCTCCGCAATTGACCGCCACGAAAGGCCCGCCACTACGGTCGCTGGCATTATGGATGGCCTGGGCGAACAGTTCCTTGCCCGTGCCGCTCTCACCGAGGATCAGCGTGGTGGAATCACTGCGACTGGCGATCCGGGCCAGGTGCAGTGCATCCTGAATCGCCTGTGAGCGGCCCAGGATGGTTTCGAAGGTGTAGCTGGCCTGGGTGCCAATGATCCGCCGGGTGATTTCCCGGATGCGTCGGTTCTCGCGCAACGAAACAATCCGTCCACCTTGCTCCAGCGGGCAGACCGACACCAGACAGGCCAGATGGCTGCGGTCGTGCAGTTCAAAGGTGCAATCCAGGTCCCGTACCCCTTCCCCGCCCCCGAACAGGACCGTATCGGTCAATTCGCTCTTGCCCAGGCTCTTGAACGGACTGCCGAGCAGGTCATGCCCCACGCGAAACAATTGTCGGGCGTAATGGTTGAGCGCCTTGATGCAGCCGCGCTCATCCAATACCACCAACCCCTCGTTGAGCACTTCAAGGACGGTTTGTTGCTCCTCGAGCAAGGCTTGCAGTGTCATCTGCCTGGAGACGGCCTCGGCCGCAGCCTGGACGGTGCCCAGCGTATGGAAATGAAACCAGCCCGGCTCCGCCGTCAAGGTCAACATACCCAGCGTCCGGCCCTGGGCATCGCGGATTGGCGCGGCGGCACAATGCATGCGGCGCTGGCGCAGGCCAAGCCCGAAGTTCTCCTCGGCCAGCACATACACCAAACGGTCTTCGACGATCGCCAGACCGGTGCAATTGGTGCCCTGTATCGATTCCAGCAGTCGACTGCCTATGGGGGTGAGGTCCAGGCCACAGAAGTACAACGTCGTGCCTTCGGCATCGGTCAGGTTGATATGGCCCCTGGGGTTATAAGCGAGCAAACCGCGCATGACTTGCGCCGCCGCGGCGATCAGCAGCCGGTTGGCGGCCAGTGTTGCGGTCAGGTCGGCAGGCGCGACAAAACGGTACTCGCCGTCTTCCGGATCGAGGCCGGCATTGACGCTGCGCAACCAGGACGCCCAAATCACCCGGCGGATCCCGGCAGGAGGATCAACCTCCCCCGCAAGCACGCTCGCCAGGCCTCATCCAGCGCCGTGCTGGGTCCTTCGTTCAACGACGCAGGGCCCAGGGTGGTGAGGTAATCGCGGTCTTCGGCGCTCAATGCTGCAGGTTGCTGATCCATTGTCCGGCCACATGTTCATATTTTCGACATGCCAGTATAGACATGTCATTCAACTGAACAGTCATTAAAATTAAAACCGTTAAATATCAATAAGATAGCTATTGGCACAGCGCTTGCTCCCTGGATGAACAGACGAGGACATTCTTATCGCCGAGTCGTAAAAACAATAAAGGGAGTCATGTTCATGAGCACATCCAAGATCCTCCGCCTGGGCCTTATCGGCGCTGGTCGCATGGGCAGTTTTCACGGCCTGACCGCCGCCCGGCACATCCCCGGCGCGTGCCTCGCCGCCATCGCCGATCCTACCCCTGGCCAGGCCGCACGCCTGGCAGCAGAACTGGACGTGCAGAAGGTCTATGCCGATCCACAGCAATTGCTGGATGACCCGGACATCGACGCCGTGCTGATTGCCGCCCCGGCACGCAGCCATGCCGAACTGGTGATCAGTGCGGCCCGGGCCGGCAAAGGGGTGTTCTGTGAAAAACCGATGGCCATCACCCTGGACGAAGCTGACCGCGCCATCGCCGCCGCTGCCGATGCACGAGTGACGCTCCAAGTCGGCTTCAACCGCCGTTTTGCCAGAAGTTTCCGCACCGCTCACCTGGACGTCGTTGCCGGCCGGATCGGTACGCCACAGCTGCTGCGCTCGCTGACCCGCGACCCGGCGCTGAACAACCCGGCCGCGTCGCCGCAATGGGTGATCTTCCTGGAAACCCTGATCCATGACTTCGATACCCTGCGCTACCTGAATCCGGGTGCCGAGGCGGTTGAGGTCTTTGTGATGGCCGATGCCCTGATCGCCCCCGCCTACAAGGACAAAGGTTTTCTCGACACCGCGGTGGCCACCATCCGTTTCGACAATGGTGCCATCGCCACGGCCGAGGCCAACTTCCAGGCCGTGTATGGCTACGATGTCCGCGGCGAAGTGTTCGGCAGCGCTGGCATGCTGACCATGGGCAACGTCAACGACTCTGACTTGCTGCGGTATCTGGCCAATGGGGTCCAGGCCGACACCCAGCGCATGGACACCGACTTGCTGCGGGATGCCTATGTGGCCGAGCTCAACCACTTCGCCAACTGCGTGCGCAGTGGAGAAAAACCCTTGGCCAGCGGTGAAGACGCGCGGGCGGCACTGGCCATCGCCCGCGCCTGTATCGAGTCCTTCCAACAGGGCAAGACGGTGCGTGTGCAAGGAGCGCTTTCATGAGCTTCATACCGTTCAAACTGGCGATCAGCGCCGAGATGGTTTTCATCGACCTGCCCTTCATCGAACGGGTCAAACGCATCCATGCGTTGGGCTTCAGCGTCGAGATATGGAACTGGGCGAGCAAAGACATCCAAGCCCTCGCCGCGACCGGCGCGGACTTCACCTCCATGACCGGCTACCTCTCGGGCAACCTGACCGATCCCGAGGCGATCCGGCAGCTGCTCGACAGCGCCCAGGAGTCCTTGGCCGTCGCCGCTCAATTGGGTTGCCCGAGCCTGAACCTGCACGGCACCGGTCTGGACGCCCAGGGCTTGCCGGTCAAACCCGTGGCCCAGGCCACCGGCCGCATGTGGTTGAGCGCCTGCAAGACACTGGAAAAAATCGCCCGCCTGGGCGAAGACGCAGGTCGGGTATTCCTGCTGGAAAACCTCAATACCGAAGTCGACCACCCCGGCACGCCGTTCGCCCGCGCTGACGATACCCTGGCGCTGATCGAAGCCGTGGGCAGCCCCCACCTGAAAATGAACCTGGACCTCTATCACGCGCAGATCGGTGAAGGAAACCTGATCGAACTGATCCAACGCGCCGGCAACGCCATCGGCGAAATCCAGGTCGCCGACGTCCCGGGGCGCATGGAGCCCGGCACCGGTGAAATCCACTATCCCGCCATTGCCAGGGCCCTGTTCGGCATGGGATACAGCGGTGTCGTCGGCCTCGAAGGTTGGGCCAGCGGTGACAGCGAGGTCGCGCTTGAGCGTTTCCGGCAGGCCTTCACGCTTGATGGATAAAGCCGCGCCGAATTCAAAACGTGCGGCAGATTTTCATCTCTTGGTGACGTACAACCCATAACAACAAAAGGAAAACCATCATGCGTCGTTGCACACTGCTTTTCGCCACCCTGCTGTTGCTGTTCAGCCAATGGGCCGCCGCCGATTACCGCATCGGCGTCAGCATCGCCAGGGTCGACGACAACTTCATGACCTATGTACGTAACGGCCTGGACGAGGCCGCGAAAAAGGAAAACGTGCAGATCCAGTTCGAGGACGCCCAAGGCGATGTGGTGCGCCAACTCAACCAGGTCCAAGGCTTTATCAACCAGAAAGTGGATGCGGTCATTGTCCTGCCGGTGGACACCTCCGCCACGGCCAACATCACCCGCGCCGCGGTCGAAGCGAAGACGCCACTGGTCTACGTCAACCGTCACCCGGACGAGCGCACCTTGCCCAAAGGCGTCGTTACGGTGGCGTCCAATGACATTGAGGCCGGCCAACTGCAGATGCGCTACCTGGCCGAAAAGCTCGGAGGCAAGGGCAATCTGGCGATCATCATGGGCGACCTGGCGCAAAACGCCACCCACGACCGCACCGAAGGCGTCAAACAGGTGCTCAAGGACTATCCCGGGATCAAGATCGTCGAGCAGCAAAGTGCCGAGTGGCAGCGCAACAAAGGGATGGACCTGACCAGCAACTGGTTGCTGGCCGGCAGTCGGTTTGACGCCATCGTCGCCAACAACGACGAGATGGCCATCGGTGCGGCCATGGCCTTGCAGCAGGCCGGCAAAGCCAAGGGCGAGGTCGCCATCGTCGGCATCGACGGCCTGCCCGACGGCCTGGCGGCGATCAAGCGCGGGATGCTGGTCGCCTCGGTGTTCCAGGACCCCAAGGCCCAGGCGACCAGCGCGGTACAGGCAGCACTCAAGATGATCAAGGGAGAGCCGGTGGAAACGGACGTCTGGGTGCCCTTTCAGTTGATCAAGCCTGAGCAATTGGCGGTGTTTGAGCAACATTACAAATAGCCTCAGGCGTTAAACAATAACGCCGCTGTCCCTCCAGGGATCAGCGGCGTTTGTCGTTGTATGAACCGATTGCAACAGCTGCGGGATGAACCTCTTGTTGTGCGCATCAAAGCTGCTGAATGCGACGATAAAAGCCAGCCCTCTCAGAAAGAACCATTGAAGAAGCCGACTGAGAAAAGCGCCCGATGCTCGACTAGAAGTTCAGCGTATAACGAACGATGAGGCGGTTTTCGTTTGCGCTGTCGGCGTAGGTCGAGCGATTGGTCGAGTTTCTCCACTGCACGGCGACACCTTTCGCCGGGCCGCTTTGCACAACGTAAGTAAGGTCAGTCACACGCTCCCACTCTTTCCCCTCTTCGTCTTCCGCTCTCAACGCAGCCGCTTGGCGTGTCGTCAGCACCGTTGGGTCAACGTCTTGACCACTCACATACTTGAGGCCGAGGGTAAGTCCGGGAACGCCAACGGCTACGAAGTCGAAGTCATAGCGCGCGAACCAGATACGTTCATTGGGCGCTGTAAATGTGCTCGCGAGCGACTCAGCGAACAGATAGGTGTCCGTTCCATTAACAAAGGCGAACGGGGTGTCGCCCCATGCTTTCTGATATCCACCACCTAAGGTATGACCTTGAAGGCTGTAAGCGAAGTAGCTACTCAGTGTCCGATTGTCCACCTCCCCTAAATTCTTATCTCCGGTTTCTTTCGCATCGAACAGGCGAATGTCTGCGATAACACTACCGTGAGTGATGGGTTGGTTCAGCTTCATGCCAAAGAAGTTCGACCGATATAGATCCTCAAGCTGTGCGGCATGCGCACTGAGCGTCAGCGTGGGTAGAGCCTTATAGTCGAACGCAAGATAGTTGAAGTGATCGGCTTCAATAGCCCGATAGCCAAATGTAGTTAGAGACTCGAAGTCTGTGGAGTTACGCTGCCTGACGGCATTGACTCTTATCGCCGTAATGGAGAGTGGATCCAGGTCATTGGATACCAGCATGCCGCCGCGAAACACTTGCGGCAGCAGCCTGCTGTTGTTGCTCCATAGCAGGGGCATCAGCGGGCTGAGCCCGCCTATTTTCAATTCACTTCGCCCCATACGCGCTTTCGCGGTCAAGGTCATCTTTGCGTATTCGTCTTCGACGTTCCGCTGGGAATCGTAGGCGAGGAGTCCAGAACCCGTTCGATCCGAACTCGAGTCCAGCTTCACACCTAGAAGGCCTTGGGCATCGATACCGAAGCCAACCCTGCCTTCAGTGAAGCCTGACTGCAGATTAAGAATGAAACCTTGAGCCCATTCATCCCGCTTCGATTGAGTTGCCCCGTCGTTTCGGTAATCGCGGTTGTAGTAAAAATTACGGAGTTCCAGACTTCCTTTTGCATCCTTTACGATATCGGCGTATGCGACGGATGCAGGGGAAGCAATAGCTAAAACCAACCACAGTTTATTGTTTTTGTTCGACATTGTGGGCGCCCTTAGTTTTTGTAGTGTGCATGAGTGCTCACTGCTTGATGGGTGGCAGCGTGTGAGTTGGATGCGAAACGCTCGATGACGATGCGGTGGAAATATCAACGATTGAGCCCTACCGCCTTGGGCGAAATGAACTCGGCTCAACCACTCGATGCTAAACGCACAATTGCATCGCGACTGCCGGCTTGTTCTCGCAGAAGAAACTTCTGGATTTTCCCGGTCGCGGTCTTGGGCAACTCCATGAAGATCACTCTGCGAGGACATTTGAAGCGGGCAAGGCGCGCTTGGCAGAACGCGATCATGTCGGCTTCGGTAGGCCGCTCAACCCCGCCTTTGAGTTCGATAAACGCGCACGGAACCTCGCCCCATATGTCATCAGGCTGCGCGACGACGGCCGCATGCAAAACAGCCGGGTGACAGTGGATGGCCTCTTCAATTTCGACGGACGAGATATTCTCTCCTCCGGAAATGATGACGTCCTTGCAGCGGTCGGTGATTTGTATGTAACCGTTAGGGTGTACCACTGCGACATCACCGGTGTGGAACCAGCCACCTTCAAAGGCTTTGCGCGTCGCGTTTTCGTTTTTCAGATAACCCATCATCACGGTGTTGCCTTTGAGCAGCAGTTCTCCGGTGGTGTGGCCGTCTTTTGGAACCGGCTGCAGGGTGTCAACGTCAGCCACCATCAGGCCCTCAAATCCAGCCGCGCGAGCGCCCTGGCGTACGCGCAAGGCGCCTTGGTCACTTTGCGCGAGCGCATTCCAACCGTCCTGCCAGACACAACTGATCGGTGTGCCGGATACTTCGGTAATGCCGTACACGTGGTCAACATCGAAGCCTAAGGAGACGACGGCATCAAGTACGGTTGCCGGAGGCGGAGAGCCCGCCGTCAGCACGCGAACCGGCGTTTCAAGCGGGGGACGATCGGCTGAGTTGGCGATCATGGCCATGACAATCGGTGCCGCGCAGAAGTGATCGACACCCTGGGTATCTATCGCATCGAACACCGCTTCTGCCGAGACCTTTCTCAAACACACGTGGGTGCCAGCAGCGGCAGTGATAGCCCAGGTAAAACACCAGCCGTTGGCGTGGAACATAGGCAATGTCCACAGGTACCGTGGCGCCCGGGAAAGGGGCCAGTTGGTCATCTGCAGCATGCTCATGAGATAGGTACCGCGATGGCTGGCCACGACCCCCTTCGGATCGCCTGTGGTGCCGGACGTGTAATTGAGTGCGATGGGCTGCCACTCATCACTGGGCCACACGCCTTGGAAATCCGGGCTGCCGCGGCCGATAAAGGTTTCGTAGTCGACATCGCCAATGCTGCTGCCCAGGGGCGCCAAGTGATCATTGATGTCGATGACTACGGGTGGGTGCTCGAGGCGTTCAAGGGCGGCAACGGCGAGCGCCGCAAATTCGCGATCCACCAACAAAAGCTTGCATTCCCCATGACGCAGGATGAATGCAACGCCTTCCGCATCGAGGCGGTAGTTGACGGTATTGAGCACCGCGCCACAAAGCGGCACGCCAAAATGGGCTTCGAGCATGGCTGGAGTGTTGGGGGACAGGATCGAAACCGTGTCCCCTGCCCCCATGCCCTCGTTGGAAAGCGCACTGGCGAGCCGATAGCAGCGTTCGCGCGTTTGGCGCCACGTTCTGCGCAGGTCACCATGTACCACGGCGACCCGGTCCGGGTGGACAAGAGCCGCGCGATCCAGAAAACCAAGGGGCGTCAGGGGCAGATAGTTGGCCTTGGATTGCTCCAACCCATTCTCGTAGGCACCAGGCTTCATGGTGTTGACTCCTTATTATTGTGATGAAACGTAGTGAACGCGCTCACTGGCTCACGATCAGTCACCAACGTATTTTCAATGCTGTTTTCGTCGGCGTAGCCAAGGCTCATTCCGCATACCAGCATCTGTTCGGCGGGAATCTCGAGCGCGTTGGAAATAACCTCGTGGTACTTCAAAAAGGCTGCCTGTGGGCAGGTATGCAACCCCCTTCCTCGCGCCGCCACCATCACCGCCTGCAAAAACATGCCGTAGTCCAGCAGGCTCCCCTCCTTGAGCACCCGGTCAATGGTGAACAGCAAACCGACAGGCGCATCGAAGAAACGGTAGTTGCGTCCGTGCTGAGCGTGCATGCGCTGCTTGTCACCTTTGGTGATGCCCAGCAGGCCATAGAGGTCCCAACCCACTTTCCTGCGCCGGTCCACGTACGGCGATGTCCATTCTCGTGGGTAGTACTCATAGGCGTCTTCAAGGTCACCGCTGAGCGACGGATCGTTGTCCAGTTCAGCGATAGCCCGTGAAACCTGAGTCTTGGCGGCACCGGTGATTACGTGGACACGCCAAGGCTGCATATTCACGCCTGTCGCGCAAAAACGGGCGACATCCAGGATCGCCTCGATTTCTTCCCGCGGCACAGGCGTGGGCAGGTACGCCCGAATGCTGCGTCGTGAAGCGATCGCCCAATCAATCGTCTGGCTAAGTAGCTCAGCTGGTACTGGCGGCTGGGATAAGCGGTTCATTTTCATGCCTTATGGCTTACAGATTCGGGTACAGGGGATACGCAACGCTTGTCAGTGCGTGAGGGCCGTTGCCTTTCGAACGTGTGTAGAGTCAGCGCGCGACTGATTGATCAGGGTGACCGCGGCCGCGCCGATCAGGCCCGCCAGGCTGATGGCCATGAAGTTTTTCTCGAGCGGCAGGTTCAATGACACCAGCCAGCCGATAAGAACAGGGGCAACGATGGCGCCGATTCGACCGACTCCCGACGCAAAACCCACGCCAGTCGAACGAATCGTTGAGGGGTAGAAATCACCCGCATAGGCATAGGCCAGCAACTGGGTACCCAAGGTGGACGCCCCGACAACGAATACCACCGGAAACAGTAGTGTCGTCGAGCGCGTATAGCCCAAGACAGTCAGCGCAATGGCGCCCACGATGTAGAAACCAACCAGCACGTGCTTGATGTTGAGCTTGTCGCTCAGCCAGCCACCACCAATAGCACCCACGATGGCGCCCACGTTGAACACGATCACAAAATTCAACGCCGAGCCCAGGCTGAAACCAGCCATCGCCATCAGCTTGGTCAGCCACGAGTTAAGGGCGTAGACCATAAACAAGCCAGTCATGAACGCCGCCCAGATCATCACCGTGCTGAAACCCCGGCCCTCCTTGAACAGGTGCCGAACGGGTGCCTGCTGTTTATCCAGGACCGCAGCGTTGCCCACCATCACGGTGTTCTCGTCGATCTGGAGCGTCGGGTCTATTTTGCCCGCGATAGCCCGCAGTTCCTCCTGACGGCCGGTTTTGAGCAGATAACCGATGGACTCTGGCATGGTCTTCAGAATCAGGGGGATCAGCAGTACAGGCAGCAGCGCTACATAAAACACCCACTGCCAACCGTAGCTCTCAATGAGCTGCTTGCCAGTGAGCGCCACCAGAATACCGCCTACGGAGTAGCCCGCGAAAACCAGGGTCACCAGGCGCGTGCGAAGTTTGAGCGGGGAAAACTCACCCATCTGCGCTGTACAAATGGGCAGTACACCGCCAATACCAAGGCCGGCGATAAAGCGAGAGATGCTGAAACTGATAGGGTCGCTGGTCAGCCCTGCCGCGGCGGTAAAAATGCTGAACAGCGCTACGCAGATGGCGATCATTTTCGGCCGGCCAATGCGGTCCGCCAGCGTGCCAAGAAAAATTGCGCCAAGCATCGTTCCAAAGAGAGCAGCACCGGCCATGACACCGGCGCTGGTCGGATCGATATTCATGTCTTTCATGATTGCCGGAAGAGCAGCGCCGACGACGGCGAGGTCATAGCCATCGATGATCAGAATGAGCACACACCAAAAAAGTATGAGCCCATGGAAGCGGTTGAACGTTGAGTCCACCGCAAGTGCATAAACATTTACCGGCTGCATAGTGTGTCTCCTTCGATCTTGTTTTTGTTGGGTGAAGTGCACATGTCCCTGCGTCACGAGGCGCATGGTCGTGGTTGCGGTCGGGGAGAAGACACACCGGTTCGACAATCGGCGGCTTGCTTGATCGACGCGCACCCAGGGATTACCTGGTTCGCATCGTAGGAGTTGGGTTGGCTGTGGCCTATGCCCTACGGCATCGTTTTGCGTGACCGTTTTGGACAGTCGTGGCCGCCTGACACGTCGGGGCGGTGCTGGCGTGGAAGAACCGAGGGTTCAGGTCGGGAAACGAGTTGCGGTTTTCAAGGAAACTCTTGCGCGCGAACACATGCAGGGCTGTTCAGCCCTCGCTCGAGTCGTCGGCGTTAGATCGACGATAGGCGCCTGGGCTGACGCCAGTCCATTTCTTGAAGGCCCGGTGAAAGGCGCTGCTTTCCTGGAAGCCTGTGAGCGCCGCCACCTCCATGACCGTCATGTCTGGCTGACAGAGCAGATTGATTGCCATATCCCGCCGCAAGTTGTCCTTCAGGCGCTGGTAACTGATGCCTTCGGCCTGCAGCCTTCGCTGAAGGGTCGAATAGGACATGCCAAGAACCTTCGCCAGCTTGTCGAGCTCTGGCCATTGTTCCGGGTCAAGCCCCCTTAATCTCATTCGGACCTGGACGCTGATACTGTCTTCGTTGCGATATTTGACTAACAGGCTGGCAGGCGACTCCTTCATGAAGGTCGACAGGGTAGCCTGGGTCTGCACCACCCTCAGGTTCAGATAACTGCGATCAAATCGCACCCTGCTGGTTGGGGCGTCGAACTGAATGTCTTCGCAAAAACGCATGCGGTAGTCGCTATCGTCAGCGGGCCGGGAGGGCCTGAAGCAGAGCGTCTGAATTGGAATGCGCCTGTTACCCAGCCAGCACAGCAGGCCATGGACCAGGATCAGCCAGGTTCCATAGCTGAACAGGCGTCGCTCAACGCCGCGATCATGAATGACGATGACGGCGCAGTCGCCGTCAAACATCAGTTCACCGTAGATGTCGTCGAGTACGAGCCGAAGAAACTTCAAAATCCGATGCAACGCCTGTTCTAGCGACGTGGAACCAATCGACGCCTGGCACATCAGTCGGAAGCTGCCTCTTCGCATTGGGTGACTATCGATGCCGAAAAACTCATCATCGAGAAGGTCTGAAAGCGCAACCCACAAACGAGAAAATGCAGCTGCCGAAACGCGCGCCTGGGGCGAGGTGAGGAGCTCAGGATCGATGCGTGCTTGCTGCAGGACGCCAGCGGTATCCAACTGGCGCCGCAATGCGCCCTCGAGGGCTTCATGCACCAAGCTGATTGAAGTAGTCCCTTTGTCTTGGGCGAGCACGCGTATTTCTCTCTGCGGGTGGCCTCGCGGTCGAGGTTGCGTCAATAAGTTCTCGCGCCAACGCAACGCGTGTCAACCCGAAGGTGGGGCAGGTTGAGATCAATTGGGTAACAGCGCCGTCAGGACCTCGATGCCAAGCCCCATTGTCCAAAGCGTTCAGCCAGGCTGAGGTGGTTGAACATTGCCGTGAGCCCTGGTCACCGCCACTATCCATTCCAGAACCTCAATGGTCATGACACAAAAAATGGAGACATCGCGATGGAAAAGGCGCTGTTTTGGGAAGACTTTACGCCTGGCAGAACATGGGCTGCCACGCAGCCTGCCGCCATCACAGAGGGGCAAATTATTGCCTTTGCGACCGAGTACGATCCTCTGGACATGCATATCGATCCGGACCTGGCCCACTCGAGCCCGTTAGGGGTGCACTGTGCCAGCGCGGTGCAAACCTTCGGTTTTGCGCAGCGCTTGATGTGCGAGGCGTTGTTTCTTCAAACAAGCCTCGTGGCGGGAGGGAAGATCGATGCGTTCAGGTTGATTGCTCCTGTAGTGCCAGGAGACAAGCTCAAACTTAGCGCCCAAGTCCTCCGATTACTCATTCACACCAGAAACCCAAACCGAGGCTGGGTTGTGTTCGATGTGGAAGTTGCTACGACAACGGGAAAAGCTGTCCTCGCGTATGAGATCACGGTGTTAATACTCCGCAGAAGCTAGGGCCCTTGTGACGCTCCGAACATTGTCCATTCGTAAACATTCAAAACGAACACGTGCCTGGCCCCGGACTAACGTGCCGGCTCCGACTGCGTCAATGTCAAAGGCTTCAGGGAAAACACCTGGTCATCCGTCAGTTTTTGCACATCGACACGATGGGGGAAAATGTTTTTTTCCACGAACAAGTCATCGACTTGCTGCAGTGCCTGGACATCCTGCGGTTCGAGCGGCAACAGCGCCTCATCCCCCCAACTGCGTAGTCGTTGCGAGACTTCCAGGGGAATATCGTTGACCTTGGCGAAGACCCGTGCGTACTCGTCAGGATTCTGCCGGGCCCATTCGAAGGCCTTGGCAAAGCGTTGCAATACGTCGCTAAGTGCCTTGCGCTTGAGGGGATCGGCCAGGACGTCATCGGAGGCGGTGATGAAGGTCAGGCCGGTATTGATGCCCTCGCCGCTGATCAGCACCCGCGCGCCCTGCTGCTCGGCAAACGCCTGATAAATCCCGAAGGTGGCCCAGGCTTCGATCTTGCCAGCGTTGAATGCGGACAAGGCATCGGTCGGCAGGACAAATCCGACATTGACCTCCTTGTCCTCGACACCGGCATTGGCCAGTGCGCGAATCAACAGGTATTGGGAAATGCTGCCGCGAGCCGAAGACACCACGACGTTGCGGCCTTTCAAGTCGGCAACGGTGCGGATCTGCGAATCAGCTGGAACCAGGATCGCAATGCCCCTTGATTGACTACGTCGTACCGCGACGATGCGCAGTGGCGTACCACCGGTCGCGGCGGCGAGCACCGGCGTATCGCCAGCCGGTGCCAAATCGACGGCACCAGCACGCAAGGCTTCGAACAAGGGCGCGGCCCCCTGGAAGTTCGCCCATTCAATTGTGTAGTCGATCCCTTCCAATGCATGTGCCGCCTCGACCACAGTGCGCAAGCCCTTGGCTTGATCGCCCAAAATCAACTTGACGCCGGACAAGTCTGACTTGGCAGCAGATGGAGATTGGGACTCGACCGTGTCACCGCAACCGCTGAGTAGCAACGCGACGCAGGACAACAACACCAGCGCAGATTTGCGAACGTGTATCGGCATGACAGCACATCCCTGTATCAATGAATTGAAAGCAGCGTCAGCCATGGGCAAAACGCCGGACAGCCTTGTTCGTGAGCGGTCGTTCAGCCACGGCAACGGTCTCCACCTCGACCCCCAACAACCCCAGCAAGCGCGCACGGATCGCTTGGAAACCCTGCTGCCCGGTATCTCTAGCCCGCGGCAGATCGATCGACAATTGCTCGGCGATCTTGCCATTGGCCAACACGATCACCCGATCGGCCAGCAGGATGGCTTCATCCACGTCATGGGTGACCAGCAACACCGCCGGGGTGTGCTTGCGCCACAACTCGATGATCAGCCGATGCATGCGAATCCGGGTCAGTGCATCGAGCGCGGCGAAGGGTTCGTCGAGCAGCAACAGCTTGGGTTCGCGCACCAGGCCACGGGCCAGCGCCACGCGTTGCGCTTCACCGCCGGAGAGCGTCGCCGGATAGGCCTCCAGACGATGGGCCAAGCCGACCTCCGTCAGCGCTTGCACCGCTCGCGCCTTGGCGTCCGGGGTGTGCAGACCGAGAACCACATTCTTCCAGGCGCGCTTCCACGGCATCAACCGCGGCTCCTGAAACACCGCGGCCCGTGCCTTGGGCACCAGCAACTGACCGCTGTCGATACTGTCCAGGCCGGCCAGGCTGCGCAGCAAGGTGGTCTTGCCCGAACCGCTGGCCCCGAGCAGCGCGACGAATTCGCCTGGTGCGATGTCCAGGTCCAAGCCATCGATGACCCGTTGCTCGCCGAATTGGCGTACCACATTACGCAGTTGTACCGGTGCTTCTGACTGCAGGTTTTTTGCCGCGATAGTCGACATGTCAGTTCCTCACAAAAGATGGGCGCCAGGCCAGGGCAAAACGCTCGAGCGTGCGAATCAGTCCGTCGATCAATAAACCGAGGACGCTGTAGATAAGCAGGCAGATCACGATCACGTCGGTGCGCATGAAATCCCGCGCATCACTGGCCAGAAAACCGATACCGGCGGTGGTGTTGATCTGTTCGACGAACACCAGGGCCAGCCAGGAAATTCCCAGGGAATAGCGCAAGCCGACAAAAAACGAAGGCAAGGAACCTGGCAAGATCACATGCCAGATCAACTCGCGACGGTTCAGGCCCAGGGTGTTGGCGGCCTCGATCAGCTTGGGGTCGATGTTGCGAATCCCGGCGAACAGATTCAGGTACACCGGAAAGGTCGTACCGGTGACGATCAGCGCGATCTTGGTGAACTCGCCGATGCCGAACCAGAGGATGAACAACGGCACCAGCGCCAGGGAAGGAATGGTGCGCAACATCTGCATCGGCGAGTCGAGGATGACCTCACCAAGCTTGGACAAACCAGTGATCAGCGCCGCAATGACGCCGACGCTGACCCCGATGCTCAACCCCAGCAACGCGCGCTGCAGCGACACCAGCAAATGCTTGCCCAGCTCCCCGGACACAATCATCGCCCAGAGGGTGCCGCCTATTTGCGAGGGGGCGGCGATAATCCGTTGGGGGATCAGGCCGAGCTGCGACGCCAGTTCCCACAAGAGCAGCAACGCAACCGGGCTGAGCAGGCGCAGAAGGACTTCCGGGGTTCGCCAGTTGTGTAGCCAGCCGGGAATCAGCTTCGACGCACCCCGGCTCTCAACAGCCTTGCTGACAGAAAACGAGCTACTCGTGCTCCGCGTATCGAAGGTCTTTTCGGTCATCAGGCTTCCTTCCTCATCAAGAATACGGCTTCGAATTCATGCTATTCGCATAAAAAACGCCAGTGAAATTCTTTTTGGGAATAACCTAATATGATTAAAAATCAGATATAAAATAATCCAGATAAATTATTTGCATAATAAAAGCTCGCAGCCCACGTCCCGCGGCGGATGCATCCCTGACACACCTTAAAATGCGCATTGCTGATATTTACGATTTCATATGATTCATTTAATTAATAATTAACTTAGAACAAAACGGCATTTCACAGCCCTGCCCGCTGCGCCTACTTTCGACGTCACAGACCGACCCCCTGCCCGGTGGAGGCTTGAAATCACGCCTATCCAAAGACAAGGAACCCAGCATGAGCATCGAATTCATCGGTTACATCGGTGGCCATCAATCCTCGGAAACCCAGCCGCGCAGCGGCCCGGTGTTGCAGCCCGAATATGTAGAGACCGTCGCCCGCGCCCATGAGGAAGCCGGTTTCGACCGCGCCCTGGTCGCGTTCCACTCCAACAGTCCGGACAGCACGCTGATTGCCTCCCATGCCGCCAGCGTGACGAAAAAGCTGAAGTTCCTGATTGCCCATCGACCGGGATTCGCCGCCCCGACCCTGGCCGCACGACAGTTCACCACCCTCGATGTGTTCAATGGTGGGCGCACCGCCGTGCACATCATCACCGGCGGCGATGATCGTGAATTGCGCGCCGATGGAAGCTACATCGGCAAAGACGAGCGCTACGCCCGTACCGATGAATACCTTGATGTGCTGCGTCAGGAATGGACCCGCGAAAAGCCCTTCGACTATCAGGGCAAGTACTACCAGGTCGAGGGTGCGCACTCGCAAGTCAAGTCGCCGCAACAGCCACACATACCGCTGTATTTTGGTGGCTCATCGGCGGCGGCCATCGCTGTAGCCGGCAAGCATGCAGACGTTTACGCATTGTGGGGTGAAACCTACGAACAGGTGCGCGAAGTGGTGAATCAGGTGCGCGCCGAGGCGGCCAGGCACGGGCGCAGCATTCGTTTCAGCCTGTCGTTGCGACCGATCCTGGCCGACACCGAAGCGCAAGCCTGGGACCGTGCCGAGCGCATCCTGCAACAGGCCACAGCGTTGGCCGAACAGAACGGCTTTGTGCGTCGCGAACCGCCGAACGAAGGGTCCCGACGCTTGCTGGCGGCCGCGGCCCAGGGCTCGCGCCTGGATAAACGCCTGTGGACCGGGATCGCCGGTCTGCTCGGCGCACAAGGCAATTCGACTTCGCTGGTCGGCACCCCGGAACAAGTGGCCGAAGCCCTGCTCGACTATTACGACCTGGGCATCACCACGTTCCTGATCCGCGGTTTTGACCCACTTGATGACGCCATCGATTATGGCAAGCGCCTGATCCCGCTGACCCGTCAACTCGTCGCCGAACGCGAACGGCAAGCGGCGGAAAAAGTCGCGTAAAGCACTGAGTATCTAATGTGGGAGCGAGCCTGCTCGCGATTAGGCCATCACAGTCAGCATCAATGTTGAATGTCAGTCCCCTATCGCGAGCAAGCTCGCTCCCACATTGGGTTGTGGTTGGATGGGCGATTCGTGCCCCGCCCACTCATCACTGTGGGAGCGAGCTTGCTCGCGAAAGCGGTGAGTCAGGCAAAGACAGAGCCGCCTGGCACACCGCTTGAAAACTCAGTTCTTGTAGTCGATGTCGGTCCGTTCCAACTGCCGGATCAGCGCATCCCAGTGCCGCGCAACACCCGGCCCGTCACCACTTTTGAACACTTCGGCCTGTTTCTCGACCTTGGCCACCACTTCGGCCGGAGGAAAGATCAAGTCGGCATTGCCGCCAGCCTGTGCCGCGATCTGGATGTTGCAGGCGCGCTCCAGCCCTTGCAGTTGCTGGAATGCGTGCTCGACGCTGATCCCCGCCGTCAGCAAACCGTGGTTACGCAGAATCAGCACACTCTTGTCCCCCAGGTCCGCCACCAACCGTTCACGCTCGTCCAGATCCAGGGCGATACCTTCGTAACCGTGGTAGGCCACCCGCCCGGAAAAGCCGATGGAGTGCTGCGAGATCGGTAACAGCCCATCGCGCTGGGCCGATACCGCGATGCCATCGCGGGTATGGGTATGCAGGACCGCTTGCAGGTCGGGACGCGCACCGTGGATAGCGCTGTGGATCACGTACCCGGCGTAGTTGATGCCCAGGCCGGTCGGGTCGTCGACGATGGTTCCGTCAATGTCGACCTTGACCAGGTTGGACGCGGTAATTTCATCGAACAACAGCCCGAAGGCATTGATCAGGAAATGCTCCTCAGGCCCCGGCACCCGCGCGGAAAAGTGCGTGTAGATGTGATCGGTCCACTTGAACAGGGCCGCCAGCCGATAGGCGGCGGCCAGTTTTACCCGCACCTCCCATTCCTCGGGACTGACACGCTGGCGAACATTTTTCGAAACGCTGGATAACGGACTGACGCTGCTCATGGCAAAACTTCCTGGATGGCCTTAAGGATCTCCAGGAAGCCTAGGGGAAGGCAAAAAATAATAAAAAGCACATTTTAATCTAAGCTAATTATTATTATTTTTTATGATACGCCGCCCCTTCTCCCACTCATGCGGCATGCTTGACCTTCTGCAACGATCCAGCCACCCGTTTGCCGAAGGCATCCACCGGCCCTTGAAGGTTGCCCAGGAAGTGCGGGTAGATCAGCCATAGGTCCATCACCGGCTTGAAATCCTTCAGCGGCATGACCGCCAGGTGTTCGCGATGAACACTGCGTTCCAGCAGCGGACGCGGCACCAGGCCGAGGCCCAGGCCATCGGCGACCAGGCCCAGTTGCAATTCGGTACCGAAGGTTTCCAGGTTGACCCGCAAAGCCAGGCCCTGGTCCGACAGGGTTCTCTGCAACCCGGCACGGAAACCGCAGCCGTCCGGATTGAGGATCCAGCCATTCTGGTAGACGTCGGCCAGTTTGCAGGGACGCTTGGGCAACTGCGCGTTGGCGCACACCACCACCAGTTCCATCTTGCCGATCGACTCACCGACAATGTTGTCTGGAAAAATCTTGCCCGCGGGAAACAACGCCGCCGCTGCATCCAATTCGCCACGCTCGATCTTGCCGACCAACTGGCTGCCCCAACCGGTGACGACCTGGGCACGTAGCTCGGGGTACTCCACGCGCAAATGCTTGAGCGCATCGAGCAGTACCACATCCCCGATCGTTTGCGGAACGCCCAGGCGCAACAGGCCGGTAGGCGGCGCATCGGTGGCGACCAGCTCGCGCAGGGCATCCATCTCCCGCAGGATCAGACGACACTGCTCGTAGACTCGCGTACCGATCAACGTGGGCTTGAGCGGCTTGGTGTTGCGGTCGAACAATTCCACGCCCAACGCTTGCTCGAAGTTCTGCACGCGGCGTGTGATAGCCGGTTGCGTCAGCTGCAAGGTCTCGGCGGCATGGCTGATGGACTGGCAACGAATCACTTCGACAAAGGCGTCAATATCGTCAATTTTCATTTGGCCCGCACATAGAGAACAGTCAATAAAATGTTTGAAAAGCATAATGCGCTGTAAAAAATCATAGTGCCATTGCGCATGCCTGGATAGCCCGGCGCACCGATCGATAACCTCTAAGTCTATTCACAACTGTTCTAAATTCTTTTCAGCTATAACCTAATCATTAAAAAATAGCATATTAAGAAAAATCATTATGCTTAAATCATGGCAACAGATATTCAACACAACGACGGAATCGCCATGACCCAGGCCCGACACCCGGAGAGACTCAGAGCATTCATCGGCGCCCTGGCGGAGCTGATCGATGGCAATCCTCGCGAAGGCGACCTGCTGCATCGCGGTGGCAAGCTGCTCGCTCAGTTGGTCAGCCACGACGATTGGCTGCCCGAGGATTTTGCCCAGGCAGACCCCGAGCGCTATCAGCAGTACTTGCTGCATGCCGATTCGCGGCAGCGTTTCAGCGTGGTCAGTTTTGTCTGGGGACCGGGGCAACGTACGCCGATCCACGATCATCGGGTCTGGGGGCTGATTGGCATGCTGCGTGGCGCCGAGCATTCCCAAGGCTTCGCCCGTCATCCCGATGGCACCCTGGTGCCCGAGGGCACGCCCACACGGCTGGTGCCGGGCCAGGTCGAAGCGGTGTCTCCCAAGATCGGCGACATCCACCAAGTCAGCAACGCCTTCGATAACCAGGTGTCCATCAGCATTCACGTGTACGGCGCCAACATCGGCGCCGTTCGCCGTGCGGTGTATCAGCCCGACGGCAGCGAGAAGTTGTTCATTTCCGGTTATTCCAACGCCTTCCTCCCCAATATCTGGGACCTGTCCAAAGAGAGCCAAGCCCTATGAGCACCGCACCTACCCGCTCCTACGCCGAGATTCGCCAGGCGTTGCTGAACCGTGAAGAACTGGCCCTTGTCGATGTCCGCGAAGAGGCCCCGTTCGCCGAAGGGCATCCGTTGTTCGCCGCCAATATTTCGCTGTCCAAGCTTGAGCTGGAGGTGTATTCGCGCATCCCGAGGCGCGATACCTCGGTGACGGTCTATGACAACGGCGAGGGTCTGGCGGGCATCGCGGTGCAGCGTTTGCAGGACCTGGGCTACATCGATGTCAGCGTGCTCGAGGGCGGCCTCGAGGGTTGGCGCAAGGCCGGCGGCGAGTTGTTCATCGACGTCAATGTGCCGAGCAAGGCCTTCGGTGAGCTGGTGGAAAACCAGCGTCATACACCTTCGTTGGCGGCGGAAGAGGTCCAGTCGTTGCTCGACAGCGAAGCCGACGTGGTGGTGCTCGACGCCCGGCGGTTCGACGAATACCAGACCATGAGCATTCCCGGTGGCATCAGCGTGCCGGGGGCGGAACTGGTGTTGCGTGCTCGCGAACTCGCGCCAGACCCGACGACCCGCATCATCGTCAATTGCGCCGGGCGTACCCGTAGCATCATCGGCACCCAGTCGCTGATCAACGCGGGCATCGACAACCCGGTGGCCGCCCTGCGCAACGGCACCATCGGCTGGACCCTGGCCGGTCAAACCCTGGAGCACGGCCAGGCACGCCGCTTTGCCGTCACCGGCGAAGAACATCGAGACGTCGCCGCTCGCGATGCCCGCCGTGTCGCCGACCAGGCACTGGTCGGGCGCGCTACCCTCGCCGACCTGCATCGCTGGCAGCAGGAACCGACACGCAGCACCTACCTGTTCGATGTGCGTACTCCGGAAGAATTCGAAGCCGGCCACCTGCCCGCCTCGCGCTCCACCCCCGGTGGGCAACTGGTGCAGGAAACCGATCACTTCGCCAGTGTGCGCGGCGCGCGCCTGGTGCTGGTGGATGACGACGGCGTACGCGCCAATATGTCAGCCTCCTGGCTCGCGCAACTGGGTTGGGAGGTGCACGTGCTGGATGACCTGCAACCGCCGCACTTCAGTGAACAGGGCACCTGGAAAGCGCCGGTGCCTGCACCGCCGCAAGCCGAGGAAATCAGCCCCGGAACCCTTGAACAATGGCTGACCGAAGGTGACACCGTGGTGCTGGATTTCACCGGCAGCGCCAACTACGTCAAGCGCCACATCCCCGGCGCCTGGTGGGTATTGCGCGCTCGGTTGAGCGACGCCTTGGCCAAGGTGCCACCGGCCCAACGCTATGTGCTGACGTGTGGCAGCAGCCAATTGGCCCGGCTGGCGGTCCCCGAAGTCGAGGCGCTGACCGGCAAGGACGTGTTTCTGCTGCGCAGCGGCACGGCAGCCTGGATCGCCGAGCAACGACCACTGGAGCACGGCGAAACCCGCCTGGCCTCGCCGCGCATCGACCGCTATCGCCGACCGTACGAGGGCACCGACAACCCACGGGAGGCCATGCAGGCCTACCTGGATTGGGAGTATGGCCTGGTGGACCAACTGGCCCGCGACGGCACCCATGGTTTTTTCGTGATCTGAACCCGTAAGGGGTCGGTTGACCGGCCCCTGTCCACACCAGCCGACCCCTTCTCCAGGCGGAGGCGCTGAACGCAACACTCAGCCTGGAGCCTCCGATGCGCCTGACCCTACCCCTGCTGTTGATCACCCTCGCCTTTGGCCCGGTCCATGCCGCCGACTTGCAGCCGCTGCGGGTCGCCAATCAGAAATCCACCATCAAGGCCTTGCTGGAAGTTTCCGGCGAGCTCAAGGAGGTGCCCTACGAGATCCAGTTTTCCGAGTTCCCCGCCGCCGCGCCGCTGGGCGAGGCGCTGAATGCCGGCGCCGTGGATATCGGCGCCCTGGGCGATGCGCCCTACGTATTCGCCCTGGGCGCGGGTGCGTCGCTCAAGGTGGTCAGCATCATTCATGCCGAGGGACGTAACACCACGGCCATCCTGGTGCCCAAGGACTCCCCCATCAAGCAAGTCGCCGACCTCAAGGGCAAGCGCATCGTCACCACGCGCGGCTCCATCGGGCATTACCTGGCGATCAAGGCCCTGCGCAGCGTAGGCCTGAGCACCCAGGACGTGCAATTCGTGTTCCTGCTGCCCAGTGAATCCCGGCTGGTGCTGGACAACGGCACCGCAGACGCCTGGTCCACCTGGGATCCCTTCACCACGGTCGTGACCGCCCAGAGCCAGGCGCGGGTCCTGGTCAGCGGCAGTAGCTTGTTGAGCAATCACCTCTACCTCGCCGCCACCAGCCAGGCCATCGCTGAGAAGCGCCAGCAACTGGACGACTTTGTCGCCCGCGTAGACCGGGCCTACCGCTGGAGCAACGAGCACCCCAATGAATACGCCGCCGCCCAGGCCAGGATCACCGGCCTGCCCCTGGCGGTTCACCTGAGCGTGGCCAATGCCACCTACATGCAGCCGGTGGTGATTGACGACGCCGTTGTCAGCGGCTTGCAGGCGACCGCCGACATCTATCAGCAAGAAGGCTTGCTGACCCACCGCATCGACGTCTCCCAAGGTTTCGACAAGAGCTTCAACACCCTGCGTGCCCCCCTCACCCAGGCCTCGCGCTAAAGGAGCAGAACCATGAGCAGACAACGCCAACTCAAACTCGGTGCAATGGTCCATGGCGTCGGCCACGGCTGGGGCGAATGGCGCCACCCGCAGGCGCGACCCAATGCCAGCACCGATTTCGGTTTCTACAAGCAGCAGACGCAACTGGCCGAAGGCGCCAAATTCGATTTCGTGTTCATCGCCGATAGCCTGCACATTCACGAAAAATCCAGTCCCCATTACCTCAACCGCTTCGAGCCACTGACCATCCTTTCGGCGCTGGCGGCACTGACGTCGAACATCGGCCTGGTGGCGACGGTGACCGTCAGCTACACCGAGCCCTACCAGGTGGCGCGCCAGTTCGCTTCGCTGGACCATATCAGCGATGGGCGAGCGGGCTGGAACGTGGTGACGTCGTGGCTCAGTGGCACCGCCGATAACTTCGGCAAGGCCGAGCACCCGCCGCACGCCGTGCGTTATCGGATCGCCCAGGAGCATGTGGCGGTGGTCAAGGGCCTGTGGGATTCCTGGGAAGACGACGCCTTCGCCTACAACAAGCGAACGGGCGAGTTCTTCACCCCCGGCAAGCTGCATGCCCTGGAGCACAAGGGCGAATTCTTCTCGGTGAAAGGCCCGCTCAATATCGCTCGCTCCCGCCAGGGTCAGCCGGTGATTTTCCAGGCCGGCACGTCCGAGGACGGGCGCAACTTTGCCGCCGGCAATGCCGACGCCATTTTCGTCGGCGCCGAGGGCTTCGACGAAGCGCGCGCCTATTATCAGGACCTGAAAAAACGTGCCCAGGGCTTCGGGCGCGACGCTCGAGAACTGTCGATCCTGCCCGGCATCCGCCCGATTGTCGGGCGCGATGCAGCGGAAGTCGAAGACCGCTACCAGCAAGCCGTGGCACTGGTGAGCATCGAAGATGCCATCGTCGCCCTTGGCCGCCCCTTCAATGACCATGATTTCAGCCAGTACCCCCTGGACGCGCCCTTCCCCGAACTGGGCGACCTGGGCGCCAATAGCCAGAAAGGCGGCTCGGAGCGGATCAAGCAGTTGGCCCGGGACGAAGGCCTGACGTTGCGCGAAGTCGCCCTGCGTTTCTCCCAGCCACGGCGAGACTTTGTCGGCACCCCCGAACAGGTGGCCGATGCCATTGAACACTGGTTCGAAAACGGCGCGGCCGATGGATTCATCATCAATTCACTGCTGCCGGACGGCCTGCAATATTTCACCGAACTCGTGGTACCGGTCCTGCAGCAGCGCGGGTTGTTTCGCAGCGAATACAACGGCGACACCTTGCGGGACAACCTAGGCCTGCCGGTGCCCGCCAACCGATACGCACGGCCCCTGGCGACAGACGCGGCCCGCGAGGCCGTAGCATGAGCAAGGGCCCGACCATGATGAAAAACCTCACGCCAGGGCAATTCAATCGTCGCGATTTCCTCACGGCCAGTTCCATCGCCCTGGGTGCGTTGGGGCTATCCGCCCTGGGGTTTGCCCCACGTGCCTGCGCCCAAGGCAAAGGGCTTTCTGACCTGACGCTGGGTGTCGCCACCTACCGGGGCCAGGATTCCTATTTCGTCGACGATGCCGGCACCGGCAATACCCCCTACAAGATCGAATACGCCGAGTTCGCCGGTGGCAACCTGATCGTCGAAGCGCTGGCCTCGGGCAGCCTGGACGTGGGCAGCATGAGCGAAATCCCACCGATCTTTTCCATCCAAAGCCACCGCCAGCCGCGCCTGATCGCGGTGCTGCAAGGCGATGTGAACAACCAGGTGATTTTGATTCCCAAGGATTCCTCCCTCGAATCGATCGGACAACTGCGTGGCAAGCGGGTCGGCTATGTGCGCTCCACCACGTCCCACTACTTTCTGATCAAGGCCTTGAAGGAACAGGGCCTGACCATGAACGACATCACGGCGGTGGCGCTCACGCCCCAGGATGGTTTCACGGCGTTTCAGAGCGGTCAGCTCGATGCCTGGGTGATCTATGGCGTATTCATCCAGTTGGCGAAGTTCCGCAGTGGTGCCCGGGTGTTGAAAACCGCCCTGGGCTACTTGTCGGGCAACTACCTGGTCGCCGCGCGCCCCGCAGCCCTGGAAGACCCGCTGCGCAAGCAGGCGATCCAGGACTATATCCAACGGCAGGCGCGCACCCTGGAATGGATCAACAACAACCCCGAGCCCTGGGCCGCCAAGTCGGCACAGTTGCTGGGCGTCGATAAAGCCGTGTTCCTGGACATGTACAACAACCGCAGCCAGCCGTCGAAAGTCGTCGAAGTCAGCGACCAGGCCATTGCTTCGCAACAAGAAGTCGCCGACCTGTTCTTCAACGCCGGCGTGTTGAACGAACGACTCGACGTGAGTCCGCTGTGGGACAGGAACTTCCGCCTGCTGCCGCTTTGAACGCCTGTGACGGGGGAGCTTGTTCCCTCGCCATAAGGGTCGCATCCGGGCCTCACCTTTTTGATCGAGTGAACGCACCATGAGTCTTTCTTCTCCACGCCCACCCTCGCTGCAATCGGTCGATGTCGCCGACTTCGACACGTTGCTCGAACGCATCGGCAGGCAACTGGCAGCCACGGCCCACGTCTATGACGAGAGCGGCGCCTTTCCCCGGGACAATTTCACGTTGCTGCACGAGCATGGCCTGTTGGCCCTGACGGTGCCCAAGGCATTGGGCGGTGGCGGCGCCAGCCTGGTGCAGGCACGCAAGGCGATCAGTGCGGTCGCCAAGGGCGAGCCTTCCACGGCGTTGATTCTGGTGATGCAGTACCTCCAGCATTCGCGCCTGCAGGACAATCGGAACTGGCCCGAGGCATTGCGCTTGCGAGTGGCCCAGGATGCCGTGAGCGAAGGCGCGCTGATCAATGCCTTGCGTGTCGAGCCCGACCTGGGCACCCCGGCCCGTGGCGGGCTGCCGGCGACCATCGCCAGGCGTACCTCCGAAGGCTGGCGCATCAGCGGGCGCAAGATCTACTCCACCGGCAGTCACGGCCTGACCTGGTTCAGCGTCTGGGCGCGCAGCACCGATGAAGATCCGCTGGTGGGTGCCTGGCTGATCCACAAGGACACACCCGGGATCAGCATCGTCGACGACTGGGACCACCTGGGCATGCGTGCCACCTGCAGCCATGAAGTGCGGTTCGACAACGTGCTGGTGCCACTGGATCACGCGGTCAGTGTCAGTCGCTGGAGTGCGCCGCAGCCCGAACTGGACGGCGATGGTTTCCTGTGGATGTCGGTGTTGCTTTCGGCGGTCTACGACGGCGTCGCCCAGGCCGCGCGGGACTGGTTCGTGGATTGGCTGGAACAGCGCAAACCGTCCAACCTCGGCGCTGCATTGGCGACCCTGCCACGCTTCCAGGAAACCGTCGGGCACATCGACACCTTGCTGTTCGCCAATCGCAGCCTGCTGGATGCCGCCGCCGAAGGGCGCACCCCGGCGGCTCATGCCGCGCAATTGAAATACCTGGTGACCGGTAACGCCATCCGCGCTGTCGAACTGGCCATCGAAGCCTCCGGCAACCCCGGCCTGTCGCGGCACAGCCCGCTGCAACGGCATTACCGCGACGTGCTGTGCAGTCGCGTCCACACCCCGCAAAACGATGCCGTGCTGCAAGGCGTCGGCAAAGCGGTGTTTGCCCAACGCCAGAAAAAGGACCTTGCATGAGCACGCTCGTGATCGCCAGCCAGCTGGATAAAGACTTCAACGATGTGATCCGCCAACGCCTCGAACAGACGTACCCCGGCGCACAAGTGCTCGACGCGCCGGCCGGCGTGCCAAGCGACCTGCCGGCCGAAGTCAGTGTGTTGCTGGCCCGGCCCATCAACGTGCGCGGCTACCTGGCGCCGGACACGCCGCCGCCGGGCTGGCCCTACGGCCTGAAATGGGTCCAGGTGGTGTCTTCAGGCATCGACTTTTACCCCAAGTGGCTGTTCGATGGCCCGCCGGTGAGTACCTCCCGGGGCAGCGCCGCCGACAACATTGCCGAATTTGCCCTGGCGTCGATCTTCGCGGCGGCCAAACGCCTGCCGGACATCTGGGTGCACGACTCGCAATGGCAGTTCAGCGCCCTGACGCCACTCAAGGGCAGCACCCTGGGCATTCTCGGCTTTGGTGCGATTGGCCGCAGCCTGGCGGCCAAGGCCCGTGCCCTGGGCATCCACGTGCTGGCGTTGCGGCAAAGCCAGGCGCCGTTCGAAGTGGAAGGCGTCGAGGCCGCGCAGGACATCCACCAGCTGTTTTCACGCTCCGATCACTTGGTACTGGCCGCGCCGCTGACCGATGCAACGCGGCATATCGTCAACCGTGCGGTGCTCGCCAGTGCCAAGCCGGGCTTGCACCTGATCAACATCGCCCGCGGCGGCCTGCTGGACCATGGGGCGTTGCTCGCGGCCCTGGACGATGGCACCCTCGGCCTGGCCTCACTGGACGTCACCGACCCCGAACCGCTGCCCGACGGCCATCCGCTCTACGCCCACCCCAGGGTGCACCTGTCGCCCCACACTTCGGCGATCTCCAGCAACAGCCGCCATGAAATAGCCGACAGCTTCCTGGCCAATCTTGAGCGCTTCGTGAACGGGTTGGCGTTGGAGAATCAGGCGAACGTACAACGCGGGTATTGATTCCAGCAGAACCATCGTCATCGCGGGCAAGCCTCGCTCCCACAGGTCATGTACATAACCTGTGGGAGCGAGGCTTGCCCGCGATTGCGTCATGTCAGCCAAAGACAAAACATCAGATTTACGCATTTAATCCAAAAACTTAATGTTTATTTTTTATAATTAACTTATAACAAATCGGACTTTTACAGCACTCTATTATACAAATACTGTTACAACCATCACCGACCCCTGACCAGGTGGAGGCTCTCGGAACGCTATGTTTTTCCGGCCGACACCACTCCACGGTCAATTGCACACCCAAACCTGAAACCGGCCCGAAGCCACCGCCCCCATGGCGTTCACCGCCATGACCACGGCAACGCTTTGCCCAAAAAAAAGACCACACCCACGCAGCATCTACACACCAGGGGTTCACCATGCACGACACCTTCACTGCAAACCGCTTGGCACTGGCCGTATCGCTGGCCTTGTTCGGGCTGTCGGCCCACGCCGAAGAAAACACCCAGGAGGGTGCCCTCCCCGTTGTCACCGTTACCGCAGAACACCGCAGCGAGGACTTGCAGAAAGCCCCGCTGGCGATTTCCGCGTTCGATGAAAACGCCCTCGAGGACAAGCAGATCAAGAGCATCCGCGACCTTTCCGGGCAGGTTCCGAACCTGACCCTCAGCCGCCAGTCGATCTCCTACAGCGCGCAGACTTACGGGATTCGTGGCATCGGCGAGACCGATCCGATCCAGGAAGCCGCCGTGGCGGTCTACGCCGATGACCTGTACATCCCCCGGGCGATTTCCTCGATGCTCGACTTCAACGACGTCGAGCGCGTCGAGGTCCTGCGTGGCCCCCAAGGCACGCTTTACGGGCGCAACAGCAGCGCCGGCGCGATCCGCGTGATCACCCGCGACCCGACCCAGGAAACCCGTGGTTTCTTCGAGCTTGGCGCCGGCAACTACAACGCCCGGAACGGTCGACTGCTGATCAGCGGCCCACTGGTAGACAACGCTCTGTTCGGCAGCTTTTCGGCGATTCGCCTGACCCGTGACGGCACCGTCTCCAACCCCACCCGCGGCGAGGACGTGAATAACGTCGACCTGCAGTCCTACCGCGGCAAGTTGCGTTTCAACCCCATCGATTCGCCCTGGGATGTGCAACTGACGCTGGCCGGCACTTTCGACCGCGGCGACACCACCAGCTATACCCCCTTCGATGCCGATGGCCACTTCGACAAGTTCAAGAGCTACAGCAGCCTCAATCCGAAGAACCGCCTCGATCAGGGCAGCTCGGTGCTGCGGGCGATCTACACCCTCGACGATCATCTGAGTTTCAAATCGGTGACCGCCTACTCAGCCTTCAACCAACCGGTGGACTATGACAATTCCGGGCAGGCGGCCCTCATTCAGAACAGCCTGATCACCTACAAACAGGACTATGCCACCCAGGAGTTCCAGCTCAACGGCGACTACGACGCTTTCAGCTTCAGCACCGGCCTGTACCTGTACCGGGAAAAATTCGATGCCGAGCGAGACAGCCTGACTTACTCGATTGCGCGCAACCGAGTGATCGGTCAGGGTCAATACAGCACGACCAATACCGAAAGTTATGCGTTGTATGGCCAGGGCAGTTACAAAGTCACGCAACAACTGTCGCTGATCGCCGGCCTACGGTTCACCCGCGAACACAAGAACTTCGACTACACCAACTACGTGGTCAACACCGACCGGCAGATCACCGGCACCAATTTCAGCGCCAACTCAAGCAAATCCTGGCAATCCACCAGCCCGAAACTCGGCTTCGAATACGCCTGGACGCCACACCTCAACCAGTACGCCTACGTCGCCAAAGGCTTCAAGGCCGGCGGCTACGACAACCGCGCGCCGACCCAGGCCGCCGCCGAGCAAGCATTCTCTCCCGAAGACGTGACCACCTGGGAAACCGGCTTCAAGGGCGACTTCTTCGACCGTCGCCTGCGCGCCAACCTCGCGCTGTTCTACAACGACTACAAGGACCTGCAAACCAACGCTTATGACCCGGCCCTGGGCGTCAGCCTGCGGACCAACGTGGGCCAGGCCCACACCTACGGCGTCGAATTGGAAACCCTCAGCGCGCTGACCAACGACCTGCAACTGACGTTCAACCTTGGCTACCTGCAAAGCCAATACGACGACTTCGAAAACGCCAGCGGCGCCGGGATCGATGCCAACGGCAAGCAACTGGTGTACTCGCCGCGCTGGAACACCAGTGTCGGCCTCAACTACACCATCCCGGCGGGTTTGCCCGGCACCTGGTTGGCTGGCACCGATGCGCAGTTCCAGACCAAGTCCTATGCCAATGCGCTGAACGACGACGTCCAGGAAATCCCCCAGCAGACCTTCTGGAACGCCAACACCCGCTACATCTCCGGCGACGGGCACTGGACGACCACACTGTCGGTGAAAAACCTGCTCGACCGCGCCTACCCGCAAGCGGTCGGTTATGTGCCCGCAAGCGGTGCTCGCTACTACTCCGTCAACGATCCGCGAACCCTTTTGTTGTCGGTGCGCTACGACCTCTGAGGCCCGGCGCAATGGGGCAGCAGCGGCCGTTTTGACGAGTGCAAAGACGCCTAAGCTAATGCACAAAAAGTATTTATAAATTGGTTTTTATAACCATAGGATTCCGTGGTGTTCATCCACCCCTTAGTCAATATCGAGCATGCCATGTCAAGACTCATCAACCATCCCCGGGCGATATTGCATCACCCCGCTCTGACCGGCCTGGTCGTTGCACTGGTCCTCTCCACTCTTGCGCTCCCGGCCCAGGCTCGGGAAACCCTGCGCATCGGTTACCAGAAATCATCGACCCTGATTACGCTGCTGAAAACCCAAGGCAAACTGGACAAGGCGCTCGCCCAGGCAGACATCGAAGTGAGCTGGCACGAGTTCCCCAGCGGCCTGCCACTGCTGGAAGCATTGAATGTCGGTAATGTCGACGTCAGTGCCGACGTGGCCGATACCGTGCCGATATTCGCTCAGGCCGCGCAGGCCAAGCTGACTTACTTCGCACAGGAAGCCCCCTCGCCCTCGGCCCAGGCCATTGTCGTGGCCAAGGATTCCCCCTTGCAGCAACTGGCGGATCTGAAAGGCAAGAAAGTCGCTGTCACCAAGGCGGCGGGCGCCCACTACCTGTTGATCGCGGCCCTGAACAAGGCAGGCCTGAAGTTCTCGGACATCCAACCAGCCTACCTGTCCCCCGCGGATGGCCGGGCGGCATTCGAGAATCATAAAGTCGATGCCTGGGTCACATGGGAACCGTTCCTCAGCGGTGTGCAGCGGCAGCTACCAACGCGAACCCTGGCTGACGGCAGCGGGCTGGCCAGCTACAAGCGTTATTACCTGACCAGCACCCCCTTCGCGAAGGCGCACCCTGAAGTGCTGAAGGTGGTATACGAGCAACTGCAGGACGCTGGCAACTGGATCAAGAACCATCCCCGCGACGCGGCGCAGGTCCTGGGCCCGTTGTGGGGCAATCTCGATGTGGAGACGGTCGAAGCGGCCAACGCCCACCGCAGTTACCAGGTACAACCGGTAAAAGCCGACCAACTGGATGAACAGCAGAAAATCGCCGATGCCTTTTTCGCCGCCGGGCTGTTGCCCAAGTCGGTGGATGCCCGCGATGTGGGAATCTGGGCACCTTGACACGGTGCCAGACCACGCCTTTTGAAAGAAGAACTCGATAACCGGTCTACTTCCCTCCGGTCACATCCAAGAAGGTACCCGTCACAAACGAAGCCTGCGGCCCCGCCAACCAGAGAATGGCCCGCGCCACCTCCTCCGGCTGGCCGCCACGGCCCATGGGGATCGTCTCCTTCACCCGGTCGACTCTGCCCGGCTCTCCCCCACTCGCATGCATCTGGGTATAGATATGCCCGGGTCGAACGCAGTTGACACGAATGCCCTCCCGGGCCACTTCCTTGGCATAACCGGTCGTGAACGTTTCAACCGCCCCCTTGGACGCTGCGTAGTCCACGTATTCATTCGGGCTACCGAGGCGGGCTGACGCCGAAGAGATATTGATGACCGCACCGCCACGCCCGCCATAACGGTAGGCCATGCGCCGGGTCGCATGTTGCGCGCAGAGCATCGGGCCCAAGGTGTTGACCGCAAAGATTCGCTGCATGCGCTCGAAGCCAAGATCCTCCAAGCGAGATTGGCGGGCCAATATCGAAGCGTTGTTGACCAGCACATCGATTCGTCCGAAGCGCAGGTCGAGGGTGGCGAAGAGTTCGGCGACCTGTGCTGGGTCGGCGTTATCGGCACGCACCGCCAAGGCGCGGCCCCCCTTGGCCTCGACTTGCGCTGCCACCGACAACGCCGACGCCTCATCGGCGATGTAGGTCAGCACGACGTCGTAACCTTGCTCAGCGGCCAGCAGGGCGGTCGCCGCCCCGATCCCGCGCCCGCCTCCGGTGATCAGGATCACGGGGTTTTGCGAACGGTCATTCATGGTCAATCCTCACAGCCCAATGAAAAAAGCAGCGTCAGCCGATCACCAGCGTACCGAGGGCAATGACGGCGCAGGCCAACAGCTTGCGCAAGGTCAATGCTTCGCCAAGAAATGCGTACCCGATCAAAGCGGCGAACATGACACTGGTTTCGCGCAGGGCGGACACCGCCCCCATCGGGGCATGGGCCATGGCATAGATCACGACGCCGTAGGCCAGCAATGAAACCAGCCCGCCAGCGAAGGCCACGGTGATACCTGGTCGCAAGGCAAAGAGGCTCCTGGCATCTCGCAGTCCGATATAAACCAGGGGCATCATCACGCCCCACAACAGGCACATCCAGGCGGTGTAGGCCATTGGCGCCCCGGAGAGGCGAACACCTATGCCATCGACAACGCTGTAGGCGGCAATGAAAAAACCAGTCCCCAGTGCATAGGGCAAGTCAGGCAACGTCCGCCGGCGCCCGGTATAAGCGAGCGAGAGGATTCCGGTCGACACCAACGCAATACCCAGCAGTCCACTCGGCGCCACGCGCTCGTCCGCGAACAGCGAAGCGGCCAGGACAATCAGGATCGGGGATACACCACGGGCGATTGGATAGGTCTGGCTCAGGTCGCCGGACTTGTAACTGCGCACCAGGAACAGGTTGTAACCCACGTGCAATACCGCGGAGAGTCCGACGCAAAACCAGCTGGCACGGGCGGGCGGCGCCAGCAGCACCGCCACGATGACGCTCGCCAAGGCTATCGCCATGCACATGATGGTCATGGACCACAAACGGTCGGCCCCCCCACGCAGCATGGCATTCCAACTGGCGTGTAGCAGCGCGGCGAACAAGACGAGGCAGATGATGTGTAAGGGCATGCATCATCCTAGACCGATCGAGTCGCGCTAAAAAAGCAAAGTCTCTTCATCCCGGCATGAGGAAAACCTCATGTATAAGCGTGCTGAGCGTCCAGGGCCTGAGTAACCAGCCAACGACGAAAGCCGGTGATATGAGGCTGAGTCTCGATCCCCTTGGGGCATACAAAGTAATACGCCAGGGGCGACGCGCACGGCAGTTCGAAAAGCCTTTCAAGACGGCCGTCATTGAGCTCGGCTTCGACATGCCCGCTGCGTGCCAGCGCGATACCGTGTCCCAAGAGCGCCGCCTCGATGGTCATATTGGTATCTGCGTAGCGAATGCTTTCCTTCAAGGTCGTGACCTCGACGCCCACCTGGGCAAACCACTGCTCCCATTTCGGCACCAACGCTGCGCCATCGCGCGTAAGCAGTGGATAGCGCAGCAATTCGGCGGCCGTTTGAGGTGTACCAAAGCGGGCAAGCAACGCTGGGCTGGCGACTGGGAAAATCTGCTCGCGGAACAGGAATTCTGAAAACAGCGAAGGGAAATGCCCGTTGCCCAGGCGGATAGCCACGTCCGGGTCTGTCGTCGAGAAGTTGATGGGGCTATCGGTGCTGTCCAGGGTAAGCAGGATTTCCGGATGCGCTTGCGCCAAATCAGGAAGCCTGGGCAGCAACCACTTCAAGGCGAAAGAATAGGTCGTGCTCACGCTCAGCCGCTGCCGCCCGTTTTGCTCGCGCAAATCGGCCAGGGTGGCCTCGAGCTTCATGAAGAACTCCCGCACGATGGGCGCAAGCGCTGCGCCTGCCGAGGTCAGGTGCAGCGAGTTACCGCGATGAAACAGTTGCAATCCCCAGAGCTGTTCCAAATGCTTGAGCTGGTGGCTCACTGCGCTCTGTGTGACATGCAACTCCTCTGCTGCCGCGGTGAACGTGGCGTGCCGCGTAGCGGCTTCAAAGGCGCGCAGGCTCGAAGAAGGAGGAAGGTTTCGCATGATGTTCCCTTCTATGAGTAAACGCTCATGCTAGCGCCTTTGCCTCTGTCGTTGTAGGCAAGCTGTGCAACGACGGGCTTGCTGGCGCGGGGTCAGCTTGTAGTGATGTTGGATGTACCGACGCTATCGCGAGCAAGCTCGGCTCCCACAGGGGTTCCCGGGTGTTCATGGACCCCACGTTCACCCTCCCCCGGCACGCGGATGACGCCAAGTTATTGGCATAAAAATCGATGAAATAAAAATATATTAATACAGCGACAGTTTCCCGACGCGCGGTACCAACGTGCCATTGCTGGCGATTTAAATCGAAGCTCATTATCCGAAGGCAACCCCGCTAAACGTTTAGGCCAGCCGACCTGGACTACAGGATGTGTTCACTCGCATCGCGCAAGGGAGCAATACGGAGATGATGACTGTTTATTTTGTTGTGATGACGATCTGCAGTGGCATCGAAGGTTGTGTCGAGGAGCGAAAACCAGGGCCTACCTTCGCGACCAGGGCAATGTGCATGGAGACGGCCCGGGTCATGGCGCCGCGCAAAGGTGTGAAGTTCAAATGTCGCAGCGAGCGTACGGTGGTGGTCGAGACGTCGCCGATAGAAGGTTACGGCAAAATCGTCTCCACCAAGAGCACAGTCCAGCCTTAGCACTACGTTTTTTTCGCCAACAACAGAGGTTCATCGGCCGCTCGGCACCGGGAGGCTGACTGGCGAATATCGTCAAGATGAAAAGAGACCGCGGCGCGATGAAATTGACTGCACACAGGGCTATGCTACGGTGCCATCCGCCCGGCTGGCCTGGTTTGCAAGGAATGCGTCATGGAGTTCGTGGTTCATAGCTATTGCCTGAAAGGCGCACGCCAAGAGCCTTTGCTGCCCCCTGTCACCCTGACACCGACTGCGTCGACCTTGACGGTCGCCGAGCTCATTCGCCTGACCGTAGCCGAACAGATCGCCGCGCTGTCGGTCCAGCACTGGCTGGAACAGATGTCAGTGCGTGAAGTGCTCGACCGCCAATACCTGAGCGAACGGGACATTCTTCGGCAAGCCAGTGAAGGCGCGGTGGTCATGCCCCAGGCCTGCGCGCCTGCAGACCTGGATGTCGACGTTGAGGTCGAACGAGCCTTGAAGGGTTTTGAAAGCCGTGCGTTCCGCGTCCTGCACAACGGCGTCATGCTGCAAAGGCTCGATGAGACAATCGAACTGAGTCCCCCTTCCACCCTCGCGTTTATCCGCTTGGTGCCGCTGCTTGGCGGTTGATCCTCGTCACTCACTTCTTCGGACAACATCATGCCGTCACGCCGTCCTGTGCCTGAACAAGCCACACGCCTCGCAGCACTGCGAGCATTCTGTGATAGAGCGCTGGATGACTATCCCGAGCTCAGCCAGCATGACGAATTCGAGCCCGATTTCTGGGACGATATCGACTTCCTGCGCCTGGCCGATGACTGGGTCAGGCAGCATCCCGAGGATGGACCCAAGGCACTGGCTGATGGTTTTGTGTTCCCGACCGTTTGGGACGATCTGGAGGACCGCCGCGATCAACAGCGCTACGGTCTGCAATATCGACTCTGCGATGCCTGGGTCACGGCTCACCCGGATGCCTATGCGCTGGAGCAGATCTGCGCGCGACTGCAGCACATGCTGCAATTTGCCTTCGAGGACAGTGACTATCCACTGCCCACTGACGAAGATGGCCCCGCCTATTACCGAAGAAGTCCGGACCAGGCCTGGGCCTTCCCCGATGTTCAGGCCTGCATCCAGCGCCTGAGCGATTACCCGTCCACCCCGGCCTGGCAGACCTTCGCCGAATGGTTGCTGGACGGCAGCTGGAACCGCGAGCAGCCCCCTTCGACGCCGGGCGGTGAACAAAGGAAAATCGCCGATGCATACATCTACGGGCACAAGGAAATCAGGCGCATCGCCCTGGGCCTGATGGAAGCGGGTCGCCTCGATTACCCGCGCTTCGTCCGGGCGGCCAATACCTGGGGCCGCGCCATGATGTTCTACTCAGACGACAGCGGACTGGACAGCGACGATGTGGACCTGAACCGGTACGTCGATGAAGATTTCGACGAAGACGACTCAAACGACGATGACCCGCAAGACAGCGATAATGAGTCATCTCAGCCTGACGACGCCCCCACCGAAGTGCCCTCGGAACTGGCGAACTTCACCGTTCGTTACGTCGAGGACGCCCTGGCTGGATTGCCCGATGACGCCGAGAGGCTGGCTGACACCTTCCGCTCGGTCGAGGTGTATCAGACCCGCTGGTTGCTGCAGGCCTTGGCGGTCATCGAACGACTGGGCATGACGCCGGACGACTTTGACAGCTTCGGCGATACGGCCGCGGTGCTCCAATGCTTCCTGCTGCTTCAGGATTTGCCCAAAGACCAATCGGCAGCGCTGCTCGCGGCGTTGTCCGGCTTTTCAAGAAATACCCTGCTGACCGCCCTGCCCTACGCCGGACAAGCCAGCCGGGTGGTGCTCGATGCGCTCGGCTGGAGCGATCTGCACGCTTTCCAGCGTGAATACCTGAACATTGCCCTGGCACCTCGATCCGGCTGGGGCACCGACCTGCCCAATACGCTGGATGAAACCGTGGGTGTGGTGGACCGCTATCTGCTGGACAAGGCGCTGGCCGAGGCCGACCCAGACCACCTGCGCGAGTACCTCGCGGCGCTCGAACCCTCGCATTGGGCATTTCCCGAGACCCGTGTGCTGCTCGACGCCTACCAGGGCATCGGTCGAGCGGCGCTGGAAAAGAAGTTGACCCGCCATGCACAGGCGGCCATGCGCATCTATGGTGTACTGCCCGTCAAGGATGCGGACGACGTACGCCAACGCTATCTGACACTCAAGAAACTGCACAAAGAGGTGCGCAAGTACGGCGCTGAACGCCAGGCCAACTCCCACGCAGCGGTGCAGGCAGGCCTGGAAAACCTGGCGCGTGTCGCCGGCTACCCCTCGGCGATTCGCCTGGAATGGGCCATGGAATCGGAGATCGCCGAGTCCGCCCTGACCGCCGCCACCATCGATGGCTATGACGTCACCCTCGTCATCGACGGTTTGTCACCCACGTTGCACATCTGCAAGGCCGCAAAGACGCTCAAGACCGCACCGCCAGCGATTCGCAAGAACGCAGACTTCATCGCCCTCAAAACGCAGCAGACCCAGCTCAAGGAGCAGATCGGCCGCTTCTGCCGCACCCTGGAAGCGATGATGAGCAGCGGCGAAACCCTGGCCCTGGACGACCTGAAGCCGCTGTTGAAAATGCCCGCCGTTCGCCTGCTGCTGGAACAACTGATCGTGCAGGCCGACGAGGCTGCGCTGGGCTGGCTCGATGTCGCAACGCTGACGGTGACGGACCTAGAAGGCCGCCAACACGTCGCTGAAAAGACCCTGCGTATCGCTCACCCTTTTCATCTGTTCACGGCAGGGCAACTGTCGGCCTGGCAGAAAGACGTGGTGATCCATCGCCGCGTGCAGCCGTTCAAACAGGCCTTTCGCGAGTTGTACCTGCTCACACCGGCCGAGCGAGACACCGGCCTGTGGTCCAACCGCTTTGCCGGCCACCGCCTGAAAGCCAACGTCGCCGCCCGGTTGCTACAGGTCCGCAACTGGTCGACCTCCAGCGTCGAGGACATCTATTACGAGAGCAAAGAGCACGGCATTTATGCCTTGTTCAACTTTCTGGATACCGGTCATTACCTCTCGGAAACAGAACACTTTACCTTCGACACGATTGCGTTCCACCGCGACCACAAAGCCATCCCTCTTGAGCAAGTGCCGCCGCTGCTGTTCTCGGAAGTCATGCGTGACGCCGACCTGCTGGTCTCCGTGGCCCACGCCGCAGACGACTACAGCACCAGCCACGAAACCGTGCAACGACGTGCCGAACTGGTCGGCGAGCTGATTCAAGGGCTAGGGCTGCGAAACGTTAAATGCGAAGGGCATTTTCTGCACATTACCGGTCAGCGTGCGAACTACCGCATTCATCTGGGCAGCGCCGCCATCCATATCGAACCCGGCAATTACCTGTGCATCGTGCCCGCAGGCAGCCACGTCACGGACTTCTACCTGCCGTTCGCCGACACCGACAAGAAAATGGCCGAGGTGCTGAGCAAGATGTTTCTGTTGCTGGATGACATGAACATCACCGATAGCCTGATCCTGGAGCAAATACAGCGCGGCGGCTGATGGTCAAGAAAATCGAATGACGTCATGCAAGCATTGAAAACACACTCACCCGGCTCAGAGCCTGGCTTTCGCCAGATCCGCAATCAGAAAATCCCTGAATGCACAAACCGCTGCCGGTAGATTGCGTCCAGCCATGCTTTGCAGTTCGATGCGCCGCGCATGCATGCCTTCATCGAGGATCGGCAAGCATTGCAGTGCCTTGTCCGCCACCTGCTTGTGCAAGGTCATTTCGCTGGCCAGGCTGATACCCCCTCTTCGCGGACGAAGCTGTAGAGCGAAGCAACGTAATTGGTGGTCAACACCGGGTCGAACAACAAGCCCTGTACACCGCAACAGATGTCGAACAGTTGCCGTATCGTGGTGTCGGCCTTGGGTAACGCAATGGGCCAGGGTTGCAACTCAGCGAGGCTGACCGCTTCACGTCCGGCCAAAGGATGAGCGTTGGAGACCACGGCAAAAATCGCCCCGCTCAGGACATGTTCGACCTTGATTTCCTTTTGCGGCGTCAGGCTGAAGGTCATCGCCAGATCGGCTTCGCCGGAACGAACCTTCTCGGTCGCTTCGGCAGGCGCACAGACCTCCAACGTGAAATGAATGCCCTGATACTCACGCCGGAACGCGCTGATGGTCCTGGGCATGTACTCCAGCGCAAAGCCTTCCGAGCAGGCCACATGCACATGACCTCGTTGCAAGCCATGCAGCTCGGTAATTTCCAGCACCACCTGCTCGGCCTCAAGCTGCGACTTGCGCGCATAAGCCGCCAGTCGTACCCCCGCCTCGCTCAGCACCATGCCCCGGGCACGACGCTCGAACAGGCTGGCATCCAGGGCCAATTCAAGCTTGGCAATCTGCCGGCTCACCGCTGACGCCGCGACGTTCAGCCGTACCGAGGCTTCGCTGATCGATCCGCATCGCGCCACTTCAAGAAAATAGCGCAGTGCCGTGGACTGCACACCATACAGCTGCATCGGCGCCCCCAAGGTTTGCCTTTTCGGCAAAGGAAGTATCGAAATATTATTCTTGTGGCATTGATAGCCTTTCCCTACATTCGTGTCCAGATCAAAAAAAACATGACCTGGTCTTTTTACCCTCCTTTCCGCGTTTGCGATTCGCTGCCCTTTGATTCAACCACTCTCGCCAACGGAGACGACGGCATGGGCATCAAAGGTTTCGCCTGCACTATCGCGCTGATGGGCCTCATCAGCAGTTTTCCGGCTCATGCCGGTAAAGCCAACGACACCCTGGTTTACGCTTCCGACAGCGAGCCTGAAAACATCAGCCCCTATCACAACGATCTACGCGAAGGCGTGATTCTCGGCCGGCTGATCTGGGACAACCTGATCTACCGCGATCCCAACAGCGGCGAATACCAGCCCATGTTGGCCACCCGCTGGACACAGGTCGATGACACCACCATCGACTTCGAGCTGCGCAAAGGCGTCAAATTTCACAACGGCGATAGCTTCACCGCCGACGACGTGGTGTTCACCCTCAACTACGTGGTGTCGCCCGAAGCGAAAGTCGTGACCGTGCAAAACGTGGACTGGATCAAGAGCGCCGAAAAAACCGGTGACTACAGCGTCCGCCTGCATTTGAAGAAGCCCTTCCCTCCGGCACTGGAATACCTGTCCAACGCCGTTCCGATGTTCCCCAAGCAGTATTTCGAAAAGGTCGGCCTGGCCGAATTCAGCCGCAAGCCAATCGGTACCGGACCCTATAAAGCCGTGTCGGTGGTGGCTGGCGAAGGCGTGACCATGGAGATCAACAAGGACTACTTCCCGGACAGCCCGCAAGGCAAGCCCCATATCGGCCACCTCAAGTTCCGGGTGATCCCGGATGCCGAAACCCGCCTGGCCGAGTTGATGACCGATGGTGTCGACTGGACCTGGCGTGTGACCTCGGATCAGGCAGTCGATCTCAAAGGTATGTCGAACCTGACCGTGACCAGCGGCGAAACCATGCGCATCGGCTTCCTGATTCTTGATGCTCGAGGCACCTCCACTGAAAACTCGCCGATGAAAAACCTCAAGGTGCGTCAGGCCATCAACCATGCGATCAACCGCAATGCGCTGGCCACGCAATTGGTGGGGGGCGAAGCCAAACCCCTGCAGGTTGCCTGCTATCCAGGCCAGTTCGGCTGCGATACCACCGCGGCCACGGTCTACGACTACGACCCGGCCAAGGCCAAGGCGCTGCTCGCCGAAGCCGGTTACCCCAATGGCTTCGAGACCGAAATCTTCGCTTATCGCGACCGCGATTACGTCGAAGCCATCATCGGCAACCTGCGCGCCGTGGGCATCAACGCCAAGCTGCGCTTCTTGAAGTACGCCGCCCTGCGCGATCAGCAACGTGGCGGCAAGGTGCCCATGTCGTTTCAGGCCTGGGGCTCGTTCTCGATCCTCGACACCTCGGCGTCGGCCGGCACCTGGTTCAAGGGCAACCCGGACGACAACATCAAGGATCCGCAAGTCCAGGGCTGGCTGCAGACCGCTGACAACGCCCTCGACCCGCAATTGCGCAAGGACAACTACCGCAAGGCGTTGCAGCGCATCAGCGAACAGGCGTACTGGGCGCCGCTGTTCAACTACTCGATGAACTACGCCTACACCTCCGAACTGGCGTTCACGTCGTACCCGGACGAGCTGCCGCGTTTCGTTCAGTCCAGCTGGAAGTGATCCGCAACCGAGCGGATTGATCGAGAGGTGCCGTGGCTTGCGGACCAACCGCACCACGGACACCTCCTCACACACGCCATCCATTGGATATGAGGAAGCTCGCCATGCTTGGATTCCTTCTGCGCCGGCTGGGCATCGCTATATGCGTCGCCATTACCGTGTCGGTGATCAGCTTTTCCCTGTTGCATCTGTCCGGCGACCTGGCCACGGCCATTGGCGGACCGGAAGCCACCAGCGAACAGATCGAACAGATTCGCGTGCAATACGGTTTGAACAAACCGCTACCGACCCAGTACTTCAACTGGCTGGGCGATCTGCTGCGGCTGGACTTGGGCAACTCGTTTTTCTTCCAGGAATCGGTCTACAACCTCGTCGCCAGCCGCTTGCCGATCACCCTCGGGTTAGGAGCCATGGCGCTGGGCATCGCCTTGCTGGTGGCGATTCCACTGGGCGTGCTGGCCGCGGTCAAGCGCGACACCTGGGTCGACCGACTGGCCTTGAGCATCGCGGTACTGGGCCAGGCCATGCCCAGTTTCTGGTTTGCGTTGATGTTGATCGTGGTGTTCGCCGTGACGCTCAAGTGGCTGCCGGTGTCCGGCAATTCGACCCTGCTGCACTTCGTCATGCCGGCCATTGCCTTGGGCTACTACGCAACGCCGGCAATCATGCGCCTGACCCGTGCAGGCATGCTTGATGTGCTCAGTTCCGATTACATCCGCACCGCCCGCGCCAAGGGCCTGCGCCCTGCCCGCGTGTTGTTCAAGCACGCTCTGCGCAACGCCCTGATTCCGGTCGTCGCGCTGGCAGCGGTGGAGTTCGGCTTCATGCTCGGCGGTTCGGTGGTGATCGAAACCGTGTTCTCCCTGCAAGGCATCGGACAACTCGCCTGGGACGCCATCGCCCGTGATGACTTTCCGGTGGTACAGGCCGTGGTCCTGCTGATTGCGGTGATCTACATCATCCTCACCTTGCTGGCCGATGTGCTCAACGCACTGCTCGACCCGCGCATTCGCGTGCGCTAGGAGGCTTACATGAGCACCCCACTACCCTCGCGATCAATGACTACCTGCCACCCCCCAGCAGCCTGAGCCGAATGCTTGGCAAGAGCTTTCGCCATCGTGGTTTCGCCATTGGCACGGTGCTGTTGCTGATCATCTTCACCGGCGCACTCTTCGCCCCGTGGCTGGCGCCTCATGACCCTTATGCGCAAGACGTGATGCTGCGCATGAAACCGCCGGCATGGATGGCCAACGGCACGTGGGAATACGTGCTGGGAACCGACAAGCTGGGCCGTGATTACCTGTCACGACTGCTCTACGGCGCACGTATCTCACTGTTCATCGGCATTGCGGCGGCGTTGATTTCCGGCTTTATCGGCACTGTGATGGGGCTGTTGGCGGGTTACTACGGCGGCAAGGTCGATGCGTTCATCAGCTACCTGATCACCACTCGGCTGGCGATGCCGGTCGTGATGGTCGCGCTGGCCTCGGCCTCGTTGATGGGCGGTTCGCTGAAAGTAGTGATCGTGCTGCTGGGTTGCCTGTTATGGGATCGCTTCGCGGTGGTAGTCAGGGCTTCGGTGCAACAGATTCGCGATGCTGAATATGTGGCGTCGGCCCAGGCGCTGGGCTGCTCGACCCTGCGCATTCTGGTCAGTGAAATCCTGCCCAACCTGGTCGGCGCACTGATCGTCGTCGCAACGCTGGAAATGGCCCACGCGATCCTGCTGGAGTCGGCCCTGTCATTCCTTGGGGTTGGCGTGCAGCCGCCGACGCCGTCCTGGGGCTTGATGATCGCCGAAGGCAAACCCTACATGTTCTTTTCCCCGTGGGTCATCGCCATTCCTGGCGTCGCCCTGATGATTCTGGTGCTGGGCATCAACCTGGTCGGCGATGGCCTGCGCGATCTGATCCTGCCCGACGGTCGCAACTGATAGACGGCCTTACTAATAGAGGGTACCGAACATGGCACTACTCCATGTTGAAAACCTGCGCGTGGACATCCCCATGGGCAACAGCCCGACGCCGGATGACATGCTGCATGCCGTGCGCGGTCTGAGCTTTGAAGTCGAACGCGGTGAAATGTTGTGCATCGTCGGCGAATCCGGCTGCGGTAAATCCTTGACGTCGCTGGCGCTGATGGACCTGTTGCCACGCAAGGCCAAACGCACCGCGTCCCGGCTGACACTGGACGGAATCGACATGATCGGCCAGAGCGAACGGCACATGTGCGACCTGCGCGGAAACCGTCTGGCGATGATCTTCCAGGAACCGATGACCTCGCTGAACCCGGCCTACAGCATTGGCGATCAGCTCAGCGAAGTGCTGACCCAGCATCGCAAGGTGTCGCGCAAGGATGCCTTGGTTCGCGCCGGGCGGATGCTGGAGAAAGTCGGTATCAGCAATGCCACCGAGCGCTTGCGTCAGTATCCGCATCAACTGTCTGGCGGTTTGCGCCAGCGGGTGATCATCGCCATGGCGTTGATGTGCGAACCGGACCTGATCATCGCCGATGAGCCCACCACGGCCCTGGACGTGACCATCCAGGCGCAGATCCTGCGCTTGATCCGCGACATTCAGAAAGAGCTCGGCCTGGCGGTGATTTTCATCACCCACGACCTTGGGCTGGTGGCACGGATCGCCGATCGGGTCGCGGTGATGTATGCCGGGGAAATCGTCGAAACCGCCCCTGCCCTGCAACTGTTCGAGAACCCGCAGCATCCGTACACCCGTGGTCTGCTGGCCAGTATTCCAATCCCTGGCCGGACCAAACCGGGCGAGGCCCTGGGTTCGATTCCAGGCCTGGTGCCAAGCCTGGTAGGCGAACAGCAAGGTTGCGCGTTCCGCAATCGTTGCGCTCAGGCGATAGCGGCCTGTGCGCAAGACATCCCCGAAGTCGAGCAGGACGGACACATGGCGCGCTGCCTGTTCGCCGCACCGGCTCCGGCACCGATTCGCCTTCTGGAGCGCGCAAGGTCATGAAAAGAGACATCACGTTGGAGCTGTGTGACATCCGTCGCGAGTTTCGGATCAACAAGGGCTTTTTCAAACCCGCCGCCATCCTGAAAGCCGTGGATGGTGTTTCCCTGCGCCTGATGCGTGGCGAGACCCTCGGCCTGGTGGGTGAGTCCGGTTGCGGAAAAAGTACCCTGGCAAAGCTACTGCTCGGTCTGTTGGCGCCTACCAGCGGCGATGTGCTGGTCAATGGCAAACATCTGGCGGCGACAGATCGCAAGGAAATGGCCCGGCACATCCAGCCGATATTCCAGGATCCATATTCCTCGCTGAACCCACGCAAGACACTGCGGGAAATCATTACCCTGCCGCTGATCGTGCATGACATCGGCAGCCCCGCCGAGCGACGCAAGAAGACCGAAGCGATGCTCGATGTGGTCGGCCTGCCCAAACGAGTCATCGACAGCTATCCGAGCCAATTGTCCGGCGGCCAGCGGCAACGGGTGGCCATTGCCCGGGCGTTGATCATGCGCCCTGACGTGTTGATCTGCGACGAACCCACCTCGGCGCTGGACGTGTCGGTGCAGGCGCAGATTCTCAACCTGCTGCAAGACCTCAAGCGCGAATTCGGCCTGACCTATCTGCTGATCAGCCACAACCTGGCGGTCATCGAACACCTCGCCGACCGGGTCGCGGTGATGTACCTGGGGCGCATCGTCGAAGAACGGACTCGCGAATCGTTGTTCGCTGAACCCGGCCACCCGTATACCCGCGCCTTGCTGGATTCGGTGCTCACGCCCGATCCGCGCCTGGGCATTCCCGAAATCGGCCTGCACGGCACCTTTCCCAATCCGATGTCACCACCGTCCGGCTGCGCTTTCCACCCGCGCTGCCCGAGCTGCTTCGCCCCCTGCAAAACGGCCTACCCGGCCAATGATTCAATTATCGGCGGCAACGTGCGTTGCCACCTTCACGACAGTCCCGCCCACACACTGGAGCTTGTCCACTCATGAGTCGTTCACTGGCCATCAGCAACACCACAGCGCAATTTGACAACGGCGCATTTTTCAATCTGCTCGAACGCAGCGTCGCCTTGCACACCGAAAGCCAGGCAACGGACAGCCAGCCCGAGTTGTTTCGCTACCTCCATGACTTCATCACCCCGCATGTCGAGGCGATGGGCTTCAGCGTCAAGATCTATGACAACCCGGTGGCAGAGCGCGGTCCTTTCATGATCGCCACCCGCATCGAGCATCCGGAACTGCCGACCGTGCTCAGCTACGGCCACGGTGATGTGGTGCGCGGCTATGAAGCCCAATGGCGTGAAGGCCTGTCGCCGTGGCAAGTCATTGCCGAGGGCGATCGCTGGTACGGCCGCGGCACGGCGGATAACAAAGGCCAGCACCTGATCAACCTGACCGCGCTGGAGCAAACGCTCAAGGCTCGCGACGGCAAGCTGGGGTTCAACGTCAAGCTGCTGCTGGAAATGGGCGAAGAAGAAGGCTCGCCGGGCTTGAACGCGTTCTGTGCCGCCCACAGTGAAGAGCTCGCGGCGGATATTTTCATCGCCTCGGACGGCCCACGCCTGGCGGCATCGCGACCGACGATTTTTCTCGGCTCACGGGGGTGTTCAACTTCGAGCTGGTGGTCAATCTGCGCGAAGGCGCCCATCACTCTGGCAACTGGGGCGGGTTGCTGGCCAACCCCGGGATCATTCTGGCCAATGCCATCGCGAGCATGGTCGATGAGCACGGTCGGGTGAAAGTGGCGGGCCTGATGCCCGAGACACTGCCTGAACCGGTTCGCCAGGCACTGGCCGATATTGAGGTGGGTGGCGGACCGGGCGATCCGGAAATCGACGCCAACTGGGGTAACCCCGAGCTCTCCCTGAGCGAAAAGGTGTTCGGCTGGAACACCCTCGACGTCATCGCCTTCAAGACCGGCAACCCGGACGCCCCCGTGCATGCGATCCCCGGCAAGGCCAATGCCCACTGCCATATCCGTTTCGTGGTGAACAGCGACTACACGACCTTTATCCCGGCCGTGCGTGCCCACCTGGATGCTCATGGTTTCAGCAATGTCGAGGTCAAGCAAAGCCACGTCGAGGTGATGCATGCCACTCGGCTGGACCCGCAAAGCCCGTGGGTCAATTGGGCGCTCGGCTCCTTGGCCCAGACCACCGGCAAAAAACCCGCGCTGCTGCCGAACCTCGGTGGCTCGCTGCCCAACGATGTGTTCGCCGACGTACTCGGCCTGCCAACCTTGTGGGTGCCGCACTCGTACCCGGCCTGCTCGCAACATGCGCCGAACGAGCACTTGCTGGCACCGGTGGTCAAGGAAAGCCTGCAAATCATGGCCGGGCTGTTCTGGGACCTGGGCAACGACGCGGCACGCCTGACCCAGGAACATCAGTTGCGGGAGCAGGCGCAATGAATGCCACGCCACAACAGGCGCTGGACTGGCTTGCTGACCAGCGCCCCGCTATGGAAGCGTTGCTGCAGCGTATCGTCGACACCGACTCCAACAGCTATGACAAGGCCGGCGTCGACGCGGTGGGGGCGCTGCTCGCGGCGGAACTGGAAGCCGACGGCATCCTGCTCAAGCGCATGCTGGTCGATGGTTTTGGCGACGTGATGCTCGCCGAAGTGCCAGGCGAACCTGGAAAGCCGGTGTTGCTGCTGGGCCATCGCGACACGGTGTTCCCCAAAGGCACCACCACGACGCGCGGCTACAGCCGCGATGGCGACCTCGCCTTTGGCCCCGGCGTCGCCGACATGAAAGGCGGCCTGGTGCTCAATTGCTTCGCCCTCAAGGCACTCAAGCGCGCCGGCCAGTTGCCCTATCCGGTGCAGGTCCTGTACACCGGTGACGAAGAAATCGGCTCCGGCAGCGCCAGGACCCATATCGAACAGGCAGCCCGTGCCGCCCGCGCCGTGCTCAATACCGAACCCGGCCGGGCCAGTGGCAACGTGGTCAGAGCACGCAAAGGCGGCGCCACGCTGATCATCGAAGTCAGCGGCCGCGCGGCGCATGCCGGGGTCAACCATGCCGACGGCGCCAGCGCCATCGAGGCCCTGGCACGCAAAATCGTCAAGCTCCATGCCTTGACCGATTACTCGGCAGGCATCACGACTAATGTGGGCCTGATATCCGGGGGCACGTCCAGCAACACCGTCGCACCGAGCGCCTCGGCCCGGCTGGACGTGCGCTTCATCGAACTCAAGCACTGGGATCAAATCCTTACGGCAATCCTGGCCATCGTCGCCGAAGAAGAACTGATCGGCACCCATGCCATCCTCAAGGAAGCGACCACCTTTCTACCGATGGAAGCCCGTCACAGCGAACGATTGCTGCACATCTACCAACAAAAAGCCCTGGCACTGGGTTTCAGCGTCGAAGGCGAGTTCACCGGCGGTTGTGCCGACTCCGGGTTCACCGCCAGCCTGGGCATTCCAACCCTGTGTGGCCTCGGGCCGGTGGGTGGCAAGGTCCATACCGATCGCGAATACCTGGAACTGGACACGCTGGTGCCACGCGCCCAGGCGTTGGTAGCGACCATCCTGGCTGTTGGCGAGAGCAGTTGAGATAACGGGGCGTCGAGATCAAAGTCCAAAGCAAGAACACGAGCAGGATACACGTCCAGCCTCTATGTAGCCGGACCACCGCTATCGCGAGCAAGCTCGCTCCCACAGGGGGTTGCGGGTGCCCACAGCATCTGCACACGCCACAAAAACCTGTGGGAGCGAGCTTGCTCGCGATGAGGCCAGCCAGCCAACATCCCTGTAACTGAACCACCGCCTTCGCGAGCAAGCTCGACATCCCTGTGACCGAACCACCGCCATCGCGAGCAAGCTCGCTCCCACATGGATTCGCGGGTGGTCACAGCATCCGCACACGCCACAAAAACCTGTGGGAGCGAGCTTGCTCGCGATGAGGCCAGCCAGCCAACATCCCTGTAACTGAACCACCGCCTTCGCGAGCAAGCTCGCTCCCACATGGATTCGCGGGTGGTCACAGCATCTGCACACGCCACAAAAACCTGTGGGAGCGAGCTTGCTCGCGATGAGGCCAGCAAGCCCAACATCCCTGTGACTGAACCACCGCCTTCGCGAGCAGGATGAAGCCGGCGGCCTCAAGCGTCCCAAGGGGCCACGGCGTCAACGTCAATGGCGTAACGTTCGATGGCCTCGGCACAGACACTGGCATCCAGACGCCCCTCATGCACCAGGGAGGTCAGCGCACTCAGGACGATCTGGTGGCGGTCCACTTCGAAGAACCTGCGCAGTTGGCCGCGGGTATCGCTGCGGCCAAATCCATCGGTGCCGAGTACCGTGTAACGGGCATCGAGATAACTGGCGATCAATTGCGGCAAGGCGCGCACGTAGTCCGTGCACGCAATGATCGGTACCGAGTCGTTGAGCGACGCCTGGACATGGCTGCGGTGCGAAGGTTGTCCAGGATGCAATCGATTCCAGCGCTCCACTTCCCGTGCCTCCCGGGCCAACTCGGTAAAGCTGGTAACGCTCCAGACCTGACTGTCGATCCTCCAATCGCTCGCCAGCAACCCGGCGGCGGCAATCACTTCGCGCAGGATCGCGCCGGAACCCAACAGCTGAACACGTCCACGGGCATCCTCGACTTCATGCCGGGCAAACAGATACATGCCCTTGATAATGGCCTGTTCGACGCCTTCAGGAAGAGTGGGCTGCGGGTAGTTCTCGTTCATCAGGGTGACGTAGTAAAACTCGTCGACCTGGCGCTCCAGCATCTGGCGCATGCCGTGATCCAGGATCACCGCGAACTCGCCGGCGAATGCCGGATCGTAAGCCCGACAATTGGGGACCATCGCCGCCATCAGATGACTGTTGCCGTCCTGATGCTGCAGGCCTTCGCCACCCAATGTCGTGCGGCCTGCGGTGGCACCGAGCAGAAAACCGCGGGCCCGTTGATCCGCCGCCGCCCAGATCAGGTCGCCGATGCGCTGGAAGCCGAACATCGAGTAATAGATGTAGAACGGCAGCATCGGCAAACCATGCACCGAATAGCTGGTCGCCGCTGCAACCCAGGAACTGATCGCCCCTGCCTCGCTGATGCCCTCTTCGAGAATCTGCCCGTCCAGGGCTTCCCGATAACTGAGGATCGAACCAATGTCCTCCGGCTCATAACGCTGCCCCACGCTGGAGTAGATGCCGATCTGCTTGAACAGGCTGGCCATGCCGAACGTACGCGCTTCATCCGCCACGATCGGCACGATGCGCGGGCCCAGTTGCTTGTCCCGGAGCAAACCGCTGAGCATCCGCACGAAGGCCATGGTGGTGGACATTTCCTTGCCTTGGGCGGCGACGGCGAACCCGGCATAGCTGTCTACATCAGGTACGGCCAATGACTCGCTGGCCGAAGGTCGCGCCGGCATGTAGCCGCCCAACGCCCGGCGACGTGCATGCAGGTAGCGCATTTCCGCGCTGTCGTCGCTCGGCTTGAAGAAGCTCAGGGAGGTGGCCTGTTCATCGGTCAACGGCAGGTTGAAACGGTTGCGGAACGCGATCAACGCCTCATTATCGAGCTTCTTCTGCTGGTGCACGGTCATCTTGCCCTGCCCGGCGTCACCCATGCCGAAGCCCTTCTTGGTCTGGGCCAGGATGACCGTAGGTCTCTTGCCCTCGAGCATTGCGCTTTGATACGCGGCAAAGATTTTCACCAGGTCATGACCACCGCGCTTGAGCCGGTCGATCTGCTCGTCGGTCAGGCCGTGGGCCAAATCCGCCAGGGCTTCGTCCTGGCCGAAGAAATGCTCACGGTTGAAGCGCCCATCCTTGGCCGCGAACGTCTGGAACTGGCCATCGACCGTGGCCGACAATGCCCGGACCAACGCACCGTCTTTATCCCGGGCAAACAATCTGTCCCAGTCGGAACCCCACACCAGTTTGATCACGTTCCAGCCCGCGCCGCCGAACAACGCCTCGAGCTCATCGATGATGCGACCGTTGCCACGCACCGGGCCGTCCAGGCGCTGGAGGTTGCAGTTGACCACCCAGACCAGGTTATCCAGCCCTTCGCGCGCCGCCAGGGTCAGCGCCGACATGCTTTCCGGCTCATCCATTTCACCGTCGCCAAACACCCCCCAGACGGTTCGCCCCGAGGTCTTTTGCAGGCCGCGGTGCTCCAGGTAACGCATGAAACGCGCCTGGTAGATCGAGCTGATCGGACCGATCCCCATGGAGCCCGTCGGGAACTGCCAGAAGTCCGGCATCAACCAGGGATGCGGATAACTCGACAACCCCCGGGCGCCATTGGCGCGCGCGCCGATCTCTTGTCGATAGTGCTGCAGATCCTTTTCTTCCAGGCGTCCCTCGAGGAACGCCCGGGCATAGACGCCTGGCGCCGAATGCGGCTGGTAGAACACCAGATCACCGCCGCCGGTTGGGGTGCGCGCCTTGAAGAAGTGATTGAAGCCCACTTCAAACAGATCCGCCGCGCTGGCATAACTGGCGATGTGTCCGCCCAACTCCCCATAGGCGTGATTGGCCCGGGCGACCATCGCCAGCGCATTCCAGCGCATGATCGATGCCAGACGCTCTTCGATGGCCAGGTCCCGGGAAACACCGGTTGCCGCTCAACGCTGATGGTATTGATGTAAGGGGTGCCATGGCTGGGCCGCCAGCCGATGGCCGAAGTGCTTGCCACGGCCAGCAGCATGTCGAGGATCTGTTTGGCCCGGTCCGTGCCACCGTGGGCTGCGACCGACAGCAAGGCCTCGCGCCACTCGGCCATTTCTTCATCCTCAACAGCCTGGACCGGCCATTGGGCATGGGGATTGGACAGGTTCATAGGCAACTCCTGCAGGTGTCGGGTATCGCTTCGAGATGGCGCGAATGGCTTCCTCGGGCGAGGCTTTTGACTTGCTCTACCGCGGCAATGACGGAGCGCTCGGCTGCCTCGTCTGGTGCGACCGGGTAGAGGCATGGCTGGCCAATGGAAAGGTCGTGCAAGACGTGCTCATCCAGTTCACCGAGCACCACAAAACAGTAGTCACTCTTGGCCATTTGCACGCCAACCAGCTTGCCATTCACGGTGTTCACTGTATCGACATGGATCAGCGCAACATTGTCAAAACAGCTGAACCCCTGATGGATCAAATCAATATGATCGCTATCGAGTCCGCTCACGATGACCACGATACGCGTACAACTGGAAGGCTCGCGCATCCACTTCATTGCGTGGATACGCCCCTCGGCGGTTCGGCTCATAAGCGTTGCCTTTCTGGTTTCAACAGGCGAATTGACGAGGACTGGTTTAAATGACGCCGCGCGCCTGCAGCACGCTTTTGGCCAGACTCCGGGTCGCCGATAGCACCTCTTCCACCTGTCGATCCATCGCCGCAGTGGATGAGGCGATCGTTCCCAGTTCGACGACGCGCAGCGGGTGGCCGCAGACGGATCCCAGCCAGGTCAGGCCAGGCACCGTGCCGACTTCCAGCAGAAAGCTGCCGTGGGGGACGCAGCGCAACAGTTGGCTGGCATAACACGCGTCGCCCCCGGCGGACGGCTCCGGGCTGGAGCCGACCCGCAGCCAGTCGACCAGCAACGCCTCGGATTGCTTGACGGCCAGATAAGCCACCTGGTCCCAGTCATCTATCGTCACGTGCAGCTTGTCGATCATGTATTTGGGCAATGCGGCGCTGGTCACGATGACCACCCCGGCGTCCGCCGAAGGTTCCTTGATCCAGACTGCGGATTGCGATATCGCATGCATGGCGGTACTCCCAGCGGTTGGGTTGCAACGCTCGCTCCGAGCGGCGATCCGAGGATGAGGCCGTGACATTCAATATGAATGCCAACTGCCCCACCGCTTCGTGAGCAGGCGCCGCCTACAGGTCATTGCCGCGAATCAGCCGTTGCGGAACAGGAAGCTGTAGGCATTCAGCGCAGGCGCCCCGCCCAAGTGCGCGTAAAGCACTTTCGAGCCTTCGGGGAACTCGCCACGACGGACCATTTCAATCATCCCGTGCATGGATTTTCCTTCGTACACCGGATCGGTCAGCACACCTTCCAGGCTGCCGCACAGGCGAATGGCTTCCAGCGTACCGTCGTTAGGCAAACCGTATTCCGGATAGGCAAACCGCGTATCGAGCACCACGTCCTCTTCAGTAATTTCGCGACCCAACTCCACCAGCTCTGCGGTATGCCGGGCGATACGCAGAATCTGTGCCTTGGTTTTCTCTGGCTTGGCCGAGGCATCAATGCCGATCACGTTCTTCGAACGGCCGTCCGCAGCGAAACCGACGACCATGCCGGCCTGGGTACTGCCAGTCACGGAACAGACCACGATGTAGTCGAACTTGAAGCCCAGTTGTTTTTCCTGCTCCCGCACTTCCTCGGCAAAGCCGACGAACCCGAGGCCGCCATAGGGATGCTCGGAACAACCCGCCGGAATCGGAAACGGTTTGCCACCCTGCTCCACGACATCGCTCATGGCCTTTTCCCAACTTGGCCGGATACCAATATCGAAACCTGCTGCGTCCAGTCGTACGTCAGCCCCCATGATGCGCGACATCTCGATGTTGCCCACCCGGTCATACACCGCGTCGGAATAGTTCACCCAGTTTTCCTGCACCAGCACGCACTTCATGCCCAAGTGGGCAGCGACTGCAGCGACCTGGCGGGTCTGGTTCGACTGAATGCCACCAATGGAGACCAGGGTATCGCAGCCTTGCTCGATCGCTTCGGGAATCAGGTATTCGAGCTTGCGTGTCTTGTTCCCACCGAAGGCCAGGCCACTGTTGCAGTCTTCACGTTTGGCATACAACTCGACCTTGCCACCCAGATGTTCACTGAGACGCTTCAAGGGCGTGATGGGAGAAGGACCGAAGGTCAACGGATAACGTTTAAAACGATTCAGGTTCATGACTCTGCTCCTCGATATTGGATATCCAAGCGCCGGACCGAAAGTGAAAGGCCACATTCCAGGCTCTTTCAGGAGGGGCTTCGATGAGTTCAATATTAAGAAGAATTCGAAAAATATGTGTTGCAAGTTTCTACCACTTGGAAAAACATAATTTCCATGAAAGCACATAAAACATATTTTTAATGCGTGGAATTCGACATGAAAGCAACAAACACTCACAAGAAGTCGGCCACTACGGCCCCGGTGCCGCAGCCACTGGATCGAACCGACCGCGCGATTCTCAAGGTCCTGCAACGAGATGCCTCCATCTCCAACGTGGCGCTGGCAGAGAAGGTGAAACTGAGTGCCCCGGCTTGCCTCAGGCGTGTCGAACGACTCAAGCAGGTCGGCCTGATCAAGGACATCGTCGCACTGCTGGACAATGAAGCGCTGGATGCGGGGATGGTGGTCTTGATCGGCGTGGTGCTGGACCGTTCCACACCGGAATCCTTCGCCGCATTCGAGGCGGCCGCACAAAAAGTGTCCGGCTGCATGGAATGCCATGTGGTGACGGGGGAGTTCGACTACTTCATGTTGATACGAACCAAGGACAGCAACAGCTTCAACCGGCTCCACGCGGAGCAACTGCTTTACCTGCCCGGGGTTCGCCAGATTCGCTCGTTCATGGGGTTGCGCCAGGTCTTGTCGACCACCCACATTCCCCTTTGAGGCTCCAATCAGACCGAGCAGGCATCGGTTCGGTATTCATCGCTTACTCAGCGAAGCACCAAGAGGAATATCAAGGGTAAAGGTTGCGCCCTGTCCAACCCCGTCGCTGTGCACGGACAAGCTGCCCCCCATTTCCTGCGCGGCCAGCGCACAGCTGTGCAGGCCAAAACCGTGACCGTCTTTGCGCGTCGTGAAACCGTGGGAAAAAATACGTTTCAGGTGCTCAGGGGCAATCCCATTGCCGTTATCAGCCACCGTGATGCGCAATACGGCCCCGTCAACGAGGGACGCGCTGAACGTGACGCATGGGCTGCGATCGATCACACCGTCCAACGCCTGCTTGGCATTGCCAATCAAGTTCACCAGAATCAGTAGAACCCGGTGCCGGTCCAACGGCAGCAGGGGCAAGTCGGCAATGTCCTTGACCATCGTCACCTCCTGGCGCGCCAGTAATCCAGCACTCATGCGCAAGGCATCGTCGATCAACTCTGCGACCGGCACGGTCTCGACAATACTGACGGCAACGGCATAGGACTGCTGGGCAGCGACAATGGTTTTGATGTGGTCAATGCCCTTGGTGAGTTGCCCGAGTTCTTCAATGATGCTCTGTTGCTCCGCCGCCACCACCCCCGCCAGCTTGAGCAGGTAGTCGGGCAGCATCTTTCCCTTGTGGTCGTTGGTGAGAAAATCGCTCAGGTCATGGACGTGTTCGTTCATCAGTTGAGCCACCTTGCCCAGCCCTTGGGCCTTGGAGGTGCGCATCTGGCTGCTGACCAATTCTGCCGATACGTTCACGCTGTTGAGGACGTTGCCGACGTTGTGCAGCACTGTCGTAGCGATTTCGGCCATGCCCGCCTGACGGGATTTTGCGTGCAGTTCGGTTTGCACCTGGCTCATGCGCAGCGCAGCACGTACGCGAGCCTTGAGTTCCAGCGGCGAAAAGGGTTTGGCGATGTAGTCATCGGCGCCACTCTCCAACCCGGAGACGCAGGCCTCGCTACCGCCACGGGCGGTCACCAGGATCACGGGTAAATGAGCAAAACCGGCGCTGGCTTTGATCCTGGCGGTCAGGCCAAAACCGTCGAGCTTCGGCATCATCACATCCGAAACCACGACATCGATGGGTCGAAGCTGCAGCAGCGCCCAGGCCTGCTCTCCATCAGTCGCGGTGGCGACAATATAATCGGCTCGCAAAAGCTCGCTGAGATAGCCCAGCATTTCCGGGCTGTCGTCGACCACCAGCACTCTGGATCGCGAGGCATGTCCCGGGGGCTGCTCGTCGTCTGCGTCTTGGATCGAAACCCGGTCGTTGCGACTGCCAAGGCGACCGTCATCGAAACGCAGGTGACGCTGCTCGGCTGTACTTGTCGTGCTCGATGACGATCGCTCGTGCATCGTGCCGGCTTCGGTGGGTACGGTGTTTGGCTCGGTCCCCAGCGGCAGTCGAACAAAAAAGCACGAACCCCGTCCGGGCTCGCTGTTGACACCGACTTCACCCCCCATCAATTCGACCAGATCCTTGACCAGGGCGAGACCGATGCCTGTGCCGCTGTAGTGACGCGTGGCGGAATTGTCGATCTGGGAAAAACGCTGGAACAGCAGCGGCAGTTTGTCAGGCGCGATGCCAATCCCCGAGTCCTGCACCGCGAGTTCAAATCGCTCGCCATCGAGCGGCGTGACGGCCAGGTGCACGGTGCCGCCAGCCGGTGTGAACTTGATGGCATTGCTCACCAGGTTGAGAAGAATCTTCTCGAAGTGCTGGGGGTCCAGGAACACCGTGCCGAGCGCGGGATCGATGCTGCAGGTCAAGGTGCAGCCTTTGCCCTCGGCCACCATGGCGGCGTCCTCGGCCAGCACACCCACCACCTTGTTCAAATCAATGGGCGTTGGGCACAACTCGAACTTGCCCGCTTCGGCCTTGGAGAAATCGAGGATGTCGTTCACCCGGTTCATCAAGCGCAACGCGTTGCGTTGGGCGCGGTCGATTTGCACATGCCAGTCCGCTGGCGGGGTGGTCGCCGCCGAGAGTTGTTCCAAGGGGGCGAGAATGAGGGTCAAGGGGGTGCGCAGTTCGTGGCTGACCGTGGCTACGAAATCGCTCTTTGCCTGGTTAGCCGTCTCGGCCTGGTTGCGCGCCTGAATGAGTTCGATGGCCTGCGCCTCCAGCACCTCGGTCTGGTGGTGCAGCGTGTCGGTCCGTTCGGCGACCATTCTTTCCAAAGACGCCTGGACTTGCTGTCGTTCGGCGTCGGCCTCGGCCTCCAATACCCGGATGCGCAGGGCATTCTCCTGGAACACCCGTACGGCGCGGGTCATGATTCCAATCTCGTCGCCGCGTCCGGCGCTGGCGATCTCGGCGTTCAGGTCGCCAGCCGCAAGCCGGCGCATGACCGAGGCCAGGGCCACGATGGGCTGCGCGACAAATCGCGATGTGCTCCAGGCGATGGCGCCAGCCAGCAGGATGGCGACGGTCCCAGCAACGATCGTCGCAAGCATGCCGCGATCATTGTGGACCAAGGCGTCGGAGCGCGCTTGACCGGCGAAGCGCGCCACCAACAGGCCGGCGCTCCGGGCCTCGTTGCGAACCTGGTCGCGCGCGTCGCTCAAGGCGTCGCTCGCTTGACGGAACCTGACGAATGCCGCCCGGTAGCCGGCGATCTGATCGCTGACCGTCAGGGGCATAGCCTTGGCCCGCAGCCCCACGGACGCAGGGAGAACCCGAGAGAGTCGGGAGAGTTCGTCCAGGATGTGGCCGACAGAGCCGGCGACCTCGGCCGACGGTGACAGGCGAAACGACAAGGTCTGCGCCTCCAGGGTGGCAACACGCTCGGCGAAACGCTTGGACAACGCGGCGGCATTTTGCAGCAAACCGGTTGCTGCCTGAATGTCGCTGGCGTCATGGACAACGTGCCCTTCCACTTCCCCCAACATGGCCTCGAGGCGCTCAACCGTATCCCCGACGGCAGCGAGATACCGCAAGGCCTCGCCTCCCCGGAGCCTGGGCGACTCGCCAAGATGCTCGACCGCTAAGCTGGCAGCGTCGAGCGCCGCGGCCAGCTGGTCCAGGGCCTCCCTCTCCTGCGGTGCCGCCATCAGCTCGCGCAATTGCTCGACCACGGGGCGGAGTGCCGCGCTGGCGTTGCGCGCCGCAGTGGCGGTCGCCCCGTCACCGGTCACCAGCATCCTGGCCACATTGGCAGTGATGATCCGTTCGCCGTTGCGCAGGATATCCAGGATGCGATGGGCGCTTTCGATGTCGCTCACCCGCGCCTCGTGCTCAGCGGTGCGGGACTCAAGTCCCTTCAACCCATTGGCGATGCCCTGTTCGACGAGGATCGTCGCCTCTCGCATCCGGCCGTAGTGGGCTGTCATGTTCTCCGTTTCGCCATCCATGGCCAGGCTCGCCGCCCGCAAGGCGGCGATCGCCGTCGCGAGCCTTTCCAGACTGCCCTTGAGCGATTGCGCCTCCGCCACCGCAATGGCGGAGAGGCCGGCGATTGCCGTCGCCACCATGCCTTCGGCCTGGGACAGGCTTTCTTGGTCGCGGGTGGCAATGAAGTTTTCCACCCGTCCGGTAGCCCCGTTGACCGAGGCCAGAATTTCCGCGGAATGGCTGGCGGAATCCACCGCACGTACCATGCCGCGCAGGCCGTAGAGGTTCACCAGCGACACCGCCAGCATCAGGAACACCAGCGCGGCGACCGCCAGGCCAATCCTGACGGCAATGGGCCTGTCAGTGGCGGGTTTGAATGTCGACATGGCGCCTCGCCCCCCGTCCGCCACTACGGCTTCGTCACCTCCGGCAACGGCGTCGGCGCCGCCGTATGGTTGATGGCCGCGTCGATCATCGCCACCACGGAAGCCTGGTCATAGGAAGGATTGGCGGCGCCGCCCACCGGCATGGTGGCGAGCCAGGCGTCCAGGTCTTTCCCATCGATACGCACCAGCGGCACTTCGACGAACTTCGGCACCTGCTTGCCCGCCAGAATCTGCTGGGCCACCCAGAACCCCACCTGGGAGACGCTTGGGGAGGCGGAGACCGAGACGGTCTCGTAGCCATTGGCATCGCGCTCCTGTTTCCACAGGGCCAGTTCGTCCTGGCGATTTCCCATCACGATGATCGGCAAAGGGCGTCCTGCTGCCTTGAACGCCATGGCCGCGCCATAACCGTCGCCCCCTTGAGTCGCGACGGCGTCGATGCTGGGCAGCGACGGCAGCGCCAGCGCCACCTCCTTGCGTGCGACGGAAGCGGTCCAGTTGCCGTAGACGGTCTTGGCGAACTTCAGGCCCGGATAGTCGCTGGCGGCCTTGCGAATGCCGTCGCTGATGTTTTTATCGGTGGCATCGCCGGCAATGCCGCGGATCTCCAGCAGCGTTCCGTTCCCCTTGAGACGCTCGGCGATGTAATCCATTTCCACGCGGCCCATGGCGGACCAGTTGTAATCCACGGTATAGACGCAGCTTTCGGTGACGAGGCTGGCCATGACCACCACCACGATGCCGGCGTTGCAGGCGTCGCGGATGACCCCGTTGAGGGCCGTGTCGGACGCGGCCAGGATGACGATGGCGTTCACGCCCTTGACGACCATGTCCTGGATATGGGCTGCTTGTTCCGACGCCGAGTTGTTCGCGCTGACCACCGGAGCCTCGCGGATGAGGCCATCCTTCTGCGCCTGGACTGCAATCTCCTGCCAGTTGCGCACCATCACCTTGCGGAAATCGCTGCCCGCGTAGGAATTGCTGAAAGCAATGCTATGGCTTGCGGTAGGGGCGCCGGCGATGCCGCCGTCGGCAGCTTGGACTGGATTGGCGGCAACCATCGCCAGCCCGGTCACGCAGCCAGCGAAGCGCCACAAGATGTTGTGGATGGGTTTGGTGTTCATGTTGTTCTCCATCGTCCTTGGGATTTACCAAAAGTCATCCACCTGCACCTGTCGACAACCTGGATCGACTGCTTGATCTGGTTTGGAGAAGTCGGCCTGCAGATTGGAGATCATCGGCCCTGTGAAATTGGAGCAGGCATTCAACATGAGCTCGTAGTCGGGCGGCCTCTAGCGGCCAGACCAAAAGCCTCAAGCAAATGCTCACGAACTGAGGATGGGTCGCCCAGGGATCAAAATGCGCCGATGGACACCCGTTGCCAGATTGCTCATTCGGTCATTCCAACAATAGAACCGGACATGTAGAACCAGACACATACAGACTCCTTCCCTTGGCGGCCGATCATTGAAACCAATACATTGCCTGCAGTGGCAATGAGCATAGTCGCAACGTGCCCGCTTCGCTCGTGGCCGTGGAGGATTTCAGCCAACCGAGCGCCCCACACGATCACACCGGCTACGACACCTGGATGGGCGAGCGCGGCATCAGGCTTTAGTCCCTGCCGGACTTGGGTATCGCTATGCGGTTGCTGGTCTTGACCTCGCGCAAGGCCAGGCTGGACTGGATCGAGGCAATTCCCACCTGGCGCCGTAGTACCTGCTCGATAAAGTCACTGTAGCTATCAAGATCCTCTGCCAGCACTTGCAGCACGTAATCGGCATCCCCGGTGATCTTGTGACAAGACAACACTTCAGGCAATTGCGCAATCACCGCCTCGAAGGCGTCAGGCGCATGATCGGCGTGGGTGGAAAAACGGATGTGCACGAACGCCATGATATCCAACCCCAGCATTCGTCGATCAAGGTTGGCCTGATAGCCCTTGATCACGCCCGCTTCCTCCATTCTCTTGCGCCGTCGCCAGCAAGGCGTGAGGCTTAACGACAGGCGCTCACTGAGCTCGGCGTTGGAAATGCTCGCATCATCTTGCAGCAACTTGAGTATCGCCAAGTCAGTCTCGTCGAGACTGATGCGTTTGGATGATTTTTTCTGCATTTCGCAATTCCTGAGTAAAAACACCCGAAAAATCTAGCAGACTGCGAATATAAAGCAAAGAAAGCGCCTCCGTAGCGGAACAGAATATTTGCACTGTTTCGAATTGACGGATGCGCAGAATGTTTACAGTTTTCAGTGATTCCCATCGTTTGCACCATGGCACCGAATTGAAAGACGGCGTACTCAAGCCGTCGTTCGAACAACCCAGCCGGGCCGATACCGTCCATGATCGGGTCAAGCAGGTAGGCCTTGGCCAGATCGTCGAACCACGAGCATTTGACCGGGCGTGCTACGTCAATGCACACAGCGAGCGCTACGTCAGCTTCCTTGAAAGCGCATGGTCACAATGGTGTGCGACCGGGCGTACTCACGATGCCTTGCCGCTGGTATGGCCAGTGCGCGACTTGTCCAACGATCAAGTCCCGACTTTCATCGACGGAAAACTCGGTTTCTTCGCCATGGATGCCGGGTCCCCGATTACCGCGACCACATGGCAAGCGGTAAAGACCAGCGCAGACATCGCCCTCACCGGCCTGGCGCTGATCGATGAAGGCCACGACAGCGCCTTCGCCCTGTGCCGCCCGCCCGGCCATCACGCAGCACGTGAATACATGGGCGGCTATTGCTATCTCAACAACGCGGCCATTGCCGCACAACAGGCCATCACTCAAGGCGCGAAACGTGTCGCGGTACTGGACGTCGATTTCCATCATGGCAACGGCACTCAAAACATCTTCTACGGGCGCAGTGACGTCATGTTCGTGTCGCTGCACGGCGAACCCACGGTGTCTTATCCGTACTACTCAGGCTTCAGTCACGAAGTCGGCGCCGGCCAGGGCGAAGGTTACAACCTCAATTACCCGTTGCCGAAAAACACCACCTGGGAAAGCTATCGCAATGCCCTGCTCCACGCCTGCAAGAAACTCCAGCAATTCGCCCCTGAAGTGCTGGTCATTTCACTCGGCGTCGACACGTTCAAGGACGACCCCATCAGCCACTTCCTGCTGGAAAGCGAAGATTTCATCGGCATCGGCGAGCTGATAGCGGGTGTGGGCTGCCCCACTCTGTTCGTGATGGAGGGCGGCTATATGGTCGATGAAATCGGAATCAATGCGGTCAATGTGCTGCATGGTTTCGAGAGCAAGCGCACCTGAACCGTCCCCTGCCCCGCAATGTTTCTACTACTGAACCGGAGAATAAAAACATGACTCTTTTTATAGACGTCGATCATGCCGCACGCCTGTTCGCCAAGGTGGGCATCCGCCGGGCAATCCGCGAAATGGCCGATTACATCGAAGCTGACTATTCACGTTGGGCGCAGTTTGATAAGTCGCCCCGCACCGCCAATCATTCGGCCAACGGTGTGATCGAGTTGATGCCGACCGACGATGGCCAGCAGTACTCGTTCAAATACGTCAACGGTCATCCGGACAACGGTCGAAGCAACCTGCTGACAGTCATGGCCTTCGGTGTCCTGGCCGATGTCCACAGTGGTTATCCAACCCTGCTCAGTGAACTGACGCTGACCACCGCGGTGCGCACTGCAGCGACCTCGGCCCTGGTCGCGAAGTCCCTCGCGCGTCCAGATGCAAGCAGCATGGCAATCATCGGCAATGGCGCCCAGAGCGAATTCCAGGCCCTCGCCTTCCATGAAATGCTCGCTATCAAGGAACTGCGGATATTCGATATCGATCGTGACGCCTCGCTCAAGCTCAAGCGCAACCTGTCCGCATTCCCGGATCTCGAGGTGATTCTGGCCAGCTCTGCGCAAGAAGCGGTCAAGGGCGCAGACATCGTCACCACGGTCACCGCCGATAAAGCCTATGCAACGATTCTGACGCCCGAGATGATCGAACCCGGCATGCATATCAATGCCGTAGGTGGGGACTGTCCGGGGAAAACCGAACTGCACGCCGAGATCTTGCGCAATGCCCGGGTCATCGTTGAGTTTGAACCGCAGACCCGGATCGAGGGTGACATCCAGCAATTGGAAGCCGACTTCCCTGTCGTCGAGTTTTTCCGGATTGTTCAGGGCGCAATCCAGGGCCGCGAGAACGACGCACAGGTCACCGTGTTCGATTCCGTGGGTTTTGCCCTCGAAGACTTTTCGTCGCTGCGCTACATGCTGGACCTGGCGCAAGAGCATGCAATCGGTGAGCGCATCCATCTGGTTCCGACACCCGCCAACATAAAAGACCTCTACCAAATCCTCGATCGGCAACCGGCAATCGCCCCCTCACGCCCGCGCGCAGTGAGTTGAAAGCCATAGGTGATGCCCCTGGGCAAAGTGCCAAGGGGCAACTCACCCCTGCGAGTACGCGGCAAATCTCGCTGTCCGCAAACCACCACCGTCAATAGCCGTTGCATCCCTAACAAGTACGCAAGACATCCACCTTTCTGCCAAAACTCAAAAACATAAAATCAAGAGGTTTTGTAATGAAATCAATCCCATCAGGGCTGACTGAACAGCCCGCGCTGCAGCGCACGCTCAGCAACCGTCACATTCAATTAATGGCCATGGGAGGTGCAATCGGTACGGGCCTGTTCATGGGTTCCGGGAAGATCATCGCCCTCTCTGGCACGTCGATCATCCTCATCTACATGATCATCGGTCTGTTTGTTTATTTCGTCATGCGTGCCATGGGCGAAATGCTGCTCTCCAACTTGAACTTCAAAACCTTCGCAGACTTTGCCGGTGCCTACCTTGGCCCACGCGCGGCATTCTTTCTTGGCTGGTCGTATTGGCTGAGCTGGAGCGTTGCGGTGATAGGCGATGCCGTCGTTGTCGGCGGATTTTTCCAGTATTGGTTCCCCGATGTACCCGCCTGGATACCGGCCATCGGTATGCTGATGACACTGTTCGCATTGAATGTACTGACGGTCAGGCTTTTTGGCGAGATAGAGTTCTGGTTCGCGATCATCAAGATCATTGCCGTCGTCACCCTGATTGGCGTCAGCCTGGTGCTGATTGCCAGCTCCTTTGTCTCACCCAGCGGTGTCACTGCCTCTCTGAACCATTTGCTGGATAAACAAGCCGCCTTTCCCAACGGCTTGTTCGGTTTCTTTGCCGGTTTCCAGATGGCAATCTTCTCCTTTGCCGGTACCGAACTGATTGGTACCGCAGCCGCCGAAACCCGTAACCCTGAGAAGACCCTGCCGAAAGCCATCAACTCGATTCCGCTGAGAATCATCCTGTTTTATGTGCTGGCACTGGCCTGCATCATTGCAGTGACTTCCTGGCAACAGGTTTCGCCCAGCAAAAGCCCTTTCGTCGAGCTGTTCCTGGTGGCCGGGTTTCCCGCAGCAGCAGGCATCGTCAACTTTGTGGTGCTGACGTCTGCCGCTTCCTCGGCCAACAGTGGCGTATTTTCGTCTAGCCGCATGCTGTTTGGCCTGGCCAATCAGGACAACGCCCCAGGGATTTTCCGACGTCTGTCGGGCAATAGCGTGCCTCTGCTGAGCCTGGCGTTCACCACACTGCTAATGCTGGTGGGCGTGTTGTTGCTTTTCATCGTTCCTGAAGTGATGACCGCATTCACCATTGTTTCTACTGTATCGGCCATCCTGGTGATTTTTACTTGGTCGACCATCCTGGCCTCGTATATCGCCTACCGCAAAAAGCGACCTGAGCTGCATGCCAAATCGGCCTACAAAATGCCTGGCGGCGTGCCAATGGCCTGGTTTTCCCTGGCGTTTCTGGGCTTTGTTCTTTGTCTGCTGGCATTGAGACCTGACACTCGTATTGCCTTGCTGGTCATGCCAGGGTGGTTCATTTGGTTGGCGATCGCTTATCAACTGACCGATGCCAGGAAGCCGAAATTCGCGCCTGGCAACAGCGAAGGTAATGCGCCTCCCCCGCGCAACATCACGCAGAGCGCGAACATCCCGTAAGTTAATTGCGGATAGGCACCGAGAGAGGTCCGGGTTTGATCAACCTGAGGAGCAAGTAGCCAGAGGCCAACCGACGCGCGCTGCACGCAGGAGGCTGGCCTTGACAACCAGGCGGTGAAAGGGGGCAATGATGAAGATGTAGGCCCGGCCTAGCCGGTTGTGGCACTGGACCACGGTTGAAAAAACGAGTTGGCGACTGCCTGCTGGCTCTGCCTCTTCAGAACAGAGGATCGATATCCGGAAGTCGAGGTGCTTGTCGTCCTCTCCCAAGACGATTTCAGTCTGGTTCGTGCTGTAGACCTTGAAGATGCCAACCCGATTGGCAAGTGATGCCAAATGCCTGGCTGTCTTGAGACCAAAACAAGCAACGATAGCGTCTCGGACGCTCATGAGCCATCCGATCCAGGATGGCTGGTGAGAAAGGATGAAGCGAGCCAGCAAATCCGGATCGCGGGATGTGCCCGCCGGGAGCCGAATCGCAAAAGCGTCCGCCAGGTCCATCGACGTGTAAAGGTGGGTGACGCCGGACCTCAAGGGGACCGGTACTGACACAATGAGCTCGAATTCTCGGGGCATCGGGGATCTCTCCTGGGCCTAACGACTGATTGGACGACATGCCATGTCGCGTTTCTGGTTGCGATGGCTTGTCGTAAAACGTTCCTTGTCGCCCTGTGGTGCGTGTCTGGTTCAGAAGTGGCTGGATGTTGTTGAGGCGCCCACTTTTCCTTGCCGGATACTGAGCTCGATCAAGGCATCATAGAGCGCTTGCTGCCCAGCGGGCAGAACAGGGCCCAACATCGCACGGCGCTTGTCGACATCGAACCAGGATTCAACCAACCATCCCACCAGATAGAGCGCCGAAAGGCATCCGCCCGCGGTTGCAACGTTCCCCTGGCATACAAGAGGCTGGTCCACGGGCTCGAGTCCCAGCGCTTGCAAGCCCGATCGTGCATCCGGGTGTGTAGTTGCCTGGCCATTGAGCAGCCCAAGCCGTTCGAGAATGAAAGCGCCGGCGCATATAGAGCCGATTCGCTGGCGCCTGGCGTCAAGTTCAAACGACGGCAGGAAATCTGGATCGGCAAGTGCAGCGGGTACCCCTTCCCTGCCGCTGACGAACAATACCGCGTCGGCACTATTGGCCTCGGAAAGTGGACCGTGCACCGAAACAGGCAGACCGTGCGCCGAACGCACGACAGCACTGGAAGCCAATATGCGGACGTGCCAGTCTTCAGTGTTGCGGCCTAGAATGTCCCACATCAGGAACAGGTCGATATCCGTGAATTGGTCGAAAGCAACCAGAACGATTTTCTTCAAGGCGAACTCCATGAAAAGTGCTGGCGTGCAAAACGCAACGGCCATCTTTGCGGGTGTTCGCAGCGTATCAATCGGTTGCGCACCATACACAGTCTGTATGGCACTCACTCTGGAGCGAAATAACGGGTGAAAAAACTGACTCGTCACCATTGGATCGCGGCTGGTTTTGAGGCCCTCGACCAAATAGGGCATGTTGGCGTTTCGGCCGAGAGTCTATCGCGCCGATTGGGTGTGACCCGGGGATCGTTCTATCACCATTTCCGCAATCGCGAAGATTTTGTCCGCACCTTGCTGGCCGCTTGGGAAGAAGACTACACGGAGCGTATGCTCGCCTATGCGGCCCAGGGTCGCAGCGCGGGCGAAATCTTGAAACGCTACTTGAGTATTGCCACAGAGAAACAACCGGGGCGGGAAATTTCCATCCGAGCCTGGTCGCTGCACGACCCGTTGGTAAGCGAGTTTCAGCAGCGTGTCGACACAAGACGACTGGACTTCGCGATACGGTCGTGCCGCCGCTTGGCCCCTATGCCAGGTGAAGCAGAAGTCATTGGCCAGCTAGCCCATCTGTGCCTGATCGGTGGTCAACAGGCAGGGCTGCGGCGTGATGCCGCTCGCTTCAACGGTTTCCTGCATCGAGCCTTTTCACTTTTCGAAGGGGCTCTTCCACCGTGGCGGGCCGATTCCCGCGCCCAAGCTGTCGATGACATCTAAGAACCCATCGACATGCAGTGCGGCATTCGGCTCAAGCCGGATTGGAAACAGCCAACTTGAGCCCAAACGCGACAAAAACACCGCCCGTGAGTCGGTCAAGCGCCTTCAGGGCCGCCGGGCGTTTCAGGAAATTGCTCAACGGCACCGTAGCCGCTACCAGAATGCCAAACCAGGCCAGCGTCAACAGCACGTGTAACACCGCAAGGAAGAAGGAGTAACTGGCCACGCTCGCGCCACTCGGGACAAACTGGGGGAGGAACGTGATGTAGAAGACACCTATCTTGGGGTTCAGCAGGTTCGTCAATAAACCGCGAATAAAGGCGCCACGGGCAGAGGCCGCCATGTTCTCGTTCCCCTGCCCTTGCAGCGTCGTCCTGGGTCGCAGCAGCAGTTTTACACCCAGCCAGACAAGGTACGCGGCACCGACAATTTTCAGCGCAAGGTAAGCCCACTCCGAAGCTTGCAACAGGGCACCTAGCCCCAGTGACACCGCGGCTCCCCACACCAGGCACCCGAGCACGATACCGATAGCAGCCATCGCCGCCGAACGTCGACCGCCGGTCGCTGTAGCGCGAAGCACCATGGCTGTGTCCACGCCGGGGGTCACAGTGAGCACTGACGCAGCAGCGATGAAGGCAAGCAGCAGGGATAAATCGCTCATTTGGATGTCCATGGCAGTCGGCAGCCGTACGGTTATCCACTCTAATTAGCCACTTGGCGTTCGGTCAAACGTTCTGTGTCGCCGCCACCGTCACAGCGCCGCGGCCGCAACGACTCTGGAACGCCAGGCAAAAGCCAGCACCATCAGCAGCCCCAGACCCGCCATGGCCGCGCCGGCCAAGGCAATCGCCGGATAACCCAGCCCGGCATTGATCACCGCTCCGCCCAGCGCCGCACCTATCGCGTTGCCGAGGTTGAAGGCTCCGATGTTCACTGCCGAGGCCAGGTTGGGCGCGTCCTTGGCGGCTTCCATGACGCGCATCTGTAGTGGCGGCACCAGGGCGAAGCTGGCGATCCCCCATATCAGGATGGCAACCGCAGCCGGCAGCGGCCAGCGCATCAGGACGGTGAACGCCAGCAACACGAGAATCAGCACGCTCAGCGAAACGATCAGAGTGCGGTCTATCGAGCGATCCGCGGCCTTGCCACCCCACATGTTGCCCAACGTCAACCCCACACCGAACAGCACCAGCATGGCGGTGATGTAAGCGGTAGACCCGTGGGTCTCGTTGCTGAGGATCGGCGCGATGTAAGTGAAGACGGTAAACATTGCACCCGAGCCGACGACGGTCAGGGCCAACGCCCCCAGCACCGGGCCACGGCCCAGTACTCGAATTTCAGCCAGCACACCGACGCCTTGCGACATTTGCAGGTTGGGCAAGGCGAACCACAGCGCGGCCATGGTCAGCCCGCCGAGGCCGGTGATACCCCAGAATGCCGTGCGCCAGCCGAACAGTTCGCCAAACCAGGTGGCCAGCGGCACGCCGCCGATGGTCGCCAGGGTCAGGCCCATGAACATTGCCGCAACCGCCCCGGCACGTTTGTCCGGGGCGACCACGCTGGCGGCGACGATGGAGCCAACGCCGAAGAACGCACCGTGGTTCAGTGAAGTCACCACCCTGGCGATCATGAGGCTGTAGTAATCGGTCGCCAGGGCTGACATCAGATTACCCAGGGTGAAAATCGCCATGAGCCCGATCAGCAGATAGCGCCGGGGGATCCTGCCGGTGGTCAGGGTCATCAGCGGCGCGCCGAGCAGTACGCCCAGGGCGTAGGCACTGACCAACAGTCCGGCGGCAGGAATGGAAACACCGAGATCCGCAGCGATGCCCGGCAACATGCCCATGGGGCGAACTCGGTAACGCCGATGCCAAAGGCACCGATGGCGAGTGCAACAAGTGGTGGATTGATACGCATGGAAGCCTCCTCATCTATGCTGCGAATGCTACGATCCAGTCTTTCCAGGCGGTAGATAGCATTTTTGGCAATCACCTTTGCGCAAGAGGCACAAATGGACTTCAACGGCAGGTCAGGTGAAATGAGCGTGTTCGCCACCGTGGCGCAGGAAGGCAGCCTGTCAGCCGCCGCACGTGCATTGGGGCTGACCCCCTCGGCGGTCAGTCGAATCATCGCGCGTGCCGAACAACGCCTGGGGACCCGCCTGCTGTTGCGTACCACTCGATCGATCACCTTCACCGCCGAGGGCGAGGCTTACCTGCGTGGCGCCCGGCGTATCCTGGCCGACATGGCCGAGGTCGAAGAAGCCATCGCCGACCAGGGCGTGCCCAAGGGCCGTTTGCGGGTCAGTGCCGCCCTTGGCCATGGGCGGCAGGCCATCGTTCCTTTGGTGGCAGCATTCAGTGCCCGCTACCCGAACATCGTCGTCGACCTCACCCTCGGCGACGAAGTGGTTGACATTCTCGGCGGCCAGGCCGATGTGGCGGTACGCTTTGGCCATCTGCCCGACAGCCCGCTGACCGCGCGCAGGATCGGCGACACCGGCCAGGTGGTGGTGGCTTCGCCCGAGTATTTAGAGCGCCATGGCACGCCCCAGGAACCGGAAGACCTGCTACGGCACAACTGCCTGCGCTTCAATTTCCGTCGCGCCGAACCCAACTGGCCATTCACCCGCGACGGCAGAGCGTTTTCCCTGAAGGTCAGCGGCAATATCGAATGCAGCAGTGGTGAAGCACTGGCACAACTCGCACGGGTAGGCGCTGGCATCGCGCGTATCGGTGATTTCACCGTGGCCGAGGACCTGCTGCGCGGCGATCTGGTACCGCTGCTGGAAGCCTGGAATCCCGGAGACCGGGAGCCGATCCACGTGGTATTCGCAGGGGGCTCGGCAATGCCGGCGCGGGTACGAGTGTTCGTAGACTTTCTGCTGGAGCATCATCGGATGTGAGCGTTGTCAGCCGAGTGAAACCTTCGGAAAATGGTAGCTCTCAGCCAGAAGCCGACATTCGGCCTAGCCTACAGAACCGTTGGCTATTAGAGGCTCAAGATTGTTCTAAGCTCTCGCATTGACATATCGAAAAATCTCGATATCCTCGCCACATGGACCTACTCGAAATATTCAAAGCCCTCTCAAACCCGACACGTCTCCAAATCCTGAAAGGTTTGAAGGATCCGGCAAAGAACTTCCCCCCGCAGGATGAGGGTGACGTTCACACGGTCGGCGTCTGCGTCAGCAGTATCCAGGAAGGGATCGGCCTGTCGCAGTCAACGGTGTCCGGTTATCTGGCCACGTTGCAACGGGTGGGTCTGGTCGACGTCAGGCGCATCGGCCAGTGGACCTATTACAAACGCAATGAAGCAACCATCAGTGCTCTCGCCGAGATCATTGGGAAAGACCTGTAGCGTTTTTTTACCATAGTATATCGAGATATCCCGATATCCCTTTTTATCGATACGAGGAGTTACTATGAAAGCGATGATTCTTAAATCATTCGGCGGTCCTGAATCGTTCGAACTCCGCGACGTGCCCATGCCCGTTCCGCAAGCGGGGCAAGTCCTGGTCCGGGTGCATGCCACTTCCATCAACCCGCTGGATTACCAGGTTCGACGCGGCGACTATCCCGACCTGGTGCCACTGCCGGCCATCACCGGCCACGACGTCTCCGGCGTGGTCGAAGCCGTAGGGCCTGGCGTGACTTCCTTCGCGCCAGGAGACGAAGTCTGGTACACCCCGCAAATATTTGAAGGGGCAGGCAGCTATGCCGAGTACCACGTCGCGGCCGAAAGCATCGTCGGGAAGAAGCCGCCCGAGCTGAGCCATCTTGAGGCCGCAAGCCTGACCCTGGTGGGCGGGACGGTGTGGGAAGCGCTGGTGGTGCGCGCGGTGCTCAGGGTCGGGGAGAGCATTCTTGTCCACGGCGGCGCTGGAGGCGTCGGGCACGTCGCGATCCAAGTGGCGAAAGCCATGGGCGCCCGGGTGTTCACCACCGTGCGCGAAGCAAACGCGGAGTTCGCCCGCAACTTGGGTGCCGACGTGATCATCGACTACGAGAAAGAAGATTATGTCGACGCTGTTCTTCGGGAAACCGCTGGCCACGGCGTGGATGTCGTATTCGACACCATCGGCGGCAACACACTGTCCCGCAGCCCCGACGTCCTCGCGCAACTGGGCCGCGTCGTCTCGATCGTGGACATCGCCCAGCCACAAAACCTCGTCCAGGCCTGGGGCAAGAATGCGAGCTATCACTTCGTGTTCACCCGACAAAACCGCGGCAAGCTCGATGAACTGAGTGCATTGATAGCCCGCGGTCAGCTGCGCCCTCACGTCGGCGCCGTCTATTCGCTGGCCGACATTCCCTTGGCCCATGCCCGGTTGGAAAGCGCCAACAACGGTCTTCGAGGAAAAATCGCTATTGCCGTCGAGCCATCGCTCATTCCGTAAGTGCAGACTTTAACCAATTCAGAGGTGCGTCATGGTTTACGAAATCGCTGTGCTTCCTGTTCACAAAGAACGCATTGAAACGTTCCGGCGCGCATTTGCCGAGGTCGCTCCATTGCTCACACGGGCCAAGGGTTACCGCGGCCACATGCTGGCGCAAGGGATCGAAACCCCCGAGCAATTCAACCTGATCGTACGATGGCAATCACTCGAGGATCACACACCGGGTTTCGAAGAGAGTGACGACCATCGGCTGTTCATGATGGGTTTGGAGGAATTTTTTTCGGAAGAACCGAGGGTCTACCACATTGAGGGGGCAGCATTTTCCACTGGCGAAAATGCTGATTCGAACAGCACCGCCAGCATTAGCTCAACACGTTCAGGAATCCAGTAAATCCTCAGTCGAGGGGGGGCAGGCCCGACGTAGCTGGACTCCCCTCCTCCAACCTCCCCCATACAAAGGTCAGAGGGGTACCTCCTTTAGTCGAGGTGCGTTGCTGCCTTCAATTACTTAAACCATATGTTCGCGACTCATGGAGGCAGCCTTCCATCATTCACCGCTCACACCCAAGGCATGAGCCCGATCCTATTTCGCCGTTATCACCGACAACTTGCTGATCCCCGCACGCTCGATGGACGCCATGGCCCGGGCAACCTCGCCATAATTCACCCCGTTGTCCGCCTGCAGTTGTACGCGTACATCCGGGTTTTTCGCCTTGGCGGCTTGCAGGTTCGACTCCAGCAAATCCGCCTGGATCTCGTCCTTGTTGATGAACACTTTGCCCTTGTCGTCGATGCTCACCACCAGCGGGTCTTTCTGTTCCACGGGTGCCACTGACTCGGTCTTTGGCAAGTTGATGGGAATGGCGTTGGTCAGCAGCGGCGCGGTGACGATAAACACCACCAGCAGCACCAGCATCACGTCCACCAGTGGCGTGACGTTGATCTCGCTCAGCACCTCATCATTGTCTTGTGTAGAGAAAGCCATCTCAGGACGCCTCCTTCACTTTTTGCGGGTTGCCGGCACGGGCTTTGTTCAGCGCTGGGTGCAGCAGCACGCGGAATGAATTTTTCTGCGCGAGGCTATAGAAGTCGTGGGCAAAATCGTCGAGGTCGGCGGCCGTGAGCTTCAGGCGACGCAGGAAATAGTTGTAGACCAACACCGCAGGAACCGCGACGGCGATACCCACGCCCGTGGCGACCAGCGCCGCACCAATCGGCCCTGCTACGGTTTCCAGGCTGGCAGAACCGGCAGCGCTGATGCCCTTGAGCGCTTCCATGATTCCCCAAACGGTGCCGAACAGGCCTATGAACGGCGAGGTGCTGCCGATACTGGCGACCACGGCCAGGCCGGTTTCCAGAGAGCGGCGCTCCCGTACGATCTGTTGGCGCAGGGCGCGTTCGAGGCGGTCCTGGTGGTTGATGGCCTGGCTCAGATCGGCAGCTTGGGGGAATCACCAACCTGGATCGCGGCATAACCGGCCTGGGCCACACGGGCAGCGGCGCCGGGTTGGGTTTCGGCCAGTTCAGCGGCCGAGTCAAGGCTCGACGCCGCCCAGAACTGTTTGTGGAACTTGCGATCCTGGACCTTGAGACGACCGAACTGCACGCCCTTGAGCAACGCCAGGCCCCAGGTTGCGACCGAAAAGGCCACCAGCAGCCAGATCACCGCGCTTTCGATGGATTCAAGTGGAGATGCTAATGCCATGATGTTTTCCCTCTGAACAGACCGCGGTGTGTGTGCAACACCCCCGCAGCAATAGTTAGTGAATCTTGAAATCGATAGGTACGCTGACCCAGCCGTTCTGGGCCACATCGCCCTGCTTGGCCGGCACAAAGCTCCAACGCTTCACGGCGGCCAGTGCAGCGTCGTCGAGTTGCTGGCGACCGCTGCTTTTCTGGATCTGGATCTCACCCGGTTTGCCGCTGGCCAGTACCTGCACCCGCAACAACACCGTGCCTTCCCAACCCCGGCGCTGGGCCAATGATGGGTATTCGGGCGCCGGGTTCTTCAGGTACGCGGCGTTGGCCGAAGCGGGCGTTACCGGAGCCGGTGCAGGGGCTGCGACTGGCGCGGGAACCGGTGGCGCAGGCGTGGGAGGCGCAGGCGGTTGCTCCACCGGTTTGGCGACCGGCTTAGGCACAGGCTTGGGTACCGGCTTGGGTACCGGCTTGGGTTTAGGAATCTTTTTCGGCGCCGGCTTGGCGGCCAACTCATCCACGACTGGCGGCGGTGGCTCGACCACAGGTGGCGGCGGCGGTGGCGGCACGGGCGGCGGCGGTTCGACCACCGGCGGCGCGGGCTGGGAAAATTCGATGGTCATCGGTGGGATTTCCGGCGGCACAATCGGCAGCACCGGGGTGGGCTTCTGACTCACCCAATAAATCACCGCACCGTGCAGGGCCAATACCAGCAACCCCAGCAGAATCCCTTCACGCCGACTCGAAAAGCGCTTGGGGGAACGCTGCAAGCGCAGTTGCCCCAACGGCGCACGGTGCGGCCGGCCAAGGTCGACCAACTCACCACCCGGTGCGTGGCGCCGTTGCGCCTCGTGTGCACTGGCGGCGGCCTGGACATTGCCCATTGATTCACTCCCTACGGTTTTTGAAACAGAAATCGACAGGCCTGCATGGAAGGCCGTCGAGGGCTAAATGATCGGGGCTAGACGCTTATCCCTTAAAGTAATCTTTGAAGTTATACATAGATCAAAAATGAATAATTGAAATTCACGCATACGCTAAAGCCGCGGCCCGCGTGGCCTGGCGCCATAACAAGGTTTTTCGATGCTTTTTCAGGCATGCAAAATATTCATTAAAGGCATGGCTTGGCAGGACGGTTCGCGGCAAGGCGACGGCGCTGACGATGCTGCGGGTGACGCGGGTGTTGAACCCGGCCACCTATCCCATGGGCTAGAAGTCATAGCGTCCGGTCACCCCTAGCGTGCGCGGGCTCCCCAGCAGGCCTTCGTAGCCGCCGTTACCGCCGGTCCACAGGGTGGTGTAATAGGTTTTGTCGAAGGCGTTTTTCAGCCACAGCGACACGTCCCACTGCCCCTGCTCATAGTTGCCGCGCAAACCGGTGGACAGGTTGACCACGGCGTAGGCAGGAATCTGTCCGTAGTCGGAATCCTCCACCGTGCCCACGGCCTTGGAGCGGAACGCATAGCTGCCGGTGACGTAGGGTTCGAAACCGTTATCCAGGTTCCACTTGTACTCGCCGTTGGCATTGGCGATCCACTTCGACGCCCCCACCACTTGGTGCCCGCTCAGGTCGCAGGAAGCCGGCGCCCCTGGGCGCAGACTGACTTCCGGTGGGCACGGCGCGTCCTTGTAGCTCAGGTAACGCACATCGTTGAACGAGCCGTTGAGGTTCAGCGTCAGGCCCTTGATCGGCAGCCAGGTACTTTCCACTTCCACACCGCGCGAGCGCACGGAACCTGCGTTGGTCAGGTACTGCACACGATTGTCCGGATCATAGGCGTTGGTCTGGTAACCGTTGACCTGGGTCCAGAACAGGTTGGCATTGAGCTGCAGGCGCCGGTCCCACAATGTGCTTTTGAAACCCAGCTCGGCGTTGTTGGCGCGCTCGGTGCCGACCAGCAGCGAGTCCGCCCCGGCAGTCGGGGCGGAGCCGACCACGAGGTTGACCCCACCGGACTTCTCGCCGTGGGACAAGGTCGCGTAGCCCAGCAGGTTGTCGTTCAAGCGGTAGCTCAAGTTGAGCAAGCCCGAAGGGCTGGCGCTGTATTGCGTGAGGTCGCCGGAGTCATAGGCGCCGGTGCGGTTACGTCGAGCCGTCGCGGCAGCCCCCGTGACGGCCGCACCGCCCACTGGGCTGTTACGCGTCACCCAGGCGCTTTTTTCTTCATAAGTACCGCGCAAGCCTGCGGTGAAATCCAGGCGTTCGGTAAGGTGCCAGGTGCCTTGGGCGAACAGGGCGAAACTGTCGGTGCGGATGTGCCCGTTACCCACGGTGCTGACGTTGGCCAATGCGCCTGCAGGCGTGCCGTTCCAGATATCCGCCTGGGGTCCGTAGGAGACGAAGGATTTGTTGTCCAGCGAGTTGCCGAAGTAGTAGGCACCCAGCACGTAGTCGAAGAAGCCACCGGTGGGCGATGCCAGGCGAAATTCCTGGGACCACTGCTTGTCTTCCACCGACACGCCGCCGTTATACGATGCCGGCACGTTAAGGCCGTCATCGTTGCGCGGGGTGAAATTCCAGAAGCGATAGGAACTGACCGAAGTCAGGGTGAAATCGCTGGGCAACGTCCAGTTGGCTTCCAGGGAGGTGCCGCCCTGGAACACGGTGACGTGCTGGTCGCTGTCCAGGTTGACCTTGCGATGGGTGCCGTCGACCAGGGTTGCCCCCGCAGCGGCCGCCCGCGACTGGTAGAGGTTGGTGCCATTGATGGTCGGCCCGGTGCTGTACAGCACGCGAGTCCCGGCGCTGGAGTCCTCTTCGTTGTAGTCGCCGATCCAGCGCAGGTTGAACGCTTCGTTGGGCTTGTACAGCAGTTGCCCGCGAAAGCCCTGGCGCGAGCCGCCGTTGAGGTCATGGCCGTCGTATTCGTTCTTGATGTCGCCGTCGCTGCGCGTGCGATAGGCCGAGAAACGCCCCGCCAGTTCATCGGTCAGCGGGCCGGAGATCGTGCCCTTGGTCTGGAAGTAACCGTCCTCGCCCAGCGACGTTTCGATGCTGCGCTCCGGAGTGAAACTCGGCGCACGGGTGCTGATATTGATCACGCCGGCCGTGGTGTTCTTGCCGAACAACGTGCCCTGGGGGCCACGCAGCACCTCGAGCTGTTCGATGTCCATGAGGTCGAACACCGCCATCCCCGGCCGGCCAAGGTACACGTTGTCGATATACAAGCCCACGCTGCCTTCCAGGCCGTCGCTGGCCGGGTTGTTGCCCAGGCCGCGAATCGACACGCTGGACTGCCGCGCGTGCATGTAGGCCACGTTGACACTGGGCACCAGTTGCTGCAAATCCTGAATCCGATAGACCCGCTGGCTTTCCAGGGCCTGGCCGCCGATCACACTCATCGGCGTGGGCACCTCCTGGGCGCTTTCCGTCCGCCGCCGGGCGGTCACCGTGACGGTTTCCAGTTGGCCGCTGGCGCTTTCACCCGAGGGTGCCGGTTCGGCCGCGTGGCTGGGTGTCCAACTGGCACTGCCGGCCAGCAACATGGCCAGGGGCAGGCGTTTGAGCTTCCAGGGAGAGCAAGGTACAGCGGGCTTCAACAGACTCATAAGCGGCTCCGGAACCCGGAAATATCCATCATCAGATATTCCATAAGGTTATTTATTTATGTTTTTACGAACATTTACTGCATAAGAGATAGCCTTTATAAGGAGTCGACCTAATGCATAGCCAATGCATTTCCCCGATATTTTTGATGTGAAAAATGCATATCGATCTGCGCCAACTCCGCCACTTCATCGCCCTTGCCGAACAACGCAGTTTTGTCGCTGCGGCATTGACGGTGAACCTGTCGCAGTCGGCGTTCAGTCGCAGCATCCAGGCCCTGGAGCACAGCGCCGGATGCCAACTGGTGGATCGCGGCCGCAAAGACCTGGCGCCCACCAAACAAGGCCAGGTAATGCTCGAACATGCCCGGCGGCTGGTCAGTGGCGCGCAGCAACTGGCCAACGAGATCAGCCAATTCAATGGTCTGGAAGCCGGCGAATTGCGCTTCGGTTGCGGTCCGGCGCCGGCGGCGGGGTTGATACCACGGGCCATTGGCAGTTTTATCGGGCGCTACCCCAAGGCCCGCGTGCAGTTCCAGGTGGATGACTGGCAAAGCCTGGGCAAGCGCCTGCTCAGCGAAGAATTCGAATTCTTCGTCGCCGACACCCGCCACTTTGAAGCCCACCCGGACTACCACACCTACCGCTTGCGGCCGCGCAAGTGGTATTTCTGCTGCCGCGCCGGCCACCCGCTGGCACAGCAACCCAGCGTGACGGCCGCGCAACTGATGAGTTACCCACTGGCCGTGACCATCCGCCCGCCGAACCTGCGCAAGGTCATCGTCGACCTCAGTGGGCGGCCCGATTACCTGCCCAACGTCGAATGCGAGAACGGCTACAGCCTGATGGGCGTGGTGCTGCGTTCCGACGCCATCGGCATCGTCAGCGCCAACAGTGATGTGCTGCACATGGCTCGCGGCGATTTGGTGTGCCTGACGATCGATGGCCTGGCCGAAGACCTGGAGGAGCGCTACACCCGCTACGGTATCGTCAGCCGTGCGGGGTATCGCTTGTCGCCGTTGGCGGAGGCGATGATCGAGCAGATCAAGCAGATCGATGAGCTGGATGAGGATGTGTGCGCACTGGAGAACCTCGCTGTGTGAACCGGCGCTTTCGCGAGCAAGCTCGCTCCCACATTTGGAATGCGTACAAATGTGGGAGCGAGCTTGCTCGCGAAAGCGCCGGCAGCAACACCGATGCATTGACTGCATCAAACCCAGTCCCCAAATGCACTTGCCAGCCCACCCTCCGAACGGCGAAAAACCTCACCTCTCCTCCGCTTGGTGAAGCCCTATGCCTGCCCCCCAAACCGTCCGCAACGTGCTGTACATCATGTGCGACCAACTGCGCCGCGATTACCTGTCGTGCTACGGTCACGCCCATCTGCATACACCGAACATCGACCGCCTGGCCGCCACTGGTGTGCGTTTCAGCCGCGCCTATACCCAGGGCACCATCTGCGGCCCCTCGCGCATGTCGGCCTATACCGGGCGCTACGTCAGCAGCCATCAGGTGGCGTGGAACGCGGTGCCGTTGCCCCTGGAAGAACTGACCATCGGCGACTACCTGCGCCCCCACGGCATCCGCACGGCGCTGGTGGGCAAGACCCACGCCACGCCCAACCTGGAGGCCTTGCAGCGGCTGAACATCGACCCGGACAGCGCGCAGGCCGAGCAGCTGAATGAAGTCGGCTTCGACGCCTACTTTCGTCACGATGGCATTTACCCCGACAGCCCGCTGTTCGACGACAAACGCGAGTCCGCGCCCTATACCCATTACCTGCGCGAGCAGGGCTACAGCGGCACCAACCCGTGGCACGAATGGGCGAACGCGGCAGAAGGTGAAAACGGCGAGGTGCTCAGCGGCTGGCACATGCGCAACGCCGGGCGACCCGCGCGAGTCGCCGAGCAGCACTCGGAAACCGTCTACACCACCGACCGCGCCATCGACTTTATCCACGAACAAGCCGAGCGACCGTGGTGCCTGCACCTGTCCTACATCAAGCCGCACTGGCCCTACATCGCCCCGGCGCCCTATCACGCGTTGTACGGCGCCGAGCATATCCAGGCGCCCATACAGCCTGGACAAACCAGCGATCACCCGGTGTATCAAGCGTTCCGCCAGCATCAGGAGAGCCTGAATTTTTCCCGTGACGAGGTGCGGCTCACGGTGATTCCCACCTACATGGGGCTGATCAAACAGATCGACGATCAACTCGGGCGCTTGTTCGATTTTCTGCAAAGCAATGGCCGCTGGGACGACACGTTGATCGTGTTCACCAGCGACCATGGCGACTTCCTCGGCGATCACTTCCTGGGCGAGAAAGAGTTTTTGCTGGAGCCTGCGGTGGGCGTGCCGCTGATCGTGCGTGACCCGCGGGCCGCTGCCGATATCAGCCGTGGCACGGTGGACGCACGCCTAGTCGAAACCATCGACGCCCTGCCGACTTTCCTCGACGCCTTGGGCCTGCCCGCTGCCGACCACCGCCTGGAAGGCCGTTCGCTGATCCCGCTGCTGCACGCTCACGACATCACTTGGCGCCGCTACGCCATCGCCGAATACGACTACGCCTTCCAGGCCCCGGCCCGCGAGCGCCTGGCACAACCCATCGACCGTTGCCGCATGACCATGGTGCGCAGCGAACGCTGGAAGTACCTGGCCTATGACGGCTTTCGTCCACAGCTGTTCGACCTGGACAACGACCCGCAGGAGCTGCACGACCTGGGCAGCGACCCGACCTATGCCGAGGTCCGCGAAACCCATCTGGGGTATCTGTTCGAGTGGCTGCGCGGGCTGAAGCGGCGCACCACCATCAGCCACACAGAGATCGATCTGCGTGGCCAACGGTTTCGTTATGGTGAGCCGGAGGCGGAGAAAGTGGTGCAAATCGGCGTCTGGTAAACGACGCGAATCAATGGGGTGAGACTCCTGTGGCGAGGGCCACATTGCCCACACAGTCGAGTCTGCGCCGGCTTAGAGACCCTTGGTGGTCTTGCTCGACTGCCCTTGCACGCCCACCGGCACATCGCCCTTGAGGGTGACCCGGCGCACGATACGCTCCTGGGTACCGTAGTCGTCCACGGCGTAATGCTGGGTGGCGCGGTTGTCCCAGATCGCCACGTCACCGCTCCTCCAGCGCCAGCGCACGGTGTTTTCCAGACGCGTGACGTGGCTTTGCAACAGGTTGAACAGTTGGGTCGAATCCGCCTGCGAATACCCTTTGAGGCGTTTGACGAAATGCCCCAGCAACAGGGTTTTCTCGCCGCTGACCGGGTGCACGCGCACCACCGGGTGTTCGGTTTCGTACACCGTAGACGTGAACACCTTGCGGTATTCCTCGAGCCGCTCTACTGACACATCCGGCTTGATCGCGGCGTAGTCGTATTCGTTGCTGTGCACTGCCCACAGGGTATCGGCCAGTGCGCGCAACTCCACGCTGAGGTCGTTATAGGCACTGGAAGTGTTGGCCCACACGGTGTCACCACCGGACTTGGGCGCCAGCACCGAACGCAGCACCGAGGCTTTTGGGTAGGCGTCGACGAAGGTCACGTCGGTGTGCCAGGAATTGGCGCGCTGGCCGCGTGTACCGTCCAGTTCCATCAGGAACCGCGTACCGTCGCGTACCGGCACCGTCGGGTGGGCAATAGGCTCGCCGAGCAGATGGGCGAAGGCTTCCTGGCTCTGGTCATCGAGGTGGGTCTGGTCGCGGAAGAAGATCACCTTGTGCTGCACCAGCGCCTGCTGGATGGCTTCGACGGTGGCGGCATCCAAGTCACCGGACAATCTGATGCCGCGGATCTCGGCACCGATGCGGCCAGCGACCGGGTGAATGTCCAGTGCCTGGGCAATGGGTTGAACAGCTAATGCGGCGTTGCTCATTGTGGTGACCCTCATGTGCCTGCTGATGGTGGGAACGTTTCCCGGCAACGCTCTATCAATATGCAATTTTGATCTAGCAAATTAACGGATGCATCGTTGACGGAATAAGAGCTTGCATTTAAAACCTCTGCTCCCTTGGTCGCAAATGCCTTCGACCTATTTTTAAAATGCAGGGAAAGCATATGGATCTTCGCCAACTGCGCTATTTCATCGCCCTTAACGAACACCGCAGTTTCGTACGCGCGGCCGACGCCATGGGCATCACCCAGCCAGCGTTCAGCCGCAGTATCCAGGGGCTGGAACAGGAATTCGGCTGCGTACTGGTGGACCGTGGTCACAAGGATCTGCGCCCTACTCCCGAGGGGCAGGTGGTGCTACAACACGCACTGACCCTGGTGCATGGCGCAGCCTTGCTCAGCAGTGAAGTGACACGCATGACCAAGCTCGACGCCGGCGACCTGCGCTTCGGCTGTGGCCCGGCACCCGCCGTGAAGCTGGTGCCCGACGCCGTGGCGCGCTTTATCACCGCCCACCCGAAAATCCGCACCGGTTTCCAGGTGGATAACTGGGAAAAACTCAGCCGCGCCCTGAGCCGCGAAGAGATTGAATTTTTTATCGCCGACATTCGTCAGTTCGAAACCGACCCGAATTTCCAGACCCGCGCGCTGACGCCCAAGCGTGGGGTGTTCTTCTGCCGGCCTGGGCACCCGCTTTTGGCCAAGGACAGCCTGTCGACCAACGACATGTTCGATTACCCACTGGCGGCGCCGCTGATCTCCCAGGGCATTCGCAAACTGCTGGCGAACCTCAGCGGGCGCATGGATTTCTCACCGAGCATCCAGACCGAACATTTCCCGGCGCTGGTCAAGATCGTGCTGCAGTCCAATGCCATCGGCGTGGGCACCGAGGAAGCCTTCGCCGACGACATCGCCCAAGGCACGCTGGTGCTGCTGCACTGGCGCAACCTGCCACAGAACATGGACACCCTGAGCGCCCGCTGCGGCATCGTCAGCCGCACCGGCTCACGCTTGTCGCCAGCGGCGAAGGCGATGATCGAGACGTTGCTGGAGGTGGATCAGCAGGCCATCGGCGTGGCGGTCTGACCGGCCTCTTCGCGAGCCAGCTCGCTCCCACCTCCGACCGCGTTTCGTCAGGATGAATGTAGTCGAATGTGGGAGCGAGCTGGCTCGCGAAAGCGACACCCCGGACACCACCAGACTCAGAGCCCTGCCGAGGCCAGGTTCGGCGCCACCCAATCACTCACCTGGAACGGCCTGCGAATCAGCTTTTCCTTCGACGCCAGGTCGACCGCCCCCTGTAATTTGCCCAGGAACACCGGGTCCAGGGTCGACGGGAAGATCTCGCTGAGGGCCTGGTCTTTCAAGTCATTGGTCAGGATCAGCGGTGGGTAACTGGCCCGCCCCGACACCAGTTGGATGTAGGCCTGCTTGTTGTTGTCATCGGTCAGCCATTGCACCGCTTGCTGCTGGGCCTTGAGCAGCTTGGCCACCGCGTCGGGGTGCTCGTCGACGAACTGTTTGCTGCCCACCAGCACCGCCTGCACGCTGCCGGCGCCACCGAGGTCCTTGGTGGTCAACGCTATTTCCGCCAGCCCCTTGGCTTGCAATGCGGTCAAGTTCGAGCCGCCCCAGGTGGCGTCAATTTGCTTGGCGGCCAAGGCGGCACCGGCTGCGTTGTAATCCAGGTTGATGATTTTCAGATCCTTTTCACTCAAGCCCTGGCTGGCCAACGCGGCGTCGAACGACAACTGGCTGGCCGTGCCGCGAAACACTGCGACACGCTTGCCTTTGAGATCCTGCAAGGTCTTGATACCCGAGCCCGGCACCACGCCGAGGTACTGCTTGATGTCCCGTGCGGTGGCACTGAGCAGACGGGTATCCAGGCCATTGGAGCGACCGATGATCGCGGCCAGATCGCCCAGGTAGGCCAGGTCCACCTGGCCATTGGCGAAGGCTTCGTTGATCACCGGGCCCGCGCCCTTGAAGTAATTCCACTGAATCTTGATGCCTTGGTCGGCAAAGGCTTTCTCGAAGATCTGCTGCTCGCGCAACACATCCGTTATGCCACCGCCACTGTGCTGGCTGCCAGCACTGAGGTCGGGCACGGCAATGCGGATTTCCTTGAGTTCGGCAGCATGCACCAGCCCGGCCAACGCAGTGCCCGCGAACAGAGTGATCAGACGTTTAAAAGGCAATTTCATAAGCGCAGCTCCTTGTGGGCGAGGGTCGCCTGGGGAGCTGAAAGTAGGCACACGCAGAGCAAAACTTTAAATACTATAAATTCACACTTTAATAGCTTTTAGACCTATGCAAGTTAAAACGCTGGCCCCAGAGGACTATGCATGAACAGCATCGAAAATATTCTTCGAATGCATTGGATGCGTGCAGGGCAGAGGCTTTAAATGATTTTTCTTATCCCTCAATCATCTTGATTGCATTTTTATAAGATCAAAATCACATAACGCCATTGGCGACAACGGAGGTCTTCCATGGCCCGAATCTCACTTTTGAGCCTACCGCTCGCGGCCCCCAGCGCCAAGCCGCACTGGCCGTTAATCAATGAACGCCTGCTGCCATGGCTGCTGCCTTTGGCGCTTTTCGCGCTGTGGTGGCTGGGCAGCCGCCATCACTGGATGAGCGAACAGATTCTGCCACCGCCATCGCTGGTATGGAGCAGCGCGGTGGAACTGGCCGGCGGCGAGCTGTGGAGCCATCTGGCAATCAGCTTGCAACGCCTGTTCTGGGGGCTGCTGGCGGGCGTTGGCAGTGGGGCGTTGCTGGGGGCACTACTCGGCTTCAGTGCGCGCGCCGAGCGCCTGGTGTTTCCGACGTTCAGCGCGTTGTCGCAAGTGCCGACGCTGGCCTGGATCCCGTTGTTCATGGTGTTTTTCGGCATCGGCGAAACCCTGAAACTGGTGGTGCTGGTGAAGGCGATCGTGGTGCCCGTGACCCTGCATACCCTGGTGGGCGTACGCGACGCCCAGCCCCATTTACGTGAAGCCGCCCGCGTACTGCGCCTGCCCACCCACCTGTTGATCCGCCGCCTGATCCTGCCCGCCGCACTGCCGGCATTCATGGCCGGCGTACGCCTGGCCCTGGCGGCCGGCTGGACCTCATTGCTGGCGGTGGAGTTGCTGGCCTCCAGCGAAGGCATCGGCTACCTGATGGTCTGGGCGCGCCAACTGTTCATGCTCGATATCGTCTTCGTGTGCATAGTGATCATCGGCGTACTCGGCGTGGTGATGGATCGCGGCATTGGCTGGCTGGACCAAAAATGGGTGCACTGGCCGCACCCGGCCACCGCGCAGATTCGACGCGGCCCGCGCTATCAAGGCTGGCAGCGCCTGCAACCGTGGCTGCTGCCCCTGCTGCTGTTGAGTCTGTGGCAGGTGGCGACGCAACAGGCTTGGGTAGACGCAAACATTCTGGTCAGCCCCTGGCTCGTGCTGCACACCACCGTCGCCGGCGCACTGGACGGCAGCCTGAGCGGCGCCTTGGGCACAAGCCTGAAACGCACCCTGGGCGGGTTGCTGCTCGGCGGCGGCCTGGGCTTTGCCATGGGCCTGTGGCTTGGGCTGTCGCGACGCAGCGAACGAGTGCTGGGACCGACCCTGGCAGCCCTGCGTCAGATCGCGATTTTCGCCTGGGTGCCGCTGCTCACCGCCTGGTTTGGTCTGGGTGAATTGGCCAAGTGGGTGTTCATCGCCCTCGCGGCGTTTTTCCCGCTGCTCATCGCCACCCAACGCAGCGTGCTGAACCTCTCGCCACAGCTCAGCGAGGCCGCTCAAGTGCTGCGCCTGAGCCTGCCCCAGCGGCTGCGCCGGCTGATCTTGCCAGGCGCTGCCGCGGGGATTTTCGCCGGCCTGCGCCTGAGCCTGATCTACGCCTGGCTGGGCACCATCGGTGCGGAATATTTCATGCCGTCCAACGGCGGTATTGGCAGCCTGATGATCGGCGCCCAACAACTGCTGCGCATGGACCTGATCATGAGCGGCATGCTCCTGGTCGGCCTCACCGGCGCAGCCCTCAACTTGATCGGCCAACGCATCGAAACCCGTGCTACCCGCTGGAGACACGCATGAACGCACCGATTGTCAGCTTCAACCATGTGGGCAAGTCCTTCGACGTCGACGGCTTCGAGTTGGAGGCTATTCGTGAATTCAACCTGGACATCGCCGAAGGCGAATTCGTCGCGATCGTCGGCTCCAGCGGCTGCGGCAAATCCACCCTGTTGCGCCTGCTGGTGGGGCTCGACACCCAGTTTAGCGGCGAGATTCGCGTCGACGGCCAAACGGTCAGCGGCATCGGCGGCGAGCGCGGCATCGTGTTCCAGGAGCACCGTCTGTTTCCTTGGCTGACCGTCGCGGAGAATATCGGCCTGGGGCTGGTCAACGAGCCCATCGGCCAGGCTGAACGTAACCGGCGTATCAGCGATTTTATCGAGCTGGTGGGCCTCAGCGACTTCACCCGTGCCTATCCTCACCAGTTATCCGGCGGCATGGCGCAACGGGTGGCGATTGCCCGGGGCCTGGTGGCCAGCCCGCGCATCCTGCTGCTGGACGAACCCTTCGGTGCCCTCGACGCCCTGACCCGCCAACAGATGCAGGACGAACTCCTGGCGATTCGTGACCGCGCCAAGATCACTACAGTGCTGGTGACCCACGATGTGGAAGAAGCGATTTTTCTCGCCGACCGCGTGGTGGTGATGGAGCCGAGGCCTGGGCGAATCAAGCAAGTCGTCGACGTTGCCCTGCCCCATCCACGCCAACGCAGCAGCTTCGAATTCCACCAGTTGCGTGAAGAGCTGCTGCACGAGTTGACCAGCGATGACCATTACCAGCCGCCGGTGCGCGAACAGATCCGCGACCTGCCCCTGGCCTTTATCGCCTGCTAAAAAGACTGCCTGCCAACGAGGAGCACCTTGATGCCGCAACGTCCCAATTTTCTAGTGATCCTGGCCGATGACATGGGTTTCTCCGACCTGGGTGCGTTTGGTGGGGAAATTGCCACGCCGCACCTGGACGCCCTGGCGCTGAATGGCCTGCGTTTGACCGATTTCCACACCGCGCCCACCTGTTCGCCAACGCGCTCGATGCTGCTCACCGGCACCGACCACCATATCGCCGGCATCGGCACTATGGCCGAGGCGCTCACCCCCGAGCTGATCGGCAAGCCCGGCTACGAAGGCTACCTGAACGATAAGGTGGTGGCGCTTCCAGAGCTGCTGCGCGAAGCCGGTTACCAGACGCTGATGAGCGGCAAATGGCACCTGGGCCTGACCGCCGAACTGGCGCCTCACGCTCGTGGTTTCGAGCGTTCGTTCTCGTTGTTGCCAGGGGCGGCCAACCACTACGGTTTCGAACCGACCTATGACGAGCACACGCCGGGCCTGCTCAAATCCACGCCGGCGCTGTATATCGAGGACGATACCTTCATCGAGCAACTGCCCAAGGACTTCTATTCCTCCGATGCCTTTGGCGACAAGCTATTGCAGTACCTCAAGGAGCGCGACCAGGCCCGGCCATTCTTTGCCTACCTGCCGTTTTCCGCACCGCATTGGCCGTTACAGGCACCCGCCGACATCGTTGAAAAATACCGTGGCCGCTACGACGCCGGCCCCGAAGCATTGCGCCTGGAGCGCCTGGCAAAACTCAAGGCCCTGGGGTTAATCGACGCCGATGTCGAGCCCCACCCGCTGATCGAATTGAACACCCAGTGGGCCGCCCTGACCGAAGAGCAGCGCCAGGTGTCGGCCCGTGCCATGGAAGTGTATGCGGCGATGGTCGAGCGCATGGATTGGAACATCGGTCGGGTGGTGGAGTACCTGCGCCAGCAAGGGCAATTGGACAATACGTTCATTGTGTTCATGTCCGACAACGGTGCCGAAGGTGCGCTGCTGGAGGCCTTCCCCAAGTTCGGGCCGCAGTTGCTGACCTACCTCAACCAGCATTACGACAACAGCCTGGACAACATCGGCCGCGCCAACTCCTACGTCTGGTACGGGCCGTCGTGGGCCCAAGTGACAACGGCGCCGTCGCGCTTGTTCAAGGCATTTACCACCGAGGGTGGGATTCGTGTGCCGGCGCTGGTGCATTACCCCCAGTTGTCGCTCAAGGGGCGCATCAGCCATGGGTTCGGCACAGTGATGGACATCACACCGACCATTCTGGACCTGGCCGGCGTACGCCATCCCGGCACACAGTGGCGCGGCAAGCTCGTGGCGTCATTGCGCGGCAAATCGTGGCTGGGCTTCCTGTCGGGCGAGACCTGCGAGGTGCACGACGAACACACGGTCACCGGCTGGGAGCTGTTTGGCCGCCGCGCGATTCGCCAGGGCCAGTGGAAAGCCGTGTACATCCCCGGTCCCGTGGGGCCGGCGACCTGGCAGCTGTATGATTTGGGCCAGGACCCGGGCGAAATCCATGACCTGGCGCTGAGTCAGCCGGACAAACTGGCCACTTTGATTGGCCATTGGCAGCAGTACGTCGACGAAACTGGCGTGGTGCTCAGCGCATCGCCGTTTCAGCCGGATTGAATGTCCAACCTAAAAAACTCTACGCGGTCTGAAGGTGGCGGCTTTCGCAAGCGCCACCCCCATCCCATCTGCAGCGTTGTGAGTTGTGCCAGGGCGCCTGCTAGAGCGCCTTCTCGGCGTTAAAACCGTCGAAGTTTTCGAAGACCCCCATAAAGCCCGGGACAGTCGACTCCCGTGCCCAGTCGCGCTGGAGCTCGCAGTACATCTGCACGCGGCTGATGAGTTTCGCGCCCGCCTGTTCGATTCGACGAAGAGCGGCCTCGTGCGCGGCGACTGACGTGCCTCCGACCGCATCGACCGGCACATACACCTCATAGCCTTCCTGGATCGCGTCCAGTACTGGGAACGTCAGGCAGGCTTCGGTCCAGAGCGCGGTCATGATGAGCTTGCGACGGCCGATGCCCTTGACCGCCTGCTTGAACTCAGTGTCCTCCCAGCTATTGATCGAGGTGCGGTCATAAGTCGGCAGATGGCCGAGCACGTCCTGCAACGCTTGGATCGGCGGTTTGTTGCGACCGGTCGCGACGTTGACCGTCGAATGAATGACAGGAAGGTTGTAGTTGACGGCCGCCTTGGCAACGCTCGTGATGTTGAACACGAGCTCGTCACGGGGCATCGAGCGAATCGAGGAGACCTGGATCGGCTGATAATCGATGATGATCAGCGCGCAATTCTCAGGCGATAAGAGGTGGTCGGTATGGGGGTTGCGAATAGTCTCGCTTGTCATTGTCTGGTCCTGTTCTCAGTTGTAATACACGGTGCCAGAGAGCCAGCGCGCACTCGGATAGACGGGCATGGCCCTGACGAAGTGTCTACTGATGTTGTCAGTGGATTTGGGTTTCCAGGCAACCTGCGCCACTGGCGACATTGCCCGGAAGCAAGGATTATGCTGTTCCCATTTTCGACGCAGTAGTCGCAACGCGAGGCTAGCTGTGTCGCACAAAGAGGAACGCTGACTTGGATATAGAAGAGCTGCAAACATTCGTGGAAGTGGCTGACGCAGGGGGCGTTTCGCCTGCGGCGCTCCGCCTTGGGGTATCCAAGTCGATCGTCAGCCGCAGGCTCGCCCGGCTTGAGGCGGAACTTGGCATCCAGTTGCTCGCACGAACCACCCGCGGGGCCGCCCTCACTGAAGCCGGGGCCACGTTCCGAGATTACGCGGCCAGGGTCTGCGCCGAAATCGAGACAGCCAGAGAAACGATCCTGCCGACAGGCGCCCTTCGTGGTCGCTTACGCGTCGCGGCGCCGCTGTCTTTTGGCCCTACCCATTTCGCGCCCATGCTCGCGCAAATGGCACACCGTCACCCCGAGCTTCATATCCAGACCTGCTACAGCGATCGCTTCGTTGATCTCATTGCCGAGGGGTTCGATTGTGCAATACGCGTCGGGTACCTCCCCGACTCCAATTTGATCGCGAGGAAAATCGGCCCGATCTACACGAAGCTCGTCGCGAGCCCAGGCTACATAAAAGCCCATGGGGCACCAGAGACACCGGACGAGCTCATGGCCCATGAGGCTCTCCTGCAGGGTACCGAGGCGTGGCAATTCATGGAGGGTGACAAGGTCATCACGGTGCGTCCGCAGGGCCGCTTCAAGGCGGACAACGGCATTGCGCTCGTGGCGGCCGCAACCGCGGGACTCGGCATCGCGTACCTGCCGGATTGCCTGACTTATGAACATGTGAACTCAGGGGCGCTCGTGCCGATCATGACCCGGTATCCACCACCCCCGGCAGGTGTATACGTGGTCCGTCCGCCAGGCCAGCATCCGGCACGGAAGATACGGATGCTCACAGAGCTGCTGATCGAGTCATTCGGACAGTCTCCGCACTTCGCGGGGCCTGCTCGTATTTGATCGCAGCGAAGATCACCGCTGTCCGGCCACTTCGTGACTCAAGCGATTGAGGGCTACTAGTCGCCTGCCTCCGCTGACAGCCCTGAACTCAATGGCCTACGGCGGGAGGTGATGCCAACCTGCCTGTACATTTTTTGAGCGCCCGTTCAAACCCCCTGCCCACTTGGCATCAGCGCGGTTATCCACAGACATACTCACGGATTTCTTGGATAACTGCATGGGATCGTGAAGCACGCCTGCCGTAGCGAACCTATGGATTCGAGCCCGCCTTTACCGCACACTTTACCGCACACCGTCATCGAAGCATCCAGCCGGCAGATGACCGACCGCGGGCCTTGCATACAAATATCCCTGCATCAGTTCGATACCCATGCCTAGCAGCGTCGAGCTTTCTTCACGGGTCTCGACACCTTCGGCGATGACCAGGATATCCAAGCGCCTGGCGACCAGGATGATGCCTTCGACGATCGCTTGTTTGACCGAGTCCCGATCAATGTTTCGGGTCAGTGCCATGTCAATCTTCAGCACCTGCGGCTGGAACATGGCCAGCAGGTTAAGGCCCGAATAGCCCGCGCCAAAATCGTCGACGGCGGTAATGAAACCCTGGCGCTCGTACTCCATGAAAATCGATTTGAGGTGCTCAGGGTCTACCACCTTCTCGCCTTCGGTCACTTCGAACATGAGCCTTTCTGGCGGGAAATGGGTCAGGCGCGCCGCTTCCAGGGTGGCCCGGATACACGTCTCTGGCCGGTATACGGCGTTGGGCAGGAAATTGATGCTCAGCAAGCAATCGGGAATGTCCAGCAGCCCCAGCCTTGCGGCTTCTTCGATGGCCTTCACCCGGCAAGCCTGGTCGAATCGGTAGCGGTTGCTGTCGTTCACGAGCCCCAGGATGTAGCCAGCCGATTCGCCATTGATGCCTCTGACCAACGCCTCATAAGCAAACGCAGCGTGTGTCCGGACGTTGAAAATAGGCTGGAAGGCCATGGTGAAATCAAACCCCAACGCCTCATGGTTGCGGCATTCGGCGCAGCCGAGCGATTGGAATGGAGGGCGTTTCGTCATGATCAATATTCCGTGGCGGTCGTGATACTTCCCTGCGGATACAAGGAACTGTAGCCGACACCACCTGAATCGGCGCGGGCCGAAGTTTCTGATCAGCGGATATACAATCTTTTGACCGTCTAACGGTTTTAGCGTGATACACCTACGCCATTAACCTTACTCGCCGATAAGATGTGAATCCCATTGGAGCTGACGATGCCCCATCGCACACCCAGACTTCTCCTCGCAGCAGCTACTGCCACATTGGTCATGTCCGTCACGGCCGCAGTAGGTCCGTTTACCCTGTTCTGGACGAACGAAACGCGTAACGACCGCAACCTGGTAGAAAAGCAGCTGGACGGTATCCGCACGGTACAAGGTTTGCTCGTGGATGCGGAGACAGGCGAACGCGGGTATGCATTAACGGGGATGGAGACATTTCTTCGCCCTTATTACATCGCCACGTCGCAGCTTCCCGACGCGATCAAGCTGCTTCGTGAAAACTATCGAAACGATTCGTCCGCTGAAATTGCCAAGGTGGAGGACTTCATCGAGAAGTCCGCACTGAAGCTGGACCACCTGGACATGGTGATCAAGCTGCGCAGCACCCAAGGTTCCGCAGCGACGGTGGCCGAAATCGCTACAGGTAACGGCAAGCACCTCATGGACCAGGTCCGCGACCTGGGGAGCGAGCTGATTCAAGCAGAAATCGAGGAGGTGGCTGTTCTGGACAACCAGCTTAACGCCAACCTGCGTTGGGCCGTCGCCGTTTCCATTGCAAGCTTCCTGCTTACGCTTGTGCTGGGCCGTTTCATCTACGTGTCCATGCGCCAGACCATAAAACGCCAAGCCGAATCGACGGCTAGCGCGCTTTCTTCAAGCACCCAACTGAGCAAAAGCCTGAAAAACCTTGAGCGGCGCAATGCAGAAATAGGTTTGCTCGCAGAAATGGCTCGCCTGCTACAGACCGAGATGAGCCAAGAGGAAACGCTCCAGCTGGTCAGCACTTATTGCCAAAAGTTACTGGAGGGCAGTAGCGGAACACTGTACCTGTACCGCAATTCGGCTGATGCTTTGCAACCGGCCGCAAGCTGGGGCCACGTCGAGGCTCAATCAGATGCCCTTATCGGTCCCAAAGACTGTTGGGCCATACGTCGAGGCCATTCCCATGTGGTTGAACATCGCCATGAGCTGCGCTGCGCCCACTACTCAGAAAAATCAGAGTTCGACGATGGTGACATTCACTGGTGCCTGCCGCTGATAGCCTACGGAGAAACATTGGGACTCTTGCATATCCAGCATGCTGGCGGAACTGACGATAAGGAAGTCAGCCGCCAGTTTGCGGAAGCTGCCGCGGAGCAAACCGCGCTAGCACTGGCGAACGGCAGGATGCGCCAGGTCCTGCAAGTCCAGTCGATCAAAGACCCGCTGACGGGTCTGTACAACCGTCGCTTCATGGAGGAAACACTCAAGCGCGAACTCTCCAAAGCCACTCGAGACGCAGTGGACCTGAGCGTCATCATGCTCGACCTGGACAACTTCAAGAAACTGAACGACATCCATGGTCATTCTGCGGGTGACGCGGTGTTGCGAAGCACGGCATCCTTGATCATGAAGTCAATCAGAGCCACCGATGTCGCCTGCCGGTTTGGTGGAGAAGAGCTGATCATCATATTGCCGGATTGCTCCATTGAAGACGCTCTCCTGCGAGCCGAATCCATCCGGGACTCGCTGGAAAGCATGAGCCCTACGGATGGAATGCAGACGTTCAGCGTTACCGCATCCTTTGGCGTGGCCTCGACGACGCGTAGCGGGACCGATCAAACCTTATTGCTGCAAGCAGCGGACGCCGCGCTGTATAAGGCCAAGCGCGAGGGGAAAAACCGCGTAGCCTCGTAGCCGGTCATCGAAAAGGCAGAACGTAAGCAGCCTTGGAACAACAGGCAGCCAAGGGGCGCACCCTCTTTCTCCGATCACCGTCGCAACGCCTGTGTGGCCATGGACGAAGCGCCGCGGCCCCCTCCCAGCCCATCTGGAAGCAACGTCAGCACCAAAACACCCGATGAAGTCACCGCAACGGTGTGCTCCAGAGGGTTGATCACCTTTCCCCTTTTCCCTCGCAGTTCGGGGGATTCGATCGAAACCCACCACCCATCTACAATTAATTCATTTAAATACAATCACTTACATCAATATCGATTTATTTTACAAAAATATCTTGCGCGCAAACATTTTAGGCGATAACTTTATCGCAACTGATTAGCGCACAAGTATTTATCGCTCATCAAAAGCACTTTGCAACCGTCCTTTCTTCTCTTACAGGTAGTCACTCATGAAAAAGATTCTTTCTGGCCTGGCCCTCGCCACCGCTCTCGCAGCCACCGGTTTAGCAAACGCTGCTGACGTCAAACCCACGGTGATCTTGGTCCATGGTGCTTTCGCCGACTCGTCGAGCTGGAACGGCGTAGTCAAGATTCTGGAAAAAGACGGCTATCCGGTCATTGCGGCGGCGAACCCGCTGCGGGGCGTCAGCAGTGATGCACAATCGGTGGCAAGCATTGTCAAGAGCATCAAGACTCCGGTAGTACTGGTCGGCCACTCCTATGGCGGTGCGGTGATCAGCGAGGCGGCGTATGGCAATCAGAACGTGAAAGGCCTGGTGTATGTCGCGGCTTTCACTCCGGAAACTGGCGAGACTGCGGCAGAATTGTCTGGACGATTCCGGGGGGCACCCTGGCCTCGGCCTTGTCGACCCCGGTCGAACTGGCCGATGGCGGCAAGGATCTCTACATCCAGCAGGATAAATTCCACGACCAGTTCGCAGCCGATGTGCCTGAGGCTGAAGCTCGCCTGATGGCGGCCGGCCAACGCCCCATCACCGTCGCCGCGCTGAACGAAGCCGCCACGGATCCTGCCTGGAAAACCATTCCGTCCTGGTTCGTATACGGCGACAAGGATAAGAACATTCCCCCTCAGGCCATGGCGTTCATGGCCGAGCGTGCACATTCCAAGCAGACCGTCGTGGTCAAAGGCGCCTCCCATGTCGTGATGGTTTCCAACCCGAAAGTGGTGGCAAACCTGATCGAAAAAGCTGCGCAATAAATGCAATTGGCAACACGAGGCCCGCGCATGCGGGCCTTTTTCCGTTGTCCGTGAATTGAGTTTTTCGCCAGCCTGGTGGCAACGCTCATCGCTCGGAGAAAAAGGCCTCCCGTGCCGACGGCTCCTCAGCGACGTGATGACCGCTGTCAATGCCTGCGCCAGTGACTTTCCGTTCTGCCCACTGCCTTGATGAGACGTGACAATAGGGCCTAGGATCGCAAAGACGGGAACAGACATGCAGAGGAGAATCACCCCCATGACCTCTAACCTCGCAGATCTTTATAGCGACTACATCGCCTGCCTGAATGCACAGGACTGGGAAAACCTAGGCCATTTTGTGCACCCAGATGTGGTTCACAACGCGAGACCATTGGGGTTGCACGGCTATCGAAGCATGCTGGAAGCGGATTATCGGGCGATCCCCGACTTGCGCTTCGCCATTGAATTCCTGGTGATCGACCCACCGAAGTTGGCAGCCCGCCTGGCCTTCAATTGCACGCCGGTTGGGGAGTTCCTGGGCCTGGCGGTGAATGGGACACCCATCTCCTTCGCCGAAAACGTCTTCTACGCGTTCGAGGACGGCAGGATCCGCGAGGTCTGGTCGGTCATCGACAAGGAAGCGATCGAAGCTCAGCTCCGATCAGCGTAGCGAATGCCTCAAGGTTGCAGGTTATTCAGGCCAGCTCTTCCCCATGGGTGACGGAGCAGAGCATAGACAAAGCCTTGACTGAGCCTGACCAGAACTTATGGCATGGGTGGATGATTGAGCGATCAACCACCTCGATCTCCCTAGCCCTAGATCATGGGTGAGGTACTCACCACCCGCAACGCCAACCCCTCGAACGCATCCAGCGTAATGGTGAATTCGCCCTCAGGCGTAAGGTCGCCTTCGACCCGCTCATTGATGATGTCGACCACCGGCCCCGGTGCGATATTGGGCAGGTGCAGGGTTTCAGTGATCGGCGTCGAACCGAAGTTCAGCGCCGTGATTTGCGTACCTTTGCCAGCCGGCAATTCGTGAACCATGATCAGCAGCCCCGGATGCTCGACATCCGGAATCAGTATCTGGCGACTGGCGGCGATGTCATAGGCACGGCGCGCAGCGAGGATCTTGCGCAACTGCGAGACGAACGAATCCGGGTCTTTCAACTGGCTTGGCAAGCTGCCGTACAGGGTCTTCGGACGCGGCATCTGGCCGGCCGACAATGCCGCCTCTGGGTTGAGGTCCACCAGATCGTAGGCACCGCGATGAATCCAGCGTGTGTCGCCGTCGCCCATCAGATGCTCGACCTGTTCGGCCGGCAACGGCAACGCGCCGACCAGGTCCCAGCCAGACAATGCGAAGACGCCGGGTTGCATCGCGTTGTACATCACCAACAGCAGATGAACCTGGCGAATCTGCTGGATATCTGCCGTCGTAATGGTTTCGAGATCGCGAATCCCCAATGCCGCCGTGATGATGCTCGCGGTGGTGCAGGACACGCCGTTGGTGACGAATTTCAGATTGTAGGGCGCATGCTCGCCAGTGAGGCGCTCGTACATCTGCTCGCGGATGTGCTCGCGCAGGATGCTGCCGGGAAAGGTCTGCCCCTGATAGAGGTAAGTATCGTGGGCGTGCAGGGTCCAGAAGTGCACCAATTCCAGGGTCAACTCATCATGATTCTGCAACGCATGGATCAGCGAGCCCGGATCGATGCCGAGGGTGTGCATCTGGCGCAGCATCAAGCGCAGGAATTCGGCATCGCCCATCAGCAAGGCATGCTGGTAGGCGGGTCGGGTGATGAAGTCGTAGGAGAGATCCGCCCCTCCGTGGGACATGGCGGCGATATCGTCTACGGTCAGGTTCAGCTCCTGGAAACTGAAGCCGCCGGCCTTGCGAATCGCTCCAGCGAGCAACTGGTTTGCGGTGATCGATAGCGGATGGCTTTCGGACCAGGCGGTACCCTCGAGCTTGCGCTCGACGCCAAGAAATCCGTTGGCGTCCAGACGCAGGATTTTCGCCCCCGAGACATCGATGGCATGCAGTGCGTCCCCGATGATCATCTGTTGAGCGGCAAAGGTCGGGTCCAGCCAGTTCAGCGAAGGTTGCCCTTCCTTGAAGTAATGCAGGTAGACCCAACGACGCGGCTTGCCGTCAACCCCCATCACCACCGGTGTCGCACTCCAGTCGGTTTCCTTGACGCCTGGTTCGAAGAAGATCACTCGCTGCAACTGTCCGACGATGTAATGCTTGTCCCGCAGAACGTCGACCTGCTGCGGGGTGAGGTTCTGCGCATCACGGCCCTCGGCAATGTCGGGCAGCAGCGGCCAATCCTCCTCGCGGATTTCCACCATGTGGTAAAGCCCCGGATAATCTTCATACGCCATCTCGGCCAAACGAAAATCCGCGCCTTTGCCGGTATGAGACGGGATGACATCCTCGATGACGACCGCATTGTGCGCGGCGGCCATTCGGGTCAACGCTTGCAGCTGCGCCTCGGTGCCCAATTGCGGGTCGAGCTCGAAACTGATGCGGTCAAAATTGCCATCGATCGTTGGTGTGTAGTCAGTGCCCGAAAGGCCACCGGACCTTTTCAAAGGGCCATTGTGGATGCCCTGGATACCGATTCTCGACAGCGCATGCCATAAGGTTTCATCCCCCAGCGCTTCAAGCACAGTGCCATTTTCGCGGGTAACGATGGAGGCCGGATACGCGGTGAACCACACCGAAGCCAATGCCGAGGCGTCGCGAGGCCGAGTATGCGCATAGGGCTGCTGCCACAATCGCCCCTGGCCCGAGTAGAGCTTGGCGCGCTTCCTCGCAGCATTGAGCATCGATTGTTCGACCAGCCAGTCGACATGATTTTTCTCAGCTGCCGTCATGGACACAATCACCTCCGTCATGAAAAACCGCAGTCGCCCCTCTCCAACCGAAGCGCCGCTCGTTTTCATATGAGGCCACCACGCGACATTCGTTGCATCGAATCAGGAGAAAGCCTGCGAAGCACAATCGGCTGCAAAACCAGCAGCGGGGTTTCGGACAAAACATCGAGACGAAGGATCATAGATAGCCAGGATTCACCCGCATAGACTCCGGTTCGAATTGAACAACAACGCGTCCAAGGGATGCTTTGTCGTGTGTGATTCCACTGCAACCTCTTTTATCCCTGCGCAGCGGATGCGGAGCCACGTCTCCCATGTCGGCGGGATTGATCGCCTCGTCAAGCGTGCGATAGACGTTCCGCTACAGGACATGGGATTTGACGATGTGCTGTCTCCCTGATGCAGCCCCTCCTCTCTGCGCCCGATACCCATCATTGGAGAATGACATGAATAATTCGACGTCCCATCAAGGACGCCTTAGATCCTTGCGCGCGGCCGCCGTGGGAAATGCCCTCGAGTGGTTCGACTGGACGCTCTATGCAACTTTCTCTGTTTACCTGGCCCGCAATCTGTTCGACAAGACCGATCCCCGCTCCGCGATGCTCGCCACTCTTGCAGTGTTCGCGGCTGGATTCATAGCCCGGCCTCTGGGCGGTTTTTTCTTTGGACGCCTCAGCGATGTCCTTGGACGCCGGGCCATCATGGTCATCACCATGATGCTGCTGGCGGCCAGTAGCCTGGGTATCGCCCTCATTCCGAACTATCAGGACATTGGCCTCTACGCTTCGTCGGCCCTGCTCGTCTTTAGACTCATACAAGGCCTTGCCCACGGGGGCGAAACGGGCGTTTCCTACACTTATGTCGCGGAGATTGCCCCTGCCAAGCACCGTGGTCTGTGGTCAAGTTCGGTGTACGTAGGCGTCACGTTGGGCGTCATGGGTGCGACGGCAGTCGCCGCCGCCCTGACCTGGCTACTGGGTACACAGGCCATGGGAGACTATGGCTGGCGTATCGGTTTCGCCATCGGCGGGGTACTGGGTATTTATGCGCTGTTCCTGCGCCGCAGCGCCCAGGAGTCGCATGTATTCGAGCAGCAACGACAGCAGGCTCAGCCACCCCGCAAGTTGTCCAAGGGCGAAGTCCTGCGGATGACTCGCAACATCGTGATGCTGGCTGCGGCCGCTAACGTGACCTATTACGCCTGGGTGACGTTTGGTGCTGCCTCGGCCATCGCCCAGGGCATGGATGCGACCGGCGCCTATCTCGCCAGCCTGCTCGCCCAAGTCATCTGCGTGTGCTGGTTGCCGGTTTGCGGAATGCTCTCTGATCGGGTGGGTCGCAAACCCATGGTGATCGCCTGGGGGATTGGAGTGGTCGTGCTGACCTACCCCATCTCCATCATCGTCACCACCGAACCTTACACCTTGTTTCTCGCACAAGCGCTGGCGCTGCTCGCCTGGGCTTCGATTGCAGCGATCTTTCCCGCCGTGCTTTCGGAACAAGTGCCGACCCAAGCGCGTGCACAAAGTGTCGGGTTTGTCTCATCGGTTTCGGTGGCCATTTTCGGCGGCACCGCGCCCTATCTGCACAGCTATCTGGTGGGCGCCCACCTTGAGTATCTGTACATCGGCTACCTGATAAGCCTGGGCCTGGTCACGGTCGCGGCAGGTTATTTCATCGAAGAAACCGCAGGGATCGATCTCGCTGAAATCCAGGCACCTGGCGCCGGCTCAGCGGCGCTCTAGAGGAACCCACCCCATGCATAAGGGCACTTTATGAACGCCAATGATTCCAAGCCAACGACCGCTCGCGGCGAACGACCCGGTGCGGATTTAACCGCCGCCGTGACCTCAGGCCCACGCCAGGGCGCGCGGGAGATCTGGGTTGAAGTTCCCAGTGAGAAAGGCTCGGCAGCCGCATGGTGCTATTCCGACCGCCGCGCCTACAGCCCAGGCGAAACAGTCAACCTGCACCTGTCCTCGAACAGCCCCTGGGTTACGTTGAAAATCTATCGTGACGGCGCGCTGCCTCATACCGTTCACCAAACCGCCCCCCTCGCGGCTAGCTTTCATCCATTGCCCGAACGCGTCTACGAGGTCGGCTGCCAATGGCCAGTGTTCGCGCTATGGCCAATACCCTTGGACGCCAAGCCAGGTGCCTATGTGGTGGAAGTGCGGGACGGTGCTGATGCCGTACTCGGTCATCACCTGTTCATCGTGAGGGCGATGCGCAAATGCCCCGACGCACTGGTGCTGGTCGCTGCGACCTCCACATGGGCCGCCTACAACGACTGGGGGGGTGCCAACCATTACTTCGGCATCCATCCCGGCACACCCCGCGGCCGCTCGCCTCTGCTGTCAGCGCAACGCCCTTGGGCGCGCGGGCAAGTCTGGCTACCTGAAGACGCGCCGCGCTCGATCAATGCTTCGAGGCCGGGCAAACCGGGGCCGGCGCGCTATGAATTCATCGAGTGGGCCTCTCTGTACGGCTTCAGCAAGTACTACGCCCTGGCCGGCTGGGCATCCTATGAACGTCCGTTCGTAGTGTGGGCCGAAGAACAGGGCTATACGGTCGACATCCTGACTCAGGATGATCTGCATAACGACCCCGAGGCCTTGGACGGGTACGCCTGCGCAGTCTTTGTCGGTCACGATGAGTACTGGACGCGTGAAATGCGCGACAACGTCGAGGCATTTGTTGAAGCAGGGGGAAATGTTGCGCGTTTCGCCGGTAACTTCATGTGGCAGATTCGTCTGGAGAATCGCGGTGAACGCCAAGTGGCCTACAAATACGACGCCGCTGAGCTGGATCCCGTCGCGGCAAGTAATGACATCACGCTCACGAGCGCCTGGGAGGATCCACGAGTGGGTCGGCCTGGGGCCAGCACCTTTGGCGTCAATGCACTGCGCGGGATATACGGTAGCTTTGGGGGCATGGCTCCGCGCGGCCCGAGGGGCTTTACCGTGTTCCGGCCACAGCATTGGGCTCTGGCCGATACCGGGCTGGGCTACGCTGATCTGTTCGGCGATACGGCTAACATCTTCGGTTACGAGGTGGATGGCTTGGACTACACCTTCATCGACGGCCTTCCAGAACCTCTCGGCACGGATGGCGCACCGCCAGGGCTACAGATCCTTGCCATGGGCTGGGCGACCATCGCCGAGCACGGCCGGCCGCAGGATGCGTACTCATTCATGCTGGGGGATGCAGACGCCAGGTTTCGGGCGTCACTGCTGGCGCCCGACATGAGTGATGCCAGCGTAAGCCAGCACAGCCGGGGGACTGGCATGCTCGTGCATTTCCAAAAAGGCAAAGGTGAGGTGTTCACCGCTGCGTCCTGCGAATGGGTAAACGGACTCAAGCTTGACGAGTACTCCACCGTGACCATCACCCGTAATGTGTTGGATCGTTTCTTACCAGCAAAGGCTTGATCTTGGCGGGCTCATCCTAGATGCCGTTGCAGTTCGGCCGGGCCTACCAGGTGCCGTTCACTCCACAGGCTCACTGCTTCGACGTGCCTGTCGACTGGCCCCTGGTGGCTGGCCATTGATGCGCTTGAATGCACGGCTGAATGCCGCTTGTGAGGTATAGCCCAAGCGTTGTGCGACAGCATCGATCGACAGGTTGTCCTGCGTCAGCCATTGGCTGGCGATCCGCATCCGCAGTTCGGTGGCGTATCGCAATGGAGGTACGCCAATGGTGGCTTGGAACCGTTGGGCGAACACGGAGCGCGAAACGTGGGATTCGGCCGCCAGCTCGGCCACCGTCCACTCGCGCCCGGGTTGGCGATGCAACGCAAGGATAGAGCGTGCCAGGCGCGGATCTCGCAGCGCAGCCATGAGCCCTTGCGCACTTTCCGAGCCATGCTCGACCCAACCCCGTACGAACAAGGAGGCAGCGACTTCCGCAAGCCGAGCCATGATCCCGGCATACCCGATGCGTCCGGCGCAGATCTCACGCTTGATTGAGTCGAGTATCGCTCCCAGCCCTGGATAACGTTGACCACCGGTGTCCGCCACCATGACATTCGGCATCAGCTTGCCTAACGCCCCCATGCCCCCCAGGTCGAACTCCATGCAGCCATAGAACAGGATCGTACTGGGCGTGGAAAGTGTGCTCGGACAAGTGTTCACACCGCTGACAGCCTCGCCCAAGGGGGCGGCATCAAGTTGGTCGATAGGCTGGACCGTGACATCCAGGGCGGATAGCAGTTCGTGCCCATGCCCTTGCGGCACCAGTACCGCGTCACCTGCCGAGAGGTAATGTATCGCGCCATCGCCTGTACGCAGGATGGCCGTACCCACCGCCAGATAATGAAAGTAGGCATGGGCCGATTTGTGTTCGAAACCCAAGCCAAAACTCGGGCCCGTTTGAATACGGCGGTACTGAACACCGCGCAGCCGCATCCCCGTGAGCAGTTCGCTAATCAGCTCAGAAGACAGAGCGAATTGTCCTGATTCCGTCATGTTAGGTGTTTCGATCAAAAGACTAAGACTTAGCATCATAGATCATCCTGAAGCTCAGCCCTAGAGTGTGTCTCACAATCACTTTCCAAGGATTCTTGAGATGAGTAGCGATGTTCTTGACGCTGCACCTGGCAGCGTTGCTGGAGTAGAGCCGGCCACCCCGGCCTGGACGGCGGTTTTCTCCCTGACCATGGGGGTCTTCGGCCTGCTGACGGCCGAATACCTTCCTGCCAGCTTGCTAACCCCCATGGCCTCTGATTTGAACGTGTCCGAAGCGCTGGCCGGACAGGCCGTGACCGTCACCGCTGTGGTTGCGTTGTTTGCTGGACTATTGGTGCCAGGTCTGACCCGCACGCTTGACCGGCGCACCGTCTTGCTCGGTTTTTCCGCGCTGATGATTGCCTCCAACTTGCTGGTGGCCCTGTCGTCGAGCCTGGTGGTCCTGTTGTTGATGCGAGTGCTGCTTGGCATTGCGTTGGGTGGGTTCTGGAGCATGGCGGCTGCCGTGGCCATGCGGCTGGTACCGGCCAAGTTCGTACCTCGTGCGCTGTCTATCATCTTCAGCGGCATTGCCGTGGGAACAGTGGTTTCCGTTCCGCTGGGCAGCTACTTGGGCGGCCTCTTCGGCTGGCGCAGTGCCTTTTACGCAGCCGCGGCGGTCGGCGTGCTGACGTTGATTTTCCAATGGTTCACCCTACCCCGCATGGCGCCTCGGAAAATGGCACGCACAGCCTCCGTGCTGGAATTGCTCCGCCGTCCTGGCATTGCCATCGGCATGGTCGGATGCGTGCTTGCACACACAGGTCAATACGCATTGTTCACCTACATCCGCCCCGCACTTGAAAGCGTTGTACCCATCGACACCGATGGCCTGGCTTTAATGCTATTGGGCTTCGGCGCCGCCAATTTCGTTGGCACGCTCGTGGCGGGTTGGCTGATGGAGCGTAGCTTGCGCCTGACATTGATCCTTATGCCTGCCTTGGTGGCCGTGGCCGCGTTTGCCATGATCTCGCTTCCGCTCCAGGCGCCGGGACTCGCGCTCGCAGTCGCCCTCTGGGGCCTGGCTTTCGGCGGGGTGCCGGTTGCCTGGTCAAACTGGGTGGCACGTGCGGTTCCGGATCAAGCCGAAACCGCAGGTGGGATGGTCGTCGCTGCGGTGCAGTCGTCAATCGCCGCGGGCGCAGCACTCGGTGGGTTGGTCTTCGGCTTCGGCGGCGTAATGGGCGTCTTCATCATCGCAGGCGCAGTGATGCTGCTGGCCGCCCTGATGATTGCGCTTCGTGTGCGAGTGGAATTGCCGAAGCCTGCGGGAGGCGAACTATCAGGACATTCCCGACTTGCGCTTTGAAATCGAATTTCTGCGAGTCAATAAGGGGAGCGTGCCACGTTCGCGTATTGCTCCAACAGCCAAGCCAAGTCCTGGTAACAGATCGCTAGATGATGTGCCCCGAGTCTGCTCATCGACCTTGATGTGCGCCGGGCCTGGGCGGCGCTGATCGCCGGATGATGAGCATATCGAGCGATCCGCCGGGCGCCGGTTTGTGAGCATTGGCCGACGGGCGATTCAGGATCGATACCACTCGCGTTACGCTGTAGCCGGCTCAATTGTTTACTCAGCTGCAGCGACAAATAACCCGTGTGGTAATCCTGCGTGTTATCAGCGCCAAGCAAACTTTTCAACGCGACGAGCCGGGATTGTTGTTTCGCTTGCCATTTTGAGTGATCGATATGGCTTGCACGGCGAAGTAGCCGGCGTATGTCCTTATGGAGCGAGTGTTTCAATGCCCGAACATGTTTAGCCGGATCCTTCGGCAAGACCTGGAACGCTAATAGGCAGACAAGCATTGCAACGATCCAGGCCAGCGCTTGGTTGGCGAAATCGACGAAATTGTAGAGGGCGGTATCGCCGGTACTCACCAAGGTATTGAACCCGATCAGGTAGGCAATCCCTTGCAGGGCGTAGCGCGGTTGGCTCGTCGCATGGATCCCGAATGACCAGAACGCAGCCAGTAACAGGAACAACAAAGGGAAGCCGTTGATCTGTGGCATCAGCAGGAATTTGCACAGTGCTGCCGCCAGAATGGCGTAGAGCGTGCCCCGAATAAAGCTGGCGAGGCCTTGGGCAGGCGCGGGGGCCGGCGCCAGCAATGTGCAGCACGGGCCCAGGACCGCCAGTAGCGCGGGCCCTTGATCCCAACCGCTGAGATACCAGACCGCACCCGCGGCCAAGGTGGCGAGCAGTGCCCTGATGCCGTTTCGCGCCGCATCAGCGTAATTGTGCGGATACACCACGGCACGTACCTGCTCGGGGCGAGCATGGTCGAGGCTGGAGAAGTTCAGCAAGGCCTCGCCCAGATCCGTCAGTTGTTCGTCCAAGCGTTCGCTGAGCAACCGCGAGTGGTGGTTTGAGTCAGCGAAATCATTCACCAGGCTACGCAGTTGCCCCACCGTATCGGCGGCGGCGAGAAAGTCGCAGTGGGTGTCGTTCATCCGTTCACCCAGTTGCCGCAATGCCGCGCTTATCCGCGCGAGCAACGTGGGGTCGATCCCGGGGTATGGATCGTCGCTGTGCACATCGAGTACAGCGGATTGCAAATGCGCCAGGCCCGCCTGAATCGCCAGCTGCCGGGAGCGAATCCGCGACGATTCGCCCCGCCCTATTCCCAATTGATCGTCTACCTTACCGATATCCATGACGAGCGGGTGGCGTTGCGTCGCCAGCTCCGCGGACTGCTCGCCTGAGAGCCTCGCGGCGAGCAACCGGGCACTGCGGACGCAGACATCGACCAGCGAGTTTCGAAGCTTCTTCTCCATCGTCTTGGAGCTGAACAGCGTTACCACCAGGCTCAAGCTCAGCACCCCGAGCGCTACCGCCGTGCCGCGAGTGATGATGTGATCGAAGGCCTGTTCAGGCGCGACGATGGCAGGCCCCAATGCCAGGCAGACCGTATAACCCGCCACCACTGCCGCGGTAGCTTGGTAATGGCGCAAGACACTCATTGCACTGACGCACAGGCCCAGCCACATACCGATGCCGAGTATGAACAGCAGCATCTGTTGAGCGAACAGCCCTGTCAGCACGAAAGCCGCGACCAGGCCTACCAGGGTTCCCAACATCCGGTAGAAGCCTTTTCCCAGCACCGCCCCTTGGATGGGCTGCACCAGCAGCAACACAGTGGATGCCCCCGAGAACGGCGATTCCAGATGCAGTTGGAAGCCGAGCCACAGCGCCAGCCCCGCCGCCGAGACACTACGCATCACGTAGAAGAAACTGGCGGGCGTCCAGGGCAAGGGGATGAGCGCGAACAGGCGTGTCGCCAGGCGAGTCATCACATGAACGCCTGCAGCCATTGGGTGAGTCGCCAGCGCGGCGCGGCGTTCGGCTGCGTCACTTCGACACTGGCGGTCATGCCCGCCGCCAACTCCACCCCGTCCGGGACCCTGTCCAACTCGATGCGCACGGGTACGCGCTGTGCCAACCGAATCCAACTGAAGGTCGGGCTCACCTGAGGCAAACCGCTGTCGTTGCGCAATTCATTGGCATCGGCGATGCCCCTGCCCATGCTTGCCATATGCCCTTCCAGCAGCGGGGCAAACCCCATCAGCTTGATCGACACCGGCGCGCCGATACGCACACCGGGCAGCTTGGTCTCTTCAAAATAACCCGTGATCCAGAAACTATGGCCATCGACCACGAATAGGTTGGTATGGCCAGCCTCCGCGTAGTCACCAGGCTGCAGCCGCAGTTGAGTGACGTAGCCGTCCACCGGCGAACGAATCGTCGTGCGGTCCAGGTCGAGTTGCGCTTGGGCTAACTGGCTGCGTGCCGCGTCCAGGCGCGCTTGGGCCACAGCCAAGTCACGCGCCGCGTTGTCAATCTCTTCCCGGGCGATGGCGTCGGCCAATTGGGATCGCCGCTTCAATTGTGCACTGCGCTGCTCGAACACACTGCGCGCTTCGGCGAACTCCGCCGCACGCTGTTGCAGGACCAATCGATAAGCACGCGCATCGATGCGATACAGCAAATCGCCCTTGGCGACCCATTGGTTGTCGTTGACCGACAGCTGATCGATTTGGCCGCTAATCTCTGGCGCAATGCGGATGACCTGCGCGCTCACCCGTCCGTCCCGCGTCCAGGGCGCCAAGACATAGGCCCGCCAAAGTTGCAGGCAGAACACCAGGGCCAGCACGCCAAGCCCCAGGGTGGCGGCAGGTTTGAGGATTTTGACGATAGACATGGCCGGCCTCACTCAGCAATTGACGACCATCGCCGACACGACGATAAGCGAGACAAAAAAACGCGCCAGCGCCGGGTGCCACGTCTCGTCCAGCCAACGCCGGGCCAGGCGCTCAATGAGTTTGTAGGCCAGGACCGATGCACCCAGGTAGATCAACAAGGGGGGGACGTAGAGGTTGGCAATGGAGATTTCGCTAAGCATGGCAAGCACCGGGGTTCGGAGGGGGTCCAGGATTCGCCCGCGTACTGAAGGGGGCTTGGTGATGATGCTAAGGAACTACCACCGCTGCCGATATTGAGTACACTGCCAAAATATAATCAAATTCAGACAGACGCCGACGACACGCCATGGCCGAAATCCACCGTTTCCACGTCGATCAATTCGAGTACGACAACCTGTCGCAACCTGCCGTGGCACTGATGCTGGAAACCCAGCGCAACGACAGTGAGTCCGCCGAACACAAACATCGCAAGGGGCAACTGGTCGTGGCTTATTGCGGAGGCATTGTGTGTACGGTGGAAGATGGCGTGTGGATGGTCCCGTCAGGGTTCGGCGTCTGGATTCCGGGGGGGGTCGCCCACAGCAACCGCGTCACGGCCAACGGGCAGGTCTGTTTTTTATTCGTGGAGCCCGGCGCCGCGTCGCTTCCCGATCGCTGCTGTACGCTGGCGCTATCGCCACTGATCCTGGAACTCATCCTTCACCTGAGCGACCAGGTCCAGGATTACCCCGCCAATTCGCGCATTGCACGGCTGGCCAACGTGCTGCTCGAAGAACTCGAACTGGCGCCCACGGAACAGCTTTACCTGCCTTTGCCCGCCTCGAACCAGCTTCGCACAATCGCCCGGGCGCTGGCGCAAGAGCCTTCCAACCGCGCCACCATGGCCAGTTGGGCACGGCACGTAGCCATGAGCGAACGCTCGCTGGCCCGCCTGATAAAAAGCGAAACCGGGCTGACCTTCGGTCAATGGCGCAAGCAATGGCAGATCATCGTCGCGTTGCAAAGCCTGGCCGAAGGGCAGTCGGTGCAAAGAACCGCTGAAGCGCTCGGCTACGAGTCAGTCAGCTCGTTCATCACCATGTTTCGCAAGACCTTGGGCACCTCACCGGCACGTTATCTGCGCAATACCACGCTACGGCAATGAGCCGGGGGTTTGGAGTCGCTCACATACCCGAACAGCGACTTGATCTCCAGGTACTCGTCAAACCCCAGCTCACCCCATTCACGCGCACCTCTCCATATGGCAACCTGCGCCGCTAGATGCCCAACTCCACCGACAACGCCCAACCGGTGCCAGCGGCTTCTTCAACAAGCACTCAAAACAAGGCATCCAATACCCGGTAATAGCTGATCCCGGCAGCAAGATAAAGCCGCTGCAACGCATGAAACGGAATTCGCCGCAGTGGCATGACCGGGAACGGGAAGTCCTGCGTCGCCCCTGAGAGCTTCGCGGCCAGATGCTTGCCTAACGCCGTGGACAGGGCGATGCCGCGGCCGTTGTAGCCGAGCAAGACTGACAGCCCCGGTGCCGGATCATGCACATGGGGAAGAAAGCTTTGCGTCAGGGCGACCCGACCACTCCAGCGGTACTCGACAGGCACATCCGCCACTTGCGCAAACAGCGCCCCCAGCGAACGCTCCAGGTGCGCCCAGTCACGCTGCCGGGAAGGCTCCGAAAACGGCCCCCGCCCTCCCAGAAGCAAACGTCCCTGGGCATCCAGCTTGAAGTACAGCAGCAAACGGCGTGAGTCCGAACAGACCTCGCCACCGGGCAGGATGGTCTTGCGGATCGCCGGCGGGAGCGGACGGGTCGCGATGATGAAGCTGTTGGCCGCGACGACGGTCTGGCGCAACCCGGGCCACAGGTCGTCGGTATAGCCATCGGTGGCCAATAACACCCGTTGCGCACTGACCTTGGAGCCTTGCGCAGTGGACAACAGCCAGCCTGACCGCTGCCGCTGCAACCCCGTGACGCGGCTGTGGCCGTGGATCATTGCGCCCTGCCCCACTGCGGCCTTCGCCAGGCCACGGGCGTAACTCAATGGATGCAAGCTGCCAGCCCGAGGATCGACCCACCCCCCAGGTAATTCTCGGTACCGATACGTTGGCTGACCGCGGCCCGGTCCAACAGCTCCACCTTGACGCCCCGGCGTTGCCATTGCGCGGCGCGCTGCTCGATGGTCTTCATAGCGGTCGTTGAACAGGCCGGTTGAATCCAGCCTTTCTGAGTGGCATCACACTCGATCCCGTACTGGCGAATCAGCGCAAACACTTCGTCAGCGGCTGACCCGGCCGCCTCGATCATCGCTTCGGCACGGGCTGGGCCGAACTTGGCGAGCAATTGATCCGGGTCGAACTTCAGCCCGGGGATCACCTGCCCGCCGTTGCGCCCCGAAGCCCCCCAGCCGGGCTCCCCGGTATCCAGCACACAGACGCTGACACCCGCTTCGGCCAATCGTAAAGCCGTCACCAGACCGGTATAGCCAGCCCCCACGATGGCCACATCCACTTGCTTGTCTTCGGCCAAGGCCGGCGTTTGCACCGCCGGTGTGGCAGTCGCGGCCCACAGCGAGGCCGGCAGTTGCGGGGCGAAAGGTGCATTCATGCCGGCACCTCCCCGCTGTGGTTGAGCAGTCGGCGAAGAAAATCCTGTGTGCGAGGATGCGTCGGCGTACTCAGTACTTCCCCGGCGGGTCCTGACTCGACGATCTTGCCGCTATGAAGAAAACAGACCTTGTCGGCGACGTCTCGAGCGAAGGCCATTTCGTGGGTCACCACGATCATGGTCATGCCCTCATTGGCCAGATTACGCATCACCGCCAACACTTCGCCGACCAACTCTGGATCGAGGGCCGAGGTCGGTTCGTCGAAGAGGATCGCCTGGGGGTTCATCGCCAACGCCCGGGCTATGGCGACACGTTGCTGCTGCCCCCCGGACAGTTCGTCCGGGTAGGCATTCATCCGATGGGACAAGCCGACCTTTTCCATCAGCGCCTCGGCATTCTTGCGGGCCGCCTGAGGGTTCTCCTTCTTTACGTAGATCGGCCCTTCCATGACATTTTCCAGGGCCGTGCGGTGCGGGAACAGATTGAAGCGCTGAAAGACCATCGCCACCCGAGTGCGAATGTCGTGGATGTTCCTGGCATTGCGGTCGACACGTTCATCGCCGACCAGGACCTCGCCCTGGTCATAACTTTCCAGGCCGTTGATACAGCGCAGCAACGTGGACTTGCCCGACCCCGAAGGGCCAATCAGGCACACTACTTCACCGCTCTGGACCTGCAAATCGATGCCTTCGAGGACCGGCACGCTGCCGTAACGCTTGTGAATACCCTTGATCTCGATCATGACGTTCTCCGGGTGCTGAAGCGTGCTTCCAGACGACGCAACGCAAAGGACAGCGGCAGGCTCATCGCCAGGTAGAGCAATGCCACCAGGGTGTAGACCGTCATGTTCTCGAAGGTCGAAGAGGCGATCAGTTGCCCCGCGCGAGTCATCTCGGCCACGGTGATGGTGGAGACCAGCGACGAGTCCTTGAGCATCATGACCAGGGTGTTGCCGTAAGGCGGCAAGGCGATGCGAAATGCCTGGGGCAGCACCACTCGCCGCATCACCATCGCACCGCGCATACCCAAGGATTCCGCCGCCTCGATCTGCCCTTGCTGGATCGCCTGGATACCGGCCCGGAAGTTCTCCGCCTGATAGGCCGAATAAGCGATTCCCAGGCCAATGACGCCGGCCTGCATCGCAGTCAGTTGAATGCCGAATTCCGGCAGGACGAAATAGATATAAAACAGCTGCACAATGATCGGCAGCCCCCGGATGATGTTCACCACACTGATGGCGAACAACGCGACCGCACGTATTTTCGAGACCATCATCAGGGCCAGGAGCAGGCCGATCAGCGAGCTGAGTACAAACGACCCGGCCGTCACTTGAAGAGTGACCACCGCCCCTTTGAGCAAGATAGGGAGGAAGTCCAACGCATTCTGGAGAATCATAAAAGCTACCCACGGAACAATGAGTGGACCCGCCCGCTACCGCAGGCGGTCGACAAAACCATCAGTTGAGTTTCCACTTCTCGATGATCCGTTCGAGGGAACCATCAGCCTTGATCGCAGCGATGCCTTTGTTGACCTGCTCCAGTGTTGCGTTGTCGCCCTTGCGCACGATCAGGCAAACGTCCCCCATCACCACCGGCTGATAGCTCTGCACCAGGTGCACCTTGTTCTGCGTGCCCTGGGCCAATTGGTAGGCGACGATCGGGCGATCGGCGAAACCCGCCTTGATACGGCCGAGGGCCAGGTCGCGCATCAGATCGGGGATCGAGTCATAGCCACGGACTTCCTTGAAGACACCACGCTTGTTCAGCTCATCGATGAACACGGTGCCGACCTGGGCGCCGACAACTTCGCCGGCAAAATCCTCCATGCGGGTGTACGCGGTCGGGTCGTCGGCCTTGACGATCAGACCCTCGCCATAGGTGAAGACCGGATCGGAATACTGCACCACCTTTTCCCGCGCCGGCGTCCGGAGCATGGCGGCAGAAATCAGGTCGATCTTGTTTGACGTCAGTGACGGGATCAGCGAAGCGAAGGTGGTCTGCTGGATCTCCACCTCGAAGCCGCCAGCCTTGGCCACCGCCTGCGCGGCGTCGATCATCATGCCCTGGATACTCTGGCTCTTGACGTCGAGAAAGGTGAAGGGAATCCCCGTTGCGGTTGCACCGACCTTGTAGACGGGCTCGGCGGCGTTGGCTGAAGTGATGCCAGCAGCCAGGGCAACAACGAACGTGAGTGCACGAAAGCGAGTAAGCATGGCGTATCTCCCATTGGACGCTTTTATTGTCTTAAGTCCGGTAAGGGTTGCCCCATATGGATGGCAGGAGGCTCAAAATGACTGTAAAGCGATTTACAAAAATCGTAAAGAGATTTATAAGTATCGAATATCGATATTCAAAGCGCAGAATATAAGGATTTTCCATGAGCGATAACCCTCATCCGCTGTTCAATCAGTCATTGGAAAAAGGCCTGGCGGTGCTGCGGGCGTTCAACGCAGCCCGGCGCACGATGAACCTGGCGGATATCGCCCAAGCTGCAGACATCAACAAAAGCTCGGCGCAACGCATGATCCATACCCTCGAAGAGCTGGGTTATGTGCGCAAGCATCCGCAGACCAAACGCTTTCAGTTGACCCCGAAGGTCATGGAGATCGGCTACAACTACCTGGCCGCCGACACACTGGTGGACGTGGCCAACCCGTTCCTTGCCGAGTTGGCACAGGCTACCGGGGAGACGACCAACCTGACCGAACCCGACGGGCTGGACATGGTGTACGTGGCACGCTTCGTGGCGCCGAAATTCATCCCTATCCACATGCCCATTGGCAGCCGGATCCCGATGTACTGCACCGGTTCCGGACGGGCCTTCCTGAGCGCCCTGCCCGACGACGAGCTTGTTGCCGCACTGCAAGCCAGCGAGCGCAAACGCCATACCCAGTACACCCTGACCGCGGTCGACGACATCATCGAGCAGATCGAGGCCACACGGCGCAGGGGCTACGCCACGAACAAGGAAGAGTTGTTCCTTGGCGACATGTCCATTGCCGCGCCGATCATTGGCAGCCAGGGCCTGCCGGTCGCAGCCGTGCATGTGGTGGTGCCAACGAGTCGCTGGAGCCTGGAGGAAGCCGAGCGCAAGCTGGCGCCCGCGGTGATCGAATGTGCACGGGCGATTCGCTCGTCAATACGAACCCTTTAGCAGATTGCCCCAGTGGACAGCCACCGTTTCCCTTGCACAAATCCAATTATTACCACCGTCACTTAGAGGGTGGGACTGCACATACTGGATGGGGTGATTGAACCCTAGGCTAGTTCAACTGGGCGCCCTTCCAACGGAACACGCCGGAACAGGTCGCGGTGTTTGAACGAAAACAGCGCCAACGGTTTGATGGTGTAACTTACCTATCACTCCGGCTGCCGCCAAGGTTCGTGAGTGACTACCCCATAAACATCAAACCGGAGCCTTCAGATCCACCCCCAGCGCCTGGGCAAAAGCCTTGACCAAGGGGCTGCGCACAGTGTTGTGACGCAGTATCAGACTGAATGGCGTGACGATGTTGATCAGGTCCGGACGTACTGCGCGCAACTCTCCCCGCGCCACCATCGACGCGGCGTAATGCTGGGGCAGGAACCCGAGGAAACGCCCCGTCTTGATCAGCAACGCCACGGCTTCCACCTGGGTGGCCGAGGCGGAGAAGCTGTCGTAGTGCGCAAATTTCAGTTTGTCACGATGAATCGCGTAGCGATGGTTGACGCACTCATGCTCCTTGAGCACATGTTCCCCCATGTCCGCGTCCGCCATGGAGAACAGCGGGTGGCCGAGTGCGCAATAGACCTGCGAGCGTTCTTCATAGAGTTCGTAGTAATCGAACTCTTCGCGCTTTTGATAAATCGGTACGATCCCCGCCACCAACCGTCCTTCGACGACACCTCTTTCGACTTCATCGAGTTGCGAAGCCTGAAGTTGAAACCGAACCTTGGGCGACTGTTCATTAATCTTCCTGAGCGCAGCAACTAACGGGGAATTATCATCCGAGATAGTATTATCAATAACCCCCACACCAAGATCACCAACAAGTTCGTTTTGCGCGGAACTAAGGCGATCACGAAAGTTGTCGACCGAGGCAAATAAGTCTATCGACGCCTGATACACCAGACGCCCTTCTTCCGTCAGGTGAAAGCCCTCGCGCCCGCGCGTGCAAAGGCGCATACCGATACGGATTTCCAAGTCGGAAATCTGTTTGCTGATGGCTGCCAGCCCCACATTCAGCTCATTCTGTGCGGCACTAAAGCCTCCCGCCTCGACCACGGCCTTGAACACTTTGAGCAATTTGAAATCCAGCCCGCTGAGGGCCAACGGTGCCCTTTGCGGGGGTCTTGGCGGCGGGTTTCCGGAATTGGAAAGTGGGGTTTCCATAATGCTTATTTACCTCTGGCGCTCTATTCAACAACCTGTGCCCAACAACAAAAACAAGCTGGCCCAATAATAATGAACACAGAAAACCAAGCTTGGCAACCGACAATAAATTCCGAACATCAGCGCCAAAACGCTGGTCGCGAAACATCAAAAGCTGACAGTTCGATCAGCTCTTTCACCGATGCAACTGCCCTCTTGAAAACTGCTCTGGCCTGACTTTGCTCGCTGATTTCGTAGCGACGCCGTGGCCTGGAGTACCCGTTTCAGTTCGCGTAACCGACGAGGAAAAAAACAATGTCTCAAACCACCGACCGACTCTGGGGTGCTCGCTTCAAATGCGGCCCTTCCGAAGCCTTGGCGGCCCTGTCCCGTTGCCCTGAGCGCTACTTCCGGCTCACCCCGTACGACCTCGCCGGCTCCAAGGCCCATGCCCGGGAATTGCAGCGCGCCGGACTGCTGACCGAACAAGAAACCCAGACCATGCTCGACGCCCTGGAACGCATCGGCGCGGACTATCGCGCCGGCAGCATCGCGCCGACCCTGGATGATGAAGACGTCCACACGTTCATCGAGCGCCTGCTGACCGAACGGCTTGGCGCCCTGGGTGGCAAGCTGCGTGCCGGCCGTTCGCGCAATGACCAGACCGCCAATGACCTGCGGCTGTTCCTGCGTGACCACGTACGCACCGTGGCCGTTGAAGTGTTGGGCCTGCAGCAGGCGCTGGTGGAACAGGCCGAGCAACACATCGAAAGCATCTGCCCCGGCTTCACCCATCTGCAGCAGGCGCAACCGATCGTGTTCGCTCACCACCTGCTGGCCCACGCCCAGTCGATGCTACGCGACGTACAGCGGTTGGTGGACTGGGACGCACGGACGTCGCTGTCACCACTCGGTGCGGCGGCCATGGCGGGCTCGGCGATCGCTCGCCTACCTCAGCAATCGGCAAAGGAAATGGGCTACAGCGGCGTTTGCGAAAACTCCATCGACGCCGTGGCCAGCCGCGATCACGTCGCCGAGTTTCTGTTCATCGCCAGCATGCTCGGCATCAATATCTCGCGCCTTGCCGAAGAGTTCTGTCTGTGGTCGTCGCGGCAATTTCGCTGGGTCGCACTGGACGATGCCTACGCCACCGGCAGCTCGATCATGCCGCAGAAGAAGAATCCGGACATCGCCGAACTGGCGCGAGGCAAGGCCGGTCGCCTGATCGGCAACCTGACCGGCCTGCTCTCCACGCTTAAATCCTTGCCACTGTCCTACAACCGTGACTTGAGCGAAGACAAGAACGGTGTGCTCGACAGCGTCGACACGCTGCTACTGGTGCTGCCCGCCATGGCGGGAATGGTGGCGACCATGAAAGTCAATGTCGAGGAATTGCGCCGCCAGGCACCGCTGGGCTTCACCCTCGCCACCGAAGTTGCCGATTGGCTGGCGGTGCGCGGCGTGCCGTTCAAGGAAGCTCACGAAATCACCGGTGCGTTGGTCCAGGCGTGCGAGAAACACGACATCGAACTGTGGGAGGCCTCCCCCGCTCTGCTGGCGGAAATCGATCCGCGCCTCACCCCAGAGGTACGCGAAAGCCTGACCCTAGAAGCCGCCATCGCTGCACGCAATGGCTGGGGCGGGACCGCACCACAACAGGTACGCGAACAGATCGGACGCTTGAAAACCGCCCTCGCCACCCAGCAGCAATGGACCGAGGACTATCAGGGCTTTCGCCTCTGAGCAACACACCGAACTGTGGGAGCGAGCTTGCTCCCACAGCGATAGCGCCGAAACCGAGTACGGAGAAACAACATGAGCCAGACACAGGCAGAACGACTCCAGGCGGAGCGCAAGCTGGCGGAAAACCAGTTTGACATTACCCAGTACGATCATGTGCCCCGGCGCTACTACGGGCGGATCTTCTTCGCCACGCTGATCGTCATCGCCCTTGTTGGCCTGGTGCGTGCCTTCGCCGAAGGCAAGATCGAATGGTCGTACATCGGCCAGTTCCTGACCTCCGAAGCGATCATGTGGGGCTTGCTCAACACCATCGTCATGGCCGTATTGGCCATGGCGCTGGGCATCGTGTTCGGCGTGATCACCGCGATCATGCGCATGTCGACCAACCCGATCCTGCGCTATGTGGCCGTGACCTATACCTGGCTGTTTCGCGGCACGCCGCTGATCCTGCAACTGCTCCTGTGGTTCAACCTGGCGCTGATCTTCCCCACCATCGGCATTCCCGGCCTGTTCGAAATGGACACCGTGAGCCTGATGACCCCGTTCGCGGCGGCCTTGCTGGGCTTGAGCATCAACCAGGGCGCCTACACCGCCGAAGTGGTGCGCGCCGGCCTGCTCTCGGTGGACACCGGGCAATACGAGGCTGCCAAATCGGTCGGCATGCCACGCCTGCAGGCGCTGCGCCGGATCATCCTGCCCCAGGCCATGCGGATCATTATTCCGCCGGTAGGCAACGAGTTCATCGGCATGGTGAAGATGACCTCGCTGGCGAGCGTCATCCAATACTCGGAATTGCTCTACAACGCCCAGAACATCTACTACGCCAACGCCCGCGTGATGGAGCTGCTGATCGTCGCCGGCATCTGGTACCTGGCCACCGTCACCGTCCTGTCCTTTGGTCAGAGTCGCCTGGAGCGTCGTTTCGCCCGCGGCGCCGGCAAGCGCTCTTGAGGAGTTCCACATGAGAAGCATCGTCAAGGCCGTGAGCCTGAATAAATACTACGACCAGTTCCACGCGCTCAAGGACATCAACATCGAAGTCGAGCAAGGCGAAGTGCTGTGCATCATCGGCCCGTCCGGCTCGGGAAAAAGCACCTTGCTGCGCTGCGTCAACCAGTTGGAAAAAATCGACAAGGGCGGCCTGTGGGTCGACGGCGAACTGGTGGGCTACCGGATCGTCGGCAACAAGCTGCACGAACTCAACGAAACCCAGATCGCCCGCCAGCGGCTGTCCACCGGCATGGTGTTTCAACGGTTCAACCTGTTCCCACACATGACCGTGTTGCAGAACATCATCGAAGGGCCGTGCCAGGTGCTCAAGCGCTCCCCCAAAGAGGCGAATGAAGAGGCCCTGGAGTTGCTCGCCCGTGTCGGCCTGGCGGACAAGCGCAACAGCTACCCGATCGAGCTTTCCGGCGGCCAGCAGCAACGCGTGGCCATCGCTCGTGCATTGGCCATGCGCCCCAAGCTGATGCTGTTCGATGAACCCACTTCGGCACTCGACCCGGAACTGGTCGGTGAGGTGCTGTCGGTGATGCGCGATCTTGCGCAGACCGGCATGACCATGATCGTCGTCACCCATGAACTGGGCTTCGCTCGCGAAGTTTCCAATCGCATGGTGTTCATGGACGGCGGGCAGATCGTGGAGGCTGGAAGCCCCGAAGAAATACTAATAAGTCCGCAAAACCCTCGCACCCAAAGCTTCATTTCTGCCGTTCGAACCTAAGCGTCCGTTGACGCTCACAACACTCATAAGAGAACGACCATGAAGAACTTTTTTATCCCCGCAGTACTCGCAGGCGTCATGGCATCCGGCTTCACCTTCGCGGCCGAATTGCCGGCCAGCATCAAGGCCAAGGGCGAAATCGTCGTGGCGATCATGCCGAACTACCCGCCGATGGATTTCAAGGACCCGGCCACCAACACCCTCACCGGCTTTGACTATGACCTGGGCAATGCCCTGGCCGAGCGCCTGGGTGTGAAGATCAAATGGCAGGAAACCGGCTTCGAGCAAATGATCAACGCCCTGACCACCGACCGCGTGGACATGGTGCTGTCGGGCATGACCGACACCGTCGAACGTCAGGCCAGCGTAACCTTCATCGACTACTTCACCAGCGGTCCACAGTTCTACACCTTGCAGAAAAACAAGGACACCAACGAGATCCTCGACCTGTGCGGCAAGAAAGTCGGCACCAGCCGCCGCACCACCTTTCCAACGGAAATCGCCGAGTGGAGCAAGGCCAACTGTGAGGCCGCCGGCAAGCCGGCGATCAACGTGGTCGGCACCGAAGGCTCGGCCGATGCCCGGGCGCAACTGCGCCAGAGCCGCATCGATGCAGCCATGCAAGGCAGCGAAACCCTGCCTTACCTCAAGACCCAGGAAAAGGACATGTACAAGACCGTGGGCCTGCCGATCTCCGAGCAGTACACCGGCATGGGCGTGAGCAAGAAGAAACCTGAGCTCAGTGAAGCGGTGAAGGTCGCGCTGCAAAGCATGATCGATGACGGCAGCTACCAGGCGATCCTGAAGAAATGGGACCTTGAACTGGGCGCGATCAAAACCGTGACCATCAACGCCGGAAAGTGATCCCACAGGCCATCTGATTCCGATGTGGCAACGGGCTTGTTTGCGAATGGTTCAACGTCAATGTTGCCAGACTCGACGCCATCGCGAGCAAGCCCGCTTCCACAAAAGGGTCTGGTGTCTACGAATAAAGATGGAGCACTACCGATGCCCTCCTCACCCACCTGGCCCGCGCCGCACAAGGCTTGCCTGGCCCTTGCCTTCGACCTCGATGGCCCGACCGGTGATGCCATGCTCAACGGCTCGATCTGGCGCAAACCCGAGTACTTCGGGTTCGGCGGCTATGGCCCTTACCGGGCACTGCCACGCCTGCTCGATCTGCTCGACGAGTTCCGGATCCCGACGACATTCTTCGTCCCCGCCTGGGTCGTGGAGAACTGGCCGAGACAATGCCAGGCGATTGTCGAGCGCGGGCATGAAGTGGCTTATCACGGCTACAAACACGAATCCTTTTATGCCCTGACACTGGATCGGCAAAAAGAGGTGATGCAGATCTCCCGCGAGGTGTTCTGGAAACACCTGCACATCCGCGCAGAAGGCTTTCGCACGCCGTCCGGCGACTGGCGCGCCGAAACCCCGGCCATGCTGGTGGAAGCCGGCGTGACCTATTCCAGCAGCATGCGCGGCGATGACCGACCGTACCTGGTGGACGTACCGGGTTTCGATACGCCGCTGGTGGAAATCCCAGGCCGATGGGAAATGGACGATTACGCGTCCCTCGCCTATACCCGCGCGCCGAACTTTCCTTCCGGATTGGACCGTACGGCCAGTTACGCGCTGACCCTGGACAACTGGTGCCGCGAATATGACGGCGCGATGGACGAAGGGTTGTGCCTGACCACGCTCTTCCACCCAAAGATCATTGGTAAACCGGGGCGCATCCTGCTGCTGGAACAGCTTTTCGAGCACATGCGTCGGCGCGATGACGTGTGGTTCGCCACCTGCCACGACGTCGCCCACTTCTGGTTGAAGGAGCACCGCCATGGCTGATTCCCCCATCTGGCCGGAAGGCTATCGCTGCGCTGTGGTACTGACCGTCGATTACAACGACATCCACGGCATCCTCACGCAAGCCCCGGAAGTTGCCGGGCGTGACAAAACCTTGTCGGTATGGCGCTACGGTACCCAACGCGGCGTGGCACGCTTGCTCGGCCTGTTCAAGGAACTCGGGGTCTGCAGCAGTTGGTTCGTCCCCGGCATCGTTGCCGAGGAAAACCCGGGGCTCATCCAGGCGATCCAGGGCGACGGTCATGAGATCGCCTGCGCCGGCTACCGTCATCAAGATTACGACGCGCTAGACCTGATCGCCCAGATCGACGATGTCGCCAAAGGCTGCGAGACCCTGGCCAGGTTGACCGGCAAGCGCCCGGTCGGCTTTCGAATCCCGGCGGGCAATGGTGCACCGGGCTTGATCGGCGCATTGAAGGACCAAGGCATCCGCTGGTCCTCGTCATGGCGCGGCGACGACTTGCCATTCGCTCACCCGACTGCGCCCGGCGTCATTGAAGTGCCGCTGCATTATGAGCTGGAAGACGAGCCTTACTTCGCCTTCAACTTGAGCCCGGCGGTGCCACCGGCACAATCACGGATCGCCTCCTACAGCCACACCCTGGGCAATCTGCAAATGGATTTCGCCGGGTTTCACCGATTCGGCCTGTGCTACGTGCTTCGCCTGCACCCGGAAATCATCGCCACGCCGGGACGGATAGGCGTGTTGCGCGAGCTGATCGAGGGCATTCAACAGCACGATGACGTGTGGATCGCCACCGGCGCCGAGGTCGCGCAATGGTGGGCAAACAACGCGGCGCCGGCGGCTGAGGATCATCCCGCATCGGTGTACGAGCGCCATTATCGGGATTACGTCTGATGAGCGAACGTTTGCAACGGCTGGCGCAATTCTGTGTCGATCTGCGGTTTGAAGATCTATCGCCTGGGTTGGTAGCCCAAGCTAAGCGGCACATTCTCGATACGTTCGGCGCAACGTTGGCCGGCGCCGCGAGCGATATCGCCAAACAAGCACACAAGGTGTTCGCCGGTGAAGCGGGCGAGGTACCGGTTTGGGGAACCGATCTGCAGGTCTGCGCGGGCCCGGCAGCGATGCTGAACGGCATCGCCGCCCATGCGCTGGAGCTGGACGACACCGGTGGTTGCGATCACTCCGGGGCCGTCGTGCTGCCAGCGGCGATGGCGGCGGTTTCGCTGCGCGCACGGCCCGTGAGTGGTCGTGAATTCATCAGCGCCGTCGTGATCGGCTATGAGGTTGGTCGTCGAGTGCTCGAAGCCTGCGGCGGCTATAGCGCCCACAATGGCGCCGGCTGGCACTCCACCGCGACCTGTGGGGTGTTCGGCGCAGCCGCCGCCAGCGCGCGCATCCTAGGCCTGGATACCCGGCAAACCCTGGCGGCACTGGGCATTGCCGGCAGCTTCAGCGGTGGCCTGTGGGCCTTCATTCACGACGGCTCGCACAGCAAGAAACTGCACAGCGGGCGCGCCGCAGAAGGGGGGCTGTTGGCTGCGCGGTTCTCCCAACAGGGCATCAGCGGGCCGATGCAATTATTCGATGACGTCTGGGGTGGCTTCCTGAACACCCTCGCCCCAGCGACTTCGAGGCCCGAAGCGCTGGATGCGGAGCTCGGCGTGAACTGGAAGCTCGCCCGCTGCTCAATCAAACCCTATGCCTCCTGTCGCGGCACCCATTCGGCCATCGATGCCCTCGGCCAGCTATTGGAGCAGTTGAAGGTCTCCGTCGACCAGGTCGAAAGCCTGCACGTCGGGCTGAGCGGTTTTCTCCACGGCATGTGTGGCGGCCGGGATGTCACCCACCTCGCAGCCGCGCAAATGAGCCTGCCGTATGCCCTCGCCGCGCGGTTGGTGCATGGGCATTGCCGACTGCACGCGTATGACGATCGGCAACGCAACGATCCGCTGGTGATTCAGTGCATGTCGCGCATCCATCTTGAAGTGGACCCGCGACTGGATGAGGATGGCGAACCTGTGGTGACCCTGCGGACCGTGGACGGCCGGCAGGCAAGCCTGTGCGTAGAAGTGCCCTTGGGAGCGCCGGGCAATCCACTTGCCGATGAGGCCCTGGATGAGAAGTTCTTCAGTTTGACGACGCGGGTCATGCCGCAGGAACGGGCTGCGGAACTACTGAAGCAATTGCGACGCATGGAAGACCTGGAATCGATACGTACGCTGGAACGGTGGCTGGGTTGATCAGGGTATTGACGGCTCGGGCGTCATCGCGGTGTACGCCAACAATCTGAATAAGGACATTTGCCCCCCGTGGCCACTTACTCCCTCGTTATTCGACGCTTGATGATCGCTTCGCTGACCATCGTGGTCAGCCGCGCCATCACCAGCCCGTTGCTCACGCTGTTCCTGAGCAACAAGCTGGGCCTCAATCAACAAGATGTCGGCTTACTGCTGGGCATCGCGGTGTTCATCGCCACCCTGCTGGCCCTGTACGGCGGCTACATCATCGATCGCCTGGAAAAGCGCCGGTTGCTGATCCTGGCGATGCTCTCCAGCGCCGTGGGTTTCGTCCTGCTGACCTTTGCCGAAAACCTCTACCTGACCACCCTGACCGTGGTGATCACCGAGACCGCGTCGGCCCTGTTTCTGATCGGTTCCAAGGCGATCCTCAGCGAAAACCTGCCCATCGGCCAGCGCGCCAAAGCGTTTTCCCTGCGCTACACCCTGACCAACATCGGCTACGCCACCGGCCCCATGCTCGGCGTGGTGATTGCGGGGGTCTACCCGATCGCGCCATTCCTGATCGCCGCAGGCATCGCGTTCTCCAGCATCTTTCTGATGATGGGAATCCCCAGCGATGGAACGCCGACAGCGGCCATTGGCCCACCGCCTAGTTTTCTCAAGACCCTGAAGACCCTGAAAAACGACCGCACCCTGATCATGTTCACCTGCGGCTGCCTGCTCAGCACCGTGGTGCACGGACGCTTCACGCTGTATCTGTCGCAATACCTGCTGGTCACCCACGACGCCAAGCGTGCACTGGAGATCATGGCCGCCCTGCTCGCCTGCAACGCCATCACTGTGATCCTGCTGCAATACCAGATCGGCCGGTTCCTCGATCGCGAGAAGCTGCGCTACTGGATCGCTGCGGGCACCAGCCTGTTCATGCTTGGCCTGATCGGTTTCAGCCTGGCGGACGACATGCTGAGTTGGTGCGTGGCGATGTTCATTTTCACGCTCGGTGAAATGATCATCTACCCGGCCGAATTTCTCTTCGTCGATACCCTGGCCCCGGAAGAACTGCGCGGCAGCTACTACGGCGCCCAAAACCTGGCCGCCCTCGGCGGCGCCCTGAGCCCGGTGATCTGCGGGTACCTGCTGATACAAACCCCGGCACCGACGATGTTCTACGTCTTGAGCGCCTTGACTGCGGTGGGTGGGCTGCTGTGTTTCATGAGCGGGCGCCGGGTGGCGGTGGTGCGAAAGTGATTCATGGAGCGGCATCTTTGCTGCAAGACGGCTCGGCGGTGTGATCAACGCGCCAGGTCCGGAGCACCGGATCGATGACTGACGATCAGGGCCGCGGCCAGTGATCAATAGTTTAGAAATCTCTGAACTATCTTTTTGCGCTTCCCTATTCTTTCCGCCAACCACCCTCCCTACTATTGACGGCAACAAAGGAGCCTTTCCATAGAGATGCGGCCCGAAGATTGCCTTTTCTGATTGTCACTGCCGTTCGTTGTGCGTTTCGGTTAGCGCCGCAACGTCGCCGTGTCAATCATGCGAAGGAACCTTTGGAGCAGATCGATGAAGCTGGAAATATTCCGAACGTTGTGGGGCTACACCGCGAGCAAGGCACAAGCGCTCGATGAGTTGCTTGAAGCCGGGTTCGATGGCATGGAAGCCCGCCTGCCCATGACCGCCAGCGAACGTGCCGAGTTCGCAGCCTTTCTACGCATCAACAAAGTCAGCTATATCAGCACCGTCTTCAGCGCCTACGACGTTCTGCCGGAACAGTCGGCAACCGTCGACGAACACCTTCTGGACCTCGACAAGAAACTCGGTTGGGCGGCTGAGTTGGCGCCGCGCTTCGTCAACCTGCTGGCTGGCAACGACCGCTGGCCACTGGCACAGCAAGTCGACTTCTTTGGCCGCGCGATGGACGTCGCGCGCAAGCATGGCCAGGTGTGCGCCTTCGAGACCCATCGCGCGCGCTCGTTATTCAACCCCTGGGTCACCCTCGAGTTGATTCGTCAACTGCCGGACCTGCGCTTCACCAGCGACATCAGTCATTGGGTCGTCACCTGTGAGCGCCTGCTCAACGATCCGGAAGACGACCTCAGTGCCTTCGTCGAACGTGTTCACCATATCCAGGCCCGAGTCGGCTATGACCAGGGACCGCAAGTTCCCCACCCCGCCGCCCCCGAGTACAGCCAAGCGCTTGCCTTCCATCAGCAACATTGGGAGGCCATCTGGCGATCCCAGGAAAAACGCGGGTATCAGGTCAGCACGCTGACACCGGAGTTCGGCGCCGACGGCTATCTGCATCACCTGCCCTTCACCAACGTGCCGGTGGCTGATCTGTGGTCGCTGAACGTGTGGATGGCAAACACCGAGCGCGAGCATTTTCGGCGTTTCGCCTGCACCTCAACCCGATAAGGAGCGCCCCCCTCATGCCTGATAAAACGCCCACGACCGCCAACTTCAATCGCATTCCGGTGGTGGATATCGCCGGGCTGTACAGCGACGACATCACCCAGCGCCAGGCAGTGGCCGAAGAACTGGGTAACGCCGCCCGCGCAGTCGGTTTCCTGTACATCAAGAACCACGGCATCGAATCGTCACTGATCGACGGCTTGCGTCAAGCGGCGAAGGACCTGTTCGCACAATCGCTTGAGTACAAAATGCAGCACTACATCGGGACTTCACGCAGCCACAAGGGTTTTGTGCCTGAAGGTGAAGAGGTCTATGCCAAAGGCAAACCGGATCACAAGGAGGCTTTCGATATTGGTTTCGAAGTGAGCGAAGACGATCCGCTGGTGATTGCCGGCACGCCATTGATCGGGGCGAACGAATGGCCAGACCTGCCGGGTTTCCGTCCCGCCGTCGAAGCCTACTATGCCGCGGTGTTTGCATTAGGTCGTCGCTTGTTCAAGGGTTTCGCGCTCGCTTTGGGCCTGGAGGAGGACTATTTCGAGGCAATGGTGACTCGCCCACCGTCGAAGCTGCGCCTGATTCATTACCCGTTTGACCTGGCGGCTCAAGACGCGCCCGGCATTGGTGCGCATACCGACTACGAATGCTTCACCATTTTGCTTGCCGACAAGCCAGGCCTCGAGGTGATGAACGATCTGGGGCAATGGATTGATGCGCCACCCATGGACGGTACGTTTGTGGTCAACATCGGCGACATGCTGGAGGTCATGACCGCAGGCACATTCGTCGCGACGGCTCACCGAGTGCGAACCGTCAGCGAAGAGCGCTACTCGTTCCCACTCTTCTATGCGTGCGACTTCCATACGCAAATCAAGCCGCTGCCGCAGTTTCTTGAAGGCGGTAAGGATTACGAGGAAATCACCATCGGCGAGCACATGTTTGGCCAAGCGCTGCAAACCTATCAATACCTGCGCCGCAAAGTCGAACGGGGCGAACTCAAGCTGTATGAGCGCGCACGCAAGCCATCGAGCTTCGGTCACTTGAAGAACCAGACGCAGGAAGCGTCCTGATGCCCCCGACCCGTTCCAAAACAACCCTGTTTCAAAACCAGCCCAACCCTACTTTTTCGACGTGGAGTCACCGATGATGCGCAATCCAATGAATATCGCTGTCCGCTTGTCCCTGCTGGCCTTCGCGATCCTCGGTGCGGCAGGAGCCCACGCAGCCACGACGGTGACACCCGGCGCCCTCAAGGTCGGCATGGAAATCACCTATCCGCCCTTCGAATCATACGACGAACAAAAAAATGTCGTCGGCTCCGACCCCGAACTGGCGCGATTGCTCGCCAAACATCTGGACCTCAAGGCTGACTTCGTTGACACCAAATTTTCCAACCTGCTGCTGAGCCTGAACGCCGGTCACTATGACGCGATCATCTCGGGCATGTACATCACGCCTGAACGGCAGACCCAAGCGCAAACCATCGCATACGCCAAGACTGGCGCAGCGATCATGGTACTGAAGGACAGCCCGCTGAAACCGAAAGTACCGGAAGACCTCTGCGGCCTGAAAGTCGGCCTGGAAAAAGGCACCACTTGGGTGACGCAATTCAACAAACTCTCGACCGATTACTGCACCCCGAACAACAAGGGCGCGATCATGGTCAGCGAATTCCCGTCCGCACCTGAAGTGACCCAGGCGCTGCTCTCCGGCAACGTGCAGGCTCAGGTGGAGATCGACGGCGCCGCCGGCATGATCGCAGAACGCACCAAAGGCCGGGTTGTGATCAGCACCGAGCACTCGATCTATCAACAAACGCTGGGTATCTACGTCAAAAAGGACAACGACGCACTCTATCAGGCGCTGCTCAAGGCCTTTGATGCGACGAAAGCGTCAGGTGAATACGCCGCCCTGTTGAAGAAATACAACCTGGAAGAACCGACTAACTGACTCAGTGCAGCCCTGTGGGAGCGAGGCCGCTCCCACAGTCGGCGGCGTTCGCTTGACTGCCCGGCATAGGTGAAGCCTCCGTCGACGCCAGCAGTTGGAGGTACACATGCAATTTGAATGGCCCTACTTTTTTTCTCTGTTTTCGGTCTCGGACTTCTGGAAAGCCTGCATTACGGTGGTGGAACTCAGCACGCTGGCCTGGTTCATCGGCATGCTGCTGGGCTTCCTGCTGGCCTCGGCCAAGCTTTCGGCCACGCGTTGGATCAGCGTGCCGGCGTCGGTTTATATCTGGTTCTTTCGCAGCGTGCCGCTGCTCGTGCTGGTGGTGTTCGTCTATAACCTGCCGCAGATGTTCCCGGTCACCCGTGGCGTACTGTCCAACCCGTTCTATTCCGGCCTGCTGGCACTGGTGGTCACCGAGGCGGCGTACATGGCGGAAATTCATCGTGGCGGCTTGATATCCGTTGCCAAAGGCCAGAAAGAAGCCGGCCGTGCACTGGGCATCGGCCTGATCGGTCTGCAGCGCCTGATCGTGATCCCACAGGCGTTCCGCATTTCCCTGCCGACACTGATCAACGAATACATCACCGTGGTGAAACTGACCTCCCTGGTCTCGGTGATTTCCTTGACCGAGCTGTTGACCGTGGGCCAACGCCTTTACGCGCAAAACTTCCTGGTCATGGAAACCCTGTCGGCCGTGGCGGTGTATTACGTGCTGATCGTGACCGTGCTCGGCTGGCTGTTTCATTGGCTGGAGCAACACCTGGAGCTCAACAACCGCAAACCACAAACGCTGGATGACATCAGCCTGCGGCGTCTACGTGCGTCACCGGCGGCTCCCTCTCCGGCAGACGCTCGTACAGCGCCGGGGCCTGGCTCGGCACCCGCCCTGCAACTGGTCAACATTCACAAGCGCTACGGCCAGCACGCCGTACTCAAGGGCATCAACCTTGATGTCAACGTGGGTCAGGTGATTTCCATCATCGGTCCGTCGGGGTCGGGAAAAACTTCGCTGATTCGGACCGTCAACGCCTTGGAAAGCATCGACCAGGGCGAGATCATTCTATTCGGAGAAAGTTATATCCACGCCGGTGACAACCCCAACACGCAACAAGTACGCCACGGGATACAGCGTATCGGCATGGTGTTCCAGAGCTTCAACCTGTTTCCTCATCGCACCATTCTCGACAACGTCACCCTCGCGCCGCGCTATCACGGCCGCGACAAGTCCATCAGCGAGCAGCGCGCCTACGCCCTGCTGGACAAGGTCGGGCTGCTGGCCCACGCGCAAAAGTATCCGCATCAGTTGTCAGGCGGTCAGCAACAACGCGTGGCAATCGCCCGCGCATTGGCAATGGATCCCCACATCATGCTGTTCGATGAGCCTACTTCAGCCCTTGACCCGGAACTGGTCGGCGATGTGCTCAAGGTGATCAGCGACCTGGCAAAAGAAGGCATGACCATGTTGATCGTGACCCATGAAATGGACTTCGCCATGTCAATTTCCGACAGGGTGGTTTTCATGGAGGACGGCCTGGTCAAACTGGATGCGGCGCCTGGGATGATCCGAGCTGATCAGTGCGGCGAGAGAATCAAGAAATTCATGAGGGTTTGAACTCGGTCTGATTGGGTCCTGACACTCGAGATGGGATATCCGTCAAACACACTCACGTTATCCGTTGCGAAGCGGCTGGCGAGTCATTCTGATGGGGATTCATCAAGATCGTCGTCAAGGCTCGCAATGCATGCGTCGAGCAATTCGTGCAATACGGCCACGCGCTCCACGCCGAGTAGACCATTGAGCGCGCGCTGTGCCTCCTTCCAGGCCCGCTGGCCTTCGGCTTGCTTTACGCGTCCTGCCTCGGTCGCTTCGACAAGGCGACTGCGGGCATCGCCTCCTGCACCAATCTCCAGCCACCCCTGAGTGGTCAGGGACTGCATGTTTCGAGTCAGGGTCGAATTATCCATCTGCATTTGCCTGGCCAGGTCACTCGGCCGAATAGGCCCCAGCCTGACGACATGCGACAACAGTGCGTACTGCGTGTTCTTGAGGCCGGACTCGGCGACGTAGCGGTCGTAATGACGCGTCACCATGCGATTGAGCTGGCGGAGCTTCAGATTGGTGCAGCCCTGTGGCTTGATAGTATTTTTCATGGGGTATATTGTACCTGCAATATTTGCATATGCAATTATCTGAAGAGAAGGAAATGCCGATGGAAGTCGATCAGGTCGTTGCTCACTGGAACGCGGAGGAAAAATCGATTCGTGCGCGCTTGCTGGTCGCCGATACCGCGCCGCAGGATCAGATCGCCGGTCGAACAGGCATGGAAGTGTTCGAAGCGATCTTTGCTGGAGAACTGCCTCCCCCACCCATCGGCGACACGCTCGATTTCGTGCCGATTCACATGGAGCCCGGCATTGCCGTCTTTCAAGGTCGCCCACAGCGCAGGCACTACAACCCACTGGGCACCGTCCACGGCGGATGGTTCGCTACGCTGCTCGACTCGGCAGTAGGTTGCGCCGTGCACTCGACCTTGCCCGCAGGCAAGGGCTATACCACGCTGGAGCTGAAGGTCAACATGGTGCGCCCCCTGAACGACCAGGTCCCGTTGGTGCGTGCCGAGGGCAAGGTCATCCATGCGGGGCGTACAGTGGCGACGGCCGAGGGCCGGATCATTGGCCCCGACGGCAAACTGTACGCGCACGCGACAACCACCTGCCTGATCTTCGATCATCCGGCAGCCACACAGGGGACCTCTCATGGCCAAGGCTGAGACCGATCCTGGCCCACCCGTTACCCGCAAAACACGCGACGCCCAGGCCTTTGCGCCGACACTGTCTGACAATATCTTCCCGACTTGATCAATGGTGAAAACATGAAATATGCATCCTTCGGCAAAACAGGACTGAGTGTGTCCCAGGTCGTGCTCGGGACAGGCAACTTTGGCACAGGCTGGGGTTACGGCGCGGATCCCGATGTCAGCACGGCAATCTTTAATGCGTACGCGGAGGCCGGCGGCAACTTCATCGATGGGGCGGATATCTACCAGTTCGGACAATCCGAGGAGCTGCTCGGGACCCTTCTGAAGGGCCGACGCGAGAGTTTCGTCCTGGCGACCAAGTACACCCGAGGCGCACAGCCCAATGCTGATCGCCTCGTCACCGGCAATAGTCGTAAAGCCATGGTGGCCTCGGTAGAGGCAAGCCTGAAGCGACTCGGAACCGATCGCATCGATCTCTACTGGGCGCATTGGCCGGATGATGTCACGCCCACCGAAGAAATCGTCCGTGGGTTCGAGGATCTCGCCCGCGCGGGCAAGATTCTTTATGCCGGCCTCTCCAATTTCCCTGCTTGGCGGTTATCGCGCGCAGTCACCCTCGCCGAACTCACCCACTCGGTGCCGATCGCTGCGGCGCAATTCGAGCATAGTTTGGTCCACCGCGAGCCCGAGGCTGATCTGTTCCCGGCTTCGCATGCGTTGGGATTGGGTATCGTCACTTGGTCGCCACTCGGCGGAGGCATGCTGACCGGTAAGTACCGCAAGGGCGAGAAAGGACGCGCCGAGGGCCTCGGTGGCAAGGTGTTCCAGGCAGAGAACAGCGAGCAGCGTACACAGGTCCTCGACACGGTTATCGCCATCGCCAACGAACTGGGCGTCAGCCCCGGTCAGATCGCCATCGCCTGGTCCGGCACGCACGGGTCGTTGCCCATCATCGGCCCGCGCTCGGTCGAGCAGTTGGCCGACAACCTCGCAGCCCTGTCGGTTGAACTGTCAGCCGAGCAGATTCATCGGCTCGACACCGTTAGCAGCTTGTCTCCTTCGATGCCAGCAAGGACAGCGAGCCCTTGGGCTCGCGCAGCAGCGCAGATCGTGGCTTGAACGTGGGTGGGTGATGCAAGCCGGCGACAAGAAGAAGGTCAGATTCAACTGTATGCATCACCTGCCCGGCCCCCTTTATCGCCTGACATGTTCCTGTCAGCCTCCCGTCACCTTGACGTCAGATCGCGCCGCCTAAAGTAACGCCAGGATTGCTCCTGCGGCGCCAGCATGAACCTGCGGGAGCGAGCCTGCCGGCTCCCGCAGGAACCTGGCTTAACCAGAGATTCCGCACCCTTGGTTGCTTTTTGCTGGAGCTCTTGTCATCAGGCGGAAGGAGAAACGCAAATGAACCACCCTGACGGGCACGACAGCGCGCTTGATCAATTCATCTGGCCATCGCCAGACGGTATCCTGGACCGTAAGGACCTGTTGCTTCGCCTGCGCGCCGAACAGCGATTCATGGCCGCACAGGACCCTGCATGCAGGCTCGATCAACAAGACTACCTGCTTTCCCTGATCGATTCGGTATCAACACGGGCCGACGGCGCCGCGCAACGCTCAGGTTTCGATGCCCGGCGAATGCGTAGCGTCATCACCGAAGCGGCCACGAGAAGCCATTGGGGCAAGCCTTCAGGCGGTCGCCGAACCCAGGGCATCGCCGCACACTGCGATGCGCAGACTTGCATGGCCGCGGTACTCGATGTCGAGCTGAGCGACGAGGGCCGCTTGATTGTGCATGACACGGTGTTTGTCGCTGACCTGGGCGCGGTAGAAAACCCCGGTCGCCTACGCGCCCAGCTTGAAGGCGCGTGCCTGATGGGAGTCGCATTCGTGGCATCTGCTGAATTTGGTGTGACGGCGGCGGATCTGTGCCCGACGATCGCCCAACGGCCCCGCTGGCCACTCGTCTCATGGCTGCCAGGGCACATCGCGGTACATTTGATCAACCCAACGGGTGCGCTCCAGGCCTGCCAGCCCAGCCAGCTGAGCTACGTACCCATCGTCCGGGCCTTGTGCAATGCGATTCGCAAAGCCTCGGACAAGCGTACCAGCGATTTGCCGCGCAAAAGCCAGTCGCTCGAAAGAATGGGCGGACGTTAAGTCACTGACAGGCTTCAAATCAAACCCGGCGCCAGGGCTTTCAGCGTCGCCGCCGCACCAGTGGTGCACTGCCATTTGGCAATCCGATAGCCACGAAAGCAGGGTAAATTATCTCTTCCAATAAGTGAGGTTTCGCGCCATGCCTTCAACTCCCTGTGTCCCGTCCAGCATCCGTGGGCAACGCGGCGCGGACCTGCTCGTAGACGTACTGCGCAGCGAAGGCGTTCGTCATGTCTTCGGCAATCCGGGAACAACGGAGCTGCCGTTGCTCGATGCGCTCTCGGGCGTCTGCGACATTCACTACGTGCTCGGCCTCCAGGAGGCCTGCGTCGTGGCGATGGCCGACGGTTATGCCCAGGCATCCGGCCGCCCCGGTTTCGTCAACCTCCATACTGCAGGAGGCCTTGGCAATGCGATGGGCGCCATCCTGAACGCGAAGATGGCGAACACGCCGCTGGTGATCACCGCGGGCCAACAGGATACCCGCCATGGCGTGACCGACCCGCTGCTTCATGGCGATCTGGTCAGCCTGGCCCGACCGAGCGTCAAATGGGCGGAGGAAATCCAGCATCCCGAACATATCCCGATGCTGCTGCGTCGCGCTCTTCAGGACTGCCGCACGGGGCCGACCGGCCCGGTTTTCCTTTCGCTGCCGATCAACGTGATGGAGCAGCACACCGATGCCGATGCTGGCCAGCCGTCGCGAATCGAACGAGGTGCGGTGACCGCGGCGATTGACCCGTTGGCTGACGCCTTATCGACGGTTACCCCCGGCCGCCTGGCGATTATCGTCGGGGAGGAGGTCTTCCAGTCGAATGCCCAAGCGGAAGCGGTGAGACTCGCCGAAGCACTCGGCGCGCCGGTCTTCGGGCCATCCTGGCCCGGGCATATCCCCTTCCCCACCGCTCATCCTCAATGGCGCGGAGCCTTGTCGCCCAAAGCTGCCGATATCCGCGAAACGTTCGCTGACTTCGATGCGGTCTTGCTTCTCGGCGGCCATTCGCTGATCAGTTACCAATACTCGCAAGGCCCGGCGATTCCCCCTCATTGCCGTCTCATTCAATTGACCGGCGATGGCCACCAACTGGGCAGAGTGCATGGAACGGCGTTGGGATTGATAGGCGACATCAAGCTGTCCTTGCAGTTGTTGCTGCCGTTATTGGATCAGACACTGGCCCCACACCGCCAGGCCATCGCGACGCTGCGAAATGTCGCTGCGCACGAGCGCAGTACTCGCCGAATCGAAGTGGCCGAGCGCGCGAAGCGCGAATTCAATACGCCCGTGACCACGCCTTTCGTTGCGGCCCATGAAGCTGTCCGGGCAATCGGCCCTGATGTGTGGATCGTCGACGAAGCACCGGTCACCATCGCTCATGTGCGTGCTTGCCTGGATTCGCATTCGGCCCGCCAGTACCTGTTTACGCGGAGCGCCATCCTCGGCTGGGGCATGCCGGCGGCTGTCGGTACATCCCTTGGCCTGGACCGCACCCCGGTGGTCTGCCTGGTCGGCGATGGCTCGGCGATGTATTCACCCCAAGCGCTTTGGACAGCGGCACACGAGCGTTTGCCCGTCACCTTTGTGGTCATGAACAATGGCGAATACAACATCCTGAAAAACTACGCGCGTAACCAGGCGCACTACCGAAGTGCCGGTACGAACCAGTTCATCGGCATGGACATCCGGGACCCGGCCATCGACTTCCAGGCCCTCGCCTCCTCCCTGGGGGTTGCGTCGCGCAGGGTCGAGCGCGCCGGCGATATTGCTGAAGCAGTCGAGGATGGCATTCGCTCAGGCCGCCCCAATCTCATTGAATTACCGATCATGGCTTGAAGCTAGCGGGCCTTTCGAAAACTGAGTTGCACTGGTTAATGTGGCCCAAAGCATCGGTAAGCAAGCCAAAGTTCGCAAAGTGTTTGGCATCGGTTGATCTTGATCAGGTTGAAGAGATGCAATTACTCCCCAATCTGTGGACGTTCGATCTACCAAGCTTCGTGGTTGCCTCGGTCAGCACAATAGCTGTAGCTTCGATCTTCAGTTAGCGAGGATATGTAATTGAACGACTCTGAACATCTGAAACAACTGTGCGCCCGTTTCAACTCTGGAGAGTGTCTGAGCTTCACGTTTTTCTGGGGGCACCAACGCAGTAAAACTGGCGTCACGGCTTCGTGCTTCAGCCAATGGTTCGAGGCCGGGTTCATTGTCGACGGGCAACATTACCCGACAGCCGAACACTACATGATGGCCGAGAAAGCGGCCTTGTTCGACGATCAGGATATTCGTGCGCAGGTGCTCCACGCTCCTACTCCAAATGCCGCCAAAGCGCTTGGCCGCAACGTGCGCGGATTCAATGATAAGGTTTGGCTGCAACACCGATACGACATCGTCGTTCGAGCGAACCAGGCCAAGTTCTCCCAGAATCCGCAGTTGAACGAATATCTTCTACAAACCGGTTCGCGGGTTATTGTCGAAGCCAGCCCGGTTGATAACATCTGGGGAATAGGGCTCGCACAGGACAGCGCGGATGCGAACAATCCGAATCTCTGGAAAGGCTTGAATCTGCTGGGATTTGCGCTGATGCAGGTGCGGGACGGGACTGGTATGCCGGCCCCAAGGTGAGTGATGGCCAGAAAAATAGTTGGTCCATCAGGTGACGTTGGCGCTCGATAGCAGCCCAGTGCGTTCAGGTGGCGCACCGCGACAGCGGCCAGTTCCCAAGCAGTGCCCTCACCTTCGAGGGTGATCGCCTCTTCCGCGCCAAAGCATTCAGCGCCCGAGAGAATCTGCAGTTACTTGAGCGGCAGTGCTTTTTCACGAAGCGCATTAGGCACCATGGGGTTGTTCCAGGCCCACATCCAACTATCTGCGTCGAAGTCAGTGAAGGCTTTGGACCAAACCGTACGCCTCGGGCTTTGGCAGCCTCCGGCCAGGAGCGGACAGTGGCCATGCATCCAGGTGATGCCATGCTCACTCTGCTGCTACGACGGTCAACATCTTCATCGAGCGCTGGGCTGCTTCATGGAGCGCTTGCTCCAACCTCAGTACTGCGGCGCTGCGAGGTTGATTTGCGGGATGTTCAAGATAGTAATTCCCTGGTCCGGGAGTCACGGGAATGAGCGGGCATATCTCTAACCCAAGCGAATCCGCTAAAGGCAGACAAACTGGAACGGGACCAATAGCGAGTCCTAGTCCTTGGCTCACCATCATGAAGGCTAGAGGGGTCGTATCTACGGGTTCCAACTTCAGACTGTGAGCACGCATTGGGCCAAAATTGTGATTGAGCAGCCCCATCCATCCCATTGAATGCGGCACCATTTCCAGCAGCCGATATTTCAGCAGGGCTTCCAGTGATGTCAGCCCAGGCACGTCGGCTTTGCGGCACATGGCTACGTAGGAAAGTCCCATCAGACGGCCAGGATGACGCACTAAATCAGGATCTTCACCGAATTTTATCGCTAGATCAGGTTCCATGTTCCGTTGTTGCGCACCTTCCATCCAGAGTTCGACCCGAATACCGGGGTTACCCTGCTCAAAGTCCGCAAGCACTTGAGGAAGCCAGCTCATCGACATCAGATGGCTGGCCTGCAACGACACACGTTGAATACGTTGAGGGGAAAAGAGCGCCGCCGCCTTGCTTTCCATTGCACTGATGGAGAGTTGTACGGTGGGAAGAAAATCCCTGCCTTCTGGTGTGAGCAGAATTCGGTTCGCCGAGCGCTCGAACAAAGGACGGCCAAGACTGGCCTCTAGTGACTGGACCTGCTGGCTTACCGCAGCACCCGTCATGCTCAACTCTTGCCCGGCCTTCGAGAAGCTTTGATGTCTGGCAGCGGCCTCAAAGACACGAAGCCAATTCAGTGAAGGAATAAGTGATCTGCTCATAATCCAAGCATAAGTTCAGCTTTCGCTCAGGTCAACTAGATGACGTCTGTAGCACCTCCTGATCCGTGGGTATAGTGAATCCACAACGACTAGTAATTGATTCAAATCCTTTCGCTATCTGCCCTTTTAATAACCTGAATAAAGCAGGGAGATGGAAATGTTGAAAAACCGTGCGTGGCTCGCTTTGGCGCTAATGCCAATGTTTGTAGGTATAGCCAGTGCTCAGGCTTTGCCAAGCGAAATCAAAGTTGCAACAGAGGGCGCCTACCCTCCTTGGAATTATACGAATGCCGATGGCTCGCTGACCGGTTACGAGATCGAGCTGACCCACGTGTTATGCGAACGAATGAAGGTCAAGTGCACCATCGTCAGCCAAGAATGGAACGGAATTATTCCTGGCCTGACAGTTGGTAAATATGACGCGATTATCGCTTCGATGGGCGTTACTGCCGAACGCAAAAAGGTCATCGCGTTTTCTAAATCGTACGCCAAAGCACCTAATGGCTTTCTCACGACTTCAGACAATGAGCTGAAAAGCCTGGCAGATGCGGGCAATAGCTACGATCTGACTGACTCGCCAGCCAGCGCACAAGCTGCGATTGATGCGCTAAAAGCCAAACTCAAGGGCAAGGTAATCGGTGTCCAGACCGGGTCGACTGCGTCGAATTTTGTACGAGAGTACTTCAAAGGTTTGGACATTCGTGATTACCCGACATTTGAACAACTCGCGTTGGATTTGGCTAATGGCCGTCTGGATATCGGCGTCGCGAACGTCACGACCTTTAAGCCCGTCATAGAGGTGAACAAAGGCGTATTGGTTTCTACCGGGCCGACCTTCGCTGGCGGCGTCTTGGGCCAAGGGACGACCAACATAGCGCTGCGACAAGGCGATGAAGCCCTTCGTCAGGCATTTGATGCTGCCATCACCGCAGTCAACAGCGACGGCACCAACAAAGCGCTGACTGAGAAATGGTTCGGCACGGACATCTCGACAAAAGACTGATCCAGAAAACCTCTCTCGGCAAACGGGAGAGGTTTTCAGCCGCTTGCCCATCAAACGCAATTTCACAATTTCATCCTGGCAGGTACAGGCATGTTTATCCCCGTGGGTGCCGTCGAGGCAACAATCACTATTTATTTTAATGACCAGGCGATCACCGCTCGCACAGGCGAAACGCTTGCGGCGTGTTTGTTGAGGGCTGAGATATCGGCATTTCGCACCACCCCTGTCACAGGTTCAGCTCGACTGCCCTATTGCATGATCGGTCACTGTTTCGACTGTCTGGTCGAGGTCAACGGCATTGGCAACCGGCAGGCCTGTCTCCAGATCGTTGAAGACGGCATGAGAGTCACCACCCAACAAGGTGTGGCATCAATTGAGTGGGGGGTGTGATGCCTGATTTATCGCAAGAGTCTCGTGCTCCAGCAGCAGACAACCCTCGTGCTCTAGATGCGGATGTCATTGTTATCGGCTCAGGTCCAGCGGGAATGTCCGCTGCAATCGGAGTCGCTAAAGCTGGCCTGAAGGTCATTGTGCTCGACATGCAGCCAACGCCTGGAGGGCAGATTTTTCGCGCTCTCGAATCCAATCTTCTCGCCCGCCCATCGACTGACAAGCTGCTGAATGCCTTGGGTCCTACCTATCTCGCAGGACAAGCGCTGATAGAGGAGTTCCGCTCCGTAGCTGCCATCGATTACCGACCCGAAACAACGGTGTGGGAGCTTCGCGCGGAGGCAACTGTAGGATGGCTACGCGGTAACTCTGCCGGGTATCTGCGGGCGCGACAAGTAGTCGTAGCCAATGGCGCCATGGAACGCCCGATGCCGTTTCCAGGTTGGACCTTGCCAGGCGTAATGACGGCAGGCGCCGTACAAACGTTGCTCAAGGCTGGGCGGTTACAGCCAGATGGCCGAGTGGTATTGGTCGGAACTGGCCCACTCATTTTGCTGTTGGCCGAGCAACTGCGCAGGCTTGGCGTCAGACCTAGTTTGATTGGTCGTACCGACACGATACGCGACAAGCTCGCTGCGGTTGGCTCGATCAAACTCAGTGCCATGGCTCCTCTCGCCAAAGGGTTTGGATGGCTCTCTCGCCTCAAGCTCGCTGGTATCACCATGCGCACAGGGGTATCTGATCTCAAGGCCTACGGACGTGACAAAGTTGAATCGGTCAGCCTGTCTGTCGCCGGGCGCACTATTGAACTGCCTTGTGATCTTTTGGTGGTACACGATGGCATCGTACCCGCGACCGACGTTGCCCAGTGCGCTGGGCTGGCGATGGAATGGCTACACGATGACACGAGCTGGAAACCTAAAACGACTGAAGATGGTCGAGCAGAGTTAGCTGCGGGCCCTTCGTTGACGGAACGTCCCTGTGCCATCTGGATTTCCGGTGATGCTCGACGCATTGGCGGAGCCGACGCGGCAATCGCCCATGGACGACAGGTTGCTGCCTGCATCGTGGCCGAGCTTCTTGGAGTAAACCTAAGAAGTGAGCTGGTTAAAGGAGCTTCTCACGTCGCTCGGACACTCTCCGCTCGCCCATTCATTGATAAAGCCTTTCCTCGCGGTATCGCCGCACAACTTCCTGAAGACTCCACGATAGTCTGCCGCTGTGAAGAGTTGACCGCCGGTGATATTCGGTCAGCGATTCATAACGGTGCTACTGACATGAACCATCTGCGGGGCATCATGCGTTGTGGGATGGGACCATGCCAGGGACGTAGTTGCGCAGTGACCGTCGCCCGCCTCCTGGCTGAAGATTCCGGTACTGCCTCCCCAAGCCCTTTCAGGGCTCGTCCCCCTCTGCGCCCTCTGCCCCTTGTCGCACTGGCAAATCTCACAGGTGTGGATCCCGATCTAGCGCAAATCGTCTCCTTGGAAGATAAGCCTGTCGACGGAGTTGAGGTGCACGCCCATGAATAAGCGAACAGATGACGTTCTGATCATCGGTGGTGGACTGCAAGGGTGCTCAATTGGTTTGTTCCTTGCCCGGTCGGGTTGGAAAGTGACCCTCATAGATAAGGGCTTACCGGGTCGCCATGCTTCAGGTGTCAACGCGGGCGGACTTCGCCTTTTGATGAGAGATGTTCGGGAATACCCGCTTTCCATTCGTGCCATGGAGATGTGGAAGGATCTCGGAAGCATCGTTGGGCATGAGCAAGCACTAGCCTGCGAGGTGCAACTCGGCTCTTCCCAGATTGCTCTTGCGCTCGACGATGCGGAGATGAAATGGGTGCGTGACCGGCATCAAAAAATGATGCGTCGGGGCTACACCAGCGAAGAGTTCATAGACGCTCATGAACTGCATCAGATGCTTCCTGGCTTAGCCGACTCCGCATTGGGAGGCCTCATTTCCCGGGGTGATGGTCATGCCAATCCTGCCAGCGCTTCACAGGCGTTCCGGCGAGCGGCGGAAACAGCCGGGGTGGTGATCCATGAGAGATGTGCAGTCAAGGCGCTCGATCAATGTTCCAGTGGGCGCTGGGCGGCGCGAACCGAACGAGGACTCATTGAGGCCAATTGGGTTATCAACTGCGCAGGGGCTTGGGGTTCGCAAGTTGCGGCGTCATTGGGGGACGAGCTTCCCATGAGGGTGTTGGCGCTCAGCATGATGGTGACTGCTCGGGTAAAGCCATTTATCGAACCCGTGGTGATAGGCATTGATCGACCACTGTCATTCAAGCAAAGCGCGGTGGGGTCATTGGTCATCGGTGGCGGCATATCTGGCAAGCCCTGCCTGGACGACGGGACGTCCTTCACCGTCATGGATCGCATGGCATCCAGCGCCGCCGCGACGCTTGAGGCCTTTCCTGTATTGGCAGGTGTGCCTGTGCTTCGCACCTGGACAGGGCTCGAAGGAGCAACGCCGGACGGCGTCCCCTACATAGGGCCGAGTGCCACGCACAAAGGGCTATGGCACGTGTTTGGCTTCTGCGGGCACGGTTTCCAATTAGCACCGGCTGTAGGTGAAACCGTCGCTCATTCGTTGATCAGCGGTTCAGTCCACCCGCTGATCGAACCTTTCAGCACGACACGATTTACCTCTTCTCCCTCTGCGCAACTACAAGGCCAAAAACAATGACGCTGAGTATTTTTGAATTGATTGGGTTCGGCCCCCATGGGTGGGGTTTGCCATTACTGACTGCCGCTAGTATCACCCTAGCGGCTGCTGTTAGCGGATTCGCCCTCGGCAGTTTGCTAGGGGTCATCGGTGCCGCATTGAAACTTTCGAGAAGCAGGATTCTGCGTGCTGCGGGTACGTTTTATACGACAGTTTTTCGCGGCATCCCGGAGATCCTCATCGTTTACCTCTTTTATTTTGGCGGCAGCGTAGCGTTCACCAAAGTCATGAACATGAGTGGGTTCCCTGGCTTTTTCTCCCTACCGGCATTTGCCATCGGCGTATTGGCGGTGGGAATAGTATCCGGCGCTTATCAGACCGAAGCTTATCGCGCAGGTTTTCTTCGACTTGATCGCGGACAGATAGAAGCGGGGTTGTCGTGTGGTATGTCCGACTTCTTGCTGCTGCGCCGAATCATCGCCCCTCAAGCTTTGCGTTTCGCATTGCCTGCATTGGGGAACGTCTGGCAGTCGGTATTGAAGGAGACCGCTCTGCTATCGGTAATTGGTCTGACCGAGTTACTTCGCCAATCAATTACTGCTGCTGGGTCAACACGTGAACCGTTGCTGTTTTACGGCGTGGCAGCTGCGATGTTCTTCATCATTGGCCGTTTAACTGGATCACTGCTGAGCCGCACGGAAAAACGTCTTGCCAGACCGTGGAGTCGTTGATGATGGATTGGAATTTTCTAACGGATGTATTTCAGCAGTTACTGACAGGCTTACCGCTGACTCTTCAGCTTTCGGCAATGGCGCTTGCAGTGGGCTTTGCGTTGTCGATCCTGGTGGCGGCTGCGGCAGGGAGCAGCTTTCGGCTCTTTCGGTGGATAGGCAATGCCCACATCGAACTATTCCGAGGAACCCCGTTGTTAGTGCAGATCTTTTTGATCTATTACGGGTTAGGTCAGATTCCTGGTTTGCGTCAGTCGTTTCTCTGGCCTTTTTTGCGTGAACCCTATTGGTGTGCGGTTTTGGCGCTTGCGCTCAACACTTCGGCATATACAGCAGAGATCATCCGTGGGGCATTGCAGGCTGTTCCCCTTGGAGAGATCGAAGCTGGCCGATCCTGTGGGATGTCCGGGCTGTTGCTGCGGCGCAGGGTCGTATGGCCAATCGCGGTTCGCCAAGGGCTTGCGGTTTACGGCAGTGAGGTGATTCTCATGCTCAAAGCCACATCGCTCGCGAGCATCATCACTCTGACAGAGGTGACCGGGATTGCTTACAAGCTGATCTCCTCCTCCTACCGCGTCATGGAAGTGTTCGCCGTCACGGGAGCGCTCTATCTGACGCTGACCTTCCTCATCAGTCTGGCGTTTTCGGTCATCGAGAGCCGACTCAATAAACATCTTGCCTATCGCCGCAATTAACCCTGCCGAGCGCTGGGAAGGAGCATTTAATGTCTGTTGCTGTTAACGAGTCATCGGCTCGCGCCACTGCTATCGCGACTCAGGGGCTGCGTAAAAGTTATGGTGAAATCGAAGTGTTGAAAGGTATCGATTTTACTGCTCGCGAAGGCGAAGTGGTTTCGATTCTTGGAGCCTCTGGATCGGGTAAGTCGACGTTCCTGCGCTGCCTTAATTTGCTGGAGCTTCCCTCCGCAGGATCACTTGATGTTTTTGGGGAGCGCGTAAAGCTGAAACAAGGCGCTTCGGACGCCCATATTGCTGACCGCAAACAAGTGGACCGTTTAAGAACCCAGGTCGCCATGGTCTTCCAGAACTTCTGCTTGTGGAGTCATATGACCGTTCTGGAAAATCTGATGGAAGCCCCTGTTCATGTCCAAGGGCGAAAAAAGGCTGAGGTCCGTGACGAAGCGCTGTCGATTCTGGAGCGCGTTGGCCTGACACATCGAGCCGATGCATACCCAGCACAGCTATCGGGTGGGCAGCAGCAACGAGCGGCCATTGCACGCGCTCTGGTGATGAAGCCTCGCGTGCTGCTGTTCGATGAACCGACGTCAGCTTTGGACCCGGAACTGGTGGGTGAGGTGCTCAAGGTCATGCGCGATCTCGCGACTGAAGGTCGAACAATGTTGATCGTCACGCACGAGATGGCTTTTGCCCGCGATGTTTCTAATCGGATTCTGTTCCTTGACCAAGGGCGCATCGAAGCCCAAGGGCAGCCCCAGCAACTTTTTGCAGGAGGGGTCAATGAACGGTTCGATCAGTTTGTTCGCCGCTTCAACGAAAGCGCAGCTCATTGATTAAGTAGATGACGTATTCGTGCCAGGCAGTCGCCCAGCGAGACTGCCTGGTGTGCGGGGGGCGTGAGGGAAATATGACAAAAATCACCACACGATCCGCTCACCATAGCGAGTAACGTTCGGAAAGTAGATATACCGTTGGCGGGCTCAGGTATGAGGCCACTGTATTTGTTCAGTGAGCCACTGCAGGGCTAGACTGGCGCCAGCCCCAGTCGTCACGCCGGTCAACCAATGCCTCTCCTTCCGCCAGATACCGCCGAACAGACAACGCTGACCCTCGAAGTGGTGCTGCGTTACCACATGGCGTGGAAACACCGCGACTTGGAGGCGATTCTCGCGATGTATCACCCGCAAGTGCAGTACAACGATTTCTTCCAGAACCGCAGCATGGGCCTGACCGAGTTGCGCGCTTACATCACCAGCACGTTGCCGCGTCATCCCGATGAGTATCTTGAACACAACGACCGCATCCGTGCAGATGGCTGTACCGCATTCATCCAGTACCAGACAGCGCTCAAAGGCAGTGGCGAGCGGGTGGTTTTTCGCACCAGTGAAGCCATCACGGTATGTGATGGCCTGATCCTTCGTATAAACGAATATGCCTCACTGGTGCGCGACAGCGAGCCCCAGACTGGGCGCCACGCGCCCGCCATCAGTAAACTGGGGCTCTCGGCGCGTCAGCTGACGTTCATGGCGCGAGACTTGGCCGACTATTTTACGCGCCAGCAGCCCTTCCTCGACCCGGATCTGGACCTTGCACGGATTGCCAGCGCCACCGGGTACAGTCGCAATCAGCTGTCTTACCTGCTGAATCAAGTGCTGGGACAAAGCTTCTATCGCTACGTGACCCAAGCCCGGTTGACCTACCTGCTTGAGCGCCTCGTCAATCACGGTGAAAACGCGCCCATCGATGCCCTTGCGGCGAGTGCCGGATTCAATTCCACCTCGGCGTTCTACAAGGCCTTTCGCAGTCATACCGGCTGCACACCCAAGGCGTGGTTGAAAGCCAATTGCGCGCGTGCCCGCAGATAACACAGCCCCCGTCGCAGCGCATTAATCTCTGTCGGCAATCAACCGATGGAGCATGGGATGTCTGGCTGGGGTGGTGTGAGTTTGTGGATGGAGCAACTCGGCGAGGCGCTGATGCCGCGCCCGGCGTTGCATCAGGATCTGCAAGCAGACGTTGTGATTATCGGCGCCGGTTACAGTGGCCTCTGGGCGGCCTATTACCTTAAACAGCAAGCACCGCACCTGAACATCGTCATCGTTGAAGCACAGATTGCCGGCTTCGGCGCCTCCGGCCGCAATGGCGGCTGGTTGATGGGCAACCTGCTGGGCGAAGACCGGCTCCTGGGCCCTTTACCTGCCGCGCAACGCCACGCGGGCTACCAACTGCTGCATGCAATCCCCGACGAGGTGGCGCGGGTGTGCCAGCTCGAAGGCATCGATTGCGAACTGCGCAAAGGTGGCGTGCTGTACTGCGCGGCGCGTTATCCCGAGCAAGAACGGCGCCTGCGCGAACAGCTCGATGCTGTCCGTGCGCAAGGCCTGGGTGAAGACGACTACCGCTGGTTGAGCCCTCAGGCTTTGCGTGAACAGTTAAATGTGGCCCAGGCGTACGGCGCCCTGTACTCACCTTACTGCGCGACCATCCAGCCTGCACGGTTGGTACGGGGCCTGGCCGAAGCCGTCGAACGGATGGGTGTACGCATTTACGAGCAAAGCGCGGTGCTCGACTGGAAGCCAGGCCAGGTCCGAACCGAGCACGGTCGGGTGAGCGCCGATTGGGTGGTGCCGGCGGTCGAAGGTTATGCCAGCACCCTGCCCCCGTTGAACAAACATCAACTGGCCGCGCAAAGCCTGATCGTCGCGACTGAGCCACTCCCGGCCGATGTATGGGCCGAAATCGGCCTGAGCCGTGGCCAGGCGTTCAGCGAAAACAGCCGACAAGTCACCTACGGTCAGCGCAGCCGAGACGATCGCCTGGTGTTTGGCGCCCGCGGTGGATATCGCTTTGGCGGTCGCCTGCGCAGTGACTTCAACCTCACTCAGGCCGAACGAGCATTGCGGCAACACCTGTTTAGTGAACTCTTTCCGATCTTGCGCAATGTGCGCCTGACCCATGCCTGGGGCGGCAATCTGGGGGTTGCCCGGTCCTTTCACCCGCACATGCTCGCCGACCGTGGCCAACGGATCGCGCTGGCGGGTGGCTACGGGGGTGAAGGTGTAGGCGCCAGCAATCTGGGCGGCCGAACCGTGGCGGCGTTGATTCTTGGCCAGGACAACGAACTGACTCGCCAGCCCTGGGTGCTGGATGACCGTCCCCTGGCCTCGTTGCCACGATGGGAGCCTGAGCCTCTGCGCTGGCTGGGTTACAACGCCATTATCCAGAGCTTCGTTCACGAGGATCAGGTATTGGCCAACCTCCATGCACCACGCTGGCGTCGCCGGATGGCTGAAGGCCTGGCCGGTTGCATGGAACGTCTGATGAAGTCCAAGGAACCGTTTGCATGAAGATCGATCATTTTCGCGACACCGCCCGTTTGCCGCTCGGTGAGCCTGGCGCTGTTGGTGTACCGCTGGGCGAGCCGCTTTCACAGGTTGCCACGGCATGCGTCGAACGCGACGACGGCGTCGAGGCCGGCGTGTGGGAATGCACCCCCGGTCGCTGGCGGCGCCAGATCGTGCAACAGGAGTTCTGCCATTTCATTCAGGGGCGTTGCACCTTCACCCCGGACGGTGGCGAGACCCTACATATCCAGGCCGGCGACGCGTTGATGTTCCCTGCGAACACGACGGGAATCTGGGATGTACAAGAAACCGTTCGCAAGAGCTACGTGCTGATTTTCTGAACTGCCTTCATCCATAACGCCTAGAACAAAGGTTGAGGTCTCGCATGTTGAAGTCGATCGTTCCGTTACTGTTGATCGCGTCTACCGCTCAGGCAGCAGACACCGTCAGGATCTACAACTGGAGCAGCTACATCGCTCCAGATACCCTGCAAAACTTTACCACCCAGACCGGGCACCAGACTCAATATGACCTGTACGACAGCAACGAGGTGCTCGACGCCAAACTGATGGCCGGCCGTTCAGGGTATGACGTGGTGTTTCCGTCCAACCACTTCATGGCCCGGCAGATCACGGCCGGCGCACTCAAACCGCTGGACCGCAGCAAGCTCCCGAACTGGCACAACCTCAACCCGACGCTGATGAAGGTCCTGGAGGCCAATGACCCCGGCAACCGCTACGGTTTTCCCTACCTGTGGGGCAGCACCGGCATCGGCTACAACGTGGCCAAGGTCAAGGCGGTCCTGGGCGATGTACCGATAGACTCGTGGGACATCGTGTTCAAGCCGGAAAACATGAAGAAACTCGCCCGATGCGGCGTGGCGATGCTCGATAATGGTCCCGAGATCCTCCCCATCGCCTTGAACTACCTTGGCCTGCCGCATCACAGCAAGGACAAGGCCGACTATGAGAAGGCGCAGGCCTTGCTACTCAAGGTGCGCCCCTATGTGAGTTACTTCCACAACTCCAAGTACACCAGTGACCTTGCGACGGGTGACGTGTGTCTGGTCGTGGGATTTTCCGGCGATGTGATGCAGGCCGCAGCGCGCGCCAATGAGGCCGGGAACGGCCAGCAGATCGCTTACGCCATACCCAAGGAAGGCTCACCGATGTGGTTCGACATGGTCGCCATGCCCGCCGATGCGCCGAATGAAGGCGCCGGCTACGAATTTCTCAACTACCTGCTGGACCCCAAGGTGATGGCTGGCATCAGCAATCATGTGCACTATGCCAACGGCAACACCGCCGCCGAGGGGCTGGTCGACAAGGCCATCCGCAACGACCCGATGGTGTACCCGCCTGACAGCGTGATGAAAAAACTCTTTGTGCTGGAGGCCATGCCATTAGAGAACGACCGGCTGCGCACGCGGGTCTGGAGCCGGATTAAAAGCGGGCAATGAAACCTGTCGCCGATGAAGCAGGCACCCGGATCATCGGCGACATCTCCCGGGTCTCATCAGCCCTCTCGCGCATCGGGCAAGCGCAAGCGATCTATTTCGTCAAAGAGATTACAAAAGACGTCCACCAGGGAAGGATCGAACTGGGTACCGGCTTGATCGGTGATGAAACGCCTCGAACGCTCGACATCCCAAGCCTGTTTGTAGGCTCGCGGCATTCTTATGGCGTCATACACATCGCATATCGACACAATCCTTGCCGATAACGGAATCTCCTTACCTCGCAATCCCTTGGGATAACCGGTGCCGTCCCAACGTTCGTGATGCGCCAGGGCAATTTCCGCTGCCAAATCCGTCAAAGGAGAACCCTCCGGGTCATGCAGGATTTCATAACCGATACGGGCATGTTCCTGCATGATCTCTCTTTCCTGCGGTGTCAGCGCGCCAGGTTTTTGCAGAATGGCGTCTTCAATGCCGATTTTTCCAATATCGTGCATCGGGGCCGCCATCTTCATGAGGTCGCACCATTGAGAGGGCATGCCGATCGCCTTGGCCAACAACGCAGCGGACTCGCCAATACGAACAATATGATGCCCCGTGTCATCGTCGCGATAGCTGGCCGCTCGACTCAGACTGCTGCTGATCGCCTTGTAGCTGGAAGCCAGTTGAGCCGTGCGTAGCTCGACTTTGCGCTCAAGCTCAACGTTAACGTCGCGCAGCTGCTTCGCCGCCTGCGCCAGCTCCAGGCAATTGCGTACTCTGAGCAGCACTTCAGGCAGGTCGATGGGTTTGGAGATGAAGTCGTTGGCACCCTTTTCCAGCCCTTTTCGTCTGCTCTGCTGGTCATTCAAAGCCGTTACGATGATGACCGGTGACTCAGTGCGGTCTCGTTTATTGAGCCGATCAAGGATCTCGAAGCCGTCAAGCGCGGGCATATCCAGGTCCAGCAACACCAGGTCCCAGGCGTTCGAAAGCAGCCAATCCAGTCCTTGCACCGAGTCGCTGAAGGTCGTGATGTTGCGCAGGCCTACGGCTCGCAAGCATGAATCCAGAAGCCGGAGATTGGTGGGCACATCGTCAATAATGACAACCCTGCTTTCAGCATTTACTTTGGCGAACATGCATCTGCCCTCTTCGTGGCGAGCGTCAATACCAGATGGCGAATACTCTGCCTCTCCAAGGGAGAAGCCACGATGGCCTGGCACTCCAGTTGGCTAATCGAGGCGTGATCGACGGCAGCACGCACCACGATGATCGACAGGGCAGTTTCTGCGATCCTCGTGCGTAAACCGCGGAAAAAAGTCTCCAGCACAGGCACACGGTCCGCGGTGGCGACGATCAATACGCTGATTGCCGTGGCATCAAGCACAACGCTGGCGTCGGGCAACGTGTTGACCCATTGCAACTCGAAATCACCGGCCAGTGCCTCCCGGACCACCTCATCATCCTTGGGGTTGCTGCTTACCAACAGGACGCGTGGCAACGCTATCGTCGACAGGTTGGACTCCCTCCCGGGTGCGGGAAAAGCCGACGAGTACATGTCGATCCAGAAAGTCGACCCCACATTGACGTGGCTTTCAAAGCCCATGCTGCCGTGCATCAGAAGTGCCAGGTCCCGACATAGCGCCAAGCCAATACCCGTGCCCTGGATGGAAGAGTTCTCTTTACCCAAGCGCTGGAAGGGCCTGAACAGCTCGTCCTGCAACGCCGGGGGAATGCCCACACCGGTATCCGTCACATAAAGACGCAGCCGGGTTCCCCCCTCGACAACCATGGCCCCCAGGGTAATGTCTCCACCGGGTCGGTTGTATTTGATTGCATTGGATAACAGATTGATCAGGACTTGCTTGAGGCGACGCTTGTCCGCCCAGACATGCCATGTATCCAGAGGAGCGGTGGTGTGCAAGGTCTGGCCCTGCGCTGCGATCTGCTGGCGAACCATGTCAGCGCAGTTGGATAACAGGCTCGCCACATGCACCGGTTTGAGATCCAGCAGAGGCCTCTCAGCCTGCAAACTGGAGAGTTCGAGCAGATCGTCCATCAACTGCATGAGGTGCTCGCTGGCCTCGATGATTTCCTGCAGGTTGGCCGTTTGCTGCGATGCGTCGTCAGGCGGCTGCATGAGTCCCAATTGGGCAAACCCGTAAATGGCATTCAATGGCGTTCGCAACTCATGACTCATGCTGGAGATGAACTTGGATTTGGCTGTACTGGCGGCCTCTGCCTCCAGGGTTTTCTCCCGCAGATCCAACTGGGTCTGCTTGAGCGTCGTGATGTCGACACACGCCACGACCACGACACTGGCATCCTCAAGCCGCGAGGGTTCCAGCATGCGCCCCCGGCAAAGGATCCAGATCAACTTGCCATGCACGTCCCGGATCCGGAACTCCGCTTCCGGCGCCACGCTGGCAGTACCCCTGGCCTCCTCCAGAAACCGCATGAAGGTCTGCCGGTCTTCAATGGGTATGTTCTCCAGCAGTGTCGCCATCGGCACTTCATTGGCGGCAAAGCCGAAACGCTGGCACAGGGCGCCCTTGAGAATAAAACGCTGCCGCTGGGGGTAATACTCCCAGAGCCCTTCGGCAAAACTCTCCATGACCAACTCTAGACGCTGCTGTGTGGAACTGCGAACAAACTCGGCCTGGGCCAACTGCCTGCCCATTCCCAGTGCCTGGTTGGACATTGACCAGAGTTCGGAGATATCGGAGGGGCTCTCCGCCGGTTGCCAGTTACCCCGGCCAATCTCTCGCATCATTCGTGAAACCCCCTGCACCGGCGCGCTCAATTGGCGACTGAGGTTACGTGTCCGCCACCACATGAAGGCAAAGAACAAGGCGTAGAACAGGACCAGCCCCGCGACCAACAAATAACCCACATCGCGGTAATGACTGGCGAGCAGATTGGTTTCCTGCATGACCGCTGCTTCGTCCACGACCGCCAGCAAGAACCACCCGGTGGAGGGAATCACATTCCAGGCGACCAGATGAGGCCGTCCATTCAACGTCAGGGCAACAATGCCCCCCGGATGGCCCGGTAAGTTCTGATTGAGGCTGGCGAGGTCCGGATGACGGGTAAGATTTAAATCCGGGGACTGCAGACGCTCGCGCTCAACAGGCTCTGCGGCGGGCTGGTTCTCGACTCGCAGGGAGAAGTCACGTTGGCCCGCCTTGGGTACGGCCATGACATCGAGCTTGTCATTGACCAGCATCAGGTAGCCATCCCACGGCATCTGCAACTGTTCGATTCGCTTCAAGATGCCGTCGACCGTGACATCAACTCCGGCGACACCCTCGAGAAAGTCGCCCTTATAGACCGGCGCAATGGCAGACATCATCCACCCCTGGCCGGCGGGGTCCAGGTAGACATCCGTCCAGACTACTTTTTTATCAGGATTGTGCTGTGCATCGGCCAGGTAGTAGAAGTTGTATTGGGTGATGTCCATATCATGGGGGTATTGCTCGAGCGTATTGAACCAGGGGTAAATCCGGTTATAGCTGTCCCAACTGTTGAAATAGATGCTGGCAATCAGAGGATCCCCGTCCTTCAACTGCTTCATCATGAAATCCTGATTGGCCAGCAGGGATACCTTGTAGAGATCCTGATCTTGCGGCGCAGTGACATTCGAATAAAACGAGGCGGATGCTCCATCGTTTGCTGCGCTGTAACGGACACCGTCGGCACTTAATGATAGCGATGCTGCCACGAGGTGCTGTTTCTCGGTGAGTTCATGCTCCGTGGATTTGGCATAAAGATCGATCGCCTTGTGGATCTGCTCAAGTTGTCCCTGCACCAGCAATGCATTCTGCTGAACCGACACCTGAATGTCTCGTGTTGCACTTTGATGCAGGTACTCGATCTGAGAACTTCGAATGGACTGGTTGGTGATGAAGTAAGTGGTGATCAGCACACCCTCCACCAAAACAAGCGGCAACAGGCTGGTACTGGCGAATGCTCGCCAGATCCATCTGCGCAAACTCACCCTCTTCTTCTTTGAAGTTGTTTGCATAAGCACGCTCGTTGCGTTGGCGGCACAAACGATATCACTGTGACATCAGTGTGAGCCCATCCTCGGTTTCTGTCCAACGGGACTCTCTTCTATCGTTCGCCGTCTACACGACCTTGCAGGTCCCCCAGCATCGATCAAAAGCGTGTGGGCAGCCTTATGACCATAGTCGAACACTCGATTTCGGCCTCAAGACTTAAGCTATGCTCAAAAACAGTGATCAGAGGATGGGGCGAATGGATTCAGCCATAGCGGTAGCAACACCGTTCACGCAGGATGCGGATGACGTGGGTGTCGTGTTGCTGGATGCCCAGGGAACGTTGCTCATCATGGATGACTGCGCCAGTCGGCTACTGGGGCTGAGCGAAAGCGTCGCCGCCCTTGTTCCCTCGCCTGCATTGTTTTCTCTCAAGCGTCTGACTTTTGAAAAGCACCTGACCCATGCGCGACTCAAAGGGAACTGGCATTTTCAAAGTGCGTCGGCGAACGGCGACACACTGAAAGTGACACTCGACTACAGGGCACAACAATCCACATTCCTGGTGAAGATCCGCCACGCCGAACGCATCCACCTTGCCGAACAGGACTATCGCCTGGCGTTCGATTCTGCTGGCACAGGCCTGGCCTTATTGCGAATGAGCGGTGAATGGATCGCGGCCAATCAAATGCTGTGTCAGATGCTCGGCTACACCGAAGCAGAACTTCGCGCCACATCTTTCCAGCGTTTGACGCATCCGGACGACACCGATATCAGTAAGGATGAATTGCACAGACTCATCCTGGGACACCGTACGAGCCTGACGTTGGAAAAACGCTACATCCGTAAGGACGGCAGCACGCTGTGGGCACGCCTGACCCTGGGCATCGCCCGTAACGCTGATGCAGAAGCGCTTTACTTCGTATCGCAGCTAGAAGACATCAGTGAACATCTCGCCTTGCGTCAGGCATTGTTCAATAACGAACAGAAGTACCTCTCACTGGCCAAAAGCTCACAAAACATCATCCTTCGCTACAACCGGCTAGGACAACAAATCTATGCCAATCCCGAGCTTGAGCGCGCCCGGGGTTTTCCCAACACTCACATCACCGAACGCGCCTCGACGCACAATCCGCTGGACGAATACTTTCGCACGCAAGTAGAACTTACGCTTTCAACCGGCGTAGCCAATACGTTCCTGTTGGAAAACAGGGGCTCACACTCACGTCGCTCCGTGGATTTCCTGTGCAACCTGACGCCGGAGCATGACGAAACAGGCGAGCTGTGCGGGGTGCTGGTCACCGCCCAGGATATCAGTGCGTTGCGCCGACAGGAGCGGGCCGAGAATGCGCGCTCCGCCATTTTTCAAAAGATGGTCACTCACGACACCCTCCGGGAGGTGCTGCCACTGCTCGGCGCTTACCTGGATATTCTGACGCCCGGGCTTCACAACGCCATGGCCTTCAAGGCTGTGCCTGGCGACGACTCCCATCGCGCCCCTCCTACGGACACGTCCTCGATTGCAACCTGTCTGGCCGAAGATCTTGATCGACACCCCGAGCGGTTCGAACACCATCACTTCATCGCTGATTTGAAAAGCGACGCCGCGGGCCTCGCGTTCAGCCAGCCCGCCTTGCAGGCAGGCTATCGAGGTTGTTGGGTAGAACCGGTGGTCAATAAGACCGGTGTCGCGATGGGGGCCATCCTGTTGTTCGTCGGTGGGGACGCCCAACTGAGCGAGCAGGATCGCAAGCATGCACAAATGGCCAGTCATATCGGTGCCATCGCCTGGGAGCGCTGCTCGGCCCACAGCCACCTGGCACAAAGCGAACGCCGTTACCGCGAAGTCTTCGACCATTCGCAAGATATGCTTTGTCTGCTCGCCGTGGATGCCGACCAGCAACTCAGTTGCCTGGAGGCCAATCCAAAGCTATGCGAAATGCTCGCCAAAAGTCACTCCGACATGATCGGCCAATCGTTGGGCCAGTGCCTGGAAAAAGAAGCCGCCAGTATCGTCGAGGCGATCTGCCTGCACTGCATCGCCGTGGGAGCCCCCATCGAACTGGATGCACATCTGCCCTGCGGTCAGCGCTCACTCGTTGTCCATTTCAACCTGGTACCCGTAGCCGATTCAAACGGGCGCTTGCATCGCCTGGTGTGCATTGCTCGCAATATTACCGACATCCTGGAGGCCCAGCGCAACGAACTGGCCCGGCAGCAGGAAATCGGCACGCTGGTTGAAAACTCTCCGGACGGCATTGCACGACTGAGTCGAACGGCAGAGCTGCTGTTCGTCAATCCGGCATTGGAAGCCTGGTTGGATCGCCCGCAAATCGATTTACTGCACAAGGACCTGCTCGAGATTCTGCCGAAAAACCTGCAGAGCCAATTATTCCATGCAGCCGTCATCGACGCGGTGGAAAAAGGCCAGCCTCTGGAGCATGAATATGTGCTCACCGAGCAACATCGATTGCAACGCGTCTATCACATCAGTCTCGTTCCCGAGCAGAACATCCAGGGGAAAATCGCCACCGTTCTGGCTGTCGTTCGCGACATATCGCAGCTACGCCTGGCTGAACTGCGCCTGGCTTCGCTCAACAAACAACTGCGCCAATTGATGTCCAGTCGGGAAAGTGCGCGGGAAGAGGAACGCAAACTCATTGCGCAGGAGATCCACGATGAGCTCGGACAACATCTGACCGCCATACGCATGGGCACTTCGCTGCTGCGCTTCCAGTACGGCGAGCAACTGCCCCAGCTCAGCGAACAGGTGGCACGCCTGCTGCAACTGATCGACCAAACGGTGCAGGTGGTCAGGAACATTTCCACCAGCCTGCGCCCCTCCATCCTCAACATGGGTATCGCCGCGTCCCTGGAATGGCTGACCGACACGTTCAAGCAGCAACAAGGCATCGACTGCAACCTGCAGATCCACCCGCAGAAAATCCATTTGGACGATGCCAGCGCAACCGCTGCATTCAGGATCGCCCAGGAGTCGCTGACCAACATCGCCCGGCACGCCGAAGCCACTCGGGTCGATATCAGGTTTGAGCAAGGCGAGCATGACTGGTCACTGGAAATCACCGACAACGGCAAGGGCTTCGAGCAACGCGAACAATCATCCAGGACCCTCGGCTTGCTGGGAATGCGCGAACGGGGCCTGACCTTGGGGGGAACCACCACCATATCCAGCACCCCGGGCAGCGGCACGACTGTCCAACTACGTGTACCCGCTTCAAGGAGTCAAGACTCATGATCCGTTTAATGGTGGCCGACGATCACACGATCATGCGCGAAGGCCTCAAGCAATTGTTCGCGCTGGTCAAGGATATTGCCGTGGTGGCAGAAGCGGAGAACGGCGCCCAGGTCCTGGAGTTGTTGCGCCATACCGAGATCGATGTGCTCCTGCTCGACATGACCATGCCTGGTTCGAGTGGCGAGGACCTGATCGGCCGTATCCACGCCCATTACCCCAAGCTGCCGATGCTCATCCTGAGCATGCACAATGAAGCCCACATCGCCCAGCGAGCCCTACGCGCCGGCGCTTCAGGCTACATGACCAAGGACCGCGACCCGGAAGCGCTGCTGGCGGCGATCCGCAAGGTGAGCACCGGCGCGCGCTACCTCGATCCACAACTGGCCGAACAAATCGCACTGCAAAGCAGCGGTGTGACACCCGAGAACGCCTCGCAGAGCCTGACCTCCCGTGAATTCCAGATCCTGCGCATGCTGGCCCAAGGGCTGAGCGTCAACCAGATCGCCGAACAACTGGTGATCAGCAACAAGACCGTCAGCACGCACAAGACTCGGCTGATGGAAAAGATGTGCTTTGCCACCAGTACCGATCTGGTGCGCTACGCCTTGAATGAAGGGCTGGTCTGAAGACGCCGCGACTCAGGGCTGATGACCGCGAACGCCAAGGATGGCGGAAGCAATCTGCTCCAGGGGCAGCTCACGCTCGACCGCGCCCAGCTTGAACGCCTCGCGCGGCATTCCATACACCACGCACGACTCTTCATCCTGCCCCAAGGTCCTGGCGCCGGCATCACGCATCTCCTTGAGGCCCCGAGCGCCATCATCCCCCATGCCCGTCATGATGATGCCCAAGGCATTGCTGCCTGCGCTGCGTGCGACCGAACGGAACAATACATCCACCGAGGGTCGATGTCGGCTGACGGGAGGTCCCTGCACAATATCCACCTGGTATTGGGCGCCACTGCGCTTGACCAGCATGTGAGTGCCTCCCGGTGCGATCAGCGCCCGCCCGGGAATGATGCGATCACCCTGTACCGCCTCGCGAACCTCGATCTCGCAAACGTGATTGAGGCGCTCGGCGAAGGCGGCGGTAAACTTCTCCGGCATGTGCTGCACCACGACAATGCCGGGACATACCCGCGACAACCCTTGCAGGACCTGTTCAAGGGCCTGGGTGCCTCCGGTGGAAGTGCCTATGGCAACGATGCTTTCAGTCGTGCGGGCCATGGCTACGGACGCAGGGGACAGGATCGAGTCGGCACTGAGCCGGGGCGGTACGTCGACAGGCGCCCGGGCGCCCACCAGGCGCCGCAGGTTGGCCTTCGCTGCGCCCCTGACGGCCTGGACCAGTTCGTCCGCGTTTTCAGTCAGGAACTGTCGCAGGTTGGACTGTGGCTTGGTGACGATACTGACTGCACCGGCCGCCAACGCCTGCAAGGTGGTCTTGGCGCCCTTCTCTGTCAGCGTCGAACAAATCACCACCGGCGTAGGCTTTTGCGCCATCAGTTTTTTCAGGAAGGTAATGCCGTCCATTCGTGGCATCTCGACGTCCAACACAATGACGTCAGGCCATTGCCTGCTCATCTTCTCCATGGCGTACACCGGATCGACGGCGACGTCGATCACCTGGATTCCACTGGCCTGGTTCAGAACCGCACTCAGCACCTGGCGCACCACGGCGGAATCATCCACGATCAAGACCTTGATATCCGTCATCAGACATTACTCTTGGGCGATTCGAATACTTTGCGTACCGAATCGGCATGATTGAGCTGAAGGCGTCCAGTGCTCACATCGAACACCAAGTGACGATACCCCCGGCCACCTACGTGATAGGCCCGGCATTGCAACCCATGGTCCTGGATCAGGCGCCTGGCGGCATTGACGTTCTGTTGGCCAATCCCGATAGCGTCACCGCGCTCCACTCCGGGAAACATGTCAGCCCCGCCAAAAAGGCTCACCTCGAACTGCTCGGGCCGGGCGCCCGCTTGATGAATGCACTCGAACAGCAGCATCAATGCATCCGTCGCATAACGACCGTTCAGGTGTCCCGCGCCGTGGCCTCCTCGACGAGGCAACATGAAATGACACATGCCGCCCAACAAGCGTTGCGGATGCCAGAACACCAGGGCAACACAAGACCCCAGCACCGTACATAAGCGCATCTGGCGCCCTCCGAACGCCACCTCGCCGGGCTGCAGGAAATATTCGACCACCCGAGCCATCTCAAGCATCCGGTTTGCGATAGATCGAAGGCTTGACCACCTGCAATTCATCGCTGATACCATTCAGGCTTTCCGAATGGCTCACGATGAAATAGCCCCCCGGCCTCAGGTGTTTGCTCAAGCGCTTCACCACTTCGGACTTGGTCTGGTTATCGAAATAGATCATCACGTTGCGCAGGAAGATCACGTCGAACTGCCCCACCGAAGGCAGCGCATTGTTCAAGTTGATCGAAGTGAACGTGATCCGTGACGCCAACGCGCGGTCGACCATGAAAATACCGTTGTTGCAGCCCACACCCTTCAGGCAGTACTTGTTCAACAGCGCCTCGGGAATACCGCGGATACCATCCAGTGGGTAGCGTCCGCCCTGGGCTTTTTCCAGCACCCGGCTACTGATATCGGAAGCGAGGATCTCCCATGGCCGGGTGCCCAGGCTGTCGGCCAGCACCATGGCCAGGGTGTAGGGTTCCTCTCCCGTGGAGCAGGCACCACTCCAGATACGCACTGGGCCATTGCCACGAAGCCCGGGAAGAATCACGTCGCGCAGAAACTCGAAATGCTTGGGTTCGCGGAAAAAGTAGGTTTCGTTGGTGGTCAGCAAGTCCACCGCCATTTGCAACTCGGCCCGGTCCTTCATCAGCAAACGGTAATAGCTGCCATAGGTGGTCAAGTTGAAAAACTGCAGACGCTTGGCCAAGCGGCCACTGACCAGCTGTTTCTTGGCGACGGATAAGCTGATCCCGGCGATTTCATGAATCATTGACCGGAACTGCTGGAACTCGTTGTCGGAGAGAACGGTATTCATGCTTGCAACCCGTCCTCGTTGATGTTCGAAGGAAACAGCGCCGACCAATCATCGCTTCCGAGCATGCGCTCGATGTCCAGCAACAAGACGAAACGATCACTGAGTTTGCCAATCCCCACCACGAACTCAGGGCTAAGGCGCCCCTGGAGTGCCGGTGCCGGCTCGATCTGCTCGGCCGGTATCTCCAGCACCTCGCTGACGGCGTCCACGATGATGCCCACCAGGCCTGTGCCACCGCTGCCGTGGACTTCCAGCATGACGATGCAGGTGCGTGGGTTTTCCAAAGTCTGGGCGCCGCCAAAACACAATCCGAGATCCAGCACTGGAATGGCCGCACCGCGCAGGTTGGTGATGCCGCGAACCTTTGGCGGCGCCATCGGCAACGGGGTAATCGGGCCGTATTCGACAATCTCCCGGACGCACAGGGTACCTACCGCAAACATCTCCTGACCCACGCTGAAGGTCAGGTACTGTGGGGCTGCCGTCCCTGGGGCCGGCGAACGCGATGCGGATATGGACATGTTTCACTCCTCGGGACCCACCGCAGGCGGCGGCCCCCTCTCAAGACAACGTACGCACGCGTGGGCGCGACGACTCAATGCAACTGGCTGGCGATCTCACGGACACACAGCACCTGGTCGAGCTGAAGCACCGTCAGGAACGCCCCTCGTATCTTGACCATCCCTCGAATGAAGTCTTCACGGATCCGGTTCCCGATCGCTGGCGCGGCCTTGATGTCGGCCAGCTCGATTTCGATCACTTCGCTCACCGAGTCGACGACAATGCCCAGCACGTGGGGTTCGCCTTCCTGGACCAACTCCAGGATAACGATGCAGGTCCTGTTGCCTTGCTGCGTGGTGCCCTTGCCAAAGCGCGCCTGCAGATCGATCACCGGGACCACCGAACCGCGGAGGTTGATCACCCCGCGGATAAAGTCCGGCATCATCGGTACGCTTGTCACCTGGCCGTATTCGATGATCTCGCGCACACACAAGGTATCGATTGCATAGACCTCCCTGGCGGACACGAATGTCAGGAATTGCAGGAACTCGCTGTCGCAAGGACTCTGCGGCGCATACTCGAAATGACTCACGACTGCAGCGTCCATGGCTCAACTCCCGAAGCGAATGAAACCGCCTTCCTGGGCATGCTCACTGCTTTGCATGCCGCCCAGACTGGAAGAAGCGGCCCGAGGAACGGCAGACACCGCCACCCGACCCTGCAGGGTGAAAAAGCCCATCAACTCCTGCAACTGTTCGGCCTGGCTGCTCATTTCCTCGGCGGTAGCGGCCAGCTCCTCGGAAGCCGAGGCGTTTTGCTGAGTGATCTGACTCATCTGCGACATGGCGGTATTGATCTGCTCGGAGCCGATGGACTGCTCTTCAGATGCAGCGGCGATCTCCTGGACCAAATCGGAAGTCTTGGTGATCGAGGGCACGATTTCATCCAGCAGGTTGCCGGCCCGTTCAGCCAGGGCAACACTGCTTTTGGCCACCTGGCCGATTTCCTGTGCCGCGACCTGGCTACGCTCGGCGAGTTTGCGCACCTCAGCGGCGACGACCGCAAAGCCCTTGCCATGTTCACCGGCACGGGCCGCTTCGATGGCCGCGTTGAGCGCCAACAGATTCGTCTGATAGGCAATCGAGTCGACGATCCCAATCTTCTCCGCGATGGTTTTCATGGCCGAGACGGTGTCCTTGACGGCCTGCCCACCCTCGCTCGCTTCCTTGCTCGCCTTGCCGGCCATGCCATCGGTCACCTTGGCATTCTCGGTGTTCTGCGAAATCGACGCCGACATTTGCTCCATCGACGCCGACGTCTCTTCAACCGACGCCGCCTGTACCGAAGCCGATTGGCTGATGCTCTGGGCCGTGGCGGAGATCTCTTCCGAGGCACTGGACAGCGAATCGGCGGAGCTGCGAACTTCGCCAATGATCTGCGAGAGTTTGCTCACCGTTTCGTTGACCGCGTTCTTCAGGTCTTGCAGGCTGCCCTGGTAATCACCTTTGACGCTGCGGGTCAGGTCACCACCGGACAGGGCCACCATGACCTCCATCGCCTCGCTGAGCGGCGCAACAATCGAGTCCAGCGTGCTATTGATCCCCGCCACGATGCGGCGGAAATCCCCTTGATGGCGAGTACTGTCCGCACGGGTATCGAGCCGGCCGACCACCGCATTCTCGCTGAGCATCTGGGTGTCTTCGATCAGCGCCTGGATGTTGCGGCGCAGTTGCTCGATGTTGTCGTTGATAAAGGCTTTTTTGCCGGGGAACTGGGCCAGGGGCGCCGACAGGTCGCCTTCACCGAAAGAACGTATGCAAGCCATGGCCTGTTTTTTCACGCTGATGTGGCCATCGACCATGTCGTTGATGCCTTGGGCGATCTGACGGTACGAGCCTTGGAATCGCTGTACGTCGATATGCACATCGATGTCACCTTTCTCATGCTCGTCCGACATGTGACGCATCTCTTCGATCAACGCCATGATGGTGCTGCGCAGATGCTCGATGGTGACGTTAATGAACGCCTTCTTGCCGGGGAACGCTTGCAGGGGCGCCTGCAGATCGCCCTCGCTGATCGACTTGATGCAGGCCATGGCTTGCTTCTTGACGTTGATATGCCCGGCAACCATGTCGTTGATACCTTGCGCCATCAGCCCATAACTGCCAGCGAAGCGTGCCGCATCGATCTGCACGTCGATGTCGCCTTTGTCGTGCTCCGCGGACATCTGGGTCATATCGCTGATCAACTGATTCAAGGTCCCGCTCAGGCGGTCCATGGAACCCATCAGTCCGGTACGTTCAAGGCCATTGCTACTGCCTTGCACGTCCAACTGCCCGGCCACGAACCGCTCCGCCAGCAGGCGTACATCGTCGGGCTCGCCACCCAAGGTGTGCAGCAGCCGGCGTACCAGGAAGAAACCGATCAAGCCGATCACCAGCAAGGTGGCGCCACCGACCAAGGCAATGCTGTAGATCGCCGTCTGTTCGGTCGATGCCGCAATCGCTGCATTTTTTCGTCCCAGGTCAAGGTTGTGCTGGCGGATATCACTCAAGGCCGAAGTGACCTTTTCACGTGTCACGTCCAGGTCGAGCAGCACGGTGCGGGCTTCAGGGGCTGCATTGCGCAGGGCGTTGTCGAAACGCTCCACACCCCGGTTGTATTCGTTGACCGTGCTGCGCAAGGCGCTGAGCAGCGTCGCATCACGATCGTCGGAGACGAACTCTTTCTGGTAGCGATCAAGTGCCTGGAGTACCGACTCCTTGTCACTTTGCTGGGAATTACCGGCAGGTCCGGACAGGCTCTGCCATTGGCGGCTGTGGCTATCCGCAAGGGCCAGGGCCACATGATCCAGCAACTGCAGGCTGGGCACGGTATTGACTTGCGCATAGCTGGCGGTGCTCCTGACCCCACCCATCAGATAAAGACTGAGACTGACCAGGACCAGGATGCCCAACAGAGCAGAGGCGACCAGCAGCGAGATATTTTTTTTGACGGTCATGATGCTGTACTCCAGGGAAAACTATTGAGTCAATTCAGGGCTGAGGGTCGTACCGTGCTTCTGTCGGCTGACGACTTGCCCGAGTAGTTTGGGAATATCCAGGATCAACGCGACTGCTCCGTTCCCCAGGATGGTGAAGCCGCCCAGTCCATGAGCTGTACCGAAAATCTTGCCCAGCGGCTTGATCACCGTCTGGAACTCACCCAGCAATTGATCGACGACCAGGCCCACCCGCATCCCCGCGTAATGCACCACCACGATGTTTTCACGGCCATGGTTAGGCTCATCGATGGCGAACATCTCGCGCAGGCGCAGGACTGGAAGCACCGAGCCCCGCAGGTCGAGGAATTCTTGATTGCCGTAGTCGTCGGTCGACAGTTCGATGCACTCCTCGACCAGGTCCAGAGGCACGACATAGGAGGCATTGCCGACCCCGATCAGAAAACCATCGATGATGGCCAGGGTCAGCGGCAGGCGGATACGCACCGTGGTGCCCACGCCCTCCTCGCTTTCCAGATTGACCGAGCCGCGCAGGGCAACGATGTTCCGTTTGACGACATCCATTCCCACGCCGCGCCCGGACAGGTTGCTGACCTGGTCGGCCGTGGAAAAGCCGGGTTCGAAAATCAGGTTGAGAATGTCGCCGTCGGCCAACTGTTGCCCTTCGGCAACCAGGCCGCGCTCCATCGCCTTGGCCAGGATGCGTTGCTTGTTCAGGCCACCGCCGTCGTCACTGACTTCAATGACGATGCTGTTAGCCTCGTGATAGGCGTTGAGGCGAACCGTGCCCTGCTCCGGCTTGCCACGGTCACGACGCAGTTGGGAGGCTTCTATGCCGTGGTCCATGGCGTTGCGCACCAGGTGGGTCAGGGGGTCGCCGATGCGCTCGACCACCGTCTTGTCCAGCTCGGTCTCGGCGCCAAGGACCTGCAAGGCAATGTCCTTGCCCAGTTCCTTGGAGACATCGCGCACCACCCGCTGGAACCGGTTGAATGTGCCGCCAATCTGTACCATTCGCAGGGTCAGGGCACAGTCGCGCACCTCCTCGACAAGACGCGAGAGCGAACTCGTCGTTTCAATCAACTCGCCGATACCGCTTTGGATGGCTCCCAGGTTGGCGCCAGCGCCGGCGATGATCAGCTCGCCCACCAGGTTGATCAATTGATCCAGTTTTCCGGCGTCGACCCGAATCAGATTACCTTCGGCCGGACGGGCCTCTTTTGCCACCCGGCTCTTGGTCGCGTCATCGCGTGTCGCCTGGTCTGGCACCACGGGGGCAACCGCAACGGTCGTCGACTCGTCAGAAGACGAACCGGCCAGCCATGCCTCACGGGTCACGGAACCACAGGCGACAAAGGCCTCTACCATGGCATCGGGCTCAGCTTCGAGACGGCCGATCAACGCCCGGAAACCTGCCAAGTCGCCGTTGCACGGCAACACGCAGATCTGGCTGCCCTCGCGAACAAAGTCGAAGGCCCCTTCAATGGTGGCCTGGCCGGCATCGCTGACAAACCCCAGTTCAAACCCCAGGTAACACGCTTCCGGATCCATCGTCGCGATATCCGGCATGCCATCGGTCATGCATACGACTGCACTGATTTGGCCGAAACTGTTGAGGTAGCGCAGCAACGAAAGCGGATCCATGCCGTTACGCAGGACGTCCGGACACAGGCGAAGGGACAGATGCCAACGCGCGGCACAAGCCGATTGCGGCGGCTCGATCGGTACCTGGGACAGCTCCGGTTCGTGACGGTTTTCCAGGTAACGGTTGAGACGCTCGACCAACGCCGCGCCCTGCCGCTCATGCTCTGCGGTCATGCCTTGCAAGTCACCGTGGCTGGCAAGCAATTCAATCAGCGTGCACAGGTGGTCCCGCACTTCCAGGAACAAGGCACTCAGCGACTCGTCCACCCGCAGTTCATGTCCACGGACTCGATCCAGTACGCTTTCCGCCACGTGGGTAAAGGCAACGATCGGCGTGAAGCCGAACAGGCCGGCGGAACCTTTGATGGTGTGGGCGACGCGAAACAGCGCGTTGATGGTGTCCACATCGTCCGGCGCCTGTTCGATCTGCAGCAGCGCGTCTTCCATCAGGAGCAAGAGCTCCTGGCTTTCGGCGATGAACGTCTGTAGCACGTCGTCCAGATTCATGGGCGAGCTCATGGTTTCAACCTCTCTGCTGACGAGGCGTGGCCGACTCGTCGAAAAAGTTGTGCAGCCCACTCATATCCAGTGCATCGAGCACCGCTGTGCTGGGATTACTCAGCAACAGACTGGAGCCGTGGCGCAGTGATTCCTGCTTGATCAGCACCAGCAACTGGAGCCCGGCGGTATCCATTTCGTCCACGCCCCCCAGATCCATTTCGACTTCCTGAGCCAAGGGAAACAGCTCCAGCAACAGGTCTTTGCGTTCAGCGGCGGTGTAAATGGTCAGCGGCCCTTCGAGAACCAGAATCCGACGCAGACAAGCCGTGGTGTTTGTCATGACAACCTCCTTTCCAGGGACTCTGGGCAGCGCTACGGCATGATCAGTTTGGAGACGGCGCCCAGCATCTGAGCCGGCTGGAAGGGCTTGACCATCCAGGCCTTGGCACCGACGGCCTGGCCCTGCTGCTTCATGGCCTCACCGGTTTCGGTGGTCAGCATGATCACGGGCGTGAACTTGTAGGCCGGCAGCTGTTTGGCTGCCTTGATGAAGCTCAGGCCATCCATGTTCGGCATGTTCACGTCACTGACAATCAAGTGGATCTTGCGTCCGTCGAGCTTGGTCAGGGCGTCGCGGCCGTCGACACCTTCGATGACCTCGTATCCGGCGCCCTTCAAGGTGATGCTCACCACTTGGCGAATGGAAGCAGAGTCATCGACAATCAGGATGGTTTTGCTCATGGGGAAACTCCCTAGAAAAAAGTGATCTCGGATGAAGGACTGCTCACCACAGGCTTACCGTGATGGATCGCGTGCTGTTCAGGCATCGTGTAGGTGCTTGCCAATTGCTCAAGCCAGGTATCAGCGATAATCGGGGCAGGCGTACCGCCGGCGAGGGCCAGTTGCTGGCGTTCGGCGATATGCGCATGCAGCTTGCAAAGATCGTTGTTGACCAGGGAAAGCATCTGGCCCACCCGGTCCTGGAACTGCAGGGCGACCAGTACCCCCGATATCTCAGTGGCAACGTTTTCGCTTTGCTGCTGAAGACTGCTGCTGGTATCGACGATGGCCTGGGCGTTGTGCCGGAAGTGCTCGATCACCTGGGACACCAGTTGCTCTGACTGAGCCAGGGTTTGCGAATCCTGCTGCGCCTGATGCCGGGAAAGCTCGACGGTGCGGGAGATGGCAGCATTGACAGTGTTCACCGTTTCACTGATTTTCTGCCCCGTCTCCCCGGATAAGCTGGACAGCTTGCGCACTTCATCCGCCACCACCGCGAAGCCGCGCCCGGCATCCCCTGCCCGCGCCGCTTCAATGGCAGCGTTGAGCGCCAGCAAATTGGTCTGTTGGGCGATATCACCGACGAACTTGGCCATTTCCTGCAACTGCGAAGTGAAGTCGGAAAGGAGCAAGACCTCCTTGAGCTCCGACTCCTTGCGCAAAAGCGCGTCGCGCAGGGCAACCATGATCGAATCCAGGTCCCGCTGGCCAACTTCAAGGATTTCCAGCAACCGAGCTCCCGAACTCTGGCCTGCGCCATGGGAAGCAGAAGCACTGATGTCCCCCGACAACGTCGCGAAGCGGTTGCTCAGCTTGAGGATCGATTCCTCGCTGAGGATGCGCGCCGCTTCGATCTGGTGGCTCCAGATCGGCAGTACCTGCGCGCACACTTCGCCCAGCCCGTCATCGGGTGAAACGACCAGCGGGAGGTGACCTGGCTGATCGTCTTGCTGGGCGTGCAAACAGCTGCTCGCTAAACGCTTGCTCCACATGCCCATGAACAGCGAGCCCAGCAGGACAAAAGCGCAACTGGTTGCACTGCGCAGGGTGAAGTCCGCGTTGATCAGAATCGCGGCGCAACCGAGCACTCCCGTCAAACCCGCAGGCAGCAGCATCAAGATCAGGGGGGAGGAAATTACCTGTCCTTTCACCTTCATCTCTCCAGTTCAGTGCGGATCCGGCGGGATCCTGCGCAAGAGCATCCACCCTTGGGATGCCCGGTTTTGTTGGCCTGAAGAGATAATGGCCAAGTAGTGGCAGCGAAACTATCGGAGCATCCTGATTTGCAGCTAAGGATTGCGGCTGCGTCGTAGGAGAATTCCTACACCCCACTGACAGCCCCCCAAAACGCAAAAAAAACCAGCGACAAGCGCTGGTAAGAAAACTCAGGCTCGCACCGCGCTACCCAAAATGCGCCTCGCCGCCTTGCACCTTGCCGGCCCAGAGCGCTTCAAGGTTCTTGAAACCCCAGGTTTTCTCCGACTCGAAGCTGACAATCCTGTCCTGCCCGCAGGCCAGATCAACGCTTTCGGGCGGCAGCGGCGTGCGACTCGACGCGGAGAAGAAAACCTTCACCATGGGCGTGAGCAAGCATTCGGTGTGCTGTTCCATGACCACCGCCAACCTGCCGCTTTGCAGGCGCACCAACGCACCCACCGGATAGATACCAATGCATTTGACGAAGGCGTGAAAGACTTTCTGATCGAAATGCCCAGTCCATCCGGCCATTTTTCGAATGGATTCGGCGGGGCACCAGCGATCTCGATAAGGTCGGTCGGACGTCACGGCGTCATACACATCGCACACAGCGGCCATACGCGCGAATAGGCTGATTTGGGTTCCGCACAACTTATGGGGATAGCCAGTGCCGTCCACCTTCTCATGGTGATGCAGACAAACGTCCAGCACCCGGGCCGTGAAATGCCTGCTGTCGGACAGCATCCTGGCTCCCGCCTCAGGGTGGGTGCGCATCGTCGTGTATTCGTTGTCATTCAAGGCTAATGGCTTAGCCAGGATGGCCGTGGGTATCGTCATCTTGCCCACGTCATGCAGCAAGCCAGCCAACCCGGCTTCTTCCACCAGCTGCGGCGGTAGATCCAGTTGACGAGCCAAACCAATCATCAACCCACAGACCGCGACGGAATGCATGTAGGTATATTCATCGGCGTTCTTGAGGCGCACCAGACTGAGCAGTGCGTCAGGATGACGTAGCAGCGAGTCGGATATTTCACCCACCATGTCCGTGACGCGATCGAGCTTAACGATACGCCCCATTCGCAAATCGCCGAACATCTCCATGACCGCAGCCTTGGACCTGGAGCAAAGCTTGAGCGCCCTCGACAACTCTTCACTCATCGACACCCGGGGATGGGGGCCGGCGGCTTGCGCGCAAAATTGGTTAGACGCACAAGGAGGTTGCCGTCCACCATGATCCGCCTGCACAAGGCTTTCATCAGGCGCAGAGGCCGGCACATCCGCCCCCTTTGAAGGGTCGATCCATGCACCGACGATGCCCGAAACAAGGATTTTTTCCAGCACCTCTTCATTCTGGATCAGGAAGCTGTTGTTCCAGAACGGACGTTCTACACAGGAACCAGATAGCTCCTGGACATACATTCCTACGCAAAGATCGGTCACGCCGATATGTTTCAGCACGATGCAGATCCCCTTTCTATCCCCAACCGTCTTCCCTGAATTGTCCGAACTCAATCTCCAAGCGCGGTATGTCTTGGATTGGTTTCAGGATGCCACTCCGGCCTTTGAATAATAGCCATGAGCCACCCTTCATAAAATCGGAGCAGTCCTATTTAGACTAGGAATTGAGGATGATGGCGTAGGGATTTCCCTACAAACACCGAGCATACTGGGAACGGTTTCCAACGCGCCGCGCTGAAAAATGCCGTGATCCAGAACGGACCGTTGAAAAACCTGTCATTCCGCCTGCGCCAGGCGACCTATCGCAACTCGTTCAGTGGCGACATCGACGACGTCAGGTTCATCACTCAGTACCCGATCAACCTGTAAGACGAAGGGCCCGGAGGGCTGTCACCTCCGGGCTCCTTTCATTTTTCCCGTGCGCGCTTGATGTCTCTCGAGGGAGGCGCTCCGAAACGCCGGGCATATTCGCGGCTGAATTGGGCGACGCTTTCATAGCCGACTCGCAACGCAGCGGTGTTCACGTCTATCCGCTCGGTCAACATAAGGCTACGCGCGGCTTGCAGTCGTAGCGATTTTTGATACTGAATGGGGCTCGTGCCTGTCAGCTTGCGAAAGCGATGATGCAGCGTGGAGCTGGCCATGCCGGATCGTTCGGCGAGGTCGGCCACCTGCAACGGTTTATCGTAGTGATATTTCAGCCATTCAACGGCTCTCACGATGCCGCTATCCCGGTAACCATCGCGAGTGACGCTGCGCAACAACTGCCCCGCTTCACTGAGCAGCAGCCTGCCGTATATCTCCCGCTTGATAAGGCCTGACATCAAGCCTGCTTCAAGTGGCCGTTCGATCAGCGTGGCCAGTCGAACGAACGCATCGAGCATCTCGCTCGTCGCCACACCGGATACGAAGCCCCGCGCCTCAGCAGCCATTTCCTGTTTTGGCGGCTCGAGGGTCAGGATCACCTCATTGAGCATGGAAAAATCGAGCTTCAACACAACGGATAAATAGGGGGTTTGCTCGTCAGCCGCGGTCACGCGAGCCAGTGTGGGGATATCGACCGATGTGACGAAAAACGTCCCTTGCCCGAACTCACAGGCTTGCTCGCCGAACGAAATCTCCTTCGCGCCCTGCAGGATAATGGCCACGCAAGGTTCATAAATGCAGTACGTGGGCGTACCTAGCTCGGCCACTTGATAAAAGCTCAAGCCTGGAATCGACGTCGTGCAAACCTCGTTCAAGCCAATTTGCAGGGTGACTTTTTCGACAAGCCGCTTGAGCGCCTGGGAGCGTTCGGTGGGCTGCACGGGGTCGCGCAAGGTCAGGGAATGCACACGGCTGAAACCGAACTGCGAGAAGGAACCGCTCGTCATCACATGCCCCCCAATTTACGGAATGTTCGAGTCTGCTGAGAGTGCGTGACCAGCACAAGAGCATCGGCAGGATTGTGCAAAAGATATGGCGAATTAGGGTCACTCGGCCAACCCTCGTTGCTCTAACTTCTAGTCCGTGAACCGGCTTCGATGATCCCGTGAAACCTTGGTGGCGAAAGGAAAGTTGGATGGACAGACGAGATTTTCTTACTTATTCGGCAGTGGGTACTGTTGCAGCCGCTTTGCTGCCAGCATCGGGTGTCGCAAGTTCGCTGGCGCCTGCCGCGGTGCCCTCTTCGCTGACGGAGCCCGGAAGCGTGATGCGTACAGAAGGACGGATCGTGCGCGCAGACCTGCCCGTCAATTTACCCTCGCATGCAATGCGATACATGACGCCTCAACGCTTTGGCATGGGCGGGACGCAGATCGGCAATATCTTTGCGCCGATCAGCGACGAGCAGGCGAGCGCGGTTCTGCAGGCTGCTTGGGAGGCAGGTGTCAGGCTTTACGACACTTCGCCGTTCTACGGGTTTGGCCTGAGTGAATATCGTCTAGGCCGCTTCCTGCGCGGCAAGAATCCAGACGACTATGTGGTGTCCACCAAGGTCGGTCGCGTATTGACGGCCGCTGGTGGCCGGCGCGCGGACCATGCTATCTGGAAGTCGCCGGCGCCCTTCAACTACCGATATGACTACACCGCGGCAGGCGCGCGTCGTTCCGTGGAAGACAGCCTGCAGCGGCTGGGGCTGCCGCATATCGATATCGTCTTTATCCATGACATCTCGCCAGATAACACCGAACTGGAAGGTGGTTGGGAAGCGGCGTATCGAATTGCGCGCTCAGGGGCGATGGTCGAGCTTGAAAAGATGCGTGATGAGGGCCTCATCAAGGCATGGGGCTTCGGAGTCAATACGCCAAATGCCGTGGTTCAGGCAGTAGCCGGTTATGACCCGACTCCCGACATCGTGTTGCTGGCCTGCCAGTATTCCCTCCTTGACCACGGCGAGGCGTTGCGCAACACCTTTCCGGCGTTGAGCAAGAAAGGCACCAGCGCTGTGGTTGGAACACCACTGAACGATGGATTTCTGGGAGGGCGCAGCCGCTATAACTTCAGCCCGGATCTGCCTGCCGGAGCGGTGGAAAAGCGCGCGCGAATCATGGCGGTTGCCAGAAAACATGGCATCGACATTCATACTGCCGCCCTGCAGTTCGCGGCAGCACATCCGCAAGTGTCCGCGATCATTCCAGGTGCCCGCTCACCGGGACAGATAGTTTCCAATGTGCAGGCAATGAAGGTCGGTATCCCAGCAGCCTTTTGGGAGGAGCTGAAGAGCCAGGGTTTGATCGATGCTCAAGCACCGGTTCCTTCCTGATCAGGGTCTGCACCCGTGCTACCTGCTGATGTGACGCTATCGTCGCTAGCCTCATTCAACCCGAGGCGGGTTTAAAACTCCTCCTCTTGGTTGCAGCAGCGAAGCACTAGAACGTTACCGAAGCGAGCTTGAACGTCTAATCGCGGCAACCACTTGTATCCATAACGTTGAGAATTCAAGGACCTTATTCTTCAGCAAATAAACTGTGCACGCGTTCAAATAAGAACGCTAGCCTAAGGTCGTAATAATGAACAGACGAACGTCACTCCTGATTTTCGGCGGCCTACTTGCATTCTCCAGCAGTGGTCACTTACTCGCGGACACACTTGCCCTTAGCGTTCCGTTGCCTGATCCACTCCCACAGCTAAAGGTGCTGACATTCCTTGTAGGCTTACACCTGCTTGGTATGTGCTTCGGTCTCGGCGGGGCGACGATGCTAGATCTCTGGATCTTGCGCTGGATGCGCAAGGGTAGCCTCCCCGTTGAAATCGGACGCACTTTTCACTTCATCAGCGGCGCAGTCACTCTTGGACTATGCCTCCTGTGGCTCTCAGGCCTTGGTTTCCTTGCCCTTTACGCGATGGAGTCGCCGGAAAAGTTTGAAAACCCTAAACTTTGGGCGAAGGTCATTGTGGTGAGCGTCCTGACCATCAATGGAATAATCATCCACGCGTTTGTATTGCCAGAGGTACTACGCGACATGAGTCGGCCGCTGCTTTTTGGAGTCTCCCGCAGGAGAGCTACCTTGTTTCTCGCATCCGGTGCAGTTTCGGGGGTGTCTTGGTACACAGCTTTCGCCTTCGGCATTTTTCGAGAGTTAAATAATAGTGTCACACTTTCTCTATTGGTCACTATGTGGCTTACATTGATAGTAGCCGCCTCTCTTGCAGCCGTTCTACTTTATACCTTCCTGAAGCCGTTGTTAGAAGTTAGAACCTAGTGGAAGGCAGATAGCGACTTAAGTGAGCTTTAATTCGTCAGTTCGATGATGCCATGCCGTCAGAAACCATGGACGAGACGATTGAAACCCTGAACATGAAGGTCAATCGCGATCAAACGTAAGCGCCTGGCAGATACACCTTGTCTGCAATGCCTTGACCACGCTCAACCTCGATACATCCCCAAAACCGGTGGGCGCCGCTCGTGTTCGATGAGCACGCAAAACTTTCTGGCGCTGAGCTGGACGCGATAATCGGCGGCCGGCTGAGGATGAAACTGCCTCGTCGACAGGACTTACCGTACCTGGTACAGCACAGCAGCCCCTGGCTTGGGTTCGAAAGCCGGCACAGTGCGCTGCTCAAGTGGCATACCCTTGGCATCCCAAACCAAGGTGTCCGATGGATACTCGTCCTTGCGGGTCATGGCGTCGATCTGCTTGGCGATCACCTCCGAGCTTGCAGGCACCTCGGGGTTCCATTGGAATACGCCAACTCGACCGTAGAATACAGCCGGCGCGCTGGCATCGAGACGACGATCGGGACACATCACCAAGCCGCGATCAAGCATGACCCGCAACGCGCCGACAGGCACCGCCTTCACCGTGGGCGTGGTGCGCTCGGCGCTGTGGCCTGGGCAGACATTGGCCGAGCGAGTCACCATGTCCTCGACCACTTGACGATCGGATTGAGCCTGCGCCGAAAAGGCAACGGCAGACAAGGCGAGCACTACAAGATTTGACTTCCAGGGCACGCGAAACCTCCTATGGAAAAAAATACTCCAACGTTTCGGACCGCCCCCATGTAAGAACCGTCCGTTGCCCAGGGGCACTCTTGAAGACTACCAAGCCATTAGTTTGTTCCACTTGCTGATTGATCACCCTAGCGCTGGGTGTTCAGGAAAGCATCATATCGCTCCAAGGTTGTTCCCGTTTCCTCAGGATCGGACAGGTCCCTTTGAATACCCCCACCCTCATGTTTTCTCATAGGCCGTCGATACCCTGCTAACTTCAGACGTTCAAGGAATGACGACATGACCCTTTCTATCAATTCCGTATTTATCCGGCCATCAGCCGCTCAGCTGAGCCAAACCAGCCAGCCATTGACCACCAAAACCCTCAGTGAAGACTTGCTGAAAACCACGGTCAACATCAATCCGGCGGCGATTTACCATCCAATCAATGAAGCCCCCGCGCCGAGCCCGGAAACGGCATCGATCGAGAGCATGATCGCGCGCACCCAGTCGCCGGATTACCCGCAAATTGCCGAGGGGCACAAAAGCGCCCATCAATCGCTGAAACTTTCTTTCGAAGAGTTCCAATCAGCGTTGGCTCACACCGATCCGGATCTCGCCAAGAAGAAATTTGGCTTCACCATCGAAGCGGATGGCAGCCTCAAGGTTCTCAACAGTTCAAGCCAGCTCAGCGCTTCCGACATGGATCGGCTGAACGAGCGGCTGAATGCTTCCAGTGAGTTGAAATCGGCAGCGAGCAGCTACCGCGACGCCTCCATCGCCCTGGTGGCCGCCGACGCTACGTGGGGTGGCAACTTTACGGGTGGGTACATCCTGAACAAGGAGAACTTCGCCAACACCATCGATCTGGGTGCCCTATTCCTTAAAAAAGGGACAACCCCAAACGCTGAGACCCTGAACGGCTTCTTCTCCTCCCAGTTGTGGAGCAAGGGCGAGCGGATGACGCATGAAACAGTCACCCAGATGACCGTAGGCGCCAATAAGGTCGACGTGACGGTTTGACTAAATGATGCGCAGACTATCCAGGTAGCTGTCAGGCCAAGTGTGGGTTTTTCATTGCCTATCACCTTGAGTTAGCTGAACTCAAATGTTGGCCGGACGCTTACCAAACAAGCAACGTTGCGCGGGGACAGCCTGGTTCGGCACGTGACGTACGATCTCCAGCGCCTGCACCGTTCGCCGTTCCATCCTATCGCTCGCCCCTACGCTCATGTCTCCATATCTCCCGCCTGCAAGGGGCGGGACCGCCCCACGGTGAGCGAGCAGGCAACGCACGGGCTCAAGCCTGCGCGGCAGCTCTAGCCCGCGGCGGGGCGGGGAAATGATTCCGATATGACATCGTACAACCATTAAAAAATGCTTCCCATCTGCAAAAGCGCTGTTATTTTAAATGCGCATCGAGCCCGTCCCACCCCATCGAAAGACGCCGGAAATCCGTTTCCAGCGCAGCCATATCCGGCCAGGGGGCGGCGTCGAGGTTTGTCTGCCGTTGTTTTTCTAAACAGGACCGGTCCGTATCGCGCAGGCCACAAGCCTTGCCGCGTCGACCCAGGGGCACGACCCCTGCACAAGGAGGTGTCATGATCGAACCGCGATGCATTTCGTTGAGTTCCACGCAACAATCCGTCTGGCTCGACCAACTGCTATCGCCCGACACACCCTCCTACAACATCGGCGTAACCGTGGAAATCCACGGCACGGTGGACCACGCCCTGTTCGCCGCGGCGCTGCGAGCCGTGGTGGCCCAATTCGATGCGTTGCGGCTGATAATCAGCGACCGCGATGGGCAGGTGCAGCAGCAGGTCGCCGATCACCTACAGGTGCCGTTCACCTTCCACGATTGGCGCGGTGAGTCCGAAGGCCGGGCCATGGCCGCCATCGAGCAATTGAATCGCACGCCGTTCTCGCTCCGCGGGCAACCTCTGTGGGGCATGGAATGGTTTCAACTGTCCGACACCCATGCGCTGTGGAACAGCCGCTACCACCACCTGATCAGCGACGGCACTTCGGTGGGCCTGGTCGGCCAGGCTGTCAGCGCCGCCTATAACCAACTGTTCGTCGGCGAGCCACTCCAACTGGACCCGGTGTTAGCTCAGGGCTATCGCAGCTTTGTCGCCAGCGACCGCGATTACCTCGATTCGGCGCGCCACGCCAAGGCGCGGGATTTCTGGCTGGAGCAGTTCCCGGCACTGCCGGAACCGTTGTTCCAGAGCGCTTCGCCGTCCCACGATCCGGCCAGCGCCAGCGAGCCGCAGCCCAGTGCCCAGGCGATCTGGACCCTGGGCCACCAGCGCCTGGCCCTCATGACCCAGTGGGCAAAAACCCAGGGCGCGACGTTGAGCCATTGTCTGAGCGCATTGCTGGCCAGCTACTTCAGCCGGGTGACTGACCAGCGTGAGCGAATGGTCATCGGCGTTCCGGTGCACAACCGCAGCAATCCCCTGCAGAAACGGACCGTGGGCATGTTCTCCTCGGTGCTGCCGCTGACGGTCGAGGTCGACCCTGCCGCCAGCTTCGTCGAGACCGTGCAAAGGGTAGCCAGCCAGACCCTGCGCAGCTACCGCCACCAGCGCTACCCCCTGCAAAGTCTGCATCGTGAGTTGCGGGCTCGCGCCGGCCATCCCGGCCAGTTGTTCGAGCTGATGCTGTCGGTCGAACAGTACCCCGGCGACGTCAACCTTGCCTCGGCCCGCTGCGCTCTGCGTACCTGGCACAACGGTTATGAGCGCTATCCGCTGGCGATCTATCTGCGGCATTACGAAGCCCAGGTCGAACCCTTCCTGGAATTCAACTACGACCCGCGACTGTTCAGTGCCGAGCAGATGACCACGCACCTGCGGCGCCTGGAGTGCTTGACCGATCAGGTCCTCGCCGAGCCAACCCGGGCCTTGGGCGACTGGGTGCTGCTGGACACAGCCGAACGGCAGCAGGTCCTTGACGATTTCAATGCCAGCAGCCGTGACTACCCGGCCGATGAACCGCTGCCTGTGCTCTTCGCCGGGCAGGTGCAACGGCGCCCCGATGCGTGTGCGCTGCTGGACGGCGCGCAGACCCTGAGCTATCGCCAGCTCGACCAACGGGCCGAGCACCTGGCTGGGCATTTGGCGGGCTGCGGGATTGGCGCCGGTGATGCGGTGGCGCTGTGCCTGGCCCGGGGGCGGCGTTGATCATGTCGATCCTGGCGATCCTCAAGCGCGGCGCATGCTACGTCCCCATCGACCGAGAGGCCCCGACGGCCCATCAGGCGCGGGTACTGGCGGACTGTGGCAGCGCCTGGCTGCTGGTGGCGGGTGATGATCGGCCCGCACTGGAAAACGTCCGCTTCATTGACGTTGCAGCGCCAGACCATGCATTGGCTGAATCCCACCCGGCCCGCGAGGCCGGCGATGTCGCCTACATCATGTACACCTCCGGCTCCACCGGAACACCCAAGGGCGTGCAGGTGCCGCACCGCGCCATCACCCGGCTGGTGCGCAACAACGGCTTCGCCGAGTTCACCGCCCAGGACCGCTTCGCCCTCGCCGCCAATCCGGCCTTCGACGCCAGTACCCTGGAGATCTGGGGCGCGCTGCTCAACGGCGGCTGCCTGGTGGTCTGCCCCAGGGAAACACTGCTGGACGCGGCCCGCTTCAACGAGCACCTGCTGCACCACGAAGTCAGCGTGCTCTGGCTCACCGCCGGGCTGTTCCATCAGTACGCCGAGGCCCTGGCGCCGGCCTTCGGTGCGCTGCGTTACCTGATGGTCGGCGGAGACGTGCTCGATCCGCGGCGCATCGAAAAGGTCCTGCGCCATTCGCCCCCCAGCACTTGCTCAACGGCTACGGGCCGACGGAAAACACCACTTTCACCACCACTCACGCCATCACCCTCGCGGATGCATTGGCCGGTGACATTCCCATCGGCCGGCCCGTGGGCAACACCCAGGTCTATGTGCTGGATGAACAGCGCCGCCCAGTGCCGATTGGGGTGGCCGGCGAGCTCTACGTCGGTGGTGATGGCTTGGCCCTGGGGTACCTGAACCAACCCCGACTGAGCGAAGAACGCTTCGTCGCCAACCCCTTCAGCCAGGCGCCCGGGGCACGCTTGTACCGCACCGGCGACCTGGTGCGCTGGCGCGCAGACGGCGTGCTGCTGTTTCTGGGCCGTAATGATTTCCAGGTGAAGATCCGTGGCTTTCGCATCGAGTTGGGGGAAATCGAAGCCCAGCTCAAGGCCCTGCCGGGAATGAGCGAGGCGCTGGTGCTGGCCGATGCCCAGCAGCGCCTGCTGGCCTACTTCAGCGCCACCGAAGCGCAAGAGCCCAACGCCCTGCGCGCCCGCCTGGCAGCCGTGCTGCCGGACTACATGCTGCCGGCAGCTTTCGTCCAGGTGGACGGTTTCGCGCTGACCGCCAACGGCAAGCTCGACCGCCACGCCCTGCCCGAGCCCGACGAACAGCATTTCGCCCTGCACTGCTACGAAGCGCCCCAAGGGCCAGTGGAAACCCGACTCGCCGAGTTGTGGGCCGAGGTCCTCGGCGTGCCGCGAGTCGGTCGGCAGGACAACTTCTTCGCCCTCGGCGGGCATTCGTTACTGGCGGTGCAGATGGTCGAGCAGTTGCGGGCCGAAGGCTGGCAGTTGGACGTGGGGACCTTGTTCAGCGCGGCGAACCTGCTCAATCTCGCATTGCTGCTGGAGAACCCGCTGGGTCCGGCCAAATCACAGGCGCTGCCTGAGGCACCCGCCATCGCGCCGGACTGCAAACGCATCACCCCGGCCATGCTGCCGTTGCTCAACCTGCCACAGCCTCAGGTCGACCTGATCGTGACGGCGGTGGAAGGCGGCGCCGCCAACGTGCAGGACATCTACCCCCTGGCGCCCCTGCAGGAAGGCTTGCTGTTCCAGCACCTGCTGCAACCGACTGACGATGCCTACCTGTTACGCGCGACGCTGGCCTTCGACAGCCGCCCACTGCTGGACGCCTTCATCGCCGCCTTCGATCAGGTAATCGCCCGCCATGACATCCTGCGCAGCGCCGTGCTCTGGGAAGGCCTGGACGAGCCGGTGCAAGTGGTCTGGCGCGAGGCGCCCCTGCCGGTGGTCTGGCTGGCGGCATGCGACGCCTTCGCCGAACAGCCCCTGGACATCCGCCGCGCGCCCCTGGCCCAGGCCTACGTGCGCTTCGACATGCCCAGCGGCCAATGGCAGTTGCAGTTGGTCCACCACCACCTGGCCATCGACCACGCCACCCTGGTGCTGTTGTTCGGCGAAGTCCGCACCTTGATGCAAGATCCGGAGCATCCGCTGCCTCCGACCGTGGCGTTTCGCCGGTTCGTCGCCCAGGCCCGCGAGCACCGGCGCCAGGCCAGCGCCGAGGCCTATTTCCAGCGGCTGCTCGGCACGCTCGACGAACCGACCCTGCCCTACGCGCTGCACGACATCCAGGGTTCCGGCCGCGACAACCGTGAGGCCCAGCGCTCACTCGACCCCGCCCTGGCCCGCCGCCTGCGGCAACTGGCCAAGACCCAGGCGGTGGGCGTCGCGAGCCTGTTCCACCTGGCCTGGGCCATGGTGGTCGGCAAGGCCAGCGGCCGCGACGACGTGGTCTTCGGCACGGTGCTGTTCGGCCGCTTCAGTGCCGGCCAGCAGGTGGAGCAGGCCCTGGGGCTGTTCATCAATACCCTGCCCCTGCGCATCGACCTCGACATGCCTCTGTATAGCGCCTTGCGCCAGACCCATGGACGACTGACCGAACTGCTCGCCCATGAACACGCGCCGCTGGCCCTGGCCCAACGTTGCACGGCGCTGCCCACCCAGGCGGCGTTGTTCTCAGCGCTGCTGAACTTTCGCCACAGCCAGGCACAACGCTCGGCCCGCCCAGAGTTCGACCTGCCCGGGGTGCGCCTGCTGGGCAGCGAGGAGCGCAGCAACTACCCGTTCTGCCTGTCCATCGATGACCTCGGCGAAGGCTTTGCCCTGACCGGACAGGTCCATCGTTCAGTCTGCGTCGACGCGGTCCTTGCGCAAATGATTCGGGCCCTGGAGGTAGTTGCCCAGACCCTGGAAACCGCTCCGGCCACCCGTGCCTGTGCCTTGGACATCCTACCTCGGGAGCAACGCCAGCAACTGCTGGAAGGGTTCAACGCCACACGGCAGGCGCATCCACGGGACACCCTGCTGCACCAGCCCTTCGAGCGGCAGGCGGCACTGCATCCCGACGCCGTGGCGGCGCAGTTCGAAACGGTCGCGGGAGCCCAGCTCAGCTATGCCCAGCTTAACCAGCAGGCGAACCAGTTGGCCCACGCCCTGCTGATGGCCGGGGTGCGCCCCGATGACCGGGTAGCGATCAGCCTGCAACGTGGTCCAGACCTGTTGGTCGCCCTGCTCGCCACCTTGAAGGCCGGCGCGGCCTACGTACCGCTGGACCCCAACTACCCGCCGGCGCGTCTTGCGCACATGCTCGAAGACTGCGCACCCCGGCTGGTCCTGAGCAGCCAGGCCGTGGCCAGTGGGTTACCGGCCACGGCGGTCGAATGCTGGCGCCTGGATGCAGCGCAGTTGCGGGACCGGTTGGCGACCCTGCCCACGGAAAACCCCAGGGTTGCGGACCTGGGCCCAGCGCACCTGGCCTACGTCATCTACACCTCGGGCTCCACCGGCCTACCCAAGGGCGTGATGATCGAGCACCGCAACGCCTGCAACTTGCTGCATTGGGCGCTACGCAGCTTCGACGCCGAGGAATGGCGCCGCAGCCTGTTCGCCACGTCGATCAACTTCGACCTGGCGGTCTTCGAATGCTTCGTCCCTCTCGCCGCCGGCGCGACCCTGCACCTGGTGGAGAACGCCCTGGCGTTGGTGGCCCGCCCCTGCCCGGTGTCGCTGATCAACAGCGTACCCTCGGCGGTGGAAGAACTGGTCAGGGTCGGCGCCGTCCCGGACAGCACCCGGGTGGTCAACCTGGCGGGCGAACCGCTCAAGCCGCGACTGGTGGAACAATTGTTCGCCCGCAGTGCGACGCAACGGGTCTGCAATCTCTATGGGCCAACGGAAACCACCACCTATTCCACCTGGCTGTCGATGGACCGTGCCGGGGGCTACCGGCCCGGCATCGGCCGGCCCTTGGACAACACCCGTGTCTACCTGCTCGACCGTCATCGCCAGCCGGTGCCGTTGGGCGTGGCCGGTGAGATCTACATCGGCGGAGCAGGCGTGGCGCGGGGTTATCTCAATCGTGCCGAGCTGACCCAAGAGCGCTTTTTGTCCGACCCCTTCGTCGACGATCCCCAGGCGCGCATGTACCGCACCGGTGACCTGGGGCGCTGGCGGGCCGATGGTTCGCTGGATTACCTGGGACGCAACGATTTCCAGGTCAAGGTACGCGGGTTCCGCATCGAACTCGGGGAGATCGAAACGCAGTTGCTGGGCATGCCGGCGGTGCGCGAAGCGGTGGTGCTGGCGCAGCCTGGCCCTGCCGGTGATCCGCGGTTGGTGGCCTATCTGATAGCGCAGGTCTCGACCACGCCCGTTCCGGACTTGGCTGAAGTACGCGCCTATCTGGAAAGTCGCTTGCCGGACTATATGCTGCCCAGCGCCTGCGTCGCCCTGCAGCAGCTGCCACTGACACCCAACGGCAAACTTGATCGCCAGGCCCTGCCGCTGCCCGAGGCACAGGCCAGCAGTGCCGTCAGGCAGGCGCCGCAAGGGGACACCGAACGGCGGCTGGCGGCCATCTGGACCCAGGTGCTGGGCGTCTCGGAAATCAGCCGTGACGACGACTTCTTCAGCCTTGGTGGGCATTCGTTGCTGGCGGTGCAATTACTCGAACAGTTGCGTCGCAATGGCTGGGACCTGGACATACGCAGCGTGTTCGAACGCTCGACACTGGCCGCCCAGGCCCTGCGCCTGGAAAACCTGGCCAGTGTTCCGGCGCCGGCACCAAGCGTAAGCGCCATCCCAACCCCGTGCGCCCGCATCAGCCCGCAGATGCTGGATCTGGTGACCCTTCCCCAGGCACAGATCGACCTGATCGCGGCGCGAGTGCCCGGCGGCGCCGGCAATATCCAGGACATTTATCCATTGGGCCCCTTGCAGGAGGGCATGCTCTATCACCACCGCGCCCAGCGCGAGGGCGATCGTTATGTGCTGCGCAGCCTGCTGGCCTTTACCGACGAGGCGCGCCTGCAACGTTTCTGCGCGGCGCTGGGCCAGGTCATCGGCCGGCACGACGCGCTGCGCACCCTGGTGCTCTGGGAGGACCTGGAGGAACCCGTGCAGGTGGTGCTGCGGCAGGTCGCGTTCACGCCTCGGCGTCTGGCGCTGGAGGGTGACGATATCGCGGCGCGGCTACAGGCCAGTGCCGACCCGCGCCACTACCGCCTCGACCTGCGACAGGCCCCACTGATCGAGGCCCGGGTGGCCTTTGACCCGGCGCAGGAACGCTGGCTGTTGCTGCTGTTGCATCACCACGTGGTGGTCGATCACACCTCCCTGGAATTGATGATCGAAGAGATCGCCCTGATCGAGGGCGGACGCCCGGCGGACCTGCCGCCGCCCACCAGCACCCGAGCCTTGGTGGCCCAGGCCCGGCGACCAGAAGCGGTGGCCGCCGCCCGCGCTTTTTTCAGCGAGCAGTTGGGCGATCTGGATGAACCCACCCTGCCCTTCGACCTTGACCTGCAAACCGATCCCCGCTGGCAGGCCCTGGAACACCAGCAGCCGCTGGCACCGGAGCTGGCGCGCCGCCTGCGTCGCCAGGCCGAAGCCCACGGGGTGAGCCCGGCGAGTGTCTGCCACCTGGCCTGGGCCCTGACGCTGGGGCGCCTGAGTGGGCGCGACGATGTGGTCTTTGGCACGGTACTGTTCGGCCGCCTGCAGGCCGGCGCCCACGCCGACCGGACCTTGGGCCTGTTCATCAACACCCTTCCACTGCGAGTACGCCTGGACGGCGGCGTCCACGCCATCCTGCGGCAGGTCCAGGACACCCTCAACGGTCTGCTCTGCCACGAGCAGACCCCGCTGGCCCTGGCCCAGCGTTGCAGCGCGGTAGCGCCGGGGACGGCGTTGTTCAGCGCCTTGTTCAATTACCGCTACAGCCATGCCGGCCAGGCCAATGTGCACCAGGCCATGCCCGGCATGACCCTGCTGCACAGCGAGGAGCGAACCCATTACCCCTTCAACCTGGCGGTGGACGATCTGGGCGAAGGTTTCCAGCTGACCGCCCAGACCCACCCCGACCATGCGCCGGAACGGCTGCTGGGCTTCATGCTGGCGGCCCTGCACACCCTGGTTGAAGCGCTGGAACAGACCGACGATGGGCACATCCAGTCATTGGACGTATTACCCGCCGCCGAGCAGGCCCGGTTGAATCGCCTCAATCCAGTGCTGTCCGTGTCAGCGCCCGACGGCACCCTGCACGGGCGCTTCGCCGAGCAGGCCGCTCGCCACCCCGACGTCCTTGCGCTGATCGACGAGCACCGCCAACTGAGCTTTCGACAGCTCGACGAACAGGCCAACCGCCTGGCCCATCACTTGCTGGACCAGGGCGTACGGCCCGGGCAACGGGTCGCGGTGTGCCTGGACCGCGAAGCGCACCTGGCGATCGCCTTGCTGGCGGTGTGGAAAGCCGGCTGCGCCTATGTGCCGCTGGACCCTGATTATCCGGCTCCGCGGCTGGCCTTCATGCTGCAAGACAGCGCTCCGGCGGCGCTGCTCACCCAGGAGCGAGTGCGCGAGGGGCTGCCGACATTCGACGCCGGGCCGCTGATCTGCCTGGATGCCGTTGGTGCCGTCTGGCAGCAGGCCGCAACCGACGATCCGGACATCGGCACCCAGCCCAGCGACCTCGCCTATCTGATCTACACCTCAGGCTCCACCGGCCAGCCCAAGGGCGTCATGGTCGAGCACCGCTCGGTGCTCAACCTCTGGGCCGGGTTGCACCAGCGTCTGGCTGACCTGCCGGCGGGTACGCGCTGCTCGCTCAACGCCTCGGTGGCCTTCGACGCCTCGGTCCAGCAGTTGTGTCAGTGGCTGAGCGGCCACTGCCTGGTGTTGATTCCAAAACGCGTGCGCCTGGACGCGGCGGCCCTGCTCGATTACCTGCAGAGCCAGCAGGTAACCCTATTCGACTGCACCCCGACCCAGTTGCAGGCGCTGCTCAAGCATCGCCAGACGCTGGCCCTGCCCCAGCCGTTGCCCCGCCGCCTGCTGCTCGGCGGCGAGGCCGTCCCCGCAGAGCTCTGGCAGCAACTGGCCGGCGAACCCGGCGTGCGGGTGCTGAACGTCTACGGCCCGACCGAATGCACGGTCGACACCACCAGCGCCTGGCTGGATCAGCATCCGCTGCCCAGCCTTGGCCAGCCCCTGCCCAATACTCAGGTGCACGTGCTCGATCATCATGATCGGCGCGCACCGCTGGGGGTGGTGGGTGAAATCCACATTGGCGGCCAAGGCCTGGCCCGTGGCTACTGGCAGCGCGAGGCGCTAACCCGGGAGCGGTTCATCGCCGACCCGTTCTCGCTCCAGCCCGGCGCGCGGCTGTACCGCACCGGCGACCTCGGTCGCTGGGAGCTTGATGGCAGCCTCAGCTACCTTGGCCGCACCGACTTCCAAGTGAAGATCCATGGGCACCGCATCGAGCTGGGGGAAATCGAAAGCCATCTGTTGGCGCTGCCCGGTGTTCGGCAAGCGGTGGTGGTCGGTCGTCCCGATCGCCATGGCGTGGCCCGACTGATCGCGTACCTGCTGGGCGACGCGCCACCGACGCCGGCACAGGCGCGGACGGCCCTGGGCGAACGCTTGCCCGAGTCGATGCTGCCCAGCGCCTATGTGCGCCTGGATAGCCTGCCGTTGACTTCCAACGGCAAGCTCGACCGCAATGCCCTGCCCGAACCCGACGCCCAGGCGTACGTGCAAACCCGTTACGAAGCCCCCAAGGCGACATCGAGATAGCCCTGGCGGCCATCTGGTGCGAGCTGCTGAACGTCGAGCGGGTCAGCCGGCACGACAATTTCTTCGCCCTCGGCGGCCACTCGCTGATTGCCATGGGGCTGGTGGAGCGCATGCGCCAGCACCACCTGCGGGTCGACATCAGCCAATTGTTCACCGCACCGACCCTTGCCGGTCTGGCCGCGGCCACTACTCCATTGAAGGAACTGCTCCTGTGACTGCGGATCAATTGCTGGCTCTGCTCAAACACCGCGGCGTGACCCTGTCGTTGCGCGGCGACCAACTCTCGGTGGTGGCCGACGATGAAGTGCTGGCCGACCAGGAGTTGATCGCCCTCCTGCGCAGCCACAAGCCGGCGCTGATCGAAGCCCTGCGCCAGCCCGCGGCGCAGCCCGCCGGCACCAGCGGACTGCCGGCGGGCACCACCGCCATCACCCCAGCGCTTCTCGAACTCTGCCAGCTCGACGCGACTCAGATCGAGGGCATCGTCGCCAGCGTTCCGGGCGGTGCCGCCAATATCCAGGACATCTACCCGCTGGTGCCCCTGCAGGCCGGCATCCTCTTCCACCACCTGCTCCAGGAGCGTGGCGATACCTACCTGCTGCACGTGCTACTGGCCTTCGATGACGAACCGCGCCTGCGTCGCTTCATGGATGCCCTCAACCAGGCCATCGCCCGCCACGACATCCTGCGCACCGCGCTGGCCTGGGAAGGTCTCGATGCGCCGGTCCAGGTGGTGTGGCGTCAGGCCCCGCTGACGCTGGAATTGTTCAGCCCGCCCGCGGGCGACGTGGCCACCGCGTTGCGCACCTGGACCGATCCCAGGGAGCATCGGTTGGACCTGCGCCAGGCACCCCTGATGCGCGCGGTGGCTGCAGCGGATCCGGCAAACGGTCGCTGGCTGCTGCAACTGCTGCACCACCATGCGGTGATGGACCATACATCGCTGGAGCGGCTGGTGAGCGAGGTCGCGGCGATCCAGCAGGGCCGCCTGGCCGACTTGCAACCGCCACGCCCGTTCCGTGATTTCGTGGTGCGCGCCCGCCAGGGCCTGAGCGAAGCGCAACACGCAGCATTCTTCACCGAGCTGCTTGGCGATATCGACGAGCCCACCGCGCCCTGCGGGCTGCTCGATGTGCGCGGCGACGGCAGCCAGGTGCAGACCCTGGAAGCGCCGCTGGCGCTGGATCTGAGCCGGCGCATCCGCGAACTGTCGCGCCGCCTGGAAGTCAGCAGCGCCAGCCTGTTCCATCTGGCCTGGGCCCTGGTGCTGGGCAAGACCAGCGGCCGTGACGACGTGGTGTTCGGCACGGTGATGTTCGGTCGCCTGCTGGGCGCCGCCGAAGCAGCCACCGCCATGGGCCTGTTCATCAATACGTTGCCGTTGCGGGTGCGCCTGGCGGTGCCGGTGAGGCAGGCGCTGCGCGACACCCATGGGTTACTCAGCCGGTTGATCGCCCATGAGCACGCGCCCTTGGGCCTGGCCCAACGCTGCAGCGCGCTGCCCAACGGCACGGCGCTGTTCTCGGCGCTGCTCAACTACCGGCACAGCACGGCCCAGGGGCCTGCTGCGGTGCTCGATGGCATGCAGGTTCTGGGCGGTGAGGAACGCACCAACTATCCCTTCAACTTGTCGGTCGACGACCTGGGCGATGGGTTTTCGCTGAGCCTGCAAATCGATCCCCTGGTGGGCGCGGCCCCGGTGCTTGGCTGGCTGCAAACGGCCCTGGATAACCTGCTCGACGCGCTGGAAGGTACACCCCAGCGCCTGGCCTGCCATCTTTCGATACTCCCGGCGGCGGAGCGTGAGCAACTGCTGCGCACGTTCAACGCTACTGCCCGGCCGCTGCCCGAGCGGGACCTGTTGCACCTGGCCCTGGAACGTCAGGCCGAACACCAGCCCCAGGCCATCGCCGCACGTTTCGACGCGGCCGATGGCGCCAGTCCGTTGACCTATGGAGCGCTCAACGCCCAGGCCAATCGCCTTGCCCACCTGTTGCTGGGCGCCGGCGTGCAGCCGGACAGCCGGGTAGCGATCTGCCTGGAGCGTGGCCCGCATCTGCTGGTCGCCCTGCTCGGCATCCTCAAGGCCGGCGCGGCCTATGTGCCGCTGGACCCGGCGTACCCGCGCGAGCGGCTGTCGCACATGCTCGAAGACAGCGCGCCCCAGGCGTTGCTGACGACCACCGCACTGCAAGCCAGCGTGACGGCGCCGGCGGGTTGCACCGCCCTGTGCCTGGATGATCCGCAGACCCAGGCCCGTCTGGCCGAGCAGCCGGCCGACAACCCGGACCCGGCGCGCCTGGGCCTGACTGGCGCGCACCTGGCCTACGTGATCTATACGTCGGGTTCCACCGGCCTGCCCAAGGGCGTGATGATCGAGCACCGCAATGCTTGCAACCTGTTGCACTGGGCGCTGCGCACCTTCAATGCCGAAAGCCTGCGAGACAGCCTGTTCGCCACCTCGATCAACTTCGACCTGGCGGTCTTCGAGTATTTCGTGCCCTTGGCCGCCGGTGCGACCCTGCACCTGGCCACCAATGCCCTGGCCCTGCTCGACCGTCCAGTGCCAGTCACCCTGATCAACAGCGTGCCCTCGGCGCTCGATGCGCTGGTGGGGGCCGCGGCGATCCCGGCCTCGACGCGAGTGGTCAACCTGGCCGGCGAACCACTCAAGCAGGGCCTGGTGCAAAGGATCTTCGACCACAGTGACGTGCAGCGCCTGTGCAACCTGTATGGACCATCGGAAACCACCACCTATTCGACCTGGGTCTCGATGGACCGCGCCGAAGGCTTTGTGCCGGGCATCGGTCGGCCGCTGGACAACACCCAGGTCTACCTGCTCGATGGGCACCGGCAACTGGTGCCCCATGGCGTGGTGGGCGAGCTGTACATCGGCGGCGCCGGTGTCGCTCGGGGTTACCTGAACCGGCCGGCGCTGACCGAGGAACGTTTCCTCCCGGACCCGTTCGCAGCCCAGCCCGGCGCGCGGATGTACCGCACCGGCGACCTTGGTCGCTGGACCGGGGATGGGCAACTGCTCTACCTGGGGCGCAACGACTTCCAGGTCAAGGTGCGCGGCTATCGTATCGAACTGGGCGAGATCGAAAGCGCCCTGGCACGTGTTCCGGGGGTGCAGCACGCGGTGGTCGTGGCTCGTCAGGAGCCAAGCGGCGATGCGCGGCTGGTGGCGTATTGGGTGGCCCAGCCGGAAGCGGCGCCTGACGAGGCGATACTGCGCGACGCCCTGGCGGCGGTACTGCCCGAGTACATGCAACCCAGCGCCTACGTGGCCCTGCCCGCCCTGCCACTGACGCCCAACGGCAAGCTCGATCGCAGCGCGCTGCCGGCACCGGAACAGGCCGCCAGCGGACACTTCGAAGCGCCCATGGGGCCGCTGGAGAACCAACTGGCGACGATCTGGGGGCGCCTGTTGGGCCGGCCGCGGATCGGCCGCGACGAGCATTTTTTCCAGGCCGGTGGCCACTCTCTGCTGGCGGTGCAATTGGTCTCCCAACTGCGTCAGCAATTGCGCGTCGAACTGCCCTTGGCCAGTGTGTTCGATCACCCGACGCTGCAACGCCAGGCACGGGCCATCGAAGCCCTGGGCGCGGCCGGGCTCCACGGCGCGGCGCCGATCCCGGCCGGTCCACGGCCGGCGCGGCTGCCGTTGTCGTTTGCCCAACAACGCCTATGGTTCATCGCGCACCTGGATGCCCAGGCCAGCGCGGCCTACCACATGGCCGGAGGCCTGCGGCTGCGCGGTGAGCTGAATGACGCGGCCCTGGGCGCCGCGCTGGCGCGCATCGTCGAGCGGCACGAAGCCTTGCGCAGCCGTTTTGTGTCCGACGGTGGCGAGCCGTGTCAGGTGGTGGATCCTGGGCATTCGCTGCTGATGCCATGCCACGACCTGCGGGATCAGTCGCCAGCCCAGTTGCAGGCCCATTACACCGCTGAAGCCCAGGCGCCTTTCGATCTGGCCGGCGGCCCGCTGTTTCGCACCCGCCTGTTGCGCCTGGCCGAGCAGGAACACGTCCTGCTGGTGACCTTGCACCACATTGTCGGCGACGCCTGGTCCCTGGGCGTGCTGACCCGAGAGTTGAGCGAGCTGTACCGGGCTTTCAGCCGGGGGCAAGCCGATCCGTTGCCACCGCTGGCCATCCAGTACGCCGACTACGCCCTGTGGCAACGCTCCCCACGACAGGCGCAACGCATCGCTGAGCAACTGAACTACTGGCGCACCCAACTGGCCGACGCGCCCCCTTCGTTGAACCTGGCCCTGGACCGGCCGCGCCCGGCCCGACAGGACTTCACCGGAGCCAGCCTGGAGCTGAGCATCGACGCCGCACTGGTGCGGTCCCTCAAGCACTTGAACGAACGCCACGGCACGACGTTGTTCATGACCGTGCTGGCCGCCTGGTCGGTGGTCCTTGGTCGGTTGTCGGGTCAGGATGACCTGGTCATCGGCTCGGTGCTGGCAAATCGCACCCGTGCCGAGGTCGAGCCGCTGATCGGCTTCTTCGTCAACACCCAGGCGTTGCGGGTGCGCCTCGACCGGGTCAGCCAGGTCGGCGAGCTGCTGGCCCAGGTACGGCGCACCGCGCTGGATGCCCAGGCCCATCAGGAGCTGGCTTTCGAGCAATTGGTGGAAGCCTTGAACCCGTCGCGTTCGTTGGCTCACAGTCCGATCTTCCAGGTCATGCTGGCCTGGCAGAATGCTCCGCAGCCGAGCCTGGCCCTGGGCGACCTGGAAGTGACCCCGCTGCCCACCGATGAGGACAGCGCCAAGTTCGACCTGACCCTGAACCTGTATGAGCGCGATGGCGCGATCGGCGGTCGGCTGACCTACGCCACGGCGCTGTTCGACCCCGGCACCGTGGAGCGTCACTGGCAGGCGCTGTGCGCCACGTTGCAGGCGATGGCCGAGAACGACCAGTTGCCGCTCCAGGCGCTGTCGATCCTCGGCGCGGACGAACGTCGGCAGGTGCTCCACGGATTCAATGAAACCACCCGCGATTACCCTGCCGACGAGCCCCTGCACCGTCTGTTCGAGGCCCAGGCCCAGCGCCGGCCCGACGCCACCGCGGTGCAGGACGGCGACCACTTGCTCAGTTACCGCCAGCTCGACCAACAGGCCGAGCAGCTGGCGCACTGGTTGGCCGAGCACGGCGTCACCCCGGGCGCCCGGGTCGCCCTGAGCCTTGCGCGCGGCCCGCGCTTGGTCACGGCGGTCCTGGCGATCCTGAAAAACGGCGCGACCTACGTGCCCATCGACACCGCCACCCCGCCGCAGCGTCAACGCGCGTTGCTGGACGACTGTGCCAGCGCCTGGCTGCTCTGTGAAACCCCGGACGCGTCGGTGCAAGGTACCGGCTACCAGATCTTGTGCCCCTGGGATCGCCTTGCGACCGCGGACGACCCCACCCCGCCGCGTCAGCCTGTGACAGTGTCGAGCGAAGCACCGGCCTACATCATGTACACCTCCGGCTCCACCGGAACCCCCAAGGGTGTGCAGGTGCCGCACCGCGCCATCACCCGGCTGGTGCGCAACAACGGCTTCGCCGAGTTCACCGCCCAGGATCGCTTCGCCCTCGCCGCCAATCCGGCCTTCGACGCCAGTACCCTGGAGATCTGGGGCGCACTGCTCAACGGCGGCTGCCTGGTGGTCTGCCCCAGGGAAACCCTGCTGGACGCGGCCCGCTTCAACGAGCACCTGCTGCACCACGAAGTCAGCGTGCTCTGGCTCACCGCCGGGCTGTTCCATCAGTACGCCGAGGCCCTGGCGCCGGCCTTCGGCGCGCTGCGCTACCTGATGGTCGGCGGCGACGTGCTCGATCCGCGGCGCATCGAAAAGGTCCTGCGCCATTCGCCACCCCAGCACTTGCTCAACGGCTACGGGCCGACGGAAAACACCACTTTCACCACCACTCACGCCATCACCCTCGCGGATGCATTGGCCGGTGACATTCCCATCGGCCGGCCCGTGGGCAACACCCAGGTCTATGTGCTGGATGAACAGCGCCGTCCAGTGCCGATTGGGGTGGCCGGCGAGCTCTACGTCGGTGGTGATGGGCTCGCCCTGGGGTACCTGAACCAACCCCGACTGAGCGAAGAACGCTTCGTCGCCAACCCCTTCAGCCAGGCGCCCAGGGCACGCTTGTACCGCACTGGCGACCTGGTGCGCTGGCGCGCCGACGGCGTGCTGCTGTTTCTGGGCCGCAATGATTTCCAGGTGAAGATCCGTGGCTTTCGCATCGAGTTGGGGGAAATCGAAGCCCAGCTCAAGGCCCTGCCGGGGATCGACGAGGCGCTGGTGCTGGCCGATGCCCAGCAGCGCCTGCTGGCCTACTTCAGCGCCACCGAGGCGCAAGAACCCAACGCCCTGCGCGCCCGCCTGGCAGCCGTGCTGCCGGACTACATGCTGCCGGCGGCTTTCGTCCAGGTGGACGGTTTCGCGCTGACCGCCAACGGCAAGCTCGACCGCCACGCCCTGCCCGAGCCCGACGAACAGCATTTCGCCCTGCACTGCTACGAAGCGCCCCAAGGGCCAGTGGAAACCCGACTCGCCGAGTTGTGGGCCGAGGTCCTCGGGGTGCCGCGAGTCGGTCGGCAGGACAACTTCTTCGCCCTCGGCGGGCATTCGTTGCTGGCGGTGCAACTGGTGGAACAGCTGCGGGTACAGGGCTGGCCGCTGGATGTACGCACGCTGTTCGGCGCCCCCAGTGTCGCCGCGCTGGCCGACTGCCTGGCACTGCGTCCTGCGCTCCCGGGTCTTGAACTTGCATCACTGCAGGCGACGATACCTGCCGGCTGCAGCCGTATCGTCCCTGAGCTGCTGCCCTTGGTGGAGCTGCCCCAGGCGCAGATCGACGCCATTGTTGCCCAGGTCGAAGGTGGCGCCGCCAACGTGCAGGACATCTACCCCCTGGCGCCTTTGCAAGAAGGCTTGTTCTTCCACTACTTGCTGCAGGAAGAAGGTGACACCTACCTGCTGCACACCACCCTGGCCTTCGACGACGAAGCCGGCTTGGACGGTTTTTGCCAGACGCTGCAACAGGTCATCGCCCGCCACGACATCCTGCGTACCGCCTTGGCCTGGGAGGGGCTGGAACAGCCAGTGCAGGTAGTCTGGCGTGACGCGCCACTGCCCATCGAGGTGCTGCCTATCACCGAGGCCGACGCCCTCGCCCAGTTGCAGGCGCACACCAATCCACGGCAGCGCCGCCTGGATATCCGCCAGGCGCCCCTGCTGCGGGTCGTCAAGGCCTTTGACGCCGCCGGGCAACGCTGGCTGCTGCAAGTGCTGCACCATCACCTGGTGCTGGACCACACCACCTTGGAGCGGATGGTCGAGGAAATCGTGCTGATCCAGCAGGGTCGCGCCGCGCAACTGCGCGAGCCGGTGCCGTTCCGGGCCTTTGTTGCCCACGCCCGGCACAGCCAGGACAGCGCCCGCCAACAACGGTTTTTCGAAGCCATGCTGGCGGATGTCAGCGAACCCACCGCGCCCTTCGGCCTGCTGGACGTGCAGAATACCGGTACCCTGGACGAAGCCCGGAGCGTCCTCGACCCGACGCTGGCGCTGGCCCTGCGGCAAACGGCGCGCCACCACCAGGTGAACGTCGCCAGCCTGTTCCACCTGGCCATGGCGTTGGTATTGGGCAAGGCCACGGGCCGCGCCGACGTGGTGTTCGGCACCGTGTTGCTGGGTCGTCTGCAGGGGATCGAGGGGGCGGACCAGGCCTTGGGGGTGTTCATCAACACCCTGCCGCTGCGCATCGGCTTCGCCCAGACTTCGGTAATCGACAGCCTGCAGCGCACCCATCAGGCGCTGCTGGACCTGCTTGAGCATGAGCACGCGCCGCTGACGCTGGCCCAGCGCTGCAGTGGCGTGCCGGCAGGGACGCCGCTGTTTTGCGCGTTGCTGAATTTTCGCTACAGCCTGGAGGACATGCCCCACCAGAGCGTCGCGGGCATGCAGGTGCTGGGCACCGCCGAGCGCACGAATTACCCCTTCACTTTCTCGGTGGACGACCTCGGTCAGGGCTTTGGCATCACCGCGCAGATTGCCGGCTCGGTGGGTGCGCAACGGGCCTTGGGGTTTCTGGAACACGCCCTCACCAGCCTGGTGCAAGCCCTGGGCAGTAGCCCGCTTCGTCTGGCCCGGACCCTGGATGTGCTGCCGCCAGCGGAACTCGCGCAGCTGGACCGGTTCAACGCCACGGCGCGTCCCCAGCCCCAGCGTGCCCTGCTCCACGAGCGCTTCGAGGCCCAGGCCCGGCAGACCCCGCAGGCCCTGGCAGTGCATTGCAAGGGCCGCCGGCTCAGCTACGCAGAGCTCGACCGCCAGGCCAATCACCTGGCGCGGCGCCTGCAAGCGCTGGGCGTCGGACCTGACGCGCGGGTCGGCATCCATCTGCGCCGCACTCCGGAACTGATCGTCGCCCTGCTCGCCGTACTCAAGGCCGGCGGTGCCTACGTGCCGCTGGACCCGGCCTATCCGGCGCAGCGCCTGGCCTACATGCTCGACGACAGCGCCCCGCTGGCGGTGCTGACCCTGGCCGACGCGCCGCTGGAACTGACGCTGGCCGACGATTGCCACCGCGTGAACGTCGATGAAGTGCTGCGCGGCGGCGAAACCGCGACCAGCGACACGCCGCTGGCCCTGGGGCTGGAAAGCCAGCATCTGGCCTACATGATCTACACCTCCGGCTCCACCGGACAACCCAAGGGGGTGATGATCGAACACCGCAACGCGCGCAATTTCCTCGACTGGGCCCTGGGCAGTTTCACCCCGCGAGTGCTGAGCCAGAGCCTGTTCAGCACCTCGATCAACTTCGATCTGTCGGTATTCGAATGCTTCGCGCCGCTGTCCTGCGGCGGCACCCTGGAGCTGGTGGACGATGCCCTCGCCCTGCTCGACCAGCGTCCGGAACTGAGCCTGCTCAATACGGTGCCCTCGGCCCTCGATGCGCTGTTGCGCGCAGAAGCCCTGGCGGACTCGTTGGAGAGCGTCAACCTGGCTGGCGAGGCGCTGCCCCGGATCCTGGTGCAGCGCCTGTTCGAGCAGAGCCGCGTGCGCCAGGTCAACAACCTCTATGGCCCGACCGAGACCACGGTCTACTCGACCTGGGCGGCGATGGACCGCGAAGGGGGCTTCGTCCCGCACATCGGCCGGCCCATCGACAACACCCAGGTGCACGTCCTCGATGACGCCATGCAACGCTTGCCCGTAGGCGTACCGGGCGAGCTGTACATCGGCGGTGCTGGCGTTGGACGCGGCTACCACCGGCGACCCGACCTGACCCGTGAACGCTTCCTCGCCGACCCCTTCAGCGACCAGCCCGGGGCGCGGCTGTACCGCACCGGCGACCTGGGTTTCTGGGACGTCCACGGCCAGCTCCACTACCTGGGGCGCAATGACTTCCAGGTCAAAATCCGTGGCTTCCGCATCGAACTGGGGGAGATCGAAAGCGCCCTGTTGGCCCTGCCGCAAGTGGCCGCGGCGACAGTCCTGGCAGTCCCGCGCAATGGCCGCGAGCCGGCGCTGGTGGCTTACGCCGTGGCCAGTCCTGGCCACGGGCCGTTGGCGCCGGCGGCCCTGCGCGACGCCCTGGCGAGCCGGCTGCCGGGCTATATGGTGCCGGCGGTCATCATGCCGCTGGACACCCTGCCGCTGACACCCAACGGCAAACTCGACCGCGGCGCCCTGCCACTGCCCGGCGAGGAGGCCTGGAGCAGTCAGGCCTACGAAGCTCCGCGGGGTGAGCAGGAAACCCTCATGGCCGCCATCTGGCGTGACCTGCTGGGGGTCGCCCGGGTCGGCCGGCACGACAATTTCTTCGAATTGGGCGGCCATTCACTGCTGGCGGTGCAATGGGTCTCGCGGGTGCGCCAGCGCCTGGGCCTGGAATTGCCCCTGGCGACCCTGTACGCGAACCCGACCGTTGCAGCCCTGGCCCCGTTGATGGCGGGCGCGGCGCGCTCTGCCCTGACGGCGATCCCGGTACTGCCGGACACTGCCGAACGGCCGCTGTCGTTCGCCCAACAGCGGCTGTGGTTCATCAGCCGCCTGGACGCCCAGGCGAGCGCCGCCTACCACATCAGCGGCGCCCTGGCCCTGGATGGCGAACTCGACGAAGCCGCCCTGGACCAGGCCCTGACCCGGATCGTCGAGCGCCATGGGGTGCTGCGCACCCTGTTCGTTGAACAGGACGGCGAAGTCCGGCAGGTCATCGAGCCAGAACCACGCTGGGGATCCTCGCGCCTGACCCTGGAAGCCAACGACGACGCCGGCCTGCGGGCGGCCCTGGCCACCGAAGCGGCGCAACCGTTCAACCTGAGCGAAGGGCCCTTGCTGCGGGCTCTGCTGGTGCGACAGCAGGACCAGCGCCATGTGCTGCACCTGACACTGCACCACATCATCGCCGACGGCTGGTCCATCGGCGTGCTGGTAGACGAACTGTCGGCCCTCTATAAGGCCTTTCGCCGGGGCACCCCGGACCCGCTGCCGGCCCTGGCGATTCAGTACGCCGACTATGCCGCCTGGCAACGCCAGTGGCTGGCCGGCGAGCGCGGTGCCGAACAGTTGGCCTACTGGCTCGCGCACCTGCGTGACGCACCAGCACGCATCGACCTGCCCAGCGACCGGCCGCGGCCGCCACGCCAGGACTTCAGTGGCGCGCGCCTGGCGGTCGCCCTCGATGAATCCACCAGCGCCGCGCTCAAGGAACTGGGCCGGCGCCACGGCACCTCGCTGTACATGACCCTGTTGGCCGCCTGGGCCGTGGTGGTCGGACGCCTGGCCGGCCAGGAGCAGGTGGTGATCGGGACACCCGTGGCCAACCGCACCCGCGCTGAAGTCGAGCCTCTGATCGGCTTTTTCGTCAACACCCAGGCGCTGTGCATCGACCTGGGCGGGGAACCGGATGTCGGCCAATTGCTGGCCCAGGTCCGCGAGCACGCCTTGGGGGCCCAGGCGCACCAGGACGTGCCGTTCGAGCACGTGGTGGAAGCGCTCAATCCGCCGCGCACCTTGGCCCACAGCCCCGTGTTCCAACTCATGTTCGCCTGGCAGAACGCGCCACGCGGAGCCTTGGACCTCGATGGCCTGAGCCTGACCAGTGTCGCCGGTGAGCAGATCACCGCGCCGTTCGATCTGTCCCTGGAACTGTACGAGGCCGATGGACGCATCATCGGAGGACTGAACTACGCCACCGCGTTGTTCGATCCCGCCAGTGTGCAACGGCATTGGGACTACCTGGCCAATGTGCTGCGCCAACTCTGCCTGGACGACCGCCAGCCGGTGGCGCGGCTGTCGCTGGTGGACGACCGGGAACGCGAGCGCCTGTGGCACCAGCTCAATCCGGTCCCGACGCCGTTCCCCGAAGCAGGCTGGGTGCATCGGCCGTTCGAACGGCAAGCACGGCAGCAGCCCGAGGCCCTTGCCGTGGAGCTACATGGACGCGGTTTGAGCTATGGCGAACTCGATCGCCAGGCCAATCATCTCGCCGCGCAGTTGTTGGAACTGGGCGCAGGCCCGGGCCAACGGATCGCCATCCACCTGCCCCGCAGCCTGGAGATGGTTTTGGCCCTGTTGGCCACGCTCAAGACCGGCGCGGCCTACGTGCCCCTGGACCCCAGCCAGCCCATCGCCCGCCGGCAGGCTATCGTCGACGATTGCCAACCCTGCCTGCTGCTCTGGGATGCCCAGCGCGTCGAAGCCCTGAGGCTCGGCGAGCACTGCCCAGCGCTGTCGGTTCGCCTGGCGGCCACCGTGGGTCCGGCGTCCGTCCTGCCGGAACTGGCGCCGCCGCGGCCGGATGACCTGGCCTACGTCATGTACACCTCCGGCTCCACCGGAACGCCCAAGGGCGTAGCCATGGGCCACCTGGCCTTGAGCAACCTGTTGGCCTGGCAGGCCGCCCAGGCGCTGCCCGGTCCGGCGCGGACCCTGCAATTCGCCGCGCTGGGCTTCGACGTGGCGTTCCAGGAGATCTTCTCCACCTTGGGCACCGGGGGCACCCTGGTGCTGCTGGACGAGACCCAGCGCCTGGACCTCGCCGGCCTGCCCCTATGGCTGGCGCAGGCGCGGATCGGACGGCTGTTCCTGCCCTACATCGCCCTGGCGACCCTGGCCGACGGTTGGGCCGAGGCGCCACTGGCGTTGCCGATGCTGCGGGACGTGATCGTCGCCGGCGAAGCGCTGCGCATCAACGGCGCCCTGCGCGCGCTGTTCGAAGCTCATCCCCAGGCCCGTCTGCACAACCACTATGGCCCCACCGAAACCCACGTGGTTTGCACCCACACCCTGTCCGGTGATCCTGCGCTCTGGCCGGACCTGCCGGTGATCGGCCGGCCGATCGCCAATACCCAGGTGTGCCTGTTGGACGGCAGCGGCCAATGGGTACCCCAGGGCGCGGCCGGCGAACTGCATGTCGCCGGCGTGGCCCTGGCCCAGGGTTACCTGAACCGGGCGCAGCTAACCGCCGAGCGCTTCATCGAGCACCCTTTCGACACCACCCCCGGCGCGCGCCTGTACAAGACCGGCGACCTCGCACGCTGGACCGCCGAGGGCACCCTGCAGTACCTGGGGCGCAACGATTCCCAAGTCAAGATCCGCGGTTACCGGGTCGAACTGGCCGAAGTGGAAAGTCGCCTCGATCAGTTGCCCGGCCTGCGCGAATCGGTGGTGATTGTTCTGCCGGGCGACAGCGGTCAGGCGCGCTTGGTGGCCTATTACAGCGCCAGCGAGACTCTCTCGCCGCTGACCCTGCGTAGCCAACTGAGCGAGCGCCTGCCCGAGTACATGCTGCCCAGTGCCTTCGTGCAACTGCCGGCACTGCCGATCACTGCCAACGGCAAGGTCGACCGTCAGCGCTTGCCGGCGCCTCCCGCCGATGCGTTCGCCCAGGGTCAATACAGCGCGCCCCAGGGCGAACTGGAAACCACTCTGGCAGCGATCTGGCGCGAACTGCTCGGGGTCGAGGCAGTGGGTCGTGACGATGACTTTTTTGCCCTGGGTGGGCACTCGTTGCTGGCGTTGCGCTTGCTGGCCAAGGTGCGCCATCGACTGGGCCTGGAAATGCCGCTCTCGGCGGTCTTCGCCCAGCCGCGCCTGCACGCGCTCGCCGCCGCCCTGGGCAACGCCGGGCGCAGCCGCCTGGGGCCGCTGCTGGCCAGTGACCGTAGTCAGCCGCTGCCGCTGTCGTTCGCTCAGCAGAACCTCTGGCTGATCCAGCAGCTCAATCCGGATTCCACCGCAGCCTTCAACATGCCCGCGGGCCTGCGTTTGCGCGGGCACTTGGATCTGGGCGCGCTGCGCAGGTCGCTGGACCGCATCGTCGCGCGGCATGAAAGCCTGCGTACCCGCTTCGTCAGTGTGGCGGGACAGGCGCGCCAAGTGATCGATTTGCCCCGAGCGCTGGCCCTGACGACCCTGGACCTGAGTGCCTCCGGCGCGCCGGACTGGCAATCGATCTGCGCCGAGGAAGCCGCTCGGCCGTTCGACCTCACGCGCCAATGGCCGATCCGCGCAAGCTTGCTGCGGCTGGACCACGACGACCACGTCGTCCTCGTCACGCTGCACCACCTGGTCTCGGACGGCTGGTCCATGGGCATCCTCACCGACGAGTTCTCCCGCCTGTATCAAGCGTTCAGCCAGGGGCGGGTCGATCCACTGCCGGCCCTGGACCGCCAATACGGTGATTACAGCCTCTGGCAGCGCCAATGGTTGCAAGGCGACGAACTGCAACGCCAGCGCGCCTACTGGACCCGCCACCTGCAGGACGCACCGACCTGCGTCGTCCTGCCCACCGACCGGCCGCGGCCGGCGCGCCTGGACTACGCCGGAGCCAGCCTGCCGGTGCGCATCGACGCTGAGCTGACCCACGGCCTCAAGGCCCTCGGCCAGCGCCACGGCACCACGCTCTACATGACCGTGCTGACGGCCTGGGCGGTGGTGGTCAGCCGGTTCTCGGGCCAGGACCGGGTGGTCATCGGCTCGCCGGTGGCCAACCGCAACCGGGTCGAGTTGGAGCCGCTGATCGGCTTCTTCGTGAACTTCCAGGCGCTGTGCATCGAAGTGGACGACGCCCCGACGGTGGACACCCTGCTGGCCCGGATCAGGGACCTGGCGCTGGCCGCCCAGGAACACCAGGACCTGCCGTTCGAACAGGTCATCGAGGCACTCAATCCGCCACGTTCCCAAGCCTACAACGCCGTGTTCCAACTGATGCTGGCCTGGCAGAACGCCCCGGCGGGCGAACTGGACCTGGGCAACGGCTTGCATCTGGAAAGCGTCGGTGCGCCGGTGACCACGGCCAAGTTCGATCTGGCGCTGGATGTGCACGAGGTGGACGGCATGATCGAAGGCGGCTTCAACTACGCCACCGCGTTGTTTGACGCCGATACCGTGGCTCGCCACTGGCAGGCGCTGCTCTCGGTGCTACGGGCGATGGTCGCGGACGACCGTCAATCGGTCGCCGACATCGACCTGCTCAGCCAAACCGAACGCGAGCAACTGCTCCATGGCTTCAACCCCGCCGTGGCGCTCCCCACGACCGATGGCGAGCGTCTGCACCAGCGCTTCGAGGCCCAGGCAGTCCGCCGCCCGGACGCCGTTGCGGTGGAGTACGGTGAACAACGGCTCAGTTATCGAGCGCTCAACGAGCGCGCCAATCGCCTGGCCCATCGCTTGCGTGGGCTGGGGGTCGGCGCGGACAGCCGCGTGGCAATCCATGTCGAGCGCAGCCTCGACATGCCCATGGCCATTCTCGCGACCCTCAAGGCCGGCGGCGCTTATGTGCCGCTGGATCCGGTCTACCCGGCCCAGCGCCTGAACTTCATGCTGGACGACAGCCAGCCGCGGGTGCTGTTGACCCTGGCTGATCTGCCGGTTGAACTGCACGTACCGGCCGGCTGCGAAGTCCTTTCCCTGGACCCGGATCGCGGCGGCTGGCGCGACCTGCCCTGCAGCGATCCGGCAGCCGATCCGCACGCCAGCGACCGCGACCTGGCCTACATCATCTACACCTCCGGCTCGACCGGCATGCCTAAGGGCGTGATGATCGAGCACCGCTCGGTGGTGCGGCTGTTCAGCGCCACCGATGCCTGGTTCGGCTTCGATGAGCGAGACGTCTGGACGCTGTTCCACTCCTACGCCTTCGACTTCTCGGTCTGGGAGCTCTGGGGCGCGCTGCTGCATGGCGGCCGGCTGGTGGTGGTGCCTTACCTGACCTCGCGCAGCCCCGAAGACTTCTACCGGCTGCTGGTGGAAACCGGCGTCACCGTACTCAACCAGACGCCCAGCGCCTTCTACGCCTGGATGAAGCAGACCCGCGCCGAACCCCATCGCCTGCGCTGCATCATCTTCGGCGGCGAGGCCCTCGATGGCGCGGCGCTACGGCCTTGGTTCGAGCGCCCGGACAGCCAGGGCACGCAGTTGGTGAACATGTACGGCATCACCGAGACTACGGTGCATGTGACCTACCAGCCCATCGATGCCGCCCACTGCCACGCCGGACTGGCCCCCATCGGCCGGCCGATCCCCGACTTGCGGGTCTATCTGCTCGATGAGCGGGGCGAACTGGTGCCCCGCGGCGTGGTGGGCGAACTCCACGTCGCCGGGCCGGGCCTGGCCCGCGGCTACCTCAACCGTCCAGCGCTGGACGCCGAGCGATTCCTGCCGGCGCGCTTTGCCGGTGGCGAGGGCGAGCGTCTCTACAGAACCGGCGATTTGGCGCGTTGGAGCAGCGACGGCACCCTGTACTACCTGGGACGCAACGACCAGCAGGTTAAGGTGCGCGGCTTCCGCATCGAGCTGGGGGAGATCGAAGCACGCCTCACGGCGCTGGACGACGTGCGTTCGGCACGGGTCCTGGCACGCCAGGACGAACCCGGTGATCCGCGGCTGGTCGCCTATCTGCTCGCCGAACCGGGCCGCCAGTTGGAGCCTGCGTCGCTGCGGTTGGCATTGGCCGAACAGTTGCCAGCACACATGGTGCCCGGCGCCTATGTGCAACTGGAACGATGGCCGTTGACCGCCAATGGCAAGGTCGACCGCGGCGCCTTGCCCGCGCCTGACCGGCAAGCCCTGCAACAGCGTCCCTACGCTGCGCCCCAAGGCGCCACGGAAAGCCTGCTGGCACAACTCTGGGCACGGTTGCTGGGGGTCGAGCAGGTGGGTCGCGAGGACAATTTCTTTGCCCTCGGCGGCCATTCACTGCTGCTGGTGCAAATGCTCGACGCCCTGCGCGAACAAGGCCTGGGCGTGTCCGTGGGCGACTTGTTCAATGCCGCGGACCTGGCGGCCCTGGCTCGTGAAGTGCGGCCTCTGGATGCCCAGGCCGTCGACCAGCAGGCGCTACTGTGCATCCGCGCCGGCACGGACCAACGGGCTCCGCTGTTCTTCATCCACGAAGGCACCGGCGAGGCGCTGCCCTACGCTCGCCTGGCCCGCTACCTCGACCCGGCGCTGGGGATATACGCGGTGCAAGCCGCCGCCGAACTGGAGCAAGGCATCTGCAACGAGACCCTCGCCAGCCGTTACATCGCGCTGCTGCGCAAGGTCCAACCCCAGGGCCCATACCGGCTCGCCGGCTGGTCGGCGGGCGGCCTGCTGGCCTATGAAATGGCACGCCAACTGCGAGGCGAGGATTGTCCGGTGGCGTTCGTTGGCCTGATCGACAGCAGCCAGCCGGGCGCACTGCGCGCCGCGGCGGTGACCCTGGACTTGGACGATGACGCACTGCGCCAGCAACTGCTCGCTTATCTGACGCAGCACTGGCGCAATGGGGCCGGCCAGGAGCCGGGGGACGCCTGGCACGCAGGCCTCGACCTTGATGCGCTGATCACCACGGCTCAGGAACATGGCTGGCTGCCCGGCGGCTTTGACCGCCAGGCACTGGACCGTCGCGCCCGCCTCAACCTGACCCTGCGCAACGCCATGGTCCGCTACAGGCCGGCGCCCCTGGGCCTGCCGGTGCACTTGTTCAGCGCGACTTCGCCTGTGCCGGGATTGTCCAGCCCGAACGGGCTTGGGGCCGATTGGCAGGCTCTGCTGGGCAACGATCTGGTGGAGCAACGCATCGAGGGTGATCACTGGTCGATCATGCGTGACCCCGAGCCGCTGCGACACCTGGCCCAAGCGCTGGAGCAGGCCTTGAGCCAGGCCGGACGGGATGTCGACGAACCGCGCGGCGGCCGTATCGGCTTTGTCTTGCAGACCGGCGCGGCGCAGGCGCCTTGCCTGTTCATGATCCCCGGTGCCGGGGCCAACGTCGCCAGCTTCGTGCCGCTGATCCAGCAGTTGGATGGGCGCTTGAACGTGATCGGCCTGCAAGCCCGCGGCTCCGATGGGCGCTGCGAGCCCCACGGGACGGTGCAGGCGGCCGCTAGCGCCTATGTGAAGGAGATCCGCAGACAGCAGCCGGATGGCCCGTATTACCTGCTCGGCCATTCGTTCGGCGGCTGGCTGGCGTTCGAAGTAGCCCGTCAGCTGCTGGCCGAGGGCGCGTTGGTCGCGCCGGTGGTGCTGCTCGACAGCCGCGCGCCCGGCCCGCGTCTGGCCAGCGACGCGCGCCACGCCCTGGCTCGTTACGTCGGCTTGCTGGAGATGGATGCCGGGCGCGACCTGGGCCTGGACATCGACCGCCTCGCCAGCCTCGAAGTCGACGAGCAATGCATTCAACTGCTGGCGAGCATGCAAGCGGTCGGGCTGATGCCGGCGCAGGCCCGAGCCGAGGCGTTGCAAGGGCCACTGCGGGTGTTCCAGGCCAACCTGGCGACGCAGTACCAGCCAACACCGCCCTACCCAGGGCCCGTGGTACTGGTCGAGGCTGGCCAGCACAGCGCCGAACCGGACGACCCGGCGCGACGCTGGGAGGCGTTCGCGCCTAACTGCAGGCGGCACGTTCTCGAGGATTGCAATCATTTGTCGATTCTCAAGTCTCGCGCGGCGCCGGCCCTCGCCGGTTTGCTGCGCCACCATTGGCCCGTGATCGAGGCACTGCCAAACCATGGCGATTGAACCTTCGCTACGCCCCTGGCTGTGGGCCTGGGGCGCCCAGGTCGCGTCCACCCTGGGCTCGGCCCTGGCGGCATTCAGCCTGGGGATCTGGTTGCTGCAGCAACACGGCAGCGTCACCGACTACGCCTGGGTCATCGCCCTGTCAGCCTTGCCCGGACTGCTGCTGGCGCCGCTGGCCGGCTGGCTGGTGGACCGCTGTGAAGCGCGTGCCTTGCTGTTGGGCGTGGAAGCCTGTAGCGGCGCGGCAGCGCTGACGCTCTGGTGGCTGTTCGAATCCAACGCCCTGGACCGCTGGCAGGTGTACGCCTTCGCCGCGGTGAACTCCAGCACCCTGGTGGTGCGCATGCTGGTGTGTCAGGCGGCCATCCCGCGACTTCTGCGCAGCCCCCAGGCGATCGGCCGGGCCAATGGCCTGATGCAGTTGATGGTGGGCTTGCCACAGCTGATCGCCCCCACCCTGGCGGCGCTGCTGTTGGGCAGCGTCGGGGTCGCGGGGTGCTGTTGCTGGACCTTGGCGCCGTGCTGTTATGCGCCACCGTCCTTGTCTGGATCGGCCTGTTCGTCAGCGCCGTACGCGGCACGGGCCAGGTCCGCGTCGGCGCCGAGGGCGGATCGTCGGTGGTCCTGGCCGTGCTGCGCGGGCGTCCGGCGCTGTGGGCGTTGCTGGCCTACCTCGGGCTGGAGCACTTGATGCTCGGCCTGGCCTCGGCGCTGTTGTCGCCACTGGTACTGGAGCGCCACTCGGTGCTGGTACTGGGCACACTGATGACCTGCGGTGGCCTGGGCATGCTCGGCGGCTCGCTGTGGGTGGTGGCCCGGCCGCCGGCACGGCTGATCCGCACTGTATTGCTGGCCGACCTGCTGCTCGGCGCCGCCGTCCTGACCATCGGCGCCAGCGCTTCGCCGGTGGTGCTGTATGTGGCCGCCTTCGTCGCGTTCGGCTGTTTTTCCCTGAGCACCAGCAGCGACCAAAGTTTCTGGCAACGCAGCCTGCCCGCCGACGCCCTCGGCCGGGTCTTGTCGGCCCGGCAAATGGTGTGCCTGCTGGCAATGCCCATTGGCGCCCTGGGCGCCGGCGCATTGGCCGACGGCTGGGCGATCACATGGATGAGCAAAGCCGGAGAGTGGCAGGCCAGGCTGGCGCCGCTGTTGGGAACGGGCAAGGTGGGCGGCCTGAGCCTGCTGTTTGCCGCGGCTGGCCTGTTGTATGTGCTGCTGGCCAGCCTGGGGCTGGCCTTCGGCCCCTTGCGTAGCCTGCAGCCGGGCGCGGCACCCACTGCTCAGCCAATCAAAAAGGAAGCAGCCGACATGTCCAGTGGGCAGGCTCCAGCTCCTTGATTAACCCCCTGAGCCCTCCCACCGCCACAGCCCCTCGGAGGTCTGGGCACTGACCATCCCCCTAGTTCCGGACTCGCTTCCAGCGGGCATCAAGAGCAACGTGAACGTCCCCTCATAGGTGCGTTAGCGATCTGCGTGATCAACACGCCAACGCCATCCAATAAAAAAGCCCGGGCTGATTCGTCCCGTAGCTGCCCCTGATCTATTTTGCCGGTCACGTTACCGATCACGATCTGCGGATAAACGACCTGCAGCGCCTGGATCGCCCAGAGCGTTTCATTGAGCTGTTGATGCGCGCGCACCCCACCCGTGAACGCTGGCGAGGCAGTGAAACTCAATACCGGGCAGCCCTGCAGTACCGATTTCCCATGAGGACGGGACAACCAATCCAGCGCATTTTTCAACACGCCGGACATACCGTGGTTGTATTCCGGCGAGCCGATCACTAACCCATCGGCCGCCGCCACAGCAGCGCGCAAGGCAATCACGGCCGGTGGTGAATGGGCGCCATCGTCATCCTCGTTATACGGCGGGACATTGTTCAATTCGTGGAGCGTCAACTGCACATGTTCAGGCAATCGTTCGGCCACCGTGCGCAGGATCGCCGTATGGGCCGACTCTTGGCGCAAACTGCCGGACAAGCCCAGGAGGTTTATCGTTGCGGTCATTTAAATACTCACGGTCTGTGGCTTGGGCTTGAGGAGAAAATGCGCGAGCGCGGGCACCAGAATCAGCGCCCCCACCATGTTCCAGACGAACATGAAGCCCAGCAAAATGCCCATGTCGGCCTGGAACTTGATCGGCGACAGTACCCAAGTGGTCACGGCCACCCCCAAGGTAATCCCGGTCATCACCACCACCTTGCCGGTGGATAACAGCGCCAGGTAATAGGCATCCGACAGGCTGGAACCATTGCGCAGGTTGGCAAGCGTCACGCTGAGGATGTAGAGCGCGTAATCCACACCGATTCCCACCCCCAAGGCGATCACTGGCAGGGTCGCCACTTTTACACCGATGTTGAGCCCCACCATCAAGGCTTCGCACAGCACGGACGTGAGCATCAACGGCAACACCGTACAGACCACGGCTCGCCAGGACCTGAACGTGATGAAACACAGGGCAATGACCGCTGCGTACACCATGAACAACATCTGCACATTCGAACGTTTCACGACGATGTTGGTGGCCGCCTCGATACCGGCATTACCCGCCGCGTTCAGGAACTGAATCTGATCGCTGTCATGGCTTGCCGCGAACTGTTCGACCGTCTGCACCACGCGGGTGAGCGTATCGGCCTTGTGGTCCGTCAAGTAGACATACACGGTCAGCAGATCGCAGTTCTGGTTGAACAACTCCCGCGGTGCACGAGTGATGATCGCGTTCAATAGCCCCTGGTTACGCGGTATCTCGTACCACGTTATGCTGCCCTCGTTCATCCCGGCCGCGGCCTGTTTGCTCAGTGCCGCCAGGGAGGTGGTGGACACCACGCCCGGCAACTGTTGCAACTGCGCCTCCAGAGCATCCACCGTTACCAACGTCTGGTAATTGGCGCAGAAGTACTGCGGGGTCTTGACCATCACCACGTACTTGTCGCTGCTGGCGGAGAAGTTGCTGACCATGAAGCGGTTGTCGGTGTTGTAGCGCGACTCAGGACGCAACTCCGGTGCTCCAGGATTCAAGTCGCCAATCTTGACGTGAAGGCTGATGGCAAAGCCCAGCGCACCCAGCACCACGCCGATGAAGATCGCGCCGCTGGCCCATTTGCGTTCGGTGAAGCGATCCAGGAAAGCCCAGAGCGGATGCCGGGCGTGATGAGCGTCCAGCTTGGAAAACCGGTCGTTGGCCGCTTCCCGTTGCGCCGCCACTTTGCTCACGCCGGTGTATGACAACAGGATCGGCAGCAGGATCAGGTTGGTAAAAATCAGCGTCAGCACACCGACCGTCGCGGTAACGGCCAGGTCCTGGATCACCGGGATCTTGATGATCATCAACACTGCAAAGCCCACGGCGTCCGCCACCAGCGCCATCAACCCGGTTAAAAACAGCCGGCGAAAGGTAAAGCGCGCCGCTACCAGCTTGTCGGCACCGCGTCCGATGTCTTGCATGATGCCGTTCATTTTTTGGGCGCCATGGCTCAAGCCGATGGCAAACACCAGGAACGGAACCAGGATGGAATACGGATCCAGGTCGAACCCCAGTGTCGGCAGCAAACCCAGCAACCAGACCACCGCGATGATCGAGCACAGCAGCACCAGCACCGTGCTACGTACACAACGGGTGTACCAGAACAACACGAGCCCGCAGATCACCAAGGTCGCGGCGAAGAACAGCTGCATCTGCCGCATGCCGTCCATCAAGTCCCCCACGACCTTGGCGAAACCGGTGATGTGAATCTGGATGTTCTGGTTTTCGTACTTGGTCCGAATCTGTTCGAGTCGGTTTGACAATGCGTTGTAATCCAGTGGGGTACCGTCATCCGAGGCGCTTTCCTGAAGCGGCAGGAGCACGATGCTGGACTTGAAATTGGAGGCCACGAGCCGCCCCACCTCGCCCGACCGTTCGATGTTCTGCTGCACCTGTTCCAGGCTGCTGGCCGAACCATCGTAATCGTCCGGGATGACAGGACCGCCGTCGAAACCCTCCTCGGTCACGCCGATCCAGCGCGTGGCCGGCGTCCACAAGGACTTCATGTAGGAGCGGTCGACACCGGGGAGCAAAAACACTTCGTCGTTGATCTTCTTGACCGTTTCCAGGTACTCGGCACTGAAAATGCTGCCCTGTCTGGCCTCGATCGCAATCCGCAATGTGTTGCCACCCTCCCCCAACTGACTGCGGTTTTGCAGATAGTTCTGCACATAGGGGTGATCCGTCGGGATCATTTTTTCAAAGGCGGCATTGAGCTTCAGACTCAACGCCTGATAGCCGAGCACCAGGCTGAGCAGCACGCAGATGCCCAAGACGATGCTGCGATGATTGAACAACAGTCGCTCGACCAGGGTCCCGGAAGCAGGATCAAAGGCAGGTGATGCAAACGCAGGCGAGTGTTCGGCAGAGTGCGTAAAACTGTTCATTGTGGCGACTCCGACGATGCCACTTTTATGGCGGACGACAGCATGCCCCGCGTGCTGCTGATGATCAGGTCACCGTTCGCCGCTTGCGTCATGCCCGTGAAGTAACGAGGTTGAGGTATCTGAAGGACAGCGGCTTGCGTGTCGCCATCGGCAAAACGCAGCACCCGACCCGACTCGTCCGCCAGCAGGACCGATTCATCATCAAGACGCAGGCCGCTGGTCAACGTCACCGGCTGCAAGGTGTCCAGATGCTTCCAAGTCTCGCCGCGATCCCGGGACTCGAAGGCCTTGCCACGCAGTCCGAACGCCAGGATCGAATGATTGGCGGCCGGTGCGAGACCGAAGATCGTTCCCTCGAAAGGCGGCGTCAGCGCCTCGAAGGTCTGGCCGGTGTCGCTGGAGCGCAGCAATGTCCCTTGCTCGCCAGCGATGAAGACATCGGCTCCTATCCGCGCGATGCCATAGAGATGTAATCCGTCTGGATTATCGACATGGGCACGAATGGACTGCCAACTGAGCCCGCCATCATGGGTGACGAAAGCCAAGCCATAAGCCCCCACCACCCAACCGTTTTGCGCGTCCAGGAAAAGCAGGTCGAGCAGCGGTTTGTCAGGCCCTTCATCTACCAGTTGCTGAGCCTGGGACAGACGCTCCGGGGCCCGCTCATCGGTGTCACGCCGGGCCTGCTCCAGTTCGATTTCGGCGGCTCGGACACCGTCGAGCTGTTTAGCCCAGGTCGAACCGCCATCCTGGCTGTGCAGCACGGTGCCGGCATGCCCGACTGCCCAGCCCTGGTTGTCATCGATGAAACGCACCTTGACCAGCGTCACGCTGACCGGCGAGCCGACTTGCTGCCAGGTCGCCCCGTTGTCATCCGATACGATGATGAAACCCCGCTCGCCCACGGCCACCAACCGCTGCCCTGCCCGGGCCACACTGAGCATGACCGATTGCGTTGCCATCGCGCTGTGAATCGCCGGTTGCTGGGACAATCCCGGCGTTTGCGCTACGGCGACCGAGCCATAAAACGTCGTCACCATCCACAGGCTGGCAATGAAGGCCTTTATAGGGCCGGAATAGAAAGTAGGCATGTCTGAACCTCGATGATGCCGCTCTCTGGAAGCGATGACCGTGCACCGCTTCCAGAAAACAAACGTATTGATCAACCGTTGCGAGGCTCAGCGAACCGACCCGGATGCCACTGCGGTGCCGGTGAAAAAGTTCTCGGGTTTGCGCGGTATCACGCTGTAGGTTTCCCCGTTCAGACCCTGGACGACGCTGTAGGTCTTGGCCTGCAGGTTGTAGATCACCACAGGTTTGACCACCACCGCTGGGATGGCCGGCACCACGAATGGCAGTACCTGGGAGACACGCCAGAGTTTGCCCTCGGCGTCGTAGCCATCCACCAGCGAGATGGTCCAGCTGTCTTCGTCGATGAAGAATCGGCGCTTGGGCACGGCGTGGCGCTTGCCCGGCGCCACCGTGGCTTCCAGCTCCCAGACACGGTGCAGTTCCCAGCGCACCTTGTCCGCATTGAGGTGGTTGGCGGTAAAGGCATCGTCGCGTTTTTCGGCGTGGAACTTGTTGTTGTTATAAGGGATGTACAGTTCTTTCTTGCCCACCAGTTTCCAGTCGTAGCGATCCGGATGACCGATGAAGCCGTGCACCTCATCAAAATAGTTGGCGCCCGAAGCGACGAAGTCCGGGGTGTCATAACCCACGGTAGGCGCCCGCCGCACACGGCGTTGGCCGACCAGGTACTGCCAGGCCTCCCGCGGCTGCTGGGCGTTGATGCTGTCATGGGTCACCAGTGATTCCCCGGCCTTGAACGGCGGCTCGCTGGTCAGGAAACGCAGCAGCGCATACTGCCCGGACCATTTATCCGCAGCGCCGTCCTTGTAGTAGTACGGGTATTGCCAGTTCTCAACGCCCCGGCTGGCCAGCGTCCGAGTCCCATCAGCGTTGCCGATGACGTTGGCGTAGCCCATCTGTATGGATTCGGCTTCAACCCGCAGCAGAAAATTCCAGATGACCTCGTTGCCGTTTTTTGGGATCGGGAACGGGATACCGCCGTAACAGCCCTCTACCGACAAACCATTGCTGGTGGTCTTGCAGCCAGTAGCGTTGGCGAAGGTGTTTTGATAGACGTTGTCCGGCGCCGCAGCGCTGCGGTGAGTCGGGTAGACATCAAGGTGAAAGGTGTCCGGAAACTTGGCCAACAGGGCTTTGGTTCCTTCACTCAATTTGTCGGCGTACTGCGCAGCGTTCTTGGCAGTGATCTGCAACAGCGGTTTTTCGCCAGGGAACGGATCGGCAGGCACATCGCCGAACTTGGCCCCGGCGACATCCTTGGTCAGGCCGCCGGTCCAGGCCGGGATGGAGCCATCGGCGTTGCCGGCTTTTTCGGCCCCCATGGGCGTCAGCGTCGTCTTGAGCTTCGCCGCCTCATCGGGACTGACCGCCGCCAGCGCGGTACCGACAGACAGGGAGATCGACAGAGTGGACAGCAACAGCAGTTTAATTTTTATCATTATCAGGGCCCGCCTGTTCTTTGCTTAAAAGGTTCGCTGGATCGAAAACGCCACGAAATCCCGGTCTTTCATGTTTTGCTGGTAGGTGAAGGAGTTGGCTGAGTTGATAACCGGCCCGGCCTCGCCAAAGAAGTTGGTGTAGCTCAGCGAGGCGTACCACTGCTTCTTGTAATCGGCCTTGAGACCCAGCGTCAGGTCGCCGCCATGTTCCGGTCCAAATGCCTGCGGCGTGACGGAAGAACGCCCGGACGGGTTGTAGCCAAGGGTGATCGGCGCTTGGACATCGATGCCGGGAAAGACCTGGAAATATTGCGGCTCAAAAGTGAAGCGCATGGCGAATGCATCGCGCGTGGTGTTGGGGTCCAGTTGATCGGCATTTTTGGTGACGCTCAGCCGTCGGTTGAACGCCAGTTCACCCACCAAGGAAGCGCCGTCCCACAGAGCGGATCCTCCATAGACATTGATCATCGATACCTGGGCATGCCACGACCGACCGATGGGGTACGCGGGGTTGGAATCGTTGTCGGCGTCCATGCCAGTGATGATGGTGCCGCCGACGCCTGCCAAGGGCGTATCGAGCCTGATGGAGGTCTCACCGGCGATATTGGCTTCGCCCACCAGCGTGCTGAAACTCGCGCCGAAGACCTTCACGTCCTCGGGATAGACATTGATAAACGAATCATCGGCCCCCGGCACCAGCGCGGCCGGACGGAAGTAAAACACCGGCGTCTTTTCGTGATATTTCGCGGCGTAGAGACCGAACTCCCAGTCATCCACAGCGAACTTCAACTGCGCGCCGAACTGCCCGGAATCCCTTGCATCCTTGTCCTTGCCATGGCGCAGTTCACCGGTTGGAAAGAACACTCGCTCCCCGCCTTCACCCACAAAGTCCGCGCCGCTGAAGTAGCTACCCGCGGCGGGCAAACGGGTCTTGTTCCATTCGAATTGGTAGTAGCCCCCACGCTCACGGTGTCGTTCAGTTGCCAGTTGCCGGACACCTGCTTGGTGGGCATCAGGATTTCTTTGAACTGAGAGCCGGGGACTGACTGAAGCTTCACCAGGTCCACGGTGGACTGGGCGTTGGCAATGCCGTTGGCACCAAAGAACAAGCTTTCGCCGTAGATCTGCGTGAACTGCCCGAGCCGCCCGGACAACGAGGTTGTGCCGATCTCCATCGAGCCGTAGACAAAGGCATCGAGGATTTCAGTGCGTTGACCGTGGATCCGACGAGTGTCGCTGGTGAACTCGTCGTGGTCGACACTCACCGAGTTGGCGGTGCCCGGCGAATCGTTGTCATTGTCCTGGCTGTAGACATTGTCGTACCAGGACGCTGCGCTGAGGCGCGCACCGACGTCTTTGTACTTGATGTCGAACTCGGAAAGAATGTCCAGGCGATTGGAAATGAGCCCGCGGTCGAAATTTCGGTCGCCATCGTCCAGGTTGGAATTGCTGTTGGAGGTCCCCGGGCCCACTGCCACTTTGTGATCGAGCTTGTTCACACGCCAGGCATTGCTGTACTTGATGGTGTTATCCCACGTCGCCGAAAGGTCGGGGTTGCCGGTATCGATCTGGAAGGCTTGCACCTGGGTTGAAAGGCTCAGCAGTACCGTTGCACTGACGGTGCACGCAAGGCTGGAGACCGGCAACGGGCAGAACCGCTGGTTGGCTGTTTTCATGGAGATGTTCCTGTTTTTTGTTTTTGTAAAAGGTCATCCACTCGCAGCCTTGGCCGCGAATACCGCTGGCACTGCTTATGCGTAAAAATATCATTGCTGCACTTAAATATATTTTGTGCACAAAAACTATCCCTGCGCAAATTCAAAGTCAAGGGGATAAATCAGCCTTTGCACTAAAGTCTGTTTTGCGCATAAAATCCGTTTGGTGCAAATTTCAGGACGGCTCCGACCATGATTCCCTCCCCCAGCATTCCGCTGATCGATGTCGCGTTGACGAAGATGAAAAAAGCGATCGTCTGTTGTGAGCTGGCTCCCGGCGAAAAACTCAAGGTCGCAGAGTTGTCCAAGACCTACGGCCTCAGCAGCTCGCCGATTCGTGAAGCCCTCAATCGATTGACCCAGGATGGCGTGGTCGAAGCCAGCGATAACAAGGGCTTCAGGGTTGCCCCCATTTCCGTCACTGATTTTCGCGACATCACACGCATGCGCTGCTTACTGGAGTGCGAGGCGTTGGCCGATGCCATTACGCATGGCGACGATGCCTGGGAAGCCGATGTGCTGGGGGCTTTTCACCGCCTGAATCTGGTCGAGAAAAAACTCGGAAGCGGTGTGCTGGTGCTCGATGATGAATGGTCGACCCGACACAAGGCCTTTCACTTCGCCCTGTTCGCGGCGTGCCCCTCGCCGTTGTTGTTGAAGATGATCGACTCGCTGTTTGATCGGGCCGAACGCTACCGGCGCTTTTCCGCCCAGCAGCGGGTCACCCAGCGGCACAAGGGCAACGAGCACCAGAAGTTGATGGACGCGGCCCTTGCTCGCGACACCGAGAAAGCCGTCACCTTGCTGCGCAATCACATCCAGGAAACCCTGGGCCGGATTGTCGAAGCCATAGAACGCCGACAAGCCACGCTTCAATAGACTTAATGACACATCACAAAAAACCCTTCGCCTGGCACTGTGTTCGTGGACCGTGCCAGGCGAAGGGCGTGTTGCCTTTCAGGCTTTAAGCCTGTGCGAACCTGATCGTCTTATCGCAGACGCCGCCTTGGGTCGGCGTGGGTTTCTGCGGCGGCTTGCACCACAGCGCAAGCTCCATGCCCTCGAGCAACTCCATCGCCCAGGCTACCGTCACCGCCCCGCCATATACGTAGTGATCGGGCCGCACGATCACCACATTGCACCCTCGCTGTTCCAGCCATTGCGCCAGCAGTCCATCGACTTCCTGGTACTCATCGGCAGCGCGGGCTCCTGATTGCTCAGGGTTGACCAACCGCACGACGTGGATAGGCAAGCCTTTAAGCGACTGGCTGCTGCGCAGGCATCTCAACAACGCAGTGGCATCGAAGCCGGGGGCAATGACCACACGAAACGCCTGGCCGGTAAACTCATCAAGCAAGGCCTGCTTGCCGACATGGTTGATCACCATTGGCTGGGGAAACAGCTCACCGGCCGGCGACACTTGCGCGATAAACCCCTGGGACAGACCGGGGATCAGCGATTGCCGGATGGTCCCGCCCGGGTTCTCCTTCATATGTTCGATCAGCCGTGTATCCCGGTTCGCGGCTCTCTCGCTGTCGCGCTCGCAGATCACACCGCCGAACTCCTTGGCCGCCAGGGTGGTCTGGCGCACATGAGGGATACGCTCGATCTGATAGGTCTCCAGGAAATCCGGAGCCGCCAGCCCTTCTTTCACCAGGGCGATTTTCCAGACCAGATTCAAGGCATCGCGAATCCCCTGGCACATGCCTTGCGCCAGGAATGGCGGCGTCATGTGGGCCGCGTCCCCGAGAAAGAACACCCGGTCGGCTTTCCACTGCTCCAGGATCAATGCATGGAATCGGTACGCCGAAGCCCGCCATAACTGATAGTCCTGCTCTGGCAACCAGCGGGCAATCAGCTTCTTGATCGTTTCAGGCTTTGAGATTTCCGAAGGCTGCTCGTCCGGATTGATCATGAACTCCCAGCGACGATGACGCCCGGGGCCGACGACAAAGGTGCACGGCCTGGCCAATTCGCAGAACTGAACGTTCGTCTTCGGCAGGTCCTCCCCCGCCCCTTCGTTGAGGATCACATCGACCACCAGCCACGGCTCGTCGAACGCCAGGTCGTCCATCTTCAACCCCAAGCGGGTGCGGATCGGGCTGGTGCCGCCATCGCAGGCCAGCACATGGGTCGCCGTGACCGTGCGTTCGGTTCCGTCCTTCGCCTGGATGCGCACATTAGCCTGGGACTCGACGGAGTCGACCGACAGCACCTCGGAGCCAAGCTCAACGGTTACCGATTTGAAACGGGCAATTTTGTCGCGAAGGGCGCGCTCCACCGGCGGCTGGGAAAACACATAATTTGGCGCCCAGCCCAGTGGAAACGGCGGTTTGGCAGCGTCAATGCGCTTGATCAATTGTGAACCGGTCGTGCGGTATTCCGAGGGGCGATAAGGCATGACATGTTCGGCAATATCGTCAGCCAGGCCGATATTGCCGAAGACGCGCATCACCTCATGGTCAAAGCCCATGGCCCGAGGGTTGGCGTAGACCGTTTCGCACTTGTCCACCACCAGGGCATTGAGCCCCCACAGACCGGCCAGATTGGCGCACAACGCGCCCACCGGTCCCATTCCAACAATGATGACATCGTAGTCCATCGTCTACTCCGCTTCTTGTAGTTATCGATTGCGCGTGTTGGTTGATGCCGATAGCGACGCCTGCTCGTCAACCAGGCATCGCCTTTATCGGACGGAACGATCAGGCAATCCGGACCCGCTGTTCTTCGATTTTCGCGCGGATGGAGTCCATCCATTGCGCCCGTGTCTGGAACCCTGGACGGCGTATGCACATCGCCTCGGTCTGGGCCAGAATGACCTCAGTCGGTAACTCGAGATCCAGCGGTTCCTTGCACGGCTGAGCGGTATAGAACGGTGTATCCACATACATCTCGACGGGGTTGCCTTCAGGGTCCTTGAAATAGATCGACCAGGCATTCCCGTGATCCACTTGGGCGATGCCCTCAATGCCGCTTTTTTTGGCGAATTGGTAGTAGGCCTTCAGGTCATCCAACGAATTGAGCAGGAACGACAGTTGATTGATCGGGTTGAATGGCAGATCAACAGGTTTGCCGTCAAAGAGCACGACCTGATGGTGCAGCTCCGGATTCTGCGTCATGAAAAACAGGCGATGCCCGGTCGAGGCCACGCCTTTGTCGCTGACGATGAAACCCAGGACGCGACAGTAAAAGTCGACCATCCGATCCAGGTCTGAACAGAACACGCCGGAATGGGTGAAATTGATAGTGGGTAACGCGGGCATGTGGAACCTCCAATTTTTATGATTGTGTAGAGGACAACGCTCAGGCTTCGTCAATGACGCCGTTCGATAGGGTCCCGATTTCAGTGATGACCACCTCGAACACATCACCGGGTTTCAAGAAAATCGGCGGTTTGCGCTTGAAGCCGATCCCGCTCGGCGTGCCGGTTGCCAGAATGTCGCCCGGGTTCCATGGCAGCGCCTTGGACACGTAGGAGATCAAATGTGGAATGTCGAAAGCCAGCTCCGAGAGGCTGCCTTCCTGCAGTTGCTCACCGTTAAGAATGCCCCGTACCACCAGCGTACGGTAATCGGAAATTTCCGACGCTGGAATGATCCAAGGGCCCAGTGCGCCAGTTTTTCTGAACGTCTTGCCCATGCCGTACTGGTGCGTATGGAACTGCCAATCCCGCACGCTAGCATCGTTGAAACAGGTGTAGCCCGCCACATGGTCCATGGCATCGGCCGGATCGATGTGCGCGCCACCTTTCCCAATGACGACGGCCAGTTCAGCTTCGAAGTCGAACTGCTCCGAGACTTTTGGCCTGACCAGTGGTTCGCCGTGGGGCAGTAGCGTTTCGGCAAATCGCTGGAATATCACCGGAAACTCCCCGACCTTCCGGCCGGCCTCTTCAGCATGAGCCACATAGTTGATGCCCACACAGATAACCTTGCCGGGATTCGGTATGACGGCCTCCAGTTGAATGCTGGAAAACGAATAATCGGCCTGGGCGGTCTCGACGATCTTGCGTGCCTCCTGTACCAGCAGTCGATTGGCCAGAAAGGTGGCGAGGTCCGGAACCTGCGCAAAACGACGTGTCAGCTCGACCACCCCATCACCTGACACGACGCCAAAATGGGCCCTCCCTTCTTTGCGGTACGAAATCAGCTTCATGTTCTTCTCCTGTTTTTTGTGCATAAAAACTAATTTCTTGCACCATACATCATTAAATGCATAATGCAAAAGGTCGCGAAAAAAAATAATGAGCCCCATGAGGCTCCTGGTTCTGGAGGCAAGCATGTCGCTGGTGATGGTTCGTAAGATCAAACTGGACATCGAAGAAATATTCCACGAGGGAGGCCCCCGTACATCAACGCCGTTACGCATTGCGGTCGCCACCGCGGTGGTCACCAATCCCTACGCCGGCAGGTATGAAGAAGACCTGCTGCCATTCATGCAGGAGCTCAGGGGTTTAGGCGCACAACTGTCGGAGCAATTGATCCAGGCACTGGGCGGCGCCGCGCAAGTGCAGGCTTATGGCAAGGGCGCGATTGTCGGTGAAGACGGCGAGCTGGAACACGGAGCGGTCTGGCACGAAGCCGGTGGCTGGGCCATGCGTGAGGCACTGGGCAACCCCAAGGCCATCGTTCCAGCAGGCAAGACTATCGGTGGTCCTGGTTGCCGGGTGATGATTCCGCTGGGGCATATCCAGGCAGCCTATGTCCGCAGTCATTTTGGTGTGGCGGAAATGACGGTATGGGACGGCCCCCGCCGCGGGGAAATCGCTTTCGGCCTGGCCATGGCTACAGGCGGCAGGATCCATTCGCGACTGGGCGGCCTGGCGGTCGCCGACGTGAGAGGTGAAGACGGCTTACGTTGACGCCAAGGTTTTGAAGTGTCGCTCCACGATTACGCACTACGACAAAAATAATATGAGTATCGGAGAACATCATGACTGCAAAAACGATGCGCGCCGCACGCCTGTATGAAGGCGGCAAACCCATGGTCATCGAGCAGTTGCCCGTACCGGGCATTCGTCCAACTGAAGTGCTCGTCAAGATCAAGGCATGCGGGATCGTCCCCAACCTCCACAACATCCTGACAAACTGGGTCAAGTGGTTCCCGCAAAATCCCCTGCCGAAACTGCCGGCGACTTTTGGCCTCGACCCCACAGGGATCATCGAGGCCGTAGGCGAACAGGTCTACGACTTCAAGGTCGGAGACCGGGTCTACGTCAATCCGGGCCGCCACTGTGGTTCGTGTCGAGCTTGTCGTGCGGGCAATACCATCGCCTGCACGGCCTACACCTTCAATGGCTATTTCGGCTTCACGCCAAAAAGCCCGCGCATGTTCGAAGACTATCCCTACGGCGGTCTTTGCGAGTACATCCCTGCGCCGCAATACAGCCTGGTGAAACTGCCCGATAACCTCAGCTTCGAGACTGCCGCGCGACTGGGCTACCTGGGTACCGCCTACAAGGCGATGCTCAAGGCCAATGTCGGGCCTGGCACCGTCCTGCTGATCAACGGCATCAGTGGCACACTCGGCCTGGGCGCTGTCGCACTGGCCCTGGCGATGGGCGTTCGCAAGATCCTCGGCACAGCTCGCAACGCGGAGCTCTTCCAACGCGTGAAAGACCTCGCCGCGCCAGGCCGGATTGAGATCCATACCCTGGGCACACTGCCAACCAATGAGTGGGTCAATGAAGTGACACACGGTGAAGGTGTCGATGTGGTGATCGATGCCCTGGGCCCAGGCGCCCCTCACGAGACCCTGACCCAAGCCCTCAAATCCATTCACCGCGGCGGTCACCTGGTCAATATCGGTGCTATCGCAGGTGAGGTCCCCATCGATCTGCACTGGATCATGGACAACGACATCCAGATCAGCGGCTCGGCCTGGTTCACCACAGGTCAAGGACAAGCCATGGCGGACATGGTGGAGTCTGGAACGCTGGATCTTTCATTCTTCGAAAACACGGCCTTCAGCCTGGAAAAGGTGAACGACGCGATTACCGGTATCGAAAATCGCCAGGGTGGCTTCAGCAACTACGTGATCTGCCCCTGACATTAACGAAACCCGTTCAACACAACGGCGGGCACCCTGATGCCCGCCCACGAACCCAGGGAATGCCATGAAAATTCGAAGAGTCGTCACCGGCCTGGATGCCACAGGCCAATCCGTATTCATCAGCGATGATTCGGCCCCGCGGTCTTGTGCCTTTGAGTCCATTCCCGGCCATGCCATGGCGCACCTGTGGTCCACCGGTTCAACGGCCGGCGCGCAGCAGGACCCCACCCTGGGGCACCCTTCCCTGGTGCCTGGGCCAGGCGAAACCAGTCTGGCAATCTATGATTTTCCGCCGGACACCGTGATGCAGAACCCGACGGATGTCGGACAGATGATCGAGGAATTGGGCGGCGCCCTGCCCGGCTTGTTCGAATGCTTCGAACCGGACCATCCGGGCATGCACACGACGCCGACCATCGACTACGGCATCCTGCTCCAGGGCGAACTCTGGCTGGAGCTGGACAATGGCGAACAAAAACTGATCCGGCCCGGCGAGGTTGTCATCCAGCGTGGAACCCGGCACGCCTGGCGTAACAAGAGCGATCAAATCGCCCGCGCGCTGTTCGTGATGATCGGCACGAAGCGTGACTAGTCGACACACACTCTCCCACCGAACCTTAGGTGCTCAACATGACCCTGCAGCACATTGCAGTGATTGGCGCCGGCACAATGGGCAGTGGAATCGCCCAAACCTGTGCGGCAGCCGGCCATACGTTATTGCTCATCGATATCCATGAACAGGCGCTCGGCCGGGGCCTGCAAATCGTGCAAAAAAACCTGGACCGGCAAGTTGAAAAAGGGACACTCCTCCCTGCGCAAGCCATTGAGACCCTGCAACGTATCCATACCTCGACCCATTACACCGACCTGGATCAAATGGACGTAGTGATCGAAGCGGCCACGGAGGACTTGTTACTCAAGCGCAAGATCTTGCAGCAGGTCGACACCCACGCTCGCCTGGATTGCCTGATCGCCAGCAACACCTCATCGCTATCGATTACCGAATTGGCGGCGAGTATCAAACACCCGGAACGCTTCATGGGGATTCACTTCTTCAACCCTGTGCCGATCATGGGCCTGGTGGAGCTGATCCGTGGCTTACAAACCAGCGACGCAACCTGTTCCACCGCCGGGGCACTGATCGAACAGTTGGGCAAGACCGCGATCCACACACAGAATCGCCCGGGCTTCATGGTCAATCGAATCCTCATTCCGATGATCAATGAAGCGATTTTCGTCCTTCAGGAAAACGGCGATGCCCAAGCAATCGACGCCAGCATGCGCCTGGGCTGCAACCAACCGATCGGGCCGCTCGCATTGGCTGACCTCATTGGCCTGGATACCGTGCTGGGAATTCTGGACAACCTGCAAACAGGTTTTGGCGATCCGAAATACCGACCTGCCCCGCTGCTCAAAGAGATGGTCGCAGCAGGATTGCTAGGCAAAAAATCCGGACGTGGCTTTCATGTCTACAACTGAAACTTGCGGCGGGTATGACACGATCCGAGAACGGGCCCTGGAGCTTTTCGTCAGCAAGGGATTCGGACAGGTCAGCATGCGCGAACTGGCTCGCCATGTGGGTATCGCCCCTGGCTCGCTGTACAACCATTTCCCCAGCAAACAAGCCCTGTTGTTCGACCTGATCGAAGAGTTCTACGAAGAACTCCACCTGTTGGTCCAGCAACCTGTGCGGCAACGCACCGCTGGACCTCGACCACTGTCGAACCTGATTGCCGCCCACCTGCGCCTGCACCGTGAGCGGCCCCTGCATTTTCGGCTGGCGTTACAGGGTTTCGCCTATCTTGATACCGCCCAGAAGCAACACATCATCCTCAAACGCGGCAGATATGAGCATGCGTTTCTGCGCGCGGTGTTCAGCGATACGTTCAGCGCGCACGAAACAGTTACGGCAGCCGGGCCCATCATCACGCGACTTCTCAACTGCCTGCCGGATTGGCTTGAGGAACGCTCGTTGACTGATGAGGCTTATACCCATCTGGTCGAGCGGCTGATAAGGGGGGCTGTGCAGGAGTGTTCGGCACCTTAGTCTGTACATGTCGACTTGCACGAGGTCGACATTCCACTGGCAGTACAGCATTTGGCTCGAGCAGGACTGGAAACATCTGATCGGCCAGAAGTTGACATCGCTTGCCGGATCACGAAACTTTCAATATTACATGGCATCCGACTGATCAGGCACTGGCCGCTGTTATTGCGCGGAAGTCGGTCTGGCCCGTGGCGCCTATCAGGTAGAGTTCGACCGCATGCCGGCCTCCTCCGGTGGCCAGGCCCTGCGGGAAATGGTCCCGGTGGTGCGCGCCCTGTGGCAAGGCGACTACGCCCATGACGGTGAGATCTGGAAATTCCCCACGTCCACCAGCGTGCCCAAGCCGATCAGCAAACCTCACCCGCCGATGTGGATCGCCGCCCGCGCCCCGGACTCGCACAACTTCGCCGTCGCCAATGGCTGCAACGTGATGGTCACGCCGGGTGCGATTCCCGGCGTTATTCCCTCGCGCAATGGTGTATTCAGCGTCCTCGCCGATCCATGCTGCGCTCGAAAATCGCCCCCTCGATACCCAGCACTTCGCGGGTATCGGCATAGATCCCGACGCCCTTTTCCCAGACATGCTTGATCGATTGATCAGCGCAGCGAATCCGGTAATTGAGTTCGAACGGCTCCTGCCGTGACAAGGCATATTGCACCTCGCGCCAGACGTAATCGGCATCCTGGGCCAGAATCAGGCTGTTGTAGGTGAATTCATGGTTGTCCAACAGCCGCTCCGGTGGATATCCGGTCAGTTGCAGGCAACCGGCACTGACGAATTCCATGGTCCAGTCGCGGTTGTTGCGGCCGCGATAGATCAGCCCCGGCATGCTGTCGAGCAAGCTCATGCTGCTACGCTGGCTGGCCTGCAAGGCAATCTCGCGCCGCTTGTGCGCAGTGATGTCGCCGGCCACCAGATAAAAACCCTGAGACCCGCGCTTCAGGCTGATGTCGAACCAGCGCAGTTCCCCGGAAGGGTGAACAAACCGCAACCGCTGGTTGAACGAGGTTTCAGGACGCCGACGCAATTCATGCAGCGCCTGGCGCCACAACGAACGGTCTTCGTGATGCACATAGTCGATGAGGTTACGTTCCGTACCCGGCAGATCCATCAGCTCGACCCAGGCCAGATTGAAATGGACGATCTGTCCGTTATCGCTCAACTGGAGCAACGCCGCCGGAAAGCGATCCATCAGGTGCAAGGGCAGTGTCTGCCCAAATGCCTCGGCCTGTTCCATCATCTAATGACGCTCCTCGTGTCTCATCGATGTGCCGTTGTGCACCCACGCCGCCAGCTCCAGGCGCGAGTGCAGGTTGAGCTTCTGCAACAGATTTCTCACATAGATTTTGACCGTGCCATCGCTGATCCCCAGTTCCCGGCCGATCTGTTTATTGCTCATGCCAGCGGCGATCAGGGCCAGGGTCTGCCCCTCGCGCTCGGTCAGGTTGCCGGTGTCGAGCGGGGCCGAATCGTACGCAGGCCGGGTCATCGACTCGCCCTGATCGGCCAGCAGCGCAATCAGGGTTGAATCCAGAACGATCGCCCCCTTGTGGCAATTGCGCATGTAGTCCAACAACGCATCAGGCTCGGTTTCCTTGAGCACATAACCACTGGCCCCCAGGCGCAGGGCGGTCAACAGTTCGGCGCGATCCATCGATGCGGTGAGCACCACCACCTGGCAATCGAGGCGCAACTGACGCAGTTCGTCGAGCACCTGCAAACCGCTCAAACCGGGCATGTGCAGATCAAGCAAAACCTGCTGCGGCGCCAGGCTCACGGCCAGGTTGATGCCTTCGCGGCCACTGGCGGCCTGCCCCACCACTTCGAAGTCGTCGCTGGCACCGAACAGCTGTGCCAGTCCCTTGCGGAACAACGGGTGATCATCGATCAGTAATAAGGTCGTGCAGTCCATCGAAACTCCCCTGTGGCAGGTCTTGGTGACGGCGAAGTCCAAGGTGTACGCGGACCCCGTGCGGGCGGATCGCCTCAATGGTCAGTCGGGCGCCGATGCTCGCGGCGCGCTCGCGGATAATCGCCAGGCCGAAATGATTTTCCTCCCCTGAGGCCGGGCTCAGTCCGATGCCGTCATCCTCCACCGAAACAGAAGCATCACCGTCTTGGTTCTGCCGCAACTCGATGCGCACATGCCGCGCATGGGAATGGCGTACCGCATTGGCCAGTGCCTCGCGAATGATCTGCAGAATCTGTAATTCGGTTTCCGGGCTCAAAGCGTCATCAGCCAGGCGATTGTCCAGTTCAAAAACGATGATGCAGCGTCGCGAGAACTCGGCGATAGAATCGGCAAGCGCCTGGCGCAGCGAACGCCCGTCCATGGTCAGACGAGCGCTGGTGATCAGCTCGCGCACCTGACGCTGCAGCTGACTCAAGCCGCCGCACAGTTCCTGCAATACGGCGCTGGCCTGCGCGGGCTCGCCCAACTGCGACTGCAGCGAACGCGCCTGGAACGATAGGTAGCCCAACTGCTGAGCCACCGAATCATGCAGCTCGCGGGCCAGGGCGCCGTGCCGGGATGTAGCCTGTTTGCGCTGTTGTTCACGGGTGTAGCCGCGCAAGCGCACCGTGACGCAGACCGCCTGCGCCGCCTCCTCCACCAACTGGCGCCAGCTTGCGTGGACCGGATGTGGGGTATCGAGCAACAACACCCCTTTGCTCGAATCGTCGCTATGCGGCAAGGCACACAGCAGTCGATGCACGCCCCGTTGCCGGCAAGACCCACAGGCCTGAGCCGCATCCGGCAGTGTCGAGTCACGCCAGGGGCAACGCGCAACGTCCTGACAGCCCTCGAGCAATCCGCGCCGTGCCGGCCCCAGGTCTTCGCCGTCGAGGATCAGATTCAGTCTGCAGGTTGGCAGCAGCGCTTCGAAACGATCCAGAAAACCCGACAAGGCACCGTCAGCGTGCACCTGACACAAGGGCAACCCGGCCAGCAGTTTGCGCACGCTGCGCGCCTGCTCGGGGCGGATACGCCCCAACCAGAGCGGCCACCACTGCGGTCGTGTTCGCACTCTCGATAACTCCCCGTCCGGTTGCTCAGCCATGAGTAAAGACCAGCAACTTCCATGCCCCGAACAAGCGTTGCGCAGGGCTTATCTCCAAAGACATAGCCCTTTTTCCGGATTGAGAAGATTTTCCCCATAGGAAAGTATCTTCCCCAACAGGAAACAAACGCCCAATCCAACGCCACCTTTCTCGCGCTTCGACAGACGCGGATCAGCCAGGAAAATCCTCATGACGGATAGACACAGCGCCGCCCCGGACCGACTTCACAGCCTCCCGCGCTATCGCCAGCCGCTGCCTCGTGAAAGCGCCACCCGGCACATCGTGGTCATGCAATCGGCGGCCGCCTGCTCGCCCTTTGCCGGGGAACTGGAACAACCCTTGGTGCTGGATGGCGAGAGCGCCGACTTTTCCCGGCGCCTGCATCAGGTGCTGGTTGGCGCGACCGTCGGCAGCCATCTCTACATCATGGGCGACGAGGCCTTTATCTGGCGCATCCACGGCGAGGCCCGCAGCGCCGGAATGGAAGATGACGAGATCGACATCACCCGCACGATTGCCGGTGCGCGCCGGGTGTATTGCGTGCACTGCGGCCTGACGCAGGTCGCCGGGCCAGAGGCGCTGCTGACTTGCCTCGGTTGCGACGTAGGGCTGGAAGTCCGCGAACATTTCTCCCGCCGCCTCGGGGCGTACCTCGGCGTCTGCACCAACCCCGACCAGCCTTATGGCGGAGTCCGGTCATGAGCGCCGCCATCGAAGTGCGGGTCAGCGCAGCGAGAATGCTTACCCCAGTGGTGCGCGAACTCACCCTGCAGGCGTGCGCCGGGCCGCTGCCGGCTTTCTCTCCCGGCAGTCATGTGCAGGTCCACCTGCCACTGGCCGAAGGCAAGCTGCGCAATGCCTATTCACTCACCAGCGACCCGGCGGACAGCCAGCATTACCGCATCGCTGTACGCCTGCAGGAGGCCTCCCGCGGCGGCTCGCATTACCTGCATCGGCAGGTCCAGGTCGGGGACAGGCTGCAGATTTCGCCGCCAGCCAATCTGTTCGCCCTGCACTCGACCGCCAGCCTGCACATCCTGATCGCCGGAGGCATCGGCATCACGCCGTTCATGACCTACATCGCGGCCCTTGAACAACGCCAGGCTCACTTCGAATTGCACTACCTCTGTCGTCCTGGCCTGAGCGATGCCTATGTCGAGGCGTTGCAACAACGGCTGGGATCACGTCTGCACACCTACGCCAGCCGCCCGGACCTGAGCCGGATCCTGCGCGATCGACCACTGGGCAGCCACGTTTACACCTGTGGTCCGCAACCGTTGCTCGATGCGGTTCGGCAACAGGCCAGGGCCCTTGGCTGGCCGCCGGGCCGGGTGCATTGGGAAGCCTTCAATGCCGCACAACCGGGCCAACCCTTCGACCTGGAACTGCTGCGCAGCGGCCAGCGCTTACGCGTCGGCGCCGAACAAAGCCTGCTCGAAGCCCTGGAGTCCGCCGGACTGCAGATCCCCAATCTGTGCCGTGGCGGCGTCTGTGGCCAATGCATCACCCGCCATGTGGCCGGCGACATCGAACACCGCGACAGTTTCCTGAGCTCCGCCGAGCAGGCTGACTTTCTCATGCCTTGTGTCTCCCGCGGCTGCGGCCCTTGCGTTTCGCTGGATCTTTAGGAGTCGACCATGACCATTCAATCAAGCCCCCTGCAGAGTTACCGAGACGACTTCAGTTTTCGCAACAGCCCTACGGCCATCCGCCGTTTTCCCTTCCCCTTCACCGAGGACAGCTACCTGTACTCGGTGAACATCGAACCGGCGATTTCGCGGGACCCAGGCTCGGTTTACCAACACGGGTTCGACATCGACGAACACTACCGTTCGGAAATGGCTGAACGCGCCCTGGTACTGGACAAGGATCCGCGCCGTTACCTGGTGATGCCGCACATGCAAGTGGCAGCCTGGGATGCGTTGCAGATGCTCATGGAACATCTCGCCGCGGATTATCCGCAGTGGTTCTCGCTGGTGCGTGACGGTGATCGCTGGCATTGGCGCAACACGCTGCTGAACATCGATCAGCACTTTGTGTTCGGGGATGCCACCAGCCTGCCCTGCGAACCGTTGGAGTTCATTGGCCGACAGGTACAGGGGGACTTCGCCCTCCTCGATCAACGCGACGGCGATCTGTACATGGACGCCGGCCTGGTCACCAGCCCGGCCGACTGGTCCCTGGCCTTCGACGCCGGCATGAGTTTCAAGCAATGGCATTCACCGGTGCCCATGGCCCACCAGATGGGCATCTTCGACCGCGCGCTGAAGTACCTGCTCAACCTGCAAACGGGGCAGCCGGTGCGGCGCCTGAACTGGACACTGACGATCAATCCGCGCCTGGACTCCTCCCCCGAGACTTTCCATGAATGGGGCGCCGACCGCGGCCGCATCAGCGCCGAAAACGTCGGGCAACAGGTTCACCTGCGGGTCGAGTTGCAAGTGATGGCTCGTCTGCCGCGCAGCAACGCGGTGATGTTCAGCATCCGCACCTACCTGATCAGCATGCAGGAACTGGTCACCCAGCCCGGCTGGGGCTGCCGCCTGCACCGTGTGCTGCGCGACCTGCCCGAGCCGATCGCCGACTACAAGGGCATGAGTCGTTATCGACAGACCCTGGTGGAGTGGCTGAGCCGCTTCGACCCGCAAGCCTGACCCCTCACCTACTTTTCCCGACAAGGATCTTCACATGACGCATTCATGGCGTATTTCCGCGCTGGCCGAACGGCACCGCGCACTCGGCTCGAACCTGGAAGACTGGAACGGCATGGGCACTGCCTGGACCTACGACAGCGATCTGGCCGATCACCATCAGGCAATCCGCACCCGGGCCGGGCTGATGGACGTGTCCGGGCTGAAAAAAGTCCACTACGTCGGCCCCCACGCCGAGAGCCTGCTGCAGTGGGCCACCACCCGCGACATCGCCAAGCTCTACCCCGGCAAGTCGGTGTATACCTCGATGCTCGACGAGGACGGAAAATTCGTCGATGACTGCATCGTCTATCGCACCGGCCCCAACGCTTTCATGGTGGTCCACGGTGCCGGCAGTGGCCACGAAATGCTGGTGCGTTCATCTCAGGGTCGCCAGGTGGCGGTGCTGTTCGATGACGACTTGCACGATCTGTCACTGCAAGGGCCGCTGGCGGTGGATTTTCTCGCCGAGCACGTCCCCGGAATCCGTCAGCTGCCCTATTTCCATCACCTGCAAACCCGCCTGTTCGATCGCCCGGTGATGATTTCTCGCACCGGTTACACCGGCGAGCGCGGCTACGAGATCTTCTGCAAGGCCGCCGATGCCCCGGCGCTGTGGGACACGATCCTCGAACAAGGCGCCGGCCTGGGCATCATCCCTTGCGCCTTTACCGCCCTGGACTGGTTGCGGGTGGAAAGCTCGCTGATGTTTTTCCCCTACGACAACTCGCAGATGTACCCCTTCGCCGATCAGAAGGCTGGCGACACCCTGTGGGAAATGGGCCTGGATTTCACCGTGTCCCCGGACAAGCGCGAATTCCGTGGCGCCGAAGAGCACTTCCGGTTGCGCGGCCAGGAGCGCTTCAAGATCACCGGCGTGTTGCTCGAAGGCGTCCGCGCTGCGGAGGCCGGGGACACCTTGTGGCAAGGCAACCAGCAAGTCGGGGTGATCACCTGCGGCATGTATTCGCGCCTGAGCAAGCGCTCCATGGCCATCGCCCGGATGAGCGTCGCCTGCTCGAGTCCAGGCGTTGCCCTGCAGGTGCGCGGCAGCCAGGAAAGCGCCGCCGTGACCCACGCCCTGCCCTTCGACGACCCGGAAAAAACCAAGCGCACGGCCAAGGGCTGAGCCTCCAACACTTTATCCAAGGGACCTTCGATGGACACTTCCAGCGAACATTACATTCTCAAGATCAACTGCCCGGCAGCGTCCGGCATCGTTGCCGCGATCACCACCTGCCTGGCCGGACAGCAATGCTACATCAGCGAGCTGGCGCAATTCGACGACGAGTTCACCGGGCAGTTTTTCATGCGCGCGGTGTTTCGTTTCAACACCGGCGTAACCGGCGATGTCGACGCTCTACGCAAAGGTCTGGGCAACCTGGCCGGCGGCTTCGACATGCAGTGGCAGCTGTTCTGCAGCAGTCAACCGACCCGGGTGCTGCTGATGGTCAGCAAGTTCGACCACTGCCTGACTGACCTGCTGTACCGCCACCGCAAAGGCGAGATGGACATGCACATCACCGCAGTGGTCTCCAACCACCTGGACCTGCGAGCCATGGCCGAACGCGAAGGCATTCGCTTCATCTACCTGCCGATCACCAAGGACAGCAAGGCCAGCCAGGAAGCCGAGTTGATGCGCATCGTCGAGGACACTCAGACCGATCTGGTGGTGCTCGCCCGCTACATGCAGATTCTGTCCGACGGCCTGTGTCAGCAGCTGTCCGGCCGGGCCATCAACATCCATCACTCGTTCCTGCCCGGTTTCAAGGGCGCCAAGCCCTATCACCAGGCCTACGACCGTGGCGTGAAGTTGATCGGCGCCACCGCCCACTACGTCACCAGCGACCTCGACGAGGGCCCCATCATCGAGCAGGAAATCCAGCGCGTCGACCACACCCACCTGCCTGATTCGCTGGTTGCCATCGGCCGCGACACCGAAACCGTCGCCCTTTCCAAAGCCCTGAAATACCACCTGGAACACCGGGTATTCATCAACCAGGACAAGACGGTGATTTTTCGCTGAGCGAGCCCTTTTTCCGAATCACAGCCACGAGAAACGACCATGACCACACGTGTAGCAATCATCGGCGCCGGCCCTTGCGGCATGGCTCAACTGCGGGCATTTCAATCGGCCAGGGACCAGGGAACGGCCATCCCGGAACTGGTCTGCTATGAAAAACAGCAAGACTGGGGCGGCATGTGGAATTACACCTGGCGCACCGGTCTGGATGAAAACGGCGAGCCGGTGCACGGCAGCATGTACCGCTACTTGTGGTCGAACGGCCCGAAGGAATGCCTGGAGTTCGCCGACTACACCTTCGAAGAACATTTTGGCCGTCCCATCGGCTCCTACCCGCCACGGGAGGTGCTCTGGGACTACATCAAGGGCCGCGTAGAAAAAGCCGGGGTTCGCGACTACATACGTTTCAACAACGTGGTGCGCCAGGTCACCTTTGACGAAGAGACTCGCCGCTTCACGGTGGTCGCCCACGACCATGGCAGCGATACCCAGACCTCGGAAGAGTTCGACTATGTGATCAACGCCTGCGGGCACTTTTCGACGCCGATGATGCCGTACTTCCCCGGATTCGAGCAGTTCGGCGGGCGCATCCTGCACGCCCATGATTTCCGCGATGCGCTGGAATTCAAGGGCAAAGATCTGCTGATCGTCGGCAGCAGCTATTCTGCCGAAGACATCGGCTCCCAGTGCTACAAATATGGCGCCCGCAGCATCACCAGTTGCTACCGCACCGCCCCCATGGGCTATGACTGGCCGGCCAACTGGGAAGAAAAACCGCTGCTTCAGCGCCTGGAAAAAAATCGCGCGTACTTTATCGACGGCACCCACAAGCACATCGATGCGGTGATCCTGTGCACCGGCTACAAACATCACTTCCCCTTCCTGCCGGACGAATTGCGCCTCAAGACTGACAACCGGCTATGGCCGATGAACCTGTACAAGGGCATTTTCTGGGAGCCCAACCCGCAGCTGATCTACCTCGGCATGCAGGACCAGTGGTACTCGTTCAACATGTTCGACGCCCAGGCCTGGTACGCCCGCGACGTGATCCTGCAACGCATCGCCCTACCCGACCAGGCACAAAGGGCCGCCGATAGTCAGCAATGGCATGCCCGTGAACAGCAGCTTGAAACCAATCAGCAGATGTTCGAATACCAGGGCGCCTATATCCAGCAACTGGTGGACGCCACCGACTACCCGAACTTCGATATCGCCGCGGTCAACGACACCTTCCTGCACTGGAAGCACGACAAGGCCCACAACATCATGGGTTACCGCGACAAGTCCTACCGATCGCTGATGACTGGTACCCAGTCGCCACCCCACCACACGCCCTGGCTGCATGCCCTTGACGACTCCATGGCGGCGTACCTCGCTGAACCGCCGATGTCCGTCAAGTCGATCGGTTGACCCGGGAGCCTCACCATGAACGCACCTCGTGTTTCCAGCCCACGGGAGCCCGGACTCTTTGCCCGGGCCCCGGCCCTGGAGCGCTATCGGGTGGCCGCTGGCGGCCTGACCCTTGTCGCGCTACAGCCCGGCGACAGCCTGCAAGTGATCGATCTCGAAGGCCGGCAACCTTGCGAATTGTTGGCCGTGGACAGGCTCGGTCGCAGCGCCTTGGCAGCCTGGGCACTGAATGGTTCGACGGCCTGTGGATTTATCGGCGCACAGCTCACCGAACCGACCTTGCAGGCTCGGCGCATCTGCCAGGCGTTGAGCCGACGCGGGATTGATCCGCAACATCTGCCCAGCGCCGCGTCACTCTGGGACGAGGACAGCCCCGCCGACTTCAGCCGCCACTTCGTCGCCAGCGATGAGCTACTGGTGATCATCGCGGCGCCCGCCGGACCGACCGCCGTTGACCGGCAATACCGGCCTAGCGAACTCAGGTCATGGGTGACACGGGCCAATCCCTCGCCCCTGCTACTCCCCGCGTTGCCAGAACCGTTGGGCGAATTAATTGACGAGTTCACCATTGGCGCCGGCACCGCCCACAGTTACACCGTCGCCAAAGGGCAGTACGTGCAGGTGCTGGACGTCGCCGGCCGCCAGTGCTCGGACTTCGTCGCCCTGGACCGGAGGGCACTGGATCGCGGCCAGGAACTGGACCTGGACCAAACCGTGACCCGCACCCTGAACGGCAGCGCCTACCCGGCACCGGGGCTGTTCTCGAAGTTTTTCGACCGGCAGATGCAGCCGATGCTGGAGGTGGTGCGTGACACCGTCGGCCGCCACGATTCCTTCGCCCTGGCCTGCGCCGCGCGCTATTACGAGAGCCATGGCTACTTCGGGCACGACAACTGCAGCGACAACCTCAACCGAGTGCTCGCGCCCCATGGGGTCAAGGCCCGTAATGGCTGGCCGGCGATCAATTTCTTTTTCAATACCGGGATCGACGCCCACCAGCAGATGACGTTGGACGAGCCCTGGTCGCGTCCCGGCGATTACGTGCTGCTGCGGGCCATGACCGATCTGCTGTGTGGCAGCACCTCGTGCCCGGATGACATCGACCCGGCCAACGGCTGGAACCCGACCGATATCCATGTCCGCATCTACAGCGAAAAGGAGCGTTTTTCCATCGCCATGAGCACTCGAACGACGGCCGATGCCGACCCGATTCTGACCCGTGAGTCCGCGTTCCACTCACGCACCAGCGCCTTGACCGGCAGCTTTACCGACTACCGCAATTGGTGGCTGCCGCTGCGCTACGACGGCTATGGCGCCATCGAGGAATACCTCGGTTGCCGCGAACGTGTCGCAGTGATGGACCTGACCGCCCTGCGCAAATTCGAAATCATCGGCCCCGACGCCGAAGCCCTGCTGCAGTACTGCCTGACCCGGGATGTGCGGCGCCTGGCGGTCGGTCAAGTGGTGTACTCGGCGATGTGCCACGAACACGGCGGCATGCTCGACGACGGCACCCTGCTGCGCCTGGGCCCGGACAATTTCCGCTGGATCTGCGGCGAGGATTACGCCGGGGTCTGGCTACGCGAGCAGGCGCAAAAGCTCGGCATGAAGGTCTGGGTCAAATCCGCCAGCGAGCAGATTCACAACCTGGCCGTCCAGGGCCCGATGAGTCGTGAACTGCTCAAACAGATGGTCTGGACCCCACCGACCCAACCGAGCCTGGAGACCCTGGGCTGGTTCCGTTTCCTGGTGGGCCGCCTGGACGGTTACGACGGCTGCCCGCTGATGATCTCGCGCACCGGCTACACCGGCGAGTTGGGCTACGAAGTCTGGTGCCAGCCCGAGGATGCCGAGCAGGTCTGGGACCGGATCTGGCAACTGGGCCAACCCTTGGGCCTGGTGCCGCTGGGCTTGGAAGCGTTGGACATGCTGCGCATCGAAGCCGGGCTGATTTTCGCCGGCTACGAGTTCAACGACCAGACCGATCCGTTCGAGGCCGGTATCGGCTTTTCCGTGCCGCTGAAAAGCAAAACCGACGATTTCATCGGCCGGGATGCGCTGTTGCGGCGCAGCGCCCATCCCGCTCACAAACTGGTGGGCCTGCAACTGAGCGGCAATGAAGGCGCCCACCACGGCGACCCGGTGTACCGCGGCCGAGCCCAGGTCGGGGTCATCACCAGTGCCTGCCGCTCGCCGCTGCTGGCCAGCAATATCGCGCTGTGCCGGGTCGACGTGGCCTGCGCCGACGTCGGCACGACGCTTGAGATCGGCAAAGTCGATGGCCTTCAGAAGCGCATCAGCGCCACGGTCACCGCAGCGATTTTCTACGACCCGGACAAGAGCCGGGTACGCAGTTGATCGATCACACGAGCCTGTGCGTCACCCGACCTTGACTGCCCCACTACCACGCTACTCAGACATGGGAATACGAAGATGGAAGCGACTACGTTCGAGGCCGTACCGCAGGCCGCCAGCTCAGTGGGCAGCTTGCACCGCAAGATCGATTGGCGCGGGGCGTTCTGGGTCGCCAGTGGCGTGCCCGCGCTGGTGCTGTTCTCTATCGGAGCGATTGCCGCCACCGTAGGCAAACCGGCCTGGATCGTCTGGATCGTGTCGATCCTGTTCGGGTTCATCCAGGCCTTCACCTATGCCGAAATCGCCGGGCTGTTCCCGCACAAATCCGGTGGTGCCTCGGTCTACGGTGCAGTCGCATGGGTGCGCTACAGCAAGCTGATCGCACCGGTCTCGGTGTGGTGCAACTGGCTGGCCTGGTCGCCGGTGCTGTCGATCGGTTCAGGGCTGGCAGCCGGTTACATCCTCACCGCGCTGTTTCCCGCCGATGCGCTGATCAACACCTGGCAACTGACCCTGCTTGACCTGGGCTGGATCAAGAGTGGCCTGTCGCTGCGGATCAACGCGACGTTCGCCATCGGCCTGTTGATTTTACTGACGGTGTTCGCCGTGCAGCATGGCGGTATCTTGCGCTCGGCACGCCTGACCCTGGTGCTTGGCGTGACCTCGCTGATTCCTCTGTTGCTGGTGGGTGTGGTGCCGTTGTTCACCGGGGATTCAGCCCAAGCCAACTTCCTGCCCCTGTACCCGCTGGCCCATGATGCGGCCGGGCAAGTGATCGACGGGCCTTGGGATATTTCCGGGTGGTCATTGATGGCCGGAGGCCTGTTCATGGCCGCGTGGTCCACTTACGGCTTCGAAACCGCAGTGTGCTATACCCGGGAATTCAAGGACCCCAAGCGTGACACCTTCAAGGCCATTTTTTACGCCGGCCTGCTGTGCATTCTGGTGTTCACCCTGGTGCCCCTGGCGTTTCAAGGCAGTCTGGGACTCGGGCAACTGGTGACCCCGGCGGTGCTCGATGCCAGCGGCGCGGTGGTTACACCGGCGGTCTACAGCGGACTGTTGTCGCCGGCGATCTACAGCGGCATGGGCGTCGGCCAGGTCATGGCGGACAGCATCGGCGGCGGCAAACTGGTCGCCAACATCGTCCTGATCATGCTGGTCCTGGCCACCCTGCTGGCGATCATGACTTCGATGTCCGGCTCGTCGCGCACCTTATATCAAGCGTCGGTGGATGGCTGGCTGCCGAAGTACCTGGGCCGCACCAATGAACATGGCGCGCCCACCGCCGCGATGTGGACCGACCTGTCGTTCAACCTGCTGCTGTTGTTGATGTCCGACTATGTCTTCGTGCTCGCCGCGTCCAACGTCAGCTACATCATCTTCAACTTCCTCAACCTCAATGCCGGCTGGATCCATCGCCTGGACCGTCCCGACTGGATACGCCCGTACAAGGCCCCGACCGTGCTGTTGGTCGCGGGTGGCGTACTGAGTTTCGTCAACCTGGCATGTATGGGGCTGGGCGCCGATATCTGGGGCGCGGGAACCCTGATGACCGGCCTGCTGCTGGCGTTGTTGATTCTTCCGGTGTTCTGCTTCCGCCACTATGTGCAGGACAAGGGACGCTTCCCTGAGACGATGCTCAGCGACCTGTACATTCAGACCGATGCCGGTCAAAAACGCGCCGGCTGGTTGCCTTATGCCACGCTGATCGCGGGTGTGCTGGTGGTGTACGGTTGCCATCAACTGGTAGCCTGAGCGCCCTTGCCAGCAGGTCTCTGATGGATCATCGGGGCGCAACGACGCCTCGATGATCACTTCGCGCCCCTATCAATCAAACGACGGTGACTCTTTTGATCAGCACCACCCCTGCACTTGCCCGCGTTATCGACGGCAAAGCCATCTCTGCCCAGGTTCTCGACGAAGTTCGAGAAGAGGTTCTGCTCCTGGCCGGACAGCAGATTTACCCCGCCCTGGCCGTGCTGCTCGTTGGTGAAGACCCGGCCAGCGAGGTCTATGTGCGTAACAAACTGCTGCGGGCCAAGGACGTCGGAATCCGCTCCCTTGAATACCGTCTGCCGGAAACCGCCAGCCAGGTGCAAATACTGGAACTGATTGCGCAGCTCAATGCCGATGCCACGGTGAACGGCATCCTGGTGCAGTTGCCATTGCCGGTCCATGTCGACGAAGGCGCGGTGATCCATGCCATTGATCCGATCAAGGAGGTGGACGGTTTTCATCGCGAAAACGTCGGCGGCCTGGTGCAAGGCATCGACGTCCTGACACCCTGCACACCCAGTGGCTGCATGCGCCTGCTGCACGAAACCTGTGGTGATGTGAGCGGCTTGCACGCCGTGGTCGTCGGGCGTTCGAACATCGTCGGCAAACCCATGGCGACCTTGCTGCTGCAGGCTCACTGTTCGGTCAGTGTGGTGCACTCACGCAGCGTCGATGCCCCGGCGTTGTGTCGACTGGCCGATATCGTCGTCGCGGCAGTGGGCCGTCCTGGGCTGATCGATGCCAGTTGGCTCAAGCCTGGAGCGGTGGTGATCGATGTCGGAATCAATCGTGTTACTGACGAATCCGGCAGCCATCTGGTGGGCGATGTCGACTACGCCAGTGCGCGCACCGTCGCCCGTGCGATCACGCCGGTTCCGGGAGGTGTGGGGCCCATGACCATTGCGTATCTGCTGAAGAACACCCTGATCGCCAGTCAATTGCAGCGTGCGGCCCAGGCCCGTGAGCAGAAATCCGCCAGCCATCTGGCTGAGATTTGAGCACCACGAAAACGGCCCACTCGAAGGTGGGCCGTGTCGTTGAACAGTAACGATCAGTGGTTGTAGGCACGCTCATTGTGCTCGGCCAGGTCCAGTCCCATCTCCTCCACCGACTCATCGGCGCGCAAGCCGATCACCGCGTTGATGACCTTGAGAATGATCCAACTGATGGCGAAGCAGTACACCGTCGTCAGCAACACGCCCTTGATCTGCGCCACGACCTGAGCGCCCATGCTCACGCCTTCCACCAACCCGCCCAGGGACGGCACGCAGAACACGCCGGTCAACACCGCGCCAATCATTCCGCCGATACCGTGCAAGCCGAACACGTCAAGGCTGTCGTCATACCCGAAGCGGCGCTTCAGCACCGTGACGCTCAAGTAGCAGAACACCCCGCACAGCAGACCGATGGCCAACGCGCCGCCGACGCCCACATACGCACACGCCGGAGTAATGCCGACCAAACCGGCCAAGGCACCGCTGGCCAGGCCCAAAGCACTCGGCTTGCCGACCTTGAACCACTCGGTGAACATCCAGCCGAGAACCCCGGCGCAGGCACCCAGTTGCGTATTGAGCATGACAATGCCCGAAGTGCCATTGAGACCGCCACCGGAACCGATGTTGAAGCCGAACCAGCCCACCCAGAGCATCGCCGCGCCGGCCATGGTCAGGCTCAGGTTGTGGGCTGGCATCGGCGTGTTCTGATAGCCCTTGCGCTTGCCGAGAATCAGGCACGCCGCCAATGCAGCGACGCCGGCATTGATATGCACCGCAGTGCCACCGGCAAAATCGAGAACGCCCCAGTTATGCATCAAAGCGCCCGCACCACCCCAAACCATATGCGCCACTGGGGCATACACCAGGGTGAACCACAACGCCATGAACCACAGCGCTGCCGAGAACTTCATGCGCTCGGCGAATGCACCGGCAATCAGCGCCGGGGTGATGATCGCGAAGGTCATCTGGAAGGTCACGAACACGCCTTCCGGGATGTCGCCGACCAGGCTTTCCGGGGTCATGCCCGCCAGAAACGCCCGGTTCAAACCACCGACGAAACTGTTGAACGTCACCTGCCCCTCAATCATGCCGGTGCTGTCGACCACCATGCTGTAGCCATAGATCACCCACAGCACGCCGACCAGGCCGGCGATGCCGAAGCACTGGGTAAACAGCGAGAGCATGTTTTTCGCCCGCACCAGACCGCCGTAAAACAAGGCGAGACCCGGTAGACACATAAACAGCACCAGCACCGCGGCAGTAACCATCCAGGCAGTGCTGCCGGTGTTCAAGGTGGGGGCGTCGGCTGCCTGGGCCAATGGCGCAAATGCACCGACCGCCAATAAGCCAAGAAGGGATTTGCCGAGAAGACGATTGACCATGTTCAAAGCTCCTGCGAAGAAAGGTGGGTGTCGGGCAGCGAGCAATAAAGAATGAGATACGGGCCTTTTCGGCCTCTCGAATATAAATGCCATGAACAGGACTTGTGGGAGCGAGCCTGCTCGCGATAGCGGTGGGTCAACTTGCATCGGTTTTGGCTGTGCCACCTTCATCGCGAGCAAGCTCGCCCCCACAATTTTTCGGGGCGTTCACTTACATTGCGCACGCCACAAATCCCTTGTGGGAGCGAGCTTGAACTGGCCTAATGATTTTGGACACTTCAATCGGGCGCTATGATGGCGCCCAAATCTGAGGTGTTTTGGTTATGCGTAAATCTTACTCCAGTGAGTTCAAACTCAAAGCGGCCAGCATGGTGCTGGACGAGGGACAGTCGGTTCCCGAAGTCTGCGCCAGCCTGGATATTGGGCCCACGGCGCTTCGCCGCTGGGTCGATCAGGTTCGCAAGGAACGCTTGGGTTCGACCCCGGTGGGCGCCAAGGCGATTACCGCTGATCAGCGTGAAATTCAGCAGCTCAAAGCGTTGCTCAGGCAAAAAGACCTGGACATTGAAATCCTAAAAAAGGCCAGTGCTCTCCTGCTTTTGGACTCCAAAGATCATTCTCGTTGATCAATGAGCTGGACGAGCAGTACGGCGTTAACAATTGCTGTCGGGCGTTTGGAGTCAACCGCAGCAGCTTTTACGCCTGGCGTCAGCGCCAAGGCAAAGTGAAGCCCGAGCGGGAGAAACTTAAAGCCGTGCTGGTCGAGCATCACAAGGAGTCCAGAGCATCCGCGGGGTCTCGCACCCTTTCCAAGGAGCTGCAAGCAAAGGGACATCGTGTCGGGCGGCATATGGCTCGCAGCTTGATGCGCGAAGCCGGTGTTGCCAGTCGTCAGCGCCGGCGGCACAGGTACAAATCTTCCGGCGTGGAAGCGTTGGTGGCGCCGCACGTGCTCAAGCGCAAGTTTGATGTCACGGCGATCAACCAGGTGTGGTGTGGCGATGTGACGTACATCAAGGTCGGCAAGCGCTGGATGTATTTCGCGGCGGTGCTGGATCTGTTTGCTCGCCGGATCGTGGGCTGGTCGTTTTCAATGATTTCCGATGCCTCGCTGACCTGCGAAGCGTTGCGAATGGCGGTGCAATTGCGAGGTTGCCCAAAAGAGGTGCTGTTTCATTCCGATCAAGGCTGCCAATACACCAGCCACAAATTCAGGAATGAAATGCGCAAGCATGGACTCCTGCAAAGCATGAGTCGCAAAGGTGAGTGCTGGGACAACGCCCCGATGGAGCGTTTCTTTGGGAGCCTGAAGTCAGAGTGGGTGCCAGAAGATGGCTACAGCTCGGAGCATGAAGCCCGCGTGGATGTGCAGCGTTATGTGATGCGTTACAACAACGTCAGACTCCATAGCTACAACGACTACCGGTCGCCGGTAGCTATGGAGAAACTGGCAGCATGAAACCGTAACTGGTGTCCAAAATTAGTTGACCAGTTCAGCTTGCTCGCGATAGCGGTGGGTCAGCTTGCGTCGGTTTTGGCTGTGCCACCTTCATCGCGAGCAAGCTCGCTCCCACAATTTTTCGGGGCGTTCACTTACATTGCGCACGCCACAAATCCCTTGTGGGAGCGAGCTTGCTCGCGATAGCGGTGGGTCAGCTTGCGTCGGTTTTGACTGTGCCACCTTCATCGCGAGCAAGCTCGCCCCCACAATTTCGGGGCGTTCACTTACATTGCGCACGCCACAAATCCCTTGTGGGAGCGAGCTTGCTCGCGATAGCGGTGGGTCAGCTTGCGTCGGTTTTGACTGTGCCACCTTCATCGCGAGCAAGCTCGCTCCCACAATTTTTCGGGGCGTTCACTTACATTGCGCACGCCACAAATCCCTTGTGGGAGCGAGCTTGCTCGCGATAGCGGTGGGTCAGCTTGCGTCGGTTTTGACTGTGCCACCGTCATCGCGAGCAAGCTCGCCCCCACCGTTTTTTGTCAGTAACCGGTACCGGAACCCGGAACCCAGTTGGTCCCCGCCAGCGGCACCCGGGCCATGGCGGCCGACTCCACCGTCAGGGCTACCAAATCCTCGGGATCGAGGTTGTGCAGGTGCGATTTGCCGCAAGCCCGGGCCATCGTCTGCGCTTCCAGCACCAGGACGCGCAGGTAGTTGGCCAAGCGGCGGCCCCCCTCCACCGGATCCAGTCGCTTGGACAGTTCCGGATCCTGGGTGGTGATACCGGCCGGGTCGCGGCCGTTCTGCCAGTCATCGTAGAAACCGGCGGCCGAGCCGATTTTCTTCAGTTCCTCGTCCAGGCGTGGATGGTTATCGCCCAAGGCGATCAGCGCCGCGGTGCCGATTGCTACTGCATCCGCCCCCAGCGCCATCGCCTTGGCGACGTCGGCACCGTTGCGAATCCCTCCGGAAACGATCAACTGAACCTTGCGGTGCATGCCCATCTCCTGCAAAGCCTGTACCGCCTGAGGAATGGCCGACAGAATCGGAATCCCCACGTGTTCGATAAAGACTTCCTGTGTCGCCGCCGTCCCGCCTTGCATGCCATCGAGCACAATCACATCCGCCCCGGCCTTCACGGCCAACTTGACGTCGTAATACGGTCGGCTGGCGCCGATTTTCACGTAGATCGGTTTTTCCCAGTCAGTAATTTCCCGCAGTTCGGCAATCTTGATCGCCAGGTCATCCGGGCCGGTCCAGTCCGGGTGACGGCAGGCGCTACGCTGGTCGACACCGATCGGCAAGGTGCGCATGCCGGCCACACGCTCGGTGACCTTCATGCCCAGCAACATACCGCCGCCACCGGGTTTGGCGCCCTGCCCCAGGACGATTTCAATGGCGTCAGCCTTGCGCAGGTCGTCCGGGTTCATGCCGTAGCGCGACGGCAAGTACTGATAGACCAAATGCTGCGACTGGCCGCGCTCCTCCGGGGTCATGCCGCCGTCACCGGTGGTGGTGCTCGTGCCCGCGATGGTCGCGCCACGGCCGAGGGCTTCCTTGGCATTGGCCGACAACGCACCGAAGCTCATGCCGGCGATGGTCACCGGAATCTTCAGGTGGATCGGCTTCTTGGCAAAGCGGTTGCCGAGGATCACATCGGTGCCGCATTTCTCCCGATAGCCTTCCAGCGGGTAACGCGAAACGCTGGCACCGAGCAGCAGCAAATCATCGAAGTGCGGCAGTTTGCGCTTGGTACCGCCGCCGCGAATATCGTAGATGCCAGTCTCGGCGGCACGTTGGATTTCCTGAATGGTCAGGCGGTCGAAGGTCGCGGACTCACGCAACACTGGAGTGGCTGCTTTTTGGTTAATCGGGTCGCTCATATCTGTTCTCCTCGCGCGGATCAGTACGCGGACGCGTTATCGACTTTGAAGTTGTACAACTGACGGGCCGAACCGTAACGCTTGAAGTCAGCCGCCTTATGCTCGAAACCGGCGCGATTGAGCAGTCCTTGCAGCTCTTCCAGGTGCTCGGCACGCATCTCTTTCTCGATGCAATCCGAGCCGAGGGACTCGACGGTTCCTTTGACGTAAATGTGGGTTTCGTACAACGAATCGCCCAGCGCATCGCCGGCATCACCGCAGACCACCAGGCGACCAGCCTGGCCCATGAAACAGCTCATGTGGCCGATGCTGCCGCCAACGACGATGTCGATGCCTTTCATGGAAATACCGCAGCGTGCCCCGGCGTCGCCTTCAATCACCAGCAAACCACCATGTGCCGTGGCACCGGCCGCCTGGGAGGCGCTGCCTTTGACCCGGACGTAGCCGGACATCATGTTCTCGGCGCAACCGACACCAACGTTGCCGTGGACGGTGATCGAGGCCTTTTGATTCATGCCGGCGCAGTAGTAACCGGCGTGGCCCTGGATATCGATGGAGACGGCTTCGTTCACCCCGACCGCGAGGTTGTGCTTGCCGTTGGAATGAGTCACCAGCCACTCGTGATCGGTCACGTTATTGACCTGGTCATGCAGCGCCTGATTGAGGTCACGCACGGTGGCAGTGGAAAGATCGATAGTTTTCATATGTGCGCTCCTTAAGCTGACTCGCGTTCCCAGATGTACATCGTGGCCGGTGCCGGCTCCCAGACCCTGGCGTGTTCAATGCCCGGCAGGCTCGACAGTGCCTGATACTCGGAGGCCATGGCCACGTAGTCGTCGGTCTCGGCGAGGATCGCCGGCTTGCAAGCAATCGGGTCGCGGATCACGGCAAAACCGTTGCGGGTGCCGATGGCGAAGGTGAAAAAACCGTCCAGATCCACCAGCGAATGGTCCAGCGCTTCTTTCAATGAGTCGCCCTGCTGCAGGCGCCAGGTCAGGTAGCCAGCGGCCACTTCGGTGTCGTTGTCGGTCTCGAAGTGAATGCCTTCGCGCTTGAGTTCCTGACGCAGGCGGAAGTGGTTGGACAGCGAGCCGTTGTGCACCAGGCAGAGGTCGGCGCCGGTGGAAAACGGGTGGCTGCCCTCCATGGTCACCGCGCTTTCGGTGGCCATCCGCGTGTGACCGATGATGTGGCTGCCTTGCATGCCGGCCAGGCCGAAACGCTGGGAAATTTCCTCGGGCAAGCCCATGCCCTTGAGGATTTCGATGCTCTGGCCGGCACTCATGATGCGCACGCTCGGGGCCAGTTCGGTGAGGACAAGGCGCACCGGCGCCTCTGCGGCATGGATCTTGAGTACAGCGGCGCTGGCGTTCTGGAACCAGTCCAGCGAACAGCCAAGGCGCCCTTCCAATTCGCCCATCAAGGCTTTCCAGTCGAAGCCTTCGGTGGTCGCCTGCAAGGTCAGCTTGACCCAGCCATCCGCCACTTCATCGCCGTAAATGGCGAAGCCGGCACTGTCCGGGCCACGATCGGTCATAGCCTGCAACATCGGTTCGAAGAGCTTGCCGAGCTGGGATTCCAGCTGCGGATTTTTCAGGTAAAGACCTACGATTCCACACATATCAAGTCTCCTTCGGAGGCAGTGAACGCCCGACGCCGTGCCGGGTGCCCGAATGGTTGTCAAAGCACACAGTCAGAAAAATTCGGTGTAGCGCTGGATCTCCCAGTCGGAGACGTGGCGGCTGTATTCCACCCACTCCATACGCTTGAGCTTGATGAACTCGTCTACGATCTGCGGACCGAGCATCTCGGCGAACAGCGGGTCGGCTTCGAGCGCGTCGCAGGCTTCCTTGAGCGATTGCGGCAGGGTCTTGATGCCCCGCGCGGCGATCTGCTCCAGGCTCAGGCTGTAGAGGTTTTCATTGCAGACGTGGTCGATTTCCAGCTGACGGTCGATGCCGTCCAGGCCGGCGGCGATGATCGCGGCGCTGACCAGATAGGGATTGCACCCTGCGTCCGGCAGACGGAATTCGAGGCGGCCGTAAGGTACCCGCACCATGGCCGAACGGTTATTGGCGCCGAAAGCGATAAAGGCCGGCGCCCAGGTCGCGCCGGACAAGGAATTGCCCACCACCAGACGCTTGTAGGAGTTGACCGTCGGCGCGGCAAAGGCGCACAGCGCCGGACCATGGGCCAGCAGCCCAGCGGCGAAGTGATAGGCCAGCTTCGACAGGCCCATGCCGCTCGGATCGCTGGCGTCATGGAACAGGTTCTTGTTGTCGGCGCTGCTGATCGAGAGGTGAAAGTGCATGCCGTTGCCGGCGCGTTTCGGGTCGGGCTTGGGCATGAAGGAACAGATCATCCCCAGGTCATTGGCGATCTCACCGGCAGCCATGCGGAAGAAGGTGAAACGATCCGCCGAGGTCATGGCGTCGCTGTAGGTGTAGTTGATCTCGAACTGGCCGTTGGCGTCCTCGTGGTCGATTTGATAGACCTCGAAATCCACCGCCTGCAAGGCCTCGGTCAGGCGCTCGAGAAACACCCGGGAACGCGACAGGCCTTTATAGTCGTAGCAAGGCTTGTCCAGGTTGTCGCTGGGGTCGACCAGTTGCAGCTTGCCACTCTCATCGCGGCGCATCAGGTTGAACTCCGGTTCCAGACCGGTGTTGAGGGTCCAACCCTTTTCCGCCAGGCGTTGTACTTGTTGCCCCAGCACATAACGGCTGTCATACGGATGCGGCTTACCGTCGACGTGGCCAACGCACACCACCCGCCCGTAACCCGGCTGCCAGGGCACCGGGGTCAGGGTGGACAAGTCGCCGCGAGCCATGAAGTCAGGGCCGTGGGGTTCCATGCCCATGCCGCTGATCGCAAACCCGGCAAAACCTGCTCCCTCTTCAGCCACGGTCTTGAGCCCACAGATCGGCACCGACTTGGTCTTGGCCGCACCGTGAATATCCACAAATTGCGCAAGTACGTATTTGATCCCGTGCTTGTCGATGATGCGCTGGGTTTCTGCTGGCAACATTGCTCGTCACTCCTCGCGAAAGGCAAAACATCTTGAATGGGCCTTGACCGTCTTTTTATTCCTAAAAAGAAAGTTATTTTCCCAATAGGAATGCAAAGCCCTTGCCAGATTCGCGAGTGAACGCAGAAACGCCGTGACAGGCGCTTTTGTGCTGTATATATGGGAATATTCTTTTCCCTGTGAGAATACTGCCCACAGGCCAGGCGCCAAGCAGTGCCATTTGCACTTTCTCAGTGCGAAACTAATATTACTGAACGGAAAGTGTGCAGGACCTGATGACTATGTCGACCGAAACCGCCCCGCGCCTCAAGCTTGAGCAATACCTGGGATTGCAGATCAAGCGCCAGCGCCAGGCTCAGGATCTGAAATTATCTGACGTGGCCAAGATTGCCGATATCAGCCAGGGCATGCTGAGCAAGATCGAAAATGCCCAGGTGTCCACCAGCCTCGACACCTTGAGCCGTCTGTGCGACGTGCTCGGCCTGCCACTGTCGAAGCTGTTCAGCGAATACGACCAGCAAGACGGTAGTGCGTTGCTGGTCAAGGCTGATCAGGGAATGGAAGTGGTTCGACGAGGCACCGAGAAGGGTCATACCTATCATCTGCTCAATCACACTCGTGGGCCGAAGAAAAGTTTTGAGGCCTACATGGTCAGCATGGATGACGCGAGTGAAGAGTTTCCGACCTTCTCCCACCCCGGCACCGAATTCCTCCACTTGCTGGAAGGTGAGCTGATCTATCGCCACGGCAATCAGCTTTACCGAATGGAAGCTGGCGACAGCCTGACGTTCGAAGGCGAAATCCCCCACGGCCCCGAGCAACTGGTGCAGGTGCCGATCCGCCTGTTGTCGATCATGAATTACGGCAACGACAAAGAATAACGCCCCCCTTCCCTTGCTTTGCCCTGTCTTGAGGCCGACCCAGCGTTGGCCTCACGAATTTTCCTGCCAGTTAAAAAACTTTCTTGAAAGCTCTGGACGCGGCGCGACCATTCCCCTATAAAGCCACAACCAGGAATAATTTATTCCCAACAAGAAAATACGCTCATGGATGAGCCTGCTGTCCGTCGATGATTTTTTTCGCTATGCGATGAGCTGCCGCCATCATCCCGAGGACGTGTCATGCAACACGAAAAAAACCATTTCATCATCAAGATCACCTGTCCCGCGGTGTCCGGCATCGTCGCTGCCGTCACCACCTACCTGGCGGACAACGGTTGCTACATCGGGGAGATGGCGCAATTCGATGACGATTTCAGCGGCCGTTTTTTCATGCGTGCGGTGTTCCGCTTCAACGACAGCCATCAGGGCGACATTCAACAGATCAAGGACGGCTTCGCCGACGTCGCCCAAGCATTCGACATGACCTGGGAATTGCACGACACCCGCGAGCCGATGCGTGTGCTGCTGATGGTCAGCAAATTCGACCACTGCTTGACCGACCTGCTCTATCGCTACCACAAGGGCGAGATGGACATGACCATCACCGCCATCGTCTCCAACCACCTCGACCTGCGGCCCATGGCTGAACGCGAAGGCATTCGTTTCATCTACTTGCCGGTGACCAAGGAAACCAAGGCTCGACAGGAAACCGAGCTGATGAAGATCGTCGACGACACCGGCACCGAACTGGTGGTATTGGCGCGCTACATGCAAATCCTCTCTGATGACCTGTGCAAGCAACTCTCCGGGCGGGCGATCAACATTCACCATTCGTTCTTACCCGGTTTCAAAGGCGCCAAGCCTTATCACCAAGCCTACCAGCGTGGCGTGAAACTGATCGGCGCCACCGCTCATTACGTCACCAGCGACCTCGATGAGGGACCGATCATCGAGCAGGAAGTGCAACGTGTTGATCACGTCTACTTGCCCGACGACCTGGTCGCCACCGGCCGCGACACCGAAACCGTGGCCCTGTCCAAGGCGGTCAAGTATCACCTGGAGCACCGGGTTTTCCTCAACCAGGACAGAACGGTGATCTTCCGGTGAACACGCACAAACTGATCGACGGAAAAGCCACTGCCGCCCGCGTCCTGGTGCAGGTTCGCGAGGACGTGGAGCGCCTGCGCGAGCAAGACATTCAGCCGGCCTTGGCGGTAATTCTCGTGGGCAGCGACCCTGCCAGCCAGGTCTATGTGCGAAACAAGATCCTGCGCGCCGAAGAAGTGGGTATCCGCTCGCTGGAACATCGGCTGTCCACGGACACCAGCACTGAACAGTTGCTCATTCTGATCGCCCGATTGAATGCCAATCGCTCGATCCACGGCATTCTGCTGCAACTGCCGCTGCCTCCGCATATCGACGAATTACGCGCACTGGAGGCTATCGCTCCGGACAAGGATGTGGACGGGTTCCACAGTCAGAACGTCGGCGGTCTCAGCCAGGGTCGCACGGTACTCGCGCCCTGCACCCCCAGTGGTTGTTTGTATTTGCTGGAACAAACCTGTGGCGATCTACGCGGCAAGCACGCGGTGGTGATCGGCCGCTCGAACATCGTCGGCAAACCCATGGCCGCGTTGTTGCTGCAGGCCGACTGCTCGGTGACCGTCCTGCATTCGCGCAGCCCGGATCCGCAGGCCCTGTGCCGCCAGGCAGACATCGTCATCGCCGCCGTGGGTCGCCCACGGTTGATCGACGCCAGTTGGCTCAAACCTGGCGCAGTGGTGATCGACGTCGGCATCAACCGCATCGAAGACGATGGCCGCAGTCGCCTGGTGGGCGACGTCGACTTCGACAGCGCCCTGCCCCAGGTCGCGGCGATCACCCCGGTACCGGGTGGTGTCGGGCCGATGACCATCGCCTTTCTGATGAAGAACACCGTGACCGCAGCCCTTGCGCAACACCAGGCTCAACGCAGCCAATCGGAGGCCCTATGCCATTCAATCTATTGAAATACGGGCTGAGTTCGGAGTATCCGGTGGAAGTGGATTTGCCGCCACCGAAGGAACTCAAATCGAGCTATGACGTAGTGATCATCGGTGCCGGCGGCCATGGCCTGGCCACCGCTTACTACCTGGCCAAGTACCACGGCATCACTAATGTCGCGGTGTTGGAGAAGTCCTACCTGGGCGGCGGCAATACCGCGCGCAACACGGCGGTGATCCGCTCCAACTACCTGACCAGCGAAGGCGTGCGTTTTTATGCCGAGTCGGTGCGGATGTTCCAGGGGCTTTCGAACGAGTTCGACTTCAACATCATGTATTCCGAGCGCGGCCAACTGACCCTGGCCCACACCGATGCCACGGTGCGTTCGTTCCGCCAGCGAGCCGAGGTCAACAAACACTTTGGCGGCCGCACCGAGATGATCGACCGCCAGCAGATCCGCGAACTGGTGCCCAGCCTCAACCTCGATCCCGGCCACTTGCCGGTGATTGCGGGTCTGTGGCACATCGACGGCGCCACAGCACGCCACGACGCCGTGGCCTGGGGTTACGCCAAGCAGGCGGCCAAGCGCGGTGTGGAAATCCATCAGCTCACCGAAGTCCAGGATCTGATTATCGAGAACGGCGCCATCACCGCGGTCAAGACCAACCGCGGCACCATCAAGTGCGGTTGCGCGGTGCAGGCGATTGCCGGGCACAGTTCGTTGCTGATGGCCAAGGCCGGGATCCGTTCGCCGATCCAGACCTTCCCGCTACAAGCGATGGTCACCCAGCCGTTCAAGCCGTTTCTCGATCCGCTGGTGAGCTCCTCCGCACTGCACTGCTATGTGCAGCAGACCAGCCGTGGTGAGGTGGTATTCGGCGGTGGCTCCGATCCCTATCCACTGTTCAACACCCGTTCGACCCTGGACCTCAAGGAAAGCCTGCTCGCCCATGCGATCGAGATGTTCCCGTTCCTGGCCAACGCCAAGCTGATGCGCCAATGGGCCGGGATCACCGACATGACCCCGGATTACAGTCCGATCATGGGCTTGTCGCCGGTGAAGAATTACTACCTCGACGCCGGCTGGGGTACCTGGGGCTTCAAGGCCACGCCGATCTGCGGCAAGACCATGGCCGAGTTGGTGGCCAGCGGCGGCAAGGTGCCGGAGCTGATCAAACCCTTCGGCCTCGAACGTTTCTCGACCTTCCAGCAAGTCAACGAAATGGGCGCCACGGCGGCCAGCCACTGACGGAGAGCAGACGATGAAAATCATGATTTGCCCGCTCAACGGGCCGCGCAATATCAGCGAGTTCACCTATGGCGGTGAATTCAAGCCGATGCCTGATCCCATCAGTTGCAGCGATGCGGAATGGGCCGACTACGTATTCAACACCGACAACCTCGCCGGCGTGGTGCGCGAATGGTGGATGCACACGCCGTCCAGCTACTGGTTTCTGGCGGAGCGTCACACCGTCACCGATGAAATCCTGCGGACCTTCGACCCCAAAGAGCTCTTCAGCACCCGTGTCGAATTTAACGCTGCCGCCAAGGAGATCGCAGGATGAATCGCCTCCCCGCCCCCATGGGCTTGCTGATCGACCGTGATCAGCCGCTGGATTTCAGCTTCGACGGCCAGCGCTACCAAGGTTTGCAAGGCGACAGCATCGCCAGTGCCTTGCTGGCCAACGGGCGTTTCCTGATCTCCCGTTCGTTCAAATACCATCGCCCGCGTGGCCCGCTGACCATGGCCGGCCAGGACGCCAACAGCCTGGTGCAGTTGCCCGAAGAACCCAACGTGCTGGCCGATGCACATGTGTTGTCCGCTGGGTTGCAGGTGACGGCGCAGAACGTCAACGGCTCGCTGGATAACGACAAGGACGCCTACCTCGGCAAGTTCTCGAAATTCATGCCGGTGGGTTTCTACTACCGCTCGTTCTACAAACCCAAGGGCATGTGGAAAGTCTGGGAACCGATCATTCGCAAGAAGGCCGGCCTCGGTGTACTCGACCTGAAGTTCCAGCCTGAGTATTACGACAAGGCCTACTTGTTTACCGACGTCGCGGTAATCGGCGCAGGCCCCGCCGGGCTCCATGCGGCGCTGACGGCAGCCAACGCGGGGGCCAAGGTGTTGCTCATCGAGCAACAATCGGTTCTCGGCGGTTCGCTAACCTATGCCCGCTTCGATATCGAAGGCAACAAGGCTGAAAACCTACGCCGCGAACTGCTCGCGGCGGTCGAGCAACACGCCAATATCCAGATCCTGACCGAAGCCACTTGCAACGCCTGGTTCACCGACAACTACCTGCCGGTGATTCAGGGCAAACGCCTGTACAAGGTCCGCGCCCGCCAGTGCCTGGTGTGCAGCGGGGCCTTCGATCAGCCGGTGATCTTTCGCAACAACGACCTGCCAGGCGTGATGCTGACCAGCGCCGCGCAACGACTGATGAAACTGTATGCGGTCAAACCCGGTAAACGCGCCGTGGTGCTGACAGGCAACGATGACGGTTACCTCGCCGCGCTGGATCTGCATGACCAGGACGTGGAGGTCGTCGCCGTGGTGGACCTGCGCCAGGGTCCTTCGGACGAATCCTTGCTGCGCGCACTGGCGCAACGCAAGATCTACCACCAGAGCAATAGCACCGTCTATGAAGCCCTGCACGAGAAAGGCATGCGCCATATCAACGGCGTCGACGTGCGCCAGATCACCGCACAAGGCCAGGTCGCCGAGATCGGGCAACACCTGAAGTGCGATTTACTGTGCATGTCCGCCGGTTACATGCCGGTCTATCAACTGCTGTGCCAGGCCGGCGGCAAGCTTGCCTACGACGATCAGCGTGCCGAGTTCACGCTCAGCGGCCTACCAAAGAATCTGAATGTCGCCGGCTCGGTCAACGGCCGTCACCACCTCGATAACGTGATTGCCGATGGTGTGAATGCCGCTGCCGAAGCTGCCCTCGCGCTGGGGCTGACCGTCGGCACGCAACGCGCGCCATTGAGCGGTGAGGCTCGGGTCAACTTTAATTGGCCAATCTTCCCGCACCCCAAAGGCAAGGACTTCGTCGACTTCGACGAGGATCTGCAAGTAGCCGATATCGTCAACGCCACCCGGATCGGCTATCGCGACGTGCAACTGGTCAAGCGCTACTCCACCGTCGGCATGGGCCCGTCCCAGGGTCGTCACTCGGCGCTGCCGACCGCGCGGTTGGTCGCCTGGGCCACCCAGCGCAACATCAGCGAAACCGGCGTCACCACAGCGCGACCGCCGTTTGTGGCTGAAAAACTTGCGCATGTGGCCGGTCGCGCGTTCGACCCGTACCGGCAAACGCCGATGCATGCCCGACACCTGCAAGCCGGGGCGAAGATGATGCCCGCCGGCATCTGGCAACGCCCGGCCTACTACGGCAACGCCAAGGATCGCGAACGCTGCATGCAAGCCGAAGCCTTGCACGTGCGCAACAAGGTCGGCCTCATCGACGTCTCGACCCTCGGCGGCCTGGACGTGCGCGGCCCGGACGCCGCCGAGCTGCTTAACCGGATGTACACCTTTGCCTTCCTCAAACAGCCGGTCGGCCGTTCTCGCTATGCGCTGATGACCAATGAGCATGGTGTGGTGATCGACGACGGTGTCTGTGCGAGGTTTGCCGAGAACCATTTCTACGTCACCGCCACCACCAGCGGCGTCGACCGGATCTATCAGCAGATGCTCAAGTGGAATGCACAATGGCGCCTGGACGTGGACGTCGCCAACGTCACCGCAGCCATCTGCGCGGTCAACGTCGCCGGGCCAGACTCGCGCAAAGTGCTTGAGAAAGTCTGCAGTGATCTCGATCTGAGCGCCGAAGCCTTCCCCTATCTGGGCGTCCGTCAAGGCACCGTGGCCGGCATCAAGGCACGGCTGTTGCGAGTCGGTTTTGTCGGCGAGCTGGGTTATGAAATCCACGTCCCGGCACGTCATGGACTCAAGCTTTGGGATGCGCTGATTGAGGCCGGCAAAGCACATGACATCCGCCCCTTCGGCGTTGAAACCCAACGCCTGCTGCGCCTGGAAAAAGGCCACGTGATCATCAGTCAGGACACCGATGGAATGACTCACCCGGCGGAAATCGACATGGGTTGGGCGGTCAGTCGCACCAAGCCGTTCTTCGTCGGCCGCCGCTCGGTGGACATCCTCGAAGCCCAGCCGCTGAAACGCAAACTGGTGGGCTTCAGCCTGCCCAAAGGCAGCCTGCAACCGCTGGAGGGCCATCTGGTGCTTAACGGCCCGGACATCAGTGGCAACGTCACCTCCTGCGAGTATTCCGCTTCCCTGGGCACGATCATCGGCCTGGCTTACGCCGGCATCGACCAGAGTGCGCCGGGCCAACAGATTCCGATCCGCGTCGAGGGCGGGATCGTGGTTCAGGCCACAGTCGTGCAATTACCCTTCTTCGATCCTGAAAACCAACGGCAGGAGCTTTAAGTCATGTCCAGTCTGAATCCACAAGAGATGATCAGACCACGGCCGGTTGCCCACACGCAAACCTGCACGCTGGTGGATCTGACCGACCTGCCCCGGGTCGGTTTTCGCGGAACACAAACCGCCGATTACCTGAAGGCACGCGGCTTCGTACTGCCGGACGCGCCCAATCGGGCCACCGTCCAGACTGACGGTAGTCAGGTGGCACGCCTGTCGCAAACCGAATACCTGCTGCTGGGGAGCCCCGACGATCAAGGCGAACGGATCGCCGATGAAGAAGCACGCTGGGAACTCGACCACCGAGCCAACTACCTGCTGCCACGTCAGGACAGCCATGCCTGCTTCTTGCTGAGCGGTAGCTCCGTTGCTCAGGTCATGGCCAAGCTGTGCGGCGTCGACCTGAGCCGGCAAGCCTTCAGCCCGGGTGCGGTGGCGCAAACGTCGGCGGCGCGGATCAACGTGATCATCATCTACTCTGGAATCGTTGACACCCCTGCGTTCCACATTCTCTGCGACCGAGCATCACGGGCCTACTTCCATTGCGCCATGCTCGATGCCCTGGAGCAATTCGGGGGGCTCAACCAGACTGAACGCAACATCGGCTTGTACCTTGAAGCCGGGCTCCCACACCGTGATAGGGGAGCCCGCGCCACATACCACCCCGCTGACCGAGTCGCCTTTACCGCAACCGCCTCTGCAAGAACTCAATGAAGCGTTGTGTCTTCGCGGGCAGCAGACGTGTTTCAGTGATGGCATAGGCGCTCATCGGTACTCCATGCCATTGGGGCATGATGGGACAAAGTCGGCCCAATATGGCAGCCGCCAGTTTCGCCAACGGCTCTGGCGTTACCGCATGCGCCAAAGCATGAGCCGTCGTGGAAACTGCTAGGATAATGCGCCGATGGAGCGTGTGTTTCGCAGCTTGAAAACTGAATGGATACCGACCGTGGGCTACATGACAGCTCAAGAAGCGAATCACGACGTACAACTGGATTAGACCGCATCAGTTCAATAATGGGCTGGCCCCGGCTCAGGCCGAGAAAAAACTTAACGTCGTGTCCGAGTTTAGTTGACCACTACAGATCCCCGCCAGGGCAAAACCGCAATAAAATTGAGACAAGCATGACAATTTATACACCGCATCCACTGATACAAACCGTCACAACCCATCATGCCTTAGATCAGCGCCCCGCCTGACACTCATCCCAAACACCACGCATCAGTTCCTTCAGCATCAGCGCCTCGCCCCAGCGATCCGTTATATCGCGCCCATCCCTCCCCGTGATCGCATAGGGTGGCGGGCCAAGCTCGCAGGTGAAGGACAGGCTCGCGGGTGTGTTCGGTCGCGCCAGCCAATCCTTGATTCCGTAACGCCACCAGCCCAGAAACCGGTCCAACCAGGGGCGATGCTGGGCGAAGGTCAAGGGCACCTGGACCTGCTCACTATTAGCGACCCGCCCGTGAAAACCCCAACTGTGTCGTAGGATGGTGTGAATCTGTTCGTCGTCTTCGGCAGTGGCCGACTCAGGCAATTCGCGGCCCACGACGTAATGGGACAAGTCAGCCAACAACTTGAGGTCGGGCATCTGCGCGAGCAAGTCGAGGGTGAACAACAGGTCACTGGTGAGACGATAGCGGTGGGTTTCCAGCAGGATCGGAAAGTCCACCTGCTCGGCCAGACGCTGCCAGCCTTCGACCAGAGTGATCGCTTGTGCCAGCGTGCGCGGCCGGACATCGGCTTGCAGCGTGAGGTGGTGGCAGCCGTAACGGGAGGCAACCTCAAGTGCTTGCGCCAAGTCATTCACGGTGCGGGGAAACAGTTGACCTTCGATTTGCAGGCCTTGCGCCTTGGCAGCGGCATGCAGGCGCTCGGCCTGTGGCGCGATCCAGAAATGGTCGGTGATCCCATCGAAGCCAGCAGCGGCAATCTTCTCCACCTGCGCCTCCAGGGAAAGATCGCATTGACCACGGTGATCTTGCATGGCCCACAGGGACTGAAATACCAGGAACTCACGCATGTCAGGGCCTCAGTAGATGTTTGAGAGGCACATCGGCATCGGCCAACGCGTCCACAGAGAGTGGGGTCAGGTTGGCAATCAGCCGTTCACACAACTTGATGTCCTTGGCAACGCTGTTGCCCTGCCCCCAGCCGCAGGCGCCTTGCAAACGTTGCTCGGTGTCCAGGTAGAACAGCAGCAGACCACCGCCTGCCAAGGTGCGAACGGCCGAAGGTGGCGCCGGTGAGATCACGCCCACCGTCTGTAAACCCCAGTCGTACTGATCAGACCAGAAGCCGGGAACACCCTCGAACGACAGCTCGCCGCCCAACAGATTCAATGCCGCGTGACGGCCCTGGGTCTCGGCATTGCGCCAGGTCTCCTGGCGCTGGAATAACGCGTCGGCGTGCAGGCGAAACTCACACACATCGCCGGCAGCAAAGATGTCCGGCGCGCTGGTGCGCAACTGGGCATCGACTCGAATTCCCTGGCCCACCTCAAGCCCCGCCGCCGCGGCCAATTCGATGTTGGGTTGCATGCCGATACCGACTACCACCCAGTCACAGGGCAACACCTGGCCGTCCACCAGTTGCACCGCCTCAGCGCGTTCGATGCCTTGTACCCTTTCAAGCGCTACGTTCAGCCGCACGTCCACGCCCTGTTGCCGATGCAACTCCAACAAGACCTGGGATACGGCTTCAGGCAAGACTCGCCCGGCCAGTCGTGGCCCGGCTTCCAGCAACGTCACCTGACAGCCTAAGGTTCGGGCCGTTGCCGCGACTTCGAGGCCGATAAAGCCACCGCCGATGATCACCAGGCGCGTGCCGGGCATCAATGCGCTGCGCAGGGCCAGGGCTTCGTCATGGGTACGCAGGTAAAGCACGTTGGCCAGAGGTTCAGGCACCAGGGACAAGCGACGCGCTCTACCCCCGGTTGCCAACAGTAATCGGCTGTAGGGCAACCAACGTCCGTCGGTCAATTGCAGGCGGTGGTGCTGCGGATCCAGGCTTTTTACCGGGTTGCCCGCCAGGTGTTCGATGTTCAGTTCAGTAAGCCGGCTACCCCTCCACAGGCTGCAATCGTCCAGGTCCATCGTGCCCTGCAGCAAGCCCTTGGACAGCGGAGGACGCTCGTACGGCAAATGGAGTTCATCGCCGATCAGGATCAGCCGACCGGTATAACCCTGCTCGCGCAAGGTCAGCGCCGCGCGGCCACCGGCATGGCCGGCGCCGACGATAATCAGTGGAGCATTCATGGCGTGCACTCCTGGCGGTCAAACCGAAATGGCGAGCAGAACCCGCCCCGCGTCGACCCGTACCGGATAGGTCTTGAGGTTGACGCACACTGGCGCCCCCAAGGCTTTGCCAGTGCGATAGTCAAAGCGCCCGTTGTGCTTGGGGCACTCGATGACATGGTCCATCACCAGGCCGTCAGCCAGGTGGATCGACTCGTGAGTACACAGGCCAGCAGTGGCAAAAAACTCGTTGTCAGCAGAGCGGTAGATGGCATAGGTATGTGGACCGTGGTCGAAGCGAATGACGTCTTCTTCATTTATTTCGCCCACGGCGCATACATCGATCCATTGATCGTTCATGGCGTTTTCTCTTGTTCGGGATACAGCCGGAAGGTGTCAGCCCAGGGTGGCTTCAGCCTGTGGATGAGCGTCGGTGGCAGGCCTTGGGCTACCGACGGGGCGGCGCACGAAATACGTCGGGTCCTTGCGCTGCTTCAAGAGGGTCGGAATGATTTCCTTGAAGGCCTCACCTATGTTGGCGTAAGGCGGCGGGCAGTCGTGGCGGATCTCTTCATGGAGTTGCGCCAGGGCGTGGTACGGCACCATCGGATACATGTGGTGCTCAAGGTGATAATTCATGTTCATGTACAGAAAGCGCAGTACCCGGTTCATATAGATGGTGCGGCAGTTGCTACGGTGGTCCAGCACATCTTCCGCCAGGCCTACATGTTGGGTGAGGCCAAACAGGTAGGACAACCAGCCGCCATACAGGATGGGCAGGCCGATATACATCAGCGGCAACCAGCTGTGCAGGTAAAGTGCCGCGCCAAAGACAACGGCATAAATCACGAGCCAGATACGGGCCGCCAGGAACACCTTGGGCCACTCGGACTCAGGGATGAACGTCTGTTCCTCGGCATCCATTTTGCCAACCGCGTGCCGGCACACGCCCCCCATCGTCTTCAGCAGCAACGGGATCTGGAACAGGCTCAGCAGCATCATGAACAAGCTCGGTGGACGCGGTTCGACGATTTCCGGATCACGGCCGACGACGATGGTGTCGGTATGGTGCCGGGCATGGCTCCAGCGCCACACGTGGGGCTCGAACATGCACATGAAGCTCGCCACCTGGTAGAGCGCATCATTCATCCAGCGAGTCTTGAAAGCCGTGCCGTGGCCGCTTTCATGCCAGCGCGGGTTGGAGGCGGTGGCGTACAGAACGCCATACGCAAGAAAAAACGGCACACAAGCCCAAGTGCCCCAGAACCAGTAGCCGCCGAAGCCGGTGATCAGCAGGGCCAGCAGCCAGATGGCGGTGTCGAGCAAGGCCGGGCCGTCGCGGCGCTGCATCAGTTGCTTCATACGTTGACGGGAGATGGGCGACTGGTACCAACTGGCCGATACGAGGCCTTTTTCAGCCGCGCGGGCAGCTTCAGGGCCGGTCAGGCGATAGTCCCGAGTAGAGGCTGTGTTGTCTTGAGACATTGTTATTGTTCTCCGCAAGCGTGAGATGTCAGGTGCTTTGCGTAAGAAAATATAGAGAGCGTGGAAGGCCCTCTCAAGGTCTTGAATACATTCCCTATCAAGCTATCATCCAGCTCCTGCAGGGCTTGATAGTTTTCTATCAAGACGCTTTGAAGGTTCATCATGAATAACAATAAACGCCCCACCATCGCCACGGTCGCCAAACACGCAGGCTTAAGTGTCGCCACCGTCGACCGCGTGCTCAACGCTCGCGCCCCGGTTAATCCAGCCACTGCCGAACAGGTGCTTCAGGCCGCAGAAGCCGTGGGCTATTTTGCCGCACGGCTGATCGGCCAACGTATTCTCGAACGTCGCCCCACGTACCGTTTCGGCATCCTGCTGCTGGGCACCGCCCAGGCGTTCTACGCCAACCTGGCCCAAGCCATCACCGAGGCCGCGCAACGCCAGGTCGGGGCCAACCTGACCTGCCAATTCGAATACGTTTTTGATCGCACCCCCAGCGCCATCATCGCCCAGATCGAACAGTTGGCGGTGCAGTGCGACGGCCTGGCGGTGGTCAGCTTCGCCCACCCGCAGATCAACGCCGCCCTTGCCCAGATTCGCGAGGCCGGCGTGCCCGTGGTGGCACTGCTGTCGGGCATTCATGAGGCGGCGACCGAGCCCTATGTCGGCCAAGACAATCACGTCGTCGGGCGCACGATGGGGTGGCTGCTGGCCCGCACCTGTGGCGCGCGCAAAGGCAGCATCGGCATTCTGCTCGGAGGTCATCGCTTTCTTGGCCACCAGGCGCGGGTCGAAGGCTTGCACAGTTACTTGGCCGAACACGCACCTGGGCTGCGCCCGCTGGAGCCGCTGATCAATCTGGACAACTGCGACATCACCGAAGAAGCAACCCTCGACCTGCTGGTTCGGCATGACGATTTGCGCGGGCTATGCGTGGTAGGCGGCGGTGGCGACGGGATTATCAACGCGTTGGCGCAACTGCCCAAGCGCCCGACGCTGTGCTGCATTTTGCAGGAGTCCACCGAGCTGTCACGCCAAGCCCTGGCCCAGGGTTTGGTCGACGTGGTGATCGACTCTCAGCCGCGCCAGACTGCAACGGCGCTGGTGGATCTACTGGTGGAATTGCAGACTGCGGAGCAGTTCGATCCTGTGCGTCACCGGGTGCATATTCCGCTGCAGATTGTGACATCGGAGAATACCCAAACCTGATGGGCTGGCGGCACAATCTGTTCAGCCCTTGATGGCGCGGTTAACCGTCACTTACTACGGCTTCAGCTGACTTCTGCGCATTCAACCCCGTCCCCCCCTCAACGCTCGGTAGCACAGTGGAACACGGGTAGATCTCCCAGGGTAATCCGCGCGACCTTGCTGCTTATGCATGTCGGATCTAGGCCACAGCGTTCCGTGCAACGCGCCATGCCTGGCGCACCCAAAATTGGCCGGACGGTTACGCTGATGGCATCAATAGACAAGATCATCAGTAGATGATGCCTGCCTATAGCCGCAGCTCAGTTATCCCACTAGGGATACTGGGTCAGCGCGAATTGAACGCGGAGGTGTAGCGCGAAAGCGCCCAGTGCGAAGACGTCGAGCCTTGAGCCGGCGTGTGCTTGGGCTTTCGAGGCGCATCAGCAGCAGGGTAAGTGCGGAAACAATACAGTCGATCGTCACACAATCGCTGACATTGAGAATCACAGGCACAAAAAAAAGCCACTCATCTGAGTGGCTTTTTTCTGAATCTTGGAGCGGGAAACGAGACTCGCACCTGGTGTCCGACCCATTGAAATCTAAGGGGTTTCTTTTCTTGCCGGAGCAGGAAAAGACTTGATTCTGGACTTGTTTTTGGGTTGCATCAAGGGCCGTGAACGAACGATCATCATGCCAGCGGTGAGAGGATCACAGGGAACTAACGCCAGCTTGGACTTGAATTTATGTCCTAGGCACCGGAAACGTGAAGTGCCTAAGGCAGCCGTTTCGACGCAATCTCATGTCGCAGCACTGCGTTGGCAAGCGTCATCAATCCGCACAGATCGAACGAATAACCTCACCATCAGGAGTCGGGTAAGGTTTCATCGTACGTTTCCATGTCCGACTCACCGCGTGAATGATTTACTGGTCCTGCTAACGAAGCCATTCAGGATCTTCGAGACTGCCTGCAGCTCATGCTCCAGCCCAGCCTGCTTGCCCACAAACTGGCGAGTGAACCGTTCCACATGCTCCGGCATTAGCGAGTACGTTGCGGGGACGGTTGACGCAAACAGTTTGAATGCAGTCGTTGCGTCCAAACCAATAGCGCCCGTACGCGGAGTGAACTTGGTCGCATACTTCTCGACCACTCGACCGAAACTGCGATTCGAACTAGCGATTACCGGAGCCAGCATTACCCATGCATCGGGCATCATCGTGAGTGATTTTTTGTTGATGACGTGATCTGCATCGAGCGTGGTATCCAGTGCTTCAAGTAGCCTAATGTAACGCCGTGCCTTCTCTTCGGTTGAAGAAGCGGCCCTGCACCGTCGGGACAAAATCTTGAGTTCTTTGACTTGCGCGGCCCGCTGGGCAGACGTCATCCGCTTGCGAATCACCCCACTTTCTAAAGACTCCGCGACCCGCTCGTAAACCTCTGAAGCTCGCTTTTGCACAGATCGCAGATCTCTATCATCCCGGAGTTTGTTCAGCCAGAAAATAATCGCCTCCCTGTACCTGAGAGAAGTGGCTAGAACCCAAATAAAAGAAGCACCTACCAGGGCCGGCGTCCCATCCAATTCGCCATGGGTGATGATCGCGTGGTCAGTCGGTAAGCCAATAGTCTCCACGCCCTGATTGTTTGCCTCGGCCCAGAGTAAAAGCTCTTGCTTGGAGCTAAATGCAACTGGAAGCCTTTGGAAAGAGTCGAGAATTTCAACGGCATTTTTTACTGACATCTGGAAGTTGAGATAACAGTAGTTATGGTGATCCCATCGAGCCTGTCTGCCTGTGGCGACCAGTTCTATAAATTCAACTAGGCTCTGCTTAATCGTAGGTGTCATCGTGTCTTATCATTTGGTTTTGGTAATGATGCTCTGAAGCGCCGCCATCAGCGTGGTACCCGACGTATCTTGCACGGGAAAAAGCTGGTCCACGGCATAGCTAACGCTAGGAAACTTTCCGTAACTGACGGCCGTCTCGCCGGTCATATCGCTAAATAACACGTTACCACTGGGGTAAGTCGTCGGCTCCACCATGTAGAGCCCCCAATTGGCACTCAGTGTCACCTCGTCGTTGAACTCATAGAGACAGAAGCCCATCAGGTAGCTACCGGTATTGGTGGCAAGATAGCTCACAATGGTCTGTACGATGTCCAGGGTAACCGTGGTGAACTGTGCTTGCTGTCCGCTGGCTCCATTGTCCGACCGCGTTACCCCTATTTCACTGAGCAGCAGGGGAACACTGAATTGCTGACCGGGCCAGTTCAGGCTGTTGGTCGTCGCGTTGCTGGCCCAGCTGTCGTATTGCCCCAACGTCGTGGTCAAGCCCTCTCCGACTTGATAGATATTGACGCTGTTGAAGTACCAGAGGTTGTTATAACCGATGATATCGCCGATGCCGGCCCAAGTGGCTGAGAAAGTCGCGCCATCGCCGCCCGTGGTGCCCTCCGGCAGATTAGTGTTGGTCGTCACTCCATTGAGGAAAGCCTGAAACCAGTAGCTCAACGGCGGATTACCCGACGATGGATTGCCCTGGTCTGCGTTCGAGATGGGGCTGGTCAGTAACACGTAGCGATATTTCGCGGTACTGATCTGCAGTTGCAGGTTAACGATCCACCAAATCACCCTGGCCAGGCGTGATCCCGGAGCAACCGCCCCACTGCTTCCCTGACCGACAAACGTATTGATATCGATCTCGTTGCCAACGGAGAAACTATGGACGGCCGGATGGATATTGCCGCTGACCACCACGCTACTGACAAATTGCTTCAGTGCGCTCTGTATGTCGGACGGCGCGCTGTCGAAGCTGTACGAGGCGTCAGGGTCGTTACCGTTCCACGCATAAGTGTCGTCAGACAGGAAATAATTGGATATGGGCACCACAACCTTGACGCCATTTTGATGCGCATAGTCCAGAAAGTTGATATGCGCGGTGCCATACGTTCCGTTCCAACCGCGTGTTGCGCCCCAATCATAGAGGCGAACCAGGTTAAAGCCGAAGCTGCCGATCACTCCAATATCGTTTCGGTAGGCGTTGCCGCTTGTGTCCTGCCCGGTATTCCATAGCGCCTGGAAGCTGTCGTTAAAGAAGTCAGAATCAGAGAACTGCGCTTGTGCCCCAGAGTTGGAGTAGGGTGGAGACCAGGTCGTCCACGTCGGGCTGTATACCACTCCAAATACGGTGTCCGAAGTTGCCATTTTCGATCCTTCCTTTCATGGGTGATCCGCATGTTGCGTCATCTGATCATCAAGCAGTCGAGGGCCCTGAAAGGCCCTTCATTTACTGCCTGACGGCTCACCAGCAAGTGAAACAAAGCTGCTGCACCTGAACCGCGCGCTAACTCAGGCAGGGTAGATCTGATTTTGAATATCCAGAATCCCGGTGAGTTTATCGGCACCCTCAACATAGCTGTAGACCAGTACATCGAGTACCCACTGCCCTGGCGCTGCGGCCGTAATGCCCATTTGCTCCGCGCTGTTTGTCATGGCTGAAGCCAGTGTTCCCACAAGACCCGAGGCTTTCCAGTCAGTGTCGACGTTGAACTGGACGGTCGGTGCCAATACCAAGGGATTACGGATAGAAAGACTGCCCGGCGTTGTCGGATCGGTCTTGCCATCCACCGACTGCCAATAGGCGGCGCCGATGCGCATCTGGCGTATCGTTCCCGGCAAGGCCTGGGTTTGCGAAGCGACGAGCGTCTCGAAAAAGTTGCTGAGTGCCGAGGTCAAGTCTGGCCCCGTCATAGACACCGTTTCGACATGACTGAGCAGCGGCGTGATCCGTGTCGGAAATTTCACCACTGGTGTCTTGTAGATGAACAGCGGATTTATCTGGGCACCGGCAATCAAGTTGGCGTTGCGCGAAATCGACGTTCCGCCGCTGGCGTTCTGCAGCAACAGCAGATTGAGCCGGTAGAAGTCGTAATCGAGTTCCAACTGGTCTGAGATCAGCGCTTGCTGTTCCTCCAGCGCAAAGGCCAAACGGGTCCCTGCCTGAGAGCCATTCAGCCAAGTCCCCTCTCTATCAACCCCATTGCCGGGAGGTACGTACTTCAGGCCCGGCCACAGTATCTGGCGGTATACCTGGATCACCGCTGATGTCCCCGTCCCCGACAACGTCAACCTGTAGGTCTGTGGTGCAGTAAAGACCTGGGAATTGTGTTGCCCGTCGACCACTGTTTGCGTGCCCGCCGGATCGACGACCAGCCAGTCTGTATTACCGCCCCCGGCAACCGCAGGCTTGATCGTCTGCTGGCCGCTCAGCTTGAAGCCATATCCATCGAACTCGACCGCTAACGCAGCCGGAACGACCCCGTTGTTTAGATCGGCCTGATAGCCTGCATTGGTCGCAAACAGGAAATCGTCAGGGTCTACCGAAAAATCCGTCATCTGACCGATGCGATCCAGCGTGACGCCGCTGATCTGGGCGGGTATCCCGCGGATCAACGTCGACATCAAGTAATTGAACGTCTTTTCAGGCAGGCCTGCGAACAGCCTCATGGCCTGCACGCCGCTCCACGCATTCTGGAGCCTGGCCGCCAAGTCGGCGAGCGCCGCTACCGCGTTGGCTGCGGCCGGGCTGACGGTATCTGCCTCCGTATCCGGCAGTTGCGCAAGGTCAGCCGATATAGCGGGCCAGACCGCCGAGAAAGCCGCCAACACCTCAATGACACTCTCGTATTTTGGCGCACTCGCGTAGCTCAGGGCGTCCGCACTGTCGTCACTGGTCTGATTGAAACGAACTTCCAGCGTCATTTGGTCTTGAGCCGCATACTGCCGCTTCGTCGTGAAGCCGTAGTCCCACTGGGCCAGCACTTTGGCCGGTTCCGGGGTCAGCGTCGCGTTGCTCGCAGACTGATCCGAGATGATCGCCGGCCCCGGGTAACCCCGTAGCGGTACCGGTACCTGGATCTGGCCGACATGCCCATCAGTGTTCGCACCGTTGACGATGGGAATGATGAAGTTGAGCCAGGACGAACTCTTGTATCCCTGGATACCGTCCACCGAATGAAGATCGAACTCCATCTGGCTGACCTGATAGTCGAGATTGAGTACGACCGACTTCTGAATGGCCGGGTCCTTGACCCCGAACAGCGTGGTAATTCGCGATCCGCTGGTGGCAAGCGCACCCTTTGCCGTGGCGATGCTCATTTGCGGTACGTTCTGAATGCCACGCGCAGGTGCCAGGCTGTTCAACGTGTAGCTGCCAGGCAATGTCCCGGCATCAATATCGGCCAGGCTATCCGAGAACTGATCTTGACCACCGAAATGGACGGCGATCATTTCCAGCGTATCTGTCGTGCTCGGCGTGTACGCGGTGCCGTCGATGGTCACCGTACTGCCCACGGCGAAGAACCTCGTGCGCTCGGAGTTGGCGTTGACCACATCCGAAATCTCGACGCTCATCCATGCGGCCACGTCCGTGATCGTGGCAAGCGAGGCAGGCACCACATAGGACGTCACGTTGATCGCCGTGGAGCCCAGGAACAGCGGTTCATCGGTGGCGGCCAGCGTCATCCCGGAAGGTAGATTCCCGGGCAGTTCGACGTTGAAGAACGCGGCAATCGTACTGAGCGAATCGGAGCCCGTGGTCGTGTAGGTATCAGGGACGCCGGCATAGCTCACCGTCAACCCCGGACGAATAATGTTCGGGACATAAAAAATGGTCTCCGCGAGGAAACTCTGGGAAACCTGTGTCTGGGCGGCCAGAGGTGCGAACGGTTGGTTCGGATCGGTGACCGCGACCGCGTCATCCGGCGTCCGGATGACCCCGGCCACCAGATTGCCGGAGAGCTGTGGCGCCGTGGTTGGATCATTGCCCGCCCCTACGCCTTGGACATCGAGATCGATCTGGACCAGCGTCTGTACCGAGTACGCAGAGCTCAAGGTTGTCAGCAACTGTTGCTTCAGCGTGGTCTGCGCTTCATCGAGCCCAGTGCTGTCAGTCCCGATAATGGGCGCGACGATCCTGGACATACCGCTGGCGATACCACCTTTAGCGGCAATCACGCTGGCAATGTCGGCGGCAACCTTACTGTCCGAGGATCCCGGTACGGCATATGACGGCGATAGAAGCAGATCGATGGCGGCCAGGAACTGCTGGTTCCATTGATCCGGATCCGCCGCACGGAAAGCCTGCTGCTTACCGGTCCAGAGCAACCCCTTATCGGCGGAATAGGTCGGCACCTCGACGGTGTTGTTCCAGGCGACGGTCGAGAGCGGCGTCACGCCAAAATAGCGAACCCCGGATGGGTTGACCTCGTAGGTGATGCCTACGCCGGAGTCCGAGAAGTTGACCACCCACAGCGTCTTTCCACCTGTCGATGACGCGGGGTTTGCACTGGCTGCCAGCTTCAACGAAGGTTTCTTGATCTGTGTGATGCCCTGGGTCTGGGTCGATGCAGGGCCGGTTGCAATCTTCAGCCCTGGGAACGCGGTCTCGAAATCAATCGCGAACTGCTGGAGCGAGCCCTGGTCTGCCGCCGTCAAGCCGGCAAACGGCTGGGCCGGTATATCGGTCCGGGCTGAAACGACATGGGGCGCCCCGGCGAAGGCCGGCGCCAGCAGGGCCGGATCGCGGCTCATCGTCAGGGACACGCCGAGACTAAGGATCGCCTTGGTTTTGGCCGGGGTAACCGCCGCCAATACCGAACCGGTCAGCGGTGGCGCCAACAGTGTACGGGCACTGACCGAAACACCGGAAGCCGCAGCGGCGACATCGGCCACACTGAGCTGTGTCAAGTTCAGGGCCACTCGGTCGGCGTTGACACGCGCCGTCAGCAGGCCAAAGGTGTCGTTGGCATACGTCTGGTAGCGAGTGCCTTCAATGACAATCGTCTGGTTGGCGGGCAGCAAACCTGGCAACGAAGCACACGCCGAAGCAAGGCTGCCTTCATCGAGGTTGTAGCGCGACGCCACGTCATGGAGGGTGTCGCCGCTGAGCGAAGTCATGGCCGGAGCGACAATGGCGGCCCCGGCCGCGATGATACCGGCGAGCGCGCTGACTTGGGCCATGAAGTCGTTGACGCTGAGACCGAATGCCAGCGCCAGCTCGTTGATCGTCGATGTCACGGTCGGCGTGATCGTCCGACCATTGAGGTTAATCGCCACCGCGGCGAACAGACCGGGCACGTCACCGTTGTATTGAGCGACCCCGTTCAGGCTCCAGCCCGAGTACTTGGAGACAATCCCGGAAAACGTCTCGGCGCCCGTTGCGCCGTAGACGCTGGCGCGGATGCCGGTATTGTTCGCCAGGTATGGGATGGCAAGCAGGGCCGAGTCCAGGAATGGCACCGTGCGGTTCTGATCAAGTATGGAACCCACATCGCTGGCGTACATGCCGGCGATATCCGCCAGCGTCTCGCCCTCGGCAATGGAGACCGGCACCGTCTTGATGAACAGCGCGGTGTTAACCGCCCAAATGCCGGGTACCTCAGCGTTGCCCGCAAGAAACTGGGCTTCAGGTGTGCCCGTTGCGCCGCTTGGCGCGCCGAAGTCGGTGACCAACGAGGTCAAGGTATCGTTTGAGTTGGCAAGCACACTAGAGATCGTGAGCACCGTGCCGATCGGCCAGATGTCATCCAGAAACTCATTGGCCCCGGCGACTTCAAGCACGGTGACGACGGCCTCCTGATCACCGCTGTTCTCGCGGACCTGCTTGGTGAAACTGGCCGCGGCGTCCTCCAGCGTCACGCTGGCCGTTGTCTGGTAGCTGTACTGACCCGTTGTGTCGGAATAGGTCAGCGTAAGGTTTGCGTTAAGTGGTACCGCCGCGTTTGGCGTCACCAACCCCGGGACGTTACCCGGGCCATCGACCACCAGCGTTCCGACCTGAAGCCCGATCGCACTGAGAGACAACCCGGCCGAACCGACCGTGGCAGACCGTACGGCCGTGTGAACCATTGCATCCTGGGCCACTTTTACTGCGGCGTTGTTGTTCGCCAGCGTAGCCAGGTCGATGGCGCCGTCCAGGCGGGTGACGATGGCTTGAGGCGTATCACCGGACAGCACCAGATAATTGTCCGGAACCGCGAGTTGGGTCCCCTGCCCCCACAGCAGATCGGCCCGGGCAACCGCGTTGTATTGTCCCAGGTTGGAGACTGACACCGCGTAGCCGGTGGAGCTCTGCGACAGTGCGAGGTTCAACAACGCGCCAATGTCCTTGTAGCCATTGGGTCCCAGCGTAACCGGATCGACGACCAGGTCCTGTGCACCGGTCAAGAAGACATAGGCGGAGTTCGCCAGGCCGAGGAGACGAATGCGCGCCGTTTCGCCAACGTTTTGCGCATCATCGAGCGTGCCAAGTGTCGTGCTCAGCCAACCGGTCACATCGGGCTGCTGCAATTGGTACGAAACGGTTTGATAGGTGGCCAAGGCACCGCTGGCGCGAACAGCCGGTGCTGTTGACAGCGCGGCACTTGGCGCGCCCCCCACCATCTGCAGCGGAGCGTTGTCCGGCAGGAACTGCGTTGGCGAAATCGAAACGGTGACCGCCAGATTGTTGTCCCCCGACGCTGGGGAAGAAAAGCGATAAGCCGCCGTCGCCGAGGGCCATGCCCCGACCGGAATCATCTGGTCGGTGTAGCCCAGCGGCTGATCGATGGGGCTCATCACCGAGCCGTTGGTGCGGTTGCCGAGTACGTCCTGGAACGCAAGAGCGACCTCGGACATCGCATTAGCGCTGATACCGGCATAGGGGTTCAACGCCGGTGGCGGCAATGGAGCGCTATCGATAGCATGGTTGACCTTCGCAAAAGCAAGCACCGACATGACCTGCTGGTAGTCCCACGGATCATCATCATTTTGCGTCGTGGGACCGGCCGGCAGCCCCTCGTTGCTGGCTTTGAGGGCCGCCGTTTCCGTGATCTGGAAACCGAGCAGGTTGAAGAGCGTGTTCAGCGCCTGTTGATCGGTTTCATCCGCAGGATCGACGGGCTGTGGGTTCGCCCGGGTAACGTCGAAACCGATATGCCCTTGCGGCAAGGTGGCGGTGAGGTTAAGCGTACCGCCCCCGACAATGATGGGTTGGCCGGCCGTCAGGATCTGCCCATCTTGGTTCGCATCGGCAATCAGGGACAGATCGGTGGCCTGGGCAGACGCGATGCTGCCAAACGTGTCACCGGCCTGAATGACGTAGTCCGCCTTCGCCGGGATCGTGAGTGTCGCCCCGACCAAGAGCAGGTCAACCGTGTTGAGATTGAGCGCGGCCAGCGCCTCCGGATCAAGGAAGTCATATTCCTGCGAGATGGATGCCAGGGTCTCGCCGGGTGCGACGAGCTGGACCGGGTTACCGGAGAACTGAAGCTCACTGCCGGGCTGAAGCCAGCCAGTCACCTGGGCTTTCTGCGTGGCAATCGCGGCAACCGTCACGCCAGCACGCTGCGCCAGACTGAGGAAACTATCAGTCGCCAGCACTGTGACTTGTCCCAACGCCCCCGTAACGGTGGTACCCGGCACCATGGTTCCGACAACGGTCTGGTTAAGTTCAGCCAACGAGACGGCATCGAGGCTGACATAAGAGGCATAGAGTTGCGCCACACTGGCAAGGGTGTCTGAGCTCGTGACCTCATGGGTCAGCGCCTCGAAGAAGATGTTATGCGTGCCGGTATCGACGTTGTCACCGATCAGCGCCACGTTGTTGAAGGAGTACGCCACCGGGCTACCCGCTGCTTGATTGTCGGCGACCACAATGATCTGAATGGTCGCCTGGGTTCCGCCGGTAAAGAGGGTTTGAGGCAGCCCCACCGTTCCATCCGTCGTAACATAGCGCAAATAGTAGCCACCGGATTTGACCACACTGCATTCCCACAGCAGCTGCAGGAAATTGAGCGAATTATCGGGTTCGAGATCGGCCAGCGGCGTTTCCAGCAGACCGGTATTGAGCATGCGGATCGGCGTTTTGCGCAGCGTGAGTTGCGGTGCGCCATGGCTTTCGGTACTGAGGTTCGTTTTCAGCATGAAGCTGTCGGTCCGGCTCAGCGCGTCAGAGACCAGAACACCGCTCGTGCTGGACGAGCTCTGATCCGGATAGGCGATATAGAGGGTTGCGGTCTCGCCGTTGCTGGTCAGGAATTCCCACAGCGCCAACAGCCGTTGCATCCCCGCCTGATCGGCGCCGGCGACCATATAGATGCCGTCGGGCGCGTTGGGGATCGTCTGGATATCGATGCTGATCGAGGTCGCGTAGCAGGTGTTTTCGAGGACAACGCTCAGGATGCTGCCATCGGACGTCGTGGTGCCGGATTTTGGCTGGTACAGCAGCGTACCCGAGGGGCTGGCGGCAAGTGCCGATATCATTGCATCGGGCAGCGTCCACATCGACGGCTGCACCACTTTCTGACCACTAGGGATGATCTGCGCCGGCACTTGCGGGGTCACCCAGAGGTTGATCGTCCCCACGGACTGGCAATCGGCCACGTAGGTAAACTGCGGCAACGCAATGGTCTGGGAGACGCTGGGTTGGAACATAAGCGTCCTGAAGCTGTTGATCTGATCGATTTCTGGCTGGACCAGCGGCATGACCGCAGCGCTGGCGTCGACGGACACCCACGACGCACCTGAGCTGCCAATGTCGATGTCGTAGCCAGTGGCAACCGCGCCCAGCGGGTATTCCTGACCAACCAGGGCATAGAGCGGATACGCCAATGTTGCCGAGGGGGCTGGCTGCCCAGGGAGCTTCGGCGCCGGGGCTCTCAGGCCGCTCATCATGAAACGGCTGGTCATGTTCAGCGCATCGGTGAACATCCCCATGGACGCCAGGTTATCGGTAAGTACCGACAGGCGCATGCCGGGGATCGCAACGACAGACAAGGTCAAGATCTTCGACGTGGCATCGACCTGAAAGAGGCCGGAGACCAAGGCAATGCAATCTGTCAGTTGTTCGAGGGACAGATCATAGGCTGCAGAGATGCTACTCAGCGTGTCAGTGGCCGCTATCGAATGGCTCACATTTGGCGCTGTCAGCGATGCCCGGGCTGCCAGGAGCGATGCCATTCCTGAGGCCGTGCTATCGGCGATCCGCTTCGCGGAGACTTTATACTGGCGCTGGATGTTCCCGAAGCTGCTGGCATACGGGATGTTGATGATCTGACCGACAGCCAACGGGGCCGTTGCGACCTGGGTACCATTCCACTGCTGCAGGCTCTGGATCGCCGCCGCCTGGGTTCGCTCATCGGCCGCAAAGAACGCTCCGGCAATAGAGGCCAGTGTATCGCCCGTCGTGGCCGCATAGGGCAGGATGAAACTGCTGCTGGTCGGGACAGCGACGGCCGGCAGACTAACGGTTTGGCCGATATCAAGGCCGATTGCGGCGTTGTTGCCAAGCAGTTGGGAGAGCGTGAGGCCTGGGTAGGCCGCCGCCACTTTGGCAAAGGTGTCTCCACTCTGGACCGTGTAGATCGTGTCGTGGGTGGTGGTCTGTGGGATCGAGAGCTTCTGACCGGCTGTTAAAGTCAGGGCCGGGTTGGCCGTGGTCAGCGTCGTTGGATCGAAATCAACGATACGGTCGTACCAGTAGCCAATGATTGAGTTGTAGCTCTCCCCTGCTCGGGTAACTGTGGTCAGATCGCCGAGCGAAATTGACTGGCCCGGGTTTATCACGGTCAGGCTCTCGGCGTTTGTTGTCACCAATTGCTCGGCGGTGACGCCGAATTGCGCCGCCAGCGAGGTGATGCTGTCCGTGGATTTGGCCGTGAAGGTGATGTCGCCGAGGGCCAGCGTCACCGCGGTGTTGAGGACGTTCTGTGCGGACTGATTACTGGTCGCGACCATGTAAGGAGTCACCTGAAGGGGTATCAACAACTCTGTCCCGGCGGCCAGTGGATTGAAATTGACGCCTGGGTTGGCAGCTTTCAGCGTGCCGAGGTCGATGCCGAAATCCGCGGCGACCGATGCCCCGCTTTCGTCGGCAATGACCGTGTGCAGGATGCGCATCGCCGGAATCGTGAGTGCGGTTCCGACCTGTAGATTATTGAAATCCACACCAGGATTGGCGGCCTGAAGATCGGCCTCGGAGACGCCAAAGCATGCCGCGAGCCCAGCCAGCGTATCGCCGGTCTGACTGGTGTACGTGACCGTAGTCGTCGGGATGAACACGGTCTGGCCGACAGTCGGTTCAGCGTTCTGGTAGTCCGGGTTGGCTGCCCTGAGATCCGCTCCGCTCACGCCAAACAGGTTGCCTATCGAGGCCAGCGTATCGCCGGGACGTACCGTGTAGTTGTTGGTAAAGCGGTTGGCGATCGATGTCAGCAAGGCGGTTGCGGTCTGGGACTCGTCGAGTTTCAGGTCAAAATCGGCCAGCAGACTCTTGGCCTGCTGCATCAGGCCCTTGGTCAGCATCTGGAAGTAGTAGCGGAATATGATGGTCGCCATGGAGTCCGGCGTTTCCATCAACTCCGCGGCTCGCAGGGTTGAGCCTGTATCACGGGCCGCGAACTGAGCGGCCAGGTCGGCAAAATACTGTTGGATCGTCTGTTCGTAGTCGCCTTCCGGCACTCGGTCAGACAAGAAGTTGATGGAGAAATCAGGGGTCGACATCGTCAGTTCGGGAATCATGGCCATCAAGGCCATGGGGATCTCTGTGCCGGGATCCGTGGTCGGCCGGGCCGCGATCGAAAACTGGATGTTGTTGCTGGTGAACAACGTCTCCAATGCGCTGTAGGTAAAGATCGTGGACGCCACATCGTTCAGGGAGAGAGCGTCCAGAATTTCATCGATCAGCGCAGCCGAAAGGGTCTCGTGAGTGTGACCGATAGAATCAGTGATCCATTCGGTGACGAATGTCAGGAACTGGTTGGTACCCGAACGGGGATCCGTCGACGTCTCCATGCCCAGCAACAGGGCTAGGACCGGGTTCATGCTGGTGCCAGGAAAAGTCGGTGCACCCGGGAAACTGAAGTCGCTGGGCAATGCCTGGGAAATCAACGGGATCGCCGTCAGGTTGACCGTCGTTGTCGCCATCAGGTTGAGTGCGGAGCGGCGCAGCAGCATCCCGCGCTTTTGGAGGCTGCGTGCGGGTCGGCTGCGAAGCTTCGCGTAGGGCCGCTGGCGCGGCACAAGCGCCTGGGGCCGGTAGGAACCACGCAGGACGTTCTGAGGATTTGAGCTCGAGGCGATAAGCCAGGGAGTGCTGGAGTCTGAGCCTAGGGTGAAGCTCTCGGTGATTGTCGCCGAGAAGGAAAAACGAATGCGGATAAAGACGATCTTGATCGAGACACTGACGCGTACACCCGCACTGATCTCAAGCAGGATGGCCTTGTAGCTTTCCATGTTCAGAGAAACAGAGGCATAGACGGTCAGGTTGACACTGGCCTGGATGATTCCGAAGTCGACGGTCGCATAGACAATACCGACCACCGCCACTGTTCCGCGCAGATGGAGGTAACGCTCCGGCGACAGACTGGGCGAGGTCGGATTGAACCAGGCAAGTACCCCCTGAAGCTGACCACCGACGGTAATACTGATGCCACCGGACAGAATGCCCAGTGAGATGGTTTTTCCGACACCGATCTGGAGTGCCAGGCCGAATTCGAGCACCGGCGAGAAATTGCCGTTCGAGATAACCGGCACATTGGTCGAGGTCGTCCCGTTGAGCACGGCAAAGTAAAAGCCACCGTAGCCGATGAACGGGAAAACCTGGACCGAGCCGGATCTGGAAAAATCAGTGAGGCTTGGCGGAAAACCAACGTCGACACGGAAGTTTCCGTTGGTATAGATATCCAGGGTGACGATGGGCAATGTAATCGAGACTTCGCCCATTTCGATGTGTCGCATGGCATCGGGCAGCGTCAGTTCGATGTGGTAGACGCCGATGGTGTCGCTGATCTTGCGGTACAGGATTTCGAAGCGAAGGCCGGCCAATGAACCCGCCCGGGTGCCGGAAAGCTGGATCAGCAGACCATAGAGATTGGGGTCGTTGAAGACGACGCTGAGTTGTACCGTCGACATCGCGGTAAAACGGGTTCCGATCAGCCAGTTGGAGCCCGCGTCATACGACAGCCCCGGTAATTGTGTGGCCGGATTTTGCTGTGGGTTGCCCGTGGGAACCAACGCTTTCTCAAGGGCCTTGATGACGCCATCCATGGTTGCCGGTGGTGTCCCGCGCAGCGCCATGCGCTGACCAAGGCCAAGGTATTCCAGATCGAAGCTTTGGGTGCCGGCGCCGGGCACAACCGGCGGTGCCTGGTTCAGGGGGTCCCAACTGAGTGGTGCGGCACCGTTCTGGCCGTAATCCTGCCCCAGGAAGTTTCCACTGAGCTGAAGGTCGAACTTCGACTTGCCATACTGCTTGGTGTACTTCAGGACAAATTTAGTGAGTTTCATGAAGCCCAGATCAACGCTGAGATCCATATCGACTTCAATGTTTTTGGTCTGGAGATAGACCTTGACCGTCAGGTTCGGCAAGCCGATCTTTTCCAGCACGTCCCAAGGCGAAGAGAGCGAGATGTTCCGACCGGGATCGGCGAACTCCAGCAGGAAGCTGAACAGGTCGCCGACAGTGCTGTTATTCAAACTGACTGCAACGTAGGTGTTGGCGGCGACGTTGTTGTCTTTGTGATAAGTGACCGACAGACTCTTGTAGCTGAAGATGATGTCAGTGGTGGTGGGATCGAAGACGTATGCCACACCCAGGAGCATGCCATTGATATCGACGATGCCCCGCACATAACCGGAATACTGTGCCGGATCAGTGGAGGTCACGCGGCTGGATCGCAGCATGAATTCAGCCGTGATGGACACTGGCAAAATATCCAGTTTCCACATCACCTGAACGTTGACCATGTAGGTGTTGTTGCTGGTGTCGAACTGGCATTGCAGGTAGTTGATGGCGATGTCCGGTACGGCGTCGGCGATCCAGGGCAGGAGCTGACGAGCGACATCGGCGATCTTCATCGGTGTGTCGGGCGACATCGTACCGGTTAGCACCCACCCTGCCGAACCGGAGCTGTTATAGGCCGTTGCGTAAAACTCAGAGCCCAGGAACACAAATGAAGTCGAGAGTTGAGCGGTTGTTTTCGCCGCCGACTTGTCGATCGCCAGGCCAAGACTGTCAATCTCGATCAGTGTCAGCCCGCTACCCAGATTGATTGACCAATCAGCCCCGGTAAAGAGCGCTTGACCATTGAACGCGTAGTAGCCGTTGTTGACATCCACCGTAGCGCTGAGCGTCTCGAACACACAGCCGCTTTGCGGGATGCCCGTTATACCGACAACCGAAAGCAGGTCGGAAACATCGATAACGTTGTTGTTGTAGAACCGGCCGATCAATGAGGGGACGGATACACCTGCGTAGAAGCTAAGGGCCACGTTACCGAAGAAATGGAAATTGCCTCCGACGCCAATGCTCAAGCTCAATACATTGGAGAGCACCATGGAGAACGAGAACTCGATGCTATCGAGGTTCGCCGCATTGAGGGGCAATAGCGAGACAGACGTGTCCTCGACCACTTTCGTCGTCATGACCGACGATGTGGCTCCGCCATAGGTCAGCGACAACGAAATGCGGGTAACGTTGAGTGCGCTTCCGAGGGGAAAACGTGGCGGGACATAAGCGGCGAGCTGTGTACCGACGAACAGCGCCGCAAGGCTCGAAAGATCCGGAATACCGAGCTTCCAGCCATCCGAGGTGCCGAAAACCGGACCGGTCCCATCGTTGACAGGCAAGACGCTCGACATCGGTACGGCACTCACTGCCAATTGCCCGGCAGGGATCTCACCCACCAATTGGCCCGCGCCACCGGAAGACGAACTCGTCAGCGAAATTTGCGCCTTGAAAGTGAGCAGCCCGGCCTGCGCGGCGGTGGTGGCCAGCTTGTTTGAGAGCGAGAAAACGGGACATGCCGTGCTGGGGTCCGCCCAGCTTGTGATGGAGCCGGTCACCGGGGAAATGGCACCGCTCCAGAGTTTGGCATAGGTCTTTGGAGGAACCGGCACGCCTGAAAAAGTCAGCGTGCTGCCCGATGCGGCTGACGCCGCAGTCAGGCTGGCCCCTGTGAAATCATATTGGCCCGGAACATCATTGGCGATCTTGGGGAATGCGATACCCAGCACCTGCCCGTCACCCAACGTGACCGCGAGGGATAGCTGCGCCACGCCATTGCTGTCGACACTGAACACTGCGGTGGCGGCCGGCATCGCGAATCCCATGAAGGTTCCGGCCAGCGTGCCAGCCAGTGTGATGACCTCGCCCGGCGGCGTTGCACTTGAGAGCGCCATTTCGAGACTGGCGCCTGGAAACAGCGTGGTATCACTGAGCAGCGCTGTGACCGGTGCCGATCCCAGCTCATTGTTGGCCGGAAGCGCCAGTCTCGTATTTGAAGCGTTCAGGTAGTCATTGGTGTGGAGGCTGGTCCAAAGATCCTGGATGTTCATTGCTTGGCTCCCTGCCTTTTGATCTCGTGTTGCGGCGCGATCAGCACCGTATTTCCGTGCCTGGTGGCCTTGAGACGGCTGGCAGCATTGTTGCCTGTGCCAGCGTTACCACCCGCGCCGTTTTTCAGGTACGCGGCGTACCAGCCCAGGGCGCCGCTGGTCGGGGCGTCCGGATTGCCGAACATCAGCATGTTGATCTGCCCGTTCGGCGGGAAACTGAGACTCAAGAACTTCAACGCGATGTCTTTGAGCTGAAGAATGTAGGTCGGTGGCTGGACCAGGAACGAAACATCACCGAACGCCAACTTGAGCACACCTTGCAGCGAGATCGCCCGATCACCGCCGCTGACGCCAGGCATGCTGAGGCCTACATAGTTGCTAACGCCGTTCACATTGGGCGCCCATCCCAGCATCAGCGATGCGGTAAAACCCGCCTGCGCAGCGAGAGCGCCCAGAGAACCGAGATCGAGCTCGAACTCCAGGCCGAACCATGGGGCCGTGAGCACGCTGCCCTGAATCGGAGAATCAACAGGCATGAAGCCCATCGAGTCTGGCGTCGCCTGCCCTGTCCCCTGAACCAACCCCGTGAGTCTCATCGGAAAATGGGCGGCCAGACTGAGTACTCGAACTTCGCTGGCGCCCTGGTCGAGCAAGATTTTTGTCGCATCGAACACAAACGTTCGATAAGTGGGCGACGCTTGATCGAAGGTCATGTCTATCGACAACGCCGAATAGACCAGGCCGCCCCCTACTCCGCCGAGATCGATGACAGCCTGCTCTGGACCATAGGAGAAAAGATCGAATCCGGTCTGCGGCAGGAACGAAACCGACCCGCTTAGCTGGAAAAGAGAGTTGACCGTGGTGTCGCCTGGATCATCGTCATCACTGGTAACGGTGATGAAGGACGCGGTCTGAATGTTGACCATGTAGAGCGTGCTGCTCGACATGCTATAGGACGTGGAACCATTGCTGGTGAAGGAGTAGGTCCCTACCCCACCGCTCTTCTGGTAAGTACCGTACAAGACCAGATTGTTATCGGACGCGTTTTCCTGGGTCGATTGTTCGCCGAAGAGTTCATTGATCATCAGTTCGATCGAACTGGAAAACGAAATGATTTCTGAATTGGCGATCCCGACCTTCAGTGACAGCACCTTGTAGTCATAGGCCTGGGTGCTGGTCAAAGGCTCAAGCGAGTTATAGTCGATAAGGCCGAACGCTGAGCTCGCTGTCGTCACGTACTCCGCGGCACCGGTGACGACCGGAGTGACGGTGATGCCTAAATGGTGGGCCTGGAACTTTGACGCGTCGATGCCTGCGGCAAGACCTTCCAACTGCGGCGGCAGTCCGGAAAGGGGAACCTCTCCATTCAACACAAGTATGCCGTTCCAGTTGGCGCTCAGCATCACCGTATTGACGAAATAGCTGAGGTCGGTATCGCCTGCTTCCAGCCGGGTTATCGCCTCATCGAAAATGTCTGAGATGATCTTTTGGGTCGCCGCCGTCGACGTATTGAAGGCGTCGCCCTCAGTCCATTGGGCGGTATCTGCAACGATTTGTACCAACTGCTTATTGCAGAACTTAAAAATGACGATGGAGTTGTGATCCGCCCAGCGCCATGGGGACAAGTCAAACTCCCAATCCGCGACGAAGAGGCTTAAATCGCCGGTATAGGAACGGATTGTCTGGGCCCAGGTGTCGTACTGAGCGGCCGTCAGGACACCTTGCAGCGAAATGTTCAGCGCGGCTTCATCCGGCCACATGCCAGAACCGGGGCTGACGCCCACCACCAAAGGGGCGATCGCCGTCGTCACTGCCGAATCCGTGATGACATTTGTCAGGGTCAGATAGCGTTCCTGCGTCAGGACATAGGGGAAGCTGCCACAGGCCGCGAAGCGATCACCCGCGGACATGATGAGCGCCAACTGGTTTGTTTGCAGCGCGTCCTTCAATGGGCCATCGACGGAACTGAGCACGACGGTGTTACTGCGATACATCGGCACGACTGAAGGAGAGTTACCGAGCGTCAGGTGCGCCCAACCCAATTCGCTCCCGGCCTGGTTGAACTCGAGCAGCAGACCTTGGGGGGTCGTACCAAACGGCGGTGAGGGCAGCGTTGCCGTGGATGCGGTGAAGCCGCTCGTGCTGAGATTGATCATCTGCTGGATCAGCGCCTTGCGCTTGGGCGCCCAGGCTTGCATTTCGAACTGTGAGAGGTCTTCGGTGGTCAAGCCGACACCGACCGTCACACCGGCGTAAGGCAATAGCGGATAACTACCCTGCTCATCTTCAAGCGCGTTGGCGCGGAGCGCTGAAGGTGCAAGGGCCCCGAGTTCCACTGGCAGATAGTTCAAGAATGGAGAGGACGCGTCCCCCGGTCCATTGTGCAACACCGAGCTGTCGGGTTGCGCGAAGTAGGTCGAGCCATCGTCTACGGACAGGTAGGCCCATGAAGTCCGGCCTGCTCCAGTGAGTGGCCCAAAGACGCGCCTCGTGTCACTGGCTCCGGTGCCGGTGGCGGCTCTGAGCGTCGCTGCGAACGCCGGTTGATCCGGAACAAAATTCAGCGTCGCTGACGCGTTGACACCCAAGTACTCCACCGCCGATAAGCCACACATCAGTGTTGCGCTGAGATCGGGTGCGGAACCGGGCAGCGACGCCTTCCCGGTCGCAGACAGCGATACCGTGAAATCCCCGCTGGGCGTCATGGCGACGGTCTTGTTGCCTGCCAGAACGACAGGGTTGCCGCTGGCATCAACCGCAAGGAGGCGATCTGTGAATACCAACGAGGCATTGGCTGCGGGTGCAAGGTTGACCGTTTCGCCAACGGCTGTGCGGTAGGTTGAGGCCAGTGGCGACTGACTGGAGATAAACCCTGCGAAACTGCGCAGATGGTCGAGCGGTGCCAATGGGTCGAGCGTCATGTCCAGTGAGAGGCCAGAGGTGCCGAAAACCAGAAACCTGTGGCTCGCGCTTTGAGCGTAACCGCCGCCAACCGGCGCGGTATAGGAACGCAGACCGATATCCAACTGTTCGGCTGCGGCCTCTGTGACGGACACCGAGAACTGAAAGCAACCCGAGGTGGGACTTGGACCAAGCACATTGATAGCTCCGCCGCTCAGCCAGGGCAATTGATAAGGCTGGCGAGAGCCGAATGGCGTCACCGACCAGCTATTGCCGTTTCCGGAGATGGACAAGCTCAATCCATCTTCGGAAACGGCAAAAATGGAACCACTGTCGATATTGATGGATAAATTCGCCCCCTGAATCTGCGCCGACCGGATTACGACAGCCTGCGCGCTGGAGCGGGTCGCATAGACCACCATTCCACTTAGCCCGACCGCAGGATTTTCAATGTTTTGAAACCACGCGGCGAACGCGCCCGCTCTGGCGCTGTTGGCAAAATAGACTTGAGCGGCTGCAACAAAACTGTCTATTTGAGCCGGTACCAGTCCAGGGACAACGATGAACCAACCCCCTGAGGAGATGGCATCGGACAAGCTCAACGTTTGCGGCCCCGTCACACCCGCCGGCAGCAGGTACGCCATCCACACGCTATCACCTGGCGATAAGGTGTCTGGCACATATAAGCTGGTCTGCGACGGATATTGACAAAGGGCTGACATTTTCTTGCCTCGTAATAGGACTATTGCTGTGACTGGTCCCAACGGATAGAGCCGTCGCTTTGTATAATTCCAGTGCCATAAAACTCGTGATCTTTGTCATAAACCGTTACGGCCTGACCGCCGAAAACTTCTTGATAGCAATACACCGTGATGTCGCCGTCAGCATCTACCTGCATGGTAAATGGATCATCCGCGACAACGTCTGGCGCAAATTCGATAAAAGCGCCGCCCAAAGCGCTTCCGAGTTTTATATTGTAATACTCCCAGATACGACTCAGCGCATTGCCTACAGGCAGAGCAAGGGCGACCTTGCCAGACGCCCCCTGATAATAAGAAGCCGACTGATAAGTGGTTAAGAACGGGGTGTATGATGTTTTGATGGCATAAAGGTCATATTGCGGGGCGTCGAATTCAACGTACCAGTTCTTACTGCCGTCTGCGTATACATTGGTTACCGTCGCGTATTTGTCTGGTGTTGACGTGAACAACCTGTAAACTTCCACGATCGGCTGGTCCCCTCCTGTTGCCAAATCGTCGGAAGCTGCTCCAGTTGCGCCCTGAATACATTGTTCCGGAATAATGAAGTCTGTATCCGCGTACAGTCGAGGTGACAGAAATATGAAAACAATGGTTAATAATGCAAGGCAGCGGTTCATTTGAATGTCACCCCCCAATATATCGCCATATGATCGGATACATTTTGCCGCCAACCGAGCCCGGACAGGCTATTGGTGGTGAGGTAGCAAGAGGGATCACCCGTCAGGGAGACGCCGGTGATTATGAGGTGATCATAAGGACTGGACGGAGCCCCCTTGGTGGTCAGGCTGGTCGGATCATTATCCGGGCAAGCCTGCGGAGCGGTGGTTGGATTCGCGACTGGGTCAACCCATTTAAAGCCTGTCTGATAGACGTTTTTCTTGTTGGTCACCGCGAGGTTCCAGTCGCCGCCGATGATCACTGGAAAGCCTTTGGGCGGAACCGTTATTGTTCCGTAGGTCGTCGTGGTGAGGCTCTTGAAAAACGCACCCGCTGCCGTGGCCTCGTCCTGACGTGGTTTCACCGTTTTACCGAAAACAGAATGGATATTGGCAAACCATGCATATTTATCTGCCTTACCCGTCACCTTTATTTTTGTGAGTATCGCGTAGGGAGGGCGACTGAACGAAGCGCTTGGCGCGTTGATATAGGCTACTACTGTTATTTTGCTGGATTTGTAAACATAGCAATAAGCCTCCTTATAAGAGCTGGCCCCCTTCATCCCAGAGCAATCTTGCTGAACTCCGGTACCCAGCCCAGTACAGGGTACGGACGTCTGCATTGTCTCCTGTAAAAACAATATATCCACTGTAGCCATTAGCACTTTTATTTGATCGCATTTGCTCTTTGTGGTTGCCGTCGCTCCCCATCCAAGATGCAGCGCATTCAAAGAGCCTACCGTCAGATCAGCTGCATGTGCGTTGGCGATCAGAAACAGCGCAACAACCCAGGCCGAGAGGGAAACGCTCAACTGCCGAAGCATAATTCCACCCCTTCAGGTGATATTTATAGAGTCGCCCTTGAGAAGTGGCGAGTCATACTGATCCCCGGCTTTGCCCAAATAGACCGGAGGCTGTGCCGAATTAGTCGGAAGAAAGATAAAGTTGGCTTGATAATACTTGGTGGTCGCCGCCGCGCTCGGCGCCCCGGTATTCTGCAGTCGCCGGTTCATTCCAAGATTCAAGTCGGAATTGATATTGTTGCTGCTCCGGTACTGGGCCGATGTCGGGTCTGCATATTCTGCAACCAGGTTTTTTATCGTGGTCCCCAATGGCACGGACATCGGATTGCCGTTCAGCAGCACGGTAATCTCGGGGACCAGCATCACTCTGCCGGTAAAACTGATGCTTACAATCGGGTTTCCGCTCGCTTGCCTGCCGCAGCCGGTCCCCCCCTTCATAATGTCGGTCGTGGCGGCGTCGAGATCGGCAAATGTGTCGGCTCCGATCAACCATGAACTGAGCTGCTGCTGCGAGCCGCTATTATCCAGTGAGGCCGAACCGGTGATTATCGTCGGGAGGATCACTCTCAGATGGCGGCGGGTATTGCCACCCAGGCACAGATCGAGCGGACCGGCCGCCAATATCGGGCAGGTCGCCGCTGGATTAGTCCCGTATCCCGGGGCGAAGGCGCCAGCAAACGCATCCAACGAGAGAGAAAGATCGGGTCTCTGGACCACACGAAGCCGGCTCATACCGGTGTTGGCGAAGGCGTTGAATCCATAGCCTGGTCCGCCAGGTGGATCGCAGTATTGATACCCTGCCCATTCAACTCGCAAGTTCATTCCTGGGGCGAGGTCGACAAGCTGATTGACCGGATCGAAACTGTAGAGGTATGGGAGCACCTCATCGATCCTTAGAGGCATGGACAATGCCACACGATTGAGTAGCGTCACAGCTGCGCCCGGCAGAAGTCCGCCACTTGCCGATGCAGCAGAAACTTCAAGCACTTCAACTTGCTGGCGAAACTGTTTGAAGGCCGCCAGCATCTGGGTTCTGGTGGCTGGATCCTGGCTATATACCGACGCAGCGGTCACGCTGACCAAGGCAAGAAACGTCGTACTCGAGTAACTCGATTGAACAAACGAGAGCGTGAACACCGAGTTCTGTGAACTGGTGATGCCCGGTGTTGCCGTCGTGGTGTTCTGTGCACACACCGAGATGACGTAGATTAATAGCGGCTTGGTATAATCCGGCGTTCCCACGGTTATAGGTGGAATCAGGAACGGCCCCTCGGTCCCAGTGGATGTAGTGGGGGGTAGTGCGTTCGAAAAACTGTAAGAGCTGGTAGCCATTCGCGTACCTTTCCCTGCTCAACTGCTGATATTAGTGACGAGGTATTGAGCGGTTGGGCTCAGTGTCCCGACATTGATGCTGCTACATTGCGCCGTGAGGGTATCGCTGGTGATCGATACGTTTACGGTCAAGGCAGCCCCCTGCTCTCGCTCCCAAGAAACAACCAGCGATCCACCATTGGCGGGCAAGAAGGAAATACTTCCACCCACGGAGGACAAGGCATTTACTGCCGCGTTGAAGTAAGTAAGCGCTCCTGCTGGCGCGAGAATCGTGCCCGGTAGAGGTATGCCATTCCCCTCCTGAGGAACCCAGCTTCCGTACGTCAGCATTCCAAAGGTCAGCGTTAAGGCGGTGTCACTTGAATTTTGTATCGCGACTTGAACGACATAAACGCCGTCCGCTTGCTCAATCGGCATGATCCTGATCCTCCCCACAGCGCAGAGAGGGCCGACACTTCAGTGTCGGCCCTCTCCTCTTCAGAGACGATCAGAAATCGCCGCTCTTGACTGCTGCTACGATCCTGGCGCTCGTACTTGCATTGGAGATGATCACTTGAAGAGTGGGATTATTGGTCTGGGCGTTGATGATCTGATTACTGACAGCCAGATCAGTCGCCGTGTTGCTCACGCTACCGGAGACTGGGGAGCCCGACGGCCAGTTCCAGGTTGGAGTGATGGTGCCCCCAGCGGCTGGAGTCAGTAAGAGCTGGCCTCCGAGAGCCGTCAGGGTGTTGGGTACACCGTTAACGTAGGATTGCTGGGTAGTTGCTTCAATCACCGTGCCGGGAACCGGCGCCGACGCCCACTCTCCGCCAGTCAGGAGGCCGTAGTTGACGGTGATGTCAGCGCCGCTTGCATTGAAGATTTCGATGGTAAGGGAACGTACGAATGTGCTCATCCTTGGCCTTCCATTGGGTTGTTTAGTAGCAACATGCCATGTGCGAATTTCAGGCTAGTAAACAGGGGTTTGTTCCGCAAGGTTGATCCGAAGAATTTTTAGGAAATCCGCACAATTCAGAGATTCGATCGCGGTAGGGATCGCAGTTACCTGCCACCCCCCGCACAGATCCGTACGTGCGGAACTACCGCATACGGCTCCTGCCTCAGGTACGTGACGCGAAGCGTTCCTCTGGGTAGGGATGAGCGGTTCTGGGCCTTGGTATACAGAGGTCTGCTAGGCGTCCATTCCGCGACCACTGAAGCCTGTTCCTCTGGCTACGTCGTTTGAGGGCTTGCCATCCTGAGCCATGAAATAAAATAAAATCTTTCGATCATCAATCAACCACCTAAGGCCGCTTGGCTAGAGGGATTGGATGTGATCAGCGAAAATCATCGAATAGAGATCCAAATCTCAAACGATGTGCTTGAAGGCAAAATGGCATAATATGCCAATAGTTGAAAAAAACTTTTGTCCAGAGCTGGAGCTAATTATGGCGACGCGAAACGTTGTACTCACCCCTCACCAGGAACAGGTTATCCATGACCTGGTGCAGTCCGGCCGTTATCAGAATGCCAGCGAAGTGATGCGCGAAGGTTTACGACTATTGGAACAGCGCGTCGCCGAAGACACCGCCAAAATTGAGGCCCTGCGTCAGGCGACCTCGATCGGCATCATGGATCTTGAGCGCGGGCGTTTTACTCAGTTGAACGAAGGGGATCTGGAACACTACCTTGAGGGCTTGAGCGTGGAGGCAACCCTCCCCGCGAGAGAGAAACACTGAGCATGACGCAGTATCGGATTTCCAACGCGGCGCGCGCCGACATTGTCGACATCCTCAGGCTCTCCCAGACGCAGTTCGGCAATCAAGCACGCCAGCGCTACCAAGCACTGATCCTCGCGGCGCTGCAAGCGATTGCCGACACGCCTTATCTCATTGGCAGCCACGACCGCGATGAGCTTGCACCGGGCCTTCGCAGCTACCACCTCATCTATTCACGCCAGCAGGCCAAACAAACCCATGGAACAGTCAAAAGCCCACGCCATATCGTGTTCTATCGTGTGGCAAACGACGACGTGATCGAGGTCGTCAGACTCCTTCATGACGCCATGGAAGTGCAATTGCACTTGCCTAATGACTGATCACCGGCCTGCCCCCCCGGACTTAACTGACCGTCAACAGCGAAGGTAAGGCGCCCCCCATCTCACTACATCTCAGCCTGAGCACCCTCGCTATCAGCCAACTCGGCAGCCAATTGAAGCGGGAGGTTCTGATCCGGCCGGGCTATCGAGACTCACAATCAGAAACACGACGCTCAACTTTGCGCACCACTTTCAATGCTGAAAGATCGCTTCTTAGGCGTTTTCCGTTGCCAGACGCCTAGCATTACGCACCAGCCGCCGATGGACACGCGGATCGATACCCCTGGCGATCAGCGCCCTCACAACATCACGCAGAGCGCGAGCATCTCGTAAGCCAATTTCAGGATAGGTACCGAGAGAAATACGCGGTTGCTTATCCGCCCAGGAAAAGCGGAAGTGCCAGCACTTGGTACCTTTCGTACTCACGAAAAGAGCGAGGCCGTTGCAGTCAGGGAGGGTATAGTCCTTGGCACGGGGTTTGGCGTGTCGGACCGTGGTATTTTGGTGAGGGCCATCGTAAAATCTCCGTCTCGTTTGAATAGGGGAGATTTGTACATTTTCCAGAGAGGCAAACCCAACGAGAAAGTGATCTACCAAACGCCGGATTAATGTACTAAAAAATGTACTAGAAAAACGTAGATGGTAGTGTTTCCGAGTGGAACTTACTGGAATAAAAAAAGAGGCCGAAGCCTCTTTTTTTGGTTTCTACATACTTCAATGGAAGTGTATAGAAAAATAATTGGAGCGGGAAACGAGACTCGAACTCGCGACCCCGACCTTGGCAAGGTCGTGCTCTACCAACTGAGCTATTCCCGCGTCTTGGTGTGGCGCATTCTATAGATTCAGATTCCGCCGTCAACCCTTTGATTCAAAAAAGTTTTATTTCGGCTCTACATCCGTCCGCAGATGCGGCCAGGCAGCGCGCAGGTATTGCACCATCGACCACAACGTCAGCCCAGCGGAAACCAGCAGCAGCGCATAGCCCAACAGCACCCAGAAGCTGAAATCCGACGGGTTGGCCAGCAGGATCACCAGCGCGAGCATCTGCGCGGCGGTTTTCCATTTGCCGAGGTTCGACACGGCGACTTGGGCACGAGCGCCCAGCTCGGCCATCCATTCCCGGAGCGCCGAGACGACGATTTCGCGACCAATGATCACCGCCGCCGGCAAGGTCAGCCAGAGGTTGCCATGTTCCTGCACCAGCAGCACCAGGGCCACCGCGACCATCAGCTTGTCGGCCACCGGATCGAGGAACGCGCCGAAGGGCGTGCTCTGCTCCAGGCGTCGGGCCAGGTAACCATCCAGCCAGTCCGTCGCGGCGGCGAAGGCGAAGACCGAGGCGGAGGCCACGTAGCTCCAGTGGTACGGCAAATAGAACAGCAAAATGAAGATCGGGATGAGCAGGACGCGTAGAACGGTAATCAGGTTTGGGATATTCATCGGCACAACTGGCTACGAGGTTGACGGGCATTCTACTCGCTATGCAGGTTTGCATAAATCGACTCTGCGAGCTTTTTACTGATACCGGGTGCTTTGGCTATCTCCTCGATGCTGGCACGAGACAGTTCCTGCAATCCACCAAAATGTTTCAACAAGTCGCGACGGCGGGTCGGGCCGACGCCTGCCACACCTTCAAGTGTAGACGTACGGCGCGTCTTGCCACGGCGGGCACGGTGTCCGGTGATGGCGAAACGGTGGGCTTCGTCGCGAATCTGTTGGATCAGGTGCAGCGCTGGCGAATCGCCCTTGAGGATGAACTCATGGGCGGCATCGTTCAGGTACAAGGTCTCGAAGCCGGCCTTGCGCGTCGCGCCCTTGGCCACGCCGAGCAGGATCAGGTCGGGAACCATCAGCTCATTGAGCACATCGCGGGCCATGGACAACTGGCCTTTGCCGCCGTCCACCAGGAGGATATCCGGCAACTTGCCCTCCCCGTCCTTCAGCTTGCCAAAGCGCCGCATCAACGCCTGGTGCATCGCCGCATAGTCATCGCCCGGCGTGACGCCTTCGATGTTGTAACGGCGGTAGTCGGACTTGATCGGGCCTTCGGGACCGAACACCACGCAGGAGGCCACGGTCGCCTCGCCGCTGGAGTGACTGATGTCGTAGCATTCCAGCCGCTGCGGCGGCTCATCCAGGTTGAGGACATCGGCCAGGGCATCGAACCGCGCCGCCACGTGCTGACGATTGGCCAGGCGCGCGCCCAGGGCCTGTTCGGCGTTGGTCACGGCCAGTTGCTGCCAACGGGCACGGGTGCCGCGAACGCGGTGGCTGATGGTCAGTTCACGACCGCGGAGCTTGTCGATGGCTTCGATCAGGGCCGGGAAATCTTCATGGACCACGTTGACGATCAACTCGGCCGGCAAGTCCCGTTCCGGACTGCTGATGTAGTACTGGCCCAGGAATGCCGCCATGACCTCGGCCACGTCTTCCTCGATACCCACTTGGGGAAAGAAGTTCTTGCTGCCCAACACGCGACCGCCGCGCACGCTGATCAAGTGCACGCAGGCGCCGCCCGGGTTGATGAACGCGGCGACCACATCGACATCGCCACTGCCGCCTTCCATGCTTTGCTGGTCCTGCACACGGCGCAGCAGGCCGATCTGGTCGCGCAGCTCGGCGGCGCGTTCGAATTCAAGGTTGACCGCCGCGTCCTCCATGGCTGCCGACAGTTCATCGGTCAGCGCATTGCTGCGGCCCTCCAGGAACATCACCGAGTGACGCACGTCCTCGGCGTAGACCTGGGGCTCGACAAACCCCACGCAAGGCGCCTTGCAGCGCTTGATCTGGTACTGCAGGCAGGGCCGGGTGCGGTTCTTGTAGTAGCTGTCTTCACACTGGCGAACGAAGAAGGTCTTCTGCAGCAGGCTGAGGCTTTCACGAATCGCCCCGGCGCTGGGATAAGGGCCGAAATACCTGCCCTTGGCCTTCTTGGCACCCCGATGAATGCTCAGGCGCGGAAACGCCCCGTCGGACAGAAACACGTAGGGGTAGGATTTGTCGTCGCGCAGCAGGATGTTGTAGGGCGGCCGCCATTCCTTGATCAGCGTCTGCTCGAGCAGCAACGCCTCGGTTTCATTGGCGGTGATCGTCGTTTCGATTTGCGCGATGCGCCCCACCAGCGCAGAGGTCTTCGGGGCCAGGCCGGTCTTGCGAAAGTAGCTGGCCAGGCGTTTCTTGAGGTTCTTGGCCTTGCCGACATAAAGCAGGCGCGCCTCGCTGTCGAACATGCGGTACACGCCGGGGCGACCGCTGCAGGTGGAGAGGAACGCGCTGGGATCAAACAATTCAGTCATTTTCAGGCGCTGGCATCGACCATGCCGTGGCGCACCGCCAACAGTGTCAATTCGACGTCACTGCTGATCGAAAGCTTCTCGAAGATACGGTAACGGTAGGTGTTGACGGTCTTGGGGGACAGGCACAGCTTGTCGGAGATGATCTGTACCTTCTGGCAACCGACAATCATCAGGGCAATCTGGATTTCCCGTTCCGACAGCGCATCGAAAGGCGAATCGTTGGTCGGCTGGAACGACTTGATCGCCAACTGCTGGGCGATCTGCGGGCTGATGTAGCGTTGCCCGGCAAAAACCAGACGAATGGCCTGGACCATTTCGTTCAAGCCAGCGCCCTTGGTGAGGTAGCCCGCCGCGCCCGCTTGCAACAGCCGGGTGGGGAATGGGTCCTCTTCGCAGACGGTCACCGCGACCACCTTGATGTCCGGGTGACTGCGCAGCAGCTTGCGCGTGGCTTCAAGGCCGCCGATGCCGGGCATCTTGACGTCCATCAACACCACGTCGGGTTTCAATTCACGCGCCTTGATCAGGGATTCCTCCCCGGATTCAGCCTGACCAACTACCTGCAGGCCGTCGATGTCAGCCAGCATTCGTGTAATGCCCGTACGGACGAGATCATGGTCATCGACCACTAACACCCTAATCAAGCAGACACCTCACGATTTGGTCTTATTTGGGTTGCACAACACCTTAGCAAAAAGCATCCCGCAGACCTAGCGCAAAGGGACAGATAAAAGTTACAACGCATCTTTATCGGCACGACATCCGAGGCGTCAAGCACCGGCGTCTCGCTGCATCCTCAGGAAACACTCGTCCTCGTCCTCGCCCACGACACGCAGGCCCATGCGTTCGTACAAGGCCCTGGCGGGATTGTCCTTGAACACCGTCAGGCGCAGCGCCGGGCGCCGTTCCAGCGCCACCAGGTCCCAAACCTGTCCGATCGTCCAGGTACCGGCGCCCTGCCCGCGGAACGCCTCGTTTATCTGCAGCTCACGGATATACAACGCCCGGGCATCCCGACTGAGGCTGACAAAGCCCAGCGCCTGGCCTTCACGACTGATTATCCAGTTCTGGCGAATGATCCAGGCCAGGTCGAACGCTTCGTCCTGCCAGAGCAAATCATGCCTGAGGTAATAAGGAAGCATGTTGTCGCAGGTCAGCTGCCGGGCGAAGTCGATGTCCCCATTCGTTGCAGCACGCCACTCGAAGCTCATGAAGACCTCATTGAAGCGCTGTCACCGGCACGACTTGCCCGGCCCAGCCGTTGACGGCGCGGCGGGCAATCACCAACGACTCGCCCGTACCCGGCGCCGCCGCGAGCAGCGAACCGTCCGGGCCCCAGATGGCACTGCGGCCAGCCGACTCCCAGCCTCCGGTGACGCCGCCATGATTAGCCATCAGCACGGTCATGGCATGCTCCCGGGCATAGCCTTGCAGCAACGTCGTATCGGGCACGTAGCCACCCTCGGTGATCAACACCCCTGCTGCATAGAGCGTAGCGCCCTGCCCGGCTGCCGCAGCCGCATGACTGGCATGGGAAAAATCGGCACACACCGCCAGCGCGATGCGATCCTGCCCCATTGTCAGCGTCGAGCCACCGTGACCTGGGGCAAAGGCGACTTCTTCCCCAGGGTGCAGATGCTGCTTGCTGTAGACCCCGAGGGAGCCGTCGGCACCGAGGACCAACGCGCCGATCAACACCGGAGCGTCGGCCGACAGCCGAATGGGCATGCCCACCACGGCGGTCAGGCCGAGCGCTTGCGCCAGGTCACGCAGCGGTTGCAGTACGGCATCCTCCGGCAGGATCGCCAGCTCCGCCGCCAGGCTGCGTTCGTAGCCGGTGAGCGACAGTTCAGGGAATACCAGCAACTGCACCCCCTGCTCAGCGGCAGCCTGCATGAAACGCTGATGACACGCGAGGTTGGCGTGAAGGTCTCCCGCGACGGAAATCGACTGGGCGGCGGCGAAGACTGGAGCGGTCATGGGTCATCCCTGGGAAGCGTTGCAAACCTGAAGTTTGTCATAAAGCCCAGCGGACTCAAGCCAAGGCGAACAATTGCATGCCCTCGATAGAATTTTCTGATTGAACCGCCGCCCTGCCCTCTAGTAAGCTCAGGGCCATTCATCGGAGACAGACCATGTTCAACGCCCTCTCACCGCTAGACACCGCCAGCGCCCCGCGCTCGGTTGCGGCTGCCCGGGCGAACAGCGTTCAAACTCCGGTCGGCTTTTATTTTGGGTATTGGTTTAGCCACTGGCGCGCCTGATACCCAACCGGCGCCCACTTAAAACGGGTCGCCTTCCAGAGTTTTCCAAACCCCCGGTCGGCCTCCCGACCGGGGGTTTTGTTTTTCCGGCCCCACACATTTGCAGCACCAGACAACTTGAGGATTGAGCCATGAACTACGCCACTTATTACCGTTACGACAGTTTTTCCGCCTGGCGATTTACCAGCCACCGCTCGGGACAGCCTGCCGCCTCCGATCGGTCACCTACCGGTGGCAAGCCTCAATTGCGGGCCCATACGGCCAATTGTCGAACACCCCACTAGGACCGGCGCGGGAACAAACCCGCTGCCCGTCCAGGAAGCCAGATCATGAATTCGTCCGTCTCTGCTTTGCCGCTGTCCACGCTCAACCCTGCCAACGAAGCCCTGACCCTGCGTCTGCCGAGCTCGTTGCAACTCAAGCATCAATTGCCGCTCAGCACCGCGTTGAGCCACCAAGTGAGCACCCATCGCCAGGCCATCCGCGCGATCCTCAACGGCGAAGATGCCCGCCTACTGGTCATCGTCGGCCCCTGCTCGATCCATGACCCCGAATCCGCCCTCGAATACGCCGCCAACCTGGCCCGCGTGGCCCACGAAGTGAGCGACAGCATGCTGTTGGTCATGCGCGCCTACGTGGAGAAGCCCCGCACGACTGTGGGTTGGAAAGGCCTGGCCTACGATCCCGGCCTGGATGGCAGCGACGACATGGCCGCCGGCCTGACCTTGTCCCGGGAGTTGATGCGCGAAATGCTGCAACTGGGCCTGCCCGTCGCCACCGAACTGCTGCAACCCATGGCCGCCAGTTACTTCGATGACCTGCTCAGTTGGGTCGCCATTGGCGCTCGCACCACCGAATCGCAGATCCACCGGGAGATGGCCAGCGGGCTGGGCATGCCGGTGGGGTTCAAGAACGGCACGGACGGCGGGGTCGGCATTGCCTGCGACGCCATGCGCTCCGCCGCCCACCCCCATCGGCATTTCGGTGTCGATAGCCAGGGCCATCCGGCGATCATCCAGACCCCAGGCAACCCCGACACCCACCTGGTGCTGCGCGGCGGCCATCGCGGGCCAAACTATGATCGCCAGAGCGTCACGCAGATACACAGCGACCTGACCCGCCTCAAGATACCCGCCCGGATCATGGTGGACTGCAGCCACGCCAACAGCGGCAAGGACCCGCTGCGTCAACCGCAGGTATTCAATGACGTGCTGGAACAACGGCTGCAAGGGAACCGCTCCCTGATCGGCATGATGCTCGAAAGCCACCTGTTCGAAGGCTGCCAGCCGCTGGGCCCGTTGATGCGCTACGGCGTCTCGGTCACCGATGGCTGCCTGGGCTGGGAGTCCACCGAGCAGCTGTTGCGCGAGGCTCATCGCCGGTTGCAATTGCCCGCCTGAGGTCCCGAACCCACCTGTCCCTGGAACCAGGGGCAGCATGGGGCCCTTTGTGGGAGCGAGCTTGCTCGCGATGGCGTCAGTTCAGCCAGCCTTGGGTTGCCTGACACACTGTCATCGCGAGCAAGCTCGCTCCCACAAGGATTGCGCGGGACTGGCCTCAGCCTGACGTACTGGAACGCAGCCGGACCGTCACCCACTCGGAGCGCTGGCTGACGTCATCCAGGCGTTCGACCTGATAGAACACGCTCACCGACCTGTCGCGCTGGTCCTGCCAGTAACTTGCGGGAATCACGAACATGAGCGGTTTACCTGCCGTGGCCTCGGTGATTTCGCGCTCAAGCACATAAGCGGAGTTGCCATTGCACTGCAACCAGACCAACTCGCCCGCCTCAAGCCCGGGATCATCGATGACAATCGTCACCCCCTCTTGCAGGTTGTCGGCCTCCAGCCAGCCGTCGTTCATCTCCCGAATCTGAAGGGCCTTCAGCGCAGGGCGCTGCAACGGGCCGATGTGCAACGACAAGGGCTCAGCCCGACGCACCGAGTGTCCACGCCTGACGACATAGGTCAGGGCCAGGTCGTGTCCAGAATGGGGGGCGATCAGCGAATGATCGATCCAGAGCGATACCTCACGCCCCACCGCATGGGCTTCTATGTCCAGCACATCGCGCCACAGCGCTTTGAAATCCTTGCTGGCCGTCAGGATCAACCGATCGCCGACCGCCATCCTGGCGTAGGGCCGAATGCTCACCCACGTTCCTTCGGACACCCGACTCGGATCGAGGCTGCCCCTCACCGCATCGTTGGCAACGGCTGGCAGCAGTTGCGGCGATGCATCGCCGATCTCCAGTTGCAGGTGTTCCGAAAACAGTGTGGCCGGCAACCGCTTGCCCGTCACCTGATAGGAGATCTCCAGCGAGCCGCCGTCCAACTCGGCGATATGCGGTTCACGCACGACGAACACGACGTCTCGCCCCACTTGCCGCTCCGTGACGAACCCGGCCACTTCATGCCGGTAGGGTTCGCCATCGTTGTTGAGGCCGTGCCAACGCAGCACCACTTCATCCCCACAGGTCATCATGGGATAAGGCTTGACGGTCACCACGGCGTTGCGCCAGGCGGGGTTGATCACCCCGTCCCTGGCCGCTGCCAGGACCGGTGGCGGCAGCCTTGTTGCTGGGGTTGAACGGGATCGTTGAAGCGATGGATAGGTGATCATGTACAGGCTCCAGTCCTTGGATGAAGGCACCGTTTGAATAACGGCGCCCGGCGGAACCATTAAAACCCGCTCGCACCAACCCCGCAGCCAGACAACACGACAGCGCGAGTGGTCCTTGGCGCTCGAACCTGTAGCCGCAAACGACAGCGGTTATAGGAGGCCTCCTATATCCTCAAGTACCGCCGGGTTAGCTCCCATTCTTCCCACTTTTTTTATTCCGGTTTCTCTGGATCAGGGCGGTTTCTTCCTACACCGCACACGATGAGCCTGCATTAGAGTGAAGTCGCAAATTAAAGGTGAACCTCTTCGAAAAAGGTACGAACATGCAACGGAATGCAACCACTCAATTTCCCATCCTCTTGGTTCATGGGTTGTTCGGGTTTGACCAGATCGGCGGCTTCGAACTTTTCCATGGCATCAAACAGGCCCTGCGCGCAGGCGGTGCCCGGGTGTTCATCCCGCACTTGTCGGCCACCCACTCCAACGAAGCCAGGGGCGAACAACTGCTGGTTCAGATCGATCGGGTCCTGGCCGGCACCGGCACCACCCGGGTCAATCTGATCGGCCACAGCCAGGGTGCGCTGGCCGCCCGGTATGCCGCCGCGCTGGCACCCGACAGCGTGGCTTCGGTCACCTCGGTCAGCGGCCCCAACCATGGTTCCGAACTGGCCGACTTCCTGCGCAAGGCCCTCACGCCCGGACGGCTGCCAGGGCACGTGGCAAGGGGCGTCGCCACGCTGTTCGCCGATTTCATCTCGCTGCTGGACGCCCAGGCGCAGCTATCGCCGGCCGCTGTCGCCGCGCTGTCGGCGCTGACCACTGAGGGCGTGGGCGCCTTTAATGACAAGTATCCACAGGGCCTGCCGAAGCACTGGGGCGGGAACGGTCCGGACCGGGTCAACGGCGTGCGCTACTACTCATGGAGCGGCACGTTGCCAGAGGCGACGGATAAAGAACGGGAGCCTTTGCAGGTTTTCTGCCGCGCCTTTTCCGAATACTTCATCACCGAAGCCGGGCAGAACGATGGCCTGGTCGGGCGTTTCAGCTCGCACCTGGGCAAGGTCATCCGCTCCGACTACCCCATGGACCACCTGGAGGCGATCAGCCCGGGAGGCGGCAAGGCATGCAAGGGAACGGACCCCACAGAGCTTTACCTGCGCCACGCCGAGCGCCTGCGCAAAGCCGGCCTTTGATCGCCAGGTCCAAGGTTTTGACGCAATTTTGACAACACCCCGTCAGTGAATCCGGTAGGCTCAACACCTTTAAACACATCGAAAGGAATTTGCCCCATGGCCAAAGCCACTGCCCGCCACATCCTGGTTGCCACCGAAGACAAGTGCAACGAACTCAAGGCCCAGATCGAAGCCGGTGCCGACTTCGCCGAAGTGGCCAAGGCCAACTCCTCCTGCCCATCCAGCCGTCAAGGCGGCGACCTGGGTTCGTTCGGCCCGGGCCAGATGGTCAAGGAATTCGACACCGTGGTGTTCAGCGCACCGATCAATACCGTCCAAGGCCCGGTCAAGACCCAGTTCGGCTACCACCTGCTGGAAGTCACCAGCCGCCAGGACTGATGGCCCCTTGTGGGAGCAAGGCTTGCCCGCGATGAAACGATAACGCGGTTTAGCTGTTGGACCGCGGCGCGGCCATCGCGGGCAAGCCTTGCTCCCACAGACCTTGTTTCCCACAGGTTTTGTTCCCACCTGGCAGGAACAATCCCCTCGCTACAGGGGACTGGCGATTAAGGCGCCGCTCGCGTACAAATCGTGTCATCGATCACCCGGCTCTAAGGCTGACAATGCGACTGGCGTTCCCTTCACTGCTATTGATTGCCGTGGTCCTGCTGACAGGCGCCGCCGGCGTCGATGCAGCACCGCAACATGCCCTGACCGTCTATGGCGAACCCGCCAAATATGCCGAAGGCTTCGGCCACTTCGCCTACGCCAACCCCCAGGCTCCAAAAGGTGGGACCATGCGCCGCTCGGCCGTGGAGATTGGCCACTTCGACCACATCCTGCCCTACATCGACAAAGGCATCGGCGTCAGCCAGATCGATGGGATGCTCTACTCGCCACTGGCCCAGCGCTCGCTGGATGAACCCTATACCGTCTATGGCCTGGTGGCGCAGAAGATGGAGCGTGCCGACGATGGCCTGTCCCTGCGCTTCTACCTCAACCCCAAGGCCCGCTTCGCCGATGGCAAGCCCATCACCGCCCAGGACGTGCGCTACAGCTTCGAGCTGTTGATGACCCAAGGCAGCCTGCGCTATCGCACCCAGTTCGCGGCGGTCAAGGACGTCGTGGTCGAGGATGAGCGCACCGTGCGCTTCAACTTCAAGAACAACGAAAGCCGCACCCTGCCCCTGGACATCGCCACCCTGCCGGTCTTTCCCGAACATTGGTGGAAGACGCGCGACTTCGCCAACGGCGGCGGCTACGAGGCGCCGCTGGGCAGTGGCCCCTACCGGGTGAGCAAAGTCGATTCCGGGCGCAGCATCACGTTCGAGCGCAATGCCGATTGGTGGGGCAAGGATTTGCCGGTCAGTCGCGGGCTCTACAATTTCGACCATTTCAGCATCGAGTATTTTGGCGACACTGACGTCGCCCGCCAGGTGCTGCGCGGCGGCGCCTATGACTACAATCGCGAATTCTCCGCCACCGGCTATTCCATCGGCTACGACGGCCCGGCCCTGCAGGACGGCCGCCTGCAAAAGGCTCACCTGGCCAAAGAGGCGCCCCAGAGCGCCCAGGGCTTTGTCTTCAACCTGCAAAAACCGCAGTTCCAGGACCGCCGCGTGCGCCAGGCCCTGGCCATGCTCTGGGATTTCGAATGGAGCAACCGCCAGATGATGCGCAACGTCTATGTGCGTCAGCAGAGTTACTTCTCCAACACTGACCTCGCCGCCCGAAAACTGCCCGATGCCGGCGAGCTGGCGATCCTGGAGCCGCTGCGCGGGCAGATTCCCCACGAAGTCTTCACCCAGGTCTTCCAGGCCCCGAAAACCGATGGCAGCGGCGTGATCCGCGACAAACAATTGCAAGCCCTGGCCCTGTTGGAACAGGCCGGCTGGAAACCCGACGGCGACCGCCTGGTGAACGCCGAGGGCGAACCGCTGAGCTTCACGTTCCTGAACAGCCAGAACGGTATCGACCGCCTGCTGCTGCCCTACAAACGTACCCTGGCGCAAATCGGCATCGACATGAGCATTCGCCGCATCGACGCCTCCCAGTACGTCAATCGCCTGATGAGTCGCGACTACGACATGATCATCACCGGCTACCCCGTCAGCACCTCGCCGGGCATGGAACTCTACAACTACTTCGGTTCGGCGGCCGCCAACGATCCGGGGGCCAACAACTACATGGCCTTGAAGAACCCGGCGGTGGACGCGCTGATCGACGGCCTGGTCAAGGCCAGCACCCAAGCCGACATGCTGCGCCATGCCCACGCCCTGGACCGGGTGCTGCAATGGAATTACTACTGGATCCCCAACTATTACCCGCCGGGCAGCTCGACCGTGTGGTGGAACCGCTTCGGCATGCCCAAGGTTCAGGCCAGCAATGACGAAGCCATCGAAAGCTGGTGGGAAGTGAGCACCACACCGTTGACCAACGAACAAATGCGCGCCGAACGCATCAGGCGCGGCACACCTGGAGGGCCGCATTGATGTGGGCTTATATCGCGCGGCGCCTGCTGCTGATCATTCCCACACTGGTGATTATCCTGCTGGTGAACTTCGTCATCGTGCAGGCCGCACCCGGCGGGCCGGTGGAACAGGCCATCGCCCACCTGCAAGGCATCGGCGGCAGCAGCGTCGGCGGTTCGGGCAGTGAGATGAGCGGCCATTCCCGCGCCAGTCGCGGCCTGGACCCGCAACTGATCAAGGACATCGAGAAACAATACGGCTTCGATAAACCGGCCCACGAGCGCCTGTGGCTGATGCTCAGCAGCTATGCACGCCTCGACTTCGGCAAGAGCTTCTTCCGCGGCGCCACGGTCACCGACCTGATCCTGGAAAAGATGCCGGTGACCATTTCCCTCGGGCTCTGGGCGACTTTGATCACTTACCTGGTGTCGATTCCCCTGGGCATTCGCAAGGCCGTGCGCCACGGCTCGGCATTCGACGTGTGGAGCAGCACCGCGATCATCATTGGCTACGCCATGCCGGCGTTCCTCTTCGCGATGTTCCTGATCGTGGTGTTCGCCGGCGGCACCTCGCTGAACTGGTTTCCGGTGCGCGGGCTGGTGTCGGACAACTTCGAGTCGCTGTCGACGCTGGGCAAGATCGCCGATTATTTCTGGCACCTGGTGCTGCCGGTCACCTCGCTGGTGATCGGCGGCTTCGCCACCCTGACGATCCTGACCAAGAACTCGTTCCTCAATGAAATCACCCGCCAGTACGTGGTCACGGCGCGGGCGAAGGGCATGAGCGAACGGCGGGTGCTCTACGGTCACGTGTTCCGCAATGCGATGCTGCTGGTGGTCTCCGGTATTCCCCAGGCGTTCATTAGCGTGTTCTTTGCCGGCTCCTTGCTGATCGAGGTGATCTTTTCCCTCGACGGGCTGGGCCGCATGAGCTACGAGGCCGCGGTGTCCCGGGATTATCCGGTGGTGTTCGGCTCGTTGTTCATCTTCACGCTGTTCGGCCTGCTGATCAAACTCATCGGCGACCTCTGCTACACCCTGGTGGACCCGCGCATCGACTTCGCCGCGAGGAACGTCTGATGTTCAAGCTTTCCCCCTTGGGCCGCCGACGCTTCGAGCGCTTCAGGAAAAACCGCCGGGGCTGGTGGTCGTTGTGGCTGTTCATCGGCCTGTTCATCCTGAGCCTGGGCGGCGAGTTGATCGCCAATGACAAGCCACTGGTGGTGAGCTACCAGGGCTCGCTGTATTTCCCGGTATTCAAGCGCCACACCGAGCAGGAATTTGGCGGGCAACTGCCGTTCCAGGCCGACTACCGCAGCAGCTACGTGCAGAACCTGATCCACAAGGACGGCGGCTGGCTGTGGTTTCCACCGATCCCGTTCAGCGACGACACCCCCAACTACGACCTCAACCAGCCGGCCCCGAGCCCTCCCTCGGCGGTGAACTGGCTGGGCACCGATGACCAGTCTCGGGACGTGCTGGCCCGGGTGATCTTCGGCGCCCGGGTGTCGATCCTGTTCGCCCTGGCCCTGACCGCCATCAGTGCGCTGATCGGTATCGCCGCCGGTGCGTTACAGGGGTATTACGGCGGCTGGGTGGATCTGCTCGGGCAGCGCCTGCTGGAAGTCTGGTCCGGCCTGCCAGTGCTCTACCTGTTGATCATCCTGTCCGGCTTCGTCGAGCCGAACTTCTGGTGGCTGCTGGGGATCATGGCGCTGTTTTCCTGGCTGGCCCTGGTGGACGTGGTCCGCGCCGAGTTCCTGCGCGGGCGCAACCTGGAGTACGTCAAGGCGGCCAGGGCCCTGGGGCTCAGTGATCGCAAGGTGATCGTGCGGCATATCCTGCCCAACGCGATGAACGCCACCTTGAGCTACCTGCCCTTCATCCTCACCGGGGCGATCTCCACCCTCACCGCCCTGGATTTTCTTGGCTTCGGCATGCCGGCCGGCAGCGCCTCCCTGGGCGAGTTGATCGCCCAGGGCAAACAGAACCTGCAAGCGCCATGGCTGGGGCTGACGGCGTTTTTCACCCTGGCCCTGATTCTTTCCCTGTTGGTGTTTATCGGCGAAGCGTTGCGAGACGCGTTCGACCCACGCTCTTGAAAACAACCATGAAGCGGAACCTTGAGATGAGCGACAACCTGATCGAAATCCGCGACCTGAGCGTGGCCTTCAACGACCAGACGGTGGTGCGCAACCTGTGCCTGGACATCCGCCCCGGCGAATGCCTGGCATTGGTGGGCGAGTCGGGTTCCGGCAAGTCGGTGACGGCCCACTCGATCCTGCAATTGCTGCCCGAGACCGGCACCCGCACCACCGGCAGCATTCGCTATCGCGGCCAGGAACTGCTGGGCGCCGAGGCCAAGACCCTGCGGGAGTTGCGCGGCAACCGCATCGCCATGATCTTCCAGGAACCGATGACCTCGCTGAACCCGCTGCACAGCGTCGAAAAGCAGATCGGTGAAACCCTGATGCTGCACCGGGGCCTGGGCGGCAAGGCGGCACGCCAGCGCATTCTGGAGCTGCTGGCCCTGGTGGGCATTCAGAAACCCGCCGAGCGGCTCAAGGCCTACCCCCATCAACTGTCCGGGGGCCAGCGGCAACGGGTGATGATCGCCATGGCCCTGGCCTGCGAGCCGGAGCTGTTGATCGCCGACGAACCGACCACGGCGCTGGACGTGACCGTGCAACGCAAGATCCTGCTGTTGCTCAAGTCCTTGCAGCAACGGCTCGGCATGTCCTTGCTGCTGATCAGTCACGACCTCAACCTGGTGCGCAGCATCGCCCAACGGGTGTGTGTGATGAAGGCCGGGGAAATCGTCGAGCAGGCGCCTTGCGAAACCCTGTTCAGCGCACCGAAACATCCCTACAGCTGCGAGCTGCTGCACGCCGAACCGGAAGGCGAAGCCCTGCCCCGGGACGAGCGCGAAGATGTGCTGCAGGTGCGGGACCTGCGCGTGAGCTTTGCCCTGGGCGGCGGGCTGTTCCGGCGCAAGGAATACCTGCGCGCCGTGGACGGTATCAGCCTGAGCATCCAGCGCGGCAAGACCCTGGGCATCGTCGGCGAATCCGGCTCCGGCAAGTCCACCCTCGGCCAGGCGATCCTGCGGCTGATCGAATCCGAAGGCAGCATCCACTTCCAGGGCCAGGCCCTCGAGCAGTTATCCCACAAGGCATTGCGGCCATGGCGCAGGAAGATGCAGGTGGTGTTCCAGGACCCGTTCGGCAGCCTCAGCCCGCGAATGTCGGTGCAGCAGATCATCAGCGAAGGCCTGGAGGTGCACAGCCCGTCCAGCCCTGAGGAATGCGAAGCCCAGGTGATCCAGGCGCTCAAGGAAGTCGGCCTCGATCCACAGAGCCGCCACCGCTACCCCCATGAGTTTTCCGGCGGCCAGCGCCAACGCATCGCCATCGCCCGGGCCCTGGTACTCAAGCCGGCCCTGATCCTGTTGGACGAACCGACCTCGGCCTTGGACCGTACCGTGCAGAAGCAAGTGGTCGCGCTGCTGCGTCAGCTCCAGGAAAAACACGGCCTGACCTACCTGTTCATCAGCCATGACCTGGCGGTGGTCCGCGCCCTGGCTCACGACATGATCGTGATCAAGGATGGCAAGGTGGTCGAGCAAGGCGCCAGTCACGACGTGTTCGATTCACCCCGGCATCCCTATACCAAGGAGTTGTTGGCGGCGGCGCATCCGGGGTGGGCATAATGCAGTGCATGACCTGGCTCCGTATCGCGCCCATCGTGAGCAAGCTCGCTCCCACAGTGGTCTGCATCGCGCCGAATATCGAGTCCGGGCGGCATTTCGACGATGACGGCCTGACAGGCACTACCTAATCCGGACCCGACCATGAACCCCACGGAAAGCCTCAAGGATTACAAGCGCGTGCGCACGCTGGCGATCCGTTCGTTGTTCGAGATCATCGAGCAGTCCAGCGAAGGCACGGTGATTGTCGACCGTGACGCGAATATCGTCTGGATGAACGAACGCTACGCCCGCCGTTTCGGCCTGAACTCGGCCCAGGAAGCCATTGGCCGGGCGTGCGAGAGCGTGATTCCCAGCAGCCTGTTGCGCGAAGTGGTGCGCACCGGGCGCCCGATCCTGCTGGACATGCAGGACACGCCCAAGGAGCCGCTGGTGGTGATGCGCCTGCCGATCCACGACAGCGCGGGCGCGGTGATCGGTGCCATCGGCTTTGCCTTGTTCGATGAATTGCACAGCCTGTCGCCGATGCTCAAGCGCTACCTGAGCATGCAGGAAGAACTGGCCTCCACCCGCTCATTGCTACGGGCGCGGCAAACCAAGTACAACTTCGCCCATTTCATTGGCACCAGCAGCGCCGGCCTTGAGGTCAAGCGCCGTGCCCGACGCAGCGCCAGCGCCGATTCGCCGGTGCTGCTGCTGGGCGAAACCGGCACCGGCAAGGAACTGCTGGCCCAGGCCATCCACAGCGCTTCGCCGCGAGCGCACAAGGCGTTCGTCAGCATCAACAGCGCGGCGATTCCTGAATCGCTGCTAGAGGCCGAGTTCTTCGGCACCGCCCCGGGGCCTTTACCGGGGCCGACCGCAAAGGCCGTGCCGGCAAACTGCAGATTGCCCAGGGCGGCACGCTGTTCCTCGACGAGATCGGCGACATGCCGCTGCCGCTGCAAAGCAAACTGCTGCGTGTGCTCCAGGAAAAAGAGTACGAACCGGTGGGCTCCAACGAGGTGCTGCAAAGCGACGTGCGAATCATCGCCGCCACCTCCATGGACCTGGAAGCGGCGATCAAGCGCGGAGAGTTCCGCGCCGACCTGTATTACCGCCTCAACGTATTGCCGATCCAGGTCCCACCGTTGCGCGAACGCCTCGATGACCTGCCAGCCCTGAGCGAAGCGATCCTGGAAGAGTTGCGCAGCCAGCACGAACTGAACCCCGCCGCCCTCGACCTGCTGCGGCAACACGCCTGGCCGGGCAACATCCGCGAGCTGCGCAATGTGCTGGAACGGGCCGCGCTGCTCAGCGATGACCTGGCGCTCACGGCAGCGGACATCCGCGCCGCCATCGGGACCTTCATGCCGGTGACGCGCCCAGCGGACGTGAGCTTCGAACCCCTGCCCCATGAAACCTTCAGCCAGGCCCGGGCGCGCTTCGACCGACAATTGATCGAAACCACCCTCGCGCAATGCGGCGGCAAAGTGGTGGAAGCGGCCGAGCGGTTGGGGCTGGGGAGATCGACGTTGTACAAGAAGATGGTGGCGTTGGGGATTGCCGAGTCTCAATAAAGAGACTTCATTCTCAAAATATAGACTGCCGGTTTTGGAGCGCTTTGCGCTCCATCGCGAGCAAGCTCGCTCCCACAGGTTATGGGGTTCTCTTGAGCTACGCGGTCAACTGTGGGAGCGAGCTCGCTCGCGATGAGGCCAGCCCTCCCCCTAAAAATCTCAAAACAGAGACAAAACCCTCACTCCCGCCCTACAAAATAAAACAATTTCCTTATATTTCAGCCAGTTACACACCTGGCACAAAACTCGCTAAAGCCTCTCCCACAGCGTCACCACAACAATAACAATCCAGGAGACACACCATGAGTGTGATCATTGCCTTGGCAGCTCTCGCGCTGCTGATGGTTGCCGCCTACCGTGGCTACAGCGTTATCCTCTTTGCCCCCATCGCCGCCCTCGGTGCCGTCCTGCTCACCGACCCTTCCGCCGTCGCCCCCGCATTCACCGGGGTGTTCATGGAGAAAATGGTCGGCTTCATCAAACTGTATTTCCCGGTGTTCCTGCTCGGCGCGGTGTTCGGCAAGCTGATCGAGCTGTCGGGGTTCTCCCGCTCCATCGTCGCCGCGGCGATTCGCTTGCTGGGGACGCGCCAGGCCATGCTGGTGATCGTGCTGGTCTGCGCCTTGCTGACCTATGGCGGCGTGTCGCTGTTTGTCGTGGTGTTCGCGGTGTACCCGTTCGCCGCCGAGATGTTTCGCCAGAGCAATATCCCCAAGCGCCTGATCCCGGCCACCATCGCCCTCGGCGCATTCTCCTTCACCATGGACGCCCTGCCCGGCACGCCGCAGATCCAGAACATCATCCCCAGCACGTTCTTCAACACCACCGCCTGGGCCGCACCGTGGCTGGGGGTGATCGGTACAATCTTCGTGTTCAGCCTCGGCATGCTGTTCCTGCAACGCCAGCGCAACAAGGCCCAGCGTGTGGGCGAAGGTTACGGCACCGAGTTGCGCAACGAGCCGGAAACCGCCGAAGACATCAAGCTGCCGAACCCGTGGATCGCCGTTTCGCCACTGCTGGCGGTGGGCATCATGAACCTGCTGTTCACCCAGTGGATCCCACAGTGGTACGGCAAGACCCACAGCCTGGCGCTGCCGGGCATGGCCACACCGGTGACCAGCGACATCGCCAAGCTCACCGCGATCTGGGCAGTGCAGGCGGCGTTGCTGGTGGGCATCATCATGGTCTTGCTGTTCGGCTTCCGGGCCATTCGCAGCAAACTGGCCGAAGGCAGCAAGAGTGCCGTGGGCGGTGCGTTGCTGGCGGCGATGAACACCGCTTCGGAATACGGCTTCGGCGCGGTGATCGCCTCGCTGCCAGGCTTCCTGGTGCTGGCCGACTGGCTCAAGAACATTCCCAACCCGCTGGTCAACGAAGCGGTGACGGTCACGCTGCTGGCGGGCATCACCGGCTCCGCCTCGGGCGGCATGAGCATCGCCTTGGCGGCGATGTCCGAAAGCTTCATCAGCGCCGCCCACGCCGCCAATATTCCCTTGGAAGTGCTGCACCGGGTGGCCGCCATGGCCAGCGGCGGCATGGACACCCTGCCCCACAATGGCGCGGTGATTACCCTGCTGGCGGTGACCGGGCTGACCCACCGCGAAGCCTACAAAGACATTTTCTGCATTACGCTGATCAAGACCCTCGCGGTGTTCTTCGTGATCGCTGTGTTCTACGCCACTGGCATTGTGTGAGGTTCCCATGACAACTGCTCTTTCGGGCAAGACCGCCCTGGTCACCGGTTCTACCAGCGGCATAGGCCTGGGCATCGCCCTGAGCCTGGCCAAGGCCGGCGCCAACCTGATCCTCAACGGCTTCGGCGATGCCTCGGCGGTGATCGCCGAGGTCAAACAATTCGGCGGCAAGGTCGGTCATCATCCGGCCGATGTCAGCGACCCGGCGCAGATCGCCGACATGCTCGCCTACGCCGAGCGCGAGTTCGGCGGCGTGGACATCCTGGTGAACAACGCCGGGATCCAGCACGTGGCCGCCGTGGAGGACTTCCCGGTGGAGCGCTGGGACTCGATCATTGCCATCAACCTGTCCTCGGTGTTCCACGCCACGCGCCTGAGCCTGCCAGGCATGCGGGCCAAGGGCTGGGGCCGGATCGTCAACATCGCTTCGGTGCATGGCCAGGTCGGCTCGGTGGGCAAGGCGGCGTATGTCGCGGCCAAGCATGGGGTGATCGGCCTGACCAAGGTGGTCGGCCTGGAAACCGCCACCAGCAACGTGACCTGCAACGCCATCTGCCCGGGCTGGGTGCTGACACCACTGGTGCAAAAACAGATCGACGACCGCATCGCCGCCGGCGTTGACCCGCAACAGGCGCAGCATGATCTGCTGGCCGAGAAACAACCGTCCCTGGAATTCGTCACCCCGCCGCAACTGGGGGAGCTGGTGCTGTTCCTGTGCAGCGAAGCCGGCAGCCAGGTGCGGGGCGCGGCGTGGAATATCGATGGTGGGTGGTTGGCCCAGTAAGGTCCTGCGACTCCTTGTGGCGAGGGGATTTATCCCCGTTCTGTGGGAGCAAGGCTTGCCCGCGATGAACGAAAACGCGGTTTAGCTGTTAAACCGCGGTGCGGCCATCGCGGGCAAGCCTTGCTCCCACAGAGAGGGGATAAATCCCCTCGCCACAGGATTGGGTCGCTCTATAGTGTGTACATAAGAAAACAAGAGGCCCCCCATGTCCGACCTCCTCTGGCAACCCAGCCCCGAACGCATCGCCCAGTCGCGCATGAACGCCTTTCGCCGGTTCGTCAACGCGCGGCATCACCTGCAACTGAACGACTACCCCGCCCTGCACGCCTGGAGCATCGACCAGCGCGAAGCCTTCTGGCAGGCCATCGTCGACTTCTTCGAGATCCGCTTTCACCACGCTCCCGACGCGGTACTGGTGGAGGGTGCGCAAATGCCCAGTGCCCAGTGGTTCCCTGGCGCCACGCTGAACTTCGCCGAACACCTGCTGCGGCGCCGCGATGACGCCGTCGCGGTGGTGGCACTGGGCGAAAACGGCGGCCAGGAACAACTGACCTGGGCCGAACTCGCCGCCCATGTCGCCGGCCTGCAGAAAAGCCTGCAAGCCGCTGGCGTCACCCGGGGCGACCGGGTCGCCGCCTGCATGCCCAACACCTGGCAGACGTTGGTGGGCATGCTCGCCAGCACCAGCCTGGGCGCCATCTGGTCATGCTCGTCACCGGACTTCGGCACCCAGGGCGTCATCGACCGGTTCGGCCAGATCGAGCCCAAGGTGCTGATCACCTGCGCCGGTTATCGCTACGCCGGCAAGGTCATCGACCAGCGCGCCAAGGTCAATGAAATCCTCGAACGGCTGCCGTCGCTGCAACAACTGATCGTGTTGCCTTATGCCCAGCCTGACGCCCGCCTCGAAGACTTCAAGACCCCGGCCGCGATCGCGTTGTGGAACGACTTTTATCAACGCGGTGGCGAACCGGCATTCGTCAGCGTTCCGTTCGACCACCCGCTGTACATCCTGTACTCCAGCGGCACCACCGGCGTGCCGAAGTGCATCGTCCACGGCACCGGTGGCGTGTTGCTGCAACACGTCAAGGAACATGGCCTGCACGTCGACCTCGGCCCCGAGGATCGGCTGTTCTACTACACGACCTGCGGCTGGATGATGTGGAACTGGCTGGTATCGGCCCTCGCCGTGGGTAGCGCGGTGGTGCTCTACGATGGCTCGCCGTTCCACCCCGGCCCCGAGCGCTTGCTGGACCTGATCGATCAGCAGCGCATCAGCGTCTTCGGCACCAGCCCCAAATTCCTCGCCGCCCTGGAAAGCGAAGGCCTCAAGCCCCGGCAGACGCACCGCTTGGACAGCCTGAAAACCCTCCTGTCCACCGGTTCGGCGCTGGCCCCCATAGCTACGACTACGTGTATCGGGATGTCAAACCCGACGTCTGCCTGGCCTCGATGTCCGGCGGCACCGACATCGTCTCCTGCTTCGTCAACGGCAACCCACTGTCACCGGTGCGCCGGGGCGAAATGCAGGGCAAGAGCCTGGGCATGGCCGTGCAGGTCTGGAACGAGGCCGGCAACCCGGTCATCGGGGAAAAAGGCGAGCTGGTGTGCACTCGGCATTTCCCGGCGATGCCCATTGGTTTATGGAACGACCCTCGGCAGGAAAAACTTCGCGCGTCCTACTTCGCCCAGTTCCCCGGGGCGTGGGCCCAAGGCGACTACGCCGAGGAACTGCCCCACGGTGGCCTGTTGATCCATGGGCGCTCCGACGCCGTGCTCAACCCTGGCGGCGTGCGCATCGGCACGGCAGAAATCTATCGGCAGGTGGAAAAGGTCGAGCAGGTGCTGGACAGCGTTGCCATCGGCCAGCAATGGCAGGGCGATGTCCGGGTGGTGCTGTTCGTGCGCCTGCGCGATGGCGTGACGCTGGATCAAGCCCTGGAACAACGGATTCGCCAGGTCATCCGGACCCACACCACACCACGGCATGTGCCGGCGAAGATCCTCGCGGTCAGTGATATTCCGCGGACCATCAGCGGCAAGGTGGTGGAATTGGCGGTGCGCAACGTGGTGCATGGCGAGGTGGTGAAGAACACCGATGCCCTGGCCAACCCCGAGGCGTTGGAGCAGTTTCGGGATCGGCCGGAGCTTGCGAGCTGACCGTCAGGACCTCATCGCGAGCAAGCTCGCTCCCACAGTGGATCTCCGGTGACTGGCAGAACCCATGTGGGAGCGAGCTCGCTCGTGATGAACGATAACCCGCTCAATCCATAAGCCCCCACTCACCCGCTGCCGGATCGGCCGGTGGCGCCACCGCCCCCGACTCGGTATGCAGCTTCAAACGCAACCGCAGGTTGTTCGCCGAATCGGCATTTTTCAGCGCCTCCTCCTCGTCGATGGCGCCTTCAACCACCAGGTTGAACAGGGCCTGGTCAAAGGTTTGCATGCCCAGTTCCTCTGACTTTTCCATGATGCCCTTGAGCTCGCCAAGCTCGTTGCGCCGGATCAGGTCGGCCACCGTGGGCGAACCCAGCATGACTTCCACCGCCGCCCGCCGCTGGCCGGTACGGGTGCGCACCAGGCGTTGGGAAACGAACGCCTTGAGGTTATTGCCCAGGTCGTTCAACAACTGCGGCCGGCGCTCTTCCGGAAAGAAATTGATCACCCGGTCCAGGGCCTGGTTGGCGTTATGGGCATGCAAGGTGGAAATCACCAAGTGCCCGGTGTCGGCAAACGACAGGGCATGCTCCATGGTTTCCCGATCGCGGATTTCGCCGATCAGCACCACGTCCGGCGCCTGGCGCAAAGTGTTTTTCAGGGCCGCATGAAAACTGCGGGTGTCGACACCGACTTCCCGTTGGTTGATGATGGATTTCTTGTGCCGATGGATATACTCCACCGGGTCCTCGATGGTGATGATGTGGCCGCTGCTGTTGCGATTGCGGTAATCGATCAGCGCCGCCAGGGAAGTCGACTTGCCCGAACCTGTCGCGCCGACGAACAGCATCAACCCCTGTTTCTGCATGATGCTGTCCAACAGCACCCGGGGCAGTTTCAGGTCTTCGAAGCGCGGGATGTCCAGCTTGACGTTGCGGATCACCATGGAGACGTCATTGCGCTGCTTGAAGACATTGACCCGGAACCGCCCGACGCCGGCCAGGGAGATCGCCAGGTTCATTTCCAGTTCCCGATCGAACTCAAGGCGCTGTTCGGCGTCCATCAAAGACTCGGCGAGCCGGGCAATGTCGCCGACCTTGAAGGCCTCGTTACCCAAGGGCTTGAGCACGCCCTCGAAACGCGCGCACGGCGGTGCCCCCGTAGACATGTAAAGATCGGAACCATTCTGGCTCGCCAGGATTCGCAACAACGGATCGATTTCCATGGACTGAAACTTCCGCGAGACATCAATGAAACAAGTTGAGCCGAACATGAAACCCTTCAGACCCGCCCGCACTTACTTTCCTCAAAGGATAGTAGACGCCGTGGTACAGACACGACAGCCAGGGATTGCGTGATGAACGCGACACCCGCCGGCAATGATGCCCAGCGCCTGGTCAGCCAGGTGGACTGGGCCCAGACCCCATTGGGCACTGCCCGAAACTGGCCCCAGAGTCTGCGCACCGCCGTGGACATCGTGCTCCATTCGCCGATGCCGATGGCCTTGCTGTGGGGCGCGCAGCTGACCCATCTCTACAACGACGCCTTCGGCCGACTGAGCGGTGACAAGCACCCCCGGGCGTTCGGCCAGCCGACCCATGCAGCATGGCCCGAACTCAAAGGGGCAACCCAAGGGATTTACCACCGCGTGTTGCAAGGCCAGACGCACACCTGCCGCGACCAGCACTGGCACGTGCCCTTCGCTGGTCGCCTCTGCGATGTCTGGCTGGATCTGACCTACAGCCCGGTGCATGACGAAAGCGGCAGCGTCGCCGGCATCCTGGTCACCGCCATCGAGACCAGCGAACGCCGCCGCCTGGCCATGGAATTCGAACGGCGCTCCGAGGCCAGCCTCAAGGCCCAGCACGAAAGCGAAGAGCGCCTGCAACTGGCCCTGGCCGCCGCCGACGCGCTGGGCACCTGGGATTGGGACATCAGCGAAGACCGCTTCATTGCCGACGCCCATTTCGCCCTGCTGCATGGCGTCGACCCGAACCTGTCGCGCCAGCTGCCCATCAGCGCCTACCTCGAAGGCGTGCATCCCGAAGACCGGGCGATGGTTGCCCGCAGCATCAAGCACTGCATTACCCATGGCACCGAATACGCCGAAGAGTACCGGCTGTTGCAGCCCAACGATGAATTACGCTGGGTGTACGTGCGCGGCCGTTGCTACAAGGACCGCCACGGCCGACCCAAGCGTTTTCTGGGCGCGGCCCTGGACCTGACCGAACGCAAGCGCACCGAGCAAGCCCTGCGCCAGAGCCAGACCGAGCTGCAGTTGATCATCAACGCCATGCCGATCCTCATCAGCTACGCGGACCGCGAAGAGCGCTTCCGGCTTAACAACAGCGCCTACCTGGACTGGTACGGCCTGACCCCGCAGGAGCTCTACGGCAAGACCATCCGCGAAGTGCTCGGCGAAGAGGCCTATGCCGCCCGCGCCCAACAGATCGCCGATGCCCTGGCCGGCAAGCCGTGCAGCTTCACCTTGCAGATGGACCATCGCGACGGTCGCCCGCGCCATGCACTGATCAACTACTTGCCTCGCCACGGGACGGACGGGGCGGTGAACGGTTTCTACATCTTCGTGATCGACGAGACCGAGAGCCGGAAAACCGAGGAAGCCCTGCGCAACCTCAACGAAACACTGGAGGAACGGGTCATCGCCCGGACCCGGCAACTGGCCGAAGCCAACCATCGCCTGCAAAGCGAGATGTTCGAACGCGAGCGCGCCGAAGAAGCCCTGCGCCATGCGCAGAAAATGGAGGCCGTGGGCCAACTCACCGGCGGCATTGCCCATGACTTCAACAACATGCTCACCGGCATCCTCGGCAGCCTCGACCTGATGCAACGCTACATCGCCGCCGGCCGCACCGCCGAGATCGGGCGCTTCACCGAAGCGGCGGTGTCCTCGGCCAACCGCGCCGCGGCCCTGACCCATCGGCTGCTGGCGTTTTCCCGCCGCCAGTCCCTGGACCGCAAGCCGCTGGACGCCAACGAGCTGGTGCGTTCGCTCGAAGACCTGCTGAGCCGGACCACCGGCGATCACATCGTGCTGCGGCTGCAACTGACCCCCGAGCTGTGGCCGGTCAGCACCGATGCCAGCCAGTTGGAAAACGCCCTGCTCAACCTGGTGATCAACGCCCGGGATGCCATGCCCGACGGCGGCGAATTGATCGTCGAAACCGCCAACGTCTATCTGGACGGCACTGACATCAATACCCTCGAACCGGTCAAGGTCGGCGACTACGTGATGATCGCGGTCAGCGACAACGGCAGCGGCATGACCCCCGCCGTGCTGGCCAAGGCCTTCGACCCGTTCTTCACCACCAAGCCCATCGGCCAGGGCACCGGCCTGGGCTTGTCGATGATCTACGGGTTTGCCCAACAGTCGGGTGGACACCTCAACCTGGACAGCGTGCCGGGCCAGGGCACACGGGTGCAGTTGTACCTGCCGCGCTTGCACGTTGCGCCGGCCCAACAACCCGCCACCGCGGAGACGGTCGACGTACCGCCGGCCATCGCCGGGGAAACCGTGTTGCTGGTGGAAGATGAACCGGCGGTGCGCATGCTGGTGCTCGACCTGTTGAAGACCTTGGGCTACACCGCCCTGGAAGCCCAGGACGCCATGACGGCCCTGCCCCTGCTGGAATCGGAGCAGCGCATCGACCTGCTGGTGACCGACGTCGGGCTGCCGGGCATGAATGGCCGGCAACTGGCGGAAATCGCCCGCCAGCACCGCCCAGGGCTGAAAGTGCTGTTCATGACCGGTTACGCGCAGAAAGCCGCCGAGCGCCAGGGGTTCCTCGACCAGGGCATGGACATGGTCGCCAAGCCCTTCACCCTCGATCTGCTGGCCAACAAGATTCGGACGATGATCAACCATGACAGCTGACTTGAGGCATAATCGCCGCCCCGTCGCACCGTTCAGGTCACCGCTGCAATGAAAGCCCAAGCCCGCCATATCCTGGTGAAAACCGCCGAAGAAGCCGAACAGCTCAAGCAACGCATCGCCAAGGGCGAAGCCTTCGATGTGCTGGCCAAGAAATACTCCACCTGCCCCTCGGGCAAACGCGGCGGCGACCTGGGCGAAGTGCGGCCGGGGCAGATGGTCGGTGCGATCGATGCGGTGATCTTCAAGAAGCCTTTGCGGGTGGTACATGGGCCGATCAAGAGCAAGTTCGGCTATCACCTGGTGCAGGTGTTCTACCGGGATTGAAACCGAGCCTGTGGGAGCGAGCTTGCTCGCGATGGCGACGACACAGTCAACATTTCTGCAAGCTGACCCAGCGCTATCGCGAGCAAGCTCGCTCCCACAGGTTTTGTGCCCACTTATTATTTTGGCATCAACGCCCCCGGCACCTGGATCACCCGGCTCGCCAACAGATGCCCCGACTCGGCCGCCTCCGCCGGAGTACCCCCCAGCAAGCGGCTCGCCAGGTACGCGGCACTGAATGAATCCCCCGCCGCCGTGGTGTCCACCACACGCTCGACCCGTTGGGCGGGAATCTCATAAGACTCGCCATCGCAACGAATCAGGCAGGCCTCGGCACCGCGCTTGAGCACCACCTCGGGCGTGCCGAGCTGCCCATAGGCGGCGAATACCGCGTCAGTGTCCGCATATCCGAACAGTGCCTGCTCGTCTTCCACCGTCAACAGCGCCAATTCCACGTAAGGCAGGACGCTGCGATACGCCGCCCGCGCCGCCTCGATCGAGGCCCAGAGTCTTGGCCGGTAATTATTGTCGAACACCACCTGGGCCCCGCGTCGACGGGCTTCGACCAGGGTTTCGATGAGCCTGGCGCGCCCCTGCTCACCGAGCACCGCCAGGGTCACGCCGCTGAAATACAGCACATCGTAATCCGGCAATGCCGCCAGGATCGGCGCGGCGGCCGGGGTGGTAAAACACTCGCGCACCGCCGCCTCGTTGCGCCAGTAGAGGAATCGCCGCTCGCCCGCCGCATCGGTCTGGATGCAATACAGACCCGGCAGGCGTCCAGGCAAGCGCTGGACCCGTTGCAGACCGATGTTTTCTTCGGCCCAGCACTCACACATGGCATCGCTGAAACTGTCGTCGCCCAAGGCGGTGACGTAATCCACCGCGCCTCTGTTGCCCAAGGCGCGGGACAGGTACACCGCAGTGTTCAGGGTATCGCCGCCGAAGCTTTGCAGCAGGCTGCCGTCGGCGCGTTGTTGCAGTTCGATCATGCATTCGCCGATCAGGGCGATGCGGGGTTTCTGGGTGGGATTGCTCATAGGTGATCCTGATATTTTGGTGGTGTCTGGAAGGTCGCTAATCGCGGGCAAGCCTTGCTCCCACAGGGGATCTTGGGCAAACACCAACTTTGTGTTCACAGTCGATCCGTGTGGGAGCAAGGCTTGCCCGCGATGGCCACAACCTGGTCCAACGACTAGAAGCAAGTCTCCATGCTCTCGACCACCCGCAACTGCTCATCCACCAGGCACCCCACCCGCCACTTGTCGAACGTCAGGCACGGGTGTGAAGTACCAAACGCAATGATGTCGCCCACACGCAGCTCAACCCCGGCCGCCACACTCATGAACGCATGCTGGTCCATCACCGCCGTCACCTTGCAACCGCTGACATCGTCACCCGGTACCGAATCCGATCCGGGCGTGTAGCGCTTGAGCGGCACCGGCAATCCGGCGTCGTAGGCCACGTCGCGCTTGCCCAGGGCGATCACCGCGAAGCCCGGCTCCGGCAGCGATTGCACATGAGCCCAGACTTCCAGGGCCGGACGCAGGCCTTCGTGCAGGTCGCTGCGGCGCTCCAGCACGCAGCACTGGGCTTCCTTGTAGATGCCATGGTCATGGGCCACGTAACTGCCGGGACGCAGCACGCTGAGGAAACGCCCGTGGGCATTCTGGGCTTCGAAGGATTCGGCGATCAGGTCGTACCAGGCCGAACCCGAGGCGGTGATGATCGGCTTGTCGATGGCAAAGGCATCGTCGTCCTGCAACTGCACCGCCAGCCGTACCAACGATGCCGCGAATGCGCGGATGCCACTGATGGCGTGGTCGCCATGGATCACCCCTTCGTAGCCTTCGATACCGGTCAACGCCAGCGCCGGTTGACTGCGAATCGCCTCGGCCAGGGCCAACACCTCGGCCTCGGTCCGGCAGCCGCACCGACCACCGACCACGCCGTACTCGATCATCACGTTCAGCTTCATACCGCGCGAGGCGAAGAACGCCCCCAGGTCCGCGACGTTGTCCGGATGATCGACCATGCAATGGAATTCGAACGCCGGGTCGGCCAGCAGATCGGCGATCAGCGCCATGTTTGGCGTGCCCACCAGTTGGTTGGCCATCAGCACTCGACGAACGCCGTGGGCGTAAGCGGCACGGGTCTGCACGGCGGTGGCGAGGGTCAGGCCCCAGGCACCGGCATCGAGCTGGCGTCGAAACAGCGCCGGGGTCATGCTGGTCTTGCCGTGGGGCGCCAGTTCGGCACCACTGTCGGTGACGAACGCTTGCATCCAGCGAATGTTGTGCTCCAGCGCCGCGCGGTGCAGCACCAACGCCGGCAGGCTGACGTCCTTGAGCAGATGAGCACCGACGGTGGCCGCACCCTTCTCTACGCCAGCATTGGGAATGACAGAAGACATGTTCGTACTCCTCGCACGCGGCCGCTCGCAGCCGCAGTTATCTATTCATTGATGCGCCGGGCCAGGTTGTTGGCGCTTTCGATCAGCACCCGGCGGTAGTCGGCGTAATTGTTCTTGGCGTCGGCCCGAGGGGCGACGATGCACAGGGTGGCGATGGCCACGCCGCCGGGGTCTTTGACCGGTGCGGCGAAGCAGTGGGTGAAGGTGTCGGCGACGCTGTCGAAAGAGAAGAACCCATCGAGGCCGGCCTGGCGGATTTCCCCGAGGAATTGCTCCAGGGGCAAGCGCTCGCCGTCCGGCAAAATGAAGTCGTCGGGGTCGATCAGGTCGACGATCTGTTGGTCGCTCAAATGCGCCAGCAACAGGCGCCCGGACGCCGTCCACGGGATTGGCGCGTTTTCACCGATGTCCGATGAAATGCGGAAATGCCGCTCGCCTTCCTTCATCAGCGCGACGGTGTATTTACGCCCGTTGAGCAGGCACATCTGCGCCGTTTCGCGGGTCTGGCGCACGATCTCCTGCAAGGCCTGGTCAGCCTCGCGGCTCAGGTCGAAATGCCGCAGGTGCGCCTGCCCGAGGAAATACAACTGGCGCCCCAGGTAGACGTGACCGTCCTTGCCCACCGGCTCGAGGATGCGGCGCTCCAGCAGCGACGCCACCAGTTCATAGACCGTGGACTTGGGGCTGCCGATGCCGCTGGCGATATCGTTCGGGCGCAGCGGCTGGCCGATTTCCTTGAGGAAATCGAGGATATCGAACGCCCGATCCAGTCCCCGGGCCCGGCGTTTGATGGTGTCTTCGGTCATGTCTCTGGTTCCTGAATTCAATCGTAGGTGCATGTTTTTCATTGTGACGAAAATGCTTTTGTGGCGAGGGAGCTTGCTCCCGCTCGGCTGCGCAGCAGTCGCTTGTCACTTATCGGGCCTGCTTCGCAGGCCAGCGGGAGCAAGCTCCCTCGCCACGATAGGCGTGCTCATCAAGATGAATCAAACAGGCCTTGAAGGACAGTCCTACACCGAATCAGGCCTTTTTCTTGTAGGCCACACAATCGATCTCGACCTTGCAATCGACCATCATGCTCGCCTGCACGCAGGCCCTGGCCGGGGCGTGTTCAGGACTGAAGTACTCGCCGAACACCTTGTTGAAACTCCAGAAATCCCGCGGGTCATCCAACCACACGCCGCAGCGCACCACGTCCTTGAGCTCATAACCGGCCTCTTCGAGAATGGCGACCAGGTTCTTCATGGTCTGGTGGGTCTGCTCGACGATCCCGCCGACAATGATCTCGCCATTCACCGCCGGTACCTGGCCGGACACATGCAGCCAGCCATCGGCCTCCACGGCGCGGGCGAATGGCCGTGGCTGGCCGCCGCCTGCGGAGCTGCCGGTGCCGTAGCGCGTAATGCTCATGGGTGTTTCTCCTTACTGAATAAAATTAAAAACGGGTGTTCTTGAGGAATTCCGCCAACCGCGGCGATTGCGGCCGCTCGAACAGTTCCTTCGGTGGACCCTGCTCTTCGATGCGCCCTTGGTTCATGAACACGATCTTGTCGGAGACCTCGAAGGCAAAGCGCATTTCGTGGGTCACCAGCAGCATGGTCATGCCGTCCTCGGCCAGGCCCTTGATCACGTTCAACACCTCGCCGACCAGCTCCGGGTCCAGGGCCGAAGTCACTTCGTCGAACAGCATCAGGCTGGGGTTCATGGCAATCGCCCGGGCAATCGCCACGCGCTGCTGCTGGCCACCGGACAACTGGCCGGGAAAGTGATCGCGCCGTTCCAGCAGACCGACCCGCTCCAGCCATTTCTCGGCCAGGGCCACCGCTTCGTCCTTGGGCAGTTTTTTCACCTTGAGCAGACCCAGGGTGACGTTTTGCAACGCGGTCAGGTGCGGGAACAGGTTGAATTGCTGGAAGGCCATTCCGGTCATGGCACGGTGCCGGGCGATGAGCTTCTCGGGGTGGCGCACACGCTTGCCGTCGATGTCGTCATAGCCAATGGACTCGCCGTCGAGCACAATCTGCCCGCCCTGGAATTCTTCGAGCATGTTGACGCAGCGCAGCAGCGTGGTCTTGCCCGAACCACTGGAACCGATCAGCGTGACCACGTTGCCGCGCTGCATGCTCAGGTCCACGCCCTTGAGCACTTCCAGCGGGCCGTATTGTTTGCGCAGGCCGCGAATGTCCAGCAACGGCTGGGTGTTGGATAGCTCCGTATTGGAGAGATTCGAAACGTCAGTCATGGCAAGGCCACCCGCTTTTCAATGTGTCGCCCGAGCAATTCGATGGCGTAATTGATGATGAAAAAGAGAAACCCGGCGAACAGGTAAAACTCCAGGGTCATGAAGGTCCGGGCGATGATCTGCTGGGTGCTGAGCAGCAGTTCGGCGACGCCGATCACCGACAACAGGGTCGAAGCCTTGACGATCTCGGTAGAGGAATTGACCCAGGTCGGCAGGATCTGCCGCAACGCCTGGGGCAACAGCACATAGCCCAGCGACTGGTAGAACGTCAGGCCGATGGCCTGGCTCGCTTCCATCTGCCCACGGGGCAGCGCCTGCAAGGCACCGCGCACGATCTCGGCCACATGGGAGCCGCAGAACAGCGTCAGGCCCAGCACGCCGGCCTGGAATGCGCCGATCTGCCAGCCCAGGGCCGGGGCCATGTAGAAGCAGGCCAGCACCAGCACGAACACCGGCGTGCCGCGGATCAGGTCGACGTAAAAGCGAAACGGCGCGCGCATCCAGGTCCGGCCATAGGTCAGCACCAGGCCGGCGACCAGGCCGATCAGCGTGCCCAACACAATCGCCAACAGCGAACACTGCACGCTGGTCAAGAAGCCGGCCCACAGGGTGTCCCGGGCGACCCATAACTCATGCAACCAACTGGGTGATTCGTACATGGGAGACTCCTAACGGCGGATCGCCAGGCGCTGCTCGAAATACCGCAGCACCATGGCAATGAGGTAACAGGCCGCGACATACAGGGCCGTGGTCACCAGCCAGGTTTCGATCACCCGGTAGCTCTCCACGTTGATCTTGCGGGCGTAATAGGTCAGCTCCGGCACGGCGATCGCCGCCGCCAGGGAGGTGTCCTTGAACAGCGAAATGAAGTTGTTCGACAAGGCCGGCAACACGTTGCGCAGCATCACCGGCACGGTGACGTAGGCCTTCACCTGCCACTCGCCCAGGCCGATGGCCAACCCCGCTTCCCGCTGCCCCTTGTGAATGCTTAACAGCCCGCCGCGGAACACTTCGGTCAGGTAGGCCCCGGCGTACAACGAGAGGGTGATGACGAACGACGGCAGCTTGTCCAGGCGGATGCCCAGGCTCGGCAAAGCGAAGTAGATCAACAGGATCAACACCAGGATCGGTGTATTGCGGATCACCGTGACATACACCGACGCCAGCACCCGCAGGACCCGATGCTTGCTCAGCAGCGCGAACGCCATGGCCAGGCCGATCACGCAACCGATGGCGATCGACACCAGCGCCAGGGAAAGCCCCAGGCCCAGTCCCGCCAGCAAGGTGTCGAAATCGCGCCAGACGGCGGCAAAGTTCAACTGATAATTCATGGTTGGCAGTACCTTCGACGAAGCGCCCGCAAGGGGCGCCCCGGGCTCACAGGGTCATTTGAATTCAACGGGGAAACCAATCGCCGGCGACGGCAGCTCGACGCCGAACCACTGCTTGAACGACGCCGCATAGGTAGGGAATTCCACGCCGGTCATGGCTTCATGCAAAGTGGTGTTGACGAAGTTCAGCCAGTCCTGGTCGCCGCGCTTGACCGCACAGGCGTAGGTTTGCGGGCTCCAGGCATAGGCCGGGCTGCGGTAGCGCCCGGGGTTCTGCACCATCAGGTACTTGACCGAGGATTGGTCGGTGGCGGCGGCATCGGCGCGTCCGGAGTTCACCGCCTGATACATCAGGTCGACGCTGTCGTACTGGTCGACCTTGGCCTTGGGCAGCGCCTGGTGCACCAATTCTTCGGCGTAGACGTTCTGCAGCACCGCCACGGTGACGTCATCGCCCGCGGCCTTGAGGTCTTCGATTTCCTTGTACTTGCTGTTGGCCGGCAGCAGCAGGCCGACGCCTTCGCGGTAGTACGGCAGGGTGAACGCCACTTGCTGGGCGCGACTGGCAGTGACGGTGATGAACTGGCAGCTCATGTCGACCTTGTCGGTCAGCAGGTTGGGAATCCGCGCATCGGACGACTGCACCACGAACTCGACCTTCTCCGGGTCATTGAACAGGCCCTTGGCAACCATGCGCGCGATATCGATATCAAAGCCCTGCAACTTGCCATCCGCTCCCTGGAAGTGCCACGGCGCATTGGTACTGCCCGTGCCCACGATCAATTTCCCCCGCTGCAGCACGCTGTCCAGCTTGCTGTCGGCCGCCTGGGCGACACCCATGGCAGCCGTCGTGGCCGCGAAGAGAAAAACACACGCTTTGAACAAGGAAGGTCGGCGTTGCATGGCAAGCACTCCAGAATGAGTTTATTCCGCTATACCGGAACATGGTATGTAACAACGGAATAGACAGCAGAAAGTGTGCCACAGGCTTGGAGCGCATGGGTGAGAAAAATGGAAAGTCAGGGAAATCAGGGAGATGGGAAAAACAGAGGCAATGGATGGGGGCTTGGAACCGTGCCGAGATTGCTACCGTTGGCCACGGCGAGCGGGTAACAAGGCCCCATGCCGGGTACTCGGCGCACCTGGCGCACTGAAACGGAGCCACCTGGAGTTATAAATGGATACCCGTGGGAGCGAGCTTGCTCGCGATAGCGGTGTATCAGTCAATGTTGATGTTGACTGACCTGACGCTATCGCGAGCAAGCTCGCTCCCACTGTTCGGCGGTGTGCCTGGTCTATTTGCGCTTGTAGCTCTTGCTGCCGCCAGGTGTGAGGCAATAGACCCCGCCCCGGGGGCCGACGCAGTAATTGCCACTGCCGCATTGGCAACCGTCGGCGGACTTGAGCAGCGACTGCGGGCGCGCCTCGTTCCGAAGCCCCAGCACAGCGGAACAGGACTTCTTCGAAGCACTGATGGAGCCGTCGTTGCAGAGGAAGGTATCGCCGTCACATCCGGCAATACCGCCCTTGCGCCCGGAACACGGTTGATTGGCAGCAAAGGTCGAAGTGCCCAGGGCCAACAACAGGATCGCGACACAGGTGCGAAGTAAAGCGGACGTTCCGTGATAGCGTTTCATGACAGCTTCCTGGCTGATAGATGGCCCTATGCTAGCACCTGATCATCTGCTGCGCCTAACGCCCGCAAAACCTCACCCTGGACAACATCCGCAAATCGCCCTCGCGGTAATAGTCATCACTCCAGCTGTCATCCACTGCCAGTGGCCTGACCTGCTTGAGGGCGAGTTTTTTCGCGAAGTAACGAAAGCGGTAATGCTCATAGAAACGCAGCAGTTCCAGCCCGTAGCGGTCGGCCAGGTCGGTATTGCCCTGAATGATCAGGTAGTTCTCGTCGTTGCCGCTGCTGGCGGCGGCACTGAGGTTGTGGCTGCCGCTGAGGATGGTCGGCGTGTCACTGGTGAAGTCGGTGACGATGGCTTTGGTGTGCACCAGTAGATTGCCCTTCTGGCCTTTCATGTTTTCCCGCAGCCAGCCTTCCAGACCGGTGTTGAGCAACGCGGTGGCGGCAAATTCGGCGGTGCGGTCGGCATGAAAACCGGTGATGCGACTCTTGGTGTTTTGCAGGCCGTAGCGCAACACGTCGTCATTGGGCTGGCCGAGCAAGGCGTCGAGGATGCGGTCGGGCAACACAAAGGCGGTGACGAACAACAGGTCTTTTCGTGCCTCCTTGATGATGTCGACGAAGCGATCCAGGTCGCCCTCCCCGGTGCGTGGCGAGAACCCGGCGAACAACGCTTCTTGCGGGGCCATGGCATTGTTCAGGGTCAGCCACTGGCGAGTGGCATCGACGTCCTGGGGCGTTGCCCAGATTTGCTCGAATACCTGGGAATAGCTGCTGCTGATCCGCGGGTCGTCCAGTACATGCACGACGTTGGCCTGGCGGTAGACACCGTTGGCCGTGAAGTTGGTGCTGCCGCACAGCACGGCTTCAGGTTGCAATGAGCCGCTGGCCTCCACCTTGCTCAGCACCATGAACTTGTTATGGAAAATATTGTGGGTAATCCGCCCACGCTTGTTGGCCGCTGGCATGCTTTCGAGGCTGGCTTCGTTGCGCGCAGTGGTGTCGTCTCCCGGCTCGGCGTGATACAGCACCCGTACCTGGGCGCCGCGAGCGTGAGCGGCAGTCACCGCGTCGACGATCACCGGCAATTCGTATTCATAGATGGCGACGTCCAAGGCCCAGCGGGCATCCAGCGCCCGGTCGATGAAACCGGTCAAGCGACCCAGCAAGCCGTTTTCCAACCAGCGACGTGGTGCGTCGGGCCAGTCATCGATGGACAGGTGCTTGTTGGCATTGAGCAACGCGTCCACTTCGGGAAACTTGCGCTGGAACGCCTGGCTGGCGGCCACGGCACGGTTGAAGATGACCCGCTGGTCGACCGGCTGCCCGTCGTCGCTGGTGACGGTGACGGCCAGGGATTCGCCCAATTGCGGCAAATCGGGGCTGCCATAGGCCAGGTGCACGCGATAGTGGATCGTCACGCCGGGGTTGACGGCGTAGTCGGCCCAGCGAAATTTCTGCAGGGGCGCCTTGTCGCTGGGGGTGGCGTGGAACTGGGGAAAGGTGTGGGCCTTGTCGGGGAACGTCAGGCTGTTGAACAGGAACAGCCAGGGCTTGTCCCCCTGCTGTTTCTCGATGGCAAAACCCAGCAAGCCCTTGCGCCGGGGTTCGGCCAGGTCCATGGCGAGCAGCACGCCGTTGGTGCCGGCATAGGCCTTGACCCGAAAATCGTCCTGGGCGTTGGTGACGAGTACGCGCATGGTTCACTCCTGTGAGGGGCTGCTTGAGCATAGTGCAGTGATGCGGGTCAGGTGGGCAGGTCATGGGAACCGAGGGGATGCCATCGCGAGCAAGCTCGCTCCCACAGGGGGCCGGGTGTTCATCATTCATGTGTTCACAAAACAGTGTGGGAGCGAGCTTGCTCGCGATGGGGCCCTGACAGTCACAGAACCTTTCAATCAGCCTCATCGATATGCCGATACTCAGCCCCCAACCGCCCCGCCAACTGCCGGGCCCGGCCCAGGCGAATCGGGCCTCTTTCGATGTCGATCAACAGGCACGGGCAATCCAGGGAGGGCAGTGACAGTCCCTCCTTGACACGCCCATCGGTCATCACCAACACCCGCTGCTGCTCCGCCGGGTAACGCCTGCGCCGCGCCACCAGCCAGCGCCCGGCCTCGTTCAGCGCCGCCAGCAACGGCGTTCCGCCACCGGCGCCCAGGCCATCGAGCCAGTCGCGCAGGCCCGCCGAGGCCTTGAGCCCTTGCACCTGCCAGTTCGGCTGCGTGCCGCTGGCCGTCAACAGCGCCAGGCGGGCCCGCTGCCGATAGGCGTCGTCGAACAGTTGCGCCAACAAGCCTTTGCCGTCACTCAAGGCGCGATGACGACGGGTCGAGGCCGACGCATCGACGATGACCAGCCACAGCTCATGGGGCGCCCGATGCCGAGCGTGCCAGCGCAAGTCTGCATGCCGCTGTGGCCGGCCATTGAGCAACGTTCCCGGCCAGTTCACCGCACCGCTGGCCGCCGCTTTACTGCGGCCCTGGCGTCCCTGCGCCAACGTTCCTGCACGGGGTCTGGCATTCGCCCCCGCCGTTGAACGAGGGCGAATGCCTAGGGCTTTTTTGGCCAGTTCGGCACATCGCGCCGGGCCCCGGTTGGCAACGCCCGGGCAGGCAGGTCGCCCCATTGGCCTTGGCCTTCATTGGGTTCAGTGGTTTTTTCCGCCCCCGTCCCGGTCGGCGCCTGGGACGGGGCCGAATGCCCGCGCCGTCGATGACGCAAGGCAAACTCGGCGACCGCATCGATGTCTTCATCGCTAATGGCATCCGCCCCACGCCAGGCGGCATGGGCCCGGGCCGTCCGCAGCCAGACCAGGTCGGCGCGCAAGCCATCGACCCCGGCGGCAAAACAGCGCTCGGTGATCTGCGCCAGCGTCGCATCATCCAAGGCGATCCCAGCCAAACGGTCGCGCGCCCGCTGGCAACGTTCGCGCAACTGCCGCTGGGCTGTCTCCCACTCCGCGCAGAAGACCGCCGGATCACTGTCGAAATCCAACCGCCGCCGGATGATCTGGCCGCGTTCAGCCGGTGCGGTGTGACCGTCGAGGGCGACGTTCAGGCCGAAACGGTCGAGCAACTGCGGGCGCAGCTCGCCCTCTTCCGGGTTCATGGTGCCGATCAGCACAAAGCGCGCCGGATGCCGATGGGAAATGCCGTCGCGCTCGATCAGGTTGGTGCCACTGGCAGCCACATCGAGCAGCAGGTCCACCAGGTGATCGGGCAGCAGGTTCACTTCATCGACATACAGCACGCCACCGTCGGCCTTGGCCAGCACGCCGGGAGAAAATTGCGCGCGCCCCTCTCCCAGGGCCACATCCAGATCGAGGGTGCCCACCAGCCGCTCTTCGGTGGCACCGAGGGGCAAGGTGACGAACTGACCGCTGGCCAGCAGGTCCGCCAGGCCCCGGGCCAAGGTGGACTTGGCCATGCCCCGTGGGCCTTCGATCAGCACACCGCCGATTTTCGGGTCGATCGCGGCCAGGCACAGGGCCAGTTTCAGGTCATCGGCGCCGACCACGGCGGAGAGTGGGAAATGGGGGGTATGGGTCATGCTGAAGGCCTCATGGATGTGCGGGGTTGCCCTGTGGCGAGGGAGCTTGCTCCCGCTGGGGCGCGCAGCGGCCCCCAGAACCTGAGGTCCCAGTGCCCTTCCAGAACGACGACTGCTGCGCAGCCGAGCGGGAGCAAGCTCCCTCGCCACAAGTGCGCGTCTGTTGTGCTCATTTCAGCCATCCTCCTCGATGTCCAACAACAAATTCTCCAGCGCCTCGCGATACTCGCCCGGTTCCTGCCACATCCCCCGCTGCTGCGCTTCGAGCAGGCGCTCGGTCATGTCCCGCAGGGCGTCGGGGTTGTGCTGGCGGACGAAATCCCGGGTGTCCGGATCGAGCAGGTAGGCATCGGCCAGCAAAGCGTACTGGTGATCGTCGATCAGCTGCGTGGTGGCGTCGAAGGCGAACAGGTTGTCCACCGTCGCCGCCAGTTCGAACGCGCCTTTATAGCCGTGGCGCTTGACCCCGTCGATCCACTTCGGATTGGCCGCACGGGAACGGATGACGCGGTTGAGTTCTTCTTTCAGGGTACGGATCCTGGGCAGGTCCGGCTGACTGTGATCGCCGTGATAGCTGGCCGCGGCTTCCCCGCTGAGGGTCTCCACCGCTGCCAGCATGCCGCCCTGGAACTGGTAGTAATCATTGGAATCGAGCAGGTCGTGCTCGCGGTTGTCCTGGTTCTGCAGCACCGCTTGCACCTGGCTCAGGCGTCGGGAGAACTGCTCCCGGGCCGCGGTGCCTTCATCGCTGCCGCCATAAGCGTACCCCCCCAGTTCAGGTACACCTCGGCCAAGTCTTCGCGGCTCTGCCACAAGCGACCGTCGATCGCACCCTGCACACCCGCGCCATAGGCACCGGGCTTGGCACCGAAAATCCGCCAGCCGGCCTGGCGCGCCGCGTCTTGAGGCTCAAGGCCCGATGCCAGCAACGCTTCGCGCTCACCACGCACCTTGGCCGCCAAGGGGTTCAGGTCGTCCGGCTCATCGAGGGCGGCGACAGCCTGCACGGCGGCATCGAACAGGCGGATCAGGTTGGCGAAGGCGTCCCGGAAGAACCCGGACACCCGCAGCGTCACATCGACCCGCGGCCGGTCCAGCAGGCTCAGCGGCAGGATCTCGAAGTCATCGACTCGCTGGCTGCCGGTGGCCCACACCGGACGCACGCCCATCAACGCCATGGCCTGGGCGATGTCGTCGCCGCCGGTGCGCATGGTGGCAGTGCCCCACACCGACAGGCCGAGCTGGCGCAGGTGATCGCCGTGGTCCTGCAAGTGCCGTTCAAGGATCAGGTTCGCCGACTGGAAACCGATGCGCCACGCCGTGGTGGTGGGCAGGTTGCGCACGTCCACCGAGAAGAAATTGCGCCCGGTGGGCAACACATCCAGGCGCCCGCGACTCGGCGCACCGCTGGGGCCGGCCGGCACGAAGCGCCCGCTCAAGGCATCGAGCAGGCCATGCATTTCCGCCGGACCGCAGGCGTCCAGGCGTGGCGCCACGACGGCTCGCAGGTTTTCAATGATGCCGCCCACCACCTCCCAACCCGGCGCGTCGAGCTGCTCAACCGCGCCGTCCAACGCCTGCTCGATCAACTGCGCGGCGAACAGCTCCAGGCGCTCGCGGGTATCGCCGGCGCTGCGCCAGGGCTCGGCGCTGATCCGGCGCAATGCCTCGGGACAGTCGCCCATCCAGGGTTCGGCCAGGGCGCAATCCAGCGGATCGAAGCCCAGCCCGAACGCCTTCGCCAGCGCCCGCAGCAGGCTCGACTGCGCACCCTTGCCGTCGCCCCGGGGAATGCGCAGCAACGCCAGCAGGGTGTCGATGCGCAGTCGTCCGCTGGGCGATTCGCCAAAAATGTGCAGGCCGTCGCGGATCTGCGACTCCTTCAAGTCGCACAGGTACGTGTCCAGGCGTGGCAGCCAGATCGCGGCGTCAGCATCGCTGTCGAGGCCGGCATCCAGTTGCAGCTCGCGGTCGATGTGGGTCTCGCGCACCAGGTTGAGGATGTCCCGTTGCAGTTCCCGGGCGCGGCGCGGATCGAGCAATTGCGCCTCGTAGTATTCGTCGGCCAGCAGCTCGAGGTTACGCAGCGGTCCGTAGGTTTCGGCCCGGGTCAGCGGCGGCATCAAGTGGTCGATGATCACCGCCTGGGTGCGACGCTTGGCCTGGGCGCCCTCGCCCGGGTCGTTGACGATGAACGGGTAGATGTTCGGCAATGGCCCCAACAGCACGTCCGGCCAGCAATTTTCCGAGAGCCCGACACCTTTGCCCGGCAGCCATTCGAGGTTGCCGTGCTTGCCGACGTGGATCACCCCGTGGACGCCGTAGGTGTGGCGCAACCAGAAATAAAACGCCAGGTAACCGTGGGGCGGCACCAGGTCCGGGTCGTGGTACACCGCACTCGGATCGACCTGATAACCTCGCGCCGGCTGGATGCCGACGAAGGTCAGGCCCAGGCGCAGGCCGGCGACCATCAGGCAGCCGTCGCGGAACATCGGATCCTGCTCGGGCGAGCCCCAGCGCGCCAGCACCGCTTGGCGATTGGCCTCGGGCAGCGCGTCGAACATGGCCAGGTAGGCATCCAGGGCCAGGCTCTGGTGACACGGACGCAGGTCGAGGCTGTCCAGGTCGTTACTGACCCCGCCGAGCAATTGCTGGATCAACGCAGTGCCGCTCGCCGGCAGTTCGGCCGGCAGTGGATAGCCCTCGGCCTGCATGGCCCGCAGGATATTCAAGGCCGCCGCTGGCGTATCCAGGCCGACGCCATTGCCGATGCGTCCGTCCCGGGTCGGGTAGTTGGCGAGGATCAGCGCCACACGCTTCTGCCCATTGGGCAGGCGCGCCAGGGTGGTCCAACGTTGGGCCAGCTCGGCGACAAAATCCATGCGTTCGGGTACGGCGCGGTAGCAGACCACGTCGCTCTGGCTGCGCTCACTGCGCCAGGCCAGGTCCTTGAAACTGATGGGGCGGCTGATGATCCGCCCGTCCAGCTCCGGCAAGGCAATGTGCATCGCCAGATCCCGTGGCCCCAGGCCCTGCTCGCTGGCGCGCCAGCCCGGTTCGTTGTCCTGGGCGCAAATGGCCTGAATCACCGGGATATTGCGGCGAAACGGTCGCAAGTGCGGGGCTTCGGGGCTGGATTGAGCGAAGCCGGTGGTATTGAGGATCACCCCCGCTTCCACTTCATCCAACCAGTCCTCCACCCGCGCCAGGCAACCGGGCTCCTTGAGGCTCGCCACGGCAATCGGCAACGGATTGAGCCCCGCCGCTTGCAGGCGCTGGCAAAACACGTCGATGAACGCGGTGTTCGCCGCTTGCAAGTGGGAACGATAAAACAGCACCGCCGCCACCGGTTGCCCGGCGTTCCACTCGGCTTGCCAATCGCCGAGGCTGGCGCTGGTTTTCTTCGGGTGATAGATCGCCGTGCGCGGCAGGGTCTGCGGCTCGGCCCACGGATAATCGCGGCCGAACCACTGACTGCCGAGGTTGTGAAACAGGTCCAGGGCATTGCCCAGGCCGCCCTGGCGCAAGAACTGCCAGAGCCGGTCGCGGTCCTCGACGGCCACGTTGCTCAGGTCACTGAGCTCCGGGTCCGGTCGATCATCCCCCGGCACCAGGATCAGCTTCACCCCGCGCCCGGCCAGGTCCATCAGGCGCTCGATGCCGTAGCGCCAATAGCCAATGCCGCCGTGCAGCGACAACAGGATAACCTTGGCGTGGCGCAGCACGTCTTCGAAATACAGATCCACCGAGGCGTGGTTCTGCACCTGCATCGGGTTGGCGAGGCGAAACTCCGGATAATCGCCCGGCAATTGCTTCGCCGCTTCGGCCAGCAGCGCCAGGCTGGAGTCGCCGCTGCACAGGATCACCAGTTCGGCGGGGGTTTGCCCGAGGTCGGCAATGTTGTCATCCGACACGAAACCGCCGGGCTGGGTCCTGAGCAGGTGCATGGCTTAGGCGCTGAGGGCGGCGCGCAACTGCGCTTCGAGCAGTGCGGCATCGAGTGCCTGGCCGATCAGCACCAGACGGGTGACCCGCGCTTCCTCGGCGCCCCACTGGCGGTCGAAATGTTTGTCGAAACGCGTGCCAACGCCCTGGATCAGCAGGCGCATCGGCTTGTTCGGGATCGCCGCGAAACCCTTGACCCGCAGCACACCGTGCTGGACCACCAGTTGCGTCAGCGCGTCCAGCAACAGGCTTTCGTCGGCCTGGGGCAGCTCGATGGAGATGGAATCGAAGGCGTCGTGATCGTGGTCGTCATCGTCGCCATCGTGGTGATGGTCGTGATGGCTGTGGCGGCCGTCGATGTGTTCTTCGGAACCGGCGCCCAGGCCGATCAACACGTCCAGCGGCAGGCGACCGCTGCTGGCTTCGATGACCTTGACCGCCGGCGGCAGCTCTTCGGCGACTTCCAGGCGAACCTTGGCCAGGTCTTCAGGGCTGATCAGGTCGGCTTTGTTGAGGATCACCAGGTCAGCGCTGGCCAGTTGGTCGGCGAACAGTTCGTGCAGCGGCGATTCGTGGTCCAGGTTCGGATCGAGTTTGCGCTGGGCATCGACCTGGTCGGGGAAGGCGGCGAAGGTGCCGGCGGCAACGGCCGGGCTGTCGACCACAGTGATCACCGCATCGACCGTGCAAGCGCTGCGGATTTCCGGCCATTGAAAGGCCTGGACCAGCGGCTTGGGCAAGGCCAGGCCGGAGGTTTCGATCAGGATATGGTCGAGGTCGCCGCGCCGGGCCACCAGCTCGCGCATCACCGGGAAGAATTCTTCCTGCACCGTGCAGCACAGGCAGCCGTTGGCCAGTTCGTAGACGCGGCCGTTGGCTTCTTCTTCGGTGCAACCGATGGCGCACTGCTTGAGGATCTCGCCGTCGATACCCAGCTCGCCAAACTCGTTGACGATCACGGCGATGCGCCGGCCTTGGGCGTTGTCGAGCATGTGCCGCAGCAAAGTGGTCTTACCCGAGCCGAGAAAGCCGGTGACGATGGTGACGGGGAGTTTGGCCAGTGTTTTCATCGGATGCCCTTTGGCAAGGTGGCGGGCAAACGGGACGACAACCGCGGGCACAGGTGTGCACGGAAGATTTCGCCACCGGATCACCCCGCCCGGTTGTAGTGAGAATCTGTCTCGAGGCAGGTCTCCTGGCTGACGGCGGGCCAGTCTTTCGACTGGCAATGGCTGCGCCTTCCCGTGCGCCTTTGGTAAAAGGGCATGCACAGTGGCCTTGCAGAAACCTCACCGTTCACAGTTGCGGGGGCAGCCGCGGCTTGGACCGCGTTCCCTTCTTAGCTTCGGCACAGGCCGAAGAACCTCGAAGGCGCAAGGCTACGCAGGGTGTGGGGCGGGTCAATCTCCGCAAGTGAGTTCTGCGGTGTCTTTGCCGCCGCCATCGCGAGCAAGCTCGCTCCCACATTGGATCCCGCAGCCCCCTGTGGGAGCGAGCTTGCTCGCGATGGGCTGCGCAGCGGCCCCCTGTGCATTGACGGCCCCGCCCCACCCATGCTCTCCTGTGCGCCTAGTTACGGGTGCCCTTCACAGGGTGAAACGGGAAACCGGTGAATCGTGTGCTTTACTCCAAAGCCACGTCAGTCCGGTGCTGCCCCCGCAACGGTAAGCGAGCGAAGCGTCTGAACCACTGTGTCTGCCCTGCTACAAGGGCGCATGGGAAGGTGATGCTTGCAGGCAAGGCCCAGCCCCTGCCCCTCGCGAGCCCGGAGACCGGCCCATGACTCAAGCATCAACAAACCCGCGGTGGGCGGGCGCTGTTCGAACCTTGGCGATCTTTCGCCCGGGGTCTCATTGCGCTCGCATCCCCACGGAACAAAAACAGAGGGAAGCGCCATGTCGACCATCAGCAGCAGCACCGCCCGCACCGCCAGCAGCACCACCACCCTGAGCCAACGCCTGAGCGCCGCGATCCTGGCTTCGATCCTGGGCGCGGGGCTGGTCTATTTCGCCGGTTTCTCCCACATCGAAGCGGTGCACAACGCCGCCCACGATACCCGCCACAGCGCCGCCTTCCCCTGCCATTGAGAACTGACGACATGATCAAGCGTATCGCGCAGACCGCCGGTTTCAGCGGCTTGCTGGCCGCCCTGCTGCTGACCCTGTTGCAGAGTTTCTGGGTATCGCCGCTGATTCTCCAGGCGGAAACCTTCGAGAAGGCCCCGGCGACCGAGGTCCATGAGCACACCGACGGTGTGGCCCACACCCATGATGCCGAGGCCTGGGAGCCGGAAGATGGCTGGCAGCGCGTGCTGTCCACCACCGGCGGCAACCTGGTGGTCGCCGTGGGTTTTGCCCTGATGCTCGCGGGCCTGTACACCTTGCGCACACCGACTCGCACCTCCCAGGGTCTGCTCTGGGGCCTGGCCGGTTATGCCACTTTCGTCCTGGCACCCACCCTCGGCCTGCCCCCGGAATTGCCCGGCACCGCAGCGGCCGACCTGGCCCAGCGGCAGATGTGGTGGATCGGCACCGCGGCCTCGACGGCGGTGGGCATTGCCCTGATTGCCTTCGGCCGGCATTGGCTGCTCAAGCTGCTGGGCGTGGCGACGTTGCTGGTGCCCCACGTTATCGGTGCGCCGCAGCCCGAAGTCCACTCGATGCTGGCGCCCGAAGCGCTGGAAAGCCAGTTCAAGATCGCCTCGCAGGTGACCAACGTCGCCTTCTGGCTGGCCCTGGGCCTGATCAGCGCCTGGCTGTTTCGCCGTGACGGCCAAGCCCACCACGACGCATGAGCACCGGGTCGATCCTGGTGATCGGCTTGGGCTGCCAGCGCGGATGCCCCGCCAGCACGCTGCGGGCCTTGCTCGAACAGACGTTGCTGGCCCACGGCATCGAACTTCAACAGGTACGGGCCCTGGCCAGTATCGACCTCAAGCGTGACGAGCCCGGGCTGCTGGAGCTGGCCGGGCAACTGGCCTTGCCGCTGACCTGCTTCAGTGCCGAACAGTTGGCCGGTTACGAGCGGCGGCTCAGCCATCGTTCCGAGATCGCCTTCGCGCAAACCGGTTGCTACGGCATCGCCGAAAGCGCCGCCCTGGCCTTGGCCGATCAATTGGGCACGACGCCCGCAACCCTGCTGATTCCCCGTCAAACAGGCCCCATGAGCACGTTGGCATTGGCGGTCGTGGCGTAAATCCCGATAATCGCCGCCCAGGATCATGAGCGATCTTCATCTGGGCGACGCTCACCCACCTTTCACAGGAGCCGGTCATGACCGTGTACTTCATCGGCGCCGGCCCCGGCGACCCGGACCTCATCACGGTCAAAGGCCAGCGACTGATCCGCCAGTGCGCGGTGATCATCTACGCCGGCTCGCTGGTGCCAACCGCCGTCCTCGAAGGCCATTGTGCCGAACAGGTGATCAACAGCGCCGAGCTGCATCTGGAACAGATCATCGAATTGATCAGCAGCGCCCATCTCAAGGGCCAGGACGTGGCCCGGGTGCACTCCGGCGACCCGAGCCTGTACGGCGCCATCGGCGAACAGATTCGTTGCCTGCGGGAACTGGACATCCCTTTCGAAATCATCCCGGGCGTGACCGCGACCTCAGCCTGCGCCGCCCTGCTGGGTGCCGAACTGACCTTGCCGGACATCTCCCAGAGCCTGATCCTCACCCGTTACGCCGATAAATCCCCGATGCCCGCTGGGGAAGAACTGGGCAACCTGGCACAGCACGGGGCGACCATGGCGATTCACCTGGGGGTCAATCACCTGGAAAAGATCGTCGACGAACTGCGGCCCCACTACGGCGCGGATTGCCCGATTGCGGTGATCCACCGGGCGACATGGCCGGATCAGGATTGGGTGCTGGGGACGCTGGCAGATATTGCCGAGAAGGTGCAGGCCAAGGGTTTCCGCCGAACGGCGCTGATCCTGGTGGGGCGTGTGCTGGGCAATGACGTGTTCAGCGAGTCGTCGCTGTACCGCGCCGGACATGCGCATCTCTACCGGCCCTGACACAGCCCCGATCCCTGTGGGAGCGAGCTTGCTCGCGATAACAACGGCACATTCAACATCATCGCAGGCTGCCCCACCGCTATCGCGAGCAAGCTCGCTCCCACAGGGGTGGTGGATACAGGCTGACGACTGAAACGATGGTGGCGAGAGAGCAAGCTCCCTCGCCACACACTCTCCGCAGCGAACACCTATCAGTAGTAGGCGTTTTCTTTCTGCGTATGGTCGGTCACGTCGCGCACGCCCTTGAGCTCTGGAATGCGCTCGAGCAAGGTGCGCTCGATGCCTTCCTTCAAGGTCACGTCAGCCTGGCCGCAGCCCTGGCAGCCGCCGCCGAACTGGAGCACGGCGATGCCGTCTTCCACCACATCGATCAGCGAAACCTGGCCGCCGTGGCTGGCCAGCCCGGGTTGATCTCGGTTTGCAGGTAGTAATTGATGCGCTCGTTGACCGGGCTGTCGGCGTTGACCATTGGCACCTTGGCGTTCGGTGCCTTGATGGTCAGCTGGCCGCCCATGCGGTCGGTGGCGTAGTCGACGACCGCATCGTCCAGGAAGGCTTCGCTGAACGAGTCGATGTACGCGGTGAAGCTCTTGAGCCCCAACGCGGTGTCTTCGGGTTTTTCTTCTCCCGGCTTGCAGTAGGCAATGCACGTCTCTGCGTACTGGGTGCCGGGCTGGGTGATAAAGATGCGGATCCCGATCCCCGGGGTGTTCTGCTTGGACAGCAGGTCGGCCAGGTAATCGTGGGCGGCATCGGTAATGGTAATGGCGGTCATGGAAACTCCTCGCAGGCTTGACGGCAGTTTACGCCAATCATCGCGCCGGACAAAGTCCTAGTATTTTTGTCAGGAAAGCGTCCGACGGCACGGGGTTTGCCGCCGGACAGGCCGATCAGAGGTTCTGGTAGCGATTCATGTCCAGCACACCGCTTTCCACGGGCTCCGTTTCCTGGATGTACTGGCTCAGGTCATGGAAGTAATACCAGAACTGCGGGTGACTGCGGCGAATCCCCCAGCGCTCGACAATCCGCTCGAACGCCGGCTCATCCTGGGCACGTTCCATGGCCTCGACGAATGCCGGCACTTGCCCGGCCGGAATGTTGAACATGAAGTTCGGATAGCTGCTGAGCACGCCCGGGTAGACCGTCAGCGTGTCCAGCCCCGGCTGATAGCGCGTTTCCTCGCCCAGCAGGAACGCCACGTTGCTGTGGGCCCGGTTGCGCAGCAGGCTGTAGACCTCACGTTGGCCGCTGGCGGTTTCGATGCGCAACAGGGTCGCTTCCGGCAGTTGGTCGATCACCTTGAGCCCCGCCGCTGGGCGCGACACCAGCCGACTGAGGGCCTGCTCGGCGTTTTGCAGCGCCGGGTCGATGTTCGGGCGCGAGCAGTAGGCACCGTCGCAGCGGTTGATCGGATCGGGATGCGCGTTCAGATCGCCATAACGGACCAGCAGTTGCTGGGCGAAATCACCCTTGGGGTCGCGTTCGTCAAGCTTGAGGGCGGTCGGCTTGTCATCGTCGATGGCCTCATAATCGAGCCACATCTTGAATTTGCCACCGGCCTGGTACCAGTCGTCGAGGTAGCCTTCCCGGGAGTCGGCCGGCATCAGGCGCAGGAAGTTCTGCTCCGCACCGTTGCGGATCAAATCGAAATACAACCGGGTCTGGGCCTGGTGGGAGACGTTGCCGAACACGTCGAAATTCACCGCCAACTGATAATAGGTACGCTCCAGCAACGGGAAGTCGAACAGCCACATCGTCTGCGGCACCTCCCCGATCAGCCCCTTGGTGACCGAAGCGCTGTCGAAATGCCGGAAAATGCTCAGCAGCGCGTTGTCGTTGCCGGCCCATAGCGTCGACCAGCTCGGTGCCGGCAGCTCGGCATAGTTGTCGCGGCGCAAGGCCTCGTACTCGTTGCGCTTGTCACGGTAATCGAGCCACAGGCTGAGGACGCTGCCCACATCGTCGTTCTGCCCCGGCATCGCCAACAGCGGCGTGGCCTGGCCGCGGTAGTTCGGATCGGTGATGTACAGGTCGTGTTCGGGGGCCTGGAACAGCGCCCAGAAATTGTCGCGGATCACGTCCGTGGCGATCTGGCCCCGGCACACCGGCCCGCGGATGAACGTCCGCACGAAATACTCGGCGTTATCGAGCATGAATTGGTAACGGGCCTGGGCCGGAATCGCTTCGAAGGTGGAAAACGGGTTGGCCCGGCGCTCCGGACCGTAGCCCGGCAACGCGGTGACCTGCCACTTGCCGCTGTAGAACAGGCTCTTGATCCGCGCCATCTTCGCCGCGCTCAAGCCGTAGGTGATGTGGGTCTTGTGCACGATCACCCCTTGCACCGGCCAGAGCCGATAATAGACGCGGGTGCCAGGATCGTCGTTCGGACGGCGGGTGTTGATCAGGTCAATGGGCTGGCCGGTGGGCGTACGCGAACGCACCCATTGGAAGAAATGCCCCGGTTCGCCGTCCTTGAAATAGATATGCGCCAGGAACCAGTGTTCGAACAACCAGCGCCCCACCAGGCTTTCCCGGGCGCCGGGGGCGTTGAGCAGGTTTTCCCACTGCACCACTTGCAAGGCTTCGGCGGCGCTCGGGGCCAAGGCCTGCTGGTCGATCGGGGCGCCGGCGGCCAGCCAGCGCTGCAGGGTCTGGTATTGCTGGTCGGTCAGGCCGGTGACCGCCAGCGGCATGCCTTCGCGGGGATGCGCAGCGGCGTATTCGTCGAACTGCCCCGGCACCGGGCAGGTGTTGTCACGGTTGAGCCCAAGCACGATGTCTTCCGGCAATTTGGCGTTGGGCTGCAATGGCGTACGGTGCCCCAGTTCCAGCATCCGCGCCATCAACGCCGCCTGGCTGCCCTGGGCATCGAGCACCGAATAGAAACCTTTGCGCTGCCAGGCCCGCTGGCCGGAGGCATCGTAGAACAGACGGGTCGGTTCGGCCGCCTGGCGTCGCTCGCCGTCATACACCGACAGCTTGCTCGCCCCCCGTGCCGCCCCTTCGCCGCTGCCCAGGTTCAATTGGCAGGCGGAGTCGTAGCAGGCATGACAGGCCACGCATTTTTCCGTGAAGATCGGCTGGATGTCGCGGGTGTAGGAGATCGCCGGAACGGGATCCCCGGCGGCTGCGCTAAAAGACAACGACAGCAGCAGACTGCCGAATAAGACGCGGTACGGCATGTCTCGGGTCCCTAAGAGATAGTCCGGCGATTCTACCGGGCCAACATCGCCTTGCAAACATGAGCGATATTCATGCAAAAGCCCCTCATGATCAAATCCTGCGCAGGTTTGCTATCATCCCGGCCTTCGTAATGGTCCTTTTTTCCAGGTAGTCCTATGTCCGATCGCAGCGCTCGCCTTTATCTTCTCCAGCAAGCCCTCAAGGAACGCATCCTGATCCTCGACGGCGGCATGGGCACGATGATCCAGAGCTACAAGCTGGAAGAACAGGACTACCGCGGCAAGCGTTTTGCCGACTGGCCGAGCGACGTCAAGGGCAACAACGATTTGCTGGTGCTCAGCCGTCCCGACGTGATCGGTGCCATTGAAAAAGCCTACCTGGATGCCGGCGCCGATATCCTGGAAACCAACACTTTCAACGCCACCCAGGTGTCCCAGGCCGACTACGGCATGCAGGGCCTGGCCTACGAGCTGAACCTGGAAGGCGCACGCCTGGCCCGCCAGGTGGCTGACGCCAAGACCCTGGAAACCCCGGACAAGCCGCGCTTCGTCGCCGGCGTGCTCGGCCCGACCAGCCGCACCTGCTCGCTGTCGCCGGACGTGAACAACCCCGGCTACCGCAACGTGACCTTCGACGAACTGGTGGAGAACTACACCGAAGCCACCAAGGGCCTGATTGAAGGCGGCGCGGACCTGATCCTGATCGAGACCATCTTCGACACGCTGAACGCCAAGGCGGCGATCTTTGCCGTGCAAGGGGTCTACGAAGAACTGGGCGTCGAACTGCCGATCATGATCTCCGGCACCATCACTGACGCCTCCGGCCGCACCCTCTCCGGCCAGACCACCGAAGCCTTCTGGAACTCGGTGGCCCACGCCAAGCCGATCTCCGTGGGCCTGAACTGCGCCCTCGGCGCCAGCGAACTGCGCCCGTACCTGGAAGAGCTGTCGAACAAGGCCAGCACCCACGTATCGGCCCACCCCAACGCCGGCCTGCCCAACGAGTTCGGTGAATACGACGAACTGCCGGCCGAGACGGCCAAGGTCATCGAAGAGTTCGCCCAGAGCGGCTTCCTGAACATTGTCGGCGGTTGCTGCGGCACCACCCCGGCGCACATCGAGGCCATCGCCAAGGCCGTGGCCGGCTATGCGCCGCGACCGATTCCAGAGATCCCGCGGGCTTGCCGCCTGTCGGGCCTGGAACCGTTCACCATCGATCGCAGCTCCTTGTTCGTCAACGTCGGCGAGCGGACCAACATCACCGGTTCCGCCAAGTTCGCCCGGTTGATCCGCGAGGACAACTACACCGAAGCGCTGGAAGTGGCCCTGCAGCAGGTCGAGGCCGGCGCCCAGGTGATCGACATCAACATGGACGAGGGCATGCTCGATTCGAAGAAGGCCATGGTGACCTTCCTCAATCTGATTGCCGGCGAACCGGACATTTCCCGCGTGCCGATCATGATCGACTCCTCCAAGTGGGAAGTGATCGAAGCCGGCCTCAAGTGCATCCAGGGCAAGGGCATCGTCAACTCCATCAGCATGAAGGAAGGCGTCGAGCAGTTCATCCACCACGCCAAGCTGTGCAAGCGCTACGGTGCCGCCGTGGTGGTGATGGCATTCGACGAAGCCGGTCAGGCCGACACCGAGGCGCGCAAGAAGGAAATCTGCAAGCGCTCCTACGACATCTTGGTCAATGAAGTCGGCTTCCCGCCGGAAGACATCATCTTCGACCCGAACATCTTCGCCGTCGCCACAGGTATCGAAGAACACAACAACTATGCCGTGGACTTCATCAACGCCTGCGCCTACATCCGCGACGAACTGCCGTACGCGCTGACCTCGGGCGGCGTGTCCAACGTGTCGTTCTCGTTCCGTGGCAACAACCCGGTGCGCGAGGCGATCCACTCGGTGTTCCTGCTGTATGCGATCCGCGCGGGCCTGACCATGGGCATCGTCAACGCCGGCCAACTGGAGATCTACGACCAGATCCCGGCGGAACTGCGTGATGCCGTGGAAGACGTGATCCTCAACCGCACCCCCGAAGGCACCGACGCCCTGCTCGCCATCGCCGACAAGTACAAGGGCGACGGCAGCGTCAAGGAAGCGGAAACCGAGGAATGGCGCGGCTGGGAAGTGAACAAGCGCCTGGAGCATGCGCTGGTCAAGGGCATCACCACCCACATCGTCGAAGACACCGAAGAGTCGCGACTGTCGTTCACCCGGCCGATCGAGGTCATTGAAGGCCCGCTGATGGCTGGCATGAACATCGTCGGCGACCTGTTTGGTGCCGGCAAAATGTTCCTGCCCCAAGTGGTCAAGTCCGCCCGTGTGATGAAGCAGGCCGTGGCCCACCTGATTCCGTTCATCGAGGCGGAAAAAGGCGACAAGCCGGAAGCCAAGGGCAAGATCCTGATGGCCACGGTCAAGGGCGACGTCCATGACATCGGCAAGAATATCGTCGGCGTGGTGCTCGGTTGCAACGGCTATGACATCGTCGACCTGGGCGTGATGGTGCCAGCGGAGAAGATCCTGCAGGTGGCCAAGGAGCAGAAATGCGACATCATCGGCCTGTCCGGCCTGATCACCCCGTCCCTGGATGAGATGGTGCATGTGGCGCGGGAGATGCAGCGCCAGGACTTCCATCTGCCGCTGATGATCGGTGGCGCCACCACCTCCAAGGCCCACACGGCGGTGAAGATCGAGCCCAAGTACAGCAACGACGCGGTGATCTACGTCACCGACGCCTCCCGCGCCGTGGGCGTGGCGACCCAGTTGCTGTCCAAGGAACTCAAGCCGGCGTTCGTCGAGAAAACCCGCCAGGACTACATCGAGGTACGCGAGCGCACGGCCAACCGCAGCGCCCGCACCGAGCGCCTGAGCTACCCCGCGGCCGTGGCCAAGAAGCCGCAGTTCGACTGGAGCAGCTACCAGCCGGTCAAGCCGACCTTCACCGGCGCCAAGGTGCTGGACAACATCGACTTGAACGTCCTGGCCGAATACATCGACTGGACACCGTTCTTCATCTCCTGGGACCTGGCCGGCAAATACCCGCGCATCCTCACCGACGAAGTGGTCGGCGAAGCCGCCACCGCGCTGTACGCCGATGCCCGGGCGATGCTGCGCAAGCTGATCGACGAGAAACTCATCAGCGCCCGCGCCGTGTTCGGCTTCTGGCCGGCCAACCAGGTGCATGACGACGACCTGGAAGTCTACGGCGACGATGGCAAGCCACTGGCGCGCCTGCATCACTTGCGCCAGCAGATCATCAAGACCGACGGCAAGCCGAACTTTTCCCTGGCCGACTTCGTCGCGCCCAAGGACAGCGGCGTGACCGACTACGTGGGCGGCTTCATCACCACCGCCGGCATCGGCGCCGAAGAAGTCGCCAAGGCCTACCAGGAGGCCGGTGACGACTACAACTCGATCATGGTCAAGGCCCTGGCCGACCGCCTGGCCGAAGCCTGCGCCGAATGGCTGCACCAGCAGGTGCGCAAGGAGCATTGGGGTTATGCCCGGGACGAGAGCCTGGACAACGAGGCGCTGATCAAGGAGCAGTACACCGGCATCCGCCCTGCCCCCGGCTACCCGGCCTGCCCGGATCACACCGAGAAGGCTACCTTGTTCCGCCTGCTCGATCCCGAGGCCAGCGAACTGAAAGCCGGCCGCAGTGGCGTATTCCTCACCGAACACTACGCCATGTTCCCGGCGGCAGCGGTCAGCGGCTGGTATTTCGCCCATCCCCAGGCGCAATATTTCGCCGTGGGCAAGATCGACAAGGACCAGGTCCAGAGCTACACCGCGCGCAAGGGTCAGGATTTGAGCGTGACTGAGCGTTGGCTGGCGCCGAACCTGGGCTACGACAACTAAGCGCCCTCAAAAGATCGCAGGCTTCGCCAGTTCCTACAGGGTTTTGTGTGTTCCCGTAGGCGCTGGCGAAGCCTGCGATCTTTTTTTGTCTATGCTTGTCCCACACACATGGCAGACGAGGGATTTATGGACGATCCAGTCGACAACAAGCCGCCGACCCTGTTGCAGATGATGCACAGCGTGCTGGCCGCCGCCTTCGGCGTGCAGAGTGGCAAGAACCGCGCCCGGGATTTCACCCACGGCAAGCCGAGTCACTTCGTGATATTGGGGATCGCGTTCACGGTGATCTTCGCCTTGACGCTGTTTGGCATCGTCAAGCTGGTGGTGCATCTGGCGGGGTTGTAACACTCTCGAACACAACACATGACCCTGTGGGAGCGAGCTTGCTCGCGATGACGGTGCACCAGTCGACATCAATCCGACTGAACCACCGCTATCGCGAGCAAGCTCGCTCCCACAGGTTTTTCATCGCCAGGGATAAACCGTTTATTGGTGACTGACCCAGAACACTGCAGTGCCCACCACCAGGATAATCAGGAACAAAATGGCCCAGGCATCAACAGTACTGTCGCTTTTCCTTGCTTTGGTCGGATTGCTCATTGCATCGCCTCTTGTCGGTTTTGTAGGTGATTGCATAGGGACTCGACCACAGTTAAGACGATGATTGCCCGTACGACAAATGTGGGTTAGGCAATAATGAATCTCATTAGTCGATTTGGTTCTTTACATATACTCAAACATCACTTTTGCGCATAACTCAAAACAGGTATCTTGCACCGGCTCCTCTAGGAGTGCGCGGCCGTGCGCGCAGAATTGCCGAGGCAGAACCCGATTCCAGCGAGCCAACATGCAGCTGTTTCTGATCGGCCCAAGCCTGAGACCGAGACTTATATGTACGTATATGACGAGTACGATCAGCGAATCATCGAGGACCGCGTCAAGCAGTTCCGTGATCAGACCCGACGCTATCTGGCAGGCGAGCTGAGCGAAGAAGAATTCCGCCCTCTGCGCTTGCAGAATGGCCTGTATATCCAGCGCTTCGCCCCGATGCTGCGCGTGGCTGTGCCTTATGGCCAGCTGACTTCGCGTCAGGTGCGCAAGCTGGCGCAAATTGCCCGTGACTATGACAAGGGCTATGCCCACATCAGTACGCGGCAGAACGTCCAGTACAACTGGCCGGCCCTGGAAGATGTGCCCGAGATCCTGGCCGAGCTGGCCACCGTGCAGATGCACGCGATCCAGACCAGCGGCAACTGCCTGCGCAACGTCACCACCGACCAGTTCGCCGGTGTCGCGGCCGACGAGTTGATCGACCCGCGGCCATGGTGCGAAATCGTTCGCCAGTGGACGACGTTCCACCCGGAATTCGCCTACCTGCCGCGCAAGTTCAAGATCGCCATCAACGGCTCGAGTTCGGACCGTGCGGCTATCGAAGTCCACGACATCGGCCTGGAGACGGTCTACAACGCAGCCGGCGAACTGGGCTTCCGTGTGCTCGTGGGCGGCGGCCTGGGGCGTACCCCGGTGGTTGGCGCGTTCATCAACGAGTTCCTGCCGTGGCAGGACCTGCTGAGCTACCTCGACGCCATCCTGCGGGTGTACAACCGCTACGGCCGTCGTGACAACAAGTACAAGGCGCGGATCAAGATCCTGGTCAAGGCCCTGACGCCTGAAGTGTTCGCCGAGAAGGTCGAAGCCGAGATGGCTCACCTGCGTGGCGGCCAGACCACCCTGACCGAAGCCGAAGTGCATCGCGTCGCCAAGCATTTCGTCGATCCAGACTACAAGGCCCTGAGCAATCAGGACGCCGAGCTGGCAGCCCTGGACAAGGAACACCCGGGCTTCGCCCGCTGGCGTACCCGCAACACCCTGGCCCACAAGAAGCCGGGTTATGTCGCGGTGACCCTGTCCCTGAAACCCACCGGTGTGGCACCGGGCGACATCACCGACAAGCAACTGGACGCCGTGGCCGACCTGGCCGAGCGCTACAGCTTCGGCCAGCTGCGCACCTCCCACGAGCAGAACATCATCCTGGCGGATGTTGAACAGAGCCAGTTGTTCACCCTGTGGGGCGAGCTGCGCGAACAAGGTTTCGCCACCCCGAACATCGGCCTGCTGACCGACATGATCTGCTGCCCGGGCGGCGACTTCTGCTCCCTGGCCAACGCCAAGTCGATCCCTATCGCCGAATCGATCCAGCGCCGTTTCGATGACCTGGACTACCTGTTCGACATCGGCGAGCTGGACCTGAACATTTCCGGCTGCATGAACGCCTGTGGTCACCACCACGTCGGCCACATCGGCATCCTGGGCGTGGACAAGAAAGGCGAAGAGTTCTACCAGGTCTCCCTGGGCGGCAGCGGCAGCCGCGACGCCAGCCTGGGCAAGATCCTCGGCCCGTCGTTTGCCCAGGATGACATGCCTGACGTGATCGAGAAGCTGATCGACGTGTACATCGAACAACGTACCGCGGACGAGCGCTTCATCGACACTTACCAACGTATTGGCATCGACCTCTTCAAGGAACGCGTCTATGCAGCGAATCATTAAGAACAACGAGGTCATCGACGAAACCTGGCACCTGTTGCCCAAGGACGCGACCCTCGATGGCATCTCCAACTGCGACGACCTGATCGTGCCACTGGCCCTGTGGCGCGATCATGCCCATGCCCTCAAGGCCCGCGACGGCGGCCTGGGTGTGTGGCTGGACGCCGACGAGGAAGCGGAAGAAATCGGTGATGACGCCAACCAGTTGCAAGTCATCGCCCTGAACTTCCCGGCCTTCACCGACGGGCGCAGCTACTCCAACGCCCGCCTGCTGCGTGACCGTTATGGTTTCAAGGGTGAATTGCGGGCGATTGGCGACGTGCTGCGCGACCAGCTGTTCTACATGCGCCGCTGCGGTTTCGACGCCTTTGCCTTGCGCGCCGACAAAGACCCCTTTGAGGCCCTCGAAAGCCTCAAGGACTTCTCGGTGACCTACCAGGCTGCCACTGACGAACCGCTGCCACTGTTCCGTCGTCGCTGAAACAGCCCCATGAAAAAGCCCTGATCCGGGTGTGCCGGTTCAGGACTTTTTTTGTTTTCGGTGCCTTGATCCACCTCACTCCCACAAAGGGATAGCGGTGAACCCGAAGCTTCAGCCCGCCTCAGAACCCCTGTGGGAGCGAGCTTGCTCGCGATAGCGCTGGGTCAGCTTGCATCCATGTTGAATGTGCCGCCGCTATCGCGAGCAAGCTCGCTCCCACAGGGGTAGGCATTATTCCTGCGATTACCAGAACCGCTGCTGGGTCAGGCGGCTCCACCAACTGAGCAGCACGCGATCCACCGAACCGCTGGCCGCCACGCCAATGCGTTCCTGCAGGCTTTTGCGTTCAGCGTAGTGCAGGTGGTACAGCTCGGCCCCCTTGGCCCGTTCGGCCAGGTACTCGTCGCTGGTTTTCAGCTCGTCCACCAGATGCTTGCCCAACGCCGCGACACCCAGCCAGACTTCACCCGTAGCCACTTCATCGATGGCCAGTTGCGGGCGATAGTTGGACACGAAGTTCTTGAACAGTTCATGGGTGATGTCCAGGTCTTCCTGGAACTTCTCCCGGCCCTTCTCGGTATTTTCGCCGAACACCGTCAACGTGCGTTTGTATTCGCCGGCCGTCAACACTTCGAAATCGATGTCATGTTTCTTCAGCAGACGGTTGACGTTGGGCAACTGCGCGACGACGCCGATGGAGCCCAGGATCGCAAAGGGGGCGCTGATGATCTTCTCGCCGATGCACGCCATCATGTAGCCGCCGCTGGCCGCCACCTTATCGATGCAGACGGTCAGCGGCACGCCGGCCTGACGGATCCGCGCCAGTTGCGACGAGGCCAGACCATAGCTGTGGACCATGCCGCCGCCACTTTCCAGGCGCAGCACCACTTCATCCTTCGGCGTTGCCAGGGTCAGCAACGCGGTGATTTCATGACGCAGGCTCTCGGTGGCCGAGGCCTTGATGTCACCGTCGAAGTCCAGCACGAACACCCGGGGCTTGGCCGCCGGTTTGTCCTTGTTTTTCTTCCCGGCCTTTTCAGCCTTGCCTTCGGCCTTGCGCAAGGCCTTGAGCTGATCCTTGTCCAGCAACGTCTGTTCCAGGCGCTCGCGCAACCCCTTGTAGAAATCGTTGAGTTTGCTCACCTGCAACTGGCCGGCCGACTTGCGCCGCCCCTTGCTGCGCAGCGCAGCAAAACTGGCCAGCACCACCAGGATGGCGATCACCAGCGTCACGGTCTTGGCCAGGAAACCGGCGTACTCGATGAAAAACTCCACAGCAACTCCTTAAATGCAATGCGCCACTGAACGCAGGCGCGTGACAGCCCCAGCATACCCATGCGCCTGCGTCGCGACCAGCCAAGAAACCTATGGTTACCTTGACGCGAGCCAGGCAGGACAGGGCTGCAACGGGCATTTCAAACAAGCGTATGTTTTTTCATTGACAGCTCACCGCCATCCCCATAACCTCGCCAAACCTTCAACGTACCGGGATGACGCGGACGTGGGCAGTATCTATCTAATTCGACATGGCCAGGCCTCCTTTGGTGCGGACGACTACGATGTCCTTTCGCCCAATGGCGTACGCCAGGCGCAAGTGCTCGGCGACCACCTCGCCGAGCTCGGTGTCGTATTCGACCGCTGCCTCTCGGGTGACCTGCGGCGCCAACAGGATACCGCCGCCGGTGCGCTGGGCCAGATGTCCGCCGCCGGCATGCCGGTCCCCGAATTGGAAATCGACCCGGCGTTCAACGAGTTCGATGCCGACGCGGTCATTCGCGCCCTGTTGCCGGACATGCTCCCCCAGGAACCCGAGGCGTTGCATATCCTGCGCAACGCCGCGCAGAACCGCGCCGAATTCCAGCGTATCTTCGTGCTGATCGTCGAGCGCTGGCTGAGCGGCCAGTATGACCCGCCCGGTCTCGAAAGCTGGCTGGGTTTCGTCGAGCGGGTCCAGGCCGGCCTGCAGCGCATCCTGGAGCAAGCCGACAACACCCACAAGATCGCCGTGTTCACCTCCGGCGGCACCATCACCGCCCTGCTCCACCTGATCACCCGGATACCGGCCCGACAGGCCTTCGAACTGAACTGGCAAATCGTCAACACCTCGCTCAACCACCTGAAATTCAGGGGCCGCGAGGTGGCCCTGGCTTCCTTCAACAGCCATGCCCACCTGCAACTGTTGAAGGCCCCGGACCTCATCACCTTTCGCTGAGTCCGGATTACTGTAGACCCTTGCTGTACCACCCAAATAAGGATCGAAACCATGACCTCCGTAGCCGACGCCGTACAAGCCATGAAAGCCAAGTTCAACCCAGCCGCCGCTGCCGGCCTGGACCTGGTATTCGGTTTCCGCATCGATGAATCCAAGCATTTCTCGCTGATCGTCAAGGACAGCACCTGCGAACTGCAGGAAGGTGAAAACCCGGACGCCCAGGTGACCCTGGTGATGGATGGCGAAACCCTGCAAGGCATCGTCGACGGCAGCACCGACGGCATGCAAGCGTTCATGGGCGGCAAGCTGCGCGCCGAAGGCGACATGATGCTGGCCATGAAACTGTCCGAGCTGTTCCCAGCCTGAGATTGAGTTCGCCTTCCTCGCGAGCCTTTTGATTGCCAACGAATCCCGCCCCCATGGCGGGATTCGTGTTTTTGCCCCTCCTTGATTTCCCACCGCACACAACCTTGACCCCTGTCAGTTCCCGCGCGTCCTTCAACCGCTAACGTAGCGCTTCCATCAAGGCCAGGGACGGCTCATCGGGAGCCTGTGCCTGCTCATCTCAAGGAAGAGAGACCTATGCCCCCACTGAAGATCGTTCTGCTGTCCAGCGCATTCAACGGCTTGACCCAACGCGCCTGGCTGGACCTGCGCGAGGCCGGTTATCGCCCCAGCGTGGTGCTGTTCACCGATGCGGCTTCGGTCTGCCGGCAAATCGAAGAAAGCGGCGCCGATCTGGTGATCTGCCCGTTTCTCAAGGACCGCGTACCCGAGCAGTTGTGGCGCAACCCACGGCGCCCGGTGGTGATCATTCATCCGGGGATTGTCGGCGATCGCGGTGCCAGTGCCCTGGACTGGGCGATCACCCGGCAGCCCGAACGCTGGGGTGTCACCGCATTGCAGGCGGTGGAGGAAATGGATGCCGGGCCCGTGTGGGCCACGTGGGAATTCGACCTGCCCAAAGGCCTGCGTAAATCGGAGCTGTATAACGGTCCGGTCAGCGACGCGGCCATTCGTTGCATCCGCGAGGTCGTGGAAAAATACCATGACGGTTTCGTCCCGGTGCCACTGGACTATGGCCGCCATGACGTGATCGGGCGCCTGCAACCGAACATGACCCAGGACGATCGCAGCTTCAGCTGGCACGACAGCAGCGGTTTCATCAAGCGTTGCATCGACGCCGCGGACGGTCAGCCCGGTGTGCTCGCAAGCCTGGCCGGCGAACAGTTTTACCTGTACGACGCCCATCCGGACGTTCGCCGCGGCCTGCCCGGCGAGCTGTTGGCCGTGCGTGACGATGCGGTGCTGGTGGCGACAGGGGATGCCAGCCTGTGGATCGGCGCACTGCGCCGCAAACCGCAACCCGGCGAACAGACCTTCAAGCGCCCGGCGCGCCATGTACTGTCGAACCGCCTCGAAGGTATCCCGGTGCTCGACAGTTCCCTGGGCCGGCAGCCGTTCAGCGACGAACCCTATCAACCCATTCGTTACCGCGAATGCGGCCATGTCGGGGAGCTGACGTTCGAGTTCTATAACGGCGCGATGAGCACTGAGCAATGCCAGCGCCTGGTGGCGGCATTGCGCTGGGCCAAGTCCCGGGACACCCAGGTGCTGTTGATCCGTGGTGGGCGCGGCAGCTTTTCCAACGGCGTGCACCTGAACGTGATCCAGGCCGCCGCCGAACCGGGCCAGGAAGCCTGGGCCAACATACAAGCCATCGACGACGTTTGCCTGGAGCTGTTCAGCGCCCGGCAACTGGTGGTCAGCGGCCTGACAGGGAACGCCGGGGCCGGCGGTGTGATGCTGGCCCTGGCCGCCGATATCGTGCTGGCGCGCCGTGACATCGTGCTCAACCCGCACTACGCGACCATGGGTCTGTACGGCTCTGAATACTGGACCTACAGCCTGCCCCGCGCGGTCGGTCCGGACATGGCCTGGAAGCTCACCCAGGACTGCCTGCCCATCAGCGCCTTGCAGGCGTTGCGCTACGGCATGGTCCAGGAGATCGGCCCGCGTTGCCCCGACGAGTTCGGCCTGTGGCTGCTGCAGCGAGCCAACCGCGCGCTGCTCGATCCGACCTATGAAAGCATCCGGATGCGCAAGGCCGAACGGAGCCTGTCGGCGATCCAGGCGTGTCGCGATGATGAACTCGCACAGATGCGCCGCGACATGGTCGACGATCGCCACGGCTTCGCCGACAAATGCCGTCGTTTCGTCTTCAAGCACAAGACCTGCCGTACGCCCGAACGCCTGGTTGCACCTTGGGCGCGGACAAGACAGGCCCAAGCCGTCCAGTAACTCCCGGTATCGGGGAAGGCTTGGCAGCTCTTACAATGCCCGCTTCCCCCGCATCGGCCTGAACATGGACATCGACCTCGCCCGCACTTTCCTGGAAATCGTCCGTCACGGCAGCCTCGCCGCAGCCGCCGAAAAGCTGCACGTGACCCAGACGGCGATCACCGCCCGGGTCCAGAAGCTCGAAAGCCAGCTTGGCTGCGCGCTGTTCGTGCGCAACCGTGCCGGCGCGCGCTTGACCGCCGACGGCGAGGCCTTTGTGGTCTACGCCAACCAACTGGTGCAAACCTGGGAAGCGGCCCGCCGGGACCTGCCGCTGCCCGAGGGCTATCGAAACGTCCTGCACCTGGGAGGCGAGGTCAGCCTGTGCAACCCCTTGATGCTCGCCTGGGCCGGAGCACTGCGCCAGAAGATCCCCGGTCACGCCCTGCGCATGGACATCCGCGACGGCGAGAAGCTGCTGCAACAGTTGGAACTGGGCCTGCTGGATGCGGCGGTGGTCTATCAGCCCGAATACTGGCCGCGCCTGCAGGTAGAACAACTGCTGGAAGAAAAACTCATCCTGGTGCGCCTGGCCGCCCGTCCCGAACCCTATGTGTATATCGACTGGAGCGCGGACTTCCGGCGCCAACACGACACCGCGCTGCCAGACAAGGCCAAGGCCGCCGTGACCTTCAACCTCGGCCCCTGGCCCTGCAATACATCCTGGAAAACGGCGGCAGCGGTTACTTTCGCACGCGAGTCGTGCAGAGCTACCTGGACAGTGGAATCCTGGAACGGGTGCCCAAGGCACCGGAATTCAATTATCCGACTTACCTGGTCTATTCCCGCGATCGGGACTCAGCGGCGTTGCAGCAGGCATTCGAAGTGCTGCGAGAGATCGTCAAGACCGGCAGCGACTGGTCACAGCGCTGGGATCCATTGACCTGACGGCTGCTCAAGCAAGATTTGCCCGGGATGAGGACCTGACATGGCCTGGGATTGCTCCCGCTTTTCAGGCGCTGGCGAAGCCGGCGATCTTTCTCTTGCGGCTCAATCGCCAGTGGAAAGATCGCAGCCTCGTTGCACTCGGCAGCTCCTACAGTCGCAACCCAGCGGGAGCAATCCCTGGCCACAAAAGCCCTTCGCGATACGAAGGGTCGGGTTCTATGGCTCGCTCTGCATGTGATCCACGATCTCGTCCTTGATCAGCAATCGCTTCTTCTTGAGCGTCTCCAAAACGTCGGCGGGCAGCGCGGCGGAGGATGGCTTCTCGGCATCGACCACCTTGGCATCAAGTTGGGAGTATTGTTGAAGTAACGAGTCGAGCCTTGGATTCTCGCTGCGTTTTTGCTGGATTTGATCTTTTGTGTAGTTGAGATCCTGGCACAAATCGTGAGACACCGGCATGGAACACCTCCTTTGATGGATCGGTGGCAGGCGTCCTTTCAACGCCCGTCGATTATCAGGATGGCCTCTTGAACGGGGTTCTGTCGACCGCCAATCCGACCAGCGGTGACCGTTCGTCGTACCGGATCGCTTGGCGATCAAACCTTTGCCCGGGCACAACCCTCCATTGATCAGAGACGACAAGAATCGCTCGTTCAACCTGTATGGAGACTCACTTATGGACAAATTCATCCTGCGTCAACTTGGCCTGGCAGTCGCCCTGAGCACCAGCATGGGCATGGCCTGGGCCGCGACTTCCAACGACTTTGTCGACGAGGCGGCGGTCGGTGGCATCGCGGAAATCGAAACCAGCAAACTGGCCTTGGAAAAAAGCCAATCGGCGGACATCAAGGCGTTCGCCAACAAGATGATCACCGACCACACCAAGGCCAACGAAGAGCTGAAGACGCTGGCGAAAAAACATGACATCGAAGTGCCCGACGACACCACGTTGATGAAGAAAGCCAAGGCGAAGATTCTCGAGGTGCGCGATGAGTCCTTTGATGCGGCCTTCGCCAACAACCAGGTCAAGGCCCACGAAGAAACCATCGCCCTGTTCAAGAAAGAAGCCAATACCGTGACCGACGACAAGAAAGCCGGTAACACCGAACTCAAGGCGTTCGCCCAGAAGATGCTGCCGGACCTGCAACATCACTTGGATGAAGCCAAGAAACTCCAGGCGGCCCATCCAAGCAAGTAACGGTAAACCCGCTACTTGAGGCTCGTTCAAGGAAAAACGGCGCTTCTCCCAAGACGGGAAGGCGCCGTTTTCGTACCCCGGACTTTTATCAGGCCTCAAGCCCCTTGCGCGCAACCGCAGCGCCCGCCTGCAACGCCCTTCCCACCTGTACTTCGAAATCCCCCCGGCTCATCACCTGCAAGGCGGCGGCCGTGACACCCCGGTAAGCCACCAAGGCGTCGATCATCTGCTGGGCGTCACGACTCGCCAGCAACTGGCTGCTGTCGACCACGACACTTTTCGCCGCCAACTGTGCGATGTCGCCAGGTATACCGGCCAGCATCGCCTGATGGGCCAGCGCCGTCATCAACAAGGCCGGAAAGGCCGGGCCAGTGCCCGAGAGCGCGGAGAGGTAATCAATGAAATCTTCTTTTTCGACCTCAGCCGCAGTGCCCACGCACTCGAACAACTGCTGCACGAGGCTTTTCGTCGCCGGCGCTATCGCGCTAAAGCCATACCAAGGCGTAAATGACTGTCCGATTTCCACCGCCGCGTTGGGCATCGCCCGCACGACCGCTGAAGCCGAAGTCTGCGCTGCAATCGCCTGCGCGGTGATCCCGGCCATCAAGGAGATCACCGTCTTACCCGTCGCATTGATGCCCAGGCTGGCGAAATGCTCGGGACGAACCGCAATGATCACCACGGCGCTGCGATTCACCAGGTCCTGGTTGTCCGTGACCAGGCAAGCACCTTGTTGAGCCAACGGATGATTGCCCGAGCGATTGGAAATGATCAGGTTGCCCGCCGGCACCAGTTCCTTCGCCAGGACTGCCTTGGCAATCGCGCCGCCCAACCAACCGGTACCGCCAATGATCCCAAGGGTCTCATTGATCATCGCCGTGACCTTCGAACGTGTCGGTCAAGGGCACAAAGACCCCGGGCTCTTTTTCGGCATAACCGAACTTCCCGTAGAAACGATCCAGCTCACGCTGCTTGGGGACTTTGCCGGTGAAGATGCTCACGTAATGCGGGATGCGCTGGAAGCGCACGGTGATCAACTCTGTCGTGTTCATGGTGATGTAGCCGATCTGCGTCAGATAGATCGTTCGGGCCCGTGCATCAGCCCCCTGGCTGTCGTAGCCAAAGCGCTTGAACATGTTCGCCAGGGCGTTCATGCGCTGCTCGTCCACCACCGCCACCTCTTGGGCCACTTCAGCAGACTGAAGCGCCCAGCTACGCACGGCGAACTCGAATTGCGAGTCGAACAATTGCGGGTTGAGCCAGCACTCGAACACATTCAGGATCGCCTCGGAAATGCTTTCGGCATAGCTTTCACTTTGCCGGATCAGCCCCCCGTGTTGGTCTCCCGCCAACGCGACAGCAAAGCAGCCAGCAATTGCTCACGGTCCTCGAAAAACCAGTAGAAGCTGGTGCGTGACAAACCCAGGCGCTTGGCCAGTGGCATGACCCGGACCGCATCGATGCCCGACTCTTTCAGGGCCACGTAGGCCGCTTCCAGCCAGCCCTCCGGCGAGCCTCGCCAGCCTGCGTCCTGGGCCTTGCTACGGGCCTTCCCTACCTGCGGCATCGTGCGCCTCCTTCTTCAAAATACGTGATAGAAATGTACTCTCATGATCCCTTAATGTACACATGAGTACATTTTGTTGACTTGACCGTCTCGAGCACTTAAAGTCCAGCATCATGGAGATCCAACCACCGCTCTCATCAAACAAGCCGGGCCCAGGCATGAAACAACATGTCCGTGAGGCGCGCCTGGTTGTATCTCCAAGAGGCAAGGACTCTAAAACAACAACAACGAGCCGCCATTATGATTTTTTTGCTGAACGCCGCTGAAAGAACTTCGCCATCCGGCCAAAGAATGCCGGAACGACTGCCTTCGTCATACCCTTCATCTGTCACCCACTGCCCAAATCCAGATAACTGCCAACGCGAGTTCAGCGCGCAGGCGCTCTGTGCTGCCCGAACGCTTGGGCCACAGATATCAACCATTTGAAGCGAGGTCATCGATGCTCCAGCCAGGACAGAACCTAGCCCCCGCCAGGTAACGCATCGCCCAGCGATAACAGAACTTCAACCCCGCCGTGCGATTGGATCAGCCGTACACGCCTGTGCCCGGGTGGTTGCGTTCGCGAGTCATTTCTTCCATCAGCCGGATTAGTGATATGTGGATTACACAAGAGAAACTTCCCTTGGGCGAGATCATTGCCCGGTATGTCGATTGGTTGACGCAGCATGGCGCAGACGTATTCGACGCTATATCCCTGGCGTTGTCCGGGACCATCACTGCGCTGACGCACGCCCTTCTGTGGTTCAACCCCCTGGCTTTGATCGCGATATTTGCGTTCCTCGCTTATTACATCCAACGCAAGGTCAGCCTGACACTTTTCGTCGCCTTTTCATTCTTGCTGATATTCAACCTCGGCTACTGGCAGGAAACCATGGAAACCCTGGCCCAGGTGACGTTCGCCACACTCGTGTGCGTGATCATCGGCGTACCGCTGGGCATTGTCGCCGCGCACAGGCCGATGTTCTACACCTTGATGCGTCCGGTGCTCGATCTGATGCAGACCGTACCGACCTTCGTCTACCTCATTCCTACCCTGACCCTTTTCGGTCTGGGTGTGGTCCCGGGCCTGATCTCCACGGTGGTGTTCGCGATTGCCGCGCCCATCCGCCTGACCTACCTGGGCATCCGCGACGTTCCGGACGAACTCATGGACGCCGGCAAAGCCTTCGGCTGCTCCCGTCGCCAACTCCTGTCGCGTATCGAACTGCCCCATGCGATGCCCAGCATCGCGGCCGGTATCACCCAGTGCATCATGCTGTCGTTGTCGATGGTGGTGATCGCCGCGCTGGTGGGTGCCGATGGCCTGGGCAAACCGGTGGTCAATGCACTGAACACCGCCGATATCGCCATGGGCTTCGAAGCCGGCCTGGCGATCGTGCTGCTGGCCATCATCCTCGATCGAATCTGCAAACAACGGGAAACCGTGAAAAGAGGTGACGTATGAGCATCATCCGTTTCGAAGACGTCGACGTCATCTTCGCCGCCCGTCCGAAGCCCGCCCTGGAACTACTCGACCAAGGCTTTTCGCGGCCGGAGATTCTTCAGAAAACCGGTTTGATCGTCGGTGTGGAGAAAGCCAACCTGGAAATCAACAAAGGTGAGATCTGCGTGCTCATGGGCCTGTCCGGCTCTGGCAAATCCAGCCTGCTGCGTTGCATCAACGGCTTGAACACCGTCAGCCGTGGCAAGTTGTTCGTCGAGCACGAAGGCCGGCAGATCGACATCGCTTCCTGCACCCCCGCCGAACTGAAGATGATGCGCACCCAGCGCATCGCCATGGTGTTCCAGAAATTCGCCCTGATGCCTTGGCTGACGGTGCGCGAGAACATCAGCTTCGGCCTGGAAATGCAGGGCCGCTCGGAAAAGGAATGCCGCAAGCTGGTGGATGAGAAGCTCGAGCTGGTGGGCCTGACCCAATGGCGTAACAAGAAGCCCGACGAACTGTCCGGCGGCATGCAACAACGGGTCGGCCTGGCCCGCGCCCTGGCGATGGACGCCGACATCCTGCTGATGGACGAACCGTTCTCGGCCCTCGACCCGCTGATCCGCCAAGGCCTGCAGGATGAGTTGCTTGATCTGCAGCGCAAGCTGCACAAGACCATCGTGTTCGTCAGCCATGACCTGGACGAAGCCCTGAAACTGGGCACGCGGATCGCCATCATGAAGGACGGCAAGATCATCCAGTACAGCACGCCCGAAGAGATCGTACTCAACCCGGCCGACGACTACGTGCGCAACTTCGTCGCCCACACCAACCCGTTGAATGTGCTGTGCGCGAAAAGCTTGATGACCCCACTGGACCAATGCGTTTTGGCCCGCGACGAATATTGCCTGGATACGGCTCAAAACCTGTGGATGGTGGTGAACCCGCAGCGGCATCTGACCAGCGTTCGAAAAGGTGCCACCACTGCACACGTCCAATCATGGAATCCGACCGAGCGAATCGACACCTTGGCGCGACAACCGACTTGCGTGCCGCCGATCACCACCATGCGCGACGCCCTGCAGATTCGCTACGAAACGGGCCATCCCTTGATCGTGCGGGATGAGGCCGATACTGTCCTGGGCATCCTGGGCGACGGTGAACTGTATCGGGCACTGTTGGGGCACAACCTGTCGCACCCTGTGCTTGCTGAACCCGCAAGAGCATCTTCGGTGGCTTGAATCACCCGGCACGGCGTTGGAACACACCTATGCAACCCAGCGATATCGATAAAAAGGTCAAGGGCTATCGGCGGTTGATACCGTCGATGACGGCGTTGCTGGAATTCGAAGCCGTGGCGCGGCTGGCCAGTTTCACCCTCGCCGCCCAAGAGCTGGGCGTGACGCAGGCCGCCGTCAGCAAACAGATCCGGTTGCTGGAAGATACCCTGGAGACCAAGCTGTTCCATCGCCTTCATCGGTCGATCAAGCTGACGCACGAAGGCTATGTCCTGCATCTGGTCGTCGCGGAGTCCATTCATCGCATGGCCAGTGTCTTCGACAAAATTGCCGAGGGCATTGGTGAGCAGGAGATCACCATCGCCTGCACGGAAGCGTTTTCTCACTTGAGAATACTCCCCCGGTTGATTGCACTGCGCACCCTGCAACCGAAGTTGAAGTTGCGCTTGCTGACGCAACAGGTCTCGCCCAGTTCATACCGCGATGACGTCGACCTGGCCATCCGTTTCGGCAATGGGAAATGGGAGGATGGCAGTTCGGTTTTCCTGTTCGATGAAGAAGTGTTTCCCGTTTGCGCGCCGGTCTGGCTTGCCGCCAATGCAGCCCCTTCATCCGTTACCGATTTCCTGGACACGGCGCTGATTGATTCGGACTCCACCCTGGAAGGCTGGATGACCTGGAACCGTTGGTGTCGGGAACTGGGCGATATGCGCCCCAAGCTCAACTATTCCTTTCGCTGCAGTTCCTATAACGATGCGATCGAGGCGGCTATTCAAGGCCACGGCATTGCACTGGGGTGGAGTCGGCTGATCGCGCACCGACTCAACAGTGGTGAACTGATCAGGATTACGCCCTACGTGGTCAAGCCAAAAGACGCTTATTACCTGGTTATTCCGAGCGGTCGGAAACGTGAGCCCATCACCCAGGCACTGATCGATTGGCTGCGCGATGACAGCCATCTAAACCATTGATTACAAAGATGTTAAAGACCACTCTTACGCATAACGCAAAGTTATGCGAGCGTGAAAATAAAGCGCGTTGACGGTCTTATCCCACCTTTCCAAACTGTACTCGCCGCCTGATCAACTTTGCGTTTGAGCGAGACCCATAATGACAATCAATACCGTGAAGACCCATCGTGAACTTCTGACCGACCGCACGCCGGGCCATGGCATGCCGGGCGGTTTGTTTGGTCGCCAGGATATTTTTGAAACCGATGTCGATATCTTCTTCACCCAGCATTGGATTCTGGTGGGGGTCACCAGCGACGTCCCCGAACCCGGGGATGTCTCCACCCTCGATATCGGCAAATCCTCCATCCTCCTGGTACGCGACGATGATGAGCATGTGCAGGCCTTTCGCAACGTTTGCCGGCACCGTGGGGCGCGCTTGAAACAGGCCGGCAAGTCAACGGTGGGCATGCTGGTCTGCCCCTATCACCAGTGGAGCTACGACCTGGATGGCAGCCTGAAACATGCGGCACACATGGGCCAGGACTTCGACCCTAAATGCAAAAGCCTGATCCCGGTGCACACTCGGGTCGTCGGCACCCATGTCTTCGTCTGCCTGGGCGACGAACCGCCGGAAGACATCCTGTACCTTGACCAGGTCATGACACCGCGTTTCGCCCAATATGACCTCGCCCATTCCAAGATCGCCTACGAATCGGAAATCATCGAGAACGGCAATTGGAAACTGGTGATCGAGAACAATCGCGAGTGTTATCACTGCGCCGCCACCCACCCGGAATTGACAGCGTCTTTCTTGCCTGAAGATTTCGGTTTTTGCACTGATGGCCTAGGTGAGGATTCACTTCAGGCACTGGCCGAATATCACCGCCGCAATGCTGACACCAAGGCCAACTGGGAGAGCGAAGGCTACATCTGCGATGCCGTCGAACACCTGGGTGAAGACGCCGTGACCCAGTTCCGCTCGCAGCGACTGGCCATTGCCGGCAACGGCGAATCCCAGACCCTGGACACCCGCGTGGCGTGCACCCGGCTGTTTGGCGAGCTCACGCGCCGCGACTTGGGCGACGTGCATCTTTGGACGCACAACTCGTGGACCCACATCATGAGCGACCATGCCGTGGTCTCCTACATCATCCCTCTGGCGCCCGATAAAACCCTGGTGCGCACCAAGTGGCTGGTCCATGCCGATGCCGTCGAAGGCGTCGATTACCAGGTGGATAAGCTGACCGAAGTCTGGGTCGCGACCAACCTGCAGGACGCCAGCCTCGTCGGCATCACCCACAGCGGTACCCAGGATCCTGCCTACACGCCCGGGCCGTTCTCGGCCTTCACCGAAACCTATGTCGACCAGTTCTCTCGCTGGTACGCGGCGCGTCTGGCCGCCCATGGCGTGTGAGGAATGAACATGACGACTTACGAAAACCTGACGCGCCCTGGAAACGCCAGCGCGCTCCAGCGTTTTACCAACCCGGCCACCTGGGGCACGTTCGGCGCGCAATGGCACAGTGGTGAACAGAAAACCCTGCAATGCTGCGCTGTGCGCCAGGAAACCCATGACGTCAAAACCTTCATTTTTCGCTGTGCGGACTTCAGCGCCCTGAGCTTCGAGCCCGGTCAATTCATCACGATCTCACCGGTCATTGGCGGGCAGACCATTGCCCGCTGCTACACCCTGTCGTCCTCCCCGACCCGGCCGTTTGCGTTTTCCATTACCGTCAAGCGCGTACCGGGGGCGCAGTGTCGAACTGGCTGCATGACCACCTCAAGCCCGGCGACAGCCTGAAGGCCTCCGGCCCGGCGGGCAGCTTCACACCGGTCGGCCATCCGGCGACCAAGTTGTTGTACCTGTCCGCCGGTTCCGGCGTAACGCCGCTGATGTCGATGACCCGGGCCGCGTGCGACATGGCCGGCAACCTCGACATCGTTTTCGTGCACAGCGCCCGCACGCCCACCGACATCATCTTCCACACGGAACTGACGCGCATGCAGGCCGCCATGCCGGGGTTGCGGGTCATCAGTGTTTGCGAAGGTCTCGGCGACACCGCTCAATGGCAGCAACCGATAGGCCGGCTCGACTTGTCGTTGTTGAGCCAGCACGTGCCGGACTACCAGGAGCGGGAAATCTTTACCTGCGGCCCTCAGGGTTACATGGAAGCGGTCAAGTCGCTGCTCAGGGAAGCAGCATTCGATTTCGCCCACTACCACCAGGAAAGCTTCGACATCGCCGCACTGAATGAAGAACCGTTGATCGAGCAGGCGGCTTCGCTCAATCAACAGGACGTCTTCACCGTGACCCTGTCGCGGTCAGGCAAGACGTTCAGCATGCCGGGCCATCAGACCGTGCTGTCTGCCGCCAGGAAAGCCGGCGCGATCGTGCCCTCCTCCTGCAGCCAGGGTGTTTGTGGCACCTGCAAGACGGCCCTGCTCCAGGGCACGGTGGACATGCATCACAACGGCGGTATCAGGCAGCGGGAAATCGACAAAGGCCTGCGCTTGCTGTGCTGCAGCAAACCCACTTCTGATCTGGTCCTTGATCTTTAGCCTTGCCTCAAGCATCAGCCGTTTCCGCCAGTGGCTGATGGCGCCTCTGGCAGAAACGGTCGATGCCTGATGGGCCAGGTGACCTAACCGAGTTTTACATTCATGGTGATGCGTGCCGTGAAGACTTTCACGCCGCCCTCGTCGAAGATCTCGACCGGGACAACCTTGTCCCCCGAGGTCTGCCAGTCGATGTCGCTACCGTCGGCAATGGCGTGGATGGACGTCTTGGCCTTGGCCAGGTATTCGACGGTCATGCCTTTGGGAATCCAACGAGCCCCGCCAGGGATGGACACCTCGGTCATCATGCCGCCCGCCAGTTCTGCCGCGTTGCACAACGCGATCGCATGAACGGACGCCAGGTGATTGGTGATTTCCTTGCGGAACGGCACCTTCACCTCACTGCGGCCGGGGGCCAACAGCGAAATCTCCGGGTTGATGGTGCCGAAGTACGGTGCCATCTGGCAGGCCATATTGCTGAAAGCGGACGGACCAACGCTTTGGTACATGCTGAGAGTCTGGCTCATGGGGTATCTCTGGTCAGGTGGGCTGGAGTCATGAACAGAACATTACTCTTTTACAGAATATCGCTCTGTTACAGAACAATATTCTGTAAATGTCCACCCTGTCAATCGCTCGTGCCGAGCCTTCGTTTCAATTACCATGGCCACTTTTTGCCTGGGCCGAAAAATGGAACCTGTCGATCTCCTCGAGCGCTGCTACCCAGGGCGTCGTGCCGAGTCCAAGCGGCACATCCTTCGATGTGCCCTGACGCTGTTCAACCAACAGGGCATAGAAGCGACCACCATCGATATCATCCGTGCCGAAAGCCAGATGAGCGTGGGGCCATTTATCACCATTTCGACAACAAGGAAGGCTTGGTCGCGGCGTTGTACATGACCGCCCTGGACGATCAGGCGCGGCTGCGGGACAGCTACCTTGGCGCTGTCACCTCGACCCAGGAGTGGGTGCATGCCCTGGTGTTCAGCTACGTCGATTGGGTAGTCAGCCAACCCGATTGGGCGCGGTTCCAGTACCAGGCGCGCTTTGCGGTCGCGCGCAGCGGCTTCAACGAACGGCTCGCCGAGGCGAATCTGGCCAGGAACGCCGAGCTCAAGAAATGGTTCAGCGACCCGGCCCACCAGCAGGATTTGCAGGACCTGCCTTTCGAACTGATCCCGTCACTGATCATCGGTTCGGCGGAGAGCTACTGCCGCGCCTGGCTCTCGGCCCGCGTCAAACGCAGCCCTGAAGACTACCGGCAGCAGTTGGCCGAGGCCGCCTGGCGCGCCGTTGGCGCTGGCGGCTGAGCAGCTCGCTCCCGTTTCTCCCGGTTAATGGCGCTCCCAGTCAACTCTGGCCGTTGCGCTCAAGCATCACCCACCACCGGGACTTAAAGTCGAAGTGCCAGGGGACATTCCCCCGCTCACAATTCCAAGAATAGAGCCACTTCAATGAGCCCGACCAAATCCCTGCCAGCGTGCCTGGCACTCAGCTTCGCGTCATTTGCCGCCCATGCCGCCGATGGCCCTCCACCACCTTCCGTAAGCCAACCCAGCGGTATCAACCTGGGCGGCACCAGCTTCTACGACGGGTTTGCGGGGCCACCCGGGCTGACTCACCAGACCTACCTGAAGTTCAGCACCGCCAGCAGCATCAGGACCAACGGCGGCAAGAAAAACAGCGCTTTCGATGACCCGAAGATCAATGTCATCACGATGATCAATCAGTTGAGCTACTACTCACCCGACACCTTCGCGGGAGGGGCACACCTGGGTTGGAGCCTGTTGGTACCCGTCGTTTCCCTGGATGGCGACTTCGGCGACAACGGGGCCAAGCTCAAGGACAACGCTACCGGCCTGGGTGATGTCACGGTCGGGCCACAGATCCAGTTCGATCCGATCGTCGACGCCAGCGGCCGGCCGGTTTTCGTGCAGCGCATGGCCTTCGACACCCTCCTGCCAACAGGCAAGTACGACAAAGACAAAGACCTGAACCCTGGCTCCAACCACTTCTCCCTGAACCCCTACTGGGCAGCGACCTGGATGCCGGCACCCCGTTGGGAAGTGAGTTGGAGGCTGAATTATCTGTACAACTTCAAGAACGACGATCCGGCGAGCAGTTCGCAGCAGTTCTTTGAAGGGCAAACGGTGCACGACACCCAGTCAGGACAGTCGGCATGGGCCAACTTCACCGCCTCGTACGAAGTGTTTCCGAAGGTCTCGGTCGGCATCAACGGTTACTACTTCCGGCAGATTTCGGATGACAAGGTCAACGGCAACACCCTGACCGACTCCCGGGAAAAGGTGCTGGGCTTTGGCCCGGGCCTGTTCTGGAAAATCACCGAAGACAAAGCCTTCTGGCTCAACACCTATAAAGAAACCGGCGTCGAGAATCGCTCCCGAGCGGATTACCAGGTGCAGGTTCGCTACGTTCACAAGTTCTGATTGACGTGTAGGCCGGCTCACGTATGAGCAGGCTCTTTACCTGAGGTGATGCTTCATGAACGCACTCGACTCCATCGATAGCAAAAAATCACTGGGCGCCATCTGCCTGATGATGGTCATTTCCCTGGGGACGCTACAGATCCAGCCGATCCTGGGCGGTGCCCTGATCGACCAGCTCGGCCTGCCGCTCAATGCAATCGGCGCTATCTTCGCCGCGGAACTCATGGCGATGGCCATCGCTTGCGGAGCCTGCGCCCTGTTCATGGCGAGCGTCGACCGGCGCCGCTTCGCCCTGGTGGCCTTGTTGATCCTGGCATTGGGTAACCTGGCCAGCACACAACTGCACAGCCAGACCGGACTGGTCATTTCCAGGATGATCTGCGGCGCCAGCGGCGGCGCGGTCATGGCGGTGGTCTATGCCACCGCAGCGCTGCGCACCTCCAAGGATGCGACCTTCGCGGTCATCAACATCGGCAACCTGCTGTGGGGCATGCTGCTGGTGACATCCATGCCGCGGGTCCTCCAAACATTTGGCGTGAATGGCGCGTTTTCCCTGTTGGCGATCACCAGCGTGCTCGCAGCGCTGGGTTGCTGGAGAGTGCCCAAGCACTACCCGCAAGCACATCGCGCGGCCAATGGCTCGATCCAGCCATTCGGTCTCACCGCCATGCTGTTGATCCTGCTGTTTGCCCTGCTGTTCTTCGGCCACTCGGCACTGTGGGTGTACCAGGAACGCATCGGCAAGAGCATCGGCCTGGAGCCCCAGCAGATTGGCGGCATCCTCGGCGGCAGCATCCTTGCCGGAGCCCTTGGCGCCGGGCTGGCCGGGCTGATCGGACGGCGCCTGGGCCTGCTGTTTCCGCAACTGTTGAGCTTCGGCACGGCATTGCTGGCGACCTTGATCATGGTCTATGGCACCAGCCCCGTTGCCTTTATCACCACGGCCTGCCTGATCCATATGGTCTGGTTTTTCAGCCTGCCCTACCTGCTTTCCATGGCGGCGGAACTGGACCCTTCCGGCCGATTGGCAGGCCTGGGTAACGCTGCGATTTTCATCGGCCAGGGACTCGGCCCGTTTGGCGCCGCACTGGTCGTGGGCGAGGGACACTTCCGCGCGGTCGGATGGCTGGCCGCCTCAGCCTATCTGCTAGCCTTGGTGATCTCGTGCCTGGTAGTTGCACGCTTTCGCCGCGGCGTGAAGCCTTCCGGACCGGCGATGTCCCCGCAATCGGCCTGAACCTGAACGAACCCGCACATTGACGAGATTGCCTGATGAGTATTCCATTCCCTCAAACCCCTGAATTTTCCGGTGCTCTCTACACGCCCAGCCGCGTGGAAGCAGAGGTGTTCGATCTTGAGATCGAAGGCATCCTGCCTGCTTCGATCTGTGGGACGTTTTATCAGGTGGCGCCAGACCCGCAGTACCCACCCATGCTGGGTAACGACATTTTTTTCAACGGCGACGGCATGGTTAGCCGCTTCAACTTTGCCAATGGCAAAGTCTCGATGCGACGCCGCTACGTGAAGACCGATCGCCTGCTGGCCCAGCGCCGTGAAGGTCGTTCGCTCAACGGCGTCTATCGAAACGTCTACACCAATGACCCCTTAGCGGCAGAAAACAACACCACCGCCAACACCACCGTTATCCCTCACAACGGCGTCCTGTTGGCACTCAAGGAAGATGCCCTGCCTTGGGCGATGGATCTCGAAACCCTGGAGACCCTCGGCGAATGGACCTTTGATGGGCAGATCAAAGCCGCGACGTTCACCGCCCACCCCAAGCTCGATCCGGTGACAGGCAACCTGCTGGCCTGCAGTTATGAGGCCAAAGGCGACGGTACGCCCGACCTGGCCTACTTCGAAATCTCGCCGGACGGAAAGCTGCTGCACGAGATCTGGTTCCAGGCCCCTTATGCGGCGATGGTGCATGATTTCGCGGTGACCGAACGGTACGTGGTGTTCCCATTGATTCCGTTGACGGTTGACGTCGAGCGCATGAAAAACGGCGGGCCGCATTTCCAGTGGCAACCCGACCTGCCTCAGCTGTTCGCCATCGTGCCGCGCAACGGGCGCGGGCAAGATGTGCGTTGGTTCAAGGGGCCCAAGGACGGTTTCCAGGGGCATACGCTCAATGCGTTCGATGAGGGCGGCAAGGTGTACGTGGACATGCCGGTCACCGGCGGGAATATCTTCTACTTCTTCCCCCAGGCCGACGGCTACGTACCACCGCCTGAAACCCTGGCCGCCAGCCTGATGCGCTGGACCTTCGACCTGAATGGCAGGCAGGAGGACGTTCAACCGCAACCACTGACGGAATATCCCTGCGAGTTTCCACGGTGTGATGATCGCTACATCGGTCGAAAATACCGGCATGGGTTCCTGCTCGCCTTTGATCCTGAGCGGCCTTACAACCCGGCGAATGGGCCGATGCCCTTCCAGTTTTTCAACCTGCTGGCGCACCTGGACCTGCAGACAGGCCGCACCGACGCCTGGTTTCCCGGCGACAGCGGATGCTTCCAGGAACCCATCTTCATACCGCGCTCGGCGGATGCAGAGGAAGCCGATGGCTACGTGGTTGCCATGCTCAACCTCATTGCCGAAGGGCGCAATGAACTGGTGGTGCTGGACACCCGTGACATGGCCAGCGGCCCCATTGCCCGGATCAGGATTCCCTTCCGGATGCGCATGTCGCTGCATGGCTGCTGGGCACCAAGCGATTGATTGGCATCGGGCCCTGATGCCCGTCAATTAAGCACAATCCCTGTGGGAGCGAGCTTGCTCGCGATGGCGGCGGTTCAGTTACATGAGTATTGAACTTGGCTGGCCTCATCGCGAGCAAGCTCGCTCCCACACGTTCAGAGCCTTTTGCGCACCTCTCGCGGCCCCTGCCATCTGCGGTGGCTGCCTGCCTCCCCTCCCTCTGCTCCCCAGGTCCGCCAAAGGTACAGCCTCGCCAAAAAAATACATAAATTCCATATTTTAGGATTTTTGTATAAATCCTACTTTACAGGATTTTATAGCAAGACTAGATTAACCCTCATTGCACCCTCCCTCTCTCCAGGAGCCCCCATGAAACTCGCAAGCTTTATTGTCCAAGGCCGTCGCAGCTACGGTGTGATCGAAGGTGATCAAGTCATCGACCTGGAATCGCTCAAGCCAACCCTTGGCAGCGATCTCAAACAGGCCATCGGCCACAACCGCCTGAACGAACTGAGCCCTGCGCGCCTGGCAGGCCTGCCGCGTATCCCCTTGGCTGAAGTGACGTTCCTGCCGGTGATCCCGAACCCGGGCAAAGTGCTGTGCATCGGCATCAACTACGCCACCCACGTGCGCGAAACCGGTCGGGAAATGCCGACCTATCCGATGATCTTTACCCGCTTCGCCGACAGCCAGACCGCCCACCTGCAACCCATCGTTCGCCCGACCGCGTCCCACAAGCTTGATTTCGAGGGCGAGCTGGCGGTGGTGATCGGTAAAGCGGCCCGCCACGTCAAACCTGCCGACGCGCTGGACTACGTCGCCGGTTATGCCTGCTACAACGACGGCAGTGTCCGCGACTGGCAGAAGCACACCATTCAGTTCGTCCCCGGCAAGAACTTCCCGAACACTGGCGGTTTCGGCCCCTGGCTGGTGACCGGCGACGAGATCGGCGACCCGCAGGACCTGGAATTGACCACCCGCCTGAATGGCGAAGTGATGCAGCACACCCGCACCAGCGACATGATTTTCGATGTGCGCCAGCTGATCGAGTACTGCTCCACCTTCACCGAACTGGCCCCCGGTGACGTGATTGTCACCGGCACCACCGGCGGCGTCGGAGCGTTCCGCGAGCCGCCGGTGTGGATGAAGCCAGGCGATCAGGTGGAGGTCGAGATTGCTCGAATCGGCACCCTGCGCAACAGCATCGTGGATGAGCAGTAAACATGGAAAACCTACACACCCCTGACGCCCTGCCCGAGCAGGATGGCGACAGCAAAGGTTCGAGCCTGGAGCGCATGTTGCGGGTACTCGACCTGTTCACCGAACAGAGCCCGATCTGGGCGGTGGACGACATGGGCGGCGCCCTGGGTTTTACCCGTTCGACGATCTACCGCTACGTGCGCGAATTGGCCGAAGCCAACCTGTTGTTCCAGGTCGAAGCCGGGCGTTATGCCCTGGGCGCGCGAATCATTACCTGGGACCGCCAACTGCGCCTGAGCGACCCCCTCGTACGCGCCGCGCAATCGCTTGAGCCCAGCTTCCCGCAGTGGAGCGAACAACAGGTGTGGCTGATCTGCCGGCTGTTCAAGGACCAGGTTGTGTGCATTCACCAGCACGGGGACCTGTTCAGTGAGGTCAGCTACTCCCGTGGCTCACCCAGGCCCTTGTTCCTGGGAGCGACGTCCAAGGCGATCCTCGCCAACATGACCTCGCGCCAACACAGCCAACTGTTTCTCGACCACCCCGATGAAGTGCGCGCCAGTCAACTTGGCCAGACCTGGGAAGCGTTTCGTCGCTCGTTGCAGCAACTGCGTCGCCAAGGCTATGTGGCCAGCGCAGGTGAAGTCGACGCGGGCGTCTATGGCCTGGCCGCGCCGATCTTCGACGGCGATGGCAAGGTCGTCGGCAGCATCAGTTGCGTGCGCCCGGTACGAGAACGCGACAGCGCCCAGGAAGAGACACAAGGGCAACAGATCCTTGCCCTGGCGCAGGAACTGTCGCAACGCATGGCTGCGCTCGCCAACCGCGCCAAGCCACTGGGCTGAGCCATCCGGAAGGGAATAACAATGACAACCCTCAAACGCATCAACACCCAGGTCCTGGTCATCGGTGCCGGCCCTACCGGGCTGACCCTGGCCAACCTGCTCGGCCAAGCCGATGTAGACATCCTGATCATCGATCGCAAGCCGGGCACCGTGACCGAGCCGCGGGCGGTTTCAATCGACGACGAGTCCTTGCGCACCATGCAGGCCATCGGGCTCGATGCCGCTGTGCTGCGTGATGTCGTGCCCGGCTACGGCGTGCATTACTTCACCCGGCCCGGCGGTCGCTGCTTCGGCAAGGTCGAGCCGACCGGCAAGCTGTATGGCTTCCCCAAGCGCAACGCGTTTCGCCAACCGCTGTTTGAAAACACCCTCAGGCGAGGCCTCGAACGTTTTGCCAGCCTGACGGCTCGGTTCAGCCACGAGCTGGTGGAGTTCACCCAGGACCAACACGGCGTATGCGCGCTGGTGCGTGACGCCGAAGGGCAACTGATGGAAGTCCACGCAGCTTACCTGGTGGCCTGCGACGGTGGCCGTAGCCCGGTGCGCAAGCAACTCGGGATCGAGATGGTCGGTTCGAGCTTCTCCTCGCGCTGGCTGGTGGTCGATACCGACCAGGACGACGACCCCTTCTGGCAGACCCGCGTGTATTGCGACGCCAGGCGTCCGGTGGTGGAAGTGCCCGGCCCTCACCGTACGCGCCGATTCGAGTTCCTGCTCAAGCCTGGAGAAACGGACGAACAGGTGCTCGACGAAACCTGCCTGCAAGCATTGCTGCGCCCCTTCAAGGGTGACGCGCCGGTTTCCATCGTGCGCAAGACGGTCTACACCTTCCATGCCCGGGTCGCCGAGCGGTGGCAGGTGCAGCGGGTGTTTCTCGCCGGCGACGCCGCTCACCTGACCCCGCCCTATGCCGGGCAAGGCATGAACAGCGGCGTTCGCGATGCCCACAACCTGGGCTGGAAGCTGGTCGGCGTGCTGAAGGGGAAAATGGCGGAAAGCGCCCTGCTGTCCTACGAAAGCGAGCGTCGTGATCATGCATGGGCCTTGATCAAGTTGGCCTTGAACCTCGGCGTGGTCATGGCTCCGGCCACCGTCCTGCGTGCTCGCCTGATCAGTGGCGCATTCGCCTTGGTCGGCCTGTTGCCGCCGTTGCGCGATTACTTCCTGCAAATGCGCTTCAAGCCCAAACCCCGCTTCACCCGGGGCCTGGTGCTGACCGAAGGGCAAGCAGGCACGTTGTCCTGCGGACAGATGTTCCCGCAACCGATGCTCACCGACGCCCACGGCCAAGAACGCCTGCTCGATGACACCATCGGCGCCGGCTTCGCCTTGATTCAATACGGCGACCCGACCCGCCAGCGTATCGATGAACTCAAGCATGGCCTCTGGAGCCACCTTGAAGCCAGACGCATCCTGATCCTGCCCGCGTCCGTCCAGGCCATGCCGTCGATCCCCGGCTGCACGGTGCTCCAGGACCGTGAAGGCCAGCTCAAAACCCTGCTGGGCGATTCACACCCGTTCCTGCTGCTGCGCCCGGATCGCTATATCGCCGCGATTTTCGACAAGGCCACCGAAACCCCGGCCGCCGAATCGTTGCAGTCGCTGTTCGGCATCGCCGCGGCCCACGGCAGCGCAATCGAGCCGAGCATCGCGCCCGTCTTTCATTAAACCTTCAAGCACAGAGGTGGTTATGCAAACACTCCAGACTTCCACACCTGCACGCCTGTGCTACCTGCACTTGGCGAGCAAGGACGCGCAACGGCAAATCGATTTCTATCGACGGATGCTGGACATGGACAGCCAGGCGCAAGCCGATGGCAGCTGGATGCTCAGCGGCCCGCAACGCGCCATGCTCGTATCTCCCGCCGACCACAGTGGCCTGCTCGCGGCGGCGTTCGACCTGGGCAGTCAGCCTCGCCTGCAAGCACTGCGGGTTCGCCTGCTCGGCAACGGCTGTTTCATCGAAGAGCTCGACTCGCCATTGCTCGAAACGGGGGCTTTCCTGATCCGTGATCCCCAGGGCCGGCAAACGATATTTGGCGTCGCTCACCCCGCTCTCCAGACCTCGGGCCAGGGCATGCCCGGCCGCTTGCAACACGTGGTGTTCCAGACCACGGTGCTGGAAGCCATGATCGATTTCTACGTCAACACGGTGGGCTTCACGGTTTCGGACAACGTCGTGGACGAGCAGACCGGCCAACTCATGACGTGCTTCCTGCGCTCGGACGACGAGCACCACACCTTGGCGTTTTTCCGCGGTTCGAAAAACGAGTGGGACCACCACTGTTACGAAACCAACGAATGGAATGACATACGCGACTGGGGTGATCGCTTCGCCAAGGAACGCATCACCATTTTCTTCGGGCCCGGCCGACATGGGCCGGGCAACAACCTGTTTTTCATGGTGGTCGATGCCGATCGCAATCGCCTGGAGTTCTCGGCTGAGCTGGAAGTCACCGATGCCAGCCGCCAGCCCGGTGTCTGGGCACAAGAGGAATACACACTCAATTCCTGGGGCCGCGCCTGGATCAGGAGCTGAGCAGTTTCCCTCATCGGCGTTTGCACCCTTAATTTCTAAACGAGGCGATCACCTGCCTCCAAAGGTAAAAGACCATGACGACTCAACCGCTCGCGCCCTACGCCATCAACGGCGACCAATACATCAACGGCACCTGGCGTGCAGGGCGCTCCGCACGCCGCCTGGACGACCGCAACCCCTTCAACGGCGAACAGTTGCTGGAGATGCCCCTGGCCTCGATTGCCGATCTCGACGACGCCTATCAGGCGGCGCAAAAGGCGCAGGCACCGTGGGCACAACTGCACCCCACCCAGCGCGGCGCACAACTTGAAAAGCTCGCCCAAGTCATCCAGAACCGCCGCGAAGAAATCATCGACTGGCTGATCCACGAATCCGGCAGCACCCGGATCAAGGCGAGCATGGAATGGCAGTTCACGCTGAACCTGGTGCGCGAATGCACGACGATGCCGATGCAGGTCGAAGGTCGGATCCTGACCAGCTACAAGCCCGGCGAACAGAGCTTTGTCTTCCGTGAACCCTTGGGTGTGGTGGGTGTGATCAGTCCATGGAATTTCCCGCTGTACCTGAGCATGCGCTCGGTGGTGCCGGCACTCGCCCTGGGCAACACGATCGTGCTCAAGCCCGCCAGCGACACAGCGGTGACCGGCGGCCTGCTGATTGCCCACCTGTTCGAAGAGGCCGGCTTCCCCGAGGGCTCGCTCAACGTGGTGGTCGGCGCGGGCTCGGAAATCGGCGATGCCTTTGTCGAGCACCCGGTGCCGAGCCTGATTTCCTTCACCGGTTCGACGGATGTGGGACGCAATGTCGGCCGTATTGCCACCGGTGGCAAACACATCAAGCGCGTGGCCCTGGAACTGGGCGGCAACGCGCCGCTGGTGGTGCTGGATGACGCCGACATTGACGTTGCGGCGCACGCGGCGGTGGTCGGGCGTTTCCTGCACCAGGGCCAGATCTGCATGAGCGTCAACCGAGTAATCGTCGACCGCTCGCTGTATGCCGATTTCGCGTCGCTGGTGGTGGAGCGCGTGCGCAACCTCAAGACGGGGGATCCGACCAAGGCAGACACGGTGATCGGGCCAGTGGTCAATCAGAGCCAGCTCGATGGCCTGTTGCGCAAGCTCGACGGCGCCCGGAGTGCCGGCCTCAAGCAACTGTGCGGCGGCCCGGCATCCGGGCTGGTGCTGCCTGCCCATGTGTTCGGTGAAGTGGGAGCCGATCAGGAACTGGCCCGCGATGAAACGTTCGGCCCCCTGCTGCCGCTGCTGGTCGCAGAAAACCAAACCCATGCATTGGCGTTGGCGAACGCCAGCGAGTATGGCCTGTCCAGTGCCGTGTTCACCCGGGACATGGCCCGTGGCTTGAACTTCGCCCGTGGCATTGTGGCGGGCATGACCCATATCAACGACATCACCGTCGATGACCAACCCAATGCCCCGTTCGGTGGTGAAAAGAATTCCGGCCTCGGGCGCTTCAACGGTCACTATGCCCTGGATGAGTTTACCCGTGCCCATTGGGTGACCTGGCAGCCGGGAGGCCATCACTACCCGTTCTGAATCTGTGGCACCCTTGATCAGACCCGGATCGGGCAAATCGACCCCTTTGCCCGATCCGTCAGAAAACAATAATAAACAGAGGCGAAAAATGAACCATTTAGCCTGCGTGTCCACCGATCAGGTTGTTCGCTCCGACCGCCTGATGAAATGGAAAGAGTTCATGAGCGATCACCTGGGGCGTACGCCGGACTATATAAAACGGCTGGAATCGACGTTCATCGACCCATTGCATGACAGCAACTTCCAGGGCCGGCTGGAGTACGGGGACCTGGGCCAGTTGCGTTTCTGTCGAATGACCGCCAGCGCCCATCGATATTCGCGCCACCTGAGCAAAGCGGTCGACGCACTCGACACCCCGCGCATGTTGATCATGCAGGTGGCTGGCGTCAGTCATTTCGAGCAAGGCCAGCAAAGCAGCGTGCTGGCCCCTGACGAAATGCTCCTGGTCGACTGCGGCAAACCGTTCAACGTAACCAGCACGCAAGGCTGCGAACATTTCATCCTGCTGTTCCAGGGGGCGTCCGGGCAGTTCGCGCAAACCGCCGACATGCACCTCAATGGTCGCAATGGACTGGGGCGGATGCTCATGCACCTGATCAGCGATGCCTATAACCAATATCCCTTGCTGAACAACCATTCGGCCGGGCTGATCGGTGACAGCATCACCGGGCTGCTGGATAACGCGCTGAAGAACAAGCAGGAAGAAAAGCAGCTCGAACACGACTTCCGCTTCTTCAAGCAGAACCGCCTCAAGGCGTACATCGAGCGCCACCTGGCCGACCGCGACCTGACCATCGAACGCATCGCCAACGCCGAACAGTGCTCGGTACGCAGCCTGCACCGCGCCTTCCAGGATGAACTGGGGTGCAGTGTCAGCGAATACATCTGGCAGCGGCGCCTGTCACGTTGTGCCGAGGACCTGCGTAACCGGGAACATGCCCACCGCTCGCTCACCGAGATCGCCTACGCCTGGGGCTATGGCAGCAGTTCCCACTTCAGCCGGCATTTCAAATCGACGTTCGGCATGTCGCCCCGGCTATTTCGTGACACCGCGAGTGACAGCCGGGAAAAATCGACGGCCGCTTGAGCCTGTTTCCAATTCATATGGGTTCACGATATCCCCTGTAGGAGCTGAGCTTGCTCACTGCCACAGGGCGGCTCGGGGGGCATGGATTCGGTGTTCACCACAAATCTCCTGTGGGAGCTGAGCTTGCTCGCGATGGCGGTGGGTCAGTTGGCAGGGATGGTGAATGTGCTGACGCTATCGCGAGCAAGCTCGGCTCCCACAAGGGGGCTTGGCTCTCACAGGACACTCCTCTCACAGGTACTCCTCTCACAGGTACTCCTCCCACAGCGCTTCTTAATTCCAGCCGCCGCCCATCACCTTGTACAACGTCACGCGGTTGCTCTGCTCGGTCAGGCGCAGGGTGATCAGGTCCTGTTGCGCGCTGTACAGGGAACGCTGGGCGTCGAGGGCTTCGAGATAGCTCTGGGAACCGCCACGGTACAAAGCGTCGGAGAGCTCGAAGCTCTTGCGACTGGCGTCGGTCAACGCCTGTTGGGCCTCGATACGGCGATCCAGCGTGCTGCGCTCCGCCAGGGCATCGGCCACTTCCTTGAAGGCACTCTGCAGTGTTTGCTGGTAGGTCTGCACCTGGATCTCGCGCTCGGTCTTCGCCGAGTCCAGCGTCGCGCGGTTACTGCCCGCATCGAAGATCGGCAGGCTGATGCTCGGGGCAAACGTCCAGGCGCCACTGCCGGACTTGAACAGGCCGGACAGGGCCGAGCTTGAGGAACCGGCATTGGCCGTCAGGCTGATACTGGGAAAGAACGCCGCACGGGCGGCACCGATGTCGATATTGGCCGACTTGAGCGTGTGCTCGGCGGCCAGCACATCGGGGCGTCGTTGCAACAGGCTGGACGGCAGCTCTGCCGGCACCTGCACCAGCGCCGCGGCCGATTCCAGGTACGCACCCGGCAACAACTCTTCGGGAATGTCGCTGCCCACCAGCAGCCGCAGGGCGTTGCGATCCTGCAGGATCTGGCTTTCATACGCCGCTGCGTCGACCCGTGCCGACTCCACGGTGGTTTGCGCCTGGGCCACGGACAGACCGGAGGAGCCACCCAGGGCGTGGCTGCGTTGGGTCAGTTCGTAGGTCGCCTGCTGGCTGCGCAAGGTCTCCTGGGCCAGGTGCAAGCGCTCGTTATCGGCCGCCAGAGTCAGCCAGGCCGTCGCCACTTCGGCCACCAGGCTGATCTGCGTGCTGCGGCGGGTTTCGGTCAGGGACAGATAGTCCTCCAGGGCTTCGTCCTGAAGGTTCTGCACCCGTCCGAACAGATCCACTTCATAACTGCTCAAACCCAGTTGCGCACTGTAGTCATGGGTGGTGGCCGCCGAGCCCGTGCTGGACAACGTTCCGGGCGTGCGACTGTGAGTGCCACTGACACTGGCATCGATCGAAGGCAATGACTCGGCGCGCTGGATGCGGTATTGCGCCTGGGCCTTTTCAACGTTCAAGACCGCCAGGCGCAGGTCGCGGTTGTTGCTCAGTGCCAGGGACTGCAAGCGCGCCAGGCGGCTGTCGGTGAAAAAGTGCTGCCACTCGATGTCGGCACTCACCTTGCCCTCGGGCGTACCGGCAGCCGGCAGCCATTGCTCGGGGACTGGCGCCTCAGGGCGTTCATACTGCGGCGCCAGATTCAGGCAGCCACCGAGCAGCGTGAAGATGGCCAGCAATGGCCAGCGGAACTTGATCATGCATCACCTGACTGGGCGGATGGGACAGAGGTCGAAGCCGTGGAAACGCGGGCGAAACGCCGGCGAATCTGCACGAAAAACAAAGGAACGAAGAAGATCCCCAACACCGTGGCGGACAACATGCCGCCCAGCACACCGGTACCAATGGCCTGACGTCCGGCGGAACCGGCGCCGCTACTCAGGGCCAGGGGCAATACACCGAACATGAAGGCCAGGGACGTCATGAGAATCGGCCGCAGGCGTTGGCGCACGGCGATCAGCGTCGCCTCGCGCAAGCTGTTGCCCTGCTCTTGCAGGTGCTTGGCGAACTCGACGATCAGAATCGCGTTCTTGGCGGCCAACCCCACGGTGGTCAATAACCCGACCTGAAAGTAGACATCGTTACTCAAGCCACTGACACGGGTAGCCAGCACCGCGCCCACCACCCCCAGCGGCACCACCAGCATCACCGAGAAAGGCACCGACCAACTCTCATAGAGCGCAGCGAGGCAGAGGAAAACGAACAGCACCGAAATCCCGTACAGCAACGGCGCCTGCGAACCGGAAAGGCGCAACTGATAGGACTGCCCGGTCCACTCGTAGCCGATGCCCTCCGGCAATTGCTTGATCAGCGCTTCCACCGCATCCATGGCGTCCCCGGAACTGATGCCGGGCGCCGGATCGCCAACCACCTCCATCGAGGCGTTGCCGTTGTAGCGTTCCAGCAACGGCGAGCCGTAGCTCCACGAACTGCTGGCGAACGAGGAAAACGGCACCATCTCATCGTTGCTGTTGCGCACGAACCAGTGCTCCAGGTCAGCCGCCTGCATCCGTGCCGCGGCCTCACCCTGGACGTAGACTTTCTTCACGCGCCCCTGGTTGAGAAAGTCATTGACGTAAGTGCCGCCCAACGCCGTGGACAGCGTGGTGTTGATGTCGCTGGTGCTCAGGCCCAAGGCCCCGGCCTTGCGATCATCGATGTTGACCTTGAGTTGCGGTGCATCGTCCAGGCCATTGCTGCGAACCCCCAGCAAGCGAGGGTCCTGGTTGGCCTGCTCGATGAGTTTTTCCCGCGCCGCCACCAGCGCGTCATGTCCCAGGCCGGCGAGGTCCTTGAGTTGCAGGTCGAAGCCGGATGTCTGCCCCAGGCCGCGCACGGCCGGCGGCTGCATGACGAACACATTGGCATCGCCGATGCTCGACAGTGCCATGGTCGCGCGCTGGGCGAAGGACGCCGCATCCTGCCCCGCCCCCGTGCGTTCGCTCCAGTCCTTGAGTCGAATGAATGCACGGGCGCTGTTCTGGCTGTTGCCGTTCATGCCCAGGCCGGAAATGCTGATCAGTGCTTCGACTTCCGGCTGTTCGAGCAGGTAGCTTTCGAACTGCTTGACCACCGCTTGCGTGCGGCTGTCCGTGGCCCCGACTGGCAACTGCACCTGGGCCATGAGAATGCCCTGGTCTTCGTCAGGCAGGAACGAAGTCGGCAGGCTGAAATAACCGGCGGCCATCGCCAACAGTACCAGCCCATACACCAGCCAGCCGACGCGCCCGCGCTGCAAAATGCCCCCCACCTGGCGTTTATAGGCCTCGGCAGCACGCTCGAACGTGCGGTTGAACCAGCCGAAGAATCCGCGTTGAGGACCATGGCCCTGGCTATCGGACGGCTTGAGCAGGGTCGCGCACAATGCCGGCGTCAGCGTCATGGCGACGAGTACCGAGAGCACCATGGCCGAGACGATGGTGACCGAAAACTGCCGGTAGATAACGCCAGTGGAGCCGCCAAAAAACGCCATGGGAATGAACACCGCACTGAGCACCAGGGCGATGCCGACCAGGGCGCTGGTGATTTCATCCATCGACTGGCGCGTGGCGTCCAGGGCCGACAGCCCCTGCTCGCCCATCACCCGCTCGACGTTTTCCACCACCACAATCGCGTCGTCCACCAACAGGCCGATGGCCAGGACCATGGCGAACATGGTCAGGGTGTTGATCGAATAACCGAACAGCGCCAGCACGCCGAATGTACCCAGCAGCACCACCGGCACCGTGATCGCGGGGATCAACGTGGCCCGCAGGTTCTGCAGGAAAAGGAACATGATCAGCACCACCAGGACAATCGCCTCGCCCAGTGACTTGACCACCTCTTCGATGGACAGGCTGACAAAAGGCGTGGTGTCGTAGGCAATCACGTTCTTGAGTTGCAGCTCCGTCGGATAGAACGCCTCCAGCTCCTTGAGCTTGGCCTTCACCGCCTCGCCCACGTTCAGGGCGTTGGCCCCGGCGGCGAGCTGGACGCCCATGGCGGCAGCGGGTTTGCCGTTGAGGGCAGAACTGACATCGTAGCTTTCACTGCCCAATTCAACCCGCGCCACATCCCCGAGCAGCACCACCGCACCGTCGCTGGTGGACTTGACCACCACGTTGCGAAACTCTTCGACGGTTTGCAGCTTGCTACGGGCGCTGATGGTGGCGTTCAACTGCTGACCTTTCACCGCCGGCATGGCGCCGAGTTGACCGGCAGAAACCTCGGTGTTCTGCGCCTCCAGGGCCGTGCTGACATCCGAAGGCATCAGCGCGTATTTTTCCAGCAGGGCCGGGTCCAGCCAGATGCGCATGGCATAGCCGGAACCCAATGTCTGCACGTCGCCGACGCCGTCGATGCGGCTGATGGAATCGAGCAGGGTGCTGGAAATGTAATCGCCGATCTGCGTGCCGGTGACGCTGGGATTGTCGGAGGCCAGGGCGGCAATCATCAGGAAGTCCGAACCGCCCTTGGTCACGGTCAGGCCCTCGCTCTGCACCGACTGCGGCAGCCTCGACTCGGCCTGTTGCAGCTTGTTCTGCACCTGCATCTGGGCCACGTCCGGGTTGGTACCGGCGGTGAAGGTCAGGCTGATGCTGGCGCTGCCATCCGAGCTGCTGGAGGCCGACATGTAGGTCAGGTTGTCCAGGCCCTTCATTTGCTGTTCGATGACCTGGGTCACCGAGTCTTCGACGGTCTTGGCCGAGGCGCCGGTGTAGGTCGCGGAAATACGCACCGTCGGCGGCGCGATGTCCGGGTACTGTTCCAAGGGCAACTGACTGATGGACAAGGCGCCAGCGAGCATGATGACGATGGCGATGACCCAGGCGAAAATCGGTCGATCGATAAAGAAGCGCGCCATGTTCAACCCTCCTGCGCAATGGCAACAGGCGTTGCTTTCTGCGTACGGCTGCGGGTACCGGCGTTCTGTACCACGACGCTTTCACCGACGCGGACTTTCTGCCCGCCCTCGACAATCACCTGGTCTCCCGCGTTCAACCCCGCCGTGACCCACCACTGGTTATCCACGGCGCGGTCGATGGTCAGCATGCGCTGCTCGACCTTGCCATTGACCACCACCAGGGCCGAAGTCGCACCGCTGGCACTGCGGGTCACCGCCTTCTGCGGAATCAGGATGGCCTGGTCATCCCGCGCCTGCTCCAGCACCGCCCGCACGTACATGCCCGGCAGCAACAGTCGGTCCGGGTTGGCGATTTGCGCCCGCAGGGTCACCGTGCCAGTGCCCTCATTGACGCTTACCCCACTGAACTTCAAACGGCCTTCATGGCCGTAGGTGCTGCCGTCATCGAGCTTGAGACTGATCCGCGCCTCACCTTCGCCATTGCTCCGGAGCACACCGCTGGCCAGGTCGCGCTTGAGACGCAACAGCTCGGTGGTCGATTGGGTGACGTCTACATACATCGGGTCCAACTGCTGCACCGTGGTCAGTGCGCTGTCCTGGTTGGCCACCACCAGCGCGCCAGGCGTGACCGTCGAGGTTTCGATGCGCCCACTGACGGGCGAACCGATGCGGGTATACGCCAGGTTGATGCGCGCGGTGTCGACATCGGCCTGGGCCACTTGCAATTCGGCTTCGGCAGTCAGCAGGCTGGCCTGGGCATCTTCGTTGTCCTGCTGGCTGATGGCATCGATCTTCGCCAACTGTGCGTCACGCTTGGCCGTGGCCTGGGCCGACTTCAACGTGGCGCGGGCCTTGGCCAGGTTCGCCTGGGCTTGCGCCAATGCGGCCTTGTAGGAGGCTGCGTCCAATTGGTACAGCGCCTGCCCGGCCTTGACCTCGGCCCCTTCGACAAACAAGCGCTGCTGGACGATACCGCCGACCTGCGGGCGTATCTCGGCGACCATGAACGCCTGGGTGCGTCCGGCCAGCTCAGTGGTCAGTGCCTGGCTTTGCGGCTGCACGGTGATCACCGACACCTTGGGCGGTTCGGGCGTGGGTGCCGATTCGCCGGAGCAACCGCCCAACAGGAACAAAACGATCAAGCACACCAGGATGGCGGCGGTCACCAGGGATTTGGCGAATAATTTGGTCGACATAAATGCCTCTGCAAGACGGATGGTTCAAGCCAGGCGCCATACTGCGAGGCAAATGTGCAGGAAAATTGAAGATTGCCCGCCGCCCTTGAATCTTCATCGCGCCAGGGCCTAAATGGTCGGGCCATTCATCGAACTGCCCGAGCCCATGAAACTGAGCATCTCCACCAAGCTGTTTATTGCCGTACTGGCCAGCGTGCTGTTCGTCATCCTGAGCATGGGGGTGGCCAACGGCTGGAGCTTCGGCAAAGGCTTTCTGGACTACCTCAACGAACAGGCCCTGGTGCGCATGACGCCGGTACTACCGCGCCTGGCCAGCGCCTACGAGCGCGAAGGCGACTGGGAATTCCTGCGCAACCAGCCGGATCGCTGGTTCGAGCTCCTGCGTCCGGAACCGGGCGAAAACACCACCCACCCAGAGCGCCCACCCATGTCGATGTCCGACCTGACCGGCGCGGTGTTTCGCATCGCTCTGCTGGATCAGCAGAAACAGTTGGTCATGGGCTACTCGGCGATTGCCGACGACGCCCTGATGCGCCCGATCGAGGTCGCCGGCAAAACCGTCGGCTGGCTGGCGGTGACGCCGTTCCAGAACGTGACCGAGGCTGGCGGTGAACGCTTTCGTCAGTATCTGGTGCGCACCAGCCTGGCCGTGGGCGTGCTCTCGTTGCTGTTGGCGATGCTGATTGCCTGGTGGATCGCCCGTACCCTGCTTGACCCGGTCAAGCGAGTGGCCGCCGCCACGCACCGGTTGGCCGCCGGGGAATACAGCAACCGCGTATCGGTGGCCTCCAATGACGAAGTCGGTCAGTTGGCCCGAGACTTCAACCAGCTGGCGCATACGCTGGAACGCAACGAGAAAATGCGCAGGGAATTCATGGCCGATGTGTCCCACGAACTGCGCACCCCGTTGTCGGTATTGCGCGGTGAGCTGGAAGCCATCGAAGACGGTGTGCGCACCCTCGACCCGTCCTCGATGAAATCGCTGCAAAGCGAAGTCAGCATGCTCAGCAAGCTGGTGGATGATCTCTACGAACTGTCCCTGGCCGATGTCGGCGCGCTGACCTACCGCAAGAGCGAATGCGATCTCAACGAACTGCTGGACAGTTGCGTGACGATGTTCCTGGAGCGTTGCAATGCCCGGCATCTGCGTTTGAAGCTGGAGCTGCCGACAACGCCGCTACGGTTGGAGGCCGACCCCAAACGCTTGCAGCAACTGTTCAGCAACCTGTTGGAAAATGCCGTGCGTTACACCGACGAGGGTGGCGTGCTGCGCATAAGTGCCGCCAACGAGGCCGATGTCGTGCGCATCGATTTTCTCGACTCCGGCCCCGGGGTCGATGCGGATCAATTGCCGCGACTGTTCGAGCGTTTTTACCGCGGCGAAACCTCCCGCAATCGCGCCAGTGGCGGCGCCGGCCTGGGATTGGCCATCTGTCACAGCATCGCCCTGGCCCATGGCGGCAGCCTCAGCGCCGATCACTCGCCTTTGGGCGGCCTTTGGCTGACCCTGCGTCTGCCTCGGAACGCCTGAACCATGAGCAACGACAACCCGATCCTGATCGTCGAAGACGAACCCAAGCTGGCGGCGTTGATGCGCGACTACCTGATCGCCGCTGGCTACGCGACCCAATGCCTGGACAACGGCCTTCAAGTGGTACCGACGGTACGGGCCAGCGAGCCGCGATTGATCCTGCTCGACCTGATGCTGCCGGGACGCGACGGCCTGCAAGTGTGCCAGGAGCTGCGCAGCTTCAGCGCCGTGCCGATCATCATGATCACCGCCCGCGTGGAGGAAGTGGATCGCCTGCTCGGGCTGGACCTGGGGGCTGACGACTACATCTGCAAACCCTTCAGTCCCCGCGAGGTGGTCGCCCGGGTGAAAGCGATCCTGCGGCGCAGCCCGAATTTCCTGACCTCTGCGACGCCGCGCCTGCACATTGACGAAGAACAGTACCAAGCGTCCCTCGACGGCATCGCACTGGACCTTACCCCTCTGGAACTGCGTCTGCTCAGTACCCTCGCCCGCTCCCCGGGGCGGGTGTTTTCCCGGGATCAATTGCTCGACCGGATCTATTCCGATCATCGGGTGGTCACTGATCGCACCATCGATAGCCATATCCGTAATCTGCGGCGCAAGCTCGAACAGGCTTGCCCAGGAGAGCAGCCGATCGAGTCGTTGTATGGCGTGGGTTATCGGTTTCAGCTCGGCGAATCCTGAAGCGTCGCGTTGAAATCGAGCTTATTGTTCTGCCGAATAGATAACGGTTTGCGCCCTGTCACCCCCAGCAGGCCGACGGGTGAAGTAGGTGTCGCCTTCGTCGGTCTGGATCTCGTAGTCGGCCTTGCTGGCGACCCGACTCGATGCATCGCTGTGCTTGATGATTTTCAGCACCCGCTGGAACTTCACGCCTTGCGTGCCGTTCTGGGCGGGGCCGGTGAGCACATTGACCTTCTGGAACCAGCCTTCCTGCTTTTTGTTCGACACCAGGGTGCCGCTCAGCGCTTCAAAACGTTCGAGACGGGTAAACCCCCAGAGTGTCGGCTCCTCGACCACTTTGCCCGGGGTGGCGGAACCCGTGAAGACAAACAGGTTAAGGCTCGGATTGTCTTCGCAGAAGAAGTCATAAGGCACCAGACCGTCGACCATTCTCTTGCCGGGAACGAAACCCTTCTTATGAACCAGAAACATGAGCACCTCCACGCTGAAGCATCAGCAAACGCTGCGTAAATTTGAGCGCAAAGTCTACTGAGGCGGGGCGTACAGGGCCGTCAAGCCAATGTAATATCGTGTAAAGATCACGCCCTGCGAGGCAAGCTGATTTCCACCGTCAGCCCACCGGACGGCTCGTTGCGCGCCAGGATAGAGCCACCGTGGATCTCCACGGCCCTTGAGGCAATGGCCAGGCCCAGGCCGAAGCCGGCACTGACTTCGTTCAAGCCACGTTCGAACGGATTGAAGATGCTCTGTAACCGCGAATGCTCAACACCCGTGCCCTGATCGCTGATCTGTACCACCAGGCCATCTGCGGCGCCATTGACCTCGGCCACGACCATCACCGTGGTGTTTGGCCGGGTATGACGCACCGCGTTTCGAATGACGTTCTCGAAACACCGATACAACAGCTCACCGCTGACCCGACTGACAAACGCCGGGCACGCCTGCAAGGTGACCTGGCAGCCTTTCATTTGCGCTTCGAATCGAGCGTCCTCGACGATCACCGACAGCAATTCGACGACATCGATTGGCTCGCGCTCGATACTCTCCGGTCGCCCCTGCAGGCGTGCCAGGGTCAACAACGCCTCGATCAGCGTGTCCATGCGCACCGACTCACGGTCGATGCGTTCCACCATTTCCAGGCGAGCCGGATCTTGCTGCAGCAATCCGATGGCCGCTTGCATGCGGGTCAGAGGTGAGCGCAATTCGTGGGAGATGTCGTGCAACAAGTGTTGCTGGGCGTCTACCAACAGTTTCAACTGGTTGGCCATTCGGTCGCAGTCTTCGGCCAGATCGACGATCTCATCACGTCGCGCGCCCATGATCGGCTTGACCCGGGTCTCGAAGCGCCCCTGGGCCACGTCACTCATGGCGCGTCGAAGATAGGCCAGCGGCCATACCAGGTAGAACGCCATGTAACCGCTGAACAGCGCACTCATGACCGTGCCGATGATCAACGGCGTCCAGTGGCTCGGCCCCCTGTCGCCTTCTTTGCCCAGGGGATGGGTTGACTTGAGCGACAGCACGATGCCGTCCTTGCTGATGACCGATCGCTCATAGGCCGGTTGCGGCACTGGCGTGCCGGCCAACAGCTGACCCGCGCTGTCATAGACACCAACGGCCTGGTCATCCGGGTGTTCCCACACCGCCAGCAGTTGCCGGCCCGACTCGATGCCAAACTGTCGCAATAGCTGCTCTTCAGTGGCCAGGACCGTTTCCAGATGAGGATCACCCGGCCTGGAACTGCCCATGACCAGGAAGCCCAGCCCGACCAGAAACGTCAAGCTGGTGGCGAGCCAGAACGCCAGGAACAGTTTCCAGAACAGCCGGCTGGGCTTCATCATTCGGCGATCAACAGGTAACCGAGGCCCCGCACGCTCTGGATCCAGGCCTTGGCATCGGGGCGCGGTCCCAGCTTGTGGCGAATGCTGCTGATGTGCACATCGATGCGTCGGTCATAGCGAGTCAAGGGACAACCCAGGGCATTGAGCGACAGGTTCTGTTTGCTCACCACTTGCCCGGCACAGCGGGCCAGTTCCTCGAGCAAACTGAACTCGGTGCTGGTCACCCCCAGCTCGCGCCCCTGCCAGAGCGCCTGGCGCTTGCCGGGCCACAGGACCAGCGGCCCGGTCCTGATCACTTCGCTGGATGGCCGATCCGCTGGCTGCACCCGGCGCATGATCGCCCGCAAACGCGCCACCAGCTCCCCCGGCGAACTGGGCTTGGGCACATAGTCATCGGCGCCCAGTTCCAGGCCGGTGATCTTGTCGATGTTGTCGCCACGAGCTGTCAGCAACACCACTGGCACCTGGCTCACGGCCCGAATGCGCCTGAGCACCTCGATACCCGACAACCGCGGCAGCATCACGTCCAGCACCACGATGCTATAGCGACCGGACAGCGCTTGCACCTCGCCCTCCTCCCCTGTGTGCACGGCAGTCGCCTCAAAGCCTTCGCGCTCCAGGTATTGGCTGAGCATTCCCGTCAGTTCCTGGTCATCGTCGACTAGCAATACAGAGATCATGGGACGCTCTTGAGTAGGTGTCGGCCCATTATCGCCCGTGTGCCGCGTACCGTCATCGCCACGGGCCAACCTTTACCTAACTTGACATTGGGTTAACCGCACCAAACGCAGCGAACTTTTATGCTTGCTCGCCACCAGCCCGCTCGCTCCCGCGGTGACTCGTCTTGCGGTGAGATATCCGCGTCCACCTACACCACCTGTCGATGTGTTCTGGATAAGATCTTGATGAATTTTTCGCGCCTGCTCTGCTCGGCTGCACTGCTGTTCAATGTCACACTTGCCCACGCCCAAGGTTTCAAGATTTCCGATATTCGCATCAACGGCCTCCAGCGCATCTCCGCAGGCAGCGTCTTCGGTGCCTTGCCATTGAACGTCGGCGATAACGCGGATGAGCGGCGCCTGGTGGAGTCCACGCGTGCGCTGTTCAAGACCGGCTTCTTTCAAGATATCCAGCTGGGCCGTGACGGCAATGTCCTGGTCATCACGGTAGTCGAGCGCCCGTCGGTCGCCAGTATCGAGATCGAAGGCAACAAGGCGATCTCCACCGAAGATCTGATGAAGGGCCTCAAGCAGTCCGGTCTGGCCGAAGGCGAGATCTTCCAGCGCGCCACCCTCGAAGGCGTGCGTAACGAGCTGCAGCGCCAGTACGTTGCCCAGGGCCGCTACTCGGCCACCGTCGACACCGAAGTGGTGCCGCAGCCGCGCAACCGCGTCGGCCTGAAGGTCAACATCAACGAAGGCACCGTGGCGGCCATCCAGCACATCAACGTGGTGGGCAACACGGTGTTCCCGGATGAAGACCTGATCGACCTGTTCGAGCTCAAGACCACCAACTGGCTGTCGTTCTTCAAGAACGACGACAAGTACGCCCGTGAAAAACTCTCCGGTGACCTGGAGCGCCTGCGTTCCTACTACCTGGACCGTGGCTACATCAACATGGACATCGCTTCGACCCAGGTGTCCATCACCCCGGACAAGAAGCACGTCTACATCACCGTCAACGTCAACGAAGGCGAGAAGTACACCGTTCGCGACGTCAAGCTCAGCGGTGACCTGAAGGTTCCCGAGGACCAGGTCAAGTCGCTGCTGCTGGTACAGAAGGGCCAGGTGTTCTCGCGCAAGCTGATGACCACCACCTCCGAGCTGATCACCCGCCGCCTGGGTAACGAGGGCTACACCTTCGCCAACGTCAACGGCGTGCCGCAGCCGCACGATGAAGACCACACCGTCGACATCACGTTCGCCGTGGACCCGGGCAAGCGCGCCTACGTCAACCGCATCAACTTCCGTGGCAACACCAAGTCCGAGGACGAAGTGCTGCGCCGTGAAATGCGCCAGATGGAAGGTGGCTGGGCGTCGACCTACCTGATCGACCAGTCCAAGACCCGCCTGGAGCGCCTGGGCTTCTTCAAGGAAGTCAACGTCGAGACACCGGCCGTGCCGGGCGTCGATGACCAGGTCGATGTGAACTACAGCGTCGAAGAGCAGGCTTCCGGCTCGATCAGCGCCAGCGTCGGCTTCTCGCAAAGCGCCGGCCTGATCCTTGGCGGCTCGATCACCCAGAACAACTTTCTCGGCACCGGCAACTACGCCAGCCTGGGCCTGACCCGCTCGTCCTACCAAAGCAAGTACAACATCGGCTTTACCGACCCCTACTTCACACCGGACGGCGTGAGCCTGGGTTACAACGCGTTCTACAACGCCACCGACTACAACGAATATTACGATGACGATAATTCGTACTATTCCATCAATAGCTATGGCGCCGGCACCTCCCTCGGCTATCCGATCAACGAAACCTCACGGTTGAATATCGGCGTGACGGTGCAACATGACAGCATCGAACCGGGGACCTACAGCGCCGATGAGATCTACGATTTCATCGCGCGTGAAGGCAAGGACTTCACCAACTTCAAGGCCAATCTCGGCTGGTCCGAATCGACCCTGAACAAGGGCGTGCTGGCCACCCGCGGGCATTCGCAAAGCCTGAACCTGATGGCGACGGTGCCCGGCAGCGACCTGAGCTTCTACAAGATCGACTACACCGGGCAGACGTTCCTGCCGGTCAGCGACACGACCTCGCTGCGCTTGCACACCAAACTCGGCTACGGCAACAGCTACGGCTCCACTGACGGCCTGCCGTTCTATGAAAACTACACCGCCGGTGGCGAAGGCTCGGTGCGCGGCTTTGAAAGCGGCACCCTCGGCCCGCGCGATACACCGGCCACCGGCACCTATGCCAGTGCCGGCCAGGCGTACTACTCCGACCGGGACACCGAGTCACTGGGCGGCAACATACTGATCACCGGCGGCGTGGAGTACCTGTTCCCACTGCCCTTCATCAAAGACAACAAATCACTGCGTACCTCGGTGTTCTGGGACGTGGGCAGCGTCTATTCCGACAAGTGCTACCTGAGCACCACCCAGGGATGCGACGGGGTCGACCTCAGCCAGATGGCCAGCTCGGTGGGGGTCGGGGTGACCTGGTATAGCCCGCTGGGCCCGTTGAGCGCCAACATCGCCTTTCCGGTCCGAACCCCGGATAACGCTGATACGCAGGTATTCCAGTTTTCCTTGGGGCAGACGTTCTGAATGTGCTGGCCGGAACTGGTCGGAGGGCACGAACCTGCTATCTTGGATACAGACCTGAGTAGTTGCGATCCCATACGTATCCAGGTTTGAGCAATGGAGTGATGAAGTTGGAAGCAGTGGAACTGCTCGCTATGGATGAATGGGCCACCTCATCTCTGCGTGGCGAGTGTGATGTGATCATCGTCAATTACAACGCCGGTGAACTTTTGTTGGCGTGTGTAAGGTCGGCGTTTGCCGCCGGCGCTTCCAGCGTGATCGTGGTGGATAACGACTCCCATGACGATAGCCTGATGCTGGTGGAGCGAACCCACGCTGCCGGCGAAGCGCTTCAAATCGTACGCAATGCCGCCAACCTCGGCTTCGCCGTGGCGTGCAACCAAGGTGCCCGCCTGTCAGCGGCCCCCAACTTGTTTTTCCTGAACCCGGACACCGTGCTGGCCGCCAATGCCATAGACCACTTGCTGCTGGCGCTGCGCAGCGCGCCGGAGATCGGCATGGTCGGAGGGTTCCTGTGCAACCCGGACGGCAGTGAACAAGCCGGTGGACGCCGGGTATTCCCCACGCCCAGGCGCGCCTTCATGCGGGCCTTCGGGCTTTCACGGCTTTCAACCTTTTTCCCGTCGGTGTTGTCCGATTTTTTATTGCACAAGGACCCCCTGCCCGGCGCGCCCATTGCCGTTGAAGCCATCTCCGGGGCGTGCATGCTGGTCAAGCGCGAAGCGATCGAGAGCGTCGGATTGTGGGACGAAGACTATTTCCTTCATTGCGAAGACCTGGACTGGTGCATGCGCTTTCATCAGGCCGGCTGGCGCGTGCTGTTCGTGCCAGATGCCCGGGTGATGCATGTATTCGGTGGTTGCAGTCGTCATCGTCCCTATTTCGTCGAATGGCACAAACACCTGGGATTCCTGCGTTTCTATCGCAAGTTCTTTCGCCGCAAGTACCCTACCGTCCTGTGGGTCAGCGTGGTGATCGGGGTCTGGTTTCGATTCGGCATGGTGGTCCTTCGCCACGCCACCACCCGGTTCAGGAATGCATGGAACCTACGATAAGAGCGCTCAATTGCGGATAGGAATATTGGGCGGCTCCAGCCTCCTGGGCGAGCGTGCCCTGCCATTGCTGGCACAAACCGGCCACCTGACGAGCGCCTTCACTCGAAGCCTGCCCAAGGTGCCCTGTCCCGGTGTGATCTGGCGAAAGGCGGACGACTGGCACGGATTGGCGCTGGACACGTTCCTGTCGTTCGCCCCCCTCTGGGTGCTGCCCGACTACCTGGAGCGCCTTGCCAGCACTCACGTCAAACGCGTTGTCGTGCTCTCCTCCACGAGCCGCTTTGCCAAGCACGCATCGCCTGACGCTCGGGAGAGGGACGTGGCGCAACGCTTGATACGTGCAGAAGAACAACTCGAGCAGTGGGCGAGCGAACGGCAAATCGAGTGGGTGATCCTGCGACCGACCCTGATCTATGGCTTTGGCCGCGACAAGAACATTTCACAAATCGCGCGTTTCATTCAGCGCTTCGGATTTTTCCCGCTTATCGGTGGCGGTACCGGGTTGCGCCAGCCAGTGCATGGGGATGACGTGATCCAGGCATGCCTGTCCGCCGTGAGCACACCTGGCCTGCCCAGTGGCGGCTACAACCTCTCGGGGGGAGAAGTCTTGCCTTATCACACGATGGTCAGGCGCATATTCCAGGCCCTGGGACGCCCGGAACGAACGCTGCCCCTCCCCGCCAAGGCCCTCAGCGCAGGCGTTTCGATTTTGCGCTGTCTGCCACGTTACCGACATCTTTCAAGCGCGCTGGTGGGGCGGATGAACCAGGACCTGGTGTTCGACCATTCGCACGCCTGTGACTGGCTTGGTTTTGCTCCCCGGGCGTTTCACCTGAGGGATGAAGATTTGCCTGGGCGCTGAAACAGCCTTGGCATTGTTGCGATGATGTTGGATGTGTCGGTGTCGACGCCATCGCGAGCAAGCTCGCTCCCACAGGGTTCTGCGGCGTGCATGGATTTTGTGGCTGCCGATCATCCATGTGGGAGCGAGCTTGCTCGCGATGGCGGTGTTACCGTCGAGGTGATGGCCTTATCGCGACCCAGCCTTCTCCCCCGTCTCCCCGCCAGGCTCGTCACGATGAGCGTGGGCCTGCCACGCCCCCCATTTGCTTTCGAAGTACGCCTGGTTTTTGTCCCAGAGAGCCTGATACTCGCCACTGGCGATCAGTTTCCTGAACGATGCCTGCCCATAATGATGGATAAACGCGTCTTCGGCGCAGACCGTCCGGTAGCCGGCCGCCTGCACGCGACGGCTGTAGTCGTCGTCCTCGAACATCCCGATGCCGAATGCTTCATCCAGATAACCCACCTCTTCGAGGATGCTGCGGCGAAAGGCGACACAAAACATCGCCAGCATCGAGATATCGAACGTCTGCCCCTTGCGGGCTTCGGTGTAGCGGTCTGCAAATGCTTGCATCTGTTGAATGTCGGTGTAGGAAACCGCGACTTTCGCTTCGTTGCCTACCGCATTCGTGACCGGCCCGACCAAGCCGATACTCGGGTCTCTCAGATGCCTGACCAGCGGATCCAGCCAGCCGCCAGGCACTACCGTGTCGTTGTTGAGCAGCAGCAACACGTCACCGTCGGCTTCTCGCAAGCCCTGGTTGTTCGCCGCGGCAAAACCCCGGTTGTCCGGGTTGAGAATGATCTTCGCGGTCGGCACTTCTTGGCGCAGGCGCTCAAGATATTCAGCCGTACCATCGTCCGAGCCATTGTCGACAACAATCAGTTGGTAACTGGGCCAGGTGGTATTCCGCAGAACGCTGTTGACACATTGAATCGTCAGGTTGAGGTTGTTGTACGTCACGAGCACGATGGAGACTTTCTCGTACAGCCCGACGATAGCGAGCTGCATGCTATGGAATCGATCCTTCCAGTCGTTCGCTCGGGCGAGCTCCACGCGCCGCTTGTACAGGGCCAGGTCGCGTTCGGCCAAGGCCCGCTCGATCTGCTCGATGAACTCATCGACCCCGGTGGCGAAGTACAGCAGGTCCTTGTAAATGCTCATCTCCGCCAGTGGCGTGGAGATCACCGGTTTGCCTGCGCTGATGTACTCGTAGAACTTCACCGGATCGACCGCATGCGTCACGTTGTAGAGCCTGAAGGGAATCAGGCAGGCATCGAAATGATCCAGGTAAAGCGGCATCTGCGAGTACGGCTTGTGGCCCAGCAACTGCACATTGGGCTTGTGCTCGAGGCCTGCCAGATCCTCGACGAAAATGTCCCCCACCAGGATGAAGTTCCACCCTGGCCGCCGGTCCGCCAACGCCGCCAGCAAGGGATAATCGAGCCATTGCGCCAGGGCACCGTAGTAGCCGATCACCGGGCCGGCAAGCCCGCTCAGCACATCGTTGGTAAAACAGTGCTGCCGGAAAAAAGCGAAATCCACCGCGTTTCGCACCAGCACACAGCGTGGGTTATGGGCGCACCACTTCTGGTAAAGCAACGCGGCGGAAACGGTCACCAGATCCGCTTGGGCGATCAGGGTCTTTTCCTCGCTCAGCAACTGCTCGCCGATGTTCGGAAAGCCATCCCAGTCGTCCATGCAGTCATAGTGAATACGCCAGCCATGCAGGGTGCGCAGGCTGAGTGCCACGGGGCTCCAGTAAGCGATATGCACCACCGAGAGGGCGGTTCTGATCTGCATGTCGGCGACCAATGCAGCCAGGGCACGCAGCAAAGCCTGATGATTTTCAGGCGTCACTATTTGTTCGTAATACGCCTCTTGCGCCTCGCGCTGCAGCACCACTTCAAAGACATTGGGCGCCACCGATGTCAATTCATAGAGCTGTCCCTGTTCCGGCACACGGGCGGGGACGATATAGAACACCCGATAACCATTGCTCGCAAACTGGCTCATCAACTGCTGCGGTCGCTGGAAGCGTGCGGCCCAATCGATGTTGGCGAAGCAGAGAATATCCAGGCGTCCCTTCGTGGCGAAATCTGCGTCCACCTCAACGTTCGGCAACGGTTCCGGTGCGGCCGGGTAGACGATTGCAGCGGCGGTGTCGGGGAACTCCTGGGCGGCGGTAAACCCATAGCGCATCCATCGGAACAGCGAGCGCAGGGGGCGGGTGAAACGCCACGAACGGGTGTTCTGCAGGAAGTCGACTTTCGCCAAGGCAACATCGCGCTCGTTGATGGCCGCGTCTCTTTGGGCCAAGGCGGCGTCGCGGTCGATCAAGGCGCTGTCGAGCTTAAGCACGTGGGTACCCATGCAGCGGCGTGCTGTCACCTGGCGGCCACATGGAACTGAGGGAACCGGGCCGGTAGAACGTTGCCGTCAGGCTGCGGCGGGAAGATTGGCAGCCGCTCACCACGGGGGTGACGGCGTGCCAGGAATTATCCGAGCGCACCAGGATCGCCGAATTGCCCACCCGTGGCTCGATCTCGGCCGCCACGGCGCTGGGATCGTTGCGGTGCAGGATGGTCAGGCAACCGCCGTCGTTGCGGTCCCAGGACTCATTGAAATACAGGATATGGGTGACCAGTTTATCTGGAAGGTCCGGATGGGCCCCCAGGCTCGCACCGGGACCGTAATGAAAGACGTTGACCTCCATCGGCACGCTGCGCAGGTCGATCCCGGTCAGCTCCGACATGGCCTCTCGATAGCCGGCCGAGCCAAGGTCCTGCGCCAGCCTCAACCATGCCTCGCTCAGTTCTTCAGGGAACGCGATCGTTTGGGTGCCCATGCTCACCAGGGCACGCGCCTCATAGTCATAATTTTTCTCACCGCCATAACCACTCACCGTCTTGAAATGATCATGAGGAAACGACGCCGCCAACGCGGCGGCATCCTCGGGCGAATACAGACTGCCGATTTCAGCCCAGGTATACGGATGGGACTTTAGCGCCGCTGGCGTGAGACGAGAGAGATCTAGCATTGTCTGTTCTTGTTCGCTGTCAGGTTTCTGATACCACGGGCAATGGAACGCAGTGGCGCGGTCATTCGGAATGAATTGGAGTTCTGCAACTCAAGCATCCTGGCGTCACTGAGGGCCAGTTGCTGGCTGAGCTGGACAATCCGTTGCTGCTGGGCAAGCTCCTGTGCTGCAAGGTTCTGTGCCGGTTCGGTGCTGCCCGGCTCCGGCACGACGAGGCTTGCCGGACATTCAGCCGGCAATGGGTCGCCCCCTTGGGCGGCGGCTTCGAGCAGATTGGGCAGATGCTGTAGAAAAGCGCCCAACACCGGCCGGGACGACGTTTTGCCCTGGCGAATGATCGCCGCGACCCGGTCCCAATGCTCGACCAACTGATCCGCCGCCGCAAGGGCCGCGGGCGATGGGCGGGTCTTGCCCACCCGCGCGAGAAACCATTGCGGATCGACCGTCGCCACGTCCGGCAATGCGTGGAGTGTGTCGAACCCAGCCAACGCCGTGTATTTGCCCGTGGTCAGGTCCGCCGAGCAGAACACCGGGACGCCAAACGCCAGGGCGGTGATTGCCAGGTGGTAACTATGGCCGATCACCGCTTGGGCCTGGCTGAGAATTTCCGCCATGAGCAACGGTTCCGGCCAGAACGACAAGGTGATGGCCCCAGGCAAGCGCCCGGCAATGACCGACGGATCGTCCCCCAGGACAGGGCCAATCGGCACCACCAAAAACTGATAGCCCTGGAACGCCTCGGCGTAGTCTTCGAACAGTTTTACAAAGGATTCCACCACGTGAATGGCGTGGATCACGATGTAGGGCCCGGTCAGCCCGGCCTGCTCGCGCAGGCGAATGAGCTCGGCCGAGGGTCGCTGCTCATCGATCAGGCGGGGCAAGCCAAACGCGGTATCGGGCAGCACTTCGATCTCGGCCTGTGGAGTCAGCGCGCCGAGGGTATCGCGCGACAGTGCATCACGGACGCGCACGTACTGGCTTTGCTCAAGGGCCATCGTCAATAACGGCCTGGCCCAGTCGGGAATATCGTTGCAATGCATCCCGGGGGCATTCCACATGACCGGGACCGCGTGCTGCTGGGCGATGAGCGCAGGCGTCAGCCAGTAACCGGTCGGATGATGGATATCGGCGGTTGTCGGACCATAGCCGTGGGCAACCACTTTATCGAAGCGGATCAGGAAACCGCCGCCGATCAAAACCCCATCCAGGCTCGCCGCTACATGGGGCAGCTCTGTCAGCGACGTCACCGCATAGGGCCATTGGGGTCGGCTTTTCCCGTGATAGGAAAACCGATGCAGATTGACTGAGCCCAAGCGCCGGATCAGCTCAGCCTCGGCGATGATCGGAAACAGCAGATCGCCATAGTTTTCTACGTCAAAGGTGCCGAATATAGCGACCTGCCACGTGCGCTCGACCGGGTGTTCCGTCACAACCTTAGCCCCTTGAGTCCCGCTGGCCTTGGCAAGCGACTCGACCGGTCGAGCGTCGATCCTCTGCAACCCCAGGTCAACCATGCCCAGAAAATCCTGGTGGTTTGGCAACATGTCGAACGCCAAGGGCGCGACTTGCTTCTCGATCAACTGCGAGGTGTCTTCCGTGGCGCCGTGCAACAGCTTGAGCGTGACATGATAACGCCCCTCGGCGAGGTGGGCCCGGAAGCGCACCGTGATCGCCGCGCGCCGCCAGCCATTTTCGACCGGGCCGGGTTGCAGTGCGAAGTTGCCTCCACCGATCACCAGCAGCCTGGCTTCCTGGATGGTGAAGCTGATGTTGGGTTGAGTGATCGACTCATGCAGCAACGCCTCGACGTGAATCTCGATATCGTCACCATACAGGTAGCTGGAGGACAGCTGCTGGGTGTTGGTGAAGCAGGCGGCGCTGATGTGCCCCTCTTCGGTCCCGAAGGCCATCCCCTCCTGCCCGCCCATGAAGGACTTGCGCGTCACCGGTGTGACCCCGCCACTGGCCCAGCGACGTTGCTCGTCACGCATGTCGAGCAAATGCAGCTCGGCCATTTCATCGGGCGAGCCGCTGGCGACGACCCGGCCTGCGCGCAGATAGATGACCCGGTGGCAGAAGCGCTTGACCATGCTCATGTCATGGGAGACGAACAGCAGCGTGGTGCCTCTGGCAGCCAGTTCTTCCAGCCGATTCAGGCATTTGAACTGGAAGGAGGCATCGCCGACGGAGAGGGCCTCATCGACGATCAGGATTTCCGGCTCGACACAGACCGAAACGGCGAAGGCCAGCCGTACCAGCATCCCGCTGGAATAGATCTTGGTAGGCTGGTCGATGAAGTCGCCGATATTGGCGAAGGCAATGATGTCATCGAAACGAGCGTCGATTTCCGCACGACTCAAGCCCAGCACGGCTGCATTCACATAGACGTTTTCCCGGCCGGTGAACTCCGGATTGAAACCAGACCCCAGCTCGAGCAACGCCGCAATCCGGCCATGCCCCTGGACACTGCCCCGGGTCGGCATCAACGTTCCGCAGATCAGTTGCAACAAGGTGGATTTGCCGCTGCCATTACGGCCGATGATACCGACGGTCTCCCCCTTGCGATGGTCAGGGAAACATCGTCCAGGGCCCAGAACTCGCGATAGAAACGCTTCTTGCCGCGCACCAGCATCTGCAATAGACGGTCTTTGGGCGCATCGTAGATCTGATAACACTTGCTCAGGTTTTCGGCGCGGATGGCCACTTCAAACGACATCGGCAAAACCCTTTCATGAATCACGGCCATTATTGCGGTGCCACTGAACCTGTCCTTCGTTGGGCGCTGCGGATGAGTTAAGCACAGATGGGATAAAAAACTTCGAATGAATCTACACTGGGGCCTACTCCATGAGGATGCGACTCAAGGAGCATCCGCTATTGCCTTGAGGATCAAGCACCGATGCAGTCGTTCAGCACGTCCCCCGTTGCCATGATCAAGAGTGTCCTGATCAATCGAATCCTGATCTACGTGTTGATCCGCAGAGAAGTCATCGGTCGCTACAAAGGCTCGATGCTCGGTATTCTATGGTCGTTCTTCACGCCGGTTTTCATGCTGGTGGTCTACACATTCGTGTTCAGCGTCGTTTTCAAGGCCCGCTGGTCTGGCGGCGGTGAATCCAAGAGCGAATTTGCCTTGGTGCTGTTCGCGGGCCTGCTGGTCTTCAACCTCTTCTCCGAATGCGTGAACCGTGCGCCGGGCCTGGTGCTGGCCAATACCAACTACGTCAAGAAGATCGTCTTTCCACTGGAAACCCTGCCCCTGGTGTCGCTCGGCGCAGCGCTGTTCCACATGGCGGTCAGCGTCCTGGCCTGGCTGATGTTCTATATCGCCCTGTTCGGAACCCCACCGATCACCGCCCTGCTGCTGCCATTGGTGCTGTTTCCATTGGTGTTGCTGACGCTGGGCATCTCCTGGTTTCTCGCCTCGATAAGCGTCTACCTGCGCGATATCGGCCAGTTCATCGGCGTCATCATCACTGCAATGCTGTTTCTCTCGCCGATTTTCTATCCGCTCTCGACGCTTCCGCAAAGCTATCAGGCTGCCTTGCAGGCAAATCCCCTGACACTGCCGGTGGAAATGGTTCGCGATGTCATGTTCTGGGGCCGGCCGCCGCACTGGGAGCACCTGGCGGCTTATTCGGCAGTCTCGGTGCTGATTGCCTGCGCCGGGTTTGCCTGGTTCCAGAGGACACGCAAAGGCTTCGCCGACGTCATATGACGTTTGTTGCATGGCACCCCGTCCAGCAACCGCTATGCTGACTCATTGCACGGCTGGAGGCCTGGCGGGTGATTGAAGCCAACATCGATCCTGAAAAAGACCGCGTGTGCGTTACCGTATTGACCAAAGGACCAGAAAACCGCATGGACCAGATCAACCGTCTTGTTGATTGCATTGACCAACTGACTCGCTCGACACAATCCAGATCCATTGAGGCCTTGCAGTTGGTCAAGGAAATCGAAAATCGAGATCGGCTTATCAAACAACTGAACCTTGATTCAAAAGCGCTTCGCACCCGCCTGTCACTTCAAGAAGGCAAGACCGGGCGGCTGCGTGAGCGACTGCGGCTGGCCGAACAGCACCTCAAGGACGCCGAGGCATTAATCCAGACAAAGGAAAAAGAGGCTGTCGTGTTTTCCGATTGGGCGGTGGATTTGCGCGCCCAACTGGCGGCCAAGCAAGCCGAGTTGTTCAAGCTTTCCGACTGGGGCAACGCCATCGAACGTGCACCGCTGCGTTATTCGATACGCAAGCAATTGTATAAATTATCGCGCCGGGTCTATGCCTGGTTGCCCCTCACCGCACAGCAGAAAAGCAAACTGGCGCGTCGGCTTCGAAATTGGCTGAAACCCGGCAAGGCAACACCAGGCGAATCATCGCCAGACGCTGGTTTTGCGCTGCAAACTCTGCCACCGCCCGTAAACGTTGCCGTACCGTCCAGCCTCGGGCAGCCCATGATCCTGATGTTCGGCGTGATTGACTGGCACTTTCGCATCCAACGCCCACAAAACCTGGCCAAGGAATTGGCCAGGGCCGGACAAACGACTTTTTATATCTCGAACAATTTCATCGACGACGAGGCCCCCGGCTTCCAAGCAGAACCTTTGGAAGGCTCCCACCGGCTGTTCCAGATCCGTTTCAAGGTACGCGGTGCACCGGCCATCTATCATGCCCCTCCGTCAGCGGCCGTGATCCGCCAGTTGTGCGAAGGCCTGGCCATGCTCCTGGAAGCGGCGAACGTCGATGCCGCGGATTGCATTGTCCAGCACGCCTTCTGGTTTCCGCTGGCAAGGCGTGTCCCCAACGCCACCCTGGTCTATGACTGCATGGATCATCACGAAGGTTTCGGCAACGTTGCCCAGGAACTGCTCGACCTGGAAATCGCCCTGATGCGCAGGGCCGATCTGCTGGTGGCGACATCCGACTGGATCGAACAACACGGCAAGCGGGAAAACCGCAACGTCGAGGTGATCCGCAACGCCTGCGAGTTCAGTTTCTTCAGCCGACGTCCCGACAGGGTCTACCGGGACCCTGCCAACAGAAAGATCATCGGCTACTACGGCGTTATTGCCGAATGGTTCGACCTGGACCTGGTCAAGCGGGTCGCCCAATCCTTCCCGCAGCACCTGATTCTGTTGATCGGCAGTGATATCGTCCAGGCAAAAAAACACTTCAAGGCCTACCCGAATGTGATCCTGGAAGGTGAAGTCCCGTATACCGCCCTGCCTTACTACCTCCACGCCATGGACGTTTGCCTGCTACCGTTCAAGGTCATGCCGTTGACCCTCGCCACCAACCCGGTCAAGGTCTATGAATACCTGAGCGCGGGAAAACCGGTGGTGTCGGTGAAACTGCCGGAGTTGAGCCAGTTCGGCAAACTGGTCTGGGCGGTTGAAGAGCCGACTGAGTTCATCTCGACCCTGCGCGGTGTCCTGGGGGCACTGCCGGAGGCCAGCGCCGCATTGGAGGCTCGTCAATCGTTCGCCCGAGGCCAGACCTGGCAGCACCGGGCCGCCAGCCTGCGCGATGCCATCGCGGCATTGCCCCAGCCCAAAGTCAGCGTCGTGGTGCTGACCTACAACAACCTCGAACTGACCAAGGCCTGCCTCGACAGCCTGTTGACCCAGAGCCAATACCCGAACCTTGAAATCATCGTCGTCGACAACCACTCCAGCGACCAGACCCCGGCCTACCTCAGCGCCTGGGCCGACGGCCACCCCGACCGGATCGTCATCCTCAACCCGGACAACAAGGGCTTCGCCGCCGGCAACAACCTGGGCCTCGCCGCCGCCAGTGGCGACTATCTGGTCATCCTGAACAACGATACGGTGGTCACCGCCGGTTGGATCAAAGGCTTGATCCGTCACCTGCAGGACCACAAGGAAATCGGCATCATCGGCCCGATCACCAACAACATCGGCAATGAGGCCAAAGTCAGCACCTGCTATGAGCAGTTGGAAGACATGCCCGCCGAAGCCGCGCAAATGACCCGCGCCCGCATGGGCGAGTGGTTCGAAATCAACACCCTGGCGTTTTTCTGCGTGATGTTCCCGCGCTCGACCTACGAGCAAATCGGTGGCCTGTGCGAAGAGTACGGCCTGGGGTTCTTCGAGGATGACGATTACTGCCGCCGCGTACAGCGGCGTGGCATGCGCGCAGCCTGTGCCGAAGACGTCTTCGTTCACCACCACCTGTCCGCCTCGTTCAACACCTTGGGAGCCAGGAAAAAACAGGCCCTTTTCGAAAAGAACCGGGCGATCTACGAGAGCAAGTGGGGATCCTGGGTTCCGCACACGTACCGAGACGTGTAGGCAGCCCCTTTGCATGCAAATTCAAGGGAGCCGATGAATCCGTGGCGAGGGAGCTTGCTCCCGCTGGGCTGCGAAGCGGCCCTGAACCCAGCCTCCGCAGCGTGTCAGGTTGGTCGCATCCTGCCTTTTTTGGGGCTGCTGTGCAGCCCAGCGGGAGCAAGCTCCCTCGCCACGGATCTTGGTTTGCCTTAATGGACAGCGTTATCCCTTTAGCCGAGACGATATTTTGCCCAGATTCAGCCTGAAGTACGCCGTGGTATTGTTGGTTTTACTGGCGAGTGCAGTGGTCGGCGTGTACGGTTTTTCTACGCTTGAACTGGCGTCAATGAACAGCGGCACCCGGACGATATTGCTGTCGATGGCAGCCCTGGCCGCCCTCACCGTCTTCACGCGCAAGCCACCGATCCTGCTTTGCCTGGGTTTGCTGGCGTGCCTGGCCATCGCCTGCGCACAGATTTGGCCGGTGCTTGTCGTAGCGGTGTTCGCGCTGTCTGCCACCGTGCTCGGCAGGTGGGTGCTCAGGCAAGCAGCCTCGGCCGACTGGAGCGTCCACCTGCTGGTGGGAGCAGGCGCGTTCGGTACGCTGACAGGCCTGGCGGCCTACTGGCCGATCAACTACCCCGGGCTGTATGGCGCGCTGCTGTTGTTGCCGCTGGCCTTGGGCCACAGACACGTCACGTCGATGGGCCGTGAACTGCTGTGCCACATCCAGGCCAGCCGATCAACGCAAACACCGGTCCAAACGGCGCTCGACGTACTGATCTGCAGCTTCGCCTGTCTTTACGTGTTGGTCGCCTTCATGCCAGAGGTCGGGCACGACGCATTGGCCATGCACCTCTTCGTCCCTTCACACCTGGCCCAGCGGCATCAATGGTCGTTCGATGCCAGCACCTATGTGTGGGCGGTCATGCCCATGCTGGCCGACTGGATCTATAGCATCGTCTATATGCTGGGCGGTGAAACGGCAGCGCGCCTGAGCAACAGCGCATTCACCCTGCTGCTGGCGTGGCAGATCCGCAACATGACCCTCTGGGCCGGAGGCTCTGCCACAAGTGCCCGTTGGGCAAGCCTGATCTTTGTGTCGACGCCCCTCGCCTTCGCTGAAAGCAGCAGCCTGCATATCGAGTCGGCGTGGACCGCCTTCATGATGGCCGGGACACTGGCGATCCTGAAGGTCTCACGCTTCACGCCGGATCCCACGGAGCGCCTGTCGCAACTGCTGCTGGCCGGCATCCTGCTGGGCTTCGCCATGGCGACCAAGGCGGTGACCCTGAGCGTCCTGCCGGTGCTGTTGGTGATGCTGCTGGTGCAGTACAAGGCCTGGGCTGTCCCAGGCATCGTCAAGACGCTCCTGCTCGGCAGTGCCGGGCTGATACTGGCCGGTGCCACCCCTTACGTCTCTGCCGGGTACTTGACCGGTAATCCGGTGTTTCCGTTTTTCAATGCGATTTTCCATTCGCCACTGTGGCCGAACATCAATTTCGAACCGCCAGCCGCTTTCGGTACAGGGATGACCTGGGACACCCTCTATCGAATGGTCTTCAAGTCGCCTCAGTTCATCGAAGGGCGCGTCGGCGCGGCAGGCTTTCAATGGCTGTTGCTGCCCACGGCCGCCGTCGCCGTGCTGTTGAGCGGCAACAAAAAAGCCCTGTGCATCCTCCTGGTCGGCGCCGGCGCGATGTTCATGACGTTCCACTCAACGGCCTACCTGCGTTATGTGTTCCCCTCCTTCGCGCTGTTCTCAGTGATCCTGGCCCTGCCCTTTTCCGACCCCAGGTTCTTCCCCCGCAGCCTCGCCATCGTCGCCGGGGCCGTGTTGGTCCTGACCAATACCCGTTTCATCCAGGCCGCGACTTACTATGGCGACATCAACCCCTCTGCACTGTTGAGCCAGGCCGGTCGGGACGCCTACCTGTTGGAACGCCTGCCCATCCGAAACATGGTCGACACCGTCAACGCCTTGAATAGCGCAAACCAGCCCGTGGCAGTCTTTGCATCGCCCTTGATGGCGGGTTTGCATGGCGATGCCCTTTACACGTCGTGGTACAACCTGAAGTGGAAAAACGAATTCGACACGGTGACCTCGCCCTCGGAGCTTGCCCAACGCTTGCGCCGGCGCCAGGTGAACTGGCTGGTGATCGACCTCAAGTCCCTTCCCCAGGTGCAACTCGATCGGCTGCTCACGGTGTCCACGTCCTATGCCAGACTGGGTAACCTGGAGCTGCGCAAACTCAATGTCACCCACGACGAACACCTGCTCGACCCGCAGCTGTCCAGCCTCGAGGGCTGGAGCCTGACGTCACCCTCGACCTATGACGCGTCGCGCAAGATCCTGACCGTCAACGTCAAGACACCGGCCACACAGCGGGTCGAAGTGACGCCGGGACTGACGTACATCAACAGCGTGTCCGCACGCTGCGCAACGACGACCACCGCCGGAAGAATCCAGGCCAATTGGATGGACGACCAAGGCGACTTCATTACCACCAGCATCGAGACGTTTGACTGCACCACGCAATGGGAGACCCATGAGATGAGCGTCGTTGCCCCCGCAAATGCCACGTCCGTGATCATTTATGCATCCGGGCACACCGACACACCCCTGGAGTTCAAGTCACTTTCATTCAGGCAATAGCGGGCGATATCGATGAACTCAAAAACAGCGCTTTTCACGGACGAACAACGCGTCGCCGTCGTCATCCCCAGCTATCGGGTCACCGCGCACATCGTCGGGGTCATCGAGGCCATAGGACCGGAGGTCTGGCGCATCTATGTCATCGACGATGCCTGCCCGGACGGTTCCGGTGGGCATGTCCTGGCTTCCTGTAACGACCCCGGGTCAAGGTGCTGCCCCATGAGGTCAACCAAGGCGTGGGCGGTGCGGTCATGACCGGTTACCGAGCAGCCCTCGCCGACGGTGCGAGTATCATCGTCAAAGTCGACGGGGACGGCCAGATGGACCCGACCCTGATCCCGCTGTTCATCGAACCGATCCTGGCCAGAGAAGCGGACTACACCAAGGGCAATCGGTTTTTCGACCTGGAAGAAGTCCAATCGATGCCGCGGCTGCGCCTGTTTGGCAACGCGGTACTGTCGTTGATGGCCAAACTGTCGACCGGTTACTGGGATCTGTTCGACCCCACCAACGGCTACACGGCGATTCACCGTGACGTCGCCAGGCTGTTACCCCTGGACAAGGTCAGCCAGCGCTACTTTTTCGAGACCGACATCCTGTTCCGCCTGAACACCGTGCGCGCCGTGGTGGTGGATATTCCGATGGAGGCCCGATACGGCGACGAAGTCAGTCACCTCAAGATCTCGAAGATCGTTGGCGAATTCCTGTTCAAACACCTGCGCAATTTCACCAAGCGCGTGCTCTACAACTATTATCTTCGCGACATGTCCCTGGCTTCGATCGAACTGCCGATCGGGATTGTCATGTTCTTGTTCGGCATCTTCTTCGGCAGTTATCACTGGTATGAATCGGCGCAGAACGGCATCGCGACACCCGCCGGCACGGTGATGCTCAGTGCACTGCCCATGCTCATGGGGTTGCAACTGATCATGGCGTTCCTCGGTTACGACATCGCCTCGGTGCCCAGCCGGCCACGGCAATCCAGGCGTGTTAAAACAACGTCATTGCGGGAAGAAAACTCATTAAAGCGCTGAGAGATTTTTTATCGGACCCGTCGCTCAAGGCATTGGATGTCGATGGCGGCGAGCGCCTCGAACTTCACGGCAAAGTGCTTGAACGCAAGCGAATGCTCCGGGAAGTCTTCGTGGAGTTCCACCACGCATTTCATCGCCTGGCAGACCGTTACTTCAAGGTCGAAGGCCTTGAGGTGGAGTTGGGGGCGGGCATCGCGCCCATGCGTCATTCATACCCTGAAGTACTGGCCACGGACATTGTCTCCACCGAACAACTGGACATGGCACTCGATGCCGAGGCAATGAGCCTGGACGATCACTCGGTCAGGGCCTTTTATGGCCAGAACTGTTTTCACCACTTCCCTCACCCCGATCGGTTTTTCACGGAACTGGAAAGAACGCTCAAGGTGGGCGGCGGGGCCATTTTGATCGAGCCCTTCCACGGCCCCTTTGCCGCTTTTCTCTATAAACGCCTGTTCAAGTCCGAAGGCTTCGACATGCACTTCCCGTCCTGGGAAACACCCTCGACCGGCCCCATGAACGGCGCCAACCAGGCGCTCAGCTACATCATCTTCGTTCGCGACAGGCAGGCGTTCGAGGGCAAGTACCCAGGCCTGGAAATCGTCCATCAGGAAATCTGCGGCAATTATCTGCGCTACCTGGTTTCCGGCGGCTTGAACTTTCGCCAGTTACTGCCTGATGTGTTGATCCCCGCGCTCAAAATCGTTGAAAAGCTGCTGCTCCCGTTGCGGCGGGTATTGGCGCTGCATCACATCGTGGTCATCAGGAGGACGTCTTGACCTTTATTCGGTATGGCGCCATCCAACTCGTGGCCTATGCGTTGGACATGGGCGCCTTTCTGCTGTTGATCGCGCTATTCGAGGAACAACCCGTGCTGGCCAACATTGCCGGCAAAGGCGTCGCCGGTGTGTTCGCGTTCTTTTTGCATCGGCACTTCACGTTCCAGTCGAGCCATGGCAGCAGCAAGGCTCAAGCGGTGCGCTATTTCTCGTTGCTCGCCATCAATATCCCGGTCGCGTCGGCGCTGTTCAGCGTGGGGCTGGCTATCGTCGACAACCCTGCTCCGGTGAAATTCGTCTGCGACGTGGCCTGCGTGGCCCTGACTTACTGGATCAGCAAACTGTTCGTATTTCATTCCGCGACGCATCCGCCGGTTCCCCCTGACCGCGCCGAAGGCGCATGACGATGAAGCTATTGATCACCGGCGCGACAGGCTACATCGGACAACGGGTGTCCGCCCTCGCGGCAGCAAGGGGACATGAGGTCATTTACGCGACGCGCCAGCCGGGTCCGGCCTCCTCTGCCTGGCTGCCTTATGACCTGCGGGGCCAGGCCCCCGCGTGCCCGGCCGGCATTCAGGCGCTGATCCATTTGGCCGCCGACACCTCGACGGGTACCGACGCCGGCGCGGACGACGAAGTCAACGCGGCCCAAGCGCTGATCCAGTGCGCCCAACAAGGCTCGGCCAGGTTCATCTTCATCTCCAGTCAAACCGCCGAGGCCACGGCTCCGAGCATTTATGGCCGGACCAAGTGGCGTATCGAACAGCACGTGCTGGCCGCCGGAGGCACCGTGATCCGTCCCGGCCAAGTCTACGGCGGCCCCGAACGTGGGCTCTTCGGCTTGTTGTCAGGGCTGGTTCGTCGAAGCCCGTTCATTCCGATCCTCATGCCCGCGCCTGGCGTGCAACCCATCCATGTCGACGACCTCGCAGCCTCGATACTGGCCGTTGCCGAGCGCGACGACCTGCATGCCGAGGTCCTCAACCTGGGCGCCGTGCGGCCGATTGCCTTTGGCCGCTTCCTGCAGTCGATCGCGAGGCACCGGGTTCGTGCCACTCGCCTGCCAATCCCCCTGCCAGTGCCATTGCTCAGGTTACTGCGCCGGTCACTCGGACGATCCTTGAGCACGAAACTGGGCCTGGAGCGGATTTTCTCCCTCATCCACCTGCCGCCCATGGACAGCGAGCGTTCCCTGCAAAAACTCGGCATCCAACTGCGCCCCCTTGCCCACGGCATGCATCGCTCCGGCCATGGGCAACGTCGAGGCCTTCTCCAGGAAGCCACGGTGCTCTTGCACTACCTGCTCAAACGCCCGCCGCACAGCAGCCTGGTCAGTCGCTATGCCCGGGCAGTGGAGCGTGCGGGAAAAACCCGCGCCGTCATTCATTCGCCCTTGATGATGGGCTGGCCGATACTCCTGACGCTCCTGGACAACCCCGGCGTCCTGCGCAAGCCCGACGGCCAGGAACTGGCCTGGCGCCTGCAGGTTGCACTCGCTATCGCCGAAGCCAGTCCCCAGGGCGCCCAGGTGTTTCTCGGCGTCCAGCAGTCGCGCAGCCCTGTCGCCACGCTGGTTGCGTTGGGACTCTCTGCGGTCAAAGCGTTGGCGTGGCAGCTAGCGGCGCTGGCGTGCCGCTCCTTTGCCCGCCAGCTGTTGCTTGGAAGTGAAGCCCACCGTGAAACCTGAATTCGATGTGATCATTGTCGGCAGTGGCCCGGCCGGGACTTCGGCGGCCTATCCACTGGTCAAGGCGGGCCTGAAAGTCCTCATGGTCGATGCCCAGGCCAGTACCGGCTCATCGGAGCCGCCAACCCGCCCATTCCTCAACGCCAGGAGCAACGACGCGCAGCAGTGGAAATGGATGATCGGCGAAAACTTCCACGCCTTGAACCAACCGGACGCGGTATCGCCCAAACTGAAGACACCGACCCATGCCCATGTCTTCGAAGGGTTCAGCGCCGGCAATCGCATCGAGACCGACAATTTTATCGGCATTGGTTCACTGGCAACCGGAGGCCTGTCCAATGCCTGGGGTTGCGGCGTGGCAACGCTGGGTGCCAGCGACTTTGCCGGGCTGCCCATCGATTATTCCGAGATGCAGGCGTCCTACGAAACGGTCGCCCGCAGGATCGGCATCAGTGGCCGGATCGACGACGACCTTTCAAGCTATTTCGGCCTCGATGAGTGGTCGCAACCGCCGCTGCCACTGGACGCCCTGCATCAACGCCTGCTCGATCACTACACCCGACGTCGTACAGCGTTTCCCGACCTGGGGTTCCGCCTTGGCCGCTCCCGGGTCGCGGTCTTGAGCCAGCCCCTGGACGAACGCAAGGCCTGCGACCTGGCGGGAAACTGCTTGTGGGGCTGTCACAACCAGGCCTTGTACAGCGCATCGCAAGAGCTGCAAAAACTCAAGCAATACCCGGGATTCCAGCACGTCCAGGACTTCCTGGTGGACGAGCTGCAGAAACAGGACGGTTCATGGACGATCATCGATCCTCGCTCCGCCCGGCGCTGGCGCGGCACACGCCTGTTGCTGGCGGCGGGCACCCTGGCCTCGACCCGGCTCGCCCTCAAGGGCCTGAACCATTCGGCCCCGATACCGCTGCTGTCATCGCCGACGGCAGCCTTCCTGCTGTGGCTGCCGAAAATGCTCGGGACCCCAAGGGCGCCGGCATTTGGTCTGGGCCAGTTATCGTTTGCCCTGGCGCTGACACCCAGTGCCACGGCGTTCGGTTCGACATTCAGCACCACAGGTTTGCCCATGACCGAGTTTGTCAGCCGGATCCCCCTGAGCAAACGCTACAGCATCGAACTGCTGAAAAACCTGCTCAGCGCCTGCGTCGTCGGGAATCTCTTCCTGCCCGGGCACCTGTCTCACAACACGGTGGTCTTGCGCCCTGACGGTTCGTTGAGCATCAACGGCCACGAGCATCCGGAGCTCCCCGGGCTCATGAAGGCAGCCGAGGCAAAGCTGCGCCGGATCTATTGGAAAATGGGCGCGCTCTTGATGCCCATGAGCTTCACCGTCGGCAGGCCGGGGGCGGATATCCATTATGCCGGCACCCTGCCCATGCACTCGACGCCCAGGATCGGGCAGACTGATGGCCTTGGCGAAGTCGCGGGTCTTAGCGGCGTGCATATTGTCGACGGTGCCTGTCTGCCCAGTCTTACCGAGAAATCCCACACGCTGACCCTCATGGCCAACGCGGACCGGATAGCACGCTCACTTGCCATCACGATAGGAAATCAAAAGGCATGACCCGCAAGGTACTTTGCATCGTTGGTACGCGTCCGGAAGCCATCAAGATGGCCCCCGTGATCAAGGCACTCCAGGCCGAAAACAATATCGATTGCTGGGTACTCGCCACCGCCCAGCACCGAGGCCTGCTGGATCAGGTGCTGGAGGGGTTTGCAATCACCGTCGACCTGGACCTGGACCTCATGCGCCCCAACCAGTCATTGACGGCACTGACCTCACGCTTGCTGCTTGAACTCGACGGCGTACTGCAAGCCGAGAAACCGGACGTCGTACTGGCTCAAGGCGACACGACCACGGTCATGTGCGCCGCACTGGCGTGTTTCTACCTGCGGATTCCCTTCGGTCATGTCGAGGCGGGCCTGCGTACCTGGGACCTGTGCAATCCGTTCCCCGAGGAAGCCAACCGGGTGATCGCCGGCAAACTGGCTCGCTGGCATTTCGCGCCCACCCCGCATGCCGTGGACAACTTGCTGCGCGAGGGTGTCGCCGCCAGCGATATCACCCTGACCGGCAATACCGTGATCGATGCCTTGCTGATGACCGCGGCACGGGACTCAACCTTGGCTATCCCACTGGACGCCAGTAAACGCCTGGTGCTGGTGACCTGCCATCGACGGGAAAACTTCGGCGAACCGTTCCAGAATATCTGCCAGGCCCTCAAGGACCTGGCCGAGCGCAACCCAGGCATCCAGATTCTCTACCCCGTCCATCCCAACCCAAACGTCAAGGATGTCGCCCATCGATTGCTCGGCCAGACGCCGAACATCCTCCTCTGCGCACCGCTGGATTACGCGCCATTTATCGCGGCAATGAAGCGCTCTTACCTGATCATCAGTGACTCCGGGGGCGTGCAGGAAGAAGCCCCGGCCCTGGGCAAACCCGTGTTGGTATTGCGGGAAGAAACCGAACGCCCGGAGGCCGTCGAGCTCGGCGTGGTCAAGCTGGTGGGCACCAACCGGGACACCATCATCGAGCAAGCACAGCGTCTGCTCGATGACCCACAGGCTTACCAGGGCATGGCGCGTGGGGTTTCCCCCTATGGCGACGGCAAGGCCGCAGCGCGCATCGTCGACGCTCTAAGGCAGTACTTCCAGTCATGCGCATGATCTACCTGTCCCCGGTGCCATGGGCCAGCTTCAGCCAGCGCCCCCATCACTTCGTCAACTGGTATCACCAGCAGACTGGGGCGCCGGTCCTCTGGCTCGATCCCTACCCGACACGCTTACCGACGCTGACCGACTTCAGGCGCAAGCCGCCTGTTGCCGATCAGCAAAGCGTCAACGTTCCACCCTGGTTGCGGGTCTGCAAACCCCAGAGCCTACCCATCGAGCCCCTGCGAGGCTCGGCTATGCTGCTCAAGCGACTGTGGCGCAACCTGTTCAAAGAGGCCGTGGCATTTTCCGCCCAAGAGCCCTGCATGATCTGCGTGGGAAAACCTTCCGAGCTGGCCTTGCAACTGCTGGCGCTGATCCCGCAAAGCCCTGCCGTCTACGATGCCATGGACGATTTCCCGGCCTTTTATCAGGGCCTGTCACGCGGTTCCATGGAACGTCGCCAGGCGCAGCTCATTCGACGGGTGGGCACCGTACTGGCGTCCTCCAGCCCGCTTCGCGACAAACTCCTGGGCATGACCGACCAGGTTGAACTGGCCCTCAACGCCTGTGACATGCACGCACTGGCGCCGGTCGAGCGCCTGGACCTCGGAGCCAAGCAACAGGTGCTGGGTTATGTCGGCACGCTGGGTCGTTGGTTCGACTGGGACCTGGTCATAGCCCTGGCAAAGGCCAATCCCGGAAACCGGATCCAGCTGATCGGCCCCGTCTTCACAGCCGCGCCGTGCGTATTGCCTGCCAACATCGAGTTGCTCCCCGAGTGCTCCCACGCCAGCGCAATCGCGGCCATGGCAAGGTTTTCGGTGGGTTTGATCCCGTTCAAACTCAATCGCCTGACCGCCTCGGTCGACCCGATCAAATACTACGAATACCGTGCCCTCGGCCTGCCCGTCATCTCCACCCGCTTCGGTGAAATGGCCCGGCGCAGCCAGGAACCGGGCGTCTGGATCGTGGATGAAGACAGCGATTTGCGTAAAACCGCCGTCGAAGCACTCGCCAGCCCAAGCGACCGCTCGACGGTTCATCAATTTCGTCAGGCGCACCTCTGGGCTCAGCGTTTTTCTGCGATCAATCTCAAAAACCGCCAATAACGGCCGATACCCAGGATAAGACCCCGCCACTGGGGCGCAGGACAGAACGGTAGGTCAGTCATGACAGAGATTTATTTGCTGATAGCGCACGGCACGGACCAGGGCGAAGCTTACGTGCTGGGCTGGTTCGACGACCGGAGCAAAGCCCGGGAAGTGGCCGAGCAGAAAGAATGGGAAGCGTACCGCGCCAGCCTGAAGGAGAAACACCCATGGTCCAGCCACAAGCCGCTGGCACCGGACCAGACGGACTACCGCCGCTACTGGATCAAGACCATTTCCAAATTCGAACATGTGCCAGTGCCAAGGTCCTTTGCGGTCCATTGATCATCACGCATGAATATTCGACGAAACGAGCGCTATCGGTGGCGGTCTAGACGATTAAGCCCATCCGATGAGAGCGTTCTTATGTTGAAATTCCTTGGCGGTACCGTAGGTATCATTTTCCTGATTGGCCTGATCGTAGTGATTGCGCTGTTCAAGTTCATTTTTTGAGCGTGGCGGCGGGGATCTTTGACTTGGTGTTCCACCTACCTGGAGAGCAGATCGCAATAAATGACAATCACAGGGACGGATAAGGCTGACTGGGAACCGCTGAACCTTGAATGGCATCAAGGCTTCGCATTCTTGGACGGTGTGCTGCTGGGCGATGGGCAAGTGCCTGATGTGTACATCATGCTCAACCCTCAAGGCACACGACCCAGCGAGTTGGCACAATGTGCCAGCGCTGGGCACTATCCGCCCTCGCCCTTGCTGGCCGGTCAGCCGGTTTGGCGGCATCGACGCAACCCGTGGGTGTTGCGTGAAGCCCTGCGTGATTACTACCTGCTTCCGGCCTACCGGGAGCGCCACGGCTACCAGGCGCTGCAGCCCCTGCCGTTTCGGTTCGACAAAGGCCTGGAAAGCCTCGGTCACCAGTACTGGCGTGACGCAACTGGCGCCTATTGGTTCGGCGAGTACGCGATCACCCAAATCCACGAAGCGCGACCCGACAGGCTGGCCCTGTTGGCCTCGTCCCCGGCCTCGGTGACTTCAGCGTCCGCGCTGTTCTGCGACGGTGTGCATCTCTTTTTGCAGGGGCACATTATCGCCAGCGCCACGGCGCGGGTGCGGTATTGCAACCACCCGTCGTATCGAGTGATCGACGATCAAGTCTATAGGGGCTTCAAGCCCCTGCACCAGAAGGACGGCACACCACTGCCGGTCGCCAACCCGGACGACTTCCAGATGCTCGCCCAACGCTGGGGCACCGATGGGCAGTCGATCATCGTGCAAGCGCAGCAAGGCTCGAGCATTGCCTATGAATACTTCTACCGCATCGACAATGCCGATCTGGCGACCTTCACCGTGCTTAACGAACGCTACGCCAAGGACAAGCAACGCGCCTATTACCTGACCGGAAAAACCATTCGCTACGTGGGCGACTTCCACCTGCTCCAGTGCTGGCAGCCAGCGTTCGATGAAGGCGGCCGCGTGGTCAGCGCCATCGAATACGAGGATGAGTATTTTGCCGTGGACGACCAGTACGTCTACGCCGCCGGGACCCGCCTGCGCGATGCCCATGGCCCGAGTTTTCGTCACTTGGGGTTCGATTACTACCGGGATCACCAACACGTCTACAGGCACCAGAAACGCCTCGATGTCGACGTGGAGAGCTTCGTCGTGTCCCAGCCCTGTCGTAGTGACCAGGATTACTCACCCGTGCTGGCAGGTGACAAGCACGGCCCGCTGGGCTCTGGCGGCATCATCGATGCGGCCATGCAAGCGGCGTGGGCGCCTTACTTCGAAGCCCATCCGCAGTTGGAGGGTTATTGGTGGCACCGCTTGCAGGCACCACCTGAAGCCGCGCAAACATACACGGAAACGCTGCCGCTACAGGCCATCGGTCTCGGTTTTGAGCTAGGCGACCAGGTGTATTTCCATGGACGCGTGATCAATGGGCTGGACGCAGCGAGTTTCAAATTGCTGGACACGCATCTGTGCGGTGATGCCAACGGTTTGTATCTGATCCCATTCCATAACGCCGACACGGAAGTACCCGAACGTTTTTCCCCGGAATCGGCGGAACATTTTCGCTCACTGGGCTCACCCTACCTGACTGACGGCAAGACGGTGTTCTGCCACCGGATTTTTTACCATCCCCCAGAGCCGATTCGTAGGGCCCAAGCGGCTACGTTCGAATCCTGCGGCCATGGCTGGGCCAAGGATCAGGACACGGTGTATTACTACGGGGAGGCGAAAAAAAAGCTACCCCCCTCGGATACCCGCATTCTCGGCACCTATGCTGTCAGCCCTACGCTGATCCTCTCGGAAGGCAAGCCGCTGGACGTGGCGTTCGTTCCTGATGAAGTGCGCGTGCCCCACCCCGACTTCCTGCAACTGGGCACGCGCAAGTTGTTCTGTCATCGACGCCCGCTGAGCGCCAAGCGGATCGACCTGGCCACCCTCGAGTTCCTGAATAACCGCTACGCCCGTGACCAACATCGCCTCTATCACTACGACGGTTATGCAACCCTGACCGAAGTCGACGAAGCACAGTATCGGGAATCCCTCGGCCAGCCAGCGGCAAGCGTTTAGAACTGCGTCACAACCGTAACGCCTGCAGTGTCAAACCGGTCCATGTTCATGAGCGCATCAATCGATTGCTCAAGGCTGATGGTCTTACCCACCAGTTTTTCAGGCGCCAGCTTGCCGGACGTGATCATCTCCATCATCGCGCCGTAACGGTGAGCCTGCATGCCATGGCTGCCGCAAATCTCCAGCTCGTAGGCAATGACCTTACTCATTGGGATCGAGGGCGTGCTGTGGTCCGCCAGCATCAAACCGACCTGGACATGCCTTCCACGCCGTCTCAGATTATTGATGGAGTTGAAGCAGGTCGTAGGATGGCCCAGGGCATCCAGCGAAACGTGAGCGCCGCCCTTCGTAATCTCGAGTACCGCCTCGGTGACATCCGCCACCCGGCTTGCGTTGATTGTCGCGACGGCACCGAGCGACTGGGCAAGCTTGAGCTTATCGTCGCAGATGTCGATGGCGATGACGTTCGCTCCGATAGCGTGGGCGATCATCACGGCGGACAGCCCCACGCCACCACAGCCATGAACCGCCACCCACTGGCCCGCCGTGACCTTGCCTTGATCGACAACCGCACGGAACGAAGTGACGAACCGACAACCAAGGCTCGCCGCCGTGGCGAAGTCCATGTTTTCCGGCAACGCAACCAGGTTCAAATCCGCCTTGTGAATCCCCACATACTCGGCGAAAGAGCCCCAATGGGTGAAACCCGGCTGAAACTGGCTGTGGCACACCTGCTGGTTGCCGCTATTGCATTCCGGACACGCGCCGCAGCCACCGACAAAAGGCACGGTGATACGATCGCCCACCTTCCATCGGGTGACATCCCGCCCCACCTCCGCCACGACTCCCGCCAATTCGTGACCGGGTACATGGGGCAGTTGAATGTCAGGGTCATGACCTTTCCAGCCATGCCAGTCGCTTCGGCATACGCCCGTACCCAGGACTTGAACAACCACACCGTGACGCTCGGGGCTCGGGTCTTCGACTGTCATCAAACGTGGGGGTTGGGAAAAGGCTTCGTAAACTACGGCTTTCATGAGAATCCCTCTACTTTAGAAAAGCGCTCTGTCTGAATCCTGGCTCGCGGACCGACCTTGCCGTGAACCAACGCCAACAGTAACCACAAATCCCCCGACACGTAAGAATCCCTGTCACTTATAGGTTACAGCTGTACTGATATTCGAAGGGGAAGAATACGGTATCGACCACCAGTGAGAACGGTGCGTCGATAAGCAAGAAAGGGATCAGCTTTCCTTTGGACGTGCCCACCAGCCACCAGTCAAAACGCAGGCCAATATAGGGGCACCGATGCTTGTCGTAATCCATCCGCATCGCGGTGGCCATGCAGCCGCCTAAGCTGGCGACCAGAATCAGCAGAATCACTTTCCGTAGCACGTAATGTCCTTATTACTTCTTTGCGAAGAGCTGCATAGACGCTTTCGCTAAAAGCGAGTCACCCCTTCCAAGTCACCAACGTAGCCACCCCCAGCCTAGTTGGTGCGCTTACGCTCCATGCCGGGCGCGCAAAACGTGGACTTGAAGAAGATGCGCAATGTATAAGTCGTTTTTTTACAACCACGGAAGGGATCAACAAACGATGCACAAACAACTTTTAATGGCTGCAATGTCACTGACTTTTTACTGTACCTCTGCAGCAGCCCACTCCTATTCGGACCTCAACACCCCCGACAAATCGGGTTTCATGTGGGGGCAGGTCTATCAGCATACAAAAGCAGCGTGCGGCACCTTGCCCGAAGATCTCGAAGACGACTACGCGAAAGCAATCCGACTCCTTTCGCAGGCCAGTCCTGAGTTTGGCCCAACCTATCAAGATGGCCTGAAACCCAGCGCAAAGAAGGATCCTTTGAGGTCAGTCGAGGAACTGGAGGATTTATGCGTAAAAGGTCAGGTAGGCCTTAGAACCCAGGTGAAGCTCGCACGATACTGGTTTTCTGCAAAATGGTAGGCGGGCGGGCAGACCGTCGGCGTTGATTCAGAGCGCGGCACATGGGGCAGCTGAATATCAGGATCATGACCTTTCCAGCCATGCCAGTTGCTTCGGCATACGCCCGTGCCAAGGACCTGAACAACCACGCCAGCTCTGCCATTCCCATCCAGACTCGCTCTGCCGTCGCGGCATCGCCTGCAACAGTGATAGAGAGTGCTGAGGCCCTCCCGGCTCGACCATCGGCAACTGTCAGCCTGGGCAACCCCGTGGCCGATGTCGAATCACAGACCTATTCCCGACTCGGGCAACTGCCCGGCCGCCAAAAGTTTGCACCGGCTGAATCCTCGACTGCTGAACTCGGCAACGGGACACTGAATGCTGGTCAGGATCGCCGGTAAGCGGGGTATCACGGCGGACCTCAATTCGGTGTCGTCTCTTACGACAATGGAACAACCCTGAGCCTGTTTGATTCGACCGTCCCAACCATCTGCATTGCCTGCGGATAAGCCAGCAAACACTCAGCGATGGCAGGCTCCAGCTCAACCCGCACTCGCCTTGTCAGGGCCCGAGCACCGAAGCGTGGGTCATGCTTTTGGCACAGCCAGTCGCTTGCCGCAGCGTCCAGGACCAGCGTACGGCGATGCTGACCGAGACGTTGGTTGAGTTTGTTCAGTTCGATCTGCAACAACGCTTCCAGCCATTGGGTTTCGATGCGTTGGAAAACCAGGATGCGATCAATACGATTTAGAAACTCCGGTTCGAACCACGCGTGCAACGCCAGCTCCAACATAGCCTGCTCACCTTGTGGGGCGATACCGAGCCAGCGCCGCCAACCGCGTGAAAAACGTTCCCTGTAGGTGGTCGCTTGCCGGGCTCCAATGTTGCTGGTCATGAAGATCAGGCTATTGCGAAAATCCAGTGTTCGGCTACCGCCCGCCAAGGTCAGTTGGCCGTTCTCAAGAATGCCCAGCAAACTGCGCACCACTTCCTTGCTGGCTTTTTCCAGCTCATCGAACAGCACGATGCCTGGGCGACTGTAGGTGCCTTGAATCAATTCGCTATTGAACAGACTGACGCCCTCTTTACTCCCCACATAACCAGGTGGCGCTCCGGTGAGCGCCGCCGAGTAATGCTCCTGGGCCAAGGTGTGCATGTCGATGCGACAAAAAGCATCGGCGCGACCGTGTATGGCCAGTGCCAGCAGACGTACTATTTCGGTCTTGCCGACACCGGTCGGCCCCATGAACAGGTTCACCGTCAACGGTCTCTCACGTTCACCAATATCGACCTTAACCACGTTTAGCAACGCCTCGACCGCGCTCATGGCGTGTTCTTGGCCGACAATTCGACTGCGCAACAACGCCATGACTTGGGCGGGATTGAAGGCGAAGCGTGAGGTCAACAACTCTGCTGCCGGTGATGCGCTGGTCAGGCTAGGCTGGGGGTGGTTTGGGTCGATGCGATCATTCACCAAAGGCATGGTTTAGCCTGCGTGTTTTTCTTTACCGTCGTGGGGAAGCTCTCCCACCGGGCAATGAGCCACGCCGACGGTGCTACGGGTCAGTTTTTCGACGTTTTCCCGGGCTTTCTGCGCGTCCAGTACCCAGGTGCGGTAAAAGTCGAACGGGCAGTCAGCCACTCCCTTGTCGCCGTCCCCGGAGTGATAGACCCCGGTGTAACCGCGATGCAGCAGCTTGAACAAATGATTCTGTGATTGGTCGTTCGCTCGCGCATCGCGGATTTGCGAAACGGATAATTGTGCGTACTGAATACCCATTTCCTCTTCACCGCATTCGCCCAGGGTGCGACCGTCGAAGCCAATAATCGCCGAGTGACCAAAGTAGGAATAAACCCCATCGAAGCCGGCCGCATTGGCCACTGCCACATAGCAATTATTGGCCCAGGCCATGCTTTTGGACATCATCACCTGCTGCTCTTTGGCCGGGTACATATAGCCCTGGCAACGGACGATCAACTCCGCCCCTTTCATTGCACAGTCGCGCCAGATCTCCGGGTAGTTGCCGTCATCACAAATGATCAAGCTGATTTGCAGGCCCTTGGGACCCTCGCAGACATAGGTCCGATCACCCGGATACCAACCTTCTATGGGGCACCAGGGAATGCACTTGCGGTACTTCTGGACGATTTCGCCCTGGTTATTGATCAACACCAACGTGTTGTACGGGGCTTTGTGGGGATGTTCCTCATGCCGCTCACCGGTCAGTGAAAACACCCCCCACGTGTCAGCCGCACGGCACGCGGCGGAAAAGATCGCAGTTTCTTCGCCTGGAATACTGGCGGCAGTCGCCATCATCTCATCGTGGTCGTACATGATGCCCATGGTGCTGTATTCAGGAAACACCACCAGGTCCATGCCGGGGAGACCGCTTTTCATCCCCGTGATGATGTCGGCAATCTGGCGGGCGTTTTCAATGACCTCGGCTTTTGTATGCAGCCGCGGCATTTTGTAATTGACGACAGCGACACCCACGGTATCCGGGCAGCTGGAAATATCACCATGACGCATGAGATTTGCCTCTGTTAATGACTGATCATCCAAGGTCTGGAGCCGGTTTTACGCTTGAGCCCCTGTGGATTTTCTTTGGTCGGGGCCAGCGGTTTGCTCGGTGCGCAACAACTGCACCCACTGGGATGACGACGGTTCTGCTGGTACTCGCCAAGCGTCTGCGGCGCGTGGGCACTTCGCTCGTTGGTCGCCATGGCCTGGCGTTGACTGCTCGACAACGTCGTCAGTGCCGGCGCAGACAACAGCAACCGCCCTCCCGGGCCCGCGCAAGACGGGCACTGGCACGACTCGTGCCGTTGGGCCATGGGCCGCAACATTGTGAAAGAACCACAGGTTTGACATTCGTACTCATAGGTCGGCATGGCGCTCTCCAGATATTGATCGAGCTCGGGCGTGTCTCACAGGTCCGGGGCAATCGGCAGATCGATACTGCCGTCGAGGTGTTTGATGGGACCGTTGGCGTTGGGGTTGATGTCGAACTCGAAGATTTCGGTGGGTAACCAGAGGGTCGCGCAGGCGTTGGGGATATCGACCACGCCGCTGATATGCCCTTGCACCGGCGCAGAACCCAACAGGGCATAGCCTTGGGCGGGGGAATAACCAAACTTGGTCAAGTAGTTGATCGCATTCAGGCAGGCCTGGCGATAGGCGATATTCACGTCCAGGTAGTGCTGTTTGCCGGCTTCATCCACCGAGATACCTTCGAAGATCAGGTAGTTCTGGTAGGTCGGGATGATCGGGCTGGGTTTGAACACCGGGTTCTTGATCCCGTACTTGGCCATGCCGCCCTTGATCAGCTCGACTTTCATATGAACCCAGCCGGCCATCTCGATAGCACCGCAAAAGGTGATCTCGCCGTCCCCCTGACTGAAGTGCAGATCCCCCACCGACAACCCGGCGCCTTTGACGTAGACCGGGAAGAAAATCTTCGAGCCCCGGGACAAGTCCTTGATATCGCAGTTACCACCATGTTCACGCGGTGGCACGGTGCGCGCGCCCGTTGCCGCGGCATCATCCCGGGCCTGGCCCTTGAGCTTGCCCATGTGTGCGGTGGCAGCCAGCGGCGCGTTGGCCAGGGGCGGCACGCGGGTCGGGTGGGTGTCGATCAGTTCCTGCTCACGGCGGTTCCAGTCGCCGAGCATTACCGGGTCGGGCAGGCAACCGATCAATCCGGGGTGGATCAGGCCGGCAAAGTTGACCCCGGGAATGTGCCGCGAGCTGGTAAACATGCCTTTGAAATCCCAGATGGCTTTCTGTGCGCTGGGAAAGTGATCCGTGAGGAATCCGCCACCGTTCTGCCGCGAGAAGAAGCCGTTGAAGCCCCACATCGATTCGGCCTTGGCGCCGATGTCCAGCAGGTCGACCACCAGCAGATCCCCCGGCTCGGCGCCATGCACGCCCACTGGACCGGACAGGTAGTGCACGGTGGACAGGTCGACGTCACGCACATCCGAGGCGTCGTCGTTGTTCTTGATCGCGCCAGCGGTCCAGTCGTAAGTCTCAAGAATAAAGTCATCCCCCGGCTTGACCCAGCAGGCCATGGGAATGTCCGGATGCCAGCGGTTGTGGATCTGTTCGTTCTCGGTGGCGGGCTGGTTGAGGTCGACTTTGATCAAGGTATCGGTCATGGCGAAGCTCCTGAACATTAGGGATGTACCGCGTTGGAACCAGTCTCGAATGGCGGCACGAATCGGCCAATACGTTGGATGACGTACCCCTTTGAGCTGGCTTGCCAGCTGCTACAAGGGGGCCGATCGCGCCTATACGCAGAGGTAGCGACTGATGGTGGATTCGTCGACCTTGTCCCGGGTCTCCTCAATCACGAAGCGACCCTTCTCGATCACCAGGAAGCGGTCGGCGATTTCCAGGGTGAATGACAGCACCTGCTCGGAGACCACAATGGTCAGGTCGCGCAGGTGGCGGATCTCTTTCAAAGTGCGGGCGATGTCCTTGATGATCGACGGCTGGATGCCCTCGGTGGGCTCATCGAGCAACAACACCTTGGGATTGGTCGCCAGTGCCCGGGCAATCGCCAGTTGTTGCTGCTGCCCGCCCGAAAGGTTGCCACCCTTGCGCGAGCGCATGTCGTGGAGCACCGGAAACAACGCATAGAGGTCTTCGGGCACCTGGCCCCGGGCCGATGCCGGCAGGCCGGTCTGTATGTTTTCCAACACCGTCATGCTAGGGAAAATCATCCGCCCCTGAGGCACATAGGCGATGCCGTGCTCCACCCGCTCGTGGGTTTCCAGGTTCGAGACTTCCTGACCATCGACGCTGACCTGCCCCCGCCACTGCGGAAGGATGCCCATCAAGCTCTTGAACAGCGTGGTCTTGCCCATGCCGTTGCGTCCCATCACGGCGACGATTTCGCGTTTGGCCACGGCCAGGTCGAGGTCGTGAAGGATCTGACTCTGGCCGTAACCACAGGACAGCTTGTCTACGTTGAACATGCCTGCTTCCTCAATGGCCTAAATAGACTTCGATGACTTTCGGGTTGTTCTGCACCGACTCCATGCTGCCCTCGGCCAGGACCTTGCCCTGATGCAGCACCGTGACCTTATGGGCGATGCTCTTGACGAACTCCATGTCGTGTTCGATCACCAGCACCGAGCGGCCCTGGCTGATGCGCTTGAGCAGTTCCGCAGTCTGTACGCGCTCGTTGACGCTCATCCCTGCGACCGGTTCATCGAGCATCAACAGGTCAGGGTCCTGCATCAGCAGCATGCCGATCTCCAGCCACTGCTTCTGGCCGTGGGACAGCAGGTCGGCCTGTTGCTGCAACAGCTCGCCGAGAAAGATCTCCCGCGCCACCTCTTCAACCCGGGCAATCACTGCGGCACTGCGCTTGAAGAACAACGCGCCAAACACCTTGCGCCCGGCCGGGTAGGACATCTCCAGGTTCTCGAACACCGTGAGGTTTTCGTAGATCGACGGGTTCTGGAATTTGCGCCCGACACCGGCACGGACGATGTTGTACTCGCGCATCTTGGTCAGTTCCTTTCCATCGAACTGGATGCTGCCGCTGGTGGCGCGGGTCTTGCCGCAGATCAGGTCGAGCACCGTGGTCTTGCCTGCGCCGTTGGGCCCGATCACCACCCGCACTTCATTGCGGTCGATGTACAGGTTGAGGTTGTCCACGGCCTTGAAACCGTCGAAGGACACCGTCAGCCCCTCGATAACCAGCACCGGCTTGTTCATCTGAAAACCTACGGCGGTCATGGCTGCGTCTCCAGCGAAGGGCGTTCAGAAGCTGGGGTCGGCGGTGCAGTGCGCGACGTCTCCGGCAGAGGCGCGGCAACGACAGCTTGCTGCGGGGTACGCCGCAATAAACGGCCAAGGGCCTGGCGGCCATGGCTGTCCCAGAGTCCGGCCAAACCATTGGGGAAGTACATGACCACGGCAATGAACAGCCCGCCCATCAGGTACAGCCACAATTCGGGGAAGGACTCGGAGAAATAGGTCTTGCCGTAGTTCACCAGCAAGGCCCCATACACCGCGCCGAGCAGCGACATGCGCCCGCCGACAGCGGCAAAGATCACCATCTCGATGGATGGCACGATGCCGACGAACGAAGGCGACATGAAGCCCACCTGCAAGGCGAACATGGCGCCGCCTATGGCCGAGAAGGCAGCGGCGATGCAGAACACGAAAATCTTGAAACTGGCCACGTCATAACCGGAGAAGCGCACCCGCTCCTCTTTATCGCGCATCGCCATCAGCAGCCGCCCGAGCTTCGACGCAAGGACGAAACGGCCAATGAAAATGCAGCCGAACAACAAGGCCGCGTTGATGAAGTACAGCAGCAGCTTGGCGCTGTCACTGCGCAGGTCCCAGCCGAGCAGCGTCTTGAGATCGGTGATGCCGTTGACTCCGCCGGTCAGGCCCTGCTGGCCGACGATCAGCACCGTGAGAATCAGCGCGATGGCCTGGCTGACGATAGAGAAATAAACATCCCCCACCCGCCGCTTGAACAGCGCCATGCCAATGATGAAGGCCAGCACTACCGGCACCAGGATCACCGCCAACAGGGTGAAGCTGAAACTGTGGAACGGTACCCAGAGCCACGGCAGTTCGGTGATCTGGTTCCAGTCCATGAAATCCGGAATGCCCGGCGTCGACTGGATTTTGGTGCTCTGCGGGTCGGAGGCTTCGAGCTTGAGAAACATCGCCATGCAGTAGCCGCCGACGCCGAAGAACACCCCTTGCCCGAGGCTGAGAATGCCGCCATAGCCCCAACACAGCACCAGGCCGACAGCGACGAAGGCATAGGTCAGGTACTTGCCCACCATGTTCAAGCGAAAGGCATCCAGGGTCAGCGGGAAGACCACGAGAATCAGCAGCGCCAACAGGGCCACGCCCAGCAGGTTCTGCTTGCCCGCCAGCATCTTGTCTAAAAGCTTCATTGGCTCGCCTCTACTTGCGCACTTTGATGGAGAACAACCCTTGAGGGCGCAACATCAGGATCAGAATCACCCCGGACAGGGTCAGCACCTTGGCCATCGAACCACTGAGGAAGAACTCCGAGATCGATTGGGTCTGGGCAATGACGAACGCCGACGCAATAGTGCCGAACAGGCTTTGTGCGCCGCCGAAGACCACCACCAGGAAGGTGTCGACTATGTACTGCGAGCCCGCGGTGGGCCCGGTGGAGCCAATGGTGGTAAAGGCCGCGCCGGCCACCCCCGCGACACCACAGCCGAGGGCAAAGGTCATGCGGTCGACCTTGCGCGTGTTGATGCCCACGGCACGGCTCATCAGCCGGTTTTGCACCGTGGCCCGCACTTGCAGGCCCCAGCGTGAGCGGTAGAGCAAGAGAAAAATGGCCGCGGTGAGCAGCAGGGTCAGGGCCATCACGAACAGGCCGTTGCGCGGGATCTCGATGGACTCGGTGAAGTTGAACGAACCCATCAGCCACTCCGGCGGCGTGGCGCTGACTTCACGGGCGCCGAACACCGAACGGAAGGTCTGTTGCATCACCAGGGACAGCCCCCAGGTCGCCAGCAATGTGTCCAACGGACGCTTGTAGAGCCGACTGATCATCGCCCACTCCACCAGCCAGCCGATGGCCCCGGCCACCAGAAACGACAGGGCGATGGCGATGAAAAAATAATAGGGTTGAAACCACGGGGCGAAATGACTGGTCAGGCTCGAACAGACATAGGTGGTGTAGGCGCCGATCGTGAGGAACTCGCCGTGGGCCATGTTGATGACCCCCATCTGGCCGAAAATGATCGCCAGCCCCAATGCCATCAACAGCAGCACACAGAACACGGACAAGCCGTTGAACCCCTGCATCGCCGCGATGGCACCAAATTCCGATAGCCATTCCATGATGATGGACTCCTGCTTGGAGGAAGGATGTGGAAAAACGCTGGAGCTCCATCGCCGGCAAGCCAGCTCCCACAGAGTGTTGGAGTCGGCCTGCCGCGATGGCCCAGACCTTACTGATAGCCTTTAGGGAACGGATTCGGCTCGATCAGATCGGACTCGTACACCACTTTGAACTGGCCATCGGGCTGCACTTCACCGATGCGGGTCTTGCTCCACAGGTGATGGTTTTCATGCACTTTGAAGTAGCCTTCAGGCGCGGTTTTCAACTCGATGCCCGGCGAGGCTGCAACCACTTTGTCGACATCGAAGCTGCCGGCTTTTTCCACCGCAGCCTTCCACAACCATGGGCCCAGGTACGCGGCCTGGGTCACGTCGCCGATCACCGAATCCTTGCCGTACTTGGCCTTGAAAGCGTCGACGAAGGCTTTGTTGTTGGGGTTGTCCAGGCTCTGGAAGTACTTCATCGAGGCATAGAAACCGGCCATGTTCTCGCCGCCGATGCCCAGCAACTCATCTTCGGTGACCGAGAGCGTGAGCAAGGTCTGCTTGGCCGAATTGACACCCGCCGCATTGAGTTGTTTGTAGAAGGCCACGTTGGAGCCACCCACCACTGCCGCGAACACCACGTCGGGCTTCTTCAACTTGACTTTGTTGATCAGCGAACCGAACTGGGTGTTCCCGAGCGGGTAATAGTCTTCGCCGACCACGGTGCCGTGCAGCACGTTTTCAATGTGCTTGCGGGCAATCTTCATCGAGGTGCGTGGCCAGATATAGTCCGATCCCACCAGGTAGAAGGTTTTGGCGCCTTTGGTCTTGGCGATCCAGTCGAGGCTGGCGAGGATTTGCTGGGTGGCTTCCTGGCCCGTGTAGATCACGTTCTTCGACTGCTCCAGCCCCTCGTAGAAAGTCGGGTAGTAGAGCAGGCCGTTTTCTTTCTCGAAGATCGGCAGCACAGCCTTGCGCGACGCCGAGGTCCAGCAGCCGAACACCGTGGCCACCTTGTCGTTGACCAGAAGCTTCTTGGCCTTCTCGGCGAAGGTCGGCCAGTCGGAGGCGCCGTCTTCTTGGATCACCTTGATCTGCCGACCGAGGATGCCGCCTGAAGCGTTGATCTGCTCGATGGCCAGGCGTTCGGCCTGGATCGAACCGGTCTCGGAAATCGCCATGGTGCCGGTGGCCGAGTGCAACTGGCCGACCGTGACTTCAGTGGCGGTCACCGCCAGGCCGGTGCTATTGGCCTCGTCGGCCCATACACCCTGGCTGAACACACTGGCAGCCAATAGCGACAGGGCCGCCGCCCCCAGCGCCAGGCGGCGCGGCAACAGGCCTTTGGTCCGGATCAATCGTGGTTCCATGCTGCTACTCCTCTGCGATGACGCTGACAGCTCGCCTTGGGGCGGCCGGCAACGGTGGTGGCATCAGCATGGCGGCGCGGATCGGCGACGGGTATACGCAGCCTGACGTAAGCGCATACGTCATTTGACGTAGGGAAAAATGCACCAAGGCGGCGCAGGCTATCGCTCCAGGCGCCGCCTGAACGGCACTGCGCGGACACGCGCGCAGGCAACCGTTGGCGCGGCACGACGGCGCGGTGCAGGGCATGAAAATTGCTCGGTTATCCGCCACGGGCACACCCGCCAGGCACGGAGCGCCTTGACCCCAGGAGTCTTTCGCCGTGCTTCCACCTGGCACCCAGCGCATCGCCAAGATCCGTCGCGACTACAACAGCTGGGTCGCCGACGAAACCATGGAAGACTACGCCCTGCGTTACACACCAAAGTCCTTTCGCAGATGGTCGGAGCTGCGCATCGCCAACACCGCCTTGGGCGCGGTGTCGTTCCTGGCCCTGGAGGCGATTGGCGGGGTGCTGGCCCTGAGCTACGGCTTCACCAACACCTTCTGGGCGATCCTCGCCGTGAGCCTGATCATCTTCCTCACCGGCCTGCCCGTCAGCTACTACGCCGCCCGCTACGGCGTCGATATGGACCTGTTGACCCGCGGTGCCGGCTTCGGCTACATCGGCTCGACCATCACCTCACTGATCTACGCCAGCTTCACCTTTCTGTTCTTCGCCCTGGAAGCAGCGATCATGGCCCTGGCCTTGGAGCTGTACTTCCATATCCCATTGGCCTTTGCTTATGTGATCTGCTCTGTGCTGGTGATCCCCCTGGTGGCCTATGGGGTGACCCTGATCAGCCGCCTGCAACTCTGGACCCAGCCGTTGTGGCTGGTGCTGCTGGTGCTGCCCTATCTGTTTGTGCTGCTGAAAAACCCCGAGGCCTTCAGCGACTGGACCAGTTTCCAGGGCCGTGATGCCAGCGGCGACTTCAATCTGCTGGCGTTTTGCGCTGCCTGTACCGTGGCCCTGTCCCTGGTGACGCAGATCGGCGAACAGGTCGACTACCTGCGCTTCCTGCCGGAAAAAACCGCGTCCAACCGCAAGCGCTGGTGGGCCGCCCTGCTCTGCGCCGGCCCCGGCTGGATCCTGCCCGGCGCCCTGAAAATGTTCGCTGGCGCCTTCCTGGCGTTTCTCGCCCTGCAACACGAGATCCCCATCGAGCGCGCTACGGAGCCGACCCAGATGTACCTGGTGGCCTTCGGTTATGTGTTCGCCTCGCCGGAATGGGCCCTGGCGGCCATGGTGCTGTTCGTCTTCGTCTCGCAGATGAAGATCAACCTGACCAACGCCTACGCCGGCTCCCTGGCCTGGTCGAACTTTTTCGCCCGGGTCACCCACAGTCACCCCGGCCGCGTAGTTTGGCTGGTGTTCAATGTGGCGATTGCCCTGATGCTGATGGAGCTGGGGGTATTCGACGTCATTGACCAGGTGCTCGGTCTCTACGCCAACATCGCCATCGCCTGGATCGGCTCGGTGGTCGCCGACCTGGTGATCAACAAACCCTTGGGGTTGTCACCGAAATACATCGAGTTCAAGCGCGCTCACCTCTACGACATCAACCCGGTGGGCGTCGGCTCCATGCTGATTGCCTCGCTGCTGTCGGTCCTCGCCCACTTCGGTCTATTTGGTGCGCTGGCCCAGGCCGCCCCGCCCTTCGTCGCCCTCGGCACCTCGCTGGTCATGACCCCGCTGCTGGCCTGGGCCACACGCAGCCGCTATTACATTGCCCGCACTAGCGATCCGCTACTGCTGCAACCGGTGGCACCGAGCACGCTGATCACCTGCGGCCTGTGCAGCAACCCGTTCGAAACCGCCGACATGGCTTTCTGTCCGGCCTACAGCACGCCCATCTGCTCACTTTGCTGTTCGCTGGATGCGCGTTGCGGAGATCGCTGCAAACCTCACGGGCGTCTGTCGGCGCAGTTCGAAGCGCTGTTGCATTGGTTGCTGCCCAATGCAACGGTGCCACGCCTGCACACCCGGCTAGTGCATTACCTGGGCCTGCTGCTCGCGCTAATCCTGATGCTCAGCGGCGCTCTGGCGCTGATCTATGGCCAGGCCTCCCAGGGACTGCCCCACTCGCCGCAAGCCCAGGCGACGCTGTACCAGGCATTTTTCCAGGCCTTCCTGACGCTCTCGGTACTGGCGGCCATCCTCGCCTGGTGGGTCGTTCTGACGCGGGAAAGCCGCCGCGTGGCCCAGGAAGAATCGGACCGCCAGACCCTGCTGCTGATGCAGGAAATCGAAGCCCACCGCTTGACCGACCAGGCCCTGCAAGATGCCAAGGAGGCTTCCGAGGCGGCCAACGCGGCCAAGAGTCGCTACGTCACCGGACTGTCCCACGAACTGCGTACGCCGTTGAACAGCATCCTCGGTTTTACCCAGATCCTGCAGCGCGACGCGGCCATGCCGGAGCAGCATCAGGATGCCCTGGCGACCATCCTGCGCAGCGGTTCGCACCTGCTGTCGCTGATCGACGGCCTGCTCGATGTGGCCAAGATCGAGGCTGGCAAATTGCGCCTGGAGCCGACGGAAATCCCCTTCCCGGAACTGATCCACGATCTGGAGCTGATGTTCACCCCACAAGCCCGGGACAAAGGGTTGCGCTTTCGCCTGGAGCTGATCGGCAAGATGCCGGCGGTGGTGCGAGGTGACGAAAAGCGCGTCCGGCAGATCCTCATCAACCTGTTGGGCAATGCGGTCAACTTCACCGACAGCGGCGAGGTCTGCCTGCGGGTCAGTTACATGCGCGAGACGGCAACCTTCGACATCATCGACACGGGTATCGGCATCGACCCCGAGCACATCGAGCGAATCTTCCAGCCTTTCGAGCGCGGTGATCTGATGCGCCAGGACAAGGGCGTTGGCCTGGGCCTGACCATTACCCGCATGCTCACCTCGCTGATGGGCGGCGAGTTGCAGGTCAAGAGTCAGCAGGACAAGGGCACCTGTTTCCAGGTGCGCCTGTTTCTCTCGCAAGTACGGGTGCCGCAAGCGGTGATCCATGTCGAACACGACATCATCGGCTACCAGGGGCCGCGGCGTCTGGTGCTGGTAGTGGACGACCATGTGGACCATCGCAAGGTCCTCAGCGGCATGCTTACGCCCCTGGGCTTTGAAGTGGTCCAGGCCAGCAACGGCCAGGAAGCGATTCGCCAGGTCGCCCTGCTGGGGCCGGACCTGATTCTCATGGACCTGTCGATGCCGACGATGGATGGCTGGGAAACCAGCCGGCTGATCCGCCGCAATGCGTTGTCCACGGCACCGATCATCGTGATATCGGCCAATGCCTTTAACGACGAGCGCGAGCGCAGCCTGGCCAGTGTCTGCAACGACTACCTTGCCAAGCCGGTACACACCCCGGAGCTGCTTGAGCGGATCCAGAAACAGCTCGACCTGCACTGGCTGCGCCGCGAAAAACCAGCCCCTGCGACATTCCCCGAACCGGGGATATTGCCCTCACAGCCTGACCTCATCGCCCTCGGCGAACTCAGCGCCATCGGCTACGTACGCGGTCTGCACGAAAAACTCGACGCCATCCAGGCCGAGACGCCGGCCACCGCCCCTTTCATCAGTTCGCTACGCAAGCTGCTGAAAAATTTTCGCCTGGACGAAATCAACCGCGCCCTCAAGGAGGCAGAAGATGAATGCACTGACCACAGTCGCTGAACCCGGTGTCGTGTTGATTGTGGACGACACCCCGGACAACCTCGCCATGCTCTCCGACGCCCTCAACGATGCCGGCTACATGGTGTTGGTGGCCCTCGACGGGCTCAGCGCCCTAAACCGCATCGAACGCCGGCGTCCAGACCTGATTCTGCTGGATGCGATGATGCCGGGCCTGGATGGCTTCGAGACCTGCCGGCGGATCAAGGAGCAACCGGCCAACGCCGATATTCCGGTGCTGTTCATGACCGCGCTGACGGAAAGCAGGCATGTGGTCCAGGGCTTTGAAGTGGGTGGCAGCGACTACGTGACCAAGCCGATCCAGACCGACGAAGTGCTGGCCCGGGTCGCCGCGCACCTGCGCACCTCGCGCATCCTGCTGTCGGCCCGAGCGGCGTCACAACCAGCCGCGCCGAGCCTGGACGACGAGCCGGCGCACAGGGTGCTGTCGGCACGCTTTCAGCTCACCGGTCGGGAAGTCGAGGTTCTGCGCTGGGTGGCCTGCGGCAAGACCAACCGCGACATCGGCACCATTCTTGATCTGAGCCCACGCACCGTGAACAAACATCTGGAACATGTGTATGTGAAGTTAGGTGTAGAAACACGCACAGCAGCGACCTCGGTGGCCTTGTCGGCCATGACCGACTCTCGCAACAGTACTTCAAGGTGAGCCACGATAACCGGACGTATTGTTGGATGAGCACTGGGGCCGTTTTCGTCCATGACAGAACCTGGTGGATGAAGCAGGAACGTTAGAAACGGCTCTGGATTTTCAGCCCAGCCACCCAGGCAATGCGGGGGTATTTTTTAGACATGAAAAAGCCCAACCTTTTCAGATTGGGCTAAGTCATTGAAAAATATGGTCGGGACGGAGTGATTCGAACACTCGACCCCTAGCACCCCATGCTAGTGCGCTACCGGACTGCGCTACGCCCCGACTAGGCGTGAATCTTGTTCCGCTTCTCAACGGAACGCTCAGGAATATATCGCAAGCTTTTGAAAACTGGAAGTATTTAAAGCAGAAATTTTATTTCTTGAGCACCACCAGCACATCTTCAAGCTCGGCGATCATCTGGCGGATCATTTGTTTGTACTGGGTTGTATCGTCCTTGGCCTCATCACCGGAGAGGCGCAGGCGTGCGCCGCCGATGGTGAACCCTTGATCGTACAGCAGCGCACGGATCTGCCGGATCATCAGCACGTCTTGTCGCTGATAATACCGGCGGTTTCCGCGGCGCTTGACCGGGTTGAGTTGAGGAAACTCCTGCTCCCAATAGCGCAGCACGTGCGGTTTTACCGCACACAGCTCGCTGACTTCACCAATGGTGAAGTAGCGTTTGCCCGGGATGACGGGTAGTTCGTCGTTATGACTTGGTTCCAGCATAAGCCTCAACTCGGGCCTTCAACTTCTGCCCTGGACGAAAGGTGACCACACGGCGAGCCGTGATCGGGATTTCTTCTCCCGTTTTCGGATTGCGGCCAGGCCGCTGGCGTTTGTCCCGAAGGTCGAAATTGCCGAAACCGGACAACTTGACCTGTTCGTTGTCTTCCAGAGCGTGCCTGATTTCTTCGAAAAACAGTTCGACCAATTCTTTGGCCTCCCGTTTATTCAGGCCCAGCTCCTCATACAGACGTTCCGCCATCTCAGCTTTCGTCAGAGCCCCCATACGTCACTTCCTTAACGTGGCGTTCAACCTGTTTTCGAGCGAGGTGAGGATATTCTGCGTTGCGGTATTCACCTCATCGTCATTAAGAGTGCGCGATGGATGCTGCCAGGTCAAGCCAACTGCAAGGCTTTTTCTATGCGGATCAATGCCTTTACCCTGATACACGTCAAATAGCCTGAGGTCCGTCAGCCATTCGCCTGCATTTTCACGGATTACCTCCAGCACGGCGCTGGATGCAACGTCACGATCGGCCAGCAACGCAAGGTCACGACGCACTTCAGGAAAGCGCGATAACTCTTGGAATTTCGGCATTTTCCCTTGGGCCACTTCGGCCAGCACCAGCTCGAAAACGAAGACTGGACGATCGAGGCCCAGGGTTTTCGACAGTTCCGGGTGGATGGCGCCGACATAGCCGACTTCACGCCCGTCTCGCTCGATGCGTGCGGTCTGCCCCGGATGCAGCGCCGGGTGCTTGCCTGGTACGAAAGTGAATGCGTCGAGCGCGCCGGCGAAGCCCAGCACCGCTTCCACGTCAGCCTTGACGTCGAAGAAATCGACGACATCGCGACCTTGCGCCCAGCCTTCCGGCAAGCGACTGCCGCAGACGACACCGGCCAGCATCGGCTCTTGCTTCAAGCCGTCCAGTTGACCGACGAAGCGCAGGCCGCTTTCGAACAGACGCACGCGATCCTGCTGGCGGTTGAGGTTGTGCTGCAGCGACTTGACCAAACCAGGCCATAGGGACGAGCGCATGGCCGCCATGTCGTTGGAGATCGGGTTGGCCAGCAACAGCGGCTCGACACCGGGGCTGAACAGCTCGAACTGGCGTGGATCGATGAAGCTGTAGGTGATCGCTTCCTGATAACCACGGGCCACCAGCAGGCGACGCAGTTCCGGCAGATCGCTGCGGGCTTCGGCCTTGGCTTGCGGGGCCAGGCGCGCTTGCGGGTAGCGAACCGGCAGACGGTTATAGCCATACAGGCGAGCCAGTTCTTCGATCAGGTCGACTTCCAGGCTGATATCGAAGCGATGGCTTGGCACTTCGACGCGCCACTGCCCTGCCCCATCGGCGCTGATGTTCAGGCCGAGGGCGCTGAGCAGGCGTTCGACTTCGGCCGGGGCCATTTCCATGCCCAGCATCTGGGTGATGCGCTGGGCACGCAGGGTGACCGGTGCAATCTTCGGCAGGTGCTGTTCGCTGACGGTCTCGATGATCGGGCCGGCTTCGCCACCGGTGATCTCCAGCAGCAGGCCGGTGGCGCGCTCCATGGCTTCACGGGCCAGTTGCCAGTCCACACCACGCTCGTAGCGATGCGAGGCGTCGGTGTGCAGGCCATAGGAACGCGCCTTGCCAGCGACGGCGATCTGGTCGAAGAACGCGCTTTCCAGGAATACATCGCGGGTCGTGGCGGATACACCACTGTGTTCGCCGCCCATTACGCCAGCAATCGCCAAGGCGCGGGTATGGTCAGCAATCACCAGGGTGTCGCTGCGCAGGGTCACTTCCTGGCCGTCGAGCAGCACCAGCTTTTCACCCTCTTCAGCCATGCGCACGCGGATGCCGCCGTTGATTTCGGCGAGATCGAACGCATGCAGCGGCTGACCCAGCTCCAGCATCACATAGTTGGTGATGTCGACGGCGGCGTCGATGCTGCGCACGTCAGCGCGACGCAGGCGCTCGACCATCCACAGCGGTGTTGGCTTGGACAGGTCGACGTTACGGATCACACGGCCCAGGTAACGCGGGCATGCCGCCGGCGCCAGGACCTCAATCGAACGCACTTCGTCATGCACCGCCGGCACGGCCGCGACCACCGGACGCGTCACGGGGGCGGCATACAGCGCGCCGACTTCGCGGGCCAGACCGGCCAGGGACAGGCAGTCGCCACGGTTCGGCGTCAGGTCGACCTCGATGCTCGCATCGTCCAGGCCCAGGTACTCACGGATGTCCTGTCCCACCGGCGCATCAACCGGCAGTTCCATCAGGCCATCGTTGCCTTCGCCGATCTGCAGTTCGGCCTGGGAACACAGCATGCCGTTGGACTCGACGCCACGCAGCTTGGCTTTCTTGATCTTGAAGTCGCCCGGCAGCTCGGCACCGATCATGGCGAACGGGATCTTCAGGCCTGGGCGCACGTTAGGTGCGCCGCAGACCACCTGGAAAGTCTCCGCGCCATTGCTGACCTGGCAAACCCGCAATTTGTCAGCGTCCGGGTGTTGCTCGGTGCTCAACACCTCGCCCACCACCACGCCACTGAATTCGCCGGCGGCCGGCGTCACGCTATCGACCTCAAGACCGGCCATCGACAGGCGAGCAACCAGCTCGTCTCGACTTACCTGCGGGCTTACCCAGCCGCGCAGCCATTGTTCACTGAATTTCATCCTGTTCTCCTAATAAATTCGTTACCACGACCTAGCGAAATTGCGCAAGGAACCGCAAGTCGTTGTCGAAGAACAGGCGCAAGTCATTCACACCGTAACGCAGCATGGCCAGGCGCTCGACGCCCATGCCGAAAGCAAAGCCCGAGAATTCTTCCGGATCGATCCCGGACATACGCAGCACGTTCGGGTGAACCATGCCGCAGCCCATGACTTCCAGCCAGCCAGTCTGCTTGCAGACGCGGCAGCCTTTGCCGCTGCACATCACGCATTCCATGTCGACTTCAGCGGAGGGCTCGGTGAACGGGAAGTACGAAGGGCGGAAACGCACCGCCAGTTCTTTTTCGAAGAACACCCGCAGGAACTCTTCGATCGTGCCTTTCAGGTCGGCGAAATTGATGTCGCGATCAACCAGCAGGCCTTCGACCTGGTGGAACATCGGCGAGTGGGTGATATCGGAGTCGCTGCGGTACACACGGCCTGGGCAGACGATGCGGATCGGCGGCTGCTGCGATTCCATGGTGCGGACCTGTACCGGCGAGGTATGGGTGCGCAACAGCATGTTCGCATTGAAATAGAAGGTGTCATGCATCGACCGGGCCGGGTGATGGCCTGGGATGTTGAGTGCCTCGAAGTTGTGGTAGTCGTCTTCGACCTCAGGGCCTTCGGCAATGCCGTAGCCGATGTGGGTGAAGAACTGCTCGATGCGTTCCAGGGTCCGGGTCACCGGATGCAAGCCACCGGAAGTCTGGCCACGGCCAGGCAGGGTCACGTCGATGGACTCGGCGGCGAGCTTGGCAGCCAGATCCGCCTCCTCGAACAACGCCTTGCGCGCATTGAGGACTTCTGTGACACGCTCCTTGGCAACGTTGATCAGCGCACCGACCTGCGGACGCTCTTCGGCTGGCAGGTTCCCCAGGGTCTTCATCACCTGAGTCAACTCGCCCTTCTTGCCAAGGTAGTGAACCCGGATTTGCTCCAGGGCATTGATATCTTCAGCGCTTTGCACAGCCTCTAGTGCTTGAGCGACCAGCGCGTCCAGGTTTTCCATGTACAGACTCCAGATACAAAATAGGGGAAGAGCTTTAAGGCTCTTCCCCTATTTATGACGTTTGGCACCTGGGCCCACAGAGGTGGGCCCGGGTGACTGCCGGGGGTACTTAAGCCAAGGTGGCTTTAGCTTTCTCGACAATCGCAGCAAACGCCGCTTTTTCGTTCACTGCCAGATCAGCCAGAACCTTACGGTCGATCTCGATGGACGCTTTTTTCAGGCCAGCGATGAAACGGCTGTAGGACAGACCGTTAACACGAGCACCAGCGTTGATACGAGCGATCCACAGAGCGCGGAACTGACGTTTTTTCTGACGACGGTCACGGTAGGCGTATTGGCCTGCCTTGATTACCGCTTGCTTGGCAACACGGAATACGCGGGAGCGCGCGCCGTAGTAGCCTTTAGCAAGTTTCAGAATTTTTTTGTGACGCTTACGGGCAATGACGCCACGCTTTACACGAGCCATGAGTTACTTCCTCTATTCTTGATCCAAAAATTAACGAAGGCGCAGCATGCGCTCGACTTTTGCCACGTCAGACGGATGCAGCAAGCTGCTACCGCGCAGTTGACGCTTACGCTTGGTCGACATTTTGGTCAGGATGTGGCTCTTGAAAGCGTGCTTGTGCTTGATACCGTTAGCAGTTTTCAGAAACCGCTTAGCAGCACCACTTTTGGTTTTCATCTTTGGCATGTTCGGATACTCCGCATTCAGTTGATAAACATAATCGCAAGGCCTGCCGTGCCCTGGTGATTACTTCTTCTTTTTCGGGGCGATGACCATGATCAGCTGGCGTCCTTCCATCTTAGGATGCTGTTCGACCGAACCGTACTCGAGCAGGTCTTGTTCAACCCGCTTGAGGAGTTCCATCCCCAGCTCCTGGTGGGCCATCTCACGGCCGCGGAATCGCAAGGATACCTTGGCCCTGTCCCCATCACTCAGGAAACGTACCAGGTTGCGCAGTTTTACCTGGTAATCCCCTTCCTCCGTCCCTGGACGAAACTTGATTTCTTTTACCTGAATCTGCTTCTGGTTTTTCTTCGCCGCGGCAATCTGCTTCTTCTTCTCGAAGATCGACTTGCCGTAGTCCATCACCCGGCAAACCGGTGGGACTGCGTCCGCGGAAATTTCTACCAGATCAAGCTTTGCTTCTTCAGCAATACGAAGCGCTTCATCAATCGAGACGATGCCAATCTGCTCGCCGTCAGCGCCAATTAACCGAACCTCGCGTGCCGAGATATTCTCGTTGATCGGGGCTTTCGGTGCAGCTCGTTTATCTTGTCTCATTTCACGCTTAATAATAATTACTCCAAATCTGGGCGACCACGCCGGGAAACCGCTTGCGCGAGGAACTCAGCGAATTCGGCGACGGGCATCGAGCCCAGGTCAGCACCTTCACGAGTACGCACAGCGACAGTCTGCATCTCGACCTCCCGATCTCCAATAACCAAGAGAAAGGGAACCTTGAGCAAAGTATGCTCGCGGATTTTAAAGCCGATCTTTTCATTTCTCAAGTCGGACTTGGCACGAAATCCGCTTTGGTTGAGAGTTTTTTCGACTTCAGCGGCAAAATCTGCCTGTTTATCAGTGATATTCATGATCACTGCCTGGGTCGGTGCCAGCCACGCAGGGAACGCACCCTCGTAGTGTTCGATCAGAATCCCGACGAAACGCTCGAACGAACCGAGGATCGCGCGGTGAAGCATGACCGGGTGCTTGCGGCTGTTGTCTTCGGACACGTATTCGGCGCCCAGACGGATCGGCAGGTTAAAATCGAGCTGCAGGGTACCACACTGCCAGACGCGACCGAGGCAATCTTTCAGCGAGAACTCGATCTTCGGACCGTAGAAGGCCCCCTCGCCCGGCTGCAGGTCATACGCAAGGCCCGCGCTATCGAGGGCGGCGGCCAGGGCCGCCTCGGCGCGATCCCACAGCTCGTCGGAGCCGACGCGTTTTTCCGGACGAGTGGACAGCTTCATCTCGACCTCGGTGAAGCCGAAGTCCCGGTAGACGTCCATGGTCAGCTTGATGAAAGCGGCGGATTCGGCCTGCATCTGCTCTTCGGTGCAGAAGATGTGCGCATCGTCCTGGGTAAACGCACGCACGCGCATGATGCCGTGCAGCGCACCCGACGGCTCGTTGCGGTGGCAGGCACCGAACTCGGCCAGGCGCATCGGCAGCTCGCGGTAGCTTTTCAGGCCCTGGTTGAACACCTGCACGTGGCACGGGCAATTCATCGGCTTGATGGCGTAGTCGCGGTTTTCCGACTGAGTGGTGAACATGTTGTCGGCGTAGTTGGCCCAGTGCCCGGATTTCTCCCACAGGCTGCGGTCGACCACTTGTGGCGTCTTGATCTCCAGGTAGCCGTTCTCACGCTGGACCTGGCGCATGTACTGCTCGAGCACCTGGTACAGGGTCCAGCCGTTCGGGTGCCAGAACACCATGCCCGGGGACTCTTCCTGGGTATGGAACAGGCCCAGGCGCTTGCCGATCTTGCGGTGATCGCGCTTTTCGGCTTCTTCGATGCGCTGGATGTAGGCCGCCAGTTGCTTCTTGTCCGCCCAGGCAGTGCCGTAGACGCGCTGCAACTGCTCGTTCTTCGCATCGCCACGCCAGTAGGCGCCGGACAGCTTGGTCAGCTTGAAGGATTTGAGGAAACGCGTGTTCGGCACGTGCGGACCGCGGCACATGTCGACGTATTCTTCGTGGTAGTACAGGCCCATGGCCTGCTCGTCCGGCATGTCTTCCACCAGACGCAGCTTGTAGTCCTCGCCACGGGCCTTGAAGACTTCGATGACTTCAGCGCGCGGGGTGACTTTCTTGATGACGTCGTAATCTTTCTCGATCAGCTGCTGCATGCGCTGTTCGATGGCGGCCATGTCGTCCGGCGTGAAAGGACGCTCGAAGGCGATGTCGTAATAGAAGCCTTCGTCGATGACCGGCCCGATGACCATCTTCGCGCTCGGGTACAGTTGCTTGACCGCGTGGCCAACCAAGTGCGCGCAGGAGTGGCGAATGATCTCCAGCCCCTCTTCATCCTTGGGCGTGATGATTTGCAGCGTGGCGTCGCTGTCGATGACGTCACTGGCGTCGACCAGTTTGCCGTTGACCTTGCCGGCCAGGGTGGCCTTGGCCAGGCCCGCGCCGATGGATGCGGCGACCTCGGCTACGGAAACCGGGTGATCGAATGAACGTTGACTGCCGTCGGGAAGAGTAATAGTTGGCATGGCGCCTCCTCTCCTAGTGGTGACCCCTACCAAAGGTCACGTGGGTTGGGATGAGCCAGTACAAGATCCAGTCCAGGCCATTCAATGACGAACGCCTGCCTTACAGCGGCAGGAGCCTTGCGGCCAACCGGGAAAACCGAACCAGAGTGACTGGGATTCAAATCAGGGTTATTCGGACTCTTTGCCACCGGGACGAACGAGCATCCGCAGCCTGGAAATAGCCGAGCCCGGCATGCTAGCACAGATGAACGGTCGTCGATGCACAAGGCTGTCGCAGGAAGGCAAATCGTCTGCTTTTATGCCAGAGTGCTGAACTTGATCGGCCCTAGCGCCCTCGAATCACAGAACATCGACCCACAAGGAGCATCCCCGCATGCGTCTCAATACCCTGTTCGCCGTAGTCGCCCCCATTGTTCTGCTGCTGCCGTTGAGTGCCCACGCCGACTGGCCGAAGGGCGAGCGGGATAAATACATGGCCCAGTGCACCCAGGCCGCTACCCCGCAGATTGGCGCGGCGGCGGCGAAATCCCACTGCGCCTGTGGCGCCGACGCCATCAAGTCCTACCCGGCCTCGGACATCCAGGCGCTGATGGACAACAAGGCCACCCCGGAGCTTCAACAAAAAGCACTGGGCCAGATTGCAAAATGCAAGGCCACTGACAAGCCGAAAAAGTAAGGAAACAGGTCTTCCAGATAGACGCCACAAGGCTTAAAAACATTGATTTCAGGCTTTTTGGGACGATTTATTCAGGTTTTACAGCTTTTTTTATCGTCTTTACTTTCGGCTCAAAGCCTTTAAAACCGGGCCTTTCAGCGGGTAAAGGCGATAAAGTAAACACGACTGATTGGCAAACAACGCCTGCGGGGGGCTCCCAAATCGAACATTTCGACTATGATACCCGGGTGTGCCCAGTTGGCCTGAGCAGCACAGTACACTGAAAATATATGTTTCTTGGAGATACACCATGTCTAATCGCCAAACCGGCACCGTTAAATGGTTCAACGATGAAAAAGGCTTCGGCTTCATCACTCCTCAAGGTGGCGGTGACGACCTGTTCGTACACTTCAAAGCTATCGAAAGCGACGGTTTCAAAAGCCTGAAAGAAGGCCAGACCGTTTCCTTCGTGGCTGAGAAAGGCCAAAAGGGTATGCAAGCTGCACAGGTTCGCCCAGAGTAATTTCTCGGCGCACAAAAAAACCCCGTCCATGTGACGGGGTTTTTTATGGGCGATTGAAAACCATCAATCAGCCACAGTTCACCCGGTTGATCACCAGGTTGGCATCGGTATTGAGGTTCAGGCGATCGGAGCGGTACTCGAGCGTGACCATGTCGTTGGGCTTGAGGATCCGGGCATTCTGCGCGCCGGCACGGGTACGGGCCTGCTCCAGCAACTGTGGCGAGGCCTTCTTGCCAATGGCGAACTCGGCGGCCTTTGCTTCGCAGCGGCTGTGACCGGTCTCGGCCGCCACAGGTTCGGGGGTCGATTCAGAGGTGCTGCTGCAACCGCTCAAGAACATGGCGGCCAGCAAAGTACTCAATGACGCGAGCTTCCAAGGCATGAAGCCTCCTTTTTTCGATGAATAAACAGAGAACGTGCGACAGCCCAAACGGCGCTTGGTTTCAACACCGCAGGCATCAGCCTGGGGAAAGCTGGCAGTTTGCCTGAGCCCGTTCCCGCTGTTCAGGCCTGAATCGTGACTGGATATGAACGCGGCTCAATAAACATCAATGTAATCGAAGGGCGGATTGGGCCAGTTGTCCTTCAGCGCGTTGTAGATCTGCATGACCCAGACCTCGTCGCTGGCAGCGACCCGACCGACGTACCCCGAACCCTTCGCCCAAGTTTCGAGCCGAAACCGCAAACCCTCGATGTCAACGCCACCGACCACACCCGAGGACAAATAGGCGATGCCGTCCTTGGTCACGCGCAGCTGGGTATGCTCGTCGTCACTGGCCGAGGCCAGCAATTGACGAACCGCCTCGACGGTCAGGCCATCAGGAGCGTTCAAATCTATCTGCACGGCGAAGCTCCTTTGAAAAATAAAGGAACAAGTGTCGCACAGCCCTCCCCCAATGCCTAAGTCGCAGTGCCAAATCCCGGGCAAAAATGTTTAACTCAGCCTACAGACCTCCAACTCGCGAGCCCGACCATGAGCACCGTCAGTATCGAAGCCACCATCAATGCCAAATGGTCGGAGGGCCACAGCTCCTATAGCCCCGGAAGCCCGGAGGAACTGGCAATCATCTGCATAGAGTTGTTGGTGAAAGAGTTGGGGATAGAAGTCGCCCGCAACTTCATCCAGCAGACATTCGAGCGCTACCCGAGCATCGTCGACGCCGTGGATTGAGGCACGCGCCCGCAGGTCCAGCCTGGGGGCGCTATGCCAGGCAGATTACTTCAGGCGCGCCAGGCGCTCGGTCAGCAAGTCAAAGAACCCCTGGGCATCGCCGTTTTCCACCCAGAACGCGTTCTTCGGCGCTTTCAGGCCATCGTACCAGTCGACGATGGTCTGCCCGAACGTCGGGCCCTCGCGACTGTCCACCACGACATTGACTGAACGACCAGTGAACAATTGCGGCTTGAGCAGGTAGGCAATCACGGTCGCGTCATGCACCGGCCCGCCCGTCATGCCGTAGTGCTCCATGTCGCCCTTGACGTATTCGTTGAGGATATCGCCCACCAGCTTGCTGGCATTGTTGTTCAGCGCCGCGATCTGCTTCAGGCGCGCCTCGCTGGTGAGAATCTTGTGGGTCACGTCCAACGGCAGGTAGGTCAGCTTCACGCCGCTCTTGGCCACCACCTCGGCCGCCTGCGGATCGGCGAACAGATTGAACTCGGCCACCGGGGTGATATTGCCGCCGTTGAAGTGCGCACCGCCCATGATCACCACTTCCTTGATGCCCTGGACAATGTCCGGTTCCTGGACCAACGCCAGCGCCAGGTTGGTCTGCGGCCCGAGCATGGCAATGGTGATGCTGTGGGGCTTGGCCGCCTTCAGCGTGTCGATCAGGTAGTTGACGGCATTGCCTTCGGCGAGCCCCTTCTTCGGCTCATGCACCGTGACACCCGACAGGCCTTCCTTGCCATGGATGTTTTCTGCGTAGATGGGCGTGCGCATCAAGGGTTTCGGCGCACCGGCGTAGACCGGCACGTCTTCGCGCCCTGCCCATTCACGGGCCAGGCGAGCGTTGCGCGAGGTCTTGTCCAGGCGCACGTTGCCGGCGACGGTGGTCAGCGCACGAATATGCAGTTCCTCGGGCGACGCCAGGGCGAACAGCAGCGCCACCACGTCGTCGGCGCCTGGGTCGGTGTCGATGATCAGGTCGATCTTTTCCGCCGCCTGGGCGCTCGTTGCAGTGATCAATGACAAAAGCAGCAGACTCCGGATCAGTTGATGCATTTTCTCAGCATAGCGGTGCATGGCGCACTCCTTGTGCAGGGTTGAACAGGGTTAGAACGTCACTCCAGCGACCAGCACGATATTGCAGTACGGCGAGCATTCGCCTGTGCGAATGATCGCCCGTGCCTGTCGGCTGATGACCTTGAATTGCTCATGGCTGACCAACGCCCGCTCACCCAACGCCCCCTCGGCATTCAGCGTCTCCAGGGTTGCCAGGGCCAACGGCTGTTTGTCGAGGATTTCCTCGGCCAGGACATGGCTTTCCACCTGCATTTCGCTGAGCACCACCTTCAAGGTGCTGACGAAGTCAGGAATGCCATGGGTCAGGGCCAGGTCGATCAATTCGACCTGGGGCGGCACGGGCAGGCCGGCATCCCCGATGACCACCTTGTCGCCATGGCCGAGGGAAGCGATCAGTCGGGACAGTGCCACATTCAATAACGGCGTCTTTTTCATGATTTGAAAGCCTGTACTTCCAGCAACGTGGGGATTGAAGGTTGCGCGCCGGCGCGGGTGACCGACAGCGCGGCAGCGACCTGGCCGAAACGAATCGCATCGACCTCGCTTTTGCCGCTGGCCAAGGCTGCCGCGAAGCCGCCGACAAAGGTATCCCCGGCGGCCGTGGTATCCACGGCCTTGACCCGCGGGGCCGGGAAATGCTCGAAGCTGGCGCCGTTGGCGAACATCAGCCCCTGGGCCCCCAGGGTGACGATCACCTTGCCGGCACCGGCGGCGATCAAGTGCGCGGCGGCGGCCTCCGCGGTTTCCAGGGAATCCACCGCCAGCCCGCTCAGCACCGCTGCTTCGCTTTCATTGGGAATCAAGTAGTCGATGCAGGCATACCAGTCGGCGGGCAACGCATGGGAAGCCGGCGCTGGGTTGAGGATGACGATTTTGCCCAACGCCCGCCCGCGCTTGAGGGCATGGCCGACGGTGGCATCCGGCACTTCGAGCTGGCAGATGATGACATCGGCGCTTTGCAGCACGTCATCGACACCGTCCAGGACCTCGGCGGTGAGCGCACCGTTGGCACCGGCGACGATAACGATCGCATTCTGGCTGTTGTCGTCGACGACAATCAGCGCCACGCCACTGGAGCCCTCCTCCACGCGGACCGCCTGGCAGTCGATGCCCTCGGCCAGCAATGCGCCGCGCAATTGCTCGCCATAGGCATCGTCGCCCACGCAGCCGACCATCGACACCTGCGCCCCCAGGCGCGCGGCGGCTACCGCCTGGTTGGCGCCCTTGCCACCCGGAATGGTGGCGAACGACTCGCCGATCAGTGTTTCACCGCCACGGGGCAAGCGCGGCGCCCGGGTCACCAGATCCATGTTCAGACTGCCTATCACCACTACTTTTGCTGGCATACATCACTACTCATCAATTCGGTTCAGCGGTATTGGGCGAATGTACCGGACAGCGGTGCAGTCGACTCTCGCAAGACAATACTCGGCGTCACGATCCGCTGGTCGGTGGCAAGGCCCGGCGTAGCGATACGCAGCAGCAGCACTTCGGCCGCCATCTCCCCGAGCTGCAGGATCGACTGCCCCACCGTGGTCAACGCCGGGTAGACATAGCGGCTCATCTGGATGTCATCGAAACCGATGACCGACAGTTCGCTGGGCACGCGCACATTGCGTTCAGCCGCGGCGCGCAGCACACCGATGCCGATCATGTCGTTGGCCGCGAAGATCGCGCTGGGCGGCAGCTGTTCAAGCAGTTGCGCAGCGGCGCGGTAACCGCCGGTACTGGTGAAATCGCTCTCGAGCATGCGCTCGACGGGCAGCTCGATCCCGGCCTCTTTCAGCGCCCGGCAGTAACCGGCCAGGCGCATCTGCGCCACGCTGGTATCGGCCGGGCCGCCGATGAAGGCGATGTCGTGGTGACCCAACTCCAGCAGGTGCCGGGTCGCCAGGTAGGCGCCGTATTCATGATCGATGCGCACCAGGTCCGCGTCGACGCCCTCGAGCCCGCGGTCGACGATCACCATGGGCGTGCGCACGCTGGCCAGGCCCTCGGCCAGGCCGACATCGCCTCCGGCGGACGCGAAGATCAGGCCATCGATGCGTTTTTCCAGCAGCACCCGCAGGTAGCTGCGTTGCTTGTCCGGGTTGTCGTCGGAGTTGCACAGGATCACGCAATAGCCGTTGCGCTCACAGTAATCCTCGATGCCCCGGGCCAACTCGGCAAAGTAAGGGTTGAGGCTGTTGGGCACCAGCAGGCCGATGGTCGCCGTGGTCTTGGCCTTGAGCGACCGGGCCACGGCGCTGGGCACATAGTCCAGGCGCTCGATGGCCGCCTCGACCTTGAGCCGCACTTCTTCGCTGACCGGCCGCGTCTTGTTCACCACGTGGGACACGGTGGTGTAGGAAATCCCCGCGAGCGCTGCTACATCCTTGATCGTCGCCATGGTTCAACCCCGCCGACTGGCGCGCTGACTGCGATAGGTATCGAGCACGACCGCCACCACGATCACCGCACCGGTGATGATGCGCTTGGTCGGCTCGGTAGCGCCGATCTGCGCCAGACCCGCCGCCAGCACGGAGATGATCAACACGCCAAAGAAGGTACTGATGACCGAGCCTCGCCCACCCATCAGGCTGGTACCGCCGATGACCACCGCAGCGATCACCTGCAGCTCCAGCCCTGAGCCGGCGTTCGGGTCCGCGGCTTCCAGGCGGGAAATCTGGAACAACGCCGCCACGCCGGCCAGCAAGCCCATCAGGCTGAACACCAGGATCTTGTAGGGCTTTGGATTGATGCCGGCCAGGCGCACGGCTTCTTCATTGGTGCCGATGCCGATCAGGTAGCGACCGAACACTGTGCGGGTCAGCACCGCCTGGGCAATGAAGATCACCAGCAAGGCGATGATGAACGAAGGCGAGATACCAAAGGCGATGGGGTTGGAAAGCCAGGCGAACGAGTCGCCGATGTAGGCGGTCCGGGAACCGGTCATCTGGTACGCCAGGCCCCGGGCCATTTCCAGCACGCCGAGGGAGACGATGAACGATGGAATCCGCCACGCAACGGTGATCGAACCGGTGACCGTACCCGCCAGCGCCGCCACGGCCATGCCGAGCAAGGCCGACGGCCAGACGCTCCAGCCCCAGCCGAGCACGGCCACGCTGACCGTCGAGGCCGCCAGTGCCAGCACCGAGCCCACCGACAGGTCGATGCCGCCGATGATCAGGATGAACGTCATGCCGACCGCCAGCACCATCAGGTCGGGAATCTGGTTGGCCAAGGTGCTGAACGTGTCATAGGACAGGAAATGGCTGCTCAGGGTTGAGAACAGCGCGACCATGGCCAGCAGTGCGCCGGCCAGGCCCAGGTAGGTCCCGAGGCCATAGAAGTTGCCACTCGATTTGCCGACGGCAGATGCGGTTTTCATGAAAAATCCCTAGGCGCTGCTTCGTTGAGCAACGCATCACGTTTCTGGTAGCCGGCGAATGCGGCGGCAAGCAAGTCATCCTGGGTCCAGCTGTCGCGCTCGAAGGTGTCGATCAGGCGCCCGGCGGACAGCACGCCGATTCGGTCGCAGATCAACATCAGTTCCCGCAGGTCACTGGACACCACGACCAGCGCCTTGCCCTGGCGAGTCAGCTCGCCGAGCAGCGCATAAATGTCGAATTTGGCGCCGACGTCGATGCCACGGGTCGGCTCGTCGAACAGCATGACCGCGCAATCGCGTTCAAGCCAACGACCGATCACGACCTTCTGCTGGTTGCCGCCCGACAGCTCGGACACCAACTGGGTCGGGCTGGAACTGCGGATGCGCATGGCATCGACCTGGCGCTGCGCCAAGGCCAGTTCGGCGCTGCCGTTGACCAGACCGGCACTGGAAATCTCCGGCATGTTACCCAGGGCAATGTTGGCGGCGATGGACTGCGTCAGCAGCAAGCCTTCGCCCTTGCGGTCTTCGGTGATCAACGCGATGCCATGGGCCACCGCATCGGACGGCGAGCGAATGCTCACCACCCGGGCCGGCGAACCCAGCGCCACCGTGCCGCTGTCGGCCGGATCGGCACCGAAGATCAGCCGCAACAGTTCGGTGCGCCCTGCCCCGATCAGGCCAGAGATGCCGAAGATCTCGCCACTGCGGACTTCGAAGGACACGTCGCGGACCTTGTCGGAACGGGTCAGGCCTTTAACGGTCAACGCCGGCGCGCCGATCTGGCGAGGGCCAAGGTCGATATGCTCGCCCAGCTCCCGGCCGACCATCAGGGTCACCAGTTGCTCGCTGTCGTAGTTGGCCATCGGCTCGACGCAGACCAGGTTGCCATCGCGCAGTACCGCAATGCGCTGGGCGACCCGCGCCAGTTCTTCGAGACGATGGGAAATGTAGATGATCGCCACGCCACGCGCCTGCAAGCGGGTGATCTGCTCAAAGAGCATTTCGACTTCGCGGGCCGTCAGCATGGCGGTCGGCTCATCGAGAATCAGCACATGGCAATCGCCAATCAGGTTGCGGGCGATCTCGACCATCTGCTGGTGACCGATCCCCAGCTCGCCGACCAGCGTGTCGGGATCGATCGCATCGAGCCCCACCTGGGCCATGGCCTCGATGGCCGCCTTGCGCAATTGCTTGCGACTGATCCAGCCGCCGTGGCTGGGCAGGTTGTCGAGGAACAGGTTTTCAGCCACGGACAGGGTCGGCAGCAGGTTGAGTTCCTGCATCACCATGCGCACACCCAGCTCTTCAGCCTGGGTCCGGCTGCCAGGACGATAATCCTGCCCCTGAAACTGCATCTGCCCGGTCGTCGGCGTCACCAGCCCGCCGATGATCTTGGACAGGGTGCTTTTGCCGGCGCCATTTTCACCGGTCAGGGCCAGCACTTCACCGCGCATCAACGTCAGGTTGATATCGGTCAGTACCGGCTGGGCATAGGTCTTGCCGATACCGCTGACGCACAGGACAGCGTTCGGGTCGCGAACGGACATAACAAACTCTCCAATGCGCTCGCCCGGATGGGCGAGCACCGTTGTGGCGCCAGGATTACGGCTTGGTCACCAGCTCGACCGGAGTTTCGATAACGCCGTTGGTACCGCTGTCGACTTTTTCGCCCTTGAGCATCTTCAGCGCTGTTTCGATGCCAAACACGGCCTGCTTGGCGGCGAACTGGTCGGCAGTCGCCAGGACACGACCGTCCTTGAGCATTGGCTTGATGGCGTTGATGTTGTCGTAGCCGACCACTTGCACTTTGCCGGCCTTGCCCGCCGCGCGCACGGCCGATACGGCACCGACCGCCATGCTGTCGTTGCCGGCCAGCAGTGCCTTGATGTTCGGGTATTCGCTGAGCATCGACGCGGCAACCTGGTTGCCTTTGTTGATTTCCCAGTCGCCGGATTGCAGGGACACGACCTTGACCTGCGCCGCCTCCATCGCATCCTTAAAGCCCGCGGTGCGTGCCTGGGCGTTGGTGGTGGTGGAGACACCTTCGATGATGCCGACTTCGTCACCGGCCTTGAGTTGCTTGGCCAGGTACTCGCCCACCAGCCGCGCGCCCTTGCGGTTGTCAGGGCCTACGAACGGTACGTTGATGTTCTTGCTCTTGACCACGGCCGGATCGAGTTGGTTATCGATGTTGATGACCGTGATGCCGGCATCCACGGCTTTCTTGATCACCGGCACCATGGCCTTGGAGTCCGCTGGCGCGATGATCAGGGCATCGACCTTGGACACGATCATCTGCTCGACGATGCGGATCTGGTTGGCGGTGTCGGTTTCATCCTTGATCCCGTTGGAGATCAGGTCGAAATCGGCGGAGTGTTCCTTCTGATAAGCCTTGGCGCCGTCTTCCATGGTCAGGAAGAATTCGTTGGCCAGGGATTTCATAACCAGGGCAACCTTGGGCTTTTCTGCGGTCTGGGCGAATGCCGAGGAGATAGGCAGCGCAGCGGATGCGGCCGCGAGCATGGCAACAGCGAGAAGGCGTCCAGCGAATGGCAACTTCATGGGTTCACTCCGATCTTATGATTATTGTGAGCAAATCAATGCACGGAACGCCGCGCAAACGTTTGCGTGAAGTGAACTATGGTAAGGCTTCGCAGATTTGTCAACGTTGCGGTTTGACCCGCAACGTTGAAACTCAGACCGTCGTATTGACCACCGAACCCGAACCGCTGCCCTTGGACAACTCCGTGACCAGGTGGCCGGTGACTTCCAGCAAAGCGCCACTGGTATCGGCGATCTGCCCCTGGACTGCCATGACCGCCGAAGTCTTGGCTTCCTCCGTGGCATAGTCGCGCGCCTGTGCAGCGGCCAGTTGCTGTTGCTGCTCCCTGAGCTGCTGCTGAAGCTCTTGCATCCGCTTGAGCAGCACCTGGACCGCCACGCTCTGGGTGCTGCCACCCTCCTGCGCCTGGTCGGTTGCTTCAGCGCCAGCGCCCATGCCCGTACGGACCTTGCCCGAGGTTTGCGTTGTACCCAGGGCCTCATCGGCGGCCTGGTCTTCTGCCTCGCTCAAAGCCTTCAGGGTGGCGGCGGATTTTCCGCCGATGGTCACCGCTGCCGCATTGGGAAAGCCGATGGAAAACGACATGTCAAAACTCCATGAAGGGGGATTCCTACGAAGGTCATCGCCCGCCGAAGCCGTTTCTTGAGCGCCCACTGAAACCCGTCGATAGCTTCGTCACCCTGAGCGGCAACACCCGTGTACATCAGCCGATAAAAAATTCCTTTTTCCCACACCAAAACGAAAAAAGTGCTGTCAGACGATCTTCTTGAATTTTAAGTAGTTGCGTAAATGCCTACGGTTAAATACTGTATGCCCGTACAGCTTAATAAGGATAATCCTGTGGCCACCCCCTCCGCTGCAACCACCCCCTTAGATTCCTATACACGACTCGGCCTCCGGGTCTCGAAAATCATCAACGCCCCCACCGCGCAAAAAGCCAAGGCCGCCCTGATCTTCCGCCTACCCGACGAGCCGGTGGATGAGTGGGAGCGCCTCCTGGAAGAAATCGACGAGAACGACAACGTGACCCTCGCCTATCGCGACGATGGTGGTGTGCAGGTTTTCTGGGTTGTGCCGAAGGAAGATTGAGCCTGATGAGTGTTCGCTGTTTAGCTTTTTTGCTTGTGTTCATCGCCATGGGCGCACAGGCCGGCGCCCCGCGCACCTTCAACGAAGCCAAGAAAATCGCCTGGAAGCTCTATGCTCCGCAATCCACCGAGTTCTACTGCGGCTGTAAGTACACCGGCAATCGCGTGAACCTGGCCGCCTGCGGTTACGTACCGCGCAAGAATGCCAGCCGTGCTGCCCGCATCGAGTGGGAGCATATTGTCCCGGCCTGGCAGATCGGCCATCAGCGTCAATGCTGGCAAGAAGGCGGTCGCAAGAACTGCACCCGCTATGATCCAGTCTATCAACGGGCCGAGGCCGACCTGCACAACCTGGTGCCGAGCATCGGGGAAGTGAATGGCGATCGCAGCAATTTCAGTTTCGGCTGGCTGCCGGAGCAAAAGGGCCAATACGGCTCATGCCTGACCCAGGTGGATTTCAAGGCCAAGAAGGTCATGCCCCGCCCTTCCATCCGGGGGATGATCGCCCGGACCTATTTCTACATGAGCAAGCAATATGGCCTGCGCCTGTCGAAACAGGACCGGCGCCTGTATGAAGCCTGGGACAAGACCTACCCGGTCGAAAGCTGGGAACGTCAGCGCAACCAGAGCGTGGCGTGCGTCATGGGACGCGGGAACGAGTTCGTGGGACCGGTGGACATGAAGGCCTGCGGTTGACCTTGCACTTGCGAACAGCACAAAACCAACTGTGGGAGCGAGCTTGCTCGCGATAGGGACAGGCCAGTCAACATCAACGTTGGCTGATCCACCGCTATCGCGAGCAAGCTCGCTCCCACAGGTTTTGGGACTTTTCTGACTTTTTGGGCTGCCCGATTATTGAGCGGTCGGGTAATCCACCACCAACGTCTCGATGTTGCGTTTCTTCGCCCGGACCAGGGCGGCCGTGACCTGCTCCTGCTTGGCTTGGGCTTCGGCCTCGGAGCTGAAAGGGCCGACCAAGACGCGCTCCTTGCCGTTCTCCCGCACCACGTTCGACATGAAGCTGTGCTCGATGAGCCAACCGGTCAGGTCGCTGACAGCCTGCGGTGTCTCGCCACGAACCTCGACGGCCCACTGCGGCGCGGCAGCGACGGCCGGTGCGGAGGTGGCGGCGGGTTTCGGCTTCGGTGCTTCGACGTCACGCCCTTCACCGCATCCTGCCAGCACCAATACCGCGATAACCCAAGCCAATTTACGCACAACGTTTCCCCTGGAAGACATGAGGCATGGATTTTAGCACCCGTGCCTCTCAAGATCGCCGCAAACAATGCTCAAAACACGAGAATCCTGCCCGGCGTCTCTGTATAGTCGCACCCTGGGAATTAATGCTGCATCTGCACGTCAGAAAGAGGCACCCACATTGTGACACTTAGCACTAATCTATAAGCAGTACCGACATCTGCACTGTCTGAATCAGGTGCCCTATAAAGCAATCAAGGAGAACACCATGCTGATACTCACCCGCAAAGTCGGTGAAAGCATAAACATTGGTGACGACATCACGATCACCATTCTGGGCGTTAGCGGCCAACAAGTACGGATCGGCATCAACGCCCCGAAAAACGTTGCGGTGCATCGTGAAGAGATCTATCAGCGTATTCAGGCCGGCCTTACCGCCCCTGACAAGCCGCAAACTCCCTGAACATTGCAGCAGTCCGCAGCCAGCCCGTTTGCATCATCGCAATGGCTGGCTAAAGATTCTGGCCGACTGCGCCGCACCCTGCCCCACCCCGCCTTCTTTCGCCCCGCCCGTGAATCGATACTAATGGCATGGCGTTTGGCATGGCTGTCAGACGTTTCGTTTTAATGATGACGAAGCAGGCGTTCGCGGCCGGTCAGCCCAAGCCAACGCCGCGCGCCATGCCTGTGGCGGCGACGACCATCAAGATCAGTAACAAGGCTTCGATGTGGCTGATCCGTGCAAGTCGGCCGGCTTTCGAAGGATCGATCGCCCTCCCTTTGCCCAGTGCCATCCGCCATTTGATCAAGGCGATCATCGGCACGATCTCTAGCAGCAGAATCAGCAGCAGCAACGTCATCTTCAAGTGAAAAAGCGGCTGATGCAGGTAGTAATCCGTGCCTTTTTCGTACCCGCCGAAAGCGCGCATCCCCCCGGTCACCAACAGCACCAGGGCCGACAGGCCCCACAGGTTGTCTGCAACCAAGACACCCCGCACCGCGTCCACACCGCCCGCCAGGCGCCGTAGCGCCGTGCCGCGCGTCAGCACCGCCCAAAACCCGAGGGCGAACGCCAGCAGATGAATTGCCGCAAGCGACCAATGAGCCAACATGGAAGACTCCTGACAGTGGGAACGTCGAATCGACCAGACAGTACTAGCTCATGAAGGAATGATTGCCAGGCTGAGCACAAAAAAATTGTGGGATCTTCAATGTATGCGATGCCTGGAACCGCTCAAAAAACTGTGGGAGCGAGCTTGCCCGCGATGGCAATCTTTCATTCAACATTACCGTTGACTGATCCGACGCTATCGCGAGCAAGCTCGCTCCCACAATTGGATGAACACCACCGGCCCTGTGGGAGCGGGCTTGCCCGCTCCCACATAGACCCGGGTGGACTCAGTCCGCCAGACGCCAGGTCGTCCCGCCCTTCCCGTCTTCCAGCACCACGCCCATGGCGGTGAGCTGGTCGCGGATGCGGTCGGATTCGGCCCAATCCTTGTTGGCCCGGGCAGCCAGGCGTGCCTGGATCAATGCCTCCACCTCGGCGGCGTCCACACGGCCTGCGGCACCGGCCTGCAGGAAGTCATCGGCTTCGAGCTGCAACACACCCAGCACGCTGGCCAGCTCTTTCAGGCGGGCCGCCAGGCCGGCCGCGGCATTGAGATCGCTCTCACGCAGGCGGTTGATCTCACGCACCATCTCGAACAGCACCGCGCAGGCTTCCGGCGTGCCGAAGTCGTCGTTCATCACTTCGGTGAAACGCGCCACGAACGCTTCGCCACCGGCAGGCGGCACGGCGGGCAGGCCCTTCAACGCATGATAGAAACGCTCCAGGGCACCCTTGGCGTCCTTGAGGTTATCTTCCGAGTAGTTGATGGCGCTGCGATAGTGGCTCGACACCAACAGGTAACGCACAACTTCCGGGTGATACTTGTCGAGCACGTCGCGGATGGTGAAGAAGTTGTTCAAGGACTTGGACATCTTCTCGCCGTTGATCCGGATCATGCCGCAATGCATCCACGCGTTGGCGTAGGTCTTGCCGGTGGCCGCTTCGCTCTGGGCGATTTCGTTTTCGTGGTGGGGGAATTCCAGGTCGCTGCCGCCGCCATGAATGTCGAAGGTCTCGCCCAGGCAGCAGGTGGACATCACCGAGCATTCGATGTGCCAGCCCGGACGCCCGGCGCCCCATGGCGATTCCCAACTCGGCTCGCCCGGCTTGACGCCTTTCCACAGAACGAAGTCCAGCGGATCTTCCTTGGCTTCGTCGACCTCGATCCGCGCACCGATGCGCAGGTCTTCGATCTTCTTGCGCGACAGCTTGCCATAGCCCATGAACTTGCCGACGCGGTAGTACACGTCACCATTGCCCGGAGCGTAGGCGTAGCCCTTGTCGATCAAGGTCTGGATCATCGCATGCATGCCCGGAATATGGTCGGTGGCACGCGGCTCCATGTCCGGCTTCTTGATGTTCAGGCGCGCTTCATCTTCGTGCATCGCCGCGATCATGCGCTCGGTCAACGCTTCGAACGACTCGCCGTTCTCATTGGCGCGGTTGATGATCTTGTCGTCGATGTCAGTGATGTTGCGCACGTAGGTCAGGTCATAACCGCTGAACCGCAGCCAGCGGGTCACCAGGTCGAAGGCGACCATGCTGCGACCATGGCCGAGGTGGCAGTAGTCGTACACGGTCATCCCGCAGACGTACATGCGCACCTTGTTGCCATCCAGCGGCTTGAAGACTTCTTTGCTCTTGGTGAGCGTGTTGTAGATCGTAAGCACGGTGTTTCCTTAAGACTTGATCACTGGCCCCACGAATCACGCAGGGTCACGGTACGGTTGAATACCGGCTGACCTGGTTTCGAGTCCTTGATATCCGCGACGAAGTAGCCTTCGCGCTCGAACTGGAAACGGTCTTCCGGCTGTGCATTGCCCAGCGAGGGTTCAGCACGACAACCGGTCAGCACTTGCAGTGAGTCAGGGTTGATGTTGTCCAGGAAACTCGCGCTGTCTTCGGCCTTCTCCGGGTTCGGAGAGCGGAACAGGCGATCGTACAGGCGCACTTCGCACTCGACGCTGGCCGCGGCCGGCACCCAGTGGATCACGCCCTTGACCTTGCGGCCTTCAGGGTTCTTGCCCAGGGTGTCCGGATCGTACGAGCAACGCAGCTCGACGATGTTGCCGTCGGCGTCCTTGATCGCTTCGTCGGCACGGATCACGTAGCTGCCGCGCAGACGCACTTCGCCGTTCGGCTCCAGGCGCTTGTAGCCTTTGGGGGCTCTTCCATGAAGTCATCGCGGTCGATGTAGATTTCACGGGCGAACGGCAGTTTGCGCACGCCGAGTTCTTCTTTTTGCGGATGACGCGGCAGTTCGAGGTTTTCGACCTGGTCTTGCGGGTAATTGGTGATCACGACCTTCAACGGACGCAACACGCACATGGCGCGCGGGGCATTTGCGTCCAGATCCTGACGGATGCTGAACTCGAGCATGCCGAAATCGACCACACCATCGGAACGGTTGGTGCCGATCATCTCGCAGAAGTTGCGGATCGACGCCGGCGTGTAGCCGCGACGGCGGAAGCCCGACAGCGTCGACATGCGCGGATCGTCCCAGCCATTGACGTGTTTCTCGTCTACAAGCTGCTTGAGCTTGCGCTTGCTGGTGATGGTGTAGTTCAGGTTCAAGCGGCTGAATTCGTACTGGCGCGGGGTGGCCGGCACGGGCAGGTGCTCGAGGAACCACTCGTACAACGGACGATGGCTTTCGAACTCCAGGGTGCAGATCGAGTGGGTGATGCCCTCGATGGCGTCCGACTGACCATGGGTGAAGTCATAGTTGGGGTAGATGCACCATTTGTCGCCGGTCTGGTGGTGATGGGCGTGACGGATGCGGTACATGATCGGGTCGCGCAGGTTCATGTTCGGCGAGGCCATGTCGATCTTGGCGCGCAGCACCCGTGCGCCGTCCGGGAACTCACCGGCGCGCATGCGGGCGAACAGGTCCAGGTTCTCTTCCACGCTGCGCTCACGGAACGGGCTGTTCTTGCCCGGCTCGATCAGGCTGCCGCGGTACTCCTTGGCCTGCTCGGGGGTCAGGTCGCACACGTAGGCGTTGCCGGACTTGATCAGCTCCACCGCCCAGTCGTGCAACTGGTCGAAATATTGCGAGGCGTAGCGCACCTCACCGGACCATTCGAAACCCAGCCACTTGACGTCGCTTTCGATCGCGTCGATGTATTCCTGGTCTTCCTTGGCCGGGTTGGTGTCGTCGAAACGCAGGTGCGTGACACCGCCGAACTCCTGGGCCAGGCCGAAATTCACGCAGATCGACTTGGCATGACCGATGTGCAGGTAGCCGTTGGGCTCCGGCGGGAAACGAGTGACGATCTGTGTGTGCTTACCCGAGTCCAGGTCCGCCTGGATGATCGGGCGCAGGAAATTGACCGGCACGGCCGGGCCGGTCTTGGAATTCGAGGTAGGGTCGACAGTGGGCTTGCTCATAGGATCCTTGAACTTACAAGTGCGCGGCCGGGTGCGGCCTGATAAATCAAAGCCCGTATCATAGCCGATGCTGTCAAGTACCTGACAGGCCAGGCCGGCAAACGATTGAATTTAATCGACGGCCAGATGAAAAACAGCCTCGAAATTCGTGCCCGGCACGCTAAACTGCCCAACCTGGCCGATTGCAGCCAGACCGGTTGCGGGCGTTTGTGCCCCGAAACCCACGAATTCCTTGAAAGAGTACCGACCATGAGCAAAGTCAAACTGACCACCAACTTCGGTGACATCGTTCTGCAACTGAACGCCGAGAAAGCGCCGCTGACCGTGGCCAACTTCATCGAATACGTCAACGCCGGCCACTACGAAAACACCGTGTTCCACCGCGTCATCGGCAACTTCATGATCCAGGGCGGTGGCTTCGAACCGGGCATGAAGGAAAAGAAAGACAAGCGCCCGAGCATCCAGAACGAAGCCGACAACGGCCTGCCGAACAAAAAGTACAGCGTCGCCATGGCCCGTACCATGGAGCCGCATTCGGCTTCCGCGCAGTTCTTCATCAACGTGGCCGACAACAGCTTCCTGAACCACAGCGCCAAGACCGTACAGGGCTGGGGCTACGCAGTGTTCGGTGAAGTGACCGAAGGCACCGACGTGGTCGACAAGATCAAGGGCGTCGCCACCACTTCCAAGGCTGGCCACCAGGACGTCCCGGCAGACGACGTGATCATCGAGAAAGCCGAGATCATTGAGTGATATTGCTGATTTCAGACTTGCATCTGGAAGAGGAGCGCCCGGACATCACCCGGGCGTTTCTGGATTTACTCGCCACACGCGCCCGCTCGGCGCAAGCGTTGTACATTCTGGGCGACTTTTTCGAAGCCTGGATCGGCGACGATGCCATGACGCCGTTCCAGCGTTCCATCTGCCAGGCCCTGCGCGAGTTGAGCGACAGCGGCACGGCCATCTTCCTGATGCACGGCAATCGCGACTTCATGCTGGGGCAAGCCTTTTGCAAAGCGGCCGGCTGCACCCTGCTCAAGGACCCGAGTGTCGTGCAGCTCAATGGCGAGCCGGTGCTGCTGATGCATGGCGACAGCCTCTGCACCCGCGACGAAGGCTACATGAAGCTGCGGCGCTGGCTGCGCAACCCGGTCACGCTGTTCATCCTGCGGCACCTGCCGCTGGGCAGCCGCCAGAAACTGGCGCGCAAACTGCGCAGCGAAAGCCGCACGCAGACACGCATGAAAGCCAATGACATCGTCGACGTCACGCCCGAAGAGATCCCGCGGATCATGCAGCAATACGGCGTGAAGACCCTGGTCCACGGCCACACCCACCGCCCCGCCATCCACAAGCTGCAACTGGGCGAACACGCCGCCCGGCGCATCGTGCTGGGGGATTGGGACAAACAAGGCTGGGCGTTGCAGGTGGATGAACAGGGGTTTGCGTTGGCGCCGTTTGGTTTTGGTAATGCGCAGTTGGCGTTGCCAAGCACTTAAAGACCCCATGAGATGCCTGTGGGAGCAGCCTGTGGGAGCAAGCTTGCTCGCGATGAACGGTGACACGGTCTTGCAGTTGAACCGTGTCGCCTGCATCGCGGGCAAGCCTTGCTCCCACAGGCTCGCTCCCACATTGAATTGCATTGACCTTTGGATCAGTGCCCCGCCGACGCCGGCCCCGCCTTCGCCGCAAACGGCGGTTTGGCCAGCCACACCAGCACGATCAACCCCATGAATGCCCAACCCAGCAGCGTGAAGTAATCCACGGTGGAGAGCATGTACGCCTGGCTGTTGAGAATCTGGTCGAGCTGGGCATAGGCCGGTGTGCTGGCACCGCCAAGCTGGTTGAGCGCCTCGCGGGTGGCCGGCTCGAAAGTGCTGATGCTTTCGCTCAGGTAGGCGTGATGCTGGTCGGCACGGCGAATCCAGATCCAGGTGGTCAACGATGCGGCAAAGCTGCCGCCCAGGGTCCGCAGGAACGTCGCCAGCCCCGCGCCGTCGGCAATCTGGTGCGGCGGCAGGTCCGACATCAGGATGCTCAGGGTCGGCATGAAGAACAGCGCCACGCCGATGCCCATGAACAACTGCACCAAGGCAATGTGCTGGAAATCCACCTCGTTGGTGAACCCGGCACGCATGAAGCAGCTCAGGCCGATGGCCAGGAACGCCAGCCCCGCCAGCAAGCGCAGGTCGAACTTGTGGGCGTACTTGCCGACGAAGGGCGACATCAACACCGGCAGGATACCGATGGGTGCCACGGCCAATCCGGCCCAGGTCGCGGTGTAGCCCATCTGGGTCTGCAACCACTGCGGCAGGATCAGGTTGATGCCGAAGAACCCGGCGTAACCGCCCACCAACACAATGGTGCCGATGCGGAAGTTGCGATAGGCGAACAGACGGAGGTTGACCACCGGATGGCGGTCGGTCATTTCCCAGATCACGAAGACCGCCAGGGCAATGACTGAAATCAGCGCACCGATGACGATGAAGTTCGATTCGAACCAGTCCAGGTCGTTGCCCTTGTCGAGAATCACCTGGAGCGCGCCAACACCGATGATCAGCGTGATCAATCCCACATAGTCCATCGGCTGATGGCTGGTGACCACCGGCCGCGCCTTGAGTTGCTGGCGCACCACCATCGCCGCGAAGACGCCGATGGGCACATTGATGAAGAAGATCCACGGCCAGCTATAGCTGTCGGTGATCCAGCCGCCGAGGATCGGTCCGGCAATCGGCGCCACCACCGTGACCATCGCCAGCAACGCCAGGGCCATGCCCCGCCTGGCCGGCGGGTAGACGGCGATCAGCAAGGTCTGGGTCATCGGGTACAACGGCCCGGCCACCAGCCCCTGGAGTACCCGAAAGCCAATCAGCTCCGGCATCGAGGTGGAAATGCCACACAAGAATGAAGCGAGCACGAACAGCATCGTCGCCCACAAAAACAACTTCACCTCGCCAAACCGACGGCTGAGCCAGCCAGTGAGCGGCAGGGCGATGGCGTTGCTCACCGCGAACGAGGTGATCACCCAGGTGCCCTGCTCCGAGCTGACGCCCAGGTTGCCGGAAATGGTCGGCAAGGCGACGTTGGCGATGGTGGTGTCGAGCACCTGCATGAACGTCGCCAGCGACAGCCCGATGGTGCTGAGCAACAGGCTGGGCGGCGTGAAGGACGCGTTATTGCTCATTGCGAAATCCTATGAAGCGAAGAGAGTCTATCGCGGGCAAGCCTTGCTCCCACTGGATCCAGGGTCGCCTGAACTCAGTGGGTAGGACACAAAACCTGTGGAGCCGAGCTTGCTCGCGATGAGGCCCTTGCAGTCAATATCTCTGTAGCCGGTCATACCGCTATCGCGAGCAAGCTCGGCTCCCACAACTGATCAGCGCTGCGCGGTTTTGCTCGCCGCGGAACTGTTGTCGTGGATCAGGCGGGTGATCATCGCGTCGGCCTCGGCCAACTGCCGGTCATAGACCTGGGTACTGAACGAGGCTTTCTGCGGTGGCTGTTGGGCCAACACCGGGCCGCTCTGGTCGTGCAGGTTGACGCTGACCTGGGTCGACAGGCCGACTCGCAGCGGATGCTTGGCCAGTTCTTCGGCGTTGACATGAATGCGCACCGGCACCCGCTGGACGATCTTGATCCAGTTACCGGTGGCGTTCTGCGCCGGCAGCAAAGCAAACGCACTGCCGGTCCCGGCGCCCAGGCTGTCGATGGTGCCGCTGAACTTCACATCGCTGCCGTACAGGTCGGCTTCGATGTCCACCGGTTGGCCGATGCGCATGTCGCGCAGTTGGGTTTCCTTGAAGTTGGCGTCGATCCACAACTGGTCCAGCGGGATCACCGCCATCAACGCCGTGCCCGGCTGCACCCGTTGGCCCAGTTGCACGGTGCGCTTGGCCACATAGCCGGTGACCGGTGCGATCAAGGTGCTGCGGGCGTTGGTCAGGAAGGCCTGGCGCAATTGCGCGGCGGCCGCTTGCACGTCGGGATGGGACGAGACCACGGTATCGTCCACCAAGGCGCTGGTGGTCTTGAGCTGTTGCCGGGCATTGGCGAGGGCATTCTGCGCCGAGGTCAGGTCATCCCGGGCGTGGGACAGTTCCTCCTGGGAAATCGCTCCGCCGGCCGCCAGGTTCTTGCGTCGGCTGTAGTTTTCCTGGGCCTTCTGCACTTCGGCCTCTTGGGCATTGACCTGCGCCCGCATGCCATCGACGTTGCTGTACAAGCCACGCACCTGGCGCACGGTCCGGGCCAGGTTGGCCTGGGCACTTTGCAGCCCGACTTCGGCGTCGTTCGGGTCGAACTGCACCAGCACCTGGCCTTCACGCACCAGGTCGCCGTCATCGGCACCGATGCTCACCACGGTGCCGGTCACCAACGGCGTGATCTCCACCACGTTGCCGTTCACATAGGCATCGTCGGTGCTTTCGCTCCAGCGGCCATACAGTTCATGCCAGCCCCACACACCCAGGCCCGCGAGGATGACGATCAGCGCCAGTGCCAACAGCATGACCTTGCGCTTGCGTGGGTTGCCGCTGTCTTGTGTATGTTCGGATTGAGTCGTTTCGGCAGTCGCCATGACAAGTACCTCGAATCAGTGAGTCGGCGTGGCAGGGGTCGGCGTGGCCGCCGCCAGGGTCTGGGCTTCGAAACCACCGCCCAGGGCCTGCATCAGTTGGATCGACAAATCGATCTGCTCGGCATTCAGGTTCGCCAGTTGGCGCTGGGCCTGGAGCAATTGCTGCTCGATGCTCAGCACGTCCAGGTAATTACCGATGCCCGAGCCGTAGCGCTGGACCACGGTGTCGTAAGAGTTCTGCGCGATGTCGGTGGCATGTTGCTGGGCACCGATCTGGCGAGCGATGTCGCGCAACTGATTGATGGTGTCACTGACATCGCCAAGGGCCGTGACCAGGCTCTTGTTGTACTGCGCCACCGCCAGGTCGTAATCGGCGTCCCGGGCATCCAGGTCCGCCCGCAGGCGGCCACCGTCGAAGATCGGCAACGACACGGTGGGCGCCACGTTGAAGAAGCGGCTGGCCGAACCGAACATCGCATCGCCGAGCAATGACTGCACCCCCGCCGCCGCGCTCAAGTTGAGGTTGGGGTAGAAGTTGGTCTTGCCGGCCTCGATGTTCTTGCTGGCCGCCTCGACCCGCCAGCGCGCCGCGACCAGGTCCGGACGGCGGCCCAGCAACTCGGCCGGCAGGTTCGACGGCAAGGCGACCGCGCTGGCTTGCAACACGTTGGGCCGGGCGATTTCATTGCCGCGGTCCGGGCCCTTGCCCAGTAGCACCGCCAGGGCGATCTTGGCGCTTTGCAGGCGTTTTTCTGCGTCGATCAAGGTCGCATCGGCGCTGGCTTCCAGGCTTTCGGTCTGCTGGAACTGGTACTCGCTGTCGATCCCGGCGCTGAGGCGGCGCTTGCCCAGGTCGAGCATCTGCCGGGTGCGCTTGAGGTCTTCGGCGGCCAGGTCATGAATGATGTGGGCCTGGCCCAGGTCGCTGTAGGCCCGGGCCACGTCGGCGGCCAGGGTCAGTTGCGCGGCCTGGCGATCGATCTCGGCGGCGCGGGCCTGGCCCAGGGCGGCTTCCCAGGCGGCACGCTGGCCACCCCAGAGGTCGAAGTTGTAGTTGAAGTCCACACTCAGCGAACGCAGGGTGCTGTACGCCCCGCCCTGCCCTTGCGGATCCTGGTCACGGGCCAGACGCGAACGGCTGACGCTGCCACTGGCATCCAGGGTCGGCATGCGCGCCGCGTTGGCGGCATAGGCCGCTGCACTGGCCTGGTGGACCCGGGCGCTGGCGACCTGCATGTCCGGGCTGTCGCGCAGGGCTTCACGGATCAGACCGTCGAGCTGCGGATCACCGAGGTTTTTCCACCAGTCGTTTTTCGGCCACGCGGCCGGCGACAGCGTGACCCCGGTCAGGGACTGTCCAGCCTGGAGGCTCTTGGCCTCGAGGCTGACGCCTTCGGTCTTCAGGCCGCTGTAGCTGGCACAACCGGCGAGGCTCATGGCCAACAGCACCAGGCTCAAGCGGGTACGCAAGGTTTGACGTTTCATTTCTCCCCCAATCGCAACACGGTGATGGGATCACCGGCAGCGAGCAGTATTTTCTTGAGGATGTCTTCGAGGGTTTGCAGCTCCTCGCGGCTGATGGCGCTGGCCAACTGGTTCATGGCGTCGGCACCGATGAACGGCAGGCGATCAGCGAGGGCCTGGCCGGCTTCGGTCAGCACCAGTTGCACCTGGCGCCGGTCCTCTGCCGAGCGCTGGCGGACCAGGAAACCTTTCTGCTCCAGGCGATCGAGCATCCGCGTCATCGAGCCGCTGTCCAGGGACAGGTAGCGACACAGCTCGACCGGCGTGTCGATGCCGTGCTGGGCCATGATGATCAACACCTTGAACTGGGCGGCGGTAATGCCGACGGGCTCCATGTGGGTGTCGATGATCCGGTCCTTGAGCAGCGCGGCGCGGCCGAGCAGCATGCCGAGGTGGCAATTGTGAAATTCGTCTGGGGTGAAATGCTTCATCTGAGCACCGTTTGCTGCCTAGGCAGTGAATGTATGTCGAGATATTACTGCTTAGGCAGCAAATGTCAAACAAATAGTTAGCTTGCTATTCACCAACAGACAAAATGCAGACATCCCTGTGGGAGCGAGCTTGCTCGCGATAGCGGTATGACCTTCAACTTCTTCGTTGACTGACACGCCGCTATCGCGAGCAAGCTCGCTCCCACAAGGGTTTGGGGGAAGGGGTTTAGAAATCGCGCTTGTAGAAGATATCCAGCGAACTGGCGACGCCGCTGGCGGCTTCGAGGTACACCTTCTTGCTGAGCTTGTAGCGCAGGGCGATGGTGTTGGCCGGTTCGAACACGCCGACGCCGTAGCGCAGGCTGAGTTTTTCCGAGAGGTTGCCGCTGGCGACCACGCTGGTGGTGTTGCCGCTGCCTTGGGTGTCGAGCTGGAAGTCATCGATGCCCAGGTTATTGGCCAGGCTGCTGGTCACGCCCGAGCTGCCCATCAGCCCCAGGCCCAGCGCCGCCTGGGCGAGCATGTTGTTGTCCTCGCCCGTGGTGCTCAGCGGCCGGCCCAGTACCAGGTAGGACAACGCCTGCTCCTGGCTCATGGCCGGCTCCGAGAAGATTTGCGTGGTCGGTTGCTCGGCGCTGCCGCTCAAGCGGATGCCGGCGATCACGTCGTCGGTCTGGCGAATCGCTTCGATGTCCAGGTAGGGCTGGTCGATGGGCCCGGCGAACAGCAGCCGGGCCCGACGCACCGTCAACCGTTGCCCGTAGGCCCGATAGCGGCCGTCGTTGAGCCACAGTTCACCGCGGGTGTCCATGTTGTCGCCGATGTGCACTTGCCCCTGGACGTTGGCCGTCAGGCCGAAACCCGAGAACGCGAGTTTGTCCTGGCCGACGATCACGTCGATGTCCATCGCCATGGCTATCGGCGCCTTGCCCTCCTCGGTCTGGTGGCCGACGATCACCGTGTCATCCGACACCTTGACGGTGGACGGCGGCAGTTCGCGGACGGTGATCTCGCCTTTGGGCACCAGGACCTTGCCGGCAATGGAAAGCTGCTCGCCCTGCATCGTGATGTTCAGGTCCGGGGCGACATCGAGCACCGCGTACGGTTCGACGGTGACCGGCAGTTGCGAGCCCTTGAGAGCCAGGTTCAGGGTCAGGGCTTCGCCCCAGCCGATGTTCCCGGTCAGGCTGCCCTGCCCGCGCTTGCCGCTTTTCCAGGCACCGTCGAGCCGTACCGTTTCACCGGCAATCATCGCCCGCACCTGCAGGGCTTCGAGGCTGATCGGCAGTTCCGGGCCGGAGACTTCGCCGTCGCTGAGCACCAGGTTGCCGTTGACCTGGGGTGCGAGCAAACCACCCGACAACGTCCCGCTGCCGTTCAGGTGACCGGTGAGGGTTTCCACCATCGGCACGAACGGCCGGGCCACGGACAAGTCCAGGCCGGTCAGGCGAAACGAACCGCTCAAGGGCTTGCTGGCCGGCAGCGGATTGATCTGCGCCTGGAGCACCAGCTCGCCGAGCTTGGCGCCGACGAAATTCAGGTCGGTGTCGATGCGCTTGGGGGTCAGGCGGCTATTGAGCGTCAAGGTCTGGTAGGGGAAGTCCAGCCATTGCGCCTTGTCCCCGGCCTTGTCACGGATGCGCAACGTACCGCCACTGGCGTCCACCAGGATCCGGCCATTCGGGCCACTCGCCGGCAGGTCCAGTTGCAGGTCCGCATTGAGCCGGCCCTGCCAGGCAAAATCCTTGGGCATCCACTGGGCCAGGCTTTCGATGGGGAATTGCTTGAGGTGATAGCGCAGCTTCGGCTCCGGCATCAGCCGCTGGTCTTCACCGCACAGGCTGGCATCAAAGGAACGCCAGCAGTGAGCGCCAACGTTGAGCGTGCCATCGGCCAGGCGTTCCAGTTTTGCCGGGGCTTGCAGGCGCCAGGCTTGACCGCCGGCCTGCACCTCGCCGCTGGCCAGTCGTCCGCGCCAATTGCCCTGGTCGAGGGCGCCGTCGAGCGCCAGGGTCGTGTCGAGCTGCGGCCCTTGCAAGTCCAGGTTGAGTGTTTGCCGTTTGATGTCACCCTGCCCGCTGACGGTCAGCGCGCCCAGGGACGTTTCGCCGGCGCGGATGCCGCTGGCCTTGAGGTCGAGCTTGCCGCGCTGGGCGCTGTCGAGGGTCGCGTCCAGGTTCAGGCTTTGCAGGCGATTGTCCTGCAGCGCCAATTGCGTGCCTTGCAGACCGAGCTTGCCTTGGGGCGCCTTGAGCGTGCCGGCGACATCGACCCGGCCAACGACCTGGCCGCGCAATTGCGGCCAGAGCTGGGCAAGACGGGCGAGCTTGATGTCGATCTGGCCGGTGAGTTTCTGTTGCAGGCTGCCGGTGCCATTGATGCGGTTATCTCCCAGGCGGATGTCCAGCGCGCTGAGGTTCCACTGCTCGCCGGCACCACTGGCCTTGGCCTGGAACAGCGCCGGTTGGCCCCGCAGCTTACCCTTGAGATCCAGGTCCGCGTCGAGCTCGAGGCGGTCGTTCTTCATCGCGCCTTTGCTGCGCAACGGTCCGGCCAGGATCCCGGGCAACTCGCCGAGCCAATACGCCGGGTTGATGGCCGACAGTTGCAGCGCCGTGTCCCAAGCGATGCCGTCGGCAAATTGCAGGCTCAGGTGTCCTTCGGCCTTGCCCTGCCCCGCGGCGAGCTTGAGTTGCGGCAGATGGATTTGCGTCAGGTTGCCGCTGAACGGGCTGTCCAGGCTGAACGCCCCGGCGGGGCCGTCCAGCGCGGCCTGGAAATTGCCCAGGTAGTTGCCATCGGTGTACGAGACTTCGCCATTGAAGCTGCGCAATGTCACTTGCGGCTCGTCGATCAGCGGATACAGGCGATGCCAAGGGAAATCCAGCCAGGCGACTTTCGCCTCGGCGCTCAAGCCGTCGCGCCAGTCCACTTGCCCGCTGAGTTTCAGGCTCTGCTGATTGCCGGCGTCCAGATCCAGGCCGGCGATCCGTGCGCCATTGGCGTCCACGGTGCCTTGCAGCAGCAATGCCACTGGCCCTTTTTCGGCGGGCAACGTCGCCTTGCCAAGCAATTGATAGCCTTTTTTCAGATCGCCTTCGCCGGTCAATTCCAACTGATTGAGCAACAGCGTGTCTGGCAGATCGGCGCTGGCCTTGAAACCGTCGGCGGTAATGCGCACCTTGGCGGGCAGGTTGTCCGCCAGCGGTTGCAGCTCACCGGTCAACTGGCCTTGCAGGTAGCCGCTACTGTCGGCCTTGAGGTTGAGGGTCTTGAGCAGATTGCCGTCGACTTTCAGGTCCAGGGCCCAGGGCGTGGCCCCCGGCGCGGGCAAGGTCAATCGGCCTTCGGCATTCAACGGCCAGTCGCCGCCGGGCTTGAGCAAGCCGGACAGTTTCAGACCCAGCTCGTCGCGCTGCAACTGCACCGAGTCGATCTGCAGGCCCTCGGCGGTCCAATGGGCAGCCAATTGCAGGCCCTTGAGTTGCTCGCTGCCGTTGAACGACAGGCTGCCGACTTGCACATCGCCCAATTCGATCGCGAGCGGCAAGTCCAGGTCCGGCAAGCTGATCGGGCCGCTGCTCGGCGCATCGGTCGAAGCGGGCAACTGCAAGGCGACCTGGTCGGCCTTGAGCTGTTCGATGCACAGGGTCATGCGCGCCAGGCACAACGGCGACCAGGCGAATATCACTCGATCCAACGCCACCCGACTGTCGCCCTGCTGCCACAGCAGGTGATCGGCGCTCCACTGCCCGCCCAGCCGGCCCTGGAAATTCTCCACGGCCAGCCCCGGCACCAGGCCAAGGGCCCAGCGGCTGCCAAATGCCGTGCCCAGCACCGTGCTCAAGGCCAGCACGACCGCCAGCAGCCCCCCAACGAGGGCCAGTAGCGTTATTTTCACACCACGCTTCACAGCTCAGGCCCCATGGAAAAGTGCAACCGAATGCCGCCTTCATCGTCCATCGCATGGGCCAGGTCGAGGCGGATCGGCCCCACCGGCGACACCCAGCGCACGCCGACACCCACGCCGGTCTTCAGGCTCGGCAGCTCAAGGCTGTTGAAGGAGTTGCCCTGGTCGATGAACGTCGCCACTCGCCATTTTTCCGCGATGGAATACTGATACTCGAGGCTGCCGGCGACCATGTAGCGACCACCGATACGGTCGCCCTCGGAGTTTTCCGGCGACAGGCTCTGGTAGTCGTAACCCCGCACGCTCTGGTCGCCACCGGCAAAAAAGCGCAGGGACGGTGGAATGGATTTGTAGCCATTGGTGGCGCTGCCGCCGATTTGCGCCCGCGCCAGCAAGCGATGCTTGTCGAACACCGTGGTCAGGCCCTTGACCATGGCGGTGCCGTATACAAGGTTATTGTCCGAGCCCAGCCCTTCCTTGGCGACCTTGGTATCGAACTGCAAACGGTAGCCGTTGTGCGGGTCGATGCGGTTGTCGCTGCGCAGATAGGAATAGCTCACGCCCGGCATCAACAGCGTACTCAGGCCCGCATCGTCGCCGAGGCGGTACTCCTCGCGCTGCCACTTGAGCGACACCACCCGCTGCCAGCCGCTGGGCAACTTGCTGTGCCATTCCGGGCCCACGGTGAGCAGTTTGCTGAGGCTGTCGGTGCCGGCCAGTTCTTCATATTGATAACCGCCGGCGTAGCGCATCTTGTCGGTCAGCGGCGGGTCCAGCGGCACGTCGTACCACAGGCCGACATTCTGCCGAGGCGCCGACACTTCCGCTTCCCAGCCATAGCTGTGGCCCTGGGGGTTGACCCAGTGGCGCGTCCAGTTGGCTTTGGCCCGGGGGCCTACGTCGGTGGAAAAACCCAGGCCCAGGCCCATGGTGCGTGGCTTGCGCGTGTCGAGCTTGACCGCCACCGGAATGACATTGTTGGTGGCGGCGGTGGGGGCCGCATCCACCCGAACACCTTCGAAATAGCCGCTCGATTGCAAGGCCTGGTTGAGTTCGGCAATCAGCTCGGAGTCGTACGCCGTGCCCGCCTTGAACGGCACCATGCGTTGCAGCAGGTCTTCGTCGAACGGCGTGTCGCCCTCGAAACTCACCGGGCCCAAGGCATAGCGCGGGCCGCTGTCGTAGACCAGCTCGATATCGGCGATGCCCGCCTGGGGGTCCACCAGGAGTTTCTGCTGGGTGAAACGCCCGCTGAAATAACCGTAACGCGAGGCCTGGTTCTGGATCACCCGCTTGGCGTCTTCATAGCGACCATGGTTGAGTACCGCGCCGGGCTTCAGCGCGGCATTGCCGGGCACGCGAAAAGCCTTGAGCGAAGCCGCCGGCCCATCGATGCGCACGGTGACGTTGCGCAGGTGCACCGGCTCGCCGGGGTCGATGGTCAGCACCAGCCGTGGATCCTTGCCGCCCTTGACCTCGCTGTCGATCTGCGGCTGGTAGTAGCCCAGCGCCTGGGCGGCCTTGCGCGCCTGTTCCTCGGCGCCGCGACTGAAGCGCAGCAAGGCTTCCTCGTCACGGTCCCCCACGCCACCGATGTAACCTTCGACGTTGGCTTTGAGTTCATCATTGGACGGCTGGACGCGTACTTCCAATTCACTGTTTGCCAGTGCCGCGCAGCTGAAGGACAGCAAGAGCGCGCCACGGGTCATTCTTCCTGGGAGATTCATGGCGCGGATGCTATCACGAGCGTAGGTGCTTGATAGAGCCGGACATTTCCTAAAAGTTCGCCCGACTATGCCGTTGCGCTTTGCAGAATCTGCGGGTTGGCGTGGAAGAACACATGCTCGCGGATCGGTCCTACCGCGACTTCACCGATTTCCTCGTATCCCTGGCGTTTATAGAACTCAAGGTAGCGCGGGTTTCCGGTGTCCAGCACCACCCCTTGGGAATGCTCGTCCACCGCACACCAGTTATGGACCGCCTCGAGCAACTGCTCGCCGAAATGCTTGCCCTGGAACTGTGGGTGCACCCCCAGCAGCGGCAATACATGGACTGCGTCCGACGGCAGGCAGGCCAGCACCGCCGCGTGGTACTCCAGATAGCGCCGGGTGCAGCGAAAACCGGTGCTCAAGACCATGCGCAGGCGCCAGGCCCAGCTTTCGGTGATGCCCAGGCGCCGCTGCGGCGGGGCGATCAGGGCGATACCAATCAGGCGGTCGTTGACCAGCAGGCCGATGGCCGGCAGGTCCTGGAGAAAATGCTGCTTGACCAGCTCACGCACCGTGGCCCGGACCCGCTGTTCATAACCGGGACGCTCGGATTCGAACAGGTAGCTGAAGGTAGGCTCATGGCGATAGGCCTGGTACAGCAACGAACGGGCTTCGCGGGAATAACCACTGTCGAGCATATGGACGTCGGCGATGGCGGCGGTTTCAGGCATGATGGCAGATCTCCTGGGCGGGCTCGGTGAAGCCTGAGCAAAGACCTTGTGGGAGCAAGGCTTGCCCGCGATGAAAGCGATACGGTCTTTCAGGAATCGAGTTGTCTGTTTCGCGAGCAAGCTTTGCTCCCACAAAGCGTTCGCCAAAAGGACATTAGCAGCGCATTTGTCCTACTGCCACGCTGGCTCCCTTCCCACATGTCAGCTAGCATCGCAGTTTTGCCAGGACAGCCGACCATGAAGATCGTCTCCTTCAACATCAACGGGCTGCGCGCCCGCCCCCATCAGCTGGCGGCGCTGATCGAGAAGCACCAGCCGGATGTGATCGGGCTGCAGGAAACCAAGGTTCACGACGAACAATTCCCCCTGGCCGAGGTGCAGGCCCTGGGTTACCACGTGCATTACCACGGGCAAAAAGGCCACTACGGCGTCGCCCTGCTCTCCCGCCAGGCGCCGCTGAGCCTGTACAAAGGTTTCGAAAGTGACGACGAGGACGCCCAGCGGCGCTTCATCTGGGGCACCTTCGCCGATGCCAACGGCGTACCGGTGACCATCATGAACGGTTACTTCCCCCAGGGTGAAAGCCGTGACCATCCGACCAAATTCCCGGCCAAGGAGCGGTTCTACAGCGATTTGCAGCAACTGCTGGAAAGCCGCTTCAGCAACGACCAGCCGGTGGTGGTGATGGGCGACGTGAACATTTCCCCGGAAGACTGCGACATCGGCATCGGCCCGGACAACATGAAGCGCTGGCTGAAAACCGGCAAATGCAGCTTCTTGCCGGAAGAGCGCGAATGGATGGCCCGCCTGAAGAACTGGGGCCTGGTGGACAGCTTCCGCCACCTGAACCCGGACGTCACCGACCGTTTCAGTTGGTTCGACTACCGCAGCCGCGGTTTCGAGGACGAGCCCAAGCGCGGCCTGCGCATCGACCTGATCCTCACCTCCCACGGCCTGCTGCCGCGGGTCAAGGACGCTGGCGTGGACTATGAGCTGCGGGGCATGGAAAAACCGTCGGACCACGCGCCGATCTGGTTGCAGTTGAGCTGATTGCGTCCCCCCCCTGTGGGAGCGAGCTTGCTCGCGATAGCGATCCAGCTGTCACATTTGATCTTGAATGTGCCGCCGCCATCGCGAGCAAGCTCGCTCCCACATTGGATTTCGGTGCTCCGTCGCACCCCTGTCACCTTTCAGTAACCTGACTGACTTAATCTTCCGGCACTTCCTCGGGTTCAGAAGGTGCCGGCATGCGGCTGTGTGTTGTGGTTTTCATGGGCCTCTGGCTGCCGTTCGTAGCATGGGCCGGCAATTTGCCCATTCCCGAACAAGGCCCTGCCTTGCGCCTCCAGGGCTCCAATACCATCGGCGCGGCGCTGGGGCCGGCCCTGGTCAGAGGCTTGATGGAAGATCAGGGCCTGCTCAGGGTCAGCAGCGAAATCACCGGGCGCGACAACGAGCAGCGCATCGTTGGCCTGACCGCCGATGGCCGGCGGGTGGAAGTCGACATCGCGGCCCACGGCTCCAGCACCGGTTTCACCGCCCTCAAGCAAGCCAGCGCCGACCTGGCGGCCTCTTCCCGGCCGATCAAGGACAGTGAACTGAAGGAATTGTCGTCCCTGGGCGACCTGAAAAGTCCTGCCGCCGAGCAGGTCATCGCCATTGATGGCCTAGCGATCATCCTTCATTCCTCCAACCCGCTGCGCCAACTCGATACCGTGCAACTGGCGCGGATATTCAGCGGCGAGGCAAAAACCTGGGAGGCCGTCGGCGGAACGGGCGGGCCGATTCATTTGTATGCCCGGGATGAACAGTCCGGCACCTACGACACCTTCAAGGAACTGGTCCTCAGCCGACAGGGAAAACAGCTGGATCCTACCGCGCGGCGCTTCGAGTCGAGCGAACAGTTGTCCGACGCTGTCAGCCAGGACCCGCAAGGCATCGGTTTCATCGGTTTGCCCTACGTGCGCCAAGCCAAGGCGCTGGCCATTGTCGACGGCGCTTCCCAACCCATGCTGCCGCTCAACCACTTGATCGCCACCGAAGACTACCCACTCTCCCGGCGCCTGTTCTTCTATTTGCCCCCCTGGGGCACCAACCCGTGGGCCGAGGCATTGGTGGCGTTTACCCAAAGCGATAAAGGCCAGGCCATCGTCGCGGCGAACGGGTTTATCGCCCAGACCGTCCAGGCCATGGCCGTCACGCCGAATGCACTGATGCCCGAGGGGTACCAGGCCCTGAGCCGCCACGCCCAACGCTTGACCGTGAATTTTCGCTTTGAAGAAGGCAGCGCCAGCCTGGACAACAAGGCCCACCAGGACCTGAGCCGCGTGCTCGACTATATACAGCAGCACGGCAAAGCCGACCGACGCGTGACCCTGGTAGGTTTTGGCGACGCCAAGGACGACCCGGCGCGGGCCGACCTGCTGTCCAAACTACGAGCCATGGCGGTGCGCCGTGAACTGGTCAAATACGGCGTGGCATTGCGGGAGGTACGAGGGTTCGGCGCCTTGATGCCGGTGGCGGCCAATAGCGAGGATGAAGGCAGGGTTCGGAATCGGCGGGTGGAGGTATGGGTGTACTAGAACGACGCCATCAAAAAGCGCCCCCGCTTTTGTGGCGAGGGAGCTTGCTCCCGCTCGGCTGCGCAGCAGTCGTAAAACCGGCTGGCGCGGTGTGGCTGGAAAACCGCGCCAACCGGTTTTGGGGTGGCTTCGCCACCCAGCGGGAGCAAGCTCCCTCGCCACAAAAGCCTGGCCTTCAAGGCTCAAGGCACCACATTGCCCTGGGCATCGAGCAATTGATCGAATTGAGTGGACAGCTGGCAAACCGCGCGCTGGACAACGTCGAAGCGCGTCCGTCGACATAGCGCATTTCCCTGTGGGAGCGAGCTTGCTCGCGAAGGCGGTTTGTCAGCCAACACTTGATCGACAGACAGATCGCTTTCGCGAGCAAGCTCGCTCCCACAAGGTTTCGAGGCGCTCGAGGTTACGGCATGGTGCGTTACCGCCCCGCCAACTCCATGATCATCCGCGACAGCAGATAAATCCTGGGCACCACGCTCTCGACTTCCGCGTACTCCTCCGGCGTATGGATATTCCCGCCAACGATGCCAAAACCATCCAGCGTCGGCGTGCCGACACCGGCCGAGAGGCTGGCATCCGCCGCGCCGCCGCTGCCTTCCTCGGTGAGTTTGCGCCCCAGTTCGCCATAGATGCCTTGGGCCATGGCCATCAACCGGTCCGACTCCGCCGTCTGAGGCATCGGTGGCAGGCCGCGCTTTAGGCTGGTGGTGACTTCGGTGTCGGCGATCAACTTGTCCTGCGAGACCCGGGCCAGGTCTTTTTCGATGCGGTCGAATTCTTCCGGCACCGCCGCCCGTACATCGGCCTTGGCGCTCGCCTGGTCGGGAATCACGTTGGTCCGGTCACCAGCGTTAATCACCGTGAAGTTGATGGTGGTTTTCTTTTCCGCGTCGCCGAGCTTGCCCAGTTGCAAGATCTGGTGCGCGGCTTCCATCGCCGCATTGCGCCCCAGTTCCGGCGCGACGCCGGCGTGGGACGCTTTGCCCTTGACCTCCACCAGCGCCGTCGCACTGCCCTTGCGCCACACCACCAGGCCGTCGGCCGGGCGACCCGGTTCGAGGTTGAGGGTCACGTCATGGGCCTTGGCGGTTTTCTTGATCAGGTCGGTGGCGGCGTCCGAGCCGGTTTCTTCGCTGGCGTCGAGCAGGAAAGTAATCTGCGCGTAGTTCTTGAAATCCAGGTTCTTGAGCACCTTCAAGGCGTAGATCCCCGCGACGATACCGCCCTTGTCGTCCATCACTCCCGGCCCGTAGGCGCGGCCATCCTTGATATGGAACGGGCGTTCGGCGGCCGAGCCCTCCTTGAACACCGTGTCCATGTGGGCCATCAGCAGGATTTTCGCTTTACCGGTGCCCTTGAGGGTCGCCAGGATGTGCTGGGTACCGTCCGAGTTCGGCACCTTCTCAATGGTCGCGCCCAACTTTTTCAGTTCGTCGATGGCAATATCGCCGACCTGGGTCAGCCCCGGCACATACCCGGAGCCGGAGTCGATATTCACCAGGCGCTCCAGCAACTTCAGGGCCTCGCCCTTGTACTGCTGCGCATCGCTCAGGATTTGTTGATGGGGTTGGGCAAAGGCCATAGGGGTGAAGGCGCCAAGGGCCAGGCTCAGGCCGAGGCTGACGGCCAGACGGGAGCGAACAGCGGTTATCGTCATGATTTCATCCTTGTTCCGTATCGAGAGAGTGCCATGGGCACCCTACCCGACAATGAACCAAGGCTCCAGGCAGCAAGAGGCCATCTCAGACAGAAACGGTCGACGCTTCCAACACCGGTCGATGGCGGTGGCAAGTGACCCGGTTGCGCCCGCTGGTCTTGGCTTCGTACAGCGCCTGGTCTGCATCGTTGAGCCAGAGGGTCGCGTCGGCATAAGCCGGGTTGAAGACCGCGACGCCAATACTCAGGCTCACTTTCAGCGCCGGGTCCCGCTCGTAGCTGAGGGTCGCGAAGCGCTCGCGCAAACCGTCCATGGCCTGCACCGCGTTGTGTTGGGTCAGGTCCGGCAGAATCACGCCAAACTCGTCGCCCCCATAACGCCCGACAACGTCGGCGGTACGCAGGTTCTGCCTGAGCAGCTTGCCGAGCTGACGCAGCACGATGTCGCCAGCCCCGTGGCCGTAGGTGTCATTGACGACCTTGAAATGGTCGATGTCGATCAATGCAATCGCGCCACGGGGCGTCCCGTCCGCAGGTTGGCGCACGCAACGCTGGAACTCCTCGTTGAGACGATCTTTCCAGGCGCCATGGTTCAGCAACCCGGTCAGGCTGTCGGTACGACTCAGGGCCAGCAATTCCCGTTTTTGCCGGCCCAGGGTGTAGGCCTGGCGAAAGCAGATCCAGCCCAGTGCCATCGGATACAGGCACAGCAGTGGCAGACACGCGTAGATCTGCGCCGGGCTGGTCATGGGCACGCTGCTCAGCGGGAAGATGACCGTGCCCACGGCGATGCCTGCTACCTGCGCCATCACCCCGACGAGCAGGAAACGCAGGCCACCGATGGCGACGTTGTTCATCGCCATCATCGCCAGCGTGACGGCCGTGGGCAGCGGGTTGAATTGCATCGCCGCGACCCAGAAGCCGCCAAGAAAGGCATCGATCAGCAGATTGCGGTGTTCGGCGTGATACGGCACCGCGCTGCGACGGGCCCACCAATAAGACAGGTGCGGCCAGAGCAGGCCGTTGAACAGCATGAAGCTCCAGACCCAGGGTGCCGGGTCGAGGGGATAAAGCGCGGCGCTGACCAGCAACAACCCCAGCGTCAGGCCCAGGGCGCGCGATACATAGAGCCTCCTGGCCAACGTCAGTCCCTTTTTTCCCGGTTTTTGCATGGACGCCTCTGCACCGCGGGTTCCCGAGTCATCGGGATAGGGTTGTCTGGAGTCTATCAGGGCGGCATCAAATAGCCACCACTGATGCAGGGGTATTTATTCACATTCAAATGCGAGACTCTGATGGGATTTTGGCTATACATGACAAGGAAATCCGTAAGCCTTCGAAAGGAGGCCCCTGAGTAACGATGTCCCGGATTTAAGCTTCACTTATTACCGACTGATCCGTTTGATTACATTCTGTCGCAGCCCATGGAGGGCAAAACATGCTGGTGTTGTGGGTAGTTCTTGCTGTACTTATCGCCTGGAGCTGGTTGACGTATCCCGGCATCGGCCATGTGATCTACGACATGAGCATGGCCTTGGAGGCACGCCTTTACCGGTTGCGCAAAATCACCGTGCCCATCAGCGAGATGACCGTGTCGACCTGGCAGGGCGGGCCTTATGAAGCGTCCGCCAGCATCTTGATGCTGCACGGCTACAGCGGCGACAAGAACCTCTGGTTGCGTGTCGCCCGGCATTTTGTCGGTGATTACCGGGTGGTGATCCCTGACCTCCCCGGCCATGGCGAAACCGGCTTCAAGGCCGGCGGCGGCTACGACATCCCGACCCAGGCCCGGCGAATCATCGAGTTGCTCGACGCCTGCGGCCTGGACAAGGTCCATGTGATCGGCAATTCCATGGGGGGCCATCTCGCCGCGTGGCTGGCGGCCACTTCGCCTGATCGCGTGCTGACCCTGGCGCTGCTCAATCCGGCCGGCGTCACCTCCCCCCAGCCCAGCGACATGGACCGCCAACTGGCCACCGGTCGTAACCCGTCCCTGGTGCATTCGCGGGAGGAGTTCATGCCGTTCTACGCAATGACCATGGCCTCGCCACCGTGGGTACCGGGCATGGTGATGGCGGCCGTGGCCGAGCGCTATGTACAACACCGCGAAGAACTGGCGGAGATCTACACCGACTTTCGCGACAGCCCGTCGATGGAGCCCCACCTGGCCGACATTCGCGCCCCTTCGCTGCTGCTCTGGGGCCGCCAGGACCGGGTGATCGATGTCAGCAGCGTGCCGGTGTGGAGCAAGGGCATCGCGGACTTGCGCGTGGAAATCTGGGACGGGATCGGCCACCTGCCGATGATCGAGCAACCGGGGAAAACCGCTGCGCTGTACCGTGGTTTTCTCAAGGGGTTGGGCCAGTGACGGCGATGCGTAAAACAACATGAACCCAATGTGGGAGCGAGCTTGCTCGCGATAGCGGCGACACCTAGGCAAGCTGACCCACCGCCATCGCGAGCAAACTCGTTCCACAAGGATTCGTGGCGACTGAGGGGTATCGACTCCATGAACATCCTCTACGACGAACACCTCGACGGCCCTTTGCCGAAGGTGGACAAACAGACCCTGCTGCAAGCCTTCCAGGCACAGATTCCAGACCTGGACATCCTGCACCAGGAGCAAGACCTCAAGCCCTACGAGTGCGATGGCTTGTCGGCCTATCGCACCACGCCCCTGCTGGTGGTCTTGCCCAGGCGGGTCGAGCAGGTGCAAGCGCTGCTCAAGCTCTGCCATGAACAGAACGTCCCGGTGGTCGCCAGGGGCGCCGGGACCGGTCTGTCCGGCGGTGCCCTGCCCCTGGCCAGTGGCGTGTTGCTGGTGATGGCGCGGTTCAACCAGATCCTGCACATCGACCCCGACGCCCGCACCGCACGGCTTCAGCCGGGTGTGCGCAACCTGGCGATCTCCCAGGCAGCGGCGCCGTTCGGGCTGTATTACGCGCCGGACCCTTCGTCCCAGATCGCCTGTTCCATTGGTGGCAATGTCGCGGAAAATGCCGGCGGTGTGCACTGCCTCAAGTACGGCCTGACGGTGCACAACCTGCTGAAGCTGGAAATCCTCACCGTCGAAGGCGAACGCCTGACCCTGGGCAGCGAAGCCCTGGATTCGCCGGGCCTGGACCTGCTGGCGCTGTTCACCGGCTCCGAAGGCTTGCTCGGGGTGATCACCGAAGTGACGGTCAAGCTGTTGCCCCGGCCCCAGGTCGCCAAGGTGCTGCTGGCCAGTTTCGATTCGGTGGACAAGGCCGGGCGGGCGGTGGCCGACATCATCGCCGCCGGCATCATTCCCGGTGGCCTGGAAATGATGGACAACCTGGCGATCCGCGCCGCCGAGGATTTCATCCACGCCGGCTATCCGGTGGACGCCGAAGCGATCCTGCTGTGCGAACTGGACGGGGTCGAGGCCGATGTCCATGACGACTGCGAACGGGTCCGTCAGGTGTTGGAACAGGCCGGGGCCACCGAGGTGCGCCAGGCGCGGGACGAGGCCGAGCGGCTGCGGTTCTGGGCCGGGCGCAAGAACGCCTTCCCGGCGGTGGGACGCCTGGCGCCGGATTATTACTGCATGGACGGCACCATCCCCCGACGTGCCCTGCCCGAAGTGCTGCAACGCATCGCCAGCCTGGGCGCCGAGTATGGCCTGCGGGTCGCCAATGTGTTTCATGCCGGCGACGGCAACATGCACCCACTGATCCTGTTCGATGCCAACCAGCCCGGCGAACTGGAGCGCGCCGAAACCCTGGGTGGGAAAATCCTCGAACTGTGTGTCCAGGTAGGCGGCAGCATCACCGGCGAGCACGGGGTTGGCCGGGAAAAAATCAATCAGATGTGCACGCAGTTCAACAGCGACGAACTGAACCTGTTCCACGCGGTAAAAGCGGCGTTCGATCCCCAAGGCCTGCTCAACCCCGGCAAGAACATCCCGACCCTGCACCGCTGCGCCGAGTTCGGTGCCATGCACATCCATGGCGGGCAGTTGCCGTTTCCCGAACTGGAGCGTTTCTGATGAGCCGCGAAGCCGACCAGGACGCCAGCGACCTGTTGCTCGAACAGGTCAATCGCGCACGGGCCAACGCCACGCCGTTGCGCATCCAGGGTTCGAACAGCAAGGCGTTCCTGGGGCGGGAAGTGGCCGGCGAAGTGCTGGACACCCGCGTGCACCGTGGCATCGTCCATTACGACCCCACCGAGCTGGTCATCACGGCGCGGGCCGGCACCCCGTTGCGGGAACTGCTCGCCGCCCTGGAGGCCGCCGGGCAACGCCTGCCCTGCGAACCGCCGGCGTTCGGCGACGACGCCACGGTCGGCGGCATGGTCGCCGCCGGGCTGTCGGGGCCACGTCGCCCCTGGGCAGGTTCGGTGCGCGACTTCGTCCTGGGTACGCGCCTGATCAGCGGCCACGGCACCGTGCTGCGCTTCGGCGGCGAGGTGATGAAGAATGTCGCCGGCTATGATCTCTCGCGCCTGCTGGCCGGCAGTTTCGGTTGCCTGGGGGTGATCACCGAAGTGTCCTTGAAGGTCCTGCCCAAGCCCCGTCACAGCCTGAGCATCCGTCTGGAGCTGGGCAGCGCCGAAGCCTTGGAGACACTCGCCGAATGGGGTCGCCAGCCCCTGCCCATCAGCGCCGCCAGCCATGACGGCGACTGCCTGCACCTGCGCCTGGAGGGGGGCGAAGGCTCGGTCAGCGCCGCTCATCAACGTTTTGGTGGCGAGGTGATCGACGATCGATACTGGACGGCACTGAATGAACATCGGTTGGCATTTTTCGACGAAGGCTTGCCGCTGTGGCGCCTGTCATTGCCCAACCACACCGGCCCCCTCACCCTGCCCGGCGCTCAACTGATCGATTGGGGTGGCGCGCAACGCTGGTTGAAAACCGAGGCCGGCACGGTGCAAGCCCTGGCCGATGAAGTGGGCGGCCATGCCACCTGCTATCGCCAGGGTGCCAGCGACACACCGTTCCAGCCACTGGCCCCGGCGCTGCTACGTTATCACCGGCAACTCAAGGCCCAGCTCGACCCCCTGGGACTGTTCAACCCTGGTCGAATGTACCCGGAGCTTTAGCATGCAGACTCGGTTCAGTGAGGAAAGCAAAAACCTGCCCCGCGCCGAAGAAGCCGAACGGATCCTGCGCAGTTGCGTGCATTGCGGCTTCTGCAATGCCACCTGCCCCACCTACCAATTGCTCGGCGATGAACTGGATGGCCCGCGAGGTCGGATCTACCTGATCAAGCAAGTGCTCGAAGGCCAGCCGGCGACAGCCAGCACCCAGTTGCACCTGGATCGCTGCCTGTCGTGTCGCAACTGCGAGACCACCTGCCCGTCCGGCGTGGACTACCACAACCTGCTGGATATCGGCCGGGCGGTGGTCGACCAAGCCGTGCCGCGCCCCGCCGGCCAACGCGCACTGCGCCTGGGGTTGCGCAGCCTGGCCGTCAGTCCCGAACGGTTCAAGGCCCTGCTGCGCCTTGGAGCGGTCTTCCGTCCGTTGCTGCCGACGAACCTGAGCGCCAAGTTGCCCCACCCCGCCCCCTCCCACAGCGATCGCCCACCACTGCGCCATGGGCGAAGGGTGTTGATGCTCGAAGGCTGCGTGCAACCGGGCCTGTCGCCCAACACCAACACCTCGGCAGCGCGAGTGCTGGATCGACTCGGCATCAGCGTGATCCCTTGTGCGCAGGCCGGCTGCTGCGGTGCGCTGGATTATCACCTCGATGCCCAGGCCACCGGACTGGACCGCGCCCGACAGAACATCGACGCCTGGTGGCCGCACCTGGAGCACGGCGCCGAAGCCATCGTCCAGACCGCCAGCGGTTGCGGCGCCTTCATCAAGGACTACGGGCACCTGCTGGAACATGACCCTGCCTATGCCGCCAAGGCCAAGCAGGTAAGCGAACGAGCGCTGGACCTGGTGCAAGTGCTCGGCAACGAGCCGCTGGAACAGATCTGCGCGGCCAGGAACCAGCGCATCGCCGTCCATTGCCCATGCACCTTGCAGCATGCGCAGAAACTCGGCGGCAGCATCGAAGCACTGTTGACGCGGCTGGGCTTCAACCTCACCGAGGTGCCTGACGGCCATTTGTGTTGCGGTTCGGCCGGCACCTATTCGCTGACCCAGCCGGCCTTGGCGCGGCAGTTGCGCGACAACCGCCTCAATGCCCTGGAAAGCGGTCAGCCGGAGATGATTGTCACGGCCAACGTCGGCTGCCAGAACCACCTCGACGGCGCCGGTCGCACGCCCGTGCGGCACTGGATCGAGCTGGTGGATCAGTCCCTGGCAGAATGAAGTCCTGAAGATTCTTCGTTTGCCGGGGCCGGCGAAGGCTGCGATCTTTCGTTCAACTTTCCCACAGCCCTCGCCAGGAATTCTCACGATGAGCTTCGTCAGCCCCGACCTGATCCGCCAACGCTTCTCCAGAGCGATGTCCGACATGTACCGCGACGAGGTGCCGTTGTATGGCGCCCTGATGAAGCTGGTGGAACACACCAACGCCCAGGTGCTGAGCGAACAGCCGCCACTGGCGGAACACCTGCGCAGCACCGGCGAACTCGAGCGCCTGGACCTGGAACGCCACGGCGCGATTCGCGTCGGCACCGCCGCCGAACTGGCGACCCTGGGGCGACTGTTCGCGGTCATGGGCATGCAGCCGGTGGGCTACTACGACCTCACGCCGGCCGGGGTGCCAGTGCATTCCACAGCGTTTCGCGCCGTGCATGAAAGCGCGTTGCAGGTGAGCCCGTTCCGAGTGTTTACCTCGCTGCTGCGATTGGAACTGATCGAGAATTCCGAGCTGCGGGCCTTTGCCGAGTCGGTGTTGGCCAAACGGCAGATCTTCACCCCCGGGGCCCTGGAGCTCATTGACCTGGCCGAGCGCCAGGGTGGCCTGACGCAAGCCCAGGCCGAGGACTTCGTCCTGCAGGCCCTGGAAACCTTCCGCTGGCACCACAGCGCCACCGTCACCGCCGAACAGTACCGGCAACTGAGCGCCCAGCATCGCCTGATCGCCGACGTGGTGGCGTTCAAGGGCCCGCACATCAATCACCTGACGCCGCGCACCCTGGACATCGACATCGTCCAGGCGCGGATGCCCGTGCATGGCATTACTCCCAAGGCCGTGATCGAAGGTCCACCCCGTCGCCAATGCCCGATCCTGCTGCGCCAGACCAGTTTCAAGGCACTCGACGAACCCGTCGCCTTCACCGACCAGCCACAGGCCCAAGGCAGCCACAGCGCCCGCTTCGGCGAAATCGAACAACGCGGCGCCGCGCTCACGCCCAAGGGCCGCGGGCTCTACGACCAATTGCTGAATGCCGCACGCGATGCGCTGGGGGCGTTTCCCAACGAAGCCAACGCCGAACGCTACAACGCGTTGATGACCGAACACTTTGTCGCATTCCCGGACAACCACGATGAGTTGCGCCAACAGGCATTGGCGTATTTCCGCTACTTCCCGACGCCCAAGGGCCTCGCCGCCAAGGGCACCCTCGAACCAGCAGCGTCCCTGGAACACTTGCTCGAACAGCAATACCTGCGCGCCGAGCCCTTGGTGTACGAAGACTTCCTGCCGGTCAGCGCCGCCGGCATCTTCCAGTCGAACCTCGGCGATGCCGCCCAGAGCCATTACGCCGGGCAGTCCAATCGCCAGGCTTTCGAAGCGGCGCTGGGGCGAGCGACCATCGATGAGCTGGGGCTGTACGCCCAGACGCAACAGCGCTCCATTGATGAGTGCAGAGCTGCGTTGGGCGTGTAGGAACAGGCCGAAGGATAAAACGGCAATAAGTTGCCTGACCGGCGCGCAACACGGCGCGCCGTCCTCGGTGATTCTGCCCGGCTAGAGCGACGCCCGGATGGGTCGCGAATATCTGCAATGCACCGGGCAAGCGTTTGTACGCTTTGTTGCCCGACTGAAGGGAATAGCCGCCTTTACTCAGATCAAGCTATTGATATTTATAGTTTTTTCTAATCTGGCATAGCGTTTGATAACCGTCAGGCCACCTAGGGGCGATTCCCGTCCCAGGACCTTATCGTTATCCAGGAAGGAGAGCATTCCTTGGCTATCCCCGCGTACATGTCCGTTACAGGCACCAAACAAGGTCTGATCACTGCCGGTGCGTTTACCGCCGACTCAGTGGGCAACACCTACCAAGAGGGTCACGAAGACCAGGTCATGGTGCAGGCTTTCGAGCACCAGGTGACCATCCCTCGCGATCCTCAGTCCGGTCAGCCAACCGGCCAGCGCATACACAAACCCCTGATCATCACCAAGGTATTCGACAAGGCTTCGCCACTGATGCTCGCTGCCCTGACGAGCGGCGAACGCCTGACCGAAGTCAAGATCCAGTGGTACCGCACTTCGGCCGCCGGCACTCAGGAGCACTACTACACCACTACGTTGGAGGACGCGATCATCGTCGATATCAAGGACTACATGCCCAACTGCCAGGATCCGGAGAACACCCACTTCACCCATCTGGAAGACGTGTACTTCACGTATCGCAAGATCACCTGGACCCATGAAGTCAGCGGCACCTCGGGTTCCGATGACTGGCGTGTACCGGCCGCCGGTTGAAATCGCAGGCAGCCGTTCACCCATCGACCAACGCAGTGGGTCAATGTGCACTCTGATAATTGACAGTTATTGATTCAGGACGGTGTTCGCCCAGTGCGACGGCCTCGGCAATCCATGCACTGGTAAAGAGCCTGACACTGGGCGAACAGGCACAATAATAATGGAACTTTCAGAATAAGTCCGCGAGGCTGTTTAAATAATTGTTTATCTTTGTTGTAGCTGTGCACGACTGATCATGACTCATATGTTCGTACAGTTACATTCGTGGACCGGAACCCGGACCTGTGGTGAGGGAGGATTCCTTCGCCAGCGGTGCAAACAGTTATACAAAACATGGACAAATACAGAAAGTTACCCAAACAAGAAAATTAAACAGTCATTAAAAAACTCTTTTTAATACCAGCCGGACTTCAGCCACGCCGTCCGGTTTTTTGCGCATCGGTGTCCCCTGTTTCAGGGTCACCCTGTTGCTGTTTGCGCTTGGCCGGATCATTGGGGCGCAAGGCATCGTTATCGCGTTCCACTTCGCCGGGCAATGCCGGTGCGTCCGGATTGGATGGGGTTCGATCGGGGTTGTGCTTCATGGCGAACTCCTTGGATCTTTCGGGATTCAGGCATCGGGGTCGGCGACTTCTTCAGCGACATTGGCATCCGGCGAGCGCCGGTGCAGTTGCTCAGCCTGGGTCTTCAAATCCTGCCAGCGCGCCAGATCGATGGTGCCCCTGCCGAACAGGTCATTGGCCACCCGCATCAGCTCGGTGAAGTGGGCATCGGGGGACTGCTGCCAATAGGCCTTGTCGTCGAACAACTGCTGCCAGTCGGCCAGCGACGGAAGTTTGAGGTCATCGCTCATGGCGGGCTCCTGCGAGACATTCATCAGTTATGAGGGTCGACGTTCGCAGGGAGTTCCGACGATTCTCAGTAGCCGGTCATTTCCAGGTAACCCGTGCCGCCCTGGTTGCCACTGAGTCGTACCGGGCCTTCCCAATAGGGAATGCGCAGGTCCATCCAGGCCTTGGGGTTGAGTGCCTGAAGGGTCACGTCGAGTTGTTTGCCGGGAATCTTGATGGCCCAGCGTACCGGCATCGAGCGTCCCGCAACCTGGGTGGTGTCCAGAGGCACGAGACTGATATCTGCGGCATGCAGGGTTTGCTTCCGGCCCTGGGCATCGATCCAGGTGCCTGTGAGGTAAGGCGCGCCGTCCTTGTGGCGCATGCGATAGAGCATCAGGTGCTCGCCATTGTCCAGGTGCAGGGAGAACCAGTCCCAGCCGGTCTGGTTGGCGGTCAGGGGCTGGCTGCTCCATTCGCGGTCGAGCCAGGCCGGGCCGCTGACCGTGTAACGCTGACCGTCGATTTCCAACTCACCGCTGGCCTGGAAAAACGGCTGGCTGTAGTAGTACGACGCCTGCCCCTGTGCGGATTTCTGGCTGAAACCTTGATCGCCCTGCAACACCAACGGGCGGCTCGACGTCAGCCGCAACGCATAGCTGAAGCGTCGGTCGCGCGCCTTCAATTGCATGTCCGCCAACGGCTCGGCCGCAGCAGCCTGGCTGGTGAATTGCCAGTCGTCGATCCAGGCCTCGAAAGGCACCGCCTGCACCCCGGCCTGCCCCACTCCGCCTCGGGCATAACGCTCGGCGGCATGGTGCACGGTGGCGGAAGTGACCGCCGCGTGGCCGAGCCAGATCGTCTGGTTGCGCCAGCCGCTGGCCTGGGGCGCGGCATCCAAGGCGCTGCGAAACAGCGTCCATTGCACGCCGAATTCCCGGCCCTGGGCGTCCTTGAGATTGGCGGTGACGTACCACCACTCGATACGGAAACCGTCATGAATGCCGTGGTCGGCCGGAAAACTGAACGCCCGCCCAGGCACGACAGGCGTGAACGCGACAGCCTGGTCGCCGAGGCCGGCAAAGCCCTTTTGTGGCGGCGCTGAATCATCACAACCGCTGAGCAACGCCAGCAGCAACACGCCAATTTTAATCTTCATGGGCAAAGGTCCTCAGCAAATCCGCCGGCTGCGTGCGGTACAACGCATACAGCGGCCAGGCCGATGCCAGGAGCGTGGCGAGCATCGCCAGGGCCAGCAACTGCACCAATTGCAACGGGAACACCCGCAACGGCAGGCGCCAGCCGAAGGCCTGCACATTGATCACCGCGTCCAGGCACCAGGCCAGGGCAATGCCCAGCGGCAAGGCCAGGACCAGGGTCAGCAGCGCCAGCAACCAGGTCTGGCCGAGGTTGAGCAACATCAATTGCCGACGCGTCACCCCCAGCGCCCACAGCGGCGCCAACTGGCCGAGACGACTCTGGCTCTGGGTCAGCAGGCTGATGAACAACGCCACCCCAGCCACCGCCAGGGTCAGGCTGTTAAGGGCGGCGGTGGCGGCGAAAGTGCGCTCGAACACCTGGCTCGACCAGCCCTTGAGCCGGGCCTGGTCGACGATGCGGCTGTCGTCCAGGCTGAACCGGCCCTGCAACGCGGTCAGTAGCGCCGGGATCGCGGGCGGTTCGATGCGCAGGTTGAAACGGTTCGGCGTCAGCTGCGGCCAATGCGCCAGCAAGTGATCGGCGTTGACCAGCACGTGGCCCTTGGGATTGCCGTAGTCGGCGTAGATACCGACGATGCGCAGTGCCCAGGGTCCCTGTGGCGTCGGCAGGGTCAACTGATCGCCGATCCTCACCTTGAGGCGCCGGGCCAGTTGTTCGCTGAGCATCAGGGTGTCGGCGGCGGCCAGTTGCTCCCACGGCTTGTCGCCGGCCGATTCCAGTAGCGGCCAATGCTGGCGATAGTGCGGGTGATCGATGATGCCATGGATGTCCGTCGGCCAGCCCTGCAACGGGATCGAGACTTGCCAGAGGGGAACGATAGCCGTGATCGCCGGTTGCTGCTTGAGCCAGGCGTGCAACTCCACCGCCTGGGCCGGGGTTTGCGGGTTGATGTACAACTCGGCGGTCAGCCGTTGTTCGAGCCAGTTGCTGAAGGTCTGGCGGAAGCCGGCGGTCATGCTGCCGGCACCGATATTCGCCGCCAAGGCCAACAGCAAAGCCATCAGCGCCAGGCTCAGCGTCGGCAATTGCTGGCGGCAATCGGCGAGAAACCATTGCCCGAGCACCGAGCGGTTGCGGCGCAGCAGTTGCTTCAGCGCACTGCTGAGCAACACCGGCAAGGCCAGCGCCGCACCCAGCAACAAGGCAGTCATCAGGACAAAACCGCTGGCCAGGCTGTCGCCCCAGACCAACGCCGAGGCGGCAATCAACCCCGCCCCTGTCGCCACCCAACCCTGGCGTCGCAGCCAGCGCCCATGGGCCTGATGCCAGGCCTGGGGATTGGCCAACGCCAGCAAGGGCAAACGCGCCGCCCGCAACAGGCTGTCGGCCCCGGCCAGCAACGCACCGAGCAAGCTCAGGCCGACACCGCTGAGCCACCACCCCAGGCTGAGGTTCAAATGCCCGGCCACTTCGGCGCCGTACAAACCCCGCAGGCTCGCCGCGACATCGGGCAACAACAGGCCCGCCAGCCAGTAGCCGCTGAGTACCCCGGCGATCCCGCCCAGCAAGGCCAGCACACCCAGCTCAATCGCCAGGCTGGTGACCAGCACCCGCACACTGACGCCACAGGCCCGCAGCGTTCGCAGCAGGCTGCGACGCTGCTCGAGGGCCAGGCCGATGGCGGCGTGAACGATGAACAGCCCCACCACGAACGATAAAAACCCCAAGGCGTCGAGGTTCAGGTGAAAACTTTCGGTCAGGCGCGACAGGTTGTTTTCTTCATCGGCACGCGTCAATTGCAGCCGATCACGGAAGGCCTCCGGCAACGCGGCGTTGAATGTGGCGGGCAACAACAGCCGCGACAGCTGGTCCGGCAACCCGAGTACGGCTTGGGCAAAACCGATGTCCATCAACAGCACGCCCGGCGCCATGTCCACTTGGACATGCAGCGGCGGCAGCGGTTGCCCATCGACGGTACGAGGCCGGTCGCCCTCGCCCAGCCCCAAGGCCTGCAAGGTTTGCGGGGCGACCCAAGTGCGACCTGGGTCGGTAAAAAACTCGACCACCTCGCTCATGTCCCGCGCCTGCCCCGCCAGGGCCGCGCCGGGTGGCAGCGACACCGGGTCGATGCCCATCAGTTGCAGGCGCTGATCCTCGTGCCCCTCGAGCAGCACCCGAGCCTGCAACACCGGCGACACCGGCCAGCCCTGGCGCCGCAAATCGATAAACCATTGCTGAGAAAAGGTGCCGCCACCGGGGCATTGAGGCTGGCCTGGGGTTCGCCGCCGATCAATTGGCTGGCCCGGGCGTAGCTGTCCCGGGCCTGACTGTTCAGCGCTTGCACGCCGGTGAGCAGGCTGGTGGCGAGCCAAAGGCCGATCAGCACGCTGAAGAATTGCACCGGGTGTTGGCGCCAATGGCTGAGCAAGGCCTTGAGGGTCTGGCGAAAAATCATCACCCCTGGGCCACCTGCGCCAACCGTCCGCCGTGCAACACCACGCGTTGGGCCAGGCGAGCCGCCACCCGTGGACTGTGGGTCACCATGAGCAGACTGGTGGGGCTGCCCTCCAGCAGTTCCAGCAACAGTTGCAGCACTTCGTCGCTGGTGGCTTCGTCGAGGCTGCCGGTGGGTTCGTCGGCCAGCAACAGGGGCGGCCGCGAGGCCAGCGCCCGCCCCAGCGCCACCCGTTGCTGCTGGCCGCCGGAAAGCTGTTCAGGGTAACGCCGCAGCAACGCTGCAAGCCCGAGCCGCTGCACCAGATGGGCTTGCCAGGCCGCGTCATGGCGGCCGCACAGGCGCGCCTGGAACGCCAGGTTGTCTTCCACCGACAAGCTGCTGATGAGGTTGAACTGCTGGAACACCAGGCCGATTTCCGTGCGTCGCCAGTTCGCCAACTGGCTTTCGCTCATGCCGTCGAGCCGATATTCACCACTGCGGATACTGCCGCGATCCACCTTGTCCAGCCCGGCGACCAGGTGCAGCAAGGTGCTCTTGCCACTGCCGGACTCCCCCATCAGTGCCAGGCTGCTGCCGGGCATCAGGGTCAGGTCGACGCCCTGCAGCACCGGCAACGGGCCTTGGGGCGTGGGGTAGCTTTTATAGACATCGCGGACTTCAAGCATGAACAGGCTCGATGAATGAACGTGAGGCTCAGGATAGCGGAATTAGCCGCAATGCCGGCCCAGGCGAGAGCTCGCGAAGGCGGTGTATCAGCTGGCGGTGATGTGGATGGGCAGGCCTCATCGCGAGCGAGCTCGCTCCCACAGGGCTCTGCGGCGTATGTACATTTTGTGGCTGCCGAAAATCCATGTGGGAGCGAGCTTGCTCGCGAAGGCGGCGTCATAGTCGATGAAGATGTTGGATGTGCCGGCCTCATACGAGCAAGCCCACTCCCAAAGAGCTCAGCGTATAGAGTCAATGCCCCACTGCCATTTCAACCTGGCCGGAATGCGGTGTCACGATGTTGTCCAGGTCGATATGTTTCCACGCCGGTTTCGCCCCCAGCCGCGCGTTGAAGCGGTAGTTGAAGGTGAAGTCGTCATCGGTCGGCTGGTTCAGGGATTTTCCATAGGCCGACTCAACCCCGACCGGGTCGTAGCCCATCAACTGCAACAACGTCGGGAAGATGTTGTAGTGGCTGGAGCGGTCCTTGTTCCGGGCCCAGGCATTGCGCCAATCGAGGGTCTGCAATGAGCGGCCCTGGATCACCACCAACGGCACCAAGCCTTCTTCGGCCACCGGGTCGCCGCCGCAATGGGTGTTAAGCCCGGGATTGCCGCGCTCGTGCAGATCCTGGCCGTGGTCGGAGGTGTAGATCAACACCGCATGGCTCAAATCGGCCTGCTGGAAGATTCGCTTGAAGAACTCGCCGACATTCCACAGCAAGGTGTTCTGGTAGGCGTTGCGGTACAGCAGCCAGTCATCTTGCTGGCCATTGAAACCGTCGCGCCTGCCGGTGTCGGCCACTTCCTGGAACTGCCCGCGCGGCAAGGCCGGACGGTAGTTCATGAAGTCGTCGGGGTATTTGTCGTGCACTGGAAAATGCGCCCCCACCTTGTTGATCACCACCAGTTCAGCCTGGTGGTCGCCCAACAGCTCGATCAACTTCGCCGCCGCCGCCATGTCGCGGTCACGCACGCTGGCCTGGTCGAACTGGACGAATTCGTCGATGTCCTGTTTTTCCAAGTCGGTCATCAGGTTCTGCAGATGGCCGCCAGTGCGCTGGGCGTCGATGTAGACGGTGCGCAAGCCGGCCTGCTTGGCGTACTGCCAGATCGACGGCCGGGTGCTGTTGATGCGCATGTAGTCAGCGCGAGTACCGCCGTAGCGCAAGGTGACATTGGTGTCGGCGCTGCAATTGGCGATGGAAGCCGCGTAGCCGAAATTGAAAATATCCACGCCCTCGGGCGGTGTCTTCAGGCCGCTGTGCACGCCAGACTGCGTGTTGATATCGAGGTAATTGCCGCCAATGCTTTCATCGATGATCAGCACGATGTCCTGCTCGATCAAAGACGATCGCCGCGCCAGGGTGACCGGTTCCCGGGGCCGATGGTGTTGTGCAAGGACTCGTAGGCGAAGAGATTCAAATAGGCCAACGGCGTGTACATCACCGGCAGGCCGCGCGCGCCCTCGCCCGCCCGAACGAACAGCACGCCACTGAGCAACACCACGCCCAGTACGGGCGCGAGTACCGGCAGATAACCGGGCACTCGCAGCGCCCGACGAGGCTTGAGGGCGATGCCGAACAACAGCAACAAGCCGCCGATCGCCGCGTTGATGATCACCTGGCGATACTGATAGGCCGCTTCCTGGATGAACCCTCCCGAGTACACCAGCGAGACGAACTGGCTGTAGGTCAGGTAACTGTCCGTGACCTGGGTGTACACCTCGAAAAAAACCGCTGAAACGAACAACGCCAAGGCAAACACATGCCTGACCATCGTCTGGCGTATGTAGGCGCACATCCACAGCGCCACCACCAACAGCACGAACATGGCGCCGAACAGCAAGGTTGCCAAGCCCAGGCCCAACGCATCGAGACGGTCGAGGTAATAGGCGTACCCCTTGAGCAGGTACAAAAACAGCAGCAATTCCTTGAGGTAGCGGGCCATGTTTTCCTCGACCGGATCGCGGTGTCGAAAGCACTTCGTTCCTGCACGTTAGCAGCCGATTTTCAAAGCGCAAGAAACGCCCCACCCCAACCACGCGTCAAAAAAAAGTTACCCCAAAAACGACACGAAAATAGGTAACAAAATATAAAAATCTATGGATAACGACCGTTTATCGCTTTGTTAAATGCCAACCATCCCCAGTAAAACAGCCACTTTGCTAGATCAGTCAATGACTTGATATCAAAAGGCCCGATTTCACTTGAATTGCCAACACTGACAACTGTCATTTTGCTGACACGCTTTTCTGAAGCTGCGCTATACCCCTCTAAACAGTTTCATCCGAGTTACATCATTCGGTCTGCGAGGCGCGCCAAAAATGGACGTGAGCGTATTTGGTACGGGGTATGTCGGGTTGATCCAGGCGGCTGCAATGGCCGACGTCGGACACCGTGTTTTGTGCATCGACATCGACCCGAACAAGATCCGGCAACTGCAACAGGCCGTACCGACCATCAGCGAACCGGGGTTGTCCAATCTGCTCGAAGACAACATCAAGGCCGGACGCCTGTCGTTCAGTTCCCAGGCCAGCGACGCGGTCAATCACGGCGAGCTGATTTTCATCGCCGTCGGCACCCCTGCCGATGAAGACGGCTCGGCCGACCTGAGCCATGTGCTGGCCGTCACCCGGCAGATCGCCGACTTCATGGACAGCGACCGCACCCTGGTCATCAAGTCCACGGTGCCGGTGGGCACCGCCGACAAGGTGGCCGAATGCGCCCGCCAGGCGTTGGCCCGGCGCGGCCTGAAACAGCTGAACGTGCGCGTGGTGTCCAACCCCGAATTTCTCAAGGAAGGCAGCGCCCTGGCCGATTGCATGCGGCCGGACCGGATCATCGTCGGCACCGCCGACCCCCTTGCCCGCGACCAGATGACGGAGCTCTACGCGCCCTTTTGCCGCAACCACGAAAAACTGATGTTCATGGACAACCGCAGCGCCGAACTGACCAAGTACGCCGCCAATGCCATGCTCGCCACCCGCATCAGCTTCATGAACGAACTGGCCAACCTCACCGAACGGCTGGGCGCCGACATAGAAGCGGTGCGCAAGGGCATCGGCTCGGACCCGCGCATCGGTTATCACTTCATCTACCCCGGCTGCGGTTTCGGCGGCTCGTGCTTTCCCAAGGACCTGCGGGCCCTGCTGCACACCGCCGAACAAAGCGGCATGCCGCTGCGCCTGCTGCGCAGCGTCACCGACGTCAACGACAGCCAGCGGCACATCCTCTTCGAGAAACTGGCGAAGCAATTCCCGGATGGCCTGGCCGGCAAATCGATTGCCATCTGGGGCCTGGCGTTCAAGCCCAACACCGATGACATGCGCGAAGCTCCCAGCCGCTACCTGATGGAAGCGCTGTGGCGCGAAGGCGCCCGGGTCCAGGCCTATGACCCGGAAGCCATGTCCGAATGCCGCCGCCTCTACGGCTATCGCAAGGACCTGAACCTCTGTGCGACCCGCGATGACACCCTGGAAGACGCCGACGCCCTGGTGATCTGCACCGAGTGGAAGAACTTTCGCGTGGTGGATTTCGACCTGCTGGCCAACAAGTTGCGCGCCCGGGTGATCATCGACGGCCGCAACCTGTACAACCCCGAACACCTGGCCGCCGCCGGGCTGCTGTATCGCGGTATCGGGCTGCGCCACACTGTGCCCGGCACCCCGGCACCAGGGCCACAGGCGTGAACATCCTGGTCACCGGCGCAGCCGGTTTCATCGGCGCCCATGTCGTGTTGCGGCTGCTGCGCGACGGCCATCGGGTGTGCGGGCTGGACAATTTCAACGACTACTACGACCCGCAGCTCAAGCACGACCGCGTGGCCTGGGTGAACGACCAGGTCGGCACCTTCCCCTTGGCGCGGCTCGACCTGGCCGACGCACCGGCCATCGACGAATTGTTCCAGGCCCGGCGCCCGGACGTGGTGATTCACCTCGCAGCCCAAGCCGGCGTGCGCTACTCCCTGGAAAACCCGCAGGCCTATGTCGACAGCAACATCACCGGCTTCCTGAACATACTGGAAAGCTGCCGCCGATATCCGGTCAAGCACCTGATCTACGCCTCCTCGAGCTCGGTATACGGCGCCAACCCGCGCACGCCTTATTCGGTGCAGGACAATGTCGATCATCCACTGTCGCTGTACGCGGCCAGCAAAAAATCCAACGAACTGATGGCCCACAGCTACAGCCACCTGTTCGGTATTCCCTGCACCGGCTTGCGGTTCTTTACGGTGTACGGCCCTTGGGGCCGGCCGGACATGTCGCCGATCCAGTTTGCCCGCGCCATCACCGAAGACCGTGTGCTGCAGCTGTTCAACCACGGCGAGCACCAGCGCGATTTCACCTACATCGACGACATCGTCGAAAGCATTGCCCGCCTGATCGAACAGGCGCCCCAGGTCACGCCCTTGCTGGATCACGAACAACCGGGCCCGGCCACCAGCCGCGCGCCCTGGCGGATCTACAACATCGGCGGGCAGCACCCGGTGGCGCTGCGCACCTATGTCGCGCTGCTGGAAAAACACCTGGGCCGCACCGCCCGCATCGAACTGCTGCCCCTGCAAGCGGGCGATGTGCTCAACACCTGCGCCGACGCCAGCGACCTGGCGCGGGCCACCGGCTTCAAGCCGGGCATCGAACTGGACGACGGCCTGGGCCGCTTCATCCAGTGGTTCCTCGAGTATTACCTAGTGCCTGCCCACGCGCCGCTTGCGGCCCAATCTCAGCGGAGGAGTCTATGACCCGACATGAACAAATCATTGCGATCAATGCCCCCGGACGCGATAAGCGTGTCGATCCCGACCACCGCAGGCGCCTGGACGCGGCCATCCACCGCCAGGGTCGTGGTTGGTTGACCGGTCGCGACGGCGGCCGGCCCTGGACAGTCTCGCGTACCAATCGGGTGGTGGCCGGCCTCGGCGCACTGGCGATCCTGGTGGTCTTCTGCCCGCTGTTGCTGGGCCTGGCACTGCTGGTCAAGTTTTCCAGCCCGGGCCCGGTGCTGTTCATACAGAAACGCACCGGCTATCGCGGTCGGGTGTTCGGCATGTACAAGTTCCGCACCATGGTCGCCGACGCCGAAGCCCTCAAGGAGTCGCTGCGCCACCTCAACAAACACGGCGCCGATGCCATCGACTTCAAGATCGACAACGACCCGCGCATCACGCCCATCGGCCGGTTCCTGCGTCGCAGCAGCCTCGACGAACTGCCGAACCTGATCAACGTAGTGACCGGCGACATGCGCCTGGTGGGCCCGCGGCCGACCTCGTTCAACGCCTATCGCTACAAGGACAACCATCTTGTGCGCCTGAGCATCTACCCCGGCATGACCGGCCTGTGGCAGATCTCCGGACGCAGCAATATCGACTTCGACCAGCGCGTGGAATTGGACCTCAGCTATATCGCTGAACAAAGCCTGTGGCTGGACTTGAAGATCCTGATGCTTACCCCCTTCAAAGTTTTCAGCGGCCACGGAGCGAGTTAAATGGACGGTTCAACGAATATCCTGACCATAGCCAGCCCGAGCGAGACCAACCTGACCTCGACCGTGCTCGACCCTTCCCTGCGGACCCTGCTCTTGACGTCCGCCAACACCGGTACCGGCACCAGCACCAGCGCCATGGCACTGGCCGCTCAGCTGGCGCAGATGAGCAACGGTCGCGTCCTGCTGGTGGATGCCAGCCAGTCACCGCGCAACCTCAGCCAGCAACTGGCGTTGCACAAGGAACGCGGTTTCACCGACCTGCTGTTCAACAGCCTCGCCCCACCCCTGTTGCAGGACTGCGTGGTGCAGGCGTCCAGCCTGCCCTTCGACGTGCTGCCCCACGGTCGCCTGGGTCGCAATGCCGAGCGCCTGAGCCCCGAGCGCCTGCGCCCGCTGTTCAAGCAACTGGCGGCGCAGTACCGCTTTGTGGTGATCGACGCCGACGCGGTGTATTCGGCCAGCGACACGCTGGTGCTCAGCACCCAGGTCGATGGCGTGGTGCTGGTGGTGCGCGGTGAAGACACCCGCTGGGAAGTGGCCCAGGCCGCCCGCCAGCGCCTGTCCCAAGCGGGCGCGAAAGTGGTCGGCAGCGTGTTCAACCGCCGCAAGTACTACATGCCCAAGTGGCTCTACAACAACCTGTAAGCCTGCAAAAGGATGACGAGATGAACGCCAGAATGCTTGTCCTGCTGTTGCTGCCGCTTGCCGGTTGCTCCAGTACCAGCGATACCCGCTCGATGCCGGTGCAGATCCTCACGGCTGCACCGGCCAACGCCCAGGCCACCGACATGCCCAAGGTCGAACAGACCCTGCGGCCCCAGGACGTGCTGGATGTGATCTTCCACATCAGCACCACCGGGCCCCAGGCCTATCGGGTGCAGGCGGGCGACCAGGTGGCGCTGAACTTCACCGCCGCCAGCCAGCTCAACGGCACGCAACAGGTGATGCCCGACGGCAGCATCGAACTGCCAGGGGCCAACACCTCGGTGAAGGTCGCCGGCCTGACCACCGACGAAGCCCGCCTGGCGGTCCAGCGCGCCTATGACCAGAAGATGCTGTTCCAGCCCAATCGCAACCAATTGACGGTAATGGTGACCAGCCCGCTGAGCAGCGAGACGAACCTGCGCAACACCCTGACCCACCCGGCCACAGGCATGAGCCGGGAGATCATCGTGGGCCGGGATGGTTACGCAAGCTTCCCGGAAATCGGTTCCGTGCCACTGCAAGGTATGACCGTGACCCAACTGGAAACCTTCCTCAACGAGCGCTACGCCCAGTTACCAGGCCACATGACCGTCGACGTGCTGCTCAAGTCCACCGCCGGCAACGAGATCTATGTCCTCGGTGAGGTGGCGCAGCCTGGTTCCTACCCGATCCGCCGGCCGATCTCGGTCCTCGAGGCCCTGACCCTGGCTCGTGGCACCAACGTCAAGGCCCGGCTCGATTCGGTGGTGATCATGCGGCGCAACGGCAACCAGGTCGAAGCCCGCCACTATGACGTGGAAAAAGCCCTGAGCGGTGATGCCTCGCAGATCGCCTACTTGCAGCCGGAAGACATGCTGTACGTGCCCAAGACCGGCCTGGCCAAAGCCGGTGAAATGGCTCGGCAATTGGCCGACGTGGTGCTGTTCCAGGGTGTTGGCGTCAGCTTGGGCTACCGCCTCGATAGCAAAGGCGACAACAGCAGCAGATCCAGTACCGACACTTCTGCAGCAGGTAATTGATCATGAATCCCAAGGAAAATTATTTGCATGAGTTCTTCAGGATCTTCTTCGCCAACAAGCAGTGGGTGAAGCGCGTCTTCCTGATCTTCGCCGTGATCGCCCTGGTGCTGCCGTTGATGCTCAAGCAGAGCTTCGACATCACCGCCCAGGTGATCGTCCAGTCGAAAAAACTCTCCCAGGGCGACGCCACCACGTCGCTGAACCAGGAAAACGCCACCTTCATCCCGCCGTCCCTGGCGGACATGGAAACCGAGAGCAATATCCTGCGCTCACCGGCGTTGATCCGGCAGACCATCAGTGCCCTGCGCGACCAGGGCGACTACACCCCAAGCCCAGGCATTCTCAACAAGTGGGTGAGCGAGCCGCTCAAGAAATACGTCACCCAACCCCTGCGCGAGTACGTCATCAACCCGCTGCGCGACGGCCTGGGCCTGGAGGTCGATCCGGTGCGCGACACCGTGCTCGATACGCTGACCGACGAGGCCATCGAAAACCTGAAGATCGAGACCCTGCCCGGCTCCAACGTCATCTCCATCGTCTACAGTTTCGGCGACCCGGCCCAGGGCACCCGCTTCGTGGCGCAACTGCTACAGAACTACCTCAGCAGCCGCCAGGACCTGCAATCGATCGAACTGCCGCAGACCTTCTATGAGCAGAAGAAAGCCCAATACCAGACCCGCCTCGACGGCCTGGAAGGTACTCGGCTGGGGCTGTTGGAAAACATCGGCTCGTCCGATCCCAAGGAAGAAATCACCTTCCGCCTGAACGCCATCAACACCGAAGAACAGGCCCTGAACCTGTACCAGGATCGCCTGCTGCAAAGCCAACGCTGGCTCGATTACCTCAAGACCAGCCTGGCGGCGGCGAACAGCTCCCGGTTCAACGACTACACCTTCCCGTTCACCTTCACCACCACCGTGGACAACATCGCCTTCGAGGACCGGGAGATCAAACAACTGGGCGAGCAACTGACCAGCCAGGTCAGCCGCTACATGAATGACCTGGCGATCTTCCAGCCCAGCAGCGAACCGATGCTGCTGGCCCGGGAACAGATCGTCCGCACGCGCCAGCAGTTCCTGAAAGTGGTCAACAACCGGATCCAGGAACGCACCACCGATCTGGCGGTGGTCAGTTCGGTGATCAATCAGAAAGTCGAACGCATCGCCGCCTTCAAGGAGCGCATCCATCAGTTGCAGGAAACCCAAAGCAAGCTGCGGCAGATGGACACCGAGATCAACGCCTTGCATGCGGCCTTCTCCACCTACGCCCAGCGCTTCGCCGAAGCCAGCACCGCGCGCTCGCTGGACAACGACCTGTCCAACGCCCGGGTCCTGAGCCCGCCGTTCGAACCGACCGCGGCGGCCTTTCCCAAGCCGATGCTGATCATTGTCTTCGGCATGTTCAGCGGCCTGCTGCTGGCGATCGCCCTGGTCTATGTGCGTGAGTTCTTCGATCACCGCTTCAAGCACCCAGCGCAAATCACCCGGCAATTGGAAGTGCCGGTGCTGCTGGTGATCAACGAACAGTCCCCCGAGCAGGTCAACCCGCACCGCAACTGGAGCCTGCCCAGCCTTGTCCATTGGGTGCGAAATTGAACGCGCCGTTCGACCCGCCCCGCCACAGCGGCCCCCTGTCGATCATTCATCTGCTCGACAGCGGTGGCTTCTATGGGGCCGAGCGGATGCTGCTCGATCATTGCCTGGCAACGCCCGGACAGCACGAGGTGCTGTTCCTGGCGGCGCCACCGACTTTGATCACGCGTTTTCGCCAGGCTGGGGTCGATTGCCGTCACTGCGCCAGTTGGGCCGAGCTGTTGCAGCACCTGCGCCAGCGCCGGGACGAGCGACCGCTGATCAACACCCACAACTTCAAGGGGCTGTTGTTCGGCTGGTCGGCGGCCACGCTGCTGCGCCTGCCGCTGGTGATCACCCAGCATGGCTTCACGCCGCGCAGCCCCAAGCAGCGTTTCTACACCTGGCTGAGCCTGCAACTGTGCCGCACCGCCTCGGTCAAGCGAGTGGTCTGCGTGGCCGAGAGCATCGCCACGCTGCACCGTCGGGCCAGCGTGCGGGCGGAGAAACTCGACGTGATCCCCAACGGCCTGCCAGCGGCCAGCACGCCACTGGCCCACCGCACCGACCAGCAACGCTGGCGGGTCGGCTATGTTGGCCGGCTGAGCAGCGAGAAAGGCCCGGACCTGTTCCTCGATGCCATGATCCCCCTGTGCCAGCGGCATTCGTCGCTGCACGCGGTGATGCTCGGCGACGGCCCGGAACGCCAGGTGCTGCTCAAGCGCATCACCGACGCCGGGCTGCCCACGCGCATCGAATTGCCCGGCTACCAGACCGACATGAATGCCTGGTGGAGTCGCCTCGACGCGCTGGTGATCAGCTCGCGCACCGAAGGCACCCCGATGATTCTGCTCGAAGCCATGCAGGCCGGCGTGCCAGTGGTGGCGTTCGGCGTCGGCGGCATTCCCGACGTGTTGCAGGACCGCCATAACGGCCTGCTCGCGGCCCCGGCCGACAGTGCGGACCTGGCGGCGCAGATCGAAACGCTGTTCAGCGAACCGCCCCTGGCGCGGATCCTGGCCGACAACGCGCGCCGCACCCAACAAGACCGCTACGACCTGCGCACGCTGGCCGAACGCTGGTCGCAGCTTTACATCCGCACGGCGCGGGAGGCTCGCTCATGATAGTCCCACTCTCGATCGTCAGCCTGCTGGGCCTGGTGTGCCTGGCGTTGCTGGCCAGCCCTTATCCGTTCCTCGCCCCGGGCGCGGTGCTCGGCCTGGTCGGCGTCGCCGTGCTGTACCGCAAGCCCGGCTGGGGTTTGCTGGGTATTGCCGCGCTGGTGCCATTCGAAGGCCTGTTCAAGGACAACGCGTTTTCCGGCAGCAAGTTCTTTGGCCTGGCGCTGATCCTGATCCTGATGCTGCAACTGGCCCTGCACCAGATTCCCGCGACACGTTTGCGCAGCAACATCTGGAAGCCCCTGATCGGCTTCATGGTGCTGTATGGCCTGAGCCTGTTGCTCTCGGAAAACATGGACCTGTCCCTGACCCATCTGCGGGAGCTGACCGTGGGGATCGTCCTATTCGTGATCACCTTGCTGATCGGTCGCGAACTGAACCTGGACCTGTTTGCCCGCCTGATGACGGTGAGCGTCTCCACCACATGCGTACTCGCGATGTTCTCGGCCAAATATCAGGATCAGGGCCGTGCTTCGGGCCTGCTGGAAGACCCCAACGTCTTTGCGCTGTTGATTGCGTTCACCGTACCGCTGGCTTTGTGGCTGGTGCTGCGCAGTCCGAACCTGTTGCAACGATTGTTCTGGAGCGGGGGTTTCATCCTGTTGCTCGGTGGCATGACCAAGACCGAGTCGCGTTCCGGGCTGGTGGTGCTGTTGCTCAGCCTGGTGATCGGCTTGTACCACTATCGTGCACAACTGCCGCGCATCCGTCCGCGGCACCTGGGCTTCGCCATGCTCGGGCTGGCATTGTTGATTCCCCTGGCGGTCGCGGTGATGCCCGCCGGCTACGTGGCACGCATTCAGTCGTTGAGCATCCTCAGCGCCGGCGTCAATGCCCACAAGGACGAATCCCTGGGTCGCCGTGCCTCGTACATCCTGGTCGGCAGCCAGATGATCCGCGAGAACCCGATACTCGGGTCAGGGCCCGGAACCTTTCCCCTGCACTACGCGCCCACCGGCTATGCCAAGGCGTTCTCGGCCAACCGCAAGCTGGGGGACCTGTATCGCCGCGCCCATAACACCTACCTGGAAATCTTCAGCGAAATCGGCGTGCCGGGCGGGCTGATGTTCGTCGGCATGCTTGGCCTTGGCCTGTACAACCTGCTGCACGCCCGTCGGCTCTGGTTGCAGCGCCGCGACTGGGCGCAGGCGGACCTGCTGACGCACCTGGGCATGAGTTTCCTGTCGCTGGGGCTGTTCCTGATGTTTCTCAGTGCGCCGAACCACAAGTTGCTGTGGATCATGCTCGCCCTCACCAGCGTGTTGCGCTACGACGCCGAACAGGCCGCGCCACAGGAGGCTCGTCCATGAGTGGCGTCAGCATTGTGATCCCGATGTACAACGAGGCCCGACACATCGGCCGGACCCTGCAGGCGGCCCGGGAAGCGGCCCGCCAGGCAGGCTTGGCGTGCGAGTTGATCGTGGTGGACAACGGCTCCGACGACCACGGCCCGCGCATCGCCAACGAGCTGGGCGCCCGGGTGCTGATCGTCCCGGGCGTGCACATCGGCGCCCTGCGCAATCGCGGCGCCGCCCTCGCCAGCGGCGACTGGCTGGCGTTCATCGACGCCGACATCGAGATGCCGGCCGACTGGCTCAAGCTGTTGCTGGAGCTTGAAGGCCACCAGGGCGATGTACTGGGCCTGGACCTGGACACGCCCCGGCAGGCACCGTGGTTCGCCGAAGCCTGGCAGCGCCGCAGTCAACGTCCGGGGTCACGCCTCTTGCATCGGGTGCAGTGGCTGCCCAGCGCCAACCTGTTGATGCGCCGCAGTTGGTTCGAACGGGTCGGCGGCTTCGACGAAACCCTGCGTACCGGTGAAGACAAGGATTTTTCCCTGCGCCTGCGCCAGGCCGACGCGCAATTGCTGTTGGTCAACGAAAGCGTGGCCCTGCACTGGGGCTACGAAGGCAGTTGGCGCGAGTGGATGAGCAAGGAGTTGTGGCGCCAGGGCAGTCATCTGCAATTGCTGCGCAGCCATGGCCCGAGCCTGCGCCTGCTGCGCTTCCCGGCCCTGTCCGTCGGCGCTTGGTGCCTGGACCTGTTGGCCCTGCTCGCGGTGCTCCAGGGGCAGTTGCACCTGGCGCTGATGCTGTTGCTGGTCACTGCGCTGCCGCCTCTGCTGCTGAGCCTGCGCCAGAGCCGGCGCGACCCGCGCCTGACCCTGCAATTGTGGGCATTGCATGGGGTGCGCCTGCACCTGACCGGCGCCGCCCTGCTGCTCAACCTGTGTCATTGGAACGTCAGGAGACCTGCCCGTGGCTGAGTTCATTTATTGGTCGTGTCTGCTGCTGCCGGTGTACGCCTACCTCGGTTATCCCTTGATGCTGAGCCTGCTGGCGCCGCTGTTTCCGCTGCGGCGCTATGGCAAGGCGTTGCCGATGGACGTGAGCATCGTCATTGCCGCCCACAACGAGGCCCGGCATATCGAGGAGAAGCTGCGCACCTTGCTCGCTCAGGATTACCAGGCGCACTCGCTGCAAATCATCCTCGCCAGCGACGGCTCCACCGACGATACGGTGGTGTGCGCACGCAAAGTGATCGACCCGCGCATCACCGTGCTCGACCTGCCGCGCCAGGGCAAGGCCGCCGCCCTCAATACCGGTGTCGCCCACAGCCGCGGCGAAATCCTGGTGTTCACCGACGCCGACAACCAATGGGCCGCCGATACCCTCGGCCACCTGCTGGCGCCCCTGGGCGATCCGGAAGTCGGCGCCTGTGCCGGGCATATGGAAATTCCGGTGCCGGGCAAGGGCCTGAGCCTGGGCGACAGCCTGTATCGCCATTACGAAGGCTGGTTGCGGCGGGTGGAGAGCCGCACCGGTTGCATGGTCTCGGCCGACGGTGCCCTGCTGGCTTTGCGTCGGGCGCTGTTCCAGCCGATCCCGGCCCAGGTCAACGATGACTTTTTCCTCAGCACCTGCGCGCCGGCCGCCGGCAAGTCCATCGTCTACGTACCACGGGCCCGGGTGACCGACCAGGGCGTGGACGAGGCCGACAAGCAGTTTCGCCGGCGCCAGCGAGTCACCGTTGGCGGGTTGCAGAGCCTGGCCCAACGCCGGGAGCTGCTCAACCCGCTGCGTCATGGCCTCTACGCCATCGGGCTGATCAGCCACAAATTGATCCGCCGCCTGGCGCCGGTGTTGCTGTTGCCCCTGTTGCTGAGCAATGCCTGGCTGTGGAACGACCATCCGTTCTACCGCCTGAGCCTGCTGGCGCAGTTGCTCGGCTACGCCATGGCGCTGATCGGCTTGATGGATGCCGGCCACCGTTTGCCCCGGCCCTTTCGCCTGGCGGCGTTCGTGCTGGTGACGCTGGCGGGCATGAGCATCGGGCTCTGGCAGTTCCTGCGGGGTCATCGCTACAGCCAATGGAACCCCGAGCAGAATCGCTAAGGAGAAGAGCCGATGTCGATCAAACAAGTCTTCAAGCGCACCGGCGGCTGGCTGTACCTGAACACGTCCCTGGGCCGCCACCCCCTGCGTGGTGCCGGCGTGATCCTGATGCTGCATCGCGTACTGAACAACGACCGCGCCGCCGAATTGCCCCACCGCAACGAGCTGTGCGTGGGGCCCGACGCGTTTGAACACTTGCTGATCTGGCTGCTAAGGCATTTCGAGTGTGTGCCGCTGATGAGTTTGTTGCTGGCTGACCCTGAAAGCGTCCCGAACCGCCCGCGGGTGGCCCTGACCTTCGACGACGGCTGGCGCGACAACGCCATGAATGCCTTTCCGCTGCTGCGCCAATACCAGGTACCGGCGAGTATTTTCCTGTCCACCGATTTCATCGGCAGTCGCCAGCACTTCTGGTGGGAAAGCATTGGCGAGACCCTGTGGGGCAGCCATGGCCAGGTGGCCCGGCATTCGTTGATCGAACACTTGCAGCACGCCGGCCGTCCGTTGCCGGTGCTGCTCGATGACATCGACGACGAGCGTCGCAGCCTGGCGTTGCTGCATTACCTGCAAAGCCTCAAGAGCCTCGATCCACGTACCTTGAGCGAACTCACCGACGCCTGCCCGCAGGGTTCCCAGCCCCAGGCCCTGGACTGGTCCCAGGTGCGCATGCTCGAAGATTCCGGCCTGATCCGCTTCGGCCCCCATGGTGCCAGCCACGCGATTCTGACCGGGCTGGACGACCAGCGCCTGCACGAAGAACTGACGCGCAGTTGGACGGCCCTGGAAAACGGCTGCGCGCAACCCTTGCCGGTGTATTGCTACCCCAACGGCGATCACGATGCCCGCGTGCGCCAACAGGTGGCGGCCCACGGCTTTAGCTTTGCCCTGGGCACCGAGGCGGGGCTGTATCGCAACGACGGCGATCCCTTGAACCTGCCACGCTTCGGCGTCAGCCAGCGCAATGCCCATCATCCCGAATTACTGGCCTGGCGAATTCGCCGAGGGACACGTCCATGAGCCGTGCTCATTACCTCAAGCACCTGGCTCTGAGCATGGGCACGCGCCTGGCGATGATCGGCCTGCGCCTGCTGCGCAATGTGCTGCTGGCGCGGATTCTCGGGCCCAGCGAACGGGGGCTGTTTGCCTTGCTCAGCACCCTGCCGGACCTGATCAGCGCCGCCACCAGCGGCGGCCTGAATTCCGCCGTGGGTTATCAGGCGGCGCAGCAGCGTTCAATGGGTTTGTTACTCAGCCAGGTGCTGGTATTCGGTTGCCTGCTGGCCGGGCTGCTGACCTTGCTGGTGGTGGCGCTGGTGCGCGAGTTCGGCGGTGAACTGGACATCACCACGCAACTGGGATTGCTCGCCTGGCTACTGTTGCTGGCCGTGCCGCTGACCGTGCTCAAGAGTGGCCTGCTGACGCTGCACAACGCTTCCGGTGGCGTGGGCGCCTTCAATGCCTTGCGCCTGCTGGAATCCCTGGCGCCCCTGCTGTTGTTTATCGCGTTGTTCTGGATGTGGAAAGACACGGCGCTGGAAGCGGCGCTGATCAGTTGGCTGGCGGGCCTGAGCCTGGTGGTGCTGGCCGGTTGGGTGTGGTTGCGCCGCGATCATGTGGTCACCCTGCGCTGGGATCGCAGCCGTCAGAACGAACTGTTGCGCTACGGCGCCCGCAGCCATCCGGACCTGCTGTTCCAGCAAGTGCTGCTGCGCTCGGACTTCCTGTTCATCGGTGCCCTGCTGGGCAGCACGGCCCTGGGGCACTACGCCATGGCCAGCGCCGCCGCCGAGCTGCTGCTGATCGTGCCGGAAGCCGTCACCACACCACTGATGAAACGCCTGCTGCAACAGGACAGCGACATGCAGCGCCTGACCCCCTTGGCCTTGCGCCTGACCGCGACGGTGATGCTTGGCGCCTGCCTGACCATGGCGCTGATCGGCGAGTGGCTGATCGTCACCTTGTTCGGCATCGCCTATCAACCGGCCTATCCGGCCTTGCTGGCGTTGCTGCCGGGACTGTTCGGACTGTGCTATGCGAGCATCCTGCGCCTGGATCTGCTGGGCAAGGACCGACCCGGCACCGTGTCGCTGCTGATGGGCGTGGGCGCGCTGTTGAACCTGGCGCTGAACCTGATCCTGATTCCCCTCTACGGCATCGTCGGCGCTGCCGCCGCGTCCTCAATCGCCTACCTGGGCGTAACCCTGGCGCTGCTGGCGATGTACTGCCGCCTCAGCGGCGTGGCGCTGTGGCAGACACTGATCATCCTGCCCAGCGACTTGCTGCCGATGCGCCAGATGCTGCTGGGGAAATCGGCATGAGCAGGGTTGCCCGCCAAGCTGCCATCGCGAGCAAGCTCGCTCCCACAGGGGATGGTGATGCCCTTGTGAAAGCGCCGAGTCAGCTTGCAGGGATGGTGAATGTGCCGACGCCTTCGCGAGCAGGCTCGCTCCCACAAAAAACTGGGGCCGCGCACAATTTTCATGAGCACCACAAATCCCCTGTGGGAGCGAGCTTGCTCGCGATGGAGCCAGTACGGCATGGATGGAAAATGGCCGCAGGCCTGTGCCTTTGGAGCCTGGCCTTGTTGGCCCATGGCGCGGCCATGCAATGGACCGGCATCCGCGACGGCAGCCTGTACCTGCAGACCGACCGCCCGGATCAAGTGACCGTGCGCTGGGTGCCCGCCTGGCAGGCCAATGCCAACACAGAACACCTGTACCTGCTCGACGGCCAAGGACGCTTGGTGGGTGAACGCCTGATCAAGGCCGCCCAGGAACGTGGCGAGCAGCAGTGGCCTTTGCTGCCGGGGGCCGCCAGCTATCGCCTGGAAATTCCCGGCTACAGTTTCCGCCGCTACACCGTCGAACACGACGCCCATACCCGGGCACTGTTCGCCCCGGCCAAGGTGCATTTCAATGCCGAAACCCACGACGGCGATGAGCTGTATTTCAGGGTCGCCCCCGGCGAACAGGCCGTACTGGCGGGCAAGTTCCACGGCGGCGTGCGCAGCCTGCAAGCCCGGCGCGTCACCGATGGCAAACAGGTGCAGTTGAACCTCAAGCCGTATCCGGCCTATGGGCAGTTCGATCAAGTGGCATTGCCCGTCGCCAATGTGGAGCAAACCTGGCGCCTGCAATTGCAGGGCAACGGCAAGGCGGCATTCTGGCTGGATGGCACGGCCAACCTGTTCGCCCAAGACCCAGGGCATTTGCAACCGCTGCGCCAGGACCCGGGGCAGGCGCGTCTGAAACTCTATGGCGATGTCCTGGGAACAACCCCGAAACTGGGGGTCTACCTGCCCTACGTCATGCCTCCGCCATCGGCCTACCCGGTGATCGAAGCCCTCAAGCCCCAGGCCGCCAGCTACTACAGCCTGGTCGACATCACCGCAGACAGGCCGGACCATGAAAATCAGTTTCGGCGCCTGTACCAAGACCGCTTCGGCATCACCCGGGACATCACCCTGCTGGCCGGTAGCGCGCGCAAGGCCGACCTGCGGGCTGACCGCGTCAGCAACAACGGTTTGCAAGCCTGGCTCATGGCGACCCGCGCCTTGGGCGGCAAAGGCATCCACTACCTCAGTTTCGCCGATGAGCCGAACCTCAACTACCCGGATTTCGCCAGCTACCAGCAGGTGTTCGAAAGCATGGCCAATCAGGTTCGCGCCATCCCCGCCAATGCCCGTGCCGGGGTACGCATTGCCATACCGGCCAGCTCCCGGTTCACCAATGGTCCTTTGGCGGAAAACGCCGTCGAGCGGCGCGGGATCGATTGGGCGCGGCGCTTGCTGGCCAAATACGGTGACCAGATCGACGCCCTGGCCTGGCATGAATGGATGATCCGCGACCTGCTGGCGACCCGGGTCTATCGCAACAGCGTGCGCCGTGCAGCCGGCCTGGTGGGCCTGGACAGCAAGGGCCGGCCGAACAAGGCCTTGCTGCTGGACCAGACCAACATGTCCAGCGGCTCGAGCCTGAGCCCTTACGACCAGGAAACCCACTACGCCGCCCTGTGGTGGACGTCCGTGGTCATCAACGCCTCGGCCGACGGCTGGCTGGACATGCTCAACTGGTTCATGCTCGCCGACGAACCTGAGTACCCCAAAGGCATGGTGCGGGTGCTGGACAGCCAGCGTTTCGAACTCAAGCCGGTGGGTCTGGCCCAGCAGTTCATCCAACAGCATTGGCTCAACCAGGTGCTACGCCTGGATAACGACGCCTTCGAAGTCGACGTGCTGGCCATGGCCACCGACACGAGACGAAGCTTGCTGGGTGTGAACAAAAGCACGCGCCCGCAACAGGTCAGCCTGGACGGCGCGTCCTGCCCCCAGGCGCAAGCAGAGCTGGTGTATTTCGGCCCCGACAGTCAAAGCCGCAGCGCACCGTTCAACTGCGAGGCCGGGCAGATCGGTTTTCTCCTGCCAGGAGAAACCGTGTTCGCCCTCGGCTGGACCGCCCTCTCTTTCCCCCCACCCGCCACCCGTCAGGAGGCACCATGAGCGTTCTGCAAGCATTACGTGATGGCATTCAGAAAAAAGGCCTGCGCGCCGTTCTCAAACAGCTGTTCAGGCGCTACGTGTTTTTCCACACCCGACTGGTGTGGCTGGAGCACGATGTGCGAACCCCACTCCCCCGCATAACCTCAAGCCCTATCCACCGATGCGCCTGGAGTTCATCACGGTCAGCAATGCCGATGCTTTTGCCCGGCACTTCGGCGACCGCGTCGAAACCATGCGCGAGCTGGCAGCCGAAGGCTACACAGGTTTGATGTACCTGGATGCGCAGGGCGACACCGTGGGTTTCGCCTGGGCCAGCACACGAGACTATTTCGACCGCCATTTCTATCGCTGCAACTTCCCGATCAAGCCGGGTGAGTACTTTCAGTTCGGTGGGGAGATGATCCGCGCCTACTGGGGTTCCAGTATGTCGGCGGACATGCAGTTGGAAATGTGGAAAATCATGGTGGACAGCGGCTGCAACACAATGGTCGATGTCTGCGATTTGCAAAACACCCCGGCGATCAAGATGCACCTGCGCATGGGCTTCCAGGAACGCGGCAAGATCACCCACGTGTATCGCCTGTTCGGTCGCTGGCGGTTTTTCCGCGACACGTTCTACCGCGGCTCGGCACTGGACGCCTTTCGTAAACCGGCCCCGCCGCTTGCATCGACTGCACCGGCCTGATGTCCATGGCGCTCTAACCCCCCATCGCGAGCAAGCTCGCGATGGGGTCTTTCCCCAAACCGCCCCTCGCCAGGAGGCACCATGAACGTTCTGCAAAAATTGCGTGATCGCATTCGGAAAAAAGGGCTGCGCACTGTTCTAAATCAGCTGTGCAGACACTACGTGTACTTCCACGAACAACTGGTGTGGATGGAGCGCGATCTGGTCGGCCCGATACCGCCCAATAACCTCAGGCCCTATACGCCGTTGCGCCGGGAACGCATCACCACCAGCAATGCCGATGCCTTCGCCACGTACTTTGGCGACCGCATCGAGACCATGCGCGAACTGGCTGCCGAAGGCCACACCGGGCTCATGTACCTGAACGACAAGGGCGACACTGTCGCTTTCATCTGGGGCAGTACACGGGACTATTTCGACCGCCATTTCTTTCGCTGCTGGTTCCCGGTCAAACCGGGCGAGTTCTTCGAGTTCGGCGGTGAGTTGTACCGCACTTACTGGGGGACCCAGCTATCGGTGGATATGCAGCTGGATCTGTGGAAAGCCATGGCCGAGCAAGGTTGCAACAGAGTGGTCGACGTCTTCGAGCTGAGCAACATTCCAGCCGTCAAGTTGCACCTGCGCATGGACTATCAGGAGCGCGGCCAGATCACCCATATGCATTGCTTGTTCGGCCGCTGGCGGTTCTTCCGTGACACGTTCTACACCGGCTCGGTCCTGGACTCTTTTCGTAAACCGGCCAAGCCGGTTCCATCCACTGCGGCGGCCTGACGTCCATGACCATCCGGTTCCAATGGTGTCGCTCCCTGGGCGCGGAGGACTTTCCTGTATCAGCTTATGAACAGCTGCGAACCCAGGTGGCCGACGCAACACCGTTCAACACCCTGGCCTGGCTGCAAGCGGCGGAATTTGCCCTGTTGCCTGATCAGCAATTGCATGTGTTACTGGGCTGGCAGGACCAGAATCTGTCGCTATGCCTGCCCCTGGTTTCGGGACGTGAGCGTATCGGCGGACTGCGGTTCCGGGTGGTGCATCACTTGGGTTACCCCTTGGCCGACCGCATCGCCCTGCTGGTGCGCCTGGATGCCGAAGGCATGGGCCAGGCGCTGATGCAGATCCGTCAGCAGGTGCCCCACGCGATGTTGCAACTCAATGAAGTGGTGGAGCCGGTCGGCGAGCAAAGCGTCCTGAGCGCCTGGATGGCACTGAGTTCCACCGGGGAGCGGCGGCTCAGTTGCCGGGTTCCGGTGCACTTGATCAGCGACAGTGATCATCGGGAAGTCTCTGGCGATCCACGCTACAAGCTGCGTCGGGCGCGCAAACGGATCGCCGCTTGCGGTGCCGAAATCCGCCGAGTGACGCCGGACGCCATCAGCATCGGACAGCTGTTGCGAGCCCTGGCCGACGTCGAGGCCGCCAGTTGGAAGGGTGAGGAAGGTGTCGGCATTTTCGCCGACCCCAGGCGCCGGCAATGGATGAACCATGCCTTCACCGCCCTCGCCGCCCAAGGCCAGGTGCGGGTGGTGATGCTGGAGCTGAACGGTGAATGCATCAGTTATCGCCTCGGCCTGCTGGACCAAGGCCGATTGTATGACTACAACCTGGCGTTCCTGCCGCAGCACGCCGACCTGGGCAGCGGCCGGGTATTGCTCGAAGAGTGGATTCGCTGGGGGCTGGACGAAAACTGGCGATGGATCGATGCGTCACGGGTCAGTCTCGATAATTCCAGCCATCAATTGCACGAACGCATGACCGGACAACTGGAGCACTGGCGTTGGAGTTTTTATTCCTGGCAACCCGATGGCCTGCTCCTCGGGCTCGCCTTGCGACTCTGGAAAAGTCTTAAACCCTGGCTTCCCAAACACCCTCCCCAAAAAACCACGGCGACAGATTCACCCTCTATCCCCAAGGAACAGGAGATCTCACATGCCCCGCCAAGTGATCATCAACGCTGACGACTTCGGGTTGTGCTTCAGCGAAAACGCGACAATCGTTCGAGCCTTCGAAGCAGGGCTGATCAGTTCCGCCACCATCATGGCCAATACGCCGGGCTTCGAACAGGCGTGTGTACTGGCCCGACTGCCCCGGCTCAAAGGGCGCATCGGGCTGCATTTCAATCTCAGCCATGGGCAGCCGCTGAGCCAGGCCATAAAGTCGCGCCCGGCGTTTTGCGATGCGGACGGCCAGTTCAGCTTCAGCCTGTCACGCTATTGCCTGCATCTGGGCTCGAAGGACCTCGCCGCAATACAGGACGAACTGCAGGCGCAATGGCAACGTTGCCTGGACCACGGAGTGCGCCCAAGCCACCTCGACTCCCATCAGCACGTACATAACATCTGGCCCATCGGAGCATTGGTAGCGCGCTTCGCCGCGCGGCAAGATGTGCCCATTCGCCTGGCGCGCAACCTGGGAGCCAACCTGAATATACCCAAACGCATCTTCAAGACCTTACTCAACCGCCGCCTGCGTCGTTTATCCGGCGCCACGGCCGACTATGTCTGCACGCCAACCGACTTGCAGCACGCCACAGCACCGGACCATGGTTTGCTGGAAGTGATTGTTCATCCAGTGCAACTGGATGGGGATTTCGGCGACACCTACCTGGCTCCTGGCTGCTCGTTGACCCAGGTGCTGCATCAGCGCCTGGCGGGGGTGCCGAAGGTGGGGTATGGCACCATTGAGCGGACGTTCGAGCTGGTTCAGCTCGAGGATGCGTAATGCCCCCTCTGCCATGGAGGCTTGATTGTGGGGAGGGTGTCCTCCCCTGAAGGCATAGGGAACAAGGCTCAGGGTTTGGGGATTTTCCAGCGCCGAAAAGCGCGCTTCAGACGAATGACCGTCACAAATCCCTGCGCCGTTTTCGGAGAATCTGCTACAAGGCATCTTTGGTTTCAGTAGCGAATGGCATCGATGTCTTCACTCTTACTTTCTGGCCTGAAACGCCGCTGGTTGGCCTGGCTGTGCATGGGCGCATTGATGGTCGGCCTGCCGGTGGGCTGTGCTGTGTTGCAGCATAAGGAGCGGGAACTGGTCTTTCGCATCGAGCCGGGGACGGCGAGCTGGTTCAGTGGGCTGCCCAGCAGCGTGCAGGAGTTCGACCTCAAGCCAAAAAGCTTCAAGGCCGGGGAAAACATCCACGGCTGGTGGTGGCCGGCCGAACGCAAGAACGCGCCGGCCATCCTGTATTTGCATGGTGTGCGCTGGAATTTGACCGGCCAGTTGTTTCGTATCCAGCAGTTGCGGGCGCTGGGCTATTCGGTGCTGGCCATCGACTACCGGGGCTTTGGCAAAAGCCAGGGAGATCTGCCATCGGAAGCAAGTGTCTATGAAGATGCGCGCATCGCCTGGGAACGTCTCGCAGCGCTTCAACCAGACCCGAGCCTGCGGCTGATCTATGGTCATTCCCTGGGCGGCGCCGTCGCGGTGGATCTCGCTGCGCAGCTCGGTCAGCAGGCAGCGAAAGATGGCAAAGCCCAGGTCCGCGGCCTGGTGATCGAATCCACGTTCACCTCCCTGGGCGATGTCGCCACCTCGATGGCGAATACATCCCTGCCGGTGCGCTGGTTGCTGTCGCAGAAGTTCGACTCCATCGACAAGATCGGCGAGATCAACATGCCGCTGCTGATTGTCCATGGCGCCGCCGACCGCTACGTGCCGCCACGCTTCAGTGAGCAATTGTTCAACGCCGCCCGGGAACCCAAGCGCCTGCTGCTGGTGCCCGGGGCGACACATAACAACAGCATGAGCCTGGCGGGCAAAAACTACCGGCAGGCGTTGGACGCCCTGATGAAAAGCGCCCCCACCCCCGTGGCTGGAAACGCCCCCACCGGCCCGGCCAAAGCGGGCTGAGCCACGGAAATATCCATGTCCCTCTTGTGGGAAGCGGTGGGTCAGTCATGGAAATGTTGGGTGTGCCGCCGCTATCGCGAGCAAGCTCGCTCCCACAGTTGAGAACACCTCGAAAAACTGTGGGAGCGAGCTTGCTCGCGATGGCGGTGAATCAGGCGACCATGAACCGTCAGGATCCCGCGCCAAACCGATCACGGCTGTTGGTCAGGTGCAACCACATGGCGGCACGGGCGGCGTCCGGGTCCTGGCGCTTGATCGCGTTGAAGATCGCCTCGTGCTCAAGGTTGGCCAACTGCGCCAGCTTGCTTAGATCGGCCTGGCCGCGCTCGGCCACGTTCACGCGGGTCCTGGGGATCATCGCACTGCCCAGGTGCTGCATGATTTCGACAAAACAGGCGTTGTCCGTGGCTTCGGCGATGAGCAGATGGAAACGCCGATCGGCTTCGACACAGCTGTCGTTGTTGTTGGACAACCGCTGATAGTCATCCAGCGCCTGGCGCATCTGCTGCAACTGGTGTTCGCTGCGGCGCTGGGCCGCCAAGGCGACGGCCTGGGTCTCCAGGCCCAGGCGCAGCTCCAGGATCGCTCGCACTCCCGCGGCGGTGTCGACATTCAGGCGCAACCCTGGCTCGCCGGTTTGCGCCAGCACGAAGGTGCCGATGCCGTGGCGGGTCTCCACCAGCCCCGAAGCCTGCAACTTGGAGATCGCCTCGCGCACCACCGTCCGGCTGACGCCATGGGCCTGCACGATGGCGCCTTCCGATGGCAGCTTCTCACCCGGTTTCAACTGCCCCAGCAAGATGCTCTGGCTCAGCTTCGTCACCAGGTCATGGGCCAGGTTGTGGGTACGCTTGCGCAGGGGCGCGTCGGTGTCTTGCGGCATCGCCGGGGTTCCTTGAAAACAGGCTGACTGATCGTATCACCAGCGGACGCCGGAAATCTCATCGTCAAGCCATCAACTTGTATGACAACACTCAAGATCAGCCCATCCCTGCAAAAATCACCCCTTCAAAAAACGGCTTCACGCAAGCCAGACAGACGCTGGATAAAATCACAATAGCCGGAAAACCCCAACAAATACGGCATAAAAACGCCATTCACCTAATCCAATGATGCTGAAAAACTGCTTGTCATCCAAAAAAATCAAGTTGTATGATGTCTATCAACATCGGCACATGCACGATGCCCCGCATAAAAATAACGAGTGGGAGAAAAACCAGTGAACACATCCAGCCTCAAGGCGAATGCCGGCGCGGATCCGGTGCTGCTGTCGGCCATCGCCAAGGTCAAGCGCCACATCCTGCCGCTGTTCGTCATCATGTTTATCGTCAACTACATCGACCGCGTGAACATCGGCTTCGTGCGTGCCCACATGGAGCACGACCTGGGTATCGGTGCCGCGGCCTATGGCTTTGGTGCCGGGCTGTTCTTCATCGGCTACGCGCTGTTCGAAGTCCCGTCCAACATCCTCCTGCAACGCATCGGCGCCCGCATCTGGCTGACCCGCATCATGCTCACCTGGGGCCTGGTGGCGGCGGCCATGGCCTTCATCCAGAACGAAACCCACTTCTACATCCTGCGCTTTTTGCTGGGCGTGGCCGAAGCCGGATTCTTCCCTGGGGTGATCTACTATTTCACCCGCTGGCTGCCCGGCGTCGAGCGTGGCAAAGCCATCGCCATCTTCCTCAGCGGTTCGGCCATTGCGTCGCTGATCTCCGGCCCGCTGTCGGGGCTGCTGCTGCAAATCAACGGCCTGGGCATGCACGGCTGGCAGTGGATGTACTTCATCGAAGGGATGTTTTCCGTCTGCCTGTGCGTCTTCGTCTGGTTCTGGCTGGACTCCAAGCCCCATGACGCCAAATGGCTGAGCCGTGAAGAACAGGATGTGCTGGTCAAGGCCATCGACGATGAACAGCGGGCACGGGAAGCCGCCTCGCCGATCAAACTGTCCATCGGCCAGTTGCTCAAGGACCGCCAGATCATCCTGTTTTGCCTGATCTACTTCTTCATTCAATTGACGATCTATGCCGCCACGTTCTGGCTGCCGAGCATCATCAAGAAAATGGGCGAACTGAGCGACATTCAGGTCGGACTGTTCAATTCGATCCCGTGGTTGCTGTCGATCGTCGGCATGTACGCCTTCGCCTCGCTGTCGGCCAAGTGGAAATTCCAGCAGGCCTGGGTCGCCACCGCCCTGTTGATCGCGGCAGCCGGGATGTTCATGTCCACCACCGGCGGACCGATTTTCGCCTTCGTCGCCATCTGCTTCGCGGCCCTGGGTTTCAAATCGGCATCGTCGCTGTTCTGGCCGATTCCCCAGGCTTACCTGGACGCCCGGATCGCCGCCGGGGTGATTGCCCTGATCAACTCGGTGGGCAACCTCGGCGGGTTCGTCGCCCCGACCACGTTCGGTCTGCTGGAAGAGCACACCGGCTCGATCCAGGGCGGCCTCTACGGCTTGGCGGCCACATCGATCATTGCCGCGATCATCGTGTTTGCCGCACGCAACACGCCCAAGCCCAAAGCCGTGACAACAACACCGATCGATCCGGCCGCCAGCCACGTCTGATCATTCGATTGCCAAGGATAAGTACAGATGAGCATTCCAGAAACCAGCAAAGCCCCGATCATCACCAGCATGCAGGTCGTGCCCGTGGCCGGCCATGACGGCATGCTGCTGAACCTCAGCGGCGCCCATGGCCCGTTCTTCACCCGCAACATCGTCATTCTCAAGGACAACGCCGGCCACACCGGCGTGGGCGAAGTGCCCGGCGGCGAGCGCATTCGCCAGACCCTCGAAGACGCCCGCTCGCTGGTGGTCGGCAGCCCCATCGGCACGTACCAGAAGATCCTCAACACGGTACGCAACGCCTTCGCCGACCGCGATGCCGGCGGCCGTGGCCTGCAGACCTTCGACCTGCGCATCACCATCCACGCGGTCACTGGCCTGGAAGCGGCGTTGCTGGATCTACTCGGCCAACACCTGGACGTACCGGTCGCCGCCCTGCTCGGCGAAGGCCAGCAGCGCGACGAAGTGAAGATGCTCGGCTACCTGTTTTACGTCGGTGATCGCCAGCAGACCGACCTGGCCTATCGCAGCGAACCGGACGCCGACAACGACTGGTTCCGCGTGCGCCACGAAAAGGCCCTGGACGCCGACGCCGTGGTCCGCCTGGCCGAAGCGGCCCAGGCCCGCTATGGCTTCCAGGACTTCAAGCTCAAGGGCGGCGTGCTCCAGGGCGACGCAGAAATCGAAGCGGTCACCGCATTGGCCGAACGTTTTCCCCAGGCCCGCATCACCCTGGACCCGAATGGCGCCTGGTCACTCAAGGAAGCGATCCGTTTGTGTCGCGACCAACACAAAGTGCTGGCCTATGCCGAAGACCCTTGCGGTGCCGAGAACGGCTATTCGGGGCGCGAGGTCATGGCCGAGTTCCGCCGCGCCACGGGCCTCAAGACGGCGACCAACATGATCGCCACCGACTGGCGCGAGATGGGTCACGCCATCACCTTGCAGTCGGTGGACATTCCCCTGGCCGACCCGCACTTCTGGACCATGCAGGGTTCGGTGCGGGTGGCGCAGATGTGCAATGAGTGGGGCCTGACCTGGGGCTCGCACTCCAACAACCACTTCGACATTTCCCTGGCAATGTTCACCCACGTGGCCGCCGCGGCACCGGGCGACATCACCGCCATCGACACCCACTGGATCTGGCAGGACGGCCAGCGACTGACCAAGGCGCCCTTGCAGATTCAGGGCGGCTGCGTACAGGTGCCGAAAAAACCGGGGTTGGGGATCGAGCTGGACACCGACCAACTGGCCAAGGCCCATGAGTTGTACAAAGGCATGGGCCTGGGGGCGCGGGACGATGCGGTGGCGATGCAGTTCCTGATTCCGGGCTGGACGTTCAACAACAAGCAGCCGTGCCTGGTTCGTTAAAGCGACCGATATCCCTTGTGGGAGCGAGCTTGCTCGCGATGGCGGTGGGTCAGCCACATTGCTGTCGACTGACACTCCGCTATCGCGAGCAAGCTCGCTCCCACATCTGGATTCATGAGCGCCACAGTCATCATTCGCCTTCAGGTTTTTGTAGAACCTAACCCTCCGGCCGCATGATCAACACCGCCAACGGCGGCAGGTTCAGTTCCAGCGACAGGGCCTGACCATGGCTGGGCACTGCTTCGGTAAAGGCGCCACCGCCGTTGCCGTAGTTGGAACCGGCGTAGGTGTCGGCGTCGCTGTTGAGCAACTCCACCCAACGCCCGGCGAACGGCACGCCGACCCGGTAGGCCTCGCGCGGCACCGGGGTGAAGTTGGCGACCACCAGCACCGGCTTACCCTCCTTGCTCCAGCGCAGCCAGGCGTAGACGCTGTTGAGCGCATCGTCGCCAATCAGCCACTGGAAGCCCTGCGGCGCGTCATCCTGGTCGTGCAGCGCCGGCTCTTCTCGGTACAGCCGGTTCAGATCGCTCACCAGCTTCTGCACACCCCGGTGCTCAGGGTATTGCAGCAGGTACCAATCCAACTGCTGGTCGTGGTTCCACTCGCGCCACTGGCCGAACTCACACCCCATGAACAACAGCTTCTTGCCGGGATGGCCCCACATGAAGCTGAGGTAGGCCCTCAGGTTGGCGAATTTCTGCCAGCGGTCACCGGGCATCTTGTCGATCAGCGAGCGCTTGCCATGAACCACCTCGTCGTGGGAAATCGGCAGGACGAAGCGCTCGGACCAGGCATACACCAGGCCGAAGCTCAGTTCGTTATGGTGATGGGCGCGGTACACCGGGTCTTGCTGGATGTAGTGCAGCGAATCGTGCATCCAGCCCATGTTCCACTTGTAGGCAAAACCCAGGCCGCCCTGCTGGGTACTCTGGCTGACCCCCGGCCACGCGGTGGACTCTTCGGCGATGACCAACGCACCGGGGGTTTCCAGCGCCACCACATCGTTGAGGTGCCGGAGGAAATCGATGGCTTCGAGGTTTTCCCGACCGCCGTGGCGGTTAGGCACCCACTCGCCGGCCTTGCGCGAATAGTCGCGGTACAACATCGAGGCCACGGCATCCACCCGCAGGCCGTCGACGTGGAAATGCTTGAGCCAGTGCAACGCCGAAGCCAGCATGAAGCCGTGCACTTCGGTGCGGCCCAGATTGTAGATCAGCGTGTCCCAATCCTGGTGGAAACCCTCCAGCGGGTTGCCGTATTCGTACAGCGCGGTGCCGTCGAACTGGGCCAGGCCGTGGGTGTCGGTGGGGAAATGCGCCGGCACCCAGTCGAGGATGACACCGATGTTGGCCTGGTGGCAGGCGTTGACGAACGCGGCGAAATCGTCGGGCGATCCGAAGCGTGCCGTTGGCGCGAATTGCGACAGCGGCTGATAGCCCCAGGAGCCGCCGAACGGGTGCTCCATGATCGGCATCAGCTCGATGTGAGTGAAGCCCAGATCCTTGACATACGGAATCAGCCGCTCGGCCATTTCATGCCAGTTGTATTGCCGGGCCACCTCGCCCGCCTCGTCGATTTCGCACTGCCAGGAGCCGGCGTGCAACTCATAGATCGACAATGGCGCGCCCGGTAGCTGGCGTTCGCGACGACTCTGCATCCACTCGTCGTCCTGCCACTCGATCTTCAAGGGCGAGGCGACTTTCGACGCCGTGTCCGGCGGCATTTGCGTGGCCAGCGCCACCGGGTCGGCCTTGAGGGGCAGGATGCCGTGGGCGCCGAGGATTTCATATTTGTATGCCTCCCCCGCCCCCAGCCGCGGGATGAACAACTCCCACACGCCGGATGGATAACGGATGCGCATCGGATGCCGACGCCCGTCCCAGACGTTGAAGTCCCCCACCACCGAGACGCGTCGTGCATTCGGTGCCCACACGGCGAAGCGCACGCCCTCGACACCGTCGACGGTGGTCAGCTGTGCACCGAGGCAGGCACTGAGGTCGCGGTGATTGCCCTCGGCGAACAGGTAGAGGTCCATCTCCCCCAGCAGTGGGCCGAAGCTGTAAGGGTCTTCGGCAACCTGCTCGCCGCCGGCCCAACGGGTGCGCAGCAAGTACGCTTGGGCGCGATCGAAATGGCCGACGAACAATCCCGGGGTTTCGGTGGGTTGCAGTTCCCCCAGCTCTTCGCCGCCCTCCCGGGCCAGCACATGCACGCTCAAGGCGCCCGGCAGGTAGGCGCGGATGAACTGGCCACCGGCGCCGTCGCCATGGGGACCCAGGATGGAAAACGGATCGTGATGTTCGGCGCGCACCAGCGCGTCGATGTCTTGGGGGCCGGCAGCAAGGACTCCTTGGCCTGCCCCTGGGGTTCTTTGTTCGAGACGCTCATGATTCTCTCCACTAAATCGGTCCGGCTAAGTCGGAAAAGGGTTGCAGCCCACTCAACAACCCGACCAGACCGTGCAACGGCACGGGCAGCCAGGTGGGGCGATTCTCGGCTTCATAGGCCACTTCATAGGCCGCCTTCTCCAGGCCGAACAACGCCAGCGCGGCGTCTTCGCCTTCAGCATCCTTCCACTCATGGGCAAGACTAGCTGCCGCCAGCCGATATGCCTCGACAAATGCCTGGCGGGCCTCTTTCAAATAACGCTCGGCGACCCGTTGCCGCGCCGCATCGGCATCGGCCGTGCTGTCGACGGTATTCAAGTGGATCGCCATGGCCGCCGCATAATCGAAGGAACGCAACACGCCGCTGACGTCCTTGTACGGGCTGTGCTTGCCCCGTCGTTCATGCAATGGCCGCGCCGGCTCACCTTCGAAGTCGATCAGGTAGGCGTCACCCTTGATCACCAACACTTGGCCCAGATGCAGGTCACCATGGACGCGGATACGCAAGCCTCCGACGGCCTTGCCGGCCAACGCCTGGACATGGGCCAGGACGGTTTTCTTGTGCTCCAACAAGCGTGCGACCATGGCCTGGTCCGCGGGGTTCAATTGGCCCTGGCTCTGCTTGAGCAGACGCAAGGCGTTTTCCACCTGGCCGGCCACGTCCTTGCCGATGGCCTGGGCTTCCTTGGCGTTGGTGGCCTGCGGCGCGAAGTCCGGATCGTCGGTGGCCTGGGCCAGTACCTGGTGCATTTCTCCCAGGCGCTGGCCGAGCATGCCGGCGAAATCCTTCAGTTCGCCCAAGGCGTTGTAATGCTGCTCCTGCTCGGACACGGCGTCCGCCAGCTCATCGCGCAAGGCGCGTTCAAGGTTGTTCTGGGTCCATTCCCAGGCGTCGCCCTGATTGCTCAGGTAGCCCTGGGCGATCATCAGCAACGCATCTTCGCCGTCGGCATCGCGGCGAACCACCGAACCCAGCAGCGGTGAAATATTGCTGAAACCCGCGGCGGTCAGGTAGGCACTCATTTCCAGTTCCGGGTGCACGCCCGAGGCCACCTTGCGGATCAACTTGAGTACCAGACTCGCCCCCACCACCACCGAACTGTTGGACTGTTCAGCGGACAGGTAGCGTACCTCTGGCTCGTCTCCCAGGTTCAACGCAGCCAGGCCTTCGGTCGGTTCGAAGCGCAACTCACCTTCGGCAAGTGGCAGCACCGTGGCGGTCTGCATGCTGTGCAGCACGGCGCGCACGAAGCTTTCCAGGCTGAATGCATCGGTGATCAAGCCCACCTGACGCCCCCGACGTACCCGCGACAAGGCCAGTTGCTGCGGCAATGCCGCACCGACCTGGTCTTCGGCGAGCAAGCCGAACGGCAACTGATAGCGCAGGGTCTGGCCGCCACTGGTGACATCGATTTCACTGAGGAGCACGGGGCGCTGCGGATCGCCGAAGCGCACACCATAGACAATGTCGACCTTCTCGATCGCACTGTCCTTGCCGGCGAACCAGCGCCGGTTCTGCAACCAGTTCGGCAGGATGGTTTGCTCCAGCGTGGTGCGCGACGGCGCTTCGAGCAATTCTTCCAGGCGTTTCTTCAGCACCAGGGTGGTGAAGTCCGGCAGGCTCTGGGCCGGTTCCACGTGCCAGCTCGGCATCTGGTTTTCCGCCGCCAGGACGAACCAATAGAAACCGTACGGCGCCAGGGTCAGCAGGAAGTTCAACTGGCCAATGGGTGGGAACGCGTTGCCACCGAGCATCTCCACCGGAACCATGCCGGCGTAGACCGACAGGTCCAGTTCGGCGGCCTGGGCGCTGCGGGACACGTTGGCCACGCACAGGATGATTTCGTGCTTGCCGTCGGGGCCGGTGTATTCGCGGGTGTAGGCCAGGATCCGGCGGTTGCTGGGCGAGAGCATCTTCAGCGTGCCCCGACCAAAGGCCTTGGACTGCTTGCGCACCGCCAGCATCCGTCGGGTCCAGTTGAGCAGTGAGTGTGGGTCGCCGGCCTGGGTCTCGACGTTCACCGACTGGTAGCCATACTGCGGGTCCATGATCGGCGGCAGCACCAGGCTGGCCGGGTCGGCGCGGGAGAAGCCGCCGTTACGGTCGATGGACCATTGCATCGGCGTACGCACGCCATCGCGGTCGCCCAGGTAGATGTTGTCGCCCATGCCGATTTCATCACCGTAGTACAACGTCGGCGTGCCGGGCATCGACAACAGCAGGCTGTTGAGCAACTCCACGCGCCGACGGTCGCGCTCCATCAACGGCGCCAGGCGCCGGCGAATCCCCAAGTTGATGCGCGCCCGACGGTCGGCCGCGTAGTAGTTCCACAGGTAGTCGCGCTCCTTGTCGGTGACCATCTCCAGGGTCAGCTCATCGTGGTTGCGCAGGAAAATCGCCCACTGGCAATTGGCGGGAATCTCCGGGGTCTGGCGCAGGATGTCGGTGATCGGGAAACGGTCTTCCTGGGCCAAGGCCATGTACATGCGCGGCATCAGCGGGAAGTGGAACGCCATGTGGCATTCGTCACCGTTCATCCCTTGGGCGTCGACATCACCGAAGTACAACTGGGTGTCTTCCGGCCACTGGTTGGCTTCGGCCAGTAGCATGCGGTCAGGATAGTTGGCGTCGATTTCGGCACGGATCAGTTTCAGGACGTCATGGGTCTCGGGCAGGTTTTCGTTGTTGGTGCCGTCACGCTCGATCAGGTACGGGATGGCGTCCAGGCGCAGGCCGTCGATGCCCATGTCCAGCCAGTAGCGCATCACCGACAACACGGCCTTGATGACCTGCGGGTTGTCGAAGTTGAGGTCGGGCTGGTGGGAGTAGAACCGGTGCCAGAAGTACTGGCCCGCCACCGGGTCCCAGGTCCAGTTGGACTTTTCGGTGTCGAGGAAGATGATCCGCGTGCCGTCGTACTTATGGTCATCATCGGACCAGACATAGAAGTCCCGCGCCTTCGAACCCGGCTTGGCCTTGCGCGCGCGCTGGAACCAGGGGTGCTGGTCCGACGTGTGGTTGATGACCAGCTCGGTGATCACCCGCAGGTTGCGCTTGTGGGCTTCGGCAATGAACCGCCGCGCATCGGCCATGGTGCCGTAGTCGGGGCTGATGCCACGGTATTCGGCGATGTCATAACCGTCGTCGCGCCGGGGGGAAGGATAGAACGGCAGCAGCCAGATGGTGTTGACGCCCAGGTCGGCGATGTAGTCGAGTTTCTCGATCAGGCCGGGGAAATCGCCGATCCCGTCGTTATTGGAGTCGAAATAGGATTTAACGTGGACCTGGTAGATCACCGCATCCTTGTACCAGAGCGGATCCTTGATGAAGGTGGCAGACCGGGGTTTCTTCGCCATTTGCAACTCCTGATAATTCATTAAAGCCGCGGGACACAGGCTTGAAAGGTCTTTTTATGGGGTGAAGCCTGCGCTTTGTGGGAGCAAAGCTTGCTCGCGATGCAGGCACCTCGATCCCTCAGGGAGACCGTGCCCTCTTCATCGCGGGCAAGCCTTGCTCCCACCGCGTCACGCCACGCTGATCCGCCAAATCCCGAACGGCTGGTACGCCGGATCAATGCGCATGAACTGGTACTTGCCGTACCAGGTCCAGCGATGCCCGTTCATCAGGTCCTCGCCCTGGGTCTGGGCGTCGTCGGGCAGGCCCATCTCCCACAGCGGCAATTCGAAACTGGCTTCCTGCGGGTTGTGCGGATCAAGGCTCACCGCCACCAGGATGAAATTGCTGCCGTCGGCGGTGCGCTTGCCGAAATAGAGAATGTTGTCGTTCCACGCGTTGTAGATTTTCAGGCCCAAGTGGGTATGCAGCGCCGGGTTCTGGCGGCGGATACGGTTGAGCTGGGCGATCTCGGCAATGATGTTGCCCGGCGCGGTGAAGTCGCGAGGACGGATCTCGTATTTCTCCGAATCGAGGTATTCCTCTTTGCCCGGTACCGGGGCCGACTCGCACAGTTCAAAGCCCGAATACATGCCCCACAGACCCGAGCCCATGGTTGCCAGGGCCGCGCGGATCAAGAAGCCTGGGCGCCCCGACTCATGGAGAAAGGCCGGGTTGATGTCTGGCGTGTTGACGAAAAAATTCGGCCGGTAGCACTCACGCCAAGGCGACTCGTTGAGCTCGCTGAAGTAGGTCGCCAGCTCGGCCTTGGTGTTGCGCCAGGTGAAATAGGTGTAGCTCTGGGAATAACCGACCTTGCCCAGTCGCGCCATCATGGCCGGGGTGGTGAACGCTTCTGCCAGGAAGATCACTTCGGGATACTGGGCGCGGACGTCGGCGATCAGCCATTGCCAGAACGGCAGTGGCTTGGTGTGAGGGTTGTCGACGCGGAATATCTTCACGCCTTCCTCGACCCAGCCCACCACGATGTCCCGCAGTTCCACCCACAGGCTGGGAATCGCATCGGCCGCGTAGAAATCGACGTTGACGATGTCCTGGTATTTCTTCGGCGGGTTTTCCGCGTATTTGATCGTGCCGTCCGGTCGCCAGCTGAACCAGCCCGGGTGCTGCTTGAGCCAGGGGTGGTCCTGGGAACACTGGATCGCGAAGTCGAGGGCAATCTCCAGGCCGTGCTGCTCGGCCGCCGCCACCAGGCGCCGGAAATCCTCGCGGCTGCCCAACTGCGGGTGAATGGCCTCGTGCCCGCCCTCCTCGCTGCCGATGGCATAGGGGCTGCCCGGGTCGTCGGGACCGGCGGTGAGGGAATTGTTCGGGCCTTTGCGGAAACTGCGACCGATGGGGTGGATCGGCGGGAAGTACAGCACGTCGAACCCCATGTCCTGGATCACCGCCAGGCGCGAATGCACGTCATTGAACGTGCCATGGCGTTGGGGATCGTCGGTGATCGAGCGGGGAAACAGCTCATACCAACTGGCAAACTCGGACAGCTTGCGCTCCACATCCAACGGGTATTCGGGGCTGATGCTCAAGTAAGGTCGATGATCGGCCAGGGACATCAGGTCGGCACTGCGCGGTGCCAGGAACAGCGCCACCTGCTCCGTCGGCAACAGGCCGGAAAGCTCGTGGTGCAAGGCCGCCAGTTGCTCGCTCAGCTCCCCTGTGCTGCGCTCGACGGCCATTTGCACTTGGTTGCGTCCTTCCTGCAACTCCAGGCTGATCGGCACTCCGGCACCGAATTTCTTCTCCAGTTCGTAGCGAAAACTGGCGAACTGATCGATCCAGGCCTCGATGCAGAAGACATAGCGACCTTGCTCCGGCACGTTGAACTGGCCGCGCCAGCCGTTGTTGCCCAGGTCGCGCATGACCTCGCTGTTCCACACTTCATCCTGCAGCGAACGCCAGCGAATGCGCACCGCCAGCTTGTCGTGACCGTCGGCGAACACTTTACTGGTCACCGTCACGTCCTGCCCGGCCACGGCCTTGGCGGCAAATTGCCCGCCGTCGATCACCGGCATGGTGTTTTCAATCGCGATACGCGGTAACAACAAGGCTTGAGACAACGGCAAATGCGGGTTGTAGACCAGGTCAGACGGGTGTTCAGCAGTCATCGAGCATCGCTCCTTTTACGCCCCATGGACGCGCTTGTGGCGGTAAAGGCCCAACGGGTCCCTGAAAAAACTCACTTAAACTCCGAACCGGGACGACGGCTAAAAGTTCAGCGGGATTTGCCCTCGATGTATCCGGGATCAAACCCGGTACAGGATGGTCAACAACCATAAGCACGACTCAAGCCATGTGCGTTACGGAGATCCGTCCCGATGAATATTCCCATCCCGGCCGAAACACCCGATCCGAACATCGACGACCCCACCTTGCCCCCACCCGGTCCTGATCCGGAACCGATTCCGGAGCAAGACCCGCCGCTGACCCCACAACCGCCCAAGGGTGACCCGCCCAGCGAAGCGCCGCCGGAGCGAGTTTGATTCAACGACTCCCTGTGGGAGCGAGCTTGCTCGCGATAGCGGAGTGTCAATCAGCATAGTGGCTGGCTGATCCTCCGCCATCGTCGGAACGCCGCTCGGAGCGAGCGTGCTCCCACAGGTCTTATGTTCAGGCTGATGGCTTGTCGCCCTTCTCCAGCGCCCGAACAATGACCGGCATTACACTGAAGATCACCAGGGCCAACACTGTACTGAGTAACGCAGTCGCTTCCCGGCCCAGCCCGGCGGCGACGCCAATGGCCGCGGTCATCCACAGGCCGGCGGCGGTGGTCAGGCCTTTGACATGAGCTTCATCGCCGTCGTGGTTTTTCAGGATGGTGCCAGCACCCAGAAAACCGATGCCAGCGACCACCCCTTGTATCACCCGGCTCATGGCGTCGGCCTGGGACCCGGACATCTGTGGCACCAATACGAACAACGCCGCCCCCAGGGCCACGAGCATGTGGGTTCGCACGCCGGCAGCCTTGCCCTTGTGTTCACGCTCGAAACCCAGGATGCCCCCCAACAGCGCAGCCATGACCAGCCGCACCGTAACCCGGGTCATCTGCTGGGCATCGGTGATGTCGGCGAATTCCGCCTGCAGGGTTATCCAGACTTCATGCCACCAGGCTTCCATGGAGCATCCTCTTTCTCATTGGATAAACGATGGACCGCAAGCGAAGCCAGAGGTGCACCCGACCGCTGATCAGCCACAACGAACCCTGGCTTGGCCGCGCGACCTAACGTTCATGACCCCTGAAGGAGGAACACCATGACTGTCCGTATCGATGAGAACCAGACCTGCCATTTCGAAACCCCCGACGGCACCGAACAGCGCCCCGCCAGCGAGCTGACCATCATCACCGACCCGGACAAGGCCATGTCAGTCGTGGAGCTCAATGGCGACCGGTTCTATATCACCGAGGCCGAGGCCGATGCACTGACCGTGGCCGGCGCAGTCGACGGGCGCAAGCACCTGAAGGCCAGCGACAGCGGCTCGGCGATCTGACGCCACCCACCCACTGCGACCTGTACGAACTGCGTAGGAGCTGTCGAGCGAAGCGAGGCTGCGATCTTTCCTCATTGAGTCCAAAGCGAAAGATCAAGATCAAAAGATCGCAGGCTTCGCCAGCTCCTACAGAGCCCAACGGGAGCAAGGTGTTGTTCGCTCGCCCCTCGATGCATCAAAGTGTCGCAGCGCCTGGGCTTCGCGGCATCTGATCCGGTTTTTATCGAAACACCTGAGTCTGTTATGCAAACAGTTCCATGGTCATAGTGCGCCGGCCAGATAGAGGCTGATGAGCGACCGACCATGAGCGATAGAATCCCCGTCCAGTTGATACAGACGTTCGAACCTGCGCCAACGAAGATCAAGGCCAGGACCACCGACAACCTGATCCACACCCGCAGCTTCACCGGCTTGTTCCGCACCTTGCGCATCAGCGGTGCGGGGGTTCTGTTCCTGCTGTTCTTTGGCACGGTGTGGTTGAACTGGGGTGGCCGCCAGGCGGTGCTCTGGGATCTTTCCGAAAGCAAATTCCATATTTTTGGCGCGACCTTCTGGCCCCAGGATTTCATCCTGCTGTCGGCCCTGTTGATCATCGCCGCCTTCGGCCTGTTTGCGATCACCGTGTTTGCCGGTCGCGTGTGGTGTGGCTACACCTGCCCGCAGAGCTCCTGGACATGGCTGTTCATGTGGTGCGAGAAAATCACCGAAGGCGAACGCAACCAGCGGATCAAGCTGCAAGCGGCCCCCTGGGGCCTGAACAAACTGTTGCGCCGCAGCGCCAAGCACACCTTGTGGCTGGCCATCAGCCTGCTCACCGGCCTGACGTTCGTGGGCTACTTCACGCCGATCCGCCCCTTGGCCGAAGAACTGCTGACCCTGCAGATCGGCGGCGTCAGCCTGTTCTGGGTACTGTTTTTCACCGCTGCCACCTACCTCAACGCCGGCTGGCTGCGGGAAGCGGTGTGCATGCACATGTGCCCCTATGCACGCTTTCAGAGCGTGATGTTCGACAAGGACACGTTGACCATCTCCTACGACACGGCCCGTGGCGAAATCCGCGGCCCGCGTAAACGCGAGGTGAAGCCGGCCAATATTGGCCTGGGGGACTGCATCGACTGCCAGATGTGCGTGCAGGTCTGCCCCACCGGCATCGACATCCGCGACGGCTTGCAGATGGAATGCATCGGCTGCGCGGCGTGCATCGACGCCTGCGACTCGATCATGGACAAGATGGGCTACGCCCGCGGGTTGATCAAATACACCTCGGAACATCAATTGCAGGGGGGCAAGACTCACCTGCTCAGACCTCGGCTGATCGGCTATACCGCCGTGCTTCTGGTGATGATCGGCGCGCTGGCCCTGGCCCTGGTGCAACGGCCCATGGTGTCGCTGGATGTCAGCAAGGACCGCGGCCTGTTCCGCGAAAACAGCGCAGGCCAGATCGAGAACATCTACAGCCTGAAAATCATCAACAAGACCCAGCAACGCCAGGACTATCACCTGTCCCTGGTGGATGGCGACGGCTTCGTCCTCCAGGGCAAGACCCAACTGAGCCTGGCGCCCGGGGAAATCGTCGATGTGCCGGTGTCGGTGGCGATGCTCAGCGAGCGGCCTCGCAGCGGCTCCCAGGAAATGACCTTCAAGGTGGCCGACAGCGATGAACCCGGCATCTACAGCCTGGCCAAGAGCCGTTTTGTCGCGCCGATGAATCGTTGAAGCTTTAAGATGCCGGGCGTCCTGTGGGAGCGAGCTTGTGGGAGCAAAGCTTGCTCGCGAAGAACGATGACGCGACCTTACTGTTGATCCGTGTCGCCTGCGTCGCGAGCAAGCTTTGCTCCCACGGGCTCCCTCACAGTTTAAAAAGCGCAAACCATGTGTCACTCAAGACTGGGCCCGCCATGAAACGCTATGAAAAATTCGCCGACGACATCGCTGAACTGATCCGCTCCGGCATGCTGGGGCCCGGCCAGCGCGTGCCCTCGGTGCGTTATGCCAGCCAGACCTACGGCGTCAGCCCGTCCACCGTGTTCCAGGCCTATTACCTGCTGGAGCGACGTGGCCTGATCCGCGCCCGGCCGCGCTCGGGCTATTTCGTCAACACCCATGCGCCGAGCCCGTTTTCCGAACCGGCCATCAGCACCCAGGTGCACGAGTCCACCGAAGTGGACGTCAGCGAACTGGTGTTTTCGGTGCTGGACTCGATCAAGGACCCGGCCACCGTACCGTTCGGCTCGGCGTTCCCCAGCCCGCTGCTGTTTCCGTTGCAGCGCTTGTCGCGCTCGCTGTCCAGCGCCACACGGGACATGGACCCTCGGGTCGTCGTCACCGACATGTCGCCGGGCAACCCGCACCTGCGCCGGCAAATTGCCCTGCGCTACATGGTGGGCGGGTTGATGCTGCCCATGGAAGAACTGCTGGTCACCAACGGCGCCCTGGAAGCCTTGAACCTGTGCCTGCAAGCCGTGACCGAGCCCGGCGACCTGGTGGCGATCGAGGCACCGGCGTTCTACGCCTGCCTGCAAGTGCTGGAACGACTCAAGCTCAAGGCCGTGGAAATCCCCGTCCACCCCCGCGAAGGTATCGACCTGGAGGTATTGGCGCAGACCCTGGAGCGTCATCCGATCAAGGCCTGCTGGTGCATGACCAGTTTCCAGAACCCCATGGGGGCGACCATGCCCGAGGAAAGGAAGCAGGCACTGGTGGAGTTGTTGCGCCGCCACCAGGTGCCGTTGATCGAAGACGACGTGTACGCCGAGCTCTATTACGGCCAACAGGCCCCCAAGCCCGCCAAGGCGTTCGACACCGAAGGATTGGTGATGCATTGCGGTTCGTTCGCCAAGAGCCTGGCGCCGGGCTATCGCATCGGCTGGGTCGCCGCCGGGCGCTATGCGCAGAAGATCGAACGGCTCAAGCTCATGACCTCGCTATGCGCCTCGATGCCGGCCCAGGCCGCCATTGCCGACTACCTGCAACACGGCGGCTACGACCGCCACCTGCGCAAACTGCGCTATGCCCTGGAAGAACAGCAAAGCGCGATGCTGAGCGCCATCGCCCGTTACTTCCCGGCCCAGACCCGGGTCAGCCAGCCGGCGGGCGGTTACTTCCTGTGGCTGGAACTGCCGGAGCAGATGGACTCGCTGAAACTGTTCCAGATGGCCCTGGCCCAGGGCATCAGCATCGCGCCAGGACCGATCTTCTCAGCGACCCGTCGCTTTCGAAATTGCATCCGCTTGAACTATGGCAGCCCGTGGACGGATGTATCGGAAAAGGCCATGGAGACGCTGGGACGGATCATTCGCTCACTGATAACCAGCCAAGACAATTGAGAAAGACCTGTCAGCTCTGACAGTAGTAGGCTTGTCAGGAAAGACTTAGCGTAGAGATCGCCAACCGAATGAGGGCCACGGGTTGGCAACAATCTACCCTAAGGAGAAGATCATGAAATATTTTCACGATTTCGAGGGCGGTCCAGACGGCTGGAGATTTACCCAAAGTGAAGGAGAAATAGTAAGGGAACCGCGCGGCAATCATTACATCACAGGTAACGAGTATGTGACTGATTACAGCTTGGCCAAGATATTCAAATTGCCATTCGCGGACAATCTTCCAGTCATCGTAAAGTTCGACATCAAAGTCCCCGATGGGGTGACGCTGAAAGAGTTGGCTTGTACAGTCAATAATAATGTTCAGCTACTGGACGTCCCCGCAGGCGATGACCAATGGCATTCTTGCAAGGTGACATTTCCCCCTCCTCCACCTCAAACGTCCGGATTTCCTACCGTTCGTATTACAGCATTCCGAGAAGTTGAAAAGCCTCCACACGGCGTAGGGTTCGATAACATCTACGTCATCCAGGAATAACCCCTGTCCGGCCATTTCAATGCAGGCGTTCTGCATACCGATAACATCCAAGGCAACCCCGCTCCCATAGGCGGTCTGTATTCAAATGTGGGAGCGAGCTTGCTCGCGATGGGGCCAGACCAGACAACCCAGGGCTCAGCGCCCGCCCCCCAGGTCCACAAACGTCCCGGTCGCATACGAAGCCTTGTCCGACAGCAGCCAGATAATCGCCTCGGCGACTTCATCCGGACGCCCGCCCCGGGCCATCGGGATTGCCGATTCCAGTTTGCTGACCCGATCCGGGTCGCCGCTCAGGGCATGGAAGTCGGTGTAGATGTAACCCGGGCGAACCGCGTTGACGCGAATGCCTTCGCCGGCGACTTCTTTGGACAGGCCGACGGTGAACGTGTCCAGGGCGCCCTTGGAGGCCGCGTAGTCGATGTACTCGTTGGGGGAGCCCAGGCGAGCGGCCACGGACGAAACGTTGACGATGCTGCCGCCCTGCCCGCCATGCCGGGGCGACATGCGCAGCACCGCGTGCTTGGCGCAGAGAATCGGACCCAGCACGTTAGTCTTCATAATCTTGAGAATGCGGAATTCGGACATTTCATCGAGCCGGGCTTTCTGGGCAACCGTCCCGGCATTATTCACCAACGCCGTGACACGCCCCAGCTCGGCATCCACCCGGTTGAACAGGCCGATCACTTCGTCCTCGATGCTCACGTCGGCGCGCACGGCAATCGCCTGCGCGCCCTTGGCCCGGACCTGTTCGAGCACCTCCTGCGCGGCGCTTTCATCGGACTGGTAGTTGATGCAGATCCGATAGCCCAACTCGGCAGCCAACAGCGCCGTGGCCGCCCCGATTCCGCGGCCGCCACCGGTGATGACGATGACTTTATCCACGCTTGCTTCTCCCATTCCACGGATAGACGTCCGGCCCAAGGATAGCGTTCACGTCACGCTTTGCACAAACCGCTGCGCTTACCGGGCCAAGGCGCGCAGATCCAGGCGTCCGTCCAACAACGGCGGGCACCAGTAGTAGCCGCCGGTGATCGGTCGACTCATGCGGTACAGGCCGTCGGTGATGCCGTCTTCCAGGCCGCTCATGCGCCGCAATTGGGCCTCGAAGGCATCGAGGGAGAAACCGAACGCCAGGAACATCAGCCCTGCACGGTCGCCTTCGATCCAGGGCATGGACCGACGGACCACGAATGCCTCCGGGGCAAAGCTTTCCTGGGCGGTGCGCTTGACGTGGGCCGATTCCGGCGCGTCGTCGATTTCTTCGTTGTCGCTCAGGCGCCGGCCCATGATGTTGTCGCGCTCATGGGGCTGCATCGCCGCGAAACCGTCCAGGTCGTGTTGCCACTGCTGGATCGCGGCGAAACTGCCACCGCGCACCCCGTCGGCGCCCTGGGCCAGGGCGGCGGCGATGGCCGCTTCGTCGTGGGGGTTCTCGGTGCCATCTTCATAACCGGTCAGGTCATGGCCGGTCATGTGGCGGAAAGTCTCGTTCATCTGCACCAGGCGCAGCGCCGGGGCCAGTGCCGCTTCGATGGCGCGGCTGCGGTGCATCAGCTCGCCGCGGTCTTCACCGTGCAGCCAGCACCACAGGGCATGTTGGGTCGAGGGGTTGTCCACACCTACGCCGGCCAACGCCGGAAAAGCCCGCAGGCCAGCGACCTGGGCGCCCAGCGCGTGGACCAGCGATTCGCCAAAGCCGATCACGGCCCGGCCATCGAGCAACAACAGGAGTTTGTCTAGCGCAGCCGGCAATGCCTCGACCGATTCCAGGGCAAAAAACAAATGACGGGCCTGAGGCGGAACAGGGGTGGCGAGAATGCCGGGCTGGTAGTAACTCATGTGAACTCCTTTAGAAAGAGCCGCGAGTTTACCCGGCGGCTGCCGCTTTGTGTGGTTTGGCTTGAGGTCCGGCCGCGTCGGGCAACCCGAGCGTTTTGTGGGAAGGTTCCCATAGCCCCGTCAGACGACTCAGAAACATCCCCCCGGACCGATAGACTCGGATTGCCGGGCCGCCAAAAACGCCCTAGATTGAGCCCCCTCCAGGAAGGCCAACGAGAACGCTGCACCATGCCAATTGCCAGATCGATACTCGCCGGGATTTTTTTCCTGGTCTGCGGGACGTCCGTAAGCTTTGCCCAGGAGCGCATTGAAGACACGGTCAATGCCGTCATCCAGCCCTTGATGAAACAACAGGACATCGCCGGCATGGCCGTGGCGATCACGTATAACGGTCAACGCCATTATTTCAACTACGGCGTGGCCTCCAAGGACACGAAAAAGCCGGTCACCGACCAGACCCTTTTCGAAATCGGCTCGGTCAGCAAGACCTTCACCGCCACCCTCGGCGCCTATGCCCAGGCCCAGGGCAAACTGTCCCTGGCGGATCCGGCCAGTCGCTTTGCGCCCGAACTGCGCGGCAGCGCCATGGAGGGCACCCGCCTGCTCGACCTTGCCACCTACACCGCCGGCGGCCTGCCCTTGCAGTTTCCCGACGAGGCGGATCATCCGGACCGGATGTTCAGTTACTACAAGAACTGGAAACCGCTCTACCCGGCCGGCACCCAGCGGCTCTATTCAAACCCGAGCATTGGCCTGTTCGGCTACCTGGCGGCCCGCAGCCTGGGACAGCCATTTGACGAGGTGATGGAGCGCACGCTGATGCCAGGGCTGGGCCTCAAGCACAGCTATGTGCGGGTGCCGCAGGATCAGATGGGGCGATACGCCCAAGGCTATGCAAAGGACGGCAAGCCCGTGCGAGTCGGCACCGGCACACTGGATTCCGAAGCCTACGGGGTCAAGACCAGTTCAACGGACCTGATTCGTTTCGTCGAGGCCAACCTGCGACCTGAAAAACTGGACGCGGACCTGAAGCAAGCCATCGCCACGACGCATACGGGTTTCTACAAGGTTGGCGGAATGAATCAGGGGCTCGGCTGGGAGTTCTACCCCGCCCCGTTCACCTTGGACGACCTGCTCGCTGGCAACACACCGCAGATGGCCCTGGCCCCACAAAAAGTCGAATCTCTCGACCCGCCCCGCCCGGCGCCGGACGGCGCCTGGATCAACAAGACCGGCTCCACCAACGGTTTCGGCGCGTACGCAGCGTTCGTGCCCGGGAAGGACATGGGGATCGTCCTGCTTGCCAACAGGAACTACCCGATCGAGGAACGGGTGAAGGCGGCGCACCGGATCCTGATGGCGCTGGATGGCCAATAAAACGGCCATGAGTCCTAATGCCAGTCAGTCAGAGCCCTGATGCCAGTCAGTCAACCTGTGGGAGCAAAGCTTGCTCGCGATGGCGGCAGACCCGTCAATGGCGTTGTCGACTGGCTCACCCCAATCGCGAGCAAGCTTTGCTCCCACGGGTTTGAGGCTTAACTGACTGGCATTGGCCACACGGGCATCAGTCATCCAGCGGCTTCGGCGGCGCTGTCGGCTTGGTTGCCTTGCCAGGCTTGGTGCCTTTCGCATCCTTGGCCGGTGCGGGCTCCGGCGCGGGAGGTGGCGCCGGGGGCGTCGCTTCTTTTTCCGCGGCGGGGAGTTTATCGACGGTGTCGAAGAGGTCTTTCAATTCGATCGCCCCGGAATGCTCAAGCTTCTTTTCCCCGTCCTTGCCCACCAGGATGATCTTGGTCTGGGCCCCGGCGCCCAGCTTGAGGGAGCGGATCAGCGCCATGGTGCTTTGCGGGTCCAGGTCCTTGCCATCGCGCTGCCCAATGGTATTGAGCACGGTGTAGAGCACCATGTTGCGCTCGGAAAAACCCTGCTTGCCCGCCGGTTCATCCAAGGCCTTTTTCAGGCTGACCCAGGCCGGGTCGACTGTACTGGGCGCGATGACGATCAGGGCGCGCGCCCTGCCTGCATCCGCCACCAGGGGTGAGTCGCCATCGGCTGCGAACAGGGGGCCGGCGATGGCCAGCAAGGTAGCGAAGGTCAACGACCGAATGAGCATGCGCCTCTCCTTTTGATATTTACGCTGTACTGATTGCACAGGGCGGCGATTGTTCCGCGAGAGTCGCTCAATACTGCGCCTGCCTGCCTTGAAGCTTAGGCCAGGGGGATCATTGCGCAACCGTAGGGAGAGTGTGGCGCGAGAGTTGGAACGGGGATCACTGTGGGAGCGAGCTTGCTCGCGATAGCGGTGGTTCAGCTTGCATCGATGCTGAATGTGCCTGCGTCATCGCGAGCAAGCTCGCTCCCACACTGGATCGGGGTGATCGTTCTAGAACGCCAGCTTGAACCCGATCATCGCCAGCATCACCGCCAGGCAGGGGCGCAGCAGCTCGTCGGAGATACGGCCCGACAAATGACTGCCCAGGTAGATCCCCGGCAACGAACCGATCAGCAGGAAACCCAGGATGTGCCAGTCCATGTTGCCCATGCTCGCATGGCCCAGGCCAGCGACGAGGGTCAGCGGCACGGCGTGGGCGATCTCGGTGCCCACCAGGCGCTTGGTGACCAGGAACGGGTAGAGGATGAACAGCGCGACAGTGCCCAGGGCGCCGGCGCCAATGGACGTCAACGCGACCATCGTCCCCAGCACGAGACCGGTGATGACCGTCAGCACATTGAGACGCGTACCAGAGGGGTTGTAGTGCCCCCCGGCACGGTCGTGGGCGAATTGCAGCAAACGCTTCTTGAACAGGATTGCCAGGGCGGTGGCGAACAACACGAAGCCCAAGGCTTGCTTGATCACCGCGTTCATGGCGTCGGGCGAGCTGTGCAAGCTGCTGAGGAACCACAAGGTCAAGCCGACCGCCGGCACGCTGCCCAACGTCAACCAGCCGGTGATGGCCCAGTCGATGTTGCGGTTCTTGGCATGAACCAATACGCCGCCAGACTTGGTAATGGCCGCATACAGCAGGTCCGTACCCACCGCCGTCGCCGGGTTGATACCAAACCACAACAGGATCGGGGTCATCAGCGAACCACCGCCGACGCCGGTCATTCCAACGATGAAGCCGACCACCAGGCCCGCAACGACTAAACCGACATTACCGAAATCCATTAAACCCGTCTCAGCACGACCGCGTGAAAAATCTGGCCGCGAGCATAGCGATTTTTCTTATAACTCCCTATATCGATATGATCTATCTTTATTCCTTTCTCCTCTAATCACTGAACCGGGAGAAAATTGAGGAACAGCAGGCTCTGGGCGTAATTCAAACCGATACGCCGGTAACGCTCGTCGAGCATCTGGGTCAGCAGGTCCAATCGGGCGACAATTTTCCCGAACTCGACGGCAAAACTCAGATTGCTGCCCTCCTCCGAAATCTCATTGGAAAACAGCAGCGGCTTGCCGTCCTTGTTCTGCCGCTGGCTAAGCAGCCAAGTGGCTTTTTCGATGTTGCGCGCCGCATTGCTGACAAAACGCGGGTCGATGGTGTCGGTCATGTAGAACTCGAGGCGATTGCCATGAGCGGTGACCAGCATGCTGCCGATGGCATAGATGAACGCCCCGACCCGATCACCGAGAAACTCCGGGCTCATGGCGTAGCTCAGGGCGGCCAGGTCCTTCTTGCCACCCAGGGTCGGCAAGGGTTGTTGCTGCTCGATGGCCATGCGCACCTGTTTTTCCGCGGTGCGGGCGTCAAGAAAGCCGGATTTGCGCAGTTCCTCGGGGTTGCGCAGGTAAAGCTTGCTCATCAGCAGGTAGAGGCTTTGCAGGTTGTCGTGCATGGCCAGCGTTGCCATGCGGTCGACACTGGTCTGCAAGAACTCCTGGGGCTTGGCATTGCTGAACTGCGTGACCATGTCCTGCCCCTGTTGATGGCTGCAGCCGCCGCTGAACAGCATCGACACAGCGACCCACCCTGCCATGCAGGCACGGCGCAACCTCGTCACAGAAGAAAAAACACCGACCATCGAGTCTCAATCTGGGCAGGGGGAAGCGATGGGGGTCGCCGCTTCCAGGCCATGGATAGAGCGGCAAAAATCGCAAAAGTGCAGTGCCCAGAGAAAATCCTCGACCTTTGGCAAAGTCTTTTTTGCCTAATTAGTCTTACTTTTTAATTGATAAATCTTAATTTATGGCTATAAATCCCTTTTCACCCATCAAATAGAAAGACTACTAGACGAAAAAGCCTTCATCGCTGTCCGACCAGTAACGGACTCGACCCGCGTTAAAACAACAACAAAACAACAGGAAGGAAGGTCATACCATGCTTGAATCCAGACAACTGCTCACGGCCCTCGGAGTGTCTCTGATGATCGCCACCTCGGTTTCCCAGGCTGCCGGCCTGACCAATGAACGCGCTGCGTTCGGCAAGACCGACGACGGCACGGCGGTGGAGAAATTCGTACTGCGCAACAGTCATGGCATGGAGGCCACGGTCATCACCTATGGCGGCATCCTCCAGTCATTGAGCGTGCCGGACAAAAACGGCAAGGTCGCCGACATCGTGCTCGGTTTCGACGATGTGCAGGGTTACCAGAAGAATGGCAGCGTGTATTTCGGCGCGACCATCGGCCGTTTCGGCAATCGCCTGGCCGACGGTGCCTTCGAGCTGGACGGCAAGCGTTACCAAGTGCCGCAGAACGACCATGGCAACTCCTTGCACGGCGGGCCGCAAGGGTTCGACAAACGTGTCTGGAAGGCCCAGCCCCACAATGCCAAGGACTCGGTGGGCGTCACCCTGACCTACCTGTCACCCGACGGTGAGATGGGCTTTCCCGGAGCACTGAAAACCGACGTCACCTACAGCCTCAACGAACAGAACGAGTTGCGCATCGAGTACCAGGCCACCACCGACAAACCCACGGTGCTGAACCTGACCAACCACAGCTATTTCAACCTGGCCGGCGCAGGCAACGGCGACATACTCGAGCAGGTCGCAACCCTGCACGCGGCCCACTACACACCGGTCACCGGCAAACTCATTCCCACCGGCGAACTGGCCCCGGTGGCCGGCACACCGATGGATTTCACCCAACCCACCGCCATTGGCACCCATATCAAGGCTGATCACCCACAACTCAAATTCGCCGAACCGAAACAGGGCGGCTTCGACTTCAACTGGGCACTGGACGCCAAGGGCGATGTGAAAAAACTGGCCGCCGAGGTGTATGACACGGAGTCCGGACGACGCCTGCAGCTGTACACCACCGAGCCTGGCGTGCAGTTCTACACCAGCAACTTCCTCGATGGCACCGTCAAGGGCAAGCAAGGCAAGGTCTATCCGCATTGGGGCGCGTTCACCCTGGAAACCCAGCACTACCCCGACTCGCCAAACCAGCCGAACTTCCCTTCGACGCGGCTTGATCCGGGCCAGACCTACACCCAGACCATGGTGTTGAAGTTCTCCGCGAAGTAACGCCCCCGCCGAATCGTTCCCATGCTCTTGTGGGAGCGAGCTTGCTCGCGATAGCGGTGTGTCTGCATGTGATGATGCTGGATGGGCCGACGCCTTCGCGAGCAAGCTCGCTTGTATGTTTAGACTTGAAGGGGTGGGCGGGACTAAAAGCTCGATTCCGACTCTAGCCAGTACGGACCGTGGGAGACTTCTCGTCCCGCCCTTTCTACCTAAAGCGCCGATAAGGAATTCATCGGCAAGACCGACGATAGAGGCAAGCCAGCGCAAAGGTAGACCCCGACAAGCACCTAAACCCTAGCTCCGAGGATTCGTCATGACAATCCTTACCTCGCAAACGGTTGTTGGCATTGATGTCGCCAAGGCCGAAATAGTTGTTTATCGCTCTGACCTGCAAACCATTGATACCGTCAAGAACGATCGAACAGCCCTCAAGCGCTGGCTTAAAACGCTACCCGCCCAAAGCGCTCTTGCCGTCGAAGCCACCAACATCTACCACCTGGATACCGTCGAGCTGGCTCATGCGCTAGGGCATCAGGTCTATGTCGTGGATGCTTATCGGGTGAGCAATTATCGTCGGCATCGGCCAACGAGCCAAGAACGATCCTTGCGATGCCCGCTTACTGGCGCGCTATCTAACCAATGAACAGCACGAACTGCGGCGGTGGAATCCACCACCAAAGGCCTACACGACGTTAAAAAGCCTACTTCATAGACGTGCGACCCTGGTCAAGAACCATACAGGCCTTATGTTGAGCTGGGCTGACGAACCCTTGCTAAAAAAAGCGCTGACGGCTCAGAAAAAAGCGTTTGAACAGGCGAGTCAGGCTATCCAGAAGCTGCTACGAAAGGTCAGCAAGGAGTCGGGAATTGAGGCCAATATTGAGCGCTGTAAAGGCATCGAAGGCGTCGGTGAGCTGGTCGCAACTGGGTTGGCAACCAGTTTTATGCGAGGTGATTTTACCGACAGCGATGCGTTTATCGCTTTTTTAGGGATGGACTTGCGGGTCGATGATTCTGGAAAAAAGAATGGCGCTCGATACTTGTCCAAGAAGGGGGATCCAGAAATACGCCGACTAGCTCATATCGCCGCAATGACGGCGTGCCGCTCGCCTAGATGGAAACCATTTTACGAGTCGTACCTAGCGAGAGGCTTTTCAAAAACTCAGGCCTTGGTGGTGCTAGCCCGTAAGCTCTGCCGAGTGGCATTTGCCTTGATGAAAAATCAGAGCGAATACCAGCCAACGCCTATGTTGCAGGGTTGCCCTGCAACATAGAATCTCCCACGGGTTGGTGTTGAGTTCGGATGCTGCGGGCTCGCGCAGAGCATGGGAACGATCCATGCGGGAACACTTGGTCTATCCTGCTGCCACACGTCAAAGCAAAAAACAGGAGATAGGCATGAGGACGCTGGAATTGGCGGGTGTGTCCGTACCGGTAATCGGCCAGGGCACCTGGCGCATGGGTGAAGAACCGTCCCATCACAAGAAAGAAGTCGCAGCCCTGCGGTTGGGGATCGAACTGGGCATGACCTTGATCGACACGGCGGAGATGTATGCCGAAGGCGGTGCCGAGACCGTCGTTGGCGAAGCGATCACCGGCCTGCGCGACCAGGTGTTCCTGGTGAGCAAGGTCTATCCCCACAACGCCAGTCGCAAAGGCATTCCCCTGGCCTGCGAACGCAGCTTGCGCCGGCTCGACACCGATTACATCGACCTATATCTGTTGCACTGGCGCGGGCAGTACCCTTTGGCAGAAACCGTCGAAGCGTTCGAACGCCTGCGCGAAGAAGGCAAGATCGGTCGTTGGGGTGTGTCGAACCTTGACGTCGATGACCTCGAGGAGCTGGCCTCGCCGGCCTGCGCCACCAATCAAGTGCTGTACAACCTGCAGGAACGCGGCATCGAATTCGACCTGCTGCCCTGGTGCCAGCAACGGCGCATGCCGATCATGGCTTACTGCCCGGTCGGCCAGGGCGGGCACCTGCTCAAGGATCACACCCTGGCACAAATCGCCGAACGCCATCGGGCAACACCCGCGCAGATCGCATTGGCCTGGTTGCTGCGCCAAGACAATGTGATTGCCATACCCAAGGCTGTGAAACCTGAACATGTGCGCCTGAATGCCGAAGCGGCGAATCTCAGGCTCGAGCCTCAGGACCTGGCCGCCCTGGACCTGATATTTCCCCAGCCCCAGGGCAAGCAGCGGTTGGCGATGGTTTAATCCTCGCGCAAAACGCTTGTTGTGGCGAGGGAGCTCGCTCCCGCTCGATCGCGAAGCGATCGCAAAAAGAGGCTGCTGCGCAGCCCAGCGGGAGCAAGCTCCCTCGCCACAAAGGCATCCTGCCAATAACCGGGCCTCCTCCCGTCAGAACAACCCCATCTGCCCCCCCACCAACGTCGAAAAGTCATCATCCACAAACGGCAGGATCGCATCCGCCACCGGCTGCAGTTGTTTGGTCACGTAGTGGTCGTAATCGATTGGCGCACTGCGAATTTCCAGCGGCTCGGGGCCGGCGACAGTGATGACGTAGCTGATCCAGCCGCCATTCTGGTACTGCCGCGGACGGCCCTGGCGCTGGTTGAACTCATCGGCCAGCCGCGCGGCCCGCACGTGGGGTGGGACGTTGCGCTCGTAATCCTCCAGCGGCCGCCGCAGGCGCTTGCGATAGACCAACCGATCATCGAACGCACCGGCCAGGGTCTGCTGCACATAATCACGCACATACTCCTGGTAGGGCTTGCGGTGGAAGATCCGCCCGTACAATTCCTGCTGGAACTGCCGGGCCAGCGGCGACCAGTCGGTACGCACGGTTTCCAGGCCTTTGTAGACGATTTCATCACTGCCGTCGGCGCGGGTCACCAGCCCGGCATAGCGTTTCTTGCTGCCCTCCTCGGCGCCCCGGATGGTCGGCATCAGGAAGCGCTTGAAGTGCGTTTCGAACTGCAGTTCCAGCGCGCTTTCCAACCCGAACTCGGCACGCACTTGCTCACGCCACCATTGGTTGACGTGTGCCACCAACTCGCGACCGATCCTGGCCGCTTCCTCCTGACCATGGGCACGACGCAACCAGACGAACGTGGAGTCGGTATCGCCATAGATCACCACATGGCCCTGGGCTTCGATCAACTGGCGGGTGCGCTGCATGATCTGGTGGCCACGCAGGGTGATGGACGAGGCCAGGCGCGGATCGAAGAAGCGACAACCACTGGAGCCGAGCACGCCATAAAAGGCGTTCATGATGATTTTCAACGCTTGGGACAGCGGCGCATTGTGTTCGCGCTTGGCGGTCTCCCGGCCTTCGGAGACCCGCGCGACGATGGCCGGCAGGCAATGTCGGCTTCGGGAGAAGCGCGCCCCGCGAAAGCCCGGCACCGACTCGCGGTCATCCGGGTGACGCAGCCCTTCGATCAAGCCCACCGGGTCGATCAGGAAGGTACGGATGATCGACGGATACAGGCTCTTGTAGTCCAGCACCAGCACCGACTCGTAGAGCCCCGGCTGGGAATCCATGACAAAACCACCCGGGCTGGCCTCGGGCGGACGCTGGCCGAGATTGGGTGCCACAAAACCCTGGCGGTGCATCAGCGGCATGTACAGGTGCGTGAAGGCCGCCACCGAACCGCCGCTGCGGTCCGCTGGCAGGCCGGTGACGCTGGCCCGTTCCAGCAGGAACTTGAGCAGCTCGGTCTTGGCGAAGATCCGCGTCACCAGCTCGCAGTCCTTGAGGTTGTAGCGGGCCAGGGCCGGCTTGTCCTCGGCGAACATGCGATTGATCTCGTCCATGCGCTGGTACGGGTTGTCGATGGACTTGCCCTCCCCCAGCAGCGTCTGGGCGACGTTTTCCAGGCTGAACGACGGGAAGCTCCAGGTCGCCGAGCGCAGGGACTCGATCCCGTCGATGATCAGTCGACCAGCCGCCGAGGCGAAAAAGTGGTTGTTGCGCGCGCCGTGCTCGCGCCATTGCATTTCTTCGCCAGCGCGGCCCAGGCGCAACGGCACCGCCAGCCGCCGGGCATGTTCATGCAGCACCCGCAGGTCGAATTGCACCAGGTTCCAGCCAATGATCGCATCGGGGTCGAAACGGGCGAACCAGTCGTTGAGTTTCTTCAGCAGCAGCGTGCGCGAATCGCAGTATTCCAGCTGGAAATCCACACCGCTATCGTCGCCATTAGGCGGCCCGAGCATATAGACCTGGCGCTCGCCGCAGCCTTCCAGGGCAATGGAATACAAATCGCCCTGGGCGGTGGTTTCGATGTCCAGGGACACCAGGCGCAACGGTGGACGGTAGTCGGGCGCCGGTTTCATCTGGGCATCCACCAGCAGGCCATCGGCGGCCGGCGTACCGCCGAACCACACCGGGGCGGTGATGAAGCGCTCCATCAGGTAGCGCTCCGGCGGCCGGATGTCCGCTTCGAACACCTCCACACCGGCGCGGCGCAAGGTGCCGTCCAGGCGCATCAGTTGGGCGTGTTGCTGGCAATACAGGCCCAGCACCGGGCGATGCTCGAAATCCAGCAGGTCCAGGGGGCGTAGCTCTACCTCCTTTTCCCCTTGCAGCAAGGCTTCGAGCTGGCCGCGCTGGATCTGCGGCACAAAGGCCACCGACGTCTGCACCGGCAGGCGCACGCGCCGGGGACCGGCGTCGGTCGCCAGCCAGAACTCGACTTCGGTGCCGGCCGGGTTGTCGCGCCAATGCCGGGTCAGGACGAAGCCCTGCTGTAAATCCACCGCTGAAACCTCGAATTTTGCGTAGACGACGATTCTACCTGTGGCGAGGGGATTTATCCCCGCTGGGCTGCGAAGCAGTCCTAAAACCTGCCAACGCTGTGTGTCAGGTCGATGTCATCAGCTTATTGGGGCTGCTGCGCAGCCCTACGGGGATAAATCCCCTCGCCACAACAGCGCCCGACCACGGGATGGGTGGTAATTTCCCGGGCAATGACGCTTTTGGACGATTGGCCGCCGCTTTACCGCTTGCTCTGCGCCGTTGGGTCTACGATGCTTTAACAACCAGCAAAAACAACACCCCCGACCCGAGGCTTCCCCATGAAAACCGTCGCGCAGTTGCTCCGGCTAAAAGACGATAAGAACCAGCAAGTGCACACCATCTCACCGGACGACATGGTATTGCAGGCCCTGATGCGCATGGCCGAGAAGAACGTCGGCGCCTTGCTGGTGGTGAAGGACGAAAAAGTGCTGGGGATCATCAGCGAGCGCGACTATGCACGCAAAATGGTCCTGCACGGTCGCTCATCCGTGGGCACGAAAGTGAGCGACATCATGGTATCCCCCGTGATCACCATCGACCCGCACCAGAATGTCGAGACGTGCCTGAGCATCATGACCGACAAGCACTTGCGACATTTGCCGGTGGTAGAAGACGGCAAGCTCGTCGGGCTGCTGTCCATTGGCGACCTGGTCAAGGAAGCCATCGCCGAACAGGCCGACCTGATCCGACAACTGGAGCAATACATTCGCGGCGAATGATCCTTTCCATCGGGTTGCTCATTCCCAACACACTTCTATATTGAAGGGGTTGTTCCTGCGAGCATCCCGATGGCCGCCACCGACCGACTGATCATTTGTGAACATTGCGATGCGGTGTACGAGCCGGTTGTGCTCGCCCCGCATCAAAAGGCCACGTGCGTGCGCTGCCACTCGGTGATCCAGCGCTACAACGGCCTGACCATCGAACAGCGCCTGGCCTTGAGCGTGACGGCCGCGGTGCTGTGGGCTTTCGCCAACCTCTACCCAGTGATGAGTATCCGTCTCCAGGGCCTGAGCAACAGCGCGACGTTGTGGGATTCCATCGTGGCGCTGAGCCTGGGGCCCATTACCTTCATCGCCCTGGTGACAGCGGTGGCGATCATCATTGCACCGGCCTTCCAACTGGCGCTGCTGCTCTGGGTACTGGGCCATGCCTACCTCCAGCGGCGGGCGCCAGGGTTCAGCCTGTGCATGCGCAGCCTGGAAACCCTGCGGCCCTGGAGCATGCTGGAGGTGTGCCTGCTGGGCGCGCTGGTGGCGGTGATCAAGCTCGCCGGCCTGCTGGACGTGCTCCCGGGTATCGGCCTGTTCGCCCTGGCGGCCTTGAGCCTGCTGATGATCCGTATCGCCGGGCGCGATGTCCGCGACCTGTGGGACACCCCATGAACGGCCAGCCGCAGGACACCCCGCCAGAGGCCCGCGACCTGGACCTGTGCCTGTGCCACAGTTGTGGCCTGGCCTGCGACATGGCCGGCGGCCCCCAGACCTGCCCGCGTTGCGACGCCGCCCTGCACCGCCGCAAACCCGACGCCATCACCCGCACCTGGGCCTACATGCTCGCGGCGCTGGTGTTCTACATCCCGGCCAACCTGCTGCCAGTCATGAACACCCAGATGCTCGGCGAAGGTGCCGACAGCACCATCATCAGCGGTGTCATCGAGTTCTGGCAAAGCGGCGCCTGGGACATCGCGCTGATTATCTTCATCGCCAGCATCGCGGTGCCCGGCATCAAGTTCGTGGTACTGACCCTGCTGCTGGTGACCGTACAACGACGCAGTACCTGGGCCCAGGTCCAGCGGGCGAAGCTGTACCGGCTGGTGGAAGTCATCGGCTACTGGTCGATGCTCGATGTGCTGGTGGTGGCCCTGGTGGCCGCCCTGGTCAAGTTCCAGGCACTGAGCGATATCGAGCCACGACCGGGTATCCTGTTCTTCGGCCTGGTGGTGCTGTTCACCATGCTCTCGGCCATGAGTTTCGACCCCCGCCTGATCTGGGACACTCAACCATCCGAGGAGGTCATGGATGAAGTCGCAAGCCACTGACGGGCAACAACCCGCCCCCGGCCGGGCCCACGTCACCACCCGCCGCTGGACGGTGTCGCTGGTGTGGATCGTGCCGATCATCGCGGTGCTGGTGGGTGTTTCCCTGGTGGTCCACAACTGGCTGCAGGAAGGCCCGACCATCACCATCACCTTCAAGACCGGCCAGGGCCTGACCGCCAACAAGACCCAGGTGAAATACCGCAACGTGGTCATCGGCCAGGTCACCGACGTGCAACTGAGCAACGACCAGAAGAACGTCACCGCCACGGTCAAGCTCGCCAAGACCGCCGACACCTTCACTCACGAAGACTCGGTGTTCTGGGTCGTACGGCCGCGCATCGGGGCCGGTGGGATCTCGGGGATCGACACGCTGCTGTCCGGTGATTTCATCGGTGCCGACGCCGGCCAGTCGAAAGTGCGCGCCAAATCCTTCACGGGGCTGGAGAACCCGCCGCCGATCACTTATGGCGAACCGGGCAAGCGCTTCACCCTGCACGCCCAGGACCTCGGCTCGCTGGACATCGGCTCGCCGGTGTACCTGCGCAAGATCCCCGTGGGCCAAGTGGTGTCCTACGCCTTGGACGCCGACGGCAAAGGCGTCAACATCGACGTGTTCGTCAACGCGCCCAACGATGTGTATGTCACCGAAAACACCCGGTTCTGGAATGTCAGCGGCGTGGACGTGAACGTCGGCGCCAACGGTTTCGCCGTCAAGACCGAATCGCTCTCGGCCTTGCTGTTGGGCGGCATTGCGTTCCGGGCACCGGAGTACAGCCCCAACGATACCGCCGCCAGCGAAGACAAGACCTTCGAACTGTTTGCCGACCAGCAGAGTGCCCTCGCCCCGCCCGATGGCAAGGGCCAATACCTGGCCCTGCGTTTCGACCAGGCCCTGCGCGGGTTGCGCGTCGGTGCGCCGGTAGAGTTCCTCGGCGTGGAAGTCGGCAGGGTGGTGGCCATCAACCTTGATTTCGATGAGAAGCAACGCAGCTTTCCGGTCAACGTCGGCGTAGTGATCTACCCTCAGCGCCTGGGCAAGGCCCATGAAAAACTGCTCAAGTCGCTCAACCACGACCCCGAAGACGAAGCCGCCGGTGCCCGCCTGATCGGCAGCTTCGTCGAGCGCGGCCTGCGCGCCCAGGCCCGTAGCGGCAACCTGCTGACCGGGCAGTTGTACATCTCGCTGGACTTCTACCCCAAGGCCGAAAAAGTGGTCTTCGACCCCAGCGCCCGCCCCGTGCGTATCCCGACCCTCCCGGGCAGCCTCCAGCAATTGCAGGAACAACTGCAGACGATGGTCGAGCGAATCAACAAGCTGCCACTGGAGAGTATCGCCGGCAACCTGGATGGCAATCTGGTGGAGCTGCGCAAAGGCCTGGCCCAGTTCAACAGCAAGACCTTGCCAGGGGTGCAAAACACCTTGCAGGACGTCAGCAAGACCCTGCAATCGGCCAACTCGACCCTGGCCGAAGATTCACCCCAGCGTGAACAACTGACCCAGACCCTGGACGACCTGGGGCGCATGTCGCGTTCGCTGCGCGAGCTGTCGGACTACCTGAGCCGCCATCCCGAATCGCTGCTTCGCGGCCGGCCCAAGGACGCACCGGCACAGAACCTCACATTGCCGGTGAAAGAATGAGTACAGGAGCCCGTCCCATGCCACTGACGCTGAAATTCACCCTGCTCGCCATGGCACTGCTGCTCGGCGCCTGTCGCAGCGATCCGATTCATTACCACACCCTGAGCCCGGCTCAGCCGACAGGCCAGGCACGCGCCGGCGTGGACATCCAGATCGAACAGGTGAGCGTCCCACCCCAGGTGGATCGCACCCAAATGGTCATTCGCCAGGGCAACAGCGGGTTGGCGATCCTGGAAACCGAATGGTGGGGTGCCAGCCTGGCAGATGAACTGCACAGCAGCCTGGACGAACAACTGAGCAACCCTGGCGCGCCGAAATCATCGCTGCGGGTAGACGTGCAGCGCTTTGACTCGATTCCCGGCCGCTATGCCCGCATGGACGTGCAATGGCGCCTGCGCAACCTGGGTGGCGATACCCGCCCCCTCACCTGTCGCAGCAGCCTGCAAACGCCGGCGGGGGCCAGTATCGACGAACTGGTGACGGCGCATCAGCAGAACGTCCAGCAGTTTGTCGACTTGGTTGAGCAGGCGGCTGTACGCAAGGCTTGTCCTTGACCCGTAGGAGCTGCCGAAGGCTGCGATCTTTTGATCTTTTGATCTTTTGATCTTTTGATCTTTTGATCTTTTGATCTTTTGATCTTTCGCTTGAGATTCCAGCGTTAGCGCAAAGATCGCAGCCTCGCTTCGCTCGGCAGCGCCTACGAAGGCCAATGCAACGACAGCATCGGTGCAACGCGCGGATGGTGGTCGATGCGCTCCAACAATCCGTGGAACGCCGGACGGGCGTTCAGCATTGCCTCCCGCGTGTTTCTCCACTTCGTGATCACGGCCGCCAGGATATCCATCGCCCCCGGCTCGGCACCGCCAAGGAAAGGCTGGGCCGGGAACTGATCGGCAAACAGCGCCCAGTTGCGGTACAGCCGTTGCTGGGTGCCCGCTACCAAGCGCTGCCGAGTCGCTTCGTCCGCATCGTCCAACCAGCGTTCCGGAAAATCGATGATGCCGATGGGCGTGTAGCAATTGGCTGCGATATAGACCAGCCCCCGTATGGCTTGGGCACGCTGGGTTGCGTCATCAGGGAGCAGCTTCGAGGCCGGAAAGGTCAGCCCGAGGTGAATCAGGATCGCCGCCGCTTCGGTCAGCACCGAGCCGTCCGGCAACTGCAAGGTCGGGACCTGCTTCTGAGGGTTGAGTGCCTCGAGCGCTTTCGCGGCGTCGTTGTCCTGGGTCGAATAGGCATCGACCCGCCGATACGCCACATCACAAAGGTCCAGGGCAATCTCCACCGCCGCAGAACCGGATTGCCTGTAACCGAATAACTGGTACATGAACTTGCCTCCTGCCTGTGGTTTACCCGGTAGAGCCCACAAACCTGGCTGTGTTCCACCCGGAGGACGACGCGCACGTTGCGGCTCAGCTTCGACATCGATGCGACTGACGAGCTATCACTGCCGTCGATGTTCACCATCATGCCAATGAAGTTCTCTTGATGATCGCCCGGGACAACAATGGCCCCACACAAACCACTGCACCCCCGGAGCACACCATCATGAAACGCCAAGTCATCCTCAGCCTCGCTTTCTCCGTACTGGCCGCCAACGTATTTGCCGCCTCCTCGCAACCCGTCGTCGCCGAAGGCGGTTCTGATCGCCTGATCGAAAACCGCGTCGCTGAAGGTGGTGCCGATCGCCTGCTGGAACGTCGCGTCGCTGAAGGTGGCTCTGATCGCCTGATCGAAAACCGCGTCGCCGAAGGTGGTGCCGATCGCCTGCTGGAACGTCGCGTCGCTGAAGGTGGCTCCGACCGCCTGCTGGAACGCCGTGTCGCTGAAGGTGGCTCTGATCGCCTGCTGGAACGCCGTGTCGCTGAAGGTGGCTCTGATCGCCTGATCGAAAACCGTGTCGCTGAAGGTGGCTCCGATCGCCTGCTGGAACGCCGTGTCGCCGAAGGTGGCTCTGACCGCCTGATCGAGAACCGTGTCGCTGAAGGCGGTTCCGATCGCCTGCTGGAACGCCGCGTCGCCGAAGGTGGCTCCGATCGTCTGATCGAAAACCGCGCATGAGTTGCTTGACTGCAATGCCTGAAAATATCGCAAATCATGTGCAACACACCCCGTGGCGAGGGAGCTTGCTCCCGCTCGGGCGCGCAGCGGCCGCAACGTTCAAGCAGCCGCCGCGCAGCTCACCCGACACACCGCTCCAGAACACCTCCAAACCCAACCCATCACAGTAAAAGCCTGGCCTCATCCGCCGGGCTTTTTCATGTTTCAACGCCTGGCTAGCGCCCCGCCGCCCGCGCCATGCAGCGCTGATAACGCTCATCCACCCGCTTGGCAAACCACGCTGTGGTCAGCTTGCGCGTGATTTTCGGGCTCTTGAGCACGATCCCCGGCAATACCGCCCGCGGCAACGGCTTGCCCTCGGCCCGCTCAGCCAGTTCGAACACACGCTTGTAGAGCTTGCTGTCCTCGAACGCCAGGCTGTCGCCCTGCTCCAATTGATCGCGAATGGTCGGGTTGCGCATTCCCAACGACTTGCCCAGCGTGCGTACCGCCAGCTCCGTGCTGCCCGGCATGATTGAATCATGGGCAACCAGATCGCCATCCAGCGCCAGGGAAATGCCCGACGCTACACTCACCCCATGCTGGAAAGCCGCGTTGCGACTGGCGTACCACCCGGCATTGAAATCGGCGAAACGATACAACGGCTCGGTATAGTTCACCGGATAGCCCAGCAAATGCGCGATACCGAAATACATCCCACCACGGCGACTGAACACTTCGCGACGAATCGAGCCATCCACCGTGTAGGGATAATCCCGCGCATGGGCCTGGGCAAACGCGATACTGACCTGCATCGGCCCACCCGTGTGCACCGGATTGAAACCGCCGAACAGGGTCTTGCCCAGCGGCACCATGCCGATGAAATCATCGAAAATCCCGCTCAGCTCTTTCTCGCTACGGGCCGCGTCGAGCCGATCGCTGTAGTTTTTGCCATTGGGCGAACGCACCTGGAGCGCGCCGCTGACCAACAGCTCCGGAATGTGCACCTTCGCCGCACGGCGGTTGATCTCCTGACGAGCGATCTTGCCCAGCCCCGGCACCGGCGGGTCGGCCTGGAACGTCGACTCCTGCTCGGTCACCGCCAGGACCGCACAGATATTCTGCGTCGTGGACGGGATCTGCTGGGCCGCAAAGGCCACGTAAATATCAGTCGCCCAGCCTTCACGATCCACCGTCTTGGCCGGCAACAACTGCACGATCTGCTTCTTGACCTCAGCGGGCTGGCGCTCGGGCTCCTGCAACTGACGGCTGCCGCAACCGGCCAGGGCCAGCAACGCCGCGAGGCTGATCATCAATGGGTTGAATTGCATGGTGCTCCATCGCGTTCGTTATTCCGGAGCAACCATACGATCAAAAGTGGATGCGGGCTATGCCCAATGTGGGAGCGAGCCTGCTAGCGATAGCGGCGACACAGGCACCCTCGATGCAAGCTGACACACCGCTATCGCGAGCAAGCTCGCTCCCACAGGAGAATGGCGGTGTACCCGGATCTTCCGTCCAACACAAAAACCCATGTGGGAGCGAGCTTGCTCGCGATGACGGCGGTACAGTCACCACTGAGGCAAGTAGAAAGAACGCAGGATCAGATCCCACTCAGCGCCAGGTCCATGGCGAAGTAGGTGAAGATCAGGTCTGCCCCCGCCCGCTTGATTGCGCCAAGGCTCTCGCGGACCACACGGGCTTCGTCGATGGCGCCGGCCTGGGCGGCGAATTTGATCATCGCGTATTCGCCACTGACCTGATAAGCCGACAACGGCAGGTTCGAAGCCTGGCGAATATCGCGGATGATGTCGAGGTAGGCGCCGGCCGGCTTGACCATCAGCGCATCGGCACCTTCTTGCTCATCGAGCAGGGATTCACGCAAGGCTTCGCGGCGGTTCATCGGGTTCATCTGGTAGCTCTTGCGGTCACCTTTCAGCGCACTGCCGCCGGCTTCGCGGAACGGCCCATACAGCGCCGAGGCGAATTTGGTGGAATAGGCCATGATCGCCGTCTGGCTGAAACCGGCTTCATCCAAAGCCTTGCGAATCGCCTGGACCTGGCCGTCCATGGCCGCCGACGGCGCGATCACATCGGCACCGGCGCGGGCCGCCGCCACGGCTTGCTTGCCCAGGTTGATCAAGGTCCGGTCGTTGTCCACTTCATCGCCGTGGAGCACGCCGCAGTGACCATGGTCGGTGTATTCACAGAAGCAGGTGTCGGACATCACGATCATTTCCGGCACCGCGTCCTTGCAGATCCCGGCCATGCGTGACACCAGGCCGCGCTCGCGCCAGGTGTCGCTGCCCTCGTTGTCCAGGTGATGGGACACGCCAAAGGTCATCACCGACTTGATGCCAGCACGGGCATAGCGTTCGATCTCACCGGCCAGCTTCGACTCCGGGATGCGCACCACGCCGGGCATGCTCTTGATCGGTACAAAATCATCGATTTCTTCTTCGACGAAAATCGGCAGCACCAGATCGTTCAAGGTGAACTCGGTTTCCTGGAACAGGCTGCGCAGGCTTGCATTGCGACGCAGGCGGCGTGGACGTGCTTCGGGGAACTGGCTGGACATGGGACTCCTGGGCAAAAAAATGGTATTCGATCACAGGGAGCGAAGCTTATGCCCAGGCCAGCCAGGGCACAAACGCCTGCTGGAAAACAGAGTGTTACCAGCCGGGTAATAATCGCCTCACAAAGTCAGCGAGCCATTGATGCACGTCACGACTGCACCGCCAATCCAAACCTCTTCTCCCAACTGCTCGACATGAATTCGCCCGGCCCGGCCCATCGTCAGCCCCTGGCTGACCACGTAGGACGCAGGCGCCAGCCCTTTGCCCAGCATCCATTGGGCAAGCCCGGCGTTCAGGCTGCCGGTGGCCGGATCCTCGGGCATGCCATCCCCGGCGATAAAGCCGCGCACTTCGAAGTGGGCCTCATCGCCATCCACGGCCCGATCCCAGGGTGCAACCACGCCCACGGCCAGATCCAGCAACTGCGGGTAATCCGGCTCAAGCGTCAGGACTTGCTGGCGATCCTTGAGCATCACCGCCAACCAGCCGGCACCGTTATCGACCCATTGCGCCTCGACAATCGCCTGCGCTGCGAGCCCCAGCCCCTTGCAAACCCGCTCCAGCAGCTCGGCCTCCAACGGACCGGACTTGAGCAAGGGCGGCGCGAGGAACGCCAACCCATGATCGCTGCGGCGCACCCTGACCAGGCCGACACCGCACTCCTGCACGATCTCCTGCCCTTTCGGCACGCCTCCGGCTTCCAGCCAGGCGTGACAACTGCCCAGGGTCGGATGCCCGGCAAACGGCAACTCGGTGGAAGTGGTGAAAATACGCACCCGGTAATCGGCTTCCGGGTGCTGCGGCGCCAGCAGGAACGTGGTTTCGCTGAGGTTGGTCCAGTTGGCAAAAGCGGCCATGCGCGAGTCACTGAGCCCATCGGCCCCCAGCACCACCGCCAGCGGATTACCCTTGAGCGGTACGTCGCTGAATACATCCAGTTGCTTGTAATCGAATCGGCGGGTCGTCGGTTTGCTCATTCCGGAATCTTCAACCCGCGGGCCACCGCCGGTCGCGCCAGGAAGCGCTCCAATACCCGCGTCACATTGGGGAAGTTCTGGATACCCACCAAATCACCGGCTTCATAAAAACCGATCAAGTTGCGCACCCAGGGAAACGTGGCGATATCGGCAATGGTGTAGCGCTCGCCCATGATCCAGTCCCGCCCTTGCAGACGGCCATCGAGCACCTTGAGCAGGCGCCTGCTTTCCTCGACATAACGATCCCGTGGCCGCTTGTCCTCGTAGTCCTTGCCAGCGAACTTGTTGAAGAACCCCAACTGCCCGAACATGGGCCCGATCCCACCCATCTGGAACATCAGCCACTGGATCGTCTCGTAGCGCGCCGCCGACTCCTGGGCCAGCAACTGTCCGCTCTTGTCCGCCAGATAAATCAGGATCGCCCCCGACTCGAACAACGCCAACGGCTGGTCCCCCGGCCCATGGGGATCGAGAATCGCCGGGATCTTGTTGTTGGGGTTCAGGGACAGGAACTCGGGCGACAGCTGGTCGTTGCTGGCGAAGTCCACTTTGTGGGGCTCGTACGGCAGGCCGATCTCTTCCAGCATGATCGAAACCTTCACGCCGTTGGGGGTTGGCAGGGAGTAGAGCTGGATCCACTCCGGGTATTGGGCGGGCCATTTCTGGGTGATGAGGTGTGGCGTCAAGTCGGGCATGGGGTCGGCTCGGAAATGAAGAAAACCCCGAGGATAATCCAAGATGTTGGGGACGACACCACTGCCCGTCACAGAATTCACGTCGTCCCTTCTTAATTCAGCAACATCCTGTCGTTAACGTTCGTCCCATCTCCTGACGGAGATCGCTACAGTGCACCGGAATCGAACCAAAGCGCTCGAAGGGACTCTGAGCAATGCCTCCGAAGAACCGACGAGGCGTAACGACAGGGAAAACACCCGAGGCCAAGCGCTTCGCGGTGCCAGGGTTTGTCAGCCTGACTCAAGCGTGCTGAAGACTATTATTCGATGATGAACCCACTGAATTTCGCCAGACGCTTCAAACACCGTTCGTGGCTGATGCTGCCAACGCTGCTTGTGGTCTGTGGCCTGGTGCTGTCGCTGGAATCCAGCGTCAGCCGCGCCCAGCCAGCCGACGGCGTCCAGACCCTGGTGTTCCTGCGCCACGCCGAGAAACCCGCCGGTGGCCTGGGCCAGCTCAACTGCCAGGGCCTCAACCGCGCCATCGACCTGGCCACCCTGCTGCCGGAAAAATTCGGCAAGGCCGACTACGTGTTCGCGGCCAACCCGACCCGCAATGTCGAAGAGGGTGAGCTGGACAACTCCTACAGCTATATTCGCCCGCTGATGACCATCAGCCCCAGCGCCATCAAGCTCGGGCTGCCGGTAAACATCAATTTTTCAGCCAACGACACCAGCGACCTGGCTGACGAGTTGCTGCACGACAAGTACCACAACTCCACCATCTATACCGCCTGGTCCCATGGCTACCTGCCGGAGCTGATCAACAAGGTCGCCGGTGAGGCGGTGGGCAAGGAGCAGACCATTACCGAAGACTGGGCCTCCGGGGACTTCGATTCGCTGTATGTGCTGACCCTGACCTGGCACAACGGCAAGGCCAGCCTCACCAGCCAGAGCTACAAGCAAGGTTTGGACAATGGCCAGCAAGCCTGTCCGACCTGATCATCCGTGTGGGAGCGAGCTTGCTCGCGATAGCGGTGGGTCAGCTTGCCTCAAGGGTGCCTGTGTCGCCGCCATCGCGAGCAAGCTCGCTCCCACAGGTCACCGTACCGAGGCCGCCCGCTCGCGCAAGTACTCCAGCACCGCCGCCTGCTCTCCCGAGAACTCGATCCGCAAGCCCTTCTTTTCCCGCTGGAACACGTACATCGGGTCGTAATACTCACGCAGCAAACCCTCGATCCAACCGCGATGCACGTCGACGGCGCCGCTGCGGGCCTGCTCGGCCAGGGCTGTTTCCAGGATGTCCTTCAAGCGCCGATGACGGTCGCCACCCAGGCGTTTGTGGATATTGTCCAGGCTTGTCAGCAATCGCTCGGAAAACAGCGAAAAACCTTCGTCGCCATGTACCGCGACAAATTCTCCACACAGGTCGATGACGTAATCCTGCAGGATCCGTTCGACCCGGCGCTCCAGGCTGTCTTCCAGCCAGACCATCGGAACCTGCTGCATGCGCTGGTACAAGGACAGTGGCAAGGCGCAGCTGCCGACCGCGCGGCTCTCATCTTCCAGCACAAACTGCTCGATGCCGGCGGCGCGTTTTTTCAGCACATCCACGGCCAGGCGGTTTTCAAAATCGATGTTGGAAGGCTGGCCGGTGGCGCGTTTGCCAAAGCTCGAACCGCGATGGTTGGCATACCCTTCCAGGTCCAGGCTGTTGCCCAGTTGGCCCAGCGCTTCGGTCTTGCCGGTACCGGTCATGCCGCCCAGCAGCACCAGGTCGCACTCGGCGACCGCCTGTTCGACGGTGTCCAGCAAGAACGTGCGCATGGCCTTGTAGCCACCACCGACCCGAGGGTAGTCGATGCCCGCTTCGTCCTTGAGCCATTGCTGAACGATCTGCGAACGCAAGCCGCCGCGAAAGCAATACAGCAGACCGTCGGGATGGGCCTTGGCGAACGCCGCCCAAGCCTGGATGCGCTGGGCCTTGGTCTCACCGGACACCAATTGATGCCCCAGGACGATGGCGGCCTGTTGCCCCTGTTGTTTGTAGCAGGTCCCGACCCGTTGCCGTTCGTTGTCGGTCATCAACGGCAAATTGACCACGCCGGGGAAAGCGCCCTTGATGAATTCGACGGGCGCGCGCGTGTCCATCATCGGTCGGTCATGGAGGAAGATGTCGCGGTAATCGGTGATGTCATGGCTCATCAAGACACCTCGACCGCGTAACGCTGTCGCTCGACCAACTCGCCGATGGGCTCCAGTGCAAGGCCGAGTTCAGTGGCCACCCGCAGGAACTCGTCCTCGCCTTCGGGGGTGACGGCAATCAACAGGCCGCCGCTGGTCTGCGGGTCGCACAGCACTCGCTTGTGCAGTTCCTGGACCCGACCGACCTTGCTGGCGTAGCTGTCGTAGTTGCGCAGCGTACCGCCCGGCACACAGCCCAGGTCGAGGTAGTATTCGACGCCCGGCAGACGCGGCACCGCGTCATAGCGGATATGCGCGGTCAACTGGCTGCCGTCGGCCATTTCCACCAGGTGCCCGAGCAGGCCGAAACCGGTGACGTCAGTCATCGCCGTCACGCCATCGAGCTTGCCGAAGCGGCTGCCGGGTTTATTGAGGGTGCACATCCAGTCACGGGCCAGGCCAACATCGGCGGCGCGCAGCTTGCCTTTCTTTTCCGCCGTGGTGAGGATGCCGATGCCCAGGGGCTTGGTCAGGTACAGGCGGCAACCGACGGTGGCCGTGTCGTTGCGTTTCATATGACGCTTTTGCACCAGGCCCGTGACCGCCAGGCCGAAGATCGGCTCGGGCGCGTCGATCGAATGCCCGCCCGCCAGGGGAATACCGGCCTCGTCACACACGGAACGACCGCCGCGAATCACTTCCCGGGCAATTTCCGGGGCCAATACGTTGACCGGCCAGCCAAGAATCGCGATGGCCATCAGCGGATCACCGCCCATGGCGTAGATGTCGCTGATGGCATTGGTGGCGGCGATGCGACCGAAATCGAAGGGATCATCGACAATCGGCATGAAAAAATCGGTGGTCGAGACCACCCCACGCTCTTCGTCGATGGCATACACCGCAGCGTCGTCGCGAGAAGCATTGCCGACCCACAGCTTGGGATCGAGGTTCTGCGCACCGCTGCCGGCCAGGATCACTTCCAGAACCTGGGGCGAAATCTTGCAGCCGCAACCGGCGCCGTGGCTGTACTGGGTCAGGCGAATCGGCTCGCTCATGGGCATCTCTCCGGTCAATCAAGGGGATCGATTCTAACAGCAACGCCGCCGACTCAGTGCCGTGCCGAGCATTCGCCCGTGCAACACTTTGGTGCTGCTTCAGGCGAGCGTGAAGCATTCGGCGCACCTGGCCTGACCAAAAGGACAGGAAAACCGCCTTAAACCCAAGCTTTTCAAGCCACTGCACAAAATTGGTATGGGATGTGCAAACGTTTGCGCATTCGATCACCCTCAGCGGATCGACGATTTTTTCAATCACGGAACCCGGGCTTCGGCCCGCACGAACAAGGACTTTCCATGCACTTCACTTCCCGGTGTCGCGCCACGCCCGGCGTATGGGCAACCACCCTGCTACTGACCGCCGTTACCGGACTACTCAGCACCACGACCCACGCCCAACCCACCGAGGTGTCCGCCCAAGGCGAAGCCCTCAGTCCAGAAGCCACCCCATCGAAAAAAGGCGCCTACCTGTCGGACTGGTACAACCAGGACCTGACGCTCATCGGCAGCAAGGACATCAGCTTCGGCCCGCAACCGGTCGACGATATCTATCTGGAATATGAATACTTCGGACGCAAGGGGCCCTTCGAGCTCTATGGCTACGTCGACATCCCGAAGATTTTCAACATTGGCAACAGCCACGACAAAGGTGCATGGGACCACGGCTCACCCGTGTTCATGGAACACGAACCGCGGGTTTCCATCGACTACCTGGCCGGCCGCAGCCTGGCCATCGGGCCGTTCAAGGAATGGTATGTGGCGTTCGACTGGATCTACGACCACGGCAGCAACAGCGCCAATCGCGCGAACACCTTGTACAGCGGCCTGGGCACCGACATTGACACTCACTCGAGGGTCAACTTGTCGGCCAACCTCTATGGCCGTTATCAATGGGAAAACTATGGCGCCAGCAATGAATATTCCTGGGACGGCTACCGCGCTCAACTCAAGTACATCGTGCCGATCAGCCAGTTCAGCAATGGTGCCTCGCTGACGTACATTGGCTTCACCAACTTCGACTTCGGTTCGGACCTGCACAAGGACAACCCGGCCCGCACCGCCAACGCCACGGTCGCCACCAATGTCTTGCTGTACGCGTTCACCCACGTGCGCTTCACTCTGGTGGGCCGCTACTTCCACAACGGCGGCAACTGGCAGGATGGCAGCGAACTCAACTTTGGCGAGGGCAACTTCCGCGCCCGCTCCGATGGGTGGGGGTATTACGCCGGGGTCGGCTATCAATTCTGAGCACATCGTCGCAGCACCCTTTCGAATCCATGGAGGTCACGAACACATGATCAATCGCCTGTTTGCTTCAATCGGCCTGGCAAGTACTGCACTCTTCGCGACAAGCGCCGGAGCCGCACCGCCACTTCAACCCAAAGTGATGCTGATCACCATGTTCGCCCCCGAAGCGCAGAACTGGATCGAACGCTTGCAGCTCAAGGATGAAATCCGTGTACCGGGGCTGTCCGCCGAGTACCCGACGATCCGCTGCAATGCCGAACGGGTCTGTCTGTTGATCACCGGCATGGGCCAGACCAACGCGGCGGCCTCGACCCTGGCCCTGGCGCTCTCCTCGACCGTCGACCTGCGCAAGAGCTATTTCCTGGTGGCCGGGGTCGCCGGCATCAACCCGCACCACGGCACGCTCGGCACAACCGCCTGGGCCCATTACCTGGTGGAGTTCGGTACTCAATGGGAGCTGGATTCGCGGGATGCGCCCAAGGACTGGCCCACCGGCTACCTGGGCATCAACACCAAGGGGCCGAACGAAAAGCCGCCGCTGGACTACAAGACAGAAGTCTTCGAACTCAACCCGGCCCTGCAAGCCAAGGCCTTTGCCCTCAGCCAGCAGGTGACCCTGGCCGAAAGCAAGGAGTCGGCAGCCTGGCGCTTGAAGTATCCGTATGCCCCGGCCAACCAGCCGCCGGTGGTGACCCGCTGTGACACCCTGGCCGGCAACACTTGGTTCTCCGGCACGCGCCTGAGCGAGCGTGCCGAAGTCTGGACCCGCCTGCTCACCGACAACAAAGGCGTCTACTGCACGACCCAACAGGAAGACAACTCGACTTACGAGGCCTTGCTACGGGCCAGCCGTGAAGGTCGGGTGGACATCAACCGGCTGGCAGTGCTGCGGGCCGGGTCCGACTTCGACCGCCCCGAGCCCGGTGGCAATGAAGTGGATAACCTGCTCAAGTACGCCGACCAGGGCGCGTTCGTCCCTGCGTTGGAAAACCTGTTCCGCACCGGCAACCCGCTGGTGCAGGACATTGTGAAGAACTGGTCGGCGTGGAAGAACGGCGTGCCTGGCCTCTGATTTCTCCTCCGTGGCGAGGGAGCTTGCTCCCGCTGGGCTGCGCAGCGGCCCCTGGCTCTTTGCGGCTGCTGCGCACCCGAGCGGGAGCAAGCTCCCTCGCCACGGGGCTATCGAGCTGAGCACCAGGGCTGTTCCCAACGGCTCAGCCAATGGAATTTTCCCTCCCGGGCAGGATCATTTGAACATCAACCGCGCGCCCCAGGAGACCGCCGATGCCTCTCACACCCTCCGCCGCCGACAGCACTCACCTGGACTACGGTCTCGACACCCTGTTCGGCCGCCAGACCAAAAGTATCGACTGCCAATACGCCGTCCAGCGCCTCGACGAGGACAAGCCGGTGTGGTTCGCGCTGCACGTTCAACCGCCGATGCCGGACGACCTGGACAAGGCCGAGATCGTGGTGTTCAGCGCCGAGGGCCGGCGCCTGAGCGGCATCGTGCGCAGTACTGAACGCCTGGCCGATGGCAGTCTGCAACTCAACGTGGAACCCGACTGAACCGTTCAGGCCTGACGGGCATTGCTGCGATACATGAACACCAGCGCCAATGCCAGGCAGGCCATGGCGAAGACTCGGCTGCCGGACAATTCGATGGCCGGGTTGCCCAGCCAGCCGAAGTTGTCGATCAGCATGCCCATGCCCAGTTGTCCGACGATGACCGCCACGGTGGCCACGGCCGTGCCGACCCTGGGCACCGCGCCCACCATCACCATCATGTACACGACACCGAACAAGGCCCCGCTGAGTTGCCATTTCGGCATGTCCAACAGCGTCAACCCGTGGGCCGGTTCGAAAAACACGATCAGCAGCCCGGTGGTCACCGTGCCCACCGTGAACGTCAGCAAGCTGCTGCGCAACACACCGACCGTCTGGCCCAGGCGCCCGTTGATCGCCGCCTGCACACTCAACACCGCACCGGCCGCGACCACCAGCAGCAACAAAACAAACAGGTTCATGTTCAACCTCGGGCAATCAGGACAAGGGCAACGACAATCAAGGCCAACGCCAGCCAGCGTTCGCCATTGACCCGCTTGCGGGCCGTGCCGAACCAGCCGAAATGATCGATCAGGACACTTTTACCCACCTGGCCGGAGAGAATCGCGACCATGGTCATGGCGATGCCGATGTGCGGCGTGGCGAGTGTCAGCACGACCACATAGATCGGACCGAGGAAACCGCCGATCAATTGCCAGCGTGGCAACTCATGCAAGGCTGGGCCTCGCTGCCGGCCACTGAGCAACAACAGCAGGAAAAGAATCGCCGAACCGACGCCGAAGATGCTCAGCGTGGCCCACAGATGCCCGACCTGGGCCCCGAGCGGCCCGAGCAGGCCGGCTTCCACCGACAAGCCCATGCCGGCCAGGATCACCAGGGGCAGTAATAGCCAGCGCAGCAATGCCCGGGGTCTGGCGGGCGTCGATACCGGCGCGGCCTCGCTGAGTGAAGATGTTTGCATGATCAGAACCTGTTCACTTGAAAGAGGGCCGGCATTATCGGCTGGTGTCGCTGTGCAATAAATGTGAGTATCCCGACAACACTTTTGCGCAATACGCACAGGAAGCCCACCCCATGCACGGCCTCAATGAACTGGGTTTCAAGGCATTGCGATTGTTCGTCGCGGTGCTCGATCACGGCAGTTTTTCGGAAGTCGCACGGCGCGAAGGCCTGGCGCCGTCTTCGATTTCCCGGCAGATCCAGTTGATGGAACAGGCCCTGAACCAACAGTTGCTCTATCGCCACACCCGCGCCGTTTCACCCACCGAGGCTGGCCGCCTGTTGGGGCATCATGCACGGCTGCTGCTGGTGCAACTGGAGGAAGCCGAACAGGCGCTGCAGGAGCAACACAGCGAGCCGTCCGGACTGGTGCGGATCAATGCGCCGGTGGTGTTTGGCCAGCGCCACCTGACACCGTGGTTGGGGCAGCTATGCGAGCGTTATCCGAAGCTGCAACTGGAGATCCAGCAGACCGACAGCTACGTCGACCCACTGCAGGAAGGCGCCGACCTGCTGTTCCGTATCGGTCCGCTGCACGATTCGAGCATGCAGGCGCGCATCCTCGCGCCCCATCGCTTCCAGATCGCCGCCAGCCCGACCTACCTGGCCCGCCACGGCGCACCACTCAAGCCCCAGGACCTGGTTCACCACCGGTGCCTGGCCTACAAGGGCGTAACCGGTCAGCAGCGCTGGTTCTTCCGCCGCCCGGGCCAGGCCTGGACACCCTACAGCGTCAGCGGCCCGATCACCGGCAACCACGCCGACACCTTGACCCAGGCCGCCGAACAAGGCCTGGGGCTGGTGATGTTCCCGTCGTGGCTGATCGGCGAAGCCGTGCGTCATGGCACGCTGGTCCCGGTGCTGCAGGATTACCAGGCCTCCAACAGCCTTGAACCGCAACAGATCGCCATCCTCTGGCCGGGCAGTCGACGCCTGTCGGTGAAGGTCCGCACGGTCATCGATTTCTTCCTCGAGTGTTTTGGCGAAGTGCCCTACTGGGATCGCTGAACACGGCGCGGCCTCAGTCGAACTTGACCAGGTTCAGCACCGGCAGCGGGCCGCCTGGGAACTGGGTCAAGCGTGCGCCGACACTCAAGGGGCCCAGGTCTACGCCGAAAAAGCCCAGGCGCTCGATCAACTGCGCGACTTCACTCCGTGCCTGCGCGTCGTCACCGGTCAGGAACAGCACCCGCTTGCCGCCTTCGGACGTTGGGTCTGCCTCCAGCAGGCGCGCCAGCAGATGATTGAAGGCCTTGACCACCCGTGCGCCCGGCACCCACTCGCTGAACACCTCGGTCGAGGCCCGGCCCTGGAGATCCACGGCCTTGAACCCCGGCACTTCGATCGCGTTGTTGGCGTCGATCACGATGCGTCCGGCAAAATCCGGCAGACCGCCCAGCGCCTGGGCCAACTTCGACCAGTTGACCGCCACCAGCACCATCGGCTGGGCGGCGGCCTCCTCCACGGTGCCGGCGCGCACGCTTGGACCGAGGTCAGCCACAAGTTCGGCCAGGCTTTGCGGGCCACGGCTGTTGGCAATCACTACGTTGATGTTCTGGCGGGCCAGGGCGCGGGCGAAAGCACTGCCGATGGCGCCAGCGCCAATGATGCCGATGGTGTCGATGCTGCTCATGTCTTGTGTCCTCAAGGTTGGATAAGCCTGGCGGTGATGTCCGCCGTTGAGGTGCATGGTGCCCTTGCCATTACCTTCTGATTAGCCGGTAATACGGCGAATCATTTTCAAGCATTACTATCAGGTTCATGCCATGGAAAGCCTCGCCAACCTCGAATGCTTTGTCCGCAGCGCCGAAACTGGCAGTTTCTCGGCGGCCGCGCGGCTGCTTGCCCTCACTCCCGCTGCCGTGAGCCGCAACGTGGCGATGCTGGAGCGCAACCTGGGGGTGCGGCTGTTCCAGCGCTCGACCCGTAAGCTGTCCCTGACCGAAACGGGGGAACATTTCCTGGCCAGCATCGGTGGCAACCTGCACGCCCTGCAGTCGGCCATTGGTGCGGTGACCACGGAGCGCGGCGAACCGGCCGGCGTCTTGCGCGTCAGCCTCTCGCCAAGTTTCGGCATCGGCCAGGTACTGCCGTTGATGCCGCAATGGCTGGCCCGCTACCCGCTGATCCGTCCGGACTGGCATTTCGAAAACCGTCCGGTGGACCTGATCGCCGAAGGTTTCGACGCGGCCATCGGAGGCGGTTTCGCACTGACGCCCGGGGTGGTATCGCGCACCCTGGCGCCCGCGCACCTGATTGCCGTCGCCAGCCCCGCCTACCTGGCCGAACGCGCCCTGCCCCGACAGCCCGAGGACCTGGCCGGCCTGGACAACATCGTGCTGCGGGCCAGCCGCACCGGCCGGGTGCGCCAGACCGTGCTGCGCAACGCCGCCGGGGACGAATGCGCCGTGCAACTGGCCGAATCCATGATCTTCAATGATCCCGTCGCCATGCGAGAGGCCGCCTTGCTCGGCCTGGGCGTGACCCTGCTGGTGGTGCCCGACGCCCTGCCCTGGCTGGAACGTGGCGAACTGGTGCGGCTGTTACCGGATTGGTACGTCGATCTGGGGGTGATTTCCCTCTACTACCCCAGTCGCACGCTGATGCCGGCCAAGACCCGGGCCTTTATCGACTTCATCACCGAGCACTTCGAGCGCGAGGCGTTGGCTCGGCGCTTCAGGGCCGGGCCGGATTGAATATCGGCGACGCGGCATTGAAGGCGCGTCGGCTGTCGGTGGATGACCTGGGCGAGGCGGTGCTAACGTGACGGCCCACCTCCGACAAGGATGATCGCGTGCTGCTGCTCAAACTGCTGGTGATTCCCGCTTTCCTGCTGCTGATTTCCCGGGCGGGCAGGCGTTGGGGACCGAGCGTGGCCGGCTGGCTCTCGGGGTTGCCAGTAGTGGTGGGGCCGATTCTGTTGTTCCTGGCCGTGGAGCAAGGCGAGCGGTTTGCCGCGCAGTCGGCGACCGCGGCACTGGCGGCCATGTTTGCAATGATCGCTTTCTGCGTGGTGTACGCCCAGGTTGCCCAGCGTCGTGCCTGGCCCTGGGCGTTGGGCATCGCGCTAGGCGTCTGGGCCTTGGTGGCGTTGATCTTGTCCTGGCTACCGGCTTCGCTGCCGTTGTCGAGCCTGATCGCCCTGGTCGCGCTGCTGGGGGCGCCGTATCTGTTCCCGACGGTCCGGCCGGTGATGAGCGGGCCGGCGGCCAAATCCGACAAACTGCTGCTACGCATGATCGCCGGCGCGCTATTGACCCTGGCGGTGACACTGCTGGCCAGCACCGTAGGCGAACGCTGGAGCGGGTTGCTGGCGGTATTCCCGGTGCTGGGCAGTGTGATGGCGGTGTTCTCCCAACAAACCCGCGGGCCGGCCTTCACCGCTGCGCTGCTGCGGGCGACGGCCACCGGCATGTATTGTTTCGCCGCCTTCTGCCTGACCCTGGCTCTTGCCCTGCCGGTGCTGGGCATGCCGGCCTTTGCCTTGGGCGTCGCGGTGTCGGTGGCCATGTTGCTGGTGACCCGCCGCCTGCTGGTGCGAGCGGCATCGCCAAAATGACGGTCTCTTGCTGGAGTCCGGTACGACGCCCATGGGATGATCGGTCTTCAAGCGCGACCATCCGTGGAGATTTTCAATGTCATTGCTGAGTAAACAAGCCGCCGTCCTGTTGCTGGGAGCCATCGCCAGCCTGGTCGTGGCATCCGCCCAGGCGGCCCCGGCCAAACCTGCCAGCGATGCACCGGCGCAGAAGGTGTCGATGCTGGGCGGCAAGTTCACCTTCACCTTGCCCAAGGGTTTTACGGCGACGCCATTGCCCGCCGGTGAAGCCGCCCAGGGCACCGCCGGGGCGACGGGGACGATGTACAGCAATGCCACCAGCAAGACCGTGGTGATCGCAGCGGAAAACATCATCATCGACGGTGCGAATGTGAAGGATGACGATGGCACGTTCCTCGACACCACCATGGCCGACTTCGCCGCCCAGCGCCTCAAGTCGCTGCCGGATGCCAAGATCCTCAGCGAAAAAAGCCTGAAGCAAAAAGGCACCGGCCTGGGCCTGCGCCAGCTCGACACCCGCGCGACCCAGGGCGGCGGTCCGACCCTCGACACCACCTTGCTGGGTGCCTCCGGCACGCGCATGGCGGTGGTGCAGATCATCTCCCGGGCCAGCGACAAGACCGGCCATGAAGCGTTGGTGAAACAGATCGCCAGCGGTCAATAAGCCCCCCGGAACATGTGGGAACCGAGCTTGCTCGCGATGGCGTCGGCACACCCAACCTTGAGGCAAGCTGACCCACCGCCATCGCGAGCAAGCTCGCTCCCACAGGGATCTGTCTTCGCCGAAGAATCGAGGACAATCACCATCAAAAATGTGGGAGCGAGCTTGCTCGCGATGGCGTCGGCACACCCAACCTTGAGGCAAGCTGACCCACCGCCATCGCGAGCAAGCTCGCTCCCACAGGGATCTGTCTTCGCCGAAGAATCGAGGACAATCACCATCAAAAATGTGGGAGCGAGCTTGCTCGCGATGACGCCGGCACACCCAACCTTGAGGCAAGCTGACCCACCGCTATCGCGAGCCAGCTCAGCTCCCACAGGGATCTGTCTTCGCCGAAGAATCGAGGACAATCACCGTCAAAAAATGTGGGAGCGAGCTTGCTCGCGATGGCGTCGGCACACCCAACCTTGAGGCAAGCTGACCCACCGCTATCGCGAGCAAGCTCAGCTCAGCTCCCACAGGGTTCTGTCTTCGCCGAAGAATCGAGGACAATCACCATCAAAAATGTGGGAGCGAGCTTGCTCGCGATGACGCCGGCACACCCAACCTTGAGGCAAGCTGACCCACCGCCATCGCGAGCAAGCTCAGCTCCCACAGGGTTCTGTATTCGCCGAAGAATCGAGGACAATCACCATCAAAAATGTGGGAGCGAGCTTGCTCGCGATCGCGTCGGCACACCCAACCTTGAGGCAAGCTGACCCACCGCTATCGCGAGCAAGCTTGAACTGGCCTAATGATTTTGGACACTTCAATCGGGCGCTATGATGGCGCCCAAATCTGAGGTGTTTTGGTTATGCGTAAATCTTACTCCAGTGAGTTCAAACTCAAAGCGGCCAGCATGGTGCTGGACGAGGGACAGTCGGTTCCCGAAGTCTGCGCCAGCCTGGATATTGGGCCCACGGCGCTTCGCCGCTGGGTCGATCAGGTTCGCAAGGAACGCTTGGGTTCGACCCCGGTGGGCGCCAAGGCGATTACCGCTGATCAGCGTGAAATTCAGCAGCTCAAAGCGTTGCTCAGGCAAAAAGACCTGGACATTGAAATCCTAAAAAAGGCCAGTGCTCTCCTGCTTTTGGACTCCAAAGATCATTCTCGTTGATCAATGAGCTGGACGAGCAGTACGGCGTTAACAATTGCTGTCGGGCGTTTGGAGTCAACCGCAGCAGCTTTTACGCCTGGCGTCAGCGCCAAGGCAAAGTGAAGCCCGAGCGGGAGAAACTTAAAGCCGTGCTGGTCGAGCATCACAAGGAGTCCAGAGCATCCGCGGGGTCTCGCACCCTTTCCAAGGAGCTGCAAGCAAAGGGACATCGTGTCGGGCGGCATATGGCTCGCAGCTTGATGCGCGAAGCCGGTGTTGCCAGTCGTCAGCGCCGGCGGCACAGGTACAAATCTTCCGGCGTGGAAGCGTTGGTGGCGCCGCACGTGCTCAAGCGCAAGTTTGATGTCACGGCGATCAACCAGGTGTGGTGTGGCGATGTGACGTACATCAAGGTCGGCAAGCGCTGGATGTATTTCGCGGCGGTGCTGGATCTGTTTGCTCGCCGGATCGTGGGCTGGTCGTTTTCAATGATTTCCGATGCCTCGCTGACCTGCGAAGCGTTGCGAATGGCGGTGCAATTGCGAGGTTGCCCAAAAGAGGTGCTGTTTCATTCCGATCAAGGCTGCCAATACACCAGCCACAAATTCAGGAATGAAATGCGCAAGCATGGACTCCTGCAAAGCATGAGTCGCAAAGGTGAGTGCTGGGACAACGCCCCGATGGAGCGTTTCTTTGGGAGCCTGAAGTCAGAGTGGGTGCCAGAAGATGGCTACAGCTCGGAGCATGAAGCCCGCGTGGATGTGCAGCGTTATGTGATGCGTTACAACAACGTCAGACTCCATAGCTACAACGACTACCGGTCGCCGGTAGCTATGGAGAAACTGGCAGCATGAAACCGTAACTGGTGTCCAAAATTAGTTGACCAGTTCAGCTCAGCTCCCACAGGGTTCTGTATTCGCCGAAGAATCGAGGACAATCACCATCAAAAATGTGGGAGCGAGCTTGCTCGCGATGGCGTCGGCACACCCAACCTTGAGGCAAGCTGACCCACCGCCATCGCGAGCAGGCTCGCTCCCACAGGGTTCTATTTTGGTCAGGGGTTGAGCCGCTCCAGCCAGGCCCGCAGGTCCTTCACCTCCAGGGCACTGATGCTGTGGCCGACGCCGGGGTAGGCATGGAATTCCGGTTCCAGCGCCAGGGTCTTGAGGAAGGTGTTGGCCTCGGTGCCATCGTGGTAGGGAATGATCGGGTCTGCCGTGCCATGGCCGATGAACACCGCCAGCGTCCGTCGTGATTCGTCGGGGGTCAGTTCCGCCCGCAGTACCGACAGGACCCGCCCGCCCATCGCGGCAATACCCCCGACGGCTTCGGGGTGTCGCAGGGCCACTTCGTAGCTCATCATCGCGCCCTGGCTGAACCCCACCAGGTAGACCTTGCTCGCGTCGTTCGAATACTTGGCCCGGGCCTTGTCGATGAACTCCAGCAGCATCCGGCCACTGGCCTTCAGGTCGGAGGTGTCACCGTCGTAGGCGCCCTCGCCCTTTTTGGCGAACCACTGGTAACGGTCCTGCTCCATGCTCTTCGGCGCCCGCACCGAGAGGTAGTTGTAATCGCGCGGCAACTCGTCCTTGAGTGCGAACAGGTCCTGCTCGTTACTGCCGGAACCGTGCAGAAAGATCACCAGCGGTCGGTTCCGAGCCTGCTCATCGACTTGGGCCAGGTAGTTGAGCGGCAAGTCCGTGTGCAGCGAAGGTTGGGCCTGCAACCCGGACGAGACCAGCAACAGGAACAGGGCGAGCGCTTTGAACATCGATCTTCCTCCATCGTTTCGATAGCCGCACGGCAAGGCCCGTGCGGTGAGGTAGACAGCAGTTATCAGTCGTTGATCAATTTCCCCGTACGAATCGGTTCACGCCCAGCGACTTTTGCCTGCCAGATCCCCGGCTGCGTGTAGCGCCCGCGGTCCAGGGCAAACAGCACGCCACTGGTGCCGGCCCGCACGATGGTGACCCGATCATTCAGCGGATCGACCACTTCGAACAGCGGATCGCCCCGCTCCACCCATTCGCCAGCCTCCCGCAGGAAACTCACCACGCCGTGGTGCGGCGCGAACAGGTATTGCGTGCCTTCGAACGGAAAGCCTTCGCAGCACTCGCTGGGTGCGGGCGGCCAGTCCCCAGCGATAAGTCCCTGCTCGGCGAGAAACCCGAGGATGGCTTCACAATTGGCCTGGGCCTGCTCCACCCGGGTATCGCCCATGCTGCCCAATTCCAGCGTCGTCGCCAGGTTCGCCGGTGGGATCGCCGCCCCAGGAAAGGCCTTGGCCAGGCGCAACCAGGGCGAGGAGCAGGATTCATCGAACGAACTGCCGCCCGAATCCTCGCACAGCAAGGCCACACCGGCTTTCAAGCGTGCGGCCAAAGAACGCCACTGCGGCCACTGCTGTGGCAAGGCATACAAATGGATCGCTGCCTCGAAATCGCAATGCAGGTCCAGGGTGATGTCGGCATCGCAGGCATGGCGCAGCAGCAGGCGATGCAGCGCTTCGAGTTGCGAAGGGGGTGGCGGCAAGTCATCGAGGACCTCGGCCATGGTCTGGCGGATCAAGGTGATATTGGCGGCCGGGTCGTCCCCCAGGCGATCACCGATGCGTTGCGCCACCGGCGCACTGAGCTCCACGAAGGAACGGTTGAAATTCTTGCCGCTGCCCAGTTCGAAACGCCCCATGTGGGCGCTTTGCAGGTGTTGATCCAGGCCGATGGGGTTGGCCACCGGCACCAGTTCGATCACCCCCTTGAGCAAGCCCTGGGCCTCCAGATCGTTGAGCCGCTGCTTCAGCTCCCAGGCGGTGCGCATGCCCGGCAATTCATCGGCGTGCAGGCTGGCCTGGATGTAGGCCTTGCGCGGCCCATGGCCGTAGCGAAACACACTGAGCCGGCGCTCGGTGCCCAGGTGGCTCCATGGCAGGGTATGGTCGATGCGTTGCATGAGGAACTCCGGATGGCGGCATTACGATAGGCGCAGGGTAAACAATCGCCCATGAAAAAGGTGGCCGGCCGGGTCAACGGCGGGCCACCTTGGGGGTCAGCGATTAATGCCCATAGACGTCAAAGGCGAAGTATTTGTCCTGCACTTTCTTGTACGTGCCGTTGGCGCGGATTTCGGTGATGGCTGCGTTGAATTGATCGGCCAGGGCCTTATCGCCCTTGCGCACCGCAATGCCGGCACCGCCGCCGAAGTATTTCGCATCTTCATAGGTCGGGCCGACGAAGGCGAAACCTTTGCCGGCGTCGGTTTTCAGGAAACCTTCGTCGAGGTTCACCGAGTCGGCCAGCATGGCGTCGAGGCGGCCGGCGACCATGTCCAGGTTGGCTTCCTGCTGGGAGCCGTAGCGCACCAGGTCGATGCCGGCGGGCACCAGCACTTCAGTGGCGAAACGGTCATGGGTGCTGGCGCGCAGCACACCGACTTTCTTGCCCTTGAGTTCGGTCAGTGGGTCCTTGATGTTGGAGCCTTCCTTCATCACGAAGCGCGCTGGGGTGTGGTAGTACTTGATGGTGAAATCGACGTTTTTCTTGCGATCGTCGGTGATGGTCATGGACGACAGGATCGCGTCGATTTTCTTCACTTTCAGCGCAGGGATCAGGCCATCGAACTCCTGCTCGACCCAGACGCACTTGACCTTCATCTGTTCACACAGCGCATCGCCGATATCGACATCGAAGCCGGCCAGCTTGCCGTCGGGTGTTTTCATCGAAAAAGGCGGGTAACCGGCTTCGATCCCGAGGCGGATCGGCTTGGCGTCTTCGGCCACGGCCGACAGGGACAACACGGACAGTGCCAGGGCACCGAACATGGCTAGCTTCTTCATTTTCGCTCCTGAGTGTGCAGGGGTTTTTATTGGCAATTATTGGCAGATTCGTAGGCAGGTTCGGTCAACGAGGAACCGAAGTGGCCGGGAGTCTAGAGGGGTGCTCAGGAGGGGAATTGTGTAGAAGCGACAATTAGTTATAAAAATAGCTTGGTTTGTAACAGGCCAAAGCGAGGCAGCCTTATAGCCGGCCTGTCTCTTTGTCGTACTCCGCCCCAACTGTGGGAGCGAGCTTGCTCGCGAAAGCGGAGGATCAGTTTGCGGTGATGTCGATTGTGACGACGTCATCGCGAGCAAGCTCGCTCCCACAAGTTTTTGACGCTCCGCGTTCCGCTTCTGAAATCAATTGCTCCTCTGGCCTTCTGAAAATCTCGTAGGAATTCACTCACCGTGGCGAGGGAGCTTGCTCCCGCTGGGCTGCGAAGCAGCCCCCTCTTTTCGTCAGACCAACCCCATGCCCCAGGGTTTACGGCAGCTGCGCCACCGAGCGGGAGCAAGCTCCCTCGCCACTGGGTTTGTGGGCGTCCTACAGGTCGGTTGTTGCCTCACCCCCCTTCTATAGTCTGGTTCACCTGCTGGCTTTGGTCAGTGGGGAGGGTTTCGCACTCATGGCCTGTACGACCCTGCGCGATTCAGCCGAGGCCGACATCAACACCATCACCAACATCGCCCGGATCATGGTCCAGGATGTGGCGGATGTTTTTTGGGGTGATTGAACAGCGCGGGCTCGAAGAGCAATAAAGCTTCCCTGTGAAGCGAGCTTGCTCAGCATCCTCATCGACAGTTACATCGCCTTCGCGAGCAAGCTCGCTCCCACAGGGTGAACGCGTTCACTCTGAACCAGGCCGGCTATATGGCCGCCTCGCGTTTGATTTTGATCTGGGGCGCCCCGTTAAACCACGCTGGCCGATCACAGGCATTTGCGCAGCGGGCATCCCGGCATGAATGCCGGGATAGCCACGCAGGGCAAAAAGTCAGCAGTCGCAGCGGATCGCCTCGTCCGCCACGCGCTCCACCGAGCCGGTCAGGCGAAAGCCTTCATCGAGCCACCCCATGACGCCACCGATCATTTCCTTGACCGGATACCCCAAGGTCGCCAGACGCACCGCCGCCTTGTTCGCACCATTGCAGTGGGGGCCGGCGCAATACACCACGAACAGGCTGGTCTTGGCATAGGCGGCCAATGCCTGGGCGGTGAGCGTGCGGGTCGGCAGGTTGATCGCCCCGGGGACGTGGCCGCGTTCGTAGGCCAGCGGCCCGCGTACATCCACCAGCACAAAATCGACATTGCCGGCCTGTTGACTGGCGTGAACGTCGGAACAATCCGTTTCGAATGACAGACGACGGCTGAAATGCTGTAGGGCGATATCGGAAGGGGCGGCAGGCACTTCGCGAACCAGGCTGGTCATGGGGGTGTACTCCAAGGGTAGATAAAGGCGTGAAGAGACTTTATCCCCCCGAAGCTTACGGCTACAGTGGCGTACAAGACACTCTGTGGGAATTTTCCGACAAATGCAGCCTCTCCCAGGTCTGGTCGCGATCCTTGCCTACGACGGCCTATGCACCTTTGAATTCGGCGTTGCCGTCGAAATCTTCGGATTAGAGCGGCCGGAATTCGATTTCCCCTGGTACGAGCATCGGATCGTCGCGGTCGATGACGGTCCGATGCGCGCCATGGGTGGCTTCCAGGTATTGGCCGATGGCGGCATGGAACTGCTCGAAACCGCCCGGACCATTGTCGTGCCAGGCTGGCGCAGCCGAAGCGAACCACCTTCCGAGGCGTTGCTCGATGCACTACGCCGGGCCCACGCCCGTGGGGCGCGCCTGCTGTCGATCTGCTCCGGGGCCTTCGTACTGGCCGCCGCCGGGCTGCTCGATGGCCTGGGCGCCACGACTCACTGGCGCTACACCGACGAACTGGCCAAGAGCTTTCCCGCCGTCCGGGTCGACCCGGATGTGCTGTACGTGGACTCGGGACAGGTCATCACTTCGGCAGGCAGCGCTGCCGGCATCGATGCCTGCCTGCACCTGGTGGCACGGGATTATGGCGTCCAGGTCGCCAACACCGTGGCGCGCCGGTTGGTCATGTCACCACAACGTACGGGTGGCCAGGCGCAGTTCATTCCTTCGCCGGTCAGCCGTACGCCACGCAGCGACCTGTCGAGCGTCATGCAATGGGCCCGTGAGCGCCTGCACGAACCCCTCGGTGTGCGCGAACTGGCCAGCCAGGCGGCCATGAGCGAACGCACCTTCCTGCGCCACTTCACCCAGGCCTGCGGCGTGTCGCCCAAGGCCTGGCTGCAACACGAACGCCTGGCCCGGGCTCGCGAACTTCTGGAAAGCACCGGCGACAACACCGACAACATCGCGCAACTGTGTGGCTACCGCTCGGTGGAAAGCTTTCGCGTGGCGTTTCGCAGCGTCGTGGGGTTGGCGCCGTCGGTGTATCGGGAGCGGTTTGGGCGGGGGTAAATAGCCTACTGGCGATGAAGCTGTCGAACGCTGTCAGGGCGAGGGAATAAGGTGGGAGCAAAGCTTGCTCGCGATATGAGCGCCTCGATTTCTGGAAGACCTACATCGCCTGTATCGCGGGCAAGCCTTGCTCCCACCTACCTCTCGCCACAGGTTGATGGCGGCATCATTGAGGCTTACGCAACAAATACGTATCCATGATCCACCCATTGGCTGTTCGCGCGGCCTTGCGGGTGCGTTCGATGTCATCGGCCACGTCCCCCAGCCGGCCGGCGATCAGGATTTCATCCGGCGTCCCCACATAGGCACCCCAGTAAATCTGCGTATCGGGATCACTCACCTGGCGGTAGGCATCCTCGGCATCGAGCATCACCACCACGCTCGCCGCGTCGCCCACCTGCCCTGCCGCCAAGCGGCGTCCGGTGGTGATTTCCAGCGCACCACCAATACTGTTCAACGGCACTTTGTGCCGGGCGGCCAGGGCCTGGACACTGGTGATGCCGGGGATCACCTCGAATTCGAAGGCGCAACGGCCCCCGTCGAGAATAGCCTGCAGGATGCGCACGGTACTGTCGTACAACGCCGGATCGCCCCACACCAGAAAACCGCCCCGCTGCCCATCGGACAGTTCTTCATCGATCAAGCGTTCGAAGGTGGCCTGTTTCGCACGGTTCAGCGCTTCGACGCTGTCCTTGTAGTCCAGGTCGCCGCGTTGGCGTTCCGGGTTGTAGGTTTCGACGAAACGGTAGGTGCGATCAACAATGTAGCGTCGACAAATTTCGCGCCGCAGGTCCAACAGTTTGTCCTTGGCCGGGCCCTTGTCCATGAGGAAGACCACGTCCAAACGGTTCAAGGCTTTCACAGCCTGCATCGTCAGGTGATCCGGATCGCCGGCCCCAATGCCAATGACTGACAGCATTTTCATCGCGGCGACTCCTGGCCAGGTTCCTGGGTGCGAAATCGCCATACGCCGTTGAAACGCAACTCCAGGGTGGACAACGGTTCAATGTCGATTCGATTGAAGGTGGCGGCCGGGCAGCCCAAGACGGTCATCAAGGCTGCGCGGATCACGAAGGGGTGGGTGACGGCCAGCAGATGCCCCGGTCGGGTTTCCAGGCTGACCAGCCAATCCCCGACCCGGCGACACAACCGGGCGACGGATTCACCGCCATGGGGGCCGCCTCGGCATCGTCGAGCCAGGTTTGCAGGGCCTGCGGTTCCACCTTGAGCAATTCATCGATGGACAACCCGCGCCAGCGTCCCAGATCGCAATCGGCCAGGGCCGGGTCCACCTCAAACTCGTCGCCGAACAGCGCGGCCGTCTGGCGAGTGCGCAGTTCCGGCCCGCACAGCAGTTGCCGGACGTTTCGATAGCCATGCCCGACCTGCCCGCGTCGCCTCAGCCAGTCGGCGTCCAGCGCTTCGTCCACGCTGAAGCGCGCCTGTTTCTGGGCAACGGTGCGGGCGTGGCAGATCAACGTCAGGCGAGTGGCTTGCACACTGGATTCTCGGGTAATCGAACGGGTCGCGTGGACGGGATATTCACGGGTTTAGTTGTACAGCACCTTATACGAAATCAAATAAGTGAGACAAAAAGGCGTTATGTCCGACATGTCCAAGACACAACGCCTGACATACTCATTCCACCTGGCCGAGACCAACTCCTACAGGGTTTTCGCACAACTTTGGAGCATTTTAAACGGAACGTAAAAACCACTGGACATGTAGCACCAGCTACATAAATACTGTTTTCAGGAGTTATGAAAGAAATTCAACATTCATCCAGGCAAGGAGCACGGATGCCGCCCCTCAGAGACCTGATCACCGATCCCGGCCTGGTGTTGACGCCGTCGGAACGCAAGGTCGTACGTGCCCTGCTCGATCACTACCCACGCAACGGCCTCGGTCCGATGTCACGCCTGGCAGACCATGCCGGCGTCAGCGACCCGACCATCGTGCGGCTGGTGAAAAAACTCGGGTTTGGCGGTTATGCCGAATTCCAGGATGCGCTGCTCAGTGACATGGACCATCGCCTGCGCTCCCCTCGCACGCTGCTGCAACCGCGGGCCAAATTGCAGCAAGGCGATACCTGGAGCCAGTACCTGGCCGCCAGCCAACGCAATCTCGTCGACACCCAGGCCCTGACCCAACCCGAAGACGTGCGCATTCTCGTGCAGTGGTTGCTCGACAGCCGCCACCAGGTGCATTGCTTCGGCGGGCGCTTCAGCAGCTTCCTGGCCCATTACCTGCTCAACCATTTGCGGCTGCTGCGCGCCGGCTGTTTTGCCCTGGAAGACAATGCCCAACTGCCTGACCGCCTGTTCGACGTGCAGCGCCAGGATGTGGTGCTGATTTTCGATTACCGCCGCTACCAGGCCCAGGCCCTGCGCGTGGCCAGCGCGGCCAAGGCGCGGCACGCCCGGGTCGTCCTGTTCAGCGACGTCTATGCTTCGCCGTTGCGCGAGCTGGCCGACCTGATCATCAGCGCCCCGGTGGAATCGGCGTCGGCCTTCGACAGCCTGGTACCGGCGCTGGCCCAGGTCGAGGCCCTGATCGCCTGCCTGACCCTGCAATGCCCCGAGCTGGCCGAACGCCTGGAAGGCATCGACGCCCTGCGCACGGAATTCAACACGCACCTGCTGGAGGAAAAGTAAGGATGTTCTCGCTCCCCCACCACTCGCCCCGGGATTTGCCGTTCACCCGCCAGCACACGGCCCTGCTGTTGGTAGACATGCAACGCGCCTGGCTGGAACCGCAATTCGATGCCCACCTGCACAGCCCCGAGGCCGAGTATTTCCTCCAGCGGGCTCGCCAGCAGGTCATTCCCAACCAGCAGCGCTTGCTCGAGGCGATGCGCGCGGCGCAGCACAACGTGTTGCACACCCACATCGAAAGCCTCACCGCCGATGGCCGCGACCGCTCCCTGGATCACAAGCTGTCGGACATGCACCTGCCCAAGGGCAGCCCCGAGGCGCAGATCATTGCCGAACTGGCGCCGCAGGAAAACGAAATCGTGCTGCCCAAGACCTCCTCCGGGGTGTTCAATTCCACCAACATCGATTACGTGCTGCGCAACCTGCAGACCCGGCACCTGATCGTCGCCGGAATCGTCACCGACCAGTGCGTCGACATGGCCGTGCGTGACGCCGCCGACCGCGGCTACCTGGTCACGCTGGTGGAAGACGCCTGTGCGACCCACACCGAACAACGGCACCTGGCGTGCCTGAACGCGATCAAGGGCTACTGCTGGATCACCGACACCGACACCGTACTCGCTCGTTTGCAGGAGATGCAGCCATGAGCCGTCTCGATGCCGCTGCCCTCCTCGCACCGCTGCCGGTCACGACCCTGGTGACCACCGACCTGATCGGCGTGACCCGCGGGCGCTCGTTTCCCAGCGATGAGTTGCCCCACTACGTCACCGCCGGTTGCGGCTGGGTGCCGGCCAACAGCGCGTTGACGCCCCAGGATGTCATCGCCTCGACCAACCCCTGGGGCGCCTATGGCGACCTGCGGCTGGTACCGGACCTGTCCAGCCGGGTGACCGTCAACAATGGCCCCGATGCCCAGGCGCCGGCCCTGGACTTCATCCATTGCGATATCCGGGAGACCGACGGCCGCCCCTGGAGCGCCTGCCCGCGCACGCTGCTGCAGGACGAAGTGGAGCGTTATCGCAGCGAACTGGGCCTGCAGGTTTTCGCCGCGTTCGAACATGAATTCAACCTGGCTGCCGCGCCTGCGCAGCCTGATCGCCTGGCCTTCAGCCTCCAGGCCCAGCGCCAGCAGGCCGGGTTCGCCGGGTGGCTGCTCAGTGCCCTGCGGGCCGGCGGCGTCGAACCGGAAATGTTCCTGCCGGAATACGGCAAGCAGCAATACGAGATCACCTGCCGCCCGACCCTGGGCGTGGCCGCTGCCGATCGGGCAGTGAACGTACGGGAAATCACCCGCGAGATCGCCCGGCAGATGGGCCTGGACGTGAGTTTTGCCCCCAAGACCTCGGAAAATGCCGTGTGCAACGGCGTGCATCTGCATCTGAGCCTGCAAGACCTGAGCGCAGACCCGGTGCTGCATGACGCTGCCAGCAGCAATGGCTTGTCCAGCCTCGGCCAGCATTGGGCCGCGGGTGTGCTGCACTATCTGCCGGCGCTGTGCGCGCTGACCGCGCCGACGCCGTTGTCCTACGAGCGCCTGCAACCTCATCATTGGAGCGCATCCTATGCGTGCCTGGGACAGCGCAACCGCGAAGCGGCGCTGCGCATCTGCCCGACCGTGGGCCTGGGTGGCAAGCCGCTGGCGAACCAGTACAACCTGGAGTTTCGCGCCATGGACGCCACCGCCTCACCGCACCTGGCGATGGCCGCGCTGTTGATTGCCGGGCGGCTGGGCATCCAGCACCGATGGGCATTGAACGCTGTCACCGATGAAATACCCGATGAGCTGGATGAAACACAACGTCGCGCCCGTGGCATTATCGCCCTGCCGACAACCCTGGCCCAGGCACTGGACTGCCTGCGCCACAGCGGGGCGCTGCTCGAGGCCCTGCCCGGCCCGCTGGTCGAAACCTATTTCGCCTTGAAGGCCCAGGAGCAGGCCTTGACCCAGGCGCTCTCACCTGCCGAGCGTTGCGAGCACTATGCACGAATCTATTGAGTGTGCTGAATCGGGCCTCTACACCAGGCCAGCCTATCGACTGACCCGGGAGGAGTCCGACCACCCGGTGCTGCTGGTGTGCGAACACGCCAGCCGTTTCATTCCCGCGGCGCTGAACGACCTGGGCCTGGATGAAACCGCGTCCCAGGAACACATCGCCTGGGACATCGGCGCGCTGCTGCTGGCCGAACGCCTGTCCGAAACCCTCGGCGCGACCTTGCTGTCGGCCAATTATTCACGGCTGTTGATCGACCTCAACCGCCCGCTGCACGTGCCGGACAGCATTCCGCCCCAGAGCGAGATCTACCAGGTCCCGGGCAACCACGACCTGGACGAGGCCACGCGCGAATATCGCCAGCAGTGCCTGTTCCATCCTTTCCATGATCGCTTGCGGGCGCTGATCGACCGACGTCTGGCCGCCAACCGGCCGGTACGCGTGGTGGGCATCCACAGTTTCACCCCGGTGTTCTATGGCCAGCCGCGCGCCCTGGAAGCCGGCGTGCTGTTCGGCGAAGCCAAGGAATACGCCCAGCGCATCGTCGACGGACTGAGCCGGCATTCGCTGCGGGCAGCGGGCAACCAGCCCTACAAGATCAACCCCCTGACCGACATGACGGTCCCGGTGCACGGCGATGGCCGCGGCCTGGATTCGGTGCTGATCGAAGTGCGCAACGACCAACTGCGCAGCCCCGAGGGGGTACGGACCTGGAGCGCCTACCTGGCGCCCCTGCTGTAGCGGCAGCGGCAAGTTACCAGCGACAGACAGCAAGCAAGCGCAACCCACACAGCTGAAAAGGAAAACGGCTCATGAGCATCGAGGCATTTGGCTACAAGCAGGAATTGAAACGCGGCCTGTCGCTGACAGACCTGGTGGTATACGGGATGATTTTCATGATCCCCATCGCACCGTTCGGCGTGTATGGCTACGTCAATGCCGAGGCTCCGGGAATGGTGCCGCTGGCGTACATCATCGGCATGGTGGCGATGCTGTTTACCGCCTTGAGCTACGGCAGCATGGCCCGGGCCTTTCCGGTGGCCGGCTCGGTCTATTCCTACGCGCAACGAGGCCTTAACCCACACGTAGGGTTCATCGCTGGCTGGCTGATGCTGCTGGACTACCTGCTGATCCCGCCGCTGCTCTATGTCTACGCCGCCATGGCGCTGAACCATTTGTACCCGGACATTCCCAAGGTCGGTTTCATCCTGGCATTCCTGGTGAGCGCGACCTTCGTCAACCTGCGGGGCATCACGTTCACCGCACGGATGAACATCATTTTCCTGCTGGCACAGCTGGTGGTGCTGGGGATTTTCCTGTTCTACGCCTGGAATGCCCTGCACGGCGGGGCCGGTCACGGCCAACTGACCCTGGCGCCGCTGTACAGCCCGGAACACTTCAACTTCGCCCTGCTGATGCAAGCCGTGTCCATCGCGGTCCTATCGTTCCTGGGCTTCGACGCCATTTCCACCCTGGCCGAAGAAATCAAGGGCGACCCGGGCCGCAGCGTCGGCAAGGCTGCGTTGGTGACCTTGCTGGTGATGGGGGCGATTTTCGTGGTGCAGACCTGGATCGCCACCGATCTGGCAGCCGGCATGGGCTTCAAGTCCGCCGATACCGCCTTCTATGAAATCGCCGAATTGGCGGCCGGCAGTTGGCTGGCCACCTTGACCGCGGTGGCCACAGCCCTGGCCTGGGGCGTAGCGGTAGCGATCACCTCCCAGGCAGCGGTGTCGCGCCTGTTGTTCGGCATGGCCCGGGACGGCCAGTTGCCCAAGGTGCTGGCCAAGGTCCATCCGAAACACAACACCCCCTACATGAGCATCTACCTGGTGGCGGTGCTGTCGTTGCTGATCTGCTACCTGTTCATCAACGCCGTGGACACCCTGACCTCCCTGGTCAACTTCGGTGCCCTGAGCGGCTTCATGTTGCTGCACATCACGGTCATCAACCATTACTGGCGCCGCCAGAGCTCCGGCCAACTGATTCGTCACTTGATCTGCCCGCTGGTCGGCTTCGTGATCGTCGCGGCCATCATGTACAACATGGGCGTGGCCGCGCAGAAACTCGGCCTGATCTGGATCGCCGCGGGTGTGGCCTATCTGTGCCTGCTCAACAAATTCGGCAGTCGTACCGCCCTGCCCGATCCGGCGGGTCAATGAGAAACGGCGGTCGAAGGGTTCGGCCAGCCATGGTTGTAACGCGTGGACATCGACAGTGATCGTCAAGCCCGGTGCCGGTCACCGGGTTCTCTGGGAACAGGAGTGCAATCCATGCTGGCCTTACGTCCAGTTCAATTAGCCGATCTGCCGCAACTGCAACGACTGGCCCGTGACAGCCTGGTGGGCGTCACGTCGCTGCCGGACGATACCCGGCGGCTGGAGGAAAAAATCCTCGACTCGTGCGCCTCGTTCGCCGCCGATGCGCAGGGGCCGGGGGCCGAGAATTACTTTTTCGTCTTGCAGGACCTGGAATCCGGACGCCTGGTCGGTTGTTCGGAAATCCTCTCCAGCACCGGTTGCAACGAACCGTTCTACAGCCTGCGCAACCGGCCGTTTTCCAGCGAATCCCGGGAGTTGAACATCCAGCACGGCGTACCCGCGTTGTCACTGTGCCAGGACCTCAACGGGCAAACACTGCTGCGTGGCTTCCACATCGACGCCGGACGGGTGCGCACGCCGGAATCAGAGCTGCTGTCCCGGGCCCGGCTGATGTTCATCGCCGCCCACCCCAGCGTTTTGCCGAATCGGTCATCACCGAAATCGTCGGTTTCAGCAGCGAAGACGGCCAGTCGCCCTTCTGGGACGCCATCGGCCAGCACTTCTTCGACCTGCCCTACGTCGAAGCCGAACGGTTGTGTGGCTTGCAAAGCCGGACCTTTCTCGCCGAGCTGATGCCGCAGTACCCGATCTACGTGCCCATGCTGCCACCCGCAGCCCAGGCCTGCATCGGCCGGGTGCATCCCGACGGCCAGGAAGCCTTCGACATCCTCGAGCGCGAGGGTTTCGAGACCAACAGCTACGTCGATATCTTCGACGGCGGGCCGACCTTGCATGCCCGTATCGCCAATATCCGTTCCATCACGCAAAGTCGCACCACTACGGCCAGGCAGAGCCCGCAGATTGACGCACGGGGCCTGTACCTGGTGAGCAACGAGCACCTTGCCAGCTACCGGGCCATCGTCGCCGAGCTGGACGTCGGCGCCGACGGCCCTGTGGCACTGTCGCCCGCCATGCTGACGGCCCTGGACATCCAGGATGGCGCGCGGATCCGGGTGATTGCCCTATGAACCTCACTCGATCCCATGGCCTGCACCGACGTTTGGACCGACACGATGAAGGAGCTGCATCATGATTGTCCGTCCGGTGGCCCTCACCGATCTGCCTGCCTTGCTGGACCTGGCCCGTTGCGCGGGCCCTGGGTTTACCAGCCTGCCGGCCAACGAAGAGCGTCTGGCCCACCGCGTTCGCTGGGCCCAGCGGACCTTCGCCGGCCAAGTCGAACGTGCCGACGCCGACTACCTGTTCGTGCTCGAAGACGATGACCGGCAGGTGGTGGGCATCAGCGCCCTGACCGGGGCGGTGGGGCTGCGTGAGCCCTGGTACAACTATCGGGTCGGGGTCACGGTCAGTTCGGCGCCGGAGTTGGGAATCCAGCGGCAGATCCCGACGCTGTTTCTCAACAACGAGATGTCCGGGCAATCGGAAATCTGCTCGTTGTTCCTGCACCCCGAGCAACGCCACGGGCACAACGGGCGCCTGCTGTCCCTGGCGCGTCTGCTGTTCGTGGCCGAGTTTTCCCAGCTGTTCGGCGAAAAACTCATTGCCGAGCTGCGGGGCCATGCCGACGAACAAGGCTGTTCGCCGTTCTGGGACAGCCTGGGACGGCATTTTTTCCAGAAGGATTTCAGCTACGCCGACCAGTTGTCCGGGATGGGCAACAAGTCGTTCATCGCCGAGCTGATGCCACGCCAGCCGCTGTACACCTGCCTGCTCACCGAACAGGCCCAGGCGGTGATCGGCAAGGCTCACCCGAACACCGAACCGGCCCTGAAAATCCTCAGCGCCGAAGGTTTCAGCCATAGGGGCTACATCGACATTTTCGACGGCGGCCCGGTGATCGAAGCGCCGGTGTCGAAAATCCGCAGCGTACGCGACAGCCAGACACTGACCCTGGCCATTGGTACTCCGGACGAACAAGCACCGGTCTGGCTGATTCACAACCGGCGCCTGGAAAACTGCCGCGTCACCAGCGCCCGCGCACGCCTGCATGGCAACAGCCTGCTCGTCGATCGCCTCACCGCCAAACGCCTGCAAGTGCAACCGGGTGATACGGTGCGCGCCGTGGCATTGCCCAGACAGGGGCAACAGGCGGTGGCAGCGTAGCCCTTTCTCGCGCCTCGTACACCGATATCCGATCACCGCCGCCCCGGCGGCCGGTCTCATCGCCCTACCAAAAGCGCAGCGTTACCGAGTCTTTAACAACTCAAGTATTGTTCATCGGCAATACTTCCCGACAATTCCATAATTGCCTCCACCCCCTCCCAAAACCATACTTGTGCCCATCGCCCTACTGTAACGAACCCGCTCATGATCAAGACTCTGATTTCCACGCACCGGCTGCCTGAAGAGATCGCAGAACAAATAAAAACATTGGACATGACCGCGCAAATCAATCAATTAATTGCCGAGCTGAACAACCAGCCAACATTTACCGATGCCCGTTCTCGACGTGCAGCTATCATGAACATTACCAACTTGCACACCGCCACCATCACGTTACATTGCACGAACATTGGCAATATCAGCATCAAGCCACTGACATCCGTCGATGTCTCTTCGCAACTGTATTCAATACCCGGCCGAAGTATTCTGTTCGCCGTTGATCGACCCTTCGACGTACAGCGATATACCCTCGAGGGGCATCGGCTTGAAAAGGCCGACACCGTACGCATAGATAAAAACAACCCACTGGTGATCGATGGCAGCCGGACACTCTTTGACTACTGCCGCCCAGCGCAAACGAACACCGGGCTGGTAGGCAGGATCAATCTGCCGGACAGGAGTGCAGACATCGGAGTATTCGATCGTGCCTCGTTACGCAAGGTCGCCTGGCTACCCCATGACGACAGCGCCGCCCGCTACCTGGTGAGCCTGGAGCTGCTCGAAACGGTTCAAGACCCCGAACGCAGCCGCGTCGCCGGGGAGCTGATCTACCACTATCACCCGGCCGTGGCGTGGAAAGCCTTCCAGGTGCTCTATCGGGCCAATCCCCAGGACGCCTTGAGCTACATTGCGCTGCTGAAAAAACACCAGGATTCGCGCCTGGACAATTTGCTCCAACCGTTCGAGCAGGCGGCATGAAGCTGGAAGCCTTTGTCGAGCGATTGAAAACCCATGACCTGCAGCGAGATAGATCCCGGATTATCGAAGACCTGCGACAGTTGGCCAACAATCGCACTTTGTTGAGCGATCATCTGTACGCCACGATCCAACGAGACGGCTTTGATACACGCAGCAGCCTCTACAACGCCTATGGGTTTGTTCTGCACCGCAATGACTCGTTTACCCTTCGCTTGAATTTCTGGGCACCGGCAGGAACCCCTGATGAAAAAGAAACGTTCATCTATAACCTGAACCACAGTCACGACTTCGAGATTTATGCCGTCGGCTACAGCGGTGACGGCTATACCACTATCACCCGCGAGATACTCGACGATCTACCGCTGCAAAAGAATAAGAGACCGCGCCTGGGTAAAGAGCGACGACTAAAACTTGCACCCGGCGAAGTGCTGTACATGCCCGCACTCAAAGAAATCCATAGACAGATCCCGCCAATTTCAATGTCGGCCTCATTGAGCCTGCTCGTCCATCCGCAACATTGGCTCAAACTCGATGAAGCCTGGTGTTTCGATAAGGACTACCGACCGCTTCACCCGGGTGTAGCGACGCAAGAAATCGCGCTATTCACAGACACGTTATCATTGCTCAACACCGGATAGTCATTTCGTTGTCCGGCATTTAAAAGAAGGAGAAAAACATGAATAACCTGATGCAAGACTGGGAGGAAACGCCCTTGTTGCGAGCCAGCACTCAGGTGATCGACACCGCTACGCAGTTGATCAACGAAATCCAATGCACAATCCCCGGGTTCCCCACTCGCTTCAACGTTGCAAACATCCACGAGATCAAGCAACTGTGGAGCGTGCCAACCTCAGACTGAGCGACACACCAAGGACGCTTTCGCTGGCCGCAGACTTACCGGGTCTGCGGCCTCTTCCCATGCAGCGAACGCATCGCCCATACACATTCGTCATCATCTTTACGCTTGCCACGTGATAGCCTTTGGATCTTTCGGCGTTGACACTTTTGTTCAAGCCTTTCCATTCCATTGGTGGAACTCATATGTCCAGGCTTTCCCATCAAGATTTGCGTCGTAACTTTCGTCAACTGCTGGCTTCCAAGACCTGCTACCACACCGCCTCGGTGTTTGACCCGATGTCGGCGCGCATCGCCGCCGACCTGGGTTTTGAAGTAGGTATCCTGGGAGGCTCGGTCGCGTCGTTGCAAGTATTGGGCGCGCCGGACTTCGCCCTGATCACCCTCAGCGAGTTTGCCGAACAGGCCACCCGTATCGGTCGCGTGGCCCAGTTGCCGGTCATTGCCGACGCCGATCATGGCTACGGCAATGCCCTGAACGTGATGCGCACCATCATTGAACTGGAACGGGCCGGCGTCGCGGCGCTGACCATCGAAGACACCCTGCTGCCGGCCCAGTTCGGGCGTAAATCCACCGACCTGATCGGTGTCGCCGAGGGCGTCGGCAAGATTCGGGCAGCGCTGGAAGCACGCGTCGATCCGGAAATGGCGATCATCGCCCGGACCAACGCCGGGATCTTGCCAGTCCAGGAAATCATCAGCCGGACCCAGCAATATGAGCGTGCCGGAGCCGACGGGATTTGCATGGTGGGCGTGCAAGACTTCGATCATCTGGAAAAAATCAGTGAAAACCTGACGGTGCCGTTGATGCTTGTCACCTACGGCAATCCACTGCTGCGCGACGACAAGCGCCTGGCCGACTTGGGCGTCCGCGTGACCATCGACGGTCACGGCGCCTACTTCGCCGCGATCAAGGCCACCTACGACAGCCTTCGCGAACAACGGCAGATCTTCACCCAGGCCTCGGACCTCAGCGCCACCGAACTGACCCACACCTACACCCAGCCCGAGGACTACATCCGCTGGGCCGAGGAGTACATGAGCGTCAAGGAGTAAGAAGGCTCACTGTCCTGGAGGCCGCCATCGCGAGCAAGCTCGCTCCCACAGTGGGTTGGCGGTGCGACGCCTATCTCGGGCACACCCCACACTCCCTGTGGGAGCGAGCTTGCTCGCGATAGCGGCGGTTCAGCTTGCATGAGTGTTGGATGTGCCAACGCCATCGCGAACAGGCTCGCCCCCACAGGGGATTTGTGGTGAGCGCGATGGCGTTGCCAGGGTGAAACAGGCCTTCAGCGCCCGCTACGCAACATTTCCTTGGGCACGTACTTGCCGATCTCGAACTTGCCAATGGCGGCGCGGTGGACTTCATCCGGGCCGTCGGCCAGGCGCAGGGTGCGTTGCATGGCGTACATGTAGGCCAGCGGGAAGTCGTTGGAAACCCCGGCACCACCGTGAATCTGGATCGCCCGGTCGATGACCTTCAAGGCCACGTTCGGCGCGACGACCTTGATCTGGGCGATTTCACTTTTCGCCACCTTATTGCCCACCGTGTCCATCATGTACGCCGCCTTCAACGTCAGCAGGCGCGCCATGTCGATCTCCATCCGCGAGTCGGCGATCTTATCGATGTTACCGCCCAGACGCGCCAACGGCTGGCCGAAAGCGGTGCGGCTGACGGCACGTTTGCACATCAATTCCAAGGCGCGTTCGGCCATGCCGATGGAACGCATGCAGTGGTGAATCCGGCCTGGGCCCAGTCGACCCTGGGCTATTTCAAAACCGCGGCCTTCGCCCAGCAGGACGTTTTCGTACGGCACCCGCACGTTATCGAACAGCACTTCGGCATGCCCGTGAGGCGCATCGTCGTAGCCAAACACCGGCAGCGGCCGGACGATCTTGACCCCAGGGGTGTCCACCGGGACCAGGATCATCGAGTGCTGGGCATGGCGCGGCGCATCGGGGTTGCTCAGGCCCATGAAGATCAGGATCTTGCAGCGCGGGTCGCAGGCGCCCGAGGTCCACCATTTCTTGCCGTTGATCACCCACTGGTCGCCGTCACGCTCGGCGCGGGCAGCCATGTTGGTGGCGTCCGAAGAGGCCACGTCCGGTTCGGTCATGGCGAAGGCCGAACGAATCTCGCCGCGCAGCAGCGGCTCGAGCCAGCGTTGCTTCTGTTCTTCGTTGGCGTAGCGCACCAGCACTTCCATGTTGCCGGTGTCCGGGGCCGAGCAGTTGAACGGCTCCGGCCCCAGCAGCGAGCGCCCCATGATCTCTGCCAAGGGTGCATATTCCAGATTGGTCAGGCCGGCGCCCAACTCGGACTCCGGCAGAAACAGGTTCCACAGGCCTTCTGCCTTGGCCTTGGCCTTGAGCTCTTCCATGATGGCCGTGGGTTGCCAGCGGTCGCCCTCGGCCACTTGTCGTTCGAACACTGCTTCGGCCGGGTAGACGTAGGCATCCATGAACGCCGTGACGCGTTCACGCAGTTCCTGAACCTTGGGGGAATAGGCAAAATCCATGAGCAGCACCTTCTTGGCAGAGGTTGTTTTAGGTCATGAAATCGATGCTAGTTCAGCTACGAAAATTTACCTAACCTATTCTCGGCGTGTATTAACATTCATCACCGATATATGTTTCACTGATTCGCATCGCCACCCGGCACCTCACAACAAGCCTAAGAACAAGCCCAAAAATAAGAGTGCAGCGCCATGAATCTGAGCAAGGTCGACCTCAACCTTTTCATTGTCTTCGATGCGATCTACACCGAAGCCAACCTGACCCGCGCCGGGCAGATCGTCGGCATCACTCAGCCAGCGGTGTCCAATGCCCTGGCGCGTCTTCGCGAGACCTTCAACGACCCGCTCTTCGTGCGCACCGCCCAAGGGATGGTGCCGACGCCCATGGCCCAGAACATCATCGGCCCGGTGCGCAATGCCTTGTCGCTGCTGCGGGTGTCGGTGCAGGAAAGCCGGATCTTCAACCCGCTGCAGGCGGTCAAGACCTACCGCATCAGCATGACCGACCTCACCGAAGGCGTGATCCTGCCGCTGCTGTTCCAGCGCCTGCGCCGCCTGGCGCCGACCGTGGCGATCGAGAGCTTCCTGTCCAAGCGCCGTGAAACCACCAAGGAACTGGCCGCCGGCCGCCTCGACTTCGCCGTGGACGCGCCGCTCAATACCGACCCACAGGTGCGCCACGTCAAGTTGATGGAAGATCGCTACGTGTGCGCCATGCGCAAGGGCCATCCGCTGGCGGGCAAGGAAAGGATCACCCTCGATGATTACCTGGCCCAGACCCACGTGCACATTTCCAGCCGCCGCAACGGGCTGGGTTACGTCGACCTGGCCCTCGGCAAGATGGGCATCCAGCGCAAGATCGCCCTGCGTTCCCAGCATTACCTGATGGCCTCCCAGGTGCTGCAGCAGACCGACATGGTCATGACCGTTCCCGAGCGCTTTGCACGGCGTCACGATTTGCACGCCTTCCTGCTCCCGGTCAACGACGTGCCCCCGGTGGAGACCCATCTCTACTGGCACGAAAGCACCGACCAGGACCCGGCCAACCGCTGGATGCGCGAGCAGATGATCGAGCTGTGCCAACAGGTGACGGCCCATGAGAAGAAGCTCGATAAGGTTTAAAAGATCGAAACGGTGGGAGCGAGCTTGCTCGCGATAGCGGTAGACCGGCCAATATCCATGGCGACTGGTCCGACGCCATCGCGAGCAAGCTCGCTCCCACAGGGTTTTGTGTGCAGAACCTCACTGCTTGACGCGAACGTCAACCTGCCTTTAGCTTAGCGCCAGCCCCTTTCGTTTCGAGCGCTTCCATGAGCAGCCAGACCTACAGCATCTCCGACCTCGCCCGCGAATTGGATATCACCACACGGGCCATCCGTTTCTATGAAGAACAAGGCCTGTTGAGCCCGGAGCGACGGGGCCAGGAGCGCATTTATTCGCCGCGGGACAAGGTCAGCCTGAAGCTGATCCTGCGCGGCAAGCGCATTGGCTTTTCCCTGGCCGAGTGCCGCGAGCTGATCGAACTCTACGACCCCTCCAGCGGCAATCAGAAACAGCTGCACAGCATGCTGGCGAAAATCGCCGAGCGCCGGGAACAGCTCGAACAGCAATTGCTGGACATCGAACAGATGAAACTGGAACTCGACACCGCCGAAGAACGCTGCATCCAGGCGTTAGAGCAGACGATCGAGGGCGAGAAAACCGTCCAGTAACATTCTCCCTGTGGGAGCGAGCTTGCTCGCGATAGCGTCGGATCAGTTGGAGTTGATGTGGCTGACACACCGCTATCGCGAGCAAGCTCGCTCCCACAATGGGTTCATCATTGCGCTCGACATATTGGCAACTCACCACAGGTCAATCCCCATGTCCCTCCCCTCCTTTGTACGCTTGATCGAAGTCGGCCCCCGCGACGGGCTGCAGAACGAAGCACAGCCCATCAGCGTCGCCGACAAGGTGCGCCTGGTGGATGCCCTGAGCGCCGCCGGCCTGGGCTATATCGAAGTCGGCAGTTTTGTCTCGCCCAAGTGGGTGCCGCAAATGGCCGGGTCCGCCGAGGTGTTCGCGCAGATCCAGCGCAAGCCCGGTGTGACCTATGGCGCCCTGGCGCCGAACCTGCGGGGGTTTGAAGATGCGCTGGCGGCGGGCGTGAAAGAGGTGGCGGTGTTCGCCGCCGCGTCCGAAGCGTTTTCCCAGCGCAACATCAACTGCTCCATCAAGGACAGCCTGGAGCGCTTCGCGCCGATCATGGCGGCCGCAAAACAGCACGGTGTCAGTGTGCGCGGCTACGTGTCCTGCGTGCTGGGTTGCCCCTATGAAGGGGCGGTCAAGCCTGAGCAGGTGGCGTGGGTCGCCCGGGAGCTGTATGCGATGGGCTGCTACGAGGTCTCCCTGGGCGACACCATCGGCACCGGTACCGCTCGCGCCACACGCAGGCTATTCGAAGTGGTAGGCGCCGAGGTGCCTCGGGACAAACTCGCTGGACACTTCCACGATACCTACGGCCAGGCCATGGCCAATGTCTACGCCAGCCTGCTGGAAGGCATCGCGGTGTTCGACAGTTCCATCGCCGGCCTTGGCGGTTGCCCGTACGCCAAGGGCGCCAGCGGTAACGTCGCCACCGAAGACGTGCTGTACCTGCTCGACGGGCTGGGTATCGAAACCGGTGTCGACCTGGACGCACTGATCGCCGCGGGCCGACAGATTTGTGATGTGCTCGGCCGCCCGAGTGGTTCGCGCGTGGCCAAGGCCCGCAACGCACACTGAGGTGTTACCGCCGGCTTTGTAACAGGGGCGAAACGAGTAACACGGAAACAATTTGTCAGGTTTGGTCGGTCAGAATTTTCAGACAAAAATCACAAACGTTTGATTTATATAGATTTTTAAAAGTTGGCACGCCACCTGCTATATCTCTTGCATAACAAGAATAAAAAAACGCAGCAAACCCAATAAAAACAAGACGAAACGACTCTGACATAACAAAAACAACACGGCAGAGACGCAGCTAACAGATTTTTTTGGAGAAGATGTGCTTTTCAGGGTGCTTCCAGGAGCAACCCGCAACCGGGCAGAGAACAATAAAACTACCTTCAGGTAGCTCCCGAATCGGTTGGATCGCCAGGCGAAAAAGCAGATCAGCGCTCAAAAAAATACGTTTGCTCTTGATCCCGGATGGGGATCGCCAAAAACAGCGGTAAAGGGCCACGGCTACCAAAAACAACAACAGGCCGCCCCTCAATAATAAAAAAAGAGCACGCGACGACAAAATTAAAGGGGAGCTTCGGCTCCCCTTTGTGCTTTCCCGGATGTCACATTTCCCCCTGTGGGAGCGAGCTTGCTCGCGATGACGGCGACACAGCCAACCTATCTGTCAACTATCCCACCGCCATCGCGAGCAAGCTCGCTCCCACAGTATTGGGGCTAGTTTTGCTTATCGCGCAGCTCTTCGATGCTGATCTCGCGCATGCGGAATTTCTGGATCTTGCCGGTGACGGTCATGGGGAATTCTTCGACGAATTTGAAATGACGCGGCGTCTTGAAGTGGGCGATGCGCTCCTTGCACCAGGCTTGCAGCTCTTGCTCGCTGGCGCTGTGGCCAGGATGGAACTTGATCCACGCCACGATTTCTTCGCCATAGCGTGAACACGGGATGCCGATCACTTGCACGTCCGCCACCGCCGGGTGGGTGAAGAAGAACTCCTCCAGCTCACGGGGGTAAATGTTCTCCCCTCCACGGATGATCATGTCCTTGTTACGCCCGACGATGCAGACGTAGCCCTGCTCATCCATAGTCGCCAAGTCGCCGGTGTGCATCCAGCCCTCCGGGTCGATGGCATCGGATGTGCCCTTGGGGTTGTTCCAGTAGCCGAGCATCACGCTGTAGCCGCGGGTACACAATTCGCCGACAGCGCCACGCGGGACGAGATTGCCCGCCTCATCGATAATCTTGCTTTCCAGTTGCGGCTGGGTGCGGCCGACGGTGGTTACACGCAGTTCCAGTTCGTCTGAAGGACCGGTCTGCAACGACACCGGGCTGGTTTCCGTCATGCCGTAGGCAATCTGCACTTCGGCCATGTGCATTTCGTTGATGACCCGTCGCATCACTTCGATGGGGCATGTGGCCCCGGCCATGATGCCCGTGCGCAGGCTGGACAGGTCGTAGTCGCCTCGCTGCGGCTGGTCCAGCAGGGCGATGAACATCGTGGGCACGCCATACAACGCAGTGGCTTTTTCTTCGGCCACGGCCTTGAGCGTCAGCAGCGGGTCGAAGGCATCGTTGGGGTAGATCATGGTGCTGCCATGGGTCATGCAGCCCAGGTTACCCATGACCATGCCGAAGCAATGGTAGAGCGGCACCGGGATCACCAGCCGGTCGCCGGCCGTCAGGCCCAGGCTTTCACCAACCATGTACCCATTGTTGAGAATGTTGTGATGGCTGAGGGTTGCGCCTTTGGGAAAGCCCGTGGTGCCGGAGGTGTACTGGATATTCACCGGCTGATCGAACCGCAGGCTGGATTGGCGCTCGGCCAGTTGTCCAGGCGTCACCGCCGCGCCCAGGGCGGCCAGTTGCGACCAGGGCAGGAAGCCTGCCGGTGGCTGGGAATCGAGGCTGATCACACCACGCAACTCCGGCAGGCGCTCACTCTGCATCTGGCCGATCGGTTGCTCTGCCAGCTCTGGCGCCAGCGTTTGCAGCATGGCGTGATAATCCGAGGTCTTGAACGCACCGGCGCACACCAGCCATTGGCATCCGGATTGTTTGAGTACGTATTCGAGTTCGGAAACGCGATAGGCCGGATTGATGTTGACCAGAATCACACCGAGCTTCGCACTGGCGAACTGGCTGATACACCACTGGGCGCAATTGGGCGCCCACACGCCGAGGCGATCGCCGGTTTCCAAGCCTAGCGCCAACAACGCTCGGGCGTGCAGATCGACGGCCTCGGCCAGTTGTTGCCAGGTATAGCGCAGCGATTGATGGCGAACCACCAACGCCTCGCCCTCCGGATAACGGGCCACCGTCTGGTCGAAAACCTCGCCGATGGTTTGGGCCAGCAAGGCCTTGGCCGCGGAACCACGGGTGTAGCTGAGCTGCGAATGCGAACCGGGTTGATCCATGACGCCCCCTCTTGTCTTTATTAGTGGGTGTAGCGGTAACCTGATGCAACAACATGCCTTGGTGGACACTTACTCTGGCCCAAGTTGACGTTAACGTAAAGGGCGATTGACAGCTTCTCACCGCAGGCTTACGTTAACGTAAAGGTGAGAGCCACTCCCCGCTCTCCGCACCCGATAAAAAAGCCAAAGGTGTCCCATGAGCTACCCATCCCTGAACTTTGCCCTCGGCGAAACCATCGACATGTTGCGCGACCAGGTGCAGGCCTTCGTCAAGGCCGAGCTGGCCCCCCGGGCAGCGCAGATCGATATCGACAACCTGTTTCCCGCCGACATGTGGCGCAAGTTCGGTGACATGGGCCTGCTGGGCATCACCGTACCGGAAGAATACGGCGGCGCTGGCCTGGGCTACCTGGCCCACGTGGTGGCGATGGAAGAAATCAGCCGCGGCTCGGCCTCGGTCGCCCTCTCCTACGGTGCCCACTCCAACCTCTGCGTGAACCAGATCAACCGCAACGGCAATCACGAACAGAAAACCAAGTACCTGCCCAAGCTGATCAGCGGCGAACACATCGGCGCCCTGGCGATGAGCGAACCGAACGCCGGCTCCGACGTGGTTTCGATGAAACTGCGAGCCGACAAGCGTGGCGACCATTACGTGCTCAACGGCAGCAAGACCTGGATCACCAACGGCCCCGATGCCAACACCTACGTGATCTATGCCAAGACCGACCTGGAAAAGGGTCCTCACGGCATCACCGCCTTCATCGTCGAGCGCGACTGGAAAGGCTTCAGCCGCAGCAACAAATTCGACAAGCTCGGCATGCGCGGTTCCAACACATGCGAGCTGTTTTTCGATGACGTCGAGGTGCCGGAAGAAAACATCCTCGGCGCGCTCAACGGTGGCGTAAAAGTCCTGATGAGCGGCCTCGACTACGAACGCGTGGTGCTGTCCGGCGGCCCGACCGGGATCATGCAGGCCTGCATGGACCTGATCGTGCCCTACATCCACGACCGCAAACAGTTCGGCCAGAGCATCGGCGAATTCCAGCTGATCCAGGGCAAGGTCGCGGACATGTACACCCAACTCAACGCTAGCCGCGCCTACCTGTATGCGGTGGCCCAGGCTTGCGAGCGCGGTGAAACCACCCGCAAGGACGCTGCCGGGGTGATCCTCTACAGCGCCGAACGCGCCACGCAAATGGCCCTCGACGCCATCCAGATCCTGGGGGGCAATGGCTACATCAATGAATTCCCCGCGGGTCGTCTGCTGCGTGACGCCAAGCTGTACGAAATCGGTGCCGGCACCAGTGAGATTCGTCGGATGTTGATCGGCCGCGAACTGTTCAACGAAACCCGCTAACGGAGCTGACCATGGCCACGCTGCACACTCAGCTCAACCCGCGTTCGCCGGAGTTCATCGCCAACCGCGAGGCGATGCTCGGACACGTCGAGGCCCTGCGCACCCTGCTCGCGCAAATCCGCCAGGGCGGCGGCCTCAAGGCTCAGGAGCGGCACACCTCGCGGGGCAAGTTGCTACCCCGTGAACGCATCAACCGGCTGCTGGATCCGGGCTCGCCGTTTTTGGAAATCAGCCCATTGGCGGCCCACGAAGTCTATGGCGAAGACGTGCCGGCGGCCGGCGTGATTGCCGGCATCGGCCGCGTGGAAGGCGTCGAATGCATGATTGTCGCCAACGACGCGACGGTCAAAGGTGGCTCCTACTACCCACTGACGGTGAAAAAACACCTGCGCGCCCAGACCATTGCCCAGCAGAATCGCCTGCCGTGCATTTACCTGGTGGATTCCGGCGGCGCCAACCTGCCGCGCCAGGATGAAGTGTTCCCGGACCGCGAGCACTTCGGCCGGATATTCTTCAACCAGGCCAACATGAGTGCCCAGGGCATCCCGCAGATCGCCGTGGTCATGGGTTCCTGCACCGCCGGCGGTGCCTATGTGCCGGCCATGGCGGACGAGGCGATCATGGTCCGCCAGCAGGCGACGATTTTCCTCGCCGGCCCACCCTTGGTGAAAGCCGCCACCGGCGAGGTGGTCAGTGCCGAAGACCTGGGCGGTGCCGATGTGCACTGCAAGATCTCCGGCGTGGCGGATCACTATGCCGACAGCGACGAACATGCCCTGGCCCTGGCCCGACGCAGTGTGGCCAACCTCAACTGGCGCAAACTCGGTGAGCTGCAGCAACGCCAACCCATCGCCCCGCTGTATTCGAGTGACGAGCTGTACGGTGTGGTGTCGGCCGATGCCAAGCAGCCGTTCGATGTGCGGGAGGTGATCGCGCGCCTGGTGGACGGTTCGGTGTTCGATGAGTTCAAGGCGCTGTTCGGCACGACCCTGGTGTGTGGTTTCGCTCATTTGCATGGCTACCCGGTCGCGATCCTGGCCAACAATGGCATCCTCTTCGCCGAGGCCGCGCAGAAAGGCGCGCACTTCATCGAACTGGCGTGTCAGCGCGGGATCCCGCTGCTGTTCCTGCAGAACATCACCGGTTTCATGGTCGGGCAGAAATACGAAGCCGGCGGCATCGCCAAACATGGCGCCAAACTGGTGACTGCGGTGGCCTGCGCCAAGGTGTCGAAATTCACCGTGATCATCGGCGGCAGTTTCGGCGCGGGTAACTACGGCATGTGCGGCCGCGCCTATGACCCGCGATTCCTGTGGATGTGGCCAAACGCGCGGATTGGCGTGATGGGTGCCGAGCAGGCGGCCGGCGTGCTGGTGCAGGTCAAGCGTGAACAGGCCGAACGCAGCGGCCACCCCTTCAGCGCCGAGCAGGAAGCCGAGATCAAGCAACCGATCCTCGATCAGTACGAAGAACAGGGGCACCCCTATTATTCCAGCGCACGGCTGTGGGACGACGGCGTCATCGACCCGGCCCAGACCCGCGATGTATTGGGCCTGGCCTTGTCCGCGTCACTGAACGCGCCTATCGAACCGAGCCGCTTCGGCGTGTTCCGGATGTAAACGAGGAATGCCCATGGATAATTTCAACACCCTCGAACTGCACACCGACCCACGGGGCGTTGCCACCCTGTGGCTCAGCCGCGAGTCGAAAAACAACGCGTTCAACGCCGAAATGATCCGCGAACTGATCCTCGCCCTGGACCACGTCAGCAGCGATCCTAACCTGCGCTTCCTGCTGATCCGCGGTCGTGGCAAGCATTTCAGCGCCGGCGCCGACCTGGCCTGGATGCAGCAATCGGCCGAACTCGACTACCACACCAACCTCGATGATGCCCGGGAACTGGCAGAGCTGATGTACAACCTCGCCAAACTGAAAATTCCTACGCTGGCCGTCGTCCAGGGTGCGGCGTTTGGCGGCGCGCTGGGGCTTATCAGTGCTTGCGACATGGCCATTGGCGCCGATGAAGCACAGTTCTGCCTGTCGGAAGTGCGCATTGGCCTGGCGCCGGCAGTGATCAGCCCGTTCGTGGTGCAAGCCATCGGCGAACGGGCGGCGCGTCGTTATGCCCTGACGGCTGAACGCTTCGACGGGCAACGTGCGAAAGAGATCGGTTTGCTGTCGGAAAGTTACCCAGTCGAGACCCTGGACCAGCAGGTCGAACAGTGGATCGACAACCTGTTACTCAACAGTCCGGCCGCCATGCGCGCCAGCAAGGAACTGCTGCGTGAAGTCGGCAACGGCGCCCTTACCCCGGCGCTGCGGCGCTACACCGAAAACGCCATCGCCCGCATCCGCGTCAGCCCGGAGGGCCAGGAAGGCCTGCGCGCCTTCCTGCAAAAACGTGCGCCGAACTGGCAAGCCGAGTCGAATAACAACAAGGAGCCGCGTCGATGAGCGCCCCTGCCCTCACCACGTTGCTGGTGGCCAACCGTGGCGAAATCGCCTGCCGCGTAATGCGCACCGCCAAGGCCATGGGCCTGACCACCGTTGCCGTACATAGCGCCACCGACCGTGATGCCCGCCACAGCCGTGAAGCCGACATTCGCGTCGACCTGGGCGGCAGCAAGGCGGCCGACAATTACCTGCAAATCGACAAACTGATCGCCGCAGCGAAAGCCAGCGGCGCCCAGGCCATCCACCCCGGTTATGGCTTTCTGTCCGAGAACGCCGGGTTCGCCCGGGCGATTGAAAATGCCGGGCTGATCTTCCTCGGCCCACCGGCTTCGGCCATCGACGCCATGGGCAGCAAATCGGCGGCCAAGACGCTGATGGAAACCGCCGGCGTGCCCCTGGTGCCCGGTTATCACGGCGAAGCCCAGGACCTGGAGACCTTTCGCGATGCCGCCGAGCGCATCGGCTACCCGGTATTGCTCAAGGCCACTGCCGGCGGTGGCGGCAAGGGCATGAAAGTCGTCGAGGACGTCAGCCAACTGGCCGAAGCCCTGGCCTCGGCCCAGCGCGAAGCACAGTCCTCGTTCGGCGATTCACGGATGCTGGTGGAAAAATACCTGCTCAAGCCGCGCCATGTGGAGATCCAGGTCTTTGCCGATCAACACGGCAACTGCCTGTACCTCAACGAGCGCGATTGTTCGATCCAACGCCGCCACCAGAAAGTCGTGGAAGAAGCCCCCGCCCCCGGTCTGACCCCGCAACTGCGCCGGGCGATGGGGGAAGCCGCCGTGCGCGCGGCCCAGGCGATCGGTTATGTCGGGGCCGGTACGGTGGAGTTCCTGCTGGATGCCCGGGGCGAATTTTTCTTCATGGAAATGAACACTCGGTTGCAGGTCGAGCACCCGGTCACCGAGGCGATCACCGGGCTGGACCTGGTGGCCTGGCAGATCCGCGTCGCCCAAGGCGAGCCATTGCCCATCACTCAAGCGCAAGTGCCGCTGCTCGGTCACGCCATCGAAGTGCGGTTGTATGCCGAGGACCCGGGCAACGATTTCCTGCCGGCCACCGGGCGCCTGGCGCTGTATCGCGAGTCGGCCGAGGGGCCGGGTCGGCGGGTCGACAGCGGGGTTGAAGAAGGCGATGAAATCTCTCCGTTCTACGACCCGATGCTCGGCAAGCTGATTGCCTGGGGTGAAGACCGTGAGCAGGCGCGCTTGCGGCTGTTGAGCATGCTCGATGAGTTTGTCATTGGCGGGCTGAAAACCAATATCGGGTTTCTGCGCCGAATCGTCGCCCATCCCGCCTTCGCGGCGGCAGAGCTGGACACCGGATTTATCCCACGTTACCAGGCGCAATTACTGCCAGAGCCCAGCGAATTGGATGACGCGTTCTGGTTCGCCGCCGCCCAGGGAGTCGCCTTGAGCCTGGCACCGCACGTACGCGGCGATGACGCCGGTTCACCGTGGGCCAGCACCACCGGGATGCGCCTGGGGTTGCCGAGGGAAACCACCCTGCACCTGAGCTGTGAAGGCCAGGATCGTGCGCTGACGCTGGACGTCACAGCCCATTGCGCGGAACTCGAGGGTGAGCGACTGACGATCGAGCACCACGGTGTGCGCCGCAGCCATCGGGCCATTCGCCAGGTCGACAGCCTGTACCTGCAATGGGAAGGTGACTTGCATCGGATCGACCTGTACGACCCGCTGGCCGCCGCCGAAGCCAGCCACAGCCATCAAGGCGGCCTGATCGCGCCCATGAACGGCAGCATCGTGCGAGTCTTGGTGGGTGTCGGCCAGACGGTGGAAGCCGGGGCTCAACTGGTGGTACTGGAGGCCATGAAAATGGAGCACAGCATTCGTGCGCCCAAGGCCGGTGTGATCAAGGCGCTGTATTGCCAGGAAGGCGAAATGGTCAGCGAGGGCAGTGCCCTGGTGGCGTTCGAAGAATAGGCATCGGCCCGCTCCCAGGGCCGATCCAGTCAGAACCTGATGGTGGCCTGCACCACCACACCGATGATACGGCATTGCTCGGTGTACAGGTTTTTCGGGTAAGTCGGATTGAGCGGAACCAGGTAACGCTGCCCGCTCTCTTCGATCAGTTTGCGAAAGGTCGCGTCACTGCTACCGGGCAGGCAGGCGACCACCAGTTTGCCGGGCACCGCCTCGATGGCCGGATCCACCAGGATCGACATGCCCTCGGGAATGCTCAACCCACTGGGTGCGGTCATCGCATCGCCCACCACCACCAGCCAGAATGCATCGCCCAGGGCGTGGTAGTCCGTCAGTTCGTAGCGCGCCTGGCTGTAGGCGCCGGGATCGCCTTCGCGAACCTCGCCAACCTCGTGCCACTCACTGATCGGGTAACGGAAGTACGGATTGTACTTCTGCGCCAGGGCCATGCCTTCTTCGGTGGAGGTGTCCGGCTCGCGGATCACCATGGCCACTTCCAGAAACTCCAGCCCCAGCTCCCGCAGGACCCGGTTCATGTCGTCGACACTGGGCTGCCGGCGCTTGGTCAGCCAATGGCCGACGCCGCCCTGGGACATTCCCAACCGCTCTGCGAGCACCACTTGCGTGATGCGCAGCTCCTTCATCTTGGCCTTGACCAACTCTATCCATTTATCCATGTGCGGCACGATACGTGGGTGGCTCCGACCCGCAAAACACAAATTGTAGTATTTAAATTGTCGTCACAATTACGGTAAGTACTATTCTGGATTCAGGTCTTCAGCCCCTCACACGGAGATTTTCATCACCATGGACACACCCAATACAGACCAGCCCAGCAGCCCTTTCGACGGCACGTTCCCTTCACTGCAGGATTGCCCAGCAGCCAAACGCGCCCTCGATTACTACTTGAAACCAGGTGTTTCGCCAGCCCAGGCAGAACATCGTTTTTTCGAGGTCAGCCACAGCGTCAGCGCGGAGGAAGCCCTGGTCCATGCGTGCGACCTGCTGCGCTGTGCAGCGGCAACCGCCCATGAGTCGGCCAACCAGTTAGACGGTTCGAGCCGTGACCTGGCATTTTCGGTGGTGCACATGATCGATCTGGTCAAGGTGATGCTTGACCGATCCCTGGATGGCTACCCTACTCGCTAGCGGTAACCCTTGGGAATGTCGTCGCGAACGCGGACGACGAGAAAAAATTTTCCAATCGATGCGATAAAACCATTTGACTTGCAAATGATAATGATTATTATTGCATCAGCTGGTCGCGAGATCAGTCGATAGACCAGAAGACCTTAGGTCGGACTTCTGGAATATCTCCTCATCAGGCTAATCACGGTTTTTGACCCGGCTTTTTGCCGGGTCTTTTTTTGCCGATTTTTCGGCTTATGTCTTCAGGCTAATGAAGTCTTTTTGGGGTGCTGCCAATTCGATGGCGGCGATGATAGCAAATGAATATCCGTTTACAAGCGTCCCCCCGCCACTCGGACGAAAACTATCGACATCCAGCACTTGAGAATCAATTGCAGACTCTCTAAGCTGGCTCGGCGTCCAGGGAGGACGCCCCCTCGTTTAGGTGACGTAAATCGTCCCGGTTTGCCCTTTCTTGCGTGTAAAGTAACGGCCATGAAAATCCTTTCCAGGAATCGTGACCGTGGCTAAATCTTCCTTTGATATCAGTGCCAATTTCGACAGCGGCAACATCGAAGTCGTCGACATCAGCAACCCGTTGCAGTCGTTGCTCAAGATCAGGCCCGACACCCGCAGCGCCCATTTCCAGTGGTTCCACTTCAAGGCCAGCGGCTTGCACGTCGGCCAGGAATATTCCTTCCGCCTGCTCAACGCCAGTCAATCGTCTTACAACAAGGCCTGGACGGGCTACCAGACCGTTGCCTCCTACGATCACGTCAATTGGTTCCGCATTCCGACCCAGTTTGAAGGCGACGCCCTGCGCTTTCATCTGGAAGCCGAACAACCCCACGCCTGGTTCGCCTACTTCGAACCCTACAGCCGTGGCCGTCATGACTGGCTGATCGAGCAAGCGCAACACAAGGCCGGCACCGAGCTATTGGCCGTTGGTAAAAGCGTGGAAGGCCGTGACATTCAATTGCTGCGCAAGGGCAACGGTGCCGAGGGCCGGCGCAAAATCTGGATCATCGCCCAACAGCACCCCGGCGAGCACATGGCCGAGTGGTTCATGGAAGGCGTGATCGAACGCCTCCAGCAGCATGACGATGGGCAACTGAACCGGTTGCTCGCCAAGGCCGACCTGTACCTGGTGCCGAACATGAACCCGGACGGGGCGTTCCACGGTCATCTGCGGACCAACGCCATGGGCCAGGACCTCAACCGCGCCTGGCAGAACGCCAGTTCGGAAATCAGCCCCGAAGTCTTTTTCGTCCAGCAGCAAATGGAAAAGTACGGCGTCGATCTGTTCCTTGACGCTCACGGCGATGAGGAAATTCCCCATGTCTTCACCGCCGGTTGCGAAGGCAACCCGGGCTACACGCCGCGCATCGCCGAACTCGAAGAGCGCTTTCGCAGCCATCTCAAGCATCAGACCAAAGACTTCCAGACCGCTCACGGCTACACCCGCGACGAACCGGGCCAGGCCAACATGACTCTGGCCTGTAACGCGGTCGGACAGAAATATGACTGCCTGTCCCTGACCCTGGAAATGCCATTCAAGGACCATGACGATCACCCGAACCCGATCACCGGCTGGTCTGGCAAACGCTCGATGCAACTGGGCAAGGATGTGTTGAGCACCATTGAGGCCATGGTTGACCAATTGCGCTGATCCAACGACCTGATCAACCCTATCCTATCCAAAGTGGACACGCTGGGTGGGAGCGAGCTTTGCTCCCACCATCATCCAAGTCCCCTGAATCCCTGTGGGAGCGAGCTCGCTCGCGATAGCGGCGGGTCAGCTTGCAGAGATATTGGCTGTGCTGCCGTCATCGCGAGCAAGCTCGCTCCCACAGTATTTTGAGTCGTTCACCCACTTCAGCCCTTGCCGCGCAACATACTGTCCAGCACCTCATCCCGGCGCACCCACGCGTGAAACAGCGCCGCCGCCAGATGCACCAGCACGGTCAGGAACAACAAGTAAGCCAGGTACCCGTGGGCCTTGCGCAGCAGTGCGAACGTCTGGGCGTGGGCGGGCAGGATCGAGGGCAGTTGCAGCCAGTTACCGAGCATCACCGGATCCCCCGCCGCCGAAATCATGCCCCAGCCCAACAGGGGCAGAACCAGCATCAAGGCGTACAACAACACGTGGGAGACGTTTGCCGCCAGCACTTGCCAGCCCGGCAGATCGGCCGGCAGCGGTGGTTGGCGGGTAGTGAAACGCACCACCAGGCGCACGATCACCAACAACAAAATCGCGATGCCCAATGGTTTGTGCAACTGCAGCAGCCATTCATGGCGCGCGGACACCGAAGCGACCATGCCGGCGCCGATAAACAGCATGGCGATGATCATCAATGCCATCAGCCAGTGCAGCAGCCGAGCCAGCGGTGCGAAGTGACGAGGGGCTCTCATGGGCGGGACTCCTGGGTGGCGGGCAATTGGCTCACTTCACTGGTACGGCGTAGATAGGAACTGGCATAAGCAGCGGAACGCGCGACCAACAGCGGATCGTCAGACCCTTCGATCCCTTGGGGCAGGATCAGCGGGTCATAGTTGATGTCGCGGCATTCACCGTTGTCCTGCGCCTGGGTGCGCTCCAGCACCAGCGTGCCGGCGTTGAGCACCTTGCGGTCAGCGGGCCAGGCCTTGCTGGCGTCGTTCACCGGGTCCCCCGGGTTGGCCAAGGTGATGTTCAGTTGCCAGCGCAACGGCCCGGCGGCGAGACGCGTCGCCAAGTCGTGTTCAAGGAAGTCGGCACCTTGAGGTGGCGTCGCATCGGCAACGCCCTGGCTCAGTGGTACCACGCCCCAGCGCACGGCCTGGCGCTGCCCGGCGGGGTTGACCAGATAGAAGGCGTTGATGCCGTTGTAGGTTTCGGTGGCATAGCTGGCCGACGGCTTGGCGGTCTTGATCCATTGCAGGAACGGCACGGCTTCGGGATGGGCGGCAAAGAACGCCGGTACGGCCGCGGGATTCGGTTTCCCTGTGGCAGGGTCCGGCGACTGGGCTTGCTGGAGCTGGTAGAAGGCTTCGGGGGTGCCCACCGGAAACACGGGCATGCTGTTCATGCCGGTGCGCCATTGCTGGCCGTTGGCCTGGGTAAAACGCAGCGCCAGGCTGCGAATCGGCACACTGCCGTCCGGTGCATAAGGGTTGCCGCTGGGCAAGGCGAAACGTCCAACCACGGGCGTTTGCGGCAGCGAGAACACCTGGGCGCTGGAATAGGCGCTGGCCTCGCCCGAGCTTTGGAAATAACCCGCGACGCAGACCCCTTTCGAGTGGTTGCGTCGAAAACCCGGGTGAACGCCGTTGTTTTTTTCCAAGACATTGACCAGCGCTTCCGGTGTCAGGCGCTGTGGGTCAAGGCTGCCATTGACGTAGGCAAACAGCCCGGCCAGCGCGGCGACAATCACGGCAATGCCGCTCAGGCGCAGTGTCAGGGCGACGGCACTCAAGGGCGGCCGGCTCGCCGAGGGAGAAGGATCAACCATGAGAAAGCTCCAGGGCACGAGGCCATTTGTTGGAAAGGATCCGTCAGACGAAGGCCTGGCAGGTTTATTCCCACGCCTCGTATTTATTTTTCCTGCACTGGAATAATCTCGTTCGCGGATCGTCTTTCCAGTCCCGGCGCAGTGACTGCCTACAGAAGCTACCTTCCATGAATGCACTCGACGAACAGTTGCGCGAACTCCTCCCTAGGCTACGGCGCTTTGCCGTGTCGCTGACGCGCAACCCAAGCAACGCCGACGACTTGGTGCAGATGTGCCTGGAACGGGCGTTGTCCAAATGGAACGACAAGCGCCCGGACGGCGATCTGCGAGCCTGGCTGTTTTCGATCCTGTATCGGCAGTTTCTCGACGGCCATCGCCGCTCCCGCCGCTACGCACGCATGCTGGAATTTTTCACCGGCCGCGACGATGCCCACCCTTCGGCCGAACGCAGCGTGATCGCACAGTCGTCCTTGCAGGCCTTCGATCAGCTCACGACGGAACAGCGTGCGCTGTTGTTATGGGTGTCGGTGGAAGGCTTGAGTTACCAGCAAGTCGCCGACATCCTCGGCGTACCGACCGGCACGGTGATGTCCCGCCTGTCCCGCGCCCGCCAGGCCCTGCGCCAACTCAGCGATGGCGAAATCACCCGCCCCACCCTGCGGATACTCAAATGATCAGCATGCCCCCCAGCGAAAGCGACCTGCACGCCTACGTCGATCGTCAACTGAGCGAGGCCGACCAGCGCCTGGTCGAGACCTACCTGGCCAACCAGCCCGAAGTCGCCGCCCGCGTCCGGGCCTGGCAACAGGACGCGCAGCACCTGCGCACGGCCCTGAGCGGAGCCTTGCAACAACCGTCCAACCCGGACCTCGACCCGGCCATGATTCGCCAGCGCCTGAAACATCGCTCCCATCGCCACCTGGCCAGCGCCGCGGTGTTGTTGCTGGCCGTCAGCGTGGGTGGCTTCGGTGGCTGGCAGGCGCGGCAAATGACCCTGCTCAGCGCCGTTGCGCCCATGGCCGATGCCCTCCAGGCGTACCGGTTGATTGCCCAGCAGGGCATCCTTCCAGCCGATTACCAGAGCGGCGACGAGCAGCACATGCAAGATTGGCTCGACCGCTACTTCACCCAGGCCGACCGACTGCCCGACCTGTCCGGCGCCGGCTTCAAACCGGTCAGCGGGCGCTTGCTCAGCACCGAGCAAGGCGCGGCGGCGATGGTGGTCTATCAGGACCCGAGCGGTCAGAAAATCAGCTTCTACGTGCGCCCACCCGGCCCGAAAAACTTCCTGCTGCCCCGGGGCAGTCGCCGCGATGGCGAGTTGCAAGCCGAGTACTGGTCCGGGCCGGGCTACAACTATGCGGTGGTCATACCGAGTGACACGCCGACGATGCAAAGACTTAAGCAGACATTGGACTTCTGATCCGCGCAGATCCCTGTAGGAGCGAGCTTGCTCGCGATAGCGGTGTGTCAGTCAACATCATTGCTAACTGAACGGCCGCCATCGCGAGCAAGCTCGCTCCCACAAAGGGATCCGCGGTGATCTTGAGGCAGTGTTCACCCCTGCCCAAACACCTGCGAAGGCCTGCGCAGCAGCGGGTCGAACGGGTTGATCCGCGGCCCGATCAGGGCCGCCTCGCGCTTGAGCATGTCCACCACCGTCGGCAGGCGATCGGGCCCCAACCGGTCGCTCACGGTTGCCACGCTCAAGGCGGCCACGGCCCGGCCATCACGGTCCAGGATCGGCACAGCCACCCCGGCCATGCCTTGCAATACGCCGGTGTTGCGCCCGGCATAGCCCAGCGCGCGCACGTTCTGCACTTCCGAACGCAAGAAGACTTCGTCGTACAGATGGAAATCCTTGAGCCGTGGCAGGTTGTATTGAATCACCGTGTCGCGCTCCTCTTCCGGCAGGAACGCCAGGATCGCCAGGCTGCCCTGCCCCACGCCCAACGCCACGCGGCCACCAATGTCACCGGTGAACGTGCGGATCGGAAACGGCCCCTCGCTGCGGTCCAGGCAGATGGCATCGAAACCACTGCGGGCGAGCAGAAACAGCGAGTCCCCCAAGGACGCCGACAACCGCAGCATGGCCGGACGCACCAGGTCGCGCAGGTTACCGGTATTGCCGGCACGGGCCGCCAGGGCGAAGAACTCCAGGCTCAAGCGATAGCGTTTGCTGCGGGCATCCTGCTCGACCATGCCCTCGTCCATCAGGCTGCGCAGCAAGCGATGCGTGGTGGGCTGGGACAGGCCGATGCGCTGGGCCAATTGAGTCACTCGCTCGCCGCCTTCGACGGTGTCACCCAAGCTGCGCAGCACGGCAAACAACCTGGAGACCGCTCCGACACCGACTTCGCCCTTGTAATTATTCCGATCAGTGGAATCAACCATGTAATTTCTCATTATTAAATTTACTCACTGAATGAAACTGAAAATAGTCTTCATCTCAGTGAAATAGTCCATTGAGCCCATCCTATTCTTCGTCCTACTCTTCGTCCAGACAGGGGCGATTCGAACAACAGCGGCAGCCGACTCAAGGTCGAGCGCCAACGCACCCCAGCAGCACCCTTTCGTATCTGCCCATACAAAAAAGCGCGCCCTTGCGGCGACGCATAACAATCCCAGGTGGAGCGCAGCGATGGCTTTTGTGCAACTTGAAGGACTTGGCAAACGCTACGGCGACATCGACGCCGTGGTCGCCACCAACCTGTCGGTGGAAAAAGGCGAGTTTGTCTCGCTACTGGGGCCTTCCGGCTGCGGCAAGACCACAACCCTGCAAATGATTGCCGGCTTCGTCGAAGTCAGCAGCGGGCGCATCCTGCTGGACGGGCGCGACATTACCCACGCCAAGCCCGCCAGCCGTGGCCTGGGGGTAGTGTTCCAGAGCTACGCGCTGTTCCCCCACATGACCGTCAAGGACAACGTCGCCTTCGGCCTGCGCATGCGCAAGGTGGCCAACGCCGAACTGCAACAACGGGTGGACCGGGTGTTGAAACTGGTCCGCCTGGACCGCCACGCCGACCGCTACCCACGAGAACTCTCGGGCGGTCAGCGCCAACGCGTGGCACTGGCCCGGGCTTTGGTGATCGAACCGCCGGTGCTGTTGCTCGACGAGCCGCTGTCCAACCTCGACGCCAACTTGCGCGAAGAGATGCAATACGAGATTCGCCGCATCCAGCGCGAAGTCGGAATCACCACGCTGATGGTGACCCACGATCAGTCCGAAGCCCTGTCGATCAGTGACCGGGTCGTGGTGATGCAGGCCGGGCGCATCACCCAGATCGACGCGCCGTACACCCTTTACGAGCACCCACGCACCGAGTTCATTTCCAGCTTCGTCGGCAAAGCCAACCTGCTGCCCGGCGTGCGGGACAGTGCGGGCATCGTTCAAGCCTGCAGCCAGGCCGATGGCGAGCTGACCCTGAGCCTGCGCCCGGAAAAAATCGACTTGTGCGAGGCCGGTTCGGGGCGACTGCAAGGCACCCTCGTCAGCCGTTTTTTCCTGGGCAGCCAATGGCTGTACGGCGTGTCCACCGGCCTGGGTGAGCTCTGCGTGGTGCGCCGCAACGACGGCTCGGCGCCCTTGGTCGAAGGCACGGCGGTGGGCCTGGACTGGGATCCGGCACTGCTGCGGGTGCTGAGCGTGGACGAGGTACCGGCATGAAGCTGATCGATGCGATGCGCCGCGGTCGGCAAGGCTACCTGATGTCCGCGCCGGCCCTGGCCTTGTACCTGGGCTTGCTGGTGATTCCCTTGGGCTTGACCTTGGTCCTGTCGTTCAACGTCTTCGACTACAGTTCGGGCATCGACGGCGACGCCTATACCTTCGAGCACTACACCAGCCTGCTGGGTGATCCGTACTTCTACGAGATCTTTTTGCGCACATTCTGGATCAGCGCCCTGACCACTGTTTTGTGCGTGCTGATCGGCGTGCCCGAGGCGTACATCCTCAGCCGCATGGGCGCGCCATGGCGCTCGATTTTCCTGATTCTGATTCTCACGCCGCTGCTGATTTCGGTGGTGGTGCGGGCCTTCGGCTGGAGCCTTTTGCTCGGTGCCGACGGCCTGATCAACCAGGCCCTGCAAGCCCTCGGCAGTGCGCCAATGAAGCTGCTCTATACACCGTTCGCCGTGGTCATCGCCCTGGTCCACGTGATGTTGCCGTTCATGATCATTCCAGTCTGGACCTCGTTGCAGAAACTCGACCCGGCCGCCGAACAGGCCGCGCTGTCCCTGGGGGCGAGCCAGTTCACGGTGATCCGCAAAATAGTGTTGCCGCAAATCATGCCCGGCGTGCTGTCCGGCACCCTCATTGTGTTCGGCCTCGCCGCCAGCTCCTTCGCGATTCCCGGCCTGCTCGGCGGACGGCGCTTGAAGATGGTCGCCACGTTGATCTACGACCAGTACCTGTCGGAGCTGAACTGGCCGATGGGCGCGGCCATCGCCGTCGCGCTGCTGCTGCTCAACCTGCTGATCATGCTGTCGTGGAACCGGATGATCGAAGGCCGCTACAAGAAGTCATTGGGATAATTCGTCATGTCCAGAAACGGTCCTTTCGCGCTGCTGTTCCACGCCTTGGTGGTGGTCTTCATGCTCGCGCCGCTGGTGGTGGTCTGCCTCGTCGCTTTCACCCCGGAAAACACCCTGAGCCTGCCGACCACCGAGTTTTCCCTGCGCTGGTTTCGCGCGGTGTTCGAACGCGCGGATTTTGTCGACGCGTTCTACAACAGCTTGGTCCTGGCGTTCTGCGCGGCCTCCCTGGCGACGCTGATTGCGGTGCCGGCGGCCCTGGCGATCACCCGGCTCGCGTTCCCGGGGCGGGATTTCTTCAACGGCCTGTTCTTGTCGCCAATCATCATTCCGCACCTGGTGCTGGGGGTCGCCTTGCTGCGCCTGTTCGCGCTGATGGGCGTGAATGGCAGCTTCGCCTGGTTGATCTTCGCCCATGTGCTGGTGATCACGCCGTATGTGCTGCGCCTGGTGCTGGCCTCGGCCATCGGCCTGGACCGCAGCGCCGAACAGGCCGCGCAATCGTTGGGGGCCGGGCGCTTCACGCTGTTCCGGCAAATCACCTTGCCAATGATCCTGCCAGGGGTGGCCGGGGGCTGGCTGCTGGCGTTCATCAACAGTTTCGATGAAGTCACCCTGTCGATCTTCGTCACCTCGCCGGCCACGCAAACCTTGCCGGTGCGCATGTACGTGTACGCCACCGAATCCATCGACCCGATGATGGCGGCAGTGTCGGCGCTGGTCATCGGGCTCACCGCACTGACCATGATTCTGCTCGACCGGGTCTATGGCCTGGATCGGGTCCTGGTAGGCAAACAATGAGGGTGTCATGGCACTGCTGAAACGACTGGCCGAAGGCGACCGCCCGGCCCTGGACTTCACCCTCGACGGCCAGCCCGCCACCGGGCTGCTGGGGGACACGCTGCTGACCGCCGTGCTGACCTGCAGCGAACACCTGCGCGGCAGTGACTTCAGCGCCGAGCCCCGGGCCGGCTTCTGCCTGATGGGCGCCTGCCAGGACTGCTGGGTGCGCCTGGGCGACGGCCGCCGCGTACGCGCCTGCTCGACCCTGCTCGAAGCCGGGCAGCACATTAGCCGCGAACCGGGGCGCCAGGTATGAACATTGTCGACAGGCATGGCCTCATCGCGAGCAAGCTCGCTCCCACAGGGGATTTGCGGCGTGCACAAAACCAATATCCACAACAGATCCCATGTGGGAGCGAGCTTGCTCGCGATGACCGTTTCGACAACCCCACACATCCCCCGGCCCTGCCCGTGAGGTGGCGATGAAACCGATAGCCATCATCGGCGCCGGCCCGGCCGGTATCCGCGCCGCGCAGACCCTGGTCGCCCACGGCCTGTACCCGGTCCTGCTGGACGAAGCCGCTCTCGGTGGCGGGCAGATCTATCGGCGCCAACCGGCCAATTTCAAGCGCTCGCCTAGCGAGCTCTATGGCTTCGAAGCGCACAAGGCCAACGCCGTCCACCAGACGCTTGACGCGTTGCGCAAACAGCTCGATTACCGTCCCGACACCCTGGTGTGGAACGCCGAGGCCGGCCTGCTCGATACCCTGCATGAAGGCCGCGCCGACCGCCTCGAGTACGCCAGCGTGATCGTCGCAACCGGCGCCACCGACCGGATCCTGCCCGTGCCGGGATGGACCCTGCCCGGGGTATACAGCCTGGGCGCGGCGCAGATTGCCCTGAAGTTCCAGGGCTGCGCCATCGGCGAACGGGTGGTGTTCGCTGGCAGCGGTCCCTTGTTGTATCTGGTGGCCTATCAATACGCCCGGGCCGGCGCCAATGTGGTCGCCGTCCTCGACAGCTCGCCCTTTGGCGCCCAAGTCCGCGCCCTGCCCGGCCTGCTGGCACAACCGGCCACCCTCGCCAAGGGCCTCTACTACCGCGCCTGGCTGGCCGCCCGCGGCATCGCCGTGCATCAAGGCGCGAGCCTGACACATCTGGATGGAGAACGTCGGGTGCAGTCGCTGCAATGGCGCAATGCAAGCGGTAAACACACCCTCGACTGTGACGCGGTGGCCTTCGCCCACGGCTTGCGCAGCGAAACCCAACTGGCCGACCTGCTGGGCTGTGCGTTTACCTGGAACGCCCTCAACCGCGCCTGGCTGCCTCAACGAGACCACGCCGGGCGCAGCAGCGTGCCGGGGATTTACCTGGCCGGTGACGGCGCCGGGATCATGGGCGCCGACGCGGCGCAACTGGCTGGTGAACGGGCGGCCCTGGCCTTGCTCGAAGACCTCGGCTACTCGACCGACCCGCAGCGTTGCACGCAACTGGAAGAAACCCTTGAACGCATCGGCCGATTCCGGGAAGGCCTGGAGCGCGCCTTTGCCTTTCCTGAACACTGGGCCGCCGACGCAGCCGATCACCTGATGATCTGCCGCTGCGAAGAAGTCAGCGCGGGCGATATCCGCCGGGTAGTGGGCGAAGGCCATTGGGAGATCAACCGGGTCAAGGCCCATTGCCGGGTCGGCATGGGCCGCTGCCAGGGGCGGATGTGCGGCGCCGCTGCCGCGGAAATCATTGCCTGCGAAAGTGGCCGCGCCGTCGCCAGCATCGGCCGCTTGCGGGCCCAGGCGCCGATCAAGCCCGTGCCGTTCGGCCTGGAGGTCGAGCCATGATCGAAGTGGATGCAGTGATCATTGGTGGCGGTATCGTCGGCGCCTCGGCCGCGTTGTTCCTGAGCCAGGCCGGACGCCGGGTGGCGTTGCTGGAGCGCGACTTCTGCGGCTCGCACTCCAGCGGCGTGAACTACGGCGGTGTGCGCCGCCAGGGCCGCCCCCTGTCGCAACTGCCCCTGTCGCAACGGGCCCATGAAATCTGGCGCCAGTTGCCCCAATTGATCGGCATCGACGGCGAGTACCAGCGCAGCGGTCATCTGAAGCTGGCCCGCAGTGCTGAAGACCTGCAAGCGCTGCACGACTACGCCGTCGCCAGCCAAGGCTTCGGCCTGGAGTTGCAACTGCTCGATCGCACCGCCCTGCGCCGGCGTTTTCCGTGGGTCGGCGCCGTCGCGGTCGGGGCGTCGCTGTGCCCGGATGACGGCCATGCCAATCCACGCCTGGTATCCCCAGCCTTTGCCCAGGCCGCTCGCCGGCAGGGGGCGCAAGTCCATGAACAATGCACCGTCAGCACCGTGCTGCACGACGGCCAACGCTTTGTCGTACACACCGCAATGGGCCTGACGTTCCACGCGCCCTGGCTGCTGAACTGCGCCGGAGCCTGGGCCAGCCAGTTCGCCGCGCAATTTGGCGAAGCGGTACCGATGCACGCCGGGCACCCGGCGATGCTGGTCACCGAACCCTTGCCCCTGATCATGGACGCCAGCACCGGCGTCGAGGGTGGCGGTATCTACGCCCGCCAGGTCTCGCGCGGCAACTGCGTACTGGGAGGCGGCCAAGGCTTTGCCCTGGATGCCGCTCGCGCCCGGCCCGGCCAGAACGCCGTGCTGGAAATCCTGCGCCAGGCCGTCGAGCTCTACCCGTTTTTGGAAGGCGCCCAGGCGATTCGGACCTGGAGCGGCACCGAAGGTTACCTGCCCGATCGCCAACCGGTGATCGGCCACAGCAGCACCCAGCCCGGCCTATTGCACGCGTTCGGCTTTGCCGGCGCGGGCTTCCAGATCGGCCCGGCGGTGGGCCAGGCGCTCACCGAGATCATCTGCAGCGGGGCTTCGACCACGCCGCTGGATGCGTTTTCCATCACCCGGTTTCACTCCATCTCCGTTGCTTGATAGAGGAAGGTCGCGCCAATGAATAACATCAAACGCAGTGCACTGTTCGGCTTCTGCTCGCTGGGTTCCGCTTGCCTGGGCGCCCTGCTCCCGGTCACCCAGGCGTTGGCCGAGCCGACGCTTTACCTGGGCATGAACGGCGGCACCATGGAGCGGCTCTACGCCGACAAGGTCTTGCCGGCGTTCGAGAAAGCCAACAATGTCAAAGTGGTCATCGTGCCCGGCACCTCCGCCGACATCCTGGCGAAAGTCCAGGCCAGCAAAGGCAACCCGCAGATGCACGTGATGTTTCTCGATGACGGCATCATGTACCGCGCCATCGCCATGGGGCTGTGCGACAAGCTCGAGGACAGCCCGACCCTGGCGCAGATCCCGGCCAAGGGGCGTATCAAGGATCAGGCCGTGGCCGTCAGCCTCGGGGTGACGGGGCTGGCCTACAACACGCGGCTGTTCAAGGAAAAAGGCTGGAACACGCCCACTTCATGGATGGACCTGGCCGATCCGCGCTTCAAGGACAAAGTGGTGTTCCAGTCGATGGCCTCGTCCACCTTCGGCCTGCACGGCTTTTTGATGTTCAACCGGATCCAGGGCGGCAGCGAAACTGACGTCGAGCCAGGTTTCAAGGCGTGGCCGAACACGGTGGGGCGCAACGTGCTGGAGTACATCCCGAGCTCGGCGAAGATATCCGAAATGCTACAGACCGACGAAACCGCGCTGTTCCCGCTGACACCGACCCAGGTGACCGCGCTGAAACTCAAGGGCATGCCCGTCGAATATGCCCAGCCGAAGGAAGGCGCCGTGGTCCTCAACGTCGCCGAATGCACCATCGCGCAAAACACCCAGCCGGAACTGGCGCAAAAGCTCGCCGCTTTCCTGCTGACCCCACAAGCCCAGGCCATTGCCCTGGAAGAAGGCGACCAGATTCCTTCCAACCCCAACACCCCGACCACCGACAAGACCCGTGGCCAGGTGGAGGCGATGAAGCAATACCTGGAAACAGCGATTGCCGTGGATTGGGACCAGGTCAACGAACAACGCCCGGCCTGGAACGCCCGTTGGAACCGCAGCATCGAGCGCTAGCCCGATTGACTGTGGCCAGCGGAGCAGCACTGTTATGGAAAAACTGCTGTGGGAGCAAGGCTTGCCCGCGATGCAGGCGCCTCGCTTTCTCAGAGACCCCGTCGTCTTCATCGCGGGCAAGCCTTGCTCCCACAGATAAATCCCCTCGCCACAGGGTGTTGTACTGAGCTGATTATTGGTTAACTGTCCGGCTACGGGCGCCAGCCCCCTCTTGATCAACAGCGAACCCTGCCATGCACACCCTCGCCCAACTACGCGCCGGCCAGCTCTCGGGCATCACCCGGCTGGACCTGGCCTGCGGCTTGACGGAGTTTCCCCGGGAAATCTTCGAGCTGGCCGACTCCCTCGAGATCCTCAACCTCAGCGGCAATCAGTTGGACACGCTGCCCGACGACCTGCATCGGCTGACTCGCCTGCGCGTGCTGTTCTGTTCCGACAACCGCTTCACTGAACTGCCCGAATGCCTGGGCCGTTGCAACGCGTTGACCATGGTCGGTTTCAAGGCCAACCGCATCACCCGCGTCACGGGCGCCGCGCTGCCACCACGGCTGCGCTGGCTGATCCTGACCGACAACGACGTCAGCCACTTGCCGGATGAGCTGGGCCAACGCCCGCACCTGCAAAAACTGATGCTGGCCGGCAACCGTTTGCAGCAGTTACCGGCGAGCCTGGGCCAGTGTCATCGCCTGGAACTGCTGCGCATCGCCGCCAACCAACTGACCGAGCTGCCGCAATGGTTGCTGGAGCTGCCGAGCCTCAGTTGGCTGGCCTACGCCGGCAACCCACTGGAAACCCAGGCCGATGCCGCAGCCTTGAACACCACGACCCCCATCGACTGGTCGCAACTGACGTTGCAACGACAACTGGGCGAAGGCGCCTCCGGAGTGATTCACCAAGCGCTCTGGCAGGCGCCCGGCCAGGTGGCGCGAAACGTCGCGGTGAAGCTGTACAAAGGCCAGATGACCAGCGACGGCTCACCCCTGCATGAAATGCATGCCTGCATCACGGCCGGTCGACACCCGAACCTGATTGACGTGTTGGGTCAGGTCGCCGGGCACCCCGAGCAACAGGCCGGGCTGGTCATGGCACTGATCGAACCCAGCTACCGCAACCTTGCCGGACTGCCAAGCCTGGCGTCATGCACCCGCGACGTATATGCCGATGAACTGCGCCTGAGCGCCCCGGCAGCCTTGCGCATCGCCCACGGCATCGCCTCGGTGGCGGCGCACCTGCACCATCAGGGCATCACCCATGGGGATCTGTACGGGCACAATATCCTCTGCAATGACCAGGGCGATTGCCGGCTGGGGGACTTTGGCGCGGCGTCGTTCCACGCCACGGCCGACACCGTGCAAACCCGCGCACTGCAACGCATCGAGGTGCGGGCCTTCGCAATCTTGCTGGGGGAATTGCTGGCGCGGATCGAACCGGCGTCCAGTGCCGTGGAGTTGGCAACGTTGCAGGAGCTGCAGGCACGCTGCTGTCAGCCAGACGTGCTGGCACGGCCGGGTTTTGATGAGATTGAAAGGTTGCTCAGCGAGTTCAAACACATCGACTAAACCAGCACCCCAAACTAACAAACACACGACTTATTGTGACGAGGGGATTTATCTGTGGGAGCAAGGCTTGCCCGCGATGAAGACGGCGCGGTCTCTGAAAAAACGAGATCTGCGCATCGCGGGCAAGCCTTGCTCCCACAGAGTGAACCGCACCCAAGGATAAATCCCCTCGCCACAGGGGGTAGTGCTTAACCCGCCAACCCGACAAACATGTCCTGCACGTCATCATGGTTGTCGAGGCCTTCGAGGAAGGCTTCGACTTCAGCCATCTGCTCGTCGGTCAAGCCGCTGACCGGGTTCTTCGGCTGGTAGCCCAGCTTGGCCGACAACACGGTGAAGCCCTGCTCCGGCAACGCCTTCTGCACGGCATCGAGGTCGGCAGGATCGGTGAGGAACAACGTCGCGCCGTCTTCGCCCGGCTCGAAATCCTGGGCACCGGCCTCGATGGCGGCCATTTCCGGATCGGCGTCCGGGCTGTCCGGTGCGGCTTCGATCATGCCGACATGGTTGAAGTCCCACGCCACCGAACCCGAGGCGCCCAGTTGGCCCTTGCGGAACGCGACGCGAATTTCAGCGACGGTACGGTTGATGTTATCGGTCACACATTCAACGATCAGCGGCACCTGGTGCGGCGCGAACCCTTCGTAGGTGACGCGGTGGTATTGCACGGTTTCACCGAGCTGGCCGGAACCTTTCTTGATCGCACGTTCCAGGGTCTCGCGGGGCATCGAGGCCTTCTTCGCCTGCTCGACCACCAGACGCAAGTGCGCGTTGGTCGCGGTATCAGCACCGTTGCGCGCGGCAATGGTGATTTCCTTCACCAGTTTGCCGAAGATCTTGCCCTTGGCGTTGGCAGCCGCTTCTTTGTGTTTAACCTTCCACTGTGCGCCCATTACTCACTCTCTTGTCTGACGCGCCGAGACATCTGCCGGCCGGCGCTGTGGCGCAAGTTTATACGGCCTAAACCGGCTGATCGACCAAAAAATTCACCGTGCCGGATCGACATTTTCACAGTGTGTTGTAGGGCTTTTCTGAAATAGCGGCTCGCAAGCACCGCTCCCCCCGTGGTTTCGTACCCTCTGGGCCTCTGTCCCTGCCAGTAGGAGGCGCGATGCGCAACGACACGGAAAGTCCCTTCAGCCTGACGCTCACGCAAAACGACTTGCAGCTGCAAGTCTTGCGCTTCAATGGCCGCGAAGCCCTCAACCAGCCGTACCGCTTTGACCTCGAACTGATCGGCCTGGCCCCACCGATAAACCCCGACCTGCTGTTGGGGCATCCGGCGTTCCTGCGCCTGGACGGCGAGTCGGGCATCCATGGGATTGTCCACAGCGTCAGCCTGAGTGCCTCGGCACCGCGGCGCATCGGCTACCGCTTGACGTTGGTGCCCTACCTGCTGCGATTGGAACAAGGCCCGCGGCGCCGGGTTTTCCATCGGCTCAGCGTGGTGCAACTGCTGCAACGCCTGCTGGAAGACAACGCTCTGCCCGCCGACAGTTACCGTTTCGAGCTGCCCCATGGGCAGTATCCGTGTCGCCCATTCTGCATCCAGTACGACGAAAGCGACCTGGCCCTCCTGCAACGCCTGTGTGAGGAAGAAGGCATTCATTACCACTTCGAACACACTCCCCAGGGCCACGTCCTGGTGTTTGCCGAAGACCCGAAGAGTTTCCCCGCGCGCCCCATCGAGCTGCCCCTGCGCCCGAACGACAACTCGATACCGGCCATCAAGCGCTTGTATTTGCGCCACCACGCGATGGTACCTGGCGTGCCTGTCGGGTTCCGTGACCGGGCCGAGACCGAAACCGAGGCCCCGGCGGCGAATCAACCCCTCGAGCAGATCGACCATGAGGCCATGCACCGCGACCCGGCCTTGACTCACCGTTACCAGGCCGGACGCCGCCATCTGGAACGGTTGCGCTGTCGACAACGGGAAATCCATGGCCACAGTGATCAATCGGCCCTGCACGGCGGCGACATCGTGCAGATCTGCGAACACCCGGTTTCCACCTTCAACGATCAATGGCTGATCACCGAGGTCCAGCATCGCGGGCGGCAGTTTTCGATCCTTGAACCGGACCTGCCCACCACACCGTCGGCCCGTGACTACCGCAACCGCTTCACCGCCATCCCCTGGTCCACCGTGTTCAGGCCGGCCCTCAAGCATCCCAAACCGTGCATTCCCGGGTATCACCTGGCTCATGTACTCGGCCGCACCGGCCAGCCGGCCCCATTCGATGAGCGCGGCCACGTGAGTGTCAGCCTCTGGGCGCCGGACCAGGAAGGCATCACGCTGCCCGTGTCGCGACTGACGCTGGGCGACAGCCCTCCCCTGATGGCCGGCAGCGAAGTGCTGGTGAGCTTTCTCGATGGCGACCCCGACCGACCGGTGCTGTGCCCAGGGGCTGTCGATACCGGCGCAGGACACGCCGCCGCCCCACCGAAACCGTCCCGTGGCAATCACGATGCCGGGCTGCTGTTGGACTGGCTGCTGAACCCGCCAGACTTCACACCCTGATCCTGCCCTTTGGATTCTTGCCAGCAAACCTGATCTGGCTCATGCAAACCCAGCGAAACGGGCTTACAGTAAAGACACGCCGCGCTAGACGGCGCTCTGCCCTGATTGTTGGAGATACCCGCAATGCCCTGGAAAAACTCGGAAAGCCGCTACAGTACCGTCACGGTAACCTTGCATTGGCTGATGCTGGTCCTGCTGGCCGTGGTTTATGCCTGCATTGAGTTGCGGGGAATTTTTCCCAAGGGCAGCGGCGGCCGGACATTGATCAAGGAAGCGCATTTCATGCTCGGCCTGACGGTGTTCGTGTTGGTCTGGCTGCGCCTGTTCGCCCGCAGCATGGGCAAGGCACCGGCGATTTTCCCGGCATCGCCTGCCTGGCAAACCATCCTCGCCCGCCTGATGCACTGGGCACTGTACCTGTTCATGATCGCCATGCCGCTGCTGGGCTGGCTGATCACCAGCGCCGAAGGGCACCAGGTGATGTTCTATGGTTTCGATCTGCCGTTGCTCATCGATCAAGACAAGGAGTTCGCCAAGCAACTGGAAGGCTGGCACGTGCTGGGCGGCACCATCGGCTATTGGTTGATTGGCCTGCATGCCTTGGCGGGGCTGTATCACCACTATGTGGTACGGGACAACACGCTGCTGCGGATGATGCCCAAACGCGGCTGATCGCCCGTCAATCGAACCCTCGGCGGCCTTGTAAACCGCCGGTGTGGACAAAGACCAGGCGCGTGCCGGGGGCAAAGCCTCCCGCCTCGACCCGCGCCTTGAGCACCATCAAGGCCTTGCCGGTGTACAACGGCTCCAGTTCGATGGCCGTCGTGGTTTCGATGAAGGCCGTGAGCTCGGCATCGACCCGGGCGAAACCGCCACGACTGCCGTCGAACAACTCATGACGCGGGCTGGAAAGCCCCGCTTCCCCCACGATGCGCTCGACCTGCCGGGCCACGCCATGGTCCGGCGGCACGGCCAGCACGCCGTAGACCGGGCGCGCGCCCGCTTCGGCCAGCACCAGTCCGGCCAGCGACGTTCCAGTGCCGCAGGCCAACCACCAGCCGTGGTAATCCACCCATCCCAGCGCCGCCAGTTGTTCACGGACACTGGCCACCCACGTCATGCAACCTTGCGCCCCAGGCAATCCCGAACCGCCCTCGGGCACCGGATGCAAATGTGGATAGCGGAGCTGCCACGGTCCCCAGAAATCCGCTGCGTGCCGCTCTCGGTATCCGCCATAACCCAACCAGTGCAGGTCCATGCCAAACGCTTTCAGGTCACGCACCGTCGGCGTGTCCTGGGGATGACCGCGCAACAGCCCGGCCGTGGGAAAGCCGAAGCGCTTGCCCGCCGCCGCCAGCGCATGCAAATGGTTGGAATAGGCACCGCCCAGGCTCATGATCCCTTCGGCACCGGCCTCATGGGCGGCACGCAGATGATGGACCAGCTTGAACCACTTGTTGCCGCTGATCAGCGGATCGATCCGGTCCAGGCGCAACACCGCCACTTCGACACCGGCACGGGCAAGCCAGTCCAGGTGAAGGGGTTCGAGGCGGGGTTGGGGATGCCAGTCGAGGGCGGGAAGCAGCATGGCGGCAGGCCGGGTGGGAACAGGCCGCTATCTTAACAGCTTGGTGGCGGGTGACTTCAGGTTCACCCCTCCCCACTGTGGGAGCGAGCTTGCTCGCGATAGCGGCGGATCAGCCAACATCATGCAACTGACTCACCGCAATCGCGAGCAAGCTCGCTCCCACAAGGGTTTTCCTGGGGTTGAGCCTTACAACTGCGCCGCCAACCGCGAACCCTGGTTGATCGCCCGCTTGGCATCCAGTTCCGCCGCCACGTCGGCACCGCCGATGAGGTGAACGGTCTGCCCCGCCGCTTCCAGGCCTTCCTGCAGCTCACGCAGCGGATCCTGGCCGGCGCAGATCACGATGTTATCCACGGCCAGCACTTGCGGCTCGCCGGTTTCGCCGATGCGAATGTGCAGCCCGTCATCGTCGATCTTCAGGTATTCGACGCTGTTGAGCATCTGCACCTGCTTGTTCTTCAGGCCCGTGCGATGAATCCAGCCGGTGGTCTTGCCCAGGCCGTCACCGACCTTCGAGGTCTTGCGTTGCAGCAGGAACACCTGGCGCGCCGGTGCATGGGGTTCAGCCTTGATCCCAGCCACGCCGCCGCGGGCCTCGAGGTGGGTGTCAATGCCCCACTCCTTCCAGAACGCCTCGCGGTCCTGGCTGGTGGCGACGCCCTGGTGAACCAGGAACTCCGACACGTCGAAGCCAATACCGCCGGCACCGATCACCGCGACGCTGCGGCCCACCGGCTTGCGCTCAAGGATCACGTCCAGGTAGCTCAAGACCTTGGCATGCTCCACCCCGGGAATCGCCGGCACGCGTGGGGCGATGCCGGTGGCGAGGATGATCTCGTCGTAACCGCCAGCCACCAATTGCGCCACATCCACCCGGGTGTCGAGGCACAACTCGACATGGCTGGTCTGCAATTTGCGTTTGAAGTAGCGCAGGGTTTCGAAGAACTCTTCCTTGCCCGGCACGCGCTTGGCAATGTTGAACTGACCACCGATTTCACTGGCCGAATCGAACAGCGTCACCAGGTGCCCACGTTCGGCCGCCACCGTGGCCGCGGACAACCCGGCCGGGCCGGCACCGACCACGGCGATTTTCTTCACCTGGGTCACCGGCAGGTAGTTCAGCTCGGTTTCATGGCAGGCCCGTGGGTTGACCAGGCAACTGGTGAGCTTGCCGCCAAAGGTGTGATCCAGGCACGCCTGGTTGCAGCCGATGCAGGTATTGATTTCATCGCTGCGGCCGGCAGCGGCCTTGTTGACGAACTCTGGATCGGCCAGGAACGGTCGCGCCATGGAGACCATGTCGGCATCGCCTTCGGCCAGGATCTGCTCGGCCACTTCCGGGGTGTTGATGCGGTTGGTGGTAATCAGTGGGATGCTCACCGAACCGCGCAGCTTGGCCGTGACTTTGCTGAACGCCGCCCGCGGAACCTTGGTGGCGATGGTAGGAATGCGTGCTTCGTGCCAACCGATACCGGTGTTGATGATCGTCGCGCCGGCCTGCTCGATGGCCTTGGCCAATAGGACGATTTCGTCCCAGGTGCTGCCGCCTTCCACCAGATCGAGCATCGACAGGCGAAAGATAATGATGAAATTCGGGCCTACCGCTTCGCGCACCCGGCGGACGATCTCCACCGGCAGGCGCATGCGGTTTTCATAGCTGCCGCCCCAACGGTCGGTGCGGTGGTTGGTGTGGGCCGCCAGGAACTGGTTAATGAAATAACCTTCCGACCCCATGATCTCGACGCCGTCGTATTCGGCCTTCTGGGCCAGGACCGAGCAGGTGACGAAATCGCTGATCTGCTTCTCGATTCCCTCCTCGTCCAGTTCCTTGGGCTTGAACGGGTTGATCGGCGCCTGGATCGCGCTCGGTGCCACTTGCTTGGGGCTGTAGGCATAGCGCCCGGCGTGAAGAATCTGCATGCAGATCTTGCCACCGGCCTCGTGCACGGCCCGGGTCACGATCCGGTGCTTGAGCGCCTCTTCTTCGGTGGTCAGCTTAGCCGCGCCGGAGTAGACCCCGCCCTCGTCGTTCGGCCCGATCCCACCGGTGACCATCAGGCCCACGCCGCCCCGGGCGCGTTCGGCAAAATACGCCGCCATGCGTTCGAAGCCACCGGGTTTCTCTTCCAGGCCGGTGTGCATCGAGCCCATCAGGGTACGGTTGCGCAACGTGGTGAAACCCAGGTCCAGCGGGGCCAGCAGATGCGGGTAATGGGAGGCGGTCATCGGTAACTCCACAACGGGCGATCACGGAAAAAAGCGCAGCTCTGCGGCATGCGTCTGTCATGGCCCACAGCGTAAGAGTCCGGATGCGGGTGCTCAATGACCGTAACTGACAAGTTAATGATCCAAATGTGCAGCGCACCGATCAGCCGTGCGTGACTCTCGGTGGAATGCACCAGTCCTATCAACGCTGGTCCAGGTGCTCAACCCTAAAATAACCCTAATAACACGGTCGCCCTCGCATGCATCCCCAACGAAAAATGCTGCACAACGAGTTGCACGCCCGCCCGTCGCTGTACTTCGACGAACCGGCCCACGTCTTCCACCTGGCGTTTCTGGGCGACAATGCCCAGTGCGACGCGCTGCTCGAGCGACTGTGCCCCGATACCGTCACCACGGAGGCCGCACAAGGCATCACCCGCCTGGAAGGACATCCGCTGAAGTGGGAACGCCACGCCGAGTTCTTCACCCTGACCCTGGTCGTGCCAGCCAGCAGCAATGAGTTGCACTGGACGACGCTGCCCGAAAGCCTTGCCCGTGGGATCGAAGGTCACGCCCAGCACCTCATCAATGCCGTTCAGGTGGTGGTGCGCGCAGAAGCCGGTCTCGACCTGCCCAGCTACGGTTTCAAGGACCCTTGCGGTTCATGCGTAGGCGGTGGCGATGCCGTGGTCTGGAGCGATTTTCGCCTGACCGAGGACGGCACCAATCGCCTGCTGTTCATCAACCGACGGCTCAACGCTTATCGCCAGGGACGCATGATCCGGCGCCTGCTGGAAATCGAGACCTATCGCATGATGGCGTCCTTGTCGCTCAACATCGCCAAGGCCCTGGACCCGCAACTGAACGAATTCGATCGGACCCTGGTGAGCCTGTCCGAACGCAACGCCAACGCCAGCGGCGTGCATGCCAAGGCCCTGCTGGAAGACATCGCCCTGCTGTCTCGCCAAGTGGTCAGCAGCACGGTCAGGAATCGCCATCGCTTCAGCGCAACCCGCGCCTACGCACAATTGGTGTTCGAACGCCTGGGGGAGTTGCGTGAAAGTCACCTGGGGGATTGCCAGCGACTGGGCGTGTTCATCGAACGGCGTTTCAAACCCACGGTGCGTTATTGCGCAGCCACCGAACAGCGCCTCGAACAACTGGCGATGAGCGTCGCCAACCTGGGTGATCTGCTGCAAGCCCGCGTGCAAGTGGAGATGGAAGACCAGAACGCCGAGATCCTGCGCAGCCTCAATGCCCGTGCCGATGCACAGATCAAGATCCAGCGCGCCGTGGAAGGCCTGTCGATCATTGCCATCACCTACTACCTGATCAACCTGTTCAAGTTGGTCTACAGCGGGTTGCATACCTTGGGCGCGAACCTCTCGGCCCGTGAAGCGCTGCTGGGCATGACGCCACCGGTGCTGTTGATCATGCTGCTGATTCTGATCCGGATCAGAAAGGCCAAAAGTCACTAGCGCGCCTTACCGGCGCAGAGGGTGTCCAAAGATTCCTTGGACACCCTCTGTGGGTGCTTGCCGTGCGTACAAATCAGCGCCCGCCCTTCGCTAATCCCTTGTTTTACCGTACCCTGCCCCGTAGCTCCTGATGAAAAATCACGAACCTGCACACGGCCGCTGACTGTTCCCCCATGCGCAAATTTCTGTACCTGCTGTTTTCACTGGCCTTGATTGCCGCCCTGGTCAGCTACGCACTGTGGACGACCGATCGTCCGGCGGGTCATTACCTGTCAGACCTGCGTATCAACCTGGCGGTCGACCAGGGCACGCCCGCCGACCGCGGCAACCTGCTGGGCATCCAGCCTGAACTGTTCCCCACCGACTACCAGAGCCCGAGCGCCTGCACCGCAAACTGGCGGCCTACCTGCAGGCGGCTCGCGACCAGGGCTTTCTCAATGCCAAGACCGTGGTGGTCCTGCCCGAGCACATCGGCACCTGGTTGATGATCGGTGGCGAAAAAGACGAGTTGTACCAGGCCACCACCCTGAAGGAAGCCATGCACTGGCTGGCGGTCAGCAATCCACTGGCGTTTATCCAGGCGCTGGTCAGTGCCCAAGGCGATAACCGCCTGGAGGATGCCTACCTGCGCATGAAAGCCCAGGGCATGGCCCGCGACTATCAAGCGCTGTTCGGCGGACTGGCCAAGGAGTTCGGCGTCACCCTGGTGGCCGGCTCCATCGTGCTGCCCGAGCCCAGCGTCAGCGACGGCGAGCTGAAGATTGGCCGCGGCGCCCTGTACAACAGCAGCCTGGTGTTCAGCAGCGATGGCCGGCCGATCGGCCAGCCGCAACGCCAACGACATCCGGTCTTCGAACAGCAGGATGTGCTGGGCGCCGACCATCCGGTCCCACCCCTCGTCATAGACACCCCCGCCGGGCGCCTGGGCGTGCTGATCGGCAGCGACAGCTGGTACCCGCTCCACTACCGGCAGCTCAACGAACAGGGCGCGCAACTGATCGCGGTGCCCGCCTTCATCATCGGTCGCGGCGCCTGGGACAAGCCCTGGAGCGGTTATAAGGGCCTGTCCACACCGAGCGAAGTGAGCCTCAAGCCCGGTGAAGTGAGCGAGGGGCAAGCCTGGCATCGCCTGACATTGACCGGTCAATTGCCCATCAGCCAAGCCCTGGGCGGTGTCAGCGTGTTCCTGCGTGGCCAGTTCTGGGACAGCGGCAGCGCCGGCCAGAGTTTCATCAGCCACAACGGCCAGCACTTCCCCGATGGCGAAGCCCGTGGCGCGCGCCTGCTTAACCTGTGGTTGTGAGCATGAAACCGCAGCCGATGCGCCTGGGGGACCTGTCAGTAGGTTTCGTCCACAGCCTGGCTGACGCAATTGCCAGCCATGGGCAGGACCCCAAGCCTTTGCTGGAGCAGTACGGCCTCGATGCCGCGCGCCTGGCCGAGCCCGGCGCACGCCTGTCGATCCCACGCTACATGCGCCTGGGCCACGCCGCGATTCAACAGACCCAGGACCCGGCCCTGGGCCTGCGCATGGGTCAGCTCGGGCGCTTGAGCCAGGCCGGGCTGGCGGGCGTTACCGCTGCCCAGGCACCGACCGTGCGCGAGGCGGCCCGCTGCATGATCCGCTTCGAGCCGCTGTATGGCTCCAACTATCGCGGCCAATCGAGTTTTCATGAGGATGCCCGCGGCGCTTGGCTACGGTTCTATTCCATCAGCCCGTATAACGCCTACAACCGCTTCGTGGTGGATTCGATCATCGCCGGCTGGCTGGCCCAACTGTCCAGCGTCAGCGGCATCGCGCTGCGGCCCGAACGCATCGAAATCGAATTCGAGGAACCGGCGTACCTGGAGGCTTACCGCACGCTCGGTGACTGCCCGATCCAGTTTGGCGCCGAACAGAATCAACTGCGACTGGGCCTGGACAGCCTCGCCCAGCGCAACCCACAGCATTGCCCCAGCACCTGGCACCATATGGTTCAATTGTGTGAGCGGGAACTGGAACAACTGACCCGCACCCGCAGCCTGCGTGAGCGCATCATTCAATTGCTGGGACCGTTGCTCAGCGGGGGCCGGGAACCCGACCTGGAAGAAGTGGCGGCCCGCCTGAAACTGCCGACCTGGACCCTGCGGCGCAAGCTGGCCGAGGAAGGCACGCAATTTCGCGCCATCCTCAACGACACCCGCCGCGACTTGGCCATGACCTACATACGCGATACCGAACTGGCGTTCGGCGAAATCGCCTACTTGTTGGGGTTTGCCTCAGCCGAGGCCTTTCAACGAGCCTTCAAACGCTGGAACGACCAGACGCCCGGGGAATTTCGTCGTAGTCACAGAGGGCGTTGAGCTTCAAGCGCTAGCCTGTTCTCCTACAACTCCGTTGCATCTTCGGCGGGTTCCAGCGGGTCCAGTTCATAGGCCTGGTATTCCAGCAGCTCTTCCTGATAATCGTCCATTACGTGTCCTTCCCCTGTTATTGAATCCAATGCCTGATGGCGCTGGCATCAGCATAAAGCTGCTTTATGAACAAAACATGAAGCAAAGGCTTCATGAATTAAACGTAGCACAGGGTCGGGAAATTACCGCGTGAAGTGTGACAGGGCGTAACGCCCTGCCACGGGAAGCTCAGGAAGCCGGAAGCGGCTGGATCGGCTCGCTCGGGGCCGGTAACGAGCTGGACGGTGGTGGTGGCGGTGTCACGGTTTCCGTCGTCGGCGCAGACTCGAACGACTCAGGCGCAATCGGCGCTGGCTCGCTCGGCGGTGCGACGGGTTCCGACACCGCAGGGGCGGTTTCGACGGGGGCCGGCGCAGCCTCCTCTACCGGCGTGGCTGCTGCGGGTGCAGGCGCAACCGGTTCCGACGCAGGTGCTGCAGCTGCAGCTGGAGCCGGAGCCGGCATCAAGGCGGCCGGCTCAGCCTTGGTTTCCGGGACACCCAGCTCAGTTTTTGGCTTATCGGCATTCTCGGCCTTCTCGGCAGCTTTCTTCGCTTCGGGGGGCAGGAACAGCTCCACCAAGGCAAAGAAACGCTCATAGAACTTGGCCGCCGACACGGTTTCGCTGGCGACCTTGACCATCGAATCGTCCGAAGAGCCGATCGGCATCGACACCGACCCCAGCACGCCCACCCCCAGGCTGGCGGAGTTGTTGGTTTTCTTCAGGGCATAACGGTCCTGCAGGGCGTTGGCGAACATGGTCGCACGGTGTCCGGCACCACCGTCCTCGGCACAGACCAGGTTGAAACTGATCTCCATGTGGGTCTCGCCGGTCTGCTGGAAACTCTTGTGGCCACTGACCAGCTTCGGATCGCTGCTGGTGATGATGTAGCCCTGGCTGAGCAACGCCCGGCGCCCGGCCTCGCAGGTCGCCGCGTCACTCACGGGATAAGTGCGCGAGAACGTGCCGGAATCATCGAAGTTCTCGTGCTCGTAGATGGCGGCTTTCTTCGACGAGCAACCGGCTGCGGCGGCCAGCACCAATGCAAGCCCGACGGTGCGCATGTGAAATGATTTGAACATTGAACATCCTGAGAGAAACGGTCCGGGGCGTATTGTGCAACAGAACGCGACCTGGCAGCGTGGCTAATCTTGTTTCAAGGGGGTTACAAGTTTACTGGGGGTTGTTTGCAGGAAAAAGACGCTAATCCGGTGGATCGACGAACACCCGCTTTTGGGCAACAAGCTGATACAAAAACCCTGCATTTTGGCCCGATGCGGTTCACTTGAGCCGTTACCGAAGAAATGGATGTCCCCCTCACCCTCCCCAAAAAAACCAAAAAAAACGGCGCTTCCCATTTCTGAAGAAGCGCCGTTATTTCAAGTGAACAGCATCACAGCCAGGTTTGAAAAAGCATCAAGCGATTAGAAACGCTTGATATCCGCCTGACTCTCCAACTGCTTGCGATAGGCCGCGAAGTCCTGCTGACCCACACGGGACGCAAGGTAGCGACGATATTCCGCTTTCTCTTCGTCAGTCGGTGCCGCCGCTTCGTTCACGCCGTTCAGACGCACGACCACCAGGCTGCCGTCAGGCAAGGTCACGCTGCTGAACGTCGGCTTGTCCTTGGACTCAGGCTTGGGCATGCGGAACAGTGCTTGCAACACCGCTGGGTCGATGCCTTCCTGGTTGCGGGTGGCCGCCTCGGTGGGTTTCCAGCCTTGGCCGTCAACCGCTTTGTCCAATGCCGTCTTACCGTCGCGCAGACTGGCGATCAGCTCGTCGGCGCGGGTCTTGGCCGCTGCGCTGGCGTGTTCCTTGGTCAGTTGTGCACGAATCGGCCCGGCCACTTTTTCCAGGGGCAGTTGCTCAGGCTTGCGGTGCTCCTTGGCACGCAGCACCACGACGGTTTCCGGGTCCAGTTCGATGGCGGTGCTGTTGGCACCCTCATCCAGCACTTCCGGGCTGAACGCCGCAGTGACCACGGCACGGTTGGCCGCAATCCCTTCACCGCCTTCACGACCGAACGGGGCCGATGTGTGGACGGTCAGCTTCAGGTCCTGGGCCGGCTGCGCCAGGTCGGACGCTTCGAACGAGGCATCCTCCAGTTGCTTAGTCGCCTCCACGAAACGCTGCTCCACCTGCTGAGTCTTCAACTCGCGAGTCAGCTTGTCCTTGAGACTGGCGAAGGTCGGCACTTCGGGCGCCTCGACACCCAGCAGCTTGATCAGGTGCAGACCGAAATCGGTGCGGACCGGTGCCGAGACCTGGTCCTTGCTCAAGGCGTACAAGGCCTTTTCGAATTCCGGATCGTAGACGCCTGGGCCGGCATAGCCGAGATCGCCGCCATTGTTCGCCGAACCCGGATCCTGGGAAAACTCCTTCGCCAGGGCTTCAAACGACTCGCCTTTGGCCAGGCGAGCCTGGATCTCTTCGATCTTCGCCTTGGCCTGGGCTTCGGTCACCTTGTCGTTCACTTCGATCAGGATGTGCGCAGCGCGACGCTGTTCGGACAGGTTGGCGATTTCTTTCTGATAGGCCGCTTGCAGGTCTTCGTCCTTGACGCTGACCTGATCGAAGAAAGAGGCTTTCTTCAGCTCGAGGTAATCGATGACCACCTGGTCAGGCGTCATGAATTCCTTGGCGTGTTGGTCGTAGTAAGCCTTGACCTCATCATCGGTCAGCTTCACCGACGCAGGATCGGCCTTGATGCTCAAGGTGGCGAAATCACGGGTCTGCTTTTCCAGGCGGGCGAATGCCAACACTTGGGCATCGGTGACAAAACCGCTGCCCGCCAGGCCGGCGCGCAACTGACCGATCAGCATTTCCTGAGCCAGCATCTGGCGGAATTGCATACGGCTGTAACCCAACTGGCGAATCACCTGATCGAAACGCTCGGCACTGAATTTGCCATCGACCTGGAACTCAGGCGTTTGCAGGATGACTTGATCGAGCGCAGCTTCGGAGAAAGCGAATTTCGCATCGTGTGCGCCTTGCAGCAACAACTTGCGGTCGATCAGGCCCTTGAGCGCCGAATCGCGCAGCATTTTTTCGTCCAGCAGGGAGGCGTCGAAATCCTTGCCTAGCTGTTGCATGAGCTGACGGCGTTGCATGTCGACCGCCTGGCTCAGCTCGTTCTGGCTGATATTTTCGCCGTTGACCTTGGCCGCGTCGTTACTGTTGGTAGTAGCTTGGAAAATGGCATCGAAACCGGTCAACGCCATCAATGCGACGATGACCCCGATGATGGTCTTGGCAATCCAGCCTTGTGAATTGTCCCTGATATTCTGCAGCATGCGTCCCCCAGAAACGGTTGAACTTCAAATTTAGGCAACCGTGGAGCGTGGGTAGAATCCGGATAGAAGAAAGGCGCATCCGAGGATGCGCCTTCTCGTAACTGGCGGAGCGGACCGGGCTCGAACCTGCAAGCCCTGGCGTGCCAGGCCGGTTGTAACCGGCCATATTACCGCTCCGCTGCCAAGCCAGGCATGACCCCGACCCGGATAAACTCAACGAAACCTTAGTTAACGGCTTCTTTCAGTGCTTTACCAGCTTTGAAGCCTGGCTTTTTGGCAGCAGCGATTTCCAGCGTCTTACCGGTCTGCGGGTTGCGACCGATACGAGCAGGACGATCGGTTACGGAGAAGGTGCCGAAACCAACCAGAACAACAGAGTCGCCAGCCTTGAGAGCGCCAGTGACGGATTCGATTACAGCGTCCAGCGCACGGCCAGCAGCAGCTTTCGGGATATCAGCGGATGCAGCGATAGCATCAATCAGTTCCGACTTGTTCACTCTAAGTCCCCTTATATCTATTTGAGATGATTCTAAGTTTTTTTGGTGAAAGCAAAAACGAGTGCTGAATGGCCTGCAGACACTTAAGAGCCGCTTTATAACAAGGGCTCTAAAAAACTGTCAAGGAAGGCCCTCCAGGCCAATGCGTATTAATGCGTGCTAATTCTTTCCTTAGAGTCAGACTCTCGCTTTTCTTCCTTCGCGACAATCTCAGGAGCCACATCCGGCAAGGGCTCCGGCGCGTATTGCAGCGCAATTTGCAGGACCTCGTCAATCCATTTAACCGGTTTGATCTGAAGATCTTGCTTGATGTTGTCAGGAATTTCCTTCAGATCGCGGACATTCTCTTCGGGAATGATCACGATCTTGATCCCGCCACGGTGTGCCGCCAGCAGTTTTTCCTTCAGGCCGCCAATCGCCAGGACCTGGCCGCGCAGCGTGATTTCACCCGTCATGGCGACATCGGCGCGCACCGGGATGCCGGTCAATGCCGAGACCAGGGCCGTGCACATGCCTACACCGGCGCTTGGACCGTCCTTGGGCGTAGCCCCTTCAGGCATGTGGATGTGTGTGTCGCGCTTCTCATGGAAGTCCAGGGGAATGCCCAGGCTCCGCGCACGACTGCGCACCACCGTCAGCGCCGCGGTGATCGACTCGACCATCACGTCGCCCAGGGAACCGGTCTTGATCAGTTGCCCCTTGCCCGGTACCACGGCCGCTTCGATGGTCAGCAACTCACCACCGACTTGAGTCCACGCCAGGCCAGTCACCTGGCCGATCTGGTCCTGCTGCTCGGCCAGGCCGTAGCGGAACTTGCGCACACCCAGGAAGTGCTCCAGCAGGTCCGCAGTGACCTTGACCGCGAAGCGTTTTTCCAGCGCATGTTCCTTGACTGCCTTGCGGCAGACCTTGGCAATCTGCCGCTCCAGGCCACGCACGCCGGCTTCGCGGGTGTAGTAGCGGATGATGTCGCGAATCGCTTCCTCGTCGAATTCCAGCTCGCCTTTTTTCAGCCCGTTGGCCTGGATCTGCTTGGGCGAAAGGTACTTCACGGCGATGTTGATCTTCTCGTCCTCGGTGTAGCCCGGTAGACGAATCACCTCCATCCGGTCCAGCAATGCCGGCGGAATGTTCATGGAGTTGGAGGTGCAGAGGAACATCACGTCCGACAGGTCGTAGTCGACCTCAAGGTAGTGATCGTTGAAGTTGTGATTCTGCTCGGGATCGAGCACTTCGAGCAACGCAGAGGCGGGATCGCCGCGCATGTCGCTGCCCATCTTGTCGATTTCGTCCAAAAGGAACAGCGGATTGCGCACGCCGACCTTTGTCATTTTTTGAATCAATCTTCCTGGCATCGAACCGATGTAGGTCCGGCGATGACCACGAATTTCCGCCTCGTCACGCACACCACCCAAGGCCATGCGTACGAATTTGCGGTTGGTCGCGTGGGCAATCGACTCCGCGAGGGAGGTTTTACCGACCCCGGGAGGACCGACCAGGCACAGGACCGGGCCGCGAATCTTTTTCACGCGTTTCTGTACGGCGAGATACTCAAGGATGCGCTCCTTGACCTCTTCCAGGCCGTAATGGTCGGCGTCGAGGATGTCTTCAGCCCGCGCCAGGTCCAGACGCACCTTGCTCTGGGCTTTCCACGGCACCTGGACCAGCCAGTCGATGTAGGAGCGCACCACGGTGGCTTCGGCAGACATCGGCGACATTTGCTTGAGCTTGTTCAACTCAGCCTGAGCCTTGGCCAAGGCATCCTTGGGCAAGCCAGCGGCATCGATGCGCTTTTTCAGCTCTTCGATTTCGTTGTGACCTTCGTCGCCATCGCCCAGCTCTTTCTGAATGGCCTTCATCTGCTCATTCAGGTAGTACTCGCGCTGGCTGCGCTCCATCTGCTTCTTGACGCGACCGCGAATGCGTTTCTCGACCTGCAACAGATCGATCTCGCCGTCGAGCAATGCCAACACGTGCTCGACACGGGCAGACAGGTCGATGATCTCGAGGATTTCCTGCTTCTGCTCGATCTTGAGGGCCATGTGGGCCGCCATCGTATCGACCAGCCGCCCAGGCTCGTCAATGCTGTTGAGCGACGACAGGACCTCTGCAGGCACCTTCTTGCCCAGTTGCACGTATTGTTCGAACTGCGACAGCAGGCTGCGGACAAACACCTCTGATTCACGCTCGGGCGCATCGACTTCTTCGATCAGCGACACTTCGGCCCGGCAATGGCCGTCCACTTCGCTGAAACGTTCGACAGTCCCGCGCTGCTCGCCTTCGACCAGGACCTTGACGGTGCCGTCGGGCAACTTGAGCAATTGCAGAACCGTTGCAATCGTACCTACGCGATACAGTGCGTCTTCGCCGGGATCATCGTCGGCTGGATTTCTCTGAGCCAGCAGAAGAATCTGCTTGTCACCCGTCATCGCAGCCTCGAGGGCTTCGATGGACTTCTCGCGCCCCACGAACAGCGGGATAACCATGTGCGGATACACCACGACATCGCGCAATGGCAGGAGAGGCAATTCGATGGTTGTCTTCATGATTTCGCCTCTACGGCGGCCCTAGGGCCGGAAACAGATGGAAGTAAGCTTGAAACCAAGATGGGGGCAGCCTTGAAAAAAAACAAGCGCTAAGACACGTCTAAAACACGCTAAAAGCAAAGGGGCCCGAAGGCCCCTTCTTTATTCCGGCAGCGGGACGCTTATGCGTCCGGTGCGGCCTTGGCAGCCGGCTCACTGTTTTCATAGATATACAGTGGCTTGGACTTGCCTTCTATAACGCTTTCGTCGATCACGACTTTACTCACCTCGGACTGCGAGGGGATTTCATACATCGTGTCGAGCAATACGCCTTCGAGAATCGAGCGCAACCCACGGGCACCGGTCTTACGCTCCAGGGCACGTTTGGCGACCGATTTCAGCGCGTCGGAACGGAATTCCAGGTCTACACCTTCCATTTCGAACAGCTTGGCATACTGCTTGGTCAGGGCGTTTTTCGGCTCGGTCAGAATCTGCATCAACGCCGCTTCATCCAACTCATCCAGCGTCGCCAGGACTGGCAGACGACCGACGAATTCCGGGATCAGACCGAACTTGACCAGATCGTCAGGCTCGACTTCACGCAGGGACTCACCGACCTTCTTGCCCTCTTCCTTGCTGCGTACTTCGGCATTGAAACCGATGCCACCACGGGTGGAACGGTTTTGAATAACCTTTTCCAGGCCGGAGAACGCACCACCGCAGATGAACAGGATGTTACGGGTGTCGACCTGCAGGAATTCCTGCTGCGGATGCTTGCGACCACCTTGGGGTGGAACGGAAGCGACCGTACCTTCGATCAACTTGAGCAAGGCCTGCTGCACGCCTTCACCGGAAACATCCCGGGTGATGGACGGGTTGTCGGACTTGCGGGAAATTTTGTCGATTTCATCGATGTAGACAATACCCATCTGGGCTTTTTCCACATCGTAGTCGCACTTCTGCAACAACTTCTGAATGATGTTCTCGACATCTTCACCTACATAACCCGCCTCGGTGAGAGTGGTTGCGTCGGCGATGGTGAACGGAACGTTCAGCAAACGAGCCAGGGTTTCGGCAAGCAGGGTCTTACCCGAGCCTGTCGGGCCGATCAGCAGGATGTTGCTCTTGCCGAGTTCGACCTCGTCATTCTTTTTGTCACGCTGGTTCAGGCGCTTGTAGTGGTTGTACACCGCTACGGCCAGTACCTTTTTCGCACGTTCCTGACCAATCACATACTGATCAAGGATGCCGCTGATTTCTTTAGGCGAAGGCAATTTATGCGCGCTGCTCTCGGCCTGGGCTTCCTGCACCTCCTCGCGGATGATGTCATTGCACAGGTCGACGCACTCGTCGCAAATGAAGACCGAGGGGCCGGCAATCAATTTGCGCACTTCATGCTGGCTTTTGCCACAGAAGGAGCAATAAAGCAGTTTGCCGTTGTCCTCGCCGTTGCGGGTGTCAGTCATTCGATCGATCCAAATCCGATAGGCTTGCAACACAAGATGAAGGCAATTGCGGGCTTTTTCAAGCCCGCAGGCGGCCGGTCATCCCAACCACCTGCATTTTGAGCGGCTTAGGCAGGCATTTGACGCTTGTTGATCACAGAGTCGATCAGGCCGTATTCGGCTGCACGCTCGGCGCTCATGAAGTTGTCACGTTCGGTGTCGCGCTCAATGGTTTCGAGGCTCTGGCCAGTGTGATGAGCCAGCAACGAGTTCAGGCGCGAACGAATGTGGAGGATTTCCTTGGCATGGATGTCGATATCCGACGCCTGGCCCTGGAAACCACCCAATGGCTGGTGAATCATCATCCGCGAGTTAGGCAGGCAGTGACGCTTGCCCGCGGCGCCACCGGCCAACAGGAAGGCACCCATGCTGCAGGCCTGACCGATGCAGATGGTGGAGACGTCAGGCTTGATGAACTGCATGGTGTCGTAGATCGACATGCCCGCAGTCACCGAACCGCCAGGTGAGTTGATGTACAGATGGATATCCTTGTCCGGGTTTTCCGCTTCAAGGAACAACAGCTGCGCCGCGACCAGGTTGGCCATGTAGTCTTCAACGGGGCCGATCAGGAAGATGACGCGTTCCTTGAGCAGACGCGAGTAGATGTCATAGGCACGTTCGCCGCGGGCGGACTGCTCGATAACCATCGGGACCAGGCCGCCTGCGGCCTGGATGTCAGAGCTCTGCTGATAAAAAGAATTGCGGGACATGTCTCGCAGTCACTCCCAAATAGTTATGTCTTGAATACGCATAAGCCAGCACGAAGGCTGGCTTATGGGTGTTTATTTCTTACCGCAGAACCATCAATCGGCTTGTGGAGCTTCCACCGGCTTGACCGCTTCTTCGTAAGAGACCGCTTTATCGGTCACGCTAGCTTTCTGCAGAACAGTATCCACAACTTGTTCTTCCAGCACAACCGAACGGACTTCGTTCAGTTGCTGGTCGTTCTTGTAGTACCAGGACACGACCTGCTCAGGCTCTTGATAGGCCGAGGCCATTTCCTGGATCAGCTCACGAACGCGGGCTTCGTCAGGCTTGAGCTCGAACTGCTTGACCACTTCGGCAACGATCAGGCCCAGCACGACGCGGCGCTTGGCCTGCTCTTCGAACAGCTCGGCCGGCAGTTGGTCCGGCTTGATGTTGCCGCCGAACTGCTGAACAGCCTGCACGCGCAGACGGTTCACTTCGTTGTCCAGCAGGGCCTTTGGCACTTCGATCGGGTTGGAGGCCAGCAGACCGTCCATAACCTGGTTCTTGACCTTGGACTTGATGGCCTGGCGCAGCTCGCGCTCCATGTTCTTGCGAACTTCGGTGCGGAAACCTTCCAGACCGGTTTCCTTGATACCGAACTGGGCGAAGAACTCTTCGTTCAGCTCAGGCAGTTTCGGCTCGGAAACGCTGTTGACGGTCACGGTGAACTCGGCGGCTTTGCCAGCCAGGTCCAGGTTCTGGTAATCCTCGGGGAAGGTCACGTTCAGAACGCGCTCTTCACCGGCCTTGGCGCCAACCAGGCCGTCTTCGAAGCCAGGAATCATGCGACCGGAGCCCAGTACCAGCTGGGTGGCCTTGGCGGAACCGCCAGCGAACACTTCACCGTCGACCTTGCCGACGAAATCGATGTTCAACTGGTCTTCGTTCTGGGCAGCACGCTCGGTCACTTCGAAACGGGTGTTCTGCTTGCGCAGGATGTCCAGCATCTTGTCCAGGTCGGCATCCGACACGTCAGCGCTCAGGCGCTCGACAGCGATGGACTCGAAACCGGCAACCGTGAACTCCGGGAACACTTCGAACGTGGCGACGAATTCCAGGTCCTTGCCTTTCTCCAGCACTTTAGGCTCGACGGACGGTGCGCCGGCCGGGTTCAGCTTCTGCTCGACGACCGCTTCGTAGAACGAAGACTGGATCACGTCGCCCACGGCTTCCTGACGCGCATCAGCTTCGTAACGCTGACGGATCACGCTCATTGGCACTTTGCCTGGGCGGAAACCTGGGATTTTGGCCTTTTGGGCAGTCTGCTGCAGACGCTTGTTGACCTGAGTCTCGATGCGCTCAGCCGGCACGGTGATGCTCATGCGGCGCTCAAGAGCAGAAGTATTTTCAACAGAAACTTGCATGGATATTCCTCGTTGCACAGACGTTGGCCGGGCGTTTCCGACCCCAGAATCAAGGGCATGCATTCTAGTAGGTCAAACTCAAGAAGTCACCCTACTGAAAACGCGCTGGAAACAGGCGCCGGATTTAGGGCGGGGCAAACGGTCATGCCCCACCCGGATTGCAAATACAGTCGATTCAGTCCAAGGCTCTGCGCCAACGCTTCTATATATAGAAGCCGCTTCTCCGGTCGCGCAGCGCCCCGCCCCACAAGGAGACCAACGGGCATACCGCGCATCATCACGAAACACATTCGTGACAAACCGACCGCTGCGCACAACCGCAAAAACAGTACCGACGCCAAACACAGAACCACTGAAAACAAAAACGGCGCAGCCCCTTTCAGGTACTGCGCCGTTTTCTGCTATTTAAATAGCCACTTGTATGGTGCGGACGGAGAGACTCGAACTCTCACACCTTGCGGCGCTGGAACCTAAATCCAGTGTGTCTACCAATTCCACCACATCCGCGTATCAAGCTTTTAAAGCAAAGGCGCCAGATTGTTAGATCTGGCGCCTTTCTAGAATATGGGGTGGACGATGGGGATCGAACCCACGACAACGGGAGTCACAATCCCGTGCTCTACCAACTGAGCTACGCCCACCATATTGCCTTGTTGCCTTACTTGTGCCAAAGCTGCCTAATTGGCGCACCCGGCAGGACTCGAACCTGCGACCATCCGCTTAGAAGGCGGATGCTCTATCCAGCTGAGCTACGGGCGCCTTTTTAATCTGTATTCTTGGACGATTACAAACTAAGTGCTTTCAGTTTTGCCGAGTTGAAACAACCAACTCCGCTCCACCTTCTTAACCAGTGCTAGGCTGTGCCCGACAAGTGCGACGAATGTTATAGACGGCCTGATAGGTCGTCAACTCTTTTTTAAAAAAAATTCATTTAATTAAAGGGGTTAGGGGAATTTGCAGACCAAGCGCCTTTGCCCTCACGCCCCGGCATGCGAGAATGCGTTCTCTTTTTTTCCCCTCTCGATGGTTAACCACGCGCAATGACTGCACAACTTATCGACGGCAAATCGATCGCCGCCAGCCTGCGCCAGCAGATCGCCCAACGAGTCACCGAGCGCCGCCAGCAAGGCCTGCGTACGCCCGGCCTTGCGGTGATCCTGGTCGGCAGCGATCCTGCCTCTCAGGTTTATGTCTCGCACAAGCGTAAAGACTGTGAAGAGGTCGGCTTCCTTTCCCAGGCCTACGACCTGCCTTCCGAAACCACCCAGCAAGCGTTGGCCGATCTGATCGATCGCCTGAACGACGACCCGAACATCGACGGTGTTCTGCTCCAGTTGCCGCTGCCTGAACACCTCGACGCCTCCAAACTGCTGGAGCGTATCCGCCCGGACAAAGATGTCGACGGTTTCCATCCTTATAATGTCGGCCGCCTGGCCCAACGCATCCCACTGCTTCGTCCCTGCACCCCCAAAGGCATCATGACCTTGCTGGAAAGCACTGGCGTGGACCTGTATGGCCTCGATGCTGTGGTAGTGGGAGCGTCCAACATCGTCGGCCGCCCGATGGCCATGGAGTTGCTGCTGGCCGGCTGCACCGTGACCGTGACCCATCGCTTCACCAAGGACCTGGCCGGCCATGTCGGCCGTGCCGACCTGGTGGTAGTGGCCGCCGGCAAACCCGGGCTGGTCAGGGGCGAGTGGATCAAGGAAGGCGCCATCGTCATCGACGTGGGCATCAATCGCCAGGACGACGGCAAGCTGGTGGGCGACGTGGTCTACGAGACCGCCCTGCCCCGCGCTGGCTGGATCACCCCGGTACCCGGCGGCGTAGGCCCGATGACCCGGGCCTGCCTGCTGGAAAACACGTTGTACGCGGCCGAGACGCTGCATAGCTGATCGACGCGCCAACAAAGACCCTGTGGGAGCGAGCTTGCTCGCGATAGCGGTGGACCGGCCAACATCCAAGTTGACTGACACACTGCCATCGCGAGCAAGCTCGCTCCCACAGGTGTTTCCGGGGCCTGGACTTAGCCGCCAGGTATCGATCGCGCAAACTACAAGATTTTCAGATTCGATTCGCCAGAATCGCCCTTCATTAAACTTTATTTATTCACAAGCCTTGGCGATACAGGCATATAGCGCTGCTATCGCCCATACTCCTAAAATGCGACGTTTTCTTTAAAAGTCGTTGCTCAACGGCACCTTCAACTCCATCGAGTCTACTCGCGTGAAAATCCGTCTTTCGATCATCAGCCTGTTCATCGCTTTCACAGGCCCCTTCATCACGCACAATGCCGTTGCACAGGAAACCATCGCGGCCCCTCGGGATTCAGCCAAGCTGCAAGTGGCCTCGGGCAGCGCGATGCTGTTGGACCTGCAGACGGATAAAGTCGTTTATTCGAGCAACCCGGACGTGGTGGTGCCTATCGCTTCGGTGACCAAGTTGATGACCGGCCTGATTGTGCTGGATGCCAAACAGAACCTGGATGAATACATTTCCATCACCATCGCCAACACCCCAGAGATGAAGGGCGTGTTTTCCCGGGTCAAGCTCAACAGCGAACTGTCGCGCCGGGACGTACTGCTGATCGCCCTGATGTCTTCGGAAAACCGCGCCGCCGCCAGCCTCGCCCACCACTATCCGGGCGGCTATGCGGCATTCATTGCCGCCATGAACGCCAAGGCCAAGGCATTGGGCATGACCAGCACTCATTACGTCGAACCCACGGGCCTGTCGATCAACAACGTCTCCACCGCCCGGGACCTGACCAAGCTGTTGATCGCCGCCCGCAAGTACCCACTGCTGAGCGAACTGAGTACGACCAAGGAAAAGACCGTTACCTTCCGCAAGCCTGTGTACAGCCTGGGATTTCGCAACACCGACCACCTGGTCCACAAGGCCAACTGGGATATCCAGTTGACCAAGACCGGCTTCACCAACCAGGCCGGCCACTGCCTGGTGCTGGTGACGAAGATGGGCAATCGCCCGATGGCGCTGGTGATCCTCGACGCCTTTGGCAAGTACACGCACTTCGCTGATGCCAGCCGGATTCGTAGCTGGGTGGAAACCGGAAAAAGCGCCGCCGTGCCCGCGGTGGCCCTGCAATACAAGGCCGCCAAGAATCTCAAGAGCCGCCAGAGTGGCGTGGTGGAAGCCTCCAAATAATTCAACGGCACAAAACTGTGGGAGCAAAGCTTGCTCGCGATAGGGATGGGCCAGTCGACAATGCCGTTGACTGGCCTGCCACCATCGCGAGCAAGCTTTGCTCCCACAGGTTATTTATGGCTTCAAGTCACCCAGCGGATCATAGGGTTTGGGCTTGCGCTCATCCTTCTTATCCAGGGGCGCCTTGGCCGGCCCTACCGGATCGACCTGGGGATCCTCAAGGTCCGGCGAATCCGGATCGAACCCCAGGTCATCACCGCTGGAATGCTCTGATGAATGTGGCCCCGAAGGTGTTTTCGACTGTGCCATGCGTGCCTCCTCCAATCACGGGCGGAAAAATCCCCAACCCTGACGATAAGAGCCTCAAGCCCGCGAGGTCGTGCCCGACAAGTGACGAACGGGACGCTCGATCAATGCGCAGCGCCCAGGGCCTTGGTGGCCCGCGCCGCGGCTTGCTCCTGCCCTGCCCCACCCAGATCAGCCGCCGCTTTCAGCCAGCGCTGCGCGTCGACATTGGCGGGAAGCTGCGTGGGTCGCTGGACCAGCACCGCCCAGCCGCCGGCGCTCTGGAAGGCCGACTCGAAGGCACTGAAGCTCATCAACTGCCGCCGGTTCATGCCTGCACGCAGCAACACCGTCTGCTTCTGACGGTTGTAGCCGGCGAGAATCCCATACCGAGGCGCGGCCCAGAACGCCGAACCGTCGATATAGCGCACCAGCACCGGATAGCCCGCCGCGACCTGCTCCAACAGCGCAGGCAGCTTGGCGTCCAGGGGATACACCAGCAGCCCGTACTCTCGTGCCAGGGTGGGCATATTCTGCTGCAAATCGGCTTCGCCACCGGGCAGGTGCAATGGTTTTTCCAACAACCCCGGGGTGATCACAGTGCCTTGCAACGTCAATAAGGCGGCCAGGGACTGCGGAGCCCCCTGGTACATTTCGCCACGGTAGAACGGCACGCTATTGAGCTCCACCCGCTCGGGCAGGCGCTGGATCTGCGGCGATACGCTGCCCGCGCAACCCGCCAGGGCGACGAGGCAGGACACCGCCAGTACCAGTGATCGAAACGATGAAATGACCGGCGACATGACGACTCTCTTGTTCAGGCACCCGGCATCCGGGCCGGGCTTGGGTCGACGATCATAAGGTGCGCACAGCCCTGGGTATAGCGATAAGCATCGTTTTACGGCGGCAATAGAACGAACCGATCCGAACCCCAACGCCATGGATCGATCAGTTGCAACACTTGAGCGACTAGACTGTCCATTGTACTGGGTGCGATATCCCGAACCGGGGATAGAAGGAGGCACGAATGAGCCTGACCACGACAATCCTGATGCTGATATTCGGCTGGCTGAGCGTAGCCACGGCCATGCTGTGGGGAGTGCTTCGAATCGCTCGGCGCCATCATCATGCGCCACCTGCGCCATCGGAAAAAGCCGCCAAACCTGCCCGGCGCCACGCCGCCGCACACTGACCCTTCACGTTCAAACCCATAACGCTCAAATAAAAAAAGCCACCCGGGCCTGGACCCGGGTGGCTTCTGTCTGCCTGGAATCAGGCGTTGTCGGCCAGCGCCTTTTCCTTGGCCCGACGGGACAACATGTTCAACACCTCGATCGCCGCCGAGAACGCCATGGCCGCATAGATATAGCCTTTCGGTACATGGGCGCCGAAGCCTTCGGCGATCAGCGTCATGCCGATCATGATCAGGAAGCCCAGGGCCAGCATGACCACCGTCGGGTTGTCATTGATGAACTTGGCGAGCGGTTCAGCCGCCAACAGCATCACCAGCACCGATACGACGACGGCGATGATCATGATCGGCAAATGCTCGGTCATGCCCACGGCGGTGATGATGCTGTCGATGGAGAACACCAGGTCCAACATCAGGATCTGACCGATGGCCGCGGCAAAGCCCAGGGTCACGCCGGACGTGGCCGACTTGGGATCATTTGGCGCAGGATCCATGCTGTGGTGGATTTCAGTGGTCGCTTTCCACAGCAGGAACAGGCCACCGGCGATCAGGATCATGTCTTTCCAGGAGAACGCCTGGCCCAGGATTTCGATGACCGGTTCGGTCAACTGCACAATAAAGGCAATGGTGCTCAACAAGCCCAGGCGCAGGATCAGTGCCATGCCGATACCGATCCGCCGAGCCTTGGCACGATGCTGTACGGGCAGCTTGTTGGTCAGAATCGAAATGAAGATCAGGTTATCGATGCCTAGCACGATTTCCATCACGACCAGAGTCGCCAGGGCAATCCACGCGGTGGGGCTGGCGGCGAGCTGTAAAAGATAATCCATGGGTCAGTCCTGACTGATGTGACGCGTTAGATGGTTTTGGTAGGGGTTTGTGTTTCGTCAGCTTCGTCCGCCGGCTCTTTCTTCGGGCTGATCAAGCCACCGGTGGCTTCGCTGATCGCCTGTTCGGCGGCCTTGTGGGTCTCGTCGATGGCCTGCTTGGCGGTTTCCGCTGCCTGTCCCATCAGTTGCTGGGCACTTTTTTCAGCCTGTTCACAACCTGCCAGTGTCGTTACGGACATCACCAACAGGGCTGCCAGCCCCAGGGATTTGTATGTCATGGAATCAATGCCTCTTGGGAGAATAAAAGGAGCACGAAAAGTGGCCCACCAATGGCGAGGCATTCTAGAGACGCGAATACTTCAGGAAAATTCGTATTTTCAGCGGTTATACTTCGGTTTTTACGAAGCAATGTGATCCCATGCTCAATTATCGACAACTGCATTACTTCTGGGTGGTGGCGAAAACCGGCAGCATCGTGCGCGCGTGCGAGCAGTTGAACCTGACGCCACAAACCATCAGCGGTCAGATTTCCCTGTTCGAGCAGACGTATAACATCAAACTGTTTCGCCGTGTCGGGCGGCAGTTGGAACTGACCGAAGCCGGCCGCCAGACGCTCCCCTACGCCGAACACATGTTCCAGTTGGGCGGCGAACTGGAACTGATGCTGCGGGCCCAGCCCAACGAACAACAGACCCTGTTCCGGGTCGGGGTGGCGGATGTGGTGCCCAAATCCATCGTCTATCGACTGCTGGCGCCGACCATGGAGTTGAGTGAGCCGCTGCGCATCACCTGCCGCGAGGACAAGCTCGAACGGCTACTGGCGGACCTGGCGATCCAGCGTCTGGACCTGGTGATTTCCGATAGTCCGATGCCGACTCACCTGGACATCAAGGGCTACAGCCAGAAACTGGGGGAATGCGGGATCAGTTTTTTCGCCACCGCCGCGCTGGCCGAACGCTACGGGCAGGATTTCCCCCATGGCCTGCATGACGCTCCGCTGCTGATTCCCGGGCCGGAGACCGTGGTGCGCAGCCGCTTGCAACGCTGGTTCGCCGAACAACAGATCCAGCCGCGCATCGTCGGCGAATTCGACGACAGCGCACTGATGCAGGCCTTCGGTCAATCCGGCAGCGGGATTTTCATCGGCCCGAGCGTGATTGCCGAAGAGGTCAAGCGCCAATACGGCGTAGAAGTGATCGGCCAGACCGATGCGGTGAGTGAGTCCTTCTACGCCATTTCCGTGGAACGCAAGGTCAGCCACCCCGGCATCGTCGCGATTGCCGAAGGTGCGCGTCGCGAGTTGTTCAGCACTTAGCCATCCATGCAAGTCGCACGGGGCTTGACGGTCATCAGCAGCAACGCCAGCAGAATCGACACAAAGATGAACCCGGCTGCAGCGAACCCGACACTGCCCAGGCCCAGGTTATCGATGACTCGGCCACCAACCATCGCCCCCAGGCCAATCCCCAGGTTGGCCCCGGCAATGTTCAACGAGGCGGCAAACGCCGGCGCCTGCGGGGCCGCCTTCATCAGCCGCACATGACTGACCAGGAACAAAGCGGCCTGGGTCACGCCCCAGATGCCCATCGCCGCCGCCAGCGCGAGGGGCGAATGAATGCTCGGCACCAACGCCACCATGCCGCCGATCAGGAACAGGCAGAACACCATCGACGCAATCAACGGATGCCGGTCCACCGCACGGCCGCCCAGGGAATTGCCCAGTAGCCCGACTGCACCAAAGCCCATCAGGCACCAGCCCACCAAGGTGCCATCGAATCCGGCGAGGCGCTCGAGGATATCCGCCAGATAGGTGTAGGCGGTGAACATGCCGCTGAACACCAGGATCGACAACAGCACGTGCCCCTGCATCAGTGGGCTGCGCAGGATCTTCAATTGGGAACGGAAGCTCACCTGATGCTGGTGCAAATTGGTTTTTGGCAAATAGATAAACAGCAACAAGGCCTTGGCAAAGGCAATGACCGCCAGGATCGCAAACGCGCTGCGCCAGCCAAACGCATCGGCAATCAGCGTGCCCACTGGAATGCCGAACACCGTGGCGCAGACGATGCCGAAGCCGATCCGGGCGATGGCCCGCCCGGCCAGCTGCGGCCCGACAATGTCCACCGCCGTTTCACTGGCCAGCGCCCAGAACACCGGCAGGCCCAGGGCCGGGATCAACCGGGCAATGGCCATCACCCAGATGTTGGGGGCGAAGGTGGCCAGCAGGTTGGCCAGGCCGAACATCACCAGCACGCTGATAAACAGCTTGCGCCGCTCGAAGCGAGCGAACCAGGCCGTCAGGAATGGCCCGAAGGCCGCTACCGTAAACGCGAACAACGTCACCAGCAGCCCCGCCTGGGGAATGGTGACGTGCAGGTCGCGGGCAATGGACGGTAACAGGCCAACGATGACGAATTCCGTGGTCAGCACGGTAAAACCGGCGGCCGACAACAGGAAAATGGGTAACAACATGCAGAACTCCAGCAAAACGACGACACCAGCGTTAGCCGGAGGCCCGCTGGCGGAAAGAAAGTGAGAGCGACAAAGCCTAACAGAATGCGTGCGTCATACAAACGCTCGGCATGACCCGGATAAGGGTGACGGACTGTCACAGGTCCGTCAGATTTTTCATCGGCTGTGATAAAGTCCGCGGCCTGCAAATGCCCTACTTTCTCTCGGTCCGCTCATGTGGCCTGCCCGCTTGTTGCCCTGATTCGTCGACCGTTGAACACAATAAAATCAGAGATGCCGCTATGACAGCTTCGTCCGTTACCCCTTTGCAACGCCTCAAACGCACCAGCCTGGTGGCGCAAATCATCATTGGCCTGATCGCCGGTATTGTCCTGGCATGGCTGGCGCCCGACCTGGCGAAATCCACCGCGTTCATTGGCAAGGTCTTCGTGTCCGCACTCAAGGCCGTGGCGCCGATTCTGGTGTTCGTGCTGGTCATGGCGTCCATCGCCAACCACAAGCACGGCCAGGAAACCCATATCCGCCCCATCCTGTTTCTCTACCTGCTGGGCACCTTCGCCGCGGCGGTGGTCGCGGTGGTTGCCAGTATGCTGTTTCCGTCCAGCCTGGTGCTGTCGACCCAAGACGTCGCGGTCACAGCGCCCGGAGGCATCAGCGAGGTGCTGCAAAGCTTGCTGCTGAGCGTGGTGGATAACCCGGTCCGGGCGCTGATGGACGGTAACTTCATCGGCATCCTGGCCTGGGCCATCGGCATGGGCATCGCCATTCGTCATGCGGGCCAGACCACGCGTACCGTGCTCGAAGACCTGTCCAACGGCGTGACCGTGATCGTGCGCCTGGTCATCCGCTTCGCCCCGCTGGGGATCTTCGGGCTGGTGGCCTCGACCCTGGCCACGTCCGGCTTCGGCGCCCTGCTCGGCTACCTGCAACTGCTCACTGTACTGATCGGTTGCATGCTGTTCGTGGCGTTGGTGGTCAACCCACTCATCGTGTTCTGGAAACTGCGTCGCAACCCTTACCCACTGGTGTTCACCTGCCTGCGGGAAAGTGGCATCACGGCGTTTTTCACGCGCAGCTCGGCGGCGAATATTCCGGTGAACCTGGAACTGAGCAAACGCCTGGGCCTGCACGAAGACACCTATTCGGTGTCGATCCCCCTGGGCGCGACCATCAACATGGCCGGCGCCGCCATCACCATCACCGTACTGACCCTGGCGGCCGTACACACCCTGGGTATTGTGGTGGACGTGCCAACCGCCGTGCTGCTGAGCGTTGTCGCCGCCATTTGCGCGTGCGGTGCATCCGGGGTGGCCGGCGGTTCGCTGTTGCTGATTCCCCTGGCGTGCAGCCTGTTTGGCATTCCCAGTGAGATCGCCATGCAAGTGGTCGCGGTGGGCTTCATCATCGGTGTCCTGCAGGACTCGGCGGAGACGGCGTTGAACTCGTCGACGGATGTGCTGTTCACGGCGGCGGCGTGCCTGGGTGAGGAAGAGAAGCTCGCCCGTACGGCGTGACAATTGCTGTGGCTGTGGGCTTGTCATCGCGAGCAGGCCCGCACCCACAGGGGCAGCGGCGCTCACACAATAGCCGCTACGCCACCAATCCTTTGTGGGAGCGAGCCTGCTCGCGATAGCGGCGCCGAGGATGTAACAGACAGCCACAAAAAAGCCCGGGAACGGCCCACACCGTCCCGGGCTTTTTCATGCCTGCGGGGTTAGAACGCGCCCATGTAGTCGCGCTTGCCCACTTCCACGCCATTGTGGCGCAGTAATGCATAAGTGGTGGTGACGTGGAAGAAGAACTGCGGCAGGCCGTAGGTCAGCAGATAATTCTGGCCGCTGAAGCGCTTCTCCTTCGGCGTCCCCGGGCGGGTAACGATTTCGATGCCTTCCTTGCCATCGATCTGCGCAGGGCTGATGCCGTCGATAAAGGCCAATACCTTGGCGATCAGGGCTTGCAGCTCAGCGAAAGTGGTCTCGCTGTCCTCATACTTCGGCACCTCGACCTCGGCCAGGCGGGCGGACACACCCTTGGCGAAATCCACCGCGATCTGCACTTGGCGCACCAGCGGGAACATGTCCGGGTACAGGCGGGCTTGCAGGAAAGCGTTCGGGTCGATGTTCTTCGCGGTGGCGTGGGCTTCAGCCTTGTTCAGAACATCGCTCAACGCGTTGAGCATCTGCTTGAAAACCGGGACGGAAGCGGCGTACAGGGAAATAGTCATGGCAATCTCATGCAGGTGGCAGGAAAGAATGATCAAACGGCTGCGATTATAGCCACGCCTTGTTGCACGGCTTGTCTTTTATTACGCAAGGATTAGGCTAGGCGGCTTCCACAGCATAGGGAACGCGCGATGAGCATCGAAGAACAACAGCAGGCTGAAGAACCACGGCTCAATAGCACGGAAATCCGCATCCTCGGCGCGCTGGTCGAGAAACAGGCCACCAACCCCGAGACCTACCCGTTGACGCTCAACGCCCTGGTACTGGCCTGCAACCAGAAAACCAGCCGCGAACCGGTGATGAACCTCAACCCGGGCCAGGTCGGCCAGAGCCTGCGGGCGCTGGAAGGGCGCGGTTTCACCAAGCTGGTGATGGGCAGCCGCGCCGACCGCTGGGAGCATCGGGTCGACAAAGCCCTGGAGCTGGTACCGGCCCAGGTGGTCCTGATGGGCCTGCTGTTCCTGCGTGGCCCGCAAACGGTCAATGAGCTGTTGACCCGCAGCGGACGGATGCACGACTTCGAAGACGCCGAACAAGTGGTGCACCAGCTCGAACGTCTGATCGCCCGCGGCCTGGCGTTGCTGGTGCCACGCCAGGCCGGCCAGCGCGAAGACCGTTATGTGCACGCCATGGGTGACCCGGCGGACGTCGAAGCGATTCTCGCCGCCCGCCAGCACCCGGTGGAGCGTGGCGCCGGCGGCGGTGTCTCGCTGGAACGCATCGAGGAGCTCGAAGCGCGGATCGCGGCACTGGAAGAACGCCTGGCGCGGCTGGAGTAGCGGCGCCTACGCCGACCGGGCGAAGGCCACGGCTTTTTCGAATTGCTCCAGATTGGGCCGCACACCGGTGTACAGCACGAACTGCTCCAGGGCCTGGATCGCAATGACTTCCAACCCGGTGATGACCCGTTTGCCTTCGGCCCGGGCGCGTACGATCAGCGGCGTTTCCGACGGGATCGCCACCACATCGAACACAGTCTCGGCCGCGGCGATGGTCTCGGGTTCAAACGCCAGCTGGTCGGCTTCCGGGCCGCCGGTCATGCCGATCGGCGTGACGTTGATCAGCATCTGCGGCCGCCGGGCGCCCAGTTCCGCTTGCCATTCATACCCCAGGGACTCGGCCAGGGCTCGCCCGGTGGCTTCATTGCGGGCAACGATCAGCCCGTTCTTGTAGCCCCCATCGCGCAAGGCACTGGCCACAGCCTTGGCCATACCGCCGCTGCCGCGCAGGGCAAAGGTCGAATCCTGGGGCACGGCATGGCTTTGCAGCAATTGGGCGATGGCGATGTAGTCCGTGTTGTAGGCCTTCAGATGGCCGTTGGTATTGACGATCGTATTGATCGACTGGATCGCGGCGGCCGAAGGATCCAGCTCGTCCACCAGGGCGATGCAGGCTTCCTTGAACGGCATCGACACGCCGCAGCCGCGAATGCCCAGCGCGCGGATACCACCCACCGCCCCAGGCAGGTCCTGGCTGCTGAACGCCTTGTAGTAGAAGTTCAGCCCCAATTGTTCATACAAATGATTATGAAAGCGCAGGCCGAAGTTTCCGGGACGCCCCGAGAGCGACATGCACAGTTGGGTGTCTTTGTTGGGATTGATCTGCATGCGTGTCTCCTTGCATTCACTTTCGGACAGACGGAAACACCGTCGCCAAAAGTCTGTTCGATGATGATACCGCCAGGCCCGGCCCGATCTCAGGCCGCTGGATGACGCGGCGCGGTCAAGAAAAGCGCTACAGACCTTACACAATATTTACCCAACGGCGTCGAAAATCCTGAGAAAATCGCTGTCATAGCAAGTATCCCCGCGACCCTCATCGGGTCTGTTGCAGACCACAGGCGCCGGGGCCGAAACGAGGAACAGCCATGAATCGTAGACTTCCCATCATCGCCCTGCTCATGGGGGCACTCGCGGTCACCGGCCAGGCATCCGCCCACGGTCGTGGTGGTTGGGAGGGGCCCGCCGTTTTTGGTGCCATCGTCGGTTCGGCCATCGTTGGCTCAGCCATCATCAACCGTGATCGGCCGGTGTATGTGCAGCAACCGGTCTACGTCCAGCCGCAGCCGGTCTACTACCAGGCCCCACCACCGGTCTACTATCAGCCGCAACCGGTGTATGTGGAACAGCCTATCTACTATCGCCCGGCACCGGTGTATTACGGGCCACCACGGGGCTACTACTACGGCCCGCCCCGGGGTCATTACGGCCGCTGGTAAACGCCTCCCGGGCGGCACAAAAAAGCCTGTGATCATTGATCACAGGCTTTTTCATGTCTGCTGATAAACCGGTATTTGTCAGACGTGCTCGCTGCTTTTCAGTCGGATCGGCCCATGCTCCGCCGGCTCGTGGACAGGTTCCACCACAGGAATCTCGTTGCCATCACAATCATGCAGCTTGCCGTCACTGAAATAGTCGCCTTCGCGCAGTGCCGCCAGGTCCTGGTAGCGCAACACCCGCTCGGTACCGGCAGCGAAGACTGACTGCTGGTCGGAATTGCCCGCGGTGAAGTGGTTGAATGCCAGGTTCAGCACGATCGCCATGATTGCCGAAGAACTGATGCCCGAATGAAAGATGGTCGCGAACCAACTCGGGAAATGGTCGTAGAAATTCGGCGCAGCAATAGGAATCATGCCGAAGCCGATGGAGGTGGCGACGATGATCAGGTTGACGTTGTTGCGGTAATCGACTTTCGACAGCGTGCGGATGCCGCTGGCAGCCACCGTGCCGAACAGCACGATACCGGCACCGCCCAGCACCGAGGTCGGCACTGCGGCAATCACCCGGCCCATGAACGGCAACAGGCCGAGCACCACCAGGAACACCCCACCGGTCGCCACCACGAAACGGCTCTTGATTCCGGTCACGGCCACCAGCCCGACGTTCTGGGCAAAGGCACTCTGGGTGAAGGAACCGAAGATCGGCGCGATCATGCTCGACAGCATGTCCGCCCGCAAGCCGTTACCCAGACGCCTGGAGTCGACTTTGGTGTCGATGATCTCGCCCACCGCCAGGATGTCGGCAGAGGTTTCCACCAGGGTCACCATGATCACAATGCACATCGACAGGATCGCGGCGATATGGAACGTCGGCATGCCGAAATGGAACGGTGTCGGGAAGCCGAACATCGGGCCTTGGCTGACCGATGAAAAGTCCGCCATGCCGAGGAACACCGCGATGACCGTCCCCATGACCATCGCCAACAGAATCGACAAACGGGAGATGGTTGCGCTGCCCATTTTGCTCAACAGCAGCACCAGCACCAGGGTCACGGCGGCCAGGCCAATGTTCGCCATGCTGCCAAAATCGGCGGCGTGGCTGTTGCCACCCATCGCCCAACGCGCCGCCACCGGCATCAGGGTCAGGCCGATGGTGGTGATCACAATGCCCGTGACCAGTGGCGGAAAGAACCGGGTGATGCGTGAAAACACCGGGGTGATCAGCAGACCGATCAGCGACGCTGCGATCACCGCGCCGAGGATGGCTTGAAAGCCCCCTTCCCCCCCGCTGCCGACAATCGCCACCATGGTCGCGACGCCCGAAAACGATACGCCCTGCACCAAAGGCAACTGGCAGCCGAAAAACGGCAGGCCGAGGGTTTGCAGCAACGTGGCCAGGCCCCCTGCGAACAATGACGCAGCAATCAACAGGCCGATGTCCGCCGGCGAAAGCCCGGCCGCCTGGCCGATGATCAACGGTACGGCGACAATGCCACCGTACATGGTCAACACATGTTGCAGGCCGTAAGCCATATTCGCGCCGACGCCGAGGTTTTCGTCCTCGGGCCGTGGGAGTGAAACATGGGGCGTTTTCATGGTTCGGGGATTCCCTGTTTTTTGTTATGGGCACACTGTATTCAAAACTCAGGACAAATGTCCATAGAGTTGTATACAACTTATCGTGTGCACATTCGGAACAGGCCTGCGGCCAACCGCCTTTTTACCCTTGAAGCAACCCCACAAGCGCGGGCCGCAACAGCTCCCGTGGCGGCACGCGCAGGCTGAACGCCTGTTCCAGCAGATCGATCAACTCATCGGCATCGACGATCACGCGCCGCTCGCTCTCCTGCCCTATGCGATGCACGGCGTAGCTGTTGCCGTTCAGGGTCTTGCGCAATCCGTCACCGGTGCGGGCCACCATCAACCGGCCCATGAACGGCGACTCTGGATGGTTGCAGACATACCAGTTGCCGACGGTGTAATCGATGTCTTCCTGGCGTTGCAGGTCGAACAGGTACATCGGCCGCCATTCGCCGGCGACGTTGGCGCGCAACAGATAGCCGTCCGCAGGGGTCTCGATGCGGTACGGCTCATGGGGCGTGACTTGGGTATCACGGCTGTCCAGCAGCAGCGGCGCGGTGGGCACCATGCCGCCAAAACCGACGTCGGTGATATAGCGCACACCGTCGATCGTCACCAGGCTCAGCCGATGGGTCCGGGCAGGCCAGGCGTCCTCCGGCGCATTCATCACCACGCGCCCAGTGATGCCACGGGCATCGAAACCCAATGTCTGCAACAGCGCCAGGAATAACTGGTTGAGTTCATAGCAATAGCCGCCACGCCCCTCTTCGAAAACCTTGCGTTCGACCGATTCAAGGTCGATGGGCACAGGCTGACGCAGCAATGTCGACAGGGTTTCAAAGGGGAATTCAGCGGTATGCCGCCATTGCAGTTGGCGCAAGGTGTCGAGCGTCGGCGCCGGTGGTGCGTCGAAACCCAGGCGCCGCAGATAACGGGTCGTATCGCTCAGTTGGGGATGACTCATGACGGTTGTCCTTTTCCGGGGGCGGCCAGCGCTCACAACAAGCGCACGGCTAATGGGCGCAGGTATAAGGCATTCCCTTCACAGAGACAACAATCGGCCCCCTCAGCGCCGTTTACGCGAAGCCAGCCGGATCCAGGTGGGCGCATGGTCGCTGGGGTGGGGCTGGTTCCGGACCCAGGCGTCCACCCCGCCTTCGCTCAGGTAGGCGCTGGCGACCGGATTGAGCAGCAGATGATCGATGCGCAGTCCGGAGTTCTTTTGCCAGTGCTGGCGAAAATAATCCCAGAAGGTGTAGAGGCGCTCGTCCGGATACAGATGGCGCAGCGAATCGGTCCAGCCCTGGGCCAGCAACCGCTGATAACACTCGCGGCTTTCGGGCTGCAACAGCGCATCCTTGAGCCAGGAGCGCGGGTTGTAGATGTCCAGGTCGGTGGGCACCACATTGTAGTCACCGGCGAGCACCACGGGATGGTCGCTGGCCTGCAGCCCCTGGGCGTATTCGATCAGCCGTTCGAACCAGACCAGCTTGTAGTCGAACTTGGGGCCCGGTTGCGGATTGCCGTTGGGCAGGTAGAGGCACCCCACCAGCACGCCGTGCACCGCCGCCTCCAGATAGCGACTGTGGCTGTCGTCATCTCCACCGGGCAGGCCTCGGCGGCTCTCCAACGGCTGCGCGTCACGGGCCAGGATCGCGACACCGTTCCAGGACGCCTGCCCGTGCCAGATTGCCCCGTACCCCACCGACTCCAGCTCCGCCGCCGGGAAATCCTTGTCCACGGCCTTGAGCTCCTGCAAACAGACAATGTCGGGTTTTTCCCGCTCCAGCCATTCCAGCAGGTTGGGCAGCCGTGCCCGGATGCCATTGATATTGAAGGTCGCGATCCGCAGGTTTTTCATAGACCCAGCACTCGAAACGTCACGTTACTGGCTGTGACCGTCAACCCGGTGCGGTGGTTGCAACGGGTCTTCGTCAGCCCATGGCCGATGTTCCAATCGCTCTCAACGATCCGAGCGCGCCAGCGTATCCAGCCCGCCTTCTGTCGATAACACCGCCACTCGGTTGCGGCCACTGTGCTTGGCCTGGTAAAGCGCCGCATCGGCGCGCTGGATGAAGACTTCGATGCTGTCCAGGCTGCTGGGCACAAAGGCATAGCAGCCCAGGCTCACCGTGAGGAAGCCGGTCGGGGAGCCGGAATGGGTGATGTGCTTGTCGATGACGCTGCGGCGGATCTGCTCGGCCAACGCCATGGCCCCCGAAAGGTTCGTGTCAGGCAGTAGTACCGCAAACTCTTCGCCGCCATACCGTACCGCCAGATCGGCCTTGCGATGGCAGCAACTCTTGAGCACCTTGGCCACTTCCGCCAGGCAGTGATCCCGGCCACGTGCCCATAGGCGTCGTTGTAGCGTTTGAAAAAATCGATGTCGAGCATGATCAGGCTCAAGGGACTGCGCTGACGAGCGCCCCGACCGAACTCGATGTCCAGGGCCCGTTCGAACAGACGCCGGTTCGCCAGCCCGGTGAGGCTGTCATGGGTGGCAATCAGTTCCAACGCCTCCTGCGCCTTGCGCAAGTCCGCTTCGATCTTTTCGCTGTTGCGTACCTGGCGCACGAAGACCCAGCCGAACAAGCAAATGCCCAGGACCACCAGGCCCACGATGAGGCTGGATTGGAACGCCCGGTCATGCCAGCCCGCCAGGATCGATTCTTCGGACATCGCGGCGGTGACCACCAACGGATAAGCCTGTAAATGTTGATGCCCATACAGCCTGACGACACCGTCGACATCTGAACGGATGATCGCATCGCCAGACATCCCGTTGGCCGCGGTATGGTTGTAGATCCCTTCCTCGGCCAACGGGCGGCCGATCCGCGCCTCATCGAAGGGGCGCCGGGCCAACAGCGTCCCGTCAGACAAAGCCAGGGCCATCTCGCCTTGCTCATCCAGGCTGAAGCTTTTGAAGAACCGGTCGAAGTAGGACATTTTGATGCCGGCCAGCAACACACCCTGGAAGTTGCCGTCTCGGTCATTCAAGCGCCGGGAAACCGGGATGATCCACTCACCGTTTTGCCGACTGCGGATCGCCGGGCCGATATGGGGGACCAGGGAGGCGTTCTGCTGGTGGAAAACGAAATACTCTCGATCCGCCACCCCTGCCCCCCTGTGCAGGTCCTCGAAGGAGGTAATGACCCAATGGCCGTGCTTGTCGAACAGGAACAGGCCATGCAATTGCTCAAGCGATTGCACGCGGCGGGCAAAGGTTTGCTGCAAGCGTGGCTGAACCGCAGGGCCAAAACCGTCGACCTGGATCCAATCCGCCAGACTGGCCAGGACCAGATCGGCCTGGAGGAAGGTGTCCTGGGCCTGCTGGGCCATGGCCCGGGTAAGGGTGGCCGAGGCGATGCGGGCCGACGCCACGTCGTGGCTGCGGGATTGCTCCAACTGCAGGTAAAGCAAACCGCACAGGCACAGGCATACCGCCGCGATAAACGTAACCGCAGCCTTGAGCAGCGGCAGGCGTTTCAGGGCACCGGCTGGGGAATGAAAAGGATCGTAGATGGGGATTGGCAAGCGAATTCCTGAAGAGGGCAAAGCATGCGCGAATTCGCGCATAACCCCCAATATTCGTGAGCTTAGCCTACCGCTTGTAAGGCGGCAATTTGCCTGTGCAGCGAAGCCGATGGGTGGCTGGAGTGGATCCAAAACCCCGCACCTGGGCTTGCAAAAATGCCTGATTCAGAACGAAGAAATTCCCGTGCCGAGAGCATGCACACCCGCACTTGCGACAGCGTTGAAGGACTGTTTTTTACAAGCAAACCTTCCTGGGGCTATCTAAATTGCGTAACGCCCCATAACGTATGGTCGCCTTTGACTTCCAAGTGCCCCATCGACCATGAGCCAACCGACCCGAATCGATGATGAACAGGCCCTGACCCGACCCGGCGCCGTCAGTCTGCGTGAGGCGTTCTGGTTCTGGCTCAAACTGGGCTTCATCAGTTTCGGCGGCCCAGCGGGGCAGATCTCGATCATGCACCAGGAACTGGTGGAACGGCGGCGCTGGATTTCCGAGCGGCGCTTCCTGCACGCCCTCAATTACTGCATGTTGCTGCCGGGGCCTGAGGCCCAACAATTGGCGACGTACCTGGGCTGGTTGATGCACCGAAGCTGGGGTGGAGTGATCGCCGGCGCGTTGTTCGTGCTGCCTTCGCTGTTCATTCTCATCGCGTTGTCGTGGCTGTACATCGCCTTTGGCGAAGTGCCGGTGGTGGCGGGTATTTTCTATGGCATCAAACCGGCCGTGACGGCCATCGTGGTGCATGCCGCCCACCGGATCGGCTCCCGCGCACTCAAGAACAATTGGCTGTGGGCGATTGCGGCGGCATCGTTCACCGCGATCTTCGCCCTTGATCTCCCCTTCCCATTGATCGTGCTGGGTGCGGCTGCCATCGGTTACTTCGGCGGTCGCTGGGCACCGGAAAAATTCAGCCTGGGCGGTCACGATACCCAACACAAATCCTTCGGCCCCGCCTTGATCGACGACGACACGCCAACCCCGGAGCATGCCCGGTTCAGCGCCGCCAGGTTGGTCCGCCTGGTGGTCGTCGGTGCCCTGTTGTGGATCGTGCCCATGGGCCTGCTGACCGCCGTGTTCGGCTGGGGCGGCACATTGACGCAAATGGCCTGGTTCTTCACCAAGGCCGCGCTGCTGACCTTCGGCGGTGCCTATGCGGTCTTGCCCTACGTGTACCAGGGCGCCGTCGGGCACTTCGGCTGGCTGACGCCGACACAAATGATCGACGGCCTGGCCCTGGGCGAAACCACGCCCGGGCCGCTGATCATGGTCGTGGCCTTCGTCGGTTTCGTCGGAGGTTACGTGATGCAGGTATTCGGTCCCGAACAGGCCTTCCTCGCCGGGGTCGTCGCGGCCACGCTGGTGACCTGGTTCACGTTCCTGCCCTCGTTCCTGTTCATCCTGGCCGGCGGCCCGCTGGTGGAATCGACCCACAACGCATTGAAATTCACCGCACCGCTGACGGCGATTACCGCGGCGGTGGTCGGGGTAATCCTCAACCTGGCCTGCTTCTTCGGTTACCACGTGCTCTGGCCCAACGGTTTTGCAGGTGCACTGGACTGGCCGTCAGCGATCATCGCGATTGCGGCGGCAGTTGCGCTGTTTCGCTACAAGCGCGGGGTGATCCAGGTGTTGCTGGCGTGCGGGTTGGCCGGGCTGGCGGTGCATTTGTTGCGCTAGACGAGGCGCTTGCTCAGGTAGGTCGCCGAGGCCGGGCACAAGGTCTTGAACTGGGCCGTCGCGCTGATTGACGCGGGCGCCAGCGAGCGATCCTCCTGCTGATAGCCCTGGCCGGAAAAAAACGCCGCGGCGCTGTCGGTCAACAGGTGGAGCCGCTCCACCCCCTCGCGTCTCGCAAACGCTTCGACAGCGGCCAGTACCGCCACCCCAGCCCCCCGCCCGCGCTGCCCCTCAAGGACAACCAACGAGCGCAGCAACCGCTCGGCCCCCTCCCCCTCGATGCCAGCAAACCCCACGTCGACACCCTGGTGGTTGAAGCTGAAGAACTGGCGACCGGAATATGTCAGGTCGTCCACGGGTAGCCCGGCTTGGGTGAGTGCATCGCGCAAGGGTCCCAGATCGTTATTGCTTAGAGCTGTCATGTGCATGGTGGGTGCTCGTCTACGTCTTGCCTTGATCATCGGGCACCCCGAATTTGGTTACAACTCACGGAGTGCATCGGAGGTCGGGCTTCAATAGGATTGCTCGAAAGTAAGCCACTGGCGTACATTAGCAATGATTTTTATTGAAACTCCAATTTTTACCCGTCGGGTCAAAGAACTGATGGATGACGATGATTTCGCTGTCCTACAGAAAATACTGGTCTGCAATCCTTCCGCTGGTGAAGTTATGGAAGCCACCGGGGGGATCCGAAAGATTCGTATCGCAGCCAAAGGCCATGGCAAACGGGGGGGAGCCAGGGTGATCTACTACCACTTCGTCCATGCTTCGCGGATCGCGTTACTGATGATATATCCGAAAAATGAACAGCAAGACTTGACTGTCGATCAACGAAAAGCGTTGAAATTGATTGTCGAGCACTGGAGATAACCATGAGCAAATTTTTCGATGAGCTGATGGAAAGCGTGCAACAGATGGATGAAATCGTCCGAGGCGAACGCCAGCCATCACGGGAATTCATCGTCGATGCACTGCAAGTGAAGGCGATACGCAAGGCTACCGGCCTGACCCAAGCCAAATTTGCAGCACTGATCGATGTCCAACTGGGCACGCTTCGCAACTGGGAGCAGGGACGGCGCGAGCCTACCGGCCCCGCTAAAGCGCTGCTGCGGGCGATTCACAATGATCCGAAACACGTGATCAGCGCCTTAGCCGTTTAAGCATTGTCGAAATGAACAGAACGCTCAGGCAATGCTTCCATGTGGCGAAGGCGCTTGCTCCCAGCCCGCCATGACCCAGCGCAAATGAACACCCCACCCCATCAGCTAAGCTCAACCTATCATCACGACAGGGAATCGACATGAGCAAGGCAGACGAGCTAGCGGCCAAACTGAGGAAGACCCAGCAGACCCGCGCCGATACCGACAACTGCGCCGACCTGGCGATCGAGCACTGGCCGGCCCAGGTCTACGAGCTGTATCGCCAGATCGAAACCTGGCTGGCTCCCGTGTGCGAGGCGGGCCTGGACATTCGGCGCAACCCCACCCACGTCTTTGAAAGTCACTCCAGCGGTTCGACGTACAACTACGCCATCGACCAACTGATGATCGAAGGCAATCATCGCCGCATTTCATTCGACCCGATTGCGCGCTTCTCGGCCAAGGGAGAGGGCTGCATTGAAGTCCATATGAAAGGGCAGGAACACTGCATCGTGCGCACACTCGGTGAGCATGGCGAATCGCTTTGGCATATCCAGGCCCTGCGCTCGACAGGTCAACAGCCCGCTGAACCTGCCATTCTGGACGAGGACGCCTTGCTCTCGCTGGTAGAAGAAGGCCTTGGCCTATAACGTAAACGGGCGATCCTTGATCGCCCATTTTCATTGGAGGGCACGCTAGATCTGCGGCGCTGATTCGAGTGCTGGATCGTTTCCGGGCACCGGTAGCGCCAGTTCTTGGGCCGGTCTTCCTACAAGTAAATTCAAGGCATTGTCGATTTCGTCAGCCGCGCCTTGCGCGTATCGAACATCCGCCCAGCTCCAGTACGGATCGGATATCAGCCCGCCAACGGCCTGTGCGCACAATTCATCGCGGCTGATGCCCATCTTCCCGGCCGCGGCGATCACGGCCATAAGGGCTTGCTCTAATTGGGAAATTCGCTCTGTTGTCACAATGAACCAACGTGATGGATAACAAACCCAGAGCATATCAAGCCATCAATGTGCCACCAAGCTCAAGCGCCCAACGGTCGCCCTGTCAGCCTGCTTTGGCTTTGCGTCCGCGGGGGCTGCCGTTCACAGGCACGCTGTTGCCATATTCCGTCCACCAAACCGTCAGCGCCTCCATCGTCGGCCCAAGCCCTCGGGCCTTCTGCGTGATTTCGTATTCCACCCGCGGCGGTACTTGCGCGAACACCGTGCGAGACACCAGCCCATCTCTCTCCAGTTCGCGAAGTTGCGCCGTCAACATATGCTGCGTGATGCCGGGAATGGCCTTTCGCAGCTCCCCAAAGCGGTAGATCCGCTGATTGAGCAACCACATGATTTCCAATTTCCACTTGCCCGAGAGCAGCGCGAATGCGCGGCGCATTTGCTCGTGCATGTTGATACCGGCGCCCTCATTAGTCTGGTTTTCCATACTAACCGTCACTTTTTCATCCTTCTTGCGGGCTTTCATGTTAGGCGACATTCTCGCCCCATGTCGATTCAACCCAGCCCACTCAGGAGAAACCTCATGATTGAACACTACCTCTACTGGCTCAGCACCGCGGCGTTGGCCCTGCTTTACCTGGCGTCGGCAACGCTGTACGTCACCAAGAAGGCCTGGGTGGGTCAGGCGCTGGCCGACCTCGGTTACCCCAGCTACCTGATACCGATGCTCACCGTCCTGAAAATCCTCGGAGTAGTCGCCATCCTGTCGCGCCCAAGCGTGGCGCTCAGCGACCTGGCCTATGCAGGCATGCTCTATCACCTGCTACTGTCGGCGTCCGCGCACCTGGGTGTGCACAAGCCGCGCGGCGCTCTTCCGGCAGCGATAGGCATCGTGTTGCTGATCGCCTCCTTCCTGACCCAAAACGCCGTCCGCGAAGCTCCGTCGCCCTATGCGCCTGGTGCGGCGCAGCACCCGTTCATCCTCGACTGACGGGTACTGATCTCAACCCACCGTGCCATAGGGCGTTGCTTGCGTAGTCGATGAAGATTCCCGGGCCGCTGACCGAGCAGCCAGCACCGTCAGCACAGCGGCCATAGCCAACACGGCCGCACTGGTTTCGAAGGTCGCGCGATAGCCACTCAGATCAAACAGCAGGCCACCCACTGTCGCGCCCGCAGCGATGGCGAGCTGGACGATCGCTACCATCAGGCCGCCACCGGCTTCGGCATCTTCCGGTAGCGTTCGCGAAAGCCAGGTCCACCAGCCTACGGGCGCTGCCGTAGCCACCAGGCCCCAAAGGCCGAGCAGGAGGGTCGTGATCGTGACCGAGCCGCCGCCCCCCACCAGGGCAATGGCAATCGCGGCCATCAACAGGGGGATGACGATAAGCGTCCGATAGAGGTTGTTCTTCAAGCAGGTCCCGATCAGGAAGGTGCCCAGCAGCCCCGCCACACCGATCACCAACAACATGAAGGACAGCCTTGAAACGCTCACTTGCGTCACTGTTTCAAGGAACGGTCGCAGGTAGGTGAACAACATGAACTGGCCCATGAAAAACGTGCTGACCGCCAGCATGCCCAGCGCGACCGGTGCCCGGGTCATCAACTTGAAGACGTTGGTATTGCCCTGCTTCGCCTTCGAAGGCATGGAGGGCAGGCGCAACAGCAGCCAGACCAGGGCGATGGCGGCGACCGGCACAATGCAGAAAAACGCGCCACGCCAACCGATGATCGCGCCCAGGAAGCTGCCCAGCGGCGCAGCGACCACGGTCGCCAAGGCATTGCCGCCATTGACCACGGCCAGTGCCCGCGGAACCTGAGCGTCCGGCACGAGCCGCATGGCCGTGGCCGCCGACAGCGACCAGAAGCCGCCAATCGCCACGCCGATCAACGCGCGACCGACCATGAATACCGGGTAATTCGGTGCGAACGCCACCACGGTGCCTGAAACGATCATCAGCAAGGTCAGCCCCAGCAGGAGCCATTTGCGGTCGACCCGGGCGGCAATCGAGGCGATGAACAGGCTGGTGATCAGGGCAAACGCGCCAGAGACGGCAATGCCTTGACCGGCCTGCCCTTCACTGACATGAAGATCGGCCGCTACCGGCGTCAGCAAGCTGACGGGCATGAACTCCGAGGCAACCAGCACGAATGCGGCGAGCGCCATGGCAAATACCGCACCCCAGGCGGGCGGGTCTTGTGGCAATGAGTTATCGGTCATTGAATGACAATCCTGTGTTGCTTGATGGAGCTGTGGGAGCGAGCTCGCTCGCGATGACGGCGGCACATCCGACACCGGCGCCTCAGGCAGACCGCTATCGCGAGCAAGCTCGCTCCCACAGTTTTGAATGGGGTGTTCACATATTTCGTGCCCGCCACACCTCCCCTGTGGGGGCGAGCTTGCTCGCGATTCTTTGGTGGATTGAGTGAGGGAGTATTTTCAGCGCTCGATCCGGCCGGTCGGTAACGCATTACGCTGAGATGCTTGCCTGATCCTATGAGTTCTTCCATCGCGCATAGGCAGCGCTTCGTTTAGCGCGTTAATGTTCTGCCTATAGCGCTTGAGCCGAGATGACACCCGGAGCCGACATGGTCGTCCAACGCAGATCCGTACAAGAGACATTGACCGCCATCATTGGCGCCTGGACACCACACCCGGGCGACTTCGAAACGCCCATTCCCGGCCTGGTCTTCTTCCGGCGTGAAGCCCCGGCGCCGCCGGTGATTTGCATGATCGAACCGAGCATCGTGCTGGTGGCCCAAGGCGAGAAGCAGGTGTGGATCGGTGGCGAAGCCTATGGCTACGACACCGAGCGGTTCCTCATGACCTCCCTGGACATCCCGGCCAATTCCGAAGTGCTGCAGGCAAGCCCGGAGCAACCCTGCCTGGGCCTGGTCCTGAGGCTCGACTTGCGCATGGTGGCCGACCTGATCGCCCTGGGCAGCCTGTCGCCGCCGCGTGATCGAGCGGTCGGGATCGGCGCAGGAATCGGCACCGCGACGCCGGACCTTTTGGCGCCGTTCGCACGCCTGCTGGCGCTGCTCGACGAACCGGAAGCAATTCCCATACTGGCACCGTTGATCCAGCGCGAGATCCACTACCGGCTGCTGCTCAGCGACCAGGCCGCCCGACTGCGGCAGATCGCCTCGGTCGACAGCCAGGGCTACCGGATCGCCAAGGCCATCGACTGGCTGAAATTGAACTACACCGAGCCCGTGCGCGTGGACGACCTCGCGGCGCGGGTGCAAATGAGCGCGCCGACGTTTCACCACCACTTCCGCCAGCTCACGGCGATGAGCCCGCTGCAATACCAGAAGTGGCTGCGGTTGAACGAAGCCAAACGCTTGATGCTCAACGAACACGTGGACGTCGCGAGTGCGGCCTTCAAGGTGGGTTACGAAAGCCCTTCACAATTCAGCCGCGAATATGCCCGCTTGTTTGGTGTGCCGCCCAAGCGGGACATTGCGGCGTTGCGTGGGCCGGCCAAGGCTGGCTGATTCATCATCGAGCATGGCCCTGTGGGAGCAAAGCTTGCTCGCGATGCCGTTACCTTGGCTTTCAGAAGACCGCATCAGCTTCATCGCGGGCAAGCCTTGCTCCCACAGAGCCATGCCTTTGCGCCAACGTCACACACCTCAACGCCAGGATCATCGTCGGATCAACCAGCGCCACCCTGTGCCCATTGATATCGAACGCCTCGCAATGCGCCAGCACCAGCGGCAACTCCGTACACCCCAGGATCAACACCCCCGCCCCCAACTCGCACAGGTGCTCAGCCGCCAGCAACAACTGCTCCCTGCAGAGCCCCTGTGTGAAGCCAGCCTTGATACCCCGTGGTCCGTAGATGGCGTCCATGACCATCGCCTGGTAATCGACACCTGGCGTAAGAAGCTGGAACCCGGCATGACGCGCCGCCTGGTGATAAACCTGGCTCTGCACCGTACCGGACGTCGCCAGCAGGCCAATCGCCTTGCCCGAACCATAAGTGCCCGCGATCCACGCCACCGTCTCGCTCAGCATGTTCACGATGGGTACCCTCAGGTGCGCCTGGATCCGGTCGACGAAGGCATGGGCGGTGTTGCAGGGAATTGCGATGGCGTTGGCGCCGGCGCTTTCGAGACGTTTGCACGTGGCGTACATCGCCATCGTCGGATCGGTCTCATCCCGCAACAGATTCGCCGTCCGGTCCGGTATCTGCGGGTTTTGCTCGACCACCATCTTGATATGGTCCTGGTCCTTTCCCGCTGGCGTATTGGCCACCACCTTGGCCATGAAATCCACCGTGGCGGCAGGCCCGACGCCCCCCACGATGCCCAGCTTGAAGGGTGGGCGCCTGGACTGCTGGTCCAGCGTCGCGAAGTCGGCGTAGATCTCATTGATGTCCAGCACAGTGACCCCGCGACGCTGCAAGTCGGCACAGACCAGGGAAAGCTCGGTCATGCCGGGCAGGATCACCGTCGCCCCCTGGGCCTGCAATGAGAGACACGCCCGATAGACCGCCTCAAGCGGCACACCTTCGAGATGACCGTCCTTGATGCCATTGAGGCCGTACATCGCCTCCATCAAACCCGCTTGAGCGTCTGCGTCGGGGTAAACGATCTGAAAGTCTTTGCCAAAATGTCGCTCGAACAATCCGCAATGACGCACAAAGTCGGAGGCGATCACCCCCAACGTCGCCTGGGACGGCACCGTGTGGCTGACGTGCTGGGTCAAGGCGGCCATCATGTCCAGCACGGGAATGCCCAGCGCCTCCTCGATTTCAGCGCGAAACGTATGGCTGGCGAAACATGGAAGCATCACCGCATCGAAGCCACTGTCCTCGAACGACTTGCACACCTGGAACACATAGAACTTGCGCGACGTCATGTTCGCGCCCTGGTCCAGCGGCAGCAGCACATCCTTGAAGGGGTGCTGCTCGAACAGGAAATGGTAGCGCGCCTGATCCTCGAGCACCGCCCGGGACTTGACCAACTTGTAGAACAGGTCGCCACCGGCCAGTGACCCGAGCCCACCAACAATCCCCAACTTGCGCACCACAGCCTTGTGGCTCGACTTCGCTTTAGCCTTCATGAGTCTCTCCTCAAGCCACCGGCACCGGCTCGGATCGCGACCGAGCCGGAGCATGTTCACCCTCTTCCTCGTCGGCTTCTTCGTGGGATTCGGACTTGGCGACAACCGCCGTCGCAATGCTGTTACCCACCACATTCGTGGCCGTACGGGCCATGTCGAGGAACTGGTCGATGCCGATGATCAACAGCAGCCCCGCCTCGGGAAGATTGAACATCGGCAACGTGGCCGCGACCACGACCACCGAAGCCCGGGCGACACCGGCCATGCCCTTGCTGGTGATCATCAGCGTCAGAAGAATCAGCAACTGCTGGGTGAAACTCAGATCAATGTTGTAGGCCTGGGCGATGAACAGGATGGCGAACGCCTGGTACATCATCGAGCCGTCAAGGTTGAACGAATAGCCCAGCGGCAACACGAAGCTGGACACACGTTTTGGCGCGCCAAACTTCTCCAGCGCCTCGATGGTTTTCGGGTAGGCGGACTCACTGCTGGCGGTGGAAAAGGCCAGGAGAATCGGCTCACGGATGAGCTTGCCGAGGTGGAAAACAGAGCGACCGAGGAACAGGTAGCCGGCACCGAACAGCAACGCCCAGAGGATCAGGATCCCCAAGTAGAACTCGGCGATCAGCTTGCCGTAATCCACCAGCAAGCCAAGCCCCTGGGTGGTGATTGCCGAGGCGATGGCGGCAAACACCCCAATCGGCGCGAAGGCCATCACGTAGTCGGTGATCTTGAACATCACCTTCGCTAACTCTTCGATGGAATCGGTGATCCGGGTGTAGCCCGCCCGCTTCACCCCCGCCAACGCAAAGCCGAAAAACAGCGAAAACACCACGATCTGCAGGATCTCGTTGTTGGCCATCGCTTCGGCAATGCTGCGGGGAAACACGTGGCCGATGAACGCCTTGAGACTGAAGTCGCCGGTATTGACCGGCACGGCCGCCGTTGCGTGCTGGGCCACGTCCATGTTCAGCCCGGCACCGGGTTGAAACAGGTTGACCAGCCCCATTCCGATCAGCAGCGAGACGACCGAGGCGGTGACAAACCAGGCCATCGCCCGGGCCCCGATCCTGCCGACAGAGCGAGAATTGCCCATGCTGGCGATACCGCCCACCAACGTCGCGAACACCAGGGGCGCGATGATCATCTTGATCATGCGCAGGAAAATATCAGTGACCATCGAGAAGTAACTGGCGATCTCTTTGGCACTTTGCTCGCTCCCTGCGAAATGGTGACACGCCCAACCGACCAGCACGCCCAGGGCTATGCCCATTGCAATTCGACGTGGGAGCTTATTCTTCTTCACGGTGCTGTCCTCAAGTAGTTCTTGGAGTTTTTTACTTGGCAGGATCGATTCTAAGGAGCAGATCCGGGAGGATGATGAGTAATCCGGCTAACCCCATGCGCTTTTGGAATAGTTAGCGAAAGGCCGCGCTATGCTGGGGAATTGCCCAGTAAAATCGCGCTCTCACAGGGGGAGTTTCTCGATATGCAACTCAAATGGCTGGATGATCTTCTGGCGATTGGCGAATGGAAAAATTTCTCACGCGCGGCCGAGGTTCGATGCGTGACGCAATCGGCCTTGTCCAGGCGTATTCGTTCACTTGAGGAATGGGTGGGCGTCAAGCTGGTGGACCGGGGCACCTACCCTGTCCAACTCACCCCCGCGGGAGTCACCTTCTGCGATGAAAGCCGAGAGGCCCTCGCCGGACTACTGCGGTTGCGCTCGACGCTGCGGGACGTGGAACGAATGCCGGGACGCTCCATCCAGATCACCGCCGGCCACAGCCTGTCGATGACCTTCCTACCCAAGTGGCTGTCGCAGTTCCAGCAACACAACGAGCAGTTCAACGCCCGGGTGGTGGCTGCCAACATCCATGACGCCGTCATTGCATTGGAGGAAGGCAGTTGCGACTTGATGATGGTCTACCATCACCCGCTTGCGCCCATCCTGCTGGACGCCGAGCGTTTTGGCAGCCTGGTGCTCGGCCACGACGCGTTCATCCCCTTATGCGCGCCCAACCGCAAGGGCGAACCGCTGTTCCGCCTGCCCGGACGCGCCGGCAAACCGGTGCCCTACCTGGCCTATACGGCAACGACATTCCTCGGGCGCGTCGCCGACATCGTCATCAACAACGGCCCTGAACCCATCGCGCTGGAGCGCTGTTACGAAGCGGACATGGCGATGCTGCTGATGCGCATGGCCATCGAGGGCTACGGCGTGGCCTGGTTGCCGCAGAGTGCGGTGGCCGACGAGCTGGAGCGTGGGCTGTTGGTGCGGGCCGGCGGTGAGCAATGGAGCACGCGATTGGAGATTCGCTCGTATTGTGCGATTGCCAATCGCAATCCGACGATGCGCAAGTTGTGGAAGACATTGGAGGGTGCTTCGTTGCATCGGCTGGGCAGCGCACCGAGTGCGAACTGATCAACACCACCCAAGCGTTGCTCGCAAAGGGTAGGTACACGCCGATTAACTGTGGGAGCGAGCTTGCTCGCGATGACGGCATCACATCAAACATCGCCATCAACTGAACCACCGCTATCGCGAGCAAGCTCGCTCCCACAGAGGATTGAGGGTGTACGCCACATTTGTATGCCCACCAAACCCTGTGGGAGCGAGCTTGCTCGCGAAGACGGCAGCACATCAGACATCACCATCAACTGAACCACCACTATCGCGAGCAAGCTCGCTCCCACAGTGGATTGAGGGTGTACGCAACATTTGTGTACCCACCAAACCCTGTGGGAGCGGGCTTGCTCGCGAAGGCGGCAGCACATCCAGCATCCTGCAAACTGACACACCGCTTTCGCGAGCAAGCCCGCTCCCACACAGGGATTTGTGGTGAACGCACTATCTGTGAACAACTCGGAAAAAACTGTGGGAGCGAGCTTGCTCGCGATGACGGCATCACATCAAACATCGCCATCAACTGAACCACCGCTATCGCGAGCAAGCTCGCTCCCACAGGTTCCAGGCTGCACAGGATGATGAGCAAGGCAATGCAGGCGACCTTGTGAGGTCGCCCACTTCCCTTACGACGCCAGAACCTGCGCCTGCAATCGCCGCCCGATCACATCCAGCAAATCACACCCATCGCGCAGGGGGATCGCCAACACTTGGGCAAAATCATGGAGTACCACCGCGTCCGTACTGATGTCGGACCGCATGGCGAGGTTTTCCAGTAACTGGGTGACAGCGGCGATGCGGTAAGCGGCGGTGTCGTGCAACACGTCCAACGGTGCTTCCGTGTCGATCAGGAGCGCGTGGAAATTGTTTTCGATACCGGTGATAGGCATGTAGCGGGACATGAGGGGTTACTCCTGCGGGAATGGGCGGTCAGTGGCGGATTGGGATGCCGCTGGCGAAGGGAGTGAATCCGGGAGCGAGATTCGGATACGTGGCAGGAGATGTTCTTGGGTGACGCTAGACGAAAGCCACCTTGGATTGGCTGTGGCTGTCGGAGGGTTGGGGGTGAGTTTTTTCATTGGCTTGTACCTAGGTTATGTAAAGGAACTGCCTTCACCACTTCCACCTGGTGGGTGGCAGCTGTACGCGGGTGTGGAAGACCGAGAACCTAGGACCCGGCGCACCCGAAGGCGCCCCGCGTACAGCCGCCGTAATTTAACAGCAGACCTAGGAAAAGCGTCTGCTTTTTAATTTAGCGGTGCAACGCGCTAGGTTTTCGTGAGGGCTTCCACACCCTCTCGCTGAATTTGCAGCGACGGAGAGAACTTAGCCCACGGGGTGATTAGGTGGATAGTCAGCGGGGAGCGACGCAGCTTGAGGGAAATTTCCGATGAGGGTGTCCGGAGCTGGACTCAGCAGTTCAGGCGGTGGGATGCAAAGAATGATTTCGATACGAATGAGCGCTCAGCGCCATAAGCAAGGGCTGAGGTTTCATCGTATGGTTGAGCACACCCGTCCTGGCTGCAAGTCAAACGAAAGGGCTGACACAGGGTCTTTTTTATACATATAGAATATGCATAATGACAACATTCAGAACTCAGTATGATCCAGCAAAAAACGTCGCTAACAAGAAGAAACACAAGGTGAGCCTGGCCGATGCCGAAGCTGTGTTTTATGACGAAATGGCTCTTGAGCGTGAGGATAATGATGAAAGCGGTGGATTATCATGGGGAAAGACGCCTGCGGTCGTGTACTCGTCGTTGCATACACCTACCGTGAGCCAGATTTCGTTCGTCTTATCAGCGCACGACTAGCCTCCAAAAAAGAACTACGTCAGTACCTGGGAGGTTGAACCCATGAAAGAAGAATACGATTTCAGCACAGCCAAGCGTGGGGCGGTTGCAAGCAGCAAAGGCAAAACCCGCATAACCATCATGCTTGATGAGGACGTGATCGAGGCCGCTCGCGAACGCGCCGAAAGTGCTGGTACTGGATATCAGACACTCATCAACAATCTACTGCGTCAGGCTTTGATATCTGAAACTGCCCACAATCTGTCACCGGCAGCCCAAAAGCGAACCCGAACAGTTAAACCCTATGCAAACGGTATTACCCGGTCCGACGTGAAGGATCTGGAAAAGCGCCTAGCCGCCATGACTGAGGAGCTGCACAAGATGGTGGACGCATCCAGGCCCGGTAAAGCCAAAGCATCGGTATGAACCGAGAAGATCGATTTACTCAGGAGCAAGGCACTGTCTTAACCCGGTGCCTTCACCCACACCCACAATAATCCGCTTGCCCATTTTCTCCCCCACCTCCAACGCCTGCCCATCCCGCTGCTTCCCCCGCCGCGCCAAACCCACCAGGCGCGGAATCAACTCTCCTTCCGGCAAGTGCTGCCAGAATCGCCCCGGCATGTGCTGACGCAACGCCTGGGGATTGAGCCGCGCCGGGTTAAAGATGTGCCTGTAATAGGTCCGCCACAGCTCGGCGCCGGGATCTTCAGCGTGACGTGCCCAATGCTGCCACTGCTCGGGGCAACGTCGCTGGTAATCCAACGACTGCCCATCGAAACGGATACCGTCGCGAGGCGTTGCGATCAGCCAGCGTTGTTGCCCCAACCGCTCGGCAAAATGGCCGCTGGCACTTTCGAGGATGTCATGGGCCGGTTGATGAAAGGCGACCAGATCCAGTTGCAGTTGCTCGGCCAATGCTTGCGGCAAGGGAACGAAGCGCACGAAGGCATGCAGGTGATGAGCCTCGCGTTGGACCTGCTTGATCCGTCGCTGCAGCTCACTGCCCAGGCGGTCGCCCGCGAGCATGGCCGTGCGGTCGCCGTGGGCAACCCGCCAAAGCACCTCATACAGCAGATTCCAACGTTGTTCGCCCTGGTAGCGACCAGCCTGTTCGAGTTGGGTCAGCAAGGCTGCGGGAACCCGCGTACGGAACGGGCCCGGCCCTAGGGGCAGCGGTGCCGGCACGGCCAACAAGTCGGCCATTGGGCCCTGGGCCCACGTGACATCGCTCGGGTCGATGCCTTGGCCGAGCAGCGTTCGAGCCTGGTCCCGCCACGTAGCGAAATCATCCCCGCAATCCAGGGCAATCACGACCAAAGCCCCATCTGCACCGGCCGCTGGGGATCACGCAACCGCGCCCGCAGCAGACCACTGCGCACCTGGGCGTCGGCAGGCCGGTAATCGCTGGTGACAATGAACGGTCGCGCCTTCTCCAGCACGCACCGCAACTGCACCAAGTCGTCATAACGCACCCGCCGCTCCCGGCGCAACGCAACCAGGCGTTGCACACTACGCAGGCCAATCCCCGGAATACGCGCCAACAAGGCGGGTTCGGCACGATTGATATCCAGCGGGAACACCTCGCGATTAGCCAGCGCCCATGCCAGCTTCGGGTCGATGTCCAAGTCCAGGTTGTGGGTTTCGCTCAAAAGCTCGCCTGCCTTGTAGCCATAACCGCGCATGAGAAAATCGGCCTGATACAGCCGATGCTCGCGCAGCAACGGCGGCGCTGCCAGGGGCACACTGGCGGGGCTGTCGGGAATCGGGCTGAACGCTGAATAGTAAACCCGTCGCAAACCGTACCCCTGGTAGAGCGACTCGGCGTTGCTCAGGATGGCGTGATCATCGGTGGCATCGGCCCCCACAATCACCTGCGTGCTCTGCCCGGCCGGAGCGAAGCGAGGCGCCCGCGGCTCACCGGCCACCGCCTGTTGCCCCTGGTGGATGGTGCCCATGGCTTGGCGGATGGTCGTCAACTGCTTTTCCGGTGCGAGACGCTTGAGGCTGATATCGGAGGACAGTTCGATATTCACGCTCAAACGATCAGCCAACCGCCCCGCTTCCTCGATCAATAGCGGATCGGCATCGGGAATGGTCTTGAGGTGGATATAGCCACGAAACTGGTGCTCTTCCCGCAGCAACCGCGCCACTCGTATCAACTGCTCCATGGTGTAATCGGCCGAGCGAATGATGCCGGAACTCAGAAACAGCCCACTGATGCAGTTGCGGCGATAAAAATCCAGGGTCAACCGCACCACCTCCTCCGGCGTAAAACGCGCCCTCGGCACATTGCTGGAACGACGGTTGACGCAATACTGGCAGTCGTACAGGCAAAAATTGGTCAGCAACACCTTCAGCAACGAAACGCAGCGCCCATCCGGCGTATAGCTATGGCAAATGCCCATGCCATCGGTGGCCCCCAGCCCCTCACGACCACGGGAGCTACGCTTAGGGGCACCGCTGCTGGCGCAGGAAGCATCGTACTTGGCAGCATCGGCAAGAATGCCGAGCTTGGCGATAAGTTGCATGAAGTGAACTCAGATACTGGATATAAACACAGTATTTTGAGAAGCGCCGCGATGCAAGCGCCATTGGTCAATTCAACACCTGCCATGAGTCGCCCAGGCCGTGAGTGGGATGGGCTATAATCGGCCAACCAACGCGATTGAGGTCCAGCCCCATGGGCAATGTCAGCCTTGAAACCAAAAAGGCCTATGCCGCCAGGACGCGCAGATCCAACTACGCGGCTAGCCTGCGCCTGGAAGGCTTCAAAACGACCTTCGCGGACGGCGAACGCAAAATGCCAACGCGCGAAGAGGTCTTGAAGGCCTTCACCCAGACCAGAACCTGATGGCTGACAAATATGGAGTCGGCGAAGACGCTTATTGCTACCCCGGCTCCACGGTCCTTCGCAACAAACTCAATATCCGTGACGAACCGACCCTAAGCGAAGCCGAACAACAACTCTCGGCCATCGCAGCGGACAACGTCGAATTCAGCCCTCCTCCCTACAGCCTGGCCTACCTTCAAAACATTCATCGAATCCTCTTTTCAGACCTGTTCGAATGGGCCGGCGAGTTGCGCACCGTCGGCATGTCCAAGCAAGCCACCCGCTTTTGCCAACCCCAGTACATGGAGGCGGAAGCCAACAAGATCTTCATGAACATGGCAGCGGCCAACTGGTTCGAGGGCATGGAGCGGGCTGAGCTGATCGTCGCCGTTGCAGAGGCCTATTCCGACATCAACGTCGTACACCCCTTCCGCGAAGGCAATGGCCGTGCCCAGCGTATTCTGTTTGAACACCTGATCATGAACGCCGGGTTTGAAATCAGTTGGTGGGGGATTGAGAAGGACGAGTGGATCTACGCCAATATCGCGGCTTATAACTGCGTCATGGAGCCTATGGAGCAGGTTTTTGAGAAATGTATCGGGCAAACGATTCAACTTTGATCGCCTCGACGTCACCCTGCTCAGTGCCTTACGGTGCATTCCGTCAAAGTGCTACAGTTGTCAGCAACTAACATCTGCTAAAGCACTAAAAATGCTCACGACAAACTCCTTCCCACCCAACGAAAAAGGTCGTGACTTTGTAGTGGGAGACATTCACGGGCATTTCAAGCTTCTGAAAAAAGCCTTGGGCAAAGTAAATTTCAATACCGAAGCAGACCGTATCTTTTCTGTGGGTGACCTCATCGACCGAGGCCCCGACTCTACAGATGTACTGAATTGGCTTGAGAAACCATGGTTCCATGCCGTGCGCGGCAATCATGAGCAGATGCTCATTGACTGCGTCTCCGGCCACGGGAATATACCTAGGCATATCCGAAATGGTGGGGCCTGGCTCTACGAGTTACAACCGACTCTTCAACATGAACTCCTGCAAGCCTTGCAAGCGCTTCCGCTGATCATTGAAATAAATCTATCAAGCGATCAAACAATTGGAGTAGTACATGCCGAAGCTCCAATCATTAAAAGTAACGATGGCTGGCAGGAAGCGAAGGACGCTATTAGCGGAAAATCTGGAAAGTCGAATCAACGACAAGCCCTGAAAACAGCGCTGTATGCCAGGAAAAAAATCGAGCGGCAAGATCACTCTTCCATTAACGGAATAAGCCAGCTCTATGTAGGGCACTCAACCGTATCCGGGGTCATGAGGCTGGGCAATGTCGTCTATATCGATACGGGCTGTGGATTTGCTGATGGCGCGTTAAGCCTGATAGAAATCCAATTCGAAACCGTCGTGAGCACCCGCATGAGCGAGTAAGGTCAGGGCGGGGGGTTATTACTCTGAATGTCGGGGTACGAGCGCCCTCTCATTCACGCCACCCCAGACCTGATAAACTGTGCCCCTTTCGCAATTTGCATCCGATCCCCATGCCCATAGAACATATTCCATCACACCTTCTCTCTCGGCGCTTCAGCGTGGCGCCGATGATGGACTGGACCGACGCCCACTGTCGCTTCTTCCTACGCATCCTCTCCAAGCACGCCCTGCTTTACACCGAAATGGTCACCACCGGCGCGCTGCTCAACGGTGACCACGAACGCTTCCTGCGCCATCACCCATCCGAACATCCCCTGGCCCTGCAACTGGGCGGCAGCGTGCCTGCCGACCTGGCCGCCTGCGCCCGTATGGCCCAGGAGCACGGCTACGACGAGGTGAACCTCAACGTCGGCTGCCCCAGCGACCGGGTGCAGAACAACATGATCGGCGCGTGCCTGATGGGGCATCCGGGGTTGGTGGCTGATTGTGTGAAGGCCATGCGTGATGCGGTGTCGATTCCGGTGACGGTCAAGCATCGCATCGGGATCAATGGGCGGGACAGTTACGAGCAGTTGTGTGAGTTCGTCGGGACGGTGCGCGAGGCCGGTTGCACGAGTTTTACCGTGCATGCGCGGATTGCGATTCTGGAGGGGCTGTCGCCGAAGGAGAATCGCGACATCCCGCCGCTGCGTTATGACGTGGCCGCGCGGTTGAAGGCGGATTTTCCGGAGTTGGAGATTGTGCTCAACGGTGGGATCAAGACGCTGGAGGCCTGCCACGAGCATCTGCAGACGTTCGACGGAGTGATGCTGGGGCGCGAGGCCTATCACAACCCGTATCTGCTGGCCGAAGTGGATCAGCAGTTGTTTGGCAGCACCGCACCGATCATCACCCGGGCCGAGGCGCTGGCGCAGTTGCGGCCTTATATTGCCGATCACCTGGCCGCTGGCGGGGCGATGCATCACATCACTCGTCATGTGTTGGGGCTGGGCACCGGGTTTCCGGGGGCGCGGCGGTTTCGGCAGTTGTTGTCGGTAGACATTCACAAAACCAAGGATCCGTTGGCGTTGCTGGATCAGGCGGGGCAACTGCTGGAAGGGCGTTAACCGTCACTTGCTTTGAACCTGCACGCTGTTTTGGCATCGTATCTAGCGATACCGCCCCGGCCTTTCAAACAGCCGTTTTCAGGTTGTTGCCGCTGGGGCCGTCGATACCTCTTCACGCCCTTGAGTGGCTGCCGGCCCTCGGGTAATGTCAACGGACCCATAGGACAGAGCACGCTCATGACTTCCAAGCTGGAACAACTCAAACAATTCACCACCGTCGTGGCCGATACCGGCGACTTCGAGGCCATCGCCCGCGTCAAACCCGTGGACGCCACCACCAACCCTTCCCTGCTGCTCAAGGCGTCGGCCATTCAAGGCTATGCCGAGCAACTGAACGCCTGCGTGGCGGACTGCAAGGGCGATGTGGGCCTGGCCAGCGACCGTTTTGCCGTAGCGGTCGGGCAAGAAATCCTGAAAGTGATCCCGGGGCGTATTTCCACTGAAGTGGACGCGCGCCTGTCGTTCGACACCGAGGCCATGTTGAAGCGTGCGCATCGTCTGGTCGACCTGTACGAAAAGGCCGGTATTGGCCGGGATCGGGTGTTGATCAAGATTGCCTCCACCTGGGAAGGCATTCGTGCAGCCGAACAGCTGGAGCGTGAAGGCATCCAGTGCAACCTGACGCTGCTGTTCTCCTTCGCCCAGGCCGCGGCCTGTGCCGATGCCGGGGTGTTCCTGATTTCGCCGTTCGTGGGCCGTATCTACGACTGGTACAAGAAAGCCAATGGCAACGACTACACCGGCGCGGATGATCCGGGCGTGCAGTCGGTGACGCGCATCTACAACTACTACAAGGCCAACGACTACAAGACCGTGGTCATGGGCGCGAGCTTCCGCAACCTCAACCAGATCGAGCAACTGGCCGGGTGCGACCGCTTGACCGTCAGCCCGGACCTGCTGGAAAAACTCGCCGCCGACGAAGGCAAGCTGGAGCGCAAGCTGGCGCCAGGGCAAGCCGGGGAGGCGCGCTTGATCCTCGACGAAGCGCAGTTCCGCTGGTTGTCCAACGAGGACGCCATGGCGACCGAGAAACTGGCCGAAGGTATTCGTCAGTTTGCCCGGGACCAGGAGAAACTGGAGGCGTTGCTGCAAGCCAAGCTTTGAGCTGATTCAGCCGGCATGCAAAAAGGGCGAACCTGGTTGGGTTCGCCCTTTTTTATGCGGCTTGCTTGGCTTAAGCGATGTGGCGGGTCGGCAAACGCCATCGCGAGCAAGCTCGCTCCCACAAGGGATGTCAGAACACCACAAAACCTGTGGGAGCGAGCTTGCTCGCGATAAAGCCGGTGCAGCCTACACGAAGCCCAGGGCTCAAGGCCGCTCCAGCGCATTCACCAGATCATGGAACGCTTCACGATTGGAATCGTTGAGCCCCATGAGGATCTTGTGGGCTTCAAGCACCTTGATCCGCACTTCCTCTTCCGACTGATCCTGGTCAGGCAGGTCGTCCAGGCATTCCGGACACGGCACAGGGTCGCCCACGATGTTGAACACCTGGTCGAAGCCCATCGATTGCAGCAGACGGGTGATGTCATTGTGGGTGGTGACGACGGTCGGCAGCAGGCCGACCTTTTGCCGCGACAGGATCGACAGCTTGGCCAACAGGCCCAATGTGGTGCTGTCGATGCTGCGGGTTTCGGTCAGGTCGATCACGATGGCGCTGAAGTTCAGCGCGGTGAAGATCCGCTCAATAGTCGCATCCAGCGCCGAACACAGGGTCAGGCGCACTTCACCGACAAACTTCAGGACGAAGGTGCCGTCCTGCTCGGCGAACTGGATTCTACCGGTACTCATCAAAGGTTCCTGCTCAACACTAACAGGGCGATATCATCCGGCATCTCCCCGAGCGTGGCTAATCCAAACACTTGACGCAAGCCTTCCAGGCTGCCGCCCGCTGCGCTTACCCGTTCAGGCAAGGCCGCTTCTTTCTCTTTGAGTGTAGGTTCTGTCAAAAGGTCCAAAATGCCATCAGACATCAGCGTCAGGCTGAATGTCGGTGGCAATTCCAGTACGTGGTCTTCGTAGGTGGCCTCGTTGAACAGGCCCACCGGCAAACCACGCCCCTCCAGGTAACGAACACTGTCTGGCGTATACAACACAGGCAACGGCAAGTGACCGCCGATGCTATAGGTCAACAAACCAGTCTCCTCGTCGATGACTCCACCGACCATTGTGACGTGTTTGCCCAGCTTACAACTGATCAGGCCTCGGTTGATATGCCCAAGGACTTCCGACGGCTTGAACTCTGGCAGCGTGCCATTGCGCTTGGATTCGAATAGCAGCCGCGTGGTCATGAATTTCAACAGCACCGTCACGAAGGCCGAGGACGCGCCATGGCCGGAAACATCCGCCAGGTAGAACGCCACTCGCCGCTCATCGACGCGGAAATAGTCCACGAAATCGCCCGACAGGTACAACGACGGGATGATCTGGTGGGCAAAACGGAAATCGTCGACGGTCCAGGGGCTGACCGGCAGCATGTTCATCTGCACCTGGCGCCCGGCGTTCTGGTCTTCCTGCAACAGGTTCAGGCTGGCTTCCAGCTCGCGGTTGGCGGTTTCCAGCTTCTCGCGATAGCGCTGGTTTTCCACCAACAGCCGCGAACGGTCCAAGGCCCGGCGTACCGAGTGCTCGAGCACCGCGAGGTCTTCAAGGGGCTTGATCAGGTAATCCGCCGCGCCCAGGCGCAATGCCTCGACTGCGTCGTTCATCACGCCCGCGCCCGACACCACGATCACCGGGGTCTGCGAGGAAAGCTCGGTCACCTGGCGAATGAGTTCGAGTCCGCCCATCTGCGGCATGCGCAGGTCGCAGATGACCAGGTCGGGCTTGTCTTGCTCGAATACCTGAAGACCCTGTTGGCCATTGCTGGCCTGCAGGACGCTGAAACCACTGTCTTCCAAGTAGGCTGCGAGACTGGCTCGCACCACTTCGTCATCATCGATTATCAGCAGCGTGGCACTGGTTTTTGGCATGTGGGCAAACGGCGCCAGAATTAGGTTGGCGTAGCGGGCTGGGCGGTCTGGCCTGGCACGCACTACTGGATTCGCTTTCTAGCCTCTCTGTCGTACCGGCTTCAGGCCTTTGCCCTACACGCCCTTACATCAGAGGTGCCCTTCTAAGGCGCAGACGGTACTCCCATCCGCGGGGCGTTTCAAGCTCATGCAGATAGCCGCTTGCCGTCTTTATTTGTCAAAGCACAGAGAGTTATAAGAACCGAGCGAAGCGTAACTCAATGGAAGGATCAAACCCGCTCAAACACGACGCCAAAGCACAGAAGGCGGCCTTTTGGGCCGCCCTCTGTGGTTTTACAAATCGAAATCAAAAATCGTCTTCGACCTGGCCGTCCTTGACTTTGAATTCGCGGTTCTGCAGGTAGGCATTGCGGATGAAGACGTATTTGTCGCCGCTCACCATCTTCTCGGCCGACAACAGGCTGGCGCGGGTATCGACGATGTTCAGGCCGTGAATGGAGTTACGCACCGAGACGTTATCGATATAACGATAAGGAGCGGTGTAGTCATCGACCAGTTTGGCCGGTGCGTCACGCAGGGTGCTTGGCCCCAGCAGCGGCAGCATCACATACGGACCACTGCCCAGGCCCCAGTAGCCAAGGGTCTGGCCGAAATCTTCATCGCTGCGCTGCAGGCCCATCTGGGTGCCCACGTCAAAGAAGCCCAGCAGGCCGAAGGTGGTGTTGAAGATCAACCGGGCGGTGTCGACCCCGGCGGCGGCCGGCTTGGCCTGCAGCACGTTGTTGGCCAGGTTGCCGACGTCGCCGATGTTACGAAACATGTTGTGGATGCCGTCTTCGAGGAACTGCGGCGTCACGTATTGATAACCCTGGGCCAGTGGCTTGAGCGCATAGGTATCGACGGTGTCGTTGAAGGTGAAGATTGGACGGTTGATGCTTTCCCAAGGATCTTCTTCCGTCGCGGCCTGAGTGGCGAACGGAACCAGCAGGACACAAGCGGAAAGACTCAGCTGAGCTAGACGATGGCTCCAGCGCATAGGGAAAAACTCCTTGGATTATTCAGGCAAGGGCGCCGAGCCCAGGCGGTAAGCTGGCTAGTATAAGACGGAACGCGTGGATAGGCAGCACCGAAAAACACCCAGGCCGTAGGACTTTTCCGCAACTGGCAGCCTTCATCTCACTGTCACCGGACTGTCATCGGAGCCCATTAGGCTGCTGGTTATTTCAAGGACGTTCCCATGCCCCGCGCCGAAGCCCTGCCCCTCCCCGTCCCCAGCCTGACCGCCGTACTGTTTGGCCTCAGCGGATGCCTGGTGGATTTCGGGGCGCGCATTCGTCAGCCAGGGGCAGCACCAGCGGATCACGCCCAGCCGACACCCGGAGCCCTGGAAAGCCTGCAACGCTTGCAACATCTGAATATCCCCTGCGCCTGGCTCGACGAATTGCCTCCCGCCATCAGCCATAGCCTGGCGGCTTCATTGCCCACGTCCATCAAAGCGCCGCAACTTCCCGCAACAAATTATCCATGGCCAGCACCGCATGCCTGCTGGCAAGCGCTGATGGCGCTGAACGTCCAGCAGTTGGACGGCTGCGTGCTGGTCAGCGGCGAACCGCGGTTGTTGCAGTCAGGGCTCAATGCAGGTTTATGGACGATCGGACTGGCATCCTGCGGCTCTTTGTGTGGCCTGGCGCCCGCCGAGTGGCAGGCATTGAGCCAACAGGCGCGGGAAACCAAACGCGCCAAGGCCACCGTGCAATTGTTCGGCCTCGGGGTGCATTCAGTGATCGATCACTTGGGCGAGCTCGACACTTGCCTGGCCGATATCTGCCTGCGCCGCATTAAAGGCGAGAAGCCCTGACCGGGATCATGCAGGGCGCGTCAGTGTGGATTACTCTTAAGGCAGGCCATGGACTTTTGACGCAGCGTCGCGGTCCATGGCTGTGCCTATCAATAAAGGGAGTACGCCAATGCCTGCCCGCGAATTGCAAGACCAGCTCAACACACTGCGCGAGCAATTGGACCAGAATCCACCCCTGTCCGAAGCCGAACGCGCCGACCTGCAGGCGCTGATGGAACAGATCGAATTCGAGCTTGAACTGGAAACCCAAACACAGGACACCAACCTCGCTGACAATGTGAACCTGGCTGTCGAACGCTTCGAGCTGGAGCACCCCACGCTGGCCGGGACCTTGCGCAACATCGTGCAAGCCTTGGGCAACATGGGGATCTGAACCCTTCGCATGCAAAAAGCCCTGCTATCTAGCAGGGCTTTTTAGTTTCACGTGCCTGCAATGCATCCCCTGTGGGAGCGAGCTTGCTCGCGATAGCGGTGTATCAGCCAACCTCAATCTTGGATGTGCTGCCCTCATCGCGAGCAAGCTCGCTCCCACAAGAGCTCACCTCCACAAGAAAAGTTTACTGACGGACCAGGCGGTGGTTCGGCAGTTGGACATCTTCGGTACTGCGATACGGGTTGATGTCCAGCCCACCACGCCTTACATACCGCGCATACACCGTCAATTTCTCCGGTTTGAGCAAGCGCTGCAGGTCGAGAAAGATTCGTTCCACGCATTGCTCATGGAAATCGGAATGCTGGCGGAAGCTGACGAGGTAGGCCAGCAGGCTGGCCGGGTCCAGGGCAGCGCCGCGATATTCCACCGCCACGCTGCCCCAGTCTGGCTGGCTGGTCACCGGGCAGTTGGATTTGAGCAGGTGGCTGTGCAGGCTTTGCTCGACGATGCGTGAAGCATCGCAGCGCAGCAGCTCCGGGCGCGGGTGTGCGTAGGAGTCGACGCTGATGTCCAGATCGTCGATGCAGGTACCGGGCAGCGCCACGATGCCTTCACGCTCCACGTCCTTGAGGCTGCGGATTCGCACACCCACCGCCTTGCCGGCCGCAGCCGACAGGTCCTGGCGCAGGGTGGCTTCCAGGCTCGCGGTGTCGGCGAACGGGGTCTGGTTCAAGGAGTTGAGGTACAGCTTGAAGGATTTGGATTCGATGATATTTGGCGAATCCGCCGGAATCGCGAATTCACCGATGGCCACCACCGGCTTGCCGGACGGCAACAGCCACGACAGCTCGAAACAGTTCCAGAAATCCACGCCCTTGTACGGCAGGGTCTCGGCCGTCAGGCCCAGTTCCGCCCATTTCGCGGTGCGCGGGATCGGGAACAGCAGTGACGGCGTGTACGTGGCGATGTATTCGCTGGATTTGCCCAGCGGCGAATGTTCGGCTGCGGGATGCATGACGGAAACCTGACTGAAGAATCAGCGGATTCTATCAGCCTTTGCCGCAGGCTTTGAGTGCTTACTGACTGACTGTCAGGTCGCCCTTCATCCCGGCCTGGTAGTGACCGGGAATATTGCAGGCAAACTCCAAGCGCGTGGCCTTGCTGAAGGTCCAGGTCAGCTCGGCGGTCTTGCCCGGCTCCACCAACACGCTGTTGGGGTCATCGTGGCGCATGCTCGCCTGGTCGTGGCCCATGGCGGCATGATCCATCCCCGGCTTCATCGCGGTTGGCATCAACTGGCCGCTCTGCTGCATCTTGAGCATTTCCTGTTGATGGTCGGCGTGCATGGCCGCGTTGCCCAGGTTGAACTCGTGGAGCAACTGGCCCTTATTGATCAGCACGAACCGAACCGTCTCGCCGGCCTTGATATCAAGGGCTCCGGGATCGAACGTCATATCGCCCATCACCACGTCAATGCTGCGACTGGCCTTGGCCGCCGGCGCGGGCTGGCCAAAATCGAAATGACCGGGCGATGCCCACAGCGGCGCACTGAGGGCCAGTGCACAAGCAGCCAGGATCAAGCGGTTTCCCATCAACATGTCCATACTCCAATCGGATTCAGCGTGTGGGAAACTCTATCGCTGCAGCCCTGCCAGTCGGCTGACAGCTCGATTACAACTTTGTCAGGTTGCGCCACCAGCCCGCCTGCCACGGTATAACGCCCTTGTCCCAACCCAGCCTTGAGCCGCCCATGAAACTGCTGATCGTCGAAGACCAAACCAAAACCGGCCAATACCTGCGCCAAGGCCTGGGCGAAGCCGGGTTCAACGCCGACCTGGTGGCCGACGGCATCACCGGTCAGCAACTGGCCTTGAGCGGTGAATACGCCTTGCTGATCCTCGACGTGATGTTGCCCGGCCGCGATGGCTGGCAGATCCTGCAAGCCGTCCGCGGGGCTGGCCTGGATACCCCGGTGCTGTTCCTCACCGCGCGGGACGCGGTACAGGATCGGGTCCACGGGCTGGAGCTGGGCGCCGATGATTACCTGGTCAAGCCCTTTGCTTTTTCCGAGTTGCTGGCGCGGGTGCGCAGCCTGTTGCGCCGAGGCGGTTCGACGCAACAGGAAACCAGCCTGCAACTGGCCGACTTGCGCCTGGACCTGATCCGCCGTCGCGTCGAACGCAGCGGTCGGCGCATCGACCTCACCGCCAAGGAGTTCGCCTTGTTGGAAATGCTCCTGCGCCGCCAGGGTGAAGTGCTGCCCAAATCGCTGATCGCGTCCCAGGTCTGGGACATGAACTTCGACAGCGACACCAACGTCATCGAGGTCGCCATCCGGCGCCTGCGCATCAAGATCGACGATGAGTTCCCCAATAAGCTCATCCACACCGTGCGGGGCATGGGGTATGTGCTTGAAGAGCGCAGCCTGTGAGGGGCCGGTGGTCGCTGAGCAGCCGCCTGGCGCTGCTGTTCGCCGCCTGCACGGCAGTGGTGTCGTTGTTTGCCGGCGTGCTGTTCAGCCGTGGCAGCGAGGCACACTTCATCGAGTTGGACCAGCAACTGCTCGAAGGCAAGCTGATCGGCCTGCGCCGCGCCCTGCAAGACCTTAACGCCGAGCAGACCCAGCGCCGGCTGGAAGATGAGCTGAGCCGTCAGGCCGACCTGGCGCTGCGCATCAAAGGCAGCGATGGCGTGCGTTGGTACGACAGTTCGATCCGGATTCCGGCTCAGTTGCCGGAGCGGCCCGGCCTGTCGACCCTCAGCGATGCCGACAACGATTACCGGGTGTTGAATGCACCGCTGTATCCCGACCGAGCCGATTCACCGCAACTGACCCTGTTGCTGGACATCACCCACCACCAGCACTTCCTGCAACGCATGCAAAGGCTGATCTGGCTGACCGTCGGCCTTTCGGCCCTGGCCACCGCCCTGCTCGGTGCCTGGGCCGCCCGGCGGGCCCTGCGGCCGTTGCGACGCATGGGCGCCATCGCCGGCAACGTCTCGGCCCGTTCCCTCAACGCCCGCCTGCCCGAAGAGCAGATGCCCGCCGAACTGGCGGAATTGGCCCACAGCATCAACGCCATGCTCGGACGCCTCGACGATGCGTTTCAGCGGCTCTCGGCGTTCTCTGCCGACATCGCCCATGAGTTGCGCACGCCGCTGTCGAACCTGCTGACCCACACCCAAGTCACCCTCACTCGCGAACGCCCCCTGGAGGATTACCGCGAGGCGTTGCACAGCAATCTCGAAGAACTGCAATGGATGGCGCAACTGGTCAACGACATGCTGTACCTGGCCAAGGCCGACCACGGCTTGCTGGCGCTCAATCGCGAACCGCTGCAATTGGCCGAGGAAGTGGACGTGCTGCTGGACTTCTTCGCGCCGCTGGCCGAAGACACCAACGTCCGCCTGAGCCGCGAGGGCGATGGCCGCATAGAGGGTGACCGCAACATGTTGCGCCGGGCGCTCTCCAACCTGCTGGACAACGCCCTGCGCTTCACCCCCGCTGACGGCGAAGTGCGGGTGCACATTGTCGATGCGACTCAAGGAGTGAGCGTTAGTGTGGAGAACAGTGGCGAAGGAATTGCAGCGGACTTGCTGCCGCGCCTGTTCGACCGCTTCTACCGCGCCGACCCGGCCCGCCAGGAAGGCAGCAGCGAACATGCGGGGCTTGGACTGGCCATCACCCGCTCGATCATCCGCGCCCATGGCGGGCAGATCCGTTGTGAATCGGCCGAAGGCTGGACGCGGTTCCTGATCGAATTGCCGAAGGGGGATTAAGCCCGACACAACCCCTGTGGCGAGGGAGCTTGCTCCCGCTGGAGCGCGAAGCGCTCCAAAAAAAAGCCACAGGCCTGGCAAGCATCCAGACCTACGGGGTATCAGGAATACCGCAACGCCTGCGCCGGTTCGATCTTCGCCGCGCGCCATGCCGGGTAGACGGTGGCGAGGAAGCTCAGGATGAACCCGGCCGAGCAGATCAGCACGACGTCACCACGCTGCAGCTCCGACGGCAGGTTGCTGACGAAATACACATCGGAACTGAAGATGTGCTGGCCGCTGACCCGTTCCAGCCAGCCCACCAGTGCACTGACGTTCAACGCCGCGATCACCCCCAGCACGCCACCGATGAGCGTGCCGACGACACCAATCACCGTGCCCTGGACCATGAAGATCGCCATGATCTGCCGCGGCGTGGCGCCGATGGTACGCAGGATCGCGATGTCCGCGCCCTTGTCGTTCACCACCATGATCAGCGTGGCGATGATGTTGAACGCCGCCACCGCGACAATCATCAGCAACAGCAAGCCAATCATGGTTTTTTCCATTTTCATGGCGCTGAACAGGCTGCCCTGGGTATGAGTCCAGTCGTCAGCCTTGTAATCCGCGCCAAGGCCAGTGGCGATGTCACCGGAGACCTTTGGCGCCGCGTACAAGTCTTTCACCGCCAGGCGCACGCTTTGCACCTGGTTCGGCTGCCAATGCTGCATCTGCGCGGCGTCGGCCAGGTGGATCAGGGCCATGGAGCCGTCCAGCTCGGCGCCGACCTTGAACACACCCACGACGTTCAAGCGCTGCATCCGCGGCGTGATGCCCCCGGCGCGGTGCTGACTTCCGGCACGATCAACGTCAGTTTGTCACCGACATTCAAACGGAAACGCCGGGCCGTGATCTCGCCGATGACCACACCGTATTCGCCCGGCTTCAAGGCATCGAGACGCCCCTGGACGATATGCTGGGCAACGATGGACACCTTGCCTTCCTGGGCCGGATCGATGCCGCTGATCTGGATCGGCTGCATCGAACCTTTATGGCTCAGCATGCCTTCCATCTCGGTAAACGGCACAGCGGCGGTGACTTCGGGGTTCTTCAGCGCCGCGGCGGCCACCGGCTGCCAGTCGTCGATCGGGTTCACACCGACGATCGTGGCGTGGGGCACCATGCCGAGGATGCGCGAGCTCATCTCGCGCTGGAAGCCGTTCATCACCGACAACACCACGATCATTGCCAGCACACCCAGGGCGAGGCCGATCATCGAGGTCATGGAGATGAACGAAACAAAGCGATTGCGGCGCTTGGCGCGGGTATAGCGCGTGCCGATAAAGATCGATAACGGTCTGAACATTCGCGGGGCACCGTATGAAAATAAAAGACCCGGCACTGTTTCCAAGTGTCGGGTTTCGGTCGGTCAGATGGGCGTCAGGCAACCTTCCTGCAAGTGCAGGACGCGGTCCATCTGCCGGGCCAGGTTCATGTCGTGGGTCACCACCAGGAACGCCGTGCGCATCGAGGTGCTGAGCTCCAGCATCAAGTCCTGGATGCCTTGGGCGGTGTGGGAGTCGAGGTTGCCGGTCGGCTCATCGAGCATTACCAGACCAGGCTTGTTGACCAGGGCCCGGGCAATCGCCACGCGCTGACGCTCGCCACCGGACAGTTCGGCCGGCTTGTGTTCCAGGCGATGCCCCAGCCCTACCCGCTCCAGCAACGCCGTGGCGCGCTGACGGGCCTCAGGAATCGCCGTGCGGCCGATCAACAGCGGCATGCAGACGTTTTCCAGCGCGGTGAACTCGGGCAGCAGATGGTGGAACTGGTAGACGAAACCCAGGGAACGGTTGCGCAGCAGACCACGGGCCTTCTCGTTCAGCGCCGACAGTTCTTCGCCGGCCAGCCAGACACTGCCGGCGGTCGGCGTATCCAGACCGCCCAACAGGTTGAGCAAGGTACTTTTGCCGGACCCGGAGGTGCCGACAATCGCCACGCGCTCGCCCGGGTGCAGTTCCAGTTGCAGGCCCGACAACACCACCACCGACTCCGGGCCTTCCTCGTAGGATTTACCCAGGTTGCGGCAGCTCAAGATCGCTTTTTCACTCATGCCCGACTCACTCATAACGTAACGCCTCCGCAGGCTGGGTGCGCGCGGCACGCCAGGCAGGATACAGGGTGGCGAGGAAACTCAGGACCAACGCGGCGCCGCAGACCATCAACACGTCATCGGACTGCAACTGCGATGGCAGGTAGTCGATGAAGTACACGTCGGCGTTGAGAAACTTGTGCCCGATCAGGCCCTCGAGGGCGGCGATCGCGGCGCTGACATTCAGTGCGGCGAACATCCCGACCAGGGCCCCCACGAACGTACCGATCACGCCAATGACCGTGCCCTGGACCATGAAGATCCGCATGATCTGCCCTGGCGTGGCACCGAGGGTGCGCAAGATCGCGATGTCGCCCTTCTTGTCGTTCACCACCATCACCAGCGTGGAAATGATGTTGAACGCCGCCACGGCGACAATCAGCAACAGCAGCAGGCCGATCATGGCTTTTTCCATGCGGATCGCCTGGTACAGGTTGCCGTGGGTGCGGGTCCAGTCCCGGGCGTAGTAGCGGTCTTCGCCAAGCTGCTGGGCGATGGTCCAGGCCACACGCGGAGCCTGGAACAGGTCATCGAACTTCAACCGCAGGCCCTGGACCTGATCCGGTTTCCAGCGATGCAGGCGGGCCAGGTCCTGGAGGTTGGTGACCCCCAGGTAACCGTCCAGCTCGCCGGCGCCGACATGGAAGATGCCGACCACGGTAAAGCGTTTCATGCGCGGGAACATGCCGCCCGGGGTCACGGTGACCTCCGGGGCGACGAAGGTCAGCTTGTCGCCGATGGCAACGCCGAGCTTGGCCGCGGCCTTGTCGCCGATGACGATGCCGAAGCTGCCGGGCGCCAGGTCGTCGAGTTTGCCCTGCTGCATGAAGTTATCGATGATCGACACCTGCCGCTCGAGTCCGGGGTCGATGCCATTGAGCAACACCTTGGACACTTTGCCGTCGTTGGTCAGCAACCCCTGCATCTGGATGAATGGCGCCACGGCCAACACCTGCGGGTTCTGCTTGACCTTGGCGGCCAGGCTCGGCCAGTCGCCGATGGCTTCGCCGGTTTCGAGGGTCGCGTGGGGCACCATGCCCAGCACGCGGGTGCGCATCTCATGGTCGAAGCCGTTCATCACCGAGAGCACGACGATCATCACGACCACGCCAAGGGCCAGTCCGATGATGGACGTCAGGGAAATGAACGATACGAAATGATTGCGACGCTTTGCACGGGTATAACGCGTGCCGATAAATACGAAGAGAGGTCTGAACATGTCGGGGCTTGTTCGGAGGGAAAAGGAACGTCCTTGTGGCGGGGGTCACAAACCAGCTTTACACTCAGACCACCGCCGCTACCATGGGTTCGCCATGTCGACATTAGATGAAGAAGATCGCCGCGAATACTACCGTATCGAGGACACGATCGCACTGGAAATTCGGCCCCTCTCCATTCCTGAAGCTGCTGGCCAGGAAGTGTTGCAGGATGCTTCTCCACTGTTCAACCTGCTCAGTGAACTGCACCTGAGCGAATTCGAGTCACAGCACCTGCTGCGCCAGATCAGCGAGCGCGAACGCAGCGTCGCGGCGTACCTCAAGGCGATGAACAAACGCATCGACCTGCTCAGCCAGGTCATTGCCCTGACGGTGCTCGGCGAAATCGGCGAGCCACAGCCGGTGATCATTTCCGAAGGCGGCGTCGACTTCCAATACCCCACCCCAATCGCCGTCGGCGCCCACTTGTCGATCAAGCTGGTACTGATGCCCCAGGCCCTCGGCTTGCTGCTGCGGGCGCGGGTCACCCACTGCGACCCCAAGGGCGACGGCTACGACGTGGGCACCGAGTTCGAACGCCCCACCGACGCCCAGCGCCAGTTGCTGGCCCGCTACATCCTGCAGAAACAGGCGCAAGAACGGCGCCTGGCCCGGGAACTGACCGAATCAGGTATCAATAAGGAAGAACCGTGACCCTCATTTATGGCCACCGCGGCGCCAAGGGCGAAGCGCCGGAAAACACCCTGACCGGTTTTCAGGAGTGCCTCAAGCACGGCGTACGCCGTTGCGAGCTGGACCTGCATCTTTCGATGGACGGCGAGTTGATGGTCATCCACGACCCGACCCTCAAGCGCACCACGGACCGCCGCGGCAAGGTGGTGGAACATTCCGCCGCCGAACTGGTGACCTACGATGCGCGCAAGGGCGGCCCGGGCTGGATCAAGCCGTGCCCGATTCCGCGCCTGGAAGAGCTGTTCGAGACGTGTGATTTCGAGCATTGGCAACTGGAGGTCAAGAGCGCTTCGCGCACCCGCGCTGCGGCCACCGTGTTGGGCATCCGCGAAATGGCCCAGCGGTTCGGGCTGCTGGACAAAATCACCATCACGTCCAGTTCCCGGGAAGTGCTCAAGGCGGCCCTGGACCTGACCCCGGACATCTCCCGCGGACTGGTGGCCGAATACGCCTGGCTCGACCCGTTGAAGGTCGCCCAGAGCTACGGCTGCGAGATTCTGGCGCTGAACTGGACCCTGTGCACGCCGGAACGCCTGATCAAGGCACAGCGTCAAGGCCTGCACGTATCGGTTTGGACCGTCAACGAACCCGCGCTGATGCGCAGGCTCGCCGACTTTGGCGCTGACAGCCTGATTACAGACTTTCCCGGTTTGGCCACTGCCACCCTTGGGAAGGGCTGAAATCGGTCTCCCCGGCCGGCTCAGGCCACCGGCCGGAGCCGCTCAAAAAAGCCGGTTGAGCCCGTCATAGGCCGCTACCCGATAGGCTTCGGCCATGGTCGGGTAGTTGAACGTGGTGTTGACGAAGTACTTCAGCGTGTTCAGCTCGCCCGGCTGGTTCATGATCGCCTGGCCGATGTGCACGATCTCCGACGCCTGGTAGCCGAAGCAGTGCACGCCCAGCACTTCCAGGGTCTCGCGGTGGAACAGGATCTTCAGCATACCTTGCGGCTCGCCGGCGATCTGCGCGCGCGCCATGCTCTTGAAGAACGCCTTGCCCACTTCGTACGGCACCTTGGCCTGGGTCAGCTCCTGCTCGTTCTTGCCGATCGAGCTGATCTCCGGAATGGTGTAGATGCCGGTCGGCACGTCGTTGACGAAGCGCCAGCTGCCGTTGTCGACAATGCTGCCGGCGGCCGAACGGCCCTGGTCGTGGGCGGCACTGGCCAGGCTCGGCCAGCCGATCACGTCACCGGCGCCGTAGATGTTCGGCACGCAGGTGCGGTAGTTCTCGTCGACTTCGATCTGGCCGCGGCTGTTGACCTTCACGCCGATGTTTTCCAGACCCAGGGTGTCGGTGTTACCGGTACGGCCGTTGCACCAGAGCAAGGCGTCGGCCTTGATCTTCTTGCCGGACTTGAGGTGCAGGATCACGCCATTATCGACGCCTTCGACCCGGTCATAGTCTTCGTTGTGGCGCACGGTGATGTTGTTGTTGCTGAAGTGATAGCTCAGGGCCTGGGAGATTTCCGAGTCCAGGAAGCTCAGCAACTGGCCGCGGTTATCCACCAGCTCCACCAGCACACCCAGGCCGCTGAAGATCGAGGCGTATTCGCAACCGATCACGCCAGCACCGTAGACGATGAGCTTACGCGGGGTGTGACCGAGGCTCAGGATGGTGTCGCTATCGTAGATCCGCGCATGGTTGAAATCGATGTCGGCCGGGCGATAGGGGCGCGAACCGGTGGCGATGATGATGTGCTTGGCCACCAGCTTCTCGACCACGCCATTGCCGCAGACCACTTCGACCGTCTGCTCGTCGGCAAAGCTGCCCGTGCCGAAGAACACGTCCACGCGGTTGCGGGCGTAGTAGCCGGTGCGCGAGGCCACTTGCTTGGAGATCACCTTCTCGGCGCTCTTGAGCACGTCCGGGAAGGAGAACCAGCGCGGCTCGCCGATGGCCCGGAACATCGGGTTGGTGTTGAACTGCATGATCTGCCGGACCGAGTGACGCAAGGCCTTGGACGGGATGGTACCCAAGTGGGTGCAGTTGCCGCCGACCTGCCGACGGCTGTCGACCATCGCCACCTTGCGCCCTGCCTTGGCCGCGTTCATTGCCGCGCCTTCCCCCGCCGGGCCGGAACCCAGTACCACCACGTCGTAGTTGTAGACAGCCATGCGTACTCCTCAGAACAGGCCGCGACGCCTCACTAGGCATCGGCGGCTAAATCATGCCGGCCTGCGGCATGAAGGAACAATTTTCAGGCCGGTTCACGAGCCCGGCCACAGTCTATAGAAGCGTCAACGCCGCGCACATTACCCCTTGGTCGCGTCGTAGGCTAGTTTTGCCTGCGCTATTTCGCCACAGGTGACCTTTCAGGGCGCTGTCATCATTGAGGTTTTCCGCCCGTCATCCGTTCAAATGCTTCATTGGTGCGAACGACGAAACGGTCATTGTCCCGCAATACGAAAAATACCCCGACGCCCTGTTTCTGGGCATAGTCCCAACCCCGTTCAGGGCCGAGAATCAGCAACAGCGTCGATAGTCCATCGGCCATCAGCGCCGAAGGATGAATCACCGTGACTGACGCCAGGTTATGTAGGACCGGCGCACCAGTACGTGCATCAAAGGTGTGGGAATAACGCTGACCGCCCTGTTCGAAATAATGACGGTAGTCACCCGAGGTGGAAACGCCGTAGCCGTTGACCTCGATGACACGCTCCGCCACTTGCCGGTCATCCCGGGGCTCTTCCAGGGCGATGCGCCAGGCCGAACCATCGGGTTTGCGCCCAACCGCCTTGAGCTCCCCGGTGGCTTCGGCCAGGTAACTGTCGATGCCCAAGGCCTGGAGCCTGGCGGCGATGCGGTCGACGGCATAACCGGCGGCGATACTGTTGAAGTCGACTTCCACCGCGGCGTCCTTGCACAACCGGTCGCCCTCAATACGCAAATGACCATGACCGACGCGCTGGCGCACCAAGGCCAAGGCTTCTGCAGTCGGCACTTTCTCTTCCCGGGACTGGGGCCCGAAGCCCCACAGGTTCAACAGCGGCTCCACGGTCAGATCAAAGGCCCCATCGCTTTGAACCGACAACTGCTCGCCCACGCGGATCAACTCCAGGACCGGCCCAGGCATGACCTGGCAACTGTTGGCCGGCAATGCGTTGAAGCGCTCAACGTCCGAATCGCTGCGATAAGTCGAGAATTGCCGATCCACTTCGGCAAGGATGCTTTCCACCTCGACCTGCACCGTTTTCGGCGCGGGCCCGGCGGAATGCCTGACGTACTGAATGGAATAATGACTGCCCATGGTCGGGCCGTCGAAACGTTCCAGGGTGTCGCCGCTGCCACAACCGGACAACACGCCGGCCAGCACCACAAGCCTTCCCCACCGTCCAGTTAACAAATCTTCATCTCCCCTCAAAACCGCGCCGGCCATTATGAGCTTCAGCGCGTGCATGCGCGAACCTGTGGGAGCGAGCTTGCTCGCGATGGCGGCGTGTCAGCTACATCGATGCTGGTTGATCCACCACTATCGCGAGCAAGCTCGCTCCCACAGGGGATACAACGCCCCCATACAAGATTTGCCAGAGTGAGTACCTACCCATGTCTTCCACCACGAGCAACGGCAAGGCGATTTTTCGCGTTGTCAGCGGCAACTTCCTGGAGATGTTCGACTTCATGGTCTACGGCTTCTACGCCACGGCCATCGCCAAGACGTTCTTCCCCGCCGACAGTGCGTTCGCCTCGCTGATGCTGTCCCTGGCCACGTTCGGTGCCGGGTTCCTGATGCGCCCTCTGGGGGCGATTTTTCTCGGTGCCTACATCGACCGCCATGGCCGTCGCAAAGGCTTGATCATCACCCTGGCGCTGATGGCCATGGGCACCATACTGATCGCCTGCGTGCCAGGTTACGCCGTCCTCGGCGTGGTGGCCCCCTTGCTGGTGCTGCTGGGCCGATTGCTGCAAGGCTTCTCCGCAGGCGTGGAGCTGGGTGGTGTGTCGGTCTACCTGGCGGAAATCTCCACGCCGGGGCGCAAGGGTTTCTTTGTCAGTTGGCAATCCGCCAGCCAACAGGCGGCGGTGGTGTTTGCCGGCCTGCTGGGGGTTGGCCTCAATCACTGGCTGAGCCCCCAGGAGATGGGCGACTGGGGCTGGCGCGTACCGTTCCTGGTGGGTTGCATGATTGTCCCGGCCATCTTCATGATTCGTCGTTCGCTGGAAGAAACACCTGAATTCCAAGCAAGAAAACACCGCCCCAGCCTGTCGGAAATTGTCCGCTCCATCGGTCAGAACTTCGGCATTGTCTTGGCCGGCATGGCACTGGTGGTGATGACTACCGTGTCGTTCTACCTGATCACCGCCTACACACCGACCTTCGGCAAGGCCGAATTGAACCTGTCGGACCTGGATGCGCTGCTGGTCACGGTGTGCATCGGCTTGTCGAATTTCTTCTGGCTGCCTGTGATGGGGGCGTTTTCCGACAAGATCGGACGCAAACCCCTGCTGCTCGGTGCGACGATCCTGGCGATCCTGACGGCCTATCCGGCGCTGTCCTGGCTGGTAGCCAACCCCAGCTTCAGCCATCTACTGATCGTCGAGCTGTGGTTGTCGTTCCTGTATGGATCCTACAACGGTGCCATGGTGGTGGCCTTGACGGAAATCATGCCGGTCGAGGTACGCACCACCGGTTTCTCCCTGGCCTACAGCCTGGCAACAGCAACGTTCGGCGGATTTACTCCGGCAGCCTGTACCTACCTGATCCATGTGCTCGACAACAAGGCTGCACCGGGGATATGGCTCAGTGGGGCGGCGGTGCTGGGGCTGATTGCGACCCTGGTGTTGTTCAAGGGCAATCGGCATGAACTGCGGACCGCACAAGCTTCGATGGTGAGCGGCGCCTGACAGATCGCCATCGTCGGATCGCCGCCCGGAGCAAGCTCGCTCCCACAGGATGTACACGATCAAACTGTGGGAGCGAGCTTGCTCGCGATGAGGCCAGCCCAGACACCACAAAACCCGGACAAAAAAAACGCCCCGACAAGTCGGGGCGTTTTCACAAGCGGCTAAGGCTTAGCGCGGGAACGCTGGCGGGTTTACCCCGGCCATGTCTTCCATCACGCGAACCACCTGGCAGCTGTAACCGAACTCGTTGTCGTACCAGACGTACAGGACAACGCGGTTATCTTGGCTGATGGTTGCCTCGGCATCCACGACACCGGCGTGGCGCGAACCCACGAAGTCGGTGGACACCACTTCCTGGGAATTGACGAAGTCGATCTGCTTATGCAGATCGGAGTGCAGCGCCATGTAGCGCAGGTACTCGTTCATCTCTTCACGGGTGGCGGCTTTCTCGAGGTTCAGGTTGAGAATGGCCATCGACACGTTCGGCGTCGGCACGCGGATCGCGTTGCCGGTCAGCTTGCCGGCCAGTTCAGGCAGGGCCTTGGCGGCGGCGGTGGCGGCACCGGTCTCGGTGATGACCATGTTCAGCGCGGCGCTGCGGCCACGGCGATCGCCCTTGTGGAAGTTGTCGATCAGGTTCTGGTCGTTGGTGTACGAGTGAACCGTTTCGACGTGACCGTTGACGATGCCGAACTTGTCGTTCACTGCCTTGAGCACCGGCACGATGGCGTTGGTGGTGCAAGAGGCGGCGGAGACGATCTTGTCATCAGCGGTGATGTCACCGTGGTTGATGCCGTGAACGATGTTCTTCAGCTTGCCCTTGCCTGGCGCGGTCAGGACAACGCGGTCGACACCCGGGCAGGCCAGGTGCTGGCCCAGGCCTTCGGCGTCACGCCATACACCGGTGTTGTCCACCAGCAGCGCATCCTTGATACCGTACTGGGTGTAGTCCACCTCGGTCGGGTTCTTCGCGTAGATCACCTGGATCAGGTTGCCGTTGGCAGTGATGGTGTTGTTTTCTTCGTCGATGGTGATGGTGCCGTTGAAGGAACCATGGACCGAGTCACGGCGCAGCAGGCTGGCACGCTTGGTCAGGTCGTTCTCGGCGCCCTTGCGCACCACGATGGCCCGCAGGCGCAGGCCGTCGCCACCACCGGTTTTTTCAATCAGGATGCGCGCCAGCAGACGGCCGATACGACCGAAGCCGTACAGGACCACGTCAGTGCCTTTGCGAGCCGAAACGTTCTGCTGGCCAACCACATCAGCCATCTCTTCACGCACGAACTGCTCGGCGCTACGGCCATTGCCTTCGTTGCGGAATTTGAACGCCAACTTGCCCAGGTCCACCGACGCCGCGCCGAGCTTGAGCTCGCTCATGGCCTTGAGCAGAGGGAATGTTTCGTGGACGGAGAGTTCGCTGTCGTCGGAAGAACGGTGGCGAGCAAAGCGGTGGGCTTTGAGGATCGCGATGACAGACTGGTTGATCAGGCTGCGGCCATAGATCGAGCTCACCACGTTGTTATTGCGGTAGAGCTGACCGATGAGAGGGATCATCGCTTCGGCGAGCGCTTCACGATCAATCCATTCACCAAGACACTGGTCGGGCTTCTGAGTCACGGTAACCTTCCACATGTAGGGGCTGAAAAAAGGGGCTACATTATGCCGCCGAGTCCTCGGCGGAGCAATGCGCGCCCGTCGCGCCGTGGTTTTCCTGCCGGCCAGGGTAGTCTGCGACTGACAGCAGCCCCCTTCCCCCGCTACAATTGTCGACTTTGTCGCAATGCTGGAGCTCAATCTTCCGTGCCCGTTCTGCGTCTTCCGCTTCTCCCTGCCGCGGCAGGTAAACAGCACTGGGGCAACCTGCCCGGTGCCGCCCTGAGCCTGGCCATCGCCGAGGCTGCCAGCGCTGCAAAGCGTTTTACCCTGCTGCTGACCGCCGACAGCCAAAGCGCCGAACGGTTGGAACAGGAGCTGAGTTTTTTCGCTCCGGATTTGCCGGTCTTGCATTTCCCGGACTGGGAAACCCTGCCCTACGATCTGTTTTCACCGCACCAGGACATCATTTCCCAGCGAATCGCCAGCCTTTATCGGCTGCCGGAGCTCAGTCATGGCGTTTTGGTAGTGCCGATCACCACGGCCCTACATCGCCTGGCTCCGACCCAATTCCTGCTTGGCAGCAGCCTGGTGCTGGACATCGGCCAGAAGCTCGATGTCGAGCAAATGCGCACCCGCCTTGAGGCCAGTGGCTATCGCTGCGTCGACACGGTGTACGAGCACGGCGAGTTCGCGGTACGCGGCGCCTTGATCGACCTGTTCCCGATGGGCAGCAAACTGCCTTATCGCATCGACCTGTTCGACGACGAAATCGAGACCCTGCGCACTTTCGACCCGGAAAACCAGCGGTCCATCGATAAAGTGCAGTCGATCCGCCTGTTGCCGGCCAAGGAGTTCCCGCTGCAAAAAGACGCCGTGACCCGCTTCAAGGCACGCTTTCGCGAACGTTTCGACGTGGATTTCCGCCGCTGCCCGATCTTCCAGGACCTGAGCAGCGGGATCACCCCCGCCGGCATCGAGTACTATCTGCCGCTGTTTTTCGAAGAAACCTCCACCCTGTTCGATTACCTGCCCCAGGACACCCAGGTGTTCTCCCTGCCGGGCATCGAGCAGGCGGCGGAAAACTTCTGGAACGACGTGCGCAACCGCTACGAAGAGCGTCGCGTCGATCCTTCCCGGCCTTTATTACCGCCGGCCGAGCTGTTCCTGCCGGTGGAAGACTGCTTTGCCCGCCTCAAGAGCTGGCCGCGGGTGGTGGCAAGCCAGCAGGACGTGGAAACCGGCGTCGGCCGTGAACGCTTCCCGGCCAAGGCGTTGCCGGACCTGGCCATCGAAGCCAAGGCCACGCAGCCATTGGCGGCACTGGCGAGCTTTCTCGACGCATTCCCCGGTCGCGTCCTGTTCACCGCCGAATCCGCGGGGCGTCGCGAAGTGCTGTTGGAACTGCTCGAACGCCTGAAGCTGCGGCCGAAGACAGTGGACAGTTGGCCGGACTTCGTCGCCGGCAAGGATCGCCTGGCGATCACCATCGCGCCGTTGAACGACGGCCTGGTCCTGGATGACCCGGCCCTGGCACTGGTGGCGGAAAGTCCTTTGTTCGGCCAGCGCGTCATGCAGCGCCGCCGTCGCGAGAAACGCGCCGACGCCGCCAACGACGCCGTCATCAAGAACCTCACCGAGCTGCGCGAAGGCGCGCCGGTGGTGCACATCGACCACGGCGTGGGCCGCTACCTGGGCCTGGCGACACTGGAAATCGACAACCAGGCCGCCGAGTTCCTGACCCTGGAATACGCCGAGGGCGCCAAGCTCTACGTACCGGTGGCGAACCTGCACCTGATCGCCCGCTACACCGGCAGCGACGACGCCCTCGCCCCACTGCATCGCCTGGGCTCGGAAACCTGGCAGAAAGCCAAGCGCAAGGCGGCCGAACAGGTGCGCGACGTGGCCGCCGAACTGCTGGACATTTACGCCCGTCGCGCCGCCCGCGAGGGCTACGCCTTCGCCGATCCGAAAGCCGACTACGAAACCTTCAGCGCCGGTTTCCCGTTCGAAGAAACCGTCGACCAGCAGACCACCATCGAAGCCGTGCGCGCCGACATGCTCGCGCCCAAGCCCATGGACCGACTGGTGTGCGGCGACGTGGGCTTCGGCAAGACCGAAGTGGCGATGCGCGCCGCGTTCATTGCCGTGCACGGTGGCAAGCAGGTGGCGATCCTGGTCCCGACCACCCTGCTCGCCCAGCAGCACTACAACAGTTTCCGCGACCGCTTCGCCGACTGGCCGGTGACCGTGGAAGTGATGAGCCGCTTCAAATCCACCAAGGAAGTGAACGCCGCCGTGGCCGAACTGGCCGAGGGCAAGATCGACATCGTCATCGGCACGCACAAGCTGCTGCAGGACGACGTGAAGATCAAGAACCTGGGGCTGGTGATCATCGACGAAGAACACCGTTTTGGCGTGCGCCAGAAAGAACAGCTCAAGGCCCTGCGCAGCGAAGTCGACATCCTGACCCTGACCGCCACGCCGATCCCACGCACGCTGAACATGGCGGTGTCGGGCATGCGTGACCTGTCGATCATCGCCACGCCGCCGGCCCGACGCCTGTCGGTGCGCACCTTTGTCATGGAGCAGAACAAAAGCACGGTCAAGGAAGCCCTGCTGCGTGAGCTGCTGCGTGGTGGCCAGGTCTATTACCTGCACAACGACGTGAAGACCATCGAGAAATGCGCCGCCGACCTGGCCGAACTGGTGCCGGAAGCGCGCATCGGCATCGGCCACGGGCAGATGCGCGAACGTGAACTCGAACAGGTGATGAGCGACTTCTACCACAAACGCTTCAACGTGCTGATCGCCTCGACCATCATCGAGACCGGCATCGACGTGCCGAGCGCCAACACCATCATCATCGAGCGCGCCGACAAGTTCGGCCTGGCCCAACTGCACCAGTTGCGCGGCCGGGTCGGTCGTAGCCACCACCAGGCCTATGCCTACCTGTTGACGCCTCCGCGCCAGCAGATCACCCCGGATGCGGAAAAGCGCCTGGAAGCCATCGCCAATACCCAGGACCTCGGCGCCGGCTTCGTGCTGGCCACCAACGACCTGGAAATCCGCGGTGCCGGCGAATTGCTCGGCGACGGCCAGAGCGGCCAGATCCAGGCCGTCGGCTTCACCCTGTACATGGAAATGCTCGAACGCGCGGTCAAGTCGATCCGCAAGGGCGAGCAGCCGAACCTCGATCAACCCCTGGGCGGTGGACCGGAAATCAATCTGCGCGTGCCGGCGTTGATCCCGGAAGACTACCTGCCGGACGTCCACGCACGGCTGATTCTCTACAAACGCATCGCCTCGGCCAGCGACGAGGAAGGCCTCAAGGACCTGCAGGTGGAGATGATCGACCGCTTCGGCCTGCTGCCGGAACCGACCAAGAACCTGGTGCGAACCACGCTGCTCAAGCTCAAGGCCGAGCAACTGGGCATCAAGAAAGTCGATGGCGGCCCCAACGGCGGCCGGATCGAGTTCGAAGCCCAGACTCCGGTCGACCCGCTGGTGCTGATCAAGTTGATCCAAGGCCAGCCCAAACGCTACAAATTCGAAGGGGCCACGATGTTCAAATTCATGGTGCCCATGGAACGCGCGGAAGAGCGTTTCAATACCGTAGAGGCGCTGTTCGAGCGCCTCACTCCGACCACTGCTTGAAGGACGCCCCATGCGCCTGTTTCGCTCACTGACCTTGCTGTTGACCCTGGTCGCTCCCCTGGCGTTTGCCGACGACCTGTATCAGGTTGAAATGATTCTGGTCCGCCAGAACGCCGAGCCGGCGATTGTCAGCCGCGCCGCGCCGGAAGACTGGGACGCCGGCGCGCAACGCCTGGGCGCGGACAGCCAGCGCACGCCGGCCATGGGCAACATCGTCGAGAAACTCACCACCAGCGGCCAATACACGGTATTGATGCACAAGGCCTGGCAGCAGACCCTCGGTGAACAGGGCCGCAAAGTCGCCATCAGCGATGGTGCCGAACAGTTTGGGCAATTTCCCATCGAGGGCACCCTGGAACTGAAACTGGGCCGTTTCACCGACGTGGATGCCGATTTCTGGATCAACCAGATCGACGCCAATGGCCTGGTCACTGCCAGCGAGCGCCTCAAACAGCAGAGCCATACCAAGAATGGCCAACTGAATTTCCTCGATAACGGCCACCTCGGCCTGCTGATCAAGATCACCTCGCTGACCGCGCCCGCGCCACGGCAGGCACCTGAAGTCATTCCGGACTGATTGGCGCGCCTATGCCCTCGCCCCTGAGCAAACCCCTGGCACCTTCCTGGGTCAATCGATTCAAGGAACAGAGCCTGGAGCGCGGGCGCCGTTATGCGCTGGAAAACCGCGTCAGGATCGTCGAGGCCGGCGACAGCACCATCACCGCCAGTTGCGAAGGCTCTGGCGGCAACGTCTACCGTCAGACCATTCGCCTTAAAGAGTCAGCCAAGGGCGCGCTGATTCTGCTCGAAGCCGCGTGCTCCTGCCCGGTGCGCATCAACTGCAAGCACTGCGCGGCGGTGTTGCTGCAAGTCCAGGAAACCCTGGCCTACCCGGCCGCCGAAAAAGACGCGCAATTGCTGGAAAAACTCCAGGCCGTGCTGGACAACCGCAGCCCCAAGGCCCCACCGCAAGTGCTGGTGGACAACATACAACCGGTGCCGCGCCTGTGGCTGGCCAGTATCGAGTTCAGCGCCTTCGAGCCACGCAACGGCAAGATGCAACGCTACATCCAGCACCGCGCCGCCTTGTCCTTCAGCTATCTGGACGAGTACGTCAGCGGCCAGCGCAACACCGACGTGCTGATTCGCCAGGAAACCCAGACGCTGCGGATAAAACGCCACACCGATGTGGAACAGTCCTACCGCGAACAGCTGCGAATCCTCGGTTTCAAGGTCGCGACCCGACAAAGCAAGGCCCTGCCGGAAAGCGCTGGCGAACTGTACGAAATGGTCAACGACAGCGCCTGGCTGACGTTCACCCTCAACGACCTGCCGAAACTGCGCACCCAGGGCTGGGAATTGCAGATCGACGAGGACTTCGGCTTCGACCTGACGGCCGTGGACGAATGGTACGCCACGGTCGAGGAAACACCGGAACGGGATTGGTTCGACCTGGAACTGGGGATCATCGTCAATGGCGAGCGCCTGAGCCTGCTGCCGATCCTGCTGAACCTGATGCGTTCGCACATCGAATTGTTCAACCCGGAACGCCTGGCCCGGCGTCGGGACGATGAACTGATTCTGGTCAACCTGCCCAACCGCCCGAACTCTGAGTTCGGTCCGCAGCAGGTGGCCCTGCCCTATGGCCGCCTGAAACCGGTGCTGGCGACCCTGGGCGAGTTCTACCTGCAAGAACCCGGCACCACCAAACTGCGCCTCAACAGCGCGGACGCCTTGCGCCTGAACCCGCTGCAGGACATGCCACTGACCTGGGAAGGTGGCGAACACATTCGCGGCCTGGCCCAGCGCCTGCGGGACATCAAGGATTACACCACCACCGCGCCGGAAGGCCTGAACGCGACGCTACGGCCTTATCAACTAGAAGGCTTGAGCTGGATGCAATCACTGCGGCAGCTGGAAGTCGGCGGCATCCTCGCGGACGACATGGGCCTGGGTAAAACCCTACAGACCCTGGCGCATATTCTCAGTGAAAAAAACGCTGGGCGTCTCGATCGCCCGTGCATGGTGGTGATGCCCACCAGCCTGATTCCCAACTGGCTCGACGAAGCCGCTCACTTCACACCGCAACTCAAGGTACTGGCCCTGTATGGCGCCGGGCGCAAAAAGCATTTCGAACGACTGGCCGATTACGACCTGGTCCTCACCACCTATGCCTTGCTACCCAAGGATGTCGAGCGCCTGGCCGCGCAGCCATTGCACGTGCTGATCCTCGATGAAGCCCAGTACATCAAGAACCCCACCAGCAAAGCCGCCCAGGCCGCCCGCGAGCTGAACGCCCGCCAGCGGCTGTGCCTGTCCGGTACGCCCCTGGAAAACCACCTGGGCGAATTGTGGTCGTTGTTTCACTTCCTGCTGCCGGGCTGGCTCGGGGACGTCAAGAGTTTCAACCGCGATTACCGCGTACCGATCGAAAAGCGCGGCAGCGATGTACGACTGCAGCACCTCAACGGTCGGATAAAACCCTTCCTGCTGCGCCGGACCAAGGAACAAGTGGCGACCGAGCTGCCGCCCAAGACCGAGATCATCCATTGGGTCGAACTCAGCGATGCCCAGCGCGACGTCTACGAAACCATGCGCCTGGCGATGGACAAGAAGGTCCGCGACGAGATCACGCGCAAAGGCGTGGCCCGCAGCCAGATCATCATTCTTGAGGCGCTGCTCAAGCTGCGCCAGGTGTGTTGCGACCTGCGCCTGATCAACGACGCCACCCTGCCCGCCCGAGGCAGCACCTCGGGCAAGCTCGACAGCCTGATGGAAATGCTCGACGAGCTGTTTGAAGAAGGCCGTCGGGTGCTGCTGTTCTCCCAGTTCACGTCCATGTTGGCGCTGATTGAAGATGAGCTGAAGAAACGCGGCGTCGATTACGCCATCCTGACCGGCCAGACCCGGGACCGTCGCACGCCCGTCAAGGAGTTCCAGAGTGGCAAGCGTCAGATCTTTCTGATCAGCCTGAAGGCCGGTGGTGTAGGCCTGAACCTGACCGAGGCCGACACGGTGATTCACTACGACCCGTGGTGGAACCCGGCCACCGAAAACCAGGCGACCGACCGAGCCTACCGCATCGGCCAGGAGAAGCCGGTGTTCGTCTACAAGCTGATAGCCCGAGGCACGGTGGAAGAGAAAATCCAGCTGCTGCAAAAGGAAAAGTCCGACCTCGCGGCCGGCGTGCTGGACGGACGCGTGGCCGGAGATTGGAAATTGCAGAGCGACGATATCGAAGCGCTGTTCGCGCCGCTGCCGGACAAACTGGAAAAGCGCTGACCCCCCTCAATTCCTGTGGGAGCCGAGCTTGCTCGCGATAGCGGTAGTTCAGCGGGTGCGGATGTTGACTGTGCTCGCGATAGCGGTGGTTCAGCGGGTGCAGAGGCTGACTGTGCTGCCGTCATCGCGAGCAAGCTCGGCTCTCACAGGGGAGAGGCGGTGTTCATATAACCTGAGTCCACCACACTTCCAATGTGGGAGCGAGCTTGCTCGCGATAGTGGTGGTTCAGCGGGCGTAGATGTTGACTGTATGCCCTCCCACATTGCTCAGCGCTAATCAATCAGCTGGGCAGCCCTCAGCGCGCCGAGCGCCGCCAGCCAGCGAGGGTCCTGGCGATATTCCGTTGAAGCATAGGCCTGGCCGCGCATACGGGCGATCCGCGCCGAAGGCTTGACCTTCAGGCGTTGGGCAGCGCTCAAGGCCAACTCCGCGGCGGCGCGATCATTACACACCAGCCCCATGTCGCAACCCGCCGTCAACGCCGCCTCGATACGACTGGCGGCATCACCGACCACATGCGCACCGGCCATCGACAGATCATCACTGAAGATCACGCCCTCGAATTGCAACTCGCCGCGCAGGATGTCCTGCAACCAGCGGCGGGAAAACCCGGCTGGATTGGCGTCAACCTGCGGATAGATGACATGGGCCGGCATCACGGCGGCCAGTTGCTTGCTCAACCTGGCAAACGGCACCAGGTCGTTGGCCCGAATCTGTTCGAGGCTGCGCTCATCGGTCGGAATCGCCACATGGGAATCGGCCTCGGCCCAGCCATGCCCCGGGAAGTGCTTGCCGGTGGCGGCCATGCCGGCGGCACTCATGCCACGGATGAAGGCACCGGCCAGCAACGCCGCGCGCTCGGGGTCGCCTTCAAAGGAACGACTGCCGACGACGGCGCTGCGCTGATAGTCGAGATCCAGCACCGGGGCAAAACTCAAGTCGAGACCGACCGCCAGCACTTCGGTGGCCATGATCCAGCCGCACTGCTCGGCCAGGTATTCAGCGTTCGGGTTGTCGGCTATCGCCCGCATCGCCGGCAACCGCACAAAGCCCTGGCGCAGCCGCTGAACGCGACCACCTTCCTGGTCCACCGCCAGTAAAAGGTCGGGACGAATGGCGCGGATCGACGCGCTCAGCTCGCGCACCTGCCGCGGATGCTCGATATTGCGGGCAAAAATGATCAGGCCGCCTACTTCTGGCTGGCGCAACAGGTGGCGATCTTCGGCCGTCAGCCAGGTACCGGCGACGTCCACCATCAACGAGCCTTGCAGGCCAGCAGTCATAGCATTTCCTTAATAACGATGAACCCGAGCGGCGACACAGGCATGAGCAAACTGCCAGGCCCAGGGCCCGGCAGGTCGCGGTCATGCACTAAAGAATGGAACGGGTTCGAAACGAGAGTCGGCATGGGCGGCTAGCTTAGCGGATGTGGGCAGCCGCGCCCACCCGTGCACTCAAGCCTTGGCCAGCGCCGGCGTCGATTTGCTGCGTGGACGCAGTTGCGCGGCCGCCATGGCCTCATCGGTGACGCCACTCTCGGCACGCATGCCGGCCGCCAGGAACGGCACCATCAGGCGCATCACCTGCTCGATCGAGGTGTTCACGCCAAAATCGGTTTCAGCGATGGCCCGCAGCGCCTTGATCCCGGACATGCTGAACGCGGCGGCGCCGAGCATGAAGTGCACTCGCCAGAACAACTCGATGGGTGGGATGCGCGGTGCGGCTTCGTTGACCAACAGCATATAGCGACGGAACACCTTGCCGTACATGTCTTCCAGGTATCGCCGCAGGTGGCCCTGGCTCTGGCTGAAGGCCAGGCCCAGCAGGCGCATGAAAATGGACAGGTCGTTACCGCTGCGCGGTTGCACGACAAGGGCTTGCTCGACCAGGATTTCCAGCAGCTCTTCCAGGGTAGGCTTGACGTCAGGCTTGGCCTGGCGCCGCTCCAGTTCACGATCGAGGCTGAGGCAGAAAGGCCCGAGGAAGCGTGAGAAGACCGCTTGGATCAAGGCCTTTTTCGAGCCGAAGTGATAATTCACCGCCGCCAGGTTGACCCCGGCCTTGCTGGTGATCAGACGCAATGAGGTTTCGGCGAAACCTTTTTCCGCGAACAACTGCTCGGCAGCATCGAGAATGCGTTCAACGGTTTCCGACTGGGCCATGGTTACTCCGCCTGACAAACACTTGTTTGAAACATACGTTTCAGCCCAGGGGTTGTCAAGCCTGCCGGGGCGTTTTGCGAACGCCCGGTCACGTATTTAACCACACCTTTTCACAGGGGGTAGCCCTGCCCCATCCCACAACCCGACCGACCGTCCAGCGGCCTGTGGAAAAAGGAGGATTGCCAAGTGGCGTTCACTGTATATAATCCCAGTCACTGTATAAAAAGACAGAGCGATCAATATGCTAAAGCTGACGCCACGCCAAGCAGAGATTCTGGCCTTCATCAAACGCTGCCTCGAAGACAACGGCTACCCGCCGACCCGTGCGGAAATCGCACAGGAACTGGGTTTCAAGTCGCCCAACGCGGCTGAAGAACACCTCAAGGCGCTGGCGCGCAAGGGCGCGATCGAAATGACCCCGGGCGCATCCCGTGGCATTCGTATCCCCGGCTTCGAAGCCAAGGCCGACGAAACCACCCTGCCGATCATCGGCCGAGTCGCGGCGGGCGCACCGATCCTTGCCCAGCAGCACGTCGAGGAATCCTGCAACATCAACCCTTCGTTCTTTCATCCCCGGGCCGATTACCTGCTTCGTGTACACGGCATGAGCATGAAGGACATCGGCATCTTCGACGGTGACCTCCTGGCCGTCCACACCACCCGCGAAGCCCGCAATGGCCAGATCGTGGTGGCGCGAATCGGTGACGAGGTGACCGTCAAGCGCTTCAAGCGCGACGGCAGTAAGGTCTGGCTCATTGCCGAGAACCCGGAGTTCGCCCCCATCGAAGTGAACCTGAAAGATCAGGACCTGGTCATCGAAGGCTTGAGCGTCGGCGTCATTCGCCGCTAAAGGAGGCTTTATGCAGTTCCCTCACACACCACAACACACACAACTTCCGCTGTTCGAGGCATTCATGGCCCAACCGCTGGTTCCAGCCCTGAAAGAGGTCATCGAGTCGCCCTGGGGCGTCGAACCCGAGGCCTTCAGCGAACTGTCGTTACGTGGTGCGGCCGGAAACTGCCTGAACCTGTTGGCGCCGATTCTGCGAGAACTCAGCCAGGACCAGGATGCTCGCTGGTTGACGCTGATCGCCCCACCGGCCAGCGTTACCCAGGCCTGGCTGCGTGACGCCGGCCTGAACCGTGAGCGCATCCTGTTGCTGCAGCCGAGGGGCACCCAAAGCGCCCAACAGTTGACTTGCGAGGCCTTGCGTCTGGGCCGTAGCCACACCGTGGTCAGCTGGCTCAACCCACTGACCACGGCCGCACGGCAACAGTTGATCAGCGCCGCCCGCACCGGGGACGCACAAAGCCTGAATATTCGATTGGGCTAAGACAAACGCGGGGCTTCTCCAAAGTAGAGAAGCCGACCAGCCACACTATTCAAAAAAGCCGACAGACGGGATCAGTGAAGAACCCGCGGCCCCTCTTCCTTGTTGAATTCGCCTTCAACCAGGCGACCTGCCATCTGGACGCCCACGCTCAGCATCGCCTTGGCGACTTCGACGTGTTGGCCCTGGAGGAATACCTTGGCATCTTCGGAGAAGTTCAAGGTCACCAGAGAACCCTCGTCCTCGGCCCTGCGCAGCTCGATGCGGCCATCAGGAAGTTCGACAATTTCTAGAAAGGACGTAGGCATAAAAGTCTGTTCTCCACGAAAGGCGAGGATTATATAGTCATCGGCCAGGCTCCGCTCGGGATCTTGACCAAGCGTTATCAACGAACGTAACGGGCCGAGGAGAAACTCAGCACTCGTTCAACCCTTCACGAAAGCGTATCGCCAGGCTCTTGAGGTTCTGGCGCCAGCTCTCCAGCTCCTCCCGACTCAGCTCCTGCTCCGGGTCTTGCTCATCCAGATTGACCGCCACGATCAACGGTTGGGTCACGTCCCCCTTGGGCTTGCGCGGGGCCCGGGGCGGCTCGAACAGCGCCGCATGGGCCGCCAATAACTTCGCAAGCCAGGTTTCCGGGTTATGCGCCAACTCGACCATTTCGGCCAGCTCCGGAATCGCGATGGTTTCCAGCACTTCGCGGGTCAACAGCAACTCGGCTCGCGGGGCGTTCGCTTGTGGCAGGCGATAGAAACCGGCGATTTCATGGCACAACCCCAACAATGCACCGTACAGGTGAAACAGCGCGGACTCACGCCCTGCCTGGAGCAGCGCCGGGGAATTCATCGCACGCCCGTCCTCGGCCCTGGTGAGTGCTTCGAGCGACAGGCCGGCGAAATAGATTTTCTGATTGGTGCGGGTATAGAGTTCGTGGGCCATGGCGGCATCTCCCCAACGAAATGAAAGCTTCACGCAAGTGCGACAGTGTCGTGGATCAACCGAGGCCACTGCAAGCCAAAAACAAAAAGGCCGCATGAAAACCTATGGGTTGTCATGCGGCCTTTTTGTCAAGTCCATGCAGATTTAGCGATTGTAGAGGGCGGCTGCGCCGCCAGCGGGAGCAAGCTCCCTCGCCACAAGAGCCTCAACCCCGCCCTCCAGACAAGCCCTGGCGATCAGCGCTTGTCTTCAACGGTCCATTTACCGCCATCGTAGTACGCCTTCCAGCCGGTCGGCTTGCCGTCGACTTCGGTCTGCACATACTGCTCCTTGGTCTTGCGGCTGTAGCGAATGACCGCCGGGCGTCCTTCCGGATCCTTCTGTGGTGCCTCACAGAGGAAATGGTACTTCGGATCGATTTCGTCCTTGTGCGGCACGATCTCCATCACCAATGGCGCACGGGTCTCACGGTTTTTCGGGAACTGGCTGGCCGCCAGGAACAGGCCAGAGGCACCGTCGCGCAGGATATAGGTGTCGTTGACCTTCTCGCATTTGAGCTCAGGCATCTTCACCGGGTCCATCTTCGGCGGCGCTGCGTCACCGCTCTTGAGCAGTTTGCGCGTGTTCTTGCAGGTCGGGTTGGTGCAGCCGAAGAACTTGCCGAAACGGCCGGTCTTGAGCTGCATCTCGCTGCCACACTTGTCGCATTCCAGGCTCGGGCCTTCGTAGCCCTTGATGCGATAAGTGCCCTCTTCAATCTCGTAGCCGGCACAGTCCGGATTGTTACCGCAGATGTGCAGCTTGCGCTTCTCATCCAGCAGGTAGGCATCCATCGCCGTGCTGCAGATCGGGCAGCGATGCTTGCCACGCAGCACCAGGGATTCCGATTCGCCCTCGTCGTCCGCGGCGATTTCGTCGCCCGGCACCAGGTTGACCGTCGCCTTGCAGCGTTCCTTGGGCGGCAGGCTGTAGCCCGAGCAACCGAGGAAGACACCGGTCGAGGCAGTCCGGATTTGCATCGGACGTCCGCAGGTGAGACACGGGATGTCGGTCATGACCGGCTGGTTGGCCCGCATGCCGTTGTCCGGGCTCTCCGCCACTTCAAGTTTTTTCTTGAAGTCGCCGTAGAACTCGTCGAGAACGTTTTTCCAGTCCCGCTCGCCCTGGGCCACATCGTCGAGGTTCTCTTCCATGCCGGCGGTGAAGCCGTAGTCCATCAGGTTCGAGAAGCTCTCGGACAAACGCTCGGTGACGATGTCACCCATCTTTTCCGAATAGAAACGACGGTTGTGCAGCGCCACGTAACCGCGGTCCTGGATGGTGGAAATGATGGCGGCATAGGTCGAAGGACGACCGATGCCGCGCTTTTCCATTTCCTTGACCAGGCTGGCTTCGGAGTAACGGGCCGGCGGCTTGGTGAAGTGCTGGGTCGGATCGAGCTTGATCAGCTTCATCACGTCGCCCTGGGCCATGTCCGGCAGGACGTCGTCATCCCCAGGCTTGGTGATTTGCGGCATGACGCGGGTGTAGCCGTCGAACTTCAGGATGCGGCCCTTGGCACGCAACTCGAAGTCACCAGCACCAACGCTGACCGTGGTCGACAGGTATTGCGCCGGCAGCATCTGGCAAGCCAGGAACTGGCGCCAGATCAGCTCGTAGAGACGCTCGGCGTCACGTTCCATGCCCGACAGCTTGCTTGGCTCGGTGTTGGCATCGGACGGACGAATCGCTTCGTGAGCCTCCTGCGCGCCTTCCTTGCTGCTGTAGACGTTCGGCGTGTCCGGCAGGTACTTCTTGCCGAATTCGCTTTCTATATAAGTGCGCGCCATCGCCACCGCATCGACCGACAGGTTGGTCGAGTCGGTACGCATATAGGTGATGTAGCCGGCTTCGTACAGACGCTGGGCCATCATCATGGTCTTCTTCACGCCAAAGCCCAGGCGGTTGCTTGCGGCCTGTTGCAGCGTGGAGGTGATGAACGGCGCCGACGGCTTGCTGCTGGTCGGCTTGTCTTCGCGCTTGACGATGCTGTAGCTGGAAGCCTTGAGCTTCTCCAGCGCCGCCATGGCCTGGGCTTCGTTGAGTGGCTTGAAGGCCTCGCCCTTCTCGCGGGCCACGTCGAAGCGCACGGTCGCGCCCTTGGCGGTGCCGAGGTCGGCGTGGACTTCCCAGTACTCTTCAGGGATGAACGCGCGGATCTCACGCTCGCGCTCCACCACCAGCTTCACCGCAACCGACTGTACGCGACCAGCCGACAGGCCACGGGCGATCTTGGCCCACAGCAGCGGCGAGACCATGTAGCCCACCACGCGGTCGAGGAAGCGACGCGCCTGCTGGGCGTTGACCCGATCGATATCCAACTCGCCCGGTTGGGAAAAGGCTTCCTGGATGGCCTTCTTGGTAATTTCGTTGAACACCACGCGCTTGTAGCGGCTGTCATCCCCACCGATGGCTTCGCGCAGGTGCCAGGCAATGGCTTCCCCTTCGCGGTCCAAGTCCGTCGCGAGATAGATGGTGTCGGCATCCTTGGCGAGCCGGCGCAGCTCTTCGATGACCTTTTCCTTGCCCGGGAGGATCTCGTACTTGGCTTTCCAGCCGTGTTCCGGATCGACCCCCATGCGGGAGACCAGCTGCTTGCGCGCCTTGTCCTTGGGCGACAGCGCCGGCACTTCACCGGCAGCAGCCTTGCCGCGCTTGGCGGCTGGCTCCTTGCTGGCGCTAGCCGAACCGCTGGTGGGCAGGTCTCGGATATGGCCGATACTCGACTTCACCACGTATTGGTTGCCCAGATACTTGTTGATGGTCTTGGCCTTAGCCGGGGATTCCACAATGACCAGCGATTTGCCCATGGATCAGAAAATTCCTGAATTCTAAAAAGTGAAAGGCGGTTGGCGCCTGACGCGGCACCGCTATATATAGTGGCTGCAAGGTGAGGTCAAGCGCAGGGTTGCCCGCATGCCGGCCTCAAGGCGTGGAAAAAATGCTCTCCTCGGCCTGCACCAAAGCAAAGCGTGGCACCTGTTCGCCGTCAACCTCGACGGACTCCTGGAACATGCTCAAGGGACGCACCCAAAAGCCGTAATCGCCATACAGGGCTTGATAGAACACCACTTCTTCTTCGGTCTCGGAATGCCGCGCGATGCTGAATACGCGGTACTGCGGACCTTTGTAATGCTGGTAGAGCCCAGGTTGTATCGGCATGTCTTGGCCCTCACTCAAATCTTTTCAAAATAAAAACAAAATTTTTCTACTAAACCCGGAAAAAACAAAAACCGGGGCACTTGGCCCCGGCTTCCATCGACGCAACGCTTAGACGCGTTCGAAGACAGTGGCGATGCCCTGGCCGAGGCCAATGCACATGGTGGACACACCGAAGGTGCCGCCATTCTGCTTCATGACGTTGAGCAGCGTGCCGGAGATACGCGCACCGGAGCAACCGAACGGGTGACCCAGGGCGATCGCGCCGCCGTGCAGGTTAACCTTCTCGTTCATCTTGTCGAGCACTTTCAAATCTTTCAGCACAGGCAGGGCCTGTGCGGCGAAAGCTTCGTTGAGCTCGAAGAAGTCGATATCGGCAATACCCAGGCCTGCGCGCTTCAAGGCTTTCTGCGTGGCCGGTACTGGACCATAGCCCATGATCGCCGGGTCCACACCCGCCACGGCCATCGACCGGATCACCGCCATCGGCTGGATACCCAGGTCCTGGGCACGCTGGGCCGACATCACGATCATGCACGAGGCACCGTCGGTGATTTGCGACGAAGTACCGGCTGTCACGGTGCCGCCCTTCGGATTGAAGGCTGGCTTGAGGGCCGCCAGGCTTTCCAGGGTGGTTTCCGGACGAATGGTTTCGTCGTAGTCGAACAGCTTCAGGAAGCCATTCTCGTCGTAGCCCTGCATCGGGATGATTTCATCCTTGAACTTGCCTTCCACTGTCGCCTTGTGGGCGAGCTGGTGGGAGCGCACGCCGAAGGCGTCCTGCTGTTCGCGGGTGATGCCGTGCATTTTGCCGAGCATTTCCGCAGTCAGGCCCATCATGCCCGAGGCTTTTGCCGCGTACAGCGACATGTGCGGATTCGGATCGACGCCGTGCATCATGCTCACATGGCCCATGTGCTCGACACCACCGACGACGAACACATCACCGTTGCCGGTCATGATCGCCTGGGCGGCGGTGTGCAGTGCGCTCATGGACGAACCGCACAGGCGGCTGACGGTCTGGCCCGCCGCGGTGTGAGGAATCTGGGTCATCAGCGAGGCCATGCGGGCGATGTTCCAGCCCTGCTCCAGGGTCTGGTTCACACAGCCCCAGATCACGTCTTCGACTTCGTTCGGGTCGACCTTGACGTTGCGCTCCAGCAGCTTGCTGATCAGGTGCGCCGACATGTCTTCGGCGCGGGTGTTGCGGTGCATGCCGCCCTTGGAGCGGCCCATCGGCGTACGACCGAAGTCGACGATCACGACGTCTCTAGGATTCAAGCTCATAAATGTTCTCTCGCTCTAGTCGTTGGGCGCTTAACCGAAGAAACGCTGGCCGTTCTTGGCCATCTCACGCAGCTTCGCGGTCGGGTGGTACAGCGCGCCCAGATCAGCGTACTGGTCAGCCAGGGCAACGAACTCGGCCACACCGATCGAATCGATGTAACGCAGCGCACCGCCACGGAATGGAGGGAAACCGATACCGTAGACCAGACCCATGTCGGCTTCGGCGGCGGTTTCGACAATGCCGTCTTCCAGGCAACGCACGGTTTCGAGGCACAGCGGGATCATCATCCAGTTGATGATGTCCTCGTCGGTGACTTCGCGCTGCTCGTAGACGATCGGCTTGAGCACTTCCAGCACCGACGAGTCGGCGACTTTCTTCTGCTTGCCGCGCTTGTCGGTCTCGTAGGCGTAGAAGCCCTTGCCGTTCTTCTGGCCCAGGCGCTTGGCTTCGTAGAGCACGTCGACAGCCGAACGACGGTCGTCCTTCATGCGGTCCGGGAAACCTTCAGCCATCACGTCGCGACCATGGTGGCCGGTGTCGATGCCGACCACGTCCATCAGGTACGCCGGGCCCATCGGCCAGCCGAATTTTTCCATGATCTTGTCGATGCGCACGAAGTCCACACCGGCGCTGACCAGCTTGGCGAAACCGCCGAAGTACGGGAACAGCACACGGTTGACCAAAAAGCCCGGGCAGTCGTTGACGACGATCGGGTTCTTGCCCATTTTCTTGGCGTAGGCCACGGTGGTGGCCACCGCCAGTTCGCTGGACTTCTCGCCACGGATCACTTCCACCAGCGGCATCATGTGCACCGGGTTGAAGAAGTGCATGCCGACGAAGTTCTCCGGACGCTTGAGGGCCTTGGCCAGCAGCGAAATGGAGATGGTCGAGGTGTTCGAGGCGAGGATGGTGTCCTCTTTGACCTTGTCTTCGACTTCAGCCAGTACCGCCTGCTTGACCTTCGGGTTCTCGACAACCGCTTCGACCACCAGGTCGACATGGCCGAAATCGCCATAGGACAGGGTCGGACGAATGCCGTTGAGCACTTCGGCCATCTTCGCGGCGGTCATGCGACCTTTGTCGACACGACCGACCAACAGCTTGGCGGCTTCGGCCAGGCCTTGCTCGATCCCGTGTTCGTTGATGTCCTTCATCAGGATCGGCGTGCCTTTGGACGCCGACTGGTAGGCGATGCCGCCCCCCATGATACCGGCGCCGAGCACGGCGGCCTGCTTCACGTCACGGGCGATTTCGTCGTAGGCCTTGGCCTTTTTCTTCAGTTCCTGATCGTTGAGGAACAGACCGATCAGGCTTTGTGCAGCCGAGGTCTTGGCCAGCTTGACGAAGCCGGCGGCCTCGACTTCCAGGGCCTTGTCGCGACCGAAGTTCGCGGCTTTCTGGATGGTCTTGATCGCTTCGACCGGCGCCGGGTAGTTCGGGCCTGCCTGACCGGCCACGAAACCCTTGGCGGTTTCGAAGGCCATCATTTGTTCGATGGCGTTGAGCTTGAGCTTTTCCAGCTTCGGCTGACGCTTGGCCTTGTAGTCGAACTCACCGCTGATGGCACGCTTGATGGTTTCAAGGGCCGCTTCATGGAGCTTGCCAGGTTCGACCACGGCATCCACGGCACCGACTTTCAGCGCGTCTTCGGCACGGTTTTCCTTGCCGGCGGCAATCCACTCGATAGCGTTGTCGGCACCGATCAGGCGCGGCAGGCGCACGGTGCCGCCAAAGCCCGGGTAGATGCCCAGCTTGACTTCCGGCAGGCCGATCTTGGCCGTGGTGGCCATGACGCGGTAATCCGCCGCCAGGCACATTTCCAGGCCGCCCCCCAGGGCGATGCCGTTGATGGCCGCGACGGTCGGTACGTTGAGGTCTTCGAAGTCGCTGAAAATACGGTTGGCTTCGAGGTTGCCAGCGATCAGTTCGGCATCGGGCAGCTTGAAGTTGTCGACGAATTCGGTGATGTCGGCACCGACGATGAACACGTCCTTGCCGCTGCTGACGATCACACCCTTGATCGAAGCATCTGCCTTGATAGTGTCTACGGCCTGACGCAATTCATTCAGGGTTAGACGGTTGAACTTGTTGACGGACTCACCCTTGAGGTCGAACTTCAGTTCGACGATGCCACTTTCAAGAGCCTTAACCGTGATGGCTTTACCTTCGTAAATCATCAACTGATCTCCACGATATGGAAGCTGAACAGTACACGTTGGACGCTGGCTGCTGGTTCGGCATTGACGTTACCGTCGATGCTACGCCAATCCGCCAGGCACACCCGTCAACGCGATAGTCGGGGTCTGTAGGAGCCGTCTGAAAATACAAACGCTCAATTCATACGCCCGTTTGATTTGGGTACGTCACCTTCACGGAATTTCCGACAATTGTCAATCGCCCTAAACACAGGCGTGAACGCGACTTTACGGTCATTTCCGTACCCTACGGATCCGCAACACGGCGCCGCATGAGCAGCCATTCATAGAATCAATCATTAGAAAAATCGCCCTAATTCCAGACAGACCGGATCCAGCCGACTAAGCTGTCGGGAATGCGATTGAATTTTGCGAAATGAAGGGCGCTGCGAACGCACGCCCTGACACGAGATGGATTACCGGCCTGCCTGGCCAACCCGCCCGATGAGACTGTCGGGCTTTTTTATGCCCGTAGGAGCTGCCGGAGGCTGCGATCTCTTGATTTTCACCTGAGATTCAGTGAACGGTGGACAGATCGCAGCCTCGCTGCGCTCGACAGCTCCTGCAGCGCTTCAGGCCAGCGCCTTCAGCACCCAGGAAATCTCCTGTAAAACACTCGCCTCGCCCTTTTCGCCCCAATACAAGGCGATCATTTGCCGGTCGGCTTCAACTTTGTAGACGTTGGCCGGCAATTTTTCGAAATGATTGAGCAGGGGCTCATCCAGGCAGACTTCCCGCCACTGATTGACCCAGACGCCCGGCGCAGTTTGCCAGTAGCTCCAGCAGGCCGGCTGGCTGCCGCGCCGAGGCCGATAGTACTGGGCACAGGGGTTTGGCGGCTGTTGGTCGAGCCAGTGCGGCCACTCTTGTGGCGCCAGTTGCATAGCCAGGCCCAGGCGTCGCGCTTCCATGCGCAGGGCCATGCGACCGCTCTGTACACGGGACGGACGCAACCATGCCAGCGGACTTAACACCACCAACAGGATTGACAGCACTATCCAGACCGTCATATTCGTACTCCCCGATTCTGATGAGCCCATTGACCCAGGTCGCGTCAATGCGCTTGAAACCAGCCATACTTACCGTATCGCAATTCTCTGGAGTGCCTTCCATGTACTACAACCACGTTCTGGTCGCCGTTGACCTCACTGAAGAATGCGATCCGGTCGTCAAGCGCGCCCTCGCCCTCTGCGAAGGCCGAGACACCCAGCTGTCACTGGTGCATATCGTCGAACCGATGGCCATGGCCTTCGGCGGCGACGTGCCGATGGACCTTTCCCAGTTGCAGCAGCAGCAATTCGACCAGGCCAAGGAACGCCTTGACCGACTGATCGTGAAATACCCGGCCCTGAAGAAGGAATTCAGCCACCTGACCTACGGCCAGCCGCGCCAGGAGATCCATCACCTGGCCAAGGAACAGGGTTGCGACCTGATTGTCGTCGGCAGCCATGGTCGCCACGGCTTGGCGCTGCTGCTGGGCTCGACCGCCAACGATGTGCTGCATGGCGCGCCTTGCGATGTATTGGCAGTACACCTGGTCAAGCGCACATAAACCTAAACCTGTGGGAGCGAGCTTGCTCGCGATCGCGGTAGATCAGCAGCATTGATGCTGACTGTCACACCGCTATCGCGAGCAAGCTCGCTCCCACAAGGGGATGGCGTTTCAAGTAAAAAATCCCGGCGCTCATTGCTGAACGCAGGGATTTTTCTCGACAGTGGATCAGGCGTCCAGTTCAGCCCAGCGCTCGACCAATGCATCCAGTTCGGCCTGCAGTTGCTCCAGGTGCGCGATCACCTTGGCGGTTTCGGCAGCAGGTCGCTGGTAGAACCCGGTGTCGGCCATTTCGGCTTCTACCGCTGCGATCTGCTGCTCCTTCGCGTCGATATCACCCGGCAAGGCTTCCAGTTCACGCTGCAGCTTGTAGCTGAGCTTTTTCTTCGCTGGGGCCGGGGCTGCTGCGGCAACCGGCGCGGGCTCGGCCTTGACCACGGCCGAATTCAGGTCGGCCTTGCCGGACTTGCTCTCAGTGACCCCCAGCAGACGCGGCGAGCCGCCCTGGCGCAGCCAGTCCTGATAGCCACCGACGTATTCGCGAACCAGGCCTTCGCCTTCGAACACCAGGGTACTGGTGACCACGTTGTCGAGGAATGCCCGGTCGTGACTGACCATCAGAACGGTGCCGTTGAAGGTCAGCAACACCTCTTCCAGCAATTCCAGGGTTTCCACGTCCAGGTCGTTAGTGGGCTCGTCGAGCACCAGCAGGTTCGCCGGTTTGCTGAACAACTTGGCCAGCAACAGACGAGCACGCTCACCACCCGACAACGCCTTGACCGGCGTACGGGCACGCTGGGGGCTGAACAGGAAATCGCCGAGGTAGCTCAGCACATGGCGGCTCTGGCCATCGATGTCGATGAAATCGCGGCCTTCGGCGACGTTGTCGATCACGGTCTTTTCCAGGTCCAGTTGATGACGCAACTGGTCGAAGTAGGCGACGTCGATCTTCGTGCCCTCTTCCACCTTGCCGCTGGTGGGCACCAGGCCGCCGAGCATCAGCTTGAGCAGGGTGGTCTTGCCAGTACCGTTGGCGCCCAGCAGGCCGATACGATCGCCACGCTGCAGCACCATGGAAAAGTCCTTGATCAGGGACGGGCCGCCAGGGTGAGCAAAACTCACGTTCTCGAGAACCATCACCTGCTTGCCGGACTTGTCAGCGGTGTCCAACTGAATGTTGGCCTTGCCGGTGCGCTCGCGACGCTCGCTGCGCTCCACGCGCAACGCCTTGAGCGCACGCACACGGCCTTCGTTGCGGGTGCGACGCGCCTTGATGCCCTGGCGAATCCAGACTTCTTCCTGGGCCAGTTTCTTATCGAACAGCGCGTTAGCGGTTTCTTCCGCTGCCAACGCCGCTTCCTTGTGCACCAGGAAGCTGGCGTAGTCGCCGTTCCAGTCGATCAGGCCGCCGCGGTCCAATTCAAGGATGCGCGTCGCCAGGTTCTGCAGGAAGGAACGGTCGTGGGTGATGAACAGCACCGCCCCCTGGAAGTCCTTCAGGGCTTCTTCAAGCCAGGCGATGGCGCCGATGTCCAGGTGGTTGGTCGGTTCGTCGAGCAGCAGCAGGTCTGGCTCGGAGACCAGGGCCTGGGCCAGCAGGACGCGGCGACGCCAACCGCCGGACAACTCGGCGAGGGTCTTGTCGGCCGGCAATTGCAGGCGGCTCAGGGTGCTGTCGACCAGCTGCTGCAGACGCCAGCCGTCTCGGGCCTCAAGGTCGTGCTGCACGTGCATCAACTTGTCCAGGTCGGCATCGGTGACGATGTTCTGGCTCAGGTGGTGATACTCGGCCAACAGCGCGCCGACACCGTCCAGGCCTTCGGCGACCACATCGAACACGGTCCGCTCGTCGGCCACCGGCAGTTCCTGGGGCAATTCGCCGATTTTCAGGCCTGGCGCACGCCAGACCGAGCCGTCGTCGGGCTTCTGATCGCCCTTGACCAGCTTCATCATGCTGGACTTGCCAGTGCCGTTTCGGCCGATGATGCACACCCGCTCACCACGGGCGATCTGCCAGGACACCTTGTCCAACAACGGCATAGCGCCGAAAGCAAGGGACACATCGCTGAATTTGAGCAGGGTCATGAGCTTCTCCAAAAACCGGGCGCGCATTCTACCTGAGATGAGGCCTCAAGGGTCCGCCAATTTCGCCACTGAAGCACTCTGCATAACAAATGTTGCGAACTTGCACCGACGGCCCTGCAAAGCTTTCGCCGGCTGCTGGCAAAAGGCTAAGCTACAGACAGTTACCCTGGGTTAACCCTTGGGCTTGTCATGTTTTTTCTGCCCGGACGTCTCATGCGCAGTCGCCTTTTCAGTGTTTTATCGTGTCTTTTTGTATGTGCCACTGCCGTTCAATCCGCTCAGGCGGTGGATATCTCCACTCAGCGCCAATACTACGACGAAGCCAAGCGTGCCTTGGCCAAGGGCGATTCCGGCCCTTACTTTCGCTACAGCCAGGCCCTTCGCGATTACCCGCTGGAGCCGTACCTGGCCTACGACGAATTGACCGCTCGCCTCAAGAGCGCCAGCAACGCCGAAATCGAGAAGTTCCTCGCCGAGCACGGCGACCTGCCCCAGGCCAACTGGATGAAGCTGCGCTGGCTGCGTTGGCTGACCGAGCGCGGCGACTGGGAAACCTTCGTCAAGTATTACGACCCCAAGCTCAATTTCACCGAACTGGATTGCCTCAACGCCCAGTACCAACTCAGCCATGGCCTGAAGGCCGAGGGCTATGCCAACACCGAAAAACTGTGGCTCACCGGCAAGTCCCAGCCCCAGGCGTGCGATGCGTTGTTCGGCTTGTGGGCATCCCAGGGCCAGTTGACCGAGCAGAAGCGCTGGGAGCGCGCCAAGCTGGCCGCCCAGGCGCGCAACTACCCACTGGCCAACAGCCTGGTCAGCGGCCTGACCACCCTCGCTCCCCGTGGCAACTTGCTGGTGGACGTGGCGCAAAAGCCCGAGTTGCTCAACCAGCCCTCGCGCTTCGTTCCAGCCGATGAACCGATGTCCGATATCGTCAGCCTCGGCCTGCGTCGCCTGGCCCGCCAGGACCCGGAAAAAGCCATGGCGCTGCTGGATGGCTACGCCAGCACCATGCATTTTTCCCGGGATGAAAAAGTCGCGATCGCCCGCGAGATCGGCCTGACCCTGGCCAAGCGCTTCGACAGCCGCGCCCTGGACGTGATGACGAAATACGACCCGGAGTTGCGCGATGACACCGTTTCGGAATGGCGCTTGCGCCTGCTGTTGCGCCTCGCTCGCTGGGACGATGCCTATCAGTTGACCCGTCGCCTGCCCGAGTCGCTGTCCAGCACCAACCGCTGGCGGTACTGGCAAGCCCGCACGCTGGAACTGGCGCAGCCGCAGAACCCGGAAGCCCTGACGCTCTACAAGCACCTGGCCCGTGAGCGGGACTTCTATGGCTTCCTGGCCGCCGACCGATCCCAATCGCCGTATTCGCTCGTCAACAAGCCACTGGTGATGAGCCAGGCGTTGATCAACAAGGTACGCAACACGCCTGGCGTGCGTCGGGCGCTGGAGTTTCATGCCCGTGGCGACATCGTCGATGGACGCCGTGAGTGGTATCACGTCAGCCGTCATTTCAACCGGGACGAAATGGTCGCCCAGGCGAAACTGGCTTACGACCTGAAATGGTATTTCCCGGCCATCCGCACCATCAGCCAGGCCAAGTACTGGGACGACCTGGACATCCGTTTCCCGATGGCCCACCGCGAGACCCTGGTGCGCGAAGCCAAGATCCGCGGCTTGCATCCAAGTTGGGCGTTCGCCATTACCCGCCAGGAAAGTGCGTTCATGGATGATGCCCGCTCCAGCGTCGGCGCTGCCGGCCTGATGCAACTGATGCCTGGCACCGCCAAGGAAACCGCGCGCAAATTCAGCATTCCCCTGGCCTCGCCCCAACAAGTATTGAACCCGGACAAGAACATCCAGTTGGGTGCGGCCTACCTGAGCCAGGTTCATAGCCAGTTCAACGGCAACCGCGTCCTGGCTTCGGCGGCCTACAACGCCGGTCCCGGTCGCGTGCGCCAATGGCTGCGCGGCGCCGATCACTTGAGCTTCGACGTCTGGGTCGAGAGCATCCCGTTCGACGAAACCCGCCAATACGTGCAGAACGTGTTGTCTTATTCGGTGATCTACGGGCAGAAGCTCAACTCGCCGCAACCGCTGGTGGACTGGCATGAGCGGTATTTCGACGATCAGTGATTAACACGCCCACAAAGCGTCTTCTTTGTGGGAGCGAGCTTGCTCGCGATGGCGTCGGCACCTGCAACATGAATGCAAGCTGACTCACCGCTATCGCGAGCAAGCTCGCTCCCACAGGCTCTGCATCAAACACAGCACGCGGTATCAGTCGGTTGCCGCCTCCGCTCCCACATTGAACTGCAACGCCGCCAATCGCGCATACAGCGCATTGCTGGCGACAAGCTCCTGGTGAGTGCCCACGGCAACCACCTTGCCCTGGTCCATCACCGCGATCCGATCGGCGTTTTTCACCGTGGCCAGGCGATGGGCGATCACCAGCGTCGTGCGGTTTTTCATCAGGCTGGGCAAGGCTTGCTGGATCAGGTGCTCGCTTTGCGCATCAAGGGCGCTGGTGGCTTCGTCCAGCAGCAGGATCGGGGCATCCACGAGCAACGCTCGGGCGATAGCCAGGCGTTGGCGCTGGCCGCCGGATAACCCGAGGCCGCCGTCGCCCAGGTGCGTCTGGTAGCCGTCGGGCATTTTTTCGATGAAGTCGTGGGCGTGGGCGATCTGCGCGGCCTCGCGTACCTGCTCCGACGTCGCCTCCGGGTTGCCATAGCGGATGTTCTCTTCGACCGTGCCGAAAAACAGCGCCGGGCTTTGTGAAACCAGGGCGAAATGCCGGCGCAGGTCCAGCGGATCGAGCCGAGTCAACGGCACATCGTCGATCAGGATCTGCCCTTGCACGGGATCATAGAAACGCAGCAGCAAATCGTAGACCGTCGACTTGCCCGCGCCGGAAGGCCCGACCAGGGCCAGGGTCTCACCGGCCTTGATACTCAGGTCGAGGCCGTCGACCGCATAACTGTCCGGCCGGGACGGATAGGAGAAACGCACGCCTTCGAGACGCAAATCGCCGCGGATCCGCGCCGGCAAGGTCACAAGGCCTGAAGCCGGCGGCTGGATGATGTTTTCCGAACGCAGCAGCTCGGCAATGCGCTCTGCCGCACCGGCTGCCCGCTGCAACTCGCCAATCACTTCGCTCAGGGTCCCGAAGGCACTGCCGACGATCAGGCTGTAGAACACGAACGCCGCCAGCTCACCACCGGAAATCCGCCCGGCGATCACATCCATGCCACCGACCCAGAGCATCACCCCCACCGCCCCCAGCACCAGCACGATCACCAGGGTGATCAACCAGGCCCGCTGGACAATGCGCTTGCGAGCGGTGTCGAAGGCCTGCTCCACCGTCACGGAAAAACGTTGTTCGTCCTGGACCTGATGGTTGTAGGCCTGCACGGTCTTGATCTGGCCGAGGGTTTCGGAGACATAGCTGCCTACGTCGGCAACGCGGTCCTGGCTCTGGCGCGACAAGCTGCGCACTCGACGCCCGAAGAGCAGGATCGGCACCAATACCAGCGGCAGGGCAATCACCACGATGCTGGTCAGCTTGGGATTGGTGATGAACAGCAGCACGATGCCGCCCACCACCATCAAGACATTGCGCAAAAACAACGACAGCGACGAACCGATCACCGATTGCAGCAGGGTCGTATCAGTAGTCAACCGTGACTGGATTTCCGAACTGCGGTTGTTTTCGTAGAAACCCGGGTGCAAGTACACCAGATGGTTGAAGACCTGCCGCCGGATATCCGCCACCACCCGTTCGCCGATCCACGACACCAGGTAGAAACGGGCAAAGGTACCGATCGCCAACCCCACCACCAGCACCATGAACAGGCCGATGGATTGATTGAGCAGGTGCGGTGAGCGGGTCATGAAGCCCTGGTCCACCAGCAAGCGGATGCCTTGCCCCATGGACAAGGTAATGCCGGCGGTGACAATCAAGGCCAGCAAAGCGCCGGCGACCTGTTTGCGATAAGGGGCGATGAAGCCGCTGGCCAGGCGTATGGCACGGCGATGTCGGGAAGAAAGCATCAAAGGCGTCCGATAATGCAGCAGGAAAAAGGCCAGCTCGCGACGCCGAAACGCAGCGGAACCAAGTTGAATCGCAATGAGTCAGGTTAAATATGACCACTATGACTAGCGGCTAGATGTTATCGGTCTAAAGTCTGGCTGGAAACGCAACTGTGTTTCTGATTGAGTGGAGGTGTCGCCATGAACCTACAAGGAGTGTCATGGCTCGGTCACCTGGCGACACTAAAGTAGGCACACAACCTGATGAGGAGACAGGCCATGTCCTTGCAACACAGCAGCGACGACAAGATTCAAGTAATCCGCACGCAACCGGACCAGTCTCTGGGCTGCTCGTTCATCGACGCCCAAGGGCGCGAGGTACCGATCACCGAAGACATGATCCAGAAAGCCTGCAGCGAGCTGGAAAAACGACTGGTCAAGCCTGCCGAACAAAAGTGATACAGCCCGTCTTCAATTGGACCCGACGTTGATGTCGGGTTTTTTATGCCTGCCAGAAAGATTGTGGGAGCAAGGCTTGCCCGCGATGCAGGCACCTCGGTCCCCTGACCGCGTCATCGTTCATCGCGAGCAAGCTTTGCTCCCACAACCCAGTGCCGTCACAATCTGTTGCAAAGCCGCCGACGGCCCTTCGATACGAACCTTCAAGCTGTCGATCTCCCGCCGAGGCGGATAATGCTTGCGCAAGGCATCGAAGGCGCGGCGTTGCTCGTCGACGGTGCCCACCAGGCTGCGGCGAAAATCCGCGTCGTCGCGACGGGGGTCGTACACGCTCCGGCACAACGCCGCCAAGGCCCAGGCCGGGTCGGTTTCGGCATCCAGGGTGATGCCACCCAGCCACGGCCGAGGCAACAGGTCGCTGAGGCTGACTTCAACCGGTCGTTCCAGGAACGCGCACAAGGCCTGGTAGATCTGGGCCGTGCCACGCTGGCGACCATCGAGGCTGTAACCGGCAATATGTGGAGTGGCGATCACGCACAAATCGGCCAGGTCCACATCCACGGTGGGCTCCTGCTCCCAGACATCCAGCACCGCCTGCAGGTCTTCGCGCTCCAGCAACACCTCGCGCAGCGCGGCGTTATCGATCACCGGCCCTCGAGCCGCATTGATCAGCCAGGTCCCGGGCTTGAGCTGGTTCAGGCGCGCTTCGTCGAACAGGTGCCAGGTCGGTTGCTCACCGTCGCGGGTCAACGGGGTGTGCAGGCTGATCACATCGCACTGCTCGATGATCTGCTCCAGGCTCACATAGTCGCCGCCCTCGGCGGCCTGACGCGGTGGATCGCAGACTTTCACGGCCCAGCCCAGCCCCTTGAGCACTTCGATCAACCGTCCGCCCACCTGGCCCGCACCGACCACGCCGAAGGTCCGCTGTTCCAGCGCCGCACCTTCGATGTCTGCCAGGGTCATCAGGCTGCCCAGCACATAGTCCACCACGCCACGGGCATTGCAGCCGGGTGCACTGGCCCAGCGGATCCCCGCCTCGGCAAGATAATCCAGGTCCAGGTGATCGGTGCCGATGGTGCAAGTGCCGACGAAGCGTACCTTGCTGCCTTCCAGCAGGGCCCGATTGACCTGGCTGACCGAACGCACCAGCAATACATCGGCGTGCTCGACCATCGTCCGGTCGATCCCCCGGCCCGGTACCCGGCGGATTTCGCCGAATCCTTGGAAGAACGCATCAAGCAGGGGGATGTTTTCGTCGGCGACGATCAGCATGGCAGAGCTCCTTTGGCGGGATGGGCAGTGTAGGCGTTCCTCGCCTCAATGGGCCAGCGCATTACTTCAGTGAACGATGGTGTGGCGAGGGAGCTTGCTCCCGCTCGGGTGCGCAGCAGCCGCCAGTCTCCTTGGGCCTGCTGCGCAGTCCAGCGGGAGCAAGCTCCCTCGCCACGGGTAAAAGCTGGAACGCTTACAAATCCACAACACAGGTTTTTTCCTGACCACCGCGTCAAAGCGTAGAATTCGCCGCCTCGCGCTTAACCCTTTCGGACGCTTGCCCTGTGAATCCTGTCATCGACACCCCCGCTCCCCTCTCCCGCCCGGCCCGGGTACGCCTGGAATTCAAGACGCTGCTGGCCCTGGCCTTGCCGATCATGGTGGCGCAACTGGCGACCACCGCCATGGGCTTCGTCGATGCGGTGATGGCCGGTCGGGTCGGTCCACGGGACCTGGCGGCCGTGGCCCTGGGCAACTCGATCTGGGTGCCGGTGTTCCTGTTGATGACTGGCACCCTGCTGGCGACCACCCCGAAAGTTGCCCAGCGCTTCGGTGCCGGTACGTTCGACGAGATCGGGCCGCTGGTACGCCAGGCGCTGTGGCTGGCGCTGGTGGTGGGGTTGATCGCGACACTGGCGCTGTTCAGCGCCGAGCCGATCCTGCACATCATGAAAGTCGATCCCGAATTGATCGGCCCGTGTATGGAATACCTGCGGGGCATCGGCACGGGCCTGCCGGCCGTGGCGCTGTATCACGTACTGCGCTGCTTCAGCGACGGCCTGGGTCGCACGCGACCGGCGATGGTGCTGGGGCTGTGCGGACTGGCGCTGAACATTCCGCTCAATTACATCTTCATCTATGGGCACCTGGGCGTGCCCGCCATGGGCGGCGTCGGTTGCGGCTGGGCCACGGCCATCGTGATGTGGGTCATGGCCCTGGGCATGGCCGGTTGGGCGCGCTGGGCACCGGCCTATCAGTCGAGCCGGTTGTTCAGCCGTTTCGACTGGCCGCAATGGGCGGTCATCAAGCGCCTGCTGGGCATCGGCTTGCCGATCGGCATTGCGGTGTTCGCCGAGTCGAGTATTTTCGCGGTGATCGCCCTGCTGATCGGCAGCCTCGGCGCCACCGTGGTGGCCGGGCACCAGATCGCGCTGAACTTCAGTTCCCTGGTGTTCATGATCCCCTACTCCCTGGGCATGGCCGTCACCGTGCGGGTAGGCCAGGCCCTGGGACGGCAGCAGCCTCGCGAAGCGCGCTTCGCCGCCGGGGTGGGCATGGGCACCGCGCTGGCCTACGCTTGCCTCTCGGCGAGCCTGATGTTCGCGCTGCGCGGGCCTATCGCGGCGATCTATACCGCCGACCCGGTGGTGATCGAAGTGGCGTCGATGCTGATCGTCTATGCGGCGCTGTTTCAGTTTTCCGATGCGATCCAGGTCACGGCGGCAGGCGCATTGCGCGGCTACCAGGACACCCGGGTGACGATGATCCTGACCCTGTTCGCCTATTGGGGCATCGGCCTGCCAGTGGGTTACGCCCTGGGCCTGACCGACTGGCTCGGCGCGGCCAGCGGCCCGAGCGGGTTGTGGCAAGGCCTGATCGTGGGTTTGAGCTGCGCGGCACTGATGCTGTCGATCCGTCTGGCACGTAGCGCGCGCAAGCAGATCCGCCTCAGCCGCTCGACGGGTTAAGCGAGTTTCTTGCGGATCCAGTAGAGGTAGGTGCCGGCCTCTTCCTGCTGGGCCACCAGTTCGTGGTCCAGGAACACGCAAAACTTGGGGATGTCGCGGCGGGTCGAGGGGTCGGTGGCGATGACTTTCAGCAGGCCACCGGGGGCCAGGTCGCGAATGTGCTGGTGCAGCATCATCACCGGTTCCGGGCAATTGAGGCCAGTGGCATCCAGCGTGCCGTCGACCGGCGTGTCGTTCATTTCACTCATGTTCTACTCCTGAAACTGGCCGGCATTGTCGCGCAATGTCGGTTCTGAGCAAAGCCTGCGGGTTAGCAAACATGCGAAAGCAACACCGTGGGAGCAAGGCTTGCCCGCGATGCAGGCACCTCGGTCTCCTGACCGCGTCATCGTTCATCGCGAGCAAGCTTTGCTCCCACGGGGCTTCTTCGTGTCCAACCGCCGCAGATGGCAGGTCACTTCCTCACGGTCGTGATACAGCTGCTTGCAACCGATCTCGACCTTGATGCCCCGGGCCTTGAAACCCTCGGCGATACGCTCGAGCAGGCGCTTCACCTCGGCATAACGCTGCTTCATCGGCAGCTTGAGGTTGACCACGGCCTCGCGACAATGGCCCTCGCCAATCCACTCTTCCAGCATCGCCGCGTTGCGCGCAGGCTTTTCGACGATGTCGCAGACCATCCAGTCCACCGGCTGCTTGGGCTTGAACGTGAAGCCGTCCGCCATCAGGTGCTGCACCAGGCCAGTGTCCATCAGGCTTTCGGCCATCGGGCCGTTGTCGATGGCCGTCACCAGCATCCCACGGTTGACCAATTGCCAGGTCCAGCCGCCTGGCGCGGCACCGAGGTCCACGCCGGTCATGTCACTGTGCAGGCGCTCGTCCCACTGCTCCCGAGGGATGAAATGGTGCCAGGCCTCTTCGAGCTTGAGTGTGGAGCGACTCGGCGCTTCCCGGGGGAACTTCAGGCGCGGGATGCCCATTGGCCACATCGCCGAATTATCCGCGTCCGCCAGGCCCAGGAACACTTCGCGGCCACTCTTGAACGTCAGCAGCAGGCGCGGCTTGTGCGGGTCGTCCACCAGCTTGCCGGCCCCGCTCAGCGCTTTGCGCAACGGGCCTTCGAATTTCTTGCAGAAGTTCGACAGCTCCTTGCCGTCATTGGTGTCGACCACCTCCAGCCACAGGCTGCCGCAGGTCGGGAACGCCGACATGTGAGCCAGGATCACGCTGATACGGTCGGTTTCCGGCAATTCAATGAACGTGCCCCGCGCCCACTGGCGTGGAAAAATCAGCTCGGCAAAACGCTGCCCGCGCATCAGCCGCTCGGCGCCGTCCTCTTCGGTACAGACAAATTCGGCGCAGGCACTGGCCGGTTTGGCCTTGGCGTAGCCGGCCACGTTGAGCCGGGCCGCGTGTTCGGCGATCTCGGAACAGACCTCGCCTTCGAAGCCTGGCCGGCAGTGCATAAAAAGCGTGTTCATTGAAACTCCGTAGCAAAGCCTGTCACGAAAACCGCCGCATGATAGCGGAGTTCGGAACCCCGAACCTGCCTATAGAGTCCAGTGATTAGTCATACGCTCAAAACAGGGCTAGGTTAAAGGCTCTGTCCGTCCCCCTCCGTCCGTAGCCGTGCGGACTCAAAGGAGTGATTTCAATGCCGTCCCTCGATAGCCTGAAAACCCTTAAGACACTGCAAGTCGACGCCAGGACCTACCACTACTTCAGCCTGCCGGATGCCGCCCGAAGCCTGGGTGACCTGGACAAGCTGCCCATGTCCTTGAAGGTGCTGCTGGAAAACCTGTTGCGCTGGGAAGATGAAAAAACCGTCACCGGCGCCGACCTCAAGGCCCTGGCCGGGTGGCTCAAGGAGCGTCGCTCCGACCGCGAGATTCAATACCGCCCGGCACGGGTACTGATGCAGGATTTCACCGGCGTCCCCGCCGTGGTCGATCTGGCCGCCATGCGCGCCGCCGTGGAAAAGGCCGGCGGCGATCCCCAGCGGATCAACCCGCTGTCACCGGTGGACCTGGTGATCGACCACTCGGTGATGGTGGACAAGTTCGCCAGCAGCCAGGCGTTCGAGCAGAACGTCGACATCGAAATGCAGCGCAACGGCGAACGCTACGCCTTCCTGCGCTGGGGCCAGAGCGCCTTTGACAACTTCAGCGTGGTACCGCCGGGCACCGGCATCTGCCACCAGGTCAACCTCGAATACCTGGGCCGCACCGTGTGGACCAAAGAAGAAGACGGCCGCACCTACGCCTTCCCCGATACCCTGGTGGGCACCGACTCCCACACCACCATGATCAACGGCCTCGGCGTACTGGGCTGGGGCGTCGGCGGGATCGAGGCGGAAGCGGCCATGCTCGGCCAACCGGTGTCGATGCTGATTCCCGAGGTCATCGGTTTCAAACTCATCGGCAAGCTGCGCGAAGGCATCACCGCCACCGACCTGGTGCTGACCGTCACGCAGATGCTGCGCAAGAAAGGTGTGGTGGGCAAATTCGTCGAGTTCTATGGCGACGGCCTGGCCGACCTGCCCTTGGCCGACCGCGCCACCATCGCCAACATGGCCCCGGAATACGGCGCCACCTGCGGTTTCTTCCCGGTGGACGAGGTGACCCTGGACTACCTGCGCCTGTCCGGGCGTCCGGCAGAAACCGTGAAGCTGGTGGAAGCCTATTGCAAGGCCCAGGGCCTGTGGCGCCTGCCCGGCCAGGAGCCGGTCTTCACCGACACCCTGGAGCTGGACATGGGCAGCGTCGAGGCCAGTCTCGCCGGGCCAAAACGCCCTCAGGACCGGGTTTCGCTGCCGAATGTCGGCCAGGCTTTCAGCGACTTCCTGGGGTTGCAGGTCAAACCCACCAGCAAAGAAGAAGGCCGCCTGGAAAGTGAAGGCGGCGGTGGCGTCGCGGTGGGCAATGCCGACCAGGTGGGCGAAGCCGAGTACGAATTCGAAGGCCACACCCATCGCCTGAAAAACGGTGCGGTGGTGATTGCCGCCATCACCTCGTGCACCAACACCTCCAACCCCAGCGTGATGATGGCCGCCGGGCTGCTGGCGAAAAAAGCCGTGGAAAAAGGCCTGGTCCGCAAGCCTTGGGTCAAGAGCTCCCTGGCGCCGGGCTCCAAGGTGGTCACCGATTACTACAACGCGGCCGGCCTGACCGAGTACCTGGATAAACTCGGTTTCGACTTGGTGGGCTATGGTTGCACGACCTGTATCGGCAACTCCGGGCCGTTGCCGGACCCCATCGAGAAAGCCATCCAGAAAGCCGACCTGACCGTGGCCTCGGTCTTGTCGGGCAACCGCAACTTCGAAGGCCGGGTGCATCCCCTGGTGAAGACCAACTGGTTGGCCTCACCGCCGCTGGTGGTCGCCTATGCCCTGGCCGGCACGGTGCGCATCGACATCAGCAGCGAACCGCTGGGCAACGACCGGGACGGCAAGCCGGTGTACCTGCGGGACATCTGGCCCAGCAGCCAGGAAGTGGCCGCCGCCGTGGCCCAGGTCAACACCAGCATGTTCCACAAGGAATACGCCGCCGTGTTTGCCGGTGACGAGCAATGGCAGGCCATCGAAGTGCCGCAAGCGGCGACTTACGTCTGGCAGGATGACTCAACCTACATCCAGCACCCACCCTTCTTCGACGACATCGGCGGGCCGCCACCGGCCGTCAGGAACGTCGAGGGCGCCCGGGTCCTGGCCCTGCTGGGCGACTCGGTGACCACCGACCACATCTCCCCGGCCGGTAACATCAAGGCCGACAGCCCGGCCGGTCGCTACCTGCGCGAACAAGGCGTGGAGCCACGGGACTTCAACTCCTACGGTTCCAGACGCGGCAACCATCAAGTCATGATGCGCGGCACCTTCGCCAATATCCGCATCCGCAACGAAATGCTCGACGGTGAAGAAGGCGGCAACACAATCTACATCCCCAGTGGCGAACGAATGCCGATCTACGATGCCGCCATGCTCTACCAGGCCACGGACACGCCCCTGGTGGTGATCGCCGGCCAGGAATATGGCACGGGCTCGAGCCGGGACTGGGCGGCCAAGGGCACCAACCTGCTGGGGGTCAAGGCGGTGATCGCCGAAAGCTTCGAGCGCATCCATCGCTCCAACCTGGTGGGCATGGGCGTGCTGCCGCTGCAGTTCAAGCTCGACCAGAATCGCAAGAGCCTGAACCTCACGGGCAGGGAAACCCTGGACATCCTCGGGCTCAATGACGTCGAACTGACGCCGCGCATGAACCTGCCCCTGATCATCACCCGGGAGGATGGCCGCCAGGAGCGAATCGAAGTGTTGTGTCGGATCGATACCTTGAATGAAGTGGAATACTTCAAGGCGGGCGGGATTCTTCACTATGTGTTGCGGCAATTGATTGCAGGTTGAAGCACGCCCCCGTGGGAGCCGAGCTTGCTCGCGATAGCGGTGGATCAGCCGGCATCTGTGCTGAATGTTCCGCCGTCATCGCGAGCAAGCTCGCTCCCACAATAGATTCTGGCTGCTCACAGACGCAGCGTTCGACCCCGCTCCCCTGTGGGAGCGAGCTTGCTCGCGATAGCGATGGATCAGCCAGCATCAGTGTTGGCTGACCTGCCCCGATCGCGAGCAAGCTCGCTCCCACGGTTACTTAACAGACGCTGTTTTTGTATGAGCCCGCCTATAATCCCTCCGGCACTCACGCAACCGCGTCAGCCAACTGCTTGCCCCTCCTGCGCATGAATCTGAATGGACACAAATGTGCTCTTTACGCGACATGGCGGCGTCGTAGACGCGGCGGCTACGTTCGCCCAAAGCTTCACAGCCTAAAAGGATGTTGTATGCCCGCTCTGCCCTGGCCTTACCTGGCCCTTCTTTCCATTGGCTATGGCCTGGCCCTGGCTTACGGCCAACTGGCCTGGACGGCCGGTATTTCCGTCGCGCTGCTGCTATTTGCCGGTTACGCGGTGCGCCAGCGGGAAATGCCGGTGGGCCGGTTTCTCGGGCACGTCCTGTTTCTGGTGATGGCCCTGGCCCTGGCGATGCACTGGATGCCAGGTTTCTTCAACGGCCGGGCCATCCCGGCGCAACGCCTCACCGATGATGCGGCACGCTTCGCCATGTACCTGAACCAGGACAAGCCGCTGATCGGCTTCTGGCTGTTGCTGGCCTGCCCCTGGATCGTCGGCCGGCGCTCGTTGCGCCTGTCGGTCCAGGCCACGGCGCTGGGCCTGGCGCTGAGCGCGGTGCTGGCCATTGGTGGCGCGATGCTGCTGGGGATGATCCACTGGGCGCCGAAATGGCCGGACCATGCCTGGATGTGGGTACTTAATAATCTTTTATTGGTCACGCTCGTGGAGGAAGCGCTGTTTCGCGGCTACATTCAGGGGGGCCTGAGTCGGCGCTTCAAACATATGGCCCAAGGCGACAACCTGGCGTTGCTCCTGGCTTCGCTGCTGTTCGGCCTTGTGCATGCGGGCGCGGGTTGGCAATGGGTGCTGCTGTCGGGCCTGGCGGGGCTCGGTTACGGCCTGGCGTATCGTTTTGGCGGCCTGGGCGCGGCGATTGTCACGCATTTTCTGCTCAACCTGCTTCACTTCGCCCTATTTACCTACCCGATGCTGGCGTGATAGCGACAGGCAAAAATAACTTCAACTAAAACCTGACGGCGCCGACAACCTTTCAAAGCCTTGCGGATCTACACACCATGCGTAACAACCAACCCGTCACACAACGCGAAAGGACCTTCCCGGCCCAGCAACGATTGATTTCGACCACCGACGCCAAGGGTGTCATTACCTACTGCAACGACGCGTTCGTTGAAATCAGTGGGTTTTCCAAGGAAGAACTGATCCGTTCGCCGCACAACCTCGTCCGTCACCCCGATGTTCCGTCAGCCGTGTTCGCCCATATGTGGGGCACGCTGAAACAAGGCTTGCCATGGATGGGCATCGTCAAGAACCGCAGCAAGAACGGCGACCACTACTGGGTCAACGCCTACGTCACGCCCATCTTCGAAGGTAACCAGGTGGTCGGCTACGAGTCGGTACGGGTCAAGCCCACCGCCGAGCAGATCGGCCGGGCCGAAGCACTTTACCAGCGCATCAACCAGGGCAAGTCCGCAGTGCCCGGCAGCGACAAATGGCTGCCGATGCTGCAGGACTGGCTGCCGTTCATCCTGGTCAGCCAGTTGAGCTTCGTCGTGGGCGCCTTCTTGAACTCCCACTGGGGTTTTGCCCTGGCCGCCGTGCTCTCGGTGCCGCTGGGGTTGATCGGCCTGCAATGGCAGCAACGCGGGATCAAGCGCCTGCTGCGCCTGGCTGAGCAAACCACTTCCGACCCGTTGATCGCCCGGATGTACACCGACAGCCGTGGCGCCCAGGCGCGCCTGGAGATGTCGATCCTCAGCCAGGAAGCACGACTGAAAACCTGCCTGACGCGCCTGCAGGACACCGCTGAGCACCTTAACGACCAGGCTCGCCAGTCCAACACCTTGGCCCATGACAGCTCCAGCGGCCTTGAGCGCCAGCGGGTGGAAACCGAACAGGTCGCCACAGCCGTCAACCAGATGGCGGCAACGACCCAGGAAGTCGCCAGTCACGTGCAGCGCACCGCCGATGCCACCCAGGAAGCCAATCGCCTGACCAGCCGCGGCCGCGACATCGCCGGGGAAACCCGCGAAGCCATCGAGCGGCTGTCGGTGGTGGTCGGCGAGACCGGTAACACCGTGACTCAGCTGGCCAAGGACAGCGACGAGATCGGTGGCGTGGTCGACGTGATCAAAGGCATCGCCGACCAGACCAACCTGCTGGCCCTCAACGCCGCCATCGAAGCGGCCCGTGCCGGTGAGATGGGCCGCGGCTTTGCCGTGGTGGCCGACGAAGTACGCCAACTGGCGCAACGCACCAGCGAATCCACCGGGCAGATCCATGCCCTGATCGCCAAGCTCCAGCAAACCGCCACCAATGCCGTGCAAACCATGGAGGCCGGCCACCGCCAGGCCGAAGAAGGCGTGGCGCGGGTCATGGAAGCGGACCAGGCATTGGTGGGCATCAGCGAAGCGGTGGCCCACATCACCGACATGACCACCCAGATCGCCGCCGCCACCGAGGAGCAAAGCTCGGTGGCCGAGGAGATCAGCCGTAACATCAGCAACATCTCGGACCTGGCCGACCAGACCTCCGGCCAGGCCCACAGCTCGGCGCTGCTGAGCGAAGAGCTGACCCACACGGCGAATTCGCAGTATTCGTTGGTGGAGCGGTTCAACCGCTGACTTCAATTGGCAACAAAAAACCCGGACAGCGAACGCTTCCGGGTTTTTTGTTGCCTGGGCAGCCGCCATCGCGAGCAAGCTCGCTCCCACAAGGGGGTTGTGAACGCCACACATCCAGTGTGGGAGCGGGCTTGCTCGCGAAGAGGCCGGGACAGGCGCTCTCAATCCTGAAAAAGAAACGCCGCCACCTTGCCCGCCGCCGCCTCCAGATGCTGCTCATGACTGAACCCCGACGCCTTCAGCGGCTTGAGGTCATGATCCCCCGCCACCAGCCACATCACCTCGATGCTCGGTGACAATTCATACCCCTGCACCGCCTCCCGGTTACCCAAGGCATCGCGCTCGCCCTGGACGATCAAGGTCCGGGTCTTTAACCCTGCCAAGTGCTCGACCCGCGGTTTCTCCGGCTTGCCCACCGCATAGAAGGGATAGCCCAGGCACACCAGCGCATCGACGCCCAACTCATCGGCCAGCAGGCTCGCCATGCGCCCCCCCATGGACTTGCCGCCAATGGCCAGCCGCCCAGCGACATAAGGCCGCACCGTGGCATACACCTCACGCCAGCATTCCAGCAACTTGGGTGCCGGGTTGGGGGGACGCTTGCCCCCATCCTGGCGCCGCTGGGCCATGTAGGGGAACTCGAAGCGCAACACGTTGACGCCCCGTACGGCAAGGCGCGCGGCCATTTCCTCCATGAAGCCGCTGTCCATCGGTGCACCGGCACCGTGGGCCAGGATCAGGGTTGGCGGCTCCGCGCCCGCGCCCGGTTGCGCGGCCGTCCACCGCCAACCGTGTTGCTCCACGCACCGCGCCCATTGATCCCCGTCAATACTGGCCTTGTGCTGTTTGTCCATGCTTGCCTCGCTTTTAGTCTGCCTATAACTCCAGGCGAAGAACGCCGCACTGCCTTGCGCAGGCGCTCACTTCGGCTGAACCGTGGATGGGGAACCATGAACACTTCTATCAGTACCGCCTACAACTACAAGGTGGTCCGCCAATTCGCCATTATGACGGTGGTGTGGGGCATCGTCGGCATGGGGCTCGGGGTTTTTCTCGCCGCCCAATTGGTCTGGCCGCAGCTCAACTTCGATTTGCCCTGGACCAGCTTCGGCCGCCTGCGCCCGCTGCACACCAACGCGGTGATCTTCGCTTTTGGGGGCTGTGCCCTGTTCGCCAGCTCGTTCTATTCGGTGCAACGCACCTGCCAGACACAGCTGTTCGCGCCGAAAATCGCCGCGTTCTGCTTCTGGGGCTGGCAATTGGTGATCCTGCTGGCGGCTATCAGCCTGCCCCTGGGCTACACCAGTTCCAAGGAATACGCCGAGCTGGAATGGCCGATCGACATCCTGATCACCATCGTCTGGGTCGCCTACGCCATCGTGTTCTTCGGCACCGTGGCCAAGCGCAACACCAAGCACATCTACGTCGGTAACTGGTTCTTCGGCGGGTTCATCCTGACCGTGGCGATCCTGCACATCGTCAACAACCTGGAACTGCCGGTGAGTTTCACCAAATCCTACTCGGTGTATGCCGGAGCCACGGATGCGATGGTGCAGTGGTGGTACGGCCACAACGCCGTAGGCTTTTTCCTCACTGCTGGCTTCCTGGGGATGATGTACTACTTCGTGCCCAAGCAGGCCGAGCGCCCGGTGTATTCCTATCGCCTGTCCATCGTCCACTTCTGGGCGTTGATCACCCTGTACATCTGGGCCGGCCCGCACCACCTGCACTACACCGCGCTGCCGGACTGGGCGCAGTCACTGGGCATGGTGATGTCGCTGATCCTGCTGGCACCCAGCTGGGGCGGCATGATCAACGGCATGATGACCCTCTCGGGGGCCTGGCATAAGTTGCGCAGCGACCCGATCCTGCGCTTCTTGGTGGTGTCCCTGGCGTTCTACGGCATGTCGACCTTCGAAGGTCCGATGATGGCGATCAAGACCGTCAACGCCCTCTCCCACTACACCGACTGGACCATCGGCCACGTACACGCCGGTGCGCTCGGCTGGGTGGCGATGATTTCCATCGGTGCGCTGTACCACATGATCCCGAAAGTGTTCGGTCGGCCACAGATGCACAGCATCGGCCTGATCAACGCGCACTTCTGGCTCGCGACCATCGGCACGGTGCTGTACATCGCCTCGATGTGGGTCAACGGCATCGCCCAGGGCCTGATGTGGCGCGCGGTGAACGAGGACGGCACGCTCACCTACTCCTTCGTCGAAACCCTGGTGGCCAGCCACCCAGGCTTCGTCGTGCGGCTGGCGGGCGGGTCGATCTTCCTTCTCGGCATGCTGCTGATGGCCTACAACACCTGGCGCACCGTGCGGGCCTACCAGCCTGCCGAAGCCGCCGCTGCCGCGCAGATGGCCTGAGGAGTCCACCATGAAACACGAAACAATCGAAAAAAACGTCGGCCTGCTGATGCTGCTGATGGTCCTGGCCGTGAGCATTGGTGGCCTGACCCAGATCGTGCCGCTGTTCTTCCAGGACGTGACCAACAAGCCGGTGGACGGCATGAAGCCCTACACCGCCCTGCAACTGGAAGGCCGCGACATCTACATCCGTGAAGGCTGCGTCGGCTGCCACTCGCAGATGATCCGTCCGTTCCGCGCCGAGACCGAGCGCTACGGCCACTACTCCGTCGCCGGCGAAAGCGTCTGGGACCACCCGTTCCTGTGGGGCTCCAAGCGGACCGGGCCGGACCTGGCACGGGTCGGCGCGCGCTACTCCGATGACTGGCACCGCGCCCACTTGTACAACCCGCGCAACGTCGTGCCCGAGTCGAAAATGCCGGCCTACCCATGGCTGGTAGCCCAGGCGGTGGACAGCAGCCACACCGAAGGCAAGCTGCGCGCCATGCGCACCCTCGGCGTGCCGTACACCGACGACGACATCGCCGGCAGCGTGGCCTCGCTCAAGGGCAAGACCGAAATGGACGCGCTGGTGGCCTACCTGCAAGTGCTCGGCACTGCCATCAAGAGCAAGAGGTGAGCCTGATGTTCTTTGAAATGAGCACTGGAATGATCCGTGGCCTGGGCACCGTCGTGGTGTTCATCGCCTTCATCGGCCTGACCCTGTGGGTATTCAGCAGCAAGCGCGGCCCGGAATTCGCCCAGGCGCGCCTGCTGCCGTTCGCCGACGAACCGCCCGCCGACATCACCCCCAAGACCCTGCGACAAGGAGTACCCGGCCATGACCACCTTCTGGAGTACGTGGATCTGCGTACTGACCATCGGCAGCCTGATCGGCCTGACCTGGCTGCTGATCGGCACCCGCAAGGGCGAGACCAAGGGCAGCGTCGACCAGACCATGGGCCACAGCTTCGACGGCATCGAGGAGTACGACAACCCACTGCCACAGTGGTGGTTCCTGTTGTTCGCCGGCACCCTCGTGTTTTCCGTCGGCTACCTGGTCCTGTATCCGGGCCTGGGCAACTGGAAAGGCATCCTGCCCGGCTACGAGAACGGCTGGACCGGCGCCCATGAATGGGAAAAGGAAATGGCCAAGGCCGATGCCAAATTCGGACCGATCTTCGCCAAATTCGCCGCCATGCCGGTGGAAGAAGTCGCCAAGGACCCGCAGGCACTGAAAATGGGCGGTCGCCTGTTCGCCTCCAACTGCTCGGTCTGCCATGGCTCGGACGCCAAGGGTGCCTTCGGCTTTCCGAACCTGGCCGACAGCAACTGGCGTTGGGGCGGTGCTGCCGACACCATCAAGGCGACCATCATGGGCGGCCGCATGGCGGCGATGCCGGCCTGGGGCGAAGTGCTGGGGGACGCGGGGGTCAAGAACGTGGCCGCGTATGTACGCCACGACCTGGCCGGCCTGCCGCTGCCGGCAGACAGCGGTGCCGATCTGCAAGCCGGCCAGCAGGCCTTCAACACCACCTGCGTGGCCTGTCATGGCGCCAACGGCCAAGGGACCGAAGCCATGGGCGCGCCGAACCTGACGCAACCGGCCGGTTTCATCTACGGCACCAGCCTGGCCCAGTTGCAGCAGACCATTCGCCATGGTCGCCAGGGCCACATGCCGGCGCAGAATGAGTTGCTGGGCAATGACAAAGTGCAACTGCTCGCCGCTTACGTCTACAGCCTGTCCCAGGGTGCCCGCACCGAGCGCCTGCAAGCGGAACACAAAAGCGAATAAATCCTGACCACACAAACAGCCGCATTCATCTGGATGCGGCTGCTTCGTGCCCCTGCGCGACGCATTGTCGCACCCCTCCCATCGTCTTCCTTTCGGTTCCCCGGAATCAGGTCTAAGCTTGCCTCTGCGTGCGCTGGCGACTGCCGGTTTCAGGTCGACCCGACCCGATGCGTTCGACAATCGTTCGATAAAAAGGCCGCAAAGGCAGGTGAATACCGGCTGTTGCGACAGTTGCCTGGCATCACCCGAACGCCGTGTTCGAACACACCCCGTTACAACCGACCTGACCCCCTCGCCTCTTTCCTTCGTTGCGACATTTTGCCGAGGGCCAATTTTGTCCCTACTCAGCACATGGAAAGGCCGCAGAATCAGCTTTGGAAAGCATTGACCCAGGTCATGGCGCGTTGCAATGACCCCCGCTTTCTCCATACTTGCGACCGATTTTTATCCTAATAAAACACCCAAACCGTGGAACCTTAGAATGAGCACAGCAATCAGTCCGACTGCTTATAACTATAAGGTAGTCCGCCAGTTCGCCATCATGACGGTGGTCTGGGGGATCCTTGGCATGGGGCTCGGTGTCTTCATCGCCTCGCAACTGGTCTGGCCGGAGTTGAACTTCGATCTGCCATGGACGACATTTGGACGCCTGCGCCCGCTGCACACCAACCTGGTGATCTTCGCCTTCGGTGGTTGTGCGTTGTTTGCCACTTCTTACTACGTCGTGCAGCGAACCTGCCAAACGCGACTGATCTCCGACAGCCTCGCCGCCTTCACCTTCTGGGGCTGGCAAGCGGTCATCGTCGGTGCGATCGTGACCTTGCCAATGGGTTTCACCACCACCAAGGAATACGCGGAGCTGGAATGGCCCCTGGCTATTCTGCTGGCCATCGTCTGGGTGACCTACGGTTTGGTGTTCTTTGGCACCATCGTCAAGCGCAAGACCAAGCACATCTACGTCGGTAACTGGTTCTACGGTGCCTTCATCGTCGTGACCGCCATGCTGCACATCGTCAACCACGCCTCCCTGCCGGTCAGCTTCTTCAAGTCGTACTCGGCCTACTCGGGCGCGACCGACGCGATGATCCAGTGGTGGTACGGCCACAACGCCGTGGGTTTCTTCCTGACCACCGGCTTTTTGGGGATGATGTACTACTTCGTGCCGAAACAGGCCGAGCGTCCGATCTATTCCTATCGCCTGTCCATCGTCCACTTCTGGGCGCTGATCACCCTGTACATCTGGGCCGGTCCGCACCACCTGCACTACACCGCACTGCCGGATTGGGCGCAGTCCCTGGGCATGGCGATGTCGATCATCCTGCTGGCGCCAAGCTGGGGCGGCATGATCAACGGCATGATGACCCTCTCGGGTGCCTGGCATAAGCTGCGCACCGACCCGATCCTGCGCTTTCTGGTCGTGTCCCTGGCGTTCTACGGCATGTCGACCTTCGAAGGCCCGATGATGGCCATCAAGACCGTCAACTCCCTGAGCCACTACACCGACTGGACCATCGGCCACGTACACGCCGGTGCGCTCGGCTGGGTGGCGATGATCTCCATCGGCGCCATCTACCACATGATCCCGAAACTGTTCGGTCGTGCGCAGATGCACAGTACCGGCCTGATCAACGCGCACTTCTGGCTCGCGACCATCGGCACCGTGCTCTACATCGCCTCGATGTGGGTCAACGGCATTACCCAAGGCCTGATGTGGCGTGCGATCAACGACGACGGCACCCTGACCTACTCGTTCGTCGAAGCGCTGCAAGCCAGCCATCCTGGTTTCATCGTACGTGCCCTGGGCGGCGCGTTCTTCGCCAGCGGCATGCTGTTGATGGCCTACAACGTGTACCGCACCGTTCGTGCCTCTGACCCGGCTGAAGCTGAAGCCGCCGCCAAGATCGCCGTAGTTGGAGCTCACTGATGAAGCACGAAGCAGTAGAGAAGAATATCGGCCTGCTGGCCTTCTTCATGGTCATCGCCGTGAGCATCGGCGGCCTGACCCAGATCGTTCCGCTGTTCTTCCAGGACGTGACCAACAAGCCGGTCGAAGGCATGAAGCCGCGTACCGCCCTTGAACTGGAAGGCCGCGACATCTACATCGCCAACGGCTGTGTCGGCTGCCACTCGCAGATGATCCGTCCGTTCCGTGCCGAGACCGAACGCTACGGCCACTATTCGGTTGCCGGTGAAAGCGTCTGGGACCACCCGTTCCTGTGGGGTTCCAAGCGGACCGGCCCGGACCTGGCCCGCGTTGGCGGCCGCTACTCCGACGACTGGCAGCGTGCGCACTTGTACAACCCGCGCAACGTTGTGCCTGAGTCGAAGATGCCGGCCTACCCGTTCCTCGTAGAAAACAAGCTCGACGGCAAAGACACCGCCAAGAAAATGGAAGTCCTGCGCGCCTTGGGCGTGCCTTACACCGACGAAGACATCGCCGGTGCCAAGGATGCCGTCAAGGGCAAGACTGAAATGGACGCGCTGGTGGCCTATCTGCAAGGCCTGGGCACCATCATCAAAAGCAAACGGTGATCTGGATGGATATCGGGATGATTCGTGGCCTGGGCACCGTCGTCGTGATGGTGGCCTTTATCGGCCTGGCCTTGTGGGTGTTCAGCCCCAAGCGCAAGTCGGAGTTTGACGACGCGACCTTGCTGCCGTTCGCGGATGATCCCGAGGCCATCAAGCACGTCGAGCAAGCTTCTAGGAGTAACAAAGAATGACTACGTTCTGGAGTCTGTACGTCACAGTCCTCAGTCTGGGTACGATCTTCGCCCTGACCTGGCTGCTGCTGTCGACCCGCAAGGGCCAGCGCAGCGAAGCCACCGAAGAGACGGTTGGCCACTCCTTCGACGGGATCGAGGAGTACGACAACCCGCTGCCGAAATGGTGGTTCATGTTGTTCGTGGGCACCATCGTGTTCGCCCTCGGTTACCTGGTGCTCTACCCTGGCCTGGGCAACTGGAAAGGCCTGCTGCCAGGCTATAACTACCTGGACAACGAAAAGCAGACCGCCTTCGCCAACGGCCAGACCGGCTGGACAGGCGTTCACGAGTGGGAAAAGGAAATGGCTCGCTCGGACGCCAAGTTCGGTCCGATCTTCGCCAAGTTCGCTTCCATGCCTATCGAAGAGGTCGCCAAGGACCCGCAGGCCCTGAAGATGGGTGGCCGCCTGTTCGCCTCCAACTGCTCGGTCTGCCACGGTTCCGACGCCAAGGGTGCCTATGGCTTCCCCAACCTGACCGACGCCGACTGGCGCTGGGGCGGCGAGCCGGAAACCATCAAGACCACCATCATGGGCGGACGTCACGCCGTGATGCCGGGCTGGGCTGCCGTGGTCGGCGAACAAGGCGTGGCCGACGTGGCTTCCTACCTGGTGACCAGCCTGCACGGTCGCAAGCTGCCGGAAGGCGCCAAGGCCGACCCGGCCAACGGCCAGAAACTGTTCGCGGCCAACTGCGTGGCCTGCCACGGTCCTGCCGGCAAGGGCACGCCCGCCATGGGCGCACCTGACCTGACGCATCCGGCCGGTTTCATCTACGGTTCGAGCTTCGCTCAACTGCAGCAGACCATCCGCTACGGTCGCCAGGGCCAGATGCCGGCCCAGGCCGACCTGCAAGGCAACGACAAGGTCCACTTGCTGGCCGCCTATGTCTACAGCCTGTCTCACGGCGAGAAAGCACCTGCGGCTGACGCCCAGTAAAGCCAACGCCTGATGTACCAAAGGCCCCGTCAACCAACGTTGACGGGGCCTTTTTGTTTGCCGGTGCGACAGGACGAAATTGTTTTATCTTGCCCGCAATCAGTAGCAGTAGTAACGTGCCTACATTCAGTTTTATTGAGGACGCCGCCATGTCCATCACCACTATTTCCAGCCGCGAATTCAACCACGACACAAGTGGTGCCAAAAAAGCCACCCGCCAGGGGCCGGTCATCATCACCGACCGTGGCAAGCCGGCCCATGTGCTGCTAAGCATTGAGGAGTACCAGAAACTGACCGGCATCGGCACCAGCATTGTCGAGTTGCTGGTCATGCCCGACACGCCGGATATTGATTTCGATACCGAACGTGCCGTCATCTCTCCTCGACCGGTGGACCTGTCCTGATGTACCTGCTCGACACTAACGTCATCTCGGAACTGCGCAAGCCTCAAGCCGATAAGAACGTACAGGCCTGGGCCCGTGGCGTGCCCGCCCCCAGCCTTTACCTTTCGGCGATTACCGTATTGGAACTGGAAACCGGCGTGTTGCGCTTCGAACGCAAGGACCCGGTGCTAGGCAGCCACCTGCGCGCATGGCTGGACAACCATGTCATGCCCGCATTCGCCGGAAGAATCCTGGCGGTCGACCGCGCCGTCGCGCTGCGCTGCGCTCGCCTGCACGTTCCGGATCGCAGCAATGAATGCGATGCACTGATTGCCGCCACTGCGTTGGTCCACGGACTGACCGTCGTCACCCGCAACGTGAATGATTTCCAGAGCAGCGGCGTGGCGGTGCTCAACCCATGGTCATCCACTCCACCCGCTTGAGACGGCAGCTCCTACAATAGTCAATTGATCTGGGTCATGACTTGTTACATCCGCTACACCATTCTGTGCAGGCACCCAACGCGACCAAAGGTCGCACCCTTGAGCCAGAGCGACAGGCGTATCATTGCGCCACTGCAATACCCTTTCTGACCGTGGTCGGCACGTACTGGCCCCGGCACTTTTCCACTGCCGTGGGATGCAATTGATGAGCAACCAGATTCCGGTACATGACGTTACCCCGCCTGCCAAGGACGCGAACAAAAGCGTCGACCTGTACGCCTCTCGGGAAAAAATCTACACCCGCGCCTTCACCGGCCTGTTCCGCAACCTGCGGATGCTGGGCGGAGCGTTCTTGTTCCTGCTGTATTTCGGTACGGTCTGGTTGAACTGGGGCGGCCACCAGGCAGTCTGGTGGAACCTGCCGGAACGCAAGTTCTTCATTTTCGGTGCGACGTTCTGGCCCCAGGATTTCATCCTGCTGTCGGGGATGCTGATCATTGCGGCATTTGGCCTGTTCTTCATCACGGTCTATGCCGGACGGGTGTGGTGCGGCTACACCTGCCCACAAAGCGTGTGGACCTGGATCTTCATGTGGTGCGAAAAAGTCACCGAAGGCGATCGCAACCAGCGCATCAAGCTCGACAAGGCCCCCATGGGCGCCAACAAATTCCTGCGCAAGTTCGCCAAGCACAGCCTGTGGCTGCTGATCGGCTTCGTCACCGGCGTGACCTTTGTCGGTTACTTCACGCCGATCCGCGAACTGGTGTTCGAGTTCTTTACCGGCCAGGCCGATGGCTGGTCGTATTTCTGGATCGGCTTCTTCACCCTCGCCACCTATGGCAACGCCGGCTGGCTGCGCGAGCAGGTGTGCATCTACATGTGCCCTTACGCGCGCTTTCAAAGCGTGATGTTCGACAAGGACACCTTGATCGTGTCCTACGACCCGCGTCGTGGCGAAAGCCGTGGTCCGCGCAAGAAAGGTGTGGACTACAAGGCCCTGGGCCTTGGGGACTGCATCGACTGCACCATGTGCGTCCAGGTCTGCCCGACCGGCATCGACATCCGCGACGGCTTGCAGATCGAGTGCATTGGCTGCGCGGCCTGCATCGATGCCTGCGATAACATCATGGACAAGATGGATTATCCCCGCGGCCTGATCAGCTACACCACCGAACACAACCTCTCGGGGCAGAAAACCCATAAACTGCGCCCGCGCCTGATCGGCTATGCCCTGGTGCTGCTGGCCATGATCAGCCTGTTGGTGACGGCGTTCTTCATGCGCTCGCTGGTGGGTTTCGATGTCAGCAAGGACCGCGTGCTGTATCGCGAAAACGCCGAGGGCCGGATCGAGAACGTCTACAGCCTGAAGATCATGAACAAGGACCAACGCGACCATACGTACGTCCTGGAAGCCTCAGGCCTGCCCGACCTCAAGCTGCAAGGCCGTCGGGAAATCAAGGTCGCGGCCGGCGAGATCTACAGCCAGCCGGTTGAACTGTCCAGCGCACCGGAGCAACTGCCATCGAGCACCAACGAGGTGACCTTCATCCTCAAGGACGCCGATGACGAAAGCGTACATGTCGAAGCCAAGAGCCGGTTCATCGGCCCACAAACTCGTTGAGAGAACTGAACATGCCTGCAGCAACCGCCACCAGCCCTTGGTACAAGCACCTCTGGCCGTGGATCATCATCGCGATCCTGAGTTGTTCGGTGACCCTGAGCCTGACGATGGTGACCATTGCGGTGAAGAACCCGGACAACCTGGTCAACGACAACTATTACGAAGCCGGCAAGGGCATCAACCGCTCGCTGGAGCGCGAACTGCTGGCCCAGACCCTGCAACTGCATGCCAACGTGCAACTGGATGACGTGACCGGCGAAGTGAACCTGCGCCTGAACGGCGACAGCCGCCCCCAGACCCTGGAACTGAGTCTGATCTCACCGACCCAACCGGAGAAGGACCGCAAGATCGTCCTGACCCGCAACGACAGCGAACCGGGGCGCTACGTCGGCCAGTTGACGGACAAGATCGAAGGCCGGCGCTTTGTCGAATTGCTGGGGGTGGAGAACGACAAGACCTGGCGCCTGTTCGAAGAAGAACAGATCAACCACGACCAGGACATCCTGCTCGGCGATGAACCGCTGCAAGGCGCTGAAGACCTGAAGAAATAAATCGCTTCTCTGTGGCGAGGGAGCTTGCTCCCGCTGGGTCGCGAAGCGGCCCCGTTCTTCGTGTGACCGGCTCACCCGATTACGACTGCTACGCAGCCGAGCGGGAGCAAGCTCCCTCGCCACAACAGCGCCCATAAACCAGCAAACGCCCAGCCAGAAAGGCCTTCATGCGACAACCATGACCACTCCACAGCCCTGCTACCACTGCGCCCTGCCCGTCCCCCTGGCAGTCGCTTCACCGCCGTTGTCCTCGGTGAAACCCGCGAGCTGTGCTGCCCGGGCTGCCAGGCGGTGGCCGAGGCCATTGTCGCCGGTGGCCTGGAAAGTTATTACCTGCATCGCAGTGAGGCGTCGGCCAATCCCGAGACCCTGCCCGTCCAGTTGATCGATGAACTGGCGCTGTACGATCGCCCTGACGTGCAGCAATCGTTCGTGCGCCATGAGGGCGAACTGGCCGAAACCACCCTGTTGATGGAAGGCATCAGTTGCGCCGCCTGCGGCTGGTTGATCGAAAAACAGCTGCGCAGCCTGCCGGCCGTGGCCGAGACGCGGTTGAACCTGTCCAATCATCGCCTGCATGTGCGCTGGGCCGATGCGCAGTTGCCGCTGAGCACGCTGCTCGCCGAGTTGCGCCAGATCGGCTACGTCGCCCACCCGTACCAGGCCGACCAGGCGTGCGAGCAACTCGCCGCACAAAACCGCCTGGCCCTGCGCCAGTTGGGCGTGGCCGGCCTGTTGTGGTTCCAGGCGATGATGGCGACGATGGCCACTTGGCCGGAATTCAACATCGACCTGAGCCCGGAGATGCACACCATCCTGCGCTGGGTCGCCTTGTTTCTCACCACGCCCATCGTGTTCTACAGCTGCGCGCCATTCTTCAAAGGCGCCATGCGCGACCTGCGCACCCGCCACCTGACCATGGACGTTTCCGTGTCCCTGGCCATTGGCAGCGCCTACATTGCCGGGATCTGGACGTCGATCACTGGCGTTGGCGAGTTGTACTTCGATGCCGTGGGCATGTTCGCCCTTTTCCTGCTGGCCGGCCGTTACCTGGAGCGCCGGGCCCGGGAGCGCACGGCCGCCGCCACCGCCCAACTGGTCAATCTGTTACCGGCCTCGTGCCTGCGCCTGGCGGACGATGGCCAGAGCGAACGCATCCTGCTCAGCGAGTTGCGCACCGGCGACCGAGTGTTGGTGCATCCCGGGGCGGTCCTGCCGGCTGACGGCAGAATCCTCGAGGGGCAGTCCAGCATCGACGAATCCCTGCTGACCGGTGAATACCTGCCACAACCTCGGCAGGAGGGCGACGCGGTCACCGCAGGTACGCTGAATGTCGAAGGCGCCTTGACCGTCGAGGTACTGGCCCTCGGGCAAGATACCCGGTTGTCGGCCATCGTTCGCCTGCTGGAACGGGCCCAGGCCGAGAAACCACGATTGGCGGAGATCGCCGATCGCGCCGCCCAATGGTTCCTGCTGTTCTCCCTGGTCGCGGCGGCGGCCATCGGCCTGTTGTGGTGGCAACTGGATGCCTCGCGGGCCTTCTGGATCGTCCTGGCGATGCTGGTCGCCACTTGCCCCTGTGCATTGTCCCTCGCCACGCCGACCGCCCTCACCGCAGCCACCGGCACCTTGCACAAACTTGGCCTGCTGCTGACGCGCGGCCATGTACTGGAGGGCCTGAACCAGATCGACACGGTCATTTTCGACAAGACCGGCACCCTCACCGAAGGCCGCCTGGCGTTGCGCGCCATTCGACCACTGGCGGCCCTCGACAGCGATCACTGCCTGGGCTTGGCCGCAGCCCTGGAAAACCGCTCGGAACACCCCATCGCCCGTGCTTTTGGCCGCGCGCCAATGGCCGCCGAGCAGGTGCAAAGCACCCCGGGGCTGGGACTGGAAGGCCTCGTGGCCGAACAACGCCTACGCATCGGCCAGCCCGGTTTTGTCTGCGAACTGAGTGGCGCGGCCATACCGCAGATGCCGGACGAAGCCGGGCAATGGCTGTTGCTGGGCGATGAGCTCGGGCCGCTGGCCTGGTTCGTCCTCGATGACCGCTTGCGCGCCGACGCCCCGGCCCTGCTGGCAGCCTGCAAGGCGCGGGGCTGGCGTACGCTGCTGCTGTCGGGCGACAGTTCGCCGATGGTTGCCAGCGTCGCCGCCGAACTGGGCATCGACGAGGCCCGGGGCGGCCTGCGCCCGGACGACAAACTGGCGGTGTTGCAGCAATTGCACCAACAGGGCCGCAAGGTGCTGATGCTCGGCGATGGCGTGAACGACGTGCCCGTGCTGGCGGCGGCGGACATCAGTGTCGCCATGGGCTCGGCCACCGACCTGGCCAAGACCAGCGCCGACGCCGTGCTGCTGTCCAACCGCCTCGACGCCCTGATCCACGCCTTCGACCTGGCTCGACGCACTCGCCGGGTGATCGTCGAGAACCTGGTGTGGGCAGGGCTGTACAATGGCCTCATGTTGCCGTTCGCCGCCCTCGGCTGGATTACACCGGTGTGGGCCGCGGTCGGCATGTCCATCAGTTCGTTGACCGTGGTGTTGAATGCCCTGAGGCTGACGCGTCAGCCCAAGGCGCAGGTTTTCACCGCCACGCCCGATACCCGCCCGCTGCCGGCCTGAGCCGCGCGGGCATGGAGTTCCGACATGCCAGCTCTTTACGTGATGATCCCGGCCGCGCTGCTGATCGTGGCCATCGCCGTGTACATTTTCTTCTGGGCCGTGGACAGCGGACAGTACGACGACCTCGACGGTCCGGCCCATAGCATCCTGTTCGACGATCAGGACCCGAACCACAAGGCGGCGGTGGACGAAGCCAGTGGCGAAGTCCGCAAGGCGGACGACAAGGCCCCACCCCATGCTTGACCTGGCGCCACTGCTGGTTTCGGCCGTTATCCTTGGCCTGCTGGGCGGTGGTCATTGCCTGGGCATGTGCGGCGGCCTGATGGGCGCCCTGACCCTGGCGATTCCCAAGGAACAGCGCAGCCGCCGCTTTCGGTTGCTGCTGGCGTACAACCTGGGACGAATCCTGAGCTATGCCACCGCCGGGTTGCTGATCGGCCTGGCCGGTTGGGCCGTGTCCAACAGTCCAGCAGCGATGATCATGCGAGTGCTGGCCGGCTTGCTGTTGATTGCCATGGGCCTGTACCTGGCGGGCTGGTGGAGCGGCCTGACCCGCATCGAAAGCGTGGGACGTGGCTTGTGGCGGCACATCCAACCCGTCGCCAACCGCTTGCTGCCGGTGTCGAGCCTGCCCCGGGCCTTGCTGCTCGGTGCGCTATGGGGCTGGCTGCCGTGCGGGCTGGTCTACAGCACCCTGCTATGGTCCGCCAGCCAGGGCAATGCCCTGGACAGCGCCCTGCTGATGCTCGCCTTCGGCCTGGGTACCTGGCCGGTGCTGCTCGCCACTGGCCTGGCCGCCGAGCGCATCACCGCCCTGCTGCGCAAACGCAGCGTGCGCATGGCCGGCGGGCTGTTGGTGATTGTTTTCGGGATCTGGACACTGCCGGGGCCGCATCAGCATTGGCTCATGGGCCACTGAATGTGGGAGCCGAGCTTGCTCGCGATGGCGGTGGTTCAGCTGACATCCGTGCTGGATGTGCCGCCGTTATCGCGAGCAAGCTCGGCTCCCACAGGTCATGTATCGTCTTCAAAGGCCTTGCACACCCTTTCTGCGCAGCGAGCTCGTTGACACAAATCAAGACCACCCCGCGCCTCCCCCCCTAGACTCGCCCCATGCCAGCCTACCCGGGGAACACCCGCATGCTCGACGCCATCCGTTGGGACTCAGACCTGATCCGCCACTACGACCTGGCGGGACCACGCTACACCTCGTACCCGACTGCGGCGCAGTTCGGCGGCCAGGTGGGCACCTTCGACCTGCTCCATGCCCTGCGTGACAGCCGCAAGGCCCGGCGACCACTGTCGGTGTATGTGCACGTGCCGTTCTGCGCGAACATCTGCTACTACTGCGCCTGCAACAAGGTCATCACCAAGGACCGTGGCCGCGCCCACGCCTATCTGCAACGCCTGGAACAGGAGATCCAGTTGATCGGCTGCCACCTGGACCCTACCCAGCCCGTGGAACAGCTGCACTTTGGCGGCGGCACCCCGACGTTCCTCAGCCACGACGAGCTGCGTCAACTGATGGCCACGCTGCGCAAGCACCTCAACCTGCTGGACGACGATTCCGGCGACTACGGCATCGAGATCGATCCCCGGGAGGCCGACTGGTCGACCATGGGGCTGTTGCGTGAACTGGGGTTCAATCGGGTCAGCATCGGCCTGCAAGACCTTGACCCGGCGGTGCAGCGTGCCGTCAATCGCCCGCAAAGCCTGGAAGAAACCCGCGCGGTGGTCGAGGCTGCCCGAACCTTGCAGTTCCGCTCGATCAACATTGACCTGATCTACGGCCTGCCCAAGCAGACCCCGGACAACTTCGCCCGCACTGTCGAGGAAGTCATCCACCTGCAACCGGACCGGCTCTCGGTGTTCAATTACGCCCACCTGCCGGAACGCTTCATGCCCCAGCGGCGCATCAACAGCCAGGACTTGCCGAACCCGGAACAGAAACTGGCGATGCTGCAGGGCACCATCGAACAACTGACCGCCGCCGGCTACCGCTACGTTGGCATGGACCACTTCGCCCTGCCCGACGACGAGCTGGCCATCGCCCAGGAAGAGGCCACGTTGCAGCGCAACTTCCAGGGCTACACCACCCATGGCCATTGCGACCTGATCGGCCTCGGCGTGTCGGCCATCAGCCAGATCGGCGACCTGTATTGCCAGAACAGCAGCGACCTGAACCATTACCAGAACACCCTCGCCGACGGGCAACTGGCAACCAGTCGCGGCTGGGTATGCAACGCCGACGACCGGCTGCGGCGTGCGGTGATCCAGCAATTGATTTGTCATTTCAACCTGGCCTTCGCCGAGATCGAGCAAACCTTCAATATCGATTTTGGCGGATATTTTGCGCCGCTATGGCCGCAATTGCAGGCCATGGCCAAGGACGGCCTGATCGAACTCGACAACACGCACATCAAAGTCCTGCCCGCCGGGCGCCTGCTGGTGCGATCCGTGTGCATGGTCTTCGATGCCTATCTGGAGCAGCACAACCGGCAGCGCTTCTCCCGAGTTATCTGAGCGCGACAATTTGACGACGAAACCGCACTGGCCGGAGTGCCTACGCTGGGGTACCCTTACGGCCTATGTGTGTTTTCCCACAAGGATTGAAGAAATGTCCGAGCCAGTCAAACTGCGCGCCCACAACCAGGCCCACTGCAAGGATTGCAGCCTGGCCCCGCTGTGCCTGCCACTTTCATTGAATCTGGAGGACATGGAGGCGTTGGACGAAATCGTTAAACGGGGCCGCCCGTTGAAAAAAGGTGAATTCCTGTTTCGCCAGGGCGACACCTTCGATTCCGTCTACGCGGTGCGCTCGGGCGCCTTGAAAACCTTTAACTTGAGCGATGGCGGCGAAGAGCAGCTCACCGGTTTCCACCTGCCCAGCGAACTGGTGGGCCTGTCCGGCATGGACACCGAGACCCATCCGGTCTCGGCCCAGGCGCTGGAAACCACCTCAGTGTGCGAAATTCCCTTCGACCGCCTGGACGAGCTGGCCCTACAGTTGCCGCAACTGCGTCGCCAGTTGATGCGGGTCATGAGCCGGGAAATCCGTGACGATCAGCAGATGATGCTACTGCTCTCGAAAAAAACCGCCGACGAGCGCATCGCCACGTTCCTGGTCAACCTCTCGGCACGCTTCCGCGCCCGCGGGTTCTCGGCCAACCAGTTCCGCCTGAGCATGTCGCGCAACGAAATCGGCAATTACCTGGGCCTGGCGGTGGAAACCGTGTCCCGGGTGTTCACCCGTTTCCAGCAGAACGAATTGATTGCCGCCGAAGGCAAGGAAATTCACATCCTCGACCCGATCCAGCTCTGCGCCCTGGCCGGCGGCTCGATCGACGGCTGATGAACGAGCGCGGCTGAGGGATTTGCCCCGCCGCGCTATACTGCCGCGTTTGCAGCCCTGCCAGGACACCTCCACGATGGTCTTTGACTCCTTCGACATCAAATCCCTGATCCGCCCCGTGATCGATTTCCCCAAGCCCGGCGTGATCTTTCGCGACATTACCCCACTGTTCCAATCCCCGACCGCCCTGCGCCTGGTCATGGACAGTTTCGCCCACCGCTATGTCGAGGCCGAGTTCACTCACATTGGCGCGATGGATGCACGCGGTTTCCTGATCGGTTCGATCCTGGCCTATCAGCTGAACAAACCGCTGGTCTTGTTCCGCAAGCAAGGCAAGCTGCCGGCCGACGTACTGGCCGAGGGGTACCAGACCGAATACGGCGAAGCCTTCCTTGAAGTGCATGCCGACAGCCTGTGCGAGGGGGATTCGGTGGTGATGTTCGATGACCTGATCGCCACTGGTGGCACGCTGATCGCCGCCGCCAACCTGATCCGTCGCATGGGCGCCAAGGTCCACGAGGCCGCAGCGATCATTGACTTGCCGGAACTGCTCGGCTCCCAGCGCCTGGAAGACATGGGGATCCCGACGTTCTGCCTGACGCAGTTCTCCCTCAGCGAAAAATAATTGCCAGGCAACCATCAAACCTGTGGGAGCGAGCTTGCTCGCGATAGCGGTTTATCAGTCGCATGGATGTTGACTGATCCACCGCTATCGCGAGCAAGCTCGCTCCCACAGGGTATGGGGTAGCGGTTACAACGCGATCGGCTTACGGCCCGCAAACGAATGCGCCAGCGTTCCACCGTCCACCAACTCAAGCTCCCCTCCCAGTGGCACGCCGTGGGCGATGCGGGAGGCGACCAGGCCTTTGTTGTTCAGCAGTTGGGCGATGTAATGGGCGGTGGCTTCGCCTTCGACCGTCGGGTTGGTGGCGAGGATGACTTCCGTGAACGTGCCCGCCTCTTCGATCCGCGCGATCAACTGTGGAATGCCGATGGCTTCCGGCCCCAAGCCGTCGAGCGGGGACAAATGGCCCTTGAGCACGAAATAACGGCCACGAAAACCGGTCTGCTCCACCGCATACACATCCATCGGCCCCTCCACGACGCAAAGCAAGGTGTCGTCCCGACGCGGGTCGGCGCATTGCGGGCAGAGGTCGTCTTCGGTGAGGGTGCGGCATAAACGGCAATGCCCTACACCTTCCATGGCCTGGCTCAGGGCCTGGGCCAGGCGTGAACCGCCGCTGCGATCACGCTCGAGCAATTGCAACGCCATGCGCTGGGCAGTTTTCTGACCCACACCCGGCAACGTTCGCAGGGCATCGATCAGTTGGCGAATCAAAGGGCTGAAGCTCATGGAGGAAATGTCCGACATAACAACGAGACGCGGTTTATACCCGCGCCTCCGGTTAGCGTCAAATACTCAATCCTGCGCGACCCGCACCACCAACTTGCCGAAGTTGCGCCCTTCCAGCAGGCCGATAAACGCCTGTGGCGCATTTTCCAAGCCATCGACCACGTCCTCACGGAACTTGACCTTGCCATCGCGCACCCAAGGGGCCATGGCACTGATGAACTCCGGCTGACGGTCACCATAGTCGTCGAACACAATAAACCCCTGGATTCGCACGCGTTTGGTCAGCAAGGTGCGCTGCAGTTGCGGCAAGCGATCCGGGCCGCTCGGTGCTTGATGATCGTTGTAGGAGGCGATCAGGCCGCAGAGCGGGATCCTCGCCTTGGCGTTGAGCAACGGCACGACGGCATCGAAGACCTTGCCGCCGACGTTTTCGTAATAGATATCGATGCCCTTGTCACAGGCCTGCGCCAGTTCTTCGGCAAAATTGGCGCTCCTGTGATCGACACAGGCATCAAAGCCCAGTTCGTCGACCACGTACTTGCATTTCTCGCTGCCGCCTGCGACCCCGACGACACGCAGGCCCTTGATCTTCGCCACCTGGCCGACCACCGAGCCCACGGCACCCGAGGCGGCCGCGACCACCAGGGTTTCCCCGGCCTTGGGCTGGCCAATGTCCATCAGCCCCATGTAAGCGGTCATGCCCGGCATGCCCAGTACCCCCAAGGCCATCGACGGGCTGGGCAGCCCGGAGGGGATGGGCATCACGTTGCGCCCATCGCTGATGCTGTGGCTCTGCCAACCCGTGGCGCCCACCACCAGATCACCCTCCTGGAATTTCGGGTGCATCGATCGCTCCACGCGGCTGACAGCGCCGCCGGTCATCACCTCGTCGATTTCCACCGGCGCGGCGTAGGAAGGTGCATCGCTCATGCGCCCACGCATGTAGGGATCCAGGGACAGAAACAGCGTCTTGAGCAGGATCTGCCCCTGTGCCAAGTCCGGCAGGGTCACCTGCTCCAGGCGGAAATTCTCCGGGGTCGGGGCGCCGTGGGGGCGAGAGGCCAGGACGATGCGCTGGCTGGTGGTCGATGCTTGTGACATGGAAGCGTCTCCTTGATCGTTGAGTGGCACGTATAGGGAGCAGACCCTTGCCAGGGGGCAGCGTTCGATGTTTGTTCAGTTGGACCGCAGTGGCCGCATCGCGAGCAAGCTCGCTCCCACATAGGACCTGCGACGAACCTCACAATTGAGGAGCACTTCAATCCAGTGTGGGAGCGAGCTTGCTCGCGATAGCGGCCGGACATCCAACGTTGTATCTGGGCCAGAAACAAAAATGCCAGGCGCGATGCCTGGCATTGTGTGTAGCCCATCCCGACCGGGATGGCGAATCAGAACGGCAATTTCATGCCCGGTGGCAGTTGCATGCCAGCGGTCATGCCGGACATCTTGTCCTGGCTGTTGGCTTCGATCTTGCGCACCGCGTCATTGACGGCGGCAGCGAACAGGGCTTCGAGCATTTCCTTGTCATCTTCGCTCAGGCCTTCGACCACGCTTGGGTCGATGCTGACACGCTTGATGTCGTGACGACCGGTCATGACCACGGTCACCATGTCGCCACCAGATTTGCCGGTGACTTCGGCGTTGGCCAGTTCTTCCTGCATCTTGGCCATTTTTTCCTGCATCTGCTGCGCCTGCTTCATCAGGCCGGCCATGCCACCTTTCATCATGGGAATCACCTCGAAAGTACTTGGATAAACAACACGCCCGGCCCGTTCGGCCTGGCGCCTTCAGTTATGAGCCCTGGGTGACCGGGGCCTCGACAGGTTCGATAGTATCGTGACGGACCACGGCGCCGAACTGTTGCATCATCTGCTGGATGAATGGATCACCGTGGATCGACTCCTCGGCTTCGCGCTGACGGTCGGCACGGCGGCGGGACGCGGCCTGGGCCGGGGTCTCCTGCTCGGGCTTGATCAGCTCGATGGTCAGCGTCAGGGTGCGCTCGTGGTACTGGTTCAGTGCATCGTTGAGGCGACGTTGCTGGGTCGCGTTGAACAGTGCGCTGTGGGCCGGGTCCAGGTGCAGCAGCCAGTGGTCGCCCTCCACGGCCATCAGCGTGCAGTTGGCGGCGATGCTGCCGGTCATGCCGCTGATCGGCAGTTTAGGGAACAGTTCCAGCCACTGCAGGGCCAGCCCGGTGGCCGGCATCGCCGCCGGTTCCGGCTCGGGCTCCGGGGCTGGCTCGGCGGCGTGCTCGCTGGCCAGGTCGTCCAGGTAGCTGTACGCCGAATCCATGTCCGGCTCGATGTAATCCTCATCCAGCGGCGGCTCGTCGTCCAGGTCGATGCCCGGCGTGGCGATATCGACGTCGGCCACCGTCGGCTCGGGCACGGGCGCTGCGACCCATTCCGGCGCATCGGGTACCACGCTGTCGGGCGTCGGCAGGGGCATCGGCGGCAACTCGGGCTGCTCGGCGACGGTTTCCAACACGGGCTCGACGACCGGCTGCTGGACCACTGGCGGCTCGACCGGGTCGTTCCAAGGCAGGTCGACGACTTCTTCGGCGACGGGCTCGGGCAGTGCCTCGACGACCGGCTCGGGTTCCGGCTCGGCCGTCGCGACCACAGGCGCCGGCACCGGCTGGGCTACAGGTGTCACCGCTGCCGGAGCCGAAGTCACTGCCGGCGCAACGACGGGCGCGGCAGCCACTGGCTTGGCGGAATCAGCTGTGGCCTGGCTGATCCCCACTGGCTTTAGCGTTTGCCTCGGGGCATCCGCCGTATCGGCTGGCCGGAACGCCAGCATTCGCAACAGGACCATTTCGAAGCCGCCTCGCGGATCCGGTGCCAGGGGCAGGTCGCGACGGCCGATCAGACCCATCTGGTAATAGAACTGCACGTCTTCGGCCGGCAGCGCCTGGGCCAGGGCCAGTACGCGATCACGGTCGCCATGGCCGTTGTCGACGCCTTCAGGCAGGGCCTGGGCAATGGCGACACGGTGCAGCACGTTGAGGATTTCCGAGAGTACGCCATTCCAGTCCGGGCCCTGCTCGGCCAGGTGACGCACCGCCTCGAGCAGCGCCTTGGCATCGCCTTCGATCAGCGCATGCAAGACGTCATAGACCTGGCCGTGATCGAGGGTGCCGAGCATGGCTCGGACATCGGCGGCCATGACCTTGCCTTCACCGAAAGCGATGGCCTGGTCGGTCAGGCTCATGGCGTCGCGCATCGAACCATCGGCGGCGCGGCCCAACAGCCACAGCGCATCGTCTTCGAATGGCACGTTTTCGACGCCCAGTACGTGGGTCAGGTGCTCGACCACCCGCTCCGGCGTCATGTTCTTCAGGGAGAACTGCAGGCACCGCGACAGAATCGTTGCAGGAAGTTTCTGCGGGTCGGTGGTCGCCAGGATGAACTTGACGTAGGGCGGCGGTTCTTCGAGGGTCTTGAGCAGCGCATTGAAGGAATGGCTGGAGAGCATGTGCACTTCGTCGATCAGGTAGACCTTGAAGCGCCCACGGCTCGGGGCGTACTGCACGTTGTCGAGCAGTTCGCGGGTGTCTTCGACCTTGGTGCGGCTGGCGGCGTCGATCTCGATCAGGTCGACGAAGCGGCCCTCGTCGATTTCCCGACAGACTGAGCACTCGCCACAAGGTGTCGAAGTGATACCGGTTTCACAGTTCAGGCACTTGGCAATGATCCGCGCGATGGTGGTCTTGCCCACGCCACGGGTACCGGTGAACAGATAGGCGTGGTGCAGCCGCTGGCTGTCCAAGGCATTGATCAGAGCCTTGAGCACATGGGTCTGGCCGACCATTTCGCGGAACGAGCGCGGACGCCATTTACGTGCAAGAACCTGATAACTCATCGAAAACCGTCGCAACGAAGGAACATAAGCGGCTAATGCTAGCGGAGCAGGGGCGAAATTGCATCCGGTGTGCTCGTCTAATGTGACTAAGCTAGGCTACGGGACTCGTTGTCGACACGGTTTTACACAGTCAGGAGAGTTTATGCGCTCAGCCATGGGGGCTTTGCTGTTGTTGAGTACCGGCTGTCTTGCCGAGGAAGCCCCCTTGCGTTTCGCCGTTACCGATGGCTGGGCAATGCCCATGGTGCAGATTGAACGAGGCCGCCCGACCCAGGGCATCATTCCCGACATCATGATCAGCCTGGCGACCCAGATAGGAAAGCCGGCGCAATTCCACGTCCTCTCCCGCGCCCGGCTCGACGGTGCCATGAAACACGGCGAGGTCGACATGCGTTGCTATGTCAGCCCTGACTGGGTGAAGGACAACGATGATTATCTGTGGAGCATCCCGTTGTTTTTCCAACGTGACCTGCTCGTCGCCACCACAAGCGTACCCGCGACGGTAACGCCAACAACGCTGTCGCCCCAACCCATCGGCACGGTGCTCGGCTACAGCTACCCGACCTTGCAACCCTTGTTCGACGCCGGTCAACTGTACCGCGACGATGCCCGCAGCCAGGAACAAGTGCTGGCGAAACTGTTGGCCGGGCGTTATCGCTATGGGATCAGTAATCAATGGGCGCTGGACTGGTTCAATCAACGTCATACCGCTGATCGCCAACTCCATGAGGTGGCTGTCCTGCAGGAACAGCGGTTGAGCTGTTATGTGCGCAACGATCCGAGCATTCCCGCACAGCGCATTCTGAGGACATTGCTGAACATGAAGACGTCCGGGGAAATCGACGCGATCATCCAGCTCTACACCGGCCGCAGTGAAGCATCACGGGCCGAGAGCGAGGCGCCCTCGCCCTGATCGCCTGGCCGCTGCCGCCATTGCGACGGCGGAACGAACCCCTGCACCCAGCCGGGTATCTGTTCGGGCGGCATGGGCCGGGCGATGAAATAACCTTGTGCCACCTCGCAGCCCAGGCGCAGCAACAGTTGGCCATGCTCCAGGCTGTCCAGCCCTTCGGCGACCACCTCGCGGCCAAACGCCCGAGCCAGGCCGATCACCGCTTCGGTCAGCGCCAGGTCGTCGCGGTCATCGAGAATGTCGCGCACGAAGGTCTTGTCGATCTTGATGGTTTGCGTGCGCAGGTGCTTGAGGTCGTTGAGCGAGCAGTAGCCGGTGCCGAAACCACCCAGGGAAAACCCCACGCCCAGTGCCTGGCACGCCTGGAGGCAGGCGCTGACGTGGGCCAGGTTCTCCACGGCGACGGACTCGACAATCTGCAGGTCCAACAGCCGTGGCGGCACCGCCGAATGCCGCTCCAACACCTGTCGCAGTCGCTCGACAAAATCCGCCCGCTGGAAATGCCGTGCCGAGATATTGATGCTCACCGGCCAGCCCTGCCCCGCCTGCTGCCATTGTTGCAACTGGGTCAAGACCTGTTCCATGACCCACTCGCCGATCTCGACGATCAGGTCAGTCTCCTCCACCAGGGGCAAGAACTCCCGAGGCGGCACCAGGCCACGTTGCGGATGCTTCCAGCGCAGCAGCGCCTCCAGGCCGACCACGGTGCCATGACGCATATTGACCTTGGGCTGGAAATGCAGCCGCAGTTCGTTATCGGCCAGTGCCTGGCGGACCCGCTCGACTGTCTGGTAAGTGGCCCGCACCTCCTTGTCCCGGGACACATCGAACAAGTGGAAACGATTGCGACCGCTTTGCTTGGCCACGTACATCGCCTGGTCGGCATGACGCAACAGGGTCTCGGCGTCTTCGTTGTCCCACGGGAACAACGTGACGCCAATACTGGCGAAGACCTTGATGTCCTTGCCGTCAATGGCATACGGCATGGAGACGGCGATCAACACCCGGTTCAACGCGGCATGCAGCTCTTCCATCCCGCGCACATGGCGCAACACCAGCACGAACTCATCCCCGCCCAGCCGCGCTACCACGTCCTCGCCACGCACAATGCTGCGCAGGCGCCTGGCGACCTCCACCAACAGTCGATCACCGCTGGCGTGACCATAGCCGTCATTGACCGCCTTGAAGCCATCGAGGTCGAGCATGCACACCGCCAAGGGCAGGTTTTCCTCCCGGGAAAACTCCAGGGCCTGGTCCAGCAGATCCGATAGATAAGTACGATTGGGCAGGCCGGTCAGCACATCGTGACCGACCCGCCATTGCAACGAATGCAGCAGGCGACGCTTTTCGCTGACGTCGAAGCGAATCGCCAGGTAGCGCTCGATTTGGCCGGTCTCGTCGTCGATCACCGGCACCAGGGTGGTGTCGACCCAGTGCAGCGTACCGTCCTTGGCCCGATTGCAGATTTCCCCTTTCCAGACCTGGCCCAGGGCAATGGTGCCCCACATGGCGCTGAAGAACTCGCCAGGGTGCTGGCCGGAATTGAGCAGGCGATGGTTCGCGCCCAGCAGCTCATCGCGCCGGTAACCGAAAAGACTGCAAAATTGATCGTTGACGTAGGTGATGCGCCCGCTCAGATCGGTCTCGGAAAAAATCGCGGCGGCGTCAACGGCCCTGCGGTACTTCTTATCCATCGAAGCAGTCATCCATGAGTCAGGCTCATTTGTCGCGCGCGGTTGCACCGCCTTCAAGACAGGCGAAAATCAACTAGGCTCAAACACTCTGAGAGAAGCTGGAGCGCGGGCCCTGGCGATGCCAAGGGAGAGCTTCAGCCCTTGCCTTGTATCGTGGCAAGAACACAAGGCCCGGCCCCCGCACACACCTCGGCTTCGAAAAGCAGGTCACCAAATACCCGTGCCAAAGGCCGATTCTACGAAACACATCACATTTTGCAAAGCAAGGTGATGGATCACGCGGTTGCCTAATGCGAAAATCTATCGTTAAGTTCTTGATTCTAAATGGGAATTAAGCGATGCAAATTTCAAGTTTGGGTCCGGCCATCAGACGCTACCGCAAAGTAGCGGGGCTTACTCAGGCTGAACTTGGCGAAAAAACCGGTTTTGACCCTAAAACCATCAGCCGCTTCGAAACCGGCACCTACACCCCCAGCGTCGAAGCCTTGTTCCTGCTTGCCAATGTGCTGGATGTGCAACTGAAGGCCTTTTTTGCCGACATGGCCGATGAGGACGAACAGCGGGCGTACCTGTTCGGTGTCATACACAAAGCCACCCCGAAGGACCTGGGAAAGCTGATCGCAGCGGTCGACCAGGCCTTGTCCAAGCCTTGACGCAGTGAAAGAGCAGCCTGGCCTGTCGAGGCGAGACAAGCCAGGCTTCTCTTTGCTCGCCTGCCCAATTCCGAGGATGACGCACGACATAATGTCACGTTGACATCTCTTGCCACGAACCCGGACTATCAACGCACTGATTCCTGCGTCCCGATGACGCCCACCGACTCGTCGACACAACAAAATCCCAGGGGACTCCGTGCGTAAACTTTCGATCATTCTTGTCTCGATACTCGCCACAGGCTGCACCGCCAAATACGCGCAACAAGACGTATTCCCCAACCCGGGAAAACTTGATCGGCAAATGCCCGTCACCATCGCCATACCGGTCGACGGCCGCTACGAAACGACGCCCTACCCTGCCTCCGGTGATATGACAGCTGCCACCGTCAAGACGGCCTTCTCTTATTACACCAACCGTGTGACGGTAGTGGGCGCGTGCCGTGAATTGAGCTGCCTGAGACAGAACAGCCCTTCGGGCTACTACGTCATCCCGGAAATCCTGCACTGGGAAGAACGCGCCACGGAATGGTCGGGCCTCCCCGACAAGATTGAAGTGAAGCTCGCCATTTATGGCCCGACTGGCGCACAGCCGCTGGGGTCTGCGATCTTGTCCGGTAAAAGCAAATGGGCGACTTTCGGTGGGGATCATCCACAGGATCTTTTGCAAGAGCCGATTACTGAGTATGTGAAGGCTCAGTACTGACCCCAGGGCCCGGTCCTGTCGATGCACAGGACCGGCCTGCTTGTTGACGTTGACGCTCGATTGTCTTGTCCGGCCAAAGCCTGGACAGCAGAAAGCACCGATCGGTATCGATCAGCAAAACAGCAAGAAATTTTGAAGTTTGCAAACCTTGCGAATGAAGGCTTGGGCGTTATGGAGGCAACCCCACCAGCCACACCCCGGCACACAATGTTCCCGCTGTGGCTGCTTCCTTCCGGATCTGACCAGGTTCACGGGTAATCGTTGCGGGGGGACCGATGGGGTCACCATAACGACGCCCGCCTGACGGCGAGCCGCGCCATTGTACCTATCTGGCAAGAAGTTACAACCGTTCGCGGCGGATTAAAAAACTGAAGATGTTCAAGTACTTGCTATGGGAACAAAGCGTGTCTGCGATGAAGTCGGCACATCCGGCATGATCGCAGGCTGACCTGTCGCTATCGCGAGCAAGCTCGCTCCCACAGGGGGGATCTGCGCTTCGCGTGTGTGGGAGCGAGCTTGCTCGCGAAGGCGTCGGTACATTCAACAGGGTTGCAAGCTGCCTCCACAGAAAACTACAACAACACCTCATCCGCCCGACCACCCTCTTCCTGGATCACCAGATGGATGAAATGCAGTTTGGTGATCACCGCTGCCGGCACGACGAACGGGTAGAAGTCCGGCTGGCCCATGCTGCGGGACAATTCGTTGAGCATGCCGGCCAGTTCGATCCAGGCGTTGACGAACGAGAGGAAAGCCGCGCCGCCAGTGTGTTCGGGGTCGTACAAGGTCTCGGGCGGGAACGGTTGGTAGTCGAAATCCATCTCCCGGGCACTCATGCCGAAGCCCAGGGCAGTGTCTACCGCATCCATCATGTGCAGGTAATGGGCCCAGGTTTCCGCCCAGTCTTCCCAAGGGTGCATGGTGGCGTAGGCACTGACGTAGCGGGTTTGCCAATCCAGCGGCGCACCTTGCTGGTAGTGGCGTTCCAGGGCTTCGGCATAGCTGGCGCGCTCATCGCCGAACAACTCGCGAAACGCCTCGAGCCAGTGGCTGTTGGCAATCAGTCGATCCCAGTAGTAATGCCCCACCTCATGACGAAAATGCCCGAGCAAGGTGCGATACGGCTCGCGCATCTGCTGGCGCACGTACTCACGATGGGCATCGTCCGCCTCTTTGATGTCGAGGGTGATCAGCCCGCTGGCATGGCCGGTCATCGGCGATTTGCCGTCGGGGTCGACGCCGATGAAGTCGAAAGCCAGGCCGATGTTTTCGTCGACGGTTTTCGGGATGACCGGCAAGCCAAAGGTAATCAGTTGCGCGACCAGACGACGCTTGGCGGTCTCGACCTTGCGCCAGCGCTCAGGGTTTTCCGGAATCGACAGGTCGGGGATAGTGCGGTTCAGGCTGCAGGCGATGCACAGGGTATCGCGCCCATTGTCCGGCAGCAGCCAATTGCAGGCCGCCGGGGTGTCGAGGTTGGCGCAACGGCGGAACAGCCCGGCTTGCGGATCGGCATCCAGCGTCCAGGTGTCGGGCTGCTCAGCGGGCTGCAGGGAGGACAAGCGACTCTGATCGGGCTGATACCCCAGGGCCGCCAGGCAGGCCAGGCATTGGCTGTTGCGAAAGAACAGGGACTGGCCGCAACGACACGGCCAGACCTTGCTGTTACGTGACCGATCACCCAGGAACGGCGCGGCGATGCGTGAACTCAGTTGTTCGAAGAAGCGGTACATGGCGATCTCTCCCTGGAGCCTGCAAGACTAGATCATGCTCCGTGTCGGATCGTTCCCCCGCACTGCATCACAGCACCGAATAAACCGTGGCGAGGGAGCTTGCTCCCGCTGGGTGGCGCAGCCGCCCCAATCGGAACGACTCAACCTACCAGACAGACCGCGACAGGAGGTTTTACGACGGCTGCGCCGCCGAGCGGGAGCAAGCTCCCTCGCCACGGATCACGATTGAACCGTGATGCCATGCTGACTCAAAAAAGCCACGAACGCCGCTTCGTCGAGCACCTTGAGGCCCAGCTCGTTTGCCTTGGTCAATTTCGAACCCGCCCCCGGCCCGGCCACCACGCAATGGGTTTTCGCCGACACGGAACCGGCCACCTTGGCCCCCAGGCTCTCCAGCTTGTCCTTGGCGACGTCACGACTCATCAGCTCCAGCGAACCGGTCAGCACCCAGGTGTGCCCGGCCTCCGGCAAGCCTTCGACGACTTTCTTCTCGCTTTGCCAGTGCATGCCGAAGTCGCGCAACTGCTGTTGCGCCGCTTCGGCCTGTTGACGGTTGGCGGCGATGGCGAAGAACTCGCGTACGGCGTTGGCCTGCTTTTCCGGCAGCGCCTGGCGCATGTCCAGCCAATCGGCGTTCATCACGCCTTCGAGCGAGCCGAACTTGTCCGCCAGTTTCTGCGCCCCGCCCGGCCCCACCGAAGGAATGTGCAACTTGTCGAGAAAGCCACCCAGGGTGGTGCTGGCGGAAAACTCGGCGCCCAACTCGCCCTGGTCCTGGATCTCGAGGCCATGGCGCAGCAGGTCCTTGATCACCTGGCGGTTGTGTGGGTCCTCAAAGAAGCTGTGGATCTCGTGGGCGACTTCCAGACCGACGTCCGGCAAGTACGTGAGCACCTGGGGCAAGGCCGCCTGCACGCGCTCCAGCGAACCGAGGGAACGAGCCAGGACCTTGGCCGTCTCCTCGCCCACGTCCGGAATGCCGAGGGCGTAGATAAACCGTGCCAGGCTTGGTTTTTTGCTGTCGACGATGGCGGCCAGCAGGTTCTTGCTCGACAGTTCGGCAAAGCCTTCCAGGTCGACCACCTGTTCGAAGGTCAAGGCATACAGATCGGCAGGCGAACCCACCAGCCCCTCATCCACCAGTTGCTCGACGCTCTTCTCGCCCAGGCCCTCGATGTCCATGGCCCGACGCGAAACGAAGTGAATGATCGCCTGCTTGAGTTGCGCGCCACAGGCCAGGCGACCGACGCAGCGGTACACCGCGCCTTCGCTGACGGTTTCGCGGCCCTTGCTGCGCTTGATCAATTGCGTGCGCTCGACGTGGGAGCCGCAGACGGGACATTGCTGGGGCACCTCCACCGGGCGGGCGTTTTCCGGACGGCGCTCGGTGACGACCTGCACCACCTGCGGGATCACATCCCCGGCGCGGCGGATGATCACGGTGTCGCCGATCATCACGCCCAGGCGCGCCACTTCATCCATGTTGTGCAGGGTGGCGTTGGCCACGGTCACGCCGGCGACTTTCACCGGCTTGAGTCGGGCCACCGGAGTCACCGCGCCCGTGCGGCCGACCTGGAACTCGACGTCCAGCAACTCGGTGAGTTCTTCAGTGGCGGGAAACTTGTGGGCGATGGCCCAACGCGGTTCCCGGGCGCGGAAACCGAGCTCGCGCTGGGAGGCGATGCTGTTGACCTTGAACACCACGCCGTCGATCTCGTAGGGCAACGCGTTGCGCCGCTCGCCGATGTCACGGTAGTAATCCAGGCATTCGTCGATGCCGCGGGCCAGTTTCAGCTCACGGCTGATGGGCATGCCCCAGGCCTTGAGTTGCTTGAGGTTACCGATGTGGGTGTCGGCGATGTCCGACGTCACCTGGCCGATGCCGTAGCAACAGAACTCCAGGGGACGGTTGGCCGTGATCCTGGAATCGAGCTGACGCAGGCTGCCGGCCGCCGCGTTGCGCGGGTTGGCAAACGTCTTGCCGCCCACCTCCAACTGCGTGGCGTTGAGGCGCTCGAAGCCGGCCTTGGACATGTACACCTCGCCGCGCACTTCCAGCAGCGGCGGCCAGCCGGTGCCCTGCAACTTGAGGGGAATGTTGCGCACGGTGCGCACATTGACGCTGATGTCCTCGCCCGTGGCGCCGTCACCGCGCGTGGCGCCGCGCACCAGCATGCCGTCCTGATACAACAGGCTGACCGCCAGCCCATCGAGCTTCGGCTCGCAGCTGTACTCCACCACCGCGCCACCGCCCAGCAAGTCACCCATGGGCAGGTCGAGACCTTCCGTCACCCGCCGGTCGAACTCACGCATGGTGGTTTCGTCGAAGGCGTTGCCCAGGCTGAGCATCGGGATCTCGTGGCGCACCTGGCTGAACGCCGACAGCGCCACGCTGCCGACCCGTTGGGTCGGGGAGTCGCTGGTGACCAGTTCCGGATGCTGCTCTTCCAGGGCCTTGAGCTCGTGGAACAGGCGGTCGTACTCGGCATCGGGAATGCTTGGCTCATCGAGGACGTGGTAGCGGTAGTTATGCTGATCCAGCTCGGTACGCAGCTTTTGGATGCGGGTTTCAACGGCGTTCATGGGTGTTCTCTCATAAAGCAAAAGAGCAGCCTAGGCTGCTCGATTTTCTTGATACATGGGGGCGCTTCGCACCCCAGCGGGAGCAAGCTCCCTCGCCACACAAAGCTCTCTGGGCAGGAGAGCCATCTATCGCTCAGCGCTTCTGGGTCAGCGCCCGGCGCTCGAATTCGACGATGCGCTGGCGGTAGTGCTCGATGGTCTGGGCGGTCAGCACGCTGCGCTGGTCATCCTTCAGTTCACCATTGAGTTCCTGGGACAGCTTGCGCGCCGCGGCCACCATCACGTCGAAGGCTTGCTTGGGATGACGCGGGCCCGGCAGGCCGAGGAAGAAGCTCACCGCTGGCGTGCTGAAATGATCGATGTCGTCGAGGTCGAACACACCGGGCTTGACCGCGTTGGCCATGGAGAACAGCACCTCGCCGTTACCGGCCATGCTTTCGTGGCGGTGGAAAATGTCCATCTCGCCGAAACGCAGGCCGCTTTCGAGGATGTTCTGCAGCAACGCCGGGCCCTTGAAGCCGGCCGGGTCGCGGCAGATCACGCTGATCACCAGCACTTCTTCAGCCTGGGCCTGGTCCTTGTCGGCGCTCGGGGTCTTGGTCTCGTCCGGGAAGTCGCCGTCGCGACTGCTGAAGCTCGGCCCACCATCCAGGTCGAGGTTCAGGTTCAAATCACCTTGGGACGGCTCGCTGTTGCGCTTGCCGCGCTTGGAACCCGACTCCCGTGGCTCGCGGACAGGTGCGCTCATCGACGGCAAGTCGTGCTCGTCCAGCTGCGGCTCCTTGTGGGTGTCCAGCACCCGCGGCGGGCCCAGCAGTTCGGCGCTGTCATCCTCATCAGGCAGGTTCGACAGGCTGCGATCCAGGCGAAACTTCAGTTTCCCCTTGCCGCCGCGCATGCGACGCCAGCCGTCGAAAAGAATACCGGCAATGACAATGATGCCGATGACGATCAGCCACTCGCGCAGACCGATTTCCATGTAATCCCGTGCCTCTATAAAAATGCTGAAAAATAAGGGGCTTAGCTATTTGCAAACCGCTTTAAAACGTGGCGCCAACTCTATGTTCTGAATGGCGTTTTGCCCACGCATACGAAAAATTGACATTAAACTAGCACGACCAAAGATAACTTTACACCGTCTGTCGCATAGGCTTGTGCCCAATCTGTGAATTGAACATCAACCCCCCGGGTAAAAAATACCTACAGCGTTCGAAGTAGAAGCCCTACAACCGGTTGTTCAGGCATCCACCATGGCCATGGCCTCCTCCACATCCACCGCCACCAGTCGCGAACAGCCAGGCTCATGCATGGTCACCCCCATCAACTGATCGGCCATTTCCATGGCGATCTTGTTGTGGGTGATGTAGATGAACTGCACCGTTTCAGACATCTCCTTCACCAGCCGTGCGTAACGGCCTACGTTGGCGTCGTCCAATGGCGCGTCGACTTCGTCGAGCATGCAGAACGGCGCCGGGTTCAATTTGAAGATGGCAAAGACCAGGGCCAGCGCGGTCAGCGCCTTTTCGCCACCGGAGAGCAAATGGATGGTGCTGTTCTTCTTGCCAGGAGGACGCGCCATGATTGTCACCCCTGTATCGAGTAAATCTTCGCCCGTCAGTTCCAAATAGGCGCTGCCGCCACCGAAAACTTTTGGGAAAAGGGCCTGCAAACCGCCGTTGATCTGATCAAAGGTATCCTTGAAGCGGTTGCGGGTTTCCTTGTCGATCTTGCGGATGACGTTTTCCAGGGTCTCCAGGGCTTCCACCAGGTCATCGTTCTGGGCGTCCAGGTAGCGCTTGCGCTCGGACTGCTGCTGGTACTCGTCGATGGCCGCCAGGTTGATTGCCCCCAGGCGCTGGATACGCTGGGCAATGCGCTCCAGTTCTTCCTCGGCGTCCTTTTCATTCGCCCCGGCCACCAAGGTGGCGAGCACGCCATCGAGGTCGTAGCCGTCTTCCAGCAATTGGTCCTGCAAGGCTTTGCGCCGCACCGTCAGGGCTTGCCACTCCATGCGCTGCTGTTCCATCTGGCCGCGGATCAGTTGGGATTGCTGCTCGGCCTGGCTGCGGCGCTTCTCAGCGTCGCGCAGTTCGCGGTCGGCGTCCTCCAGGGCGATCTGCGCCGTCTTGAGTTCTTCGTCGACGCTCATGCGCTTGTCGAGCAACTCTTCGAGTTTGAGGCGCAGCTCTTCCAAAGGTGCCTCGCCCTCCTCCAGATTGAGGCTCAGTTGCTCGCGTTTTTCGGTCAGGCGTTCGGACTGCATTTCCAGTCGTTCCAAGGCCTGGCGCGTGGAATCGTATTGAGCCTTGAGCGAGCCCAGGCGCACCGCCAACTGATGGGCGTGGTCCTTGTGCTGGCGTGCTTCCTGGCGCACCCGATCCAGGCGCTCACGCAAGCTGTCACGCTGGGCCAGCAGCAGTTCACGCTGCTCGGTGTCCAGTGCCATGGCATCGAGGGCCTCTTGCAGTTGCAAGCGCGCCTCACCGATCTGTTCGTGCTCCAGCGCCCGCTGCTCGCCCAGCTCGGTGATTTCTTCTTCCAGGCGGGTGCGACGCAGCGCCAGTTGCTCGACCTTGGCCTTGCCGGCCGACAACTGCGCCTTGAGCTCGCCTTGCTGGCGCGCTTCATCCTGCAACAGCCGCCGCAGGTGTTCGCGGCCGTTTTCCTGTTGACGCTGTTGCGCCCGCAGGTTTTGCAATTCGGTTTCCAGGGCTTCGACGCTGGCTTCGCGCTCTTCCCGTTCGGCGCCCAGGCGCTGGATTTCCTGGCCACGGGCGAGCATGCCGCTCTCGGCTTCGCTGGCCCGGCGCACCCGCAGGAAATGCCGGCCGACCCAATACCCGTCACGACTGATCAGGCTTTCGCCGGCCGCCAATTGCCCGCGCAGGGCCAACGCCTGCTCAAGGCTGTCCACCGGCTTGACCTGTCCCAGCCACGGCGACAAGTCCACCTGGGCCTCGACCTTGTCCAGCAAGCTGCCGGGAATTCGTACTCCGTCGCCGGCCGGGCTGAGCAGGCGCAGATCGCCCTGGGTAAAGCCCGACAGGTCGAAGCCGCCGAAGTCATCCACCAGCACCGCTTGCAGGTCGGCCCCCAGCACGGTTTCCACCGCCAGCTCCCAACCGGCATCGACCTTCAGCCCCTCGGCCAGCCGCGGGCGTTCGGCCAGGTGCTGGTCGCGCAGCCATTCGGCGGTGCCGGTGCCCGGGTCCAGCGCCGCTTGCTGCAAGGCCTCCAGCGAAGCCAGGCGCCCATTGAGCCGCTGCAACTCACCCTGGCCCTGTTGCTGGTTCTGCAAGGCCAATTGCAAGGCCTGGCGCAGTTGCTCAAGGCGTTCGACCTGGGCGTCTTCGCTGGCCTGCAAGTCTTCGAGGGTGGCTTCGCTGGTCGCCAGTTGTTCGCTCAGTTCCAGGATCGCTGCGTCTTCCGGGTCCGCCGCGAGCAAGGCACGTTCTTCGGACAGCCGGCGCTGACGTTCGGCCAGGCGCTCCATACTGGTTTCCAACTGCTGGATGCGCGACTGCTGGACTTCAGCCTGGCGCCGCGGCTCGGCCGAGGCCAGGTTGAAGCTGTCCCACTGCTCTTGCCAGCCATGCATGGTCAGTTCAGCTTCTTCCAGGGCCGCGGCGGCCTCTTCGGCGGCGGCACTGGTGATTTCCTGCTCCGGCGTGAGCCTGTCCAGCTCTTCGCCAAGGGTCAACAGCAGTGTGCGGTCGTGGCCCAGGTGCGATTCGGTTTCCAGGCGCGCCCGCTCGGCTTCCTTCAAGTCATCCTGCAACTGCCGCAGCCGTTGCTGCCCATGCTGGATGCTCTGCTCGACCCGGGCGATGTCGCCGCCCACCGAATAGAAGCGTCCTTGCACCAGATTGAAGCGCTCGGACAGGTCATGATGACCGTCCCGCAGGCGCTCGATGGCGGCGTCCGCATTACGCTGCTCGGCCACCAGGGCTTCGAAGCTGACTTCCTGGTTGCCAATGATCGCTTCACGCTGGCCGACCTGCTCGTTCAACGCCTGCCAGCGCAGGGCCGAAAGCTGGGCCTTGAGCTGGCGCTCCTCGCCCTTGTATTCCTGGTACTTCTTCGCGGCCTCGGCCTGGCGGTGCAGACGTTCGAGCTGACGTTCGAGCTCTTCGCGCAGGTCGGTCAGGCGCGCCAGGTTTTCGTGGGTGCGACGAATGCGGTTTTCGGTCTCGCGCCGCCGCTCCTTGTATTTGGAGATCCCCGCAGCCTCTTCGATGAAGTTGCGCAGGTCCTCGGGCTTGGCTTCGATCAGCTTGGAGATCATGCCCTGTTCGATGATCGAGTAGCTGCGCGGGCCCAGGCCGGTGCCGAGGAAAATATCGGTGATGTCGCGACGCCGGCACTTGGCGCCATTGAGGAAATAGCTGTTCTGGCTGTCGCGGGTCACTTTGCGACGAATGGAGATTTCCGCATAGGCTGCGTACTCGCCCACCAGGGTGCCGTCGGAGTTGTCGAACACCAGCTCGATGCTGGCCTGGCTTACCGGTTTGCGACTGGTGGAGCCGTTGAAGATGACATCGGTCATCGACTCGCCGCGCAGGTTCTTGGCTGAGCTCTCGCCCATCACCCAGCGCACGGCGTCGATGATGTTCGACTTGCCGCAACCGTTGGGTCCGACCACCGCCGCCATGTTACTGGGGAAGTTCACCGTGGTCGGGTCGACGAAGGACTTGAACCCCGCCAACTTGATGCACTTGAGCCGCACGTCAGGCCGCCGTCAGGGCAGCAACCACCAGATCGCAACTGCGCTGGGCGTAGGCCGTCAGCACGATGCGGATCTGCGGCAGATCACGGGCCAGCACGGCGGCGAGCAGGCGCTGGAACAGGTCGAGAAATTCGCTCATTTCCGCCTTGCGCTGCTCCAGGGCCAGGAAGTAGGCACGGCTCATGGCCGGTTGCAGGTTCTCGACGGTTTCCTGCAAGTACGGGTTGTTGGCGAAGAGATAGGCCGCGCGCATCACGCTGAAGCTTTCATCGACGAAGGTGCGGATGTCCTGGCGCGCGTAGGCGTCCTGGAGACGCTGCTGGATGGCCACGAACGGCGCCATGTCGGCCTGTTCTTTCCAGCCATGGGCCACGGCGTTGCCCAGCAGGATGTACAGCTCGCTCATCAGCGCGCAGAGGCTGCGCACCTTGTGTTCGGTAAGTTCGGTGACGTGGGCGCCACGGCGCGGCAGGATCGCGATCAAATGGCGTCGTTCCAGGATCAGCAAGGCCTCGCGGACCGAGCCGCGGCTGACATTGAGCGCCAGCGTGACCTTCTGTTCCTGGATGCGCTCTCCCGGCTTCATTTCGCCGCGAATGATGCGTTCGGCGAGATGGTGGGCGATTTGCTCGGCGAGGCTGTCCGGGGCCTTGAACGTCATGGTTGTCCTTCAAACTCTTCGATTTGCACAAGCGGCGCAGTGTAGCGCACTCGATACGTCATGGCGCAGGGCCTGCAGCGGGTTTTTGGCACGATATAAGCAAAAAAGTTTGAGCTTTTCATCCTGAACCAAACCTGTGGGAGCGAGCTTGCTCGCGATGGCGGTGCACCAGCCGATGAACGCATCGACAGACCCGACGCTATCGCGAGCAAGCTCGCTCCCACAATGGGTCCATACTGACCAAACACGGCAGTTGATCGACCAAACGAATTTTCCTGACCTTTAAGTCAGAAAATCATTGACCGAAAAGTCAGACCTGATAAATTCAGGCCCATGTCGATACAACAATAATGAGTCTGCGAGGCCTTCCGTGATCCAGTTTTTACTCAACCAGGAACTCCGTAGCGAGCACGCCCTGGACCCGAACCTGACCGTGCTCAACTATTTGCGCGAACACGTTGGCAAACCAGGCACCAAAGAAGGTTGCGCCAGCGGCGACTGTGGTGCGTGCACTGTGGTGGTGGGCGAATTGGAGACGGACGCGAATGGCCGCGAACGCATTCGCTACCGCAGCCTCAATTCGTGCCTGACCTTCGTCTCGTCCCTGCACGGCAAGCAACTGATCAGCGTCGAAGACCTCAAGCACCAGGGCCAACTGCACAGCGTCCAGCAGGCGATGGTCGATTGCCACGGTTCGCAGTGCGGTTTCTGCACACCCGGCTTCGTCATGTCGCTGTTCGCCCTGCAAAAAAACAGCGAGCAGCCCGACGCCCACAAGGCCCACGAAGCCTTGGCCGGCAACCTGTGCCGTTGCACCGGCTATCGGCCGATCCTGGCCGCCGCCGAGCAGGCCTGCTGCGGCAAGCAACCGGACCAGTTCGACGCCCGCGCGGCCGAGACCATCGCCCGCCTCAAAGCCATCGCACCGACCGAGACCGGCGAGCTCAACAGCGGCGACAAACGTTGCCTGGTGCCGCTGACCGTGGCCGACCTGGCCGATCTCTACGACGCCTATCCCCAGGCGCGCCTGCTGGCCGGCGGCACGGACCTGGCCCTGGAAGTCACGCAATTTCACCGCACCCTGCCGGTGATGATCTACGTGGGCAACGTCGCCGAACTCAAGCGTATCGAGCGTTTCGACGATCGCCTGGAGATCGGCGCCGCCACCGCCCTCTCCGATTGCTACGAAGCCTTGAAAGCCGAATACCCGGACTTTGGCGAACTGCTGCAACGCTTCGCCTCGCTGCAGATCCGCAACCAGGGCACCCTCGGCGGCAACATCGGCAACGCCTCGCCGATTGGCGACTCGCCGCCCCTGCTGATCGCCCTCGGCGCGCAAATCGTGCTGTGCAAGGGCCAGACCCGGCGCACCCTGGCCCTGGAAGACTATTTCATCGACTACCGGGTCACTGCGCGCCAGGAAAGCGAATTCATCGAGAAGATCATCGTGCCCCGGGCCAGTGCCGAACAGGCGTTCCGCGCCTACAAGGTCTCCAAACGCCTGGACGATGATATTTCCGCGGTGTGCGCGGCGTTCAACCTGCGCATCGACAACGGCGTGGTCCGCGACGCCCGCGTCGCCTTCGGCGGCATGGCCGCCACACCCAAGCGGGCCAAGCATTGTGAAGCCGCACTGATCGGTGCGCCGTGGACCGACAGCACCGTCGAACGCGCCTGCGCTGCCCTGGCCGAGGACTTCACGCCGCTGTCGGATTTCCGCGCCAGCAAGGAATACCGCCTGCTCAGCGCCCGCAACCTGTTGCGCAAATACTCCATCGAACTGCAAACGCCGCACATCGAGACTCGGGTGACCGCTTATGTCTAACCATCACGCCGTAGAGAAGACCCAAGCCGAACTGGCCGAGCTGTTCGCCTGCGACCTGACCACTGGCGTAGGCCGCAGCGTCAAGCATGACAGCGCCGCCAAGCATGTGTCCGGCGAAGCGCAGTACATCGATGACCGCCTGGAATTCCCGAACCAGTTGCACGTCTACGCCCGGCTATCGGACCGCGCCCACGCCCGGATCATCCGCATCGATACCGCGCCCTGCTACGCCTTCGAAGGCGTGCGCATCGCCATTACCCATGCCGACATTCCGGGGCTGAAGGACATCGGCCCGCTGCTGCCCGGCGACCCGCTGCTGGCCATCGATGACGTGCAGTTCGTCGGCCAACCGGTGCTGGCCGTCGCCGCCAGAGACCTGGAAACCGCCCGCAAGGCGGCGATGGCCGCCATCGTCGAATACGAAGACCTGGAACCGGTGCTGGATGTGGTCGAAGCCCTGCGCAAGCGGCATTTCGTGCTCGACAGCCACACCCACCAACGTGGCGATTCGGCCACGGCACTGGCGAGCGCCGAGCATCGCCTCCAGGGCTCGCTGCACATCGGCGGCCAGGAGCATTTTTACCTGGAAACCCAGATTTCCTCGGTGATGCCCACCGAGGACGGCGGCATGATCGTCTACTGCTCGACCCAGAACCCCACCGAAGTGCAGAAGCTGGTGGCCGAAGTGCTGGGCGTGTCGATGAACAAAGTCGTGGTGGACATGCGCCGCATGGGCGGCGGCTTTGGCGGCAAGGAAACCCAGGCCGCCAGCCCGGCGTGCCTGTGCGCGGTCGTCGCGCACCTCACCGGGCAGCCGACCAAGATGCGCCTGCCCCGGGTCGAAGACATGCTGATGACCGGCAAGCGCCACCCCTTCTACATCGAATACGACGTGGGTTTCGACAGCCGCGGGCGCTTGCACGGCATCGCCCTGGAACTGGCCGGCAACTGCGGATGCTCGCCGGACCTGTCGGCCTCCATCGTCGACCGGGCGATGTTCCATGCCGACAACGCCTACTACCTGGGCGATGCCACCATCAACGGCCACCGTTGCAAGACCAACACCGCGTCGAACACCGCCTACCGTGGTTTCGGCGGCCCCCAAGGCATGGTCGCCATCGAAGAGGTGATGGATGCCATCGCCCGGCACCTGGGTCTGGATCCGCTGGCGGTGCGCAAGGCCAACTACTACGGCAAGACCGAACGCAACGTCACCCACTACTACCAGACCGTCGAGCACAACATGCTCGAGGAAATGACCGCCGAGCTTGAAGAAAGCAGCCAGTACGCCGAGCGCCGCGAAGCGATCCGCCGCTACAACGCCAACAGCCCGATCCTGAAAAAAGGCCTGGCGCTGACCCCGGTGAAATTCGGCATTTCGTTCACCGCCAGTTTCCTCAACCAGGCCGGCGCGCTGATCCACGTCTACACCGATGGCAGCATCCACCTCAACCATGGCGGCACCGAAATGGGCCAGGGCCTGAACACCAAGGTCGCTCAGGTGGTGGCCGAGGTGTTCCAGGTGGAAATGGACCGCGTGCAGATCACCGCGACCAACACCGACAAAGTGCCGAACACCTCGCCCACCGCGGCCTCCAGCGGCGCCGACCTGAACGGCAAGGCGGCGCAGAACGCCGCCGAAACCATCAAGCGGCGCCTGGTGGAGTTCGCCGCGCGGCAGTACAAGGTCAGCGAAGAAGACGTGGCATTCCACAACGGCCATGTGCGGGTGCGCGATCACATCCTGAGCTTCGAGGCGCTGGTGCAGCAGGCGTATTTCGCCCAGGTCTCGCTGTCGAGCACCGGCTTCTACAAGACCCCGAAAATCTACTACGACCGCAGCCAGGCCCGTGGCCGCCCCTTCTACTACTACGCCTTTGGCGCGGCGTGTGCCGAGGTGATCGTCGACACCCTCACCGGCGAGTACAAGATGTTGCGCACCGACATCCTCCACGACGTCGGCGCCTCGCTGAACCCGGCCATCGACATCGGCCAGGTCGAAGGCGGTTTCATCCAGGGCATGGGCTGGCTGACCATGGAAGAGCTGGTGTGGAACGACAAGGGCAAGCTGATGACCAATGGCCCGGCCAGCTACAAGATCCCCGCCGTGGCCGACATGCCGCTGGACCTGCGGGTCAAGCTGGTGGAAAACCGCAAGAACCCTGAAGACACGGTGTTTCACTCCAAGGCCGTGGGCGAACCGCCGTTCATGCTCGGCATCGCCGCGTGGTGCGCCATCAAGGACGCCGTGACGAGCCTGGGGGATTACCGGCATCAGCCGAACATCGACGCCCCGGCCACGCCGGAGCGGGTGTTGTGGGGGTGTGAGCAGATGCGGGGGTTGAAGGCGGTCAAGACTGAGGAAGCTGAAGTCGAAGTGGCTTCGCTGTAGACCGCGGCGCGGCCGATCGCGAGCAAGCTCGCTCCCACAGGAGTTTTGTTAACCCTGAGGTCCTCTGTGGGAGCCGAGCTTGCTCGCGATGAGGCCGGAACAGACAAAACAGATGTCGAGGTGGAATATGTACAACTGGATCAGCGCCCTCGCCGACCTGCAAACCCGCGGCGAACCCTGTGTGCTGGTGACGATCATCGAAGAACTCGGCTCCACCCCGCGCAACGCCGGTTCGAAGATGGTCATCAGCGCCAGCCAGACGTTCGACACCATCGGTGGCGGCCACCTGGAATACAAGGCCATGGAAATCGCCCGGAACATGCTCGCCAGCGGCCAGCAGAATACCCATCTGGAGCGCTTCAGCCTCGGTGCGAGCCTGGGCCAGTGCTGCGGCGGCGTCACCGTGTTGCTGTTCGAACCCATGGGCCAGGTCCAGGCGCAGATCGCCGTGTTCGGCGCCGGCCATGTCGGCCGCGCCCTGGTGCCACTGCTGGCGAGCCTGCCCTGCAAGGTGCGCTGGATCGATTCGCGGGAGGCGGAATTCCCCGAACACTTGCCCCACGGCGTACGCAAGATCGTCACCGAAGAGCCACTGGATGAAGTCGACGAATTGCCCGCCGGCAGCTACTGCATCGTCATGACCCACAACCATCAGCTCGATCTGGAATTGAGCGCCGCGATCCTCAAGCGCAACGACTTCGCCTACTTCGGCCTGATCGGCTCGAAGACCAAACGGGTCAAGTTCGAACATCGCCTGCGCGATCGAGGTTTCGACAGCACCACCTTGCAACGCATGCGTTGCCCGATGGGCATCGGCGAAGTCAAAGGCAAGTTGCCTGTGGAAATCGCCATCTCCATCGCCGGCGAAATCATCGCCACCTATAACGCCGATTTCGGCCAGCACACCGTGCGCGCCGAACCGATTGCCAAGCTGCTGCCGGCCTCGCGCCGCAGCCAGGCGAACCGTTGAACACTCGTTGAGAATTCCCATGCCCCTGACACGCAAAGCCTACCGCGCCGCCCTGCTCCACAGCCTCGCCGACCCGGCCGAAGTGGGTATCGAGGCGTCCTATGAATATTTCGAAGACGGTTTGCTGGTGGTGGAGAACGGCCAGATCAGCGCCATCGGCCACGCCCATGACCTGCTGCCGACCCTGGCGGCGGATATCGAAATAGCCCATTACCCGGACGCGCTGATCACCCCAGGTTTGATCGACACCCACATCCACCTGCCACAAACCGGCATGGTCGGTGCCTATGGCGAGCAACTGTTGGACTGGCTCAACACCTACACCTTCCCCTGCGAAAGCCAGTTCGCCGACAAGGCCCACGCCGACGCGGTGGCGGATATTTTCGTCAAGGAATTGCTGCGCAACGGCACCACCACCGCGCTGGTGTTCGGCAGCGTGCACCCGCAGTCGGTGAACGCGTTTTTCGAAGTAGCCCAGAAGCTCGACCTGCGGATGATCGCCGGCAAGGTGATGATGGACCGCAACGCCCCGGACTACCTGACCGACACCGCCGAATCCAGCTACACCGAGAGCAAGGCGCTGATCGAGCGCTGGCACGGCAAGGGTCGCCTGCACTACGCCGTGACCCCACGCTTCGCGCCCACCAGCACCCCGGAACAGCTGGCCCTGGCCGGTCAGTTGCTGGGGGAATACCCCGACTTGTACATGCAGACCCACATCAGCGAGAACCTGCAGGAAGTGCAGTGGGTCAAGGAACTGTTCCCGGAGCGCAAGGGTTACCTGGACGTCTACGATCACTACCAGTTGCTCGGCGAGCGCTCGGTGTTCGCCCACGGCGTGCACCTGTGCGACGACGAATGCGCGCGCCTGGCCGAGACTGGTTCGGCCATCGCCTTCTGCCCGACCTCGAACTTTTTCCTCGGCAGCGGCCTGTTCAACCTGCCGATGGCCGAGAAGCACAAGGTAAACGTAGGGTTGGGCACGGACGTCGGTGGCGGCACCAGTTTTTCGCTGCTGCACACCCTGAACGAAGCCTACAAGGTGATGCAGTTACAAGGGGCGCGGCTGAGCCCGTTCAAGTCGCTGTACCTGGCCACCCTCGGCGGCGCCCGGGCCTTGCGCCTGGAGGACAAGATCGGCACGTTGCAGCCGGGGACGGACGCGGATTTCCTGGTGTTGGACTACAACGCCACGCCGCTGCTGGGCTATCGCCTGAAGCAGGCCAGGGACATTGCCGAGCGGTTGTTCGTGTTGATGACGTTGGGGGATGACCGGACGGTGGCGCAGACTTATGCGGCCGGTAAATTGGTGCATCAGCGCTAAAGTTTCAGCGCCTGTAGGATCGCTATCGCGAGCAAGCTCGCTCCCACAAGGGTTATGTGAACAACACAAATCCACTGTGGGAGCGAGCTTGCTCGCGATTGACGGTATGACTGATTCAACCCTCAGAGCTTGGCCGTCGACCGCCCCGGCTTCTTGCTCTGCAACAAATGCGAGAACACCGCGTGCAAGTCATCCGACGCACTTTCTTCGTCGAGGTTGAGTTTGCTGTCGATGTGGTCCATGTGATGCATCATCAGGTCCACCGCCAACGTCGCATCGCGCGCCTCGATGGCGTCGATCAACTGGGTGTGTTCGTCGTAGGAACAGTGGGAGCGGTTGCCGCTTTCGTACTGGGCGATGATCAGCGACGTCTGGGACACGAGGCTGCGCTGGAAACTGATCAGCGGTGCATTCTTCGCCGCTTCGGCCAGCTTGAGGTGGAACTCGCCCGACAAACGGATGCCGGCGCCGCGGTCGCCACGGGAAAAACTGTCGCGCTCATCGCTGACCATCTGCCGCAGCTCAGCCAGTTGTTCGGCCGTGGCATGCTGCACCGCCAGTTCGGTGATCGCCCGCTCCACCAGGCGCCGGGCCATGAACACCTGGCGGGCCTCTTCGACGCTGGGGCTCGCCACCACGGCACCGCGATTGGGCCGCAGCAGCACCACGCCTTCGTGGGCCAGGCGTGACAACGCCCGGCGGATGATCGTGCGGCTGACCCCGAAAATTTCCCCCAGCGCCTCTTCGCTCAACTTGGTACCGGGCGCCAGGCGTTGTTCGAGGATGGCCTCGAAGATATGCGCATAGACAATATCGTCCTGGGTTCCGCTGCGGCCGGCTTTACCAGCTCGCGGTTGTTTCTTGAGGGGCTGCAACTGTTCGTTCATGGGCACTCGAGTCGGGAGAACTGCGGCGAATTGACCGTGACTGTAATACGGCACAGCGGGTCGCTGGCAAGTATCGCGTAAAAAACAGCTCGATTGTACACAACCTCTGATGGCAACACGACTGTACGGCTGTTTGCGGGCATGGCTGTATTGCAATCGGCAGTTGGGTTGAGTTTAGGCTTAAACCCACCATTCTGTGACACCTGTGGGAGCAAGGCTTGTGGGAGCAAGGCTTGCCCGCGATGAACGACAACGCGGTCCTTTGACAGACCGAATCGTCTGCATCGCGAGCAAGCTTTGCTCCCACAGGCCTTGCTCCTACACGCATAATCTATAATAAGGAACATCACGCACCATGACCGAAGTCACGACCACGCCACTTCGTCCATTAGCCGATACCTCGCCTTCGGCCATCGTCGCCGGGTTCATCGCGATGATGACCGGCTACACCAGTTCCCTGGTGCTGATGTTCCAGGCCGGACAGTCGGCGGGGCTGACCAGCGGGCAGATTTCCTCGTGGATCTGGGCGATTTCCATTGGCATGGCCGTGTGCTCCATCGGGTTGTCGCTGCGTTATCGCACGCCGATCACCATCGCCTGGTCGACACCCGGCGCGGCGCTGCTGATCACCAGCCTGGGCGGTGTGAGTTACGGCGAGGCCATCGGCGCCTATATTACCTGCGCAGTCCTGGTGACGATCTGTGGCCTGACCGGCAGTTTCGAGCGCCTGGTCAAGCGCATTCCGGCCTCGCTGGCGGCGGCGTTGCTGGCGGGCATCCTGTTCAAGATCGGCAGCGAGATCTTCGTCGCCACCCAACATCGCACCGGCCTGGTGCTGGGGATGTTTTTCACCTACCTGATCGTCAAGCGCCTGTCCCCTCGCTACGCGGTATTGGCGGCATTGTTGATCGGCACGGCGCTGTCGGGCCTGCTGGGGCTGCTGGACTTCAGCGGCTTCGCCCTGGAAGTCGCGACGCCGGTGTGGACCACGCCGCACTTCTCCCTGGCGGCCACCATCAGCATCGGCATTCCACTGTTCGTGGTGGCGATGACCTCGCAGAACATGCCCGGCATCGCCGTGCTGCGGGCCGACGGCTACAACGTACCGGCCTCGCCACTGATCACCAGCACCGGTATTGCCTCGCTGCTGTTGGCGCCGTTCGGCTCCCATGGCATCAACCTGGCCGCCATCAGCGCGGCCATCTGCACCGGCCCCCACGCCCACGAAGATCGCAACAAGCGCTACACCGCAGCGGTCTGGTGCGGGATTTTCTACGGGATTGCCGGGGTGTTCGGCGCGACGCTGGCGGCGTTGTTCGCGGCGCTGCCCAAGGAACTGGTGCTGTCCATCGCGGCCTTGGCGCTGTTCGGCTCGATCATCAATGGCTTGAGCATCGCCATGAGCGAAGCGAAGGAACGGGAAGCGGCGCTGATCACCTTCATGGTCACGGCGTCGGGGCTGACACTGTTCTCCATCGGTTCGGCGTTCTGGGGATTGTGGCGGGGGTGTTGACCCTGGTGATTCTGAACTGGCGTAGCGCTTGAAAGCATCGCGAGCAAGCTCGCTCCCACAGGAGATTTGGGGTGTTCATGCGCCCCTTGTGGGAGCGAGCTTGCTCGCGATAGCGGCCTGAAGGTCACTCAATACCCAACAGACAGGCACAAAAAAACCGGCCCCCAGACGGGCAGCCGGTTTCGGAACATCATCGGACCATCAAGCGACCGGGTTGATCGGCTTTTCCGGGTACCAGACGTCCATCAGCGGGCTGACTTCCACGCTGGTCAGCTCAGGACGGGCCTTGAGCCAGGCTTCAACGGCAGCGCGCTGCTCTTCGGTGACCGAGCCACGCTTCTGCAGGCAAACCAGACCGTAGTCGTCGCCGCCGACGTAGCCCAGGCCGTTGGCTTCCATGGCTTCTTTCAGGAAAGCGTCGAGGAAAGCGTCAATAGCCTCATCGGCCAGATCTTCTTTGAAATCCAGGTTCAGTTCGAAACCCAGCTCTTGAAATTCATCCACGCACAGTTTTTTGCGCAGACGCTGGGAACGGTTAGTCGCCATTGGAACAATCCTCATAAGTAATAACGGCCGGCACTTTACCAGTTTGATGCGTCGATTGCCCGACTGATCGGGCGTATCGGCCTACCGTCGGTAAAAAATAGCAGCCGAAGGGCTCAGGCACGGCCCAAGCCGTTGCAGCTTGGGGCATAATGCCGACACTTTCATGACCGTTGAGGACGTTCATTTTCATGTCCTCGTTTTTTCCCCCTCGCCCGTAGGGTTCTATTTCAAATGATCAAATCTTTGCGTCCACTGCTTCTGGCCAGCCTTCTTCTTCCCCTGGCCCTCCCTGTCACCACCCACGCCGCCACGATCAACACTGCCCTGTCGCCCAATGTGCAAAAAGCCCTCAAGGCCAGCAAACTGCAGGATGACGCCCTGTCCCTGGTGATGGTGCCGCTCAATGGCCCCGGCACTCCAACGCTGTACAACGCCGACGTTTCGGTCAACCCCGCTTCCACCATGAAACTGGTGACCACCTACGCGGCCCTGGAAATGCTCGGCCCCAATCACCAGTGGAAAACCGAGTTCTACACCGACGGCACCCTCAGCGGCGGGATTCTCAACGGCAACCTGTACCTCAAGGGCGGCGGCGATCCCAAGCTGAACATGGAAAAACTCTGGCTGCTGATGCGCGACCTGCGGGCCAACGGCGTGCAGCAGATCACCGGCGACCTGGTCCTGGACCGCAGTTTCTTCATCCAGCCGCAACTGCCCGAGTTCAACGACGACGGCAATGACGAAAACAAGCCGTTCCTGGTCAAGCCCGACTCGCTGCTGGTCAACCTCAAGGCCCTGCGCTTCGTCGCCCGCAATGACGGCGGCCGGGTGCTGGTGTCGGTGGAACCGCCGATTGCCAGCATTCGCATCGAAAACCAGGTCAAGGCGGTCAATTCCAAGCAATGCGCCGGCGGCGTGCGCTACAACCCGGTGCCACAGGCAGACGGCAGCGTGACGGTGACCGTCGGCGGCCAGCTTGGTGACGGTTGCAGCTCCCAGACCTACCTGTCGCTGCTGGACCATGCCACCTACACCGCGGGTGCCGTGCGGGCGATCTGGAAGGAACTGGGCGGCAGCATCCAGGGCAAGGACCGCCTGGCCGCGACCCCGAGCAACGCCAAGGTGCTGGCCCGGGCGTTCTCCCCGGACCTGGCGGAGATCATCCGCGACATCAACAAATACAGTAACAACACCATGGCCCAGCAGTTGTTCCTGAGCCTCGGCGCGCAGTTCCGTAACGAAGCCGATGGTGATGACGCCAAGGCGGCGCAACGGGTGGTGCGTCAGTGGCTGGCCAAGAAAGGCATCACCGCGCCGCACCTGGTGATGGAGAACGGCTCCGGTCTGTCCCGTGCCGAACGGGTCAGCGCCCGGGAAATGGCGGCGATGCTGCAAGCGGCCTGGCGCAGCCCGTATTCGGCGGAGTTCATTAGCTCGATGCCGATTGCCGGCACCGACGGCACCATGCGCAAACGCCTGAAGACCACTGCCATGGCCGGCGAGGCCCACGTCAAGACCGGGACCCTGAACACCGTCCGCGCCATCGCCGGCTACAGCCGCGACATCAATGGCAACACCTGGGCGGTGGTAGCGATCCTCAACGATCCGAAGCCATGGGGCGCTTCGTCGGTGCTGGACCAGGTGCTGCTGGACCTGTACCGCCAGCCGAAACTGCCGCAGACGGCTTCGGTGCTCTGACCCAGCGCAAAACCCAATGTGGGAGCGCGCTTGCTCGCGATTCGGTCGGCCAGTTGATAGGGATGTGACTGACCTGGCGCTATCGCGAGCAAGCTCGCTCCCACAGGGGATTTGTGTCGTACACAAATTTTGTGTCCACTTTGGCCCCATGTACCCAGCCCAAGTGGCTAATCCAGCTGCGTCTCGACCCGATCCCGCCCGGCCTGCTTGGCCGCGTACACACCCGAGTCGGCCCTGAGCAGCAACGCATCGGCGCCCTCCCCGGCGCGCCAGGTGGCGATGCCGAAACTGGCGGTGACCACCCCCACATCCTCGATGGGCGCAGCCCGCAAGCCTTCCCACAGTTCCAGGGCGAGGGAATAGGCGCTGTCGCTGTCAGTGTCCGGGCACAGCACCACGAACTCTTCCCCACCCAACCGGCAGAACACATCGGTGCGGCGCAACCGTTGGGCGATGCGCTGGCAGACCGCCTGCAATACCCGGTCGCCCACCGCATGGCCGTGTTGGTCATTGATGCGCTTGAAGTGGTCGATGTCGAGCATGATGACCGCCAGCCCACCGGAACCACGCTCGACCCGGGCCATCTCCGAGGTCAGGCGCTCCTGGAAATAGCGGCGATTGCGAATGCCGGTCAGGGCGTCGGTCACGGACAGCGCCCGCAGTTCTTCTTCCACGCGTTTGAGGTCGGAAATATCCGAGATATAGCCGTGCCACAACACCCCACCGCCAGGCAGCTCCTCAGGCGTGGCCTCGCCGCGCACCCAACGCAGGCCGCGCAAAGGCAGTTGCACCCGGTACTCTTCACGCCACGGGCTCAAGGTGTGGGCCGAAGCACGAATCGAAGCGCGGACGCGCGTACTGTCCAAGGAGTGAATACGCGAGAAAATCGCCTCGGCGTTCTGCACCAGTACATCGGGTTCCAACTCATAGATGTCGCGGATGCCGTCGCTGGCATAGATCACGCTGAAGCGACCATTGAAGTCCATCTTGAACTGGTAGATCCCCCGGGCACATGAGCGCTGAGCTTTTTCAACAGCAGGTCACGGGCCGCCAGCGCTTCGTGGACGCGTTTGCGTTCGGTGACGTCGATGCAGATTGCCAGGTGCCCGACCCACAGCCCCTGCTCATCGAGCATCGGTGTGGCGAGCATGTTCACGGTCAAGTGGCTGCCATCGCGGCGTACCAGGGTCCATTCCCGCGCCTGTTGCCCACCCTGTTCACCGCCCTCGAGCAGCATCGCATGGCAGGTGGGGATCGGTTTGCCAAAACGCGCGCCGAGCTGGGCGGCCCGGGCCTGGAGCTCGCGGGGCACATGCAGGCTTTCCAGGGTCATGCTTTGCAGCACCTCGCAACTCGGGTAGCCGAGCATCTGTTCGGCGCCAGCGTTGAATGTCGTGATAACGCCGCGCAGGTCAGTGGCAATGATCGCGACCTGGGTTGCGGCATCCAGCACACCGCGCAACTGGCCGTGGGTGCCGCGCAATTCCTGTTCCCGGGCGCGCAGTTCACGGGTGCGTTGCTCCACCAGCTTCAAGGCCCGCTGCCGCTGGCTGACCAGCACGTAGAGCAAGGCACTGAGCAGCAGGCTGAGCAAACCGCCGAGTATCACCATGCCCGTGATCGAAGAGTGATTGGTCGACAGGAACACCCGGCTGGGCCGCAATTCCACCCGGTAATTGTGATCAGCCAGGTGCAACAGGCGGGTCGCCGATAAATCACTGTCACCCGGCGCGTCGAGAGTGTCGAACAACACTTCCTCCCGGTCGGACGTGGACGGGTCCAGAACACGCATCGAAAGGTTGTCATGACCTGCGGTCGGCAAGCCATCGCCCACCAGCTGACGCATGTTGATACCCGCCACCACGTAACCGAACGGTTCCTTGACCGACGCCCGGGTGACCGGCGCCACCAGCAACACGCCACGGGCGAAGTCCGGTCCGACCCCCATCAGGTCCAACGGCTGCGAAACCGCCACCGTACCGAGCAAACGCGCTCGTTCAAGCGCGGCCCGCCGCAATGGATGGGAAAGCAGATCGAACCCCAGGGGGGACATCGAAAGCGGCTGGCTCTGGAGGTACAGTACCGGCACGTACTCGTCCCGCTCGGCGGCCCGCCGCAAGCCGCCGCTATCGTCGGCCTCGCGGATGGCAAAGGCGTCGTCCCCCTGGGCTCGCGTCTCTTGCTCGAAGGATTGTCGCAGGTCCCGAGATACCCGGGGCGCCCAGGCGAAGGCCAGGGTGCGCCGCAACAGCGGTTCGACGTAGCCGTGAAATTCCGCGTTGGAAACCTTTACCGAATTGGCAAAGAACCGCCGCAAACCATCGAGACGTTGTTCTTCGTCCTGGAAGCGTTCTTCGATGCGGCTGAAGCGCTCCTCGGCTTGCAACTCGAAGCGCTGGCGCAATTGCTGATTGAACAGGTTCGTCATCGCCCAGCTCAGCAAGCCGGTCAGGAAGGTGCCGGCCAGCAGCACCAGCGAAGCCACTAGCCAGGCCGACACATCTTCGCTGATAAAGCCCAGGATCCTGGGGCGCACCCGATGCAATGCCATAAACACAACTCAGAATGGAGCCAGGCATAGGCACAGCCCTGGACACAGCCTAAGTTATAGCTATTAGCCATCACTTTGGCCAGCCCAAAAATGCGGCTGGAAGCCTTGAATTACAAGGCTTCATGGATCCAATCAGACTTCGATCAACGGGCCATGATCTTCCAGGCACGGTGGATCTTGCCGTTGCGGGCAAAATCCGGATCAATGGTCTTGGCGGTGATCTCTTCCACCACGTAGCGCTCGCCGAGATTGTCCTCGAGCTGGAACTTGCGGAAGTTGTTGGAGAAATACAGCACACCGCCCGGGGCCAGGCGCGCCATGGCCAGGTCCAGCAACTGGACGTGGTCACGCTGCACATCGAACACGCCTTCCATGCGCTTGGAGTTGGAGAAGGTCGGCGGGTCGATGAAGATCAGGTCGTACTCGTCACGACTGGCTTCCAGCCAGGCCATCACGTCGCCCTGCTCCAGACGGTTCTTGTCGGAAAAACCATTGAGCGAGAGGTTGCGCCGCGCCCAGTCCAGGTAGGTTTTCGACAGGTCGACACTGGTGGTGCTCCGAGCACCACCCTTGGCAGCGTGGACGCTGGCGGTCGCGGTGTAGCAGAACAGGTTGAGGAAGCGTTTGCCGGCTGCTTCTTTCTGGATCCGCAGGCGCATCGGCCGATGATCGAGAAACAGCCCGGTATCCAGATAGTCGGTAAGGTTGACCAGCAGCTTCACGCCGCCTTCGTTGACCTCGGTGAACTTGCCCTGGGCGCTCTGGCGCTCGTACTGCTTGGTGCCGCTCTGACGCTCGCGGCGCTTGATCACCACACGGCTCTTGTCGACGTTCAGTGCCTGGGGAATGGCCGCCAGGGCGTCGAACAAGCGGGCCGAGGCCTTTTCCGGGTCGATGGACTTCGGCGCGACGTACTCCTGGACGTGAACCCAGTCGTGGTAGAGGTCGATGGCCATGGAATATTCCGGCATGTCGGCATCGTAGACCCGGTAGCAGTCCACACCTTCACGCTTGGCCCATTTACTCAGCAACTTGAGGTTCTTTTGCAGGCGATTGGCGAACATCTGCCCGCCTTCGCTCAACCGCGCCTGCTCGACCACAGGGGCCGGTGCCGGAGCCGGTTTGATCGGGTTGCCGTTCTTGTTGTACTGGCGCTCTTGCGGTACTTCAGGGGCCTGATCGTAGGCGGCCTGTTCGCGCTCGGCCTGGCGTTGCTCCGGGGTGCGACGCTCGCCGGTGACGAACTGATCCGGCAAGACCTTGATCAGCAGCAGCTTGCACGGCAAGGCGCCGTTCCAGAACGAATACTGCTTGTGGCTGCGAATGCCCATGCGCTTGCCCAGGTCTGGCGCGCCGGTGAACACCGCCGCCTCCCAGTTCAGGCAGGCCTGGCGCAGACGTTCGCCGAGATTCTGGTAGAGGTAAAGCAGGCTGGCTTCGTCGCCCAGACGCTCGCCGTACGGCGGGTTGCAGATCACCAGGCCTTTCTGGTTCTGGTCCGGACGCGGTTCAAAGGTGGCGACTTCGCCCTGATAGATCTTGATCCACTCGCTCAGGCCCGCACGCTCGACGTTGTTGCGGCCCGGCTGGATCAGCCGTGGGTCGGCTTCGTAGCCGCGAATCCACAACGGCGGCTTGGCCAGCCCGGCGGCGGCGCGAGCGGTGGCCTCTTCGTGGAGTTTCTTCCACAACGCCGGCACATGGCCGAGCCAGGCGGTGAAGCCCCACTGCTGGCGACGCAGGTTCGGCGCCATATCGGCGGCGATCATGCCTGCTTCCACCAGGAACGTGCCGACACCGCACATCGGGTCGGCCAGCGCCCCGCCTTCAGCGGCAATGCGCGGCCAACCGGCGCGGATCAGGATCGCGGCGGCGAGGTTTTCCTTCAGCGGCGCGGCGCCTTGCTGCAGGCGATAACCGCGCTGGTGCAGGCTGTGGCCGGAAAGGTCGAGGGAGAGGATCGCTTCGCCGCGGTCCAGGCGCAGGTGGATGCGCAGGTCCGGGTTGAGCTTGTCGATGGATGGCCGCTCGCCCGTCGGGGTGCGCAGTTTGTCGACAATGGCGTCCTTGACCTTCAAGGCGCCGAAGTGAGTGTTGTCGATACCCGAGCCATGACCACTGAACTCCACCGCCAGGGTGCCATCGGCCAGCATATGATCTTGCCATTCGACATCCAGCACACCGTGGTACAGGTCTTCGGCATCCTTCATCGGGAAGCGCTTGAGCACCAGCAACACGCGGTTGGCCAGGCGCGACCACAGGCACAGGCGATAAGCCGTTTCCATGTCGGCCATGCCGCGCACGGCCGAGGTGTGCTCGCGCGCCTCTTCAAGGCCAAGCCCGACGGCTTCCTCGATCAGCAGGCCTTCGAGGCCCTTGGGGCAGGTGAGGAAGAGTTCGAAACGATCGGACATGGGATTTCCAGAGCCTTTGGCTAAGTGGACCGGGCAACGCATTGCCGGGCCGGGTTCAGTCAGGTGCTTTTCTCAAGAGCACCCGCGTGGCACGAATGTGTGCCGTGCCGCCCTCGCCGCTCAGGTTAAAAGAGCTTTGATGCGAAGGCAGGTAAAAAATTCTGTGCAACAAATTGTGAAAACTCGACCCTTTCGTCGAATAGTACCCGAGTGCAACAGGGGGACATTCTCATTCAAGCGAAGCCAGTCCCCTTTGGCGCAGGGCCGATCATACAGGGGTCTTGCTCAAAAGCGGTCAACGAACATGAAGTTACTTATCGCCCTAACATCTTTATTGTTACGTGCTTATGACAAAACGATCATTCCATCCCTGTGACGCTTTGGTTAGAACTCAACACAGGTTGACGTCGCAACGGCGTCAACACCTCGGCTCGTCACGCCGGCAACGAGCCACCAACGGCAGAATGATTCTGCCCCGGCCTCGATAGAGGTCGACGCTAAAGTAACAGTCAACAAGTGAGGGCAACACCCTATGAGAAGACTTAAGCGTGATCCGTTGGAAAGAGCATTTTTACGTGGTTACCAATATGGCGTTGGTGGTAAATCCCGTGAGCTTTGCCCCTTTACTCTACCGTCGGTACGTCAAGCCTGGATCAATGGCTGGCGAGAAGGACGCGGCGACAACTGGGACGGTATGACCGGCACTGCGGGTATCCACAGACTCAACGAACTTCACGCCGTCGGCTGACACAGGGCTTAATACTCAAGAACTCGACAATTTGACACCCATATCGATTTAACCACGCACGTCCCATCCGGACGGCGGGCTACGGCCCAGGGGGCTCCTTCGAGGAGCCCTTTTTAATGCCTGGGCTTTATGCGATCGCCTGAGCGGCAAACACCAATACCTTGGCTTTATGTAATTACTAAGCTGCAAACGCCGTTGTGGCGAGGGAGCTTGCTCCCGCTGGGCTGCGCCCTGTAGGAGCTGACGAGTGCAACGAGGCTGCGATCTTGCTCCAGACAATTGAGTCGAGAGCGAACGATCAAGATCAAAAGATCGCAGGCTGCGCCAGCTCCTACAGAGTCCAGCGGGAGCAAGCTCCCTCGCCACAGGGGTCTGTTCAGACTTCAAGGCGCGGCTGATCAACCCAACGCCGCAATGGCATCCACCGATTCGCGGATCAACGCCGGCCCTTTATAGATGAACCCCGAATAGATCTGCACCAGGCTCGCCCCGGCGGTGATCTTCTCGGCGGCATGCTTGCCTTCGGTAATCCCGCCCGCCGCGATGATCGGCAAGCGCCCCGCCAATTCAGCGGCCAGCACCTTCACGGTGTGGGTGCTCTTGTCACGCACTGGCGCGCCAGACAAACCACCCGCCTCGTCACCGTGCTCCAGCCCTTCGACACCTTCGCGCCCCAGGGTCGTGTTGGTGGCGATCACCGCGTCCATGCCCGTCTCGATCAGGGCCTGGGCCACCTGGGTGGTCTCCTCGTCGGTCATGTCCGGGGCGATCTTGATCGCCAGTGGCACATGCCGGCCGTGGGTCAACGCCAGTTCCGCGCGACGCCGGGCCAGGTCGGCCAGCAATTGCTTGAGGGAATCACCGAATTGCAGGCTGCGCAGCCCCGGGGTGTTGGGGGAGCTGACGTTGACGGTCACGTAGCTGGCGTGGGCGTAGACCTTGTCCAGGCAGATCAGGTAGTCGTCGACGGCCCGCTCCACTGGCGTGTCGAAGTTCTTGCCGATGTTGATGCCCAGCACGCCCTGGTACTTGGCCGCTGCGACGCGAGCCAGCAGGTTGTCTACACCCAGGTTATTGAAACCCATGCGGTTGATGATCGCCTCGGCTTGCGGCAGGCGGAAGATCCGTGGCTTGGGGTTGCCCGGCTGGGGTCGTGGGGTAACGGTGCCGATTTCGACGAAACCGAAACCCAACTGGGCGAACCCGTCGATGGCCGCACCATTCTTGTCCAGGCCCGCCGCCAACCCGACCGGGTTGGGAAACGCCAGGCCCATGACCGTCACCGGCAATTTCGCCGGTGCCTTGCACAGCAAACCGTTGAGGCCCAAACGTCCGCCCGCGCCGATCAGGTCAAGGGACAGATCGTGGGAGGTTTCCGGGGAAAGTTTGAACAACAGCTGACGGGCCAGGGTGTACATGGGCGGGTTTGACTCGATCGACGAAATGAGGCGCGGATTATAGCCGGGGTGAAGGGATGGGAGCGAGCAACCGATGGCGGCTGCTCCCGGGTTGAATCAAGACGTGGTCGTTTCCTGCAGAGTATAGGTATTGCCGGTTTGTTTCAGGTTGGCAAAGATGAGTGGAAAATAAAGAACCGTCATCATTATGGCGAAACAGCCATTGAGCATATGGCCCTGGGTATCGTCTCCGAACTGGGATTCACTCAATATGGCCGCTATCGCACCTAGGAACAGGGTGAGAGTATGCCCAAACGATAGACGTACCCCCGCAACATTCACGAATGCATCGGCCAATTGCGTTCTGGTGGGCCACTGAACACCAGCGCGCACCTCCAAGGCCACTTGTTGTAAAGACTCAGGATCAGAAAAGACCGAATCCAGTCCTCGTTGGGGCGAAAGCACATGCCAACTTTTGCAGACAATCAAGGTAGCCACATCGGCTACCATTCCGAGCGCGTTCAGCCCGGCTTGAATAGCGTCCGCCCCGAAATCGTGACCAAGCTCCCCGGCTGCCCTGGCAGGCCCACTCAATGGCATGACCTTTCCCAGCTCAGCCAAAGCAAATTGACCTGCGCCATAAGCCGCTGCTGTCACCGCGGTTGACGCTGCGTTCGCGGGACCTGCGTTGTCTTTCAAAGGAAAGAAGGATTGAGCCACCGCCCGAGCCATGATGTAGACGACTCCACCGGTCAATGCTGGGAAAACCTTTGACGCCGCTCCCGTGAGAACGGCCGCGACCGAACCTCCCAGCGCAGCAGACGCTATGCACAAATTCCCCAACCGAGACTTCCAGGTCGCCTCCCCTGCCATCTCCCTGCGGACAGCCCCCATCAGCGTCAATGCCGGCCCCATCATTGCCAGCGCAACGGTCGCCCATGCCCGCGTGGCCTCAGGTGTATCACCTTCGCGCAGAGCGTGTTCGACGTGATAGCCAACGTACTGGCGCAAACAGGTGGCCAGCGCAATGATCAAGCCCGTGTGCCCAGCGACATTCAGGAGATTGAGTCCTGGCCCCTTGGCGGCTTCGAGCAGTTCCATGCCAGCCTCAAGTACTTCCTTCAAGCGATCTACACGGCTTTCGGCGCCAGTAGTGCCCCCTTCGCCGATTAAATTAAAAATTCCGCTGTTTTCAGGATCAGCGGGCATTTCACCCGATTCGATAAAGTGTTCAATTCGGATTTTCGCATCTAGATCCAGCTGTCCCAGATTCTTATTGCACTCCTGAAAGAAAGGCTCCGTTGCGCGACTTAAAAGCTCAAAGGCCGCTTTGACTTGCCTGGGTGATCCCAACTCGCTCGGTTGAAATCCCGTAGCGTTCAACATCGCGGGATCAAGCTTCTCTAGAGGCCCTGCTGAGGTATTTGAAACCGAAACAACGTCGTTCCGAGCCGCAGCGGGTATGCCGGCTCCTCCTGTAATTTGCATGGTCAATTTCTCCTTGTAGTTTGATCAACAGCCAAATTTTCCGAGCGTTACTCACCACTCACTCATCTCCCAAGCCTCATCCCCCATAGGCTGAAACACATCCCGCATAAATCCCTTAACAAACAGGTCCACCGCAAACGCCAGGCCATTGGCACCGCTGACCTCCCGGTAAAGCTGCGACTTTTCCAACCCCTGCTCCTTCAGTCGAACCAGCACCTGCAGCGTGACCGCCATCAGCGCCTGAGCGGTGGGATAGGCTGCGGTTTCGCCGTCGGCTCCCCGCAGGGCGCGGAGGAATTCATGGATGGCCTTCTCACCCTGCCCTTCCATCGCCAGCAGTACCTGATACAGATGCTCGAACTCAGGGTCCGGGCGTTTGCCCTGGCTCGTCCCCTGATGGGCGGCCAACAGGCGCGACTCCAGGCTCTGCACCGCAACATCCGCGCCGCGCTCAAAGGCGATTGGAGCGGTCGACGATTCAATCTTCATGGTCGTGCATCGCCTCGGCTGCCTGCCCGGTGAAGCTTGAGCACAACGCTTCAAGCGCCTGGGTCGCCCCTTGGTCCAGGACGCGAACCGTCTCCGGCAACTGCGCAATGCGCGCCATCAAGCGGGGTTCCAGACGTTGCCGGGTGGCTTCAACGTCGAACTCCAGCAGTTGATCGCCAAGCCGCAGCACGTAGCGGTTGTGCGGGTGGTAGTGCACGAGCAGATCGCCGGTCCACAACGGGCGCAGGCGTTCGCGCCATTCATCGCCACGTTCCCGGCAATGCTGCGGCAACAGCAGGTGCAGTACCGCGCCAGTCTCGCCCGGTTGCGCGGTAAGCCAACGCTGGAGCATTCCATCCAGCCACTGGGGTTGCTCCAGGGCTTGGGCGAGCAGGTCCCGGGCAGCCTGGGCCAGCGCGTTGCGCAATTGCAGACTCAGCGATTGCCCGTTCCGCAAGCCTTCGGCCAGATGCCCGGTCGCCCGCAGAATGCCTTCGGCATACCCCCGTTGGAATGCCTCGGCATGCAGCGCTTGCGCATCGCGCTGGGCCTGCTCGATATACTCACGCGCCCGGCGCCGGGCCTCGAGCTGCAAGGCATGACGGCGCCGGGCGGCGGCGATGTCTTCGCGAGCCAGGTGCACGTCTTCGCCAACGGGCACGTCATTCAGGGTTCGGATGGAATCGAGCATGCTGCACCGCCAAAAAGAACAGGGTTGGATCAGGTTTCGTGACGGGCCATTGCCGGTGCAGGTGAACCACCGCCTCGCAGAACTGCAAGTCCAGGCGTTCGAGCAGCGGGGACGGGACGTACCCGTGCCAGCCCCATAATGCGTTGAGGCCGGCCGCTTGTACCTGCTCCAGCGAAACCGGCGGACATTCGATCGCCAGGCGTTCCCGAGCCTCCAGGTTGAAGCTGGCGAATCGGCGAACCGAGCCTGGCAGGCCCAGCAGCGCCGCGCCGCGCGCCAGTTCGGCGCGCAAACGACAGGCGCCCATGAGCGAGGCGATGTAGGGCAATTGCCGCCAATGACGAACCCACTGCTTCGCCACGCCGGTCAACGGCGGCGAGGGCCACGGCCCTTGCAGTCCCAGCCCCTCGAGGACGATCCGGTCGAGCAGATCGCGGGCCTCATCGCCCTCGAACCCCGCCGGTACGACCAGGCGCTGGGGGTGCAGGTAGGCCAAAGGCTCGGCGAGGATGCGTTCCAGACACTCAAGGTCCGACATCACGCGGCCTTGCAGTTGACTGGCGATACAACCAAGCGCCACCACCGGCCACCAGCACCGCGCCAATCGCCGCCAACCACCACGGCCACGGCGAATGCCGCCGCGTCGTGACCACCGACGGCGCGACATGCTGGGTTGCAGAGCGTTTGGACAGCACCACCGAAACGTTCTCGTACGCCACCGCGGCAAAACTGTTCTTGAGAAAGCGCTTGATGTCGGTGATCAGCAACTGCGGTTCGACATCGCGCTCATGCAACACCACCGCTGAAAGGTGGATGGGCGACGGCTTGCGCCCACCTTCGCCCGCATCGAGGTCGTAACTGACGTGGACCCGTGCCGACACCACGCCTTCGAGCACACCCAGCGACTGTTCAATGCGCTGCTCCAACGCCGAATACAGTCGGGCCTTTTCCGCACGGGGCGAGGCCACCAGGGAATCGGCGGGAAACATTTCGGCCACTTGCAGGCGTGGCCGGGAAGGCAATGAATACAGGTTGAGCAGATCGACGGCGGCGGGCAAATCCAACTGATCGATTTTCACCGCATAACCGTTCTTGCCGGCGTCGACTTTCACCGCGGCGATATTGTTGCGCTGCAGCACCGAAAGCACTTCATTGGCCTGTTGTTGATCCAGCCCTTCCAGCAGGTTCGGCTGACGGCAACCCGCCAGCGCCAGGCACAACAGCAGTCCCCACAGGCCTGGCTTCATGACGCACGCAACAAGGTTTCTGCCGTGCTCACCCCTTTGCGCACCAGCACGTTGAGCAGATTGATCTCCACGTTGTACTGCCCGGTCAACTCCTGCAGGTGGGCCAGCACTTCGGGGTGAGTGACGTCCGGCCGTTGCATCAACTGATTGATCGCCGAGACCTCTTGCTCGCTGTTGACGGCGGAACCGGCAAACAAATCGATCATTCGCGATTCCAGTGACACGACCGGACCTTCCTGCGGGCCGCGCAACTCAATCAAGGCCGAGCGCGCACTGGCCGACGGGGAAACAGCTTGGATGGACATACGATGCACTCATGAAAATGGCCATCGTCATGAGCGATGGCCAACTGAAAGAGAACGGGTCAGCGAGCCGCCTGGATGATCGCCATGTCGATATCCTTGAAGCCCTTGATCGTGTTGGTCTGGGCGTTGCGGAACACCGTGTAGGAGGAAAACGCGGTCTGGTAGGCCGCCAGTTTTCCGGGGTCTGAAGCATCCGCCTTGAGGTCCACCAGCGCTTGGTCCAAGGCTTCCTTCAGGCCTTGGGCGCCAAGCTCGAAGGCAGCGGCTTGCTTGCCGAGAAAGTCATCGGGGAATAAGGGAAACATGATCGGGATACCAGGCATTCGTTATTCACTCTGCATGTTGGAGAAATGCCAGGACGAAGCGCTCGTCTTGACGTAGCCCTGCGGGCCGGTTTGGAACGACTTGCCCTTGAGTCCGTCGTCCCTGAGCTCGACAGTGAAATGCACGTAGCGGCCACCCCACTGCCGGTAAAAATCGTCGACGTACTGGCGGGCGGCAGCCAGTTCGGCATCCTGCAAATCGCCCGCGACGGCAAACGTGACACTGTCCCCATGCTCGACCCGACTGAAGGTCAGCGAAAGACGCTGCAAACCGCCCTGGGCCAGATCGGCGAGCAGCGCGTCATCCTGCACTTGCAGCACGACGTCGCGGGCATACGGCGCCGCCGCGAGCAAGGTCTCGAGCAGCCTGGCCTGCTGGTCCGGCGTGAGCAGGTTGCGTTGCGCGCTGAGCAGCAGCCGCGGCACCGACGGGTCCTTGAGGTCGAGGAAATGCCAGGCCAGTTGCGGATCATGGTCCACCAGCACCTGCTCCAGCCGGCGCCGCTCCTGGTCCATCACCCGCACGTGCCCGCTCAAGGTGGCGTGGCGCGTCAGCACCTGTCGGCTCCAGCCGGCATCGCGCTCGGACGCCACAAAGACATAAACCCCCTGATCACGCCCGCGCAGCACCTGGACCTGCGCACTGGCGCCCGCCATCAGCTCACGCACATCGGTTTCAGGCGCAGGCGTCGGCATCCACCAGAGGCTGATCGCGACGATCGCTACCGCCAACGCCAGAGCGCCGCCAAGCCCGCGCAGCCACCGCCGGTGCCCACCCAGCAGCACGCCAGTCTCTCCCCGGGCGTCGAGTGGCGAATCGAGCAACTCCGGCGCCCAAGGCTGGTCTTCAGGACGCAAGGCGATATACAGGCCGTCGATCTGCACCCTGGATTGGAAGGCACACTGCCGGACTTGCACGGGGTCGCCGAGCAGCCGCAGCGGCAAACCGTCCGGCGTGACCTGATCGGCCAGCACCTCGAAATTGCACCCGCCGTCCTCCAGGGGCACGAAGAAAGCATCCGCCGGCACGCTGGCTGAATGTGAGCCTTCTGCGAGCACATTCACCGCCCCAACGATGAACAGGGTCGTGCCTTCGCCAAGGGGAAACTCGCAGCCCTGCAAGGGACCATTGAGTATCCGCAGGACACAGGGCTGTGGCGTGGGGGCTGTCAGGACTGTCACCGTCCAGGCTCCAGGGCAGTCAAATGAGCTGCCATGGTAGAAAGGCCGGCCGCCGGCTTCCTGATCGGATTCTGCCGATAGCGTGCGGCAAAGGATCAGAATCCTGCGCCGGCCTGGTCATGGCGCGGTCATCGTCGGGCTTGGGTAAACACTTGATAGCGCTGCCAGACCTTGCGCGCATAACGCAGGCGCGCGGCCTGGCGCCGGGGAGAATTGCCAGCGTTGTAGGCACCGACCGCCGTCCAGTTATAGCCATAACGGGTGATGAACCCGGCCAGCACCGACGCCCCGACCTCCACCGACAGGCAAGGATCGTCCAGCAGGCGTTGTTCGGTAATGCCCTGGGTGCTCAGCCGTGGGAGATGGATGCTGTTGATCTGCATCAGCCCGATATCGCGGGTGCCATCGCGGTTGTGGTTGATGGCATCCGAGCGCAGGCCCGACTCGACCTCGGCAATCGCCTGAAGCAGTTCGGGTTCGATGGCGTGCAATTGTCCCGCCTTGCTCCAGCACCAGGCGTGCGCCTGGGCCATGCCAAACCCCAGGCCGAGACACACCGGCAGGCATAACCACGGTTTGCTGCGCCGCGTCATGCCAGGCGTCTCTCGCGGATCCACACCGGCTGTTCATGAATGCGCACCCGCAGTATCTGCGCCCGGACACAGCCCGGATCATGCGCCAGACACTGGTCAAGCACTTGCAGCGCCTGCTCGTTGCGTTGCCAGAACCAGTGATGCCAGGCATGAAAATACAGCACGTCCGCCTGATCGGCCGACAACAGGCAGCGCCGGAACAACACTTGGGCCGCCTGCTCGCAGCCGCGCAAACTGGTAAGCAACGCCAGGCGCGTCAACGCCGGGATGCTGCCAGGGTCCAGCGCCAACGCACTGGAAACCGCCGAATGCGCCTCTTCGATGGCGCGCTCCGGGTCACCCAGGCCCATCATCGCCTGCCCCAGCCACACATCCGCCAGACCACACCAGGGTGGCGCGTACCCGGCATCGAGTTTCAAACACTGCCTGAACAGCACCCGGGCATCGCACAGGCTTTGCACCGTGTGCTGTTGCACGCTGCACAAGCCATTGAGATACGCCACCGCCACCGGATAGGACCCGCAGCGATCACCGACCGGCCGCAGCCCCGGTACGTGCTGGGCAACCAGGCATGTCAACGTACCCAGCGCCTCCCCCGGATCCCAGGCATCCAGCGTCTGACCGTGCAGCAAGGCCTGGTCGCGTCCACGAATCAACTCGATCGACCAGTGTTGCAACCCGCCCGCACCGATAAAACGACCGTTCAAGCAATAATCCGCCGACAACTGCCCGGCCAACGACCGCACGTCGTCCGAAGCCCCGCAGGCCGCGATCAGACCCGAGGGAATGACATGCAATGCCTCACCGAACGCCGTGGTCAGTTGGCGGATCATCAGATCCTGCAGATCCAGCGCCGCGATCTCGTCCAGATTGCGAAAAGACAACACCGCCAGCGAAGGCGCCACCGCCGTCGCCTCGCTCGGTACGTCGAGCTCGACCACGGAACCGGTGAACCGATAACCCTGGCCGTAAACCGTCGCAATGTAGCCCTTGTTCTCCTTGAACAACTTGCGCAATGCGTAGATACAACGGGTCAACGACTCCTCCGCCGCATCCATCCGGGGCCAGACATGGTCCAGCAGAAAATCCTTGCTGACGACCGTACCCGCCGACTTCAACAACAGACGCAGTACGTGCAGCTCTTTGGGTGGAACATGAACGCCTTGTCCATCTCGCATCAGCGTTCCATCGCTTTGCAATAGCCAGTGGTCAAAAACGAATGACTTGACCAGCGGTTGATCAGTTGCACTGTCCATACTTTGAAACTTCTCTATAGAAAGTTACTGAAGCGCGCGTGAGCCTGTGGGTGTGACAGGCTCGGGATGACGAGCTGCTTGACTATAGGAAGATGCGTAGGAGGATTCCGTAGGTCGCTGAACGTTATTAACGTAGGAAACCGCGACGAGAACCGTAGGAAGGAACTCAATAAAATCAAGATATAAAACTTAACCACACCGCAAAGAGCGAACAAACACGGCAATGAACATTAAAAACGCTTTACCCCCTGGATAGGTACCCATCAAGGGCTATTCCCTATATGTCTCTGCACCGAGTCGACTACATCCTGCACTGTCCTCCACGCCTCCACCTCTCCTTCGGGCAGCTCGATACCGAAAGCGTTATTAAGCGCCAGGACAAGCTCCACCAGACTCATGGAATCGATAAACAGGTCCTCGACCAACCGCGAAGCATCGCCAATGACCCGATCACTGGGGGGAATACCAAGCGCCAATGATTTGATGACGGCCTGGATACTTTCGCTTAGATTTTCTGACATTTTCTTTCCTGAAAAGAATCTGACAGGCGTGGAACAATACACGCCATGCCAGATTGAATATTGCAGCCGTTGCTCGACCTTAGAAGTTCAACATCGCCCTCAACATATCCGCATACTGATTCAAATGCGCCGACAAAGTCTTATTGAAGTTATCGTGATAAGCGTTGGCGTTCGAATACTTCTGCGTGAAGGACTGCAATCTGTTTTTCAGAAGTTCCTCCTGGGCGTTGAAGCCGGTTTGCCAGGCGTTGAATGCGGCCGTATCGAGCTTTACCTTGTCGCCATAATCCTTCAGCCCGTCGTGCATCACATTCAACGGCCCGATGTCGATGACCACGCACCAGGGACCGTTCGGCTTGGGATTTTGCTGAAGGCAACTGTCAGGCAGGCCCAGCGCCTTGAGCCATTTTTCCGCGTCTTCCTTGCTCGCTCCGGTATCGGGGGGGCCGGAAAGAGCATGGCGGCAGGGTTGGGCAGGGAATATTTTGCAATCAGTTTTTCCAGTGCCTCGCGCAACGGGCCCGCACTTAACTCGACCTCTTTACCGTCGTTAACCCCTTCGACCCAATCCTTCATCATCGCGGTGATTTCGGTGTTGAAATCGGAGAAGAAGTCCGAATAGGCCGAGATGATGTGTTCGTAGCCGGCGAGGTAGCCGTTCTTGATCAGGTCGATCAGCTCAAGGAGTTTGTCGAAGAAGTCGTTCGATGAGTTTATCGTCGCATCCAAGGCCTCGGCGATCTCGAGGGGCTTGCCCTGCTCCAGGTGTTCCTGGAGGGCCCGGAGGATTTTGCCTTGTTCGTCATTGAGTTGCTGGCGCTGGCTGTTGTCCAGAAGCCCCGTGCCCTGGCTGTGGGTCATCACGGCAACGCACTGGCGAACCTGTACGGCCCACATTTGCGCTCGATCACGTTTGGCGTGGATCAGTTCGACAAACTCCGCGACAAGGTGCTGCGTTGTGGACTCGACGGCGTCGCCCTGCACTGGCTTGGCGATGATGGACGGGCACTTGAGCAGATGACCAAGGCTGCGGTTCATCGCGTTCATGGACCGATCGAGCAGATTCGTCAGGGAACTGACCGTTTGAATCTCAGCCGGTACGTCTGGAGGCGGGGCTGCATCGGTGATGGCCTCCACGTTCGGCAGCAGTACGATAGGCGAACGAATAGATTGAGTGATTTCCATAGGCCTCGCTCCTTCACGCCGTCACGGCACGAATGCCATCGCTACGGGATTGGAAAAGCTGCATCACCGTGTCCATCATTTTTTGCAGCAGCGCCGCGTCGGCCCCATCCCTCTGGCTGACTTCATCAGCCAGGCTCTTCTGGCTGCTTTGCGCACTTTGCATCAGCACTTCTTTCTCCTTCGCCGCGAGCTCGGTCAGACGCACCATACTCGTGACCACTTGGCTGAAGCTCATCGACAGGGTGCTGAGGGCGCGACCGATTTCCAGTTTCCTTTCGATCCCCTTGCTGCCCATCTGGCTCAGCCAGTCGGAGGTCTGGCCGACCTTCTGGGCCTTGAGGATCTCCCCGTCGAACCAGGCACGTTCCTTGTCCGTCAGTGTCGAACCCTTGGGTTTGAAGTCGACCGTTTTCGGCCGAGCGAAATCATCGAAGGTCTTGATCTTGTAGGTGGTCTGCGGGTTCCACTCATTGCGACCGCGTTCCAACGTGAGGTCGCGTTCCAGGTTGCCGGCATCCATGGCATTACGACGGTTCACGTCGATGTCGGCATGCTTCAACGCCTGGCCCTGGAAGGTCTTGACCATGGCAAACCCGGCGATGGCGCCGGACACCACCGCGCCGGTGATGGCGCTGTTCAGCGCCGCCCGGCCCGACTCGACAATGGCCGCGCCCTGGGATTTCGCCGCCTCAGAAGCCATGACGCTGAAGTGGCCGCGCAGTTGCGCATTGGCGACCCGCGCGACGTTCAAGGCAATGATCGCGGCCACCAGGACGTTGGCGTGTTTCTCCCAGGCGCCCGGGTCAAATGCCAGGTCGGTGCGCACGTCATCGCTGACCATCGACAACGCTTCAGCGAAGTCCTCCTGGTCCGATTCAGTGGGCTGGTAGGCGTTGATCCGGCTTCCCAGTTCCGCAGCCGAAGGGCCTGCGAAGTGACCGTTCTGGAGGATTTGCTTTGCAGCGATCTGGTCGAGGATCGGCGAATCCTCAAGGGATTTGCGTTTTGAAAATTGCTCTTGGGCGATCAACTCGCTCAGCCCTGCGTCATTGATCCGGTCGTGGTCAATGACAGGGGATGCGATGGTGGTTGGAACGTAAATAGTGCTCATCGTAGATACCTGTTGTCCGTGATTTCAAACATGCCTGACCATTTGCAGGCTGACGGAATGGCTGCGTTGCATATCGGCAAACAAGTGCTCGATCTGGCGGGTTCGTTCCTGCATCGCCTGGCCATAGTTGCTGACCACCTGAGTCAGGTAGGCGCTGATTTCCTCGCTGATAGCCATGCGTACCCGCACATCGGCCAGGTGCACGGCAGCCTGGACCTGGTGCTGGCCGCTTTTGATCTGCAACCCGCCCTGCACCGCGACGTGGCCGAACTCGGTGACGGCCTGGGCGATTTCCAGGTTGGCGGCATAACGGGCCAGCAATACCGGATCGGCACCGTTGGTGATGAAGCCGCGCAGTTGGGTGAGCATCTGGGTCAGCGTGTTGCCGACCGAGCTTGCCACTTGCTTCATCGCTTGCATGGCGGCGGGCGCGGCCTGGGCGGCCACCGACGCCAGTTTCGAGGCGACGGCACTGACCATCGGCCCGATCACCTGCACCCCGACCACGGCCACCAGCGCGACGGCAGCCAGCGTCGAAACGACACCCTGGATCATGCCGGCGATCTGCGCGATTTCCTTGGCCTTGTCTTCATCGACACCCAGCTCCATCAGCATCTTGGTATAGATCTCGGTGAACAGCTTGATGGCTTCCTGCATGACGAGGGTCAGCGGCTTCATCGCTTCGGCCATGAACGACACGCCGGTTTTGTCCTGGATCACCGAGTCGGCAATCATCACGGCCGCACCGACCACGCCCACGGCGATGAGCACCGGGTTGGCGGTCAAGACACCGGCGGCGATGGTCGCCACGGTCAAGATCGCCCCGACGATCTTGCCGATGCAGCCCATGGTCTTTTGCAGGGCCTCGGCCTTGCGGACTTCTTCCAGGTACTTTTCCGACTCGCGCTGCATGTGCGCCTGGAGCCTGGCTTGCAGTTCCTGGAACAGCTCCTGGCTGAGCTCCTCTTTGTTTTGCGCCGACTCGCCGAGCAACTCGATGATTTTCAAGCGGTTCAATAGCGCCAGCGCACTGCTGCTGAGGGCCTTTTCGTCGGTTTGCTTGGGGGTCGAACTCGTGGCGCTGAACACCAACACTTTGCCGAACACCACGCTCACCGTTTTCGCGCAGGCGTTGGCGACCTCGATCAGTTTCAGATGCGCATCGGTGGCGGTCTGCAGGGTCTGGACCTGGCTGGTCAAGTCGCCGCGGATCTGGTCGCGCCGGGCCAGCTCCTGGGCATATTCGGGGGACTCCGGGTCCAGCTGCGCCAGTCGCGCCTCGCTTTCTTGAAGCAACGCCTGGACATGCAGGACCCGCTCCTGCAATTGATCGAGGTGTTCCTGGCTGCTCCCGACGCTGCCCTCGGCCGCCGTCATGGCCTCGACGGCGGCGGTGTATTCAGCCGACAGGTTTTCATGGGCCTGTTGCCTGGCGCCGGCCATGCTCTGCAGCATGGCCAGGCGGTTTTTCAGCTTCTTGACGTCGACCTCGCCGATCAGCTCGCTGATCATCGCCATCAACAGGGTGAACAGGTCGCCGTTGGTTTCCTGTTTGTTGCCATCGGCGCGCGGTGGCGGCGCATATAGCATGGGCCGGCCTGTAGAGGCGGCGGATGTGCCGGTTTGACCTTCGTATTTCACTGACATCAGGTCCGCCAGCGCTTTCTGGCCAGCCTCCTGGAAATCCGCGGTCCGAGCGGCCTTGCTGGCCGCCGCGGCGTATTTTTCAAAGGCCTCGCTGCGGCTCATCGCGCCGTGAAGCGCCGGGTTGAAAGTAGCCCTTATTTCACTCATGTTCAGTCCTCCGAACAGTGCTGTTCCATGTGGGCCAGGGTGTCGAGATACACCTTGGCCTGCTCGCGCAGGTCGTCTTGCGGGGCTTGCTCAAGCACGTACTCGAAACACAACCGAGCCTTGCCGACCTTGCCCAGGGCCAGATGACATTGGCCGGTGTAGAGCATCGGCCGGTAGTCGTTGCTGCCTTGGGCAAAGGCGATGGCATACAGGTCGATTGCCTTTTGGTGGTTTTGCTTGAGCTGGTGCACCGCCGCCAGTCCCATCCAGTAATGGCTGTTGTAGAAGTCGTAGATGCACAGGAAGTGAAAGAACTTCTCGGCATCGTCCAGCCGCCCCTGTTCGTAGAACTGGAAGGCGAAGGCATAGAGACTGTCCATGTGCTCGTCACTGAGGCCTTGCACGTCCTTCAACGCCGCGCCACCGAGCACCGCGTCGACGACGTCCAGGGCCACCTGCTCGTCTTGTTTGTTGTCACGACTCATCAGCCACACTCCTGAAAAAACGTCAGCGTCGCTGACCGGTGCATTGGGCCAAAACACCGATAGGCCACGCTGCCAAATTGCGCTCATCAATCCCTTTGTGGCGAGGGAGCAAGCTCGCGCTGGGCTGTGTAGGAGCTGGCGAAGCCTGCGATCTTTTGATCTTTCGCTTGAGACTCAAGTGCCAGGGGAAAGATCGCAGCCTCGCTCCGCTCGACAGCTCCTACAGGCCCAGCGCGAGCTTGCTCCCTCGCCACAGGGGCTTTGCCTGGCTTCAGGCCTGTTCGACCTGCTCCAGCCAGATCAACAGGCGCAGCACCTCCTCGACTTCCTGCACCTGCAGAAAGCTGTAGCGCTGGTGGGTCTTGAAGATCCGTCGGGCCAGGGCGACGTCGTTGATCACCGGCACCCCGACCTCCTTGGCGTATGCCCGGACCGCCAGGGCACGCTGGTTGGTCTCCATCAGGGAAATGAACGGCAGCAGGGTGATTTCCGGGCGGAAATACACGCCGATGGCAATGTGGGTCGGGTTGGCGATGATCATCCGCGAGCTGCGCACATCGGACTTGACCTGCTCCGACAACAGCTCCATGTGCAGGTCGCGGCGGCGCCCCTTGATCTGTGGGTTGCCGTCCTGCTCCTTGTGTTCACGCTTGACCGAATCCTTGTCCATCATCTGGTCTTTCATGAACAACCAGTACTCGCTGAGGGCATCGAGCACGACGATCAGCAGGACACAGGCGAGAAATGCCAGCACCAACACCAGCAACAAACGCCCCCAGATCGCGAACAACGCCGGTGCCTGGACGAACAGTTGGGCGAAGATCAATTGCCGCTGGGTGATCCAGACGATCCACAGCGCCGTGGCGAAACTGCCCAGGTACAACAGCGCCTTGAGCGTGTCCTTGACCGTGCGCAGGCTGAACAGTTTTTTGAAGCCATTGATCGGGTTCAACGCACCCAGGTTTAGCTTCAAGGCTTCGCTGGCCAAGGCAAAACCGCTTTGCAGCAAGGCAGGCAAGGCACTGGTCAGCACGCACACCAACAACAACGGCAGCAACGCCTTGAGGCCGATCAGCACCAGCATCACCGAGTAGGCCTGCAGGTCGGCGTCAAAATCGCTGGCGATGATCCGCCGGTAGACCTCCATGACCTCGACTAACGAGCTGTTGAACACCATGTAGCTGATGCCGCAGAGGGTCAGGCAGGTGATGACCAGGTCCTTGGCCTTGAACGTCTGGCCTTTGCGCGCGGCATCACGCAAGCGCTTGGCCGTGGGTTTCTCAGTCTTCGAGGCGCTGGATGACATCACCCTCCTCCCCACCGCCCAGCGCCTGCGCCACGCCGTCGGCCATCGTGCCCATGCGCAAGACTTCGTCCGGCAGATGTACGCCGAAGTACAGCATCAGCACCACCAACGCCACCAGGCTCTTGACCGTCAGTGACACAGAGAAGGCATTCATCTGCGGCGCATAACGCGAGAGCAAGCCCAGCAGCGCCTCGCTGACCAGCAAGGTCGCCACCACCGGCGCACTGATGACCAGCGTCTTGCTCACCAGCGCATCCAGCAACCCGAGCACCGCCGGCAAGTGCAACTGACAGCCGCTCGCCGGTGCACACAGGCGATAACTGTGGCCAACGGTTTCGAGCATCAACAGCATCCCGCCACCGGCGAGATACACCGCCGCGGCAAACAACTGGAGAAAATTCGCCAGCTCCGAGGTGTCGACACCGTTGGCCGGATCCATGGTGCTGCTGAGCATCGCCCCGCGCTGGTTGTCGATCAGGTTGCCCATGGCGTGCAACACCCAGAACGGCCAGCCCAACAGCATTCCCAACAGCACGCCGATACTCGCCTCGCGCAGCACCAGGCCGAGGAACGCCAGGCTGTCGAGGGCGGGTGCGGGCACACCGATGTAGCGCCAGAACCCCAGCGCCACCAGAACAATCACCGCCTGACGCGCGACACCGGTGAGCACGCCGCTGTTGAGAAACGGCAACATGAAAAAAATCGGTGCCAGCCGCGCCACACCCAGGACCGCTGCGGCGAACCAGGCGTACAGGTCGAAAAACAACGCCACCGACATCGGCTAGCTCAACGCCAGGCGGATAACTTCACGACTGAAATCCAGCAGCGTTTCGCCGTACCAACCCGAGAGCAAAAACAGGCAAGCGGCAACCGCCACCAGCTTGAAACCAAACGGCAGCGTCTGCTCCTGCAACTGGGTCACGGTCTGGATCAACCCAACCACCAGGCCGACTACCGTGGCGACAATGATCGGCCAGGCCACCATCAGCAGGATCAGGTACAGGGTTTTGTTGCCGGCATAGACCAGATCGTTCATCGGTGCACCTAAGCCAGCAAGGTCAGGTATTGCTTGACCAGCCCGGTCGACAGCAGCGCCCAACCGTCCAGCGCGACAAACAGCACCAGTTTGATCGGCACGGAAATGATCACCGGGCTCATCATCATCATGCCCAGCGCCAGCAGGATGCTGGAGATCACCAGGTCGACGATCACGAAGGGCAAGTACAGGTAGAAGCCAATCTTGAAGGCACTCTTGATTTCACTCAGGGCATAGGCCGGCAACAGCGCAAACAGCGAGGGCTCAAGTTCTTCATCGGCAGGCAGGCCCGCGTCGGATTCATCCTGGAGCGCCTGGGCCCGCTCGAAAAACTGCGCCAGCTCCGGGTCGGTGTAGGTGCGCAGGTAATCCTTGTAACTGCCCAGGCCGTTCTCGGCGAAGTTCACCACCGACTCGACATCGGTAAAGGCCACCGCCTCGCGCTTGTAGTAGTCATGGCCCTGCTTCATGACCGGCGTCATGACGAAAATCGCCAGCATCAGGGCAATCGCATTGAGCGCCATGTTCGACGGCACCTGCTGCAGGCCCAACGCGTTGCGCACGATGATGAACACAATGGAAAACTTGAGGTAGCACGTGCCCGCCGCCACCAGGAACGGCAGCAGCGACGCGAACGCCAACAGCGCGATCAGCGAGACATCATTCATCGGCGCTGGCCCGATAGACCTGGAGCAATTCGACACCCAACTGACCGTCCAACCGCACCAGCTCCCCGCGGGCCACCGGCTTGCCGTTGGCCCGCACCTCGATGTGCCGCGCCGCGTCCTCGGTCAGCGGGATCAGTTGCCCATCGATGATGCGCGACAAGGTGGCCAGGTCGGTTTCATGGCTGGGGAGCAGGAACTCCAGGCGCACCGGGAGCGCTCCCAGGTCGATCGTCGCGTCGGTTTCTGGCGGGTTATCCGCATTGGCATCGGTCACGCTCGGTTGCATGTGTAGACCCTCCTGGGTAAAGGTGAAAGTGCCAAGGCAGTAGTCGGCCAGCCAACAGCGCTGAGAACCCTGGACGATGCGCACGACATCGCCCTCTTCCAGGCGCATCCGGCTGGCGCGGCTCAGGTGGCTGACGCCGAGCATCAACTCCAGGCGCAACGGCAATTCGTCCAGCCATGAATCGACACCCACGCGCTCGCTGGCAACGGGTGTCGGCGGTAGTTGCAGCAACCACAGGCGCCCCCGTGGGGTTTCGAGCCAGGGCAGCTCGCAGGTAGGCAATCGCGCCGGGGCGACGCATTCGATGTCGGACAGCGCCCGGTACTGCAGCTCCTCCACCTCCAGCAGCAAGGGACGTGGCAGCGCCCGAAACAACTCGACGATATTCATCAACGACGTCTCCACCTTCAGTAACGATTGCAACTGTGGAAGCGCGCGATACAGCCAGTCATGGGCCGCGATCAACCCTTGCCAGTGGCCGCCGTCGCCGTGGGCGCAGAAACGCAAATAGCCGTCATGCCCTGGCACCTGGCCCAACCCCGTGTCCCGACCGGCCCGTCGCCAACGTTGAACCGCCTGGGCCTGGGCATGGGCCAACGGCTCGACACGTCGTAGCGGCAACGCGCTCATGCCGGACGCTCGACCTGCTCGTCCTGCTCCTCATCCGGCGCCTGATGCGAGCCCTGGCGCGACTGCTCGCCGCCACTGTCGGCCAGCCGCCAGGCCGGTTCCCGGGCCAGCTCGAAAGGCGCCTTGAGTTGCTCGAACACCAGGGTATTGCTGGGGCTGAGCGTCAGGCTCCGGGGGATTCTTCGGGCACCCGGGTAATGGTTATCTGTCCACTGGCAGCCCCTCTATTGAACGGTACTTGCAGCACGCCCCAGCCCGTGTCCGGCAACGCCTCGACCATCACCTCAAGCATTGGCGGCGCTGGTGGTAGTGCCGCTGAAGGGAGGGCCGCTGGGGCAACGGCCGGCGCCTGGCGCGGGCCTTGAGCGCTCATCGGCGCCTGGGGCAACGGTTGTTCGTCGAGACGGGGTGCAGTGAAAGGCTCCACCGCCAGCGGTTCAACCAATGCCGACACCGCCGCTTTATCGACGCCAGGGGCCACAGGCTCCAGGCGTTGCGGCAACGCGTATTGGGTTGACTTGCCGAACGGAGGGCCTGCCTGTGGAAAAGCCTGGGTTTTCCGGGCAACCCACCGTTTGCCAGCAGGCTCAACCCCCTCCGTATCACGGCCAAACGGCCGGGCTTCATCGCGCTCGACCGCCAGCGCCGCCTGCCCCACCTTCATCGCCTGCCTGGTCAGCGTCAGGGCGGCTTCCATCAGGGGGCGCCGAGGCAGAATCAGCGCCGTCACCAGGTCCAGCACACCTTGTGGCAGTTCATCCTCTTGCACCGGGACGAGTTGATCCAGCAGCTCATCCAGCGGACCTTCGTCGACGGGCTCCAGGGCCTGGACCGGCCCCGTGGGCACTGCAAAGACCTCGTTCATCGCCGCACTCCGATCATCTCTTCCAGCTCCCGTTCTTCGCGGCGCACCGCCTCGAGCCGTTGCCCACGCAACAGCTGTTGGACGCCGCGCGCATACTTGTCGTGTCTGCGTTGCAGCCCACGCAGTTGCTCGCGCTGCGCCTGCAACTGTTGCTCGACCTGCCGGTACTGCTGATCCACGCGGTCACGCTCGACACGCAGCAGGTCGATGCGTCGCCGGATGACCGCCTGGGTGCGCAACAGCGCCAACAACTGGCCGTGATCCAGCACACAATCATTGGCTTGATGGCTGCTCAACAAACGTTGCAGCGCCGCCTCTTGCTCCTCGACAGCGGACTGTTCCTGGCGCAGCGGCTGCAATTGACGCTGGACACGCAACACGGCCTGCTCGCCGCGTTGCCGGCGGAACAGACTGAAGGCCAGCAGGCGTCGTCGATCAAGCAATGATTTCATGCAGGCTCCGCAGGGTTTCATCTGGCTCACTGGATTGATCCGTCGGCTGGCGCAACCATTGGTCGAGGGCTTCGCGACGTTGCAGCGCGTGATCATTGGCCGCGTCCGCGCCCGGGCTGTACTCGCCCATGTCGAGAAACACCTGCAACTGTTCAAGGCGCGCCAGGGCGTCGCGAGTCGCGGCTGCCAATTGCCGAACCTCTGGCGTAGTGACCTGCGTCGCCACCCGGCTGACGCTGCGCAAGACATCGATGGCCGGGTAATGCCCCTTGGCGGCCAAGGCACGGCTAAGGTAGACGTGGCCGTCGAGAATGGAGCGAATCTCCTCGGCGATCGGATCCGGCTCGTCGTCGCTTTCCAGCAGCACGGTGTACCAGGCCGTGATGCTGCCCGACGCGGTCACACCCGGACGTTCCAGCAGGCGCGGCAAGGCATCGAACACCGAGGCCGGATAACCCCGCCGCGCCGGTGCTTCACCGGCGGCCAAGGCCAGGTCGCGGCGCGCGCGGGCGTAGCGGGTCAACGAGTCCAGCAACAGCACCACGCGCCGGCCCTGGTCGCGAAAATACTCGGCGATGGTGGTGGCCTGCAGCGCCGAGTTGCAGCGATCCACCGAGGAAAAATCCGACGTGGCGTACACCACCACGCAACGGGAATGCTTGGGCGACTGGCGCAAATGCTCGATGAACTCGGTGACTTCGCGCCCGCGTTCGCCAATCAGGCCAATGACAAAAACCTCCGCGTCCGTGTGTTCGATCAGCATGTTGATCAAGGTGGTCTTGCCGGAACCGGCGGCGGCAAAAATGCCGATGCGCTGGCCGACGCCGCAGGTCAGCAAGCCGTCGATGACGCGAATACCGGTGCGCAGCGGCTCCACCACCGGGCGTCGCTGCTGGTACGACGGTGGGTCGGCATCCACCGCACAATCGCGCTGGGCGACCGCCGTCGACGGCGCCAGGCGCTCGACGATAACGCCCTGGGGATCGACCACGCTGCCGAGCAAGGCGTCACTGCACGTCAACTGCAAAGTCGAGCCGGTGGGCACGATCATCGATTCCCGGGACAAGCCTTTCGCCTCGCCCAGCAAACTGAGCAGCACCGCGCCAGGCTTGAAGCCGATGACCTGCGCCCTGGCTGCGACCTGGGGCGAACGCCAATGCCGGCGCACTTCACAGATTTCGCCGACCACCACCTCACTCAGCGCCGCTTCGATCAATGGACCGCTCAAACGCAAGGGATGGGCCGCCCGTCTTTCCAGCTGGACATTCATCGTCACGGCTGCTCAGCCAGCGTTTCAACAACCTGCAAAAAGATGTGCGACATGGGGCAGATCTCCTCAAAGCGTCTTGATGACATTGACCGAGACATTCTCGGAAACCTCGCCGAACGACATGACGTCCAGCTCCCGGAAACGTCCCTCGATCAGTTTCTTGATGTAGCGCCGCACGTCGACCGAACACAGCAGCACCATGTCCTTGTGGGCGATGTGCACGCTGTCCAGGCCGACACTGAGACGGTCCATCAGCTCTTCCGAGTCGGCCGGCTCCAGGTTGAGGAAATTGCCGCCCGAGGTTTGTCGGATGCCCCGGCGGACCACGTCCTCGAACTCCGCCGACAACAGCAACACCCGCAGGTCGTTGCCCTGGGCGAACTTGTTACTGATGTAGCGAGCCATCGCGCCGCGAACGTGTTCCACCAGCGCCAGCACATCCTTTTCCCGGGAGGCCCAATGGGCGAGGGATTCGAGGATGAGCTTCATGTTGCGCACGGAGATCCGCTCGCCGATCAAGCGTTGCAGCACTTCGGCGATCTTCTGCACCGTGACGTGGCGATAGACTTCCTTGAGCAGGTCGGGGTAACGCGCTTCCATTTCGTCGAGCAACTGCTTGGTTTCCTGCACGCCGAAAAACTCCTGGATGTTGCGCGCCAGCAACGTGACCAGGCAGCGATAACACTCTTCGTCGGCAGGCCGCAGGTGATAACCCAACTGCTGCACCCGCTCCCGGTCGGCACCCGTAACCCAGACGCCGCCCAGGCGATTGCTGTCGGTGCCGCGCACCAGGGCAAAGCCCAACGGTTCCAATTCGGGGAGTAATCCAGCAGGCGCCAGTGATCGAAATGAATATCGAACTGCTCGGCGCGCACTTCATTGATCAGCACCGCCACTTGATGGACTGGCAGCACCTCGCTGGCCCGCAGCCGCGGTTCGGGAATGCGCAACCCGTAATCGACGAAAAACTGGCTGCGAAAGCGCGCCGCCCAACGATTCTTCTCCAACGCTTGCAGGTGCGCCGGGGGCACCAGCAGCATCAGGGCGATGGTTTCGGTCGCAACGTTGTCGACGTCATCGATCAGTCCCGACGCCCCCGGCCCCGCGCCGGCCTCGGCAGGTTCGCTGCGGCTTTCCCCCGATCCAGCCGGGCGCGAGGCGCGGCGATGGCGCACGAACACCACCAGCCCCAGCACCGCGGCGATCGAGAGAAATGTCGGCAGTGGAAAACCGGGCAACAGGCCCACGCCCACCGCCAGCAACGCGGTGACGCCCAGGACGAACGGGTTGCCCAGCATCTGGGTGAGCATGTTGCGCCCCAGGTTGCTGTCATCGCCGTTGACGCGGGTGACGATGAAACCGGCGCCGATGGCGATCAGCAGCGCCGGGATCTGGGCGACCAGGCCATCGCCGATGGTCAACAGGGTGTAGGTCGACAGGGCCGTGGACAGGTCCATGCCCAGTTGCCCGACGCCGATGGCCATGCCGCCGATGAAGTTGACGAAAATAATGATGATGCCGGCGATGGCATCGCCCTTGATGAATTTCATCGCCCCGTCGAAAGAACCGTACAGCTGGCTTTCACGTTCCAGCACGCTGCGTTTTTCCCGCGCCTGGGCCGCATCGATGGCGCCGGCCTTGAGGTCGCCGTCGATGCTCATTTGCTTGCCGGGCATGCCGTCCAGGGAGAAGCGCGCCGCCACTTCGGCCACCCGTTCCGAGCCTTTGGTAATCACGATGAACTGGACAATGGTGACGATGGAAAAAATCACGAAGCCCACCACCAGGCTTTCGCCGATCACGAAGTCACCGAAGGAAGCGATGATCTCGCCGGCATCGGCCTGGCTGAGAATCAGCCGGCTGGTGCTGATCGACAGGGCCAGGCGAAACAAGGTCGTCAACAGCAGCAGCGCCGGGAACGTCGAATAGCTGAGGATGCGCTCGATGTAGAACGAGCCCATGAACACCAACAACGAGATGACGATGTTCAGGCCGATGAGAAAATCCACCAGCACCGTCGGCAGGGGGATGATCAGCATGGCGATGATCATCACCATCAAGGTCAGGATCAGCAGCTCCGGACGCGCGCCGACACTTCGCAGGAACACATTAAGCATTTCAGGCCAGGCTCCGCGACAAGATCATGGCTGACCGCCGGACTGGCGCTGTTCGATGCATTCGTGGGCATAGGCGACGTCGGCCAGGCGGGTGAACTGAATGGCCAGGCGTTGTGGCGCCTCTTCATCGGCAAACAATGGCGGCGGCAATTGCAGGCTGAGCCGCCGCAGGGTTTGCAGCAACGTCGAACGCTCGCGGTGGGCACTGAGCAGCACCTGCTCGCCCAACGCCCCGAGCAGTAGCTGGTCGAGGTCGTCGGGGTAGGTCAACACGCCGAGCAGGAACACCAGCCATTCGGTCTCATGGGGGTTGTGCCGACAGACCAGTGCATCGCCGAGCACGGCGCCGATAAACAGCCCATCGGCCGAACGCAAGCGCTTCAGGTCGGTCACCCGGGTCAACAGTTGACCGAACTCAAGGCGCGAGCAACTGGGGTCCTGGGCGCTGATATCAGTCAGCAACGCGGCTTCGATGAAGACCAGCACATTCATGCGCTGTGCCGGGCCGTACAGGGCGATCCAGTCCTGGTAGCAACCGAGCGGGCCTTCGTCGGACTCGAGAAAATCCCGGTAGGTTTCGCGCAACAGCCCGGCCCTGACGGCCATGCTCTTGCCGAACATCCTGGCCTTGAGCGCGGCGTTGATCCCGGCGTTCATGCGCTTGGGGGAGCCTTGGGCAACCACCGTCTGCAAGAGCGTTTCGAGGCGCTGGCGGGTGTGGGTTTCCAGGTTGCGGCGGCGCAACAACGCCCGCAGCACCAGCGCCAGGTCGCTGTCATCGGGGAACAGGCGGCGCGCCATCTGCAGCAACCAGGCCACGGGCTTGTCCGCTAGCCGCGCCAGGCTCAGCACCTGCCGGGCCTTGGGCACGGTGTCGTCCTCCAGCACGCGTTCGAAGGTGTCGGTCAGGGCTTCGGACTTGAGCTCGAACAACCGTCGGGCACGGAACTGCGTCAGCGCCGCCGACAACTCGTCGCTGATCTGCACGATGCGCTGCGCCACGGCCGCCGTTGCGCTGTCGTCCAGCGTCGCCTCGGCGTCGACTTGCGGTTGTGGATGTTCGGCGGCCTTCTCGGCATTCAACCGGGCCTGGGCGGCCCGGCCGCCCATGGAAACCGGTGGCAGGATCATTGCTCGGACATCCGGAAGTACATTCGCCGCACGCGCTCGTGCTGCTCAGGGGTCAGCAACGGCATGCCCAACTCCACCGTGGCGGACTCAAGGGCGTCGCGGATCTCCTTGGGCTGGATCAGAAACACCCGCACCGTGTTGGCCGAGCGGCCCTGGCGATAGCTGAACAAACGGCCGATCCACGGAATCGACCCCAGCACCGGCACGCGGCCGATCTGCTCGCCGTGATCGTCACGGGTGAAGCCGCCCACCAGCAGGCTCTTGCCCTGGGGCACCCGCGCCACGGTACTGATGCGGGTACGCCCGACCGTCGGCAACGCACTGGGCTGCTCACCCCGGCCGGGATTCTCGACTTCGTTGCCATCCTCGATATTGAGCGACATCTCGATCTCGTCGGCCTGGGCGAAACGCGGCAGCACGTTGACCAGGGTGCCGTAGGTGATGTGCTGCAGATCGACACTGCGCTCCCCCACCAGTGGGGCGTAGAACGTGCGGTTGTTGTCGAAGATCGCCGGCACGTTTTCCTGCGTCAGGATCACCGGTCGCGAGACCACGTTCGCCCGGTGGGTACGTTCCAGCGCCATGACCTGGGTCACGAACGAGGCGCCGTCGAGGGTGGTGGCCGAGCCGGCGTTGAGCGAGGCGCTGAACTGCCCGCCTGACTTCACCGCGCCCTGCCAGTTGATGCCCAACTGGTTGAGCTCATCCTTGTGCAGGTCGATGATCCACAGCGACAACTCGACGTGGCGTTTCGGCGTGTCGAGGGCGTTGACCAGGTTCTCGATGAAACGCACCTGCTCCGGCAGCCCCTTGACCAGCAGGCTGTTGGTATCCGGGTAGGCCACCACCCGAATGTTGCCGGCGGCCACCTCGCGGGCAATGATGCGTGGGGCCGTCGGGTCCTGGTCCGAAGAGGTGTTCGCCAGGCCTTCGAGGGGAAACACCGGCATCGTCCCCCGCGGTCGCGGTTCGGGGGTTTGCGCCACCGACGGCTCGACCTGTTGCTGCTCACCGCGCAACAACGCTTCGATCACGGTGGCCAGCCCGGGGATGGTCACCTTGTCGTCGCGCAGCTCATATTGGCGGTCACTGACGAAGGTGTTGCGCACATGGATGACGCCAATCTGTTGCTTGCCCAGCAGCAGTTCCGAGCGCTGGTTGTCCATCAACCCGGCCGCTTGCACCACCAGGTCGACATACATCGGCGGCCCCGACACATGGAACGTCCGCAGCCCGTCGTGGCGCAACGGATAACGCCCATCGTGCAAGCCCGAACGCCCGAGGAACGCCTGGAGCTTGGCGACGGTCAAGGTCTGCAACGACATCATCGCGCTCTTGATTTCCGAGGCGTCATACAGATAGATCGCCTGGCCATCGCTGTACCAGATCAACCCCATCTGCGCGCTGACCCGCTCGAACGTCCGTTGCGGCGTGCGCAGATCGAACGTCCCGCCAATGCGCTTGGCCGCTGCGGCCTTGCTGACGATGACCGGCTTGCCCAAGGCCCCGGACAACTCGCTGAAAAACGTGCGCGCGCTCTGTTCCCGGGCCTCGAAGGTATAGACATTGGCGGCCGCGGCAACGGGTGCCAGCAGCCACGCGCCGTTCAAGCAGAGGAATAACAGGACCCGGGATAACGAACGAGGGATCATCGATTCACTTGCCTGGCAGGTAGGTGATATCGGCCAGGCTGCTGGGGGTAAAACCCACCAGCTCGCGAATCTCCTTGGAGAAATGTGACGAAGAGGCGAAGCCGAACTCCAGCGCGACATCGGTCAGCGAGCCGTCCCCAAGGCTCATGTTCAGCAACGCCTGGGCCGTGCGCCAACCGCGCAAGGCCGGCTTGGCCGCGCTGCCCAGGGCCTGGTGGCAGAGCCGGCGAAAATGCGAGACCGACACGCCATAACGCTGCGCCAGGGTAGTCAGCTTTTCACTGCGGGTGCCTTGCTCCAGCAAAAAACGCACGAGCCCGTAGCTCTCGTGATGCCGCAACAGGCGAGCGACAGCGTGATAGGCCTCGGTGCCATCCATCGCTTGCCCGATGTACCAGCGTTCGAGCCGTTGGGGCGAGCGGACGGTTTCGCCGGCCACCGGCAACAAGGCCCATGGCAGCGCGTCCAGCCGTTGCCCGACATCCACCAGGGCATCGCTCATATCCAGGAACGCCTGCAGCTTGACCAGCGTCGCTTCGCACACCGGCGTGACATGCAGCTCGCCACCACTGAAGCGCAGGGAATCGTTCTGTACCAACAACCCCTCCCAACCGACGGGCAGGCAGTGGCTGCGGCCCAACCCCGCAGCATTGAGCTGAACCGGGGACTGGGCCACGCGCAGGTGCAGCACGCGTTCGCCCAGATCAGGCAAGGCCGTGGCGCGAATTGATTTGTCCTGCATACCGTCTCCTTTGCGACGTGGCGTTGGAAGGAACGACAGGATGAAAGACCCGACGCCGGGAATCTTGATGGAAAGGTGATGAGGGCCGGGCTGGCATATGCCTTGCACCATTACTGTTCATCGGCGCCCATGCCGACGGCCAAATGAGTGCCAGACTGATTAAAGGGACAACGGCGGCGTCTTCGGCCCGGCTCTGGCATTTGGCTCGGACACGGCGCTTTTTTTATGTGTAAAGGTGAAGCGCGATGAATGAAGTTCCAGCCAACCCCTGGCCTGGGTCAATGGCAGCGATGCCCCGGAAAAGAGCGCGGTCAACCTCGGTTTCATGGCCCTGAGCGACTGCGCCCCGGTGGTGGTCGCCGCCACCCAGGGCTTCGCCCAACCCTACGGCCTGACCCTGAACCTCAAGCGCCAGGCATCCTGGGCCAACCTGCGGGACAAACTGGTCAGCGGTGAAATCGATGCCGCCCACAGCCTGTATGGCCTGGTCTACGCCGTGCACCTGGGCATCGGCGGGGTCGCACCGACCGACATGGCGGTGCTGATGGGGCTGAATCAGAACGGCCAGAGCATCAACCTGTCCCATGGCTTGCAGGCCCAGGGCGTGACCAGTCCTGAAGCACTGGAACGACACGTGCACCAAACTCGCCCGAAACTGACCTTCGCCCAGACCTTCCCCACCGGCACCCACGCCATGTGGCTCTATTACTGGCTCGCCGCCCAGGGCATCCACCCCTTGTCGGACGTCGACAGCGTGGTGGTGCCGCCGCCGCAAATGATTGCGCACCTGCAAGCCGGGCGCATCGACGGCTTTTGTGTCGGCGAGCCGTGGTGCGCCAGCGCGGTGAAACAGAACCTCGGTTTTACCCTGGCAACCACCCAGACCATCTGGCCCGACCATCCGGAAAAAGTCCTGGGCTGCACCCGGGCGTTCGTCGAGCAATACCCCAATACCGCCCGGGCCTTGGTGATGGCGATCCTCGAAGCCAGCCGCTTCATCGAACAAAACAGCGAAAACCGTCGCAGCACCGCGCAACTGTTGAGTGCCCCCGAATACCTCGACGCCCCGCTGGACTGCATCGAGCCCCGCTTGCTGGGGATCTACGCCGATGGCTTGGGCAACAGTTGGCAGGATCCCCACGCCATGCGTTTCCACGGCAATGGCGAGGTGAACCTGCCGTACCTGTCCGACGGCATGTGGTTCATGACCCAGTTCCGTCGCTGGGGCCTGCTGCGCGAAGACCCGGATTACCTGGCCGTGGCCCGGGACGTCCAGCAGCTCACGTTGTACCGTGAAGCCTGTGCGGCGCTGGACATCGCGTCCCCGGGCCAGGACATGCGCAGCAGCCAACTGATCGACGGCATTACCTGGGACGGCTCGGACCCGGCCGGGTACGCCCGCAGCTTCAAACTGCACGCCTTGAGCGATGCGGCTCCCCTTCTCGCCAGCCGCTGACAGGAGCCACGACCATGCTGCGTATCCTGCTGATCAACGACACCGCGAAAAAAGTCGGCCGCCTCAAGGCCGCCCTGATTGAAGCCGGCTTCGAAGTGATCGACGAATCCGGCCTGACCATCGACCTGCCGGCGCGCGTCGAAACGGTGCGTCCGGATGTGATCCTGATCGATACCGAGTCACCCGGACGCGATGTGATGGAGCAAGTGGTGCTGGTCAGTCGTGACCAACCACGACCGATCGTCATGTTTACCGACGAGCACGACCCCAATGTGATGCGCCAGGCGATCAAGTCGGGCGTCAGTGCCTACATCGTCGAAGGCATCCACGCCGCACGCCTGCAACCGATCCTCGACGTGGCCATGGCCCGCTTCGAAAGCGACCAGGCCCTGCGCGCCCAACTCCTGGCCCGGGACCAGCAACTGGCCGAACGCAAGCGCATCGAACTGGCCAAGGGCATGCTGATGAAGATGAAGGACTGCAACGAAGAACAGGCCTACACCCTGATGCGCCGCCAGGCCATGAGCCGCCAGCAGAAGCTGATCCAGGTGGCGGAGCAGATCATTGCCATGAACGAGTTGCTCGGCTGAAAGCCTTGTAGCGCCTGGCCTGGCGCTATCGCGAGCAAGCTCGCTCCCACAGGTCCAGGGGTGAACACAATATTTGCGAACACCCCCAACCAACTGTGGGAGATCATTGCCATGAACGAGTTGCTCGGCTGAAAGCCTTGTGGCGCCTGGCCTGGCGCCATCGCGAGCAAGCTCGCTCCCACAGGTCCAGGGGTGAACACAATATTTGCGAACACCCCCAACCAACTGTGGGAGCCGAGCTTGCTCGCGATGGCGGCCCTGCATTCAACATCACCTTTGACTGACCTGCTCGCGATAGCCCTCACGCCAATCCCTACTGTTGGCACAGATCTCGCTTAAACAAACCCACAGGTAACCAACGGCGGTTGCCCCACCTACGACAAAGACGTCGCACACCCTCCTTGCCTCTCTGGCGATCCGGGTTGCGGCGTTTTTTTGTTTTGGCTCTTCGGAGCCGGTGGTGCGACCACAGACGGCGCACTGCTCTAAGCACTGACTCATTTCTCGAGACTTTTACAGCTGAGGTGCGCGATGAATTCAAGCTTCTGGAAATCCGGCCACACCCCGACACTGTTCGCGGCCTTCCTCTACTTCGACCTGAGTTTCATGGTCTGGTACCTGCTCGGCCCACTGGCGGTGCAGATCTCCGCCGACCTGCACCTGACCACCCAACAACGCGGCCTGATGGTGGCGACGCCGATCCTGGCCGGTGCCGTACTGCGCCTGTTCATGGGCCTGCTGGCCGATCGGATTTCGCCGAAGACCGCCGGCATGGTCGGCCAGGTGATTGTGATCGGTGCGCTGTTCTGCGCCTGGAAACTGGGCATCCACAGCTACGAGCAAGCCTTGTTGCTGGGCTTGTTCCTGGGCGTGGCCGGCGCGTCGTTCGCCGTGGCCCTGCCGCTGGCGTCCCAGTGGTATCCGCCACAGCACCAGGGCAAGGCCATGGGCATCGCTGGCGCCGGTAACTCGGGCACCGTGCTCGCAGCGTTGATCGCTCCAGTGATGGCGGTGGCCTTCGGCTGGACCAATGTGTTCGGCTTCGCGCTGATCCCCCTGGTGCTGACCCTGGTGCTCTTCGCCTGGCTAGCCAAGAACGCCCCCGAGCGGCCGAAAGCCAAATCCATGGCCGACTACCTCAAGGCCCTGGGCGATCGTGACAGCTGGTGGTTCATGTTCTTCTACAGCGTGACCTTCGGCGGTTTCATCGGCCTGGCCAGCGCCCTGCCCGGCTATTTCAACGACCAATACGGCCTGAGCCCGGTCACCGCCGGCTACTACACCGCCGCCTGCGTCTTCGGTGGCAGCCTGATGCGGCCCTTGGGCGGTGCCCTGGCGGACCGTTTCGGCGGCATCCGCACCTTGCTGGGCATGTACACCGTAGCGGCGGTCTGCATCGCGGCGGTGGGCTTCAACCTGCCGAGCTCCTATGCGGCCCTGGCCCTGTTCGTCTGCACCATGCTCGGTTTGGGTGCGGGTAACGGCGCGGTGTTCCAACTGGTGCCACAACGCTTCCGTCGCGAAATCGGCGTGATGACCGGGCTGATCGGCATGGCCGGCGGCATCGGTGGCTTCGCCCTGGCGGCGGGCATGGGGGCGATCAAGCAAAGCACCGGCAGCTATCAACTGGCGCTGTGGTTGTTCGCCAGCCTCGGTGTCCTGGCCTGGTTCGGCCTGCACGGCGTCAAGCGTCGCTGGAGAACCACTTGGGGTTCGGCCGCCGTCACCGCTGCTCGGGTATAACCTGCAACCATGAGCCTGCAATTGAGCTTCGCCGAAGCCAGTGCCATTGGCCCGCGGGAGGAAAACCAGGACGCCCTGCGCCTGGTCACCCCCGCCCCGGCCCTGGCCGCCAGCAAGGGTTACCTGTTCGCCATCGCCGACGGCGTGAGCCAATGCGCCGATGGCGGGCTGGCCGCCCGTTCGACCTTGCAGGCCCTGGCCCTGGACTACTATTCCACGCCACAAACCTGGGGCGTGGCCCAGGCCCTGGACCGGCTGTTGCTGGCACAGAATCGTTGGCTGCAGGCCAACGGTGGCGGGCAACCGCTGCTCACCACCGTCAGTGCCCTGGTCCTGCGAGGCCGGCGCTTCACCCTCGCGCATGTCGGCGATTGCCGGGTCTACCGCTGGCACGCCGATCATCTGCAACGGGTCAGCGAGGATCACGTCTGGGAACAGCAGGGCATGCAACATGTGCTCAAGCGCGCCCTGGGCCTGGATCAACACCTGATCCTCGACTTTCTCGACGGTGAACTGCGCATCGACGAAACTTTCGTATTGCTCAGCGACGGCGTCTGGGCGGTCTTGGGGGACACGGCCATCGCCGGCATTCTTCGGGACCAACCGGACCTGGACCTCGCCGCCCAGACCCTGGTCAACGCCGCGCACCTGGCCGGTAGCCAGGACAACGCCAGCGCCTTGTTGGTGCGGGTCGATGCGGTGGGCGAAGCCAGCATCGGCGATGCCCTGATCCAGTTGCAGCAATGGCCCCTGCCGCCGGCGCTGAAACCGGGCCAGGTCTTCGAGGGCTGGCAGATCGAAAGCCTGCTCGGCCACAGCCAGCAATCGTTGCTCTACCGGGTACACGACGGCCAAGGCCAACCCTGGCTGCTGAAAACCCTGCCCGTGCAGCTACGGGACGACAGCCGGGCCGGACAGGCCTTGCTCTCGGAAGAATGGTTTCTCAAGCGGGTCGCCGGACGACAGTTTCCCGAGGTCCATGGCGTTCCCCAGCGGCAGCACTTGTACTATGTGATGCGGGAGTATCCGGGGGCGACCCTGGCCGAACTGTTCAACCAGGGTGGACCGCTGCCTCTGGCGCAATGGCTGGACCTGGCGCAACGGCTGGTGCGGGCCGTGGGCCTGTTGCATCGAAGGCAGATCTACCACCGCGACATCAAGCCGGAAAACCTGCACCTGGGCGACGACGGGGAATTGCGCTTGCTGGATTTTGGGTTGGCGTACTGCCCGGGCCTGTCCGAAGACCAGGCCAACGTGTTGCCCGGCACCCCCAGCTACATTGCCCCGGAAGCCTTCGGCGGCACCGCGCCCACGGCGCAACAGGATTTGTATGCCGTCGGCGTGACCGTGTATTTCCTGCTGACCGGGCATTATCCCTACGGCGAAATCGAAGCCTTCCAGCGCCCGCGCTTCGGTGTGCCGGTCAGTGCCAGCCGCTATCGGCCGGACCTGCCCGAATGGCTCGGGCAAAGCCTGGAACGCGCCGTCGCGGCGGACCCGGGCCAGCGCTTTGAAACCGCCGAAGAGTGGTTATTGCTGCTGGAACAGGGCGAGCGCCGCAGCTTGAGCGTAAGGCCCAGGCCCTTGCTGGAGCGCGAACCGCTGAAAGTCTGGCGGACGTTGGCGCTGGTGTCGTTGGTGGTGAATGTTGTGCTGCTGTTTTTGGTGTTTCACAGCTGAGATCCGGTCGCGCCTATCGCGAGCAAGCTCGCTCCCACAGGTTTTGTGTCCACCGCAGATCCAATGTGGGAGCGAGCTTGCTCGCGATGGCGGCCTGATCGTCCATACAACTGCTCCTGCAAGACGCTCCAATACCGGGCAACCCGCTTTGATTCGGTGCAATAAATCCCTCTTCAACTGGACTCACCCGCCTGCCCCTCAATAAATCCGCGCCCTCGCGGCACTTGGCACAACCACTGCATAACCTCTCTCACCATACATAAAGCAACGCCTCCAACGATGAAGGCGGTGCTTCCCGAGAGAACGGGACCAGGACAAAGGCGTCCTCGCTAGCTTGCTAGCGGGACGCCTTTTTTTGTTTTCGTAAAAATTGCCGAGCCAGTCCGATCGCCGTGATGAAACGGGCCTGGCTTGCGGAGAACCCTGATGAAAAAACTCAAACTGGTAATGATCGGCAACGGCATGGCCGGGGTTCGAACCCTCGAGGAACTGCTCAAGCTGAGCAACGAGCTGTACGACATCACGGTGTTCGGTGCCGAGCCCCACACCAACTACAACCGCATCCTGCTCTCGCCGGTGCTGGCCGGTGAGCAGACATTCGAAGAGATCGTGCTCAACGACCTGAGCTGGTACCTGGACAACAACATCAAGCTGCTGCTCAACCGCAAAGTGGTGGAAATCGACCGGGTCAAGCGCCGGGTCATCGCCGAAGACGGTAGCGAAGCCGAATACGACCGCCTGCTCATCGCCACCGGCTCCACCCCGTTCATCCTGCCGATCCCCGGCAATACCCTGGACGGCGTGATCGGCTACCGCGACATCGCCGACACCCAGGCGATGATCGACACCGCCAAGACCCACAAGCACGCCGTGGTCATCGGCGGCGGCCTGCTGGGCCTGGAAGCCGCCAATGGCTTGAAGCTGCGGGGCATGGACGTGACCGTGGTGCACCTGGGCGAATGGTTGCTGGAACGGCAACTGGACAAGACCAGCGGCCAACTGCTGCAAACTGCCCTGGAAAACCGTGGCCTGAAGTTCCGCCTCAGCGAGCAGACCCAGGCCTTGCACGACGCCGGCAATGGTCGGGTCGGCTCGGTGCAGTTCAAGAACGGCGACATCATCCCCGCCGATCTGGTGGTAATGGCCGCCGGCATCCGTCCCAACACCGCGCTGGCGGAAAAATCCGGCATCCCGTGCAACCGTGGGATCCTGGTCAACGACACGATGCAAACCTACGACCCGCGCATCTACGCCATCGGTGAATGCGCCAACCACCGCGGCACCGCCTACGGCCTGGTGGCGCCGTTGTTCGAGCAGGCCAAGGTCTGCGCCAACCACCTCGCCCAACTGGGCTTCGCCACTTACAAGGGCTCGGTCACGTCGACCAAGCTGAAAGTCACCGGCATCGACCTGTTCTCCGCCGGCGACTTCATGGGCGGCGAAGGCACCGAGACCATCACCCTTTCCGACCCCATCGGTGGCGTCTACAAAAAACTGGTGATCAAGGATGACGTGCTGGTCGGCGCCTGCCTGTATGGCGATACCGCGGACGGCGGCTGGTACTTCCGCCAGATCCGTGAAAACCACGGCATCAGCGAGATCCGCGATCACCTGATGTTCGGCGAAAACGCCTTGGGCGACGTCGGCCACCAAGGCCAGGACAAAGCCATGAGCATGGCCGACAGCGCCGAAGTCTGCGGCTGCAACGGCGTGTGCAAGGGCGCCATCGTCAAGGCGATCCAGGAGCACGGGCTGTTCAGCGTCGATGACGTGAAAAAACACACCAAGGCCGCCAGCTCCTGCGGCTCCTGCGCCGGCCTGGTGGAGCAGATCCTGATCAACACCGTCGGCGGCGCGGCGGACGTCAAACCCAAGAGCGAAAAAGCCATCTGCGGTTGCAGCGACCTCAACCACGGCCAGATCCGCCAGGCGATCCGCGACCAGCACCTGCTGACCATCGCCGGGGCCATGAGCTACCTGAACTGGCGCACCCCGAACGGCTGCGCCACCTGCCGCCCGGCGCTGAACTACTACCTGATCTCCACCTGGCCCGGCGAAGCCCAGGACGACCCGCAGTCGCGCCTGATCAACGAACGCGCCCACGCCAACATCCAGAAAGACGGCACCTACTCGGTGGTTCCGCGGATGTGGGGCGGCGTGACCAATCCTTCGGAACTGCGGCGCATCGCCGACGTGGCCGACAAGTACAACGTACCCATGGTCAAGGTCACCGGCGGCCAGCGTATCGACCTGCTGGGGATCAAGAAGCAGGACCTGCCCGGCGTCTGGAAAGACCTCGACATGCCGTCCGGCCACGCCTACGGCAAATCCATCCGCACCGTGAAGACCTGTGTGGGCAGTGAGTTCTGCCGCTTCGGCACGCAGAACTCGACGCAACTGGGCATCGAGCTGGAACACGACCTGTTCAACATGTGGTCTCCCCACAAGGTCAAGCTGGCCGTTTCCGGTTGCCCACGCAACTGCTCGGAAGCCGGGATCAAGGACGTCGGCATCATTGGCGTCGACTCCGGCTGGGAGATGTACATCGGTGGCAACGGCGGGATCAAGACCGAGGTCGCCGAGTTTTTCGTCAAGCTCAAGACCGCTGAAGAAGTGCGTGAATACAACGGCGCCTTCCTGCAGTTGTACCGCGAGGAAGCCTTCTACCTCGAACGCACTGTGCATTACATGCAGCGAGTTGGCATGGAGCACATCAAGAAAGCCGTGCTGGAAGACCCCGAGCGGCGCAAGGCCCTCCACGAACGCCTGAAGTTTTCCCTGTCGCTGGAACAGGACCCTTGGAAGCAACGCCTGGAACAGCCTCAGTTGAAGAAAGAATTCGAGGTCATCCCTGTGAAAAACCTGGAGGTGCCGGCATGAACTGGTTGGATATCTGCGCACTGGAAGAGATCAATATCCTCGGTTCGCGCATCATCAATGGCCCCAAAGGCGATATCGCGATTTTCCGCACCAGCGACGATGAAGTGTTCGCCCTCGATGACCGTTGCCCGCACAAGGGCGGCCCGTTGTCCCAAGGCTTGGTCTACGGCAAGCGCGTGGCCTGCCCGCTGCACAACTGGCAGATCGACCTGGAAAGCGGCCAGGCCCAAGCCCCCGATGTGGGCTGCGCCCATCATCATTCGGCCCGGGTGGAAAACGGCCGGGTGCAGTTGGCCCTGCGGGACGCAAGCTGATGAACCGCCAGATCACTGCCTCGACCTGCTGTTATTGCGGGGTCGGTTGCGGCGTCCTGATCGAGCATGACGACGAGCGCATCCTCGGCGTCAGCGGCGATCCCGCCCACCCGGCCAACTTCGGCAAACTGTGCAGCAAGGGGTCCACCCTGCACCTGACCGGCGACCTCGCCGCCCGCGCCCTGTACCCGGAACTGCGCCTGGGCAAAGGCCTGACCCGGGCCCGTACCGACTGGGACAGCGCCCTGGATCACGCCGCCAGCGTCTTCGCGGCGACCATCGCCGAACACGGCCCCGACAGCGTGGCGTTCTATATCTCCGGCCAATTGCTGACCGAGGATTACTACGCCTTCAACAAACTCGCCCGGGCGTTGGTGGGCACCAACAACATCGACAGCAATTCCCGGCTGTGCATGTCTTCCGCCGTGGTGGGCTACAAACGCAGCCTCGGCGCCGACGCCCCGCCCTGCAGCTATGAAGACCTGGAGCTGAGCGACTGCGTGATGATCGTCGGCAGTAACATGGCCTACGCCCATCCCATCCTCTTTCGCCGCCTCGAAGAGGCCAAATCCCGCCGGCCGCAGATGAAAATCATCGTCATCGATCCCCGGCGCACCGACACCTGCGACCTGGCGGACCTGCACCTGGCGATCCTGCCGGGCACCGATGTCGCCTTGTTCCATGGGATTTTGCACCTGCTGCTGTGGGAAGACTGGGTCGACCGCGACTTCATCAACGCCCACACCGAAGGTTTGGCGGACCTGAAGAACCTGGTACGCGACTACACCCCGGCGATGGTCGCCCAGTTGTGCGGCATCAGCGTCGAACAACTGCACCAGTGCGCCGAATGGGTCGGCACCTCGCCGAGCTTCCTTTCGTTGTGGTGCATGGGCCTGAACCAGTCCACCGCCGGCAGCGCCAAGAACAGCGCACTGATCAACCTGCACCTGGCCACCGGGCAAATCGGCCGGCCGGGGGCGGGCCCCTTCTCGCTGACCGGCCAACCCAATGCCATGGGCGGACGAGAAACCGGCAGCCTGTCGAACCTGTTGCCGGGCCACCGCGAAGCGGCCAACCCGGAGCATCGTGCCGACGTCGCCCGTTACTGGGGCGTCGAGCAATTGCCCGCCACCACCGGCTTGAGCGCCATCGAGCTGTTCGAGCAGGTGCGCAGCGGCAAGATCAAGGCCCTGTGGATCGCCTGCACCAACCCGGCCCAGTCGATGCCGGACCAGACAGCGGTACGCGAGGCCCTGCAAGCCTGCCCGTTCGTGGTGTTGCAGGAAGCCTTCCGGACCACCGAGACCGCTGCCTTTGCCGACCTGCTGCTGCCGGCAGCCAGTTGGGGCGAGAAGGAAGGCTCGGTGACCAACTCCGAACGGCGTATTTCCCACGTCCGTCGGGCCATCGGCGCACCGGGTGAAGCACGGCCGGACTGGGCAATCACAGTGGATTTCGCACAACGCCTGGAGAAACGTCTGCGCCCAGGCCAACCCAGCCTTTTCGCCTTCGACACCCCGGCCCAACTGTTCGATGAATACAAGCAACTGACCCGTGGCCGCGACCTGGACTTGTCCGGCATCAGCCATGCCCTGATCGACCGCCTCGGCCCCCAGCAATGGCCCTTCCCGGACGGCGCCACGGTCGGGACGGCGCGCCTGTACGTGGACGGGATTTTCCCGACCGACAGTGGCCGAGCGCGCTTCGTGGCCGATCCCTATCGCGCCGCCCAGGAACTGCGTGACGCCCGCTACCCATTGACCCTCAACACTGGCCGCTTGCGTGACCAGTGGCACGGCATGAGCCGCACCGGTACCGCCGCGCAGCTGTTTGGGCATGTGAACGAAGCCGTACTCAGCCTGCATCCCGATGAACTGCAGCGGCATCGCCTGCAAGCGGGCGACCTGGTCAGCCTCAAGAGCCGTCGCGGCAGCGTGATCGTGGCGGTGGACAGCGACGACAGTGTGCGCCCCGGTCAAGCGTTCCTGCCCATGCACTGGGGTGATCGATTCCTCAAGGGCGGCGTGAATACCCTGACTCAACCGGCTTTCGACCCCTTGTCGAAACAACCGGAACTCAAGCACAGCGGCGTGCGCCTGGAGCCGGTGAACCTGCCTTGGCAGCTTTTCGCCTTGATCGAAGGCGATGTTCAACAGCATCTGGAGGCGCTGCGCCCCCTGTGTGAGGCGTTTTCCTACGTCAGCCTGAGCCTGACCGGCCGTGAGCGTCCCGCGTTGCTGATTCGCGCTGCCAGCGCCGTTGCACCCGAACCGCAACTGCTCCAGGCCATCGACCAGCAATTGGGCCTGATCGACGGGCCGGTGCTGGCCTATGACGACCCGCGTCGCGCCATCGGCAAACGGGTGCGCATCGAAAACGGCCGCATCACCGCCATTCGCCTGGCCGGCGAAACCCTGGCTCGGCACTGGCTGCAGAACCTGTGGCTCGAAGGCCGTGCCGATGAACAACTGCGGCGCTGGCTGCTGGCGCCTTTGAGCGCGCCGCCAGGCAATGTCGGCGCCGCAACGGGTGGTAGCAAAACCCTGTGCAACTGCATGAACGTCAGCCAGCGTGCGATCTGCGCAGGCATTGAACGTGGCTTGGACTTGCAGGGGCTTAAACAGGAATTGGGCTGTGGCACGCAATGCGGTTCCTGCGTACCGGAAATCAAACGCCTGCTGGTTGCCACTGCGCAACCGCTGGCGGCTATCTCGTGAGGAAAACACTATGAACGCAAAAGTCTGGCTGGTGGGTGCAGGTCCCGGTGACCCTGAATTACTGACCCTCAAAGCCGTGCGCGCCTTGGGCGAGGCCGACGTGGTGTTGATCGACGACCTGGTCAATGCCGCGGTGCTGGAGCACTGCCCCGCTGCGCGCATCATTGCCGTGGGCAAGCGCGGTGGCTGTCGTTCCACCCCCAGGCCTTCATTCATCGGCTGATGCTGCGTTATGCCCGCCAGGGCAAATGCGTGGTGCGCCTCAAGGGCGGCGACCCGTGCATCTTCGGCCGCGGCGGCGAAGAAGCGCAGTGGTTGCGCGAGCATGGCGTCGAGGTGGAGCTGGTCAACGGCATCACCGCCGGCCTCGCGGGGGCGACCCAGTGCGATATTCCACTGACCCTGCGCGGGATTGCCCGGGGCGTGACCCTCGTCACGGCCCACACCCAGGACGGTAGCAGCCTGAACTGGCAAGCCTTGGCTCAAAGCGGCACAACGCTGGTGGTGTACATGGGCGTGGCGAAACTGAGCGAGATCCGTGAGCAGTTGCTGACCGGTGGCCTGGCGGCGAACACGCCCGTGGCCATGATCGAAAACGCCTCCCTGCCCCACCAGCGTGATTGCCGCAGCGACCTGGCCTCGATGGAAGCCGATGCCAGCGCCTTCCAGCTCAAGAGCCCGGCGATCCTGGTGATTGGCGCGGTGGCCGGTGCTGCCGAACTGGCCGCATCACAGCCTGCGTGGGTTCAGGCTTCGGCGCTGTAACAAACAACACCCAACCCAATGTGGGAGCGAGCTTGCTCGCGATAGCGTCGGGTCAGCAGCATCAATACTGGCTGACACACCGCTATCGCGAGCAAGCTCGCTCCCACAGGTGTTGTGTTTAACCAACGGTCTTGCGGCAACGCCCCCCTCATTTTAATAAATCCCAGGCAAAGAAAAGCCCGGCCTAGGCCGGGCTTTTCCAAAGCTGTGGGCTAATTACTTAGCTTGAGCTTCAACCTGCGCTTCTACGCGACGGTTAACTGCACGACCAGCTTCAGTGGCGTTGTCGGCAACTGGGCGGGTTTCGCCGTAGCCAACAGACTGAACGCGGGACGATTCAACACCGTACTGGTTGGTCAGAACTTGCTTAACGGCGTTTGCACGACGCTCGGACAGTTTCTGGTTGTAAGCGTCAGGACCGACGGAGTCAGTGTGACCTTCAACAGTGGTGCTGGTGGATGGGTACTGCTTCATGAAGTCAGCCAGGTTCTTGATATCGCCGTAGCTGTTAGGCTTGACGACCGACTTGTCGAAGTCGAACTTGACGTCCAGCTCAACACGAACGACTTCGGCAACTGCTGGGCAGCCATCAGCGTCAACGGTTACGTTGGCTGGGGTGTCAGGGCACTTGTCGACGTTGTCGCACACGCCGTCGTTGTCGCTGTCGGAGCAAACTTCAGCCGGAGCTGGAACTGGAGCAGCAGCAGGCTTGGAGCCGCCACCGAAGTTCACACCGATACCAACGCTTGGCGCCCACTCGGTGTCGCCCTGGTCGATGTTGTACTGAGCTTCAACGCCGGCACGGGCGTAGAAGTTCTCGGTGAAATACAGCTTGGCGCCGCCACCAACGTTGGCGAAGGTAGAACGGTTACGGCCGTTGCTGCCATTCTGGTCGATGCTCTGGTCGGAGAAGCCGGCCGAAACGTAAGGACGCAGCATGTCGCCTGGGTTGTTGAAGTGGTACAGGGCGTCCAGAGCGGTGTTGGCGCCCTTGACGTTAGTGCCGTCGTCGGTACGTGCGTTGTGCACTTCGTCGTAGGCCAGACGCAGTTCAACGTCGTCGGTCAGAAAGTAACCAACCGAACCGCCGAACAGGTTGCCGTTGTTCTTGAAGTTACGAGCGCTGTCGAATTGTTCTTTCTTGGCGAAGCCTTCGATTTCAACTGCGCCTTGGCCTTGTGCCAGAGCGCCGAACGAAGTGGCAGCAATCAAAGAACCAATGGCAAAGCCCAAGGTGTTTTTCAGTTTCATCCGTTAAATCCCCATCTGGTGATTGTGAAGCAGTCCCGCAAACCGGGGGACAACTCGGCGGCAAGTCTATCAGAACTTGCCTACACGTAAGAGATATTTGCGCCGAACTAAGTTTCAGCAATGCCCGCAAATTTCTCACGCAATTTGTCAAGAGCGCGCTTGTAACGCATTTTTGTCGCGCTCAAACCCATGTGCATTATGTCTGCGATCTCCTGGAATTCCAGCTCTGCGACAAATCGTAGCACCAGAATTTCCCGGTCGATCGGGTTTACATAGACCAGCCAGCGATCGAGTCCACCCTTTTCCTCGGGCTTGGGCGCCTTATCTTCCGACGCTTCCTCGAGAGGGTCCAGGCTCAACGCGTCCATCAAGCGACGCTTTCGCCGTTCCTTGCGATACTGCGTGATGCATTCGTTGTACGTGATGCTGTAGAGCCAGGTCTTGAACTTCGATTTCCCCTCGAAGTTCTTCAGGCCATACAGCACCTTCAACATCACCTCCTGACAGACATCGTCAGCATCACGATCGTTCCCGAGATAACGCGCACAAACGTTAAATAAAGTTCTCTGGTAGCGACGCATCAACTCTTCATAGGCGCGTGTTACGTGGAACAGCTCCGTATGCGCGCGCGCGACCAACTCCTCATCGGAGAGATCACGGGGGTCGTAGCGCGTGGATAGCGATTGGGGTTTGTTCAAAACAAGTCGGGCCGACAGTCTAGGTCAATGTGCGCCGCAGCCTGTGGTAGCAGGCATTTCGCGGCGGCATACATTAGCAGGGTTTGCCGGGTTAGCGGCTACTCACATGCTGTTCCAGCAGGATCCGATTGGAAAGCGACACCAACTCGCCCTCCTCGGTCAGCAATGTGGTTTTCACCGTGCCGATCTCCTCGATCTGGCCTTCGACCTCGCCAACACGCACTTGTTGCCCAACCTCATACAATTCACGCACATAGATTCCCGCAAGAATCTGACCGGCGATTTCCCGGCTTCCCAATCCCATTGCCAGCGCAACCGCCAGACCAACGGTAATCAATACGATCACGATCACGTGGTTGAGCAGGTCAGTCTTGACCTCCAACTGGCTGATCGCCACCGAAATACTGATGATAATCACCAGGCCCTGGGCGATACGCCCCACGCCAGCGGCATAGTCCAGCCCGACGCCTTCGGCCGCTCCGCGCACCAGCCCATTGGCCAGTTGTGCCAGCAGGACACCCACCAGCAACACCAGCGCAGCACCAAAAACCTTCGGCAAATACAATGCAAGCATATCGAGCGTAGCTGAAACTCGCTCAAGGCCAAGGGATTCTGCTGCGGAAACCAGGAAAATCAGCAATACGAACCAATAGACGATCTTGCCGACCAAGGTCGAGATCGGCACCTGGATGCCGCCACGGGACAGCAACTTGGTCAGGCCGGTGCCGCCCATCAGGCGATCGAGGCCCAGCTTGGCGAGCAACTTGGACAGCAGCGTGTCCAGCAGCTTGGCCACGACAAAACCCAACAACAGCACCACCAACGCCCCGAAGAGGTTCGGGATGAAGTTGGCTACCTTGGTCCACAACGCAGTCATTGCCGTGACGAGGCTCTGGGTCCAGAGATCAAGTTCCATATTCAATCAGCCTTATCAGCGGTGCGAGTAACAGGTTTACGGCGGGAAACCGGCGAGACATGGGCCGATCCGTTATTCAGGGCGATCATCAGTGCGGGCAACCAGCGGCCCAGCAGACTGAACAGATCGCCCGCGCCGACCTGGCGGTTGGCGGTTTTCAGTACACGTCCCAGGCATGCATCGTCGTCCCGGCTGGACGGCGAGGCCTTGAGCATGTCGCGCAAAGACTGTTCAAACGGATCGTGCATACGCACCTCTCGTGATGTCTGTGGAAGACGCGATCAAATTTCGTCGGGTCACATGAAACCCCTGTCACACCCAGCGCAAACGGCGGAACAACCACCACTGCCCCAGTGCCACGCAGATCATCAGCAGGCACGCGACCATGAAACCGTAGGGGCTTTCGGAAAACGGAATGCCGCCGACGTTGATACCTAAAAGGCCGGTGAGAAAACTCATCGGCAGGAAAATCCCGGTGACGATGCCGAAGCGGTACATGGTGCGGTTCATGCGCACCGAAAGGCGCCGGTCTTCGGCCTCCAGCACAAGCCCCACGCGCTCTCGAGTCAATTCCAGCTCCTCGAGGTAACGGGTCAGGCTGTTGTTCAATTCGTTCCAATAGTCACCGTCGTCATCGAAAAACCAGGGCAGCTTGAGCCGCGTCATCTGGCCGAAGATGTCCCGCTGTGGCGCCAGGAATCGCTTGAGTCCGGCGGCCCTTCGACGGATGTGCAAAATGGCGTCGTGCTCGGGGTATACCGTTCGTCGGTATCAAGCTTTTCTTCCTCGCCATCGACGATTTCGGACAGGCAAGTGACCAGGTCCTGCACCTTGTTGGTGAGGTATTGCGCCATATAAAGGATGAGTTCGGAGGCCGTTTTCGGCCCCTTGCCCTCGGCCAGTTGCGCCAACAGTTCATCGGTGGCGCGCAACGGACGCAGGCGCAGGGAGATCACCCGCTGGGCGGACGCGAAGATCCGTACCGACACCATGTCTTCCGGCTCGGCGCCCGGGTTGAGGTTGATCCCCCGCAGGAACAGCAGCAGTTCGGCGTTGGGCAACGGCAACAAGCGCGGCCGGGTGTTCTCTTCGAGCAGCAGGTCGCAGTTGAATTCGCTCAGGCCGCTGGATTTGCGCAGCCAGGTGTGGGTTTGCGGATGACTGCGATCCCAGTGCAGCCACAGGCTTTCGTGGGCCTGCAACTGCAAATCGTCGAGTTCGGTCCGGGCTATGGAACGCGCGCCGCCTTTACCGTCCAGCACCAGGGCATGCACCAGCCCCCATTGCGCGTTTTCTTCCTCGAACATCCTCATCCCTTATGGCTGCAGCGCTTCATTCAGGCATTTTCAGCGGGCTTGGCGAAACGATCACGCCGTTGTTGTCGGCGTAGACATACTCGCCCGGGCGGAACGTCACGCCGGCAAAGGTCACTGCCACATTGAGCTCGCCGACACCACGCCGGTCGGTCTTCATCGGATGGCTGGCCAGGGCCTGGACCCCGAGGTCGGTCTGGGCGATGACATCGACGTCGCGGATGCAACCGTAGATCACCAGCCCTTCCCAGCCATTTTTCGCGGCTTTTTCCGCCAGCATGTCCCCCAGCAGTGCCCGGCGCAGGGAACCGCCGCCGTCGACCACCAGCACCTTGCCGTTGCCCTTGAGTTCAACCTGCTCCTTGACCCGCGAGTTGTCCTCGAAGCACTTGATGGTCACGATTTCGCCGCCGAAGGAATCGCGGCCACCGAAATTGCTGAACATCGGTTCCAACACCTGCACCAGTTCCGGGTAGGCGTCGCACAGGTCGGGCGTGAGGTAATGGTTCATCGAACAACTCCTGGAAGGCTGGAACGTCAGACTGAATGAGCAACCGTTTGTGACTGGAACTGCTTGAAGCGTCATATCTTAGCCGCAAGCCGACCAGAGCGAAATGCCCTTGTCAGAGCCTTCGCCTCAAACCGCCTCGGCCAACTGGGGCTGTTCTGCCAGCAGGGGGGCCTGTTGATCCTCGAGCCAACGCGCCACCAACGGCCAGACCTCAAGGTGGGCGGCCTTGCTGACCAGCATCTCGACATGACCGAAATCGTCAGTGAAACCCTGTCTCCGGCCCAGGCAGACAAACTGCTTGTGCACGGAGCCGATCTGATCGAAAAGCTTGCGGCAAGCCCAGGTCGGGTCCTGGTGATCACCCGCGGCACTCACCGCCAGCACCGGCAACTGGACATCGGCCAACCCGGCCCACCAGTTCTTCTCGGCATCGCCGAAACGCCCGAACAAACCGTACCAACGCATACTTTCCAGGGCCAGGCCGATAGGCTCGTCCTCGGGGCCACGCTTGAGCCTCGAGCCGGATAACTGGGCAAAACGCTTGAGAATGAAGCGACCGCTCCATTCCACCGGCGGAATTTTCAGCGGCCAGTAGGTGCGGCTGACCTGGGTGCCGAAAAACGCCGCCGACGCCACGGCAGGCTCGCCCAGGTAGTGGCCGCCCAAGGCTGCCGCCAGGGTGATGCCCCCCAGGGAATGACCAATCCAGTGGGGAACCTGCCCGCTCTGTTCACGCACGAAGGCGCCAATGGCCGGCAAGTCGTAGCGGGCATAGTCGGCCACTCGATTGTGGCGATAGCCCTGGTTGCGCTGGGAGAGCCCATGGCCGCGCATCTCGGGGATCCACACGTCGAATCCCAGGCGTGCCAGGTACGCCCCCAGGCCCAGGCCCTTGGGCGAATACCAGAAGCGCCGGTTGGAAAAACTGCCGTGCAACAGGATCACCGGGACGCCACGGGTTTCACCCGCGTCGGCCATGCCCAGCCGCGTCACGGCCAGTTCGACGCTGTAGTCCGGGCTGTTGCCGGGTTTCAAGCGATAGACATCTTCGCTCAGATCACCGCGCCGCTCGGCGCTGATCAGGGCGACAGGAAAAAGGTTGCTGCTGCTTTGCATAATCTTCTTGCACAAAAAAAGACGACTGTGGGAGCGAGCTTGCTCGCGATTGCGGTGGATCAGCAAAATAATCTTGGCTGACACTCCGCTATCGCGAGCAAGCTCGCTCCCACAAAGGTTACCCGGCTTACATTACCGGTGAGGTCCCTTCACTCGATCAGACCGCCGCCTGACCCTCGGCCAGGAAGAACCAGGTTTCCAGCACCGAGTCGGGGTTCAACGAAACGCTTTCGATGCCCTGCTCCATCAGCCACTTGGCCAGGTCCGGGTGGTCCGAAGGCCCCTGGCCGCAGATGCCGATGTACTTGCCGGCCTTGTTGCAGGCGGCGATGGCATTGGCCAGCAGCTTCTTGACCGCCGGGTTCCGCTCGTCGAACAGGTGGGCGATGATCCCGGAATCGCGGTCCAGGCCCAGGGTCAGCTGGGTCAGGTCGTTGGAACCGATGGAGAAACCGTCGAAGAACTCGAGGAACTCTTCAGCCAGGATGGCGTTGGACGGCAATTCGCACATCATGATCACGCGCAGGCCATTGTCGCCACGGGCCAGGCCGTTTTCCGCCAGCAGGTCGACGACCTGGCTCGCTTCGCCCAGGGTCCGCACGAACGGCACCATGATCTCGACGTTGGTCAGGCCCATCTCGTTGCGCACGCGCTTGAGGGCGCGGCACTCGAGCTCGAAGCAGTCGCGGAACGATTCGCTGATGTAGCGCGACGCACCACGGAAGCCCAGCATCGGGTTCTCTTCTTCCGGCTCGTAGAGCTTGCCGCCGATCAGGTTGGCGTATTCGTTGGACTTGAAGTCCGACAGGCGCACGATGACCTTTTTCGGCCAGAACGCCGCCGCCAGGGTGCTGATGCCTTCCACCAGCTTCTCGACGTAGAAACCGACCGGATCGTCGTAGCCGGCAATGCGCTTGTCGACGCTGTCCTTGATTTCCTGGGGCAGGCCGTCGTAGTTCAGCAGTGCCTTGGGGTGCACGCCGATCATGCGGTTGATGATGAACTCCAGGCGGGCCAGGCCCACACCGGCGTTCGGCAACTGCGCGAAGTCGAAGGCGCGGTCCGGGTTGCCGACGTTCATCATGATCTTGAACGGCAGCTCCGGCATGGCGTCCACGGAGTTCTTCTTGATGTCGAAGCCCAGTTCGCCCTCGAAGATGTAGCCGGTATCGCCTTCGGCGCAGGAAACGGTCACGCCCTGGCCATCCTTGAGCAGTTGGGTGGCGTTGCCGCAACCCACCACGGCCGGGATCCCCAGTTCACGGGCGATGATCGCCGCGTGGCAGGTACGCCCGCCGCGGTTGGTGACGATGGCGCTGGCGCGCTTCATCACCGGTTCCCAGTCCGGGTCGGTCATGTCGGAGACCAGTACGTCGCCGGCCTGGACCTTGTCCATCTCCGAGACGTCCTTGATGATCCGTACCTTGCCCGCGCCGATGCGCTGGCCAATGGCCCGGCCTTCCACCAGCACGGTGCCGGTTTCCTTGAGCAGGTAGCGCTCCATGACGTTGGCCTGGGTGCGGCTTTTCACGGTTTCCGGACGGGCCTGCACGATATACAGCTTGCCGTCGTCACCGTCCTTGGCCCACTCGATGTCCATCGGGCACTTGTAGTGCTGCTCGATGATCATTGCCTGCTTGGCCAGCTCGCTGACCTCGGCGTCGCTCAGGCAGAAACGCGCGCGCTCGGCCTTGTCCACGTCGACGGTCTTCACCGAGCGACCGGCCTTGGCTTCGTCGCCGTAGATCATCTTGATGGCCTTGCTGCCCAGGTTGCGGCGCAGGATGGCCGGGCGACCGGCTTGCAGCGTGCCCTTGTGAACGTAGAACTCATCCGGGTTCACCGCGCCCTGCACGACGGTTTCACCCAGGCCGTAGGCGCCGGTGATGAACACCACGTCACGGAAGCCGGACTCGGTGTCGAGGGTGAACATCACGCCGGCGGTGCCGGTTTCGGAGCGGACCATGCGCTGCACACCGGCGGACAGGGCGACCAGCTTGTGGTCGAAGCCCTGGTGCACGCGGTAGGAAATGGCACGGTCGTTGAAAAGGGAGGCGAAGACTTCCTTGGCGGCACGGATGACGTTTTCCACGCCACGGATGTTCAGGAAGGTTTCCTGCTGGCCGGCGAAGGAGGCATCCGGCAGGTCTTCGGCGGTGGCCGAGGAACGCACGGCGACGGCGATATCGGGATTGCCTTCGGACAGCTTGGCGAAAGCGGTGCGGATCTCGGCGTTCAGTTTCTCGGGGAACTCGGCTTCCATGATCCATTGACGGATCTGGGCACCGGTCTTGGCCAGGGCGTTGACGTCATCGACGTCCAGGGCATCGAGCGCATCGTGGATCTGCTTGTTCAGGCCGCTCAGTTCCAGGAAATCACGATAAGCCTGGGCGGTCGTGGCGAAGCCACCTGGCACCGATACGCCGGCACCGGCGAGGTTGCTGATCATCTCGCCCAGGGATGCGTTCTTGCCCCCCACATGCTCCACATCATGGACGCCGAGCTTATCGAGGGAAACTACGTACTCTACCAAGGTGATCTCTCCACTAACTGTGTTGGAAAAGCTCAAGGCACCGGCGGCTCCAGGGGAGCGCTTGCCGGCGATATGGCCTGGACCTGGAAAATAAGTGAGAATGCGGGCCACTGGCGGCCGGCAAATCGCGCCTATCATATCCAAGAATCGTCACTAGCTCACTAGCTTAAGGCCCAAGGCGCAAATGAAACGATCTGCTTTCTTTATCTCCGACGGCACCGGCATCACGGCCGAAACGCTAGGCCAGAGCCTGTTGGCACAGTTCGAAAACATTACCTTCGCCAAATTCATACGTCCGTACATCGACAGCGTCGACAAGGCGCGGGCCATGGTACAGCAAATCAATAAAGCCGCCGAAACCGACGGTTTCCGCCCGATCATCTTCGATACCATCGTCAATCAGGACATCCGTGAGATTCTTGCAACGTCCAATGGTTTCATGATCGACATTTTTTCCACCTTCCTGGCGCCCTTGGAACAGGAACTGAGCGAGCACTCTTCCTACTCGGTCGGCAAGTCCCATTCCATTGGCCACAACTCCAACTACATGGAGCGGATCGAGGCGGTGAACTTCGCGCTGGACAACGATGACGGCGCCCGCACGCATTATTACGACAAGGCCGACCTGATCCTAGTGGGCGTGTCGCGTTGTGGTAAGACACCGACGTGCCTGTACATGGCGATGCAATTCGGCATCCGCGCGGCCAACTATCCGCTGACCGAAGACGACATGGAGCGCCTGCAACTGCCCAGCGCCCTGCGCGCCCACCAGCACAAGCTGTTCGGCCTGACCATCGACCCGGACCGCCTCACGGCAATCCGCAACGAGCGCAAGCCCAACAGTCGTTATTCAAGCTACGCCCAGTGCGAGTTCGAAGTGCGCGAGGTGGAAAACCTGTTCCGGCGGGAGAACATTCCCCATATCAACTCCACGCATTTTTCCGTGGAAGAGATTTCGGCGAAGATCCTGGTGGAGAAAGGGGTGGAGCGGCGGTTCAAATAACCAGGCGGTGTGCCAGAAAACCTGTGGGAGCGAGCTTGCTCGCGATGACGGAGTGTCAGCCAACATTGATCTTGCTGACCCGCCGCAATCGCGAGCAAGCTCGCTCCCACAAGGGTTGGGAAGTCTTCCGGCCTATGGTTTCAACCGCTCAACCAACGCCTGCCCCACCGCCAGCGCCGACGCCGGGTTCTGGCCGGTAATCAATTCCCGATCCGTCACCACATGGGCAGTCCACGGCGTGGTGTTGCTGCTGTACTGCCCGCCAGCCTGCTGCAACGCGGTCTGTGGGTAGAATTTCATGCTCCCACCGCCCAGCAGCCCCTTGGCCAGTTCTTCTTCCTGATTGCTGATCACGGTCATTTTGTACCCGGCGTAGATCCAATTCGACGGGGCCGAGGCCTGGCCTTTGGTAGTCAACTGACCAACGAAGCCCTTGGCATCAGGCAGGGTCGACAGCAACGCGATCGGCCCGTGGCAAACCAGCGCGGTGGTCTTGCCCTTGTCATGGAAGTGCGTCAACACCCGCCCCAGCGGTGCGCTCGTGAGCAAATCCTGCATGGGCGCATGCCCGCCGGGAATGTACAGGGCATCGAACTGCTCCAGACCGATCTGCTCGACACGGGCCAGGCTGATCACCGGCGAGTCCTTGGCCGAAGTGATGTTCAGTTGAGCCAGCAACGCCTGGTAGCGCTCCAGCTCCGCCGGATCATTGTTGAAGTACATCTTGTCCACCGAGGACCGGTCCAGCGTCGGCGCCTTGCCCTCCGGGGTGGCGAACGTCACGTGGTGACCGGCATCCAGCAACAGCTTCACCGGTTGCAGCAATTCGTTGAGGTAAAACCCGGTGGGGAAAACCTTGCCGTTGTTCAGATCCAGATGATCGGAATCCGACAGGACCACCAGCACGTTATCGGCATGGGCCGTGACGCCAATACCCGCCAGAACGACAGACGTTGCCAAGGTCGTGAGCTTTTTCATGATGACTCCAGGCTGTTTCGATAAAAGATGCGCTCACTGTATTGATGCGTTCACCGGCGATAAACTGGCGCACCGGAACATCACTTGGCCCCTGGAGGCAACAATGGCCCGTCGATTCGATTATCTGGCCGACGTGGAAGCCTTCGTCACGGTCGTGGAAAAAGGCACGCTCAGCGCCGGTGCCGTGGCGCTGGGCACTACGCCTTCGGTCCTGAGCCGCGCCATCTCCCGCCTCGAAGCCCGGCTCGGCGTGCAACTGTTGCGACGCACGACCCGGCGCCTGAACCTGACCGATGCCGGCACCTTGTACCTGGAACAGTCGCGCTCGGCCTTTGCCCTGATTGACGACGCCGAGCGGCGAATCCAAGGCCAGGACGGTGTCTTGACCGGTCGTGTGCGCTTGAGCGTACCGACCACCTACGGTCATTACCGCCTGCCATCGCTGCTGTCGCGTTTCGCCGAAGCTTACCCGCAAGTTCGGGTCGAGCTGAGTATCACCAACCGCAATGTCGATCTGGTGGCCGAGGGGTATGACCTGGCGATCCGCCTTGGGCCGCTGCCGGACAGCGGCCTGGTCGGGCGCAAGCTCGAAGACGCCCGACTGTGCCTGGTGGCCGCGCCGCATTACCTGCAGCGCGCCGGAACGCCCCGGCACGTCGATGAACTGGCTGCCCACGCCTGCCTGCCCTTCGTAATGCCCAGCAGCGGACGCATCGCACCCTGGCTGTTTCGCGACAATCATGAAGACCGGGAATGGCTGCCGGCGGGCAATGTGCAAGTGTCCGATGATGTATTGGGTATCGTGTCCCTGGCACAGGCCGGGATGGGGATCTGCCAGACCTATGAATTCATTGTCCGGGAGCGAATCGAGCGTGGGGAACTGGTGGCTTTGCTGGAGGACTTTGGCGGGCGCAGCCGACCCTTTTCAATCATCTACCCGCCCCATCGGCAATTGCCGGCGGCGGCACGGGCGTTGATTGATTTTTTGATCGAGCAATAGCTGGTAACGCCGGCCGGCCTCTGTGGGAGCGAGCTTGCTCGCGATTGCGGAGTGTCAGCCGGCATTGATATTGCCGATCCGCCGCTATCGCGAGCAAGCTCGCTCCCACAGCGGTTCTGATGTGACTGCAAGATTTGCATTCTCCCGCAGCCTTCCTGTGGATAACTTTCTTGCTGCCACAGGCTCTACATTTTAGTGGGTCGCAGCCGCCTGCTCGTCCATTTTCTTGCGCAGGCTCAGCGGGCGCATGTCGGTCCAGACTTCTTCGATGTAGGCCAGGCACTCCTTCTTGAAGCCGCTTTTACCGACGGTACGCCAGCCCTCGGGGACGGCCTTGTAGTCTGGCCAGATCGAATATTGCTCTTCGTGGTTGACCACGACCTGAAAGACGATGTCCTCGCGGTCGAATACTGAAGTCATGGGTGTCTCTCCATCTTTGCTCGAGGTTCGCTGCGTCACATGCGCAGCCAGGATATGAAAGGAACGTACGGGGCCGGCTGAAAATTAGCTCTCGGTGACCGCCGCATGCAGGGCTCGCCCGAAAATCTCGGCGACCCGGTCGATTTCGGCCCGGGTGATGATCAACGGTGGCAGGAACCGCACCACGCCGCCCTGGCGACCGCCCAGCTCCAGGATCAGCCCGCGCTTGAGGCATTCACGTTGCAGCCGTGGCGCCAGTTGTGCATGCACCGGTGGATGGCCCTGGGCGTCCGGCTTGCCCGCCGGGTCCACCAACTCGACACCGAGCATCAGCCCGCGACCGCGGATATCGCCCAGTTGCGGGTAGTCCCGCTGCAGGATGTGCAGGTGCTCGCTCAGGCGTTCGCCCATGGCGGCGGCGTGGGCCGGCAGGTCGTGCTCTCGCAGGTAACGCATGACCGCCGAGCCGGCGGCCATGGCCATCTGATTGCCACGGAAGGTCCCGGCGTGAGCGCCCGGCAACCAGGTGTCGAGCCAGTCGCGGTAAACCACCACCGCCAGCGGCAGGCTGCCGCCAATGGCCTTGGACAACACCACCACGTCCGGGATGATCCCGGCATGCTCGAAGGCAAACATTTTGCCGGTACGACCGAAGCCGCTCTGGATTTCATCGACGATCAACGCCACCCCTGCCTGCTCGGTGATCCGCCGCAAGCCGCGCAGCCAGTCCAGGTCGGCGGGAATGACTCCGCCCTCGCCCTGCACCACTTCGACGATGACCGCCGCCGGCAATTGCACGCCGGCCTCCGGGTCGTTCAGCAGGTTTTCCAGGTAATGCAGGTTGGCCTTCACGCCCTCGACACCGCCCAGCCCGAACGGGCAGCGGTAATCGTAGGGGTATGGCATGAACTGCACGCCGCTGCTGAGCAAGGCGCCCAAGGGTTTCTTCGGCCCCAGGCTGCCCATCAGGCTCAATGCCCCCTGACTCATGCCGTGATAACCGCCCTGGAACGACAGCACGGTGCTGCGTCCGGTCGCGGTACGCACCAGCTTGAGGGCGGCTTCCACCGCGTCGGTACCGGTGGGGCCGCAGAACTGGATCTTCGCCTCGGCGGCCAGCTCCACCGGCAACAGGCCGAACAGGTCCTGGACGAAGCGGTCCTTGACCGGCGTGGTCAGGTCCAGGGTGTGCAACGGCAGCTCATCGGCCAGCACCTGCTGGATCGCGTCGATCACCACCGGGTGGTTATGCCCCAGCGCCAGCGTGCCGGCGCCGGCCAGGCAATCGATGAAGGTGCGGCCCTCGACGTCCTCGACATACAACCCCTTGGCGCGCTTGAGCGCCAGGGGTATGCGCCGTGGATAGCTGCGGGCATTGGACTCCTGCCGACTCTGGCGAGCCAGCAGCGGCGACTCATTGAACTGGTAGAGCGTCTCGGCCGGCACGGGGCTGACCCGGGCCGGCTGTGCTTCGATAAGGCTGTTGGCGACTGACATCTCTCGACCCCGCAGTACGTAGTGACCCAAAACGACACACCGGGCAGGTGCGCATCCGGTCGGGGCGCACATGCAGGTTTCCTGTAGTGGAAACGCATCAGCCACGGGAGGATTTACTCGCGGGCAGCACTTTCTCCTGTGGCGCGATCAGTGGCTTGTGCATCGCAATGGCCTTGACCCCGCCAATGGCGAAGGCATCAGCGCTTTGCTCGAACCCCAGGTGTCGATAGAACGCCTGGCTGCTACGGGTGCTGTTGAGGCGCACCCGGGCCACGCCGCGCCCGCGCAGCCAGGCCTCGATGTCCCGCACCAGCGCCTGGCCGACACCGCGGCGGAAGGACTCCGGCTGTACGTAGCAGAAGGCGATCCGGCCACTGGCCGAGGCCATGGCGACACCCGCCGGCCGCCCCTGCAAACGGGCCAGGGTCAGGCGCAAGCGTGGGTCGACCAGCCAGGGGCGGATATGCGCGAGGGTGTTGTTGCGTACCCAGGCGGCGACGACAGTGGGATCGTTGCGATGTTCGGCGGCACACCCGACCCGGATGGAGCGTTCGGCGATCCGGCTGATGATGCCGGCATCGCTGGGCGTGGCCGTGCAGATTTCGATGAAGGTGTCCATGGCGCGGTTTTCCTCAGTCCTTGAGTCGAGCTGAAAAAAACATAGACCCGGATAAGGCCGGGGCGCCAATGGCAGGTCGTTACAGCAGATGTACAACGACCTCCCGCCGAGTGCGCCTGTAGGAGCTGACGAGTGCAACGAGGCTGCGATCTTGTCCCAGACAGTTAGATCTCAAGCGAAAGTTCAAGATCAAAAGATCGCAGGCTTCGCCAGCTCCTACAGACCCAGCGGGAGCAAGCTCCCTCGCCACGGAACCCCTCGTTTGATCAGGGGTGCTGCACCGGCATCGTCAATTCGACCCGCAATCCATCCGGGCGGCTGTCGAAATGCAGGCCGCAACCGCAACGCTGGACGATGGCCTGAACGATCGCCAGCCCCAGCCCGCAGCCGGTGCTCTGGCCGTTGCGCCAGAAGCGTTGGGTCAAGTGCTGGATGTCGTCGGCGGCGATGCCGGGGCCATGGTCGCGGACCTGGAAACGCACGCGCTGGCCGATCATTTCCAGGCTCAGCTCCACATCGGTATCGTCCGGGGTATGGCGCAGGGCGTTATCCAGCAGGTTGCGCAAGGCGGCGATGGAGAGCACCGCCGGCATTTGCACCGGCGCGTCGGACAGCCCTGGGGCCAAGTGCAATTTGATTCGCCGGGACTCACTGCTGGCCGCGTCCTGGATCGCCAGTCGCGCAACCTGCTCGGCGTTGCAGTGCACGCCATCGTCGAACGACAGGCTGCCTTCGACCCGAGCCAGCAGCAGCAACTGTTCGAGTGTGCGATGCATGCGGTCGGCGCCCTCCTCGGCCCGGGCCAGGGATTGGTCGCGGGCGGCGCCCTCGGTCATGCGCGCCACTTGCAGGTGCGTCTTGATGGCGGTCAACGGGCTGCGCAGCTCGTGGGCAGCGTCGCCGGTCAACCGTCGCTCACGCTCGATGGTCTTGCCGATACGCTGGAACAGCTGGTTCTGGGTCTCCAGCAACGGTCGCAACTCGCTGGGCAGCGGATGGATCTGCAAAGGCTCCAGGGAATCGGCATTGCGCCGCATCAGCGCATCGCGCATGCGATTGAGCGGCGCCAGGCCCTGGCCGATGCCCAGCCACAACAGGCACAGGCAACCGAGCAACGCCACGCCCACCGGCACCGAGGCAGCCAGCAGTATCGACATGTTCAGGGCTTCGCGCTCGATCTGGCGGTCGGCGGTGGTGATGCGCAAATCCCCTCGGGCCAGGGTGAAGCTGCGCCAGGGCGCACCGTCGATCATCTGGTCGTGGAAGCCCATTTTCTCGGCTTCCAGGGCCTGTTCCGGGGTCCCGTGGCTGCGGGCCAGAATCTCGCCGCGCAAGGAACTGACCTGACAGGCCATGCCGCCGGGAATGCTCAGTTGCTCGGAGCTCAAGTGCGTACCGTCGCCCTTGCTGGGCAACGGCGGCATCTGCTCCAGCAACCCGGCAACCATCCGCGCCGAGGCCACTAGACGCTGGTCGAGGGAGAACATCATCTGGTTGCGCAGGTCGCTGAGCATCCACGCCGCGGCCAGGGCCCAGATCAGGGCGAAGGCGGCGCCGAGGGTCAGGCTCAGGCGCAGTCGCAGGCTCATCACTTGGAGGACTCTGCGCCGTCGGCCGGACCCAGGCGATAGCCCAGGCCGCGCACGGTCTCGACAATGCCGTTACCCAGCTTGCGCCGCAGGTGATGGATATGGACGTTGAGGGCATTGCTTTCCAGCTCGTCGTTGAACCCGTAGACGCTGTCCTTGAGTTGCTCGGTGGACAGCACCCGGCCGCGACTGTGCAAGAGCGCCTGCAACAGCGATTGTTCGCGCCGGGACAGGTCCACCGGTTGGCCGTCCAGGGTGGTTTCCCGGCTGCTGGGGTCGTAGGTCAGGCGACCGTGCTCGATCAGGTTGACGCTGCGCCCCGCCACGCGCCGCAGCAACGTGTGCAGGCGCGCCGCAAGCTCGCGCAGGTCGAAGGGTTTGAGCAGATAGTCATCGGCCCCGGCCTGCAAGCCGTCGACCCGGTCGGTCACCGAATCGCGGGCGGTGAGGATCAGCACCGGCGTCTCCAGCCCCTGCTGGCGCAGTTGCCGGAGCAGCTTGAGACCGTCCTCATCGGGCAATCCCAGGTCCAGCACCATGACATCGAACTCCGCCACGCCGACCATCGCCCGCGCCGCCGATGCGGTGGCCACGTGCTCGACCGTCAGGCCCTGCGCCGTGAGGCCGGCAACGATCCCGCTGGCAATCAACTCATCGTCTTCGCAGACCAGTACGCGCATGGTAAGCCCCGTGGAAAAAGGTACATTAGGCCGCCGGCCGATTAAGCCGACATTATGCGACGAGTACGGCAAACATGGGCGATCATTACGGCCTGCCGGTCGCCGCCGGGTTAATCGACGGTTAATCGCCAGTCGCCATTGTGTTTTCCACTCGCTTCGTTCTAAGGCTTTATCCATGCGTCGATTGTTTTTGCTGTGGCTGTTTCTGATCTCGGGCCTGGCCCAGGCCGCCAATCCCTTCGAAACCAAACCCGATTTCCTGCCGGTGGAAAAGGCGTTCGTGTTGACCTCCGAACGCCTGGACTCCGGTGAAACGCAGCTGTTCTGGCAGATTACCGATGGGTACTACCTGTATAAGCAGCGGCTCAAGTTCGAGGGCCTGGCCGAGGCACAGAAACCCAAGTTGCCGGAGGGCGAGGCCCACAGCGACGAGTTTTTCGGCGACCAGCAAGTCTATCGCCAAGCGCTGGAACTGAAGATCCCCGCCGGTGCCACGGGCAAGATCAAGGTGGGTTTCCAGGGCTGTGCCGACGCCGGCCTGTGCTATCCGCCCCAGACCCAGGTGATTGACCTGGGCGGCGGCGCACCGGCGGCGGCCACCGGCGAGGCGCCGGACCAGGCCCTGGCCAGCGGCCTGCAACAACGGGCCTTGGGCTGGAGCCTGCTGGTGTTCTTCGGCCTGGGCCTGCTGCTGGCGTTCACCCCTTGTTCGCTGCCGATGCTGCCGATCCTGGCCGGGCTGGTGGTGGGCAGCGGCGCCGGGCCGAGACGTGGCCTGGCCTTGGCCGGCAGCTACGTGATCAGCATGGCCCTGGTGTATGCGGCCATGGGCGTGCTCGCCGCTCTGCTGGGGGCCAACCTCCAGGCACTGCTGCAACAACCGTGGCTGCTGGGCAGCTTCGCGGCCGTATTCGTGTTGCTGGCGCTGCCGATGTTCGGCTTCTTCGAATTGCAATTGCCCGCGGCGCTGCGTGACCGCCTGGAAAACGCCGGACGCCAGCGACGCGGTGGCAGCCTGGTGGGCGCCGGCGTGCTCGGCGCCCTGTCCGGCCTGTTGGTGGGCCCGTGCATGACCGCCCCGCTGGCCGGCGCCCTGCTATATATCGCCCAGAGCGGCAATGCACTGCACGGCGGGTTGATCCTGTTCACCATGGGCATCGGCATGGGCCTGCCACTGTTGCTCCTGGTGACCGTGGGCAACCGCTTCCTGCCCAAGCCCGGCGCCTGGATGAACCTGCTCAAGGGCGTGTTCGGCTTCCTGTTCCTGGGCACCGCGCTGCTGATGATTCGCCCGATCATCGACAGCTCGCTGTGGATCGGACTGTGGGGCGTGTTGCTGTTGATCGCCGCCTACAGCGCCTGGCGCCAGACCGAAGGCTTCGGTCGCATGGCCTACCTCTGCGGCAGCGCTTCGTTGCTGTTCGGCCTGTGGGGCAGCCTGCTGGTGATTGGCGCGGCGGGCGGTGGCGATGATCTCTTCCAACCTCTGAAGGTCTACGCCGGCAGCGAGGCTAGCGCGACCGTCAAAGCCCACGACACATTCGTCACCGTCAGCGAGCCCGCCGCCCTGCAACGGGAACTGGACGCCGCCAAGGGCCAGGGCCAGTGGGTGCTGCTGGACTATTACGCCGACTGGTGCGTGTCCTGCAAGATCATGGAAAAACAGGTATTCGGCCGCGCCGAGGTGCTGGACGCCCTGCAAGGCGTGCGCCTGCTGCGCCTCGACGTCACCGCCGACAGCCCCGCCAGCCGCGCGTTGCTGAGCCGTTACCAGGTACCGGGGCCGCCGAGCCTGCTGTGGATCGGCGCCGACGGTGAAGAGCGCCGCAGCCAGCGGATCACCGGGGAAGTCGACGCCAAGGCGTTCCTGGAGCGCTGGAACCTCACCCGGGACGCGCGCTGATGCTGACGTTCACCCTGGGCACCTTCGCCATCGCCCTTAACCATCTGTTGCTGATCAGCGCACTGGCCCTGGCGACCTTCGTCGGCTGGCGGGTGGCCAGGCGCGGTGGCGAGAACCCGGAGTCGGTGCTGTTCGTGTTGTTTCTACTGGGGCTTTTGGCCGCACGGATCGGCTTCGTCGTCGCCTATTGGCAACATTACCGGGACGACCCGTGGCAGATCGTCGACCTGCGGGACGGCGGTTTCCTCGCCTGGCCGGGGATCGTGGCGCTGCTGATAGGCGCCTTGTTGTGGGCCCGGCACCGCCCGGCCCTGCGCCGTCCGTTGGGCTTCGGCGTCGGCAGCGGCTTGCTGTTCTGGCTGGTGGCGAGCCTGTCGTTGACGATTTATGAACAGGGCACCCGGTTGCCGGACATCACCCTGCGCACCGCCGACGGCCAGACCGTGAAACTCACCGACTACCAGGGCGGGCCCCTGGTGATCAACCTCTGGGCCACCTGGTGCCCGCCCTGCCGACGTGAAATGCCGGTGCTCGAAGAAGCCCAGCAACAGCGTCCGGACCTGACCTTCCTGTTCGTCAACCAGGCCGAAAGCATGCAAAGCGTCAGCACCTACCTGGCCACCCAGGGCCTGAGCCTGACCAACGTATTGTTCGATGGCAGCGGCCGCCTCGGCCAGGCCGTGGGTTCCATGGCCCTGCCGACCACCCTGTTCTACAGCGCCGACGGTCGCCTGCTGGGCAGCCACCTGGGTGAATTGTCGGAAGCGAGCCTGGCCCGCGCCCTGGAAAACTTCGAAACGCCGGATTCGTCCACGACGCCCCACTCCGCCACAAGGAAACCGCCATGCCCCGCCTCCGCCACCTGCTGACCTTGGCCGTCGCCGCCGCACTGTCGCAGGCCCCGCTGCTGCAGGCCGAAGAATTGCCTGCGGCCATCAAGAAGATCGAAGCCAAGGGCGCGAAAATCGTCGGCACTTTCGAGGCCCCGGACGGGTTGCGCGGTTACGCGGCGCAGTACCAGAACCGCGGCATGGCGCTGTACCTGACCCCGGATGGGCAGCACGTCCTGCTGGGCAACCTGTACGACGCCGAGGGCAAGGACCTGAGCGCCGAGCCGCTGCAAAAACTGGTCTATGCACCGATGGCCAAGGCCATCTGGGCGAAGATGGAAGCGAGCAACTGGATCGCCGACGGCAACAAGGACGCACCGCGCACGGTGTACCTGTTCAGCGACCCGAACTGCCCGTACTGCAACATGTTCTGGGAACAGGCCCGGCCTTGGGTCAAGGCCGGCAAGGTGCAGTTGCGCCACATCATGGTGGGCATCATCCGCGAAGACAGCCCGGGTAAATCCGCCGCCTTGCTGGCCGCCAAGGACCCGGAAAAAACCCTGGCCGAGCATGAAAAGGCCGGCAAGGGCAGCCCGCTCAAGCCGCTCAAGGACATACCGCCCGCCATCCAGGCCAAACTGGACGCCAACCAGCAGTTGATGGACGAACTGGAACTGTCCGCCACCCCGGCGATTTTCTATCTGGATGACAAGGGCGACCTGCAACAGCAGCAAGGCGCGCCGTCACCGGACAAGCTGGTGAAGATTCTCGGGCCGAAGTGACCGACAACCACTGCAGCCCCCGGTGGGAGCGAGCTTGCTCGCGATGACGGCAGATCAGTCAGCATTGATGTGACAGACACACTGCAATCGCGAGCAAGCTCGCTCCCACAGTGGGTTTGCATCGGTCACAAAATCCCAGTGGGAGCGAGCCTGCTCGCGATGCGGTGGATCAGCTGCGCAAGACCTTCAGCAACGCCTCGGTCACGAACTCCGGGTTCTCAAGATTGGAAATGTGTCCCGCGTCCGGTATCAGTAGACAAGGGCAACCGATCAGTTCGGCCATTTCCTTGGCCTCGGACGGCGGACGCGGTTTGTCCTGGTCGCCGCACATAACCACTGTGCCCTTGGCATCCAGTGCATGCAGGCGCGGCAGGATGTCGTCCCGACCGAAAATGATCCGCCCCAGCGGCACGATGCTGGCGCGCAGGCGATCGGTCGGCAGCGCGGCCAATGTGGCGCGAAACTGCTGGTAGAGCGCCGACTGCGGATCGATACCCGGTCGGAAGAAGATCGGCACGACGATGTCCAGCAATGGCTCGGGAATGCTGCCACTGGCTTCGATCCTGTCGAACAGCGAGAAATAGTACTGGCGGGTCGGCTCAGGCTCGACGCCGACGTAGGTGTCCATCAATACCAGCGTCTGCACACGCTCAGGCGCCGCCAACGCCAGCCGCGCCCCCCACATCCCGCCCACCGAAAGCCCGACCAGGTTGAAGCGGTCGATGCCCAGGTGATCCATCAATGTCAGTGCCTGGCGGGCCAGGTCGTCCAGGGAGGTCATGCCCTCAGGCAATTGCCCGGACTGGCCGTGGCCCCATAAGTCCAGGGCGATGACCCGATAATCCCGCGACAACACCTCGATCTGCGGCGCCCACATGCTGTGGTCCCACAGGTAGCTGCTGCCCAGCAGCACCACCGGGCCCTGGCCTTGGTCCAGGTAGTGAAGCGGTTGTCCGTCGATCGTTGCAAAGGGCATGGGTGACCTCCTTGTTTGAGTCTGGAAAAAAGCTTGGGAAGACTGAGCCGTGCGGGGCGAGGCGTCAACCTTGGGCTTTGCTGTGTCAGGACTGACGCCATCGCGAGCAAGCTCGCTCCCACATGGGATTTGCGTCGTTCACAAAACCCTGTGGGAGCGAGCTTGCTCGCGAAGAGGCCTTCATAGACGCCGCAAAACTACAACCCTTCCAATTCCGCCATCAAATCATTCAACCGATCCACCTTCTCCACGGTGATTTCGCTGGCCGCCAGCCCATGGATGTAGTCGGCCAGTTCCAGCACCGTGCTGCACTCGAACATCGCCCGCAGCGGCACGTTGCGTTGCAGGGCCTTTTGCACCCGTGAGGCGATTTGCGTCGCCAGCAGGGAATGACCGCCCAACTCGAAGAAGTTGTCCCGTACCCCTACCCGCTCGACTTTCAGCACCTGGGCCCAGATGTCTGCCAGGGTCTGCTCCAGTTCATTACCGGGTGCCTGATAGTCCTGGCTCTGCAACTGGCCGATCTCCAGGGCCGGCAAGGCCTTGCGGTCGAGCTTGCCATTGGCGTTGAGGGGCAGGCGATCGAGCCACAGCCAGTGCAGCGGCACCATGTATTCCGGCAGTTCGGCCCGCAGGCGCTGCTTGATGCGCTCCAGGCGTTCGGCGGGTTTGAGTGCCGAGTCGGTGGCCACGAGGTAGCCCACCAGATGCTTGCCATTGGCGCCCTCCTGCACGCCCACCGCCCCATCGCGCACTTCCGGCTGCTCATGCAAGCGCGCTTCGATTTCCCCCAGCTCGATGCGGTAGCCACGAATCTTCACCTGATGGTCGATGCGACCGACGTATTCCAAGACCCCGTCGCTGCGCCGCCGCGCCAGGTCGCCGGTGCGGTACAGCCGCTCTCCCGGTGCCCCGAACGGGTTCGGCACAAAGACCGGGGCGGTGCGCAACGGATCGCTGACATAACCGCGCCCGACCCCGGTGCCCGCCACGCACAACTCACCCACCGCACCCAGCGGCACCAGGTCCAGCGCGCCGTCGAGCAGGTACAAACGGTTGTTGTCGGTGGGCGTACCAATCGGCAGGTAAGTGCCACGGGTCGACGCCTGGTCGACGCGGAAGAACGCCACGTCATCGGAGCATTCCGCCGGCCCGTAGGCATTCACCAGACCAATGTCCGGGTAACGCAACAACCACTGGTGGGCCAGCTCCGGCGGCATCGCTTCACCGGTGGGCAGCATCCAGCGCAGGCCGTCCAGACCGATGCGCTCCTGGGCGAGCATGCCCTGGATCAGCGACGGCACGCTTTCCAGCACGGTGATGCGCTGTTGCTGCACATGCTCCAGCAGCCCTTGCGGGTCGTGGGCGATGGCGTTGGGCACGATGTCGACCCGGGCGCCGAACAACGGCGCGGCCAGGAACTGCCAGACCGAAATATCGAAGCTTTGGGACGCCGTCTGGGCGATGACATCCGCCTCGCTCAGCGCCAGGTACGGCACTTTGCTCAGCTGGTTGTTGAGCATGCCCCGCTGTTCCACCATCACGCCTTTGGGCAGGCCAGTGGAGCCGGAGGTGTAGATCACGTAGGCGAGGTTGTCCGGCCCGCTGTAGACGCCAGGGTTTTGCGACGAAAAGTCGCTGGCCTGGACGGTTTCCCACACCAGCAACTTCGGCCGTCCGGAACAGGCGAACTCGTCCAGCAACGCCTGGGCCTGGGCCTGGCAGGCCTGGGTGCAGACCAGCAAAGGCGTGCGGCTCAATTCGATGATGCGGCTCAGGCGCTGGCTCGGCAGGCCGGGATCCAGCGGCAAGTAGCCGGCACCGGCCTTGAAGCTGCCGATGATCATGCCCAGCAGTTGCGCATCCCGTTCAGCCAGCAACGCCACCGGCTGATCCAGACCGACCCCGGCCGCGATCAGCGCGTGGCCGAGGCGGTTGCTGCGCGCATTCAACTCGGCGTAGCTGTAGGTCGTGTCCAGGCAACTGACCGCAAGACGTTGCGGATGAACCGCGACCCGCGCCTCGAACAGCTCGACATAGCTCTGCTCCAGCGGATAGCCATGCTCGCTCTGGTTGCAGCCTTCGATCAGGAAGTCCTGCTCTTGGGCACCGATCAGCGGCAACTCGCTCATGTCACCGTGCAAGCCCTCCATCAGCGCCAGCAGCAGCCGCTTGAACTCACTCAGCAAACCCTGGACGGTGGCTTCATCGAAGTAACGCTGGTCGTAGGAAAGGTGCAGCCCCAGGTCATCCCCGGGGTAGCAGACCGCCGTCAGCGGGAAGTTGGTGTGGGTGCGGCCCGAGTCGGAGGTGGCATTGAGGCTTTGGGCACGGTCCAGCACCGAGACTTCCACCGGCGCGTTCTCGAACACGAACAGGCTGTCGAACAACGGTTGGCCCTTGGGCAGTTCGCTGACTTCCTGGATGCTCACCAGCGGCAGGTATTCGTACTCGCGCAGTTGCATGTTGCTGTCCAGCAAATCGCTGAGCCACTGCCGTACGCTGCAGCGCTGATGGTCCTCGGGCATCTGCACGCGCAACGCGATACTGTTGATGAACAGCCCGACGGTGCGTTGCATCTGCGGCAGTTCCACCGGGCGCCCGGCCACAGTGACGCCGAACAGCACGTCGCGGTCGCCGCTGACCCGGCGCAGGACCAGGGCCCACGCCGCCTGGGCGAAGGTGTTGACCGTCAGTTGATGGGCCTGGGCCAGTTCCCGCAGCCGTGCGCCGTCCCGGGCATCGAGACGGGTGTAGCAGTCGCCGACGATCATGCCGCCGCTGTCACCGGCGTGCTCGCGCAGGAACGGCCGGTCGCCAGGGATCGGCGTGGTCCGCTCGAAGCCTTGCAGGTTGTGCTTCCACCACTGCCGGGCTGCGTCCAGGCTCTGGTGTTGCAGCCAGCCGATGTAGTCGCGATAGCGCGGCGGCACGGCCAACTGCGGCTCGCGCTGCTCGCCCAGGGCGGTGTAGATCTCGAAAAAGTCATCCATCAGCAGCGAACGGCACCAGGCATCGATGAGGATGTGGTGGTTGCTCATCATGAACCAGTAGCGCGCCGCGCCGACCCGAATCAGCCGCAGGTGGAATGGCGCCTGGTTCAACAGATCGAAACCGGCCTCGCGTTCATCCTTGAGCAGGGCCTGGAGCTGGGCTTCCTGGGCGTCTTCAGGCACCTCGGACCAGTCGAGGTAATCCACCGGCGTGCGGCCTGGCTTGTGGATGATTTGCAGCATGTCTTCGCCGACGTTCCAGCAGAACGATGCGCGCAAGGCTTCGTGACGGGCGATGACCGCCTGCCAGGCCTGGGCAAAACGCTGCGGGTCCAGTGCGCTGTCGATGCGGTAGCGATCCTGCATGTAGTACAGGCCGGTGCCCGGCTCCAGCAGGGTATGCAACAGCATGCCTTCCTGCATGGGCGTCAACGGGTAGACGTCTTCGATCTGCGCGGCCGGCACCGGCAGGCTGTCCAGCTGGCCCTGGGTCAACTTCGCCAGGGGGAAGTCCGATGGCGTCAGCCCGCCCGCCTCGTCCGTCAGGCAGTGTTCGATGAGGCGTTGCAACTCATCGAGGTAAGCCTCGGCCAGGGCCGCGATGGTCTCGCGCTCATGGCGTTGGGCACTGAAGGTCCAGCGCAGCACCAGTTCGCCGCCGCTGACCTGGCTGTCGACGCTCAACGCGTTGGGTAGCGGCGCATCGGGATCGTGGATGGCACCCAGGGGCGCATCCAGCGGCTGGAACAGCGCCTCCTGGCCCAGGGTCTGGTCAAGCTGGCCCAGGTAGTTGAAGGTGATCGCCGCGTGCGGCAGGCCGGCCATCGCCTCGCGTGTCGGCGCGTCCGCCAGGTAACGCAGCACACCATAACCGAGGCCCTTGTGGGGCACCGCGCGCAATTGCTCCTTGATGGTCTTGATCGAGGCGCTGAAATCCTCAACCGCCGGACTCAGGCGCACGGGATAGACGCTGGTGAACCAGCCGACGGTGCGGGTCAGGTCGAGGTCGTCGAACAGCGCTTCGCGGCCGTGGCCTTCGAGCTGGACCAAGGCCGAATCATGGCCGCTCCAACGGCACAGCACCCGGGCCAACGCCGTGAGCAGCAGGTCATTGACCTGGGTGCGGTAAGCGCTTGGCGCCTGTTGCAGCAGTTGCCGGGTACGCTCGGCGTCCAGGCGCACGCTGACGGTTTGCCCGTGACGCTCCTGCAACCCGCCGTCAGGATTCGCGCACGGCAGTTGCACTTGCGCGCCACTCAACTGCGCTTGCCACCAACCCAACTCCTCGCGCAGGGACTCGCTGCCGGCGTAGGCCTGCAAGCGCGCGGCCCAGTCGCGCAACGGGCTGGTCTTGGCCGGCAGTTGCGCCGCCTGCCCGGCGACGAGCTGGCGATAGACGGTTTGCAGATCGTCCATCAGCACCCGCCACGACACACCGTCCACCACCAGGTGATGAATGACGATCAACAACCGTTGCCGGCCATCCGGCAACTGCGCCAGCACGGCACGCAGCAACGGCCCGGTGGCTAGATTGAAACGGCTCTGCGCCTCGGCAAACAACGCTTCGCACGCCTGGGCAGTGTCCACGCAGACCTGCTGCAGCAGCACAGCGTCAGCCAGCGACTGGTGCTCGGCACGCCAATGTCCGGCGCTTTCGTCGAAGCCCAGGCGCAAGGCATCGTGGTGCTGGAAGACGCTACGCAGCGCCTGTTCCAGCCGTTGCGGGTCCAGGGCCGTGGTCGGCTCCAGCAGCAACGCCTGGTTCCAGTGATGGCGGTTGGGGATCGGGCGGTCGAAAAACCAGTGCTGGATCGGCGTCAACCCGGACTCGCCCTGCAACAGGCCCTGCTCGGCATGCACTTGCTGGCTGCGCGTGGCGACGGCGGCCAGGGTCTGTACGGTCTGGTGCTGGAACAAGTCCCGGGGCGTGAAATGAATGCCCTGTTGCCTGGCACGGCTGACCACCTGGATGGACAGGATCGAATCACCGCCCAGCTCGAAGAAATTATCGTTGAGGCCCACCTGCGCCACGTTCAGCACGTCGCACCAGATCGCCGCCAAGGTCTGTTCCAGGGCATTGCTCGGCGCCACGTAAAGTTGGCGATTGAGTTCAGGATCGGGCAGCGGCAAGGCGCGGCGGTCGAGCTTGCCGTTGGCGGTCAGCGGCATGCTCGCCAGCAGGATCAGGTGCGTGGGCACCATGTAGTCCGGCAACTGCGCCTTGAGGTGGTTTTTCAAGGCGTCGCGCAGGGCCGCTTGTCGCTCGTCATCCTGGCTGGCGATGTCGCTCACCAGGTAGCCGGCCAGTTGCTTGCCGCCGGGCGTGTCGAGGGCCAGGACCACGGCCTCGCGCACCGCCTCATGTTCCAGCAGGCGGGTTTCGATTTCCCCCAGTTCGATGCGGAAACCACGGATTTTCACCTGATGGTCGATCCGTCCCAGGTACTCCACCAACCCGTCGGCACGCTGGCGCACCAGGTCGCCGGTGCGATAGAGGCGTCCACCGTCGGTGGCGAACGGGTCGGCGACGAAGCGCTCGGCGGTCATCCCCGGACGCTGGTGATACCCCTGGGCCAGACCGGCGCCGCCCACATACAACTCGCCCGTGGCACCTGGCGGCACCAACGCCAGGTCCGCGTCGAGGATATACGCCACCCGGGCACCGATCACGCTGCCAATCGGCACACTGGCCGCCCCCTCCTCCAATTGCTCGGGGGCCAGGCTCGCCAGGGGCATGACCACAGTTTCGGTCGGGCCATAGGCATTGAAGAACAGGCTCGGGCTGAACGCCGCGCGAATGCGCTGCAAGTGCTCGCCCGTCAGGGCTTCGCCGCCGGTGATGCACATGCGCACCGGCAAGGTCTGGCCCTGGGTCGCCAACCACTGCGCCAACTGGCTGCCGTAGCTGGGGGTGAACCCCAGGATGTTGATGCGGTGCTGGCGAATCAGCCCGCAGATTTCCTCGGCGTCCCACTGGCCCTGGGCCCGCAACACCACATGGGCACCACTGAGCAGCGGCACCAACAGGCGTTCGGTGGCCGCATCGAAGTTGATGGAATAGAAATGCAGCTCGCAGTCGTCCGGGCGCATGCCAAAGCGCTGGATCACCGCCTGGCAATGCATGGCGATTTCACCGTGGGACACCACCACGCCCTTGGGCTTGCCGGTGGAACCGGAGGTATAGATCAGATAGGCCTGGTGTTGCGGCAGGTTGATCAGCGGCAGTGAGTGATCCGGGTACTGCGCCAAGGCCGGCGAATCATCTTCCAGGCACCAGCACTCCACACCCTCGGGCAGTGCACCGAGGGCCTGGAGCATCGCCCGGTCGCTGAGCAGCAGGCTGATGCCACTGTCTTCGATCATGTAGTGCAGGCGATCCAGCGGGTATTCCGGGTCCAGCGGCACGTAGGCGCCGCCGGCCTTGAGGATCGCCAGCAGGCCGATGACCATTTCCAGCGAGCGCTCCAGGGCCAGGCCGACCCGCACCTGCGGCCCGACGCCTGCCTCGCGCAGGCGCCAGGCCAGGCGATTGGCGCGGCTGTCCAGTTGCGCATACGTCAGGGTCTGCCCGGCGAAGGTCAGGGCCGGTGCATCGGGACGCGCCCGGGCCTGTTCGGCGAACAGTGGGTGAATGCATTGGTCCAGGCGATGCTCACCGGGCTCGACGCCCAGGCTGTCGAGCAGTTGTTGCTGCTCGCCTGCATCGAGCAACGGCAGCTCGCTCAGCCGTCGGCTCGGATCGTCCAGCAGCGCTTGCAGCAGATTGCGCCAGTGCCCGGCCATGCGCGCGATGCGCGGTTCGTCGAACAGGTCGGTGCTGTAGGTCAGGCAGCAACCCAGGCGCTGATCCAGGTCGGTGACTTCCAGGTTGAGGTCGAACTTGGTGGCCCGGGCGTCGTTGACCAGGTATTCGACGGTCATGCCGGCCAGCGTGCGGCTCTGCTGGAATTCCCAGCGCTGCACGTTGCACATCACCTGGAACAACGGGTTGTAGGCCGCACTGCGCGGTGGTTGCAGGGCTTCCACCAGATGATCGAATGGCAAGTCCTGATGGGACTGGCCTTCGATGACGGTGTGGCGCACCTGTTCGAACAGTTCGCCCACTGACATCTGCCCGTCGAGCTGGCAACGCAGCACTTGGGTGTTGAGGAACGCACCGATCAGCCCTTCACTTTCCGGGCGGATGCGGTTGGCCACCGGCGCGCCGATGCGCAGGTCGATCTGGCCACTGTAGCGGTAGAGCAACACGGCCAGGGCGGCGGTCATGGTCATGAACAGGGTCAGGCCCTGTTGCGCGTTGAAGGCGCGGACCCGCGCGGCCAGCTCATCACTGAGATCGAAACGGAACAGTTCACCGCGATGGCTCTGCACCGACGGACGCGGGCGGTCGCCGGGCAGCTCCAGCAGCGGATGCTCGCGGCCCAGTTGCGCGGTCCAGTAGTCCAACTGCCGTTGACGCTCGCCGGATTCCAGCCACTGGCGCTGCCAGACGCTGTAGTCCAGGTACTGCACCGGCAAGGGTTCCAGCGGGGATTCACGGTCGTCGACAAAGGCTTCGTACAGTGCGCTCAGTTCACGGGCAAAAATGTCCATCGCCCAGCCTTCGGTGACGATGTGGTGCAGCGTCAGCACAAAGTAATGCTCATGCTCGGCGGTCTTGACCAGGCAGGCCCGCAGCAGCGGTCCGGTTTCCAGGTCGAAGGGCTGGTGCGCCTCGCTGTCGGCCAGTTGCTGCACCCGCTGCTGACGAATGTCAGCGGCCAGCATCGAGAAGTCCTTCCAGTCCATGCGCAGGCCCGTCTCGCCGTGCACCTGTTGGCAGGCCACGCCGTCGACGCTCGGGAACGTGGTGCGCAGGGTTTCGTGGCGCAGGATCAACGCCTGCAAGGCCGCCTCGAAGCGCCCGACATCCAGCACCCCGCGCAACCGCGCCATGCCGCCGACGTTGTAGGCCGGGCTGTCCGGCTCCATCTGCCAGAGGAACCACATGCGCTGCTGGGAATACGACAGCGGCACCGGTTGGCTGCGGTCGACCTTCTCGATGGGCGGCTGGCGATTGGTCTGGCCGCTGGCCTGGATCAAGCGCACTTGCTCGGCGAAAGCCCCCAGTTCACTCGCCTCGAACAGCGCTCGCAACGGCAGTTCCACGTCACAGGCCTGGCGAGTGCGGGAAATGATCTGGGTCGCCAGCAGCGAATGACCGCCGAGGGCAAAAAAATCGTCCCGCAGGCCGATGCGCGCCAGTCCCAGCACGTCGCGCCAGATGCCGGCGACTTGCTGTTGGAGGGCGCTGACCGGCTCGACATGCTCGCGCACCTGCCATTGCGGTTCAGGCAAGGCGCGGCGATCGAGCTTGCCGCTCGGGCTCAAGGGCATGGCGTCCAGGCGCAGCAGTTGGGCGGGCACCATGTAGTCCGGCAGTTCGGCGGCCAGGGCGGCCTTGAGCCGGGTGTTCAATTCGTCCTGGCCCTGGGCGACCTCCGGCGCGGTGTAATAACCGATCAACTGCGGGCCGGCCGAGGTGTCGCGCACCAGCACCGCCACTTGGGCGACGCCGTCCTGGGCCAGCAGGCGCGCTTCGATCTCCTGCGGTTCGACCCGGAAGCCGCGCAGCTTGACCTGCTGGTCGAGGCGGCCGAGGTATTCGATCACGCCGTCGGCGCCCCAACGCGCCCGGTCGCCGGTGCGGTACAACCGCGCACCGGCCGACCCCATTGGGTCGGCGACGAAACGCTCGGCGCTCAGGCCCGGACGCCCGAGGTAACCCCGGGCCAGGCCCAGGCCGCCAATGCACAGCTCGCCCGGCACACCGGCCGGCACGGGATTGAGGTCGCTGTCGAGCACCCGGCACAGCACGTTGCCCAGGGGGCGACCGATGGGCGAGCGCTCGCCATCAGCTTCGGTGCAATGCCAATGGGTGACGTTGATCGCGGTTTCGGTCGGGCCGTAGCGGTTGTGCAATTGCGCCAACGGCAGTTGCGCCAACACCCGGTTGCGCAACTCGGCCGACAAGGCTTCGCCACCGCAGAACAGCCGGCGCAGGCTGGTGCAGCGGGCGCTCAGCGGCTCTTCGACAAACAGGCTGAGCAACGGCGGTACGAAGTGCAGCGTGGTGACGCCAAACTGCTGCACCAACTGGGCGATGCGGTGCGGGTCACGGTGCTCACCGGGGCCAGCCAGGACCAGTTGACTGCCGGTGATCAGCGGCCAGAAGCACTCCCAGACCGACACGTCGAAACTGATGGGGGCCTTTTGCATCAGCACATCGGTGGCATCCAGCCCATAGGTCGCTTGCATCCATTGCAGGCGCTCGGCCAGGGCCGCGTGGGTGTTGCCGACGCCTTTGGGCTGGCCGGTGGAGCCGGAGGTGTAGATCACGTAGGCCAGATGATCGCCGTGCAGGTGCAGGCCCGGCGGGTTGCTCGGCCATTGTTCCAGGTGCAAGGCGTCCATGGCGATGACAGTGACGCCGTCGCAGGCTGGCAAACGCTCCAGCAACGCGGTCTGGGTCAGCAGCAGGTCGACGCCGCTGTCGTCGAGCATGTAGGCCAGGCGTTCGGCCGGGTAGTCCGCATCCAGCGGCACATAGGCACCGCCGGCCTTGATGATGGCCAACACGCCGATAAGCAACTGTGGCGAACGCTCGGCGGCAATTGCCACGCACACGTCCGGACCAACGCCCTTGTCTCGCAGGTAATGGGCCAGGCGGTTGGCCTGGGCGTGCAGCTCGGCATAATCGAGTTGACCACCGTCCCAGCGCAGGGCGATCCGTTGCGGCGTGCTGCGGGCCTGCTCGTTCAACAGCTCCGGCAGCCATTGGCTTGCCGGCGCGCACGGGGCCGCGCTCCACTGCTGCTGTTGGCTGTGTTCATCGGCGGTCAATAACGGTACATCGCCGATGGCTTGCTGCGGATCGGCACAGACCGCCCGCAACAGGTTGCAGTAATGCGCTGCCAGCCGCTCGATGGTCGCCGCCTCGAACAGTTCGTCGGCGTAGTCGAACGACAGGGTCAACCGGCCGTTGCGATCTTCTTCGCTGTGCAATTGCAGGTCGAACTTGGCTTCGCGGCTGTGCCACGGCAACTCCTCGGCCAGCAGCCCCGGCAGCCGGCGCAAGGCACTCAGGTCACGTTGCTGGTGGTTGAACATCACCTGGAACAGACCTTGCTCGCGCGCCTCGGGAAACGCTTCGAGCAGTTGCTCGAATGGCAGGTCCTGGTGGGCCTGGGCCCCGAGCGTGGCTTCCCGGGCCTGGGCCAGCAACGCGGCAAACGGTTGACGGGAATCGACCTGCCCGCGCAGGACCTGGGTGTTGATGAAGAAGCCGATCAGCCCCTGGGTTTCCAGGCGCGGACGGTTGGCGTTGGGCACACCGACGCGGATGTCGGATTGCCCGGTGTAACGCTGCAACAGCGCCTGGAAAGCCGCCAGCAACAGCATGAACGGCGTCGCGTCATGGGCCTGGGCCACGTGGCGCAGGGCCTCGCCGAGGTCCTTGTCCAGGCGCAGGCTGTGCCGCGCGGCGCTGCGCTGGCGTTGAGCGCTGCGTGGATGATCCGTGCCCAGCACCAGGGCCGATTGTTCAGCGCCCAGTTGCTGCTTCCAGTAGCTCAGTTGGCGCTCGGCCTCGCCCTGGGCGAGCCACTGGCGTTGCCAACTGCCGTAGTCGGCGTATTGCAAAGGCAATGACGCCAGTTCAGCAACCTGGCCTTGGGACGCGGCGGCGTACACGCGGGAGAACTCTTCGATCAGTACATTCATCGACCAGCCGTCGGCGATGATGTGGTGCAGCGTCACCAGCAGTTGATGGTCATCCTCGTCGAGGCGCAACAGGGTGACCCGCAGCAGCGGTCCCTTCTCCAGATCGAACAGCGTGGCCGCTTCGTCTTCTCGAACCTGCCGCGCCCGGGCTTCGCGCCGGTTGGCAGGTTCGTCACTGAGATCGATCACCTGCAGCTTGAATTCGCCGGCCGGATCGACCTGTTGCAAGGCCACCCCATTCCGCTCCAGGAACCGCGTGCGCAAGGACTCGTGACGCTCGATCAGTTGCTGGAAACTGGCCCGCAGCGCGTCTTCGTCCAGCTCGCCGCGCAGGTGCAAGGCGCCGGGAATGTTGTAGGCACGGCTCACCGGGTCGAGCTGCCAGGTGATCCACAAACGGTTCTGCGCCAGGGATTGCGGCAGTGGCGCATGGCGCGGCAATGGGCTGATCGCGCCCTGGGCCTGGCCGCCGTCCCGCTGCTGGTTCGCCACCGCCGCCGCGAACGCAGCCAGGGTCGGCGCTTCGAACAGCAGGCGCAGGTTGAGCGCCAGCCCGAGGGTTTCGCTCAGGCGTGCGATCACCTGGGTGGCGGCGATGGAGTTGCCGCCCAGCAGGAAGAAATGATCGTCGGCCCGGACCTGCTCGACCTGCAATTGCTCCCGCCAGACCTGACCGATGAGGGTTTGCAACGCGGAGGACGGGGCGGGTTCGTCAGCCACGTCTGCTGCCGCTGACGGGAACTGAGCGTAACTGTCCAAACTGCCGTCGGCCAACCGGATGCGGCAGGCCGAGCGCTGCAACTTGCCGCTGGAGGTCTTGGGCAGCGCGCCGGGATTGAGCAGCACCACCACGCTCGGGGCTTGCTGGCAGGCCTCGGCCACGGCCTGGCGAATGGCGTTGATCAAGGCTTCGGGCGGCAGGATTTTCTGCACGCTGCGGCTGATTTCCGCAGCGATGCCGATGCCCTCCTCGCCGTTGTCGTTGACCGCGAACGCCGCCACCCGGCCCTTGCGCACCACCTCCACTTCGCGCTCGATGGTTTGCTCGATGTCCTGGGGATAGAGATTGTGCCCGCGCACGATCAGCAGGTCTTTCAGGCGACCGGTGATGAACAGTTCGCCGCCGCGCCGGAAACCCAGGTCGCCGGTGCGCAGCCAGGTCTGGCCGTCGTGCTGGACAAAGGTTTTGGCGCTGGCTTCAGGGTTGCGCCAGTAACCCAGGGCGATGCTCGGCCCGGCGGCCCAGACTTCACCGACCTGATTGTCGGCCAACGGCTGCAACGTGGTGGGCTCGACGACCAGCACCGCGTGCCCGGGCTGGCTGACACCGCAACTCATCACCGCGCTGCCCTGCCCCGGCTCGGCCCGGTTCTGCGCCAAGGCTGCGTCATCCACTCGCAACGAAGGAATGCCGTGGCGGCGCGGCGTGCCGGCGACGAACAAAGTCGCTTCGGCCAGGCCATAGGAGGCCATGAAATTGTCCGGCGTGAAGCCGCACGGAGCGAATTTCTCGGCAAAACGCTCCAGGGTGTCGAGGCGGATCGGCTCGGAGCCGGAATAAGCCACGCGCCAGCCGCTCAGGTCGAGACGTTCCAGGGCCGCATCACTGACCCGCTCGCTGCACAACCGATAGGCGAAATCCGGGCCGCCGCTGATGGTGCCGCCGTACTCGCTGATCGCTTCGAGCCAACGCACGGGGCGGGCCAGGAAATAAGCCGGGGACATCAATACGCAGGGAACGCCGCTGAACACCGGCTGCAACAGACCGCCGATCAGACCCATGTCGTGGTACAGCGGCAGCCAGCTGACGATGACGTCGTCGGGGTTCAGGTCGATGCCGAAGCCATGGCGGATCAGCAGTTCGTTGGCCACCAGGTTGCCGTGGCTGACCTGCACACCCTTGGGCAGCGCGGTGGAGCCGGAGGTGTATTGCAGGAAGGCAATGTCATCGTCCTGCAGCGTCGGCATCCGCCATTGCCCGGCGTGGGCCGGGTCGAGGGTATCGACGCACAACACCGGCGGCGCCGACTCGATGGCTTGCAACGGCTCGCGCAGATCGCTGCTGGTGAGCAGCAGGCGCGGTTCGGCGTCGGCGATGATCGACAGCAGGCGCTCCTGATGGTGGCGACGGGCGGACTCCGGCGGATAGGCCGGCACCGCGATCACCCCGGCGTAGAGGCAGCCAAAGAACGCCGCGACGTAATCCGGGCCACTGGGAAACAACAGCACGGCGCGATCACCCAACGCCGCTTCGGCCTGCAAGGCGCCGGCGATGGTCCGGGCGCGCAGGTCCAGGTCGCGATAACTCAACACCACACCCTGCCCAGGGGTGTCGGCAAGGAAGCGCAGGGCCACCCGGTCCGGCGTCAACGCGGCGCGGCGCTGGAGGGCATGAGCCAGGGTGCTGGGGAGTTCGAACGCGTCGGTCATGGGGGTTTCCTGCCTGAATTCGGCTTGCAAGTTGTCCCCCATGGAACGGATAGCCGCGGCAAATAATTAGTCCGGCAGCCGACTCACCGCGGCATGCAGCCAGGCAGCCAGCGGCCAGGCACCGCGGCAATGGGTCGCGGCGCCGAGGCTGGACTTTATTACATCAATAATTCTTCTTCTCAATTGACAATCATTATCATTAAGCCTAATTTGGCGCTCGATGTGTAGGACGGGTCCGGCATCCGGACGTCCCGCTAACTTTTTGCAGCAAGGTGAATTCCATGACGGAACAAGTATCCACAAGCAGGTGCGACTCACCGTTACTCCAGGCGTTCGTCGATAACCGACTGATCCTGGTCAAGATCGCGGCGCGCATTACCGGTTGCCGGTCCCGCGCGGAAGATGTGGTGCAGGACGCCTTTTTCCGGCTGCAATCGGCACCACAGATCACCTCCTCGTTCAAGGCGCAGCTCAGTTACCTGTTCCAGATCGTGCGCAACCTGGCGATCGACCACTACCGCAAGCAGGCGCTGGAACAGAAATACTCGGGGCCGGAGGAGGAAGGGTTGAACGTGGTGATCCAGGGTGCTTCGCCAGAAACCTCCCATATCAACTTCTCGACGCTGGAGCACATCGCCGACGCGCTGACCGAACTGCCCAGCCGCACCCGCTATGCCTTCGAGATGTACCGCCTGCACGGCGTGCCACAGAAGGACATCGCCAAGGAGCTGGGGGTCTCGCCGACCCTGGTGAACTTCATGATCCGCGACGCACTGGTGCATTGCCGCAAGGTGTCGGGGGTTCGGGGGGATACTTTCGCCCGGCGGTGATAGGGGGTGTTAGTTGCGGACCCATCGCGGGCAAGCCTTGCTCCCACAGTTTTTTCTGGCAGGCAGATAGTTTGTGAAGCCCGGAGCCTGTGGGAGCAAGGCTTGCCCGCGATGGCGGCCTGATGACCGCCCCTCCCCTTACATCAACCCACACCGATCAAAAAACCGCTCACGCCCCAGGATCATCAGCGCCGCGCGCTTGTGGGGGAAATCGAATTCCTTTTCACAATGGAAGCACTGGTTGTGCAGGTGCCCGATCATCCGCGCATTGTCGGCCCGGGGCTCGGCGACCACGCGCTGGGTGCGCGGGTCGTCCAGGAACAGGTAATGCACCAGCGCCGACAACCAACTCGCCACCTTGTGCGGCCCGCGGTGCTGCTCTTCGCCCACCAGCATGTGGATGCCGCGATCGTAGTGGTCGGCTTCATAGAACGGCGCGATCCGATCCTCCTTGGCCCAATAGGCTTCGAAGTAAGCGAACGGCTGGTCATCGAAGCAACCGATCAGGGTCAAGACCCGGGGATCGGCCTGCAGCTTGCCCAGGTACTCGCGATGCTGTTCCAGGCTGCCCTCCTCCTGCCAGAAGCTCGCCACTCGCGGGCTGTTCTGCCAGCGGTTGAAACGCTCCAGGTCCTGCTCGATTTCCAGGGTGCGCAAGGACACCCAGGCCCCCAGCCGCGCATCGAAACGTCGATACACCTCGCCACGCGGCTTCATGGGCCGGCGTGGATGGCGGCGACCATCGGTGATGACCATCTGTTGCGGGTAACTGCCGCTGAACGACTCCCCCAGCCAGGGCTGCGGCAATTGCCAGAACATCGTGCGCTCGCAACGGTATTCACCGGCACGCTCCGTGACCGTCAATAAACCGCTGAGCAAGGCTTCGCCGGGGCGCTCGTCGAGGTGCCAGGTCAGGTGCTGACACTCGGGATCGCGGGCAAACAGCCAATAGCAGGCCGCCCATAGCGCCGGACCCACTGGGCGGTCGTTGATTTCCTGCAAATGCACATGCAACTCGGGGCCGCGCACAAGGCGCAGCCGGATCAGCGGCGCACCTTCGAGCATCAGGCTCAGGTGGCGTTCGGTTTCATCGGCGCCGAGACGACGGCCACCGGGCAAGGGCAGCGTCGTCGGGTGGTTGAGGTTGGACATGGGAGCGGCTCGCGTATTCGTCGGTAGTCAACGTGTGACGTGAGCCGGGGCGGGAAATTTAGGGTCGCCTTCAATGGGCATGCGTGGAGACCAGTTGGATCTGGTAGGGCTGGAAAATCTTCAGCATCTGACCGTTATCCCGCAGCGTTTGCAGCAACTGTGCAAACGCTTCACTGGAAATGGGCGCCTGTGGCCGGATCAGCGCGTAATGGTGGTAAACCTGATCGATGCGTTCAGACACCAGCAATTGCGGGCCGACTTCGGGATTGCGCAACACGTAATCGTTGAGGTACGAACGGGTCACCAGGGCGATATCCGCCCGCCCGCGCAAGACCATCAGCAGATTGCTGTCGTGGGAATACGTCAGCGTGGCGTTGTATTGACCGGCGAGAAACTTGGGGTCGGCGTTGAATTCGGCAAAGGCGTAGTGATAACCGCTGAACAGCGCCAGGCGCTTGCCCCTGAGGTCGGCGAAATAACTTTGCTGGCGCTCCGGCTGGCGCTGGGCGACGAAGACTTCCGCATCTTCCAGGCCCATGTCCACCGACGTGTGCGGCACATCCTGCCAACCCCATTCGGGGTTCTCGAAAATGGCCATGTCGACCCGGCCCTGCTTGAAATCATTGAACCGGCGCGGGATCGACGTCGGCACCAGGATGAACTGATAGTCGCTTTGCGACTGATTCAAGGCCTCCACCATCTGCGGCAGCAGGCCGGTGTCGGCACCGTTCTCGGGACGAACGGTATAGGGTGGAAAGTGTGCCGCGCCGATCCGCACCAGTTGCGCCGCCTCGATCGGCAACGCCAGGAAAACGGCCAGAGTGGCCAGCAGCACACGGGAGGTCATCCCCATCGGCGAAAACGTCAAGATAACCCACTCCCCAAAAGTCCCCATCACTACAATCAAGCTAGGCGGTTTCAGCCGCTTAGCCAGCCATGCGGCCATTTAAAGCGCCGCTCGATTATTGTTTTTCTTCAAGCACCAGGATCAAGGCCTGCTCGGCCAGTTCATCGAGGCTCAGGCTGCCTTCGGCGCGAAACCAGGTAGTGGTCCAGGACAACGCCCCCGTGAGGAATCGCCGGGTAATGGACACGTCCCCGCGAATATACCCGGCCTCCTTGGCCTGGCCCAGGACCTCGAGCCACAAGTCTTCATAAGTATCACGCAGGGCCAGCACGTGCCGCTGTCCGTCCGGCGAGAGCGAACGCCATTCATAGACCAGCACCGCCATGGCCTCGCCGGTGCCGCCCATGATCGACTGCAATTCGCAGCGAATCAGCGCCAGCACCCGCTCGCGCACGTTGTCGGCCTCGGCCAGGGCAGCGCGCATCAAGGCGGTGTTGTAGCGGATGGTTTCTTCCATCACCGCCCGCAGGATGTCGTCCTTGCTCTTGAAATGGTGAAAGATGCTGCCCGACTGGATGCCCACGGCACTGGCCAGGTCGCGCACCGTGGTGCGCTCGAAGCCCTTGTTGCGAAACAGGTGGGCGGCAGTCTGGAGCAGTTTGCCGCGCGCACTGTCCGGGTCGGTCAGTTGCCCGTTGTCGACCAGCTCACGCATCACGCCCAGGGCTTTTTGCTCGTCCACCCATTCTCTCCTACAGTCGATCAACCAACGCGCCGCCACTGCACAGCAAACCATCGGTGGCGCGGGCAATTTAAGCCGAGCGAAGCAACCAAGCAAGCGCTCGGCCAGAAGAACCGGCGGCCGTTTACAAACCAAGCGCTTGCTTGGTAGTCTCGAGCCACCTTTGCCGGAGGGAACGCCATGCCCAAAACGATCCGAATCGGTTGCGCCAGCGCCTTTTGGGGCGACACCTGCACCGCGGCGGCGCAACTGGTCGAGGGCGGTGCGCTGGACTACCTGGTGTTCGACTATCTGGCCGAAGTCACGATGTCGATCATGGCCGGGGCGCGCCTGAAAGATGCTTCGAGCGGCTATGCCACGGACTTCATCGAGGTCCTCACCCCGCTGCTTCAGCGTTTGCATGACGACGGGATCCGCGTCATCAGCAACGCCGGCGGGGTCAATCCCCAGGCCTGTGCGAAGGCTCTGCAAGCAGCCTGCGATCAGGCCGGCGTAGCACTGAAGATTGCCGTGCTGCTGGGCGATGACCTGCAACCGCAACACGAACGGCTCGCCGCCCAGGGCATCGACGAGATGTTCAGCGGCGAGCCCCTGCCTCCCGCGTGTGTGTCCATCAACGCCTACCTCGGCGCGCCCGGCATCGTCGAGGCGCTGCGCCTGGGCGCCGATGTGGTGATCACTGGCCGCGTGGTGGACAGTGCCGTGGTCAGCGCCGCCCTGGTGCATGAGTTCGGCTGGGCCTGGGACGATTACGACAGATTGGCCCAGGCCGCGCTCGCGGGGCATCTCATCGAGTGTGGCGCCCAGTGCACCGGCGGTAATTTTACCGACTGGCAGGCAGTGCCGGATTATGAGCACATCGGCTTTCCCATCGTCGAAGTCAGCGCCGATGGCCCGTTCATTGTCACCAAGACCGAAGGCAGCGGCGGGCTGGTTACGCCGTTGACCGTCGGCGAGCAGTTGCTCTACGAAATCGGCGACCCGCAAGGCTACCTGCTGCCCGACGTGATCTGCGATTTCAGCCAGGTCAGGTTGACCCAGCAGGGCAAGCACGCCGTGCGCGTCCATGGGGCCAGGGGCCTGCCGCCCGGCGACCGGTACAAGGTCTGCGCCACTTGGCTGGACGGCTGGCGCTGCACCGCCACCTGCCTGATCGCCGGCATCGATGCGGTGGCCAAGGCTGAACGGGTCAGCCAGGCGATCGTCGCCAAGACCTCACAGCTGTTGCGTCAACGTGGCTGGGCGCCCTACAGCGACGTGAACATCGAACTGCTGGGCAGCGAAGCCACTTATGGCCAGCACGGCCAGCGCCGGGACAGCCGAGAGGTGGTGATCAAGCTGGCGGTACGGCACCCGGATAAGCAGCCGCTGGTGCTGTTTTCCAGGGAAATCGCCCAGGCCGCCACTGGCATGGCGCCGGGACTGACCGGCCTGGTCGGTGGCCGGCCGACGGTGTCGCCGTTGATTCGCCTGTTCTCGTTCCTGATCGACAAAACCACCTGCCGGCTCGCCATCGAACTCGACGGCCAGCGCCACCCCTGCTCCCTGCCCGCTTTCGAACCGCTGCACACCACCGATCTGCCGGTCGCCCCGACCCCGCCCAAACCCCAGGGCCGGGCCGACGCCAGCGTGCCGCTGATCAAACTGGCGGTGGCGCGCTCCGGCGACAAGGGCAACCACAGCAACATTGGCGTGATCGCCCGGGAACCCGAATACCTGCCCTGGATCGCCGAGGCGCTGACCCCGGAGGTGATGGTCGACTGGATGAGCCACGTGCTCGACCCGCTGCTGGGCCGGGTCGAACGCTGGTACCTGCCGGGCACCCACAGTTTGAATTTCCTGCTGGAAAACGCCCTCGGTGGCGGCGGTGTCGCCAGCCTGCGCATCGATCCCCAGGGCAAGGCGTTCGCCCAGCAGTTGCTGGAGATTCAGATACCGGTGCCGCAACACATTGCCGATCAGGTCGGCTAAGGGCGGTCGCCATGGCAAATAAACGATCAGCAGCCCCTGTGGCGAGGGAGCTTGCTCCCGCTGGGTTGCGCAGCGACCCCGGTTTTTGCGATTGCTGCGCAATCGAGCGGGAGCAAGCTCCCTCGCCACAGGGGGTCTCTGATCCGTTCCAACACGAGGAGTCTGCATGCCGGTCATCGAATCGCACCTGGATCCCCACAGCGCTGACTTCGCACGCAACCATGCGGCGATGCTGGCCGGTGTCGAACAACTGCGCCAACTCGAACGGGCCGTGCTGGCGAAAGCCGCCCAGGCCCAGGACAAGTTCGACCAGCGCGGCCAACTGTTGCCACGCCAGCGCCTGAACTTGCTGCTGGACCCCGGCGCACCGTTCCTCGAGCTGGCGAGCCTGGCCGGCTACAAACTCCATGACGACAAGGACGGCAGCCAGGCCGGCGGCGGCCTGATCGCCGGGATCGGCTATGTGTCCGGGGTGCGGGCACTGGTGGTGGCCAACAACAGCGCGATCAAGGGCGGCACGATTTCCCCCAGCGGCTTGCACAAGACCCTGCGCCTGCAACAGATCGCCATGGAAAACAAACTGCCGGTCATCACCCTTGCCGAAAGTGGCGGCGCCAATCTCAATTACGCGGCGCAGATTTTCGTCGAAGGCGCGCGCTGCTTCGCCAATCAGGCACGTATGTCGGCCATGGGCCTGCCGCAGATCACCGTCGTGCATGGCTCGGCCACGGCCGGCGGCGCTTATCAGCCGGGTTTGTCGGATTACGTGGTGGTGGTGCGCGACAAGGCGCGGCTGTTCCTGGCCGGGCCGCCGTTGCTCAAGGCCGCGACCGGCGAAGTGGCCAGCGAAGAGGAACTGGGCGGTGCGCTGATGCACGTGCAGGTGGCCGGCACTGCCGAATACCTGGCGGAGAACGACGCCGATGGCATACGCCTGGCCCGGGAAATCCTCGATCTGCTGCCCTGGAATGCACAATTGCCGCCACAGCCCGAACGGACCTGGACGGAGCCGCTCTACCCCGCCGACGAATTATTGGGACTGGTGCCCGACGACCCGAAGAAACCCTATGACGTAGGGGAAATCATCGCCCGCATCGCCGACGGCTCGCATTTCCTGGCCTTCAAAAGCGAATTCGACACCCAGACGATTTGCGGCCACCTGCACATTCGCGGCCATACCTGCGGCCTGATCGGCAACAACGGCCCCATCACGCCACAGGGCGCGGCCAAGGCGGCGCAGTTCATCCAGTTGTGCGATCAGAGCCGCACACCGTTGCTGTTCTTGCACAACACCACCGGGTTCATGGTCGGCACCGAGTCGGAGCGACAAGGGGTGATCAAGCATGGCGCCAAGATGATCCAGGCCGTGGCCAATGCCCGGGTGCCCAAGCTGACGGTCGTGGTGGGCGGCTCCTATGGTGCCGGCAACTACGCCATGTGCGGCCGCGGGCTAGACCCGCGCTTCATCTTCGCCTGGCCCAACAGCCACACCGCCGTGATGGGCGGCGCCCAGGCCGGCAAGGTCCTGCGGATGGTCACGGAGGCCACGCAACTCAAGAACGGCCTGAGCCCCGACCCGAAGATGCTGGACCTGCTCGAGCAAACCACCGCGCAGAAACTCGACAGCCAATCCACCGCCCTCTACGGCAGCGCCAGCCTGTGGGACGACGGGCTCATCGACCCGCGCGACACCCGCACCTTGCTGGGCTTGCTGCTGGACATCTGTCACGAGGCCGAGCAGCGGCCACTGCAAGCCAACAGCTTCGGCGTGGCCCGCTTCTGAGCGCAACCTCCAGGAGAACAATAAAAATGATCTTCACCCAGGAACACGAAGCACTGCGGCGCACCGTCCGCCAGTTTGTCGACCACGACATCAATCCCTACGTCGACGAATGGGAGCGGGCCGGGCGTTTCCCCATCCACGAGATTTTCCGCAAGGCCGGCGAGTTGGGCCTGCTGGGTATTTCCAAGCCGCAGGCCTTCGGCGGCATGGGCCTGGACTACAGCTATTCGATCGTCGCGGCCGAGGAGTTCGGCACTATTCATTGCGGCGGCGTGCCGATGTCCATCGGCGTGCAGACCGACATGTGCACCCCGGCCCTGGCCCGTTTCGGCTCCGACGAGTTGCGCGAAGCGTTCCTGCGCCCGGCCATTCGCGGCGAACAGGTGGGCTGCATCGGCGTCTCGGAAGTCGGTGCCGGCTCCGACGTCGCCGGCCTCAAGACCACGGCGCGCAAGGACGGCGACGACTACGTCATCAACGGCAGCAAGATGTGGATCACCAATGCGCCGAGCGCTGATTTCATCTGCCTGTTGGCGAATACCTCGGACGACAAGCCCCACGTCAACAAATCGCTGATCATGGTGCCGATGCGCAGCGCCGGCATCAGCCTCGGCCAGCATCTGGACAAACTCGGCATGCGCAGCTCGGAAACCGCCCAGGTGTTTTTCGACGACGTGCGGGTGCCACAACGCAATCGCATCGGCCAGGAAGGTGCCGGGTTCATGATGCAGATGCTGCAATTCCAGGAAGAACGCCTGTTCGGCGCGGCCAACATGCTCAAGGGCCTGGAGCATTGCATCGACAGCACCATCGAGTACTGCAAGGAGCGCAAGACCTTCGGCACGGCCCTGATCGACAACCAGGTGATCCACTTCCGCCTGGCGGAACTGGCCAGCGAAATCGAATCCCTGCGGGCGCTGGTCTACCAGGCCACCGAGCAGTACATCCACGGCCAGGACGTCACGCGACTGGCGTCGATGGCCAAGCTCAAGGCCGGGCGCCTGGCCCGGGAAACCACCGACAGTTGCCTGCAATACTGGGGCGGCATGGGCTTCATGTGGGACAACCCGGTCGCCCGCGCCTATCGCGACGTACGGCTGGTGTCCATCGGCGCCGGCGCGGACGAAATCATGCTGGGCATCATCTGCAAGCTCATGGGCATTTTGCCGGGGAAGAAAAACTGAGTACATCGCCTGCCAGACCGCCATCGCGAGCAAGCTTTGCTCCCACAATGCCCTGTGAGTGCATTCGCCTGTGGGAGCAAAGCTTGCTCGCGATGAGGCCCAAACAGACACCGCAAGACTCCAGGAATGAACCCCATGCCCGCCTTCAGCAAAATCCTCATCGCCAACCGCGGCGAAATCGCCTGTCGCATCCAGCGCACCGCCCAGGCCCTGGGTTATCGCACGGTGGCGGTGTTCAGCGAGGCCGACGCCGATGCGCTGCACGTGCGCATGGCCGATGAAGCCGTGCTGATCGGCGCGGCCCCGGTGCAGCAGTCCTACCTCGACCCCCGGGTCATTCTCGAGGCGGCCCGGCGCAGCGGCGCCGATGCGATCCACCCCGGCTACGGCTTTCTTTCGGAAAATGCGCGGTTCGCCCACGCCTGCGCGCAGGCCGGCCTGGTTTTCATCGGCCCCAGCCCCGAGGCCATCGAGTTGATGGGCAGCAAGCGCCGCGCAAAAATCGCCATGATCCAGGCCGGTGTTCCCTGCATCGCCGGTTACCAGGGCGCCGCCCAGGACGACGACACGCTGCAGCGCGAAGCCGGGCGCATTGGCTACCCGCTGATGATCAAGGCCAGTGCCGGTGGCGGCGGCCGCGGCATGCGCCTGGTCCAGCGCGCCGAGGACCTGCTGGAGCAGTTGCGCAGCGCACGCTCGGAAGCCCTGCACGGCTTCGGCAGCGACGAGTTGATCCTCGAACAAGCCTTGATCGATCCGCGGCATGTGGAAGTGCAGATCTTCGGCGACCACCACGGCCAGTTGATCCATCTGGGCGAGCGGGACTGCTCGATCCAGCGGCGCCACCAGAAAATCATCGAGGAAGCGCCCTGCCCGGTCATGACCGCCGACCTGCGCCGGGCCATGGGCGAGGCAGCACTCACGGCGGGGCACGCAGTGAATTACGTCGGTGCCGGGACCGTGGAATTCCTGCTCGCGGCGGACGGTCGGTTTTACTTCCTGGAGATGAACACACGCCTGCAGGTCGAACACCCGGTCACCGAGTCGATCACCGGCCTGGACCTGGTGGCCTGGCAATTGGACGTCGCCGCCGGCAAGCCGCTGCCCCTGCGCCAGGAGCAGGTGACGCTCAGCGGTCATGCCCTGCAAGTGCGGTTGTACGCCGAGGACCCAGCGGCGGATTTCCTGCCTCAGACCGGGTGCTTGGTTGGCTGGGAGCCCCCTATCCGCGATGGTGTGCGAGTCGACCATGGCCTGCTGCAGGGCCAGGCCATTACGCCGTTCTACGATTCGATGCTGGGCAAACTCATCGTCCACGGCGCCACCCGCGACGAAGCACGCCGCAAACTGTTGCGAGCGGTGGAGGATTGCGTGCTGCTTGGGGTCCAGAGCAACCAGCGCTTGCTCGCCGGCTTGCTGGCGCATCCACGGTTCATCGACGGCGACTTCAACACCGGCTTCATCAGCCAGCATTTTGCCAATCATGCGGCGCTTCTGCCCCTTGAGCCCTCGGTCGAACAACTGGCCATCGCCACGGCGGCGTTTTATCAGGCATCGCAGGCACGGCATGCACCCGGCCTGGGCGGATGGCGCAACAGCATCGGCACGGCGCTGCATTATCGGATCGGCGTCGGGGAGCGCGACTGGGTGCTGAGCCTTGAAACCGAAACCGACGGGACACTGAACATCCGCAGTGACGGGCGCTTGATCGAACTGAGGCTGCTCGACGTTGATGCGCAGGGCGCAACACTGGTCATCGACGGGATTGGCCAGCGCCACGCCTGGCACCTCGAAGGCCATGATCTCTGGCTGTCCACCCGCCCCGGCGGCCTGCACCTGCAAGACCGGACCCTGGCCCCGGTCGCCAGCAAGGCCAGTGCCGGTGCCAGTACACTCCTGGCGCCCATGGACGGTGCCATTGTCGAGGTACTGGTCAGCGAAGGCAGCCCGGTGCGCCAAGGCCAACTGCTCATGGTGCTCGAAGCGATGAAAATGGAGCACCCACTCAAGGCAGGCAGCGACGGAGTGGTCAGGCAACTGCAGGCTACACGGGGTGATCAGGTGAGAAAACGCCAGGTTTTGTTGCGCATTGAAACAGCCCACTAGTCGGATGCCTGGGGTTTGACTACGCTCAAACCCATCAGCACGCCGATACCGGGAACACTGCAATGCCTCACTGGCTGGTGATTGATCTGGAGGCCACCACCGATGAAGGTGGCTGGCCGGTAACCGAAATGGAAATTATCGAGATCGGCGCCACGCTGGTGAGTCGTGACGGCCGCGAAGTGGATCATTTCCAGCGCTTCGTGCGGCCCCTGAGACGACCGCTGCTCACGCCTTTCTGTCGCGAACTGACCCACATCACCCAGGCCAATATCGACGGCGCCGCGCCCTTGACCGAGGTCTGGCCGGCATTCGAGCGCTGGCTGGCGCCGTATCATCCGAAGCTGGAAAGCTGGGTCAGTTGGGGCGACTACGACCGCAAGCAACTGCTTCAGGAATGGCAACGCCAGCAGTTGCACAGTGTCCTCGCCCAGGTGTCGCACATGAACCTCAAGCAACGCTTCGCCAAGGCCCGTCGACTGGAACGACCGCTAGGGCTCAATGGCGCGCTGCAACTGGCGGGCCTGCAATTTTGCGGGCAACAGCACCGCGCCCTGGAAGATGCCCGCAATACCGCGCGGTTGTTGCCCCTGGTGCTTCCGGGTTGAGCGGCGTCCACCTCCCGGCGCGGCAGATGACGAATGTTGCAGCCTTGTGCATACTGGCCGGCCTTTTTCAGCCCCTTTTTCGAGGAATCGCCCATGTTTAAAGTCAACGAGTACTTCGACGGCACCGTCAAGTCGATCGCTTTTGGCACTGCCGAAGGCCCCGCGACCATCGGCGTCATGGCTCCGGGCGAATATGAGTTCGGCACGGCCCAACGGGAAATCATGCACGTCGTCTCCGGCGCCCTGACCGTGAAGCTGCCCGACAGCACCGATTGGGAAACCTTCGCGGCCGGCAGCCAGTTCAATGTACCGGCCAACAGCAAGTTCCAGCTCAAAGTGGCCGTCGACACCGCTTACCTGTGTGAATATCGCGGCTGATTCGGCGCACTGCAAAGCGGGGACACAGTTACCCCTGTGGCGAGGGAGCTTGCTCCCGCTGGACGCGCCAGCGTCCCCTGCGGTTAGCAAGAGGGGCTGCTTCGCAGCCCAGCGGGAGCAAGCTCCCTCGCCACAAAAGCTAGAAAAGCTGTTGCCAGATAAACAAAAATGCCCGGGTCATTGGACACGGGCATTTTTGTTCACGGTTCTTTTTATTCGAGCACTTCAACCGGCATGCCGACTTCAAGCCGACCGTTGCTGTCGTTGACCAGGTTCTGGCCGAACATCGCACCGTCCGGCGTCGAACGGTATTGCTGCAACGTGGCAAAGGGTTCGCGATTCGGATCGCGTTCGCCGGTGTGCGGATCGACCGTGGTCATGATGCAACGCGAGCAGGGCTTGACCAGCCGGAACTCCACCTCGCCGATACGAATACGCTTCCAACCGTCCTCGGCAAACGCCTCGCTGCCCTCCACCACCAGGTTGGGACGAAAGCGCAACATCTCCAGCGAGCGGCCGACCCGGGTCGACAGGTCCTGCAATGAGGCCTGGCCAATCAGCAGCAGGGGGAAACCATCGGCAAAGGCGACCTTGTCGTCATCCTTGCCATAACCGGCGGCGGTGGTGCGCGCCAGTTCCACCGGCACATGCACCAACCGCGTGGGGCTGCCGATGAATTCGCTGACCCAGGCCGCCGCCTCATCACCGGCATCCGGCACACGCAAGGTGTCACGCCAGATGATCACACCGCGCCGCTGCTCTTGCTGGGTGGGTGGCAGCGGCACATCGATGGCGCCATGGCCCGGCGCGCTGAGCGTCAGGCCACCCGCCTCGTTCCACAAGGCCGAAAGCTGGCTCATCTTCGCCACGGCGCGCTGGGTCAGGAACCGCCCCGTGCCCTCATCCACCAGCATCCAGCGCCGATCGCCGTCCAGCCCTAGCTTGTCCAGGCCAATCTGCTGCAGGGGCTGGCCCTTGCCGGACTTCAACGGATACCGATACAGAGCGCTCAGCCGCAACATGGTCAACTTCCCCGGTGGCAAAAAAATGCCACCTTATACGAGCCGGCCATTGAAGCAAACCACCATCGGGTTCAGTCGAGCATCAGCCGCTGGCGCACCACATCGACCAGCTTGTCCGGCTGGAATTTGGAGAGGAAGTTGTCGCAACCGACCTTCTTGACCATCGAATCGTTGAAGCTGCCGGACAGCGAGGTGTGCAGTACGACATAGAGCCCACGCAAACGCGGGTCGTTGCGGATTTCGGTGGTCAAGCGGTAGCCGTCCATTTCCGGCATTTCGGCATCGGTGAAGATCATCAACAATTTGTCGGTCATGACCTCGCCGGTATCGGCCCAGGCCTTGAGCATGTTCAGGGCCTTCAGGCCGTCGCTGGCGATGTGCATTTTCACGCCCAGTTGACCCAGGGTGTCGCGCAATTGCGAGAGCGCGACGTTGGAGTCGTCCACCAGCAGCACTTCGCGGCCACGGGCACGCTCCAGCACCGGGTCTTCGAGTTTGTCCCGGGAGACCTTGGCGTTGTACGGCACGATTTCGGCCAGGACTTTTTCCACGTCGATGATTTCCACCAACTGATCGTCCACCTTGCTGATGGCGGTCAGGTAGTGCTCGCGGCCGGCGCTGGTCGGCGGTGGCAGGATGGCTTCCCAGTTCATGTTGACGATACGGTCGACGCCGCCCACCAGGAACGCCTGAACCGAACGGTTGTATTCGGTCACGATAATGGTGCTGTTGGCGCCCGGCACCAGCGGACGCATGCCAATGGCCTGGGACAGGTCGATCACCGGCAGCGTCTGGCCTCGCAGATTGACCACGCCGCACACGAACGGGTGACGTTGCGGCATCAGGGTCAACTTCGGCAGTTGCAGGACTTCCTGGACCTTGAATACGTTAATGGCAAACAACTGCCGACCCGCCAGGCGAAACATGAGAATTTCCAGGCGATTCTCACCCACCAGTTGGGTTCGTTGATCTACTGTGTCGAGAATGCCGGCCATCGATGACTCCTGGGCTTGTTCGGATGAATCCAATAAAACCGATATCGGCTGCACGAACCGATTCTTGACCCCGGATTAAAATACAAGTGGGGAATTGATATCACATTAACATCATGTTTTACTGGCTTCACGATTTCATCTGCTGTTTATCCCGCTGCGCGACTCCGGTTTGCGCACTAAGTTCCCCTGTCTAAGGGATTCCCCTAGGCACAATCAGGTCCAACCTGATATTCCCGTTATCCAATAGCCATTAATGTGACGCCATTCTCATTGCTGAACGGAGTCAGGCTTTTGTGCGCGACCACAGGACATCGGACCTGCAGCCTTTCGGCCGATCCCACCCGTGCAATCGTTTACGAATTCACCTTCGCTGAACGGCACGGGCGTGTATTCGCGCGTCCGTCCGCGGTCGACCTTGAGATCCAGCCGTTCGCCATACGCGGTTTCCTTTCGCCTGACATGATGTTGTGGAGATAAGCATGCCGAACGATCGTAGGAACTGGAGTCAACGTCTTCCCGAACTTCTGATCGAGGCCGAGACACTGCTGGCCAAGTCGGAGGAATGCCTGAGCCATCTGCAATTGATCAACAATGACAAGGACGCCATCGATTGCATGCTCAGCACCTTGCTGAAACTGGCAAACAAGACCAATGCCCTGGCGCTGGAAGCCGTTTCGGAGTTTTCCCTGCATATCCATGGCTTGCTCAGCCATGCGCAAAACCACATGGAATTGCATGACCAGGCCCTGGATGCCTTGAAGGATTGCTTCACCCTGATGGCCTGGCAATTGGAACTGGTCGACCACACCACCGGCCAGTTGAGCCTGGACAACAGCGAACAAACGTCCTTGATCGAGGCATTCGCTTTCCAGGTCGGCCAGAGTCCCGACCAGGCATTGGCCGCGTCACGTCCACTGGCGCTGGTGTCTTATCCCCAGAAACAAGCCTGACACGATGGCAATGCGCCTGCTCCCCAGTGCTTTCACGGCACCATGCCGAGCGCGACCAACGATAGGCGAAGTGGTACTATCTCCCGCGTCAGCCACTTCCAGGCAGCGCCGTAATAGCCGCCAACCGAAGCTGCCTTCGACCTGAAACGTTTACCCGACCCGGCCTGTCAGATGCGCTGACCGGCCTGCCCGCAGCGAACATTCATTGGCTCCATCCGCTATGCACGCCAGCCTCAAGTCATTCATCACCTGGCCTCCCTCCCGAGAAAACGCCCGTCGCTTCACATTATTATTGTGCATGTGCTCGACCCTCGGCTGCCTGCTGACCTACCTGTACGCCCACACGGTGCCGCTGGGCCTGCTGGCCGTGAATGTCGCGGCCTTGAGCTGTGTCTGGATCCACCATCGATTGTCGCGCAAGTCCATCAAGTTCCAGCCCCAGGAGCTGGCCGAGCGGTTGCTCGAGGTCCAGGAGAATGAGCGCCATCGGCTCAGCCGCGAATTGCACGACGACATTGGCCAATTGCTGACCGCGGCGAAACTGCAAGGCGAATGGCTCAAGCGGCGGATGCCGGAAGAATTGCAAGGTCAGTGCGCACTCCTGTGCGAAACCCTGGACGAAACCCTCAACAAGGTCCGCGACGTATCGGCGATCCTCAACCCCAGGGAGCTGACCAGCCTCGGGCTTGAGGCCAGCCTGCGGGCGCACCTGCTCAAGACCCTGGCCAACGCCCCGGTGAAGTGGAGCCTCGATTGCCAGCAGCGCATGACCGGTATCCCGGAGGAGATGTCAGTCGCGGTGTTCCGGATCACCCAGGAAGCGATCACCAATATCTTGCGCCATGCCCGGGCGACGAATCTGCTGGTACGCCTGCAACGCCAGCCCGACGGCCTGACCCTGCTGATCAGCGACGACGGCCAGGGATTTGTCCCGGCCAGCCACCCCGCTCGCGAAGGTCAACGGGGCATGGCCGGCATGTTGGAGCGGGTCGAACAATTGGGCGGCACCCTCAAGGTCGTGAGCGAGGCCGGCAAAGGCACGCACATCGAAGCACGCTTTCCCTGGGCGCCGCGTGCCCTGGAGCGAGCCAGTAAGAATAAGGTTCTCCTTTGATTTGTAATTTGCTCCTGGTAGATGACCACTCCCTGATCAGGGCCGGCGTACGAGCTCTGGTCATGGATATCCCGGACTATGCCGTGATCGGCGAAGCCAATGACGGCACACAATTGGTGGAACTGGTAGAACGACTGAACCCCGACATCGTGCTGCTGGACATTTCCATGAAGGACACCAGCGGCCTGGATGCCTTGCAACAGCTCAAGCGGGTGCGCCCCCACAGCAAGGTGCTGATCCTGTCGATGCATACGGATCCTGCGCTGATCATGCAGGCGCTGGAATCAGGCGCCCATGGCTACCTGCTCAAGGACACCACCGCCACCGAGCTGAAACACGCCCTGGAAGCGCTGCGCAATGACGAACGCTACCTGAGCCCGGCCATCGCCCACACGGTGATCAACCAGGCGCTGACCCGCGTCCAGAAACACCAGCCGGACCCTGCCCAGGCCCATAACCTGACCGCACGCCAGCTGGAAATCCTGCGGCTGATCGTGCGCGGCAAGTCCACTCGGGAAATTGCCAATGGGCTGAACCTGAGCGTCAAGACCGTGGAAACCCACCGAGCGCAAGTCATGAAGCGCTTGCAGATCCATGACGTGGCCGGCCTTGTGCTGTTCGCGGTGCGCGAGCAAATCATCAGCCTGGATGACTGAGCGCCGTCGCGCCGCCCAACAGCGGCGAATCGGACGGCAGGTGCAGCCGCAGCGCCTTCGGGCGGACAGTGAAGCGCAGGGTGTCGACCTGCAACGGTTCGCCATCGAGGTTGATGTCCAGGCCTTGCGCGACCTTGATTTCCACCCATGGCAAGCGCGCGCGGACAAACATGTTGTCGATGCCCAGGCCGCCTGCCAGCAAGTCCTTCAACGTACTGACCACTTCCTGGGGCGCCGGCAGGATGCTGATGTCCAGCAACCCATCATCAGCCAACGCTTGCGGGCACAGCACATGGCCTCCCCCCGCCTGCCGGCCATTACCGATGCCCAGCGCGAGCAAATCGCCCTGCCAGTAAAAATCGGGGCCCTGCAACTCACCATAGGCGGTACTCAGTTCACTGAATCGGGACAGGCCCGTGAACAGGTAGGCGGCGCCGCCCAAGACCTTCTTGAGATCCTCGGAGGTGTTCGCCGTCACCTGGCTGCCAAAACCGCCAGTGGCCATGTTCAGGAAAATCCGCCCGCCGACGTCACCCACATCAACGGCCTGGGGCGCAACGTCCAATAGATCCAGGGCCTGCGCGGGTTCCAACGGAACACCCGCCGCCCGGGCGAAATCATTGGCCGTGCCCAGCGGCAGCAGTACCAGGCTGGCATCGCTGGACTTGTGGACGATCGCCTCGGCGATATCACGCAAGGTTCCATCACCGCCGCCGGCGATCAGTCGCGTATAACCGGCATCCAGGGCTTCATCGACGCATCGCTGGGCATCACCGGCTTCCCAGGTCAACCGTACCGCCAGCTCCCAGCCCTGTTCGCGCTTGAGCATCACTGCCGAGCGAACCTCTTCGTTGAGCGCTTGCTTGCCATGCAGAATCAACAGCGCCTTGCCTTTGCTCATCGTGGTCTCCGTCATTGGAAGGTTCAGGCATGGGACCGCTCATTGGCGCGAAAAAGCCCGGCGCGTCTCAATTTATTAAACGAGCAGGACGACTGGTCCGATCGACACGCCCTGATTCGAAGAGTTTTCTTACAAGATCTGGCGAATCAGCTCAATTGACCCTCTAGCGGTATTGAGACACCTTGGCTTCATGTTTTGCTGGATCGCTTAAACCCTCATCACACAAGGAAGCATTCTCCCATGGATGGATACGTCACGGCCCGCAGGGGCCGGATCAGTCGCTCGAACAGTTATGGCCAAGGGGATGGACCGTCCCATGCATAACCGTGAATACAAGCTGTCACCGCGGCAGCTCGCGTCCTTTGGAAGCGGGCGGGCCGATACTCGAAACGAATGCAAAAGTTGCAGTAATCCCGTTGGAGGAATTGATTTGGAACCGCGCGTCGTTGAACTGGAAACCCACCTCAAATACATCCGCAAAGACATGGATGAAATACGCACCGACGTCAAGGTGATCCGCCACAGGCTGGCCTATTCGGCTGGCGCCGCGGCGGTGGTGCTCGGTCTGCTGGGCTGGATTGCCAACAATCGATTCGATCAGTTGGTGACGCTGCTCACGCGGTAAAGGTGAGGCGCGCAAAGGCCCGGACGTCCAACCCGGGCCGGAGAACACCTGCCAGGTGCTAGCCCAGGATTTCGCTCAAGGGAATGAAGCCCACTTCGTTGCCCTCCACCAGCGTCTGCCCTTCGAGCACCTCGACCAACCCATCGGCCCAGGCCGCGCTGCGCAGGACACCCGAGCTCTGGTTTCGGTAGATGATCGCTCGACCATTCTCCATACGGCCTCGCAGGTATTCTCGGCGACTGCCCGCCTTTGGCCAGGCGAAACCGGCCGGCACCTTGAACTTGAGTGGCGCCACCGACTGAACGCCTTGGCGTCTCAATAGGTAAGGCCTTGCCAGCAGGGCAAACGTCACGAGGGTCGAAGCGGGGTTTCCAGGCAGGCCTATGACCGGCACGCCACGGTAATGCCCGAACGTCAGCGGCTTACCCGGTTTGATGGCGAGTTTCCACAGCGCCAGCTCGCCGTCCTCGCGCAAGGCGATCCCCAGGAAGTCCGCCTCTCCCACCGATACCCCCCCGGTGGACAGGATCAGATCGACATCCGATAACTGTGCCAGGCGCTCGCGGGTGGCCGACAAATCGTCGGGCAGGATACCCGCGTCAACCACTTCACAGCCCATGCGTTGCAGCCAGCCACACAACAGCACGCGGTTACTGTTGTAGATCTGGCCAGGACCCAACGCCTGACCGGGCTCGACCAGTTCATCGCCCGTGGACAGGACGGCGACGCGGGCCTTGCGCACCACCTCCAGCGATGCACAGCCCAAGGATGCCGCCAAGCCCAGCTCGATCGGCCCCAGGCGAGTACCGGCAGAAAGGACTTGCTCGCCAACGGTGGTCTCCTGCCCCTGGGGACGAATGTTCTGCCCACTGACCATGGGCTCGGTAAACCGCACCCGCTGGTCGCTTTCAACCACGGCGTTTTCCTGCATCTCGACGCAATCGGCGCCGGCAGGGACTGGCGCCCCCGTGAAGATCCGCGCGCAGGTACCAACGGCCAACGGCTCCGGAGCCTGGCCGGCGAAAATCCGCTGGCTGACCACCAACGGCTCGCCATTCCAGTCCGCCAGCCGCAAGGCATAGCCATCCATGGCGCTGTTGGGCCATGGCGGCAAATCAAGGGTCGATACCAGGTCCTCGGCGAGCACTCGCCCTGACGCCGCGGCCAAAGGCAAATGTTCGCGCTGAACAATCGGTGTGGCCGCCGCCATCTCGAGCAGCCGCTCCAACGCCACCTCAACGGCCATCAAGGCGCCGGCCTTGCCCGGTTTACCCACGGGATTCACAAGGGGCTGCCTGTTTCAAATGGGCCACGAAGTTGCACGGACGATGCCGCACATCCAATTGTTCGGCCAGGATCCCATCCCATCCGGTACGCACCGCATTGGTCGACCCCGGCAGGCAACATACCAGCGTGCCATTGGCCAGGCCCGCCAGCGCGCGGGACTGCACAGTGGAAGTGCCGATGTCGGCCACTGATATTTGCCGGAACAACTCGCCAAACCCATCGACCTGCTTGTCCAGCAGACACGTGACGGCTTCCGGCGTGCTGTCACGCCCCGTGAAACCGGTGCCGCCAGTGATCAGCACCACTTGCACCACGTCTTCGGCAATCCAGGTCGCGACTTGCGCCCGGATCTTGTACAAATCATCTTTGAGCAGGACCCGCGCCGCCAGGTTGTGGCCAGCCGCCGTGAGCCGATCGACGAAGACCTGCCCGGACGTATCGGTTTCCAGGGTACGGGTGTCACTGACTGTCAGCACCGCGATATTGAGCGGCACGAAAGGTACATCAGCCTTGGCTTTCATAGGCTCGTCCAGTTGTAGAGGAAACAGCCCGGTGTTATATCACAGCGCTTCATTTTTTCGCCCGTGCGGAGACACGCCATGACCTCGATTACGCCGCTGCCATCCTGCTCCATTCTGCTCTTGGCGGGTGGCCGCGGGCAACGCATGGGCGGACAGGACAAAGGCCTGGTGCACTGGCAAGGCGAACCGCTGATTGCCCATATCCATCGCCAGACTCGCGCCATGAGCGATGACCTGATCATTTCCTGCAACCGTAATGCGCAACGTTATGCAGCGTATGCCGATCAGTTGGTGCATGACGAGGAAGGTGACTTTCCCGGGCCACTGGCGGGCATCCGGGCAGGTCTCAAGGCTGCGAGGCACCCGTATTTGCTGGTGCTGCCGTGCGACGTGCCGCAGGTCGACGCCAGCCTGCTCGACAACATGCGCAGGACGGCCAGCCAGCACCCCGATCAGCCATTGATGGTGCGGCACGGCGAGCATTGGGAACCGCTGCTGTGTGTCATCCCGTTGGCCCTGGCAGCGAGCTTCGAAAAAGCCTGGAGCGAAGGCGAGCGCAGCCCCGGTCGGGTTATGCGCGCGCTGCACGCCGTTGCCTTGCAATGCCCCGCCGACGATCCGCGGCTGGCCAATCTGAACACCCCGGAGTTACTGGTCCGACATAAAGGCGTGTCAGATTGACACTAGCCAGGAACTTGCGCGCAATGTATACGTCTGAAGGTCAGTAACTTGAAGAATCCATTTCGGAGAAACACCATGACACAACGGACCCTCGCCACGTTCATGCTCGCTCTGGGCCTCGCCACCCTTGCCGGGTGCGCTTCGCCAACAGTGATCACCTTGAATGACGGTCGCGAAATCCAGGCCGTCGATACCCCTCATTACGATGAAGAAAGCGGCTTCTACGAATTCGAGCAACTGGATGGCAAGCAGACTCGCGTGAACAAGGATCAGGTTCGTACCGTTAAAGACCTGTAATCTTCAACGCTACCGCCAGATACGAAAAGCCCGCAGCATTTGCGGGCTTTTTTATGCCTGGTCGAAAACCATGGGCACTACCACTGCAATGTAATCTCGCTCTGGAATACACGTTCCTGGCCAGTGACCGGGTCGATGAAACGCAGCCCCTGTGCCAGTAGCTTGAGCGGGTTGGCGTAGTCGTCCTCGGCGTCCCGAAGCACGTCAGGGTAAAACGGATCGTTGCAGATGCCCGCTCCCAGGGCATTCATATGCACCCGCAACTGGTGTTTCTTGCCCGTGACCGGAGACAACCCGTAGCGCCACAGGTCACCGTGCCTTTCCAGCACTTCGATGGCCGTTTCGGTATTGGGCTCACCCGGCCCTTCCTGCATCCGAAAGAACGGCTCACCATCGATCATCCGACTTCTATGCACCCGGGGGAAGGTCAGCCCAGGCAACGCGCGGGCAATGGCCTGGTAGCGCTTCTCGATCTGCCGCGTCGGGAATAACGACTGATACGCCGAACGGGTGTGCGGATTGGCGGAAAACAACACCAGCCCGGCTGTGTGCCGGTCGATGCGGTGCAGGGGCACCAGATGCGGGTTGTCCAGCCGCCGGATCAGCCGTCGCAACAAGGTTTGCTCGACGTATTCGCCTGCCGGAGTGACAGGCAGAAAATGCGGTTTGTCTGCCACCACCAGATGTTCGTCGGCGTACAGGATCGACTCCACCACCGGGATGGGCTTCTCGTCGGGCACTTCACGAAAATAGTGGATGCGCAGGCCTTCGCGGTACGGCAAGTCGACATGGATGGCCTTGCCCTCCCCGTCCAATACCCTGCCCCGGGCGATCCGGTCCAGCCACTGCTCACGACTGATGGCGCTGAAATGCTCGCACAGGCACTCCAGCACCGTCGGCCAGGAACCGGGCGGCAGATACAGCGTACTGGCCTGATGATCAGCGGCGGAAAACGGTGAACCGGACATTGAAAACTCTCAGGCGTTTTTGCAGGGCGGCATTATCCGACAGTCACACCGGTCAGCCCAGCGATGATTGCTTTACGCCGTGACCGACGTCGATTTGGCCGCCGCTTCGGTGAACTCCTTCAACCAGCGCAGCACGTCCACCGCCTCCCAGCGGCCTGGATCGTACAGCGCGTACAGCAAACCCTGGTAACCCACCACATCCAACTGTTTGTGATAGCCGGCACGCTGGAACAACGCTTCGATCTCGGCGAAACAGGTGTTGAAATGCAGTTTATTGAAAGGCGTCTTGCCTTCGGTCACCAGGCCATCCAGGCGCAGCTCCAAGACCGCCTCACGCACAACATCCGCGGACATCCTGTTTACGCTGCTTTTCAGTTGTTCGACATTGACCAAGGGGATGCACTCCAGATAGCTGTATGAACATACAGTAACCGAAGCTCGCTACTTTCGCCAACCGCTGTCTTGGGAACCGAAGGACGAACCGTTCAACGGAGGAAGGTCACGATCTGTTCGGCCTCGAAGGGCCAGTCCAGTTCGGCACCGGTATCCAGCCTGCGCAGCACGGGGATACGCAGACCATAATCGTCCACCCAGGCTTGACGTTCCGAAATGTCCACCAACTCCACCAACAATCCATGTTCGACGAAAGGTATCAGTTCAGCTTCGGCGACCTCACAAAGATGACACCCCAGGGTGCCGAACAACTGGCATTCAGGAAGCATGGCGGGTAGACCCAAAAAAGATAGACGGTCATTCTAGGCCCGCCTCGGAAAACCGTCGAGTCGCTGGCTCGCTTCCGGGTGTTTCGGTAAAACGCTGATGCAAATCACTGAACATAAATGCTTTTCCAGCGACGCTGGTCACGTTTTCCCCTCTACGCTGTGCGTTGTAGCCTTGAAACGGAGTTCCCCTTGTTTGCCAACCTGCTGATCATCCTTGCCTCGTCCCTGGTGGTCATCGCCCTCTTCAGGCGGCTGCGCCTGCCGCCCGTACTGGGTTATCTCTGTGTCGGGCTGGCGGTCGGGCCTACCGCGCTGGACTGGGTCAACGACAGCGAAGAACTGCCAGACCTGGCCGAGCTCGGGGTGGTGTTCCTGTTGTTCTCGTTGGGGCTGGAGTTTTCCCTGTCGAAAATGCTCGAACTGCGCCGGGTCGTGTTCGGCCTCGGCAGCCTGCAGGTGTTGTGTTCGGGGGCGCTGCTGGCGGGATTGCTGGCCGTGTGCGGCGCGCCGGTGATCGCCGCGCTGCTGCTCGGGGCGGGGCTGGCCTTGTCCTCCACCGCCATTGTCAGCAAGGAGTTGACCAGCCTGGGCGAGATCTTCAGCAGCCACGGCCAGAACGCCATTGGCGTGTTGTTGTTCCAGGACGTCGTCGCGGTGCTGCTGTTGACCCTGGTGCCGGTCTTCGCCGGCAGCAGCGAGCACCCGTGGTACTGGGCGCTACCGCTGACCCTGGGCAAGACGCTGGTGTTGTTCGGTGGCCTGCTGCTGGCCAGCCGGCTGCTGTTGCCCCGGCTGTTCCATGAGGTGGCGGCGTCCCGGTCCGCAGAACTGTTCGTGCTGCTGGCCCTGGTGATCGTGCTACTGACGGCATGGCTTACCCACTTGCTCGGTTTGTCGCCGGCCCTGGGGGCATTCCTGGCGGGCATGTTGCTGGGTGAAAGCCACTACCGGCATCAGATCGAAGCCGACATACGCCCGTTCCGCGACATCCTGCTGGGGCTGTTTTTCGTCAGCATCGGCATGCTGATCGATCTGCAACTGTTCCTCGATGACGGCCTTTTGATCCTGGGATTGACCCTCGGCTTGATGCTCCTCAAGGGCTGCGTGGTCGCCACCCTGGTGAAATGGCGCGGCAGTGATGGGGAAACCGCCTGGCGCAGCGGCCTGGCCCTGGCCCAGGGCGGCGAATTCTGTTTTGCCTTGATGGCGCTGATGCAACAGAACAGTCTCATGCCCGCCGACATCAGCGGCCTGCTGCTGGCCGCGACATTCTGCTCGATGCTGCTGACGCCGCTGTTGCTGCGTGCGGCGCCGCGCATCGCCGCGCGCCTGCATCGCAAACCCAACGAAGAGGCGCAACTGGACCAGATCAGCGCACTCAATGCCGGCTTGTCGGATCACGTGGTGATTTGCGGCTACGGGCGCGTCGGCCAGTCCATCGGGCGCTTCCTGCGCCGCGAAGGCCAGGCGTTCGTCGCCCTGGATGACGACCCGGTGATCATCCAGGAAGCCACCGTCGGGGAAAACTGCGTGCATTACGGCGATTCGCGACGGGGTGACCTGCTCGCCGCCGTTGGCTTGAGCCGCGCCAGGCTATTGGTGATCGCGGTGGACAAGACCGACATCGCCATCACCGTGCTCAAGGCGGCCCGGCGGGTCAACCAACAGGTACCGATCCTGGTGCGCACCCGCGACGACAGCCAATTGGCCGAGTTGCAGGCCGCCGGGGCCAGCGAAGTGGTCCCGGAACTGTTGGAATCGAGCCTGATGCTGGCGTCCCATGCCCTGATCATGCTCGGCCTGCCCGAACAACAAGTCCGGCATCATGTGGATCAGGTCCGTCACGACCGTTATCGCCTGCTCCACGGTTTTTACCCTGGCAACCAGGACAAGGAGCCCTAGTGTCCTGTATCACAAATACTGTGCAACGATCAGTCCTGGCTGACCGCGCCGATCTTGTGAATCGACAGGTCGGCGCCGTAATACTCTTCTTCCTGGGTCAGGCGCAGCCCCAGCACGGCCTTGATCGCGCCATAGACCGCGAACCCACCGGCCAGGGCGACGACAACACCCAGCGCCGTGCCGATCAACTGGCTGATCAGGCTGACCCCACCCAGGCCGCCCAGGGCAGCCTGGCCAAAGATGCCACAGGCAATGCCACCCCAGACCCCGCACAACCCGTGCAGCGGCCAGACGCCGAGCACGTCGTCGATCTTCCACTTGCCTTGGGCCGCCGTGAAGCACCAGACAAACAAGGCACCGGCAATGGCACCGGTGGCCAGCGCCCCCACCGGGTGCATCAGGTCGGAACCGGCACAGACCGCCACCAACCCGGCCAGCGGGCCGTTGTGCAGGAAGCCTGGGTCATTGCGCCCGACAATCAATGCCGCCACGGTACCGCCCACCATGGCCATCAACGAATTGACCGCCACCAGCCCGCTCACCCCAGGCAGGGTCTGGGCACTCATCACGTTGAAACCGAACCAGCCGACAATCAGGATCCACGAGCCCAAGGCCAGGAATGGAATGCTCGAAGGCGCGAACGCCACCAGGCGACCATCCCGGTAGCGGCCATTACGCGGCCCGAGCAACAGCACTGCGGCCAACGCCAGCCAGCCACCCATGGCGTGCACCACCACTGAACCGGCGAAGTCATGGAAACTGGCGCCGAACCGAGCTTGCAGCCAAGCCTGCAAGCCAAAATTGCCGTTCCAGACCAAGCCTTCGAAAAACGGGTAGACAAACGCCACGATCAACACCGTGGCGCACAACTGCGGCGCGAACCGTGCACGCTCGGCTATACCGCCGGAAATGATGGCCGGGATCGCGGCGGCAAAGGTCAGCAGGAAGAAGAACTTCACCAGGCTGTAGCCATGATCGGTGCTGAGTACCGCCGCCGGCTGCAGGAAGGTCACGCCGTAGGAAATCCAGTAACCGACAAAGAAATAGGCCAGGGTCGAGACCGCGAAATCGCTGAGGATTTTCGACAGCGCATTGACCTGGTTCTTCTGCCGGACCGTTCCCACTTCAAGGAACGCGAAGCCGGCATGCATGGCCAGGACCATGACGGCGCCGAGCAGGATGAACAGCGTATTGGAGCTGTGGACCAGACTGTCCACGGCACTTTGCATATTTTCCATGGTGTTGGCAGACCTGAAAAAGTTGAAAAAAGCACCAAACCGGTTCGCTCACCCCATGAATGCACCAAGTTGAAACGACTCATTGGCCGCAATCAGGCCGATGAACTGCTTTGGTGCGTCAGATCAGGCAAAACGAAGTCCCGCTTCGAGGTGCTTCGCGGGTTTTGATTATTTGGTTAAGGTTTTACGGGCTTTCGCCCAGCTTCAGCGCACTGGCACAGGCTGACGCACCAGTACATGGCAGAAGCCTGAGCAAAAGTTGTACCAGTCACTTGCACTGAACCTTCCGGCAAGGCTCATACTCGAACGCTTCAGACGTCACTTACGGAGATTCACCCATGGCCAGAACCCAGGCAAAGACTGCTCAAGAAATCCTGATGGAAGATTTTCAGACGCTGGTCAGCGACACGGAGCGCTTGCTCGATCACACCGCGACGCTGGCAGGCGATCAGGCCGATGCGCTGCGCGGCCAGATCCACGAAACCCTCCTGCGCGCCCGCGAAACACTCAAGCTGACCGAAGACTCCATGCGCGAACGCGGCCAGGCTGCTGTAGTCGCCACCGAGGAATACGTACAGGCCAACCCTTGGCAATCGGTAGGCATTGCCGCGGGCGTTGGTTTTCTGATCGGTCTGTTGGCGACACGGCGCTGATCATGGGTATCGACGAATCCGGCTCGTCCGAAGCGGGCACACAACCCACAGCGCGCCGCCTGGGCGCGGCATTTCTTGGCTTGCTGCACAGCCACGTCGAATTGTTCGGCATGGAGTTGCAGGAACAGAAGGCTCGCACCGTCAGCCTCCTGCTGTTCGCCGGCCTTGCGCTGGTGTTCGGCTTGCTGCTGTTGGTCGGGCTTTCGGCGCTGGTGCTGATCCTGGTATGGGACACCTATCGCCTGTCGGGCATTATCGGCCTGTGCCTGTTCTACCTGCTGGCGGCCCTGTTCTGCGGTCTTCGGCTCAAGGCCGCGATCTACGACGAGTCCTCTCCTTTCAACGCCACCCTCGAAGAACTGGCCAATGACCGGGAGCGCCTGCTGCCATGAGCCTGCCTGATATTCCCCAAGCCCGGACACGACAGGAAATGCGCAAGGCACTGGTGCGCCTGCGCATGGAAATGCATCGCCAGGAAATCCGTCAGGAGACACGCCAATTGCTGCAACCCTTGCATCGGGTGCGCGGCTTGACGCAAAGCTGGCACGAAGGTTTCGGCATCAAGCATGCGCCACTGTGGGGCGTGGCGGCGGTGTCCCTGCTCGGCTTCCTCACCGGCAAACGGACCCGCCATGGTGGTGGCGGTGGCTTGACAGGCCTGATCCGTCTGGCAACGACATTGCTGCCGTTGGTCAAGCTGGCCAAGGACCTGCGCAAACCCTGACGACCGACACCCTGTGGCTAGCGCCACAGGGTTACGTATCAGGTCCGTGCAGGCCCATAGGCCTTGCAGGGCGACCCACGAACCGGGAAGCTAGGGCATCGACATCATCGAACGGAGCAACCGGCCTTGGATTGGCATACCCTGCTGACTCGCGAACGTCTCGGAAAACCGCTGCACAGCCCGCAAGAGCTGGGCCGTAGCCCCTTCCACAAGGACCACGACCGCATCATCTTTTCCGGTGCCTTCCGCCGCCTGGGGCGCAAGACGCAAGTGCACCCGGTTTCCAGCAACGACCACATCCACACGCGCCTGACCCATTCCCTGGAAGTCAGTTGCGTCGGGCGCTCCCTGGGCATGCGCGTGGGAGAAACCATCCGCAATGCCCTGCCCGACTGGTGCGAGCCCAGCGACCTGGGCATGGTGGTGCAATCGGCCTGCCTGGCCCACGACATCGGCAACCCGCCGTTCGGTCACTCCGGCGAGGACGCCATTCGCTATTGGTTCCAGCAGGCCGCCGGACGGGGTTGGCTTGATGCGATGAGCGAAGCCGAGCGCAACGATTTCCTCAATTTCGAAGGCAACGCCCAAGGCTTCCGCGTCCTCACCCAGCTTGAATACCATCAGTTCGACGGCGGAACCCGGCTGACCTATGCCACCCTCGGTACGTATCTGAAATACCCCTGGACCGCCCGCCACGCCGATTCCCTGGGCTACAAGAAGCACAAGTTCGGTTGCTACCAGAGCGAACTGCCACTGCTGGAGCAGATTGCCCACAAGCTCGGTTTGCCACAGATCGAGGATCAACGTTGGGCACGGCACCCACTGGTGTACCTGATGGAAGCCGCCGATGACATCTGCTACGCGCTGATCGACCTGGAAGACGGCGTGGAGATGGATCTTCTGGAGTACCCACAGGTGGAATCGCTGCTCCTGGACCTGGTGGGCGACGATCTTCCGGACACCTACCGGCAACTGGGGCCGCTGGACTCGCGGCGGCGCAAACTGGCGATCCTGCGAGGCAAGGCCATCGAACACCTGACCAACGCCGCCGCCCGGGCGTTTGTCGAGCAGCAGGAAGCGTTGCTTGCCGGCACGCTGCCAGGGGACCTGGTGGAACATATGCACGGCCCGGCCAAACGTTGCGTGTTGAATGCCAAGGACATGGCGCGCCGGAAAATCTTCCAGGACAAACGCAAGACCCTGCATGAAATCGGCGCCTACACCACGTTGGAAATCCTGCTCAACGGCTTTTGCGGCGCAGCCCTCGAACAGCACGGCGGCCGCACGCCTTCGTTCAAGAATCGCCGCATTCTCGACCTGCTGGGGAACAATGCGCCGGATCCCAATGGCCCTTTGCATGGCGCGTTCCTGCGAATGATCGACTTCATCGCCGGCATGACCGACAGCTACGCCAGCGAAATGGCCCAGGAGATGACAGGCCGCACGCGCCAATAAAGGCACCCTTTGCAGCACCTCGAAAAAATGTGGGAGTGAGCTTGCTCGCGATGACGCAGGCGCATCCAGCATCGATGCGCACAGATCCACCGCCATCGCGAGCAAGCTCGCTCCCACAGGGATTGCGGTGGATATGGATCGTGCAGCCACCTTACTGGCGGTGCATGTGGTTTTTGTAGCGCCACCCCACAAGGAGTTTGAAGTAGATAAATAAAGGTATGGCTTACACAAACCTCGATTAGAACGTTTCCTTTGTTTGCACAAACAACACAATCAAAGAAATATCCCTTCACACACTGCCAACACCTTCCTCCTCTTATTGTCATCCACCTACTAAAAAACCGATTACATCGTAATATCTTGCCTCTTTTTTTGTAGGAAACTTCTGAAATTGAAGTTGCATGCCCGTCTCTTCGTACGGCCCTGGCTGTAAGTGGGCTAAGGTGCGCGCTTTATTCAAGTTCGCAGGGTAATTTATTCATGAACTCCGTTTTCATTGTCGACGATCATCCGGTCATCCGCCTCGCCGTTCGCATGCTCCTGGAACATGAGGGCTATAAGGTCGTAGGAGAAACTGACAACGGCGTCGACGCGATGCAAATGGTGCGCGAATGCATGCCAGACCTGGTTATCCTGGACATCAGCATCCCCAAACTTGACGGGCTGGAAATTCTGTCGCGCTTCAACGCCATGACCACGCCGCTCAAGACACTGGTGCTCACGGCACAGTCGCCGACGCTCTTCGGTATCCGATGCATGCAATCCGGTGCCTCCGGTTACGTTTGCAAACAGGAAGACCTCAGCGAACTTGTCAGCGCGATCAAAGCGGTATTGTCCGGCTATAACTATTTCCCCAGCCAGGCGCTGAACCCGATACGCCCGGATGATCCACGCAGTATAGAGCTGGACCTTTTCAAAAGCGTCAATGATCGGGAACTGATGGTACTGCAACTTTTTGCCCAGGGCCGAACCAACAAGGAAATAGCCAAGGGGATGTTTCTCAGCAATAAAACCGTCAGCACTTATAAAAAACGCCTGATGCAGAAACTCAAGGTCAAGTCCTTGGTCGAGCTGATTGAAATGGCGAAGCGCAACGCGCTGGTGTGAGAAAACAGGATGCTCAGACGCATAACCGAATGTCTCCTGCTGATCAGCGCAGCGTTATATGCAGGAGTGCTCGCGGCGACACCGGATGCGCCCGGGCAATACACGCTGCTGGGGCGTTCGTCCATGGCTCAGGCCGAGATCAAGCTCGATGATGTTCACCGCGCCTGGCTAAAAAGCCGGCAGGAACTGGTCCTGGGCACTTCCGCACCGGACTACCCACCCTTCGATCTGTCTGCCAGCGGACGCGACTACGAAGGCCTGACCGCCGACTATGCCGACATTCTCGCCAAGTCCACCGGCTTGCCCATGAGAGTCCTGCGTTTCGCCTCCCGTGAGGCAGCCATGGCGGCGCTCAAGGACGGGCAAATCGACATGCTTGGCACCGCCAACGGTTTCGAGGCCCGCGACCCCGACATTGCGCTCTCGACGCCGTACGCAGTGGACCAACCCGTTCTCGTCACCCGAACGAATGAAAGCCGATCCCTGAATGAAGACCTCAAGGGGTTGCGGCTGAGCATGGTCTATCACTACCTGCCGCTGCAGGAAATCGAAAAACTCTACCCCAAGGCAATCATCACCACCTATCCGTCCTACCAGAACGCCATCAATGCCGTCGCTTTTGGCCAGGCGGATGTATTTCTCGGCGATACCCTGTCCACCCATTACATGATCAGCAAGGGCTACTTGAGCAATATCCGCATGGCCAGTTTCGGCAAACATGAATCCTATGGGTTCGGTTTCGCCGTACGCCGTGGCGATACCCGCTTGCTGGAGATCATCAACGCGACGCTGAACCAGGTCCCCATCGCCGAACAGGCGGCCATTGCCAAGCGCTGGAGTGCAGGCAGCGACCTGTACCTCACGGACCACCGGGTACAACTGACCGACCGCGAGCAACGCTGGCTGGCCAGGCATCCGGTGGTCAGGGTGGTGGTGAACGAAACTTCCGCCCCCTTCACCTTCTTCGATCCGGACGGCGATTTTCGCGGCATCAGCGCCGACCTGCTGGAGCTGATCCGGCTGCGCACCGGCCTGCGCCTGGACATCCAGCGCCGCCAGAACGACAGTGAAATGATTGCCGCGGTCCTGAACGATCAAGCCGACGTGATTGCCGCGCTGTTGCCCAGCAGTGAACGGCAACGCCAGTTGAAATTCAGCCGTCCCTACGTCGACAGCTCGTTCGTCCTGCTGACCCGCAAGCCGTCCGACACGCCCACCACGCTCGATCAGTTCGGCCACGCCAGCCTGGCGATCGCCAAGGGCAACCCGCTCATTGAATGGCTACGCAGCCAGTACCCGAACATCCGGATCATCGAAACGGACGGCCCCTTGCACGCCGTGGAAATGCTCGCCCATGGCCAGGTCGACGGCAGCGTGAACTCGCAGGTGATGGCCAACTACTTCATCTCCTCCCATGCGTGGCGGGACCGGTTGCAGATCAGCAGCACGGTGGGCACCCAACAGGCGCTGTTCGCGCTGGCCACGGCCAAACACGCCAGCGAGTTGAACGCCATCCTCGACAAGGCCCTGACCAGCATCGACCCCGACGAACTGGGCATCATCAACAACCGCTGGCGCGGTTACGTCTCGCCCTCGGAACACACCTGGCGCACGTATAACCGCCTGTTCTTCCAGGTCGTCGCGGGCGTCGGCCTGTTGCTGCTGCTTTCCCTGACATGGAACGCCTACATGCAGCGCCAGATCAGGCAACGTCAACGGGCTGAACTGGCCCTCAACGATCAACTCGAATTCATGCATTCGCTGCTCAATGGCACCCCCCACCCTATCTACGTGAGGGATCGCAACGGCATCCTGCAGAGCTGCAACGACAGTTACCTGGAAACGTTCAACGCCAGGCGCGAAGACGTCATCGGCAAGGACTCGATGCCAGGTTCCATGAGCAATGCCTTCGAAGCGCAGGAATACCAGGCGGACTACCAGCGCGTCATGGCCGAAGGCACCGCGCTGATCGTGGACCGTCCCCTGCACATCGGCGACCGGAAACTGACGATCTATCACTGGATCCTTCCCTACCGAAACTCCGCCGCGCAAGTGCAAGGCATCATCGGCGGCTGGATCGACATCAGCGAACGACGGCAGCTGTTCGAGGAACTGCGCGCATCCAAGCAACGGGCCGATGACGCAAACCGCGCCAAAAGCACGTTCCTGGCCACCATGAGCCATGAAATCCGCACCCCGATGAACGCGGTGATCGGCATGCTCGAGCTGGCCCTGAAACACGCCGACAAGGGCCACGTGGACCGCTCGACCATCGCAGTCGCCTACGAGTCGGCTTCCGGCATGCTCGAGCTGATCGGCGATATCCTGGACATCGCCCGTATCGAATCAGGCCATCTGAGCCTGGCCCCCGAACGCGTCAACCTCAGGGTTTTGCTGCAATCGGTCATACGGGTCTTCGAGGGTGTGGCCCGGCAGAAAAACCTGGCGTTGTCGCTGCAGTTCGATGCCGCCGAGGGCAATCCCGACGTGTTGATAGACCCCTTGCGATTCAAGCAGGTGCTGTCGAACCTGATCAGCAATGCCCTCAAATTTACCGAGCAGGGCCAGGTCGTGGTCAAGGTCCGGCTAGCGCCAACCGAACAGGACGACGTCCTGCACATGTATCTGGAGGTCAACGACAGCGGCATCGGAATTGGCCCGGCAGACTTGCAACGCTTGTTCGAGCCGTTTGCCCAGGTCGATAACACCAGCCGAATGGCCCGCAAAGGCGCGGGGCTGGGGCTGGTGATCAGTCGCAACCTGTGCCGGATGATGGGCGGCAACCTGCACATGAGCAGCCAACCCGGTGTCGGCACCCAGGTCCAGGTCCACCTGCAGCTGACCGTCCTGTCGACGGCGCCGGTGAGCCTCCCACTCGAACCGGTCATCGAAACGGCCCAGGCCGCCTTGAACGTCCTGATCGTGGACGATCATCCCGCCAACCGCCTGCTGATGTCCCAGCAATTGGAATACCTCGGCCATCACTACCGGGTCGCCCACGATGGTGCCCACGGGCTCGAGGTCTGGCAGGAAGGCCATTTCGATCTGGTCATCGCCGATTGCAACATGCCCATCATGAGCGGTTACGAACTGGCCCGCTCGATTCGTCGCGATGAGTCCGAACAGCGACGGCCACCCTGCACCCTCCTGGGGTTCACCGCCAATGCTCAACCGGAGGAAAAACAACGCTGCCTGGACGCCGGAATGGATGACTGCCTGTTCAAACCGATCAGCCTGAGCGCCTTGAGCCAGTGGATCAAGACGGTCAAACCCGTCGGTCACCCAACGGCTTTCAGCGTGCACTGTCTCCAGGCGTTGACCGGCGGCGACCCTTCGTCCAACCGGCGCCTGCTGGCGGAGTTACTCAGCAGCTGCCGCGCGGACCGCCAGGAGTTGCTCGACGTCGCCCAGGGCGCAAACCGCCAAGCGCTGACCGAAACGGCGCACAAGATAAAAGGCGTCGCCCGCATCGTCCAGGCGACCACGCTGATCCAGCGGTGCGAGGTGCTGGAGCAGGCGTGTCATCCGGCACAGGCCCCTGAACGAATCAGCGCCTGCATCGACGCCCTCGACCGCGCCATGAGCGAACTGGAGCGGGCCCTGGAAACGGAGATCGCCAAGGCAAAATAATCCAGCGTTTACTATGCTATTCGCTCAGCAGTGCGTACCTGGGGTGTTCTCGATCGGTTTCCCTTGCACGCGGGAACACCCATCGAGAACACCCCCTGACACTTGGAGTGACTGCAATGCCCAGCGCACCGCGTCCGGACAAACGCCGGTTTCCCCTGCATGTCCACATCAGCGTGATGTTTACCCTGCTTTTGTTGTTGACCGGGGTGGTGCTGGGTATTTTCAACTACCGGCAAACCACGCAAATCATCCTGTCCAGCAGTGAACAACTGTTCAACCGCATTGAACAGGAGGTGCGCCTGGACTTGTATGACACCTACGAACCCATCCGCCACCTGCTGAGCCTGCTGGCCGACTACCCGGCAACACGCACGCCACAGATGGCGCAACGCCTGGCCCTGCTCGTGCCCTTCAGCCAGGCATTGCGGGACAACCCGAACCTGGCGTCGTTGTACCTGGGCGATCAGCGCGGCAACTTCCTGATGGTCCGGCCATTGCGCACCCCGGCCCTGAAAACCGCCCTGCGGGCCCCCGCCGAGGCGGCCTATCAGGTCTGGACCGTGGAGCGGGCCACCGAGCAGGGCCCGGTCCACTCCCAATCGCTGTTCTACGACGAGACCCTGACGCTCATCGATCGCCGGGACATGGCCGACGAAACCTACGATCCGCGCAGCCGTGGCTGGTTTCGCAGCGCCGCCGGCAGCGCCGGGCAGATCACCACCGAGCCCTACGTTTTCTTCTCCACGCATAACGTCGGCACCACCCTCGCCCGGCGCAGCGGCGAGCAGGCAGTCATCGGCGCCGACCTGACCCTGGCAGCCCTGTCCCAGACCCTGGCCAAGCACAAGGTGACCACCGGTACCGAGATCGTATTGCTCGATCCCAAGGGCAACGCCGTGGGTTATCCCGACAGCGACCGGCTGCTCGCCGACGCCCGGTCGGCGCGCCTGATCAAGGCCCGCGACCTCAACCCGGCCATCGCCGCCGTCCTCGACGACAACACTGATACGACCCGACTGGAAGCGGCCGGACGCCAGTGGATCGTGTCGCGCAGCCACATGCAGGAAGGCGGGCCCCAAGGCCTGGAACTGGCGCTGCTGGTGCCTGAGGATGAACTGCTGGACAACGCTTATCGCATGCGCTGGCAAGGCGCGCTCATCACCCTGGCCACCCTGCTGCTGTGCCTGCCCCTGGGCTGGCTGACGTCCAGGATCCTGGTCAAGCCCTTGCGCGAACTGGTGCAGGAGGCCGACGCCATTCGCAGCTTTGACTTCAACTACCCGGTGTCCCGCCGCTCCCCGGTACTGGAGGTCGATCAGTTGAGTGTCTCGATGGCACGCATGAAAGAGACCCTGGCAAGTTTCTTTGAAATCACCGCCAGCCTGCGCGCCGAAACCCGCTTCGCCCCGTTGCTGGAACGGATGTTGTTCGAAACCGTGAAAATCGGCCAGGCCCAGGCCGGCCTGATCTACCTGCGCGAGAACGACGAAAATCGGCTCAAGCCCTATGGGCTGGTGATCGATGGAACCCCCAGGGACCTCGCCGCCTTCAAGCTGCGCAGTCATGAGCTACAAGCGGGCGACAGCCCGCAATGGCTCCAACAACTGGTCGTCGCGGACAATCTCGTGACCTCCCTGGGCTTCGAGCAGGCGGCCGACCTGCAAGGCATCCTGCAGGCACTGGACTCGCCTCGGGTCCACCTGATCGGCATCCGCTTGCGCAATCGCCATCAGGAAACCGTCGGCGTATTGGTGTTGCTGATCACCGACAGCGGCACCGAAGCCGACCTGGAAAAACTCCAGCCCGACCGCATCGCCTTCCTCCAAGCCGTGTCCGGCGCCGCCACCGTGAGCATCGAGGGCCAGCGCCTGCAAGCCAAGCAAAAGCAGCTACTGGACGCCTTCATCCAACTGCTGGCCGGCGCGATCGATGCCAAGAGCCCCTACACCGGCGGCCATTGCCAGCGGGTGCCGGTCCTGACCCTGATGCTCGCCCAGGCCGCCGCTGCCAGCCAGGCCCCGGCGTTCAGCGCCTACCGGCCCACGGAGGATGAATGGGAAGCCCTGCACATCGCCGCCTGGCTGCACGATTGCGGCAAGGTCACCACCCCCGAATACGTCGTCGACAAAGCCACCAAACTGGAAACCCTGAACGACCGGATCCACGAGATACGCACCCGTTTCGAAGTACTCAAGCGCGACGCCTGGGTCGATTACTGGCAGGCCGTGGCAAACGGCGGCGAATCGTCATCCCTGGCGCGACAGCGTGACGCGACATTGACGGCACTGGATGACGACTTTGCTTTCGTCGCCCGCTGCAACCTGGGCTCCGAAGCCATGGCCGAGGCCGATCTGCAACGCCTGCAACACATCGCGCAACGCCCGTGGAGCCGGACCCTCGATGACCGCCTGGGGGTTTCCTGGGAAGAAAACCGACGCCAGGCCCGTACGCCCAAGCCGACACTGCCGGCCACCGAGCAGCTGTTGGCGGACAAGCCCGAACACTTGTTCGAGCGCCACGCAGCCGAGCTGATCCCGGCGGACAACCCGTGGGGCTTCCAGCTCGATGTGCCGGCCTGGAAATACAACCGCGGCGAGCTCTACAACCTGAGCATCACGCGAGGCACGCTGACGCGCGAGGAACGCTACGTCATCAATCATCACATGGTGCAGACGATCCTGATGCTCAGTCAGTTGCCCTTCCCTAGCCACCTGAACAACGTGGCGGAGATCGCCGGCGGGCATCACGAGAAAATGGACGGCAGCGGTTACCCCAAGCGCCTCAAGCGCGAGGAAATGAGCCTGCCGGCACGAATGATGGCCATCGCCGACATTTTCGAAGCACTGACGGCGGCCGACCGGCCCTACAAGAAAGCCAAGACGCTGAGCGAGGCCCTGGGCATCATGGCCACCATGTGCCGCGACGCCCATATCGATCCCGAGCTGTTCTGGCTGTTCATCGAAGAAAAGATCTACCTGGGCTACGCCGAGCAGTTCCTCGACCCGCACCAGATCGATGAGGTCGACCCCGACAGCCTGTTGGTCAAGGCCGGGCTGAAGGCATGATCAGCAATCCGTCAGGCGCAGGAATATCGCAGCCAATGCTTCAATGCCAGCTTGATCATGCTCGGTAAAACGCGCCAGTTTCGGACTGTCCAGGTCAAGCACGCCGATCAGGCGCCCGTCCTTGACCAGCGGTACCACCAGTTCACTGTTCGACGCGCTGTCGCAGGCGATGTGTCCGGCGAAGGCATGGACATCTTCGACGCGCTGGGTCTGCCGGGTCGCTGCCGCCGTGCCACACACGCCACGGCCAAAGGGAATCCGCACACAGGCGATCTGGCCCTGGAACGGTCCCAGGACCAGCTCTTCGTTGCGATTGAGGTAGAAGCCGGCCCAGTTCAAGTCGTCCAGCTGACTGGACAGGAAGGCCGAGAACTGCGCGGCGTTGGCGATGAAGTCACGTTCATCGGCCAGCAAGGATTCCAACTGTGCCGATAACAAGTCGTAGCCATCGAGGCCAACACCGCTGCCCTTCAAATCGATCATGCCTTGTGCTCCAACAATTTCAGGCCTACCCAATAACGGGCAAACTGATAAGCGCAACGTCCGTTGCGGTTGCCGCGACCGGTTGCCCAGCGCACCGCCAGCACATCCAGCGCTTCGTCGCGCTGCCAGGCCAGCCCGGCCTTGGCCGCCAGTTCACCGATCCAGTGCTCCACGACGTTGAGGAAATGTTCTTGGGTAAACGGATAAAACGACAGCCACAAGCCGAAGCGGTCGGACAAGGCAATCTTGTCCTCCACCGCTTCGCTGGGATGAAGTTCACCGTCGACCCGTTTCCAGTTCTCGTTGTCGCTCTCCTTTTCCGGCACCAGGTGCCGGCGATTGGAAGTGGCATACAGCAGCACGTTGTCCGGCGCCTGTTCCAAGGAGCCATCCAACACACTCTTGAGCACGCGGTAATCGCCTTCGCCGGACTCGAACGACAAGTCATCGCAGAACAACACGAAGCGCTGCGGCAGTTTCGCAACCTGCTCGACCACCCGGGGCAGATCAGCCAGGTGATCGCGTTCGATCTCGATCAACCGCAGGCCATGCGAGGCATGTTCGGCCAACAGGGCGCGCACCAGGGACGACTTGCCGGTACCACGCGAGCCCCAGAGCAAGGCATGGTTGGCGGGCATGCCATCGAGGAACTGCCGGGTGTTGCGGCCCAGCTGTTCGACCTGGCGATCCACGCCGATCAGGTCCGACAGGCGCATGTCGAGGCTGACGTGCAGCGGCAACAGGTAGCCACTGCGGCCGTCACGCTGCCAGCGGGCGGCCAGGGTCTGGGTCCAATCGATGGCGGGCCGGGGCGCCGGCAGCAAAGGCTCGATCCGGGCCAGCACGGCATCGGCACGCTCAAGAAAAGCATTCAATCGCGAGTCCACGTCTTTTCCTCGGACAGGTTCACAGTAATGATGGCGCTCCAACAACGAAACGCCTTATCCAATGGCGGGTCTACTTCACACAATACACACCGGCCGCACCGGAATTCAGAGATGATCAGCTATGCTTGACCGGCGAAGGGAAACGTAAGTGGTTCATCACTCAATGGACATCAGATTCACCCAACGGCTTTCCTATAAGCAGGCCCGCCTGACCGTGCTGGTGGGCTTCGTGTTGGGCACCTTGCTCAGCCTGATGCAGATCGGCATCGATTATGCCAGCGAAGACGCGTCGATCAACCGTGAAATCCTGTCGCTGCTGGAAATCAGCCACAACCCGGCCTCGCGCATCGCCTACAACATCGACGCCGAACTCGCCCAGGAATTGGCCATGGGCCTGTTGCGCTCACCGGCCATCATCGGCGCCGAGCTGATCGACAACAACAATACCGTGCTGGCCAGCGTCAAGCGGCCCGAGCTGCAAAGCAGCTACCGGTTCATCAGCGACTTCCTGTTCGGTGCCCAGCGCCAGTTCGAGGACCGGCTCTACCTGGACCACTTGCCCGGCGAATCCCTGGGCATGCTGCGACTGGACGTCGACACCTATGCGTTCGGCAGTCGTTTCCTGCGCCGCGCCGAAGTCACCTTGCTCAACGGCTTCGCCCGCAGCCTGATCCTGACCGGCCTGCTGCTGGCGCTGTTCTACGTGATGCTGACCAAACCCCTGGTGCGGGTCATCCGCGAACTGAGCAGCCGCGACCCGAGCAGCAGCGAACAGAACCGCCTGGAATGCCCTTCCGGCCACCAGTCTGATGAAATCGGCGTGCTGGTGTCCGTCGCCAACCAGCAGTTCGAAAATATCTCCACGGAAATCCAACAGCGGCGCACCGCCGAAAATCGCCTCACCGAATACCTGGCGCAACTGGAAAACATCGTCTCGGCACGCACCGCCGAACTCAAGGCCATCAACGCCCGCCTCAGCCAGTCCAACGAAGAGCTGGAGGTGGCCCGGCGCACGGCCCTGGACATGGCCGAAGCCCGCTCCGTGTTCCTCGCCAACATGAGCCACGAGATCCGCACGCCGCTCAACGGCCTGCTGGGCATGATCGCCCTGTCCCTGGACGGTCCCCTGACGGCCGAGCAACAGCAGCAGCTTTCGATCGCCCATGACTCGGGCAAGGTCTTGGTCGAGTTGCTCAACGACATCCTCGACCTGTCGAAATTCGACGCCGGTCAACTGGAGCTCGAACGCATCCCGTTCGACCTCGGCGCCCTGGTGGAGGATACCGCCAACCTGCTTTCCCAGAACGCGGCTCCCAGTGTCGAGCTGGCCTGCCTGATCGATCCCCGGTTCCCGGCGCAGGTGCTCGGCGACCCGACCCGGGTACGCCAGATCGTCAGCAACCTGCTGTCCAACGCACTGAAGTTCACACGCTTCGGCCGGGTCGACGTGAAGTTGAGCCATTACGAAGGCGGCGTGCGAATCGACGTCTGCGACACCGGTATCGGCATTCCCCAGGAAGCCCAGGCGAGAATCCTGCAGCCATTCACCCAGGCCGGCGCCGGGATTACCCGTCAGTTTGGCGGCACCGGGTTGGGCCTGGCACTGACCTACAACCTCTGCGAAGCCATGCAGGGCCGATTGACGATCAGTTCCGAAGCCGGCTTCGGCAGTCAGTTCTGCGCAGACCTGCCCCTGCCCTGCCATCTCCCTGCAACGCCGGTCGACCCGTTGCGCGGCAACGTCGTCGCCATCACCGCCAGCAGCAGCGGCCTGGCCGAGTTACTGGGCATGTTGTTGCCGGAGTGGGGCCTGGATTATGTGCAGCGCTCCATCGATGACGGGCTGCTGGGACTCAAGCCTGACGTGCTGATCACTGACTGCCCGGAATGCCTGTTCAACCTGCGGCCGACCTTTGAGGCACCGATCCTGCTGGTGACCGCCTACGGCAGCTTCATGCCCGGCGAAGAGGCCGCCGCCCTCGCCCCGCTGATACAACAGGCCCGACCGCTGGCGCGCCATGCGCTGTACCAGATTGTGCGGCGCGCCATGCAGAGCGAGGCGACCACCATCAACGATGCACAGATCGAAACCCCGACGCCATCCAAGCGTGGACGGGTGCTGCTGGTGGAGGACAATCCGGTCAACCAACTGGTGGCCAAGGGCATGCTGGTGAAACTGGGCTGCGAAGTCACCGTCGCGGCCCACGGTGTCGAAGCCCTGGATCAACTGGAACAGCGGGTGTTCGACCTGGTGTTGATGGACTGCAACATGCCGGTGATGGACGGTTACGAAGCCAGCCGGCAGATTCGCCGCAGCGGGCGTTGGTCGGACCTGCCGATCGTTGCGCTGACGGCCAACGCGATGCCCGAAGAACGCGAGCGCTGCCGGGCCTCTGGCATGAACGACTACCTGTCCAAGCCGTTCCGCCGCGAAGAACTGGCAGCCGTGCTGGACCAGTGGGTGCCCACTACGTCAGCGCTTTGATCTGGCCCAGCAGATGATCGAGACCGTCTCGCAACGCGCCCAGGCGGTCCAGATCGACCCCGCTGTCGCATAACAGGCGGGCCTTGAGCGGGCCGACCTGTTCGCGCAAAGCCCGTCCCGCAGCCGACAGGCTCAAGTGGACCTCCCGCTCGTCCCGGGCCGAACGCTGGCGTTGGACCAGGTCCAACTGTTCCAGGCGCTTGAGCAGCGGCGTCAGTGTGCCGGAATCCAGCAGCAAACGGTCACCCAGGGCCTTGACCGTCGGCTGTGGCGGAGCCGTGTCCTGCCATTCCCACAACACCAGCATTGCCAGGTATTGCGGGTAGGTCAGGCCAAGCTGATCGAGCATCGGCTTGTAGCCACGGATCACCGCACGTGAAGCGGCGTACAGCTTGAAGCACAACTGGCTGTCGAGCTTCAGCGAATCGGCTGACAAGTCATTCATTTGAGCAGTGCTTCGATCTCGCCGGTCAGGTCCTGGGGCTTGGTGGTCGGGGCAAACCGCTTGACCACCTGACCGTCCTTGCCGATCAGGAACTTGGTGAAATTCCACTTGATGCCTTTGGACCCCAGCACGCCGGGTGCACGCTGTTTAAGCTGGACGAACAGCGGATGGGCGTTGGCGCCGTTGACTTCGATTTTCTTGAACAGCGGAAAGCTCACGCCGAAGTTCAGCTCGCAGAACTCGGTGATCGCCCCTTCATTGCCCGGCTCCTGCTTGCCGAACTGATTGCAGGGAAAGCCCAGCACCACCAGGCCCTGGTCCTTGTAGGTCTGCCACAACGCTTCAAGTCCCTTGTATTGCGGGGTGAACCCGCACTGGCTGGCCGTGTTGACCACCAGCACGGCCTTGCCGGCGAAATCGGCGAGGGTCTTTTGCTCACCCTTGATGGTGGTGCACGGGATGCTCAGCAGGTTGTCGCTCATGGCAAGGCTCCAGTTAAAGGTTGGAGGCTGAAGATAGCGATCAATTGAATTGTGTGCAATTTAATAATTGGAACCACCGACGCCGAGAACTGTGGGAGCAAGGCTTGCCCGCGATCAAAGCGCTGCGGTCTGTCAGAAATCAAGCTGCCTGTATCGCGAGCAAGCTTTGCTCCCACAACTTACTGGTTAGTCGCGGGGCACGAGATCCAGGCACACCGAGTTGATGCAGTACCGCAACCCCGTGGGCGGCGGGCCGTCGGGGAAGACGTGGCCCAGGTGGGCATCGCATTTGGCGCAGACCACCTCGGTGCGAATCATGCCGTGGCTGACGTCCCGCACCTCCACCACCGCGCTGCCTTCGATCGGCGCGTAGAAACTCGGCCAGCCACAGCCCGAATCGAATTTGGTCTGCGAATCGAACAACGGCTCGTTGCAGCAGATGCAGTGATACACACCGTCGGTCTTGGTGGCGTTGTATTTACCGGAGAAGGGCCGCTCGGTGCCCTTCAACCGACAGACGTTGTACTGCTCCGGGTCGAGCATGGCGCGCCATTCTTCAAGGGTTTTTTCCAACTTTTCCATCGTCCTACCTCGGCAATTGAAAAAGCCCGATCCGACGCTTTTCCGCAGATCGGGCGGCACGTATGATTGCGCCTCGTCAGGCGCCAGTCTGGCAGTCACGTCATGCGCATTCAAACGGATTGTGGCGCCTATACCGCGTCAGGCCTGGGCACAGACGCAGGATTCCCAGTTACGGTAGTTCATACGCCGCCTGGATCGTTCATTTTCGGGAACACATCGCCATGCAGGTCAGCAAATCGAACAAGCTCGCCAACGTCTGCTACGACATTCGCGGCCCGGTGCTCAAGCACGCCAAACGCCTGGAAGAGGAAGGTCATCGCATCCTCAAGCTGAACATCGGCAACCCGGCACCCTTTGGTTTCGAAGCGCCCGATGAAATCCTCCAGGACGTCATCCGCAACCTGCCGACCGCCCAGGGCTACAGCGACTCCAAGGGCTTGTTCAGTGCGCGCAAGGCCGTGATGCAGTATTACCAGCAGAAGCAGGTCGAAGGGATCGGCATCGAGGACATCTACCTGGGTAATGGCGTGTCCGAGCTGATCGTGATGTCCATGCAGGCCCTGCTCAACAACGGCGACGAAGTGCTGGTACCGGCACCGGACTATCCGCTGTGGACCGCCGCGGTGAGCCTGTCCGGCGGCAACCCGGTGCATTACCTGTGCGACGAACAGGCCAACTGGTTTCCCGACCTGGCGGACATCAAGGCCAAGATCACGCCCAATACCAAGGCACTGGTGATCATCAACCCGAACAACCCGACCGGCGCCGTGTATTCCCGGGAAGTACTGCTGGGCATGCTGGAACTGGCCCGCCAGCACAACCTGGTGGTGTTCTCCGACGAGATCTACGACAAGATTCTCTACGACGACGCCGTGCACGTGTGCACCGCTTCCCTGGCGCCGGACCTGCTGTGCCTGACCTTCAACGGCCTGTCCAAGTCCTATCGGGTCGCCGGTTTCCGCTCCGGCTGGATCGCCATCTCCGGGCCCAAGCACCATGCCCAGAGCTACATCGAAGGCATCGACATGCTGGCCAACATGCGCCTGTGTGCCAACGTGCCGAGCCAGCATGCGATCCAGACGGCGCTGGGCGGCTACCAGAGCATCAACGACCTGGTCCTGCCCCAGGGCCGGCTGCTGGAACAGCGCAATCGTACCTGGGAATTGCTCAACGACATTCCCGGCGTCAGTTGTGTCAAGCCGATGGGCGCGCTGTATGCCTTCCCACGGATCGACCCGAAGGTCTGCCCGATCCACAACGATGAAAAGTTCGTCCTCGACCTGCTGCTGTCCGAGAAGCTGCTGGTGGTCCAGGGTACGGCGTTCAACTGGCCATGGCCGGACCACTTCCGCGTCGTGACCCTGCCGCGGGTCGATGACCTCGACCAGGCCATTGGCCGGATCGGCAACTTCCTCAAGTCCTACCGTCAATAAGCCGGGCGGCGTGCGGGGCGTCCTCACCTCGCACGCTGTTTGATTCAGCAACATATCCGTTCCGTCGACTTCGTCGGGCCTTCTACACTAGGGATTGGACGGTCAACGTGCATCTGGGCTCAACGTTCACGGGGGGCAGGCAGCGTATTTCTTTTCCCTGGTCACTTTCAGAAAAGTCTTTCAAACATTTAGGACGCCTGTAGGACACAGTTTGAAATAGTCGGCGAGTTGAATAGCCTGCGGCAGCACCTTATATACCCCGCATAACGCTACATCTTTAGCATGAGGAGACTTTCACAACCATGATGCGCATCCTGCTGTTCTTGGCCACTAACCTGGCGGTCGTGCTGATTGCCAGCATCACCCTGAGCCTCTTTGGCTTCAACGGGTTCATGGCGGCCAATGGGGTTGACCTCAACCTCAATCAGCTGCTGATCTTCTGTGCGGTGTTCGGTTTCGCCGGTTCCCTGTTCTCGCTGTTCATCTCCAAGTGGATGGCGAAGATGAGCACCGGCACCCAGATCATCAGCCAGCCGCGCACGCGTCACGAACAATGGCTGCTGCAGACCGTAGAACAGTTGTCCCGCGAAGCCGGTATCAAGATGCCGGAAGTCGGTATCTTCCCGGCCTACGAGGCCAACGCCTTCGCCACCGGCTGGAACAAGAACGACGCCCTGGTCGCCGTCAGCCAGGGTCTGCTCGAACGGTTCTCGCCCGATGAAGTCAAGGCCGTGCTGGCCCACGAGATCGGCCACGTCGCCAACGGCGACATGGTGACCCTGGCGCTGATCCAGGGCGTGGTGAACACCTTCGTGATGTTCTTCGCCCGGATCATCGGTAATTTCGTCGACAAGGTGATCTTCAAGAACGAAGAAGGCCAGGGTATCGCCTACTACGTGGCGACGATTTTCGCCGAACTGGTACTGGGCATCCTCGCCAGCGCCATCGTCATGTGGTTCTCGCGCAAACGCGAGTTCCGCGCCGACGACGCCGGTGCACGCCTGGCCGGCACCAGCGCCATGATCGGTGCCTTGCAACGCCTGCGCGCCGAGCAAGGCCTGCCGGTGCACATGCCAGATACCCTGAATGCCTTTGGCATCAACGGTGGCATCAAGCAGGGCCTGGCACGCATGTTCATGAGCCACCCGCCGCTGGAAGAGCGTATCGACGCACTGCGTCGTCGCGGCTGACAGGTTCGAGCGTCAAGAAAAGCCCGCAGAGATGTGGGCTTTTTTTGTCTGCAGGTCTATGAGCTGTCAGGTCTGGCGTCATCGCGAGCAAGCTCGCTCCCACAGGAATCTTCGGTGGACGCAGACTCTTTATTCACTGCCGATCAACTGTGGGAGCGAGCTTGCTCGCGATGGCGCCAGCATAGACGCACAGCATCAACGACTGGAAATCCGATACACCCGCTCATCCAGCCGCGTCACACCCGCCTGCAAGAACTTCCAGCTTTCCCCCAGCACATCCTGCTCCTGCAGGACCTCCAGCCGCCAGGCATCCCCCAGCAGCCGCTGCACCTCATCATTTCCCACGGAGAAAGGCGGGCCAGGCATTTCATCCTGGTTGTAATCCAGGGTAATCAACAACCCGACGCCGCTGGGCAAGATCCTCTGCAGATGAGCCGCATACTGCTCCCGCATCGGCGCCGGCAAGGCGATCAGCGCCGCGCGGTCGTACAATGCCGTGCAATCGGCCACATCCTCCCGGTCCAGGGCAAAGAAATCACCGCAGCGAATCTCGATATCAGCCGCACGAAAGACCTTGAATACGCCCTCCTCGCTCACGCTCGGCTCAAGCTGATGCTCAAGGAAAAAATCGGTTGCGGCTTTTTCCGACAATTCCACGCCCAACACCGAATACCCCTGATGGGCAAGCCACAGCAGATCCAGGCTTTTGCCACACAGCGGCACTAGCACTCGACTGCCCCGTTCCAACCCCAGTTGCGGCCAGAAATGCTGCAGGTAGGGGTTCACCTCCGGCAAATGAAAACCGATCTGGTTCGATGACCAGCGCTTGTGCCAAAACTCGGGCTCCATGATTCACTCCAAAAATTCGATCAAAACGGGCTAAAACTTATATTAGATTTAGATCATAGACCTGACGGAAGATGAGCCCATCTTAACGCTCAGGAGTCCGTTCATGCTGCCCAGCCTGTTTATCTCCCATGGCTCACCGATGCTCGCCCTGGAACCCGGCGCCAGCGGGCCGGCACTGGCTCGCCTGGCCGGTCAATTGCCCAAGCCCAAGGCTATCGTCATCGTGTCCGCCCACTGGGAAAGCAACGAACTGCTGGTCAGCGCCAATCCGCAGCCGCGCACCTGGCACGACTTCGGCGGCTTTCCACCGGCGCTGTATGAGGTGCAGTACCCCGCGCCTGGCGATCCGCGACTGGCGACGCAAGTAGCGAACATGCTCAACGCCGCGCACCTGCCGGCCCGCCTCGACTCTCAACGGCCGTCCGACCATGGCGTCTGGGTGCCATTGTCGTTGATGTACCCCGAGGCCGACATTCCGGTGGTGCAGGTTTCCCTGCCCAGCCACCAGGGACCGGCGCTGCAGACGCAGGTCGGCCAGGCCCTGGCGAGCCTGCGCCAAGAGGGCGTCTTGCTGATCGGCTCCGGCAGCATCACCCATAACCTGCGCGACCTGGACTGGAACGCCGGCCCTGACAGCATCGAACCCTGGGCCAAGGCCTTTCGCGACTGGATGGTCGAGCAACTGGCGGCCGACGACGAGACCACGCTGCACGATTACCGTCGCCAAGCCCCCAACGCCGTGCGCAGCCACCCCAGCGATGAGCACTTGTTGCCGCTGTATTTTGCCCGGGGTGCCGGTGGGACATTCAGCGTTGCCCATGCGGGGTTCACGATGGGGACGCTGGGGATGGACATTTATCGGTTCGATTGACCGATGGACCGCGTCGCTTCAATCGCGAGCGAGCTCGCTCCCACAGGGTTTTGTGAGCACCGCAAGCCCAATGTGGGAGCGAGCTCGCTCGCGATTGGCCTCCACCCACTCCCCCTGAAGGCACACCAAACAACAGGCAAAAAAAATCCCCGAACCAGTCGGGGATTTTTCATGCTCGATCAATCAGCCCAAGAGCCGATCAATCCTCGCGGTAGCGACGCAGCTTGAGCTGCTTGCCAGCGACGCGGGTGTCTTTCAGCTTGGTCAGCAACTTCTCCAGACCATCTTCCGGCAGCTCGACCAGGCTGAAGCTGTCACGCACCTGGATGCGGCCGATCGCTTCGCGGGCCAGGCCGCCTTCGTTGAGGATGGCACCCAGCAGGTTCTTGGCGGCGATGCCGTCACGGGCACCCAGCGCAGTACGGCAGCGCGCACGACCTTCGGCCAGCGGGATCGGTGCACGACGCTCGCGATCACCACGGTCCGGACGATCACCGGTGCGCTCGGGACGATCGCCACGCGGTGCGTTGTTCGGCACCAGGGGACGTTCCTTCTCGATCGCAGCCAGGTTCAGCGCCTGGCCATTGGTGGCCTTGCGCAGCAGTGCCGCGGCCAGGGCGCGTGGGGTGCAACCAATGTCGGCGGTCAGGCGATCGAGCAGATCACCGTGGGTCGATTCGGCGTCAGCCACCAGGGGCGACAGGCTGTTGGTCAGTTTCTTGATGCGGGCATCGAGAACGGCCTGGGCGTCCGGCAGGCGAACTTCAGCCACCTTCTGGCCAGTCACACGCTCGATCACTTGCAGCATGCGGCGCTCACGGGGAGTGACCAGCAGCAGCGCGCGGCCTTCGCGACCGGCACGGCCAGTACGGCCGATACGGTGAACGTAGGATTCCGGATCGTACGGCATGTCCACGTTGAACACGTGGGTGATGCGCGGAACATCCAGGCCACGGGCAGCGACGTCGGTCGCCACAACGATGTCCAGGCGGCCATCCTTGAGGGAGTCGATCACACGCTCACGCTGGTTCTGGGCAATGTCACCGTTCAGCGCGGCGGCTTTGTAGCCTTTGGCTTCCAGGGCGCTGGCCAGGTCCAGGGTCGCTTGCTTGGTGCGCACGAACATGATCAGGGCGTCGAAGTCTTCCACTTCCAGCAAGCTGAGAACGGCGGAAGTCTTCTGGTCGGCGTGAACCAGCAGGTGAGCTTGTTCGATCGCGGTGACGGTCTGGGTCTTGGTCTGGATCTTCACGTGTTGCGGATCGCGCAGGTGGCGCTCGGCAATGGCACGGATCGATTGCGGCAGGGTGGCCGAGAACAATACAGTCTGGCGGGTCGCTGGCAGCGCCTTGAAGATGACTTCCAGGTCATCCATGAAGCCCAGCTTGAGCATCTCGTCGGCTTCGTCGAGAACCAGGTGGTTCACGGTAGCCAGGACTTTTTCGTCACGACGCAGGTGGTCGCACAGACGACCCGGAGTGGCGACAACGATCTGCGCGCCATTACGGATAGCTTTCAGTTGTGGGCCCATCGGGGCGCCGCCGTAAACGGCCACAACGGTAACGCCAGGCATTTGCTTGGAGTAGGTTTCGAAAGCGGTGGCTACTTGCAGCGCCAACTCACGAGTTGGCGCCAGGATCAGGGCTTGCGGTTCGCGCTTGGCAGGATCGATGCGATGCAGGATCGGCAGAGCGAACGCAGCGGTTTTACCCGTACCGGTTTGCGCCTGGCCAATCATGTCGTGGCCGGCCATGATGATCGGGATCGATTGCTGCTGAATCGCCGAAGGTTCTTCGTAGCCAGTCGCGGTGACGGCAGCAAGAATGTTCGGGTTGAGATTAAAAGCGGCGAAGCCGCCGGTTTCCTGGGTCATGGGTCTGCCTCTAAGTGCATCCGCAAAGACCCATGCTCCAAAGCTGCGCATGCCGTGTTGAGACTCAAGAGTCGCCCTGGCTGCTTTGTCGGCGGGGATTTGCGAAAACGAATGAATGGAAAAAGAACGTCGTGGAAGCATCCGTTGTGCGGACATGCAACCGAAGCTGACTTCGGAGAATTGCGCTACCTTGACGCGGCCCGGCTAAAGGCCGGCGCGCACTATACCGGAATTCGCCCGAAAAGGGAGCTTTTTTTATTGCCAAACCCCGTTATGGGGCTCGCTGTCAGAAGGCCTTGGGGCAGTCAGCTAAAACGGTTCACCTCCAGACGACTTTGCCCTTGTGGCGAGGGAGCTTGCTCCCGCTCGGCTGCGAAGCAGACGCCTGGGTTGATATCTGAAATCGAAGGGGGCCGCTTCGCGACCCAGCGGGAGCAAGCTCCCTCGCCACAGGGGAACTCACTTGTAAAAAGGTTTTGGGGGCCTTTGATCAGGTCGCCGGGCGAATGGCCTTGATCAACGACTGCAACGAATAGCCCAGCCGCGGCGCCAGCCCTTCGGCCCTGGCGACCAGTCCTTGCATGTCCAGCTCCTGATCGAGGTCCGCCGGCACAATCAGGATCACATTGCCCTCCTTCACCGGCAGCTCCCAATAATGCCGGTGGTACAAACCGCGCAAGAGCGCCGCGCCCAATGGCTTGCCGTCGTCGGTGGCCCATTGGTTGATCACCAGCCAGCCGCCCGGGTTGAGGCGCTTCTGGCAGTTTTCCAGGAACCCCCAGGCCAGATGCCCGACGCCTGGGCCGACATCGGTATAGAGGTCGACGAAAATCAGGTCCGCCGGTTCCGCCGTTTCAAGCAGCTCCAAAGCATCGCCAACGCGGATGTACAGTCGCGGATCGTCGTCCAGCCCCAGGTATTCGATGGCCAGGCGCGGCACGTCGGGACGCAGTTCGATGGCCTCGACGTCTTCCAGTGGCAGGAACTTGAGGCAGGCCTGGGTCAGCGTACCGGCACCCAGCCCCAAGAACAGCGCACTTTCCGGCTGCTCGTGACACAACGCACCGATGAGCATGGCGCGGGTGTAGTCATATTCGAGCCAGCTCGGATCGGCTGTGAACACGCAGCTTTGCTCGATGGCATCGCCAAACTCCAGAAACCGGTAATCGGCCACTTCGAATACGCGAATCATGCCGAACTCGTCGTGCACCTCGGCGAGCAAATGCTCGACGCGCTCCTCTGTCATTTCATCTCCTGATGGTTGCCGTGCCGGCATGAGCCTGCGGATACGGGACAAAGGCGCGATTGTCCGCGAAGCAACCGGAACAGGTCACGTACTAATTTGCTGATAACATGGCCGTCCGAGCGTAAATCACCTAGAGATCATGATGAGCCAACCCTGGAGCCCTGACAGCTGGCGTGCCCTGCCGATCCAGCAGCAACCCCGTTACCCCGACGCCGCGCACCTGTTGCAGGTGGAGCAGACCCTGGCCAGTTATCCGCCATTGGTGTTTGCCGGCGAAGCCCGGGAGTTGCGCCGTCAGTTCGCCGAAGTCACCCAGGGCCGGGCGTTCCTGCTGCAAGGCGGCGATTGCGCCGAAAGCTTTGCCGAGTTCTCGGCGGCCAAGATCCGCGACACCTTCAAGGTGCTCTTGCAGATGGCGATCGTCATGACCTTTGCCGCCGGCTGCCCGGTGGTCAAGGTCGGGCGCATGGCCGGACAGTTCGCCAAGCCACGCTCGGCCAACGACGAAACCATCGACGGCGTGACCCTGCCGGCCTACCGGGGCGACATCGTCAACGGCATCGGTTTCGACGAAAAAAGCCGCGTACCGGACCCGGAGCGGTTGTTGCAGTCCTACCACCAGTCCACCGCCACCTTGAACCTGCTGCGCGCCTTCGCCCAGGGCGGTTTCGCCGATCTGCACCAGGTGCACAAGTGGAACCTGGACTTCATCGCCAACTCGGCCCTGGCGGAAAAATACAGCCACCTGGCCGACCGCATCGACGAAACCCTGGCATTCATGCGCGCCTGCGGCATGGACAGCTCGCCGCAACTGCGCGAAACCAGTTTCTTCACCGCCCACGAAGCACTGCTGCTCAATTACGAAGAAGCCTTCGTGCGCCGTGACAGCCTGACCAACGACTATTACGACTGCTCGGCCCACATGCTCTGGATCGGCGACCGCACCCGTCAGTTGGACGGTGCCCATGTCGAATTCCTGCGTGGGGTGAACAACCCGATCGGGGTCAAGGTCGGCCCGAGCATGGACCCGGACGACCTGATCCGCCTGATCGACGTGCTCAACCCGGACAACGACCCCGGCCGGCTGAACCTGATCGCCCGGATGGGCGCCAACAAGGTCGGCGAACACCTGCCGCCACTGTTGCGCGCCGTACAACGTGAAGGCAAGCAGGTGCTGTGGAGCTCCGACCCGATGCACGGCAACACCATCAAGGCCAGCAGCGGCTACAAGACCCGGGACTTCGCGCAGATCCTCGGTGAAGTGAAGCAGTTCTTCCAGGCCCACGAAGCCGAAGGCACCTATGCCGGCGGGATTCACATCGAAATGACCGGGCAAAACGTCACCGAATGCATCGGCGGTGCACGACCGATTACCGAGGACGGGCTGTCGGACCGCTACCACACCCATTGCGACCCGCGGATGAATGCCGATCAGTCGCTGGAGCTGGCGTTCCTGATTGCGGAGACGTTGAAGCAGGTTCGGCGGTAGGTTCTTCTTCGCCGGTTAGACGGCTATCGCGAGCAAGCTCGCTCCCACAAGGGGTCCCGGGTGGCCACAGGTTTTGTGTTCACAGCAGATCCAATGTGGGAGCGAGCTTGCTCGCGATAGGGCCTGCTCAGTCACCACCGATCTGCGCCAACGCCACCGCCAACCGCACCCCACCCACCCGCTGACAGTTAAGCTGGACCCGCTCCAACCCCAGCCAATCGGCCAAGCGCCGCAGGTTAACCGCCAAGGCCTGCACCCCCTCCTCGTCCAACCCCGGCTCTTCCTCGTGCACCGCATGCACCGCCAACCGCCCCAGGGCCCGCTCCGCCCGCAGGTCCACCCGAGCCGCGATGCGTTCATTGTGCAAGAACGGCAATACGTAATAGCCGTACATCCGCTTGTGGACAGGGGTGTAGATCTCCAGCCGATAGCGGAAATCGAACAGTCGCTCGGTACGGCTGCGCTCCCAGACCAGCGAATCGAACGGCGACAACAAGGCGCTGGCCGCTACTTTGCGAGGGATCTTCGCCGTGGGTCGATACCAGGCCGGTTGCTTCCAGCCTTGCACCTCACAGCGCAACAGTTCGCCGGCCTCTTCCAACTCGGCCAGTCGCCCGCGACTGTCGGCCGGCCCCAGACGAAAGTAGTCGCGCAGGTCCTTCTCGGTAGCCACGCCCAAGGCCTCGGCGGCATGCAGCAACAAGGCGCGCTGGGCCTGGGCCTCGTCCGGCTGGGACTGTTGCAGGACCGAGGCCGGGAACACCCGCTCCGGCAAGTCGTAGAGCCGCTCGAACCCACGCCGCCCCGCCACCGTGACTTCGCCCGCCGCGAATAGCCACTCCAGCGCATGTTTCTCTACGCTCCAGTCCCACCACGGCCCGGCCTTCTCCTGGCGCGTGGACAAGCTGCCGGCACCGAGGGCGCCCTGCTCCTCGACCGACGCCAGGACGCGACGGATGACATCCTGGCGTTCATGACCGAAACGCGCCAATTGCTGGTAGATGCCCTCGCCACGCGCCGCCCGATCCATGCGCCAGCGCATCAGTGGATACATGGACAGCGGCAGCAGCGACGCTTCATGGCCCCAATATTCGAACAGCGTGCGGCGTCGGCCCTGGCTCCAGGCGGCTTGATCGAGCAAATCGCGAGGGTAGTGACCGAGGCGGGAAAACAGCGGGAGGTAATGCGAGCGCACCAGCGCATTGACGGAGTCGATCTGCAGGACGCCGAGGCGTTCGATCAGACGGTTGAGGCGCGAGGGTTTCACCGAAGCTGGCGGCGACCGCCCATCGAATCCTTGGGCGGCCAACGCCAGACGCCGGGCCTGTTTGAGGGTAAAGGACACAGTCGCGGGCATGGAGATCTCCTTGTCTGCTCGCAACCTACCTCACCAATAAGGGGTTTGTGTAGGAAAGGATGGCTCATTTGTGCATTGGGTCATCCCAGAATGGCCGAACCACTTCCTGCTCCACGTCGGCACGGCTCACGCCGATGTCCTTGAGCGCCTCGTCGCTCATTCCGGCCAGCAGTTCGCGTTCATGGTGCAATTCGTACCAGCGGCTAAACTTGTGCAGCAAGGCGCTGATGGAAAAGCCGTGGGAGAGTTTGTCTATCAGTAGATAACCTTTTTGACCTTTCATCGTGATGTCCTCCGTTGGGGATGGCTCAAGTCTCGCGCTAACGCTAAGATCAATCCAACGAATGTTTCTTATGCAATACATCTCGGAGATTGATCAATTGTCGAGTTACCCGAGCATCGATACGGAAGTGCTGCGTACCTTTGTCGCCATCGCCGACCAGGGCGGTTTCACCCGGGCCGGGGAATTGGTCAATCGCACCCAGTCTGCCGTCAGCATGCAGATGAAGCGGCTGGAAGAAGACGTCTTGCAGCGACGGCTGTTCGAACGCGATGGGCGCCAGGTCAAGCTCACCGCCGAAGGCCAGGTGCTGCTGGGTTACGCCCGGCGGATCCTCAAGCTGCACAGCGAGGTGTTCAATACCCTGCGCGAACCGCATATGGTCGGCACGGTGCGCATCGGCACGCCGGACGATTACGTGATGCGTTTCCTGCCGGGCATCCTGCAACGCTTCGCCCAGTTCTATCCCCTGATCGAAATCGAAGTGCACTGCGAGTCGTCCAAGCAGTTGCTGCTGCGCCAGGACCTGGACCTGTCCATCGTCACCCGCAAACCGGGGGACGAAATCGGCCAGTTGCTGCGCAAGGAGCGTTTTGTCTGGGCCGAAGCCGCCTGCTTCAACGTCCATGAACAAACACCGCTGCCGCTGGCAATGTTCAACAGCGATTGTTTCTGCCGGCAATGGGCCTGCAATGCGCTGGATGCCATGGGCCGCGATTATCGCGTGGCGTACAACAGCTCGAGCCTGTCGGCGCTCATGGCGGTGGTGGGGGCCGGCCTGGCAATCACGGCGCAACTGGAAAGCCTGCTGACCCCGGACATGCGCGTACTGGGCGAGGCCGAAGACCTGCCGGAGCTGCCCGAGGCCAGCATCATGCTGATCCGCAACCTGCATAACCCGTCGCCGATCACCGAGTGCCTGGCCGAACACATCGTCGAAGGTTTCAAACTTTAAAGGCGAGCAACACCGCGCACAGCACCAGGAAACCACAGAACAGCCCGCGCAACAGCCGCTCTGGCAAGGCGTGGGCGACTTTCACCCCCCAACTGATGCTCAGCAGACCACCGACGGCCAGCGGCAGGCCGATGCTCCAGTCCACTTCGTGGTGAAACGCATACGTGGCGAGGGTCACGCCGGTGCTGGGCAAGGCCAGCGCCAGGGACAAACCTTGGGCAACCACCTGGCTGGTGCCAAAAATACTGGTCAGGATCGGGGTGGCGACAACGGCCCCGCCGACACCGAACAGACCGCCCATGGTGCCGGATGCGGCTCCCAGCACGCCGAGCCATGGCCAGCCATACCGCATTTGCGCCGAAGCAGGTGCGGTGGCGGCGAACATGCGAACCAGGTTGTACAGCGTCAGCGCGATCAGGAACGCCACGAAACCGATCCGCATGCTATCGGCATCGATCCCCACGGCCCAGATCGAGCCAAGCCAGGCAAAGCAGAACCCCATGGAAGCCAACGGCAGGACATGGCGCAATTCGATGCGATTGCGCTGGTGGTAACGCCACAACGCCAGCATGACGTTGGGCACCACCATGACCAGCGCCGTCCCTTGGGCCATTTGCTGGTCAAGGCCGAACCAGACGCCCAGCACCGGAATGGCAATCAGGCCGCCACCGATCCCGAACAATCCCCCCAAGGTGCCTAACACGGCACCAAACACCAAGAACAATGCAAATTCGAACACAGAAGACTCCCCTTTTCCTCAGGGCGCTTATCCTACGCAGTCGGCGCCAGCGGGGAAACGTAACATCTATCCGGAATGTCAGAATTATCTGGCGCATTAAAGATTCGCCCGCTAGATTCGTAACGATCATTGAATGAAGGTTTTGCCATGAACACCCTGCGCGACACCCCCGAAGCCTGCGAAGCCCTGTTGCTCGACAACCAGGTCTGTTTCGCCCTGCACTCCACGTCGCTGCTGATGACCAAGGTCTACAAGCCGCTGCTGCAGGCCCTGGGCCTGACCTATCCGCAATACCTGGCGATGATGGTGCTGTGGGAAAAGGACGGATTGACCGTCGGTGAAATCAGCACACGCCTGCTTACCGACCCCGGCTCGCTGACCCCCTTGCTCAAGCGCCTGGAGGCCGAAGGCCTGCTGAGCCGCACCCGCAGCCGTGAGGACGAACGGGTGGTCATTGTCGAACTCACCGAACAGGGCCGTGCCCTGCGGGAAAAAGCCCTCGACATCCCCCAATGCATCCTCGCCGCCAGCGGCCAGACCCTGGAACAGTTGAAGAAGCTGCAACATGACCTGCAAGCGCTACGCGGGCATTTGCAAGACAGCCTCTGACTCCCCCTGTGGGAGCGGGCTCGCTCGCGAAGGTTCCGGGACATCCGATCTCCCCGCCAACTGACCCACCGCAATCGCGAGCAAGCTCGCTCCCACATTGAAGTTGCGGCGCTCCCCTCTGTGGGAGCGAGCTTGCTCGCGATTGCGGCCTCCCAGCCTACCAGCTAAAAAATTTTTAACACCACCAAACCCCTCTAGCTCAAGGGGTACAAGCCCTTTCAGCCTGAATTTTCATACCTGCCTCGAAAATTTATCTTGCGCACAAAATATTAGCGCTATACATTCGCCTCACACCTACTTAGCGCGCAAACATTTAGCGCAAATAAACCAACCCAGAAACGAGGCTCCCATCATGCAAACGCTCTACACCGCAATCGCAACTTCCACCGGCGGCCGTGACGGTCGTGCGATCTCCAGTGACAACATTCTCGACGTCAAACTCGCCACGCCCAAGGAACTCGGCGGTGCGGGCGGTGCGGCGACCAACCCCGAGCAATTGTTCGCCGCCGGCTACTCGGCCTGCTTCATCGGCGCCCTGAAATTCGTGGCCAGCCAGAGCAAACGCAAGATCCCGGACGACGCCTCGATTACCGCCCACGTCGGCATCGGCCAGATCCCCGGTGGTTTCGGCCTCGACATCGACCTGCACATCAGCCTGCCAGGGCTGGACCAGGCCGACGCGCAAAGCCTGGTGGACGCGGCTCACCACGTCTGCCCGTACTCCAACGCCACCCGCGGCAACGTGGATGTGCGCCTGCACGTGACCGTCTGACCACCAACCCTGGCCCCGAACTCAAGGAGATGCACATGAACACATTCAGCAAAGCCCTGACCGGCACCCTTCTCGCCCTCAGCGTCAGCAGCGCCTTCGCCGACGGTATCGTCGAACACAACACCCAGGCGTTTCTCGACGCGCTCAATGCCGGCACCGGCAAGCCACTGGAGCAGCTGTCGCCCAAGGACGCCCGCGCCGTCCTGATGGGCGCCCAGGCGGGGGTAAAGTTGAGCTTGCCCAAGGCCGACGTCAGCGAGAAAACCATCCAGGTCGATGGCCAGCCGATCAGCCTGACCATCGTTCGCCCCGCCGGGGTCAAGGGTGAGTTGCCGGTGTTCATGTTCTTCCACGGCGGTGGCTGGGTACTGGGCGACTTCCCGACCCACGAACGACTGGTTCGGGATCTCGTTGCGGGGTCCGGTGCCGTCGCGGTGTTCGTCAACTACACGCCTTCACCCGAGGCGCATTACCCGGTGGCGATCAACCAGGCTTACGCCGCGACGAAATGGGTGGCCGAGCACGGCAAGCAGATCAGCGTCGATGGCAAGCGCCTGGCCGTGGTGGGCAACAGCGTCGGCGGCAACATGGCGGCGGTCGTGGCCTTGATGGCGAAGGACAAAGGCACGCCGGCGATCCGTTTCCAGGCATTGCTGTGGCCGGTGACCGATGCCAGCTTCGAGACGGCGTCCTACAACCAGTTCGCCGAAGGGCACTTCCTCAGTAAAAACATGATGAAGTGGTTCTGGGACAACTACACCACCGATGCCGGGCAACGCGGCGAGATCTATGCCTCGCCGCTACGGGCCAGCACCGCGCAACTCAAGGGCCTGCCGCCAGCGCTGGTGCAGACCGCCGAGGCCGATGTCTTGCGCGATGAAGGCGAAGCCTATGCCCGCAAACTGGACGCGGCCGGTGTGCCCGTGACGGCCGTACGCTACAACGGCATGATCCACGACTACGGCTTGCTCAACGTGGTCAGCCAGGTGCCAGCGGTGCGTTCGGCGATGTTGCAGGTGTCCGAAGAGCTCAAGCAGCACCTGAAGTGATGATGGAACCAGGAGAAGCCACGGGATCTGGTATTCAGTCCTGAAATAAAAAAGCCCGACTCAATGGTCGGGCTTTTTTATACAGAAGGCTGCGCTTACTTGGCGCGACCTTTGTAGGAACCGCCTTCGCGGGTATCGATCTCGATCATGTCGCCGATTTCGATGAAGTCAGCGACCGACAGTTCGGTACCGTTCTTCAGTTTGGCAGGCTTCATGACCTTGCCGGACGTGTCACCGCGAGCGGAACCTTCGGTGTAGTCAACCTGACGCACGATGGTGGTCGGCAGTTCTACGGAAACCAGGCGCTCTTCGAAGAACACAGCTTCGCAGACGTCGGTCATGCCTTCTTCGATGAATGGCAGAACGCTTTCGATGTCTTCGGCGTTCAGCTCGTACATGGTGTAGTCAGTGGTGTCCATGAACGTGTAGGTGTCACCGCTGATGAAGGACAGGGTCGCTTCTTTGCGGTCGAGGATCACGTCGTCCAGTTTGTCGTCGGCGCTGTAGACGATCTCGGTCTTGTAACCGGTCAGCAGGTTCTTCAGCTTGGTCTTCATGATCGCGCTGTTACGACCCGACTTGGTGAACTCAGCTTTCTGAACCAGCCAAGGATCGTTTTCGAGACGGATCACGGTCCCGGGTTTCAGTTCTTTACCAGTTTTCATTGCGAATATCCGAATTTGGATGGGATTTACAAAAATCTAGGCCGCGTATCATATCCAATTTACATAAAACTTCACCAGCGCCGCGGCAAGATCGGGTCGCGAAGCCTGTTCCAGACACCACGCCTGGGCATGTTCGGCCAGTTCCTGCTGCTGTTCGCGGCTGGTTTTCCAATGCTCGGCCATGTCCTGGCCGGCATTCCAGGCCCGCCAGAGACCATTGGTCGCTTTTTGCGCGGCCGGTGAAAGCCCCTGATTGTAGAGCCTGAGAAATGCCTCGAGCTTTTCCAGGTGGACGTCTTCTTCCTGCTGGTAGATGTGCCAGAGCAGCGGCCGACCGGCCCATTGCGCACGCACGAAGGAGTCTTCGCCACGCACGGCGTTGAAATCACAGCACCACAGCAACTGGTCGTACTGATCCTGGCGAACGAACGGCAGCACCTGCACCGTCAGTGCGCCGCGTCGATGCAGCGCACCGACCTTCAGGCCGTCGACACCGAGCCAACGCTCGACGTCGCCCAACACTCGCCCTTCGGGAACCAGCACATGAAATGCCTGGGTATCGGCTGCCATCGCGTCAAACCAGCTCGCCAGCCCGGCGTTCTCGTAGGCGAACAGCGAGATCAGGCAGGCCTGCGGCGCCCGCTCGACGCCCAATCCTTGCAGGAAACTGCGTTGCGCTTCGGCATCCTGCTGGAATTGCCGACGGCGCTCCAGCAGACCGGCCTCACGCAGCAAGCCACCCGTTCCCTCCCGAAAGCCCGGGAAAAAGAAATATTTCTGCACGTGTTTGTATTTGACTGACGGTAAGCCATGGCAACCGATCACCCAGTCTTCGGCGCTCAAATAATCGAGGTTCATCCACAAGGGCGTCGTCTGGCGTTCGGCCATCGCTTCCATGTAGGCACTCGGCAACTGGCAGGCAAATGCGGCGATCACCACCTCGGCGGCCTCGGTGGGCTGCCACTCAGCAGGCCAGTGGCACACTTGCACGCCCTGCTGCCATTGCTCGGGCAGGGTGATATCGATCTGCGGGCACAGCCGTTCGAAGGCACGCAGGTCGTCGACCCACAGCCGAACCGCGAATTGGTGCTCGGCCACCAATTGCCGAGCCAGGCGCCAAGTGACACCGATGTCGCCATAATTATCGACGACGGTGCAGAAAATATCCCAGCGCACAGCCATTCCCGACTCCCTGTGACAAAGGCCTGATTGTCCCGAATAAACCGATCGCGCAGAAGAGCCGACGGCGATTAATCTTCATGCGACAATCAGCGCCTGCCCATGACCCTGCCAGGAAGCAGCCATGCCCGATCACTCGACACCCTCGCGCCTTACGGCTTTGCAATTGACCTTCAGCATTGCCCTGGGCCTGTGGCTGGGGTTCCTGGCCATCGTGTTGACGGGCTGGCTGCTGTCCAGATTCCTGTTCAACGAACAACTGGCACCGGTGGCCGCCGCCGTCCATCAACTGGCGCAACCACCGGCGGTGCAACCGGCCCCCGAGCCGCCCACGCCGATGTTCGAGCAGTATCAGCAGAACCTGCAGAGGAACGAACAACGTCAGGCGCTTGATCAGGCCCGCAGCAACCCTCGCAACCTGTCCAACCCCAAGTGCCAGTTCTGGCTGCAACAGGACCAGAATGCACCCAGTGAAAAAAGCCGTGCCAACGTGCTGCAATTTTGCGAGTGACATGAACAAACAGACCGTCCACCAGTTGATTCTCGACAAGCTCGAGATTGATCTCGATATCGCCGAGCGCGCCGCGCAAACCGCCTACGAAACCGCGACCCACGAAGAAAACATCGCCGAGAACAAATACGACACCCTGGGCCTCGAGGCGTCCTACCTCGCCGCCGGACAAGCCAGGCGCGTGGAAGAAATCCGCCAGGCGCTCACCCTTTGTCAAAACCTGACGTTGAGGCCTTACGACGAGCAGCGCGGCGTTCAGGTCGGCACATTGATCGGGCTGGAAGATGAGCACGGCCGCCAGCAATGGCTCTTCCTCGGGCCGGATGCGGCAGGCTTGAAGGTCTCGCTGGTAGGCCAGCCGATCACCGTCATCACCCCTCGCTCACCGCTGGGCCGAGGCCTGCTGGGCAAGTTCGAAGGGGATGAAGTGGAGATCGTGGTCGCGGGCGCCCGGCAACAGTTCACTGTCACCGAGGCGATCTAGGCAGGTAACGTTTTTTAGTGCACCGGCAGTTCGACGCCGTCGAACAACTCTTCGAGTTCCTGCTTGTTGTGGCACTGGATGGCCTTGGCCATCACTTCCCGGGTCAGGTGCGGCGCGAATTTCTCGATGAAGTCGCACATGAAGCCGCGCAGGAAAGTGCCACGTCGGAAACCGATCTTGGTCACGCTGGATTCGAACAATTCGCTGGCATCCAGCACCACCAGGTCACTGTCGAGCTTGGTATCGACGGCCATCTTCGCGACGATGCCCACGCCCAGGCCCAGGCGGACGTAAGTCTTGATCACGTCGGCGTCGGCGGCGGTGAACACCACTTTCGGCGTCAGGCCACGATGGCTGAAGGCTTCGTCGAGCTTGGAACGCCCGGTGAAACCGAATACGTAGGTGACGATCGGGTATTCGGCCAGGGCTTCGAGGGTCAGCTTCGGCAGCTTGGTCAACGGATGCCCCTGGGGCACGACCACGCAGCGATTCCAGCGGTAGCACGGCATCATCACCAGGTCCCCGAACAGCTCCAGGGCCTCGGTGGCAATGGCGAAATCCACCGTACCGTCGGCAGCCATCTCGGCGATCTGCATCGGCGACCCCTGGTGCATGTGCAGCGCCACGTCGGGGTATTGCTTGATGAAGTTGCTGATCACCGGTGGCAGCGCATAGCGGGCCTGGGTGTGGGTCGTGGCGATCGACAAGGTGCCTTTTTTCTCGTTGGAGAATTCCTGGGCGATCTGCTTGATGCTTTCGACCTTGCGCAGGATCTCGCCAGCCGTGGTGATGATGCGCTCACCGGCCGGGGTCACGCGGGTCAGGTGCTTGCCGCTGCGGGCGAAGACTTCGACGCCCAGCTCGTCTTCCAACAGGCGGATCTGCTTGCTGATGCCGGGTTGCGACGTGTAGAGGCTTTGGGCAGTAGCGGAAACGTTGAGGTCGTGGTGCGCCACTTCCCAGATGTAGCGCAGTTGTTGAAGCTTCATATGTATCCCTCAAAGCAGTTGGACGCCACGGGCATCAGCGACGGTATATAACTATATGGAAGGTTACGACAATAAATCTAGAACTTTTTATAAAACGCCATCATTTAGCCTCAAGCCTCGCCCTGACGTCGACGCTGGACCAGCGGAACCAGGTAGACCGGTACCCGGGATAACTGCAATACCCGGGCAGCGGTCCTGCCCAAGGGGGTTTCACCGTTCGCCCCTTGGCAATGACTGCCTACGATCAGCAAATCAACGGAGAGTTTCGCAGCCTGCTCCAGGATGACCTGGGAAGGATCGCCCTGGTACACCCTGACCGACCTGATCAGTTTCAAGTCCTGTTGCCCTTCCCCCAATTCCTCACGAAAACTGTCGAGCACCCGCTGTTCGATATTGGCCATCACCGTATTCAGACCTTGGCGATGGAATTCGTTCAGCGCCTGCTCGTCGAGATAGCTTTGCAACACCGATTCGGCGAACAGCCCCATCGGTTCCACCGCATGCACCACATACAACTCGGCTTCAAACGTCCGTGCCAGCGCCAAGGCATGCTGCATCACATAAGGGGCATAAAGGCCCAGGTCTGTGGCGTACAGCATCGAACGAATCATGTGACCTCCTCACGTGCCAGAATGGCGGAGATTGATTCAGCTTAGCAGCGCCTCGGGGACTGCGACGTGCGGCCTGACGTCCCGACCCAGAGGCAGTCAGGGCTTTATTTCGTTACTGATGCCATGGGGGACGTGACCGGTGGCGACCACCTCCCGGGCCAATTCGCAGTGGCCGGTCTGGTCATCGAAAAACACATCGGCGGCAAAGGCCTCCAGGAAAGCCGATTTGGTCAGGCCGCCGAGAAACAGCGACTCGTCCAAGCGGATATCCCACTCACGCAAAGTCCGGATGACCCGCTCATGGGCCGGTGCCGAACGGGCGGTCACCAGGGCCGTGCGGATGGGGCAGGCGTCCTCGGGGAACTCGCGCTGCAGCGCGTTGAGCGCCGCCAGGAAGCCCTTGAACGGCCCGCCTCGCAGCGGTTCACGGGCAGACTGCCGCTCGCTGGCCTGGAAAGCTTCCAGGCCACCGGCCTGATAGACACGCTCCGACTCATCGGAAAACAGCACGGCATCGCCGTCGAAGGCAATGCGCAGTTCTGCGCTGGCGGCGCGACTGGCCCCACCCGACAGGATGGTCGCCGCGGCAAACCCGGCGTCCAGGGCGCTGCGCACGTCTTCAGCGTGGGTGGACAAGAACAGGTCACAGCCGAATGCCTTGAGGTACGGGTAAGGACTGCGACCGCCAACGAAGGCCGCGCGCGAAATCGCCAGCCCATAATGATGGATCGAGTTGAACACCCGAAGGCCGGTGTCGGCACTGTTGCGCGACACCAGGATCACCTCGACCCGGGCACGCCCCAGGTGTTCGTTGAGGTCCAGCAGTTTCTGCACGAGGGCGAACGCGTCACCGGGTGCCAGGACTTCGTCTTCATGCTCGATCTGGTATTGCCGATAGGCCTCGACGCCACTCGACAAGTACACCTTGTGGCTTTCCCTCAGGTCGAACAACGCCCGCGACGAAATCGCCAGCACCAGTTTGTCGTCGATGTTGTTTGCCATGCCACTCCCCTTTCGCCCCGCTCAGCGGTTACAGCGATCCATGAACGCCAACGCCTGATACAAGGCTTCGATTTTCGGCAGCTCACACCCTGCCGCTTTCGCCGCCGCCAATGGCCGGCCGTAGATCGCGTCCAGTTCCAGCGCTCGCTTGTGGGAATAATCGTGGTACATGCTCGGCCAGTAATCGGGCATCTTCTCGGTCATCGTGAACAGATACTCGGCATAACCCGGCGCGATGTGATGCCCGCAGGCTTGCGCACCGCGGACCACCTCCACCATCAGCGCCTGGATCAATTCGCGGCTATGACTGTTGGCCATCAACGGCGTGGTACTGGCGCCCAACAAAACCGAAAGACCGTTGTACGGCACATTCCACACCAGCTTCTGCCAGCGGGCCTGTTGCAAGCCAGGCATGGCCTGGGCCTCGATACCGGCGCAGCGGAACACGGTCGTCGCCTCTTCGACGATCGCCATGCGTTGCGCCTGATCGGCACAGGGACCGCTGTGATAACCGACGTTGACCGCGCCAAGTGCCTGGTGGGCGATGACGCCAGGGCCGACGCGATGCACGCAGATCAGGCACAGGCCCCCCAGCAGATGCAGCGAATCGGGCAACAACGATCGAAGATCGTCCTCGACGTCCAGGCCGTTCTGCAGCAACAGGACTCTTGCCCCGTCAGCGGCAGCCTGGGCAATGGCCGGCGCCAGGTCGGCATTGCTGGTGGTCTTGGCGCCGACCAGCAGCCAGTCACAGGGCGGCATATCGGCTGCCGAGCGATAGGCCTGGACGGGGTCGAGGGCCAGCGTGCCATGGACCGCGCTGTCGATTCGCAAACCGGCTTCGGCCACGGCGGCAAATTCGCTGCGCAGTAGAAAGTGCACGTCAAAACCAGCGCGCGCCAGCATCACGCCATAAAACCCGCCAATCGCCCCGGTGCCGATCATTCCGATCCGCGGTTTAACCCCTGCCTGCATCGTTGCAACTCTCCTGGTAAAAAAACCCTGCACACTATCGGCGCGAGCAGCATGGCATGCAATCTTCATTACATCCGCTCACGAATCTGTTGCAGAGCCATCGCCAAGGCCTTTTCCCTGGCCTATAGGGCATTAAACCGGGCCCAGCCCATTGTCGAGCCACCTCGTAACGCGATAAGGTTCGGCTCCCCGACGCGCTTAAAATTCGCTGTGCACCGCCGCGCGGGGATCGCTGGCGGCCGGCACCCGTGACCTGACGAGTAACACGATGGCTGATTTACCGATCAATGACCTTAACGTCGCCTCCAACGAGACCCTCATCACGCCTGACCAGCTCAAGCGCGATATCCCCCTGAGCGACGCTGCCCTGCGCACCGTGACCAAGGGCCGGGAAGTCATTCGCAACATCCTGGACGGCACCGACCATCGCCTGTTCGTGGTCATCGGCCCCTGCTCGATCCATGACATCAAGGCCGCCCACGAATACGCCGAGCGCCTGAAAGTGCTGGCGGCGGAAGTCTCCGACACCTTGTACCTGGTCATGCGCGTGTATTTCGAGAAACCGCGGACCACCGTCGGCTGGAAAGGCCTGATCAACGACCCGTACCTGGATGACTCCTTCAAGATCCAGGACGGCCTGCACATCGGTCGCCAGTTGCTGCTGGACCTGGCGGAAATGGGCCTGCCCACCGCCACCGAAGCCCTGGACCCGATCTCGCCGCAGTACTTGCAGGACCTGATCAGCTGGTCGGCCATCGGCGCGCGCACCACCGAATCCCAGACCCACCGCGAAATGGCCTCCGGCCTGTCGTCGGCGGTGGGCTTCAAGAACGGCACCGACGGCGGTCTCACCGTGGCGATCAACGCCTTGCAGTCGGTTTCCAGCCCGCACCGCTTCCTGGGCATCAACCAGGAAGGTGGCGTGTCGATCGTCACCACCAAGGGCAACGCCTACGGTCACGTGGTCCTGCGCGGTGGCAACGGCAAGCCGAACTACGACTCGGTCAGCGTCGCACTGTGTGAGCAGGCGCTGAACAAAGCCAGGATCAAGCCGAACATCATGGTCGATTGCAGCCACGCCAACTCCAACAAGGACCCGGCGCTGCAACCGTTGGTGATGGAGAACGTGGCCAACCAGATCCTGGAAGGCAACCAGTCGATTATCGGCCTGATGGTCGAAAGTCACTTGAACTGGGGCTGCCAGGCAATCCCGAAAGACCTCGCCGACTTGCAGTACGGCGTCTCCATCACCGATGCCTGCATCGACTGGAGCGCGACCGAGAACACCCTGCGCAGCATGCACGCCAAACTCAAGGACGTGCTGCCGAAGCGGCAGCGTGGTTGAAAAGATCGCAGCCTCGTTTCACTCGACAGCTCCTACACAGCTCATAGACGTATTTGGGCTGGGGATGCAGGAGCTGGCGAAGCCTGCGATCTTTCTGCTCTCTTTAAGTTAAGGCATAAAAAAACGCCGGACTCTTCAGTCCGGCGTTTTTTATTGGGGAATCCGTTTTCTCAGAGCTTCGCCGCGTGCCGCTGGTGACGCTCCATGTAACGCTCCACGTAGGAGCAGGACGGGATCACCGTGTAGCCCATCTCTTCAGCGTACTGCAGCGCCCTTTCGGTCAGCGCCGCCGCGATGCCCCGGCCGCGCAAGGCGTTGGGCACGAAGGTGCGATAGATATCCAGGGTCTGCTTGCCCAGGTCCATATAGGTCAGATAGGCACGATGACCGTCCACATTGGTCTCGAACTGATGACCAGCCTGGTCATGGTGGATGGTAACCGCCTCGCTCATCACTACTCCTCGCGGGTCTGAATGCCGACCCCTACCTTACCGATGTTTTTCCGGCGAAGGAACATCTACGCCACCCCGTGCCTTCCTGGTCACCGAGCGCCAAAACCGATCCGCTCAAACCCGAGCACGTCGTGAATAGTAGGCACCAATGACGCAAATGCTCAAGGCACGCCTGTCATCGAAGGGGTAAACCTGGTCGGGTTTATCGATTGAGCGCCATCCTCGAGCGGTAGTCGGTCACGGTGCAATAGCTGAACATCGCCAGTTGTTGAGTCTTGAGACGAGCGCGCGTAGTTAAAGTCACCGCCAATACCAATAAAGATGCCTGGGACGCTGCACAAAAAATGTACAAAAGTGTAGGTGAATCAATAAACAACGACGTTAGCGAGGGCTGCAAGAGTTCTTCCCCGCGGCGGAACTTTTTTTCGTCGACGCGCTCCAGCCATGGGCTTGGGGCTGTATATTTTTTCAACGGCCCTAAGAAAAGTTGCTCGAAAAAGAATCACCGCCTACAATTTTTTTGCTTCTTGCGCTACGTCAGTTTACTTACTACAAGTAATGGGTAGTATGTACGCCGGCTAACTCCTCAGTCTGGGGAGACAGTCACTAATAGAAAGTCCTTGAAGGGGAAACCGATGAACAACGTTCTGAAATTCTCTGCTCTGGCCCTGGCCGCAGTTCTGGCTACCGGTTGCAGCAGCGCATCGAAAGAAACCGAAGCACGTCTGACTGCTACCGAAGACGCAGCAGCTCGCTCCCAGGCTCGTGCAGACGAAGCGTACCGTAAAGCTGATGAAGCTCTGGCTGCTGCTCAAAAAGCACAACAGACTGCTGACGAAGCTAACGAGCGTGCTCTGCGCATGCTGGAAAAAGCTAGCCGCAAGTAATAGTCCTTCGGGATTGTTATCGAGCCGACCCATTTTTGGGTCGGCTTTTTTATTGCTTGGCGTTTAAGCAGGCGATAAAAAACCCGCCGACATCGCGAAACGTCGGCGGGTTGCTTTCGAGTTTTACTGCTGCAAGTCGATCGGCGCGCTCGAGACCATCGGTGCCGAGGTATTGGGAACGGCAATTTCCACCGGCAGGCCATCTTCCGCCGCCACCACGTCCCGCACCACGTCCCAGTTCATGCGCAGGTTACTGGTGATGTCTTCGCGCTTGAGCATCGCATTGATCACCGCGGTGTGCTTGTCCACCACCGACGGGTTGCCCTTGTCGTCCAGTGGCGTATGCGCTTCGAGGTACACCTTGCCACCGCTCAAGCCCAGCTTGTAGGGGTCGTTGATGATCCGCACCGACGTGCCCACCGGCACCATGCCGGCCATTTCCAGTACGTTGTTGTTGAACATCCGGAAGCAACCGTGGCTGGTCCGCATGCCGATGCCGAACTTCTTGTTCGAACCATGGATCAGGTAGCCCGGGGTGCCCAGGGTGAACTTGAAAGGGCCCAGCGGGTTATCCGGGCCGGCGGGCACGACATTCGGCAACGGGTCGCCGTCGGCAGCGTGTTCGGCCTTGATCGATGCGGGCGGCGTCCAGGTCGGGTTCGGTGTCTTGGCGATGATGCTGGTGTGAGCGATCGGCGAACCCCAGCCCTCACGGCCAATCCCCAGCGGGAAGGTGTACACCACGTTCCGCCCCTTGGGGAAATAGTAGAGACGGTACTCGGCCAGGTTGATCACGATGCCCTCGCGCGGGCCCGGCGGCAGGATGAAACGGGTCGGCAGCACGATCTCGGTGCCAGCGCCAGGCAACCAGGGATCGACCCCCGGGTTGGCGGCGACCATCTCGCTGTAGCCCAGGTCATAAGTGGTGCCCAGGTCGGCGAAGGTGTCTTCGTACTTGGCCTTGATGACTTGCACCTGGCCAATGATGTCTTCACCCGGCGGTGGCAGAGGCAGCTCGAGTGCAGCAACGGGGCCCGCCATACACAGGGCGGCAAGAGACAGGCAGCGGGCGACGGCAGGCAAGCGCGGCAACATCCGGGAAATCCTTCGCAGATCGAACAAGGGGTATGAAAACGGCGATTGTACACTGCCACCCATTATTTCGGGGAGAGCGGCAAGGCGGCGTCCGATGCACAGCATTTTTTTGGGCATTCACCCCGCGCCCTGTGGGAGCCGAGCTTGCTCGCGATGACGGCGGTACATTCACCCTCGATGCAAGCAGTGCCACCGCTATCGCGAGCAAGCTTGAACTGGTCAAGTAATCCCGGACACCGATTACGGTGTTTATGCCGCTTTTTGCTCCATGGCTATTGGCGACAGGTAGTTGTTGTAGCTGTGGAGCCTGGTGCGGTTGTAGTACATGAAGAAACGCACCATGTCCGTTTTTGCCTCCTCGATCAGGCTGTAGCCGTTGCGAGGTACCCACTCTGACTTCAGTGTGCCGAAAAAACGCTCTATTGGAGCGTTGTCCCAGCACTGTCCCCGATGACTCATGCTTTGCACAATGCCGTGGCGGGTCAGTTCTTCTTGAAACTTGCGACTGGTGTACTGACATCCTTGGTCTGAGTGAAACATCAGCCCTGGAGGACACGTTCGTACAGCTGTCGCCATGCGTAGCGCTTTGCTGACTAGGTTGGCCTCATTAACCAGAGAAAAAGCCCAACCAATAACCCTGCGAGCAAACAAATCGATCACGATGGCCAGATGAATCCAGCGTTTACCCACCATCAGGCTGGTAACGTCGCCACACCAAACCTGATCGATTGCAGTCGGTTTGAAGTTGCGTTTGAGCCGATTAGGCGCGACAAATGCCTCCACGCCTTTGGATCTAAATGGATGCGGCTGGCGTTGTTTACTGACAATGTTGGCTTCCCTCATCAGCGCTCTGACCAGGCTTCTTCCCGCTGCAATATTTTGCGATTTCAGGCCCTTGCTGATCATCCTGGAGCCCATGGCTTCGCGACTTTCACTGTGCAGTTCAACGACTTTCAGCCTGAGTTCTTCACGTCTGATCCGCGGCTTGGATCGCCGCTGAATCCACTCATAAAAGCTGCTGCGCTTCACGCCGAAAACACGACACACCACGGCCGTCGGAAATGACTCTCTTAGCTCTGCGATCATCGGAAACGATCGGGATCCGACATCAAGAGAGCGGTAGCCTTTTTTAGGATTTCAGCTTCCATCTCCATGCGCTTGATCTTGGCTTTTAGCTCCTGGATCTGGCGCTGATCGTCAGTAATCGCCTTGGTGCCTTTAACTGGCTGGCCCTCGCGTTCCTTACGAACCTGATCAACCCAGCGCCGTAAAGCGGTGGGTCCGATGTCCAGAGATGCACAAACTTCTGGTACCGGGCAGTTATCATCAAGCACCATGCTGGCAGCATGCAGCTTGAACTCGCGGGTATAGACCTTTCTTTCGTTCATGGAACCTCCAAGTTGGCGAAATCATATCGCCCTTAAGAGGTGTCCGGAATTATTAGGCCAGTTCAGCTCGGCTCCCACAGGGGCGCGGGTCATGGCACGCGCTGAGGGATTACAACTCGAACCGCAGCTCCGGCCAGATCGGCGAGGTGCCGCGCTTCTGGGATTCCAGGATCGCCCGGCACAGCGAGCACAGGCGATGATCCTGGAAAATCTTGCGATCGACGCTCGACCAGCGCGGCTGGGCCGGCAGCAGGCTACCGCAGAGGGTCCGGTCGGCCGAGCCACCGAGTTCCAGTTGCCGGGTCACCAGGTGCACCCGCACTTCCTGGCAGGCGAACAGATCCAGCTGCTCGTCAGGCTCGATCAGTTGGTAGGCAAACAGGGACCAGGCGGGACGCGGCATCGGGGGCTCCAAATCGGGGGCGCCACATTAGCCGAAAGCCCGCCTGTAGAAAAGCGTCAAAGCAGCGGTTTTAGCGTCGGCCAGACATTTTCCAGCAACTTGCCCTGGGCCGCGACGGACGGGTGCAATCCGTCGCCTTGCATCATGGTCGGAACGCCACCGACGTCCTTGAGGAAAAACGGCACCAGCGGGACTTTTTTCTCCTCGGCCAAGGTGCTGTAGACCCGGGCAAAGGCATCTGTGTAACGCCGTCCGTAATTGGGTGGCAATTGCATGCCCAGCAAAAGTACCTCGGCACCGCTGGCGCGGGCGCTGTCGATCATCGCTGCAAGGTTTTGTTGCAATTGTGTTGGTGGTTGTCCGCGCAAGCCATCGTTGCCACCCAACTCCAGGATCACCAGGTCCGGTTTATGGGCTGCGAGCAGCGCCGGCAGCCGCGCCTGGCCTCCGGCGCTGGTGTCGCCGCTGATGGAAGCATTGACCACTTTATCGTCAAAACCCTCGGCCTTGAGCCGTTGTTCGAGCAACGACACCCACCCTTGCCGGGTATCCAGGCCGAAAGCCGCGCTGATACTATCGCCAACGATCAGGACTGTACCCGCCGCTGCGTTCTGGGCCATGCACATCAAGGCCAGGCCGGCACTCAAAAACCACACACGCATCGGATTCTCCATGGGCTCAAGCATTCTCACCGCGACGGACCTTAGCAAAGTGGTCGCCAGCGCGGAAGGTGAACTGACCATCCTGCACGAACTCAGCCTGGAACTGAACAAAGGCGACAGCCTGGCCATCGTCGGCGCGTCCGGTTCCGGCAAATCCACCCTCCTGGGCCTGCTGGCCGGCCTCGACCTGCCCAGCAGCGGCGAAGTCACACTCGCCGGCCAGGCCCTCAGCGCACTGGATGAAGACCAGCGCGCACGGATCCGCGCCGAGCATGTCGGTTTCGTTTTCCAGTCGTTCCAGTTGCTCGACAGCCTCAATGCACTGGAAAACGTCATGCTGCCGCTGGAACTGGACGGCCGCAAGGATGCCCGTGAACGCGCCACGCAGCTGTTGCAGCGCGTCGGCCTGGGCCAGCGCCTGACCCATTCACCGCGCCAGCTCTCCGGCGGCGAACAGCAACGGGTGGCGATTGCCCGGGCCTTTGCCGCCGAGCCCGACGTGCTGTTTGCCGACGAACCCACCGGCAACCTCGACAGCCACACAGGCGAGCGCATCAGCGACCTGCTGTTCGAACTGAACAAGGAACGCGGCACGACCCTGGTGCTGGTCACCCATGATGAACGCCTGGCCCATCGCTGCCGGCGCCTGATCCGACTTGAAGCCGGCGAGATGGTCGCCCCTCTGGAGCCTTGATGGCACGTTTGCCGCTGTTGCGCCTGTTCAGTCTCGCTGTCCGCCAATTGCTTCGCGATGCCCGCGCCGGTGAGTTGCGGGTGTTGTTCTTCGCCCTGCTGGTGGCGGTGGCGGCGAGTACCGCCATCGGTTACTTCGGTGCCCGCCTCAACGGCGCGATGATGATGCGCGCCACCGAATTCCTCGGCGCCGACCTGCTGCTCGAAGGCAGCTCGCCGGCCCGCCCGGAGCAGATCCGCAGCGGCACCGAACTGGGGCTGGAACACGCCCGGGTGGTGGAGTTCTCCAGTGTCGTGGCCACCGACAATGGCATCCAGCTGTCCAGCGTCAAGGCGGCCGATGACACCTACCCACTGCGCGGCGAGCTGAAAAGCAGCCCCGCCCCGTTCGCGCCGGAAGAAACCGGCGGACGCCCGAACCCCGGCGAGGCCTGGGTCGAGGCACGACTGCTGACGGCACTGGACCTGAAGATCGGCGACAGCATCGACGTTGGCAACCAAACCCTGCGGCTGGCCCGAGTGCTGACCTATGAACCGGATCGTGCCGGCAATTTCTACAGCCTCACCCCGCGCGTGCTGATCAACCTCAAGGATCTGGAGGCAACGGGCGTGGTGCAACCGGGCAGCCGGGTCAGCTATCGCGACCTGTGGCGCGGCCCGGCACCGGCCTTGCAAACCTACCGCGACCTGGTCAAGCCTGGCCTTGAAGCCAACCAGCGCCTGCAGGATGCCCGCGACGGCAACCGTCAGATCGGCGGCGCCCTGGGCAAGGCCGAGCGCTACCTGAACATGGCCAGCCTGGTGGCGGTGTTGCTGTCCGGGGTCGCCGTCGCGCTCTCGGCCAACCGCTTTGCCACCCGACGCTTCGATGCCAGCGCGCTGCTGCGCTGCCTGGGCCTTTCACGTCGGGAAACCATGGTGCTGTTCAGCCTGCAATTGACGGTGCTGGGCCTGCTTGCCAGTATCAGCGGCGCCCTGCTCGGCTGGATCGCCCAACTGGGCCTGTTCGCCCTGCTGCACGACCTGCTGCCCACCACCGTTCCGCCGGGCGGCCTGCTGCCGGCGATCGCCGGGATCGGCACCGGGCTGGTGGCGCTGGCGGGGTTCGCCCTGCCGCCACTGGCTGCGCTGGGACGGGTGCCACCGTTGCGCGTGCTGCGCCGGGACATGCTGCCGATCCCCTCCAGCTCCTGGATGATCTACGGTGCCGCTCTGGGTGCCCTGGGCCTGATCATGTGGCGCCTGAGCCTGGACCTGGTCCTGACCTTCGCCCTGCTGGGCGGTGGCGTCGTTGCCGCGCTGGTGCTCGGCGGCTTGTTGTTGCTGCTGCTCCAGAGCCTGCGTCGCCTGCTGGCCCGCGCCGCCCTGCCCTGGCGGCTGGGCCTCGGCCAATTGCTGCGTCATCCCTTGGCAGCCGCCGGCCAGGCCTTGGCGTTCGGCCTGATCCTGTTGTCCATGGCGTTGATCGCGCTACTGCGCGGTGAGTTGCTGGACACCTGGCAAAACCAGTTGCCCAAAAACGCGCCGAACTATTTCGCCCTGAACATCCTGCCCAACGACAAGCAGGCCTTCACCGACAAACTGCTGGAATTGTCCGCACAATCGGCCCCGCTCTACCCCGTGGTACCCGGGCGTCTGATCAGCATCAATGGCGAACCGGCGACGGAGTTCGTCACCAAGGACTCGGCGGGTGACCGGGCGCTGCAGCGCGACCTGAGCCTGACCTGGGCTGCGGACCTGCCGACGGGCAACGTCGTCACCGCAGGGACCTGGTGGCCACAGCAGCCTGCGGACGATGTCCCTGGGGTTTCGGTGGAAGGCAAAGTGGCCGAGAACCTCAAGATCAAGTTGGGCGACCGCCTGGTCTTCAGCGTGGGCGGGGTCAACCGTGAAGCGAAGGTCACCAGCCTGCGGGAAATCAACTGGGATAATTTCCAACCCAACTTCTTCATGATCTTCCAGCCCGGTACATTGAAAGACCTGCCGGCGACCTACCTCACCAGTTTCTACCTGGCGCCGGGCCACGACCAACAGATCGTCGACCTGTCCCGGGCCTTTCCGGCGGTGACGATCCTGCAAGTCGAGGCCTTGCTCGAACAACTGCGCAGCATCCTGGCCCAAGTGACCCTGGCCGTGGAGTACGTGTTGCTGTTCGTGCTGGCGGCGGGAATGGCGGTGTTGTTCTCCGGCCTGCAGGCGACCCTCGACGAACGGATCCGCCAAGGCGCGCTGTTGCGTGCACTGGGCGCCGAACGGCCCCTGCTGGTCAAGGCCCGGCGCATCGAGTTCGGCCTGCTGGGCGCCGTCAGTGGCCTGCTGGCGGCCCTGGGTTCGGAACTGGTGAGCCTGGTGCTTTACCGGTACGCCTTCGACCTGCCCTGGCATCCGCATCCATGGCTGTTGGTATTGCCGTTGCTGGGGGCTTTGTTGATCGGCGCGGCCGGGGTGTTCGGCACCCGTCGGGCGCTCAACGCCAGCCCGCTGACAGTATTGCGCGAGGGTTGATAGACTCCCGGCTTCGCTATCACAAGAAGTTGCCATGAGCCGTTATCGCCCACCCCGCACCGCCGGCACCGCGCTGATCACCCCGAGGGTGAAGCGCGGATGCGCGCTGAGTTCCATGAGCTGTGGCATGTGCGCCGTCCCCAGGTGACCCAGGCGGTCAGCGAGGCGGCAGCCCAGGGTGATCGTTCGGAAAATGCCGAATACACCTACGGCAAGAAAATGCTGCGGGAAATCGACAGTCGCGTGCGTTTCCTCACCAAGCGCCTCGAAGCACTCAAAGTGGTCAGTGAAAAACCCAGCGATCCGAACAAAGTGTATTTTGGCGCCTGGGTCACGGTTGAAGATGAGGACGGCAAGGAATCACGCTACCGCATCGTCGGCCCGGACGAGCTGGACCTGAAACAGAACCTGATCAGCATCGACTCGCCGTTGGCACGGGCGCTGATCGGCAAGGCCCTGGACGCCGAGGTCAGCGTCCAGACGCCCACAGGCGAGAAACGGGTCTACATCGTGGACATCGCGTATCCGTAACCCTCACCTCAACGGCGCGTGATCAAGCCCTGCCGTGCGACACGGGTCAGTTGCCGGATCATTTCAGGAGCGTCCGCTGCGCTGGGGGACTGGATGACAGCCAGGTCGAAGCTGTCATTGGCAAAACGCGCCAGTGACTCACCGTCTTCGACAAACTGGATCAGGAAAGCGGCAGGCCCGTGGTTGCGACGCGGCCAGCCGTCGAGGTAACGCAAGAGTGTTGGCTGGTGAGTGCCGCCCAGGAGAATTTTCGGGTTGCGTTGCACAAGGTTCGCCGTGATCGGCGCAAGACGTACAAGGGGACTGGGTGCGTTCATCGTGTCGTGTCTCTGCCTCGAAAGTCTGCATGGCAGGTGAGAGGCAACACCGAACCAGCGCTTTAGCGGTATTTCGAAACCGTTCTTTCCGGCTTCTATCGGCAACGGGATGAGTCACCTGGCGCCCCGCAAGTAGCTGTTTAAATCGGCGCATGAGCGGCATCCTAGAGAAGCTGACCGGCCAGTGTCAAGAATCACGCCCCATAAAAAAGGCCCGTACAAGACGGGCCTCGGGTTCCAATCGTGCACTCAACCCGCGATGGCGCGATCGACCGACAGCTTGCCCGCCCCTTCGATCAGCACGGCAATACTGCCCGCCAGCAAGGCCAGGGCGAACTCATAACCGTTGTTGGCCATGAACAAGCCGTTACCGATGTGCACGGAGAAAATCGCCACCAGCGACAGGAAGGCCAGGCCCAGTGCCGCTGGACGCGCCAGCAGACCGACGATCAGCGCCAGCCCGGCGAAAAATTCCGTACCGCCCGCCAGTGTCGCCATCACATAGCCCGGGGTCAGGCCGATGCTTTCCATCCACTGCGCCGTGCCTGCCAGGCCGTAGCCACCGAACAGGCCAAAGAGTTTCTGCGAGCCGTGGGCGGCAAATATGACACCGACAGCGATGCGCAAGACAGTCAAGCCATAGCCAGCGCGGGTGAACAGAACTTTGTTGATGAGAGTGCTCATAAGGTCATTCCTTGGGAGTAGTAGAGAGTGGCCGCTATATTAATCAATAAAATTCATGTTAAAAGCGGAAAAAATCCGTAATACCAATCAGTTTATTCGATCACTTACGCAATGCAACCTTTTGCTCCTTCGGTTCCAAGGACTCCCGTTCACGATCAAATGCCAGGTAGTACTTATTCACACTATTAACATAGCTGACGGCGCCCATTCCTACCTGCTCCATGGCAATGCGTTCGACCTGGAAAAACCATTGGTTGGGGTTCAGCCCCCGCCGCCGGGCCTCGGCGCGCATGCCTTGGACGCGCTCGGGGCCCATGTTGTAGGCCGCCAGGACGAAGGCCATGCGCTCGCGCTCGTTAAGCTTGGGGCTGGCAAAGAACTTGCGACGGATGAGGGCCAGGTACTTGGCGCCGGCCTGCACATTGGCGTCCAGGTTCTGGATGTTATCGACCCCGACCCGCTGGGCTGCCGCCGGGGTGATCTGCATCAGGCCGGTGGGGCCTGCACCGCTGCGGGCATTGGGTTGCAGGGCGGATTCCTTGAACGCCAGGGCCGCCAGGTTGAGCCAGTCCATGCCCTGGGCATCGGCATGCTTTTGCAGCACCGGACGCAAGTTTTCCAGGCGTTGGCGGTTGGCCCGGGCCAGCGGATAGTGGACCTGATACAAACGCCGGTAGATGCGCAGGAACGCCGCGTCCTGGTTGGAGGGCACCTTGTAGGTCACCAGGAACCGGTCGATGCTCGCCCGCAGCATGGCGGCGTCACGGCGAACGAACCAATACTCGTCACCCGGCTCGCCAATCAGTACCTGGCGGTCGAAGCGCAGCTTGGGCAGGATCTTGCTCCAGCGCTCGGCAATGGGTTGCTCAACGATGGTCAGATGGAAAATCCCGCCCTGGACCATCTCCAGGACATCTTCCACAGCCAGGGTAGGATCGACCCATTCGATCTTCACCGGCGGCAGCTTGAGCAGCGCCAGTTTCTGGTTGATCTGGCTCACGGCATCCCCGGCCGCACTGCCGTTGGGCAATGCCAGGGTCTTGCCGGAAAGTTGCTCCACGCGCGTGTAACGCTTCTCTCCCTTGATGCCCACCAACAGCAAAGGCACCTCGGTACGAATCGGGTTGCTGGCGCTGACAGCATGGCCGGCCTGAGGCTCAAGCAGCTCACCCGGCGCGACGAGGTCGCCCTCCCCGCGCTGCAAGGCACCGAGCAATTGGTCCTTGGCCTTGGGAATGATCTTGAGGGTAATTTCCTGGCCGTCCCGGGCGTGGCCGTTGAGGTATTGCTCGAAGGCGCGCAGCCGGTGGTATTCGACGCCAATGGGTTGCCCCTGGACTTCACCGGAGCTGTTGCGGCTCTGGTTGACCAAAACCTTCAACACACGGCTGCTGCGGATCTGCGCCAGGTCGCGCACCGTGCCCGGCGCCGCCGCCTGCACCGGCCCGGGCAGCCGTGCCTCGGCCGGTATCGGCAACAGCAGCGAACAACACAACAGTAACAATACCTGGGGACGTGTCATCCACTCTCCGGAAGGAACACTGCGGACCGCCTCCGTGAAAAACGAGGCTGGGTCGACAGAAACAGAGCGCCTGGGGCGCTGAAAAAGTGCGGAAGACTGGCACAGTGATGGCTTTTATACCAACCCTATGTGTCTCGCGGCCTTAACAGACAGCCTCAACTCGTTGTAGTTCTTGGCTTTTCTTATAAATCTACAGCTCTGATATGCTTTCCGGCCTTTGGGCCGAGGTAGCACCATGCAACTCATCGATATCGGCGTCAACCTGACCAACCCCAGTTTCACCGACAAACACCAGGCGGTGCTTGAGCGCGCCTATGCATCCGGGGTCTGCCAACTGGTCTTGACCGGCACCAGCATCGAGGGCAGCGAACAGGCCCTGGAGTTGTGCCAACACCTCGACGAGACCGGGGAACGACTGTTTTCCACCGCCGGCATTCATCCCCACAGCGCCAGCGAGTGGACCGCCGACAGCGCCCGGCACCTCAAGGACCTGCTGATGCACAGCCGCGTGCGCGCGGTGGGCGAATGCGGGCTGGATTTCAACCGAGACTTCTCGCCCCGCCCCAGCAGGAAAAGGTCCTGGAGGAACACCTCGCCCTGGCGGTCCAGTTGCAATTACCGGTCTTCCTGCATGAGCGCGACGCCGACCAACGCTTGCTGGACATCCTCCGGGAGTTTCGCGATCAATTGCCAGCGGCCGTGGTGCACTGCTTCACCGGGGAAAAAAAGGCGTTGTTCAGCTACCTCGATCTCGACCTGCATATTGGTATCACTGGCTGGATCTGCGACGAACGCCGCGGCACGCACCTGCACCCGTTGGTGCGCGAAATACCCCGTGGCCGGCTGATGCTCGAAAGCGACGCGCCCTACCTGCTGCCCCGTACGCTGCGGCCCAAACCCAAGAACGGACGCAACGAGCCGGCCTACCTGACGGAAGTCCTGCGCGAAGTGGCCTTGCACCGGGGCGAAACCCAGGAAGACCTGGCAGCCCACAGCAGCGCCTGCGCCCGGGCGTTCTTTGGGTTGCCCACGATCTCCTGAACCCTGCAGATCCCTGTGGGAGCGAGCTTGCTCGCGATAGCGGCGTATCAGCCTGCACATTGGCTGACTGCACACCGCTATCGCGAGCAAGCTCGCTCCCACAAGAGGACTTCGTTGTCTGTTGGCCTACATCAAAACCCTGCGACTCTGTTGTCTGTTGACCCACATCAAAATCCCGGCACCTGAATAGCGGCAGAATAATGGCACCTTGCCAATGCTGTTTCCGCTATCAGAGAAAACCTTCCATGGGTGCCTGGCTTAGCAATATCTCGTTGAAATACAAATTCTGGGCGGTCAATGCGGTCGCCTTTATCACTACCCTGCTGCTGGTGCTCTACGCGGTGCACCTCGAGCAGCAGGCGCGCAACCACGCAGCCCAGGCGAACGCCCAGGCCCAAGCACAGGTGCTCAAGGCCTGGCCTGCCGGGCAATCCTTGCCCGGGGCCGACGATCTCTTGGCATTCCGGCGCGACCAGGTCCCGGTGTTCAACGAACGACCGTTGCCTTCGCTGGCTCAGGCCGATGGCTGGGTCGAACTCGATGCCGGGCCGCTGCTTGGCGACGACCCGTTGCTGGGTGCCCAAGTGATCCGTCGAGATGACGGACAGGCACTCGCGGTGTTGGCCCGAGGTGTAAGCCTGAGCCAAGTGTTCGCTGAACGCTTCAGCCAATACGCCATGGCCGTGTTTGTGTTGATGCTGGCAATGTTGGGCGCCTCGCAACTGTTGATCCGCTTTTTGCTCAGCCAGCTCAACACGCTCAAAGACGTGATGCTGCATGTGGAAAAAACCGGTGACCTGTCCGCCCGCGTGCCTCTGGCCTGCAAGGACGAAGTGGGCCAGATGGCGGCGGCGTTCAACGCCATGCAGGCCGGTTATCAACGGGTGGTCGACACCGTCGCGAGCACTGCCCGGCAGCTGGACAGTGGTGCGGCGCGCCTGGCGTCGAGCATGAACGATGTTCGCCACGGCATGCTCGGCCAGCAAAGCGAAACCGATCAGGCAGCCACGGCGATCAACGAAATGTCCGCCACGGTTTATCACATCGCCCAGCACGCCGGCGCCACCCGCGACCTGTCGAAAACCGCCGACACCCTGGCCGGCAACGGTCACGAAGTGGTCGGTCGGGTGCAGCTGTCGATCACCGGATTGTCGTCGGGGGTGCAGCAGACTGCCGAAATGATCCAGCGCCTGGCCGAAGACAGTCAGAAGATCAACGGCGTGGTCAATGTGATCCACAGCATCGCCGAACAAACCAATCTGCTGGCCCTGAACGCGGCCATCGAAGCGGCGCGGGCCGGGGAAATGGGCCGAGGTTTTGCCGTGGTGGCCGATGAGGTGCGCAACCTGGCCAAGCGAGTACAGGCCTCCACGGATGAAATCACCACCATGGTCTCGGCCCTGCAAGCCGGGACCCGGGACGCGGTGGACTTCATGCAGGAGAGTTCGCTCAAGGCCGACGATTGCGTGCAACAGGCCCGCGAGGCCGGCGACGCGCTGGCACAGATCACCGCAGCCGTGGCCCAAATGCGCGAGAGCAACACCCAGATCGCGGTCGCGGCCGAGCAGCAAAGCCACGTCGCCGAGGAAATGAACCGGGCGGTGGTGAGCATTCGCGACGTGACCGAAAACACCGTGCGCCAGACCGTCGATTCAGCCACCACCAGCGATGAATTGGCAACGTTGGCGGGCGAGTTGAGCAAGGCGATTGGGCAGCTCAAGCTTTGAGGACGCCTTCGCGAGCAAGCTCGCTCCCACATTGGATCGAGTCGGACACAAAAGTTTGTGAACCCGACAGACCCCATGTGGGAGCGAGCTTGCTCGCGAAGAGGCCAGTACAGTCAACTCAAATGTTACCTTTGAAACTCTATCGCCCCGATAACCAACCTCGATTCGCAGGCGCCCTGGGCGGCACCTATTCTTCAAGCATAAGTGCACACGAATCGAGGAATAGCATCATGGGCAAACGTCACCCCAATCTTCCAGCCTGGCAATGGCGCGCCTACCCCGACAATCATCGCCACCCCACCAACCTGGTGTTGCACCTGATTGCTGTGCCGCTGTTCATCATCGCGTTTCTGCTGATTGTGACGGGAGTATTCAGCTTGAGCCTGGGGGACGTCGCCATCGGCGTCATCGGCCTGCTCGCTGCACTCGGCTTGCAGCGTCACGGACACAGCCTGGAGGCCCAGGCCTCCGAGCCGTTCAGCGATCGCAAGGATGCCGTGTCGCGCCTGTTGGTGGAGCAGTTCCTGACTTTTCCGCGGTTCTTTTTCAGCGGTGGCTGGTGGCGCGCCTGGCGTGATCGCCACCGTCACCACCGTAAACCTTAGCCGAAGCAACCTTACCCGAAGATCGTTACCGTCTGCCGGCTCAGGGCGATCAAGCGGCCATCGGCGCTCCAGAATTTCGCGGCGACATGGCCGTAGCCGTCCTGGGCATGTTCGATCTCGGCCAGGTACTTGCACCAGTCCAGTGTCGTGAGGTCCAGCAGCGGCTGGACGAACTCAATGGTCCACGTGAGCGTGCTGCCCGGGGCCATTTGCGAGAGGTGAGGCAACAACGCCGGGGGCCAGGCGTCCACCAAGGCCAGGATATGGCTTTCGTTCAGCGGCTCCTCCTGCACATCGCCGCGCAAGCGCACCCAGCCGCCCATGCTCCGGGATTTATTGCCGCTGAACGGCAAGCCGCCGACGCTCCAGCGCATTGCCAGGTGCCGCATGAATTCCGGAGTCATGCCCTTGACGTAAGGCAGTTCCTGGCATTGCTCCACGCTCTTGAATTCCGGCGCGGGGTCGGCCTGCACCGCCACCACGGACGAGCGCGAGGCACCAAAGCTGCCTTGCACCACGGTCACCACCTGACCGTTCTGCACCGCACGCCCCAACACTTGGCTTACCGCCTTGCCTTCTCGCAACACCTCGACTTCGAAACTGACCGGCACGTCGGGCTCGACCGGGCCGACAAAGGTAATCGCCAGGGAACGCACCGGGCGATCCGCCGGCACTTGGGCACGCATAGCCTCATATTGCAGCGCCGCCACCAACCCACCAAAACTGGCCCGGCCCTGGCCCCATTCCGGCGCGATGGTCACAGCACCTGGCTGCCGGCGCACGGCATCGATCAACTCGGAAAAGCGCATGACGACCTCGAAAACAGGGGAAAAGGATGAAGGCATCTTAACCAGCCCAGACAGGCGGCACAGGGCTCATTCCGGCCAAAGAGGCTGACAGAAAAGCCGAGGATTCCTGAATCCACCCCAACCACTGTGGGAGCGAGCTTGCTCGCGATGGCGGTGTATCAGTCAACCTGTATGCAAACTGACCCACCGCCATCGCGAGCAAGCTCGCTCCCACAAGGGGAAATGGGGTGGATTCAGGATTTTTCGAAGCAACTGGCAATCAGCTTGTCGAGCACCTTGTCGGACTTGGCCTCAGCCTTTTCCATCGTGGCGTGCCAGGTGGGCACGCAAGCTTGCAGATCGGTTTCTTCCCTGGCCCTGGCCAGCCATTGCCAGCAATCGTGCCAGTCGCCCAGCGCGCCCTGGGCGGATTTGAGCCGTGGCATGGCGGCTTCGGGCAGGCGGTCGAGCTCAGGGTAAGCTTCGATGGCGTAGCGCACGCGCTTGATCAGCAGGCGCAACCGGTGGCGGTCATGGGCCGGATCACGCAGGGCTTCGCCGAGTTTCTTCCACTGTTTGTCCAGGCGCTTCTCGATGCTTTTGCGCAAGCCCTTCAGCAGCCCCTCACGCTGGGCGGCGCGAATGAAGCGCGGGAAGGCATCGAGCATCATCAGCAACTGGGCCAGTTCAACACTCGCGGCCACGGCGGGATAGGCATCGGCCATTTGTATCTGGCGTCGCCGCGCCGCCTCGGCCAGGCCATGTTGTTCAAGGTAAGCCGCCAACACTTCCCGATCGCGCAGGGGCGTGGTCAGGGTACCCACCGCCGAAGCCGCCGTTTCCAGTTGTTCGACGCCGGGCAACCCACGCAGCGGACGAAGCAGGCTGCGCAAACGGCGCACCGTGGTCCGCAGGTCATGCAGCGCTTCGCTGTCGGTGTGGGCATTCAAGCGGGCCTGACAGGCCAACAGGCGGACTTCCAGGCCCAATATGCGGGCCACCAGCCGATCGATCATGGACGTACTCCGTACACAACGTTGAGCGTCAAGCCGCAAGCTACCCGTGAAAAAAGATTCTGTCCCCTTCCCTTGTAGCTTGCAGCTGATGGCTTGTCGCTGCCTTTATCGTCCCGCGCGGGATTCGCGAATGTAGAAACGCGCCTTCTCGGCTTTCTTGGAGCAGCCTTCGAACGCTTCGAATTGCTGCTGGGTCTTGGCGCCTGTCAGCAGGGACAAGGCCTTGGAGTAGCTGACGGTGCCGGCAAAGCCTTCGGCCTTGGCCAGGTCCAGTTCACGCCAGGCGCTGTCGAGCTGGCTGCCGCAACTGTCGCGGTAAGCGGTTTTACCTGCGCAACCGGCCAGGGCCAAAATCATCAAAGATGCCACCAAGGGCAGGCGGATCCGGGCTTTCATCAATAACACCTCAGGTCAGGTCAACAGTCGTGCTGTTAAGACGGTGGCAACGGCGAAAAGTGCCTTGCTTGACCGCGTAAATTCAAGTGTGGCCGAGCATACGCAAATGCCGTCGCAGCGTGTCAAAAAACGACGTCTGCGCCACAACGATTGAGCCGAGCCGTCGATGAGTGCATTGTTGAAGTCTGTTCGACAAGAGGCCGGGTCATGACAAAACGTGTCGCATTGGTATTGGGCTCGGGTGGCGCCCGGGGCTATGCCCATATCGGGGTGATCGAAGAAATCGAACGACGTGGCTACGACATTGCCTGCATCGCCGGCTGTTCCATGGGTGCTGTCGTGGGTGGGATCTATGCGGCGGGCAAGCTCGAGGAGTACCGCAACTGGATCGAAAGCCTGGATTACCTGGATGTCCTGCGCCTGGTGGACGTCAGTTTTCGCCTGGGGGCGATCCGCGGCGAGAAGGTCTTTGGGCAGATCCGCAAGATCGTCGGCGAACTCAACATTGAAGAGTTGCGCATCCCCTACACCGCCGTCGCGACCGACCTGACCAACCAGCAGGAAATCTGGTTCCAGGAAGGCTGCCTGCACCAGGCAATGCGCGCCTCAGCGGCGATTCCCAGCCTGTTCACACCCGTGATGCAAGGCAATCGCATGCTGGTGGATGGCGGCCTGCTCAATCCGTTGCCGATCGTGCCGGTGGTGTCGAGCCACTGCGACTTGATCATCGCGGTCAACCTCAACGCCACCAACCAGAAACAGTATCGGTTACCGGTGATCCCGCGCCCCGCCGCGTTCAGGCGCCGCTTCGACACCCTGGTCAGTTCCCTGGGCTCGCGCCTGCCGTTTCGCCGCAAGCAGGCCGAGCAGTTGCTGCTGCTGGAGCAGGAAGCCTTGAAAGCCGAGGCCGCCGAGATCAACCCGTGGATCGACTCGGCCGAGCCCGAGGGCCAACAACCGGCTGCCGCGCCAGAGAACGAAGGCGCACCGAAATCCGCCACTGGCTCATTCATCATCGATAACGTCGGCCCGGCTTCGTTGCTGGACTTGATCAACCAGAGCTTCGAAGTGATGCAGACCTCACTGGCCCAGTACAAGATCGCGGGTTACCCGCCGGATGTGCTGATCAACGTGCCGAAACGGGTGTGCCGGTTCTTCGAGTTCTACAAGGCGCCGGAGTTGATCGCCCTGGGGCGGGAGATTGCCAGCGATACCCTGGATCGCTATGAGCGTGAACAGAACTAGGCATTTGCGCTGGCTGTGGGGGCCTCATCGCGAGCAAGCTCGCTCCCACGCTGAATCTGTGGTGAACCCTGTGGGAGCGAGCTTGCTCGCGATGGCGGCAACCCGGACAACATAGAACTAAAGCCCACCCTCCCCCAACAACCGATACCCCACCCCCGCCTCGGTCACGATGAACCGCGGCCGGGTCGGGTCGTCGGCCAGCTTCTGGCGCAGGTGACCGACCACGATCCGCAGGTAGTGACTGTCTTCGGTGTGGGTCGGGCCCCAGATGTCCTTGAGCAATTGTTGCTGGGTGATGACCCGCCCCGGGTGCCGCGCCAGTTGCGCCAGGACGGCGTATTCCTTACGGGTCAGGGCCACTTCGGTGCCGTCCAGCAGCACCCGTCGATAGGCCAGGTCCACCGTCAGCGGGCCGAACTTCAGCGCGGCTTCCTGTGGCTCGCCGGCCGGGGCCTGGCGCAACAACGCGCGGATACGGGCGAGGAATTCCTGGATGCCGAACGGCTTGGTCACGTAATCGTTGGCGCCGTTGTCCAACGCCTCGACTTTCTGCGCTTCGCTGGCCCGCACCGAGAGCACGAGCACCGGCACCGTCGACCATTGGCGAAACTCGCGCAACACCTGTTGGCCGTCCATGTCCGGCAGGCCCAGGTCGAGCACCAGCAGATCGGGCTTGTTCAGCGCCGCTTGGGCCAGCCCTTCGGCACCGGTGCCGGCTTCCAGCACCTTGTAGCCCTGGGAGCTCAAGCTGATGCGCAAGAATTTGCGGATCTGCGGTTCGTCATCGATGACCAAAAGGGTCGCGGTCTGGCTCATGGGGTTCGTTCGTTGCAATCCAGTGGAAAGGCACGCAAGTGACAAGAGAGTATCTCAGCCAGGCTCAAGCTTCATCGTCCATGCCCGGTTGCGCCTGCAACGGCAAGTGCAACGTGATGCAGGTGCCGCGTCCGTCGAGGCCATCGGCCACGCTGATTCGCCCGCCGTGGGCACCGACCATGCCCTGGCAGATCGCCAATCCCAACCCTGTGCCCTGCCCGCCCCGATCACCGCGCGCGGCGGTGTAGAACATATCGAAGATTTTCTCCCGCTCCTCTTCAGGAATCCCGGGGCCTTCATCGGCCACGGCAAAAAACACCTCATTGGCGGTCGCCCCGGCACACAGCAGCAGGCGTCCTTGGGCTGGCGAGAACCGCGCCGCGTTCTCCAGCACGTTCACCAGGGCCTGCTCGATCAACGCTGCATGCACATACAACAAGGGCAATTCAGCGGGCACCTCGACCGTGAGCGCCAGGGGCGCCAACACCGCTCGCAGGCGATTCAGCGCACTGCCAACGATGTCGGCCGGTGCCACCCAGTCCCGCGCCAGTTTCAGGGCGCCGTGGCCCAGACGAGTCATGTCCAGCAAGTTCTGGATGTAGCGATCCAACCGCTCGGCTTCATCGCGGGTGCCTTCGAGCAGCTCGCGACGATCGGCCAGCGGGATCGCCTCCCCCAGCGCCAACAGGCTGTCGATGCTGCCGCGCATGGCGGTCAGCGGTGTGCGCAGATCGTGGGACACGGACGCCAGCAAAGCGCTGCGCAGTTGCTCGGTTTCGCCATGCAGACGCGCCGCCTCCAGGTCCTGGGCCAGTTGCGCCCGAGCCAGCGCCTGGGCCAATGGCTGACTGAGGGCCGCCAGCAAACGGCGACGCTGACCACTCAGGGGTTGGCCTTCTTTCGGGCAGACGCCCAGCAAGGCCAGCGGTCCGCCTTCCGCCGACAACGGCCACCACCACCAACGCCCGGAGGGCAGTGTCCCGGTGCCGGCGCCGGCCGACTGATCGTGCTGCCAGGACCAATCGGCCGCCGCGCGCTCGGCCTCGGTGAGGGTCAACGGCTCACCGCTTTCGACCTTCCAATCGCCCTGGCTGTCGCGGTCGAGCAGGCATAGCTGCAAGTCGTGCCAACCGTTGAGGTGCTGCGCTGCGGCGCTGATCACGGCCTGGCGGTCGGTGGCGGCAGTGAGTTTGCGCGACAGGTCCAGCAGCTCGCCGGTTTCCTGTTGGGTGTCGCGCAGGGCCTGCAACTGGCGGCGCTGGCGAGCGGCCAGGTTGCCGGTCAGGGCCGCCATGAGCAGGAAAAACACCAGCGTCAGCACATCTTCTTCGCGCTGGATGGTCAGGGAAAAATTCGGCGGGATGAACAGGAAATCATAGGCCAGGAACGACAGCGCCGCACAGGCCAGCGCCGGGCCGAGGCTGCTGCGTACGGCCACCAGCAACACTGCCATCAGGAACACGAGGGAGATATTGGGCAACGCCAGCAATCCCGAGATTCCCCAGGCCAATGCGCTGGCCACCACGGTCGCCAGCAACGCCAGCACATAATCGAACCTGGTCTGGACGGCGCCTGAGTGCACGCGGGCGGGACGCGGTTGCTCATCGCTGTCCAGCACGTTGATTTCCAGGCCCCGGGCACCGCGCAGCAGGCGCGAAGCGAGGCCGCCGCCAAACAGCCGTCGGCGCAGGCGCGGCCGGGACTGCCCCACCAGCACCAGCGTGGCGCGACGTTCGCTGGCGTGCTGGATCAGCGTCCTGGCCACTTCACCGGCCCGCAGCAGCACCACTTCGCCACCGAGGCGTTCAGCCAGTTGCTGGGCATTCTGCAGGCGCTGGCGCGAGGCCTCGTCACGGGCGCTGCCGTTGTCCACGTGCACCAGGCTCCAGGGCAAATGCCGACGCTGAGCGACGCGGCTGGCATGGCGCACCAGGCGTTCAGCCTGCACATCACCGTCCACCCCCACCAGCAAGCGTCCGCGCACTGCCGGCGCGGCCTGGCCCAGTTGTCGATAGCCCAGGGCCAGGTCATTGTCGACCTGGGCGGCGGCGGTCTGCATCGCCAGCTCACGCAACGCGGTCAGGTTGGTCTGGGAGAAAAACGCATCGATCGCCGCCCGGGCCTGTTCCGGCACGTAGACCTTGCCATCGCGCAGACGCTCCAGCAGCTCACGGGGTGGCAGGTCGATCAGCAGCAGTTCATCGGCTTCCTGCAGGACCCAGTCCGGCAACGTCTCGCGCACCTGCACGCCGGTGATGCCGCGCACTTGGTCGTTGAGGCTTTCCAGATGCTGGACATTGACCGTGGTGTAGACGTCGATGCCCGCCGCGAGCAGTTCCTGAATGTCCTGCCAGCGCTTGGCATGGCGGCTGCCGGGGGCGTTGCTGTGGGCCAGTTCGTCCACCAGGACCAGGCGCGGCCGAGCGACGAGCAAGCCATCGAGATCCATTTCCTCGAGCATCACGCCACGATATTCCGAGCGCACCAACGGCTGCTGCGCCAGGCCGCCGAGCAGCGCTTCGGTTTCGGCACGACCGTGAGTTTCCACCACCCCGGCGATGACCGTCACGCCTTGGCGCAGTTGGGTGTGAGCCGCTTGCAGCATGGCGTAGGTCTTGCCGACACCGGGGGCCGCGCCCAGGAAGACCTTGAGCCGACCACGGCCGTTACGGGGCAGATTGGCTAACAGTGCGTCGGCGCGGCCGGAGTCGCTCATGGCGTGGAAATCTCTTTCAAATATTGATCAAACACCCTGTGGGAGCCGGACCTGTGGGAGCAAAGCATATGGGCACTGGACCTGTGGGAGCAAAGCTTGCTCGCGATCAAGACGACACAGTTCAACGGATGGACCGCGTTATCGTTCATCGCGAGCAAGCTTTGCTCCCACAGGCGCTACTCCCACAGGTTCTACAGTTTTTCCAGGGCCAGGTTCAGCGCCAGCACATTCACCACCGGTGGGCCCACCAGGGGTTGCTCGATGTTGTCGTCGAGCAATTGCTGCAAGGTCGAGGCCGGCAGGTTGCGCGCGGCGGCGACACGCGCCAGTTGATAGGCAATTGCCGCCGGAGGCAAGTGCGGATCCAGCCCGCTGCCGGAGGTGGTCAGCAATGCCAGCGGCACCGGCCCCTGACCCGGCACCTGAAGTTTGCGGGCGTCATCGATCACCCGTGTGGCCAGGGCCGGATTGCTCGGGGAGAAATTACTGGCGCCGCTGGCGACCGTGGCGAAGGCACCGGCCGATGGCCGTGGATGAAACCAGGCATCGCCGGTGAAGTCCTGGGCGATCAGCATTGAGCCACGGACCTTGCCGGCGGCATCGACGATCAGGCTGCCGTTGGCTTGGGCGGGAAAGGCGACTTGCGCCACGCCGGTGACCACCAGTGGGTAGGCGACACCGGTGATCAGGCTCATCAACAATAACAGGCTCAAGGCCGGGCGAATCAGAGTGGACATTTCAAAATCCTCGAATCAAAAAATTCATCGTGGCGAGGGAGCTTGCTCCCTCGCCACAAAACCTCTCCTGGCACAAAAAATCTGTGCACCGAACATCAGGCTCAAACCAGGTGCAATGCCGTCAGCAACATATCGATCGCCTTGATCCCCACGAACGGCACCACGATCCCGCCCAGGCCATAGATCAACAGATTGCGCCGCAACAGCGCCGCCGCGCTTGCCGCTTGCACGCGCACGCCGCGCAGGGCCAGAGGGATGAGCACGACGATGATCAAGGCGTTGAAGACAATGGCCGACAAAATCGCGCTCTGCGGGCTGTTCAGGTGCATCACGTTCAGCACGCCGAGCTGTGGATAAATCGACGCGAACAGTGCCGGCAGGATGGCGAAATACTTGGCGATGTCGTTGGCGATGGAAAAGGTGGTCAGCGCCCCACGGGTCACCAACAGCTCCTTGCCGATCTGCACGACGTCCAGCAATTTGGTCGGGTCGCTGTCGAGGTCGACCATGTTGGCCGCTTCCCGCGCGGCCTGGGTGCCGTCGTTCATCGCCATGCCGACATCAGCCTGGGCCAGGGCCGGGGCGTCGTTCGCGCCGTCGCCGCACATGGCCACCAGCCGACCGTCATTTTGCTCGTGACGGATACGTGCCAGCTTTTTCTCCGGCGTGGCCTCCGCCAACACGTCGTCGACACCGGCCTCGGCGGCAATCGCGGCGGCAGTCAGCGGGTTGTCACCGGTGACCATCACCGTGCGAATCCCCAGCTTGCGCAGCTCGGCAAACCGCTCACGTATGCCGGGCTTGACCACGTCCTTGAGATGGATAGCGCCGAGCAGCTTGCCGTCCACGCACACCAGCAACGGCGTACCGCCGCTCTGGGCGATCTTGTCGACCTCCCGCGCCAGGGCCGACGGCAATTCATTGCGTGCAAGACCGATGAAATCCAGCAAGGAATCCACGGCACCCTTACGGTAGATGCGCCCCTGATAGTCGACCCCGGACAGACGGGTTTCGGCACTGAACGGCACGGCCGTCAGTGCGTCGACGCCCGGCTCGGGCTGTGGGTGCAAACCTCGCAGGTACTCGACGATGGACTTGCCCTCGGCCGTGTCGTCAGCCAACGAGGCGAACAGCGCGCCTTCGGCCAGTTCCTTGGCACTCACGCCGGGGGCGGCATAGACCGCGGTACAACGCCGATTGCCAAAGGTGATGGTGCCGGTCTTGTCCAGCATCAGCACATGCACGTCTCCCGCCGCCTCGACCGCACGGCCGGATTTGGCGATCACGTTCAGGCGCACCAACCGATCCATCCCGGCGATGCCGATGGCCGACAGCAGCCCGCCGATGGTGGTGGGAATCAAGGTGACCAGCAGCGCCACCAGAAACACCAGCGGCAGGCTGGCGTTGGCGAAATGGGCGAACGGTTGCAGCGTCACCACCACCAACAGGAAGATCAGCGTCAGACCGATCAGCAGGATATCCAGCGCCACCTCGTTCGGCGTTTTCTGGCGCTTGGCGCCTTCCACCAAAGCGATCATGCGGTCCAGGGTGGACTCGCCGGGATTGCTGGTGATGCGTATCAGCAGCCAGTCAGAGACCAGCCGCGTATTGCCGGTGACAGCCGAGCGATCGCCGCCGGACTCGCGGATGACCGGCGCCGATTCGCCAGTGATCGCCGCCTCGTTGACCGCGGCGATGCCGTCAATCACCTCACCGTCGCCGGGGATCATGTCGCCGGCCTCGACGCGCACCACATCGCCTTTGCGCAGACGAGTGGCGGGGACTGTTTCAAACCCGCTGGCAGTCTGGCGACGTGCATTGAGGCCTTCGCTGCCGGCCTTGAGGCTGTCGGCCCGGGCCTTGCCGCGCCCTTCGGCCAAGGCTTCGGCGAAGTTGGCGAACAGCACGGTGAACCACAGCCACAGTGCAATCTGCGCGGCGACGAACGTCGGCACCGTAGTGTCGGGAATGAAGCACAACACAGTGGTGAGGATCGCGGTCAGTTCCACCACCAGCATCACCGGGGCCCGGTGCAACTGGCGAGGATCGAGCTTGACGAAGGCTTGCACCAACGCTGGCCGCCAGAGGGCCGACAGGTGGGTCTTCGGTTGTTCCGGCGCCTTGGCGGCGACGGCTTTGCTCATCGGCATATTCATCATCAGGTCCTCAGAAGCCCATGCTCAGGTGTTCGGCAATCGGCCCCAGCGCCAGGGTCGGCAGGAAGGTCAAGCCGCCCACCAGCAGGATGGTCACGGTCAACAAGGTCACGAACAGCGGGCCGTGGGTGGGAAAGCTGTTCTGGCCAATCGGCGCGCTCTTCTTCAAGGCCAGGCTGCCAGCCAATGCCAGCACCGGCAGGATGTAGCCGAACCGGCCGATCAACATGCCCAGGCCCAGCATCAGGTTATGAAAGGGTGTATTGGCGCCGAACCCGCCGAATGCCGAACCGTTGTTCGCTCCCGCCGAGGTGTAGGCGTACAACAACTGGCTGAAACCGTGGGCACCCGGGTTGCTCACCGCTGCGGCAGGCCCGGGCAGGCTCGCGGCGACGGCACCCAGCACCAGCACGCTGACGGGCATCACCAGCAGGGTCGCCACCAACAGTTGCACCTCTCGGGCGCCCAGCTTCTTGCCCAGGTACTCCGGGGTGCGACCGATCATCAAGCCGGCCAGGAACACCGCGATCAACACGTTCAACAGCATGCCGTAGAGCCCAGCCCCGACGCCGCCGAAGATCACCTCGCCGACCATCATGTTCACCAGGGCCACCATGCCACTGAGCGGGTTGAGACTGTCATGCATGGCGTTGACCGAGCCGTTGGACGCTGCCGTGGTCGTCACCGACCACAGCACCGTGGCGGTGGTGCCGAAGCGCGTCTCCTTGCCTTCCAGCGGCGCGGTCTGTTCGACGGCAGGATTGTTCAGGCCCGGGTTGGGCTGGTATTCGGCCCACAGCGACGTCGCCCCACCGATCAGGAACAGCGCCAGCATGCAAGCGATGATCGCGCGGCTCTGACGCAGGTCCTTGACGTAATGGCCGAAGGTGAACACCAGCGCGGCGGGAATCAGGATGATCGAAGCGACTTCGAACAAGTTGCTCCAGGCCGTCGGGTTTTCGAACGGGTGCGCCGAGTTGACGCCGAAGAAACCGCCGCCGTTGGTACCCAGTTGCTTGATCGCGATCTGGCTGGCGGCCGGCCCCAGCGGGATGACTTGGTCGGCGCCCTGCATCGTGACCCCGTGCACATAGTGCGCGAAGGTCTGCGGCACGCCCTGCCAGACCAGGAACAACGCCAGCAGCAGGCACAGCGGCAACAACCCGTAGAGGGTGGCACGGGTCATGTCGACCCAGAAATTACCCAGTGTCGTGGCGGACTTGCGCCCGATCCCGCGACACAGCGCCACCAGCACGGCCAGGCCGGTGGCGGCGCTGACGAAGTTCTGCACGGTCAGGCCGACCATCTGGCTCAGGTAACTCAGGGACGCTTCACCGCTGTAGGACTGCCAGTTGGTGTTGGTCATGAAACTCACGGCCGTATTGAAGGCCTGGGTCCACTCCATGCCGGGCAGTTGCTCGGTATTGAGGGGCAGATGGCCCTGCAGCAGCAGAACCGCAAACAGCAGCACAAAACCCGCCAGGTTGAACGCGAGCATGGCCAGGGTGTATTTCTGCCAGCTTTGCTCAGCGCTGGAATCGACACCGGCCAGGCGATAGCAACCGCGCTCCACCGGGCCGAGGATCGGGGAGAGCCAGGTGCGCTGGCCTTCCATCACCCGGTAGTAAAAACGCCCCAGAAACGGTGCCGGAATCAGCACCAGGGCGAAAAAGGCGAGGATCAGCCCGTAGTCATAACCGTGCATAGCCGCTCCTAGTTCCGATCGGCGCGCAACAGCGCAACCAGCAGATAGATGAACAGCGCCACTGCCAGCAGCAGCGACACCCCGTCCAGAACACTCATGGGATTTCTCCGTGATACGGCGTCGTGCCGTGTGTGGAGTGATTGTCGGCAGGGAGGCTGTAAAGGAACGAGATCGAGAGAGGGCATGGGGGATAAAGAAAGTGTAAAAAATGACGGGTTGGTTGGCTGGGCTGGCCCTATCGCGAGCACGCTCGCTCCCACATTTTGATCTGTTGTGAATACAGAATCTGTGTCCACCCTGTGGGAGCGAGCTTGCTCGCGATGAGGCCCGGACAGGCGCCGACGCTCCGAACTGGGGCACAAAACCAGGCCATCCGGTAGCGAACATCCCCGATACGACACGATTTCACCTATTACGACCGTTCCCGCCACACTGGCACGCCCACTGCACTGCCCCTCCCCAGCGCTTTTGCTATGGATCGAGGGGAGCCACCGATGAACACACAACTCAAACCCACCCTGGGCACCCTGCATTTATGGGGCATTGCCGTCGGCCTGGTGATTTCCGGCGAGTATTTCGGCTGGAGCTATGGCTGGGGCGTGGCCGGGACGCTGGGTTTCCTGGTGACGTCCTTCATGGTGGCGGCCATGTACACCTGCTTCATTTTCAGTTTCACCGAACTGACCACCGCCATCCCTCATGCCGGCGGGCCGTTTGCCTACAGCCGTCGCGCCTTCGGCGAGAAAGGCGGATTGATTGCAGGGCTGGCGACACTGATCGAATTCGTCTTCGCGCCGCCGGCCATTGCCCTGGCCATCGGCGCCTACCTGAACGTGCAGTTCCCGGCGCTGGACCCGAAACACGCCGCGGTCGGCGCCTATATCGTGTTCATGGGCCTGAACATCCTCGGGGTCAAATTGGCGGCGACATTCGAGCTGATTGTCTGCGTCCTGGCGGTGGCCGAACTGCTAGTGTTCATGGGCGTCGTGGCCCCGGCATTCAGTTTCAGCAGCTTTGCCCTGAACGGCTGGGCCGGTTCGGATGTGTTCGGCGCCCCAGCCATTGCCGGCATGTTCGCTGCGATCCCCTTCGCCATCTGGTTCTTCCTGGCCATCGAAGGCGCTGCCATGGCCGCCGAAGAAGCCAAGGACCCGAAACGCACGATTCCCAAGGCCTACATCAGCGGCATCCTGACCCTGGTGTTCCTGGCGATGGGTGTGATGTTCTTTGCCGGCGGCGTCGGCGATTGGCGCACCCTGTCGAACATCAACGATCCCCTGCCCCAAGCCATGAAAACCGTGGTCGGCGAAAGCTCCGGCTGGCTGCACATGCTGGTCTGGATCGGCCTGTTCGGCCTGGTGGCGAGTTTCCACGGGATCATCCTGGGCTACTCGCGGCAGTTCTTCGCCCTTGCCCGCGCCGGCTACCTGCCCGCCTCCCTGGCCAAACTGTCACGTTTCCAGACCCCGCACCGGGCGATCATCGCCGGTGGACTGATCGGCATTGCCGCGATCTACAGCGACGGCCTGATCAACCTCGGCGGCATGACCCTGACAGCGGCGATGATCACCATGGCCGTGTTCGGCGCCATCGTCATGTACATCATGAGCATGCTCAGCCTGTTCAAATTGCGTAAAACCGAACCCAACCTGGAACGTACTTTCCGCGCACCGGGTTATCCGATCGTGCCGGGAATCGCCCTGGCGCTGGCGGTGGTGTGCCTGGTGGCGATGGCCTGGTTCAACGCACTGATCGGGCTGATCTTCCTCGGGTTCATGGCAGTGGGCTTCGTCTACTTCATCCTCACCGCACAATTGCGCGCAGACGCGCCCGCCGATGCGATGCTGACCGGGCTTTGAGGTGAAGCCAGCCGAACGGGCGTAGTATTGAACCACTGCGAACAACCTTCGCTCATAAGTGGTAGGGGCGATGGATCGACGAATGTTCGTCCGTCCATCGCGCCATCAAGGAGAGCCCTATGCCCTGGTATGCCTGGTTGATTCTGATTGTTGCAATCGGCTCGATCGTTGGTGGTCTGATGATGCTGCGCGACACCGCCAACAAGGTCGAACTGACGGATGAACAGCGCAAGCGTGTTGCCGAGCGCAATGCGGAAATGGATGCGAAAGAAGCCAAGGATCGTTAACCGCGACCTCACACACCGATCTCGTGGCGAGGGAGCTTGCTCCCGCTGGGGCGCGAAGCGGCCCTCAAAGCTACTGGCTCGGTGTGCCTGGCTGATTGAATCGTGACTGTTGGGGCTGCTGCGCAGCCCAGCGGGAGCAAGCTCCCTCGCCACACAAGCTCCGGGCCTTGCCGCGCCGATGGCACTACTTCTCCCAATCCGCCTTGGCGATGTGCAAGCCATGCATCCCTTTGTATGCCGCCCGCTCAGGCTGGCTCCAGCCTTCCAGCAATGAATCCTCCAACCGATAGATCTCCACACCCAGCGGACGACAGACGCTGAGAGGATCCTGTGCATCCGGCCCCCACATGGCCAGCGACAGGTCCCCCCCGGGCAGGTGGACAAAGCACACAACAGATCGATCTCGGCAAAGAACTCCAGGTAATCACCCTTCTGCGCCGGACAGGCCTTCATGAAGTACATGTCGTCATGGTTAAGCCCCGTGCACTGGAAAATATTCAGTACATCGTGCACATCGAACTCCGTCAGGCCGTGGGGCAACACCGCACGGGTCAGGTTCGAATGGCAGTGATGATGGAAATCCTCCCCTGTCAGCATCCTGTTCACATACGGATCACAGCGCGTACCAAGCAGATCGTGCAGTCGTCCGCCATGCTCGTCGATGCCATAGCCTGCCAGGCTGTCATCGGTGATGGTCACCAAGGGTCGCAGGAATGGCAGGTTCGACCACAACCGATCATGGGTGCTGACGTGGGCGCCCTGGAGCTGGCGCGTGCGCGCCGCCCACAAGCGTTCCCGCGGATCGTTGGCGTTCCAGACGTTGAAGTCCCCCACCTGGGGCCCTACTGGCGTCGTGATGCGGAACACATGCCCGGCCGGTACGTGCCAGGCGCGACCGGTACGGATCGGCACCTCGAACTGTTCGATCAGGGTCCGCTTGTCCTGCTGCGCGCGAATTCGTTCGTAGAAAGGTTTATCCACCTGCAGGGCAGAACCTTTGCTGACCTGGTAGGCGGCTGGGTAGTCTTTGTACATGGCGCAGGTCCTTGATCATTGGTGATGGGTGGGAGCCAGCAACTGCAAAAGCAGTTGCTCGGAATCGTCGAGGTAAAGACCCATGGCTTCGTGAGCCGCAAGCTTGTCGCCTTCGGCCAGCGAATCATGGATGTACCGGTCACGAGCCAACCACGGAGCCTGGAAACACGCCTCATCGGGCGCGGAGCTGAACACCAGGCGCAGTTGTGCAACCACATTAGTGAAAAACTCATCGAGCAACGGACTGCGCATCAAGCCGACGATGTGCTGATGAAAGGCCAGGCCATGGGTGCCGACCGAACGCCAGTCCTCACGCTCCCGAGCCAAGTCCGCCGCCTCAAGGGCTTCAAGCATCCGGTCGGATTGATACTCACGCAATGGTTGGCTGCCCAAGATGGCTTGGAGCTCCAAGGTGCGACGGACCCTGAACAGATCTCGCACATCATCGACACCTAACCTGCGAACCATCACCCCTTTGTTGCGTACGTAACGGGTCAACCCATCCTGACCCAGGCGGTGTAACGCTTCGCGGATGGTGTTGCGCGAGGCGTTGTAGGCTGAAACCAGGTTGTTCTCTATCAGGGCCATACCTGGCAACAAGCGGCCGCTGATGATGTCGGCGCGCAGTTCCAGGGTGATTTGGTCGGCTAAGGAAAGTCCGTTGGTCACGCTCAGGCCTCATGATTGTTCAACAATCTACTGGCTGTAAGTAATCACGTTCTGTGCCAAGTGATCTTGCGCGGTAATTTCGATTTGGGCTCCGGAAATCACTCAAGAATAGGCTTTCATCCTTCAGAACAAAAAGAGACCAGTCATTCGACTGGCCTCTTGTCATGCCTCAGTTCACTTCCAGCTTGTCGCGATTCTTGTCCAGGATCGCCTTGCCAATCCCCTTGACTTCCAACAACTCCTCTACCGACGAGAAGGCTCCATTACCCTCACGATATGCAACAATTGCCTTGGCCTTGGCCTCGCCTATTCCCAATAATTCGCGTTGCAACGTAGCGGCATCCGCCCCATTGAGATCCACCTTGGCGCTTTGCGGCTTCGCCGTCATTTCCGTCGCAGGCGACGCAGCCGTGGTCTGTGGCTTGACCGCCGGCGCAGCGATGGTGGCTATAGAGGCGCTGGTCAGAAGGGCAAAAATCAAAGAGTAGAAATAGCCTGTACGCATAAATGACGCTCCATGACATCGTTAAGAGAGAAGCAGCTTTTCCGAAGCTGCCTCTCAAACTTAGGCCATGAAGATAGCTTGTCAAAAATCAGAATGTTACAGAAAGCGTAAGAAAGAGCGCGAATCCATCGAGGTGAAGTCGTGGTCGGCGGCATCCTTATGACCCTGAATATCGGGCTAAAAACTGGAAGCCCCAGGGAAGCGGCCTTGGCGGTTGCACGCACCGTGACCATACGGCAAACTTGCCGCGCTTTTAATTTTGGGGAAAGTGATGAGTTTAAAGATAAAGGGACTTGACGGTCTGCGGGGCATTTCGGTGCTACTTGTTATTATGTCCCACGCGGTCATCTAGCCTGTCATAGGGGTCACGAACCCTGCCTTCCTGTCAGTTTTGAGTCCTCATGTAGGTGTCAGCACCTTCTTTGTTCTATCTGGCTTCCTGATAACCTTTTTGCTCATTAAAGAGAAAGAGACTACTGGAAGAGTCGACATCTTTTCCTTTATAAAACGACGTGCCCTACGTATATTCCCACTCTATTATCTGGCTATTTTCTTCCTGATAATCATGGATGTAACGGGAAAAGCCGGAATAACCAATTGCATTTATCCCTATGCATTGACATACACCATAAACTTCGCCCCCAAGGCGTGCGCGTTTTCTGCAATGTCACACTTCTGGTCTCTGTCCGTTGAAGAACATTTTTATTTGTTCTGGCCAATAGTTTTTGCTTTTGGCAAACGAACCGCGATCACGACGATTTCGCTGCTGGTCCTCGGCTGCCTTTATTTCGGAACCAGTCTTTATGAACCTACAACGCTCTATTATTTGAGCCGGTGGACTTTTCCGGCAATGTTGCCGATTTTAGTCGGCTGCCTGGTTGCCTTTGTTTGCAACATTGAAAAGGTCAAGAGCATCTTCACAAATACGGCCACATCGGGAATATTACTCATCTCGATTTTGGCTGGACTCACTGCACCGGCCTTCATAAAAACGGAAGCTGCCTGGCTTGTCTCGGTAGGCGCCTTAGTTTTATATATCTATCACAATCAGGACTCTCTGCTGGTCAAGTTACTTGAGCTCAAACCTTTAGCAGCCGTTGGAGTCATCAGCTACGGTCTGTATGTATGGCAAGGCATTTTTACAGGTAACGGCCCTTATCGAACAGAACATGTTTTTCCGCCCAGCGTGGACATCGGCTTATGGCTAACTTTTGTAGTCGCCCCATTAAGCTACATATTCTTTGAAAAACCGCTATTGAAGCTAAAGAAAAAATATTCCTGGCAAGAGAAAAAGTCAAAGGACGATGAAGCTTTCAGTCCGGAGAAATTAACTGTCGCGAGAAATCTGGATTAACAATTAGCTTAAGATGCCTAGGGCCTGATCTCAGGCCCTAGGCATACGCACTTCGTCAAGGCTCAAGACGACGTTGTTGATAGATCCAGTCGACAATCTCCCCGTCAGGGGCGTATCCACTGACCGTGTCCCGCAGCAACTGACGGACTCTCGAGTAGTCATCATGCTCGATGGCGGCCAGCAACTCAGCCAACCTCGCCTTAAGCACATCCCATGGCAGATGATCTTCGTTGGCGCTCATGATCATCGGATGGGAGGTTGCGACAACGTTGTCGCCGATCAGCAACTCCTCGTAGAGCTTCTCGCCAGGACGCAACCCTGTGAACTCGATTGAAATATCGCCTTGAGGGTTTTTCTCCGAACGCACACTCAAGCCGGATAAGTGAATCATTTTTTCCGCCAGCTCGACAATCTTCACCGGCTCGCCCATATCCAGCACAAACACATCCCCACCCAGCCCCATAGAGCCCGCTTGAATGACCAGTTGAGCGGCCTCGGGGATCGTCATGAAATAACGTGTGATCTTCGGATGGGTAACGGTTAATGGTCCACCTGATTTGATCTGTTTATGAAACAGTGGAATAACCGAACCGGATGACCCCAGTACATTACCGAAACGGACCATCGTAAAACGGGTTTTGTTGACGCGTGATACGTTGGCGTTGTCGCCAAACAGCACGGGCGCCAATTCACGGCTAAGGGCTTGCAAGGTCAGTTCGGCAAGGCGCTTGGTACTGCCCATCACATTCGTTGGACGTACGGCCTTATCCGTCGAAATCAATACAAAATTCGATACACCTGCCTGAAGTGCGGCTTGCGCAGTATTCAGCGTGCCGATCACATTGTTCAAAACGCCTTCGGCAATATTATGCTCCACCATCGGCACATGTTTATAAGCGGCTGCGTGATAGACCGTATCGACATTCCATGTTTTCATCACGTCCAGCAACTTGTCCTGATCCCGCACCGATCCGAGGATAGGTAATAATCGAACCGACAGTGACTCACGAGCAATTCGAGGCTCCAGTTCGGACAAAATGCTATAGAGATTGAATTCGCTATGTTCGAATAACAGCAGCGTGGTTGGCTTGAGAGCAAGGATTTGCCGACAAAGTTCGGAGCCGATCGAACCACCCGCCCCTGTCACTAAAACCGACTGTCCCGCGACGCAATGCTCAAGCAAATCAGCCTGTGCGGGTACCGGATCACGCCCAAGGAGATCCGCGATATCGACTTCCTGGATGTCGTCGACTTTGACCCGGCCGCTGGCCAGGTCCATGAAGCCGGGGACGCTACGCACATGCAGCGGAAAACCTTCAAGCAGCGTCAATATCTCTCGCCGGCGACCTCGCGAGGAGGACGGAACAGCAAGCAAAATCTCCTGCGCGCCGGTGGCATCAATCATTTTTTGAATGTGTTTAGGTTGATAGACCTGCAACCCTGCAATAACTCTATCGGCGATGCTACTGTCATCGTCGATGAACGCGACCGGCCGCATCACTCGCCCCATGCGCAATGCAGCAACGAGTTGGTTACCGGCGGCCCCAGCACCATAAATAGCGACCTTGGGCAGGCCATCGTCACGACTGGTAAACGGCACATGCTGGGCTGCGGTAAACCAATCCCCGAGAAAATACTGCCGCATCACCAGACGCAGCCCGCCAATCATGATCAGGCTCAACCACCAGTAGTTAAAAATGATAGAGCGTGGCACTACGGTCTTATGATTGCTGTACCAATACACCACAAGAGCCAGCAGCAAGGCCGAAAGGCTGACAGCCTTGCAAATGGTAATCAGCGCATCGTTGCCGAAATAACGCATGACGGCGCGATACATGCCAAAACGGATGAAAATCGGGATGGCAATCAGTGGCGCGGAGGCAAAAAGCCAAAGATGCGTTTCGATCGGACTGGCCAAAGCCTCGACTCCCAGCCGCACGACGAACGCCAGCCATAAGGCGACCCAGACCAGAACGACATCAGTGGCCACCTGGATAGCTCGCTTGTGGCGTCTCGGCAGCCCCAGCAGGACGGTTCTCAATTTGTCCATAAACCCTTCACGCACCTCGGCCAGCTCCTAAATCCAATCCATTTTCGATACACGCAGTTACATCTTCGTCCGTTGGACAATCGATAAACGAAAAACGCGAACCCTACAGCGAAATCAGGCTTTCTCAAGCTCACCGGCGTGAAACCTGACCGCCAGCACGAGCAGTGGCACGTAAGCCAATATTAAAGCCAATGCTCCATCCATGTTCCACAACACGACACAAGCTGCCAAAGGCAGCAGCCAGAACAGATTGATTGCTGTCACCACCAACGTAACCGGCAGGTGACGGCCATAATGACGGGAAGCGAATTGATAGGCATGACTGCGATGAGCCTCGTAGACCTTATCTCCACGTAGCAGGCGCCGTAACAATGTAAGGGTTGCATCGACAATAAAGACCCCCAGCAAAATCAGCCAGACCCACAGCAGCTTAGGTGAACTCCAAGCCGCCTGCAGCGACAGCACCCCCAGGATAATGCCAAGAAATCCACTACCCGCATCGCCCATGAAGATACGGGCGGGAGGAAAATTCCAATACAAGAACCCCGCTACAGCCATCGCTAGTACCAGCGGAGCCAAGATCAGGTTTTCAAAACCTCCCAACCAATAGAGCAGGCAGGCTCCAAGACAAGCACAAATAGCCTCGACGCTGGCGATTCCGTCGATCCCGTCCATGAAGTTATAAAGATTAAGCATCCAAACCAGATAAATCGCCGCGAGCACATGCCCTAGCCAGCCCAAATCCAATACGAAACCAAACAGCTCCAATGCAGGCAAGCCACCCAGCCAAAAAAGCGCCCAGATTGCACCGAGGAAATGTCCCAGCAATCTCCAGCGTGCCGCGATGTGACCATGGTCGTCGAGAAAGCCCAAAAGCGCTATACCTGATCCCGCCCCCAACAAGGCCCAGGTGAATGTCCAACTAAGCCCCCAAGAAAAGCCAGGATCGGCAACACCGATAGAAATCCTAATACGATCGCCACCCCACCACCGCGAGGGGTTGGAACCGAATGAGAACTTCGTGCGTTCGGAACATCCATCAGGCTTCGCGCCAAAGCGTAACGTCGCAAGCCACCGGTTAAGACCAACGAAACAAAAAACACTACAAACACTACAAAAAAAATTGCCATGAATTCAAACTCGACCTTTTTTTGATGAAAGGGTCATATAATCCGCGCCGGCCTTGGATAACGCTTCAGTTGTTCCAAGCGGCGGGGTCCAGCCAAGCAGCTGATGCGCCTTGCCGGAATCGATAACCAAAGAACCAAACAATTGGGAAAACATATTCTCTCGCCCTAATAGCTTCGCCGCCACACGGATGACTCCAACGGGTACATAAATCAAGCGAGGTTTACGCCCCATACCATTGGCAATGGTACGCACAATATCTACAGTAGAGACATCCGTTCCATCGGAAATCAAAAATAGCTCCCCAGCCGCAGCAGGATGCTTAATACAATGCACGATAAAGTCAATAAGATTATCCAGCGCTATCATGCTACGTTGATTATTGGCTGCCAAGAAGGGAAGTGGCATACCGAGTCGAACAATCTTTAGCAAGCGGTGAAAGTTCCCAGGAGCACTCCCGCCATAGACCAAGGGTGGGCGGATAATAACCAGCTCCATGGAGGAATCTTTGACCAGCGCTTTTAACGCCTCTTCAGCTTCAAATTTTGAAAGCGCATACGGCGTACTTGGGTTATTGCCACTCAACTCTGAAACCTTTGAATTCTTTGTCTCAGTGGCGCTGACACCAATTGAACTGATAAAAACAAACCTCTTGACCCCCCCACGCATTGCCTCTTTGGCTAAGCGAAGAGTCGCGTTTACATTCGCACGCCTGAACGCCGAAAGAGGATCCTCTTCCTTGTCATTCAGAATATGTGCCCTTCCCGCAAGATGTACGATTGTCTCGACACCAAGACATACCCCGTCCAAAGGGTCGTTTTCAAGATCCAGGCAAACATAGTCAAAATCTTGTGACGGAGTCATGGAGCTACGACCTATGCCCTTTACGGCGTAGCCTCGCGCCTTCAGAACCTTACAAAGCAAACTACCTATATAACCTGACGCCCCGGTAACCAACTGCATGCGATGCACCTTAATCAATTTTCCAGAATCCGCCGAGCCAGAGACGTATACTCAAAATTAGCCTCAAGGAAAAGGCGACCTTTCGCGCCCATCTCACGCAAAACAGTCCCATCAAGTAACAACATTTCCTGGAACGTATGTGCAAGCTGCTCAGGTTGACCCGGAACCACGGACATGCCGCAACCAGCCTCTTTTATTGGATCATTAAAGGCATTATAAGAAGCAATGACAGGGATCCCGGCAGCCATGTAATCATATAACTTGTTTAAACTCACACCGAATCTGTAAATAGGCAGGTCATGCATAACAAAAAACCCGACATCGACAACACGAAGAGCTTGCTGGATCTCTGCTTTATCAACCTGCGGGTAAAAAAGAACAAAGTCGTAACCGAGTTTACGACAGCGAGCATTAAGCTCAGCACTTTGTTCCCCCTTGCCAACGATGATAAATTTTACTGACACGCCCTCTGGAATCTCAAAAAAATGCAACGCATCCAAAAACAGGTGCATCGCATTGGGTTCCCCCAAGGCGCCGGCGTAAAAAAACAAAAAATCGCCTTGCGATTTAAATCCCATCAGGTCATCCAATAAACTAGCCCCCTGAGACTCAACGCTTGCATTTATATCATTAAGCGAAAAACCATTAGGAACGTATCTGAATTTCCCCGGTTTCATTCCCCGTGACACCATGTGCTGTTTGGCACCCGGCAAAAGGGAAATCACAGCATCCGCTGAATAATATGCGAACCTCTCAATAAGCGACAAAACCAAAACGACGGGATGGAATTTATTGAATCCAGCAATTTCCACCAAACTCAAAGGCCAGATATCCCTAACCTCAAATAGAATCTTCGATCTGAATAATTTTGCACATAGATAGGCAGCAGGGTACCCAAAGGGATGGGCAGAAGAATACAAAACCAGATCCGGCCTTTTCTTCAACCCCAAGCGCAGAAGAAAAAAGAAGAGAAAAAAGCCGAAACACAACATGGACAAAAATCGCCCCAGGCCATTCCCTTTATATTTAGGAGCTGGAACAAAATTATATGAAACGCCTTCCAGGACCTGTCCCCCGGCTTTCCCTGAGTCGTCGTCCATCAAATGGTGATAACCAGGCGTGATTATCTCCACATCATGTCCCTGAGCCTGCCATGCGTTCGCCAGATAAAAGGAGCGCCAATAGCGCCCGACTCCAGGGCCGCCGGCATAAGGGTTGATATACCAAATATTCATTGTGCTTCCCAACACGACCATAAGCGCTTATCTAACTCATGACAGCTCATGAGCGAGAAAGACAATCAGCTATGAATGACGCCGCCTGCCCACCACCGTATAAGTTCTCGTTGTCATGCACGGTGCGATTGATACCATCACGTACTGCAGTAGTAATTAAACCAGAGTCCGCCCCGCATAACACATTCGCCCCAGACTCAACGAGCTCTACCCATTCGGTTTGGTCGCGCATGGTTACGCAAGGTTTTGAAAAGAAAAAAGCCTCCTTCTGGACACCACCGCTATCAGTTAATACCAAACCACAGCGTTGAAGGAGCCAGATCATTTCCAGGTACCCGACTGGGTCAATCAGATTGACTTCCAATGCGAGGCCTGTTTTTTCGATCATGTTCCGGGTACGAGGATGCAAAGGTAATACAACCGGCGCCACTGTATTATGAATAGTGTTCAGCGCATCAACGATAGACTTCAACCTAACAGGGTCATCGGTGTTTTCCGCTCTATGCAGTGTTGCCAGGACAAAACCGTCGGAAAGATTGAAACCCTCCGGCTTAGATGCACGACGAGCAAAGAACATGGCGCTGTCCTGCATGACATCGCCCGAATTCCATATTTTTACAGGCTTGTCCGAAAAACCTTCCTTAGCCAGATTATTAATCGCGGTTTGCGTAGGGCAAAAGAGAAGATCACTCATCTGATCAGTCAAAATACGATTGATCTCCTCGGGCATGCGCATATTAAAGCTCCGCAGGCCGGCTTCAATATGGGCCACCGGAATATGAAGCTTGGCCGCTGCCAAAGCACCCGCCAGGGTTGAGTTCGTATCACCGTAAACCAGTACCCGGTCCGGCTTCTCCTGAATCATGACCCGCTCAATTTCCATCAGCATTCGGCCAGTCATTTCACCATGCGAACCGCCATGGATATCTAATTGAAAATCCGGCCTAGGAATACCCAGCTGGTCAAAAAAAATCTCCGACATATTGGCATCAAAATGCTGCCCGGTATGGATGATTTTTTCGGATAATCCGGCCTGCTCAATAATCGCCTTGGATACAACGCTGGCCTTGATAAACTGAGGTCGAGCACCAATAATCGTGAGTAATTTCATAATATTATTATCCCTTGGCCAAGCCGGCGTAGAATTTCAGTAATCGACGCCCTTCAACGTCCCAGTTATAGCGCTCAGTGACGGCCTTCTGACCGTTACGCCCCATCTGCTCGGCACGTTCGGGGTTCTCTATTATAAAATCGATCGCGTCGGCAATAGACTGTGGACTCAGCGGGTCTACACAAACCCCACAGTCATTGCCTTCAATAATTTCACGCCACAGGGGAAAATTAGAAGCAATAACTGGGATTCCCGAAGACATATACTCGAACATCTTGTTGGGCTGGGCATCGACATGATTGGGCAGCGGATAAAAAGTTACCAAACCTGCAGCCGACCGTCCCAAAATATCACGCACCTCGGAACGACCCAACTGGCCACATTGATTAACGGAAGACCATCCATTCTTTTTCTTAACATCAACCTCAACACCGGGCTCAGAAAAATTACCCACCAGATTCAGCCGCGAACCCGTATGAACAAGCCCCATCGCCTCAACAACTTCGCGAATACCTCGGATTGAGGTGATCCCGCCCACATAGCAAACTTCCTGTTTTTTTTCGCCCCATGCGACATCAGCAGCAAGTTCACCCACCAAGGGAAAGTTATTAATATCTACAACATTCGCATTGATAGACAAAAACTTATCTCGTATATATGGCGTCGCGGTCAAAATGCCATCCATCTTACGACAGGCGAAACGTTCATAAACGGAAAACAGGAAAGAAATAACTCTGCGCGAAGCCGGGCGCAAATAGGGCTTACTCAATATTTGCTTAGGAACATCCTCATGGGAGTCAAAAATTACAATTTTTCCAAGCTTCTTTAATTTAAGCCCGACTGGAATCAATTCAGGATCGTGCAAATGATAAATATCAGCCTGAAGAGAGGCCGCTTTTTTGTAAACCATCTTGGTAGTTTTGAACATTCGATTCAAGCGTCCACGCAAGAATCCCACATCCACAATATTGACTCCATCAGCCTTTTCGTCGCCCTTACCATCAGCGACTACTAACGAAACGTCATAACCATGCGCAGCCAATGTCTTGCATTCTTTCTGAAAAATGCGAATATCGAAACGAGTATGAGCTGAAGTTACATGTGCCACTTTCAAAAAGGCGTCTCCATTATTATATCTTTAAGAATAAACACTGAGACGCCGCCCCAGAAGCTTCTGCAGGAAGACTTGAGACTTTTTGGCAAACGCCTGCAACTTATCCCAACTCTTAAAATCAGAGTAATCATGGATTGGGGCTTGCATTAACTCATCGAACTGTTGCCGGTTGACTCGCATTTTTTTACAGAAATAATCAATATCATTCTCTAGTTCATCTGCGGCATATAAAGGCTCCGCAAGCTTAACAATCGCCTCCTCACGCGACATCTGCCCAGAAAGAATCATGCTGGAATAGTGCAGCTTACGCTTGTCATAGCCAAACTTGGTAGGGAGATAGTAATTCTGAAACAGCTTGGTGAAGATGGACTCACCATGCTTGCGAGCATATGACCTATATCCCACTGTTTCCTGAAGGTACTTTTCCGCTTCGCGCTTATCATATTCCATAAAGTTCAGCGGCCTTACAGTTCGCATTCCTTTAGCAAAAGGATACCAAAAATAATACTCAAAAAAGCTAATAGTCTTATAATCACGCAAGGGTTTGGAACCGTACGTTCTATGAATGTCTTTTAGGTTAATAGCATCCATCGCACTTCCGTGCCAAGAATCTGGAAATACTGCCTCGGTTGCAAGATTCCCACCGCTCAGAATGTATTTAATATCATTCTTCACCGCAAAGTGATACATGCTCGAAAAAAACGCATGATCTTGAGGAACATCTTGATTGGCTACTGCAGCCTTCATATAAGAAAGCTGCAAGTCACGCATCTCCTCCCAGTTCATGACGTGGGTATGAAGATCGTATCCGCAATGTTTGATAATTTTCTCAATGTTACTAACCGCAAGCTCGCTGTTCCAACCTGCATCGACGTGCACGACTAATGGACGCAGTCCGAAATCCTTGATCTTTACAGCCAAATAAGAGCTGTCAACCCCACCACTCAAACCGATAATGCAATCGTATTCTTTACCAGCCCCTTCCTTCTTTATCTTGTCCACAATGTTTTGCAGCCGGGTCTTTCCGTCAACCCCGCTAAACAATTGAAGAGACTGTACCTCATCAAATCTATGACAATGATTGCAAACGCCATGCTCGTCAAACTTGATATTCGCGTCAGTCTCATCCATCACACAGCGTGAACATACTTTATACACAGTCTTCCCTCTCGAATTCATTACAACTACTTTTCGCTTTCAAATCAATAATGACGGTACGAGCAGGCTCTAGGTACTCATCAATATTCAAGAAAAGCAATTTATTTACTTCCGGACATGGACTGATTAAGGTCCGGATAACTTATCAAAACCGCTTTATGCTTTCCGTGAAAAACAAAAAAACTTCCCGCTGCGACCGCCGACACGCCCGCCTTTTCAAAGGGTTCGTTAAGATCAGCTATTGAACCCGCCCCACCACATGCGACGACAGGTATATGAACCCCAGCAACAACCGACTTGATGAGCGGTATGTCAAACCCTTGCATCGTTCCATCGCGATCTATGGAGTTCAGGAATATTTCTCCGGCTCCGGCATCCTCGACTCTCTTTGCCCACTCGACTGGTGAAACTTTTGTATCTTTCGTACCTGATTGAGAATAGACCGAATAGCGGCCTAGTAAACTTTTCTTACAATCGATAGAACAGACGACGCTTTGAGAACCGAATTGATCAGCTATTTTTCGAAGAAGCTCGACATCTGCCAAAGCTGCGGTATTCAGGGCTATTTTTTCAACGCCCAAAGCAAAAACACGTTGTGCGTGTTCCAGCGTACGAATACCACCACCATAACAAATAGGCATGAAACATTCGCCGGCCACTTCCGCTAACAGCTCATAGTCAGGTTCACGACCTAATATAGACGCTTCTATATCCAGTAGAACCAGCTCATCAACTTCTTTTTCATTGAAAATACGAATGGCATTAACAGGGTCGCCCACATATTTCGGAGACTTAAACTTCACCGTTTTAACCAGTCCCCTGTCCTTTAACAGCAAACATGGAATTACGCGTTTTCTCTGCATCAGATTAACTCGACGAAATTCTTGAAAAGCTGCATGCCGAAGCGATGACTCTTTTCAGGATGGAACTGAAAACCGAAAATATTATCTTTGGCGACCGCAGCCGTAAATTTCTGCCCATAATCAGCCGTCAGAAGCGTGTCGCGCTCATTGTCAGGGCACATGTAATAGCCATGCACAAAATAATAGCGACTTTCCTCTGTCAGACCTCGAACCAATGGATGCTCATAATTACAGGAAACATGGCTCCACCCCATGTGAGGCACTTTTCGTTCTGGGCGCTTCTCAAAACGCTTGATATCCATATCAATCCAGCCTAACCCTGGTTCGACACCCTCCTCAGAACGACGCCCCAGCATCTGCGACCCCAAGCATACTCCCATCACAGGTTTACGAGCGACAAGCACCTGTTGATTAAGTACATCTATGAGACCGCTCTCACGCAGGGTTTTCATTCCGGCATCAAACGCACCAACACCGGGCAAAATCAGCTTTTCTGCGTTTACAATATCGTCGACTAGGTTGGAGGACTTGGCCTTCGCCCCAACTCGCTTCAACATATTCAGCACCGAGGCTATATTCCCCACGCCATAATCGACCACTACAATCATGAGGAAACTCCCTTAGCACAACGATATGACATCGCAAAATAAATAACATACATTATGGCATAGCTTGCCGAGTACCACCACAGGGCCTCCGTCACCTCCCCCGCGAGCAGAAAGCATGCCGCCGTGATGACCAGTAACCCCAGTTGCCAAATCAGGTCCAATCCTTGTCGTTGGGCAATATAGATAGTGTAACTAAGAGGGCTCACGACAAAACGCATATAAAACATGGGGATAAGTAAAATTGCATACTTCCCTGACTCAATCCATTCTGTACCAAATACAAACATGAACGCCCACTCACCCAACCACCAAAATAAAAGAAATGGCGGAAAGGCTAATAGGGAGAGGACAATGAAAGTACGCAAGAAAACGGAACGGCAAGAGCCCGTCACCCTGTAATCCCGAGCGGCTTGCTCTTTGAACACATCCAGGACTGAAGTAGCAAGCAGGGTAATGGGTGCCCCCATCATTTTTATTGTTAGTGCGAACCAGCCTGCAGCCTCCGCGCCAAATCGGGAGGCTATCAAAATGACAGGTAATTGGCTGGCGATGGTGTTGATCAGATCAGCGGGCAGCGAGAACTTTGGAAAGTCCCTGTATCTGTACGCGACGCTTTTAACTGAACCAATACTTTCACTCCAGCATGCTTTTAGCCAAGAGCGATCAAACCAAAAAAATACCAACAGCGTAGCCAATAGCACACCAACCGCTTGGCCGTAGATCAGGCCGCTGACTCCCAACGCGAAATAACCAGCCACCACCTGAGCCACCGCGACAGCGCCCGCCAGAGCAATTCTGGCAACGCCAAGTTTGTTAAAGGCTTGTTGAAAAGCCAATAACGAAAGGAGTGCTTTATTAGCCCCCATCCCAAAGACAACAAAAGCCAGGACAAGGGAGTAACTTTTGACTATCGGCGGAATTTCCTCAACAAACGAACTCACAACTGCGATTAAAAACGTAGCTAAAATCGACAGTGCAACGGTTATCAGCAAGACCAGTTTAATGATCGATTTTGAGTCATCCTTCGTATCACCGCTGAACAACGCCAACTCATAACGCCCCGTGACCAAAACAGCCATTATCGTAGCGAATGAAAGCCAAACGTTAAATGATCCCAATTCTTCTGGAGAGTACAGCCTTACCAGAAGCAGCATCACACCCAACGATATCAACTGGGCCCCTAGAGTCCCGACGAGCACACTTCTTACTCGAGAAAAGAATTGACTCTTCAAGCTATACTCCTAGTCCTGCTCTTGGACTCCCTAGAGAAAGCCATCAACATTAGAAGCAACAGCATGAAGAAAATACCAGAACCTAACAAAACCGTTGGCAACGATTGCTCAACAATTTTAGTTACGAAGAGCAATGCAACGGGCATCGCAATGAACATGGAGCGCTTCATGTAAAGAAGATTCAACAACATAACAATCACAGCAACAATAAAAGCCTCGATTATTACTGCCGTGTACCCAAGCCTCAGATAGGCCACCGCAAAAAAATTCACGTTGGCATTAGTTTCCGAATTATTATAAATATACTCACCAATTCGAAACGTGATCGATTCACTTTTGCTAAAACCGGACAAAAGACCTATTGCTGTATCGCTATAATTATTAATCCCGTACGAGTCGTAAAACAGCTCCGCAGCCCCCAACATTGTGGCGGGTACGGTATAGGCTCGCCTAATCAGATAGTCATTCAGGTAAGAATACCCCATAAGCTCGAACTCAAGAAAACCTGCAAGCAACAAGCCTATTGCACCAAACAGCAACCAAGAGACATTGACCTTTCCATAATATCTAAAATAGGTCATCAGAACATAAACCAAAAATAAAACAACAAAGGGATATTTCTGCCCAAAGGCTCCCCACAGGATCAAAACGTTAACAACCCCAAGCCAAAAGAAGAAATTGGATTTTTTATAGACTCCCCAAGCAAATAAAACAGGAAAAAATGCCTGCGTCCCTATCGACGCAATATATCCATCTATAGATCCTGCTGAAAAAACGTCGCGTGCGATAGCACGTCGAAGGTATTGACCAGAAAAGTCGAGAGAAAAAAACGACATACTTTTGAGCAGAATAAACACCAAAACCAATATATTAACTACTGAAACAATAAACAGATATCTTTCACCACTACTGGATTGACCGCTGTCACGACGAAATTTAATCTTATTAATAAGTGAGACAAGAACAACACCCATCAGCACTGACAAACACAGCCCAGAAAATGGGCTGGCCTCTGGGTAAAATGCGTTCGCCCCGTTCAAAACAAGCGCATGAGGCACGATAACCAAAAACAGCAAGGCTACGACGATATCCCCAGGCTTACTTATACTTGAACCGCATAAAAGAGAACTGCCCACAGCTAAAAGCAACAAGTAAACGATCTGGAGGCCATCCAAGCTTTTCTGGGAGGCCCCCATATAGTCATACAGCAAGTACAGATAATTATTATTCATCCACAACAACAGGACAAAATAGACAAAAAAGTACAAGGCATTCAAAAAAGTTGCTTTATCAACTTTTAAAGAAATGTACATAGCTTAACCAGCCACCGCAGCACAAATAATTGCGACAGCCTCGTCATCCAGATACGGATGCATTGGCAAACTCATGACCTGTTCTGCGACGCGGTCTCCCGTAGGTAAATGGGCGTTTGCATCGGCTACAGCGGGCTGCTTGTTCAACGGGATGGGATAATGAACTGCCGTCGGAATGCCCTGCTTCTTTAACTTATCTTGTAACTGGTCACGCTCGTCAACAAGAATTGTATATTGAGCATAGGCACTGGTGTTCCATTCTTCCACATAAGGGATTGTCTTTACCCCCAAGGCCTCGAGTGACTCACCGTACAACCTTGCAACACGCTGACGTTGCTCAAGCTCCTTTTCAAAAATTTCAAGTTTTGGCAAGAGAATTGCCGCTTGAAGCGTATCCAGGCGACTATTAACTCCCACGCGTACATGGTGATAGCGACGGTCCTGTCCGTGCCTGGCGATTTGACGCAGTACTTTGGCCAATTCGTCATCATTGGTAAAAATCGCGCCACCATCCCCATAGCATCCCAGCGGTTTGCTTGGAAAGAAGCTAGTACACGCTATTGTGGTGAGGTTGCAGGAGCGTTTCCCTTTGTAGGTAGCGCCAAAGCTTTGTGCTGCGTCTTCGATTACTGGGATTGAGTATTTAACGGCAATCGCATTAATCGCATCGTAGTCTGCACATTGCCCGTATAGAGAAACCGGAATGATAGCTTTCGTACGCGGGGTAATTGCTGCTTCCAGCTTTTGCGGGTCAAGATTATATGTGCGTGGATCAATATCCACATACACCGGTTTTGCGCCGAGCAAGGCAACTGTCTCGGCGGTCGCAATATAGGTGAAACCAGGTGTTATAACTTCGTCACCCGGGCCAATTCCCAGCGCCATTTGAGCGATTTGCAAGGCGTCTGTGCCATTGGCGCAAGTTATGCAGTGTTTAGCGCCAACAAACTGAGCGAGTTTTTCCTCGAGCTCCGCTACCTCTGGGCCGAGAATGTACTGGCCGTGGCTCAAGACGCGCTGGATGCCGGCATCGATCTTGTCCTTGATACGTGCTTGCTGGCTTTTCAGGTCAATGAATTCAATCATGCTCAGGCATCCGTCTTGTTCAAAAGTTTTCCGTTCAGCACGTAGCGCGCTCCCGTATGCGAGCAGAAGGCCTCACCCTGCTCGTTCAACTGCAATTGCTCGCCAAATTCGCTCATCCAGCCAATCTGCCGTGCGGGCACACCCACCATCAATGCATAGGCCGGTACATCCTTGTTGATGACCGCGCCGGCACCGACGAAGGCATATTCACCAATGGTAACGCCGCAGACGATGGTGCAATTGGCGCCAAGCGTCGCGCCCTTTTTTACCAGCGTATCGAGGTACTGGTCCTTGCGCTCGATCAGCGAACGCGGATTATAGACATTGGTGAAGACCATGCTGGGGCCACAGAATACGCCCTCTTCCAGCGTGACATTGTCGTAGACCGAAACATTGTTCTGGATCTTACAGCGGTCGCCGATCACGACTTTGTTGCCCACGAACACATTCTGACCGAGCGAAACGCCGACACCGATGCGGGCGCCCGCGCAAACATGGACAAAGTGCCAGACACGGGAGTTTTCACCGATCTGCGCGCCCTCATCGACGATCGCGCTGGGGTGCTGATAGTAACTCATGGCTTCAGACTCACATTAGACTGAGGTTGATCGAAAGCACGCTGCAGTGGCTCGGCAGCATAGTGCCCATAACGACGTGCACCTACCTCGTTGAGGTGGTGGCTGTCACGGTAGATGAGCAAACCTTGCTGGTAAGGCGCAGCGGCAAAGAAGCTGCTATTGGAAAGGTCCAGGAAACGCACGCCCGGCGTGCGGTCGACAATGGCCTGCACTTGCTGGTTGGCAACCTGCCACTCACGATTGAATGTCAATGGCGCCGGCAGGCCAAGCTCGGTAAAGCGCCTTACCCGCTGCACGTCTGTTTCAAACATTGGTACCTGAGCAAGCACCACGATATGTTTATGGGCTCCTGCAGTATCGACGAGAAATTCAGCAAGCGCCTTGGCGAATGCTTGGCTCTGCATCTGGTACTGCCACATGCCTGCGACAATCACCCGCTCCACCTTCGGCAACTCACGAGCCACGGCCTCGATCTGCGCGCGGCAAGGTTTTTGCGCCCAGGCTGGCAGGCGTTCAATGTCAAAGCCGGGGATAGGCACGCAACTGCTGGCAGTGAGCACGCGGTAAGCAACGCCCTGCTCTTCGCCCACCTGGTCGAAGAAGTAGTTCAATTGGGCAGCATGGCTATCGCCAATTACCAGAACGGACACTTCGGCATCCGCCTTGCCTCGCTTGCACGCGCCCACTTGGGTGCCATGGCAGATAAGCTCTGGAGCAGCATAACGGGTGAGTTCCACAGACAACGGAGCGACCAGCGAGGCGTTGACACGTTGTCCACCCCACGCCACCAGCGCGACCACAGCACCGGTTACAGCCCACTTGGGTAGCTGGCGCATCATGCCGGAAGCGTTTCTGGCGGGTGTTTCGACCAAGCGATAGGAAAGCCATGCCAGCAGTACAGAGCTGGCCACGAAAATCGGCAACCATGCAGCCGTCAGCTCGTACTGCCCCGTGTAATAGCGAATGAACGCCAGCACCGGCCAATGCCACAGGTACAACGAATAGGAAATACCACCGATCCAGACCATCGGCCGAGTGGCTAGCAACGCGCTGACCGGACCACGCCGGGCAACGATGAGCAGCCCTGCCGCGACACAAGGCAGGATAGACCAGAAGCCTGGGAAGTGTTGCTTATCGATAGCCAGCACCGCCCAAGCCAGCAGGATTGCGCCCAGCCCACCGAATACGCTTGCAAGTAACATGGGCAGCTCGCGCTGGCGCATCAGCAAGGCAACGATGGCACCGACCATGAATTCGGGAATCCGTGCCGACAGGGCAAAGTACATCCCTTCTTGCGATTCGCCCAGTCCACGGTAGCCGCTCCAGGCAAACAGACTGGCGGCTAGCAAGGCAAACGTTATGAGACGCCATTGCTTTGGCAAGCAAATGACCAGCACCGGGAAGAACAGATAGAACTGCATCTCGATGGCCAATGACCAGGTATGCAGAAGCGGCAATTCATCGGCCCGCGGCGCGAAATAACTGCCGAAGCCAGAGAAGTACTGGTTGCTGGTAAACAACGCCGAGGACTTCAGGCTGTCGAGGAAAAATGCGAAGTCATCAGGCAGAAACAGGAGCGCGGACAGCGCGGACACCACCACCAGCATGACGAAATACGCCGGCAGAATGCGCTTGATGCGGCTGGCATAGAATGAAACGAGATCGACCTTGTCGCTTCGCTCGGTCAACAATGCCGTTATGATGAAGCCAGAGATGACAAAAAAGATGTCGACGCCGACATAGCCGGCTTTCAGCCAGCCACTATTGGCGTGATAAAGCATGACCGCCAGCACCGCGATTGCACGCAAGCCCTGAATATCGAGACGAATGCTGCGCATGCGGCGCATCTCGCCCGCTTCGTTTGGCTTGTTGAAATTATCGTTCGACACGCTGGCTTGCGATCCTGCTTGGGAAACTTGAAACGGGTGGCGCAAGGCCACCCGTGTTGTCTCGCCGATCAGCGAGAAAGGGCTTGGACGAACGGATGCGCTTCGTTGTCCGCTGCAACGACGATGGCCGCACTGCGAATGGTGTTGACCGTCTCCACGCAGTGGCGAGCATCCTCGATGCCATAACCACGCCCAGCCAGGATTTCCTCGTAGCTGGTGGTGTGCAGGTCAGTGAAGCCTTCGGAGAACTCCATTTCCTCACCGTTGACGGTAATCGAACGGTAAGTTGGCTTCTTGCCCTTTACCGACTCCGGCAGGTCGTTGGCGTCGACCGACAGGAACCAGCGTACACGTGCTTTCTCGTACTCCAGGTAACCGGCCGCCTTGTGTTCGGAAGTGAAGTGCACAACGTTGCGCTGCAACTTGCCGAAGATGAAGTGCAGCATGTCGTAGAAGTGCACGCCAATGTTGGTGGCTACGCCGAAGGACTTGCGTGGGTCACCTTTCCAGCTTTGCAGGTACCACTTGCCACGGGAAGTAATGTAGGTCAGGTCGACTTCGTACTTGTGCGGGTTGTTCTCGCGGGCAACCTTGTCCTTCAAGGCAATGATTGCCTGGTGATGGCGCAGTTGCAGGATGTTGAACAGGCGCTTGCCGGTTTCCTGCTCGATCAGGGCCAACTGGTCCAACTGCTGCGGGGTCGGCACTAGCGGTTTTTCGCAGATCACGTCACAGCCCAAGCGCAGACCGGCGGCAATGTGCGGTTGGTGCAGGTAGTTGGGCGAGCAGATCGACACATAATCCAAGGCGGTCTCTGGATCGCGCTTGAGGCTGTGAGCGTGATCAAGGAAGAACTCTAACTCGGTAAAGAATTCGCTTTGCGGTGAAATGCTGTCGATGATGCCTACCGAATCATTAATGTCATAAGCAGATACCAATGTATTGCCGGTATCCTTAATGGCGCGCATATGGCGTGGGGCGATATAACCGGCAGCACCAATTAGAGCAAAACGTTTCATCCAGAACTCTCCTGTCATCAAGCTTTGATAATGTTCGATTGAGGGGCGCGATATTTACCGCGACTATCGATGATCAGTTGAGCATGTTGGCTGATAAGCTCATAGTCGAACTTATCGTGGTCGGTGGCCAGGATGACAGCATCATAAGCTTTTAGAACTTCAGCTGTCAGAGGCTCACTGGAAAGGTCAAAGTGGTGCTCGCGCATCTTCGGAAACTTCAAGACGTGCGGATCGGAGTACCCTACGACGCCACCTTTGGCCTCGATCAGTTCCATGATTTCAACCGAAGGCGACTCACGCATATCATCTACGTTCTTCTTGTAGGCGATACCAAGCACTAGAATCTTGCTGCCTTTCAAAGGTTTACCGCGCTCATTCAAGCCGTCCATCAACTTGCTCAGGACGTACTCCGGCATGGCCTGGTTGACCTCTCCCGAAAGCTCGATAAACCGTGTATGCAAACCATACTCACGGGCTTTCCAAGTCAGGTAGAACGGGTCAATTGGAATGCAGTGACCACCGAGACCAGGGCCAGGGTAGTAGGCAGTAAAACCGAAGGGCTTGGTTGCAGCGGCGTCGACCACTTCGAAAATATCGATGCCCATGCGGTCAGCGACCACTTTCATCTCATTCACCAAACCGATATTGACCGCACGATGGATATTTTCCAGTAGCTTGGTCATTTCAGCTGCTTTGGTAGAGCTGACCTGCACAACCTGGTCAATCGCGTGCTCATAGAGAGCGACACCGACCTCGAGGCACTCAGGCGTATGACCACCGATTACCTTTGGAATGGTACGGGTTTCAAAGTTGGGATTGCCCGGATCTTCGCGCTCCGGAGAATAAACCAGGAAGATATCCTCACCAACACGCAGTCCTTTCTCTTGGACACGTGGTAGCAGCTCTTCTTCTGTCGTGCCCGGATAGGTTGTACTTTCAAGAGAAACGACTTGGCCCGCCCTTAAATAGGGTTTTATCGCATCAGTCGTATTTATCACAAAACTCATATCGGGTTCGCGATATTTATTTAATGGTGTCGGTACGCAGAGAATCAGCGCATCACATTCAGGCACACGAGTAAAATCGGTAGTGGCTTCAAATCCGTTTTGGCAAGCGGCTTCGATTTTTTCGCCAGGAATGTGCTCGATGTAGCTTTTACCTGAATTCAGAAGTTCAACTTTTGAACTATCGATATCAAGCCCAATGACTTTAAACCCGATCGCATTATAACGCAGCATCAAAGGCAGGCCGACGTATCCAAGACCGACGATACCGATGACGGCCTCTTTTGCTTTAAATTTGGCGACGCTCGCCTGCTTTATGCTCGACATCCAACTCTCCATTTAACTTGTCAAAACCATCTAATTCATCAGAGCTATGAATCAAGCCTGAATCCGCCTGACCCCTACCATTGCACAACTGGCAAACCTCCGCCTCAGCCCGCCGAACGGATGCTGGACGCTTTCACTTCAGTTCTTGCCAAAACTCATTATGGAGCAGCATCTCCGGCGCCTACCGCCGACTCTCCAGATGTCCCCACCATGCACAAATTTCGATACGCCACAGGCCTGTTGCTACCGACCTCCGAACGAGACGGCCATCCCGTCCCTCACAAACCGCCATTATGCCTGTTATGTAGCAAAATGGCTTTCCTGGATTGTACTTTACTGAGTTCTGACTAGTTTTTGCAGGGCTTGCTTCAGTTGAACGGCTCGCTTTTGCCATCATTATGACATCCAACCACTGAGACCCGCCCCGTCGGAGCACCTCGTGACTACAACCGATGGAGCCTCGGCACACATTAAAACCATGAACACTTAGAGTTATTCGCCACACCAATAAAAAACCCGCCTTACGAAGATAATCCTCATAAAGACGGGCTCAAACAAGCATTCGGAATTCTCTCTAAAGAGTTACGAAAATACTTTAGGATCGAAAAATTGACCATCTCAACCCTGCACTTGCTGTTCCTTACTCCGAATAACCGCAAATCGAATTAACGCAATGAAACTACCCAGCATCCCGCCAGCAATAATGCCCAGCAGCAAAATCAAAGCCTTTCTTGGTTTAATCGGGCTTTGCGGCACTTCAACGCTGCCATCTTGCCGATAAACCGAAATGCTGTCTGGATCAATATTCAACTTACGATAAAAACTGTATCGCATTTGGAGCGAACGCAAATCCGATATGAAGGCGTCGTCAGAAGCCCTCGACTCCAGCGCTTTCACTTCCGCAGCCAAGGCTTTGCTGCCTCGCTGGTAATCCATTTTATTGCCAGTTTCTACCGTTATATCAACAGCCGCCGTAGAATTTATGCTCGGACTGGTGAGACCAATTGCTTCTGCGATCTTCAATGCTTCACGCAACTGCTGAATCCGATCCTCACGTATTCGCTGCGCAGTCTCACGCAAACCGACAATACGCTGCTCCAGATTACGCGCTCTTACCGCAGCCTCAGCCGTAACGTTCTTGATCAGCTCTGACTCAGCCGCTTCACTGGCGCGCGCCACATAAGCCTTCGCCCACTCCGTGGCTCGAACGGGATCTCCGCCCTGGACCGTTACCGAATAGCGATCCGGCGTATCCTTACCAGGCCCCTTGATTATTAACTCTCGAGAGAAACGTTCGTACAATCGGTCGAGCGCGCCCGTTCGCTGGGATTCATCAAGTGAAGGAAGATAAACTTCATTGAAGAATGTCTGACGAAGAGATTCACCCTGTAAGTTTCGGGCAAATACGTCATAGACATGCTTGATGGAATAAGGATCCAGCTCAGTGCTTTTCCCTCGACCATAGTTCAACTCAGCAATACCATTCTGAGTAGGAGGCATGATAAAAAGTTGAGCTTGGTAGACCGGTTTGCTGAGGTACGCATAAGCAGCTGCCCCCACGGTAACCAACAAGGTGACCGCAAGGATCAACCACTTTTGCCCCCAGAGCCCGCGCGCAAGTGCGATCAGATCGATTTCATTGGTGCCCTGGGTTTCAATACGATTATTTGGCATGGGTGATTCCGCCTCCCTTTTTTGGCATTGCGTCGACAGACACATCGAACTCACTAAAAGGCAAGACAGGCACAGCGATAGACTGGATCAAGTTAAATTTGAACAAAACGCACCCAAAGTCAGAAAAAATTGTTGGCCGTGATCCTTACACCAAGACTACTGGGCTCACATATCCATTATTTCGGCCGTCTACGCATTCCCAGGAACCACGCAAGCGACGGCCCGACTATCATACCAGCGAGAAGCGCCAGGATCACGAAAACCGAAACGGGAAGCTGCGGAGCTGACCAGCCCAGAAACAGGAGTGCGACCGGCTGGTTGTTTTCAAGTACGAACAGGACAATAGCCGAGGCCACAAGTAGCGCCAGTACGACAAGGGCCAAACGCTTAAAGTTCCGCATGAAGACTCCTCTGTTTAGGTGCTGCGTCAGAGCTCATCCCCCTCCTCCTCATTAACACGATCCCTAAGCTCTTTGCCCGGCTTGAAATGAGGGACAAACTTTCCATCGAGGCTGACAGATTGACCGGTCTTTGGATTTCGGCCTACACGCGGAGCGCGGTAATGCAGGGAAAAGCTGCCAAAACCACGGATTTCAATACGATCCCCCGTTGCCAGGCACTGGGACATTTGTTCAAGCATGGTCTTGATGGCCAGCTCCACATCCTTGGATGAGAGTAGCCCTTGATGGGTGACAATTCGTTCGATCAACTCCGACTTCGTCATATTTTTCCCTTCTTTTTCAAGCAGCTAGGAAAATCGCTTGAAAAGGTTTTAGCATGACCGGAGGGATTTGAACAGCCCAAGTATTGACATTCTTCACCAGTCCCTTGTTGCTTCTTTCCATGCAGACAGGAAGTTTTCCTCAAGCTATCGACAGATGACCAGCATCGTACGAGTCAAATAGCCAGCCGGATTAAAACCAAAAGGGTACTGATCGTCATCCTTCGCGTCGTCGGACCGGGTAATGACCTTGTAGCCAGCCCCCTTGCACTCCCTGGCAGCCCTCTTATGGCACTTCTCCCAGCCAGAGCCCAGCCCCGAACAGTCGACCTCGATACCACTGACTCCACGCACTGCATGGGTCTTGGCGCTCGTAGAGCAACCCGCCACCACCAGGACACTCAACACCAGAAAGAGCCTATTCATTCAATTCCTTTAGACAAAGACCCAGATCGATCACTTATACAAGCCGGAGCCTTGCCCTGAATAGACGAGGATCGGCTTCATAAAAGAGACATCTTGGTCGCAGGATTGGTTTCGCAATATCCCAAATGAACACCATCATCGACAACGGCTTGCAGGAAGCAAAGGGCTATGAAATATCGCACCCACAAAAAAGGGCGACCGAAGTCGCCCTTTTTCATGGTCTGACAGAACTCAGTTCTGTTTTTCCATTTGTGCACGCAACAGGTCGCCCAGAGTGGTAGGACCAGCAGCAATGTCAGAGGTAGCTGGCTTGTCGCGCAGGCTCTGGATTGCTTCTTTCTCTTCAGCATCGTCTTTCGACTTGATGGAGAGCTGGATTACGCGGCTCTTGCGGTCAACGCTGATGATCTTGGCTTCTACTTCTTCGCCTTCTTTCAGAACGTTGCGCGCGTCTTCAACGCGGTCACGGCTGATTTCGGAGGCTTTCAGAGTCGCTTCGATATCGTCGGCCAGGGTGATGATGGCGCCTTTGGCGTCAACTTCTTTCACGATGCCCTTAACGATTGCGCCTTTGTCGTTCTCTTGAACGTACTCGGAGAACGGATCGCTTTCCAGTTGCTTGATGCCCAGGGAGATACGCTCGCGCTCTGGGTCAACCGACAGGATAACGGTGTCCAGCTCGTCGCCCTTCTTGAAACGGCGTACGGCTTCTTCGCCCACTTCGTTCCAGGAGATGTCGGACAGGTGAACCAGGCCGTCGATGCCGCCGTCCAGACCAATGAAGATACCGAAATCGGTGATCGACTTGATGGTGCCGGAGATTTTATCGCCCTTGTTGAACTGGCCAGAGAAGTCTTCCCATGGGTTGGACTTGCACTGCTTGATGCCGAGGGAGATACGACGACGCTCTTCGTCGATGTCCAGAACCATGACTTCCACTTCGTCGCCGACTTGTACGACTTTCGAAGGGTGGATGTTCTTGTTGGTCCAGTCCATTTCGGAAACGTGTACCAGACCTTCAACGCCTTCTTCCAGCTCAGCGAAGCAGCCGTAGTCGGTGAGGTTGGTAACACGAGCGGTGACGCGGGTGCCTTCTGGGTAACGGGCTTTGATAGCAACCCATGGATCTTCACCCAGCTGCTTGAGGCCCAGGGAAACACGATTGCGCTCGCGATCGTACTTCAGAACCTTGACATCGATCTCGTCGCCAACGTTGACGATTTCCGAAGGATGCTTGATACGCTTCCAGGCCATGTCGGTGATGTGCAGCAGGCCATCGACGCCACCCAGATCGACGAATGCGCCGTAATCGGTGAGGTTCTTGACGATACCCTTGACCTGTTGGCCTTCCTGCAGCGATTCCAGCAGAGCTTCACGCTCGGCGGAGTTCTCGGCTTCCAGGACACTGCGACGGGAAACGACAACGTTGTTGCGCTTCTGGTCCAGCTTGATGACCTTGAATTCCAGCTCTTTGCCTTCCAGGTGCGTGGTGTCGCGCACTGGACGGACGTCAACCAGGGAACCTGGCAGGAACGCACGGATGCCGTTAACGTCGACAGTGAAGCCGCCTTTAACCTTACCGTTGATAACGCCCTTGACCACTTCCTCAGCTGCGAAAGCCGCTTCCAGAACGATCCAGCATTCAGCGCGCTTGGCTTTTTCACGGGACAGCTTGGTTTCACCAAAGCCATCTTCAACCGAGTCCAGCGCAACGTGAACTTCGTCACCGACGTTGATGTTCAGTTCGCCAGCGTCGTTGTAGAACTGCTCAAGCGGGATGAGTGCTTCAGACTTCAGACCAGCGTGAACGGTTACCCAGCGAGCTTGGTAATCGATATCAACGATAACACCGGTGATGATGGAGCCTGCCTGAAGGTTCAGGGTTTTCAGGCTTTCTTCAAAGAGTTCCGCAAAGCTTTCGCTCATTTTAATTCCTGTTGATTAGGGCGAAGAATACGCCCGCCTCCACACCCCAGACGGTGTGGGTTAGTTTCATATAAAAGAAGCATCGCAGGACTATGACTGGTCCCCTGCGAAGCTTCCTGGTCACCCGGCGATATCGCGAATGGCGATCTCGCTCATGATGCGTTGCAGCACCTGATCGATGGACAACTCCGTTGAATCCAGCTGTATCGCGTCGGCCGCCGGCTTGAGCGGGGCTACTGCGCGCTGGGTGTCACGCTCATCGCGTGCACGGATCTCATCTAGCAGACTCGACAGACTAACATCCTCGCCCTTGCCCTTCAACTGCAAATATCGGCGGCGCGCCCTCTCCTCGGCGCTGGCGGTGAGGAAAATCTTCAAAGGCGCGTCAGGAAAGACCACCGTGCCCATGTCGCGACCATCAGCCACTAGCCCCGGCGGCTCCTGAAAGGCGCGCTGACGTTGCAGCAACGCTTCGCGCACCGCTGGCAGCGCGGCGACCTGGGAGGCCCCGGCGCCCACGCTTTCGGTACGGATGACATCACTGACTTCGTCGCCTTCCAGGATAATGCGCTGGAGCTGGCCGTCAGTCGCCGCAATGAATTGCACGTCCAGGTGAGCCGCCAGCGCCTTGAGCAACTCCTCGTTGGTCAGGTCGACGCCATGGTTGGCGGCGGCGAATGCCAGCAGCCGGTACAAGGCACCCGAATCGAGCAGGTTCCAGCCCAACTGCCTGGCCAGGATCCCGGCGACGGTGCCCTTGCCCGAGCCGCTTGGGCCATCGATGGTGATGACCGGTGCCTTGATGTTCACGACTGCGCCTCTTGTGCTACTCGAATACCGACCTGTGCGCACAGCGCCAGGAAGTTCGGGAACGACGTGGCGACGTTGGCGCAATCATGGATGCGAATCGGTGCGCTGGCGCGCAAAGACGCAACACTGAAGGCCATGGCGATGCGGTGATCACCGTGACCATGGACTTCGCCGCCGCCGATCTGGCCGCCGTCGATGATAATGCCGTCCGGCGTCGGCTGGCACTTGACGCCCAGGGCGAGCAAGCCGTCAGCCATCACCTGGATGCGATCCGACTCCTTGACCCGCAGCTCTTCGGCACCAGTCAGCACGGTGCGCCCTTCTGCACAGGCGGCCGCCACGAACAGCACCGGGAACTCGTCGATGGCCAGCGGAACCAGCGCCTCCGGAATCTCGATACCCTTGAGCTTAGCTGCTCGTACGTGCAGGTCCGCTACGGGTTCGCCGCCGACTTCACGCTGGTTTTCCAGAGTAATGTCAGCGCCCATCAGGCGCAGGATGTCGATCACGCCGGTACGGGTCGGGTTGATGCCGACGTGTTCGAGCACCAGGTCGGAGCCTTCGGCGATCGAGGCGGCCACCAGGAAGAATGCCGAGGACGAGATATCGCCCGGCACTTCGATGTGGGTCGCGGCCAGCTTATTACCAGATTCGACGGACGCCGTGGCGCCGTCCACCGTGACCGGGTAGCCGAAGCCGCGCAGCATGCGCTCGGTGTGGTCGCGGGTCGGGGCCGGTTCGGTGACGGTGGTCTTGCCCTCGGCGTAGAGACCGGCCAGCAGCAGGCAGGATTTCACCTGGGCGCTGGCCATCGGCATGGTGTAGGTCAGGCCCTTGAGCTTGTTGCCACCGCGGATGGTCATCGGCGGACGACCGTCGGCGGCAGTCTCGATGACCGCACCCATTTCCCGCAACGGATTGGCGACGCGGTTCATTGGGCGCTTGGACAGCGAGGCGTCGCCGGTCAGGGTGCTGTCGAAGTCCTGCGCGGCCAGCAGGCCGGACAACAGACGCATCGAAGTCCCGGAGTTACCCAGGTAGATCGGCCCTGGGGCAGGCTTGAGGCCGTGCAGGCCGACACCATGGATGGTCACGCGGCCGTGGTGCGGACCTTCGATGACCACCCCCATGTCGCGAAACGCTTGCAGCGTCGCCAGGGCGTCTTCGCCCTCGAGGAAGCCTTCCACCTCGGTCACGCCTTCGGCCAGGGAGCCGAGCATGATCGAACGGTGGGAAATCGATTTATCGCCCGGTACACGAATACGCCCACTCAGGGAGCCACCAGGTTGTGCCAGGAAAATCAGATCGTTGGAGTTCATAGCGTCCACATAGGCCCGACGGGCCAGGATTTTACTGAAATGCTCGCGGGCCACCCTGGCGCGCGTGAAAACGCCCAGCAATTGGTGCCCGTCCCCTGCATCGACCGCGTCGCGCAAGGCGTCGAGGTCGCTGCGAAATGTATCGAGTGTGCGCAAGACAGCTTCGCGGTTGGCGAGGAAGATGTCGTGCCACATGACCGGGTCGCTTCCAGCGATTCTCGTGAAATCGCGGAAACCGCCGGCAGCGTAGCGGAAGATCTCAAGATTTTCATTGCGTTTGGCCAATGAATCCACCAGGCCGAACGCCAACAGGTGCGGCAAATGGCTGGTGGCCGCCAACACTTCATCGTGACGCTCGACCTGCATGTGCTCGACATCGGCGCCCAGTTCGCGCCACAAACGATCCACCACCGCCAGCGCGGCAGGATCCGTCTGGTCCAGCGGCGTGAGGATCACTTTGTGACGACGAAACAGTTCGGCGTTGGAGGCTTCCACCCCGCTCTGCTCCGAGCCGGCAATCGGATGACCGGGCACGAAGCGCGCCGGCATACCGCCGAAGGCCTCGGTGGCGGCGCGCACGACGTTGCCCTTGGCGCTGCCGACATCGGTCAGGATCGCCTGCCCCAAATTCATGCTCGCCAGGCGTGCCAGCAGTTTTTCCATGGCCAGGATCGGCACCGCCAGCTGGATCACGTCCGCGCCCTGGCAAGCGATCGCCAGGTCATCCTCGCAGCGATCGACCACACCCAGCTCCACGGCCAGCTTGCGCGACTGCGGATCCAGGTCGACACCGACCACCTCGCCGCACAGGCCGCTTTCACGCAAGCCCTTGGCGAACGAACCGCCGATCAACCCCAGGCCGACCACCACCAGGCGACCGATCATAGGGGCAGCAGGTTGCAGCGAAGTGACATCAACCACGAACCAGAACCTTGCTCAACGCCTCGAGGAAACGGCTGTTTTCCGCCGGCAGGCCGATGGTGATGCGCAGGTGGTTCGGCATGCCGTAATTGGCCACCGGACGCACGATCACACCTTCGCGCAACAACCCCTGGTACACCGGGGCGGCGACACGCCCCAGGTCGACGCAGATGAAATTGCCTTTGGATGGAATCCAGCCCAGGCCCAGCTCACGCAGCCCCGCCTCCAACTGCTGCATGCCGGCCGCGTTCAGGCGACGGCTTTCAGCCAGGTAGGCTTCATCCTGCAAGGCCGCACAGGCGGCGGCCAGGGCGAAGCTGTTGACGTTGAACGGCTGACGCACGCGGTTCAGCACATCGGCCACCACGGCGGTGGACAGGCCGTAGCCGACCCGCAGCGAGGCCAGGCCATAGGCCTTGGAGAAGGTGCGCGAAACCAGCAGGTTCGGGTAGGCCGCTAGGAAATCCAGGCCATCGGGCAAATCGCTGCCTTCGGCGTATTCGATGTAAGCCTCGTCCAACACCACCAGCACGTGCGCGGGCACATCCTGCAGGAAGTCATCCAGGGCCTGGGCATCGAACCAGGTGCCGGTCGGGTTGTTCGGGTTGGCAATGAAAACCACACGGGTGTTGGCGTCGATGGCGGCCAGCATGGCTGGCAGGTCGTGCCCCCAGTCCTTGGCGGGAACCACATGGGCATCCGCGCCGACGGCCTGGGTCGCGATCGGGTAGACCGCGAACGCGTGCTCACTGAACACCGCGTTGAGACCTGGCGCCAGGTACGCACGAGCGACCAGCTCAAGGATATCGTTGGAACCATTGCCCAGGGTCACTTGGTTCAGCTCGACACCACAGCGCTCGGCCAGCAGGCTCTTGAGTGCGAAGCCATTGCCATCGGGGTAACGAGTCAGCTCGGCCAGTTCGTCGCGGATCGCCGCCAGTGCCTTGGGGCTCGCGCCCAACGGGTTTTCGTTGCTCGCCAACTTGACGATGCTGGCCGGATCCAGGTCCAGCTCACGGGCCAGCTCGTCCACGGGTTTGCCCGGAACGTAAGGCGAGAGTTGTTGCACGCCTGGCTGAGCCAGAGCGAGGAAGTTGCCACTCATTTGCTATCCGCCCTTAAAGAACTGCCTTGGGGTAGGAACCCAGCACCTTGAGTGCCACTGCTTCCTGACTGATTTTCTCCAGCACACCTTTTACCAGCGGATCGCGGTGGTGGCCGACGAAATCGATGAAGAACACGTAGGTCCATTTACCGCTGCGCGACGGACGAGTCTCGATCCGCGTCAGGTCGATACCGTTGTCATGAAACGGCACCAGCAGCTCATGGAGCGCGCCGGGCTTGTTGCTCATGGAAACGATGATCGAGGTCTTGTCGTCGCCGGTCGGCGGGACTTCCTGGCTGCCAATCATCAGGAATCGCGTGGAGTTGTCCGGGCGATCCTCGATTTTTTCGGCCAGGCGCGTCAGCCCATAGAGGCCCGCCGCCATATCGCCAGCAATCGCCGCCGAGTTCCACTCGCCCTTGACCCGCTTGGCCGCCTCGGCGTTGCTCGATACCGCCACGCGCTCGACGTTCGGGTAATGGGCGTCCAGCCACTTGCGGCACTGGGCCAATGACTGGGCGTGGGAATAGATCCGGCTGATGCTGTCGGTCTTGGTGTTTTCGCCCACCAGCAGGTGGTGGTGGATGCGCAACTCGACTTCGCCACAGATCACCATGTCGTGCTCGAGGAAGCTGTCCAGCGTGTGGTTGACCGCGCCTTCGGTGGAGTTCTCCACCGGCACCACGCCAAAATTCACCGCGCCGGCGGCCACTTCACGGAACACTTCGTCAATGGCCGCCATCGGCTTGCTGATCACGGCGTGACCGAAGTGCTTCATGGCCGCCGCCTGGGTGAAGGTGCCTTCCGGCCCCAGGTAGGCGACTTTCAGCGGCTGCTCGAGGGCCAGGCACGAAGACATGATTTCGCGGAACAGCCGCGCCATCTCTTCGTTGCCCAGCGGCCCCTTGTTGCGCTCCATGACACGCTTGAGCACCTGCGCTTCACGCTCGGGGCGATAGAACACCGGCACTTCGCCTTCGGCCAGGGAGGCCATCTTCACCCGGGCGACTTCCTGGGCGCAGCGCGCGCGCTCGCTGATCAGCTCCAGGACCTTTTCGTCCAGGGCATCGATACGCAGGCGCAGCGCCTTGAGTTCTTGCTCAGACATCAGCCATGTTCCTTCTCGAACTCTGCCATGTAGGCGATCAACGCATTGACGGCGTTGATGTCGACGGCGTTGTAGATGGAGGCGCGCATGCCACCGACCGAACGGTGGCCCTTGAGGTTCAGCAAACCACGCTCGTCGGCACCGGCCAGGAACGGCTTGTCGAGACGGTCGTCGGCCAGGCGGAACGGCACGTTCATCCAGGAGCGATCGGTCTTGTTGATCGGGTTGCTGTAGAGGCCGCTGGCGTCGATGAAGTCATACAGCGTGCGCTGCTTCACCTCGTTGAGCTTGCCGATGGCTTCGACACCGCCCTGCTCCTTCAGCCATTCGAACACCAGGCCCGACAGGTACCAGGCCAGGGTCGGCGGGGTGTTGTACATCGAGCCGTTGTCGGCCGCGACCTTGTAGTTGAGCATGGTCGGGCACAGGGAGCGGGCACGACCCAGCAGGTCTTCACGAATGATGCTGACCAGGATGCCGCTTGGGCCGATGTTCTTCTGGGCACCCGCGTAGATCATGCCGAAACGGGAGATATCCACAGGGCGCGAGAGAATGTCCGAGGACATGTCGGCCACCAATGGCACATCGCCCGTTTCCGGGATCCAGTTGAATTCCAGGCCACCGATGGTTTCGTTCGGCGCGTAGTGAACGTAGGCCGCGTCCTTGGACAGGTTCCACTCGTTCTGGCCGGGAATCGCGAAATAGTCGTAGGGCTTGGCGGTGGCGGCCACGTTGACGTGACCGTATCGCGAAGCTTCTTCGATGGCTTTCTGCGACCAGATGCCAGTGTCGATGTAGTCGGCCTTGCCGTTTTCCGGCAGCAGGTTCAACGGAATCTGGGCGAACTGCTGGCTCGCGCCGCCTTGCAGGAACAGCACCTTGTAGTTGGACGGGATGTTCAGCAGATCACGCAGGTCCTGCTCGGCCTTGGTGGCAATGGACACGAACTCATCGCTGCGATGGCTCATTTCCATGACCGACAGGCCCTTGCCGTGCCAGTCGAGAAGTTCACCCTGGGCACGCTTCAGGACCGCTTCAGGAAGCGCCGCCGGGCCGGCACAGAAGTTATAGGCTCTCTTGCTCACATCCAATCTCGCTCTGATCTGGTGGTCACATAAATCTTGAGTCTGCACTGTGGGAGCGAGCTTGCTCGCGATAGCGATGTAACAGTCAACAGTGATGCTGAATGTCAGGCCGTCATCGCGAGCAAGCTCGCTCCCACAGAGGGTATCGTTCACTTCAGGTATGGATGAATCCGTGGCGAGGGAGCGTGCTCCCTCGCCACAGTGAATCAAACGAACCTTAAGTGAGCAGCATTACCCCCACAGGGGGGATGCGCAGTGTCGCAAATTTTCAAACGAAACAAACAACAAGGGGGCGAATCTTCATCCGCCCCCTTGCGTGTCCGCTTAGTCCTGCGGTTCTTCTTCGTCTGCGGCAGCGTCGAGCGGTTGGTCGCCGACAGCGTCGTCGACATCGGCACCGAGAGTGCCGTCGAACGCCACGCCGTCCTCGCCGTCCAACTCCTCGCCTTCAACCTCCGACGGTTCCTGGACCCGCTCAAGCCCGACCAGCGTTTCGTCGCTGGCCAGCTTGATCAGCGTCACACCCTGGGTGTTACGGCCCAGGCTCGACACTTCAGCGACCCGCGTGCGCACCAGGGTGCCCTGGTCGGAGATCAACATGATCTCCTCGCCATCGAGCACCTGGACAGCACCCACCAGACGACCGTTACGGTCGTTGCTGACCATGGCGATCACGCCCTGGCCACCACGCTTGTACTCAGGGAACTCGCTGATGGCCGTGCGCTTGCCATAACCACGGGCCGAAGCGGTGAGGATCTGGCTGCCTTCTTCGGGGATCAGCATGGAAATCAGCTTCTGGCCTTCCGGCAGGCGCATGCCGCGCACACCGCGGGCGGTACGACCCATGGCGCGAACGTCAGACTCCTTGAAGCGAGTGACCTTGCCGCCGTCGGAGAACAGCATGACCTCACGCTCGCCGTCGGTGATGGCAGCGGAGATCAGCACATCACCTTCGTCCAGCTCCAGGGCGATCAGACCGACGCTGCGCTGACGGCTGAAGGATTCCAGCGGGGTCTTCTTCACGGTTCCGTTGGCGGTGGCCATGAAGATGTAGTGACCCTCGGTGTACTCTTCCACCGGCAACATGGTGGTGATGTATTCACCATCGTCCAGCGGCAACAGGTTGACCAGCGGACGGCCACGAGCGGCACGGGACGCTTCCGGAATTTCGTAGGTCTTGAGCCAGTACACCTTGCCCTTGCTGGAGAACAGCAGCAGCGTGGTGTGGCTGTTGGCGACCAGCAGGTGAGCGATGTAGTCCTCGTCCTTGACGCCCGTCGCGGACTTGCCTTTGCCGCCGCGACGCTGGGCCTGGTAGGCGGCCAGCGGCTGGGTCTTGGCGTAGCCGCCGTGGGAAATGGTCACCACGCGCTCTTCTTCCGGGATCATGTCACCCAGGGTCAGGTCCAGGCGCGCATCGAGGATCTCGGTGCGGCGCACGTCGCCGTATTCGGCGCGGATCACTTCCAGTTCTTCGCGGATCACTTCCATCAGGCGCGTAGCGCTGTTGAGGATGCGGATCAGCTCGCCGATCTGGTTGAGGATTTCCTGGTACTCGGCCAGCAGCTTCTCGTGCTCGAGGCCGGTCAGGCGGTGCAGGCGCAGTTCCAGGATGGCTTGCGCCTGCTCCGGGGACAGGAAGTACTTGCCTTCGCGCAGGCCGTATTGCGGGTCGAGGTTCTCGGGGCGGCACGAATCGGCGCCAGCGCGCTCGACCATCGCCACCACCGCGGTGGACTCCCAAGGGGTGCTGATCAGCGCTTCCTTGGCTTCCGACGGGGTTGGCGAGGCCTTGATCAGAGCGATCACCGGGTCGATGTTCGACAGGGCAACGGCCTGGCCTTCGAGAATGTGACCACGCTCGCGAGCCTTGCGCAGCTCGAACACCGTGCGGCGGGTGACCACTTCGCGACGGTGGCGCACGAAGGCTTCCAGCAGGTCCTTGAGGTTCAGGATCCGCGGACGGCCGTCGATCAGCGCAACGATGTTGATGCCGAACACGCTTTGCAGCTGGGTCTGGGCGTAGAGGTTGTTGAGGATCACCTCAGGCACTTCGCCACGGCGCAGCTCGATCACGACACGCATGCCGTCCTTGTCGGACTCGTCACGCAGCTCGGTGATGCCTTCGAGCTTCTTCTCTTTCACCAGCTCGGCGATCTTCTCGATCAGGCGAGCCTTGTTCAGTTGGTACGGCAGTTCGGTGATGACGATCTGCTGGCGGCCGCCGACCTTGTCGATGTCTTCGACCGTCGAGCGGGCGCGCATGTAAATGCGGCCACGGCCGGTACGGTAGGCTTCGATGATGCCGGCGCGACCGTTGATGATCGCAGCGGTCGGGAAGTCCGGACCGGGGATGTATTGCATCAGCTCATCGACGGTCAACTCGGGATTGTCGATGAGCGCCAGGCAACCGTCGATGACTTCACCGAGGTTGTGCGGCGGGATGTTGGTCGCCATGCCCACGGCGATACCGCTGGAGCCGTTGACGAGCAGGTTCGGGATACGGGTCGGCATGACCGCCGGGATCATTTCGGTGCCGTCGTAGTTCGGCACCCAGTCCACGGTTTCCTTGTGCAGGTCGGCCAGCAGCTCGTGGGCCAGCTTGGTCATGCGCACTTCGGTGTATCGCATGGCCGCGGCGTTGTCGCCGTCCACCGAACCGAAGTTGCCCTGGCCGTCTACCAGCAGGTAGCGCAAGGAGAAGGGTTGCGCCATACGAACGATGGTGTCGTACACGGCAGTGTCGCCGTGGGGGTGATACTTACCGATCACATCGCCGACGACACGGGCGGATTTCTTGTACGGCTTGTTGAAGTCGTTGCCCAGCTCGCTCATCGCGAACAGCACGCGCCGGTGCACGGGCTTCAAGCCATCGCGCGCATCCGGCAGCGCCCGCCCGACGATTACGCTCATTGCGTAGTCGAGGTAGGACTGTTTCAGCTCGTCTTCGATATTGACCGGGAGGATTTCTTTGGCCAGTTCGCCCATGAGAAGCCTGATTCCTTTTTCTGGTGAAACCTCGTCACATCCAGATGGGACGAACGAAGCTCGCCGCTGCAGAACAAATGCCGTGCAGCGACTTACGACAAATCAACGAGTTATGCCATGGATCTGCGCAGTAAAGGCCACCTCGCGAGGCAGCCCTGGAAACCGCCGGATGTTATCACAAGAGCCGCCACGCACCTATCCCCCAGATGCGCATGGTGCGTAGTTAGTTGACCGGTGACAGGCTGATATGGGACCAGAGGGGCTTAGAAGCACTGCCGATAGAGATTCAGGGGCCAAATGCAAGGGATTTGTTGCCTTTAAGGGCCTCATCGCGAGCAAGCTCGCTCCCACAGGGATCTGTGCACGCTCGAGATTTCCGCCACGACCCGATCCAATGTGGGAGCGAGCTTGCTCGCGATGGCGACAGGTCAGACAGCACAAACCATCAGTGCAACCGCTTGCGGCACATCAACTGCGCCAGCTTCGCGGTGTCCGGGCGCTCGACGATGCCCTTTTCCGTGACGATGACATCGATCAGGTCCGCCGGGGTGATATCGAAGACCGGGTTGAAGGCACCCACCTGCGCGTCGAGCTCCCTGCCGCCGATTTCCAGCAGTTCGCGCCCGTCGCACTCCTCCGCCGGGATGTCTTCACCGCTGGCCAGGCTCATGTCGATGATCGAGCTCGGCGCCACCACCATGAAACGCACGCCATGGTGCATGGCACAGACCGCCATCTGATAAGTGCCGATCTTGTTCGCCACGTCACCATTGGCGGCGATGCAATCGGCACCGACGATCACCCAGGTCACACCCTTGGTCTTCATGATATGGGCAGCGGCGGAATCGGCGTTGAGGGTCACCGGAATGCCTTCGCGGGCCAGTTCCCACGCCGTCAGGCGCGAGCCTTGCAACCACGGCCGGGTTTCGTCGGCATAGACGCGCTCCACCATGCCTTCGATATACGCACCCCGGATAACCCCCAAGGCCGTACCAAAACCGCCGGTGGCCAGGGCGCCGGTGTTGCAATGGGTGAGAATCGCCTGGGCATTGCCCTGGTGCTTGCGGATCAGGTCGACCCCCAACTGGGCCATGGTCAGGTTGGCTTCGCGATCGCTCACGTGGATCGCGATGGCTTCAGCCTCGAGCACCGCCAGCGGCTCGGCATGCTCTTTCAAGCGCCCCAGCCGGTCGCGCATTCGATCCAGCGCCCAGAACAGGTTCGCCGCCGTCGGCCGGGCCTCGGCCAGCAAGGCAAAATCGGCCTCCAGGGCCGCTTGCCAATCGCCGCCTTCGGCCATCCTGGCCCGCGCCGCCAGCACCACGCCATACGCCGCACTGATGCCGATGACCGGCGCGCCGCGCACGGCCATCGAGCCAATGGCCTCGGCCACATCGGCGACACGGGTGCAGGCGATCCAGCTTTCCTCGAACGGCAAGATACGCTGGTCCAGCAGGTACAGGACGCCATCACGCCAATCGATGGCCTTCACCTTCTCCGCAGCCAATAGTCGATCGCGCATCCTTCACCCCGTACTCATGAACAAAAGCCGCCGATTATAGCGATCCCTCCGCGAAGACGCTCGGGTATACTTCGCCATCCTTTATACCCCATGGAACCGTTCCACGATGCCCAAGCCTGCCGTTGCGCTCGACTTATTATTGCTGCCGACCTGGTTGGTGCCTGTCGAACCCGCCGGTGTAGTGCTCAAGGACCATGGCCTGGGCATTCGCGACGGTTGCATCGTGTTCATCGGTCCACGGGCAGAAGCCCTGAAGTGTGACGCCACCGAGGTCCGTGAACTGCCCGGCATGCTGCTCAGCCCCGGCCTGATCAACGCCCACGGCCACGCGGCCATGACCCTTTTTCGCGGCCTGGCCGACGACCTGCCCTTGATGACCTGGCTGGAACAGCACATCTGGCCGGCTGAAGCCAAATGGGTCGATGAAGATTTCGTCCGGGATGGCACCGACCTGGCAATCGCCGAGCAGATCAAGGGTGGCATCACCTGCTTCTCCGACATGTATTTCTACCCCAAGATCGCCAGCGAGTGCGTCCACGACAGCGGTATTCGCGCGCAAATCGCCATTCCGATCCTCGACTTTCCGATCCCCGGTGCGGCCAGCGCCGACGACGCCATTCGTCAGGGCATCGAGTTGTTTGGCGACCTCAAGCACCATCCGCGGATCAAAGTCGCATTCGGCCCGCACGCGCCCTATACGGTAGGCGACGAGAACCTGGAGAAAATCCGCGTGATCGCCGAGGAACTGGACGCGGCCATTCATATGCATGTTCACGAAACCGCCTTCGAAGTGCAGCAGGCTGTGGATAACACCGCTGAGCGGCCAATGGCTCGCCTGGGACGCCTTGGCCTGCTGGGGCCACGCTTCCAGGCCGTGCACATGACTCAGATCAGCGACGAGGACCAGGCCCTGCTGGTAGAAAGCAATTGCAGCGTGATCCATTGCCCGGAATCGAACCTGAAGCTGGCCAGCGGTTTCTGCCCGGTGGAACGCCTGTGGCAAGCCGGCGTCAATGTCGCCCTCGGCACCGATGGTGCGGCGAGCAACAACGACCTGGACCTGCTCGGCGAAACCCGCACCGCCGCCCTGCTGGCCAAGGCCGTCGCTGGTTCGGCCACGGCCCTGGATGCCCATCGGGCGCTGCGCATGGCCACGCTCAATGGCGCTCGGGCGCTGGGCATCGAAGCGACCGTCGGCTCCCTGGAAGTCGGCAAGGCCGCCGACCTGGTGGCCTTCGACCTGTCAGGCCTGGCCCAGCAGCCGATCTACGACCCGGTGTCGCAACTGATTTATGCCACCGGCCGCGATTGCGTCAAACACTTGTGGGTAGGCGGCAAGCCGTTACTGGAGGATGGCCGGCTGACCCGCATGGACGAACCGACACTGATCGCCACGGCCCAGGCCTGGGGTCGGCGCATCAGCGGCCACAACGAATGACCACGCCCCTGGAGCCACGGCTCGGGGCATCTGATTTTTCAAGCTTTTCGAGGATCTGCACATGAGCAACGTCGACCACGCCGAAATCGCCAAGTTCGAAGCCCTGGCCCATCGCTGGTGGGACCGTGAAAGCGAATTCAAACCGCTGCACGACATCAACCCGCTGCGGGTCAACTGGATTGACGAACGGGTCAACCTGGCCGGCAAGAAGGTCCTCGACGTCGGTTGCGGTGGCGGCATCCTCAGTGAGGCCATGGCCCAGCGCGGGGCGACGGTGATGGGCATCGACATGGGCGAAGCGCCGCTGGCGGTGGCGCAACTGCATCAATTGGAGTCCGGCGTCAGCGTGGAATACCGGCAGATCACCGCCGAAGCCCTGGCCGAAGAAATGCCCGGCCAATTCGACGTGGTCACCTGCCTGGAAATGCTCGAACACGTGCCGGACCCGTCCTCGGTCATCCGCGCTTGCTTTAGCATGGTCAAGCCGGGCGGCCAGGTGTTCTTCTCCACCATCAACCGCAACCCGAAGGCCTACCTGTTCGCCATCATCGGCGCCGAATACATCATGAAGCTGCTGCCACGGGGCACCCACGACTTCAAGAAATTCATCCGCCCTTCCGAGCTGGGCGCCTGGAGCCGCGCGGCCGGGCTGACCGTCAAGGACATCATCGGCCTGACCTACAACCCATTGACCAAGCACTACAAGCTGGCCGCCGACGTTGACGTCAACTACATGATCCAGACCCTGCGCGAGGAGTAAGGCGATGCGTCTCAAAGCGGTTCTCTTCGACATGGACGGCACGCTGCTCGACACCGCGCCGGACTTCATCGCCATCTGCCAGGCCATGCGCGCCGACCGCGGCTTGCCACCGATGAACACCCAACACATTCGTGACGAGATTTCCGGCGGCGCCCGGGCGATGGTCGCGGTGACCTTCTCCATGGACCCGGAATCACCAGGGTTCGAGGAATTGCGCCAGGAGTTCCTCGACCGCTACCTCAAGGGTTGTGCGGTCCACAGCCACTTGTTCGACGGCATGGCCGAAGTGCTGGCCGATATCGAAGCGGCCAACCTGATCTGGGGCGTGGTCACCAACAAGCCCGTGCGTTTCGCCGAACCGATCATGCAGCAACTGGGCCTGGCCGAGCGTTCGAAAGTGCTGATCTGCCCTGACCACGTGAAAAACAGCAAGCCGGACCCGGAACCGCTGACCCTGGCCTGCAAGATGCTCGACCTGGACCCGGCCAGCGTGCTGTTCGTGGGCGATGACCTGCGGGACATCGAGTCCGGCCGCAGCGCCGGCACCAAGACCTGCGCGGTGACCTACGGCTACATCCACCCGGACGACAACCCCAGGCACTGGGGCGCGGATGTGGTGATCGACCACCCCTCGGCGCTGCGCGAAGTGCTGGATAACGCGTTGTGCAGTTGCTGAACTGACGGAATCGATGCTACCGCCCTTGTGGCGAGGGAGCTTGCTCCCGCTGGAGCGCGAAGCGGTCCCCTGGACGACGGCTGCGCCGCCGAGCGGGAGCAAGCTCCCTCGCCACAAAAGCCTCTTTGCCACAAAAGCTTCCTCGTCACCGGTACTGTGCCGCTCTAATTGTTGAGGTTTTTTATGTTTGATTATTCCGCCCGTCCCGACCTGCTCAATGGCCGGGTGATCCTGGTCACCGGCGCCGGTCGCGGGATCGGTGCCGCTGCGGCGAAAACCTACGCCGCCCACGGTGCCACCGTACTGCTGCTGGGCAAGACCGAAGCCAACCTGACCCAGGTCTACGATGAAATCGAAGCGGCCGGTCATCCGCAGCCAGCGGTGATCCCGTTCAACCTCGAAACCGCACTGCCTCATCAGTACGATGAACTGGCGGCGATGATCGAAACCGAGTTCGGTCATCTGGACGGCTTGCTGCACAACGCCTCGATCATCGGCCCACGTACGCCACTGGAACAGTTGTCCGGTGAGAACTTCATGCGGGTGATGCACGTCAACGTCAACGCGATGTTCATGCTCACCAGCACCTTGCTGCCGCTGCTCAAGCTCTCCAAGGATGCGTCCGTGGTGTTCACCTCCAGCAGCGTCGGCCGCAAGGGCCGGGCCTACTGGGGCGCCTATGGCGTGTCCAAGTTCGCCACCGAGGGGCTGATGCAGACCCTGGCCGACGAAGTCGATACCGTCGCCGCCGTGCGCGCCAACAGCATCAACCCCGGCGCCACCCGCACCAGCATGCGCGCCCAGGCCTACCCGGGAGAAAACCCGCTCAACAATCCGACGCCCGAAGCGATCATGCCGGTCTACCTGTACCTCATGGGCCCGGACAGCACCGGCGTCAACGGTCAGGCGTTCAACGCACAATAATGAAGCCGGCATCGCGACGATTTACCGTCGCGATGCCGGCCCCGGTCGACGCCAAACCAGGCGAACCGCCAAGGCCACGTCGCCCCTGCATTCGCGACTCGCTATCAATTCATTGATTTCTAATCGGTTTTTACGCAAGTGAACCGAATGGCACGACTTTCGCTCTAACCTCTTCAAACATGCCATGTTCGGCAGGTAATGGACGTTGAGACGAGACTTATGCCTGCCATGGAAGCGGACTAGACTCAAATCAGGTGTCCTACGGGACTGAAGGACCAGTACGACGTGCAGCCCAAAGCCGCCACACCCAACCTGTCGGGACAGATTTAGCTTAGGGGCTAACGCCATATGAAAACGCCCAACCAGATCAACGCGTTCGACTTCGACAGCGCCAAATTGCAGCGTTTGGGCCTGACTCAGCCAGCGCCGCTCCCTGCACGCTCCGTCAGTCTGTCGCAATTGCGCCAGCAACTGAGCCAGCAACTACAGACCAGCCTGGAGCCACAGCGCATCCTGGGCCTGTTTTTCCGGGAAATTCAGCGACTGGTGCCCCTGGATGCGTTGGCCTATCAGCACAAGGCCAGTGACCTGCGCCTGGAGTTCGGGCAACGCGGGCATCACACCCTCAGCTACAACCTCAGCCATGAAGGCGAACACCTGGGTGAACTGGTATTCCGCCGTAACCAACGTTTCTCCGAGGCGGAACAGAGCGACCTCGAATCCATCATGTCGACGCTGCTCTATCCACTGCGCAACGCGCTGCTCTACCGCGCCGCGACCCAAAGCGCCCTGCGCGATCCGCTGACCGGCACCGGCAACCGCATCGCCATGGACCAGACCCTGATGCGGGAAATCGACATGGCCAAGCGTCATTCGCAACCCTTGTCGGTGCTGATGCTCGATATCGATCATTTCAAGCGCATCAACGACAGCCATGGTCACGGTGTTGGCGACGAAGTGCTCAAGGCCGTGGCCGAGTCGATCAAGGGCCAACTGCGCAATGTGGACATGGTGTTCAGGTTCGGTGGTGAAGAATTTCTGATCCTGCTGGCCAATACCAGCCGGGATGCCGCCGCCATGGTCGGTGAACGACTGCGTTATGCCGCCCAGGCCCAGGATTACTTCGCCACAGGCACAAGGATCGAGCTGACGGTCAGCCTGGGGTGCGCCACCCTGCTACCGGGGGAATCCTCGGAAAGCCTGCTGCGCAGGGCCGACAGCGCGCTGTACGTAGCCAAGCGCGAAGGCCGCAATCGGCTGGCGATGGCCGGCTGAAAACCACTGTGGGGGCGAGCTTGTGTGGGAGCGAGCTTGCTCGCGATGACGGCAGCACATCCAACATCTGCGCGAACTGACCCACCGCTATCGCGAGCAAGCTCGCTCCCACAGGGATTTGGGGTGAACCTGAAGCCAGCACTCATCCAAAACAACTGTGGGAGCGGGCTTGCTCGCGATAGCGGCCTGGCAGTCAACCTCCCCGTCGACTGTCAGACCTCTTCGCGAGCAGGCTCGCTCCCACAGGTTGTGGCTATCTGTAGCGGTAGTAATCAGCTACCGGCCAGTGCCAGACGCTCACGGGTGGCTGACGCCCTGCTGGCAGGCTCCGCCTGTTCCAGCTGCATGCAACGTTCCAGGAACAGGTACATGTAGTCATAGCTCTTGCACACGGCCTGGCGCAGTTCCGTTTGCAGCGCCTTGCTCGGGTTCATCCCCGCCAGCGTACAGATGATTTCCAGGGCTTCCCAAGGATGGGCATCGTCGTACTGGGCATGCATCTTCAGCCACTTCATGGCCCGCTTGCGGTCTTCCTCGGCGAAAGCGGCCGCGTAGACACCGTTGGAACACACCAGCGCCGACCACTCTCCCGTGGCGCCCTCGATGGCGTAGTTGGTCGCGGCGATGGCCACGATCAACGAGTCCGAGGAACTGGTGTGCCAGCACCAGTGGCTCAAGGCGTGCAGCTCAGGCGGTACCTGCTGGGCTTGCAGGTCTTCCAGGGTCACGCCATGGGCGGCGCTCCAGTTGACCCAGTAGTCGGCATGGTTGAGTTCGACACGAATGTTGCGCATCAGCCAGCGACGCGCCATGTCCTCGCCGGGGTGGCGGGCAAAGCGGGTCTTGGTGAGGTTCTGTGCCATGTATAAAGCGAACTGTTCGACGACCGGCCAACCACCAATGAGGTAGTGGCGCATGGTCTTGGCGCTGAGCTTGTTGTCGCGCATGCGCTGATACAGTTCGTGTTCGACAACCCGGCGCTTGCTCTCGCTGCAATCGGTAATGAGCTGCTGTGCCCATTTCGGATAGCTTGTGGCGTCCATGAGCGGGCCTGTTCGGTTGAATGTGTCGATCACTGTCGGGCTCCTTTTGATTGTGATTTTCTCGGATCAACAAGAGGTTCAGCGGAACGTGCCGGGGGCCTTGAATAACAGCGGCTGGGGCCGGGCCGGCCGACATTGCAACGTGTCGCAGGTAAACAATTGCGGGCGTTCGATCACATACCCCTGAGCGAAGTCCACCCCTATCTCCAGCAATGCCTGCTCGATCTGGGCGGTTTCAACGAACTCGGCAATCGTGCGCTTACCCATGACGTGACCGATGTGATTGATCACTTCGACCATTGCACGGTTAATCGGGTCGTCCAGCATATCCTTTACGAAACTCCCGTCGATCTTCAAGAAGTCTACAGGTAAATGTTTCAGGTAAGCGAATGAAGACATTCCGGCGCAAAAGTCATCCAGAGAGAAATAGCAGCCCAAGCTCTTGAGTTCATTGATAAAGCGGATCGCACTGCCCAAATTCGAAATAGCGCTGGTCTCTGTAATTTCAAAACAAATCATTTCCGGCGGAATCGAGTAGGCCACGAACTGTTTACGCAGGAAGTCGAGGAACGCCTGATCTCCGATAGTTGTGCCTGACAGATTAATCGCACACATCGCCATGGGCCCCTGCCGCGATTCATTCAGGCACTGGCGGATAATCTTGAAGACATTCTCCACCACCCAACGGTCCAGGGACGTCATCAGCCCGTAGCGTTCCGCCGCGGGAATGAAGCTGTCCGGCAGGATCATCCGCCCGGCTTCGTCATGCAGGCGCAACAGGATTTCAATGTGCCCGCCACCATGATCGCCCGGCCCCAGCGCGGCGATTTCCTGGGCATACAGGCAAAAGCGGTTTTCCTCCAGGGCCATGTGCAAGCGCTGGACCCAGGCCATCTCGCCAAAGCGCAGGGACAACTCCGAGTCGTCGGCATGATAGACCTGGACCCGGTTGCGCCCCTTTTCCTTGGCCATGTAACAGGCCATGTCGGCGGCCCGCAGGGAAGCCTCCAGGGTCGTCGGGGTCTGGGCGATATGCACCAGGCCGATGCTCACGGTGGTCACGAACGGCCGGCCCTTCCAGACAAAGTGCAGGTTCTGCACGGTCTGGCGCAGCCCTTCGGCGATTTTTTCCGCCGCCTCCGGCGAACAGTTCTCCAGCAGGATCCCGAACTCATCGCCACCCAATCGGGCCAGGGTGTCATTTTCCCGCAACCCCGACTGCAGCAAGGCGCAGATATGCCGCAACAATTCGTCACCCGCCGCATGACCGCAGGTGTCGTTGACCAGCTTGAACTGATCCAGGTCGAGAAACATCAAGGCATGGCGCCCGATCTGGCGAGTGAGGTTGTGCAAGGCCTGCTCGAGGCGATACTCGAACTCCCGGCGGTTGGCCAGGCCAGTCAGGGCGTCATGGGTGGCCTGCCATGACAGGTTGGCGATGTATTGCCGCTCCTGGGTCATGTCATGCAGCACCAGCACGGCGCCACTGACCTTGCCCGCATGGCGGATCGGCGCGCCCACCAGGGTGACCGACACGGTGCTGCCATCCAGGCGCTGGATCAGTTTCGAATGTTCACTGGCGCCGCTGAGCCGACCGCTGAGGATGTGCTCGATCAGGGTCAGCCCTTCGGTCTGGGCATTGTCATCGAGCAAATTGAACAGCGCCGCCAGGGGCAAGCCCGTGGCGTGCTCGGCCTTCCAATGGGTCATCGCTTCGGCGGCGGGGTTCATGTAGGCGATGCCCCCCTCCACGTCGGTGGTGATCACCCCATCACCGATGGATTGCAGGGTGATCTGTGCCCGCTCTTTCTCCATCTGCAGCGCATTGGCGAACACCTGCCGCTGGGCCAGCAGTTTATGGGTACGCAACAACGCCAGGACGATCAACCCCAGGGCGGTGGCGAAATTGGTCACCAGCAAGAGCCGCAGGATGAAACGCGACCCCTCGCCCAAGGCGTCGCTGAACGCCTTGGCAGCCGGGGTGACGGAATCGTTGATCGCAAAGATCTGGGCCTTCCAGCCGCGAATATCCACCTCTGACGCCTGGCCCGCGACAATACTGCTGTGCATCTGCCGGGCGACGTTATCCAGTTCGGTCAGGTAGCCATCACCCACCGTCCAGAGATCGATGGCTTCTTCCAGGTAACTGAAGTGACGGAAATTCAGATAAAGCCAGATCACGCTGGCCACATCGTCCGGATGATTGCCGCCCTTGAGGATGCCGGCCCGCGCCGCTTCCAGGTTCGGCGGTTGGCGGTCCAGCGCTACCCGCAGCTCATGGCCACCCTCGGGTACGGCGATGGCTTGCTGGTATTTGCGAAAAATCGCCTCGTCACGGCTGTCGGCGTAGAGGTTGAGGTAATAGATCGCGTCTTTCTGGCCCTTGGACCAGAGACTCTCCCCCGCTACATAGCCGCGGACTGCGGAAAGCACGTAAAGGCTGACGCCGCCAAGCAATGCCTGAAATAGCACAACGGCAATAAAGGGCCAGACGATGCCCAGCAGCCGTGGTGTTCCGAGAGTCTGCTTTTGCTTCATGAGGTCCCTTGCACAGGTACTGCCGGACGAACACCCGCCAGAATTCCGCTCCTGACTCAACAGCCTAGGCTAGTTTTCGACCCATAGAATGAATGGATGAAGAGATCTTTGCGTGGAATTTGGAAGAATCGGCGGGTTTGCCTGTTTTTTCCGATACTAAGCACAGAAAACGGCGGGAAACTCAAGGCTGTTGTATCTGTTGCAAATGACCGTAGAGTCGAGCGTAGAGGCCCCCGTCGGCAATCAACTGCAAATGGTCGCCGTCTTCGGCGACTTGCCCACCGTCGAACACCAATACCCGATCGGCCTGCTTCACCGCCGAAAGCCGGTGGGCGATGATCAACGTGGTGCGTGCGCTCAAAAAACGCGCCAGTGCCTGGTGAAGGTTGTACTCGGTGGCTGCGTCCAATGCCGAGGTGGCTTCGTCGAGAATCACCACCCGTGGGTCGGCCAGTACCATGCGGGCGATGGCCAGCCGTTGGCGCTGTCCGCCCGACAGCCGAACCCCGGAACGCCCTACAACGCTTTCCAGGCCCTGGGGCAGCGCCCGTACCGTGGCGTCGAGCTGGGCGATTTCCAATGCCCGCCAGCAATCGTCGTCGCTGCACTCACGGCCCATGGCCAGGTTGGCCCGTACCGTGTCGTTGAACAGCGCCGGATGTTGCAACACCACTGCAACATTCTCCCGAATGGTTTCCAGGCCGATCTCCTGCTGCGTGGCGCCGCCGAAACGAATGCTGCCCGACTGTGGCGTGTACAGCCCCAGCAGCAACTGCACCAAGGTGCTCTTGCCGCCGCCACTGGCCCCGACGATGGCGACTTTCTCGCCCGGGGAAATGGACAGGTTCAACTGGTCGAGCACCAGCTCCTCGCCGTAACCGAAACTCAACCCCTGGATTTCGATGCCCACGGTGTCACGGCCCTTGAACGGATCGACGCCCCCCGTGTACTGGGGCTCGTCAGCCCGGGCCAGCAGTTCGTTGATCCGGTTCAAGGCGCCGCCGGCCGCGTAATAGGCATACTGCAAGTTCAACAGTTGCTCGACCGGACCGATCATGAACCAGAGGTAGCTGAACACCGCCAGCATCTGGCCGATGGACAGGTCGGAAAACACCACGGTGAGCATGGCCGCCGCGCGGAAAATATCGATGCCGAACTGGAACAGCAAACCACTGGCGCGGTTCGAGGCGTCGGTTTTCCACTGTGAATTCACGGCGTAATCGCGGACCTCCTTGGCACGCATCCCCAATCGGCCAAGAAAGTAACCCTGGCGGTTGCCGGCGCGCACTTCCTGGATGGCATCCAGGGTTTCGGTCAAGGCCTGGGTGAAGCGCGAGGTGCTGTCGTTCTCCAGTTTCTTGAGGTGTTTGACCCGCTTGCCCAGTTGCACCGTGGCGTAGATCACCAGCGGGTTGAACAGCAGGATCAGCAGCGCCAGTTCCCAGTGCATCCACACCAGGATCCCGGCGGTGCCCACCAGGGTCAGCATCGCCACCAGGAAACGGCTGAGGGTCTCGCCGATGAATTTGTCGAGGGTGTCCAGGTCGGTGACCAGGTGGGCCGCCACGGTGCCGCTGCCCAGGCTTTCGTACTCGCCCAGGGAGATTCGCTTGAGACGTTCGATCAAGCGGATGCGAATGCGATAGACAATGTCCTTGGCCAGCCTGGCGAACAAGCGCGCCTGCACCACGTTGAACAGCAAGGCGCCACAGCGCAGGGTCAGGGTCGCCAGCAACATCAGCCCGATATAGCCGGCTGCGCTCTGCCACGCCGTGGGCAAGGCATGGTTCATGACCTTCAAGGCCGCATCGCCGTGGCCCAGCAGGACCTCGTCCACCAACAGCGGCAACAGCAACGGAATCGGCACGCTGCACAGCGTCGCCAGCACGGCCACGCCGTTGGCGATCCACAGGGCTTTTTTATGTTTGAGGGCCAGGCGACGGATCTCCGCCCAGCTCAACCGGTCGATGCGCTGCGAGGTCGATGGGGCTGACGGTCGCTCAGGCACAGGTCGCGCGCTCCAGCCAGCGGCCAAGCAAGGGCGACAACTGGCTCAGGGGCTGGTAACCGTTGGTCAGCAAGGCCAACTGGCCGTCACGCTCGGCCAGCAGCGTGGGGAACCCGGCAATACCCAAATCCTGGACCCAGGTGAAATCCGCTGCGGTGGCCGCATGTTGGTCGGCGCGGTCGAAAGCCGCGGCGAATTCGATGCGTGGCAGCCCGGCCTGCTCGGCCAGCTCCACCAGGACGCTGGCGTGGGTGACGTCACGGCCTTGTACATAAAAGGCCTGTTGGATTAGTTTCACCAGCGTCCAGGCCAGGTCCGGGGCCAGGCTGCGGGCCGTTACCAATGCCCGGCAGGCGGGTTCGGTGTCGTAGACGAAACCATCCGGCAACGCGCCTTCAAGCTTGAAGGGCTGGCCGGTGGCCTGGGTCACGGCCTGCCAGTGCTCGAGAATGTAGCGCCGGGTGGTCGGCTCCAGCGCCGAACCGCTGCCGGTGCGCAAACCGCCCACCACCAGGTGCAACTCCACACCCGCGGCGTGCGCCTGCTCGACCAACGCCTCGGCCACTGGCGCAAAGCCCCAGCACCAGGAACACATCGGGTCCATCACATAGAGCAGGCGTGACGTCATGGCTCAAGCCTCGGAAGATGTTTGCTTGTAGTTGTAGCCGATCGGGTGCGGCATGTTGCGCGCCTTGGCCAACTCGATCTGTTTCTGCCGGTCGATGGCACTGCGACGGGTTTTCTCGCTCAGCTTATCCCAGCAATGCGGGCAACTGATGCCAGGCACATAGTGCTCCGAAGCGCGGTCTTCTACGCTCACCGGAGTACGACAAGCGTGACATTGATCGTAGTCCCCTTCGCTGAGGTCGTGGCGAACGGTCACGCGGTTATCGAACACGAAGCAGTCGCCACGCCACTTGGTTTCTTCCTGAGGGACCTCTTCGAGGTATTTCAGGATGCCGCCCTTGAGGTGATAGACCTCGTCGAACCCCTGGCCGAGCATGTAGCTGGAGGCTTTTTCACAGCGAATACCACCGGTGCAGAACATCGCGACTTTCTTGTGCCTGGCCGGGTCGAAGTGAGCCTTGATGTACTCGGGGAACTCGCGAAAGCTGGTGGTCTTGGGGTCGATGGCGCCTTCGAAGGTGCCGATGGACACTTCATAATCGTTGCGGGTGTCGATCAGCAGCACTTCCGGATCGCTGATCAGCGCGTTCCAGTCCTGCGGTTCGACGTAGGTGCCGACTTGCTTGTTCGGGTCCACGCCTTCGACGCCAAGGGTGACGATTTCTTTCTTGAGCTTGACCTTGGTGCGGTAGAACGGCTGCTCATCGCAATACGACTCTTTATGGTCGATGTCGATCATGCGCGGATCGTTCTTGAGCCAGGCCAGCAGGCCGTCGATGCCTTCGCGGGTGCCGGAGACCGTGCCGTTGATGCCTTCCTCGGCGATCAGCAACGTGCCTTTGATGCCGTTGTCGAGCATGGCCTTGAGCAAGGGCTCACGCAGCTCGACGTAATCTTCCAGGGTGACGAACTTATACAGTGCCGCCACGACAATGGGTTGTGTCATGGGTGTTTCTCCAGGTGGCTACCCTCGTAAAGGGTGAACCGGATGCGAAAAAAAAACGCGCCGGGTGAGCGGCGCGTTGCGGATTCTAGCAAAGACACGGTGGCTTTAGGAGCTGCACGCGCCTGGGAGCTGGACCAATTGTGGCGAGGGAGCTTGCTCCCGCTCGGCGGCAAAGCCGTCGCCTGGATCAGTTTCCAGGGGACCGCTTCGCGGTCCAGCGGGAGCAAGCTCCCTCGCCACAACAAGCATCCGCGCGACAAACAACCACTTTCAGTGCTTGCTGCCACCGGCACAGGTCGGCGAAGCCGGGGCGGCGTCGATCCGGGCCCACTCCTCGGGTGTGTAGGTGTGCAGCGCCAACGCATGGAATTCGCCCATCAGCTCGCCCAGCGTGCCATAGACCTTCTGGTGACGCTTGACACGATTGAGCCCTTCGAACTGCTGGCTGACCACCACCGCCTTGAAGTGGGTCTGCAGGCCACGGCTGTGCATGTGGCTTTCATCCAGCACTTGCAAATGCTCGGGCTGCAATAGCCCAAGCGTTGATTCGATGCGTTGTTGCATGCTCATACCGGGCTCCGCTTACGGCTTTTTCTTGGCTGGAGCGGCTTTTGGCTCGAGCTCGGCCGTCATGTCGGCCAGCAGCTTGTTGACCACCGGCACTGCGCTCTCAAGCTTGGCCTGGGTCAGTTGGGCCGATTGCTGGGTCAACTGTGGCATTTTTTCCAGGACTTTCTTGCCCAATGGCGACTGGTAGAAAGCGACCAGGTCCTTGAGCTCCGATTCGTTGAAGTTGCTGGTGTAGAGCTTGACCATGTCCGGCTTTAGCTTGTTCCAGCCGATGGCTTGGTCCAGCGCGGCATTGGCCTTGGCCTGGTAGGTTTCCAGGGTGGCTTTTTTCGACTCAGGGGCCTTGGTCTGTTCAAAGCGCTGGGCAAACATCTGCTGCACTTGCATGTACACCGGAGTGCCCAGTTTGTCAGCGTGCGCCAGGGTCAGGAACGCTTCGGCGCTGGCGTTGTGGCTGGCGGTATCGGCGAAAACAGGGCCGCTGGCACACACCAGAGCAACTGCGGTACAGATGGCACGAAGACGGGTCATCGAGTTTCCTTTCATTACAGGCGAGGTAAAACCCCAAGGGCGACCATTCTGCGCCTAAAAAACGCTGGGGCTCAACCCCGACGGTTGTCGGGTCCGATTGACGGGCCCAAGCCACCGTTGCTGGATTGAGGGATGATTGAGGGAACCGGAGCGGCCCATCTGGGCCTAAACTGCGCATTCAGCCTTTAAGGAGTTTGACCCGATGAGCCGTATCGAAACCGACAGCCTTGGCCAGGTTGAAGTCCCGGACGACGCCTACTGGGGCGCGCAGACGCAGCGTTCCATGATCAACTTCGCCATTGGCAACGAACGCATGCCGCTGTCGGTGTTGCACGCCCTGGCGCTGATCAAGAAGGCCGCCGCGCGGGTCAATGATCGCAATGGCGACCTGCCCGCCGACATCGCCCGCCTGATCGAACAGGCCGCCGACGAAATGCTGGACGGCCAGCATGACGACCAATTCCCGCTGGTGGTCTGGCAGACCGGCAGCGGGACCCAGAGCAACATGAACGTCAACGAAGTAATCGCCGGACGCGCCAACGAACTGGCCGGCAACCCCCGCGGCGGCAAGAGCCCGGTGCACCCCAACGACCACGTCAACCGTTCGCAGAGTTCCAACGACTGCTTCCCCACCGCCATGCACATCGCCGCCGCCCAGGCCGTCCATCAGCAATTGTTGCCGGCCATCGGCGAGCTGTCCGGCGGTCTCGCGGAACTGGCCGCGCGCCACATGAAGTTGGTCAAGACCGGCCGTACCCACATGATGGATGCCACGCCGATCACCTTTGGCCAGGAACTGTCGGCGTTCATTGCCCAACTCGATTACGCCGAACGGGCGATCCGCGCTGCGCTACCGGCGGTCTGCGAACTGGCCCAGGGCGGCACGGCAGTGGGCACCGGGCTCAATTCACCCCATGGGTTCGGCGAAGCGATTGCCGCTGAACTGGCGGCGCTGTCGGGCCTGCCGTTCGTCACCGCACCCAACAAGTTTGCCGCGTTGGCCGGCCATGAACCCCTGACCTCGTTGTCCGGCGCGCTGAAAACCCTCGCCGTGACCCTGATGAAAATCGCCAACGACCTGCGCCTGCTGGGCTCCGGACCACGGGCCGGGTTCGCCGAGGTGAAATTGCCGGCCAACGAACCGGGCAGTTCCATCATGCCCGGCAAGGTCAACCCGACCCAGTGCGAAGCCTTGTCGATGCTGGCCTGCCAGGTCATGGGCAACGACGTGACCATCGGTTTTGCCGCCAGCCAGGGGCATTTGCAGTTGAACGTGTTCAAACCGGTGATCATCCACAACCTGCTGCAATCGATTCGCCTGTTGGCCGATGGCTGCAGCAACTTCCAGCAGCACTGCATCGCCGGGCTCGAACCGGACGCCGAGCAGATGGCCGCGCACCTGGAACGTGGGTTGATGCTGGTGACCGCGCTGAACCCGCACATCGGCTACGACAAGTCAGCGGAAATCGCCAAGAAAGCCTACGGTGAAGGGCTGACCTTGCGCGAAGCGGCGTTGCAGCTGGGGTATCTCACCGATGAAGAGTTCGATGCCTGGGTGAGGCCGGAGAATATGCTGGAAGCGGGTAGCCAGGGCTGAGTTTTGCCTTGATCGATAGTGCGCTATCGCGAGCAAGCTCGCTCCCACAGGGCAACGTGGACCGCGACATTACATCCACTGAAGATCCACTGTGGGAGCGAGCTTGCTCGCGATGAGCCCGGCAGGCTCGGCATCACTGTTGACTCGTGAGCCGCTATCGCGAGCAGGCTCGCTCCCACAGGGGGCTAACGCCCGACAGCCAAACGCTCGCGCCGGGCCCTGAGGCCGGCGATCAGCGAGGGCCCCAGGGCGACCAGCGCCGACCCCAGGACCACCAGCACCGCCCCGCCATAGCCCAGCAGGTTGATCTGCTCGGCATGGACATAATCAGGCCACCACCAGGCCGCCATCGCCACCGCGGCGAAGGTCACCAGCGGCGTGATCGCCAGGGTCGCGCTGACCCGCGACGCTTCCCAATGGGCCAGGGCTTCGGCGAACGCGCCATAGGCAATCAGGGTGTTGAGGCAGCAAGCGAGCAACAACCAGCCTTGCAGCGGGCTCAATTGCAGCGCCTCCAACGGATGCACCCAGGGTGTGAGCAGCAGCGCGCAGAACAGGTAGATCACCATCATCACCTGCAACGAGTTCCACACCGTCAACAATTGCTTCTGGCCCAGGGCATAGAACGTCCAGACCGTCGACGCCAGCAACACCATCAGCACCCCGGCGGTGTAGTCGCTCAGGGACGTCAGCAACTCGCCCAGGCGCTGGTTGAAAAACAGCGTGAAACCGATCAGCAACACCAGCAGGCCGATGCCCTGCCCCACGCTGAACCGCTCCTTGAACACGAACAGGCTGGCGACCAGCAACATGATCGGCCCCATCTGCACCACCAGTTGCGCGGTGCCGGGGCTCAAACGATTCAGGCCCATCAGGTACAACACGTAGTTGCCCACCAGCCCGAGCACCGCCATCGCCACCAGCCAGCCGCCACGAGGGCCGAGCACCTTGCGACTGGGCAGGCGCCGGGTGGCCGCCAAATAGATGAACAGCAAACCGCCGGACACCAGCAAGCGAAACCAGGTCACGGTGACCGGGTCCATCACTTGCAGCACTTGCTTGAGCTTGATCGGCAGGATTCCCCAGAGCAGGGCGGTCAACAGGGCAAGGAACAAGCCGTAGACCCAGCGACCGGACGATATGTGCATGCAACCCTCGAAGCCCAAGACAAAGAACGCCCATTCTAGGCGTCTATCGCCCAGCAACACAGGAACAGTTGGGGATTAATTGAACCGGCTACGGGTATGGCACATGGCCGCCTATCGGCTCGCCAAGCAGCCGTCAGCACCAGCCCCTAAACTTCACTCAACCTGATCCCGCCACCTCTTTGGAGCCCCCCATGCTCGGCAAACGCGCCCAGGACCTCGCCCCTGCGATGGTCTTTCCCAGTGACCGGATTTGCCGGATAAACGGCGAGTTTTACTTCAATACCCGGGAAGGCACCCAGGAAGGGCCATTCGCCAGTCGCGAGGATGCGTTGCGGGAGGTGGAGGCGTACGTACAGCGAATGCTGCAACTGACTCAGGTCGCCAGCTAGCGCACCGCTCTCTTGTGGCGAGGGAGCTTGCTCCCGCTGGGTCGCGAAGCGGCCCCCCTGCCCCGCCAATAAACCGCATCGACAGGTTAACGACTGCTTCGCAGCCGAGCGGGAGCAAGCTCCCTCGCCACACAAGCTCCCTGGCCACAAAAGCCGCCGACCTCCATAAGCCCGTGGTTATCCCACCGCCTCGAACAACCCCGTAGCCCCCATCCCGCCGCCCACGCACATGGTCACGATGCCGTAACGCAGGTTGCGCCGTTGCAGCTCACGCACCAGATGCCCCACCTGCCGCGAACCGGTCATGCCGAACGGATGGCCGATGGAGATCGAGCCGCCGTTGACGTTGTATTTCTGCGGATCGATTTCCAGCCGGTCGCGGCTGTACAGGCACTGGGAAGCGAACGCCTCGTTGAGTTCCCACAGGTCGATATCGGCGATCTGCAAGCCCTTGGCCTTGAGCAGCTTGGGCACCGAAAACACCGGGCCGATGCCCATTTCGTCCGGCTCGCAACCGGCCACCGTAAAGCCACGGAAAAACGCCTTGGGCTTGAGCCCCAGGGCCAGGGCCTTTTCCAGGCTCATCACCAAGGTCATCGAGGCACCGTCGGACAACTGCGAGGAGTTGCCCGCCGTCACCGAGCCGTCTTCGGCGAACACCGGCTTCAGGCCCGCGAGGCTTTCATAGGTGGTGTCGGGACGGTTGCAGTCATCACGATCGACCACGCCATCGAGGATCTGCACGACACCCGTGTTCTTGTCCTCGACCCGGTACTTGACCGCCATCGGGATGATTTCGTCATCGAACAACCCCGCCGCCTGGGCCGTGGCGGTGCGTTGCTGGCTCTGCAATGCGTAGCGGTCCTGCTCCTCGCGGCTGACCTGGTAACGGCGGGCGACGATCTCGGCGGTCTGGCCCATGGGAAAATAAATCCCGGGCACCTGCTCCTTGAGCAGCGGGTTGATCAGGTTGTCGGTGTTGACGCTTTTCATCGTCAGGCTGATGGACTCCACCCCGCCGGCCACGATGATGTCGCTGCAACCGGAAGCGATCTGGTTGGCGGCGATGGCAATGGCTTGCAGGCCCGAAGAACAGAAGCGGTTGAGGGTCATGCCGGCCGTGCCGATGCCCAATTGCGAGAGCACCGCCACGTTGCGCCCGATGTTGTAGCCCTGGGCACCTTCATTGGACCCGGCCCCGACGATACAGTCCTCGACACTGGCCGGGTTGATGTCGTTGCGCGCCAGCAAGGCATTGACGCAATGGGCCGCCATGTCATCCGGACGGGTCATGTTGAACTTGCCACGAAAGGACTTGGCCAGGCCGGTCCGTACGCTGTCGACGATCACCACTTCACGCATGGCTGTACCTCATTGTTGTAGTCGGTTGAGAGTGGATCGAGCATAGATCCACTGGATAACCGACCGCGACAATCATTCACCTCGCGTATGCGCGCCCATCGCCCTAGCGCTTCTTCTTGCGAGCCTGTCTCGCACTGCGCTCGAAAGCCGCCTCCAGCGCCTGGTTGAGGGTGCGCAACACCTTGACCCGCGCCCAGCGCTTGTCATTGGCCTCCACCAAGGTCCAGGGGGCAATCTCGGTGCTGGTGCGGTCGACCATGTCGCACACCGCGGCGCGGTAGGCATCCCACTTGTCGCGGTTGCGCCAGTCATCCTCAGTGATCTTGAAGCGCTTGAACGGGATGTCCTCGCGCTCCTGGAAACGCTCCAGCTGGGTTTCCTTGTCGATGGCCAGCCAGAACTTGACCACCACCACGCCGGCATCGGCGAGCTGTTCCTCGAAATCGTTGATTTCCCCGTAGGCCCGCAGCCAGTCGGCCTGGCTGCAAAACCCTTCGACCCGCTCCACCAGCACCCGGCCGTACCAGGAGCGGTCGAACATGGTGAACTTGCCGCGTGCGGGAATATGCCGCCAGAACCGCCACATGTAGGGGTGGGCGCGTTCTTCTTCCGTGGGTGCGGCAATGGGCACGATGCTGTATTGGCGCGGGTCCAGGGCCGCCGTGACCCGCCGGATCGCCCCGCCCTTGCCCGCCGCGTCGTTGCCTTCGAACACCGCCACCAGGGCATGCTGGCGCATGCGTTTGTCCCGCAGCAGCCCGGCGAAGCGCGCCTGCTCGGTGATCAGTTGTTCTTCGTAGTCGGCCTTGTCCAGGCGCCGGGTCATGTCCAGGCTGTCGAGCAACGTGATCTGGCCATCCAACTCGGGCAGCGGCGCCACGCTGACCTTTTGCGGCTTGATCTTCGGCCGGTCCAGGGCCTGGCGCAAGCCGTCGAGCAGGATCCGCCCGACGGTGAGGCTGCGATAACAGCTGTCCATGCCTTCGATCACATGCCAGGGCGCGTAATCACGACTGGTGCGGCGCAGCACACGCTCGCCGTATTTGACGAACTTGTCATAGGTCTGGGATTGCTGCCAATCCAGCGGGCTGATGCGCCAACTGTGCAGCGGGTCATCCTTGAGCCCCTTGAGCCGGGCCTTCATCTGTTTCTTGGACAGGTGGAACCAGAACTTGAAAATCAGCGCGCCTTCATCGCAGAGCATTTTTTCCAGGCGCTCGGCACCGGCGATCGCCTGGTCGAGCCGTGGATCCTTGAATTCGCCATGGACCCGGCCTTGCAGCATCTGGCTGTACCAGTTGCCGAAGAAAATCCCCATGCGCCCCTTGGCCGGCAGCATCCGCCAATAACGCCACGCGGGAGGCCGCGCCAGTTCCTCGTCGGTCTGCTGATCGAAGGTGCGCACTTCGATCAGCCGCGGGTCCATCCATTCGTTGAGCAACTTCACCGTCTCGCCCTTGCCCGCGCCTTCGATGCCGTTGATCAACACGATGACCGGAAACCGACCCTGTTGCTGCAACTCGAACTGCGCTTCCAGCAGTGCTTCACGCAGGGCCGGCACCTCGGCTTCAAAGGTTTCTTTATCGATGACGTGACCGATTTCAGCGGATTCGAACATGGACAGCTCCTTCCAGGGATTGGGGCAAGACTAGCGGATTGGATGCGGCCCTGTGCAGCAGATTCCATCAAGAACAACGCTGTGTTGCGATGGGTCAAGCAAGCCGATACCGATCGGCTAGAATGGCCGCTCAGTTTCGACCGAGCCTGCCATGACGCCTGTACAGCACCACGCCCAACTCGACTGGGACGACCAGGGTCGCCCGCGCTCGCGGGTATTCGACGACGTGTATTTCTCCGATCAGTCCGGGCTGGAAGAAACCCGTTACGTGTTCCTCGAGCAGAACAACCTGGCCGAGCGCTTTGCCGCGCTGCCCGCCGACGGGCGCCTGGTGATCGGCGAAACCGGCTTTGGCACCGGCTTGAACTTCCTCTGCGCCTGGCAGTTGTTCGAACAATGCGCGCCGACCGGGGCGAGGCTGCATTTCGTCAGCGTCGAGAAGTACCCATTGACCCCGCAGGACCTGTGTCGGGCCCTGGCCCTCTGGCCGCAGCTCGCCCTCCAGGCCGAGCAACTGCTTGGGCAATACGTGGCGATCCATCAGGGTTTCCAGCGCCTGGTCCTGGCCAATGGGCGGGTGACGCTGACCCTGTTGATCGGCGATGCCCTGGAGCAGTTGCCGCAGTTGGACGGGCAGATCGACGCCTGGTTCCTGGACGGTTTCGCACCGGCCCGAAACCCCGAAATGTGGACCGCCGAGCTGTTCGCCGAACTGGCCCGGCTGGCCGCACCCGGCGCCACCCTCAGTACTTTCACCAGCACCGGCTGGGTCCGGCGCCTGCTGAACGCGGCGGGCTTCAAGATGAAGCGCACGCCGGGCATCGGCCATAAGTGGGAAATCCTGCGGGGCGTGTTTCTTGGCTGGCCGGAGCAGACAGCGACGCCGTCCCCGGCAAAACCCTGGTACGCCCGCCCCGTGCCACCCACCGGCGAGCGCCGGGCCCTGGTGATCGGCGGTGGCCTGGCCGGTTGTGCCAGCGCGGCGAGCCTCGCCGCCCGTGGCTGGCAGGTGACACTGCTGGAGCGGCATGCCGGGTTGGCCGAGGAGGCCTCCGGCAACCCCCAGGGCGTGCTGTACCTCAAGTTGTCGGCCCACGGCACCGCATTGTCACAGATGATCCTCAGCGGCTTCGGCTACACCCGACGTGTGCTGGAGCAACTGCAACGCGGCGTTGATTGGGATGCCTGTGGCGTCTTGCAACTGGCCTTCAACAGCAAGGAAGCCGAGCGTCAGGCGCAATTGGCCGAGGCGTTCCCAACGGATTTACTGCACACCCTGGATCAGTCCGAAGCCCAGGCCCGATCCGGCATCGGCCTGGCTTGTGGAGGCTTGTTTTATCCCGAGGGCGGCTGGGTGCATCCGCCAGCATTGTGTCGCTGGCAAGCCTCGGGACCGGCGATCGATGTGCAACCCCATCATGACGTGCTGCACCTGCGCCGCGTCGACGGCCAATGGCAGGCGTGGGACAGCGAACGCTGCCTGGCCAGCGCACCGGTGGTGATTCTCGCCAGTGCTGCCGAGATCAAACGCTTCGAACCGGCTGCCGACTTGCCGCTCAAGCGCATTCGCGGGCAGATCACCCGTCTGCCGCAAACCCACCGCAGCCAGAGCCTGGCGACGGTGGTCTGCGCCGAAGGTTATGTGGCGCCGCCGCGGCAGGGCGAACACACCCTGGGCGCCAGTTTCGACTTCAACAGCGACGACCTGACCCCCACCGCCGCCGAGCACGCCGGCAACCTGCGCATGCTCGAAGAAATCTCCCAAGACCTGGTGCAGCGCTTGAACGCCGCTACCTTGGACCCGGAGCACCTCGAAGGCCGCGTGGCGTTTCGCTGCACCAGCCCGGACTACCTGCCGATTGTCGGACCGTTGGCCGACCGCCAGGCCTTTACCGACGCCTATGCGGCCCTGGGCAAAGACGCCCGCCAAGTACCGGACGCCCCTTGCCCGTGGCTCGCGGGCCTGTACATCAACAGCGGCCACGGTTCCCGAGGCCTGATCACCGCGCCCCTGTCGGGCGAACTGATCGCCGCCTGGCTGGATAACGAACCCCTGCCACTGCCCCGCAGCGTGGCCGAGGCCTGCCACCCGAACCGGTTTGCGTTGCGGGCCTTGATTCGGGGCAAGGCCTGACCCCGATGGATGGCTCACAACAAACCCTGTGGGAGCTGAGCTTGCTCGCGATGGCGATGTGTCAGCCTACTAAGATGCCGGCTGATCCACCGCCATCGCGAGCAAGCTCAGCCCCCACAGGCTCGCCTATCTTTAAATCCCATGGCAGACCAACCCACCCACCCGCCGGCTTATAACGCATCGATCTAAAACTCACAGCAATCCCTCCGGTCAGTTTCAGGGTACCCGCCCTTTTGGCGCGTGCTGCTTGACCCCTCCCCAACGGAAAAACCGGTAAGGACTTATGTGCGGATTAGCTGGAGAGTTACGTTTCGATCAACAACCTGCGGACCTTGCGGCCGTAGAGCGGATCACCCATCACCTGGCCCCTCGCGGCCCCGATGCGTGGGGTTTTCATAGCCAGGGGCCGATCGCCTTGGGCCATCGGCGCCTGAAAATCATGGACCTGTCGGACGGCTCGGCCCAGCCGATGATCGACAATCAACTGGGCCTGTCCCTGGCCTTCAACGGCGCGATCTACAACTACCCGGAACTGCGCACCGAACTCGAAGCCCTGGGCTACACCTTCTATTCCGGTGGCGACACCGAAGTGCTGCTCAAGGGCTACCACGCCTGGGGCGAAGCGCTGCTGCCCAAGCTCAACGGCATGTTCGCGTTCGCTATCTGGGAGCGCGATGCCAAGCGGCTGTTCATCGCCCGCGACCGCCTCGGCGTCAAGCCGCTGTACCTGTCGCGCACCGGCCAGCGGCTACGCTTCGCCTCGGCATTGCCGGCGTTGCTCAAGGGCGGCGACATCAACCCCATGCTCGACCCGGTGGCTCTCAACCATTATCTGAATTTCCACGCCGTGGTTCCGGCGCCCCGTACCTTGCTGGCCGGTGTTGAAAAACTGCCGCCCGCTACCTGGATGCGAATCGAAGCCGACGGCACCACCGAGCAGAAAACCTGGTGGACCCTGCCCTACGGCCCTCGGGCCGACGAACAGCACCTGAACCTGGAAGACTGGATCGACCGTGTGCTCGACAGCACCCGTGAAGCCGTCGCCATTCGCCAGCGTGCCGCCGTGGATGTCGGCGTGCTGCTGTCCGGGGGCGTCGACTCAAGCATGTTGGTGGGTCTGTTGCGGGAAGTGGGCGGGGAAGACCTTTCCACGTTCTCCATCGGTTTCCAGGATGCCGGCGGCGAACGCGGTGACGAATTCCAATATTCGGACCTGATCGCCAAGCACTACGGCACCCGCCACCACCAACTGCGCATCGACGAAAAAGAGATCATCGAGCAACTGCCCGCCGCGTTCCGCGCCATGAGCGAGCCGATGGTCAGCCACGATTGCATCGCCTTCTACCTGCTGTCGCGGGAGGTGGCCAAGCATTGCAAAGTCGTGCAAAGCGGCCAGGGTGCCGACGAGCTGTTCGCCGGTTACCACTGGTACCCGCAGGTCGATGGCGCCAGCGATCCGTACGCCGCCTATCGCGCTGCGTTCTTCGACCGCAGCTACGAAGAATATGCCGCCACTGTGCAACCCAACTGGCTGACGGCCAATGATGCGGCCGGTGACTTCGTCAAGGAACATTTCGCCCAACCCGGAGCCGATGCCGCGGTGGACAAGGCCCTGCGCCTGGACAGCACCGTGATGCTGGTGGACGACCCGGTCAAGCGCGTCGACAACATGACCATGGCCTGGGGCCTGGAAGCGCGCACGCCGTTCCTGGACTACCGCTTGGTGGAGCTTTCGGCCCGGGTCCCGGCGCAGTTCAAGTTGCCCGATGGCGGCAAGCAGGTGCTCAAGGAAGCCGCCCGACGGGTGATCCCCAGCGAGGTGATCGACCGCAAGAAAGGTTATTTCCCGGTGCCGGGCCTCAAGCACCTGGAAGGCCATACCCTGGCCTGGGTCCGCGAGCTGCTGCTGGATCCGAGCCAGGATCGCGGCCTGTTCAACCCGGCCATGCTCGACCGCCTGCTCACCGACCCCAACGGCCAGCTCACGCCGTTGCGCGGTTCGCGACTGTGGCAACTGGCGGCGCTGAACCTGTGGCTCAGCGAGCAAGGAATCTGATCGATGAAACCTCACGCAACCGTTCACAACCAACGCCTCTTGCGCGGCCAGGCGCCTTCTTACGAACGCCTGCAGGCACGCCTGGCCGAAGACGGCAGCGAATTGGGCGCCGACCCGATCGCGGTGCATTGCGGCTGGGGCCGACTGCTGATCGGCCACACCTTCCCGGACCCGGCGAGCCTGGCCCGGGAACTGCTCAACGAACAACCCGGTGAACGCGACATTGCCTTGTACGTGGCCGCGCCCCAGCAAGTGCTGGGGTTGGAACCGGCGCAACTGTTCCTCGATCCATCCGACACCTTGCGCCTGTGGTTCAGCGACTATCGCCAGTCCACCCGGGTGTTTCGCGGTTTCCGAATTCGCCGGGCCCAGAGCGAGACCGACTGGCAGGCCATCAACCAGCTCTACCAGGCCCGGGGCATGTTGCCCATCGACCCGCTGCGACTGACCCCGCGCCACGAGGGCGGCCCGGTCTACTGGCTGGCCGAAGACGACGACACCGGTACGGTAATCGGCAGCGTCATGGGCCTGAATCATCAGAAGGCCTTCAACGACCCGGAAAACGGCAGCAGCCTCTGGTGCCTGGCCGTCGATCCGCAATGCCCACGGCCCGGTGTGGGCGAAGTGCTGGTGCGTCACCTCATCGAGCATTTCATGAGCCGGGGCTTGAGTTACCTCGACCTGTCGGTGCTGCATGACAATCGCCAGGCGAAAAACCTCTACGCCAAACTCGGTTTTCGCCATCTCTCGACCTTCGCCATCAAGCGCAAGAACGGCATCAACCAGCCGTTGTTCCTCGGCCCAGGTCCCGAGGCGCAGTTCAATCCTTATGCGCGGATCATTGTCGAAGAAGCTCACCGTCGAGGCATCGAAGTGCAGGTGGACGATGCCGAGGCCGGCTTGTTCACCCTGGTCCACGGCAGCCGCCGGGTGCGCTGCCGCGAATCCCTGAGCGACCTGACCAGCGCCATCAGCATGACCTTGTGCCAGAACAAAAGCCTGACCCACAAGGTACTGAAAAGCGCCGGCCTGAACCTGCCGGCCCAACAGTTGGCGGGCAATGCCGATGACAACCTGGCGTTCCTCGATGAGCACGAACGGGTGGTGGTCAAGCCGCTGGACGGGGAACAGGGCCAAGGCGTGGCGGTGGATCTGCGCACCATCGAGGAAGTGCAGAGCGCCATCGAGACGGCTCGGCAGTTCGATAGCCAGGTGTTGCTGGAAAGCTTCCACGAAGGGCTGGACCTGCGCATCCTGGTGATCGGCTTTGAAGTGGTGGCGGCGGCGATCCGGCGTCCGGCGGAGGTGATCGGCGACGGCCGGCACACCATCGGCGCGTTGATTGAAGCCCAAAGCCGCCGACGGCAGGCCGCCACGGGCGGCGAAAGCAAGATCCCGATGGATGCCGAGACCCTGCGCACACTCAACGCGGCGGGGTTCGACTACGACAGCGTGCTGCCGGCCGGGGAACACCTGTTCGTCCGGCGTACGGCAAACCTGCATACCGGCGGCGTGCTGGAGGATGTCACCGCCATCCTGCATCCGACCCTCGTCGATGCGGCGGTGCGCGCCGCGCGGGCGTTGGACATTCCCATGGTCGGCCTCGACCTGCTGGTGCCGGCGGCCGATCAACCCGAGTACGTGTTCATCGAAGCCAACGAACGCGCCGGCCTGGCCAACCACGAACCCCAGCCCACCGCCGAGCGCTTTGTGGATTTGTTGTTTCCTCATAGCCAGACGGTGGCCTAGCAGAACTGTGGTGCCTGAACAGTCCTCATCGCGAGCAAGCTCGCTCCCACATGGAATTTTTGGTGTTTATACATTCTGTGTTCACTGCAAAAACTCTATGGGAGCGAGCTTGCTCGCGATAAGGCCAGTGCAGGCACCGTCATCCAACAGTCGGACTCACTCATCGAAACCATCGATGCGCTCAACCCATCAGGAGTTTCCATGATCAGTAAAATTCCCGAACCGGATCTCGAATACCTGCAGAAAGTCCTGCTGGAAATGCTCGCCATTCCCAGCCCTACCGGCTTTACCGACACCATCGTGCGCTACGTCGCCGAGCGGCTCGAGGAGCTGGGTATCGCGTTCGAAATGACCCGTCGCGGCACGATCCGCGCCACGCTCAAGGGCCGCAAGAGCAGCCCCGACCGGGCCGTCTCGGCGCACCTGGATACCATCGGTGCCGCGGTGCGGGCCATCAAGGACAACGGTCGCCTGACCCTGGCCCCGGTAGGTTGCTGGTCCAGCCGGTTTGCCGAAGGCAGCCGGGTCAGCCTGTTTACCGACACCGGCGTGATTCGCGGCAGCGTACTGCCATTGATGGCGTCCGGGCACGCGTTCAACACCGCCGTGGACGAAATGCCCATCAGTTGGGACCACATCGAATTGCGCCTGGACGCCTATTGCGCCACCCGCGCCGACTGCGAAACCCTCGGGGTGGGCATCGGCGATTACGTGGCCTTCGATCCCCTGCCGGAATTCACCGAAAGCGGCCACATCAGCGCCCGGCACCTGGACGACAAGGCCGGGGTCGCGGCGCTGCTGGCGGCGCTCAAGGCGATTGTCGACAGCGGTGAAGAACTGCTGATCGATTGTCACCCACTGTTCACCATCACCGAGGAAACCGGTAGCGGCGCCGCGGCCGCGCTGCCCTGGGACGTCAGTGAATTCGTCGGCATCGACATCGCCCCCGTCGCCCCCGGCCAGCACTCGAGCGAGCATTCGGTCAGCGTAGCGATGCAGGACTCCGGAGGCCCCTACGACTATCACCTGTCGCGGCACTTGCTGAAACTGGCCAAGGAGAACGACATATCGGCACGCCGGGACCTGTTCCGCTATTACTTCAGCGACGCTCATTCGGCCATCACCGCCGGCCACGATATTCGTACCGCCCTGCTCGCCTTCGGCTGCGACGCCACCCATGGCTACGAACGCACCCACATCGACAGCCTGGCCGCCCTCAGCCGCCTGCTCGGCGCCTACATTCTCAGCCCACCGGTGTTCGCCAGCGACGCACAACCGGCCCAAGGCTCGCTGGACCGCTTCAGTCACCAGATCGAGCACGATGCACAGATGGAAAGCGATACCCGAGTGCCGTCGGTGGATAGCCTGGTGGGGCAGCGGTCGGATAGCTGATCCAACATTCACTGCCTGGGCTATTGCCATCGCGAGCAAGCTCGCTCCCACACTTGAGATGCATTCCCCTGTGGGAGCGAGCTTGCTCGCGATGAGGCCAGAACAGGCCCCACAAAACCCAAGGCTAGCCGCAAAAGCCCATTGGCCGTAGCATCGCCTCATTGTCTAGCCGAGGTACCCCATGCTCATCCCCCACGACCAACTCGAAGTCGACACACTCACTCGCCTGATCGAGGACTTCGTGACCCGCGACGGCACCGACAACGGTGACGACACGCCCCTGGAAACGCGGGTTCTACGGGTCCGGCAAGCGCTGACCAAAGGCCAGGCGTTGATCGTCTTCGACCCCGAAAGCGAACAGTGCCAACTGATGCTCAAGCACGACGTGCCCAAGCACCTATTCGACTGAACACGCCTTGCGGGCGGCGTGGGCCTTTTTCCTCTGGATCTTTTCGTAGATTTCGGAGCGATGGACATCGACGTGCCGTGGCGCTTCCACGCCAAAACGCACGGTGGTGCCGCTGACCGACAACACACGGACGGAAATATCGTCACCGATGGAAATCAACTCACCCACAGCGCGGCTTAATACGAGCATGGTTCTTGTCCTTAAGAATGTCTGGACCCTGACCATGCCCGGCCTGCTTTCCGTTCTCAAGACACCGTCGAGAATTCAGTAAGGCCCTACAAGCAAAGTTCTTGCGACTGAAGGAAACTTCCTGCAAAACCCTGCCGAACCGTAGGTTATTTCAGGACGCCGAGAGCCGTGGGCCGAATAGAATCACGCTCGCCCCCAACACGCAGAGTGCCACGCCAATCCAGTCGGAACCCAGTGGCCGGACCCGCTCCACCACGGCCAGCCAGCCAATCGAGGCAATGATATAGATGCCGCCATAGGCGGCGTAGGCACGCCCGGCGTACGTCGCTTCGATGCGAGTCAACAACAGGGCGAACAAGGTCAGGCTGAGCAGCGCCGGGGCGATCCACCACGCGCTCTTGCCCTGGCGCAGCCACATCCAGAAGGCGTAGCAACCGGCGATTTCAAACAGCGCGGCGAGAAAAAACCACAAGTAATTGAGCATGCAGATGTCCATCAGGAAGGCCGAATGGCGCCATCCTGAGGACATCGGGCAGCCAGGTCAATTCAGGTTCTGCCGGGCCTTGGCGCGCATCTTGTCGGCCATGACGGTCATTTCGTCGTACAGCAACTGTGGGTTCTTCTGCTTGAGGGCCCACGCCATGCGTCCCTGTTCATGGGGCAGGATCATGAACTGGCCCTGGGCGACTTGCTGGTAGATGTAGTCGGCAATGTCGGCGGCGCTGATCGGCGAGCTTTCCAGCAATTTGCCAACCTGGGCTTTCATGGCCGGGGTCGGACCGCGGAAGGAGTCCAGCAGATTGGTCTGGAAGAACGACGGGCACACCACGTGTACGCCCACCTCCTGCTGCGCCAGTTCAACCAGCAGGCTTTCCGACAACGCCACCACACCGGCCTTGGCCACGTTGTAGTTGCTCATGGCTGGCCCCTGCATCAGGGCGGCCATGGAAGCAATGTTGATGATCTTGCCGCGGCTTTTTTCCAGCAGCGGCAGGAACGCCTTGCAGCCCTTGACCACGCCCATCAGGTTGATCGCGATCTGCCAGTCCCAATCCTCCAGGGAGAGTTCGCTGAAGAACCCGCCCGAAGCGACGCCGGCATTGTTGACGATGATATCGATGCCGCCGAGCTTCTCTTCGCAAGCCTGGGCGAACGCAGTCAATTGGCTGTAGTCGCGCACATCGCAGCGCTGGGTGAAGCCGTCGCCACCTGCCGCGCGCACGAGTTTGAGGGTTTCCACAAGGCCTGGTTCGCTGACATCCGATAAGGCCAGGTGCCAGCCTTCGCGGGCCCAACGCAGCGCGATTTCGCGACCCAGGCCGGAGCCGGCGCCAGTGATCATCATGCGATTTTGCATAGCAAACAGCCTTGTTCCGGGAGAGATAGGCCGAGTGTAGCGAAGGCGCCTGCCGGACCCACGCTCCATCAAATTGCTGAATGGCGAGGGCAAACCGTAGCCGCTACAAAAACTTTGAATTTTTTACCAGACGTTACGGTCGGACTTATTAAGCCGCCCGGATTTAACGCATGCGTGCTGGTAGTTGGAAGTTACAACACTCCAAAACTGACCAATAAGGAAATCTACAAATGGGCACAATACTTATCATCATCCTGATCCTCCTGCTGATCGGTGGTCTTCCGGTCTTCCCGCACTCCAGAAGTTGGGGTTACGGTCCGTCCGGTATCATTGGTGTAGTGTTGGTGGTGCTGTTGGTCCTGCTATTACTGGGCAAGATATAAACCACTAAGTAAGCGCAAAAAAAAAGAGGCCTTTACAGGCCTCTTTTTTATGCTCGCCGTTTATCAGTCCGGCTTGCCGTCGACGACGCCGGCGGTGTTATCCAACAGGCTCTTGGTCGCGGTTTGCAGGAACGATTCGAGCTTGAGTTTCATCTCGGCGGTGTCCGGTGCGTCCGGGATGATTTGCGCATGAGGGTTGGCGCCCAGTTCATAACGGTACATCTTCGGCGGCATTTCCTTCTCCTTCGGCAGGACCAGGATCTTGTCGTCGCGAATGATCGCCGTCGTCTGTTCACTGCCCGACGGCTTGATCACGCCAAAACCGGTGTCGCCTTCCGGCAGGTTCAACAGGTCACGGCCCCAGCACTGGTTCCGTACCTGCCCACCGAGCCGGCCCATGATGGTCGGCACGATGTCGACCTGGGTCCCCACGGTGTGGCTGCGCTGGCCGAATTTTTCCTGGACGCCCGGGCCGATCAACAGCATCGGCACGTTGAAACGGCCCAGGTCCATTTCGGTGATCTGGCGTTCGTTGCCAAAGCCATGGTCGCCCACCACCACGAACAGGGTTTCCTTGAAGTAAGGCTCCTTGCGAGCTTTCTCGAAGAACTGGCCCAGCGCCCAGTCGGCGTAGCGCATGGCCGTCAAGTGTTCGTTCAGGCTGCCACGGTCGGTGACCGGCTCGACCGGCAACGGTGTCGGCAACGCATAAGGCGTGTGGTTGGACAGGGTTTGCAGCAAGGCATAGAACGGCTTGCCATTTTCCCGCGCCTTGAGCTCGATCAGGCCACGGTCGAACATGTCTTGGTCGGACACGCCCCAGGTGGGGTCGGAAAACACCGGGTTCACGAAGTCGTTACGCCCGATGAAATTGGTCATGCCCTGGCTGCTGAAGAACCCCGACTGGTTGTCCCAGGCGAAATCACCGTTGTAGACATACACGTCGTCGTAGTCCCGGGCGCTGAGCAGTTGCGGCAAGCCTGACAGCTTGTGGCTGCCCTCCGGCGTCTGCATCAGGTATTCGAAACCCGGCAGGTTCGGGAAGCACGCCATGGTGGCGAACATACCCTGGTGGGTGTGGGTGCCGTTGGAGAAGAAACGGTCGAACAGCAGACCTTCCTTGGACAATTTGTCCATGTAAGGCGTGATGTTGCCCGGCGCGCCCAGGGCGCCCACCGAGTGACCGGCCATGCTTTCCATGAGGATCACGACCACGTTCTTGATCGGCAGGGTCTTGTCCGCCGGCGGCGTGTAGTCGCGGCGCACGGCGGCGGTCTCGGTGTCCACGAGTTTGTCGTCAGACATCACCAGCATGTCACGCACGGTCTGCTGCGCCAGCGGCTGCTCGAGGGTGGCTTTCCAGATGTTGTCACGGTCTTCGGACATCCGGCTCTTGGCCGCCGCCACCAGCGACAACGTGCCATTGAGTCCCAACTGGTTGGCGAAGTTCGAATCGGTGGTGTAGACATCCCCCCAACGCAGCGGCGGACCTTGGCGCAAGGTGCCGCGCGCGGCGGCCACGGCCACCAGCAGGCAAACCATGAACACCGCGACACGCCCATACCACGGGGCGATCTGCCGGGTGCCGATAGTACCGCCACTGAACGGCCCACGGGGACGGGTGGCGCGGTCGGCGCCCTTGAACGCCAGGGCGAGGATGAGGGTGCCGCCGACCCAGGCCAGCAGGTAGCGCACCACCGGGAAACCGTACCAGAGCATGCTCATCACGGTTTTCGGGTCTTCCTTCACATATTGGAAGACCAGGCCGTTGAGGCGCTGGTGGAATTCACGGTAGAAGTCCATCTCCATCAAGCCGAGGAACAGCGCGATGCTGGAGGTGACGGTCAGCCAGAAACGAAAAAACCCACGGGCAGCCATGGCCCTTGCGCTGAACAACGCCAGCAGCAACGGGATGCAGAGGTAGACCACCAGGCGCAAGTCGAAGCGCAGGCCGTTGGCGAACGCTTCAACGAAGGTCGAGGCCGGGGTGTCGAGAATCATCTCGCGGTTATAGACCAGCAGCGCCACGCGCAGCAGGCTTAACATAACCATCATCACCAGGGCGCAAAGCAACGTGTAGGCCAGGTGCGATTTGACGGTCGGTTGCAGCAGGCGATGCGTGGTGCGCTGCTGACTCAGGGCGTCCGGGATTGCCATGTCGTTTAAGGACCCTATTGGAATTGGAGTGACAAAAGAGAAACAACGGCGCGCCCTCTGTTGGCCAAAGCCTGGCCCCGGGGCTTGCGCGAGTGCGCAAATGTTGCACGAACGGCTATGGCATTGCCATTAAATAACCGACGGCGATATGAGCGCGGGGGATTGTCCGCAAGATTTAGTGAAAATTTCGTTCAAAGAATATCCAGAAACACAAAATCCCCGGCCTGGTAATGCGGTTGAGCCGAACACTAGGGTGGCGAGGGGATTTATCTGTGGGAGCAAAGCTTGCTCGCGAAACAGACGCCACAATTTCTGAAAGACCGCATCGCCTTCATCGCGAGCAAGCTTTGCTCCCACAGATGCCCCTGGCTCCAGGAGCCCGGTGCTCAGTGAAATTGCCGTCCAAGACCCGCCGGCACGCCTTCGATGGTGGTGTCTTCCCATGGGCCATTCGGGCTGACGGAACGGCTCCAGCCGTTGTTCCAGCGGTAATAGGTACGCTGGCGATAGAACGTATTGGTCTGGTTGTCCAGCACGTAGACCCCCAGCTTGGCGTCCCAATGGCTGTTGCCACCCGGTGGCGGGGCGAAGCTGGCGGAAGTGCGCGGCAGCGGCTTGGCCGGTTTGTTCGGGATGGCCGGCTTGCCTGGCGGCGTGGACGGGGCCGGCTTGGTGGTTGGGGTCGACGGTGGAATCGGTGGCAGCGGCGCCGAGGGCTCCGACGGACGCTGGACCGCACAAGCGCTCAGGCCCATGACGAGCGTGAGCAGGGTGATACGAGCGATGGCGGTCATGGTGCGAATTCCTGTTATTTGTCCGGGCTGTCGATGGTCAATTGTTGTTGCGCCGTGGTGCTGCTCGCCAGGGGCTGGCTGCGGCCGATCCACTCACCGGCGGTCGGCTGACCGGCCCGGGAGATGCGCGCCATCAGTTGGACTTCGGGGAAGTTCGACAGTTTCAACTGCGGCATCATGGCGTCCGCATCGCCCAATTCCACCGTGACCGGCAGATCGGCCACCGTCAGGCGTTTGGCGGCCAACGGCGCCGGTGGGCCGGAAACGGCACGGGCGAAGATGAACACGCTGTCGCCCGGCTGCACCTTGGCCTTGAGTGCCGGGGCCAGATCGACGCGGACCTTGAGCAACGCCCCGGTCTTGGCCACCGGGGCCTGGGTGACTTTGCCACCGCTGGCTTGCAGCTTCTCGGTGGCACGGGTAATACCGCCCTGCAGCGCCTCGCGGGATTTGTCGCCTTCCGGCAGTTGCGCGAGCAGACGCCCCCAGTAGTCGATCGCATCCTGATAACGCTCTCCTTCAAACGCGGCGATGCCCAATAGGCCGAGGCTGGTAACCTCCTTCGGGTCGAGCTTGAGCGCTTCGTCGGTCAAGGCCTGGACTTTATCCGACCATTTCTTGCCATCGGCGAAGTACTGCGCCTGGGCCCACTGGCCCAACAGTTCCGGTTGACGACCGGCGACGGCCACGGTGCGCTCGAAGACCTTCGCCGCGTCCGCCGGCCGATCCTGAGCCATGTAGGTACGCCCGAGGAAGTACAGCCCCTCGGCATTATCCGGCTGCGCCGCCACCGCGCGTTCCAGGCGCAGGGTCATCTCTTCCATCGACTGCGGCGCCTGGGCGAATTCACGGGTCAGCTCGACCTTGTCACTGGCACCGAAATGCAGGTACAGCGCCAGGCCCAACACCGGCACCAGCACGGCGGCGAGCAACGGCAATGGCTTGCCCAGCCGGGATTCGCGCGGTGCGTCGGCACCCTCGGTGTCGGCGAGCAGTTCACGGGCGGCTTCGGCGCGACCGGTGTCCAGTTGCGCGGCGTTGAGCACGCCCTCCTCCCGTTCAGCCTGCAATTCGGCGACGCGCTCCTGATACAGCGCCACGTTGAGCGCAGTTCGGTCCTCTTCGCGTTGAGCGCGACGACCACGCAGCACAGGGATCAACAGAAAACTCAGGGCAATCAGGAGAAGCAGACCTGCGGCGAGCCAGAAATCAATCATGCTTGGTTTTATCCAACAGTTGGTCGAGGCGCTGGCGCTCTTCGACGGAAAGCGTGTCCGGGGCGGCTGTACGCTGGACCCGGCGGCGGCGCACGATCACCGCGATGACAACGAAACCGCCGAGCAACAGCCCGGCGGGGCCGAACCAGAGCAGCGCGGTCTTGGAGGACAGGGCGGGGTTGTAGCGCACGAACTCACCGTAGCGATCGACCATGAAGTCGATGATCTGCTGGTTGTCCTTGCCCTCGCCGAGCATGCGAAAGATTTCCTTGCGCAGGTCGGCGGCAATCGGGGCGTTGGAGTCGGCGATGTCCTGGTTCTGGCACTTGGGGCAGCGCAGTTCCTTGGTCAGTTCGCGAAACCGCTCGCGCTCGCCATCGTTGGCGAATTCGTAGGTGTCGATGGCGGCCTGGGCCACACCGACCAGGCTCAAGCCGAGGATGGCGGCGGCTAACCAACGCTTCATGGCTTGGCCTCATCCACCAGGGCCTGGTACTTGGCGGCCAGTTTCTCGCGCCAGACCTGCTCGTCGATCACGCCGACGAACTTGTCGCGGATCACGCCCTTGGCATCGATGAAGAAGGTTTCCGGTGCGCCATAGACACCCAGGTTCAGGCCCAGGGAGCCATCTTCATCACGAATGTCCAATTGATACGGGTTGTGGAATTCGGCCAGCCACTTCAAGGCGTCGGCATTGACGTCCTTGTAATTGACGCCGTAGATCACCACGCCGTTCTGGGCCAGCTTGTTCAGTACCGGGTGTTCGACCCGGCAGGAAATGCACCAGGTGCCCCACACGTTGACCAGCGCCGGCTTGCCCAGCAGGTCGGCGCGGGTCAGGGTCTTGTCACCTTGCACCGAGGGCAGGGAAAACTCCGGGAACGGCTTGCCGATCATTGCCGAGGGCAATTCGCTCGGGTTCAGGTACAACCCCCGGAACAAAAACACCGCCATCAACAGGAACAGCGCCAGCGGCAACACCATCAACCAACGTTTCATGCAGTGGCTCCCGTCACGCCCAGGGCTTCACGCACCCGGGTTTTCACCTTGACCCGATAGCGCCGATCCAGCGCCGCCAGCACCCCACCCAGGCCGGTGAGCAAGCCACCGAACCAGATCCAGCGCACGAACGGCTTGACGTGGACCCGCACCGCCCATGCGCCGTCGCCCAGGGATTCGCCCAAGGCCACGTAGAGGTCGCGGGTGAAACCGGCATCGATCCCAGCCTCGGTCATGACCGAGTTCTGCACGGTATAGAGACGTTTTTCCGGATGCAGCACGGTGATTTCCTCACCGTTGCGAATCACCCGCACGGTGCCTTTGTCGGACGTGAAGTTCGGCCCCTCGAAATGCTTGGCGCCCTCGAACACGAATTGATAACCGCCCAGGTCCATGGACTCGCCCGGCGCCAGGCGCAGGTCGCGCTCGGCACTGTTCTGGCTGGACAGCACCACGCCCAGGGCGCAGACGGCGATGCCCAGGTGGGCGATCTGCATGCCCCAGTAACTGCGGGTCAGGGTCGGCAGGCCTTTGATCAGGCCTTTGTGGCGGGTCTTGTCGAAGATATCCCGGACACCGGCCAGCAACACCCAGGCCGCCAGCACGAACGTCGCCAGCACCGCCCAATTGAAGTCGCCATAGGCCACGCCGGCCACCACGGCCAGGGCGGCCGTGCCCAGCAGCACCGGGGTCAACATGCCCAGCAGCCACTTGACCGGCGTGTCCTTCCAGCGCACCAGCACACCGATGGCCATCACCACCATCAGGATTGCCATCAGCGGGATGAACAACGCGTTGAAATACGGCGGGCCGACCGACAGCTTGGCGCCGGACAGCGCATCGAGCACCAGCGGGTACAACGTCCCCAACAGGATCATCGACGCGGCCACCACCAGCACCAGGTTGTTGCCCAGCAACAGGGTTTCCCGTGACCAGAGGTTGAAACCGACCTGGCTCTTGACCACTGGCGCACGCAGGGCGAACAACGTCAGCGAACCGCCGACGACGAACAGCAGGAACATCAGGATGAACACGCCACGCTCAGGGTCCGAGGCGAAGGCATGCACCGACGTCAGCACGCCGGAACGCACCAGGAACGTTCCCAGCAGGCTCAGGGAGAACGCCGCGATGGCCAGCAACACGGTCCAGCTCTTGAACACACCGCGTTTTTCCGTGACAGCCAGGGAGTGAATCAGCGCCGTGCCCACCAACCAGGGCATGAACGAGGCGTTTTCCACCGGGTCCCAGAACCACCAGCCGCCCCAACCGAGTTCGTAGTAGGCCCACCACGAACCGAGGGTGATGCCGATACCGAGGAAGGCCCAAGCGACGATGGTCCACGGGCGCGACCAGCGTGCCCACGCGGCATCGAGGCGACCGCCGAGCAACGCGGCGATGGCGAAGGCGAAGGCCACGGAAAAACCGACGTAGCCCATGTAGAGCATCGGTGGGTGAACGATCAGGCCGATGTCCTGCAGCAATGGGTTGAGGTCGCGGCCATCCATCGGCATCTGCGGCAGGATGCGCTTGAACGGGTTGGACGTGACGATCAGGAACAACAGGAAGCCGGTACTGATCATGCCCATCACCGCCAACACCCGTGCCAGCATCACCTGGGGCAACTGCCGGGAAAACACCGAGACCGCGAAAGTCCAGCCGGCGAGGATCAACGCCCAAAGCAACAGCGAACCTTCGTGGGCGCCCCACACGGCGCTGAACTTGTAGTACCAGGGCAAGGCGCTGTTGGAGTTGCTGGCGACGTACTCCACGGAAAAGTCGTCGGCCATGAACGCATAGGTCAGGCAACCGAAGGCGAACAGCATGAAGGCGAACTGCCCCCACGCCGCCGGCTGGGCCAGGCTCATCCACAAGCGGTCGCCGCGCCAGGCACCGAGCAAGGGCACCACGGCCTGTACCAGGGAGAAACACAGGGCCAGGATCATCGCCAGGTGGCCCAACTCGGGAATAAAGATGCCAGCAGTCATCGATCAGCCCTCCTTCACGGGAGCGGGCGCCGACTGGCCGCTGTCTTTCAAGGCCTTGGTCACTTCCGGCGGCATGTATTTTTCATCGTGCTTGGCCAGCACTTCGTCGGCCACCACCACGCCATCAGCGTTGAGCTTGCCCAGGGCGACGATGCCCTGCCCTTCGCGGAACAGGTCCGGGAGGATGCCGCGATAGGTGATGGTCACGGTCTTGTTGAAGTCGGTGACATTGAATTTCACGTCCAGTGAATCCCCGGAGCGCACCAGCGAGCCTTTTTCCACCATGCCGCCAGCGCGTATGCGGGTGTCCTTGGGCGCTTCGCCACTGGCGATCTGGGTCGGGGTGTAGAACAGGTTGATGTTCTGCTGCAAGGCACTCAAGGCCAGGCCGACCGCGGCACCGACACCCACCAGGATCGCCAGAATGATGACAAGACGTTTTTTGCGCAGCGGATTCACTGACCGTTCTCCCGGCGCAGACGACGCGCCTCTTGTTGCAGATACCGCTTGCGGGCCAGGATCGGCACCGCCACGTTGAGGGCCAGCACCACCAGGCAAATGCCATAGGCTGACCAGACATACAGGCCATGATGACCCATGGCGAGGAAATCGCCGAATGAAGCGAAACTCATCGAGCGGCCTCCAGGCTGTTCTGTACTTCGGCCTTCACCCAACTGGCCCGGGATTCGCGCTTGAGCACTTCCAGGCGCATGCGCAGCAACAGCACCGCGCCGAAGAAACAGTAGAAGCCCAATACGGTGAGCAACAGCGGCAGCCACATTTCCACGGGCATCGCCGGCTTTTCGGTGAGGGTGAACGTCGCGCCCTGGTGCAGGGTGTTCCACCACTCCACCGAGTACTTGATGATCGGGATGTTGATCACACCGACAATCGCCAGCACCGCGCAGGCCTTGGCGGCACTGTCACGATTGCTGATGGCGTTGCCCAGCGCAATAAGACCGAAGTACAGGAACAGCAGGATCAGCATCGACGTCAGTCGGGCATCCCAGACCCACCACGACCCCCAGGTCGGCTTGCCCCAGATGGCCCCGGTGACCAGCGCCACGGCGGTCATCCAGGCGCCGATGGGCGCGGCGCATTGCAGGGCCACGTCGGCCAGCTTCATCTTCCACACCAGCCCGACCACACCACACACGGCCAGCATCACGTAGATGGACTGGGCCAGCATCGCGGTGGGAACGTGGATGTAGATGATGCGGAAGCTGTTGCCCTGCTGGTAATCCGGTGGGGCGAAGGCCAGGCCCCAGACGACGCCGGAGCCGATCAGCAGCAGAGCGGCGATGCTCAACCAGGGCAGCATCTTGCCGCTGATGCCGTAGAACCACTTGGGTGAGCCGAGCTTATGAAACCAGGTCCAGTTCATTGCTGTTTCCATCACGGTTGCGGCTCGTCATCACGAGCTGCCAGGTCTGCCTTAACTTCCGCAGAAGTGGTCAATGCTTGACCAGGCCTCATTATTATTCGCCGACGCTGATCTTCAGGCCAGCGGCTATTGCAAAGGGTGTCAGGGTTATCGCCAGGGCGGTCAGGCTCCCAAGCCACAGCAGATAACCGGTCGCGGGCATGCCTTGCAACGCCGCTTGCAAGGCACCACTGCCCAGGATCAGCACCGGGATATACAAGGGCAGGATCAGCAGCGCCAGCAACAGGCCACCGCGCTTCAACCCCACCGTCAACGCCGCGCCTACCGCACCGAGCAGGCTCAACACCGGCGTGCCCAGCAGCAGCGATACCAGCAACACCGGCATGCACGCGGCAGGCAAACCCAGCATCATCGCCAACAGCGGCGACAGCAGCACCAGCGCCAGCCCGGAAAAAACCCAGTGTGCCAGTACCTTGGCCAAAACCAGAAGGGCCAGGGGGTGCGACGAAAGGACCCACTGTTCCAGGGAACCGTCTTCGAAATCACTGCGGAAAAGCCCGTCCAGCGAGAGCAGGACCGATAAAAGCGCGGCCACCCAGACCAGTCCCGGAGACAAGGTTTGCAACAATTGAGTCTCCGGACCGACCGCCAGCGGGAACAGCGCGATGACGATCGCGAAGAACACCAACGGATTGGCCAATTCGGCCGGACGACGAAAAAGCAGGCGCGCCTCGCGGGCCAGTAACAGGCCAAACACACTCATACGGCCCAGTTCCCCAGATCGATGTTGCGATAGCCGGACGGCATCCGCGCCAGCGTATGGTGGGTGGTCAACAGCACCATGCCGCCGTTTTCGCAATGCCGTGCCAGGTGTTCCTCGAGCTGCGCGACGCCCTGCTTGTCCAGGGCAGTGAACGGCTCGTCGAGGATCCACAGCGGTGGACCGTCCAGGTACAACCGGGCCAGGGCCACCCGGCGCTGCTGGCCAGCGGACAGGGTGTGGCTCGGTACATCCTCGAAGCCCCGCAGCCCGACCGCCGCCAACGCCTGCCAGATCGCCTCGCGACCGGCCGGCGTATGCAGAGCGCAGAGCCAACTGAGGTTTTCTTCGGGGGTGAGCAAGTCCTTGATGCCGGCGGCATGGCCGATCCAGAGCAGGTTACGGGCCAGCTCGCTGCGCTGGCTGTGCAAGGGCTGGCCATTGAGCAACACTTGGCCTGCGGTGGGCTGCATCAATCCGGCGAGCAGGCGCAACAGGCTGGTCTTGCCGCTACCGTTGGGGCCACTGATCTGCACCATATCGCCAGGCGAGAGTCTCAATTCGAGATTTTCGAAAAGCAGCCGCAAGTCTCGCTCACAGGCGAGGCCAACGGTTTGCAGGAGAGGACTGGTCAAGGGATCGCGGGCCTTATACGGTTCAAGTCGGCGGTGCAGCGGCCGTTAAAGAGGTGCAGCATAGATGCTTTGACGGCCTGTTCCACAGAGCTGCGTCAAACAATTGCAAGGTTTTCGCCACTCCCTGAAAGACGGGCGGCATTATACATGTGATGCCCTACTCTCAAGAGGGCTTATTTTCCCCAGGGTAAGACCGCAGATGACAGGCGACATCAACATCCCGCCGCTGCCCCAGGCCACGGCAACGGCGCGTATGCCAGCGGTGACGGGGGAGCTGCTCAAATTGCTGGCTCCGGCCGAAGGGCTGATCGGCCCCGGCCAGACCGCCCAGGCCGAAGTGCTGTCGCTCAAGCAGGCCGACCAGACTTTCCAGCTGTTGCTCAAGGTCACCCTGGAGAGCGGCCGCCAGACCACCGTGCAAGCCACCAGCACCCAGCCATTACCCCAGGGCACCAGCCTGGCCGTGACCCAACCGTCCCCCAGCAACCTGACGATTGCCGTGCAGCAGGCCGTCGCCTCCAGCGTCGCCACCTTGACGCGCATCGACACGGCGCAGATGCCGGTCGGCACGCTGCTGCAAGGCAAGGTGCTGACCAGCCAGGCATTGCCGTCATTGCCTGGGCAGCCGGCGGTCTACCGGTCATTGGTGAGCCTGCTCAACACCGCCCAGGCCGGCAGTACCCTGGACATCGACAGCCCCCGACCGCTGCGCATCGGCACGCTCTTGAGCGCCCAGGTGCAAGATGCCCAGACGCTGAAATTCGTTCCCCTGAGCAACCGCCAGGAGCAACTGGCGGTGAGCCAGCAACTGCTCACCCAAGTGAGCCGCCAGGGCTCGTTGGACAGCCTGATCACTGCCCTGCAAAACCTGCCGGTCACCGACGACACCGGCACCGAGCTGCGCGCCGCGGTGACTCGCTTGCTGGCTGGGCTGCCGGATGTCCAGCAACTGAGCACGCCCAAGGGCTTGGCCCAGGCCATGGTCGCCAGCGGGGTGTTCCTGGAAAGCAAACTGCTCGCCGGCCAGCCACCGAGCCTGGCGCCGGACATGAAAGGCGACCTGCTGAAACTGATTGCCCAACTGACACCGGCCCTGCCCGCCTCCACCAACCTCAGCGCCATCATTGCCGCCAATACGCTGGCCCAGGTCCTGCCGAGTTTCGTGCGCAGCGCCCTGGGGATGCTCGGCCAGGTCAGCGCCAAGCCGCAACCCACCAGTTTTCCGCTGCCCTCGCGCCAGTTGAAAGACCAGGACGAAGGCGGTGATCTGGAGCACCTGCTGCGTCTGGCCGCCGCTGCCGTGTCGCGTCTGCAAAGCCATCAGTTGTCGAGCCTGGAACAAACCGGCCTGACCGACGACGGTCGCTTGATGAGCACCTGGCAGTTGGAGATCCCGATGCGCAACCTGCAGGACATCGTGCCGTTGCAGGTCAAGTTCCAGCGCGAGGAAACCCCGCCCCGGGAGCAACCAGACGAACGCAGGGAAGAACGCGAGCCGAAACAGCAGCTCTGGCGGGTCGAACTGGCATTCGACATGGAACCGCTCGGTCCGCTGCAGATTCAAGCCCAGTTGCTCAGCGGCAGCCTGTCCAGCCAATTGTGGGCAGAACGGCCGTACACCGCGAGCCTGATCGAAAGCAACCTGACAGCACTGCGTGAGCGCCTGGTGACCTGTGGCCTGAACGTCGGCGACTTGGACTGCCACCTTGGCACCCCGCCCCAAGGCCCCAAGACTCGCCTGGAACAACGCTGGGTGGACGAAACCGCATGACAACCCACACCGAACCCCGCCAGGCCATCGCCCTCAAATACGACGGCCACCACGCCCCGACCCTTACTGCCAAGGGCGACGAAGCCCTGGCCGAGGAAATCCTGCGCATCGCCCGGGACAGTGAAGTACCGATCTATGAAAATGCCGAGCTGGTGAAGCTGCTGGCACGGATGGAATTGGGCGATAGCATCCCGGAAGAGCTGTACCGCACGATTGCCGAGATCATCGCGTTCGCCTGGAACCTCAAGGGCAAGTTCCCCCAAGGCCATGACCCGAATGCGCCGAGTGTCGAAAAGGATGTGACCGACCGCGGCGACGACTACTGATCACAGCCACAAGAGCGATAGGCTGGCTGGAATGATCAGAAGTGAACACCAGAAAAACCTGTGGGAGCGAGCTTGCTCGCGATGACGGGCGCACATTCAACATCGCTGTCGACGGTCACACCGCTATCGCGAGCAAGCTCGCTCCCACATGGGGTCTGCGACAGAGTAAGGGCAAAATGCTGGGGCCTGCTTCCCAGGCCAGCGGGAGCAAGCTCCCTCGCCACAGGGGTTATGGGCTGGCTGGAACAATCAGTGTGAACACCAGAAAAACCTGTGGGAGCCGAGCTTGCTCGCGATGACGGGCGCACATTCAACATCGCTGTCGACGGTCACACCGCTATCGCGAGCAAGCTCGCTCCCACATGGGGTCTGCGACAGAGTACGGGCAAAATGCTGGGGCCCGCTTTCCAGGCCAGCGGGAGCAAGCTCCCTCGCCGGCAGGCTGGAACGATCAGTGTGAACGCCAGAAAAACCTGTGGGAGCGAGCTTGCTCGCGATGACGGGCGCACATTCAACATCGCTGTCGACGGTCACACCGCTATCGCGAGCAGGCTCGCTCCCACATGGGGTCTGTGAAGAAAACGATCAGCCGCCTCGGTGCAGCTTGCTCATCAACTCCGCCTCGGCTTGGGTCAGGCCGCAAGCTTGGGTCAGTTCGTCGACGCTGGCGCCCATGCCCACCAGGCGGGCGGCCTGAGCGAAGGACAGGCTGGAGGGGTCACGCTGTTCCAACTGGGCGAGTTTGTCCGGCAACGGCGCAACCACGGCACGCAGCTCATGGAGCGCTTCGCCCATGCGCACGGTGCCGTTCTGGTAATCGTCGACGCGCTTGGCCAGGTCCTTGATGCGCTGGTCGCGCAGCGCATCGCCCTGGGCCTGCTGAGCGGCAATCTGCCGCTGGCCACGTATGTATGCCAAGAACATCGCCAGCGTACCTGCCCAGAAAAGGAACAGGACAATGACTGCTACCTCAAGAATCAATCAGATACTCTCCAGTTCCGACCACTCTTCTTCGCTCATCATCTTGTCCAGTTCAACCAGAATCAGCAACTCGTTATTCTTGTTGCACACGCCTTGAATGAACTTGGCGGATTCTTCGTTACCCACGTTCGGCGCCGTCTCGATTTCCGACTGGCGCAAGTAAACCACTTCGGCGACGCTGTCGACCATGATGCCAACCACTTGCTTGTCGGCTTCGATGATGACGATCCGGGTGTTGTCGCTGATCTCGGCGTTCATCAGGCCGAAGCGCTGACGGGTATCGATCACGGTGACCACGTTGCCACGCAGGTTGATGATGCCCAGCACATAGCTGGGTGCACCCGGTACCGGGGCGATCTCGGTATAGCGCAGCACTTCCTGAACGCGCATCACGTTGATGCCGTAGGTTTCGTTATCGAGCTTGAAGGTCACCCATTGCAGAATCGGATCTTCAGAACCCTTTTGAGACGACGCCTTATCATTCATACCTTGACCCCTCGAAAAACCGCCTGTGGCGGCGTGTATTCTGTCCGGCGACGCTGTGCGCCACCGGTTGTCTTATTTCGGTTTCTGGACCGGCTTCTTGCTGCCACCCAGGTGTTTTGCCCCGCCGCTGGCGATCAACTCCGCCAGCTCGGCAACGTCCAGCAAGGCGCACATGTGCTCGATCACCGTACCGGCCAGCCATGGCCGTTGCCCTCGATGGCTGCGCCACTTGATCTCGTTCGGATCCAGGCGCAGCGAACGGCTGACCTGGTGCACCGCCAATCCCCACTCGTAACCTTGCACCGAAATCACGTATTGCAGGCCCTGGCGAAAATCATCGCGATAACGGTCCGGCATCACCCAGCGCGCCGTATCCAGTACCTTCAGGTTGCCCGCCTGGCTCGGCAGGATCCCGAGAAACCATTCCGGCTGGCCGAACAACGGCGTCAGCTCCTGCCCGGCCAGGGAGTAAATCGATCCCAGGCAAACCAGCGGCACCGCCAGGGTCAACCCGGCCACATCGAACAACAAACACTCGAACGGCTCGGCAGCCCAGGCCGGACGGTCGTCGCCCGGCACCGGTGGCGGTGGGTTGCTCGGTGGCAAGTGGACTTCCACCACTGGCGTCACCAGCCCCTGCAGCAACGGGGCAACGGTCGAGACCGGCGCCAGGATCGGAGCAGGTGCCTCCATTACCGCCAGCTGTGGCTTGATGAACGGTGCTTCGACCGCCGCGGCCACCACTGATTTCCGTGCGTCACGGGCCTGCTCTTCGAGCACGGCCGCTTGAAATTCATCCAGCACACCCTCGGCTTCGACGTGTTCGGGCAACGCCTCGATCACGCTTGGCGGCGGTGGCAGTTCTTCGGTCGCTTCCTGCAACAGCCCATCCAGATAGGACTGCAGGGCCATTTGCGGACGCGAGGTTGTCTTTACTGGGCGGTTCATGGGAACAGTGCGCCACTTGAAGAGGTTATCGGCATGAATGCGGCAGGACTTGAGCGTTCGCAAGCGAACACACTACCAATGGAAAGCCTCGTCACCTTAAGCCACCTGCTGCGGAACAAGCTGTTGGGCCAGCAGATGCTTGAGCAGCGCTCGGTAAGCCAGCACGCCACGGCTCTTGCCATCGAATTGCGAAGGGGTCACACCGGCCCGGCTGGCATCCCGCAGCCGGGTGTCGACGGGGATATAACCCTGCCAGATGTCATCCGGGTACTTGTCCCGCAACACCCGCAGGGTTCCCAGGGACGCCTGGGTGCGACGGTCGAACAGCGTCGGCACGATGTTGAAGGCCAGCGTCTGTTTGCGCGAGCGGTTGACCATTGCCAGTGTATTGACCATGCGTTCCAACCCCTTGACGGCCAAATGCTCGGTCTGCACGGGGATCACCAATTGCTGACTGGCGGCCAGGGCATTGACCATCAGCAACCCCAGCAACGGCGGGCTGTCGATGATCGCGTAGTCGAAATCCTGCCAAAGCTGCGCCAGACTCTTGGCGATCACCAGGCCCAGACCGCTCTGCCCGGGCGATTGTCGCTCCAGGGTGGCCAGGGCGGTGCTCGACGGCAACAGGGAAATCCGCTCGTCGCTGGTGGACAACAACAATTGCCCCGGCAAGCCCTCGGGCACGACGCCTTTGTGCAGGAACAGGTCGAAGTTGCTGTGCTCCAGGCTGTCGGGATCGTAACCGAAATAGCTGGTCATCGAGCCATGGGGGTCCAGATCGACGATGACCACGCGCTTGCCCGCCTCGGCCAGCAACCCGGCTAAAGCGATGGAAGATGTGGTCTTGCCCACACCACCTTTTTGATTGGCGACTGCCCAGACTCTCATTCGGATCGTTCCTCCCGGCCGAAACAGGCTCGACCGAGAAATAGCTCGGTTATAAAGCGGGTGACGGAGAATTGACGGCACTCTGTCTTCCCGGCGACTTGACCGGAGCCGGTGCAGTTTGTGTGCCAGCCCGCTTCAATGCCGCATCCGGGGTTGCATTGGCCGTACCGGTACCGGTCAGGCTACGACGTACATCGAGGTTACGCGACACCACCAGCACCACCCGCCGGTTGCGCGCACGCCCCTCGGCCGTGGCGTTGTTGGCCACTGGCTGGAACTCACCGTAGCCCACCGAGGCCAGGCGACCGGGGTTCACACCCTGCATCGCCAGCATGCGCACGATGCTCGCCGAACGGGCCGAGGACAGTTCCCAGTTGGTCGGGTATTGCGCGGTACGGATCGGCTGGTCGTCCGTGAAGCCTTCGACATGGATCGGATTGTCGAAGGGCTTGAGGATCGCCGCGACCTTATCGATGATGTTGAACGCCATGTCGCTGGGCATGGCATCGCCGCTGCCGAACAACAGGCTGGAATTGAGTTCGATCTCGACCCACAGCTCGTTGCCACGCACGGTCATCTGGTTGGAGCTGATCAGGTCACCGAACGCCGCGCTGATATCGTCGGCGATGCTTTTCAACGGATCGCTGCTGCCGGCGATACCGGCATCGACCTGCTCGCTGTCCTTGACCAAGGGTTTGGCCGGGGTGGTGGTCTTGGGCCGCTCCTCGCCGATGGGGATGGGCTTGAGGGCTCGGTCGGAATCGGTGAAGACCCCGATCAACGCCTCGGAAATGACTTTGTACTTGCCTTCGTTGACCGATGAAATCGAATACATGACCACGAAAAAAGCGAACAGCAGCGTGATGAAGTCGGCGTAGGAAACCAGCCAGCGTTCATGGTTGACGTGTTCTTCACGATGCCTGCGACGTGCCATTTTCCATGTCTCCCATCAGTCCATGAAGCCCTGGAGCTTCAACTCAATGGAGCGCGGGTTTTCACCTTCGGCGATCGACAGGATCCCTTCCAGCAGCATTTCGCGATAGCGCGACTGGCGCAACGCGATGGACTTGAGTTTGGCCGCGATCGGCAACAACACCAGGTTGGCACTGGCCACGCCGTAGATCGTGGCGACGAACGCCACGGCGATACCACTGCCCAACTGCGATGGATCAGCCAGGTTGCCCATTACGTGGATAAGGCCCATCACCGCACCGATGATGCCGATGGTCGGCGCGTAGCCGCCCATGCTTTCGAATACTTTGGCCGCTTCGATGTCGCGGCTTTCCTGAGTGTAGAAATCCACTTCCAGAATGCTGCGAATGGCTTCCGGCTCGGCGCCGTCCACCAGCAATTGCAGGCCTTTGCGTGAGTAGCTGTCGGGTTCGGCGTCGGCCACTCCTTCCAGGCCCAGCAGGCCTTCCTTGCGAGCGGTCAGGCTCCAGTTCACCACGCGGTCGATGCCACCGGCCAGGTCGACACGAGGCGGGAACAGAATCCAGATCAGCACCTGCATGGCCCGCTTGAAAGCGCTCATGGGCGACTGCAACAGCGCCGCGCCAATGGTGCCACCGAGCACGATCAACGCCGCAGGGCCGTTGGCCAACGCGCCCAGATGACCGCCTTCCAGATAATTGCCGCCAATGATGGCGACGAACGCCATGATGATGCCAATCAGGCTGAGCACATCCATTACAGGCAGGCCTCGACCAGGTGTCTACCGATGTCGTCCAACCCGTACACCGCGTCGGCAAGATCGGCTTTGACGATGGCCATCGGCATGCCGTAGATCACGCAACTGGCTTCGTCCTGGGCCCAGATCGCACTGCCGCCCTGCTTGAGCAACCGTGCGCCTTCGCGACCGTCGGCGCCCATGCCGGTGAGCACCACCGCCAGAACTTTGTCACCGTAGGACTTGGCCGCGGAACCGAAGGTAATGTCCACGCACGGCTTGTAGTTCAGGCGCTCATCGCCCGGCAGGATTTTCACCGCACCACGGCCGTCGATCATCATCTGTTTGCCACCCGGCGCCAGCAATGCCAGGCCCGGACGCAGGATGTCACCATCCTCGGCTTCCTTGACGTTGATGTTGCACAGTTTGTCCAGACGCTCGGCAAACGCCTTGGTGAACGCCGCCGGCATGTGCTGGATCAGCACGATGGGCGCCGGGAAGTTGGCCGGCAATTGGGTCAGGACCCGTTGCAGTGCCACCGGGCCGCCCGTGGACGTCCCGATCGCCACCAGCTTGTAGGCTTTGCGCTTGGGTGCCGGCGACGTTGCACTGGCAGGTGCCGAACGCGTCGGCGCGGGTGCCGGGGCGCTGCGTACCGGGGCCGGATTGAAGCTGCTCGATGCCGTCGGCGCTGGCGCAGGGCTTGGCGCCGCAACCGGGGCTGACGCCGGTGCGCTGTAGGCACCGACACGACGATTGCTGCGGGAAATGCTATGGACCTTTTCGCACAGCAACTGCCGGACTTTGTCGGGGTTGCGCGAAATGTCTTCGAAATTCTTCGGCAGGAAATCCACCGCCCCGGCGTCCAGCGCATCGAGGGTTACCCGGGCGCCTTCGTGAGTCAGGGACGAGAACATCAAGACCGGGGTCGGGCAGCGCTGCATGATATGCCGCACGGCCGTGATGCCATCCATCATCGGCATCTCGTAGTCCATGGTAATCACGTCCGGCTTGAGTGCCAGGGCCTGATCGATCGCCTCTTTGCCATTAGTCGCGGTACCGACGACCTGAATACTCGTGTCCGCCGAAAGAATTTCCGAGACGCGGCGACGGAAAAAACCCGAATCGTCCACCACCAGGACTTTAACTACCATAAACACTCCGTTAGACGAGGCGCGGCGCTGGGCCGCCCCCCTCCAGAATCAAATACGCCGGGCGGCGTAACGCTTGAGCATGCTTGGCACATCGAGAATCAACGCGATGCGGCCGTCGCCGGTGATGGTGGCGCCGGACATGCCCGGGGTGCCTTGGAGCATCTTGCCCAACGGCTTGATGACCACTTCTTCCTGGCCCACCAACTGGTCGACGACGAAGCCGATCCGCTGGGTGCCCACCGAAAGGATCACCACATGGCCCTCGCCCTGCTCCACATGAGCCGCGGAGCTGACCAGCCAGCGCTTGAGGTAGAACAGCGGCAATGCCTTGTCCCGTACGATCACCACTTCCTGGCCGTCCACCACGTTGGTGCGCGACAGGTCGAGGTGGAAGATCTCGTTGACGTTGACCAGCGGGAAGGCGAAGGCCTGATTGCCCAGCATCACCATCAAGGTCGGCATGATCGCCAAGGTCAACGGGACCTTGATGACGATCTTCGAGCCCTGGCCCTTGGTCGAGTAGATGTTGATCGAACCGTTGAGCTGGGAAATCTTGGTTTTCACCACGTCCATGCCCACGCCACGGCCCGACACGTCGGAAATCTCGGTCTTGGTCGAGAAACCCGGGGCGAAGATCAGGTTGTAGCACTCGGTGTCGCTCAGGCGGTCGGCGGCATCCTTGTCCATTACACCGCGTTTCACCGCGATGGAACGCAGCACGTTCGGGTCCATGCCTTTGCCGTCATCGGAGATCGACAGCAGGATATGGTCGCCTTCCTGCTCGGCGGCCAGGATTACCTTGCCGCTGCGGACCTTGCCCGAGGCTTCGCGTTCTTCCGGCGACTCGATGCCGTGGTCGACCGCGTTGCGCACCAAGTGGACCAGCGGATCGGCCAGGGCCTCGACGAGGTTCTTGTCGAGGTCGGTCTCTTCACCCACCAGTTCCAGGTTGATTTCTTTCTTGAGCTGGCGAGCCAGGTCGCGAACCAGGCGCGGGAAGCGCCCGAAGACTTTCTTGATCGGCTGCATCCGGGTCTTCATGACCGCGGTCTGCAAGTCGGCCGTGACCACGTCGAGGTTCGACACGGCCTTGGACATGGCTTCGTCCTGGCTGTTGAGGCCCAGGCGCACCAGACGGTTACGCACCAGCACCAGTTCGCCGACCATGTTCATGATCTCGTCCAGGCGTGCCGTGTCGACCCGAACGGTGGTCTCGGCTTCGCTGGCCGGTTTTTCCGCTGGCGCAGCCGCCGGAGCCCGGGCTGGCGCCGCGGCGGCGGCAGCGGCAGGCTTGGCGGGCTCGGCCTTGGGTTCCGGTGCCTTGGCAGCGGGTTTGGGCGCAGCCTTGGCCGCCGGTGCCGCCGCGGTGGCGGCAGGCGCGGCAGACGCCGTACCGACTTCGCTGAACTTGCCCTTGCCATGCAGCTCATCGAGCAGCGATTCGAATTCGTGGTCGCTGATCAGATCGCTGCCAGCGGCAGCGGCGGCCGGCTTGGCCGGGGTCGGCGCCGAAGCGATGGCCGAATCCAGTGCGTCAACGGCAAAGGTGCCCTTGCCATGCAACTGGTCGAGCAACGCTTCGAATTCGTCGTCGGTGATGTCGGAGCTGTCGCCCGCCGCTTTCGCGGCGACCGGTGCCGTCGGCGGGACGACCGCATCCGGCGCGAACTGGCCCTTGCCGTGAAGCTGGTCGAGCAGCGACTCGAACTCGGCATCGGTGATTTCATCGCTGGCAGCCCCGGCGGCTTGTGCAGCAGGTGCGACCTGAGCAGCCGGCGCCTCGGCCTCGGCCTTGACGGTATTCAGGGAGTCCAGCAGTTGTTCGAATTCGTTATCGGTGATGTCGCCCGATTCTTCGGCGACCGGCTCTTCAACCACCGCTTCGGCAACCGGCGCCGCTTCGTCAGCCGATTGCGGCTCGGCCAGGCGTGCCAGCGCGGCGAGCAACTCAGGGGTGGCAGGGGTGATCGGCGAGCGCTCGCGCACTTCGCTGAACATGCTGTTGACCGCATCCAGCGCTTCGAGCACCACGTCCATCAATTCCGAGTCAACGCGACGCTCACCCTTGCGCAGGATGTCGAACACGTTCTCGGCAATGTGACAGCACTCCACCAGCTCGTTGAGCTGGAGGAAGCCGGCGCCTCCTTTTACAGTGTGGAAACCGCGAAAAATTGCATTGAGCAAGTCTGCATCATCGGGTCGACTTTCCAGCTCGACCAGTTGCTCAGACAGTTGCTCTAGAATCTCGCCGGCCTCAACCAGGAAATCCTGAAGGATCTCTTCATCGGCGCCGAAGCTCATTAATGGCTGCTCCTAAAACAGGGCTAAAACTCAGAATCCAAGGCTGGACAGCAAATCGTCCACATCGTCCTGACCGGACATAACGTCTTCTCTTTTATCGGCATGAATTTGCGGACCTTCACCCTGAGAGAGATGTTTTTGTGGATCTTTTTCAGCAAGCATCGCTTCACGGTCGTGTTCGATGCCTGCAAAGCGGTCGACCTGGCTGGCCATCAACACCAGTTTGAGCAGGTTGCTTTCCACTTCGGTGACCAACTGGGTCACACGCTTGATTACCTGGCCGGTCAGGTCTTGATAGTCCTGGGCCAGCAGAATGTCGTTGAGGTTGCTTGCCACGGCGCGGTTCTCGGTGCTGCTGCGCGTCAGGAAACCGTCGACCCGGCGGGCCAGCTCCCGAAACTCTTCAGCACCGACTTCACGACGCATGAACCGGCCCCAGTCGGTGCTCAAGGCCTGGGCCTCTTCGCTCAGGCCATTGACCAGCGGCGTTGCGCTTTCCACCAGATCCATGGTGCGGTTGGCCGCGGCTTCGGTCAGTTTGACCACATACCCCAGGCGCTCGGTGGCGTCGGTGATCTGCGAGACTTCCTCGGCCTGCGGCATGTGCGGGTCGATCTGGAAATTGACAATCGCGCTGTGCAGTTCACGCGTGAGCTTGCCCACTTCCTGATACAGACCGCGGTCACGGGTCTGGTTGAGCTCATGGATCATTTGAACCGCATCGCCAAAGCGACCTTTTTCAAGGCTGTCGACCAGTTCGCGGGCATGTTTTTTCAGGGTCGATTCGAAATCGCCCATTGAAGATTCGTTGTCCATAGCTCCCCCGTGGCGCCGTTAACCGATGCGTTCGAAGATTTTTTCGATCTTCTCTTTCAACGCCTGGGCCGTGAAGGGTTTGACCACATAGCCGTTTACACCGGCCTGGGCCGCTTCGATGATCTGCTCGCGCTTGGCTTCGGCAGTGACCATCAACACCGGGAGATGCTTGAGTTTTTCGTCGGCACGCACCTGGCGCAGCAGGTCGATACCGGTCATGCCTGGCATGTTCCAGTCGGTGACCAGAAAATCGAAGTTGCCACTGTGCAACATCGGGAGCGCAGTGGTCCCGTCATCTGCTTCGGCCGTGTTGGTGAACCCAAGGTCACGCAACAGGTTTTTAATGATCCGCCGCATCGTTGAGAAGTCATCAACGATGAGGATTTTCATGTTCTTGTCCAATTCGACCTCCAAGCAGTCTTAAACGCGCCCAGCACCTGGACGCGCCATTTCAATCAATCCGGCACAACACTCGACAACGGTCTGGAGCACAACGGATGGAGACTGGCACAGCACCTGCCAGGCCAGCCTCGTCGCAGTGTCCCCACACTGCCTGTCAACGCGCTCGCCACTCCCCCAAACGCCCCCGCAAACGGGCCGCGCACTGGCTGTGTAACTGGCTGACCCGCGATTCGCTGACCCCCAGGACCTCACCGATTTCCTTGAGGTTCAGCTCTTCGTCGTAGTACAGCGCCAAGACCAGCCGCTCACGCTCCGGCAAATTGGCAATCGCATCCGCCAGCGCACTCTGGAAACGTTCATCTTCCAGGTCACGCGACGGCTCCATGTGAGCACTCGCGTTATCCTCGTGCAGCCCTTCGTGTTCGCCGTCCTGCAACAGGTCGTCGAAACTGAACAGGCGGCTGCCCAAGGTATCGTTCAAAATCCCGTAATAATCGTCGAGACTCAACTGGAGTTCGGCCGCAACTTCGTGATCTTTAGCGTCACGCCCGGTTTTAGCTTCAATTGCCCGAATCGCGTCACTGACCATGCGGGTATTGCGGTGCACCGAACGCGGCGCCCAATCGCCCTTGCGGACCTCATCGAGCATCGCCCCGCGAATGCGGATACCGGCATAGGTCTCGAAACTGGCACCTTTGCTGGCGTCGTATTTGTTCGACACTTCAAGCAGGCCGATCATGCCGGCCTGGATCAAGTCCTCGACCTGGACACTGGCCGGCAACCGCGCCAGCAAGTGGTAGGCAATACGCTTGACCAGTGGCGCATAACGCTCGATCAATTCGTATTGGGCGTCCCGTGCCGATTTTTTGTAGAGATGGTTGTAACCGCTGGCTGTCATAGCACGGGCCCTGCTGTTTGTTGCACAAGACGCTCGACGAAAAATTCCAGATGCCCGCGGGGGTTGGCCGGCAGTGGCCAGGTATCGACCTTCTGGGCGATCGCCTTGAACGCCAGCGCGCATTTGGAACGTGGAAAAGCTTCATAAACGGCGCGTTGCTTCTGGACGGCCTTGCGTACGCTTTCGTCGTACGGCACGGCGCCGACGTATTGTAGGGCGACGTCCAGGAAGCGATCGGTGACCTTGGTCAACTTGGCGAACAGGTTGCGCCCTTCCTGCGGGCTCTGGGCCATATTGGCCAGGACGCGGAAGCGGTTCATGCCATAGTCGCGGTTCAGCAGTTTGATCAGGGCGTAGGCATCGGTGATGGACGTCGGTTCGTCGCAGACCACCAGCAGCACTTCCTGGGCGGCGCGGACGAAACTGACGACCGAGTCGCCGATGCCGGCCGCGGTGTCGATCACCAGCACATCGAGGTTGTCGCCGATGTCGCTGAAGGCCTGGATCAGGCCCGCGTGCTGGGCCGGGGTCAGGTGGACCATGCTCTGGGTACCGGAGGCAGCCGGCACGATGCGAATCCCGCCAGGTCCCTGCAACAGCACGTCGCGCAGTTCGCAACGGCCCTCGATCACGTCCGCCAGGGTGCGTTTGGGGGTAAGCCCCAGCAGCACGTCGACGTTCGCCAGGCCCAGGTCGGCGTCCAGCAGCATGACCCGTCGGCCAAGCTCTGCCAGAGCCAGGGACAAGTTCACTGACACGTTAGTCTTCCCGACGCCACCTTTGCCGCCGGTCACCGCGATCACCTGTACGGGATGCATGCTGCCCATGTTCGTTCTTTACCTTGTCTTCTTAGACGGAGGCCACATTACTGGCTGCGCGTTCGCATAAGGAACAATGCATGGCAGACCATCGATGTAGGTACAAAAAATATTCATGATTACCTCAGCCGACCTGCTTGGTCGGGCTGTGGTAGATGTCAGCGAACATGTCAGCCATGGCTTCTTCGCTGGGTTCTTCCTGCATTTGCACACTCACGGCACGACTGACCAGTTGATGACGGCGCGGCAGATGCAAATCATCCGGGATCCGCGGCCCATCGGTCAGGTAGGCCACCGGCAGTTCATGACCGATCGCCAGGCTCAACACCTCGCCCAGGCTTGCCGTTTCGTCCAGCTTAGTCAGGATGCAGCCAGCCAGTCCGCAGCGTTTGTAGCTGTGGTATGCGGCGGTTAGAACCTGTTTCTGGCTGGTGGTTGCCAACACGAGATAATTTTTTGACTTGATACCGCGTCCGGCCAGGCTTTCGAGCTGCATGCGCAGGGCCGGATCGCTGGCTTGCAGGCCGGCGGTATCGATCAGCACGACGCGTTTGCGCAGCAGCGGCTCCAGCGCCTGGGCCAGGGATTGGCCCGGATCCACATGGGTCACCGACACATTGAGGATCCGGCCCAGGGTCTTGAGTTGTTCCTGGGCACCGATGCGGAAACTGTCCATGCTCACCAGGGCGATGCTCTGGGCGCCGTACTTGAGTACATAGCGGGCGGCGAGCTTGGCCAGGGTGGTGGTCTTGCCCATGCCGGCAGGACCGACCATGGCAATCACCCCGCCCTCCTCCAGCGGCTCGACTTCCGGCGTGGCGATCATCCGCGCCAGGTGCGCCAGCAACATGCGCCAGGCCTGGCGAGGCTCTTCGATACCATTGATCAGCGCCAGCAGGTCTCGGGACAACGGGCCGGACAAGCCGATGCGTTGCAGGCGACGCCACAGGTTGGCCTGGGCCGGACGGCTGCCTTGCAGTTGGTTCCAGGCCAGGGAGCCGAGTTGGACTTCCATCAGCTCGCGCAGGCTGTTGAGCTCGAAGCGCATCGAGTCCAGGGCGCGCGGGTCGAGCCCGCGGGCAGGCGCGGCGGGTGCCGGCTCCGGACGACGCGGTTCGGCCTGGGCCTGCTCGATCAGCGGCTCGGCAGCGGTCAACGGCAGGCCGGCGGTCAGCGGCTGACCGGCGAACAATTGACGATTGGTGCCCGCGGCACCCTCGCCTTCGCTGCTGCGCAGGCTCAGTTCGGCCTGCGCGCTGGCGATGCGCGACTGGGTCTTGCGCAGCTCGTCTTCGAGTTCCATGTTCGGAACCCGCGGGGCCAGCGCAGACAGTTTGTAATCCAGGGCCGCCGTCAGCTCGACACCGCCGGCGATACGACGGTTGCCAATGATGGCTGCTTCAGCGCCCAGCTCGTCACGAACCAGTTTCATGGCCTGACGCATGTCGGCGGCGAAAAAACGCTTCACTTGCATAAACCACTACCTCAGCCGTTGGGCCCTACTGTCGCAACGATGGTCACTTGCTTGTTGTCCGGTATTTCCTGGTACGCCAACACATGCAGCCCCGGGACCGCGAGGCGACCGAATCGCGAGAGCATCGCGCGAATCGGACCGGCCACCAGCAGGATCACCGGTTGGCCTTGCATCTCCTGCCGCTGGGCTGCTTCGATCAGCGAACGCTGCAGCTTCTCGGCCATGCTTGGCTCCAGCAGAACACCCTCTTCCGAGCCTTGTCCTGCCTTCTGCAGACTATTGAGCAATATCTGTTCCAACCTTGGCTCCAAGGTGATCACAGGCAGCTCAGACTCAGTGCCTACAATGCTTTGGACGATTGCGCGGGACACACCGACCCGAACCGCAGCCACCAAGGCGGCGGTATCTTGACTCTTGGAGGCGTTGTTGGCGATGGCCTCGGCGATACTGCGTATGTCGCGCACGGGCACTTGTTCGGCCAGCAGCGCCTGCAGCACCTTGAGCAACTGCGACAACGAAACCACACCCGGCACCAGCTCTTCAGCCAGCTTCGGCGAGCCTTTGGCCAGCACTTGCAGGAGTTGCTGGACTTCTTCGTGGCCAATCAGCTCGCTGGAGTGCTTGTACAGGATCTGGTTCAAGTGGGTCGCCACCACGGTACTGGCGTCCACCACGGTATAACCGAGGGACTGGGCCTGGGCCCGCTGGCTGATTTCGATCCACACCGCTTCCAGGCCGAAAGCCGGATCCTTGGCGGTGATGCCGTTGAGGCTGCCATAGACCTGGCCAGGGTTGATCGCCAATTCGCGGTCGGGGTAGATCTCGGCTTCGGCCAGGATCACCCCCATCAAGGTCAGGCGATAGGCGCTCGGCGCCAGGTCGAGGTTGTCGCGAATGTGTACGGTGGGCATCAGGAAGCCAAGGTCCTGGGAGAGCTTCTTGCGCACGCCCTTGATCCGCGCCAGCAACTGCCCACCCTGGTTACGGTCGACCAAGGGAATCAGGCGATAGCCGACTTCCAGGCCGATCATGTCGATCGGGGTCACGTCATCCCAGCCCAGCTCCTTGGTTTCCATGGCGCGGGCCGGCGACGGCAGCAACTCCTGCTGACGCTTGACCTCTTGCAGGGCCTGGACTTTCTGCACGTTCTGCTTCTTCCAGAACAGGTAGGCACCACCCGCGGCGGCGGCGGCCATGGTCAGGAAGGAAATGTGCGGCATCCCCGGCACCAGGCCCATCACGGCCATCAGGCCGGCGGCAACGGCCAGGGCCTTGGGCGAGGCGAACATCTGCCGACCGATCTGCTTGCCCATGTCTTCGGAGCCCGAAGCACGGGTCACCATGATCGCGGCCGCTGTGGATAACAACAGTGATGGCAATTGCGCCACCAAACCGTCACCAATGGTCAGCAAGGCGTAGACCCTGCCGGCGTCGCCAAACGACATGTTGTGCTGGAAGATGCCGACAGCCATGCCGCCGATCAGGTTGATGAACAGAATCAGCAGGCCGGCGATGGCGTCACCGCGCACGAATTTGCTGGCACCGTCCATGGAACCGTAGAACTCGGCTTCCTGGGCCACTTCCAGGCGACGCAGCTTGGCCTGGCTCTGGTCGATGAGACCGGCGTTGAGGTCGGCGTCGATCGCCATCTGCTTGCCGGGCATCGCATCGAGGGTGAAACGCGCGCTCACCTCGGAAATCCGCCCGGCACCCTTGGTCACCACGACGAAGTTGATGATCATCAAGATGGCGAAGACCACGATACCGACCACGTAGTTACCGCCGATCACCACCTCACCGAAGGCCTGGATCACCTTACCGGCGGCGGCGTGCCCGTCCTGGCCGTGGAGCATCACCACGCGGGTGGACGCCACGTTCAGCGCCAGGCGCAGCAGCGTGGCCACCAGCAGGATGGTCGGGAAGACGGCAAAATCCAGTGGCCGCAGGGCGTAGACGCATACCAGCAGCACGACGATCGACAGGGCGATGTTGAACGTGAAGAACACGTCCAGCAGGAACGGCGGCACCGGCAGCATCATCATGGCAAGCATGACCAGCAGCAACAGCGGCACGCCCAGATTACCCCGGCTGAGGTCTACGACATTGCTGCGCGCAGTGCTGAATAACTGTGAGCGATCCACCGATTTTCCCCGTTCCTGTGAAGCAAACTTTTGACGCCCGAAGGGGCGCAGACGGGGTATTGCAAGAAGCCTTCCAACTTGCAGCCAACATTCGCAACAGCATGCATTCAGCCGGGTTCAACTCACCGGTTGGTCACTACGCTGTCAGTATCTGCTGCGGTGTGATCGGGCCAAAATCCAGTTTCCAGCCCCTGACATAACGCGTCCCCCTGTACATTTGCTGACCATCGACTTCAACCCGGTCTTCGCTCGTGTACGTGAACACCACCATCGAAGTCGGCGCCTTGGTATCGGACAAAGGTTGTTCAGGCGCGTTTATCTGGTGGCCCTCCATCACGTTGAGCGCCCATTGGAACCGAATGATCGGGAGATCCGCGATCGTGATGAGCCGCTGGGGGTCCTCCCATCGAAAATCCGTACGCGCGGCCAGCCTCAATTTACCGTCAAGGATCTGGAAAATCGGTTTGTGATAACGCTGCTCCATGACCCCACTCGACCACCCGTCAAAATAGCTGTCAGCACCGGTGAAAATATGAAACAGCACCTCGTTGCTGGTGATTTTTCCTGCCTGATCAGCGAAGTAATCGTAGGAGATGTGGTAAGCCAGGCCTTCCAATTCCGGCCGAATGGCATTGATCTCATTCTCCAGATAACTGGGCACGTACTTGTTTGCCGCGGCCTTGAAGCGCGCGAAATCGAGTGCCAGGTCAAACGTGAACGCACAAGCGATAGCCCGTTCGCCGAAATTGGCTTCGACCACCCCCGTCACAAACTCCAGCGCCATGCCTCCAAGATTCTTGTATTCGCGCATTGTCATGTCATACCCCTGGGTTGAGTGAGCATCCAGAAGCATTACATGGCTAGAGAAAACAGCTGTCTACTGTCAGGACTGACAGGTACAGGGCACACCAAGCGCCCGTCGCAGGCCGGGACGGAGGCCTGACTCAGGAATCGCGGCGCAAATCCGGCGGGATCGGCAGGTCCTTGAGCGGTTCGGGGCGCTTGCCCTTGCCCGCGCGGTGCTGGCGGATCTGGTAGACATAGGCCAATACCTGGGCCACGGCCAGGTACAGGCCTCCAGGGATTTCCTGGTCGAGTTCGGTGGAGTAGTAAATCGATCGCGCCAGCGCCGGGGACTCGAGCAGCATCACCTCATTGGCCACGGCGATCTCACGGATCTTCAGCGCCAGGAAGTCACTGCCCTTGGCCAGCAACACGGGCGCGTTGCCTTTTTCAGGGTCGTACTTGAGGGCGACGGCGTAGTGAGTCGGGTTGGTGATGACCACATCGGCATCGGGGATGGCCGCCATCATCCGCCGCTGGGAGACCTCGCGCTGCAATTGACGGATACGCTGCTTGACCTCCGGCTTGCCCTCCGCGTCCTTGTGCTCGTCGCGCACTTCCTGCTTGGTCATCATCAGCTTCTGCTTGCTCTGATACAGCTGGATCGGCACGTCGATGGCCGCGATCAGGATCAGGCCGCAAGCCATCCACAACGTACTCCAGCCCACCAACTGCACGCTGTGGATAATCGCCTGCTCCAGCGGTTCGTGGGCAATGCGCAGCAGATCATCGATGTCGGCCTGCAACACCGTCAGCGCCACGAACAGCACCAGCAGGAATTTCCCAAACGCCTTGAGCAACTCCATCAGCGCCGTGGTGGAAAACATGCGCTTGAGACCGGCGGCCGGGTTCATCCGGCTGAACTTGGGAGCCAGGCTACCGGCAGCGAACAACCAGCCGCCCAGGGAAATCGGGCCGATGAGAGCAGCCAGCAGCAAGCAGATCAAGACCGGCTGCACCGCCAGGATCGCGATCTTGCCCGAGTGCAGCAGATGCTGGGACATGGCCCCCGGAGACAGCAGCACCTCGCGGGGCAGGGAGAAATTCAGGCGCATGATTTCCAGCAGGTCCAGGGCCAACCCGCCGCCATAAATCAGCAACCCACCCGCCCCGGCCAGCATGATCGCCAGCGTGTTGAGTTCCTTGGAACGGGCGGTCTCGCCCTTTTCCCGGGACTCGCGCAGGCGCTTTTCCGTGGGGTCTTCTGTCTTGTCCTGACCACTCTCGCTCTCGGCCATGGTTCAGCGTGCCTGTGCCATGTCGCGTAAAAGCTGCAAGGCCTGGGTGGCCAGCGGCTGATACTGATTGAGGATATCCCCCAGGCTGACCCAGAAAATCACCATGCCCAGCACGAGGGTGAGCGGGAAGCCAATGGAGAAAATATTCAATTGCGGCGCCGCGCGGGTCATCACGCCAAACGCGATGTTGACCACCAGCAACGCGGTGATCGCCGGCAATACCAGCACCATCGCCGCACCCAGAACCCAGCCGAGCTTGCCGGCGATTTCCCAGAAGTGATTGACCAGGAACGCACTGCCCACCGGCATGGTGGTAAAGCTCTCGGTCAACACCTCGAACACCACCAGATGCCCATTCATGGCGAGGAACAACAGCGTCACCAGCATCGTCAGGAACTGACCGATCACCGCCGTCGTCACGCCATTGGTGGGGTCGACCATGGACGCGAAGGCCATGCCCATCTGGATCGAAATGATTTGCCCGGCCACCACGAAAGCCTGAAAGAACAGCTGCAGCGAGAACCCCATCAAGGCACCGATGAGAATTTGCTCGGCCACCAGCATCAGCGCGCTGAGGTCCAGGGCATTGACCGGCGGCATCGGGGGTAGCCCGGGCGCGATGACCACTGTGATCGCCAGGGCGAAATACAAGCGCACACGCCGGGGCACCAGGGTCGTGCCGAAGACCGGCATGCTCATCAGCACCGCGGTGACACGAAACAAGGGCAGGATGAACGATGCCACCCAGGAACTGATCTGGGTGTCCGTCAGCGCGAGCATCGACATGGGGTCAGCCGATCAACTGCGGAATACTGCCGTACAGCTGCAGGATGTATTCCATGAAGGTTTGTACCATCCAGGGGCCGGCGACGATCAACGTCACCAGCATCACCAGCAGGCGCGGCAGGAAGCTCAAGGTCTGTTCGTTGATCTGGGTCGCGGCCTGGAACATCGCCACCAGCAACCCCACCAGCAGGCTGGGGATCACCAGGATGGCAACCATCATGGTCGTCAGCCAGAGCGCTTCACGGAACAGGTCTACCGCTACTTCAGGCGTCATATCGTCCTACCCGCACAAAAGGCCTAAACACCGCCGAAACTGCCCGCCAGCGTACCGATGATCAACGCCCAGCCGTCCACCAGCACAAACAGCATGATCTTGAACGGCAGGGAAATGATCAGCGGCGACAGCATCATCATACCCATGGCCATCAGCACGCTGGCGACCACCAGGTCGATGATCAGGAACGGGATGAAAATCATGAAACCGATCTGGAACGCGGTTTTCAGCTCGGACGTCACGAACGCCGGCACCAGGATGGTCAGTGGCGCCTGGTCGGCACTGGGGATGTCGGTGCGCTTGGACAGGCGCATGAACAGCTCCAGGTCACTGCTGCGGGTCTGGGCCAGCATGAAATCCTTGATCGGCACCTGAGCCTTGGCCACGGCATCCTGGGCAGTGATTTTTTCTGCCAGGTAGGGTTGCAGCGCATCCTGGTTCACCCGATCGAACACGGGCGCCATGATGAACATGGTCAGGAACAGCGCCATGCCGGTGAGGATCTGGTTCGAGGGGGTCTGTTGCAGGCCCAGGGCCTGGCGCAGGATCGAAAAGACAATGATGATGCGGGTGAAACTGGTCATCAGCATGACGAACGCCGGAATGAAACTCAGCGCGGTCATGATCAGCAGGATCTGCAGGCTGACCGAGTATTCCTGGGCCCCTTCGGCGTTGGTCCCCAGGGTGATCGCCGGGATCGACAGCGGGTCGGCGGCGAACGCCAACGGTGCGGCCAGCATCAGGGCCAATGCCAACAGAATGCGCAACGGCATTACTTTTTATCCTTCTGGTCTTTCCCCAGCAGCTCCATGAGGCGCTGGGCAAATTCGGGGCTGGCCGGCTCGGTGGAGGGTACCTGCACCGGCTCCTTGAGGACGTGCAAGGCGGTGATGGTGCCCGGGCTCAGGCCCAGCAGGATCTGCTCGTTGCCGACCTGCACCAGCACCAGCCGGTCGCGCGGCCCGAGCGCGCGCGAACCGACGATGTCGATGACCTGGCCCTTGCCGGTCGGTCCCGCCTGTTGCACGCGGCGCAACAACCAGGCGAGAAAGAAGATCAAGCCCAGCACCAACAGCAAACCGAGCACCAGTTGCGCCAGTTGCCCGGCGACCCCGCTGCCTGCCGCCGGCGCAACGGCCGCCGTGGCAACCGGTTCGGCCGCCAGCACGCTCAATGGCAGCATCGACGCTGCGGCGAAGAAACCTTTCACTCAGCGCAGCTTCTTGATGCGTTCGCTCGGGCTGATCACGTCCGTCAGGCGAATGCCGAACTTCTCGTTGACCACCACCACTTCGCCATGGGCGATCAAGGTGCCGTTGACCAGCACGTCGAGCGGCTCGCCGGCCAGGCGGTCCAACTCGATCACCGAGCCCTGGTTGAGCTGCAGCAGGTTGCGAATGTTGATATCGGTGCTGCCCACTTCCATGGAGATGGATACCGGGATGTCGAGGATCACATCCAGGTTCGGCCCATCCAGCGTGACTGGCTCGTTGCTCTTGGGCACGCTGCCGAACTCTTCCATCGTCAGGCGGCTGGACCCCTGATTGCCGCTATCGGCGGCCAGCAAGGCATCGATATCAGCCTGCCCGGCGTCGCCGGTTTCTTCCAGGGCCGCAGCCCATTCGTCGGCCAGCGCCTGGTCATCCTGGGTATTCATATCGTCAGCCATCATTTGTCCTCGGCGGGCAAAAATCAGTAAAAAACGTAAAATCCGTTACAAACTTAAGAAGTTGACACCGCTCAGCGGCGTTCGATCGGCTCGATCACCTGCAACGCCAGGTTGCCTTTGTGAGAGCCCATCTTGACCTTGAAGGCCGGCACGCCATTGGCGCGCATGATCATATCTTCCGGCATCTCGACGGGGATGATGTCCCCCGGCTGCATGTGCAGGATGTCCCGCAGACGCAGTTGGCGCCGGGCGACCGTCGCGCCGATCGGTACATCGACATCGAGCACGTCCTGGCGCAAGGCGTTGATCCAGCGTTCGTCCTGGTCGTCGAGGTCCGACTGGAAACCGGCGTCGAGCATTTCGCGCACCGGCTCGATCATCGAATACGGCATGGTCACGTGCAGGTCGCCGCCACCGCCATCGAGTTCGATGTGGAAGGTCGAGACCACGATGGCTTCGCTCGGCCCGACGATGTTGGCCATGGCCGGGTTCACTTCCGAGTTGATGTACTCGAAGTTCACTTCCATGATCGCCTGCCAGGCCTCCTTCAAATCGATGAAGGCCTGTTCCAGCACCATGCGCACCACCCGCAGCTCGGTCGGGGTGAATTCACGCCCTTCGATCTTGGCGTGACGACCGTCACCACCAAAGAAGTTGTCCACCAGCTTGAACACCAGCTTGGCGTCGAGGATGAACAACGCGGTGCCACGCAACGGCTTGATCTTCACCAGGTTGAGGCTGGTGGGCACGTACAACGAATGCACGTACTCGCCGAACTTCATCACCTGCACGCCGCCGACAGCCACGTCGGCCGAGCGGCGCAGCATGTTGAACATGCTGATGCGAGTGTACCGGGCGAAACGCTCGTTGATCATTTCCAGGGTCGGCATGCGTCCGCGAACGATGCGATCCTGGCTGGTCAGGTCGTAGCTTTTGACGCTGCCCGGTTCAGCAGCGTTTTCGGTCTGTACCAGACCATCGTCGACACCATGCAACAGCGCGTCGATTTCGTCCTGGGACAGCAGGTCCTGCACGGCCATGTCGTGTTCCTACTGCAATACGAAGTTAGTGAAGAGCAACTGTTCGATCACCACTTTGCCAAGCTCTTTCTGAGCCACTTCCTGCACGCTGGCCGTGGCTTTCTGGCGCAGCATTTCCTGGCCGACGGGCGTGGCCAAGGTGTCGAAACTCTGTCCGGAAAAGAGCATCACCAGGTTATTGCGGATCAGTGGCATGTGTACCCGCAGCGCTTCCAGGTCAGCCTGGTTGCGACCCTGCAGAGTAATGCTGACCTGCATGTAGCGTTGACGACCGTTCACGGTGTAGTTGGCCACGAAGGCGGGCGCCATCGGTTCGAAAATCGCCGGCTGCTTGCCCACCGGCGCAGCCTCGACCGCCACTGCCGGCTTGCTTTGAGCGCTGTGCATGAAATACCAGGTCGCCCCCACGGACACGCCGATCGCCAGGAGCAAACCCACCACGATCATGATGATCAGCTTGAGTTTGCCTTTGGTTGCAGGGTCTTTTACAGCTGCTGCTTCACTCTTCGCCATGCCAATAATCCGTCACTAATCGGGGTTTTCACTGTTGCACGGCAAGGCAGGAGCAAGTGTTATGCCAGAAGTGTCGGTACTTGGGATGACGGGCAGATACGCTCTTCAGTCCCCATGAAACCAATGTGGGAGCGAGCTTGCTCGCGATAGCGATGAACCAGCCCCTGCAAGGATGACTGACAATCGGCTATCGCGAGCAAGCTCGCTCCCACAGGGGTGTGCATCGTTGGATCAGGCGTAGTAGTCCACCGCGCTGGTGCCAATGACGCTGGTCGTGCTGGCGGCCACTTCAGCGATGCCGGCCGGGCCTGCCTCCTCCGCTGAATCCACCCGCCCGCCAGATGTCGTCGTACGTCCGGCCCGGGCCTGCTGCTGGGTTTGCTGCTCCTGGTTCTGCGAACCCCGGGATTGATCCGACACGCTGACGTCGACCTGGCCCATGCCCTGCTGGCTAAAACTGTCCCGCAGGCGATGCAACTGGCCTTCGAGGGCTTCACGAACGCCGGAGTGGGCGCTCATGAACGTGACCTGGGTCTGCTGGTCCGGAACCATGTTCACCCGGATATCCAGGCGTCCGAGCTCCGCAGGCTGCAATTGGATGTCGGCCGCCTTGAGATTGACACTGGACAGGTACATCACCCGGTTGACCACCTCTTCGGTCCAACCGCTCTGATTCATCGCGATAGGTTGGTTGACTGGCACTGCGTTGGCGGTTTTGGGTGTAGCGGCCTGGGTCAGTGCGGCCAGGCGGTTGGCGAAATCATCCACGCGGGTGTCGCTGGACGCGGCGCCCAGGTCCTTGAGGCCTTCGCTGATCAAGCCGCCGAAAGCCTTGTCGCCCCCCTGGCTACCGGATTCGGTACTGTTCTGATCGGCTTGCACGCTGAGCATGCTGGCCATACCGGCGGCAAAGGTCTGCGCTGACGTTGGCTCACCGTCGAGCGACACCGGGGCAGCGCTCTTGGGCTGCGCCTGGCTGGTGGCGGAAACATGACCGCCCTGCTCCATCGCCAAGCGCAAGGCGGGCAATGCGTCGAGAGGGTCGGCTTCCGGGTCGAAGGCTGGATCGACGACCGGGGCTGCTGGCTGGGCCGCGGCGGCCAAAGGGACAACGGGCGCCGCGACTGCCGTGGCGACCGGGGCCTCAGCCGTGACCGCCACGGGGGCAGGTTCCGCCGGAGCTGTCGCGACCGGCACCGTCATGTCCGGCAGCACACCAGGATCAAGGCTCGGATCGACCGGCGCCGCATCCGCCACGGGCGTTTCAGCCGAGTCGGCGCTGGTATCGCTGGCGGCCTTGTCGTCGGTGCTGGCTGGTTTGTCCGCGGGCAAGGGTTTGCCGCTATCGGCAACCGTCGGTTCCGGGGCGGCAGGGCTTTCGTTGCCGGTGTCTTTTTTGACGGTGTTATCGGCGGCCTTGTCGCGCGCCGATTTCACCACGGGCTCCGGGGCCGCCGCCGCTTTGGCAGGCGCCTGCTTGGCGAAGACTTGAGCGAAGCTGGAGGCTCTATCCCCGAGGTCCGGGGCCGCTGCCGGCGAATTGACGGCGACCTTGGGCTTGGCCTGGACAGAGGCCTGAAGCAGTGAATTGGGGGTAACGGGCATAAAAAGGTCTCCGCTGCACTGGAATCATAGGTACAGTCGAGACTAGACAATGCAAGGCACGGGCCAACGTTTGCGTGGCCGTCAAATCTCAGCAGTGGAAGCCTTCACGCTCCTCCCGGCAAAGCTTGCGGACATGGGCGAACTCGCTGTCGATTTCGTTGACCAGATTTTCGATACCGCCCAGTGACGGCTGCTTGGCACGCTGTTCCAGTTCGCCGCACAGCTCAGCAAGGCGGATGGCGCCCATGTTGCTGCTGCTGCCCTTGAAGCTGTGGGCGGTGGCGCTCAATTTTTCAGCGTCCCGCGCTTCATGCAGCACACGCAGGCGAGCCTCGGAGTCGTTGAGAAACGTATCCAGCAACTCCAGATACCCCTCCTCCATGACTTCCTTCAACGTGCTGAGCACGTCGCGGTCCAGATGAATCTCGTTCACTTGTTCGCTCCCTGATCAAGAATAGCGCCAATTATGCCAGAGCCTCCCAGAAAAACTCCACGCGCGCACTACGACCATCGTCTGACCAGCAGGCCTGATGGCTCAACTGGCGCACCAGGCTCACGCCACGCCCCGACAACCGATCACTGTCCACGGGCCGTGCCAGCACCCGGGCGACATCGAAACCCTCGCCGCTGTCTTCAACCTCGATGGCCAGGCGACCACCCTCGCCGTTTGGCGAAACGTGCAAGTGCACCCGCACGTAACCGTCACTCAGTTCATCCAGGCGCGTATTGCGCTCGCTGTAGTAGCGAGCAAAACCCGCCGCATCACGCTTGAGGCTCGAGTCGAGCCCCAGCACCCCGTGATCCAGCGCATTGGAATAGAGCTCAGACATGACGCTATAAAGGGCGCCACTCTGCGCCCTGAGCCCATGGACCTCAAGCAGCAACTGCAACAGGTAGGGCATCGGGTTGAAGCGCTTGAGGGTCTGCGCCCGGAACTCGAAGCTCACCGACCAGTCCAGTGGGCTGGACTGTCCACTATCGGAATAGACCGGTGGCGGCGGATTGAGTTGTGTCGGTGCGACCAGCCGCACCTCGACCATGCTGAAGTCGTCACGGGCCTCACCGCGAAAATCCCGCAGGGCCTGCTGGATGTCCTCAAAAAGACAGTCAGGTTCACGGTTGGCCGAAAACACCTGCTGCAACCGCTCCACGCCAAACGGCTGGTCATCGCGGTCACTGGTCTCTATTACGCCATCGGACAACAGGAACACCCGGTCTCCCAGCGACATCGAATGCACTTCGGTGCGGTCATCGAACAAGTGCGGCGTGAGCACGCCCAACGGCAAGTGCCGCGCCGGCAACGGCGTACGCTCGCCGCTGAGGCTGTCATGCAGGTAACCATCGGGCATGCCACCGTTCCAGATTTCCACCGTGCAACGCTGGAAACTGAGGCACAACAGCGTTGCACAACAGAACATATCCACCGGCAGGATGCGCTTGAGCTTGGCATTCATCTCCCGCAGGATCTGCGCCAGGCCGTAGCCCTTGGCCGTCATCCCGTAGAACACTTCCGCCAGCGGCATCGCCCCGACCGCCGCCGGCAAACCGTGCCCGGTGAAATCCCCCAGCAAGACGTGCATGTCGCCAGCCGGGTTGAACGCGGCCAGCAGCAAGTCGCCATTGAACAAGGCGTAAGGTGATTGCAGGTAGCGGATGTTCGGCGCGCTCAGGCAGCCGGAGTGGGCGATCTTGTCGAACACGGCCTTGGCGACCCGTTGTTCGTTGAGCAGGTAGTCATGGTGCCGGGCGATCTGGTCGCGCTGCTCCACCACCGTGGCCTGCAACCGGCGCAAGCGGTCCATGGCCTTGATCTTGGCTGCCAGGATCACCTGGTTATAGGGCTTGGCCAGGAAGTCGTCGCCGCCCGCTTCCAGGCAACGGGCCAGGCCTTCGCTCTCAGTCAGGGAGGTGAGGAAAATGATCGGGACCAATTGGTCCCCAGCCAGTTGCTTGATTCTCTGCGCAGCTTCGAAGCCGTCCATCACGGGCATCATCGCGTCCATCAGCACCAGGTGCGGACGCTGCTCCAGGTAGACGTCGACCGCTTCGGCGCCATTGGCCGCGGTAAGCACGTGGTGACCCTGGCGGCGGACAATGGTCGACAACAGCAGTCGATCAGCGGCACTGTCTTCGGCAATCAGGACCGTCAGTGACTCCGACGACGATTGCATGGCGATCAACTGATGTCGAACAGCTTGTCGAAATTGGAGATCGCGAGGATTTTCTTGACGTCGGAGCTGCTGTTGACGACCCGGATATCCGACTCATCGCCGCCAGCATGATCGCGCAACAGCAGGAGCATGCCCAAGGCGGAACTGTCGAGATAAGTCGCGTCTTTCAAATCCACCACGACGGATCCTGGCAATGGATCGAGCCGCTCATACGCCTCACGAAACTCTTGATGCCGACCGAAATCGAATCGACCCTTGATCGAAATCGTCAATTTCTGCCTATCGGGGGATACTTCGGTAACGACTGACATGATCGGCTTCCTTGTCATGGACATACGTGTACAAGGTGTAGCATCTGGTAAAGGTCTGAGCAAGGTTTTGCCTAGTTCATACGACAAAATCCTGGTTTCGCATCAATAAGGATTCTGGCGTGGCAGGCGCTGGGACAGCTCATCGAGCAGTTTCTGTTCGCGCTTGTCTTCCAACTGTCGCGCCTCATCGATATAGCGCTGCACCAGTTTGCGCAACCCTTCGACCCGGGCAAACGCCTCTTGCCAGCTCTGGCGAGCCTTCTCCAGGTTGTTCTGGTGCCAGACCAGGCTCTGGCGCTGCTGGTCGATGGCGGTACCCAGCTGCGCCAGGAACCCCTGGTAACCCAGCAACCATTGCCCGGACACCCCGTGGCTGCCCCGGGCAATCCACTGCTCCTGGTATTCGAGTCGAAAGTTCTCCAGGTCTGCCAGCTTGCTCTCGGCAACGGCCACTTGCCCCTGGAAATACGCCAGCCGCTGGACGGCGGTCTTCTCGGCCTTTTCCGCCATGTCCACCACCGGTGCCAGGCGCGCCGCACGACTCGTGGCCATGGCCGGTTACGTGCCTGAGACCGGGGCGAAAATAGTCTGCAAGTGCGCCTCGCTGGCGCCCATGCCGATGTTGTCGTTCAAGCTTTGGCGCAGGTAGACGGCCATGGCCGGGTAAAGACTGATGGCGGTGTCGGTCTCGCGGTCACCGCCGGGCACATAGGCACCGACGCTGATCAGGTCACGGCTTTGCTGATAGCGCGACCAGTACTGCTTGAACTGCTGGGCCCGTTTCATGTGTTCGGCACTGATCACCGACGGCATGACCCGGCTGATGGAAGCCTCGATGTCGATGGCCGGGTAGTGACCTTCTTCGGCCAGGCGCCTGGACAGCACGATGTGACCGTCCAGCACACCCCGGGCCGAGTCGGCGATGGGGTCTTGCTGGTCGTCACCTTCGGACAGCACGGTATAGAACGCGGTGATCGAGCCGCCACCCTTTTCCGCATTGCCGGCGCGCTCCACCAGTTTCGGCAGCTTGGCGAAGACCGAAGGCGGATAGCCCTTGGTCGCCGGCGGTTCGCCAATGGCCAGGGCGATTTCCCGCTGGGCCTGGGCGAAGCGGGTCAGCGAATCCATCAGCAACAGGACGTTCTTGCCCTTGTCGCGGAAATACTCGGCGATGCGCGTGCAATACATGGCAGCCCGCAGCCGCATCAACGGCGCATCGTCCGCTGGCGAAGCCACTACCACCGAACGCTTGAGCCCTTCCTCGCCGAGGATGTGCTCGATGAATTCCTTGACCTCACGGCCCCGCTCACCGATCAGCCCCACCACGATGATGTCGGCTTCGGTGAAGCGGGTCATCATGCCCAACAGCACACTCTTACCCACCCCGGTACCGGCAAACAGGCCCAGGCGTTGGCCGCGACCGACCGTCAATAAACCGTTGATGCAACGGATACCCACGTCCAGCGGCACGCTGATGGGGTCACGCTTGAGGGGGTTGATCGTCGGGCCGTCCATCGGCACCCAATCCTCGGCCTTCATGCCGCCCTTGCCGTCCAGCGCGCGCCCGGCCCCGTCCAGCACACGCCCGAGCATGCTCATGCCCATGGGCAAGCGACCATTGTCGGCCAGGGGCACGACGCGCGCGCCCGGTGCGATACCGGCGACGCTGCCCACCGGCATCAAGAAGACCTTGCTGCCGGAGAAGCCCATGACTTCGGCTTCGACCTGTACCGGGTGGTAGCTGTCGTCGTTGATCACCATGCAGCGGCTACCCATGGCGGCACGCAGGCCCTCGGCTTCAAGGGTCAGGCCGACCATGCGCAGCAGGCGACCTTCCAGGATCGGTTGGCCGGCCAGTTCACTGGCCTCGGCGTAGCTGCCCAGGCGCTTGCCGAAGCTGGTTCGCTCAAGGCGCATCGCGGTTGTCCGGTACAGAAGCGTCCAATTCAGGCACCTCCAGCTCCACATCGGCCGGCGCGGCATCGGCACTGATCTGCGGATCGTCCGGCAACTCCAGGCTCAGGTCGGCGGCGGCCGGATGCAGGGCCTGTTCGTGCAGTTGGTCGAACAATTTGGCCATGATCTGGCTGATGCGGGTTTCAACGGTGGCGTCGATGCGGCTGTGTTCGGTTTCCACCCGGCAACCACCCGGCAGCAGCGCCGCGTCCTCGACGATGCGCCAGGTTTCTTCATGGCGCTCGCGCAGGGCCTTGACCAGTTCGAAGTCCTGGGGATTGATGTACAGCCGCACGTTACCCACGCCCAACGGCAACAACTTGAGCGCCTCACGCATGACGTGTTCGATCTGGCTCGAATCGATGGCCAGTTCGCGCTGGATCACTTGCTTGGCGATGTGTTGCACCAGGCCCACCAGGGATTTCTCGATCTGGGTGTCCTGCTCGGCGATGGGGTCGAACAGGTTGAGCATCAGCGATTCCAACGCACGGAGCTTGGCCGTCAGCGCCACATCGGCTTCCTGGCGAACCTTGAGCGTGGTGCTGTGGAAGCCTTCCTTTTCACCCACGGCAAAGCCTTCGTTATAGGCTTCCTGGCGAATGCTCTCGACTTCTTCGAGGGTCAGTGGCTGGACTTCTTCCAGCGGCACCTCCTCCATCTCCGGCAGCTCTTCCACCGGTTCCGGCTCAGGCTCGGGCACATGGGGGTCGAAGCTGGGCAGCGACCAGACGTCGAAACCACCGACGTCCCGGGCGCGGATCAGGTCGCTGGGCGCTTCATCACTCTTGGCAGACATAACGACCTTAGATCATCTCTTCGCCGCCCTTGCCACCGAGAACGATCTCCCCGGCTTCGGCCATGCGGCGGGCGATGGTGAGGATTTCCTTCTGTGCGGTTTCCACATCGCTGACGCGCACCGGGCCTTTGGCCTCGAGGTCGTCGCGCAACAGTTCGGCCGCCCGTTTGGACATGTTCTTGAAGATTTTTTCCTTGACGCCTTCGTCCGAGCCCTTGAGGGCCAGTACCAGCACGTCGGACGACACTTCGCGCAACAGGGCCTGGATGCCCCGGTCGTCGACATCGGCCAGGTTGTTGAACACGAACATGAGGTCTTCGATCTGACCGGACAGGTCTTCGTCGAATTCGCGGATCGAGTCCATCAACTGACCTTCGATCGAGCTGTCGAGGAAGTTCATGATGTCCGCCGCACGCTTGATGCCACCCAGGGTGGTGCGCGAGGCATTGGAGTTGCCCGAGAACTGCTTCTCGAGAATCTGGTTCAATTCCTTCAGGGCCGCCGGCTGCACGGTATTGAGCGAAGAAACACGCAGGATGATGTCCAGGCGCACCTTGTGGTCGAAGTTGCCCAGCACTTCGCCGGCCTGGTCCGGGTCGAGGTAAGCCACCACGATCGCCTGGATCTGCGGATGCTCGTAACGGATCACGTCGGCAACCGCCCGCGGCTCCATCCACTTGAGGCTGTCCAGGCCGCTGGTATTGCCACCCAGCAGGATCCGGTCGATGAGACCGTTGGCCTTGTCCTCGCCCAGTGCCTGGGTGAGCATCTTGCGCACATAGTCGTCGGAACCCACGCCCAGGCTGGTCTGATCGCCGACGATATCGACGAACTCGCTCATCACCTGCTCGACCTGCTCACGGTGCACGTTACCCATCTGCGCCATGGCCACGCCCACACGCTGGACCTCCTTGGGTCCCATGTGGCGCAGCACTTGGGCGGCGTCGGTCGAACCCAGGGACAGCAGCAGGATTGCGGCTTTGTCGACCCGGGACAATTTGGCAACAGCGGCTCGATTATCACTCATCTGCGTTAATCCACTCTTTCACGACCTGGGCCACACGACCCGGGTCTTCTGCCACCAGACTCTTGATAGCGTTCAACTGAGCGTCATAGCCTTCGCTCGGGCTTGGCAGCAGAATGCTCTGCGGCCCGCCGAGGCTGACGCGATCATTGGCCAATTCGCCATCCAGGCCGCCCATGCCGCCCAGCTCCACATCACCCAAGCCGGCCAACTGCTTGTTCCTGCCGCCATTGGTGATGTTGTTGAGCACCGGACGCAGCACGCCGAACACCAGTATCAGGATGAACAGCACACCCAGTACTTGCTTGACCACATCCCAGAACCAGGGTTGCGAATAAAATGGAATATCGGCGACCACTTCACCGCGCTCCAGGGAGAACGGCACGTTGATCACGCTGACGCTGTCGCCGCGGCTGGCGTCGAAACCGACGGCGTCCTGCACCAGGCGGGTAAAGCGCGCCAATTCATCGGCGCTCCATGGCGCACGGCTGGTTTCGCCGTTGGCCGGGTTGACCTTGACCTGATCGTCCACCACCACCGCGACCGACAGGCGATTCAAACGGCCCTGCTGTTGCTTGGTGTGGCTGATGGAACGATCGAGCTCGAAGTTCTTGGTCGACTGCTGACGCTTGTCGGCCGGGTACGGCGCCAGCATCGGCTGGCCGGTGGCCGGGTCCATGATCTGCTGGCCGTTGGCATCGATCAGCGGCTGGCCTGGCTGCACCATGCCGGCGGCCGCCGTGGCGCCACCGGTGGTTTGCGGCGCACTGGCCGGCGACGGCGGCTGGTTGCTCAGGGCACCCGGGACGCCTTGCGGGCCATTGCTGGCGGTACGTTGTTCATTTACCGACTGCTCGCTGCGCAACGCCGGCTGGTCCGGGTTGAACTGCTCGGAAGTGGACTCGACGGCGCTGAAGTCGACATCGGCCGACACTTCGGCTTTATAGCGATCGTTACCCAGGATCGGTTGCAGGATGTTGTGCACCCGCTGGGTCAGCATGCCTTCCATGCGACGGCTGTAATCGAATTGCTTGCCGGCCATGGTCAGTTCGGAGTTTTCCGCCTGGTCGGACAGCAGGTTGCCCTTCTGGTCGACCACGGTGATCTGCGACTTGCTCAGTTCGGGTACGCTGGTCGCCACCAGATTGACGATGGCCACGACCTGGCCTGGCTCCAGGGAACGGCCCGAATACAGCTCGACCAATACCGAAGCACTGGGCTTGCGCTCATCGCGCACGAACACCGAGCTTTTCGGAATCGCCAGGTGCACGCGGGCACCCTTGACATTGTTCAGGCTGGAAATGGTCCGCGCCAGCTCACCTTCCAGGCCGCGACGATAACGGGTCGCTTCCATGAATTGGCTGGTGCCCAGGCCCTGGTCCTTGTCGAGGATCTCGAAACCGATGTTGCCATCGGTCGGCGTCACGCCGGCCGCGGCGAGCTTGAGGCGCGCACGAGCGACGTCATCGGCCTTGACCAGCAAGGCGCCGGAATTGGGTTCGACGGTGTAAGGAATGTCGGCGGAAGCCAGGGTCTCCATGACTTGCTTGGCGTCCATGCCCGCCAGGCTGCCATACAGCGGACGGTAGTCCGGTTGCTGGGACCACAGCACCACGGCAAAACCAATCGCCACGCTGGCAGCCAGGCCGACCAACAGGCCCACCTGACGCAGCATGGTCATCTCGGAGAGATTTTCCAGGAAGGACAGGCCGAACAACGGCGGTTTGCCGTCTACCGGAGTGGCCTTGGCTGGAACGTTATCAACGGCTGCTTCTGCCATGACTCAATAATTTCCTTAAACCGGCATCTGCATGATGTCTTGGTAGGCTTGAACCAGTTTGTTGCGAACCTGGGTCAGCGCCTGAAACGAGACACTGGCTTTCTGCGAGGAGATCATTACGTCCGTCAGGTCGACGCCACTTTTGCCAATCTCGAAAGCACTGGCCAACTGGTTCGACGCCTGCTGGGTATCGTTCACTTTATTGACGGCCTGACCGAGCATGTCGGAAAAGCTGCTGCCACCCACCTGGGGGACCGCGACCGATTTAGGCTGGGCCATGGCGTCCATTTGCATGGCCCGCATGTCCAACATCAACCGATTAAATTCAATACCTTGGCTCATGGTCTACTCTCTCTGGCGGCCCGCATTTTTTTGACACTTACTCAGCGGGTATTCAGGTATTAGCAACAAGGGTGCCAGCTCCATGGCGATAGAAAACAAATGCGCGCGCAATCCCATTGTGGGAGCGAGCTTGCTCGCGATAACCCATCACATCCGACCTCGACTTGACTGACCCACCGCTATCGCGAGCAAGCTCGCTCCCACAGGGGGTATTGGTGCTTGTTCAACTGGCGAACAGATAAGCCTCGACATCCATACCGGCATCACGCATTTGCGCCAACTTGTAGCGCAGGGTGCGCGGGCTGATCCCCAGGCGTTCGGCGGCCTCCTTGCGACGACCGCGTTCGGCGCGCAGGGTGTCGATGATCATCTGGAACTCGCGACGCCGCAGGTCATCGCCCAAGGCGCCGACCGAATCGCCCTCGACGTCCATCGGCGGCACGGGGGTTGCGGTCGGTGCCGGCGCCAATGCGGGCAATGGCGCGCAGGCCACCGGACCGGCCAGGCAGAAATCCTCCGGCTGGATCAAACCGCCCTGTTGCAGGATCAAGGCCCGCTGAATGGCGTTATCCAGCTCTCGGACATTGCCCGGCCACGGGTAGGCGACCAGGCAGGCCCGGGCCTCGGCTGAAAGCCGGGCCGCCGCGTGCTTCATTTTATTGACGTGCTTGTTCAGCAGGCGCTCGGCCAGCGGCAGGATATCGGCGGTGCGCTCGCGCAACGGACGCCAGGCGAGCGGGAACACCGACAGACGGTAATAGAGGTCTTCACGGAAACGCCCCGCCGCCACTTCGCCGGCCAGGTCGCGGTTGGTGGTCGCCACCACGCGAATGTCCAGGCTGATGGGCTTGCGCGCCCCCACCCGCTCCACTTCCCGCTCCTGCAATACCCGCAGCAGCTTGGCTTGCAGGCCCAACGGCATTTCGGAAATTTCATCGAGCAGGATCGTGCCACCGTCGGCCTGCTCGAACTTGCCGGCCTGGGCCGCGATGGCGCCGGTGAACGAACCCTTTTCGTGGCCGAACAGTGTCGCCTCGAGCATGTTGTCGGGAATCGCCGCGCAATTGATGGCAATGAACGGCTCCCCGGCACGCCGGGATTGTTGATGGATGTAGCGGGCCAGCACTTCCTTGCCCGTACCGGACTCGCCGGAAATCAACACGGTTGAATCACTGCGAGCGACCCGTGCGGCCAATTCCAGCAGTTGCGCGCTGGCCGGTTCGATGGCCACCGGGCCTTCGCCCTCGACCGCGAGACTGCCCAAGGCATGGCGCGCGACCAGGTCCAGCAGTGCTTTTGGCTCGAACGGCTTGACCAGGTAATCCGCAGCGCCCTGACGCATGGCGTCCACCGCTCGCTCGACGGCGCCGTGAGCGGTCATCAGCAAGACCGGCAGTTGCGGCTGACGGGCCCGTAACAGGCCAAGCAATTGATGACCGTCCATGCCCGGCATGTTGACGTCACTGACCACCAGGCTGAACGCTTCGCGGCCCACCGCCTGCAGCGCCTCTTCCGCCGAACCGACGGCGGCGTAGTCGTGCCCGGCCAGCACCAGCGTGTCGGCCAGCGCTTCGCGCAGGGCCCGGTCATCCTCAACCAGCAACACCTTGATCGCCATTGCTTTCACTCCACCCCTGGCGCATTGGAAAACAGCGGCAAGCACACCGTCGCACAAGTGCCACGGCCCAACCGCGAGCGCAATTGCAATTCTCCCTGATGAGCGCGGGCCACGGCCTTGACCACGGTCAGGCCCAGGCCCGTGCCGGTGGTCTTGGTGGTGAAGAATGGCTCGCCCAGGCGCGCCAGCACGGCCGGCTCGATACCGCTGCCGTTGTCACTGACAGACAGGCGCAAGGTGTTGTCGCGTGTGTACAAGTGCACTTTCAGCCGAACGTCGCCGCCGCTGGCCTGGATCGCGTTTTCGATGAGATTCAACACCGCGCCCACCAGTGTGTCGCGGTTGCACAACACTTCACCGACATGGCTGTCGCACTGCCAGCGGATCGGCAACTCCTGCACATGAGTCAACGCCGCGGCCTGCAGCGATTGCAACAAGGCCTTGGGGGTGACACGGTCGGTCAACGGCAGCTCGCCGCGAGCGAACACCAGCATGTCGCGCACCTGGTGCTCCAGTTCGTGCAGGCGCTCTTTCAAGCGCCCGGCGAAGCGTTGCTGGGTTTCCATCGGCAATTGCTGCTCGGTCAGGTGACTGGCATAGAGCAGCGCGGCGGAAAGCGGCGTACGAATCTGGTGGGCCAGCGAGGCCACCATCCGCCCCAGGGAAGACAGGCGCTCGTGGCGAGCCAACTGGTCTTGCAGGTGACGGGTTTCAGTCAAGTCATTGAGCAGCACCAACTGCCCAGGCTCGGCGTCCAGCGAGCGCGTCGAGATGGACAGGCGCCGGCCGTCCTTGAGGGACACTTCATGGCCGTCGTCGTCCCGGGGCGCAAAGCAGCGGGCGATGACGTGCCGCCACAGTTCGCTTTCCAAGGGCAGGCCGAGCAACTCGCAGGCCGCCGGGTTGGCTTCGCGCACACGGCCGTGGGCGTCGATGACGATCACGCCACCGGGCAACAGGTCGAGGAGATTTTGCAGACGATTGGCCAGGCGCTCCTTTTCCGCCAGCTCCTGCATGCGCTGGGCGCTGACCACGGCCAACTCGCCCTTGAGCTCGGTGACCCGGGCTTCGAGCAGGCTGTAGGAATCAGTGAGTTGGCTGGACATCTGGCTGAACAGCGAAAACGCCTGCTCAAGTCCAAGCCGGCCTGCCTGTTCGGCGGACGGCATGTGTCCCGGTTCGGGGACAGGAGACATCTGGGCGGCTTGGGTCATCGTGCTCTCTCGCTTGGCTGACCGTCAGTTAAACGGAACGTTGCGAGGGCTGTAGCAATACCCGTGCCGAAAAAAAACCGCCTAAGAATCAGGCGGTTGGAAAACAGGCGTCAATCATCCGCCTGTTCATCTCCTTCGCGACGGCTCATGCCGTACTTGCGCATCTTCTCCACCAGGGTGGTACGACGGATGCGCAGGCGTTCTGCCGCGCGGGCCACGATACCGTTGGCATCGTCCAGCGCCTGCTGGATCAGCCCTTGTTCAAGGCCTCCCAGGTAATCCTTGAGGTCCAGGCCTTCGGGTGGCAACAAGGCATTGGCGGTGAAGTCCGGCGTGTGACCGTTGATCGCCACCCGCTCTTCCAGGTCGCTGCGCAGGCTGTCGACCATCTGTTCGTCTTCGTCGTCGACATAGCGGAACTTCTTCGGCAACTCGTTCACGCCGATCACCCCGTACGGGTGCATGATCGCCATGCGCTCCACCAGGTTGGCCAGCTCGCGGACGTTGCCCGGCCAACCATGGCGACACAGGGACATGATCGCCGCCGAATTGAAGCGGATCGAACCGCGCTTTTCGTGCTCCATGCGCGAGATCAGTTCGTTCATCAGCAACGGGATGTCTTCGACACGCTCACGCAGTGGCGCCATTTCGATCGGGAAAACATTGAGGCGGTAATAGAGGTCTTCGCGGAAACTGCCGACCTCGATCATGCTCTCGAGGTTCTTGTGCGTAGCGGCAATGATGCGCACATCGACGCTCTGGGTCTTGTTGCTGCCCACACGCTCGAAGGTGCGCTCCTGCAGGACCCGCAACAGCTTGACCTGCATCGGCAACGGCATGTCGCCGATCTCATCGAGAAACAGCGTACCGCCGTTGGCCAGTTCGAAACGCCCGGCGCGGCTGGTGATCGCGCCGGTGAAGGCGCCTTTCTCATGGCCGAACAGTTCGCTTTCCAGCAACTCGGCCGGGATCGCGCCACAGTTGACTGGCACGAATGGCGCTTCGCGGCGCTTGGAGTGGTAATGCAGGTTGCGCGCGACCACTTCCTTGCCGGTGCCCGACTCACCCAGGATCAGCACGCTGGCGTCGGTATCGGCGACCTGCTGCATCATCTGGCGCACGTGCTGGATCGCCCGGCTGGTGCCGACGAGGCTGCGGAACAGGTTGGGTTCGCGATGCCTGCCGCGCTCACGAGCCTGATCGTACATCTCGCGATAAACCTGCGCGCGGTGCAGCGAATCGAGCAGCTTGCTGTAGCTGGGCGGCATTTCGAGCGTGGAAAGTACCCGGCGACGCTGGTCTTCAGGCAAGTCAAGGGAAGAATTTTCGCCCATTAACAAAACCGGAAGGAACTCATCCCAGGTTGAGAGTGTCTTTAGCAAGCCCAAAAGCGTTGCGGGAGCATTTACGGTCCCGATAAGGACACAGATGACTTCACGACTGGACGACAATGAGCCGACAGCCTGCTGCCAATCATGGCTTCCGCAGGGTAAATTTTCTTCGCCAAGAAAATTCAGGATCACCGCCAGGTCGCGGCGGCGGACGCTATCGTCATCGATCAGGAGAATTTTGGTTTCACGCCACATGCAATAGCAACTTCCCTAGTCAACCCAATGCCCGAAATTAGGGGGCAAGCTAGACGCTTGCAGACTTGTCATGCCTGTAGACGCCTTAAATCTGTAAACAGCTACTAGTTAAGTCAAAAAACCGTGCACAGTCAAATTTATGGCGCAACGGACTCGGATTAACTGAGCATTAACCGAACAGATGGTAAACCTTTGCGGCGTTCTGTGCTTGATGGATCTGTTGCATCTCGTCGACGATCGCCTGACGCTCTCCTGTCGCCGCCTCCAGCAATTGCCGGTACACCCCCAGCAATTCCTCAAGATTGATCCGCAACGCCGCCTCGTCCACCTGGGACTCGCCCAGGACATCTTCCATGCAGGAACGGCAAGCCAGGTCCAACTGACCGATGGCTTCCCAGTTTCGCTCGGCCAAGGCATCGACCAAGGCATCACGGGTTTGTTCGATTCGCTGCAGGACAAGACTCATGAGCGTGCTCCTTAGAATTGCGGACCAGGTGCGGCAATGGCGTCCCAGCCTTCCTTGACCGTGCGAAGCAGATCGGCGACTTCGTCGAGGATCTTCGGATCGGCCTTGACGTTGGCTTCGGCCAGACGTTTCATCATGTAAGCGTAAAGAGCATCCAATTCAGCGACCGACTCGGCCTGGTTTTCCAGGTCCAGGCCTTCACGCAAACCACCGACGATGCCGATGGCCTTGCTGATCAGGATGCCTCTGTTTGCAATATCCTTGCGCTCCATCGCGCCCTTGGCCTGGGCGATACGATCCAGCCCCCCTTCCATGAGCATCTGTACAAGACGATGGGGACTTGCTTCGGAGGTTTGCGCCTGGGCGCCAATCTTCTGGTATTGGCGAAGGGCTAACATCGGATTCATGTTCTACCTCATCAAAAAACTTCGGTTCGTATAAACAGCGTATCGACGCTGCGTCAAAAAACTTTAGACCGAAAAGCCGAAAGCCCGGAACGTTGTCAAAACGTTGCCGGGCTTTTTGCATCCGTCGAAAATCAGCTGTTTTTCTGTTGCGCCGTCATTGCTTCAAACATCGAGGTGATATTGCTGGCAGTGGCCTTCAACTTGCCGACCAAGGCGTCCATGTCGTTGTACTTTTTGGTCAGCGTGGCGGTCAGGGTCACGACCCGGCGATCCAGGGCCTCCTGATCGTTCTTCAGGCGGGTCTGGGTCCTGGTCAGCGTCGTGCTCCGTTGATCGAGGATACCACCCGTCTGGCTGTAGGGTTCGATCGCCTTGCCCATGCGCTCCAGCAGGCCATTGGTGCCCGTGAACAACGTCTGGACTTCACCGCTGAGCTTCTTGTCGTTCATCGCCGCGCTGAACTTGGTGGTGTCGAAGTTCAATGCGCCCGTCTTCTGATCGGTGGTAATACCCAACTGGGCCAACGACGTCAGCTTGTCGCCAGCGCCGGTTTCCGACAAAGGCGTTCGAATCGATGCCAGCAGCGCGCGAGGCAACGCATCACCCGTCAATTTTGCCGACACCGTCAGCTTCCCATCACTGTCGAGCGACGGCTTGGTCAGTGCGGTGACGCTATTGGCGATCGCGTTATAGGCATCGACGAATTTCTGGATCGAGGCTTTCAGGCCGTCGTTGTTCGGCGCCACCGTTAGGGTTGAAGTGCCGTCGCCTGCCACTCCGACCAAATTCAACGTCAATCCGGAAATCGCCGTGCTTACCGTATTGCTCTTGCTGGTCAGCACCATGCCATCGACAGAGAAATTGGCATCCAGGGCCAAAGCACCGATGGCACCCGCCGAGGTAGCCGTCAGTGGAGTATTGCCGGCACCTACGACATTCGTTCCATCAATCTCCAGCCCCGCGATGCCGCTCACCGAGATATCAGAACCCGCCCCGGTAGTGGTGGAACCCAGTACCAGGCGCGAACCGAAGGAGTCGGTCACAATGTTGGCACTGACGCCAGCGGCCTTGAGCGAAGTGTCAGCATTGATCGCGTCGCGAACCGACTGCAAGGTCGAACCATCCGGCACATTGAGGTTGTAGTTGACCCCCTTTTGCGCGATCGTCAGCGTGCCGCTGGGGATGGCACTGGTCGTCCCCCGGCAAAGGCCGCCGAAGTGACCTTGGATGCCGTGGCAAGGTTTGTGACTTTGATTGCGTAAGTGCCATTCACCGCCGAGTTGCCGGCGGTAGCCGTGACAACACCTGGGGCGGAGGATGTGGCAGCAAAACCCGAGAATTGCGGGGTCGTGGTGCTGGACAAGTCCTTCATGGCGGTCTTGAACGCCGCCAGCAACGACTTCAGGGTTCCCACCCCGGAGATACTGTCGTTAGTCTTCGTCGTCGCTCGGGTGATCTGACCTTGCTTGGCGGCCTTGTCGGAATCGACCAGTACCTTGACGATCGCGGTAGTATCAAGGCCAGAGCCTAGACCCAAGCCAGGTAGAATTGGACTTGCCATGTGGGACTCCCTTCAGTGTGTCGCCGGCCTTTTGACCTTTACAACGCCCAAAAGAACATAACAACAAAATTCGTGCCGGTTGTCAGGCTTCGGCGCTGAACAACAAGCTGTTTGCATCATTCAAACTGTTGGCCAGTTTCAGAACTTCTTCGTTCGGGATCTGGCGAATCACTTCACCGGAACCACTGGCAATCACCTTGACCACTACTTTGCCTGAAGGCTCGTCAATAGAAAACTCCAGGTTGCGCTTGACCGACTGGACGAACTTCTCGATTTCCTGAACGGCCTTCTTGAGTTTGTCCTGCTCGGCGGCAGCGTCCTTAGGAGCTTCCTTGACCGGGGTCACGGTAGCAACGTCGGCTTGAGGCTTCTCCACGGGCTTGTCGGCCACTGTAGGTGCCGGCTTCACCGCTGGATAAGACAAGTTCAGCTTCACGCTCATATCCATGTCCATCACCTCTTGAACGGAAAAAGCGAGAGAGCACGCAAGCGCACTCCCCCGCTAAAACTCATCCAGCTATTACTGAAGCAGCTTCAGTACAGCGGATGGCAGTTGGTTGGCCTGGGCCAGAACCGAGGTAGACGCTTGCTGCAGAGTCTGCTGCTTGGTCAGTTGTGCAGTTTCAGCAGCGAAGTCGGTATCTTGTACGCGACCCAGTGCAGCACTGGCGTTTTCGTTGATGTTCTGCAGGTTGGAGATGGTGCTGTTCAGACGGTTCTGGGCAGCACCGAGGTCGGCACGAGCACTGTTGATGGTGTCGATCGCGCTGGTGATTGCATCCATGGCGGCCGAGAAGTTGGTTTCCGAAGTAGCGCTGTCGGAACCAACGATGGTGATTGCCGAGTCAACACCCAGGGTTGCGGCGTCGAAGCTGGCGCTCAGAGTCAGGGTGATCTGGTTGTCAGAACCGTTTTCAGCACCGACCTGGAAGGTCATGGTGCTCGCGGTGCCGTCCATCAGGTTCTTGCCGTTCAGGTTGGTGCTGTTGGCGATACGGGTCAGTTCGTCGCTCATCTGCGAGAACTCTTTGTTCAGAGCGATACGGTCATCTGCGCTGTTGCTGTCGTTACGGGACTGGATGGCCAGTTCACGCATACGTTGCAGAATGTTGGTCTGCTCCTGCATCGCGCCTTCAGCGGTCTGCGCCATGGAGATACCGTCGTTGGCGTTTTTGATCGCCATGTTCTGACCGCGGATTTGCGAGGTCATACGGGTAGCGATCTGCAGGCCGGCGGCGTCGTCTTTGGCGCTGTTGATTTTCAGGCCGGAAGACAGGCGGGTCATCGAAGTGGACAGAGCATCGGAAGCCTTGTTCAGGTTCTTCTGAACGTTCAACGATGTGACGTTAGTGTTTACTGTTAAAGCCATGACGAATTCCTCGTTGGTTGGGTACTGCGGCTTCCGGCCCTGGCAACCGCCGGGTGTGGCCTAGAGAACCTTCGTAATAGTTATCGTCGGATTGGGAACTTGCTTGAGGGCTTTTTTCAAAAAATTTGCTAGCAGACTGCCACCCCTTGTGAAACAAGGGTTTAGCCATGGGGGAAGGTCCGAAAAATGGCGTCAATAAACCGCAGAACAATGTCGCGGGCAAAAAAAAGCGCCCCAGGTCAACCTGAAGCGCTATTGGAAGGACGTGTTTCGATCAATCGCGATACAGAATCGCCGAGCCCCACGACAGGCCCACACCGAAACCACTGATCGCCACGCGCTTCCAGTCAGCATCCAGAACATGCTTTTCCAGCAGCAGCGGAATGCTCGACGACACGGTATTGCCGGTCTCGACCATGTCCTTGATGAATTTCTCAGGCTCCCCCTCGAAACGCCTTGCCACGGCATCGACAATCGCCGCACTGCCCTGGTGGATACAGAATGCGTCGATGTCGCTGGCTTGCAATGAGGATTCGTCCAGCAGTTCGTGCAAATGAGCCGGTACTTTCAGCAAGGCAAAGTTGAACACCTGGCGACCGTTCATGAAAAACACCCCGTCGCTGACCTTCAGGTGTGGCGCGCCGGAACCGTCGGTGCCGAACTTGGCCTTGCCCAACTGCCAGCTGGCGCCCTCGGCCATCCAGGTAGCCGTAGCGGCATCGCCGAACAACATGGTGGTGTTGCGGTCTTCAGGGTCGACGATTTTCGAATACGGGTCGGCGGTCACCAGCAACCCGTTCTTCAACCCTGCGGCCTCCATGAAGCCTTTCAGGGCATAAATGCCGTATACATAGCCCGAGCAGCCCAGCGATATATCGAACGCCGCCACATGGGTCGGCAACCCGAGCTTGTCCTGCACGATGGCGGCCGTGTGCGGCAACCCTTCTTCATCACCGTTCTGGGTGACAACGATCAACGCGTCGATGGATTCGCGCGAAAGCTGCGGATTGTTGGCGAACAATGCATTCACTGCTTCGACACACAGGTCCGAAGTTTCCTGGTCAGCGTCTTTGCGCGGCAGGAACGCCGAACCGATCTTGCCAAGGATGAACTCTTCATCCTTCTCGAATTTGGCACCCTGAGCGTAGTTATCCACACCAGCGGTCGGCACATAACTCGCTATGCTTTTTATGCCAATCATCATGGCTTCCCGATCATGAACTGCGACTAGGTTCACCCCCGAAAGCTCAGGGGCGCGTCAAAAATGGTTGATTTCCAAGGGCGGACGCCTTATCAGGCGAACGAACAGGCCTCCACTCCGGGGAATACAATACAGTGAAGATGCACTTTATGACCTATGCGTCACGCTGTTTTGTCCTGAAGGGGCATTTTTTCATGACAAACTAAGCCGTGTCATTTCCCGCGACAGTATTGGGTACTGGACAGAAATCTTGAGGATGGCGGTGCAATTGGGCGAGAGCGCCGGCAGGTTTTACCTGCCAGCGTCGATGGCTCGCCTCGGAAGGCGGGGTTATGCCAGCAAGTCGGTCCAGGGTACGTTGCGCACCGGCCCCAGGGCGAAACCAGCGCCTTGCAGCGCCAGGTTGGCGTTATAGAACCGATCCTGAGCGAACACCCCGGACCACTTCTCACGTAGCGCCGCACACGCCTGTGGCGTACTCGCCAGCACGCCGGACTGGATAACCTGCACATGCGGCGTCCATACCGTCAGGTAACCGGCCTGGCCGACCCTGAGGCACAGGTCCACATCACCCAAGGCATCGTCGAACAAATCGCTGTCTATGCCGTCAGCCGCTTCGAACAGTTGCTTGGAAATCATCAGGCAGGCAAACGACACCGCCGAACAGTTCTGCTCGACGACCAACCTGTTCATGTAGCCTCTGGCAGCCTTCGGCTCGCCCACGAATGCCGAGCCGACTTCGCCGTTCAAGCCCAGAATCAGGCCCGCCTGGGTGATACGTCCGTCGCGCTCGACCAGCTTGGCACCGACCACGCCGACTTCCGGACGCAAGGCCTGGTTAAGCAGCGATTCGATCCAGTTGACGTTGACCACTTCACCGTCTGCCGCCAGCGTCACCAGATAGTCACCCTTGGCCTCCTGGCTGGCAGCGTTGATCAATGCGCCCGTCGCCGTGCCTGGTTCGATATCCAACAAGCGAACACGACTTGCCTGGTGCCCCTGCCCCTGGAGCCAGGTACGCAGCACAGCATTGTCTGCCGCGGCGGCGCAGAGCAACACCTCGTAGCGCTGATATCGCGTGCGCTGCAGGACGCTGAGCAGGCAGCGTTGTCGGGTCGTCAGGTCACAGGCACCGTGGACAATGATCGACACCATGGGGCGCTCGGCAAAGCGGTAGTCGATTTTATGCGTGCCCGACACGACCGCGCTCACATCGGCCTGATAACCGCGAACCGCCAGATGACGCAGCAACGTCTTGCGCTCATCGACGTTGTCTTCCACTGGAGGTGCCTGGCAAATCAGCAGCGGCTCATCCAGATGGGCAAGCCCCTCCAGGCCGTCCCGCTCGATAAGACGCAGCAGCAGGTCGAACTCCATCGCGCTCTTGAACTCGCGCGAATAACCGCCGAGTTTAACCAACGTCTCCCGGCGTACCAGCCAATGACGGGCCATCAACGCCGGAGCGCTTTGCAGCAAGTCAAGGTTGAACCCAGGCCGGAAGACATCGGCCAGAGTCCCGTCAGGCTGACGCTGGAACTCGTCCATTGCCACGGCCTGGCAGTGCGGCGCGGCCAGCAATTCCACACCCGCGCGGAACAGCCCGCCGGGCGTCAATTCATCGCCGGCCTCGGCCATGACCATCCAATCGCAATCGCTCTGGCTGACAACCTGATTGATTTTGTCGATGTAATTGCTTTCGTTGACTTTGACGAAATGCAGGACGTTCTGCGGTGTAGTCTCGCTCGGCAGCTCACCAGTGGTGAACACGACAATTTTGAACGCCCGGCAATAGCCATTGATCACGCTGTCGAAGGTTGCCTGCATCTTGAAGATGTCGGCGTCCAGGTCCAGGATCAAAATGCCAAACGTCGGGCCACCGTTGCGAGCGGCCAGGTACTTGGACACTTTCCGGGCTTCACTGGCGCTCGGTTCACGCGCCTCGAGCCAGCGCAGCAATTGACCGGAGCGTGTGACGTCGAACAGCCTCGCGGTATTTTCAAACGCCGCCGCCTTGAGCCGTTGGTCCCAGGCCTGGAGCATTTGCACGTAGCGCTTGTCACCTTTGGCCTGCATGACCTCCAGCAGTTGCTTCACCAGATCCTGGTTGAACGCATAGCTCAGGAAAGCCCTCGCCAGCTGTTCATCAAGCGGCTCGGCGCTGGTGTTGCGCTGGGGGCGAGACAGTTCCTTCTGCTTGAGCATGACGGCTTCCAGCTCTTTCAACTGCACCTGCCCGCTTGGCGCCGCATGCAGCAGGAATTCCAGCGAAGTGAGCACGTCGAAAAAAGCCTGGTTATAGAACGGCATCTCAACGTATTGCGTCGGTTCGAAACGACGGACCGGCTCGCCACGCCGCGAATCCCAAATCGACTCGAACAGTTTCCTGGTCTGTGGCACTGAACGCTCGTCCAGTTTCTTGACGATGGCCTTGGCATAGTCCCGCACCGAGTTATCCGTACCGAACGCACCGGCCAAGGCCGTGGCAAAACGCTCCTGCTCAGCGACCGCACGCAAGTCCACGGAGCCTGGCGCCGTGGCAACCAGATTCTGTGGCTTCGCCACGCGGCTACGTTCATGCAGGCCATAAGGGATGTCCAGCAAGCGAACCCTGGCATCCGCCACCACCCCATAGCAATGGCCAGCCTCCTGCAACCGCGAATCAAAACCGGCAGGCAACGCAGCGTAACTGCGCCGCAGGGTTTCAGTGCGCGTGAGGGCATTCACCAGGGACGGGCAATCCTCGGCAAACACGGCCAGCCGGGCTTCGGCCGATGGGCCGGAATAATCCTCACAGCCCTTGTGATCGAGCAAGTAATAGTCGACACGATCGGCATGGGCCTCGAACGCCAGGCTGTAGCCTTGACAGGCGCTGTATTCAACGTGCGCTTCCAGGAAACTCAACGCTTGTTCAAGCGCCTGGGGCAACAGAAAACTCTCGGCATCGGCCATCGCCAGATAAGGCGTGGCGACGCGCTCGACAGCCTGGCGAACCTTATCGCCGAAACCAATGGCCGTGGGCGCGTGCAGGTATTGCACACCGGGGAACGCTGCCTTGATATCAGCGTCGACCAGGCTCGACGAGTCGATCACCAGTACGGCGAACGAACTGTCGCGGTAATGGCGCAACGCCCGCCGCAGGGCAGTCGACTGGTCGTGAGCGAGCAGCACCAGGGTAAACCGTTCATTCAACGGCGCAGTCGATCCTGTTGGGACATTGCTTTGCATATTCATTCCTTAACAAGTGGGGTGACCGCATCAGCGACACCGGGAGTTTCGTGAGTTGAAACTCTCAATCCGGTAGCCAACCATTGGCCCAGTACTGCAGGTTATCGCCGCGCAAGATAAAGTCGCGCAGCACCACTTCACGTAATTCGTCGCCCATCCGGTAGCTGGCAATCGGATCCGCCAGGTGCATACGGATTGCCTCCAGCCATTCTTCGGTACTGTTGGTGAGGACCCGGGTACAAGGCAGGTGCCCCCGGTAAGCCTCGGTATCCGAACAAATGACCGGATAGCCGCACGCACCGTATTCCAGCAGGCGAAGGTTGCTCTTGCAGTCGTTGAAGATATGGAACTCCAACGGCGCCAAGGCCAGGTCGAGGTTCAGGCTGGCCAGCTTCGCCGGATAAGCCGCCAGGCTCACGCCCGGATGAAACTCATGGATATAAGGCTTGAGCAAATCGGGGCACATGCCAAAGAACACCCATTCGACTTCGTCGGCCAATTCCCGAACGACATCGGCAATAAGCTCCAGGTCGCCACGGTGGCTGGTGCCGCCGCCCCAGCCGATACGCGGCTTGCTGGAGGTTGCACGCTGGCTTCTGAGCTGGTTCCACAGGCCGGCAGCCAGCATGTTCGGTACCACGCGGATATCGTGATGCATGCTCGACAAAGCATCCGCCAACGGATGAGTGGACACTACCACCCGATCACACAGGCCGATCCCCTGGCGTAGCAAGTCCTCGAGATTGTCCGGCATATTGCGGCGGTGTTCGTTTTTTTCCGGGACCCTGGCGATGTAGTCATCCAATTCGTAGATGCGCATGGCGTTGGAGTAAGTCTTGACTTGAGTGATGTCCTTGAACTTACCCACGTTGTAGCGACCCTGAAGGATGATCACATCCGGTGACTGGCGCTCGATGTCGATGATCGAGGGCGTATCGTAGGCAACACGCCCCACGACTCGCCCAGCCGCTTCCAGTTCGAATAACGGTTGGCTGACGCGGTAATGCCCCACCGCCGAGGTATTGACCGCCAGCCCCAGGATCGAAGGGACGTTGCGGGTGATCAATGGATTCCAGCCGGTGCGTGGTCCGGGCTCGAGGCAGAAGCTTTTGCCGATCAGGGTCAGGTTACGGTTGTAGGCAGGATCGTTGGCAATCCTGGGCAACCAGCGCTGATAGAACGCCTCTTGTTCGAGCTCCAACCGCTGCTTCCACGAAGGATCGCGACTGGCTTCCACGCCGGACACCAGCACGACATCACTGTAAGGCGTGGTGACGATCAGGTAGCCGTTTTTTCCGACCTGCTGGCATAACTCCAGAGCGTTGATGCGCTGTGTTGTGATCGACTCATCGAACCCACCGGCCTCCTCCAGAACCTGCTTGCGCACCAACAGGCAGTGATCGCCGACAGCGCTCCAGTTCTGTACCGTCTGCAAGCGTTGCATATAGCCGCCAGACGCGACCGATTCGTTGACGAAGGCCCTGCCCGCCAACCCACCCAGCCCCATGATCATGCCGGCGTCGATGACCCGGCCTTGCTGGTTGAGTGTGCGAGGCCCCACGATACCGACCTCGGGACGTTGTCCATGATTGAGCAACTCATCCAGCCAGGCGGCTTCCAGCACGATGCAATTGGGGTTGAGCAACAACAGGTATTCACCGCGGGCATGCTGCGCGGCGAAGTTGCGGATCACTGCTTCGCTGCTGCTTTGCGGGTGCAGGAATATTCGCAACTTTTCACTGCCCAGCTCGGCCATGGCCCGCAGCCAATGCTGCAGCTCGGCGTTTTCACTGGCGTTATCGACAATGATGATTTCGTAATGCGGGTACGCAGTCGTGCTGATCAGGCTGTTGACGCAACGCTCCAGCGCGCCCAGGTCATCCTTGACGCTGATGACGATCGACACCAGGGGGCGCTCGGCGAACAGGTATTCGATGCGCGGGACCAACGCCAGTAGCGGTCCTGGGTGAAGCCGGTAAGGCACGCCGATACGCTGTAGATGAGCTTCGATCAGCCGGACGTTTTGCTCGATGACTTCCGGCAACGACAGCCATTGGGCAAACGAAAACGTCGACTCGACCTGGACTTCAGGAATGTGGCCAATGACCTGTGGCCCGTCCGTTTCCACCAGCCGCCAGATCAAGTCATGGGGTGCCAGCTCGCCCAGGCTCGAATCGAATCCACCCGAGGCCACAAATCGGGCACGCTCGAAAGCCAGTGTCCGACCAACATAGGGATAAGCGCGCATCAGGTCGAGATTGAAGTCGGGTTTGAAGATCGGCTCCACCGACTTCTCATCCACCAGCGCACCTTCATCGCTGTAGAGACAAGCAGCAGCCGGCGAGCTGACAATCCGATCGGCCATGATCAGCAGCGCAGACTCCGTCAAGCGATCGCCGGCACGCAGCAGGTAGAACCAGTCGGCGCCGTCCAGTTGAGGCAACAGCCCATTGAGCTGCTGCGCCCAGTCCGCTTGCAGGCCAAGGCGCAGGACATGGTTGTCCACGGCCTGGCGCCCATTGGACAGCAACAGCACCGATTCGCAGGCATAGGCTTGGGCAGCGATACTCTGCAGGGTAATACCCAGCGCATAAGGATCATCTTGCTCATCGATGATGACGGGAACGATCATCGGTCGATAGGCCCAGCGGGCAATCTGCCGGGACAAGACTTGCTTGCGCAATGGACTGAAACGTCGACATGTCAGCCACTGCGCATAGAGGTCTGCGTAGCTTTCGATGTCCGTGCCGACTTGCGAGCCGATGACGCCCTGGCGAGTCGCAATGACTGAATAAACGTTGATTTCTTCCCACTCGGGCGCCCCTGGCTCCTTGGGCTGTCCCAGCGACTGGTAACGCACCCAGCCACTGGCTGGCGCCGGCTCGCCACTGCGCTGAGCCAGCATTTCCTTGAGCCAGGTCAGCTCTACCGTGGCAGCCTCAACCATCTTGTGCTGACGCTCGAGGCGCTCGGGGTGCAACCGCTGGCCGCTTCCCTCGGCATAAAGCTGGACCAGATTGCCCCGGCGCAACAGGCAGATGAACAAGGCAAAATCGAGGACAGCCTCGAAGCCTTCGCCGGGCCGCGCCAACGCTGGCAGCAGGGCGTCGACATCTGTGCGACGCATCAATGCGCCACTCAAACCACCGAGAATATTACGGGTGGTCTTTTCAAAATACGCCAGCATGTCGTTGCCGTTGAACAACGCATCGAACTGCGTGATGCCCGTATTTTCAACGCGGACCGGCAAGGCATAGTTGTCGGCATCGATTAAATGATGCTTGTTGATCACCAGCGATACTTGAGGATGCTCCTGCAAGATGGCCGCCTGTTGGCTGACGCAGAACGCCAGCAACTGGTCGTCATCGCACAGGAACTTGATGAACTCGCCCCGGGACTCTTCAAGACAGCGCAACAGATTCTGCTGGAACCCCAGCCGGGTCGGGTTGCGCAGGTAACGCACCGTAACTGTGGAGCCCATGCCCACTTCCTGGACAATCTGCTCGATTGCATCGGTGCGGCAGTCGTCGCAGATGACAATCTCCAGGTTCTCGTAGGTCTGCTCGAGCGCGCTTTGCAAGGCGAGGCGGAAAAAGCGTGGGTGGTACGCGGGGATGGCAATGCTGACAAGAGGAGCTGATTTCACACGCATGGCTCTCAACCGTTGGGCGTCAACTCAGGCGAGAGCAGGACGTCCTGAATCGTATAGAGGAACGGGTCAGGGACCGCTTATAGCGTCACGGTCCCTGCCCTGGATCAGATTTTGTTGAACAATCCCAATTGCGTGATTTTGCTGAACGCCAACTGCGACGCCTGCAGCATCGTCTGCTGCAAGGTCAAGCGCGTCATCACTTCGGCCGGGTCGGAATCACGAATCGCCGACTGGGTCTGCGAGTTGGCGAGGACAAAGCTCTGATTGGTATCGCTCTGGGTATCGAGCGACTGGCCACGACCACCGACCGAACTCAATGCACTGGTCAACTGGTCAGTGCCGCTGGCCAGGTTACCGATCGCCGAAGCCAGTGACGCGTTCAGTTTCTGGATGGCGATGTTGTCGCCATCGGCCGGCGTGCTCAAAGCAGTCCGCAACTGGTTCACGGTGTCCAGGATGTTCTGCGTCTCGTGGGTATTGACCGCGATGCTGAACTGATCGTTGGCGGCCGGGGCACCATTGAGGGTGAAACTCACGCCGGAAGCGGTGGCGACGTTGCCCGCCAGGGTACCGCTGGACACCGGTTTGCTGTCAGCGGTCAGTGGCGCGGCGTACAGGTCGAAATCCGTGGCGCTGGTGAACTTCAGCACCGCCGCCCCCGTCGGAAAGCTGGCGTGGTAGGCCGTCGGATCAGTGATTGCGCTACCGGTGATCTGGGTCGCGGTGCTGTTGCCCGGGCTGCGGGCCGGGGTGAACGAATCGGGTTTGGCAGCCAGGGTGAAGGTATGGCCGGGCAAGACCGTGCCTGCAACATCGCCTGCTTGAAGGTTGACGTTCAAGGTCAAGTCGACACCGCGAAAGCTCACCGTCTGCCCGATCTGGTTACTAGGCTCGATGACCCCGCCCTTGCTGGCTTCGGCGGTCACATCGTTGCCACCCGAGTCGGTGATTTTCAATTGGGTGCCGCTGACGAACTCCACTGCGTACGGCTCGCCACTGCGGAACTGGCTGTTGTAGGTCACGCTGGACGACACTTGGCCGTTGGTCAGTACCACGCGACCATCATCCACCGCCGGCGCAGTCATGGTGACTTGGGTGCGACTGGTGTTGACAGCCTGTTGGAACACTTCCCAGCCGGTGCTGTTGGTGGCCATCGACATGGTGTCGCCAATCGGCAGATCCAGGGTCACCTGGTCGCCGTTGTAGCTGTAGGTGCCATCGCCGTTGCGGGTGAACGGTACGACATCGCCCTTGGAACCGGAGAAGATGTATTTGCCGTTTTCATCCTTGGTGTTCATCAGGCTCAGCAACTGATCTTCGATCGACCCCAATTCCGAGGCAACCGCTTTACGGTCCGCGTCGGTGTAGGCGGCGTTACCGGCACTGACGGCCAATTCCTTGGCGCGCTGCAGCACGTTGCCGATGCTGGTCATGACCGCTTCGGTCGTGCCCAGGGTCGCCTTGATGGTGGTGACGTTGGTTTCGTATTGGGAAAGCATCGAAGCCTGGTTGCCCAGTTGCAGCAAGCGCGAGGCGCCCACCGGATCGTCCGCGGCGGTGTTCACGCGCACCAGGCTGCTGGCTTCCTCGCTGGTCTTGACCACCTTGGCGAAGTTTTTCTGGTAGTTCGCAGCCGTGCTTTCGTAGAACTGAGAGGTAGAAATGCGCATGGGCTACGGCTCCTTAAAGGCTGTTGATCAATGTGCTGAAGATTTGCTGCGCCGCCTTGATGATCTGCGAAGACGCGGTGTAGTACTGCTGGAACTTGACCAGGTTGCCGGTTTCTTCATCCAGGTCCACACCCGACAGCGAATCGCGGGCGGTCTTGGCATTGTCCAGGATCGCCCCAGTGGCGGCGCTGTCGAGCTTGCCCTGGGCGGCCTTGGCGCCGACGCCTTCCACCAGCTTGCCGTAGGCATCGTTCAGGGAAATACCCTTGCTGGCCGAACCGGTGTCTACGGTCTTGGCCGTCTGCAAACCGGCCAGGACAGTACCGTTACGGTTGTCCAGGCTACCGGCCTGGCTGAGGCTGACATTGATCGAGGCGCCGTTGGATGGAGCACCGGCAATGGACATGTCGAACGTGACGGTGCGTTGTACCGGCGGCACGGACGAATCCATGATCGGGTTGCCACTGGCGTCCTTGAGCGGAACACTCAGGCTCAAGGTGTTGCTTTCGCCGGGCTTGATCGTGCCATTGCTGATCTGGACACCTTTGGCATCGAGCAATTGATAAGCCTGGCTGGTGCCATCGGCGGACGTCGCGCCGAACACCACCTTGACCGGCATGGAGTTCTTGATGCCGTTCTGGATGATGGTCGTGGTGGCTGCGTCGTAGATGTCCAGCTTGGTGGTCATGCTCGGCTGGCCGCTGGCCGGGATGGTCAGTGTGCCGCTGCCCCCCGGCACGATGGCGGCGCCCAACGGCGCGGCAATCGCCAGCCGCTTGGAGTCGGTCATCTCGGTCTTGATGTTGGTCGCCGCGTTGCGGGTCGGCGTGAGCTTGAACGAGTCGCCGGCGACGGCGGTGCCGTTGGCGAACGTCATCGAAAAACCGTCGATCACCGGCGGTGGCGTGGTTGCGGTGTTGAACGCGCCCATCGAGGTGCCGTCCGGCAGGCGCTGGACGGTGTAGTCCGTGCCGCTGGTGAACGTCACCTTGTAGTCGTTGGTGGTCAGTTTGCCGGAGTCTTTGATGGCGATGTTGAAGTTGCCGGAGCCGGCGCTGTTGTTCAACGACGCAACGCTACGCTGGCTGATCTGCGTGGCGCTGTTGATGCTAGTGAACAGGTTGGAGCCGAAGGCCCCGTTCATGTCGATGCCCGAGGCCTGGACGCTGTTCATCTGGTCGGCGACCACCAGGGCCACGCGCCCCAGCTCGTTCATGGCCGGGTCGAGCACGGTACTGCGGTAACGCATCAGGCCACCGATCTCGCCGCCGGTAAGCACCGACGTCAGGTCCATGGAGCTGGAACCGCTGTTGAGCTGGATACCCATGCGCCCTGGATCGTTCTTGTCAGGCACCGCTTCCAGGGTATTGACGATGTTGCCCATCACCAACGGTTGACCGGAGCCCAGGTAGATATCCAGGCTGTTGCCACTCTCGACAACCTGTGTGCCGGTGAAGGTCGACAGTTGGCGAATGGTTTCGCTGCGGGCATCGAGCAGGTCGTTGGGGGCGCCACCGGCGTTGGAGACTTCGGAAATTTTCTTGTTCAACTGCGCAACGGTGGCCGCCAGGTTATTGACCTGGTCGACCATGTTCGACAGGTTGCCATTGATGTTCTGGCTCTGCTCCGTCAACTGGTTGGAAATCGAATTGAAACGGTTGCTCAAGGCCTGGGCATCGCTGAGCAGCAACTGCCGGGATGCATCGTCACCCGGCTTGGCGTTGACGTTCTGCACCGAGGCGAAAAACTTGGTCAGTGCGCCGTTGAGACCGGTGCCGCTGTCCGACAGCAGGGAGTCGAGCGGCGTGATCTGCCCTTGGTAGGCCGCCGCGTCACTGTTGAGCGACGTGGTGGTTTTCAGTTGTGCTTCAAGGAAGGCGTTGTACACCCGGCGCACATCGGCCAGGGTCGTGCCGGAACCAATGAACACGTTGCCGTACTGGTTCGACGCCTTGGTGGTCTGCACGGTCTGCTGACGCGAATACCCAGCGGTATCGACGTTGGCAATGTTGTTACCCGTGGTCACCAACGCAGTCTGGCTTGCTGACAGACCCGACATCCCTATATTGAGCAAACTCATGGTTCAGACCTTATAAAGTCGTGGTGGCGCCTGCAGAAGCGTAGTTTTGGTAACTCGTCATCTGCCGGGCTATGTTCGAAATCTTGCTGGCGTAGTGCGGGTCGGTGGCGTAACCAGCCTTCTGCAACTCGCGTACAAACTGTTCGGGGTTATCGGCCGACTTCAGCACATCTTGATAGCGACTGTTGCTTTGCAACAGGTTGACCAAGTCATGGAAACTGTCGCGATACGAGGCGTAGGAACGGAACTCGGCCGTCTCCTTGACCATCGCGCCATTGCGGAATTCGCTGGTGATCGCCCGTGCCGAATCGCCCTTCCAATTGGCGCTGGCCTTGATGCCGAACAGGTTGTGACTGCTGCTGCCATCGGGCTGGCGCATCACCGACTTGCCCCAACCGGTTTCCAGGGCGGCCTGGGCCACCAGGTAACGGGGGTCGACACCGATGCGGTCGGCGGCTTCCTTGGCCATTGGCAGCATGGCGTTGACGAATTCATCGGCATCGCGGAAGGCCTTGCGCGCCGGTGCCAGCGGTGGCTGGGCCACGGCACGACCATAGACCTGCATGTCCCCTTTCTGCTCGGAAGCCTTGAGCGCGGCCAGCCAGTCGCCATTGGCCAGTTCGCCGGTGGCCGGCTTGACGGCGGCGATGGCACGATCCGGCAGCAGGTTCTGCGCAGGGACATCGACATTGGCCGAGGCCGAAGGCACCAGCCCGGCGAGCAGGCGGTCGGCCAGTTTCGGCGGCAGGGCCAGGCGACGCTGGTTGAGCAGTTCCATGTCGTTGCGGTGGACGCCCTCGGCACCTTGCGGCGCACTTACGGCCCGCGAAGCCCACAACGGACGCTGGCCACTGGTACGCGACAACGGACCGTCGGTGGGCAAGGTCCCGGCCGCCACCGGCGTCGGGACCGGCGCCTTGGCGACCTTGTCCAGGGCCTCTTGCTGCTTGGCCGCCGACAACGTCGCCGCCTCACCGGGCGCCAGTGGCTTGTTCTTCGACATCTGGCGCAGCAGCACATCGGCCAGGCCGATACCGCCGCCCTCGCGGGACATGGAAACGGCCAACTGCTGGTCGTACATTTCCTGGTATTGCTTGGCTTCCGGCGTGTTCATCGGGTTGTCCTTGCCCAAGGCCTCGGTGGCCGAACGCATGGACTTGAGCATTTCGCCAAGGAACAGCGACTCGAATTCCTGCGCCACTTTACGCAGGTTGCCGTCGCTGTTCTTGTCGCCGACCTTGAGCTGGTTCAGACGGTTTAGGTCCGAGTAGGAACCTGAATCTCCGCTGATCAAAGCGCCCTTGCGCATATCCATGGCTCGGTCCTCAAATCACGATCAGGTCGGCTTGCAACGCGCCGGCCTGTTTCAAGGCTTCGAGAATGGCCATCAAGTCGCCCGGCGCCGCGCCGACCTGGTTCACCGCCCGGACGATTTCATCCAGGGTCGTACCCGGGCCGAACTTGAACATCGGCTTGGCTTCCTGTTCGGCATTGACCCGCGAACGCGGGACCACGGCGGTCTGGCCGTTGGACAATGGGCCCGGCTGGCTGACGATCGGGTCTTCGGTGATGGTCACGGTCAGGCTGCCGTGGGTCACGGCGGCCGGGGAAACCTTGACGTTCTGGCCGATCACGATGGTGCCGGTGCGCGAATTGATGATGACTTTCGCCACCGCCTGGCCCGGATCGACCTCGAGGTTCTCCAGGATCGACAGATAGTCGACCCGCTGGCTCGGATCCAGCGGCGCGGTGACACGGATCGACCCACCGTCGATGGCCTGGGCCACGCCTGGGCCGAGCATGTCGTTGATCTTGTCGACGATACGCTTGGCGGTGGTGAAGTCGGAACGGTTGAGGTTCAGCGTCAGGCTGTTGCCCTGGTTGAAACCGCTCGGTACCGCACGTTCCACCGACGCACCGCCGGGGATGCGGCCGGCCGACGGAACGTTGACGGTGATCTTCGAACCGTCGCGACCCTCGGCATCGAAACCGCCCACCACCAGGTTGCCCTGGGCGATGGCGTAGACGTTACCGTCGATACCCTTGAGCGGCGTCAGCAGCAACGTACCGCCACGCAGGCTCTTGGAGTTACCGATGGACGAAACGGTGATATCCACTTGCTGGCCGGGCTTGGCGAACGCCGGCAGATCGGCACTGATCGACACCGCCGCAACGTTTTTCAACTGCACGTTGCCAGAGCCGGCCGGCACCTTGATGCCGAACTGCGACAACATGTTATTGAAGGTCTGCAGGGTGAACGGGGTCTGGGTGGTCTGGTCGCCGGTGCCGTTCAGGCCCACGACCAGGCCGTAGCCGATCAACTGGTTGGAGCGCACACCGGAAATGCTGGCGATGTCCTTCAAACGCTCGGCCTGAGCGGTAAAGGCCGCGGACATCACCAGGGCACCTATCAACAGCTGCTTAAGATTCAACTGGGCCACCTAGAAAGGGAACTTCGGGCTGAGGAAGAAACGGTCGAACCAGCCTGGCTGACTCGCATCGGCAAAGGCACCGGTGCCCGAATAGGTGATGCGCGCATCGGCCACACGGGTGGACGAAACGGTGTTGTCGGTGGCGATGTCGTCGGCGCGAACCATGCCGGCGATGCGCACCAGTTCGTCACCGGTGTTGAGGGTCAGCCACTTCTCGCCGCGCACGACGATGATGCCGTTGGGCAGCACATCGGCGACGGTCACGGTAATCGAGCCGGTCAGGCTGTTGCTCTGGCCGGACTTGCTGTCGCCCTTGGTGGCGCGGTCAGCGTTGTACCCGGCGTTGAGGCTCAGGTCGCCGCCACCGACCGGGTTGTTGGTGGTCAGGCTGGAGCCGAACAACGAGGTCAAGCCGACGCTGGTCTCGCTGGTCTTGTCGATCTGCGAGTTGGCGTTCTTGCTGGCCTGGGTCCGCTCGTTCAGGGTGATGGTGATGATGTCACCGACCCGGAAAGCCTTGCGGTCGCTGTACAGGTTCTGCTCGAAGCCGGCCTGGTAGATCGAGCCATTGTTGGCGGCGGCCGGCAACGGCGTACGCGGCAACACCGGAGCGTAATACGGGTCATTGGGCCTGGGTGTCGGCGCGACACAGCCCGCGAGTGCGGTGATGCCACTCAGTGCCAGAACAGATACGAAGCGTTTCATGACCCTACCTCTTGGTGTTGCAGGCGACCCTGGGGCCGCCCTGTCTACGTAATGACGGGCGTTGTGACGATTACAGATTCTGCGTAACGAACGAGAGCATCTGGTCGGCGGTGGAGATCACCTTGGAGTTCATCTCGTAGGCACGCTGGGTGGTGATCATGTTGACCATCTCCTCGACGGTGCTCACGTTGGACGTTTCCAGGGTGTTCTGCAGCGTGGTGCCGAAACCGTTCAGGCCCGGGGTGCCGACTTGCGGCGCGCCACTGGCAGCGGTTTCCAGGAACAGGTTGTTGCCCACCGCTTGCAGGCCGGCCGGGTTGATGAAGTCGGCGGTCTGCAGGTTGCCGATCACCTGGGCGGCCGGGTTGCCCGCCACGGTGATGGACACGGTGCCGTCACGGCCCACGGTAAAGGTCTGGGCATCGTTCGGAATGATGATCGCCGGCTCCAGGGCGAAACCGCTGGCGTTGACGATCTGGCCGTTGGAGTCGAGGTGGAACGTACCGTCACGGGTGTAGGACGTGGTGCCGTCCGGCTGCAGGATCTGGAAGAAACCACGACCGTCGATGGCCATGTCCAGCGGCTGCTCGGTGGTCTGCAGGCTGCCGGCGTTGAAGTTCTTCTGGGTGCCGACAATGCGTACACCTGTACCCACTTGCAGGCCCGACGGCAATTCGCTGTCTTGGGTCGACTGGGCGCCAGGCTGGCGTTTTACCTGATACAGCAGGTCCTGGAACTCGGCGCGATCACGTTTGAAACCCGTGGTCGAAACGTTCGCCAGGTTGTTGGAAATGGTCGTCAGGTTGGTGTCCTGGGCGGACAGACCTGTTTTGGCAACCCATAGAGCCGGAAGCATTCGATTCTCCTCGTACGCCTGTTTTTCGGCGCGACGCTTTAATTAATGGTTAGATCTGCAAGACCCGAGCCATGGCCTCGTCGCCTTCTTTGGCGGTGTTCATCATCTTCACGTGAAGCTCGAACTGCTTGGCCAGGGCCAGCACCGAAGTCATTTCATCCACGGCATTGACGTTGCTCGCCTCCTGGAAACCCGACACCAACTGCACGTTGGCATCGATGGGCGCCGGCTGGCCGTCCTTGGTACGGATCGAGCCGTCCAGGCCCTTGGTCATGTTCTTGAGGTCCGGGTTGACCAGCTTGATGCGGTCCACTTCAGCCATCACCCGCGGGCCTTCACCCATGGCGCGAATGCTGATGGTGCCGTCCTGGCCGATTTCGATTTTCTGTTCCGGCGGCACGGCGATCGGACCGCCGTTGCCCATCACCGGCATGCCGTTGCCGGCCCGCAGTACGCCCAGGGCATCGACATTGAGGCTGCCGGTGCGCACGTAGCTTTCACCGCCGTCGGGGTTCTGCACAGCCATCCAGCCCGGCCCGCTCACCGCGACATCGAGATCACGACCGGTTTCCACCAGCGCACCCGGGGTGAAGTCAGTAGCGGGACGCTCGGACAGGGCAAAGGCCCGCGCCGGAAAGCTGTCACCGAATACAGGCATCGAGCGCGCCTGCTCCAGGTCTTTCTGAAAGCCATTGGTGGAGATGTTCGCCAGGTTGTTGGCATGGGCCCGCTGCGCCAGTGCGTTCTGGCTGGCGCCGGTCATTGCCACATAAAGGTACTTGTCCACTGTCGTTCCTCTGCATGCCGGACGTTTGCCGTCCACTGCTGTGTTGCACAGCCTCAAGCAATTTGCAGACCAACTTCCCCCTGATGCCACGCAGGCCTGTAAACAAAGGGCTTGAGGGGGTTGGTGGGCTTGTGGAGATGTATCGAAGACGAAAAACCGGCGCGGTTATGCCGGTAAGTGGCAAGTGTCGGCCCTTGCCCCCCGGGGGCGGCTGGGTGCACTCCCCTGCCGCCTCTGAGGTCTGCGTCAGTCAGGCATCCACCCCTTGATCCATTGCGCCGCATAGGCATCGTCGAAGACCCAGTTGTCCAGCACTTGCTCGCGCAGTCGCGCGGCTTGGCGCCGTGAGGCTTGCCGATCAGCCAGGTGATCACGAATTGCCTCCAGCCATTGTTCCCGGCTGTCAGCCACGCGCGTGATGGCGAGATCACCCGGGTAATCGGCGGTATCGCTGCCGATCACACTGTAGCCGCAAGCGCCATACTGCAGATGATCCAGCGAACTTGCGCCTTCGCCTGCCTGGCCGAAGCCCCGAGGCGCGAGGACAATATCCAGATTGAGGCTTGCCATGACATCGGGATTGTCGTGAACGTCATCATGAACCTCGCTGGCGAGCGGTCGCAGATACGCTGGCACATCACCCCACAGTACCCACTCCACCTGACCGGCCAGCGCTTGCATCAGCTCGATGATCAACGGCTGAACGAAGGGCTGCGCCGGGTCGATATCGCAGCCTATGCGAGGAATGTCAAACGTCTGGCGCACATTGGGGAGGTTGCGCCATCTGCTATCCAGACGCGTTTGAAGGACGCGAATATCGCGGTGCAGTCCGGCACAGGCTTGAGCCATCGCAGGCGTCGCCACAATGATGCGGTCGACCAGGCTTGCCGCTTGTTGCAGTGAAGTCGCCCACCCAGGGATCGCTGGCGTCAATGCATCCAACTCAAGGACCTTGAAGGCTTTTGAGAGGGTATTGATGCGCTGCATCTGCTCCAGACGCAGCGGGTCGTTCTGATGCTGGAAGACAATGATATCGGGGTTGTAGCGCGCAAGCGTCGTTGCCGGTAACAGGCTACTGCTGATGCAACCTTCGATTTTGCCGCAGTCACGCAAAGCAGTGAACGGCTCGACAACTCGTAGATTGGCGACTTTTGCCGACTTCGCAGGATGTACCAGCACCACCGGAAGCGGTCGCCAGGACAGCGGGCGCCAGGTCAACTCGTTGATAGCTTCCAGTTCGAAGCCGGAACCGCGCAACGACAGGTTGCTGTTGTAGGCGGGATCATTGGCCAAGACGCCCAACCATTTGCTCAAGGCCTGCTCTTGTTCCATGGCGAAGCGTTGCTGGTTGAGTGGGTCCTTGCCGACGCTTGACCAGGTCGCTTCACCCTCATGCAAGAGCACGGCATGGGGTGTCCAGACATTCAGGTAGCCAAGGTTCGCCACCTTCAGGCACAGGTCCAGATCGTTGCAGGTGACTTGGAACTGCGCGTCGTCCATACCACCGGCTTCCAGATAGATCGCTGTGCGGATCATCAGGCAGGCCGCACTGACCGCACTGCTGTTCTGGTCGACCAACAGGCGCTGCATGTAACCGCCGCCGTTGGCAGCCTGATCGATGAAAGGGCTGCCGGCGGGGCCGCGCAGGCCAGTGATCAGGCTTGCATGCTGCACGGTGCCCGCCGGAGTAATCAGCTTGGCGCCGACGACCCCAACTTCCGGGCGCAAGGCGTGATTGAGCAACTCGTCCAACCAATCTTCGCGAATGATTGCCGTATCGTTGTTCAACAACACCAGGTACTCGCCACGCGCACGGCTGACCGCCAAATTGTTCATAGCGCTGAAGTTGAACGCAGAGGAGAAGCGGATGACACGGATCTTGTCACCGCCAATCGACTCCATCTCGCTCAGCCAGGTGAGCGCCTCTTCGGTCTCGCTGCCATTGTCGATCAGAATGATCTCGAAATAGGGGTAGCGGGTCTTCGACAACAGGCTGTCCACGCAGCGCTGCAAGAGTGGCAACTGGTCCCGGGTAGGAATCAGGATCGACACCAAGGGCTGCTGATCATGACCGTACTTGATGTGGTAATGGCGGGTCGGTTCCTGCAGGACCCTGGCGTTCGCGTAGCCGCGATTGTCCAGGTGCCGTTGCAGGGCAAGGCGCTCGTCCGGGTTATCGACAAGGTGGGGGGTGTTGCTTGCCACAAGCGGTTCGCTCAGGTGGGCAATGCCGTTCATGCTACCGCTTTCGATCAGTCGCAGGATCAAGTCCAATTCAAGTGCTGCGGGCACTTGCGGGTCGTAACCGCCAACCTCCAGCGCCAGCCCGCGACGGATCAGCCAATGGCTGGCCATGGCCAATGGCAGGCTCAAGAGGTAGTCAAGGTTGATATCAGGTCGAAAAACCGCTTGAGCACCATTCTCCGAGCGATACATGCCATCGCAATAGATCATTCGGCAGCCATCGGCACCCGGCAGTTCCAGATCGAGCATCAACGTACCGGCGGGCAGGACCTCATCGCCAGCCGTCAGCAGCATGATCCAGTCGCTGTCGTCTGCCTGCAGAATCTCGTTCAGTTCGAAGGCCCCCGGGTTGACGCATGTCAGCCAGTGCAGGCTGTCGGGCAGATTGACAGGCGATGGCGAGGTGCTCAGGACCACCATGCGCAAGCTGATCGATGAGCGTGATCGCCACAACGCAAGACTTTCCAGGGTATCGCTCAAGGCATTGAAATCGCCCAGGGGATCGCGCACCAACAGCGTCAGGCTGGTTTGTCCGCTGAGTTGTTGACGACGCTTGTCGACAAGTTGCTGCTGGATCGGCGTCAGTACGCGGTTGCGCAGCCAGTCCTTGACGGAAGGTACGCGGACATCAATGGCATGCTGGATGGCAGCTTGCTGAGTGATATCGATGAAACGCTCCAACTGAGGCCAAAAGGCCTTTTCAAGGTCCAGCCAGCGCCTGCGCGCCTGCATCACGGTTGCGCGGGCGCGCTCCAGCCCGCCCACCTCGCCATAGAGCGCCGAGCCCGCATCACCAAACTGCTCGACGAAAGGCTGGGTCTTGACGTGACCGCCGGGCATGTAGATAACCGGGCAGCCACAGAGCATGGCTTCGGTGCACGTCGCTGAGATCTCGTAACTGTAAAGCGTTGAAGCGGTTCGGAAAATCTGCGCCAGCTCGGCCAGGGTCTTGGGGTTGGCCATGCTCAGGACTTCGATATCGTCCGGCAGCAGCGAATAGTCGACCTTGGTCTTGTCGAAGCGGTGCAGATACAGGTAGTTGCCACTACGCTGCACCGGCTCGGTTGGCGGCGAAAACAACTCCGAGTCGATGACGGGCAACAGGAGCAAGTTGCTGCTCTGGCCGTCGCCGCCAAAATCCTGGGTGTAATAAAAGAACAGGTCTGACTTCTGCACGCTGATCGCACGGCCGGTGAGAAAGCCTTCGCGATTGAGGAGATAACGCGCCACGATTGGAGCGCCAACCGGGTTGCCGTCCATCACTTCGGGATAGACCGCAATCGGCGCCAAGCCGATTGACCGATGGTGCCGCCGCACTTCATCGGTCAGGATCGGCGTGCGCAGTTTCGGGTTGACCTGGCATGGGGTGACATAGGCCTCGTAGCCGGACAGGTTCAGGACGTGGCACAGGTAGTGCAGCACGCATACCCCCGAAGAGGTCTCCCGATAGTTAGGGGCACCAATGTAGTAAGGGTGACGCGGCTTGCCATGCACGGATGGGGTGATCATATGGTTGCCTTGGGGCTGGAGGGCTGCTCACAAATGACGAAGACACTGGCACACAGGTCTGGATAGACCATCCCCAGCGCATGGCAGGCATCCATGAAGCGGTCATCGATCAATTGGGTTTCCAGGGCCTTGTCCAGCTGGAAGTTGGCCAATGGCTTGAAGAACACCCCGCCACGGTGACTCACTTGCCAACCGGCGCTGCGTACTTCGTGATCGAGGGTGTCGAGGGTGTAGGTGATCCGATGGCCATGCAGCCGCTCGCCTTCGGTCACGGCACTGTTGTGTTCGATCAAGCCCATCTTGACGGCGATCTGCCGCGAAGGGGCATTGGCGTTCGGTACGGCGATGAACAGGCGACCGCCGGGAGCGAGCCAGTTCCGCACGCGCTTGAGCACCGCCTGGCGGTCGTCGAGGTGCTCCAGGGTGTGGATCAGGAAAATGTTATCGAAGCGCGGCTCCAGCTCGGCCTCTTCAAAGGTACTGCAGACGAACTTGACGCCTGAGCCGACCTTTTTCCGGGTGACGTCAATCAGGTCGCTGGCCGCCTCGATGACCGTCAGGTCGGCAAAGCGCTCTGCGAACAGTGTCGTAAAAGCCCCCTCGAAGCAGCCCATTTCCAGGGTCGGTCCCTCCGCCAGCCAGGGGCCGAAGCTGTCCAGCATGTAGCGTCGCAGGCGCGCATCGAAGTCGTAGAAGTAGCTGCGATGAGCGTTATCCTGAAACTCTTTGTTGTAATCACGTACGGACATGGCGTTATTCCTGGCTTTTCCTGTAGAAACGATGTTCTTCAGGTTGGTACCACTCATGGAGGGTCGAGGGAGTACGGGCATACCACCCCAGCAGTTGTTGCATGCTCGGTGTTTGCGAGCGGCAGAAGTCTTCGCCCAAAGCTCGGCAATAATCGAACTGCGGTTTGAAATAGCTTCGCGTGAAGGTCAATGTCAGGCAGCGTCGTGGCTGGTCGGTACGATTGACGCCGGCGGCATGCCAGATACGTGAGTCGAACAAGTAGATCGAACCGGCGCTGCCCAAGGCCTTGCGGGCCTGAGCCTCGAATACCTGAGGGTCGGGTTTTTCAGGAGCGGAGTGCGAGCCTGGCAGAAACAGGGTTGCGCCGTTGTCGATGGTGAAGTCGTCGAGCAATACCAGCGCCTGGGCCATCTGCATGGACTCGGCTGACCAGGAACGCACGTCCCGGTGCACGTTACGCACGTAGGCATCAGTGCTGTTCAGGTTGTTCAGGCCGCCGAACGAATTGAGAATCGCAGCACCGCCCAGCATATGCCGCAGGACGTCGACGATCCCCCATTCGGCGAATCGATCGAGCAATTCGACGAAACGGGTGTCTGGCGCAAGTATATGGTGCGCGGTCTGCTCGGTTCGCTGAGTGATACCGTTCTCCAGTTGTACCCGACGGCAACGGTCTATGGCACACGCCAGGTCTTCACGCAGCTGGTCGAGCAACGGATCGGTAATCAGCGAGGGCAGGCAGACGTAGCCGTTCGCTTGCAGCTCCTGCAAGATCGGATTCACAGGCTGTCCCCCCGCGCAGCTTGCCATACGCGATACTCCTCGGCGCTCACGCCAAGCATGATGCGATCCCAACGCTGGCCCTTGCGGTAGTACCACTGGCGCTGTACGCCCTCGATGACCCAAGGGGTCTTGCGCGTGTAGGTCGCCAGCGACGCTGCGTTGTACTCGATGATGGTGGTCGAGAGACGACTCAGACCCAGTTCGTCGAAGGCATAGCGCATCACCGTGGCGATCACGTCGGTGCCGTGGCCTTGGCCGCGCAGGGAGGGATCACCGATCATCATGCCGTGTTCGGCTGTGCGGTTTTTCCAGTCGATACTGACCAGGTTCGCCGTACCGATCAGGCCATGGCCCGGGACCTCTATACCGAAGCGCTGGTTGAGCGAGTCGTTCTTGAGACCCAGCAGCCAGTCCCGTTGTGCTTCCCGCGATGTGGGGAAATGCCAGCCACCCAGCAGACTCCAGAGGGCTTCGTCGTTGGACCACTGATGCAACAGCGGCAAGTCCTCGAGCTCCAGCGCCCTGAGCAGGATGCGTTGACCTAGAATGCTCATGATTTCCCCGTGTTCTGAAGGATGGCGTCGGCGAGACGATTCATGTCATCGACGTTGTATCGCTGGTCGATCGGCAGCGGCAGCAAGCACTGTGCCCAATCCTTTTCTATGGGCGGCGCCGTTGGGCTGCTCAGCACTTCACGCCAATAGCTGGGTATATAGATGTGTTGGTCCAGCAGTTGAGCGTGTAGCCGGAGCGCCGTCTCGGCGGACTTGACCAGCAGCGGGTAACACAATGCGGCAACGGGCTGCGCGGGCCAGACGGCAAAGCGGTTGAGGTGGTCCAGGCGCCCGCGCAAATGCGCCAGGTTGTCTATCCTGCGCCTGGCAACTTCGTGGTAATCGATACTGTCGAGCAGGCGCGCGGTACTGGCGGCCATGGCCTTGATGCCATCGCTCTCCAATGCCTGTTCCAATGCCTGGAAGCTTGCATAGTGATGTTGTGGAGGGTCTTCAAGACGCCCCAGCAGCGCGGCAAAACGCCCCTGCGAGCGACTGGTCGGCGCTTGCGGCAGATCAGCGGGCGCATTGACCAGCCAGCCACCATCGGCAACGCCGACGAACTTACGGGGTGAATACAGGGTTGCAATCCCAGGCTGCGGCCGGGAAAACAGCGCCTGGGAATTATCCACGATCAATTGCTCGCCGTAGCGAACAGCGAGTACTTGGCCGATGTAGTCGGCCTTGAGTCCAAAGTAATCGACGAACAGCAGTGCCTCATCGGCTTGCAGGGCTGGGAAGTCCTGCAGCTCAAGCCGTTCGGTCAATGCATAGCGCAACACCTCGATGCCGGATCCGCGCAGCACGTCCTGCATGACATCGCAGATGTAAAAAGGCAAATGAACCCGGCGCAGGCTGCGCGCCATTACCAGAGCCTTGAAGGCCGAGCGGGCCGAGTTGAAGGCAACGGCCTGCGGGTAAGGATTATGTCCTTTACGCAGTTCCAGTTCGAAATAACCGCCGATGGCTTCAGGCACGGACAATTTCTCCACCTTTGGCCCAGGCCCCTACGGTCTGCGCGTCGTTGTACATCAAGACGTCGAGAATCGACAGGCCGGGCACGAAGGGTTGTTCACGCCCTCCCTGCCGGTAGTCGGGCAAGGTCGCCTTGAGCAACTCAAGGGTAATACCAACCTGTTGGAATACCTCGGCCTGGTAGAGGTGACCGCCATTGACAGGATTGAGGTAGTGAGTGCCGGCGCAGGCCTGGACCACTTCGAGTACCCGATCCTGGGCTTTGCTGTCCGCGCAAATCGACAGATCGCTGGAGCGCATGATCGGTGTTTGCAACCCTATCAGCGCGCAGCAGGCTCGCAGGATTCGTTCGTTGAGCTCGGCAATGCTCGAAGCCGGTTCGACCAGCAGCGCTTCCAGCCACGCCAGCAGGTACGGAGCGTGGGGCGCGCGGCGATAGGCGAAACTCAGCTTGTTGAGGATATCGCCAGGATCGAACGTCTCGGCAATACGTTTTTCCATGATCTGCTGAGTGTGACTGCCCTTGCTCAGTGGTACACGGAACCACTTCGGCTCCTGCTCCAGCAGATAACGGTTGCGTTCGATCCAGCCGTTCTTGATGAACTGCACATTGTCGTAGATGACAAAACAGTCGACAGCGGCGATCAGCTGGAAATAACCCAGGTATGGCAGGAAATAAGGTTGCATGAGCGCAACCCGGTACTGCTCGTCAGCTGCAGGGCCGCACTTCTTCGAGGTATTGGCCTGGCTCATGCCACCCGGGCCCTGAGCAGTACCTCGATGATTCGCGCCTGGGTCTGCGGATCGAGATCCGGATAGATCGGCAGGCAAAGTACCTGGCGGGACACGTTGTAGGCATTGCCCAATTGGGAGAGGTCCGAACTGGGAAGACCGCGATACATTGGAAACTCGCATATCAGCGGGTAGAAATACCGGCGCACGAGAATGTTTTCGGCGCGATAGCGGTCGTACAGCTCATCCCGACTCACCCCGAACCGCTCACCATCGACCAGGATCGGACAATAAGCGAAATTCCAGTCCAGCCCCTGCGGTTGCTCCAGCAGGCTGATACCGGGAATGCCCTCCAGGGCGCTCCGATAATACTCAAACACCTTTTGCCGACGGTTCAGGGCCTCATCGATGTAGCGTAACTGCAGCACTCCGAACGCCGCCTGCAGTTCGTTCATCTTCCCGTTGATACCGGGAGCCATGACCGTGACTTCATCGGCGAAACCGAAATTCTTCAGGTAATCGATACGCTGCTTGATTTTTTCGTCACGGCAGATGATGGCGCCGCCTTCAAATGTATTGAAGACCTTAGTGGCGTGGAAGCTGAGGATCGACAGGTCGCCGTTGTTGAGAACGCTTGCGCCGTTATGCCGGACCCCGAAGGCATGTGCGGCGTCATAGATAACCTTGAGTCCGTAGGTATCGGCGACGGCCTGGATGCCCTCGACATCACAGGGAATGCCATAGCAATGGACCGGAAGAATCGCCGATGTCGCCGGAGTGATGGCCTCGGCGATACGCCGTGGATCGAGGTTCTTGGTCACTGGGTCGATGTCCACGAACACTGGCTTGAGGTTGTTCCACAGCAGCGAGTGGGAGGTGGCCACGAACGAATAAGGCGTCGTGATGACTTCACCCGTAATGCGCAAGGCCTGGAGCGCGGTCACCAAAGCCAGGGTGCCGTTGGAAAACAGCGACAGATGCTCGACCCCGAGGTATTCGGCCAACTCCTGTTCCAGTTGTTGGTGGAAGGGTCCGCCATTGGTCAGGCGCTTACTGTCCCAGATTCGCTGCAGGTAAGGCGTGAACTCTTCCAGAGGAGGTAGCAGCGGGCTGGTAACGGTAATGGAATCGGCCATGGGTACACTACTCGGGTGACTGAAAAATGGCACACGGCTCGGGAGCTCCTCTGACGCGGCGTTGCATCGCGGTCTATATCGGCGGGCTGCAACGCCATGAAACCGACAGCTGACTCTTGATGTGGAGGTACCCCAGCAAAAAATCGGCCAACTCCCGGTGACCCCGATAATCGGTTGCCTTACGGTGCGTCTTTGCCGACCTCATACTCACGCAATTTATTAGCGATGGTCGTATGGGAAACCCCCAACCGCTTGCCCAATTGCCGGCTGCTCGGGTGCTCGGAATACAGGCGCTCCAGCACGGCTTTCTCGAAACGCCCAACGATCTCGTCCAACCCACCTTCAAGGGAAAAATCGCCAAGGGGCTGACGCACGCCGTAGTCCGGCAGACGGATATGCTCGGCCTTCACCTTCCCGCCGTCGCACAGGGAAACGGCCTGGAACAGCACGTTTTCCAGCTGTCGGACATTGCCCGGCCAGTGGTAGTGACTGAGGCGGTCCATTGCCGCCGGGGCCAGCTTGGGCAGTGCACAACCGATCTGGCGGCTGGCCTGGTCGAGGAAATGTTCCACCAGCGGCTCCAGGCCATCGAGGCATTCGCGCAGGGGTGGGATGTGCAAGGAAAGCACGTTCAAGCGGTGGTACAAATCCTGACGGAATTCGCCCCGGGCACAGAGTTCGGACAAGTCGACCTGGGTGGCGCAGATCACCCTGACGTCCAGGTACACCTCTTCATCGCTGCCGACACGCCGGAAGCAACCGTCCTGCAGGAAGCGCAGCAATTTCACTTGCAGGCGCGGGCTCATCTCCCCGACCCCGTCGAGGAACAGCGTTCCTCCGGCGGTCAGTTCCAGCAGGCCGAGCTTGCCTTCGGCCCGGGCGCCTTCGAAGGCCCCCGGCCCGTAGCCGAACAGTTCGGTCTCGGCCATGGACTCGGGCAGCCCGGCGCAGTTGAGTGCCATCAATGGCGATTGCCCGCGCGGGCTCGCCAGGTGACAAGCGCGCGCCAGCAGTTCCTTGCCAGTGCCGGTTTCGCCTTCTATCAATAGCGGCGCGTCCAGCGGGGCCATGCGCCGGGCCTCACGGACCACCGCCGCCATCACTTTCGAACTCTGGAAAATACTGTCGAAGCCGCGTAACTCCTGCTTGCGCACGTTATAGATCCGCTCGCCCACCCGATCGGCCCGGTGCAGCGTCAGCACCGCACCGGCCATGGCTTCGCTGTCGTCGTGTTCCGATTGCAGTGGCGCGATGTCCGCCAGGAACACATCGCCCTTGACCTTGACCCGCAGGCCGTTGATACGCGACTGGTTGGCGCGCACCAGTTCCGGCAAGTCGAAATCCTCGGCGTAGCGGGACAGCGGGATGCCCGGCACCTCGTCGACACGCACCCCGAGCAACTGCGCCGCCGCCCGGTTGGCCGCGACGATGGAGCCCCCCATATCGATGGACAGCACCGGAAACTCCAAGGCGCCGAGCAAGGCGTTGAGTTCCATGTGCCGACGCTCACTGGGCATCAGTCCTACGCGCTTGACGCCAAACACCCCGGCGATGCCTTCGAATTTCGGACGCAGTGCCTGGAATTGGATGTTGATCAGGTTTGGGCAGTGCAGGTAGATCGCGTTGCCATGCTCACCACCGACCTCCCCTCGGGCGACGTTGATGCCGTATTCCACCAACAAGTTGAGGATGTCCCGCAGGATGCCGATGCGGTTCTGGCAATGGACTTTGATGCGCATGGAAAGGCCCGGGTTTGGATGAGAGAGACGCGCCATTCAAGCCCCGACACACACCTGTGGCGAGGAAGCTTGCTCCCGCTGGGCTACGAAGCGGCCCTGTTTTTGGGACTGCTGCGCAGTCCAGCGGGAGCAAGCTCCCTCGCCACGGGGTTTTGCGTAGGGCTTTTTGTCTAGGCACACAAATAGTTGTCAAGATTATGTGACAGCTGTAGGCCGTTTCCCACTCAAAAATCCTGATACTGCCGAAGTATAGGCAATTGTGTAACGATAAGTTTACGAAGTGAGCCATTCTTGGCCCCGCTAGCTGGCTCACCCCTACTGCACGTATCCCTGCTTCGCGCTATCTCTATTGCAGCGCTGGACATAACAACAAACACATCATCCCCCTGAGGGAAATCAGCAGGAGAGCAGCATGAAGCAGACGCAGTACGTGGCCCGCGAGCCCGATGCGCAAGGTTTTATCCACTACACCGCTGAAGAACACGCGGTGTGGAACACGCTGATCACCCGCCAGCTGAAAGTCATCGAAGGTCGTGCGTGCCAGGAATACCTGGATGGCATCGACAAGCTGGGCCTGCCCCACGACCGTATCCCGCAACTGGACGAAATCAACAAGGTGCTGGGCCAGACCACGGGCTGGCAAGTCGCCCGGGTGCCAGCACTGATTCCCTTCCAGACCTTCTTCGAATTGCTCGCCAGCAAACAGTTTCCTGTGGCGACCTTTATTCGCACCCGGGAAGAGTTGGATTACCTGCAGGAGCCGGACATTTTCCACGAGATCTTCGGCCACTGCCCGCTGCTGACCAACCCTTGGTTCGCGGAATTTACCCACACCTACGGCAAACTCGGCCTGCAGGCATCCAAGGAAGAACGGGTTTACCTGGCGCGCCTGTACTGGATGACCATCGAGTTCGGCCTGGTGCAGACCCCGCAGGGCCGGCGCATCTACGGCGGCGGCATCCTGTCTTCGCCCAAGGAAACCGTGTACTGCCTGTCTGACGAGCCGGAACACCAGGCCTTCGATCCGTTGGAAGCCATGCGCACGCCGTATCGCATCGACATCCTGCAACCGGTGTATTTCGTGCTGCCCGAACTCAAGCGTCTGTTCGACCTGGCTCACGAAGACATCATGGGCATGGTCAAGCGCGGTCGGGAGCTGGGCTTGCATGCCCCGAAATTCCCACCAAAAGCGGCGTGAACCGCCTCTTTTAATCCCAATTGAGTCTGTTGCACGACGCTGCTTTGCTTTAGCGTGGGTGCATCGACGCTTTCCAAATATTCGATCCAGGAACACACCATGAACACTCTGAACCAAGCCCATTGCGAAGCCTGCCGCGCCGATGCCCCGCAAGTCAGCGACGAAGAACTGCCGGTGCTGATCAAGCAGATCCCCGACTGGAACATCGAAGTGCGCGACGGTGTCATGCAGCTGGAAAAAGTTTTCCTGTTCAAGAACTTCAAGCACGCCCTGGCGTTCACCAACGCCGTCGGCGAGATCTCCGAGGCCGAAGGCCACCACCCTGGTCTGCTCACCGAATGGGGCAAAGTCACCGTGACCTGGTGGAGCCACTCCATCAAGGGCCTGCACCGCAACGACTTCATCATGGCCACCCGCACCGATGACGTGGCCAAGACCGCCGAGGGCCGCAAGTAATGCATTTCGATGCCATCGGCCGGGTACCCGGCGACCCGATCCTCGGCCTGATGGAGGCCTACGGGGCGGACAGCAACCCGAGCAAGTTCGACCTGGGCGTGGGTGTCTACAAGGACGCCCAGGGCCTGACACCGATTCTTGAGTCGGTGAAACGGGCCGAGCAGCGACTGGTGGAACGCCAGACCACCAAGACCTACATAGGCGGTCATGGTGACGCCGCGTTCGGCCAACTGATCAATGAGCTGGTGCTGGGCGCCGACTCGCCGCTGATCAGCGAAAAACGCGCGGGCGCCACCCAGACACCGGGCGGCACCGGCGCCCTGCGCCTGAGCGCCGACTTCATCGCCCAGTGCCTACCGGGCCGTGGCGTATGGCTGAGCAACCCGACCTGGCCGATCCACGAAACCATTTTCGCCGCGGCCGGGGTCAAGGCCAGTCATTACCCCTACGTGGGCGCTGATAATCGCCTGGATTTCGAGGCGATGCTGGCGACCTTGAACCAGGTGCCCAAAGGCGATGTGGTGCTACTGCACGCCTGCTGCCACAACCCCACCGGGTTCGACCTGTCCCATGAGCAATGGCGCCAGGTGCTGGAGGTGGTGCGCAGCCGCGACCTGCTACCGCTGATCGACTTTGCCTACCAGGGCTTCGGCGATGGCTTGGAGCAGGACGCCTGGGCGGTCCGGTTGTTTGCCCAGGCCCTGCCGGAAGTGCTGGTCACCAGTTCCTGTTCGAAGAACTTCGGCCTGTACCGCGACCGCACCGGTGCGTTGATCGTCTGCGCCCGGGATGGCGAGAAGCTGGTGGACGTCCGCAGCCAACTGGCAAACATTGCCCGCAACCTCTGGTCGACACCGCCGGACCATGGCGCGGCCGTCGTGGCGACCATCCTCGGCGACCCGGAACTCAAAAGCCTGTGGGCCGATGAAGTCCAGGCCATGCGCCTGCGCATCGCGCAATTGCGCAGCGGTTTGCTGGAAGCCCTCGAATGCCATGGTTTGCGCGAGCGCTTTGCCCATATCGGCGTGCAACGCGGGATGTTTTCCTACACTGGCCTGACGCCGGAACAGGTCAAGCACCTGCGCGAGCGCCACAGTGTCTACATGGTCGGCACCGGCCGGGCCAACGTGGCCGGCATCGACGCCACGCGCCTGGACCTGCTGGCCGAGGCGATTGCCGACGCTTGCAAGTAACCCAAGGCCGGGCACTTTCCCTGTGGCGAGGGAGCTTGCTCCCTCGCCACAGTGGATCAAACACACCCGAAGTCATCCGCCGCCCTTGAGGCGTTACGAGCCCGTCCACTCCTGGACAAACTGCCCGAGATCTTCCTGGGGCGCGGGGCGCGCTTCTTTCTGCGGTGTGCCCAGGTAGAGGAAACCGATCACCTCTTCCCCCTCTTCAAGGCCAAGCCCCCTGGCCACATGCGGCGAATACGCCAGTTCACCGGTACGCCACACCCCACCCACCCCTTGGGCATACGCGGCCAGCAAGATGCCATGGGCCGCACAGCCGGCCGCCAACAGTTGCTCGGATTTCGGGATTTTGAAATGGTCCTGCAGACGGGCAATCACCACCACGACCAGCGGCGCGCGCAATGGGCCGTTGAGGGCTTTTTCCACGACGGCTTCAGGGGCGAGCGGGTCATTGAATTTCGCCGCTTCGGCCAGCAGTTCGCCCATGCGATGCCGCGCCTGTCCCTCGACCGTCAGAAAGCGCCAAGGCCGCAACTGGCCGTGATCCGGCGCCCGCATGGCCGCGGCGAACATGAGTTCGCGCTGTTCCGGCGTGGGTGCCGGCTCCACCAGGCGCGGGACAGAAACACGATTGAGCAAAGCGTCGAGAGCCTGCATCGGCCACCTCCTGAAAAAATGTTTGGCTATTCTAGCGGGAAGCGCCGCCGGCTGCCGGTTTACATGCCGCTTGTCGCGGGTAGAATGGCGCCCTTCCCTTTACAGCCTGAGCGGACTTCATGGCGTTGCCGACCCTGCGGATCATTGGTTTCATCATCGGCATCTTCCTGATCACCCTGGCGATCTTCATGGTCGTGCCCATGGCCACCCTGTTGGTCTTCGAGCGCACCCGCGACCTGCCGTCGTTCCTCTGGTCGAGCATGATTACCTTCGTCGCCGGCCTGGCACTGGTGCTTCCCGGGCGCCCGGAACACATCCACCTGCGTCCGCGGGACATGTACCTGCTGACCGTCAGCAGCTGGCTGGTGGTGTGTATCTTCGCCGCCCTGCCCTTCCTGCTGACCCAGCACATCAGCTATACGGATTCGTTCTTCGAAAGCATGTCGGGCATCACCGCCACCGGCGCCACCGTCCTGAGCGGCCTGGACACCATGTCCCCGGGCATCCTGATGTGGCGCTCGCTGCTGCACTGGCTCGGCGGTATCGGCTTCATCGGCATGGCGGTGGCGATCCTGCCGCTGCTGCGCATCGGTGGCATGCGGCTGTTCCAGACCGAGTCGTCGGACCGCTCGGAAAAAGTCATGCCCCGGTCCCATATGGTGGCGCGGCTGATCGTGGCGTCCTACGTGGGCATCACCATCCTCGGCACCCTGGCGCTCTGGTGGGCCGGGATGAGCCTGTTCGATGCCATCAACCATTCGATGTCGGCGATCTCCACCGGCGGGTTCTCCACCTCGGACCTGTCCCTGGCCAAATGGACCCAGCCGGCGGTGCACTGGGTCGCCATCGTCATCATGATCCTCGGCAGCCTGCCGTTTGCCCTGTATGTCTCGACGCTGCGCGGCAATCGCCGGGCGCTGATCAAGGACCAGCAGGTCCAAGGGCTCATCGGCGTGCTGCTGGTGACCTGGCTGGTACTCGGCACCTGGTATTGGGCGACCACCGACCTGCATTGGCTGGACGCGCTGCGGCACGTGGCGCTGAACGCGACGTCCATCGTCACTACCACCGGCTTCGCCCTGGGCGACTACAGCCTGTGGGGCAATTTCTCGTTGATGCTGTTCTTCTACCTGGGGTTCGTCGGCGGCTGTTCAGGCTCGACGGCTGGCGGGATCAAGATTTTCCGCTTCCAGGTCGCCTACATCCTGCTTCGGGCCAACCTCAACCAACTGATCCACCCCCGTGCGGTGATCAAGCAGAAGTACAACGGTCATCGCCTCGACGAAGAAATCGTCCGCTCGATCCTCACGTTCTCGTTCTTCTTCGCCATCACCATTTGCGTGATCGCCCTGCTGCTGTCGCTGCTGGGCGTGGAGTGGATGACGGCCCTGACCGGCGCGGCCAGTACCGTGTCCGGTGTCGGCCCGGGACTGGGGGAAACCATCGGGCCAGCCGGCAACTTCGCACCGCTGCCGGACGCGGCCAAGTGGATTCTGTCCGGGGGCATGCTGCTGGGCCGGCTGGAGATCATCACGGTGTTCGTGCTGTGTATCCCGGCGTTCTGGCGCCACTGACCGGTTCAGGCTGGCTTGCCAGTCGCGCCCGGTATTCGCCGGGCGTGGTGTCGAACCAGCGGCGAAAGGCCCGGAAAAAATTGCTCGGGTCGGCGAACCCCAGCAGATAGGCGATTTCCAGCAGCGTCATGCCTGGCTGCGCCAGGTACTGCTCGGCCAGTTCACGACGGGTGTCTTCGAGCAGGTTCTGGAAACTGGTGCCCTCTTCCTGCAAGCGCCGCTGCAAGGTGCGCTGCGACAGGTGCAACGTCTGCGCCACCACGTCTCGCTTGGGTTCCCCCTGGGGCAACAGCCGACACAATACTTGTCGCGCCTTGTGGGTCACGCGGCTTTCCGAAAAACGCGCGAGGTACTCCCCGGCAAACCGGTCGTGAAGCTGTGCCATGGCTTCGTTGGCCGTCGGCAGCGGCGCCTCCATGTCGGCCCGCTCAAAGATCAGCGCGTCATAAGGCGCGCCAAACACCAGTGGCGCGGGGAAGGCTCGGTGATAAGGCGCCAGGTCCAACGGTTCCGCGCCCTGGAGCAACACCTTCACCGGGTGCAGGGTGCGCCCGGTCAACCAACTGCACAGGGCCAGCGCACACGCCAGGGACGCTTCAGCACTTTGACGGGTCGGGGGCAGATGGTCGCCATGCACCGTCAGGATCAGCCCGTAGCCCTCTTCCAACTGGCGAAAACTCAAATCGGCGCTTTCGGCAATGATCCGCTGGTAACGCACCAACCGCTGGAAACCCTCCACCAGGGTGCGACTGGACATCAAGGCGTAGCCAACCACATGGAACGAGGCCGGGCGCACCACCTTGCCCATGTTCAAGCCAATGGCCGGGTTACCCGACAACTCCACCGCCCGTTGCCAGAGCCGGGTCATCGAGTCCTGGGGGAAACGCGCATCCGGATCGTCCAGCGCATCGAAGTCCAGCCCCAGTTGCTTGAACAGCATCCGACAATTCAGGCCGTCCATTTCCAACGCCTTGACAATCCCCATCGCCCAGCTTGAAGAAGTGGTTCGTTCGCTCATGACGTTTTACTTGCATGACGAGCCGCAGGGTACGGCTGGATTTGCGAAGGATACTAAAGTGGCGCTGATTGTCACTGGCCGTAGCGATTGATGGTTCTAGACTTCAAGTACCGGAACAATAACCACAGAGCCAGCCGTCGTGGGAAACGCTAAACGATTCAATAGCTTCGCCGAGTTCTACCCGTATTACCTCAGCGAACACAGCAACAGCACCTGCCGGCGACTGCATTTCATCGGCACCTCCCTGGTTATCCTGGTGTTCGCCCTCGCTCTGGTCGTGGGTAACGGGTGGCTGTGGCTCGCCCTTCCCGTGGCCGGCTACGGCTTCGCCTGGGTCGGGCACTTCTTCTTCGAAAAGAACCGTCCCGCCACCTTCCAGCATCCGCTCTACAGCCTGCTCGGCGATTTCGTCATGTACCGCGACATGCTGCTGGGCAAGGTCGCGTTCTAACAAGGACTGCCGATGAGCAACCACGCACGCTTTACCCACATGAAAGAAGGCACCCGACAAGACTGGGCGATCATCGCGGCCGACTTCAGCGCCTACGCGCGGCAATTGCCGGGCCGGATCCTGGCCCACTTGAAGCTGCTGGACGGCGATTTCGGCGGGTTCCCGGTGGATCGCCTGACTCATTCCCTGCAAACCGCCACCCGTGCCTACCGGGACGGGCGGGACGAGGAATACGTGGTCTGTGCCCTGCTCCACGACATCGGCGACACCTTGGGTTCATATAACCACCCGGACATCGCCGCGGCGATCCTCAAGCCCTTCGTCAGCGCCGAAAACCTGTGGATGGTGGAGAAGCACGGGATTTTCCAGGGCTATTACTTCTTCCATCACCTGGGCATGGACCGGCACCTGCGCGAGCAATTCAGTGGCCATCCGCAATACCAGGCGACCATTGAGTTCTGTGCGAAGTACGACGCGGCGGCATTCGATGCCGAATACGACACCCTGCCGTTGAGTTTCTTCGAGCCGATGCTGGAAAGGGTCTTTGCCACGCCGAAGCAATCGATCTACAAGGCGGCGATGGCTGACATACCGGCCTGACAGACACAGCAAAACCCGTGGCGAGGGAGCTTGCTCCCGCTGGGTGGCGAAGCCGCCCTGTTTTTGGGGGCTGCTGCGCAGCCCAGCGGGAGCAAGCTCCCTCGCCACAGGGGGTTATATGTTTGCTTGCGAAAGCATCAGACCGGTCTAAACCGGCTCGGCCACTTTCAACTCAGCCTTGAGCAGCGCCTCCCGCGCCTGGGCTTCCGCCAGCCGATACAGCTCGATCGACCCGTCCCAATGCTCGATCAGCGCCGTGCAGGATTCGACCCAATCGCCACAATTGAGGTATTCCACCTCGCCCACCATGCGCATCTCGGCGTGGTGGATATGTCCACAGACCACGCCATGCAGTTCGCGCTTCACACACTCGTGGGCGATGGCTTCTTCGAAATCGCTGATGAAGCTGACGGCGGTCTTGACCTTGTGCTTGAGGTACGCCGACAACGACCAGTAGCCGTAGCCATAACGCGCTCGCCAATGGTTGAGCCAGCGGTTCAGCGTGAGGGTGAACTCGTAGGCCGAATCCCCAAGGAACGCCAGCCAACGGTGGTAACGGGTGATGACATCGAACTGGTCGCCATGGATCACCAACAAGTGCCGACCATCGGCGGTGACGTGCACCGCTTCGTCCACCAACTGGATATTGCCCAGGATCAGCTTCGAATAGCGCCGCAGGAATTCGTCATGGTTGCCGGTGACGTAGATCACTTCGGTGCCGCGCTTGCTCATGGTCAGCAAGCGACGAATGACGTTGGTGTGGGCCTGGGGCCAATACATGCCGCCGCGCAGTTTCCAACCATCGATGATGTCACCCACCAGGTAGATCTTGTCGGCGTGGTAGCCCTTGAGAAACTGCGACAAGTGCTCGGCCTGGCAATCCCGGGTGCCCAAGTGCACATCGGAAATCCACAGGGTGCGAACACGCTGCTTGCGGCTGGGTTTGGCGAGCTCGGCGCTGGTCATTGGGCAACCCTCTGATCGTTTTCGCCACTGTGCACGCCAGCGGTTAATGGCCCATGACAAACACAAGTCCATTACATGACAGCGCGGGGCGGTGCGCCCTCGGTGTATGCTGGCGGCCTGAGACGGGAGACCGCGATGAGACCGATCCTCACGCTACGCCATTACAGCCACGATTTGATTGTCCACAGCCACGACCACGCGCAACTGGTGTTCGGGTTGTCCGGCGCGCTGGATTTCGAGGTCGAAGGGCGTGGCAGCCAGGTGGTGCAACAGAGTTTCGTGGTAGTACCCGCCGGTGCCCATCATGCCTGCGGCAGTCCCCAGGGCAGTCGCTGCCTGGTGCTGGATGTGCCCAGTGACGATTGGGTCGGGCAATGCCTGGGGGATCACGCCGACGCCAGCCGCCGCTTGCTCGATGCCACCGCTCGCCTGCCCCTGGACCCGGGACAAAGCCAGTTGGTCAGTTGGCTGGCAGGCAGCCGGGTGGACGACCCGGTGATCGCCCAGCAAGGCGCGGTGCTACTACTGGCGAGTCTCAATGACGTTCGCCAGCGCCCCCTCGGTGGCCGGCGCCTGCCCTACGCCGCACTCAACGCCCACATCGACCAGAACGCCGCCTACCCGCTGCAAGTGGCGGACCTGGCGCGGGTCGCCGGCCTTTCCAGCGCCCGCCTGCATGCGCGCTTCATCGCCGAGTGCGGACAAACCCCGATGGAGTACATCCGCAGCCGCCGCTTGCACCAGGCCGTGGCGTTGTTGCGCGAGTCGGACCTGCCCATCGGCGAGATCGCCCACCGGGTCGGCTACAGCTCCCAGAGTGCTTTCGCCGCAGCGGTGCTGCGGGAATTCGGCGCCTCGCCGGGCAAGCTGCGGCGTCAGCGCTAGAGGCGCGCTAAAAATCGCTAGGATCGCGACAGACATAGCCGCCTCACCCACGCTTAAATACTGACATCCGTGACGCGGCGGTCCTGTGGGAGCTTGCTCCGGGCGGCAATCCGACGATTGCTATCTGTCAGTCAATATCTGCATTGCCTGAATCACCGCTTTCGCGAGCAAGCTCGCTCCCACAGAAGACACTCGCCAGTTGCCCCACTGTCTGTCGAAAGGATTGAAATGACGCCCCGTACCGCCCTCGGCGCCCTGCACATTGGTGCACTCATGTTTGGCCTGACCGGTGTCTTCGGCAAACTCGCCGCGGCTTCGCCAGCGGTCATCGTGTTCGGTCGCGCTGTCTTCGCCGTGCTGGCCCTGGCGATGTTCGCCCGGTTCGCCAGCAGCAGCCGCTGGCAGAAACTGCGGGCACAGGATGGCCGGCGATTGCTGCTGGGCGGCCTGTTGCTGGCCGGGCACTGGGTGAGTTTCTTCATCGCCGTGAAGGTGGCCGGCGTGGCGATCGCCACGTTGGGGTTCGCCAGTTTCCCGGCCTTCACGGTATTGCTCGAGGGGCTGATCTTCCGTGAGCGGATTCGCGCCAATGAAATCTGGCTGGTGGTGCTGGTGAGCGTCGGCCTGGTGTTGGTCACGCCGAACTTCGACCTGGCCAGCGGTGCCACCACCGGCCTGCTCTGGGCCGTGGCTTCGGGGCTGTTGTTTTCACTGCTGTCATTGACCAACCGTGCCGGCTCCGCGCATGTACCGCCCGTGCAGGCAGCGCTGTGCCAGAACGTGGTGGTCGGGTTGTGCCTGTTGCCGATGGCCGCGCCACAACTGAGCGACGTTCGCCCCCTCGACTGGTTGTGGATCGGCTTGCTCGGCGTGTTCTGCACCGGCCTGGCCCACAGCCTGTTCGTCGCCAGCCTGGCGGTGATCAAGGCCCGCACGGCGGCGGTGGTCTTCGCCATGGAACCGGTCTACGGCATCGCCATGGCCTGGTGGCTGTTCGACGAACGCCCGACGCTGCGCATGCTGCTAGGCGGCGTGGTGATCATCGCGGCCATCGTGATCTCGAGCCAGCTGGGCGGTTCGAAGAAACCGGAGGTGGGCGCCCAAGCCGCGTCTCACTGAACCCGGTCGTTGTGACCCAGGTCCCGCTCCGGATCGATCCGGTCGCGGACCCGCTGCTTGAGGACCTTGGCCTCGGGAAAACCACCATCGGCCTTACGCTCCCAGATTTGCGCACCGTCGCAACTGATGTGGAACACACCGCCGGTGCCCGGCACCAGGGACACTTTGCCCAGGTCGTCGCCGAAGGTACTGAGCAGTTCCTGGGCCAGCCAGGCGGCGCGCAGCAGCCATTGGCACTGGGTGCAATAGGTGATGACAACTTCGGGCTTGTGTTCGGTCATTGCGGGTGAACTCCTGGGTTCGAAGGCGTCGTTATAATACCTGCCTTTGATCGCCCGCCCCGAGATAGACGATGCGCCGCCTGCTCCCCCTCCTGCTTCTGCTGCTGTTGCCCCTGTCCGGCCATGCCAACCAGCCCGCCGTCGAAACGCCACGCCCGAAAATCGGCCTGGTGCTGTCCGGCGGCGCGGCGCGGGGCCTGGCCCACATCGGCGTGCTCAAGGCCCTGGAGGAGCAAGGCATCAAGATCGATGCCATTGCCGGCACCAGCATGGGCGCAGTGATCGGCGGGCTGTATGCCTCGGGCTACAAGATCGACGAGCTGGAAAAACTCGCCCTGGGCATCGACTGGCAACAGGCCTTGTCCGATGCGCCGCCACGCAAGAACGTGCCGTTCCGGCGCAAGCAGGATGACCGCGACTTCCTGGTGAAACAGAAACTGAGCTTTCGCGACGATGGCAGCCTCGGCCTGCCCTTGGGGGTCATCCAGGGCCAGAACCTGGCCCTGCTGCTCGAAAGCCTGCTGGCCCACGCCAGCGACACGCGGGACTTCGACAAACTGCCGATCCCGTTTCGCGCCGTCGCCACCGACATCGCCACAGGCGAAAAAGTCGTGTTCCGCAAAGGCCACCTGCCCAAGGTCATTCGCGCCAGCATGTCGATCCCAGCGGTGTTCGCCCCGGTGGAGCTGGACGGCCGGCTGCTGGTGGACGGCGGCATGGCCGACAATATCCCGCTGGATGTGGCCCGGGACATGGGCGTGGACGTGGCCATCGTGGTCGACATCGGCACGCCACTGCGCACTCGCAAGCAACTGGTCACGGTGGTGGATGTGTTGAACCAGTCGACCACCCTGATGACCCGGCGCAACTCTGAAGAACAACTGGCCACCCTGAAAAAAAGCGACGTATTGATCCAGCCGGCCCTGGCGAGCTTCGGCTCCACCGACTTCGGCCGGGCCCAGGACATGATCGACGCCGGCTATCGCGCCACCCGGATACTCGAGGCACGCCTGGCCCCTCTACGTCCTTCCGAGGCGCCCGACGCCGAACTCATGGCCGCCCGCGCCCCCAGCGAACGCACACCGGTCATCACCGCCATTCGCGTAGAGAACGACTCGAAAGTCGGCGATGACGTGATTCGCTACTACATTCGCCAGCAGATCGGCGAGCCGCTGGACCTGGGCCGCCTGCAGACCGACATGGGCACGCTGTACGGCCTGGACTACTTCGAACAGGTGCAATACCGTGTGGTCCACAAGGGCCCGGACCACACCTTGGTGATCAGCGCCCGGGGCCGACGCACCGGCACCGACTACCTGCGGCTGGGGCTGAGCCTGTCGGACGATATGCGCGGCGACAGCGCTTTCAACCTGGGGGCCAGCTATCGGGTCAACGGCATCAATCGCCTGGGCGCCGAGTGGCTGACCCGGGCGCAGATCGGCGACAAGCAGGAGTTGTACAGCGAGTTCTACCAGCCATTGGACGTCGGCTCGCGCTACTTCATTGCCCCCTATGGGCAATTCGAATCGCGCAATGTGGAGTCCATCCTGGACAACGATCCGGTGGCCCAGTATCGCGTCGAACGTTACGGCTTCGGGCTCAACGTGGGCCGCCAGATCGGCAACAGCGGCGAAATCCGCTTCGGTGTCGGCCAGGCCTGGGGCAAGGCGGATGTGCGCATCGGCGACCACGACCAGCCCAGCGAGAATTTCAACGAAGGTTTCTACGAACTCAAGTATTCATTCGATTCCCTCGACAGCGTGTATTTCCCCCATGAAGGGGAAGACATCGGCCTGAGCTGGCGCCAATACGAACCGGGGCTGGGCTCCGACCAGCGCTACCGCCAGTGGGAATTCAAACTGGACAAGGCGCTTAGCAGCGGCCCGGACACCTTCATCCTGGGCGGGCGCTACGGCCGCACCCTGGACACCGCGGAGGTCGTGACCTCCAGCTTTGTGCTCGGTGGCGCGCGGCAATTGTCCGGCTTTCGCGAAGATGGGGTGTCCGGACAGAACATGAGCCTGATGCGTGCCGTGTATTACCGCCGCCTCACACCGCGGGCCTACCTGCCATTGGATTTCCCGTTGTACATCGGCGGCTCGTTGGAACGCGGCCGGGCCTGGAACAACGATAATGAATTCGACAGTGGCTACATCAACGCCGCCAGCATTTTCCTCGGTTTCGATACACCGTTGGGGCCATTGAACTTCAGCTATGGCTTCAACGACGACGATGAACAGGCGGTGTACCTGAACCTGGGGCAGACGTTTTGAGGGGCTGGGTGTTTGCCCGGGCTGGATTGATAACCTGACAGGCCGTCATCGCGAGCAAGCTCGCTCCCGCAAGGAGGCGCAGATTCCTGTGGGAGCGAGCTTGCTCGCGATAAGGCCAGCCGCTACAACCTCGATGGCGCTTAGCGAATCCCCGCCAGCAGCACCCGGGCGGTGTGCTTGAGGGGTTCGTCCCCCTCTTCGAGCAGCTCTTCAAGCAGAGTGACGGCGGTCTTCAGGTCGCCATCGTCGATGCAGTTCTGTGCCTGTTCCAGCTTGACCGAATGTTCCGGAACCTGGGGTTCGAGGGACAGGGTGTCCAGGGAAACAGGTTCAAGGGCCAGCGGCTCAAATTCCAGCGCCTGCTCTTCATCGGCAAAGCCATCGAGGAAATCATCGTCCAGCGACTCGGTTTCCAGGGGGGCTTCCCATTGCAACTCCGGTTCGTCGAAACCTGAAAGCGACAAGCCCTCGACACGGTTGTCGGCCAGTGGCGTCGCTGGTTTTTCTTCAGCGAGGGTGCCCTGGTCATCCGCCAGGTCCCAGCTGGTGTCCATGGACAGTGCGTCCAGGTCCAATTCGAACTCGTCACTGGGTGCCTGTTCACGTTCAGGCGCAAGAACCGGTACCTGGGGTTGCGCCTGTTCCACTATCGGTGCGGTGATCAAGGCAACCTTGGGATAGCGCCCGCGGATATCCTCCAGCGTTCCGGCATCGACGCCTTGTGCCAGCAGATGATGTTCCTGGGCCTGGAAACCGATGACATCGCCCTGCTTGCCCAATACCTCCAACAACTTGAGGCCCAGGTCGGTGCGCTCCGGTTCGGCCAGCAATGCCGCGCGCAACAGCCCGGCGGCCTCGGTGAAACGGCCGTAGGTCAGGTAGATCCCGACGCCCTCCAGCACATCCCCCTGGGGCGCATCACCGTTGTTGAACGAGTTCGCGGCCTCGGACGGCTCCGTCTCGGGGATTGATGCGAAGGTTTCGTCACCCGCCTCCAGCATCGGCTCGGGGCGCTCGGTCATCGGCTCCAACTCGTCCTGCTGCTGGCGACGCCGAATGAACAGTAACAATGCGAGCAACCCCAACAGGGCCACCAATCCCGCCACCCATGTCCAATTGATGCTCTCTGGCTCTGCAACCGGTTCGGTCACGGGGGAGACGTCCGGTGCCGGCTCCGATGCAGGCTGCGCCGGTTGCGGTTGCGCCGACGCAACGGGGGCTGGAGTCTCGGCCAGCCGGGTCTGCAATTCGCTGATCTGCTTGCGCTGGCCGGCGATTTCTTCGTCCTGGGCCTGGAGCCGCGCCTGCAGAGCCTCGATGGTCTTCTGCTGCTCCTGGCTCTGCAGCACGCTGGCGGCCAACTGCTCATCGGTCGCGGCGGCCTGGCCAGCGGTGGATGCAGCCGCTGTCGGCAGCACGGCCGAGTCGGGCAATAACAGGCGCTGGCCGATGGAGAGCCGGTCGCTGCCGGGATTCAGGGCCTGGATCCCTTGCATCAACTCATTGACCGACGCGTTGCTGCCGGCGTCATGCAGGCGCTGGGCAATCACCCAGGGGTTGTCTCCCTGCACGACCGTGTAACGCTTGCCCTGTACCGCCGGGGGCGGCTTGATGGCCGGAGTGGCCTGGCTCGGCGTCGCAGGCTGCGGGGCCGTGGACGGTTCGTCACGGGCCGGCACGATACCCGGTGAGCCCGGTGGGTCGATCAGCACAGTGTATTCGCGCAGCAGGCGCCCATTGGGCTGATTGAGCTGCACCAGGAAATTGAGAAAGGGCTCTTCCACCGGCTTGCTGGACGTCACCCGAATGAAGCTGCGCTCACCCCGCCATACCGGCGTAAAGCGCAGGTTGCTGAGAAAGAATACCCGCTCCACCCCCGCACGACTGAAGTCGTCCGGGCTCGCCAGGCTGGCCGACAGATCCCCTTCACTGATTCCGGCCACATCGACCAGGGCGATATCGGCGCGCAACGGCTGGTTCAGGGCGGAATGGAGCGTGATCTCGCCAAGGCCCAGCGCGGACGCCAAGGCCGGAAACCCCAAGGCACCCACGACGATCGACACGTTGACCCAACTGCGCAACGTGGACTGCAAACTTTCAAGCATGGGCATCCCTTTCGATTACCAGAACCAACCGCGGCGTAAACGCTCCCAATAGGAACGCCTAGTACTGGTTATAGTTCGCTAACCGGCGAATCTCAAAAGCCTGACGCCAGGGATCTGCCTCAGGATTTTTCCAGGTTAGCCAGGATCGTGCCGTGAACCCGCATGCACACGCGCATGTCCGCCTCGTCGACACCTTCGAAGAGCTCCCGGCGCAATTGCGTGGCAATGGTTTCGATCTGTTCAATCAACGGTAGGGCCGGTGCGCAGAGCACGATTTTCTTGGCCCGACGGTCTTCGGCCACAGCCTGGCGCTGCACCAGCCCCTGGGTCTCCAGGCTGTCGAGCAACCGGGCCAGGGTCGGGCCTTCGACGGCGACACTCTGGGCCAGTTCACGCTGGGTCGGCGCCTGTTCGAAACGGGCCAGGTGCAGCAGCACCAGCCAGCGCGCCTGGGACAGGCCCAGCCCGGCCAGGCGGCGGTCCAGTTCGGCGCGCCAGCCTCGAGACATTTGCGCCAACTGCATGCCAAAACGGTGTTGATCGGTTAACGGCATAAAAAACTCATCAGATCTGAAATAGAGAAAAACTAATTATTAGTCAGCTAAGCATGAGCTTTGGATTCAAGCAAGGTTCGCCTTGTACTGAATCGTTAAAGGAGCGCAACTCACTGATCAGACTTCAAATTCCGACTGTAACGCAGCCCTGACGCAATACAGCACACCTTCGGGCACCCGTCCGACAAACAGCGCGGCGACTTCGGACACCGGCGGTAACTCGCCCTCGCCGTCCAGGAACGCGTCCTGTACCTCGCCCATCAGTTCCTCGGGCAAATCCAGTGCCTGTTCCAGGGACAACTGCTGTTTGCCGATGGCCTCGGCCAGCATCGTGTAGACGTTTTTCTCCGAGCACTGCAATTGCCCGGCGATCTGCAGCGGGGTCATGCCGGCCCGGGCCAGCGTGATGAGCTCGTGGCGCACATCGGCCACCGCTTTCGGCGCTTCGACCTCGCCCCCCAGGACCTGGAGGAAGGCTTCGCCATACCGCTCCAGCTTGCGCGCCCCCACGCCGCTGACCCGGGCCATTTCCGCCAGGGAGGTGGGCTGGCTGCGGAGCATTTCCAGCAGCGTCGAATCGGGGAAGATGACGTACGGCGGCACGCCGTGTTCCTCGGCCAGCTTGCGACGCAAGGTGCGCAAGGCTTCCCATTGATCGCGCTCTTCGCCACGGACCAATTGGCTGGCCTGGCTCTTGCTGCTCTTGATCGCCGTGGCCGGCTTGAGGTCGCGGCGCAGTTCGAGGGTAACCTCGCCCTTGAGCAAGGGCCGGCAGGTTTCGGACAAGCGCAGGCCACCGTAGCCTTCCAGGTCAATGTCTGCCAGGCCGCGGGCCACCAGTTGCCGGAACAATGAGCGCCACTCACTCTCGGTGCGCGCCTTGCCCACGCCGAACACTGAGAGGTGCTGGTGACCGAAGTTGCGGATCTTCTCGTTGTCCTTGCCCAGCAACACGTCCACCAGGTGCCCGACGCCATAGCGCTGGCCGGTGCGGAAAATCGCCGACAAGGCCTGGCGGGCCGGTTCGGTGGCGTCCCAGGTTTCCACGCCATCGACGCAGTTGTCACAGTGCCCGCAAGGCTGGGGCATGTCTTCGTCGAAATAGGCCAGCAGGGTCTGGCGCCGGCAGCGGGTCTCTTCGCACAACGAGAGCATGGCGTCGAGCTTGTGCTGCTCCAGACGCTTGTGGCGCTCATCGCCTTCGGAGTTTTGCAGCATCTGCTTGAGCATCACCACGTCTTGCAGGCCGTAGGCCATCCAGGCATCGGCCGGCAAGCCATCACGGCCGGCACGCCCGGTTTCCTGGTAGTACGCCTCGAGGGACTTGGGCAAGTCCAGGTGTGCGACAAACCGCACGTTGGGCTTGTCGATGCCCATGCCGAACGCCACGGTGGCCACCATGATCAGGCCTTCCTCGTTGAGGAAGCGCTTCTGGTGGTAGGCCCGCAGGTCGTTGGGCAGGCCGGCGTGATACGGCAACGCCGGGAACCCCTGTTCACACAGGAACGCCGCCACTTCATCGACCTTTTTGCGCGACAGGCAATAGACAATGCCGGCATCGCTGCGGCGCTCGGCGAGGAACGCCAGCAGTTGCTTGCGTGGCTGCTCCTTGGGCACGATGCGGTAGAAAATGTTGGGACGGTCGAAGCTGGACAGGAACCGCTCGGCCTCCTGCAAGTGCAGACGCTCGACGATTTCCTCGCGGGTACGTTTGTCGGCGGTGGCGGTCAGGGCGATGCGCGGCACGTCAGGGAACAGTTCCGCCAATTGCCCCAGTTGCAGGTATTCACGTCGGAAATCGTGACCCCATTGAGACACGCAGTGGGCTTCGTCGATGGCGAACAGGGCGATTTCCAGGCTCTGCAGGAACGCCAGCATGCGCGGCTGCACCAGGCGTTCCGGGGCCAGGTACAACATTTTCACTTCGCCGCGCTTGATCCGCGTCGCCAGGTCCCGCTGTTGCTCGGCACTGAGGGTGGAATTCAGTGAAGCGGCGGCAACCCCCAGTTCCTCGAGGGTCGCGACCTGGTCGTCCATCAGCGCGATCAGCGGCGAAACCACCACCGCCAGGCCGTTGCGCAGCAGCGCCGGCACCTGGAAGCACAAGGACTTGCCGCCGCCGGTGGGCATGAGCACCAAGGCATCGCCACCGCTGGCCACGCGCTCAATAATGGCACCCTGGCGGCCACGGAAACTGTCGTAGCCGAAGATGTCCTTGAGGACGCGTTGAGCCTGTTCGAGCATAGAAACTCCAAAAATCACCGAAACATCCCTGCAAGGCTGGTTCAGAATCGCAAACGCTGCACCGGCAAATCGTAAGTGCGCGTTTCGAACCGGCGGGACGCCGCAGGGCATCACAAAACGCGGCAGTATACCCGAGGCCTTCGCCGCAAAGGGGGCTGCTGACAAGAGGTGCTTGAAGCGAGTGCTGGACGAGGCACGAACCTGTGGCGAGGGAGCTTGCTCCCGCTGGGTGGCGAAGCCGCCCCCAAAAAACAGGGCCGCTACGCGCCCCAGCGGGAGCAAGCTCCCTCGCCACGGGCGATATGTGCCAGGCATGCGCGCAGTTCAGCCCTCACCGACAAGGCAAATACGCCACGCGGCTGGCCTGTACGCTCAAGAAGGCCTAGAATTCCCGCATTGTTTATTCCCCAAGGTAGCCCGTAATGTCCTTCGCTGAGCAACTGACCCGCCTGCAAGTCTTCCTCGACGCCGATGAGCTGCACGAGGAAGCGCTGGACTACGTGGCCGCTCACGGCTATCTGACCGCCCTGTCGATCTGCGCCGAAACGGTGCCGGATCGTGAGTGGATCGACGCCCTGTTCGCCGAAGAACCGCATTACAGCGACGAAGCCCAGCGCGCCGAAATCGAAGCCACCCTGGTCGGCCTCAAGGCCCATATCGCCCGTCAACTGGCCTCCGACGAAGAATTCGAGCTGCCATGCGAACTGGACCTGGGCGATGACCCGGACGACTCGGAACTGCGTGGCTGGTGCATCGGCTTCATGGAAGGCGTGTTCCTGCGCGAAGCCGCCTGGTTCGAAACCGCCGAAGAGGAAGTCAGCGAAATGCTCCTGCCGATCATGGTGGGTTCGGGCCTGTTCGACGAGCAACCGGAATTTTCCGACATCGCCGCCGACGCGAACCTGATGGACGACATGATCGTCCAGATCCCCGAAGCCCTCACCGCCCTGTACCTGCTGTGCAACGCCCCGGACGAGAAACCGGCGATCCTCAAGCCTCGCCACCACTGAGTGACCGGGTGCCCTCGCCAGTCGGCAACCGCCCGCTGATCCTGCGTTACGCTCTACTGGCCATCGGCTGGCTGAGCGTGGTGCTGGGAGTCATCGGCATTTTCGTTCCCGTACTGCCCACCACCCCCTTCCTGCTGCTGGCCGCGGCCTGCTTCGCCCGCAGTTCGCCGCGCTTCTACCGATGGCTGGTCGAACATCCCCGCCTCGGCCCGTGGATCAGCGACTACCTCAGCGGCAACGGCATCCCGCTCAAGGGCAAGGTCTATGCCATCGGATTGATGTGGGCGAGCATTCTCTTTTCCTGCTACCTGGTGCCGCTGCCGTGGGCGCGGGGGTTCATGCTCACCAGTGCGGTATTGGTGACGATTTATATCCTCAGGCAGAAAACACTGCGCAGGCCCTAAGCCAACCCTGCAGATGCTCCCGCTGGGCTCTGTAGGAGCTGGTTCGCTTGAGACTCAAGTGTCTGGGGAAAGATCGCAGCCTCGCGCCGCTCGACAGCGCCTACCGCGCGCGCCGGCATGCCCTCGGAATCCGGCCCACACCGCGAGTCCTGTGGGAGCCGAGCTTGCTCGCGAAAGCGGTGTGTCTCGGATGGTGATGGTGGATGTGCCGCCGTCTTCGCGGGCAAGCCCGCTCCCACAGAGAGGCACCGATCAATACTCATCTGAGACCAGGCAATCCCAACCTGGAATGTAGAAACCCCGCCATGTCCAAATTGGACATGGCGGGGTTTGTCGTTTCAGCTCACCTCACACCGTATCCACCTTCAACGAATGATCATTCAACATCCCATTGATGATGGTCGCCGTGTCCGCTGCGCCGATGATTCCCCCCGCGCTTGGCGCGACGCCGTAGTGACTGGCGAGGTTGACGCCGGCCAGGTCGATGGTCTGGTTCGGCGTAGCGCCGGCGATGGCGCTGACGTCGATGCTGGTGATGACCGACGCCCCGCTGCCGCTCACGCTGAAATGCAGGTAATCATCCAGTGACGCCGCGCTGCCATTCTCCCCTTGCAACAGCTGGGACAGGTCGAGCTTGTCGATGCCGGGGGTGAAGTCGGTGATCACGTCGTGGCCGCTATTGCCCGCCTGCCATTGGAAGGTGTCGGCGCCGCTGCCGCCGGTGAGGGTGTTGTTGCCCAGGCCACCGATCAGCAGGTCGTCGCCGCCACCGCCATTGAGCACGTCATGGCCCAGACCACCGTCGAGGCGGTTGCTGGCCCCGTCGCCGGTGAGGGTGTCGTTGAAGTTCGAGCCCACGAGGTTTTCGATGTGGCTCAATGTATCGGTGCCCGCGCCCAGGGTGTTCTGCGCCGCCAAAAGGCCCAGGTTCACCGTGACTGCCGACGTGGCGTGGGCGTAGCTGACGGTGTCGTTGCCCGTACCGCCATCGAGCAGGTCGTTGCCCGTGCCGCTGTAGAGCAGATCATTGCCTGCCCCACCGTTCAGGGTGTTGTTGCCCGAACCGGCGCTAAGTACGTCGTTGCCGTCGCCAGCGTTGAGGATGTTGTCGCCGTTGCCGGCCAACAGCACATCGTCGCCACTGGTGCCCGTCAGGGTATGGCCCGCCTGATAGCTGATGCCTACCGCTGCGCTGTCACTGCCGCCGTGGTTGTCGCTGGCGGTGTAGCTGCCGTGGTAATCCGGTGTTTTGTCTTGCGCCCCGGCATAGTCGACGGTGAGGGTCAGTTGATAGTTCTCCGCAGTGTTGGAATTACCGCCGCCGGGATTGGCGATGTTGGTGACGTGGATCTGGTAATTGCCATCCGCTGCCGCGGTGAAGGAAGCCCCGTCGTTGATCGCAATGAATGGCCCGCCGTTGAGTGAATACTCCATCGCGATGCGACCGGCCGAAAGATTGTGGTCCAAGGTGAGGGTTTCGCCCTGTTTAAGGCTGATGTTGAGCCGGTCTTCATCGTTGGTGTTGTTATTGGACACCATCCCCAATGCACCGCTGACCACCAACATCGCCGTCATGCTCGCGGTATTGGCGACGAAAGCGCTGCGGCTGAGGTTGATCGACTGCACGTTGTTGCCGGTGAAGCTGGCCGTGCCGGTGCTGCCGGTGAAGTCCGCGCCTTTGGCGACCCAACCGGTATTGAAACTGGTGGGTGACGCGGTGAGCGGATCGCCGTTGGCATCGCTGTCGTTACCCAGCAGCAACTCGCCCGGGATCACGATGTTGCCCGACAGCACGTTGGTGATGATGTTGTCGTCGGCAGCGATCGGTGGGCGGTTGGGCACGACGTTGATCACCAGGTTGGAGCTCGCCAGGTCACCGTCATGGTCGCTGACGGTGTAGCCGATGTGCTCGGTGATCAAGGTGCTGGTGGCCGTCTGGGAGGTGTAGCTGAACGCACCGGTATCCAGGTTCACCACCAGGGTGCCGTCGTGGTCGGTGGCGATGCTCAATGTGTTGGTGGCTGTATTGAAGGAGCCATGGTTGAGCCCGCCGCTGGCGGTCAGCGCGCCATGGCCACCGTTGGCCGCCGGGTCATAGCTGTACGTGGTGCCATCGACCACCAGGCTTTTGATAAACCCGCCATCGGCGCCAAACGAGCCCCCCTCGCCCAGCAGGTTGCCGGTGACCGGCGCGCCTTGCACGGTACCGGAAAGCACCGAGTTGAGCTGGTTCAAGTCGGTGACCACCACCGCATTGGTGTCGGTGTGGGTGCTGCCGTCATAGGCCAACGGGTCGAGATTGACGTTTCTGGCGCCGCTGCCCAGGCCGACGGCGTAATTCTTGATGCCGTTGGCATCGAGAAAGGCTTTCCACGCGACCTCGTCTGCCGAGCCGATTTCGCCCAAGGTCGGCTTGCCATCGGAGAAAAAATAACCAATGTTCTGGGCGCCGGTCAGTTGCCCGGGGGTTGCGAACGCGGTCTTGGCCATCGCCACGGCCGCATCGTAATTGGTGTCACCGTGCGCGCTCAGCGCAGCGATCAGCGTCTTGGCAGTTGCCACGTCCACCCACACGGCACTCTGGTCGGTGGCACTGCCACTGAAGGTCACAAGCTGGACTTTGACGTCGCCCATGTCGTCGTATTTGTCGAGCAAGGCGCTGATCGCCTGTTTGGCCAGATCCATACGCGAGAGTCCCGGCACGCCGGAATCGTCTTTCATGCTGCCGGACACATCAAGCACGATCAGCAGGTTCGAATCGACCTCCACCGCCGTCACCGAACGCTCGGACGCAACGACCTTTGGTATGTCATCGACGATGCTGACCACCAGGCTGCCGGTGGTGCTGTTGCCCAGGGCGTCCGTGGCCTGATAGGTGAAGCTTTCGCTCAGCACGTTCGGGCCATCGTTGGCATGGGGTGTGGTCGTGGCCGGCGAGGTCAAGGTGTAGGTGTACGACCCATCAGGATGGAGCAGCAACTGACCGTAGGTACCGCTGGCATTGCCCACCAGGGTGAAGGTGACGGCGCCCGTGGCACCGCTGACCGAGCCGACCAAGGTCCCGCTGGCGGTTTCACCGGTGGCGCTCGGGTCACTGCCCGTGACGGTGCCGGGGGCCAGGTCCTGGCCGTCCTGGGTCAGGTCCAGGGCTTTTTCGTAGACGGTCACGTCATGGTCGGTTTCTGCGACGAGGCAGCTGTTGTGTACATCGATGGTGATGGTGGTGGTGCTTTCATCGCCATCGGCGTCACGCACGGTGTAGGTGAAGACATCGGTCGCGCCTGGGGCGCCGACAGCATCGGGATTGCTGTGGTAGACGGCGTTGCCGTTGGCGTCCAGGGTCAGGTAGCCGTAGGTGCCATTGATCTGGCTGTTGAGGCCGCCGATGGCTGGATTCGAGGTGTCGTTGCCCGCACGTACGCCGATGACTGCACCACCGTCGGCACCGAGTACGTCGTTGTCCAGCACGTTGCCATTGACCGTGCCGCCCTCCACCACCGAGGCGACATCGCAGTGAGCCTTGGGCACGTCGTCGACGATGTCGATGACGATGGTACTGGTGACCGTGTTGCCCAACGAGTCCGTGGCCTGGTAGGTGAAGCTTTCGCTCTGCACGTTCGGGCCATCGTTGGCGTGAGGCGTGGTGGTGGCTGGCGAGGTCAGGGTGTAGGTATACGAACCGTCGGGCTGAAGCGACAGTTGACCGTAGGCACCGGTGGCGTTGCCCACCAGCGCGAAGGTGACTGCGCCAACGGCTCCACTGATCGAGCCGACAAGGCTGCCGCTGGCGGTTTCGCTGGTGGCATTCGGGGCGCTGCCGGTGACGGTACCGGGTGCCAGGTCCTGGCCATCCTGGTTCAGGTCGAGGGCTTTTTCGTAGACGCTGATTTCGTGGTCGGGCGTGGCGACGAGGCAGCTTTCGTGGACATCGATGGTGATGGTGGTGGTGCTTTCATCGCCATCGGCATCGCGCACGGTGTAGGTGAACACGTCGGTCGCACCGGGGGCGCTGACGGTGTTCGGATTGCTGTGGTAAACGGCATTGCCGTTGGCGTCCAGGGTCAGGTAGCCGTAGGTGCCATTGATCTGGCTGTTGAGGCCACCGACGGCCGGGTTCGAGGTGTCGCTGCCGGCGCGTACGCCGATCACCATGCCACCGTCCGCGCCCAGCACGTCGTTGTCCAGCACATTGCCGTTGACCGTGCCGCCTTCCTCCACCGAGGCCAAATCGGCATGGGCCTTGGGCACGTCGTCGACGATGTCGATGACGATGGTGCTGGTGACCGTGTTGCCCAACGAGTCCGTGGCCTGGTAAGTGAAGCTTTCGCTCAACACGTTCGGGCCATCGTTGGCGTGAGGCGTAGTCGTGGCTGGCGCCGTCAGGGTGTAGGTATACGAACCGTCGGGCTGAAGCGACAGTTGACCGTAGGCACCGGTGGCGTTGCCCACCAGCGCGAAGGTCACTGCGCCCACAGCACCGCTGATCGAGCCGACGAGGCTGCCGCTGGCGGTTTCGCTGGTGGCATTCGGGGCGCTGCCGGTGACGGTGCCGGGGGCCAGGTCCTGGCCATCCTGGTTCAGGTCGAGGGCTTTTTCGTAGACGCTGATTTCGTGCTCGGGTGTGGCGACAAGGCAGATATCGTGGACATCAATGGTGATGGTGGTGGTGCTCTCATCGCCGTCGGCGTCACGCACGGTGTAGGTGAACACATCGGTCGCGCCTGGGGCGCTGACGGTGTTCGGGTTGCTGTGGTAGACGGCGTTGCCGTTGGCGTCCAGGGTCAGGTAGCCGTAGGTGCCATTGATCTGGGTGTTCAAGCCACCGATCGCCGGAGTCGAGGTGTCGTTGCCAGCGCGCACGCCAATCACGGCACCACTCGCGGCCGGCCCGTCGGCACCGCCTTCGTCGTTGTTCAGGACGTTGCCACTGACCGTCCCGCCCTCATCCACCGAGGCGGCATCAGCATGGGCGGTCGGCAAATCATCGACGATGTTCACGTCCAGGTTGCCGTTGGCCGTGGTGCCGTTATCGTCGGTGACGACTACGGCGAACTGTTCGCTAACGCTGTTGGCGCCGTTGGCGTTGGGATGGGCTTCGTTGTCCAGCAAGGTGTAGCTGTAGCTGACCACGCCAGTGCTGGCGTTGTAGCCAGTGATGGTCAAGGTGTTGCCCAGCGCAGTGGTAATCGATTGTGGGAAACCGGCTGCCACGCCGCCGGTGACGACGTTGATACCGCCAACACTCAAGGTCTGCACGCCGTCCAGCGCCGTCACGGTGAACGTGCCACTTTGGGTCAGGGCCGATGCATCCGGGCTGCTGCCGTCGCTGAGGTTTTTTTCCTGCAACGACAGCTCACCGCCCTCGGTGTCGAGGCCGGTGATGACCACCGGGTCGTCGTTGTTGTGCACTTGCAGCACCAGGTTCGCAGTGCTGGTGTCGCCATCGGCATCGGTCAGGGTGTAGGTGAAGGTTTCGCTGCCGTTGCCGCCGCCGTGCAAGCCTTTGAAATCGGCGTCCGCGGTGTTCAGGGTGTAGGTGTAGGAACCGTCGGCGTTGAGCACCAGGGTGCCGTAGGTGCCGGTGAAGGTACCGGGCGTGATTGGGCCGGACGCCACGTGATCCGCGCCTTGGGTGTCATTGGTCAGGACGCTGCCGGTCAGGGTCAGGTGGGTTTCCGAAGCCGTGCTGGCGTTGCTGTCGTCCACGGCTTTGGGCAAGTCGTCGACGATATTTACGTCCAGGTTGCCGTTGGCCGTGGTGCCGTTATCGTCGGTAACCACAACGGCGAATTGTTCGCTAACGCTATTGGCGCCGTTGGCGTTGGGATGGGCTTCGTTGTCCAGCAAGGTGTAGCTATAGCTGACCACGCCAGTGCTGGCGTTGTAGCCAGTGATGGTCAGGGTGTTGCCCAGCGCAGTGGTAATCGATTGTGGGAAACCCGCCGCCACGCCGCCGGTGACGACGTTGATACCGCCCACGCTGAGGGTCTGCACGCCGTCCAGCGCGGTCACGGTGAACGTGCCGCTTTGGGTCAGGGCCGATGCGTCCGGGCTGCTGCCGTCGCTGAGGTTTTTTTCCTGGACCGTCAGCTCACCACCTTCAGTGTCGAGGCCAGTGATGATCACCGGGTCGTCGTTGTTGTGCACTTGCAGCACCAGGTTCGCAGTGCTGGTGTCGCCATCGGCGTCAGTGAGTGTGTAGGTGAAGGTTTCACTGCCGTTGCCGCCGCCGTGCAAACCTTTGAAATCGGCGTCCGCGGTGTTGAGGGTGTAGGTGTAGGAACCGTCGGCGTTGAGCACCAGGGTGCCGTAGGTGCCGGTGAAGGTACCGGGCGTGATTGGGCCGGACGCCACCTGATCCGCGCCTTGGGTGTCGTTGGTCAGGACGCTGCCGGTCAGGGTCAGGTGGGTTTCCGAGGCCGTGCTGGCGTTGTTGTCATCTACGGCTTTGGGCAAGTCGTCGACGATGTTCACGTCCAGGTTGCCGTTGGCCGTGGTGCCGTTGTCATCGGTGACGACGACCGCGAACTGTTCGCTAACGCTGTTAGCACCGTTGGCGTTTGGATGGGCTTCGTTGTCCAGCAAGGTGTAGCTGTAGCTGACCACACCGGTGCTGGCGTTGTAGCCAGTGATGGTCAGGGTGTTGCCCAGCGCAGTGGTGATGGACTGCGGGAAACCCGCCGCCACGCCGCCTACAACCACATTGATACCGCCAACACTCAAGGTCTGCACACCGTCCAGCGCGGTCACGGTGAACGTGCCGCTTTGGGTCAGGGCCGATGCGTCCGGGCTGCTGCCGTCGCTGAGGTTTTTTTCCTGCAACGACAGCTCGCCGCCCTCGGTGTCGAGGCCGGTGATGATCACCGGGTCGTCGTTGTTGTGCACTTGCAGCACCAGGTTCGCAGTGCTGGTGTCGCCATCGGCGTCAGTGAGTGTGTAGGTGAAGGTTTCACTGCCGTTGCCGCCGCCGTGCAAACCTTTGAAATCGGCGTCAGCGGTGTTGAGGGTGTAGGTGTAGGAACCGTCGGCGTTGAGCACCAGGGTGCCGTAGGTGCCAGTAAAAGTGCCGGGCGTGATTGGGCCGGACGCCACGTGATCCGCACCTTGGGTGTCGTTGGTCAGAACGCTGCCGGTCAGGGTCAGGTGGGTTTCCGAAGCCGTGCTGGCGTTGCTGTCGTCCACGGCTTTGGGCAGGTCGTCGACGATGTTTACGTCCAGGTTGCCGTTGGCTGTGGTGCCGTTATCGTCGGTGGCGACTACGGCGAACTGTTCGCTAACGCTGTTGGCGCCGTTGGCGTTGGGATGGGCTTCGTTGTCCAGCAGCGTGTAGCTGTAGCTGACCACACCGGTGCTGGCGTTGTAGCCAGTGATGGTCAGGGTGTTGCCCAGCGCAGTGGTAATCGATTGTGGGAAACCCGCCGCCACGCCGCCGATGACGACGTTGATACCGCCCACGCTGAGGGTCTGCACGCCGTCCAGCGCGGTCACGGTGAACGTGCCGCTTTGGGTCAGGGCCGATGCGTCCGGGCTGCTGCCGTCGCTGAGGTTTTTTTCCTGCAACGACAGCTCGCCACCTTCAGTGTCGAGGCCGGTGATGATCACCGGATCGTCGTTGTTGTGTACTTGCAGCACCAGGTTCGCGGTGCTGGTGTCGCCATCGGCATCGGTCAGGGTGTAGGTGAACGTCTCGGTACCGCTGCCCCCGCCATGCAACGCGACGAATTGCGGGTCGCTGGTGTTCAGGGTGTAGGTGTACGTGCCGTTGGGGTTGAGCACCAGGGTGCCGTAGGTGCCGGTGAACGTCCCGCCAATGATCGGCCCGCTGTCGGGGCCGGTGGGGATCCGGTCGGCGCCCTGGTGGTCGTTGGGTAATACGTTGCCGGTAAGGGTAACCAGGGTTTCCGACGCGGTGTTCGCGTGGCTGTCGTCGATCGCCTGGGGCACGTCATCGGTGATGTTGACGTCCAGGGTGCCGGTGGCCGTGTCGCCGTCGGTGTCGACGGCCACCACGGGGAACTGCTCGGTAATGTTGTTGGCACCACCGCCGGCAGGATGGGTTTCATTGTCTGTCAGGGTGTAGGTGTAACTGACCACCCCCGTGCCGGGGTCATAGCCCGTGATGGTCAACGTGTTGCCCAGCGCCGACGTAATGGTTTGAGGAAAGCCCGCGGGCACGCCACCACTGATCACGTTGATGCCGCCGATGCTCAGGCTGCTCAGCCCGTCAGGCGCGGATACCGTAAAGGTGCCATTTTGCACCAGCGCCCCCGGATTGCTGGCCGAACCATCGGCCAGATTGGCCTCGTTGGTGGTCAGTTCGCCGCCCTCGACATTGACCCCGTCGAGGGTCACGGGGTTGTCCGGCGTCTCAGGGGTTACCGGTGGGGTTGCATCGTCGCCGGTGTTATCCGGGTCACCGGCCAAGCGTAGCTGTGGAAACTCGGGAATCCCGTTGAACCCGGCCGTCGGAAAACCGATCAGCGGATCGACCTCCCCGCCGACTTCTTCCAACAGCACAAAACTGTGCCCGCCGCCTACACCACCCGGGTTGCCACCTTCGGGTCCGGCGGCCGTGGCTTCACCGGTCTGGGTCGGGTCGGCACCGGCGGCGATGGCTTGCTGCAGCTTTTGCACGTCGGTCAGTTGCGCGTCGCTCGGCGTCGTCGTGTCGGGCGTGTCGACATGAGGCGCATGGTTGGCCAGCAGCTGCGGGGTCAGGGTCAGGTTGCTTTCGCGGCCCAGGGTCAACGACTGGCCGTTCTGCAGATGCACAGCCACGGCCCCTTCGGCACCGGTGATCAGGTGTTCGCCGGCATAGAGCCGATCGCCTTCGACCAAAGGCCGCCGCAGGCCACCGGCCGCTTCTGCGAAAACTTGCCCGACCACTTTGCTGACGATACCTATGAGCGCTGCCATGTGCATTTCCTCCGTTGCCGACCGCAATCGGCACCTGTCTGGGTGAAGAATTCGTCCTCAGGTTTGGCGACCCCAAAAGCTGGAAAATCTGCCAGCTTTCGCGAAAGCAGAAGGTGCTGGCAATTCGCCTAAACGACAAAAAACCGTCACCAAAAACCGCTTCTCACATCGCCCTTTCGGCACTTCTTCACGTCGCTTAAAAATCTGCATGAAACTTTTATTGACGCCTAAAAGCCGTCAGAACCCGCAGATTCAAAGGCTTTCGCTTTGAACAATGTGCCGGTTTTTTTCAAGCACATAAGTTTTTTTCGAAATAATCCTTATGAGAAATTCTTCTTAGGTTTTGCTCAGGATGTTCTTAGCTGTGTTGTTACAAGGTTGAAACGGTTTTGATCTTAAATACGTCAATATTTTGGCGACAAGCGAAGCACTACAGACCTCAGGAGATGCACCCCATGCGCGTTCTAACCCCCCTCTGCAGCGCGGTTTTGCTGGCCATGGCCTGCTCTTCTCAGGCGCAGGCCATGTCGTTGACCGAGGCGATCCAGAGCACCATCGCGACTCACCCGGAACTGGCACAACGGGTGGACAGCCGTCTGTCGGCCAATGAAGACGTCAAGGTCGCCAGAGGGGGCTTTTTCCCATCGGTGGATCTCAATGCCGGTTACGGCCGGGGCTACAGCGACAACACCAACACCCGTGCCCTGGGCAACCACCACACCAATATCCTGACCTACACCCAATCGGAGCTGCGCCTGCGGCAGATGATCTTCGACGGGTTCAACACCGCCAATGAAGTGCAGCGCACCCAGGGCGTGGTCAATTCCCGGGCCTATTACGCCCAGGGCACCGCCCAGGATCTGGCGCTGCGTACCATCGAGGTCTACCTGGAAGTGCTCAAGCGGCGCGAGCTGGTGACCCTGGCCAAGAACAACCTGCAGGCGCACCTGCGGGTCAACGACCAGATCGGCCTGCGCACCGAGCGTGGGGTGGGCAGTACGGCCGACTCCGACCAGTCCAATGCCCGTCGGGCCCTGGCGGAAAACAACTTCGACACCGCCCAGGTGGACCTGGCGGACGCCGAGGCGAACTTCTACAGCGTGGTCGGACGCATGCCCGATGAGCTGGAGGCGCCGCCCTCGACCAAAGGCGAAATCCCCGCCGACCTGCGCGAAGCCCAGCAAAGCATGGTGGATAACAACCCGTACCTGAAATCGGCCCAGGCCGACATACAGTCCGCCGAGAGCCAATATGAAGTGGCGAAGTCGCCGTTCTACCCGCGCTTCGATGCCGAAGCGGCGGTGGGCGCCAACAACAACCTCGGCGGCGAAGAAGGCCACGACAACAACTGGCGTGTGGGCGTGGTGATGAACTACAACCTGTTCCGCGGGGGCAGCGACAAGGCGCGGCTGGCGTCCAACGCCCACCAGATCAACCAGGCCATGGACATCCGCAACAACGCCCTGCGCCAGCTCAACGAAGACACCCGCCTGGCCTGGAACGCGATGCTCAACGCCCGCAAACAGACCCCCACCGCCCGCGAATACGCCGACACCACCGCCCGTGTGCGGGCCGCGTACCAGGATCAGTTCGGTCTCGGCCAGCGCACCCTGCTCGACCTGCTCGACAGCGAAAACGAGTTGTACAACGCCAACCGTCGCTACACCGAGGTGCGTTACACCGAGGAGTACTCGATGTACCGGGTGCTGGCGAACATGGGCCTGCTGTTGCACAAACAACGGATCGTGCTGCCGGCCGATGCGGTCGCGCAGACCGAAGTCAAGAATCAGGCACGGCTGCCGGAACTGAAGTAGCCCCCTCCAAAAAAATGGGAGCGAACACTGTGACCAGCATGGAACCCACAACCCCCGGCGCCGATCCGCGCCTGAACTTCGATGATCCCTTGCTGGACGGCCTGTTGATCCTCTGCAAACTCCATGGCGCGACGGTCAGCCGCGCCAGCCTCAGCGCCGGGCTCCCTATGGCGCACCAACGCTTGAGCCTGGACCTGCTGCCCCGCGCAGCGGCCCGGGCGAGCTTGCAGGCGCGGTTGTTGCGTCGTGAGCTGGCGGACATCTCCCCCCTGAACCTGCCGGTGATGCTGATCCTGGCGGGGGGCCGTTGCGCGGTATTACGGCGCTGGGGCGAGGATGGCAAGGCGCTGATCCTGCCCAGCGAAGCCGATGGCGGCGAGCAGTGGGTCAGCCGCGAGGAACTGACCACCGATTACAGCGGCCAGGCGCTATTCGCCCGGCCGCGCCATGAACTCGAAGACCTGCGCTCGCCCCTGGTACCCCGGGTCGAGGCGTGGTTTCGCGACACCTTGAAACTGTCGCGCTGGCTGTACAGCGACGCGATCCTGGCGAGTTTCCTGATCAACCTGCTGGGGCTGATGGTGCCGCTGTTCGTCATGCAGACCTACGACCGCGTGGTGCCGAACCAGGCCACGTCCACCTTGTGGGTGCTGGCCGTGGGGCTGTTGATCGGCACCGGCTTCGAACTGGTGCTGCGGGTGGTGCGCGCCCATCTGCTGGACACTGCCGGCAAGAAAACCGACGTGATTCTGTCCGCCACCCTGTTCGAACGCATCACCGGCATGGCGATGAAGGCCAAGCCGGTGACCATCGGCGGCTTCGCCCAGAGCATCCACGACTTCCAGGGCCTGCGCGAATTCCTCACGGCGGTGACGCTCACCAGCCTGATCGACCTGCCCTTCGCCCTGCTGATGCTCGTCGTGATCGGCCTGCTGGGCGGCTGGCTGGTGGTGATTCCCGTGATCGCGTTTCCGATCACCATCATCTTCGCCATGATCATCCAGGTGCGCCTGCGCGACACCGTGCAAAAAAGCCTGGCCCTCGGCGCCCAGCGCCAGGCCCTGCTGATCGAAACCCTCGGCGGCCTGGAAACCCTCAAGGCCTGCAGCGCCGAAAGCGAGCGCCAGCATCAATGGGAAAGCACTCACGGCGCCCTCACCCGCCTGGACAGCCACGCCCGCAACCTCTCGGCACTGGCGACCAATGGCACGTTGTTCCTGCAACAACTGGCGGGCATGGCGACCATCGTCGCCGGGGTCTACAGCATCATTGCCGGCAACCTCAGCGTCGGTGCGCTGGTGGCGACCTACATGCTCGGCAGCCGGGTGCTCGCCCCGCTCGGGCAGATCGCCGGGCTGATCACCCGCTACCAGCAAGCCCAGCTCACCATGCGCAGCACCGATGCCTTGATGGCGTTGCCCCAGGAGCGAGACGTCAAGCAGCGGCCCCTGGACCGTACCCAATTGCAGGGTGCCCTGGACGTCAGCGGCGTGACGTTCCACTACAACGGCCAGAGCGCCCCGGCGCTGACCAATATCAGTTTCAGCCTCAAGCCCGGCGAACGGGTCGGGATCATCGGCCGCAGTGGCTCGGGCAAGAGCACCCTGGCACGCCTGGTGATGGGTTTCTATGCACCGGAGGAAGGCCAGTTGCTGCTGGACGGCCTGGACCTGCGGCAACTGGACGTCGCCGACCTGCGCCAACAGATCGGCTACGTCGCCCATGACCTGCCGCTGCTGGCCGGAAGCCTGCGGGACAATCTCACCCTGGGCGCGCGCTACATCAGCGATGCGCGCATGCTGGAAGTGGCGGAACTGACCGGTGTCACCGAACTGGCGCGCCAGCATCCCCAAGGTTTCGACCGCCCGGTGGGCGAGCGCGGGCAACTGCTGTCCGGCGGCCAACGCCAAGCCGTGCTGCTGGCCCGGGCCTTGTTGCTCGACCCGCCGATCCTGCTGCTGGACGAACCCACCAGCGCCATGGACAACACCAGCGAAGACGTCCTGCGGCAGAAGCTTCACCCCCATGTACAGGGCAAGACGGTGCTGCTGGTCACTCACCGCACCTCGATGCTGAGCCTGGTGGACCGGTTGGTGGTGCTGGATAACGGCCGGATCGTGGCGGACGGGCCGAAGGAAGCGGTCATCGATGCCTTGCGCAAGGGACGGGTAGGCTCTGCGGCGGTTTAAGCCGCTCTAACTGTCAGCACAGCACCTGTGGGAGCAAGGCTTGCCCGCGATACAGGCGCCTCGGTTCCAATGAGACCGCATTAGCTTCATCGCGGGCAAGCCTTGCTCCCACAGATAACCCTCTCAAGCCACGGGTATGTGTTCGGCTTATTTCACTCAACTGACGGGTACCGCCCATGTCTGCCCAAACACCGGATTCAACCGCCCGAAGCTACTTCGGCAGTTTCAGCAAAAGCGCCGAAAGCGAGTTCATGCCGGAAACCGCCGGCGCCACGCTGCAGGATTCGCCCCGGCGCTCGCGCGTTACCGTGTGGCTGGCCGCCGGGTTGATCATCACCGGGCTGGTCTGGGCGAAGTTGGCGGTCTTGCAGGAAGTCACCACCGGCGAAGGCAAGGCGATTCCGTCGAGCAAGATCCAGGTGATCCAGAACCTGGAGGGCGGCATCGTCACCGAGATATTCGTGCGCGAAGGCCAGATGGTGAACAAGGGCGACACCCTGCTGCGCCTGGACGACACGCGATATCAATCGAACAAGGGCGAAAGCGAAGCCGACCGCTATGCCTTGACCGCCCAGGTCGAACGCCTGTCGGCCGAGGCCGAGGGCCGGCCCTTCAAGCTTTCAGATGAGGTGATCGCCAAGGCCCCGCAAGTGGCCGAGGACGAGCGTTCGCTGTACGAACAGCGCCAGCGGCGCCTGGCCAGCGAACAACGGACCCTGACCGAACAGCTGCGGCAGAAGACCCAGGAGCTGGCGGAGTTTCGCTCCAAGCAAGGCCAGTTCAGCTCCGCCCTGGCCTTGCTGCAGGAAGAAATGAACATGTCCGCGCCGCTGGTGCGCACCGGGGCGGTGTCGCCGGTGGAAATCCTGCGGCTCAAACGCAGCGCGGTGGAAATCCGCGGTTCGCTCAACGCCACCACCCTGGCAATTCCCCGGGCCGAATCGGCGATCAACGAGATCAAGAGCAAGATCGACGAATCGGAACAGACCTTCCGCTCCGAGGCGGCCAAGGACCTCAACGAGAAACGTACCGAACTGTCGAAAATCACCGCCTCGAGCATCGCCATCGACGACCGCGTGACCCGCACGACGGTGGTCTCGCCGGTGCATGGGGTGATCAAGCAACTGAAGGTCAACACCATCGGCGGCGTGGTGCAGCCGGGCAACGACATGGTGGAAATCGTGCCCCTGGAAGACAACCTGCTGATCGAAGCCAAGGTCCGCCCCCAGGACGTGGCGTTCCTGCACCCGGGCCAGAAAGCCATGGTCAAGTTCAGCGCCTACGACTACACGATCTATGGCGGGCTGAGCGCCAGGCTCGAACTGATCGGCGCCGACACCATCACCGATGACAAGGGCAACAGCTTCTACCTCATCCAGGTGCGCACCGACAAAAACCATTTGGGCGGGGATGCCAAGCCGTTATTGATCATTCCGGGAATGGTGGCGACGGTGGATATCATTACCGGGGAGAAAAGTGTCTTGGATTACTTGCTTAAACCGGTGTTGAAGGCGCGGACCGAGGCGATGCGCGAGCGGTAGACTTTGGCAGGGATCTTTGGTGCCTGGTCGATCGCTATCGCGAGCAAGCTCGCTCCCACAGGGGGGGCTCCAGCGCGCATAAATCCACTGTGGGAGCGAGCTTGCTCGCGATGAGGCCGGCAGCCACACCGCCTATTTTTCAGCATGATTACGACGAAACGTCTGCTCCCCCATCGCCGCAATCTGCCCCTCGATCAAGGCCTCGAACGGCCTCAACAACGCCTCGAAACTCGCCGGCGCTTCCAGGACCTGCAACGCCTGGACTATCGCCTCCACCGTCGACAACGCCCCCGGCCCGGGCGCCTTGCGCAAGCGGTAACGAGACACAGCGCCTTCGGCCAGGGTCACTCTCGGCAGTGCCGCCAGCAACGGGTTGAGGTGCAGCAGCTTGCGCGCCTTGCGCCAGGTGCCATCCGGGACGACCAGCAAGATCGGCTCATCGGACGGGGCGCAGGTCTGCAACGGTAGCGCCTCGTCGCCAGGAAACAACAACCGCGCCTGATAACCCGGTGGGTTCAGCAGCCGGGGCAAATCCTCGAACACCTCACCCACGATCAACTCGGCATTATTGAGTCCCAACGCCGCCAGCCGGGCGGTATTCAAGGCGTGGTTCACTTCACTGGGATGCTGCAACAGCAAGACGCGGGTGCGGCTGTCGAGGCTGGGGATCAGCGGGCACAGGCAATGGCTTTGTGGCCTGTGGCAACGCGGGCATTGGATTCTGGACATGGTCAGGCCTGGTTCAGTTGAGCTTTGAGCAAATCACGGAACGTCTGGATCAGCGGCTCACGGCTGCGACCACGGCGCACGATCATCGAAAACGGCGCCTGATAGCCGAAGGTCGCTGGCAGCAGCACGCGCAAGTCGCCCTTGTCGACCCAGGCCTGGGCGTAGTGCTCAGGCAGGTAGCCGACGTAGGCACCGGACAGCACCAGGATCAACTGCGCCTCCATGCTCTCCACCGTCGCCGCGCTGTGCTTGAAGCCGTGGCGGGCCAGTTCGGCCTGGCTCCAGTAACCGCGCCCGACCATGCGCTGTTGGGTGATGACCTGCTCGGGAATGCGCCGCTCGTTGAACAACGGGTGGCGGTTGCTGCAATACAACCAATGCTGTTCACGGTACAGCGGCATGTAGACCAGCCCGCTCATGCGCGTGGAAAACGCACCGATGGCCAGGTCCAGGCGATTGTCCTGCACGCCGAGTTGCAGCTCGTAAGGGCTCATGACCGACAGATGCAAATGCACCGCCGGATGTTCCTGGCTGTAGGCACCGATGGCTTCGGCGAACGGCAAGGCCTTGTCGCTGACGGTGGAGTCGATCACCCCCAGGTTCAACGTACCGCGCAGTTCCCCTTTGAGCGCGGCGGCGTACTGCTCGAACCCTTCGAGTTCGCCCAGCAGGCGCAGGGTTTCCTGATGGAACAGCTCGCCCTTGCTGGTCAGGCTGAACCCGCCCCGGCCGCGATGACACAGCACCAGGCCCAGGGCCGACTCCAGTTGGCTCATGTAGGTGCTGATGGCCGACGTGGACAGGTTGAGCTCGTGCTGGGCATTGGCGAACCCCTGGTGCCGGACCACGCTGACGAAAATGCGCAGCAGTTTCAGGTCGGGTAGAGCGTTGGCCATTGGGATGTCTCCATACAGGCGGTCACTGCACATTTGTGGCGAGGGGATTTATCTGTGGGAGCAGAGCTTGCTCGCGATGCAGGCGCTTCGGTTCCAGGGGAAACCGCATGAACTTCATCGCGGGCAAGCCTTGCTCCCACAGGCTTGCACCCACCATTTAACCTCAACAGATCAGTCGCGAGTCTATCGCCCCGCCCGCCATTAGTTTAGAAAAATCTGAACTAAGTATTTGCCGCCAGCGATTCTTCACGGCAACGGCTTTTCGCAGAATCGGTCCCTGATAAGTAAAACAACGATGAGGCCCTACCTGTGGACAAGATTCTTCACCAACCACTGGGCGGCAACGAAATGCCGCGCTTCGGCGGCATCGCCACCATGATGCGACTCCCCCATTTGCAGACCGCTGCCGGCCTGGACGCGGCCTTCATCGGCGTACCGCTGGACATCGGCACCTCCCTGCGCGCCGGCACCCGTTTCGGCCCTCGCGAGATCCGCGCCGAATCGGTGATGATCCGCCCCTACAACATGGCCACCGGCGCCGCGCCGTTCGACTCATTGTCGGTGGCGGACATCGGTGATGTGCCGATCAACACCTTCAACCTGCTGGACGCGGTGCGGATCATCGAAGAGTCGTACCACAAGATCCTCGAACACAACGTCATCCCCCTGACCCTGGGGGCGATCACACCATCACCCTGCCGATCCTGCGGGCGATCCATAAGAAACACGGTAAGGTCGGCCTGGTGCACATCGACGCCCACGCCGATGTGAACGACCACATGTTCGGCGAGAAGATCGCCCATGGCACCACCTTCCGCCGCGCCGTGGAGGAAGGCCTGCTCGATTGCGACCGCGTGGTGCAGATCGGCCTGCGGGCCCAGGGCTACACCGCCGACGATTTCAACTGGAGCCGCAACCAGGGCTTTCGTGTGGTCCAGGCCGAAGAGTGCTGGCACAAATCCCTCGCTCCACTGATGGCCGAAGTGCGCGAGAAAGTCGGCGGCGGCCCGGTGTACCTGAGCTTCGACATCGACGGCATCGACCCGGCCTGGGCGCCCGGCACCGGCACCCCGGAAATCGGCGGCCTGACCACCATCCAGGCGATCGAAATCGTCCGGGGCTGCCAGGGCCTCGACCTGGTCGGTTGCGATCTGGTAGAAGTCTCGCCGCCGTACGACACCACCGGCAACACCTCGCTGCTGGGCGCCAACCTGCTGTACGAGATGCTCTGCGTACTGCCCGGCGTGGTTCATCGCTGAGGTGCGGCCATGAACGATCGAGATCAAATCCTCAAGGCCGCCGCCGAGCTGGTGTCGGCCTTCGCCCGCAATGACCGCGACGCCTACTTCGGTGCGTTCACGGCCGATGCGAGTTTCGTGTTCCACACCCTTGAACAGCCCCTGCTGTCACGCGATGCCTACCAGGCGTTGTGGGATCGCTGGCGGTCCGAGGATGGCTTCGAAGTGCTCAACTGCACCTCGAGCAACGCCTTCGTCAGCCTGCAAGGGGACGTGGCGATTTTCATCCATGACGTGGCCACCGAGCTGCGCATGCAAGGGGAGCTTCACTTTAGCCAGGAGCGCGAAACCATTGTGTTTCGCCAAGAACAACAAGGCCTGTGGCTGGCCTGTCACGAACACTTGTCCGCAATGCCGGAAGGGCTGCCATCCCCTTAGCAACAGGCGACATTCACATTCGATGAACGCGCCTCGATGATCGGAGCAGATCATGCATAACAATAACGATAAAAGCCTTACGCACATTGAAACCAACGGGGTCGAACAGATCCCGGACCACGAACGCACTGCCGGCCCGGGCGACCTGTTTCGCCTGATCTTCGGCGGCGCCAATACCTTCGCCACCGCCGTGCTCGGCAGTTTCCCGGTGCTGTTCGGCTTGTCGTTCCAGGCCGGGGTCTGGGCGATTGTGCTGGGGGTGTTGGTGGGTTCGATCATTCTCGCGCCGATGGGCCTGTTCGGCCCGCTCAACGGCACCAACAACGCGGTGTCTTCCGGTGCGCACTTCGGCGTGCACGGGCGCATCGTCGGCTCGTTCCTCTCGTTGCTGACCGCCATCGCGTTTTTCTCGCTGTCGGTGTGGAGCTCGGGCGATGCGTTGATCGGCGGCGCCAAGCGGCTGGTCGGCGTGCCGGAAACCGACCTGAGCCTGGGCCTGGCCTACGGCCTGTTCGCCTTGCTGGTGTTGACGGTGTGCATCTACGGCTTCCGCTTCATGCTGTGGGTCAACCGCATTGCCGTGTGGGCCGCCAGCCTGCTGTTCCTGCTGGGCATTTTCGCCTTCGCACCGACCTTCGACAGCCAGTTCGCCGGCACGGTCAGCCTCGGCCAGCCGGGCTTCTACGCGGCCTTCATCGGCGCGGCGCTGGTAGCCATGAGCAACCCGATTTCCTTCGGAGCGTTCCTGGGCGACTGGTCGCGCTACATCCCCCGCAACACGCCCAAGCGCCGCATCATGCTGGCCGTGATCGCGGCACAACTGGCGACATTGATCCCGTTCCTGTTCGGCCTCGCCACCGCCACCATCGTGGCGATCAAGGCGCCGGACTACATCGCGGCCAACAATTACGTGGGCGGGCTGCTGGCGGTTTCGCCGGGGTGGTTCTTCCTGCCGGTGTGCCTGATCGCGGTGATCGGCGGCATGTCCACCGGCACCACGTCGCTGTATGGCACCGGGCTGGACATGTCCAGCGTGTTCCCACGGGTGCTGTCGCGGGTCAAGGCCACGCTGCTGATCGGCGTGCTGTCGATTGCCTTCATCTTCATCGGGCGCTTCGCGGCGAACCTGGTGCAGAGCGTATCCACATTCGCCGTGCTGATCATCACCTGCACCACACCGTGGATGGTGATCATGATCATCGGCCTGCTGGTGCGCCGCGGCTTCTACTGCCCGGATGACCTGCAAGTGTTCACCCGCGGTGAAACCGGCGGGCGCTACTGGTTCAGCCACGGCTGGAACTGGCGCGGCCTGGGGGCGTGGATCCCCAGTGCGCTGGTGGGGTTGTGCTTCGTCAACCTGCCGGGGCAGTTCGTCGGGCCGCTGGGGGAATTGGCCGGCGGGATCGACATCAGCCTGCCGGTGACCCTGGGCCTGGCCTCGGTGGTGTACCTGGTGCTGCTTGGGTTGTTCCCAGAGCCGGCGGCGGTGTATGGGCCGGATGATCCGCGTAGGAACGATTCGGCGTCCATCGATAAACCGCAGCTCGGGCAGACCGTCTGACCCGAGGTGAACGCATCACCTGGCTGTAAATGCAACACCTGAGGCTGGGAGCTTTTGTGGCGAGGGAGCTTGCTCCCGCTGGACCGGGCTGGCGCTCCAGTGCGGAGCGCTCCCGAAATAGCGATTGCTTCGCAACCGAGCGGGAGCAAGCTCCCTCGCCACAAAAGCGTCACCCGACATCACCCCGACTTCCTATAAAAAAAACAATCGGAGACACGCCACCATGGCTTTGGACTTAATCGTCGTTCTCATCTACGCCGCCGGCATGATCGCCCTCGGTTGGTACGGCATGCGCCGCGCCAAGACCCGTGACGACTACCTCGTCGCCGGGCGCAACCTCGGCCCGGGCTTTTACCTAGGCACCATGGCCGCCACCGTCCTGGGCGGCGCATCCACCATCGGCACCGTGCGCCTGGGCTACGTCTACGGTATTTCCGGGTTCTGGCTGTGCGGCGCCATCGGCCTGGGCATCGTCGGCCTGAGCCTGTTCCTCGCCAAGCCGTTGCTCAAGCTCAAGATCTACACCGTGACCCAAGTGCTGGAACGCCGCTACAACCCGGCGGCGCGCCAGGCCAGTGCGCTGATCATGCTGGTTTACGCACTGATGATCGGCGCCACCTCGACCATTGCCATCGGCACCGTGATGCAGGTGTTGTTCGGCTTGCCGTTCTGGGTGTCGATCCTGGTGGGCGGTGGCGTGGTGGTGCTGTATTCCACCATCGGCGGCATGTGGTCGCTGACCCTCACCGACATCGTGCAATTCCTGATCATGACCGTCGGCCTGGTGTTCCTGCTGATGCCAATGTCCATCAGTGACGCGGGCGGCTGGGATGCCATGGTGGCTAAACTGCCGGCCAGCTACTTCGACTTCACCGCGATTGGCTGGGACACCATCCTCACCTACTTCCTGATCTACTTCTTCGGCATCTTCATCGGCCAAGACATCTGGCAGCGCGTGTTCACCGCCCGCAGCGAAGGCGTGGCCAAAGTGGCCGGCACCGCCGCCGGCCTGTACTGCGTGCTGTATGGCCTGGCCGGGGCGTTGATCGGCATGGCGGCCAAGGTGTTGCTGCCGGACCTGGAGAACGTCAACAACGCCTTCGCCAGCGTGGTGCAGACCAGCCTCCCCAACGGCATTCGCGGCCTGGTGATCGCCGCGGCCCTGGCGGCCTTGATGTCCACCGCCGCAGCGGGCCTGCTCGCCGCGTCCACCACGGTGGTCCAGGACTTGCTGCCCCGTCTGCGCCAGGGCCGTGAGAGCGGCAGTGGCGACGTCCACGAGAACCGCATCGCGACCCTGCTGATGGGGGCGGTGGTCCTGGTGATCGCCCTGGTGGTCAGCGACGTCATCAGCGCCCTGACCCTGGCCTACAACCTGCTGGTGGGCGGCATGCTGATCCCGCTGATCGGCGCCATCTACTGGAAACGCGCCACCACTGCCGGGGCGATCACCAGCATGTCGCTGGGCTTCTTGACCGCGCTGTTCTTCATGCTCAAGGACGGCCTGGACGCCAACACCCCGATCTACTACAGCCTGAGCGTGGCGCTGGTGAGTTTTGTGCTGGTGAGCGTGTTGTCGCCACGGCCGAGTACGGTGGCCAAGGCGGTTTGACCGCCAACGCTCGGCAATGAGATCCCTGTGGGAGCGAGCTTGCTCGCGATGACGGCGGTACATTCAACATGAATGCATGCCGGTCTACCGCTATCGCGAGCAAGCTCGCTCCCACAGATTCTGTCTTCGGAAATAAAAAGATCGCAGTTCCGGGCCATCTCAATTGAAATGGTCCGGAACTGCGATCTCTCCAAATTCGGTGGTGTATTTACCGGCGGCGCGGTTGGCGGCGGCGTTGCTCGTCATCGGTGCGGATCGGTACCGGTTGCATCGGCGGTTCGATCAGGCCAAGCGCGACACCCAAGTCGTGAAGCCAGTTCTGGATTTTCTCTTTCATCGTGGTGCCCCTCAGGGTGGTGCGAGCGGCAGATTTCTGTGGCCCCTTCGCACTGATAATAGTCCGATGTTCTACGCAATGCTCGTCTCAGTTTGCAATGATCTGTTACTGAATTGATCCAAATCCACCTCCCGGAGTTCAAGCCGATTGCGCCGTGAGCATTGGCCCCCGCGGCCAGGCCTGTTGTTGCAACTCGATCCAGGCGTTCAGGTTGGCTCCGACCATGCCTTTGCGCCACATCAGCCAGGTGGTGGCGCTGGCGAACGGCTCGGCCAGCGAATGCACCGATACCCGCTCGCGGCCCGGCAGGCTGGCCAGCATCGACTCGGACATCAACGCCACCCCGGACCCGGCGATCACACATGCCAGCATCCCCTGATAAGACTCGATTTCCATCGCCCGGCCCATGGTCGCGTGATCATGGGCAAACCAGGCCTCTAATCGCATCCGGTACGAGCAACCACGCCGGAACGTGAACACCGCGCGGCCCTGCACATCCAGGGCACTGCGTACCGGCGGGTGATCGGCCTCGGTAATCAGCACCAACCGCTCGTCGCACAACGGCACGCCATCCAGCCCCGCCAGCTCCAGCGGGCCGTCCACCAGTGCCGCGTCGAGCCGGTTGGTGAGCAGGCCTTCAAGCAGTTCACCACTGGGGCCCGATTGCACTTGCAGGTTCACCGCCGGATACGCCCGGTGATAAGCCGCCAGCAGGTCGGGCAAATGCGTCGCCGCCGTGCTGTACATCGTGCCCAGCAGGAAATCCCCGGCCGGCTGACCGCCCTGCACGGCGGCATGGGCCTCGTCATGCAAGGCGAACAGCTTGGCCGCATAGTCCAGCAGGACTTTTCCTGCCGGCGACAACTGCAAACGCTGACGCTCCCGCAGGAAAAGGTCCACACCCAGCTGTTCTTCAAGCTGCTTGAGCCGGGTCGACAGGTTCGACGGCACCCGGTGCAGGCGCTCGGCGGCCCGGGTGATGGAACCTTCCTCGGCCACGGCCTGGAAAATCCGCAGTTGGCTGAACTCCATGACCTTCTCCAAAAAAGAACAAGTTACTCACTATTATTCATTTTTAATGAAAGTCAATCAGTCCTAGCCTGACGGTCATTCGCCCCGACACCGGAGAACGACCATGTCACCTCTAATTCGCCTGCTCGGCAGTTTCATCGCGCTGATGATGGCCATGGGCATCGGCCGCTTCGCCCTGACGCCCCAGTTACCTCACTTGATCGGCGAAGGTCAGGTCGACTTGACCGCCGCCGGTCTGATTGCCGCCGCCAATTACCTGGGATACTTCCTTGGCGCGCTGGACGCCATGTTCGCCCGTCGGCCGGAACAGGTGCGACGGCGGTTGCTCGGCGGCCTGTGGCTGTGCGTGCTGCTGACCCTGGCGTCGTTCTGGGCCTGGGGCTTCTGGCCGCACCTGGCGCTGCGTTTCGGCACCGGCGTGGCGAGCGCCTGGGTGATGGTGATGATCACCACCCTGAGCCAACCCTTGGCTGCGGCGGTGGGACGGCCACGGCTCGGTGCCTTGGTGTTTGCCGGCCCGGGCCTGGGGATTTTCCTGACCGGCCTGCTCGCCCTGGGTTCGAACCTGCTGGGCCAGACCTCCGCCACCCTGTGGCTGGTGTATGCCGGCGTGGCCTTGGCGATGTTGCTGGTGATCTTGCCGATCCTGCCGCAGCCGGCAGCCGCAGCACCTGTCGCAGGGCCGACCGCCCCTTCGCCGAACGCGGGCATCGCACGATTGGGCGTGGTGTACGCCCTGTACGGCGTGGGCTACATCATTCCGGCGACGTTCCTGTCGCAAATGGCCTCGGCGCAGTTCCACGGCCAATGGCTGGCCGATCTGTTCTGGCCCTGCTTCGGCATGGCCGCCGCCAGCGGCGTATTGCTGGTCAGCCGGCGGCGGCCGAACCCGAACACCACCGGCCGCTGGTTGATCGGTACGCTCTGGCTGCAAGCCGCCGGGGTATTTGCCTGCCTGCTGGGCAGCGGGCCGGGGCTGGCCCTGGGGGTGATCCTGTGTGGCACGCCGTTCCTGGCCTGCATGCAACTGGTGATGCTGCGCTCCCGGGAACTGGCGCCCCACGCCACCCAGCGCAACGCTGGCCTGTTGACCGCCTGTTTTGCCGTGGGCCAACTCAGCGGGCCACTGCTGGCGGCGCTGAGCAGCCATTTCAGTGGCGGCCTGCAACCGGCGCTGATCATTGCCGGCAGCGGCCTGGTGCTGGCCGGTGGCTTGTTGCTGCGGCCCGCCAGCCGGGGCGCGGCGAGCCCTTGCGCCCAGAGCGCCCTGCGTTGATCAGGCCTGGCCGGCCGGGCTGAACGCCTTGCTCGACTGCGTGGCCGGCTCGCGTCGCGCCAAGGCGAAATACAACACCCCGCCGAGGAAGCAACCGGTGAACCAGGCAAAGTTGGCCATCGGTTGCAGCACGGGGGTGAAGGTGATCGCCACCCCCATCAGCGTCGCCGGAATCAACGCCTTGACCGCCGTCCAGTTGATGCCGCCGCTGTAGTAATAGCGCCCGCTGGGCCCGTCATTGAACAACGCATCGACGTCGATCTGCTGCTTCTTGATCAGGTAGTAATCCACCAGCAGGATCCCGAACAACGGGCCGATGAACGCCGCCAGCACGTCCAGGGTGTAGTGGATCACTTCGGGGTTGTTGAACAGGTTCCACGGCGTGATGAAAATCGAGGCCACCGCCGCGATCATGCCGCCGGCGCGCCAACTGATCTTGCTGGGGGCGACGTTGGCGAAGTCGAAGGCCGGCGAGACGAAGTTGGCGACAATGTTGATGCCGATGGTGGCGGTCACGAAGGCAAAGGCCCCCAGCAAGACCGCCACGTCGTTGTCGATGCGCGCCACGGTGGCAATCGGGTCGTGGAGCATTTCACCGAACACCGGCAAGGTCCCGGAAACAATCACCACGGTGACCAGGGAGAACGCCAGGAAATTCACCGGCAGCCCCCAGAAATTACCCCGGCGCACGTCAGACATGCTTCGGCAGTAACGGCTGAAATCGCCGAAATTCAGGGTCGGGCCGGAAAAGTACGACACCACCAGGGCCGTCGCCACGATCACTTGGCCGAACGCCTGCCAGCCGGACAAGGACTTTTCCGCCAGGGTGAAGCTGATGTTGCTCCAACCGGCCTTCCACACGATCCAGCCGGCCAACAGGAACATCACGGCGTACACCACCGGCCCGGCCCAATCGATGAAACGACGGATCGATTCCATGCCGGTCCAGAACACCAGCGCCTGGACAAACCACAGGCTGAGGAAACCGAACCAACCCAGGTAGGACAAACCGGCAAAATGCGGCGTCGCGTAAACCTCCATTGAAGGAAAAAACCGCAGCACCACGATGATCAGCGCGCTGGAGGCCAGGTACGTCTGAATGCCGTACCAGGCCACGGCGATCAAACCGCGAATGACCGCAGGAATATTCGCCCCGAACACCCCGAACGCCAGCCGGCAGATCACCGGGTACGGCACCGCCGCCTGCTGGCTCGGCTTGGCGACCAGGTTGGCGATCAACTGCACGATGCAGATCCCGCCGAGCAAGGCGATAAGCACCTGCCAACTCGCCAGGCCCAAGGCGAACAGACTGGCGGCGAAGACATAACCGCCCACACTGTGCACATCACTCATCCAGAACGCGAAGATGTTGTACCAATTCCATTTCTGCGGCAGCGGGCCCAGGTCCTCGTTATAGAGGCGGGGGCTGTAGCCGTTGGGCAATTGCTCGGACATTGCGGGGCTCCTTTGAGTACCGCCGTGCCCCCGTAGCGACCTGCTCACCATACTGCGCACGGGAGCCGGCATGGTTTGTATACGCGTTGCTACGCAGAATGCGTGCCATAGGCGCAGGATGTGAGACAAACCGGGGTGTGTGGCGCAGAGGAACACCGCGCAGGAACAGGCATACGCCCACGAACAGGGCGCGGGTGCATGCTAAAGGTGCAGGATTTTGTATACAGCGAAGGTCAACCTGTGGCGAGGGAGCTTGCTCCCGCTGGGGCGCGAAGCGGCCCCTTCGAACATGCCACCTCGGTGTGTCAGCTTGGATTGAGTGCACCTGGTTTGGGGCTGCTTCGCAGCCCAGCGGGAGCAAGCTCCCTCGCCACAGGAATTGTGTGCAGTTAGCTCAATTCAATGCGATCAGCATGAATGACAATTTGCCCATTCTTGTACAGCGCACCAATGGCCTTCTTGAAGTTGCCCTTGCTCACGCCAAACAGGCTGCTGATCAGCGCCGGGTCGCTCTTGTCGCTGACCGCCAGGGTGCCGTTGTTCTCTCGCAACTTGGCGAGGATCTTGGCGTTCAGGCTGGTGGCGGCTTCCTGGCCCACCGGCTGCAGGCTCAGGCTGATCTTGCCGTCCGGGCGGATTTCCTTGATGAAGCCTTTTTCCTGCATGCCAGCGCGCATGAACTTGAAGATTTCATTCTTGTGGATCAGGCCCCAGTGCTTGTTATTGATGATCGCCTTGAACCCCATGTCGGTGGCTTCGGCGACCAGCAAATCCACTTCCTGGCCCGGCGTGTAGTTGGCCGGGGTCTTGTCCAGATAACGATCCAGGCGCGCCGTGGCGGTGATGCGACGGGTGTGCTTGTCGAGGTAGACGTGCACCACGCAGTATTCGCCGGCGGTCATCTGGCGCTTTTCTTCGGAATACGGCAGCAACAGGTCCTTGGGCAGGCCCCAGTCCAGGAACACGCCGATGCTGTTGACCTCAACCACTTTCAGGCTGGCGAACTCACCGACCTGAACCTTGGGTTTTTCCGTGGTGGCGATCAATTTATCGTCGCTGTCCAGATAAATGAAAACATTGAGCCAGTCTTCATCTTCACTGGGAATATCCTTGGGAATATATCGATTGGGCAGCAGGATTTCGCCGTCCGCACCGCCGTCCAGATATAAACCGAAGTTAGTGTGTTTAACCACTTGCAAACTGTTGTAGCGCCCGACTAAAGCCATTTCCAATACCCTCATTGCGTGGGCGGCATTCTACCCGGTTTTGCGGCGCGATTCGTGGCCGCCGGCAAGGTTTGCCTGGAAGGCCCGGCCCAACCGTTGATTTTCCTGGGTTTTCGTCCGAGACACAGCCATTCGTCAGGCCGGTGACGGTGCATGCCGTCCACGCCCGGCACAATATTCTTCACACGGTTGTTATTTAAAACAGAGGCTTAGGGCAATTATTGCCGGATAACGGCTGATTATTCCCGTCACGCCAGCGATAATTCAGAAGGATATTTGCCAAGCAATTGTCAAGTATTTCCTGTACGATGCCTGGCCCAATTAATTATCTACAGGTTAATGGCCGTCATGCGCGTAAAAGCATCCAACAGCAAAGCAAAGCCAGCTCCAGCCGTTGAAACCAGCGAGTCGATCAACGACCAGATCGCTGCGTTCCTCAAGTCCGGCGGCGAGATCCAGCAAATTGCCAAAGGCGTCAGCGGCCAGACATTCGGCCCGTCCAAGCAGATCAGCCTGGGCAAGAAGTAACCTGCGCGTCACCTGGTCCCAAAGCGCTTTGAGCTTCGAAGCGCTTGGACTGGAACCCTCCCCCGCCCTATCCATTTCCCATGAATCGACGAACGGCCTTCACTGCCGATCATTCGCCGGTATCCTTGCACCTCTCTAGCTCAAGCGTTTCAGCTTAGTTCCTGCTCCTCGCTATTTCATGGAGTGAAGCATGCGTATTCCTATTGTTGCGCTGGCGATCAGCCTGCTGACGTGCTCCCTCGCCCAGGGGCAGGTGTTCCAACGCGAACTCGGCGACTTCGACCTCAAACTGGGTACCACCCCCAGCCGCAGCATGGCCCAGGGCCTGGTCACACCGTCGAGCACCGGTTCGTTTCATGGTGGGTTGGACCTGAGCCACGACAGCGGTTGGTATGTTGGCCAGTGGTCACCCAGCGCCGGCGTGTCCGCTGATCTGGAGGTGGATTCCTACATAGGCTTTAAACAACCCTTCGACCAGACCCTGGGCTACGAAGTCGGCCTGATCCACTACAGCTACCCCACCGTCGAGACCCTCGACAGCCAGGAGTTCTACGGCGGCCTGACCGTGCTCGGCAGCCGTTTCGGCGCGGCCCTGAGCAACGATCCAGACAAACAGAACAGCACGCTGTTCGCCGACCTGGGCGGCAACGTGCCGTTCGGCATTGGCATCAGCGCCAAATACACCACCCACCAGCTCAATACGCCGGTCTCGGTCGAGAACGGTTATGTAGGCAGTTTCAGCGACTGGTCGTTGAAAATTTCCCGTCCGTGGAAGGGCCTCGACCTGGACCTGATCTACAGCGACTCAAGCCTCAGCGGCAGCAGTTGCTCGGCGTATTCCGGCCACAACAGCGAATGCGACAGCCTGCTGACCCTCAAGATGGCCCATCCTTTTTACTAAGCGTTACGTATTCGATCGGCTGAACTGCTGCGTGCCTGCCATGCTCCAACAAAGCACCTACGCTTTTGCAAGGACTCGCTCATGTCGCGCTGGTTGACCCGCACCGCCCTGTTCATTGCCCTGCTGCTGACGCTGACCGCCTGCAGCCGCGTAGGCCTGGCCTACCGCAACCTCGACCTGATCATCCCCTGGACCCTCAACGATTATCTGGAGATCAAAGGCGAGCAAAAAGACTGGTTCAACGAACGCCTCAAGGAACACCTGACCTGGCACTGCACGACGCAATTGCCCGGCTACGTCGACTGGCTGGATCGCTTGAAAACCATGGTGCAAACCAATCAGGTGACCGACGAAGCCCTGCAACAACGGACCCAGGAAGCCAAGGCCGCCATCGCCGAAACCGCCCAGGCCATCACCCCCTCGGCCATCGAATTGCTGCAAGGCCTGAGTGACGAACAAGTCGACGACATGGACGCCTCTTTCGTCAAAGACCAGCGCAAACGCCAGCAGCAATACCTCAAGCCGACATTGCAGGAGCAGATCCAGGAGCGCAGCGAGCGCATGGTCAAACGCCTGAACGACTGGCTCGGCCCGCTCAACGACGCCCAGCGCCAGCGGGTGGTCGCCTGGTCCACCGCCCTGGGCGATCAGAACCAGCAATGGATCGCCAACCGCGCCCACTGGCAAAACCAGTTCAGCGAAGCCGTGGCCCAACGCCACAGCCCCGATTTCCCGAAACGCATCGAGCAGTTGCTGGTCAACCGCGAAAGCCTCTGGACGCCCGCCTACCGCGAAGCCTTCAGCAAAACCGAAGCCCAGGCCCGCAGCCTGCTGGTGGACCTGATGGCCGAAAGCACCCCGCCCCAGCGCGAGCGACTGCTGAAGAAAATCGACGGGGTGAAGAAGGATTTCACTGATTTGAAGTGCCTGAAAGCAGCACGCTCTTAAAACCACTGAAGATCCAATGTTGGAGCTCCAATGTGGGAAGTGTGGGAAGTGTGGGAAGTGTGGGAAGTGTGGGAAGTGTGGGAAGTGTGGGAAGTGTGGGAGCGAGCTTGCTCGCGATAGCGATTGAACAGGCAATACATCTGTTGAATGCCAGACCGCTATCGCGAGCAAGCTCGCTCCCACAAGGTTTGTGCCTGGTTCCTAAGCGATCTGCGCCTTCGAAGCCAAATCATCAAACGTAAACTCATCCAGCGCATCTTCCTGCTCATCCAGCACCTGGCGCGGATGATCATTGCCCGGAATGCTGCTGTCGATCAGGCTCAACAACCGCGAGCCACGGGGCGTCAGCACGAAGTTCTCGCCATTACCGCCCTCTTCCTCCGGCCGCGGCTCGATATAGCCACGCTCCAGCAGTAATTTTTCATACTCCCCGGCGACCGCTTTCAGATGATCGAGGTTCTCGATCTCCTCGCCTGCAGCAGTTTTCTCTGCCGCGTACTGCTCTGCATAAGGCCGAGGCGTAAAACTGTGGCCGGCGCCGTTCTGCACTTCGTGCAACAACTTTTCGATCAAGTCCCAGTTGTAAGTCGTCATCCTGGTCCATCCTCTGAAGAGTGAGATGCCTACCTAGGTTGTGACCGAGGTGCTGCGCTGCCGTTCAGCCGGGTTTCCGGGTGGTCACTGCCTTGAGCCGACCAACGGCCTGTCGAATTCATCGAAGGCCAAACGACCAGTTGCTGAAGCATCCACTCAGCAGCTCTGCCATGCAGGAGAAATCACCATGAACGTAGAGAATCATCCAATCGTTTCGCGAGAAGAATGGCTCGCCGCCCGCCGCCAACACCTGGCCCACGAAAAAGCCTTCACCCGCGAACGGGACAAACTCAGCGCCGAACGCCGCGCCTTGCCCTGGGTAAAAATCGACAAACCCTACCGCTTCCAAGGCCCCCACGGTGAACTGAGCCTGGCCGACCTGTTCGGCGGCCGCAGCCAACTGATCATCTACCACTTCATGTTCGGCCCCGGCTGGACAGAAGGCTGTGATGGCTGCTCGTTCCTGTCCGACCACATCGACGGCGCCAACCAACACCTAGCCCACCATGACGTGGCTGTGGTCGCCGTCTCCCGCGCCCCCTTTACCGAGTTCCAGGCGTTCAAACGCCGCATGGGCTGGGCGTTCGACTGGGTCTCGTCCAACGGCTGCGACTTCAACTACGACTTCGGCGTCAGCTTCAAAACCGAAGACAGCGCCGGTGGAAAAGCCACCTACAACTACGAAAAAACCGACACCACCGAAAGCGAACTCCCCGGCCTGAGCGTCTTCTATCGCAACGAAGCCGGCGACATCTTCCACACCTACTCCACCTACGCCCGCGGCCTCGACATCCTGGTCGGCACCTACAACTACCTCGACCTGACGCCCAAGGGCCGCAACGAAGACGAAATCATGGATTGGGTGCGGCATCACGATAAATATGAAGAGGCCAAGCCACATAGTTGCTGTCATGGCTGATGCGCCAACCCGCACAAGTCGAGCGCGATCCCTGTGGCGAGGGAGCTTGCTCCCGCTCGACTGCACAGCAGTCGCCTGCAGTGCCTGACCCGCGGCAGCCCAAAAAACCGACTGATGCAGGGCTAAAGGTCCTACACAAAGCTCGGAAAGTGGCGTCTTGTGGCTCTGGAACGGGGCGGTCTATAGTCCGTTGTCGCCTAAGAAGCGACCGGGTTTGGCGACCCGATCCACAGAGAGACTCATTAATTTTCGAGGCTCTGAATATGACCAGATACATGCCCATCACCGGAATCGACTGCACCCCAGCCACCCTGCTCATCGACACCGAAGCCCCGCTGGACGTCCTCTTCGAAACCGCCGACTACCGCATCCGCGCCGTGACCCAACTGCTGGAAAACATCGCTTTCCGCTCGGATATCAGCTCCGATACGGTGGTGCTTTCTGATTTTTGCAAACTACTGACGATATCTCTGCGCGACGGATGTGACGTGATGGATGTGATTGGGAGACGGTTGCGGGCGCAGGTAGCGGAGTAGACGAACGGCGGGCGACTTATGGTCGCCCGTTCGTACGTTGGTACTTAACGATATTTTTTTATAAAAACCGGAATTACCACTGGCGAAGCCGACCTGGGGGAATTGATCAAGCCCTCGCTTTTCGCCACTGGCACCCCTTTGCTCTTTATTGCCTCAAACAGACTTTCGGTGGCTGCTCCATTGATAAACTCGCCGCCGTCAGTGGTCACGCTCAACGCCAATTGACGTCGTTCCTCGGTCAATTGGAGCTGTTTGGTCCGAAAAAAAGTGTGCAATGCAACCTTCTGAAGCTTCGAAATACCCACATGAACGATCTCTACATACATCAGTGCTTTGGCGTCCCACTCCTGTATATAAAGGGTATTTGCAGTCAGCGCGTAAGTGCAAAAATAATAAGCTCCAGTATTTGAACCTGGTGTTGAAATAATCAGTGAGCAGCGCCCATGCTGAAGAATTGGGTCGGTCAGCTCCGGAAAATCTTTGACGAGCTGAGCAGAAAACTGCTCACGGTCATAATAGATGGTGGCTTTGCCGTAGGGGGTTGTGTTGCAGGCCGACAAGAGCATTGCCAGACAAAAAAAGATAGCAAGATAAAAATAACGCATAAATCCTCATGAAATTTCATGTCGATCATTAGACAAAGTTTTATCGCTACCGCTTGATCCATATGGGTGTCAGGCACGACTCGGTCGTAGCCATTGATGAGAAAACAGATACGACGGGGTCAACCAGGCAGGTTGAGATAAGGGAGACCCAGCAGTTCAAAGCTGCTGGGGGAATTGGTTTTTAGCCTTGACTTGAGACCGGCTAATGGGTGTCCCATTTTTGAATACTTTACGATGCAAAAAAACACCCGCTCTCATCAATCCAAATCACTCCTGGAATTTCATAAAAATAAACTGTTAGCTCGCTATCATTTTCAGATTCTGCACTTTCTGGCCAACAATCTCTTAGGTAAGACACAATCTTCTTCACATCTAAATCCCAATGAGCTGCTTCATCGTAAATAGAAAGCTTTGGACAGGGATTATCTGGGGAAACATAGCAATCAGCCCCGGGCTTAATGAATTTTATCTTACCATTAACCAGCAGATACTCAATCATGTAAAAAAACGCATCTTTTCGCTGTTCAAATGTAAATTCAGGGTTCCATGAACCAATTGTGCTAAAAAGAGCAGATATCCATAGACCAAATGAATCGCGAACTATTTCATCAAAAAACTTGACAGCCATCATGGTTTCCCAATTAGGAATTTTATTTCTCAAAAAAAAGGGGACAGATTTATTTTCCTGACCTAAATAAATCTACCCCCATTTTCTATACTTGCCCCCATTTTCTTTTCTTCGGACTACGTGATGCGGGTAATTCGGTAAAACAATACCTCCCATCCTGGGCATATTTGATGCATCCTCCATGGAAGCTTTCAGCGTAGCAAAAAATCAAAAATAAATCTGTCCCTTTTTCTTCACATCACCACCACCTCGGATACCCTTCAAACGCCTGTAAAATCCGCTCCTTAGCACCCTCCAACAAACCCTCTTCCCCATTAGCGGCTATTGTATTACCAGCAATATCTTTCTTAATGCAAGACCAGATCAACTTACCATTTCCAGCATCAACAACTAGAGAAAACTCTTTATCCATATCTTCAATACGCGCCCCACACCCCCGTCTAAGCGACTCAATGAATGAGTCAAATATTGCGCACTCCACCCAGCAAGTTTTTTTTATCAAAACCGAACAATCAAACTTCTCAACAAACACCTCCACAGAAAACCTCATGGACGGAACTCGCTCATCAAACTCAGGCACAATTATAGATACCCGAATCGGCCCTTCTATATAAATATCCACCTAGTAAGCTCCTGTATATCTGGCGTGTATTATGGCCGGTAGTTCGCCTTCCGCCCTAGGCGGTTTGAACTCTAGCTGCCAACCGTCCACGCTAATCCTCTCACCATAGGGCATTTTGGTTTTAGTAGCACTGTTAACCGCTGCCTGAAAGCTCTCCAGCTGAACCTGACTTGTTAACCGTACTGCTTCTGGAGTGTGAGTGATGGCTTTTGAGGCGGCATACTCTGCCATATGTTCCGTTGCGTTCCCGTGCACCCATACTGTTTGACCATTAGGCAGCTTCATTTCAAAAGACTTTGGAATTACAGAGCCAGGATAAACTTCTTGTGTTCCCTTTATTGAATCAAATACAGTCCCGGTCCCTTTTGGCCTTCCGCCATTTCCCCCAGCCCCCCCCGAACCACCCCTACCACCAGCCAATCCAACCGCCAGGGTCATCGTGCCATCCATAATAGCCTTGGCATACTCTGGACGTATTCCCCATTTCGAAATCAAGACATCCGCCGCCGCCTTGGTCGCGTGCTCCGTGGTCACTACTCCTAAAATATTTTGAAATTCATTGTTTTCTGCGATCAACAGCTCATAGGCCTTACGAGCTTCCGGTGATGCAGAAAAAAGGGGACAGATTTATTTTCCTGACCTAAATAAATCTGTCCCCATTTTCCTTTGTCCCCATTTTCCTTTTCATTTTCCTTTTGGGTACAAACCAAGCCTTAGATCTAAAACCTACACAGATCTGTGGTCTGCCCCTGAAGAACCGCAATCTCATTTTTTTCGGCAATATGAAAACTCAAAGGCCTTTGCAATCAAACCCTCTACAGAGCTAGAGGATGACATTTTTGAAAGTCCATCACAGGAAATGAAATTTGATTCCAAATATTCGAAAAAACCATTCTGAAAACTCGACACCTTAACAGCAATCACGCCAAACTCTTCACGCAAACTTTCAAAAGCGACCCAGTCAAATGCCCCATTAAACAAAACCACTGGATAACCAACCCTACCACCAAAAAAATCCTCAAAATTATCGCTAACCCAAGAGGCGTCCGCATCAACAGCATCTCCATTGATAGCAAAACAGCTATCGACCAAAAACTCCTCTCCTGAAAATTTAATAAATACATCCCCCCCAAAACTTGAGAGACTTTCTGAAACCAACTCACTAAACACGTCAACAAAATCTAGCAATGGCCTCTCAAAAAACCAAAACTTAAAGCCATTTCCAACAAACAAATTCGTAGGCAGATCCTTTTTAAAATCAACCATTCCTGACAGCTCACCAATTAAGCGAGACAGCTCAATAAAATCAACCTTCCGAATTGTCAATTTTACTCTCCAATAAATCTAATTTTCGTTACCGGATTCTTAATCCCTTCAATGTTCAGAACAGGAAAGGTGACAGATTTATTTTCCTGACCTAAATAAATCTGCCCCATTTTCTCGGTAAAACAATACGTCCCATCCTGGGCATATTTGATTCCTCCTCCATGGAAGTTTTCAGCGTAGCAAAAAATCAAATAAATCTGAGAATCATCTGGCCGGCCTCCCCACCTCACAGAGGTGGCGCAAAATTCAAGGTGCGAACTTAGACTTTTGCTGAGGAGGCCGTGATGAAATTCTGTGGCATAGATCTGCATTCGGACAACAGCGTTGTGGTGGTAACCGACGAAGCGGACAGAGTCCTGATTAGCCGACGCTGTCCCAATGAGCTTAAGCCGATTCTCTCACTCCTCGAACCACACCGTGACGAGCTGGTTGGCGTGGTGGTTGAGTCAACGTACAACTGGTATTGGCTGGTCGACGGCCTTATGGCTGTGGGTTTGGACGTCAAATTGGCGAACCCGGTGGCAATGAAACGCTATGACGGTTTAAAGCATTCGGACGATAAGGATGATGCGGCATTCCTCGCGCATTTGCTGCGCCTAGGGATTCTGCCGATGGGCTATATTCATCCACCGCACGAACGAGCGCTACGAGATTTGGCGCGTAAACGAATTCAGTTGGTACGTACAAGAACCCAGCACATCCTGGCCGTTGAAAACATTGCGGCACGCCAGCTTGGGCATAGCTTCAGCTGTAATGAGGTCAAAGGCTTTTCGGCTACATCCGTTGACAGGCTGGGCCTGTCAACGGATGTAGCCTTGGCGATGAAGGCCAATGTTGCCGTTATCCAGGCGCTTGAGGTCCAAATCGCTGGCCTGGAGAGCCGACTGCTTCAACAGGTCAAATTACGACCTGAGTATTCCTTGCTGAAAACGATGCCGGGGGTAGGTGAAGTGCTCGCGACGGTGATCATGCTGGAAACAGGTGATATCGGACGTTTTGCGCAGGTAGGTAACTTTGCTTCCTATGCTCGGTGCGTAGAGAGTGCCCATTACTCCAACGGTAAAAAGAAAGGTGAAGGCAACGCTAAAAACGGCAACGCTTACCTGATCTGGAGCTTCATTGAAGCGGCCAATTTTGCCCGGCGATTCAGCGAAGATGCCAAGCGATTTTTCGAGAAAAAGAAAGCCAAGACAAATGGTGTGGTGGCGACCAAAGCACTGGCTCACAAGCTGGCGCGTGCGAGTTACCACATTCTGAAGGAGAAACAGCCTTTCGACGCTAAACGCTGTTTCGCCTGAAGGCGAGTGGGGTGATGATCGGCCAACCAAAAAGGGACTGGGCATGAACCACGAAATCTGAGTGGCGTCCGATCATCACCGCCTGAGTGTGTTGTAACCGGGTCGTCTGCCAAGAGAGCCAACCGAGACTGGACGTGCGTGTTGCGCACGAGCCACAGCTCTGTGACACGTTTTGGACACATTGGCGGCACCAACGTTTCTCTGGGGCAGTTCACTGCCAGGGCGGTGCAAGATTTATCGCTACCGCTTGATCCATATGGGTGTCAGGCACGACTCGGTCGTAGCCATTGATGAGAAAACGGGTACGACAGGTTCAACCAGGCAGGTTGGGATAAGGGGGAACCCAGCAGTTAAAAGCTGCAGGGCAAGTTGGCTTTTAGCCTTGACTTGAGACCGGCTAATGGGTGTCCCCTTTTGCCGACACACCCATCTGAGCGAACTGACTTCCATGTTCCTCAATGAAATGTTGCAATCCGGCTTTTGAGTTTCCGGCCTCTAGAAATACAATTTTCCCGCTAGAGTCACGAGTCGTTGCGATGATATTCTCCGGGGTGAATTTCACACCATTAGCGGTTAACTCGTCAAGCAAATATGTATTCAGTGTGCCTTTTGCACCAACTAAACTCTCATTTTACGAAGCGAAATCTTACTATCAGAAAATTTAACCACATCATCTACAACTGACAGACACTCATTAGACTCAATCACACTAAGCCCGCAGCCTCCGAAATTCAAATACACTCCAACGCAACCTTCATCGACATCACTAATCCTGTACTCATATACCGACAAAATTTTCAATCCTAGATACTTATCCAACCCGCTTAACGACTTAATCGGGTACGCAAACTCATCATCTATTTCAGACAACTCCAGCAATTCCGGTTCTGAATTTAACTTTAAAAACCTTGACACGCCCTCGCCAATTGTTAGTGACACCCACCCAGATTTAGAAAACTTAAAATACAATACCAAAAATTCACAAACCAAATTTCCACTCATAAAAAATGAGCGAAATCTGACATCGCGCAATACCTCATTGATCAGCACAGCTTTTCGCCCTCCACATTAAAATTTAGATGATTTCTCTGGAATCAATGTATCAAACTCGTACTTTCCATCTAGCAACACTCGCAGACTTACGGTGCTATTAGTCTTGGAGCTGTACACATGAATGAGGTCATAATTTCCTCGCACAGTTGAGCTGGGGATCAATGGACTCACAGACGTAACGTTCTCTAAGGTTTCTTTAACCGTCGTTTTAGCCTGCTCTACACCGGCCCTGCTTGTTTCATAGGGCAGGCGACCCTCACCAATTTTTGTTCCCAGTTTTTTGTTGAGGTTAGCCGATTGTGATGCAAAGAAGTCATCTACCTCTCCAAAACCAGGAACCTTCTGAATCCCTTTTCAGAGAAAAGGGGACAGATTTATTTTCCCGGCTCAGTCCTCGGCCGCCCCTGCCCTCGCTGCTCTACCCGCACACCCACAATCCGCTCGACCTCATCTACGAAACGGCTTGTACCCGTCAGTTGACCTCGCTGCAAAGCATCGCGGATTAATCGAAGCTGATCAGTCGGAATGGCTTGGCGTACAAACTCTTCATACCGAAGCCGCCGCTCCATCGAGGTATCACCCAAGGCCATGAAGCATGGATCAGCATCTAACCAGCCCCCACCAGACTCATCATCTACCCGACTTCGATAGCTCGACCATGCATAGTCTGCGACGTTGGCGACCATGCGAGCGCGCACAGGATTCAATTCAATGTAACGACTACAAGCGAGCAAATATGAATCCGACTGCACCACACTGGATTTGTAACGACTTTCCCACAAGGTGCCTGAGCGCCCTTCCAATCGATTGCGATAGCGTGTCGCACGGGCAGCCAGTGCTTTCATTAATTGCCCCAATCCAGCGGTTGACTCCCCAGGAGCTAGCAACAAATGGACATGATTCGTCATCAAGCAATAGGCGTAGACCTTCACCCCGAACGCATCTTTTAGCTCGCGCAGGTCAGAGAGATAGCGCTGATAATCCTCTGCCGCCGCAAACACCACCTGCCGGTTATGGCCTCGCTGCACTACGTGATGCGGGTAATTCGGTAAAACAATACGTCCCATCCTGGGCATATTTGACTCCTCCTCCATGGAAGCTTTCAGCGTGGCAATAAATCAAAAAATAAATCTGTCCCCTTTTTTTGTAAATAAATCTGCCCCCCTTTTATGTCCCTATTTTGGACCCTTCTGCGCCACTTTTTACTCGGAGGTTACCTGCCAAAATGTCAGACAAACCCCATATTCATCGAGAAGATCATCAGCAATTTCAAACTGAAACACCTTCTCCGGAAAGCAATCCGATAACGCCTTCCTCCAATATCTGGTGATCTGCTCGGCAAATATATGACAAAGGCGATAATCCTCCTCCGACAGACCGACCTTAAATACTGGCCTACCCGGCGCATCTTCCCACTTTGAAAAGAACTGATTTATTGAAAAAATATTTTTGTATCGTTCAACGTCTCTACGTGATGAACTTTGTTTCAACACACCAGCTTCAGTCTCGACCAACCCCTTCAAAGGAAATTTTTGCGGGTCGTATTGCTGAGCGTTAGGCAGCCAGAAAACGTGACCTTCTAACTCAATAAAATCAGGAGAAAGCAAACCTAAAACAGAAATTGCTTGCTCCAATGAAACCAAGTTCCCTACGTACGAAAAAAATTCCCCGGAACCAATATCCGAAGCAAACAGATTCAACGAATCTTTGGAAATATTACCCTGACAACTCTTCATCAGTTCAACCCTAAGCTATTAAGAACAGACTGCGGAACATTTCCCTCAAAAGCTTTTGTGTCACTTCCCTTCTTGGGGAAATATTCTCCATTGGGTGCTTGGTTCCATTCGACTACCTTAATCCGAGAGCTAGACACATCATAAAGTGCACGCCCCTCAGGACCATAGACAACAACATGCCCATTTCCTAAGTTGGCGTAAGAGTTAGGCGTTTGTCCTTGCAAGGGATACTGTACACCACCACGCGTTCCCGTAACCGTCACATTCGTTTCCCTGAGTCCCTTGGTATAATCTAAATCAATAGTGTTACCGGCAGAATCCGCAATGAACCTCGGCGTATTGGGAGCATTAGTATTCCCTGCACCACCACCTCCCCCACTCTCGGGCAGCTTACAAGGCCCAGTGTTATGCACCCAAGTCTTGAGTTCTCCCACATAGAACGTGTGGCCGATGTCGACCGTCAGGTTATACGTTTTGCCCACTGGCAAGTAAAGCTCCAGGGACGCGACTTCCGATGACGTATTTTCGGTCTCGCCGTCGGCCAGCGATTGCAACAGGTCACCACGCTTCAGGTCGCTAACGGGGATGAAGTCCCGTTTGGCCGGTACGTAAAATGGATGGCTAGGCGTAACCAGCAGTGTTTCGCCTTGCGCGGTTCTATCGTTACGCACGTTTTTGAGCTTGAGGCGGTAGATTGGCTGGTCGCTACGCTGATGAGTGGCGAGGATCGCTGCCGCAAAAGGCTTGCCGCCTTTTTCCGGTTTGCTCCATACCATGTCACCGACTTTCAGTGTCTCGATGGCTCGGTCGCCCTGTGGCGTTGAGACCATCGTCCCGGCTGCAAAGCAACAAGGGCCTTTGTCGCCTGCGGTTGAATTGCTAGTTGGAGATGTTTTTGCCCCTCCCCCCCAGCCCGACCCGCAGCCAATCCAACCGCCAGCGTCACAGTGCCATCGACAATAGCCTTAGCATATTCCGGACTCACCCCCCATTCCGAAACAAGAATGTCTGCCACTGCTTGGGTCGCATTTTCTGTGGTCACCCCTGCCAACAGGTTCTGGAACTCGTTGTTTTCCGCAATCAACAGTTCATAGACCTTACGGGCTTCGGGTGATGCAGAGTCCATCTGGTCACGGAGCTGTTCAGTCTTGGCTTGTGCCTCGGCAACCTGCTTAGAGATAACCGGACAGCTTGCTGGGTTCTGAGCACAGCTAACTAGTGCCTCCTGCGTCTGTTGTTCGCTTAACTTATGGTATGTGGTATAGGCCTCGTCTATGCATTTACTGTCACTGCACCCCTGCAACTGGTTGGCCGCTCGCTCGAGATCGGAATGATTCAAGTAGTTGTATTGGGTGGCGTTGGCGGCGATGTCTGCCGCGATGCGCGGATCGCTGCCTGAAACCACCGCTGTGAGCACACCAAGCAACTGCGACATCGCCAACAGGTTGGCTTTATCCTGCTCGCCTCCCGGTCGATTTGGGTCATAGCCCTCAGGTAGCACCAAGTCCGCCAAGTATTGTACGAGCGCTTCGTTGGCGCCTCCTGCCAAGGCTCCCGTTTTAAAATCACCGCCCATGGCCATCGACTTCAAACCACCGACCAAGGCGTGGGCGGCGACTTTGGTCGGGCTGCCTTCAGCCAAATTCAGGTTGCCAATTTTATTGGCGGCAACCGCCCCGCCAATATCAATAACGGCACCCAACAGGTTGTTAACGAAGTTATCGCCCAGACTGCCACCTTGGATGGCGGTTTGGACCAAGGTGTCCGCCCCTGTCTTCAGGACAACTTGCCCTGCACTATCCCAGTTGAATCCTAACTTGGTCGGATCGTAGCCGAGGCTGTTTCCAATGCCCCCCAGCATCCCTGAAACCACATAGCCTTTGAGGCTTTCGCTGCTGGTGGTGTCTTTTAGAACTGCGCCCAAATCACCTTTGTTGCTAATGGCGCTGTTCACTGCGTTGGTTTCCACGGCGATCAGAACAGCATTGGCGAAACCTGCCGAGAAGGTCCCTCCGGCGGCCCCAATCAGGCCTGCGCCAGCTCCACCCGTGACCACCGCCAGCGCGATTGCCAAGACCATTTGAGCGGCGACACCAAGGCCCGAGTTTGAATACTTGAAGCTTTGGTGAATTTCTTCCACCCGACGCCAATCAACATCGCCCCGCTTTTCAGCCTCCTTCAACCAAGCCAGTTCAGGGTCGGCCTTTACCATTGCATCAATGGTTTGGCTGACGGTTTTCTGATCAATGCGCTTGATATCAATATTCAAGCCATCGACCGCTTTGATGACTAATTCGCCCTTAGCCACCAACTGGCTCTGGCGCAAGGTCTCGTCCGTGTGGCCTTTGCCCTTCATGGAATTCCAGGCCATGCTGGAACTGCTCTTCGTATGACTTTCCTGACTCAGGTCCTTCACACCTTCGAAAGTGATCGAACCACCACTTTGTACTGTCAGGTCATTCCCACTGTTCAACTTCGCAGCCTGATACCGCTGGTCATCCCCACTAACCAACGTCAAATCGCCCCCCGCAGTGATTTCACTCCCCACGTTCGTGACCTTCGTCACTTCATCACGCTTGGTCTGCTTTTTCCCCCAGCTACCTTTTTTCTTCTTGTCGTACAGCGAATAGTCACTGTCCTGCGCCGCCAGCACGTCGAGATTCTCACCCGCCACCAGATAAGCCTCGTCCCCGGCGCTGATGCGGCTGGAAATGATGGCCATGTCTTTTCCGGCCCCCATCGTCACGTCACCGCCAGCGGTGATGGCGCTGCCGATCTGTTTGACGTGATCTTCCTGGATGGTGACTTTTTTCGTTTTGGAATAAGAGTGGGTTTCGTCGGCCGCGGAGGAGATGGTCATATTCTCCCCGGCGGTCAGTGCGACGTTGCGCTCGGCCCCGAGTTGGCTGGCGATGACGTTGAGATCCCGGCCAGCGTTCACGACCAAGTCACGGCCTGCCTGGGCGCTGGAGCCGAACTGCGTCACCGCGCTTTTGCGGACACCATTGTTGCTGGCACTTTCCTGTTGGGCTGAGACAATGATCGCGTCCCGACCGGCATCGATCGTGGTGTCACGCCCACTGACCATGACGCTGCCGACGCTCTTGATATCGCGCCCGGCGCCCATGTCCAGATCATTGGCAGCCTCGATACGGGCGGCGCTGTCCATGAAGTCCTGTCGCCGGCTGTAGTTTGCGGTGGTCACGGTACGTTCGTTGACGACGTCTCCCATCACCGCCTTGATGCTGACGTCACGCCCGGCGAGGATCCCACCGGCCTGGTTGGCGATGTTGTTGACCGCCAACAGGTCCAGACGATTACCGGCCTGGATCAAGCCACTGTTGACCAGGTCGCTGCCTGCGGTCGCCGACAGGTTGTTGGCGGCGCGCAGGGTGCCGACGTTATCGAGGTTTTGGCCGGCGATCAGCGTCACGTCATTACCGGCGATCAGCGCACCGGTAGGCCCGAGGCGGCCTTCGGCCTGGGCCAGGTACAACACCGGCACCAGGACTTTTTCGCCGTTCACTTCGTGCTCTTCGAGCCAGACGATGTCGTGGGTCAGCGCGGCGACTTGTTCCGAAGTCAGCGTCACGCCCACCGACAGGCCGAGCTCCTGCTTGCTGGCGATGGCGTTGTTCATCAGGTACTTGAACAAGCCTTCGTCGCTGGTCTGGCCGTCGATGAAACGCTGGCCGGTGCGGGCAACGACCGCTTGTTGGATCAAGCGCTGTTCGTAGAGACCATCGCCCAGGCGTTTGGCACTTTGGTCCGGGTCGTAGCCGAGGTTTTGCAGCAGGTAGTCCGAGCTCATGAACGACTTGAGGTCGGTGAGTACGGGGTTGGTCTCGATCAGGTACTTCTGCGGATTGGACTTGAAGGAAGTCTCCGGTACACCTTGAACGCGCACGACCGCCTGGCTGGCGACTGGCGTATTCACCGCATTGCCCACCTGTGGGACGACCTGTGCCGTTGGGAGCAGGTTGGTACCCGTGACATTCACGGCGGCCACTTGAGTCCCGATGCCAACGCCGCTGTTGCGACTTGGCATTGGCAGCGAGTGGCTGCCTTCCACGGGCGCACTGACGTTAAGCGTACTGGCTCCCACGTTGCTGTCGTTGGCTTGACGAGTGATCAGAGCCAGTTGCCGATCACTGGTGCCCACCGCCGCGATAGCACCGACCTGGACATCACGGGCTTGAGCATCAGGCAGGTCTTGTTGGCGCTGGCGGGTGCTGATCGAGGCGCTGCCCATGCTCCAGTTTTGCGAGCCGGTGCTGGCCTGGGTGGCCTGTTGAGCCGAACCACCTTGGCCGCTCAAGCGGAACAGACCGTTTTGCCCGGAGGGCAAGGCGAAACCAGGAAGGCTCAGCGGGTTTACCTGCTGCTGGGCGCGATCAGGTGGCAGCTGATTGTTGATTCTTACGACCGTGGTGCCGGTTCCGCTTGCCTGGGTGTCCGCCACTTTATTGGTACCACCACTGGCGGTGTAGTCCTCATGGATGACGCTGTTCTGCAGGTCTTTGGTTGCGGTGATCGAGACGTTACCGCCGGCCTGGATGACGGCGTTACGGCTGCCGACTGTACTTGCGGCGCCGGAACTGTCTTTGGCGATTTCGATGTCACTAAGAAGGTTGTACTGATCCAGATTTGGCATCTGAAGCAGGTTGTTCGGGTCGTACTGGGATTGCGTGGTGTTCTCGAAACCGTAGCTGAGCCCAGACAGTACGAGGTTGTAGTCTCCACGTGTTTTGACAGCGGCCCCTGTATCGACATCTGTAAGAGTCACCACGGAAAGCGTTTCACCGTCTCGCCCCCCTTCCCTGTAGCGAGTCGATTTGGGGATGGCCTTGTGAATATTCCCGTCCAGGTCAAGGTAATAGACATACGGGAAATCAGGATTATTGCGCTGGTTGTAAGGAGTCAGGACGTTAGCGAAAAACCGCCCGGTACCGCCGTCGCTCATACCTGCGACTTGATACATGCGCGTGCGCTCGATGGTTCCGTTCTGCGCGCCGATGTTCTGTACGTTGTCGGCCACGATGTTGATATTGCCGCCAGCGCTCACCGTACTTTTACTGTTGAGAAAGCTGCTGCCTTGGAACACGAAATCCTTGCCGGCCGTCAGCAGCGACGAGGCACTGGTGTCGTTGTCAACACTTTCAAAGACCTCACGGGCCGCCAGCGTGAAGGTGTAATAGTCCCCTTTGCAGTCATTACATATATTGGCGATAAACCCCGAAATCAGCTTGCGCCCACCAGACGCCACCGCGCCCTCGGTACGGTTCTGGAACCCATCGGCGTTGATCGTGAATGTGCCGCCGCTCTCCATTGAGCCGGAGACGTTGTTCACGCTGGCGGCTCGTGCGGCGGCGCCATAGCCACCGATCACCACATTACCCAACCCGTAGAGATCACCGCTCTGGTTGGTGAAATTGCTCACGCCCAGCGTCATGTCCGCACCGCTGAATACCAACCCGCGGTCATTGAGCAGCGAAGGAGTTTTCAGTACGAGGTTCCGGGCCGAACCCAGGGTTCCGGAATTGACGAGGTTCCCGGCCTGGACGGTCAGGTTTGCGCTGGAGGTCAGACGCCCGGCATTGGTCAGTTGTCCACCGATCTTTACCGTGGTGTCGCCACCGCCAGCGATGCTGGAAGTCACGCCCAAATTCAGTTGCGCTGCGGTCAGGTCGATACCACCGAGGCTCGACATCCGTCCGCTGCCTCCGTAGCTTCCCCCCAACACCAGACTGATCGAACCATCACTGGCAATCAGCCCATCATTACTCCAATTTTCCCCATTCCCCTCCAGGCTGGTAGAAGCCAGCAACTGCCCAGTCCCGGTCTGTGTCAGGTTGTCCACATTGACGGTCAGTCGCCCGGCCTGGATGACGCTGCTGTTGGTCCAGTTTTTGGCAGTCAGCGTCAACCCGCCACGGGTGACGAGGCTGCCGCCGGCGTTGGTGAGGTTGGCGGTGGAGATATCAAAGTCGCCGCTGCCCACATGCAACAGACTGCCGCCCAGGTTCTGGAAGTTGGTGGCGTTGAGGATCAGGCCATTGTTGGCGGTCTCCAGCGTGCCATTGCGGTTATCGAACAGGCCGCCAATCTGAAAGTTGGTCGTACCGCTCCCACCCAAGGCACGCAACTGCCCGGTCTGGTTATCCAGGCTCGCGGCCTTGATCGCCAGGGTGCTGTCACTCTCGATAATCCCCTGGCGGTTGTTCAACGCGCCGGTGAGGTCCAGGTCGATCTGGCTGCCGGCGATCTGGCCGTCGTTGTCGCCACTGTTGTCGAAATCGTTGGCGCTGACGTTGACCTTGCCTTTGGCATAGAGGCCGCCGTTGCGGTTGTCGAAATTGCCGGTGGTGACGGTGGCATCGCCGGTCTGTGCGGAGATGCGCCCGCCGTAGTTGTCGAGGCCGCCGCGTGCGGTCAGGTTCAGGCGCTGGGCCTGGGTGATGCCGCCCTGGCGGTTGTTGTTCAGGTCGTAGCCGTTTTTCAGCACGCCGGTCAGTTGGGTGGTGAGCATCCCTTGCAGGCTGGCGAGCACGCCGCCACGGTTATCGAAATGGCGACCCGTTGCGCTCACATCGCCGGCCTTGGCTTGGATTCGACCGCTCTGGTTATCGATGTCCGTATCGACAGTGAGTTTCAACCCTCCTTGGCTTTGCACCACACCCTTGCCGTTGGTAAGGCTGGCCGCGTCGATTTCCACGCCGCCGTTCTGGCTGTAGATCAAGCCATCGGCATCATTCTGGACGGCGCCGGAGGTATTCAGGACCAACAAATCATTGGCCGCGACGGTGCCGCGATTGCGGTTGTCCAAGCCACTGGTGAGCAAGGTCAACAGGCCTTGGCTGGCGATCTGGCCGCCCTGATTGTTGATCTGCGTGGCGCGCTCGACCCGCAGCGGGCCGACGCTGGCGATCTTGCCACTGATGTTGGTCAGGGCACCGAGCAGGTCCAGGGTCACGGCGGCATTACCGATCAGGTTGCCGCCGCTGTTGTCCAGGGAGGTACCGGTGAAGTTCAAGGCTTTTTGTGCGTTGACAGTACCGCCGACGTTGCCCAGGGTCATGGCGTTCATGACCAGAATGGCGCCGCTGTCGATCAAGCCGCCTTGGGCGTTGTTCAGCAAACCGCCAGTGACGGTCAGGGTCTGGTCGCCACCGCTGGACAGAATCCCGCCCCGGTTATCCAGGCTGGTGGCGCTGACAGTGAGTTTTTTCTGGCCGACCAGAGCACCGGCAGCGCTGTTGAGCAGTGCCCCGCTGAGGGTGACGCCGACGTCTCCATTGCGGCTGGAAAGCGTGCCGTTGTTGCGGTTGTCGAGATTGGAGCCGTTGACCTGCAGCCCTTGCCATCCAGAGATCAAGCCGTTCTGGTTGACCAGGCTATCGCCATCAAGGCTCAGGTTCTGACTGCTGATCAGCTTGCCGCCGCTGTTATCGATCGTCTGGCCGCTGAGGTTGAAGCTCTGGCTGCTGGAGATTTCGCCACCCTGGTTATCAAGGTTGCGCAGGCCGTTGACGGTCAGCAAACCTTTGGCGGTGATCAGGCCGTTGCGATTGTTCAGGTCATGACCGCCGAGGTTCAGCGTCACGGCTTGTTCACCCAATAGACGTCCACCGTTTTGGCTGAGCGCGGCCAGGGTCAGGTTCAGATCGCCTTTGGCCGACACTTCGCCGCCGTCGCTGGAGTCCAGCGAATCGGCGCCGAGGGTGAGTCTGGATTGGGCATTGATCAGGCCGTTGGCGCTGTTGTTCAGGGCCATGGCGTTGAGGACCAATGCACCGCCCGCCAGCACGCTGCCACCCTGGTTGTTCAAATTGCCGCTGTTGAGTGTCAGCAACTGCGCAGCGCTGATCAGGCCTTGGGCCTGGTTGTCTAATTGTTGGCCAACCGTCAGGTCGAGCTTGCCACGGCTGGTCAGGGTGCCGCCGTTGTTGTTCAGGCTTTGCGCAAGGACATCGACGCTGGCCGCGCCGATCATGCCTTTGACGTTGTTCAGCGCCTGGGCGATGCGCAGGGTCAGGCCCTGGTTGCTGAGCAGCCGGCCGCCATCGTTGTTGAGGTTTTGTGCCGCCAGGGTGAAGGCTTGGGCGCTGGAGATTTCACCGCCCTGGTTGTTCACGCCGAGGAGGTTTTTCAGCAGCAACGTACCAGGGGCGTTGATCAGGCCGTTCTGGTTGTTGAGCTGGCCGTTGTTCATGTCCAGGCTCAGCGAGGTGTTGCTGAACAGCTGGCCGCCCTGTTGATCCAGGCCGGAAACCGAGGCAGTCAGTGCGCCCTGGCTGCCGATGCGGCCGCCGTCCTGGTTGGTGACCTGGGCCGCATTGAGGTTCAGCGTGCTGCCGCTGTTCAGGCGTCCGTTCTGGCTGTTGTTGAACGCGCCGGTAGAGACGTTCACCGCGCCTTTGCCGCTGATACTGCCCTGCTGACGGTTGTCCAGCGCCGTGCTGGTGAGCAGCAACGCGCCGTCGGTCACCAGTTCGCCGCCTTGGTTATCGAGGCGGCCCAGGCTTTTAACGGTGAGGTTGGCGGCGCTGGACAGGCTGCCGTCGGTGTTGGTCAGGTTGGCGGCGCTGACGTCCAGGGTGCCTTCGCTGCTGATTTGACCCTGGGTGTTGATCAGGTCGCCACTGAGGTCGATGCGCTGGTTCTGCTGGCTGACCAGATAGCCGCCGCTGTTGTCCAGCGAACCGCCCTCAAGGCTCAATTGCGTCTTGGCACTGAGCAAGCCCTTGGTCCGGTTGAGCAGCTTGTCCACGGTGAGCTTCAGCGCCTGCCCAGCGAATACCTGGCCGCTGTCGCTGTTGTCGAGGTTTTTGCTCACCAGTGCGACGCTGGTGTTACCGCTCAGCTCGCCGCCGCGGTTGTCGAGGTCGTCAACGTTGATATCCAGCGCTTTTGTAGCACCGATCAAACCGGCCTGGCGGTTGTCCAGGCTCGACGCTTGCAACGTCAGGTCCGTGGTGCTGACCAGCGTACCTTGACGATTATCCAGCGCGGTGACGGTAGCGTTGAGCCCGGCTTTGCCGGCGATGTTGGCGGCACGGTTGTCCAGGCGGTCAGCGTTCAACGTCAGCGCGCCGTCGGCGATCAGCGAACCGCGCTGGTTGTCGAGCAGCGTATCTACGTTCAAATCGAGCTGATCGAGACTGCTGATCAAGCCATCGCTGTTATCCAGGCTGGCGCTGTGGCTGTCCACGGACGCGGCCGAGATGATCCCTTTGGCATTGTTCAGGGCCTGGGCTGTCCTCAGGACCAGGCCTTGATTGCTGAGCAGTTTGCCGCCGCTGTTATCGAGATTCCGCGCCGCCAGGGTGAATGCTAGCCGGCTGGAAATTTCACCGCCCTGATTGTTGACGTCCTTGAGGTTGCTCAGCAGCAACAGGCCCGGGGCGTTGATCAGGCCGCCCTGGTTGTTCAACTGGCCCTGGTTCATGTCCAGGCTGACGCTGGTGTTGCTGAACAACTCCCCTTGCTGTTGATCCAGCCCGGTGACCGATGCAGTCAGAGCCTGGCTGCTGGCGATACGGCCGGCGGCGTTGTTCACCTGAGCGGCGGTGAGCTTGAGGGTGTTGCCCGAGGTCAGGCGACCGCCTTGACTGTTATTGAAAGCGCCAGTGCGAACCTCAGTGGCGGCGCTGCTCGAGATCAGGCCTTTCTGGCTATTGTCCAGGCTGGCGCTTTTGAGGCTCAGCCCGGCGTCGGTGCTGATGGAGCCGCCCTGGTTGATCAGCCCGCCCTGGCTGACGATGGACAACGCGCCGGCGCTGCCCAGACTGCCAGCGGCGTTATCGAGGCTGCCGGCGTTGACGGTCAGTTCACCTTCGCTGCTGATCAGGCCTGTGTTATTCAACAATGCGTTGTCGAGTGTGATCACCAAAGCACTCAGGCTACTGAGTGCGCCACCGCTGTTGTCCAGCGTATTGCCCGTGAGCATGAGGCGGCCTTGGGCCTGGATCAGGCCCTTGGTCTGGTTGATCAGTTGCGCAACTTTCAATTCAAGCGCGCTGCCGGCAATCAGTTTGCCGCCGTCGCTGTTCTGCAGCCGTTGACCGCCGACCTGGACGTCCAGCCCTGCGGACAGTTCGCCCGCCCGGTTATCGATCTGCCCAACCTGCAAATCCAGCGCTTTTGTGGTGCCGACCAAGCCACCGTTGCGGTTATCCAGAACGCTGCCGGTCAGGCTCAGGTTGCCTTGTGAGACCAGCGCGCCGCCCTGCTGTTGCAAGGTATCGATCAGCGCGGTGAGGTCGGTTTGGCTGGAGATACGGCCAAGGGCGTTTTGCACCTCATTGGCTTTCAAGTTCAGCGGGCCGACGCTGCTCAGCAGACCACCGCGGTTGTCCAGCCGCGTGACTTCGACACCGACGCCGGCCTTGCCGGTGATGATCCCGTTGCTGCGGTTGTCCAGTTGCGCGACCGTCAGTTGCAACGCTTTGTCGGCGCGGATGTTGCCGCCACGGTTGTCGAGGGAATCGCTGCGCACGGTCAGCAGGTCGACCCCGGTGAGACGACCGCCACGGTTGTCGAGGCTACCGGTTTGCAGGTCAAGTGCGCCCTTGGCGATCACTTCGCCCTGGCTCTGGTTGTCCAGCAGGCCGCTGATGCGTGCGCTCAGGCTGCCGTCGCTGATCACCTGACCGGCGTTGCCGTTGTTCAGGCTCGCGGCCTGGATGTCCACGACCTTGCCCGAACCGAGCACGCCATCGCGGTTGTCCAGCGCGCCGCCAAGGCTGATGTTCAAGGCGTTATCGCCCAGTACCTGACCGTTGCGGTTGTTCAGGGTCATCGCGTTGAGCCGGGTCAGGCCGGCGCTGGAAATTTCGCCTTCCAGGTTGGTCAACGTTGCGTCGACGTTCACGCTCAGGTCGGCGTCGCTGCTCAAGGTGCCGCTGCTGTTGTCCAGGCTGGCGGCGCGCACGGCAAGGCCATTGGCCGAGACCAATCCTTGGGCGTTGTTCAACGCCTGGGCGATGGTCAGGTTGAGGCCCTGCTTGCTGACGACCTTGCCAGCGCTGTTGTCCAGGCTGTTTGCATTCAGGCTGAAGGCTTTGTCGCTGGAGATCTCACCCTCGCGGTTGTTCACGGCGGCGAGGTTGTTCAACAGCAGCGCGCCGGGGGTGCTGATCAGCCCGCCCTGGTTGTTCAATTGCCCATGGTTGAGGTCGAGGGAAAGGCTGGTGTTGCTGACCAATTGGCCATTCTGTTGCTCCAGCCCGGTGACGCTGGCATTCAGGGCCTTGGCACTGGCGATGCGACCGGAGGTGTTGTTCACCTGACCGGCCTTCAGCAACAGCGTGTCACCGCTGATCAGGCTGCCACCCAGGTTGTTCAGGGTCGCGGCGCTGTCGATGCTCAACGCACCGATGCTGGTCAGTTGGCCCGCATCGTTAGTGATCCCGGCGGCTTTGACACTGGCGGTGGCGTCACTTTTGAGGCTGCCTTGGGCGTTGAGCAGTTGCCCGCGCAGGTCCAGGTTCATCCCTCGCTGGGCATACAGCGACCCCTGGCGGTTGTCGAGTTGGCCGGCGTTGACCGCCAGGACGCCTCGGGTCGAGATCAATCCGAGGCTTTGGTTGGTCAGGCGTTCGAGCGTCAGGCGCAGATCACCGTAGGCAATTACTTTGCCGCTGTTGCTGTTGTCCAGCTCGGTGCCGGCCAGCGCCAGGACACCCTGGCTCGACAGCTCACCGCCGCGGTTATCCAACTTGCCTACATTGAGGCTGGCGGCCTGGGTTGTGGTGACAACGCCGCTCTGACGGTTGTCCAGGCTCGCCGCGTTGAGGGTCAGCAGTCCGGCCGAGGACAGCAATCCCGCCTGATTCAGCAATTGCGCCGAAATGCGGGCGGTGAGCGCACCGTCACTGAGCAAACGGCCTGCGGTGTTATCCAGCGACGCAGCGCTGAGCTGTACGCTCTTGCTTGAAGTGAGCCGGCCGCTGCGGTTGTTCACTTGGCCGCTGGCGTTGATATCCAACCCCTGCCCTGCCGCGACCAGACCCGCTACGTTGTCCAGCGAAGCAACGCGCAACGTAACGCCGCTCAAGCCGGTGAATTCGCCACCGTTGTTATTCAACTGCCTGACATTGGCCGTCAGGTTGCCGTTGCTGCTGACCGTGCCCTGGGTGTTGAGCAGCGTGTTGGCGGTGACGTTCAGCGTATTGCTGCTGAGCACCCGTCCTTTACTTTGATTGTCCAGGGTCGCGGCGTTGACCGTGGTGGTCTGCCCGGCGCTCAGCGTCCCACCCTTGTTGCTCAGCGTCTGCGCAACGTCGACTGTGAGGTTACGGCTGGCAACGACGCTCTTACCGTTGTTACTCAGACTCTGCGCCTCCAGGCTCACATCCCCCGCCGCATTACGGGTGTTATTCGCATTGACCCCGGCCTCAATAATGCCGTTGTTGGTCAGTTGCCCACCCGCGCTCAGGGTGATGCTGTCCCGCGCCGCAAGACTCTGCTGGTTGCTCAGGTTGCCCTGGGTCTGGGCCTTCAATGTGGTGCCGGCGTAAACCGGTCCTTGGGCATCAAGGCTCGCGGCTTTGACGTTGACCGCGCCGGTGGCCGAGGTCTGCGCCAGGCTCAGGTGGCCGTTGGCATCCAACTGAATATCCCCGCCACTGGCAATCAACTGCCCGTCCAGCTTCACCCCGACACCGGCCTCGGTGCCCACCAGCTTGATCGCGCCGGCGTACATCCCGCCCAGAGCCGAGGAGTCGATCGCCAACTGCGGCTTGGCGCTGCCGTCGTTGGCGCGGGCTGTAGCGCTCAAAGTGTCAGCGTCGACATCATTGCGGCCGGCAACAATCGTCAGGTTTTTCGCCTGGATCTCAGCGTTGATCTTGGCGCTGCGAGTGATGATTTCGAAACTGTCGACGTTGTTGGCGTTGAGGCCCGCGCCTTCGATGGCGACACTGCCCTGATCGACCTGATAGCGGCTCACCTGGCCGTTCTCGATGATTGGCTTGCCAGTGGTCAGGGTCGCCTTTGGGGTATTGATGAAGCCGCAGCCGTTGCAGGTAATGCCGTAGGGGTTGGCCACGATCACGCGGGCCGATTGCCCGGCCACTTCGGTGTAGCCGCGCAACTGGCTGGGGTTGCCGCCGTTGACTTCATTGAGGATGGTGGTGGCGGCCGTGCCGTTGAGGTTCGGGTTGCCGATAATGATCCCGCCCAGTTGCGTGGACTGGGTGCGGGCGGTGGCGTTGTTGAGGATCACGCCGTTGCTGCCGACGTTGTAGTCCGTGAACTGGTTGTGCGACAGGCCATTGCCGTTGGGCTTGGCGATATTGACGATGGGCACGCCGTTGCCCGCCCGGTCCAGGCCGGTGCCCGGGGCGCTGACGACGATGCCATCGGCCTGGGCCCACATCGGCTGCCAAAACATGACGTTGGCCAACAGGAACGCCAGGCCACGCTTGGGCATGCCCCAGAAGCGGTCACGGGCTTGCAGGGCTGCGGAAGGTTGGCGGGCCAGGAAGGCGTGTTGGCGGTCGTCCATGTTCAGGTCTCGTTGCAGCAAAATTTAGAGGAGTACGTCCATGCGGAAGTAGATCGGCGCTTCGCGCTCGGTGAGGGCATCCGGGCGTTCCAGGGAGTGGGCGAAGGTGACGCTGGCGCTCAGGTGCTCACCACGGGCGAACAGCTCCAGCGAGTTGCTCGACATGCGCCCGTGCTGGCCGCCGTTGTAGCGGTCGCCGCGAATCACGCCCTGGTCATAGCCGAGGCTGGTGCCGTATTCGGCGAACACCGGGCGCAGCCACTCCAGCGCTACCGGGCGGCTCCAGCGCAGGTCGTTGCGCCAGTAGCCGCCGCTGTCGCCGGACAGTGATTGGTCCTTGTAGCCACGGATCGATGATTGCCCGCCCAGGCTCATGCGCTGCGGGCTGAACAGCACGTCTTCGCTGCGCTGGCCGGTCATCAGGCTGCTGAAGCTGAAGGACTCGTCCCACAACTTGAAAGGCTGCAGGTAGCTGGCGGTGGCGGTGTACTTGCGATAGCGCGCATCCGGTACGCCAGGGCCCGGGTCGTGATCGCCCTGGGCGTCCAAGGCACCGATGCCCTCCTGCATGCCCAGGTCGAGGTTGACGAAAGCACTGCCGACTCGCCGTCCGTGGTTGATCCCGAACTGCGCCTCGCTGATGCGATTGCTGCTCTCGCGAAGCTTGCTGCCTTCGATGAAGTTGTTGGTACGCAGGTACGAAAGGCCGGTGTTGAGGGAAGTCTTGCTCAGCGCATCGCGATGGATCACCCGCTCGACCCGCAACTGATGGTTCTGGCTGTCGCCGGTCTGTTTGAAGTTGAAACCGTTGGCCGGGATCTGCGAGCGGTATTCGCTCTGGCTGTAGGTGTAGCTGACGTTCCACCAACCCCAGGGCAGGTTGTAATAAAGCATGGCGTTGTTGGAGGTGTGCTGGTGGTCGGTCATCCCATCGTGACCGCCGCGCAACATCAACTGGTCGGCCAGGCCCAGCGGGCTGTCCCACTCGAAACTGCTGCCCCACTGCTGCTCGCCGGTGCTGCGCTGACCGTCGTTGCTGCGCGACAGACCGGCGCGCCAGGGCTTTTTCGGCTCGTTGGTGACATTTACTTCACTGCCACCGACTTCCTGGCCGGGGGTCAGCTCCATTTTGGCCTGGTTCGACGGCAGGCGATTGAGCTGATCCACCATCTGCTCGATCTCCCGCAGGTTGACCAGGTCACCGGCCTTGCCGGGAAACGCCATCGCCAGTTCACGCTCCGATAGCTTGCTGTTCTCGGCCCCCTTCAGGCCTTCGAGTCGCCCTTCCACCACCAGCACGCTCAGATTTCCACCGGACAGGTCCTGCTGCGGCAGATAAGCACGGCTGGTGACCAGCCCCTTTTCGATGTAGTGGTCGGTGATGACTTTGAGCAGTTCGTTAAGCTGCGGCACACCCAGGCATTGGCCGATGTAGGGCTTGAGCAGATGCTCACGCTCGCTGGTGGAAAGACTGTTGGCGCCTTTGAGTTCGATGGTCTTGATGGGGAAGCAACGGGTATCGACAGATGCGGTCGGCTGGGCCGGCTTCGCCTCCTGGCCGGGCAGGTCCTTGAGTTCCTCCAGGCGACGACGCTGCTCTTCGAGCAAACGGTTCTGGCGCTCGCGGATCAGGTCCGTGTCGCCTGGAGTGGGGGCGGCGTGAGCCAGGGTCAGCGGAGAAAGGCACAGCAAAGCCACGCACAACCTCGCCCAAAAGACGGGTGAGGACATGTTCGATCCCTCGAGTGAAAAGTGACATCAAAATAGTGGCGCGATATTAGTTAGCCATCATTTTGACGTCAACTATTTGCCTGAGTTTTGAGGCGACTATTGGATCCGTTCGTCTGAAATCAGACCCCTCTCGTGCGCCGGTATGAAAGATCCGGTACGGGGCTGGAAATCTCCTACGAAACGAACACACAGGCCCTCACAGCCTCTAGCAAATGAACTTTCCGACCAACGCCGGCCTCAACCCATTACCTGCCCAATAAGGAATACGAGGCCCACCCCATGAAGACTTTCCTGAAACTGACCCTCGCCACCGCCCTGGCCTGCGCCCTGCCCGCCTGGGCCACTTGCACGCCAGAGGAAGCGACCGCCAAGCGTGAACAACTGGCGCAGGAAGTGACCAAGCTCACCGAACAGAACCCGGCCAAGGCCAAGGAAATCAATGATGAGTTGCAGGCCATGGACCTGGAGACCGCCAGCAAGGATGTGCCGGATAAGTGCCAGTTGATCGATAAGCGTCTGCAAGAGTTGAAGCAAGCAGAGAAGAAGGCTGGGTGATTAGCCACAGCCGAGCACAGCCTGCTTTTGTGGCGAGGGTACATTCGTGGGAGCAAGGCTTGCCCGCGATGAAGGCGATGCGGTCTTTCAGAAATCGAGGCGTCTGTGTCGCGAGCAAGCTTTGCTCCCACAAATCCCCCTCGCCACAGGGGTCTGCGCCAAGCTTGGATTTTAGTTTCACCCATAAAAAAACCGGACCCAAGGTCCGGTTTTTCATGAAGCACTACCGCGGCTTCACTCAGCCGCAGGCGCTTCCGGCTTGCGGCGCTTGAGCGGGGCCATGCCGTCCTTGCTGACCAGCGACGGGGCGTCGGTCTTCGGGCGGTTGGCGGTCTTGCGCTTGGTCGGGGCCTTGGCGCCGGTTTTCTTCTTGTCGCCCTTGGCGTCGACCTTTTTCTTCTTCACGCCAACGGCCTTGCCCGAGGCCTTGACCTTTTTCGGTCCGCCGTAGGTGCCTTTGACTTCCTTGATGGTGCGGCGCTCGAAGCTCTGCTTGAGGTAGCGCTCGATGCTCGACATCAGGTTCCAGTCGCCGTGGCAGATCAGCGAGATCGCCAGGCCATCGTTACCGGCGCGGCCGGTGCGACCGATGCGGTGCACGTACTCGTCGCCGCTGCGAGGCATGTCGAAGTTGATGACCATGTCCAGGCCATCCACGTCCAGGCCGCGGGCAGCGACGTCGGTGGCGACGAGGATTTTCACGCCGCCCTGCTTGAGGCGGTCGATGGCCAGCTTGCGGTCCTTCTGGTCTTTCTCGCCGTGCAGCACGAACGCCTTGTATTCCTGGGCCACCAGGCGACCGTAGATGCGGTCGGCCATGGCCCGGGTGTTGGTGAACACGATGGCTTTTTCGTAAGTCTCGTTGGCCAGCAACCAGTTGACGATCTGTTCTTTGTGCTGGTTGTGGTCGGCGGTGATGATCTGCTGGCGGGTGGTGGAGTTCAGCTGGCTGACCGCGTTGAGCTGCAAGTGCTCGGGGTTGTTCAGCACCTTGGCGATCATCTCGCGCAAGCCCGAACCGCCGGTGGTGGCGGAGAACAGCATGGTCTGCTGGCGATTGACGCATTCGTCCACCAGGCGCTGCACGTCTTCGGCAAAGCCCATGTCGAGCATGCGGTCGGCCTCGTCCAGCACCAGCACTTCGACTTCCTTAAGGTCGAGGTTGCCAGCGTTCAACTGCTCGATCATCCGCCCCGGCGTGCCGATCAGGATGTCCGGCACCTTGCGCAGCATCGCAGCCTGGACCTTGAAATCTTCGCCGCCGGTGATCAGGCCGGACTTGATGAAGGTGAATTGCGAGAAACGCTCCACTTCCTTCAAGGTCTGCTGGGCCAGTTCGCGGGTCGGCAGCAGGATCAGAGTCTTGATGCTGACGCGGACCTTGGCCGGGCCGATCAGGCGGTTGAGGATCGGCAGCACGAACGCGGCGGTCTTGCCGCTGCCGGTCTGCGCCGTCACCCGCAGGTCACGCCCCTGGAGCGCGAGCGGAATAGCCGCTGCCTGCACCGGCGTTGGCTCGACAAATTTAAGCTCGGCCACGGCTTTGAGCAGGCGTTCGTGCAGGGCGAATTGGGAAAACACGGGTGCTACCTCGAAGAAATGCAAAAAAACAGCTGCATAGGGTAACGGTTTCGAGCGCGAAGGCCGAGTTTCTTTATACAAACGGCGGTAAATCAGTGCATTTTTATAAGCCGATTTGTCATCAACGGTCACTTGAACGGGCTTAAATGCTCTAATCGCCCCGTCGCGTCTTTATAGAAGAACCGTTTCGTCCATGGACATCAAACAACTCTGGGTCAACATCCAAGACCTCTGGGGTGCCCTTGACCAGCACCCGCTCCTGCACTCCAGCCTCGCCCTGATGTTGCTGCTGGTCATCGCCCTGGTGCTGGGACGGGTGGCGCGCTACCTGATCCTGCACGCGGCCAAACTGCTCGGGCGCCAACCGGCCCTGCACTGGGTCAACGACCTGCGCCAGAACAAGGTTTTCCATCGCCTGGCGCAGATGACGCCGTCACTGATCATCCAGTTCGGCCTGCACCTGGTGCCGGAACTGAGCAAGACCAGCATGATTTTCCTGGGCAACGTCGCCCTGGCGTTCACCATCCTGTTCATGGTGCTGAGCCTCAGTGCCCTGCTCAGCGCCCTGCTGGACGTGTACGCCCGCACCGAACATGCGCGTACCCGCTCGATCAAGGGCTACGTGCAACTGACGAAGATGGTGCTGTATGTGTTTGGCGCGATCATCATCGTCGCCACGCTGATCGACCGTTCGCCGTTGTTGCTGCTGTCGGGCCTGGGTGCGATGTCGGCAGTGATCCTGTTGGTCTACAAGGACACCCTGCTGTCATTCGTTGCCAGCGTGCAATTGACCAGCAATGACATGCTGCGGGTCGGCGACTGGATCGAGATGCCCCAGGTCGGCGCCGACGGTGATGTGGTGGATATCACGCTGCACACGGTCAAGGTGCAGAACTTCGACAAGACCATCGTCTCGATCCCGACCTGGCGACTGATGTCCGAGTCGTTCAAGAACTGGCGCGGCATGCAGCAGTCCGGTGGGCGACGGATCAAGCGCAGCCTGTTCATCGACGCCAGCGGCGTGCGCTTCCTGCATGACGAGGAAGAACAGCGCCTGACCCAGGTGCGCCTGCTGACCGACTACATCGGCCGCAAGCAGGCCGAGCTCAAGGCCTGGAACGAAGCCCAGGGCAACGTCGCGGCCATGTCGGCCAACCGTCGACGGATGACCAACCTGGGCACCTTCCGCGCCTACGCCCTGGCCTATTTGAAGAGCCACCCGGAGATCCAGCCGAACATGACCTGCATGGTCCGGCAGATGCAGACCACCGCCCAGGGCATCCCGCTGGAAATCTACTGCTTCACCCGCACCACGGCGTGGGCGGATTACGAGCGCATCCAGGGGGATATTTTCGATTACCTGCTGGCGGTGATGCCGGAGTTCGGGTTGAACCTGTACCAGCAGCCCAGCGGCATGGACTTGCGCTCGGGATTGTTGCCGGCGGTGCTAGGGGCGAGCCACCTGCCGGAGCCGCAGAAGCAGGTGATCTGAAACCACCACAGATCCCCTGTGGGAGCGAGCTTGCTCGCGATGACGGTGTATCAGAAACATAGATGCTGACTGACACTCCGCCATCGCGAGCAAGCTCGCTCCCACAAGGGGATCAGGGTGAAGGCTGAGGCTGGCGGATCCCCAACCGACTGATCCACACCGCCGCCAATATCACCGACCCACCCAGCAGCAATCGCCCCAACGCCTCGTGCTGGTTCCAGATCAGCAGGTTCACCAGCAGCCCCACCGGCACGTGCAGGTTGTTCATCACCGCCAGCGTCCCGCCGTTGACCAGGCAGGCGCCTTTGTTCCACCAGTACAACCCCAGCGCGGTGGAAACCAGGCCGAGGAACACCAGCACGCCCCATTGCAACGGCGCTTCTGGCCAGAAATTGGCCTTGCCGAACAGCAGGAATGCCGGCAACGCCACCATCAGCGCGCCGAGATAGAAATAGCCGAAACGCCGGTAGTGCGGCAGGTCGCTCGGATGACGGGCCACCAGGTGTTTGTAGAGCACCTGCCCGGCCGCGTAGGTGAAGTTGGCCAGTTGCAGCAGCAAGAAGCCCATGAAGAAATCCGGGTTGATCCGGTCGTAGCGAATCACCGCCGCACCGGCCACGGCCACCAGCGCCGCGATCAACGCCCAGGGATTGAAGCGGCGGTTCAGCGCATCCTCGATCAAGGTCACGTGCAGGGGCGTAAGGATGGTGAACAGCAGCACCTCGGGCACCGTCAATACTCGGAAGCTCAGGTACAGGCAGACGTAGGTCACGCCGAACTGCAAGGCACCGATCAACAGCATGCCGCGCATGAACGACGGCTCCACCTGACGCCAGCGGGTCAGCGGAATGAACACCAGCCCGGCCAACAGGACCCGTACCAGTACAGCGAAGTAACTGTCCACATGCCCGGCCAGGTACTCGCCGATCAGGCTGAAGGAAAATGCCTGGATCAATGTCACAAAAAGTAGATAGCCCATACGCCCCTCGTTTCGGATGGCGGCGAAGATAGCGGTTTTGAGCTTTGGGGGCGAGTTCACTCGCTCCCACATGGGGCGGTGTGGTGAGCACAGTCTCGCGGTCACCGCCAAACCCTGTGGGAGCTGAGCTTGCTCGCGATGGCGGTGGGTAAGAGACATAGCAGCTGACTGATACTCCGCTATCGCGAGCAAGCTCGCTCCCACAGGATCATTCAGCGGCCAGTAAATCGCGGGCAAAAAAAAGCCCGATCTCGCTAAAGCGTTCAATCGGGCTGATGCACTCAGGAGCAATAAGTGCAAAGGGAGGTTCGATGCGCAAAACGGTTTGAAGGGAAGCGCCAGGTCACTAGACCACCTGGCGATTACCCGAGGATTAACGGATCAGGCGACCTGGGACAATTTGGCGTTGGCCTGATTCAAACCCTTCTCCTGGAACTCGCCACCCAGGTTCATGCCTTCGGCATGGATGAAGGTCACGTCGTGGATGCCGATGAAGCCCATGACTTGGCGCAGGTAGGGTTCCTGATGGTCGGTGCTGCCACCGGCGTGAATGCCGCCCCGGGCGGTGAGCACGAAGGCGCGCTTGTCGGCCAGCAGGCCCTGGGGACCGGTGGGGTGTATTTGAACGTCACGCCGGCACGCAGCACATGGTCGAGCCACGCCTTCAAAGTGCTGGGAATGGCGAAGTTGTACATCGGTGCAGCCATCACCAGGACGTCGGCGGCCAGCAGTTCATCGGTCAGTTGGTTCGAGCGTTCCAGCGAGGCGTTTTCAATGTCGTTGCGCTGCTCGACAGGCTTCATCCAGCCGCCCAGCAGATTGGCATCCAGGTGCGGCACCGGGTTGATGGCCAGGTCGCGGACAGTGATGTCGTCGGCCGGGTGCGCAGCTTTCCACTGGCTGATGAAAGTCTGGGTCAGTTGACGGGAAACCGAGTCTTGCTGGCGGGCACTGCTTTCGATGATCAGAACGCGGGACATGGCTTGTAGGCTCCATCTGAGAATGTTGTCAGTCGATGGAGTGAAGGTTAAACGTGAGCATATCGATGAAAAAGCGCAAATAACTGCTGTAATGCATCGATATTTTCGTTTATAAGCGGAGCAGGCATGATCACTTGCCCCGCTGCCGGACTATTTCGGCTGACAGGTCAGCTTGATGCGCAGCTTGATGATGTTGCGGTTGAACTTGGCCGTGGCGTTCTTGAACTTGCCGGCGGCGACTTCGATCTTGCGGGTGCGCGGTGCCTCGGGACCGTTGTTGAACACCACGGTGCAGGCCGCGTCGGTGCTGCCGTAGTTGTTGACCTGGATAGAGCCGATGTCGGCATCGGTGTCATAGGCGGTGTAGTCGATGCTCAGGCCGTTGAGGTGTTTCTCCACATCGATCGGGTAGGCAAACGCAGTCAGTGGCAGCAAGGCCAGCACCACACAACAGATTTTCTTCATTCGGCAGTCTCCACCAAGGGACCGCCAGCTTAGGACAAGAGGAGCCCGATATGAAAGCGCCCCGCGTGACCCTGGATCAATGGCGCACCCTGCAGGCAGTGGTCGACCACGGCGGTTTCGCCCAGGCCGCCGAAGTGCTGCATCGCTCCCAGTCATCCGTGAGCTACACCGTGGCCCGCATGCAGGACCAACTCGGTGTGCCGTTGCTGCGCATCGATGGACGCAAGGCCGTGTTGACCGAAGCCGGCGGGGTGCTGCTGCGCCGCTCGCGGCAACTGGTGAAACAGGCCAGCCAACTGGAAGACCTGGCCCACCACATGGAGCAAGGCTGGGAAGCGGAAGTGCGCCTGGTGGTCGACGCGGCCTACCCCAACGCCCGCCTCGTTCGCGCCTTGACCGCTTTCATGCCGCAAAGCCGTGGCTGCCGGGTGCGGCTGCGCGAAGAAGTGTTGTCGGGTGTCGAAGAAGTGCTGCTCGAAGGCGTGGCCGACCTGGCCATCAGCGGCTTCAGCATTCCCGGTTACCTGGGTGCGGAGTTGAGCGACGTGGAGTTCATCGCGGTGGCCCATCCCGAGCATGCCCTGCACCGTCTCAATCGCGAGCTGAACTTCCAGGACCTGGAAAGCCAGTTGCAAGTGGTCATCCGCGACTCCGGCCGCCAGCAGCCTCGCGACGTCGGTTGGCTCGGCGCCGAACAGCGCTGGACCGTGGGCAGCCTGGCCACCGCCGCGAGTTTTGTCGGCAGCGGCCTGGGCTTCGCCTGGCTGCCCCGGCACATGATCGAACGGGAACTCAAGGAAGGCGTGCTCAAGCGTCTACCCTTGGAACAGGGAGGTAGCCGCAACTCGACCTTCTATCTTTTCTCGAACAAGGAAAAACCCCTGGGCCCGGCCACGCAAATCCTGATCGAATTGCTGCGCACCTTCGACACCGCGCCGCTGGATGCGCCGTTCGCCGCCCCTGAACAAGCCTGACAAGGATTTCGCCGATGGCCTATTTTGCACACGAAGGTTGCGACCTGCACTACGAGGAATACGGCCACGGCACGCCTTTGGTGCTGGTCCATGGGCTGGGCTCCAGCACCCGCGACTGGGAAAAGCAGATCCCGGCATTGTCCGCCCGCTACCGCCTGATCGTGATGGATGTACGCGGTCATGGCCGCTCCGACAAACCCCGCGAGCGCTACAGCATCGAAGGTTTCAGTGCCGACCTGAGCGCCCTGATCGATCACCTGGACCTGGGCCCGGTGCATTTGGTGGGCTGGTCCATGGGCGGCATGATCTGTTTCCAATTGGCGGTGGATGAGCCCGAACGGGTCAGGAGCCTGTGCATCGTCAACAGTGCTCCCGAAGTCAAAGTCCGCACGCCCGATGATTGCTGGCAATGGTTCAAGCGCTGGAGCCTGATGCGCCTGCTCAGCCTGGAAACCATCGGCAAGGCCCTGGGCGCCAAGCTGTTTCCCAAGCCCGAGCAAACCGAGTTACGCCTGGAAATGGCCCGGCGCTGGGCAAAGAACGACAAACGTGCTTATCTCGCCAGCTTCGATGCAATCGTGGGGTGGGGCGTTCAGGAACGACTTTCACAGGTCGCCTGTCCAACCCTCGTCATCTGCGCCGACCACGACTACACCCCGGTGGCGCTGAAAGAAGCCTATGTAAAGCGGCTGCCCAATGCACGTCTGGTGGTCATCGCCGATTCACGGCACGCTACCCCGCTGGATCAACCCGAACGCTTCAACCAAACCCTGCTCGACTTTTTGACCGCAACCGATTCCACCACTCAGGATCTCTGACCCCATGCTGAAAAAAATCGCCCTCGCCGCCGGCACCGCATTGTTTGCCGCCAACCTGATGGCCGCCACGCCCGCCAAGGCCCCCATGTATTGCTGGAAACCACCAACGGCCAGATCGAAATCGAACTGGACCCGGTCAAGGCCCCCATCAGTACCAAGAACTTCCTTGAGTACGTGGACAGTGGTTTCTACAACAACACGATTTTCCACCGCGTGATCCCGGGCTTCATGGCCCAGGGCGGCGGCTTTACCGCACAGATGCAACAGAAAGACACCAAGGCACCGATCAAGAACGAAGCCAGCAATGGCCTGCACAACGTTCGCGGCACCTTGTCGATGGCGCGCACGTCCAACCCGGACTCGGCCACCAGCCAGTTCTTCATCAACGTGGCCGACAACGCCTTCCTCGATCCGGGCCGTGACGCCGGCTACGCAGTGTTCGCCAAGGTGGTCAAGGGCATGGACGTGGTGGACATCATCGTCAACTCCCAGACCACCACCAAGCAAGGCATGCAAAACGTGCCGATCGACCCTGTGCTCATCAAGTCGGCCAAGCGCATCGACTGAAGCGGCACACGGCAAGCCTGGGCGGCGCGGTCATCCCGCACCGCCCATTAGCAAAAAGGAGAGCCCCTGCCAGGGCATTTACAGATGGTTTTTCGCCGCTTCGAAACACTGATCGACATCTTCCGCGACGCCCCGAGCTCGGCCCCGCCGAACCGCGTCCTGCCCTTCTACACCTATTATCTGAAACAGGTCTGGCCCAGCTTCGTGGTGCTGCTGGTGGTGGGCCTGATCGGCGCGCTGATCGAAGTGGCGCTGTTCAGCTACCTGAGCCGCATCATCGACCTGACCCAAGGCACGCCCAATGTGGACTTCTTCAAGGTCCATGGCCTGGAGCTGGCCTGGATGGCCGTGGTGGCGCTGGTCTTCCGGCCGATCTTCGTGGCCCTGCATGACCTGCTGGTGCACCAGACCCTGAGCCCCGGCATGACCAGCCTGATCCGCTGGCAGAACCACAGCTACGTGCTCAAGCAGAGCCTGAATTTCTTCCAGAACGATTTCGCCGGGCGCATCGCCCAGCGCATCATGCAAACCGGCAACTCCCTGCGCGACTCGGCGGTCCAGGCAGTGGATGCCCTGTGGCACGTGCTGATCTACGCCGTCAGTTCCCTGGTGCTGTTCGCCGAAGCCGACTGGCGCCTGATGATCCCGCTGCTGATGTGGATTGCCGCCTACATTGGCGCACTCTGCTATTTCGTGCCACGGGTCAAGGAGCGCTCGGTGGTGTCGTCCGATGCCCGCTCCAAACTCATGGGACGGATCGTCGACGGCTACACCAACATCACCACCCTGAAGCTGTTCGCCCATACCAATTTCGAACAGCAATACGCCCGCGAAGCCATCCAGGAGCAGACCGAAAAAGCCCAGTTGGCTGGCCGCGTGGTGACCAGCATGGACGTGGTCATCACCAGCATGAACGGGCTGCTGATCGTCGGCACCACCGCGCTGGCCCTGTGGCTCTGGACCCAGTCGCTGATCAGCGTGGGCGCCATTGCCCTGGCGACCGGGCTGGTGATCCGCATCGTCAACATGTCCGGTTGGATCATGTGGGTGGTCAACGGCATCTTCGAAAACATCGGCATGGTCCAGGACGGCCTGCAGACCATCGCCCAGCCGGTCAGCGTCACCGACCGCGACCAGGCCAAGCCCCTGGCGGTGGCCCGGGGCGAAGTGCGTTTCGAGCATGTGGACTTCCACTATGGCAAGAAAAGCGGGGTCATCGGCGACCTCAACCTGACCATCGAGCCTGGCGAGAAAATCGGCCTGATCGGCCCGTCCGGCGCGGGTAAATCCACCTTGGTGAACCTGCTGCTGCGCCTCTATGACGTGCAAGGCGGGCACATCCTCATCGACGGCCAGGACATCGCCGAAGTCGGCCAGGAAAGCCTGCGCGAACGCATCGGCATGATCACCCAAGACACCTCGCTGCTGCATCGCTCGATTCGCGACAACCTGCTCTACGGCAAACCCGACGCCACCGATGCGCAACTCTGGGAAGCCGTGCACAAGGCCCGGGCCGATGAATTCATCCCATTGCTGTCGGACGCCGAAGGCCGCACCGGCTTCGATGCCCATGTGGGTGAGCGCGGGGTGAAACTGTCCGGCGGCCAGCGCCAGCGCATCGCTATCGCACGCGTGCTGCTCAAGGACGCACCGATTCTGATCATGGACGAAGCGACGTCAGCACTGGACTCGGAAGTCGAAGCCGCGATCCAGGAAAGCCTCGAGACCCTGATGCAAGGCAAGACGGTGATCGCCATCGCCCACCGCCTCTCCACCATCGCCCGGATGGACCGATTGGTGGTGCTGGAAAATGGCCGCATCGCCGAAACCGGCAGCCATACCGAATTGCTCGCCCACGGTGGGTTGTATGCGCGGCTGTGGCAGCATCAGACGGGTGGGTTCGTGGGGATCGATTGAATAGATCAAACAGTCCGCAGCACTGGGCTGTGGGAGCAAAGCTTGCTCGCGAAACAGGCGACTCGATCTATAAAGGATTGCGCCGACCTCATCGCGAGCAAGCTTTGCTCCCACGGGGTTTGGTATCAGCCTTGGGATATCAACCCTGCCGATATGGCAGTGCCGTCCTGGCCTCTTCGGCGTACGCCAGAACCCCCTCCTGCTCGCGCACGAGAAAATCCGCCACCGCCGCTTTCAACCCCGGATGACGCAAGTAATGCCATGAGCGGGTAATCACTGGCTCGAACCCGCGAATCAACTTGTGCTCACCCTGGGCGCCGGCATCGAAGCGCTGCAAGCCATGGGCAATCGCGTAGTCCATGCCTTGATAGAAACAGGTCTCGAAGTGCAGCCGGTCGAACTCCGCCAGGCAGCCCCAGTACCGTCCATAGAAACTGTCGCCGCCCACCAGGCTGAACGCCATCGCCACCGGCCGTGAACCTTGCTTGGCCAGCACCACACGAATGGCCTCGGGCATGCGTTCGGCCAGCAGGCTGAAGAATGTCCGGGTCAAGTAGGGCGCCTGCCGTCGTATCGCGTAGGTGTTGGCGTAACAGGCGTAGACAAAATCCCACTGTGCCTCGTCCAACTGATGACCTTCGAGCCAGTCGAACGCGATGCCCTGCCCCGCCACTTGTTCGCGCTCCTTGCGCATCTGCTTGCGCTTGCGGGAACTGAGGGCATCGAGAAAATCCTGGAAGTCGCGATAACCGCGATTTTGCCAGTGATACTGGCAGCCGATCCGCTGCAGCCAGCCTTCTTGCCCGGCAAGTGCCGCGTCGGTGAAGGCATCGGTGAAGTTGATGTGGGCACTGGAAAGCCCTTCGATTTCCAGGTATCCGGGCACGCTGTCCAGCAACGCCAGACCGTCCTCCACCCGCGCCGCCAACAGTCGCGGACCACTGACCGGGCTGAACGGTACCGCCGTCAACAGCTTGGGGTAGTAATCGATGCCGGCGCGGGCGCAAGCGTCGGCCCAGCCGTGGTCGAACACGTATTCACCGTAGGAATGCCACTTGCGGTAACTGGGCAAGGCCGCCAACAGCTGACCGTTTTCAATGTGCAACAAATGCTCGGCTTGCCAACCGGATTGCGGACCCAGGCTGGCGCTGTCTTCCAGGGTGCCGAGGAAGGCATGGCGCAGGAAAGGCTGGTTGGCGGGCACCAACGCGTCCCACTCGTGCGGCGCGATGGCGGACAGGCTGTCCAAGACGTGAAGCGGCATGCGATTCCTCGAGAGCCAGACGACGGATGAAGCGAGTATCGCCGATCCTGACCGAGCGCACATAAAAAAACCCCGCCAGGGGCGGGGTTGAAAAGGAGCATTAACGGATGAAGAAAAAGCTCTGTATCAAGTCAGCGCGATTCAGAACACGTACTGGGCACGGACAACAAAACCGTCGCCATCGTCATCGCCATTGGCGTTGGTGACTTTGTCGGTCTTGGCCTTGACGTAGGCACCGGTGATTTTCACCGCTTCGTTGGCGTACCAGTTCACGCCCAGGTTGTGCACCTTGGCTTCGGCATCGCCCACTTCACGGGTCGCCGAGGCAGTGGTGATGTTGTCGTCTTCGACGGTCATGCTGTCGAAGCGGTAGAACACTTCCCAGGCGCCGATGGATTTGTTCTGAGGCTTGATCGCGTCAAATTTGCCGACCTTATAGCCACGGGACTCACCGGTGATGGTGTAGGCACCCTGGACGTAGAAGCCGTGGCCTTTGAGGTCTTCGAAGGCGTCGCTGTCAGCCTTGGTCTTGCGGGAGATGTATTCACCCTGGATCGACGCTGGACCCATGGCGAAAGCGGCTTCCAGGCCAAAGGCGGTGTCAGTGTCGTACGAGCCGGCCGGCGAGTTATTGGCGCCGCCCAGGACCGGACGGTTGCCGTTGGGACCGGCATCGTTGCCACCCAGGGTTTCAACGCCACGCATGCCCAGGCGGGAGCGATAACGTGCATCGAACGCGGTGTCCGAAACGTCACGGGAGGCTACGTTCAGACCGAAGTGCAGCACGTTGCCAGCTTCGTGCATCGGAGCGAAGACGAAGCGACCGTTGACTTGCTTGACGCTGTCGCCGTCGGTGTCGTCGGTGTCCTTGCTGAACACGCCGGCCGAGGCATAGAACGAATCGGCGAAGGTGCTGGAGGCCTGGATGCCCAGGCCGTTCTGGTGGCTGTTGGCCCAGTCGATCAGGTCGTAGGCAGCGTTACGCTCGGGCGCGGTCACCCACTTGGAGCTGGTGGCTTTTTCCAGGCCGAAGTCGGGGTCGAAGCGACCGACCTTGATCGACACGGGCTTGAAGCCGTTGTAGGCCAGGGACGCTTCGTCAAAGTAGCCGTTGTCGGAATCGCCACTGTTGTGGGCGAAATCGTAATTGATGGTGTAGGCCCAATCCGTGTACAGCACGCCGGACAGTTCCAGGAAGCCGCGACGGATGTAAGCGGCATCGGCCGATTTGCCGTTGTCGGTGTAGATACCGTCGAACTGGCTGTAGTCAGCCTGCAAACGACCACCGAGCTTGAAGCTGAACTCTTTGTCAGTGGTAGCGACCTCAAGGCCGCCCTTGGTTTTGACCACGATATCGGCGCCATCGGTGGTGACGGTGCCGGCGAAAGCCTGGGCGGTTACTGCCATTGCCAGTGCGCTGGCGGCAACACCTGCGAAGTGCTTACGGATCATCGAAGAATTCCCCTGTTGGTAGTCTATGCGTTAGAAAACACGCGGAACTGGGCCCGCTGGTGTTGGGAGGGGATGTTGGCGACCGGTTGTGTCAGGCGAGTTGCTATCACATAAAGATTTTATGACAACGGAACTTTTTACTTCGAATGGGAATAACCAGCACAACGGCAAGCCCCTTGTGGGAGCGAGCTTGCTCGCGATGGCGGCGTATCAGGCAACAAATCTTTCACTGACATACCGCCATCGCGAGCGAGCTCGCTCCCACAAGGGTGGGTGGTTTCTCCGGGGTCAGCGGATGTTTTTGCGACGCTCGGCGGCGAGTTTCTCGGCGAGCTGGTCCAGGTCGGGGATCGGGGGTTGCGGCAGTTTTTTGAGGGTCGCCTGCATCAGGCGCATCTGGCGGATGAAGCGTCGGCAATTGGGGCAGAACATCAGGTGATGACGCACCATCAGGCGCTCACGAAAGCTCAATTGTCCATCGAGATAATCGCTGGAGCGCGCCACTTGTTCCTTGCAGGTCAGCATTCGCCGGTTTCCTCGAAATGTTCAACAGTCGCGAAGACCTTCAGTCGGGCACGATGCAACAGCACACGGACATTGGAGAGCGAGATACCCAACAGATTACAGATTTCGTCCAACTCCAGGTCTTGCTGTTCCCGCAGGGTCAGTACGCTGCCTTGCAGCTCCGACAGGCTGAGCAACGTGTGCTCCAGGCAATCACGCAATTCACTCATCGTGAGCAACGCTTCGGGCGTGTCCTGGTGCCAGGCGAACGGCGCCAGCAGCCAATGGCCGTCCGCGGCGAAACGGTCATCGCCGAGAGTGCCGTGGGGGGCCGGGAGGTCATCGAGCAGCACTTCCCGGCGGTTCTGCTTGTAGCGCCCCTTGGCGGCGTTGGCCGTGATGGTCAACAGCCAGGTCTTGAGGCTGGAACGCCCCTGGAAACCACTGAGATTGCGCACCACGGACAACCAGGCGTCCTGCACCACTTCGTCGACATGGCGACTGCCGACAATGGCATAGGCCACGGCACGCATCGGGCTCTGGTAGGCGCTGACCAGTTCCCTGTAGGCCTGCTGCTCACCCGCCAGGAGGCGTTGGAGCAGAAGGGTGTCGTCGGTGACCGTCATTCAACACCCCATTGCCTGGAAGGACTGATGATTTTTCTGTGGCGAGGGAGCTTGCTCCCGCTCGGTTGCGCAGCAACCGCAAAATCCTGGGGCCGCTGCGCAGCCCAGCGGGAGCAAGCTCCCTCGCCACAAAAGCTGAACCAACCCAGATAGAAACTGAAAAGGCACAGATCAAAGCTGAGCCAGACCAGATCAATGCTTACGCAAAATCACGCTGCCAATCGAATAACCGGCACCGAAGGAGCTGAGGACGGCAACCGAGCCGCTGGGCAGGTCATCCTGGTATTTGTGGAATGCAATCACCGAACCGGCCGAACTGGTGTTGGCGTAGCGGTCGAGGATCACGGGGGCTTCCGCCTCGGTGGCTTCGCGTCCCAGCAATTTGCGCACGATCAGGTGGTTCATGCTCAAGTTGGCCTGGTGCAGCCAGAAGCGTTTCACGTCGCCAACGTTCAGCTGGTTTTCTTCCAGGTGGGTACCGATCAGTTCGGCCACCATCGGGCAAACGTCGCGGAACACCTTGCGGCCTTCCTGGACGAACAGCTTGTCGCGACTGCCGATGCCCTCTTCTGCGGCGCGGTTGAGGAAACCGAAATTGTTGCGGATGTTATTGGAGAACTTGGTGAGCAGCTTGGTGCTGACCACGTCGAACTGGTACGGCGAGGTCGCCAGGTCCGCCCGCTCGATGATCACGGCAGTGGCCGCGTCGCCGAAGATGAAGTGGCTATCGCGGTCGCGGAAGTTCAAGTGGCCGGTGCACACTTCCGGGTTGACCATCAGGATCGCCCGGGCCTGACCCAGTTGCACACTGTTGGCCGCGGCCTGGATACCGAAGGTCGCCGAGGAACAGGCCACGTTCATGTCGAAACCGAAACCTTCGATGCCCAGGGCTTCCTGGACTTCGATGGCGATGGCCGGGTAGGCACGCTGCAGGTTGGAACAGGCGACGATGACCCCGTCGATGTCGGCGACCGTGCGCCCGGCCCGCTCCAGGGCCTGTTTCGCAGCGCCGATGGCCATTTCGCAGAGCACCGACCACTCGTCGTTGGAGCGCTCGGGCAGGCGTGGGGTCATGCGTTGCGGATCGAGAATGCCGTCCTTGTCCATGACAAAGCGGCTCTTGATGCCCGAGGCCTTTTCGATGAACGCGGCGTTGGATTCGGTCAATGCCTCGACTTCACCCCGCTCGATGGCATCGGCGTTGTCGGCGTTGAATTGCGCGACATAGGTATTGAAAGATTGCACCAGCTCTTCGTTGGAGATGCTGTTGGCCGGGGTGTACAGGCCGGTGCCGCTGATGACGACGTTATGCATGGGTCGTGTCTCTGATCTGTTCAGGCAGAAAGTATTGGCACCGACGTACCAATACACAAAGGGACTTTTCCCATCCGGGGAAGCAGCCCTGGCATCGCTTTATTCCGGATCCGCCCGAGGCCTTGAAGCTCAAAACCACGGGACCGGCATTTATAGGCGCGAAGTTTGCCATAAACGCGGGGGTTTGGCCCATTCTCCCTGACTTACGACACAAAACCTGTGGGAGCGAGCTTGCTCGCGATAGCGGTGGTTCAGCCTGCATTGATGTTGACTGATCAACCGCTATCGCGAGCAAGCTCGCTCCCACAAGGGTTTGGTGGCTTGGCCATCAACCCTCCACCAGCCCCCACTGCTTGCCCAGGCGCTTGTCGGAAATCGGCACTTTGGTACCCAGTTGCTGGGCGAACAACGACACTCGGTATTCCTCCAGCCACCAACGGTACAACTCCAGTTGCGGGTCGCGCTTGCCTTCCTGGGCGTGTTTGCTGGCGCGGGCCTGGTATTGGGCCCAGAGGTTCGACAGTTCGCCGCTCCAGACCCGGTCTTTCTGCACCTGGCTGCCCAGCTTCTCGAAGCGTTGCTCGATGGCCTTGAGGTAGCGCGGCAGCTCCTTGAGCCACTGATGCGGGGTTTCCCGCACGAAGCCCGGGTACACCAGGTGACTGAGCTGCTGCTTGATGTCGTTCAGCGCCACGGCCTGGGCCAGGTCGATCTTGCCCTTGAAGCGTTTTTGCAAGCCATGCCAGAGCTTGAGGATGTCCAGGGTCAGCTTTGCCAGGCGTTCGGCGTGTTCGGTCCAGCCGCCGCGCTTGCGCTCGGCCAGGGCAGCCAAGGCGGCGCCGTCGCGGGGCAGGCTCGCTTCACCTTCGAGCACACAGCTGTCGAGGCTGGCGAGCAGGATATCTTCCACCAGGCCGTCGATGCGCCCCAAGTCGCGGTACAGCAGGCCCAGCTCCGTCAGCCCCGGCAGCTTGCCACGCAGGAACTTGGCCGATTCGGCCAATTGCTGCATGAGCAAACGCTGCAAGGCGCGGCGATGCTGGAATTCGGCTTCGGCCGGGGTCGGGAAACGCCCTTCCTTGACCACGCCGCCCTCTTCCACCAGCGCCGGATAGACCGTCATCGACAGCCCGGCGATCTTCTGCTGGGTTTTCTCGGCCACCGGCGCGAAGACCTTCGCCTCCACCGGTGCCTGGCTTTTTGCCGTTTGCGGCACGGCCAAGGCCGCCTGGCTGGCCTCGGCAAAGCGTGCTGTCAGCTCGGCCAGGTCGCGGCCCTCGCCGAGGAACTTGCCCTGGCCGTCAACGATTTCCAGGTTCATGCGCAGATGGCTTTCCACCTGCTGGGCCGCTTCGGCCCAGGCTTCGTCGCTGACCCGCGCCCCGGTCATGCGCAGCAGCTCACGGCCCAGGGACTGCGGCAACGAGCCCTCGGCGAAGGTGATACGTTGCAGCGCCGCCTTGACGAAGTCCGGTACCGGCACGAAGTTCTTGCGCAAGGCCTTGGGCAGGTTGCGCACCAGGGCGATGCACTTGGCCTCGATCATCCCCGGCACTAGCCATTCCAGGCGTTCCGGCGGCAGCATCGGCAACAACGGCGCCGGCACACGCAAGGTCACGCCGTCGCGGGGATGGTTGGGCTCGAAGTGATAGCTCAGCGGCAAGGTCAGGTCACCGACGCGCAAGGTGTCGGGGTACTGCGTGGCGGTGACCTCGCTGGCCTCGCGGGCCAACACGTCTTCCTCGCGCATGATCAGCAATTGCGGGTCTTTCTGGCTGTTGATCCGGTACCAGCTGTCGAACGTCGCGGTCTGGTGGATCTCGGCCGGCAAACGGGCGTCGTAGAACGCGAACAGGGTTTCCTCGTCCGCCAGGATGTCGCGGCGGCGGGCCTTGGCTTCCAGTTCGTCGAGCTGCTCCAGCAAGCGGGTATTGGCGCCCAGGCATTTGGCCTTGGACTGGATTTCGCCGCGCACCAGCGCCTCGCGGATGAACAGCTCACGGGACACCACCGGGTCCACTGGACCGTAGTGCACCGGCCGCCGACCGACGACGATGAGCCCGAACAAGGTGATCTGCTCATAGGCCACCACTTGCCCGCGCTTCTTCTCCCAATGGGGTTCGAAGTGGTTTTTCTTGATCAGGTGCCCGGCCAGCGGCTCGATCCAGTCCGGCTCGATCTTGGCCACCATGCGCGCGTACAACTTGGTGGTTTCCACCAGTTCGGCGGTCATCAGCCACTGCGGACGCTTCTTGCCCAGGCCCGACGACGGATGAATCCAGAAGCGCCGCTGACGGGCACCGAGGTAATCACCGTCTTCGGTTTTCTGGCCGATCTGACTGAGCAGGCCCGAGAGCACCGCTTTGTGCAGCTTCGGGTAGTCGGCCGGGTCCTTGTTGAGGCTCAACTGCATGTCGCGGCAGATCAGGCTCAACTGGCGATGGGAATCGCGCCACTCGCGCAGGCGCAGGTAATTGAGGAAGTTCTTGCGACACCAGTTGCGCAGCGGACTGGCAGTCAAGGCCTGGCGCTGCTCTTCGAAACCGCGCCACAGGTTGACCAGCCCGGCGAAGTCCGAATCCGGATCCTTCCACTGGGCGTGGGCCTGGTCGGCCGCCTGTTGGCGCTCCGGCGGACGCTCGCGCGGGTCCTGGATCGACATGGCACTGGCGACGATCAGCACTTCCTGCAAGCTGCCCAGCTTCGCCGCTTCCAGCAGCATGCGGCCCATGCGCGGGTCCACCGGCAAGCGCGCCAACTGCCGACCGAGCGGGGTCAGCTGACTGTTGCGGTCCACCGCCGAGAGCTCTTGCAGCAGGTTGAAACCGTCGCTGATGGCCTTGCCGTCCGGCGGCTCGATGAACGGGAAGTCGGTGATTTCGCCGAGGCGCAGGTGCAGCATCTGCAGGATCACCGCCGCCAGGTTGGTGCGCAGGATCTCGGGATCGGTGAACTCCGGCCGCCCAAGAAAATCTTCCTCGCTGTACAACCGCACGCAAATCCCCGGCTCGACCCGCCCGCAACGGCCTTTGCGCTGGTTGGCGCTGGCCTGGGAAATAGCCTCGATGGGCAAGCGCTGGACCTTGGCCCGATAGCTGTAGCGGCTGATGCGCGCGGTACCGCTGTCGATCACGTAGCGGATACCCGGCACGGTCAGCGAGGTTTCGGCGACGTTGGTCGCCAGCACCACGCGACGGCCCGGGTGGGACTGGAAAATCCGCTGCTGTTCGGCCGGCGATAAACGCGCATACAGCGGCAGGATCTCGGTGTGCTTGAGCTGGGCCTTGCGCAGCATCTCCGCGGCGTCGCGAATCTCCCGCTCGCCCGGCAGGAACACCAGCACATCCCCGGGACTGCGGCGCTCGCTGCGCTCGTAGGCGGCGATTTCATCGAGGGTGGCAAGGATCGCCTGGTCGACGGTCAAGTCGTCCTCGACCCGGTTGCCCTCCTCGTCCTGCTCCAGGGTCAGCGGGCGATACCAGGTGTCCACCGGGAAGGTGCGGCCCGAGACTTCCACGATCGGCGCGTCATCGAAGTGCTTGGAGAAACGCTCCAGGTCGATGGTCGCCGAGGTGATGATCACTTTAAGGTCTGGGCGACGCGGCAGCAGGGTCTTGAGGTAGCCGAGCAGGAAGTCGATGTTCAGGCTGCGTTCATGGGCTTCGTCGACGATGATCGTGTCGTAGCGCTCGAGGTAGCGGTCGTTCTGGGTCTCGGCCAGCAGGATGCCGTCGGTCATCAGCTTGATCAGGGTGTTGGCGTCGCTCTGGTCCTCGAATCGCACCTGATACCCCACCAACGCCCCCAACGGCGTGGTCAGCTCTTCGGCGACACGGCTTGCGACGCTGCGGGCGGCGATCCGGCGCGGCTGGGTGTGGCCGATCAAGCCGTACTGGCCGCGACCGATTTCCAGGCAGATCTTCGGCAACTGTGTGGTTTTGCCCGACCCGGTTTCGCCGGCGATGATCAGCACCTGATGCTTGAGCAATGCCTCCTTGATTTCGTCGCGCTTGGCGGCGATCGGCAGATTGTCGTCATAGCGGATCACCGGCAGGCTGGCCTTGCGCGCCAGCACCTGGTCGCACGACGCCTGCATGCGCGTCACCCACTGGGCCAGCTTGGCCTCGTCGGGCGTCTTGCGCAGCTCGAGCAACTGGCGCCGCAACCGGTGACGGTCGGCGAGCATGGCGTGGTCGAGGTTTTTCAGCAGCTTGTCGATAGCGGGGGCTTGGTCAGTCATCAGGTACGCAAGGGTCGTCGGTTTGTGCAGGGGGCGGATTGTCGCAGATTTGCAGCCATTGCGCCGAACACGCAAAGCAGCCCAGCGCCACCCCCTTGTGGGAGCGAGCTTGCTCGCGATAGCGGTGGTTCAGCCTGCGTTGATGTCGACTGATACACCGCTATCGCGAGCAAGCTCGCTCCCACAGGGGATTTGCGTCAAGGCTGCTTGTGGCGAGGGAGCTTGGCGCTTATTCGTTGTCCAGGTCCTTGCGCCGATACGGGAACACATCGATCACCTTCCCCGCCCGGATCGCCTCTTGCAGGCTTTTCCAGTAGTCGGCGTTGTACAGCTCGCCGTGCAACTGGTCGAACAGCTTGCGCTGCCCGGCGTCGGCGAACAGGAACGGGGGGAATTCTTCGGGAAACACGTCCAGCGGCCCGATGGAATACCAGGGCTCGGAGGCCATTTCATCTTCCGGGGTACGGGGCTCGGGGATGTGGCGGAAATTGGCTTCGGTGAGGAAGCAGATTTCATCGTAGTCATAGAACACCACGCGACCGTGGCGGGTCACGCCGAAGTTCTTGAGCAGCATGTCGCCGGGGAAGATATTCGCCGCCGCCAGTTGCTTGATCGCCAGACCGTAGTCTTCCAGCGCCTCGCGCACCTGGTCCGGGTTGGCGTTTTCCAGGTAGAGGTTCAGGGGCGTCATCCGGCGTTCGGTCCAGCAGTGCCGGATCAGCACCGTCTCGCCTTCCACCGACACCGTGGACGGCGCCACTTCCAACAGTTCCTCCAGGCAGGCCGGCTCGAATTTGCTCAGGGGAAAGCGGAAATCGGCAAACTCCTGGGTATCGGCCATGCGCCCGACCCGATCGACGCTTTTCACCAGTCGGTACTTCTCGATCACCGTGGCCCGGTCGACGTTTTTCGACGGCGAGAAGCGGTCCTTGATGATCTTGAACACCGTGTTGAAGCCCGGCAGGGTGAACACGCTCATGACCATCCCGCGCACGCCGGGGCCATGATGAACTGGTCGTCGGTGTTCGCCAGGTGGTTGATCAGCGCCCGGTAGAACTCGGACTTGCCGTGCTTGTAGAAACCGATGGAGGTGTACAACTCGGCGATGTGCTTGCCCGGCAGGATGCGCTTGAGAAAGCCGATGAATTCCGCCGGCACCGGCACGTCCACCATGAAGTACGAGCGGGTGAACGAGAAGATGATCGACACCTGCGCCTCGTCGGTGATCAGCGCATCGATCTGGATACCCCGGCCCTCGCGGTGCAGCAGCGGGATCACCAGCGGCCATTGGTCGTCGCGGGTAAAGATCCGGCCCACCAGGTAGGCGCCCTTGTTGCGGTAGAGCACCGAGGAAAACAGCTCCACCGTCAGTTCCGGGTCCTTGCAGACCCAGTCCGGCAGGTTCTCGCGCAACTGCGCCTCGAGGCGCTGCAGGTCGCCTGGCAGGTCGCCGTAGTCCTCGCTGAACCGGTAATCGGCGAACACGCTGGCCAGCATCCGGTCCAACTGCCCCTGGGGCTTGTAGGTGCGGGTCTGGGCGGCACGGGCCCGGCGCAGGCTGGGGCGGGTGGTGTGGATGAACATGGTGCCGTCGCTGATCAGGTCGTGGCTGAACAGCCCGCAGAAGATCGAGTTGTACCAGGTTTCCGACAGTTCATCGTCGAAACGCAGGTCGATCAGGCTGATGTAGGCGCTTTTGACCAGCGGCCAGCAGCCCACATCCATCAGTGTTTCGTCATCGAAGGCCTTGTGCAGCCTGGCGACGGTTTCGAAGACTTTTTCTTCATACAAATTGATCCGCGCCGCCGACGCCGCTTGGGCCTCCAGCCACAGGGCCTGCTCGAACCGGGCGCGGGCGCCGTCGGTGATCTGCCGAAAATGCTCACGATAATCGTCGAAGCCGTCGAGGATCGAACGGGCGATTTCGAGGGCGGGCCATGGCTGCGGCATAGGGTAAACCTCGGCGGGTCATGCTTGTTATTGGCGACTGAGCTTAGAGGCCAATCACGCGCCAACGCAACCATTGCCATCGCTATGCAGGACGGCGACACTTGCCACCCCATCAAGGAAGGAGTGGCTCGTGAACCTCGTCGATATCCTGCGTTTACTGTCATTGGCCGCCATCTGGGGGCCAGCTTCCTGTTCATGCGCATCATCGCCCCTGTCATTGGCACCCTCCCCACTGCATTCTTTCGCGTGTCCATCGCCTTCGTCGGGCTGCTGGTGATCCTGGCCCTGATGCGCGTCGACTGGAATTTTCGCGGCAAGCTCAAAGTCGTGATGGTGCTGGGCCTGATCAACTCGGGCATTCCGGCCACGTTTTATTCGCTGGCGGCCCAGGTGCTGCCGGCCGGTTATTCGGCGATTTTCAATGCCACCACGCCATTGATGGGGGTATTGATCGGCGGCCTGTTCTTCAGCGAACAACTGACCCCGGCCAAGGTCAGCGGTGTCTTCCTCGGGCTGCTCGGCGTTGGCATCCTGACCCGCGCCGGCCCGGTGGCCTTCGACCTGCAACTGTTGATGGGCGCCCTCGCCTGCCTGCTGGCCACGACCTGCTATGGCTTTGCCGGTTTCCTCACCCGGCGCTGGCTCGATCACCAAGGAGGCCTGGACAGCCGCCTCTCGGCCCTGGGCAGCATGTTCGGTGCCACGGTGTTCTTGCTGCCGCTGTTTGGTTACAGCGTCATCAGCCAGCCGCCGGCCAGCTGGGGGGGCTGGAGCGTCTGGTTGTCACTGCTGGGTCTGGGACTGGTGTGCACCGCGCTGGCGTACATTCTTTACTTCCGCTTGCTCAGCTCCATCGGCCCGGTCAAATCCATGACCGTGACGTTCCTGATCCCGCCGTTCGGCGTGTTGTGGGGGGCGTTGCTGCTGGACGAGCCGTTGGGGATGGCGCATTTGTATGGCGGGGTGTTGATTGCGGCGGCGTTGTGGTTGGTGTTGAAACCTGGGGTGGTGAAACCGGCTGAAGCATCTGCCCGGTAATCCTTCGGTGTGGCTGAATAGGCCATCGCGGGCAAGCCTTGCTCCCACAAGGACTACATATGACCTGTGGGAGCAAAGCTGCTCCCACAAGGACTACATATGACCTGTGGGAGCAAAGCTGCTCCCACAAGGATTACACATGACCTGTGGGAGCAAAGCTTGCTCGCGATAGCGGTTGTTCAGTCAGCGAGCCTCTAAAGGTCAGCGACTCTTACGAAACACAAACACCAACCCCACGATGATCAGCACCATCCCCAGCAAGCTCAACAACGCCAGCCGGTTGCCGAACACCAGGTAGTCCATGATCGCCGTCACCGCCGGCACCAGGTAGAACAGGCTGGTGACATTCACCAGGTTGCCCCGAGCAATCAAACGGTACAGCAGCAACGTCGCCAGCACCGACACCACCAGCGCCATCCACAACACCGGCACGAAGAACCCCGTGCTGTATTCGAAGTGAAACGGCTGGAACGGCACGAACACCGCACACAACACCAACCCGGCCAGGTACTGCACCGGCAGCGTGCCCAGTGGGTTATCGGTGATGCGCTTCTGCATGATGGAACCGGCCGTCATGCTCACCAGTGCCAGCAACCCGCACACCATCCCAGCCAGGGACATGCCGGCCAGGCCGATGCCCTGGTACACCACCATGACCAACCCGACCAAGCCCAGCACCAGGCCGAACATCCGCGACCAGGAACGCTGACGTTCCATGAGCACCACGGTCAGGATCGGCTGCACGCCCATCAGCGTCGCCATCACTCCGGGGGTGACGTTCATCTGCAGGGCCAACAAATAGAAGATCTGATAGGCGCCCAGCAGCACCAGCCCGGTGGTCACCGCGTACAGCATCGGCTTGCCGGTCTTGGGCAGCTTGAACTTGAGCATGGGGATCAACAGCACCAACGCGAACAGCGCGATGGCAAAACGGATCAGCAAAAAAGCGAAGGGGGAAGCGTGGGCCAGGCCCAGCTTGGAAAAGATCGCCCCGCTGCTCCACAGCAAAACGAACAGGCTCGTGGAAGCTGCCGCCAATAAGGCGTTTTTGGAAAGGGAAAACATGGATACCACCTGTAGTCAGGCAAAAAGCCAACTCAGCCGAAGCTGAAGTCCAGTAGTTTTTTTCGGGCGGGCACAGGGGATGGCAACCGTTGCCGATCAGCCCTGAATGCCAACACCCGGCGGTGATACGACGGCGTACACCGATGAGCTACTGACAGGTGGGGGGTATTGACCGATCTGCGCAGGCTGCTGATTCCCACACGGCACGACGCCAGCGTTGAACGCTGGAACCACGACCGCGATGACAGGGGATGCAGGCATGAGCCGATCTCTTGAAGAGTGAGTTCGAAAACCCGAAGAGCGCTGACTATAACCAGCGCTCGATGGACTACGCAATGTTTAAACGAACAACCAATAGCCAAGCGCCGTCAGCACCGCCACCGCCAACACCGGCCGCATCACCCGGTAGGCCTTGGGATGCTTGCGTTTGAACTGCTTGACCTGGCCGCTGATGCCGTCACTGAACGACTTGCTCCAGGCATAGGCCCGGTTGATGCCGCCGACGTGTTCATCCTCCAGGTTCTGCGGCGCGGTGGCGCGGCCGAGGAACGCGCTGATGCTGCGGTTGAGGCGGGTCATCAGCCGGCTTTTCAGGGGCCGCTCGACATCGCAGAACAGGATTACGCGGGTCTGTGGGGTTTCGTTCTTGACCCAGTGCACATAGGTCTCATCGAACATGACGTCTTCGCCGTCGCGCCAGGCGTAGATCTGACCGTCGACGAAGATCCGGCAGTCATCGGAATTGGGCGTGGACAGCCCCAGGTGATAACGCAACGAACCGGCGAAGGGGTCTCGATGTGGATTCAGATGGCTGCCACCGGGCAACAGGGCAAACATCGCGCCCCGGATGTTGGGAATCCGACTGACCAGCTCGACCGTCCTGGGGCAGAGCAACTCGGCCGACGGCAGCGGTTTGTCGTACCACTTGAGGTAGAAACGCTTCCACCCTTTCTTGAAGAACGAGCCGAAACCGGCGTCGTTGTTCTTCTCGGCGGCACGAATGTAACCCTCGTCGAACAGGTGCATGGCCTCGTCGCGAATGACTTGCCAGTTGTCCTTGAGCACATCCAGTTCGGGGAATTTGCTGCGATCCAGGTAAGGCTTCGAGGGCACGCCGGAGAACAGGTACATCAAGGCGTTGTAGGGGGCGAACAGCGCCGAGTGGTTGACGAACTGGCGCAATACCGGCAAACGCGCCTTACCGCGCAGATGCACATACAGCGTGCTGCCCAGGAACAACAGCAACACCGAGGCCTTGGCGACAAACGAAACGGTCATTTATAACTCCTTGTCCAAAACAACTGACGCGACGCCTACTGCCCGACGTAGCCGAGGGCCATGTTAACCACTCCAGGCCCGGGTAAAAACCGTCTGACGCAACATTCTCTGTTGAGTGAAACGCAATAAACACTTTCTAACATGCGCCGCCTGAACCTTGGCTGACGCATCGAACAATCATTCAACCTACGATGGCGAGGGCTTTTTTGGCGAGGGAGCTTGCTCCCGCTGGCGTGCGGAGCGCGCCCCTGCGATTTGGCGAGCCGCATTGGATTGCGGGCGCCTGCTTCGCAGTCGAGCGGGAGCAAGCTCCCTCGCCACAAAAGCGTCTCGCTACACCTGTGAATTCACCGTTACTGCTGAGTCTCCTGCTCGGTAAACAAATCACTGAACAACATGCTCGACAAGTACCGCTCGCCCGAATCCGGCAGGATCACGACGATGGTCTTGCCCTGCATTTCCGGTTTTTCCGCCAGGCGCACAGCCACGGCCATCGCCGCACCACAGGAAATCCCGCAGAGGATGCCCTCCTCCTGCATCAAGCGCAGGGCCATGGCCTTGGACTCGTCGTCAGTGACCCGCTCGACCAGGTCGACGATCGACAGGTCGAGGTTCTTCGGCACGAACCCGGCACCGATTCCCTGGATCTTGTGGGGGCTGGGCTTGATCTCATGGCCCGCCATCGCCTGGGTAATCACCGGCGAAACCTCAGGTTCGACCGCCACCGACAAGATCGGTTTGCCACAGGTGTTCTTGATATACCGCGAAACCCCGGTAATGGTTCCGCCGGTGCCCACGCCCGCCACCAGCACATCCACCGCGCCGTCGGTGTCGTTCCAGATTTCCGGGCCAGTGGTTTTTTCGTGGATCGCCGGGTTCGCCGGGTTATCGAACTGCTGCGGCATGAAGTATTTGGACGGATCGCTGGCCAGGATCTCGGCGGCCTTCTCGATGGCCCCCTTCATGCCCTTCGCCGGTTCGGTGAGCACCAGCTCCGCCCCCAGGGCCTTGAGCACCTTGCGGCGCTCGATGCTCATGGAGGCCGGCATGGTCAGCATCAGCTTGTAGCCACGGGCAGCGGCCACGAAGGCCAGGCCGATCCCGGTGTTGCCCGAGGTCGGTTCGACGATGGTCATGCCCGGCTTGAGTTTGCCCGAGCTTTCAGCGTCCCAGATCATGTTCGCGCCGATCCGGCACTTGACCGAATACCCTGGGTTGCGCCCCTCGATCTTGGCCAGGATGGTCACACCGCGCGGCGCAATGCGGTTGATCTGTACCAGTGGCGTATTGCCGATGGAATGGGCGTTGTCAGCGAATATACGACTCATGGCTGGGTCCTTGATGCGGCGAGAATTTAAGCCTTTAAAGGTATGCCTGTTGCCCATGGGCGTCCAGTTGCACCGAACGTTCCCGTTGTTGCGACAGTCAATGGCATTAGGAGGCGTTCCCCCAACAAACGCTGGAGACTGACTGACATGAAGCGTCGATATCGCTGGCCACTGTGGGTGTTCGCCACCCTCGTCGCGGTGCTGGTGGCCTTGCATTTCGCCCTGCCGTACCTGGTACGCGACTACCTGAACGACAAACTGGCCAACATGGGTGATTATCGCGGCCAGATCACCGATGTGGACCTGGCCCTGTGGCGCGGTGCCTACCGGATCAACGGCCTGGAAATCGTCAAGGTCGACGGCAAGGTCCCGGTGCCGTTCGTCAGCGCACCGCTGGTGGACCTGTCGGTGAGCTGGCACTCGCTGTGGTACGACCACGCGGTGGTGGCCGAGGTGGAATTCACCCGTCCAGAGGTGAACTTCGTCGACGGCGGAGCCAACCGGCAGAACTCCCAGACCGGCCGGGGCACCAACTGGCGCGAGCAACTGGGCAAACTCTTGCCCATCACCTTCAACGAAGTACGCATCAGGGATGGCAAGGTCACCTTTCGCAATTTCAACTCCAAGCCACCGGTCAACCTGCGGGCCACCGACGTCAACGCCAGCTTCTACAACCTGACCAACGTGGTCGACACCGAAGGCAAGCGCGACGCCCGCTTCGAGGGCAAGGCCCTGGTGGCCGAACATGCGCCCCTGGAAATGCAAGCCACCTTCGACCCGTTGAGCAACTTCGAGGACTTCGATTTCCGCCTACGGGCCACGAACATCGAACTCAAGCGCCTGAACGACTTCGCCGCAGCCTATGGCAAGTTCGATTTCAATGCCGGCCACGGCGACCTGGTGGTCGAGGCCGAAGCCGACAACGCCCGACTCCGCGGCTACATCAAGCCACTGCTGCGTGATGTCGACGTGTTCGATTGGCAGCAGGACGTGGAAAACAAGAACAAGAACATCTTCCGCTCGGTCTGGGAAGCGCTGGTCGGCACGGGTGAGACAGCCCTCAAGAACCAGCGCAAGAACCAGTTCGCCACCCGGGTGGAACTCAGCGGCAACGTTCATCAGCAGGACATCAGCGCCTTCGAAGCCTTCCTGCAGATCCTGCGCAACGGTTTCGTCCAGGCCTTCAACGCCCGTTATGAACAGCCACCGCCTTCGACCGAATAGGCCTGTGGCCTTGGCCCCATGATATCCCTCGCCACCAAGAGCGGATCATGACCACCGATGCATTCCAGCCAATTGCCCACTGGCAAGCAGCCGAGACTGAGTCAACATGTGACGCCCCATTCAGAGACTGAATACAGCGTCTGCGTTCACAGTCGGCGGGGCCTCGCGTTATAGTCGGGCACGATATCTATTTCGCGCGCCCCGCCTCGCCAGGCCGGCGACACCGTTCGAGGAATTGCAGATGAAGTTCGAAGGCACCAGCGCCTACGTGGCCACCGATGACCTGAAACTGGCCGTGAACGCCGCCATCACCCTGGAGCGGCCATTGCTGGTCAAGGGCGAACCGGGCACCGGCAAGACCATGCTCGCCGAGCAACTGGCCGAGTCCTTCGGCGCGCGCCTGATCACCTGGCACATCAAGTCCACCACCAAGGCTCACCAGGGCCTGTACGAGTACGACGCGGTGAGCCGCCTGCGGGACTCGCAACTGGGCGTGGACAAGGTCCACGACGTGCGCAACTACTTGAAGAAGGGCAAGCTCTGGGAAGCCTTCGAGTCCGAGGAGCGGGTGATCCTGCTGATCGACGAAATCGACAAGGCCGACATCGAGTTCCCCAACGACCTGCTGCAGGAACTCGACAAGATGGAGTTCTACGTCTACGAGACCGACGAAACCATCAAGGCCAAGCAGCGCCCGATCATCATCATTACCTCCAACAACGAAAAGGAATTGCCGGACGCCTTCCTGCGCCGCTGCTTCTTCCACTACATCGCCTTCCCCGACCGCGTCACCCTGCAGAAAATCGTCGATGTGCATTACCCGGACATCAAGAAGGACCTGGTCAGCGAAGCGCTGGACGTGTTCTTCGACGTGCGCAAGGTGCCAGGCCTGAAGAAAAAACCCTCCACTTCCGAACTGGTGGACTGGCTCAAGCTGCTGATGGCCGACAACATCGGCGAAGCGGTGCTGCGCGAGCGTGATCCGACCAAGGCCATCCCGCCGCTGGCCGGCGCCCTGGTCAAGAACGAGCAGGACGTGCAACTGCTCGAGCGCCTGGCGTTCATGAGCCGTCGCGGCACCCGCTGATCCTCTTCGTCCCACAAGAGCGAGGGCGATTGCCATGCTGCTTAACCTGTTCAACGAGATGCGTGCCGCCAAGGTGCCCGTGTCGGTGCGTGAACTGCTGGACCTGATCAACGCGCTGAAACAGCGGGTGATCTTCGCCGACATGGACGAGTTCTATTACCTGTCCCGGGCGATCCTGGTGAAGGACGAACGGCATTTCGACAAGTTCGACCGGGCGTTCGCCGCCTACTTCAACGGCCTGGAGAAACTCGACGATCACCTCCAGGCGCTGATCCCCGAGGACTGGTTGCGCAAGGAATTCGAGCGCTCGCTGACCGATGAGGAACGGGCGCAGATCCAGTCCCTGGGCGGCCTGGACAAGCTGATCGAAGAATTCAAGAAGCGCCTGGAAGAACAGAAGGAACGCCATGCCGGTGGCAACAAGTGGATCGGCACCGGCGGCACCAGCCCGTTCGGCTCCGGTGGTTTCAATCCCGAGGGCATTCGGGTCGGCGACGCCGGCAAGCGCCAGGGCAAGGCCGTGAAGGTCTGGGACCAGCGCGAGTACAAGAACCTCGACGACCAGGTTGAACTGGGCACCCGCAACATCAAGATCGCCCTGCGCCGGCTGCGCAAATTTGCCCGCCAGGGTGCGGCCGAAGAGCTGGACATCGACGGCACCATCGACCACACCGCCCGGGACGCCGGCCTCTTGAACATCCAGATGCGCCCGGAGCGACGCAACACCGTCAAGTTGCTCCTGCTGTTCGACATCGGTGGTTCGATGGATGCCCACGTGAAGATCTGCGAAGAACTGTTCTCGGCCTGCAAGACCGAGTTCAAGCACCTGGAGTACTTCTACTTCCACAACTTCGTCTACGAATCGGTGTGGAAGAACAACCTGCGCCGCACTTCCGAGCGCACCTCGACCCAGGATTTGCTGCACAAGTACGGTGCCGACTACAAAGTGATCTTCATCGGCGACGCCGCCATGGCCCCTATGAAATCACCCAGGCCGGCGGCAGCGTCGAACACTGGAACGAAGAAGCCGGTTATGTGTGGATGCAGCGCTTCATGGAGAAGTACAAGAAGCTCATCTGGATCAATCCGTACCCCAAGGACACCTGGGGTTATACCGCCTCGACCAACATCGTGCGCGAGTTGGTGGAAGACCGGATGTATCCGCTGACCTTGCGGGGGTTGGAGGAAGGGATGCGGTTTCTTTCCAAGTAAGATTTTGGTTGCCTGTTCAGGCCTCATCGCGAGCGAGCTCGCTCCCACACGGGATCTTCGTCGTACATAAGACCCCTGTGGGAGCGAGCTTGCTCGCGATGCTTTTAGCGGTCGAGAAAACTACGCAAACACTCCACCTGCTGCCGATGCGCAACCTCCTGCACCACCGGTCGCAACCGCACCTGCGCCCCCGGCAAGCATTGCGCCAACCGGGCCAGGGCCAATGGGGTCAAGGCGCCCAGGCGTGGATAACCACCGATGGTTTGCCGGTCATTGAGCAGCACGATCGGCTGGCCGTCCGGCGGCACCTGCACAGCGCCCAGGGGGATACCTTCGGAAATCATCGCCGCCCCCTGATACTCCAGCGCCGTGCCCAGCAAGCGCATGCCCATGCGGTCGGCGCGACTGTCCAGCGTCCACGGGGTGTTGAACGCGTCGAACAGACTCTGTCCGCTAAACGCGCCATTCTGCGCCCCCAGGATCAGGTCCAGCGGCTGCGCTTGCTGGAAATCCGGAATCCGCGTGTGCGGCATGGGCCGCGGCGTCGCCGTGCCTGAATAGCTCAAGTGCGCGCCGCGACTCAGCGCCCGCCCCCTTCCATCCAGGCCACCCAGTTCCTCGCGCACCACCGTCGCCCGGCTGCCCAGCACCGCAGGCGCATTGAAACCGCCAGGGGCTGCCAGGTAGGCCCGGGCACCGAGCACCGGCTGGGTGAGCGCCAGCACCTGGCCCTTGCGCAGGCTGAAGAAGCGCCACGACGCCACGCCCTGGCCGTCTATTCGCGCGCCCAGGTCCGCCCCGGCCAGCGCCAGCACGCAATCCTCTTCGGCCACCACGGTAAAACCGCCGAGGGTAATCTCCACCACCGCCGCGTCCAGGCCATTGCCGAGCATCCAATTGGCCCAGGCCATCGACAGCCAGTCCGCCGCCCCGCCCTGGGTCACGCCCAGGTGCCTCACGCCGAAGCGGCCGACGTCCTGCAACAGGCACAGCGGTGTGCTGGCCTCGATCAACAACCGGCTCATGCCTGGGCCTCCAGCGGTGTGTCGTCGCCACCCAGTGCGATGAATTCGGCGTGGTCCACGGGGGCAAAACGCACCGTGTCCCCCGGCTGCATCAGGCTGTAGCCGTCGCGCTCACGATCAAACAGTTTGGCCGGGGTGCGACCGATCAGGTTCCAGCCGCCGGGCGACACCACCGGATACGCCGCGGTCTGGCGTTCGGCGATGCCGACACTGCCCGCGGCCACGCGCTTGCGCGGCGTGTCGAGGCGCGGTGCAGCCAATGCTTCGTCCACTAGCCCCATGAAGGCGAAGCCGGGCGCGAAGCCCAGGGCAAACACCTGGTACTCGCGTTCGCTGTGGCGACGGATCACCTGGGCGACCGTCAAGCCGCTGCGGCTCGCCAGCAGCGCCAGTTCCGGCCCGACGCTAAGGTCGTACCACACCGGCAGCACGTGGCATTGGCCGACGGACCGGGCATCCGGGGAGAGGTCATGCAGCGCCTCACCGATCAATTCGCGGGCCTGGGCCGGGTCCAGGGCGAGCAAGTCGTAGTGCACCATCAAGGTGGTGTAGGACGGCACCAGATCGATCAGGTGTTCGGCAAACACCGCTCGCAGGCGCTCGCTGGCGGCGAGCATCCAGGGCATGTTGGCCTCGGCGATCTCGTCGAACAGGCGCACCATCAGGCAGTCCACCGCCACCACTTCCAAGCGTGGTTTCATGGCGCACGCTGCCGGTCCAGGGCTTCGCGGATGCGTTGCACGGCCGCCACGGAGCTGGCGTTGTCACCGTGCACGCACAAGGTATTGGCCTTCAGGTGCAAGGCGCTGCCATCACTGGCGGTCAACGCATCGCCGCGGGCAATGGTCAGGGCCTGCCCGATGATGACCTCGGGATCGTGGTGCACCGCGCCCGGCGCTTGCCGCGAAACCAGGCGGCCGGCACTGTCGTAGGCGCGATCGGCAAAGGCTTCGAACCACAGGGTCAGGCCATACTCGTCGCCCAAGGCCTGGGCGGCGCTGTTGTCCCGGGTCGCCATGAGCATCAGCGGCAGTTGCCGATCATAGGCCGCGACAGCCTGGATCACCGCGCGCAGTTGCGCCGGGTTGGCCATCATGTCGTTGTACATCGCGCCGTGGGGTTTGACGTAGCTGACCTGCCCGCCCTGGGCCCGGCAGATGCCGTCGAGGGCGCCGATCTGGTAATGCAGCAAGTCCTGCAATTCCTGGGCACCATAGGCCATGGAACGGCGGCCGAAGCCCGCCAGGTCTTGATAGGCCGGGTGCGCGCCGATCCGCACGCCGTGGCTCAGGGCCAGGCTGACGGTCTTGCGCATGATGCTCGGGTCGCCGGCGTGGAAGCCGCAGGCGATGTTGGCGCAATCGATGAAGGGCATCACCTCGGCGTCCAGACCCATGGTCCAGCTGCCGAAGCTTTCGCCAATGTCGCAGTTCAATAGCAGGCGGTTCACGGTGAACGCTCCTGTAGATTCTTTCTTTGTTTAACTGTGGGGCACGTGCCCCACAGGTTATCAGTTACTCGGCTTCCAACTGCTTGCCTTGGGTTTCCGGCAGGCTCAGGGCCGCCAGGATCACCACGCCATAGGACACCGCAGCGAACGCCCCGATACCCACGCTCAGCGGCACCTTCTGGCTCAGAATACCGATCAACAGCGGGAACAATGCCGCCACCGCCCGGCCAATGTTGTAGCAGAAGCCTTGGCCCGAACCACGAATGCGCGTAGGAAACAGTTCGGTGAGGAACGAGCCCATGCCGCTGAACATGCCCGACGCGAAGAACCCCAAGGGGAAGCCCAGCCAGAGCATCACGTTATTGCTCACCGGCACCTGGGTATACAGCAGGACAATGGTGAAGGAGCCGACGGCGTACAGGACGAAGTTCTTTTTGCGCCCCAGGATGTCCGACAGGTACGCACTGATGACATAGCCCACGTAGGAACCCACGATCACCATCGCCAGGTAGCCGCCGGTGCTCAATACACTCAGGCCACGCTCATTTTTCAGGAACGTCGGCAGCCAGGACGTGATGGCGTAGTAACCGCCCAGGGCACCGGTGGTCAGCAGCGAGGCGCGAAGGGTGGTGAAGAGAATGCCGGGGGCAAAAATTTCGTAGAACTTCGCTGGGTTTTCCGGCGTCAGCCGGGCCTTGGTCTGGTTATAGACTTCCGGATCCTTGACCAGTCGGCGGACGAAAATCACGAACACTGCCGGTACGATGCCGAGGATGAACAGTGCGCGCCAGGCGTCTTCCGGCGGCAGCACCGAGAACAGCAGCGCATACAGGATCGCCGTCATGCCCCAGCCCAGCGCCCAGCCCGACTGCACCATGCCCACCGCCTTGCCACGGTCCTTGGCACGGATCACCTCGCCCATCAACACCGCACCGGCGGTCCATTCGCCGCCGAAGCCGAAACCCATCAATGTGCGAGCGATCAACAGTTGTTCGTAGTTCTGGGCAAAGCCGCACAGGAAAGTGAAGAACGCGAACCACAGCACCGTCAGTTGCAGGGTGCGCACCCGACCGATCCGGTCGGAGAGAATGCCCGCCACCCAGCCGCCAATGGCCGAGGCGATCAAGGTGCTGGTGTGGATCAGGCCTGCCTGGCCGGTGGTGATGCCCCACATCGCGATCAGGGTCGGTACCACGAAACTGAGCATCTGGGTGTCCATGCCGTCCAGGGCGTAGCCGATCTTGCAGCTCCAGAAGGTGCGACGTTCCTGCTGGTTGATGTTGCGATACCAATCGAACGGGCCAGAACGGGCCTGGGGTTGGGGGACGCCGAGCGTGTCGGGTGCACTCATGGTGGTTCTCCACGGTTTTATTGTTGTGAGTCTCGACGACGCTGACGTGGAGACCGTTGCCCCGATTCTTGAGCGCGCGGCCGATCCCGTCCAACGAATAAAACCCTGGCTGGGTCATAAGAAAAACTTGATTAGGTGCATCGATTGGTCTGGCTGAACAGGCTTGTGGCGAGGGAGCTTGCTCCCGCTGGACCGCGCAGCGGTCCCAAAACCAGGCACCGCGCAGTGTCAGGTTGATGTTATCCAGCAGGTTTGGGTCTACTGCGCAGACCAGCGGGAGCAAGCTCCCTCGCCACAGAAGCCAGCTACGGCTTTACAACCCGCGCAAATCCCGCTCTTCAATCGGCCGGCTCTGACGCAAGCGCTTGCCGCCCAACACCACCCAGTCGATCAGGCGGAACAGGCATTCCAGGCCGAACGACAGCAACATCGCGCCGCTGATGCCCCAGATCATGGCTTCGGGGGTCAGCAGGATCTGGTAGCTGTAGCCGTTCCAGGTTTCCTTGCGGATGTCCGGATCGGCGGCCAGGGCCACTTGCAGCAGGCGGATGTACCACGGGCCCTGCATGGCCTGGAATTGTTTGTCCAGGGCCTGTTGGCGCACGAGCAAGGTGTTCAGGCTGTCGGCATCGCTGCGAAAGATCGGGTCCTCGCTGGCGCGGTAATGGGCCACCAGGGCCTGCATGTCGCCCTTGAAGAACTGGTTGGCGGTGCCCTGGAAACCTTGCAGGCCGGTCTGCGCCTCGATCAGGTGAGCTTCGACCCGCTTGGCGTAATCATTGATGAAGCCCGGCACCTGGACCCCAACCAACAGGCCCACCGCGAACAACACCAGCCGTAGATAACTGAGCAACATAGCGTGACGTCCTTATTCGGTCCGGCCGTGGCTGACGCATTCGCCGCGTCGCCACAGGCTCCATTGGCCCGGTTCGTAGCGGGTCCAGGTTTCGTTTTCGGTCAAGGGCTCGGTGGCGATCACCGTGACCACGTCGTTGGGCGTGGTTTCCGCCTGGAAATCGACAATCACATCCACGTCCTTGAGCCGCGCCGGGCCGAACGGCGCGCGACGGGTGATCTGGGCCAGTTTGGTCGAGCAATAGCAGAACAGCCAGTCGCCATCGCTGAGCAGGCAGTTGAACACGCCTTTGCTGCGGTATTCGGTGCAGGCCTCGATCAACGACGGCAGCAGCTGTTCTACCTCCACCGGCTCCGGAAAGGCCTGGCGCACGCGATTGAGCAGATCGCAGAAGGCCGCTTCGCTGTCAGTGTCGCCCACTGGGCGGTAGAAGCTCACGCCCGGTTGGAAATCGGCAAGCTGGCCGTTGTGGGCAAAACACCAGTTGCGCCCCCACAACTCACGCACGAACGGGTGGGTGTTGGACAGGCAGACTTTGCCGACGTTGGCCTGGCGAATATGCCCGATCACCACTTCGCTCTTGATCGGATAGCGCTGCACCAGATTCGCCACCTCCGATTCGCTGCTGGCGGCCGGGTCCTGGAACAGGCGCAGGCCACGACCTTCATAGAAGGCGATGCCCCACCCGTCCCGGTGCGGCCCGGTCTTGCCACCGCGCTGCATCAGCCCGGTGAAGCTGAACACGATGTCGGTCGGCACATTGGCGCTCATGCCCAGTAACTCACACATGCTCGAACTCTCGCTTCAAGGGGCAGGCCTGCTTACAGGCGCGGTTCGATACGCGAACGCTGGGGGTTGCTCGGCACAGGCGGGCGACCGTAGCGGTCATCACCGGCCACACCGAACGGTGGTTCGTCCTCTGGCTCATCGGCCGCGGCGGCGGCTTTGGCGGCGGCCGCCCGTTCCTTGCGTGCGTTGGCGGCGCGCTCGATGGGGAAGCGGATCAGCACGATCACCAGGTAGAGGCCGAAGGCGATCATGCCGTACATGAGCAGATCGGACGCCGCCCGCCAGACGTTGTTGCCGACCTTGAACAGGATATCCAGGGCGACAATGGCCAAGGCCGGGGCGACTTTGTCCTTCACCGGGTCGACGACGGTGGGGCTGAACAGCAACACCGCCATCAGCAAGCGCAGCGGTTCGCGCAACCAGCGCCACATCCAGCGGGTCATGCGCATCCACACCAGCAGGCAGCCCAGGGCAGCGAAGGCATAGAGGCCCCAGGCGATCAGATAGTCATTCTCGGTCATGGTGTCCATGGCAAGGCAGGCAAAGAGACGCTTATAGTAACGGCTTTTCGCGCGTCAGGCTGCCCCGGCGTCTGGCGAATGGCCTGTGTGGTGGGTTCTGTCCAGGCCGCGTGTCCCTTTTCGTACAACGTTCGAGAGCCTTTCATGTCCCTATCTGCCCACGTTTCCAACGCCCCGATTGCCCGCAGGGACGCCGGTGTTGACCCGTACGCCTGGCTGCAGGAGCGCGACACCGACGCCGTGCTCGACTACCTCAAGGCGGAAAACAGCTATCAGGAGGCGCAACTCGCCGATCAGGCCGAACTGCGCGAAACCCTGTTCCAGGAAATCAAGGGCCGGATCCTCGAGACCGACCTGTCACTGCCCTCACCCTGGGGCCCGTACCTGTATTACACCCGCACCACGGCCGGTGACGAATACCCGCGCCACTACCGCTGCCCACGCCCGGCCGATGACAGCCTGAGCGTGGACGAAAGCCACGAACAACTGCTGCTGGACCCGAACGCGCTGGCCGGCGGCGAATTCTTTGCCCTGGGCGCCTTCAGCATCAGCCCCGACCACCAGCGCCTGGCCTACAGCCTGGATACCACGGGCGACGAGATCTACACCCTGTTCGTGAAGGAATTGTCCAACGACAAGATCAGTGAACTGTCCTTCGACAATTGCGACGGCAGCATGACCTGGGCCAACGACAGCCTGACGCTGTTTTTTGGTGAACTGGACGACACCCACCGCCCCCACAAACTCTGGCGCTATCGCCTGGACGGCACCGCCGCCGAAGAAGTGTTCCATGAGCCGGACGGGCGTTTCTTCCTGCATTGCTATCGTTCGAGCTCGGAAAAGCAACTGATCCTGTCCCTGGGCAGCAAGACCACCAGCGAAGTCTGGGTACTGGACGCCGCGCAACCGCAACAACCCTTCACCTGCCTGGCGCCACGCCTGGAAAACCACGAATACGACGTCGACCACGGCCTGCTCGATGGCCAATGGACCTGGTTGATCCGCAGCAACCGCGACGGGATCAACTTCGCCCTGTACCAGGCCGCCGACACTGGCGTGGCGCCGACCGAGGCCGACTGGCAGAACCTGATCCCCCACAGCGATACGGTGATGATCGACGGCCTGAGCCTGAACGCCAGGGCCATGACCTTGAGCCTGCGTGAGGGCGGCCTGCCGATCATCGAGGTGCATCCCCAGGACTTGCCGGCGTATCGGGTGCAGTTGCCGGACGCGGCCTACAGCCTGCATGTGCAGAACAGCCTGGAATTCGTCAGCGATCGCATTCGCCTGCGCTACGAGGCCCTGAACCGTCCGGCACAGATCCGTCAGTTGGACCTGGCCAGCGGCGAACAGGTCGTACTCAAGCAGACCCCGGTGCTGGGCCCGTTCGATGCCGATGCCTACGTCAGTCAACGGCTGTGGGCGACGGCGCCAGACGGCACACAAGTGCCCATCAGCCTGGTGGTCAAGCGCGAGGCCCTCGGCCGGCCGGTGCCGCTGTACCTATACGGCTACGGCGCTTACGGCGAAAGCCTCGACCCATGGTTTTCCCATGCGCGGCTGAGCCTGCTCGACCGCGGCGTGGCGTTTGCCATCGCCCATGTGCGGGGCGGCGGCGAGCTGGGGGAAGCCTGGTATCGCGCCGGCAAACAGGAACACAAGCACAACACGTTCAGCGACTTCATCGCCTGTGCCGAGCATTTGATCGCCAACGGCTTCACCACCGCCGAACAATTGGCGATCAGCGGCGGCAGCGCGGGTGGCCTGCTGATCGGCGCAGTGCTCAATCAACGCCCGGAGCTGTTCAAGGTCGCGATTGCCGAGGTGCCGTTCGTCGATGTGCTCAACACCATGCTCGACCCGGACCTGCCGCTGACCGTCACCGAATACGACGAATGGGGCAATCCTGAGGAGCCGGACGTTTATGATCGGATCCGGGCCTACGCCCCGTACGAAAACGTCCGCGCCCAGGCCTACCCGGCGTTGCTGGTGATCGCCGGTTACAACGACAGTCGCGTGCAGTACTGGGAAGCGGCCAAGTGGGTGGCGAAATTGCGCGCCACCAAGACCGACGACAACCCCCTGTTGCTCAAGACCGAACTGGGCGCCGGCCACGGCGGAATGAGCGGGCGCTACCAGGGATTGCGTGACGTAGCGCTCGAATATGCATTTGTCTTGAAGGTTTTGGGGTTGGGTTGAGGAACTCTGTGGGATGGCCAGGTCTTAGCTCCATGCGCTGGGCATCCCAGATCAAATAATTGTGGGAGCGAGCTTGCTCGCGATGGCGTCGGATCAGTCAGTATTGATGTTGACTGACACATCGCTATCGCGAGCAAGCTCGCTCCCAAAAGGGTTCCTCTTCAATCCAAACCCGTAGCAAACACAAGAAAAAGACCGTGACGACATGTCAGAACCGACCTTACTGAACAAAGAAATCCGCGACTGGCTGATGGACTGCGGTCTGTTCGACCAGTTGCTGCCCGTCGACTTCGCCGCGGCGTCGGGCTATTTCAGCATCAGCGCCATCGCCGAGGGCGAAGCGATTTTCCACGAGGGCGATGCCGGCAGCTTCATGTGCATCATCCACACCGGCCAGGTGGCCGTGCAGAAAACCGGTCCCGACGGCCAACCCGTGACCATCGCCACGCTGCGCAGCGGTCGGGCCTTCGGTGAAATGGCCGTGCTCGATGGCGAACGGCGCTCGGCCAGTTGCATCGCCGCCAGTGATTGCCAGTTGCTGAACCTGGGCAAGGATTCCCTGGAAAAAATGCTCAACGACGCCCCCAAGATCGCCGCCAAGATCATCCGCGCCCTCGCCGTCTCCCTGTCCAAGCGCCTGCGCATGGCCGACGGGCAGTTGTTGTCGCAGCAGGTCTGACAACAACACATAAACCCTGTGGGAGCGAGCTTGCTCGCGATAGCGGCGGATCAGCCAGCATTGAAGTCGACTGACACACCGCTATCGCGAGCAAGCTCGCTCCCACAGGTTATTGCGTCGTCTTGTCGATTTACCCCCCGGCGACTTGGCCTTCACCGGCTTCGGCTCCATGCCCGGTATCGGCTGGTCCTTGGGCGGCTTGGGCATTTCAATGGGCGGCAGCAAGGGCGGCCCGCCGCTTCCGGTGCCCGCCTTGGGTACCCCGTTGGGCGTGACCGGCGGATACGGCATGGGGGTGGCGGTGCCCGGCGAGCCGGGGATGCTGGGCGGGTTGACCGGAATCGTCGGTTGCTGAGCCTGGGCGCAACTTATTGAGAGCGCCGCCAGGGCAATGGCCGTTAGAATGATGCACTTCATCAATGGCTCCGTGGCTATTGTCTGCTTTAAGGCTAGTCGTTACCGCGCGGTTTGCCCTCCTACGAGATCTCCATGAAACGTTTCGTTCTGCTCGACACCACACCCATCCCTGATAACGGCGGTGCCCTGTGCCTGTTCGAGTACGGCGAAGACTTCGTCATCAAGATCCAGGGCGGCGACGGCGGGCAGTTGATGAACACCCGCATGCACGGTTCCGAAGACGCCTTGGCAGAGATTCCTTGCCGCAAGGTCGCCGGTCGTCCTGGCTCCCGCGTGCTGATCGGCGGCCTCGGCATGGGCTTCACCCTCGCCTCGGCCCTCAAGCACCTGGGCAAGACCGCCGAAGTGGTGGTGGCCGAACTGGTGCCCGGGGTAGTGGAGTGGAACCGTGGCCCCTTGGGTGAAAAAGCCGGGCGACCGCTGGCAGACCCGCGCACGGTGATCCGCATGGAAGACGTGGCCAAGGTGCTGCAAGCCGAGCCCCAAGGGTTCGACGCGATCATGCTGGACGTCGACAACGGCCCGGAAGGCCTGACCCAGAAAGCCAACAGTTGGCTGTATTCGGCCGGAGGCCTGGCCGCCTGCGCCAAGGCCCTGCGGCCCAAGGGCGTATTGGCGGTGTGGTCGGCCAGCGCTGACCGGCAGTTTTCCGACAAGCTGAAGAAAGCCGGCTTCAAGGCCGAAGAAGTGCAAGTGTTCGCCCACGGCAACAAAGGCACCCGCCACACCATCTGGATTGCCGAGAAACTCAAGGGCTAAGCTAAACTGTGCCCAACCGTCATCAGTCTTTATTTACAAAGGTGAACCCATGAGTTCGTCAACGCCACCGTCCAACACCGCCAAGCTGGACCGCATCCTCGCCGATGCTCAGCGCGACCGGGAGATGGGCTACCGCGACAAAGCCCTGAAAATGTACCCCCATGTCTGTGGCCGCTGCGCCCGTGAGTTTTCCGGCAAGCGCCTGAGCGAACTGACCGTTCATCACCGCGACCACAACCACGACAACAACCCCCAGGACGGTTCCAACTGGGAACTGCTGTGCCTGTACTGCCACGACAACGAACACTCGCGCTACACCGACCAGCAATACTTCGGCGACGGCTCCCTGAGCACCCCGAAAATCGCCAAGGCGACCCACAACCCCTTCGCCGCGCTGGCCGGGTTGATGAAGAAAGACGAGTAATTACAGCCTGTCAGGCCGCCATCGCGAGCAAGCTCGCTCCCACAGGTTTTGTGAACGCCGAAAATCCAATGTGGGAGCGAGCTTGCTCGCGAAGGCGATCAAATAAACACCACACATCTCGAACCTGACCACCCTCCCCCATTCCCCGTATAATCGCGCCTTTTCCCCAAAGGCACCCCGCCCGTGGCCAACAAACGCTATAGCTGCATCGGTCTGTTCAACCCCAAGTCACCGGAAAACGTCGGTTCGGTCATGCGTGCCGCCGGCTGCTACGGCGTGGCGTCGGTGTTCTACACCGGCAAGCGCTATGAGCGCGCCGCCGACTTCGTCACCGACACCAAGAAAGTCCACTACGACATCCCGCTGATCGGTATCGACGACCTGAAGAAAATCCTGCCACTGGGCTGTGTGCCAGTGGCTGTGGAACTGGTGGAAGGCGCTCGCCCCCTGCCCGAATACACCCACCCGGACCGGGCGCTGTACATCTTCGGCCCGGAGGACGGCTCGCTGGACAAGGACATCCGCGACTGGTGCGAGGACGTGGTGTACATCCCCACCACCGGTTGCATGAACCTGGCCGCCACCGTCAACGTCGTGCTGTACGACCGCATGGCCAAAGGCAACAACACCCGTTCGGGGCCGCAATTCCGCTGATCGGTGCAAAACTCGATTGAACAACGCAATCGCGCGGGCAGTCAGTTTTATACCAACCCCATACTGGAGACAGATCATGAGCGATAACAATCCGTTCGAGCCCATCGAGAGCACCCCTTTCCAATCCCATCCGCCACAAAACGTGCACGGCTGGGAACGCATTGGCTCGCTGGCCGGCGGTGTGCTGATGATGGGCAAGGGCTTGCGTCGTGGCGGGGTGATCGGCCTGGCTCAACTGGCGATCGGTGGCCTGGCGCTCGCGCGAGGGATCACCGGGCATTGCTCGGCCAAGAGCCTGCTGGAGAAGAATCGCCAGAATCTGCACAGCGCCCGCACCCGTATCGAGGAGGCCGGTGAAGAACTGAGTCGTTTGAAGGCCAATGCCGAGGCGGCGACTGGCACGGCTACGGTGACGGGGAACGATTCACTGGTTTCGCCAAAGGTTGGGCTCTGATTTTTGCAGCGCCGCTGATGGCCCCTTCGCGAGCAAGCTCGCTCCCACAGGTTTTGTGAACGCCGAAAATCCAATGTGGGAGCGAGCTTGCTCGCGAAAGCGGTGTCACTGAAGTAACCGGGTATCCAGCACAGTAGAGGCCCCACCCAGAACGCTCTCACTGAGCTGCACAAACTCCTGGGTATCGACCGTTTCCAAGCGCATCGCCCCCTGCAACACATCATCCAGCGAACGCTTGTTGCGGGTTTTCAGGCGAATCTCGCGGTCCAGTTCCTGCAACAGCAGCACCGCCTTGGCCACCGTCGCCGGGCCGATCTGCTCGCCGCGCAAAGTGGTGACGCCCTTGCTCTCGCGGGCGAGCCGGTCGTTCAAGGTCTGGTAGCGCTCATCACTCAGGCCGCCGGCGCGGCGTAGCAGTTCAATGGCGTAGTACTCGGTCAGCCCCTCACTGATCCAGTCGCTACGATCCTGATCATTGACCCGGGCCAGCGCCTGCACCAACTCCCGCAACAACGGGCTGCTGCCCCGCTCGCTGACCAGCGGCGGACGGCTGTGCAGGTAAATCGAGTCATGGCCGGCCTGGGCACCACGCCACAGCGGATCACCGGCACCGACGATCAGCAACTTGGCCGGATGACGCGGCACCAGCGCCTGTACCTGCGGCCAGACGAACGTCAGCAGTGTCAGCACATCCATCCGGCGCATGCCCTGGCCCTGGGGCGAGGCCACCGTCACTTCGGTTTCGCCCAGGCGTGTGCGGCGGCTGCCCAGTTTGCCGGCGAGCATCCAGCCAGTGGGGCGATCGAACAAACGCGAGGGATTGTCGATGCGAAAACGTTGTTTGCCGATACGCGGCCAGGGGGTCTCGATGCTTTTCCAGCCGTCGGGCAATTCCACCTCAAGACGGGCCACCAGTTCGACGCCATCCTGCTGGTCGAGCTTGGCCGCCGGCACCAGATCGTCGCCGCGCAGCAACGCCCACGTCGGGGTCATGCGGGTTTCGAAGGTGGCGTTCTTGCGGGCATGGCTGATGCGCACACGGTAGCTCAGGCTGGCCTTGTCGGCGGCCGGACGCCAGACGCCACGCGCCTCCTTGCCGGGGGTGAGCTGCCATTGGCCGTCGGCCTTGAAATCGCTGTAGCGGCTGCCGTCGCCGAGGTCGAAATCCAGGCTGCGCACCGCCGCCCCCCGGGCCAGGGTCAGGCGCACCTCGGCCTGATCGCTCTGTGGCAACAGGTGCACGTGATAATCCAGGTCGACTTTCTGCGCCGCCCACAGCGGCCCGCACACCGCCAGCAGCCCGGCTGCCAGCATCCGTTTCAATCCTGCAGCCATGGGTTCTCCCTGGTGGTGCGCCGCCCGGTGGTTCAGCCGGCGCGGAAAATCAGATGATCTTCCCAATCGTCTTCCGGCACGCTGCCTTCGGCCAGCATGCGCCCGGACTGGGAAATGCGTTCGTGGTGCACGGCCTCTCGATCACCGCAGACCAGGTGGTGCCACAACGGCAAGTCCTTGCCTTCGCTGACCAGCCGATAACCGCAGGTGGGCGGCAGCCATTTGAACTCATCGGCCTTGCCCGGTGTGAGCTGGATGCAATCGGGCACGAACTCACGGCGATTAGGGTAGTCGGTGCACTGGCAGGTTTTCAGGTCCAGCAGTTTGCAGGCGATGCGTGTGTAGTAGACGCTGTTGTCGTCTTCGTCTTCGAGCTTTTGCAGGCAGCACAGGCCACAGCCGTCGCACAGCGATTCCCACTCCTGTGTATCGAGCTGATCGAGGGTTTTGCGTATCCAGAACGGTTCGACTTTGGCGGCCATGGCTCAAGCATCAACATCAGGTGGTGAAAGGCCGACAGTCTAGTGCCGGGACCTCCTCAGGCCAAGCATTGGCGACTGTCGGTAGGCAGGGGCTTGTCAGGCCGGGCAGCGGGACGTAGCTTGCTGCATTGTCTTTCCAAACTCGAGCCAGGTGAGCCCATGAGCGCCAATTCCCGCATTGCCGATTACGCGATCCACCCTCAGTTCATCGAACGCTGGTCGCCCCGCGCGTTTACCGGTGAAAGCATTACCGAAGAAACCTTGCTGAGCTTCTTCGAAGCCGCTCGCTGGGCCCCTTCGGCCTACAACTCACAACCCTGGCGCTTCCTGTACGCACGGCGCGACACGCCGAATTGGGAGCGTTTCCTGGGTTTGCTCAACGAGTTCAACCGCGGCTGGGCCCAACACGCCTCGGCGCTGGTGATCGTCGTCTCGAAAACCACCTTCGCGGTGCCCGGTGCCACCGAGGAAACCCCGGCGCAGACCCACACCTTCGACACCGGCGCGGCCTGGGGCCACCTGGCGTTGCAAGCCAGCCTCAGCGGCTGGCACACCCATGGCATGGCCGGTTTCGACCAGGAACTGACCCGCAAGGAACTGAAGATCCCGGAAGGCTACGCCCTGCACGCCGCCGTGGCGATTGGCAAGCTGGGGGACAAGTCGACCCTGGCCGAATACCTCCAGGCCCGCGAAGTCCCAAGCCCGCGCCGGCCATTGAGCGAACTGGTGGCCGAAGGCGACTTCACCCTGTAACCCTATTTTGTGACCGCTGAAAACCCACTGTGGGAGCGAGCTTGCTCGCGATAGCGTCAGGTCAGCCACTTTGATGTCGACTGACACTCCACCATCGCGAGCAAGCTCGCTCCCACATTTTGATCTGTGGCGAACACATTTTTTGTGACCACTGAAAATGGGCTTCAGTAACCCCGGCTGAAATCCACTTCCCCGCGCAGCGCTTCGCCCGCCTGGTAGGCCCGCAGGTTTTCCAGGAACAATTGCACCATCATCGGTGGCGAGGTCGGTGCCGAGCTGTGGCCGGTCAGCAGCAGCCCCCAGGCAGTCCAGAACGGATGGCGTTGTGGCAATGGCTCCTGGCGGCAAACGTCGATCACCGCACCGGCCAGGTGCCCATCCTTCAGGGCTTGCACCAGGTCCGCATCCACCACCGCCACGCCGCGGCCGACGTTGATGAACAACCCGCTCGGCTTGAATTGCTTGAACAGCGCCGCGTCGTAGATGTCATGGGTATCCGGCGTATTGGGCAGCAAATTGATCACGTAATCCATGTCGCCCACCAGACGAGGCAAGTCCTTCAACGCCCCGACTTCGATAAACGGTGCCAACGTCCTGGCTTCGCTGGCGATGCCATACAACTGCACCCCGAACGGCATCAGGAACTGCGCCACACGCTGGCCGATGTCTCCCGTCCCGACGATCAACACCTTGCGCCCGGCCAGGCCTTGACCCTGGCGGTTGTCCCACTTGCGCTCGACCTGACTGACCAAACGGGCCAGCACCTCGCGCTCATGGCCGAGCATGTAGGTGAGCACGTACTCAGCCATCACCTGGCCAAAAATGCCCACCGCACGGGTCAGGCGGTAATCGCGGCTCAAGCCATCGGCCAGCAACGGCGTGATACCCGCCCAGGTCGATTGCAGCCAACGGGGCTGGTGGCCTTGACGCAACAGGGTGGCCAGCAGATCAGGCTGGCCGAGCCAGACCGGGCAATCGGTGGCCAGTCGCGACAGTTCGGCGGAATCGCCGCTGGTCAGGACTTCAATATCGGGTGCAGCCTGACGCAGAAGCTGGGCATACACCGCGTGATCGTGTTCGGCAATCAGAACGCGCATGAATCAAACCTTTCAAAAACAATGCAGACGAGCGCCGACAGAGTGTCGCTCCATCCCTGCGATCGTCGTCAATAAACCATTCCAGTGTTGCAAAAGGCACCCAGGACAGGCGCCCCCACTACCGTCAGACCGGGTCGTTGCGGCGCAGCAACTCTTCGGGCAAATGCTCGATGTACTCGTCTTCGGCCGGCGGCATCTGCAAGTGATAGCCCTGGGTGTCGAGGTTTTCCAGCACCTTGTTGATGTCTTCCCGGGACAGCTCCCGCTCGGGGCTCAGCACCAGGTCGAAGGCATGGATCGCCTTGCCAAAGGCGGCCATCAGGGGCTCGGGCACACGCTTCAAGGCATCGCTCTTGAGCACATACAGGTACATCTCGTTTTTCTTCGAGCTGCGGTAGATGGAGCAGATACGTTTCAAGGCTGTTCTCCGGCAGTGGCCAGGCTGTCGAGCAGCGCCTGGCCCATCAATTCGCGGCGCCAGCCACGCAGCGAATCGGGCAATTGGTAAGGGCCCTCGGGGAAGCCGCTCTTGATCAGCGCTTCGAGGGTTTTCTTGCGCAGCATCAGCTCCGGGGCAATCTCCAGGCGCTCGGCTTCAGCCTGTCCCAACGCCCGCAGGCGCTTGACCAGGGCGGACGCCTCGATGGGCAACGGCTCGGCCACGGCCGGCGGCCATTGCTCGGGCGGAATGCTGGCGGCGCGCTGGATCAAGTCCAGCAGAAACTGGCCGTCCTGGCGCACGGTACGCGGGTGCATGTCTTCGATCTTCGCCAGTGCGCCGAGGTTATCCGGCTGGGTGCGGGCCAGGGGCCACAGCGAATGCTCGCGAATGATGCGGTTACGCGGCAGGTCACGGGCCCGCGCCTCGCGCTCGCGCCAGGCGCACAACTCGCGCAGCACGGCTAATTGAGCCCGGGACAGCTTCCAGGCCAGCTTGGCCTCGCGGTAGACCTCGTACGGGTCGACTTCGCGACGCAGGTTGGCCACCAGTTCGGCGCCATCCTCCAGGACCCAGCGGTATTTTTCGTCGGAAAGCTTCGGGCGCAGTTGTACGAAAACCTCTGCCAGATGCACGGCATCCTCTGCCGCGTAGCTGATCTGCGTCTCGGACAGGGGCCGTTGCAACCAGTCGGAACGGGTCTCGCCCTTGGGCAACTCGATGCCCAGTACTTCCTGCACCAGCCGCGAATAGCCCATGGAGAAACCCAGGTTCAGGTAGGCGGCGGCCAGTTGAGTATCGAACAGCGGCGCGGGCAGGCTGCCAGTGAGGCGCAGCAGCACTTCAAGGTCTTCGCTACAGGCGTGCAGCACCTTGAGCACCGCCGGGTTTTCCAGCAGGGCGGCCAAGGGCTGCCAATTGTCGATGGTCAAGGGGTCGATCAGGTAGGCACGCTTGCCGTCGCCGATCTGCAGCAAACCGGCAATGGGATAAAAGGTGTCGACCCGCATGAATTCGGTATCGAGGGCGACGAATGGCAACTGCTGCCACTCGGCGCAAAACTGACCGAGGCTATCGTTGTCGCGAATCCAGTGAATATCGATGGCCACACGGCTCTCCCTTGAAGAATGGCGCGCAGTATATATCGCCGCTGGCGATTGCGAGCATCCATAGAGCAGCCGCCTGAGAGAAATCGCCTGCGAAAAAGCAAGAATAGTCCTACATCAAGAGTTAACCGGTCTTACGCAACACATAAACACGCGTCAGGGCAAAACCGGGCAGGAAATCCTGGTACCAAAGCACGCTGAAACCGGCCTGGCGGAACTCGGCTTCGATATCAGCCTTGTCGGCCAGGCTCCGTCGCGGGGCCTGGCCGATCTTGAGGCGTCCTTCGATTTGCACCGAAACGATCACCGTGTCGCGACTGACCCGATGAAACTCGCGCAATAGCGCCAGGCGATGCTCGCTGGCACTGACGTGGCGAAACAGTTGCAGACAGAGAATACAATCCACCGCGTTGGCCGACAGACCGAGGGTGAACGCCGAACTCGGAAAGGTCTTGACCCGCTGGAGCAATGCGCCGCCATGGTGGGTGAGCGCATGTTCGAGCATGTCCGGCGACGGGTCCGCCGCCAGGATCACTCGGTTGGCATGCTCGGCCAGTACTGGCCAGAACCGCCCCGCCCCACAGGCCACATCCAGCACCAGCCCCGGCTCGCCCGCCACCTTCAGGGCATTGCGCACCATGTGCTCGTCGCGCCAGAACGCCAGGCGCAAACGCCGAGGCGCCGGCTGGCAGCACACTTGTGCGTGTTCCCGGTCGTGTTGCCTGGCGAACTCAAGCTCGACGGTGGAAGGGGGCTGCCCGGACATACAAACGGCTCTTGGGGAATGAATGGGAACAGGTTAAACAACCCGGCGTGAAAAAAAGGTGGAAGCGATCATTCCCGGGCGAGCACGCCGTCGATGACCGCGCCGCGGCAGTTGGCGAACAGGTCCAGGTCCCGGTTGTAGACCTGGCTGTTGACTTCCAGCAGCCCGAGCATCGAGTGGAACAGGTTGTCCTGGCTCAAGGGCTTTTCCCGGCTCAGTTGCAGGCAATGGGTGTCGACCGAAAAAGACTTCTGGTAGCTGTCGGAGAACCAGGCCAGCATCGCCACGTGTTTCTGTTGCTCCGGGGCGAGCATGTAGGGCGTGCCATGGAGAAACAGGTTGTATTCGCCCAGGGACTCGCCATGGTCCGACAGGTACAGCATGGCCGTATCGACCTTGTCCTGGTTGGCCCGCAGCAGGTCGATCAGGGTCGACAGCACGTGATCGGTGTACACCAGCGTGTTGTCGTAGCCATTGACGATGCTCTCGCGGCTGCAATTGTTCAGCGCGTTGCTTTCGCACACCGGGGTGAAATGCTCGTACTCCTTGGGATAGCGCTTGAAGTACTCCGGCCCGTGGCTGCCCATCTGGTGCAGCACCAGGACCGTGTCCTTGTCGAGCGTATCGATGAAGTGCTGCAGGCCCTGGAGCAGGATCTCGTCGCGGCATTCACTGTTGGCGCACAAGGCCGGGTCCTTGAGATTGCTGAGATCCTGCAGCGTGACCCGATCGCAGGTGCCCTTGCAGCCGGACTGGTTGTCTCGCCAGATCACCTCCAGCCCGGCGCGCTTGAGCACGTCCAGCAAGCCCTCTTCATTCCTGGCCTTGCTGGCGTCGTAGTTCTTGCGTCCCATGTTGGAAAACATGCAGGGCACCGACACGGCGGTTTCGGTGCCGCAGGAATGCACGTCGGTGAAGGCGATCAGGCCGGCCTCCTTGTCCAGTGTCGGCGTGGTGTCGCGGTTATAGCCGAGGATGCCGAAGTTCTCGGCCCGGGCACTTTCGCCCACCACCAGGACAGTCAGGGATTTGCGACCGTGGGTTTGCCAGGCCGGGTTGCGGCTCGCGTCTTCGCCCACGGTGATGAACGGCTGCTTGGCCGACGCGACCTGCTCACGCAAGTACCCGAATGAAGCACCGATGTAGTTGCTCGGCACGACCATCAACCGCAATTCGTGGTGGTTACGAAACAATGAAGACAGGCCTTGGTAGTTGGCCAGGGCGACCAGGCCGATCACGGCGGCCGAAGCCACGCCGACCAGCAACTTACTTAATAATTCCTTGGGCCAACGACGGTAGTTGATTGGGGTTTTGAACAACAACCAGCATGGCAAGACACCCAACAAACAGATATAGACAAACAACTTCAGCGACAACAGGTCACGGACTTCCGTGGCATTGGTTTCAGCGAAGTTGCGCAACATGCCGGCGTCGATCAGTACACCGTATTGGGCCATGAAATATGCCACGCCAGCGCTGATCAGGAAGAGCAGCATCAGTACGGGCTTGAGCAGCGGACGGAAGGCCACGAGCGTCAACACCAGGTTGAACGCGCAGAAAATCATCAGGCCAAACGCCGCGCACATCAGCAGGCCCCGAGCGTCAGCCGTGGTGATCGCCAGCAAGTGTTGCCAGAGCACGATGTTGAAGCCCACTAACAAAAAGGCACTGGCGGCCAGCGTCACCCACTCGGGGCGCACGGCTTTAATAGTCAGCATGATGGTTGACGGTTTCCTGAAGTTGCTCTTTTAAAAAGAAGTGCCGCAGTAAACATGAAAAAATCGTTTCCTACGGCAACACAAACTTTAGGTAGCCCACCATCAATTTTTCGTGAAAAAGTTGCTATTAAATAATTATTTAAGGATCCCGCCAGGCACCTGTTTCAGGCCTGATGCAGATACCAGCGCCAATCCTGCTCGCCGACTTCCCCCATGAACTGACGGTATTCGGCGCGCTTGACCGCCAGATAAACATCCAGAAACGCCTCGCCAAACGCCTGCCGCGCCCAGGCCGAAGTCTCGAGAGCACGCAGGGTAGTGAGCCAGTCGGTGGGCAGCGGTTCGATCACCTGGGCATAGCCGTTGCCTTCCACAGGTTTCCCGGGATCGCACTGTTCACGTATGCCGTGATGAATGCCGCCCAATATCGCCGCCGCAGCCAGGTAAGGGTTGGCATCGGCGCCGCAGATACGATGCTCGATGTGCCGCGAGAATGCCGGGCCACCCGGCACCCTCAGGCTCACGGTGCGGTTGTCCACGCCCCAGGTCGCCGCCAGCGGCGCGTAGCTGTTGCTTTGGAATCGCCGGTAGGAGTTGGCGTTCGGGCAAAACATCAGCAGCGAATCGAGCAAGGTGTCGAGCATCCCGCCCACTGCATGGCGCAGCAACGGCGTGCCGTCGCCGGCTTCACTGGCAAACAGGTTGTGGCCATCACGGTCCGCCAGACTGACATGCATGTGCATGCCGGAGCCCGCCAAGTGATCGAATGGCTTGGCCATGAAACACGCCTGCATGCCGTGCTTGTGGGCCACGCCCTTGACCAGTCGTTTGTAGCGCACCGCTTCATCCATGGCTTGCAAGGCATCGCTGCGATGTTCGAGGGTGATCTCCACTTGCCCGGGTGCGTATTCGGAAATGGCGGTCCGGGCCGGGATGCCTTGCAGTTTGCATGCGGCGTACAGGTCGGCCAGGAACGGCTCGATCTGCTCCAGCTCGCGCAAACCATAAACCTGGGTGGCATGCGGTCGTCCACCGTCGGCGTCCCGTGCTGGCTGCGGCCGGCCTTGGTTGTCGCGGTGCGCATCCAGCAGATAGAACTCCAGTTCCGCTGCCATCACCGGGTAATAACCGTCGGCCTGCAGGGCCTCGATCACCTGGCTGAGCAAATAACGCGGATCGGCGATGGTCGCCGGTCCACCTTCCTGGGGATGCATGCTGACCTGCACCGCGGCCGTGGGAATCAATCGCCACGGCATGCGTTGCAAGCTGCCACTGATGGGATAGGCGCGGCAATCGATGTCACCGACGTCCCACACCAGCCCGGAGTTTTCCACATCGTCGCCATTGATGGTCAGCCCGAGAATCGTACTGGGCAGTGGCCGGCCACTTTCGTAGACCGCCAGCAACTCGTCCCGATGCAACAACTTGCCCCGAGGCACGCCGTTGTTATCGAGAATGAACAACTCGAACAGCTCGATATCGGGGTTCTGCGCGAGGAACGCCTGGGCGTCTTGCACGGGTGCAAAAGAAATTTTCGCAAGGCTCATGGGAAGGCTCGTATTTCCATGTCGGACGGGCGACAAAGCGCCGTCAATGCGTGCTCGCCGTTGTGCGAGCACGATGAGTGATCAACAGGAAACTCGAGTATCTGGAGGGCGCGCATGCCGGCAATGCCAGAGCGCCCAAAAGGCCAGCTCGGAAGGCAGCGCACTCAGGGCTGGGGCCATGGCAGGCGTGAACCGGCCGACCGGATCGACTGCGGCGTATGAAGGGTATTGGAATGCCAGGGGCGAACCGTCCATGAGCGCATCACAGGAAACACATCGAACAAGCGTCCCACGGCCCCCTGGACGGTTAAACCTGGATTTGCTGGAGCTTGGATCGGCGCAAACTAAACATAGGCAAACGAATCGGTCGTTGATCGACACGTCGTGTTCCCTACATTATCTGTCCCGTTCCCGACCATGAAAGCGCCTGCCCGGCATTCTCTTGGCACCATCGTTCCGTTAGGATCGTCAGCCTGGTTTGCGCAAGATCCGCGCAAGGAGCACAGCGAGAGACAGAACGGATGCTGAACAGTAACTCCCTCAGAAAGCTCGACATGCAGGACCTCATGGTGTTTAGCGCCGTGTACGAGCAAAGCAGTGTCACCGGCGTGTCCGAGGCATTGTGCGTCAGCCAGTCAACCGTCAGTTATTGCCTCAAGAAACTGCGAACCTGTTTCGAAGACGAACTGTTTATCAACACCCGCACTGGCATGCGCCCCACCTACAAGGCCGAGGGCATGTACGATCATGTGCGCGGCATTTTGCAAAGCATCAACCTGTGCCATGCCGGTAGGCCAACCTTTGATCCGGCCCGGCAAGCCATTACCTTCAATATCTGCGCACCGGAATATTTCGAACACCTGATCCTGCCGCAACTGCTGCAAGGCTTCGATTACGCCAATCTGCCGGTGGTGGTGAACGTGCACAAGCTCGAAGCCGACATTCCCGCCGAAGAGCTACGGGACGGCAGCCTGGACCTGGTGATCTGCTTCGGCCCGAACTTCCACAGCAACCATACCGATTTCAAATCCCGGCAGCTGTTGCAGGAGGACCTGGTCTGCGTCGTGGATAAACGGGCGACGCCGCTTGAGACGCAACTGAGCCTTCAATCGTTCGTACAGCGCCGACACGTGTTTCCGACACCCTGGACGTCAGCGACCAACATGGTGGATGGCTGGCTGTCGCAGCAGGCGCATCACCGGCAAATCGCCGCTCGCGCCAACAGCTACAGTGCCGCACTGAAGATGATCACCGGCACCGACTTCATCCTGACCCTGCCCCGCCGCATCCAGAAACTGCTGGCCAACGAGGCGATTTTCAATCACCACGAAGCGCCCAGGGGGCTGCCAGGGTTTACCTTGAACATGCAGTGGAGCCTGGCCCTCGATCAGGACAGTGCCAACGCCTGGCTACGCGAACAGATCATCAAGGCCTGCGCCCCACGCGACACCTGATCGTCATTGACCGATCAAGGCCTTGGCATACGGCTCCCGATCGATGTCGAGGATTTCCACGCACAGTTGCACGCTGACTTCGGCCGGCCATGGCCCCAGGTCCTGGATCACCGCCAGCAGGCTATCGGCCAATTGTTTCTTGATTTCCGGCGAGCGTCCGCTGAGCAAGGCCAGCTTCACGTGCACGAAACCCCGCTCGCCTATTCCTGTGCCCACTCGAAAAGTCTCGAGCTTGACGGCCCGGCTCTTGATGTCGTGCTCGGCGGAAAACTGACCGGAGGCCACCAGTGCATTGTTCAGGCGCAGCAGTGCGACCTCGGCCTTCAGCTCGGGCAGGTTGGCGGTGTATTCCATGTGCAGGTGAGGCATGTGTTCGACTCCGTTTCGAAAATATGACGAGGGGGTTTCAGTCGTCACAACCTTACCTCGACTTTATGCGTTCAGGCAGGTTTTGTTTCGCTCCAGGCCGGTGTCAGGGCTCTGCCAGGGGCACGCGTTCGCCCATGAAGGCCTCCAGGCGCGATCGCAACCAGCGCTCGGCCGGGTCACTGTCGACATGGCTCAGCCAGACCATGGACAAATCCAGGGTCGGGGTCTTGAAGGGAAAGGGCTCGTTGAACAGTTGCCCCGAGGCGGCCATGGCAGCGGCGGTATAGTCCGGCAGGCTGGCGATCAAGTCGGTGCCGGCCAGCAACGCCGGCAATGCGCTGTATTGCGGCACCGACAGCACGACCTGGCGCGTGCGTCCGATCTCGGCCAGCCATTCATCAGCGAACCCGGCGACGTTGGCGGTATGGGACACCAGCACATGAGGTCGCGAGCAGTACTCGTCCAGGGTCAGCGGCGTGTCCGATGCATCGGCACGCAACACGCGGGGTTGAATGTGTCGCAACAGTTTGCGCTTGGCGTTGGCCGGCAGGCCGCGCGTCTGGCTGATGCCCACGGTGATGTCGCCTGACGCCAGCAAATCGGGGATGCGCCAGTAATCGACATGCTGGACCACGAACACGATTTGCGGCGCCTCTTGCCGCAGGCTGCTCAACAGCGGCGGCAACAAGCCGAACTCGACGTCGTCCGACAGGCCGATACGAAACGTCATGGTGCTGTTGGCGGGATCGAAATCGTGGGTCAGGCTCAAAGCCACCGACAGCGAATCGAGCGCCGGCGAGAGATGCTGGATGATTTCCTCGGCCCGGGCCGTCGGCTCCATGCGGTGGCCGACGCGAATGAACAGTGGGTCGTTGAACATCTTGCGCAAGCGATTGAGGGCCGAGCTGATGGTCGGCTGGCCCAGGAACAATTTTTCCGCCACCCGCGTCACGTTGCGTTCAAGCATCAACGTTTCGAAAACCACCATCAGGTTGATGTCGGCCTTGCGCAATTCGTTGCGGTTCATCCCCTGCCCCCCGATTCCTTGACTGGATGCAGTGTAGAAACGCCGGGGGCTGCACGTCTATGCGCAAAAAGGCGAAGCGCCTGTGCAATACCGTCGAAGAAATTGGGAGAGGCACCCTGCTTTTGTGGCGAGGGAGCTTGCTCCCGCTGGGCTGCGAAGCGGCCCCAAGATTTTGCGGTTGCTGCGCAACCGAGCGGGAGCAAGCTCCCTCGCCACAATGAAAAAGCCCTACCTCACAATCAGCGATTTCAGCCCCAGCGCCATGACTCGCTCGTCGCTCCCCAGCCCCAGCGCCTTGGGACTGATGGCATCAGGCAACTGGAAATGCACGCGCAACCGCCCATCCGCGCCAATCGCTTCACGAATGAGCGGTGTCAGGGGCAGTTCAAGGGTGTTGTCCTGCAAGCGCGTGAACTGCGTCGACAGCGCTTCAACACCGTTGATCAAGACCTCCACCCGCTGGCGCGTGTGCGAGGGCTGCACGAACGCCGCCGCTTCGATCGAAATGGCCCGCGCTTCTGGCGGTATGCGCAAAACAACCTCAGCCTCAGGCCCTTCCGACCAGGTGCCCCACTCTTCGACGCGCCCCCAGCCCTCGGCCAACATGGCATTGATTCGGCTGAACACCTGGCGCTCACCGAGCTTGACCTGCACGTCCAGCGTCTCGTCGGCAACCGGCGGGCATTGGGCGCAGGTTTTCCAGCCCGGCGCCAACACCACGAGGCCGTCGATACGGGTCAACAGGTCGGTTTGGCGGTTGACGGTTTTCGCCGCCTGGAGCGCGGCGCGAGGGTCGAGGATGTACAACGAATCGGCTGCGTACTGGCCGCTGGCAAGCATCTGATCGGCGTGTCGCTGGGCTCGCTCGATCGCCCGGTCGCTCATGCGTCCCAGGTACACACCATCGGTTTCCAGGCCATGCGCCAGGGCGTATTGGCTGGTCAGCAGCCAGTTGTCCGGCTGGTTCTGCGGCAACAGCGTCCGGACTTTCGAATAATGACCGGCCGCGCTGGCCCAGAACGGATCGTTCATGGCCGTGGGCCAACTCGAGGCCGCCGGCACCATCCGGCTCTGGCGCAGGCCGGCCCATCCCGCGCGGGTATCCAGCACTTGCACCACCAGGGCGATGGCCAGCAGACACACCGCTGCCCGTGGCTTGTTGCCGCGGATCACCGCGAAGATGACGACAAATACGATGGCGTAGAACACGGGCCAGAACATTCGACCGGCCGCGCGAAAGACGTTTGCCAGAAGTTCAAGGGGTTTGGGCAGCCAGTAGTGCATATTCAGCATGCCGATGCCGACGTGGTTGGTCAGCGAAAACAGCGTCAGCCCGATCAATGCCAACAGCAACAGTCGCCTGTGGCGCACGGCATTCGCCAAACCGGTGTTGCCTTGCAGCAATGCCACGCCAGCGCAGATCGCCAGCATGAGGACACCCAATCCCAGGTAGTTGAAACCTTCGTAGTCCCCGGGCCCTGGGGCATGTCGCGCAAGGTGTGTGACCAGCCGCTGGGGTTGACCAGCGACATCACGTTCAAGCGATACAATCCATAACCCCCCGCCACGGTCCCGCCACCCACGCTGAAATAACCCGCCTGCCAGCAACAGAACGCAACCAGCAAAAACAAGCCACCCAGCTCGATCCAGGCATCGCGCCGGGACACTCGGCCCTTGCTGGCCTGACTGGCAAGGTCGGCCAGCCAGATCAACGCCACCATGGCCAACAGGTAAGCGTGTACCAGCGCTGTGGCGGCCAACAGCCCGCCCCAGGCCAGGCGGCGTTTTTGCACACCGGGCCGCAGCGCCAGGTACAAGGCCGCCAGGATCAGGAAATGCCCGGACAGCGACAGATGCCCGCCCATGCGCAGAAACATCGGCGGCGAAAACACCAGCAACCCGGTACCCAACAACCTGATCCACAGCGACGGCGTCAGCAGGCCGACCAGTTTCCAGCCGAACCAGGCTTGCAGGATGAAACAGGCCAGCAACCACAGGCCAAAATACTGGAACGTCTCGGGAAGCCATGCGTTGAAGGGTTTGAACACAAATGCCAGCAGCGGATTGGAGTCGGAAAAAATGATGCCGTTGCCCAATTCCAACCCATAGGAAGGGTTCGTGCCCAACGGAAAGGTCCAGGGCGAACTGCGGAAAAACGCCCAGCCCATGTAATGGGTCGCCGCATCCCCCTCCCCCAACCAGGCGATGTTCGTCGGGTCCAGCACCCGCGGGCCGATCACCAGCAGGAACGCCAGCGTACCCAGCAGTATGGGCAACAAGGAAACCAGGTGATGCTTGCCGCGAACGGTCATCGATACGTCCAGAAATTATGCAGGATGAAGGTGAACACGGGGATGATCAGCGCCACGGCCGCGATGCCCGCCAGGTAATCCAGGCCGACACGTTGGGCTACCCAGGCCACCAGCATCGCCAGCCCGAACCCGCCGATCGATACCACGACGAAACGGCCAAGGGTGCGGCCATGCAAGCGGCTGGAAAAGCTCCAGAGGGTGTTGATCAGGTACGACACCACGGTCGCCACGACAAAGGCGAAACCGTTGGCCAGTGGCGGGTTGGCCAGGATCAAGTGCACAAACAGCACGGCAGCCACCACATGGACCGCGGTGACGAGCAGGCCGGTCATGGCAAAGCGCAAGGCACGTCGCAGCAGCGGCGAGTGCGTCCAGGTCACGGCTTCTGCGCCAGGCAGAACACCGTCAGGCCGGCGATACGATTGGCCCCCATGAATGGACGCTCCAGGCTGCACAGGGTCCTCAGCACGCCATTGACCAGCGGATGATGCCGCGCAAGCTGCGACTTGGCCGGTGCCCCGGAGGTTTTGCGCTGCAACAGGCGCAGGCCGGCGGCAATGGGAAATACCAGGCCGAAGTAATACGCCCCTTGCTGGACCTGCAAACCGGCCTGCGCCACGACGCTTTCCAGTTGTTTGAGGGTATAGCGGCGCTTGTGCTCGAGGAAATCGTCATGCCCGCTCCAGAGAAACTGGAACGCCGGCACGGTGATCAGGAAGCGGCTACCGGACGGCACTTTGTCGACGTAGGCCTTGAGCAGGCCCACATCATCATCCACGTGCTCCAACACGTCCATCAGCAACACCAGGTCGGCGTCCAACGTGTCGATGGCGCGTCGGTAGCGGACCGGTTTACCGGCGGTGCTGGCGTCGGAGTCGGCCGGATAGCTGATGTCCACGCACCAGGCCTGGGCCGTTGGGGTATGGGTCAGCAGGTGATGGGAAAAAAAGCCCGAGCCGGCGCCCACGTCCAGCAACGTACTGGCCGAGGTGCCCTTGAGCATGTGGAGCATGGCCCGCGCTTTCGATCGGTAGTACCAATGCTGCTCGATATCGGGACCGAGGATGTCGGTTTCCTTGAGATCCATGGTCAGTCCTTGGCGTCATAGATGCGCCGCACCAGGAAAACCGGCCGACGCTTGGATTCGATATAGGTGCGGCCCAGGTATTCCCCCAACACGCCGATGCCGATCAGTTGCAGTCCGCCCAGGAACGTGACCGCGACCATCAGCGAGGCATAGCCCGGCAGGTCGACCCCGGAAATCAGGGTCCGCAACACGATGAACATGGCAAATGCAAAGGACACCAGCGAGACGCAAAGCCCCAGGTACGTCCAGATACGCAGCGGTTCGGTGCTGAAGCTGGTGATGCCTTCCAGGGCAAAATTCCACAGGCGCCAGCCATTGAACTTGCTTTCACCGGCGGACCGCTCCGGCCTGACGTAGTCCACGTGGGTGGTCCGGAACCCCACCCAGGCAAACAGCCCTTTCATGAAGCGGCGCGATTCGGGCAGGGTTAGAAGGGCATCGACCACACAGCGATCCATCAAGCGGAAATCGCCGACATTCTCCGGCAGCTTGTGGTCGGCGATTTTATTGTGCAGCCGGTAGAACCCGTTGGCGGAAACCTGTTTGGCCCAGGAGTCGGAATCGCGATTGATCCGATGCCCCAGCACCACTTCGGCGCCGTTGCGCCAATGGGCGATCATGTCCAGGATCACTTCGGGAGGATCCTGCAAATCGACGTCGATCGGCACCACCGCCTGGCCACGGGCGGCTTGCAGGCCCGCGCTCAACGCTGCCTCCTTGCCGAAGTTGCGACTCAGGTCGACGATGCGGATACGCGGGTCGGCCTTCTGCCTGTCCAGCAGCAGCGCCAACGTATCGTCCACGCTGCCGTCGTTGACGAACACCAGTTCCAGGCTCACCAGCGATTCATGGGCAAAGACCTGGTCGATCCTGGCCATGAACAAATCGATGGACTGGGCTTCGTTATAGACCGGAATGACAAGCGAAAGCGCTAGACGACCTTGCAGATCCGCTCCTGGATATTCAGTCACTTGATGGCTCTTTTTCTTATAGTGTTTTCAGTCCCATCGGGCTTCCGGCCCTAGGCGTCGAACCGTATTAAGCAGGACCAGGCAGGGCAACGCAAGGATCCAGTCAGAACTTAAGCCGACCACATATTCGCAACATGACTTTTCACACTGTAACGGTCAAATTCCCGGCCAGCGCTCATGCCCAGCAATATTTGATAACCAATGGAAACGAATTTCCCATAGCCAAAACCAACCACTTGGCTAGGCTTGCAGCCACATGTTCAACGCATGTCTTGAGTGAATGAATCGCAGGGAGCGAACCGATGTATTTTGAAATCTATCGACAGACCCGAGGCAACCCGAGCACCGGAAAAGGCCAATGGCGCTGGCGCTTGAGAGCCGGCAACCACGAAACGATCGCCAGTGGCGAAGCCTATGTGAACAAGAGTGACTGCCTTCATGCCGTCAGGTTGATCAAGAACGTCCATGACGAGACGCCCGTGAAAGAGATCTGAGCACCGCCAAGCGGGGTCTGTAGGAGCTGGCGAAGCCTGCGATCTTTTGATCTTGATCTTTCGCTTGAGATTCAAGTGTCTGGAGAAAGATCGCAGCCTCGTTGCACTCGACAGCGCCTACATCGCTTCTGCTTTTTGCTGTGACGATGGTTGCCAGGCAGGTAGGGTATACGGACGAAAACAGGAGGCCGGTGCAATGACTCGATCCACCCACAACCGCGACTGGCTGGTGCGGGCGCCCGAATCGAGGAAAATGGAACGCATCGAGGCTTATTTCAGTGGGCATGGCTACACCACCCATCGCCATGACACCTACGCCATCGGCATCACGCTTTCCGGCGTCCAGAGCTTCAACTATCGCCACAGCAAGCGTCATAGCCAGCCCGGCGGCACCATCGTCCTGCACCCGGACGAAGTGCACGATGGCGAAGCGGGGACCCGCGATGGCTTTCGTTACCGGATGTTCTATATAGAACCGTCGGTGATCCAGCAGGTGCTGGGGGGCAAGCCGCTGCCTTTCATCGAAGGTGGATTGTCCAGCGATCCCCGCCTCAACATCGCGACCCGTCGATTGTTGAACAGCCTGGATCATCCCCTCGACCCGCTGGAGGAAGAGGACGCCATCTACGATGTGGCCCAGGCCCTCGACGTTGCGGCGGGCAACAGGCGCGGACGGCGGCTGATCGACTACCCGGCGGCAGAACGTGCCCGCCTGTTCATCCACGATGCCCTCGACCAGGTGATCACCCTGGACGATCTGGTGCAGGCAAGCGGCAGGGACCGATGGAGTCTGTCCCGGGACTTCCGGGCGCTGTACGGCACCAGCCCCTATCGCTACATCACCCAGCGCCGCTTGAGCGAAGCCCGACGCCTGGCCTTCCACGGTACGCCACTGAGCGAAGTGGCCCTGGCCTGTGGTTTTTTCGATCAGAGCCACATGACCCGGTTGCATACACAAGCCTTCGGTATTTCACCGGCACGCTGGCTGAACATGCGACGCTAGGACAGCGACTGCGCGGCGCAAAAAGCTGCACGATCATCCAATACGCACACTGGCTCGAACCATAAAGTAGGACGCACCACCCCACCAAGGAGATGCCTCGATGACCCGTTACGCCCCCATCAACTTCGCCCAGAAATACACCCTGTTCCAGGAACAGTGGACGCCGAAAGTCGTGGCCGAAATGAACGACTACCAATTCAAGATCGCCCGGCTCGAAGGCGACTTCATCTGGCACGCCCACGCCGATACGGATGAAACCTTCATCGTGCTGGAGGGCGAACTGCGTATCGACTTTCGCGACGGCGCGGTGACGATTGGCCCGGGCGAGATGTACGTGGTCAAAAAAGGTGTGGAGCATAAGCCCAGCGCCGCCCAGGAAGTGAAGCTGCTGTTGATCGAGCCTCGCGGCGTGATCAATACCGGCGAAGAAACCAATGAGCGAACGGCGGTCAACGATGTCTGGATCTGACTGAGCCAGGCTCAATCGTATTCAGCCTCCTGGTGGTGGCCCAACAACCGCCGCTGACGAGATGTCGCGGCGGCCAAGACCACAGGGTTGAACTGCCAGTGCAGATAGGGCGAGAACTTCTGCGCGACCATCCGCCGACCGTAGTGCACCTGGAGCATGTATCGCGTACGGTCGGCGGTCCGGTTGTCGCTGCCGGCGTGCCATAACTCACTGCGCAGTATCAACACATCGCCCGCCCGGCACAGCACCGGCTGCGCGGGGTGCCCTTGCCACTGCGTTTCGCCCTTCACCGGTGCCCGGCCGGCCTTGTGGCTGCCCGCAATGACCTGTGTCGGGCTCAAGTCGGCGTCGATGTCATCCAGGTAAAACTGCGCGGTAAAAACCTGTATAGGCAGTTCAAAGGCAGGGTCGGCCAACAGCCCTGGCGGCAATTGCATCGCCAGATAATCCAGGTGCAACGGCGCCCCGGTAAACCGGGATGGCAGCGCCAGGCCGTCTGGCCGATGACATGGCAATCATCGCCCAGGGCCGCCTCGGCCAGCTCGATCACCCCGGCCACATCCAGGAAGGGCAGCCAGAACGGATCGCGATTGAACACACATTTGTAATGATCGATGACGCCGCTGTAGTCCCAATGCAGGGGCTTCAACTGGTCAATGGCATGGCGCAGGTCGGCGATCTGCCGGGCATTCAACACGCCGGGCATCAGGACGACCCCGTCCTGATGCAGGGCTTGCAGTTGCTCGTCAGTGGACACGACACCCTGCTTCAGGTGCGGAAACGGCCGGTCAGTTCTGCCAGGTTTCTCGACAGGCTGGACAGCTGTTGGCTGGCCTGCATGCTCTGGGCAGAATTGGATGCCGCTTCGTTGGACAGATCACGGATGTCAGAAATATTGCGGGCTATTTCCTCAGTGACGCTGCTCTGCTCCTCACATGCACTGGCGATTTGCGCGGCCATGTCGTTGATCCGTTGGATCGAACCGCCGGTACCGCTGAGCACCTGATCGACGCCCGCGGCTCGTTCGACACTGTCCCGGGCCTTGCTGCTGCCCACATGCATGGCTTGTACAGCCTTGGCGACACCGCTCTGCAACCGCTCGATGCGAACCTGGATGTCCTTGGTCGAATCCTGTGTGCGCGCCGCAAGCGCTCTCACTTCGTCGGCCACCACGGCAAAACCACGGCCCTGCTCACCGGCCCGCGCGGCTTCGATGGCAGCGTTCAGCGCCAACAGGTTAGTCTGTTCGGCAATGCCACGGATCACTTCGAGCACCGCACCGATACTGGAAGTTTCCTGGGCCAGTGCCTCGATCGTGCCCGAAGCGCTCTCCACTTCCTGGGCCAACTGGCGGATCGACTCGATGGTGCTGCTGACCACCTCGGCGCCGTCACGAGACTGACTGCTCGCCTGTTGCGCGGCGCCCGAGGCGTTCGCCGCGTTATGCGCCACTTCGTGCACCGCCGCGCTCATCTGGGTGGCGGCGGTACTGACCTGATCGAGCGCCGCATGCTCGCTGCTGATCAACCGGTCATTCGTGGCGGCCATATCAGCCATGGCGCGCGCTGCGGAGTCAACCTCCCCGGTGACCCGCCCAACTTCGGCGATCAACGGTTGCAGCTTGTCGAGAAAACGGTTGAAGGCTCCGCTGAGCTGACCCAACTCATCGGCCGAACGTACCTCCAGACGCCCTTTCAAATCGCCACCACCCTCGGCAATCTGCTCGACGCGGTGCAGCAGTCGACGCATTGGACTCAGCACCACAAGTGGCAGAACGAAAAGCACCAGGATGCAACTGAGCAGGCCGACCAGCAGAATCGCACCCTGTTGCATCCCAACTGCCTTGCCGTTATCGATCGCGGCGTCGCCTTCGCGATGCGACGCCGCATCTTCCAGCTCACCCAGCTTGTCGATGGAGTCGCGCATGGTTTCGAACAGGCGCTCACTATCACCAAAACTCAGCGCGCTGGCACCCTGCGGATCGCCTACAGACAGCTCGAGGACCCGTCGCGACACCTGCATCCATTTCCCGAAGCTGTCATTGAACTGACTGACCAATGCCTGTGCTTCGGCACCGGGTTGCATCGCGGCATATTTTTGCACGCGGTCATAAGCCTGCTTCGCATTCTCGCCATGACTGGCGCTCAGCGCTTTCAAATGCTCGCTTGCATGACCATCAAGCAGACTGCGCTCGGCGACGAAAGCCTGATAAAGATCACGGTCGGCGTTGAGCAACAGGCTGATCGCCGGCAGATAACGCTTGGTCAGTTGCGTGCTCGATTCGGTCACCTGACCGATACCACGCATGCCCGACCACCCCATCAACACCAACAACACAGCCAGGAATGCGATCGGAAGGGTGATTTTCCAGCGAAAGCCCAGATCGGCAAAAAACCGCAGCATGGTGTCACTCCTTACACGGGGAATACCTGCCTATCGGCAGCCTTGTCTTCAGCTATAGACCATTAGTCTAATTGTTACAAAGCTTTGGGCCTGGCAGACACCGAGGTTATGCAGATCGCGGAGGGGGTTGGGCGGGATAAAAAAGGCGGGGGAAGGCAACTGCTGCGGGGAATTTTCTGACATTTCTCGCCCACATAATTTAAAGAATTTTCTGACTCATCATCTGATTGATGATTTCTCCAGAAGGGCTCTATAGTCCAAGTGTCGTTCGTAAGAGCGGCTTGGGTTTGGCGACCCATGACAAATATGCAGGAACCTCTCGCGGATTGCGGAACGCTACCGTGCGCAATATGCTGCTTTTCGGTAGCTGTGCGTGGGAGATCTTCGGATCTACCGGTTTTTCTATTTGTCCGGTTCGCCAACCTGCGTACAGCTACCACCTTATTCGTTTGGCGACGACTAAGAAGGTCATCAATCAAATGGAATTTAAAAAATGAATAGATACATGGCTCTTACCAGTAATGCCGACGATCAACCCCTCTTCGTCGATACCTCCGTCCCCTTGCACATCCTGCTTGATACGGCAGGCTATAGAATTCGCGCGGTCACTCAGCTGTTAGAGAACCTCGCCATGCGAGGAGACATTCCGAGTGACTCAGTGGTCCTCCAGGACTTTGCACAACTGTGCTGCATTCCATTGAGGGATGGTTGCGACGTACTCGATGTCATAGCCCGACGCTTGGACGCAGAGCCGGCCTAGTTCAAAGGGCCTCTCACGAGGCCCATTTCGTCGAGACTAGCACGGTTCGATGGCACCAAAACCCTCCAGTTTGCCCGGACTCGATTAATCACATAAGCCGATCAGCATGAATACACATATCTCGGAGGCTCCGATGACTACTACAAAAAAGTCGACAAACCGCACAAGAAAGTCACACACGATGAGCTGACATTTCTTGACGTTCGGCAAGCTGCACGTGATGGTCAAAAAGTGTTCGATAAATTTGTAATCACTGGCAAGTTTCCTATACAAAGGCCTGGTTACCACCCGTAAAAACTTCTGCCTTTTTTGAAAAAATGGAAAACGGGGACCGACCACAGCTATGCGTCTGTTCCTCAAACAGTCATCGGCGTAAATCGTATATTCCAGTCCTTGGCTTTAGGCAAAAAACTGGAATTTATTATTTCAAGACTGCCCGTGATAATAAGTAATCGTCTCTTTTAAGGAGTCCGAAAAGTCATAAATTTGATCGAGTGAATCAATAGGATGTCGAGTTTCATTTTTGTCCCTATCAAAAACACCTAAATATTTTTGGCTTCTATTAAAGTGGAGTCTAGCGATTGGCTTTCGATTGTTATCGTCCAACAAGATCCCAAAGTAGCTCTGAGTGTCTCTGTGTGCGATCCGTTTCGAGTCGATTACTGTTCGCACTATCGCTTTTATGATATGAAAGCCCTCCAGCTCCTCCATCGTAGTAAGGACTCGATCTTCAGGCGCATCATTTGTTTCGGGCTGGCTCTCGGATACAACCCGCTCCGCCGGAGTCGGTAGCGGAACGCCGCTGATTGCGGACTTCAGGCGATCGTTAATTTGGTCGTTTAGGAACTGAGATGCAGCCTTTTTGGTAAGAAGCGCGAACTGCTCTCTTACTTTTTGAGTGATCACACCTTCATAGATTCGAGAAGCAAAGAACCGCACAAAATCATCGTCGGGCTGGGTGAACTGAGAGGCCATCTCTCTTTTTATCTGTCCTACGTACTTTAATTCGCCTGCCGCGTTAATGATTGACTCAACGTCAAACGCTGATTTTGTAAGCTTTTGCAGCTCAGGTATCACGTGTTCGTCGACATCTAAAAGATCTATCTCCAAAAATGGTTTTTCATCCATTTTGTTTGGAGCATCTAAATCAGTGAAGAATCTGTAGAATCTGCCGTTTGTTAAAATCGATATCCTTGCGGTAGTGACATGGAAATATCTGAATAACTGGCTAGCATGATTTATATTTAGCGACTCGCCAATTTTTTTAGTCTCAATAAGAATCTGAATCTGGCCATTTTTTAAGATCGCGTAATCAATTTTTTCGCCTTTTTTTGTACCAATATCACATATATATTCGGGCACGACTTCGGATGGGTCGAAAACGTCATAGCCAAGCACCGTGTGAATGAATGGCATTACAAAAGCAGTCTTAGTCGCTTCCTCAGTTTGGATTGTTGATGCTAACTGATTCACCTTCGCCGACATTGCGTTCAAGCGTTCTATAAATTCCATTTCCTAGCTCCGTAGCCATTTTCCCGAATGGGCCAATAGAGGCTTAACGCTACTACTTTGTTAGGTTGGCTCGATACTGGATTTTCGTCCATGCTGGATACCCAAACAGTTCGAAATATAAGGAGAGCCAGGCAAGGATTAAACCAAGGCAACGCTGAGCGTTCCGATGCCATGCCCTATCCGACCATTCAGTCCTCACGTAGAAACTTCTGCCCCCCACCAAAAGAACTATTCTGGTCCTAAGCCTCTCGCCGGAGATTTTCTGTCGCGTTACGCTCTGAATGTCGCTGAACATTCAGCGACAGGGCTTGGTAACCCACTGAGGAAAGCGGCAAGAAAGCAGAAAGAAAGCGGGGACAGACCACGATTAGAGGCAGGCTGATTACAGATGAACTCACGATCGTGGTCTGTTCCCAGTCTCCGCTCTAATCCACTCTTCAGACAGGTGAATGATTAGCCGCATGCCCAGGCTGCGCATGAAGATCGATGCCTAGCGCATGAATGACCTTGAGTACGGTATCGAATCTCGGTTTTGATCCGGGGGCGAACGCCTTGTACAAGCTTTCTCGTCCCATGCCGGAGTCTTTAGCGATCTGCGCCATGCCTCGGGCCTTGGCTACATAGCCGATCGCTCGGAGAAACTCCTCGCTATTACCATCAGCCAACACCTGGGAAAGGTATTCACTGATCGCTTCGTCGCTATCGAGTAGTGCGGCCATGTCAAATGTCGTCAGGTGTTGGCTCACGCTCAAATCTCCTTTGCCAATTTCTTCGCTCGCCGGATATCAGCACTCTGTGAAGACTTGTCGCCCCCAGCCAGTAGCACGATGACCACTCCACCGCGCAGGGTGAAATAGACCCGGTAGCCAGCGCCTACATCCACACGCAACTCTGAAACACCATCACCGACAGGTTTCACATCGCCCAGGTGACCCGCTGCGGCACGATCAATGCGGGGGGCGATAGCGATTTTTGCTCGCAGATCACGAACCGATGAATGCCAAGCAGTAAACGTCTGCGTTTGCTGAATGAGATAATTAATCGGCGGACCGTATCCAGTTGGATACTAGAAATCAAGATACTGATGCCGGTCATCCCTCCGTATTCTCAATCCGGGGGGGGGAAGAAATGGGAACAGATCACGATCTGATGATGAGTGAACTCAAAACTGTGGCCTGTCCCAGTCTTTAAATCGCGGCGCAAATCATAGGTCAGGCGATCCGCGCCCCGACGTTCACGCTCGCAGTACTGCCGCACAATCCATGTCGCCGCGTTCGCCATACGCGACAAAACGCCAGAAACGAAAAAGCCCCTGAAATGTTCAACCATTTCAGGGGCTTAGTCGTATTCAATAATGGCGGAGAGATAGGGATTTGAACCCTAGGTACTGTCGCCAGTACAACGGATTTCGAATCCGTCCCGTTCGGCCACTCCGGCATCTCTCCAGTGGCGCGCATCATACCAGCACATTCGCCGGAAGCGAACCCCCGAGCGAAATTTTTTCCGTGCTATCAGATGCTTGCGTCGATTACAGCGGTACACCCAGGCGCTGGGCGACTTCTTCGTAGGCTTCGATGACGTCACCGAGGCCCTGGCGGAAGCGGTCCTTGTCCATCTTCTTCTTGGTGTCCTTGTCCCACAGGCGGCAGCCGTCCGGGCTGAATTCGTCGCCCAGGACGATGGAACCGTCGCTGAACACGCCGAATTCAAGCTTGAAGTCCACCAGCAGCAAGCCGGCGTCGTCGAACAGCTTGGTCAGCACTTCATTGACCTTGAGGGACAATTCCTTCATGCGGGCCAGTTGCTCGGTGGTGCCCCAACCGAATGCCACGACGTGGGATTCGTTGATGAACGGGTCGCCCTTGGCGTCGTCCTTCAGGAACAGCTCGAAGGTGTAAGGGTTGAGCTTCATGCCCTCTTCCACGCCCAGGCGCTTGACCAGGCTGCCGGCGGCGTAGTTACGCACGACGCATTCGACCGGGATCATGTCCAGCTTCTTGACCAGGCATTCGTTGTCGCCCAGCAGCTTGTCGAACTGGGTCGGCACGCCGGCGGCTTCGAGTTTTTGCATGATGAAGGCGTTGAACTTGTTGTTCACCATGCCCTTGCGGTCCAGCTGTTCGATGCGCTTGCCGTCGAACGCCGAGGTGTCGTTGCGAAACAGCAGGATCAAGCGGTCAGCGTCGTCGGTCTTGTAAACCGACTTGGCTTTGCCGCGGTAGAGTTCTTCACGTTTTTCCATGATGGGCTCCGCTTGCTAAGTAGTGGGCTAGGCGATATGTCGCCAGTCGAGCCCTGAATCTTGATCGGCCAGTTGCAGCCAGTCCGGGTCGCACCCGAGGGTGTCGACGAAACATTGCCGGGCCAGCTGCGGCAGGTTGTTCTTGCTGCTCAGATGGGCCAGGACCAGGTGTTGCAGGCCTTGCCAGCCCAACTCGGCCACCAGGAACGCGGCCTGGTGGTTGTTCAAATGTCCGTGTTCCCCGCCGACCCGCTGCTTGAGGAAGTACGGGTAGTAACCACGGGCCAGCATGTCACGGCAGTGGTTGGACTCGATCATCAATGCATCGAGGTCCCGGTAACTGTCCATCACCCTGTTGCAGTACGACCCCAGGTCGGTCAACAACCCGAAACGTCGTTCACCATCGCTGAACACATATTGCGTCGGTTCCCGGGCATCGTGCGCCACACTGACCACGCTGATGTCCAGGCTACCGATACGCAGTTGCTCGCCACCGACCACGAAGCCGGCTGGCTCGATGGGCTTGCGCAGGCCTGCCAGTGTCCCACGACTCAGGTACACCGGCAGATTGTAGCGCCGAGACAGCAAACCCACGCCATGCACGTGGTCGGCATGTTCGTGGGTCACGAGTATCGCGCTCAGTTGCGCCGGGTGCACACCCAGGCGCAACAGGCGTTTCTCGGTTTCCCGCAGGGAGAAACCACAATCGACCAACACGTACGTACCAGCGCTGGCGACCAGCGTGCCGTTGCCCTGGCTACCGCTGCCGAGAACGGCGAAACGCATCGGATCAGCCCAGGTTATCCTGAATCACGCTCAATACCTTGCGGGCCACATCGGCCGGCGCCACGGTGTTGATGTTCTTCTCGACAGTGACCTGGACGCTTTCGCCGACCTTGCTCAGGCGAACCTGGTAACGCTCGGCGCGGGCTTCGATCTCTTCCTTGTCCGGCTTGCTGCCGAACAGGCCGCTGAAGAAGCCGGGCTTGTCGTCTTTCTTCTCGGCCTTCTCGGCGAGGTTGATGTAGTACAGGCCCAGGCTGCGGTTGATGTCCTCAACGCGCCACTCACCCTGTTCCAGCGCACGGCCAACGCTCGACCAGGCACGGTCCAGGTCGGAGCCGACGTTGAGCACCGGGTTGCCGCTGCCGTCTTCGCTCAGGCTGACGCGGCTCGGCGCATCGAATTCCTTGGACGCCAGCATCGAGACCGAACCGCCCTGCTCCGCGGTACGACTCATGCTGGCAAGCATGTCGTCCACCAGGGCAGCGTCGAGGCCGGTATTGACCGAACGGTTGGTGAAGGCCACGTCGGCGGTGCTGCCGGCAGGACGCTCGGCGCTGACCACGTAGATTTCACTGGTGTTGCGCTGCACGCCCGGCTCGATACGCACCCGCACGCGGGTTTCGCTGTCGGCCGCGACACCGGCGGCGCTCAGGCGCTTGGCCATGGCGGCGGACAGTTCATCGGAGCGCTGCCAGGTGGTGGTGAACTCGCCGGTTTGCGGGCGCTGTTCGTCCAGGCGGAAACCGTTGTCCTGGAAGAACTGGATCGCCACCGGCCAGACTTCGGCTGGCGGATGCTGGCCCATGACCCAGCTGGAATCGCCACTCTTCTGCAGGGTGTAGTCGCTGGCGTCGGCCACGGCCGACAGCGGCTGCGGACGTGGAACGATGTACTCGCCCTTGACGCTGTCGTCCGCGACGTTGCGCGGAATCGGCAGCAGCGGATCCAGGCGCTTGGCGATGTTGACGTCTTGCGGCAGTTGCATCGGTGCAGTCTGTTGCGCTTGCAGGTAATCGCTACCACGGTCGCGGAAGTAACCTTCCGGCCCCCAGATCCATCCGCAGCCGCTGGTGCTGGAGATAATCAAGGCAAGTGCGGAAAGTCCGGCCATTCGCTTCATGCGTTGTACTTCCTCAATTAAACCAGGACGCCGGACTGGCGCAGGGCCTGCCGCAGCGGTTCGTGACAGGGGGTGCTCAGCCAGGTCAGTGGCAAGCGGATGCCTTCGTGCATCAGGCCCATTTCGACCAAGGCCCACTTCACCGGAATCGGGTTGGCCTCGATGAACAGGTCCTTGTGCAACGGCATCAGTTTTTCGTTGATGGCCCGTGCGGTCTCGGCGTCGCCCTTGAGCGCGGCCTCGCACAGGTCGGCCATTTCGCGCGGGGCAACGTTGGCGGTGACGGAGATGTTGCCCTTGCCACCCAGCAGGATCAGCTCGACCGCTGTCGGATCATCCCCGGACAGCACGATGAAGTCCTTGCTCACGCCATCGAGGATGGCCTTGGCGCGCTTCATGTCGCCGGTGGCTTCCTTGATGCCGATGATGTTCGGCACGGTGGACAGGCGGATCACGGTCTCGGCCTGCATGTCGCAGGAGGTGCGGCCGGGAACGTTATAGAGAATCTGCGGGATGTCGACGGCTTCGGCAATGTGCTTGAAGTGCTGGTACAGGCCTTCCTGGGTCGGCTTGTTGTAGTACGGGACGACCAGCAGGCAGGCGTCGGCACCGGCTTCCTTGGCGTTGCGGGTCAGCTCGACGGCTTCGCGAGTCGAGTTGGCGCCAGTACCGGCGATGACGGGGATGCGACCGTTGACCTGCTTGACCACGGCACGGATGACTTCGATGTGCTCATTGACGTCGAGGGTTGCCGACTCGCCGGTGGTACCGACGGCGACAATGGCATGGGTGCCGTTCTCAAGGTGGAAGTCCACGAGTTTGCTGAGGCTGGCCCAGTCAAGATGCCCTTGTGCATCCATGGGTGTGACCAGTGCCACCATACTGCCCGCAATCATGAAACCGCTCCTGCCGGAAAAAGAGAGCGGTAATGGTACTGGCGCCAAGATGCTTGTACAAGCGAACTACCATTCCCCTGGGCGATGGTTTTCGCTACCCTTCAGGCTTTGATCGGTACCGACAAGCTCATACGCCGGTTTCCAGCCTCCGTTTTCGACGCCACAAGCCCCGATCCCGGGTTTGTCCTGGTGCATTCCCGCTGTCGCGGAATGCAGCGCAACCCCGGACAAAAGGCTTGAGCCGTTCGTTTTCCCGGGCCGGGCGCTGTGTCGAGCGGCAAAGGTACCGACCGCTCATCGCTTTAGGAATGCTGCATGTCCACCCCCACAGTCCGCGAACAATTCCTTGTTATCAGTGCCCTTGGCGCCAACCCCATGGAGCTGACTAACGTCCTGTGCCGCGCCAGCCATGAAAATCGCTGCGCCGTCGTAACCTCACGCCTGACCCGTCATGGCGAATGCAGTGCACTCGTGCTGGAGATCTCCGGCAGCTGGGACGCCCTGGCGCGCCTGGAAGGCGGCCTGCCGGTGCTGGCCAAGAAGCATGCCTTTACCGTCAACGTCGTGCGCAGCGCCGCCCTGGAGAACCGTCCACAGGCCCTGCCCTACGTGGCCTACGTGAGCTCGGCCTACCGTCCGGACATCATCAACGAGCTGTGCCAGTTCTTCATGGACCATCACGTCGAGCTGGAAAACCTGACCTGCGACACCTACCAGGCCCCGCAGACCGGCGGCACCATGCTCAACGCCACGTTCACCGTGACCCTGCCCGCCGGCACCCAGATCAGTTGGCTGCGCGATCAGTTCCTGGACTTCGCCGATGCGATGAACCTGGATGCCCTGATCGAACCGTGGCGCCCACAAAACCCAATGTAAGGAAGCGTTCATGGCCGTTGCCGTCGACCAGCCGGTTACCGATTTCCAGGCGCCCGCCACCAGCGGGCAGACCATCAGCCTCGCCGCCCTCAAGGGCAAGCAGGTGGTGATCTATTTCTACCCCAAGGACAGCACTCCCGGTTGCACCACCGAAGGCCAGGGCTTTCGCGATCAGTACGCGCAGTTCCAGGCCGCCAACACCGAAGTGTTCGGCGTCTCCCGGGACAGCCTCAAGTCCCACGAGAACTTCAAGTGCAAGCAGGAGTTCCCGTTCGAACTGATCAGCGACAAGGACGAGGCGGTCTGCCAGCTGTTCGACGTGATCAAGCTGAAAAAGCTCTACGGCAAGGAATACCTGGGCGTTGACCGCAGCACCTTCCTGATCGACAAGAACGGCGTGCTGCGCCAGGAATGGCGTGGCGTGAAGGTGCCGGGGCATGTGGATGCGGTGTTGGCGGCGGCCCAGGCGCTCAACAAGGGCTGAAACTTTCGCTGCCTTTACTGGCGCTATCGCGAGCAAGCTCGCTCCCACACTGGATTGAGTAACACCACTTATCCCGTGTGGGAGCGAGCTTGCTCGCGATGAGGCCATCCGCCTCACCCCATCAGTCAAAGCTACAACAACGGCGCGACAACCGGCTCCTTGCTCGGCCACGCATCCAGCACCGCCTTGAACAGCGTCGCCAGGGGAATCGCAAAGAACACCCCCAGAACCCCCACAGCCCGCCAAACAGCAGCACCGCACAAATGATCGCCACCGGATGCAGGTTCACCGCCTCGGAGAACAGCAGCGGGACCAGCACGTTGCCGTCCAGGGTCTGGATGATCCCGTAGACCGCCATCAGGTAGATGAACTGATCGCTCCAGCCCCACTGGAACAGCGCAATCAAGGCCACCGGCACGGTCACCACCACGGTGCCGACGTAAGGCACCACCACTGAAATGCCCACCAGCAGCGCCAGCAGGGCGGCGTAATTGAGCCCCATGGTCACGAAACCGATATAGGTCACGCCGCCGCAGATGAAAATCTCGATGACTTTTCCGCGAATGTAATTGGCGATCTGCCGATTCATCTCCTGGGCCACTCGGGTGATCAGCGCCCGCTCACGAGGCAGGTAGCCACGCACCCAACGCCCGATCATTTCCCGGTCCTTGAGGAAGAAGAACACCAGGATCGGTACCAGCACCAGGTAGATCATGATGTTGACCAGAAGCGGCAGGCTGGACAGCGAGAACGTCAGAGCCCATTGGCCGAACTTGCCAATCTCGCCGCGCACCACTTCGATGGTCTGCAACACCTGCTCATCGGACACCAGGTGCGGATAACGCTCAGGTAGCAGCAATAGCAGGGATTGCCACTTGGCGAGCATCCCCGGCAACTCGTTGAACAAGGTCACTAACTGGTGCCAGAGCAACGGCACGATTACCACGATAAACACCACCAGCACGCCCATGAACAGGGCAAACACCAGCCCGACTGCCGCAGTGCCGGGCAGCCGCAAGCGCTCCAGCGTCGTGACCAGCCCCTGCATGAGATACGCCAGCACCATTCCCGCCAGCACCGGCGCCAACATGCCGCCCAAGGTAAGCACGGCGGTAAACGCCAGGAACAGCAGCACTGCCAGAACCACCGCCTCTTCATCGGAGAAGTAGCGCTGAATCCAATCGCGTAGCACTTTGAACATTAAAAATCCTTAAGAGACGCTATCGGTTTTTTTCAGGCCTTTTTCAGCCAGTAACGGTAGACGCCGTTTTCGTCTTCTTCACGCAGCAGCGTATGACCGGCCAATCGGGCGAAGGTGCGAAAGTCACGTTGCGAGCCCGCATCCGTGGCGATGACCTTGAGCACACTGCCGCTGGCCAGGCGGTTGAGTTCCAGCTTGGCCTTGAGCAACGGCAACGGACAATTCAGGCCGCTGGCGTCCAGTTCGGCATCGTGGGCTACAGCATCAGTCATGGGTTCGCTCCGCGGCAGGTCGTTGAGCGGCCTAGAATATCTGGTCCCGGGCCCGGTGTCCGGCTACAGTAGGGTCTTTGTCAACTAAGGCTTCGTGCATGACATTTCTGCGCCCCACCCTGCTGACGCTCGCTTGCCTGCTTGCCTCACCGGGCTTCGCCGACGACTTGCCGTCACTTGGCGATGCCAGTTCTGCCATCGTCTCGCCAGAACAGGAGCACCAACTGGGCCGCGCCTGGCTGGCCCTGCTGCGCAGCCAGGTTTCACAGCTCAACGATCCACAGCTCAAGGACTACGTCGAAACCAGCGTCTACAAGCTGGTGGAAACCAGCCAGGTCAACGACCGGCGCCTGGAATTCATCCTGATCAACAGCCCGCAGCTCAACGCCTTCGCCGCACCGGGCGGCATCGTCGGGGTCAACGGCGGCCTGTTCCTCAACGCACAGACCGAAGGCGAATACGCTTCGGTCATGGCCCACGAACTGGCGCACTTGTCACAGCGCCACTTCGCCCGCGGCGTCGAAGCCCAGCAACGCATGCAGGTGCCGATGATGGCGGCACTGCTGGCTGGCATCGTGATTGCCGCCGCCGGTGGCGGTGACGCCGGGATCGCGGCCATCGCCGGAACCCAGGCCGCCGCCATTCAGGAACAACGGCGCTTCTCGCGCCAGAACGAACAGGAAGCCGATCGCATCGGTATCCAGAACCTCGAGAAGGCCGGCTACGACCCTCGGTCCATGCCAACCATGTTCGAGCGCCTGATGCGCCAGTACCGGTTCGACGCCAGGCCGCCGGAATTCCTGCTGACTCACCCGGTGACCGAATCGCGGATCGCCGATACCCGCAACCGCGCCGAACAGGCCAAGCCGGGCGGCATCGAAGACAGTGTGCGCTATCAACTGATTCGCGCGCGGGTCCAGCTGACCTACGAAGAAACCCCGGGCCTGGGCGCCAAGCGCTTCCGGGCACAGCTGGATGAGAACCCGAAGAACGACGTGGCCCGCTATGGCCTGGCGATCGCGCAAATCAAGGGCGGCCAGTTGAATGACGCACGGGAGAATCTCAAGCCGTTGCTGGCCAAATCGCCCAACGAGATCATCTACAACCTCGCCCAGGTGGACCTGGACATCACCAGCAACAAACTGGCCGACGCTCAATCCCGCGTCGACCGGATGCTGAGCCAGTACCCCGGCAACTATCCGCTGAACCAGGTACGCGTCGACCTGCTGCTCAAGCAGAACCGCCCCGCCGATGCCGAGAAAGCCCTGGAAACCTTGCTCAAGTCGCGCCCGGACGATCCGGACGTCTGGTACATGGTGGCCGAGACCCGCGGGCTGTCAGGCAACATCATTGGCCTGCATCAGGCCCGTGCCGAGTACTTCGCCCTGGTGGGCGACTACCGTCAGGCCATTCAACAACTGGACTTCGCCAAACGACGCGCCGGCACCAACTTCCCCCTGTCGTCGCGCATCGATGCCCGCCAGCGGGAACTCATGGAGCAGGAACGCATGGTCAAGGACATGATGGGCTGAGCATTCGCCAGGCATAAAAAAACCGCCTCTTTCGAGGCGGTTTTTTTCAGCGGCTAACCGATCATTCGGCCAGCTTGAAGGTGATGAAGCTCGCACGCCCCTGGCGCAGGACTCGCATCGACACTGAACGATTCTTCGGCAATGCCTTGGCAATGTCGGTGAATTCCTTGGCCGAACCGATGGCCTGGTTGTTCAGGTGCGTGATGATGTCGCCCGGCTGGAGACCGATCAACGCGGCAGGACCGTCCTGCACTTCCTTGATCACCACACCGCCCTGGAGCTCCAGGGTGCGCTTCTGCTCTTCGGTCAGCTCGGCCACCGCCACGCCCAGGCGGTTGCTGCTGCGCTCGACGCCGGACTTGGGCAGCGAATCCAGCTCCTTGCCCTCTTCAGGAATGGCGCCGACGGTCAACTCGACATTCTTGCGCTTGCCCTCGCGAATCACTTCCAGATTGGCCTTGGCGCCAGCCTTGAGGGCTCCCACCAGGTGCGGCAGGTCGGCGGACATGACGATCGGCTGACCATTCATGCTCAGGATCACGTCACCCACTTGCAGACCGCCCTTGGCAGCCGGGCCACCTTCCTGGATCTGCGCCACCAGCGCACCGGCGGGTTTATCCAGCCCGAACGACTCGGCCAGGTCCTTGTTCACTTCCTGGATCACCACACCCAACCAGCCACGGCTGACCTTGCCTTCGCTCTTCAGTTGGTTGGACACGTCCATGGCAACGTCGATCGGAATCGCGAAGGACACGCCCATGAAGCCGCCCGAACGGGTGTAGATCTGGGAATTGATGCCGACCACTTCACCGTTGAGGTTGAACAGCGGGCCACCGGAGTTACCCGGGTTGATCGGTACGTCGGTCTGGATGAACGGCACGTAGTTTTCGTTCGGCAGGCTGCGACCGATGGCGCTGACAATACCCTGGGTCACGGTGTGGTCGAAGCCGAACGGCGAACCGATGGCAACGACCCATTGGCCGGCTTTCAGGTCCTGGGATTTGCCCAGCTTGAGCACCGGCAGGTCCTTGCCCTCGATTTTCAACAGCGCCACGTCGGAACGTGGGTCGGTGCCGATCAGCTTGGCCTTGAGCTCGCTGCGGTCGGCCAGGCGAACCAGGATTTCGTCGGCATCGGCGATCACATGGTTGTTGGTCAGGATGTAGCCATCAGGTGAAATGATGAAGCCCGACCCCAGGGACTGGGCTTCGCGCTGACGACCACCGCCGGGTGAACGGGGCTGTTGTGGCATGCCACGCTCGAAGAACTCCCGCAGCATCGGCGGCAGGCCTTCCAGGTCTGGCATCTGCTGGTCCGATACGCGGCGATCCGGCAGCTTCTGGGTCGTGCTGATGTTCACCACGGCGGGTGAAGCCTGCTCGACCAGTTGTGTGAAGTCAGGCAATTCGACCGCCACGGCAGGAACGGCCTGGCCGAGCACAAGCACGGTGGCAAAAATGGAGAGATAGGTTTTCAAGCGTGGTATCGACATACGGCTCCCGTTACGACGAGCATGGTTAAGCGATATGGAGCAAGGAATACCAGGGAAAGATACGCCGGTATTTTTGTTCCGGGAACAGACAAGGCCAGAGCCGAGCGGCTCTGACCTATAGAAAAAAAGCTGGGGTTTTGCAAATGAAAATGCTGACAGGAAGTTTCGGCATTTCGATCAAGCCCTGGCGTCATCAGCCTCTCGCACAATCGAACCACCCGCGCCGTCAGCCGGCTATTGAGTCGCAGTGACGTCGGAGCGCATGGAAAGCGCGATCCGTTCCGCCGTACCGATAGGAATCTCGCCGACCACCGTGACCATCATTTCGCCTTGGGGCGTGGTGAGCCTGCGGGAGACGGCAGCCGTCGGACCGAGTTGAGTACGGGTATCGGTGGCGTTGGCACCGTTCAACGGCTCCAGGAACACCGAGAAGCGCGCCAAGCCATCGTCGTACATCAAGCTGCTGACCTGGATCTGGGTGTCCGGGTCCTTGCGCATGGCACTGCTGGTCAGTTCAAAGCCGGGCGGCAACCAGTCCGAGTGCCAGGCGGCTTTCACCGCAACGGCCTTGCCGGGTTCCTGCGCGACAGCCTTGCATTCGGCGCTGGCTTGCAGGTCACCGTCCGTGGGCACGGCGACGTTCAGGCGAGTGAACTGGAAACGTTCGAGCAACTGGCCCTTGTCGTTGAGCAACAAGGACTTGAGCGGCAGGCCGGTCTCTTTGTCCAGGTGCAGCTCGAAGCCATAACGATGCTGGTCCTTGGGCGTCAACGCCACGATGACCGCTTGACGCCCGGCCACGCGCGACTTGCCTATGACGGCAAGGTCATACCAATTCTTGAGTTTTTGCGGATCGAGCGCACGTGAAGTGCCGTCCGGCGTATTGCCCAACCCCGCGATCAAGGAGCCGCTGACGCATTGAGTATGCCCATCAATGCGCAGGACTTCCTGTGCCGAGCCGTCGAGCTGGAGTAACCGCTCGCGGACCTTGCCATCCTGGACGCGATGCCAGATGTTATGCGTAGAAAAACTACCGTTGCGCTCGTAAACGAAAGTGCCCTGGAAGCTCTGCTGTTGCTCGGCTTGACTCAGGCGACTCAACCAGTCCTGAGCCTCATCGGCATGGGCTGGAATCGCACACCAGCCACCAAGCAGAAGCGTGAATAGAGGTATGGCGCGCAATGGTTTTCCTTATTAACGGTTTTCCAGGCTGGCGGCACGGGCGTAAGGCAGCGCGCTTTCGGTACCTTTCAAGGCAGCTTGCTGGGCATGCTGACGCAGGTAGTTGGGCAGACGCTGATCATGCCAGCCAGGCTGGCCTTGCAGCACACCGTTGACCATCGGGCCTGCGGTTTCCGAACCTTCGCTGTAGCCGGCCAATACCGCTGGGCCCTTGACCTGTGGAGCGACCAAGCCAGGCTGGTTGGACTGCTGCGCCATTTGCACGCCGGCAATCTCATCCTGGTTGTACAGGCGCACACCGGCCAGTACGGCAACGGTGACCGACGCGGCTACCGCCAGACGTCCCAGGCTACGCCATGGTCCGCGTGAAGCTTTTGCCGGTACGGCTTCGTCAGCCAATGCAGCAGAAACGGCCGCAGCGATGTCCAGGCGTGGAAGCAGCAAATCCTTGTGCATGACAGCCCGGGCGATCTGGTAACGAGCCCAGGTCTCACGTGTTTCAACATCGTCGAAGGCATTCAATACCCGACGCAATTCAAGTTCGTCCGCTTCGTTGTCCATAACTGCGGACAGCGATTCCTGCAGGGCTTCACGACTCATGGCGTTCCTCTCTTGGCTGTCGCCGCTGTCTCTAGTTTTCCTGCAACAAGGGTTGCAGGGCTTTATCGATGGCCTCCCGAGCGCGGAAAATCCGGGAGCGCACGGTGCCCACAGGACATTGCATGACGCTCGCAATGTCTTCGTAACTCAGACCGTCGAACTCACGTAAAGTTAAAGCCGTACGCAAATCTTCAGGCAATTGCTGGATGGTTCGATGGACGGTGCCTTCAATCTCATCCCGCAGCAACGCACGTTCCGGTGATTCGAGATCCTTGAGGCCATGATCGCCATCATAGAACTCGGCATCTTCAGAACTTACATCGCTATCCGGCGGCCGGCGGCCGCGTGAAACCAGATAGTTTTTCGCCGTGTTGATGGCGATGCGGTAAAGCCACGTATAAAACGCGCTGTCCCCGCGGAAATTACCAAGTGCGCGGTAGGCCTTGATGAAGGCTTCCTGAGCAACATCCTGCGCTTCATGGGTGTCGTGCACAAAACGCACGATCAACCCGAGAATTTTGTGCTGGTATTTCAGCACCAGCAGATCGAAAGCTCGCTTGTCGCCGCGTTGGACCCGCTCGACCAGCTGCTGATCCTCTTCCTGGGTTAGCATGAACACTCCTCGATAAGCTCGAAGGAGGCTTGCATTACTAATTGACCGGGCTTGCAAACATAGACTCGGGCTTTTCGCAAAAGTTCTCCCCCTTCCAAGCAAGTTTCCGGCGCGCTCTGATCTCGGCACGCACGAAAAACGCAGCAGGAGATTCCCCGGCTGCGCGAATAATCTGTCATCGGGTCTGTCGGCAGAGATTTCAATCGAAATATTGCACCAACCCGACGCTGCTCCCTTTTGCAGACAACCGTCTATTGAACGTAGGCGCTTGGCAAAAGTTCCCGCTATTTACATCGCCATGAACTGAATTTCAGGCAACCATGCCGCGATAAACAGCGTTCTGTCCTCGAAACGGCCGCCTTTGTCGACTCAAAGCCAAAAGGATGATCCGACGAAGCGTGTCGCTTTCCTGTCACACTGGTTTCACATTGCCATGAAGGCCCGGCTATTGTGCCGATCCCCCCCTCTATATACTAGTGGGCTGCGTGGCTGCCCGACCCGTTGAAGCGGTGTCTGGCGCCAACCCCGACCCGGGTCGCCTTGAGCGGAAACCATTCGAATGAGCCAACAGTTTCAACACGATGTTCTGGTAATCGGCAGCGGAGCCGCCGGATTGAGCCTGGCGCTGACCTTGCCTGCGCATTTGCGCATCGCAGTGCTGAGCAAGGGCGACCTGGCCAACGGTTCGACCTTCTGGGCCCAGGGCGGTGTCGCCGCCGTGCTGGACGATACCGACACCATTGAATCCCATGTCGACGACACCCTCAACGCCGGCGGTGGCCTTTGCGATCCGCAAGCGGTGCGTTTCACCGTCGAGCACAGCCGGGAAGCCATCCAGTGGCTGATCGACCAGGGCGTGCCGTTTACCCGTGACGAACAATCGGGCACCGAAGACGGCGGTTTCGAGTTCCATCTGACCCGCGAAGGCGGCCACAGCCATCGGCGCATCATCCACGCGGCCGACGCCACGGGCGCGGCGATCTTCAAGACCCTGCTCGCCCAGGCGCGACTACGGCCGAACATCGAATTGCTGGAACAGCGCGTCGCGGTCGACCTGATCACCGAAAAACGCCTGGGCCTGGACGGTGACCGCTGCCTCGGCGCCTATGTGCTCAATCGCGGCACCGGCGAAGTCGACACCTACGGCGCGCGCTTCGTCGTCCTGGCGTCCGGTGGCGCGGCGAAAGTCTACCTGTATACCAGCAACCCCGACGGCGCCTGCGGCGACGGCATCGCCATGGCCTGGCGTTCGGGTTGCCGGGTGGCGAACCTGGAGTTCAACCAGTTCCACCCCACCTGCCTCTATCACCCGCTGGCCAAGAGCTTCCTGGTGACCGAGGCCCTGCGTGGCGAAGGGGCCCATTTGAAGCTCCCCAACGGCGAACGCTTCATGCAACGTTTCGATCCGCGTGCCGAACTGGCGCCGCGTGACATCGTCGCCCGGGCCATCGACCACGAAATGAAGCGCCTGGGTATCGATTGCGTCTACCTGGACATCAGCCACAAGCCTGAAGCCTTCATCAAGAGCCACTTCCCGACGGTGTACGAGCGCTGCCTGGAGTTTTCCATCGACATCACCAAGCAACCGATCCCGGTGGTGCCGGCGGCGCACTATACCTGCGGTGGCGTGATGGTCGACCAACACGGCCGCACCGACGTGCCTGGCCTGTATGCCATTGGCGAAACCAGCTTCACCGGCCTGCATGGCGCCAATCGCATGGCCAGCAATTCGCTGCTGGAATGTTTCGTCTACGCCCGCTCGGCGGCGGCAGACATCCTCGAGCAATTGCCGCAGATCGCCATTCCGGCCGCCCTGCCCTCGTGGGACGCCAGCCAGGTCACCGACTCGGACGAAGACGTGATCATTGCGCACAACTGGGATGAACTGCGGCGCTTCATGTGGGACTACGTGGGCATCGTGCGCACCAACAAGCGCCTGCAACGGGCACAGCACCGGGTGCGCTTGCTGCTGGATGAGATCGACGAGTTCTACAGCAACTACAAAGTCAGCCGCGACCTGATCGAACTGCGCAACCTGGCCCAGGTGGCGGAACTGATGATTCGCTCGGCCATGGAACGCAAGGAAAGCCGGGGGCTGCATTACACCCTCGACTACCCGAACCTGCTACCCGAGGCACTGGACACTATCCTGGTGCCGCCCACCTACGCCGACTGAACCTGAGCCGCACCCGCAGGCGCCGATGGACATCCGGCGCCAGCGCGTCGCGGAGCACGCACAGCGATCGGACCCGCCGCTCACCCTGCAATCGGAAACGCAGCACGATGATCAGCGGCAGCGCCAGGCTATCGGGGCGCAACTGCACAGCCCGCCAGCCATCGGCCCGGCTCCAGAGCTGCCAGCCCGCGGCATTGCGACGCAACCCGCAAAAGGCCCGGCGATGGGTCAGCACGACATGTCGGGGGATCACCCAGGCGCCATGGGCCAGGCACACGATAATGCCAAGCGCGGCGCACCAGGACGCGATGGACAACAGCAACAACGAACCCAGGGCGAACACCTGGGCCAGCAGATAGGCCGCCAGCAGTTGCCCAGAGGCCTGCCAGCGGCATTCGAAGTCATTACTTGGGTTGGACACGGTCCAGGATCATCCGGACCATGCGCTGCAACTCGGGGTCTTCGGATTCGCTGCGCTCCATGAACCAGCCGAACATGTCCTGATCCTCGCATTCGAGCAGGCGGACATAGCACGCACGGTCCACTTCATTGAGATGGGGGTAAACCTCTTTCACGAACGGCACCAGCAACACGTCCAGTTCAAGCATGCCGCGGCGGCTGTGCCAGTAGAGGCGATTCAGTTCAACATCTTCGACCATGGAGCGCTCCTCAAATAGAGCGCAAGTATACAGGCCTCGCCACAGCGCAACAGACGGCTTTGGTCTGGCACCACCGATCCTTTGTGAACTACCCATTTCAAGGGCGTCCCCTTATGATGTCTACCAGACTTTTTACCCTGCGATGACCCATGGCTGATTTCGCTTTTTTCTGCACCCTGTCCCACGAAGGCGTCCTCGCGGTCCGCGGCGTGGATGCCAGCAAATTCCTGCAAGGCCAATTGACCTGCAACCTCGACTACCTCAGCGACAGCCGGGCCAGCCTCGGCGCCCGCTGCACGCAGAAAGGCCGGATGCAATCGAGCTTCCGCATCCTGCTCGAAGGCGACGGTGTGTTGATGGCCATGGCCACCCAACTGCTCGAACCGCAATTGGCGGACCTGAAAAAATACGCCGTGTTCTCCAAATCCAAGCTCACCGACGAAAGCGCCGCCTGGGTTCGCTTCGGCCTGGAAAATGCCGACAATGCCCTGGCTGGCCTGGGCCTCGAACTGCCGAGCGACACCGACAGCGTGGTGCGCCATGAAGCCTTGATCGCCATCCGCGTTTCTCCCGGCCGCGCCGAGCTGTGGGCCCCCGCCGAACAGGCACAGGCACTGCGAACCCGCCTGGGCGCCGAACTGGCCGAGGCGGACCTGAACCCCTGGCTGCTGGGCCAGGTCCGTGCCGGGATCGGCCAGGTCATGCCGACCACCCGCGAACTGTTCATCCCACAGATGCTCAACCTGCAAGCCGTCGGCGGCGTCAGCTTCAAGAAAGGTTGCTACACCGGCCAGGAAATCGTCGCCCGCATGCAATACCTGGGCAAGCTCAAGCGGCGCCTGTATCGCCTGCAACTGGACGCCAGCGAACTGCCGGAACCTGGCACGGCGCTGTTCTCCCCCACTCATGGCAGTTCCATCGGCGAAGTGGTGATTGCCGCCCGCGGCGAAGGAAACATTGAACTGCTGGCGGTATTACAGGCCGAAGCTGCAGAAGATAACAATCTGCACCTCGGTGCCTTGGAAGGCCCTCGCCTTCAATTGTTGGACCTGCCTTACGAACTGGACCGCGACCGCGAAATCCAGCGCTGATCGCAGCATTTGTCGCAACACCCTAGAGAACCGAAATGAGCGATTTGGCGGATAAGGTCCAACGGGATTTGGTGCAGGCCATCGATAACGATGACCTGGTTCTGCCAACATTACCGGAAGTGGCCATGCAGATTCGCCGGGCCGCCGAAGACCCGGAAATCAGCGTCAGCAACCTGAGCAAAGTGATCGGCCGCGATACAGCCCTTTCGGCACGCCTGATAAAAGTGGTCAACAGCCCGCTGTTGCGCGCCACCCAGGAAGTCACTGACCTGCACACGGCCATCACTCGACTGGGCGTCAACTACAGCAGCAACTTGGCCATTGGCCTGGTGATGGAGCAGATTTTCCATGCCCGTTCCGAGGTGGTGGAACTGAAGATGCGCGAAGTCTGGCGCAAAAGCCTGGAGATCGCCGGCGTCAGCTATGCGTTGTGTCGCGGCTACACCCAACTCAAGCCCGACCAGGCCGCGTTGGGTGGGCTGGTGCATCAGATCGGCGTGCTGCCGATCCTCACGTATGCACAGGACAATAATGAGTTACTGTCGGATCCGGTCAGCCTCAACCATGTCATCGAAACGATTCACCCGGTGCTGGGGGACAAATTGCTCAGCGTCTGGGAATTTCCGGAGCGGCTGGTGAAGCTGCCGGGGTTGTATCTGGATTTCAACCGCGACTCCAAGCAAATCGATTATGTCGACCTGGTGCAGGTCGCTGCGCTGTATTGCTACAAGGACACCGACCATCCTCTGAGCAAGATTGATGTATTCGGCGTCCCAGCCTTCAAGAAACTGGGCATCGACCCGGAGAACAAGGCCCGGTGCGCGGATATCGAAGAAGCGCGGTCGATGTTTTATTAGAGACGTCTGAGGCCATGTAGACGTCTCCGAGCATGCTGTGGTCAGCAGATGCTTTTGTGGCGAGGGAGCTTGCTCCCGCTCGACTGCGCAGCAGGCGCAAGGCTTTTAGCGCCGCGCGCAACCCAGCGGGAGCAAGCTCCCTCGCCACAACGGCGTTCTGCTCTGGCTCAGTCTGATCCAGGAATAAAGCTCACCCGCACCTTCAGCCCGCGCTCCTGCCCGTCATGCAAGGTGATCTGCGCCAGATGCGCGCGGCAGATTTCGCCGACGATCGCCAACCCCAGCCCGGAACCGGCCACTTGCTGGTTGCGTCGATAGAAGCGCTCGAACACCCGGTCCCGCTCATGCAACGGAATGCCTGGCCCGTCGTCCTCGACTTCCAGGACCGCCGGTGGGGTGACCCGCAGGATCACGTTGCCGCCGGACGGTGTGTGGGCCAGGGCGTTGTCCACCAGATTGCTCAACAGCTCGTTCAACAAGGTCGGCTCGCCCCGCAGCCATACCGGCTCGTCGGCTTCCAGGGCCAGTGCCACGCCTCGGGCATGGGCCAGCGGGGCCATGGCCATGCCCAGCTCACGGGCCAACTGGCTGAGATCGAGCAACTGTGCGCCGCCCTCGGCAATGGCCCGGGCGCCATTTTCCACCCGCGCCAGGGACAGCAACTGGTTGGCCAGGTGGGTCAATCGATCGGTCCCCTGAGCCGCGGTTTCCAGGGTTTCACGCCAGGTCGCCGGCTCGCTGGCGCGCAACCCCAGCTCCAGGCGCGCCTTGAGCGCGGCCAGCGGTGTACGCAGTTCATGGGCGGCATCGGCGATGAACTGAGCCTGACGCTCGAACTGCCCGCGCAGGCGTTCGGTGAAATGGTTGAGGGCCCGCACCAGCGGCCATAATTCGTGCTGCACCTCCACCAGCGGCAACGGCCGCAGATCGTCCGGCTGGCGCTCCTCCACCGCCGTGCGCAAGCGCTCCAACGGGCGCAACGCCGCACTGACCGCAAACCACACCAACAGCAGCGCGCCCACGGCCAGCATGCCCAGGCGCAACAGCGTGTCGGCCATCAGGCCACGGGCCATGCTGACCCGCGCCTCTTCGGTCTCGGCCACGCGAATTTCCGCCATGCCATTCATGTTCGGCTCGCTCACCGCCTTGAGCAGGCTCACCACCCGCACGCTCTGCCCCTGGTATTGGGCGTTATAGAAGCGCGCCAGCGCCGGGTAATCGTCCGTGCGGGGTGTTCCGGGCGGCGGGCCGGGAAGGTTTTCGTAGCCGGAAATCAACTTCTTGTCGATGTCATTGACTTGGTAATAAATGCGTCCGGCACTGTCGTAGGCAAAGGTGTCCAGGGCCACGTAGGGCACATCTGCGCTGAGGCTGCCGTCGCGCTGGGACAGGCCTGCGGCGATGGTCCGGGCCGAGGCCAGCAGGGTCCGGTCATAGGCGGTGTCCGCCGCTTCGCGGCCGTTCCAGTAGGCGCTCAGGCCGCTGGCGAGCATCAGCACCACCAGCAGCAACGCCAGGTTCCAGAGCAGCCGCCAGCGCAGGCTGTCGGGCTTATGCATTGCGGTTTTCCAGCAGGTAGCCCAAGCCGCGGAACGTCACGATCGCGACCGCATGGCCGTCGAGTTTCTTGCGCAGGCGATGGACGTAGATTTCGATGGCGTCCGGGCTGGCTTCTTCGTCCAGGCCGAACACCTGGGCCGCCAGTTGCTCCTTGCTCATCACCCGCCCCGGTCGGGCAATCAACGCTTCCAGCACCGCTTGCTCACGGGATGTCAGGGTCAGCAATTCATCGTCGAGGGTAAAACGGCGGGTGTCCAGGTCATAGACCAGCCCGCCGCAGCGCTGCTGGCGTTCGCCGCCCAGTACGCTGCGCCGCAACAGGGCCTTGACCCGGGCCTCCAGCTCAGTGAGCTCGAATGGCTTGGCCAGGTAGTCGTCCGCACCGAGATTGAGGCCATGGACGCGGTCCTTGACGTCGCTGCGGGCGGTCAACATCAGCACGGGCAAAGTCTTGCCGCGAGCCCGCAGGCGCGCCAGCACCTCGAAACCGTCCATGCGCGGCAGCCCGACATCGAGCACCGCCACGGCATATTCCTCGCTGCTCAAGGCCAGGTCGGCCGCGACGCCGTCGTGTAGCACGTCCACGGTCAAACCGGTGCTCTTGAGCGCCTGGGCAACGCTTTCGGCGAGCTGCAGATGGTCTTCGACGAGCAGAACACGCATGGGTTATTCCTCGATTCAGGGATGGTCGACGCCATTCTTTGGCGCGGAGTTTACAGCCGAGTCCGCCGCTGTGAAGGCAAAAGAATCATGAAAGCCTACTGAAAGGTTAGCGAAAGGTTGGACAGTTAGAGTCCTCCCACGGACGGTTTCGACTGCCCGCCGCGACGCACATCGCGAACGAAAAACGCCTCGAAGCGTTTTCGCCAAATAAGAACAATAAAAGCGGAGTATTCACCATGCTGTCCCTACAGCTCCAGGCCCCAATGCCTGCTCGCCCTTCCCGCTTCAATCAGACCCGCGTGGCCGATGCCGCCGCTCCTCGGTCCAGCGTCTTCCTACGCCTTCAATCCCGAACTCCCTGGCAACAACCTGCGTCCGCTATCAGCGACGACCAGGCCGGGAACCCATCGACACCAAATTTGCACCACACACAACAACAACAACTCCTGTGGAGACGATGATGAATCTATCACTGCGTAAAATAGCCTTGGCCGCTGGATGCCTGATGTTCGCCGGGCAGTTGCTCGCCGCTGATCCGTCCAAAGAACCCAAGCGCCCCGAATGCATCGCCCCGGCTTCCCCTGGCGGCGGCTTCGACCTGACGTGCAAGCTGGTGCAAAGCGCGCTGGTCAACCAGAAACTGCTGACCAAGCCAATGCGCGTCACCTACATGCCCGGCGGCGTCGGCGCGGTAGCCTACAACGCAGTGGTCGCCCAGCGTCCGGCCGACGCCGGCACATTGGTGGCCTGGTCCAGCGGCTCGTTGCTGAACCTGGCCCAGGGCAAGTTCGGTCGTTTCGATGAAAGCGCCGTGCGTTGGTTGGCCGCGGTCGGCACCAGCTATGGCGCCATCGCGGTGAAAAGCGATTCGCCCTACAAGAACCTCGACGATCTGGTACAGGCCCTGAAGAAAGATCCGGGGTCGGTGGTCATCGGTTCCGGCGGCACCGTCGGCAGCCAGGACTGGATGCAGACCGCCCTGATCGCCAAGGCCGCCGGCATCAACCCCCGCGACCTGCGTTACGTGGCCCTCGAAGGCGGCGGCGAGATCGCCACCGCGCTGCTCGGCGGCCACATCCAGGTCGGCAGTACCGATATTTCCGACTCCATGCCCCACATCCAGAGCGGCGACATGCGCCTGCTGGCGGTGTTTGCCGAGAAGCGCATCGACGAGCCGGAGATGAAAAACATCCCCACCGCCCGCGAGCAAGGCTATGACATCGTCTGGCCGGTGGTCCGCGGTTTCTACCTCGGGCCAAAAGTCAGCGATGAAGACTACGCCTGGTGGAAAGACGCGTTCGACAAGCTGCTGGCTTCCGAAGAGTTCGCCAAGTTGCGTGACCAGCGCGAGCTGTTCCCGTTTGCCATGACCGGCCCGGAGCTGGACACCTACGTGAAGAAGCAAGTGGCTGATTACAAGGTGCTGGCCAAAGAGTTCGGCCTGATCCAGTAACCGTCTCTGTTCGCGTGGCGGCGCTGGCATCACCGGCGCCGCCCAGGAGTTAGTCATGCTCACCATCCAACGTATTTTTGCCGCGGTGCTGCTGCTGGTTTGCATCGGCCTCGCGCTGATGGCCTGGCCGTATCAGGCCGCTTTTTCCTACGAACCGGTCGGCCCGCGCGCCTTTCCCTTGCTGATGCTGGGGCTGATGGGCCTGGCGCTGCTGTACATGCTGTTTCGTCCGACCCCTATCGTGCACAGCGACGAAGACCCGCAACTGGACCGTGAAACCCTGCAGAAGATCGGCATCTGTGTGGCGTTGTTGCTGGTATTCGCCGGGACCTTCGAACCCCTGGGCTTCATTGTCGCCAGCATCCTGATCGGCGTGCCGATGGCGCGCCTGTATGGCGGGCGCTGGGTGCCGAGCGTGGTGATCATCAGCCTGATGGCCATCGGTCTTTATCTGTTGTTCGACAAGCTGATGGACGTGCCGCTGCCCCTGGGCCTGCTCGACGTCCTGGAGAATTGATATGGATACCCTGAATTATCTCGGCCAGGGTTTTGGCGTTGCACTGACCCCCTACAACCTCGTCACCGCATTGAGCGGTACGCTGATCGGCACGGTGGTCGGCCTGCTGCCGGGCCTGGGCCCGATCAACGGTGTAGCGCTGCTGATCCCGATCGCCTTCGCCCTGGGCCTGCCGCCGGAGTCGGCGCTGATCCTGCTGGCGGCGGTGTACCTGGGTTGCGAATACGGCGGGCGCATCAGCTCGATCCTGCTCAACATCCCGGGGGAAGCCTCCACCGTGATGACCACCCTCGACGGCTACCCGATGGCTCGCCAGGGCCTGGCCGGGGTGGCGTTGTCGCTGTCGGCGTGGAGTTCGTTCATCGGCGCGTTCATCGCCACCTGCGGCATGGTGCTGTTCGCGCCGTTGCTGGCCAAATGGGCGATTGCGTTCGGACCGGCGGAATATTTCGTCCTGATGGTGTTCGCCATTGTCTGCCTCGGCGGCATGGCCGGTGACCGACCGCTCAAGACGTTCATTGCGGCGCTGATCGGTCTGTTCCTGTCCAGTGTCGGGATCGATGCCAACAGCGGCGTCTACCGCTTCACCGGTGACAACATCCATCTGACCGATGGCATCCAGTTCGTCGTGCTGGTGCTGGGTTTGTTCTCCATCAGTGAAATCCTGTTACTGCTGGAGAAAACCCATCGCGGCCAGGAAGCGGTGGAAGCCACTGGGCGGATGATGTTCAACTTCAAGGAAGCGGCGTCGGTCTTCGTCGTGAACCTGCGTTGCGGCGTACTCGGCTTCATCATGGGCGTGTTGCCCGGTGCCGGGGCGACCCTGGCCAGTGCCGTAGCCTACATGACCGAGAAGCGCATCGCCGGTGCCAGTGGCAAGTTCGGCCAGGGTGACAAACGTGGCCTCGCCGCTCCGGAAACCGCCATTGGCGGCGCAGCCTGCGGGGCGCTGGTGCCGATGCTGACCCTCGGTGTTCCCGGCTCGGGCACCACGGCGGTGATGATCGGCGCACTGTCGCTGTACAACATCACGCCGGGTCCGCTGCTGTTCCAGCAACAGCCGGACATTGTCTGGGGCCTGATTGCCTCGTTGTTCGTCGCCAATATCATGTTGGTGATCCTCAACATCCCGATGATCCGCATCTTCACCCGCATCCTGGCCGTGCCGAACTGGGCATTGGTACCGGTCATCGCGATCATCACCGGCATCGGCGTCTACGCAGTACATGCCACGACGTTCGACCTGTTCCTGATGATCGGCATTGGTATCTTCGGCTACATCCTGCGCAAGCTGGATTTCCCGCTGTCGCCGGTCCTGCTGGGCTTCATTCTCGGCGGTCTGATGGAACAGAACCTGCGTCGTGCGCTGTCGATCTCCAACGGTGCGCTGGAAATCCTCTGGTCGAGCCCGATCACCTTCGGCTGCTGGATCCTGACGGCGATCATGCTGTTCATGCCATTGCTGCGGATCTGGCGTCGCCGCGTCGCACAACGTCGCGCCCTGGCCAATGTCTGAAGCGACGTTCAAACAATGGTGGGGAACACCGCTGGTCGGTCTGGCCGGCGGTTACCTGGCCAGCCTGATCGGCTGGCCTTTGCCCTGGATGGTCGGCTCGTTGCTGGCGATCATCCTGGTGCGCTGCCTGACGCCGTGGCAATTGGCGGAAATCCCCGGCGGCCGTAAATGCGGCCAATGGGTGGTGGGCATCGGTATCGGCCTGCACTTCACCCCAGTGGTGATGGAACAGGTCCTGAGCCACTTCGGCTTGATTTTTTTCGGCGCGCTGATCACCAGCGTGTCCAGCGTGGTAAGTGTCTGGCTGATGCGTCGCACCGGCGAGGACCGTGCTACCGCGTTTTTCTCGAGCATGCCCGGCGGTTCCGGCGAAATGGTCAACCTCGGTGCCCGCAACGGCGCGGACCTCAGCCGTGTCGCCGCGGGCCAGAGCTTGCGGGTGTTGGTAGTGGTGCTGTGCGTGCCGGCGGCCTTCAAGTACCTGCTGGGCGAAGGCACCCCGGCGCAGCACGCCACCACGGTGGACTGGCTGTGGCTGGCGCTCCTGTTTCCGGCGGGCGCCCTGCTCGCCTGGGTTTGGGAACGCTTGCGCCAACCCAACCCGTGGTTGTTCGGGCCGTTGCTGGTGAGCGCGGCGGTGAGCGTCGGTTGGGACCTGCACATCGGCCTGCCCAACGGCGCCAGCCAGATCGGCCAGTGGCTGATCGGCAGCGGGCTGGGTTGCCATTTCAACCGGCAGTTCTTTCGTCGGGCACCGTCGTTCATGGGCCGCACGTTGGTTGGCACGGTGTTGACGATGCTGATCGCCACGCTTGCCGCCCTAGGCTTGAGCACCTTGACCCATCTGGATCTGCGTTCGTTGACGCTGGGCATGATGCCCGGCGGCATCGCGGAAATGAGCCTGACGGCGGAGACGCTGCAACTGTCGGTGCCATTGGTGACGGCGTTGCAGGTGATGCGATTGCTGTTCGTGCTGTTTCTGGCGGAGCCGTTGTTCAGGTATTGGACGCGCCAGCCGAATTCGGCCTGATCGTCCGCGGCGCCTTCATCGCGAGCAAGCTCGCTCCCACAGGGGGTTGTGTTGCCCTGAACCCTGTGGGAGCGAGCTTGCTCGCGATGGGGCCCTCATTGCCGACCGTTCAAACTGGCGGCAACCGCCAATCGATCGGCGTCTCGCCCTGCTGCTGGAGAAACTTGTTGGTCCGGCTGAAATGCCCGCAACCGATGAAACCTCGGTGGGCCGACAGCGGCGATGGGTGGACCGAAGTCAGCACCAAATGCTTGGTCGCATCGATCAGCTTCTGCTTGCTCTGGGCATGGGCGCCCCACAACAGGAACACCAAGTGCGGCTGGTGTTCACTGACGACTTCAATGATCCTGTCGGTAAAGTGCTGCCAACCTTTTTTGGCGTGGGCGTTGGCATTGGCGCGCTCCACGGTCAGGGTCGTGTTGAGCAGCAACACGCCCTGGTCGGCCCAACTTTGCAGGTAGCCGTGACTCGGGATGTCGATGTTCAGGTCGCGCTTCAATTCCTTGTAGATGTTCACCAGGGACGGCGGTGTCGGCACGCCCGGCTGTACCGAGAAGCACAAGCCATGGGCCTGGCCTGGACCGTGGTAAGGATCCTGGCCGAGAATCACCACCTTGACCTTATCCAGCGGCGTGGAATTGAGGGCGTTGAAAATCAGCGAAGCCGGCGGATAGATCTCCTTGCCAGCGGCGTATTCACTGCGTAGGAACTCACGCAACTCCGCCATGTAGGGCTGGTCGAACTCGGCACGCAGGGCCTGCTTCCAGCTCGGTTCGAGTTTGATACGGTCGTCAGCAGTCATGGTTGCATCCGGTAAAAACAATGGGCGCACCCTAGGAAAGCCTACAGGGCTTGTCAATTGATCTGACGCAGAACCGGCACTTTCCTACATAGCGGTCATACTGAACATTCAAATTTCTGATCGAGGTCACGATGAATTTGCACTTCGAAGAGCTCACCGGCATCGACGGTGCCCGCATCGGCATCGCCACCCTGGATGCCGAAAAATCCCTGAACGCCCTGTCCCTGCCGATGATCAACGCCTTGCGTGATCGCCTCGATGCCTGGGCTCGGGAACCGCAGGTCGTTTGTGTGCTGTTGCGTGGCAATGGCGCCAAGGCCTTCTGCGCCGGCGGTGAAGTGCGCAGCCTGGTGGAGGCCTGCCGCGCTCATCCCGGCGAAGTACCGCCGTTGGCGGCACAATTCTTCGCGGCGGAGTACCGCTTGGACTTCAACCTGCACACCTACCCCAAACCCTTGCTGTGCTGGGGCCACGGTTATGTCCTGGGCGGCGGCATGGGGCTGCTGCAAGGCGCGAGTACCCGCATCGTCACGCCAAGCAGCCGCCTGGCCATGCCGGAAATCAGCATCGGCCTGTACCCGGATGTCGGCGCCAGTTGGTTCTTGTCACGCCTGCCCGGCAAGCTCGGGCTGTTTCTCGGCCTGACCGGCGCTCACATGAATGCCCGGGACGCCATCGACCTGGGCCTGGCCGACCGCTTCTTGCTGGATGAACAACAGGACGACCTGATCGAAGGCCTGCTGCAACTCAACTGGCAGGAGCAGACCGAGATGCAACTCAACAGCCTGCTCAAGGCCCTGCAGCAGGAAGCCGTCGCCCAACTGCCCGAGGCCCAATGGCTGCCGCGGCGGCCGAAAATCGATGAGTGGCTGGATGTCAGCGATGTGCGCTGCGCCTGGAAAGCCCTCAGCCTGTTGGTGGACCACCCCGATCCACTGATCGCCCGGGCCGCCAAGACCATGAGCGAAGGCTCGCCATTGACCGCTCATCTGGTCTGGGAGCAGATCGCTCGGGCTCGGCATTTGTCCCTGGCCGGCGTGTTCCGGATGGAATACACCCTGAGCCTCAACTGCTGTCGTCATCCGGAATTCAGCGAAGGCGTGCGGGCACGATTGATCGACAAGGACCACAAGCCACGCTGGCATTGGCCGGATATCAATCACGTTCCCAAAGCGGCAGTCGAAGCGCACTTTCACAAGGCGTGGGAAGGTCGACATCCGCTGGCGGATTTGTCCAACGAATAACGAGCCAGGGACAACTCCCTGTGGGAGCGAGCTTGCTCGCGATAGCGGCATATCAGACACATCAATGCTGGCTGACCCGACGCTATCGCGAGCAAGCTCGCTCCCACAAGAGCTATCCCATCGGTTTTATGACAGGTACAAAAAAAGCGGCGCTATATGCGCCGCTTTCTGTTGCCCCAGGATCAGCGGTGACCGCCCCTTCCGTCATGACCACCGCGTCCCCGATGATCACGTCCGCCTCGACCGCCTCGGTCGTCACTCCAACCGCCCCGGTCACGGCCGTCCCAGCCGCCCCGATTCGGATAAGACCGATACGCCGCTCGCGGTGGCGAGTAGTAGCGCGGGCCTTGTTGGTAGTAACGCGGTGCCGAGTAATAGCGCGGCGCCGGTTGGTAATACCGCGGGGCGTAATAACCACGCGGAGCCGAATAATAACTCCCGCCACCGTAATAGACCGGCGCCGGTGAGGTGTAGACCTCGGAACGGTAGTAGCTCGAGTCTCCGTCGTAATAAGGCACGCAGGCCGAAAGAGTCAAACCGAGAAACGCAATGAGCAGCAGTCGTCGATACATGGCGGCCTCCTGGACCGCGGATGGGCCACATCAGCGACGCTGATGGGCGGCAGTCAACAGGGTGTGACTGACAACTACTCAGACAGCAAAATCGGAATCTGGTGCGACCTGGCAACAACTGGAAACATGTCCCTCGTCGCTCTTTTCCGGTGCGCGCGAGCACCACAAGCAAGCACAAATCCGCCCTCGATCCTCCTTCCCCAACACCTGCCCTCTCTGGCCCGGGGCTTTGCCGGAGTTGGCACGGCTCTCGCTTTAACAAACTCCGTGCAGGAGTCATCACAGGTTCGCGGCACCACAATTTGCAATGGCTGACTAGGGTTCCGGCTCGCTTCTGGCGAGTGGCTGGTCCGAGAGTTGGCGACCTCCAGTTGAGGTTACACGGCGGGACAAAAGCCCGGGAGACAAGCCACCGTTCGCGGTGCCGCGTTGCTCCTGCCCGCCCTTGATCAACTGGAGAACCACCATGCTCAAGCTTCGTCTGTCCGCCCTGCTCCTCGCCGCCCTCTCGGCCCTCGTGAGCTTTTCATCCGCCGCCGCACAAAAAGACCACTTCAGCGTCTGCTGGACCATTTACGCCGGCTGGATGCCCTGGGAATACGCCGGCAGCCAGGGCATCGTCGACAAATGGGCGAAAAAATACGGCATCAAGATCGATGTCGTGCAGCTCAACGATTACGTTGAGTCCATCAATCAGTACACCGCCGGTCAGTTCGATGGCTGCACCATGACCAACATGGACGCCCTGACCATTCCCGCCGCCGGTGGCGTGGACAGCACCGCGCTGATCGTCAGCGATTTCTCTAACGGCAACGACGGCATCGTCCTCAAGGGCGAGGGCAAGAAAGTGGCCGACCTCAAGGGCATGGACGTCAATCTGGTGGAACTGTCGGTGTCCCATTACCTGCTGGCCCGCGCCCTGGATTCCGTCGGCCTTGCCGAAAAGGACCTGAAAGTCGTCAACACCTCCGACGCCGACATCTCCGCCGCGTTCAACACCGATCAGGTCAAGGCCGTCACCACCTGGAACCCGATGCTCTCGGACATCAAGGCCCAGCCCGGCGTGAGCGAAGTGTTCAATTCCAGCCAGGTTCCCGGCGAGATCATGGACATGATGGTGGTCAACACCCAGACCTTGCAGGACAACCCGGCCCTGGGCAAAGCGTTGACCGGCGCCTGGTTTGAAGTGGTGGCGCTGATGAATGCGAAAAACCCAGCCAGCCAGGCCGCGTTGGAACACATGGCCAAAGCCTCGGGCACCGACCTCAAAGGTTTCCAGGCGCAACTGGACACCACCAAGCTGTTCGCCACGCCCAAAGAAGCCCTCGGTTTTGCCACCAGCGAACAACTGCCCGCCACCATGGGCAAGGTCGCCGAATTCTCCTTCCAGCACGGCTTGTTGGGCGAAGGCGCCAAGGACACGAACGCGGTGGGCATGGCGTTCGCCAATGGCGTGACCCGCGGCGACAAGGCCAACCTCAAGCTGCGCTTTGACCCGACCTACGTACAGCTGGCCGCCGACGCCAAGCTGTAAACCGGAGGACCTGGCATGCGCCTGATCAACCGCTACCCGGATCGTCCCAGCCGCTTGTTGCTGGTGATCCTGCCATTCGCGCTGGTGTTGTTCGCCTACTTCATGGGCTCGGCCGAACGGTTGACGGACAACCCCAACGACAAACTGCTGCCCAGCGCCGTACAAATGGCCGATGCGGTCAAGCGCCTGGCCTTCACCGCTGACGCCCGCAGCGGCGAATACCTGCTCTGGCAGGACACCGCCTCAAGCCTGCGCCGGTTGGCCATCGGCCTGGGCATCAGTGCCCTGGCCGGGCTGTGCCTGGGCATTGCCGCCGGCACGTTGCCGCTATTGGGCGCGCCGTTATCGCCGCTGCTCACCGTGGTGTCGATGGTGCCGCCGCTGGCTATCCTGCCGATCCTGTTCATCGTCTTCGGCCTGGGAGAGTTGTCGAAAGTGATGCTGATCGTGATTGGCATCACACCGTGCCTGGCCCGGGACCTGGAACAGCGCGCTCGGGAAATTCCGCCCGAACTGCTGATCAAGGCCCAGACTCTCGGCGCTTCGACCTGGACCCTGATGCTGCGGGTGGTGCTGCCGCAATTACTGCCGCGCCTGTTGATTTCCCTGCGACTGATGCTCGGTTCGGCCTGGCTGTTTCTGATCGCCGCCGAAGCCATCGCCTCCACCGATGGGCTGGGCTATCGGATTTTCCTGGTGCGCCGTTACCTGGCGATGGACGTGATCTTGCCGTACGTGGTGTGGATCACCCTGCTCGCCTGGCTGATGGACTGGGGCCTCAAGCGCCTGACCCGGCAAGCGTTCCCCTGGTATGAGGGGGCGAAGGCATGAGTTTCATTACCGTGAACAATGTCTGGCAACAGTACGGCGATCAGGTGGTGCTCGAGCGCTTGAACCTGAGCGTCGCCGAGGGTGAGTTCTGCACCTTGGTGGGGGCGTCGGGTTGCGGCAAGTCGACCTTCCTGCGCTTGCTGCTGGGCCAGGAACGCGCCAGTCGCGGACAGATTCTCCTGGATGGCGAGCCCTTGGCCGGCGAGCCGGATGCCAGCCGGGGCGTGGTGTTCCAGCGTTACTCGGTGTTCCCGCACCTGACCGTGCTGGACAACGTCGCCCTGGGCCTGGAGTTGCCACGCTCGTCGCTGCTGGGCCGTCTGTTCGGCAGTGCCAAGCGCCAGGCCCGGGAAGACGCCGCACACTTGCTGGACAAGGTCGGACTCGGCCATGCGCTGGATAAATACCCGGCGCAACTGTCCGGCGGCATGCAGCAGCGACTGGCCATCGCCCAGGCACTGATCATGAAGCCCCGGGTCCTGTTGCTGGACGAACCCTTCGGCGCCCTCGACCCGGGCATTCGCAAGGACATGCACGCCCTGTTGCTGGAGCTGTGGCGCGAAACCCGCCTGACCGTGTTCATGGTTACCCACGACCTGTCCGAAGGTTTCAGCCTCGGCACGCGCCTGCTGGTGTTCGACAAAGTCCGTGTCGACCCCCACGCCCCTGGCGCCTATGGCGCCCGCATCACCTACGACATTCCATTGAACAGCGACCGCCGCACCGCCCGTGCCGCCGTCGACGCCCTGCCCGCCGAACTGGCCGGCACATTGCGTATCGCTTGAAAGGAGTTTTTCCATGCCCGACTCGACCCGCTTGTTTACGCCCTTCGCCGAAGAACTGCTGCCCGGCGGTGGCCACCGTTCGTTCGTGCTCAAGCGCGGCCAGCTGCTGCGCCTGACCGATCTGCGCGGCGGGGCCAACGTGAGCCTGACCCTACTCAATGCCAACGAGAAAACCGAACGCTTGAACCTGCCTGACAGCCTCAAATGCCAACACACCGCCAAGCTCACCGCCGGCCACTGCCTCTACTCGGACATGGGCCGGGTACTGGCGGCCATCACCGCCGACACCTGCGGCTGGAGCGACAGCCTGGGTGGCGTGCTCTGCGCCGAGGAAGTCGCACAAAAATACGGTCAGGGTCGCTACCAGGAACTGCGCAACGGCTTCTTTCGCAACGGCACCGACAACCTGTTGGTGGAACTGGGCAAATGGGGCCTGGGCCTGTCCGACCTGCTGATGACCCTCAACCTGTTCAGCCGGGTCGATGTCGATGAGGCGGGAAATTTTCACTTCGTCGAGGGCAACTCCCTGACTGGCGACTACATCGAGCTGTACGCGCCAATGGACACCCTGGTGGTGCTGACCGCGCTGCAACACCCGATGGACCCGAACCCGCAATACGCCCCGCAACCGCTCAAGCTCAGCTGGATGAATGCCGACGCCAGCGTCGCCGAGCACTGCCGTCTTTCGCGCCCGGAAAACCAGCGCGGCTTCATCAACACCGACCGCCTGTTCGCCTGAGGATCGCTGCCATGTCACTCGCCATCGCCACCGCACACAAGCAACCCGACACCGCTGTCTACCGTGCCACGATTCCCGCCGGGGAACCCTGGCTGGTGGAGGTCAAGGCCGGCCAGACCCTGCGCATCCTCGACCTGGAAGGCAACCAGGCGGTCGATACGCTGTTCTACAGCCTGGCCAACCCCAAGGAACGCTACGACGTACAGCGCACCCTGCGCCGGCAAAACAGCGTTTATTTGAGCACCGGCAGCGTGCTCTATTCGAACCTCGGCCACCCGATGCTGACCATCGTCGAAGACACCTGCGGACGCCACGATACCCTCGGCGGCGCCTGCGCCCAGGAAAGCAACACCGTGCGCTACGCCCTGGAAAAACGCTACATGCACAGCTGCCGTGACAACTACCTGCGGGCCTGCGCCCACGATGGTCGCCTGGGCAAGGGCGATATCGGGCCGAACATCAATTTCTTCATGAACGTGCCGGTCACCGCCGATGGCGGGCTGACCTTTGAAGACGGGATCTCGGCGCCAGGCAAATACGTCGACCTGCGGGCCGAGATGGACGTGATCGTGCTGATCTCCAACTGCCCGCAACTGAATAACCCGTGCAACGCCTACAACCCCACGCCAGCGGAGCTTTTGATATGGAACTGAAACTCACCCGCCTGCGTCGCTGGCTGTTCACGCTGTGCCAGAGCCGATCGGGGCAATGCATCAAGTAACGCCCTGATCCCCTGTGGGAGCGAGCTTGCTCGCGATAGCGGTCTGTCAGGCACATCGATGTTGGATGGACCATCGCTATCGCGAGCAAGCTCGCTCCCACAAGGGGCGCAGTGATGTTTGGAGGTTTGCCACCTGGGACGACCCCGGTGGCCATCGACAACTGCGGGACGGCCCGCATCCCAGTTCAGGCAGCACTCATGCCTGAGGGGGCAATGCCATGTTCGAAAAAATCCTCATCGCCAACCGTGGCGCCATCGCTTGCCGCATCCTGCGGACCCTGGGCGAGCTGAAGGTCCACGGCGTGGCGGTGTATTCCCAAGCCGACGCCGCCAGCCTGCATATCTTGCAGGCCGACGAAGCCCACAGCCTGGGCGAAGGCGCGGCGGCCAATACGTATCTGGCGGTGGACAAGCTCCTGGCGATTGCCAAAAGCAGCGGCGCAACGGCGATTCATCCCGGCTACGGCTTTCTCTCGGAAAACGCAGCCTTCGCCGAAGCCTGCGAAGCGGCCGGTGTCGCCTTCATTGGTCCGACGCCACAACAACTGCGCGTGTTCGGTCTCAAGCACACCGCCCGCGACCTGGCGCGGCAGCACGGCGTGCCCCTGCTCGAAGGCACCGAACTGCTGGACGGCCTCGACGCCGCACTGTTGGCCGGCACCCGGATCGGTTATCCGGTGATGCTCAAAAGCACGGCCGGCGGCGGCGGCATCGGCATGCGCGTGTGCCGCAGCGCCGCCGAGCTGAGCGAATCCTTCGAAGCGGTCAAGCGCCTGGGCCAGAACAACTTCAGCGACGCCGGAGTATTCATCGAGAAATACATCGAGAAGGCCCGGCACCTGGAGGTGCAGGTGTTCGGCGACGGCCAGGGCCAGGTGATCGCCCTGGGCGTGCGCGATTGCTCGGTGCAACGGCGCAACCAGAAGGTCCTCGAGGAAACCCCGGCGCCCAACCTGCCCGAAGGCATGGCCGACGCACTCTGCGCAGCGGCGATCCAACTGGCCCAGGCGGTGAACTACCGCAGCGCCGGCACCGTGGAATTCGTGTTCGACAGCGACGCCGGGCGCTTTTACTTTCTGGAAGTGAACACCCGCCTGCAAGTGGAGCACGGTGTCACCGAACAGGTGTGGGGCGTGGACCTGGTGCGCTGGATGGTGCAACTGGCTGCCGGAGACCTCCCGCCGCTGAACGAGTTGAGCCAGGGTTTAAAAGCCGAGGGCCACGCGATCCAGGCGCGCTTGTACGCCGAGGATCCAGGCCGGGACTTCCAGCCAAGCCCTGGGCTTTTGACCGCCGTGAAATTCCCCGAGGCCGACGGCAAACAGTTGCGCATCGACACCTGGGTCGAGGCCGGTTGCCAGATCCCGCCCTATTTCGACCCGATGATCGCCAAGGTCATTCGCTGGGCGCCAACCCGCGAACAGGCCCGCCTGGGCTTGCACCAAGCGCTGGACGAAAGCCTGCTGTACGGCGTCGAAACCAACCGCGCCTACCTGCAACAGATTCTCCTCGATGCACCGTTTGCCAACGGCCAGCCCTGGACTCGCTGCCTGGACGCGTTGGTCTACCGTGCCAACACCGTTGAAGTGCTCAGCCCCGGCACCCAGACCAGCGTCCAGGACTATCCCGGCCGCCTCGGTTATTGGGCGGTGGGGGTGCCGCCGTCAGGACCGATGGACAGCCGTTCGTTGCGCCTGGGCAACCGCCTGCTGGGCAATGAAGAAGGTGCGGCGGCATTGGAAATCACCATGAACGGGCCGCTGCTGCGTTTCAACTGCGATGCCCGGGTGGCGGTGACCGGTGCGACGATTGCCCTCACGCTCGACGGTGAAGCCGTACCGATGAACACCCCGCTGTCGATCGCTGCCGGCGCCACCCTCGCCATCGGCAACATTTCCGGTGCCGGGGCGCGCAGCTACCTGTGCCTGCAGGGTGGCGTACAAGTGCCGGATTACCTGGGCAGTAAAAGCACGTTTACCCTCGGCCAGTTTGGCGGCCATGGCGGACGAGCATTGTGTACCGGCGACGTGTTGCACCTAGCGCCACTGGATGAGCACACGACGCTGCCGCCAACCAGCGCGCCGATCCTCGAACTGCCGAGCGTGCGCCAGATCCGCGTGATCTACGGCCCCCACGGCGCGCCCGAATATTTCACCGAGCGCTACATCCAGACATTCTTCGACACTGCCTGGGAAGTGCACTTCAACTCCAGCCGCACCGGCGTCCGACTGATCGGGCCGAAACCTGAATGGGTACGCGCCGACGGTGGCGAGGCCGGGCTGCATCCTTCCAACATCCATGACAACCCCTACGCCATCGGCGCCGTGGACTTCACCGGCGACATGCCCGTCATCCTCGGTCCCGACGGACCGAGCCTGGGCGGTTTTGTCTGTCCGGTGACGGTGATCGAAGCGGATCTCTGGCAGTTGGGGCAGCTCAAGGCCGGGGACAAGGTGCGATTCGTGCCGGTGGATATATCGACCGCGCGCTCACTGGCCCTGAAATGGGCCCCCTGTGGGAGCGAGCTTGCTCGCGATAGCGGTCAGTCAGTGACTTCGATGTTGGATGTCCCGCCGCTATCGCGAGCAAGCTCGCTCCCACAGAGGATTGTGTCGCCTGTGGTGTTGGATATCGGGCAGGACGATACCCGCCTGGTTGCTCGCCTGGCCGGCGACACTCATCTGCTGCTGGAAATCGGCGCCCCCGAACTGGACCTGGTGCTGCGCTTTCGTGCCCACGCCTTGATGCAGGCGTTGGAACACAAACAATTGCACGGTGTGATCGACCTGACGCCAGGCATTCGCTCGCTGCAAGTGCACTATCAACCCGAACAATTGCCCCTGGCCGCTCTACTGAGCATCATCGCTGGTGAGTGGGACGCCGTGTGCGCCGCCCAGGACCTGCAAGTGCCGTCGCGCATCGTCCACCTGCCGCTGTCCTGGGATGATCCGGCCTGTCAGCTGGCCATCGAGAAATACATGACCACCGTGCGCAAGGACGCACCCTGGTGCCCGAGCAACCTGGAGTTCATTCGACGCATCAACGACCTGCCCAACCTCGACGCGGTGCAACGCACGGTGTTTGACGCCAGCTACCTGGTCATGGGCCTGGGGGACGTCTACCTCGGCGCGCCGGTTGCCACACCGCTCGACCCACGCCATCGACTGGTGACCACCAAATACAACCCGGCCCGGACCTGGACCGCGGAAAACTCGGTGGGCATCGGCGGCGCCTACATGTGCGTGTACGGCATGGAAGGGCCTGGCGGCTATCAGTTCGTCGGGCGCACATTGCAGATGTGGAATCGTTATCGGGAGGTCGCCGCATTCGACGGCAAACCCTGGTTGCTGCGGTTCTTCGATCAGATCCGCTTCTACCCGGTCAGCGCCGATGAGTTGCTGCACATCCGCCGCGAATTCCCCCTGGGCCGCTTCGACCTGAAGATCGAGCACAGCCAGCTCAACCTCGCCGACTACCAGCGTTTCCTGGTGCAGGAAGCCGACAGCATCGCCGCGTTCCGCCACCAGCAACAAGGTGCCTTCGAGGCCGAGCGCGAGCGTTGGATCGCCAGTGGCCAGGCACACTTCGACAGTGAAGAACCGGCCATCTCGCCAAGTGAAGATGCGCAGCTGACTGACGGTCAACTGAGCGTCGACAGCCACATCGCTGGCAACCTCTGGCAAGTGCAGGTCGACGTGGGCACGCGGGTGGCCGCCGGTGATGTGCTGGTCATCCTGGAGTCGATGAAGATGGAAATCCCGCTGCTTGCGCCCTCGGCCGGCGTGGTGCGCGAGGTGCGCGTCCAGGCCGGTTCGGCGGTGCGCGCCGGACAGCGCGTCGTGGTGCTGGAACGTGACTGAACTCAATCAAAGGATTAACACCATGAACCTTTCGCTTCGCTTGGACGACCTGCGCGATGCCTATCGCAGCGGCGAACTGACGCCTCGCAAATTGCTGTTGGACCTGCGGGAAAAAGCCGCGGCGCTGAACCCGGACTATCACCTGTTCATCCACCTGCTGACGGTCGAGGAACTGGAGCCCTACCTGGCCGCATTGGAAGGCCGCGACCTGGAAAGCTTGCCCCTGTATGGCGTACCTTTTGCCATCAAGGACAACATCGACCTGGCCGGCATTCCGACCACGGCAGCCTGCCCGGCGTTTGCCTATGTGCCGCCACGCTCGGCGACCATTGTCGAGCAGTTGCTGGCACTGGGCGCGATCCCCCTGGGCAAGACCAACCTCGACCAGTTCGCCACCGGGCTCAATGGCACCCGCTCGCCCTACGGCGCCTGCCGCAACAGCGTGTTGCCCGACTATCCGGCAGGCGGTTCGAGCGCCGGCTCGTCGCTGGCCGTGGCCCTGGGGGTGGCGAGTTTTGCCTTGGGCACCGATACCGCCGGCTCCGGTCGGGTGCCCGCCGCGCTGAACAATCTGGTGGGATTGAAAGCCACCCTGGGCTTGATCTCCACGGCGGGCGTGGTCCCGGCCTGTCGCACGCTGGACTGCGTCACGACCTTCACGGCGACGGCCAAGGAAGCCAGCCAGCTATTGGCGCTGACGGCCCGTCCAGACCCTCGAGACGACTACAGCCGCCACAACCCGCAGTGGAACGACGGCTCTTCGTTCGGCGCGCCTCGGCGCTTTCGTTTCGGTGTGCCGCGCCAGCAGGACCTGGCGTTTTTCGGCTGTCCTGAAGGTCCGCAACTGTTTCTGGAGGCCATCGAGCGACTCGAACGTCTGGGCGGCGAAGCCGTGGAACTGGACCTGTCGCCGTTCCTGGAAGCCGCACGGCTGCTTTATGAAGGCCCGTGGGTGGCCGAACGCTACAGCGTTGCCGGCCCATTGATGGAGCACGAACCCGACGCCGTACTGCCCGTCATCCGCGCCGTATTGGCGAAAGCGCCTACGGTAGATGGCGTACAAACCTTCCGCGCCCGCTACCGTTTGCAAACGCTCAAAGCCCAATGCGACCGGGCCATGGACGCGCTTGATTGCGTACTCACACCGACCATTGGCCGGCCAGTGACCCTCGCCGAACTGGCCGCCGAACCGGTGCTACGCAACTCGGAACTGGGTTACTACACCAATTTCATGAACCTGCTGGACTACGCCGCCGTCGCCGTTCCCAGCGCGTTCATGACCAACGGCTTGCCCTGGGGTGTGACGCTGTTCGGTCGAGCCTTCACCGATCAATACCTCTTGAGCCTGGCCGATGCCTTGCAGCGTCAACAGGACAAGACCTTGCCCGTGCCCGCCCACCCGGCGCGCCACGACCGGGCGCGACTGGTCGTGTGCGGCGCACACCTGGACGGGTTGGCGCTGAACTGGCAGCTCAAGCAACGCGGTGCCCGGCTGATCGAGGCCACCCAAAGCTCGCCGCACTACCGCCTCCATGCCTTGGCCGGCGGCCCACCCTTGCGACCCGGCATGGTTCGGGTTCGTGAAGGTGGCGTGGCGATCGAGGTCGAAGTCTGGGAGCTGCCGAGCAGTGAACTGGGCTCGTTCCTGACGGGCATTCCCGCACCGTTGGGACTGGGCAAGGTGCAACTGGCCGATGGGCGCTGGGAGAGCGGATTCATCTGTGATTCGTATGGTTTGGAGGGCGCACGGGACATCAGTCACATGGGAGGATGGCGGGCTTATTTACAGAGTCTGAAATAGCGTTGATGGGTGGCGAGGGAGCTTGCTCCCGCTCGGCTGCGAAGCAGACGCTTTCGGGGCCGCTTCTCGGCCCAGCGGGAGCAAGCTCCCTCGCCACGTTCCTACAAACCTGCAAATTCGACTGTCTTTTCCCACAAGGCCACTAAACTGACTCCATTGGGTCCTAGCCAAGGGAATCGCCATGTCGCTTCGTTCGCCGTTGTATTCCCAGCGCAAGCCGCTGCTGGTCGTGGTGGCGTTGCTTGGTACAAGCTTCCTGATCATTTCATTGTTGGGCTATTACGCCGCCCATACCTCGATACGCGATCACATTCTCAAGACGCTGTATGTGAACCTGCTGGTCGGCCTGCTCGTGACGCTGGCGGTCCTGGCCATTCTTTGTCGGCTGATCAACAACTACCAGCAACGCATCGACGCCCAGGCCACCCTCGACAGCCTGACCGAATTGCCGAACCGCCGTGGCTTCGACCTGCTGGCCGTGCAAGCCCTGCACGAAGCCCAGCGCGAGCCCAGACCCTTGACGGCGCTGCTGGTGGAACTGGACGACTTCAAGCGGCTGGACACCACCCACGGTCATATCGCCACCGATCAACTGTTGACCGGGTTCGCCCGCAGCCTGACTGAAAGCCTGCGGCATTCGGACATCGTCTGTCGCTGGAGCGCCGAAGCCTTTGTCGTCCTGCTCAAGGACACCGACGGCCAGACCGGTCTGAAAATCGCGGAGAAAATTCGTCAGCACATCGAAAAGCAGCGCTATTTCTGCAGCGGTAAACAATTGCTGGTCACCGTCAGCCTCGGCCTCACCACCTTGCAGGACGAAGATACCTTGCACAGCTTGCTGTCACGGACCGATCATGCGTTGCAACGCGCCCGGCAGACCGGGTGCAACCGAACCTGCGTGGACATGCCTCACTCCAGTTATGAATAAACCCGACCTTTGCCCGGCCTGCGGCGGCACCAACGACTGCACCCTGGCCGACCCACGAACCGCCGACCGGGCCTGCTGGTGTTATGGCGTGAGCATCGATCCGGCCGTGCTTGAAGCATTGCCGGCCGAACTGCGTGATCAGTCCTGCCTGTGCCCACGCTGCGCCCAGGTCCAGGCCCAGTTGCGCGCCAAGCCCCAGCCGATCGCGTAAGATGCCCACCCTCCGCTGCCCTGCCTGAACTGCCCATGCGCGTCGACCGTTTCCTCAGCAATCTGCCGCGATTCAATCGCCAACAAGTGCGCCTGTTGCTGGTGGAGCGCCGGGTGCGAATCGACGGCCAGACCGTCAACGATCCCCATGCCCCGGTACGTGAATTCAGTCGCGTCGAAGTCGACGACGAAGTGCTGCAAGCCGGCCGACCGGCGCGCTACTTCATGCTGCACAAGCCGCCCGGCTGCGTCAGTGCCACTCGCGATCCGCAACACCCCACTGTCCTCGACTGGCTGGACGAACCGGACAAGGACGACCTGCACATCGCCGGACGCCTGGATTTCAACACCACCGGGCTGATGCTGATCACCAATGACGGCAGCTGGTCGCGGCGCCTGACCCAACCGCAGACCAAGCTGCCCAAGGTCTACTACGTCGAAACCGAGCGAACCATCACCGCCGAATACGCCGACACCTTCGCCCGAGGCCTGTATTTCGCCTTCGAAGACCTCACCACCCAGCCGGCAGAACTGACGCTGTTGGGGGAAAAATCGGCGCGCTTGAGCATCGTTGAAGGGCGCTACCACCAGGTCAAACGCATGTTCGGCCACTTCAACAACAAGGTGCTGCGCCTGCACCGCGAGCGCATGGGCCCACTGACGTTGGACGGCCATCTCGAGCCGGGCCAATACCGCGCCTTGAGCCCTGAGGAAGTCCAGCTCATCTGATCCCGCTACCGCTCGGCAGAAGTGTCGAACAATTTTCCGACAGGTACTTGCGCAACGGTCGCCCCCTGCTTGAATCAAACCGTCGGCCGAAATGTGACCGATGAGTCACCACATACTTCCAAGAAACTTTTTGCCGGCGGGAACCCTCAGGTTCCGCCTTGTCCGCCCGGCAAACTGCCCGCCTATAACAACACCCGTCGACCGTCTTCCTTGGATCGACATGGGCCTTATCTTCCAGGCGTATGCCTACCTGTCACATTGCCCGTGCAATCTCATTGCGCGCATACCCGCTTGCCAGGAGTCTTATGACATGAGGCCAGAAATCGCTGTGCTGGATATACAGGGTCAGTATCGGGTTTACACGGAGTTCTATCGCGCAGACGCCGCACAAAAGACCATCATCCTGGTCAACGGCTCAATGGCCACCACTGCGTCGTTTGCACAGACCGCCAAAAACCTCTACCCGCAATTCAATGTCGTGCTGTACGACCAACCCTACGCGGGCAAGTCCAAGGCTCACAATCGCCACGAGAAAATGCTGACGAAGGAGATCGAAGGGCAGATCCTCCTGGAGCTGATCGATCACTTCGCCGCCGAGCACGTGCTGTCGTTTTCCTGGGGCGGCGCCGCCACGCTGAGCGCCCTGGCCCATCGGCCAAGGCGCATCGAAAAAGCAGTGATCAGCTCGTTCTCACCGGTGCTCAACGCGCCGATGCGCGACTACCTGGAACGCGGCGTGGATTACCTGGGCAGCCTGGACGGCGACCGTGTCGGGCACTTGGTCAACAGCACCATCGGCAAGCACTTGCCGCCGTTGTTCAAGCGCTTCAACTATCGCCACGTCAGCAGCTTGGCCGAGCATGAGTACGGGCAGATGCACTTCCACATCACCGACGTGCTCCACAGCGACCAACAGTGCTACGTCAACGCGGCCAGGAAAATCAACGTGCCGGTACTGTTCCTGAACGGCGAATGGGACGAATACACCTCGGCCGTCGACGCCAGGCTGTTCGCCAACCACGTCGAGCACAGCACCTTCAGCACGCTGCAAGCCACCGGGCACTTCCTGGACATGGAACACAAAGCCGCCTGCCGCGACAGCCGCAACGCCTTGCTGGGTTTCCTCACACCGGAACACCACGAAAGCCGACCGCGCTATAGCTACGTGCAGGGCTACCATGCACTGGCTATCTGAAACCGAGTCCTGGCGAGCAAGCCCCTTCCCCCATCAGCACAGGGGCTTGCCCGCCAACGACCGCTCTGGTTTGAGCCTTGCGTAGACGAGTGACCTCGCCGCACGTAAAGAAAAACTTCAAATCCGTGGCCACATCTGGTACAAAGTCAGCCGCTCTGAGCGGGTGTCGTATAATGGCATTACTCCAGCTTCCCAAGCTGATAACGAGGGTTCGATTCCCTTCACCCGCTCCAATCGAATTCTGGTCCCGCGTCGTATGTTTTTTGACGGGGGATTAAAAAACCGGCCCATGGTGGCCGGTTTTTTATGGCTGATATTCGGGGAAGTGTGAGGTGATCTCCGAGCGTAGATAGATGGCTCCCCGTCTACGTCCAAAATAAATACGTCCCCATTTCCACACCCTCGATGTCATCGAGAAAGCCCCCTCTTGCAAGCCGAATACGCCTTGAGCCGGCTACCGCTCAGCATCGTCAAAAAAAGGTACTTCAGCTGATAGAGCATCAAACATGCTTAGCGACAAAAGCGACGACGACAAATACGGTCAGAGCGAACGCTGCACCGATGCTGAACGGCAACCACGTAACGCGAAATGTGGTCGGGGCCGGGCGCCTCATTTCTTCTGCCAAAGCCTCTACCTCTTGATGCAATTGCTCAATGCTTGCTTGATGACTTCGATGTGTGGACATGTCTTTTTTCTCCTCCGAGGTCGCGGGGCCCTGCTGGGTCAGTGAAACATATCTAGCAATCCTGAGCCGTGTGAGATTGACGCATTGTTGCGATCCAGCACTCAGATTTTAACCCAAACACTCGTAAAGGCGACTATGGCGGTCACTACCCCAGCCCCTACTGCGTATGGGTACCAGAAGGCTTCGTGCTTCAGCTTAGTTTCTTCGGCCGTAAGCTTGCGAGTCTCAGCCAACAACTTTCGGGTTTCGATCAATAGTTTATCGAGCTCTAAATTATCGCGGTCGTTCTGAAGCATTGATCATCCTTCCAGGGTTTAAGCCATCGCCCTAAGCGTCGCTTTCTACGCAGCCGGCAAAATCTGTCGGACGTCAATCGCAATGCCAATCGAATAGTCCGTCTACGGAGCACTATTTCCTATCCGCGCAGTTGTGGATAGCGGGCGGCTCCCCTGAATTTGTAGGCAAACTCAGAGAGTTGCGTACGCCCCGGGAGATTTGTAGGCAGAATCCGAAAACTGCGTAGGGGGTGCGCTTACCTTACTTTTCGGCGAGTTTTTGCCTTGTCGCCCTTGTCCTTCGATGGCTACGTCTCCAGACGTCGCTGCAAATCAGCGATCGGGCTTGGGAACACGTGAGTCATGCAACCGCGCTTCACGGGAGCTAGACAATGCGTACCTCGCAGCAAAGATTCCCACCTAACGACAAAACAAAAAGCCTCGGCGTTTTTCGCAACGGGGCTTTTTGTGTCTTGGCTGCCTACTTGTGTCGTTCATTGCTCAGCCCCCGGCAAATGCCCCAACGGCAACGCTCCCGGCGTCTTCACCGTATGAATCGCAAAATTGCTCCGGATGTCACTCACCCCCGGCAACTTCAGCAGCCGCCCGGTGAGGAACCGGTCGTAGGCTCGTAGATCCGGCACCACCACTTGCAACAGAAAATCCGATTCCCCTGAGACCAGGAACGCCGAGATCACCTCCGGCAATGCCGTGACCGCCTGGCGAAACGCTTCGGCTTGTTCGTCGTTGTGTCGTTCGACCTTCACGCCGACAAAGATCGTCAGCCCGAGGCCCACTTCGTCGCGGTCCAGGATGGCTTGGTAACCGCGAATGACACCGGCGTCTTCGAGCATTCGCACGCGGCGCAGGCAGGGTGACGGGGACAAGCCGATTTCTTCGGCCAGTTGCACATTGCTCAGGCGACCATCGCGCTGCAGAGCGGCGAGGATTTTGCGGTCGAAGGCATCCAGTTTCATGTATTGGCATTTCCCAATGGAATAACACGATTGCATAGCAGGTTATGCCAATTTCCTGAGCTTTAGAAGCTGACTTCGCAACCACCTGCCCAGCCCTTCGGCCATAGACTGGCACGACCGAATCGTCTATGAAGGGGTGTGGCATGGCAGAGCTCTGGTTGTTCCTGATGGCCTTGATGGTGGTGTATGTGCTGCCTGGGCCGGACATGATCCTGCTGCTGCAAACCGGTGCCCGTCAGGGCAAGGGCGCGGCGCTGGCGACGGCGGTGGGCCTGGGCGTCGCCCGGGGATGTCATGTCGCGCTGGCCGCATTGGGGCTTTCGGCATTATTCAAGACTGCGCCCTGGACCTTTGACGCGGTACGCCTGGCCGGGGCTGCCTACCTGTTATGGATCGGTTTTCAATGCCTGAGGACCACGTTGTTGCCGAGTTTTGAAGGAGCCGGTATCGAGGCCGGAAAGCGGCGTTGGTATCAGGCGATTCGGCGTGGGCTGCTGACCAATTTGCTCAACCCGAAGGCATTGCTGTTTTGCTCGGTGTTGTTGCCGCAGTTCATCGATCCACAGGGCGGACCGGTGCTGGAGCAGTTTGCGACCCTGGGCGTGGTGTTGGTCAGCGTGGGTTTGTTGTTTGATAGCGCCTACGCGTTGGTGGGTGTCGCGCTTGGGCGCTGGCTTCAACGCTCCCCTTCGGCCCAGCGCGTACAGCAGTGGTTGTTTGGGAGTCTTTTGATTGGGTTTGCGGTGCGGCTGACGTTTGTGCAGCAGGCCTAGTGCCTGTGGATAATCTGGTCGGACGGGATCTGGAGCGAAGCGAACTGGGCTGAAACTTGGGCTGCTACGCAGCCCAGCGGGAGCAAGCTCCCTCGCCACGGTCATATTTTTTACCCTTCCTCACATCCCGAAATATCCCCACTCACCTAGCCGCTCCCCTTGCCGGGCGCGGCTTCTACACTTCTGTCCAATCAGCTCACCTACCCACCAGTGTCGCTCCTGGTGGTTATAGTGTTGATCATTAAATTTCAGTAGGTATAGTACCCACCAAGCACACCACGCGGAGGTGTTGTGAATAGCCGATTCTTGATAAGCCAGATCATTGCAGACGGTTGGTATCTGGTGCGGGTTCGGGGCAGTCATCATCACTTCAAGCACCCGACCAAACCGGGGTTGGTCACGGTTCCTCATCCGAAGAAGGATCTGCTCAAGAAAACGGCCATCAGTATTTTGCAACAGGCGCTGCTTCAGACGGCCCATTGCGCGACGTTCCCGGAGGACGATGAATATGCTTTACCCGATTGCGATTTCCTTGGGCGATGACAAGCACGCCTGGGGTGTTGAAGTGCCTGATATTCCCGGTTGCTTCTCCGCAGGCGACGATCTGGACGACGCCATGGCGATGGCCCGCGAGGCCATTGAGGGGCACTTCGAGATTCTGGCCGAGGACGGTTCGGCAATTCCGCCAGCCAACACCGTCACCCTGCATGCGGCTAATCCCAAGTATGCCGGCTGCACTTGGGCGCTGGTGGACATTGATGTCACCAAGTACCTGGGCAAGGCCCAGAAGCTCAACATCACGTTGCCAGGCTATCTGCTGAATCGCATTGATGAGTATGTGTTGCACCACCCTGAAGAAAAAAGCCGGTCAGGGTTCCTCGCTTCTGCCGCTCTCAAGGTATTGCAGCAAGGGCGCTGAAGCCTTCGTGGGAGCGAGCTTGCCCGCTTGTGTCTTACCCCACGATTAGACCATCGCCTTTGGTATTGGGATCAGGAAGGTCATCTGGTTTCCTGCCGCAGCCTGTCTTCAAACGTGTGTCTTCACCGCTGTAGTCAATTCGGGCGACGTTTCTCTCCAGGGTGGAGGGTTGAACACTTTTGCCCGGCTCAAGCAATACCGGGCAAAAGCGACACATTCAAGACTCGTTATGAAAGCGTGTTTGCCATTGAATGCATTTTCCTACCGTGACCAGTATGAAACGGCAAGAAATGCCGACTCAGCTGTTTAGGCAAACAGATCATCGGCAAACCCCTTGATGCCCGACAGACTGACGAGTTGCATATCAGCTGTCTGGATCTGTTCGATAGTGTCGTAACCTGCATACCAATCCTTGAGGCGCACACCTTCTTGCGGTGTCTGTCCTGGAGTGAAACTTGATCGGTGCAGATAAAGGTCATCACCGATGCGATCAGTCAACAGTTCAGAGCTGCTGATGTATGACAAAACCAATTTGTCGCCGCTGCTGATACCGTCGTCCTGAATCGTCACTAACTTTGGAGTATCGACGGTGTAGATATCGTCACCCTCACCACCGTTAGCAAAACCGCCGGTCTGCAATATCAGTCTGTCATCCCCCTGACCTCCTGACAGTGAAAAGCCCACGCCTCTACCGGTCAGCAGGTCGTTGCCTTCTCCACCATCAGCCATGCCATGTATCACAGTAATCGTGTCATTTCCGGCCTCACCGTAGGCTTGAGTCCCCTCATCGCTGGCAGTCGTGACGATGGTGTCGTTACCGCCGCCGCCGTACAAGATGTCTGCCTGTGGCCCATTCGCCGAGCTATCGACTTTGAAAGGTTCTATCCACGAGGTCAGCCCACCATAGAGGAAATCATCGCCGTCCCCGCCGTCGATGACGTCATTGCCCAATCCACCCTCCAGATAATTAACACCCGTGTTTCCAACCAGGACATCGTTGAAATGACTGCCCAACACGTGTTCGATGTTAAGCAATACATCACCTTCGGCATCGCCACCTTGATTGGTTTGAGTCTGCAAGTTGATCGAGACGCCTGTTGTGCTTGTAATGTAAAAAGCACTGTCGAAACCTGCGCGACCATCGATTACATCTGCCCCGGCTCCACCAATGAAGATCTCCTTCAGACCAGAGCCTGATAGCGTATCGTTAAAATTGCTGCCTTGAAAAAACTCAATGTTGGCGTAGGTGTGGCCAGCAGCCGCCCCTGTGTCAGTACCGTTGGTCAGATCGATCGTCACCGCGCTGTCAGACTGTTCATAAGTGACTAGATCCACGCCACCCGCGCCATCCTGCATCATGGAGGAACTACCGCCATAGAAAACGTCGTTAAAATTCGATCCCCTGATCACTTCGATACCGGTATAGGTATCACCTGCCGCGGTCCCGGAATACACACCCGTCTTGAGGTTGAAGGTCATGGCTTCTTGGCTGTCGAGATAGCTCGCTATGTCATAGCCAACACCGCCGATCAACTGATCCGCTCCCGCGCCACCGTACAGTATGTCGTTGCCCGAACCGCCGGTAATGATGTTGTCGCTGTCGTTGCCGTAACCGGTGAATGCGCCAGTGCCGACGTAGGTCAGGCGCTCGACGTTTGCCGCCAGGACCGTGCCGCTGGCATTGATCACCGACACGCGGACTTCATCGTTGCCGCCACCGGCCTGTTCGATGATGTAGGGGGTCAGCCCCAGATTGATGTTGTAGATGTCGTCGCCTGCCCCCCCTTCCAGCCGTACCGTTGGGATTACGGTGTACGGGCCAGAGGAGAGCACGTCGTTGAAGGCAGAGCCTATGACGGTTTCGACATTCGCTAAAATGGTGCCTTCTGCATCTCCGCCCGTTCCTGCGGTTCCCGTCCCGGTACGGATATCGACGTTTACCCCGGCAGTCGAGCCCGAGTAGTCAACCGTGTCGATCCCGGCACCGCCGTCGAAATCCATACCGCTACCATCGCCAACGAAGGTGTCGTTGAAATTCGATCCTCTGATCGCCTCGATACCGGTGTAGGTATCGCCTACCGCGATCCCGGAATGCACGCCCGTCTTGAGGTTGATGGTCACAGCTTCTTTGCTATCGATATACCCCGCTACGTCGTAGCCAACTCCGCCGATGAGCTGATCCGCTCCCCCGCCGCCGTGCAGTATGTCGTTGCCCGAACCGCCGGTAATGATGTTGTCGCTGTCGTTGCCGTAACCGGTAAATGCGCCAGTGCCGACATAGGTCAGGCGCTCGACGTTTGCCGCCAGGACCGTGCCGTTGGCATTGATCACCGACACGCGGACTTCATCGTTGCCGCCACCGGCCTGTTCGATGATGTAGGGGGTCAGCCCCAGATTGATGTTGTAGATGTCGTCGCCAGCCCCCCTTCCAGCCGTACCGTTGGGATTACGGTGTACGGGCCAGCGGAGAGTACGTCGTTGAAGGCAGAGCCTATGACGGTTTCGACATTCGCTAAAATGGTGCCTTCTGCATCTCCGCCCGTTCCTGCGGTTCCCGTCCCGGTACGGATATCGACGTTTACCCCGGCAGTCGAGCCCGAGTAGTCAACCGTGTCGATCCCGGCACCGCCGTCGAAATCCATACCGCTACCATCGCCAACGAAGGTGTCGTTGAAATTCGATCCTCTGATCGCCTCGATACCGGTGTAGGTATCACCTGTCGCGATCCCGGAATGCACGCCCGTCTTGAGGTTGATGGTCACAGCTTCTTTGCTATCGATATACCCCGCTACGTCGTAGCCAACTCCGCCGATGAACTGATCCGCTCCCCCGCCACCGTACAGTATGTCGTTGCCCGAACCGCCGGTAATGATGTTGTCGCTGTCGTTGCCGTAACCGGTGAATGCGCCAGTGCCGACGTAGGTCAGGCGCTCGACGTTTGCCGCCAGGACCGTGCCGCTGGCATTGATCACCGACACGCGGACTTCATCGTTGCCGCCACCGGCCTGTTCGATGATGTAGGGGGTCAGCCCCAGATTGATGTTGTAGATGTCGTCGCCTGCCCCCCCTTCCAGCCGTACCGTTGGGATTACGGTGTACGGGCCAGAGGAGAGCACGTCGTTGAAGGCAGAGCCTATGACGGTTTCGACATTCGCTAAAATGGTGCCTTCTGCATCTCCGCCCGTTCCTGCGGTTCCTGTCCCGGTACGGATATCGACGTTTACCCCGGCAGTCGAGCCCGAGTAGTCAACCGTGTCGATCCCGGCACCGCCGTCGAAATCCATACCGCTACCATCGCCAACGAAGGTGTCGTTGAAATTCGATCCTCTGATCGCCTCGATACCGGTGTAGGTATCACCTGTCGCGATCCCGGAATGCACGCCCGTCTTGAGGTTGATGGTCACAGCTTCTTTGCTATCGATATACCCCGCTACGTCGTAGCCAACTCCGCCGATGAGCTGATCCGCTCCCCCGCCGCCGTGCAGTATGTCGTTGCCCGAACCGCCGGTAATGATGTTGTCGCTGTCGTTGCCGTAACCGGTAAATGCGCCAGTGCCGACATAGGTCAGGCGCTCGACGTTTGCCGCCAGGACCGTGCCGCTGGCATTGATCACCGACACGCGGACTTCATCGTTGCCGCCACCGGCCTGTTCGATGATGTAGGGGGTCAGCCCCAGATTGATGTTGTAGATGTCGTCGCCTGCCCCCCCTTCCAGCCGTACCGTTGGGATTACGGTGTACGGGCCAGAGGAGAGCACGTCGTTGAAGGCAGAGCCTATGACGGTTTCGATACCAATGAGCGTATCCCCCTCTGCGTCGCCACCCCGTCCAACAAGTCCAGTTCCCTGGCGCAAATCTATACTGATACCTTCAGTCGATGCCGAATAATCAACAGTATCTAAACCGGCACCGCCATCAATTTTGTCTGCGCCAGCAGTACCCTTGATGACGTCGTTGCCGCCCAGAGCGTTGATTTCATCATCCCCTGCGGTGCCAATTAGTGCATCTGCGCCAGCTGTTCCATTGATAACGGCCATTTTTTCTTCCCTGCTTAAGGATGGTAGAGGAGGTCTCGTAAAATCGGTGTTTGTTGACAAAACTGAAGCAAGAATCTCTGCGGTGCTTTTCGGCTGCGGCCAGTGAAGCTTGAGCGGAGATTTCGTCTGGAAAAATAGGCGATTAAGGTGTCATTTATTAAATTTCAGGCACGGCACAACCGCCCGATCTGAAAAAACGGGATCTGTTGATTTTTTTACGATTAATTGCGTGCTGGCGCAGCCCTTCCATGCTGAGCTCCATCCAAGGTCCTTCTCCCTATTGGGAAGTTAACTGGGCACTGAGCGTCCTTGCGTTGAGTGATAGCACGACAATATCTCGTTACACAAGAGTGTCCGGTACCTAGGGATAGCGTGCTGCTGACGTCCTAAGGGCGGTGAATGTATGTGGGAGCGAGCTTGCTCGCGATAGCGCCCTGTCAGCCAACATGGATGCTGCTGATCTGACGCCATCGCGAGCAAGCTCGCTCCCACAGGACTCAGCCAGAGGGCTATTTTTTCTCAGCCCCCGACTCTTGCATCTGCACCGAAGACTTGGTGCCGTCGGTGTTGTCCTTGGTCTCGTTATCCGAGTTGTCGAAACAGCCTTGCAGGGCGAACAAGCAGCAGGCAAGGCAAAAAGTGCGGGCGAGATTCATGTTGTACTCCGATGCCGAGGGCTTTGAGCAGTGACCTGCGAGAGCGGCAATGGTTGCGACGGTCATCGTGCCGGACGATGAACGTCGACGGATGCTGGCGACTGAAATGTAAGTAGAATTTTCACCGCCTCGTTGCTGTCACACCAGACAGGTGCATCCAATAAGGAAACACGGCAATGGCGTTCGCAAAAATCGCTCAAAAACTGGCCCTCTGGGCGGGGAGCCCCAAGACATTCCTGGGGGCCATCGTGTTGTTGGCACTGTGGGCAGCCAGCGGACCTTTCTTCGGTTTCAACGACACCTGGCAATTGATCATCAACACCTCGACCACCATCATCACCTTCCTCATGGTGTTCCTGATCCAGAATACGCAGAACCGCGATACGGACATCCTGCATCTCAAGGTCGACGAATTATTGCGGGCGACCAAGGATGCGCAGAACGCAATGCTCGGCCTCGAGTCGCTGGACCTCAAGCAACTGGAAGCGCTGAGAAAGCACTACCAGGACATGGGCAAAGACGAGGCCAAGAGCCTTGACGGCTTGGAACAAAAAAACAAGATCGACCTGAACCAGTGCTGATGCCTGTGCACGCGTGCTGTCAGACCTTTTTTCGGCGGGCAAAATCAACCGGGACGCTGGCGCCCCGGTCCTGAATGTAAAAGCAGATCCGGCAGATCAACGGCTGGCCTGCAGCGCCCTGGCCATTTCGAGATGGGTCTGCAACTTGGGCAGGGTTTCGTCGGCGAAGGCCTTGATCTCTGGTACTTCGGTGGTCTGGGCCTGCTGCTGGATTTGCGCGATGGCCTCCTCGGTAGCCTTGACCTGGCTGGCGGCATACGCGGCTTCGAACGACTCGCCTTCCGTGACCTGTGGCATCAACGCCTTGGCCTTGTCGGCCACTTCCTCCCGGGGGGCGACAGGCAAGTCGAGCTTCTTGGCGATCTTCGCCAGATGTTGATTGGCGGTGGTGCGGTCGTTGATCACCATAATGGTGTAGTCCTTGACCTCCCTGGATTCGGCTTTTGCGTGGGCCATGCGACTTGTCTCGATGTCGGCCATGCCCTTGGCAGAAGCATCGTCGATGAATTCGGCAGGCGATTGGGCCCAGGCACTGTTGGCACCCAGGCCCATCAGCACGACGAGACTGGTGGTGCGAAAAAAGCTGGCCATACGGCTCATGGTCGCGCCCTCCTCTAATAAAAGTTCTGGTGGGTTATCCACCGTTGAATCAGAACCAGCCATGAATATTCAGCGAGACGTCCGACCCGGCTTTCGACGGGATTCTATCGACGGTCGTGATGGTGGTTCTCCCACCTTTGCGACCTGCTTCAGACACCTTCGTTCGATCATGAGCAATGTTTGTCGGATAAACATTGCTTGAACCAGGCATGGTTCAGCCCTCCTTATTCGTTAATGCCGGGCACGCAGGCCCCGTCTTGTATTCGAATGGGATACGCGCTGAAGGTTTGAGAAAGGTGCTGGCGCCACGACGAACGGTGACGCACGATCAAATACCAAACGCCCGGTGATTGTGGCGTTTGGCGGCGTACATCGCCTCGTCGGCGTGGCGGAACAGCGCGATATCTTCAGTGCCATGGTCGGGGAAACAGGCCACGCCGATGCTCGGCTCGATGCTCAGGCAGTGCCCGTCCAGGCGCAGCGGCTGGGCCAGTGCATGGTGGATTTTTTCCTGCACGCTGTGGGCATCCTCCAAGGCCTGGATGCTGTGCAGCAGGACCACGAACTCGTCTCCGCCGATGCGCGCCACGGTGTCGGTGTCGCGGATACAGCCCTTGATACGATTGGCCACCGCCTGTAACAGCATGTCGCCCACTCCGTGGCCATAGGTGTCGTTGACCTGTTTGAAACGGTCCAGGTCGATATACAGCAAAGCCATGCGCCCGGATGCAGCGCGGGCGGTCGCCAGTGCGCACTTGAAACGTTCACGGAGCAATTCGCGGTTGGGCACCTGGGTCAACTGATCGTACTGAGCCATGTGCTGCAACCGGGCGTGCAACTGCTTGCGCTCGATGGCAATGGTGATCTGTGCGCAGACGTATTGCAGCAGTTCCTTGTCCTGTTCGGTGTAGCGCTCGTTGTCCGGCGCACTCTTGACGATCAATGCGCCAATCGTGCCGTTCTGCGAATTCAGCGGCACGCCCAGCCAACACGGTGCGTCCGGCTGCGCCACCAGGTCGTCGAACCCCGCTGGCAACGAGTTGCCACCGGGCGTCAGCAGGATCGGCTGGCCGCTGCGAATCACCTCGGCGCACAAACGCCCGGTGACCGTGCCCGGCAACTCAGGCTGACCTTCCCGATCATCGACGTGATAGGGGAAGTTCAGCTGCGAACATTGTTCGTCATACAGCGCCACCGAGAAATTCAGCGCCGGCAGCCACTCACCGATAATCAGGTGGACGCGCTTGAACAGCGCCAGCAAGTCAGCCGCGGCATGGGCCGCCTCGGAAATCGCATACAACGCCGCCTGGCGGGACTCGGCCTGCTTGCGTTCAGTGATGTCCCGGGCCACGGCGATGCGCAGTTGGTCCACCGGCGACCAGCGCGCCGACCACAGGATGTGTACCACCCGCCCGTCCTTGCGCAGGTAGCGATTCTCGAAATTGAGCTTGGGCTCGCCCTCCATGATCTCCCGCGCCGCCTCGAGGGTCCGCTGGCGATCGGCAGGGTGCACCAGATCGATCATCGGCTGGCCGATCAGCTCCTGCGGGGTGTAGCCGAAAATGCGCTCGCAGGCGGCACTGACAAACACGAAACGCCCTTGACCGTCGACGGCACACACGGCGTCCAGCAGAAGGTCGATGTAGCTGGCCAGCGGCGCGGAACTTGAAGTGTCCATGGGGCTGGAGGTCATCCGGATAATGCAACGGTGAGCGAAGCGGGCAATGGTCAGTTCGTGACGCCGTACAGCGAGCGAGACCGACGCGCCCAATACCGATGAGGATAGCGCAGGCGATCACACTTAAGGGGATGAAACGCCTGGCAGGCGCTGCCACTCGACTCGACCCAGCCCATCACGGCTCCGTAAAAAACACCATGCCGGCATACGGTGCCTGTCGACAGGTCTTCAGCCGCGACGCCAGGTCGCCATAAAAACCACACTGCGATCCAGATCGGTGACCGCAAGGGTCAGATGATCGAGGCCTGAGAGCATCAGCAAGCAACCTTCAGAAAAGCGTGATAACCCAGCGGGCCTGGGGCAAATCCGTGGTGTTCCCAAGCTCCGACAGTGCCGATGGATTCCCCGGCCAGGGTCCTAGGCAAAGTCCTACGTGGAAATCCCCAGTGACACTCAAACATGCCGGAAACAGCCGATTCAAAGCCCTGCACAACAATCTGTAAAGTCTGGAAACACACCACTCTCGCAACACCCACGGACAGCACCATCAACCAAGGAATGTAATCGCGCCATGGACCAGACTGCTCAACCACCTCATTACTTCACCAACTACCGCAAGCTCATTTCCCTCGCTGACCAGGATTGGCAGGGCACCGAGGCCGGAAAAATCTCAGGGCTGAATGTCGAGGTCAAGACACCCAACGTGCTGGTCGACCAATACGGTCGGACCTTTCATCACTTCTGTACCACGTCCTACCTGGGCCTGGACTATCACCCCGCGCTGCTGGACGGGGCCATGACCGCCCTGTGGGAAACCGGGACCCTGCGGGTCGCCAACTCAAGGAATCGCTGCAAGCTGGCGATCCTGGACCAGTACGAAAGCCAACTGTCGGAGCTGTTCGGCGCCAGTTGCCTCAGTGCCCTGTCTTGCAGTGCGGCAAGCGCCGGGATCCTGCCGTTGCTGGCCAGCGGCGCATTCACCGACCATCGCGCGCCCGTCATGGTGTTCGACAAACAGGCCCATTATTCGATGAACCACAGCAAGGCTGCCTGCGCCGATGAAACCCAGGTCATCACCTGCCCGCACAACGACATGGATTTCATCGAAGACGTGTGCAAACGCCAGCGCGATGTGGCGTATGTGGCCGACGGCGCCTACAGCATGGGCGGGATGGCGGACCTGGACAGCCTGATGTATCTCAAGCAGCGCTATGGCTTGTTTCTTTACCTGGACGACTCCCACGCCCTGTCTGCCGTCGGGGAATCCGGCGCCGGCCTGGTCCGTTCGCGCATCCCGGCAGTGGACGAGCGCACCCTGATCGTCGCCTCGCTGGCCAAGTCATTCGGTGCCAGCGGCGGGCTGGTCATGTTTGGCTGTGAACGGTACAAGGCGCTGGTGCAGCGCTACGGTGGGCCGAGCAATTGGTCCCAGAGCCTGAACGCGGCGGCCATCGGTGCCGGCATGGCGTCGATCCGCCTGCACCGCAGCCGCGAATTCAGTGCCTTGCAGGAGCGTTTGCAGGCTAATATCCGCCTCTTCGACAGCCTCGTGCGGACCGGACAGCGCGGCACCCCCATGGCGATCCGTATGGTGCCTTGCGGTGAAGCGGCCCTGGCCAACAGCCTGGCGGTCGAACTGGCCGAACGGGGGTATTTCACCTCGGCGGTATTTTTTCCCGTGGTGCCGCAAGGCAAGGCTGCCATCCGCATTACCCTGCGCGCCGACATGGAGCCGGACGTGATTCGCTCGTTTTGTGAAACGATCACCGAACTGCTGCTGACCCACGGGCGTGACCTCCGCCCTTGAGACAGGACGCTCGATGAAGAACCGTACAACCCTGATCCTTACCTGCACCACCGTTTTCCTGGCACAACTGGGCATGAGCATCTACTTGCCGGCCCTGCCCGCTATCGCCCGGGACCTGGGTGCCGATGCGTCCCAGGTTTCCTGGGGCCTGTCGGTGTACCTGATCGGCATGGCGCTGCCCATGTTGCTGTGGGGCAGCCTGAGCCAGCGCTTGGGGCGCAAACCGGTCTTGCTGGCGGCACTGGGGTTGTATGGCCTGGGCAACCTGGCCCTGCCGCTGGGCACAAGCGTGGAGGCGTTCCTGGCGCTCAGGTTGATTCAGGGCATTGGTGCCAGCGGTATTTCGGTGATGGCGCGGGTCTTGATTCGCGACAGTTTCAGCGGCGACCTGCTGGCCAAGGCCCTGTCCTGGATATCGATCGCCTTTGTGATTGCCCTCGGTATCGGCCAGTACCTGGGCTCGCTGATCCAGGCCGCTTTCGGCTGGGAGGCGATTTTCCAGGGTTTGGGTGCCATCAGCCTGGCCATGGCAGCGGCGGTGTCCCGGGCCAGGTTCCCGATGTTGGTGCACGCCAGCAATGGGCAATCGGCGTGGGGGATCTATGGGCAGATAGTCCGGCAACGCGCGTTCCTGCTGCCGGCCTTGGCCGGTGGGCTGGGGTACGGCGTAATCGTCGCCTTCAATACCGCCGCGCCGCTGATCCTGCAGGAAAGCTTCCACTGGTCGGCCATCGAATACGGCCTGCTGGGCTGGCCGATCAGTGCGGCGTACCTGTTCGGGGCGCTGGCGGTGAACGCGTTTGTGCTGCGCACCGGTCAACGGCGAATGATGGGCTGGGGCATCGTACTGGTGCTGGGCGGCAGCATGACCATGCTGGCAGGCAGCCTCACCCTGAGCAGCATCGCGCTGCTCTTCTGGCTGCCGTATTGCTTCGCGGTGTTTGGTCAATCGTTGATCTACCCCATCAGCCTGTCCCTGGCCAACGAAGGCTCACCGGTGGCCGGCGCTTATGCCATGGCGTTGAGCGGATTCCTGCATCAACTGATGGCTTCGGTGATCGGCGCCATGGCCAGCCTGTTGTTGAGCCAACAGGCCTGGCCATTGGCGGCGTTGTGCGCGCTGCTGGGGGCGGCGGCGATGCTCTGTGTGAGGTTCGTACCGCCCCGGGTCGCTTAGAACGCGCTGCGGAAAATCTCTTCGATCTGCCGCTGGTCCGCCGCCCGTGGGTTGGTCAGGCCGCACGCGTCTTTCAAGGCGTTGGCGGCCAGCAACGGCACGTCGTTGAGGCGCACGCCCAAGTCACGCAAACCGGCCGGAATGTCCACGTCATGGGCCAGGCTGCGGATCGTCGCAATAGCTTCCCGGGCCCCCTCTTCCGGGCTGAAGCCACGTGTATCGGCGCCCATGGCATGGGCCACGTCGCTCAGGCGAGCGGCGCACACCGAGGCGTTGAAGCTCTGTACATGGGGCAACAACACCGCGTTGCACACGCCATGAGGCAAGTCGTAAAAACCACCCAGTTGATGGGCCATGGCGTGCACGAACCCCAACGACGCATTGTTGAACGCCATCCCCGCGAGAAACTGCGCGTAGGCCATGTTTTCCCGCGCCACCAGATCGTTGCCGTCGCGCACGGCCAGGCGCAGGTTGTCGCTGATCAGGGTCATGGCCTTCAGGGCGCAGGCATCGGTAATCGGATTGGCTGCGGTGGACACATAAGCCTCGATCGCGTGGGTCAGCGCATCCATGCCGGTGGCAGCCGTCAGGCCCTTGGGCATCGCCACCATCAGCGCCGGGTCGTTCACCGACATCAGCGGGGTCACGTTGCGATCGACAATGGCCATTTTCACGTGGCGTGTCTCGTCAGTGATGATGCAAAAGCGGGTCATTTCGCTGGCGGTGCCGGCCGTGGTGTTGATGGCGATCAGCGGCAATTGCGGCTTGCTCGAACGGTCGACGCCTTCATAGTCACTGATCTGCCCGCCGTTGGTGGCACACAACGCGATGCCCTTGGCGCAATCGTGGGGGGAACCGCCGCCCAGGGACACCACGAAATCGCACCGGTTCTCCATCAACAAACCCAGGCCGAGCTCGACATTGGCAATGCTCGGGTTGGGCTTGGCACCGTCGAAAATCACCGAATCGATGTCCTGCAGCGCCAGCAGTTCGGCCACCTTGCTGGCGACACCGGCCTTGGCCAGCCCCACGTCGGTGACGATCAGCGCCTTGCGAAAGCCGTAGTTGCGGATGGCGGTCATCGCTTCATCCAGGCAACCCAGCCCCATGATGTTCACGGCGGGAATGAAAAAAGTACTGCTCATGGGGTCACACTCCTGGTAGAGGCCGGATCGGCGGGACCTACAGAATGACCCAGTAGTCACGACGTATCTTGATCTGGCTCAAGACTGGGGCGTGATAAAGTCGCGGCCTGCCTTTGCCACGTTTTGAGATGATCCTTGCGATGACCGATTTCCAGGAATACGACACCCGGCTCGAAGACTGGGAGGCCGTGCGCGCCGATACCGCCTTCAGCGGCCTGCTGGTGGGCAATGGGGCCAGCCGCGCGGTGTGGGACGATTTCGGCTATGACTCGCTGTTCGAAAACGCCCGCACCGTCGAGGAGAAACCCTTGAGCCCGTCGGAACTGAGCGTGTTCGACGCGATGCAGACGCGCAGTTTCGAACAGGTGCTCGGGGCGCTGAAAACCACCAGTCGGGTCAACAAGGCCCTGGCCGTCAGTTCCGCCGCCCCGCGTAACCGCTATTACGCGATCAAGGAAGCGCTGATCAACACCGTGCACGCGGTGCACATCCCGTGGCGGCTGGTGCAACCGTCGACCCTGGCAACGCTCAACCAGGAGCTGAGCCGCTACCGCACGGTGTTCACCACCAACTACGACCTGCTCAACTACTGGGCGATCCAGCATGGGGCCAAGACCATCAGCGACCTGTTCTGCGGCGATGATCACAGTTTCGACCTGAGCCAGGTGACCACGGACAAACCGCGCTTGCTGTACCTGCACGGTGGCCTGCACCTGGTGCGCAACCAGGACGGCACGGCGCGCAAGCTCACGTCCACCGAAGGCACCTTGCTGGGCAGTTTCGCCATCAACAACACGATCAAGACCCTCGACGACGTGCCACTGTTCGTCAATGAAGGCCCCAGCGCGGACAAGCTCAAGACCATCCGCAGCAGCGATTACCTGTCGTTCTGCTACGACCAGTTGCTGCGCCATGGCGACAACCTGTGCCTGTTCGGCCATGCCCTGGGCGAGCAGGACCGGCACATTGTCCATGCCCTGCGCCTGGCCGCACCGAAAACCGTGGCGATTTCGATCTACCCGCGCAGCCAGGCGTTCATCCAGCACCAGAAACGGCATTACGCCAAGGTGTTCCAGGGGCTGGAGGTGCAATTGCGCTTCTTCGATGCCAAGAGCCATCCACTGGGCGATCCGAAGCTGTCGGTGCCGGTGGAGGTTTAAAGGCAGGGTAAAAAACGTGTAGCGAGGGGATCTATTTGTGGGAGCAAAGCTTGCTCGTGATGAACAATGGCTCGCTTAGCCTGCACAACCGCAGCGCCTGGATCGCGAGCAAGCGTTGCTCCCACACATGATTCCCCTCCACAGGCCAGGCGCCCTTATTGCTGTCCCGTCAGAGCGCAGCCACGGTCTTGTCCTTGATGACCGTCGTCGGTCCGTTAGCCTTGACGCTGGCGATGCCTTTGTCCCGGGCGGCGTCCGATGAATACGCCTCACTGCTGCCAATCACTTCATGGTTACCGGCCTTGAGGTTGAAGTACGGATGGCCGTCCTTGGTGTTCTTGAGTTCATAGCGCTCGGCCAACGGGCTGTTTTTCTGCACCGCAGCAATGCCGCCGTCGACGCCGCTGCGGGTGGTGTACAGCTCGCTGGTCAAGATGATCTCGGCGTTGGCCGCCTTGAGTACAAACCGAAACTGGCCACTGCTGCTTTTGCTGATTTCGTACCATCCGGACATGATTGTTCTCCAGGCAATGAGGGCATGTCCCGAGAGTAAAGACCCGCTGCGCTTGCCTTGCCAGTGCGTTACTACAAAGTGATAGCCGTGCCCAGCAGGGTCAGGAACCCCGCCAGCCAGCTTGGGTGCGCAGGCCAGGCCGGTGCAGTCGCCAAGTTGCCTTGAACATGGCCTTGGGTCACGGGAATGTCGATGTAGGTCCCGCCCGCCAGGCGTACTTCCGGGGCACACGCCGGGTAGGCGCTGCATTCGCGCCCCTCCAGGATGCCCGCCGCGGCCAGCAATTGTGCACCGTGGCACACCGCGGCAATCGGCTTGCCCGCCAGGTCGAAATCGCGCACCAGTTGCAGGACCGCTTCGTCCAGGCGCAGGTATTCCGGCGCGCGCCCGCCCGGCACCAGCAGGGCGTCATAGTCAACGGTCTGGACACTGGCAAAATCATGATTGAGGGCAAACAAGTGCCCCGGCTTTTCGCTGTAGGTCTGGTCGCCTTCGAAATCGTGGATCGCCGTGCGCACCGTCTGCCCGGCCTTTTTGCCCGGGCACACGGCGTGTACGGTGTGACCAATCATCTGCAAGGCCTGGAATGGCACCATGACTTCATAATCTTCGACGTAATCGCCGACCAGCATCAGGATTTTCTTGGCGGCCATTGGTTGGGCTCCTTTGGAAATGCGTGAGGGGTGAACGCATTAAAGGTAGTCCGGTAAGTCGGCGGATGAGCGATAACCCGTCATTACCTGACGGACTGCACAAAAATGAAGTGGCAGGACAGTCTGTGGGAGCGAGCTTGCTCGCGATTCAGGCGATGGGGTCTTCAGGCACACCGCGTCATCGTTCCATCGCGAGCAAGCTCGCTCCCACTGGGGCCTCAGTGCTCGAGATAACCATCCGCCCGCAGCAGCGTTTCCAGGCAATGCTCGGTGATGTGGTAGAAGGCCTTGAGTGCTTCGATCTTTGCCAGCAGCTCGGTGGGATCCACAGGTTCGGCGCGTTTGACGGCCAGGATCATCTTGTTCTTGTTGGTGTGGTCCAGGGAGATGAACTCGAAGACCTTGGTCTCGTAGCCGCAGGCTTCCAGGAACAGCGCCCGTAAACTGTCGGTGACCATTTCCGCCTGCTGGCCCAGGTGCAGACCGTATTGCAGCATCGGCTTGAGCAAGGCCGGGCTCTGGATCTGCAGGCGGATCTGCTTGTGGCAGCACGGCGAGCACATGATGATCGAGGCACCCGAGCGAATGCCCATGTGGATCGCGTAGTCGGTGGCGATGTCGCAGGCATGCAAGGCAATCATCACATCCACCGCGCTCGGCGCCACGCTGCGCACGTCACCGTGCTGGAAACTCAGGCCCGGGTGCTCCAGCCGCGCGGCGGCTTCGTTGCACAGCTTGACCATGTCTTCACGCAGCTCGACACCGGTCACCACGCCTTCGGCCTGCAAGGTGTTGCGCAGGTAATCGTGGATGGCGAAGGTCAGGTAGCCCTTGCCCGAACCGAAATCCGAGACCCGCACCGGTTGGTCCAGGGCCAGTGGCGAAGATGTCAGCGCGTGGCTGAAGACCTCGATGAACTTGTTGATCTGCTTCCACTTGCGCGACATCGCCGGAATCAGCTCGTGCTTGTGGTTGGTCACGCCCAGGTCGGCCAAAAACGGCCGGTTCAGGTCGAGGAAGCGGTTCTTCTCGCGGTTGTGCTCGGCAGACGGCACTTCTCGCAGTTGCTGGGGCTTGCTCTTGAACAGCGAGCTTTTGCCCTTTTTGCTGTACTCCAACTGCGCCTCGTCAGTGACCGCCAGCAAATGCGCGTTCTTGAACGACGCTGGCAACAGCGCGGCGATAGTGTCCACGCCTTCGGCCAGGGGGAGATTCTTGGTGATGTCGCGAGTCTTGTAGCGGTAGACGAAGGACAGGCACGGCTGGTCCTTGACCGTCAGCTGCTTGATGATCAGCCGCTGGAGGTCCACCTCATCCCCGACGTACTTGGCCAGCACCAGTTTGATGAAAGCGTTTTGTTCAAGGCTGGTGTGCAGCAGTTCGATGAACTGGGCGTGGTGATCCGGCGCGGGACGGGCTGGAGTTGCGGTGGCGGACATGGACAAGCGGCCTCGGGGCGGGCGGATCGGGAATGCCGGTATTTTAGGGGGATGGGCAGCGAGGGCACGGAAAAGTTGGTGTGGCGAGCAGTAGCCTCTGTGGGAGCAAGGCTTGCCCGCGATGAATACGCCGCGATTCGGCAGGCAAAACCGAGTCATCGTTCATCGCGAGCAAGCTTTGCTCCCACAGGCTTGTGCCGACAGGAAACTTTCAGCCCAGCACCACCAACCGATTCGGCAGCTCATTGCGCTCATGAGTCACCGGCACATGTTCCTTGAGCAATTCGCCGCAGGCTTGGATACACGTCACGAACCCCTGCAAGGTCTGCCCCTGGCGCACCTGCTGGGTGAACGTTGCGACGATGGCGTCCCAGCATGTGTTGTCCAGGTGTCTGGAAATGCCTTCATCGACGAGGATTTCCACATACCGCTCGGCCTCGCAGACAAAGATCAGCACGCCCGTGCTGCCCACGGTGTGGTGCAGGTTTTGCTCGAGAAATTGCCGGCGTGCCAGGTTGGAGGCCCGCCAGTGACGCACGGAACGGGGGATCAGGTGAGTGGTGATCCTTGGGATGCGAAACACCAGGCACAACACGATGAAACTGACCCACTGCACCAGCAACAGGCTGTGCAGGGCCAACCAACCGGTGAGGTAATGGACCGCGCCGGGCACCACCAGCGCCAGCAGGCTCGCCCATAGCAGCGGGATGTAAGCGTAGTCGTCGGCGCGGGCGGCCAGCACCGTGACCAGTTCGGCGTCGGTATGCTGCTCGACCCGAGCGATGGCCTCGGCGACCTTGCGTTGTTCGTGTTCAGTCAGTAATGCCATGGTTAAAAGTGCCTGCTCATTATTATTGTCACCAGCCGCCCGACGAACCGCCGCCCCCGAAACTGCCACCGCCACCGCTGAAGCCGCCACCGCCGCCTCCACCGCTGAAGCCGCCCCCACCGGAGCTGCCCGAACCGCTGGAGCCACCGCGCCCGGCCGGCAGGATACCGAGCATCTGGCAGACCGATATCGTCAAAATAAACAGGATCACCAGGAAGATGAACAACCCGGCATGGCGCTCGACAAAATCGCCCTGCTCCTGCTGTTCATCCGTACTGTATGCCGGCGCCGGCTCGTCCAGCGGGCTGCCGCCCAGCACCACCAGCATCGCCGCGACGCCGTCGCTGATGCCTTTGTTGAAGTTGCCGGTCTTGAAGGCCGGCGTGATCACCTGGTTGATGATCACCGAACTCTGGGCGTCGGTCAGGCGATCCTCCAGGCCGTAGCCCACTTCGATGCGCAGTTTACGGTCATCCCGGGCCACGATCAGCAGCGCGCCGTTGTTTTTATCCTTCTGCCCTATGCCCCAGTGGCGCCCCAGCTGATAGCCGAAATCTTCGATGCTGCTGCCCTGCAGGTCCGCCAGGGTCACGACCACCACCTGTTCGCCGGTCGCCTGTTCATGGGCCTTGAGCTGCGTCTCCAGTTGCGCGCGCACCGAAGGGTCGAGCATCTGGGCGGTGTCCACCACACGCCCGGTCAGCGCTGGAAACTTCAATTCGGCCTGTGCCGTGACTGCAAACACCCAGAGCAACAGCACCAGGCCAAATTTCAACACTCGCATCGCAACTCCTTGTGTGGGAGCGAGCTTGCTCGCGATAGCGGTGGGTCAGCTTGCAGCAATGCTGAATGTGCCGCCGCCATCGCGAGCAAGCTCGCTCCCACAACGCTTCAAACTGCCGAATTGATCAAAACTTCACTTCAGGGGCTTTTTCGGCATTGGAGCTGGTGGCCTCGAAAGTCTCGCGCAGCGGCAGGTCGCTGTACATCACGCTGTGCCACAGGCGGCCCGGGAACGTGCGGATCTCGGTGTTGTACTTCTGCACCGCCAGGATGAAGTCGCGGCGTGCCACGGCGATGCGGTTCTCGGTGCCTTCGAGCTGCGATTGCAGCGCCAGGAAATTCTGGTTGGCCTTGAGGTCCGGATAACGCTCGGACACCACCATCAGCCGGCTCAACGCGCCGGTCAACTGGTCCTGGGCCTGTTGGAACTGCTTGAGCTTTTCCGGGTTGTCCAAGGTACTGGCGTCCACCTGGATCGACGTGGCCTTGGCCCGCGCCTCGATCACCGCGGTCAGGGTTTCCTGCTCGTGCTGGGCGTAGCCCTTGACGGTTTCCACCAGGTTGGGAATCAGGTCCGCACGGCGCTGGTACTGGTTCTGCACCTGGCCCCAGGCGGCCTTGGCCTGTTCGTCCAGGGTCGGGATGTTATTGATGCCGCAACCGGCCAGCAGCGTGGTAAGCAGCATCAAGGCCAGCATCGGCAGGCTGCGAAGGTGATTCACTCGTGGATTCATTGGATGAAGCGCTCCCTGGCATGACATTGGAAAAACCCGGCCACCTATCTCACTGGCGTCTGGGGCATAATCTGCCGCCGCACTGGATTGAAACGGGTCGATGGGCTAAAAGATGCGCGGTGCGAAACTAAGTTCAGCCCCCTGGGCTCGAAAGTGTGCTGTATTTGACCGAACAACAATAGCCGCTCCTCACATTTTGGCTGACCGGCGTGTCCTGATCACCGCCCTTTAGGCTTGCGAGAAAACTATTCATGAAGAAGCTGTGTTTGCTGGGCCTGTTTGTCAGTCTGGCCAGTCACTCCGTATTTGCCGACAACCTGCCCGCCCCCATAGAGAACAAGGACGCCTTCATCAGCCATCTGATGAAGCAGATGACCCTCGAAGAGAAGATCGGCCAATTGCGCCTGATCAGCATCGGCCCGGAAATGCCCCGGGAGATGATTCGCAAGGAAATCGCCGCCGGCAACATTGGCGGTACGTTCAACTCCATCACCCGCGATGAGAACCGTCCGATGCAGGACGCGGCCATGCGCAGCCGGTTGAAGATCCCGATGTTCTTCGCCTATGACGTGATCCACGGCCACCGCACGATTTTCCCGATCCCCCTGGCCCTGGCCTCGAGCTGGGACATGGACGCCATCTACCACTCCGGGCGCATCGCCGCCCAGGAAGCCGCGGCCGACAGCCTGGACATTACCTTCGCGCCCATGGTCGACATTTCCCGCGACCCACGTTGGGGCCGGACCTCCGAAGGTTTCGGCGAGGACACCTACCTGGTGTCGCGCATCGCCGGGGTGATGGTCAAGGCATTCCAGGGCAACGGCGCCAACGCGGCCGACAGCATCATGGCCAGCGTCAAGCACTTCGCCCTCTACGGCGCAGTGGAAGGCGGTCGGGACTACAACACCGTGGACATGAGTCCGCTGAAAATGTACCAGGACTACCTGCCGCCCTACCGCGCCGCCATCGACGCCGGAGCCGGCGGGGTGATGGTCGCGCTGAACTCCATCAACGGCGTGCCGGCCACCGCCAACACCTGGCTGATGAACGACCTGCTGCGCAAGGAATGGGGCTTCAAGGGCCTGGCGGTCAGTGACCACGGCGCCATCTTCGAACTGATCAAGCACGGCGTCGCCAAGGACGGTCGCGAAGCGGCGAAGCTGGCGATCAAGGCCGGCATCGACATGAGCATGAACGACTCGCTCTACGGCAAGGAACTGCCAGGGCTGCTCAAGGCCGGCGAGATCGAACAGAGCGACATCGACAACGCCGTGCGCGAAGTGCTCGCGGCCAAATACGACATGGGCCTGTTCAAGGATCCGTACCTGCGCATCGGCAAGGCCGAGGACGACCCGGTCGACACCTACGCCGAAAGCCGCCTGCACCGCGCCGATGCCCGTGACGTGGCACGCCGCAGCCTGGTCCTGCTGGAAAACCGCAACCAGACCCTGCCCCTGAAGAAGACCGCGAAGATCGCCCTGGTCGGCCCGCTGGCCAAGGCACCGATCGACATGATGGGCAGTTGGGCCGCGGCCGGGCGCCCTGCGCAATCGGTCACCCTGTTCGATGGCATGACCCGCGCCCTGGGCGCCGAGTCGAAGCTGATCTACGCCCGTGGCGCCAACATCACCGGCGACAAGAAGGTGCTCGACTACCTGAACTTCCTCAACTTCGACGCCCCGGAAGTGGTGGACGACCCGCGCCCGGCCCAGGTTTTGATCGACGAAGCGGTGCAAGCCGCCAAGGACGCCGATGTGGTGGTGGCCGCCGTGGGCGAGTCCCGTGGCATGTCCCATGAGTCGTCGAGCCGTACCGAACTGAACATCCCGGCCAGCCAACGCGAGCTGATCAAGGCCCTGAAGGCCACCGGCAAGCCCCTGGTGCTGGTGCTGATGAATGGCCGTCCGCTGTCGTTGCTGGAAGAAAAGCAGCAGGCCGATGCGATCCTGGAAACCTGGTTCAGCGGCACCGAAGGTGGCAACGCCATCGCGGACGTGCTGTTCGGCGACTACAACCCGTCGGGCAAGCTGCCGATCACCTTCCCACGCTCGGTGGGGCAGATTCCGACCTACTACAACCACCTGAGCATTGGCCGGCCGTTCACGCCGGGCAAGCCGGGCAACTACACCTCGCAGTATTTCGATGACACCACCGGCCCGCTCTATCCGTTCGGCTACGGCCTGAGCTATACCGAGTTCAGCCTGTCGGACATGGCCCTGTCATCGACCACGCTGAACAAGACCGGCAAGCTCGATGCCAGCGTAACCCTGGAAAACACCGGCAAGCGTGACGGCGAAACCGTGGTGCAGTTGTACATCCAGGACGTGACCGGCTCGATCATTCGCCCGGTGAAAGAGCTGAAGAACTTCCGCAAGGTGATGCTCAAGGCTGGCGAGAAGAAAGTCATCCACTTCACCATCACCGAAGACGACCTGAAGTTCTACAACGCCCAGCTCAAGTACGGGGCAGAGCCGGGCAAGTTCAACGTGCAGATCGGCCTGGATTCCCAGGACGTGAAGCAGCAGAGTTTTGAGTTGCTCTGACCTTCAGAACAACTTGATCCTCCTGTGGGAGCGAGCGTGCTCGCGATAGCGTCAGGTCAGCCGCATCGATATCGACTGACACTCCGCTATCGCGAGCAAGCTCGCTCCCACAATGGGTTCTGTGGCAAACGCTTTTGTGACCGCTGAAAATCCACTGTGGGAGCGAGCTTGCTCGCGATGGCGTCAGATCAGCCGCATCGACATTGGCTGATACTCTGCTATCGCGAGCAAGCTCGCTCCCACAGTTGTATCTGGGTGCTTGAGCTAACCGCGCCGATCCAACAGATTCACCACCACCCGATCCACCAACCCCCACACCCGCTGCTTGAATCGCTTCCACAACGGTCGGCGCTGCCAGGCGTCGAGGCTGACTTGCAGGCTCTGGGCGAAATCCCGTTCGAAACTGGCCGCCACGGCGCTGCTGAGCCTGGAATCCAGGGCTTCCAGATTGGCTTCCAGATTGAAACGCAGGTTCCAGTGATCGAAATTGCAGGAGCCGATGCTGACCCAATCATCCACCAACACCATCTTCAGGTGCAGGAAACACGGCTGGTACTCGAAAATCTGCACGCCGGCCCTGAGCAATCGCGGGTAGTAACGGTGCCCGGCGTAGCGCACGGACGGGTGATCGGTGCGCGGGCCGGTCAGCAGCAGGCGCACGTCGATGCCCCGGGCGGCGGCCTTGCGCAAGGAGCGGCGCACGTTCCAGGTCGGCAGGAAATATGGCGTCGCCATCCAGATGCGTTTCTGGCCGCTGTTCAATGCCCGGGACAGCGATTGCAGGATGTCGCGATGCTGGCGGGCGTCGGCATACGCCACCCGGCCCATGCCTTCGCCCACCGGCGGGATGCGCGGCAGGCGCGGCAAGCCGAAATTGGAGGCTGGCTTCCAGGCCCGCCGATGACGGTTGGCAAGCCACTGGCGGTCGAACAGCAACTGCCAGTCGAGCACCAGCGGGCCGACGATTTCCACCATCACTTCGTGCCACTCACTGCGGTCGTCGAGGGGGTTCCAGAATTCATCGGTCACCCCGGTGCCACCGACCACGGCCAGGCGCTGGTCCACCAACAACAGCTTGCGGTGATCCCGATAAAGGTTGCGCACCCAGCGGCGCCAGCTCAGGCGATTGTAGAAACGCAACTCCACCCCAGCCTCGGTCAGGCGCTTGCGCAGGGCCAGGGTAAACGCCAGGCTGCCATAGTCATCGAACAGGCAGCGTACGCGAACGCCCCGCTCGGCGGCCTGCACCAGTGCCTGGACCATCGCCTCGGCGCAGGCCCCCGCCTCCACCAGGTACAGCTCCAGCTCGACCTGCTCCTGGGCACGGGCGATTTCCACCAGCATGCGTGGGAAGAACTGTGGGCCGTCGATCAACAGCTCGAAGCGATTGCCTTCACGCCAGGGAAAGACCGGGCCGCTCATGTCAGCGCGCCGTGAAGATCAGCACCGCATTCACCGGCACCGACAGGCTGATGGCCGACAACCCGGCCAGGTTGCGGAGCTTTTCCAGGCCCGGCGCCAGATCGAAATCCGCCGCGTTGAGCACCACCGGCTCCAGGGTCACCACTTGGAAGCGGCGTTCATCCAGGCGCGTCGCCAGCAGTTCGACGGGGTACTCATGCTGCTTGCCGTGCAGGTTCACCGTCAGCGGCAGGCGCAACTCCAGCTGCGCGCCATTGGCCAGGTCCTGGATCGGTGCCAGGTCGATCTTGGCGGTAACGGTGGCTTCGGCGAATTGCTTGATCTGGAACAACTCGGCGCGCATGCGCTCGTCCCGCAGGGGAATGCCGCTGTTGATGGATTCCAGCTCCACTTCCAGGCGCGCCAAGCCGTCGGGCTGGACTTGACCGTGCAGCACCAGGAAACGCTGGACCTCGGAAACGTTGCCGTTTTTGCTGCTGATAAACGACAACCGCGACGACTCGCCGTCCAGGTACCAGTCGGCCTGGGCCGGCAACGCTGCGCAGGCCAGCAGCAGGCTGGCGACCGCGTGAGGGGAAAACCGCTTGAACATACACACTCGGGGGGCAGATAAACCTGTGGCGAACCTTAACCGGGCCGAGGGCGCTTGCAAACTGTCTGTTTCAACAACCGCCCAGGAATACAGAGAACCTGGGGGCAAGAGGTTTATCTGTGGGAGCAAGGCTTGCCCGCGATGGCGTTTTCAACATCGCCATCGCGGGCAAGCCTTGCTCCCACAATAGGATCGACGTGAGGCCATGTTTCCAAAGGTTAGTTCAGGGCTCCAACCGACACCCCTGCCGCTCCCCCAGCCATTGGGCGCTGTGGCTACGCCCCAACCCGCTGACGGTGACGCGCTTGGCTTCAACGGTCTCGAGAAAATCGCGGATGGGCACTGCCTGCTTCACATAACCCCGACAATACTCGGCCGGTTGCTGCATCACATAGCGGCACGAGCAGTATTCCTTGGCGGTGTAGGCACTGATGATGTCGGGGAAAGCCCGCAATGCCACCCGCTCCAACCAGACCCAACTGAACAGGGCAATGAGTAGCACCGACAGCAAGGTCAGCAGGATTTTGCGCTTCATGGCTGCCCCTTCCCGGCGAACGCCGCCATGGCGCGCTTGAGCAGTTCGTTATGGCGATAGCTGCCGTCGCGGTCGTCGCCGTAGCGCACGATCACCAGTCTGGCGCTGGGGATGATGTACAGCGCCTGGCCCCAATGGCCCAGCGCGGCGAAGGTATCCGTCGGCGCATCGGGCCAGGGGTGGAGCGTCGGATCGGCGCTGCGGTTGAGCCACCAGTGCCCGCCCGGCACGGCTTCGTCCTGGCCGGCCTGGAAGTGCACGAACGGTTCGCGGCTGAACGCGACCCAATCCTTGGGGATCAGTTGCCGTTCGCCCCAGCGGCCGTCCCGTTGCATCAACAACCCGACACGCGCCAGGTCCCGCGCCGTGAGGTAGGCATAGGACGATCCCACGAACGTGCCGCTGGCGTCGGTTTCCCAAGTCGCGTGGCGGATGCCAAGGGGCTCGAACAGGGCCGTCCAGGGATAATCGGGATAGCGTGCCGCACCGACGATGTTTTTCAGGGCCGCCGCCAACAGGTTGCTGTCACCGCTGGAATAACGAAACGCCTGCCCCGGGGGGCTGAAGCTTTCGTGCCGCGTGGTAAAGGCCGCCATGTCATGACGCCCGCGGGTATAGAGCATCGCCACCACCGAGGACTTGAGTGGCGAGTATTCGTAGTCCTCCTGCCAGTCCAGGCCAGACGCCCAGTGGAAAAGATCGGCCAGGGTCAGGCCCGGGTGCCGGTTCAGGGGTGGGTAGTACTTGGCTGCCGGATCGTCCAGGGCAAAGCGCTGTTCACCGTAGGCCACGCCGAACACCGTCGCCAACAGGCTTTTGCTGATGGACCAGGTCAGGTGCGGGGTCTGGGCGGTGGTCGGCCCGGCGTAGCGTTCATAGATCAGTCGACCGTCCTGGATCACCAGCAGCGCATCGGTACGGATGCCCTCACGGCTCGCGTCGTCCCGGGGTGGGAAGGCGTATTGTTCCAAGGCGTCGATGGCCGGCCCGCTCGGAGTCGGGCCGCTTGGCCATTGCTCGCCGGGCCAGTCTTCGGCCCGGACGCTCAGGTTGAGTATCAGCAGCGGGATCAGGAACCAGCCTTTGGACATGCTTGGGGCTCGCAGGGTTGAACCTTCAGAGCCTATGCAGACTTGATGACAGTTTCGAGGCTTGTGTCGACAGTACCGACGCCATCGCGGGCAAGCCTTGCTCCCACAGATTTTGTCTTGACCACTCAAGCATGGTCCACTCAAAACCTGTGGGAGCAAGGCTTGCCCGCGATGAGGCCCTTCAACCCAATGAAGTTCCCAACGCCTTGGCCAACCGCTTGGCCCGGGCCCCCGCCGCAAGCTCCATCACCCCTTTATCCCGCGTCCACATCTCGCGCCACGTCGCAGGCCCGGCGGCCAGGGCAGCGTCGAGTTCGTCGTCGAGCCCTTGGAACTGGGCGAACAACCCGCCCAGCAGCACATGCCCGGCAGGGCTGGAAGGGTTGTGGCGACTCACCTCCGCGCAGCCGGCAAGCAACGCCAGCAGGCGCAATTGCAACACCTGGGGCCAGGCACATTCCTGCCCGACGCCATACAACCAGGCCGTCATCGCGCTGAGTACATAAAGGTCTTCCAGGGTGCGGAACGGTTTGACGTAGGCGTCCCAGCCATCACCGGCCAGCAACTCGCACAGCGCGCCGTCGAGCAGCACGCGGCCATGGCTGATGTCCGGCATCAGGCCCATGGCGGGGAGTTTTTCCAGGGTCACGCCGGGCTCGCCCGCATAGGCCACTGCCAGGTTCAGTCGTGGCGTTTCGCCGGGCGCTTCGCTGCGAGCGGCAATCAGCAGCCACTCGGCGGCGTCGCCAGCGGTGACGAAATCCTTGCGCCCGCTCAGGCGCAAATCGTCGAGGCGGGTTTGCATGTCCGCCGGGCGCAGGCTGCGTTGTTCGGTGGCACACAGGGCGCCAAGGCTCTGGGGCGCGCTCGGCCAAAGCACCCGCAGCGCCGCCTGGTACCCCACCAGGAACGCCAGCCCCGGCGTGGCCATCGACCGGGCGCCGACCACGGCCAACTCGAACGGCGTCACCGGCCCCAGCCGTTGCAACAACACGGCATAACCTTCAGCCAGGTCCGGATAGGTGGGCAGGCGCTCGCCACGTTCGATCAGGGTGTGCCAGGGCATGAGAGGGCTCCTTGAAGGCTGTCATATAAGCATCACCAAAGCTTCATGGCGATGACACCGGGGCTACATAGCCTGACTTTGCACAACATGGCTGCATAAAGAAAGTCGACAGGCTGCAACTGAACAGCCCGCACGGAGATTCGCTATGACCCAGATCGCCCGCATCAGCGACACCGGCAATGAACGCCGCCTGCAAGCCGAACGCCTGATCGGCGCCCACGCCTTGCAAGAAGCCCAGGCCCTGCGCTTCAACGTCTTCAGCGGCGAATTCAACGCCAAGCTCAAAGGCGCGGAAGTGGGTCTGGACATGGATGACTATGATGTTCACTGCGCCCACATCGGCGTACGCGACCTGAACACCGGCCGCCTCGTGGCCACCACGCGCCTGCTCGACCACCAGGCCGCCAGCAGCCTGGGCCGGTTCTACAGCGAAGAAGAATTCAGCCTCCACGGCCTGGTCCATCTCAAGGGCCCGATCCTGGAAATCGGTCGTACCTGCGTCGACCCGGCCTACCGCAACGGCGGCACCATCGCGGTGCTCTGGGGCGAACTGGCCGAAGTCCTGAACGAAGGCGGCTACAGCTACCTGATGGGCTGCGCGAGCATTCCGATGCAGGATGGCGGCATCCAGGCCCAGGCAATCATGCAGCGCCTGCGCGAACGCTACCTGTGCACCGAACACCTGCAGGCCGTGCCGAAAAAACCGCTGCCGAGCCTGGACGTACCGTCCAACGTCATCGCCGAAATGCCGCCGCTGCTCAAGGCCTACATGCGCCTGGGCGCGAAGATTTGCGGCGAGCCGTGCTGGGACGAGGACTTCCAGGTGGCCGACGTGTTCATCCTGCTCAAGCGCGACGAACTCTGCCCGCGCTACGCCCGCCACTTCAAGGCAGCCGTGTAATGAGCCGGTTGCGGGTGTACGCGCGTATCGCGCGAGTCTTGCTGGTGGTGACCCTGGGCCTGAGCATGGCCAGCGTGTTCGGCCTGTTCGAACGCCTGGGGGTCGCCAACTCGATGGTCCGTCGCCAGCGCTGGTCGCGGTTCTTCATGGCGCGGCTGAGCCATGCCCTGCCCTTTTCAGTCACCGTCCACGGTCAACTGCCGCAACGGCCGATGCTGTGGGTCAGTAACCATGTGTCCTGGACTGACATCCCGTTGCTGGGCATGCTCACACCGATGTCATTCCTGTCCAAGGCCGAAGTGCGCACCTGGCCGGTGGCCGGATGGCTGGCCGCCAAGGCCGGCAGCCTGTTTATCCGGCGCGGGTCGGGTGACAGCCAACTGATCCGCAAACAAATGAGCCGCCACCTGGAACAGGCCCATCCGCTGCTGATGTTCCCGGAAGGCACCACCACCGATGGCCGATCCCTGCGCACGTTCCATGGGCGCTTGTTGTCTGCCGCCATTGATGCCGATGTGGCGTTGCAGCCAGTGGCGATCCGTTACCTGCGCGACGGTGAGCCGGATTCGCTGGCACCGTTCATTGGCGATGATGATTTGCTGTCGCACCTGATGCGCCTGTTCGCCAATGATCGGGGCGACGTGCACATCCATCTGCTGGAACCGATTGCCTGCCACGGCCAGGAACGCGCGGCCCTGGCGTTCCAGGCGCAACAGGCGGTGCACAAGGCGCTGTTCGGGACGATTCCCGAGAAACAGCAAGCGCCGATGCGGCCTGCCATCGCGGCTTGAACCGGATCCTTTCGTGCAGAAGGATCCCTTGTGGGAGCGAGCTTGCTCGCGATAGCGGCTTAACATTCAGCAGATGAACTGGCTGATACACCGCTATCGCGAGCAAGCTCGCTCCCACAATTAGTCCTGCGGCGTGACCTGGTTTTGAGCAAAATCCTGAAGCTGAGGGTAGAACAACCGGAAATCCTCGCTCAGCGGCTCATAAAGCTCGATCAACTCCGCCATCGCCCCGGCCAGTTCCTCGGGTCGGGACAGGCGGCGGGAAATGCCGCGCAGTACCTGCCCCAGCACGTCGAATTCCTGATAAGACCCCAGCCAGTCATCCGCCGCCATATACGGCGCGATCTGTGCCAGGCGCCCTGGCAACTGCGGTTCGGTGCGCAGTACCTGGTAGACACGGGACGTGAAATCCACCAGCGGCCCTTCGCCGTACAACGCCCAGTCCCGGGCCAGGCAGTGATCGAAAAACACGTCCAGCACAATCCCGGCATAGCGCCGTCGCACCGTGGAAAAACGCGACAGGGCAATGTCCACCAAGGGATGGCGGTCGGTGTACATGTCGATGCGCCGATGCAGGGCAATCGCCGCTTCGATCTGCGGATCGTACTGCCCTTGCAACGGCCCTTTGACGAAGTCGCCGTAGAGGCTGCCGAGCAGTTGTTCCCGGCCAGGGCCGCCGAGGTGCAGGTGCGCGAGATAGTTCATGGACCGCAGCTTAGCACCCCCGCGCCCATATCGTTATAACCCGATATAGCGATTTGTTCGGCATTCAGATCAAATCCATATTGGTGTATCGCGAAATAACGATTTAAGGTTCGCTCTATCGCGATATAGCGTTTTACTCACCCCCCGAGCCTGCCACCCATGACCCTCGACCTCGACGAAATAATAAAAGCCCTGGCGCACCCAGTACGGCGAGACATCCTCAACTGGCTCAAAGACCCCAAGGTCCAGTTCCCCGAGCAGTTGCACAACCACGAGTTCGGCATTTGCGCCGGGCAGATCGACCAGCGTTGCGGCCTGTCGCAATCCACGGTGTCTGCGCACTTGGCGGTGTTGCAACGGGCGGGGCTGATCACCAGCCAGAAGGTCGGTCAATGGCACTTCTTCAAACGCAACGAGGAAGTGATCCAGCAGTTCCTCAAGCAAATGAGCCAAGAGCTCTGACCCGACAAGGACTCATCATGCCCCTCTCACTCCTGATCCTGGCCCTGAGCGCCTTCGCCATCGGCACCACCGAGTTCGTCATCATGGGCCTGTTGCCCGACGTGGCGGCTGACCTGGGCGTGTCGATTCCCGGCGCCGGCTGGCTGGTGACCGGCTACGCCCTGGGCGTGGCCATCGGCGCACCGTTCATGGCCCTGGCCACCGCCCGGCTGCCGCGCAAGGCCGCCCTGGTGGCGCTGATGGGGATTTTCATCGTCGGCAACCTGCTCTGCGCGATCGCCAGCGACTACAACGTGCTGATGTTCGCCCGGGTCGTCACCGCCCTGTGCCACGGCGCGTTCTTCGGCATCGGTTCGGTGGTGGCCGCCGGCCTGGTGGCGCCCAACAAGCGCGCCTCGGCCGTGGCCCTGATGTTCACCGGCCTGACCCTGGCCAATGTGCTCGGCGTGCCGTTGGGCACCGCACTGGGCCAGGAGGCCGGCTGGCGTTCGACCTTCTGGGCGGTGACCGTCATCGGTGTGATTGCGCTGATCGGCCTGATTCGTTTCCTGCCAGCCAAGCGCGATGAAGAGAAACTCGACATGCGCTCGGAACTGGTAGCGCTCAAAGGCGCCGGCCTGTGGCTGTCCCTGAGCATGACCGCGCTGTTCTCCGCGTCGGTGTTCACCCTGTTCACCTACGTCGCCCCGCTGCTGGGCGAAGTGACCGGCGTGTCGCCCCGTGGCGTGACCTGGACCCTGGTGCTGATCGGCCTGGGCCTGACCCTGGGCAACATCATCGGCGGCAAGCTGGCGGACAAGAGCCTGGCGAACACCCTGATGGGCGTCTTCCTCACCATGGCCGTGGTGTCCACCGTCCTGAGCTGGACCAGCGTGGCGCTGATCCCCAGTGAAATCACCCTGTTCCTCTGGGCCACCGCCTGCTTCGCTGCCGTGCCGGCCCTGCAAGTCAACGTGGTGACCTTCGGCAAAGACGCACCCAACCTGGTGTCCACCCTGAACATCGGCGCCTTCAACATCGGCAACGCCCTGGGCGCCTGGGTCGGCGGCAGCGTCATCGACCATGGCCTGGGCCTGACCTCCGTGCCCCTGGCCGCCGGCGCGCTGGCCGTGCTGGCGCTGCTGGTCACCCTGATCACTTTCCGCCAGGGCGGCAATGCCGACCTGGCCCCGGCGACTCATTGATTTAACCCTTCCACTTTCGAGGTTGTATTTTCATGGCGACTATTTTCGACCCTATCAAACTCGGCGACATCGAGCTGAAGAACCGCATCATCATGGCTCCACTCACCCGCTGCCGCGCCGACGCAGGCCGCGTCCCCAACGCGCTGATGGCCGAGTACTACGTGCAACGCGCCTCCGCTGGCCTGATCCTCAGCGAAGCCACGTCCGTCACGCCGATGGGCGTGGGCTACCCCGACACCCCGGGCATCTGGTCCAACGACCAGGTGCGCGGCTGGGCCAACATCACCAAGGCGATCCACGGCGCCGGCGGCAAGATCTTCCTGCAACTGTGGCATGTGGGCCGGATCTCCCATCCGTCGTACCTCAATGGCGAAGCCCCCGTGGCGCCCAGCGCGATCCAGCCCAAGGGCCACGTGAGCCTGGTTCGCCCCCTGGCCGACTACCCGACGCCGCGCGCACTGGAAACCGCTGAAATCGCCGACATTGTCGACGCCTACCGTGTCGGCGCCGAGAATGCCAAGGCCGCGGGTTTCGACGGCGTGGAAATCCATGGCGCCAACGGCTACCTGCTCGACCAGTTCCTGCAAAGCAGCACCAATCAGCGCACCGACCAGTACGGCGGTTCCCTGGAAAACCGTGCCCGCCTGCTGCTGGAAGTGACCGACGCAGCCATTGAAGTCTGGGGCGCCGGCCGAGTGGGCGTGCACCTGGCGCCACGGGCCGACTCCCATGACATGGGCGACGAAAACCGTCTGGAGACGTTCAGCTACGTGGCCCGTGAACTGGGCAAGCGCGGCATCGCCTTCATCTGCTCCCGTGAGAAGGAAGGCGATGACAGCATCGGTCCGCAACTCAAGCAGGCGTTCGGCGGCCCGTACATCGCCAACGAACGCTTCACCAAGGACAGCGCCAACGCCTGGCTGGCGGCTGGCAAGGCTGACGCGGTCGCGTTCGGGGTTCCGTTCATTGCCAACCCGGACTTGCCGGCACGCCTGAAGGCCAATGCACCGTTGAACGAGCCGCATCCTGAAACTTTCTATGGGAAAGGCCCAGTGGGGTACATTGATTACCCCGTGATGTAAGCTCGCACCAGCCGCTTTATAAAAAAGCCCCGACTCGAAAGAGCCGGGGCTTTTTTTATACCTGTAAAACTTCGGCCACGCGCAATCAACGCGAACAGCAACATTAAATAACAAGGCAACTTTCATCCAGCATGGATTCAATCACGCAACGGCGCTAATAATAACGCTCGAACGCACCAACCACTGATACAAAGGATTGAAACTTACACTTCACCCAGCCACACATTAAGAACTTTAACATTCCAGCAACACCCACTAACCAGACACCATCAGTTTGCAGGCGAACGCCAGTGAACCGTGTACTTATGAGAGATGCCTTACCATGAACATCCTGAAAAACTTCATTCTCGCCCTCCTGCTGGGCCCCGCCATGGTTGCCCACAGCCAGGCCAATACCGAAGTGACCGTGGAGATTGCCAACAACACCCGCGGCACATTGAAAATGAACAACCTGTTAACCGACCCACCCCAGGCCGAGGATTTTTCCTTGAGCGCCCACGACATCGATCCAACATCAAGTTATAGATTCCATATCGAGCACTTCAGGGATTACACCTACCCCGGAGCCGGCTGGCGCCCGACATTAAAAAAAGTCAAACCTGTCGAACTGGTCCTTAATTATGAAATGAGCCATTTCAACTTTGAATGTCAAATGCACACTCGCTTGCAGGTCTCCATCGTGCCTGGCGCTTTGGAACCCAGCTATAAGCCCACTTGGAAGAGCAGGACGACTTACACCGGCAATGGCGAATACACGTGCCGCTCGGAAATTTCCCGGAAGATGCTTGAGCCCCCCTTCAACTACACCGTTCGCCTCATTATCGAACCAGGTCGGTGAGCCTGCGGCCCCGCCAAGACGTTGACATGAGCCGGCGATTCTCCTGCAAGCTTACTCCGTGGGATCGGGAGCCGACGGAGTCGCTGCCGGTCACGAAACAAATCCCCTACAAAATTTGTTCATGATTGCCTTTCAACCACGACAGCATTCAGTTTATAAAAGCTATTTCGAACTCTTGTCATGAAACAAGCCGAAGCAATTACGCATTTTGTTTCATTTGCGCAGGCTAGGGCTCAGGCGCAGCATATCCAGCCCGATATCCACCCAGCGCTCAGCCTCACCGGCCAGGGGGAAGCTATCGGGGGCCAGCAGCCACTGATAAAGAATACCGTCGACATAGGCATGCAGGGCAATCGCCGCCCTTTCCGGTTCCAGGTCCGCCGGTAGCTGGCCACGATTCATCGCATTGCGCAACGACAAGGCAATACGCACATTACAGTCGAGACTGACCTGGCGCCGCTGCTGGCGCAGATCGCACATTTCATCGGTGAATTCACACTTATGGAACAGAATCTCATTAATGCGTCGGGTCTTCGGGTCCAGGGCAACTTGTTGAAACAATTGCACCAGCAGCTTGCGCGTACAGCCCAGCGGGTCAAGCTCCTCTTCATTCTCACTGGCGCGGGCCAGGTCATCGAGCGGCTCATGCAAGGTATCGAGCATGGCCTGGAGCAGGTCCGCCTTGTTGCTGAAATGCCAATAGATAGCACCGCGCGTCACGCCGGCCAGCGTCGCGATATCCGCCAGAGTGGTGCGGGCCACGCCTCGCTCGAAGAACGCCTTTTCGGCCGCTTCGACTATCTGGCTGCGAGTCTCCTGGGCTTCCTCTTTGGTACGACGGACCATGGCAGTAAACACCTCAATCAGGATTGCGTCAGCAATGCGTAAGAATCAGCAGAGCAAAATACGAGGCGACGTCGCTTGAAGCGCGTCCCCTCCGATCTACTCAGGCCCTTTGTCAGGTTTTTGTAAATCCGGATATTACGCAATTTGGCTGTTTACAAACAACCGTGTACGTAAGTATATTTCTTAGCATCCTACTAATTGAATTACTGCTGCTTTTTTACCTTCCACCTTCGAGTGCGCCCCTTGCGCGCCTGGACCCGAGGATTTCCATGCAATTCAAGCCAGCTGTTACCGCTCTGGTTACCGCCATCGCCCTGGCATCGCTGCTCAGTGGATGCAAAAAGGAAGAGGCTGCGCCTGCACCGCCCCCTCCTCAGGTCGGCGTCGTAACCCTCAAGACCCAGCCCTTCACCTTGACCTCGGAACTGCCGGGCCGCACCAGCGCGTTCCGCGTCGCCGAAGTACGGCCACAGGTCAACGGCATCATTCTCAAGCGTCTGTTCAAGGAAGGCGCCGACGTCAAGGCCGGCCAGCAGCTGTACCAGATCGACCCTGCGGTCTACGAAGCGACCCTCAAGAGCGCCGAGGCCAACCTGCGCTCCACCAAGTCGATTGCCGACCGCTACAAGCAACTGGTGGATGAGCAGGCGGTGAGCCGTCAGGAATACGATACCGCCGTGGCCAATCGCCTGGAATCGGAAGCCAATCTGCAGACGGCCCAGATCAACGTGCGCTACACCAAGGTCTACGCACCGATTTCCGGTCGCATCGGCCGCTCCTCGGTCACCGAGGGTGCGCTGGTGAGCAACGGCCAGGCTGATGCCCTGGCAACCATTCAGCAACTGGACCCGATCTATGTCGACGTGACGCAGAGCTCGGTCGAGCTGCTGCAACTGCGCCGCGAACTGGAAAGCGGCCGATTGCAAAAGGCCGGCGAGAACGCGGCCATGGTCAAGCTGACCCTGGAGGACGGCAGCCAGTATCCGCACGAAGGCAAGTTGGAGTTTTCTGAAGTGTCGGTTGACCAGACCACCGGCTCCGTGACCTTGCGCGCCGTGTTCCCCAACCCTGACCACACCCTGCTGCCGGGCATGTTCGTCCACGCCCAATTGCAGGCCGGTGTGAACAGCGCGGCGATCCTGGCACCGCAACAAGGCGTGACCCGCGACCTCAAGGGCGCGCCAACCGCGCTGGTGGTGGGTGCGGACAACAAGGTCGAGCTGCGCCAGCTCAAGGCCAGCCGCACCGTCGGCAGCCAGTGGCTGATCGAAGACGGGCTCAAGGCCGGCGATCGCCTGATCACCGAAGGGTTGCAGTTCGTCCGCCCTGGCGTGGAGGTCAAGGCCACCGAAGCCACCAACGTAGGCACCAAGAACCCGGCCCCCGCAAAGGCAGCTGATAAAGCCGCCGGCGGCAAAGGGGAGTAAACCATGTCGAAATTTTTCATCGACCGTCCGATTTTCGCCTGGGTGATCGCCCTGGTGATCATGCTGGTCGGGGCTCTATCGATTCTCAAATTGCCGATCAACCAGTACCCGAGCATCGCGCCGCCGGCCATTGCCATCCAGGTGACCTACCCGGGTGCGTCCGCGCAGACCGTGCAGGACACCGTGGTGCAGGTCATCGAGCAGCAGCTCAACGGTATCGACAACCTGCGTTATGTGTCCTCGGAAAGTAACTCCGACGGCAGCATGACCATCACCGCGACCTTCGAGCAGGGCACCAACTCCGATACCGCCCAGGTCCAGGTCCAGAACAAGCTGAACCTGGCCACTCCATTGCTGCCGCAAGAAGTGCAGCAACAGGGCATCCGCGTCACCAAGTCAGTGAGAAACTTCCTGATGGTGATCGGCGTGGTGTCGCGTGACGGCAGCATGACCCGGGAAGACTTGTCCAACTACATCGTGTCCAACATGCAGGACCCGATCTCGCGCACCGCCGGTGTCGGTGACTTCCAGGTGTTCGGCGCCCAGTACGCCATGCGCATCTGGCTCGACCCGGCCAAGCTGAACAACTTCAACCTGACCCCGGTGGATGTGAGCACGGCCATTTCCGCGCAGAACGTCCAGATCGCCTCCGGCCAGCTCGGCGGCCTGCCTGCCATGCCCGGCCAGCAACTGAACGCCACCATCATCGGCAAGACCCGCCTGCAGACCGCCGAGCAGTTCAAGGCCATCTTGCTCAAGGTCAATCCGGACGGCTCGCAAGTGCGTGTCGGCGATGTGGCGGATGTCGCCCTCGGCGGTGAAAACTACAGCATCAACGCCCAGTTCAACGGCCTCCCGGCTTCCGGGCTGGCGGTGAGGCTCGCCACCGGCGCCAACGCCCTCGACACGGCCAAGGCCCTGCGCAAGACCGTCGACGACCTCAAGCCATTCTTCCCGCAAGGCCTGGAAGTGGTGTTCCCGTACGACACCACCCCGGTGGTGAGCGAATCGATCAAGGGCGTGGTCGAGACCCTGGTCGAAGCGGTCGTGCTGGTGTTCCTGGTGATGTTCCTGTTCCTGCAGAATTTCCGCGCCACCATCATCACCACGATGACCGTGCCGGTGGTACTGCTGGGCACCTTCGGGATCCTCGCGGCATTCGGCTTCAGCATCAACACCCTGACCATGTTCGGCATGGTGCTGGCCATCGGCTTGCTGGTGGACGACGCCATCGTCGTGGTGGAAAACGTCGAACGGGTGATGAGCGAAGAAGGCCTGTCGCCCAAGGAAGCCACGAAAAAATCCATGGGCCAGATCCAGGGGGCCCTGGTGGGTATCGCCCTGGTGCTCTCGGCGGTACTGCTGCCGATGGCGTTCTTCGGCGGGTCCACCGGTGTGATCTACAAGCAGTTCTCCATCACCATCGTCTCGGCCATGGCCCTGTCGGTACTGGTGGCACTGATCTTCACCCCTGCCCTGTGCGCCACCATGCTCAAGGCCATTCCGAAAGGCGAGCACGGCACGCCGAAACGCGGCTTCTTCGGCTGGTTCAACCGCACCTTCGACCGTGGCGTCAGGAGCTACGAACGTGGCGTGGGCAACATGCTCAAGCACAAGGCCCCGTACCTGCTGGCCTACGTGATCATCGTGGTCGGCATGGTCTGGCTGTTCACCCGTATCCCGACAGCGTTCCTGCCGGAAGAAGACCAGGGCGTGCTGTTTGCCCAGGTACAGACACCGGCCGGCTCCAGTGCCGAGCGCACCCAGGTGGTGGTGGACAACATGCGCGAGTTCCTGCTGCGCCCCAGCAAGGACGGCGGCGAAGGCGACGGTGTGGCCTCGGTGTTTACCGTGACCGGCTTTAACTTCGCCGGTCGTGGCCAAAGCTCGGGCCTGGCATTCATCATGCTCAAGCCATGGGAAGAGCGTAACGCTGACAACACCGTGTTCAAGATCGCTGGCCGCGCCCAGCAACACTTCTTCACCTTCCGCGACGCCATGGTGTTCGCCTTCGCCCCGCCGGCGGTGATGGAACTGGGTAACGCCACCGGTTTCGACGTGTTCCTGCAGGACCGTGCCGGCATCGGCCACGACAAGCTGATGGAAGCCCGTAACCAGTTCCTGGGCATGGCGTCCCAGAGCAAGGTGCTGGCCCAGGTACGTCCGAACGGTCTGAACGATGAACCGCAATACCAGTTGGAAATCGATGACGAGAAAGCCAGCGCGCTGGGCATCACGCTCTCGGAGATCAACAACACCCTGTCGATTGCACTGGGCAGTAACTATGTGAACGACTTCATCGACCGTGGTCGGGTGAAACGGGTGTACGTCCAGGGCCAGCCGAACTCGCGCATGAGCCCCGAGGACCTGCAGAAGTGGTACGTGCGCAACAGCGCCGGGACCATGGTGCCGTTCTCTGCGTTCGCCAAGGGCGAGTGGGTCTACGGCTCGCCGAAACTGGCGCGTTACAACGGCGTGGAAGCGATGGAGATCCTCGGTACCCCGGCACCGGGTTATTCCACCGGTGAAGCCATGGCCGAAGTCGAAGCCATCGCCAAGAAGCTGCCGGCCGGCGTGGGTATTTCCTGGACGGGCCTGTCCTATGAGGAACGCCTGTCGGGTTCCCAGGCGCCGGCGTTGTATGCCTTGTCGCTGCTGATGGTGTTCCTGTGCCTGGCGGCGCTGTATGAGAGTTGGTCGATTCCGATCGCGGTCATGCTCGTGGTGCCACTGGGGATCATCGGTGCCTTGATGGCCACCAGCTTGCGCGGCCTGTCCAACGATGTGTACTTCCAGGTGGGCCTGTTGACAACCATCGGCCTGGCGGCGAAAAACGCCATTCTGATCGTGGAGTTCGCCAAGGAACTTCACGAACAGGGACGAACGCTGGTGGAAGCCGCCATCGAAGCCTGTAGGATGCGTCTGCGGCCGATTATCATGACCTCGCTGGCGTTCGTCCTCGGCGTGGTCCCGCTGGCGATTTCCACCGGCGCCGGCTCGGGCAGCCAACACGCCATTGGCACCGGTGTGATCGGCGGCATGTTGACCGCTACCATCCTGGCGATTTTCTGGGTGCCCTTGTTCTTCGTGACCGTGTCGTCGATAGGTCGCCGCAAAAATGCGGACCAGGACGATACTCCTGAAACTTCTAAAGAGGCTGGCCAATGAGCAAGTCGCTCCTCTCCCTGACCATCGCCGCCGCCGTGCTCAGCGGCTGCTCGCTGATCCCCGACTATCAGCGGCCCGAAGCACCGGTCGCGGCGCAATACCCGCAAGGGCCGGCCTACGAGGCAGCCAAGGCGCCCGGCCAGGCCGCCGCCGAGCAAGGCTGGAAGCAGTTTTTTCATGACCCGGCGTTGCAACAGCTGATCCAGGTCGCCCTGGAAAACAACCGCGACCTGCGCGTCGCGGCGCTGAACATCGATGCCTACGCCGCGCAATACCGCATCCAGCGCGCTGACCTGTTCCCGGCGGTCTCGGCCACCGGTTCCGGTAGTCGCCAGCGGGTACCGGCACGGGCTTCGCAAACCGGCGAAGCGGCGATCAGCAGTTCCTACTCGGCCACCCTGGGCATCAGCGCCTATGAACTGGACCTGTTCGGTCGGGTTCGCAGCCTGAGCGAGCAAGCATTGCAAAGCTACTTCGCCACCGAAGAAGCCCGCCGCAGCACCCAGATCAGCCTGGTGGCCAACGTCGCCAATGCCTACCTGACCTGGCAGGCCGACAAGGAACTGCTCAAGCTGACCCAGGAAACCCTCGGGGCCTACGAGCAAAGCTTCAAGCTGACCTCGCGCAGCGCCGAAGTCGGCGTGGCCTCGGCCCTGGACCTGAGCCAGGCGCGTACCGCGGTGGAAAACGCTCGTGTGCAACTGGCCCGCTACACTCGCCAGGTGGCCCAGGACGAAAACAGCCTGACCCTGCTGCTGGGCACCGGCCTGCCGGCCAACCTGAACTCGCAACCGTTGAGCGATGACCTGCTCAGCGAAGTGCCGGCCGGGCTGCCGTCGGACCTGCTGCAACGTCGTCCGGACATCCTCCAGGCCGAACGCAACCTGCTGGCCGCCAACGCCAACATCGGCGCCGCGCGGGCCGCGTTCTTCCCGAGCATCAGCCTGACGGCCAACGCCGGCACCTTGAGCCCGGACCTGTCCGGCCTGTTCAAGGGCGGTTCGGGCACCTGGACCTTCGCGCCGCAGATCAACCTGCCGATCTTCAACGCCGGCAGCCTGCGAGCGAGCCTGGACTACGCCAAGATCCAGAAAGACATCAACGTCGCGCAGTACGAGAAGTCGATTCAGACAGCGTTCCAGGAAGTCTCCGACGGCCTGGCCGCACGCCAGACCTACAACGAACAGTTGCAGGCCCAGACCGACTTCGTTGCCGCCAACCAGGACTACTACCGCCTGGCCGAGCGTCGCTACCGCATCGGCGTCGACAGCAACCTGACCTTCCTCGACGCCCAACGCCAGTTGTTCAGCGCGCAACAGTCGCTGATCACTGACCGCCTTGCGCAACTGACCAGCGAGGTCAATTTGTACAAGGCACTGGGCGGTGGTTGGAATGCCGAGACGGGCAAGAACGAACCGGTGAAAGAAGAAGCGCCGAAGATGAAATTGTTCTGATTGACCCTTGACTGCAGAAACACGAAGCCCACCGAAAGGTGGGCTTTTTTGTTTGTGCCTGCTTCAACTCCGACTTGGCGAACGCGGGTCGACGACATCCAGCGCACGATTAGCCAACAATTCACTCAGCTCGATCATCTGCGCCACGCCGAGCGCGACATGCCGCCGCGAGCCCTCCAACTCGAACGCCAGGTCACTGACCATGGCATTGGCCGAGGCCAGGGTTTCGCTGAGATTGGCCAGGAGACACTCCGTGTCGATGGTATCGATGACGGTGAAGACTTGTGTTGAGGTTTTGGGTTTGGGGTCAGGGTGGGTGCCCAGATGGTAATCGAGTGCTCGGCCTGCGGCCTCTTGGAGCTTTTCTGGATCGGGGTCGTTGTAGGGGAAAGTGCTCTCTGATGGCGAAGAAGGATGGTGTTTTTTCATAACGGCGCTCCTGCATCAATGGGAGCCCGAGACGTGGGCCCGGGCGCTGGCGCCTAACGAATTCGGCGGGCTTGCAGTCCCGGTCGCTGGATTGGCAGCGACACGTACAAGCTAGAGATACCGCTTCTGAGCAGCAACCTTAAAACCTCGTCGGAAAAATCGCCGCGTCTGTCAGACCGGCCACAAATCTTGTGGGAGCGAGCTTGCTCGCGATGGCGGCCTTACGGCCAGAAAATTGTTGATCGAGTACATATCCATTCCTGCGGTAACGGCCACTTAGGGTTCCGCCCTTACGGCGGCTCACTTTCGAAGAGCGCGAAAGTAAGCAAAGCGCTTTTGCCCCACCACTCGGTGCCTCGCCTAGGCTCGGCATGCCTGAACGAAGGCATTGCTCCGTGGGCCGCCGCGAAGGGCCATCCATGGCCCAGCGCGGCTAACCCGGCATCCATGCCGGGTTGCCCACTGCGCAATACCTTCGTTCAGCCAGCGTGGTTAATGGGGCGCCAAGATCAACGTCCACCGCGAGGCGGCCTAGTAGCCGACCTGGTTCTTGGTGGGACCGCGTTTTCCCTGTGGGAGCGAGCTTGCTCGTGAAGAGGCCGGAGCATTCAACATCTTCAACGACTGTGCCATCGTCTTCGCGAGCAAGCTCGCTCCCACATTGGATCGGAGTCCAGATGCCAGAATCAGGTCGGCTGTCAGGCCGCCATCGCGAGTAAGCTCGCTCCCACAGGCTCTTCATCCAACCAATCGACCCTTTTTGCTGTTCGATAATCGCCCAAAACCCGCAAACGGCAATTGAACCGATCCCGGGCCGCCCTTCACCATCCCTCGCACAAAACCAATAACAACAGGTTCGACGCCATGCCCCTACGCCCCGCCTCGCCCGGCTGATCCCCGATCGCCCTGACCCCCCTGGCTCCACCCTTACCGCCTGAACTTCAAAACGTGCGGCAACGACCCGCTTCGTCCACAAAAAATAGAGACAACGCCCATGAAGCCCACACAGCACTTGTTCCCCAGCCTCATTGCCGTCGCCCTGAGCGGTACCGCCCTGCCAGTCCTGGCGGCGGAATCGGGGTTTGTCGAAGATGCCAAGGCCACGCTGAACCTGCGTAACTTCTATTTCAACCGCAACTTCACCAACCCGAACAACGCCCAGGGCAAGGCCGAAGAGTGGACCCAAAGTTTCATCCTCGACGCCAAGTCCGGGTTCACCCAGGGCACGGTCGGTTTCGGCGTGGACATACTGGGGATGTACTCGGTCAAGCTCGACGGCGGTCGTGGCACGGCGGGTACGCAATTGCTTCCGGTGCATGACGACGGTCGCCCGGCCGATGACTTTGGGCGCCTGGGCGTAGCCCTGAAGGCCAAGGTGTCGAAGACCGAATTGAAGGTCGGCGAGTGGATGCCAGTGCTGCCGATCCTGCGTTCCGACGACGGCCGCTCCCTGCCGCAAACCTTCCGTGGCGGCCAGGTGACCTCCACCGAAATCAACGGCCTGAGCCTCTACGGCGGCCAGTTCCGTGGCAACAGCCCGCGCAACGACGCAAGCATGGAAGACATGTCCATGAACGGCCGCGGTGCGTTCACCTCCGACCGTTTCAACTTCGGCGGTGGCGAATACGCCTTCAACGAAAAACGCACCCAGGTTGGCGTGTGGTACGCGGAACTGTCCGACATCTACCAGCAGCAATATTTCAACCTGACCCACAGCCAACCCATCGGCGACTGGACCCTGGGCGCCAACCTTGGCTACTTCATCGGCAAGGAAGACGGCAGCGCCCTGGCCGGCGACCTGGACAACAAAACCGCGTTCGCCATGCTCTCGGCCAAATACGGCGGCAACACCTTCTACGTCGGCCTGCAGAAAGTCGGCGGCGATGATGCCTGGATGCGCGTCAACGGCACCAGCGGCGGCACCCTGGCCAACGACAGCTACAACTCCAGCTATGACAACGCCAAGGAAAAATCCTGGCAACTGCGCCACGACTTCAACTTCGCCGCGGTCGGCGTGCCGGGCCTGACCCTGATGAACCGCTACATCAGCGGTGACAACGTGCACACCGCCACGGTCGACGATGGCAAGGAATGGGGCCGGGAAAGTGAGCTGGCCTATACCGTGCAGAGCGGCGCACTGAAGAGCCTGAATGTGAAGTGGCGTAACTCAACGATGCGTCGGGACTACAGCACCAACGAGTTTGATGAGAACCGATTGATCATCAGCTATCCGATCAGCCTGCTGTAGAAGCCAAACATGGATGGAGGTTGTACCACCGTCATCGCGAGCAAGCTCGCTCCCACAGGGATCAGTGCCGCGCACAAAATTTGTGCTCACTGAAGATCCAGTGTGGGAGCGAGCTTGCTCGCGATGGCGTCATCACATTCAACATCCCCATCAACTGAACCACCGCGATCGCGAGCAAGCTCGCTCCCACAGGGAATGAAGCCCACTTAATCCCGCGACTCGACGCCCAGTTCATCCCACACCGACTCAGCCAGGTGGAAGGTGGCGTTGGCTGCCGGGATGCCGCAGTAGATGGCGCTCTGCATGATCACTTCCTTGATCTCGCTGCGGCTCACGCCGTTGTTGGCGGCGGCGCGCAGGTGCAGCTTGAGTTCTTCGGCGCGGTTCATGCCGATCAGCATGGCGATGGTGATCAGGCTGCGGGTATGGCGCGGCAGGCCTGGGCGGGTCCAGATGTCGCCCCAGGCATGGCGGGTGATCATCTCCTGGAATTCGCTGTTGAACTCGGTCAGGGCATCGAGGCTGCGGTCGACGTGGGCATCGCCCAGTACCGCGCGGCGTACTTGCATGCCTTCATCGTAACGTTGTTTCTCGTCCACAAAGAACTCCTCAGGCGCGGCTGGAATCAAGCAGGAAATCCAGCACCCGGGTGCTGAACGCAGCGCCGGCCTGGACGTTGGACAGGTGCGCGGCGTAGAACTCGGCGTACTCGGCCCCACTGACCCGCTCCTGGATAAAGTGCCCACCCGACGGTGGTGTCACGGCATCTTCGGTGCCGGCGACCACCAGCAGTGGCACACGAATCGACGACAACTGCTCACGGAAATCGGCATCGCGTACTGCCGCGCAGTTGGCCGCGTAGCCCTGGGGCGATGTGGCAGCGAGCATGTCGGTGATTTTCTTCACCTTCGCAGGATGAGCCTCGGAAAAATCCGCGGTAAACCAGCGGGCGATCGAAGCATCACGCAACGCCACCATCGCATCCTTGCCGTCCCGCAGCACGGTTTCGATGCGCGGGTTCCACACCGACGGGTCGCCGATCTTGGCGGCGGTGTTGCACACCACCAGTTTGTGCAGGCGCTCGCCGGCATTGATCCCCAGCCACTGGCCAATCAGCCCGCCCATGGACAAGCCACAGAAATGCACCTTATCGATGTTCAACTGATCGAGCATCGCCAGCACGTCGCGTCCGAGCTGCTCGATGCTGTAGGGGCCTTCGGTGACCAGCGATTGACCATGGCCGCGCGTGTCGAAACGCAGCACACGAAAGTGTTCGCTGAAGGCCGCGACCTGCTCGTCCCACATGTGCAAATCAGTGCCCAGTGAGTTGGAGAGCACCAGCACCGGGGCGTCTTGCGTCCCGTCCAGTCGCCGCTCATCAAAACAATAGTTCAGATCGCCCTCGGCGAGTTTGACGAATCCCACAACAATCTCCTTTCAGGCGTTCAAGGCAAGGTGTTCGGCCACGGCTCGGACGACCCAGGTCTGGGCTTGTCCGAGGTAGTGCGCCGGGTCGAGCAGATGATCAATCTCGGTTGCCGATAGCTGCGCGGTGACCTGGGGTTCGTCTCCCAGCACCTCGCGTAGATGCCGCTGTTCGGCCACGGCGCGCTTGCAACATTGCTCCAGCAAATGATGGGCGGTATCGCGCCCGACACGCTGGGCCAGGACAATGCTGACGGCTTCGGCCAGCACCAACCCTTGGGTCAATTCCAGATTGCGGGCCATGCGCGCCGCATCCACTTCCAGCCCTTCGGCCAGCAGTCGCGCCTGTTGCAAGGCACCGGAGACCAGGCAGCAGATTTCCGGCAAGGTTTCCCATTCGGCGTGCCACAGACCCAGGCTGCGCTCGTGTTCCTGGGGCATGGCGCTGAACAGCGTCGACAACAAACCAGGTACTCGCGTCGCCGCACCGATCAGCACCGCCGCGCCCACCGGGTTGCGCTTGTGGGGCATGGTGGACGAACCGCCCTTGCCCGGGGCGGAGGGTTCGAAGGCTTCGCCGGCCTCGGTCTGCATCAACAGGCTGATGTCGCGTCCCAGTTTGCCCAGGCTGCCGGCGATCAACCCCAGCACCGCGCCAAACTCCACCAAACGATCACGCTGGGTGTGCCACGGCTGCTCGGGCAGGGTCAGTTGCAATTCGGTGGCCAAGGCTTCAGCGACTGGCAGCGCTTGGTCACCCAAGGCGGCGAGCGTCCCGGAAGCACCGCCAAATTGCAGCACCAGCAAGCGTGGCTTGAGCTCTTTCAAGCGTTGGCGACTGCGGGTGATCGCCCCCAGCCAACCGGCGATTTTCATCCCCAGGGTCACCGGCGTGGCGTGCTGCAGCCAGGTGCGTCCGGCCAGCGGTGTGGTGGCGTAGCGTTCGGCTTGTCGGGCCAGGATGGCGGCCAGTTGCGCCAACTCGCCCTCGATCAGGCCCAACGCCTGGCGCAGTTGCAGCACCAGCCCGCTGTCCATCACGTCCTGGCTGGTGGCGCCCAAGTGCACGTAGCGCTCGGCTTCGGCATCCTCGGCGGCGATGCGCTTGCCCAACGCCTTGACCAACGGAATTGCCGAATTACCGGCGCTGGCGATTGCTTCGCTCAACGTCGAAAAATCATAAAACTCGGCGCGACAGGCCTTTTCGATCGACGCCACGGCACTTTGCGGAATCAAGCCCACCCGCGCCTCGGCCCGGGCCAAAGCGGCTTCGACATCCAGCATGGCCTGGACCCGCCCCGCATCGCAGAACACCTCGCGCATGTCGCGGGCGGTGAAGTAGGCATCGAACAGCTGATTGCCCGGTCGTTCGCTCATAAACAGTCCTTGGGTGCGCCGGCCTCAAGGCCGGGCGCGGTTGGGTCAAAGGTCGTGGTGCAAATACGCCGGTTGCTTGGGCAGGCGCAGGCTGAACAGGAATGCCACGACCATCATCACCGTGACATACCAATAAAAAGCGTTTTCCATGCCTTGGGCTTTCAGGCTCAAGGCGACGTATTCGGCCGATCCGCCAAAAATCGCATTGGCCACCGCATAGGCCAACCCTACTCCCAGCGCTCGCACTTCAGGTGGAAACATCTCGGCTTTCACCAGGCCACTGATGGAGGTGTAGAAACTGACGATTGCCAGCGCCAGCGTGATCAGGATAAACGCCAGGAACGGGCTGCTGATGCTTTTGAGGGTCAGCAGGATCGGCACCGTGCACAACGCCCCCAGGGCACCGAACCAGAGCATGGAATTACGCCGGCCGATCTTGTCCGCCAGCATGCCGAACAACGGCTGCATGCACATGTACAGGAACAGCGCGCCGGTCATGATGTAGCTGGCGGTCTTGGCGTGCAGGCCGGCGGTGTTCACCAGGTATTTTTGCATGTACGTGGTGAAGGTATAGAAAATCAACGAACCGCCGGCGGTGTAGCCCAGCACGGTGACGAACGCGGCCTTGTGGTCGCGAAACAGCGCCGCGATGCTGCCAGCGTCCTTGTTCTCACGCATTTCCTTGCTGCTGGTTTCCTTCAGGGACCGCCGCAGGAATAGCGAAATCAATGCGGCCACGGCGCCGACCACGAACGGGATCCGCCAGCCGTAGGCACGCAGTTCGTCTTCGTTGAGAAACTGTTGCAGGATCACCACCAGCGACACCGCCAGCAGTTGCCCACCGATCAACGTCACGTACTGGAACGAGGCGAAGAAACCGCGCTGGCCCTTGAGGGCGACTTCGCTCATGTAGGTGGCGGTGGTGCCGTACTCGCCGCCCACCGACAGGCCCTGCAGCAAACGCGCGAACAACAGCAGCACCGGCGCCCAGACGCCGATGTCCTTGTAGGTGGGCAGGCAGGCGATGAGCAATGAGCCGAAACACATCATCAGCACCGAGATCATCATCGAATTCTTGCGCCCGTGACGATCCGCCACCCGGCCGAAAATCCAGCCACCGATGGGTCGCATCAGGAACCCGGCGGCGAACACACCGGCCGTGTTGACCAGTTGCACCGTCGGGTTGTCGGACGGAAAGAACGCCGGCGCGAAATAAATCGCGCAGAACGCGTAGACGTAGAAGTCGAACCATTCGACCAGGTTGCCGGATGAAGCACCGACGATGGCGAAGATGCGCTTGCTGCGCTCTTCACCGGTGTAGTGGCTGACGATTGGGGTGGCCATGGGTTATTCACTCGTTGGGGAATGGACAAAGTCTAGACACACTTCGTAACAATCCCGTTCCACAAACAGTCTTTCAAACGGTAGCGCCTATAGCGCCGCCATCGCGAGCAAGCTCGCTCCCACAGGGTTCATGCCATTGCTGTGGTCCTGTGGGTTCATACACTTCTGGGCTGGGTTCATATCCCCTGTGGCGAGGGAGCTTGCTCCCGCTGGCTTGCGCAGCAAGCCCAAAGCCGGCGACCCGGTGTATCAGGATGACCCCAGTGCCAGGTTTTGCGACTGCTTCGCAGCCGAGCGGGAGCAAGCTCCCTCGCCACAGGAAAATCATGACTCAGTAATCGAAGAACACCGTCTCGGCATCTGTGCCCTGAAGGATCACGTTCCACTGGTACACACCCGACGCATCAGGCTTGGCCACGATTGTGCCGCGACGTTCTTCGGGGACGCAGGCCAGCAGCGGGTCGGTTTCGTTGGCCTGTTCGCCGTCGAAATAGATGCGCGTGAGCAAATGCTTGACCAGCCCGCGAGCGAACACCAGCACCACCAGGTGCGGTGCCTGGATCGTGCCTGCCAGCCCCGGTACGGTGCCCGGCTTGATGGTGGTGAAGCGAAAACGCCCTTCGGCATCTACCGGCACTCGGCCGAAGCCTTCGAAATGCGGGTCCAGGGGTTTGTCCTGGTCGTCTTCCGGGTGGGCGTATTTGCCGGCGGCGTTCGCCTGCCAGACTTCCAGCATCGCGTCGTTGACGAACTGACCATTGCCGTCGACCACCTGCCCGGTGATCGCCACGCGTTGGCCGAGGGTTTCGGCGACAGTCAGGTCTTCGCGGTTCAGCCAGGTCAGGCCGATGTGGTAGTACGGGCCAACGGTGTGGGACGTGGTGGCGGTGAGCGTCATCTTATTTCTCCATCGGCGTGGCATCGCGGCCGCGCAAGACGATGTCCCAGCGATAACCGAGGGCGTAGTTAGGGATGGTTTTTTCCAGGTCGAAATTGGAAATCAGGCGTTCCTTGGCACTCGTGTCCGGCACGCAGTTGTAGATCGGGTCGTACTCCAGCAACGGATCGCCAGGAAAGTACATCTGCGTCACCAGGCGCGTCAGGATGCTCGGCCCGAACAGGGAGAAATGGATATGCGCCGGGCGCCAGGCGTTGTGGTGGTTGCCCCAAGGGTAGGCGCCAGGCTTGATGGTCTGGAACTGATACCAACCATCAGCATCGGTGACAGTGCGACCGGTGCCGGTGAAATTCGGGTCCAGCGGCGCGTCGTGGTTGTCACGGTCATGGTTGTAGCGACCGGCGGCGTTGGCCTGCCAGATTTCCACCAGGATGCCCGGCACCGGCTGACCGTGCTCATCCAGCACGCGCCCGTGAATGATGATCCGTTCACCCAGTGGCTCGCCGGCATGCTGGGCGGTCAGGTCGTAGTCCTTTTCCTGCACGCGGTCGGCGCCGACAGTCGGACCGGTGATTTCCGACAACGAATGCGGCAGGAACACCAATGGCTTGGACGGCGAGCGCAGGTTGGTGGACTGGTACGGCGGGTGCAGATACTCCGGCTGGGTGCCCGCTTGGGGGCGACGATAACCAGGCTTGTCAGTCATGAAGCATTCCTCGGTTTCTTATTAGTAGAGCGATGCGTCAGACGCGTTCGATGGCCAATGCCAGACCCTGGCCGACGCCGACACACATGGTCGCCAGGCCTTTCTTGCCGCCGGTCTTTTCCAGATGGTGCAACGCCGTCATCACCAAACGCGCCCCACTCATACCCAGCGGATGGCCGAGGGCAATGGCGCCGCCGTTCGGGTTGACCTGCGGCGCATCGTCCGCCAGCCCCAAATCACGCAGCACCGCCAGGCCCTGGCTGGCAAACGCTTCATTGAGTTCGATCACATCGAAATCGGCGACCGCCAGGCCCAGGCGTTCAGTGAGCTTACGTACCGCCGGTACCGGGCCGATGCCCATCACCCGTGGAGCGACGCCGGCACTGGCCATGCCCAGCACTTTGCCGCGAGGCGTCAGGCCATGTTTTTTCACCGCCTCGGCCGAGGCCAGGATCAGCGCCGCTGCGCCGTCGTTCACGCCGGATGCGTTGCCGGCGGTGACGGTCTTGTCCGGCCCGTTGACCGGCTTGAGTTTGCTCAAGGTCTCCAACGTGGTGTCGGCGCGAGGATGCTCGTCCTGCTCGACCACGGTTTCGCCTTTCTTATGGGCGATGCGCACCGGCACGATTTCTTCGGCGAAAAAACCCGCCGCCTGGGCCGCCGCCGTGCGCTGTTGGCTGCGCAAGGCGAAAGCGTCCTGGTCGGCGCGGGACACGGCGTAATCGTCGGCCACGTTGTCCGCCGTCTGCGGCATCGCGTCCACACCGTACTGGGCTTTCATCAACGGGTTGATGAAACGCCAGCCGATGGTGGTGTCTTCCAGCTTCATGTTGCGGGAGAACGCGGTGTCAGCCTTGCCCATCACGAACGGCGCACGGGACATCGACTCCACACCGCCCGCGATCGCCAGTTCCATTTCGCCGCTGGCGATGGCGCGGAACGCGGTGCCGATGGCGTCCATGCCCGAGGCGCAAAGACGATTGAGGGTCACACCGGGAATGCTCTGCGGCAGGCCCGCCAACAGCAGCGCCATGCGCGCCACGTTGCGGTTGTCTTCGCCAGCCTGGTTGGCACAGCCGAGGAACACCTCATCCACCGCGTTCCAGTCCACCGATGGGTTGCGTTCCATCAGCGCCTTGATCGGCACAGCCGCCAGGTCATCGGCGCGGACCGCGGACAAACCGCCGCCGAACCGACCGATGGGGGTTCGAATCGCATCACAGATATAAACGTCGCGCATCAGGCTTCTCCCGGTGCCTGGCCGTGGGCCGCCGCGGTGCGAGCTTCAAGGTCGCGCAGTGCACGCAGCTCCACCTCGGTCGGCTCGGCGGTGGTTTGCACCTGGTCGGCGAAACGGATCGCCCACCCGGTGGCCGCAATGACTTGCTCGCGGGTCACGCCGGGGTGCAGCGCGGTGACCACGAATTCATGGCTGCCGGCTTCCGGTTCCATGATGCACAAGTCGGTGATGATACCCACGGGCCCTGCGCCCGGCAGACCGAGACGCTTGCGCGAATCGCCACCTTCACCATGGCCGACCGAGGTGATGAAATCCAGCTTGTCGACAAACGAACGCGCCGACTGCTTGAGGATGATCAACACGCTCTTGGCCGAGCCGGCGATTTCCGGTGCGCCACCGGCACCCGGCAGGCGGACTTTCGGCTGATGGTAGTCGCCCACCACCGTGGTGTTGATGTTGCCGAAACGGTCGACCTGGGCCGCGCCAAGGAAACCGACGTCGATACGCCCGCCCTGCAGCCAGTAGCGAAAAATCTCACCGGTCGGTACGACGGTATCGGCGGTTTCCGCCAGTTCACCGTCGCCGATGGACAGCGGCAGCACGCTGGGCTTGGCACCGATCGGGCCGGATTCGTAGATCAGCACGACGTCCGGCGACGAGGTCAACCGCGCCAGGTTCGCCGCTTTCGACGGCAGACCGATGCCAACGAAGCACACGGCATTGTTTTTCAAGCGACGCGCCGCGGCGACGGTCATCATTTCGTTGGTGGAGTAGGTCATGGTTTCACCTGCGAAGCAGCTGCCAGTCTGGCCTGGAATTCACTGAAATCCCGAGTGCCGTGGATGTATTCGTTGATCCATGCGGTAAATGTCTCACGGTCCCGAGCGATCGGATCCCACGCCTGATAAAAGCGATTGTCACGCTCGGTGTAGCCGTGGGCGTAGGACGGATGGGCACCGCCCGGTACGTGGCACACCGCGCTCAACGCCCAGGTCGGCAGGACGCAGGCGTTCATCGGCGCATTCAGGTCGTCGACGATTTCTTCCACGGTGACGATGCAACGCTTGGCGGCCAGGGCGGCTTCTTTCTGCACACCGAGAATGCCCCACAGCAGCACATTGCCCTTGCGGTCGGCTTTCTGGGCGTGGATCACCGTGATATCAGGGCGCACCGAAGGCACGGCGGCCAATACTTCACCGGTGAAGGGACAGGTCACGCTCTTGATCAGCGGGTTGACCTTCGGCAGGTCGGAGCCGGCGTAGGCCCGCAACACCGCGAATGGCAGGCCGGAGGCGCCGGCGACGTAGGCGTTGGCCAGGTCGGCGTGGCTGTGCTCCTCGATCTCCAGCGGGTGCGGCCATTGTTTCTCCACGGCATCACGCAAGCGGTGCAGCGACCCGACGCCAGGGTTGCCGCCCCAGGAGAAAATCAATTTGCGAGCACAACCGGCGCCGATCAACTGGTCATAGATCAGGTCAGGTGTCATGCGCACCAGGGTCAGGTCTTTCTTGCCCTGGCGAATGATTTCATGACCCGCCGCCGTAGGAATCAGGTGAGTGAAGCCTTCGAGCGCGACGGTATCGCCGTCGTTGACGAATTGCTTCACCGCGTCGTGCAGCGAAAGGATTTCAGCCATGGGGCAGGCTCCCGTTTTCCAGTAGACCGACATGAAGAAAAAGGCGCGAGGTTAAGCGCCGGAGTGACTGAAGATTAAGCTGCGGGAAAAGGCCAAACAATCCGATAATCGACTGAGTGTTCGTTTATCGAACGGATTGTTGTTTGGCTATCGATATATCCCAGTACACAGAGATCCCTGTGGGAGCGAGCTTGCTCGCGATGGCGGTGGATCAGACAGGCATCACCCGCTGACACATTGCTATCGCGAGCAAGCTCGCTCCCACCGGGTTACTTACAGGCTTAAGCCCTGGCTCAGGTCGCATCCGCATGACTGACCATGCCTTTGATCACCACCGCCGCGGTCGCCAGGGCCGCCGGAATGACCAGGGCCGTCAGGACCTGCTCGAAGTTCCACCCCAGGCCCAGCAGGGTCGCGCCCATCCAGGCCCCGAGGATCGCCCCGAAGCGACCGATGCCCAGCATCCACGAGACGCCGGTGGCCCGGCCCTGGGTCGGATAGAAACGCGCCGCCAGGGAAGGCATCGCCGATTGCGCGCCGTTGACACACATGCCGGCCACCAACACCAGGGTGGCGAGCAAGGTGATGTTGCCCAGGCTCTGCCCCACCGCGTAGGCAAACAACCCGGCCATCAGATAGAAAAGGCCGATGACCTTGTGCGGATTGAACCGGTCCATCGCCCAACCGACGAAGACGGCACTCAACACACCACCGAATTGAAACAACGCGCCGATAAACGCGGCCTGTTCCATGCTCGCGCCGCTGTCGCGCATCAAGGTCGGCAGCCAGCTAGTCAGCAGGTAGACGATCACCAGGCCCATGAAATAGGTCAGCCACAGCAGCAAGGTGCCGGCGCTGTAGGTGCCGGAGAAAATCACCGCCAGCACGTTGCGGGCTTTCACGGTTTTCTGTTCCGGCACGCTGAAGCTCGTCGCTTGGGCAACCGTGTGTGGCTCGATCGGTGCCAGGGTCTTGCGCACTTTGTCGGTACCGCGATTGCGCACCACCAGGTAACGCGCCGACTCCGGCAGCCAGAACAGCAACACGACTGCCAGGATCAACGGCAGGATCCCGCCAATCAGCAGCAGGCTGTGCCAACCAAACGCCGGTATCAGCTTGGCGGAGATGAACCCGCCGCCGGCCATGCCCAGGTTGAAACCGCAGAACATGCTGGTCACCAGCAGGGACTTCTTGCGTTCCGGAGTGTATTCCGAGAGCAAGGTGGTGGCGTTCGGCATCCCGGCGCCTAAGCCCAGGCCGGTCAGGAAACGCAATACCAGCAATTGATCGACGCTGGTGCTGTAGGCCGACGCCAGGCTGAACGCGCCAAACAGCAGGACCGCGCCCACCAGTACGACTTTTCGCCCGAAGCGGTCGGCCAGCGGCCCGGAGCCCAGCGCGCCGAACACCATGCCGATCAGCGCGGCGCTCATCACCGGGCCGAGGCTGGCGCGATCGATACCCCAGTCCTGGGACAAGGCCGGGGCGATAAACCCCATGGCGGCAGTATCGAGGCCGTCGAGGAACACAATCAGGAAACAGAGGATCACCACCCGCCACTGATAGCGCGAAATGGGTTGGGCATTGATGAAGGACTGCACATCGAGGCAGTGGCCTACGGAGGTCTGGGGCTGGTTCATTTTATTTTTATTCCACGCAAGAAACGCAGGCGAACGAATCAGAGACCGGCGAAACACGCCGGATGACGCTGCGCGACATTAATGAGGCCAGGCAAATACCGTCAATTCATCGCCGCCGACTGTGTGCGTTTATCGAACAGCTTAAGTAAACAGTTGCGCGCTCAGGTCGCGACTGGCCCCCAGCAGGCCTGGCAGGAAGCGCTGTTCCAGCTCATTGCGACTGACCCGCCCGGCATGGGTACTGACGTTGAGCGCGGCCACCACTTGACCGGAAGCGTCGTACACCGGCACGGCAATCGAACGCAGGCCCTGTTCCAGTTCCTGGTCGACGATGCACCAGCCCTGCTGCCGCACCTGTTGCAGGCACTCGAGCAACGCTTCGGGTGTATGCAAAGTGCGGCTGGTCTTGGCTTGCAGGTCGGCGTGGTCGAGGTAGTCGCGCAGCGACGCATCATCCAGGGCCGCCAGGAGGATCCTGCCCATCGAGGTGCAATAGGCTGGCAGGCGCCCGCCCACCGACAGGTCAACCGAAATCAGGCGCTGGGTGGTGGCGGAGCGGGCGATGTAGAGAATGTCATCGCCTTCGAGCGTGGCCATATTGCAGGCTTCGTGCAGTTGCTCGCTCATGCGGTCCAGGTATGGCTGGGCAGAAACGGCCAAGGGGGTGGAGGACAGATAGGCGTGACCGAGGGTCAGCACTTTGGGCAGCAGCGAATAGGTGCGCCCGTCCGTGGTGGCGTAGCCAAGCTTGATCAAGGTATGCAGGCAACGTCTGACGGCGGCGCGGGGGATTTCCGTGCGGTGGCTGATCTGGGCGATGGTCAGGTGCCGCTTGCGCTCCTGGAAGGCCTGGACCACCGCCAACCCGCGGGCCAGGGACGTCATGAAATCGGGATCACCGGTCAGGGCCTGGATCCGCTTGGCCGGCGAGGCGACGATCGGTGGCGCTACGGAAGTGAAGGCATTGCGCAATTGGTCGTTCATGTCTGATCCTTCCCCGGGAGTGACGGCTATTCAAGCGGCTGCCCGACGGGCAAGCAAGGGCCGCCGGCCAAGATCGTTCGATTATCGAACCGTCGACCGATAATCGCAATCAGGCCTGGGTCCAATAGCGGCCTGCCGCGAACGCGATCGATAGTAAGTTTGCGGGAAACAGTGACACACGGTTTGACGTGACAACGTTAGCAATATTGAACTTGTCGGCGGGAATGGCATCTGGATAGCGGCATTAGCCGGTATCTTCTGCGAGCGGCAGTACAAGTTGCACATACAAACATGAGTTCACACAACAACAACGCCTTTTACTTTTTCCCGATAGTGTTATTCGGCTGGGCCGCTATAATGCAAAACAGCGACGGTACGGTCGATCGATCGTTCCCGTACGCAGGCATCGTGGTCACGACCCTGGTGCCCGAAGCACCTTCATGGTCGCTTCCCCTGTTTGGCAACAACGCGAAGCCTGATGCTACGTCAGCTGTCAGCTCTGGTGCCGTGGCCGTCTGCATGTCCACATGCAGTGCGTATCACCAGATTCAACTTCATTTAATTTAGGTAGAACTGTGACGAAAGACGAACTGCGCGCGGAACTTGAGCGCCAGGAACAACGTTACAAGGAAGTTTACGGCGGGGAGGTCACCACCTACGCCGCGCAACCTGAACCGGAACGCAAACCCTGGCGTAAGCGCGCCACCGTTCAGGACCAGGCCTTCACCCAGGAACTTCAGAAAATGGAAAAAGAACTCAAAGCCGAAGAGCAGTGACGCTCCGGGCCCGATGTTCTTGTGAAGAGGTCTCCGGTCGCCACCCTGGCCGGAAGCCATAGCGCACGCCCGCCATGAGCGGGCCGCCATCCGCTCTCCGTCCGACAATCGGGAAGGGTCATGGCCGACCTCCTTTTCAGATATTTCATACAATTTCTCGAGGCGTCCTACAATTGACGGCGATCCTGGCCGGATGCGCTTTGCGCCCCTGAATCAAGGGGTTACGTACCCCTCGGAAAACCTCGCGCTTGAGGCTTTCCTACAAATTATTTCGTTGAAGAATGTTACCGATGAGCAGGCAGTGCATCGATTACCGAGGTTTTCTGGCATAATCGCGCCCCCTTACGACCGGGTCAGAAAACCTTCATGATCGATTTATTCAGCGGACTGGATGCTTGGGTGCTTGTGAGCCTCTTGCTCGCCCTGGCTTTTGTCCTCGCCTTCGAGTTCATCAACGGCTTTCATGACACCGCTAACGCGGTTGCCACTGTTATCTACACCAAAGCCATGCCGCCTCACCTGGCGGTGTTCTTTTCCGGTGTGTTCAATTTCCTCGGTGTGCTGCTGGGCGGCGTGGGGGTGGCGTACGCCATCGTTCACCTGCTGCCCGTGGAGCTGCTGATCAATGTGAACACCGGACACGGGCTGGCCATGGTGTTTTCGCTGCTCGCAGCGGCCATTACCTGGAACCTGGGCACCTGGTACTTCGGTATCCCGGCATCCAGTTCCCACACGTTGATCGGTTCGATCCTCGGCGTAGGCCTGGCCAACGCGCTGATCAACGATATCCCGTTGGCCGATGGGGTGAACTGGCAGAAGGCGATCGATATCGGCGCCTCCCTGGTGTTCTCGCCCATGGCCGGTTTCCTGATCGCCGCCCTGGTGCTGATCGGCCTGAAATGGTGGCGCCCGCTGTCGAAGATGCACAAGACACCGGAACAGCGCCGCCAGATCGACGACAAGAAGCACCCGCCGTTCTGGAATCGCCTGGTCCTGGTGATCTCGGCCATGGCCGTCAGCTTTGTCCACGGTTCCAACGATGGCCAGAAAGGTATCGGCCTGATCATGCTGGTGCTGATCGGTATCGTGCCGGCGCAGTTCGTCCTCGACCTGGGCAGCACCACCTACCAGATCGAACGCACCCGAGACGCGACCCTGCACCTGAGCCAGTTCTACCAACGCAACAACGAGTCCCTGGGTGAATTCCTGGCGCTGGGCAAAAGCGTGGAAGGCGATCTGCCGGAGAAATTCCGCTGCAACCCGCAGCAGACCGAACCGACCATCAATGCCCTGCTCGACACGCTCAAAGGCGTGGCGGACTACCATTCGCTGCCGTCGGAACGACGCATCGAGGTTCGTCGCTACCTGCTTTGCCTGGACGACACGGCGAAGAAGGTCGGCAAGTTGCCGGGCCTGGCTGCTCGTGAGAAAGACGACCTGAACAAGCTGCGCAAGGACCTGACCGCCACCACCGAGTACGCTCCGTTCTGGGTGATCCTGGCGGTCGCCCTGGCGCTGGGCCTGGGCACCATGATCGGCTGGAAGCGTGTAGTGCTGACCATCGGCGAGAAGATCGGCAAGCAAGGCATGACCTACGCCCAGGGCATGTCGGCGCAGATCACCACGGCGTGCATGATCGGCGCGGCGAACATCTTCAGCCTGCCGGTTTCCACCACCCACGTCCTGTCCTCGGGCGTGGCCGGCACCATGGTCGCCAACAAGAGCGGCCTGCAAGGTGGCACCGTGCGCAACATCCTGCTGGCCTGGGTGCTGACCCTGCCGGCGACGGTGGCCCTGTCGGCCGGGCTGTTCTGGCTGGCATCCAAGGCCCTGGGCAGCTGACTCCTGCGGCTGACAAAAAAGGTGCGACCCTTGCGGGTCGCACCTTTTTTTATGCCCGAACACCCACCCCATGTGGGAGCGAGCTTGCTCGCGATAGCGTCAGGTCAGTCCATATCAATGGCGGCTGGAGCGCCGCTATCGCGAGCAAGCTCGCTCCCACAATGGTTTTGTGTGGGGCTGGAGAAATTTGTCCGAAAAAAAAGGGCGACCGAAGTCGCCCAAAATGCCTTGCGTGCTCGTTGTAGCTGGAAAGACCTACGGTTTTTTCCGCTTGTGTGCGTCTTTCCAGATGAATAATCCGAAACCTGCGAAAAACACGAACATGAGGCCGACCGTCAACACCCCGGCAAACACCACATTATCGAAAAACATGACTGGCCTCCTGGTCTTGCCCCTGTTGCGATGGGTTCAAGGTAACCAATCAGGCCTGGATGAAAATTGACCGGGGTCAATAACGCCCGCGACGGGGCGCAAAGCTGGGGAAATAACTGATCTGCATCAATGGATCGAGGGGGTTCAGCGCTTTTTCGGTTTGTTTTTCGGCTTTTTCTTGGGCTTACCCAACGGCATGGCCTGTTCGAAAGCCTGGCGGACTTCATTGAGGCGTTTTTCGTTGAGGTCGTGAACGCGCTTGGCGCGCTCGGCACTGAGGTCGATCAGCTTGTCGTCTTGGCTCATGGCGTGTGGGCATCATGCAGTGAATTGCGGATGCACCCATGATGCGGGCTGTTGGCGGCGTTGACCAGCCTGTGCGTGCAGGCAGACGCCTGGATCAGATCTGGATATCGACCCACAGGCCCTGGCGCGTCTCGTCGTCTATCAGCGGCACCACTGGCACAGTGTTGTCGGCGTTGAGCTCGGTACCCGGTACGGCGAGGTGAACTTCTGGGTCTTCATCGGCCTCGCGGCGGCGACGGTCGCGTTCCTGCTGGCGACGCTGCTCCTCGCGCAACAGCAGCGCGGTCTCTTCCGGGTCGCGTTTTTGCAGGTCAATGGTGCTTTCATTGGAGCTTTGCTGCACCGGGACCACGGGCGGTATGTCCGGTCGCTGGCGAACCGGATCCTGTTGAGCGGTGATGGGTACAGCGCTCAAAGGGAGCATGGGTGGCAACATAAAGTTCTCCTGTCTTCAGGTTGTCGGCGGTTAAAGTGGCAGCTTGAACCGCCGGTCCGAAACTTGTGACCCAGTTGGCAATTGCACCGTTCACCAGGGCCGAGCTTGTTTGATCGCTGGGCAAGCGTAAGTTCCGTGCCGTTGGTAATGAATCAGCGTACGTAAATCCTTTGGTCTGAAGGATCCTTCCGTTAAGATAACCGGCTTTTTCAAGGCGGGAGTCAGGCAGCATGGCGCAGCAGTATCAACCGGGGCAACGCTGGATCAGTGACAGCGAAGCCGAGCTGGGTTTAGGCACCGTTCTGGCACAGGACGGCCGCTTGTTGACCGTGCTCTATCCGGCCACTGGCGACACTCGCCAGTACGCGCTACGGAATGCGCCCCTCACCCGTGTACGGTTTTCGCCGGGCGATGTGATCACTCACTTCGAAGGCTGGAAAATGACCGTGCGCGAGGTCGATGACGTCGATGGCCTGCTGGTCTACCACGGCCTCAACGGGCAGAACGAAGTCGTCACCCTGCCCGAGACTCAACTGTCGAACTTCATCCAGTTCCGCCTGGCCAGCGACCGTTTGTTCGCCGGCCAGATCGACCCGCTGGCCTGGTTCTCCCTGCGCTACCACACCCTGGAACACACCAGTCGCCAGTTGCAATCTTCGCTTTGGGGCCTGGGCGGCGTACGTGCCCAGCCCATTGCCCACCAACTGCACATTGCCCGTGAAGTGGCCGACCGCATTGCGCCGCGGGTATTGCTGGCCGACGAAGTGGGCCTGGGCAAGACCATCGAGGCCGGCCTGGTCATCCACCGTCAGTTGCTGTCCGGCCGCGCCAACCGCATCCTGATCCTGGTGCCGGAAAACCTCCAGCATCAATGGCTGGTGGAAATGCGTCGGCGCTTCAACCTGCAGGTCGCGCTGTTCGACGAAGAACGCTTCATCGAAAGCGATGCCAGCAACCCGTTCGAAGACACTCAACTGGCCTTGGTGGCGTTGGAGTGGCTGGTGGACGATGAGAAGGCCCAGGACGCGCTGTTCGCCGCTGGCTGGGACCTGATGGTGGTCGACGAGGCCCACCACCTGGTGTGGCACGAAGACCAGGTCAGCCCGCAATACGCCCTGGTCGAGCAGCTTGCCGAAACCATCCCAGGCGTGCTGCTGCTCACCGCGACCCCGGAACAACTGGGCCAGGACAGCCACTTCGCCCGCCTGCGCCTGCTGGACCCGAACCGCTTCCATGACCTCAAGGCCTTCCGCGCCGAGAGCGAAAACTATCGCCCGGTGGCCGAAGCCGTGCAGGAGCTGCTGGACAAAGGCCGCCTCTCGCCCGAAGCCCACAAGACCATCCAGGGTTTCCTGGGGAACGAAGGCGAAGCCTTGCTGACCGCCGTCAATGATGGCGATGTCGAAGCCAGCGCCCGCCTGGTGCGCGAACTGCTGGACCGTCACGGCACTGGCCGCGTGCTGTTCCGCAATACCCGCGCCGCTGTGCAGGGCTTCCCCGAGCGCAAGCTGCACGCCTACCCGTTGCCTTGCCCGGACGAATACCTCGAATTGCCGTTGGGCGATCACGCCGAATTGTACCCGGAAGTCAGCTTCCAGGCCCAGCCGGACGCCAGCGAAGAAGAACGCTGGTGGCGTTTCGACCCGCGGGTCGAGTGGCTGATCGACACCCTGAAGATGCTCAAGCGCACCAAGGTGCTGGTGATCTGTGCCCACGCCGAAACGGCCATGGACCTGGAAGATGCCTTGCGCGTGCGCTCCGGCATCCCGGCCACGGTGTTCCACGAAGGCATGAACATCCTGGAGCGTGACCGTGCGGCGGCCTATTTCGCCGACGAAGAGTTTGGCGCCCAAGTGCTGATCTGCTCGGAAATCGGCAGTGAAGGCCGCAACTTCCAGTTCGCCCATCACCTGGTGCTGTTCGATCTGCCGGCGCACCCGGACCTGCTGGAGCAGCGTATCGGCCGCCTGGACCGGATCGGCCAGAAGCACACCATCGAGCTGCATGTGCCTTACCTGGAAACCAGCCCGCAAGCGCGACTGTTCCAGTGGTATCACGAAGCCCTGAATGCCTTCCTCAACACCTGCCCGACCGGCAACGCCTTGCAGCACCAGTTCGGCCCGCGCCTGCTGCCCTTGCTGGAAGAAGCCGACGATGGCCAGTGGCAAGCGCTGATCGACGAGGCCCGTGCCGAACGCGAGCGCCTGGAAGCCGAGCTGCACACCGGTCGCGACCGTTTGCTGGAGCTCAACTCCGGCGGTGCCGGTGAAGGCGATGCGCTGGTGGAGGCCATTCTCGAGCAGGACGACCAGTTTGCCCTGCCGATCTATATGGAAACCCTGTTCGACGCCTTTGGTATCGACAGCGAGGACCATTCGGAAAACGCGCTGATCCTCAAGCCGAGCGAAAAAATGCTCGACGCCAGCTTCCCCCTGGGCGACGACGAAGGCGTGACCATCACCTACGACCGCAACCAGGCGCTGTCGCGCGAAGACATGCAGTTCATCACCTGGGAGCACCCGATGGTGCAAGGCGGCATGGACCTGGTGCTGTCCGGCTCCATGGGCAACACCGCGGTGGCGCTGATCAAGAACAAGGCCCTCAAGCCCGGCACCGTGTTGCTGGAGCTGCTCTACGTCAGTGAAGTGGTCGCCCCGCGCTCGCTGCAACTGGGCCGCTACCTGCCGCCGGCCGCCCTGCGCTGCCTGCTGGACGCCAACGGCAACGACCTGGCCGCCCGGGTCTCGTTCGAAACCCTGAACGACCAACTCGAAAGCGTGCCCCGCGCCAGCGCCAACAAGTTCATCCAGGCCCAGCGCGACCAGCTCACGCCACGGATCAACGCTGGCGAAGAGAAGATCGCCCCGCGCCACGCCGAACGCGTGGCCGAGGCCCAGCGTCGCCTGGCCGCCGATACCGACGAGGAACTGGCCCGCCTGACCGCCCTGCAAGCGGTCAACCCGACCGTGCGCGACAGCGAGCTGGTGGCCCTGCGCCAACAGCGCGAGCAAGGCTTGGCGATGCTTGAGAAGGCGGCGTTGCGCCTGGAGGCGATTCGGGTGCTGGTGGCGGGCTGATTGCCACCGTCTGAAGGCTGTTGGGATTCACCTGTGGCGAGGGAGCTTGCTCCCGCTGGGTTGCGTAGCAGCCCCCTTTTTTGGGGAGCGCTGCGCACTCCAGCGGGAGCAAGCTCCCTCGCCACAATGTCCAGCGCCTCGCATCAAGGACTGTAATACCCCACCGCCACCAGGAAATGCCCGACCTTCTTCAGGTACGCGTGTTTATCCTCGACCTTGCCGGTCACCGGATTCTTCCAGCGGTACTCGTACTCTCCCTCGCCCTGTTTCCCGATCAACGCCAGGATCGGCTCGCCCACCGGTTTGCCATCCGGGTCCTTGACCTTGGCGAAGTCGGTATTGATCAAGCGCAAATTGGTGCCATGGCCGACATAGCGCCGGGTATCGAGGTCGACGACAAAGACATACAAGTCATCCTGCAGGTAACCGCCCTTGAGGGAGTTGACCGCCGTCAGCGTGGCCTTCTCGTTTTTCAGCAGGTCATTCGAGGCCTTGTCCAGCAACGCCCTGGCCTGTTCGGCGGAAGCCCGGGGCAGGTAGTAGCCGACAGCCAGGATTCGCTCGCCGACACGCTGGAAATACACATGCTTGCGCTCGACCTTGCCGTCCGTCCAGTTCTGCCAGCGGTACTCGGCTTGCTGGATGCCACTGGCCTCGGGGGTTTTCAAGGCGTCCTTGAAGGCTTTGCGCAAATCCGGCCCCAGCACGTCGGACACGTCCCGCCCGATCAACGCCTGGGACGGCCCGCCGCTGGCGAGCATCACACCCTGGGTATCCACCACGAACACGTAGCGATCCTTGTCGACGAATTCCCCTTGGCGACTGAACGCGGCAAAGGCTTTGTCGCCGTTGTCGTGGTAATAGGCCAAGGCCTTCTCCAGCAGCGCCCGGGCCGCCTGGCCATCGTCCGCCGTGGCCGCCTGGGCCTGAGCCAGCCCCAGCATGAGCATTGCACCCAGCCAGGCCATCCTGTGAAAAAAACCCATGCGTGCGCCCCTCGTTCTTGTTGGTGTTTCAAGAGCGTAGACGGCGTGGGGTGATGTTGGAGTATTCAGGGGATTGCTGGGGAGCCTGGTGAGTCAGTGGGTATTGATATTGACTGACAGGATGTCATCGCGAGCAAGCTCGCTCCCACATTGGAGGGTGCTGACCCTGTGGGAGCGAGCTTGCTCGCGATAGCGGCGGCACATTCAGAAATGATGCGCACTGGCGCGCACAAACGGCTTATTGAGCCCCAGCGCGGAGTTGCTGCTGCAAGTTCTGGATCTGCGCCTGCAAGGTGTTGATGTTACGGGTGACCTGACCGCGGAAGGCGTCGAACTCGGCCGTGTTGCCGCCCTTGTCCTGCTGGCTCTTGAGCACGATCACGTCCTGTTCCAGGCGGTCGATGGCAGAGTTTGAGGTGGCTCTTTTCAGGGCGGTGATGTCAGCACCGATGCTCTTGAGCTGGGCATCCAAGGCACCACCCTCGCCCTGGCTCTTCAGGGCGGTCACTTCAGCCACCAGCGCCTTGACCTGGGCCTGGAGTTCCTTGTTGGACGCTTGCAACTGCGTGTTGGTGTTCTGCTGTTCCGAGGCCTGGGCGATGAGTTGGGCCAGTTCCTTGTCCAGGTCGGCAGAGGGGCCGAACGTGGCCTGCTGTAGTTTGTACTGCTCCTGCAGCTTGCCGTCGAACTGCCGCCCCTGTTCCTGCAGCTTGGTGTCCAACTGTTTGATCTGCAGCTTCAAGGCTTCACTGTCGCTCATGACGTTGGACTGCCCGGCGACCACCTTGCCGGAAATGTCCTGCAAGCGCCCCGCCGCATCCTCACTGATCCGGGCGAAGCTTTCCTGGGTCGCCACCAACTGCTGCTCCATCAGGGAAATCTGCTGGAAGCTCCACCAGGCCAGGAAACCGAATGCACACAGCAGCGCGCCGACCAACGCCCACAGCGGCCCGGTGCTGGCCCCCTTGACCTTGGCCGCGGCAACGGGCGCCGGGCGCGCTTGCACGTGGGGCTGGCGGCTGGGCATGAAATCATCGTCATCGGGAATGTCGGCCCGCATCCGCAGGCTCGGTACATCATCGAAGTCGTCGTTGGCATCGTTACGCATGGGCATGGTTCGACCTTTGGGAAACCGATAATGGCTTGATGCGGCGAGTATAACCCTCTCGCCCGCCGCACCGATTGACCCCGAACCTGGCACTCGGTTCATGATGGGCCGATCAGCGGGCTGTTTGGACACCCCACCAGGCGCAAAATTCATCGAGGGCGGTCCACAGGCTGACCTGCGGATCGTAATCGAGATAATGCCGGGCGCGACTGATATCCAGGGTGAAATTTTTGTTCATGACCTGCATGCCCAGGCGCGACAGCGTCGGTTCGGGGCGGCCCGGCCACAATTTGCAGACAACTTCATTCAGGGCCGCGACGCTGTAAGCCAGACCGTAGGAACGATAACGTCGGACCTGTGGGACTTCCATCTGGCGCATCACATAATTGACCACATCCCACAGCGGAACCGGTGCGCCGTTGCTGATGTTGTAGGCCTTGCCCAAGGCTGAATCGGTGGCCAACAGGCTGCTGAGCAACGCTTCGTTGAGGTTCTGCACACTGGTGAAGTCCACTTTGTTCAACCCGTTGCCGACAATGGCCAGTCGGCCCTTGCGCTGCATTTTCAGCAGGCGCGGGAAAATGCTCATGTCACCGGCGCCGGTCACGAAACGCGGGCGCAGGGCCAGCACTTCGAGGCCGAACTCCTGGGCGCCGAAGACTTTCTGCTCGGCCAGGTACTTGGTGGCGGCGTAAGGGTGCTTGAAGCGCTTGGGCACCTGTTCTTCGGTCAACCCGAGGTGGTCACGGCCGTCGAAGTAAATGGACGGCGAGGACAGATGAACCAGGCGGCGCACCTTCTGCTTGAGACAGGCTTCGACAACATTTTCCGTGACTTGGACATTGCCCTGGTGGAAATCCTGATAGCGGCCCCACAGCCCCACGGAGCCGGCGCAATGCACCACGGCCTCGACATCCAGGCACAGGTCGCGGGCCAGCAGAGGGTCGTTCAGATCGCCTTGGACGAACTGCGCACCACGACGCACCAGGTGTTCCACGCTCTCGGCCCGGCGACCGGTGACCCGTACATCCAGGCCCTGCTCCAGGGCGAAACGCGCAAAGCGCCCGCCAATGAAGCCGCTCGCGCCGGTGACCAAAATCTTCATGCATGCTCCTAAAAATCAGATTCGAGCTACAAGCCACAAGCTTCAAACCAAGCGCTTTTCACTTACCGCTTGCAGCGTGCTGCTTGCCGCTGCGATCAATCGCTCAGTCAATAAGCCGAGCAACTGCCCACCATTGCGCCAATGATGCCAGTACAGCGGCACATCGATCGGTTTATCTGCCAACAATTCCACCAGCACGCCTCGTTCCAGCTGTTCGCGCACTTGCAGCTCTGGCACCAGCCCCCAGCCCAACCCCACCTCGGCAAGACGGATGAAACCTTCGGACGAGGGGCATAAATGATGCTCGAAACCGCCCTCCACGCCCACGGACGCAAGGTAGCGATGCTGCAGGAAATCATCCGGGCCAAACACCAATGCCGGCGTACGAGCCAGTTGATCGGCCCGCACGCCGTCGGGAAAGTGCCGGGCGATGAAGGCCGGGCTGGCCAACGCCCGGTAACGCATCGCCCCCAACAACACGCTGCGAGCCCCCGCCACCGGGCGTTCGCTGGCGCAGACACAGGCCGCCACTTCACCGGCGCGCATGCGTTTGAGGCCCACGGTCTGGTCTTCTACCACCAGGTCGAGCAACAGGTGATGGTCGGCGCAGAAATCTCCCACGGCAGCGGCCCACCAGGTTGCCAGGCTGTCGGCGTTCAAGGCGATGCGCAGACGCTCCGGCAGCCCCTCTTCATCCAGCGCCGGCACCAGGCTCTGCAGGTCGCGCTCAAGCAGCCGCACCTGTTGCACGTGGTTGAGCAACCGACGGCCGATTTCCGTGGGCGCTGGCGGTGTGGCACGCACCAGAACGGGCTGCCCGACACGCGCCTCCAGCAGTTTGATCCGTTGGGAAATGGCCGATTGCGACAAACCCAGCACTTGGGCCGCGCGCTCGAAACCGGCCTGCTCGACCACGGCGGCCAGGGCAGAAAGCAATTTGTAATCGAACATCAGTTTCTCTAATGAGCAATCAGCAATATTGGTTTTTCTTATACAGCTCGCCACAGGAGAATGGCCAGCAATTCATCAACTGACCGGGGGATAAAACGATGTGGCAAAGCTATGTGAACGGGCTCTTGGTGGCGCTCGGGCTGATCATGGCCATCGGCGCCCAGAACGCATTCGTGCTGGCCCAGAGCCTGCGCCGCGAGCACCACTTGCCGGTCGCGGCGCTGTGCATCGCCTGCGACGCCCTGTTGGTCGCCGCCGGAGTGTTCGGCTTGGCGACCTTGCTGGCCCAGAGCCCGTTATTGCTGTCGATTGCCCGCTGGGGCGGCGCGGCGTTCCTGCTCTGGTACGGCAGTCTGGCCTTGCGCCGGGCCTGTTCGAAGCAGAGCCTGCAACAGGGTGAGAACCAGGCTGTGCGCTCGCTGCGGGCAGTGTTGCTCAGCGCGCTGGCGGTGACGCTGCTCAACCCCCACGTCTACCTCGACACCGTGCTGCTGATCGGTTCCCTCGGGGCCCAGCAGAGCGTGCCCGGCGCCTATGTGGTGGGCGCGGCCAGTGCCTCGCTGCTGTGGTTCCTCACCCTGGCCATCGGCGCCGCATGGCTGGCTCCCTGGTTGGCCCGTCCAAGCACCTGGCGGATCCTGGACCTGTTGGTGGCGGTGATGATGTTTACCGTGGCGATGCAATTGATTGTCGCCGGCTGATTATTCCAAACCGCTCTGGAACCTCTATTCCACACAGTTGTTGCGTGGTTATGCCGCACCCCCGGTGCTATGATCCGACTCCTGCGCCGCAAAGAGTACAAACTCCCCGGCGCTAGTCTGGCCGCCCGTGATCGGCCTTGCGCTCACCGCAACTGACCTGATTAGGAGAATCACCATGGCTTTCGAATTGCCGCCGCTGCCCTATCCACACGACGCACTGGCGCCACACATTTCCAAAGAAACTCTGGAATACCACCACGACAAGCACCACAACACCTACGTCGTGAACCTGAACAACCTGGTGCCTGGCACCGAGTTCGAAGGCAAGACCCTGGAAGAAATCGTCAAGACTTCCTCGGGCGGTATCTTCAACAACGCCGCTCAGGTCTGGAACCACACCTTCTACTGGAACTGCCTGGCGCCAAACGCCGGCGGTCAACCAACCGGCGCCCTGGCTGAAGCCATTAACAAGGCATTCGGTTCGTTCGACAAGTTCAAGGAAGAATTCAGCAAGACCTCCATCGGCACCTTCGGTTCCGGCTGGGGCTGGCTGGTGAAAAAGGCTGACGGTTCCCTGGCCCTGGCCAGCACCATCGGTGCCGGCAACCCGCTGACCAGCGGCGACACCCCGCTGCTGACCTGCGATGTGTGGGAACACGCCTACTACATTGACTACCGCAACGTTCGTCCGAAATACGTCGAAGCGTTCTGGAACCTGGTCAACTGGAAATTCGTCGCCGAGCAGTTCGAAGGCAAAGCCTTTACTGCCTAAGCTCGATGCCAGACAAAGGAAACCCGGCGCCGTGCCGGGTTTTTTTTGCGCGACAAAATTGATCGCCAGGCAAATACCTCGTGTCTGGAATCCAAGAAAAAATCCCGACGGGCCTCAAGTTGCGGTGCCTTTCAACCGACACAATGGTCGTAGAGCAATCACTCTGGAAAGAACGTATATCGGTCAGGTTTCAAGCGAAAACCCTTGTGTTTGATTGTCCCTTTGACTGACATCACAGGATTGCCAATACTCATGGCAACTTGACGCTACCCGCACGGAACAAGGAACCACTCTTTGAAGCTGGAACTCAAGAACAGCTTGTCTGTGAAGTTGCTCCGGGTCGTGCTCCTTTCGGCATTGATCGTTGGCATGGTCTTGAGCTGCGCCCAGATCGTGTTCGATGCCTACAAAACCAACCAGGCCGTCGCCAGTGACGCCCAGCGTATCCTCGACATGTTCCGCGATCCATCGACCCAGGCCGTCTACAGCCTGGACCGGGAAATGGGCATGCAAGTGATCGAAGGCCTGTTCCAGGACGAAGCCGTGCGCATGGCCTCCATCGGCCATCCCCGCGAAACCATGCTCGCCGAAAAAACCCGCCCCTTGCAGCACTCCGAAAGCCGCTGGCTGACCGACCTGATCCTGGGCAAGGAGCGCACCTTCACCACGCAGCTGGTAGGGCGTGGCCCCTACAGCGAATATTACGGCGACCTGAGCATTACCCTCGACACGGCCACCTACGGCGAAGGTTTCATCGTCAGCTCGGTGATCATCTTCATCTCCGGGATGCTGCGGGCCCTGGCCATGGGCCTGGTGCTGTACCTGGTCTATCACTGGCTGCTGACCAAGCCGTTGTCGCGGATCATCGAACACCTGACCGAAATCAACCCCGATCGCCCCAGTGCGCACAAGATCCCGCAGTTGCGCGGCCACGAGCAAAACGAACTGGGCCTGTGGATCAACACGGCCAACCAACTGCTCGAATCCATCGAGCGCAACACGCACCTGCGCCACGAAGCGGAAAACAGCCTGCTGCGAATGGCCCAGTACGACTTTCTCACCGGGCTGCCCAACCGTCAGCAACTTCAACAGCAACTGGACAAGATCCTGGTGGACGCCGGACGCCTGCAACGTCGGGTGGCGGTGTTGTGTGTAGGGCTGGATGATTTCAAGGGCATCAACGAACAGTTCAGCTATCAGACCGGCGATCAGTTGCTGCTGGCCCTGGCCGATCGCCTGCGGGCCCACAGTGGGCGGCTCGGCGCACTGGCGCGGCTGGGGGGCGACCAGTTCGCCCTGGTCCAGGCCGACATCGAACAGCCTTACGAGGCCGCCGAACTGGCCCAGAGCATCCTCGATGACCTGGAAGCGCCGTTCGCCATCGACGATCAACAAATCCGCCTGCGGGCCACCATCGGCATCACCCTCTTCCCCGAAGACGGCGACAGCACCGAGAAACTGTTGCAGAAAGCCGAGCAGACCATGACCCTGGCCAAGAGCCGCTCGCGCAATCGCTACCAGTTCTACATTGCCAGCGTCGACAGCGAGATGCGCCGCCGTCGCGAACTGGAAAAAGACCTGCGCGAGGCCCTGGCCCGCGAGCAGTTCACCCTGGTGTACCAGCCACAGATCAGCTACCGCGACCTGCGGGTAGTGGGCACTGAAGCCCTGATCCGCTGGCACCACCCCGAGCACGGCCTGGTGCCGCCGGACCTGTTCATTCCCCTGGCCGAGCAGAACGGCACCATCATCGCCATCGGTGAATGGGTGCTGGACCAGGCGTGCAGGCAATTGCGCGAATGGCACGACCAGGGTTTCCTCGACCTGCGCATGGCGGTCAATCTGTCGACAGTGCAATTGCACCACGCCGAACTGCCACGGGTGGTGAACAATCTCCTGCAGATGTACCGGCTGCCGCCGCGCAGCCTGGAGCTGGAAGTCACCGAGACCGGCCTGATGGAAGACATCACCACCGCGGCCCAGCACTTGCTGAGCCTGCGTCGCTCCGGGGCGCTGATTGCCATCGATGACTTCGGCACCGGCTACTCGTCCCTGAGCTACCTCAAGAGCCTGCCGCTGGACAAGATCAAGATCGACAAGAGCTTCGTCCAGGACCTGCTCGACGACGAAGACGACGCAACCATCGTCCGGGCCATCATCCAATTGGGCAAGAGCCTGGGGATGCAGGTCATTGCCGAGGGCGTCGAGACGGTCGAGCAGGAAGCCTACATCATCGCCGAGGGCTGCCACGAAGGTCAGGGCTACTACTACAGCAAGCCGCTACCGGCGCGGGAATTGGGCCTTTACCTGAAGCAGGCCGAGCGCAGCAAGGTGTCCATCCTCTGATTCCTCTCTTCTGCCACGTTCCTGCAGGAACTGGCGAAGCCTGCGATCCTTTGATTTTCGCCTGGGACTCAATCGGCAGGGGAAAGATCGCAGCCTCGCTTCGCTCGGCAGCTCCTACAGACGCTGCCGATCCCTTCATTAAATAAGAAATATTTACAACCATAACCCTTTACACATAATGCAAATCTTTCGCATTATGTCGCAGTTTTGCGCACCCTCGCGCCTGTCCCATCCATCACCGAAGCAGGATGTTCGCCATGATTCGTATGCCCCTGGCTACCGCCAGTCTGCTGGCCATCGCTATTTCCCTCGCCGGTTGCGGCGAAGGCAAAGACAAGGCCGCCGCGCCGCAAGCGCCAACGCCGGCCGCCAGCACCTCGGCACCGGTCGCCCCTGCTGCCGCCGGCAAAGTCGACGAAGCCGCCGCCAAGGCCGTTGTCGCGCACTATGCCGACATCGTCTATGCCGTCTACAGCGATGCCGAATCCACTGCGAAGACCCTGCAAACCGCCGTCGACGCGTTCCTGGCCAAGCCGAACGCCGATACCTTGAAAGCCGCCAAGGCTGCCTGGGTCGCCGCACGCGTACCGTACCTGCAAAGCGAAGTGTTCCGCTTCGGCAACACCATCATCGACGACTGGGAAGGCCAGGTGAACGCCTGGCCCCTGGACGAAGGCCTGATCGACTACGTCGACAAATCCTACGAGCACGCCTTGGGTAACCCGGGCGCCACCGCCAACATCATCGCCAATACCGAAGTCCAGGTTGGCGAAGACAAGGTCGACGTCAAGGACATCACCCCGGAAAAACTCGCCAGCCTGAACGAGCTGGGCGGTTCCGAGGCCAACGTCGCCACCGGCTACCACGCCATCGAATTCCTGCTGTGGGGCCAGGACCTCAACGGCACCGGCCCGGGCGCCGGCAATCGCCCCGCTTCGGATTACCTGGAAGGCGCCGGTGCCACTGGCGGCCACAACGACCGTCGTCGTGCCTACCTCAAGTCCGTGACCCAACTGCTGGTCAATGACCTGCAGGAAATGGTCGGCAACTGGAAGCCGAACGTGGCCGACAACTACCGCGCCACCCTGGAAGCCGAGCCGGCCGAAAGCGGCCTGCGCAAGATGCTGTTCGGCATGGGCAGCCTGTCCCTGGGTGAACTGGCGGGCGAGCGCATGAAGGTGTCCCTGGAAGCCAACTCGCCGGAAGACGAGCAGGATTGCTTCAGCGACAACACCCACAACTCGCACTTCTACGATGCCAAGGGCGTGCGTAACGTGTACCTGGGCGAATACACCCGTGTCGACGGCACCAAGATGACCGGCGCCAGCCTGTCGTCCCTGGTCGCCAAGGCCGACCCGGCCGCGGACACCGCGCTCAAGGCCAACCTGGCCGACACCGAAGCCAAGATCCAGGTCATGGTCGATCACGCCAACAAGGGTGAGCACTACGACCAGTTGATCGCCGCCGGCAACACTGCCGGTAACCAGATCGTGCGCGACGCCATCGCCGCACTGGTCAAGCAGACCGGTTCGATCGAACAGGCTGCGGGCAAACTGGGCATCAGCGACCTGAACCCGGACAACGCTGATCACGAGTTCTGATCAACGCCGGCTGGCTGCGGGTCAACGCAGCCAGCCAAGCCACAAAACCTGTGGGAGCGAGCTTGCTCGCGATGGGGGCATATCAGTCGACATTTGATGTGTCTGATCTTCCGCTATCGCGAGCAAGCTCGCTCCCACAAGGGGCGTCACTGTGGTTCATGGCTGCAACCCGGCAAGCCGCCCTTCGATAAACCGCCGTTCCGGCAACTGCTGCGTCAGTTCGAGCGCGCGGCGGTACGCGGCCCTCGCCTCGTCCAATCGTCCCAGTTGACGACAGAATTCCGCCTGCGCCGAATAGGCCAGGTGATAGTCGAGTAATTCCCCACGCTCCAGGATCGCCTCGACCAGGCGCAAGCCGACTTCCGGTCCGTCACGCTTGGCCAGGGCGGCAGCGCGGTTGAGTTCGATCACCGGCGACGGCACGGCCCGCAGCAGCACATCATAAAGCCCGACGATCTGCGGCCAATCGGTCTGCTCAGCCGTCGGCGCTTCGGCATGCACCGCCGCAATCGCCGCTTGCAGGCAGTACGGCCCGAACCGTCGGGTTTTCAGCGCGGCTTCCACCAACGCACAGCCCTCGGCGATCAGCTCGGCATCCCATAAGGATCGCACCTGCTCATCCAGCAGAATCAGTTCACCGGTCGACGACGTTCGCGCCGGGCGCCGGGATTCGTGCAGCAGCATCAACGCCAGCAACCCCATGACCTCGGCCTCGGGCAGCAACTCCATCAGCAGACGCCCGAGACGGATGGCTTCGCGCGTCAGGTCTTCGCGAGTCAGCTCGGCGCCCATCGAGGCCGAATACCCTTCGTTGAACACCAGGTAGATCACCCGCAGAACGCTGTCCAGCCGCTCCGGCAGTTCCGCGCGGGACGGCACCTGATAGGGGATCCTGGCATCGCGGATTTTCGCCTTGGCCCGCACGATGCGCTGGGCAATGGCCGCCGGGGCGGCGAGAAACGCCCGGGCGATTTGTTCGGTGGTCAGGTCGCAGACTTCCCGCAGCGTCAGGGGCACCTGGGCATCCGCCGCCAGGGCCGGGTGGCAACAGGTAAAAATCAGCCGCAGGCGATCGTCTTCCACGTCTTCGTCACTCCACGGATCCTGCTCCAGCGCTTCGAGTTGAGCGATCAACATCGGTTGGGACGCGGCGAAACGCGCGCGCCGGCGCAAACTGTCGATGGCCTTGAAGCGCCCGGCAGACACCAGCCAGGCCCGTGGGTTGTCCGGCACACCGTCGCGCTGCCAACGCTCGACCGCAATGAAAAAGGCCTCGTGCAAAGCCTCTTCCGCCAGATCGAAGTCACCCAGCAGGCGAATCAGCGTCGCCAGGATCCGCCGCGAGTCTTGCCGATAAACCTGCTCGACCCGCGCCTTGACCGTTTCGACCGACATCAGTCGAGCATGCCTTGGGTAACCAGTGTCTCAAGCCGGCCCTGGCCCCAACCCTCAGGGAAACCCATGGCGTCGTGTGCCTGGCGATCGATTGCCCGGCTGACGGATAACGCGTAAGGGGCAGCAGTGAGGTTCATGAATGAAATCCTGTTTGTGATTGTTGTTCAGGGGTTCAGTTGGCGTACCGGTCGCACTTCAACGCAGCCGACCCGGGCCGCCGGGATATTGCCGGCGACCTGGATGGCTTCGTTGAGGTCCTTGGCGTCGATCAGGTAAAAGCCCGCCAGTTGCTCCTTGGTTTCGGCGAACGGGCCGTCGGTGATCGACAGCTTGCCGCCACGCATGCGCACCGTGGTGGCGGTCTGTACCGACTCCAGGGCTTCGGCGGCCAGCATGCGCCCACTGCCCTGGATCGATTCGGCATAGGCCATGCACTCGGCGTCCTCCGGGCTGTCGGGCGAGTTGTGCAGCGTCTGTTCGTTGCTATACACCAGGCATAGGTACTTCATGGAAGGCTCCGTGTTCGGACTGATCAACTATGGACGGCAGAATGACGCTCGGCGAAAAAACCGACGATCAGGGTTGCAGGTCGAACAGCGCCGTCCCGGCCATCGGGTCGAACGGAGCGGACCAATGTTCATGGACGATCCGCCATTGTCCGGCTACACGCTGGTAGCAGGCCGTCACACGCATCCAGCAGGCCTGCTCCTCGCCTTTTTCGTTGGTGCCGCCGCAATAGGCCAGCCAGTGGGCAAAGGCGATGTTGTCGGCCGGGGTAATCTTGACCTGATGAAAGTCGAACTTGTGCGGGCCGGGGCACATTTCCATACAGGCTTGCCAATGGGCCCGGTAAGCGGTCTTGCCCTTGAATTGCAGGGCCTGGATGGCATCGAACGAGACAATGCTCTCGTCATAGAGCGCCATGACTTTTTCGACGTCCTTAGCCATGACGGCTTGGCGGTAGGTGTCGATCAAGGCCTGGATCTGGGTTTCAGTGGCTTGGGTATTCATGGTGATTCTCCGCAGTTTTTTGTTGAAGACACCCTTTGTCGTTTGGAGAAACAGCGAATCGACAATCCAACAAAAATAATTCAAAGAGAAAATTCGCTAGAATCCAAGTCCTATCCTGCCGGCAAACATTGGACGTTTCTGTGACCGCTCGACTCGTCCCCTACGAAGACCTGACCGCGCTGCAACGCGAACAGGTCAGCGCCATCGAACTCCACCCCGAACAGATCAAGTTCGCCGGCGATATCCATGGCGCCCTGCACATGCTGCTGTCCCGGCCCGGCCCGGGGGTCAAAGGCTTTGCGCTATTGGCTGGGGACGTGCCAGTGGCCTTCCTGCTGCTCAAGCGCCCGCCGGTACTGCCGGCCTGGGCCAACGAGCACAGCGCCACCCTGCATGCCTTGCAAGTCGACCACCGGGCCCAGGGCAAAGGGTATGGCAAGGCCTGCCTGCAGGCGCTGCCCGCCGTGGCACGAGCCGCCTGGCCGGACATCCACGGATTGGAGCTCTCGGTCGATCCCGATAACGTCTCGGCCATTGGCCTGTACGCCCGCCTGGGCTGGGTCGACAGTGGCGAAGCCTACAAGGGCCGCATCGGGTATGAGCGGCGGATGGGGTTGGTGTTCTGACAAACAGAATCAACGATCGATAGGCGCCGAATGTGGGAGCGAGCTTGCTCGCGATAGCGGTGTTTCAGTCAACATCAAAGCGGCTGACCTGACGCTCTCGCGAGCAGGCTCGCTCCCACAGGGGACTGCGCCGATCAGCTTGGCTTGAGCGGGATCCAGATCTCCAGGGTGCCTTGGCCGGTCCTGGGGTTGAAGTCTTCGCTGTAGCGCTCGAATTCAGGCTGACCCGCCGCTTCGTAACCGGAATGGGGCAGCCACTCTTTCCAGATGTATTGGAACGTATCCGGCAGCTTTTTCAATGGCCCTTTGTGTTCGAAGACCGCGTAATGGCCTGGCTGGATTTCGATCCAGCGGTATTGCTCCGGCAAATCGTCGAGCCGGCTGATTTCCACGCCGGCGATGTATTCGAACCCACCCTTCCCGTCCGGGTTGCAACACACACCGTAGGTCACTTCATCTTTCTGCCCTGGCACCTTGCCGAGCCAGGGCAGGAACTTTTCCCAGAGCAAAGGGATGTCTTGGGCGGTGTCCTGGGTAAACCGAGCACCAAAGCCGGCGATGAGCTGAAAACGTCCCTGTTCAAAGCGTGGCACGGCTGTGTAATCGCGTTCGGGCTTTTCCATGCGGCAACACTCCAGCAAAACGTGAAGTCGGGCTTGGCAGTATAGAAGCCAAACCGTGATTGCCAGGGCCGTTTCGCTTGTCAGATGCCAGGCAGGGCCGCGGTGACGGCGCTTCCTACAAACTCGTTGTAGCCAGAAACAATCACGTACACCGCGAAATAGCAGAAGATCGCGGCGGATGCCCAATAGGAATAACGCAACAATTTATCCCCCAACAGTTTGCCACCCTGGGTCGCCGCCAGGCACAAAGCCGCGCACCACAGCAGCCCGGCGCAGAGAAAACCACTGAGAAACAGCGCCGAGCTGAGCAAGGTTCCGCCGCCCGAACGGGCGATCAGCGTACCGCCCACCGCCGCGAACCAGAGGATGGCACTGGGCGATGACATGGCCAGGAAAATCCCGCGCAAGAACTCCTGGCGCGAAGAGTTGCCCTGCACTTCTCCGGCCTCGGCCAATACCGCGCTGTGATAGATCGCCGAGTGGATCATCTTCGCCGCGAAGTACAGCAACAGCACCGAGCCGCCGACCCACAGCACCCAGCGCACCGCTTCGTATTGCAGCAACACGGTCATGCCGGCCAAGGCCAGGACGGCATAGATCAGATCGCCCACGCAGGTGCCCAGGCCCAAGGCGAACCCCTGGAAATAGCCGCGCTGCATCGCCAGGGTGATCATCGCGATATTGGCCACGCCAATGTCCAGGCACAGCGAAAGGCTCAGCAGGAAGCCGCTGGAAAATTCCATCATTCGTTCCATCAGGATTGGGTGAGACAGGTTCAACAAGTCGCTGCGACCATCGATGGCGCCGCGGCCAGGGCGACAGTGTCGTCGAAAATAGTTCGCCGCGGCTACTGGACAATCCGACATCCGCCCGATTATCTTGCGCCGCAGGCCACCGCAGTGGCCAACGTCGCTCGGACGGTTCCGGGCGCTCACGTATCTCGAGGCAACAATGGCCGAACAAGGTTCGCCGCGCCGCTTTGCGCGCATCGATCGACTCCCCCCGTATGTATTCAATATCACTGCCGAGCTGAAGATGGCTGCGCGTCGGCGCGGCGAAGACATCATCGACTTGAGCATGGGTAATCCCGACGGCGCCACGCCTCCACACATCGTGGAAAAACTGGTCACCGTCGCCCAGCGTGAAGACACCCACGGTTATTCCACCTCCAAAGGCATCCCGCGCCTGCGCCGCGCCATTTCGCGCTGGTACAAGGACCGCTATGAGGTGGACATCGACCCGGAAACCGAAGCCATCGTCACCATCGGTTCCAAGGAAGGCCTGGCCCACCTGATGCTGGCCACCCTGGACCAGGGCGACACGGTGCTGGTGCCCAACCCCAGCTATCCGATCCACATCTACGGTGCGGTGATCGCCGGTGCCCAGGTGCGCTCGGTGCCGTTGGTGCCAGGGGTGGACTTCTTCGACGAACTGGAGCGGGCCATTCGCGGCTCGATCCCCAAGCCGAAGATGATGATCCTCGGCTTTCCGTCCAACCCCACCGCCCAGTGCGTGGAGCTGGACTTCTTCGAGCGGGTCATCGCCCTGGCCAAGCAGTACGACGTGCTGGTGATCCACGACCTGGCCTACGCCGACATCGTGTATGACGGCTGGAAAGCCCCGTCGATCATGCAAGTGCCGGGCGCGAAAGACATCGCGGTGGAGTTCTTCACCCTGTCCAAGAGCTACAACATGGCCGGCTGGCGCATCGGGTTCATGGTGGGCAACCCGGAACTGGTCAACGCCCTGGCGCGGATCAAGAGCTACCACGACTACGGCACCTTCACGCCGCTGCAAGTGGCCGCCATCGCCGCCCTCGAAGGCGACCAGCAATGCGTGCGCGACATCGCCGAGCAGTACCGCCAGCGCCGCAACGTGCTGGTCAAGGGCCTGCATGAGCTGGGCTGGATGGTAGAGAACCCGAAGGCATCGATGTACGTCTGGGCCAAGATTCCCGAGGCCTATGCGCACCTGGGCTCGCTGGAGTTCGCCAAGAAGCTGCTGGCCGAAGCCAAGGTCTGCGTCTCGCCGGGGGTGGGGTTCGGGGAGTATGGGGATGATCACGTGCGCTTTGCGCTGATCGAGAACCAGGACCGGATTCGCCAGGCGGTGCGTGGGATCCGTGGGATGTTCAGGGCGGATGGGTTGGTAAGCAAACCTAACGCCTGACCTAAAACCAGCGGCGGGGGTTGGCTCCCGCCCTGGCTCTACTGATCACCCGAAACCAGTGTGGGAGCGAGCTTGCTCGCGATAGCGGTACAACAGTCAGCCAAGTATCGACTGTAACTCCGCTATCGCGAGCAAGCTCGCTCCCACAATGGGTTATAGGTTGTCGGTTAGACCACCAGCGACAGCAGCAGGATAAAGATCAACCCCACCACCGACAGGATGGTTTCCATCGCGGTCCAGGTCTTGAACGTCTCGGCCACGGTCATGTTGAAGTACTGCTTGACCAGCCAGAAACCCGCGTCGTTGACGTGGGACAGGATCAACGAACCGGCACCGGTCGCCAGCACCAGCAGCTCACGGTTCACACCCGGCATCATCCCCACCACCGGCACCACGATACCGGCACCGGTAATGGTCGCCACCGTCGCCGAACCTGTGGCGATACGGATCACTGCGGCCACCAGCCACGCCAGCAGGATCGGCGAGATCTGCGCACTCACCGCCATGTGACCGATCACATCGCCCACGCCGCTGGTGACCAGCATCTGCTTGAAGCCACCACCGGCACCGATGATCAGGATGATCGCGGCGGTCGGCGCAAGGCTGGCGTCCAGCCATTTGAGCATCTGGCTGGAACCGATGCCCTGCTTGTAGCCGAAGGTGTACAGCGACAGCAACAACGCCAGCAGCAAGGCCGAGATCGGGTGGCCGATCATGTCCATCCAGGCACGGAAGAGGTTGCCGTCGGGCAGCGCCACGTCAGCGAAGGTCTTGAGCAGCATCAGGAACACCGGCGACAGCACGGTGATCAAGGTGATGCTGAAGCTTGGCAGCTCGGCGGCGCTCGTCTCGCGGGCCAGTTGGTCCACCAGCTCCTGGTTCGGATGGCCGGGGATGTGCTTGGCAATGAACGTACCGAAGATCGGGCCGGCAATGATGGCGGTCGGCAGCGCGACGATCAGGCCATAGAGAATGGTCTTGCCGATGTCAGCGCCAAATATGCCAATCGCCAGCAGCGGCCCCGGGTGCGGCGGCACCAGGCCGTGGACCGCGGAAAGACCGGCCAGCAGCGGGATACCGATCTTGATGATCGACACGCCGGTGCGGCGCGCAACGATGAACACCAGCGGGATCAGCAGCACGAAGCCGATTTCGAAGAACAGCGGGATGCCCACCAGGAAGGCGGCGAACATCATCGCCCACTGCACCTTGTCCTTGCCGAAGGCGCGGATCAGGGTCTGGGCGATCTGATCGGCCCCGCCCGACTCGGCCATCATTTTGCCGAGCATCGTGCCCAGCGCCAGGATGATGCCGACAAAGCCCAGCACGCCACCGAAACCGTCCTGGAACGCCTTGATGATGGTGCCGGTCGGCATGCCCGACGTCAGGCCGAGGAACGCGGCGGCGATGGTCAGCGCAATGAACGGGTGGAATTTGAACTTGGTGATGAGGACGATGAGTCCGATCACCGTGACCACTGCATCAAGCAGTAGAAACGTCTCGTGGGACATGCCGAACATGGGAGGTGTCTCCTGATTTGTTGTTGTTATTGAAGCAGTTATTTATGAGTCGTCGGGACAGCGCTATCTTTCTGACGCAAATTTTTTGAAACTCAGCTGGCCAGCTTCAAACCGTGGGCCAACCACCAGACGTAAGCCTGCTGTGCCAGTTCGTCAACGCTGTGGCTGGACGCGTCCAGAGCCAGGGTCAGGGGCTCGCCGACAGGGGATTCAAGGGTGGCGAACTGGCTGTCGATCAGGGTCGACGGCATGAAATGGCCGGGACGATGGGAAACGCGGTCGGCGGCCACTTCGGGGGTCAATTCAAGGAATACGAAACCCAGGCCGGGCAAGGCGCTGCGCAGACGCTCGCGATAACTGTGCTTGAGGGCCGAGCAGGTCAGCACCGGACGCTCGCCCGTGGCATCGACACGGCGCAACTCGTCGCACAGGCTGTCGAGCCAGCCGGCACGGTCGTCGTCGTTCAAGGGATACCGGCACTCATCTTCTGGATGTTGGCCGCGGGGTGGAACGTGTCGCCTTCGATGGCGGTGGCGCCGCTCAACTGGCACAGGGCCTGGCTGACGCACGTTTTGCCGCAACCGGCAACGCCCATGATGACCAGGGCGGAGATGGGATTGTTCATGTAACACCTCAGCGCGCAGACAGCGCTACCTTTGCCAGTTATGACACCGCAGCAAAAGCAGAAGTTGCCGACGCCTTCTTGTCATTTTTGTGGTTGCAGCATGTTCGTTCACGACACCCACGGACGAGGGATCAGGCAACCCCCGCTCACGCATTTGCAGCGGCGTCGAGACAGCGCTACCTTAGTACCTTGATTTTTGTTTGGCAAGCCGCCCTGATGACCGTCTCTAAAAACGATAAGAATACGCGCACCACCGGTCGCCCCACGCTCAACGAAGTCGCACGCCTGGCCGGTGTCAGCCCTATCACCGCCTCCCGTGCCCTGCGTGGCGTCAGCACCGTCGCCTCGGAACTGGTGGAAAAAGTCCGCCAGGCCGCCGTGGAACTCAACTACGTCGTCAATCCCGCCGCCCGCGCCCTGGCTTCGGCCCAGAGCCATTCGGTGGTGGTGCTGGTGCCGTCGTTGTCCAACCTGTTGTTCATCGACACCCTGGAAGCCATCCATCGGGTGCTGCGGCCCAAGGGTTTCGAAGTGGTGATCGGCAACTACCACTACTCCCGGGACGAGGAAGAAGACCTGTTGCGCAACTACATGGCCTATCAGCCAAGGGGTTTGCTGCTGACCGGTTTCGACCGCACCGAAAGCGCCCGCCGCATGATCGAGGCCAGCAACATCCCGTGCGTGTACATGATGGAACTGGACCCCGGCGCCGGGCTCAATTGCGTCGGTTTTTCCCAGCTCAAGGCTGGCGAAACGGCGGCCGAGCACTTGATTTCCAAGGGCCGTAAGCGCCTGGCCTACATCGGCGCGCAACTGGACCAGCGCACCCTGCTGCGCGGTGAAGGCTTTCGCCGCGCCCTGCAGCAAGCCGGTTTGTATGACCCGGACCTGGAACTGCTGACCCCGCGTCCATCCTCGGTGGGCCTGGGCGGGGAATTGTTCCTGCAATTGCTCGGCAGCCACCCGGACGTCGATGCGATCTTCTTCGGCAACGACGACCTGGCCCACGGCGCCCTGTTCGAAGCACTGCGCTGCGGCATCAAGATCCCCGAGCAGGTCTCGGTGCTGGGCTTCAACGACTTGCCCGCCTCGGCCCATATGGTGCCGCGCCTGAGCAGCATCAGCACCCCACGGGAGGCCATCGGTCGCCGCGCCGCCGAACAGATGCTGACACTGATGGCCGGCAACCGCATCGCGCAGCCGGTGGTGGACCTGGGTTTCGAGCTCAAGGTTCGCGAAAGCACCTGAGGCGCCTCGCTCAAGCGGTCGATCCATGCCGTCCGACGGCAAGGGTTGGCCGCCCCGCTCGCCGCGTGCTTGTCCACACCCCTTGGAATACGGGCCTTGCGAAGGCGGCATGGGAATTGCTCCTGCCCATCGCTCAGCCATTACCTACAGGTGTTCATCATGTTGGTCAGTGCCAAACAGCAAGCGATGGTCTTGCCACTCAAACGCCCGGGCGAAGATCCCACCGCCGAAGCCGCCAGCGGCCTGCAAAGCGCCGCGTTGCAGGCATTGCGCGATAACATCCAGGCCCAGGCCAGCCAAGGCAGTGCCCAGGTCCAGGATTCCTTCACCCAACGAGCCACGCAACAGGTCAATGCCGCCACCGCCATCAGCGACAAGGTGGATGAGGCGTTCGCCAAGACGCGCGTGCAATTGCAAACCGTGGCTTCGTCAACGCCTGAAGAGGCCACGACACTTGGCGGCTCCGCCACGGCGCAGTTCAAGGACTACATGAGCAAGACGCCCGAAGAGCGCCTGCGCGACAGCATTCTCGAAGAGATGGGCATTACCGAGGAAGAGTTCGAGGCGATGCCGCCCGAGAAGCAGATGGCGGTCAGCCAGGAGATTGCCCAGCGCATGCAGGACAAGTCAGCGATAGCCCAAGTGGAAAAGGCCCAGGAGAGCCGCACGGGCGACAAAGCCGCGGCCATGGACATGTTTCTCGCCTCGCTTTGAGCCTCGGTACAGGCCAGAGCATTTGAGCTGGGGTGACCGCCCCAGCTCAACCTGAGGCCCGCCAAGGCGATACCGGTTCAATGACCGAACAGGTTCACCTTCTTGATTTTCTTGTCGGCGCGCTTTTCATCGGCAGTCTTCGCCGGTTTTTTCTTTGCCGCTTTTTTTGAATCCATGCCTTTGGCCATGATACGTACTCCAGTCATACGGGATGTGAAGTCAGGTATACACCTATCGCCGCACTCGCGTTCTTTTATAATCGCCTCCCCCTTCTGCGCCACGACCCCGCCATGTCCGAAATCCATTACGCAGCGCTCGAAGCATCGCTTTGGCCGCTGATGAACAAGTTTTACCGCGCCCACCAATCCTCGATGAAAGCAGTGCGTGACGCGCAGCTGTGGGTGGCACGGCGCGATGAGATCGTCGCCGCCCTGTGCTTGCGCCCAGTGTCGGGCGGGCATTGGTTGACGGGGTTGTTCGTCGACCCGGCGTACCGCGTCCAGGGCATTGCCGCGCGATTGATCGCTGAAGCGGTGAACGGGGTGGACAAGCCGGTATGGCTGTTCTGCCACCCGGACTTGCGCGGCTTTTATGAGCGGCGTGGTTTCAGCTTCAACCCTGAACTGCCCTATGCGATGGCCGAACGCCTGAGCCGGTATGCCCGCAGCAAGCCGATGATTGCGATGGGGTGGGAGCCTGCAAAACCCTGAATCAACGCAGTCCATTGTGGGAGCGAGCTTGCTCGCGATTGCGTCAGGTCAGCTGCATCAATGGCGGCTGACACACCGCCATCGCGAGCAAGCTCGCTCCCACAGGGTTCAGGGGTGGGTATCAATCGTCGGCGGTGGGGTCCAGGTCCGGGAACATCACTTCGGTAAAGCCGAACTTGCTGAAATCAGTGATGCGCGACGGGTACAAGCGCCCGATCAGATGATCGCATTCATGCTGCACCACCCGCGCATGAAAGCCCGACGCGTAACGCACGATCGGCTCGCCCTTGGGATCGAAGCCTTCATAGCGGATGTGTTGGTAGCGCTCGACCGCACCGCGCAGGCCCGGCACCGACAGGCAACCTTCGAAACCCTCTTCCATCTGCGGGCCCAGGGGGGTGATCAGTGGGTTGATCAGGATGGTCTGGGGCACCGCCTCGGCGTCGGGGTAACGCTCGCTGTGCTCGAAGCCGAAGATCACCAGTTGCAGGTCGATGCCGATCTGCGGCGCCGCCAGGCCGACGCCGCCGACACTTTCCATGGTCTGGAACATGTCGTCGATCAATTGCCACAATTCCGGGCTGTCGAACATTTCGGCGGGCACCGGCGGGGCGATGCGCAGCAGGCGTTCGTCGCCCATTTTCAGGATTTCACGGATCATGGTCGGGCTTCGTCAGGGTGGGTTTGAGGGATGGAATGGTCGCGCCCCAGGCCCGACACATGCTGTTTTTCGTGCTCGCCCGCGCTCTTTTCACCCGGGTTCTTGCCCTCGGTGGACATGTGCTCGATCACCGCATTCATCTCCGCGCCGAGTAACAGTACCGCCGAAGAAATATAGAAATACAGCAACAACACAATGATCGCGCCGATGCTGCCATACATGGCGTTGTAGTTGGCAAAGGTCTTGACGTAGAACGCGAAGCCCAGGGAAGCGATGATCCACACCACCACCGCCAGCACCGACCCCGGCGTGATGAAGCGAAACTCCTGCTTGACGTCGGGCATCACGTAATAGATCAGTGCCACGGCCACCATCAGCAAGAACACGATCACCGGCCAGCGCACGATCGTCCAGAGCGTGACGATGAACTCCTCCAGACCGACTTGGGCCGCGATCCAGCCCATCACCTGCGGCCCGAGCACCATCAGCGCCGCAGCGGCCAGCAGCATGCCGGCGATGCCGACCGTGTAGAAAATCGACAGCGGGAAGCGCTTCCAGGCCGGACGGCCCTCCACCACGTCGTAGGCGGCGTTCATCGCGCTCATCATCAGCCGCACGCCCGCCGAAGCGGTCCACAAGGCAATGACGATACCCACGGACAGCAAGCCACCCTTGGACTGCTGGAGCTGGTCGATCACCGGGTTGACCTGCTCCAGGGCCTGGGGCGGCAGCACCAGCTCCGATTGCAGGCGCAGCCAGGAGAAGAAGTCCGGCAGGTGCAGGAAACCGATCAGGGCAATCAGGAAGAGAATGAAGGGGAACAGCGAAAACAGCATCTGGTAGGCCAGTGCCGAGGCGTAGGTCGACATCTCGTCGTCGACGAACTCGGTCACGGTACGCATCATCACACGATGCAAAGGTAAGCCTTTCAAGGCCGGAAACATCATGTGCGTCTCCTTTCGCCGCAAAAAAGGAAGGTCGCCTGGCGACTCATGGGGTTGTTATCCAAGACAAAGTAACCTGTTTGGCGACTTTGGAACAATTTCCCCGGCGCAAGTTCGAGCCGACATGAAAACGGCCACCCGCAGATGACCGTTCCAATCGTTTTACTACAGGCGGGTTATGCCTTGTCGACGCCTTTCTTGACCGCATCCTTGGCCTTGCCCACGGCTTGTTGGGCCTCGCCTTTTTTCTCCTGGACCACGCCCTCGGCGCGCATACGGTCATTGTCGGTGGCCTTGCCGACGCCTTGCTTGATGTTGCCGACGGCTTCGTTGGCAACGCCCTTCACTTTATCGCTCGTGCTACCCATGATGTCTCTCCTGTGAACAACGGTACGAAAAGTCATTACATAAGGGTTGACCGGGGCCGTTTGCCGGGAGTTTCATTTTTTTCAGCGGCACATTTCATCGTCGAATGCAGGTTGCACTTTATGTTTGTCGATCAACCCCCGAGAATGCCCCACGTATTCAGGCTGTGGCTTGAAGCTCCAACCCCGTAGGAACGTTATGAAACTCGATAAAAAGCAGGCCATCGCCCGCAGGAACCAGGAACTGGGCGGCGCCGTACTGGGCGTCAACAACTGCCATTTCAGCGAATTGAACCGCAACCGCAACATTTTCTGGTTCGATATCCCGGTGGCGCGCCTGGCCATCGGTCAATACGAATGGATCCACCTGCTGCTGCACACGCCGGCCACCGATGAGCTGCTGCACTTGAAGGTGCCGACCGTGTTCCTGCGGGAAAAAATGGAAGGCCTGGAAGTGCGCAACCAGGGCAAACGCAAGGCCGCCCTGAGCCTGGAACTGAGCGCCGACAAGGACGCCTACCTGCAGGACATGCGGCCGGGTGGCACCAACCTGGACTTTGCGCAGTTCCGGTTGTAACCGGACCCGAGAAGCACCGGTTCCCTGTGGCGAGGGAGCTTGCTCCCGCTGGACGCGCAGCGGCCCTTGCGGTGTGTCAGTAGAATCGCAGGGGGCTGCTGCGCAGCCCAGCGGGAGCAAGCTCCCTCGCCACACAAGCGCTCTCGCTTCAGGTCATCGCCCAACAAAAAGCCCCGTATCAGCGGGGCTTTTTGTTGGCAACGGTCTTACTTCTTCAACCCCAGCTTCCTGAGTTCTTCATCCCGCAACTCGCGGCGCAGGATCTTGCCCACGTTGGTGGTCGGCAAGGCATCGCGGAACTCCACGGCCTTGGGCACCTTGTAGCCGGTGACGTTGGCACGCATGTGTTCCATCACCTGTTCCTTGGTCAACGTCACACCCGGCCGTGCGACGATGAAGATCTTGATCGCCTCGCCGGATTTTTCGTCCGGCACGCCGATGGCCGCGCATTGCAGCACGCCCGGCAGGGTTGCCAGCACATCTTCCAGTTCGTTGGGGTACACGTTGAAACCGGAGATCAGGATCATGTCCTTCTTGCGATCGACGATGCGCATGTAGCCGTCCGGCTGGATCAGCGCAATGTCACCGGTCTTGAGCCAGCCTTCGCTGTCGAGGATCTCGTCGGTGGCTTCCTGACGCTGCCAGTAGCCCTTCATCACCTGGGGACCTTTCACGCACAACTCGCCGATTTCGCCCAATGGCTGCTCGACGCCCGCGTCATTGATCACCTTGCACAGCGTCGACGGCACGGGAATGCCGATAGTACCGATCTGGATGTTCTGGATCGGGTTGACGGTGGCCACCGGGCTGGTTTCGGTCATGCCATAACCTTCGCAGATCGGGCAACCGGTCACCGCTTTCCAGCGCTCGGCCGCGGCCAGTTGCAGGGCCATGCCACCGGACAGGGTGACTTTCAGTGCCGAGAAGTCCAGCTTGCGGAAGGCTTCGTTGTTGCACAGGGCCACGAACAGCGTATTGAGGCCGACGAAACCGCTGAACTTCCACTTCGACAGTTCCTTGACCATCGCCGAGAGGTCGCGCGGGTTGCTGATCAGGATATTGTGGTTGCCGATCAGCATCATCGCCATGCAATGAAAGGTGAAGGCATAGATGTGGTACAGCGGCAGTGGCGTGATCAGCACCTCGCAACCCTCATTGAGGTTGGAGCCCATCAGCGCCTTGCACTGCAGCATGTTCGCCACCAGGTTGCGGTGGCTGAGCATCGCGCCCTTGGCCACGCCAGTGGTGCCGCCGGTGTATTGCAGCACAGCCACGTCGTCGCTGGTGGGGTTGGCTTCGTTCACCGGCTGGCCGTGGCCTTTGCTCAGCACGTCGTTGAACTTGACGGCCTTGGGCAAGTGATAAGCCGGGACCATTTTCTTGACGTACTTGATCACGCTGTTGATCAACAGGCGCTTGAGCGGCGGCAGCAGGTCGGCGACTTCGGTGACGATGACGTGCTTGACGCCTGTCTTCGGTACCACGGTTTCCGCCAGGTGCGCCATGTTCGCCAGGCACACCAGGGCCTTGGCACCGGAGTCGTTGAACTGGTGTTCCATTTCCCGCGCGGTGTACAGCGGGTTGGTGTTGACCACGATCAGCCCGGCACGGATCGCACCGAACACGGCCACCGGGTACTGGAGAACGTTGGGCAGCTGCACGGCGATTCGATCGCCCGGCTGTAAATCGGTATGCTGTTGCAGGTACGCGGCAAACGCCCCGGACAACTCGTAGAGCTCACCGTAGGTGATCGTCTTGCCGAGGTTGCTGAATGCCGGCTTGTTGGCAAAGCGTTGGCAGGACTGCTTCAACACCGCCTGAATATTCGGATACTCGTCTGGATTGATGTCGGCAGCAATCCCAGCTGGGTACTTATCCTTCCAAAAGTCTTCGATCATGGAAGCCCACTCCTCAGCAACGCGAATTCTCACCGCATTTGATGCGATTATTATTGGTGTGTGTTTATTGGTGAATCTGGCTTGAATCAAGGCCGAGAAGTCACAAAAGCGCGCCGAGAGTAGCAGCTTTGCCAAGGGTCGCCTAGAGCCAAAAACAACCCCCACAGTCATAAACATGACTCATGAATATTTTATGGTCATTTTTAGAGTAAAAATTCTAAGCCCTGGATAATCACCCCGAATACATAAAAAACGGTGAGAGCGAGCTTGCTCGCGATGACGGTGTATCAGCCAACATTTCTGTCACTGACCTACCGCTATCGCGAGCAAGCTCGCTCCCACAGGGTTTCCATGAGGCAGGCGCCTCAGGCGATATCCCGCAACTCCCGCCGCAGGATCTTGCCCACTGGGGTCATCGGCAATGAATCCCGCAACACGATGTGCTTGGGAATCTTGTAGCCGGTGAAGTTTTCCTTGCAGTAGGCCTTGAGTTCTTCGAGGCTGACCCCGGCCTCACGCGCCACCACGAACAGCTTCACCGCCTCCCCCGAACGCTCGTCCGGCACGCCGATCACCGCGCAGTTGGCCACCTTGGGATGGGCCATCACCACGTCTTCGATCTCGTTGGGGTACACATTGAAACCCGAGACGATGATCATGTCCTTCTTGCGGTCGACGATGCGCACGAACCCGTCCGGGTCGATCACCGCGATATCGCCAGACTTGAACCAGCCCTCGCTGTCCAGCACTTCGGCCGTGGCCTCGGGCTTGTTCCAATAGCCTTTCATGATCTGCGGCCCCTTGATGCACAGCTCGCCGCGCTCGCCCAGGGGCTGCTCGAGGCCATCGTCGTTGATCACTTTCATCAGCGTACCTGGCACCGGCATCCCCACCGTGCCCAGCCGAGACTTGCCACCGTAAGGATTGGCACTTGCCACCGGTGAGGTTTCGGTCAGGCCATAGCCCTCGGTAATGCCGCAACCGGTGAGCTGCTGCCAGCGCTCGGCGGTGGCCTTGATCAACGCGGTGCCGCCGGAGTTGGTGACCTTGAGGTGGGAAAAATCCAGGGTCTTGAAATCCGGATGGTCCATCAACGCCACGAACAGCGTGTTGAGCCCCAGCAACAACGAGAAACGCCAGTTCTTCAGTTCCTTGATGAAGCCGCCGATGTCCCGTGGATTGGTGATCAGCACGTTGTGGTTGCCGGTCACCATCATGCACATGCAGTTCGCCGTGAACGCATAGATATGGTAAAGCGGCAGAGGCGCGATCATGACCTCCTGGCCTTCGCGCAGCAGCGGCTGGCCGTCCTCGCCGAGCTGCCCCAGGCAGGCCCGGGCCTGTTGCATGTTGGCCACCAGGTTGCCGTGGGTCAGCATCGCGCCCTTCGCCAACCCGGTGGTGCCACCGGTGTATTGCAATACCGCAATATCGTCGAGGCTGACGTTCAGCGGCTTGATGCCCTGGCCGCGTCCCAGGCGCAAGGCGCTCTTGAAGGAAATGGCCTGGGGCAGCGAATAGGCCGGGACCATTTTCTTGACCTTGCTCACCATCGTGTTGACCAGCCAGCCCTTGGCGGTGGGCATCAGGTCGCCCATCTTCGCTTCGATCAGGTACTGCAGGTCCGTATCGGGCAACACCTCCTGGACTTTCTGCCCGAACATGTTCAGGTACACCAGCGCCCGGGCACCGGAGTCCTTGAACTGATGACGCATTTCCCGCGCGGTATACAGCGGGTTGGTGTTGACCACGATCAGCCCGGCGCGCAAGGCACCGAACACGGCGATCGGGTACTGCAGGATGTTAGGCATCTGCACCGCGATACGATCGCCAGGCGCCAGGTCGGTATGGGTTTGCAGGTAGCCGGCGAAGGCCGCGCTGTAGCGCTCGAGCTCGGCATAGGTGAGGGTCACCCCCATGTTGCTGAACGCCGGACGGTCGGCAAATTTCTTGCAGGAACGCTCGAACACCTCGATCACCGACTTGTAGGTCCCCAGGTCGACATCCAGGGGCACGCCGGCCGGGCGTTTGTCATTCCAGAAATCAGGCTGCATTGTTTTTGTCCTCTTTACCTGAGCATGTCCGGGCCGCGTCTGTATCGCTTGCAGAGGCGGAGCTCTTGGGACACTAGCAGCTATGGCCAATCAGGCAAATATGGCAACCTGCGTCATAGATTGTGTGAATCTTCTTGCCATGGTGTGGCCTGATCAGGCGAGACGCAACGGATGCGCTATACAATGCAGCGACGCTGCGTCTGACTTTGTGCAAAGGAATCGCCATGATCCACCAAACGTTCTGGCTGACCGCGACCGACCATAGCCGCCTGTTCGTCAACCAGTGGCTGCCCGAAACCGCCCCGTTGGCGGTGATCATGCTGGCCCATGGCATGGCCGAACACAGCGGCCGCTACGCCCGCCTGGCCCAGGCGCTGTGCGACGAAGGCTACGGTGTCTATGGGATGGACCAGCGCGGCCATGGCAAGACCGGCGAGGGAGCGACTCTCGGCCACTTTGCCGACGAAGATGGCTGGGCCAAGGTCGTGGGTGATTTGGCCAGCCTCAACCATCACATCGGCCAGCAGCACCCGGATACGCCCATCCTGCTGCTGGGCCACAGCATGGGCAGCTACATCGCCCAGGGTTACCTGCTGCATCACAGCGCCAGCCTGCACGGGGCGATTCTCAGCGGTTCGAACTTCCAGCCGGTGGCGCTCTACCGCAGCGCTCGCCTGATCGCCCGCTTCGAACGCCGGCGCCAGGGTGCGACGGGGCGCAGTGCCTTGATCGAGTGGCTGTCGTTCGGCAGTTTCAACAAGAAATTCAAACCGACCCGTACCCCCTTCGACTGGCTCAGTCGCGATCCGGCCGAAGTCGACAAGTACATCCACGACCCGCTGTGCGGCTTTCGCTGCACCAATCAACTGTGGGTCGACCTGCTCGGCGGCTTGCAGCAAATCAGCAAAGCGTCCAATCTCGCCCAGATCGATCCGGGCCTGCCCTTGCTGGTGATCGGTGGCGAATGTGATCCGGTGAGCGAAGGCAAGCGTCTGAAGGATCTGGCCGACGCCCTGCGCGACGCCGGCAGCCAGCACCTGCAATTGACGATTTACCCGCAGGCCCGGCACGAATTGTTCAATGAAACCAACCGCGATGAAGTGACCGCCGACGTGCTGGCCTGGATTGCCCAGGCCCTGGACCACAAGCGGCCGCCACGCAGCGAGTAGGCTTGCAGCGTTTTCCTTTATTCCACAGGATCTGAAACAGATGACCCAGGTTACCAACACCCCTTACGAAGCCCTCGAAATAGGCCAGACCGCCAGCTACAGCAAGACCGTCGAGGAACGCGATATCCAGTTGTTCGCAGCGATGTCGGGCGATCACAACCCCGTGCACCTGGACGCCGAATTCGCCGCGGCGAGCATGTTCAAGGAGCGCATCGCCCACGGCATGTTCAGCGGTGCGCTGATCAGCGCGGCAGTGGCGTGCGAGCTGCCTGGGCCGGGCACGATCTATATCGGCCAGCAGATGAGCTTCCAGAAACCGGTGAAAATCGGCGACACCCTGACCGTGCGCCTGGAGATCCTGGAAAAGATGCCGAAGTTTCGCGTACGCATCGCCACCCGCGTGTTCAACCAGCGCGACGAGCTGGTGGTGGACGGCGAAGCCGAAATCCTCGCCCCACGCAAGCAGCAGACCGTGACCTTGCCGACGTTGCCGGCGATCAGCATTGGCTAACAGCTTCTGCGTGACCTTGTGGGAGCGAGCTCGCTCGCGATGAGGTCGGACAGTCGACCTCGATGGAGAATGTCCGGCCGCCATCGCGAGCAAGCTCGCTCCCACAAGTTATTGCTGGCCCTCCTGCACCTGCACGCTCGCCGTCATCCCGGCGCTCAGGTTCACGCCCTCCGGCACCTTGTCCAACTTGATCCGCACCGGGATCCGCTGGGCCAGGCGCACCCAGTTGAAGGTCGGCTCCACCTCCGCCAGCAACTGCGCATCGGGGTTGGTGTTGCGGTCGGTAATGCCGCGGCTGATGCTTTCGACGTGACCCTCCAGCGCATGGCCGGCACTCATCAGCCAGATCTTGACCGGATCGCCCACACGAATCCTGGGCAATTTGGTTTCTTCGAAATAGGCCTGCACATAGAACGTCGAGTCGTCGATCAGCGCCATGACCGGCTGCCCGGCATTCACGTAGTTGCCTTCGGCCAGGCGCAGGTTGGTGATGTGGCCGCTGCGGGGGGCCAGGACCTGGCTGCGGGCCAGGTTGAGCTCGGCGACCTTGGCCTCGGCCTGGGCTTCGCGCAGTTCGCCGCGGGCGATGCCGGCGTTGATCTGGGCGTTTTCCCGCAGTTCCGCACTGATGGCCTGGGGCCCCAGGGCGGCGCGACGACTGGCTTCGTGTTCGCGCAGGCTCAGTTGCTGCTGGCGTGTCTGGACCACGGCCCGGGCCTTCTCCACCGCTGCCTCGAAACGCTCGCGGTCGATGCTCAACAATAGATCACCGGCCTTGACCTGCTGGTTATCCACAGCCTTGAGTTCGCGCACCCAGCCCGACACGTCGGGTGCGATCACCACCACGTCGGCGCGGATCCGCGCATCGCGAGTCCAGGGCGTGAGCATGTAGTACTGCCACAGGTGAAAGCCGGCGAAGATCGCCACGGCCACCATGCACAGCGTGACGGCGACACGTACGGAAGTACGCATGTTCAACTCCTATAGCGGCCCGAGGACCACGGTAATGACAGTCAGGACACAGACATACAGGGCGCAGTCGAACAAGGCTTCATGCCAGATCCAGCGCCCGGCCGGCACCAGGCTGAGCAACAGGCGCAGTGCGCCGGTCACCAGCAACGCCAGCACCACATAAATCAGGAACGGGCTGAGCAACACCCCGCCAATCGACCACTCACGCAAGCCCATGGCTGTGCTCCCGTCGTTCAGGTTCGTGCTGGCTGCACCAGGCGCGCCAGCTGTTTTGCAATTGCACCACCGCACCCTGGGCCAGCTTCAGTGCATCGCCGGGTGGCTGGGTCGACAACACGTTCAGGAACTCGGCGCTCGCCGGGGCCAGCGCATCGGCCTGGTCACCGGCCGGACCACGCTCGAGCACCTGCTCCAGCGCTTCGAAATAATGGCGCTGCGCCCGGGTATCGGGCACTTGGGCAACGGCCAGGCTCAGGCGCAAATGCAACAGCTCATCGCCGATGTCCAGGCCAAGCAAACCATCATCCCAACGGCTGCGCGACTGCACCGGCAGTTCAGGGTAATGCCTGGCGAGCTGCAACAGCCGATCGGCCATGCGTCCGCCGAACCAACTCTCGGCCCCCGGCAGGCGGCGATGGGTCAGGCGCACCAGATCGTGAAGGGTCGCGGCCAGCAGACGGCGGCTGTGCCAGGCCGGGTTGCGCAAAATCAGCAGATTGAAGGCCAGCACCGCAGCACCCACACCGATCATCATGGCCTGGGCGTTGTTGAAGAACGCCGCGACGTCGTATTTCATGGCATTGAGCGGTGAAATCAACACCACGAAATGCAGGCAGAACGACGTCGCCGTGGCGAAGATCTGCGGCTTGGCCATGCCCAATGCCCCGAAAAACAACGGCACGCCCATGGCCAGGCACAGCATCGCGAAACTGCTCCATTGCGGTAGCACGAGTTCGCCGATCACGAACGCCGTCGGCACGGCCAAAAAGATGCCCCGCAGAAAACTCATGCCGATCTGCGCGCCGTTTTCGCGACTGGCGAACAGGCTGCACACCACACATGTCAGTACCAGCGCACCCGATGCGGCGGGCCAGGCGGTCGCCAGCCAGAAACAGGCCACCGCCAGGAATGCCAGGGCGCTACGCGCACCGAAGACCATGGCCAGGGACAAGTCGCGATGGGGCGTCAAGGTGCGGGGTGGATCCGCCGCCTCCCTGCCCTCCTGCACCGCCGTCAAGGCGGCGCAGGCGGCCAGGGCGGTATCGAGCAACAAGGCGAACCGCGCCAGGCAGTAACTCTGCGCCGCGCTGATCTGCGGGTCGTGGGACGCATCCCATACCCGAGGGCGCAAGGCTTGCAGGGTCGCACTGTCGGCATCGAGGGCTTGCTGCACCTCGTTCATCCACGGCTGGAGCGCCACAGCTTCCTCAGGGTCAAGCTGCTTCCACTGCCGGCGCACCGAGCGCGAGATGCGCAGCAGCATCAGCAGTTTCTGGCTCAAGCCGCTGATGGCCCGGGCTCGCTGCCGACCACGGCTGCCTTCGAACCAGGCATGTTCGCGCTGGGCATCCACCGCGACGATCCTGCCCAGAATTTCCAGCAACCCTTTACGGGCCTGGGCATCGCCCGCCAGGGTCGCACGGGCTGCCTGCATGCCACTCTGCCAGGCAGCCAGGGCCTGACCGGCCAGTTGCCGCTCGACCCGCAACGGCCAGAGCAAGGCACTGGCCGCCGTGGCACAGACGATGCCCAGGCTGATCTCGGTGCAGCGCGCCACCGCTTGGTCGAACACCCCCAGCGGATGGGAAATGGCCGGCAAGGCAATGATCGCCACCGTGTAGCCGGCCAACACGAATGAATACGACCAGGCACTGCGCAGCAGCGTCGAACAGGCCGTGCACAGGCCCAGCCAGAGCGCCAAGGCCAGCAGAAACAACCAGGGTGCCTGGGCAAACAGCCCCATGAACACCACCGACATGACGGTGCCCACCAACGTGCCGACCAATCGCGCCAACCCTTTCTGCACCACCATCCCGGACAGTGGCTGGGCGACGATGATCGCCGTCATCAGCGCCCACGACGGCTGCTCCAATCCCCAGCGCAACGCCAGCCATAACGCCAGCCCGGCGCCCAGCACGGTCTTGATGGCGAACTGCACAGCGAGGCGGTCGGGGGCGAATAAGGCCTGGAAGGTAATGGGCACGCGAAAAACTCTTTGGGGGACGCAATAACGATAGATGCAATAAAGGGTGATGGGCGGCGCAATTATTAGCTAGCTAACTATTCGAGTCCAGAGCTGTTTGGCAGGAAATAAAACAAAAACGCCTTGTGGTGAGGGAGCTTGCTCCCGCTGGGTTGCGCAGCGACCCGCGTTTTGGGGCTGCTGCGCAGCCCAGCGGGAGCAAGCTCCCTCGCCACGGGTAAATCTTCGCCAAAAAAAACGCCAGGCAGGCTGGCGTTTTTTTGTGTTGGCTGCGTGTTTAACTCTGGGCACGCGCCTGGTTACGCAGAGCCTTGACCTGGTCATGGTTGCGTTGCACGCCATGGTACTGACGCTCAACCAGGTCACGAATGCCCACCAGGTTGTGCTTGTTGATCTTCTCGATGGCCTCTTTGTAAGCCTTGAGCGCATGGTCCTCGCCGCGCTCGGCTTCGTTGAGCACCGCTTCTTCGTCCTTGCCGGTGAACATGGATTTCACGTCTACCCAACGACGGTGCAGGTCACCGGCGACACTGGTGGACGTTTCCGGATCACCGCCCAACGAACGAACGGCGGCTTGCAACTCGGCTGCCGCGGTGGCGCAATCGGCGGAGCGCTGGACGAACAGCGTCTTGAGTTCTGGATGCTTGATGTCTTCAGCGCAGGTCTTGAACCCTTCCTGGCCATCCTTGCTGGTCTCGATCAGGTCGTTCAAGACGGAGATGGATTCTTTGTTGATGTCAGTCATTTTTCAGTTCCTTTGCTGGTGAATAAAAAACCTGCAAGGGATATTGCATCAGCCATGCCAGCCATCAATCCAAATAAAATAACTTAAAAATCAACCAGTTAATAAACAACCTGAAATCTGTATCCGCGCTATTTGCATGATCTGTCATTTGGCCTGCATGCAGAATGCCTGTATTTTCAAGGCAGGTTTGAATCAAGACGAATGCCATGAATCCGGAAAAGCTCGAGTTGCTCGTCACGCGTCAAATGCCCTTTGGTAAGTACAAGGGCCGAATCCTTGCCGACCTGCCGGGTCAATACCTGAACTGGTTCGCGCGCGAGGGTTTCCCCCACGGTGAACTCGGCGGTTTGCTGGCATTGATGCAGGAAATCGATCATAACGGTTTGTCCGACCTGCTGGACCCGCTGCGCGCCAAACATGGCCTGCCCAAACCTCGCCATTGACTGACTGAGACCCGCCATGCCCGAGAACACGCTGCGCGCCCACGATGAAGCCTTCTGGCGAACCTTTGTCGACCGCTACGACATCGATCCCAACGGGCCACTCAACCTGGAAAACGGCTACTTCGGACGCATGTCCCGCACCGTGGTGGAGGAATACCAGCGCAACATCGAGTTCATCAACCGCGGCAACTCGGTGTATGTGCGCCAGCAGTTCGACCGGGAACACGGCGAAGCCATTCGGCGACAGGTGGCCCGGCTGATCCACGCCTCCCCCAGAGCGTGGCGTTGGCCAACAGCGCGGTGGATGCCCTGCAAACCTTGATTCGCAACTACAACGGCCTCAAGCCAGGCGATCAAGTGCTGATCTGTGACGTGGAATATGCCTCGGTCAAAAGCGCCATGCGCTGGCTGGCTCGCCAACGTGGCGTGGAGGTGATCGAAATCGTCCACCAGCACCCCGCCAGCTTCGACAGCCTGGTGAGCACTTACCGCGAAGCGTTCATTCGCTACCCTCGCCTCAAGCTGATGGCGCTGACCTACGTCAACCACCTGACCGGGCTGGTGATGCCGGTCCAGGCCATTGCCGAGAACGCTCGGGAGTTTGCCGTCGATATCATCCTCGACGGTGCCCACGCCCTGGGCCAGATCGATTTCGACCTGAAGAAGCTCGGGATCGAATTTGCCGGGTTCAACCTGCAGAAGTGGATCGGCGGCCCGCTCTCCCAGGGTTTCCTGTACATCGCCCCGCAGCGGTTGGCCGACATCGACCCGGACATGGACGAAGACAACTACCCCGCCACCGACATCCGCTCGCGCACACCCCACAGCACGCCCAATATCCCGGCCTTGCTCACCCTGCCCCTGGTCTTCGAAGAACACCGCAGCCTGGGCGGCGCCTTGGCCAAAGGCCCGCGCCTCTGCTACCTGCGCGACCTGTGGGTGAATGCCGTGCGCGATGTACCGGGCATCGAGGTGATGACCCCGGATGACCGACGGCTCTATTGCGGTATCACGGCGATGCGCTTCACCAACCAGGCCGATCAACAGGCGATGGCCGCTCGATTGCTCGATGAGCATGGGATTTTCACCGTGGTGCGCCCTACCAGTGTCGGGCCATGCATCCGCATTACCCCAGGGTTGATTACCTTGGCGAGTGATATCGAGCGGTTGACCGAGGCACTGATCCATCTGAGTCGTACCTAGATCCCTGGCCACAGGAAATCTGTGCCAGCATAAAAACCCAGGCAAAAAAAAAACGGCGCGCCGACCAAGCGCACCGTAAAACCGTAGAACACCCAACGAGGTTCGGTAAAACAATCAGTCCAGCAGCGCCAAGGCCTCGGCGGTGCATTCCTGAATGCGGGCCCAGTCGCCGTTCTTGATCCACTCCGGATCAAGCATCCAGCTTCCGCCCACGCACATCACGTTTTTCAACGCCATGTAGCTCTTGATGTTGGCAGGGCTCACGCCGCCGGTCGGGCAGAACTTCACTTCGCCGAACGGGCCGCCCAAGGCCTTGATGGCCGCGACGCCACCGCTGACTTCGGCCGGGAACAGTTTGAAGCGGCGATAGCCCAGGCTGTAGCCTTCCATGATGCCCGAGGCATTGCTGATGCCCGGCAACAAGGGAATGGAGCTGTAGACGCTGGCTTCGAGCAGGTCACGGGTGATGCCCGGGGTGACGATGAACTGCGAACCGGCCGCCTCGGCGGCGTCCAGCATGTGGCGGTCGAGCACCGTGCCGGCGCCGGTCACCAGTTCCGGACGCTGCTCGCGCAGCACCTGGATGGCTTTGAGACCGTGTTGGGAACGCAACGTCACTTCCAGCGCCGTCAGGCCACCAGCGGCCAGGGCATCGGCCAGCGGCAGGATGTCCTGTTCACGGGCGATGGTGATCACCGGCAGGATCCGCGCCTTGGCGCAGAGGCTGTCGATCAGGGCAACTTTGTCCGCCATGGAAACGGTCGGGGATGGGTTTGTCATAGCGGCTGATCCTTGGTTCATGGGCACCAGTAAATCTCTAACGTAGGTTGCAAAAACGCACGGATCGGCATTTCGGCGACATCGTCACCTGCCACCGCAGCGTTCAGGGTGGTCAATTTCGACTGACCGGAAATCGACAACACTTTGTGTTGCGCCGAAGCCAGCAAGGCGCGGCTCATGGTCAAGCGCTGGTGCGGCACGGTCGGTGCCAGCATCGGCCAGCAGCGGCGTGCGCCATTGGCGTCCAGGGCTTGGGCCAGGTTCGGGCTGCCGGGGAACAGCGAAGCGGTATGCCCGTCATCGCCCATGCCCAATACCAGCACGTCGATGGGCGGCAGCTCGGCCAGCAAACGATCGGCCTGCTCGGCCGCCGCTTCCAGGTGAGCGCTGGCGCTGTAGAGGCTCAAGAACTGGGCCTTGGCCGCCGCACCTTGCAACAGGTAACGCTTGAGCAAGCCAGCGTTGCTGTCGGCGTGTTCAACCGGCACCCAGCGCTCATCGGCCAGGCTGACCACCACCTTGGACCAGTCCAGCGCCTGCTTGGCCAAGTGCTGGAAAAACGCCACCGGGCTGCGGCCACCGGACACCACCAGGGTCGCCGTGCCGCGGGCATCGATCGCATTGCGCAACTGCTCGGCCACGTTCAGCGCCAGGCCTTCGGCCAGCAGCACCGGGTTCTTGAATTCATGGGCGCTGACGCCCTGGGGCAGTTTCACTTCAGATATCGCCATACCATGACCTCCCATCCCGCGTGATCAGTGCAATGGAGCTCATCGGCCCCCAGGACCCCGCCGCATACGGCTTGGGCGCATCGCCGGATTTTTTCCACCCGGCAATCAACTGGTCACACCACGTCCACGCGGCTTCGATTTCATCTTTACGGACAAACAGGTTCTGATTGCCGTTCATGACTTCCAGCAACAACCGCTCGTAGGCATCGGGAATCCGTGCGCTGCGATAAGTGTCGGAGAAGTTGAGTTGCAGCGGACCGCTGCGCAATTGCATGCCCTTGTCCAGGCCCTGCTCCTTGGTCATCACCCGCAAGGAAATCCCTTCGTCCGGTTGCAGGCGGATGATCAGCTTGTTGCTGATCTGCAAACGCTGCTCGGGCGCGAAGATGTAGTGGGACGGTTCCTTGAAGTGGATGACGATCTGCGACAGCTTCTGCGGCATGCGCTTGCCGGTACGCAGGTAAAACGGCACCCCGGCCCAACGCCAGTTGCGGATGTCGGCGCGCAGGGCGACGAACGTCTCGGTGTCGCTCTGGGTGTTGGAATTGGGTTCTTCGAGGTAGCCAGGCACCGACTTGCCCTCGCTGTGGCCGGCGATGTACTGGCCGCGCACCACCTGGGTGGTCAAGCCTTCCGGGCTGATCGGCGCGAGGGCCTTGAGCACCTTGACCTTCTCGTCACGGATGCTGTCGGCGGACAAGTCGGCCGGTGGGTCCATGGCAATCAGGCACAGCAGCTGCAGCAGGTGGTTCTGGATCATGTCCCGCAGTTGGCCGGCCTTGTCGAAATAGCCCCAGCGGCCTTCGATACCGACCTTCTCGGCCACGGTGATTTCCACGTGGGAAATGTAGTTCTGGTTCCACTGGGTTTCGAACAGGCTGTTGGCGAACCGCAGGGCGATCAGGTTCTGCACCGTCTCTTTGCCCAGGTAATGGTCGATGCGATAGGTACGGTTCTCCGGGAAGAACTGCGCCACGGCGTCGTTGACCTTGCGCGACGACTCCAGGTCCGAGCCAATGGGTTTCTCCAGCACCACCCGGGTGTTTTCGCTCAAGCCGACCTTCGCCAGGTTCTCGCAGATCGCCCCATACACCGCCGCCGGGGTGGCGAAATAGGCAATGACCTGCTGGGTCGAACCGGCCACTTCGGCCAGGGCGACATAATCGTCGGCCTTGAGGAAATCCACGTGCAGGTAGGTCAAACGTGCCAGGAAGCGCTCGAGTACGGCTTCGTCCAGGTCTTTTTCGCCAACATAACGGCGCAGCTCGGCGGCGATGAATGCCAGGTGCTGCTGCTCACCGCCGGGCTCACGGGCCAGCGCGATGATCCGCGTGTCCTCGTGCAACAATTGGGCGCCATCGAGCTGGTACAGGGCAGGAAAGAGCTTGCGCAAGGCCAGATCGCCCAACGCGCCGAACAAGGCAAAGGTGCACGGTTCAACCGTAATCGAAGGCATGATGTTTGTTCTTTTATCAAGTTAAACTACAAATACCTTTTTTCAAGGTATCACTCAAGGAAAAATGTAGTAATAACCACAACATTTTTCGAAAATACCGATTCCGAGTGGTGGTCCGTCGGAGCCATCAGTAGGATAGGCCACCGCAAAGGGTCGTATCAAAGACCCGTCTTCCTAGGAATCTTGTATGGACCGCGTGCGAAACTTACTGGAACAGATCCAGAGTCGCCTTGAAGACCTGAACAAGGCCGAACGCAAGGTGGCCGAGATCATCCTGCTCAACCCGCAGCAGGCGACCCGCTTCAGCATCGCCGCCCTCGCCCAGGCGGCTTCGGTCAGCGAACCGACCGTCAACCGTTTCTGCCGCTCGTTCGGCGTCAGCGGTTATCCGGAACTCAAATTGCAATTGGCCCAGAGCCTGGCCAGCGGCGCCGCTTATGTCAGCCGCGCGGTAGAAGCCGATGACAACCCGGAAGCCTATACCCGCAAGATCTTTGGCAGTGCCATTGCCTCATTGGACAGCGCCTGCCAGGCCCTTGATCCCAATTTGATCAGTCGCGCCGTGGACCTGCTGATCCAGGCCCGGCAGATCCACTTCTTCGGCCTCGGCGCCTCCGCCCCGGTGGCCCTGGATGCCCAACACAAGTTTTTCCGCTTCAACCTGGCAGTGACCGCTCACGCCGACGTCCTGATGCAGCGCATGATTGCGTCGGTGGCCCATACCGGCGAGCTGTTCGTGATCATTTCCTACACCGGTCGCACCCGCGAGCTGGTGGAAGTGGCGCGCATCGCCCGGGAAAACGGCGCGTCGGTGCTGGGCCTGACTGCCGAAGGCTCGCCGCTGGCCAAGGCCAGCACCCTGAGCCTGAACATCCCCCTGCCCGAAGACACTGACATCTACATGCCGATGACCTCGCGGATCATCCAACTCACCGTACTGGACGTGCTCGCCACCGGCATGACCCTGCGTCGGGGCGTGGACTTCCAGCCGCATCTGCGCAAGATCAAGGAAAGCCTGAATGCCAGTCGGTATCCGGTGGGGGATGAGTTCAACTGATTCGATCCAGAATCCTCGCCGCCTGATCGTCCGTCATCGCGAGCAAGCTCGCTCCCACATGGGTTTTGTGTGGGAGCGAGCTTGCTCGCGATGGGGCCAGCAGCCTCACCCACCACCCTGCCCCCTGCATCAAGCCCCTACCCACGCCTGCAAACTCAAATGCGCCCGCTCCCCCGGCGCCAGGCACAGGCTGTCGGTACCGCCACTGGCCGCTTCGACACAGACGAATTCGCTGACCTCATCCCAACTCACCCCCAGCAACGGCCGCGTGCCGGGATGCCAGACCACGGTGTCGGCACTGTCGCCGGTGTCGATGCGCAATTCGCGCTGCCAGGCATGATCCTTGAGCTGCAATTCACCCTCATGCTGGAACACCCGCTGGCAGCCGCCCTCGACCCGCAACTCGCCTTCCTGCTGGCAAACCGCACGGCTCAACTGGTCATAACCCTGGGCACCTTCAAGCCCAGACAGCGCTACCTCACCGACGTCACCGATACGCCAATAGGCGTGCAAGGCCTGGCTCAACTGGCACGGCAGGCTGTCCTGGTGCTCGGTGCTCAAGCGCAGTTCCATGCGCTCACCCAGGTCGGCGTACAAGTCCACTTGCCAGTCGCACAATTGCAGTTGCCAGTGCAGATGCACACCGTCTTCATCACTGCGGCTGTCGAGCAGCTTCCAATCGATCAACCGCGCCCAACCATGGGACGGCCAGGCGTTTTCGCTGGGATGACGGCCATACCACGGCCAGCACACCGGTACTCCGCCACGGATCGCACCGACGTGTGGCCATTTGGCCGCGCACCACAACCAGGGCTTCTGGCCTCGCGGCTGGAAGTGCAGCAACTGCGCGCCCTGGCGACTGAACACCGCCTGGCACAATGGGTGATCGATCACCAACACATCGCGTTGCCGATAGCGCTCCCACGCGAATACCGGGCGTTCGCGCAAGGATCTGAAAAAGCGTTGTAGCGGATGCTCATGCATGGGCCGCGGTCCTGGAAATCATTCAATACTCAACTGTGTACGACTCTTCTTTTTTGTGGCGAGGGAGCTTGCTGTGGGAGCAAGGCTTGCCCGCGACGAAGCTGACGCGGTTTGCCCTGGAACCGAGGCGCCTGTGTCGCGAGCAAGCTTTGCTCCCACCGCAAGCTCCCTCGCCACAGGCTCCCCATGCACCCCAACGTGCTCCCCAAAAAAAAGCGGACAGCCTTGGCCGTCCGCAAATATGCGCACATAGAGAGGAGCTTATCGCAACAGCGTTAGAACACCGACTGAATTTTCAGGCCGGCCACCAGCGCGTTGTCGACTTCATCAACACCACCTGGGTGAGTGATGTACTGCAGGTTCGGACGCACGGTCAGCCAGTTGGTCACGTGGAAACCGTAGTTGACCTCGTAGTTGTACTCGGTGTCACGCAACGGCGCGAACAGCGGATTATCGTAGTCGCTGACGCCATTGGCGGCGTTGACCAGTTCAGAGTTTTTCTTCACATCTTCGTTGACATGGATCCGGGAGAAACCGATGCCGACATCGTCTTTTGGACGTGCATCGAACGGTCCCTTGTACACGAACATCAGCGACTGGTAGTTGTCGACGACGTTGGTTTCCTTGTCATGGAAGGTGGCGTTGGCCGCGATGTTCAGGCCGCGCGAAGCATCACCGTTGTGGGTAGTGAGTTGTTGTTGCGCGACGAACCAGTAGCCGTCCTTGCTGCTGTGGCTGCGATAGGCGTTGCCGGTGGTCGCGGCGTCGTTGCCATTGTCGTCCTCACGGACGTCATCGGCCTTGGCCGTACTTTTGTAGTAACCGACACGGTACTCGCCCGGCAGGCTATTGATGTTGGGTGACCAGACCAGCTCGACGGGAATGAGGGTACCCTTGGTACCGCTGCCGCTGAGCTTGTAGCGGTTCTTGTTTTCCAGTTGCGAAGGGTTCTGGTTGTACGCACCGATTTGCACATAGAGCTCAGGCGTGAGGTTGTATTTGACGCGAATCGCCGCCTGCATGATCGGCCAGTTGTACCAGATGCCGGTCGCCCAGTTACCCGCTTGTGAACCGCAGAACGCCAGGTTCTGGAACTCGCACGGGAAGGTGTTGAAGTCTTCGCCCTCACCGAAGTAACCGGCTTTGACATCCAGTTTGCTGTCGAAGTATTTCTGTTTGATCCACAACTGGGTCAGACGAGTGGTTTGCCCACGCCCCCAGACTTCCTGGGAAGAACTGAGGGTACCGGCACGTGGATCACCAATACGGTCGTTGGAGATGTTGCGACCGTCACGCCGGGTGAACTGGATCTTGGCTTCCGTATCGCCCCAGCCCGCCAGCTTCTCCAGATCGAGCGCGACGCCCAGGCCAAACTGCTGGGACCAGCGCGCGGTCTTGTCATCGTTGTAGCCGCCGTGGAGGTTGGCACCCATCTCCCCGACAAAGTCAGCCTTGATATCGATACCTTGCTCGATCAGCTTGGTCCGTTCACCGCCCCAATCGCCCGTCATCCACTTCGAGTCGGCGCTGAACGCGTCGGCTGCGTGTGCGCTACCGGCCAGCATCATCGCCGCAACGGCTGACAACTGGCAGATAAGCTGGGCGTTGTTTTTCTTTTTCATCCCTACATCCTCGTCTTTATTTATTGTTATTAACTGTTTTTATCTAACGCGGTTTACAACGATTGCGGCGAATGTCCCCATCCACCGCATACTCCTTTCCTGTGGGAGCGAACCTGTTCCCACACTTATTCTTCACCGCCCCTTGAACTGCGCTACGTTTGCAGTCCGGGCATCTGTTTGCGGCTGGCCGGCCACGCCCAGGCGTTCGCCGGACTGGGCATCGAACAGCAGCACTTTCGATGGATCGAATTGCAGCGTCAGGGTCTCCCCGACTTGCGGCGCCACGTCGGGTGCCAGGCGGCAGCAAACCTTGGTGTCGTTGAGGCTGACGAACACCAGGGTGTCCGGCCCGGTAGGCTCGGTGACCTGCACTTCGGCGCGAATGGTCGGCAAGCCATTGGGCTCGCTGCCCGCCAGCATGATCTGCTCCGGGCGCATGCCCAGGATCACTTCGCGGTCTTCCAGGCCCGCGTCCTGCATGCCCATCGGCAGTTCGCAACGGGCCTGGCCGCTGTCGAGCAGCGCCAGCAGGCGACCGTCCTTGCGTTGCAGGCGCAGCGGGATGAAGTTCATCGGCGGCGAACCGATGAAGCTCGCCACGAACAGGTTGGCCGGGTTGGTGTAGATGTCTTTCGGGGTGCCGAATTGCTGGATGATCCCGTCCTTCATCACCGCCACTTTGTCGCCCAGGGTCATGGCTTCGATCTGGTCGTGGGTCACGTAGACCGTGGTGGTCTTCAGGCGCTGGTGCATCAGTTTCATTTCAGTGCGCATCTCGACCCGCAGCTTGGCGTCGAGGTTGGACAGCGGTTCGTCGAACAGGTAGATCTTCGGCCGCCGCGCCAGCGCCCGGCCCATGGCCACGCGCTGTTGCTGGCCGCCGGAAAGCTGGCCGGGCTTGCGATTGAGCAGGTGCTCGATCTGCAGCAACTTGGCCACGCGGTTGACTTCTTCGTCGATGGCCGACTGGTTCATCTTGCGGATTTTCAGGCCGAACTCGATGTTCTCGCGCACGCTCATGGTCGGGTACAGCGCGTAGGACTGGAACACCATGGCGATGTCACGATCCTTCGGGCTCATGCCGCTGACATCCTGGTCACCGATCATGATCGCGCCGCCGGTAATGGTCTCCAGGCCGGCGATGCAGTTCATCAGCGTCGACTTGCCGCAGCCCGAAGGTCCGACGAGGATCAGGAACTCACCGTCCTTGATCGACAACTCGATGTTCTTCAGGGTGTCCGGCAGGCCGGCACCATAGGTCTTGTTTACGTTGCGAAGTTCAAGCGTTGCCATGATTACCCCTTGACTGCGCCGGCCGTCAGGCCGCGCACGAAATACTTGCCTGCGACCACATAGACCAGCAGGGTCGGCAGCCCGGCGATCATCGCCGCCGCCATGTCCACGTTGTATTCCTTGGCCCCGGTACTGGTGTTGACCAAGTTGTTCAGCGCCACTGTGATGGGCTGCGAATCACCGCTGGAGAACACCACGCCGAACAGGAAGTCGTTCCAGATCTGCGTGAACTGCCAGATCAGGCACACCATGATGATCGGGGTGGACATCGGCAGGATGATCCGCCGGAAGATGGTGAAGAAACCCGCACCGTCCAGTCGCGCCGCCTTCACCAGTGCATCGGGAATGCTCACGTAGTAGTTACGGAAGAACAGTGTGGTGAACGCCAGGCCGTAGACCACGTGCACGAACACCAGGCCCGTGGTGGTGCTGGCCAGGCCCATCTTGCCGAGGGTGAACGAGGCCGGCAGCAGGACCGTCTGGAACGGCAGGAAGCACCCGAACAGCAACAGGCCGAAGAACAACTGCGAACCGCGAAAGCGCCACATCGACAACACGTAGCCGTTCAAGGCACCGATGGCGGTAGAGATCAGCACCGCCGGGACGGTGATCTTGATCGAGTTCCAGAAGTAGCCGTCCACCGTGGCCCAGGCCTTGACCCAGCCGATGCCGCTGACCACGGTCGGCCAGCTCAGCAGGTTGCCGGTGCTGATGTCTTCCGGCGTCTTGAAGCTGGTCAGCAACATGACCACCAATGGCACCAGGTAAAGCAGTACGGCGAGGATCAGCACCGCGTAGATCGCGATGCGACTCAGGCTGATGGAAGGTTTGGCAGCGAGACTAGTCATGACGCTTGGTCCTCAGCTCGGAGTACAGGTAAGGCACGATGATTGCGAGGATCGCACCGAGCATCAGGATTGCGCTGGCCGAACCCATGCCCATCTGGCCGCGACTGAAGGTGAAGGAATACATGAACATCGCTGGCAGGTCGGAGGAATAACCCGGGCCACCGGCCGTCATCGCCGCCACCAGGTCGAAGCTCTTGATCGCGATGTGCGCCAGGATCATCACGGCGCTGAAGAACACCGGGCGCAGGCTCGGCAGCACCACTTTCCAGTAGATGCGCGGCATGCTCGCGCCATCGATTTGCGCGGCACGGATGATCGATTGATCGACACCCCGCAGGCCGGCCAGGAACATCGCCATGATGAAGCCCGAGGCCTGCCACACCGCCGCGATCACCAGGCAGTACACCACGCGGTCCGGGTCGATCAGCCAGTCCAGGCGGAAGCCTTCCCAACCCCAGTCACGCAACAATTTGTCCAGGCCCATGCCCGGGTTGAGCAGCCATTTCCAGGCCGTACCGGTGACGATCATCGAGAGCGCCATCGGGTACAGGTAAATGGTGCGGATGAAACCTTCGCGACGAATGCGCTGGTCGAGAAACACCGCCAGCAGCACGCCGATCACCAGGGTGATGCCGATGAACATGCCACCAAAGAGCACCAGGTTCTTGCTCGCCACCCACCAGCGGTCGTTGTCCATCAGCCGGGCGTATTGCGCCAGGCCGGCCCATTTGTAGTTCGGCAAGAACGTCGAGGTGGTGAACGACAGGACGAAGGTCCACAAGATATAGCCATAGAAGCCCACCAGAACGATGAACATGCTCGGCGCCAGCACCAGTTTCGGGAGCCAACGCTGTAATGCATCGAACGGCGAGGCCTTGCTGAACACAGCGACAGAACTCATGGGAAGATCCAAAACAAGGTTACAAGGGCATCCCTTTGTGGGAGCGAGCTTGTGTGGGAGCTGAGCGTGCTCGCGATGAAGGCGCCTCGGTCTTTCTAATGACCGCGTTATCGTTCATCGCGAGCAAGCTTTGCTCCCACAGACTCGCTCCCACAAGGGACCGCGGCGCAAATTACTTGGCAGACTGAACCGCTGCGCCCAGTTTCTTGGCAGCATCGGCCGGGTCGGCTTTCGGGTCGTTGATGTAGTTGGTCACCACGTCAAAGAACGCACCCTGTACCGCCAGCGTGGTCGCCATGTTGTGCGCCATGCTCGGTTGCAGGCCGCCGGACTTGGCGTCCGTCAGGAAGTCCTTGGCCGCGGTCTGGGCGCAGGAATCGAAACCGTACTTGGCCATGTCGCCCAGCATGTCGTTGCGCACCGGGATCGAGCCTTTGTTGATGCTGAAAACTTTCTGGAAGTTCTCACCCAGCACGACCTTGGCGATATCCTGCTGGCCGGCCGCGGTGCCCGCGTCCTTCTGCTTGAACACCGCCAGGGAGTCGATGTTGTAGGTGAAGGCCTTGTCGGTGCCCGGGAAGGCCACGCACTCGTAGTCCTTGCCGGCGACTTTCTTCGCCGCGGTCCACTCGCTCTTGGCCCAGTCACCCATGATCTGCATGCCGGCCTTGCCGTTGATGACCTTGGCCGCTTCCAGGTTCCAGTCCTGGCCCTTGCCATCGGCGTCCATGTAGGTCGCGACTTTCTTGAGTTCGGTCAGGGCCTTGACCATTTCCGGACCGGTCAGGGCCTTGTTGTCCAGGTCGACCAGGGCCTTCTTGTAGCCATCTGCACCCATCACCGAGAGCACCACGGCTTCGAACACAGTGCTGTCCTGCCAAGGCTGGCCACCGTGGGCGAGCGGAATGAAGCCCGCGGCCTTGAGCTTGTCGCCGGCCGCGTAGAATTCTTCGAGGGTGGTCGGGTTCTTGGTGATACCGGCTTTCTTGAAGACTTCCGGGTTGATCCACAGCCAGTTGACGCGGTGGATGTTCACCGGCACGGCGACGTAGTCACCGTCGTACTTCACGGTATCGGAGACTTTCTTGTCGAGCAGGCTGTCCCACTTCTCGGCCTTGGCAACGTCCTTGAGGATGTCGGTGTCGAGCAGCCCGGTGGACGCCCATTCCTGGATGTCCGGGCCCTTGATCTGGGCGACACCCGGTGGGTTGCCGGCCACGGCACGGCTCTTGAGCACGGTCATGGCAGTGGAACCGCCACCACCGGCGACAGCGCCGTCCTTCCAGGTAAAGCCGTCTTTCTCTACCTGGGCCTTGAGCACATCGACCGCGGCTTTTTCACCACCCGACGTCCACCAGTGGACGACTTCCACGGAACCTTTGGATTCGGCGGCAAGGGTAGTGACAGGGAAGGCTGCGACGGGAAGCAGGGAAGCAAGAGAAATGACAGTAGCGAGGCGAGAAATCGCATTCATCTAGAATTACCTTTCTTGTTGTTATGCATGCAAGTCTGGTGCTTGCGCTGCATGGATTCTAATCAGAGGGAATCCCTTCGCAGGTAACGAAGGGACGTGCAAATGTCACGACATGGTTACACAGGCGCTGGGCTGGATAACCGCGCCAGGGCTGACGCCATGCTCGGTGCCAGGGGCAGGCGCGGGATCAGGACCGCCTGCCAGGCGTGATACAGGTCCGGCTTGCCCGGCCAGATATCGGCGCTGGGACGGTTTTGCGGATCGAGCTCGTGATGCCAGCTGCCGTTGCAGCGATCGATGAAATGTTTGTCGCAGAATTCCCAGAAGCACCGGTACCAGGCTTCGTACTTCGCCTCGTCGGTACGTTTGAGCAAGGCGCTGGCAGCCGCCGCCGCTTCGGCGTGGACCCAATGCAGGCGGTGGCGAACCACGGCGCGGTTGTCCCAGTCCAGGGTGTAGACAATGCCCGGCGCGCCATCGACGTCCCAGCCATGGCGGCAGTTCTGGTCGAAGAGTTTTTGCGCGTCCTGGGCCAGCCATCCCGGGGTCAGCATGCCGATCTGGACCCGTGCGGCTTCAAGGTGCAGCAGCAGCCGCGCCCATTCGAAACCGTGGCCGGGGGTGGTGCCATAGGGGCGGAAACCATCGGCAGGATTGTCCTGGTTGTATTCGCGCAGCGGCTGCCAGTGGCGGTCGAAATGCTCCACCACCAGGTAGTCGTTGGCGGCGGCATGGCCGTGGATCACCCGCTCGACGATACGCAGGGCACGAACCAGCCAACGAGGATCGTCGGTGGCATCGGCCAGGGCCAGGAAGGCTTCAGTGGCGTGCATGTTGCTGTTGGCGCCGCGATAGGCCTCTTCCTCGCTCCAGTCGCGGTTGAAGGATTCGCGCAACGCGCCCTCCTCCTCACACCAGAAATGCTCATCGATGATCCGCACCGCTTCGTCCAGCAACGCCGCAGCGCCAGGACGCTGGGCCACCACTGCGGAACTGGCCGCCAGGGCAACGAATGCATGCAGGTAGGCCGCCTTGCCAGCACCGTCTTCATCAGGCCGCGTCGTGGCGAACCAGCCACCGTGCTCGGCGTCGCGCAAACGGCCATTGAGTGCCTGGATGCCGTGGTCCACCAACTCGGCAAAACCCGGCAGGCCCTGGATGTGAGCCATGGCGAAGCTGTGGGTCATGCGCGCGGTGTTCATGGTTTCGGCCCGGGCATCGGCCGGCAGGCGCCCAAGCTCATCCAGGTTGCCAAAGCCGTCCGGCAGCTTCGAGGCCTTGGCGAACGCCAGCAGCCGCAAGCCTTCGGCGGCAAGCCATTGCTGGTGGGCAGGGGCATTCAGCCAACTGCTGAAGGCCGGTTGGAAGGTGTCCATCGGGGTACCTTTTTTGTTGTTTTGACGCAGGGAGTCTAAACAAGGGATGGCGGGTGGCAGGTAACGAAAGGGGCGAGCTATGTCACCGACTCGTGACATTTGACTGGGAGAGATGGGTTGGGACGACTGGCGTCATCGCGAGCGAGCTCGCTCCCACAGGGGTTTTGTGAACGCCGAAGATCCCGTGTGGGAGCGAGCTCGCTCGCGATGAACGATGACGCGGTCTGATCAATCCACACTGCGAGGCAACTGCAAGGTCACCCGCAACCCACCCTCACGCAGGTTTTGCAGGCTCACCTCCCCCCATGGCTGTGGGCGATGTTGCGGGCGATGCCCAAGCCCAGGCCATAGCCCTGCTGTTGCCCGGCGAGGCGGAAGTGCGGTTCGAAGACTTGCTCCAGGCGCTGCTCCGGCACACCCGGCCCTTCGTCGTCGACGTGCAGGATGAACGCGGTTTCATCGTCATCGATGTGCAGGTGGGCGTTCTGTCCGTATTTCAAGGCATTGTCGATCAGGTTGCCGATGCAGCGCTTGAGGGCCAGCGGCTTGCCGGGATACGGCGCCAGCGCCCGGCCATCCTGGGTCACCCGGCCGTTGCCGTTGGGCGCCAGGTAGGGTTCGACCAGGCAATCGAGCACATGGTTGAGGTCCACCGGCTCGATGTTTTCGTGGATGTCGGTGTCCTTGACGCATTGCAGCGCGCCTTTGACCAGCAGCTCCAGCTCATCCAGGTCACGGCCGAACTTGGCTTGCAGGTTTTCGTCCTCCAGCAGCTCGACCCGCAGCCGCAATCGAGTGATCGGTGTGCGCAAGTCGTGGGAAATCGCGCTGAACAACTGGCTGCGCTCCGTCAGGTAACGGCTGATGCGTTCGCGCATGGCATTGAACGCTCGCCCCACTTCCACCACTTCGCTGCCACCGCCCTCGGCCACCGGTTCCACTTCGGCCCCCAGGGACATGTCGCGCGCGGCCCGGGCCAAACGCTTGAGGGGCCGGCTCTGCCAGTGCACCAGCAAACCGATGAACAGCAACAACAGGCTGCTGGTGAGCACGATGAAACCGACCTGTTGCTTGGGCAGGTCTTGTTCTTCGAGGCTGGTGTAGGGTTCGGGCAGCAACGAGGCGATGTACAGCCATTCCCCCGGCGCCATCTGGATCTGCGTGACCAGCACCGGCGGATTCACCGGTTCCAGCGTCAGGGCGTAGTGGGCCCACGAACGGGGCAGTTCATCGAGCTTGAGCCCGGCGTTGAAAATCCGCAGGTCGTCGGGGCTGACAAACGTCACCGAGATGTCGGCGTTAGTGCCCAAGGAGCGACGCAGCACTTCATCCACGGCCTTGAGCACCGCCTGCTTGCGCGGCGTCACCGGCAGCACGTCCATGCCCAGGGGCTTGTCGTTGAGGGTGACGACGAACCGCGTACCGCCCATGCTGCGCAGTTGGTCCAGCACCAATGGCCGGTACGCCACCGGCAGCGAACGCAAGTAACTGACGCTGGCGGTCATCGAATGGGCCAGGCTACGGGCGCTGGTGATCAGGCCTTCGAGCTGGGTGGCGCGCAGTTGCGAGACCCAGATCAGGCTGGACAGGGTCTGGGCGAACAACACCACCAGCAAGGTCAGCAGTAGCATGCGGCCCAGCAACGAGCGCGGTACCGGTACCCGCCGGGCGATTTTCCTGATCCAGTCAATGCCCATTGCTGGCAACCACACTGGCCGCCAGTTGATAACCGCTGCCACGCACCGTGCGAATCAGCCGCGGTGGTTTGTCGGTGTCACGCAGGCGCTGGCGCAGGCGACTGACCGCCATGTCGACGATCCGGTCCAGGGGCATCAGCTCACGACCACGGGTCGCATTGCCGATGGTGTCGCGGTCGAGGATTTCCTGGGGATGATCGAGAAACAGCTTGAGCAGGGCGAAGTCGGCGCCGGAGAGAATCACTTCTTCACCGTCGGTGTGGAACAGCCGATGGCTGACCATGTCCAGCCGCCATTCATCGAAGGCCAGCACTTCACCGCCGGAGCGCTCCTGGCCGAATTGCGCCCGGCGCAGCAGCGCCTTGATGCGCGCCTGCAACTCACGCGGGCTGAACGGCTTGCCCAGGTAATCATCGGCGCCCAGCTCAAGGCCGATGACCCGATCGGCCTCGTCGGAACTGGCGGTGAGCATGATGATCGGCACATGAGCCTGGCGTGGGTGCTGGCGAACCCAGCGGCAAAGGCTGAAGCCGTCTTCATCGGGCAGCATCACATCGAGGATCACCAGGTCGCTCGGCGCATCGTTAAACGCCTGGCGAAACCCGGCGCCGTCGGGCGTGGTCCGCACCTGGAACCCCGCACGGCTGAGGTAGGTGTCCAGCAGTTCGCGAATCTCCTGGTCGTCGTCGACCAACAAAATCGATTTGTTTACTGAACTCACGGGCCTCGTCCTTGTTGTTTGGATTGGGGCGATTATGCCTGATGGACAAGGCCTACAAACACACCACAAAAACTCTGTGGGAGCGAGCTTGCTCGCGATAGCGGTGCAACAGTCAACCTCAATGGCGACTGCCACTCCATCATCGCGAGCAAGCTCGCTCCCACAGGGGTGGGGTACCTATCGAACCTTAGGCGGCGGATTGCTCCAACGCCACGCCGGCGCCCATCAGGCCGGAGTATGGCGCGGTCACCAGCCAGACCGGAATGCCCTTGAAGTAATCGCTCATGCAACCCTTGTCGGCGAAGCAGCGGGCGAAACCGCTTTCGAGGAAGAAATCGGCAAAACGCGGGACCACGCCACCGACGATGTAGACGCCGCCGCGTCCGCCCAGGGTCAACACGTTGTTGCCGGCCACGCGCCCCAGCCAGCGGCAGAACTGCTCGAGCACTTCCAGGGCGATGGGGTCGCCGGCCAAGCCGGCCGCGGTGATGGATTCGGGGGTGTCGAGTACCGGCACATGGCCGTCCACTGCGCAAATGGCCCGGTACACCCGAGGCAAACCGCTGCCGCTCAAGGCGGTTTCGGCGCTGACGTGGCCGATCTCGTTGTAGATGTGCTGCCACAGCTGGGTTTCCCGCGGGCTGCTCATGGGCAGGTCGACATGGCCGCCCTCCCCCGGCAACGCGGCGAAACGGCCCTCACCCAGGTCCAGCAGCGTGCCGACGCCCAGCCCGGTGCCCGGCCCGATCACCACCGCCGGACGCATCGGCTCCGGGGTGCCTTCGCACACGACCCGGTACTCATCGGGACGCAAGCAGGTCATGCCCAAGGCCATGGCCGAGAAGTCGTTGACCAGCAACAGCTTCTCCACCTGCAGGGTCTTGCAGAACGCCAGATTGCTCAGGCGCCAGTGATTGTTGGTAAAGCGAAACTCATCGCCGCTCACGGGACCGGCCACCGACAGGCACACCGAACCGATGGCGCCCGGTTTCAGGCCCAGACCGCCCAGGTACACCTGGATGGCATCTTCCGGGCAGGCGTAATCCGCCGTTGCCAGCACCTGGATGTTTTCCAGGGTGTGGTCTTTCCACAGCGCGAAGCGTGCGTTGGTCCCACCGATGTCACCGACCAAAGCCAGTTTCAATTAAGCGTCTCCAGGGCAGAAGTGAAGGCGCTGGCGCCCTGCTCCGCCGAGCTGAAGGCCATGCGCATGAAACCGAACAGCTCGCGACCAGTGCCGATGTTGTTGCCCAACAGGCCCTTGGCCGGCGTGCGCGCGGCGAATTCCTCGGCGTCCACCTTCAATTCCAAGGTGCCTTTGACGCCATCGACACGGATGATATCGCCCTCCTGCACCCGGGCCAACGCACCACCGACATAAGCTTCGGGGCTGACATGAATGGCCGCCGGGATTTTCCCCGACGCGCCGGACATGCGCCCGTCGGTCACCAGCGCCACTTTGAAGCCACGGTCCTGCAAAACACCCAGGAATGGCGTCATCTTGTGCAGCTCCGGCATGCCGTTGGAGCGCGGGCCCTGGAAGCGCATCACCGCGACAAAATCCTTTTCCAACAGGCCGGCCTTGAACGCGTCCGCCAGGTCCTGCTGGTCCTGGAAGACCATGGCCGGGGCTTCGACAATCTGGTTTTCCAGGGCCACGGCCGAGACCTTCATCACCCCACGACCCAGGTTGCCTTCCATCACGCGCAACCCACCTTCTGGCGAGAAGGCGCGAGCCACCGGACGCAGGATGTTTTCGTCGAGGCTTTCGATCGGGCCGTCGCGCCACACCAACTCGCCATCCTCCAGGAACGGTTCCTGGGTGTAGCGGCTCAGGCCATGACCGAGCACGGTGTTGACGTTTTCATGCAGCAAGCCGGCTTCCAGCAACTCACGGATCAGGAACGACATGCCGCCGGCCGCCTGGAAGTGGTTGATGTCGGCCTTGCCGTTCGGGTAGACGTGGCTCAGGGTCGGCACCACCTCGGAGAGGTCGGCCATGTCTTGCCAGGTCAACTGGATACCCGCTGCCATGGCGATGGCCGGCATGTGCAGGGTGTGGTTGGTGGAACCGCCGGTGGCGTGCAGCGCAACGATGGAATTGACCAGCGAGCGCTCGTCGACGATTTCGCCGATAGGCATGAAATTGCCACTTTGCTTGGTCATGCGCGTCACCTGGAACGCCGCTTCACGGGTCAGGGCATCGCGCAGCGGCGTGTTCGGGTTGACGAACGAGGCGCCCGGCAAGTGCAGGCCCATCACTTCCATCAGCAACTGGTTGGTGTTGGCGGTGCCGTAGAAGGTGCAGGTGCCGGGGCTGTGGTAGGACTTCATCTCCGATTCCAGCAGCTCTTCGCGGGTGGCCTTGCCTTCGGCGTAGCGCTGGCGCACGTCGGCTTTTTCCTTGTTGGAAATGCCCGAGACCATCGGCCCGCCTGGCACGAAGATCGTCGGCAAGTGACCGAAGCGCAGCGCGCCCATCATCAGGCCCGGGACGATCTTGTCGCAGATGCCGAGCATCAGTGCGCCGTCGAACATGTTGTGGGACAGCGCCACAGCCGTGGAGAGCGCGATCACTTCGCGGCTCGGCAGGCTCAGTTCCATCCCCGCCTCGCCCTGGGTCACGCCGTCGCACATCGCCGGCGTGCCTCCGGCGAACTGGCCGACCGAGCCAATCTCGCGCAGGGCTTTCTTGATTTGTTCCGGGAAGGTTTCGTAGGGCTGGTGGGCCGAGAGCATGTCGTTATAGGACGACACGATGGCGATGTTGGCGGCGTTCATCATCCGCAGGTGGTGTTTGTCTTCGGTGCCGCAACCGGCCACGCCGTGAGCGAAGTTGGCGCACTGCAGCTTGCCGCGCATCGGACCGTCGCTGGCGGCATCACGGATCAATGCAAGGTAAGCCTGACGCGTGGCGCGGCTGCGGGCGATAAGCCGTTCGGTGACCTCAAGAACGCGGGGATGCATGTGTAGAACTCCAGGCTAACGGGTGTGGCGACCTGATTGTCTATGCTGGTCAAAAGCCCGCTGCGCGCTGTGTGGAAGGCGAGGCGACAGACGGTTTTTGACCATTCGGACCAGTTGATTCAGGTCACTCGTTGTAGATAAAACAAAATATTGCCACTAAAAAGGCTTGTTTTCTATTTTTATGCGAATAATCTTGTAATTCCAACAACAAATCGACGGCGGCGCAGTTAATGACTCTTCGAATCGCAATCAATGGTTTTGGCCGCATCGGCCGCAACGTCCTCCGTGCACTGTATACCCAAGGCTATCGTCGCGACCTGCAGATCGTCGCCATCAACGACCTGGGCGACAGTGCAATCAATGCCCATCTGCTCAAGTTCGACACCGTGCATGGCACCTTCGACGCCGACGTCCAGCACGATCACGAAAGCCTGACGGTCAATGGCGACCGCATCTCGGTCAGCGCCATCCGCAACCCGGCCGAACTGCCTTGGGCGGCCGAGAAGATCGACGTTGTGTTCGAATGCACCGGTCTGTTCACCGACCGCGCCAAGGCCGCCGCCCACATCAGCGCCGGCGCCCGCAAGGTGATCATCTCGGCCCCGGCCAAGGGCGCCGATGCCACCGTCGTGTATGGCGTGAACCACGACATCCTGCGCCAGTCCCACCAGATCATCTCCAACGCTTCGTGCACCACCAACTGCCTGGCCCCGGTGGCCCAGGTGCTGCACCGCGAGCTGGGCATCGAAAGCGGCCTGATGACCACCATCCATGCCTACACCAACGACCAGAACCTGACCGACGTCTACCACAGCGACCCGTACCGTGCTCGCTCGGCCACGCAGAACATGATCCCGAGCAAGACCGGCGCCGCCGAAGCGGTGGGCCTGGTGCTGCCGGAACTGGCCGGTAAGCTGACCGGCATGGCGGTGCGCGTACCGGTGATCAACGTCTCGCTGGTGGACCTCACCGTGCAGCTCAAGCGCGAAGCGTCGGCCGAGGAAGTCAACGAACTGCTGCGCCAGGCCAGCCAGCATTCGAAGATCCTCGGCTACAACACCCTGCCGCTGGTCTCCAGCGATTTCAACCACAACCCGCTGTCGTCGATCTTCGACGCCAACCACACCAAGGCCAGCGGCAAGCTGCTCAAGGTACTGGCCTGGTATGACAACGAATGGGGTTTCTCCAACCGCATGCTGGATAACTGCCTGGCGTTGTGTAACGCCGAATAACTGACACGGCAGTATTGAGCCTTTCTGTGGGAGCGAGCTTGCTCGCGATAGCGGTGTATCAGCCAACATCGATGGCGACTGACACGCCATCATCGCGAGCAAGCTCGCTCCCACAAGGGTTCACACTCGTGAAATGAATCAAGGCTTGACCCGCAACGTAGATGATAAGCATTATCATCCACTCGAACCGGATCGGGCCCTACCGTGAGTCAATCGCGCTTTCATCACGTCTTCCTCGCCCAGCGCACGCCGCTGCTGCGCACCCTCGAGCGCATGGTCAGCAACCCCAGTACCGCCGAAGACCTGCTTCAGGAAACCTACCTGCGTGTCACCCGTGCACTGGCCGAACGCACGGTCGAGCACCTCGAACCCTTTGTTTTCCAGACCGCCCGCAACCTGGCGCTGGACCATTTGCGTGCCCGGCGCATCCAGGCCCGAACCCTGCTGGATGACGTGCCGCTGGAAGTCGTCCAAAACGTCGTCGCCCCCCAGAGCAGCGCCGAGGACGCCGCCCATGCCCAGCAACTGCTCGAGCGCCTGAATGTCAGCCTGCAGGCCCTGAGCCCGCGACAACGGCAGATCTTCATCCTCAACCGCCTGCATGGCCACAGTTACCAGGAAATCGCCGAACGGCTGAGCGTGTCCCTGAGCACGGTGCAAAAGGAACTGAAACTGATCATGGCGATCTGTGTGGGTGTGGCTGAACGCAGTCTATAGTTTCACGTTGCGCACAGGCTTGCCTCCTACTGCCTGCGGCTTGTAGCTTGTGCTGGCCGCTAATACGAGAACCCACCGTGACGGACAACTCCCCTTCTCCTGCGCCGACGCCGGAAACCGCCCATGCCATGGAGCAGGCGCTGGACTGGCTGATCCTGCTGGACAGCCCCAGCGAGGAACAGACGCGGCAGTTCCAGGCCTGGCTGGCGGCCGATCCACGTCATGGCGAGGCCTTCGCCCGGGCCCACGCGATCTGGAATGGCCCACAGGTGATGGCCAGTGCCCGTCGACTTGAAACCGCGCCCAAGGTCACCGCGCTGTCGCGCCTGCGTGCCCACTGGAAACCCCTGGCCACCGCCGCCGTGTTGTTTCTCGGCCTGTTCAACTTCAGCGACCTGCCCCTGCGCTTGCAGGCCGATCACCTGACCGTGGTCGGTGAACGCCAGCGCCTGCAATTGGAAGACGGCTCCAAGGTTCTGCTCAACACCGACTCGGCGTTCTCCAGCACGTTCAACGAACAACGGTACGTGGCCCGCTTGTACAAGGGCGAGGCCTTCTTCGAAGTCCCGGGCAACCGTACCCTGCCGCTGGAAATCGACGCCGGCCCGGTCACCGCCAGCGTCAGCGACACCACGTTCGCCGTGCGTTACCTCGACGGCGTGGCCCAAGTCCAGGTGCAGCGCGGTGATGTGGATCTGCGGGCCAACCGCAACGACACCCATGTGCGGCTGTCGGCCGGAGAGAGTATCCGCATCGGCCCCAATGGCTTCGACCGCCCGGCCCGTCTCGATGCCAACACCGACCTGGCCTGGGTCCAGGGTCGGCTGGTGTTCGAGAACCGGCCGCTGAGCCAAGTACTGGCCGAGCTGCGCCGCTACTACCCCGGCTGGATCATCAACAGTAACGAACAGCTGGCCAATGTCGCGGTGACCGGCAATTACCGCCTCGATCAGCCGCTGGACGTGGTCCGCTCCCTGGCCCATATCACCTCGGCGCGGCTTCAGGAATTCCCAGCGCTGGTGATCTTGAACTAAATGAGAATTATTTTTACTCGATAGGCTCCGCTGGTTCGTCTCGTTATAGCCAATGCAATTGATTCGCATCCAGCGATGCGATCTGCACCTATAACAGATGCGACACGGAGCGCTATCGATGTCCTCTCGCCTTACTTGCCGGTTTCTTGCCCCCTCTTGCACGCTGTCATTGCTCACCGCCGCCATCCTGATGGCCGGCACCGCGCCGCTCGCCCTGGCTGCCACCGCCGTGCAGCCCCCTGCCCGCAACATGGGCGACTACACCTTCGCCATCGCCCGACAGCCACTGGTCTCGGCCTTGAATGCATTCACCGCGGTCACCGGCTGGCAAGTCGGCATGCCGGCGGAACTGGCCGAAGGCGTCGCCTCGCCAGGGGTGAACGGCTCGCTGCCGCCTGAAAAAGCCCTGGAGCGCCTGTTGGTGGGGACCCAGCTGGGCTATCGCAAGCTGGGCGACAACAGCATCGTGCTGGAAAAGCGCAGCAGCGGCAGCACGATGGAGCTGCAACAGGTGACCATCAGCGCCACCCGCCAGGAACAGGACATCACCAGCGTACCCAGCACGGTCACCGTCCACGACCGCCAGGAACTGGACCGCAACAACGTCAATACTCTCAAGGACCTGGTGCGCTATGAACCGGGCGTGTCGGTGGGCGGTGCGGGCCAGCGCGGCGGCATCAGCGGCTATAACATTCGCGGCATCGACGGCAACCGGATCCTGACCCAGGTCGACGGCGTGGAAGTACCCGGCGGTTTCTTCAACGGCCCCTACGCCAAGACCCAGCGCAATTACGTCGACCCGGAAATCATCAAGCGCGTGGAAATCCTCCGCGGTCCGGCCTCGGTGCTGTACGGCAGCAATGCCATTGGCGGTGCCGTCAGCTACTTCACCCTCGATCCGGACGACATCATCAAGCCCGGCCAGGACGTTGGCGCCCGCCTGAAGACCGGCTACAGCTCCGCCGACGAGAGCTGGCTCAAGTCCGCCACCGTCGCCGGCCGCAGCGGCCCATTCGATGGCCTGCTGCACTACAGCCAGCGCGACGGTCACGAAACCGAATCCTACGGCAGCCACAACGGCACCGGCCTGGACCGCACCGCCGCCAACCCGGAAGACGTGCGCGCCAACAACGTGCTGGCCAAGCTCGGCTGGAACTACAGCGATGACGCACGCCTTGGCCTGGTCTACGAGAAATACAAGGACGACCGCGACAGCGACCTGAAAAGCGCCTACGGCGGCCCTTACGCCAACGGCCAACCGGCGATCCCCGATTTTGTACTGCCTGGCGGCATGTACCAGTGGCGCACCGGCAACGACACCATCACCCGCGAGCGCTTCGGCCTGGAGCACAGCTTCGCCCTCGACAGCTTGCTGGCCGATCACATCAAGTGGAGCCTGAATCACCAGGTCGCCAAGACCGACCAGAGCACCGCCGAGTTCTATTTCCCGATCACCCGCCAGGTCCTGCGCACCCGGGATACCCTCTACGAAGAAAAGCAGTGGGTCTTCGATGCGCAACTGGACAAGGCCTTCAGCATCGCCGACACCGATCACGCGCTGACCTACGGCACCACGATCAAGCAACAGAAAGTCACCGGCTCGCGCAGCGGCAATGGCGTGTGCCTGGCGGTGGGTGTCGGTTGCTCTGCGGTGGGCGCCATCAGCACCCGGGACGTGCTGGCAAAAGCCAGTGACTTCCCGGACCCGACCATCAACAGCTACGCCCTGTTCGTCCAGGACCAGATCAGTTGGGACAAATGGACCTTCACGCCTGGCCTGCGCTACGACTACACCCAGCTCAAGCCGCACCTGACCGAGGAATTCCTCAACACCGTGGACCCCACCAGTGGTGGTGAGGTCAGCGACAAGAACAAGACCTGGCACCGCGTCTCGCCGAAATTCGGCGTGACCTATGCCCTGACCGACCAGTACACCTGGTACGGGCAGTACGCCGAGGGTTTCCGCACCCCGACCGCCAAGGCCCTGTATGGCCGTTTCGACAACCCTGGCGCTGGCTATAGCGTGGAGCCCAACGCCGACCTGGAAGCGGAAAAAAGCCAGGGCTACGAGACCGGCCTGCGCGGCCGCTTCGACTCCGGTTCGTTCGACGTGGCGGTGTTCTACAACAAGTACCGCGACTTCATCAACGAGGACGCCATCACCCCCGGTGCCGACCAGTTGACCTTCCAGAGCAACAACATCAAGCACGCCACCATCAAGGGTGCCGAAGTCAAGGGACGTCTGGACCTGGACGTGCTGGGCGCGCCAAAGGGCCTGTACACCCAAGGTTCGGTGGCCTACGCCTACGGTCGCAACAACGACACCGGCGAGCCGCTCAACAGCGTCAACCCGCTCACCGGCGTGTTTGGCCTGGGCTACGACCAGCAGCAGTTCGGCACCTTGCTCAGCTGGACCCTGGTCAAGAAAAAGGACCGCGTCGACGACAGCAACTTCAACTCGCCCGATGGCGTGAGCAGCCAGTTCAAGACGCCAGGCTTCGGCATCCTCGACCTGACGGGTTTCTACAAGGTGACCCGCGACGTGACCGTCAGTGGCGGCCTCTACAACCTCACCGACAAGAAATACTGGCTGTGGGATGACGTGCGCGGCTACGACAGCGTCGGCGAAGCGGCCGTGCTGAGCCCCGCCAACCTCGATCGCCTGACCGCGCCCGGGCGTAACTTCGCGGTGAACCTGATCTGGGATATCTGACCCGATTTCCCAGGCAACACAAACACCTGTGGCGAGGAGAGTCATGTGGGAGCAAGGCTTGCCCGCGATGAAGGCGATGCGCTCTTTCAGAGATCGAGGCGCCTGTTTCGCGAGCAAGCTTTGCTCCCACAGCCCTCGCCACAGCGATCTAATTCAAAGGAATTGTTCATGACCACACAACGTCCCGCTTCACGTTCCCAACGCCTGAACCAGATCACCCACGAGCCTCACAGCAAGCTCGACGCCCTGGTCAAGGCCCACGCCCCGTTCGAAACCCCGGCCAGCTTCGCCCGTTTCGTCCTCGCCCAGTACCTGTTCCAGTCGGAACTGGTGGCGCTGTACAACGACGCCGAGCTGTCCGCCCTGATTCCCGACCTGCCGGCCCGTTGCCGGGCCGACGCAGCCAAGGCGGATCTCGCCGACCTGGACACCGAAGTCCCGGCGCCGGTGGCCGGTGCGGTGAACAAACCGACCCAGGCCGAAGCCCTGGGCTGGTTGTTCGTCTCCGAAGGTTCCAAGCTCGGCGCCGCGTTCCTGATCAAGCGTGCCGTGGGCCTGGGGCTGAGCGAAACCTTCGGCGCCCGGCACCTGGCGGAGCCTGCCGGCGGGCGCGCCGAAGGCTGGAAAACCTTCACCCGCACCCTCGACGGCCTGGCCTTCACCGAACAGCAGGAAGCCGAAGCGGATAAAGGCGCGCTGGATGCTTTCAACCGCTTTACCGTACTGCTGGAACAGGCTTATGCGGCCGAGCCGGCTTGATCTGTGGGAGCGAGCTTGCTCGCGATGGCGGACTTTCAGCCACCTTATTGGCCACCTGATACACCGCTATCGCGAGCAAGCTCGCTCCCACAAGGTAAAGTGCATGTCGGATAGAAGTACATGAGCCGCACGCCCTCCAAACTCACCCAACTGCTCTTCGCCCTGCTCGCCTACACCAGCCTGGCCATCGGCCTGGTCGCCCTCGTCGTGCCCGGCCTGCCGACCACCGAATTCATCCTGCTGGCCGCCTGGGCCGCGACCCGCAGTTCGCCGCGCCTGAGCGCCTGGCTGGAGAGCCATCGGTTGTTCGGGCCGATGCTGCACAACTGGCGCAATGGCAAGGTCATCCCGCGCCGGACCAAGGTGGGTGCCACCGTCAGCATGCTGCTGTGTGCCGGGCTGATGCTGGTGATGCTCGAACACGGTTGGCCGGTTTACCTGGCGCTCGCGGGCATGGGCCTGGGCAACCTGTGGATCTGGTCGCGGCCGGAACAGGCACAGGGCACTTGTGGCGAGGGCGCTTGCTCCCGCTGGGCCGCAAAGCGGCCCCCAACGGATTTTTGATCTATGATCGCCCTCTCGTACTGGAGGGCTTTCGATGTCAGATCTGCTCACGTCCATGCAAACCGCACTCGGCTTGCCCACGACCCCAATCACCTTCAGCGGCGAAGGCGCCCCGCCCTCGGCCTTCGCCGTCACGGAGTTGGCCAGCGCCAGCATCGCCGTGGCGGGCCAGGCGACCGCCGCGCTCATCCACCAGCAAACCGGCCGCCTTCCGCCCGTCGAGGTCGACCGGCGCCTGGCGTCGTTCTGGTTCTCCACGTCCCTTCGCCCCATCGGCTGGAGCGTGCCGCCGATGTGGGACCCGGTGGCCGGTGACTACGCCTGCGCCGACGGCTGGATTCGCCTGCACACCAACGCACCGCATCATCGCCTGGCCGCGGAAAAAGTCCTCGGCACCTGCACCGACCGCGCCGACATGGCGGCGAGGGTGGCCCGTTGGAACAAGGCCGAGCTGGAACAGGCCGTGGTCGACGCCGGCGGTTGCGCCGCCGAGATGCGCTCGTGGCAGTCCTGGCAGGCCCATCCCCAAGGCATGGCGGTGAATGCCGAACCGCTGGTGCATCTGAGTGAAACGACTGCAGAACAGCGCAAGCCCTGGCTCGGCTCCGTGACCCAGCCACTGGCGGGCCTCAAGGTGTTGGACCTGACCCGCGTGCTGGCCGGCCCCGTCGCCAGCCGCTTCCTCGCAGGCCTGGGGGCCGACGTGCTGCGCATCGACCCGCCGACCTGGAACGAACCCGGCGTGGTCCCGGAAGTCACCCTGGGCAAACGCTGCGCCCGCCTCGACTTGCATCGGCCCGACGACCGCGCAGCGTTCGAGGCGCTGCTCAAGGACACCGACATCCTCCTGCATGGCTATCGCGCCGACGCTCTCGAACGCCTGGGCTATGGCGCCGAGCAACGCCAGCAAATCGCCCCGGGGCTGATCGATGTGAGTCTCAACGCCTATGGCTGGAGCGGCCCGTGGCAGCACCGCCGTGGCTTCGACAGCCTGGTGCAGATGAGCAGCGGCATTGCCGAAGCCGGCATGGGTTGGAAACATACTGACAAACCGACACCGCTGCCGGTGCAGGCACTGGACCACGGCACCGGCTACCTGATGGCGGCCAGTGCCCTGGTGTTGTTAACCCGGCGCCTGGAGAGGGGGCACGGCGGCTCGGCTCGCTTGTCACTGGCGCGCACGGCGAAGCTGTTGATCGAGCGTGGCCCAGGGGACCCGACCCCATTGCGCGCCGAGGACAAGGATGATCAGGGCCTGGTGGTCGAACAAACGCCATGGGGGCCAGCCCATCGCTTGCAGGTGCCGTTGAAAATCACCGGGACGCCGTTGCAATGGACCTTGCCAGCGGCAGAACTGGGCGCCCATCGCCCGCAGTGGTAAGGGGATTGATGTGGGAGCAAGGCTTGCCCGCGATGGAAGCGCCGCAGTCTCTCAGAAATCGAGGCGCCTGTTTCGCGAGCAAGCTTTGCTCCCACATAACCCTCTCGCCAAGGCGTCACCTCAACCTCCCGGTAAGCCTCACAACGCCAAAAACCCACTGTACAACCCATACGCCGCCAAGCCCGCCCCGGACATCACGCAGGCAAAGACGCCTTTTTCCACATGGGTGAACAAGGGTTGGCGCTGCTCGCGCTTGGCCTGGGCAAACAGGATCACCCCCGGCGCATACAACAGCGCCGACAGCAGCAGGTACTTCACGCCGCCGGCATACAGCAACCACACCGCATAGCACAGCGCAACGCCACCGATACACAGGTCCTTCATGCGCCGGGCCGAGGCTTGTCCATAGGTTTCGCCCCGTGCGCAAAGCAACACCGCATAGGCTGCCGACCACAGGTACGGCACCAGGATCATCGATGACGCGAGGTAGATCAGGCTGGTATAGGTGCCCGCGGAAAACAGGGTAATCAGCAAAAACAACTGGATCATGCCATTGGTCAGCCACAACGCGTTGACCGGCGCACGGTTGGCGTTTTCCTTGGTCAGGAACGCCGGCATCGTCTTGTCCCTGGCGGTGGCATAGAGAATTTCGGCGCACAACAGCGCCCAGGACAATAGCGCGCCCAACAACGACACCGCCAGGCCGAGGCTGATCAACAACGCGCCCCAAGGCCCGACGATATGCTCCAGGACACCGGCCAGGGAGGGGTTCTGCAGTTGCGCCAGTACAGGCTGGGTCATGATCCCCAGGGACAACACGTTCACCAGTACCAGCAGCGCCAGGACCCCGAGGAAGCCGATCACTGTCGCCCGCCCGACATCCGCGCGTTTTTCCGCCCGCGCCGAATAGACACTGGCGCCTTCGATGCCAATGAACACGAACACCGTGACCAGCATCATGTGGCGCACCTGGTCCATCACGCTACCCAGGTCCGGGTTCATCTCGCCCCAGATGTCCCGGGTGAACACCTCGGCCTTGAACGCCACCGCGGCGATGACAATGAACATCACCAATGGCACCACTTTGGCGATGGTGGTCACCAGGTTGATGAACGCTGCTTCCTTGATGCCGCGCAGCACCAGGAAATGCACCGCCCACAGCAGCAACGATGCACAGGCGATGGCCACCGGCGTGTTGCCTTGGCCGAACACCGGGAAAAAATACCCCAGGGTGCTGAACAGCAATACGAAGTAGCCGACGTTGCCCATCCAGGCACTGATCCAGTAGCCCCACGCGGAAGAGAAACCCATGTAGTCGCCGAAACCGGCCTTGGCGTAGGCATAGACACCCGAGTCCAGTTCCGGCTTGCGATTGGCCAGGGTCTGGAACACGAAGGCCAGGGTCAGCATGCCGACGGCGGTAATGGCCCAACCGATCAGCACCGCTCCAACGTCGGCCCGGGCCGCCATGTTCTGCGGCAGGGAAAAGATCCCGCCACCGATCATCGACCCCACCACCAGCGCCACCAGCGCACCGAGTCGTAACTTTTCAATCGGCTGCGGCATCTTTCTCGCTCATTAAGTAAATAATGCGACATAACGTTTTTGAATAACGTCACGCGCGCAAAGTCCGAGGGATTATTAATCCGACCACTGTCCAGGACAGCAATAAGAAAGACCACGCCAGACGATTATTTCTGTCATGAAAACAACCTACAAAATAGTTGCGATCCAGAAAAAATCAACTAGCGTGAATAATCCTACGGGATGAAACCCGCCTCGCCACACCTTGCCGAAGCCTCTAAAACGGGCCTCCTGGCAACTTATGGACGTGAAGGAAAGCACTCAACTCCTTCATTAACAATGGAATGTTGTCATGCACTGATCCAGATCAGGTATTCAACTTTCAAACCGACTTATTCTGTCGACTCTCTTCTCCTGCATTGGAGTCTCGCAAATGTCTGATACCCCCGGAAAACTTCGATTGGGTGCGTTAGTTGCCCTGGTTGTCGGCTCCATGATCGGCGGCGGGATATTTTCCCTGCCACAAAACATGGCCGCCAGCGCGGATGTCGGTGCGGTACTGATTGGCTGGGCCATTACCGCCGTCGGCATGCTGACCCTCGCTTTTGTCTTTCAGACCCTCGCCAATCGCAAGCCCGACCTGGATGGCGGCGTGTATGTCTACGCCAAGGCCGGGTTCGGCGACTACATGGGTTTCTCTTCCGCGTGGGGCTACTGGATCAGCGCCTGGCTGGGCAACGTCGGCTACTTCGTATTGCTGTTCAGCACCCTGGGCTACTTCTTCCCGATTTTCGGTGAAGGCAACACCGTTGCCGCGGTGATCGGCGCCTCGGTATTGCTGTGGGCGGTGCATTTCCTGGTGCTGCGCGGCATCAAGGAAGCGGCGTTCATCAACCTGGTGACCACCATCGCCAAGGTCGTGCCGTTGCTGCTGTTCGTGTTGATCGCAGTGTTCGCCTTCAGGCTCGACATCTTCACCGCCGACATCTGGGGCGTGAAAAACCCGGACCTGGGCAGCGTGATGAACCAGGTGCGCAAGATGATGCTGGTCACCGTGTGGGTGTTCATCGGCATCGAGGGCGCCAGCATCTTCTCCGCACGGGCCGAGAAACGCTCCGACGTCGGCAAGGCCACGGTCATCGGTTTCATCACCGTGCTGCTGTTCCTGGTGCTGGTCAACGTGCTGTCACTGGGCATCATGACCCAACCTGAACTGGCCAAGCTGCAGAACCCGTCCATGGCCGCCGTGCTGGAGCATGTCGTGGGCCACTGGGGCGCGGTGCTGATCAGCGTCGGCCTGATCATCTCGCTGCTTGGCGCCCTGCTGTCCTGGGTGCTGCTGTGCGCCGAGATCATGTTCGCCGCCGCCAAAGACCACACCATGCCCGAGTTCCTGCGCCGGGAGAACGCCAACCACGTACCGGCCAACGCCCTGTGGCTGACCAACGCGATGGTCCAGCTGTTTTTGGTCATCACGCTGTTCTCGGCCAGCACTTACCTGTCACTGATCTACCTCGCCACCTCGATGATCCTGGTGCCGTACCTGTGGTCGGCGGCCTATGCCGTGCTGCTGGCGGTGCGCGGCGAGACCTACGAAGGCTTCGCGGCCGAACGGCGCAAGGATCTGCTCATCGGCGCCATCGCCCTGATCTACGCGGTGTGGCTGCTGTATGCCGGCGGGATCAAGTACCTGCTGCTCTCCGCCCTGCTCTATGCCCCCGGCGCGATTCTGTTCGCCAAGGCCAAGCACGAGTTGGGCAAACCGGTTTTCACCTCTGTCGAGAAGCTGATTTTCGCCGCAGTGATCGCAGGCGCCCTGGTGGCCGCCTATGGGCTCTACGACGGCTTCCTGACCTTGTAGCTGGCTGATTGTTTTAACGGGAGGATTTGTAATGACCACGGAAAAAGTGAAGTACGGCGTTCATTCCGAAGCCGGTAAATTACGTAAAGTCATGGTGTGTTCCCCAGGCCTGGCCCATCAACGCTTGACCCCGAACAACTGCGACGAGCTGCTGTTCGACGACGTGATCTGGGTCAACCAGGCCAAACGCGACCATTTCGATTTCGTCACCAAGATGCGCGAGCGTGGCATCGACGTGCTGGAAATGCACAACCTGCTGACCGACATCGTCGCCATCCCCGAAGCCCTGGACTGGATCCTGCAGCGCAAGATCACCGCCAACTCGGTGGGCCTGGGCCTGGTGAATGAAGTCGGTTCCTGGTTGCGCAGCCTGGAGCCACGCCATATCGCCGAGTTCCTGATTGGCGGCGTCTCGGCCGACGACCTGCCGGACAGCTTCGGTGGCAAGACCATCCAGATGTTCCGCGACTTCCTCGGGCACTCCAGCTTCATCCTGCCGCCGCTGCCCAATACCCAGTTCACCCGCGACACCACCTGCTGGATCTACGGCGGCGTGACCCTGAACCCGATGTACTGGCCGGCGCGGCGCCAGGAAACCCTGCTCGCCAGCGCCATCTATAAATTCCACCCCGAGTTTACCCAGGCTGACTTCCAGATCTGGTACGGCGACCCGGACCAAGAGCATGGCAACGCCACCCTCGAAGGCGGCGACGTGATGCCCATTGGCAACGGCGTAGTGTTGATTGGCATGGGCGAGCGCTCGTCCCGCCAGGCCATCGGCCAACTGGCACTGAACCTGTTCAAGCACAAGGCCGTGGAGCGGGTCATCGTCGCCGGCCTGCCGAAGTCCCGCGCCGCCATGCACCTGGACACCGTCTTCAGTTTCTGCGACCGCGACCTGGTCACGGTTTTCCCGGAAGTGGTGAGCCAGATCGTCGCCTTCTCCCTGCGCCCTGACGAGAGCAAGCCCGGCGGCATCGATGTGCGCCGCGAAGAAGGCAGCTTCCTCGACACCGTGGCCGCTGCCCTCAAGCTGCCGGCCTTGCGCGTGGTGGAAACCGGCGGCAACAGCTTCGCCGCCGAGCGTGAACAATGGGACGACGGCAACAACGTGGTGGCCGTGGAGCCGGGCGTGGTGATCGGCTACGACCGCAACACCTACACCAATACCCTGCTGCGCAAGGCCGGGGTGGAAGTCATCACCATCAGCGCCAGCGAGCTGGGCCGTGGCCGCGGCGGTGGCCACTGCATGACCTGCCCGATCATCCGCGACCCGATCGACTACTGACCTTTGAGCCTGGGCCAGTGTTTATCGAACGCAGCCCAGGGGATAACCGAAACCCAAGGAGATCCATATCATGGCTTTCAACATGCGCAACCGCAGCCTGCTGAGCTTGATGCACCACACCAACCGCGAGCTGCACTACCTGCTGGACCTGTCCCGCGACCTCAAGCGTGCCAAGTACACCGGCACCGAACAGCCGCACCTCAAGGGCAAGAACATCGCGCTGATCTTCGAGAAAACCTCGACCCGCACCCGCTGCGCCTTCGAAGTCGCGGCCCATGACCAGGGCGCCCACGTCACCTACATCGACCCGGTGTCGTCGCAGATCGGCCACAAGGAAAGCATGAAAGACACCGCCCGGGTCCTGGGGCGGATGTTCGACGCCATCGAGTACCGGGGCTTCGAACAGGAGATCGTCGAGGAGCTGGCCAAGTTCGCCGGCGTGCCGGTGTTCAACGGCCTGACCGCCGAATTCCACCCCACCCAGATGATCGCCGACACCCTGACCATGCGCGAGCACAGCGACAAGCCGTTGCATGACATCAGCTACGCCTACCTGGGCGATGCCCGCTACAACATGGGCAATTCGCTGCTGATGATCGGCGCCAAACTGGGCATGGACGTGCGCATCGGCGCGCCGAAAGCCCTGTGGCCGCATCAGGATTTCATCGACCAGTGCCAGGCCTTCGCCGTCGAGAGCGGCGGGCGCATCACCATCACCGAGGATCCGAAAGAAGCGGTCAAGGGCGTGGACTTCATCCACACCGATATCTGGGTGTCCATGGGCGAACCGGTGGAAGCCTGGGATGAACGCATCGAGCAGTTGCTGCCTTACCAGGTCAACGCGCAAATGATGAAAGCCTCGGGCAACCCACGGGTGAAATTCATGCATTGCCTGCCGGCGTTCCACAACAGCGAAACCAAGGTCGGCAAGGACATCGCCGCCCGCTATCCGAACCTGGCCAATGGCGTGGAAGTGACCGAGGAGGTGTTCGAGTCCCCGGCCAACATCGCCTTCGAGCAGGCGGAGAATCGCATGCACACCATCAAGGCGATCCTGGTGTCGGCGCTGGCGGATATCTGAAACCAACGCAGTTCCCTTGTGGGAGCGAGCTTGCTCGCGATGGCGCAGGAACAGGCAACATTGATGTCGACTGACACACCGCTATCGCGAGCAAGCTCGCTCCCACCAAGGACCGCGTTGTTCGTCCATTTTTTAGAAGGACAGCACCATGCGCATCGTCGTTGCCCTGGGCGGTAACGCCCTCCTGCGTCGGGGTGAACCCCTGACCGCTGCCAACCAACGTAGCAACATCCGCACCGCGACCGAACAGATCGCCAAGATCCACCCCGGCAACCAACTGGTCATCGCCCACGGCAACGGCCCGCAGGTCGGCCTGCTGTCGTTGCAGGCGGCGGCCTACACCGCGGTCACGCCGTATCCGCTGGACGTGCTCGGCGCCGAAACCGAAGGCATGATCGGCTACATCATCGAACAGGAACTGGGCAATCTGCTGGACTTCGAAGTCCCCTTCGCCACGCTGCTGACCCAGGTCGAAGTGGATGGCAACGACCCGGCCTTCCAGAACCCTACCAAGCCCATCGGCCCGGTCTACAGCAAAGCGGACGCGGAACGACTCGCTGCCGAGAAAGGCTGGGCCATCGCCCCGGACGGCGACAAGTTCCGCCGGGTGGTCGCCAGCCCACGGCCCAAGCGCATCTTCGAGATCCGCCCGATCAAATGGCTGCTGGAAAAAGGCAGCATCGTGATCTGCGCCGGCGGTGGTGGCATTCCGACGATGTACGACACCGACGGCAAGCTGCAGGGCGTGGAAGCGGTGATCGACAAGGACCTGTGCTCGGCGCTGCTGGCCGAACAGCTGGAAAGCGATCTGCTGGTGATCGCCACCGACGTCAACGCCGCGTTCATCGACTTCGGCAAGCCGACCCAGAAAGCCATCGCCCAGGCCCACCCCGACGAACTGGAACGGCTCGGTTTCGCCGCCGGCTCCATGGGGCCGAAGGTGCAGGCCGCCTGCGAGTTCGCGCGCAACACGGGCAAGGTCGCGGTGATCGGGTCGCTGTCGGACATCGATGCTATCGTCCAGGGCCAGGCCGGCACTCGCATCAGCACGGCCACGGCGGGCATCACTTTTCGATAACAGGAAACTTGCAGGGCGGATCCGGGGTCTGCCCTACACCCACGCCCTTGAGGAGAGTCGTTTATGGCCATGTTCGAACCCGGTCACCTGCACATGGAGCGCCACGCGCTGACCAAGGAAGATTTCAGCTACAACCTGTGCATCGACTATAAGGTCGACCAGGACGGCAAGGAAGGCACGGGCATGTCATTCCGGGTGCATGGCACCGTCGAAGACAAATCACTGGACGAGACATTCTTCCTGGCCAAGGACCAGGCCTTCGATTTCGCCCGCTACGCCACGCGCATTGCGCGGAAATATGGCCTGCCCAAGACCGCCAGCATCGGCTCGATGCACGAGTACTACGACAAAATGTTCGAAGACGTGCGCAAGCAACTGGACGTCAAGCCGGGCGATCCGATGAAGCCGGAACACCTGGCATAACCCGGTTAAAAGACCACCCCAATCCCCTGTGGAACTGATCTGTGGGAGCAAGGCTTGCCCGCGATGCAGACACCTCGGTGTAGCGGATAAACCGAGGCGATGCCATCGCGGGCAAGCCTTGCTCCCACAGGCCTTGCTCCCACAAGCTCGCTCCACACAGGGGCATCAGCGTTCTGAATATCGAGTTACATGCGATACCGGCCTGGCTGGCAACCCGCCACGGCTGACCTATGCTGAAAGTAGTACCCCCGGGTATTCGTTCAGAGGTCACCGCCATGAACATCAAAACAAGAAGACGCCTCGCCATTTTCGTCACCTGCGCCGCCACGCTTGCGCTGTATGGCACTGCGGCCTACCGGGTCGAGCAGGCCAGGCAACTGCCCCGTGAATACGCCAGCTGCAACTTCGAACGCTGCATCCCCCACAGCGCAACCCTGAACGCCCTGCGCTGAGGCGTGGTCAGTCGTCCTGTTGATCGGTCTTGAGCCGGTCCCGGAACGCCTTGGGCGAGATGCCGACGCGCCGGCGGAACAGCCGGGTGAAGTTGGTCGGGTCGGAAAAACCGAGCAGTTCGGAAATCTCGTAGATGGTCATGCCGGTGTAGGTCAGCAGGCGCTTGGCTTCCAACAACTGGCGCTCGTGCATGATCTGCAACGCCGGTTGCCCCGCCAGTTCCCGGCAGGTGCCGTTGAGGTGCGACACGGAAATGCCCAGGCGATGGGCCAGGTCTTCGACCTTGACGTGCTCGCGATAGGTTTCTTCCACCAACTGAATGAACCCGTTGAGGTATTCCCGGGCCCGTTGCGGGCGCTGGGCCTGGGTGTGTCGCTGCATCACCTGGCGGCTGACCCAGACCATGATCACGCTGACCAGCGCATGCATCAGCATTTCCCGAGCCGGCTGATGCCCCATGTATTCATTCTGCAGGGCGCTGAACAGGCTGTTGAGGTACTCGGCATTCTCGAGGGCCGGGTAGCTTTCGGCCTGGGCCAGCACATTGACCGAATGCCCCAGTTGCGTTTGCAGGTGCGTGACCAGCGGCGCCGCCAGGGTCACCACGTAACCTTCCACATCCTCGGAAAAACGAAAGCCATGGACCGACAGCGGCGGCAGGATCTGCACCGCCGGCTCGGTGAGCTGCGTGCGCCGGCCTTCGATTTCCAGTTCCGCCTGGCCCTTGAAGACAAACAACAACTGACACAGATCGGCATGCCGATGGGGTTTGATTTCCCAATGATGCTCGCGGCTGCGCTTGGAGATGGTTTCGCAGTGCAGCAGGTCCGGGGTCGGCCATTCCTGGCTCTCACCATAGAGCTTGAACACCGGGATCGAAGGCAGGTCAGGTTTTTTCATAACGTGGATCCGGGCCTGGGGTTGCGGGCGATAATCGCACCAATTGGCAGAAAGTACAGGTATCGGCTCAGTTTTCCCCTTCAACTGACAGGTCCGCAAGCGAAAAATGTAGGCACTCGATTTCTAATAATCAACACCGACCCTGGTCGCGTGCTTCGTGCGAGTCATAAGAACAATGAAAACCCTCAAGACCCAAGTCGCTATTATCGGCGCCGGCCCCTCTGGCCTGCTGCTCGGCCAATTGCTGCACAACGCCGGCATCGACACTGTCATCCTCGAACGCCAGACCCCGGACTATGTACTGGGCCGCATCCGCGCCGGTGTACTGGAGCAAGGCATGGTCGAACTGCTGCGCCAGGCTGGCGTCGGCCAACGCATGGACGCCGAAGGCCTGCCCCATGACGGCTTTGAACTGGTGCTCAACGATCGGCGGGTGCACATCGACCTCAAGGGCCTGACTGGCGGTAAAAACGTCATGGTCTACGGCCAGACCGAAGTGACCCGTGACCTGATGGCCGCCCGCGAAGCCGCCGGCGCCCGCACGTTGTACCTGGCCAGCAACGCCCAGCCCCACGACATGCAAACCGAGCACCCTTTCGTGACCTTCGAGCATGAAGGGCAAACCTTGCGCCTGGACTGCGACTACATTGCCGGTTGCGACGGTTTCCACGGCGTGGCGCGACAGTCCATTCCGGCGGAAAAACTCAAGGTCTTCGAACGCGTCTACCCATTTGGCTGGCTCGGCGTGCTGGCCGACACCCCGCCGGTTCACGAAGAGTTGGTCTACGCTCGGCACGCCCGCGGCTTTGCCCTGTGCAGCATGCGCTCCAAGACCCGCACCCGTTACTACCTGCAAGTCCCTGCCGAGGAACAAGTGGCCGACTGGCCGGACGAGCGTTTCTGGCATGAACTGAAAAACCGCCTGCCCACCGACCTGGCCGAAGCCCTGGTGACCGGCCCGTCCATCGAGAAAAGCATCGCGCCGCTGCGCAGCTTCGTGGTCGAGCCGATGCAGTACGGGCGGATGTTCCTGGTGGGCGACGCGGCGCACATCGTCCCACCGACCGGGGCCAAGGGGCTGAACCTGGCCGCCAGCGATGTCAGTACGTTGTTCAACATCCTGCTCAAGGTCTATCGCGACGGCCGTGTGGACTTGCTGGAGCAGTATTCGGCCATCTGCCTGCGGCGCGTCTGGAAAGCCGAACGGTTCTCGTGGTGGATGACTTCGATGCTGCACCGCTTCGACGACGATGCCTTCAACCAGCGCATCAGCGAAGCCGAGCTCGAGTACTTCCTCGACTCCGAGGCCGGCCGAAAAACCATTGCGGAAAATTACGTTGGACTTCCTTACGAGGCTATCGAATAGCCGCCTACCGACTTAAACTGCGGGCTCCGTCCCATTCGCCTCTTCGGCGCAATGCCCGCAGGTTCTGCCGTGACTCAGCTCAATACACTCCAAGCCCCGAAACCGGCCATCCGCAGCGTGCTGGTGGCCCTGATGCTGGCGATTTTCCTGGGTGCGCTGGACCAGACCATCGTCGCCGTCTCGATGCCGGCCATTTCCGCACAATTTGCCGACGTCAGCCTGCTGGCCTGGGTGATTTCCGGCTACATGGTCGCCATGACCGTGGCGGTGCCCATCTACGGCAAGCTCGGTGACCTCTACGGACGCCGGCCGCTGATGCTGTTCGGCATGGGCCTGTTCACCCTGGCCTCGCTGTTCTGTGGCCTGGCGCAAAACATGGAGCAACTGGTGCTGGCGCGGATCGTCCAGGGCATCGGTGCCGGCGGGATGATTTCGGTGAGCCAGGCGATCATCGGCGACATCATCCCGCCCCGCGAACGGGGGCGCTACCAAGGGTATTTCAGCAGCATGTACGCGGTGGCCAGCGTGGCCGGGCCGGTGCTCGGTGGCTACATGACCGAATACTTGTCGTGGCGCTGGGTGTTCTGGATCAACCTGCCGCTGGGCCTCACGGCCTGGTGGGTGGCCCGACGCACCCTGGTGGGGCTGCCAGTACCGCAACGCACGCCGATCATCGATTACCTGGGCACCGTGTTGCTGATCATTGGCCTGACGGCGTTGCTGCTGGGGATCACCGAGGTCGGCCAGGGCCATGCCTGGCACAGCCGTGAAGTGCTGGGGTTGCTGGGTTGCGCGGGGATAGCCCTGGGGACGTTCTCCTGGTACGAGCGCCGGGCGCGGGAACCGTTGCTGCCGATGCACCTGTTCGCCAACCGCAGCGCGGTGCTGTGCTGGTGCACGGTGTTCTTCACCAGTTTCCAGGCGATTTCCCTGACGGTGCTGGTGCCGTTGCGCTTCCAGAGCGTGACCGGCGCCGGTGCCGACAGTGCGGCGTTGCACTTGTTGCCGCTGGCGATAGGGCTGCCGATCGGTGCGTATTTCGCCGGCCGCCGGACCTCGGTCACGGGGCGCTACAAACCGATGATCCTGAGCGGTGCCCTGCTCTTTCCCTTCGCCATCCTCGGCATGGCCTTCACTGCGCCTGACGCGTTCTGGCTCAGCAGCCTGTTCATGCTGCTCAGCGGCATCGCCTCCGGCATGCAGTTCCCCACGTCGCTGGTGGGTTCGCAGAACTCGGTACAACAAGCGGATATCGGTGTCGCCACCAGCACCACCAACCTGTTCCGTTCCCTTGGCGGCGCAGTGGGCGTGGCGTTGATGTCGGCCTTGCTGCTGGCCTTGCTGCAGGATTCAAGCCTGGCCCAACTCGCCGGCGCGTCGCTGATCGGTGAAGGACATGCCGGCAACGTCTTGCTGGACGGCCTCAACGCCGCCCCGGGCGAAGCCCAGAACGCCTTGCGCCAGGCATTGCAGGCGACATTCCGGCATTTGCTGTTGATCAGCGCGGCGGTATCGCTGTTGGGGCTGGCGGCCGCGGTGGCGATGCCCAATCGCTTGCTGCGTGGGCGGGATGAAAAGGCTGGGTAACCTGTATCGGTGAAGAAGGATTGTGGGAGCAAAGCTTGCTCGCGAAACAGGCACCTCGGTTTTTTGAAAGACCGCATCGCCTTCATCGCGGGCAAGCCTTGCTCCCACACAAGCCTTGCTCGCACAAATGCTATCAAGCCGTCGCCGCGACACCCTGCGACATCACCTGCGCGCTCATCCCGTCCTTCATCCGCTTGGCATCGCGCACGAAGCAGCGTGACGCCAGGAACAGGAACACCATGGTCAACAGCAGCGCCACCGGGATCAGGTACATCGCATCGTGCAGGCCGATGGCCTTGAATGCTTCGGTCATCTGGTCGACACCCGCGCTGGCCATGGCCGTACGGGCGAAGTAGTCGGACAAGCCGCCCACCACCACCGGCCCCAGGCCGCCGCCGAGCAAATACAGCCCGGCAAAGTACAACGCCATCGCCGTGGCGCGCAGGCGTGGCTCCACCACGTCCTGGATCGCGGTGTAGACGCAGGTGTAAAAGTTATAGGCAAACAGCCAACCCACGCTGAACACCGCCACGAACACGCCGATTTCAATGCGTCCGGCATGCAGGGCCCACGCCGTGGTGACCGTCGAGATCGCCAGGCTGAACGCGGCAAACAGCAGGCGGCCGTTGGGCACGCGCTGGTGGATCTTGTCCGCGACCCAGCCGCCCAGGGTGAGCCCGAACAACCCCGTCACGCCCACCATGATCCCGGTGGCCACGGCCGCCTCGTGCAGCGGCATCAGGAAATAACGTTGCAGCATTGGCACCAGGAAGGAGTTGCAGGCATAGGTGGCGAAGTTGAAGCACAGCCCCGCCAGCACCAGCCATAGGAAGGTGGGAATCGCCAGCACCCGGCGAACCGGCTTGTCGATTTTTTCCTGGGAGACCTGCACGGTTTCCGCCGCGCCGCGCTTGGGCTCCTTGATGAAAAACATGAACACCGCCAGCACCAGCCCCGGCACCGCCGCGATGAAGAACGGCGCACGCCAGCTGTCGAACGCCTTGACCATCGCGCCAATGGTGAAAAACGCCAGCAGCAGGCCCAGGGGCAGGCCGAGCATGAAGATGCCCATCGCCCGAGCCCGACGGTGCGCCGGGAACAGATCGCCAATCAGTGAGTTGGCGGCGGGTGCGTAGCTGGCCTCGCCGATACCGACGCCCATGCGCACCACCAGGAACGCCCAGAAACTGCCCACCAGGCCGTTCACCGCCGTCAGTCCGCTCCAGGCCGCCAGGCCCCAGCCCATCAACTTGCTGCGCGAACCGGTATCGGCCATGCGCCCCAGCGGCAAGCCGGCGATGGCATAAACGATGGTGAAAGCGGTGCCGATGATGCCGATCTGGAAGTCGCTGAGGCTCCACTCCATGCGGATCGGCTCGATGATGATCGCCGGGATGGTGCGGTCGAAGAAATTGAACAGGTTGGCCAGGAACAACAGGAACAGAATGCGCCAGGCATTCGCCGCTTGGGTCGAGTTCTGCATGGGTCCGTCTCTTTTATTGTTATGGGCCAACGGTCCGTGGCCTGGATATGCAATCTAGACAGCGGCACGGGAGCTGTCTCCAATCATTCGCAAGGCTGATACCCGCCCATGGGACGCGGCGTATTTCTTGATGCCGATCAAACTCCTGTAACAATTGCCATCATTTTGCCTTTTGCTGGTTAAAGATCGAAGTCCGGTGGCCGATTCAACGTGATCAGGAAAAGATTATCCCGAGCGCTGCTCAGGCCGTAGCCCTGACCGCTTGGACCGATTTTCGCGTTTATCCAGGCGCGAACTCCCATCCGCGAGCGTTCGATGATCGCATTCGTCGAGCCACCAGTTCAGGCACATGGCGCACAATGACCTCAAAAAAAACAGCCACTGCGGTATCCGATCTGACCTTGAGCCCGGCCGCCAACGGCCCGGAAGTCTCGAAGCCGTCGAGCCCCCCGCGCCCTCTGTCGACCCAGCAGTATCTGTATTTCACCGAAACCAACACCGACCGTATCCTCGATAACCTCGACGGCCTGCGTGACACCGTGTTCCCGCGCCCGCCGCACCTGGTGGACGACGAATACGACCGCGCCCAGCAGGAGTTCCCGTCGGTGTGCCTGATCGGCCTGGGTCGCTGCGGCTCCAACATCGCCCTGGACGTGGCCGAGCTGGTGTACAACGCCCGCAAGTTCTACCTCAACGAATTCAACGCCGAAGACAAAGGCTACAGCGACAAGGGCTACAGCCCCGCACAATGGATCCGCAACAACCTGCGCCTGGGCACCAGCAAGGCCAGCAAGCCGGTGTTCCTGGTAGAGCCGCTGGTGATGCTCGGCGACCTGGACAAGGACATCGCCGGGCGCATCCGTTTCTCGCGCAAGGGCGAAAAAAGCGGCTTCTTGCGCGACTACAGCAAAATGAAAATCATGGACCTGTCGGAAGTCCACGCCGGTGGTGCCGGTAACGCGCCGATCCTGGGCCAGTACCTGGCCAAGATCATCCTGAACAAGGACACCCAGCGCTTCTCCAGCCCCGACTGGAAAATGATCCACTCGTACCTGATCGACAGCTGCGGCATCAAGGCCAACCAGTCGCGCCTGTACTTCTCGATCTTCAGCGCCGGCGGCGGTACCGGCTCGGGCATGGCCTCGGAGTTCGGCCTGGCCCAGCAGTACTCGTACATGAACAAGACGTTCGACACCAAGCCGATGGACGAACACGACAGCAAGAGCGGCCACTCCTTCGTCTTCGAGCCGATCTTCACCAGCGGCATCTGCGTGCTGCCGAACATTTCCGACCACCGCAGCGAAATGTCCGAAGCCTTGCACATCAACGCCGGACGCCTGCTGTGCAAGTACCTGTCGGAAGAATGGGATTTCTCGTACAACTTCGCCAACGAAGACAGCAGCGAAGCCAGCGTGATGGGCCGTATCCGGCCGTGGAACGCGATGATGCTGATCTCCAACGACATCATGCGCTACGCCGAAGAAAGCGATGACGGCAACATCCAGAACATTGATGTCAATGCCATGGAGAAGCATGCCAACCAGTACATCTCCCAGCAGATCTTCAACATCCTGACGGCCCAGGCCGTCACCACCGACTACGACCAGAACTACTTCCGCCGTGCCGGCATCGACATCGGCGAAACCATTCGCCTGGACGCCAACGACCTGTTCATGAGCCTGGCCGGCCCGGTGGCAATCGCCTACGCCGAGTCTGTCGTCCCGGAAACCCCGGTGCCGAGCGGCGACAAGTTCAAGGTGTTCGAGAAAGAGCCGCCGCGCCTGAACATCGACGACCTGTTCTTCCGTTCCATCGACCTGCCGCACTTCAACAAAGTCACCCAGGCCATCGAAGGCATCAGCCTGTTGCCGATCGAATCCAAGCGCTACCGCGCCTCCCTGGAGCAATACAAGAATTCCGGCTACGACGCCGCGGCCCTGCATGACCTGCACTTCTTCAAGAACTGCTCGTCGGTGGTGTCCATCGTCTCCTTGCCCAAGGACTACAAGCTGTCCTACATGGACCTGAACCGGCTCAAGACCCACCTCAACAGCCTGTTCCCCAACACCACGCTCAAGCGTTACGCGTTGGTGATCGGCGCCTCGGCGAACCTGTCGCTGACCACCCTGATCGCCAAGAGCCCGTGCCTGTCGGATGATTTCCTGACCTTGATCGTCGCCTTCATCAAACGCTGCTTCGCCCGCACCCCGTACCGTTTCGACGAAACCCTGGACAACTCGATCCTGGACTTCATCATCAATGAAGACTTCGACGAAGCACGCATCGACGACCTGCTCAACGAATTCGAAAACCCGGCGAAGATCCTCGACACCAACTGGTACGCGATCAAGCCGATGTACGAGAAGAAGTACCGCGAGCTGATCAATGACAAGGACAAGTTCGTCTCGATCAACGACATCCGCCTGTCCCGCGACTGCGTGAAGAAATCCATCAAGTACCTGCGCGAGATCTACCGTCACCGCATTGGCAAGACCAAGGTTATTTCCCTCAATAACCATACTGGCAGGACTTACTGAGGCTGGTGCAGGGACCGCGTCGCCTCGATCGCGAGCAAGCTCGCTGCCACAAGGGTTTGTGTACACAGGCCCACTGTGGGAGCGAGCTTGCTCGCGATAGCGGTCCTGAATCCTGCACCTGAACAACATCCAGAAACAATTGAGCAGCCCAAAGGCTGCTCCATGAACTGTTCCCGTTACGTATACGTCACCCTGCCCTGTGGCGTTTCGCCACGGCAGGGTGCCATCACGCTACTCACCTACACACTTTTTCAAACGCAAAAACACGAACCAACTTGGTGCACCAATCAATTCGACGCCCTTTCCTGGATCATAATCCACGGCGAAACCACCACCGCCCAAAGCTGCGGATCGCGCTCCAGAAAATCCAGCGCCCGCGTTTCAGACAGCTTGGCGAGCTGGTCGGCGGCCAGCCAGGCGGCGACTTTGGTACCTTCGTCCTGGGCGACGGCCTCGGCGGCGGCGATCAAATCCAGTGCCGGATCGACCCACAATAGGGCACCCTTGGCAAAGAACGGCTCCAGCTCTTTCCAGGTGATGGATGCGGTTTCTCCAAGCAGCTTGGCATAGAGGGTGCTAGGTTCTTGATTCATGGGACCTGTCCGGAAAAGAAATCGGCGCGAATGATAACGTCGGTGGTCTGGCAGAAAAACCCGGTAGCAAATTGCGGTACCGATTGAAAAGCGCAGGAAAGCCAAGGATTGCCGAAACGACCGGACAACCCCCGCCGCTATTCTGTCTTTTTCTTTCAATTAAGCGACACCCCCAGGTTTTGCCCCCAAGCGCCAGCTTCCCTTGCCAACAATGGGCGCTCTACACTGTACCGGTACAGTTGCCGGGGCATTTTCCGCGAGGGTATCCAAGATATCTGACCCGGTTCTGCTGCTACGGCGCCAGGACTATAAAAACTACAACAGCATGAGTGGAGCACTATGACTAAGGCTACTAAGCAGATTTCCAAACTGTTTGCCGCTATGGTTCTGGCCGGGGTTGCCAGCCATTCGTTTGCCGCCGACACCATCAAGATCGGCATCGCCGGCCCGAAGACCGGCCCTGTAGCCCAATACGGCGACATGCAGTTCAGTGGCGCGAAAATGGCCATCGAACAGATCAACGCCAAGGGCGGCGTCGACGGCAAGCAGCTCGTCGCCGTCGAGTACGATGACGCCTGTGATCCAAAACAAGCGGTCGCGGTCGCGAACAAAGTCGTCAACGACGGCGTCAAGTTCGTGGTCGGCCACCTGTGCTCCAGCTCCACCCAGCCAGCTTCCGACATCTACGAAGACGAAGGCGTGGTCATGATCACCCCGGCGGCCACCAGCCCGGACATCACCGCTCGCGGCTACAAGATGATCTTCCGCACCATCGGCCTGGACAGCGCCCAAGGCCCTGCGGCCGGCAACTACATCGCCGACCACGTCAAGCCGAAGATCGTTGCGGTCCTGCACGACAAGCAGCAGTACGGTGAAGGCATCGCCAGCGCCGTGAAGAAAACCCTCGAAGGCAAAGGCGTGAAAGTGGCCGTCTTCGAAGGCGTGAACGCCGGCGACAAAGACTTCTCCTCGATGATCGCCAAGCTCAAGCAAGCCAACGTCGACTTCGTCTACTACGGCGGCTACCACCCGGAGCTGGGCCTGATCCTGCGTCAATCCCAGGAAAAAGGCCTGAAGGCCAAGTTCATGGGTCCGGAAGGCGTGGGTAACGACTCCATCTCGCAAATCGCCAAGGAATCCTCCGAAGGCCTGCTGGTGACCCTGCCGAAATCCTTCGACCAGGATCCGGCCAACGTTGCCCTGGCTGACGCGTTCAAGGCCAAGAAAGAAGACCCGAGCGGTCCGTTCGTGTTCCCGTCCTACTCCGCAGTGACCGTGATCGCTGACGCCATCAAGGCTGCCAAGAGTGAAGACGCAGGCAAAGTGGCTGAAGCCATCCACGCCGGCACCTTCAAGACCCCTACCGGTGACCTGAGCTTTGACGCCAAAGGCGACCTGAAGGACTTCAAGTTCGTGGTCTACGAGTGGCACTTCGGCAAACCTAAAACCGAAGCTTCGCCTCAGTAAGGCCTGGCCGGACTGACTGCCAATAAAGCCCACGGCGTGCCGTGGGCTTTGTTTTAAATGTATTGGGCCGCGCTGGCGTGATCCGCCAGCCTCCCCACCTGAAAATCTCAAAACCGTCATCAGCGGTTCGCTGGCAAACCTCGTGTTCGAAGTGGATGCAGATCCACGGGGCCCGGGCGGGAAAATGACTCCACCAGTGAAATGCGTATCAGGTTTTTAGGAGCGCTGTAATGCCTGACATCTATCACTTCTTCCAGCAGCTGGTTAACGGCCTGACCGTTGGCAGCACGTATGCCCTGATCGCCATCGGCTATACGATGGTCTACGGCATCATTGGAATGATCAACTTCGCCCACGGCGAGGTGTACATGATCGGCTCCTACGTGGCGTTCATCGCCATCGCCGGGCTGAGCATGATGGGACTCGACAGTGTCCCGCTGTTGATGACCGCGGCGTTTCTCGCGAGCATCGTCGTCACCAGCTCCTATGGCTACAGCATCGAACGGATCGCCTACCGCCCCCTGCGCGGCAGCAACCGTCTGATCCCGCTGATCTCCGCCATCGGCATGTCGATCTTCCTGCAGAACACGGTACTGCTTTCGCAAGACTCCAAGGACAAATCCATTCCCAACCTGATCCCGGGCAACTTTGCCATCGGGCCAGGCGGGGCACATGAAGTGCTGATTTCCTACATGCAAATCGTGGTGTTCGTGGTGACCTTGGTCGCCATGCTCGGCCTGACGCTGTTCATCTCCCGTTCCCGCCTCGGCCGCGCCTGCCGCGCCTGTGCCGAGGACATCAAGATGGCCAACCTGCTGGGCATCAACACCAACAACATCATCGCCCTGACCTTCGTCATCGGTGCGGCCCTGGCGGCCATCGCCGCGGTGCTGTTGAGCATGCAATACGGCGTGATCAACCCCAACGCCGGCTTCCTCGTGGGCCTGAAGGCCTTCACCGCCGCGGTACTGGGCGGCATCGGCAGCATCCCCGGGGCGATGCTCGGCGGGTTGGTGCTGGGCGTGGCGGAAGCCTTTGGCGCCGATATCTTCGGCGACCAGTACAAGGACGTCGTGGCGTTCGGCTTGTTGGTTCTGGTTCTGTTATTCCGGCCGACCGGCATCCTGGGCCGCCCGGAGGTTGAGAAAGTATGACTAGGCATCTCAAATCGGCGCTTTTCAGCGCCCTGCTGGTCTGGGCCGTGGCCTACCCGGTACTGGGTCTTAAACTGACCATCGTCGGCATCAACCTGGAAGTGCACGGCACCAGCCCGGCGATCCTGGCGACCATCGCCGTGTGCTCGCTGCTGATGTTCGTGCGCGTGCTGTTCAGCACACAGATCAGCGCGGCGTGGAAGTCTTCGCCCGGCCTGCCGGTGATCCCGGCCAAGGCCAGCCACTTCCTGACCCTGCCGAGCACCCAGCGCTGGATCGTGCTGGGCCTAATCGTCGTGGCCCTGGTGTGGCCGTTCTTCGGCTCTCGCGGCGCGGTGGACATCGCCACGCTGATCCTGATCTACGTGATGCTGGGCCTGGGCCTGAACATCGTCGTAGGCCTGGCCGGCCTGCTGGACCTGGGTTACGTCGGTTTCTACGCCGTCGGCGCCTACAGCTACGCGCTGCTGTCCCACTACTTCGGCCTGAGCTTCTGGATCTGCCTGCCCATCGCCGGGATGATGGCCGCCACCTTCGGTTTCCTGCTGGGTTTCCCGGTCCTGCGCTTGCGCGGCGACTACCTGGCGATCGTGACCCTGGGTTTTGGCGAGATCATCCGCCTGTTCCTGCGCAACCTGACCGACATCACCGGTGGCCCGAACGGCATCAGCAACATCGAGAAACCGACGTTCTTCGGCCTGACCTTCGAACGTAAAGCCGCCGAAGGCCTGCAGACCTTCCACGAGTACTTCGGCCTGGAATACAACTCGATCAACAAGGTGATCTTCCTCTACCTGGTTGCCCTGCTGCTGGCCCTGGCCGCGCTGTTCGTCATCAACCGCCTGCTGCGCATGCCGATCGGCCGCGCCTGGGAGGCACTGCGTGAAGACGAAATCGCCTGCCGTGCCCTGGGTCTCAACCCAACCGTGATCAAACTGTCGGCCTTTACCCTCGGCGCTGCGTTCGCCGGTTTTGCCGGCAGCTTCTTCGCCGCGCGCCAAGGCCTGGTGACGCCGGAATCCTTCACCTTCATCGAGTCGGCGATCATCCTCGCCATCGTGGTGCTGGGCGGGATGGGCTCGCAGTTGGGCGTGATCCTGGCGGCGATCGTGATGATCCTGCTGCCGGAAATGATGCGTGAATTCAGCGAATACCGCATGTTGATGTTCGGCGCCTTGATGGTGCTGATGATGATCTGGCGTCCTCAAGGTCTGCTGCCTATGCAACGCCCCCACATGGAGCTGCGCAAATGAGCCGCGAGATCCTGAAAGTCGAAAACTTGAGCATGCGCTTCGGCGGTTTGCTGGCGGTCAACGGCGTGGCCCTGACCGTGAAAGAGAAGCAAGTGGTTGCCCTGATCGGGCCGAACGGCGCGGGCAAGACCACCGTGTTCAACTGCCTGACCGGCTTCTACCAGCCCACCGGCGGCACCATCCTGCTGGACGGCGAGCCGATCCAGGGCCTGCCCGGCCACCACATCGCCCGCAAGGGTGTGGTGCGTACCTTCCAGAACGTGCGGCTGTTCAAGGACATGACGGCGGTCGAGAACCTGTTGATCGCCCAGCATCGTCATTTGAACACCAACTTCTTTGCCGGCCTGTTCAAGACCCCGGCGTTCCGCAAAAGCGAACGCGAGGCCATGGAGTACGCCGAGTACTGGCTGGACAAGGTCAACCTCACCGAGTTCGCCAACCGTACCGCCGGCACCCTGGCCTACGGTCAGCAACGGCGCCTGGAAATCGCCCGCTGCATGATGACCCGTCCGCGGATCCTCATGCTCGACGAACCGGCCGCCGGCCTGAACCCGAAGGAAACCGAAGACCTGAAGGCCCTGATCGGCGTGCTGCGTGAGGAGCACAACGTCACCGTGCTGCTGATCGAGCACGACATGAAGCTGGTCATGAGCATTTCCGACCACATCGTCGTGATCAACCAGGGCACGCCCCTGGCCGACGGTACGCCGGAACAGATCCGCGACAATCCTGAAGTGATCAAAGCCTACCTGGGGGAAGCGTAAATGCTGCAGTTCGAAAACGTTTCCACCTTCTACGGCAAGATCCAGGCCCTGCACAGCGTCAACGTCGAAGTCCGCCAGGGCGAAATCGTCACGCTGATCGGTGCCAACGGTGCCGGCAAATCCACCCTGCTGATGACGCTCTGCGGTTCGCCCCAGGCCCACAGCGGCAGCATCCGCTACATGGGTGAGGAACTGGTGGGCCAGGACTCGGCGCGGATCATGCGCAAGAGCATCGCCGTGGTACCTGAGGGCCGTCGGGTATTTGCCCGACTGACCGTGGAAGAAAACCTCGCCATGGGCGGATTTTTCACCGACAAGGGCGACTATCAGGAACAAATGGACAAGGTCCTGCACCTTTTCCCACGCCTGAAAGAACGCTTTACCCAGCGCGGCGGCACCATGTCCGGCGGTGAACAGCAAATGCTCGCCATCGGCCGTGCGCTGATGAGCAAACCCAAGCTGCTGCTGCTCGACGAGCCTTCCCTGGGCCTGGCACCGATCATCATCCAGCAGATCTTCGACATCATCGAGCAACTGCGCAAGGATGGCGTGACGGTGTTCCTGGTGGAGCAGAACGCCAACCAGGCGCTGAAAATCGCCGACCGGGCGTACGTGCTGGAGAACGGCCGGGTGGTGATGCAAGGCACCGGCGAAGCCCTGCTGACCGACCCGAAAGTGCGCGAGGCGTATCTGGGCGGTTGAGTCTGTCACAGTAAAAGAAACGGCCTTCGGGCCGTTTTTTTTTGCCCGGACCGCCCGCAATCCCCTGTGGCGAGGGAGCTTGCTCCCGCTCGGTTGCGCAGCAACCGCAAAATCTTGGGGCCGCTGCGCAGCCCAGCGGGAGCAAGCTCCCTCGCCACGGGTTTTGCAGTGCATAAAAAAATCGAGAGTCCGCTGTAACGCTTTCCCACCGCCCTTCTCTAGTTCAGCAGACCGGCGCTAACGCCGGTTCATTTCCCTGAAGACTGGAGAATCACCATGACTGCTTCGACCCGTACCCTGTCCGCCGCTGCCTTGGTCCTCGCCCTGGGTTCTGCCCTGAGCATGACAGCCGTCCCGACCGTTCACGCAGCCGACGACACCATGGAAAAATGCTTCGGCGTCGCCCTCAAAGGCAAGAACGACTGCGCTGCCGGCGCCGGCACCACCTGCGCCGGTACCGCAAAAATGGACTATCAGGCCAACGCCTGGAAATCGGTCCCGAAAGGCACTTGCACCACCATGGAAAGCAAAACCTCCCCCACCGGTTTCGGCCAGCTCGAAGCGTTCAAAGCCAAGTCCTGATCGCATCTGCCTGAGGCCTGCCACCATGTTGGATACCCTTTCGCTCGCCACCGATAGCCGGCTGCCGCCAAGGGCAGGGCTGGGGCTCAAGAGTGCGCATTTTCGTGAGGTACTCCAGACCCGACCGGACCTGGGTTTCTTCGAGGTGCACGCGGAAAACTACATGGTGGCCGGCGGGCCGCTTCATCACTTCCTGGGGCTGATACGCGAACAATATCCGCTGTCGTTGCACGGCGTCGGCCTGTCGATCGGTGGGGAGGGGCCGCTGGATGTCACGCATGTGCAGCGCCTGGCCGCCTTGATCGAACGCTATCAGCCCCAATCCTTTTCCGAACACCTGGCCTGGTCCAGCCACGGCCCGGTGTTCCTCAATGACTTGCTCCCCCTGGCTTATGACGAAGCAACCCTCGACCGGGTCTGCGAACACGTCGACCAGGTGCAGTCCAGCCTCAAGCGCACGCTGTTACTGGAAAACCCGGCCACCTACCTGGCCTTTGAAACCTCGACCTTCGACGAGCCACAGTTCATGAGCGAAGTGATCCGTCGCACCGGCTGCGGCCTGCTGCTGGATGTGAACAACGTCTACGTTTCGTGCATCAACCATTGCCGCGATCCATTGGCCTACCTCGACGCCCTGCCTCTGCATGCGACCGGCGAAATTCACCTGGCCGGCTTCGCCGAAGACTCCGACAGCCTCGGCGAGCGCCTGTTGATAGACGATCACGGAGCACCCGTCGACCACGCGGTCTGGCAACTGTATCTCCAGGCACTGGAGCGGACCGGGCCAGTCGCCACCTTGATCGAGCGCGACAACCACATCCCCGCATGGGAAGTGCTGCTGGCCGAAGCACGCCAGGCCGATCAACTGTTGAGCGCCGCCGGAGCCCGGCCATGAGCAACCAGCACGCATTTGCCGCCGCCCTGCTCGACCCGCGCAAAGCGTGTCCGCCGGGCCTGGTCAGCGCCAATGGGGCGGCCCCGGAAAGCCGTTTCGCGGTGTACCGCAACAACGTGCTCTGCTCATTGATCAACGCCCTCGCCGACAACTACCCGGTGGTGGTGCAACTGGTGGGCGAGGAATTCTTCCGGGCCATGGCCGGGGTCTATGTCCAATCGACGCCGCCGCGCAGCCCGGTGATGAACGACTACGGGGGCGACTTTGCCGAGTTCATCGAACACTTCGAGCCCGCCGCCAGCGTGCCTTACCTGACGGACGTCGCCCGGCTGGAGCGACTGCATGTGCAAGCCTGGCATGCCGCCGACGCCAAGCCCATGGCGCAAGAACGAATCGTGGCAGCGCTGTCATCCCCAACGCTGACGGGGCACCTGAAGATCGGGCTTCACCCGTCACTGCGGCTGCTGCAATCCCCCTACGCCGTGGTGACGATCTGGGCCGCCCATCAGCACCAGGCGCCCGTACCGTTCGAAACGTTTCCCGCGCAAAACGCCTTGGTGCTGCGCAACGGCCTGGAGGTGGAGGTGTTTGCGATCAGTCGCGCTGCCCATGGGTTCATCGCAGCCCTGCAACAAGGCTTTTCCCTGACGGCTGCCATCGAGGCCTCAATCGATCTTGACCTGGAACACACCCTGGCGGGGCTCATCCGCCACCAGGCCATCACCCATCTCCTAGCCGAACAGGTATCTCCATGAACGCCCTGATTGCCAGTTTCATTCAATGGCTGGAGAAAATCCCCCACAGCCTGATCGCCTTCGTCGCACGCTTCTCGATTGCCGCCGTGTTCTGGAAATCCGGCCAGACCAAAATCGAAGGACTGGCCATCGACCTGTTCGACGGCACCTTCCAGATCGGTCTGCCGCGACTGGCAGACTCGACCATTCCACTGTTCAAAAGCGAATACGCCCTGCCGCTGCTGTCGCCGGAACTGGCCGCGCACCTGGCGGCCACTGCCGAGCATGTCTTCCCGGTGATGATCCTGCTTGGCCTGGCGACACGCTTTTCAGCGCTGGCCTTGCTGGGGATGACCTTGACCATCCAGGTGTTCGTCTACCCGGACGCCTACCCGACCCATGGCACCTGGGCGGCGGTCTTGCTCTACCTGATGGCCCGTGGACCGGGGGTGTTGTCGATCGATCACCTGATAGCCAGGCGTTACGCCCACGGCTGAACACAGATCCCCTGTGGGAGCGAACCTGCTCGCGATAGCGGTGGGTCAGCTTGCACAAATACCGGATGTACCAACGCCTTCGCGAGCAAGCTCGCTCCCACAAGGGATATCAAATGACCGGGTTATCGCTGTAGCCGATCCAACGCCTCGCCACTGCGCTTGAACCAGTCGATCAAATAGTCGGCCAGCACCTGGGTGCGCTTGGGCAGGCCACCCTGGTACGGGTGCACCAGGTACATCGGCATGCGCCGGGTCTGGTAGTCGCGCAGCAGCCAATGCAGGCGTCCATCCGCCAACGCTTCATGCAGCAGGTACGACGGCAGCCGGGCGATTCCGGCACCGGCCAGGGCGGCTTTTTTCAGCAGGCTGTAGTGATTGCTGGCGAACGGCCCCGACACTCGGACCCGCAACAGTTCGTGTTGTTGGTGGTAAAGCCATTCTTCCCGGCCGCTGTAGTGGCTGTTGAGCAAACAGCGGTGCTCGGCCAGGGCCTGGGGCGTCTCAGGCTCGCCATAGTGCTCGAGGTAGGCCGGGCTGGCGCAGGTCATTTCGTGCCACGCCAACAATGGCCGGGCCACCAGCCGCTCATCGATGGCGGCGTCGGAACGGATCGCCAGGTCGAAACCATCGCGGCTCAAGTCACGGTAACCGTTGTTGAGCTCCAGTTCGATCTGCACATTGGGGTACGTGCGCGCGAACTCCATCAGCAAGCCCTCGAAGAAGGTTTCACCCAACGAAACCGGAACCGTCATACGCACCGGTCCGGAAATGTCATCCTTCAACCGAGCCAATGCCTGACGCGCCCTTTCCACCTGCACCAGCAGCGCCTGGGCCTGAGGCAACAGCGCCGCCCCTGCCGCCGTGAGGCTCAAGCGCCGTGTGGTGCGTTGCAGCAACACCACTGAAAACCGGCTCTCCAACAGGCTGATGCGCTTGGACAACTGGCCCTTGCTGCACCCCAATTGCTGGGCCGCCAAGGTAAAACTGCCGGCCTCCATCAACACGGCGAACGCCGCCAGGTCATCCATTTCGCTCATTGGATTGTTTCCAAATGAAAACCAAAGGTTGCCTATTAGCACGATTATCACTGGAAAGAACCCCTCTAGACTGAAAACTCGTTCAACCCATTAAGGAACAGCTCATGAAAATCCTCTTGATCGGCGCCAACGGCACCATCGGTTCGGCCATTGATAAAGAACTGTCGCCCCGCCACGAAATCGTTCGGATCGGCCGCCACAGCGGTGAATTGCAGGTGGATATCAGCGACAGCGCCTCGATTCGCGCCCTGTTCGAGAAGACTGGCCGTTTTGACGCCCTGGTCTGCGCCGCCGGCAACGTCACCTTCGCGCCCCTGGCCGACATGACCGAAGACAGCTTTGCCTTGGGCTTGAAGGACAAGCTGATGGGCCAGGTCAACCTGCTGCTGATCGGTCGCGAATTCGCCAATGACGGCGCATCCTTCACCTTCACCACCGGCGTGCTCAGCCACGACCCGATCAAGAGCGGTGCTTCGGCGGCCCTGGTCAACGGCGCCCTGGACAGTTTCGTGCGCGCCGCGGCAATCGAGTTGCCACGGGGCCTGCGGGTCAACTCGGTGAGCCCGAACGTGCTGCTGGAAGCCATGGGCAAATACGCGCCTTATTTCCGTGGCTTCAAACCCGTCCCCGCAGTGGATGTGGCATTGGCCTACGCCAAGAGCGTCGAAGGCCTACAAACCGGTCAGACCTTTCACGTGGGCTAACACCCCTTGTGATGCAGGATCAGTCTGAGTAACGTGGCGGCACTTGTCTGGAGACCCAATGATGCGTGCCGCCCGCTCCCTGCTGTTTGTCGCCCTCCTGCCGCTGTTCACCGGCTGCCAATTGCTCGACACCCCACGTCAGAGCGCCTCCCACGCCGGCCAGACACGCCTGCAGGGCGAACTCACGGCGGCCGACGGCAAACTGGTGTTCCAGCCATGCCAGGAACAGCGCCGCTACATCGTCAACGACAGCGGTGGCACCAGCGTGCTGCAACAGGCCGCCAGCCTGGCCGATGACCAGGGCAAACTGTTTGCCGATGTACGTGGCCGTATCGTTTCCAGCGCAGCGGCCGGCACCGACAGTCAGTTGGACGTTGAACAACTGTATCGCCTGGAGCGCTCGGGGACGGCTTGCGAAGACGTCGACTTCAAACGCGTGATCCTGCGCGCCGCGGGACACAGCCCGGAATGGACGCTCAAGGCCAGTGGCAAGGGCCTGGTGCTGGATCGCGAAGGCCAGCCGCCGCTGGCGGTGCCTTACGTCGAGGAGCAATTGGGCGATGGCCGCTTCAACTTGGGCACCGAGGCCAACGGCCAGAAAGTCGAGCTGTGGGTCACACCTGCGCGTTGTGTCGACAGTGTCAACGACAGCGTGCAACACATGAGCGCCGAGTTACGGGTCAACGGCCAGGTCCAACGCGGCTGCGCCTACTTCGGTGGCGCGCGCGACGACTGATTCACAGCTTTTGGCTTATAATCGCCGGTTCACGCCCTGGTGCAGTTGTGCATCCCGCGAACCGGACCCCGCCATGTTACGAATCACCGAACTCAAGCTGCCAATCGATCACCCCGAAGAAGACCTGCGCCCTGCCATCGTGCAGCGCCTGGGCATCGCCAGCGATGACCTGCTCGACTTCACCCTGTTCAAGCGCAGCTACGATGCGCGCAAGAAATCCTCCGAACTGTGCTTCATCTACACCATCGACCTGACGGTGCGTGATGAAGCCAGCCTGCTGCGCAAGTTCGCCGATGACCGTAACGTCAACGAAGCGCCGGATGTCAGCTACAAAGTGGTGGGCCAGGCACCGGCCGACTTGAGCGAGCGACCGATCGTGGTCGGCTTCGGCCCGTGCGGGATTTTCGCCGCCCTGTTGCTGGCGCAGATGGGTTTCAAGCCGATCATCCTCGAACGTGGCCCGGAAGTGCGTCAGCGCACCAAGGACACCTGGGGCCTGTGGCGCAAAAGTGTGCTCAACCCCGAGTCCAATGTGCAGTTCGGTGAAGGCGGCGCAGGGACGTTTTCCGACGGCAAGCTCTACAGCCAGATCAAGGACCCGAAATTCCTTGGCCGCAAGGTCCTGCACGAATTCGTCAAGGCCGGGGCGCCGGAAGAAATCCTCTACGTCAGCAAGCCGCACATCGGCACGTTCCGCCTAACAGGCGTGGTGGAAACCATGCGTGAGCAGATTCGCGCCCTGGGCGGCGAAGTACGCTTCCAGCAGCGGGTCACCGATGTGCTGATCGAGGACGGCCAACTGGTCGGCGTCGAATTGGCCGGCGGTGAACGCATTCATTCGAAACACGTGATCCTGGCCCTCGGCCACAGCGCCCGGGACACGTTCCGTATGCTCCACAGCCGTGGCGTGTATATGGAAGCCAAGCCGTTCTCGGTGGGTTTCCGCATCGAACACCCGCAATCGCTGATCGACAGCGCGCGCCTGGGCAAGTACGCCGGCCATCCGAAACTCGGCGCCGCCGACTACAAACTGGTGCACCACGCCAAGAATGGCCGCTCGGTGTACAGCTTCTGCATGTGCCCGGGTGGCACCGTGGTAGCGGCGACGTCCGAGCCGAACCGCGTCGTCACCAACGGCATGAGCCAGTATTCGCGCAATGAGCGCAACGCCAACTCTGGCATCGTCGTCGGCATTACCCCGGAAGTGGATTATCCGGGTGGCCCGCTGGCCGGCATCGAGTTGCAGGAACGCCTGGAGTCCCACGCGTTCGTGCTCGGCGGCAGCAACTACGAGGCCCCGGCGCAACTGGTGGGCGATTTCATCGCCGGCAAGCCGTCTACGGCACTGGGCAGCGTCGAACCTTCCTACAAGCCTGGGGTGTCCCTGGGTGATCTGGCCCTGGCCTTGCCGGACTTCGCCATCGAAGCCATCCGCGAAGCCTTGCCGGCGTTCGAGAAACAGATTCGCGGCTACTCGCTGCACGACGCCGTGCTGACCGGCATCGAAACCCGCACCTCATCGCCCCTGCGCATTACCCGCAACGAATCGCTGCAGAGCCTGAACGTCAAGGGTCTGTTCCCGGCGGGTGAAGGCGCCGGTTATGCGGGCGGAATCCTGTCGGCGGGGGTGGACGGGATCCGGATTGCCGAGGCCGTGGCGCGGGACATTCTCGGTCTCGAAGCCTGACAGTTGGCCCTGTGGGAGCGAGCTTGCTCGCGATGGCGGCCTGGCATTCAACACAGATGTTGACTGATCCACCACTATCGCGAGCAAGCTCGCTCCCACAGGGGATCAGGGTTTTCAAGATTCAGATATTGGCCCGCAACACACTCTCTGGCAGTGCCGCGCCCCGCTCCACACTCGCCGCTACGATGTCCATCAGCCCGCTCAACTCATAGCCTTGGGCCTTGAGCCATGCCGGGTCGTAATAGGTCGTGGCGTAGCGCTCGCCGCCGTCACACAAGATCGCCACGATCGACCCCGACTCCCCCCCATCCGCCATCTGCCGGGCCGCCATGAGCGCGCCGATCAGGTTGGTGCCGCTGGACCCACCGACCCGTCGTCCCAGACGCTCGGCCAGGTAATGCATGGCCGCCAGCGACAAGGCGTCCGGCACCTTGACCATCGCATCGATGACGTTCGGCAGGAACGACGCTTCGACTCGCGGCCGGCCGATACCCTCAATGCGTGAACCGCAATCCAGGCGCAGGCTGGCGTCGCCACTGCGGTAGTAATCGAAGAACACCGAACGCTCGGCGTCGGCACACAGCACGCGGGTGCCATGCTGGCGGTAACGGACATAGCGTCCCAGGGTGGCCGTGGTGCCGCCGGTGCCGGGGCTGGAAATCAGCCACGTGGGCTCCGGATGCCGCTCGAAGCGCATCTGCTGGAAGATCGATTCGGCAATGTTGTTATTGGCCCGCCAGTCCGTGGCACGCTCGGCATAGGTGAATTGGTCGATGAAATGCCCGTCATGCTCGCGGGCCAGGCGCTCGGATTCGGCGTAGATCTGCGTAGGATCATCCACCAGATGGCTCTGGCCGCCATAGAAAGCGATTTGTGCGATTTTTTCCCTGGAGGTGGTCGCCGGCATCACCGCAATGAACGGCAGGCCCAGCAACCTGGCGAAGTAAGCCTCGGAAATCGCCGTCGAGCCGCTGGAGGCCTCAATCACTGGCGCACCGGGCTTGAGCCAGCCGTTACACAGCGCATAGAGAAACAACGAGCGGGCCAACCGATGCTTGAGGCTGCCGGTGGGATGACTGGACTCATCCTTGAAGTACAGCTCGATGCCCGGCAGGCCAGGCAGCGGCAGCGGAATCAGGTGGGTATCGGCGCTGCGCTGGAAGTCTGCCTCGATGATGCGGATCGCTTCACGGGCCCACTGGCGGTGGTCGTTCATGGTGTGTTTGCTCACTGATCGTATTCGGCGTGGGGAGATCACGCGGTCGTGCAGGCACGGCTTGAGTTCGGAAAAACCAGACGCCAGCTTAGGAAAAAACCGACATCACGCACAGGTACAGCTAAGGTCCAATATGGTCCGTAACTGCCGACTGCGTGGCGCAGGCCTTGTAACGCCATATAACAAAAAAGAATATAACTTTTGTTTTAACAACTAACAGTACGGGTTAGGGTGTGCCATCTTTTTGATTCGATACATGGAGAGCGATCGTGGCTCTACGCAATTCTCTGACACGTTTTTTTCAACTGGAGGCTGCCAGCGGCCTGCTGCTGATCGCTGCCGCCGTACTGGCCCTGGTCATCAACAATTCACCGCTGTCCTGGTTGTATAACGGCCTGCTCGACACCCCGGTGGTCGCCCAGGTGGGCGCCCTGAAGATCGCCAAACCCCTGCTGCTGTGGATCAACGACGGCCTGATGGCGATGTTCTTCCTGCTCATCGGCCTCGAAGTCAAACGTGAAGTCCTCGACGGGCAACTATCAAAGCCATCGCAAATCGTCTTGCCGGGCGCGGCGGCGATTGGTGGCATGGTGGTGCCGGCGCTGATCTACTGGTTTCTCAACCGCGATAACCCGGCCGCCCTCGCCGGCTGGGCAATTCCGACGGCCACCGACATCGCGTTCGCCCTCGGCGTGCTGGCCTTGCTCGGCAAGCGGGTGCCGGTGTCGCTCAAACTGTTCCTGATGACCCTGGCGATCATCGATGACCTGGGCGCCATTATCATCATCGCCATCTTCTATTCCGGCGCCCTGTCGACCTTGTCGCTCATGCTGGCAGCCGCCTGCATCGCCGTGTTGGTGGCGATGAACCGGATGGGCGTGATCAAGCTCGGGCCCTACATGGTCGTGGGCCTGATCCTCTGGGTCTGCGTGCTCAAGAGCGGTGTCCATGCCACGCTGGCCGGGGTAACCCTGGCGTTCTGCATTCCGCTGCGCACGAAAAACGCCGAGACTTCGCCGCTGCTCTCCTTGGAACATGCCCTGCATCCCTGGGTGGCCTATGGCATCCTGCCGCTGTTCGCCTTCGCCAACGCCGGCCTGTCCCTGAGCGGCGTCACCGTAGAGAGCTTCACCCATGACGTGCCGATGGGCATCGCCATCGGCCTGTTGCTGGGCAAGACCGTCGGCGTCTTCGGCCTGACCTGGCTGGCCGTGAAAATCGGCATCGCCAGCCTACCCGCCGGTGCCAATTGGGGCCAGGTACTGGGCGTGGCGATCCTGTGCGGGATTGGTTTCACCATGAGCCTGTTCGTCGGCTCCCTGGCGTTCGAACCGGGTGTGAGTGACTACGCTGGCATGGACCGGATGGGGATCCTCACGGGCTCTATCCTGGCGGCGTTGCTGGGTTATGCGGTGACGGCGGCGGCCAGTCGCAAGCGGGCTGCGTTGTCTTCCTGATACTTTCCAACACGACAGATCGCTACATCGTTTCGGTGTAGCAATCTGTCTTTAAGTCGAGTCGGGGCCTCGATATCCGTCCCTATCGGTATTTAGGAAAGTAGCAATTAATGAACAAGTAGAAGTAGGGTTGGTGTGTATATCCGTTTCTGCGGTAACGGCTGCTGACGGTTCCGCTCTTACAGCGGGTCACTTTTGGAAGAGCGCCAAAAGTAACCAAAAACGCTTTGCCCCCACCACTCGGTGCCTCGCCTAGGCTCGGCATGCCTGAACGAAGGCATTGCTCCGTGGGCCGCCGCGAAGGGCCATCCATGGCCCAGCGCGGCTAACCCGGCATCCATGCCGGGTTGCCCACTGCGCAATACCTTCGTTCAGCCAGCGTGGTTAATGGGGCGCCGAGATCAACATCTAAAGCAGAGCAAGAGCAAGAGCAAGAGCAAGAGCAAGAGCAAGAGCAAGAGCAAGAGCAAGAGCAAGAGCAAGAGCAAGAGCAAGAGCAAGAGCAAGCATCTAAGTTGAATAGCAAGTATCGCGAGCAGGCTCGCATCAAGTTCTCAGCGAGCACAAAACTTATATAAAACATAGAACCATTGTGGGAGCGAGCTTGCTCGCGATGACGACAGCAGGTCCAACATCTATGTAACTGAACTACCGCTATCGCGAGCAAGCTCGCTCCCACAGGAGAAACGCGGTCCCACCCCAACCAGGCCGGCTATAAGGCCGCCTCGCTTCGGCTTTTGATCTGGGGCGCCCCGTTAACCACGATGGCCGAACGCAGGCATTGCGCAGTGGGCACCTCGGCATGGATGCCGAGGTAGCCGCGCTGGGCCATGGATGGCCCTTCGCGGCGGCCCACGGAGCAATGCCTGCGTTCGGGCATGCCGAGCCTAGGCGAGGCACCGAGTGGTGGGGCAAGAGCGTTTTGGTTACTTTTGCGCTTTTCAAAAGTGACCCGCTGTAAGAGCGGAACCCTAAGTAGCCGTTACCGCAGCAATGGATATACACACCAACTTAAGAGTCCCGCCCGTACACCAAGGTATTGATCGGCAAAGGATCTTACCCACTCCCACTTAGTGCGATACGCGACTCGTACCACCCACAGTGGAAATACGAACCCGCTCACCCACACGGAACACCTCGTTTTCCTGAACCTGCTGCACATAGGCACGCATGCTGCCGTCATCTTCACGAACGGTAATTTCCACACCCTGGGTGCGGGTCAGGCCTTCTTCAGTGGCGGAACCAATCAGGCCACCCGCCACGGCGCCGATCACGGCAGCGACGATGCTGCCACGGCCACCACCGATGGCACTACCGCCTACACCACCGACAACAGCGCCGGCCGCACCGCCGATAGGGGTCTTGGTGCCTTCGATCTTGACCGGACGCAGGGATTCGATGGTCCCCATGCGAATCGTCTGCACGCGACGCGCTTCGTCACGGGAGTAGGAGTCACCGGTCAGGCTCGACTGACAGCCAGTGAGCAACATCGCCATCGTGGAAAAGGAAGCAACCAGCAAAACAGACTTACGCATAGCATCAACTCCAAAAGACAGGGATTCATTAAACTCCGCAGCTTGACGCCTGTCACGGCCTCGCCGGGATAAAATTGTTTTCATTCAGGTGGGATACAGGCGCGCCCGAAAAATTCACCAAACAGTAGCGTCAATTTCCGAAACCTGCGTCATCAACCCTGGAATTTTTCATGGATTATTTCATTATCGTCGCCACCACCGTGGCCGGTTTGTACTTCCACTGGTGGCTGTACGCGCGGATCAAACGCTGGGTGGATCGCGATCTGGCGCTTTCGCTGGCGGGGCCGGATGGGCAGAAGAAAACCTACATGCTGCAACAATTGGCCCGTGCCCAGGCACAAGGCATCAAGCGCCGAGACCTGCCGCAATGGCTCCAGACCGCCGCGGCAGCTTATCCCGATGCTAAGGCGCCAGACGCTCGCGAGTCCACTGCGCCCCTTGCAGGCGATAGTTGAGGCGATCGTGCAGGCGGCTCGGACGGCCCTGCCAGAACTCGATGCGTTCGGGCAGCAGGCGATAACCGCCCCAATGCTCGGGACAGTGTGGCTGGCTGTCGCTGAAGCGCTGCTCGGTGGCCTTGAGCAGGTCTTCCAGTTCGTCGCGCCCGGCAATCACCCGGCTCTGGGGTGAAGCCCAGGCACCGAGCCGGCTGCCCAGCGGGCGAACCTGGTAATAAGCGTCCGATTCTTGCGCCGTGACCTTGACCACTTTGCCTTCGATACGTACCTGGCGTTCCAGGGCCGGCCAGAAAAACGTCATGGCCGCGAATGGATTCGCAGCCAGTTGCTGGCCCTTGGCGCTGTCGTAGTTGGTGAAGAACGTGAAGCCCTGGGCATCCAGGCCCTTGAGCAGCAGGATCCGGCAGTGCGGACGTCCCTGCGCATCCACCGTGGCCAGGGTCATGGCGTTGGCCTCCACCGGGGCCTGTTCGGTCTTCACCGCGTCGGCGAACCATTGGTGGAACAGGGCGAACGGCTCGGCCGGGGCTTGCGCCTCGGTCAAGCCTTCGCGGGTGTAGTCGCGGCGCATATCAGCCAGCGGTTGGGTCATGGCGCATTCCTTGTGTTAGCCCATCACTGCTTCGGGGTATCGGCGGCCGCGACTTTCTTGGTATCGGTAGCGGCTTTGGCCGGTTGAGGCTTCTTCGCTGGGGTAGCGGGCTTGGCCGCGACCTTCTTTGCAGGCGCCTTGGTCGCAGCTTTTTTGGCCGGTGCTTTCTTGGTCGAGGCTTTGGAGGTCGAGGCCACCGCTTTTTTAGCCGCAGGCGCAGGCGCCGCGGCAGCAGGCTTCACATCCTGGGCCGCAACCATCGTCACTGGGGCCGGGGCCGGCATGTTGTACTTGCTCAGCAGCGCAACCATGGTGTTGGCCGGCGTGACCAGCAATTCCACACGACGGTTCAAGGCGCGGCCCTCAACGCTGTCGTTGGCCGCACGTGGCGCCACGGCGCCCATGCCGCGCAGCATCAGGCGATCACGTTGCAGGCCGCTGAGGCGGAAAATCGCCGCCACGGACTGGGCACGCTCCTGGCTGAGCTTGAGGTTGGCCGGTGCGGCGCCCGAGGTGTCGGCGTGACCAAGGATCAGCACGGCGGTCTTCGGGTCGGCTTCAAGGATCTTCGCCACGCGGGTGAACGGGCCGAGGGTCACGGGCAGCAACATGGCCGGACGGTCCGGGTTGAAAGAGCCGTCCACGGGCGCGGTGACCACCAGCACATTATCGCGGCGCTCGAGTTCGAGCTTGCTGTCCTGGATCGCCGTGCGCAGCTTCGGCTCGTAGTCGTCGAGCCAGGCCTGGGTGACTTTCGGATCGGGCATCGGCACCGCCTTGGCGGTTTCCTGGTCCTTGCCGCCGAACGGCCACCACCACTTGCCGTTGCTCTCGGCTTCGGCCTTGGCAACAGCTGTCGGCGCCTTGGCCTCAGGCTTGGCTTGCGCGTCTGCCTTTGCTTCGACTTTTCTGGCAGCGTCTGCGGCGGTTTCCTCGGAAGAGAACGGCCACCACCAGTGGCTGGCGCCCTCGGCCTTGGCTTGCGGTGCGACGGCGGCAGGCTTCAGAGGCGCCGCTGGCGCCGTTTCCTTGGCCGCCACCTTGTCGGAAGAGCCGAACGGCCACCAGCCACTGCTGCCCTCGGCATCATTTTGTGGGTTTTGTGCGCAACCGGTGATAGCGAAGCACAGCGCCAGAGCGAGGGTTTTATTCGATGACATTGGATATCCACAAAATGATCTAAATGAAAAAACAAGGCCATGTTTTGGCCGCATAAACAGACGCTTCGAAACTGAAAAGGACACGAGGTTCCTGTGTCCATGGCCTTCAATGGCGTTTTATAGACAAGCGGCAAGCACCCGCGCAAGATTTTGCGCGCGCGGGTCCATCAACACGTAAGGCCCCAGCGTATTGGTCACGAAACCGAACGCTACGTCATGTTCGGGATCGGCAAACCCGATGGAGCCCCCGGCCCCTGGATGACCGAACGCCCGTGGGCCGAGGCCGTAGGTCGCGTTCGGCACATCCGGTTGGTCGAGCATGCAACCCAGGCCGAAACGGGTCTGGGTCAACAACGTCTTATCCTCGCCAAAGCTGTGCTGGCGAGTCAGTTCGTCGAGCATTTCACCTTCCAGCAGGCTGCCGTCCAGCAGCCCCGCATAGAACCCGGCCAGGCTGCGGGCATTGCCGTGGCCGTTGGCCGCCGGTTGTTGCATGCGCCGCCATTCCGGCTTGTTGGTGCTGGTCATGATCGACGGTGGGTTGGTAAAGGCACGGGTGGTCATGGCCGTCGGCTCGCGCATCGTCACCTGCAGCAGGCGCTGGGCCGCCGCATCGCCGACGTTGCCTTTGCCACGGGCGATGTGGGCCACGCGATGGAACTCGTCGTCGGCCAGGCCAACGTGGAAATCCAGGCCCAACGGCTTGGCGACCCGGGCGACGATGGACTCCCCAGGGCCACGCCCATCGGCCCGGCGCAACAGCTCGCCCACCAGCCAGCCGTAAGTGATCGCGGCATAACCGTGGCCTTCGCCCGGCGTCCACCAAGGTGTTTCGGCAGCCAGGGCATCGACCATGGCTTGCCAGTCATAAAGCGCTTCGGGCGGCAGCAATTCATGCAGCGCCGGCAGCCCCGCCTGGTGGCAGAGCAGTTGACGCAGGGTAATGGATTGCTTGCCGGCCGCAGCAAACTCTGGCCAGTAGCGGGCTACCGGGGCGTCCAACTGCAACTTGCCTTCGGCCACCAGTTGCAGGGCGGTAACGGCGGTGAACGTCTTGGTGCAGGAAAACAGGTTGGCGATGGTGTCGCTGTGCCAGGCTTCATGGCCATCCTTGTCGGCGGTACCGGCCCACAGGTCGATCACCGTGCGGCCACCCACCTGGATGCACAACGCCGCGCCGCGCTCCTGGGGATCATCGAACAGCGCCGCGAACGCTTCACGCACCGCCTCGAACTGAAGTTCGTAATGGCCTTGAATTTGCACCCGTAACTCCCTTGAAACAAAGACTTTTCAGAGTGGCTGGCATTGTTTCAGGCATTAGGTCATTTGGGAACCGCTACAGGACGGCTGGCTAAGCATGCCCCTGTGGCAAGAAGAACCTGGGGGAGCAAGGCTTGCCCGCGACGAGGCCTGTGAGGTCTTTCTGAAACCCTGGTGCCTTCATCGCGGGCAAGCCTTGCTCCCACAAATACATTGCTTCACCGTGAAATCGCAGCAGCCTCAGGTAATCTCCCGCCGAAACGGCGGCAATGCATTGAGGATCGCCTTGCCATAGCGCTGGGTGACCAGCCGTCGGTCAAGCAAGGTGATGGTGCCGCGATCCTCTTCGGTACGTAGCAAGCGGCCACACGCCTGGACCAGCTTCAGCGAAGCGTCCGGCACGGAGATTTCCATGAACGGGTTGCCACCGCGGGCCTCGATCCACTCGGCCAGCGCTGCCTCCACGGGGTCGTCAGGAACCGAGAAAGGGATCTTGGCAATCACCACGTGCTCGCAATAGGCACCGGGCAAGTCCACGCCTTCGGCGAAGCTCGCCAGGCCGAACAGCACGCTGGAGTCCCCACCATCGACCCGTGCCTTGTGCTTGTTCAGTGTTTCCTGCTTCGACAGGTTGCCCTGGATGAACACCTGCTTGCGCCAGTCACGATCAAGGCCATCGAACACGTCCTGCATCTGTTTGCGCGAGGAAAACAGCACCAGCGTGCCCCGTGAGCCTTCCACCAGTTCCGGCAGGTCGCGGATGATCGCCGCGGTGTGGGCGGCGGCATCCCGTGGGTCCGCCTTGAGGTCGGGCACCCGCAGCACGCCGGCGTCGGCGTGATGGAAGGGGCTCGGGACCACGGCGGTCACGGCTTTCTTCGGCAAGCCGGCGCGCATGCGGAAGCGATCGAACGTGCCCAGGGCGGTCAGCGTGGCGGACGTCACCAGCGCGCCATAGGCCACGTTCCACAGGTTGCGCCGCAGCATTTCCGCCGCCAGGATCGGGCTGGCATTGACCTCGATGTCGAACAGCGAACCGCTTTCGGCCAGGGTCAGCCAGCGCGCCATCGGCGGGTTGTCTTCCGGGTCTTCGACGGTGAATGCCGTCCACAGCTCCCAGTTGCCCTGGGATCGGGACAACAGGCTGCCGAACAGCGGGTACCACTCCTCGGCCTGGTTGCTGGCGATACCGATGTTGACCTCGCCGTCCATGCCTTCCTTGAGCAGGTCGGTCAGGCGCGTGAACAGGTCGGTCAGGCGCGCGAAACCTTTCTTGAGCTCGATGCCCATTTCGCGCATGTGTTCAGGAATCACTCCGCCAACGAAGCGATGGCGTGGCCGCTCGCGGCCCTCGACGTCTTCGCCGGGCTTGAAATCGGCCACTTGCTCACACGCAGTGAACATGAACTGCTGGTTCGTCTTGATTTCCCGAGCCAGCTCCGGCACCTGCTCGATGAACTTGCCCAGGTCACCCGGCAACGGATGCTGGGCCAGCAGCTTGGTGAGGTTCTTGGCGGTGGTTTCCAGCCAGTCGGCGGTGGAACGCAGCCGGGTGTAATGGGCGAAATGGCCGATGGCCTTGTCCGGCAGGTGATGGCCTTCGTCGAACACGTAGATCGTGTCGCGCGGGTCCGGCAGCACCGCACCCCCGCCCAGGGCCAGGTCGGCCAGGACCATGTCGTGGTTGGTGACGATGACGTCGACCTTGCCCATGCCTTCGCGAGCCTTGTAGAAGGCGCACTGGCCGAAGTTCGGGCAATGGCGGTTGGTGCACTGGCTATGGTCGGTCGTCAGGCGGGACCAGTCGGCGTCTTCCAGGGCCGTGGACCAGCTGTCGCGGTCGCCGTCCCATTTATTGCCGGCCAGCTTCTCGATCATGCTGGTGAACAGCTTCTGGCTGGCTTCATCCACCTCGATCTTGAAGCCTTCTTCTTCGAACAACTGGGCCGTGGCTGTCTGCGCGTGGCCTTCCTGGAGCAACATGTCGAGCTTGGACAGGCACATGTAGCGCCCGCGGCCCTTGGCCAGCGCGAACGTGAAGTTCAGCCCACTGTTGCGCATCAGGTCGGGCAGGTCCTTGTAGACGATCTGTTCCTGCAGGGCGATGGTGGCCGTGGCGATCACCAGGCGCTTGCCGGCGGCCTTGGCGGTGGGAATCGCCGCCAGGCTGTAGGCCACGGTCTTGCCGGTACCGGTGCCGGCCTCCACCGCCACGACGGCAGGCTCGCCGCTGCGCCGGCCTTCGTCGTCGGTGTCGATGTCACCCAGGACTTTTGCCACTTCGGCAATCATCAGGCGCTGGCCATATCGCGGCTTGAGGCTCTTGGCTTCGAGAAAACGCGAATAGGCGCCCTGGATCGTGGTTTTGAGTTCGGTGCTGATCATGAATGGTCGGGCGCTAAAAACGCTGGATAAATTTTCAGTGGTTCGGATCGGCGGCTATCATACCCCGCTAATGAATCCTGCGCAGAACGGAGTAACCCAATGACACCCTTTGCCCTTGTCTACACCCTGCATTTACTGGCGGCCCTGGTCTGGGTCGGCGGCATGTTCTTCGCCTGGATGATCCTGCGCCCCGCCGCAATGACGGCGCTTGAGGGCCCTGCCCGGCTCACGTTGTGGGTAGAAGTGTTTCAGCGTTTTTTCGTCTGGGTCTGGGTCGCGGTCGTACTTTTGCCGATCAGCGGCGTAGGCCTGATCCATCTGCGCTTCGCCGGTTTCGAAACCGCGCCGCGTTATGTGCAGGTGATGATGGGGTTGTACGTGGTGATGACGGCGCTGTTTATCCGTATCCAGGGCTTGCAACTGCCCGCATTGCGTAACGCCGTGACGGCACAGGACTGGCCGACGGGTGCGGCGGTGCTGGGGAAGATCCGGCGGTTGGTGGGAATCAATCTGTTGATCGGGTTGCTGGTGGTGGCGATCGGTGCGGCGCGGCCGATGTTCTGAAAATCACATAAAACCCTGTGGGAGCGAGCTTGCTCGCGATGGCGGCACGTCGGGCAATACTTGATCGACTGACACAACGCCATCGCGAGCAAGCTCGCTCCCACAGGTTCAGATCAGATTTTTCGTCAGAACCGCTGCACCGTCACCGCCCCCGCCGCTCCGGCAGGCCCTGGCTGGCCATCGGCGCCAGGACGGCCGCTTTTACCGCCATCGGCGGTATAGACCAGGCACCCCTTGGCCTTGCCTCCCGCCCCGGGTTTGCCGCCGTGTCCCGCCGCGCCACCGGCACCGCCGTCCACCGTCACTTTGATCTGTTCGGCGGGATACTCACGAGGCACTTCGAGGCGCACCAGCGCACCGGCCGCACCCGGTTGCCCATCGCTGCCGTTACTGCCGTCGGCACCGCGACCGGCCGAACCCCAGGTGCAACCCGGCGCCTGGCCATTGGCACCGTCAAGACCGACGAAACCCGGTGCACCGGTGCCGCCCCGGGCGTCCACCGACAACAACGGAGCATTCAACACCTTGAAACGCAGGTTGAGATCACGCCCCGGCCGCGCGGCCTTGGTATAGGTCCCCGGTGCGCCGCGGGAAGTGATCTGGCTGCCCTCGGCCAATTCAGCCTGGGCCACTTTCATTTCCAGTACCTGCTGCGCCGGCACGATGGCGATCCGCGCTTCACGCCCCAGGTGCAACTGGTCGATGGTCAATTCAGTGACATTGGAAGGCACCAGCAGTGTGCCGTAATCGGCCACGTCCAGTCGTTCCAGGGTCAGGGTGCTGGTGGTGTTGGGCAGGCGCATCAACGAATGGCCTTCGACCTGGAGCACCTGGGCCGAAGCCCATGGGCATACGAGTGCGGCAAGCAGACACAATTTACGCATGGGAAGCCTCTGGCGCGGTCGGGAGGGTTTGCAGGTGGAAGATGCCGAACAGCAGCACTCTGAGGCGATCGCGGCCAGGCGCGGGGCGGCCACGGAAACTGGCCCGGAACACCAGCAGCTCCAGCAGATGCAGCACCAGCAAAAACCCGCCGGCGACATTGACCAGCAGATGCAGCGGATGGACGAACGGCACCACCAGATTGACCAGCACCACCAGCCAGAACAGCAGGGTCAGCAAGCGCCCCAGCCCCCAAAACACCTTCATACGCCCCCCTGATCGAGCATTATTCTTTGCCCGCACAGTAACGGCTTGCGCGCAGGATAAGCCAGGGGGTCCGGTAAATTTAATCTAACCCGGGCCCTGGCCCACCGGATCGCCCTCCCGACGACCCGGCAGCCCTGGGCCGCGCCTCAGCGCTGGATATGCAATTCAACCCGACGGTTCTGCGCCCGCCCTTCATCGGTCTCATTGTCGGCCACCGGCTCGCTTTCACCCTTGCCTTCGCTGGTGAGTTTGCCGGGGGCCAGCCCCTGGGTCAGCAAATACTCCACGACGCTGCTGGCCCGACGTTCGGACAGCCCTTGGTTATAGGCATCAGTGCCGACACTGTCGGTGTGGCCCACCACGCGGATGCTGGCGACATTGGCATGGCTGAGTTTGCCCATCAGCCCATCGAGCTGGCTTCGAGCGTCTGCGGTGAGGTCGGACTTGTCGAAATCGAACAGCACCTTGCCCGCGTCGTTGAGGGTGATGACCTCGCTCGCCGGTGCTTGCGGTTCGACCGGTGGCGCACTGGCCGGGTATTGCGGCAGCGGGCAACCGTGATGTTCGACAGGGGTATTGGCCGGAGTATCGGGACAACGGTCGCGGCGGTCGAACACGCCGTCGTCGTCTTCATCGCCATCCTGGGCGTAGCAGATCAAGCCACCACCCAGTAGCCCCAATGCAGCGCCGCCAGCGGCCCAACCACTGCTTTCAATGGCCCCCAACCCGCCGCCGACGAGGCCGCCGATCAGGCTACAGACTGGCCAGGTGCGTTGATTGAGGGGTGCGCTGCCGTCGCTGTGAGTGGCGCAGCCAGACAACAGACTGCTTGCCAGCAGTACCGGTAAGGCGGCCCTGATTAGAACGTTCATGGTGAAGGCTCCTGTGTCACCGGCCCATACCGGTCACACAGGAGTAAAGACCCGCATCCGCAACTCAACAAGCCGCGGATGACAAGGGTTTCAGCGGTTTATCTTGATTTCCGTACGGCGGTTCATCGCGCGGCCATCGGCGGTCTTGTTATCGGCCACCGGCTGGCTCTCGCCGGCACCGGACACCGAGACAAAACTGGCCTGCGGCACGCCGTTTTCAACCAGGTATTTCGCCACCGAATTGGCCCGTCTCTCCGACAGTTTCTGGTTGTAGGCATCGCTGCCGACGCTGTCGGTGTGGCCGGTGACCCGCAGTTGCGCGGTGGACGTTTCCTGTTTCAGCCGGGTGGCGACCGTGCTCAGTACCTCTTTGTCGGCCGGAGTCAGCGTGGCTTTGTTGAATTCGAAGTGCACGTCGCGGATCACGATGGTTTCTTCCTTGACCACGACCGGCTCTTCGACCACCGGCGCCGGGGCGGGTGGCGGGCAACCGTCGGCATCGACCTGCACGCCCTTCGGTGTGCCCGGGCACTTGTCACGGCTGTCCGGCACACCATCGCCGTCTTCGTCGCCGTCGCCGTGCACCCAGCAATAAGCTGCCGCCATGCCGCCAACGTACAGCGCGCCGCCGCCAGCCCAGGAAGTGCTTTCTATGGCGCCTAATCCCGCACCGATCGCACCGCCGACGGCCGCACAGGTCGGCCAGTCGGTTTTCTGCAAACCTGCGCAACCAGTCAACACACTGGTTAGCAGAACCAGGGGTAACGCTGTCCGAACTATGCTCATCGGGTTTTCTCCTTGAGGGATCGGCTTGTCGCCGATTCAGGGGAGTAAAGACCCGTCTTGGTATCTGCGCCAGCCTGAGCAATCGCGGGTTTTCGCCCCGTGTTTGCGAAGTTTCCGCACGTTCAGAGACAAACCGCTCTAGGCCATGCTGTCCGGGCAGGCTATCGTGGTGGTTCTGACTGAGGAACTTCGATGACCGTTGCCATTTCTTCGCGTACCCCCCAGCAAGCCCTGGCGGCCGTGCTTGACCGTTACGCCCCGCAAAAACTGCTGCTGATCGGTGCCAGCGGCTTTCCCGCACTCGAAGCATTCCAGCAGGCCCATCCCGACACCGAAGTGGTCCACGCCGGCCCCGGCGCGCTGCCGGCGGACGTGGCGGCGCGACGTTTTGACCTGGCCCTGGCGCTCGATTGCCTGGAGCATTTGCCCAAGCGCGAGGGTCTGAACCTGTTGGGCGGCATCCGCAATCTCAACGCCAGCCGCATCGCCGTGCTGGCCGACCTCAACGCCTGTGGCTGGCAAGAGACGGACTTTTTTTCCCTGGCCCTGCAAGCCAGTGAGCGATTCCAGCGCGAAGATCAGGTGCTGACCCTGTTCACCTACGATCTGCTTGAATACAAACAGGTCCCCGACTGGCTCAACTCACGTTTTTGGGCCAACCCGGAAAACTTTGGAAAATACTGGTGGTAACCGTGAACACAAGCTCGCACTCGCCCATTTGCCCCTGCGGCAGTGGCAACTCACTGGAGGCCTGCTGCGGCCACTACCACGACGGTCATCCGGCGCCCTGCGCCGAAGCCTTGATGCGCTCGCGCTATAGCGCCTATGTGCTGGGCCTGGTGGACTATCTGGTCGCCACTACCCTGCCCGCCCAGCAGCAAGGCCTCGACCGCCAGTCCATCGGCGAGTGGAGCGCCAACAGCACCTGGTTGGGACTGGACGTGGAAAGCAGCGAAGTGTTCGGCGGTCAACCGGAGCACGCTTTCGTCACGTTCACGGCACGTTGGCACGACGGCCAGGGCGAGCACAGCCACCGTGAACAGTCCTCGTTCGTGCAGAACGACGGGCGCTGGTACTTCATCGACCCGACCGTGCCGGTCAAGACCGGACGCAACGACAGCTGTCCGTGCGGCAGCGGGCACAAATTCAAGAAGTGCTGCGCCGGCTACTTCAATCGCTGATTTTAGGAAACGTCCGACAATCGTCCATCGGCCCATAGGGCTAGACTGGGGATAAACCAGAGGCACGGACATGACCCCTCCATCATTCTTGCTGCGCATCACCTGCCTGCTGCTGTTCGTTGGGTTCGGCGGCTGTGCATCCTGGCGAGGTGAAGAAGCCCCGGAACCACAGGTGCATCTGGTCAAAGTCGAGGTGGTGCGGGCCCGGCTGGTGGAGCAGAGGTTCACGCTGCACTTTCGCGTCGACAACCCCGGCGACAGCGACCTCACCGTTCGCGGCCTGACCTACCGCATCCACCTGGGCGACCTGTTGCTGACCGAAGGCGAGCACGAGCACTGGTTCACCGTGCGCCCCAAGCACAGCGCCTACTTCAAGGTGCCGGTGCGCACCAATCTGTGGCCACAGGTGCGGGAAGTGGTGAAGCTGCTGGAGAAACCCCGGGAACAGATCCCCTATCGCCTGGAAGGTGAGCTGGAAACCGGATTATTCATCGCCCACTACGTGCACCTTGAGCGCAATGGCGTGATAATCGCCGCCGATTTAATTGCGGAGTAACCCCGATGACCCAGCAACCCCACGTCCACGGCCCTGATTGCAACCACGATCACGACCATCATCACGACCATCATCACGACCATCATCACGACCATGACCACGGCCACGTCCACGGCCCGAACTGCGGCCACGCCCACCAGGAACCGGTGCGCAACGCCCTGAAGGATGTCGGTCGCAACGACCCTTGCCCATGTGGCAATGGCAAGAAATTCAAGAAGTGCCACGGGGCTTGAGGGGCTGGGCGAAAAAGCTTTTCGCCTGTTAGACCGTCATCGCGAGCAAGCTCGCTCCCACAGGGAAATTGCGCAGAACCCGTGTGGGAGCGAGCTTGCTCGCGATGAGGCCGGCGCTGTCAGCACCTATCTATCAGCCCGCCTGCAGAATCCGCTTCACACCGACCACCGTCGCATACTCACCGTGCAAGTTGCCCAGGGACATGGCATGCACTTCGGCTGCCGAACGGGCGTTGCCGAAGTAATCGTTCTTGTCGAAGGTGAAGCAGGCGTCCTCGGCCACCCAGGTATCGAATCCCAGATTGCCGGCGGTACGCGCCGTGGACTCCACCGAGTTGTGCGTCGCCACACCGACGATCACCAGTTGCCTGATTCCGGCTTTACGCAGGTCTTGCTCCAGATGGGTGCCACTGAACGCATCCGGCACCTGCTTTTGCACCAACCATTCCCCTGCCTTCGGCTCGAACCGTGGCTGGACCTCCACCCCCGACTGCCCCGGCCAGAACACCGAGTCCGGCGAGCGGGACAGGTGGTGGACGTGAATCACCGGGCGCGCCGTGTGTCGCCAGAAAGCCAGCAGTTCCAGCATGCGCAGCTCTGCCTCGGGATTGTTGCGAGGGCCGAGCCTGGGGTGAAGGATGCCTTTTTGTTGATCGATGAGGATCAGCGCCACGTCGTTCTGTAGATCCATGCCGGTTTCTCTTGCTTGGTCTTTGTATGTTCCACACTTGAGCATCACCCCTTCCAACAGGCAAGCCTTCGAGCAAAAGCGATGACCCGGTCCCGGGCTTTCATCGCCAAATCAACAAATAACCCTCGCCCCCGCTTGCGCGCCCCCCGCCTGCTCACTAACGTAGCGCCTTTATTGGTGCCACCCCCCTCCCGCAGGAGCTTTGCCATGGCCTCGCCAGCCTCTATTTCCTTCATCCCCCGGCTCGGTGTTGCCGCCGCGGTGGCCAGTGTGCTCGGTTTGAGCGGATGCCAGACCTGGAATGCCCAGGACACGGTCCCGCCCACGTCCGGTGTGCAGCCGCTCAAGGGGCTGGCGCAGAACGTCTCGGTCCGCCGCAACGCCACGGGCATGCCGCTGATCGAAAGCAACAGCTTCCATGACGCCTTGTTCACCCTTGGCTACGTCCACGCCAGCGACCGTATCACCCAGATGGTGACCCTGCGCCTGCTCGCCCAAGGACGGTTGGCAGAGATGTCCGGCGCCGAACGGCTGGAGGTCGACCGCTACATGCGCGCCGTCAACCTGAAGAAAAACGCCGACGAGCTGTACAAGGCGTCTTCGCCGCGGCTCAAGCGCTTCTTCGAAGTCTATGCCCGTGGCGTCAACGCCTACCTGTTCCGCTACCGCGACAAGTTGCCGTCGGACCTGGCCGCCACCGGTTACAAACCTGAATACTGGAAACCGGAAGATTCGGCGCTGATGTTCTGTCTGCTGAACTTCAGCCAGTCAGCCAACCTGCCGGAAGAAATCGCCAACCTGGTGCTGGCCCAGACCGTCACCAACGACAAACTCGCCTGGCTGAGCCCGTCCTATCCGGACGAGCAACTGCCCGTGGCCGAGGCCGACAAGCTCCAGGGCCTGCGCCTCAATGGCCAGATCCCGGGCCTGAACGAAATCAGCAAGGCCACCCACCAATTGGCCGGCCTGAACCTGTTGGGTGCTGCGTCTTCAAGCAACTGGGCCATCGCGCCACAACGCAGCCGCAGCGGCAAGAGCCTGCTGGCCAGCGACAGCCACGGGCCGCTGGGCATGCCTGGGCTGTGGAGCCCGGTACAGATCCGTGCGCCCAAGTACCAGGCGGCCGGGGTTTCCGTGGCGGGCATCCCGATGATCCTGGCCGGGTTCAACGGCAAAGTGGCCTGGAGCATGACCAGCGTACTGGGGGACAACCAGGACCTGTTCCTGGAAAAAATCCGCCGCCAGGGCAATGGTCTGTCCTACGAGGTCAACGGCAAATGGCAACCGGCGATCGTGCGCAACGAAACCTACTTCATCAAAGGCCAGCGGCCGATTCGTGAAGCGGTGTTCGAAACCCGCCACGGCCCGTTGCTCAACAGCGCCCAAGGCACCGCCATGGCCAACGGCTTTGGCCTGGCCTTGCAGACACCGAGCTTCAGCGACGACAAGACCCTGGACGCCTTCTTCGACCTGTCCCGGGCGCAAAACGTCGAGAAAGCGTCCGACGCCAGCCGGGAAATCCGCGCCATGGCCGTGAACCTGGTCTTTGCCGACGCCAGCCATATCGGCTGGCAAGTCACCGGTCGCTACCCGAACCGCCGTGAAGGCGAGGGTCTGTTGCCGTCGCCGGGCTGGGAAGGTCGCTACGATTGGGACGGTTACGCCGACCCGATGTTGCACCCCTACGATCAAGACCCGGCCCAAGGCTGGCTCGGCACGGCCAACCAACGGGTCATTCCCCATGGCTACGGCATGCAACTGTCCAATTCCTGGGCTTCGCCGGAGCGTGGCGAACGCATGGCCGAACTGGCCGGCGCAGGCAAGCACGACACCCGCAGCCTGACCGCCATGCAATACGACCAGAGCACGACGTTCGCGGCCAAGCTCAAGCAAGTCTTCGAAGCGCCGGGCATGACCCAGCCGCTCAAACAGGCCATCGAGGCCCTGCCGGTGGCTGACCGGGCCAAGGCTCGCGAGGCCTATACCCGCTTGATGGCATTCGATGGCCGGCTCAGCCCGACCTCCGCCGACGCGGCGATCTATGAACTGTTCCTGCAGGAAAGCATGAAGCAGATTTTCCTCGACGAGCTGGGCCCGGACAGCAGCCCGGCGTGGCAGGCGCTGGTCGCCAACGGCCAATTGTCCTACTCGGCCCAGGCCGATCATCTGCTGGGGCGTGAAGACAGCCCGTTCTGGGACGATGTGCGCACCCCTCAGAAAGAAGACAAGGCCGTTATCCTCGCCCGCAGCCTGGCCGCTACCATCAACGCCGGTGACAGCCAGTTGGGCGGTGACCACAAGGCCTGGCAATGGGGCCAATTGCACCGCTACGCCTGGAAGAACAGCAATGGCCAGGTCGTACGTGGCCCGCTGCCGGCCGGTGGCGACACCACCACGCTCAACACGGCAGCGTTCGCCTGGGGCCAGGATTTCACCACCACCCTGGCGCCGGCCATGCGCTTTATCGTTGACTTCGGCCAGCCCGAACCGTTAATGATCCAGGACGGCGCCGGCCAGTCCGGCAACCCGGTCAGCCCGCACTATGCCAATGGCATCGATCCGTGGATCAAGGGGCAGTACCAGAGCCTGCCGTTGCAATCGCAAAACTTCGATCGGGCGTACGGCAAGACGCGGTTGACGTTGGTGCCTGGCAAGTAACTGCAGCCCGGGACTGGAGATAGTATTTGTGGCGAGGGAGCTTGCTCCCGCTGGGCTGCGAAGCAGCCCCCTGCATGTCTACAGCCAGACCGCATCAGCCGGTTTACGACTGCTGCGCAGCCGAGCGGGAGCAAGCTCCCTCGCCACGGGTTCAGTCCACCCCCCACTAAATCCGATAGAACTTCCCCCCTCACCCGCGCCTCTACCTGACAAGCCCATCGCTCCGGTGATTGCATGGATCTTGTCATTGCCCGCCCCGAAGGCTTGTACTGCCCGCCCGGGGATTTCTACATCGACCCGTGGCGGGCGGTGGAACGCTCGGTCATCACCCACGCCCACGGCGACCATGCCCGCAGCGGCAACCAACACTACCTGGCAGCGGCACCCGGCGAAGGCATCCTGCGGTCACGCCTGGGCCAGGACATCAACCTGCAAACCCTGCCCTACGGCGAACGCCTGTCGCACCATGGCGTAACCTTGAGCTTTCACCCCGCCGGCCATGTGCTGGGCTCAGCCCAGGTACGGCTGGAATACCAAGGCGAGGTCTGGGTGGCGTCGGGGGATTACAAAGTCGAGCCTGACGGCACCTGCACCCCGTTCGAACCGGTGAAATGCCATACCTTCATCACGGAATCCACCTTCGGCCTGCCGATCTACCGCTGGCAACCCCAGGTGCAGATTTTCGACGAGATCAACCAGTGGTGGCGCGGGAACATCGCCGTCGGCCGGGCCAGCGTGTTGTTCTGCTATTCCTTCGGCAAGGCCCAGCGCATTCTCCACGGCATCGATGAAAGCCTCGGCCCGATCCTGGCCCATGGCGCGGTGGAACCGCTGAACCGGGTCTACCGCGAGGCCGGGGTTCATCTCCCGCCAACGATCTATGTCGGCGATATCCAGAAGAACGACCCGATCATGGGCCAGGCGCTGGTCATCGCCCCGCCCTCTGCCGGAGGCAGCAGCTGGATGCGCCGCTTCGGCGACTACAGCGACGCCTTCGCCAGCGGCTGGATGCGCCTGCGCGGTACACGTCGGCGGCGCGGCGTGGACCGGGGTTTCGTGCTGTCCGACCACGCCGACTGGCCTGGCCTGCTCTGGGCCATCGAACAGACCGGCGCCGAACGGGTGATGGTCACCCACGGGTCAGTCGCCGTACTGGTGCGCCACTTGTGCGAGCAAGGCCTCGATGCCCAAGGGTTCACCACCGAATACGGCGACGACGAAGAAGACCTCGCTACGGCCACCCACAGCGGTGAGGAGGCGCCATGAAAGCCTTCGCCGAGTTGTACGCCGAACTGGACGCCACCACCTCCAGCAATGCCAAGCTCACCGCCATGCAGGACTATTTCAGCAAAGCCCCGCCCAAGGATGCGGCGTGGGCCGTGTATTTCCTTTCCGGTGGGCGTCCACGGCAACTGGTGCCGGTAAAAATCCTGCGGGAGTTGGCGGTCCGGGTATCCGGGTTGTCGCTCTGGCTGTTCGAAGAAAGTTATCAGGCGGTGGGCGACCTGGCCGAAACCATTTCGCTGGTATTACCCGAATCGCCCCACAGCTCCGATGAAGGCCTGGCGCTGTGGATCGAAGAGAAACTGCTGCCGTTGCGCGGTGAGTCGCCCGACGTCCTGGCTGAACGGCTTCCGGCGCTGTGGGCGCAGCTCGACCGGCCGAGCCTGATGCTTTGCATCAAACTCATCACCGGCAGTTTCCGGGTGGGCGTATCCAAACTCCTGGTGACCCGGGCCCTGGCGACCATGGCCGGGCTGGACAGCAAACGGGTGGCCCAACGTCTGGTGGGCTACACCGACCTGTCCCATCGTCCCACGGCCGCCAGCTACCTCAAGCTGATCGCGGCCGAGTCCGACGATGAACATGCCCAGCGCGGCGGCCAGCCTTATCCGTTTTTCCTGGCCCATGCGTTGTCTGCGCCAGTGGAGCAATTCGACGTGCTGCTGGGGCCGGCCAGCGACTGGCAGGTGGAATGGAAATGGGACGGCATCCGGTCCCAGGTGATCAAGCGCAACGGCCATTTGTGGGTCTGGTCGCGAGGCGAGGACTTGGTCACTGAACGATTTCCGGAATTGCACTCACTGGCCCAGGCGTTGCCTGACGGCACGGTGATCGACGGTGAAATTGTGGTCTGGAAAGCCCCCCAGTCGGTCACCGAGGACGCCTTCGACCCGGACGCACCGTTGCAGCCGGCGGTGCAACCCTTCGCCCTGTTGCAGCAGCGCATCGGTCGCAAGACCCTGGGCAAGAAAATCCTCGACGACGCCCCCGTGGTGGTAATGGCCTACGACCTGTTGGAATGGCAGGGCGAGGATTGGCGCAGCCGCCCCCAGGCCGAGCGCCGCGAACAATTGGAAGCACTGATCGGCCGTATCCACAGCCCGGTGCTATTGCCCTCGCCGATCATAACCGGGCAGGACTGGCTCGACCTCGCCCGGCAGCGCGAAGCCTCTCGCAGCCTCGGTGTCGAGGGCATGATGCTCAAGGCCCGCGACGCGCTGTACGGCGTCGGTCGCACCAAGGACATGGGCGTGTGGTGGAAATGGAAGATCGACCCGTTCAGCGTCGACGCGGTGCTGATCTACGCCCAGCGCGGCCACGGCCGACGCGCCAGCCTCTACAGCGACTACACCTTCGCCGTGTGGGACAACCCGCCAGACACTCGCGAGCGCACCCTGGTGCCATTCGCCAAGGCCTATTCAGGGCTGACCGATGCAGAAATGCGCCAGGTCGACAGCATCGTGCGCAAGACCACCGTTGAGAAGTTCGGCCCGGTGAGCAGCGTCACCCCCACCCTGGTGTTCGAACTGGGCTTCGAAGGCATCGCCTTGTCCAAGCGCCACAAGAGTGGGATCGCCGTACGGTTTCCTCGGATGCTGCGCTGGCGCCAGGACAAGGGCGTCGATGAAGCCGACACGTTGGCGACGCTGCAGGATATGTTGAAGTAGCACCTCGGTGGCGAACACTCTGTGGGAGCAAAGCTTGCTCGCGAAGCAGGCGCCTCGTTTTCCGGTAGACCGCATCACCTTTGATCGCGGGCAAGCCTTGCTCCCACAAAGACCTATCATGCCCGCCCCATCCTGGGGCACCTTTTTGTTGTACGATCTTCCCCGCGCACCACCGCGTTCCACCATCTGCCGCATATGCTTTTAAAACACTTGTTCGGCACTATGGTTCGGAAATTGCTACCTTTATGCCGTCATACCGTTCAGACCTTCACCGGTAACAATCTTATGCGCCACAAGCGCTCAAATTGGTTTTAGGGACTCAATAATGAAAAAAGCACTGCTGACCCTTTCTGCACTGGCGTTGTGCATGGCCGCTGGCGTCGCCACAGCCAAGGAATACAAGGAACTGCGTTTTGGTGTCGACCCTTCCTACGCCCCGTTCGAGTCCAAGGCCGCCGACGGCAGCCTGGTCGGTTTCGACATCGACCTGGGCAATGCGATCTGTGCGGAGCTGAAGGTCAAATGCAAATGGGTCGAAAGCGATTTCGACGGCATGATCCCGGGCCTGAAGGCCAATAAATTCGACGGCGTGATCTCCTCCATGACCGTGACCCCGGCCCGGGAAAAAGTCATCGACTTCTCCAGCGAGCTGTTTTCCGGCCCAACGGCCTATGTCTTCAAGAAGGGCTCGGGCCTGAGCGAAGACGTTGCCTCGCTCAAAGGCAAGACCATCGGCTACGAGCAAGGCACCATCCAGGAAGCTTACGCCAAGGCCGTGCTGGACAAGGCCGGCGTCAAGACCCAGGCCTATCAGAACCAGGACCAGGTTTATGCTGACCTGACCTCCGGCCGCCTCGACGCAGCGATCCAGGACATGCTCCAGGCTGAGCTGGGTTTCCTGAAGTCGCCAAAAGGCGAAGGCTATGAAGTCAGCAAGCCGGTGGACAGCGAACTGCTGCCCGCCAAGACCGCCATCGGTATCAAGAAAGGTAACAGTGAGCTGAAGGCCCTTTTGGATAAAGGTATCAAAGCGTTACACGACGACGGCAAGTACGCCGAAATCCAGAAAAAACACTTTGGCGATCTGAATCTGTACAGCGGCAAATAATGCGCGGCGCCCATCCGGTCTCGGATGGGCGCTTTTTTCCTGCCAAAGGCCTCTTTCATGTTCGAACAACTCCTACAAAATCTGGGGCTCTCCGCCTTCAGCCTGCAGGGCTTCGGCCCGCTGCTGATGCAAGGCACCTGGATGACCATCAAGCTGTCGGCCCTGTCCTTGTTGTTGAGCGTCTTGCTCGGCCTGCTGGGCGCCAGTGCCAAGCTGTCCCGCGTCAAACTGCTGCGAATCCCTGCCCAGCTCTACACCACGCTGATCCGCGGCGTGCCAGACCTGGTGCTGATGCTGCTGATCTTCTACAGCCTGCAAACCTGGTTGACCTCGTTCACCGACTTCATGGAATGGGAATACATCGAGATCGACCCATTCGGCGCCGGGGTGATCACCCTGGGCTTCATCTATGGCGCGTACTTCACCGAAACCTTTCGCGGCGCGATCCTCGCGGTCCCCCGGGGCCAGGTCGAAGCCGCCACGGCCTATGGCCTCAAGCGTGGCCAACGCTTTCGCTTCGTGGTGTTCCCGCAAATGATGCGCTTTGCCCTGCCGGGTATCGGCAACAACTGGATGGTGATGCTCAAGGCCACCGCGCTGGTGTCGATCATCGGCCTGGCCGACCTGGTCAAGGCGGCCCAGGATGCGGGCAAGAGCACCTACCAGCTGTTCTACTTCCTGGTGCTGGCGGCATTGATCTATCTGCTGATCACCAGCGCGTCCAATTTCATCCTGCGCTGGCTTGAACGCCGCTACGCCGCCGGAGCCCGGGAGGCGGTGCGATGATCGAACTCCTGCAAGAATACTGGCGGCCGTTCCTGTACAGCGACGGCGTCAACATCACCGGCCTGGCCATGACCCTGTGGCTGCTCAGCGCCTCGCTGCTGATCGGCTTCGTGGTGTCGATCCCGCTGTCCATCGCCCGGGTTTCGCCCAAGTTCTACGTACGCTGGCCCGTGCAGTTCTACACCTACCTGTTCCGGGGCACGCCGCTCTACATCCAGTTGCTGATCTGCTATACCGGCATCTACAGCATCGCGGCGGTGCGCGCCCAGCCCATGCTCGACAGTTTCTTTCGCGACGCGATGAACTGCACGATCCTGGCCTTCGCCTTGAACACCTGCGCCTACACCACGGAAATTTTCGCCGGGGCGATTCGCAGCATGAACCATGGCGAAGTGGAAGCGGCCAAGGCCTACGGCCTGACTGGCTGGAAACTGTACGCCTACGTGATCATGCCGTCGGCGCTGCGTCGCTCGCTGCCGTACTACAGCAACGAAGTCATCTTGATGCTGCACTCGACGACCGTGGCATTCACCGCTACCGTTCCAGACGTGCTGAAAGTCGCCCGGGATGCCAACTCGGCCACGTTCCTGACGTTCCAGTCGTTCGGGATCGCCGCGTTGATCTACCTGACCGTCACCTTTGCGCTGGTGGGCCTCTTCCGCCTCGCCGAACGCCGCTGGCTGGCCTTCCTCGGGCCGACCCACTAGGGCTTTTGTTCCAGGACACACACGCACATGCGCCACCAGATCCATGACCTGCTGGCCCCGGTACCGGGGACCGCACGCAAGATCCACAGCTTCCACTTCGGCCCGGAAAAAGCCGTCGGCAAAATCTATATCCAGTCGTCCCTGCACGCCGATGAACTGCCGGGCATGCTGGTCGCCTGGCACCTCAAGCAACGCCTGGCCGAGCTCGAGGCGTCGGGCCACCTGCGCCACGAGATCGTGCTGGTGCCGGTCGCCAACCCCATCGGCCTCGAACAAGTGCTGATGGACGTGCCCCTGGGGCGCTACGAAACCGAAAGCGGGCAGAACTTCAACCGCCGCTTCGTCGACCTGAGCGAAGAAATCGGCAATGAAATCGAAGAGCTGCTCACCGACGATCCGCAGCACAACCTGATGCTGATCCGCACCAGCCTGCGCGATGCCCTCGCCCGGCAGACCCCTGGCACGCAATTGCAATCCCTGCGCCTGGCCCTGCAACGGCTGGCCTGCGACGCTGACATGGTGCTGGACCTGCATTGCGACTTCGAAGCCGTGGCCCACCTCTACACCACGCCCGAAGCCTGGCCGCAGGTCGAGCCGCTGGCCCGCTACATCGGTGCCGAAGCCAGCCTGCTGGCGACCGATTCGGGCGGCCAGTCGTTCGACGAATGCTTCACCCTGCTCTGGTGGCAACTCAAGGAACGCTTCGGCGAACGCTTCGAGATTCCCCTGGGCAGCTTTTCCGTGACCGTGGAGTTGCGTGGCCAGGGTGACGTCAACCATGGCCTGGCGAGCCTCGACTGCCAGGCCTTGATCGAATACCTGATCCGCTTCGGCGCCATCGACGGCGAACCGATGCCCATGCCCGAACTGCCCTACCCGGCCACGCCGCTGGCCGCGGTCGAGCCGGTGGCGACGCCCGTGGGCGGGTTGCTGGTGTACAGCGCCCTGCCCGGCGAATACCTGGAGGCGGGGCAACTGATCGCGGAAGTCATCGACCCGGTCAACGACACCGTCACCCCCGTTCATTGCCGTAACGCCGGGCTGCTGTACGCCCGTTCGCTGCGCCGCATGGCCACCGCCGGCATGGTGATCGCCCATGTCGCCGGCACCGAAGCCTACCGCAGCGGCTACCTACTTTCGCCTTGAGGATGCATGCTCCATGTACAAACTGACCATCGAAGGCCTGCATAAAAGCTATGGCGAACATGAAGTACTCAAGGGCGTTTCGCTCAAGGCCAAGACCGGCGACGTCATCAGCCTGATCGGCGCCAGCGGCTCGGGCAAAAGTACCTTTCTGCGCTGTATCAACTTCCTGGAACAACCCAATGACGGCGCCATGACCCTGGACGGCCAGCCGGTCCAGATGATCAAGGACCGCCACGGCATGCACGTGGCCGACGCCGACGAACTGCAACGCATCCGCACGCGCCTGGCCATGGTGTTCCAGCATTTCAACCTGTGGAGCCACATGACCGTGCTGGAAAACATCACCATGGCGCCGCGCCGGGTGTTGGGGGTGAGCAAGCAGGAAGCCGACGACCGTGCGCGTCGTTATCTCGACAAGGTCGGCCTGCCCGCACGGGTTGCCGAGCAGTACCCGGCATTTCTCTCCGGCGGCCAGCAACAGCGCGTGGCCATTGCCCGTGCGCTGGCGATGGAGCCGGAGGTGATGCTGTTCGACGAACCCACTTCGGCCCTGGACCCGGAGTTGGTGGGCGAAGTGCTGAAGGTGATCCAGGGCCTGGCCGAAGAGGGCCGGACCATGATCATGGTGACCCACGAAATGAGCTTCGCCCGTAAAGTCTCGAACCAGGTGCTGTTCCTGCACCAGGGCCTGGTGGAAGAAGAAGGCGCGCCGGAAGACGTACTGGGCAACCCCAAGAGCGAACGGCTCAAGCAGTTCCTCAGTGGCAACTTGAAATAAACTCCCTGGCAAGCCCCGTGGCGAGGGAGCTTGCTCCCGCTGGGGCGCGAAGCGGCCCCTGCGGTGTGTCAGTCAGAACCAGGGGCCGCTTCGCAGCCCAGCGGGAGCAAGCTCCCTCGCCACAAGAGCCTTCCGGCCAGACGATCCCCTTGGGCATAAAACCTTTCGTATCCCGCCGTGGTCACTGAAGAAGGACTTCCAGGGCGCACGCGGCAGGCATGGCGACATCCAACAATTTCGCAAACCAGTGGTTCGGCGCCCGCGGCTGGAAGCCATTCGCTTTTCAGAAGCAGGTATGGGCCGCGGTCAAGCGGGGGGAGTCCGGGCTGTTGCACGCCAGCACCGGTGCCGGCAAGACCTATGCCGTGTGGTTTGCCGCCCTCAACCGTTTCGCCCGCTCGGCACCGCCGCCGGACAAACCGCGCAAACGCAAGCCGCCGGCCGAACCGCTGACCGTCCTGTGGATCACGCCGATGCGCGCATTGGCGGCCGACACTGGCAAAGCCCTCGAAGCGCCCCTGGCAGACCTGCAAGTGCCCTGGAGTGTCGGTCTGCGCACGGGCGACACCAGTGCCAGCGAGCGCGCCCGCCAGGGCCGTCGCCTGCCCACCACACTGATCACCACGCCCGAAAGCCTGACCCTGATGCTCGCCCGGGCCGATGCGCAAGCTGCCGTTTCGACCCTGCGCATGGTGGTCGTGGATGAATGGCACGAATTGCTCGGCAACAAACGTGGCGTGCAGTTACAACTGGCCCTGGCGCGCTTGCGGCACTGGCACCCCGGACTCATTGTCTGGGGCGTGTCCGCAACCCTCGGTAACCAAGCCCATGCCGAGCAGGTGTTGCTCCCGCAAGGCAACGGGATCAGTGTGCAGGGGGCCAACAGCAAGGCGCTGCAGGTCGACACGCTGCTGCCCCCGGCCCTCGAGCGTTTCCCGTGGGCTGGGCACATCGGCCTGAAGATGCTGCCCCAGGTCGTTGCTGAAATCGACGCCAGCCGCAGTTGCCTGGTCTTCACCAACACCCGGGCACAGTCGGAAATCTGGTATCAGGCGCTTCTTGAGGCGAGACCCGACTGGGCCGGGCTGATCGCCCTGCACCATAGCTCGCTGTCGCGTGACACCCGGGATTGGGTGGAGCAGGCCTTGAAGGATGGCCAGCTCAAAGCGGTGGTCTGCACCTCCAGCCTGGACCTGGGGGTGGACTTCCTGCCGGTGGAACGGGTGCTGCAGATCGGCTCGGCCAAAGGGGTGGCGCGGCTGATGCAACGGGCCGGGCGCTCTGGCCACGCACCCGGGCGGACCTCACGGGTGACGCTGGTGCCGACCCATAGCCTGGAGTTGATCGAGGCCGCCGCCGCGCAAGACGCCGTGGCCCAGCGGCGCATCGAACCTCGCGAATCGCCGCACAAGCCGCTGGATGTCCTGGTGCAGCACCTGGTGAGCATGGCCCTGGGCGGCGGCTTCGTTCCCGACGATTTGTTCGAGGAGGTGCGGGGTGCCTGGGCCTACCGCGACCTTAACCCGGCCGAATGGGCCTGGGCCCTGGCCTTTGTACGCCACGGCGGCCTGTCATTGACCGCCTACCCCGATTACCGACGGGTCGAACCGGACGAACACGGAGTCTGGCGCGTCCCCGACGCCCGCCTGGCCCGGCGTCACCGCATGAGCATCGGTACCATCGTCAGCGATGCCAGCCTGCAATTGAAGTTCTGGAGCAAGGGCGGCGGTGGCAAGACCCTGGGCAGCGTCGAGGAAGGCTTCATCGCCCGCCTGCGACCCGGCGACGGTTTCCTGTTCGCCGGACGACTGCTGGAATTGGTCCGGGTCGAAGACATGACCGCCTATGTGCGACGCAGCCAGGCCAAGAAGGCCGCTGTGCCACGCTGGAACGGCGGGCGCATGCCGCTTTCCAGCGAACTGGCGGCCGCCGTCGTGGCCCGTTTGAGCGAAGCCGCCGCGGGCCGCTTCGAAGGCCCGGAGATGCAAGCCGTGCAGCCCCTGCTGTTGACCCAGCAACGCTGGTCCGGTTTGCCCACGCAGCACACCTTGCTGGCCGAAGCCCTCAAGTCCCGGGAAGGCTGGCATCTGTTCCTGTACCCGTTTGCCGGGCGCCAGGTGCATCTGGGCCTGGCCAGCCTGCTGGCCTGGCGCGTCAGTCGGCAACAGCCGCTGACGTTTTCCATCGCGGTCAATGACTACGGCCTGGAACTGCTCAGCGCCACGGCAGTGGATTGGTCGCACTGCCTGACCCCGAGCCTGCTGAGCGTCGATCACCTGCTGGCCGACGTGCTGGCGAGCCTGAATGCCGGGGAACTGGCCCTGCGGCGCTTTCGTGAAATCGCCCGAATCGCCGGGCTGGTGTTCGCCGGCTACCCCGGTGCGCCGAAAAGCACCCGGCAAGTCCAGGCCTCCAGCGGATTGTTCTTCCAGGTGTTCAAACAATACGACGCCGACAATCTGTTGCTGGCCCAGGCCGGGGAGGAAGTCTTGCGTGACGAATTGGATATCCGTCGACTGGAGCAGACCTTGCAACGCCTCAATACCCTGAAGCTGGACCTGCACATGATCAAACGCCCCACCCCACTCGGGTTCCCGCTGCTGGTGGAGCGGTTCCGGGAAAGCATGAGCTCGGAAAAACTCGCCGACCGCATCCGGCGGATGGTCAGTGAGCTGGAAAAGACTGCCGATCGGGGTGACGCCTGATGCCAGCGCCGTATCCCGTCAGCCTGGCCGGCGAAGCACTCTGGTTGCTTGCGGAAAAAGCCTTGTATTGGCCCGCCCAGGAAACCTTGATGGTGGCCGACGTTCATTTCGGCAAGGCCGCCGCTTATCGCCGCCTCGGGCAACCGGTGCCCCACGGCACCACCGCCAGCAACATCGCGGTGCTGGATGCATTACTCGCCAGCCTGGCGTGTCGACAGTTGATCTTTCTCGGAGATTTTCTCCACGGCCCCGGTTCTCACGCGCCCGGCACCTTGAAGGCACTTTCCGATTGGCGTGAGCGACATCCGCACCTGGCCATGACGCTGATTCGTGGCAACCACGACAAACGCGCCGGCGACCCACCTCCAGCGCTGAACATTCGCGTCGTACCGGAGCCGTTGCTACTGGGCCCTTTCGCCGTGCAACACGAGCCTACCCCCCATCCCAGCCGCCATGTGCTGGCCGGCCACGTGCACCCGGTCTACCACCTGAGCGGCAAGGGCCGGCAACGCCTGCGCCTGGCTTGCTTCCGGCTGGGCAGCGAGATCAGCCTGCTGCCGGCCTTTGGCGCGTTCACGGGCGGTTATCGAGTCGAGCAAGACAGCGACTGCAGGATTTTTGTCATCGGCGATAACGAAATATGGCCCGTCAACTGAAGCGCTCTGCGCTACCGCTGGCGGGCCATCGCCTCATCAGGCAACAGGCGCAGGAGGCGGCTCGTCCGGCAGGGTGGGTTCGCCGGGTTCGGTAGGCTGTTCGTTGGGCGTATCGGGATCGGGCTGGCCGGGGATGCCGCCTGCCGCCTCGGCAGGATGGGCCAGCAATGACCAGGCCATGACGCCGATCTGATTGGGCTCAAGCCTTGCCAGTTCGGCACTGATTCGCGGATCGATCTTCATAGAGCAACTCCTGAGCGAAGGCCCGCTGCGCTGACGCAAAAAACGGGCAGTACACGCAATAGAGTGTCTGCCCGCTCAGGAATTCCAAACAGCTCGTCAGATTCAGGTACGCGGCAGCGTCACGCCGCGCTGGCCCTGGTATTTACCGCCACGATCCTTGTAGGAGACTTCGCATTCTTCATCGGATTCAAGGAACAGCATCTGCGCCACACCCTCATTGGCGTAGATTTTCGCCGGCAGGGTCGTGGTGTTGGAGAATTCCAGGGTCACGTGGCCTTCCCACTCGGGTTCCAGCGGTGTGACGTTGACGATGATCCCGCAACGGGCGTAGGTGCTCTTGCCCAGGCAGATGGTCAGCACGTTGCGCGGAATGCGGAAGTATTCGACGGTGCGGGCCAGGGCGAAGGAGTTCGGCGGGATGATGCAAACGTCGCTCTTGACGTCGACGAAGCTCTTCTCGTCGAAGTTCTTCGGGTCGACGGTGGCCGAATTGATGTTGGTGAACACCTTGAATTCGTCGGCGCAGCGCACGTCGTAGCCGTAGCTGGAGACACCGAAGGAGATCAGCCGGTCGGCGCCTTCGCCACGCATCTGGCGCTCGACGAAGGGCTCGATCATGCCGTGCTCTTGCGCCATGCGGCGAATCCACTTGTCCGATTTGATGCTCATGGCGGTTTCCTGAAATAGCGAGGTGGAAAAAATACGTCCGGCATCTTACCGGGGCACGGGGCCGGGTTCAAAGCGTGGCACGCAAATCTCGCCGATCCACCTTGATTTCCGGGTCCTGCCGGCCATCGCCCGCGCCGTCAGTCACCAAATAAGAGAAACCTTCGCAAAGACCATTGGCACATTCTGGAAAAAGGGTTAAGGTGGCGCCACTGTGTTGCTTGTGTCACTGAGAATCTCTACACGATATGTTGAATTTCGATCCAACCATCTACAAGAATTTTTCCTGCTCTTTGCACTCAGTCTCGGCCAGGGTTCTTCCTGAGTCGCAGTTATCTTTGTTCAAGGAGTTACACCATGTCTAATCGCCAAACCGGTACCGTTAAGTGGTTCAACGATGAAAAAGGCTTCGGCTTCATCACCCCACAATCCGGTGACGACCTGTTCGTTCACTTCAAAGCTATCCAATCCGACGGCTTCAAAAGCCTGAAAGAAGGCCAACAGGTTTCTTTCATCGCTACCCGCGGTCAGAAAGGCATGCAAGCTGAAGAAGTTCAAGTTATCTAACTTGCACTTGCTTTAGTAAAAGGCCCCGCCCTCAAAAGCGGGGCTTTTTTGTGCCTGTCAGTTTTTCCCTGCGCACAAAAAAACTGTGGGAGCGAGCTTGCTCGCGATAACGGTGGATCAGCAACATCAACGTTGGCTGACAGACCGCTATCGCGAGCAAGCTCGCTCCCACAGGTGTGTGGGTGAGCCCGAATTACCAGGTCACGCCAAACCCTGCCGTGTACCGCGTCTTGCTCAAGTCGCTGTCTTCGGTACCCTCGATGACATCTTTCTCAGCCTTGAGATTGAGCGACGCCCAGTCGGTGACCTTGTAGCGCAGCCCCATCTCAGCGTCGTAGGCGTACTCCGCCACGCCGGACAGCGGCTTGCCCACTTCGCCGTTGGTGAAGAACTCGACGCGCTTGCCAATCAGGTAGCGGTTGTAGTCCCACTTCATGGCCACGGAATAGAAGTTGTCCTTGCCGCCGTCGCGGTACTCGTAATCGGTGCGGTTGAGCAGCGAGCCCAGGGAGAACGCACCCAGCTCGTCGTCCCAGAACTGGTAGCCCGGGCCGGTACCCACCACGCGCTGGCGGGCCAGGTCTTCGACTTTGTCACGCTTGTAGTTCAGGCGACCTTGCCAGAACCATTTATCCGTCAGGAACCGGTCGAGGGAATACTCCAGCCTCCAGTTGTCGGCGGAAACCACGTCATCCTGGAATTCACGGTTGTATTCGCCTTCGGCGGTGTGCCGCCATCTGCCATGGCGCGCCGAAGTCTTGAAGTCGATGTCGTAATCATCGGTATCGTTTTCCGCTCGCTGATAATCCAGCGCGGCATCGATATTGCCTTTCCACACCAGATCCTCGACCACCGGCTTGGGCTTGAGGATCTGCTGGATACTGGCCAGTTCCACGGTCTTGGGCGCGTCACCGTTGGCCAGGGTGACCTTGCCGTCCTCGGCCGCCTGCAACGCCTTGGCTTTTTCGCCCGTATAGGCATCCTGCTTGACCAGCAATTGCTGGTCGCTTTCGAGGGTCTTGACCTGCTTCCAGTCAATGGGAACCGCGCCGGCGTAATCAGTCTGGATCAGCAACTTGCCGCCATCGAAAACGGTGATTTTACCGGTCAGCTTGTCACCGTTCTTCAACCAGACGGTATCGGCAAGCAAGGGCATGGAGGCGCTGGTAACAGCTAGGCACAACAGGGTTCTAGACAACATAAGCGATAATGGGCTCAAGTTTTCAGTGAAAAGGCGGCATTATCCCCCAGGATGACACCTCAGCAACGACTGACCTGCATATAGATGATGAGTTCATTTCTCAACCAGCCTTGTAGGAATTAATCTACGGACGGACATCCCATCCAGGAACCCTTTACGTGACTGACACACCCGCGGATACCGAGAACGCCGCCCAAATCCGCCGCACGACCCTTTACCTGACCCTGGCCCAGGTGCCGGCGGGCAAAGTCGTCACCTATGGCCAACTCGCCGAAATGGCCGGCCTGGGGCGCGCGGCGCGCTGGGTCGGGCGAACTCTCAGCCAGTTGCCAAACGACACCAAGCTGCCCTGGCATCGGGTATTGGGTGCCGGTGGTCGGATCAGCCTGCCGGCGGGCAGTGCCTCAGGGGATGAACAGCGCGCACGCCTGCGCCTGGAAGGCATCAGTGTCCTGAACAATCGTGTTGATATTCAGCGCCATGGCTGGCGCCCGGTAGAGCACAGCGGTTAGAGTGCGCGCTTTGTTTTCGCAATTTTTGAGGCAGACTCCAGCCCATGCCCCGTAAAACCTGGCGCGCCGCCCTCGCCGCCTATGCCAGTCCCTCAACGCTCGTGCTGTTGCTGCTTGGCTTCGCCGCCGGCTTGCCATACATGCTGGTGTTTTCCACGCTTTCGGTCTGGTTGCGCGAAGCCGGCGTGGCCCGCGAAACCATCGGCTACGCGAGCCTGATCGGCCTGGCGTACGCCTTTAAATGGGTCTGGTCGCCACTGCTCGACCAATGGCGCCTGCCACTGCTGGGCAAACTGGGGCGCCGCCGCTCATGGCTGGTGCTCTCCCAGGCCTTGGTAATCCTCGGCCTGATCGGCATGGGTTTCTGTGATCCACAAAAACACCTGTCATGGTTGATCGCCATCGCCGTGATCGTGGCCTTCGCCTCCGCGACGCAGGACATCGCCGTCGACGCCTATCGCCTGGAGATCGCCGACGACACCCGCCAGGCCGCCCTCGCCGCCAGCTACATGTCCGGTTACCGCATCGCTGCGCTACTGGCCACCGCCGGCGCCCTGTTCTTCGCCGAAGGCTTTGGCTCCACCGGTTTCAGCTACAAACACTCGGCCTGGGCCGGCACTTACCTGTTGTTCGGCGTATTGATGGTTCCAGCGCTCCTCACCTCACTGTTCATGCGTGAGCCGCCGGTGCCGCTGCGCACCCAATTGCAGGCCGGGCGCTACACGTTCGTTCATCAGTTGGCGTCGGTATTCGTGCTGATCGTGCTGCTGGTCTCCGTCCCGGCGATGTTCACCCAGCTGTTCAACACCGACTTCGCCAGCGTGCTGTTCGAAGGCGTCAGCCTGCTCGACCTGCTGCTCGAAGACCGCGCCTTCCTGCGGGCCATCCTCTATACCATCCTGACCGCCCTGTGCCTGTCGGCCATGGGCCGGCGCGGACTGGCGCCGGTGCTGACGCCGATCAACGACTTCATCCTGCGTTATCGCTGGCAGGCCCTGCTGCTGCTCGGGCTGATCGCAACCTATCGGATGTCCGACACGGTCATGGGCGTCATGGCCAACGTGTTCTACATCGACCAAGGGTTCACCAAGGACCAGATCGCCAGCGTCAGCAAGATTTTCGGGCTGATCATGACCCTCGTCGGCGCCGGCATGGGCGGCCTGCTGATCGTCCGTTTCGGCATCCTGCCCATCCTGTTCATCGGCGGGGTCGCCTCGGCCGCCACCAACATCCTCTTCCTGATGCTGACCGACATGGGCGCCAACCTGAAGATGTTGATTGTCACCATCTCCCTGGACAACTTCAGCTCCGGCCTGGCCACTTCGGCGTTCGTCGCCTACCTGTCGAGCCTGACCAACCTGAAATTCTCCGCCACCCAATACGCCCTGCTCAGCTCGATCATGCTGTTGCTGCCGCGCTTGATCGGTGGTTATTCAGGGGTGATGGTGGAGAAGTTCGGCTACCACAATTTCTTCCTGATCACCGCACTGCTGGGCGTGCCCACCCTGCTGCTGATCGCCTTGCATTGGTTCCAGGAGAACCGTCGCCAGGATTCGACACCCACCGAGGAACCGGCGCCCACCCGGCCCGCGGAAGAGTCGTAGGAAACTTCAGCAAACGCCGGGGAAACGGCGTTCGCACCTGGCGACCGGCCACGCGCCTGTACGCCAGGGCATCTCGCCCGTACAATGCTCCGTCACTTCTCGTCATCAGCAACCGACAACGGTCAACCATGCGCACCAGTCAATATTTGCTCGCCACACAGAAAGAAACGCCTTCCGACGCCGTCGTGATCAGCCATCAGCTGATGCTGCGTGCCGGCATGATCCGCAAGCTCGCTTCTGGCCTGTACACCTGGCTGCCGATGGGCCTGCGAGTCATGCGCAAGGTGGAAGCCATCGTTCGTGAAGAGATGGACGCCGCTGGCGCCCTGGAAGTATTGATGCCGGGCACCCAACCAGCCGAGCTGTGGCAGGAATCGGGGCGCTGGGAAGAATACGGTCCTGAACTGCTGCGCATCAAAGACCGTCACGGTCGCGACTTCTGTGCAGGCCCGACCCACGAAGAAGTGATCACCGACCTGATGCGCAACGAGCTGAGCAGCTACAAGCAGCTGCCGATCAACCTGTATCAGATCCAGACCAAGTTCCGTGACGAGATCCGTCCACGCTTCGGCCTGATGCGCGGTCGCGAATTCATCATGAAGGACGCCTACTCGTTCCATGCCGACCTGGCTTCGCTGCAGGTCACCTATGACCGCATGCACCAGGCGTATTGCAACGTGTTCACCCGCCTGGGCCTGAAATTCCGTCCGGTCGAAGCCGACAACGGCTCCATCGGCGGCGCCGGTTCCCACGAGTTCCACGTACTGGCCGAGTCCGGCGAAGACGACATCGTCTTCAGCAACGGCTCCGACTACGCCGCGAACATCGAGAAGGCCGAAGCCGTCCCTCGGGAAACGTCCCGCGCCGCGCCGACCGAAGAGCTGCGCCTGGTGGACACGCCGAACGCCAAGACCATTGCCCAGTTGGTGGAAGGCTACAATCTGCCGATCGAACGCACCATCAAGACCCTGATCGTGCGGGCGGAAGAAGCCGGCAAGCTGATTGCCCTGATCGTCCGTGGCGACCACGAACTGAACGAAATCAAGGCTGCCAACCAGCCAGGCGTCGCCAGCCCGCTGGTCATGGCCACCGAAGCCGACCTGCGCGACGCCATTGGCGCCGGTGCCGGTTCCCTCGGCCCGTTGAACCTGCCACTGCCGATCATCATCGACCGTTCGGTAGCATTGATGAGCGACTTCGCCATCGGCGCCAACATCGACGACAAACACTACTTCGGCGTGAACTGGGAACGCGACCTGCCGGTTCCAACCGTCGCGGACCTGCGCAACGTCGTGGCCGGCGACCCGAGCCCCGATGGCAAGGGCACCCTGGAAATCAAGCGGGGCATCGAAGTCGGGCACATCTTCCAGCTGGGCAACAAGTACAGCAAGGCGATGAAGTGCGAAGTGCTGGGCGAGAACGGCAAGCCGGTCACCCTGGAAATGGGTTGCTACGGCATCGGTGTTTCCCGCGTGGTGGCAGCCGCCATCGAGCAGAACAACGACGACAAAGGCATCATCTGGAGCGACACGCTGGCGCCGTTCCAGGTGGCCCTGGTGCCGCTGCGCTATGAAACCGACCTGGTGCGTGAAGCCACCGACAAGCTCTACGCCGAACTGACGGCCGCCGGCTTCGAAGTGCTGCTGGACGACCGCGACAAGAAAACCAGCCCCGGCATCAAGTTCGCGGACATGGAACTGATCGGCATCCCCCACCGGATCGTCGTCAGTGACCGTGGCCTGGCCGAAGGCAACCTGGAATACAAGAGCCGCACCGAGGCCGAGCCGCAAGCGCTGCCGGTCGCCGACGTGCTGTCGTTCCTCCAGGCCCGTATCCGCCGCTGACACCAGATAGAGACGTCATGTTCAAGCGAAACACCTTAGGCCTCGGTGGCGCCGCCCTGTGCGGCGCCCTGCTGGTCAGCGGCTGTGCCAACCAAATGTCACAACGCAGCGAGCACGAAGAGCGGGTCGAGCGCAAATTGCTCGACCACAGCCTGCAAATCGACGTGGGCGAACCCAAGGTGCTCGACCTGCCGCAGCGTCGGGTGCGCATCAATGAGCAGAAAACCTTCGAAGTCACCGAGTTCGAGGTTACCCGCCATTACGATCGCTACACACCGTACCAACCCTGGCGGGAGATCTACGAGATTCCCCTGGGCGCGGTGGCCGTCGTGGCTGGCATCGGCGCGAACGTGGTCAATGTGTTCGCCCTCGGCAACCTGCCGGACACGGCGACCCGTGACTGGATCAGCTACGGTTTCGCCGGGCTCAACCCGTTCATGAACGTCCCCTCCCACGGCCGTGCCCAGCAGAACCTGGCGGGCATCGACGAAGTCCAGCGCGACAAGCGCACGGAACACTCGAGCCTGCCCTGGAGCGAACGCCCGGTGGAGGTCAAGGCCGCCCGGCAGACCTTCGAGCTGAGCACTGACCGTAATGGCGTGCTGCGCTTGAACCTGCTGGAAAGCCCGTTCGCCGAGCAGGACCTGAGCCAGTTTGGCAAATTGCAGATCAGCGTGACGGATGCCCAGGACGAAGTGCACACCGACTCATCCCTGAGCATCAGCAGTACCTTGCGCAGCAAACTGGTGGAAGCTCATGCGCTGATCTACGACGACTTGGAAGACGACGAGGTGAGCCAGTGGGTTCATCGGGTCAAGCGCCTGTCGGAGCTGGGACTTGAAGAAGAGGCCAGCGAACTGGAACAGAGCCTGATCGAACTGACGCGCAACGATCCGGAGTTGCAGACCGAGTTCATGAAAGCCCTGACCAAGGATGGCGGGCGGTTGGTGGCGGATCCTGGCACTAACTGAAATATCCCCTGTGGCAAGGGGATTGTGTGAGGGCAAGACCTGTGGGAGCAAGGCTTGCCCGCGATGACGGTCTCAAGGACGCTATCGCGAGCAAGCTTTGCTCCCACAGGATTCCCTTGCCACAAGGACCGCGCCAAACAGGGCACTCATCGTCAGTCTCACCGCTCGAACAACTCCAACTGCTCGAACCCTCCCCGCAAATCTTCCAGCCGCACCCCGATTCCCAATAACCGCACAGGCTTCCCGCCCCGGTTGAACGCCTGGGTCAGCAGCAACTGATAACTGCCCAGGTCCCGCCCTGCCCCGGCCTGTTCCAGTGTGGTCTGGGTGAAGTCGTGGAACTTCACTTTGACGAACGGCTTGCCCGGTCGATAACTGCTGTCGATCCGCGCCATGCGCCCTTTGAGGGTTTCCATCAGTTCCGGCAGTTTGTCGAGACAACTCACCAGGTCGGGCAAGTCGACATCGTAGGTATTTTCGACGCTGATGGACTGCCGTCGGCTGTCGTTGTGCACCAGACGCTCATCGATCCCACGGGCCAGGCTCCAGAGCCGCTCACCGAAACTGCCGAATTCGCGCACCAGCGCCAGCTTGTCCCACTCACGCAACTGCAGGCAATCGACGATACCGAGCCGGTTCAGCTTCTCGGCGGTGACCTTGCCTACACCGTGGAGCTTGCTGACCGGCAGGGCCGAGACAAAGTCCTCAACCTGATCCGGGGTGATGACGAACAATCCGTTGGGCTTTTTCCAGTCACTGGCGATCTTGGCCAGGAATTTGTTCGGCGCGACGCCGGCGGACACGGTGATGTGCAACTGGTTGGAAACGCGTCGGCGAATATCCTGGGCGATGCGGGTGGCGCTGCCGCCAAAATGGGCACTGGCAGAGACGTCGAGGTAGGCCTCGTCCAGGGACAGCGGCTCGATCAGGTCGGTGTAATCACTGAAAATCGTATGAATTTCCTTCGACGCTTCCCGATAAGCCTCCATTCGTGGCTTGACGATGGTGAGGTCCGGACAGAGCTTCAAGGCGTGGCCGGAAGACATGGCCGAGCGCACGCCGTAGGCCCGCGCTTCGTAGTTGCAGGTGGCAATCACCCCCGCCGATCCGCCGAGCCCCCCACCGCCATGGGCTTGCCGGCCAGCCGCGGATCATCGCGCATCTCGATAGCAGCATAGAAACAGTCACAGTCGACATGGATGATTTTACGTTGCGTCATAGAAGAACAGGGCGTGGGACGAATCGGGCCCCCAGTATCGCACCAGCACCTGTATATAGCACCAGTAGTTTGAAAGATCCTTCGTCGAGCTCAGAAAACCCCTACACAAATTTACTTCTTCAATCGCAACGCTCCCTCCAATAGAGCTTCAGCCCTTGCCAGGCCTGCGTCACAGCGCTGTCACAATGCCCACACGCAAGGCTAAGCGCTTGAAGCGGAACAGGTTTTTGTGACACCAGGGTTGACAGCGGCTCGATCCTCTGTAGAATGCCGCCACACAGACGCGGGATGGAGCAGTCTGGTAGCTCGTCGGGCTCATAACCCGAAGGTCGTCGGTTCAAATCCGGCTCCCGCAACCAAACATCAAAAAAGGCTACTCGAAAGAGTGGCCTTTTTTGTGCGTGCTCGTTTTTTGACCACACGATCAGAGACTCGCCGCCTGCGACACCCTACGCACTGCAAGTTGTAGGACAATTTCCCTTTGATTCCGCGCATTTAGGAGGGCAAGGGACGGATTGGCCGTTTATTTGACCCTGGCGTCTTTTATCGGTTGACACTCGGGCGTTCGCCTGTAGAATGCCGCCACACAGACGCGGGATGGAGCAGTCTGGTAGCTCGTCGGGCTCATAACCCGAAGGTCGTCGGTTCAAATCCGGCTCCCGCAACCAAATATCAAGAAAGGCTACTCGAAAGAGTGGCCTTTTTTGTGTCTGGCGAAAAAAGCTCTACATTACAAAGATTTTGTAATTATTTTCCTTCGCGGGGATTGGTAACTTGGCTGGATACCCCCATCCTGTCGCGCATAGCTCAAGAGGTGATTGATGCGCGCCCACTCGTCTGACCCGCAAGACTCCGTTACTGCGACACAACCGATCAAAGCCGAGCGACTGCGCTGGCTGGATCGGATCAGCCAGTATCGCCAGCCCATTGGCCTCGCGGTCACGCTGCTGCTGTTTGCGATTGCATTGATTGCCTGCCGCCATCTGCTGAGCGAGCTCGATCTATACGCTCTGCACGACTCGATTCTTGAAGTGCCCCGGCCCGCCCTGCTTGGTGCGATCGCCGCCACGGTCGCCGGCTTCATCATTCTTTTGGGCTATGAATGGTCCGCCAGCCGTTACGCAGGTGTGACGCTGCCGCCACAAACCATGGTCCTGGGCGGGTTCACCGCGTTCGCCATCGGTAATGCCATTGGCCTGTCGCTGCTGTCGGGCGGTTCGGTTCGCTACCGTCTGTATGCGCGCCATGGCCTGGGGGCATCGGATGTCGCCCACATGACGCTGTTCGCCAGCCTGTCCCTGGGCTGCGCGTTGCCGCCGTTGGCGGCCCTGGCGACACTCAGCAACCTGCCCGCCGCGTCTGCCGCGTTGCACTTGCCTGCCGCTTTGCTGGGGGCCATTTCCGTGGCGGTGCTGCTGCTCACCAGCGTACTGGCCATCGGCATTTACCGCCGACGCCTGCCGGAACAGCCGCATCGGGACAGCCTTCTGGTAAAGGCCGGCCGTCGCACGCTGCGCCTGCCGGGCCGACGCCTGACCTTCCTGCAGCTGGTGATCACCGCGCTGGATGTCGCCGCGGCCGCCACCGTGTTGTATCTGTTGCTGCCCGAGGCGCCACCGTTCGGCGCCTTCCTGCTGGTGTACCTGCTGGCCCTGGCTGCCGGCGTACTCAGCCATGTACCGGGCGGGGTCGGGGTATTCGAGGCGATTCTGCTGGCCGCATTTGCCGACAAACTCGGCGCCGCACCGCTGGCCGCCGCGCTGTTGCTGTATCGCTTGATCTACGTGCTGCTGCCGATGCTGGTGGCCTGCGTGTTGCTGTTGATCAACGAGGCGCAACGGCTGTTCCAGACGCGCCAGAGCCTGCGGGCGGCATCGGGTTTCGCCGCGCCGATCCTGGCGGTGCTGGTGTTTCTCTCCGGCGTGGTGCTGCTGTTTTCCGGCGTGACACCGGAAATCGACACCCGCCTGGAGCACATCGGCTTCCTGATCCCCCATCGGCTGGTGGACGCTTCGCACTTCGGCGCCAGCCTGGTGGGCGTGTTGTGCCTGTTGCTCGCCCAAGGCCTGCGCCGTCGCCTGTCGGCCGCCTGGATGCTGACCACGGTTCTGCTCCTGGTGGGCGCCCTGCTCTCGCTGCTCAAGGGCTTCGACTGGGAAGAAGCCACGCTACTGACCCTGACAGCCGCCCTGCTGGCGGTATTCCGGCGCTCCTTTTATCGTCCGAGCCGCCTGACTGAACTGCCGTTTTCCCCGCTGTTCCTGATCGCCAGCCTCTGCGTGCTCGGCGCGTCGATCTGGCTGCTGCTGTTTGCCTATCAGGACGTGCCCTACAGCCACCAACTGTGGTGGCAGTTCACCCTTGATGCCGACGCCCCTCGCGGCCTGCGCTCGCTACTGGGTGCCGCGGTGCTGCTGGTGGTGGTGTCCCTGACCTGGCTGCTGCGCACCGCGCGCCCGGTGATCCATCTGCCGACAGCAGAGGAACTGGAGCGGGCCAAGACGATTCTCATGACCTCCTCGCAACCCGACGGCGGCCTGGCCCTGACCGGTGACAAGGCGCTGCTGTTCCACCCCAACGACGAGGCGTTCCTGATGTATGCCCGCCGTGGTCGCAGCCTGGTGGCGCTGTATGACCCGATCGGGCCGACCCAGCAACGGGCCGAAATGATCTGGCAGTTCCGCGACCTGTGCGACATCTACCATGCCCGTCCCGTGTTCTATCAGGTGCGCGCCGAAAACCTGCCGTACTACATGGACATCGGCCTGACGGCCATCAAGCTGGGCGAGGAAGCACGGGTCGACCTCAAGCGTTTCGATCTCGAAGCCAAGGGCAAAGAGATGAAGGACTTGCGCTACACCTGGAACCGCGGCACCCGTGACGGCCTGTCGCTGGAGATCCACGAACCGGGCCAGGCGCCGATGGATGAGCTCAAGGTCATTTCCGATGCCTGGCTGACTGGCAAGAACGTGCGGGAGAAAGGTTTCTCCCTGGGGCGTTTCAGCGATGATTACCTCAAGCATTTCCGCATCGCGGTGATTCGTTTCGAGGGCCGGCCGGTGGCGTTCGCCAACCTGTTGGAAACCCACAGCCACGAACTGGCCAGCCTCGACCTGATGCGCGCCCACCCCGAGGCGCCGAAACTGACCATGGAGTTCATGATGGTCGGCCTCATCCAGCATTATAAAAACCATGACTACGCCCGCTTCAGCCTCGGCATGGTCCCGCTGTCGGGCCTGCAACCGCGGCGCGGCGCACCACTGACCCAGCGCCTGGGCTCGATGGTGTTCCGCCGTGGCGAGCAGCTCTATAACTTCCAGGGGCTGCGCCGCTTCAAAGACAAATTCCAGCCAAACTGGGAACCTCGTTACATGGCCGTGCCCGCCGGACTCGATCCGCTGGTGGCGCTGGCCGATACTGCCGCCCTGATTGCGGGCGGCCTGACTGGACTGGTGAAACGCTGATGATGCAACGCTCCTGGCGATACGTAGTGGCCGCCCTGCTGGTGCTGGCGGTGATTCTCGGTGGCGGTTACTGGTACTGGAACCGCCCGGCCCCGCAACCGACCCTGGAACAACTGGCGCCCGCCGATGGCGCAGCGCTGACCCGGGTCACCCCCGGTACCAAGGCACGCGCCCGGGTGCTGGTGGCAGTCAATGAAGACCAGAAGCTCAACGACACGCAATTGACGACCCTCAGCCGCAGTGGCTCGGCGCAGATCGTCCAGGTGATCCTGCCCAAGGACTGCATGTTGCAAGGCCGTGCCCTGCAGGCCGGCCTGAGAGAGCTCCAGGGCCCGGCCACGCTGGTCAGCGGCATCGGCCCTGGCGCCGTGCTGGCCTGGCGTTGGCTGGCTGAACAGAAGGACGACAAGGCCAAGGCCGTTTCAGTGGACCTGGCCCTGGAAAAACCCGGCTGCACCCACCTGCTGCCTAAAAAGGCAGCCCACGGCCATTGGCTGGTGGCTTGGAACGATAACCCTGACGACACCAGCGCCGGTTTCGTACGCGACCAATCGAATGCCGAGACCAGCATCAGCGACTACGACATCAACCTCCCGCAAGTGCTGAACAACGAACTGCGCAAGATCCTGGTGGGCACTGACAAGGCCAAGGGCGGCCTGAGCATCCCGGTCGTGGAAGTCCCGGCCAGCCAGACGCGGGACACCGTCACCCTGTTTCTCTCCGGAGATGGCGGCTGGCGCGACCTGGACCGCGACGTGGCCGATGAAATGGCCAAGATCGGCTACCCGGTGGTCGGCATCGACACCCTGCGCTACTACTGGCAACACAAGAGCCCGGAGCAGAGCGCGGCGGACCTGACCGAGCTGATGCAGCACTACCGGCAGATCTGGGGCACCAAGCGCGTCATCCTGACCGGCTACTCCTTCGGCGCCGACGTGTTGCCGGCCATCTACAATCGCCTGCCGGCCACCGAGCAACAACGAGTCGATGCGATCATCCTGCTGGCCTTCGCCCGCACTGGCAGCTTCGAGATCGAAGTCGAAGGCTGGCTCGGCAACGCCGGCACCGAAGCCGCCACTGGCCCGGAAATGGCCAAGCTGCCAGCCGAGAAAGTGGTGTGCATCTACGGCGGTGAAGAAGCCGACGAAAGCGGCTGCACCGACAAGACCGCCGTTGGCGAAGCCATCAAGCTGCCTGGCGGCCATCACTTCGACGAAAACTACCCGGCCCTGGCCAAGCGCCTGATCGATGAGATCAACGAGCGGCAGAACAAGGTTGCCGAACAGTAAGTCGATACACGCCTGACAAAAAGCCCCGGCAGCCTCAAGGTTGCCGGGGCTTTTTTGTGCTCGACTGCCCCCCACTGTGGGAGCTAATACTGTTCATTCAAGAAAAATGATGGACCTGTGGCGAGGGAGCTTGCTCCCGCTCGGCTGCGAAGCAGTCGTAAACCGACCGGTGCGGTGTGTCTGATTCTCCGCATTTGGCAGGTTTTGGGGCCGCTTCGCAGCCCAGCGGGAGCAAGCTCCCTCGCCACGGGCTTGTCGATTGCCTTAAGTGAACAGCATTACCCTGTGGGAGCGAGCTTGCTCGCGATGGCGGTGGCATGTTCAACATCTTTACAAACTGACACTCCGCTATCGCGAGCAAGCTCGCTCCCACAGGGGCTTCATCCTGGCATCAGCCTGTGTGTCGCCCACAAAAAAGCCCCCGCCGCCGCAAGGCAACGAGGGCTTTTGTTTTCCTGATGCTACATCTCGACCTGCGTCCCCAGTTCAATCACCCGGTTCAACGGCAGATTGAAGAAACGAAGGTTGCCGTTGGCATTTTTCAACATGAAGGCGAACAGTATCTCGCGCCAGCGGGCCATGCCCTCAAGCTTGGAGGCGATGACGGTCTCGCGACTGAGGAAGTAAGTGGTGCGCATCGGACTGAAGTCCAGGTCATCGAGATGACAGAGCTTGAGCGCCTGCGGAACGTCCGGCTCATCGGTGAAACCGAAGTGCAGGATCACCCGGAAGAACCCTTCGCCATAGGCATCGACCTCGAAGCGCCGCTGCGGTGGCACCCGTGGAATGTCTTCGTACACCACGGTCAGCAGCACCACCTGCTCATGCAGCACCTGGTTGTGCAATAAATTGTGCAACAGCGCGTGAGGCACAGCGTCCGAACGCGCGGTCAGGAACACGGCGGTGCCCTGGACCCGGTGCGGCGGCTGCACACGGATGCTGCTGATGAAGATCGGCAGCGGCAGCGCCCCTTCATCCAGGCGCTCCACCAGCAATTGCTTGCCGCGTTTCCAGGTGGTCATCAGCACGAACAAGGCAATACCGGCGATGACCGGGAATGCACCGCCCTGGATGATTTTCGGCACGTTGGCGGCGAAGTACAGGCCGTCCACCAAAAGAAAACCGATTAGCAACGGAACAGCCAACAGCGGCGGCCACTTCCACAACAGCAGTATCACGGCGGACACCAGGATCGTGGTCATCAGCATCGTACCGGTCACGGCCACGCCGTAGGCCGAAGCCAGCGCGCCGGAAGATTCGAAACCCAGCACCAGCAGCACTACACCCACCATCAACGACCAGTTCACCGCACCGATGTAGATCTGGCCCTGCTCGGCGCTGGAGGTGTGCTGGATGTACATGCGCGGGATGTAACCGAGCTGGATCGCCTGGCGCGTCAGGGAGAACGCGCCGGAAATCACCGCTTGCGAGGCGATCACCGTGGCCAGGGTCGACAGGCCCACCAGCGGGAGCAGCGCCCAGCTCGGCGCCAGCAGATAAAACGGGTTGCGCGCCGCTTCCGGGTCGCCCAGCAACAACGCGCCCTGGCCGAAGTAATTAAGCACCAGCGCCGGCAATACCAGGATGAACCAGGCACGGGCAATCGGTTTGCGGCCGAAGTGCCCCATGTCGGCGTACAGCGCTTCGGCGCCGGTCAACGCCAACACCACGGCACCGAGGATCGCCACGCCCATGCCCGGATGAACGATAAAAAAACGCACGGCCCAGGCCGGGTTCACCGCCTGCAACACTTCTGGATGTTGAGCGATGCCGTACACACCCAGGGCGCCAAGCACCAGGAACCAGGTGACCATGATCGGGCCAAACAGGGTGCCGATCCGTGCAGTGCCGTGGCGCTGGATCAGGAACAGCCCCACCAGCACCACCAGCGACAAGGGCACCACCCAGTGATCGATGCCTTCGAACGCCAGGCCAAGGCCTTCAATGGCCGAGAGCACGGAGATCGCGGGCGTGATCATGCTGTCGCCGTAGAACAGCGCCGCGCCGATCAAGCCGCAGATCACCAGGAAGGTCCGCAGTCGCGCCCTTCCCGCCGCGGCTCGCCGCGCCAGGGCGGTGAGCGCCATGATCCCGCCCTCGCCCTGGTTGTCGGCGCGCAGCACGAACATCATGTACTTGATCGACACGACCCAGATCAGCGACCAGAAAATCAGCGACAGGATCCCCAGCACCCCATCGTGATTGACAGGCACGCCATAGGCACCGGAAAACACTTCCTTGAGGGTGTACAACGGGCTCGTACCGATGTCGCCATAAACCACTCCGACCGCCGCGACCAGCATGCTCAGCGGCTTAGCTGCCGAATGCTCGGCACCTGCCACCTGACTACTTGCATGACCCATCCATCACTCCCGTTTCCCAGACCTGGCTTCTTGAACGAAGCGCTATGTTTTGTTGCGGCAGCATGCGCTGTTTTACGTATTGTTACAGACGTTTTATTGACTGTAGCAATCGCCAGAACGCAAAGGCGCGAAGCATAGCGCAGCACTCGTCGCATTTCCCGGTATAAAGCTGGTCAAGTGCGTCGACCCTGGATAGAATTGCGCACTTTTTGATCAGAGGCGCGCCAGGCGCCCTGTCTCGGCAAGAGACGATCCCCCCTACACCGAGGTTAGACATGTCCACCACTACCGCGCCAGCCAATCCGAAGGTTGGCTTCGTATCCCTGGGTTGCCCGAAGGCTCTGGTCGACTCCGAGCGCATCCTGACCCAGCTGCGCATGGAAGGCTATGACGTCGTGTCCACGTACCAGGACGCCGACGTGGTCGTGGTCAACACCTGCGGCTTCATCGATTCGGCCAAGGCCGAGTCCCTGGAAGTGATCGGCGAAGCCATCAAGGAAAACGGCAAGGTCATCGTCACCGGCTGCATGGGTGTGGAAGAAGGCAACATCCGCAACGTGCACCCAAGCGTGCTGTCCGTGACCGGGCCTCAGCAGTACGAGCAGGTGGTCAACGCCGTGCATGACGTGGTGCCACCGCGCCAGGACCACAACCCGCTGATCGACCTGGTGCCGCCCCAAGGCATCAAGCTGACCCCGCGCCACTACGCCTACCTGAAGATTTCCGAAGGCTGCAACCACAGCTGCAGTTTCTGCATCATCCCATCGATGCGCGGCAAGCTGGTGAGCCGTCCGGTGGGCGATGTGCTCGACGAGGCCCAGCGCCTGGTCAAGGCCGGCGTCAAGGAACTGCTGGTGATCTCCCAGGACACCAGCGCCTATGGCGTCGACGTGAAATACCGCACCGGCTTCTGGAATGGCGCGCCGGTGAAAACCCGCATGACCGAACTGTGCGAAGCCCTCAGCACCCTTGGCGTCTGGGTCCGCCTGCATTACGTTTACCCGTACCCGCATGTCGACGAACTGATCCCGCTGATGGCGGCCGGCAAGATCCTGCCGTACCTGGACATCCCGTTCCAGCACGCCAGCCCGAAAGTCCTCAAGGCCATGAAGCGCCCGGCTTTCGAAGACAAGACCCTGGCCCGCATCAAGAACTGGCGCGAAATCTGCCCGGACCTGATCATCCGCTCGACCTTCATCGTCGGCTTCCCCGGCGAAACTGAAGAAGACTTCCAGTACCTCTTGGACTGGCTGACCGAAGCCCAGCTCGACCGCGTTGGCTGCTTCCAGTATTCCCCTGTGGAAGGCGCACCGGCCAACGACCTGGACCTGGACGTGGTGCCGGACGACGTCAAGCAGGACCGCTGGGAACGCTTCATGGCGCACCAGCAGGCCATCAGCTCGGCGCGCCTGCAAATGCGCATCGGCCGTGAAATCGAAGTGCTGGTGGATGAAGTCGACGAGCAAGGCGCCGTGGGCCGCTGCTTCTTCGACGCGCCGGAAATCGACGGCAACGTCTTCATCGACAACGGCAACAACCTCAAGCCAGGGGACAAGGTCTGGTGCAAGGTGACCGATGCCGATGAGTATGACTTGTGGGCTGAACAGATCGGTTGATCTGCCGCGCTTTACAGGCTGCTGCAATACCTGTGGGAGCCGAGCTCGCTCGCGATAGCGGTGCATCAATCAGCATGAATGTTGGCTGACACGACGCTATCGCGAGCAAGCTCGGCTCCCACAAGTTCTTTCATCGCCGAAAAATTGAAAAGCCTCGCCATCCTCACAGGATGCGGGGCTTTTTTACGGCTATCGTATGGAGAAACCCAGCACATCCAGCACAAGGAACAGGCGGACATGCGCCAGCATTCGGTCATCCATACACCGAAACCGAGCGATTACCAGGAACTGACCCAGGTTTGGGAAGCCTCGGTGCGGGCCACCCATGAGTTTCTGCCAGACAGCTACATCGAACTGCTGAAAAACCTGGTGCTCACCCGCTACCTGGATGCGGTGATGCTCATTTGCACCCGGGACGCGCGCCAGCGGATCACCGGTTTCGCCGGTGTCGCGGCTGGCAAGGTCGAGATGCTCTTCATCGACCCGCAACACCGTGGCCAGGGCCTGGGCAAGCTGTTGCTGCGCTATGCCATGGAACAGCTGAACGCCGATCAACTGGACGTCAACGAACAGAACCCGCAAGCCTTGGGCTTTTACCTCAAGCAAGGCTTCGAAGTGGTCGGGCGCTCGGCAAAAGATGGCATGAACCAGCCCTACCCACTGCTGCACATGCGCTACAAGCAGCCCGACCTGAAGGCCGGACGCGGCTAAAAGCTGCATGAGGCAAATGGACCCGCGATTAACCGCCCCAGGCAGGTACAATGCCCACCCTCTTTTTGTTACGGCCCCCGTCATGACTGACCCGATTCGTCTCTCCAAACGCCTCATCGAACTCGTCGGCTGTTCCCGTCGCGAGGCTGAGCTGTTCATCGAGGGCGGCTGGGTCACCGTGGATGGCGAAGTGATCGACGAGCCGCAGTTCAAGGTAACGACCCAGAAGGTCGAACTCGACGCCGAGGCCAAGGCCACCGCGCCAGAGCCGGTGACACTCCTGCTGAACGTCCCGGCCGGCATGGACGCAGACACCGCGATGGCCTCCCTTGGCCCGCAGACCCTGAGCGAAGAACATCGCTTCGGCAAGCGGCCGCTCAAGGGCCATTTCCTGCGCCTGACCGCCAGTGCCGACCTGCAAGCCAACGCGAGCGGGCTGCTGGTGTTCACCCAGGATTGGAAGATCTTGCGCAAGCTCACTGCCGACGCCGCCAAGATCGAGCAGGAATACGTGGTGGAAGTCGAAGGCGACATGGTCGCCCATGGCCTCAATCGCCTGAACCATGGCTTGACCTACAAGGGCAAGGAGCTGCCGGCAGTCAAGGCCAGCTGGCAGAACGAGAACCGCCTGCGCTTTGCCATGAAAAACCCGCAGCCCGGCGTGATCGCTCTGTTCTGCCAGGCGGTCGGGCTCAAGGTCGTCGCCATTCGCCGCATCCGCATCGGCGGCGTGTCCATCGGCAAGGTGCCGCTGGGCCAGTGGCGCTACCTGTCTGCCAAAGAGAAATTCTAATTTTTTCCGGCGCCGCACCGAACGCAGGCGCCCACTGCCGATTGATCAGGACTGCACACATGATTCACAACGACGTACTGCGCAGCGTGCGCTACATGCTCGACATCAGCGACAAGAAAGTCATCGAGATCATCAAGCTGGGCGGCCTGGACGTCTCCCTGGCGGACCTGGCGGGCTACCTCAAGAAAGACGAGGAAGAAGGCTTTGTGTTCTGCCCTGACGAGGTCATGGCGCATTTTCTCGATGGGCTGGTGATCTTCAAGCGTGGCAAGGACGAAAGCCGTCCGCCGCAGCCGATCGAAGTGCCGGTGACCAACAACATCATCCTCAAGAAACTGCGGGTGGCCTTCGAGCTGAAGGAAGACGACATGCACGCCATCCTCAAGGCCGCCGAGTTCCCGGTGTCCAAGCCGGAACTGAGCGCGCTGTTCCGCAAGTTCGGCCACACCAACTACCGCCCGTGCGGCGACCAATTACTGCGCAACTTCCTCAAGGGCCTGACGCTGCGCGTTCGCGGCTGACTTTGAAGGACAGCTGAATCCTGCGGGCTTTTGTGGCGAGGGAGCTTGCTCCCGCTGGACGCGCAGCGTCCCCTCGCGGTGTGTCAGACAACACCGGGGGCTGCTTCGCAGCCCAGCGGGAGCAAGCTCCCTCGCCACAGAGGACCGTGTCGATTTCAGCTCTCGCGTTATCATGCCCTCTCCATCTCGCCTCGATCCCAATCCATGACCTACAGCGTCTCTCCCATCGGCTTCGTCCGCTCCTGCTTCAAGGAGAAGTTCGCCATCCCCCGCCAACCGCAACTGGCTCCGGCCGCACGCGGTGTGCTGGAGCTGGTGGCGCCGTTCGACCAGGGCGAGGCGGTGCAAGGCCTGGAGCAGGTCAGCCATGTCTGGCTGCTGTTCCTGTTCCACCAGGCGCTGGAGGACAAGCCACGCTTGAAAGTGCGACCGCCACGCCTGGGCGGCAACAAGTCCATGGGCGTGTTCGCCACCCGCGCCACCCATCGCCCCAACGGCATTGGCCAGTCGGTGGTGAAGCTGGAACGGGTCGAAACCGGGCGCCTGTGGCTCTCGGGTATCGATTTGCTGGACGGCACGCCGGTGCTCGACATCAAGCCCTACGTGCCCTACGCCGATATCATCCCCTCGGCCTCCAACCGCATCGCCAGCGCCGCGCCTGAGTTGATTGCGGTGCAATGGGCGGACACCGCCCTGGTTCAAGCACACGAGCACGCCACGCGCCTGGAAGAGCCGTTGGTGGAGCTGATCGAACAATGCCTGGCCCAAGACCCGCGCCCGGCGTACCAGATGCCCACAGCCGAACGGGAATACGGTGCGCAGTTCTGGGATGTGGACGTTCGCTGGCATTACCCGCAACCGGGGGTGATCCGGGTATTGGAAGTCTTTCCTGCCGGTAGATAAAACCCGGGAACGAAAAAGCCCGCGCGGCCTTTATCAGGCGGCGCGGGCTTTTTTATGCTCAGTCAGTTGGACCGAGTCGCTGCCATCGCGAGCAAGCTCGCTCCCACACTGGGTCTGTTGTGAACAGAGAATCTGTGTTCAATGAACATCCCTTGTGGGAGCGAGCTTGCTCGCGATGGCGATCTATCAGTCGCCACAACAGCTTACTTCTCTACAAACGCCCGCTCGATCAGGTAGTCACCCGGCTCGCGCATACGCGGCGAAACGGTCAGGCCGAAGCTGTTAAGCACTTCACTGGTCTCGTCGAGCATGCTCGGGCTGCCGCACAGCATCGCGCGGTCGTCCTGCGGATTGATCGGTGGCAGGCCGATGTCGCGGAACAGCTTGCCACTGCGCATCAGGTCGGTCAGGCGGCCTTCGTTCTCGAACGGCTCGCGCGTCACGGTCGGGTAGTAGATCAGCTTGTCACGCAGGGCTTCGCCAAAGAACTCGTTCTGCGGCAAGTGCTCGGTGATGAATTCGCGGTAAGCGACTTCATTGACGTAACGCACGCCGTGGCACAGGATCACTTTTTCGAAACGCTCATAGGTTTCCGGATCCTGGATGACGCTCATGAACGGCGCCAGGCCGGTACCAGTGCTGAGCAGGTACAAATGCTTGCCAGGCTTGAGATCGTCCAGCACCAGGGTGCCGGTGGGTTTCTTGCTGATGATGATCTCGTCGCCTTCCTTCAGGTGCTGCAACTGGGAAGTCAGCGGACCATCGGGCACCTTGATGCTGAAGAATTCGAGATGCTCTTCCCAGTTCGGGCTGGCAATCGAGTAAGCGCGCATAAGCGGGCGGCCGTTGGGCTGTTGCAGGCCGATCATCACGAACTGACCGTTCTCGAAGCGCAGGCCCGGATCGCGGGTGCACTTGAAGCTGAACAGAGTGTCGTTCCAGTGATGAACACTGAGGACACGCTCGTGGTTCATGTTGCTCATGTACGGGGACTCCTGGGAATGATGCCTGCGCCGATAATCTGCGCAATTGCATCGCATTCTAATGGCGGCGACAATATCTGTTAAATGGATTATTAAGATAAGGGTTATCGGTTATATCGATATGCGATTTACTCTACGTCAACTTCAAGTCTTCGTCGCCGTCGCCCAGCAAGAAAGCGTGTCTCGCGCTGCGGGCCAACTCAACCTGTCGCAGTCGGCGGCCAGCACCTCCATCACCGAACTGGAGCGGCAATCGAGCTGCCAGCTGTTCGACCGTGCCGGCAAACGCCTGAGCCTCAATGCCCTGGGCAAACAGCTGCTGCCCCAGGCAGTGGCGCTGCTGGACCAGGCCAAGGAGATCGAAGACCTGCTCAATGGCAAGTCCGGTTTCGGCTCACTGGCGGTCGGTGCGACGCTGACCATCGGCAATTACCTGGCGACCTTGTTGATCGGCGGGTTCATGCAGCGCCATCCGGAAAGCCAGGTGAAGCTGCATGTGCAGAACACTGCCAATATCGTGCACCAGGTTGCCCACTATGAAATTGATCTGGGTCTAATCGAAGGCGACTGCAGCCATCCGGACATCGAAGTGCAAAGCTGGGTCGAGGACGAACTGGTGGTGTTCTGCGCCCCTCAACACCCGCTGGCCAAACGCGGCCAGGCGACCATGGAAGAATTGACCCATGAAGCCTGGATTCTGCGGGAACAGGGTTCGGGCACGCGACTGACTTTCGACCAGGCCATGCGCCACCACCGCAGCGCATTGAATATCCGCCTGGAGCTGGAACACACCGAAGCGATCAAGCGCGCCGTTGAATCCGGCCTCGGTATTGGCTGCATCTCACGCCTGGCCCTGCGCGACGCCTTCCGCCGCGGCAGCCTCGTCGCGGTGGAAACACCGGACATGGACCTGGCGCGGCAGTTCTATTTCATCTGGCACAAACAGAAGTACCAGACCTCGGCCATGCGCGAATTTCTCGAATTGTGCCGGGCGTTCACCGCCGGGGCCCAGCGCAGCGACGAAATCGTGCTACCGGCCATTGCCTGAACCGTTACAGCAGAATCAGGCCCCACACCAACGCGATCATCGTCAGGGCGACGAACTGGGCAGCGCTGCCCATGTCCTTGGCGTTTTTCGACAATGGGTGCAGCTCCAGGGAGATGCGGTCGATGGCCGCCTCCACCGCCGAGTTGAGCAATTCCACGATCAATGCCAGCAGGCACACGGCAATCAGCAGCGCCTGTTCGACACGGCTGACGTTCAGGAAGAACGACAACGGAATCAATACGACGTTGAGCAACACCAACTGACGGAAAGCCGCTTCGCCGACAAAAGCCGCGCGCAGCCCGTCCAAGGAATAGCCGGAGGCGTTGAGGATGCGTTTCAGGCCGGTCTGGCCTTTAAAAGGTGACATAGAGTGAGCAACTGATCGAAAAGGAGTGGAGAAACTAATTCAAACCCGGTCAAAAAAGCGTGAACCCGAACACTAAGCCGGCGGCGAAATTGACTCAAGTTGTTGCAGCAGCAGGGCCGCCTGGGTCCGGGTGCGTACGTTCAGTTTACGGAAGATCGCCGTGACGTGGGCCTTGATAGTGGCCTCCGACACGTTCAATTCATAGGCAATCTGCTTGTTCAGCAGGCCTTCGCAGACCATGGTCAACACCCGAAACTGCTGCGGCGTGAGGCTGGCCAGGCCCGCGCTGGCGGCCTTGGCCTCTTCGGACACGCTCACGGCTTCAAACGCCTGGGGTGGCCAGCTGACATCGCCGTCCAGGACCGCCTTCACGGCCTTTTGAATCATTTCAAGGGAGCTGGACTTGGGGATGAAACCACTGGCGCCGAACTCCCGGGCCTTGACCATCACTGACGCTTCTTCCTGGGCCGAGACCATGACCACGGGGATCTGCGGGTATTGGCCGCGCAACAGCACCAGCCCTGAAAAACCATAGGCACCGGGCATGTTCAGATCCAGCAGCACCAGGTCCCAATCGGACTTCGCCGTCAACTGGACCTCCAGTTCGGCGATACTGGCCACCTCCGTCAATCGGACATCCGGGCCAAGGCCCAGGGTCACCGCCTGATGCAACGCGCTGCGAAAGAGCGGGTGGTCATCGGCAATCAGGATTTCGTATGTGGCCATTTTTCAAATGATCCTGTTTTTAATGGCAGGCCCGATGCATTCGCGCCTCGCCAAGACAACTCAAGACACCGCCCTGCGGCGGCATCCACAGGGGCACGTGCAACGCCAAACATGACGTTTCAAATACGGTCGGCGCCCTGGTCGGCGCCAAGCATGCCCAGCGAAGCCGGGGTGGTCAAGCAGCACGGCCGCCCCTGAGTCCAGTATGGGCCACTATTGAGCCAATACCGTGTGCGGCGTACGAATGAAGGGTTGCAACTCGGCATGGGCCGGGGTCGACACGTTGACCTCCTGCTGGCCCTTGGCGCCCAGGTAATGCTGGCTGAACACATCGAAATAGGCCTCCAGGGCCGACGCGGCGTCGCTGTCCCCCGCCAGCTCCAGACACAACGCCGCCACTTCCGCAGTGCACAGGTGCTCGCTACGGGTCGAACGACGCAAACGGTAGCGCGACAGTTTGTCGGGCAGCAGGCTCAGGATCGGCAGCCGGTCGAAATACGGGCTCTTACGGAAAATCTTCCGCGCCTCTGTCCAGGTCGCGTCCAGCAGAATGAACAACGGGCGCTTGGACTGATCGAGGTCCACCGTGTGGGTGACCCGCGATGGCTCGACGTATTCACCCGGAAACACCAGGTACGGCTGCCATTGCGGATCGTTCAGCAACGCCAGCAGTTGCTCATCGACCTCGGTGCGCGACCAGATGAACGCATGGTTGTCACGCACCACATCGGCGATCAGCCAACCGGTGTTGCTCGGCTTGAACACTTCCTTGTTGGTCATGATCAGGCAGACCCCGGAACGGGTTTCGACGCTCGGACGCCAGGCGCACAGGCAATGGCTCTCGATCACCCGACAGGCGCTGCAACGGGGGGCGCGCCAGCCTCGGGCCTGGATCGGCCTGATCCCTTCATCGATGCGCTGGTCGCGCAGGCGGGCTACGGCGTTAGGGGCGTGATTCATCGTGGGCGACGCCGACAGACAGGAAAACTCGACACGAACAACACTCGGCAGGGCAATAAAGGCCGGCAGTCTACCAGAGCGCACGAGCCTGTACCGTCCACCCAGGCTCCCCTATAATCCCCGGCCACTGAACGCACAGTCATGTGATCGGTCGAACCACCAGTCACTGAACCAGGAGAGTTTCATGCTGCGCCTTATCGTCCCTACCGTTGCCGTTCTGCTGGCGACGTCCTTCAGCGCTCAGGCTGCCTCGCTGAAAGAACTCGAACTGAACAAGATGCTGCAGAACGTTGCCAAGGAAAGTAGCGTCGGTACGCCACGGGCGATCAACGAAGACATCCTAGACCAGGGGTATACCGTCGAAGGCACCGAGCTGATCAACCACCTCAGCGTGCAAAGCAGCCATGCCCAGAAAATGCGCGCAGACCCCAAGGCCGTGTATTTCCAGCTGGGCTCCACGGTGTGCACCAATCCGGGCTTCCGCAAGTTGATGGCCAAGGGCGCGACAATGCGCTACGAATTCACCGAGGTTAAGACCAACCGCCCGGTCGCGACCGAGCGCTTCCAGGAATCGGATTGCCCGAAACCCGCCAAGACGAAGAAGTAATCAACCCGAGCTTGCGCGCCTCTGTTCATCGTCGGCGCGCAATTCCGCTACCAGCGCCTGCAGGTAGCGCGAGCGCCATGCCCGCCCTCCCAGTCGACGACAGCATTCCTCCTCAAGACTCACCCGATTGGCCTGCGCCGATTCCAACAGCATCAAGTACAACTGCCTGTCGAGCTCCAGAGTCACCCTGGTCATCTCTCCCGCCTCCATGCCCGTCCGCTTCAATCCATCACGTAGCACCAGCCCTGAGCGCCAAATTGCATTGGTACGCTTGTTATCAGTAAATCAGAGCGGCACACACCCGGCCGGCAATCTGACGAGCGGTGCTATATTGCGGTGCACTTATCCAGCGGTTGCCAACGGTCACTTTTGAGCGCCATGATCAGGACAGCAAAGATCGGCTAGATTCAGAAGTATTCTGAGTATTTGCATCGGGCAGAAAGAGGCTGCCCGGCCAACACCTTGGCGTGCTTGTTTTCATCAAAAGGGAAAAACAGAACCCGCTGGATGGCTTGGTCGCCGTGCTGCAGACCGCGTCAAGCCAGGTCAACCTCCAGGCCGCTGCCTGGGCTGACGACGACACACGAGGTGTCGTGGCCCTGATGAATCTCTCATCCGGGCCAGGGTTTTGTTAAGAAGGAGAAGTTGAATGCCTTATAAACCGAATGACCTGCTCAGTCGTCATTTTGAGAACCACGGCCACGACCTCACCCGCAAGGTCGAAGAACAACTCAACCTGGTGTCTCCCAACAGCCCCAACCTCCCCATTTACCGAGACATGATCCTGACTGTGCTGCGCATGGCCCAGGAAGATCACAACCGCTGGAATGCCAAGATCACGTTGCAGACCCTGAGGGAATTGGAACACGCCTTCCGTACGCTCGAACAATTCAAGGGCCGGCGCAAGGTCACGGTTTTCGGCTCGGCCCGAACGCCTATCGAACATCCGCTGTACGGCCTGGCCCGAGAGTTGGGCGCTTCGCTGGCCCGCTCGGACATGATGGTCATCACCGGTGCCGGCGGTGGCATCATGGCCGCTGCCCATGAAGGCGCGGGGCGTGACCATAGCCTCGGATTCAATATCACCCTGCCTTTCGAACAGCACGCAAACCCGACCGTCGAAGGCACGTCGAACCTGCTGCCGTTCCACTTCTTCTTCACCCGCAAGCTGTTTTTCGTCAAGGAGGCCGATGCACTGGTGCTCTGCCCTGGCGGTTTCGGCACACTTGATGAGGCGCTGGAAGTCCTGACGCTGGTCCAGACCGGTAAAAGCCCACTGGTACCGGTGGTCCTGCTGGATGTTCCCGGGGGCAAGTTCTGGCAAAGCGCCCTGGACTTTATCCGCGAGCAGTTGGAAGAAAATCGCTACATCCTGCCCACCGACATGAAGCTCATGCGCCTGGTGTACAACGCCGAAGAGGCCGTGGAGGAGATCAATCAGTTCTACCGCAACTTCCACTCCAGTCGCTGGCTCAAGCATCAGTTCGTGATCCGCATGAATCACAAGCTAAGCGAACAGGCACTGCAGCAGATGCAGGTAGATTTCGCCGACCTGTGCCTGAACGACTGTTTTCATCAACATGACTACGACGGTGAAGAGCACGACGAGGCCCGGTTCAGTCACCTGACACGCCTGACGTTCACCTTCAACGCCCGCAATCATGGTCGTTTGAGGGAGTTGGTGGACTACATCAACCTGCCGGAAAACTGGGCCCAACCCACCCCACAGACCCATCCCCTTACCTGGGAGCCGATCAAGGTAACCTGAGCCCATAAAAAAACGGCCCGCTATCGAAATAGCGGGCCGTTTTTATTTAATCATCCATGCCGCGACCGCTGAACAAGCGGTTGATCATTTCCATGGAGTAGCCTCGGTACGCCAGGAAACGCCCTTGCTTGGCTCGCTCTCGTGCATCGATGGGCAAATGTCCGGAGAACTTGCGACGCCAGGTGTCCGTCAGTTGCTCCTGCCAATCGATACCGCTTTCGCGCAAGGCGAGTTCGATATCCGGGCGTTGCAAACCGCGCTGGCCCAGCTCCTCACGAATGCGCAAAGGACCGTAGCCGGAGCGGGCGCGATAAGCGACGAAGCTTTCCAGGTAACGGGATTCAGACAGCAGGCCCTCTTCAGTCAAACGGTCGAGGGCCGTGTCGATCAATTCATCGGGCGCGCCGCGCTGACGCAGTTTACGCGTCAGCTCGACCCGACCGTGCTCGCGCCTGGCGAGCAGGTCCATCGCGGTTCGCCGCACCGCGACGAGGGTATCGAGTACGGCGGTCATGGGATCGATCAGATGTCAGCGTCAGCCAGATCGTCAGCAGTCTCGCGATTAGCCACGGACTTGACGTCTGCAACCGGGCTCAACAGCTTGTCACGCAATTGCTTCTCGAGAGCAGCGGCGACTTCCGGGTTATCCGCCAGGAACTTGGCCGAGTTGGCCTTGCCCTGACCGATCTTGGTGCCGTTGTAGGCATACCAGGCGCCCGACTTCTCGACGAAACCGTGCAACACACCCAGGTCGATCATCTCGCCATTGAGGTAGATGCCCTTGCCGTAAAGAATCTGGAACTCGGCCTGACGGAACGGCGAAGCCACCTTGTTCTTCACGACCTTGACGCGGGTTTCGCTGCCGACAACCTCATCACCTTCTTTCACCGCGCCAGTACGGCGGATGTCGAGGCGAACCGAGGCGTAGAACTTCAGTGCGTTACCACCGGTGGTGGTTTCCGGGCTGCCGAACATCACGCCGATCTTCATACGGATCTGGTTGATGAAGATCACCAGACAGTTGGCGTTCTTGATGTTACCGGTGATCTTGCGCAGGGCCTGGGACATCAGGCGAGCCTGGAGGCCCACGTGCATGTCGCCCATTTCACCTTCGATTTCAGCCTTTGGCACCAGTGCCGCCACGGAGTCGACGATGATCACGTCGACCGCGTTGGAACGCACCAGCATGTCGGTGATTTCCAGGGCCTGCTCGCCGGTGTCCGGCTGGGAAACCAGCAGGTCGTCGACATTGACGCCCAGTTTGCCGGCGTATTCCGGGTCCAGGGCGTGTTCGGCGTCGACGAAGGCGCAGGTCGCGCCGGCTTTTTGGGCCTGGGCGATCACGGACAGGGTCAGTGTGGTTTTACCGGAAGACTCAGGACCGTAGATTTCAACGATTCGGCCCTTTGGCAGACCGCCGATGCCAAGCGCAATGTCCAGGCCCAGGGAGCCGGTGGAGATGGAAGGAATAGCCTGACGGTCCTGATCGCCCATACGCATTACGGCACCCTTGCCGAATTGACGTTCGATCTGACCCAAGGCCGCAGCCAAGGCTTTCTTCTTGTTGTCGTCCATTAAAGTCCTCACGTAATCAATAAGGCCTGACGGCCAACACCTGTATAAGTAGCCAGTATTATTCCACAGCGATTGAGGATCGCCTACCCCTGATTTGAGATTTCTACAGCGGCATGTTGCAGCAGCCCCTCTAGCGCGGCCTTCACCGTTTGTCGGCGGACCTCGTCGCGGTTGCCTGCAAAGAAGCGCTGCTCGCTGATCAGCGTCTGGCCAACGGCCCAGGCGAGCCATACGGTGCCCACCGGTTTGCTCGGCGAACCCCCATCCGGCCCGGCCACCCCGCTGACCGCCACGGCAAAACGCGCCAGGCTTTTGCGCTGGGCGCCTTGTGCCATGGCCTCGACCACCTCGCGGCTGACCGCCCCGACCTTCTCGAACAACTGGGCCGGCACCTCCAGTTGCTGGCTTTTCTGGCGATTGGAATAGGTGACATAACCGGCCTCGAACCAGGCGGAACTCCCCGGAATCCGGGTAATCGCCTCGGCAATCCCGCCGCCCGTACAGGACTCGGCCGTGGTGACGTGGGCATTGAGCAACTGCAGGCGTCTGCCCAATTCAGCGGCCAGTTCGGTAATGTCGTCCATGGTGCTCTCCTGATTCCCCACGATTGAGGCCTACCGTACACGAGCAGTCGACGCTTGCAAGGCTCGCCGGATTACCGACCCAGCGCTCTGATATAGGCCTGACAGGCCTGCAAGGCAATCAGTCCGCGATCACCGGCGTCGGTGATGGCGATAATTCGTTGAGCATGCGCCGGGTCAAGTCGGGCGCGTGGGGCGCCATGATCCAGGCCGCCGGCGCCGGTGGCGGCAGGCACTGCACAACCGGCGGCAACATCGTTGGCGTCGAGGAGGACTGACAGCCGGACATCGGCAGTAGCAAGGCGATCGCGCAGGCGATCCTGGTCACGTTGGGCATCGCTCAAGGCTCGGTAATGGGTTTGTTCGCTGGTGGAGAGTTGTTGCTCAAGGGCGAGGCGTTTGTCCCGCTCGGCCTTTTGCTGCATCGCGGCCGCCTGGCTTATCTGACTCAACGTCGCAGTCTGGGCTTGTGCCAATTGCGCCAATTGTTGGCCATAACGCCAATCCTGGAGTCGCCACGCGAGCATTGCCGGACCACCCGCCAACACTGTCAGTAAAACGACAATGCCAAGGGTACGAGCAGAAAAAGGCATCAGGCCGAAGACTGGCATAACACCACCCTCGCCCGCGCCCAGAGTTGCAGGCGCGCCTCCAAGCCATTCAAACCACCGTTGATACGGCGGGTGATGGTGTTGAATTGATCGCGGTCGGCCAGTTCGTTCAAGCCGTTCTGCTCCCAGAACCACGCCGCGGATTCAGCGGCCCATTGCGGTTGCTCCAGCAACTGCGGCAACGTCAGCAGACGCGCGTCGCCAAACAGGCCCTGACTGCAACGAAGGTAATTGTCGCGGCCGGTAATCTGGATCAGTCCTCGGCCACGATATTTCTGGCCGTCACCGTCGGCCTGGGGTGAGTTGCCCAGGCGAACGGCCAGGGTTCCGGTATCGTACTTGCTCAGATATTGCTCACTGCCCAGCTCGCGGACATAACGCAATTGCCCCGACTCATGACCGACCTGGGCCAGGAACGCGGCCATGCGTTTGGGTGTGTCGATACGATAGCGGGACATCGCGGTGTTTAGCGCGGAAATAAAAACGCCCGCTTGGGCGCGGGCGTCGGGCATGATGTTGATGAGTTGCTGCTGCGTAAGATCCATGTTCAGGTCATCGCAAGTGCATGATCAAAGATGTCCGGCCAGCCAGGACGGCGCAACCGGACGATGTTCAGTGGCTGGAAAGTGCTCATCCTGTGGCCAATCCCTCATAGCCCGGCGATAAGCCTGAAGCTGCGTGTACTGTGTTTGGTCCAGCGTCGTACCGCCACCGTCATCCATTTCGTCGCGATCTCTCGCTATGAGGCGGTCGGTTGCTGTGAGCAATGCATCACGCCAATTCTTTTCACTGGTCGCTCGTACCGTGAGCTCATTAACGGACATATCCGAGAGCACCGGACGACCTTTGGCGTCCGACTCGATACATTTGTTCAGAAAGGGTGCGGCAAATAACGCTCTATATTCTTCATCGGTGATCTTGATCGCGTCTTCAGGAAGATTGTTAGCGTGATCGATAGAGTTGTAAAACCCGCCCGTGGATTGAGCGTAATAAATCAACATATTCATCTCCCCCTCAATAACCTATCGCTCGCCATAATCCAGTCCAATTTGAATAGGCGCCATTGTAGTCCCGCCCATAAAGCCTGAATTGGCTCAGCGAGCCTGTGGAGACTCCAAAAGACGCACAAGTGGGGCCTCCATCGGTCACTACAATGTTTCTGACGGCATTAGGGAAGGACATTGGAAACGTTACGATAACGCCGTTGGCATCCGCTCCGCTGGAAGAAATGCCCCACTGCTCGATAACATATCCCGTCGGACTCGTTGCATCAGGCGTGCGCTTCCAGCCATTGGGTTGCAATGACGAAATGGACATGGCCGAATACTTCAAGGCAACAGTACCGCCAATAAGACGCCATTGGTTAGTGAGTTTAATGAACTCCGCCGTTTCGCCCAGACCAATAGTGATTGCCCCCTGCGCACCATTCGACGCGCATAGCACATCAATAGCGGATGCCGTTGAAACGGTGACCATGCCGGTTCCCGCATTGACAATCGTCACTGTGGCGCCCTGTATAATTTCGGCGGTAGCCGGCAGTCTGGCGGTAACCGGTGTGTTACTGGCGAAACTGGCAACTCCGCCAACATCCGATACTGTCAATGTCGCACCGGTGTTGTAGACATCGAACCCACCATATTGCACCCCTCGGCGGAGTACGTATTCAGTCGTTGCGACGGCCCGGCTGTTATCGAATAGCGGCGCGGTGAGAAACAACCCGCTCCCCCGCAAGGCTGTAAGCAATTGGTTGGAGAGGGCTTCCGACGGCGCTATCCCGGCGGCTTGAATGACATTGAGTAATTCCTGCGTCACACCGTTGCCCCAACTGGCGGGGATCAAGGACCCCGGCTTACCCGCCAAGGGATCTTCGTCCACAAACCTGCCGTTCGACAGACCCGCACTAGGCACACTTTTTGGGTAATCCAAATTTTCGCTCCTGATTAGCCAGCGACCAAAATGAAGGCGATAAAAAACCTCACCTGTTGTTCATTCGGCGGTGGCACGGGAAATTGAGAATTTTCTGGCGATTGCTTAAGCAGCAGGCTCAGGCATGACAGGCCAGTCGATATCGGTTGGAAAACCGACCTGATGCTGGATGCGATTCAATTCAACGCTGTAGAGTTTCCACTCCATCAACATCAGCTGTTCCTGGTCAGTGGCGTCGCCAATGTCTTCGGCGTACTGAAAGAGGGCAACTTTCTGAACAGCCTCCAGCAACAGTTTTTCGCGTTTTGCCAAGGCTTCTCGCTTGAGGTCAGCCAGTTGTAGCGGCTCGTCAAATACCCGAATGTTATCCCCCCAGACATCGAGATTATCCGGGCGAGACTCGACGGTGTGCATACCCGGCAAATTGCTTAATTCGGTAGGCCAGGGATATTGATTTTGAATCGCCTCATAGCGAGCAACGCCTAAATCAAGTACAACTTCCCAACCTTCTATATCCATCGCCCGCATTCGCTGGACCTCAGAGAAATAACGGTCGCTACCGGCTAGTGGATCGGCATAGGCTCGAAGTCGTAGTGCTTCGACTCCCTCGCGGGTTAACGGAGGAAGTGAGGGGGCATCGATCCAGACTGGACGCCCATTTTCAAACCCCAGTTGCTTGCCTTCGGGTGGTGGTTTCCTAGCATAGGTGTTTAGCTCTTTCTCAGTCAAAAGAATGGCATCCGTAGGCCAGTCTTCAATCAGATAAGTCCCATCAGACTTCCAAGCAGCAGGAATGAAACCGTTGACTGAACTCGAATAGTACATAGCGACTCCTTAATTCCCGATGGCAAAAAAGCCATAAAGTCCAAATGTTCCCGACGAAACAAACCGACCCGAAGAATTGGACAGCGCGGTAGGATCAGTGGAAATAGTGAATACCGGTATCCCATTAGTTTGGTCAAACGCAATTGCCTGGCGTACCGCATTAGGAAACGCAATTGGCCAGTTCACCGTATGAGTAGCCGCTGTTGACGTGGCCTCTCCCCACTGAACTATAAGCCCCCCTGGCACGTCTGGGATGCGAACATAATCATTAACAGCAAAAGCTCTTCTCGGAAACCATGCGGTCAGGAGAGCCATCACCCCTGAAGGGTTGGACATAACCGTTGTAAGTAAACCTGCCAATTGCTCGGCTGAGGTACCGAATCTGGCAAGACCGACACTGGTGGTAGTGGCCTTTGTTCCCCCCCCGTACAACTCAACAATACCCACTTATCCAAAGTCGCTGACCAAACGACACTGCACATGCCATTCGCAACAATCTCACCAGCCTGAAGAGCAGACAAGGCGAGGCCAACAATAGGTTTGGCAGATAAATCGTTAGGTGAAAATGTACTGGCGCCTGTGTTGGCGGTTTTCGCCTTGAAGCGCAAAACCATTCCATCAACCAGTGTGGACAAAGCAGGCAGGTAGGCGACGGTGTAGATATTCGCGGCGCCGTTATCCTGTGCGTGATTCTCACTACCAGCCTGATTGAGACGTCGGATGGCTTGAATGAGCTGCGTGGAATCCGCCTCATTCGGGTTGAGTCCTGCTTCGTCGATAACATTCAATACTTCGTCTGTAACCGAATTCCCCCATCGTGCAGGGATCAACGAACCTGGCGTCCCCATCAAAGGATTTTCGTCGACAAACTTCCCATTCACCAGCCCTGCGCTGGGAACGCTCTTTGGATAATCCATATTTGTTTCTCTATATCGAAAGGAAGAAAGAAATCACGCGAAGAGGTGGAGTTCACGAATGGCCACAAGCACCTCATCAGCGACTTGGCGCGCAAGATCCGCCTTGCCTTTGGCCATGTGCGCGCGAATCTGCGCCTTGGCCTTGAGGCGCAGTTCGCGAAGCGCCAGCAGGTTCGCTTCAAACTCAGCGGCCTTGGCGAGAATCTGATCCGCCGCCTGCCTGGCTGTGCGCCCTTTTACGACCCAGGCAGAAACCGACAACGGAACGGCTTTTTTCGGGTAGCCCTGATCCTTGAAGGCCTGCGCTTCGAGGGCGGCTTGTTGGTATTCCAGGGCCCGCAACGGATCTCCGGCCATCGTGCGACGGGCGTTGTCGGCAGCGGTATCGACCTTGGCGCACAGGCGTTCGGCATCCTGGCGTAAATGCTCGGCGGCATTCTCTTCGCTAAGTACCCAAGTACCGTCCTCCCAGGTATGGGCGGACGAAGGTGCAGGCGGGCGAAGTCCATCTTCGTACTGGTGCAGTTCTTGAATGACTTTCATCGGATCAGCTCCCAGGACAGGTGAACATTGATTGCATTGGTAAAGTTGACGGCGATACCCACGCTGTAATCCGTCAATGCCTGGTGCCCCTTGATTCCCATGCTCAATAGCAATTCGTCGCTATCGGCATTGGTTGCGCCGAGTGTGTGCTCGGCCTGGTACGACTGCCAAAGCGAACGCAGCTGTGTATGGTCAAAACTGGCCGTGACCGTGGAGACGCTCACGTCATTGACGACGTTACTGGAGAACAGCACGCACATGGACGGACTGGCGGGGTTTGTCCACCCCCGGGATTGTTGCCGGGTGTTGTCGCGACGGGAGACAGATAGCTGTAGTTGCCCCCAATCCACCCGGCCTGAACGAACGCCAGCGAAGTCACGGCACTCGGAGAGGGTGTCGGATTCCCCGCCACAAGCCGCGCCGCACGCGCATGCGGATCCAGCGGCAGATACACCACTCCAGTGCCATTCACCGTTTGCGTCCAGGTCAATTGAGCACGGTTGTAAATCGTGCGAATCGTTGGCAAGGAACCTGGCGCCCCGGTCATGACCCAGGCCAGGCACATGTCCAGGGAGGTGGACGCAAAGCCGCCGCCGGACGCTCCGTTGACCGTACCCTTCAAGGACTCCGGCGAAAGGTCATACAGGCTTCCACGCTGCATATAGAAGGTCAGCACACCGCCGATGACCTGTGCGCGTAGAAAATAACTGGCGCTGGGCAATAAATCGGCGCTGCTCCAAGCCGCCGTCACGTAGGTACGTGATCGCCCCAACCGTCCACTCACCACCTCTTGTCCAATGCTGATGTACACACCCGCCGGAATCGAGACACGGCCGCCGCTGGTTGACAGTGCCGTTGGCGTTATCGCCAGGCGGGCGTCCGCTGTTGCAATCGTCGGCAGCGGCAAGGCGGTGATCGGAAGCGCGAGGTCCTGGTTCCAGCCCTTGGCGGTGACCGACTGAATCGCCTCGAGCAGCTGATCGTTCTGGGTTTCATCTGGCGTCAGATCTCCCGCCTTGATGACATTCACGATTTCCTGTGTCACCCCGTTTCCCCAAGCCGCCGGAATCAACGACCCCGGCGTCCCGGTCAGCGGGTTTTCATCCACGAACTTCCCACTCACCAGCCCGGCGCTGGGCACACTTTTCGGATAATCCATCGTCTACTCCCTAGTCATAATTGATGTGAACCTTGGTATGCGCCGGTGCACTGCGGTGAATCAGGCATTCCAGGGCCGAGCCCGGATTGACGCCAAAACGCTCCCCCCAATAGCTCGCACCAAAACGCCGCCCCAGCAGCAGCCGGCCACCGGTATTGAGGGTCCACATGAATTGCGCCTGCCAGGTGCCAAAATGCGCTTCGCCGAACCGGGCGCGGCCCATGCGCGGCGCCTTCAGTTCAGTGATGGTGGCGTTGGGGTAACCCTGGCTCTTGGCGATTTCCACGTAATAGGCAATGGCTTGGCTGCCCACCGCCAACAACCGTCGACGCACCGCCAGACGGCGATCGTCATACAACGGCGTGGCCCCGAGGCACGGATCCGGCAGGTTCATCACCCGCTCCCAGTCCGGTACCAGCTCACTCACGCCTGCCGGGTCCATCTCGTTGAGCAGGTCGGCGGCACGGGCGTCGAGGCGGGCCAGTTCCTGGGCGATGCCTTGCAGCACGTCGTCCAGTTCCGGCACGCGCTCCGGATCCCATGCCGGGCCGCTGGGCAGCAGGCTGCGCAGCTGGGCCTGGTACTGTTCGGCGGTTCTTATTCCTGCCATGTGCAACCTCCGAACGTCAGCAACTGGTTGCTGGCGGCGACGACATCGGCGACTGGCGCACTGAGTTTGTGGTCGGTTTCGCCGGTGGCGCTGCTGATGGCTTCAGCGATATGACTCCACAACAGGGTTTCGCCGAGGCCGGCTTCACGATTGTGCAAGTCGCGCAATTGGGCCTCGATGGCCGCCCGCACGGCGCTGGTGTCCGGCGTGATGCGCAGCCTGTAGTTGACCGGAACCTGCGTCGGCGCCAGCACGTGCAGCTCGGCGGTCACCGGGCGCAAGGGCTCGATGTAGGCCCGCACTTCTTCCAATTGCTCGGCGTTGGGGATCGGTTGCGGGTCGTCGTCCCGCATCACGAACAGGCCGACGGTGCCTGGCCCCAAGTAGCTACCCCGGCACCACGCACGGGTGATGCCGGGGCACTCCAGGGCCCAGGTTTCATAGTCCTGGGCCGAACCGCCGTGGGGAATCACGCGATAGGAACGGAGCACCCTGGCGCGCAGGGACTCAAGACTTTCCCTGGCAACACCGCCGGTCAGCCCCGGCGCCAGCACGGTGAAGCGATTATCGATGCCCAGAAGCGGCTGCACCGGTGTCAGCACCAGGCCGGCATCGGCATTACCCAGGCTACCGGCTTCCAGCGCCGCGACGGTGGCGGTGTTCAGGCCATTGCTGGTGGTGCGGGCGGTGGTCACTTTATAAGTGCGGCCATCGGTCGATTGCAGCAGCGTATCGACATCCAGCACGGCACCGGCCGTAGCGCTGAAGCTGACATTGCCGCTGGCCACTTGGGCCGCTTTGCGCGCCTGGTTCAGGCGCAGGGCAGCGATGCGTTCCAGGGTGGACTCATCGGCTTTGTCCGGCAGGATCTGCTCGGCGATCCAGTCCAGGTAGCCATACAGGCCGTAGGCGGCGCCACCAAGAGTGCGGGCCAGCACTTGGGCATCGGACTGGCGCAGCGAATCGCTGGCCAGGTCGCTTTGGGCGCGTTTGATCAGCACCGGCAGCGAAGGGGTTTCAAACGGCATAGGTCACCTGCCAACTGTTATCGGGGTTGATGTCCAGGCGCTCGCCGTCGGCCAGGGTCAGGACCGTGCGCAGGTTCAAGCGCTGGGCGTCGAGGCGTTCGCTGATGATGTCGATGGCGCTGCAGTGGCCGTCATCGATCAGCCATTGCAAGGCTTCGCGGGCATAGAATTCGGCGTCGAGCTGGGTCTGGCGGGTCAGCTTGACCCGGCGCAACAGCCACAGCCGCGAGCCGATGCGGTCGTCGGCAACGGTGGGAAAGGTGTCGCCCCACCAGCCGAAACGTTCGTCATCATCGACGGCATCGTCGTCAGCGGCGCGGCGCCAGGTGAACAGGCTGATCAGCACCGAGCGGGTCAGCGCGGCGTGCAGGTTCTGGCTGATGAACATCATTGACCTCCCGCCGGCGCACCGGTCTGGCCGCTGCCGGCCTGTACGCCGCCATGCACATGTTTGATCTGGCTGATGCCGCCGGCGATCTGGTCGCCTTGGGAGACGATCTTGCCGGTGTGGTTGATGACCGGGCTGTCGATGTTCACCGCGCTACTGGCGCGGATGTTCAGGGTTGCAGTCTCGATGTCGATGACACGACCGCGCTTGAAGTGGAGCTTGTCGCCTTCGTCGGTGTAGAGCGCCACTTCGCCGGGGGCCAGGGCCTGGAGACGGAAGCGGCGATCGGCGACCACCAGGACCACGGCATGGGAGCGATCGCCCCCCAGGAACGTGGCAATGCCCTCGGCACCGGCCAGCGGGTTGCTGGTGAAGCCGTAGGGTTCGAAGTGCTCCATATCGTCGTTCACTTCGCCGGCGGTGAGGCGCATTTGCAGCGACTGCAGCTTGGTGGCCGAATGGGCGAGCACGACAGTGCCGCGCGCCAGGAGGCGGGTCAGTAGGCTCATTGAGGTTTCCTTGAGAATCGGGGACTTGAACGCGGTGTTTGGATCAACATCTCTGTTGGCTGCACTGCCGCCATCGCGAGCAGGCTCCCTCCCACAAGGGATCTGTGGTGGGCGGACACTTTGGGGGCGCTCTCGAAACACTGTGGGAGCGAGCTTGCTCGCGATAGCGGCAGCACATCCGACATCCATGCAAGCTGACCCACCGCCATCGCGAGCAAGCTCGCTCCCACAGGGGATCTGTGGTGGGCCGGGGCTCAGGGTTTTGGCGGCACCGGGTTGGCGTCGAAGGTATGCGGCGGCGCGACTTGCAGGGTGGTGACGGAGCCTTGTGCCGAGAGCAAGTACGTCACTTTGGAAATCAACATGTCACCGTCGAACCCCAGCACCGGGTCGATCACCCGTACCAAAGTGTTGTGCCGCCACAAGTCGCCATTGGCCTGGCGCCAGCCTTGCACACGGTAGGTGGTGGTCAGGGCCTTGCCGGCGCGGATGGCGCTTTCCCAATCGGCCCGTTGCTGGGCCAGTTCGAAGGTCAATTGCGCGCTCTCGCTGATCACCGTCACCCGCTTGCGCTTGAAGCCCAGATCGGTGGCGGTGCCAGAGACTTCGCTCACCGCCGCCCCGCTCTGTTGATCGTTGCCCTTGTGCTGGCCGATGACCCGGTATTCGGAGAACACCTGGCTGTAGTCCATCGGTGCGTTGCCCGACAGAATGTTCTTGCCCAGCTCCAATACATCACTGGCCCGCCCACCGCTGCCGGGTTTGGCCAGCAACACACGTCCTTGTGCGTCGTCGGTGGAGAACACTCGGAACAATGTCAGCAAACGGTCGATGGATTGAAAGACCGTTTCCCCCGGCACGATGCTGTGTTCGCTCAACCGCGCGGTTTCAGGGATCTCGCTGACGACCCCCACGCCGTATTGCGATGCCAGGGCCTGGACGATGCTCAGCAGCGTTTGCCCGCGCCATTGAGTCGGGCGGTTGATCGCGGCGCAGTCCACCAGGTCCTGGGTCTTGGAGCCACCTTCGATGCTCAGGCTGATCTGTCGACCGTCATAGCTGACCGGTGCCTTGAACACATAACCGCTGAGGACCAGATCGGCACCAATGCGCACCTGGCATTCATCGCCCGGACGTATCGGCACGGCTTGGGTCTGCCCCGGCCATTGCCAAGTGATGTCGAGTTTGAAGGTGCGAAACTGGCGCTCCAGGTCCGCACTGATTTCCACGCTTTTCCAGCCGCCGTAATCCAACCCGCCGACAGTAAGCGAGACAGCGTTGTCGAGCTCGTTCATGGCTTACTCCCCCGAGACTTTCAGGTCATTGGGCGGCAGGAAACCAGGATGGGCGACGCCGTTACGCTGGGTCACCTCCGTCACCCGGGTGGCATCGGCGAATTGCTGATACGCCACCACCAGCGCCGGCAGGCTTTGCTTGAACGACAGGTTGATCAGCCTGACACCCGAAGACGCCACCGCCGTCAGGTGCGCAGCCATTTGCTGGCGCAGGTTGTTCATCGCCTGGTAGTGCTCCGGATCAGCCTTGAGGGAGGCCTGCCAGATGACATCGTTGAGGGCATCGCGCAGGGCCAGCACATCGTCGGCCACCGGCACGTCCCGGCGCTGGACCGGTTGCACGGCCTGTTGCGCCACCGACGGCGTGGCGCCCAACTTGACCGCAGGCGCTGCTACCGGCATCGCCGCAATCCATTGCGCGGCCTGCACCAACAGCGTGTCCTGCACCAGGTCGGCCACGGCCTGGGCCGCCGCCGTGGTGTCCTTGCCCGTCGTGAGTTTGGGCGCGTCGGCCTTGCCAATGGCCTCCACCTGTTGCGACACGCTGGCAATCACGCCGCGATAGCCGTCACGGGCGAAGTCCTTCAGTTCCCGAATATCGCCCAGCAACCCCTTGAACTCGGCCACCACCTCCTTGGGCAACGCTTTCACCGCCTTGACCAGATCGCTGAGTTGCCGATAGGTCTCGATCAACGGCTTGAGCTCCTGCTCGATCACGCCGTAGATCTCCTTGAGGCTGTTGCGCAGGTCAGCGATGCCGATCCGTGCGGCCTTGATCAAGGTCATGGCGTCTTCGAAGCGCCGCACCGCCGAACCGAGGAAGCTGTCGGCCGAGACCAGCAGCAGTTTCTGGCTGTTGATCGTCGCCGAAGGGAATTGCAGCGGCTGGTCGGGGTAGAACTTCAGGGCGAACGTCACCAACCCGCCGTCCTGACGGGTCTGGGTCATGTCGCACTCGCCGACCTTGACCTGCAGGCGCCCCAGCCACGGGTGCACCAGTTCACCGCTGCCCTGCTCCAAGGCCTTGAGCAGCTTATCGCGCTGCTCCAGGCAATCGGGGCCGACGATGAACGCCGTCAGCTCATGAATCTTCGCCTGCTGGCCGAGCCCCTCGAAAAACGGCTGGTCACGCTGGGGATATTCATGCAGCTGGCCTTTGTGGCCGACCGGGGTTTTCGCCTGGTCGACCCAGAACCCGACGCCACGAAACGACGCCGGCAACAAACGATCACGCCAGCTCATTGGAGCCTCCTGTGGACAGTGAGCGATAGCCGATGCGCGAACTCACCGCCAGGGCCGGTTGATTGGTCTGGGGCGGATCGGCGCGCAACCCGGCCGGCGCATTTTCGAAGCGCACGGTCAGGCCGCCTTCGAGTTGCGTGCGGTTATTGGCGGCGCTTTGTTGCACCAGGGCGCTGGAGGTTTGTGGCAACGTACCCGGCGCCAGCGAGGTCTTCGCCGGAACGTTGGCGGAGGCTGGCGCCAGGCTGGACGACAGGCCCGGAGGCTGTTCGCTGGCCGCGCCAAAAAACGCCGGCGCCAGCTCACCTTTGCCTTCGGCGTTGGTGGCGCGCTGCGCCTCGGTCAAACCCTCGACCTTAGCGGTGAACGAGGTGATCATCTCGCCGAAGCCGCCGTTGAAAAATGCCTTGATCGGCGCGATCACCGCCTGCAACTCGTTCCACCACTGGCTGAACCACTCGCCCACCGGCCCCCACTGCTTGACGAGACCCTCGATGGGTGACCAGTCGAACAGGCCGCTGAACACCGCCAGCATGATTGACACCTGGTTGCGCACGCCCTCCCAGATCCCGGCGAAGACTTCACCGATCGTGCCCCAGTTGGCCATGATCAGCCCCAACGGCGTCCAGTCGAACAGGCCTTTCAAGGCGTCCAGCACCGGCACGGTCAAGGCCCTGAGCAGGTCCCAGATCGCCGCGAACAACCCGGTCAGGGGCGCCCAATTGGCAACGATCAAGCCTAGGGGTGACCAGGCGAACAGCGTCTGCATGAAACCGATGACCGGCGCTGCCGCCGCCACGATCACATTCCAGAGGGCGCCAAAAAAGCTGCTGATCGGCCCCCAGTTGCTGATCACCTGCCCCATCGGGGTAAAGGCGAACATCGTCTTGAAGAACTCGACCATCGGCAGGACGATCGGCGCAAGCCTCTGCCAGAGTCCGGCGAAGAACGCTGAAATCGGCGTCCAGTGGGCGATGATCATCCCTGCCGCCAAGGCGATGCCCATGGCAATCAAACCGATGGGGTTCATCTTCAAGGCCAGGTTCACCACTTCGAACGCCTGGCTCGCGCCGCTGACCGCCATCTGAATCGCGTTGAACGCCACGACACCATTCGCCAGGCCCTGTACCAGTTGCGGGTTGTCCTGCAGCACCTGGGCCACGCCGCTGACCATGGGCTGCAAACTCACCGCCACCGCGTTGACCGCAGGTCCCAAGGCCGAGCCGAACTGCACCGACACGTTACTGATGGAAGTCTTCAATCCATCCAGGTTCTGTGCCGCCATACGGGGCGCTTCAGGGGCCTGGACGGCGCTGGCCGCCGCGCTCGCGGCGCCCGCCTCGTCCTTGAAGGCCAGCGCCGACTTGAGCCCGTCCATAAAGGGCTGGGCCAGGCCGCCGCTGGGCAGCAGACCGGAAATATCCAGGCTGCCCAGGCCCGTGGCGTCGAGGTTCTGCTTGAAACTCGCGACCTTCGCACGAAGGCCGGCGAGCTTGGGTGACAGCTCGTCGATGCCTGTCAGCAGCACCGCCTTTCTCTCTACCTTTTGTGTGTCTGCCATCACTGCACCTGCTGCATCGCATTGATCCGTTGCGCGTGCTCCAAGGATTCGCGGAGCACATCCAGTGGCCTGGCCATCATCTGTTCGGGGTCAACCTTCCAGAACCAGGCCAGGTCATAGGCGGCGGCGATCAGGTCGCCGATGGCTGCGACGCCGCACTCATGAAAAAACTCGCGACGGCCCAGCTCAGGGCGTTGAGGTCAGCCAGGTCCAACTGGTTGACCGACGACGGCGGGATACCGGCGCACACCGCGATGTATTTGGCCGCGACGTCCATGTCCAGGCTCACCTCCTCGCTCTTGTCGATCTTGTAGGGCAGCGCCTTGATCGCCCGGACCTCTTGCACCGTCGGACGGCGCAGGGTCAGTTCGCTCAGGGGCTCGCCGTGGGCCTCGATGGCCACGCGCAGCGTCACGACATCAGTCATTGCCAGGTCCCCTTGATGCCTTCGAATTTCAGCTCGATGGTGGCGTCGTCGCCCTTCGACACCGGCTCTTCCACCAGGTAGGCGCCAGCCAGCACGTAGACCTTGCCGTTGTTGAATTCGCAAGTGACGGTCATATCAGTGCCGGCGACCAGCTGCTTGAGCGGGAAGTCCGCGGTGTGCAGGGCCGTCACCTTGAAGGACGGGGCGATGTCGGTTTCCTTGTAGAAACCCGGTACGACGGTTTCGCGTTTGGTGAACATCAGTGGCGCTTCGCAGCCGCCATTGATGGTCAGTTGAGCGCCGTCCACTTTGACGTAGCAGGTGCCCGCAATCAGTTGACCCATGGTGTTTCTCCCTTCAAATAAAAAGCCCACGCAAGGTGGGCTGAATGCATGCGACTGAGTGCTACCGTCAGGCGGCGGCGTCGTATTGCAGGCGGAATTGGTTGAGCAGCGCGAACACCCGCAGGCCGTTGATGTAGTCCGGTGGGAACAGCACATTGACCCGGCTCGGGTCCTGGCTGTCACGCTCGACAACCAGGTGTTCGGCGAACAGCTCGGCGTTTTCCACGTGGCCTTCCAGTTCGAGCTTGGCGTATTGCGCGATCAGTTCGCCGCGGATGGTGCTCGGGGTCACGATAGGCTGGCCGGCGCCGAAACGGGTGCCGTCGGAGGCCAGTTTGTGGCGACCGTACTTGCTGGTGATCACGCTTTGCAGGCGGCGGACGATGAACGCCGACTGGTGCATGGTTTCGCTGTCCAGGTAGGAGTTGTCAGCCTGGCCGAAGGCATTCTTCTGATACGTGGTGATGGAACGCTGGATGCGTACGTAGCCACCTTCGTAATACGCCGTGGCGATGCCGTAGTTGAGCAGCGACTGGCGCTCGGTCAGGGTGAAACGCTCGCTGGCCGGTGCCGGGTCCAAGCCTGGCAGGCTGCCGCTCTGGGTCGGACGGCTGGCGTCGGCGGAGATGAACACCGCCGTGCGAGCCGCCAAGGCCGCGGCCTGGAGCCAGAACGGTTGCGGTACGCCCAGCTCCAGGGCCTGGAGGGTCATGTGCTGGTCGTTGCGCGCCTGTCCGGCGGCGACCAGGGTACCAATGGTGCCGCGCTTGGCGCTGTAGACATGGCCGAACAACTGCTTGGCCCAGGACCAGCGGCCGGTGTTGTCGTCCATGACCGCTTGCCAGGTGTTGAGGCTCGCCACGTCGGACCAAGGCATGGCGATGAATTCGAAAGGCTCGTCGCCCAGGGCCGCGACGGCAGCGGTCTGGTCCGGCACGCCGGCGCCACCGGTCATCGCGGTGATGGCGGTGGTCAGTCCCGCCGGGGTGTCTTCGCCATTGCTCTTGCCCAGGCGATTGAACTGCAGGCTGATGTCGTTGCCACTGTCGCCGGTCCATTTGGCGCTGAGGGTCAAGACGCCTTCGGCGGCCGCAGCGGTCACCGGCAGGTCGGCGGCGGCGTTGATTTTCAAGGCCAGCGCAGTGGCGGCCTGGGCCGCCGTGGCGCCGTTGACGATGGCGGCCTGGACGCGCACACCGCCGACGTACAGGTTGAGCACACCGCTTTCAGTCGCGGTGCCGGTGAAGGTCAGCACGCCCTTGGCGATGGCGCCTTCGACGTTGTGCAGCGGCAGGCACCAGATTTCGCCGAGCGGGTCGGTCTTGCGCCAGGTTTCGTACATCGAGGCAAGCATCGAGCCTTGCCCGCCGATGTTCTTGGCCAGGGCGACGCTGGACACCAGCACCAGTTTGCCGACAGCGGCCGGGGCGACATTGTCGTTGACCTGGGCGACGATCAACCGGCGCATGGCCGATGACGCGCTATTGGCGGCCGAGTTGTCCATTTCGGCGTAGAACAGCGGAACACGAATGTCCGCGGGAATGTTACTGAATCCGATCGCCATTATTTGGCTCCCTGTGGTTTGGCCGCTTTCACGGCTTTGGTAGTGATATCGCCATCGGCCAGACGTCGACGCCACCAGGCGTTGTCCGGCACTTCACGGCCCTCGAGGGGCAACAGATCGCCCGCTTCCGGGTCCGGTACGGCACGGCCCGGGGCCGGCAGCACGGTGATGCGTTTGCTCATGGGGTTACGTCTCCAGAGAAAGTCAGTTCCACGCGCCCGTCGGGGCCGGGACGTTTCAGGTTGGGGTCCGCCGGGTCGATGGCATCGACCCGCACGGTGGCCCCGGTAAAGGACGACAAGCCGTCCAGTTCACGCTCGTGCCAGCTTTCGGCAGGCTGGCTCGCCAGATTGCGGCCCAGCTGGAACTCGGCGAAAAAGCGCAGCCGGTACGACACCCGGCTGCTGTTGGTGGAAACCAGTTCGCTGCCGTCATATTCGACGCCGGTGTACTCAGCGCCCGGCTTGAACCCCACCAGCGCACGCCACAGTTCGGCCCGCAGGTCGTGCAACAGATCCAGCGCTTTTGTCGCGTCAGTGGCGTCGAGCACCAGCACGGCATCGAAGCGATCACGCACCGCTTGCAGCGTGACGTTCTGAGCTGCGTTCTTGCTGGCGATGTCGGCGGTGGGCAATACATAGGCGCAGGGGGTTTGCAGCGGGGTCTCGGCTTGCAGCGTGGCGAGGTCAAAACCTGCGGCCACACGCTGGGCAAGCGTCGGACATTGCTCACGCAATTGCGTGAGGATCGGTGTGATCTTCATGGGGAGACTCCAGTATCTGAAGGTGCGAGCCTCCCCTGTGGGAGCGGGCTTGCTCGCGAAAGCGGTGGGGCAGGCAGCATTGATGTCGGATGTGCTGTCGTCTTCGCGAGCAAGCTCGCTCCCACAGGGGGACTCGGTTGGGCGCAGGGGGTATGTGCAACGCTGAACAAAACTGTGGGAGCTAGCTCGCGATGGCGGCGTGTCAGTCAGTGCAAATGTTGAATGTCGGGGCGCTATCGCGAGCAAGCTCGCTCCCACAGGGGGATCAGGCCTTGGCATCCAGGCAGGTTGCATCAATCAAGCAGCGATAGCTTTTTTCCCGGTCGCCACTGGCGGTGACCTTGTCGATCGACCAGCGACCGCGCATGAAATCCGGCCAGGAGGGATCCAGCAGGACGATGCCCTCGGCAGACAGCCCCGGGTTACCCGGGCACTCGATCGTCACCTTGAGCGCTTCGCGCAGCATCCGACGTACCTCGCCTTCACCGGCGGCGCGGGCATCGTCGGCGCTCTGGAAGCGCTGGCGCAGGGTCTTGAACGGCGCGATGCCGCTCTCCTCGACCTGCAGCTTGCCCGCTGCCGCATCCCACCAACGGGTCTTGCAGCCTTGGTACTTGGCCCGGGCGCCTTCATCCAGCTTGGCCGAAATGAAGGCGTGGTCGCCCGGGCGGTTGTTGGTCGTCACCGACAGTTTCATGTCGGGCAAAACTTTGCCCGACAACGACTTCGCCTGGCCGCGCCGGGCCAGCACATACAGTTCGTTGACCGGCTTGGCGACGGCGTCATACCGGTGGGCCAGACGCGTGAGGAAACCCATGTCGGTCTCATTGCACTGGTCGATGTGCTCGATCTTGATCAGCGACAGGTCCGGCGCCACTCGCGGGGAAAACCCGTGCCTGGAGGTCAACTGACGAAACAGCGCCCCCAGGGTCGTCGGGCCATGGCTGACGGATCGGCGTTGCTTGAACCCGGTCTGGTCCGCCGCGCTGAACGGCGCTGCCATGGCCACCAGCACGAGTTGCAGGGGAAACAGGAGCGGCGTGCGCCGGGTGATGACGAACTCGCCTTTGTCCACCAGACCCGACTCCAGATAGCCGACCCGCAGGCCAATCTTGCCGCCCAGGCTGGGCAACCCTTCGAGCCCGTCCAGGCTGATGGTGAGGGTCAATTGATCGGACTCGATACCCGCCGCGTCGACATGCACCCACTTGAGCAGGCGTTCGTTGAGCAGCGCGGCGTTCGCACCATAAATTTCCACCGCAGGCGTGAAACCCAATGACATGTCGCCTCCTTAATCCCAGGCCGAAACCGGTGGGGTTGCCACGGGCTTGAGGTCCACTTCCGGCAAGACAACCCATACGCCCGCCGGCAATACCGGGCCCCATTCAGCCAACCCCGGATTGAGCAACCAGAGCGCCTCCTCGACGATATCGTCACAACGCTCCAGCTCGCGGTACAGCAGCAGATTCACCGAATCACCGGCGATACTTCGAACCCTACGCATTGGCGAACTCCATCAATTCAACCACCCAGCCGACCACCATCGCCGTGCCGTCATCGATGATTTCGGTCTGGGTTTCCGTGACCTTGTTGATCTGCCACAGGCCCCAGTTGCGGCCGATGCCATCGACCAACGGCAGGGGGATGCGCTGCGCCTGCAATGCGCGCAGCTCATCGAGACGATCCATGGCGGTCGCGTACATCGACTTGCCCGTGATCGTCAGCCCTTGCAGCCCCTGGCCGATCTGGCTGGACTTGGGTTTGCTGGTGAGAATGTCGATGCTTTTCCAGCCACCCTCCGACGTGTGTACCAGCTGGTGGTACGCAAACTTTCTCGACAGCCCAAAGATGAAACTGCCGAGTGCCATTTGTTGACGCATCACGTACCTCCGTCGGTCAGGGCGGCATCACTGCGCATGGCCAGTGAGCTGGGCATGGTCGTCAAGCCGAATTGGCCCGAGAGCTGCTGCACGACCAGGTTGGCCAACTGACTGGCACTGGCCTGGTCTTGGCCGTTGATGTAGATGTTCGCGGTCATGGTGTTCTGCTGTGTGGTTGTCTGGGTGCTGGCCAGGTCTTTGCTGACCTGGTCTGGAGCAGCGAGCCTGTCGGCGGGGGCGACGAGTTTTTCCCCCAGGGACGCGCCTGCATCACTCCCCAACCAGCCGCCCAGCAGTCCGCCAACCAGCCCCCCAATGGCAGTGCCGATCACCGGAACGACACTGCCCAAAGCGGCACCGGCCGCAGACCCCGCAGCCGCGCCTGCCCAGCCGCCACCCGCGGCTCCCAGGCCTGCGCCCATCATCCGTTTGTCGCCGGTCAGCACACCCTCGGCCACATCAGCGACGGCACCGACCACTTTCAATGGGCCGGGCGCCTTGCGCGTCATCGAGCGTAATGAGGCCGTTGGCCCGAGTGAAAAACGCCCTGCGGTCCCCCGCGAGCCTCGCGTACTGACGCGTATCTTCGGCCCTCTCGTGGATTCGGGACGCTGGCTGGCATTGCTTGTATCCAGCTTGTCCCCAGGAAGATTTTTCCTGAAGTCCTCGGAGATCACCTCGCCCAGTCGGCCGGGAAGGTGCGGAGCGGCCCTACCCAACACCCGCTTGGCTACCTGATTGGACATCTCATCCGCTACGGCTTTGAGCAGCGCCCCCACCAGCGGTTTGATCGCCGCCCCCAGCAGCACGATGGCCGCGGTGGCTTTAGGGGAGGACTCAGCCAACTCACTCATGCCATCGGTCAACGAACCCAGCCACTGAAACGAGCTATCCGTCACAGGCATCAGGGCGTTTCCCGTGGCCATCGACAAACGCTCGTTGCGGGCGTTGAGGATGTTCAACTGGCCTTGCCGAGTGTTCGACAGCGCCAACGCGTCCTGCCGCACCGAGCCGTCGTTGCCCAATTGCGACGTGGCGTATTGGCCTGGGTCTTTCACCTGCAAGAAGGCGGCGTTCACATCGGGCAGCTTCTGCGCCATGCGCAGCACCGCCTCGTCGCCATTGCCGAATAGCGTGGCGGCAAGGGTCGAGCGCTTTTCGGCCGGTTGCGCGTTCAAGGCCGCCAGCACCGTCATCACCGTGCCAGGCGCCGTGTCCTTGTCACGCAAACCGCTCGCCACCGCCTTGGGCTCCAGGCCCAGCTGTTTCCAGGCCGTTTGCTCGGTGGCGGAGGTCTGGTCAGCCTTGCCCAGGGCCGTCGTGAAACCATCCAGCGCCACGCCGGCTTCAGCTTGTTGGGTACCGGTATTGAGCAACGCCGCCGTCAACGCTGCGGCTTGTGCAGGGGCCAGGCCTGCCGTCGTCGCCGCCGCACCGTCACGCTGCAAGACCGCACCAATCTCAGCCGGTTTCGCACCATTGGGTAGCTTGCCCAACTGGTTGGCGGCATCCGCCAGGTCAAAGGCTTCGGCGCCGTTGAGCTTCATGGAGATGCGCCAGTCGGCCAGCATTTCGGCGGCCTTCATGGCCGGCATCTCGAACGCCGTCGCAGTGACGCCAGCATCCGAGGCAAAACGTGACAGCGCCAACTGTCGGTCAGAGGCATCGAGCACATCGCTACCGATGCCCTTCCCCGCCGCCAGGCTTTGCATCCTCACCACTTCAACCGCCGTGGTGCCCCTGGCCGCCACCAACGGTGCGGTGGCGATCTGCTGGGTTGACTCAGCCACCTGTTGAATCTGGCGCGGCCCGAATTGGGTGGCCTTTTTCAGATCGGCCATGGCCGAATCCATCGCGATTGCGGGCTTGAGCAGCGCCGGTGGTTCGATACCGCCACTCGGCTTGCCCTTTGGCTCACTGGCCGACTCGCCCTTGGCGTCGGCGCCCATCGTTTGGGAGAACAATCGTTGCGCCGACAGCTTCACGGTCAGCGACTCGATTGCCGTGGTCAGCAGGCCGAGCTTGAGCCCGAGTGTTTCCAGCGCCAGATCGAGGCTCGCCAGTTGGTCCCTGGCGAACGCGCCTTGCGCCGACACGCCACTGGTGAGGCTGGTATTACCGAACGCCAACCCACTCTCGTTGAAGGCTGCGTATTTGAGCGAATATCTATCGTCCGCCATCCCGCTCTACTCCTGTTTCACGCCAAGGCGAGCGATCGCGATGTCGTAGCGGCGCAAGGCCTTGCCGGCGTCCCACTCCAGGATTTCCGCCTCACTTACCGAGTAAATGAGCGGCACCACATCGAGGATCACTTCGATGTCGCGCTCCGAAAGAAGTCCGCCGGTTTGTTTAAAAAATCGTCGATGCGCACCTGCAACTGGGTCCAGTCGGGCACGGTCAGCCGATCGAGATCGGGAATCATCAGGCCAGTGCAATGGGCGGTGATGAACTCCGCGCGTTCCTTGGCCGTCTTCAGTTTCTTCATCGCCTTGGTGGCCCGCAGCACCGGCATTTCCAGGGTCAGCGAAGTCATGCTGCGGCCCGCGACGTCGAGCGGTTGCAGCAGCTGTACCTGGTCAGGGTCGGCGGGTGCGCCGGCCACCTGTTCCAGGAAGTGGGACGTCGGACGGGTGGACATTTCATGCACGTACTGCGCAATGCTCACGTAGTCCGGGCGCTTGAGCTGGTCGAGTTCCTTGACCGACAGCCCGGTGGCCAGTTTGGCCAACTCGAAAAACTGATCGTCTTCGTCATCGCCGGCGCGGGCCAGGGCGTCTTTTTGCGCGGCGTAGTACAGCGGCTTGAGGGGGAGTTGCTCGATCTGTGTTTCGTCATCACCGGCGATCGGCGACAGCAAGACGTGAACGGGAGGCGTCCAGGACATGGAATCGGTTCCTTGATAAATCAGAGGACAACCTGTGGGAGTGAGCTTGCTCGCGATGACGTCGGATCAGTCAGCATCGATGTTGGCTGACACACCGCTATCGCGAGCAAGCTCGCTCCCACAGGGATTGGGTTCAACTGACGGGCGTTCGTTTACGGCAACAACACCGCACGGCGAGCATCGCCGAGGATGTCGACGCCGTTGAGCACGAACTTCTGGGTGCGCACGTCGATGTCGATCACCGGGACGCCGTTTTCCAGGCGGTTGTAGGTGCGGCAGGACAGATCAAGGATGGTCTTGGGCTTCTCGTTCATTTTCAGCGTCGTTTCCTCAAGGGACTTCAACTTGCCGCCCACCGTGTGGTAGGTGAACCAGGTGTTGCCGTCCTGATCCTGGCCGGCTTCACGCACATTCAGCAGAATGTCGTCGCCCACACTCACGCCCAGCGCCAGCATGACTTCCGGACCGAGGCCTTGCAGCGTCAGCTTGGCCGTCAGCGCTTTGCCGGCCTTGGCCATCTCCTCGCCAATGAAACGGCCGCCACGCATCTCTTCCATCTCGAATTCGATCTTCGGCGGGGTGAACTCTTCCACGGTCGCCGACAACGGCAGGCCCTGCAGGGTGGCCGCGATGGCCTGTCTTACGCGGTTGGTAAACATTAGAGAACGTCCTCCAGGAACTGCTCGATGATTTCATCGCGGGCATTGAGTTGATAAATCATGTGTTCGTTCGGCGCGTAGCGGCCGTAGTCGATGACCACGTACCAGGTGCCGTTCTTGTACTTCTCGACGCTGTTCAATTCCGGGTGCAGGTACACGCTGCCGCCCGGGATGGTTTCGTCGGCGACCAGGGTTTGCAGCCAGTCGTTGATGCGCTTGACTTCCTGGTCCATGAACGACTTGGTCAGGTTCTTCGCCATGGCTTTCTGGCCGGCTTTCACCAGCTTGCGGCTGATGGCATCTTCCAGGCCGACGTAGCTGATGAACTTGCCGGTGATGGAACGGTTGCCCAGCAGCGAGAAGCCGCCGAGGATGGTCCGGGCGTAGTAGCTGACGCCGTAGCGGTTGAGCAGATCGCCTTCGGTGGAGGTGTCGAGGATGTTGTATTCGACGGTGCGGGAAACGTCTTCGGCGTAGGTGACCTGGTTGCCCGGGCTCTCCCATTGCTTGACCTTGGCGAGGGCGGCGATGGCCAGGCTCGACGGGGCCAGGAAGACGTTTTTCTTCGCGGCCTTGGAATACACCGCCGGCATGTTGTGCACCACCAGGCAACGGTCGAAACCAAGGTCCGCGCCGCCCAGTTCCTGGCTGTAGGTCACCTGGTCGGCGACCGCGACGTCCTTGCCATCGAGCACCACACGGGCCTTGATGCGCTTGCCGAACGAGGCGAACTCGCTGGCGACGGCCTTGGTGCCGGTGAAGCCTGGCGCGCCGATGATGGTCAGGTCTTCAGCGACCCCACTCAACGCGGCCAAGCCCAACTTGCGCCCGGTCTGCGCCTCGATACCGCCGATCACGTTGTTCTGCGTGTCGGCCAGCGTGGCGCCCTCTTCGACAATGACCACGTACACCGGCACCTTGACCACTTTGAGGATCTGGTAGACGGCGTGGAACAACGTCCCCGCTTCGGCACCGGTCGGGTCCAACTGGGCCTGAGTGGTGAAGCTGTTGATACGGAACGGGGTGTTTTTCGGAATCAGCGGGTTGGCATTCGGCGCGGTGCCGACCAGCCCGATGACGTTGTCACCCAGGCCACCCATGGCCTCGGGAGATTCAGTGGCATTGACGGTAATGCCGTTGTGCTCGAAGTTCAAAACCTCAGCCATGGTTATTCAGCCTTCTTGGTGGCGGCCTTTTTGGCCGGGGTGGATGCAGAGACCGGTTCACCAGCCTCGGTTTTTTTCAGCTCCAGGCGACCGGCGCTGCGCAAGGCATTGGCCTCGACGTCGAGCAGGTCGAGTTCCTGGCCGGCGGTCGACCAGTGACCACCGCCGATGGGGAATGGGAGGAGCACGGTGTAGGTTTGGCGTGGTGCCATTTAGGTTTCTCCAGATATGAAAAAGCCCCTTGAGGAAGGGGCTGTCGGATGTTGTCAGTTGTTTTGGCGGAAAAGAAAACGCCCCGTAGTTACGGGGCGGTTACTGGGATTGCTCGGCTAGCCAAGACGGTGCGAGCGGACGATGCTCCTTCAGCGGGAACTCCCCGGCCTCAGGCCAATTACGTAGAATCCGGCGATACGCTTGCAGCTCAGCGTATTGCTCAACCGAAAGCGTGGTTTCGGTCCCATCTTCCAGCTCATCTCGATGACGCGTTACCATCCCATCAGTAAGTGAAAGCTGCCTATTCCGCCATGCACGCTCAACGAGCGATAGCTCTGCTAGCGTCGGCAATGACGGGTCTTGCAATTGTGGAAAACCATCAGGCCCCCTGCCGATGATCTTCCCCCCTGTCGCGGCTCAAAGAGCGCCGCATGATCCTCATCAGATATCTCAATGCCCCCGTTATCAATTAGCTCGAAGGCAAATCGACCGTCTTCTTCAATCCATTTTGCGTACATAGTCGCCTCAGTAGCCGATGGCTAGCCAGTTGTAACCACCCACAGTGACAGCAGAGTTATTGCCAGCCACATTAGTGATGTAGCCCGTAAAACCTGTACGGGTCGGTATCCCGGATTGACAAACGGATGGATTCGTCGCGGAAGTAGCCCCGGAATAGATCGCCCCTACGTACATACAGGCTGTAGGGAATGCGACAGGAAACGTTACCGGCACTGTTCCTGTCGCGACATCCGTTGAAGCGTGTCCGATTTTGAATATCCAGCCGCTTGGTAATACCTGATTGGCGGTATTTCCAAAAATTGCGGCAAATGCATTGGAGAACTTCAACGCAGCGGTACCGCCGACCAATCGCCACTCGCCGGTTAGTCTGGTCAATATCGCAAAATCACCCTGTCCCAAAACAAGTGCTATTGCGCTTCCGCTCGAATTAGTAATCTGCTCGCCATTCGAAGCCAGCAGCGTGACAGCACCTGCCCCGCCACTCAGAACCATGATCATGGCTCCTGGCCCTACTGGCGCGGTGGGCGGCAAAGTAACGTTGATCGCCGTCGACGCTGACGCAGTAACGATGCCGCCAGCGCTTGAATTCCCCAGAACGGTGTTGGCGCTGACCGAGGTGAGGCTCGACCACTCGACCCCCATTCTCTTCACAAACTCAGTAGTTGCCAGCAACTTACTGCTATCGAATTGCGCCGGGGTGTCACCAAACACCTTGGAAAACTGCAACTGTGCAGATCCTTCCGCCCACCAGGCAGTCACACCATTACTGCTCAACACCAAGGTGGTACCCGGCTGCAATGCAATACTGTTGGGCTGATTGAAGTTCCCGGCGTTGATTAGATCAGCCCCCACACAGGCCACGGTGACAATGCCGCCGCCAATGTTCCGGAAGTGGATCGAACCACCCGATGGTAGGGCGTTGGCCGTCGGCAAGGTAAGCGTGAACGTCCCGATCACCGAAACTAGAGTGCCGACCGCTGCTGCTGTCAATGTGGTGGCCGACGTCAAGCTGGTAAAGCCGCGATAGTTACCGCTGGCACGCATAACGTATTCAGTCGTCGCGATCGACTTCGTGTTGTCGAATAGCGGCGGCGTATTTGCCGTCGGATTAACCAGCACCGGCGAATTGAGCGGCGCAAATCCTTGAGTGATGTTCTGAAACGTCAACGCCGTAGTGCCCAGTACAATCGTACCGTCGGTAATCAACTGCCAGATCGTGTTGGCAAGCGTCGCGCCCTCCTCCACCGAGACAATCAACCCCGAAGTCACGTCGACGCTCGCATCGGCATCCTTTGCCCGAACCCAAGCGCCGTTCGCAACCACGTAGATACCGTTGTCTTTCGCCAAGGTCTGGGACTTGACCAGGACCCGATTCCCAGCGATCACCGCAACACCATCGATGGCTTGCGCGCCACTCAAGGCAATGTTGGCCGTTGTCGCCACCCGCACCGACTGCTTCCTGTCGAGTTTGGCGAGTTCGTCGGCCACATAGCCGGCCACCCAGGCCCGCGTCGCCTTGACCACCGTGTCGTCGATCAGCAACGTCACCAGCTCGGCATTGCTGGTCTCGAAAATCGACCGAATGTAGAACTCTTTGCCCGAACCAGACGTCGCCAACACCGGTTTGAACGACTCTGGATATTTGACGATCGCATAGAGGATGCCGGTATCGGTCCAGAGCCCGGCCTCACGCACATACCAGCCGCCCACATCGGACGGGATGGTGACCTCGGCCAGCAGCCAGCTCGGGTTGGCTTCATCCTGGAACAGCGCATTGAGCGGCCCACGCCAGACTTCGCGCTTGAGTGCCGTCGCCGTTGCGGCCGGGTTGTATTCCGCGCCGCCGCCGTCACCAACGGAAATCTGCGACAGCTTGATCGGTGTGCCCGCCGCCTTGCAGGCGGTTTCGTAGGCGATCCCCGCATCGGTGAGCAGGGTGTAGTAGTCGGCCATTTAGGACCCCTGTGGATAAATAGTGGAGGTTTCGACGCTGTAGAGCCCGGCGGCCATGAAGGCCTGGCCCGAGGCTTCAAGCCCTTCGATGACAACCGGATAAACCGTGGTCAGTTCGCCGCACAGCGTCGCGGCGCCGATGACATGCCTGCCGAAGGCCCTCAAACCGACAGACACCGTCAAGGTGTCGCGCTCGCTCTTGGCATCGGCCAGGCGACGGTCGAGACGGGCATCGATAGCTTCGCTGTAGGGCTGCTCGGTAAACGCCCTGACGGAAAAACTGTAGGGCGGACCCGGTGGCGTTTGCTCATACCAGGCGCGTACTTCAGGCATCAATTGCAAACCCTTGGCGGCATTTTCCAGCGCCTTTCGCGTCCCGGCCTGCCGGGCGGTGGGCCAGGCGAGTTCAACGGTCAGGCGCTTTTCAACTGCGGGCGCCGCGGAACTCCATTCACTGACGCCGCGGTCTGCTGCGAGATATGGCAGGAACGCCAAGGGCGTGGCCGCCGGGTTCATCAGCTCGGGAAACGGCGGATCGATGCGTTCGAGCAGCCGGGCGAAACCGAGATCCAGCGCCCGTTCCAGTGGCGAACTGTTGATCGGCAGCAGGCTCAGGCGTGGTGTGTCGTCACTCATAACGTGTCCACCTCGACCTCGACGCCTGTGCAATACGGGGCTTGAAAAGCCGTCGTCACGATCGGCTGGAGCGGTTCGAGAATCTGGATCTGAACCGCGCCGGCACTGTGCAGCGTGTAGTCGATCCAGCTCGGGTCCACTCGACCTTCCAATCGATGACACGCCTCGGCGTATTCCCGCAATTGCTGTTCGGCGGCAACCTGGGTCAAGCCCGAATCCGGGCCGGCATTGATCTTCGCCACGACGCGGATTTTGTAGGGTTTGATCTGCGCGCCCTGGACAATAACGAGGTCCGTTTCCGGTCGCACATCAGGCCGAGCGAAATGCTGGCGAACACCGTCGAGCAGCGTTTCGGATGGCGTCCCATCACCCTCACGGGACAACACCGTGACCGTGACCTGGCCCGGCGCCGTCCGGCGTGCGTTACCGTCCTTGACCTGCGCCGCACGACCGTCCGGGTCGAAGGTGTAGGTGACTGTCACCACACCGGCCGAGGCGCTTTCCACCTTCACGACGGGCCGCTCCCCCAAGGTAAAAATCTCCCGCCGATACTGCATGCGCGAGCCGGCTGCCGGGGCGTGGGGCGCCAGGTAATAACGCAACCGAGCGTCATCGTCGCTCTCGTAGACCGGGGGGATGGGCGGGAAGGCCGCCGGGTCGCCCGGGTCTAGCAACTGCCGCTCCAAGCCCATGTCCGCAAGGCGGGCATCGAGGTTGGTTCCGGTGGCCCACCACGCCAGCATCTGCTTGATGCGAGCGTTGTATTTGCGTTCGTGGGTTTGCAGCCGGACACAGAACGCCTCCAGGGCCAGGGTCAGCAGTTCGCTTTCGTTTTCGAGGCTGTCCACCAGCTTCGCCGCGCTGGCGGGAGAGCGTGCGGCGACGTACTCGACCACGAAGGTCTTGAACTCCGCGAGAAGGTCTTCGAATGCTTCGACGGTGACAATGGCCGGTTCGGCCAATTGGTTCTGGCCGGGTATCAACATGCTCATGTCACCACCTCGAAAGTCTGTTTACGGTTTTTCCAGGTGCCAGCGAAACGCAGCAGCAATCCGGCACCCTGCCGGCTGGCGACAATGACCTGCGGCTCGAAATCATCGATGCCGTTGTCCGGGTTGTAGAACGCTTGGGCCGCGTGGCTCTGGGCGAGGATCAGCAGGTCGTCGCCGAGGTTCTGCCCCAGCAACTGCGTGAGTGCACAGCCATACAACGGACGCTTCTGGCGAGTGCCCAACGGCGTGGTCAATGCACGGGTGGCGCGCTGCACGAACTGCAGCCAGTCGTCGACCGTGGCGCCGGTATTTCGATCGATTCCAATCATGAGGAAATCTCTTATGCGGTACTGATGACGCGCCCCTGGTGATCCACCACCGGGCCGCTCAGGTGCACACCGGAAGCGTCGAGCCGAATGCCGACGGCGCCGACTTGCAATTCGATGGCCTCGGCTGTCATCGCCAACCGCGACGGGCCGATGCTCAGTTGGAGGGCTTCACGGGAACCGCTGAACGCCGCCGGGCCGTTTTGCCAGTGCAGGACATGGCTGGCGTGGTCGTAGCCGTTTTCCGTACCGTCCTGATAGAGACGACGCGTCAGCGAGGCCTGGGTCGAGACGGGCGGGAACTGACCGCCGTTGAGGCCGAACAACGCCACCGCCTGCCCGCCGCTCTCGCCGCCGCCATGGTTCAGCAACAGGCATTGCTCGCCCACGGACGGAATCCGCGACTCGCTCTGGGCGCCGGCGCTCGGGTTGAAAAAGCGGATCGCCGGTGTCAGCAACCCACCATGGCTGACCTTGCAGGTGTTGCTGGCCGCATCGACTTCCTGGCAAACGCCGATGCGGCAGAAACTCTCCGCACGTCGATGCAGGTCTTCCAGCTCGGTTTCCATCTGTGCCAGACGCTCGATGATCGGCCCCAGATGCATCCGTAACAGCCCATCGAACATGGCTCAGCCCTCGAGTGCGGTGTATTGATCCGGGTCGTCGATGTTCGACACTTCCCAGGTACGGGCAAATTTCGGAATGCCCAACGGGTCCTCCAGCAGCGTCGGGCCGAGGTACAGGGTTTGGTTGAAGGAAAGGGTCCAGGCGCTGTACACCCGCGCTTCGTGGATGAACGTGGATGCGAGGCCATCGATCTCCGTGGGCAGATCGCATTGATCACCCGACAGGCCCCAGCGGTTATCCACGACCAGGTGTTTCAATTCACCGGCCAAATCGCAGGCCTCCCAGCCTGGAACGGCCATGACCACTTGCAGGGAAACCGTCAGGACATGGGCGATACGCCCGTCATTGGCGCGGTTGCCTGACGCATCGCGTTCAATGGCAATCAGCACCCAGGGTTGGTCGTCGGTGCCATCGAACTCCTGAGGGCTACCGACTTTCAAGGTGGGATAAGTGCTGCGCAGCGTCTGGGCAATGGCGGCGAACAGCTGCGACGGTTTTTCGATAAGGGCAGGCATTGATCGCCTCCTTTTGTATGGATCAGCTCTGTCGATTCACTGCTGGTCGGGCGGCAGGTCCCGCGGTGGCACTTCGCATACGCCGATCCGCTTGGCGACCCAGCGCTCGTAAAGACCGATCGCCACATCGGCACCGGCCATGGCGGTCAGGCAACCCAGGGCGCAAGCACTCCAGATCGACATACCGAGGGCATACAACAGCATGGTTGCCGAAACCCCGCAGACCACGCAGGCACCGGAGCGCAGCACCACGCGGCGCAGCAACGGCCAGCCACGGGCGCCCTCCTTGTCAGCGCGCCACATCTCGCCGGACACCCCGCCCACCAGGGCGAGCACGATGACCAGCCAGATCGGCATGTCCAGCAACGCTTGTTGCTCGTTTGTCATGTCTCGTTTCCTGGGGAGTAAGGGTTTGAAGTTAAGGGGCCCAATCGCGCTTATCGAGTGATGAGCATGTCGATGCTGGTCGCGTCGCAGGAGTTGTTGGCCTTCCGGTCGATGACCAGATAAAGCGAAGACGTCGGCGTAACCGCTACGCTACTCAACATAAACGTAGTGCTGCCGCCGTTTGCCAGGCTTCCGGACTGGAGCACGGTGTCGCCCAGGTTGAGCGACCAGCCAATCCCATCCCCGCAGGCGTTATGCAGGTCGTTGACCCGCCCCAGTACGTTGATGTTGCCGGTGACAGGACTGGCCCAGCGGAAGATGCTCTGGCTGTTGGTGCCGGGATGTGTGGCTACATCGCCCTGCTTGAATACGAAACTGGTGCCTGAACCCGTGAAGGTGAAATTTGCGTTGGGAATGGAAATCCAGGCTCCCGTAGCATCGTCCCGCCAGCAGGTGGTTGGCTGGCCATTGCATGTCCCCGCCTTGAACGTAGGAAAGAGCGTGTAGTTAGCCGAGACATTCACCCCCGATTTGTTTTGCATGAGTGACCATGGCGAACCGGCCGGTGCGGCTTCGATCATCAGGTACATGTCCCGGGCCAAGTTCCACGACATGGCCGTATCAGCCCAAGTGTTCAGGGATACGAAGGACGACAGAAACGCAGTCGCCAGTAGGATTCTTTTGAGTAATTTAATTTTTCTTACCTCGATGGATGTCATTGAGTACGGAGTGCAGGGTCTATTCCGCACGCTGTTCGCTCGCCGGCGTTCACTCGAGGCTCAACGGCCTTCACATGATTCAACGTCCCACACCGGGAACATTTGATCTGGAGTTCGGTGTTCTCGCCCACGCGGGCCAGAAGTCGTTTGCAGTGACCGCATCTGAAATCCTTCAGCATTGAAAGCCCTCCATTGGCGGTGGTGATGTGTTTGAACGCACCTCACGATGCAGGCATTCCAAAAAGCCCGGTTGCCCAGGCTTTTCAGTAATGCGCTTGATCTTTCGGCGCGACTGGCGCGGTACGGATCCATTCAAATTGTTCCTCCGGCCGCGGTCCCTGCCCGCCGGATAACTGCTTCTGGTGCTTTACGCTGCACACCCGGGTCAGTTGCCAACCCTCTGAACCGTTAAGGCCGGTTCATCGCTGCCTGTTGGTGGAACTAAAGAGCTTCGTTGCCAGCCACTTTGTCGAGCGGCTTGGACACAGAATATGCATGGATGCATATACAGTCAATGCGTTAATGCATTTATTTATGCATTAAGAGTGCATAAACGCATGGAACCCTTGCAAATACGGGGTTGAAGGTTTTCGGGAGACGAAAAAAAACCCGCACGGCGGCGGGTTTTATCTGACAGCGGAGGGGTTAACGGGCGTACATGCCCCACCAGAAGACGTGACCGAGGATGACGATTTGCTCGTCCTGCATTTCCTGGAACGTGTAGTCCTCATCCGGATGTTCGTCGCGATTGAAGCTGCGCAGGCGGATGCCGGTGGGCAGGCGATAAAGCTGCTTCACCCGCAGTTGGCCGTTGTGATTGATGGCGTAGAGGTCACCGTCGACGATGTCGCCGATCCCGCATTTGCCTGCGTTCACCCCGACCGTGGCACCGTCGCGCAGCACCGGCAACATGCTGTTGCCGCGCACCGTCACGCACTTGGCCTGGTCGAACTGCACGCCGTTATGGCGCAGGCTGCGCTTGCCGAAGCGCAGGCTTGAGCGCTCGCTTTCCTCGATGACGAATCTTCCTGATCCAGCAGCCAATTCAACCTCGCGCAGAAAAGGGACCGACACTTCGTCTTCTTCGACGGGTGTTTCGTCGTCCCACAGGCTTATGTCCTTGAGTTCGGAATGCGGCTCATCGCGGCGAGCATTGCCGGCGGGCACAACGTCTGCGCGCCCGCGCAACTGGTCGGTGCTCACGGCAAAATATTCGGCGATCTTCGAGATGTGTTTATCCGAAGGATCGACGATCTTGCCGCTGAGGATCCGCGAGAGGGTGGACTGAGGCACGCCGGTACGCCGGTGAAGCTCCGTGGGGGAGATCCCGTGCTGATCGAGCAATGCTCTTAATACGGTAGAAACGTTGCGTTTTTGCATAACGCGCATAGTGCTTGTTCTTTTCGCAGAAGACAAATGCTGTTTTGCATAAATAGGCAATGCAGGCCTTTTGAATTCATTGTGGCGAGGGAGCTTGCTCCCGCTTGGGTGCGAAGCGCCCACAAAAAGGGTCTGCTGCGCAGCCCAGCGGGAGCAAGCTCCCTCGCCACGGAATCGCCCTACACTCCCTTAGGAAAAGGCTCCGCCCCCGTCCTTCAAATGTGCGACACCAGGCTACATCGCCTTGCGCCTCTGCCTACAACTGCGCCAGAATCCGCCGGCTTGTCCACCTTGGATCCCATCGGTACTTTGGTCTCGTCACTGCCCATCAGTGATCGGGTTTAGTCGCTCGGTATTCCAAGGTGCTCATTGCTCCATTCAGTCAGGTACTTCTATTCCTGCACTTGATGGTAGCTGTGCGCAGGGCGCCTTCGGGCGCGCCGGTTTCTTGGATCCCCGGTCGACTAACCTGCGTACAGCTGCCGCCCCTCGTTTAGTCGCGAGTGAGTGGTGGCTCAACTTCAAGGATCCATAGAATGCCGAAGAACACTCCAAATCCCCCAGACGATCACGTCTCCCGCAACACCAAGAAACTCGATGACGCGGCCACCCGCGCCCTGGACTATTACCTCAAGCCGAAAGCCGACAAAGAAACCTGCGACACACCCGATACCCTTTTCATCATCGCCCCCGACATCGACGCCGAATGCCTGCTCGCCAACCTCAGCGAAACCCTGGCCTCGGCCAATGCGATGGTCAGTGATCTGGCGTTCGACCTGGAGGGCTCACGACGACATATCGCGTTGGGGGTCCAGCAGATGATTGAGCTGGGCCAATTGCTGGCGAATCGGGCGTTGGATGTGGTTGAAGTGAGGTAGGCCTTTTAAGAGAAACCCGAGTAATCACTGTGGGAGCGAGCTTGCTCGCGATAGCGGTAGTCCAGTTACCACCCAGTTGTATTGGCAGCCTTCATCGCGAGCAAGCTCGCTCCCACAGTTGGATCGGGGTACGGTCGGCTGTCAGGCTGCCTTCGCGAGCAAGCCCGCTCCCACAGGGGAAACGCGGTCCCGCCAAGAATCAGGTCGGCTATCAGGCCGCCTCGCGGTGGACGTTGATCTCGGCGCCCCATTAACCACGCTGGCTGAACGAAGGTATTGCGCAGTGGGCAACCCGGCATGGATGCCGGGTTAGCCGCGCTGGGCCATGGATGGCCCTTCGCGGCGGCCCACGGAGCAATGCCTTCGTTCAGGCATGCCGAGCCTAGGCGAGGCACCGAGTGGTGGGGCATGAGCGTTTTGCTTACTTTTGCGCTTCTCAAAAGTGAGCCGCTGTAAGAGCGGAACCGTCAGCAGCCATTACCGCAGCAACGGATATTCACCCAATCCTAAAAACCACTCACGCCTGGGTCCCCCCCGACCACCCATGTTAACCTTGCGCCCATCGCGGAAAAGCCGGGCCAATGCCCCTCCTTTTGCCCCACACCTTTCAACGAGCTTCCCTGACACCCATGAATACAGCCGTGAACGACCTGTCCTCCCACACGCCCATGATGCAGCAATACTGGCGCCTGAAGAACCAGCACCCCGACCAGTTGATGTTCTACCGCATGGGCGACTTCTACGAGATCTTCTACGAGGACGCGAAGAAGGCCGCCAAACTGTTGGACATCACCCTGACGGCGCGTGGGCAATCGGCTGGCATGGCGATTCCGATGTGTGGGATTCCTTACCACGCGGCGGAAGGTTACCTGGCGAAGCTGGTCAAGCTCGGCGAATCCGTGGTGATTTGCGAGCAAGTCGGCGACCCGGCCACCAGCAAGGGCCCCGTGGAACGCCAAGTCGTGCGGATCATCACCCCGGGTACAGTCAGTGACGAGGCCTTGCTGGATGAACGCCGGGACAACCTGATCGCCGCGGTGCTGGGGGATGAACGCCTGTTCGGCCTGGCGGTGCTGGACATCACCAGCGGCAATTTCTCGGTGCTGGAAATCAAGGGCTGGGAAAACCTGCTGGCGGAGCTGGAACGGGTCAATCCGGTAGAACTGTTGATCCCGGACGACTGGCCCAAAGACCTGCCGGCAGAAAAACGCCGTGGCGTGCGTCGTCGGGCACCGTGGGATTTCGAGCGCGACTCGGCGCTGAAAAGTCTCTGCCAGCAGTTTTCCACCCAGGACCTCAAGGGCTTCGGCTGCGAAAACCTGACCCTGGCCATTGGCGCGGCCGGTTGCCTGCTGGCCTACGCCAAGGAAACCCAGCGCACCGCCCTGCCCCACTTGCGCAGCCTGCGTCACGAACGCCTGGATGACACCGTGGTGCTGGACGGTGCGAGCCGCCGCAACCTGGAACTGGACACCAATCTGGCCGGCGGGCGCGACAACACGTTGCAATCGGTGGTCGATCGCTGCCAGACCGCCATGGGCAGCCGCCTGCTGACCCGCTGGTTGAATCGGCCGCTGCGGGACCTGACTGTGCTGCTGGCGCGTCAATCCTCCATTACCTGCCTGCTGGATCGTTATCGCTTCGAGCAGTTGCAACCGCAGCTCAAGGAAATCGGTGACATCGAGCGAATCCTCGCCCGTATCGGCCTGCGCAACGCTCGTCCCCGTGACCTGGCGCGCCTGCGCGATGCCCTCGGCGCCTTGCCCGAACTGCAAGTGGCGATGACCGACCTCGAAGCGCCGCACCTGCAACAACTGGCGCGCACCACCAGCACCTACCCGGAACTGGCCGCGCTGCTGGAAAAGGCCATTATCGATAACCCGCCGGCGGTGATCCGCGACGGTGGCGTGCTGAAAACCGGCTACGACGCCGAACTCGACGAGTTGCAGTCACTGAGCGAAAACGCCGGCCAGTTCCTGATCGACCTCGAAGCCCGGGAAAAAGCCCGCACCGGCCTGGCCAACCTCAAGGTCGGCTACAACCGCATCCACGGCTACTTCATCGAGCTGCCGAGCAAGCAGGCCGAGCAAGCCCCCGCCGATTATGTTCGCCGCCAGACCCTCAAGGGCGCCGAGCGTTTCATCACCCCGGAACTCAAGGCGTTCGAAGACAAGGCGCTGTCCGCCAAGAGCCGCGCCCTGGCCCGGGAAAAGATGCTCTACGAAGCATTGCTCGAGGACCTGATCAGCCAATTGCCCCCCTTGCAGGACACCGCCGGCGCCTTGGCGGAACTGGACGTGCTGAGCAACCTGGCCGAACGTGCGCTGAACCTGGACCTGAATTGCCCGCGCTTCGTCAGCGAGCCGTGCATGCGCATCAGCCAGGGTCGTCACCCGGTGGTCGAGCAGGTCCTGACCACGCCGTTCGTGGCCAACGACCTGAGCCTGGACGACAACACCCGCATGCTGGTGATCACCGGTCCGAACATGGGCGGTAAATCGACCTACATGCGCCAGACCGCGTTGATCGTGCTGCTGGCCCACATCGGCAGTTTCGTCCCGGCGGCCAGTTGCGAATTGTCCCTGGTGGACCGGATTTTCACCCGGATCGGTTCCAGCGACGACCTGGCCGGTGGGCGTTCGACCTTCATGGTAGAGATGAGCGAAACCGCGAATATCCTGCACAACGCCACCGAACGCAGCCTGGTGCTGATGGACGAAGTCGGACGAGGCACCAGCACCTTCGACGGCTTGTCCCTGGCCTGGGCAGCAGCCGAACGCCTCGCGCACCTGCGGGCCTACACGTTGTTCGCCACTCACTACTTCGAACTCACCGTATTGCCGGAAAGCCAGCCGCTGGTGGCCAACGTGCACCTCAACGCCACCGAGCACAACGAGCGTATCGTGTTCCTGCACCATGTGCTGCCCGGCCCGGCCAGCCAGAGCTACGGCCTGGCAGTGGCGCAATTGGCCGGCGTGCCGAGCGAAGTGATCAGCCGTGCCCGTGAGCACCTGAGCCGCCTGGAAACCACCAGCCTGCCCCACGAAGCGCCACGCCCGACCAAGGGCAAACCGGCCGCACCGCAGCAAAGCGATCTGTTCGCCAGCCTGCCACATCCGGTGCTCGACGAGCTGGCCAAACTCGATCTGGACGACCTGACCCCACGCCGGGCGCTCGATTTACTCTATACATTGAAGACACGGATCTAACGCACAGGCTTTCAAGCTGTTAGAATCTCGCGCGGTTTGGGATGCTGCGGGCTTTTAGCCTGGTTCGCAGACTATCGCTCCCAAACCTTGCGAGCCCACCGTGAAGGGTCTTCGCTGCCGCCGCCTGAGGAGAGAATTAGAAATGACCTTCGTCGTCACCGACAACTGCATCAAGTGCAAGTACACCGATTGTGTAGAAGTCTGTCCGGTGGACTGCTTCTACGAAGGCCCGAACTTCCTGGTCATTCACCCGGACGAGTGCATCGACTGCGCCCTGTGTGAACCGGAATGCCCGGCGAACGCCATCTTTTCGGAAGACGAAGTGCCGGCCGGCATGGAGAACTTCATCGAGCTGAACGCCGAACTGGCGGACATCTGGCCGAACATCACCGAGAAGAAAGACGCTCTGCCCGACGCCGAAGAGTGGGATGGCAAGACTGGCAAGATCGCAGACCTGGAACGCTGATTACCCATCGTTCGCTGAAAAGGCCCCTTGCGGGCCTTTTTGCTTTTCCGGATTCAAGAAATCGCAGGCAAAAAAAAGGGGCGGTTTGACCCGCCCACATTTTTTCCCTAATCCCTTTAATCCTATTCATCGTCCTGATGAATCGCGTCCTGCGATGTCCTTCCTTCCCATCATCCTTGACGGGTGTGTCTGTCCGTCGACACAGGACTGATATTAGTATTTTCCCAGGCGAGTGCAACGCGGCTGATACAGGTGGCTTGTTCTGTCACGCCACATTCACAAAATAAAAGTCCTTATAAATCATATAAGTACAGAAAAATCACGACACTTATAGCTGTCTGTCCCGCCAATGAGAAACCGATCGCTTACGCAACACTAGGCAAAGGCTTACAAGTCGAACCTACAAATAGAGCGGCCCTGGAAAAACATCCCTTCGGAAACGGAAAAGCCCCGAACCAGTCGGGGCTTTTCTTGCTGCGCTGCACTCGGGTTATTGAAACAGCGACTCACTCGACAGGCCATTCTTCTCCAGGATCTCCCGGAGACGCTTGAGGCCTTCCACCTGGATCTGCCTGACCCGTTCACGGGTCAAACCAATCTCCAGGCCTACATCTTCAAGGGTGCTGCTTTCATGCCCCCGCAAGCCGAAGCGGCGGATCACCACTTCCCGTTGCTTGTCGGTCAGCTCCGAAAGCCACTGGTCGATGCTCTGGGACAGGTCATCGTCCTGCAACAGCTCGCATGGATCGGTAGGTCGATCATCGGTGAGGGTGTCCAGCAAGGTTTTATCCGAGTCCGGCCCCAGGGAAACGTCCACCGAGGAGACCCGCTCGTTGAGCCCAAGCATGCGCTTGACCTCACCCACCGGTTTTTCCAGCAGGTTGGCGATTTCCTCGGGTGACGGTTCATGGTCGAGTTTCTGGGTCAACTCGCGGGCGGCCCGCAGGTAGACGTTCAGTTCCTTGACCACATGAATCGGCAACCGGATCGTCCGGGTCTGATTCATGATCGCCCGTTCGATGGTCTGGCGGATCCACCAGGTCGCGTAGGTCGAGAAGCGGAAGCCGCGCTCGGGGTCGAATTTCTCGACGGCGCGAATCAGGCCCAGGTTGCCCTCTTCGATCAGGTCCAGCAGCGAAAGCCCACGATTGACGTAGCGTCGGGCGATTTTCACCACCAGGCGCAAGTTGCTTTCAATCATGCGTTTTCGACCGGCCGGGTCGCCACTTTGCGACAGCCGCGCAAAATGAACTTCTTCCTCGGGGGAGAGCAGTGGCGAGAAACCGATTTCATTGAGGTACAACTGGGTAGCGTCGAGCGCCCGCGTGTAATCGATGTACTTATGTTGTTTAAGTGAAGCGGAGTGTCTGGATTTGGCACGAACGGAAGGTGGAGTCGCCCCTTCATCATTCGACATCGAATCCATAGCGATGCCGGTCTCCATAAGGAGAACCTCATCGTCGATGTCAAACTCCGGCACTTCTTTACTGAGAGCCATTGTTATAGTCCTTTGGTGAGTTCGACCTCAAGCTCAAGCGACGCCTTTATCCTTGGCAACGCTGGAGCCTGTTCCCTCTACGTGACGGAACAGGCTGACAATCAAATCAACGACGTGGCAGGAATTGCAGCGGATCGACTGGTTTACCTTGTCGGCGAATCTCAAAGTGCAGTTTCACCCGGTCCGTTCCCGTTGATCCCATTTCGGCAATTGTCTGTCCGACCTTGACCTGCTGCCCCTCCCGAACCAACAGCCTGCGGTTGTGACCGTAGGCACTGACGTAGGTATCGCTGTGTTTGATGATCACGAGTTCGCCGTAGCCCCTCAAACCACTCCCGGCGTACACAACCGTGCCATCAGACGCGGCTAAAACAGGCTGTCCCAAATCCCCGGCGATATCAATTCCTTTATTCAAACTACCGTTTGAAGAGAATTTTCCAATGAGAACGCCATTAGAAGGCCATCCCCAGCCAGTCGGGGCGGGACCCGCAGGAGGCATCGGAGCAGGGGCTGGTTTGCTCGCGACGGACGGTATTACCGCTGTCCCAGACCCCGCCGGCCGGCGAATGACCGTGGTTTTGCTCGACGACGAAGCCGTCGAACCGGACTGTGTCACCACTGCGGTAGGCGTTGAACCGCTACGGCCATCGAAGCGAATCGTCTGACCGGGGTGAATCGTATAAGGCGCAGGAATGTTGTTGCGTGCCGCGAGGGCCTTGTAGTCCCAGCCGTAGCGAAAAGCGATGGAAAACAGCGTATCGCCGCGACGGACTACATATTGGCCGGTCGTTACCGTAGGACGTTGAGGTGTTGCGCTGTTGCGATCGACAACCCGGACATTGCTCGACGGCGTACTGGAACAACCGACCAGCAAAGTGCTCAAGACAAGGCCAGTCACCAGGCGCTGAAAGCTCGTGATACCCATACGCTGCGCAATGACTGTGAGACTCACCCGCCGCTCCCTTTGTGGTGGCTGAAAAATTGGAGGCTGCCTGTCCAGGCAGCGTTCATACAAATATAGCTGGCAACCACTGCGCCTCTATTAATGAAGCGCAACGCGCCGCCGCACACGTTTGCTCGACGCCATTGGGCTCTGTTCAGCGAATCGGTGCCGCTGTAAGACACAGGCGTGGCCACGGAATTCAGCGCCTGTTTATAAATGCTCAGGCCAACGGTCCATTGAGCAACGGCACGAACCGCACCGCTCCCAGGACGTGTCGCGAAAAACCGTGTTCTTCGCGCACGATCAGCATCAGTTGCTGGACTTCACCGGCGCCCACGGGAATGACCAGCCGTCCACCAGGGGCGAGCTGGTCCAGCAGGGCCTGGGGCACGTCGGTGGCCACCGCGGTCACGATGATGCCGTTGTAGGGCGCCAAGGCCGGCCACCCTTCCCAGCCATCGCCCCAACGAAACACCACGTTGCGCAGGTTCAGCTCCACCAGGCGTTCCTTGGCACGATCCTGCAGCACCTTGATCCGCTCGACGGAAAACACCCGCTCGACCAGCTGCGACAACACCGCCGTCTGGTAACCCGAACCGGTACCGATCTCCAGCACCTTGTCCAGCGGCCCGGCCTCCAGCAGCAACTCGCTCATGCGGGCCACCATGTACGGCTGGGAAATGGTCTGGTTGTGGCCGATGGGCAACGCCGTGTCTTCGTAGGCGCGATGGGCCAGGGCTTCATCGACGAACAGATGGCGCGGTGTGCGGCGAATCACCTCCAACACCTGGGCGTTGGACAGGCCTTCTTCGTAGAGACGCTGGATCAGTCGTTCACGGGTGCGTTGGGAGGTCATGCCAATCCCGCGGCGCATCATATCGTCTTGCTCACGAGCCATCAGCGCAGCCCCTCCAGCCAGCCATCGAGACTTCGAAAGGCGTCATTGAAGGTGCGGTCCAACTGCAACGGCGTGATCGAGACATAACCTTGCATCACTGCATGGAAATCGGTGCCCGGCCCGCCGTCCTCGGCATCCCCGGCGGCGGCGATCCAGTAGCCGGCCTTGCCGCGTGGGTCGACCACGTGCGTGGGCCTGGCAGCGCGGGCGCGGTGGCCCAGGCGCGTGAGCTGGATGCCACGGATATGATCGAGCGGCAGATTCGGGATATTCACGTTCAACACCGTACGTGGCGGCAGGTCCAGCGCACCATGGGCTTCGACCAATTTACGGGCGAAGTAGGCGGCGGTCGGCAAGTTGTCGACCTGGCGTGAAACAAAGGAAAAGGCGAACGACGTGTTTCCCAGGAAGCGACCTTCCAGGGCAGCGGCGACTGTCCCGGAATAAAGCACGTCATCCCCCAGGTTGGCGCCCAGGTTGATGCCCGACACCACCATGTCCGGTGCTCGTTCCAGCAACCCGTTGATACCCAGGTGCACGCAATCGGTCGGGGTGCCGTTGAGGCTGATGAAACCGTTATCCAGATAGCAGGGGTGCAACGGACGGTCGAGCGTCAGCGAGCTGCTGGCGCCGCTTTTGTCCTGGTCCGGAGCGATGACCACGCACTCGGCAAAATCCGCCAGCGCAGCATAAAGCGCGGCAAGACCGGGTGCTGTCACCCCGTCGTCGTTAGAAATCAGAATACGCATGGGCTGTCCGTCTGCCCCACCGGCACCAGATCGACGAGTTCGCGCACCAAGACAGTGGCGAAACATCCGGCCGGCAGGACGAATTCCAATTGCAGAATGTCAGGCTGGGGATAATGCCACGACAGCCCGCCAATGGGCAGTCGCAGGATGCGACGTTCGTGACTCATTCCCGCGTTTATCAACCAGTCCCGCAGATCGGCCTCGCCCTCGGCGATGGCCTGCTCCAACTCAAAGGTCGCGCCGGCGGCAGGCGATGATCCCTCGCCCCACTGCGGCCCAGTCGGATGCAGATCGAGGATCGCCAGGCGTGGATCGCTGCATTCAGCCTCACCGGCCGGGAAAAAACTGCGGCTGTCAGTGAAGGCCAGCAAGTCGCCGACCTGCGCTTGTTGCCAGGTGCCATCGGCGACCCGCGCCGCCAGCACCCGGTTGAACAGGAAACTGCGGGCGGTGGACAACAGTCGCGAGCGCACATTGCGCTGTTCCGGCAAGGCCTTGCGCGCCGCCCAGGCACGGGCGTCGGCGACATTACCGCCGTCATGGCCGAAGCGCTGGGCGCCGAAATAATTGGGGATACCCTGGCGCATGATCTGTTGCAGCCGCGCCTCGATGGCGGCCACGTCCCCCTTGAACTGGGTCAGGCGCAGGGTGAAGCCATTGGCCGAGTGCGCGCCGCGTTGCAGCTTGCGTCGATGCCGGCCGGTCTTGAGGATCTTCAGCGTGTCGTTCTGTGCCGCCGACAGATCCGGATCGGCCTTGCCCGGCAGTTGGACGCTGAACCACTGGCGGGTCAGGGCCTGGCGATCCTTGAGCCCGGCGTAGCTGACGGTGCGCAACGGCACGCCGGCGGCCTTGGCGATGCGCCGGGCGGCCTCTTCAGTGTTCAGGCCGCGCTTTTCCACCCAGATCCACAAATGCTCGCCATCGCCCGTCAACGGGATATCGAGCACTTCGTCGACCTGGAAATCTTCAGCGGTGGCCTTGAGGACCGCGCTGCCCAGCGATGGGCCATAGGCACGCGGCCCCAACAGTTCCAGTTCGGTCATGGGCGCAGCAACAAGGCAACGGAATGGACGGCAATGCCTTCTTCGCGCCCGACGAAACCAAGCTTCTCGGTGGTGGTGGCTTTCACGTTCACTTGGTCCAACTCAACTTGAAGATCCTCGGCGATCAACTGGCGCATCGCTTCGATGTGCGGAGCCATTTTGGGGGCCTGGGCAACGATGGTGTTATCGACATTGCCGACTTTCCAGCCCTTGGCATGGATCAGCGCGACCACATGGCGCAGCAGCACGCGGCTGTCGGCGCCTTTGAATTGCGGGTCGGTGTCGGGGAAGTGCTTGCCGATGTCACCCAGCGCCGCGGCGCCGAGCAAGGCATCGCTCAAGGCATGCAGCAGGACATCACCGTCAGAATGCGCGAGCAGCCCGAAGCCGTGTGCGATCCGCACGCCGCCCAGAGTAATGAAGTCGCCTTCAGCGAAACGGTGAACATCGTAGCCGTGGCCAATACGCATAAAAAAACGCCCCGATTTTTGTCAGGGCGTGATTCTACCTGCATTAGGCGTTTAGAGCGCGCGCATGATGCTGCAAGTGGTCGTCAATGAAGCTGGCGATGAAGAAGTAGCTGTGGTCGTAGCCCGGTTGCAGGCGCAACTCCAACGGATGGCCGGCGGACTTGGCCGCCTGTTGCAAGGCTTCGGGCTTGAGCTGGTTGGCCAGGAAATCATCGCGATCGCCCTGGTCCACCAGCAATGGCAGCTTCTCCTGCGCCTCGGCAATCAATGCACAGGCATCCCATTCCCGCCATTTCGAGCGGTCTTCTCCCAAGTAACGGGAGAACGCCTTCTGGCCCCAAGGGCAATCCATTGGATTGTTGATCGGCGAAAAGGCCGACACCGAACCGTAACGCCCCGGGTTGCGCAAGGCGCAGACCAGCGCACCGTGACCGCCCATGGAGTGGCCACTGATGCCGCGTTTATCCGAAGCAGGGAAATGCGCTTCGACCAGCGCCGGCAATTCCTGCACCACGTAGTCATGCATCCGATAGTGCCGCGCCCACGGATCCTGCGTGGCGTTCAGATAAAAGCCCGCCCCCAGGCCGAAGTCCCAGGCATTGTCCGGATCGCCCGGCACGTCGGCACCACGAGGGCTGGTGTCCGGCGCGACGATGATCAGGCCCAGCTCGGCAGCCATGCGCTGGGCGCCGGCCTTTTGCATGAAGTTCTCGTCGGTGCAGGTCAGCCCGGACAACCAATACAGCACCGGCAACTTGCCGCCCTGCTCGGCTTGCGGTGGCAGGTACACGGCAAACACCATGTCACAACCCAGCACGTCGGAACGGTGCCGGTAGCGCTTGTGCCAGCCGCCGAAGCTTTTCTGACAGGAAATGTTTTCCAGACTCATGACCGACCTCAGAAATGGATAACGGTGCGGATGCTCTTGCCTTCATGCATCAGGTCGAACGCCTTGTTGATATCTTCCAGGCCCATGGTGTGGGTGATGAAGGTATCCAGCGGGATCTCGCCCTTCTCGGCCATTTCCACGTAGCTTGGCAATTCGCTGCGCCCGCGCACGCCGCCAAAGGCCGAACCGCGCCAGACGCGCCCGGTCACCAACTGGAATGGACGGGTAGCGATTTCCTGGCCGGCGCCGGCCACGCCGATGATCACCGACTCGCCCCAGCCCTTGTGGCAGCATTCCAGCGCGGCGCGCATCAACTGGACATTGCCGATGCACTCGAAGGAAAAGTCCACGCCGCCGTCAGTCATGTCGACGATGACTTCCTGGATCGGACGGTCGAAGTCTTTCGGGTTGACGCAATCGGTGGCGCCCAGTTGCTTGGCGATTTCGAACTTGGCCGGGTTGATGTCGATGGCGATGATCCGCGCGGCCTTGGCCTTCACGGCGCCGATCACGGCCGACAGGCCAATGCCGCCCAGGCCGAAGATCGCCACGGTGTCACCCGGCTTGACCTTGGCGGTGTTGAGCACCGCGCCGATGCCAGTGGTGACGCCGCAACCCAGCAGGCAGACTTTTTCCAGCGGCGCTTCTTTTGGAATCTTCGCCACGGAAATTTCCGGCAGCACGGTGTACTCGGAGAACGTCGACGTGCCCATGTAGTGGAAAATCGTCTCGCCCTTGTAGGAAAAGCGCGAAGTGCCATCCGGCATCAGGCCTTTGCCCTGGGTGGCGCGAATCGCCTGGCAGAGGTTGGTCTTGCCCGACTTACAGAACTTGCACTGGCCGCACTCCGGCGTGTACAGCGGGATCACATGATCACCCACCGCCACCGAAGTCACGCCTTCGCCGATGGCTTCGACAATGGCACCGCCTTCATGACCCAGGATCGACGGGAAGATCCCTTCCGGGTCGGCGCCCGACAGGGTATAGGCGTCGGTGTGGCAGACACCGGAAGCCACCACGCGCAACAGCACCTCGCCCGCCTTGGGCATGGCGACGTCGACTTCAACGATTTCCAGGGGTTTCTTGGCCTCGAAGGCAACGGCAGCGCGCGACTTGATCATCCGGGTTCTCCAGCAAATAAATACAGGACCGGGAGTGTAATCCTCCGCCGGACAATGAATAATCCAGCCAAAAGCAAAACATTATTGCTGTACAGGGATAATCCTCCATGTCCGATAACCGCTGGGAAGGCATCGACGAATTCGTGGCCGTGGCCGAATGCAGTCAATTCACCGCTGCGGCCGAGCGTCTCGGGGTTTCGTCCTCCCATATCAGTCGACAAATCGTACGGCTCGAAGAGCGTCTACAGACACGTTTGCTGTACCGCAGCACCCGCCGGGTGACCCTGACCGAAGCCGGACAAACTTTTTTGCAGCATTGCCAGCGCCTGCAGGATGGACGCGAAGAAGCACTGCGAGCCGTCGGCGACCTGACCAGTGAACCCAAGGGCATGCTCCGCATGACCTGTGCCGTGGCCTATGGCGAACGGTTTATCGTGCCACTGGTGACGCGGTTCATGGGGCTCTACCCACAGTTGCGGGTCGACGTCGAGCTGAGCAATCGCCCGCTGGACCTGGTGCATGAGAGCCTGGACCTGGCGATTCGCCTGGGTCGCTTGCAGGACTCCCGCCTGGTCGCCACGCGCCTGGCGCCCCGGCGCATGTACGTGTGCGCCTCACCCTCTTACCTGGAACGCTATGGCCGGCCCCACAGCGTGTCGGAACTGAGCCGCCACAATTGCCTGATCGGCAGCTCCGACATCTGGCAACTGGAGCAGAACGGGCGGGAATTTTCCCAACGAGTGCAGGGAAACTGGCGCTGCAACAGTGGGCAAGCGGTGCTCGATGCGGCGTTGCAAGGGGTGGGGTTGTGTCAGTTGCCGGATTATTACGTGCTGGAGCATCTGCACAGTGGTGCGTTGATCTCGCTGTTGGAAGCCCATCAGCCGCCGAATACGGCGGTGTGGGCGTTGTATCCACAGCAGCGGCATCTGTCGCCGAAGGTGCGCAAGTTGGTGGAGTATTTGAAGGAGGGGTTGGCGCAGCGGCCGGAGTATCGGGGATGACAGTGAATTTTATGTTGCCTGAACGATTGCTATCGCGAGCAAGCTCGCTCCCACAGGGGTTTATCGTCGAATGATGGGCACCGGTCCCCATTGTGGGAGCGAGCTTGCTCGCGATGGCGCCGGCCCAGATGCTGAAGATCTAACGAGGGGACAGGTCCCGCTCAATGCCGATTCGCCCAACGCTGGCGCAACCACTCCAAATCTTCCGGCCGGGTGACCTTGATGTTATCCGAACGCCCTTCAATCAACCGAGGCGCCTGCCCTGCCCATTCCATGGCGGATGCTTCGTCGGTAATCACCGCATCCGCCACCAGGCTGTCGGCCAGGGCTCGGTGCAAGGCACCGAGGCGGAACATCTGCGGCGTGTAGGCTTGCCAGATCACGCTGCGATCAACGGTTTCCAGCACGCGGCCATGCTTGTCGACGCGCTTGAGAGTGTCGCGCGCCGGAACGGCCAGCAGGCCGCCGACCGGGTCGTTCGCCAACTCGCTGAGCAGTGTGTCCAGGTCGGCCCGAGCCAGGTTGGGCCGGGCAGCGTCGTGCACCAGCACCCAATCGTGGTCGTCGGCGCCCTGCCCGTGCAGATGCAGCAAGGCATTGAGCACCGAATCCGAACGTTGCTCGCCACCGTCGACACGCTGGATACGTGTGTCGCTGGCGCAGGCCAGGGTCGGCCAGTAAGGATCATCGTGTGCAAGGCTGACCACCACACCCTTGACGGTGGGATGGTCGAGGAAACAGCCGAGGCTGTGTTCGAGAATTGTGCGTCCGCCCAGTTGCAGGTATTGCTTGGGACGGTCGGCGGCCATCCGGGCGCCAACGCCCGCGGCAGGAATCACGGCCCAGAAGGCCGGCAAACGCATACTCATTGGGCCAACTGGTAGAGGGTTTCGCCCTCCTTGACCATGCCCAGTTCATGTCGAGCCCGCTCTTCAACGGTCTCCATGCCTTTTTTCAACTCTGTCACTTCGGCGTCCATCACCCGATTACGCTCCAGCAGCGCCTCGTTTTCGGCGTGTTGGTCGGCAATTTGCTGAGTCAGGTCGGCCACTTGCGCCAAGCTGCCATTGCCCACCCACAGGCGGTACTGCAGGCCGGCCAGCAACAGGAGCAAGACAAGAAACAACCAATTGGGACTGCGCATCGAATATCAGGTATCCAGTGAAAAAAGACCGCCATGCCAAACTTTGAAGCGTCTGATAGCACGAAGCCTGGAAGAACCAGGCTTGTGCTTGATAAGGCATCAGATTAGAGGCAAAACCGCCACCATGGGCGACTTTGCGACCAAACCCGCTGTCTTTTTACCATTTACCGCTTAGCCGCGAAACTCGGCGCGACCGTTGTACTTGGCCTTGCCATTCAATTGCTCTTCGATACGCAGCAGTTGGTTGTACTTGGAAACGCGGTCGGAACGGCACAGCGAACCGGTCTTGATCTGGCCTGCCGCAGTGCCCACGGCCAGGTCGGCAATGGTCGAGTCTTCGGTTTCGCCGGAGCGGTGGGAGATCACGGCGGTATAGCCGGCGGCCTTGGCCATCTGGATGGCTTCCAGGGTTTCGGTCAGGGTGCCGATCTGGTTGAACTTGATCAGGATCGAGTTGGCGATCTTCTTGTCGATGCCTTCTTTCAGGATCTTGGTGTTGGTCACGAACAGGTCGTCACCCACCAGTTGGGTCTTCTCGCCGATCTTGTCGGTGAGGATTTTCCAGCCAGCCCAGTCGGACTCGTCCAGACCGTCTTCGATGGAGATGATCGGATAACGTTCGGTCAGGCCCTTGAGGTAGTCGGCGAAACCTTCGGCGGTGAACACCTGGCCTTCGCCGGACAGGTTGTACTTGCCGTCTTCGAAGAACTCGCTGGCGGCGCAGTCCAGGGCCAGGGTCACGTCGGTACCCAGCTTGTAGCCAGCGTTGGCCACGGCTTCGGAGATCACTTTCAACGCGTCTTCGTTGGACGCCAGGTTCGGTGCGAAACCGCCTTCGTCGCCAACGGCAGTGCTCAGGCCACGGGCCTTCAGCACGGCCTTGAGGTGGTGGAAAATCTCGGTGCCCATGCGCAGGCCTTCGGAGAAGGTCTTGGCGCCAACCGGCTGCACCATGAATTCCTGGATGTCGACGTTGTTATCGGCGTGCTCGCCGCCGTTGATGATGTTCATCATCGGCACCGGCATCGAGTAGACACCCGGGGTACCGTTGAGGTTGGCGATGTGCGCGTACAGCGGCAGGTCCTGATCCTGGGCAGCGGCCTTGGCAGCGGCCAGGGACACGGCGAGGATCGCGTTGGCGCCCAGGGTGGCTTTGTTCTCGGTACCGTCGAGCTCGATCATCGCATGATCGAGGGCTTTCTGGTCGGCAGGGTCCTTGCCCAGCAACAGTTCACGGATCGGACCGTTGATGTTGGCGACGGCTTTGAGCACGCCCTTGCCCAGGTAACGGCTCTTGTCGCCATCACGCAGCTCCAGCGCTTCGCGCGAGCCAGTGGAAGCACCGGACGGCGCGCAAGCGCTGCCGATGATACCGTTGTCGAGAAGCACGTCCGCTTCAACAGTGGGGTTGCCGCGGGAGTCGAGAACTTCACGACCTTTGATGTCGACGATTTTTGCCATTGTTGTAAACACTCCAAAGTTGACTAGAACGTTGCAGAAAACTTGCTCGCGCTCAGCTGCGAAGCAGCCAAGCGCCTGGATGGGAGCGCTTCGCGCTCCAGCGGGAGCAAGCTCCCTCGCCACAAAGAGCAAGACTTGCCGACGATGAGCCCTGAAGGACACCATCGCAGGCCATGCTCCCACAAGAGCAGTGCGGCCAGCAGGCCAGAGCGATAATCGAGCGGTACTTTACCGGAGAAAACCGCGTTACGCGGTTTCTATCGTCGGAAAACCCTTGACCAGCTCATCCAATGCCTTGAGCTGAGACAGGAAAGGTTCCAGCTTGTTCAAGCGCAAGGCACAAGGGCCGTCGCACTTGGCGTTGTCCGGATCGGGGTGGGCCTCGAGGAACAGGCCGGCCAGGGACTGGCTTATGCCCGCCTTGGCCAGATCGGTGACCTGGGCGCGACGACCGCCAGCGGAGTCGGAACGACCACCGGGCATCTGCAAGGCGTGAGTCACGTCGAAGAACACCGGGTACTCGAACTGCTTCATGATGCCGAAGCCGAGCATGTCCACTACGAGGTTGTTATAGCCGAAGCTCGAGCCACGCTCGCAGAGGATCAACTGGTCATTGCCGGCCTCTTCGCACTTGCTCAGGATGTGCTTCATTTCCTGGGGCGCGAGGAACTGGGCTTTCTTGATGTTGATCACCGCACCGGTCTTGGCCATCGCCACCACCAGGTCGGTCTGGCGCGACAGGAAGGCCGGCAACTGGATGATGTCGCAGACCTCGGCGACGACCGCGGCCTGGGCAGGCTCGTGGACGTCGGTGATGATCGGCACGCCAAAGGCTTGCTTGATGTCCTGGAAGATCCGCATGCCTTCTTCCAGGCCCGGGCCACGGTAGGACGTCACGGACGAGCGGTTGGCCTTGTCGAAGCTGGCCTTGAACACGTAAGGGATACCCAGTTTCTGGGTCACCTTCACGTATTCCTCGCAGACCTGCATCGCCATGTCGCGGCTTTCCAGCACGTTCATGCCGCCGAACAGCACCATGGGCTTGTCATTGGCAATTTCGATGTCGCCGACGCGGATGATCTTCTGGGCCATCGTCTTATGCCTTTTTCTGGTGTTGAGCCAAAGCGGCCTTCACGAAACCGCTGAACAGCGGATGACCGTCCCGTGGCGTCGAGGTGAACTCAGGGTGGAACTGGCAGGCGACGAACCACGGATGGTCCGGGGACTCGACCACTTCCACCAGCGCGCCATCACCGGAACGACCGGAGATCTTCAGGCCGGCCTCGATCAGTTGCGGCAGCAGGTTGTTGTTCACTTCGTAGCGATGACGGTGACGCTCGACGATCACATCCTTGGCGTAGCAATCGTGCACCTTGGAGCCGGCTTCGAGCAGGCATTCCTGAGCGCCCAGACGCATGGTGCCGCCCAGGTCCGAGCTTTCGGTGCGCACTTCCACAGCGCCGGTGGCATCTTCCCACTCGGTGATCAGGCCCACGACCGGATGGCCGCTGGCGCGATCGAACTCGGTGGAGTTGGCGTCTTTCCAGCCCAGCACGTTACGGGCGAACTCGATGACCGCCACTTGCATGCCCAGGCAGATCCCCAGGTAAGGCACCTTGTTTTCGCGAGCGTATTGCACGGCGGTGATCTTGCCTTCCACGCCCCGCAGGCCGAAACCGCCCGGCACGAGGATCGCATCGGCGCCTTCGAGCAGGCCGGTGCCCTGGTTCTCGATGTCTTCGGAATCGATGTAGCGCAGGTTGACCTTGGTGCGGTTGCTGATACCGGCGTGACTCATCGCCTCGATCAGCGACTTGTAGGCGTCCAGCAACTCCATGTACTTGCCGACCATGGCGATGGTGACTTCGTGCTCCGGGTTGAGCTTGGCATCGACCACGGCGTCCCATTCGGACAGGTCGGCACCGGCGCACTGCAGGCCGAAGCGCTCGACGACGAAATCGTCCAGGCCCTGGGAGTGCAGGATGCCCGGGATCTTGTAGATGGTGTCGGCGTCTTCCAGGCCGATGACCGCGCGCTCTTCAACGTTGGTGAACTGGGCGATCTTGCGACGCGACGAGATGTCGATCGGGTGATCGGAGCGGCAGATCAGCACGTCCGGCTGCAGGCCGATGGAACGCAGTTCCTTGACCGAGTGCTGGGTCGGCTTGGTCTTGGTTTCGCCAGCAGTGGCGATGTACGGGACCAGGGTCAGGTGCATCAGCATCGCGCGCTTGGCGCCGATTTCGAAACGCAGCTGGCGGATGGCTTCGAGGAACGGCTGGGACTCGATATCGCCCACGGTCCCGCCGATTTCGACCATCGCCACGTCGGCGTCGCCGGCACCCTTGATGATGCGGCGCTTGATTTCGTCGGTGATGTGCGGGATGACCTGGATGGTCGCGCCCAGGTAGTCACCACGACGCTCCTTGCGCAGCACGTGCTCGTAGACACGGCCGGTGGTGAAGTTGTTGTTCTGGGTCATGGTCGTGCGGATGAACCGCTCGTAGTGGCCCAGGTCCAGGTCGGTCTCGGCGCCGTCGTGGGTGACGAACACTTCACCGTGCTGGAACGGGCTCATGGTGCCCGGGTCGACGTTGATGTACGGGTCCAGCTTGAGCATGGTGACCTTAAGTCCCCGCGCCTCCAGGATGGCCGCCAATGAAGCCGAGGCAATGCCTTTCCCCAATGAAGAAACAACACCGCCCGTGACGAATATGTAGCGCGTCATGAAAAACCCTAGAAGTCTGCGTTAAAGCGGTCCGAGCCGCCGGGGAAAGCGAAGGAAGGCCGAAGCCCCCGATCACCTGCATTAATCACAGTGCACCTTTCAAAAAAACCGCCGCGTTGGGACAGACCGGAAGTGAAATCACCGGTACGTTGCTCGCTACACATTTTTTGGAATCGCCCAGCAAAGACTGCTTGGTAATCGGCAACTCCTGCAATTCAGGCGAATCCACAGAAGTTGTATCAAGAAGGGAGCGTAGTCTACCGGAAAGCCCCTTTCAGCTCAAACCCAGATCTTGGTTTCCTGGCGTCCAGATCAATTGCCAACTGCCATCAGCGGGTGTGTCGAGCCCGGCCAGGTTGGCCACCGCCAGCAATTGCTCGCCTTGATAGAGCAGCGGCAATCGGCCGCGAACGAACGCCGGCACGCCCTTTTCATTGAGCAAACGCTTGAGATCACGATGACCACGACTCGCTAACGCCAGCACCTCGCCGCCTTGACGATAGCGCACGCTAAGCGGCCCCGCAGGCGGCTGGCCGATAAGCACCACCTGACCGTTGCCCGGCAAGGGCAGCGGCAGCGCCGGATCCGCCCAGTCGACGGGGCCTGGCAGCGAACATAGCCAGTGGTCGGATAACCACCAGACCCGCCCGGCGGCCCGGTGCAGCTCGCCACCGGCCAGGCGCCAGATGGGCCGGGCATCGTCCGCGGCATCGCGCAACGAGTCCCAGCCCACCCAGTGATCGCTGTCGGGCAGCAGGGTCAGCGGCGCCAGCCAGTGGCTCAATGCGTTGCGCTGACGGGCCGACGACAACGCCCGCAACGGCGCCAGCACCAGCGATGGCAGCCCAAGCCAGTCGAACGCATCTGGCGTCACGGCCTGGGCCAAGTCGATCCGCGCCAAGTCGTCCAGCAAGCCTTGGGCTTCACCCATGTGTGCAGCACTTCGGGCCAGGGTCGCCGAGGCTTGCGGCCAGTGCGCGGCCAGCACTGGAAAAACCCGCTGGCGCAGGTAGTTGCGCGCGTACCGGTGATCATCGTTGGACGGGTCGTCGATCCAGCTCAAGCCCTGTTGCGTCGCATAGGCTTGCAGCTCGGCACGGGACACCTCGAGCAACGGCCGCAGCAGATGCCCCAGACCCAAAGGTCGCTGCCGTGGCATCGCCGCCAACCCCCTCACCCCTGCCCCCGCAGCAGGCGAAACAACAAGGTTTCGGCCTGGTCATCACGATGCTGGGCGGTGAGCAGCACTTCATTGCCATGGAGGGCCGCCACGAACGCGCCATAACGCGCCTCCCGGGCAGCACGCTCGATACTGGCGCCAGGGCGCACTTGTACATTCACCACGTCCAGCGGTACGCCAAGAGCCGCACAGACCGAACGGCAATGATCCGGCCACGCCTCGGCCACTGCCTGAAGGCCGTGATGCACATGGATAGCACTCAACGCGGGCAGGACGTGGTGTTGCGAAAGGGTCGCGAGCAGGTGCAGCAGGACGGTGGAGTCGAGGCCGCCGGAGAAGGCGATGCGCCAGGTGGCGGCGTTGCGCCAGGGGGATAGCTGTGTGAGGAGCCGGGTGGGCAGGTCGATCCTGGGCTGATTCATAGAAACTGGCCTTCACACAAATCAAATGTGGGAGCGAGCTTGCTCGCGATTGGCGGTGTATCAGTCAACTTATCTGTTGAATGTTAAACCGTTATCGCGAGCAAGCTCGCTCCCACACAGGGGTACAGCGCTTGGATCAGAGACCGTAGCTCATCAACCGCTCGTAGCGACGGGCCAGCAGCGCGTCGTTGTCGAACTTCTTGAGCATCGACAGCTGGGAACTCAGCTCGGCGCGGATCAGTGCCGCCGCCGCAGCCGGGTCGCGGTGGGCGCCGCCCACGGGCTCGTTGATCACTTTGTCGACGATGCCCAGGCCTTTGAGACGCTCGGCGGTAATGCCCATGGCCTCGGCGGCATCCGGCGCCTTCTCGGCAGTTTTCCACAGGATCGAGGCGCAGCCTTCCGGCGAGATCACCGCATAAGTGGAATATTGCAGCATGTTCAACTGGTCGCAGACACCGATGGCCAACGCACCGCCGGAACCACCCTCGCCAATCACGGTGGCGATGATCGGGGTTTTCAGGCGTGCCATGACGCGCAGGTTCCAGGCAATCGCTTCGCTCTGGTTGCGCTCTTCGGCATCGATGCCCGGGTAGGCGCCCGGGGTGTCGATGAAGGTCAGGATCGGCATCTTGAAGCGCTCGGCCATCTCCATCAGGCGGCACGCCTTGCGGTAGCCTTCCGGACGCGGCATGCCGAAGTTGCGGCGCACCTTCTCGCGGACTTCGCGGCCTTTCTGGTGACCGATCACCATCACTGGCTGCTCGTCCAGGCGGGCAACGCCGCCGACGATCGCGGCGTCGTCGGAGAAGTGACGGTCGCCATGCAGCTCATCGAACTCGGTAAAGATGTGGTCGATGTAGTCCAGGGTGTAGGGACGACGCGGGTGACGTGCCAGGCGAGCGATCTGCCAGCTGGTGAGCTTGCCGAAGATGTCTTCGGTCAGCGTGCGGCTTTTGTCCTGCAGACGAGAGATTTCATCGCCGATATTCAGCGAATTGTCATTACCGACCAAGCGCAACTCTTCGATCTTGGCTTGCAGGTCGGCGATCGGCTGTTCGAAATCTAGAAAATTCGGGTTCATAGGCGTCCGTCTTGGGTCGACGTCCAAGAGAGCTTGGGCCGGCCGGTTGTCTATTCGCGCCTACCTTAAGGGAGAGGCGCGTTCAGGTCGAGATTAAAAATTCAGGTCGAGATCAGGGGCATTCCGGTTTCAACAGTGGCCCCTGGCCGTCAACGGTATTGGAGGAAGACGTTGTCTTTGCCGAACTGGTCACGCAAGGCTTGAATCAACGCATCCGCCGGATCGATCCGCCAGCCTTCGCCGAACTGCAGCACGGCCTTGGCATCGGGGCGTACGTACTCCATGGTGATCGGACAGGCACCGCGATGGCGCTTGAACAATTCGCCCAACCAGCGTAGCTGATCGCCCTTGAGGTCCTGGGTCTGCAACTTCAGGCGCAGGCTCTCGGCCAGGTTGGTACGGGCATCTTCCATGCTCATCACCCGCTTGACCCGCAACCGCAGGCCACCGGAGAAGTCATCGTTGCTGACTTCGCCTTCCACCACCACCATCGCGTCGGTCTGCAACAGCGACTGCGCCGAATGGAACGCATCGGCGAAAAGTGACGCCTCGATGCGCCCGGAGCGGTCGTCGAGGGTGATGAAGCCCATCTTGTCGCCCTTTTTGTTCTTCATCACCCGCAGGGCGATGATCATGCCGGCGACCGTCTGGGTGTCGCGCGCCGGCTTGAGGTCAATGATGCGCTGGCGGGCGAAGCGGCGGATCTCGCCTTCGTATTCGTCGATCGGGTGACCGGTGAGGTACAGGCCCAGGGTGTCTTTTTCACCCTTGAGGCGTTCCTTGAGGGTCAGCTCCTTGGCCTTGCGATGGTTGCCGTAGACATCGGCGTCCTCCTCGACGAACAGCCCGCCAAACAGGTCGGCGTGGCCGCTGTCGTGGGTACGGGCGGTCTGTTCGGCGGCCTTGATCGCCTCCTCCATCGCCGCCAGCAACACCGCGCGGTTGCGGTCGATGTTGGCCTGGTAGGCCTTGGGCTCATCCTGGAAGTAAGGCCCGAGCCGGTCCAGGGCGCCACTGCGGATCAAACCGTCAAGGGTGCGCTTGTTGATGCGCTTGAGGTCAACCCGCGCGCAGAAATCGAACAGGTCCTTGAACGGCCCGTCCTGGCGCGCTTCGGTGATGGCTTCCACCGGCCCCTCGCCCACGCCCTTGATCGCGCCGAGGCCATAGATGATGCGGCCTTCGTCGTTCACCGTGAACTTGAACTCCGAAGCGTTCACGTCCGGTGCGTCGAGGCGCAGCTTCATGGTCCGCACTTCTTCGATCAAGGTCACGACCTTGTCGGTGTTGTGCATATCCGCCGACAGTACCGCGGCCATGAATGGCGCCGGGTAATGGGCCTTCAACCATGCCGTCTGGTACGACACCAGGCCATAGGCAGCGGAGTGGGATTTGTTGAAGCCGTAGCCGGCGAATTTTTCCACCAGGTCGAAGATGTTGCCCGCCAGGTCCGCATCGATGCCGTTGTTCGCGCAACCTTCGATGAAACCACCGCGCTGCTTGGCCATTTCCTCGGGCTTTTTCTTACCCATGGCTCGACGCAGCATGTCCGCGCCGCCGAGGGTGTAGCCGGCCATCACCTGGGCAATCTGCATCACCTGTTCCTGGTACAGGATGATGCCGTAGGTCGGGGCCAGCACCGGCTTGAGGCCGTCGTACTGATAATCCGGGTGCGGGTACGCCAGCTCGGCGCGACCGTGCTTACGGTTGATGAAGTCATCCACCATGCCCGATTGCAGGGGCCCCGGACGGAACAGGGCCACCAGTGCGATCAGGTCTTCCAGGCAGTCGGGCTTGAGCTTCTTGATCAGCTCCTTCATGCCCCGGGATTCAAGCTGGAACACCGCCGTGGTTTCAGCTTTTTGCAACAGGCTGTAGGTCGGCTTGTCGTCCAGCGGGATGAAGGCAATGTCCAGCGGCTCTTCGCCGACCTTGGCCCGGTCGCGGTTGATGGTTTTCAACGCCCAGTCGATGATCGTCAGGGTCCGCAGGCCGAGGAAGTCGAACTTCACCAGGCCCGCCGCCTCGACGTCGTCCTTGTCGAACTGGGTTACCAGGCCGTCGCCTTCTTCATCGCAATAGATCGGCGAGAAGTCCGTCAGCTTGGTCGGCGCGATGACCACGCCCCCGGCGTGCTTGCCGACGTTACGCACCACGCCTTCGAGCTTGCGGGCCATCTCCCAGATTTCCGCGGCCTCTTCGTCGACCTTGATGAAGTCCCGCAGGATTTCTTCCTGCTCATAGGCCTTCTCCAGGGTCATGCCGACTTCGAAGGGAATCATCTTCGACAGGCGATCCGCCAGACCGTAGGACTTGCCCTGCACCCGCGCCACGTCACGCACCACCGCCTTGGCGGCCATGGAACCGAAGGTGATGATCTGGCTTACCGCGTTGCGGCCATATTTCTCGGCCACGTAGTCGATGACCCGGTCGCGGCCGTCCATGCAGAAGTCGACGTCGAAGTCGGGCATGGATACCCGTTCCGGGTTGAGGAAACGTTCGAACAGCAGGTCATATTCCAGTGGGTCGAGGTCGGTGATCTTCTGCACGTAGGCCACCAGCGACCCGGCACCCGATCCACGGCCAGGGCCCACCGGCACGCCGTTGCTCTTGGCCCACTGGATGAAGTCCATCACGATCAGGAAGTAACCGGGAAAACCCATCTGGATGATGATATCCAGCTCGAAATTCAACCGATCGACATAGACCTGGCGCTTGGCTTCGTAATCTTCGGTGGTGTCCTTGGGCAACAGGACACGGAGGCGTTCGTCGAGGCCGTCGAAGGAGACTTTGCGGAAATATTCGTCGATGGTCATGCCATCGGGAATCGGGAAGTTGGGCAGGAAGTGCTTGCCCAGCTTCACTTCGATGTTGCAGCGCTTGGCGATCTCGACGGTGTTTTCCAGCGCCTCGGGCAAGTCGCTGAACAACTCGGCCATTTCCTCGGCGCTCTTGAGGTATTGCTGGTCGCTGTAGTTCTTCGACCGACGCGGGTCGTCGAGGGCGCGGCCCTCACCGATGCAGACCCGTGTTTCGTGGGCTTCGAAATCTTCCCGCTTGATGAACCGCACGTCGTTGGTCGCCACCAGCGGCGCGCCGATCCTGTCCGCCAGGGCCACGGCGGCATGCAGGTGCTCTTCGTCATTGGGACGGTTGGTGCGTTGCACCTCGATGTAGAAGCGGTCCGGGAACACCGCCATCCAGTCACGGGCCAGGGTCTCGGCTTCGTCGGGATTGCCACTGAGCAGGGCCAGGCCGATTTCACCTTCCTTGGCTGCCGACAGCATGATCAGCCCTTCGCTGGCCTCGGCCACCCACTCGCGCTCGATGATGATCGAGCCGTTGCGCTGGCCATCGATAAAACCGCGGGAGATCAGCTCGGTGAGGTTGCGATACCCCACGGCGTTCATCGCCAACAGGCTGATACGGCTCAGCGGCGCGTCCGGGTCCTTGTTCGACAACCACAGGTCGGCGCCACAGATCGGCTTGATCCCGGCGCCCATGGCGGCCTTGTAGAACTTGACCAGCGAGCACATGTTGTTCTGGTCGGTAACCGCCACGGCAGGCATGTTCATGCCCACCAGGGTCTTGACCAGGGGCTTGATCCGCACCAGACCGTCGACCAGGGAGTATTCAGTGTGCAGGCGTAGATGAACGAATGAAGCCGGCATAGTGATCCTGCGTTAAGTCATGAAAACAACAAGGCCCGGATTGTACCGGGCCTTGGGTAAAACATCAGCCTGCAACCCATACCGCTCTTTGAAGCGATTGAATCCGTGGCGAGGGAGCTTGCTCCCGCTGGGCTGCGCAGCTGCCCCCTTCTTATGGGCGCTTCGCACCCAAGCGGGAGCAAGCTCCCTCGCCACAATGAGTCAGGCGAATCTCTCGCTTTCGATCAAGCCATCACGGGCTTCATAAGCCAGCCGCACCGGGGCGAACGAGCGCCGGTGGATCGGCGTCGGCCCCAGGCGCGCCAGGGCTTCCAGATGAACGGGGGTCGGGTAGCCCTTGTGGCTGCCGATGCCGTAGCCTGGGTAGATCAATTCGAAAGCCGCCATTTCCCGGTCACGACTGACCTTCGCCAGGATCGAGGCCGCCGCGATGGCCGGCACCTTGCCGTCGCCCTGGATGACCGCTTCGGCGCGCATCGACAGTTTCGGGCAGCGATTGCCATCGATCATCGCCAGCTTCGGCGTGATGTGCAGGCCCTGCACCGCACGCTGCATGGCGAGCATGGTGGCGTGGAGGATATTGAGTTCATCGATCTCTTCGACTTCGGCCCGGGCGATGCACCAGCTCAGGGCTTTCTCGCAGATTTCGTCGTAGAGTTTTTCGCGACGGGCTTCGGTGAGCTTCTTCGAATCATTGAGCCCCAGGATCGGCCGGTTCGGGTCGAGAATCACCGCCGCCGTCACCACCGCGCCGCACAATGGGCCGCGCCCCACTTCATCGACACCGGCCACCAGTTCTTCCACTTCGGCAACCAGGTTGAAGTCCAAGCCCATCTGTAGCTTTACGTTGCTCATGGTTTTGCGCCAATCAGGGTCAGTACCGCGTCAGCCGCCTGGTTGGAGGCATCGCGACGCAGGGTACGGTGAATTTCGTCAAAGCCGCGAGTCTGTTCCTCGCCGCCGTCGATCAAGGGCGAGAGCGTGCTGGCCAGCGCCTCGGCGGTCGCATCGTCCTGCAGCAGCTCCGGCACCAACAGGCGTTGGGCCAGCAGGTTCGGCAAGGACACGTAGGGGCTCTTGACCATGCGCTTGAGAATCCAGAACGTCAGCGGCGCCAGGCGATAGGCGACCACCATCGGGCGTTTGTACAACAACGCCTCAAGGGTAGCAGTGCCGGAGGCAATCAACACCGCATCACAGGCCGCCAACGCGTCGTGGGAACGGCCGTCGAGCAACGTCACCGGCAAATCGCGACCGACCAGCAGGGCTTCCAGCTGGACGCGACGCTGCGGGCTGGCACACGGCAGGACAAAACGCACACCAGGGCGCAGCGCCAGAAGGCGTTCGGCGGCGTCGAAAAAAAGGCCACCCAGGCGACTCACTTCGCCGCCCCGGCTGCCGGGCATCAAGGCCACCAGCGGCCCGTCGGGCAAGCCCAACGCCTGGCGGGCGGCCTCGCGGTCGGCTTCCAGGGGAATGGTATCGGCCAGGGTGTGCCCGACAAACCGCACCGGCACGCCCTTCTCTTCGTAGAACCTGGCCTCGAACGGCAGCAGCGTCAGCATCAGGTCGCAGCCTTCGCGGATCTTCAGCACCCGCTTCTGCCGCCAGGCCCAGACCGACGGGCTGACGTAGTGCACGGTCTTGATCCCGGCCTGACGCAATTTGAGTTCGATAGTGAGGGTGAAATCCGGCGCATCGATGCCGATGAACACATCCGGTTTTTCTTCGATCAGGGTCTGGATCAGTTTCTTGCGCCGTGCCAGCAGCTCGCGCAAGCGACCGAGCACTTCCACCAGCCCCATCACTGACAGGCGTTCCATCGGAAAATAGGAGGTCAGGCCTTCGGCCTGCATCAACGGCCCACCGACCCCGATGAACTCAACCGCGGGGTGCTGCGCCTTGAGCGCTCGCATCAGACCCGCGCCCAGAATGTCACCGGAAGCCTCTCCCGCCACCAGTGCAACGCGCACGTTAGCCATGGTCAGCGAGTGATGCCGCGGGTCGAAGACTGGATGGAGTCGCGGAAGATCGCGACTTCCGGGTATTGCGCCGACGCCTCGGCCAGTTCGGCGAGCGCCTGTTCGACGGTCAGGCCCTGGCGGTACACCACCTTGTAGGCGCGACGCAGGGCTGTAATCGCCTCTTCGCTGAAACCACGACGGCGCATGCCTTCGAAGTTCATGCTGCGGGCTTCAGCCGGGTTGCCGAACACCGTGACATAGGCCGGGACGTCCTTGCCGATGGCGGTGCCCATGCCAGAGAAGCTGTGGGCGCCGATATGGCAATACTGGTGCACCAGGGTGAACCCGGACAGGATCGCCCAATCGTCCACGTGTACATGGCCGGCCAACGCGGTGTTGTTGACCAGGATGCAGTGGTTGCCAATCACGCTGTCATGGCCGATGTGTGCGTAAGCCATGATCAGGTTGTGGTCGCCCAGGGTCGTTTCGGAACGATCCTGGACGGTGCCACGGTGAATCGTCACGCCTTCGCGGATCACGTTGTGATCGCCGATGACCAGACGGGTTTCTTCACCTTTGTACTTGAGATCGGGCGTGTCCTCGCCTACCGAAGAAAACTGGTAGATGCGGTTGTGCCGACCAATCCGGGTCGGCCCCTTGAGAATTACGTGGGGACCGATCACCGTACCCTCGCCGATTTCCACACCTGCGCCGACAATCGACCACGGGCCGACCTCGACATCGGCGGCCAGGACGGCCGTCGGATCGATGATTGCGCGAGGGTCAATCAAACTCATAGTTTGCGTTCCGCACAGATGATTTCAGCGGAGCAGACTGGCTTGCCGTCGACCGAAGCCTGGCATTCGAATTTCCAGATCTGGCGCTTGCAACTGATGAACTTGGCTTCGAGGATCAACTGGTCGCCCGGGGTGACCGGCTGGCGAAAGCGCAGCTTGTCGGAACCGACGAAGTAATAGAGCGTGCCGTCGGCAGGCTTGACGTCGAGCATTTTGAAACCAAGGATCCCGGCAGCCTGGGCCATCGCCTCGATGATCAGGACGCCCGGCATGATTGGATGCGCGGGGAAGTGACCATTGAAGAACGGCTCGTTGATGCTGACATTCTTATAGGCGCGAATGCGCTTGCCTTCAACGTCCAGGTCCACCACCCGATCCACCAGCAGGAACGGGTAACGGTGAGGCAGGTATTCGCGAATCTCGTTGATGTCCATCATTTCGGGGGGAAGCCTATGTAAAGATTGGGAGCGCACGAGTGACGCGCACTCCGCTAGCAAATCAAGATGCCCTAACGGCTGTGCACACTTGATATGGAAATGGTATCAGCCATCTGATGAAGCATTGCCGCCAGGGGTCACGTCCCCTACACGCTTTTCCACCTGCTTGAGGCGCCGCGCGATGTCGTCGAGCTGGCGGATACGCGCCGCGCTCTTGCGCCATTCGGCTGCCGGTTGCATGGCTGTGCCGGAAGAATAGGCACCCGGCTCGGTAATCGAGTGGGTCACCATGGTCATCCCGGTCAGGAACACGTTGTCACAGATGTCGATATGGCCCACCAGGCCCACGCCACCGGCGAGCATGCAGTGCTTGCCGATCTTGGTGCTGCCGGAGATGCCCACGCAGGCGGCCATGGCGGTGTGGTCACCGACCTGGACGTTGTGGGCGATCTGGATCTGGTTGTCGAGCTTGACGCCATTGCCGATGACCGTGTCGGCCAGGGCACCGCGGTCGATCGCGGTGTTGACGCCGATCTCCACGTCATCGCCAATGGTGACGCCACCGATCTGGGCGATCTTCTGCCAGATGCCTTTCTCGTTGGCAAAACCGAACCCTTCGCCACCCAGCACGGCGCCGGACTGGATTACCACCCGCTTGCCGATGCGCACATCGTGGTACAGGGTGACCCGTGGGGCCAGCCAGCCACCTTCGCCGATCTCGCTGCGTGCGCCAATGACGCAATGGGCACCCAGCGTGACACCCGCACCAATGCGGGCCGCGCTTTCGATGACCACGAACGGACCGACGCTGGCCGTGGGATCGACCACGGCATCCGCCGCGATCACCGCGCTGGGATGAATACCAGCAGCCGACTTGGGCTTGGGATCGAACAGATGGGAAATTCGCGCATACGCCAGGTACGGATCGGGCACGATCAGGGCGTCGCCGGCAAACCCTTCGGCATCGGCAGCCTTGAGCAACAGCGCGGCGGCCCGGCTATCGGCCAGATACTTGCGATACTGAGGATTTGCCAGGAAGCTCAACTGAGCTGGGCCAGCCTCTTGCAAAGTGGCTAGCCCAGTAATTGCCTTCTCCGGGTCGCCACGCAGGGTGGCGCCGAGGAACTCGGCCAACTGGCCAAGCTTGATGGTCGCTGTCATGGATTACTTCAGCTGATTCATGCGCTCGATAACCTGGCGCGTGATGTCGTATTGAGGCTTGACATCGATCACTGCGCCACGCTCGAACACCAGGTCAAAACCACCTTTCTTGATGACTTCTTCCACGGCGCTGTCGAGCTTCGGCTTGAGTTGCTTGAGCATTTCGCGGTCGGCAACGGCTTTCGCTTCGTTCAGCTCCTTGGACTGGAACTGGAAGTCACGGGCCTTTTGCTTGAATTCAAGCTCCAGACGCTCGCGCTCGCCCTGGGCCATCTTGTCGCCACCGGCGACCAGACGATCCTGAATGCCCTTGGCGCTGCTTTCCAGGCCTTTGAGCTTGGTCAGTTGCGGGCCGAATTTTTTCTCCGCATCCACGGCGTACTTCTTCGCCGCGTCGGATTCCAGCAGGGCCATCTGATAATTCAGCACGGCAATCTTCATGTCGGCAAAAGCCGGACCGGCGACCAGTACGGTCGCCAGGAGAACCAATTGAGTCAACTTACGCACGATGCACTCCTACAAAATCCATTGTCGTTGTCATGGGTCAGACGCTTAGAACGTCTGGCCGAGGGAGAATTGGAACACTTGGGTTTCAGCGTCATCCGGCTTCTTGATCGGCATCGCCAGCGCGAAACTCAAAGGACCCAGCGCGGTGACCCAGGTCACGCCCACACCGACGGAACTGGCCAGGTTGCTCAGGCTGATGTCGTTGCACTTTGTGTCGGACTTGGTGCCGTTGGCGTTGGTGGTGTCACTGCAACTTGAATCGAAAACGTTACCCACGTCCCAGAATACCGAGGTACGCAGGGAGCGTTGATCCTTGACGAACGGCATTGGGAACAGCACCTCAAGGCCACCCTGGATAAGGACATTGCCACCGAACGGCAGTGGATCCTGGTCCGGGTCTCTAATGGTGCCCGGGTTATTGCCCTGACTCGGCGTACTGCGCGGGCCCAGGGTACTGTCCTTGAAGCCACGTACCGAGTTGAAACCACCGGCGTAGTAATTCTCGTAGAACGGCAGGCCATCGGTCGAGCCGTAGCCGTCACCATAGCCCAGCTCGGTGTGCAGGCGCATGGTGTAGTTGTCAGACAGCGGCTGGAACAACTGGCCACGGTAGTCGAGCTTGAAGAACGACAGGTCGCTGCCAGGGGTGGTGGTTTCGAACACCAGGCTCTGGGAATGGCCACGGGTCGCCAGCACGCCCTTGTTCAGGGTCGACTCGGACCAGCCGGCGGACGCCTTGAAGTTCAGGTAGCTGTCGCCTTCCTTGTTAACGAAGTCGAAGATCTCGTCGACGGTGTAGCGACCGGTGTTGATCTTGTCCTGCTGGGCGGTGAGGCCGAAGGTCAGGCGCGAGGTCTCGCTGATCGGGTAGCCGATGTTGGCGCCGACACCGTAGCTGTCCACCGCATAGCTGGAGATGTCAGAGTCCAGCTCGTCGTAGTCGGTGGTGCGGTAGAAGGCGTTGTAGCCCAGGCTCACGCCGTCAGCGGTCCAGTAGGGGTCCACGAAACCGAAGTTATAGCGGGTCTGGTATTCGCTACGGGTCAAGCCGATGCTGACCTTGTTACCGGTACCCAGGAAGTTGTTCTGGGTGATCGAGCCACCGAGGATCAGGCCGGCGCTCTGGGCGAAACCGACGCTGGCGGTGATCGAGCCGGAAGCCTGCTCTTCGACGCTGTAGTTCACATCGACCTGGTCATCGACGCCCGGCACGGCCGGTGTCTCGACGTTGACTTCCTTGAAGAAGCCCAGGCGCTCCAGGCGGGTCTTGGACTGGTCGATCAGGTAGGTCGACGCCCAGCCACCTTCCATCTGGCGCATTTCACGGCGCAGCACTTCGTCCTCGGACTTGGTGTTGCCACGGAAGTTGATGCGGTTGACGTAGGCACGCTTGCCCGGGTCCACGGCGAACGTGATGTCGACGGTGTGGTCTTCATCGTGCGGCTGCGGCACGCCGTTGACGTTGGCGAAGGTGTAGCCCTCGTTACCCAGGCGACGGGTGATCAGCTCGGAGGTGGTGGTCATCAGCTTGCGCGAGAACACCTGGCCCTTCTGTACCAGCAGCAGCGACTTGACCTGGTCCTCGGGAACCTTCAGGTCACCGCTGAGCTTGACGTCGCGAACGGTGTACTTCTCGCCTTCGTTGACGTTGACGGTGATGTAGACGTGCTTCTTGTCCGGGGTGATGGACACCTGGGTCGAAGCGATGTCCATGTTGATGTAGCCACGGTCCAGGTAGTAGGAACGCAGGCGCTCCAGGTCACCGGAGAGTTTTTCACGGGCGTACTTGTCGTCGTTCTTGAAGAACGACAGCCAGTTGGTGGTCTTTAGCTCGAACAGGTCGATCAGGTCTTCATCCGGGAACACCGTGTTGCCCACCACGTTGATGTGCTGGATGGCCGCCACGGTGCCTTCGTTGATGTTGACCTTCAGGCCGACGCGGTTGCGCGGCTGCGGCACCACTTCGGTGTCGACGGTGGCCGAGTAGCGGCCCTGGGCAACGTACTGGCGCTGCAGCTCGTTACGCACACCTTCGAGGGTGGCGCGCTGGAAGATCTCGCCTTCGGCCAGGCCGGATTGTTTCAGGCCCTTCATCAGGTCTTCAGTGGAGATCGCCTTGTTGCCTTCGATCTCGATACTGGCGACCGACGGGCGCTCGACTACCGTGATGACCAGGACATTGCCGTCACGGCCCAGCTGGATATCTTGAAAGAAGCCGGTCTTGAACAGCGCACGCGTGGATTCCACCAGGCGCCGATCATCCGCCTGCTCGCCGACGTTCAACGGCAAGGCACCAAAGACGCTACCCGCGGAGACCCGCTGGAGGCCATTGACGCGAATATCAGAGATAGTGAAGGACTCGGCGTGAACTTCGGCGATCATCAATACGGTGAGAACCGCAGTTAGCAGCAGACGTTTCATGAAGTCCTTTCTTATTCCAACTGGCAATAAACAAACTGCCGCAAAATGCGGCAGATTCGCAATTCAGCGAAGCGTTACAGACGACCCAGATCGTTGACGAGGGCAAGCAACATGACCCCGACCACCAAGCTGATACCGATCTGTATCCCCCAACCTTGCACCCGATCCGACAAGGGACGACCACGCGCCCACTCGATCAGATAAAACAGCAGATGCCCCCCATCCAGTACCGGAATGGGCAGCAAATTCAGAACCCCCAGGCTAATGCTCAGATAAGCAAGGAAATTCAGGAAATCAGCGACGCCCGACTGGGCAGAAGCGCCCGCCACTTTAGCAATGGTTATCGGTCCACTCAAGTTTTTTACCGAGAGCTCGCCGAACAACATTTTCTTGAGCGAGTCCAGCGTCAGAATGCTCATGGTCCAGGTACGACGCGCACCCTCGCCAATCGCCGCCACTGGGCCGAAACTGACCTCGCGGATCATTTCCGGCGGCCAGTCGACCGCCTTGACGCCCGCGCCCAGGTAACCGGTCGGCGCCTTGCTCTCGCCACGGGCGGCCAGGGTTACCGGGACGTCGATTGGAGCACCGTCGCGCTCGATACGCAGCACAATTTTGGTGTCAGGACGTACACGAACCGAATCGACCACCTGCTGCCAGTCGCTGACCGGTTGGCCGTCGAGGGCCAGCAACCGATCGCCGGTCTTCAGACCAGCCGTCTGGGCCGGGCCTTTCGGATCGAGTTCGGCGAGGATCGGCGGCAAGGCCGGACGCCATGGCCGGATCCCCAGTGAACGGATCGGATCCGGCTCGTCCGCACCCTTGAGCCAGTTGTCCAAGATGAGCTCGCGAGGCGAATCCACCGTGGAGCCCTGCTCGCGCACCATCAATTGCAACGAACCGCTCTCACCCAGGCGACGGACCAGCTGCAGATTGACCGCCGCCCAGCCCGATGTCGGCTCGCCATCGATGGCGACGATTTCCTGCCCGGCACCCAGCCCGGCACGGGCGGCAACGCTACCGGCCTCTACCCCACCGATGACCGGACGCACCTGTTCGCTGCCCAGCATGGCCAGGCCCCAGAAAAACACCATGGCCAGCAGGAAGTTGGCAATCGGCCCCGCCGCGACGATGGCAATACGCTGACGGACGGTCTTGCGATTGAAGGATTGATCGAGCTGGTCGGCCGGGACTTCGCCTTCGCGCTCGTCGAGCATCTTGACGTAGCCACCCAACGGGATGGCCGCCACGACGAACTCGGTGCCTTTCTTGTCGTGCCAGCGCAGCAATGGCATGCCGAAGCCCACGGAAAAACGCAGGACCTTGACGCCACAGCGACGCGCAACCCAGAAATGACCGAATTCGTGAAAAGTGACCAACACCCCCAAGGCAACCAGGGTGCCGACAATCATATAGAGCGCGCTCATCTGTTTTCTCCGCAATCCTGTCCAGGGCAACCCTGGCTAACGTATCGCAGCTTCAACGCCCGTGGCGCTGCAGCCATTGGCCCGCCAACTCACGAGCCCTGGCATCCGCCGTAAATACTGTATCGAGGTCATCGACCGAAACCACGGCCTCGAGATTCAAGACTTCCTCGATGATACTCGCGATCTCGAGGTAACGGACACGTCCATCGAGAAACGCGGCAACGGCCACTTCATTGGCAGCGTTCAACATGGCCGGCGCACTGTTGCCCGCCTCGGCCGCCTGGCGCGCCAGGCGCAGGCAGGGGAAGCGCTGCTCATCGGGCGCCTGGAAATCCAGGCGAGCGATAGCGAACAGGTCCAGTGGCGCAACGCCCGAGTCGATACGCTCCGGCCACGCCAGGGCATTGGCGATCGGAGTGCGCATGTCAGGGTTACCCAACTGGGCCAGCACGGACCCGTCGACGTAGTCCACCAGGGAGTGAATCACGCTCTGGGGGTGAATCACCACCTCGACCTGCGACGGCTTGGCATCAAACAGCCAGCAGGCCTCGATCAGTTCCAGGCCCTTGTTCATCATGCTGGCCGAATCCACGGAAATCTTGCGCCCCATGGACCAGTTCGGATGGGCACAGGCCTGTTCGGGTGAAACATGCACCAATTCTTCCAGCGGCGTCTGCCGGAACGGACCACCGGAGGCTGTCAGCAAAATCCGCCGGACACCTACCGCGCCGAGACCACGGGAAAAATCCCGCGGCATGCATTGAAAAATCGCATTGTGCTCGCTGTCGATCGGCAGCAGCACCGAGCCGCTCTTGCGTACAGCCTGCATGAACAGCGCGCCGGACATCACCAGCGCCTCTTTATTGGCCAGCAGGATCTTCTTGCCGGCTTCCACCGCCGCAAGGGTCGGACGCAGGCCCGCCGCACCGACAATCGCCGCCATCACGGCGTCGACTTCAGGGTCGGCAGCCACTTGGCAAAGGCCTTCCTCCCCCACCAGCACACGGGTTTGCAGGCCGGCTGCGCGCAGATCGTCCTGCAACGCCCGCGCCACGCCAACCTCAGGCACCACGGCAAACCGCGGGGTGTGGCGAATGCACAACGCCAGCAATTCGCTCAAACGCGTGAAGCCACTGAGGGCGAACACCTGATAGCGCTCCGGATGCCGGCCAATGACGTCAAGCGTACTGAGGCCAATCGAACCGGTCGCGCCAAGGACAGTGATCTGCTGGGGGCGACTCACGATGCCGCCATCCACAACAGCACGGCAAAGATCGGGATCGCGGCAGTCAGGCTGTCGATGCGATCCAGCACACCCCCGTGACCGGGCAACAGGTTACTGCTGTCCTTGATCCCGGACTGACGCTTGAACATGCTTTCGGTCAGGTCACCGACCACCGACACGAATACGATCAGGGCGGCGCCAATAAGGCCTATGAACAGTTGCGCGACCGTCCAGTCCCGCACGAAACCGACCACCGTGGTGATCACCAGGCTCAAGGCCAGGCCACCATAGACCCCTTCCCAGCTCTTGCCTGGGCTGACTTGCGGCGCGAGCTTGCGCTTGCCGAAGGCCCGACCGGAGAAGTAGGCGCCAACGTCGGCCCCCCAGACCAGCACCATCACGGCCATGATCTGCCAGTTGCCCAACGGGCCTTGCTTGATCCAGATCAGCCCCTGCCAGGCCGGCAGAAGGATCAACAGGCCGATCACCAGCTTGGTCGCCGTATTGGCCCAATGATGCGTGGTCCGTGGATAGGTCAGGACCAGGAAGGTCGCCGTCGCCCACCACAGCACCGCGGCACCCAGCACCCATGGCGCGAGGCCGGGCACCACGTACATGATGAACAGCATGGCCGCCACGGCCACCGCATAGGTCACGCGCGCCGACTGCGCAGGGAAACCCGCCAGCCGCGCCCACTCCCACGCGCCCAAGGTCACGACCAGCCCGATGAACAGCGCAAAGCTGCCACCGTCGAGCAGGAAGAAACCACCCAGGGCGATAGGCAACAGGATCAAGGCAGTGATGATTCGTTGTTTAAGCATTAAACCCGGGCTCCAGCTTCGATCTGCTCGCTCGTTTTACCGAAGCGACGCTGACGGGAAGCGAAATCGGCCAGTGCGGTACGCATGGCTTCGTGTTTGAAGTCCGGCCAGAACAGGTCGGAGAAGTACAACTCGGCATAAGCCAACTGCCAGAGCAGGAAGTTGCTGATGCGATGCTCGCCACCGGTACGGATGCACAGGTCCGGCAATGGCAGGTCACCGGTCGCCAGGCAGGTCTGCAACAGTTCAGGAGTGATGTCTTCCGGGCGCAAGTGCCCGGCCTGGACTTCCCGCGCCAACCGCTGGGCAGCCTGGGCAATGTCCCACTGGCCACCGTAGTTGGCGGCGATCTGCAGGACGAACCGATTGGTGCCCGCCGTCGCAGCCTCGGCTTCGCGCATCGCAGCCTGCAATTCAGGATGGAAGCGCGAGCGATCACCGATGATGCGCAAGCTGATCTTGTTGTCGTTGAGGCGCTTGGCCTCACGACGCAGGGCCTTGAGGAACAAGTCCATCAAGGCACTGACTTCATCGGCCGGCCGCTGCCAGTTCTCGCTGGAGAAGGCGAACAGGGTCAGCACCTCGACCCCCGCCTCGGCGCACACCTCGATGACCGCACGAACCGCATCGACCCCCGCCTTGTGCCCGGCGACGCCAGGCATAAAACGTTTCTTGGCCCAGCGGTTGTTGCCGTCCATGATGATCGCCACGTGGCGCGGAACCGCGAACGGCACGGCCTGCTTGGTCTTTTCCATGAAAACGAGACCCTTATACGGCCATCAGGTCTTTTTCTTTCTCGTCCGTGGCCTTGGTGATCTGGGCCTCGGATTCTTTGGTCAGCTTATCGATATCAGCGATGGCACGACGCTCTTCGTCTTCACTGATTTCCTTATCCTTGACCAACTTCTTCAGCTCACCCAACGCGTCACGACGGATATTGCGCACAGCAACACGCGCATCTTCCGCTGCGCTACGGGCTTGTTTGGTGAAGCCTTTGCGCGTTTCCTCGGTGAGGGCCGGCATCGGGATCAGCAGCAGCTCCCCCAAGTTAGTTGGGTTGAGGTTCAGACCGGCACTCTGGATCGCCTTGTCTACAGCAGCGAGCATGTTGCGCTCGAAAGCCACGACCTGCAGGGTGCGCGAGTCTTTCACGGTGACGTTGGCAACGCTGCTCAGCGGTGTGTCAGTGCCGTAGTAAGGCACCATGACGCTGCCGAGGATACTGGGGTGAGCCTTGCCGGTACGAATCTGGCCGAATGCGTGGTTCAGAGAGTCCAGGGATTTCTGCATGCGCTCTTGAGCGTCTTTTTTGATTTCATTGATCATTGTTGAACTTCCTCGATCAGTGTTCCTTCGGCGCCGCCATGGACGATATTCAACAGGGCACCGGGCTTGTTCATGTTAAAGACGCGCAGCGGCATCTTGTGGTCGCGGCACAGGCAGATAGCCGTCAGGTCCATGACACCCAGCTTGCGATCCAGCACTTCATCGTAGGTCAGATGATCGAACTTCTCGGCATGCGGGTCTTTGAACGGGTCAGCGGTATAGACGCCATCGACCTTGGTCGCCTTGAGCACGACATCGGCATCGATCTCGATCGCGCGCAGGCAGGCGGCCGAATCCGTGGTGAAGAACGGATTACCGGTACCGGCGGCAAAAATCACCACTTCCTTGGCGTTGAGGTGGCGCATGGCTTTGCGACGATCGTAGTGATCGGTCACGCCAACCATGGAAATGGCCGACATCACGATGGCCGAGATATTGGCACGCTCCAACGCATCGCGCATAGCCAGGGCGTTCATCACAGTGGCCAGCATGCCCATGTGGTCGCCCGTGACCCGATCCATGCCGGCCGCGCTCAGCGCCGCGCCACGGAACAGGTTGCCGCCGCCGATGACCAGGCCGACCTGAACGCCGATCCCGACCAACTGGCCAACTTCCAGGGCCATGCGATCCAGCACTTTCGGATCGATCCCGAACTCTTCCGAGCCCATCAGGGCCTCGCCGCTAAGCTTGAGTAGAATGCGTTTATAGCGAGCCTGATAACCACTGCCCTGCTGAGCCATTGCGAATCTCTCCTGCGGCGTATGTGTTCAAAAAATTCTTTGCAGGCTGTTTGCAGCCTGCGCTCACTCTAGCCTTTGCACGAAAAGTGCCTGCGCGACGATCATACTGCGTTGAAAACTGGCTCGGAATGCTCATTTACAACCAGTAAACTCCGCTTCCTCGCCAGTTTTCGCCTTGTCTGATCGCCGCTCGGCGACTTTTCGTACAAAGCCAAGCTTGACGCTGACACAGCGCCATCGGAACACGGCTTTGTAAGCCAGTTCCGACAGGAAACCAATAAAAATCGGCATCCCCATCCGAAAAGAGGCTGCGCGCGTTAAGCGGGCAGCCTCTTCAGGGCGACAGTTGTAAAAACCGTCTTATTGCTTGCTGGCAGCAGCTACCTGGGCAGCAACTTCAGCAGCGAAGTCATCAACCGGCTTCTCGATGCCTTCGCCTACTTTGAAGTAGGTGAACGAAACGATTTCAGCACCGGCTTTCTTCGCCAGGTCGCCAACCTTGATTTCCGGGTTCTTGACGAAAGCCTGCTCAACCAGGCTGGCTTCGGCCAGGAACTTGGAGATACGGCCGCTGACCATTTTTTCTGCGATTTCAGCAGGCTTGCCTTTCAGCTTCTCTTCGTTCAGCTGCAGGAAAACGCCCTTCTCGCGCTCGATCGCTTCAGCCGAAACGTCCGAAGGCAGCAGGAACTCAGGGTTGGTAGCTGCCACGTGCATGGCGATGTCTTTCGCCAGCTCGGTGTCGCCGCCCTTCAGGACAACCGCAACACCGATCTTGTTGCCGTGCAGGTAGGTACCGACCACGTCACCTTCAACGCGAACCAGACGGCGGATGTTGACGTTTTCGCCGGTCTTGCCGACCAGGACCAGGCGCGCTTCTTCCTGGGACTCGATCAGCGGAGCTGCGTCGGTCAGTTTGTCAGCGAAGGCTTTCTCGACGCTGGCAGCGACGAATGCCTTGAAGTCATCCTGCAGAGCCAGGAAGTCGGTCTGGGAGTTGACTTCCAGCAGAACGGCAGCCTTGCCGTCGTCCTTGATGGCGATGGCGCCTTCAGCGGCGACGTTGCCGGCTTTCTTGGCAGCCTTGATGGCGCCCGAAGCACGCATGTCATCAATGGCTTTCTCGATGTCGCCGCCAGCCTTGGTCAAGGCTTTCTTGCAATCCATCATGCCTTCGCCGGTACGCTCGCGCAGTTCTTTGACCAACGCTGCAGTAATCTCTGCCATTTCAAAATCCTCTTGGATAGGTTTTCAACCATTCCACCCGATCGAACGGGCGATCAATTCTTCCTGGAAAACCATTGCTTATAGGCCGCGGCAGGTTACAAACAGGTCACTGCGCTGGCGGCAAATGGTTTTCGAGGTGGCAAAAAGGGGGCCAAGCCCCCTTTTTGCTTACTGAGTCAACGCCAGGGGCGTCAATTACTCAGCGGCTGCTGCCGGAGCTTCTTCAGCGAAGACTTCGGTGCCGCCATTCACGTTGTTGCGACCACGGATCACAGCATCAGCCATCGAACCCATGTACAGCTGGATGGCGCGGATGGCGTCATCGTTGCCTGGGATGATGTAGTCAACGCCTTCCGGGCTGCTGTTGGTATCGACAACGCCGATGACCGGGATACCCAGCTTGTTGGCTTCGGTGATCGCGATGCGCTCGTGGTCAACGTCGATCACGAACAGTGCGTCAGGCAGACCGCCCATGTCCTTGATACCGCCCAGGGAGCGGTCCAGCTTCTCAAGATCGCGAGTGCGCATCAGCGCTTCTTTCTTGGTCAGCTTGGCGAAAGTACCGTCTTCGGACTGGACTTCAAGGTCACGCAGACGCTTGATGGAAGCGCGAATGGTCTTGAAGTTGGTCAGCATGCCGCCCAACCAGCGGTGATCGACGTACGGCGAACCGCAACGTGCTGCTTCTTCAGCAACGATCTTGCCAGCGGAACGCTTGGTGCCGACGAACAGAATCTTGTTTTTGCCCTGGGCCAGGCGCTCTACGAAGGTCAGTGCTTCGTTGAACATCGGCAGGGTTTTTTCAAGGTTGATGATGTGGATCTTGTTACGCGCGCCGAAAATGTACTTGCCCATTTTCGGGTTCCAGTAACGGGTCTGGTGACCGAAGTGCACACCGGCCTTCAGCATATCGCGCATGTTGACTTGGGACATGATAGTTCCTTGATAAGTCGGGTTTGGCCTCCACGTATCCCAATGACCAACCAGCGGCTATATAAGCCGAGGCACCCAGGTCATCGTGTCGACACGTGTGTGGATTTAAGCTTACGGGGTCATCCCCGGAAAGCGGCGCATTTTATACCACAGCAAGGGCGAAAACGGAACATGGATTCTGAATTCCTCTGTGGCGAGGGAATTGTGGGAGCAAGGCTTGCCCCAATGTCGGTCAGTTAAGCCGCAAACCTGTGGGAGCAAAGCTTGCTCGCGATTGGGGCAGGCCAGTCTACAACGGTGTCGACCGGTCTACCGCTATCGCGAGCAAGCTTTGCTCCCACTCGCCCTCGCCACAGAGTTCCAGGCCGGGAGCGCTTTGCCCCGATGGTCTGTTAGAATCGCGTTTTCAGGGCCGCGCTGGTCATCATCCGCCGCCCATTTCGTTTTGAACAGCGCCGTCGGGCGCAGAGAGAGCCTGTATGACCGTTACCCTCAAGACACCCGAGGACATCGCCAAAATGCGTGTCGCCGGCAAACTCGCCGCCGAAGTGCTGGAGATGATCGCCGACTACGTCAAGCCGGGCGTGACCACCGAAGAGCTGGACCGCATCTGCCACGACTACATCGTCAACGAGCAGAAGGCCATCCCGGCGCCGCTCAACTATAAAGGCTTCCCGAAGTCGATCTGTACCTCGATCAACCACGTGGTCTGCCACGGCATCCCCAACGAAAAACCGTTGAAGGATGGCGACACCCTGAACATCGACGTCACCGTCATCAAGGACGGCTATCACGGCGACACCAGCCGCATGTTCCATGTCGGCAACGTGCCGGAGTGGGCCCAGCGCCTGTCCAAGGTCACCCAGGAATGCATGTACATGGCCATCGAACTGGTGAAGCCGGGCTGCCGCCTGGGGGACATCGGCGAAGTGATCCAGAAGCACGCCCAGAAGAACGGCTTCTCGGTGGTGCGCGAGTTCTGCGGCCACGGCATCGGCAAGGTGTTCCACGAAGAACCGCAGATCCTGCACTACGGCCGGGCCGGCACCGGCATGGAACTGCAGGCGGGCATGACCTTCACCATCGAGCCGATGATCAACCAGGGCCGCGCCGACACCAAGGTGCTGGGCGACGGCTGGACCGCCATCACCAAGGACCGCAAGCTGTCGGCCCAGTGGGAACACACCCTGCTGGTCACCGAGACGGGCTATGAAATCTTCACCCTGCGTAGCGATGACACCATCGCGCGCGTTTCCGCCTGATCCGAACCCAGCCTATAGATCCGATAGATATAGATAGAAAGGAAAGCCATTCAATGCCGCAGGTGGATCCCGAACTCTTCGACCGCGGCCAGTTCCAGGCTGAACTGGCCCTGAAGGCAAGCCCCATCTCGGCGTTCAAGAAGGCAATCCGCCAGGCCCACGAAGTGCTCGACCAGCGCTTTCGCAATGGCCGGGACATTCGCCGGCTGATCGAGGACCGCGCCTGGTTCGTCGATAACATCCTGCAAAAGGCCTGGGAGCAGTTCGATTGGAGCGAAGACGCCGACATCGCCCTCGTGGCGGTGGGCGGCTATGGGCGCGGGGAGCTGCACCCCTACTCCGACATCGACCTGCTGATCCTGCTGGACAGCGCCGACCATGAGGTTTTCCGCGATTCCATCGAGCGTTTCCTGACGCTGCTGTGGGACATCGGCCTGGAGGTCGGCCAGAGCGTGCGCTCGGTGCAGGAATGCGCCGAGGAGGCCCGCGCCGACCTGACGGTGATCACCAACCTGATGGAAAGCCGCACCATCGCCGGCCCCGAGCGCCTGCGCCAGCGCATGCTGGATGTCACCAGCACAGAGCACATGTGGCCCAGCAAGGATTTTTTCCTGGCCAAGCACGCCGAGCAGAAGGCCCGCCACCATAAGTACAACGACACCGAATACAACCTGGAACCCAACGTCAAGGGCTCGCCCGGCGGGCTGCGGGACATCCAGACGATCCTGTGGGTCGCCCGTCGCCAGTACGGCACGCTGAACCTGCGCGCCCTGGCCGGCGAAGGTTTCCTGGTGGAAAGCGAAAACGCCTTGCTGGCCTCGTCCCAGGAATTCCTGTGGAAGGTCCGCTACGCCCTGCACATGCTCGCCGGGCGCTCCGAAGACCGCCTGCTGTTCGATCACCAACGCTCCATCGCCGGCCTGTTGGGTTTCGAGGGGCAGGATGCCAAGCAGTCCATCGAAAACTTCATGCAGCAGTACTACCGCGTGGTGATGAGCATCGCCCAGCTCAGCGAACTGATCATCCAGCACTTCGAGGAAGTCATCCTCGCACCCGAAGACGAAGAGCCGCCGCAGCCGATCAACTCACGCTTCCAACTGCACGACGGCTACATCGAAGCGCGCAACGCCAATGTGTTCCGCCGCACGCCCTTCGCCATGCTCGAGATCTTCGTGCTCATGGCCCAGCAGCCGGAAATCAAGGGCGTACGCGCCGACACCATCCGCCTGCTGCGGGAAAACCGTCATCTGATCGATGAAGATTTCCGTCACGACATCCGCAACACCAGCCTCTTCATCGAGTTGTTCAAGTGCAAGATCGGCGTGCACCGCAACCTGCGCCGGATGAACCGCTACGGGATTCTCGGGCGTTATTTGCCGGAGTTCGGCTTCATCGTCGGACAGATGCAGCACGACCTGTTCCACATCTATACGGTCGATGCCCACACGCTGAACCTGATCAAGCACCTGCGTAAGCTGCAGTACACCCAGGTGTCGGAGAAATTCCCGCTGGCCAGCAAGCTCATGGGCAAGCTGCCCAAGCCCGAGCTGATCTACATGGCCGGGCTGTACCACGACATCGGCAAGGGCCGCCAGGGCGACCACTCCGAGATTGGCGCGGTGGATGCCGAGGCGTTCTGCCAGCGCCATCAACTGCCGCTGTGGGACAGCCGGCTGATCGTCTGGCTGGTGCAGAACCACCTGGTGATGTCCACCACCGCCCAGCGCAAGGATTTGTCCGACCCGCAGGTGATCCACGACTTCGCCCAGATCGTCGGCGATGAAACGCGCCTGGATTACCTCTACGTGCTGACCGTGGCCGACATCAACGCCACCAACCCGAGCCTGTGGAACTCCTGGCGCGCCAGCCTGTTGCGCCAGCTCTACACCGAGACCAAGCGGGCCTTGCGCCGCGGCCTGGAAAACCCGGTGGACCGCGAAGAACAGATCCGCCGCACCCAAAGCGCGGCCCTGGACATCCTGGTACGCGGCGGCACCGATCCGGACGATGTCGAGCAGCTCTGGTCGCAATTGGGCGATGACTATTTCCTGCGCCACACCGCCGGCGACGTGGCCTGGCACAGCGACGCGATCCTGCAGCAACCGGCCGATGGCGGGCCGCTGGTGCTGATCAAGGAAACCACCCAGCGCGAGTTCGAGGGCGGCACGCAGATTTTCATCTATGCTCCGGACCAGCACGACTTCTTCGCCGTGACCGTGGCGGCGATGGACCAGCTCAACCTCAACATCCATGACGCCCGGGTCATCACCTCCAGCAGCCAGTTCACCCTCGACACCTACATCGTGCTCGACACCGACGGCGACTCGATTGGCGACAACCCGGCGCGGGTCAAGCAGATTCGCGACGGCCTCACCGAAGCCCTGCGCAACCCGGCGGACTACCCGACCATCATCCAGCGCCGGGTGCCGCGACAACTCAAGCATTTTGCGTTTGCGCCACAGGTGACGATCCACAACGACGCCCAGCGCCAGGTCACCGTGCTGGAACTCAGCGCCCCGGACCGCCCGGGCCTGCTGGCGCGGATCGGCCATATTTTCCTGGAGTTCGACCTGTCGCTGCAAAACGCCAAGATCGCCACCCTCGGCGAACGGGTAGAAGACGTGTTTTTCATCACCGACGCTCACAACCAGCCGCTGTCCGATCCGCAGCTGTGCAGCCGCCTGCAGGAGGCCATCGTCCGGCACCTGAGCGTCAACCAGGAACCCGATGCTCACCTGACACGCATCAGCATCTGAACGAACAATCCCCCTCTGTGGGAGCGAGCTTGCTCGCGATAGCGGCGGAACATCCAGCATTGATGCTGCCTGACTCACCGCCATCGCGAGCAAGCTCGCTCCCACAAGGACCGCGCCCACATTGACGAGGCCCTCGATGAACAACGCTTTGAACCAGTTGCAGCCCTACCCCTTCGAAAAGCTCCGCGCCCTGCTTGGCAGCGTCACGCCCAACCCGGACAAACGCCCCATCGCGCTGTCCATCGGCGAACCCAAGCATCGCTCGCCCAGCTTCGTGGCTGAAGCCCTGGCCAGCAATCTGGAAAAAATGGCCGTGTACCCGACCACCCTCGGCATCCCGGAACTGCGTGAAGCCATCACCGGCTGGTGCGAGCGTCGCTTCAACGTGCCGACCGGCTGGCTGGACCCGGCGCGCCATGTGCTGCCAGTCAATGGCACTCGTGAAGCCTTGTTCGCCTTCACCCAGACCGTGGTCAACCGGGGCGACGACGCCCTGGTGGTCAGCCCGAACCCGTTCTACCAGATCTACGAAGGCGCGGCGTTCCTGGCCGGGGCCAAGCCGCACTATTTGCCGTGCCTGGACGCGAACGGCTTCAACCCGGATTTCGACGCCGTCTCGCCGGACATCTGGAAACGCTGCCAGATCCTGTTCCTGTGCTCCCCGGGCAACCCGACCGGCGCGTTGATCCCGGTGGACGTGCTGAAAAAACTCATCGCCTTGGCCGATGAGCATGACTTCGTGATCGCGGCGGACGAGTGCTACAGCGAACTGTACTTCGACGAACAGACCCCGCCGCCAGGGCTGCTCAGCGCCTGCGTCGAACTGGGTCGCAAGGATTTCAAGCGCTGCGTGGTGTTCCACAGCCTGTCCAAACGCTCCAACCTGCCCGGCCTGCGCTCCGGTTTCGTCGCTGGCGACGCGGACATCCTCAAGGGTTTCCTGCTGTACCGCACCTATCACGGCTGCGCGATGCCGGTTCAGACCCAACTGGCGAGCATCGCCGCGTGGAACGACGAAGTGCACGTACGGGCCAACCGCGCGCTGTACCGGGAGAAGTTCGACGCCGTGCTGGAAATCCTCAGCCCGGTGCTGGACGTGCAACGCCCCGACGGCAGCTTCTACCTGTGGCCGAACGTGGCCGGCGATGATGCAGCGTTCTGTCGCGACCTGTTCGAACAGGAACACGTGACCGTGGTGCCGGGCTCCTACCTGTCCCGCGATGTGGATGGCGTCAACCCGGGCGCCGGGCGCGTGCGCATGGCCCTGGTTGCGCCATTGGCCGAATGCGTGGAAGCGGCGGAGCGGATCCGCGCGTTTATCCAGCGTCGGGGTTGATGGCTGTATCGGACTGAAGTGGACCGCTGTTGTGGCGAGGGAGCTTGCTCCCGCTGGGCTGCGCAGCGGCCCCAAAGCGGTCAACTCAATTTATCTGAAATACTGGGTTGTCAGGTTTTGGGGGCGCTTCGCACCCCAGCGGGAGCAAGCTCCCTCGCCACAATTAGCTTTGCGCAATCTATTTACCCAACCCCAAATTCGCCTCCGCCAGATCCAACTCCCCCAGCACTTCACGCAGCACATCATCCCCGATCTGGTGATGACGGCTGAGGCGATACAACTCCAGCCGCTGCGCCCGAAAAGCCTTCAAGCGCAGCCGGCGTTCCAGCAGGTCCATTTCGAACGCCAGCGCCTGGGCTTCGGCGGAGTCGTTGAACACGTCGAGCTGATGACGATACTCGGACATCAACCGCGCCTTGACCTCGGTCGCCAGCGCCGCTTGGGCCGCATCCGACGTACTGCCCGCCTCGGGCGGTTCTTCCACCTCCAGCGCATGGATCGCCGCTTCAGCGGTTTTGCGCCAGGCTTCGCGAACTTCGTTGCGACGTTTGTCGTCGGGGCTTTTCTCGATGCCCCGCAGCAACAACGGCAAGGCGATACAAGCTGCGATCAACGACAGCAGAATCACCCCGGCGGCAATGAAGATCAGCAGGTCTCGCTCGGGAAACGCCTCTGCGGCGTTCAACAGCAACGGCACCGACAGCACGCCCGCCAGTGTCACCGCGCCGCGCACGCCACCGAAAGTCAGCAACCAGCAAGAACGTGCGGTCGGCACCGGGGTCAGTTCGCCCTGGCCACGCCAGCGTCGCAACAGCCCGGACAAGCGCCAGATGCTTTGCACCCAGACAAACCGCAGCACCAGCAGCACCAGGAAAATCGCCAGCACATCCAGGCAACGGTAGAACAACGTCGGCCAGAGCGTGGTCTCGAGGCGGGTCACCGCCTTGATGATGTCCGGCAGTTGCAAGCCCAGCAGCAGGAAGATCAAGCCGTTGAAGGCGAATTCCAACAGCGACCAGACACTGCGATTGAGCAGCCGCGTGCCGGTCTGGCGCGGCAGCAGGTCGAGCCAGCTCTGCATCATCCCCGCCGCCACCGCCGAGAGAATGCCCGAGGCGCCCAAGCGCTCAGCCAACACATAGGCGGCAAACGGCAGCAGCAACATGAACACCACATGGGTGGCCGGGTCGTCCCAACCCCGGGCAATCATCCACGCCCGCAGCCGGCCCAGCAGCCAACTCAGGGCCACACCGACCAGCAGGCCACCCACCGCCACCAACACGAACGTCAGGCTCGCGTTGGCCAGGGAAAACACCCCGGTGATGGCCGCCGCCAGGGCGAACTTGAACGTCACCAGGCCCGACGCATCGTTCATCAGCGCCTCGCCCTGGAGCATGTGCATCAACGGCGCAGGCAGACGGTCGCGGGCAATCGCCGACACCGCCACCGCGTCGGTCGGTGACAGCACCGCTGCCAGGGCAAAGGCCACCGGCAACGGGATACTCGGCAAGAGCCAATGAATGAAGTAGCCGGCGCCCACCACCGTGAACAACACCAGCCCCACCGCCAGCGTCAGGATCGGCCCGCGCAGGCGCCACAGCTCGCGCTTGGGCATGCGCCAGCCGTCGGAGAACAGCAGCGGTGGCAGGAAGAGAAACAGGAACAGCTCAGGATCGAGGGCCACGTGCAGGCCCAGGGACGGCCAGGCCAGCACGGCACCGGCGCCGATCTGTACCAGGGGCAGCGGCAGCGGGATCAACCGTCCGATCAGGCGCGACACGCCTACCAGCATCAACAGGATCAGGACGGTATAAGCGCTTTGCATAACGGCTTTCCACTGGCAGCGACACACATCCGGCAACAGCTTGCCGTTGAAGTGCCATATTAACCGCCTAGGATTAACTTGGCCGTTACACCTATGTCGCAGCAGCTCTTTAGTGAGCAAGCTGTGGGAGCAAAGCTTGCTCGCGATGAAAACACCTCGGTCTGGCAGAAGACCGCGTCATCGTTCATCGCGGGCAAGCCTCGCTCCCACAACCGTCCGGTCATGGCATAATCCTTCACCTTTTATTTCCAGCACCTGCAAAGGGGGCAGTTCCTTGACCGATTCAAGCAAAACGTTGCACCTTTTCGGCATCAAAGCCTGTGACACGATGAAAAAGGCGCGCACCTGGCTCGATGATCACGCTGTGCACTACGACTTTCACGATTACAAGACCGCCGGCATCGACCGTGAACACCTGACCCAATGGTGCAACGAGCATGGCTGGCAAGTGGTGTTGAACCGTGCCGGTACGACCTTTCGCAAACTCGACGACGAACGCAAAGCCGATCTCGACCAGACGAAAGCCATCGAACTGATGCTCGCCCAACCCTCGATGATCAAGCGCCCGGTGCTCGATCTCGGTGACCGAACCCTGATTGGCTTCAAGCCAGATATTTATGCGGCAGAGATCAAGTAAGCCTGCCCAGTCCATTTTGTAGAGGTAATTTCATGTCCACTACCCTGTTCAGCCTGGCCTTCGGCGTCGGCACCCAAAACCGTCAAGGCGCCTGGCTGGAAGTGTTCTACGCACAGCCGCTGCTCAACCCGTCGGCCGACGTCGTCAAAGCCATCGCGCCGATCCTCGGCTACAGCGAAGGCAACCAGGCCATCACCTTCACCACCGCCCAGGCCTCGCAACTGGCTGAAGCCCTCAAGGGCGTCGATGCCGCACAAGCTGCCCTGCTGACCCGCCTGGCTGAAAGCCACAAGCCCCTGGTCGCCACCCTGCTGGCCGAAGATGCCCAACTGAGCTCCACCCCTGAGGCCTACCTCAAGCTGCACCTGCTGTCCCATCGCCTGGTCAAGCCCCACGGCCTGAACCTGGCCGGCATTTTCCCTCTGCTGCCGAACGTGGCCTGGACCAGCCAGGGCGCGATCGACCTGGCCGAACTGGCCGAGCACCAGCTCGAAGCCCGCCTGCGTGGCGAACTGCTGGAAGTGTTCTCGGTGGACAAGTTCCCGAAAATGACCGACTACGTGGTCCCGGCCGGCGTGCGCATCGCCGACGCCGCGCGGATCCGCCTGGGCGCCTACGTGGGCGAAGGCACCACGGTCATGCACGAAGGTTTCGTCAACTTCAACGCCGGCACCGAAGGCCCGGGCATGATCGAAGGCCGTGTCTCGGCGGGCGTGTTCGTCGGCAAGGGTTCGGACCTGGGCGGCGGTTGCTCCACCATGGGCACCCTGTCGGGCGGCGGCAACATCGTGATCAAGGTCGGCGAAGGCTGCCTGATCGGCGCCAACGCCGGCATCGGCATCCCGCTGGGCGACCGCAACACCGTGGAGTCGGGCCTGTACGTGACCGCCGGCACCAAGGTCGCCCTGCTGGACGAAAACAACCAATTGGTGAAAGTGGTCAAGGCCCGCGACCTGGCCGGCCAGCCCGACCTGTTGTTCCGCCGCAATTCCGAGACCGGCGCAGTGGAATGCAAGACGCATAAGTCGGCCATCGAGCTGAACGAAGCACTGCACGCCCACAACTAAGCTTCACACCAGCACCTGTGGGCGCGAGCCTTTGTGGGAGCCGAGCTTGCTCGCGATGAACGATGACGCGGTCTTGCAGTTAAACCGTGTCGCGGCCATCGCGAGCAAGCTCGGCTCCCACACAAAAAAGCCCCGCTCCCACAGGGTCCGGCGTCATTCCAGCAGGGCCCGAAAGCATGTTGATCCAATCCCCCTGGCGTGCCGATTTCCCGGCCATCGCCGCCCTGCAACGGCAAGGCCAGACCTACCTGGACAGCGCCGCCACCACGCAAAAACCCCAAGCCCTATTGGATGCCCTGACGCATTACTACGCCAACGGCGCGGCCAACGTGCACCGGGCACAACATTTGCCGGGCGCCCATGCCACCCAGGCGTTCGAGGACAGCCGCCTCAAGGCCTCGCAATGGCTCAATGCCGGAAACTGCGGGCAAGTGGTCTTCACCCACGGCGCCACTTCGGCGCTGAATCTGCTGGCCTACGGGCTGGAACATTTATTCAACCCGGGCGATGAGATCGTCATCAGCGCCCTGGAACACCACGCCAACCTGCTGCCGTGGCAGCAGTTGGCCGAGCGTCGTTCGTTGACCCTGGTGGTGTTGCCACTGGATGCCGACGGGGTGATCGACCCTGGCGCCGCCGCCGAACTGATCGGCCCCCGTACGCGTTTGCTGGCGGTGAGCCAGTTATCCAATGTGCTGGGGCTTGGCAACCCGTGCCGGCGCTGCTGGCGCTGGCCAAGGCCCACGGCGCGCTGACGGTGATCGACGGCGCCCAAGGCGTGGTCCATGGCCGCCACGACGTGGAAGCGCTGGGCTGCGACTTTTACGTGTTTTCCAGCCACAAACTCTATGGCCCCGACGGGCTGGGCGTGCTGTTCGGCCGTACCGAAGCCCTCGGCAAGCTGCGCCATTGGCAGTTCGGCGGCGAAATGGTGCAACAGGCCGATTACCACAGCGCCACCTTCCGTCCGGCGCCGCTGGGCTTCGAAGCCGGCACGCCGCCGATTGCCAGTGTGATCGGGTTGGGCGCGACCCTGGACTACCTGTCCGCCCTCGATCCGCAAGCGGTCATCGACCATGAGGCGGCACTGCACGACTACCTGCGCCATGGCCTGCAGGCCCGCAACGGCATTCGCCTGCTGGGCAACCCGCGCCTGGCCCTGGTCAGTTTCGTGGTCGAAGGCATCCACAACGCCGACCTGGCGCACCTGCTGACCGAGCAAGGCATTGCCGTGCGCGCAGGGCATCACTGCGCGATGCCGCTGTTCAAGCATTTGCAGCTGTCCGGGGCGATTCGGGTGTCGCTGGCGTTGTACAACGATTCCGCCGACATCGAACGGTTCTTCGAAGCCCTCGACCAAGCCTTGGAGATGTTGCGATGAACCTGCCGGCCGATGCCACCACGGCGCTGCAGATCTTCCGGGACGCGTCAGGCTGGGAGCAACGGGCCCGGCTACTGATGCAATGGGGCGAACGTCTGCCGCCCCTGAGCGACGCGGACAAGTGCGAGGCCAACCTCGTCCACGGCTGTGAAAGCCAGGTGTGGTTGGTGGGTCGCTTGCACGACGGGCACTGGCAGTTTTGCGCCAGCAGCGATGCGCGGTTGATCCGCGGGTTGGTGGCGTTGCTGCTGGCACGGGTCAACGGGTTGTCCGCTGACGAGTTGCAACAGGTGGATTTACCGGATTGGTTCAGCCAGCTGGGATTGTCGCGGCAACTGTCGCCGTCGCGTAGCAATGGCTTGAATGCGGTGCTAAAGCGGATGTTTGAGTTGACTCAGTAACCGCAATCGCGAGCAAGCTCGCTCCCACAGGGGATTTGGTGTACGCAAATACTGCATTCAGCCCGATCCCATGTGGGAGCGAGCTTGCTCGCGATGAGGCCATCAGCCCCCTCAAACCTGAGGCTTGGCCCTGTCAGCCGGTCGCCGCACACCCGCCACGATCTTATCCACAGCCTTGGTCGCCGCGACCATGCCAAACGTCGCCGTGACCATCATCACCGCACCAAACCCACCGGCGCAGTCGAGCTTGACGCCGTCGCCGACAAAACTCTTCTGCAAGCAAATGCTGCCGTCCGGCTTCGGATAGCGCAGTTGCTCGGTGGAGAATACGCAGGGCACGCTGTAGTGGCGGGTCACGGTGCGGGAGAAACCGTAGTCGCGGCGCAAGGTGGAGCGCACCTTGGAGGCCAGTGGATCGTTGAACGTACGGTTGAGGTCGCAAACCTGGATCAGCGTCGGGTCGATCTGCCCGCCCGCGCCGCCGGTGGTGATGATCTGGATCTTGCGGCGCTTGCACCAGGCGATCAGCGCAGCCTTGGCGTTGACGCTGTCGATGCAGTCGATCACGCAGTCGATGTTCGGCGTGATGTACTCGGCCATGGTGTCGCGGGTGACGAAGTCCGCCACCGCGTGCACCGTGCAGTCGGGGTTGATCCCCCGCAGCCGCTCGGCCATCACTTCGACCTTGGGTTTGCCGACGGTGCTGTCCAGGGCGTGCAACTGGCGGTTGGCGTTGCTGACACAGACATCGTCCAGATCGAACAGCGAAATCTCGCCCACGCCGCAACGGGCGATGGCTTCAGCCGCCCAGGAACCGACACCACCGACGCCGACGATCGCCACATGGGCCGCCCGCAGGCGTTCCAGGCCCTCAATGCCATACAAACGGGCGATGCCGGCAAACCGTGGATCTTCTGTACTCATGACCATTACCCCAAAAACCGGCGCGCATTATAGGGCTTTGTCTCGGCAATTTAAGCAAAACCTCTGTGGGAGCGAGCTTGCTCGCGATGGCGGTGTATCAGTCGACATCGATGCTGGCTGATCCAGCACCATCGCGAGCAAGCTCGCTCCCACAAGTTTTGTGTCACACACCGTCGGCATACTTGGGCCAATAGTGGTCGTTTTGCTATAAGATAACCGCCATTTTGCGCGAGCCAGCCCGCGCCTGCACAAGCCTTGCGTTCACACTATATTCCCGGAGTTTCCATGACGGCCCACGCCGACCTCTCGCCGACCCTGCAACTCGCCTGCGACCTGATCCGCCGTCCGTCCGTGACGCCCGTGGATGCCGATTGCCAGAAACTGATGATGCAGCGCCTGGGCAACGCGGGCTTCACGCTCGAGCCGATGCGCATCGAGGATGTGGATAACTTCTGGGCCAGCCATGGCAAGCATGACGGCCCGGTGCTGTGTTTCGCCGGACACACCGATGTGGTGCCGACCGGTCCGGTAAAGGCCTGGCAGCTCGACCCGTTCGATGCGGTCATCGACGAACAGGGCATGCTCTGCGGCCGTGGCGCGGCAGACATGAAAGGCAGCCTGGCGGCGATGGTCGTGGCGGCCGAACGGTTCGTCGCCGACTACCCGGACCACAAGGGCTCGCTGACCTTCCTGATCACCAGCGATGAAGAAGGCCCGGCCCACCACGGCACCAAAGCCGTGGTCGAACGCCTCAAGGCCCGCCAGGAACGACTGGACTGGTGCATCGTCGGCGAGCCGTCGAGCACCACCTTGGTGGGCGATGTGGTCAAGAACGGCCGGCGCGGCTCCCTCGGCGCAAAACTGACCGTGCGCGGCAAGCAAGGCCACGTGGCTTATCCACACCTGGCGAAGAACCCGATCCACCTGGCCGCGCCCGCCTTGGCCGAATTGGCCGCCGAGCATTGGGACCACGGCAACGACTTCTTCCCGCCGACCAGTTTCCAGATCTCCAATCTCAATTCCGGCACCGGCGCGACCAACGTGATCCCCGGAGACCTGGAAGCGGTCTTCAACTTCCGCTTCTCCACCGAGTCCACCGTCGAAGGCCTGCAACAGCGCGTCGCCGCCATCCTCGACAAGCATCAACTGGACTGGCACATCGACTGGGCCTTGTCCGGCCTGCCGTTCCTCACCGAACCGGGCGCACTGCTCGATGCGGTGTCGTCGAGCATCCGGGATGTCACCGGGCGCGAGACCCAGGCGTCCACCAGCGGCGGCACGTCCGACGGTCGCTTCATCGCCACCATGGGCACGCAAGTCGTGGAACTCGGGCCGGTCAACGCGACCATCCACCAGGTCAACGAGCGCGTGCTGGCCGCCGATCTCGACGTGCTGACCGAGATCTACTACAAGACGCTGATCAAGTTGCTCGCCTGATGCTCGCCTGCCCGATCTGCAGTGAACCGCTGAACGCGGTGGACAACGGCGTGGTGTGCCCCGCCGGTCACCGCTTCGACCGCGCGCGGCAGGGTTACCTGAACCTGCTGCCGGTGCAGCACAAGAACAGCCGCGACCCCGGTGACAACCAGGCGATGGTCGAAGCCCGCCGCGACTTTCTCAACGCCGGGCACTACGCCCCGGTCGCCCGGCGCCTGGCGGAACTGGCCGCCGAGCGCACACCCGGGCGCTGGCTGGACATCGGCTGCGGCGAGGGTTACTACACCGCACAGATCGCCGAGGCGTTGCCCCAGGCCGATGGCTATGCCCTGGACATTTCCCGCGAGGCGGTCAAGCGCGCCTGCAAACGCAACCCGCAACTGACCTGGTTGATCGCCAGCATGGCCCGAGTGCCGTTGGCGGACGGTTGCTGCCAGTTCCTGGCCAGCGTGTTCAGCCCGCTGGACTGGCAAGAGGCCAAGCGCCTGCTCAGCCCCGGCGGCGGCCTGATGAAGGTCGGCCCCACCGCCGGCCACCTGATGGAGTTGCGCGAGCGCCTGTACGACGAAGTACGCGCCTACACCGACGACAAGCACCTGGCCCTGGTGCCGTCGGGCATGGTGCTGGATCACAGCGAAACCCTCGAATTCAAGCTGACCCTCGACAATGGCCAGGATCGCGCCAACCTGCTGGCCATGACGCCCCACGGTTGGCGCGCCAGCGCCGAACGCCGCGCCAGCGTGATCGAGCAGGCCGAGCCATTCGAGGTCACGGTGTCGATGCGCTACGATTATTTCGTTCTTCAATAACCTTTTTGATTCCGGGCCCCGGGCAACCGTTCGGGGCCAGTTAAATCCGCGAATGGATTTTTCAAGACCGCAGCGAGGACATCCATGCGCCAACCCGATATCGAGATTTACCTCAAAGACGCCGACGTCGACCACAAGGCCATCGCCGCCTGGCTCGGCCAGGCCCTGGGCCCGTGCAGTGACTGGGTACAGAAAGGCCAGACCTACAAGTGCAAGGCCGGCAGCATCCCAGTGACCTGGCTGCCCAAGGCCGTGGGCAAATGGAACAGCCTGTACCTGGAAAGCGACCAGACCCCGTGGGAAGACGACATCGCCTGCGCCCGCGCCGCCTTCGCCGCACTGAACGTCGAAGTGCGCTGCGCGCCTGGGTCATGGGTGGAGGAAGAAGGGGAAGAATCGGCGGACCGCTGGATTCGCATCAGCGCCGATGGGGAAGAAGAGATTACCTGGAAGACGGCGTGACACCCGTCTCAGGCCCGGCCTAGACCCAATGCGTGGGAGCACTGTGGGAGCAAAGCTTGCTCGCGATGGCTGAGGTACATTCAACATTGATGCAAGCTGACCTGCCACTATCGCGAGCAAGCTTTGCTCCCACAGGGGATCTACTATGGCTTCAAGTGGGTTTACAACCCCACCACATCCTCAGCCTGCAAGCCCTTCTGCCCTTCCACGACCGCGTACTCGACCTGCTGGCCTTCGGTCAGGGAACGGTGGCCTTCACCGCGGATGGCGCGGTAATGCACGAACACATCCGCCCCGCCTTCGCGTTGGATGAAGCCGTACCCCTTGGCGTCGTTGAACCACTTCACACTGCCGGTTTCCCGTGCTGCCATGATGCTCACTCCCATTTTTATCTTATAAGTCGACTTTTCGATGGAAAGCCGTACGAACTTTCACCACCGTCTGGCCGTCCATGGGAGGCCGGGGCGGTAACCTGCCGAGTATATGACACACGGAAAAACTCTCAACTGACTTTACTTCGGCGCTTTTTTGCCGATTTTCGATGAATCCGGCACACTAGCGGGCCCGAGCAGCCGCTCGGTTTTATCCACTCATGCAGAAGCCGTATGACCCGCTCCCCGTTCCGCCGTCTTGTGTTTGGCACCCTGCGCCGACTGTTGTACCTCTGGGTTCGCTCCGAGACCATCAACCAGTCGTCCTTTACCCTCAACCTCGACCGCAGTCGTCCGGTGTTCTACGTCCTGCAAGACCCTTCGCTCACCGACCTGGCGGTGCTCGACACCGAATGCACCAAGGCCGGCCTGCCCCGTCCGGTGCTGCCGGTCTCGGTGGGTAACCTGCTGGAGCCAGCGGCGTTTTTCTACCTGACGCCGGCACCGGACTGGATCGGGCGCCAGGACAAGCGCGGTGCGCCGCCTACCTTGACCCGATTGGTCGACGCCCTGACCCACAATGCCGCCGAAGACGCGCAGATCATCCCGGTCAGCGTGTTCTGGGGCCAGTCGCCCGACAGCGAATCCAGCCCCTGGAAGCTATTGTTCGCCGACAGCTGGGCCGTCACCGGGCGCTTGCGCCGCCTGTTGAGCATCATGATCCTGGGGCGCAAGACCCGCGTGCAATTCTCCGCACCGATCCACCTGCGCGAACTGATCGAACACGACAAGGGCCACGAACGCACCGTGCGCATGGCCCAGCGGATCCTGCGGGTGCACTTTCGCAACTTGAAAGCGGCGGTCATCGGCCCCGACATCTCCCACCGACGCAACCTGGTCAAGGGTCTGTTGAACCAGCCGCTGGTCAAGCAGGCGATTGCCGAGGAAGCCGAACGGGAAAAGATCTCCCCGGAAAAAGCCAAGGCCCAGGCCCTGCGCTACGGCAACGAGATCGCCTCGGACTACACCTACACCGCGATCCGTTTCCTGGAGGTGGTGCTGAGCTGGTTCTGGAACAAGATCTACGATGGCATCAAGGTCAACCACATCGAAGGCGTGCAGAACGTCGCCCAGGGCCACGAAGTCATCTATGTGCCGTGCCACCGCAGCCACATCGACTACCTGCTGCTGTCGTACCTGCTGTTTCGCAACGGCCTGACGCCACCGCACATCGCCGCCGGCATCAACCTCAACATGCCGGTGATCGGTGGCCTGCTGCGCCGAGGCGGGGCGTTCTTCATGCGCCGCACCTTCAAGGGCAACCCGCTCTACACCGCGGTGTTCAACGAATACCTGCACACGCTGTTCACCAAGGGTTTCCCGGTGGAGTACTTCGTCGAGGGCGGTCGCTCGCGCACCGGGCGCATGCTGCAACCCAAGACCGGCATGCTCGCCATCACCCTGCGCAGCTTCCTGCGCTCGTCGCGCATGCCCATCGTGTTCGTGCCGGTCTACATCGGTTATGAGCGGGTGCTGGAAGGCCGCACCTACCTGGGCGAACTGCGCGGGGCCAGCAAGAAGAAGGAATCGATCTTCGACATCTTCAAGGTCATCGGCGCCCTCAAGCAGCGCTTCGGCCAGGTGGCGGTGAACTTCGGCGAACCGATCAAGCTGGCGGAATTTCTCGACGGCGAACAACCCGGTTGGCGCCAACAGGAACTGGGCCCGCAATTCAAACCGGCCTGGCTCAACGCAACCACCCATCGCCTCGGCGAGCGCGTGGCCCGGCACCTGAACGAAGCCGCGGCCATCAACCCGGTCAACCTTGTCGCCCTGGCACTGCTGTCCACCAGCCGCCTGGCCCTGGACGACCGCGCCATGGCGCGAGTGCTCGACCTGTACCTGGCGTTGCTGCGCAAAGTCCCGTACTCGCCCCACACCACCCTGCCCGAAGGCGATGGCCAAGCGCTGATCGAACACGTGAAGGGCATGGACCTGCTGTCGGAACAGAGCGATGCCTTGGGCAAGATTCTGTACCTGGACGAGCAGAACGCGGTGCTGATGACCTACTACCGCAACAACGTGCTGCACATCTTCGCCCTGCCGGCGTTGCTGGCGAGCTTCTTCCAGAGCAGCTCGCGCATGAGCCGCGAACAGATCCTGCGCTACACCCATGCGCTGTACCCGTACCTGCAATCGGAGTTGTTCATTCGCTGGTCGCTGGCAGAGCTGGACGGCGTGGTCGACCAATGGCTCGACGCGTTTGTCGAACAGGGCCTGCTGCGTTTCGAAAACGACCTGTACCTGCGTCCGGCGCCAAGTTCACGGCACTTCGTGCTGCTGACCCTGCTGTCCAAAAGCATTGCCCAGACCTTGCAGCGCTTCTACATGACCGTCTCGCTGCTGCTCAACAGCGGTCAGAACAGCGTCAGCGCCGAAGAACTGGAAGACCTCTGCACCGTCATGGCCCAGCGCCTGTCGATCCTCCATGGCCTGAACGCACCGGAATTCTTCGACAAGAGCCTATTCCGCCACTTCATCCAGACGATGCTGGACCTGGATGTGCTGCGCCGCGACGAGGCCGGCAAACTCAGCTACCACGAATTGCTGGGCGAACTGGCCGAAGGCGCGGCCAAGCGGGTGCTGCCGGCGGAGATTCGCCTGTCGATTCGCCAGGTGGCGTTGCATCGCAGTGAAGATGCGGCGGAGATCGCCGTCAGCCCCGACCTTTGACATTTGCCGATCACTCACCCTGAACATGGAACGGTTCTGGTGAGTGTTTCGGTCAATCGGCAGGCGTACTCCGACGCTGCGCAGCGGCCAAGGCGACGTCAAACGAAGAAAAGACCTACAGAGAACTTTGGAGCAGGCCTCTAGGATGAGCCCACGTCAATGTCGACGTATTGAAAAGGAATTCAACATGAACATCATCACCCTCACCCTGCAACTGCCCGCAGGCTACGAACTCCCGGAAGCCGGCCGTGCCGAAATCAGTGTTCGAAATGCCGACGGTGTGCAGATCAGCACCAGTGGCGGCCAGGGCTCCAACATGGCGCCAGGGGAGCCGCTCCAGCAGCCTTGGCAATATCGCTTCCAGATCAATTCCGAGAGGGCGTCCGTCGGCGATAAGCTCTCGGTAAAGGTGCAAATGTACCAAGGTGATACCGCTCTTTTCCTTGATACCGAACAGGCCTTCACCTGGGATGGCGGCGATCAACACGTTGACATCCCCCTGAGCCTGGCGCCAGCATCGCTGGCTGAAACTGTTCAAGCGCCCGTGTTCGGTTCCTGAACCGCGACGTTACGCAGGGATGCTTGGACGCAAATCCGCTAAATGCTCGTTGACGCCCATGTGTGGCTGGCGTCAACGAGCCAGGTGCTTCCCCCATGAAAAGACTCGCTCTGCTTGCATCCATGGCCTTGCTGGCCGCCTGCCAATCGACAACACCACCCGCCGCGTCCCTCGACGGCGAAGTCTTCTATCTGCAACGCATCGCCCTGCCGCCCAACGCTACCTTGAGTGTTAGCCTGCAGGACGTTTCCCTGGCCGACGCTCCTGCGGTGGTGCTCGATGAACAGAGCGGCCCGATCAAAGGCCAGGTCCCGCTGCCGTTCCACCTCAGTTATGATCCCGCACAGGTCAAGCCCGGCCATCGTTATGCCGTGAGCGCCCGCATCGAAGTGGATGGCCAGTTGATGTTCATCACCACCGAACAACACGCCGTGCAACTCGATGGCAAGGATCCGCAGCCGTTGAAGATCCGCGTCAACGCCGCACGCTGATTGCTTTTTCCAACTTTTTTCAAGGACGCCATCATGCTCCGCTCTACCCTCCGTTTCACCGGCCTGTGCGCGGGCCTGTTGATCTGCGCCAATGCCATGGCCCTGTCCCTGGGCGACCTGTCGCAACAAGATGCCTCGGGCGGCCTCAAGGACGCCTTGACCCAAGGCGCACAGGTGGCGGTCAAGCAACTGGGCACACCCGGCGGCTTCAGCAACAACCCGGATGTGAAAATCGAACTGCCAGGCAAGCTGGGCAAAGTCGCCAGCAAAATGAAGGCCTTCGGCATGGGTGAACAGGTCGATCAACTGGAAACCAGCATGAACCAGGCTGCCGAGGCCGCCGTGGTCCAGGCCCAGCCGATCCTGGTCAATGCCGTGAAGAACATGAGCGTGAGCGATGCCAAGGGCATCTTGAGCGGCGGCAACGACTCGGCCACGCAATACCTGAACAAGAGCAGCCGCGAGCAGATCCGCGCCAAGTTCCTGCCCATCGTCAAGCAAGCCACCGACAAGGTCGGCCTGGCCCAGAAATACAATGCCTTCGCCGGCCAGGCCGCGACGTTCGGCGTGCTGGACGCCAAAAGCGCCAACATCGAGAACTACGTGACCGAACAGGCGCTGGATGGGTTGTTCGAAATGATCGGCAAGCAGGAAGCCACCATTCGCCAGAACCCGGCGGCGGCGGCGACCAGTTTGGCCAAGAAAGTCTTCGGCACCCTCTGAGCCCCAACCCAAAACAATTGTGGGAGCGAGCTTGCTCGCGATAGCGGTATCAGCTTCAACATCTTTGTTGGCTGTTGCACCGCTATCGCGAGCAAGCTCGCTCCCACATTGGATCTGCGCTGGTCGCTGGATCGGTTCAGGTTTTCTTGACCCTGAACCACGCCGCATACAACGCCGGCAGGAACAACAGCGTCAACGCCGTGGCCACGATCAAGCCGCCCATGATCGCCACCGCCATCGGCCCGAAGAACAGGCTGCGTGACAGTGGGATCATCGCCAGCACTGCGGCCAGTGCGGTGAGCACAATCGGGCGGAAGCGGCGCACCGTGGCTTCGATGATCGCCTGCCAGGGCGCCAGGCCAGCCTTGATGTCCTGTTCGATCTGGTCCACCAGGATCACCGAGTTGCGCATGATCATCCCCGACAGCGCAATAGTGCCGAGCATGGCGACGAAGCCGAACGGCTGGCGGAACACCAACAGGAACAGCGTGACGCCGATCAACCCCAGGGGTGCGGTGAGAAACACCATGGCCGTGCGGGAAAAACTGCGCAGTTGCAGCATCAGCAACGTCAGCACCACCACAATGAACAACGGTACACCGGCATTCACCGATTTCTGGCCGCGGGCCGAATCCTCCACCGTACCGCCCACCTCCAACAGGTAACCGTCCGGCAGTTCGGCACGAATCGGCTCCAGGGTCGGGAAGATCTGCTGGACCAGGGTCGCCGGTTGTTCCTTGCCATAGATATCGGCCCGCACGGTTACGCTCGGCAGGCGGTTGCGGTGCCAGATCACGCCCTCTTCGAAACCGTACTCCAGGGTTGCGATCTGCGACAGGGCCACGCTCTGGCCGTTGTCGGTTGGCACCGCCAGGCTCGGCAGCAACGACAGCTCGGTGCGTTCATGCACCGTACCGCGCAGCAGGATTTCGATCAGTTCGTTGTCCTCCCGGTACTGGCTGACGCTGGAGCCGGTGAGGGAGCTGCGCAGGAAACTCGCCAGGTCGGTGGTGCTGACACCCAGGGCCCGGGCGCGGTCCTGATCGACGTTCAAGTACACCACCTTGCTCGGTTCTTCCCAATCCAGGTGCACATTGACCACGTAGGGGTTTTCGCGAACTTTCGTCGCCACTTTCCGCGCCAGGGCCCGGACTTCTTCGATGTGCTCACCCGTGACGCGGAACTGCACCGGATAGCCGACCGGCGGGCCGTTTTCCAGGCGCGTGACCCGCGAGCGCAGGGTCGGGAATTGTTCGTTCAGGGTGGTGATCAACCAACTGCGCAACGGCTCGCGGTCTTCGATGGTCTTGGCCAGCACCACGAACTGGGCAAAGCTGGAAGCCGGCAGTTGTTGATCCAGCGGTAGATAGAAACGCGGTGAACCGGTACCGACGTAGGCCACGTAGTTGTCGATGCCGGCATGGTCCTTGAGCAGCGCTTCCAGGCGCTTGACCTGCTCGGCGGTATTGCTCAGGGAGGCGCCTTCCTGGAGCTTCAAGTCGACCATCAACTCCAGCCGCCCCGATGCCGGGAAGAACTGTTGCGGCACGAACCGGAACAACACCACCGAGCCGACGAACAACAGCACGGTCAGCAGGATGACGGTTTTGCGCCGACGCACGCACCATTCCACCATCCGCCGGACACGCTGATAAAACGGCGTGCCATAAGGGTCGGTCTGGCCGTCAGTCGTGCCGTGTTTGGCCGCATGAATTTTCGCCAGGTCTGGCAGGAGCTTTTCCCCCAGGTACGGCACGAACACCACGGCGGCCACCCAGGACGCCAGCAACGCCAGGGTCACCACCTGGAAAATCGAACGGGTGTACTCACCGGTGCCCGATTGTGCGGTAGCGATCGGCAGGAAGCCCGCCGCCGTGATCAACGTACCGGTGAGCATCGGGAATGCGGTGCTGGTCCAGGCGAAGCTGGCGGCCTTGATCCGGTCGAAGCCCTGCTCCATCTTGATCGCCATCATCTCCACCGCAATGATCGCGTCGTCCACCAGCAGCCCCAGGGCCAATACCAGCGCGCCGAGGGAAATCTTGTGCAGGCCGATCCCCAGGTAATACATGGCGGCGAACGTCATCGCCAGCACCAGCGGGATCGCCAGGGCCACCACCATCCCGGTGCGCAACCCCAGGGAGAAGAAGCTCACCAGCAACACAATCGTCAGCGCTTCCACCAGCACTTGGACAAACTCTCCGACCCCGGTCTTCACCGCCGCCGGCTGGTCCGAAACCTTGCGCAATTGCATGCCGGCCGGCAGGGTGTTCTGGATACGGGCAAAGTCGGCTTCAAGGGCCTTGCCCAGAATCAGGATATCCCCGCCTTCCTTCATCGCCACGGCCAGGCCGATGGCGTCCTCGCCCATGAAGCGCATGCGTGGCGCGGGCGGGTCGTTGAAACCACGGCGCACATCCGCCAGGTCGCTGATGCGGAACGTACGATCGCCGACCCGGATCGGGAAGTTGCGGATCTCTTCCACCGTCTGGAAATTCCCCGAAACCCGCAGTTGCAAGCGCTCGCTGCCAGTTTCGAAGAAACCGGCAGTGGAAACCGTGTTCTGCTCTTCAAGGGCCTGCTGGACTGCGGCCAAGGGCAGGCCGAGGGTCGCCAGCTTCACGTTCGACAACTCGATCCAGATCTTCTCGTCCTGCAAGCCGAGCAGCTCGACCTTGCCCACGTCCTTGACCCGCTGCAGCTGGAGCTGGATGCGATCGGCGTAGTCCTTGAGCACGGCGTAGTCGAAGCCGTCGCCGGTCAGTGCGTAGATATTGCCGAAGGTGGTCCCGAACTCGTCGTTGAAGAACGGCCCCTGGATACCCGGCGGCAAGGTGTGGCGGATATCGCCGACCTTCTTGCGCAACTGGTACCACAGCTCGGGAATCTGTGCCGAATGCAGGGAGTCGCGGGCCATGAAGGTCACCTGGGATTCCCCGGGGCGGGAGAACGAGACGATTTTCTCGTAGTCACCGGTTTCCATCAGTTTCTTTTCGATGCGCTCAGTGACTTGCCGCGAAACTTCCTCGGCCGTGGCGCCTGGCCAGTTGGTGCGGATCACCATGGCCTTGAAGGTGAACGGCGGGTCTTCGCTCTGACCGAGCTTGGTGTAGGAAAGCGCACCGACGATGGCCAGCAACAACATCAGGAACAGTACGATCTGGCGGTTACGCAGCGCCCATTCGGAAAGATTGAAACCCATCGCGGATTACTCCTTGGCCGTCAGGTTGACCACGCGGTTGGAGCGATCCACCGGCCGCACCTGCTGGCCGTCGAGGAGCACATGCACGCCAGCAGCCACCACCCAGTCATCGGGACTGAGGCCTTCCAGCACCGGCACCGTCTTTTCGCCGAAGGCACCGACCCGCACCGGGACTTTTTTCAAGGTGTTGTTGGCGTTGACCACCCAGACATACGTCGCGCCGTTTTCAGCCGTCAGGGCCGACAAGGGCACCGACAGCGGCACCTTGTCGGCGGTCTGGATAAACACCCGCGCGCTCTGGCCCAACTCGGCCGGAACGCTGCCGGCGGTGAAGGCCACGCGGGCGGCGAAGGTACGGGACTTGGGGTCCGCGGCGGGTGACAGTTCGCGAATACGCCCGCTGAAACGCTGGTCGGGCTGGCTCCACAGTTCGACCGAGACCGGCTGGCCGATCTTGAACCGGCCAAACCCCTGTTCCGGCAGACTGATCAGCACCTCACGCTCACCGTCGGTGGCCAGGGTGAAGACCGTTTGCCCGGCCGAGACCACCTGCCCGACTTCAACCGAACGCCGGGCCACCACGCCATCCTGGGGCGCACGCAACACCGAATAGCTGGCCTGGTTGTTGGCGACATCGAACTCGGCCTTGATCTGCTTGAGCCGTGCGGTGCCGGAGCGATAAAGGTTTTCGGCGTTGTCGTACTGGGAGCGGCTGACCATCTGCCGCTCCATCAAGGTTTTATAGCGGTCACGCTCGGCGCGGACCAGGTTCAGGTTGGCCTCGGCGGCGGCGACCTGGGCACGGGTCGCTTCCAGTTGCAGGCGCACATCTTCGGGATCGAGCTCGGCCAACGGTTGATTGGCCTTGACCCGCTGACCCTCTTCCACCAGTCGCCGGCTCACCTTGCCGCCAATGCGAAAGGCCAGGTCGGGCTCGAAACGCGCCCGCACTTCGCCAGGGTAACTGTCCATCGCCTGGGCCGACGGCTCGGGCTTGACCACCATGGCGGGGCGCACGGCGACGGGCACCGGCTCGTCATGACCGCACGCAGACAATAAAAAAACCAGGGCGACTGGCACGGCGAGGGGCAGGGCATAGCGGAACATGACGAGTGACCTTTCGCTAATGGTGCTTGGAATAATTATACTGGCGAGTATGTTATTAATAGCAAACTCACCAGTCCAGTATTAAAGCGAAGAAATGTCGAACAATCCGTCACCCTCCAGCGGCCCTGGTCGCCCCAAGGATCTGGCCAAGCGCCAGGCCATTCTCGACGCGGCGAAACGCCTGTTCCTGAGCATGGGTTATGCCAATACCAGCATGGACGCCGTGGCCACCGAGGCCGGGGTTTCTAAACTGACGGTCTATAGCCATTTCAACGACAAGGAGACGCTGTTTTCCGCTGCCGTGATGGCCAAATGCGAAGAGCAGGTGCCACCGCTGTTTTATGAATGGCCCGACGGCGTTCCGATCGAACGGGTGTTGTTGAACATCGCCCGCGGGTTCAACCAATTGATCAACAGCGACGAATCCTTGAACCTGCATCGACTGATCATGGCCCTGGGCAGCCAGGACCCGAACTTGTCGACGATTTTCTACGAAGCAGGCCCACAGCGGATGCTCTCAGGCATGGAGCGGCTGCTGACCAAGGTCAACCAGAGCGGTGCCCTGAGCATCGATAAACCGCGCAATGCCGCCGAGCATTTCTTCTGCCTGATCAAGGGCGCGGCGAATTTCCGGTTGTTGTCTGGCTGCGGCGAACCCCAGGAACCGGAAGCGGCCGAGGCTCATGTGCAGGAAGTGGTGGGGTTGTTCATGCGGGCTTATCGGCCGTAGCTCGACCGGTAGCTTTTCGCGGGCTGGAAGGGCCTCATCGCGAGCAAGCTCGCTCCCACAGGGTTTGATGTGCACCACAGTTCCAATGTGGGAGCGAGCTTGCTCGCGATGCAGGCGACCCGGCCTCAGGGCTTGAGCGCTTTCTTCGGGTAGATGTCGTAGCGACTGGATTTGCCATCGAGCCCATGGCTCGGCTTCGGCCCTTCGATGCACGGAGCTTTGCGTGGGCGCTTGACCACCACCCGGTGCGTCGCCAGGGCCAGGGCCGCGGCGAGCAGTGCCGGGGCGTCCGGGTCATCGCCCACCAGGGGGCGGAACAGGCGCATTTCCTTCTTCACCAGGGCGGTTTTCTCACGATGAGGGAACATCGGGTCGAGGTAGATCACCTGGGGCGGTTCGCCTTCCCAGTTGCGCATCACCTCGATGGAGTTGCCCTTGAGCAAACGCATGCGCGCCACGATCGGCGCCACCTCGAAGTCCTCCGCCCCACGGGCCAGGCCATCCTCCAGCAAGGCGCCAATCAGCGGCTGGCGCTCGATCAGGCTCATGTCGCAGCCCAGGCTGGCCAGCACAAACGCATCCTTGCCCAACCCGGCCGTGGCATCCAGCACCCGCGGACGCACGCCCTGGGCGATGCCGACCGCCTTGGCGATCATCTGGCCGCTGCCGCCGCCGTACAAGCGCCGATGGGCCGCACCGCCTTCGACGAAGTCCACGCGCACCGGCCCGGGTGCATCCGGGCCCAACTGCTGCAATTGCAACCCCTGCTCACCGACCTGCAAGGCAAACTCGCCATCGTCCCCTTGCAAAGGCAGGCCAAGCCGCTCGGCCCAGTGTTCGGCCTGCGGTTGGAAGGCCGGGGCCAGGGCCTCGACATGGATGCGACAGGCCGCGGGTTGTTCATTCATGGAAACATGCTCAAAAAATTAAGGATCGGCAAAAACGGCCGATAACAACGGTGAACGGCATTTTGCCAGAGCTGAGCGTCGACCGAGAAAAATGTCAGACATTCAATCCACATCGATAGGCGTTATCTCCCCTTACGGCGATTACAGCCTGCGTAACACCCAAGCGCTGAGCGGCGTCAGTCACCTGTGGCAGGACTTTTTTGCCCGGGCCCTGGCCGATCAACTGGGTGATAACGCACCGGCGCCTGGCAGCTACCAGCCAGTGCCCCTCGATGAGGCTGTTGAACCGACCCTCGGCGCCGAGCTGCTGGCGCACATCGTCAGCCAGCGCACCTGTGAAGTGACCGACACGCCGGTCAAGCCGCCTGAACCGCTGTTCCTGCCCATCGCCGAATTCGAACTCGACCTGCTGGACAAGCCCTTCCCGCCCTTCCCGCCGGAAGAAATCGCCGCCCAGCAAAAACAGCAGACCTTCGAAAGCAACTGGGTTCGCCCACTCGTCCTCGCCGCCGGCCAACCGCTGCCAGAACCAGGCCCGGCGCCACAACCGCGCCCATTGCACCTGCCGATCGCCGAGTTCGAACTCGACCTGCTGGACAAACCGTTCCCACCTTTCCCGGAAGAAGAACGGGTGGCGCAACAGAAACAACTGGACTTCGACACCCGCTGGGCGCGTCCGATCGTGCTGCAGAACCTGCGCATCGCCGCCTGATCAGCGACAGATCCACCATGGCCCCACGTCCAGATGAAAATGGTTGCGGTGCGCCGCGTTGTAATCCGGACTCAACACCACACTGAACATATCGCAGGCGCCGTCCCGTGCCTGACGCAGAAAGCGCGCATCGGCATTGTCCTTGGGCCAGTCCCTGAGCACGCTGATCGTGCGCCCATCGGCCAGGCGAAACCCGGCGATATCCAACGCACTGGCGGTGGCGTGCTGGCTACGCGCACCGCTCTCACGACCGTACATGTTGCGACAGGCGAAACTGCCGAGGTGATCGACCCGCGTCACTCTCTGCCCGTAGGCCGCCACTGCCGCCGGCTGCAACCCATGGCGCTCGAACAGCGCGAACGCCACCGCCAGCGGGCAACTGGCGAGGAAACTGCTGCTCAGCGCCACCTCACCGCCCTGCACCCTCAACACGTTGGTCAACGGGCACGACGTATTGGCGCCGCTGTCGGCCTGGCGCGCGGTGCGCAGCCCCGAGGTGGCGAGGGCCTGGTCACACAACTGCGGATCATTGCGCAGGGCCATGAGTTTGAAGCGGGTCAGCAGGTTGGGCGCGAGATTGACGTCCAAGGGCGCCCAGGGATTCCATTGGGGCGGCAGCGCCACCCAGCCACGCCATACCGCCAGCACGGCAAAGCCAACGAGCAGTGCTACGATCGCAAGAGCTTTCAAAAACCGCACGACAATGCCTCGGGCATCAACCCTTGAATAATTGGTTGGCCTGCTTGAACGGCATCGAGCGGCGCGTGAAGGTGAACGTGCCCTGCTCCTGGATTTCCTCGGCGGCGCGGAAGAACTCGCCATACGCGGCCAGGGCCAGCGCCGACCCGACGCTGATGCGCTTGACGCCCAACTCGCTCAACTGCGCGACGGTCAGGTCCAGCGCCCCGGACATCAGTACATTCACCGGTTTCGGTGCCACGGCCTGCACCACTGCGAGCACTTGCCCGGCGCTGCTCAGCCCCGGGGCGTACAGCACGTCGGCCCCCGCCTCCGCGAAAGCCTTCAAGCGGCGAATGGTGTCGTCCAGATCCAGATTGCCGTGCAGGAAGTTTTCCGCCCGGGCCGTCAGCAGGAAGGGATACGGCAAGCTGCGCACGGCCTCGGCGGCGGCCTTGACCCGCGCCACGGCGTGGTCGAAGCAATAGATCGGACTGTCTTCACGCCCCGTGGCATCCTCGATCGAACCACCCACCGCACCGGCCTGCGCCGCACGGAGCAGGTTACGCGCGCAATCCTCGGGGGCATCGGCAAAACCGTTCTCCAGGTCGACGGCCACCGGCAGGTCAGTGGCCGCCACAATCGCCCGTACGTTAGCCAACGTGTCCTCCAGACCCAGCGCGCCGTCGGGTCGGCCCAAGGAAAAGGCATGACCGGCACTGGTGGTGGCCAAGGCTTCAAAGCCGAGGCTGGCCAGCATCTTGGCCGAGCCGGCATCCCACGGGTTGGGAATGACAAAGGCCCCTTCGCGTTCGTGCAAGGCCTTGAACGCCTGGGCTCGACGAGTTTGCGCATCCATGTAGTTCGCTCCTGAGCAGAGAGGAAGTGGGCCTCAGAGCAAACCCAGTTGCTCGGCGGCGGGCTCTCTGTATAGCGCAGGTAGGGCCGGCAAGCCAGGCAATCGACTCATCAAACGTTCGTGAAAGCGTTGCGCGAGCCGGGCCGCCAGCCGGTTGTCGGCAGTATGCAGGAAGATGTAAGGCGTGCGCCCCTCTTCGATCCAGTCGGCGATTTTCTCCACCCAGGGCGTCAGGAACGGCTCGTTGGCTTCCAGCACCGGATGGCCGATGAAGCGCACTTGCGGGCATTGCGTGAACGCCGCCGGCCGGGGTGGCACGCGGGGCTTTTTCGATTGCGCGTGAAGCACCGCGGGATCAAGGGAGGTGCAACTGAACAAGGCCCGGGGATCGAGGCAGATGCGTTCGACGCCGCGATCGAGCAACAGCCGATTGAGGCGCCGCTCGGCGTCGCCCTTGGCAAAGAACTCATCGTGACGGACTTCCACGGCCAAAGGGCGCTGCAAGGCGTCGATGAACCCTGCCAGTTCCGCTAACCGGTTCGGGGTGAAGGCCTTGGACAGTTGCAGCCAGTACGGCGCGACGCGCTCGCCCAGGGGGCTGAGCAGTTGCAGGAAGGTGTCGGTGGCCGTCAGGCGCTCGCGCAAGTCGCCATTGTGGCTGATGTCACCGGGAAACTTGGCGGTGAAACGAAAGTGCTCGGGCATGATGTCGGCCCAGCGCTGGACCGTGGCCGCAGACGGGCTGGCATAGAAGGTCGTATTGCCTTCCACGGCATTGAACACTTGGGAATAGAGATTGAGGAAGTCGGTGCTTTTGGCGTCCTGGGGATAAAGGTAATCGCGCCAGGCGTTTTCGCTCCAGGACGGACAGCCCAGGTAGTAAGGCAAGACCATCAGATGTAGAGATCGAGTCCCAGCACTTCCATATCCCAATCGACGAAACCGGCGGTGCTCAGGTAGCTCGCCAGGGCCGTGGCGACACTGCGGCTCATCGCACGGTGATAAATCATGTCTTGCTGACGGGCGGGAAGATTGCTCAGGCGTTGCGCGGAAGCTTTGGCGGCGCGGGCGGCCAGTTGCTCCTCGGACGGAAACTCCAGGTCGCCTTCGATATCATCGAAGTTTTCCGGCTCAGTGGCTTTACCCGCACGAGGCCGACGCTTGATGGGGTAGGACTGGGATGGAAAGCCGTCTATACGCATAACAGAATGCTCGGTATCAATGATGGCAATTTAGCGGCACTTTCGCAGCCGCGCAAATGCGCAAGTGATAACTAGAACACATAAAGTCAAAAAGGTTTAAAAACGGGCCGAAAAAGTGACGACTGGCAATATTGAGTGTGACTTCTGGAGGCGCAAATGACTTTGTGGCGAGGGAGCTTGCTCCCGCTGGGCTGCAAAGCAGCCCCAATACCAGGACCAGAATGGTGCGAATGAGACTTAAGGGCCGCTTCGCGCCCCAGCGGGAGCAAGCTCCCTCGCCACAACGGTGCTCGCTTGAATACCCGTCGCTGTCGAGTTACCGCTCGGACTTGGGTGTTGCAACCTTGTCTCGCAGGTACACCGGCTGCGCATCATCGGCGGGAATGGCTTCGCCCCGTGCCCAGGCAAAGCGGGCCAGGGCCAGCAAGTCTTCGGCGTGAGGCAGCAGGGTGGCGTCCTGGCCGGTCAGGCTGACGGCGATGCGCTCGCTGTAACCCCAACCGGTGCCGGCGCCGAACCACTCACCGTCGGCCCCGCTTGGCAACGCCGCAGCCTCGGGTGGCAATACCGCCTCAGAACCGACCAGGCGCATCTCGCCGTCGGTTTCGCAGTAGCAGCCCCAGTACACCTCGTCCATACGCGCATCGATGGCCGCCGCCACCTGGCGGGCGCCGTGCTCACGCATCGCCCGCTGGGCCAGCACCGCCAGGTTCGAGACCGGCAACACCGGCCGCTCCAGGGCAAAGGCCAGCCCCTGCACTACACCGATGGCAATGCGCACGCCAGTAAAAGCCCCTGGCCCGCGCCCGAAGGCAATCGCGTCCACCGCCTGCAAGCTCGTCCCGGCGTCGCTCAACAGTCGCTGGATCATCGGCAACAATTTCTGCGCATGCAGGCGCGGGATCACCTCGTAATGGCTCGTGACCTTGCCGTCGTGCAGCAAGGCAACGGAGCAAGCTTCGGTCGCGGTGTCCAGGGCCAGCAAGGTGCTCATCGATGTGTCCGTAAATCAGGTGGGAAAAAAGTGCGCCAGTATAAACAACTACGGCCCGCAAGCGGGCCGTAGTTGATGCAGCTGATCAGACTTTTCAGCTCAAGGCTGCAAGCACCTTGGCCGTGATCGCTTCAACCGAACCGACACCTTCGATGTGGCTGTACTTCGGCTTGCCATTGGCAGCCGACAGTTTCTGGTAGAAATCCACCAGCGGCTTGGTCTGGGAATGGTAGACCGACAGGCGATGACGCACGGTTTCTTCGGTGTCGTCCTTGCGCTGCACCAGGTCTTCACCCGTCACGTCGTCCTTGCCTTCGGTTTTCGGCGGATTGTAGACGGTGTGGTAAACGCGACCGGAAGGCTCATGAACGCGTCGACCGGCAATGCGCTGGACGATTTCCTCGTCTTCGACGGCAATTTCAACCACCGCATCCAGCTCGACACCAGCCGTCACCAGGGCTTCAGCCTGGGGAATGGTGCGCGGGAAGCCATCGAACAGGAAGCCATTGGCGCAGTCGGATTGAGCGATGCGATCCTTGACCAGGGCGATGATCAGGTCATCCGACACCAGGCCGCCGGCATCCATGATGCTCTTGGCTTGAACGCCCAGTGGAGTGCCCGCCTTGACCGCGGCGCGCAGCATGTCGCCAGTGGAGATTTGCGGGATACCGAATTTTTCGGTGATGAACTTTGCCTGAGTACCTTTACCGGCCCCGGGAGCTCCCAGCAGAATGACGCGCATCGATGTGCTCCTCAATTTTTTTATGTAAAACGCTCGGATTCGCCTCGTGGGGCCAATCTTCGAAAAACAGGATCGTGACCGCCCAAACGGCCAAAGGCTGATCAAGATACACAGCAGGCCCGACCCACACAAGCCGCCGAAAGTCGGAGTAACCCGCGCCCGATACGACCTTCGGAGGGGGTGGCGAGCGTCGCAACCGAACAACAAACTGTCGCCTGCTCGACCTGCGCCCTCCCCTGGCGGACAGCGCCCGGGAACGCCGGACGAGCCGTTTCGGTGCGCTGCCTGATGTTAGCCGGTATTGCGCAAACCGGCGGCAATTCCCGCCACAGACACCAGCAACGCCTGTTCCACGGGGCTGCCCTGGGCCACATCCTGCTGCCGCGAGCGCGCCAACAGCTCGGCCTGCAACAGGTGCAACGGGTCGAGGTAGGTGTTGCGCAGGCGAATGAATTCCAGCGTGGCTGGGCTATGTGCCAGTAGCTGCGACTGACCGGTCAAGCCAAGGACCACCGAGCAGGCCTGCGACAATAGGTCGCGTAAATGCGCACCCAAAGGCAGCAGCCCAGGTTCCACCAAACGCTCGTCGTAAGAGCGCGCGATATCGGCGTCGGCCTTGGCCAGCACCATCTCCAGCATATCGATGCGGGTCCGGAAGAATGGCCATTGCTCGCGCATCTGCCCCAGCAACTCACCTTCGCCGCGTTCCAGGGCCTTGCTCAGCGCGGTTTCCCAGCCGAGCCAGGCCGGCAGCATCAGGCGGGTCTGGGTCCAGCCGAAGATCCACGGGATCGCCCGCAGGCTTTCGATGCCGCCGGCCCGACGCTTGGCCGGACGGCTGCCCAGGGGCAGGCGCCCGAGTTCCTGCTCGGGGGTGGACTGGCGGAAGTACTCGACGAATTGTGGGTTCTCCCGCACCACGGCGCGGTAGGCACTCACGCCGTCGGCCGCCAGTTCGTCCATCAAGTTCCGCCACTGCGGCGTGGGTGGCGGCGGTGGCAGCAACGTCGCTTCAAGCACCGCGGCGAGGTAAAGATTGAGGTTCTGTTCGGCGATGTCCGGTAGGCCGAATTTGAAACGAATCATTTCGCCTTGTTCGGTGGTGCGGAAACGCCCGGCCACCGAACCGGGTGGCTGGGACAGGATCGCCGCGTGCGCCGGACCGCCACCACGGCCCACGGTGCCGCCACGCCCGTGGAACAACAGCAGTTCGACTTGCTGCTCGCGGCAGATGTCCACCAGCCGCTCCTGGGCCCGATACTGTGCCCAGGCCGCCGCCGTGGTTCCGGCATCCTTGGCCGAGTCGGAATAGCCGATCATCACTTCCTGGGGGCCTTGCAGTCGTGAGCGATAGCCGGGCAGCAACAACAACCGCTCGATCACCGGCCCGGCGTTGTCCAGGTCGGCCAGGGTTTCGAACAGCGGCACCACGCGCATCGGCCGCAACACGCCGGCGTCCTTCAACAACAACTGCACGGCGAGGACATCGGAAGCCGCACCAGCCATGGAGATCACATAGGAACCCAGGGACGCCGCCGGCGCCGCCGCCACTTCACGGCACGTCGCCAACACTTCCGCGGTGTCGGCCGAGGGCTTGAAATGGGCCGGCAACAGCGGGCGCCGGTTGTTCAGCTCCTCGAGCAGGAAGCTGATGCGCTGCTCCTCGTTCCAATCCTCATAGCGGCCCAGGCCCAAGTAGTCGGTTATTTCCGTCATGGCGGCGCTATGACGCGTCGAGTCCTGGCGCACATCGAGGCGCACCAGGAACAAGCCGAAGGTCACGGCCCGGCGCAGGCAATCGAGCAACGGCCCGTCGGCAATCACGCCCATGCCGCACTCGTGCAGGGAGTGGTAGCACAGCTCCAAGGGGTCCAACAGTTCGCGGTTGTGCTGCAGCACCTCGGCGCTGGCTGGCGTGGCGGCACTCAAGGAGGCGTGGGCCCAGTTGCGGGTGGCGCGCAGGCGTTCACGCAATTGCTTGAGCACGGCGCGATACGGTTCGGCGCTGTCGCCGGCCTGGGCACGCAAGGCCTCACTGGCGTTTTGCATGGACAGCTCGGCCGCCAGTTGGTCGACGTCACGCAGGTACAGGTCCGCCGCCATCCACCGCGCCAGCAACAGCACCTCGCGGGTCACGGCGGCAGTGACATTCGGGTTGCCGTCACGGTCGCCGCCCATCCACGAGGCAAAGCGGATCGGCGCGGCCTCCAGCGGCAGACGCAGGCCGGTGGCGGCATGCAGGGCCTGGTCGGCCTTGCGCAGGTAATTGGGGATGGCCTGCCACAGCGAATGCTCGATCACCGCGAACCCCCACTTGGCTTCGTCCACCGGGGTCGGCCGGGTGCGGCGGATCTCTTCGGTGTGCCAGGCTTCGGCGATCAAGCGTTGCAGCCGTTCGTGAATCTGCGCGCGCTCGGCGCTGGTCAGGTCGCGGTGATCCTGGCCGGCCAATTGCGCGGCGATGGCGTCGTATTTCTGGATCAGCGTACGGCGAGCCACTTCCGTGGGGTGGGCCGTGAGGACCAGTTCGATCTCCAGGCGCCCCAACTGCCGGGCCAGGGCCTCGGCACCATGGCCCTCGGCCCGCAACCGGGCGAGCAGCTCGGGCAGGACCCGTGCCTCGAAGGGCGCCGGTTGCGACTCGTCGCGACGGTGGATCAGTTGGTACTGTTCGGCAATGTTGGCGAGGTTGAGAAACTGGTTGAACGCTCGCGCCACCGGCAGCAATTCGTCCTCGCTCAGTTGGTTGAGGCTGGCGCTGAGTTCGGCGTCCACGGAGCCGCGTCGGTCAGCCTTGGCCCCCTTGCGGATCTGCTCGATCTTGTCGAGAAACGTGTCCCCGTACTGTTCGCGGATGGTATTGCCCAGCAGTTCGCCGAGCAGGTGGACATCCTCGCGCAAGCGGGCATCGATATCGGTCATCAGCATTTCTCCAGCAAAAAAGTCCGGACAGCTCTTGGCTTAGAAGAGTGCCGATGCCCGTCGCTTATGACAAGCGACGAAGGGACTTTAAACCTTGTCCAACAAAGCTAGTCTCATGAGTAAGCCACACAACGGCTTGTCACTCACCGCGCCTGCCACGAGCAGGCTGATTGAGGTCATCATGAAAATTCGTGAGCTTGCCCAGCATTGGGAAGAAAACGCCAAGGGTCGCCTGACCCAGACCGGCTACACGATCCATCTGGACGTGGAAGCCGCCGCGCGCCTGGCAGCGATCTGCGATATGTACCCCAAGCGCCAGCCCGAGGAGCTGCTGGGCGAGCTGATCGGGGCAGCGCTGGAAGAGCTGGAAGCCAGCTTCCCCTATATCAAGGGTTCGCAAGTCGTGGCCACCGACGAAGAAGGTGACCCGCTGTACGAAGATGTGGGCCCGACCCCGCGATTCCTCGCGTTGTCCCGTCGGCATCTGCACGAACTTTCCTCGCAGAACGACAAATCCAAACACTGATTTCCCTACAGCCCAAATCTTGTAGGAGCTGCCGAAGGCTGCGAGCTTTTGATCTTTCGCTTGAGACTCAAGCGGCAGGGGAAAGATCGCAGCCTTGCTTCGCTCGGCAGCGCCTACGCGCGCGCCCTCCCCAAAAACGCATGTCTCCCTACGCCGGGAATACCGCTGCGCGCCTTGAAAGTTCAGCTTTTCTGTCACTGACCGATCAGTCAGTAATTCTTTTGGCGAATGGCCATCCTCGCTGAACTTTTGAAAAACGCCTCGGGTCACACCGAGTAACCATACTGGAACGGTTGTTTAAATAAACGCGCCTTGGCGCCAACGCCAAACCAGACGTCACGGTTTCGGTCCCAGCATGGATTTGTCGTTTTCTCAGGAGTTTTCCAATGGAGTTGAAGCCTATGAATACCTGCACTGCCAAACCCTCATCCACTGGCCTGCGCGGCTTGAAGTTGGCTGCCCTGGCGATCGGTAGCAGCTTCATTCTCGCCGGTTGCGCCGGTAATCCACCGTCCGAGCAGTACGCGGTGACCCAATCGGCGGTCAACAGCGCGGTCAGCGCCGGCGGCACCGAATTCGCCGCTGTGGAAATGAAATCGGCCCAGGACAAACTGAAGCAAGCCGAAATCGCCATGCATGACAAGAAGTACGACGAAGCCAAGCGACTGGCCGAACAGGCCGAGTGGGATGCCCGCGTCGCCGAGCGCAAGGCCCAGGCCGCCAAGGCCGAACAAGCACTCAAGGATTCTCAGAAAGGGGTTCAGGAACTGCGTCAGGAAGGCATGAACAAGGTTCAGTAAACCGTTCACGCCACGACGTACTTCTCATTGATAAAAGGACGACAGACTATGATGCACAAACACTTGATGATGCCCGCCCTGCTCGCTGCCTGCGTAGCCCTGGCCGCTTGCTCCCATGACCCGAACGCGAACCTGGAACAGGCTCGGACCAACTACAACGGCCTGCAGGCCGACCCGGCGGCGACTAAAGTGGCGGCCCTGGAGACCAAAGACGCGGCGGACTTCCTGGCCAAGGCCGACAAGGCCTACCTGGACAAGGAAGACGAGGCCAAGGTCGACCAGTTGGCCTACCTGACCAACCAGCGCGTCGAGGTGGCCAAGCAGACCATCGCCCTGCGCAACGCCGAAGCCGAGCTGAAAAACGCCGGCGACGAACGTGCCCGTGCGCTGCTCGACGCTCGCAATGCGCAGATCAAGCAACTGCAGGACAGCCTGAACGCCAAGCAGACCGAACGCGGTACGCTGGTGACCTTCGGCGACGTACTGTTTGCTACCAACAAGTCCGACCTGCGCTCCAGCGGCCTGGTCAATGTGAACAAACTGGCCCAGTTCCTCCAGGAAAACCCGGACCGCAAGGTGATCATCGAAGGCTACACCGACAGCACCGGTTCGGATTCCTACAACCAGTCGCTGTCGGAACGCCGCGCGGGCTCCGTGCGCACCGAGCTGGTGAAGATGGGCGTCGACCCAGCCCGTATCGTGACCCAGGGTTACGGCAAGGAGTTCCCGGTGGCCGACAACACCAGCGTCTCGGGCCGCGCCATGAACCGTCGCGTGGAAGTGACCATCTCCAACGACAACCAGCCAGTGGCCCCGCGCTCGACCATGAGCGCCAACTGATCGGCTGAATGCAACAAAAAAGCCCCGCCTGACTTCAATCAGGCGGGGCTTTTTAATGAGTTGAGCCGGTCGTATCCCCCTGTGGGAGCGAGCTTGCTCGCGATGGCGGCAGGCCAGTCGACATAGGTGCTGACTGATCCACCGCTATCGCGAGCAAGCTCGCTCCCACAGGGATCACCGACATTCAGGGCATTACGGCTGAAGCTTCTGCGGCGTCTCCTGGCCCATGCAGCGCACCGCGCGCTTCTTCTCGTTGATCAGCACACCGGTCAGGCCTTTCTGCTCGGTGTCGAACAACACCAGTACACCGTCGATGCATTGGGCGACCTGAGGGGCCGGTTCCAGGGACACTTTGTAGTCCTCTCCCGGCACGGTCTTGAGCATGGTGAACTGGTTGAGCAGCAATGCGTCCTCGGGCTTGGCGAAGTGCAGGTAGCCGTAGTACCACAGCACAGCAACGGTGCCGAGGATGCTGCAGATACCGGTGATGATCAGGGGGATGGCGTTACGTTCTTCGCTCATTGCGGGTTCTCTGGTGATTCAACGGGGGATTTCGGGTAGTTCGGGACTTCGCCCAGGCGGCGCAGGCCGTCGAAGTGCTGGGGGTCGTCGAGGTAGCGCAGCATCACGGTGCGCCAGGTCGGGTCGGCGAATGTCTGCACATGGCCGCCGCGGGTCAATTGCAGGACCCGCGGTGGCGGCGCAGCTTGATACAGGCGGATGCCGTTGGAAAGAGGCACGATGGGATCGTCCAGGCTGTGGTAGATCAATTTCGGCACGCCATTCAATTGCGCCACGGAACTGATCGCGCTGTCACCGTCCGGCACCAGCCACGACAACGGCACCTGGAGCGGCCAGGTCAGCCACGATGTGCTCAGGGCAAACCGCCCGACGTCGCGGTAACTGGCGGGCACGCCATCGAGCACCAGGGCCTTGAGCTGCCGTTGCCGCTGGGGATGTTCCACCAGGTAATGCACCGCCAGCGCACCGCCCAGGCTCTGGCCGAGCAGCACCAGCGGCTTGCCCTGGACCTCGGGCGACTGGTCGAGCCATTGGAACGCGGCGTCGATGTCCTGGTAAATCGCCGGCAGGCTCGGCTCGCCTTCGGACACGCCGTACCCCCGGTAATCGACCATCAACACCTGGTAACCCTGCTCCGGCAACCACCAGCTCCCGCCCAGGTGCCAGGCCAGGTTGCCGCCGTTGCCGTGCAAATGCAGCACCGTGCCCTTGACCTCCACGCCTGGCTTGACGGGCAGCCACCAGCCTCGGAGCTTGAGGCCGTCAGCGGTGGTCAGGGTGACGTCGCGGTACTCGAGCTTGGCCCGCTCGGGGGTAAACGGCAGGCCGCGCTCGGGGTAGAACAGCAGTGAGCTGCAACCGCTCAGGGCCAGCAACAGGCACATGATGCCGAGGGTTCGCATCCGGTGAAACCTCGCAAGATCAGGGTTGAAACATAACCCCCTTGTGGGAGCGAGCTTGCTCGCGATAGCGGTATGTCAGTCACGGCTGTGTTGACTGTCCTGATGCTATCGCGAGCAAGCTCGCTCCCACAGGGGGTAGGTATTGTGTTCAAAGGATATTGGAATAATCCGCTTCGATCCGATCCAGGCTCAGGTGATTCAGGAAGTTGGAGAAACACATCCAGGCCGACAGGGCGTTCATGTCGCGGAACTGCTCGGGCAGGTACTTGGGCGGCACCACCAGGCCTTCGTCCACCAACTGGCGCAACGTGCGCATGTCCTCAAGAGTGGTCTTGCCGCAGAACAGCAGCGGCACCTGCTCCAGCTTGCCTTTGCGCACGGCCAGCTGAATGTAGTTGTAAACCATGATGAAGCCCTTGAGGTAGGACAAGTCTTTGGTGAATGGCAGCCCGGTCGGCACCGAGCCACGGAACACCCGGCTGGCGTTACCGTAGCTTTCGGCCATTTCAAAACCCTGCTCGCGGAAGAACTCGAAGACCTGCAGGAAATCGGCGCCCTCCTCCACCATGTGAATGGCCCGGGTGCGGTTGGTCAGCTTGCGCAGGCGACTGGGGTAGGAGGCGAAAGTGATGATTTCCATCAGGATCGCCAGGCCTTCCTGGGTCACCGTGGACGAGGGCGGGCCCTTGGACAGGAAGGTGCAGATCGGCTGGTTCAGGCCGTTGAGGGTGGTGCCGACGTGCACCAGCCCTTCATGGACCTCCAGCGCCCGCACATCGCGTTCGTTGAACATCGCATCGGTGCGGATCTTGATGTAGTCCGCGCCCGCCGCCGCGTCGGCCACGATGCCATCGGACTCGAACACCCGGATGGTTTCCTCGGCTTCGCCGAACACCCGGTTGAGACGGTGTTGCAACAGGCTGACGGCTTCCTTGGCGCTGAGGACTTTCGGCTCGTCCTTGAGGTCGCCACGGCCATCGATGTTGTTCAGGTAATCGGAAAGCATCAGGCCCAGGTCGGCCAAGGTCGGGTCGCCGGCGTGGAAGGCATCGGAGGCGGCGCCATAGAGTTCCTGGGAGATCAGCCCGAAATCCTCGGTGCCACGGGCTTCGAGCATGCGCACCACCATGCGGTATTCCTTGCACATGCGGCGCATGATCTGGCCAACCGGGTTGAACTGCCCCAGTTGTCGGGTAATGTCGCGCTCGATGTTCTGGAACTCCAGCTTCACCTTGCTGGAATCGAAGGACAGTGGCCGGTTGAGGTAATAGTCGCGATCCACCGCAGGCATTTCCTTGCCTTTGGCCTTGAGAAATCCTTTACGGATGCTCTCGTCCCACTTCACCGCATCGAGGATGCGAATCGGCGTTTGCGCCAGCACAATGCGATCGGACAAGGTGCGTATCGTCTGCTGGTAATCGTCCACCCGGAACTCCTGTGAAAAAACGTCCGCTTGTAGCAATTATTGGGATTTGGCCAGTCGCTGGTAACGCACGGCTTCCGAGAACACATCGGAATTGGCCGGGTCGTCGAGGTAGCTGAAAACCTTGTTCATGTCGCTGTCCACCAACACGCCTTCGCCCTCCTCGCTCTGGTTCGGCTGGCCGCTGAGGAGCTTCTGGCCGATGGCCTGGTTGATCTGCTCCAGGTCCAGGTTGTAGACCACCAGTTCCTGTTTATCGGTCAATTCGAAACCGGCAATCAGGAAATGGCCGCCATAGCGGGCCGGCACCTTGGCCGACAGGTACCAGCGGCTGCCGTGACGGGAGACGGTCAGGGGAATGGCTTCGCGCTCATGGGGCCTGGCCCTGAAGTAGCTGATGGCCTGGTAGCGGTGCTTGCCGACCTGCGTCAGCTCCAGGTTCAACGGTTCGCCCCAGGCATTGGTGCTGGTCCAGTGGCCGAGCAGGCCCGCGGGCGCGGCCTCGCTGTCAGGCAACGGCGCCTTGAACGACACCAGGCAGCCACTGAGCAGCAGCAACGACACGGCCAGTACAACGGCACGCCAGGCTTTCATTTGAACTCCCTATGGCAGGTGGCGCCTTGCCTTTGTGGCGAGGGAGCTTGCTCCCGCTGGGCTGCGCAGCGGCCCCCTTTTTTGGTGAGCGCTGCGCGCTCAAGCGGGAGCAAGCTCCCTCGCCACAAGAGCTGTGGTGAACCCGTCGGGATTACACCGACGCCAGTACCAGGTGCATGTAGCGGGTCAGGATGCCGAGCATATCTTCATCGGCGACCGGCTCGGCGCCATTGAGCAAGCCCTGATATTCCATCCGTCCGATAATCGCCGTCAACACTTTGGCATCCTGTTGCGGCTCGCGGGAGCCTAATACCTGGAAAAACTGACACGTGCCGTGCAACAAAATCTGCTGGTGGGAACGCACCAACTCCGCCAGGCGCGGGTTGAGCAGGGCTTCCTGGCGAAAGGCCTGCTCGGCCATCAGGTAGTCACGACGACTGTCCAGCTGATGCCGCACGTAGTCGGCGGTCATCCGGGCAATGTCGTCCGCCAGTTGCGAGCGCGATTGGGCGCTGCCGTCACCATAGGCGACCATTTCCCGCAGCAGGCCTTCGTTGTTGGCCCACAGCTTGCCCATGAACGCCGCGCTACGTTCCACGTACTGGGCGAAGGTGTCGGTGAGCAGGTCATCGATGTCCTTGAAATAATACGTGGTGGCCGACAGCGGCACGCCCGCTTCAGCGGCCACCGCGCGGTGACGCACCGCACGCACGCCATCGCGCACGACAATGCGCATGGCCGCATCGAGAATCTCCTGGCGACGCTGCTCACTGCCCTGTCGGCTGGCCTTGCGGCCCTGGTACTGAACACTTTCAGCGACAGCCGTGGCGACGCCCGCTGCACCTTCTGAAGCCATTGCACGATTCACGACAGGTCTTCCTCGCTCTTTGAAAAACTAACCAATTGATACGTTTGTACCAGACAGGCAATAAAAAGCCGCCCTTCCAGGCGGCTTTTTAGTTGAAGCACTTACGCTTGAGGCCGCATGTGCGGGAAGAGAATCACATCCCGGATCGACGGTGAGTTGGTCAACAACATCACCAGGCGATCGATGCCGATGCCTTCGCCGGCGGTCGGCGGCATGCCGTACTCCAGGGCGCGCACGAAGTCGGCATCGTAGTGCATGGCTTCGTCGTCGCCGGCGTCCTTGTCGGCCACCTGGGCCATGAAACGCTCGGCCTGGTCTTCGGCATCGTTGAGCTCGGAATAGGCGTTGGCGATTTCACGCCCACCGATGAACAGCTCGAAACGGTCGGTCACGCTTGGGTTCTCGTCGTTGCGACGGGCCAGCGGCGACACTTCGAACGGGTACTGGGTGATGAAGTGCGGCTGTTCCAGCTTGTGCTCGACCAGTTCTTCGAAAATCATCACTTGCAGCTTACCCAGGCCTTCGAAGCCAAGCACCTTGGCGCCGGCCTTCTTGGCGATGGCGCGGGCCTTGTCGATGTCCTGCAGGTCGGCGGCGGTGATCTCAGGGTTGTACTTGAGGATCGAGTCGAACACCGACAGGCGCACGAACGGCTCGCCGAAGTGGAACACCTTGTCGCCGTACGGCACGTCGGTAGTCCCGAGAACAAGCTGCGCCAGCTCGCGGAACAGTTCTTCGGTCAGGTCCATGTTGTCTTCGTAGTCGGCGTAGGCCTGGTAGAACTCGAGCATGGTGAACTCGGGGTTGTGCCGGGTCGAAACACCTTCGTTACGGAAGTTGCGGTTGATCTCGAAGACTTTCTCGAAGCCACCGACCACCAGCCGCTTGAGGTACAGCTCCGGCGCGATGCGCAGGAACATTTCCATGTCCAGGGCATTGTGGTGGGTTTCGAACGGCTTGGCCGCCGCACCGCCAGGGATGGTCTGCAGCATCGGCGTCTCGACTTCCAGGAAGTCACGCTTCATCAGGAAGCTGCGGATGTGGGCGATGACTTGCGAGCGCACGCGGAACGTCTGGCGCACGTCTTCGTTGACGATCAGGTCGACGTAGCGCTGGCGATAGCGCTGCTCGGTGTCGGTCAGGCCGTGGTGCTTGTCCGGGAGCGGGCGCAGGGACTTGGTCAGCAGGCGCACGCTGGTCATCTCGACGTACAGGTCGCCCTTGCCGGAACGAGCCAGGGTGCCTTCGGCGGCAATGATGTCGCCCAGGTCCCAGGTCTTGACGGCAGCCAGGGTTTCTTCCGACAGGGTCTTGCGGTTGACGTAGACCTGGATGCGCCCGGTCATATCCTGGATCACCATGAACGAACCACGATTGAGCATGATACGACCGGCCACCTTGACTGGAATCGCCGCCTCGGCCAGCTCTTCCTTGGTCTTGTCCGCATACTGCTTCTGCAAGACGTCGCAGTAGGCGTCGCGGCGGAAGTCGTTGGGGAAGGCCTGGCCCTTGGCGCGCTCGGCAGCAAGCTTTTCCTTGCGCAGGGCGATCAGGGAGTTTTCTTCCTGTTGCAGGGCTTGCGGGTCGAGTTCTAGGTCGCTCATGTCTTTAAGGATTCCATCACAGGTTCGTTGCCCCCGGCCCGGGCCGGAGTTTGCGAGCGAGCCGCGCTTCTTGATGGAAGCGTGCCCGCCCGCCGCATGGGTGTCGCGTTACAGCCCTTGTTTGAGGCTGGCGATCAGGTATTCATCGATATCGCCGTCGAGCACCTTGTCGCAATCGCTGCGTTCGATGCTGGTACGCAGGTCCTTGATCCGCGAGGCGTCGAGCACGTACGAACGGATCTGGTGACCCCAGCCGATGTCCGACTTGGTGTCTTCCAGCGCCTGGGACGCCGCGTTGCGTTTCTGCACTTCCTGCTCGTACAGGCGGGCCCGCAGCATCTTCATCGCGGTGTCTTTGTTGGCGTGCTGGGAACGCTCGTTCTGGCAGCTGACCACAGTGTTGGTCGGTACGTGGGTAATCCGTACCGCCGAGTCGGTGGTGTTGACGTGCTGGCCACCGGCCCCGGAGGAACGGTAGGTGTCGATACGCAGGTCCGCCGGGTTGATCTCGATTTCGATGTTGTCGTCGATTTCCGGCGAAACGAACACGGCCGAGAACGAGGTGTGGCGACGGTTGCCGGAGTCGAACGGGCTCTTGCGCACCAGGCGGTGCACGCCGATCTCGGTCCGCAGCCAGCCAAAGGCGTATTCGCCCTTGATGTGCACGGTGGCGCCCTTGATCCCGGCGACTTCACCGGCCGACAGTTCCATGATGGTGGCGTCGAAACCGCGCTTGTCAGCCCAGCGCAGGTACATGCGCAGCAGGATGTTGGCCCAGTCCTGGGCCTCGGTGCCGCCGGAACCGGCCTGGATGTCCAGGTAGGCGTTGTTCATGTCCATCTCGCCGCTGAACATGCGGCGGAATTCCAGCTTGGCGAGGTTCTCGTCGAGGCGTGTCAGCTCGGCGACGACATCGCCGACCGCGCCTTCATCGTTCTCTTCGACAGCCATGTCCAGCAGGTCGCGGCAATCGGCCAGGCCGCTGGACAACTCGTCCAGGGTCTCGACGATCTGCGCCAGCGCAGAACGCTCGCGGCCCAGTTCCTGGGCGTACGAAGGGTTGTTCCAGACATTCGGATCTTCAAGCTCGCGATTGACTTCGGTCAGGCGCTCATGCTTTTGATCGTAGTCAAAGATACCCCCGAATAGTTTCGGAGCGCTCGGACAGGTCCTTGATGGTGTTAAGGATCGGGTTGATTTCCATGGCGGGCAGCACTCGTTGGCGAACTTTTGAAAGCCGGCGAGTATAACGTAATCAAGCGCCAGCGGCAGCCCGCCTGGCGGCTTTAGAGGATTGAGGCTTGCTCAGCGCAGATCGCTCGTGACAAGTGAGCTGTGGGAGCAAGGCTTGCCCGCGATGGAGTCGGTGCGGTTTCAAGTGGAAACAAGGTGCCTTCATCGCGGGCAAGCCTTGCTCCCACAAGCTTATCCCTCACCACAAAAGCCACCTCGCCCAGCTGTATTATTCGACCCCCACCCGGTTCCGCCCATTGTGCTTGGCCAGGTACAGCCCCTTGTCCGCCGCCGAGATCAGTTGCCGGCAATCGCCACCTTGCTGCGGCGTGACGGTCGACACACCAATGCTGATGGTCAGGTTCTCGCCGCCGTCGGGCGTGGTGTGGGGGATTTTCAGGGCGACGACGCTCTGGCGCAGTTTCTCGGCCATCAACCGGGCGCCGCCCGGCGAGGTGCCGGGCAGCACCAGGGCAAACTCCTCGCCGCCGTAGCGGGCCGGCAAGTCGGACGGACGGCTGCACGCCTCGCGGATCGCCGTGGCGACCTTGCGCAGGGCTTCGTCGCCCTCCAGGTGACCGAAGTTGTCGTTGTAGGCCTTGAAGTAGTCCACGTCGATCATCAGCAGCGACAGTTGGCTCTGGTCGCGCATCGCCCGGCGCCATTCCAGCTCCAGGTACTCATCGAAATGCCGGCGATTGGACAGCCCGGTCAGGCCGTCGGAGTTCATCAACCGTTGCAGCACCAAGTTGGTGTCGAGCAGCTGCTGCTGGCTGACCCGCAGTGCGCGATAGGCCGCGTCGCGCTGCAACAGCATCATGTAGGAACGCGAGTGATAGCGGATGCGCGCCACCAGTTCGATGTTGTCCGGCAACTTGACCAGGTAGTCGTTGGCCCCGGCGGCGAACGCCGCGCTCTTGACCAGCGGGTCCTCCTTGGTGGACAGGACAATGATCGGAATATCGCGGGTGGCGGGATGGTTACGGTACTCGCGCACCAGGCTCAGGCCGTCGAGGCCGGGCATCACCAGGTCCTGGAGAATCACCGTCGGCTTGATACGAATCGCCTGGGCGATGGCCTGGTGGGGGTCGGAGCAGAAATGGAAGTCGATGTTTTTTTCATTCGACAGCCCGCGCCGCACCGCTTCGCCGATCATCGCCTGATCGTCGACGAGCAAGACCATGGCGGCGTTCTCATCGCGCTTGAAATCGTCGAGCTGCAGGTCATTCATCATGGTGGCTTACCTGGGTACGGCCGGGGCAAGGCTCGCGGGGTTCTTCATGGGGTCACAATCTCCAACAGCCGTGGCGCGATGGCGTCCAGGGCAAGAATATGGACGGCGGCATCGATGGCGGCCGCGGCTTTGGGCATGCCATACACCGCGCTGCTGCGCTGGTCCTGAGCGATGGTCACGTAGCCCTGCTGACGCATGAGTTTAAGCCCTTGCGCACCGTCGCGGCCCATGCCGGTGAGCAATACGCCCACCGCGTCACCGCTCCAGTACTGGGCGACACTTTCAAAAAACACGTCGATGGAGGGCCGGTAGATCTCGTTCACCGGCTCGGCGGTGTAGGCCAGTGTGCCGTCCTTCAACAAACGCAGATGATGGTTGGTCCCGGCCAGCAACACCGTGCCACTTTGCGGCGTCTCGCCGTGCCGGGCCAGGCGCACCGTGTGGCCCGACACGCTGCCCAGCCACTCGGCCATGCCCGCGGCGAACACCTCGTCCACATGTTGGACCAGCACGATCGCTGGGGCAAAGTCCCGCGGCAACGCCTTGAGCAGCACTTCCAGCGCCGCCGGCCCGCCCGCCGATGACCCGATGGCCACCAGGCTCTTGCGCGACACCGCCGTACGCTGCGCCGCTGGCGCGGGGCGTTCATGCCTGTTGCGCTCACCGATCAGCCAGCCGATGTTGGCGATCTTGCGCAGCAGCGGCGCAGCCGCGTCCGCCGGATTACCAACACCCAGGGCCGGGGTATCGACCACATCCAGCGCGCCATGGCCCATGGCCTCGAACACCCGGTGGACGTTCTGCTGGCTGTCCCCGGTGACAATCACGATAGCGCAGGGGCTGTCGGCCATGATCCGCCGGGTGGCCTCCACGCCATCCATGATCGGCATGAGCAGGTCCATCAGGATCAGGTCAGGGGTGTATTCGGCGCAACGCTGCACCGCCTCGGCCCCGTTGACGGCCACCCAGACCAGCTGATGCGCCGGCTCGAACGCCAAGGCGCGACGCAGGGCCTCGACCGCCAGGGGCATGTCATTGACGATGGCGATCTTCAAGCGCGCGCCCCTCCGATCAGTTCAACCACGGCGTCGAGCAAGGCGTCGTCGTGGAAGCTCGCCTTGGCCAAATAATAGTCGGCGCCGGCGTCGAGGCCACGGCGACGATCTTCTTCACGATCCTTGTAGGACACCACCATCACCGGCAGCGACTGCAAGCGGTTGTCGCGCCGCAACAGCGACACCAGTTCGATACCGTCCATGCGCGGCATGTCGATATCGGTGATCAACAAGTCGAAATCCTCTGAGCGCAATGCATTCCAGCCATCCATGCCATCCACCGCCACCGCCACGTCATAGCCGCGATTGAGCAGCAACTTGCGTTGCAGCTCGCGCACGGTCAGGGAATCGTCCACCACCAGGATTCGCTTGCGCGGGGCCTGGGCCTGGTTCTGCCGGGCGATGCGCTCCAGGCGCCCGGTATCGAGCAACTTTTCCACCGAGCGCAGCAGGTCTTCGACATCGATAATCAACACCACCGAGCCATCGTCGAGCAGGGCCCCGGCGGAAATGTCCTGGACCTTGCCCAGGCGTTCGTCCAGGGGCAGGACCACCAGGGTTCGCTCGCCGATGAACCGCTCCACCGCCACCCCGTAGATCGTCTCGCGCTCGCGGATCACCACAACCTTGAGGGTCTGGCCGCCGTTCTGCGTCGACGGGCGATCGAGCAACTGGCTGGCGGCGACCAAGCCGATATGCCGGCCTTCGTGCCAGAAATGCTGACGCCCTTCGACCTGGACGATGTCTTCCGGCGCCAGGTCGCACATGCGTTCAATGTGAGCCAGGGGAAAGGCGTACGCCTCACTGCCGACTTCCACCACCAGGCTGCGCACCACCGACAGCGTCAGCGGCACCTCGAGATGGAAACGACTGCCCTCCCCCGCCGTCTGCTCCAGCACCACCGCCCCGCGCAACTGCCGGACCATGTGCTGGACGGCGTCCAGGCCGACGCCGCGCCCGGATACTTCGGTGACTTTGTCGCGCAGGCTGAAACCGGGCAGGAACAGGAAGGTCAGCAGTTCCTCTTCGCTCAGGCTGGCGGCGGTTTGCTCAGGGGAAAGACCGCGCTCGACGATGCTGCGGCGCACCCGCTCCAGGTCCACCCCGGCGCCGTCGTCCACCAACTCCAAGACCAGCAGGCCAGCCTGATGAGAGGCGCGCAGGCGGATCAGGCCTTCGGCGGGCTTGCCGGCCAGTATCCGTTGCTCCGGTGCTTCGATGCCGTGGTCCACGGCGTTGCGCAGCAAGTGGGTCAGTGGCGCTTCGAGCTTTTCCAGCACATCGCGGTCGACCTGGGTTTTCTCGCCTTCGATCTCCAGGCGTACCTGTTTGCCCAGGCTGCGGCCCAGGTCACGGACCATACGCACCTGCCCCGAAAGCACATCGGCGAACGGCCGCATGCGACAGGCCAGCGCCGTGTCGTACAGCACCTGCGCCCGTTGACTGGCCTGCCAGGCGAATTCATCCAGTTCGGCGGCTTTCTGCGCCAGCAACTGCTGGGTCTCGGCGAGCAAGCGGCGGGCATCGCCAAGGGCTTCCTGGGCCTGCAGGCTCAGGGCATGGTCCTTGAGGTGTACGTTCAACTCTTCAAGGGCGCGCAAGCCAGTGCCTTGCTGGCGCTTGAGCCGTTGCAGCGTCGCCAGCCAGGGCTTGAGGCGCTGGGTCTCGACCAAAGACTTGCTCGACAGGTCGAGCAAGCTGTTGAGACGTTCGGCCGTGACCCGCAAGACCCGCTCGCCGCCTTCGGTGACCCGTTTACTCTTCGAAGCCGGCTCCGCTGTCGCGAACGGTTCCGGAACGAGCAGCTCGACACCGATGGGGTCGACAGGCACCTCGATGCTTGTCGGTACCGGCGCTGGCAGTTGTGCAGCGTTGGGGTCGAGCAATCGCCCCATCAACGCCACATAGGCATCGATATCCGGGGCGCCGACGTTGTTGCCCGGCGTGGCGATGCGCGTCAGCAGGTCGGTGCCTTGCAGCAAGGCGTCGATGTGCTCGGCCCCAGCACCAGGCGCCGCTCCTGGGCACCGACCAGGCAATCCTCCATGACGTGGGCCACGCTGACGCCAGCGTTCACCCCGACGATCCGTGCCGCGCCCTTGAGGGAGTGCGCCGCGCGCATGCACGACTCGAGGTATTCGGCCTGGGTCGGATCGCGCTCCAGCGCCAGCAAGCCGGTGCTCAGCACCTGGACCTGGGCTTCGGCTTCCAGGCTGAACAGTTCCAGCAATGAGGCGTCGCGCATCTGGTCAGGGGTCATGACAGGCTCCGGGCCACGGCGGACAGCAGCTGTTCTTCATCCAGCCAGCGCAGGCTGCGGCCTTTGTAGGGCAACACGCCACGGGTGTATTTGCCCGCCGATGGCGAAGCGCTCGCCAGGATGCGTTCATCGATGGCGTGGATGCCGTCCACCTCATCCACCGGCACCACCACCGGCCCACCCTTGGCCGCGACAATCAACATGCGCGGCATGACCCGTGTACCGGTAACCGCCGCGCCGGGCTCCAGGTCCAACAGCTCCACCAGCGACAGGCAGGCCACCAGTGCCCCGCGCACATTCGCCACCCCCAGCAAGGCCCGTGAGCGTTGGTGGGGCAACGAGTGGATCGGCTGCAACGGTGCCACTTCCACCAGGCTGCGCGTCGTCAGGCCCAGCCATTCCTCGCCGAGGCGGAACATCAGCAGCGAGCGCGTGACCACCTCGTTGTCCACCGGGGCCAGGGACAAGTCCCGTTGATCCTGCGGCAAGGTGTAACGGTCGAGCAGCCGGGTGGCGGCCGCCGAATACACCGAGCAATTGCGGCAGTGGATATGCTCGACCAACAGTGGACAGGATTTATCGCCATGCACCCCGATGCGATTCCAGCAATCATCGATTGCCTGGGCATCGTCATGGGTGACGTTGTAAGAAGCCGAACCGCTCATCGTTTGTGCTCACTGTCTACCGTGCGCCCGCTACGGGCGGCGCGTTCCTGCAATCGACGGGCTCCGGCCGCGTCTCCCTGGGAAGCCAGCAGCGCCGCCAGATGCACCAGGGCCTCGGCGTGTTGCGGTTCAAGATAAAGCGCCTTGCGATAAAAACCCTGGGCTTCAAGCGCGCTGCCAGCCATGTCGCTGAGCAGGCCCAGCCAATAGAACACCTGGGCGTTCGGCGCATGGCTGCGCAAATACTCTTCGCACGCCGCACGGGCCTCGGCGCTTTTGCCACCGTTGGCCAGGGCGGCGATATTGGCCAGCAAGGTCGCGGCGTCGCTGCTCTTGGGTGGGGCAATCGGCGTGACGTTCGCGGCAAACGGCCGCGGCCGAATCACCGGCGCAACGACCCGGGGCGGCGGCTGACGAACCGGCAACGGCGGCGGCATCAACGCTGGCAACGGTTGAGGCTCCGCAGCCCCGTGGCGGCTGAAGGCGAACGATTGGGCTATCCCGATCGAGCGCATGCCCAGGCGTCCCAGCAAGCTGCCCTCGGCGGGGCCGATAAACAGCACGCCGTCCTGATGGGTCAGGCGCTTGAGCACCTCGAACACCTGCTGCTGGGTCGGCTGGTCGAAATAGATCAGCAAGTTGCGACAGAACACAAAATCGTAAGGTGCCTCGTTCACCAGCAAGGCCGGATCCAGCAGGTTGCCCACCTGAAGGCGTACCTGTTCACGCACCCGTTCACTGAGGCGGTAACCCTCGTCCGCGACGTCGAAATGCCGTTCGCGAAAAACCAGGTCGGCGCCACGGAAGGAGTTTTTGCCGTAGCGCGCGTCCTTGGCCCGTGCCACCGACAGCGGGCTGACGTCCAGGCCATCGACCTTGAACTGATGGGGCCCCAGGCCCGCGTCGAGCAAGGCCATGGCGATGGAATACGGCTCTTCGCCCGTGGAGCACGGCAAGCTGAGGATGCGCAGCGCACGCAGGTGCTTGATCTCGGCCAGACGCTTGACGGCCAGCCTGGCGAGGGTTGCGAAGGATTCGGGGTAGCGGAAGAACCAGGTCTCCGGGACGATCACCGCTTCGATCAGCGCCTGCTGCTCCGGGGCCGAATGCTGCAGGGCCTGCCAGTATTCATCGGCGGTTCGCCCGGGCACGGCACTGATCCGTTGGCGCACGGCCCGCTCGATGATCGCGGTGCCGACGGAGGTCACGTCGAGGCCAATGCGCTCCTTGAGAAAATCGAAAAAACGTTGATCGTCGTTCATGGCGTTGGCCCGAGGTCGTCGAGGTCCAGCGGCGGCGCAGGAAACAGCAGCGCCCGAACGGATTCGTCGAGCAGGTCATTGACCCGCACCCATTGCAGCAACCCGTGGGCATCCTCGCGTACGGGGCCGAGGTACGGCGCCTGCCGATTGTCCAGGCCATAGGGTTTGAAATCGGCCGGATCACAACGCACGGTGTCGGTCGCCTGTTCCAGGATCAATCCCAGCACGTGCCCGGCTTGTTGCCCGTCGCTTCGATAACGCACCAGCACCAATCGTGTGCTGGTCCGGGCCTCGGCATTCTGGCCGAACGTCAGGGCGCACAGGTCGATCACCGGCACCATCGTGCCGCGCCAGGCAAGCACCCCCGCCACCCAGGACGGCGCCCGGGCAATCGGTTTGAGGGGCAAGCGCGGCAGCACCTCCACCACATCGATGGCCTGCAGGGCGTACCGTTCGTTGCCGATGCAGAACACCAGGAACAACGACTGGCGGACCGTCGGTGCGGCGCCGCGCCGGGGATCGATTTCGCCCATCAGACTTTGAAACGCGAGACGCCGCTGCGCAGCCCCACGGCGACCTGGCTCAGCTCGTCGATGGCGGAACTGGCCTGGCGCAGGGAATCCACGGTCTGGCTGCTGGCATCGCCCAGTTGCACCAAGGCGTGGTTGATCTGCTCCGCGCCGGTGGCCTGGGCCTGCATGCCTTCGTTGACCATCAACACCCGCGGGGCCAGGGCCTGGACCTGATGGATGATCTGCGACAGTTGCTCGCCGATCTGCTGCACTTCGGCCATGCCCCGGCGCACTTCTTCGGAGAACTTGTCCATGCCCATCACCCCGGCCGACACTGCGGACTGGATCTCGCGCACCATCTGCTCGATGTCATAGGTCGCCACGGCGGTCTGGTCGGCCAGGCGCCGCACCTCCGTGGCCACCACGGCGAAACCGCGCCCGTACTCACCGGCCTTCTCGGCCTCGATGGCCGCGTTGAGGGACAGCAGGTTGGTCTGGTCGGCCACTTTGACGATGGTCACCACCACCTGGTTGATGTTGCCGGCCTTCTCGTTGAGGATCGCCAGCTTGGCGTTCACCAGGTCGGCGGCGCCCATCACCGAATGCATGGTTTCCTCCATGCGCGCCAGGCCCTGCTGGCCGGAGCCGGCAGCCACCGAGGCCTGGTCGGCGGCGGTGGAGACTTCGGTCATGGTGCGCACCAGGTCCCGGGAGGTGGCGGCGATTTCCCGGGACGTCGCGCCGATCTCGGTGGTGGTGGCGGCGGTTTCGGTGGCCGTGGCCTGTTGCTGGCGCGAGGTGGCGGCGATCTCGGTGACCGAGGTGGTGACCTGCACGGAAGAGCGCTGGGCCTGGGACACCAGCGAGGTCAGTTCAGCCATCATGTCGTTGAAGCCGGTTTCCACGGCGCCGAATTCGTCTTTGCGCGCCAGGTTCAGGCGCCCGCTCAGGTCGCCGCTGCGCATGATCGCGAGGATCTCGACGATGCGGTTCATCGGCGCCATGATCGCCCGCATCAACAACAACCCGCACAGTACGGCGACGATCAGCGCAACCAGGAACGACAGGCCCATGGCGACCTTGGCCGCCGTCACCGCGTCGCCAATGGTCTGGGTGGCGCTTTCCGCCAGCTCGCGATTACGCTCGATGATTTGATTCAAATGCCCGCGGCCGTCGAGCCACGCCGTCGTCAGCTCTGTGTTCAGCGCCAGTCGCGCCCCTTCGTAATCCTTGCGCTGATACAGGTCCAGGACCTTCGCCAGGGCCTTGTTGAAGTCCTGGTGATTGACTTCGAACTCGTCAAAAGAGACTTGGTCGGCCGGGTTCTGGATCAACTTCTGGTAGTTCTGTATCTCTTCGCGCAGGTGCTGCTCGAAACCCTGGTAGCGGGCCTTGTCCTCGGCGGTGATTTCCCGGTTCCCCGAGAGGCCGACGATCTGTTGGGTCAGGACATAGCTGTCGACCCAGCCACCGCGGATCATCGAACTGAAATACACCCCTGGCACCGCATCGGTCCGGACCTTTTCTTCACTGTCCTGGATCTTCAACAACCGTGAATACGAGACAACCACCATCAGCAGCATAATGGCGATGATCACCGCAAAACTCGCCAGGATGCGTTGGCGCAATGTCCAATTCTTCACAGTAAAACCTCGGGCACTTGAAATGCTGGGGAGTATAGCCGAGGGCGGCGTGGCGTCTGTATGGCGGCGTGGGAGGATTTTTGACAGGCCGAGGTTCGCGATGAAATCCATCCCTGTGGGAGCGAGCTTGCTCGCGATAGCGGTGTATCAGTCAAAAATGCTGCGACTGACCGGGCGCCATCGCGAGCAAGCTCGCTCCCACAGGGAATAGCGTTGGGGCTGTTTAGGCGGTCGCCTGGCGCACCTGTTTTTCCAGTTCCACCTTCAAACCCGGCTCCAGCTTGAGTTGGCGCGCCAGTTCGTCGAGGTAGGACTTCTCCATGAAGTTTTCCTCGTCCACCAGCATCACACTGGCGATGTACATTTCCGCGGCTATTTCCGGGGTGCTGGCGGCGCGGGCGACGTCGGTGGGGTCCAGGGGTTTGTTGAGTTCGGCGTGCAGCCAGTGTTGCAGCTCCTGGTCGTTGTCGAGCTTGGTGAATTCACCTTCGATCAACTGCCGCTCCCGCTCGTCCACATGACCATCGGCCTTGGCCGCCGCCACCAGGGCCTTGAGGATCGCCTGGCTATGCTGTTCCACCTGCGCCGGGGCACGCGGTCGAGGGTCTGCGGTTCGGTTTTCGGCGCGGTGCCCTGTTGGGCCTGCCAGTTGCCATAGGCTTTGTAGGCGATCACGCCCAAGGCAGCCAAACCACCGTAGGCCAGGGCCTTGCCACCGAAGCTGCGGGCTTTCTTGTTGCCCAGCAACAGGCCCATGGCCCCGGCGGCCAGGGCCCCGCCGCCCGCGCCGGAAAGCATCCCGCCCAGGTTGCCGGAGCCGCCGAGCAACCCGCCCAGGCCGCCGGACGACTTGCCCTGTGAGCCGCCAGCCTTGTTCTGCAACATTTCCTGGCCGGACTTGAGAAGCTGATCGAGCAATCCACGGGTGTTCATTTGTTGCCTCCACATTGTCGGGTCAACGTAAGGCCCCCAGCCTAGATCGAAAGTGCCCTGACGCCGCAGGCGAGATTGCTTCCAGATGTTGCCTGGCTCATTCAAAGGCGCACTCACCTATCCTTCTAAAAAAACGATATACACTCCAGTACATCGATAAAAATCACCCAACGGGTATACGCCCATGATGACCCTGCGTCAGATCCGCCACTTCATCGCCGTGGCCGAAACCGGTTCCATCTCCGCTGCTGCGCAAACGGCGTTCATTTCCCAGTCCACCCTGACCCTGGCGATCCAGCAACTGGAGCAGGACATCGGCGTCAGCCTGTTCAGCCGCCATGCCAAGGGCATGACCCTGACCCACCAGGGCCATCAATTCCTGCGCCAGGCCCATGTGATCCTGGCCACCGTCGACAACGCCAAGCGCAGCCTGCAACAAAGCACCGATCAGGTGGCCGGCCAAGTCACCATTGGCGTCACCAGCCTGGTCGCCGGCTATTACCTGGCGGACCTGCTCACCCGTTTCCAGCGTGCCTACCCCAACGTAGAGATCCGCGTGATGGAGGACGAACGGCCGTACATCGAGCATTTGCTGGTCAGCGGCGAAATCGATGTCGGGGTGCTGATCCTGTCCAACCTGGAAGACCGCCACGCGTTGCAGACCGAAGTCCTGACCCATTCGCCACACCGCTTGTGGTTGCCGGCGCAGCACCCACTGCTGGAGCACGACAGCATCAACCTGGCCGACGTGGCCCGCGAACCGCTGATCCAGCTGAATGTCGATGAAATGGACCGCAACGCCCAACGCCTGTGGCGCGGCGCCGGCCTGCAACCGAGGGTCACCCTGCGCACCGCCTCGACCGAAGCGGTGCGCAGCCTGGTGGCGGCGGGATTGGGTGTGTCGATCCAGCCGGACATGACCTACCGCCCTTGGTCGCTGGAAGGCGACATCATCGAAGCCCGACCGATCGCCGACCTCAACCAGACCCTCGACGTAGGCCTGGCCTGGCGCCGGGGCACGGCGCGACCGGCGTCGGTCGACCCGTTCCTGGCCGTCGCCCGGGAACAACCTCATGGCGGGCGCAAGCCATCTATTTAATCGAATGCAGCCTTGAGTATTTCGAATTTGTCGGCCTCGGGGCTGAGCCCTAATCTGATTACGCCCCCCTTCCTGTGGGAGCTGAGCTCGCTCGCGATAGCGGTGGGTCAGGCAAAATTGATTCAACTGACAGACCGCTATCGCGAGCAAGCTCAGCTCCCACAGGGACTATTTTTAACTGGCAGTAGTCATCACCCTTAAATGAGAAATCGGACATGGCTGGCACGCAAACCCCGTTGTGCACCGCGTTGCTGATCGACGGAGAGTTCGTTGCCGGCGAAGGCCTTGTCGAACCGATCCTCAACCCGGCCACCGGTGAAGTGGTGGCTCACGTCGCCGAGGCCAGCACCGAACAGGTGGAAGCCGCGATCCTCGCCGCCCATCGCGCCTTCGACGGCTGGTCGCGCACCACGCCGCAACAACGCTCGAACCTGTTGCTGGACATCGCCAGCGCCATCGAAAAGAACGCCGATGAGCTGGCCCGCCTCGAATCCCTGAACTGCGGCAAGCCGCTGCACCTGGCGCGCCAGGATGACCTGAGCGCCACGGTGGACGTGTTCCGTTTCTTCGCTGGCGCCGTGCGCTGCCAGACCGGCCAGCTCAGTGGCGAATACCTGCCCGGCTACACCAGCATGGTGCGCCGCGACCCAATCGGCGTAGTGGCGTCCATTGCACCGTGGAATTACCCGATCATGATGGCCGCCTGGAAAATCGCCCCGGCCCTGGCCGCCGGCAATACGCTGGTGTTCAAGCCCTCGGAACACACGCCGCTGTCGATCCTGGCCCTGGCCCCGGCACTGGCCAGGATCCTGCCGCGAGGCGTCATCAATATCATTTGCGGGGGCGGCGAAGGTGTGGGCAGCCATCTGGTCAGCCACCCGAAAGTGCGCATGGTCTCGCTGACCGGCGACATCGTCACCGGGCAGAAGATCCTCCAGGCGGCGGCGAAAACCCTCAAGCGCACGCACCTGGAACTGGGCGGCAAGGCGCCGGTGATCGTGTGCAACGACGCCGACATCCAGGCCGTGGTCGAAGGCGTGCGCACCTACGGCTATTACAACGCCGGGCAGGATTGCACCGCAGCCTGCCGGATCTACGCCCAGGACGGGATTCACGACCGCCTGGTGGCCGAGCTCGGCGCGGCGGTCAGCAGCCTGCGCTTTGCCGGCAAGCGCGACGCCGACAATGAGATCGGCCCGCTGATCAGCACCCGCCAGCGCGACCGCGTGGCCAGTTTTGTCGAGCGCGCCCTCGGCCAGCCGCACATCGAACGCATCACCGGCGCGGCGGTGCATTCCGGCGCCGGTTTCTATTACCAACCCACGCTGCTGGCCGGCTGCAAGCAAAGCGATGAAATCGTCCAGCGCGAGGTGTTCGGCCCGGTCGTCACCGTGACCCGTTTCGACGAACTCAGCCAGGCGGTGGACTGGGCCAACGATTCCGAATACGGCCTGGCCTCCTCGGTGTGGACGCAGAACCTGGACAAGGCCATGCAGGTGGCGGCGCGGCTTCAATACGGCTGCACCTGGATCAACAGCCATTTCATGCTGGTCAGCGAAATGCCCCACGGCGGCCTGAAACGTTCGGGTTATGGGAAAGACCTGTCCAGCGATTCGCTCCAGGACTACAGCGTGGTGCGCCACATCATGGCCCGCCACGGCCAGCATCTGTAGCTAACAGAACTACTCTAATAACAGGCCAGCCATGGCGCTTCACCCGGTTCGAACACTGCCCCGACCATAATTAAAGCAAGAGGGATTTCCATGTACGCGCACAAGACCGTATTGCTCAGTGCACTCACCACGGCGCTGCTGACCAGCGTCAGCCTCCAGGCCGCCGAACCGCTCAAGGCCGTCGGTGCCGGCGAAGGTCAACTGGATATCGTTGCCTGGCCGGGTTACATCGAACGCGGCGAAAGCGACAAGGCCTACGACTGGGTCAGCGGTTTCGAGAAAGAAACCGGCTGCAAGGTCAATGTGAAAACCGCCGCCACGTCCGACGAAATGGTCAGCCTGATGACCAAGGGCGGCTATGACCTGGTCACCGCCTCCGGCGACGCCTCGTTGCGGCTGATTGCCGGCAAGCGCGTGCAGCCGATCAACACCGCGCTGATCGCCAACTGGAAGAATCTCGACCCGCGCCTGAAGGATGCGCCGTGGTACGTGGTCAACCAGCAGACCTACGGCACCCCCTACCAATGGGGCCCGAACGTGCTGATGTACAACACCGACGTGTTCAAGCAGGCGCCCACCAGTTGGAGCGTGCTGTTCAATGCCCAGGACCTGCCCGACGGCAAGCCGAACAAGGGGCGCGTGCAAGCCTACGATGGCCCGATCTACATCGCCGACGCGGCGCTGTACCTCAAGACCGCCAAGCCTGAACTGGGCATCAAGGACCCGTACCAACTCGACGAAGCCCAGTACAAGGCCGTGCTGGAATTGCTGAGGGCTCAGCAGCCGTTGATCCACCGCTACTGGCACGACACCACTGTGCAGATGAGCGACTTCAAGAACGAAGGCGTGGTGGCGTCCGGTGCCTGGCCGTATCAGGTCAACGGCCTGATGAACGAGAAGCAACCGATCGCCTCGACCATTCCGAAAGAAGGCGCCACCGGCTGGGCCGATACGACGATGCTCCACGCCGAGGCCAAGCATCCCAACTGCGCGTACAAGTGGATGGACTGGTCGCTGCAACCGAAAGTCCAGGGTGACGTGGCCGCGTGGTTCGGTTCCTTGCCTGCGGTGCCGGCAGCGTGCAAGGGCAGCGAACTGCTGGGCGCCGAAGGCTGCAAGACCAACGGCTTCGATCAGTTCGACAAGATCGCCTTCTGGAAAACCCCACAGGCCGAGGGCGGCAAGTTCGTGCCGTACAGCCGCTGGACCCAGGACTACATTGCGATCATGGGTGGGCGCTAAGCCCAATCAGCCGGTGTAGTTCGCTGTGTGGGAGCAAGGCTTGCCCGCGATGAAGAGGACGCGGCTTCTTGGAAAACCGAGACGCCCGTATCGCGAGCAAGCTTTGCTCCCACCAAGCCCCTCGCCCGACGATTCAGCCATGTTCAACACAAGCCCCGTTTTTGGAGCCCCGCACCATGACGCTTGCAGTCCAGTTCACCCAGGTATCCCGTCAGTTCGGCGATGTGAAAGCCGTTGACCGGGTCTCCATTGATATCCAGGACGGCGAGTTCTTTTCCATGCTGGGCCCGTCCGGCTCGGGCAAGACCACCTGCCTGCGGCTGATCGCCGGGTTCGAGCAACCCAGTGCCGGCTCGATTCGCATCCACGGCGAAGAAGCCACCGGGCTCGCGCCGTATCAGCGGGACGTGAACACCGTTTTCCAGGATTACGCCCTTTTCCCCCACATGAACGTACGTGACAACGTGGCCTACGGCTTGAAAGTCAAAGGCGTCGCCAAGGCCGAGCGCATCCAGCGCGCCAACGAAGCCCTGGAAATGGTGGCCTTGGGTGGCTATGGCGAACGCAAGCCGGTGCAGCTCTCCGGCGGTCAACGCCAACGCGTGGCCCTGGCCCGGGCGCTGGTCAACCGTCCGCGGGTGTTGTTGCTCGATGAACCCTTGGGCGCCCTGGACCTGAAGCTGCGCGAACAGATGCAGGGCGAATTGAAGAAGCTGCAACGCCAGCTGGGCATCACCTTCATTTTCGTCACCCACGACCAGACCGAAGCGCTGTCGATGTCCGACCGCGTGGCGGTGTTCAACAAGGGGCGCATCGAACAGGTCGATACCCCACGCAACCTGTACATGAAACCGGCGACCACCTTCGTCGCCGAATTCGTCGGCACCTCCAACGTGATTCGTGGCGAGCTGGCCCGGGAACTGAGCGGTTATCCACAGCCGTTCTCGATCCGCCCGGAACACGTGCGTTTCGCCGAGGGCCCGTTGGCCAGCGATGAGATCGAGGTCCACGGCCTGCTGCACGACATCCAGTACCAGGGCAGCGCCACACGCTACGAATTGAAACTTGCCAACGGCCAGACCCTGAACCTCAGCCAGGCCAACACCCAGTGGCTCGACAACGCAGCCCAGCACCAGACCGGCCAACCCCTCAGTGTTCGCTGGGCCCGTGAGGCGATGGTCGCGCTGCACGACACCGTCAGTGGCGAGGTGTGAGATGAACACCCTGGCCATCACCCAAGCGCCTGCGCCCGGTTCGCCGCTGCGGCGCTTTGCCAACCTGCTGTACCGACGGCCCAACCTGTACCTGTCGATGTTGCTGGTGCCGCCGCTGCTCTGGTTCGGCGCGATCTACCTCGGCTCGCTGCTGACCTTGCTGTGGCAGGGGTTCTACACCTTCGATGACTTCACCATGGCGGTCACGCCGGACCTGACCCTGGCGAACTTCGCGGCGCTGTTCCAGCCCTCGAACTTCGACATTATTTTGCGCACCCTGAGCATGGCGATTGCCGTGTCCATCGCCAGCGCCATCGTCGCGTTCCCGATCGCCTACTACATGGCGCGCTACACCCGCGGCAAGACCAAGGCGTTTTTCTACATCGCGGTGATGCTGCCGATGTGGGCCAGCTATATCGTCAAGGCCTACGCCTGGACGCTGCTGCTGGCCAAGGGCGGCGTGGCGCAGTGGTTCGTCCACCACCTGGGCCTGGGGCCGGTGTTGCAGTTCGTGCTGGGGATCCCAGGCGTGGGTGGCAGCACCTTGTCCACCTCGCACCTGGGACGTTTCCTGGTGTTCGTCTACATCTGGCTGCCGTTCATGATCCTGCCGATCCAGGCGTCCCTGGAGCGCCTGCCGCCCTCGCTGCTGCAAGCCTCGGCGGACCTGGGCGCCAGGCCACGCCAGACGTTCACGCAGGTGATCCTGCCGCTGTCGATCCCGGGCATTGCCGCCGGCTCGATCTTCACCTTCTCGCTGACCCTGGGGGATTTCATCGTGCCCCAGTTGGTGGGCCCGCCGGGTTACTTCGTCGGCAGCATGGTCTACGCCCAGCAAGGCGCCATCGGCAACATGCCCATGGCCGCGGCGTTCACGCTGGTGCCTATCGTGCTGATCGCGGTCTATCTATCCATCGTCAAGCGACTGGGAGCTTTCGATGCGCTCTGACTCTCAAGACCGAGCCTCGTGGGGCTTGCGGATCGCGGCGTGGGGCGGGCTGCTGTTCCTGCATTTCCCGATCCTGATCATCTTCCTCTATGCCTTCAACACCGAGGACGCGGCCTTCAGTTTCCCCCCAAGGGCCTGACCCTGAAGTGGTTCAGCGTCGCCTTCTCGCGCCCGGATGTGCTGGAGGCGATCAAGCTGTCGTTGCAGGTCGCGGCCATCGCCACGCTGATCGCCATGGTGCTCGGCACCCTGGCTTCGGCGGCGCTGTACCGTCGCGACTTCTTCGGTAAACAGGGCATTTCGCTGATGCTGATCCTGCCGATTGCCTTGCCGGGGATCATCACCGGCATTGCCCTGCTGGCGACCTTCAAGGCCCTGGGCATCGAACCGGGGATGTTCACCATCGTCGTCGGCCACGCCACCTTCTGCGTGGTGATCGTCTACAACAACGTGATCGCCCGCCTGCGCCGCACCTCCCACAGCCTGATCGAGGCCTCGATGGACCTGGGTGCCGACGGCTGGCAGACCTTTCGCTACATCATCCTGCCTAACCTGGGGTCGGCACTGCTGGCCGGCGGGATGCTGGCCTTCGCCCTGTCGTTCGACGAAATCATCGTCACCACCTTCACCGCTGGCCACGAACGCACCCTGCCGCTGTGGCTGCTCAACCAGCTCAGCCGTCCGCGCGACGTGCCGGTGACCAACGTAGTGGCGATGCTGGTGATGATGGTCACGATGTTGCCGATATTGGGCGCGTATTACCTGACCCGCGGGGTGAGAGCGTGGCCGGTAGCGGCGGGAAATAATCAACAGTGATCGCTCACTGGGGAACCGCAATCCTGTGGGAGCGAGCTTGCTCGCGAAGGCGTCGTGGCAGTCGCTGCAAAGGGTGAATGACCACCGCTATCGCGAGCAAGCTCGCTCCCACAGGGGATTTGGGAAACATTCAAGAGGACTTGGACATGCAAACCAAACTGCTGATCAACGGCCACCTGGTAGACGGCGAAGGCCCCGGCCAGGCCGTGTTTAACCCCTCGCTGGGGCGAGTGCTGGTGGAAATCAACGAGGCCAGCGAAGCCCAGGTCGATGCCGCCGTGCGTGCGGCCGACAGCGCCTTCGACAGCTGGTCGCAGGTTGCGCCCAAGGACCGTTCCCTGTTGCTGCTCAAGCTGGCCGACGCCATCGAAGCCCACGGCGAAGAACTGGCGAAGCTGGAGTCGGACAACTGCGGCAAACCCCTTAGCGCCGCGCTGAACGACGAGATCCCGGCGATTGCCGACGTGTTCCGTTTCTTTGCCGGTGCCAGCCGCTGCATGAGCGGCTCGGCGGGCGGCGAGTACCTGCCGGGGCACACGTCGATGATCCGTCGCGACCCGGTGGGCGTCATCGCCTCCATCGCGCCATGGAACTACCCGCTGATGATGGTCGCCTGGAAAATCGCCCCGGCCCTGGCCGCCGGCAATACCGTGGTGCTCAAGCCGTCGGAGCAAACCCCACTGACAGCGTTGCGCCTGGCGGAACTGGCGTCGGAAATTTTCCCGGCCGGCGTGCTCAACGTGATCTTCGGCCGTGGGCAGACCGTCGGCAACCCGCTGGTCACCCACCCGAAAGTGCGCATGGTGTCGCTGACCGGCTCCATCGCCACCGGCTCGAACATCATTTCCAGCACGTCCGACAGCGTCAAGCGCATGCACATGGAACTGGGCGGCAAAGCCCCGGTGATCATTTTCGACGATGCCGACATCGACGCGGCCGTGGAGGGCATCCGCACCTTCGGTTTCTACAACGCCGGCCAGGACTGCACCGCCGCCTGCCGCATCTATGCCCAGCAAGGCATCTACGAGCAGTTCGTCGAGAAACTCGGCGCCGCGGTGGGCAGCATCAAGTACGGCCTGCAAACCGCGTCCGACACCGAGATGGGCCCGCTGATCACCGCCCAGCACCGCGACCGCGTGGCCGCTTTCGTCGAGCGGGCCATCGCCCAGCCGCATATCCGCCTGGTCACCGGTGGCAAGGCCGTGGACGGCAACGGGTTCTTTTTCGAACCGACGGTGCTGGCCGACGCCCAGCAGGATGACGAAATCGTCCGCCGGGAAGTCTTCGGGCCGGTGGTGTCCGTCACCCCGTTCCTCGACGAAGCGCAAGTGCTGGCCTGGGCCAACGACTCGGATTATGGCCTGGCTTCATCGGTCTGGACCGCCGACATCGGCCGCGCCCATCGCCTGTCGGCACGCCTGCAATATGGTTGCACCTGGGTGAACACCCACTTCATGCTCGTCAGTGAAATGCCCCATGGCGGTCAGAAACGTTCCGGCTATGGCAAGGACATGTCCATGTATGGGCTGGAGGACTACACGGTGGTGCGGCATGTGATGTTCAAGCATTGACGACAAGACAACGTTGGCAACACATGCTCGCGCCTGCCCGGCGTTCGTCCTGCTAAGGTTTTCGTCGATCGGTGCACGCCCGCCGGTTGACGGAAATCCTGGCAGCACCTAGGGTGTCTACAACGTATACACCTTGGAGATCAGCCATGGCCTCGCCCGTTTTGTCCTTTCGTGTGGAAGAAGGTCTGGCCCAACAGCTGGACTTGCTGGCTGCCGCCACCGACCGCGACCGCCAATATCACCTCAAGCGTGCACTGGTTCGATATGTGGAAGCCGAATCCTGGCATCTGCAAGCCATCAGCGAAGGCATGGCCGATGCCGACGCTGGAAATCTGACCGATCTGGACGCCGTGAAGGCTAAGTGGGCAAAGCGTGCCAAGCATCGTACTGACCGACAAAGCACAGAGTGACCTCGACTCGATCCACGAACATTACCAAAGCGCTATCGGCGCAGAAGGCGCCGATGAGGTCATCCTCGCCATCCTGGAGACATTGCGCCAACTGCAACGCTTTCCCGGCTCGGGCCGTCCTTCGGTCGTTCCCGATATTCGAGAGCTGGTGTTGACACGCTACCCGTTCGTTGCCCCCTACCGGCTCCATCAGGGGCAACTGCAAGTCCTGCGGATACTGCACCAGCGCACCGAACGTCCCCAGGACTGGTCGGTGGAGTGATGTCGGCCGGCGCGCCTGCCCCGACCGCTCACCTGCGCCACGCTTCAAAACCGCGAAACACTCCTCATCGCATCCACCAGATAGCGCATGGCGATGCGGTCGTTTTCCGACAACTCCCGATAGCGCTCCACCAGTCTCAATTCTTCAAGGCTGAGGCGGCGTGTCCTGCGCGGGTTGGTCAGGCCTGGAAAGATCCCCAGCATTTCGGTAATGCCCTGTATTTTTGTCATGAGTTGTCCTTCTTTACGTCGAGGTTGACCTGATAGCGCCGTCTGAACCCGGGTTAGATCGTCTATCACGCTAAAGAATAGGGAGGATTCAAAGCGTGAAAAGGGAGTTTTAGAGTAATTAGTCAAAAAATGCCGCAATCCTTATAAAAAAAGAAATAACTGTAAGAAAATTTGACCAAGCCACGCTTTCCTTGCTCTCAAAGCCTGTATTTCCCCTATGATTTTGCGCCTCGGTGAACCGATCCAGCTCTCAGGTATCTGTTCTAACGTTCGTCGCGTTTGGCCAAAGGCATGTCCGAACTCTTTTATCAGTCTTTGTTGCCAGGATCGGCGCGGGATTGTTTCGAGAAAGGTTGTATTTATGCACCGCAGGAATCTGCTCAAGGCCTCCATGGCCTTCGCCGCCTACACCGGGCTGTCGGCCTCCGGGCTCATGGCCGCTCGCGCCTGGGCCGCCGATCAGACTGCCGACGGCGAAGCCCGTCCCTTCGATTTCAACGGTTTGAAGGATCAGGCCCGGCGGCTGGCCGAAAGCCGCTACGTCGACACCAAGCAAGTCCTGCCACCCACCCTGGCGCAAATGTCGCCGCTGCAGTTCAACGCCATCCAATACGACGTCAATCACTCGTTATGGAATGACCTGGAAGGGCGACAACTGGATGCACAGTTCTTCCACGTCGGCATGGGTTTCAAGCAGCCGGTGCGCATGTACAGCGTCGACCCGAAGACGCGTATGGCCCGTGAAGTGCACTTCCGTCCGGAACTGTTCAACTATGAGAAAACCACGGTCAACACCTCGCAACTGACGGGTGACCTGGGCTTCGCCGGCTTTCGTGTCTTCAAGGCGCCGGAGCTGGATCGACACGACATCGTTTCGTTCCTGGGGGCCAGCTATTTCCGCGCCGTGGATGCCAGCGGCCAGTACGGGCTGTCGGCTCGCGGCTTGGCCATCGACACTTATGCCAAGAAGCGGGAGGAATTCCCGGACTTCACCAAGTTCTGGTTCGAAACCCCGGACAAGAACAGCACCCGTTTCGTGGTCTACGCCCTGCTCGACTCCCCCAGCGCCACCGGTGCCTATCGGTTCGACATCGATTGCCAGCCGACCCGGGTGGTGATGGAAATCGATGCGCACATCAATGCCCGTACCGCCATCGAGCAACTGGGTATCGCCCCCATGACCAGCATGTTCAGCTGCGGTACCGTCGAACGGCGCATGTGCGACACCATTCACCCGCAAATCCACGACTCCGACCGGCTGGCCATGTGGCGCGGCAACGGCGAGTGGGTCTGCCGTCCGTTGAACAACCCTGCCACCCTGCAATTCAATGCCTTCGCCGACAACAATCCGAAAGGTTTCGGCCTGGTGCAGACCGACCACGACTTCGCCAGCTACCAGGACACCGTGGACTGGTACAGCAAGCGCCCAAGCCTGTGGGTCGAACCGACGACGGCGTGGGGCGAAGGCTCGGTGGACCTGCTGGAAATTCCTACCACCGGAGAGACCCTGGACAACATCGTCGCGTTCTGGACGCCGAAAAAACCGGTGGCCGCCGGTGATTCGCTGAACTATGGCTACAAGCTCTACTGGAGCGCGCTGCCGCCGGTCAGCACCGACCTGGCCCACGTCGACGCCACCCGTTCAGGCATGGGCGGGTTCATCGAAGGCTGGGCACCGGGCGAGCATTACCCGACCGTCTGGGCACGTCGTTTCGCTGTGGACTTCAGCGGCGGCGGCCTCGACCAACTGCCGCCGGGCACCGGCATCGAACCGGTGGTGACCTGCTCCCACGGCGAAGTGAAGGACTTCAACGTGTTGGTGCTGGATGCGATCAAGGGCTACCGCATTACCTTCGACTGGTACCCGACCGACGACCGGGTGGACCCGGTGCAGATGCGCCTGTTCATTCGCACCAAGGACCGCACCTTGAGCGAGACCTGGTTGTACCAGTACTTCCCGCCGGCACCGGATAAGCGCAAGTATCCCTGACAGGGATCGGGTATCTGGGCTGGCCCTATCGCGAGCAAGCTCGCTCCCACAGTAGATTGATGTTCTACCCTGTGGGAGCGAGCTTGCTCGCGAAGACGGCAGCACAGGCACCAGCGATTTCAGAGATGAAAAAGCCCCGGCCAATGACGACCGGGGCTTTTTGTTTTATCGGGCACTCAATCGCGCAAATCCGACTCATGAATCGGCTGGTCCCGATGCGTGGCCCGCTGGTACTGCGCCGGCCACGTCGCCTTGCGGCCGCCCAGGTCATCATCGGCATGCAGGGCCCAGTACGGATCGCGCAACAATTCGCGGGCCAGGAAAATGATGTCGGCCTGGCAGGTGCGCAGGATGTGTTCGGCCTGGGCCGGTTCGGTGATCATGCCGACGGTGCCGGTGGCGATTTCCGACTCCTTGCGCACCCGCTCGGCGAAGCGTGTCTGGTAACCCGGGCCGGTGGGGATTTCCGCATTGGCGGCCGTTCCGCCCGATGACACGTCGATCAGGTCCACCCCCAGCGCCCTGAAGCGCCGCGCCAGCTCCACGGTTTCATCCGGGTTCCAACCGTCCTCGACCCAATCGGTGGCGGAGACGCGAACGAACACCGGCAGCTCTTGCGGCCATACGGCCCGGATCGCTTCAGTGACTTGCAGCACCAGGCGGATGCGGTTCTCGAACGAGCCGCCGTATTGATCGCGCCGCTGATTGCTCAAGGGCGAGAGGAACTGATGCAGCAGATAACCATGGGCCGCGTGGACCTCGACCACCTTGAAACCGGCCGTGCGGGCGCGCTTGGCCGAATCCACGAAGGCCTGGATGACTCCGGCGATCTGCCCTTCGTCCAACTGCACCGGCTGGGTGTGTTGCGGGTCGAAGGCAATCGGCGACGGACCGACCGGCACCCAGCCGCCATCCGCCGGTTTGACGCTGCCATGCTTGCCCAGCCAAGGTCGCCAGGTGCTGGCCTTGCGCCCGGCATGGGCCAGCTGTATGCCCGGCACGGCGCCTTGGGCGGTGATGAACCGGGTGATGCGTTGCAAGGGTTCGATCTGTTCATCGTTCCACAGCCCCAGATCCTGGGCGGTGATACGACCGTCGGCGGTCACGGCGGTGGCTTCGGTGAACACCAGGCCGGCACCGCCCACGGCGCGGCTGCCCAAGTGCACCAGGTGCCAATCGTTGGCCAGGCCATCGGTGCTCGAATACTGGCACATCGGCGATACCGCGATGCGATTGGGCAGGGTCAATTGGCGAAGGGTATAGGGTTCCAGCAGCAGACTCATGGGGCACCTCTCGAATCAGTGGGCAGGCTCCAGGGTTCTGTTTGAAAAGTCGACGAGTGACAAGAAGGTGCAACACCCGCCCCCGCGGGCAAAAAAATCGACAAGACGTCACAAGGGCTATCAAGCAGTGCTTAGAGCCTAGTCGACAACCCGGGAGGCGGGAGGGTTCAGAACTTAAAAACCGACGGTGTGACGCAATGGCGTACCCCTGTGGCGAGGGAGCTTGCTCCCGCTGGACGCGCCAGCGTCCCCTTGCGATGTGATGGCTGAAGTTCAGGGGGCCGCTTCGCAGCCCAGCGGGAGCAAGCTCCCTCGCCACGAAGACCCATCGGCTAGCGCGGTTCGATATGGGCAATCATCAACTGCACCGTTTCCTGGCCGCGGAACTCGTTGAGGTCGAGCTTGTAGGCCAGTTCCACCCAACGCACGGTAGGGTTTGGCCAGATCTCGCGGTCGATGCCGAAGGCGATGCCGTCGAGCTTCACCGAGCCGCACTCGCTCTTGAGAATGACCTTCAGGTGCCGTTCGCCCACCACCCGTTGTTCGACCAACTGAAACACGCCATGGAACATCGGCTCCGGGAAATGCTGGCCCCAGGGACCGGCATGGCGCAGCGCCCGGGCCAGTTCGAGGTGGAATTCCTCCACCGCCAGGGTGCCATCCGACAACAACCGGCCGGTCAGGTCTTCTTCGCGCAATTGCCGACGCACTTCCGCGTCGAACGCTTCGGCGAACAACGGAAAATTCGCTTCCGGCAACGTCAGCCCCGCCGCCATGGCGTGACCGCCGTACTTGCTGATCAGGGTCGGATGCTGCGCCGCCACCACGCTCAGCGCATCGCGAATGTGAAAACCCGGTACCGAGCGCCCCGAACCCTTGAGCAAACCGTCCCCGGCATCGGCAAAGGCGATGGTCGGGCGGAAATAGCGCTCTTTCATTCGCGAGGCGAGAATGCCGATGACCCCTTGGTGCCACTGCGGGTCGAAGAGGCACAAACCGAATGGCATCGACTCCACTGGCAGGTCCTTGAGCTGAGCCAGGGCTTCACGCTGCATGCCCTGCTCGATGGACTTGCGGTCCTGGTTCATGCCGTCCAGTTGCGCCGCCATCTCCCGCGCCAGGGCCGGGTCGTCGGTGAGCAGGCATTCGATGCCCAGGCTCATGTCGTCCAGGCGCCCTGCCGCATTCAGACGTGGCCCGAGGATAAATCCGAGGTCGGTGGAGGTAATCCGTGAAGCGTCGCGCTTGGCCACTTCCAGGATCGCCTTGATGCCGGGCCGGGCGCGTCCGGCGCGAATCCGTTCCAGGCCCTGGTGCACCAGGATCCGGTTATTCGCGTCCAGGGGCACTACGTCGGCCACGCTGCCCAGGGCCACCAGGTCGAGCAATTCGCCGATGTTCGGCTGGGGGTGCTGGCATACCACCCCAGGCTGCGCAGACGCGCCCGCAGAGCCATCAGCACATAAAAAATCACCCCGACACCGGCCAGGGCCTTGCTCGGGAATTCGCAACCCGGCTGGTTCGGATTGACAATGGCATCGGCCGCCGGCAATTCGAGGCCAGGCAAGTGGTGGTCGGTGACCAGCACCTGGAGCCCCGCCGCTTTCGCCGCCGCCACGCCTTCCACGCTGGAGATGCCGTTATCCACGGTGATCAGCAACTGCGGTGCGCGGGCCAGGGCGACTTCGACGATTTCCGGGGTCAGCCCGTAGCCATATTCGAAGCGATTGGGCACCAGGTAATCGACATGGGCTGCACCGAGCAGGCGCAACCCGAGCATCCCCACGGTGCTGGCGGTCGCGCCATCGGCATCGAAGTCACCCACGATCAGGATGCGCTGGCGCTGCTCCAATGCCGTCACCAACAGATCCACCGCGGCGTCGATCCCCTTGAGCTGCTGAAAGGGAATCAGGCGCGCCAGGCTCTTGTCCAGTTCAGCCTCGGACTGTACGCCGCGTGCCGCGTACAGGCGCGTCAACAGGGGCGGCAGGTCACCGAGAAATGGCAGGGTGTCGGGCAGTTGGCGGGGTTCTATGCGCATGGGGTGACGACATTTCTCTGGATAATCGTGAAAATTCTGGCAGGGAGCTTGTGTGGGAGCGAGCTTGCTCGCGAAAGCGGCGGCACATTCAACATAAATGCAAACTGATCTACCGTATTCGCGAGCAAGCTCGCTCCCACAATGAGTTCACTTGATGCCGGGGCGGTTCAACCACGCTCGCCCAGCAACCATTGCAGCTGGACTTCATGCTGGCCACGGTCGTCGGTCACGAAAATCGTGCCCTCGCTGATCATCACATCCCACTTGATCACCCGGGGCATGTCCTGGGCCAGGGTTTCGAGCACGTCCTGGGGCACGGCGGCGATGTTGACGTTCTTCAGGTTCCTGACCGCCGGGATCACCTTGCCTTCCCACACCCGCAGGCTGCCATAGGCCAGCAGGCTGGTGCGCTCGGTCCGGCGCGAGCACCAGGTCAGGCGATCGGCATCCGGCTGGCCGACTTCGATCCAGTGCAGCACACGGTCATCCAGGCTTTTTTCCCACAGCGCAGGTTCATCGACGTCTGACAGACCACGACCAAATGCCAGCAGCTCGTTGTACCAGAACGCGTAGGCCAGCAGGCGCACGGTCATGCGCTCTTCGGTTTCCGAAGGGTGGCGGGCGATGGTCTGCTTCACATTCTCGTACACATTGCGGTCGAGGTCGGTGAGGTTCAGTTCAAACTTGTAGGTCGTGGACGGCTGGGCCATGAACGGGCTTCTTGATACGAGGAAAGGCGGCAAGTCTAACCGATGACGCGGGCAATCCACGAATTGCCGACCATCAACCTGCGGCGACCGGCCCTGGCCTATGATAAAACGCTCTATTCGTTCTGCCTTTGTCCTACAGGATCCGCCATGTCGCTTACTGCCAAACCCCTTGCCGGCGTCAAAGTCATCGAACTGGGCACCTTGATCGCCGGGCCCTTCGCCTCGCGCATCTGCGGCGAATTCGGTGCCGATGTCATCAAGGTCGAATCGCCCGACGGCGGTGATCCACTGCGCAAGTGGCGCAAGCTGTACGAAGGCACCTCGTTGTGGTGGTTCGTCCAGGCACGCAACAAGAAATCTCTGACCTTGAACCTCAAGCACCCCGAAGGCCTGGCGATCCTGAAAAAACTGCTCGGCGAGGCCGACATCCTGATCGAAAACTTTCGCCCCGGCGTGTTGGAGAAGCTCGGCCTGGGCTGGGAGGTGCTGCATGCACTGAACCCGAAACTGGTGATGGTGCGGCTTTCGGGCTTCGGCCAGACCGGGCCGATGAAAGACCAGCCGGGGTTTGGCGCGGTGGGCGAATCCATGGGCGGCCTGCGCTACATCACCGGGTTCGAAGACCGCCCACCGGTGCGCACCGGGATTTCCATCGGCGACTCCATCGCCGCCCTCTGGGGGGTGATTGGCGCATTGATGGCCCTGCGTCACCGGGAGATCAACGGCGGCACCGGACAAGTGGTGGACGTGGCCTTGTACGAGGCGATTTTCGCCATGATGGAAAGCATGGTGCCGGAGTTCGACGTGTTCGGTTTCATCCGCGAGCGCACCGGCAATATCATGCCCGGCATCACCCCCTCGTCCATCCACACCAGCGCCGATGGCAAGCACGTGCAGATTGGCGCCAACGGCGATGCGATCTTCAAGCGTTTCATGCAGATCATCGGCCGTGACGACCTGGCCAATGACCCGCAACTGGCCAGCAATGATGGCCGTGACAGCCGGCGTGACGAGCTGTACGGGGTCATCGATCGCTGGGTCAACGCGCTGCCGCTCGATAGCGTTATCGACCAACTGAACCAGGCCGGGGTGCCGGCCAGTCGGATCTTCAGCGCCGAGGATATGTTCAGCGACCCGCAGTTCCTCGCCCGTGAGATGTTCCTGCAGGCCAAGCTGCCGGACGGCAAGGCGTTCAAGCTGCCGGGGATCGTACCGAAGCTCTCCGACACCCCGGGCACCTGCGAATGGGTCGGGCCGGCACTGGGTGAACACAACGCACAAGTGCTCGGTGAGCTGGGCTACGACCCGCAGCAGATCGCCAAACTGCGCAGCGACGGCGCCATTTGAGGCACCGCAGGGAGGCAGTCACTGGAGATCAAACCGTGGGAGCGAGCTTGCTCGCGATAGCGTCAGATCAGCCGCATCGATATCGACTGACACTCCGCTATCGCGAGCAAGCTCGCTCCCACAAAAGCTTCCTGCGCCCGACAGAACACACCAAAAAACATAAACGCCGGGCAAAAAGAAACCCCGAGAAGTGGGGAGACGACTCGGGGTTAAACGTGACCATTCAAGGTCCGTACAACAAGCGACAAGCACCGGAGCACAATGCTCGCTCTTGCTGGTAAAGGGTCTGACTGGTCAAGGCGTAGGAAGGTTCCCACAAAAGCCCAGTCAATTCGCCGCGACCATGACCTTGTCGCGCGCCAGATTGCGCAGCGCCGCAATCACACAGGGCTCCAGGCGCCCCTCGGCAATCAGCACATCGCGATGCAGGCCATCGACTACGTCCGTCAACTGACGCTTGTCGGTCAATTGGGCCTGATTGAACACTCGCTCGACCATGATGACCCCGCTGGCATTCTTCAGCGTCACCCGGCATTCGCCCTTGGCGCCGGAGGGAGTCAGCGAGACCTGATACGGGCTTAAGGCTTCATTCAGCAATAGGCTGATACTTTCCATTCGCTCACCCTTCAATAGTCCGAAACAACTGCATGTGCACAGTAAATGACCGTGGGCCGCAGCAGAAAGTTCGTCAGCGCACCGAACCGGCATGCCTTCAACCTGTTCAACCGAGCATGCGCGTCCAATATGACAGGTAAACAACAGCGCTCTGCGAGAGCTGTTACGAGGTGACGGCCGGCTCAGACAGGCCCCTGTCGCAACGACGCCACCGCCGCCCGACATCGGTCCAGCCGCCCAGAATGCCGCGCAGCTGCCCATCAGCCCCATAGAACGGCACCGACCAATGATAGATTTCCCGCAATCCGCCGCTGAACATCAATTGCCGGTCGACGAATCGAGATTGGCCGGTGCGCAATTGCTCCATCACTTCCCCGTGCAGCAGCTCGGCGGTGGCCGGCAGGAATGATGCCGAGTCGGTAAGCCGCGTGCCCCGCAGTTTTTCGAAGCGGGTCGCAAACTGGTCTTCATAGCTTTTGTTGCACATGATCAGGCGCCCTTCCAGATCACAGATGAAAATCGGGTCGGGAATGGCATCCATCAAGGCCCGCTGGAGCATCAACTGGTCCTTGAGGACCGCTTCGGCCTTGAGGCGTTGGTCGATCTGTATCTGCAGGCGGCGGTTCCACAGCAGGGACAAGAGGCCAAACACCACGACCACGGTCACACACCAGTAACCCCAGCGGGACATCCGCTCCCAGATCGATGGCGCCTGGACGGGCGTCACACCGGCCATCCATTTCGAACGCAGTGCACGCATGTCCTCGGCGGGGAAGGCTTCCAGCGCTTTGTTCAAGATACTCAACAGCACGGTCAGGTCCTGGCGCACTGCCAGGTAGTCCGGTTCCCACTTGCCCTCAAGGCCGCTGCCGACCTGCAACTGCCCGGCGGGATAGAGATGCACCCCGGTTTCATTTTCGATGGTGGCATAGGCTTCCCGGCTCTCCACCAACGCCCGCGCCTCGCCAAAGGTCTTGGTCGTACGCAATTTGATCGCCGGGTAATCGCGCCTGATTTCCGCCTCCAATGCATGCCGTGCCGGCAGTGCCAGGACCTTCCCTTCGAGCTGCTCCAGCGAATGGAGGGACGATTCCCCGTCACGGCCGACGAATACCCAACCGGAACCCCCGAATGCGTGGCTGAAACTCAGGAAGTCCCGACGTTCTTCATTCATCGCCAGCAGGGTCGTCATGTCGGCCTCGCCATTCTCCAGCATTGTCAGCAACTCGCCGGGGGAGAACGATTCACGATGCACGAACTCAAGGCCGGTCATGTGCGCGATGCGCTGGAGAACGTCGTGGTTCAGCCCATTCCACTGCCCCTGTTCGTTCTTGAACAGGTACAACGGAAACTGCATCGTGGCCACGATGACCCGGGGGTTCTCCTTGATCCACTTCAACTCCTGCGCGTCCAGCACCAGCCGTTCGCCAGGGTTGGGCGGTGGCGTTTCGAAAGCCGCCAGCGGCGCCGCGTTGCCTCCCTGCGTCCAGTACATCAGGGCCAGGCCCATTACCCAGCCCAGGGCCGGTTTGCCTTTGATAAAAAACGACATCTGCATTTCCTTCGAGATGACTCGCCCATCCCTCCAAGGGCGAAAACCCGGCCAGTTTGGCATGCAGAAACAAGAAAGCCCGTCAGGAGACGGGCTTCAAAATGTGACAGGTTTACCCGGTCAGAGAGGCTTGCCGCGATTGCCATGCTGGCTGACAAAGGCCTGCACGGCTTTCAAGTCGTTGGGCAACACGGTGCAACGCTCATCTCGCTCAAACAAATCAGAAAGATGCGCAGGCAGTTCGAGCGCTTTTCCTACACCGGCTTTCTCCACCGCTTCCGGGAACTTGACCGGGTGAGCGGTGCCCAGGATCACCATCGGGAGGTCCAGGCTGCGACGGCATTCACGGGCCGCCCTGACGCCGATGGCCGTGTGCGGGTCGAGCAGTTCGCCGCTCTGCGCGAACACCTCGGCGATGGTTTCGCAGGTCTGCTCATCGTCCACGGCCAGGGAGTCGAACAACTTGCGGGCTTCGGTCCAGCGCTCAGGCTCGACGCTGAAACCGCCGCCCTGGCGGAAGCTGTCCATCAGCCCGGCAATCGCCGCACCGTTGCGACCGTGCAGGTCGAACAGCAGGCGCTCGAAGTTCGACGACACCATGATGTCCATCGAAGGCGACAGCGTGGCGTGCAGGGTTTCCTTGACGTACTGGTTGCCGCTCATGAAGCGGTGCAGGATGTCGTTGCGGTTGGTGGCGACGATCAATTGGTTGATCGGCAGCCCCATGTTGCGCGCCAGGTAACCGGCGAAGATATCGCCGAAGTTGCCGGTCGGCACCGAGAACGATACGGAACGGGCCGGACCGCCCAATTGCAGGGCCGCGTGGAAGTAATAGACGATCTGGGCCATGATCCGCGCCCAGTTGATCGAGTTCACCGCCACCAGCCGCGTGCCCTTGAGGAAGCTCTGGTCGGCGAAGCTGGCCTTGACCATTTCCTGGCAGTCATCGAAGTTGCCTTCGATGGCGATGTTGTGGATGTTGTCGCCGAAAATCGTCGTCATCTGGCGACGCTGCACTTCCGAGACCCGGTTGTGCGGATGCAGGATGAAAATGTCGACGTTTTCGCAATGCTTGCAGCCTTCGATGGCCGCCGAACCGGTGTCGCCAGAGGTGGCACCGACGATCACCACGCGCTCGCCACGCTTTTGCAGCACGTAGTCCAGCAGGCGACCGAGCAGTTGCAGGGCGAAGTCCTTGAACGCCAGGGTCGGGCCGTGGAACAGTTCCATGACCCATTCGTTACCGTTGAGCTGGCGCAGCGGTGCGATGGCATTGTGGGAAAAGACCCCATAGGTCTCTTCCAGGATCTTCTTGAAATCGGCGTCCGGGATGCTGCCGGTGACGAACGGGCGCATGACCCGGAACGCCAGCTCGTGATACGGCAGGCCGGCCCAGGAAGCGATTTCCTCCTGGGTGAAGCGCGGCAGGTTTTCCGGCACGTAGAGACCGCCATCCGTGGCCAGGCCGGCCAGGAGGACATCTTCGAAATTCAGGGCCGGTGCCTGGCCGCGGGTGCTGATATAGCGCATTTTTTGGCAAACCTTCGGTTTGAGCTTCAAGGTCAAGCGGCAAGCGACAAGTCAAAGCGGCTCGGCTTCTACTTGCGGCTTGCAGCTTATAACTTGCCGCTAAATTAATTCAAATGTTCGACGCGGATACGGACCACCGGCCCAACGACACCCTGGAGCGCTTCCAGCGCCGCAATCGCGTCGTTGATGCTCTGCTCGACCACCCGGTGGGTCAGCAGGATCATCGGCACCAGGCCGTCGTGTTCCTCGACTTCCTTCTGCATGATCGACTCGATGTTGATGCCGCGTTCCGAAAGGATACTTGCCACTTGGGCCAGCACGCCTGGATGGTCCTTGGCCTGGATACGCAGGTAGTAGGAGCTTTCGCACGCCTCGATCGGGAGAATCGGGTGCGCCGACAGCGAATCCGGCTGGAAGGCCAGGTGCGGTACACGGTTTTCCGGGTCCGAGGTCATGGCGCGAACCACGTCCACCAGGTCGGCAATGACCGAAGAGGCCGTCGGTTCCATGCCCGCGCCGGCGCCGTAGAACAACGTCGAGCCCGAGGCATCGCCGTTGACCATCACCGCGTTCATCACGCCGTTGACGTTGGCGATCAGGCGGTCGGCCGGGATCAGCGTCGGGTGCACGCGCAGCTCGATGCCGCTGGCGGTGCTGCGCGCCACGCCCAGGTGCTTGATGCGGTAGCCCAAGGCTTCGGCGTAGTTCACGTCAGCGGTGGTCAGCTGGGTGATGCCTTCGGTGTAGGCCTTGTCGAACTGCAACGGAATGCCAAACGCAATGGACGCCAGGATCGTCAGCTTGTGCGCTGCGTCGATGCCTTCCACGTCGAACGTCGGATCGGCCTCGGCGTAGCCCAGGGCCTGGGCTTCGGCCAGCACGTCTTCGAAGGTGCGACCCTTCTCGCGCATCTCGGTGAGGATGAAGTTGCCGGTGCCGTTGATGATCCCCGCGACCCAGTTGATGCGGTTGGCCGACAGGCCTTCGCGGATCGCCTTGATCACCGGGATACCACCGGCCACGGCGGCTTCGAATGCCACGATCACGCCCTTCTCGCGGGCCTTGGCGAAAATCTCATTACCGTGAACAGCGATAAGCGCCTTGTTCGCGGTGACCACATGCTTGCCATTCTCGATGGCCTTGAGTACCAACTCGCGGGCAACGGTATAGCCGCCCACCAGCTCTATGACGATGTCGATCTCAGGGTTCGTGGCCACTTCGAAGACATCGTTGGTAATCGCAATACCGGTCGTCTGGAACTGAGGCTTTGGCGTGCGCATGGCAATTTGTGCCACTTCGATCCCACGCCCGGCACGACGAGAAATTTCCTCGGCGTTGCGCTGAAGTACGTTGAAGGTGCCGCCACCGACGGTACCTAACCCACAGATGCCTACTTTGACCGGATTCACTCTTGACTCCCCATGAAACGGCCGACGCAAGGTCGGCCGTGAAATACAGCCGCGAAGCTACGCGACTCTGTGTTTAACGGCCCGACGAATGTGTTCGTCGAGCCGTGATCTTCAAAAGCGCACCGCACATGATCATTTCGCGCCCAGGGCCAGTTTGGCCACTTGTGGCGCCGGCTGGTAGCCCGGAATTACCTGACCATCGGCCAAAACAATCGCCGGCGTACCGTTCACACCTATTGACTGTCCGAGCGCAAACTGCTTGGAAACCGGGTTATCGCACTTGGCGGCCTTGATTTCCTTGCCGTCGACCATCTTGTCCATGGCCGCTTTCTTGTCCTTGGAGCACCAGACCGCCTGCAACTGCTCATCGCCCGGCGAACCCAGGCCCTGGCGCGGGAACGCCACATAGCGCACTTCGATGCCGCGCTTGTTCAGTTCCGGCACTTCGGCGTGCAGCTTGTGGCAATACGGGCAGGTAGTGTCGGTGAACACGGTGATGTGGGACTTGGTTTCGCCGATCGCCGGATAAACCACCGTTTCAGCGACCGGAATGCCGTTGATCAACTTGGAAATGCCCTGGCGCTCGGTCATCTCCGTGAGGTTGACCGGCTTGCCGTCCTTGAGCTCGAACAGGTTGCCCTGGACGATGTACTGGCCGTCGGCGCTGGCGTACAGCACGCGGCTGCCCTTGAGCTTGACTTCATACAGGCCGGCCATGGGGCTGGCCGAGATGGCTTCGATCGGCACTTCAAGCTGAAGGTTTTCCAGGCTCTTGCGGATAGCCTTGTCGGCCGCGTCATCGGCGATGGCAAAGGTACTGGCCAACGCAATGGCGGCGGCGGTGAACATCTGGATCAAACGCATGGGGACTCCTGAGGCGAACAAATGAGACGGGAAACGCCGACCCGCAGATTCGGGTTCCAACCGCCCACTGTGCAAACCGGCAAAGCCTACCACATAAGGCTGGCGTGGCCGAATGCCGCTGACGCACGACATGGGTGGAGGCTTTCTGTGGGAGAGGGCTTGTGGGAGCAAGGCTTGCCCGCGATGAACGATAACGCGGTTCAGTTGTTACACCGCGGCGCGGCCATCGCGGGCAAGCCTTGCTCCCACAGGGATTTCATTCAGCCCCGTGGATGATGCTTGGCATGCAAGTCCTGCAACCGCGCTCGGGCCACATGGGTGTAGATCTGGGTGGTGGACAAGTCGCTATGGCCGAGCAGCATCTGCACCACCCGCAAGTCGGCACCGTGATTGAGCAGGTGCGTGGCGAAGGCATGGCGCAAGGTGTGGGGCGAGAGGGACTTGCCGATCCCGGCCACCTTGGCCTGGTGCTTGATGCGGTGCCAGAACGTCTGGCGAGTCATCTGCTCGCCACGCAGACTGGGGAACAGCACATCGCTGGGACGCCCGCCCAGCAATTCATGACGGGCATCGCGCATGTAACGCTCGACCCAGACAATCGCTTCCTCGCCCATCGGCACCAGGCGCTCCTTGCTGCCCTTGCCCATCACTCGCAGCACGCCCTGGCGCAGGTTGACCTGCTCCAGCGTCAAGCTGATCAACTCGGTGACGCGCAAGCCACAGGCATACAGGACTTCCAACATGGCCCGGTCGCGCTGACCGATGGCCTCGCTGAGATCAGGTGCCGCCAGCAGCGCTTCGACATCGGCCTCCGACAGGGACTTGGGCAGCGGACGCCCCAGTTGCGGCATTTCCACACGCAAGGTCGGGTCTACCGCGATCAGCTTTTCCCGCAGCAAATAGCGATAAAACCCACGCAGACCGGAGAGAAACCGCGCGGTCGAGCGGGGTTTGTAGTTCTGCTCCAGGCGCCACGCCAAGTGATCGAGGATCAACTCGCGACCGGCATTGACCAGTTCCAGGTGATTTTCCTGCAACCAGCCGTTGAACAACGCCAGGTCGCTGCGGTAGGCATCGCGGGTGTTATCGGACAGGCCCTTCTCCAGCCACAGGGCGTCGAGAAACTGGTCTATCAGCGGATGATCGATGGCTGGCATAAGAACTCTTGAAGGATGCGGGCACACACGGCATCGAAATGGAAAATGAAGCTATGCAGGGTGCTCAAAGCGCAAATCGCAGGCAACAAAAAAGCAGCCCGCAGGCTGCTTTTTTTGCATCGGAAGCTGGACTTAAGCCAGTTTTTCCTTGATGCGAGCTGCTTTACCCGACAGGTCACGCAGGTAGTACAGCTTGGCTTTACGTACGTCACCGCGACGCTTGACAGCCATGCTGTCGATTTGCGGGCTGTAGGTCTGGAAAGTACGCTCTACGCCAACACCGTTGGAGATTTTACGAACGGTGAACGCACTGTTCACGCCACGGTTACGCTTGGCGATAACGACGCCTTCGAACGCTTGCAGACGGGAACGGTCGCCTTCCTTCACTTTCACCTGGACGACAATGGTGTCGCCTGGGGCAAAGGTAGGGATTTCTTTGGTCATCTGCTCTGCTTCGAGTGCAAGGATGATTTTGTTAGTCATGCTGTGCTCCTAAGGCGAGTCGTCGGACTCACCATCGATACGTTGTTAACTATCGTCCCGCTCGCGGATGTATTCCTCGAGCAGCTTCTTCTCTTCTCCAGAAAGCGAGCGGCTTTCCAGAAGATCGGCGCGTCGTTCGTAGGTCCGACCAAGGGACTGCTGCAAACGCCAACGCCGGATGTGCGCGTGGTTGCCACTTAGCAACACGTCGGGAACACGCTGATCCGCATACACCTCCGGTCGGGTGTAGTGCGGGCAATCCAGCAGACCATCCGTAAAGGAATCTTCCTCAGCGGAATCCGCATGCCCTAAAGCTCCAGGCAGCAGTCGTGTAACCGCATCGATCAGGACCATCGCCGGCAGCTCGCCGCCAGACAGTACATAGTCGCCAATCGACCACTCTTCATCGACATGAGCTTCAATGAAACGCTCGTCAATGCCTTCATAACGGCCGGCAATCAGGATCAATGCATCCGAATTCGCCAGCTCGCGTACCGCCGACTGAGTCAGCTGGCGGCCTTGGGGCGACAGGTAGATCACCTTCGCACCCTCCCCGGCTGCCGTCCTGGCCTGAACCAGCGCATCTTCCAGGGGCTTGATCTTCATCACCATGCCCGGACCACCGCCAAACGGGCGATCGTCCACAGTGTGATGCCGATCCGTGGTGTAGTCCCGCGGATTCCAACAGGTGAGCTGCAACAGCTCCTGTTTCACCGCGCGGCTGGTTATGCCGTACTCGCTGATGGCGGAAAACATCTCGGGAAACAATGTGATGACTTCAACGCGCAAATTAGCCACGTTTAGAAATCCGCATCCCATTCCACCTTCATCTCGCCTGCGGCAAGGTCGACGGCCAACACGCATTGCTCGGTATAGGGCAACAGGCGTTCGCGATCATCCAGGCTGCCGACGCAAGGCTTGACCACCATGACATCGTTCGAACCGGTCTCGAGCAGGTGATCGATTTTCCCGAGCAATTGCCCGAGGTGGTCGATGACCTTCAGACCCACCAGCTGGTACCAGTAGTACTCGCCGTCGGTCAGTTCAGGGAACAGGTTGCGCGGCACGCAGATCTCATAACCGGCCAGAAGACGAGCTTCTTCACGATCATCGAGACCCTTGAGCTTTGCGACCAGGAACTTGTCGTTCCCGCGTCCGCTGACCAGCTCCACCTGTTTCACGCTACCTTCGCGCTTGAGCGTCCAGGTTTTGTAGTCCAACAGGTTCTTGATCGGATCAGTAAAGGAATACACCTTCACTTCGCCGCGAACGCCATGTACAGAATAGATCTTGCCGACAACGATCAAATCATCAGCATCTTTTGGCGTCGCGTTCATATTGCTCAGGCCGCAGCCTTAGCCGATTCCTTCAACAACTGAGCAACGCGCTCAGAAGGTTGTGCACCAACGCTCAGCCAGTAGGCTACGCGCTCTTGGTTCACGGACAGACGAACTTCCTGACCACGGGCAACAGGGTTGAAGAAACCAACCTGCTCCTTGTGGGAACCGTCACGCGGGTTGCGGCTGTCGGTTACGGTCAGGTGGTAAAACGGGCGCTTTTTGGAGCCGCCAAGGGCAAGACGGATTGTTAGCATGTGAACATCGTTCCTGTAGTCGGTGCTGCAAATCTAAATGCACAGCGGGCATAGGTGCCCGAAAGGCCGCATATTCTAAGGAATATCCGGACTTTTGCAAATGTCTTTTTCCGGCGCCATGCGCCATGCGATCAAGATTTGCCATAGAGCCGTCATGAAAAACGGCAGGTCAGCTCCCGCATAGCACGGGTTTGCTGGAGATCCCCGCATCCGTGCGGGGCAACGCCGGCATGACAGCCGGCGCAGATTCTTTACATTTTCGGCATGCCGCCGCCGGGCAACATACCGCCCATGCCGCGCATCATCTTGGCCATCCCGCCCTTGGCGGAGAATTTCTTCATCATCTTCTGCATCTGCTTGTGTTGCTTGATCAAGCGACCGATGTCCTGCACCTGGGTGCCGGAACCCATGGCGATGCGGCGCTTGCGCGAACCGCTGATCAGCTCAGGGTCGCGGCGCTCGGCCGGGGTCATGGAGTTGATGATGGCTTCCATCTGCTTGAACTGCTTTTCAGCCGCGCCCTGGGCATTGCCCATCTGCGCCAGGTTCACGCCACCGATGTTCGGCAGTTTGTCCATGAGGCCGCCAAGGCCGCCCATGTTCTTCATTTGTTGCAGCTGGTCACGGAAGTCTTCGAGGTCGAAGCCCTTGCCCTTCTTCAGCTTCTTGGCCAGTTTGTCGGCCTTGTCCTTGTCGAGGGTCTGCTCGGCCTGCTCGATCAGGCTGAGCACGTCGCCCATGCCGAGGATGCGCGAAGCGATACGCTCGGGGTGGAACGGCTCGAGCGCTTCGCTCTTCTCGCCCATGCCGATGAACTTGATCGGCTTGCCAGTGATGGCCCGTACCGACAGCGCGGCACCGCCACGGGCGTCACCGTCGACCTTGGTCAGGATCACGCCGGTCAGCGGCAGTGCATCACCGAACGCCTTGGCCGTGTTGGCCGCGTCCTGGCCGGTCATGGCGTCGACCACGAACAGGGTTTCCACCGGGTTGATCGCGGCATGCAGCGCCTTGATCTCGCCCATCATCTCTTCATCGATGTGCAGGCGACCGGCGGTATCGACGATGACCACGTCGATGAACTTGAGCTTCGCTTCCTTAATAGCCGCCTGGGCGATGTCCACCGGCTTCTGGCTCAGGTCGGACGGGAAAAACGTCACGCCGATGTCGTTGGCCAGGGTTTCCAGCTGCTTGATCGCCGCCGGACGGTAGATGTCCGCCGACACCACCATCACCGACTTCTTCTTGCGCTCTTTAAGGAAGCGCGCCAGCTTGCCGGCGGTCGTGGTCTTGCCCGCGCCCTGCAGACCGGCCATCAGCACCACCGCTGGCGGTACGGCGGCGAGGTTCAGGTCCTCGTTGGCGGCGCCCATCAGGCTTTCGAGCTCGGCCTGGACGATCTTCACGAACGCCTGGCCCGGCGTCAGGCTGCGCGACACTTCGGTGCCGACGGCGCGTTCCTTGACCGAATTGACGAAGTCCTTGACCACCGGCAGGGCGACGTCGGCTTCGAGCAACGCCATGCGCACTTCGCGCAGGGTGTCTTTGATGTTGTCCTCGGTCAGTTTCGCCTTGCCAGTGACATGGCGCAGCGTCTGCGAGAGACGGTCGGTTAGGTTTTCAAACATGCGCGATCCTTTCAGGCCCAGATGAGACCGGGATAATGGCGGCCCAGACCGTGAAAAATGTGCTCGGCGAGCCTGCGGCGTGGGCAGGTCGCGGATTATAGCGAAGAAGCGTGCGGCGTACACCTGCTGTGGTCTTTCGTGTGGAGGGGGTTCTATGCCAAACTCAGCGCCTTTCGGGCTTGCCTAACAGGATTTATGCTCCCCTTGTCACCCAGCTTGCTTGCCACCCTCGCCGCCGCTTGCCTTTATGCCGCTGCGACCCTCTATCAAGGCACCCGCCTGGCCACCGGCGCCAAGGCGAACAAACGCCTGCTGGTCACGCTTGGCGTGCTGGCGGTGCTCGGCCACGCGGCCAGCCTTTATACCCACCTGATGACGCCGATCGGCCTGGGCCTGGACTTTTTCAACGCCGCCAGCCTGATCGCCGTCGCCGTGATCGCCCTGACGTTGCTGGCCTGCTCGCGCATCCCGGTGGAAAACCTGCTGGTGCTGCTGTTCCCACTGGGGCTGGCCACGGTGTTGCTGGCGCAGTTCGCGCCGTCGGGCACCGTGCAGATCATCGACGAAGAGCCGGGCATCCTCGCCCACATCCTGCTGTCGATCCTCGCCTACGGCCTGTTCACCATCGCCGTGTTCCAGGCCCTGTTGCTGCTGGTACAGGACCACCAGCTCAAGAACAAGCACCCCTCCGGACTGATCCGCAACTTCCCGCCGCTGCAAACCATGGAAAGCCTGTTGTTCGGTTTCCTCTGGGCCGGCTGGAGCCTGCTGTCGCTGTCATTGATCTCCGGCTGGTTGTTCGTCGAGAACCTGTTCGCCCAGCACCTGGTGCACAAGACCCTGCTGGCCTGCCTGGCGTGGGTGGTCTTCAGCGTGCTGCTGTGGGGCCGCAACCGCCTCGGCTGGCGTGGGCACAAAGCGATTCGCTGGACCCTGGCCGGTTTCTGCCTGCTGATGCTGGCGTACTTCGGCAGCAAGCTGGTCCGTGAATACATCCTGCATATCTGACGGACGGACCTGATGGATACGTTGCCCGTAGCGCCGTTGTTCGCCGTGCTGGTGGTGCTGATCCTCTGGTCGGCCCTGTTCACGGCCATCGAAGCCGCCCAGCAACACCTGCTGGCCCAGCGCACGGCTTCGCGCGCCAGTGACAAACCACTGGCGACACTGACCTTCCCGCTGCCCAGCCTGATCCTGTGCAATACCCTCTGTCGCGCCCTGGCCGTGGTCATCGGCACCTTGCTGGCGATTTTTACCTGGCTGGAAAGCGGCCCCTGGGTCGCCTGGCTCGGCACCAGCGCCGCCCTGCTGGTGTTCGCCGACTACCTGCCGCGCACCCTGGCCACCCGCCAGCCCGACGCAGTGCTGGCACTGGGTAACACCTTGCTGGGCATACCGTTGAAGATCCTCTATCCATTTGCCTGGCTGTTGAATGGCGCCAGCCAGTTGTTGCTGCGTCCATTTGCCCGCAAGCCCGGCATGGTGCAGCAGAGCGACGACGAAATGCCCGCACCACCGCGCAGCGAGCAGGAGTCAGAGCAAGGCAGTGGCCGGCTGCATCCGATTTCCGGCATCCACGCCCTGGACAACATCACCGTCAACGATATCCTCGTGCCCCGCAGCGAGGTCGATGGGATCAACCTCGACGACCCCATCGGCGAGATCATCGAACAGTTGCGCCTGAACCGACGGACGCGCCTGCCGGTGTTCCACAGCGATATCAACCAGGTCGAAGCGGTGCTCAACACTCGCCAGATCCGTCACCTGCTGGCGGACGCGAGCCTGACCAAGGAAGCGCTGCTGGCCGCCTCCCATGAACCCTACTTCGTGCCCGAAAGCACACCGTTGCAGCTACAACTGCTGAATTTCCACAAGCAGCAGCGGCGCCTGGGCATGGTGGTGGACGAATACGGTGAAGTACTGGGCATCGTCACCCTGGAAGACATCCTCGAAGAGATCGTCGGCGAATTCGAGAGTCAGCACAGCCTCGACAACCCCCACGTCCATCCTCAGCCCGATGGCCGCCTGATGATCGATGGCGCGGCGTCGATCCGCGAATTGAACAGGACCCTGGGCTGGCATCTGCCTTGCGACGGCCCCAAGACCCTCAACGGGCTGGTGACCGAAGCCCTGGAAACCATCCCCGAAAGCCCGGTCTGCCTGAAGATCGGGCGTTATCGCCTGGAAATCATCGAGACCGTGGACAACCGCGTCAGCCAGGTGCTGGCGTGGCATAACAGTTCGGTGCCCACGGCGCTCTAAACCCCTTTGTGGCGAGGGAGCTTGCTCCCGCTAGGCTGCGAAGCGGCGCCGAACCAGGCAGCGCGGTGTATTAGTCGGGCTGGGGTCGCTGCTTTGGGGTTGCTTCGCAACCCAGCGGGAGCAAGCTCCCTCGCCACGGGGTTCTGCGCAATGTGTGCGGACTCTCTTGTTGATTCGTTAGCCCCCTTCCTATACTCAACCCGCTTACCCAGCTCCGCCCGAACCCCGTGCCTACCCCGCGCCCGGTCGGTTCCGGCCAGACCATCGGCAAAATCCGCATCAACCCTGGGACTGTTCCTACCCGAAACAGCGACGGGATACCCGTCCGCATCCCTGGGCGTTCGACCATAATAATCGCTCCAACGGAGCACATGACTGTCAGGGATAACCGCATGACGACCGCTACCTGCAACGAAGCTGTGCCTGCCCAGCCGACCAACTCGGCCACTCGCGTGGCGACCGCGAGTTTCATCGGCACTGCCATCGAGTTCTACGACTTCTACGTCTATGCCACGGCGGCGGCCCTGGTGATCGGGCCGGTGTTCTTCCCACAAACCTCAGGCACGGCACAGATGCTGTCGTCTTTCCTGACGTTCGGCATCGCTTTCCTCGCCCGTCCGCTGGGTTCTGCGCTGTTCGGCCATTTCGGCGACCGGATCGGGCGCAAGTCGACGCTGGTGGCCTCCCTGCTGCTGATGGGCGTGTGCACCACGCTCATTGGCGTGCTGCCCGGCTACGCCAGCATTGGCGCCTGGGCGCCGATCCTGCTGTGCCTGCTGCGTTTCGGCCAGGGCCTGGGGTTGGGGGGTGAATGGGGCGGAGCGGCACTGCTGGCCACCGAGAACGCGCCCAAGGGCAAGCGCGCCTGGTTCGGCATGTTCCCCCAATTGGGGCCCTCCATCGGCTTCCTGGCGGCCAACGGACTGTTCCTGACCCTGGCCATGAGCCTGGACGACGAGCAATTTCGTGACTGGGGCTGGCGGATTCCGTTCCTGCTCAGTGCCGTGCTGGTGATCGTCGGCCTCTACGTGCGGCTCAAGCTCCATGAAACCCCGGTGTTCGCCAATGCCATGGCCCGCCAGGAGCGGGTCAAGGTGCCGCTGGTCGAGCTGTTCAGCCAATACTGGGCGCCGACCTTGCTGGGCGCCGCGGCGATGGTGGTGTGTTACGCGCTGTTCTACATCTCGACGGTATTTTCCCTGAGCTACGGCGTATCCACCCTCGGCTACAGCCGCGAGACATTCCTGGGCCTGCTGTGCTTTGCCGTACTGTTCATGGCCGCCGCTACGCCGTTGTCCGCCTGGGCAAGCGACCGCTACGGCCGCAAACCGATATTGATCATCGGTGGCCTGCTGGCGATTGCCTCGGGTTTCCTCATGGAACCGTTGCTGACCCACGGCTCGACCGGCGGCGTGGCGCTGTTCCTGTGCATCGAGCTGTTCCTGATGGGGGTGACCTTCGCTCCCATGGGCGCCTTGCTGCCGGAACTGTTTCCGACCCACGTGCGCTATACCGGCGCCTCGGCGGCCTACAACCTCGGCGGTATCGTCGGCGCCTCGGCCGCACCGTTCTTCGCCCAGAAACTGGTGGCGATGGGCGGCTTGAGCTATGTCGGAGGCTATGTTTCAGCGGCCGCGCTGCTCAGCGTCATCGCCGTGCTGTGCCTGAAGGAAACGCGCCACAACGACCTGAACCGGGTCGCCTAGGCCGGGCCCGTGGCGAGGCTCCGCGCCTCGCCACGCAAACCTGTCGCCAGCCTGAACGGCCACCAATGAAATAACCGTTAACAATCGCCCACCATTGAAACCACCCCCCACCTGCCCCATCTAAGACCCATACCCCATTGCGCAGGTGCCCCATGAGCGACCAGCACTCTACTGAAGCCACTAACGACTACGCTGACTCCGAACACATCGAACACACTTCCTCCGGCACCGGCCTGGCGCTGCCCGGCCAGAACCTGCCGGACAAGGTCTACATCATCCCCATCCACAATCGCCCCTTCTTCCCGGCCCAGGTGTTGCCGGTCATCGTCAACGAAGAACCGTGGGCCGAGACCCTGGAACTGGTGGCCAAGTCCGATCATCACTCCCTGGCGCTGTTCTTCATGGACACGCCCCAGGAAGACCCGCGCCATTTCGACACCTCGAAACTGCCGCTGTACGGCACGCTGGTGAAGGTCCATCACGCCAGCCGGGAAGGCGGCAAGCTGCAATTCGTCGCCCAGGGCCTGACCCGCGTGCGCATCCGCACCTGGCTCAAGCACCATCGCCCCCCGTACCTGGTGGAAGTCGAGTACCCGCATCAGCCAAGCGAGCCAACCGACGAGGTCAAGGCCTACGGCATGGCGCTGATCAACGCGATCAAGGAACTGCTGCCGCTCAATCCGCTGTACAGCGAAGAGCTGAAGAACTACCTCAACCGCTTCAGCCCCAACGACCCTTCGCCGCTGACCGACTTCGCCGCCGCGCTCACCTCCGCCACCGGCAATGAGCTGCAGGAAGTGCTCGACTGCGTGCCTATGCTCAAGCGCATGGAAAAAGTGCTGCCGATGCTGCGCAAGGAAGTCGAAGTGGCGCGGTTGCAGAAAGAGATTTCCGCCGAGGTCAACAACAAGATCGGCGAACACCAGCGCCAGTTCTTCCTCAAGGAACAGCTTAAGGTCATCCAGCAGGAACTGGGGCTGACCAAGGACGACCGCAGCGCCGACCTCGAACAATTCGAGCAGCGGCTGGCAGGCAAAGTCCTGTCAGCCCAGGCGCAGAAGCGTATCGAAGAGGAGATGAACAAACTCTCCATCCTGGAAACCGGCTCGCCGGAATACGCCGTCACCCGCAATTACCTGGATTGGGCGACCTCCGTGCCATGGGGCGTGTATGGCCAGGACAAACTCGACCTCAAGCATGCGCGCAAGGTGCTCGACCAGCACCACGCCGGCCTGGGCGACATCAAGGACCGCATCCTCGAATTCCTCGCCGTCGGCGCCTACAAAGGTGAGATCAACGGTTCCATCGTGCTGCTGGTGGGCCCGCCGGGCGTGGGCAAGACCAGCGTCGGCAAGTCCATCGCCGAATCCCTGGGCCGGCCGTTCTATCGCTTCAGCGTCGGCGGCATGCGCGATGAAGCCGAGATCAAGGGCCATCGACGCACCTACATCGGTGCCCAGCCGGGCAAGCTGGTGCAGGCGCTCAAGGATGTCGAAGTGATGAACCCGGTGATCATGCTCGACGAAATCGACAAGATGGGCCAGAGCTACCAGGGCGACCCGGCCTCGGCGTTGCTGGAGACCCTTGATCCGGAACAGAACGTCGAATTCCTCGACCACTATCTGGACCTGCGCCTGGATCTGTCGAAAGTGCTCTTCGTGTGCACCGCCAACACCCTGGACTCGATCCCCGGCCCGCTGCTGGACCGGATGGAAGTGATCCGCCTGTCGGGCTACATCACCGAAGAAAAAGTCGCCATCGCCAAACGGCACCTGTGGCCCAAGCAACTGGCCAAGGCCGGTGTGTCCAAGGGCAGCCTGAGCATCAACGACAGCGCCCTCAAGGCCCTGATCGACGGTTACGCCCGTGAGGCCGGGGTGCGACAGTTGGAGAAACAGCTGGGCAAACTGGTGCGCAAGGCAGTGATGAAGCTGATCGACGACCCGAAAGCGGTGATCAAGCTCGGGCCGAAGGACCTCGAGGCTTCCTTGGGCAAGCCCGTGTTCCGCAACGAGCAGGTGTTGTCCGGCATCGGCGTGATTACCGGCCTGGCCTGGACCAGCATGGGCGGCGCGACCTTGCCGATCGAAGCGACGCGCATCCACACCCTCAATCGTGGTTTCAAGCTGACCGGGCAACTGGGTGAGGTGATGAAGGAGTCGGCGGAGATCGCCCACAGCTACGTCAGTTCGCACCTGAAGCAATTTGGCGGCGATCCGAAGTTCTTTGACGAGGCGTTCGTTCACCTGCACGTACCGGAAGGCGCCACACCCAAGGACGGCCCGAGCGCCGGCGTGACCATGGCCAGTGCCTTGCTGTCCCTGGCCCGCAACCAGCCGCCGAAAAAAGGCGTGGCCATGACCGGCGAACTGACCCTCACCGGGCACGTCCTGCCGATTGGCGGCGTGCGCGAGAAGGTCATCGCCGCGCGCCGACAGAAGATCAACGAACTGATCCTGCCGGAAGCCAACCGGGGCAACTTCGAAGAATTGCCGGACTACCTCAAGGAAGGTGTGACCGTGCACTTTGCCAAGCGGTTTGCGGATGTGGCGAAGGTGTTGTTCTGAGGTTTTTTATAGCCGCTGTACCGGCCTCATCGCGAGCAAGCTCGCTCCCACAAGGTTTGGTGTGGATCACAAATGCTGTGAACACCACAAATCCCCTGTGGGAGCGAGCTTGCTCGCGATGGCGTCATCCGCAACAACACATCCCCACCTGACACACCCAGTAGCATCTTCGGTTATGCTCGCCGTTCGTCGTGAATGCCGGAGCCGTTGCCCTTATGTCCCTCACTCGCCTGTTCGTCCCCCTCAGCCTCGCCCTGCTGAGCGCCTGCGCCACGCAAACCAGCAACAACGTGACCGTGGAAAAACTGAGCCAGTGCCCCGTAAGGCTCAATAACGGACAGAACCTGATCCTGAGCCTGCCCAGCAACCCCAGCACCGGTTATCGCTGGGCGATCCAGGATTCGGCCGGTGGTGTATTGAAGGGTTTGGGGCCGGAGGTTTATCGCAACCCGGAAGACGCCGGCATCGTTGGCGCCGCAGGTGTTTCGACCTGGCGCTTCCAGGCGTTCAACGCCGGCACCGGGCGCTTGCGCCTGACTTATCAACAGCCTTGGGCGCCGGAAGTGCCGCCCGTGGAAACCTTTGACTGCGCTATCGCGGTGAACTGACTGTGGGTTGGCTGATCCTCGCACTGATGGGTGCGGCCACCTACCTGTACGGCCTGGCCATGCATGCCACGCTGCTGTGCCTGCTGGTCAAGCCCATGCCGGTGCTGGCCCTGCTCGGCTGGCTGCACGATGCGCCGCCCAGCGAATATCGGCGCTGGATCAGCCTCGGGCTGATTTTCTCGCTGGTGGGCGATGTGTTGCTGGCCTGGCCGGGGGACCTGTTCGTGTTCGGCCTTGGGGCGTTTCTGCTGGCGCACCTGGCCTACCTGAAAGCCTACCTCAGCGACTGCCGCCGACCGGCGCTGCTGCCCTTGGCCCTGGCCTTGGGCATCGGCGCGGTGCTCCTGGCAATCCTGGTGTCGAGCGGTCTCGGGCCGTTGCTGGTGCCGGTGGTGATCTACGGCCTGGTCATCAGCGCCATGCTCTGGCGGGCGTTGGCACGACTGGGCACCGACGTGCCCAAGCGTTCGGCGTGGCTGGCCGCCACCGGGGCGCTGGCGTTTGTGTTTTCCGACAGCCTCATCGGCATCAACCGGTTCGTGCACCCCTTCCATGCCGCGCCTTACCTGATCATCGTCAGTTATTGGCTGGGCCAATGGGGCATTACAGCGTCGGCGTTCGCCCGAAAGCCACACTAAACAAAGCTCAATATGGGAGCAAAGGTTCTGTGGGGCACGGCTCTGTGGGAGCAAGGCTTGCCCGCGATGAACGATAATTCGGTCTTGCTATAGACCGCGGTGCCTTTATCGCGGGCAAGCCTTGCTCCCACAAAGCTCGCTCCCACTGGTTTTTTGGTTAAAATGCCGGCCTTTTCACCACCCATGCCGCTGGAACCGCCGTGAGCAAAGACCCCGATCGCCTATTCGCCCAGCCCCTGGCCCAAGTGCCGGACTTCGCCTTCAACGAGGACGTGGTGCGGGTGTTTCCGGACATGATCAAGCGTTCGGTGCCGGGTTACCCGACCATCGTCGAAAACCTCGGCGTGCTCGCCGCGCAATTCGCCCAGCCGGGCAGCGTGCTCTACGACCTCGGCTCGTCCCTGGGTGCGGTGACCCAGGCCCTGCGCCGTCATGTGCGCACCGACGGTTGCCGGGTGATCGCGGTGGATAACTCGGCGGCCATGGTCGAGCGCTGCCGTGAATACCTCAATGGCCAGGACTCGATGTTCCAGGAGCTGCTGCCGGTGGAAGTGGTCGAAGGCGACATCCTCGCCCTGACGTTCCAGCCAGCCTCGGTGGTGGCACTGAATTTCACCCTGCAATTCATCGCGCCGGACCAGCGCACCGCACTGTTGAGCCGCATCCGCCAGTCCCTGCTGCCGGGTGGCGCCCTGATCCTGTCGGAAAAATTGCGTTTCAACGATGCAGAGGAACACGCCCTGCTCACCGACCTGCACGTGGCGTTCAAGCGCGCCAACGGCTACAGCGAGCTGGAGATTGCCCAGAAACGCAGCGCCATCGAAAACGTCATGAAGCCCGACAGCCTCGAAGAGCACCGCGAGCGCCTCTTGGCGGCCGGCTTCTCGAAAGTCGTGCCATGGTTCCAGTGTCTTAACTTCGCCTCGTTGATTGCCCTGCCATGATCGATCTGTCCCCCTCGCCCGCCATCTGGCCGGCACGCCCCTGGCCGATTGGGCCGCGACGCTGCAGACGCAACTCGACAGCAAGATGGAAAAGGGCCACGGCGACCTGGAGCGTTGGCAAAGCGCCCTCGATGCGCTGCCGATTTTGCAACCCACCACCGTCGACCTGCTGAATGGCCTGACCCTCGACACCGATTGTTCCGACGAAACCCGTGGGCAAATGCGTACCGCGTTGATGGGCCTGTCACCATGGCGCAAAGGGCCTTTCGACCTGTTCGGCGTGCACGTGGACACCGAATGGCGCTCGGACTGGAAGTGGTCGCGGGTGGCTCCGCACCTGGATCTTGCGGGCAAGCGCATCCTCGATGTGGGCTGCGGCAACGGTTATTACATGTGGCGCATGCTCGGTGCCGGGGCGGACACGGTGATCGGCGTCGACCCCAACTGGCTGTTCTTCTGCCAGTTCCAGGCGGTGCAGCGCTACCTGTCGCAGCCCAACGTCTGGCATTTGCCGTTCCCGTTCGAGGCCCTGCCAGCGGAACTGGAAGGCTTCGACACGGTGTTTTCCATGGGCGTGTTCTACCATCGCCGCTCGCCGATCGAACACTTGCTCGCCCTGAAGGATTGCCTGGTCAAGGGCGGCGAACTGGTGCTGGAAACCCTGGTGATCGAAGGCGACGAACACCAGGTGCTGGTGCCCGAGGACCGCTACGCGCAGATGCGCAACGTGTGGTTCCTGCCGTCGGTCCCGGCCCTGGAACGCTGGCTGCGCCGCGCCGGGTTCAGCGACGTGCGTTGCGTGGACGTGAGCCTGACGACCGTGGAAGAACAGCGCAGCACCGAGTGGATGAAGTATCAGTCATTGAGTGATTTCCTCGACCCCGCCGACCACAGCAAGACCATCGAAGGGCTGCCGGCGCCGATGCGGGCGGTGATTGTGGCGCGTAAATAAAACGCCCAAGCCGCCTGTGTGAGAGCTTCTGTGGGAGTGAACCTGTGGGAGCAAGGCTTGCCCGCGATGAACGATAACGCGGCCTTGCTATAGACCGCGGTGCCGTCATCGCGGGCAAGCCTTGCTCCCACAAAGGCTCGCTCCCACAAGGGCTCGGTGTTTAGTCCGGGGCTTTGGCTCTTCGGGCCTTGAAGAACTCACTCAGCACCGTACTGCACTCCTCGGCCAACACCCCGCCCTCGAACATCACCCGATGGTTCAGGAAACCCTGGCTGAAAAACTGCCCCTGGCTCTGCACGATGCCGGCCTTGGGCTCCAGGGCGCCGTAGACGACCCGGGCGATGCGCGAGTGGACGATGAGGCCGGCGCACATGCTGCACGGCTCCAGCGTCACATACAGGGTGCTGCCGGGCAGGCGATAATTGCTCACCGCCTGGGCAGCGGCGCGGATGGCGACCATTTCCGCATGGGCGCTGGGATCGTGGCCGCTGATCGGGCAGTTGAAGCCGCGCCCGATGATCTCGCCGTCCTGCACCAGCACCGCGCCCACCGGCACTTCCCCCAAGGCGGCGCCTTGGGCGGCGAGGGCCAAGGCTTCGCGCATGAAGTCCTGGTCACGACTGCGGTCGATGATTCTGGCGGGGCGAATCTGGCGCATCACGCCACCTCGATGGCGGCCATCAGGCCGGTTTCCATGTGGTCGATCACATGGCAGTGGAACATCCACACCCCTGGATTATCCGCCACCAGCGCCACCTGCGCCCGTTCGTTCTTGCCGAGCAAGTAAGTGTCAGTGAAGTACGGCACGACCTTGTGCCGGTTCGACGCGATCACCTTGAAGCTCATGCCGTGCAAATGGATCGGGTGCTGGTACTGGGTCATGTTCTTCAATTCGAAAATGTAGCTCTGGCCTTTCTTCAGCGTGGCGATCGGCCGGTCGGCGCAAGTCTTGTCGGTGATGTCCCAGGCCTTGCCGTTGATCTGCCACAGGCTTGGCGGCTTGCCGTTGTCGACATTGACCGACACCGAGCCGACCCATTCGAAATTGAAGTTGAGTTTCTGCGCATTGGCCAGGTCCGGCTCGGACACCGGGTTGGCTGGCAGTGCCGGCGGCCACTGGGTCGGTGCGTCACTGTTGGGCACCGAACGCAAGGTGCCCAGGCGCACCGGACCATTGCGCAACGACAATTCTTCACCGGCCGGCGGCGCCTTGATCGCCAGGCAAATGCGCATGCCCGGGCCCAGCCAGTATTCCTTGCCCAGCGGGCGCGGTTCGATGGGGTTGCCGTCCAGCGCATAGATCTGCGCTTCAACGCCTGGGATGTTGATACGGTAAGTCAGGGTATTGTCGAGGTTGAGCAAACGCACCCGGGTGATCTGCCCGGCCGGCAGATCGATCACCGCCTGCGGCACACCGTTGATGGTCGCCAGCCGCCCGGCCGTGCCACCACGCGCCGCCTCACGGGGAATGCTGAACGCCACGAACTGGCCTTGCTCGTCCACATGCCAGCTCTTGAGGCTCAGGGTCTGTTCATACTTGAATCCGGTCGGCTCACGTTCCTCGACGATCAACGGTCCCACCAGCCCACGTCCCAGTTCTTCGCTGCTGTTGACGTGGGGGTGGTACCAGTAACTGCCGGCGTCCGGCACGCGGAATTTGTAGTCGAAATATTCGCCCGGCAGCACCGGCAGTTGCGAGACATACGGCACGCCGTCCATCTCCAGCGGCAAACGGATACCGTGCCAGTGAATGGTGGTGGCGACCGGCAGGTGGTTGATGAAGCGCACCCGCAACCATTCGCCCTGGCGCACCCGCAGCTCGGTGCCCGGCGCCGAAGGGCCGAACGCCCAGGCCTGGGTCTTGTGCCCGGCCACCAGTTCCACGTCCAGGGGCGCCGCGATCAGTTCATAGTCGTGACCGGCCTCGGCGTCGGCTCGCTTGCCCAGCCAGTACCGCGACGCACCGCCTGCACCCACACCAACGACAACAAGACCGGCCAGGCCACCGAGTATTTGGCGACGGGTAAAGGACATGAACGCAACCACCTATTGAATCCGCGCGAACCGTTGGGCCCGCAAAAGGCGAATACGATACACCCGCAATTGAGAAATATTAAGTGAAGGATTGTCGCGGCACTCGCCGTTGTCGTGGAGGCAAGGAGGGCCTCAAGCGCCCGGCAGCTCGATTTATCCCGCTGTGTCCTTTAGGACACCGGTTGCCCACTGCGTCACAAATGCCGCCACCCGCTCTTCAATACGACTTTCAACGGTTCGCAAGCGCAGCAAAGGGATACCGCACTTGCCCAAAATACTGTCTTTCAAGGCATCGAGCTTCGCCTGTTCCGGCGTGTCATGACTGCCTCCGTCGACCTCTATCACCCCCAGCGGTGTTTTCCCAACCTTGAAATAGAGTACGAAATCACAACTGGAGCCGTTGTTCATGAAGTCCAGCTCCCGCGGGACCAGTCTCGCATTGGTGCTCGGGGCCACTTGCTTCAGCGGTATCTGCGAGTGGAACATGAGCCCTCGGCAGACTTCCTGCTCCAGCGTCTCACGCAGGATCTGCGCCACGATCCGCTCTGACTTGTAATCGGAATCTTCCCGCCGCAGCCGTTTATCGAGGCGTTCGAGCGATTGATCGTACTCCGCGTACAGCAGATCGAAGGCCGAGATCACTGGCGCGCGATGCACCTGCCTGTCCTCCGCGTAATACTCGATATAGCGCACCAGCGCCGCAATATGCCCATTGTTCGCTGTGAAGACATCATCTCCCGTGACCAACGTAAAGCCGTTCTTGGCCCGAGACACTGCCACATTGACCATGCGCGGATCATCAACGAACGCCAGGAACTTCGGGGTGATGCTCTTTTTGTCCAATACCGTGGAGAAGACAATTTCGTCGCACTCGCGGCCTTGGAACTTATGCACGGTGTCATTGATGAAATCGCCCGGTAAAAGCGTCCCGGAAAGTGTGGCCTGTGCCCGGAAAGGCGCGATGAATCCCCTCCCATCCTTGCCTGTCCAGGCACTTTCGCCTTCACCGGCAAGCGTCGCCAGCAATGAATCCAGCTCCCGCAGGTTCGTGGTCTTTCGCGTGTGATTTCCCTTGGCTGTCACCAGCAACGACAGAGGCTTTTCGCCTCTGTCCTTCGTCATCGGGACCAACTGGTCGTCATAGAACTGCTGGTTACAAAACTGAATGATTTGCGGGTGGCAGCGATAGTGTTCCTTGAGTAGCGTCGTCGGAATGGAGCCGTTGAATACACGGATACACGAATCGAGCAGGCTGAATGTCTCGCAATCGTAGTGCTCCCTGTCCTGGGGCGCGGCCAGCCCCAGCCGTGCCGGGATATGCGCCAACTGTTTCCTGTCGCCAACGATGATCAGTTGCTTCGCGCAGCCTAACGCCAATATTCCCGGAACGATGTCCTGCTGCGAGGCCTCATCGATGATCACATAGTCGAGCATCGTCCCGGCTGGAAGCGAGTTGATGATCGAATGTGTACTGCTGGAAATGATCGGATAGCGCGTCACGAACTCATCGAATCTACGCTTGTAGGTCTTGGCTTCGAAGGGTGCGGGTGGCGGCACCTGTTGGTGCAGATGCTGCTTGAGGTATTTCATCGAAGCGCTGGTCAACTCATCCAGCAGTGCCTGGTAATTGCCGAGTCGCAACGCCTGCTGATGAGTTTCCAACAGTGCATTCTTTTCCTGCAGCGCCTTGTCGTAAAAATGGAGTTGTAGGCCATAGAACATTGACTGGCGCTTTTCCCAGTTATCGAACGGCCGGGTACGCAGAATCCTGAAGTTGAACAGCAGTTCGATTCTGTCCTTGACCCTGACGCGACTGCCTCCCAGGTGGGTCAGATAGGCCATCAGGTCCGCAGACTTCTGCGGGGTCAGCTTGTACCTGTCCAAGGGCGGAATCTGTACGCCGTTATCCTGTTGCCATTGCTGCAGATAGCGGCGCTCCACTTCCAGCTCATTGATTTCGAGCTGCAACTGCGCCACCGCATTGCGGGTACCCAGATAGCCCTTGAGCTGTTGCAGAACAATCTGGATCCGCTCCATCGAAGGCGCGGCTTCGGGAGTCACCGAGGGACGGGGACGTGGATTGGCGAAAAATGCCTCGCGATTTTCGGTGCTGCCCAATTCGGCAACTAGGTAATCGAGCCCGGACTTGCGCAGTTTTTCGCAGACATTCGCCACAGCTGAATTGTTATTGGACACCACCGCCACCGTACTCTCACGTAACAGGATATTGGCGAGGATGTTCAGAATGGTCTGGGTCTTGCCAGTGCCGGGCGGCCCTTCGATCAAACTGATCTGTGAGGTGAAGGCCTGCTCGACGGCATGAAGCTGACTTTCATTGATGCCGAAAGGAAAGACGAAATTCCCCGCTTGTACCTGCCGTTCATTCTTCCCGATGCAGTAAGCGTGCAATGCCGTGTCTGCACACGGAAGTATTGAGTTCAACTGGCGCAGCACATTCTCGGCGATCAGCTTATCCACTGGTTTCGTGGCATGATCGACTCGGGCACTGGCCACGGAAAGGAAATAATGAAAGAGCGACTCTTCCTTCATCTTCGTCGGTGCGACAAGCTCGATAGCATCCAGCTTGAACACGTAATTTGTCGTCTTCCCGGAATACTGAACGACGGCATATTTCTCACCGTAGATCACGGCCTTCTCAATTGGACTGAGCACCGCGCTGCCCTTCTTACGCAGAAGCTTGTCACTCACTACTCGGGTTGGAACGACCTCACAGTCTTCAAGCGGACTTGGGAAGCTCTTGCCGGAAGGAAAGTGGCAAATCAACAAAAGTCTACCGTTCCTGTCACTCTTGATTGTCCAGTCGCTGATCTGCCGAGTCTTGTCTTCACCGCGCACGTTGATAAAAACCATATAATCCCTTACTCAGGCTTGTTCAAAGCCTGGACACGTCCATGTTGTCGGAATCCTTACCCAACCAAAGCTTCCAACTCTTTGGCAGCCAGGCTCGGTAACCGTCGGCCCTCTTTCGCAACGTTGACCTGGGAGGCCACCAGGGCCACGTCCAGCACGCTCTTGGTAAGCGAATAGCTGCCCTTTGCCTGCAGCCAGGTCAGAACGTCCGCCAAGTGCCAGATAGACGCACTTCCCTCGTGCACCGGCGTCGGGAAGCTGCTCGGATGAGCCAACATCAGCTTGCGCATGTTCTGCCGAGAGACACCTACGATCTCAGCTACGTCGGTCAGGCCCACCAGGTCAGGGGCAACCTCGATCAGTTTGGCCGACGGCACCGCGCGGCGGACGTCGCTCAGAGCGCTAAACACGGCCTTGACCGCATCGGGAGCCTCGCGAGTGAACTCAAGCGCCAGCCGCCCCGGCTGCCCAATGCCGACCAGGGCATCGTCACAGCCAGCTTCACCCAGCCGCTCGACCAGCTCATCCGAGGCACAGTCATCGTCAGCAAGCTGATATTTCAAGGTAAAGGTATATTCCATCGTTCTATTCCTCAGCAGCGTCATCAGCGCCACACCTATTGCGATGCGTGGTGCAATTGTCCACGACGCGTCGCAATGCTCGCGCATGATTGCCAGGGTTCTTCGGTGTGCTCCATATCGATGTGATGCAGAACTCACCACAGCGGCACTCCTCGTCGTTGTATGGACAATAAGTCCGCCCCCAGGCGTGGCTGCCGCCGACTTCTACGCGCCACCCCAACGCTTCGGCATGTCTCAACGCTTCTTCGACTTCCTTTTTCGGATGCGAGGGACGAATCATCAGTGGTCTCCAGTATTCGCATGACCTGCAAGGTTGTCAAATGACAACCAAACTCCTCCCTTGGATGATAAGCACTTCTCGGCAAACTCGATGAGGGCAGAATCGTAGCGAAAGGTGACGACACCGAGCGGCTTTAAGCGACAACTCCCAGGGCACCGCTGAGAAAAATCGGGATGACCACCCAAATGGAAAAGCCCTGAAGAGATCATCCACAGGGCTTTCAGGCACGCCGCAACGCAAGGATCAGCCCGCCAATAAACGCGCCTTCTCACCCCGAGGCGTGAAGAACGCCAGCGCCGCCGCGACGACGAACAGCGCGGGTACGTCGCCGAGCAGATGGCCGTAATGGCTCATCCCGTCCATACCGACACCAAAGGACTGCACGGCCATGATCGCGCCGTGCACGACGCTCGACCATACGGTGAACCAGATCAGGCTCAAGTGCCTCATCGGATCACGGGAAGCCCTCAGCAGGAATACGCCCAGGGTGGCGTAGAGACCGACAATCATCAGCGGATAGTCGGAATGGCCGCTGTGCCAAGTCCAACCGGACGGCCACAGGATCATCAGTGGCCAGATCGCGAACACGGCGATCAGCCCCACAACGATTAAAACGATACGTAACGCGGCGAGTCGTTGGGTGTCATTCATGGCAGGCTCCTTATTCCGGCGTGTCTGTCGCCGTAACTGGACGCCCTTGAGTATAGGACTCTCCTCGGACATGCCCCTTGAACCCGCACCGTCAGTCGCCCTGACGGTGGTCGAGAGCCCCGTTATTCGCTGATTCGCGCCAGCCAGGCCTTATGTTCAGGCCGTGTATCAGCGGGCAAGTCCCGAATGTGGGCGTGTAACTCTGCCTGCATACCGAACACCCTCCATATCAGCGGAGCCAAGCGCAATACAGGGCTGCGCGCCTGTTCCAACTCACGCAGCAATTGCAGGCTGCGTTCTTTGTATTCGGCGAGTACGTCCGACTGGTAATCGAAGGCTTTGCCCAACCCGGAGATGTACATCAATTTTGCGACTTCAACCGTCGGCCAGTGGAGGGCCATGTTGAGCGGCCAGTCGAGCATGGCGCGCTCACCCCACATTGCGGACTTGGGCATATGCCCGTTCGCCAGCAGCGTCAACGTGAAGGCCTGGCCCAGCTCGGTCAGGTACACCGGCAGAACTTCGGCCGTGGGATGCAGGTAGAACGAATCCAGTGGTGTCTCGCGCCTCAGTCCAATGCCGGCCAGCAAGCGCGTCTCAAGATCGAGTACCAGCGCACCGATGTCTGCTGTCACCGCGCTGCCGCTTTCCGCGGCCTGCTGGGTGCGGGTCGCGCAGTCCCAGAGCTTCAGGGAAATCTGCCATTGGGCTTGATCACCTTCACCCGAACAGCCGATCTCGCCGGTAACGAAGGACTTCATCGTCGGCGGCACGATATCGAAAAGCGCGTGGCCGTCGGCTTCACACCCCGATAGCACCGGGCCGCCGCCTTCCACGATTTGGATGTAACAAGTGCCTACATGGTCGCTCCAGTAGTGCACGGCTTCAGACAGGTAAAGAGGAATCGCGCGCGCGAAGCGCCCCAGTTCATCCTCCCGTTGCGATTCGGCGCGCTCTGATCCGTCTGTGCTTTTGGATAACGCGAAGAAGCCGATTTCCGATGCCCCTTCCGGTTTCTGCGCAAAGAACCAGTCGGCGTTGCGCAAACCGTAGTGCCAGATCGGCTGGCTCAATGCCAACGTCGCGAACCTCAGGCTTTCAGGATCAACCGGCACGCCTTGGTCGTCCTGCTTGTGCATTTGCAGGAAGGCTTGGGCAAACTGATCGAGTTGGCTTTTGATCGGTGCAAAACCCAGGGCATACAGGCGGGCGAGCAGCGCCTCGCCTTCGACCGCATTCCCGAGTGCCTGATAGGCGCGCAGCAAGTTGATACCGGCCATGGGGTCGTGTTTGCGTTCATCGTAGACAGGCCCGACCAACTCAACGATCAGTGGGATCTGGCCGTTGTTACCCAAGTCGCCCGAGATCATCATCAGCGCATTGCCGTCGAAGGTACCCGCCGTCAGCACCTGCGCGTAAAACCTGCGTGCCGACTCGACGTCGTTCTGTTCCAGGCAATGACGCGCCAACCACAATGGCGCACGCCAACTGCCGGGTAACGCCGCCACGGAACGCAGCGCCTCGAGATAGCCCGCCTCGCCGGCCCTTTCCCGCTGCATGGCTGCCCACCACAACAGGCCGTTCTCCAGGTTAGGGTCGGCCTGGATCGCGCGCCAAAGCGTTTCATCGGCAAGCACCGGCTCGCCTCGCTCGCTGAAGACCTTGGCCAGGTTGGTCAGCAAGGTCCCCGTCGCGCCCACTTTCGCCATCCCCGTGCGCAGCGTGTTTTCGGCGGCATCGAGCTGGCCGTTCTCCATCAGCACAATGCCCTGGATGACATGGCTGCGCTCGGGATTGCTGTCGATCTCGACAAGTTGCGCAGCGGCCGGGATCAAGTCAGCGACAAAGCCATCATTCAACCCCGAGATAATCAGGCTGTAGAGTTCGTCGGCAGAACGCCATTTCTCCTGCAGGTTTGGCAGGAAGACTTGGTCGCGCCACTCGTTGCGGGTGATCTTCATCTCACGACCGTAGCTGTCGTAGACCGTGATAAGTTCATTGTCGACCGGCTGGGACGGTGTCGCCTCAGGGTGCGCAGAAGAAACAGGTGTCGAAGTGCGGGACTTCTTACCGCCCAGGGCGGACAGGATGCGTTTGAACATAAGGGCAATGACACCGTTTCTGAGTTTGTCGGCACGGTGTTCTTGGGATGGAAGTTTGCAGTCTTCTTGTGAGCGACCGACAGCTTTGCGCATTCACTTGCAGAGAGCGACAAACGTGGACAAGCCAAGAGCAACGATGGGGGAAGTTGGCATTTAAGCACAACTTCAAACACGACTTTGCGCAGCCGCTGGGCACAGACACCTTGGAAACGCCTATCCCCTGTGGCGAGGGAGCAAGCTTCCTCGCCACACTGATAGGTTGCCGAATGCCTTATTGGAAAGTTCTTATCGTCATGAAAAGACTATCCCTGCATGGTCAGTTTGCGTCGGCATCCTTTTTTGGAACGCCAATGGTTTTGCGTTCACCCGTTGCGGAGACTTCGTACACGCTCATGACCCAAGTGTCGGCGATCACGGTTTCAACCAGGTAATTCTTCTTGGCTTGCGGCGTGAATTGCTGCGCAACAGGCTGTTCCTTGTCGAACGGCGTGGGCATGGGAATACCGTTAAAGGTAAACGGTTTGTCCTTGACCTCCCCTTTTACGTACACCGTTTTGTCCGATTCGACCAGTTGACTGATGTTGTCAGTCCCACCGGCGATTTTCTTCAGATAAGCCGGTATACGCTTGAAGTAAGCAGAGTCGTAAACCCGCTCACCCGCGCTCATGAATCCAGTATTGGCATACCCGTACAGGTAACTGACAGGACGATCACCCTCGCCGCCTATGGTACGGAAAGTCACGCTGGCTTGATGGTCATTCATGGCCAGTGGAACGACCGGCCCTGAAGTAAGATCACCCGCCTGACGGCTGCTGCAGCCGGTCATGACAAGGGCGAAAGTGATTGCTAATGGAAACGCCAAAGAAGTTTTCATTCGATCCCTGAACAGTTTAAAAAGGACTGTATAGAAGCATTTGCAGAGTGGAAGTTCCCTGTACGCTGTCGGTGCTGCTGTGGAATTGCCCCGTCTGCCGGCGCCACGCTGATCCTACACCACTGGAGAGACTCACCCGACGGCGTCTCACACTTGATCCGAGTCAAACCATAAGGAATAACGCCATGTGCACGAGGAGCCTGTTGCTGAGTTTGTGCGCAGTGTTACTGGTTGGCTGCACGGGAAGGGGCTTTCAACCGCCGCCTGGGGACTTCACACAATGGTACAAAAAGGGGGTGTCCCAATCGGGCGTCGACAACGCCATGCGTGCTTGCGGGTATACCAATCTTGATGGCGCGGGAGACACCTCGCCGATTGATGTTGTGCTGACCCGGTTCTACTGCATGAAAGACGCAGGGTTCTCGCGCAGGGACAATCTCGACCTGTGCAAGGAAGGCCGCATCGGCGAATCATCGGTGTGCGAAGGCCGCCGGTAACGTTTTCGAGTGTCATGAAAACGCTGTAAACGACGGCTTCCAAGCCAGAAGGGGCAGCAATCCGACCGGCCAAAGACACCCCGCGCCACCGAGCGGGGGCGTCCTCCCTGTTACTCCCTGTCAGCTTGCCGGATTGCGTGCCGTGACGATCCACGCCGCGCCGTCGATCATCACCGACCGCTCGCCGGGGAGGCCCGCGAAGGCGGCACGAACCGCGGCCCAGGCGCGGGCGCGGATGTCGTCGGGCTGGTCAGCGAGCACAAGCGACAGCGGGCCGCCCTCGAACGCCATCTTCACCCCGTCGTCGATCGCTTCGTCCCGCGTCCCGCCCTCGCCGAACGGGATGGAAGCATCGAAGGGCGCGATCGCGATATCGGTGAAGCCGGCCGCCGTCAGGATGCGTGTCACCCGCCCCCGGTCACCGAACGAGAATGGGCCGGGCGCTTCGGGATCGGGTGGTGCGGTCAGTGGGACGATGCCCTTGATCGCGCCCATCGGCAGGCGCACCCAATCGTTCTCGGCCACGCCGCGCCAGCAGACGAAAGCGACCCGCCCGCCCGGCCGAAGCGCGCGTCGCATATGGGTGAAGGCCCCTGTCGGATCGTCGAAGAACATCACTCCGAAGCGCGAGAACAGGATGTCGAACGCGCCCTCGGGTAGCTCGGCGCGGCTGGCGTCGGCTACCCGGAACCGGGCCGGCGTATCCTGGGGTGCCCGTGCGTGCGCTCGGCCGATCAGCGGTTCGGATATGTCCACGCCCAGCACATGGCCGCCCGCGCCGACGCGGCCAGCCAGATCCAGACTCGATGCGCCCGCGCCGCAGCCGACGTCCAGCACGCGTTCGCCCGTGGCGGGCGCGGCGGCTTCGATCGCGGCCTGGCCGAACACCGCAAACATGGCGTCGAGCCGGGCCTGGTTGGCGGCCCAGTACTCACCGCTTTGGCCATTCCAGTCGGCGACCTGAGGGGCTTTTTGCTCTGTCATGACATCTCCTCGTTTTGATTCGTTCTTGACCAGCGCCCCTTTGATCGAGGCAAGGAGGAAAGGACGCTACTTGGCCCATGCCGCGATCCGTTCCGCGATCGCCTCAGGGGCCTCGATGTGCAGGAAGTGACCGACGCCGGGGACGACCTCCATCGCGTGCGGGGCGGCGAACCGATGTCGGTCGTCGACCTGCGCGGGGAGGATGCAGCCGTCGTTGGCACCGTGAAGCTGCAACAGGGGCACCGTGATCGGCTGAGACATGCGGCGCGTCGCACCAATCATGCCGGGGCGCAGCATCGCCCGGTAATACTTTAGGGGCGCGGGCATGCTCTTGCGCAGATGCTCGTGTAGCTCTGCCTTGAGAGCGGGATCGAGCGAGAAGCCGGGCGACCACTGACGCCAGAGGCGGTCGATGAAGGCGAGATCGCGGGCGGTGGCGATCCAGCCGCTTCCAGGCAGTTGAAAGAGCCCCATGTACGAGCTCCGGCGCAGTTGAGCGGGGTGCGTCAGCCGGCTCATGAACGTGAGCGGGTGAGGGATTGCGAGCGCGACCGCGCGTTCGATCCGCTCCGGCGCGGTGACGCAGGCGTCATAGGTGATCAGGGCGCCCCAGTCGTGGCCAATCAACTCCACGGCTCGCCCCGGAGACCAGCGGTCGATCAGCGCGAGCACGTCGCTGGTGAGGGCTGCGAAGTCGAACGGGCCCGCGGTCGGGGACGGTGAGTAACCGCGAAGCCAGGGTGCGATGACGTGACGGCCACGGCGGCCGAGCTCGGCAAGGAAGGGCTTCGCGGTCGGCGGATGATCCGGGAAACCGTGCAAGACGATCGTCGGTTGACCATCGGGATCACCCCCCTTCAACGCATGAAAGGTGCCGTGTGGCAGGTCGAAAGTGACGTGTTCGAACTCCATGTGTGTCAGCCTTTTTTCAAGAGTGGTCGGGCGAGAATGCTGATGCTGGCTTCGGTTTTTCTGCTCTTGGACATGTGCGCCTCCATGCTCATCTCCAATCTGTGCTCTCAAGCCGGCATCGACTGCTGGGCGAAGGTACCCGCCATCGCGCCTTGCCATATTTCTGGAGTCAGGCCGTGCAAAAACCGGGGACGGCAACCTTCTGGAACAAGTGCGGGGTGGCTACGACGGATGACGGATAGGCCGAAACCTTCGCGACGAATTCGGGACGAGCGAAGGCATCGCGGAGCGTCTCGGTGGACTCCCACACCACATAGTTCAGGAACGTCGGGCTATCACCGATCGCTCGGTGCAATTGGGTGGAGATGAAACCCGGCTGCTGCTTCAGGGTTTCGCCTGCCGCCTTGAAGGCGTCCAGGAAGCCCGCTTCGTCGGCGGAACCGACCGTGAATATGTTGATGAGTACGATTGGCGCGGCCGAGATGCCGAGTTGGCGCTCAAGCGGGAATTTATCGTCTAGCGGCTTGAATTTCTTCAGGACTTCCATGGTGGCACTCGCGTCTGTTGTGAAATTGGAATTGGCGTGATCGATGCTGCTTGATCTCAAACCAGCATCGACTGCTGGGCGGAGATACCCGCCGTCGCGCCTTGCCATGATGCCGTGGTGACCGAGGGCATTCCGAGGCTGGCGAGGTCGCCGGCGGCGTAGATGCCGGGCACGCTGGTTTCGCGGCGCTCGTCGACCTTGAGGACGATGCCCTGGGGCGTATCGACCGTGGCGAGACCCAACGATTCATGCAGGCGTGCGGACGGCTTGTTGCGCGGATGCGCGAACAGGATGTCGACCGCGACAGAGGGGCCGGCGTCGAGCCTGACGGTGGCGTTATGGCTCTCGTCATGGTCGATTTCGGTGACCCGGCCATCGACGACAGGGATGCCACGGCGCGCCAGATCGGCCCGGATGTCGGGTGGAATGTCGTGACCATTGGCAAAGACCGTCAACGTGTCAGTCCAATCGTGGTACAGCCTGACGTAGTTGTGCGACATTGGGCCGGACCAGACGAGGCCCCAGTGCCGGCCGGCAACTTCAAAGCCGTCGCAATAGGGGCAAGGCACGATGGAGGTGCCCCAGCCTTCGGCAAAGCCGGGAAGTTCAGGCATCTGGTCGGCGACGCCATAGCTCAGGATCAGGCGGCGCGCCCTGAGGGTTTCGCCCTCGCCCGTGAGGACGGAGAAATCGTCGATGGCGCCGGAGACGCTCTCGGCCCGGGCAGTGACCAGCTGGATCGTGGGATAGCGTGCCAGCTGCTGCCGCGCCTCGGCCAGGATCTCCAGCGGTGGCTTGTGGTCGTGGCCGAGCAGGCCATGGGAGTGGTCGGCGAAACGATTGCGCGGCAGGCCGGTATCGAGAACGGTGACCTTGCGGCGGGCACGGCCGAGTTGCAGGGCGGCGGCAAGACCGGCAAAACTGCCGCCGATGATGATGACGTCATTCATGGTGATGGGCTCCGCGCTGTGGATGAAGGGAGATCGCTTGCACAATTAAGAAACTAGGAAGTACCATAATTCACCAATTTAGATACTGTCAAGTACTGGAATTTTATGACCGAACACAGTCAGGCCCGACGCGGCCGGCCCGCCAACGATGCGCTAGGCCAGACGATCATCGACGCCGCGGGCGAACTTTTTGTGGAATTGGGTTTTCAAGCGACGACAATGGACAAGGTCGCCCAGCGGGCAAAGATATCCAAGCTCAGTATCTATCGGCACTTCGAGAACAAGGAGGCGCTGTTCAGTGCGGCCATTGCGGCCCACTGCCAACAGTTTGCACCGCAGGCCCTTATTGAAGGCGTCGGCGGTTCGGCGGCAGATCAGCTCATGGCGGTGGGAACATCCCTGCTTCGCACGTTGTTGAGCACCGACGTGCGCAGTGTCGAAGCCATGATCATGGCCGACAAGACGAATCAAAAATCGTTAAGCAAGCGCCATTACGAAGCCGGCCCCGCCTATGTCATTGCCCAGATCGAGGCCCTGTTGGGTCAGTTGCACGCGAAGGCGGTTCTGAACGTGCCCGATCCTCTCCAGTCCGCCCGCTTGTTTGCCGCGCTGTTCAAAGGATCCGATCTCCTGATAATCGCGCGCTTCGATGAGGCCTGGGCAGAGGACGACAACGAAATCGAATCCTATTGCCGGGCGGCCGTCGCCATGTTCATCGCCGCGCACGAAAAATAAAACCGTACCCGGAAAAGCACTCATGCATCACGAGAGAACCCAATGAAACCGGGCTGATCAAGAGATTTGATCCCAGGGCCTTCCCTGCCGAGGCGACAGGGTATCGAGCACCCGGCAGGGCATTTGACTCAGCCAATGCCCCAAAAAGCCAAAAGCCCGCAATTACGCGGGCTTCAGGGCATTTTTTGCTAATGGGTGCCGGACAATGCCGGACGTCCCATCATTCCCACTCAATCGTCGCCGGCGGCTTGCTCGACACGTCATACGTGACGCGGGAGATGCCTTCGATTTCGTTGATGATGCGCCCGGAAACGGTTTCCAGCAGCTCATACGGCAGGTGTGCCCAGCGAGCGGTCATGAAATCGATGGTTTCCACGGCACGCAGGGCCACGACCCAGGCGTAACGACGGCCATCGCCAACCACGCCCACCGATTTCACCGGTTGGAACACCACGAACGCCTGGCTGACCTTGTGGTACCAGTCGGCCTTGCGCAGTTCTTCGATGAAGATGTGGTCGGCGCGACGCAGCAGGTCGGCGTATTCCTTCTTCACTTCACCGAGAATCCGCACGCCCAGGCCCGGGCCCGGGAAGGGGTGGCGGTAGACCATGTCGTAGGGCAGGCCCAGTTCAAGACCGAGGCGACGCACTTCGTCCTTGAACAATTCGCGCAGCGGCTCGACCAGCTTGAGGTTCATTTCCTCTGGCAGGCCGCCGACGTTGTGGTGGGACTTGATCACGTGGGCCTTGCCGCTCTTGGCGCCAGCCGACTCGATCACGTCGGGGTAGATGGTGCCCTGGGCCAGGTACTTGATGTTGTCCAGCTTGCAGGATTCGGCATCGAACACGTCGATGAAGGTGCGGCCGATGATCTTGCGTTTCTTCTCCGGGTCGGACTCGCCGGCCAGGTTGTTCAGGAACTGCTCTTCGGCGTTGGCGCGGATCACCTTGACGCCCATGTTCTCGGCGAACATGGCCATCACTTGCTCGCCTTCGTGAAGACGCAGCAGGCCGTTGTCGACGAAGACGCAGGTCAACTGGTCGCCGATGGCCTTGTGCAGCAATGCGGCAACCACCGAGGAGTCGACACCGCCGGACAGGCCCAGCAGCACGTTGTCGGTGCCGACCTGGGCACGGACCTGGGCGATGGCGTCTTCAGCGATTTTCGACGGAGTCCACAGGGCTTCGCACCCGCAGATGTCGAGGATGAAACGCGACAGGATGCGGCCGCCCTGCTTGGTGTGGGTCACTTCAGGGTGGAACTGCACGCCGTAGTAACGGCGATCATCGTTGAACATGCCGGCGATCGGGCAGCTCGGGGTGCTGGCCAGGATGTGGAAGTCTTCCGGCATCTTGGTGACCTTGTCACCGTGGCTCATCCACACGTCCAGGCCGAACAGGCCGTCGGCGTCGACGTGGTCTTCGATACCGTCCAGCAGACGGCTCTTGCCGACCACGTCGACGCGGGCATAACCGAACTCACGCAGGTCCGAACCTTCGACCTTGCCGCCCAGCTGTTCCGCCATGGTCTGCATGCCGTAGCAGATACCGAAGACCGGCACGCCCAGGTCGAACACGGCTTGCGGGCAGCGCGGGCTATCGGCTTCGTGCACGGACTCGGGGCCGCCGGCGAGGATGACGCCTTTCGGAGCGAATTCGCGAATCGCTTCGTCATCCATGTCGAACGGATGCAGTTCGCAGTACACGCCGATTTCACGCACGCGGCGGGCGATCAGCTGGGTGTACTGGGAACCGAAGTCGAGGATCAGGATGCGGTGAGCGTGAATGTCGAGGGCCATGACTCATTCTCATGTAGTGAATCAGAAACAACTCGGGGCTGAATGAACAGCCCCGGTGATTAACGTTTTGCTGGAAGCCTTAACCTACGCGGTAGTTCGGCGCTTCCTTGGTGATCTGCACATCGTGGACATGGGACTCGGCCATGCCGGCGCCGGTGATGCGCACGAATTCCGGCTTGGTACGCATCTCTTCGATGTCGGCGCTGCCGGTGTAGCCCATTGAGGAACGCAGGCCGCCCATCAGTTGATGGATGATGGCGCTCAGGGTGCCTTTATACGGCACGCGACCTTCGATGCCTTCCGGCACCAGCTTCTCGGCACCCGCGGAGGAGTCCTGGAAGTAACGGTCGGAAGAGCCCTGGGCCTGGGACATGGCGCCCAGCGAACCCATGCCGCGATAAGCCTTGTAGCTACGGCCCTGGAACAGTTCGATCTCGCCCGGTGCCTCTTCGGTGCCGGCGAACATCGAACCCATCATCACGCAGTAGGCACCGGCGACGATGGCCTTGGACAGGTCACCGGAGAAGCGGATACCGCCGTCGGCGATCAACGGCACGCCCGTGCCTTCAAGGGCGGCGGCGACGTTGGCGATGGCGCTGATCTGCGGCACGCCGACACCGGCGACGATACGGGTGGTGCAGATCGAGCCTGGGCCGATACCGACCTTGACCGCGTCGGCGCCGGCTTCGGCCAGGGCCTTGGCGGCTTCGCCGGTGGCGATGTTGCCGCCGATCACCTGCACGTCAGGGAAGTTCTGCTTGACCCAGCGAACGCGGTCGATCACGCCTTTGGAGTGACCGTGGGCAGTGTCGACCACCACCACGTCAACGCCGGCATTGACCAGGGCAGCGACGCGGTCGCCGGTGTCCTTGCCGGTGCCGACCGCAGCGCCGACACGCAGACGACCCTGGTCGTCCTTGCTCGCCAGCGGGTAGGCCTTGGCTTTTTCGATGTCGTTGACGGTCATCATGCCCTTGAGGGCGAATTTGTCGTCGACGATCAGCACGCGCTCGATACGGTGCTTGTGCAGCAACTCGCGGACTTCGTCCTTGTTGGTGCCTTCCTTGACCGTGACCAGGCGCTCTTTAGGCGTCATCACTTGGCGGACGGAAGCATCGAGACGGTTCTCGAAACGTACGTCACGGGAGGTGACGATGCCGACCAGGTCGCCATCGTGCAGTACCGGAACGCCGGAGATGTTGTGCATGCGGGTCAGTTCGAACAGATCCCGGACCGTGGCGTCAGCCTCGATGGTGATCGGATCCTTGACCACGCCAGCCTCGAACCGCTTGACCTTGCGCACTTCGGCGGCCTGCTGTTCGATGGTCATGTTCTTGTGGATGATACCGATACCGCCTTCCTGGGCCATGGCAATGGCCAGACGGGCTTCGGTCACGGTGTCCATGGCGGCGGAAACCAGGGGGATATTCAGTTCGATGCCACGGGTGAGACGGGTTTTGAGACTGACTTCGTTAGGCAGTACTTCGGAATAACCGGGCACTAGGAGAATGTCGTCGAAGGTCAGAGCTTCTTGGCTGATACGCAGCATCGCGGGGGCTCCCGAGCGGGAAAATGGAAGCGCGCCATTATACTCATGGACCCCGTCTGGCTCAATGTAAAACTCTGTCTATTATTGGCGGGCTGATTGACGGGGCAAAACCACCACACTCTCATACAACACAGAACCCCTGTGGCGAGGGAGCTTGCTCCCGCTGGGCTGCGAAGCGGCCCCGGCTTTTGGCGGTTGCTGCGCAACCGAGCGGGAGCAAGCTCCCTCGCCACGGGACCGCATGCCTCCTCACCTACAACTCCACCCTCACCCAACTCACCGGCTGATCGAGCCAATCGGCGAACTCATCGAGAAAGTCCTGCTTGAACCCCGCCTCCAGCCAGTTGTTGAAAATGAACCCCAGGTTGGAAAAGCCGCACGGCTGCAGGAACAGAAAACCATTGATGTCATCTTCATGACCGCATTCGGGGCAGGTGAAGTTGTCGGTGCGCGCTGGCATCCAGTCTTCCAGGCTTTCGAACAACGCTTCGCCGACTTCCTTGCGGCACTCGGCGCAACCGGCTTCTTCGAGAAAGCCCTTGGCTGGCGTATAGATGCAGCGCTTGGTGATGATCTCCAGGCCATTGATCGCTTCGCCGAACGGCAAGGCATCGGGGTGCAGGACCACCGCCCGTGCGCCGGGGGCGATGGCGTGGGCCATGCGATTGCCGGTGCGCCCGCAGGTGGTCAGTTGTTCTTCGACGATATTTTTGCGCACCAGCCAGCGCACGATCGCCCGGGCCCGGGGCTCGTGGACCGGCAGGGTGGAAATTTTCGGGACGATGATGCTTTGCGAATTCATGACGAGGCCTGGAGGTTCCCATGGGGGCGAATAAAGGCCGGCAGCTTAATCCCTGGCCGAGCCAGGTCAAGCACTCAGGTAACGCCCGATCAAGGCAATGCCGCTGGCGAGCACCAGCCAGGTCACCAAGCGCACGAACGCCTCGCGCGACAACCTCATGGTCAGGCGACGACCCACCCACAGCCCCAGCGCCATGGCCGGCAACAAACACAACGCCAGTACCAACAAGGGTAGCTCGGCATACACACCGGCGACGATAAACAGGCTCAAGCGCACCACCGTGCTGCAACTGATCAAGGCACTTTGCGTGGCCCGGGCCGGGTCCTTGGGCAGGCGGCTATTCAAGTAGATGGCATATAAAAAGCCGCCACTGCCAAACAACGCCCCGAACATCCCGCCCACCGTGCCCATCGGAAACGCCCACCGCGATGACAGCTGCGTCGGCCGGGTTTTTATCAACAGGCTATAGATGGCATAGCTGCTGATAAACAGCCCCATCAACAGCAACAACAGGTCGGACTTGAGATTGAGCAGGAAAATCACCCCCAGGGTGCACCCTAGTGCCATGCACGGCAGCAACCGCAGCAGCTCCGGCCGGGACACGTCCCGACGCGATGGCAACAGGTTGCCGAAGGCCGCGACAAAATCCAGCAGGACCAGCAGCGGGATGATCTTCGACAAGGGCATGAACAGCAGCAGGATGGGCGCGGCCACCAGCGCCGTGCCGAACCCGGCGATGCCGAACACGATGTAGGCCAGGGCGATGGCCGAGCCGATCGCCAGCCATTCCAGGGGGGCAAATGCCCACTGGCCCAACCACGACAGAAGATTCATCCGGCACTTCCTTGATGACGAAGCGGCGACTTTAGCCAGATGTGTCGGGGCATATCCAGCATTTGTGGTGACAGCTCCACCACTATCGCGAGCAAGCTCGCTCCCACAAATGGATCCCTGGTGCTCACAAAGCTTGCGACCACCCAAGATCCCTGTGGGAGCGAGCTTGCTCGCGATGAAGACAACTCGGTCCGATTTGTTTCCACACATGGAGATTCACCAGCGAATGCCCTTATCATGCCGCCCATGATTAAAGATCCCTTTGCCCGACTGGGCCTGGACCGTGAGGTCCTGACTGTCAGCCAGCTCAACGGCCGTGCGCGGGTGTTGCTCGAAGACGTGTTCAGCAACATCTGGGTCGAGGGCGAGATTTCCAACCTTGCCCGTCCGGCCTCCGGCCATGTGTACTTCACCCTCAAGGACAGCGGTGCCCAGGTACGTTGCGCGCTGTTCCGGCAGAATGCCGCGCGGGTGCGCCAGGCCTTGAAGGACGGGCTGGCGGTGAAGGTCCGCGGCAAGGTTTCGCTGTTCGAAGGCCGTGGCGATTATCAGTTGATCCTCGACACCGTGGAGCCGGCCGGCGATGGCGCCTTGCGCCTGGCCTTCGATGCCCTGAAGGAAAAACTCAGCGCCGAGGGCCTGTTCAGCGCCGAGCGCAAGGTGCCGTTGCCGGCCCATCCGCAACGCATCGGCATCATCAGTTCGCCCACGGGTGCGGTGATCCGCGACATCATCAGCGTGTTCCGCCGCCGGGCGCCGCAGATATCCCTGACCCTGATTCCCACCGCCGTGCAAGGCCGCGAAGCCACCGGGCAAATCGTCCGTGCCCTGAAACTGGCGGACGCCCGTGGCTTCGATGCGCTGATCCTGGCCCGGGGCGGCGGCTCGCTGGAAGACCTATGGTGCTTCAACGAAGAAGCCGTGGCCCGGGCGGTGGATGCCTGCGTCACGCCAATCGTCAGCGCCGTCGGCCATGAAACCGACGTGTCCATCAGCGATTTCGTCGCCGACGTTCGCGCCCCGACCCCGTCCGCCGCCGCCGAACTGCTGGCGCCGGATGCCGGCGACCTGGTGCGCCGGGTCGAAAGCCTGCATCGCCGGCTGGTGATGCGCATGCGCGACCGGCTGATGCGCGATCAATTGCGCCTCGAAGGCCTCACCCGGCGCCTGCGTCATCCCGGTGAGCGCCTGCGCCAGCAAGCCCAGCGCCTCGACGACCTGGACATGCGCCTGCGCCGGGCCTTCGAACGCAACCTCAATACCCGCCGCGAGCGGCTGATCCGCCTGGAAACCCGCCTCGCCGGGCAACACCCGGGCCGACAGTTGGCCATGTTGCGCCAGCGCCTGGACAGCCTGGCCGAACGCCTGCCCCGGGCCATGCGTGAAGGCCTCAAGGCGCGCCGCGTGCAATTGCACAACCAGATGCAGACGCTGCACATCGTCAGCCCCCTGGCGACCCTCGGCCGCGGCTACAGCATCTTGCTCGACGAACGCGGCCATGCGATCCGCAGCGCCGGGCAAACCCAGACCGGCCAGCGCCTGACCGCCAAGCTCGGCGAAGGTGAACTGCTGGTGCGGGTCGAAGACAATCACCTGACGCCAGTCACCCTTTCTTTACTGGACTGATTCATGCCGCGATATCTCGCCCCATTGTTCTTGCTGTGCCTGACCTTCAACGCCCACGCCGACAGTTACATCACTCGCTTGTTGAACAAGCCAGTGCCCGGCGGCGTGGCTGTGGTGGACCTGGGCAGCGCGGCCCAGGCCCCCAAAGCCACTTACCAGGGCAAGCCGGTGCTGGTGGTCAAGGAACAGGACAACTGGCTGGCGATTGTCGGCATCCCGCTGACGGTCCAACCCGGCACCCAACAGATCAGCAGTGGCGGCGGCACCCAGCCGTTTGTGGTCGGCTACAAAAAGTACCCCGAGCAACACATCACCCTGAAGAATAAACGCCAGGTCAACCCGAACCCGGCGGACCTCAAGCGCATCGACGCCGAGCTGGCGGTGCAACTGAAGGCCTACCGCAGCTTCAGTCCGAACATCCCCAGCAACCTGTTGCTGGACAAACCGGTCAACGGCCCGCTGTCGAGCAAGTTCGGCGTGCGTCGTTTCTTCAACGGCGAAGAGCGCAACCCCCACGCCGGCCTGGACTTCGCCGTGCCCGCCGGTACACCGATCAAGACCCCGGCCGCGGGCAAGGTGATCCTCACCGGCAATTACTTCTTCAATGGCAATACGGTGTTCGTCGACCACGGCCAGGGTTTCATCAGCATGTTCTGCCACATGTCGAAGATCGACGTGAAGGTCGGCCAGCAATTGGCCCGAGGCACCGTGGTGGGCAAGGTCGGCGCCACCGGCCGCGCGACCGGGCCGCATATGCACTGGAATATCAGCCTGAACGATGCGCGGGTGGATCCGGCGATTTTCATCGGGGCGTTCCAGCCCTGAGATGTGTGCTGAGGCGACTGGCCTCATCGCGAGCAAGCTCGGCTCCCACAGGGACGACGCTGTTCTTAAAAGTACCTACTTCCACAGGTTCAGCACTATTTCAGAAGTACCGAGCTACCCTGTGGGAGCCGAGCTTGCTCGCGATGGGGCCAGCAGCAGCACCGTCTCTCCCTGAATTGCCGAGCCACAAACATCGACGCAATAAAACTACAAATTTCCGAAGAACTCGCGATTAAATCTCGCTAAACCTCCCCAAAGCAAAACTTCTCTCAATTTTTTCCGACTGCTTGCGATCCGCCGTTCACGCGGTTAGGGTTGGAGCATGAAAACCTCTCACACCCTCATCCAGCTTCGCCAGCACCGCAGCCTGTGCCTCGTCAGCGCACGACTGCCGGGCTGAATCGCGGCACCTCGTCCAGGCTTCAAGCCACCCCATTCGAACCACCGGCAGGCCGCCTTTTTCCGGCCACGACAATAAGGATTTCCCCATGAGCATGCTCAAAGACCCGTCTTCCAAATACCGCGCCTTCCCGACCATCAACCTGCCGGATCGCACTTGGCCGTCGAAGACCATCACCGCCGCGCCGATCTGGTGCAGCTCCGACCTGCGCGACGGCAACCAGTCGCTGATCGAGCCGATGGACGCGGTCAAGAAGCTGCGCTTCTGGAAAACCCTGGTCGCGGTGGGCGTGAAGGAAATCGAGGCATCGTTCCCGGCCGCTTCCCAGACCGACTTCGACTTCGTGCGCACCCTCATCGAAGAAGGCCACATCCCGGACGACACCACCATCCAGGTGCTGACCCAGGCCCGTGAAGACTTGATCGCCCGTACGTTCGAATCCCTGCGCGGTGCGAAAAAAGCCATCGTCCACCTGTACAACGCCACCTGCCCGTCGTTCCGCCGCATCGTGTTCAACCAGGACAAGGAAGGCGTGAAGGAAATCGCGGTGAACGCGGCCAAGCTGTTCGTCAAATACGCCGCCCAGCAGCCGGAAACCCAATGGCAGTTCGAATACTCGCCAGAAACCTTCAGCGCCACTGAGCTGGAGTTCGCCAAGGAAGTCTGCGACGCGGTGATCGAAGTCTGGAACCCGACGCCCGAGCGCAAGGTGATCCTCAACCTGCCCGCTACCGTGGAAGTCGCCACCCCGAACATCTACGCCGACCAGATCGAGTGGTTCCACCGCAACATCACCCGGCGTGACAGCGTGCTCATCAGCCTGCACACCCACAACGACCGTGGCACCGGCGTGGCCGCCACCGAGCTGGGCCTGATGGCCGGCGCCGACCGTGTCGAAGGCTGCCTGTTCGGTAACGGCGAACGCACCGGTAACGTCGACCTGGTGACCGTGGCGCTGAACCTCTACACCCAGGGCATCAACCCGGAGCTGGACTTCTCCGACATCGACGGCGTGCGCAAAGTGGTCGAGGAATGCAACCAGATCCCGGTGCACCCGCGTCATCCGTACGTCGGCGACCTGGTCCACACCGCGTTCTCCGGCTCGCACCAGGACGCCATCCGCAAGGGCTTCGCCCAGCAGAAACCGGACACCCTGTGGGAAGTGCCGTACCTGCCGATCGACCCGGCCGACATCGGTCGCAGCTACGAGGCGGTGATTCGCGTCAACAGCCAGTCGGGCAAAGGCGGTATCGCTTACCTGCTGGAACAGGAATACGGCATCAGCCTGCCGCGTCGCATGCAGATCGAGTTCAGCCAGGTGGTACAGCGCGAAACCGATCGCCTGGGCCTGGAAATGACCGCCCAGCAGATCCACGGCCTGCTGCAGCGTGAATACCTGCAAGCCAACACCCCGTACGCGCTGGTCAGCCATCGCCTGCAGGAAGAGAACGGCAACAGCGCCGTAGAGGTGGAAGTGGCGAGCAAGGGCCAGGGCGAGACCAACCTGCACTGGCGCGGCAAGGGCAACGGCGCCCTGGAAGCGCTGGTGGCCGGCCTGCCGATTCCGGTGGAGATCATGGACTACAACGAACACGCCATCGGCGCCGGCACCAATGCCAAGGCGGCGGCCTACATCGAACTGCGAGTCAACGGCGAGCGTGCGGTGCACGGCGTGGGTATCGATGAGAACATCACCACGGCGAGCTTCAAGGCGCTGTTCAGTGCGCTGAACCGGTCGCTGAGCCAGCCGGAAGCCAAGGCAGCCTGATTCCTGGGCTGAAATGCAAAAAGGCCCCGGGGTGTGAACCTTGGGGCCTTTTTGTTTGGCTGATGGTTGGGTGCTGACTGTACTGGCCTCATCGCGAGCAAGCTCGCTCCCACAGTGGATTTATGGTAGCCACAGATCCACTGTGGGAGCGAGCTTGCTCGCGATGACGGCCTGTCAGACAACCAAACTGTCAGGCATGGGTATCGACAGAAACGGTCATGGCCTGCAACAACGACGCCCGCAAGGTTTGCAGCATTGCCTGGGTACCCATGATCTGGGTCTGGATGGCCATGGCCTGCTGGGCCTTCTGCTCTTCGTTGGCCTGGCTCTTCTGCACGCGGGCCAACTGAGCTTGCTGCTGAGCCAGCAGTTTTTCGGCCTGCTCGATCTGCTTTTTCAGTTGCTCAATGATGCCCACACCGCCGCTGGCGGGAGCGCCGGCGACATTCGCGCCGCGGGTATCGACCTGCAGGGTCTTGTCCTTGTCGTCGGCGTCAGTCGATGTCACTGGACTGACCGCTTTCTCTTCTTCAGTCCCGCGGATGGAGACTTTAGGGGCTGACAACGGATAAGGGTTTACGGTGGTTGCGCTGATGCTGGTCATAGGGACTTCTCCTTGGCTGACCGGTTATCGGCACGCAACACCGTTCCTTGAGGCTGAATCGTTTCAATTCGTGAATTCGAAGCGATCGGCATCCAGATTCGCCGGGAACCGCGTGCGATACGCCGCCAGGTCCGCCGCATTCAAACACACGGTGAACACGCCATCCGCGTCGCCGGCGCTGAGCAAGGTTTCACCCTGGAAATCCAGCACCTGGCTGTCACCGGTGTAGGCGAAGCCCTTGCCGTCGGTGCCAACGCGGTTGACCGCCGCCACGTAGCACAGGTTCTCGATCGCCCGGGCCGGCAGCAGCCGATTCCAGTGCATACGCCGCGCTCCGGGCCAGTTGGCGGTGTACAGCAAAAGGTCGGTGTCCTCGGCGTCGCGGCTCCACACCGGAAAGCGCAGGTCGTAGCAAATCAACGGGCGAATCCGCCAGCCCTTGAGTTCGAACAGCACCTGTCGCTCGCCCGGCGTGTAGTGGTTGTGCTCGCCGGCCATGCGAAACAGATGGCGCTTGTCGTAATGCAGCACTTCACCGTCCGGTCGCGCCCACAGCAGGCGATTGCGATGGCTGCCGTCGCCGGCCTGGACGATCACGCTCCCGGTGATGACAGCATCCAGTTTCTTCGCCTGGTCCTTGAGCCAACGGCGGGTGGGGCCGTTTTCCGGCTCCGCCAGGGTCTCGGACTCCATGGAAAAACCCGTGGTGAACATTTCCGGAAGGATGATCAGGTCAGCCCCGCGCGCCTGCTCGAGCAGCGCTTCGAAATGCTCCAGGTTGGCCTCGCGGTCGTGCCAGGCCAGGGTGGTCTGGACCAGGGCAATGTCGAGGTCTGGCAACGCGCTCAAATCACGCATAGTTTTTCCGCCGCTTCGCGCAGCGTCTCCTCGCGTTTGGCAAAGCACAGGCGCACCAGGCGCTGGCCTTGGGGTGGGTCCTGGTAGAACACCGAGATCGGAATCGTCGCCACGCCATGCTCGCGGGTCATCCACACCGCCATGTCGACGTCATTCAGATCCGGGCGAATCCGCGAATAATCCACCAACTGGAAATAAGTGCCGGTCACGCGCTTGAAGCTGAACCGTGACGGGGCCAGCAGATCGCAGAACAGGTCGCGCTTGGCCTGGTAGAAGTCCGGCAGTTCGTCGACGTGTTCCGGATGTTCGGCCATGTAGTCGGCCAGGGCGTACTGCAACGGCGTCACGCCGCAGAAACTGACGTACTGGTGCACCTTGCGCAGCTCTGCCGTCAGGGCCGCTGGGGCCACCACGTAGCCGGTTTTCCAGCCAGTGACGTGGTAGGTCTTGCCGAACGAGCTGACCACGAAGGCGCGGCGGTACAGTTCTTCGTGGGCCAGGACACTGGCGTGGGCGACGCCGTCGAACACCAGGTGTTCGTAGACCTCATCGCTGACCAGGTAGATGTCACGGTCGCGAATCAGCGTCGCCAATTGATCGAGTTCGGCGCGGCTGATCAGGGCGCCGCTGGGGTTGTGCGGCGAGTTGAGGATGATCATGCGCGTGCGCGGGCTCAGGGCTTCGCCGAGCTTCTCGAAGTCGATGGCGAAGTCATCCAGGCCCAATGGCACGTGTATGCAGCGCCCACCGGCCAATAGAACGGAAGGCTCGTAGCTGTCATAGCTAGGGTCGAAAACGATCACTTCGTCACCGCTGTGGACCACCGCCGCGATGGCACAGAAAATCGCCTGGGTCGCGCCAGGGGTCACGGTGACCTCTTGATCGGCATCGACGTTGGCGCCGTAGCTGCGGGCGATCTTCGCCGCGATCTGCTGGCGCAGCGCCGGCAGGCCGGTCATCGGTGAGTACTGGTTATGGCCTTGAGCAATATGCCGGCCAACCGCATCGCGCAGGGCCTGCGGGCCATCGAAATCGGGAAAGCCCTGGGACAGGTTCAGCGCACCCGTCTGCGCGGCGAGCTGGGACATCTGGGTGAAAATCGTGATGCCGACGTTCGGCAACTTGCTGGTGATCATGGAGGGTCCCTGCTCTGCACCCGGCTCTGGTACGGCGCGGGAGAGCTCGAGGATAGCCCAATCGCCGGGCATGAAAAAGGGTGCCACAAAGGGCACCCTTCTCACACTGAAACAACTCATACCCTGTGGGAGCGAGCTTGCTCGCGATGGCGGTGGATCAGCCTGCATCCCTGTTGATGTACTGCCGCTATCGCGAGCAAGCTCGCTCCCACAGTGGATCTGCGGTGACTATCGATCAACGCTTGTCGCGGCGCTTCTTGTCGGCCTTCTTGTGGTGCGACATCAAGCGGCGCTTCTTGTTGACCTGGCGGTCGGTGAGCGTGTTCTTGTTGCCTTCGTACGGGTTCTCACCGCCCTTGAACTCGATGCGGATCGGCGTGCCGACCAGCTTCAGGACGCGGCGATAGGTGTTTTCCAGGTAACGGACGTACGACTTGGGCACCTTCTCGATCTGGTTACCGTGGATCACGATAATCGGCGGGTTGGCACCACCCAAGTGGGCATAGCGCAGCTTGATCCGACGGTTGTTGACCATCGGTGGCGCGTGCTCGCCTACCGCATCTTCGAGGATCTGGGTCAGGCGGTTGGTCGGCCAGCGGGTGACCGCCGACTTGAACGAGTTCTGCACCGAAGCGTAGAGGTTGCCCACGCCCGTGCCGTGCAGGGCCGAGATGAAGTGGATGTCGGCGAAGTCGACGAAGAACAGCCGGCGCTGCAATTCGACCTTGACGAAATCCCGCTCGCTCGGCGTCATGCCGTCCCACTTGTTGATCGCGATGACCAGCGCACGCCCGGCTTCCAGGGCGAAGCCCAGCAGGTTCAGGTCGTGATCGACCACGCCTTCGCGGGCGTCCATCACGAAGATCACCACGTTGGCGTCTTTGATCGCCTGCAAGGTCTTGACCACGGAGAATTTTTCAACTTCTTCGTGGATCTTGCCGCGCTTGCGCACACCGGCGGTGTCGATCAGCGTGTACTTCTCTTCGTTACGCTCGAAGGGAATGTAGATGCTGTCACGGGTGGTGCCAGGCTGGTCGTAGACGATGACCCGGTCTTCACCGAGCATGCGGTTGACCAGCGTCGACTTGCCCACGTTGGGACGGCCGATGATCGCGATCTTGATCCCGTCTTTTTCGCTCGGGCCCGGAATGCGCTTGGCTTCCTCGCCCTCGGCAACGATCTCTTCCTCGCCCTCTTCCGGCTCTTCCGCGTCGTCCTTGGGGAAACTCTCCAGGGCGATTTCCAGCATCTGGGTGATGCCACGACCGTGGGCGCCGGCGATCGGGATCGCCTGGCCCATGCCCAACGGTGCGAACTCGGCGCGGGCCATGTCCGGGTCGATGTTGTCGACCTTGTTGGCGACCACGTAGGAACGCTTGTTACGCTTGCGCAAATGCTCGGCGATCATCTGGTCGGCGGCGGTAAAACCAGCCTTGGCGTCTACCAGGAACAGCACCACATCGGCTTCTTCAATGGCGAGCAGCGACTGCTCGGCCATTTTTTCGTCCATGCCGTGTTCATCACCGGAGATGCCGCCGGTGTCGACCAGAATATAGGTACGCCCTTGCCACTTGGCCTCACCGTATTGGCGATCACGGGTCAGACCGGACAAGTCGCCGACAATGGCGTCGCGAGTCCTGGTCAGGCGGTTGAACAAGGTGGACTTGCCGACGTTCGGTCGGCCCACCAGGGCGATTACGGGAACCATGCGGCTCTCCACTTCGTTATTTCAGAAAATACAAAAGCCGCTGCGAGGCAGCGGCTGGTGCTCGGAGGCAGTCCTGTAGGAGCGGGCTTGCTCGCGAAAGCGGTGTGTCAGTTAACAAATTTTCTTCTGATACACCGTATTCGCGAGCAAGCCCGCTCCCACAAAGGACGGGCCGCTTGAGATCTAGCCCCAAGCATAGTCTTACTTGATGGTCAGGGCTTCCAGTTTGCCGCTGTTGCCATACACATAGATCATGTTGCCCACCACCAGCGGACGGGCACGCAGGCCGTCGCTGTCGATGCGCTCACGGCCGACGAAACGACCGTCCACCTGGCTGAGCAGGTGCAGGTAACCTTCCAGGTCACCCACTGCGACGTAGCTGGAGAACACTTCCGGGGCCGACAGTTGACGACGGGCCAGGGAGTCGTTGCTCCACAAGGCGGTGGTGGAACGCTCGTCAACGCCTTCGACGGTGCCCGAGGACAGGCTCACGTAGACGCTGCCAAAGCCCTGGGCGACACCGGCGTAGCTGGACGCATCGCGCTGCCACAACGGACGACCGCTTTCCAGGTCCAGTGCCGCCACGCGGCCCTGGTAGCTGGCGACGTACAGCGTACCGCCGGACAGCAGCAAGCCGCCGTCGATGTCGACCACGCGCTCCAGTTCCGAACGACCTTGCGGGATCGCCACGCGCTGCTCCCAGACCGGCACGCCGTTGGAAACATCCAGGGCCACCACTTTACCGGTCGACAAGCCAGCCACCGCCAGGCGGTTGGTGACGATCGGCGCGCTGGTGCCGCGCAGGGTCAGTACCGCCGGGGTGCTGTCATACAACCAGCGCTGGTTGCCGGTGGCGGCATCCAGGCCGATCAGGCGGTCGTCCTGGGTCTGGATCACCACCACGTCACCGTTGGTGGCTGGCGGTGCGAGCACTTCGCTGGTCACGCGGGCGCGCCATTTCTCTTCACCGCTGCTCGCGTCCAGGGCGACGATCTCGCCCTTGAGCGTGCCGATCATGACCAGGCCGTAACCCACGCCAACGGCGCCGGAAACGGGCAGTTCAAGATCTTTCTCCCATTTGACGTCGCCATTGCTGCGGTCCATGGCCATGACCACGCCCGTGACGTCGCCGGCATAGATGGTGTCGCCATCGATGGCCGGCACCAGCATGTTGTAGGTTTCACCCTGGCCATCGCCGATGGAGCGGCTCCACTGCTTCTGCAGCACGACTTCTTCTTTGAAGTCGGTCAGTTCGGCTGGCGGCAGTTCTTTCTTGCTGTTGCTGCTGCAACCCGCGGCCAGAATGGCCAGGGCCAGCAATGCTGCATGTTTCCACTGGATCACGTCACGCATCCCCTTTGGCCAGGTCGTCCAGCTTGATTTGCAGGCCACCGACTGCGGCTTCATCCGACAGCGCAGCCTTGGCTTTTTGGTAGGCCGCATGGGCCTCATCGGCACGGCCCAGCTGTACCAGCAGGTCGCCCTTGAGTTCTTCGCGGGTCGCCAGGAACGCCTTGTCGGCATCGCCGTCGAGCAGCTTCAAGGCGTCTTCGGCCTTGTTCTGGGCCGCCAGCACCTGCGCCAGGCGCTGACGCGCCACTTCGCCCAGGGTCGGGTTGGCCGGTTTGTCGACGATACCTTTGAGCTCGGTGGCCGCGTCGTCCAACTTGCCGCTGTCCACCGCTACCTTGGCCACGAACAGGCGACCGTACTGCGCGTAGGCAGTGCCGCCGAATTCCTTGTCCAGCTTGCCGGCCAGGTCCGCCACGCGGGCCGCGTCAGGCTTGCCGTCCGGGGTCAGGGTGGTTTCCAGCAATTGCTGGTAGAGCACCGAGGCGCCTTGCGACTGGTTGCTCTGGTATTTTTGGTAGGCCTGCCAGCCGAACACGATGACCAGCGCCAACAGGCCGCCAGTGACCAGCGGCTTGCCGTTGCGCGTCCACCAGTCCTTCAAATCCGCCAGCTGTTCATCTTCGGTACTCGACACCCCAATACTCCTTAATCGCTAAATCGGCTGTTTGACAGCTTCAACCCTGCACGACGCAGGTGGCCAGGTGTGCAGCAAGCGCATCCCAGGCAATGCTTTGTTGTTCGCCCTGGCCACGCAGGGGTTTGAAACCTACCACTTGTTGGGCCAGTTCGTCGTCACCGAGGATCAGTGCATACAGCGCACCGCTCTTGTCGGCCTTCTTGAATTGGCTCTTGAAGCTGCCGGCGCCGGCGTTGATCTGCAAGCGCAGGTTGGGCAACTGGTCGCGGATCCGCTCGCTCAACGACAAGGCGGCCAGTTCGGCGGCCTCGCCAAAGGCGCACAGGTAGACGTCGACCTGACGGGACAGTTCTTCAGGCACCTTGTCCAAGGCTTCCAGCATCAGCACCAGGCGCTCGATGCCCATGGCAAAGCCCACGCCCGGGGTCGGCTTGCCGCCCATCTGCTCCACCAGCCCGTCGTAGCGGCCGCCGGCACATACGGTGCCTTGGGCGCCGAGTTTGTCGGTGACCCACTCGAAGACCGTCTTGCTGTAGTAATCCAGGCCGCGAACCAACTTGGGGTTGATCACGTAGGGAATGCCCACGGCGTCCAGGCGCGCCTTCAGCCCTTCGAAGTGCGCACGGGATTCGTCGTCGAGGTAGTCGGCCATTTTCGGCGCGTCGACCAGGACCGCCTGGGTGTCGGCATTCTTGGTGTCGAGCACGCGCAGTGGATTGGTCTTCAGACGGCGCTGGCTGTCTTCATCGAGCTTGTCCAGGTGCGCGGAAAGAAACTCCACCAACGCTTCACGGTAGCGGCCACGGGACTCACTGGTGCCCAGACTGTTGAGCTCGAGCTTGACCGCGTCACGCAGCCCCAGCTCGCCCCACAGGCGCCAGGTCATGACGATCAGCTCGGCATCGATGTCCGGACCTTCGAGGTTGAACACTTCCAGGCCAATCTGGTGGAACTGGCGATAACGGCCTTTCTGCGGACGCTCGTGACGGAACATCGGGCCGACGTACCAGAGCTTCTGCACCTGGCCGCCGCCGGTGATGCCATGTTCGAGCACCGCACGTACGCAGGCCGCAGTGCCTTCGGGGCGCAGGGTCAGGGAATCGCCGTTGCGGTCGTCGAAGGTGTACATCTCTTTTTCGACGATGTCGGTCACTTCACCGATGGAGCGCTTGAACAGCTCGGTGAACTCGACGATCGGCATGCGGATCTGCCGGTAACCGTAGTTATCCAGCAGGCGCGCCACGGTGCCCTCGAAATAGCGCCACAGGGGCGTCTGCTCGGGCAGGATGTCGTTCATGCCACGAATGGCTTGCAGAGACTTGCTCACAGGTAATCCTTAAATTCGTTCGACTCAACCACGCGCAATCACTGCAGCGTCGGCTTCGACCTTTTCGGCCGCTTTCTGGCGAATCAGCCGTTCCAGCTCATCCACCAGATTGTCATTCGTCAGTTTCTGCGACGGCTTGCCGTCGATGTAAATCAGGTTCGGTGTACCGCCAGTCAGGCCGATATGGGCCTCCTTGGCTTCGCCCGGCCCGTTGACCACGCAACCGATCACCGCGACATCCAGTGGCACCAGCAGGTCTTCGAGGCGCCCTTCCAGTTCGTTCATGGTCTTGACCACATCGAAGTTCTGCCGCGAGCAGCTCGGGCAGGCGATGAAGTTGATGCCACGGGAACGCAGGTGCAGGGACTTGAGAATGTCGTAGCCGACTTTCACTTCCTCGACCGGGTCAGCCGCCAACGAGATGCGGATAGTATCGCCAATCCCTTCGGCGAGCAGCATACCGAGGCCGACGGCGGATTTCACCGTGCCCGAACGCAACCCACCGGCTTCGGTGATGCCCAGGTGCAGCGGCTGGACGATTTCCTTGGCCAGCAGGCGGTAGGCTTCGACGGCCATGAACACGTCGGACGCCTTCACGCTGACCTTGAAGTCCTGGAAGTTCAGGCGCTCAAGGTGCTCGACATGGCGCAGGGCGGATTCCACCAGCGCCGCTGGGGTCGGTTCGCCGTATTTCTTTTGCAGGTCTTTTTCCAGGGAACCGGCGTTCACACCGATACGGATCGGGATGCCCCGGTCGCGGGCCGCATCCACCACGGCACGTACACGGTCTTCGCGACCGATGTTGCCCGGGTTGATACGCAGGCAATCGACGCCCAACTCGGCCACGCGCAGGGCGATGCGGTAGTCGAAGTGAATGTCGGCGACCAAAGGCACCTTGACCAGTTGCTTGATCTTGCCGAACGCCTCGGCGGCGTCCATGTCCGGCACGGAAACGCGCACGATGTCGACACCGGCGGCTTCCAGGCGGTTGATCTGCGCGACCGTGGCGGCCACGTCATTGGTGTCGCTGTTGGTCATGCTCTGCACAGCGATAGGCGCATCGCCGCCCACGGGCACGTTACCGACCCAGATCTTTCGGGATTCGCGACGCTTGATTGGAGATTCGCCGTGCATGACTTATTGACCCAACTTCAGGCGAGCGGTCTCGCCACTGGTGAACGGAGCGATGTCGACCGGCTGGCCGTTATAGCTGACCTGTGCGCCACGGGCATAACCCAGGCGTACGGCAAACGGCGGCTTGCCATTGACGGCAGTGCTGTCGCCCTTGCGCTTGAGGCCACTGAACAGCACCTTGCCGTTGCCGTCGGTGATCTGCGTCCAGCAGTCGGCGACAAACTGGATCTGCACCTGGCCTTCACCCGCGACTGGCGCCGGGGTCGGGGCCGCTGGAGCTGCCGGGGCGACTGGAGCGGTAGGCGCGGCGTGGGTCGCAGGCGCAGCCGCGGTCGGTGCTGGCGTACTCGGCGCGGCCGGGGCCGTGGCAATCGGTGCGCTGCCGGTGTTCGGGGCAGCCGGTGCAGTCGGCGTGGTCGGTGCTGGAACAGCCGGCTCGGCACCGGCCTGGGCATCGGCGTCGTCCTGGCTTTGTGGCAACGCCAGGGCGGTTTCGCCTTCGGTCTGGCCTTCGATGACAGCCTGGTCTTCCGGCTCGTCCAGCGGATGGATCTGGGTGGTGCCGTCAGCGCCCTCGACCTCGACGTGCTCGGGGTTCATGGCGACGGGCTCCTTGTTGCGCAAGGACGCCTGGTCCTGCCACCAGACAAAACCGCCACCGATCACCGCGATCAGCAGCAACAGGCTGACAATTCGCAAAATGGTATGGGAAACGCGAACCGGTTCCTCGATGCGCCCCAGGCTGTGCACGTTGCTGCCCTGGGCATCGGAACCGGTGTATTGATCGAATTGCTGGACCAGCACGGTCTGGTCCATGCCGAGCAACTTGGCATAGGCGCGGATGTAGCCCCGGGCGAAGGTGTGCCCGGGCAGCTTGTCGAACGCGCCCGCTTCCAGATTGCCGAGGGAAGCCACGGTAAGATTGAGCTTGAGGGCCACTTCGGCCAGCGACCAACCATTGCTTTCGCGGGCTTGACGCAGGGTCTCACCGGGATTTACGCGAGTCGCTGCTACAACTTCGGGATGCGCCGCTTTCATCATTGCTCCGACAGGTATTGCTGATATTCCGGCGTACCGGGATAGAGTCTTTTGAGTTGCAAGCCGTAACTCGCAGCTTTGTCGCGATCTTCAAACACATGTGCCAGCCGAACGCCGAGCAATAGACTACGTGCATTTTGCTCGCTCAGCAGGCTAAAACGCTCGTAGTAGTCACGGGCGGGCACATAATGCCTGTCTTCGTAAGACAACTCAGCCATTTCCAGCAGCGCCCGCGGTTGCTGGCGGTTGAGCCGCAGCGCCTTTTCGAGCTGCTGGCGGGCCAGGTCACGCTGGCCCAACTGCGCGGCCGTCATGCCGAGGTTCTCGAAAACCCGCGAACGCTCAGGGTAAAGGGTATCGGCGGCAGCCTGCTCGAAGCGCTCGTAGGCTTCCTTGTAGCGTTTCTGCTCGAAAAGAAAGCTGCCGTAGTTGTTCAGGATCCGTGCATCCTGGGGCCGGCCGGCCAACGCCTTGCGAAAATGCTGGTCGGCCAGTTCCGACTCCATCTCGGCCTGGAATACCAGGGCCAGAGCCGCGTTGGCATCCGGGTCGGAATCGTCCAGCTCCAGGGCCTTCTTGAGCGGCACCTTGGCCCGTTCGGTCATGCCCTGCTGCAGGTAGCCGATGCCCAGTTGCACATAGGCCACACGTGCCTCGTCACGCCCTTTGCTGGTCTTCATCGGGTTGTAGTCACCCGACAGGACACAACCGGAACAAAGGCCGGCCAACAGCAAAACGAGCGCGAAGCGCAGGGACATAGAGTTCCTCTCTTAGTGACTGTTCGCAGCGTTTTGCACTGCATCGTCCGCGGCGTTCAACTCACGCACGGCAATGTAGCGTTCGCTGCGACGGGTGCGATCCAGCACCTGTCCTACCAATTGGCCACAGGCGGCGTCGATGTCTTCGCCGCGGGTGGTGCGCACGGTGACGTTGAAGCCAGCGTGGTGAAGCTGATCCTGGAAGCGACGAATCGCGTTGTTGCTCGGACGCTCGTAACCGGAATGCGGGAACGGGTTGAACGGGATCAGGTTGATCTTGCACGGGATGTTCTTGAGCAGCTCGATCATCTCGACCGCGTGCTCGACCTTGTCGTTCACATCCTTGAGCAGCGTGTACTCGATGGTCAGCACGCGTTTTTCGCCCAGGGACGACATGTAGCGCTGGCACGACTCGAGCAGCATCTTAAGCGGATACTTCTTGTTGATCGGCACCAATTGGTTACGCAATGCGTCATTGGGTGCGTGCAGCGACAACGCCAGGGAGACGTCGATGTGCTTGGCCAGCTCATCGATCATCGGCACCACGCCAGAGGTGGACAGGGTCACGCGGCGCTTGGAGATGCCGTAGCCCAGGTCGTCCATCATCAGGTGCATGGCGGAAACGACGTTGTCGAAGTTCAGCAGCGGCTCACCCATGCCCATCATCACCACGTTGGTGATGGCACGGTCGACGGTCGCCGGGACGCTGCCAAAGGATTTGTTGGCAATCCACACCTGGCCGATCACTTCGGCGGCGGTGAGGTTGCTATTGAAGCCTTGCTTGCCGGTGGAGCAGAAACTGCAATCCAGGGCACAGCCTGCCTGGGACGAAACGCACAAGGTGCCGCGCTTGCCCTGGGGAATGTAGACGGTCTCGACGCAGCTGCCGGACGCCACGCGCACCACCCACTTGCGGGTGCCGTCGCTGGAAATGTCCTGGCTGACCACTTCGGGGCCGCGAATCTCGGCAACAGCCTTGAGCTTTTCACGCAGGGCCTTGCCGACATTCGTCATGGCGTCGAAGTCGTCGACGCCAAAGTGGTGAATCCATTTCATCACCTGGCCGGCACGGAAACGCTTCTCCCCGATCGAGTCGAAGAATTTCTCCATTTCCGGCTGGGTCAGGCCCAACAGGTTGGTTTTGCCGTTCGATGTAGTCATGGATTCACCTTCACTCAAAAGCCTGGGCTTAGCGAGTGGTTACTTCAGTAGCGGAGAAAAAGTAAGCGATTTCGCGAGCGGCAGCGGCTTCGGAGTCCGAACCGTGGACGGCGTTGGCGTCGATGGACTCGGCGAAGTCAGCACGGATGGTGCCGGCAGCAGCTTCTTTAGGGTTGGTGGCGCCCATCAGCTCACGGTTGCGAGCGATGGCGTTTTCGCCTTCCAGCACCTGAACGACAACCGGACCGGAAGTCATGAAGGCAACCAGCTCACCGAAGAAACCGCGCTCGCTGTGCTCAGCGTAGAAGCCTTCGGCTTCGGCTTTGGACAGTTGCTTCATTTTCGAAGCTACAACGCGCAGGCCAGCGTCTTCGAAGCGGGTAACGATCTTGCCGATCACGTTTTTAGCAACGGCGTCAGGCTTGATGATGGAGAAAGTACGTTGAACAGCCATGGTGTAACTCCAGAAACGGTAATTTGCGAAAAATTAAACCCGCGAATTATACGCGGGTTCAGGGGTATTGCCTAACCTGCCAGGTCGATCAGTCGATTTCTTCGATCCAGAGCGTCTGGACCGCTTCCAAGACCTTCTCGCCACAACGGCCAGAGGTATTGTCGAAATCGGGTAGCTCCATGATCCAGCGCTGCAAATCGACAAAATTCACAGCCAGCGGATCCACGTCCGGCTTGGCTTCGGCCAGTTCTTCTGCGATGCGTTGAACATCATTCCAACCATAGCTCATGACAGTGTCACCATCAGTGCGGCGCTTCGGCCGCATGGTTAAGCGAATATTTCGGGATTTCGACCACCAGGTCCTCGGTGCCGACCTTGGCCTGACAGGTCAGGCGCGACGTCGGCTCCAGGCCCCAGGCCCGATCAAGATAGTCCTCTTCCAGCTCATCGGCCTCATTCAGCGAGTCGAAACCCTCGCGAATGATGCAATGGCACGTGGTGCAGGCACAAACGCCGCCGCAGGCGCTCTCGATCTCGATGTGGTTGTCATGGGCCACTTCAAGCAGGGACTTGCCGGTTTCGGCCTCTACCACCATACCGTCCGGGCAATGCTCGGCGTGTGGCAGAAAAATGATCTGCGGCATCAGTTATTCCTCGATTTCATTCAGGTTGCGCCCCGCCAGGGCGGCTTTCACCGTCGAGTCCAGGCGGCGGGCAGCAAAGGCATCGGTGACTTGCGACAGACGCTTGGTCTGCTGCTCGATGGCATAACCATCGGTGCCTTTGATCAATTCGGACAATTCCTGCATCTGCAGCTCGATGACCATGCGCTCTTCAGCGTCGAGCAAGCGATCGCCGTCAGCTTCCAAGGCACCTTGCACGGCTTCGATCAGGCGCTGGGCGTCGACCTGTTGCTCGCGCAGCACACGCGCCACCTTGTCGTCGCTGGCGTGCTGGAAGGAATCCTTGAGCATCTTGGCGATTTCGCCGTCGGTCAGGCCATAGGACGGCTTGACCTGGATGCTCGCTTCCACGCCCGAAGCCAGTTCGCGGGCGGAGACGTTGAGCAAACCGTCGGCATCGACCTGGAAGGTCACGCGGATCTTCGCCGCACCGGCCACCATCGGCGGAATGCCGCGCAACTCGAAGCGGGCCAGGGAACGGCAGTCGCTGATCAGTTCACGCTCGCCTTGCAGCACGTGGACCATCATGGCCGACTGGCCGTCTTTATAGGTGGTGAAATCCTGGGCGCGGGCAACCGGGATGGTGGTGTTGCGTGGAATCACCTTCTCCATCAGGCCGCCCATGGTTTCCAGCCCAGGGACAACGGAATCACATCGAGCAACAGCAGTTCGCCGCCGTCGCGCTTGTTGCCGGCCAGGGTATCGGCCTGGATCGCGGCGCCGATGGCGACCACCTGGTCCGGGTCGATTTCGGTCAGCGGCTGGCGGCCAAAGGCCTCGGCAACGGCTTCGCGAACCCGAGGCACGCGGGTCGAACCACCAACCATGACCACGGCTTTCACATCTTCAAGCTCGACACCGGAATCGCGCACGGCACGGCGGCAGGCCTTGAGGCTGCGGGCAACCATGGGTTCGATCAGGGCATCGAAGGCTTCGCGGGTCAGCGCGGCTTTCCAGTCGCCATAAGCGACTTCAACGGTGGCGGCGTCGGTCAAGGCTTCCTTGGCGGCGCAGGCGGTTTGCAGCAGGTGGCGTTGCGCACCCGGGTCGAGGTCGGCGGACAAGCCGGCTTGCTCGATGATCCAGCCGGCGATGGCGTGGTCGAAGTCATCGCCGCCCAGGGCGCTGTCGCCACCGGTGGCCAGGACTTCGAAAACCCCGCCGGTCAGGCGCAGGATCGAAATATCGAATGTACCGCCGCCCAGGTCGTAGATCGCGACCAGGCCTTCGGCATGCTGGTCCAGGCCATACGCCACGGCAGCGGCAGTCGGCTCGTTGAGCAGGCGCAGCACGTTCAGGCCGGCCAGCTTGGCGGCGTCCTTGGTGGCTTGGCGCTGGGCATCGTCGAAATAGGCCGGGACGGTAATGACCGCGCCCACCAGTTCACCACCCAACGCCGCTTCGGCACGCTGGCGCAGGACCTTGAGGATGTCGGCGGAAACCTCGACCGGGCTTTTCGGGCCCTGCACGGTTTCGATGAACGGCATGTGGGATTCGCCGCCGACGAAGCGGTACGGCAGTTGGTCGCCCAATTGCTTGACGTCGGACAGACCACGACCCATCAAGCGCTTGACCGAGACAATGGTGTTCAGCGGGTCGGTGGCGGCGGCCAGCTTGGCGGACTCGCCCACTTCGACGCGGTCGGCGTGATAACGCACGGCGGACGGCAGGATCACCTGCCCCTGCTCATCGGCCAGCGGCTCGGAAAGACCGCTGCGCAAGGCAGCGACCAGGGAATTGGTAGTACCCAAGTCGATCCCGACAGCCAGGCGACGCTGGTGCGGTTGTGGACTTTGGCCGGGTTCGGCGATCTGCAGTAGGGCCATCGTAATCAGGACTTATCTGTAATCAGGCGTGCGACCGGAGCGGCACTGGGTTAATCGTCGAGGCGCTCTTCTAGCTGGCGCACTTCGTAGGTGAGCTTGTCGAGGAACTGCATGCGCCGCATCAGGCGTTCGGCCTGTTCGCGTTGCGCGGCATCGTTCCAGCAGGCTGCGAAGCTTTCGTTCAGTGTTTGCTGGGCGTCTTTCAAGCGCCGCTTGAATACCGCGACACCGGCCAGGTCGGCGCTGTCCTGCAGGTCCTCGAGTTCTTCGCGCCACTGCATCTGCTGCAAAAGAAACTCGGGATCGTGGACCGTGACCTCCAGCGGCAACTCATGGCCGCTGATGGCGAGCAGGTAACGCGCGCGCTTGGCCGGGTGCTTGAGCGTCTGGTAAGCCTCGTTGAGGTTCGCCGACTGCTCGAGCGCCCGCCGCTGCTCCGCCTCGGAGGCATCGGCAAAGCGGTCGGGATGGACGCCACGGGCCAATTCAAGATAACGCACGGACAACTGCTCGAGATCCAGCTGGAACGCAGGCTGCATCTGGAACAACGCAAAATGACAAGGAGTACCCACAAGCCGCCTCAGATGTTGAAGCTTTCGCCGCAGCCACATTCACCGCGCACGTTGGGGTTGTTGAACTTGAAGCCTTCGTTCAACCCTTCCTTGACGAAATCCAGTTCGGTGCCGTCCAGGTACGTCAGGCTTTTCGGGTCGATGATCACTTTCTGACCATGACTTTCGAATACCTGATCGTCTTCGCCCACTTCGTCGACGAATTCCAGTACATAGGCGAGACCAGAACAGCCCGTGGTGCGTACACCCAGGCGGATACCCTCACCCTTGCCACGCCCCGCAAGTGAGCGCTGGATATGGTTAGCTGCCGCTTCTGTCATCTGGATAGCCATGGAAAACTCCTTACCGTACGCGGATCAGATCAAGCCTTTCTTCTGCTTGTAATCGCGAACGGCGGCCTTGATGGCGTCTTCGGCGAGTACCGAGCAGTGGATCTTCACTGGCGGCAGGGCCAGTTCTTCGGCCAGCTGGGTGTTCTTGATGGTTTCGGCTTCATCAAGGGTCTTGCCCTTCATCCACTCGGTGGCCAGGGAGCTGGACGCGATGGCCGAACCGCAGCCGTAGGTCTTGAACTTGGCATCTTCGATGATGCCCTGCTCGTTGACCTTGATCTGCAGGCGCATGACGTCGCCGCACGCCGGAGCGCCGACCATGCCGGTGCCGACATCAGGATCCTGCGCGTCCATCTTGCCGACGTTACGCGGGTTCTCGTAGTGGTCGATGACCTTTTCGCTATATGCCATTTGCTTCAATCCTCATCAGTGAGTCGCTCTGGTGGCGACTTCTTCAGTGCGCCGCCCACTCGATTTTCGAAATGTCGACGCCGTCTTTGTACATGTCCCACAGCGGCGACAGAGCGCGCAGCTTGGTAACGGCCTCGCAGACTTTCTGCGCGGCGTAATCGATTTCTTCTTCGGTGGTGAAACGGCCGAAGGTAAAGCGAATGGAGCTGTGGGCCAGTTCGTCGTTGCGGCCCAGGGCGCGCAGTACGTACGAAGGCTCCAGGGACGCCGAGGTGCACGCCGAACCGGACGACACGGCCAGATCCTTGAGCGCCATGATCAGCGACTCGCCTTCAACGTAGTTGAAGCTCAGGTTCAGGTTGTGCGGTACGCGGGCGGTCAGGCTGCCGTTGACGTAGAGTTCTTCGAGGTGCTCGACCTGCTTGAAGAAACGGTCGCTCAGGGCCTTGATGCGTACATTCTCGGCCGCCATGTCTTCCTTGGCGACGCGGAAGGCTTCGCCCATGCCGACGATCTGGTGGGTCGCCAGGGTACCGGAACGCATGCCACGCTCGTGACCGCCGCCGTGCATGGTCGCTTCGAGGCGAACACGCGGCTTGCGGCTGACGTACAGCGCGCCGATGCCTTTAGGGCCGTAGGTCTTGTGGGCCGAGAACGACATCAGGTCGACTTTCAGCTTGGACAGGTCGATGTCGACCTTGCCAGTGGACTGCGCGCCGTCGACGTGGAACAGGACGCCCTTGGAGCGGGTCAGTTCGCCGATGGCCGCGATGTCGTTGACGGTGCCGATTTCGTTGTTCACGTGCATGATCGAGACCAGGATGGTGTCGTCGCGCAGGGCGGCTTCGACCATGGCCGGGGTGATGATGCCGTCTTCACCGGGCTCGATGTAGGTGACTTCGAAGCCTTCACGCTCCAGTTGGCGCATGGTGTCCAGGACAGCCTTGTGCTCGATCTTGGAGGTGATCAGGTGCTTGCCCTTGGTGTGGTAGAAATGCGCGACACCCTTGATTGCCAGGTTGTCGGATTCGGTGGCACCGGAGGTCCAGACGATTTCACGCGGGTCGGCGTTGACCAGGTCGGCGACCTGGCGACGGGCGTTTTCGACCGACTCTTCGGCCTTCCAGCCAAACACGTGGGAACGGGACGCCGGGTTACCGAAGTTTCCGTCGACCAGCAGGCATTCACTCATTTTTTGCGCAACACGCGGATCAACCGGGGTGGTCGCAGAGTAATCAAGGTAAATCGGCAATTTCATGGACTTTCTCCTAAATCAGGCTGGCTGGCGTTCCGCGTGCTCTGCGGCAGTCATTCGACGGCGGACGCTTCAATCTTGTCCAGGTGCGGCGCCTTGCTGTTGCAACGGCGCTGGTCCTGACGCTGGGCTACTTCTTGCACCTCACGGCGAGTTACAAGGTCAGCCAAGCTGATACCGCTTAGAAATTCGTGAATCTGCAGGCTGAGGTCGCACCACAAGTGGTGGGTCAGGCAAGTATCGCCGCCATGGCAGTCGCCTAGGCCCTGGCATTTGGTCGCATCGACCGATTCGTTCACCGCATCGATCACCTGGGCGACCTGGATGCCTTGCATGTCCCGCGACAGCTGGTAGCCACCGCCAGGGCCGCGAACGCTGGAGACCAGGTTACTGCGGCGCAGCTTGGCGAACAGTTGCTCAAGGTAAGACAGGGAAATGCCCTGGCGCTCGGAGATATCGGCCAGGGACACCGGCCCGTGCTGCGCATGCAATGCCAGATCGAGCATTGCGGTCACGGCGTATCGGCCTTTTGTAGTCAGTCGCATGGACAATTACCACGGAGTTCGGAATGGGGGCGAGTATGCAATTCCCGAGTATTTAAGTCAAGTATAAGACCTAGTGCTTTACTCAGGTTTACCCGCGAAAGAGCGCGCGCATGATAGCAAAGGCTGGTCGGCGGCGACCAGTGATACCGTGTTGTCGTTTATCGCGAGCAAGCTCGCTCCCACAGGAGGGGCTTTGGTGGATGCACAATTTGTGTACACCGCAGATCTCCTGTGGGAGCGAGCTTGCTCGCGATGAGGCCAGCAGGGTTTCAGCTAGCCTGGCTCTCATCCTTATCCTTCACACACGCAAAGTCTTCCTCGCGCAGTTCAGGCAGGTCCTTGGCACAGTAATTACTGCCCAGGTCCTTCAGGGCGCCGCACATCCCCTCCAGGCGCCCGTCGACGGCCTGCAGGTGATCGAGCAACTGGTTGATGGCCCGGGCGACCGGGTCGGGCATGTCTTCGCCGACACCGTAGGCGTCGAAGCCGATCTTCTCGGCCATGGCCTTGCGGCGAGCATCCTGCTCCTCATCGGACTTGACGATGATCCGCCCCGGAATCCCCACCACGGTCGCACCCGGCGGCACGGCCTTGGTCACCACGGCGTTGGAGCCGACTTTCGCCCCCGCCCCCACCGTGAACGGCCCGAGCACCTTGGCACCGGCACCGACCACCACGCCGTCTTCCAGGGTTGGGTGACGCTTGCCTTTGTTCCAGCTGGTGCCGCCGAGGGTCACACCCTGGTACAAGGTCACGTCGTCGCCGATCTCGGCGGTTTCACCGATGACGATGCCCATGCCGTGGTCGATGAAGAACCGGCGACCGACCTTGGCGCCCGGGTGGATCTCGATCCCGGTCAGCCAGCGGCCGAAGTTCGAGACCAGCCGCGCCAGCCACTTCCAGCCCATGTTCCACAAGGCGCCGGACAGGCGATGGATCCAGATGGCGTGCATCCCCGGGTAGCAGGTCAGCACTTCAAAGGCATTGCGCGCCGCCGGGTCACGATGGAAAACACTTTGGATATCTTCACGCAAACGTTCGAACATTTTATTTCTTCCGCTTAATCAGCTCGCCACGGGCCGCCTTCTGGGTTTCCGTGAGGATGCCGCGCAATATATTCATCTCCGCCCGGCTGACCGAGCTTCGTCCGTACAACCGACGCAGGCGCGCCATCAAGTGCCGCGGCTTTTCCGGGTCGAGGAACTCGATGTCCACCAGGGTCTGCTCCAGGTGCTCATAGAATCGTTCCAGCTCGTCCATGGTCGCCAGTGTCTCACTGCGCGGCGACGTGACCTCGGTTTTTTCGACTTTGCTGGGCTTGCCTTCGGCCGCCAGCCAAGCCATGCGCACTTCATAACTCAACACCTGCACCGCCGCCCCCAGGTTCAAGGAACTGAACTCGGGGTCGGAAGGGATATGCACGTGAAAGTGACATCGCTGCAGCTCGTCGTTGGTCAGGCCGGAGTCTTCACGGCCGAACACCAGGGCGATTTCAAAGCCTTGCGCGGCCTCCTCGACCACTTTGGTGCCGCATTCCCGGGGATCGAGCAGCGGCCAGGGAATACGCCGGTCGCGGGCGCTGGTACCAAGCACCAGGTTGCAACCCACCAGGGCATCTTCGAGGGTGGCGACGACTTGCGCGTTGGCCAGGATGTCACCGGCACCAGAAGCACGGGCGTCGGCTTCGTGATGAGGAAACAAGCGCGGCTCGACCAGCACCAGGCGCGACAGGCCCATGTTCTTCATGGCCCGCGCAGCTCCGCCGATGTTACCCGGATGGCTGGTATTGACCAGGACGACACGAATGTTCTGCAACAAGGGGGGCGCTCTCGAACACGATAAAGGGAGCAAATCTTACAGAAGCACCTACCGTTAAGCTATGAAAGCGAACACCAACCTTCTCCTGAGAAAACTTTCTGATAGAATGCGCGGCTTTCTTTAACAACCTTAGGTGACACATCCATGCAGCCCATGCTGAATATCGCGCTGCGCGCCGCCCGCAGCGCCAGTGAACTGATCTTCCGCTCCATCGAGCGCCTGGATACCATCAAGGTCGATGAAAAAGACGCCAAGGACTACGTGTCCGAGGTCGATCGCGCCGCCGAGCAAAAGATCGTCGACGCCCTGCGCAAGGCTTATCCGAACCACTCCATCCTCGGTGAAGAGACCGGCATGCACGCCGGCACTGGCATCGAAGGCGAAGAGTACCTGTGGATCATCGATCCGCTGGACGGCACCACCAACTTCTTGCGCGGCATTCCTCATTTCGCTGTCAGCATCGCCTGCAAATACCGTGGCCGCCTGGAACACGCTGTCGTGCTGGACCCGGTTCGCCAGGAAGAATTCACCGCCAGCCGCGGCCGTGGCGCCCAACTGAACGGTCGTCGCCTGCGCGTCAGCGGCCGCACCAGCCTGGACGGCGCCCTGCTGGGTACCGGCTTCCCGTTCCGTGATGACCAGATGGACAACCTGGACAACTACCTGGGCATGTTCCGCGCCCTGGTCGGCCAGACCGCCGGCATCCGCCGCGCTGGCGCCGCGAGCCTGGACCTGGCTTATGTGGCTGCCGGTCGTTTCGATGCATTCTGGGAGTCGGGCCTGTCCGAGTGGGACATGGCAGCGGGTGCCCTGCTGATCCAGGAAGCGGGTGGTTTGGTGAGCGACTTCACCGGCGGCCACGACTTCCTTGAAAAAGGCCACATCGTTGCCGGCAACACCAAATGCTTCAAGGCTGTGCTCACTGCTATCCAGCCGCATTTGCCGGCTTCGCTGAAACGCTAAGCGACACAGCTACAGAAAAAGCACCTTTCGGGGTGCTTTTTTATGCCTGGATTTTGCACACCCGAACCACTGTGGGAGCAAAGCTTGCTCGCGATACAGTGGCACACTCAACAGAGAGGCCACCTGACCCACCGCTATCGCGAGCAAGCTTTGCTCCCACAGGGTGGACTGCCCCAAAAAGCTGGACACCAACCTGACTTTTGGGGTCAGTCCAGGGGGGATTGGGTTGGCACAGGTTTTATATCCACTGAAGATCCAGTGTGGGAGCGAGCTTGCTCGCGATGGCTGCAGCACATTCAACACTGATACAAGCTGACCCACCGCTATCGCGAGCAAGCTCGCTCCCACAAGGGGGTGGCGGTGAGCCAGGAAATCAGGGCACAAAAAAAGCACCCCGAAGGGTGCTTTTTTCATAGCGGTTGGATCACTGGGCTGGTTCGTTCTGGCCCAGGATCAGTTGGCCTTCCTTGCTCACCGGGATCTGGTTGCCCGGGTCGCGATCCATGCGGACTTTGCCTTCTTTGCCGTCGAGCATGTAGCGAACGTCGTAGCCTACCACCTTGTCGCTGATGTCATTGACCGTGTTGCAACGCGTCTGGGTGGTGGTGTAGGTGTCGCGCTCCTGCATGCCTTCCTGAATCTTGTTACCGGCATAACCACCACCGGCCGCACCCGCCACAGTGGCGATTTTCTTGCCGGTGCCACCGCCGATCTGGTTACCCAGCAGGCCACCGGCTACGGCGCCCAGCACGGTGCCGGCGATCTGGTGCTGGTCCTGGACTGGCTTCTGCCGAGTCACGGTGACGTCCTTGCACACTTCACGCGGGGTCTTGATTTGGGTCTTGACCGGTTCCACGGCCAGTACTTGCGCATACTCAGGGCCACTCTTTACCAAGCTGTAGGTGGCGACCGCGCCACCGGCTGTTACACCGACAGCACCCAATACCGCACCAACCAGCATCGATTTGTTCACTTGAACCTCCTGACCATCACAAGCGGATTAATCCGCGCTTCTCCCAGCCTTGGAGCACAAAAAAAGGCGCGAGTTCAACTCGCGCCTTTTCAGCGGTGACGGGCGGAGCGACGAGCCTTATGGGCGGTCGTCCACTTCCGTTTCGGTGGCCGCAGGAGGAATCAGGTCCTCGGAGTTCAGGTTCAGCCAGATCAGCACCACGTTGGCGATATAGATCGACGAGTAGGTACCCGCCATTACACCGATGAACAGCGCGATGGAGAAACCGAACAGGTTGTCGCCACCAAAAAACAGCAGAGCAGCAATCGCCAGCAAGGTAGAGATCGATGTCGCCATGGTCCGCAGCAGCGTCTGGGTGGTCGAGATGTTGATGTTCTCGACCAACGATGCCTTGCGCAGCACACGGAAGTTTTCACGCACCCGGTCGAACACCACGATAGTGTCGTTGAGGGAGTAACCGATGATCGCCAACACCGCCGCCAGCACCGTCAAGTCGAAGGTGATCTGGAAGAACGACAGGATACCCACGGTCACGATCACGTCGTGGATCAGCGAGGCAATCGCACCCACCGCGAACTTCCACTGGAAGCGGAAAGCCAGGTAGAGCATCACGCCGCCCAGCGCCAACAGCATGCCGAGGCCGCCCTGGTCGCGCAGTTCTTCACCCACTTGCGGGCCGACGAACTCGACGCGCTTGACCTGGGCCGGGTTGTCGCCTCCAGCCTTCTGCAAGGCTTCGGCTACCTGGTGGCCCAGTTGCGGGTCTTCACCCGGCATGCGCACCAGCAGGTCGGTGGTCGCACCGAAGCTCTGCACGATGGCATCGCTGTAGCCCGAGGTCGCCAGTTGCTCACGCACCTTGGTGACATCGGCCGGACGCTCGTAGGTCAGCTCGATGAGCGTACCGCCGGTGAAGTCCAGGCCGTAGTTCAATCCCTTGGTGGCCCAGCTGAACAACGCCAGTACGGTAAGGAACAATGTGACGCCGAACGCAATGTTGCGAACGCCCATGAAGTTGATTGTACGTAACATGGCAGCCCCTTAAATCCACAACTTCTTGAAGTCACGACCGCCAAAGATCAGGTTGACCATTGCGCGGGTCACCATGATGGCTGTGAACATCGAGGTAAAGATCCCGAGGGACATGGTCACTGCGAAGCCTTTGACCGGGCCGGTGCCCATGGCAAAGAGAATCCCGCCGACCAGCAACGTGGTCAGGTTGGAGTCGAGAATCGCGGTGAATGCCCGGCCGAAGCCTTCGTTGATTGCCCGCTGGATCGTCATGCCCGCGGCGATCTCTTCACGTATCCGCGAGAAGATCAGCACGTTGGCGTCCACCGCCATGCCCATGGTCAACACGATACCGGCGATACCCGGCAGGGTCAGCGTAGCACCCAGCAGCGACATCAGGGCCAGCAGCAGCACCATGTTCACCGCCAGCGCGACGGTGGCGATGATGCCGAAGAAACGGTAGATGGCGATGATGAACAGCGAGACGAACAGCATGCCCCACAGCGATGCATCGATACCCTTGGTGATGTTGTCGGCACCCAGGCTCGGGCCGATGGTGCGTTCTTCAGCGAAGTACATCGGCGCGGCCAGGCCACCGGCACGCAGCAGCAGGGCCAGTTCCGAGGATTCACCCTGGCCGTTCAGGCCGGTGATGCGGAACTGGCTGCCCAGTGGCGACTGAATGGTCGCCAGGCTGATGATTTTCTTCTCTTCCTTGAAGGTCTGCACCGCGACGTCTTTCTCGACACCGTCGACCACTTGCTTGGTGTAGGTGGTGGTCGGCTTCTGCTCGATGAAGATCACCGCCATGCTGCGACCGACGTTGCTGCGCGTGGCGCGGCTCATCAGTTCGCCACCGTGGCCGTCGAGACGGATGTTCACCTGTGGACGACCCTGCTCGTCGAAGCCCGCCTGGGCGTCGGTCACCTGGTCACCGGTGATGATCAGGCCACGCTCGATCTGCGCCGCCGGACGACCGCCTTCACGGAACTCGAAGCTCTCTGTGGTGGCCTTGGAAGCGCCTGGTTCAGCACCGAGGCGGAATTCCAGGTTGGCTGTTTTACCAAGGATACGCTTGGCTTCGGCGGTGTCTTGCACGCCTGGCAGCTCAACCACGATGCGGTTGGCGCCCTGGCGCTGCACGATCGGCTCGGCCACACCCAGTTCGTTGACGCGGTTACGTACCGTGGTCAAGTTCTGCTTGATGGAGTATTCGCGGATTTCCGCCAGCTTGGCCGGGGTCATCGCCAGACGCAGCACCGCCTGACCATTGAGGTCGGCCGGCACAATGTCGAAATCGTTGAAGTTCTTGCGGATCAGCGCACGGGCCTGCTCGCGGGTATCTTCATCGCTGAAGCCCAGCTGAATGGCACCGTTGAGTTGCGGCAGGCTGCGATAGCGCAGGCGCTCTTTACGCAGCAGGCTCTTGACGTCGCCTTCGTAGACTTTCATCCGCGCGTCGAGGGCTTTTTCCATGTCCACTTCCAGCAGGAAGTGCACACCACCGGACAAGTCCAGGCCCAGCTTCATCGGATGCGCGCCAAGCTTGCGCAGCCATTGCGGGGTGGTCTGGGCCAGGTTCAGGGCTACAACGTAATCGTCGCCCAACGCCTTGCGCACCACGTCCTTGGCTGGCAACTGGTCTTCCGACTTGACCAGGCGCAGCAGGCCGCCCTTGCCGTTTTCGGCGATGGACGCAGCCTTGACCTCGATATTGGACGCCTTGAGCGCAGCGCTCGCACGGTCCAGATCGGCCTGGGTGACCTGCAGCGCAGTGCTTGCGCCACTGACCTGAATGGCCGGGTCATCCGGGTATAGATTGGGAGCGGAATAAATCAGACCGACCGCCAGCACCGCCAGGATCAGTACATATTTCCACAGAGGGTATTTGTTCAGCATCACGCCGCCCGCTTATGACGCGGGGCGCCTTGCGCGCCCCGTCGATTGAATAGAAGTTGTTACTTAGATCGCTTTCAGTGTGCCTTTTGGCAACGTGGCCGCGATAGCGCCCTTCTGGAACTTCATTTCAACAGTGTCGGACACTTCCAGTACCACGAAGTCATCGGCCACTTTGGTGATCTTGCCAGCGATACCGCCGGTGGTAACCACTTCATCGCCCTTTTGCAGGCTGCTCAGCAGGTTCTTCTGCTCTTTGGCGCGCTTGGCCTGTGGACGCCAGATCATCAGGTAGAAGATGACCAGGAAGCCGACCAGGAAAATCCACTCGAAACCACCGCCCATAGGGCCGGCAGCAGCAGGTGCAGCCGCGTCAGCCATGGCATTAGAGATAAAAAAGCTCATTTAGCACTCCAGTTGCAAGTATTGAATCTAGGGATCGGAAAACTCAGTCCAAAGGCGGTACAGGCAACCCGCGCTTGGCATAGAAGGCCTCGACAAAGGCGGCCAATGTACCCTGTTGGATAGCCTCGCGCAAACCAGCCATAAGCACCTGATAATGGCGCAAATTGTGGATGGTATTGAGCATACTGCCGAGCATTTCGCCGCACTTGTCCAAATGATGCAGATAAGCGCGGGAGAAGTTCTGGCAGGTATAGCAATCGCACGTCGGATCCAGCGGCGAATCATCATGGCGATGGAACGCGTTACGGATCTTCAGCACGCCCGTGTCGATGAACAGATGCCCATTGCGGGCATTACGGGTTGGCATCACGCAATCGAACATGTCCACCCCGCGGCGCACACCCTCAACCAGATCTTCCGGTTTGCCAACGCCCATAAGGTAACGAGGTTTGTCAGCGGGCATTTCGCCCGGCAGGTAATCGAGCACCTTGATCATCTCGTGCTTGGGCTCGCCCACCGACAGGCCGCCAATCGCCAGGCCGTCGAAGCCGATCTTGTCCAGGCCTTCCAGCGAGCGCATGCGCAGGTCGCGGTGCATGCCGCCCTGGACGATGCCGAACAGCGCCGCGGTGTTTTCGCCATGGGCATTCTTCGAGCGCTGGGCCCAGCGCAACGACAGCTCCATGGACACCCGCGCCACGTCTTCATCGGCCGGGTACGGCGTGCATTCGTCGAAGATCATCACGATGTCCGAGCCCAGGTCGCGCTGCACCTGCATCGACTCTTCCGGGCCCATGAACACCTTGGAACCGTCCACCGGAGAAGCGAAGGTCACGCCCTCCTCCTTGATCTTGCGCATCGCGCCCAGGCTGAACACCTGGAAACCGCCGGAGTCGGTCAGGATCGGGCCTTTCCACTGCATGAAATCGTGCAGGTCGCCGTGGGCCTTGATCACTTCCATGCCCGGGCGCAGCCACAGGTGGAAGGTATTGCCCAGGATGATCTCCGCGCCAATCGCCTCGATGTCCCGTGGCAGCATGCCCTTGACCGTGCCGTAGGTGCCCACCGGCATGAACGCCGGGGTTTCCACGGTACCGCGGGGAAGGTCAGACGACCGCGACGAGCCTTGCCATCGGTGGCGAGCAGCTCGAAGGACATGCGACAGGTGCGACTCATACTGTTTCCTCGGGTCCGCGTGGCGCGGGGTTACGGGTGATGAACATCGCATCACCGTAGCTGAAAAAGCGGTATCCATGCTCGACGGCGGCCTTGTAGGCGGCCATGGCTTCGGGATAACCGGCGAACGCCGAAACCAGCATCAACAGCGTGGATTCGGGCAAATGAAAGTTGGTGACCAGGGCATCGACCACATGGAACGGCCGACCCGGGTAGATGAAGATGTCGGTGTCGCCACTGAACGGCTTGAGCACGCCATCGCGGGCAGCGCTTTCCAGGGACCGCACGCTGGTGGTCCCCACCGCCACCACCCGCCCACCGCGAGCGCGACAGGCCGCCACGGCATCGACCACATCCTGGCTCACTTCCAGCCATTCGTTGTGCATGTGGTGGTCTTCGATACGCTCGACCCGCACCGGCTGGAACGTGCCAGCGCCCACGTGCAGCGTCACGAACGCGGTCTCCACGCCCTTGGCGGCAATTGCTTCCAGCAACGGCTGATCGAAATGCAACCCCGCCGTCGGCGCCGCCACCGCCCCCAGGCGCTCGGCGTACACGGTCTGATAACGCTCGCGGTCCGAACCTTCGTCCGGGCGATCTATATAAGGAGGCAACGGCATGTGCCCGACACGGTCGAGCAGCGGCAACACCTCTTCGGCAAATTCCAGCTCGAACAACGCATCATGCCGCGCCACCATCACCGCCTCGCCGCCACCGTCGATCAAAATCGACGAACCCGGCTTGGGCGACTTGCTGGAGCGCACATGGGCCAGCACACGATGACTGTCCAGCACCCGCTCCACCAGAATCTCCAGCTTGCCGCCGGAGGCCTTCTGGCCAAACAACCGCGCCGGAATCACCCTGGTATTGTTGAACACCATCAAATCGCCCGGGCGCAAATGCTCAAGCAAATCAGTGAATTGACGGTGAGCCATGGCACCGCTGACCCCGTCCAGGGTCAACAGTCGACTGGCGCGACGCTCCGCCAGAGGGTGGCGAGCGATCAGCGAATCCGGGAGTTCGAAGGTAAAGTCAGCAACACGCATGATGGGGTTCGTCTAGCAGGGCCGGAAAGTCTAGCGGAAATATCAAAAATTCACCATGAAACGTGATTGACCAACGGTAGGCACCTCTCTATACTTCGCCGCCATTGAGCCCTGATGGCGGAATTGGTAGACGCGGCGGATTCAAAATCCGTTTTCGAAAGGAGTGGGAGTTCGAGTCTCCCTCGGGGCACCATCTTAAAGAAAGACCTTGAAATTCAAGGTCTTTTTTTTCGTCTGCAAAAAAGTGTCTACCGTGCCCACACCCACAAGAACACCACAACCCCTGTGGCGAGGGAGCTTGCTTCCGCTTGAGCGCGAAGCGCTCACAAAGATCTCACTACCCCCACCAATGCTCCGCCTTGCAACACCCTGCTGACCCAGCTCCACCGCCCCTCCTCACCCGCTGACAAAGGACTTCACCCCATGGAATTGCTGCTGGAAACAGTCGCTCTTTACTCGCTGAAGCTGGCCTATGAGACAGAGGGTCACAGCCCGATTTTGCGGGATGATCCGTTGATGGGCGGGTGTGATCGGGAGGTGTTTGGGTTGTTGGTGCGCAGAGAAGACATCCAAACTATCCAGGCGAAAGTGCAGCACTGCCTGGACTTGGCGCTGGAGGCAATTGGGGGAAGCAATACAGCTTTGGGACGGGAACTCGGGCGGTTAGCGACTGACTTCGGCGCTTCCCGAACGGTAGAAGAGCTTCGGGGCCCGCTTCTAGCCCTTAGGGATTACCTGAAAGATATCCAGTAAACCTGCGGGACCTGGCGCAACCGAACATCTTGGAGAAATACGTTTTGCTGAAATGGATCTCTGCATTTTTTCTTAGAAGTCGCGAAAACGACACGCTGGGCGAGTTAGTGATGGAGAACCGGCGCTGGCGCATGTTCGCCAAGGTCGGGTTCATCATACTGACGTTGATGCCCATCCTCACTTACTGCTCATGGATAGCCCCATGGTTTGAGGACTCTGGAGTTACCAATCCCGCAGTGCTTGAGGTGATCAATAGCGAAGAGTATCAACGGGCAACCCGGGAGGTCTTTGCTCTGCTCGACCTGTATAACCGCGGGGAGATCGACCTGGATTCGCTGCATGGTTTACAGGGCGTACATCGAATTGGCGGGGTGATGGTCACTTTCAACCTGAAACTGGTGCCACGAGACGAGCCCAGGCAGGGAGGAGGCAGCAAATACAAGCTTGATGGCCAGTACAAAGTGACCGTCTCCATAGGCTATCTTGTTTTGTTTTTGACCATCGAGTTGGTTCTGATCGGGCTAGCAGCCTGCGCAATTTTCCAAGGGCCACCAAAAGCGCAGCGCAGGTTTGAGGAACAGATACTCCAAGAGCATTTCTCCTTTGATATGCCCGTGCTCCCCGCCCCCCAAGAGCGAGCCGACAAGATCATCGAGCGCATGCTGCTACGTTTTCACCGTTTTGCGAAAGACTTGGAACACCGCCCGCGCGGCCGAAAGGGAATCCAGCTTGACGATGAATACGACGTCCAGTTTCTGGTCAACGCGTTGCTAAGATTGCAGTTCGATAACGTAAAGTCTGAAGAGCCGTCCCCGAGCATGGCAGCAGGCGGCACCCGCACAGACTTCTTCCTGCCTGAGCATGGGCTCTTTATTGAACTCAAGATGACGCGCGATGGCATGACGGTAAGATCGCTGGCAGACGCGCTTATCCTGGATATCGCACGCTACCGGGCCCATCCCGAATGCCATGCAATCATTTTCTTCGTTTACGACCCTCGCGGCCTTGTTAAAAACACAGTGGCATTGCAAACGGAGTTAACGGAAATTGCAGGCGAGCTACCTGTGAGCCTGATCGTTTCGCCTAGCCATTGAAGAAAAGGCGGCTCGTGAAGATTGCCCTAAATGCTCAAATACACAGGTACGGCGTCACCGCCAGCTCAAGCATGTCCACCAGCTCAGGATCCATGAAGCGATAGTCATCGGGAATATCCAGAACATGCAGCTGCTTGTGCTCAAGCAGCCGGGCGTACTCTGCCCGTAGACGGTGCTCGTGCTTGCGCTTCATCACAAAAATGACATCGGCCCAACGGATATCCGCTGGGCCGCCTCGGATAAACTCACCCATAATCTGGCCGTTTTTCCCGCTCTCCTCCACGTAACCACGGAATGGCAAAAAATTGAAGGACTCAGATTGATGTCAATTTCAATAGGGGATTTTTTCTACCCTTACGTAAAGTTTCTCCACGGCGCTGCCTACAACCTACACCAGATCCTTGAAGGCCTTGGCGTCGTATCATCGACCTTCGCCGGGCGTAACGACGCCGGGCAAATCATCGGAACTTACTGGTCGCCCGATGAAGCCATGGTGATCACGCTGGGCTATCTGATGATGCTGTCACTGCTGCTGATCCCCTTGCTGGCAGCAACGGCCTTTACCGTGAGCAAGAAGCGAGGCGTGTTCATCTTCTTCGCGCTCTTGTTCCTACCCGGTGTGTTGAACTGCCTGGGCCTTTTCCCAAGCATCAATTACCTGCCCATCCGCTACACCATCAATGGCGTTGGAAAGCTGGGCAGCGAAGTCGGGCTGATTCCCCTGTTGATGCTTTGCGCCCTCACCGGATGGGGTGTCACGGTCCTTATTTATGACAACCTCAACCTCACCGAACGCTTCCGACAGCTATACGATCACTTCTGGTTTCCGCTGGCATTGGTCGCAGCGGTGTTCTTCGTGGCGGACAACGGTGCCAATGAAGACGCCGCATTGCTGAAGGAGGCGACAGCGAGCATCCAGGACGCCAGCGCGTTCCTGTTGGGCCAGATCAGGGGCTACGATGATTACTGTAAGGCCAATGGCCTGGGTAACCTGAAGTCGTGCCAGTGGAGCAGCGATTCACAGTGGACCTTTACTCACATCAAGGAAGGTGAAGCCAGCTACTTCATGGATTACGCACCGGACGACTCCAAAGGGTTCTACGCCGCGAATAGAAGAACCCTAAGCGATGAGGACGTGATCGCCATTCGCACAGAGATCAACGAATACAACCAACGGTTGTGCCCCGTGAAGCACTTTTCCAATGGCATGTCGCGCTCATCGCCGCTCTCCAGCACCTGTGAGTACGTCCCCCGTGGTTATTGCTCGGTCAATCCTGATGGTCCGCCGGGACTTGTAGACAAAAATATCAGCAGCCACACCGTAGCCTTGGCCAGCGAATGCATCATTCCCTGGCTCGCCGGTGCCAAGCCTTCCTTGAAGCAGTTGTCGGCGCTAGTCAGCCAACATGACAAAGCCAAGAATCAGCGTTGGCTGTATTTCCTTGCTGTCGCTGTGGCGGTCGGAGCAAAAGTGGCGTTGGCGACTACCAAGTTGTGTTTGATTGATGCACGGCCTGCGGCTGATAGGCGTCGGGTTCTTAGGGCTGCACGGTATCGGCTGGGCCAGTGCCTCCGTGTGCTGAAACGCCTGCTGGTTGGTTCTGGCCGCTTAGCATGGTGCGCCGCAACCCGTGTATCCAAGCTGCTTAGCCGAGGAATAGCACGGGGAGACTAATAATCTACCTAGACATACCGAGCGCAGGGCGCTTACGCCAGGCCAATCTAGGTAGCAAAGGAGACGGACCAGCTCAGCCATAGAGCCATAGTAAATAAATCCGCCCCCCTATTTTTGTTAAAAGTCTATTATCACCACAACGACAAACAAAAATAACGCATACAATGGAGATCTGACTTTTGAGCCTTTTCGACAACGCGATCCGATCTATACAGATAGGACTAGATGACTACATGCACGATGATCGCTTAGCATCCAGCGTTAGAAATATTTATGCAGGCATCTTACTTCTCTTCAAGCACAAACTACTACTATTAGGAGGAGAAGACTCTAGCGCCGCATTAATAAAGCAAAATGTTATTCCTGTACTTAACTCGAACGGTGTTGTCACCTGGAAAGGAGTAGGAAATAAGACTATCGACGTAGCCACTATAAAAAGCCGCCTTAGCTCCTTAGGCATCTCGGTAGACTGGAAAATTTTTGATCGCATCAACAAACACCGCAACGAGATTGAACATTATTTCAGCCCCACCACCGAAGAGGAAATCGCCAATCTATTAGCAGACTGTTTTATAATCATAAGCAAATTTCTCGCCGAACACCTGAACACAGATGCAAAAAAAATGCTTGGCGAAGAGTCCTGGCAAGTACTTTTGCATGCATACGAAGTTTATGAATTCGAAAATGAAAACGTGACACGTAAAATTTGCACGCTCGACTTTCATCACAAAATCATCAGAGACATTTTCATAGATTTCTGCTGCATCTCCTGCTCATCAAGCCTTGTGAATCCTACTCAATTAGGAATCAAAGCGGAACGATCTATATTTTGTTGCGCTGAGTGTGATTCGATGTACAGCTATGATGACATTTGTAACGCTGGCGTCCTAGACCTTCATCTGCGTAATTACTCACCCAACGCAGGGCAAAACAGCCGCTCTTTTTCCAACTGTGAAATCTGCAATGAAGGGCTATATTTAATTGAATACCGAGTATGCACTACCTGCGGTTGCAATTGACTAAAGATCCTTCAAAGAAAGGGAACAAATTTATTTTCATCCAGAAAATAAAATCTGCCCCATTTAGTCGCTATTTGGAAATAAAACCATTCCCAGCCAAGACCTCAGCCAATGCGGTTTTAAGCTCATCCAGACGATCGAGCGAGCAGTATTTTGCCAACTTGAACATCAGGCTCGCTGTATTCATAGAACCACAACCTTTGGCGCGAATTAAAAAGCTTAACATAGGCAAAAGAAAATCCTTGCCGGACACCACATCAAGAGGATGAAGATTACTTGCATAATCATTCACCATTTGCAACTCTGAACGCCAAGCCACTTCACCGACCGCTTTAATACACTCTCCAGCGATGTCAGATTTTAAATTTTCTATTTTCTCAAGATCAACAAATGGACTTTCACCTCGACCACGCTGAGTTAAAATGGAGGCAAGGCCATGGGATACCGTTTTCAAATCAGGCTTTACTTCTCTAGCAGCGGCAAATACAACGAACAATTCCTTTAGGGAACTAAGAATAGAAGAGCAAAAATCTGTCCACTCCTCTCTCGAAAGAGCTTGCTCGCGAAGAATAACACCTGATCCCTCAGCAATAAGTTCCCGGGCAGCAATACTGCAAAAAAGGTAATTTTCGATACAGTAACTTCGCAATTGAAATAAGTTTCTATAGCCCGTTTTCCTCGCACCCAACAGTAAGTCTAAATCCCCGTCAATTAGGAAAATCGCGGGATTGGGATCAATGTACTCCTCACATACCTTAAGAACGTGGGATCGTCCATGGAGAGGAATGATTTTTTTTATCATATCCTCTCCTGCAACCATCCTATTTAATAACTCAAGGTAAAATGCTTCTGAGTTGCTATCCTCTACATACACCTCAATGGGCTGCAACCCCCGATAAAGTAACCCTATACTTTCACTTGCTGAAGCAGACCATGAAGGAACTTCATCCAACGACATATCAGATCCCTCCATTCAGAGGGATATAGTATTTTTTTCTCCCGCCAATAATAGCTGGAGAGTGAGTCGCCAAAATTATTTGCAGATCGGGTCCGGCAGCCTGTACAGCTTCTACGAACATATCTTGCCATGCGATATGCAGAGATAACTCTGGCTCGTCCACGATAAACACTCCGCTTCTTGGAAGATGAGCATTCAACGACAAATGCGCAAGCATTATTAAGATCTGCCTCTCCCCAGAAGAAAGAACAGTAAGAGATCTTTCAACATCAGAAATAAATATACTGACCTCACCGCGATTTGTTACACTTATTTTCTTTTTTGTTTGCTTCAAAAATAAGTTTACTAAACTTTCAAATTTTTGTAGAGGCTCGTAAATTTCAGACTTAATCTTCTCGTACTCACCAATCAAATTAATAAGCCTATCAATTCGAGCAATCTGGTGACTATTAGCAAACCACGTTGCCAAAACCTTTGAAGACTCCAAAGATATAGATTGCGTCTTTCCCTTGCTGGTTTCTGAAGGAATAGAATCACTATCCTTCCTCTTAGGCAAAGCACTTCTCCGCGAGGACGCAAACGGGTTATCGCTTAAGGCAAACACAGTCAACGCGCTATTTAAAATACCCGTTAAATTATCGAAAAATCTATCATACATAGCCGACAGTTCTTCATTTTTCACATCTAGATTTATTAATGCATTTTTAATTGTGCGCTGCTTGTCTTTTAGCTGCCTCAAACTTTTACTATCAGGCAAAGACATCGAACTGTTATTACCATCAATAAAAAACGAATCTAGAATTATTTTATTACGCAACTTGTGATCTTCAATAGTTTGTCGATCTTTAATTTCCGCGCTTTTTTTAGAAATTAATTCTAGCGCCTCTTTCATCCCTACGTCGGCCCCCTGAGCATCATCAGCATTTTTCTCAAGGAAAAATTTACTCAGAGTGAAAGGTGAATTATCGTATGGTGTTACTTCTTTTATGAAACGCCTATCTAGACTTAAGTACATCGGCGAAGGTAGTTTCGATATAAATCTAAATACATCATTTGATAAAAATTTACTTGTAGCAGATCTATCTGAAGAATGCGTCAGCTCTTGAATATTTGCTCTGAGCACTTGATCTCCTGGAGCATCAGAACTGGAAACCCGCAACTCCAACCACTCATCAATCTGCCTAGCTCTGATAAAGAACGGCATCATAGAATCGATCTTTACGCACAACTCAGCTGTTCCGAAGCTAATTTTAGCTAAATCTTCTAGCGAGGGAACTAGAAGCGCAGAAATTATATTTAACGCCGACGTTTTTCCAGAACCATTTAGCCCAGCAATGAAATTCACGTCATCGTTAAACTTTATATTAAAACCCAAATGACTATGTACGCCTACCGCAGAAAAACTTATTAATTTCAAAATTCCTCCTTGAACAAAGTTTTTTAAGAAGAGCCATATGCACACCATAGCTTAGCGGAGTTCACCAAGTGGCACAACGCCACACCCCAAATCCTTTATAATCAATAACTTGCTTTTGGCCGAGTCTGTTGGCTTACTCGCAGAAGGGGACAGGTCAACTCCGATACCATCACGACTATCGCGATTCGCCACAGAAGGTGCTTCAACCATCAGATGGCTTCAAACGCCTTTCCTCCTATGTTAGGGTAAGATTGAATCTCTATCGAAGATCAAAACCATGCATAGCAGAGACGACTCATTCTCGATAAAAATCAGCGACCCTGATTTGATAGATAACTCCCCGAATACAAAGCTAATCAACCTTAACGATAAGCGCCTTATTCTCTTTAAAGAAAATAGTACTTATTACATTTTAACTGCAGACGGCATCGACCCTGAGCGGCAGCACTTAGACACCGGCAATACTTATGAAAAAATCTCAGCCTACGGCTCATCCTCGCAGCTATTCGCAAGAATATTTTTGCAAAGCCAGGAGATCCTTGATCTAACCTTCTGGGACAATCCCAACAAAGAGTCCATCTTAGCAAAAATATGGGAAACAAATTTATTATTGGCCAATTGTGTCAATTACCGGGATGAGATTACAAAACAGATCGATGATGTCGCGACTCGCTGCGATGCGCTTATAGAACAGCACAAGCATGGAAAAAGCATACCGGCCTTACCGCAAATATCAAATCTGGACTTGAACACCAAAGCATTTCTCAGCACCGGAAAACTTTTCATTACACAATGCTTTAAGCTTATTTCAATGTTCGTACCTCTTCCGATCAAAAGTGCCAACGAAACTCATTTCAACACTCATATCAAGTGGCTTGAAACGAATGCCCCCGAACTGTCCAGTTTGACAACAGCCTTAAAATCGGATCTTGGGTGGATAAGGACGCTCTCCGAATGCCGGAATGCAATAGAACACTCGCGACCAGGCCTAAGCATAAAGCTGAACAACTTCAAGCTACTACCAGGAAATAAATTCACTCTTCCCACATGGTGTTACGACCTAACCGACAGGATCCCAATTAAGAGGGAATGTGCAATAATAGATGAGATGGATACATATATAAACAATATGCTATTCATGCTTGAGGAAATTCTCCTACATTGCATCTCAATAAAGCTCTTAGTCGATAATAAATTTCAGATTTATCAAATAGATGAGAATGCTATTAACCCTAAATGCCCAATCGCCTACCGCGCGTTCTTTAGCAAAACCTCTTACCCTTGAGGCTATTAGTAAAACAAAAAGTTCCTGATAGATTAAAAGGGAAAGGGTATCAGTTCCCCATATTCATGAAACGGAAAAGGGACGAAAAATAGGTTATCTCAACCCTAAATGTTCGAATTGTACTCCCCATGAATTGCCTCTCGACCCAGCTTTATCGTGGGTCCCAATCCGGCACCAGTCTCACACGGACACAAAAAAAGGTCTTGCTAGGCAAGACCTTTTTCCAATCTAGGCAGCACGTAATACTGCCGCCCTATCTCACCTCAACAATATCCAACGCCCGATTCGCCAACAACTCACTCAGCTCAATCACCTGCAAAATCCCCAACGCCACATGCCGCCTTGAACCATCCAGATCGAACGCCAAATCACTGATCATGGCATTCGCCGAAGCCAAATTCTCACTAAGATTCGCAAGCAAACACTCAGAATCCACACCCGGATCAATCCGAAAAATAGAGTCGGTCTTGTCAGACGTTTCGCTCTTAGGCTTGGGTTTCAGGTAGTAATCCAACGCACGAGTGGCCGCGTCGTCGAGTTTTTTGTTGCGGGCAGACTGGGCACGGGATGTGGGTACGTCTGCATCTGTAACTGGAGGGTTCGGTGTAATTTTGACCATGGTCTTAACTCTCTGGTTGAGGCCACGACCCGCTCGCTGCTAAACGAATTGGGAGGCAGCTGTACGCAGGTTAGCAGACCGACGAGTTAAGAAATCGGCGCGTCCGAGGACGCCCTGCGCACAGCCACCATCAAGTGCAGGAATGGGGATTCCTGTCTGATGACGCGTTGTGCGACTTAACTCGGCGAGCTGCTAAACCCGATCACTGACCATCAGTGACAGGTCCAAAACTACCGACGCAACCCTAGGCGCACAAGCCGGCGGATTCTGGCGTAGTTGTAGGCAAAGGCGCAAGGCGCTGTGGCTTGGCGGGCCGTCGTCGCTGGTGTCTGTCGGTCTTTACTGACAGACGTCACTCAACTGGTCCGGGCAGATGCTCGATGCCGTTCAGTTGAGGCTGTCGGAAGATTTGTGGCGAGGCGTTCATAGGAAGGGGGCTGCTGCGCAGCCCAGCGGGAGCAAGCTCCCTCGCCACGTTGGTTACCTGCGATTGGAGCCGCTAGGCGCCCTCGCCCTTTTCCGACGACTCATCGCTGTGCACCACCACCAGCAACTGCGCCTGAACATCCCCCACCGAACGCAGCCGATGGGGCTTCTGCGCATTGAAATGCAGCGCATCACCACGGTTCAGCAGCACACGCTCGTTCATGAAGTCCACTTCCACCTGGCCCTCGTGCACGAACAGGAACTCCTCTCCGGTGTGTTCCTTGAACGCGTGATGGGCGGTGAATTCGGCGGCCGGGTAGAGGATGAAGGGCAGCAGGCTGCGCTCGGATACTTGGTGGGCCAGTACCGCGTATTCGGAGCTGCCGCTGCTCGCCGCGAGGGATTGGCGGTCTTCGCTGCGCACCAGGCTGTAGCTGTCGAGGGAGACGGTTTCTTCGGAGAACAGCTCCTCGACTTTCACGCTCAAGGCCTTGGCGAGCTTGAGCGCCGTGGCGATGGAGGGCGTGCTCAAGCCCCGTTCCACCTTGGACAGGTAGCTCTTGGTCATCCCGGTTTTTTCGGCCAGGACGTCCAGTGTCATGCCGAGTTTTTTCCTGAGCAATTTCAAGCGAATGGACATAGGTAACCAACATTTCCAGAGAAACGGACAATCTGCGATTGCAAATGACACTTTGTGTCATATAGTCTATTTAGTGTCATTAGCACCTTCCTTTCACAGCTTCCATGACGCGGATCAAGAACGGTCAAAGAACGAATCAGGAGAACGGATATGAGCAAGACACTGGCGACGCCCAAGGACCAGTTGGTCCAGCATGCTGTTAACCAGATGCAGAAAACACTGCCGGATAATACGTGGACTGTACGACAAAAGCTGGCCCTGACCTGCCGCATCCTGTTCGAGAACGGCCACGACTCAGGGCTGGCGGGGCAGATTACCGCGCGCGGGCCGCAACCGGGCACCTATTACACCCAGCAATTGGGCCTGGGCTTCGATGAAATCACCGCCGGTAACCTGTTGCTGGTCAATGAAGACCTCGAGGTGCTGGAGGGCCATGGCATGCCCAACCCGGCCAACCGCTTTCACACTTGGGTCTACCGCGCCCGGCCGGATGTGAATTGCATCATTCACACCCACCCGACCCACATCGCCGCGCTGTCGATGCTGGAAGTGCCGCTGCAGATTTCCCACATGGACCTCTGCCCGCTGTACGACGACTGCGCCTTCCTGGAGGGCTGGCCGGGGGTGCCGGTGGGCAACGAAGAAGGCGAATTGATCGCCGGTGCCTTGGGTGATAAGCGCGCGATCCTGCTTTCCCATCACGGCCAGTTGTCCACCGGTGCCACCGTGGAAGAAGCCTGCAACATCGCCCAACTGATCGAACGCGCCGCCAAGTTGCAATTGCTGGCCATGGCCGCCGGCGAGGTGAAACCGATCCTGCCTCACCTGGGCCGCGAAGCCCACGACTGGATCGCCCGCCCCAAGCGCCACGCGGCCGCCTTCAACTACTACGCCCGGCAGAACCTGCGCCAACACGCCGATTGCCTGAACTGAACCCACCAGGAGCGAAGCCATGTCTACCCCCAACATCCACGGCATCATCGGCTACACCATCACGCCCTTCTCCACCGACGGCCAGGGCTTGGACCTGGGCGCACTGGGCCGGTCCATCGACCGTCTGATCGACAGCGGCGTGCATGCCATCGCGCCCCTGGGCAGCACCGGTGAAGGTGCCTACCTGAGCGACGCCGAGTGGGACCAGGTCAGCGAGTTCAGCATCGCCCGCGTCGCCGGCCGGGTACCGACCGTGGTCAGCGTGTCTGACCTGACCACCGCCAAGGCGGTACGCCGCGCACGCTTTGCCCAGGCGAAGGGCGCCGATGTGGTGATGGTGTTGCCGGCCTCGTACTGGAAACTGAGCGAGGCGGAAATCCTCGCGCACTACCAGGCCATCGGCGCCAGCATCGACCTGCCCATCATGCTCTACAACAACCCCGCCACCAGCGGCATCGACATGTCGGTGGAGCTGATCCTGCGGATTTTCAACTCGGTGGATAACGTCACCATGGTCAAGGAAAGCACTGGCGACATTCAGCGCATGCACAAGCTGCAGTTGCTGAGCGAAGGCCAGGTGCCGTTCTACAACGGTTGCAACCCGCTGGCGCTGGAAGCCTTCGCCGCCGGCGCCAAAGGCTGGTGCACCGCTGCGCCGAACCTGATCCCGCAGCTCAACCTCGACCTGTATGCGGCCGTACTGGCCAACGACCTGAGCCTGGCCCGGGCGTTGTTCTATCGTCAATTGCCGCTGCTGGATTTCATCCTCAAGGGCGGTTTGCCCGCCACCATCAAGGCCGGTTTGCGAACGCTTGGCCTGGAGGTCGGCGATCCGCGTCTGCCGGTTTTTCCATTGGATGAGGCGCGTAACCAGCAACTGCAGGCGATGTTGAAACAACTGCTCTGATTCGCTCTGACTTCGCGACGGACAGGTGGCGCCCCAACCTGTCCGCTCGCTCCATTGGCTGTCACCGGGAGAACACCATGACCATCAAAGTCTATGACACCCACGTACGCACCCAAGACGGGCGCTACCTGCATTTCGATGTGCTGATCGACCGTAACGACCAGGCATTCGCCCAAGTCTGCGCGCGACGTTTCCTTGCCGAGCAAGGCATCGAAGACCAGGACATCACCTTGAACGACTGCCGCTTCTGCCATGTCGAGCCGGGCAACCCCGAGATCGGCGCGGCCATCGCCAGGCAGGGCTTTTTCATCCTCAAGCTGCAAGGTTGCGAGGCATGAGAGGAAGACCTGCCAACCGTTGAACTGCGACCAGCATGATTACCTGCATCTGGCGCAGTTGTAGACAAAGGCCCAAGGAGCTGTGGCCTGGCGAGCGGTGCTTGCCGGTGTCTGAAGGCCCTGCCTGACACCACCTACTTCGACAACCCCGATCCGCCATTTTGACCTGTGGCTATCTGCGCCAACCACTCCCGAGGCGACATCCCAACCTTGGCCGTGAAAGCCCGCGACAGTGCCGACGGCGTCGTATAGCCAAGCGCTTCGGTCAAGCTCTTGATCGACTCGCCCTGGCGCAATCTGCTCTGGGCCAGGGCGATACGCCAGTGGGTGAGGTAGTCGGCAGGGGTTTGTCCGACCACGTCGCGGAAGGTGGTGGCGAATGCCGTGCGTGACAGGCAGGCGCATTCGGCCATGCGTTCCAGGGTCCAGGCGGCGCCTGGGTCTTCGTGGATGGCGACCAGTGCGCGGGCCAGGCGTGGGTTGGAGAGCCCGGCGATCAGGCCTGGCCGGATGCCGGCTTCTTGTTGGTGGTCGAGCAGCCAGCGCAACAGTTGCAGCACCACGACTTCGAACAGTCGGTCGGCGAGCATGCGTTGGCCGCAGCGCACGTGGTCAGTCTCGGCGAACAGCAGTTCCAGCGCGGCGTGCAGGCCCGGTACCTGGGCCAATGGCAAGGCAATCAAGGGCGGCAGCGCCCGAGCCAGGGGGTTGCGTGAACCGCCCTCGAACATAAGTCGAGCACAGGTGAAGTCGGCGCCTTCCGCTGGGGGGTTGTGGAATTGATGGGTGAGCGGGCAGGGATAGAACAGCAGCGACGGCTCTTCGAAGCGCATCGAGGGCAGGCCTTGCTCACCAGGGTGAGTGACTTTCAACTGGCCGCGGCGGAGCACATGCAGGTAGCCGAACCCTTCCCGCGCATCGAAGCGATTCACACCGCACAGGGCACCGGTGTGATGCAGCTGCGCCTGCACACGGAAGTGGTCGAGGATGCCGGAGAGGCGATCGATGGTCGGAAGTGTTTGCATTCTGAACGAATAGCTACGTTAGGCGTACGTTAAGAGCCAAATAGTACAGACCATCGCCCTACACTGCCAGCACTACCTCACTTGGCAGAAGGGCCCATCATGAAACTCAATCGCTCTCCCCTCCTTTGCGCGTCGCTGTTGCTTGGCTTGAGCGCAAGCGTCAGCGCACACGAGGCCGCGCATCAAGGCGGCATCGCCAGTCAACCGGCGAAGGCTGTACAGGCGCCGTTCGATATCGTGCATACGAAGATCACCACCGAGGGCAACGTGGCGATTTTTCACATGGCGGTGTCCGGCAAGGCCGGCAAGGTACGCCCCGCAGCCAGCGGCAAGCTGGCAGGCAGCGCCGTGTTCTCTTACGTCTGGCCTACCAGCCTGGACCCTTCGGCGATTGGCTTCGAGCCGAAGTCCGGGATCCTGGCATTTGCCGTCACCTCTCACCCGGATTTCGACGACACCCCGCTGTTCGACGAGAACCACGACGGGCGCCTGGATAACGACGGTGACCTTTGGCATTCCCACTGGGTGGTGCTGCAGCCGGACCCGGCCTGTGGAAAAGATGCGCTGAAGGTGGTGGACATTCCCGAAGGGGCCAAGCCCCGTGTGCCGAAGACCTGGCCGGGGCTGCCGATCCTGATCGACAGCCCGGGTTGGACGCCGACCATCACCCAGCAAACCGTGGAAGTGCGGGTGCCGTTCGACGACATCGGCGCGGTCGAGGCCGGTGCTTTCGACGGCGTCACCGCCGCCCTGCGCGTGAACGCCAGCGTGCACAACCCGCTGCTGTGCGTCGCCGACGTGTTCAAGGTGGCGTCGGGCGACCTGTCCCTGCCCGGCAAGATCAATCGCTAAAGCCACCGCACCGTTCCTGCATTCAACCCCGACACATCACTGGAGATAAAACCCATGGCACGTATCAACCTTCAGCCACACCAGACACCCGCCGCCAGCCAACCCATGCTGGCCGAGATCCACCAGGCCTTTGGCGCAACGCCGAACATGTTCAAGGCGGTCGCCCATTCGCCGGCAGCGCTGCAAAGCATGTGGGCGGCCTTCGGCGCCCTGGGCCAGGGCACGCTGGGTGCCCGGCTCGGCGAGCAGATCGCCGTCGCCGTTGCCAACCGCAACCGCTGCGAATACTGCCTTGCCGCGCACACGACCTTGGGCCAGAAAGCCGGCGTGTCCTCGCTGGACATGGCCGCCGCCCAGCGCGGCGAATCCAGCGACCCGAAGACGGCGGCGGCCCTGGCGTTCGCCCTGAAAGTGGTCGAACAGCGAGCACAGGTGGATGACAGCGACGTCCAACGCCTGCGTGACAACGGTTTCGGCGACGGGCAGATTGTCGAGATCATCGCCCACGTCGCCTTGAACCTGTTCACCAACTACATCAACGTCGCGTTGGACGTGCCGGTCGACTTCCCGAAAGTCGCCCTGAAATAACCCCGACCGAGCCCGCCCGGCGCCGGGCGGGCTCATCGCGACTGTCCAATCCTGTAGCGAGGCATGAGATGAAAACCTATCAACCGTTGAACTGCGACCTGCATGATTACCTGGAGATTGCCTGCCTGTACGGCTACACGCTGGACATCGAACTGACTGACGGCCAACGCCTGACCGCCCGTGCGATCACCACGCGCACCGCCACCACACGGGAGGAGTTTCTTGATGTGGAAACTGCGGAAGGTCGCCGAGAGATTCGCCTCGATCAGTTGCTGGCGATTACGCCGCAGGATGACAACGCCCGGTTTGGCCGGGTTGTGCTGGCGTAGCGGAGTCTGCCGGGCTGGGAGGTTTTGGGGCTGCTGCGCAGCCCAGCGGGAGCAAGCTCCCTCGCCACGGGGGAACTGCCTGTCGTCCCCTTTCGATAAGTGCCGGGGTGCTTTGGTCGTCAGGACGGGGGATAGGCCTCGTTGAACGCCCCGGCAAAATCTTCCGCCTTCGAAAAGAGCAGCATCTCCACGTCACCGATCTCGACATTGAGTTTTCGGGAGACGTTCACCAGCAACTCGATGTAAGTCGAGTAGACATCGGTCGTCGCAATTCGAATCCAGCGCTGTTCACGCGCCTGGATTTTCAAGCGGGGCCAACAGGCGTTGAGGTGGGTGTTTCGACCCGCCAAGTGCGGAAACCACCAGCGTTGCTCATCGCTGTGAAGCACCTGTAGAACGTTCAGGGAAAATGCGACCCGCGCATCGAAGATGGCGTGTTCGGTTGGATTCGAGAATGCCGCCACCTTCGACCATGAGGCGATGCCCTTGTGCTTGTCCGGCACCCGCCCCTGTGACACGGTCTGAACGTAGCCTTGCATCGTTGCGAGCTTATTTCCCCCAATACCGCCCCACACGCGCACCGCGTAGTCTGCGAGGGCCATTCGTTGTTCGGGCGACGAGGTCCATTCCTGGGCGACATGTCGCTTCAGGGCGCGCGCTTTTTCGTACCAGTTCGAGCCATCGATCTCCCATTTGAATGAATGGTGGACGAGAGCGGTATCGAACGTCCAGGTATAGGTATGGGGAAGTGATGGCAAGTGCTGTGTGGCGTAGGAAAGCAGCGCATTTTCGAGAGACTGCATGGACGAGACCACGTATTGGACGAGGTCGAGATATTAAATGACTCCCGGTCGAGCAGCGAATTTTCCTGCTTCGCGTGTAGAGAGAAGCCACGGCACTAAAGAGCAAGGGGGACAAAATGCTGGGAGTGGCAACGCGCCGAACGGGTTAGAGAGTGTTATCTTTTTTTGGTAGCACTCAGATGCATGCTGATTGCCGCCCAATGACTGACATCCCCCGCTGACGCTTCAGCTTATTCCGCCCCTCAACAGCCAGCCCTACCTGCATTGAGGAAACCGGAACAACCACTTCAAGAAACCTCCTACATCCCCCCCCTCTTCCCGCGTTAGCGTCTGTCCTGCATTTAGCGGACGAGACTCACTACGTGGCGACACGCGAAAAAGACATCCCCCAGGTTCGCAACCCGCCCGGCGGTGACGGGCATCACCTCACTTATCGGGACATGAGCGCCAGCGAACTGGCCGAGCGCGACGCCCTGCAGCAGGCTCATGAAGCCATGCTTGCCCGCCAGGCAGCCTACGAACAAATGCGCTGGGCCACGGTGGATAGCAAGCCGTTATCCAGCGTGACCGGAAGCGTGTTTGCCAAGAGCTGCAAGCTCCCCGATGGCATCATCGATTACAGCAACCCCAACGGCTATGTCCCGGCGGATCTGGTCAAGCAGTACGGCGATCTCATGTGGCTCGGGGGCAGGAGCGCCGACCCATCCGGCACGATCCCCCTCAAGCGGATCGGCGCTGGCACGGTACCCGTTACCTTAGGCAGGCTCGCGCTGGGCGGTTCGGTAACTTCTACGGCTGCCGCTGCCGGCGGTACCGTCGGCGCAGCCCTGCTGACAGGCATCGTCGCCCTACTCTGGCCGTCCAATCTGGGCGACAGCGCGCTTTACAGCGAAGACCAGCTACGCGATCTCAAGCAAGCCCGCAGCCGCATGCGCCTGAGCATCGAGCAGCAGGCCGACGGCAGCCTCAAGGGCTATGGCTTCTACACCAGCCAGAACTCCGACTGGGAAATGGTCGACGTTGTCCAATTCACCCCGCGGGCCGATCAATTCGTCGCCGACCTGGGTGATGGCATCGAGCTGATCTGGACCCCGGCCACCGACCCGTCCGACACCCTCGGCATTCCTGCCCTGGAAGCGGCGCCACAGGCGCCTAACATCTGGATCTATCCGCCGACGCCGGTGGCCGACAGCATCATCGTCGACCCGATCTATCCGCCGGAGTACAGGGATTTCATTCTGGTGTTTCCGGCGGATTCGGGGGTTCGGCCGGTTTATGTGGTGCTGAGTGTTCCGGGGGATCATAAGTACTACAAGCCCCCACCACTGCTTCCTGCGTTTCCAGACGCTACGATTGCTCCTTCCAAAACCTTTGTACGTGGTGGTGGCGTTAAACGTCGAAGATGGAAGGATCGTAAAGGCAGGATTTATGAATGGGACTCACAGCACGGTGCCGTAGAGCTGTACACAAAACAGGGTCAACACCTTGGCGAGTTTGATCCGATGACTGGCGAACAAACCAAACCCGCCGATCCGACAAGGAAAGTAGAAAAATGAAGCCCGTCGTTGAAATTTTTGACCAGACTACCGAAGAGCTAATACAGACCGTGGAAGTCCCAAACGTATACATGGACCCGTTGGCCGCACTTATGGGCTGGACAAAGCCTGAAGATTTTTGCTTTGTCTACGACCTGTCACCACAGCAGATAACGACCATAGAAGAGTGGACTCACACAATCATTCATGGCGATAACCGCATCATTCAAATCGTCTGCCTTGAATGACGAATGCGGTCATTTTTTGAAAAAGGTCTTGTTAGACAAGACCTTTTTCTTATACCGCTGTAGCTGAGTCGCTACCTCACCTCAACAATATCCAACGCCCGATTCGCCAACAATTCACTCACCTCGATCACCTGCAAAATCCCCAACGCCACATGCCGCCGGGACCCATCCAGATCAAACGCCAAATCGTTGATCATGGCATTCGCCGACGCCAGGTTCTCACTGAGATTCGCAAGCAAACATTCAGAATCAACCCCAGGGTCAATCCGTAAAATGGAGTCGGACTTGTCAGATGTTTCGCCCGTAGGCTTGGGCTTCAGGTAGTAATCCAGGGCACGAGTGGCCGCTTCGTCGAGCTTTTTGTTGCGAGCCGATTGGGCACGTGATGTGGGTTCGTCTGTATCTGTAACTGGAGGATTCGGTGTAATTTTGACCATAGCCTTAGCTCTCTTTGGATTGGGCTACGTCCCGCTCGCGACTAAACGATTGGGAGGCAGCTGTACGCAGGTTAGTCGACCGACGAGCTAAGAAATCGGCGCACCCGGAGGCGCCCTGCGCACAGCCACCATCGAGTGCAGGTATGGGATACCTGGCTGATGGACGCTTGAGCGACTTAGCAACGACGGGCGACTAAACCCGATCACTGATGAGCAGTGACAGGTCCCAAACTACCGATGCAGCCCAAGGCGAACAAGCCGGCGGATTCTGGCGTAGTTGTAGGCAAAGGCGCAAGGCGACGTCGGCTGGCGAGGCCCGTCTGCCCAACGACTGACAGCCCCGCCTGACATTCCTACATCCCAGGCAAAAAATCTTTCCACTCCATCCTCTTGCGCAAAGCTCCCATCCGCTCCAGCAAACTCCCCCGCCAATCCCCGCCTCGATAATGCCTTCTTCACTCACCCCCTACCGCTGCAGCCGAGCAACGTGTACTCCCATGAACCTACACACCTTCATCCGGAGCTATTGCCTCAATTCCAGGCTCGCCACGAATGCCCTGACCCGCCTGCACCGGGCGCTGTCATCCCTGGCCGGCTATCTGGCGCAGCAAGGCTTCGACTCCGAAACATGGCCAGCCACCCGTGACGAAGCCGCTCTGGACCGTCGCCTCAACACCGTGTGCCCAGAGCTGGCCGCCACCGTGTTCAGCCATGCCCGCGAAGGCATCATCCTGGTCGATCCATTCGGCCGGGTCATCGCCGTGAACGAGGCGTTCACCCGCCTGACCGGTTACGGCCAAGAGGAGGTAAGGGGCCGGGAGTTGAACTCCCATCGCATGGTGCGTCGGCTCGCGGCGTTTTATGCGCCGATGAAGAACGCATTGGATTTCCACGGGCATTGGTCTGGTGAAATTCAAAGCAATCACAAGGATGGCCGGGAGATGACGTCGCGCATCAGCATCAGTGCCGTGCATGACCGTCACGGTAACGTGCAGCATTATGTGGCGCTGCTCAGCGACATGACGCAGGTGAAGCAACGGCTTCAGTTACTGGAGCGCGATGCCCGTTATGACGCCCTCACGCAACTGCCCAATCGCTTGCTGTTGGCCGAGCGGATGCGCCAGGCGCTGGGCAAGGCGCGGACTCACCAGCACAAGGTGGCCATTGCGTTCATTGATCTGGATGGGTTCAAGGCACTGAACGACAGTTATGGCCATGACTGGGGGGATCGGGTGTTGCAGATTGTCGCGGCGCGGATCAATGCGACGTTGCGTGAAGGCGATACGTTGGCGCGGCTCGGTGGCGATGAGTTCGTGGCGGGGCTGGTGGGTTTGCAGGCGGTGGAGGACAGCGAGCCGTTGCTCAAGCGGATGCTGGCGGCGGCCAATGCGCCGATCGTGATCGGTGCGCAAACGGTGGAGATTGCCGCCAGTATCGGCGTGGCGTTTTTTCCTGAGCATGGGCAGGAGGTCGATGGGCTGATCAGCAAGGCGGACAAGGCGATGTACCTGTCGAAAAAGGCCGGCGGCAATCGTCTGGCGTTTTGTCCGACGCGGTTTATTTCGCTCAATAGCGAAGCCTGACGGTGGTGCCGAGGGTTCGTTCGCTGCCGGTCATGACACCATAGTCACCGGCGCCGAGCAGTGAATAGACGGCGGTGATGTAGTTGCGGTCGAAGACGTTGCGCACCCAGCCTTCCACTTCCCAGGCGCGGTCCTGGCTGCGCAGTCCCAGGCGCAAATTGGTCAGGCCGTAGCTGGGTTGATAGCTGCCTTCGCCGCCTTCGAGGGTGCCGGAGTAGCCGGTGCGGAAGCTGTAGTCGATGCCGCTGAAGGCTTCCAGCCCGTAGGGCAGCGGATGGGTGTGGTCGAGGCCGCTGCTGAGGTTCCATTCCGGCGCGTTGTAGAGCCGATCGCCGCTGAGATCACAGGTCCATTGGCCCGAGGCCGGCGGGCACGGGGCGTTGGGGAAGCTGCGGTAGCGCGCGTCGCTCCAGGCCAGGCCCAGGCGCCCGGTGAGTCGGGGGGTGAGTTGCCAGGCGGAATCCAGCTCGATGCCGCGCAGGCGGACCTTGCCGACGTTGATCAGGTTGTCCCGCAGCGGTGGCGCGAACATGGACGTCGGCGGGCTGTAGGTGAGCGCCTGGTAGTTGTCGACGTCGGTCTGGTAGACGGCGAGGTCGAGCAATGCGCGCTCATCCCAGAAACGCGTCTTCATGCCCAGCTCCAGGGACGTGGCCCGCTCCGGCTCGAAGGTGGGTGCGGTGAACGGGCCGACCACGTCGAAGTTGATGCCCCCGGCCTTGTAGCCCCGCGACCAACTGACGTAGCCCATCACTCCATCGCTGAAGCGGTAGCTGGCGCTGAGGAGGCTGGAGACGTTGTTTTCTTTTATCGAATCCTCGCGGTAATAAGCACCACCGAGGGCGATGTCGCGCAGCAACTGTCCACCGGCCTGGAACACCGGCGGCAAACCTGTCAGCGGGGCGAGGTTGCTAACGTCGCGGGAGACCCAGCCGTCCTTGCGCTCCTGGCTGTAGCGCAGGCCGCCGGTGAGCTCCAGCGGGTCGATCGGGCGCCAGGAGAGCTGGCCGAAAAGGGCTCGGCTGTCGCCCTTCTGTTCGCCGTCATAGCGTTGCCGGGCGCCGTCCAGCAGCATCGCCGGCACCTGCTTCGGATCGGTGAACGTGATGCCGTAGAGCTTTTGCAGTTGCTCCAATTGATCGCCGACGAACCAGGGCGCGGCGTCCTTGCCGAATTCGGCGTCGATCTCCCGGTCGAGTTGTTGACGCAGGTAATAGAGCCCGGCCACATAGTCGACGGACGAACCGGCCGTGCCGGACAAGCGCCACTCCTGGCTGAACTGCCGGTGGCCCAGCTCGGTTTCGGACTGGGCCACGGACAGCGCGGTGCTGTCGCTGTCGCGCGTGGCGCGGTAGTCCCAGTCGCGGTAGGCGGTGATGCTGGTCAAGCGCATTGCCTCGTCGAGGTCCCAGTTCAGTTCCAGTGAGACACCGTTCTGCAAGGTTTGCGGATGACCCGGCGCATCGATGCGTGCCTCGCGCTTGTAAGGGTCGGGCTCCGACAATGGGTAGCCGAGGAACTGGGCGCGCTTGCGGGTCTGCTGGCTGTAGTGATTGACCAGCAGGACGTTGCCGGCTTCGTTTTGCTCGGCATAGTCGGCGATGAGGCGGGCGCTGAAGTCGGCGGTCGGCGTCCACAGCAACTGGCCGCGCAGGCCTTGGCTGTCGGCGTCGCCGAGGCGGGCGCCGTCTTCGAGGTTCTCCACGGCGCCATCGGTGGAACTGTCGAAAACATTGAGTCGGCCGGCCAGCACATCGTCCTGCAACGGCCCGGAAACCGTCCCGCGATACTCCCGCAGGCCTCGCTCGCCGTAGCTGGCTTCGAGGTTGGCTTCGGGCTGAAACGTTGGTTGGCGAGTGATGATGTTCAGCGCGCCCGCCGTGGTGTTCTTGCCGAACAAGGTGCCTTGCGGCCCGCGCAGCACTTCGATGCGCTCGATGTCCATCAACTCGGTGAAGGCCATGCCCTGGCGCGCCTGGTAAACGCCATCGACGTAGGTGCCGACGCTGCCTTCCAGGCCATCGTTGTAGGCGGTCGCGCCGAAGCCGCGCAGGCCGAAGCCGGCGTAACGGGCGTCGTGGCCGGAGACCACCAGGCCGGGCACCCGCTGTTGGATGTCTTGCAGCCGGTGCAGGCCGGCCTCGTCCAGTTGCTCGCCGTAGAGGACGTTGATCGGGATCGGCACGTGTTGCGGGTCTTCCTCGCGACGGCGAGCGGTGACGGTGGTGGCGTCGAGCGTGAGGGCGCTGGGCGCCACTTGTTCGGCCTGGACCGACGGCCAGGGCAACATCGAGAGGCCGCCGAGCAGGAACAACCGGTAACCCAAACCCGGCATCCTAGTGCTCCCGTACCAACGCGCGACGCGTGGTGTCCGGGCAGGCCAGAGCCTTCACCCACGCCAGCAATTCGCGGCTGTCAGCAGGCTTGAGCAGGACCGCGTCGAAGGCCAGGTCCTCTGGATAGTCCTGCGGCCTGCGGGGCGGCACCGCCGAATAGAGCATCACCGGCAGATGGCGCCAGCGTTCACGCACTTGTCGCAGCAGTTCCCAGCCGTCCATGCCGGGCATCATCTGGTCGCTGATCAGCAGGTCGATTGGCTGCTGCGCCAGGCAGGCCAAGGCGTCTTCGCCGTTCGCCGCCATGCTCACGTCAAAACCGTAGCCGGCCAGCAAGTCGTAGAGCCATTCGCTGTTCTGCTCGACATCGTCCACCAGCAGAACGTGTTTGCCCTGGCCGTCGAGCGGCGTCGCGTTGTTGTCGACGAGGCCGTTTTCCAAGTCCTGCTCCTCGGCGTATTTCAGTTGCAGGCGAAAACTGAAGTGGCTGCCCTGCCCGGTGGCTTGGGGTTCGAGGCGGCTGTCCATGCGTTCCAGCAGTTGCGTGACGATGGACAGGCCCAGCCCGCTGCCTTCGTAGCGCTGGGCATTGCGACCGCGGCGGAACGGTTGCAGCAGTTGTTCGAACTCTTGCGGGTCCATGCCGATGCCGGTGTCGGTCACGCTGAAACGCAGCTCCACGGTGTCGACGGTGGCCCCTGGAGCCGCGCTCACTTCGAAGCGGATCTGGCCGTTGCGGGTGAATTTCGCCGCGTTCGCCAAAAGGTTCATGAGCACCTGCCGAAGGCGCTTGAAGTCGGCTTCCACCAGTGGCGGCAGGTCATCCGCCAGCACCGCTTCGAAGGTGTTGCCCTGGCGTGCGGCGAGAAAGCCCGCTTCGTCTGCGATCTCTTTGAGGAAGCCGTAGAGGTAGCCCGGCGCGAGGGTCAGTTGCATCTGCTCCAGCTCGCCACGGGAAAACTCGAGCATCTCGTCGATCAGCTCCAGTTGCTGGCGGGCGTTGCGCTCGATCGTGGCTTGATAGTCGCGGTTCGGTCCGGCGTGCAGCAGACGCGCATAGTCGATGATGCGCACCAGCGGCGAGCGCAAGTCGTGGCTGATCCGCGCCATCAACGCGCTGCGGGCCGCCAGGGAGTCGCGCAACTGCGACGTACGCAGGGCCACGGTGCTTTCCAGGCGTTCGTGCTCAGCCTGGCGTTGTTGTTCGAGGGTGGCCAGGGCGTTTTTTTCGCGGTTGCGGCTGCGGGCCACTTCCATGATCAACGTGCACACCAGCAACGCCACGCCCGGGAGTGTGGACGATAAGCTGTATTTGCTTTGGGGCGACTGCCAGGGCAATTGTTCCTGGGGGAAAAGCATCCGCATCAGCAATTGTGCAAGCAAGAGCCCTGACACCAGCCAGGCCAGCCAGCTGTAGCTCAGCCGTCTGCGCCAGGCCATGAACAGCGTGACGAGCAGCACCCCGTAGAAACTCAGGAGGGATATCTGGACGATCTGCGCGCCCTGGACCGGATCGACTTTTAGCCACCAGAGTCGCCCGAGCACACACCCCGACAGCGGCAGCCAATAGCTCCAGCCAATGACTTTGGGCAGGACGGACACTTGCAACAGCACGCGGAAGTAGGCGAGGAACAGGACGAACGAGAGGGCGCTGGCGCAGGTCAGCAACTCCCGGGTCCAGCCCAGCGCGGTGGGCCAGTAAATCAGGTAGCCGTTGAGGATGCAGGTCAGCAGGATGTAGCTCAGGACCGCGCCCGCATTCACGCTCAGCAACCGGGAGCGCAGGATCCAGCCGACGATGAAGCCGAATGGCACGACCAGCAGGACAATGCCGAGGGTGAGTCCGTCGCTCAAGTAGGTCTGTTGCTGACTGCGCAGCAGCGCCGGCTCGGACCACAGCTCCGGCTCCAGCAACATTTGGAAGTTGCTGGTCACGCGGACGAACACCGTGACGCGCTCCCCCGCCGCCAGCGAGACCGGGAACGCCGGCTGACGCGCCGCCGGTTGGGGCCATTCGGCCAAGGGATAGGCGGCTCCGGCGTGGGCGTCATGTCCCGACTGGTACACACGGATGTCTTCCAGGCGCGGCGCCCCGATCACCAGCAGGCGCGAACACGACACAGCGCTTGAGTTGGTGAGCTGCACTGTCAACCAGAAGGCGGAGCGGCTATAGCCTTGGGTCGGCCAGCCAGGGGTTGCGGCGTTGAAACGCGTTTCGGGCAGTCGGGCGACGTCTTCCAGGCTCAAGCTGGCTTGGGTGTCTTCGAAAATCTGTATTGCGGGCATCAGGTCCAAGTGGTCCGCCCGGCAGATATCCACAGGCGTGGCGTGCAGCAAGCCTGTGGATAACAACGCTGTCGCCAGCAATAACAACTGTAGGAGGCGCATCAGGCACGCCCGGCCGACTCGGTTTCGGTGATGCCCAGGGCTTGCTGGCGAAACTGGCTGGGCGTCATGCCGATTCGCTGGCGGAAGGCGGTGGTGAAATTGCAGGCGTTGCGAAAACCCACCAGTTCGGCAACGTCCTGCACGCTCATGGCGCTTTCGGAGAGCAAATCCTGGCCGCGCCGCAATCGGGCGTCGCGAATGTAGGCGAACACCGTCAGCCCCAGGTGCTCGCGAAAGATCCGCGAGAGGCGCTTCTCGTGAGTGCCGACTTTCTGCGCCAGCTGGACCAGGGAAGGCATGTCATCGAGGTGTTCTTCGATCAATCGCATCGCAGCGCGCAGGACGATCTCATCGCCCTCTGGCTCCGGGTCGGCCGGGCAGGCTTGAGCGGTGGGCGGCGCGCGCCAGGTCAATTGCAGGTGGATCTTGATACGTGCCAGCACTTCCTCGGGCGCGCAGGATTTGGGGATGTAATCCACCCCGCCGACGGTCAGCCCTTCCAGACGCTCGATTGAGCTGTTGGCCGACGACAGGAACAGAATTGGCGTGTGCCGGGTCGCCGGCGCCTCGCGCAACAGCCTGCACAGACTGAAACCGTTCATGTGCGGCATGTGCACGTCCAGCACAATCAGGTCCGGGCGCAAGGCCAGGGCCCGCTGATAACCCTGGTGGGCATCGCTGGCCAGGGAAATGCGCCAGGGTTGCGCCTTGAGCAGGACGAGCGTTGCGCGAATATCCTCCGGGACGTCGTCGATCAGCAGGATATGCGGCTCGGACCACGCCGCCGCGCTTGCCTCCATAGCCGTCCGCCTTTCGTATCGTCCGTCGTCCATTCGCTACGTTCTCTTATCGTGCGTTTGCCAATTAATTGCCGGAAAGCAACGGTATTGCAAAGCCAATCGATGGATCGGTAAAAATCGTTATACCGATAGCGGCAGCTCTGGCGAAGACTTGAAGGTGCCGAGAATACCTGTGGGAGCGAGCTTGCTCGCGATAGCGGTATACCAGCCGCCATCGATGTGCCTGACCTGCCCCTATCGCGAGCAAGCTCGCTCCCACAGTGGACTGTGCCCATCGATTTGGGGCTGCTGCGCAGCCCAGCGGGAGCAAGCTCCCTCGCCACAGGTTTATTGGATTGCTCAAGGTCGGCGGTGTGCGGCTAAGATGGCGCGCAGAGAAACCACAAGGAAGACAGGCGTGATGCAATCGCAATTCGATCCGTTGGTTCATATCGATTGGAAAACACCGGGCAGCGACTTGCTCGGGCTGTTGCAGCATTACTATCCCGACATCGGTGTGTTTGCCGGCCCGGGGTTCGAGGCGCTGTTGGATGAGCTGTCCAACGAGATGCCCGAGGTCTGTTTCGAGGCGCTGGTGCCGCTGTTGGCGGGTCAAGGTTATGACTTGTGGAACCTGGACGCCGGTGGCGATGATTATCGGCCGGTGATTGTTCCGGTCGCTCAGCGCGAGGCCTTTGCCCGGTACTGGCAGGGCCAGCGCGGCGAGCCGAGGTTCACGGCGAGTTTGATCGAGCCGCCCAAGCCTGCCGCCGTCGAGCGAAAACCGGCCAAACCCAAGCGCAGCAAGGTGAAGTGGCTGCAGGAAGTCCATGACTATCCCGGCGCCACCTATGTGCATGAATACAACTACCGCAACGGTTGGGCCGCCATCACCGAGCAGGACGAAGACCAGTGGTTGTGCTTTCTGATCGATTACAACCAATGGCCGCCCGCCGAGCAGGACATGCTCGAACACCGGGCCGATGGCGTGGACGGCGCGGACCTTCAGCTCGTCGATGCCGATGCCCGGCGCAGCCTGTGGAAACGTCGGGTCATACGCGGCGATTACAGTGCGGACGAGCGCTACCAATACGAAATTCGTCAAGGCGATGCGATCGCGGCGTTCGGGCCTGCCGGGGTGCAGTGGCCGGAGTTTGAACAGCCCAGCGTGGTGGTGGGCTCGGAGATATTCGAACGTCAACGCATCTACGAACCCGAGCATTTGACGCGGATCTGGCGGATCACGGCAGACAGCAGCGAGGTGATTTTCGAGTATGCGGATGAACTGACGATCCTGCCCATCGGCCCTCGCCGTTTGCTGTTCATGCAACACAACGGGCCGAAGTGCTGGGTCTGGAATCAAGACCCTCCGCACCAAGCCATCGTCGCCCGAGCAATGCCTGCCGAGGGCTATAAACTCAGGGCGTCAACGGCTTACCTGGGGGGTGACGAGGTTCTGCTGTTCAGCGAAGGCGCGCGGCAGAACCTTGAGCATTCGGGTTATCAGGAGACGGTGCTGTTGGCGTGGCGCTTCAACTTCGTGACCGGCGCTACGACGAAGGCGCTGTTGGACGGTTTCGGCAGTGAACTGCGCCAGGACACGCGTTTGCTCGTCACCCAGCCCAAGCAGGTCATTACGTTGCGCACCTTTCATGGGCAGCTTCATGTTGCCCGGGGGCATGGGAATTGGTGGGTGTGGAGTTATCGCGCCAATACGTTTGGGTCGCAGACGCTGGCGTGGTTCTGGAATCAGGACAGTAACGAGGTGGTGAAGCTGTCGACCAAGGACATTCCGCGGATCAAGCCAGATGTTCGTTATGTACCGGCGCAGGATCGCTACCTGGCGTTCGAGACGGCGTTTGTGGCGCGGTTGCCGGAATTCAGCGAGATGGTTGAGGCCAAGGGGGTGAGGTTTTGGTTTTTGAGTGAGGGGCTTCTGCCGCATTTCCTTCGACCGTACGCTATCACCGTGGCGAGGGAGCTTGCTCCCTCACCACGGGGTTAGCGGTGATGTTGAGGGCTCAAACCCGCAGCAACCCGCGAAACCCTCGCGCCGCGTAATACGACTGCACGCCATTGTGGTAGATGAACACCCGGCCATACCGATAATCGCCAAAAATCGCTCCATCGAGCGAGCGAAGCTCTGGAGGGGTTGCCAACCAGCTGGACGTCTTGGCGTCGAACTCACCGAGGGTTTGCAGGGCTCGGTATTGGTCTTCCGTCAGTAGGGCGATGCCCATCTTTTCGGCCATTTCGATGGCACTGCCTTTGGGCTTGTTCTCCTTGCGCGCCTCCAGGGCCGCGCGGTCGTAGCAAAGGCTCCGGCGCCCGCTCGGACTTTCTTTGGCGCAATCGCAGAAAATGACGAGGCCCGTCTCTTTGTCTTGGCCAATCACGTCTGGCTCGCCGCCGGTGGCTTCCATGGCCTGGAGGGACTCCAGGGCATTGGGGTTGTTTTCGAGCCGGCTCTGGACGTCGGCCCAAGGGATGTCTGGGTGATGGTTGAGGTTTTGTTCGAAGCGGGTTTTCAGGGTTTGGATGAGGTTGTCTTGTTCTTGTTTTTTCATGGTGTGGAAGTCCGTGGGTGATCGGTTGCCGATTCCGCGCCTGGTTCAAGACTACCTAGGATAGACGTGCTGCAGATTTCCCACAGACCTCATCGTTTTTTGTGGGAGCGAGCTTGCTCGCGATGGCGGTGTAACAGCCAGCAGATTGGTTGACTGTGAATCCGCTATCGCGAGCAAGCTCGCTCCCACAGGGGGTCAGGCGTTGAACTGCTTGATCCAATCAAGGCCTGCCACGGTAGAGCTGATGGGGCGGTACTCACAGCCGATCCACCCTTGGTAGCCACGCCGCTCCAAGTCTGCGAACAAAGCCGCAAAATCCATATTCCCCGTCCCTGGTTCATGACGCCCCGGGCAGTCGGCAATTTGCACATGGACGGTTCGGTCATAGAAGCGAGCCAGGACATCCGCCGCATCCCCGGTCAACCGTTGGGCGTGGTAAAGATCGAGGATCAGCCCGACACTCGGGAAAGTCTCCAGCACTTGTTGCGCCTTGGTGAAGTCGGACATGTAATAGTCCGGCATCTCCTGCACACAGATGACTTCAATCAGCGGCCGCAAACCCTGGTCCTCAAGGTATTTGACGGCGTACTCCAGGTTGCGCCCATAGATAAGCGCGGCGTCTTCCTGAATCGTAACGCCCGACATGATGTGGACATCCGAACACGCCAGCGCCTTCGCATAGCGAGCAGCCTGGAGCAAGCCGCTGCGAAACTCCTCGTCCTTGCCGTGCAAGGCTGCGATGCCTTTGGTCACGCCAGCCGGTGCGGCGAACTGGATCAACGGCAGGTTGTGTTGAGTCAGATGATCGGCCAGAAGACTGGCATCGAATTCGTAGGGCGAAGGGAACTCCACCGCGCGAAAACCCGCAGCAGCGGCGGCTTCGATGCGTTGTAGAAAAGGCACCTCATTGAATTGAAAACCGAGGTGAGCGTTGAACTTGGGCATTGGGTCAATCATCCATCCTGGGAAGAAACGAAATCATCCGTTCAGAGCAACTTGTGCAGCGCCAGCACCGCACTGTCGGGCGTCGTCAATACTGGCAGACCGGAGCGGGCCTGAGCTTGCCCGGCGGCGCTGGTCATCGAAAACTGGGCGAAACATATCAGGTCGCAGCCCTCGACCCGGGCGGCCATTTCCACGATGGCGGCATCGTGGGCTTGCGGGTTGCCGTCTTTCAACGCCTGCAATGCACCCGGAACGAAATAGGGCACCACTTCGACCACGCGACCACTGCGCTCTGCCGCTTGCTTGAACTCGGGCATCATCGAGGTAATGGTGGGTTCGAACGTGGCCAGCACCGCAATGCGCGATGCCTGGCTCAGTGCCTGCTCGATCATGGCTTCGTTCGGCTTGAGCACGGGAATGGCCACCTCGGGTTTAATCAGGTCGATGGCATCGCCAAACGCCGAGCAGGTAAACAGAATGGCATCCGCCGCGCTTTGTACGGCGTACTGGGAAAGCGTAAGGAAGCGAGCTTTCATGCTCGTGGTCAACTCGCCCTCTTCCACCCGGTCCTGGGGCAGCGAGTCCTCAAGCAGATTGATGATCCGTGCCTGCGGCCAATGCCGGGCAAAAGCAGCGGTGATGGGCTCGATCGCCAAAGGGGTTGCATGGATCATAAAAATTCGTGGAGCCTTCATGCTTATGCCATTCTCCAGATCATGTTTTTTGCACGGTATCAGAAGCCCCGATAGCGTGTGGAATTCCTGTGGCAATAAACAATGCGGTACTGAGCACATGAGGCCCGTATGAAGAACTTCACGATTCAACGCATCGACCACATCGTCCTGCGCGTAAAGGACCTTGAGCGCAGCCTCGCTTTCTACACATCGGTGCTCGGTTGCGAGCTGAAGAAGCGCCGGGACGATCTAGGCATGCTTCATCTGGGCACCGGTGTTTCGATGATTGACCTGGTTGCCGTGGACGGCCCCCTCGGTCGCCAAGGTGGGCCGGCAGCGGGAAAGCAGGGGCACAATGTCGATCACCTCTGCCTGCGGATCGAGCCGTTTGATGAACCCGCCCTTCTCGCGCATTTGGCTTCGGCAGGCCTGACCGTTGAGAAGGCGCAGATGCGCTATGGCGCGGAGGGCAAGGGCTGGTCGATCTACTGCTTCGACCCGGACGGCAACCAGATCGAGTTGAAGGGGCCGGCATTGGAACCCTGAGCTTCAACTGGCGAGCAATCCCCTGTGCGGACTTGCTCGCGAAAGCGGTCTATCTGGATCGGTGATGTTGACTGTGCCGGCGTCATCGCGAGCAAGCTCGCTCCCACAGGAGGTCGGCGGTGGACGCAATAGTGGCACATCAGTAGCATTCACCCACTTTATCGATCCTTCAAGGATGCCTCATGCTCGCCCTGCCTCGCCGTCTTGTCCCGCTGTCAGCATTGTCCGCGTTGTTCGTATTGCTCGGCGGTTGCAGCGTCAACGGCAGTTACCCCGACGCCACCGAACCGGACGCTGCCAAGTTGCGGTTCGTCGCCAATACCAGTAACGCCACGCTGGATTATTTCGATGCAGCTCATTGCGACGGGCAAACCACGGGCATTCTCAACAATCTGCTGCTGAGCGATACCGCGCGGCGGGTGGGGATGAGCGTTCCGGCGCCCAAGGATGCCAAGGGCTATCTGGAGGTCAAGTTCAAGCCCGGTGAGCAGATTTACCTGCGCACCAACATGAACAGCGGTTATGCCGTGTGCGGCAAGGGTTTCAACTTTACCCCCGAGGCCAATGCCGAATACGAGGTGACCTTCAAGTCCGAGAAGAACCTCTGCCTGACTCAGTTGCAACGCCTGCAACGGGTCGACGGCAAGGACGTGCGCACACCGATCTCGATCCTGAAAAAAGATTTTCCCGCCTGCGCCGGTCGCAATGCGCTGTTTCCCAAGACCTACCCGGACACGCCCCATCGCCTGGAGCTGATGAACCGGGTCATCGATAAAAGCCTGGTCGTCACTGTGAAAACCGATCAGGCCAAGGAAAAAGTCGAGAGTTACTCGCCAGAGAAACTCGACACGTTGATCAGCGAACGCAAGGCCAAGCTCGGCTTCGACCTGCCGCCTGACTACTGGACGCTGTACCGGGAAAACCTGAAGACATTTGGCGATGACATGGCGCAGAACAAGGCGCGCTCGCTGGAACGCTTCAAGGATGAATACCAGACGCGCCTGCGGCAGGTGAAGGATGAGCAGTTGGAACAATGGGCGTTGCCCAAAACCGCCAATGCCAAGCCGGAGAAAGCCGAGATCGATCTGGACATCGCGATGATGGTGGAGTACTTCCGGATCGGGAATGGGGTGACGGTCGAAGCGGTAGGTCATCACTTGGAAAGGATGGCGCAGATGGATGAGCGCTACGGGGTTTGTGCACGGTTTGCGGAGTGCTGGAAGCGCAACTAGCAGCCATGGGCTGTAGCGCCGTCATCGCGAGCAAGCTCGCTCCCACAGGGGGGCGGTGGTGGATACAGTATTTGCACACACCCGAGATCAAAAACTGTGGGAGCGAGCTTGCTCGCGATGGCGGTGTGTCAGCCACATCAATGTTGACTGATCCGCCGCTATCGCGAGCAAGCTCGCTCCCACAATGTTCTGCGGTGGAGGTTATAGCGCCGTCAATTCCACCACACCCCGAACCCGCTGCTGCATATTGATCAAATGCAACCGCATCGACGCCCGCGCCGCTTGCGCATCATGCCGCGCCAACGCCGCGTAGATCTGCTCGCGCTCACGCACCACCAACGCCCGATTTTCATCCGTCACCGCCGGTCCGGCCTGTTGCACCACGGCGATCAACGTATTGCCCACATGGGCCATGGCGTCGATGAAAAAGCTGTTGCCGGTGCACTGGGCGATCTGCAGATGAAATTCGAAATCGACCCGGGCGCTTTCGTCAGCCGTTGAGTCAAAAGCATTCGCCGCGTCGAGCGCTTCACGCATCGCCTGCAACTGCTCCGGTGTGGCCCGTTGTGCGGCGATGCCGGCGGCTTCCACTTCCAGGCTCAGGCGCAGTTCGATCACGGCGAGCGCATCGTAGGCACCGCCCTTGACGTGTTTGCTGCCCTGGAAATCCCCCGGGCGGGCGGTGTCCACCACGAAGGTACCGATGCCGTGACGGGTTTCCACCAACCCTTCGGCCTGGAGCCGCGACATGGCCTCGCGGACCACCGTCCGGCTGACGCCGCGTTCCTTGATGATGACTTGTTCGGTGGGTAACTTGCTGCCCGCAGGCAGTTCGCCGGCCAGTATCTGCTGCGTCAGGTCGACCACCAGTTGTTGAGTCATGCTCAGGCGTCGATCGGGTGTGACACGGTCCATTGCACCTATCCATTAAAGCCAGACGATCGCGGCATTATAGCCGCGACCTTGCGCTAAAACTCACTATAATGCCCGCTGATCACCCAAGAGCAAGCCGATGACGGATCAAGCGTTATCTCCACTGAACAAGCCACGCCGCCTCGCCGAAACACTGGTCGACCGCTTTGCCCAGCGCATGCGCGACGGCACCCTCAAGTGTGGCGAAAAGCTTCCCACCGAAGTGCATATCATGGAGGCCGAGGGGGTCAGTCGTTCAGTGGTGCGCGAAGCGCTGTCGCGCTTGCAGGCGGCGGGGCTGGTGGAGACGCGCCATGGCGTCGGCACCTTTGTCCTCGACATGCCGGCGCCGGAGGGCTTCACCTTGGGGCCGGCGACGATTGCCACGTTGTCGGACGTGCTCAACCTGTTGGAGTTTCGCCTGAGCCTGGAAGTCCAGGCCGCCGGCATGGCCGCCGAACGCGCAACCCCCGAAGCCCTGGCCGAACTGGCCCAGGCGCTGGAGGCGTTGCTGCAAGGGCCAGAAAAGTCCGGTACCACCATCAATGCCGATTTCCAGTTCCATCTGAAAATCGCCAAGGCGGCCGGCAATTACTACCTGATCGATATCATGAAGCACCTGGGCACGAAGCTGATCCCCCGTACCCGCATGAACTCCGCCTACTCCGGGCAAAGTGATCGCAGCGCTTACCTGCAGGGGATCAACGCCGAACACCAGCAGATCTTCGACGCCATCGCCAGCGGCAATGTCGATGCGGCGCGGGCGGCCATGTACCTGCATTTGAGCAACAGCCGCATGCGCCTGTGTGAAACGCAACAGCGCCAGGCGTTCTACAACGAGTAAGCCCTGCCCCTGTGGGAGCGAGCTTGCTCGCGATGGCGGTGTGTCAGCCACATCAATGTTGACTGATCCGCCGCTATCGCGAGCAAGCTCGCTCCCACAGGTTGATCCCGCGCTTCAACAACTTAGAAAAAGTTGTATTGAATACCGACCCGCAGACGCAGTTGACGATCACTGTCGACGGAGTTGACCTTGATATCACCCACTTCAAAGAACGGCGCCCAGCGTTTGTCCCACTTGTACTTGACCACGGCATTCTGCTCATAGTCGTCGGTGCCGCCGTTGTAACGGATGTAGTTGGCATCGAAGTACGTCAGTTGATATTCATACGCCCACGGCCCCTGGTTCGCGTAGTTGATGTACACGTCGTAGCGATGGATCTTCTGGTCGTCCTGGCCGTTGTCCGGAACGTCATGATCGACCTTGTCACGGTCGAGCTTGGAGGAGTCGTAGCGGTAGCGTCCGGCGATGCTCAGCTCCTTGGTGAGCTTGTAGCCCAGGCGCATGCCCATCTTGTAGGTGGTGGATTCTTCGTCGCTTTCCATGGCGAACGAAGGCGTGAGCGTCCAGCGATCATTGAGCTTGTGCTGGTAGTTGACGGTGAATTCATGGCCGCTGCCGACGGTGTTGTCGAAGGCAACGTCTTCGCGATCACCGGCGGTCTTGTATTTGAGTTCCCCTTCCAGCCCCACGCCGTTGTCCAGCCGCATGCCAAACTTGGCGCGGTCGGCGTGCATGCGGGTTTGTTCCGCATACTGGTGGCGTACGTTGATATAGCCGGTATCGGCCATGGCAACGACTGAAGTGAACAAGGAAGCGAGGGACAGCGCGACAAGTGTCTTTTTCATGTTTTTTATTCTTGTTAGTTGAGTTATTAGTTGGGTTGAACGCCAAATCACAGGCGAGCGCGTGCGCGGCATTGAAACCTGCGGTTCAACGTCTTCTGCGGGTTAAAACACGTGCAACGAACGAGTCAGCTCAAACAGCGATAGGTATTCGCTGTATGTCCCGACTGGCTTGCACCAGCAAACGGGTGTACGCATGGGTGGCGCCATCGCTCGCCAGCAGATGGCTGTCGAGCGTCTCCACCACCCGGCCCTGCTGCATCACCGCCAGCCGATCACACAAATGCGCCACCACCGCCAGATCGTGGGTGACCATCAGGTAAGTCAACCCTTCCTGGCGACGCAAGTCGGCCAGCAGGTTGAGGATTTCCGCCTGCACCGAGACATCCAGCGCCGAGGTCGGCTCGTCCAGCAACAGCACCCGGGGCCGCAGGATCAGCGCTCGGGCAATCGCCACCCGTTGGCGCTGCCCTCCGGACAACTGGTGCGGATAGCGGAAGCGAAAGCTGTCGTTCAAGCCAACCTTGCGCAGGATCTCGCTGACCTTCTGCCCACGCCCATCGATGCCATGGATGCGCAGCGGTTCCTGCAACGCGGCGTCGATGGTGTAGCGCGGATGCAACGAGGCATACGGGTCCTGGAACACCATCTGCACCGTGCGGTAGTGGTTCAACGGCAGGTTGCGCGTCACGGCCTGGCCGGCGACCCGCAGTTGTCCACTCCAATGCTGGTACTGCCCGGCCAGGCAGCGCAGCACGGTGGTCTTGCCCGAACCGGACTCCCCCACCAGGCCGAATGCCTCGCCTTCGCCCACGCTCAAATCGACGTCGTGCAGTACCGCGTTCAATGCCGCGCCGGTGCCAAAACTGAGGTTCAGGCCGGCGATTTCAATCATGCTCATGACAGGCTCCTCAAGCGTTCAACCAGAGTGGGTCGCGCTGCAGCACTGGCAGCGTGGCACGCGGATGGTCCAGGCTCGGCAACGCGGCCAACAGGCCTTGGGTGTAGGGATGGGTGGCTTGGTCGAGGTCGGCGGCAGCAATCGACTCGACCACCCGACCGGCGTACATCACCAGCACGCGGTCGCAGAAACTCCGCACCAGGTTCAGGTCGTGACTGATGAAGATCAGCCCCAGGTCACGCTCGCTGACCAACTCCTCCAGCACATTGAGCACTTGTCGGCGCACCGACACGTCCAGCGCCGAAGTGGGTTCGTCGGCGATGATCACCTGGGGATCGGTGATCACCATCATGGCGATCATGATCCGCTGGCCCATGCCGCCCGAGACCTCGTGGGGGTACAGGTCGTAGACCCGCCGGGGATCGCGAATGTGCACCTTGGCGAGCATGTCCAGGGCCCGTTCGCGGGCTTCGCGATGGGGCACCTTGTGATGGGCCAGGTACGCCTCGGCGATCTGTTCGCCAACCCGCACCACCGGGTTCAGCGAGTATTTCGGGTCTTGCATGATCATCGACATGCGCGCGCCACGAATCGCCTGGATCTGCTTTTCGCTGGCGGCCAGCAGGTCGATATCGGCGAAGCGCAAGGTCTTGGCGGTGACCCGCGCCGTCGGCGGATGCAGGCGTAGAAGGCTGCGGCCAACGGTGGATTTACCCGAGCCGGACTCGCCGACGATGGCGAGCTTTTCCCGCCCCAACGTGAACGACACATCACGCACCGCCTGCGAGGTTTTGCCGGCGTTGCGAAATTCCACGCACAAGTCCTGTACCGCAAGTTTTATCTCAGTCATGGGCTGTTCCTCAGGATTGGCTGCGTGGGTCGAGGACGTCGCGCAAGCCGTCACCCAACAGATTGAAGGCCAGACTGACCAGCATGATCGCCGCACCCGGCGCCGCCACCAGCCACCAGCTTTCGAGCATGTAGCGCCGCCCGGTGGAGATCATCGCGCCCCACTCCGGCAGCGGTGCCTGGGCGCCAAGGCCGAGAAAACCCAGGGCGGCGGCGGTGAGGATGATGCTCGCCATGTTCATGGTCAGGCGGATGATCACCGACGACAGGCACATCGGGATGATGTGGCGCAGGATGATGCGGGTGCTCGACGCGCCCTGAAGCTGCACCGCGACGACGAAGTCAGCGTTGCGCAGCGGCAGTGTTTCGGCGCGGGCGAGCCGGGCAATCGGCGGCCAGGCCGTGAGTGCGATGGCGATTACCGCATGCTCCAATCCCGGGCCGAGAGCGGCGATGAAGGCCAGCGCCAGGACCAGGCTGGGGAACGAGATGAAGATGTCGGTGATGCGCATGAACAGGCTGTCGACCCAACCGCCGAAGTAGCCGGAAACCGTGCCGACCAACAGGCCGATGGGGCCGACGATCACCGTCACGAGCAAGACGATGTACAAGGTGATGCGCGAGCCATACACCAGCCGGGCGAAGACATCGCGACCGTATTCGTCGGTGCCGAACCAGTGCACGCCGCTGGGTGCCTGCAAGGCCCCGGCGAGGTTCTGCAACAGCGGATCGTGGCCGGCGATCCAAGGCGCGAAGACCGCGACCAGCATCAGGGTCGCGACGACGATCAGGCCGGCGAAGGTCATCGGGTTGCGCAGCAAAAATCGCAGCAGGCGCACGGTGCTGGCGACCAGCGCTGCCGTACTCGAAGCGGGCAGCGCGGCACTGCCGGCTGCGCTGGAAGCAAGGGGCAGGTTCATTAGCGAGTCCTCGGGTCGAAGATCTTGTACAGCGCATCGCTGATCAGGTTCAGCGTCACGAAGATGAGGCCGATCAGCAGCACGCAGGCCATCACCGCGTTCATGTCACCGAGCAGCAAACTGCTGGTCAGGTACTGGCCGAAGCCCGGCCAGGCGAACACGGTTTCGATCAGCACCGCACCTTCCAGCAGGCCGCCATAAGCCAGGGCGACGATGGTCAACAACTGCACGCGAATGTTGCCGAAGGCATGGCCCCAGACGATGCGGCGCTGGGACAAGCCCTTGACCCGGGCGGTGATGATGTACTCCTGGGACAGTTGCTCGAGCATGAAGCTGCGAGTCATGCGGCTGATGTAGGCGACCGAATTGAAACTGAGGATCACCGCCGGCAGCAGGATGTGCCGCAGGGCGCTGCGAAAGGCCTCCCAGTCGCCGGACCAGGCGGTATCGATCAACAACAATCCGGTGTGTTTCGGGATCAGCCCGTCATAGGCCAGACCGATGCGCCCGACGCCGCCAGCCCAACCCAGCCAGGCGTAGAACACCAGGAAGGCCATCATGCCGATCCAGAAAATCGGCGTGGAGTAACCGAACAGCGTGATCAGCCGCGCGACATGGTCACCGGCACGGCCCTGGTGGGTCGCCGCATAGACACCCAGCGGCAAGCCCGCCAGCACGCCGAACAGGATGGCCAGGGTCGCCAGTTCCAAGGTGGCCGGGAAGACCCGGGCGATGTCGGTGATGACCGGGTTGCCGGTCAGCAAGGCCATGCCGAAGTCACCGTGCAGCAGGTCGCCGAGGTAGATCGCGAACTGGGTCCACAACGGCTTGTCCAGGCCCAGTTCTTTGTACACCTGGGCGTAGGCCGAGGCGTCGGCGTCCGGGCCGACGATGGCCAGCACCGGATCCAGGGGCATCACTCGCCCGATGAAAAAGGTCAGCAGCAGCAACCCCAGCAGCGTCACCGCCACCGAGCCGCCGCGCCGGGTCGCCGAAGCGGCCCGGGTGGTCCAGATTGAAAAGGATGCAGTCGACATGTTCATTCCTGCCTTGGCCCTGTGGCCGTCGATTTCAGCGCTGCTTGTAGACGTCCCGAAGACGCGTGGTGGCGGCGGTGTGGCCGATGTAGTTGCGCACGTCGGCGTGGATCACCACTTCGTCCACCATCTGTGAGACCGGCATGATCGCCCCGGCCTGTTGGTCGTAGAGGGTCTGGATCTGCCCATAGATTTCGCGCTGGCGCTCGGGGTCACGTTCGCGCTCGGCTTGCTCGATCAGTTGATTGAGCTGCGGGTCGAAGAACGAGGTGCGCCAGCCCTGGAAGTTGCTCAGCTTGGCTTCGGTGCGGTTGTCCGGGTTGTACACCAGGGCCCGCAGGCTCGAGTGGGGATGCCGCTCCGCCCCGCCACCGCCACGCCCAACGAGGATGTCGAACTGACGGTCGCGCATCGCGCCATAGATCTGGTTGCCGGTGCCGGTGATGATCGTCGCCTGGATCCCCGCCTGGGCCAGCGTCGCTTGCAGGCTGGTGGCGATGTTGATGAACGGCGGATCGGTCAGCGAACGGATAGTCACCTTGAAGCCTTCGGCATGCCCGGCCGCCGCCAACAGGCGCTTGGCTTCGGCCACGTCCAGGCGATAACCCGGATCGTCCAGGCGTGCCGGCAGCCCCAACTGCAAAGGCCGCTGATTGATCACGCCGTAGTGCGGCATGACCACATCGTTGATGCCCTGGTAATCGATCAGCAGGCGGATGGCCTGGCGTACGCGGATGTCTTGGAACAACGGCTGCTGCATGCTCATCGCCACGTAGTACAGCGTGCCGCGGGCGATGCTCTGGATGCGCACTTCATCGACCTTGCCCAACGCCTTGATGTCGGTGGCGGCCATGCCGCGGGCGACGTCCAGGTCACCGCGCTCGACCATCAGGCGCAGGGCCTGGGACTCGGTCATGTTGCGCATGATCACCCGGCGCAACTTCGCCGCGCCGCGCCAATAGTCGTCATTGCGACTCATCAGGATCACGTCGTTGGCCCGCCAGATGTCGAGCTTGAACGCGCCGGAGCCGGCCGTGTGCGTCGCCAGCCACGCCGCGCCTTGGTCGTCGCCGACCTGATGTTGCAAGGCGACCGAGCGATCGATGATGAAAGCACTGGGAGAGGTGGCCAGGGTGTTGAGCACCAGCATCGGGTCAGTGACGCGTGGCAACTCCATGACAAAGGTGTGCGACCCTTCGGCGCGCATCAGTTTGACGACGTTGTCGGCGGTGAAGCCGTAGGCTTTCCAGGTGGAAGCCAGGGCGCGGTTGAGGGTGACAACGCGCTGCAACGACCAGGCGACGTCTTGGGCGGTGAGCGGCGCGCCGGAGTGAAAACGCACGTCGTCGCGCAATTGGAAGGTCAGCCGCATGCGGTCGGGGCTGATGTCCCAGGTTTTCGCCAGGGCCGGAATCAGCGTGTCCGGCTGCGCCGCGTCCTGCTCCAGGAGCATGTCGTAGACGTTGGCGTTGACCTCGGCGACCTCCAGCCCCGTCGCCGCGGCAGGGTCCAGGGACAGCAGGTTGATCATGCTCATGCCCACCACCAATTGGTCGGGGGGCGTTTCGCCTTGGGCCAGGCTGACGGGCACCTGCACTGCGCACAGGGCCACGGTGACACACAGCAGCCTGGTCAGGCGCTTGGGCCAGAGATTCATGGTTCAGTCCTTTCTTATATTTATAAAGACTTGTCGCCCGGGCAGCCATCGACCTCAGGCGTGGAACAGGCTCAATGTCGGGACAGGGTGTTGGCCTCGATATACGCGAAGTTGATGTCCTCGCCCAACCCCGGCCGGTCGGACAGGTGGACAAAACCGTCGGCGTCCATGGGATCGACGATGCTGTTGAGGTGCGCCGGGACGTCTTCATAGTCAAGGAACGGGTGCAGCAGACCGCGCTCGTACCAGCGGCAATTGCTGATCGCCCCGACCACCGCCAGGTTCGCCGCGCCATTGCCGTGGACCTCGCAGTCCATGCCGAACGACTCGGCCAGGTGCGCGACCTTCAGGCACGGTCCGATACCCCCGACCCCGGCCACGCCGGCACGCAGGATGTCACAGGACTTCTGGGTGACCCAACTGGCGCGGCTATGGAACTTGCCGGCGATGCTCTCCGGGCCCAGCACCGGGATGTCCAGGTTGGCGGCCAGCCAGGCATAGGACTCCGCCGAGTCTTCCATCATCGGCTCTTCGAACCAGGCGAAATTCAGCTTTTGCAGGGCCTTGCCAATGGTCAGCGCATCCATGCGGCTGTACCAGTGGTAACCGTCGAGCATCAGCGCGATGTCCGGCCCTACTGCCTCACGCACGGCGGCGCAGGCCTGGATGTCCATTTGTGGATTTGGCGCGAAGGAAATCGGCGGCATCCAGGTGTGCAACTTGATGGCCTTGTAGCCGCGCTGCACCAGTTTCTCGGCAAATTGGCCGTACTCGTCCGGCGTCGACAACCCACCCGGCAAATCGTCGCCGCACATCGTCGAGCCGTACGCCGGGACCTTGTCGCGATAACCGCCAATCAGTTTATGCACCGGCAATTTGAGCTTGCGTCCGGCCAGATCCCACAAAGCCTGCTCCACCAGCGCCAGCGCCCGGTCGGTGAACTGCCCGGCGCTACCGCGCTGCCAGTGCGCCAGGTCTTGCCAGATGCTTTCACGGTCCATCGGATCGCGGCCCACCAGCACTTTGCGCACGAAGGATTCGATGATGTGCGGACGAATCAACTCAGGCGGGCCAAAGGCATAACCCTCGCTGCCATCGTCGCAGCCGATTCGCAGCAAGGCCATCTTGATCATGACCTCATCGCCCGGATGGGCGTGACCGGCGCTGTCCTGGGCACGGCGCGAAGGTGTGGAAAAGACTTCGACGTGAACGCCTGTGATTCTCATAGAAGGGAGCACCCTGTTGTTATTGTTTATTTGTATGTCGTCATACAACGTAGCGGATTATTCTGACGTTTCACACGGACTGTCAACCCACAAAATCAATAAAAATTAATGAAACCTGGGATGAAAGAGAGAAATGAGATTATTTTTATTGAGAGAAATCTAAAATGTCGTCATACCACACAACAAAAACAATACGACTCGCCCCGGGAGGGCCACGATGACGGGAGGACTGGAAACCGAGGCGGGAGAATAAAGATTTGTGGGAGCGAGCTTGCTCGCGATAGCGGTGTACCTGGGCCGATGATGTTGGAGGTGCCGCCATCATCGCGAGCAAGCTCGCTCCCACAAGGGGGCCGTGAACACCCGCTCCCACCTGGCAGAAGCCCGATGGTTTGCCCGCCGGAACACCTCACCCGGCAGTGGATGGTTTTTCTCCTAGACTGGACGTTGTCTGCTGTACGCCGGGTTCCGAAGAGGCCCGTACGATGAATGTAAAGGCAAAGGGAATTTCGCAATGCTCAAACCTGTATGGAAAGCGCTCGCCTGCACCCTGGCTTTCGGCGTGTGGGGCACGGCCATGGCGGCTGAGCCGATCGTCATCAAGTTCTCCCACGTGGTAGGCGACCAAACGCCCAAGGGCCAGGGCGCGTTGATGTTCAAGAAGCTGACGGAAGAGCGACTGCCGGGCAAAGTGAAGGTCGAGGTCTACCCCAACTCCACGCTGTACGGCGATGACAAGGAGATGGAAGCCCTGCTCCTGGGGGAGGTGCAGATCATTGCGCGGTCACTGGCCAAGTTCGATCAGTACACCAAGACCGTGCAACTGTTCGACTTACCCTTTCTATTCGACGACATCGCCGCAGTAGACCGTTTCCAGCAAAGCCCCGAGGGCCAGAAACTGCTCAAGTCCATGGAAAGCAAGAACGTCACCGGCCTGGCCTATTGGCACAACGGCATGAAGCAGTTATCGGCCAACAAGCCATTGCGCACCCCCGAGGATGCCCGCGGCCTGACGTTCCGGATACAGACCTCTGCGGTGCTGGAGGAGCAGTTCAAGGCGGTGGATGCCAAGGCCAAACCGATGATTTTCTCGGTGGTGTACCAGGGGCTGCGCACCGGCCTGGTCAACGGCACGGAAAATACCTATTCGAACTTCTACAACCAGAAGCTCAATGAGGTACAGAAATACGTCACCGAATCCAACCACGGCATACTCGACTACATGTTGATCACCACGTCGGACTTCTGGAACGGCCTGCCGCCGGATATCCGCAGCGAGCTGGAGAAGATCGTGGTCGAATCCACCGCCCATGCCAACCAGGAAGCGGAACGATTCAACCAACAGGACAAGCAGCACGTCCTGGACGCCAAGACCACCGAGATCATCACCCTCACACCGCAAGAACGCAGTGTCTGGCGCGAACGAATGAAACCGGTATGGGCGAAGTTCGAGAAAGAGATCGGTCCGGACCTGATCAAGGCGGCCGAGGCTTCCAACAGCGCCCAGTGACATCACCAGGCTTGACACGTTCCTGTGGCGAGGAAGCTTGCTCCTTCGCCACAAAAGCGCCCACTCCCCCATCCCCAGCGGCATAGCACATTGCGTTATGATCCCCGCCTCTCCCTGAACAGAGCTTTTTTCGCGAATGCTGTCGTCCACTCCAGACATGACCTCTACCCTGCCCCCTGTTCTGGTCGGCCCGCTGTTACGGCGCCTGGAGCCTGCGCGCCTGGTGATGTGGTTGGTGGGCACGCGAGCGTTGGCGTTGACGCTGCGCATTGACGGTGTCGGCGACCTGGCACTCGATGCATCACGTTGCACCGTGGTGCCGGTGGGGCAACGGGCGTTTGTGCACTTGATCGATGTGACGCTCGACGCGCCCCTGCCCCAGGACGTGGCGATTGACTACGACCTGCTGGTGGACGGTGCCCCCATCGCCGAGTGGGCGCCGCATCTGTTGTATGACGGCGCACAGTGCCCGAACTTCATGTTGCACTCGCGTATCGAGCAATTGGTCCACGGTTCCTGCCGCAAACCCCACTACCCGGCCAACGACGGCCTGCTCTGTGTCGACCGTCTGCTCGCGCAAGACCCGGCGCAACGCCCGGCTCTGTTGATGATGAGTGGCGACCAGGTCTATGCCGACGATGTCGCCGGGCCCATGCTGCGGGCGATTCATGGGCTGATCGAACGCTTGGGGCTGTTCGAGGAATGCCTGGACGGCGCCGTCGTGGAAGACAGCGCCAAGCTCTACCAACACCCGGCCAGTTATTACCATCGCGCCGATTTGCTACCGGCATTGGAGAGCAACGAAACCCTGCGCGAGCGTTTTTTCGGCGGGGCGCGCAAGCCGATCTTCACCAGCAGCAGCGCCGATAATCACTTGGTGACGTTCGCCGAAGTCATGGCGATGTACCTGCTGGTGTGGTCGCCGGTGCCCTGGACACTGATCGCTGTGCAGCCCCCCGAACTGACCGTCGAGCGGCGCCAGCGCTACGACCTGGAACAACGACGCATCGACGCGTTCAAGACCGGGCTGGACGGCGTGGCGCGGGTATTTGCGCACTTGTCATGCCTGATGATTTTCGACGACCACGACATTACCGATGACTGGAATCTGTCCGCGCAGTGGGAGGAAACGGCCTACGGCCATCCGTTCTCCAAGCGCATCATCGGCAACGCCTTGATCGCCTACATGCTTTGCCAAGGCTGGGGTAACAACCCGGATGCCTTTGCGGACGTGCTCCCGCAAACCCTGGCCTTGAGCGACACCGCCCGCGACCGTTACCTCGACAGCGAACCACAGGACCAATTGATCGACACCCTGCTGGGTTTCCAGCAGTGGCATTACGTGCTGCCGAGCACCCCGGCCCTGGTGGTGCTCGATACCCGCACCCGCCGCTGGCGCAGTGAGAACACCCTCAAGCAACCTTCCGGCCTGCTGGATTGGGAAGCCCTGAGCGAGTTGCAGCAAGAGTTGTTGGATCACCCCTCGGCCATCATCGTCTCACCGGCACCGATCTTCGGCGTAAAGCTGATCGAGACCGTGCAGCGGGTGTTCAGTTGGTGCGGTTATCCGTTGCTGGTGGACGCGGAAAACTGGATGGCCCATCGCGGCGCGGCCCAGGTGATCCTGAACATTTTCCGACACTCACGCACACCGGGTAATTACGTGGTGCTGTCAGGGGATGTGCATTATTCCTTCGTCTACGAGGTGCTGATCCCACACCGCAAGGGCGGCCCGCGTATCTGGCAGATCACCAGCAGCGGCATCAAGAATGAATTCCCGCCCGTACTGCTGGAATGGTTCGACCGCCTGAACCGTTGGCTCTACTCCCCGCGCTCGCCCCTGAACTGGTTCACCAAGCGCCGCAGCATGCGCATCGTCCCCCACACCCCGGAACACGCCGAAGCGGGCGAACGGCTGTGGAACAGCGCCGGCATTGGCCAGGTGTTCTTCAATGAACAGGGCCAGCCCACGAAGATCTACCAGCACAACGCCAACGGCCAACCACCGACACGCATGCTGCCCCCCAAATCCCCACCGACCTGAAAGCGCTGGCACAGCCAGCACCTAGGCAAACTGACAGGGCGCTATCGCGAGCAAGCTCGCTCCCACAGGGGACTGGGGATGGATGCAAAATCTACAGTCCCACAGGGAGGCAGTCAGAACGCCAACTGCAGGGTCTGTTGGCCTTCGAGGCTGAGCAGCAATTGTTTGGCCGCCAAACCGCCAGCGAAGCCGGTGAGGCTGCCGGAGCTGCCGATGACGCGGTGGCACGGGGCGATGATCGAGATGGGGTTGCGACCGTTGGCGGCGCCGACCGCCCGGACCGCTGTCGGTTGGCCGATCTGGACGGCGATGTCGCGGTAGCTGCGGGTTTCACCGAAGGGGATGGTCAGCAGTGCGTGCCACACTCGGACCTGGAAATCAGTGCCGGCAAAGTCCAGCTCCAATTCGAAACGGCGGCGCTGACCGGCGAAATACTCCAGCAACTGACGTTCGGTTTCCTTGAGGACCGGATGCTGGGTGTCTTCTTCCAAAGGCCCCAGGCGCACCCGGTTGAGCCGCTCGTTTTCCCACAGGATGGCCGCCAGTCTTGTCTCTCGGGCGACGAGGATCAACTGGCCGACGGGGGACGGGATGGTTTTGTACAGAGGCAACATCGAGGGATTCCTTGTCAAAGCCTTTGTGGCAAGGGAGCTTACTCCCTAGCCACAGTTTTTTCTCACCGCCCCCAAAACCTTGCTCAGCCCAACAACCCCAACGCCTTTGCCCGCGCCACCGCCTGGGTGCGGCGCTCGACGCCGAGCTTGCTGTTGATGTGGCTGGCGTGGGTCTTGACGGTGTGCAGCGAGATGAACAATTGCTCGCTGATCTCCTGGTTCGAACAACCTTGGGCAATCAGTTGCAACACCGCCCGCTCGCGACTGCTGAGGGTTTCGACAGGTGCCGCCGGGTCGACAGGCTGGGCCACCGTCGAGGGCAGGCGTTCGAGCAGATGTTCGCGCAACGTGCTGGGCGGTGCATGCAGCAGTTGTTCGCGAAACCATTCACAGTGCTTGCCAAACAACCACTCGAAGGGCTGCAACACCCCGCCGCTGGCGGCTTCGAAAGCTTGGGCCAGGGTACGGCGTGCTTCGGGCTCACGGCCGACGCTCAACAGCAAGGCGACCTTCTGGTTGAGCGCCATCACGCTGAGCATTTGCCGGCCGGTTTGCTGGCCGTGTTCAAGCAGGGCATCGAGTCGCCCTTCGGCAAGCATCGGTTGACCCCGGATGGATTCCAGCACCGCCTGCTGCAATTCGACATGCAGCGGCAGTTGCGGGTGGAACTCCGGCGGCGCGGCGGCCCGTTCGCCCGTGTAGGTCTGGCCCAAGCGGGCCAGCCAGGCTTCGGCCAGGTCGGTACGCCCCTGGGCCAGCCAGAGCTCGCATTTGACCAGGGTAATCATCGCCAGGTAGTAGATCGGCGGAACGTCCCAGATGTGCATCAGGCGCTCGGCTTCAGCCAGTTCGGCAAAGGCCCGGGCGAACTCGCCACTGTAGCCTTCGATACGGGCGATCACGCAATGACCGATCAGCACGCTGATGTCGCGGCAGGCGCGGGCTTCGGTGAGGCCTGCCTGCAACCGCGCCAGGCCGACCTGGGGTTGCATGCGCAAGGTCAGCAGGAACCCCTCGTACATGATCAACCGCGCCCGCACCGCATAAAGCCGCTGGGGCGATAATTTATGCAAACGTTGCAAACCCTGGTGCACTTCGTCCAGCGCCCGCAGGATTTCCCCCCGTGCCTGCAAGACCCGGGCACGGTCGTAATGGGCCAGGGCCTCGAACAATGGGTTGCCAACCCGCTGCGCCAGCTCCAGGGAATCGCGGTTCAGGTTCCGGGCGCGCCACAGGTCGCCGTCGGCAATCGCCAGGTTCGACAAGGTGGACAGGCACATCAGCCGCTGGCCGTAGCGTTTTTGCGGCAGGCTCTCCAGGGCTTCGCTGCAATAACGCAGGGTGGCCTCGCGATCACCGCGGCCACGGGCGACGATGCCGCTCAGGGCCAGCCATTGGGCGAGCATGGACTTTTGCGCGGTGGCGGAAGGGGCCGGCAGGAAACGACTCAAGTGCGCGGCCAGCTCTTCGGCGGCGTCCAATTGGCAGGCCAGGCCCAATGCCCAACTGTAGAGCACGATCAGCCGCGGCGTGCTGATGAGCAGGCTGTCGGGCAAATCCATTTTCCAGCGCAGCAACATGCCGACGTTCTGCTCGGCCAGCAGTTGCTCCTCCGAAAGGTTCTGCACCAGGTTCGCCGCCACATCCAGGTGCCCGGCCCGCAGCGCCTGTTCCACGGCTTCGTCGATCAGGCCCTGGGCGTTGAACCAGCGACAGGCCCGCAGATGCAGGGTCGCGGCCGGGACCATGGCCGGCGCGCTGGGGCGACTGCGCAGCAGGTCGGAAAACAAGTGGTGATAACGGTACCAATGGCCGTGCTCGTCCAGCGGCACCAGGAAGACCTGGTGGGCCGCCAGGTAACGCAGGATTTCGCCACTGTCATGGGCTTCGCGCACGGCATCGCACAGCGCGCTGCAAAAACGCTCCTGAGGGGCCGTGTCGTAGAGGAACGCCTGCACCTCGGCGGGCAGGCAATCGATGACTTCTTCGAGCAGGTAATCGCGGATCAACCCCTCCCCACCGTGCAAGGCCTGGGGCAGCAGGCCTTCGCTGCCGGCCTCGGAGGCGGCCAGCAACCAGAACCGCAGCCCGGCCACCCAGCCTTCACTGCGCTGGATGAGGTTTTCCAGCGCCTCGCCGCGCAACGAGCTGCTGTGATGCTGGAGCAGGGTCAAGGCTTCGTCATGGGTCAGGCGCAGGTCTTGCTCGTTGAGTTCGAGCAATTGTCGCGACAGGCGCAGGCGCGCCAGGTGCCAGTCCGGGCGCTGGCGACTGGTGACGAGTACCAGCAAACCGTCAGGCAGGTGATTGAGGAAAAATTGCAGGCAGCGATCCAGCACCGGGCTTTGGGCCAGGTGGTAATCGTCGAGGACCAGCAACAAGGGATTGCGGGGCGATAAGTGCGCGGACAATTCGTCCAGCAAGCCATCGAGCCATTCTTCGAAGGCAAAGGGCTGATGGCGCTGGCGCATTTTCAGCAGCCCCAGCGCCCGGCCGCCCAGTTGCGGGAAAAATGCCTGGAGCCCGTCGAGCAAGCGTTCCAGGAAACGCCCCGGATCGTTGTCCCGGGCACTGAGCCCCAGCCAGAGGCTTTGCCAATGGGCCGGCAGGCTCTGGCAGAACTCCACCGCCAGGGAGCTTTTACCGAACCCCGCCGGGGCACTGACCAACAGCAACCGCCCGCCGAGCCCGGCGCTCAAACGTTCGCACAACCGCGGCCGCGCGACATGGCCGTCGGGCAAGGGCGGGCGGTAGAAACGCCCGTCCTGTACCGCGATGGCTGCGCGGGCAGAATCCGGAAGTGAAGACAAATCAGTCATGGCCGGCTCTTGTAGGAATGCGGGTGGCGGCGTTGCAGATGTCCGCAGACTAGCGGTAAACGAGAAGGTATTGAAGGGAGTGCTACAAATGGCTACAAAAAGACTACAAGCCGACCGACTTGAAAAAACTCAGGCAGCCAACGCTCTTGTGGCGAGGGAGCTTGCTCCCGCTGGGTTGCGAAGCAACCCGCAAGGCAGCGACTGCGTTGTACCTGACACAATGAGTCGGCTGGTTTGGGGCTGCTGCGCAGCCCAGCGGGAGCAAGCTCCCTCGCCACAGGGTTTTGTGTTGACTGATCGAACAAAAAAAACGCCCCGAACCAGTCGGGGCGTTGTTTCGAGGATGCGGCCTCGGGTGCAGCGGTTTAGCGGATGCCGTCCTGACGCAGCGCGTTCGGGGTAAAGTCGGCGGTGGTGGCGGTGAAGCCGAAGTCGTAGGCCGATTTCTCTTCGTTCTTCATGCCCAGCGCCAGGTAACGGCCGGACTGCAGGTCGTAGAGGGTTTCCAGGGCGTACCACGGCACTTGCTTGTCGTAGTAGTTCTCGGCATGGGCCTCGGCCACGCGCCACAGTTGGCCACGACCGTCGTAGTGGTCGATCACCGCGGCTTGCCAGGTGTCTTCATCGATGTAGAAGTCACGCTTGGCGTAGATGTGGCGCTGGCCTTCCTTCAGGGTCGCGGTCACATGCCAGACGCGACGCAGCTCGTAGCGGGTCAGGTCCTGGTTGATGTGGCCGGCCTTGATGATGTCGGCGTACTTGAGTTGCGGCGAATCGATCCGGTAGCTGTTGGCGGCGATGTACAGCTCTTTCTTGCCTTCCAGTTTCCAGTCGTAGCGGTCCGGTGCGCCGTTGTACATGTCCAGGTTGTCGGAGGTACGCAGGCCGTCGGCGGCAGTACCCGGGCCGTCATAGGACACTTGCGGGGCACGGCGCACACGGCGCTGGCCAGCGTTGTAGACCCACGCCGAACGCGGCTCCTTCACTTGGTCGAGGGTCTCGTGCACCAGCAGCACGCCACCGGCCAGGCGCGCCGGCGCGGTCACTTGTTGCTTGAAGTAGAACAGGATGTTGCCAGGGTTGGCCGGATCGAAATCCTTCATCTTGTCGCGGAACACGAACTGGTCGCGGAAGTACACCAGGCTGTACGAACCGTTGGGCTGCGGGGTGGCCTGGGTGACCAGGCGCGTCACGCTGCCGCCGCGATAGCGGGTAATGTGGTTCCAGATGACTTCGACACCGCTCTGGGGAATCGGGAACGGCACGGCCGTCTCGAAGTTCTCCAGGCCGTTGCCGCCGGAGACCAGCTTGGTGTTGACCGCATTCTTCTTGATGGAGGCGAACACCTCGTCCGGCACGGTGGCGCCGCGATGGGTCGGGTAGACCGGCATCTTGAAGGTTTCCGGGTAGCGCTTGAACATCGCGTACTGGCCCGGGGCGAGCTTGGCCTTGTATTGCTCGACGTTCTGCGCAGTGATGGTGAACAGCGGTTTTTCAGTCGGGAACGGGTCGGCCAGGAAGCCCTTGCTGTCCACGGCACCGGCGTTCTTGGCCATGGGTTTCCAGGCCGAGATCGAGCCATCGGCATTGCCGGCCATCTCGGCGCCCATCGGCGTCAGGCTCTTGCCCAGCTTGTCGGCCTCGGCCGCGGGTACTGCCGCCATGACGCTGGCGGCCAGCAGGGACAGCCCCAAGACACCGGCCTGCAACAGATTCTTTGTTACTTTCATAGTGTGTCGTCCTGAAATACGGTGCTTAGAAGGTCACGCCGACGCTGAGCGCCAGGAAGTCACGATCGTCCACAGTGCTGAAGTCGCCACCAAAGAAGTTGGTGTAGGCCAGGCTGGCGTTGTAGGTGTTCTGGTACTCGGCATCCAGCCCGAGGCTGACGGCTTTGCGGCCTTCTTCGAAGTTGCCGCCAGGGCCTGGCGAGTAGCCTTTGACGTCATGGGACCAGGCCACGTTGGGCTTGAGGTTCACGCCAGCGAACACGTCCGGGTATTCCCAGATGGCGCGAGCACGGTAGCCCCAGGACGTGGAGGTGGTGAAGCCGTCGTTGTTGCAGTTGCTGTTCACGTCGTTGATGGTCTGGCCGCCGCCCGTCGCAGTAGACGTATTGAGCGAGTTACAGAAACCGTTGGGCAGTTCGCCCGGACCGAACACCGGATCACGGCCATAGCGAGCGTCGGATTTGCTTTCCAGGCCGCCGACATGGGTCACCCCGATTTCACCCACCAGGGTCAGGCGGCTGGCGCCCATGACTTGATCGAGGAAGTGCGTGAATGTGGTCTGGAACTGAGTGATCTCTTTACGGCGATAGCCATGCAGGTCTTGGCCCGGCGTGCCCTGGAGCACCGATGCATCACCAAATCCGGGAAGTGGCGTCACACCGGCGAAGAGGATATCAGTGGTGCTCAGTTGCACAGGTGCATTCGGGCGGTAGCTGATCTCACCGCTCCATGCCGTGCCGGTAGGCAGTGTCGTGGAGAAACTCAGGCCATAGAGACGGATATCTTCCGGGTATTCGACGAAGTAGTTGGAGTTACCCGCCACGATCAGAGGACGCAGTGCCGCGATTGGCCCCGCGGTGTAGAACTGCTGCGCAGCCCCTTGGGCACTGAAAATCGGCGCACGGCTGTGGTAGTTCATGAAGTAGGCACCGAACTCGGTGTCCAGTGGTTCGAACATGTACTTCAACGATGCGCCCCACTGGCCGCTGTCGCGGGCATCGCGGTCCGGGCCACGGCGTACCAGCACGCCTTCTTCGTTGATATCGACACCCTGGCCTTCCAATATTGGAAGAATGACGCCCGGCAGCGGAATGGTCGAACGCTTGTTCAGCACCCGCAGGTTATCGGTGCAACCGTCGGCAATCACATCCGGCTGGGAGAAGAACGTACCGCAGTTATCCACCACGGTCTGGTCCCATTCAATCTGGTAGAACGCCTCGGCCGACAGGTTGTCGGTCAGGCTCTGGGACACGTAGAACATGTTGACCGGGATCAGGCCTTCCTTGATCTCGGCGCCAGGACGACGGAACGCGGACACGTCGACCGGGTTGATGGAGTTGATGCCGCCCTGGATGAACGTGCTTTCACCCCAGCTGACCACCTGCTTGCCCAGGCGCACAGAGCCTGGCTGATCGGCAATGGCATAGTTGTGGTAGACGAACGCATCGAGGATCTGCCCGCCGGAGGACTTGGCGCCTTCCTTGCGGTTGCTGTCGCTGATGTCCTTGTACAGGCGGTGTTCGTCCTTGAGTTCGAAGTCGTACCAGTACTTGCCACGCACGAACACGCCGGTATCGCCGTATTTCAGTTCCAGGTCATGGATGCCCTTGAAGATCTTCGAGAAGGTTTCCCCTCGCTTGAAGTTCAAGTGGCCGTCATCGGAGGTCTGCGACAAGCCCTTGCCGCCATTGTTGACGCCGATCAGGTCCTTGTTGGCGTTGGCCGTGGACCAGCTCGCGCCGACCGACAGGGACGAGTCGAACTGGCCTTCGATTTCACCGATGTTGAAACTGACGCCGAATGCTGGCCCGGCGAGCGAAGAGGCGAGACTGACCGCCAGAGGCAGTTTTGCCCGGCGCCAGAACGTGGTTGCTGAGGTCATCGACGCTACTCCATGTGCATTATTGTTATGGCAATGGACATTTCAAAAACACCTCGGCGGCAGGGAGCGGCAGCGTCCCGATATCCGTCGAAGTCGCATCGCCCTTTCGTGCGTGCGCCCCGTTCTTGAGAATCCGTGAGCGGACTATAGCCAGCAGGTAGTACGGCTTGATCCCTCTAAAGTGTGATTTGCAGCCCGCGACCACTCTGGAACAGTCCTTTCGCCAGTCCGACAGATGTCGGCACGGCAAGGATGGCTGAAATTTGCGGTTTGACAAGGCAAGCGCTTGCTTGGTGGGGCTGCCGTGCCCTTTCGGGCACGGCAAAAAGACCTAAAGCGTGGACAGGAAGGTGCTGTTGTTGCTCTGCCATTCGGTGATGTCGACGCGGATACGCTTCTTGTCGAGCTTGCCGACGCTGGTCTTGGGAATTTCCGTAACAAGGGCGATCTGGCTCGGGATCGCCCACTTGCTCAAGTGCCCCAGCTCGACGAACGGCTTGAGGTGTTCCTTGAGTTCGCGAGCCCCGATCTCATGCCCTTCCCGAACCACCAGCAAGGCAAACGGCCGCTCGCCCCACTGCGGATCGGGAATGCCGACCACTGCTACTTCGCGTACCGCCACATGACGGCTGATGAGGTCTTCCAGGTCCAGGGAGGAGATCCATTCGCCACCGGTCTTGATCACGTCCTTGATACGGTCGCGGATGTCGATGAAGCCCATGTTGTCCAGCGTGGCGACGTCACCGGTGTGCAGCCAGCCGCCGGCCCAGAGCTCGGCGCCCTTCTGCGGCTCGTTGAAATAGCCCTCGGTGAGCCACGGCGCGCGCAGCACCAGTTCGCCCTGGGTCTCGCCGTCGGCGGGCAGGAACCGTCCCTCGGTGTCGACGATCGCCGCCTCCACCAGCGGCCCCGGCACGCCGGCCTTGATCCGGTAGGTGGTGCGCTCGTCCTCGCTGCCGGCCATCAATTCGTCGTTGAGGTGGGCGCAGGACACCAGCGGGCCAGTTTCCGACATGCCGTAGGCGGCGGTGAGCTGGATGCCCCGCGCCTTCGCCGCTTCGTACAGGCTGCGATTCAGCGCGCTGCCGCCGATGACGATCTTCCAGCCGCCGAAGTCGGTGTCCTGGGCGCCCTTGGCATTGAGGACCATTTGCAGGATGGTTGGCACGCAATGGGAAAAGGTGACATTTTCCTTGCGCCACAGCTGGACCAGGAATTCGGGGTCGTAGCGACCCGGGTAGACCTGCTTGAGCCCGAGCATGGTCGCCACGTAGGGCAGGCCCCAGGCGTGGACATGAAACATCGGCGTGATCGGCATGTACACGTCGTTGGTGCCCAGCAGCCGCACGCTGTCGATGGCCCCCATGATGGTTGCCACGCCCATGGTGTGCAGCACCAGTTGCCGATGGGTGAAGTACACGCCCTTGGGGTTGCCCGTGGTGCCGGTGGTGTAGAACGTGGTGGCGACGGAGTTTTCGTCGAAATCCTGGAAGTCGTAGGTGGGCGCCGCGGCGGCCAGCAATTGCTCGTATTCACCCACCAGGTTCGGCAGGTCGGCGGTTTTTTCCGGCAGGTCGGTCAGCAGCAGGGTCTTGTCCACCGTGGTCAGGTGCCCGGCTATCGCCTGGTAAAGGCCGACGAACTCGCTGTTGACCAGCACGAAGCGGTCCTCGGCGTGGTTCATGGTGTAGACGATCTGCTCCGGTGATAGGCGCACGTTGATGGTGTGGATCACCGCGCCGATCATCGGGATCGCGAACATGCATTCCAGGTAGCGATGGCTGTCCCAGTCCATCACCGCCACGGTATCGCCGGCCTTGACCCCCGCCTCGGTCAACACGTTGGCCAGGCGCGCGACCCGTTCGATCAGCGTCGGATAGCTGTAGCGCAACTGGTCACGGTAGACGATCTCGCGGGTTTTCTCGTAACGCGTGCCGGACATCAGCAGCCGCTTGATCAGCAGCGGGTATTGATAGGCGCCTTCGGCTGGAGGAATAACGCGAGTCTGCAACATAAGAATCCCTTTTCTGACTGCACGGTCTTGGCTGGAAGCAAGCACTCTAGAGCGCTTATACACGGATCAAATCAGCCAAAGGAATGATTTGATCCGCGCGCAAATACTAGCCCAGAGCCATCTCACCCCCAGGTTTCGCAAGCATTGCGCAACCAAACCTTGTCAGATCGGGATCCAACAGCGAGCATAGGTGTCACGCTTGTTACAAAAGCCTGTGGGGAAAATGCCCTGGCAGGTCTCCAGCATGCCACCACTTTTTGACAGAAAATAATGAACACCGAACTGACCTCTTCCCAGGCCACCGCGCCTCAAGGTGCGCCGCTTGTGTCGATCGTGGCTCCTTGCTACAACGCCGGGAAGTACCTGGAAGAAGCGATCCACAGCCTCTTTGCCCAGGATTACCGGAACATCGAGGTCATCGTGGTCGACGACGGCTCCACCGACGACAGCCTCGCCATGCTCCGGCAGTTGCAGCAGACCTACGATTTCCAGCTCTACTCCCAGGAGAACCAGGGGGTGAGCGCGGCACTCAACCACGGGCTGCAGTATGCCAAGGGCACGTATGTCGCCACCCCGGACCTTGACGATGTGATGTTGCCCCATTCGATCGGGGTCCGTGCCCAATACCTGGACGAGCACCCGCAGGTGGGCTGTGTCGGCGCGCTGATCATCTACATGGACAGCGAGGGCCGGACCATCAAGGAGCAACAACGCGACCACATCCAGGTGCATACCTTCGATGACCTGCTGCGTAACGCCGCGGTCATCGGCGCGCCCACGGCCCTGTATCGCATGAGTGCCCTGCGGGACGCCGGTTTTTATGATCCGCAGCTAAGGGTCCAGGATTTCCAGATCACCCTGCGGATCGCCCGCCAGGGTTACGAAATCCATGAGTTGCCGATCTGCGTCACGCGCTATCGGCGCCACCCCAATAACCTCTCGAGAAAGTACCGCTTGATGCTCAAGACGGACCTGCAGGCCATCGAGCCCTATCGGGATCACCCCGCCTACCCGTCGGCCCGTACGGTGCTGGTGCACAAAGCGCTGAAGTACGCCGTGGTCGAAGACCGGAAAGAAGCCTGGCAACTGTTGCGCAGCATCCCCTGGCGCCATTGGAACAAAACCAGTTTCAAACGCCTCAAGCGGCTGGCCTTGCGACTGCCGATGACAAGGTCCCAACCATGAAGTTCTTGCAGAAACTCAAGGAGCGAAAGGAGCGAAAGCACCTCAAGCGCCTGGAAAAACTCGAACGCTCACCGGAAAAAATCCGTCTGCGCTATCCGAGGTACCAGGTCGGGGTGGGCACGTATGGCATTCCCGAGGTGATGGAGTTCGGCGACGACACGGTCCTCAAGGTCGGTTCCTATACGTCGATCGCCGAAGGGGTGAAGATCCTGCTGGGCGGTGGGCATCGCACCGACTGGGTCAGCACGTTTCCATTCCCGCGCATGATCGATGAAGCCCGGGACATTCCCGGCAGTAACCCGACCAAGGGCGACGTGGTGGTTGGCAGCGACTGCTGGATCTGCGCTGACGCGATGATCCTGTCGGGCGTGACCATCGGCCATGGCGCCGTGGTCGCCGCCGGCGCGGTGGTGACACGCGATGTCGAGCCTTACGCCATGGTGGGCGGCAACCCGTGCCGGTTCATTCGCTGGCGCTTCGAGGAGCCGGTGCGTCAGGCCCTGCTGGAGTCGGCCTGGTGGGAATGGCCGATGGAAGAGGTCAAGGCGGTGTCCCCCCTGCTGTGCAGTGACAACATCGACGCTTTTCTGGATTACGCCCGCCAACGGCATTGATCGCCCCACACCCGCATGGAAGCGATCAGAGGAAAGATCAGAGCGGTCAGTGCGCCTCGGTAAACGCCAGCTTCACCCCGATGGCGACGAGCACCGCGCCCATGGTCCGGTCGAACCAATGACCCATGCGCGCGAAACCGGCGCGCACCCGTTGCTGGCTGAACAACAGCGCCACCAGGCAGAACCAGACGGCCGTCGCCACCGCCAGGTACACGCCGTAACCGGCCTGGATCGCCAACGGCGTATGCGGGTTGATCACCACGGTGAACAGCGACAGGAAAAACAGCGTCGCCTTGGGGTTCAAGCCATTGGTGACAAAGCCCGAAATGAATGCGCCACGGGCGGTCCGCTCACCGACTTCCTTGTGCAGGTTTTCCTCGGCCGGCTTGGCCGGTTGCGCCCGCAGTGCCTTGAAGCCGATGTACAGCAGGTACGCGGCAGCGGCCCACTTCAGCGCGTTGAACAGCACGATCGATTGCGACACGATCAGGCCGATGCCCAGCAACGAATAGCCCACGTGCAGGAAAATCGCCGTGCCGACGCCCAGCGCCGTCCAGGTTCCGGCGCGTCGGCCATGAGTCACACTTTCGCGCACCACCACGGCAAAATCCGGCCCGGGGCTGGCAACAGCCAGCAGGTGGATCAGGGCGACGGTGAGGAATTCGGTGAGGTACATGGAAGCTCCTTACGACAATCTTTTGTTGGATGAAGTCCCGTGTCGAGGGGGCTTGCTCCCTCGCCACGGTGTTCGGCGCCAGGGCCGCATTCATCTGATAGGCTCGCCACATTACGCCTTCGGTTCTTGACATAAAAGGTACAGCTGATGACGAACACCGCCCGCGCCGTTTTCCTCGACCACCCTTCCCTGGACCTCGGCGACCTGGACCTGAACCCGTTGCGCAGTTGCTTCGGCGAACTGCAACTGTTCGCCCGGACCACGCCGGACCAGGTCATCGAGCGGCTCAAGGGCGCCACTGTGGCAATCACCAACAAAATCGTGATCGATGCCCAGGCCATGGCGGCCAGCCCTGAACTGAAGCTGATCCTGATCAGTGCCACCGGTACCAACAATGTCGACCTGGCGGCCGCCCGTCACCACGGCATCACGGTGTGCAATTGCCAGGGCTACGGCACGCCGTCGGTGGCCCAGCACACCCTCATGCTGTTGCTGAACCTGGCGACGCGCCTGGCCGATTATCAAAAAGCGGTGGGGGAAGGTCGCTGGCAGCGGGCTTCGCAGTTCTGCCTGCTGGACTATCCGATTGTCGAGCTGGAAGGCAAGACCCTGGGCCTGCTCGGCCATGGCGAGTTGGGCAGCGCCGTCGGGCGGCTGGCCGAAGCCTTTGGCATGCGCGTGCTGCTGGGGCAGATCCCTGGGCGCCCGACCCGTCCCGACCGCTTGCCACTGGAGCAATTGTTACCGCAAGTCGATGCCCTGACCCTGCACTGCCCGCTCAACGAGCACACCCGGAACTTCATCGGCGCCCGCGAACTGGCGCTGCTCAAGCCCGGCGCATTCGTGGTCAATACCGCCCGTGGTGGGTTGATCGACGAACAGGCCCTGGCCGAAGCACTGCGCAGCGGTCACTTGGGAGGCGCCGCCACCGACGTGCTCAGCGTGGAGCCGCCGACCCAAGGCAACCCGCTGCTGGCCGGCGATATCCCACGGTTGATCGTCACCCCACACAACGCCTGGGGCAGCCGCGAAGCGCGGCAGCGGATCGTCGGCCAAATGAGCGAAAACGCCCAGGGCTTTTTCAGCGGTACAGCGCGGCGTGTCGTCAGTTGATAAACTGCCGCACTTTTTTTTACCCGCTTTATCAAGGAGCAGACCATGGATCCGCGCAGTGAAGTACTGCTTCGTCAGGCCGAGTTATTCCAGGGTTCGGTGTTGTTGGCCGGCCTGCCCGCCGACGATTTGCTCGGCCGTTTGCCAGAAGCCCATGGCTGGTGCTGGCATGCCGGCGATCAGGCGGCGCTGGATGCTCGTTTTCCTGAGCGCAGCCACTTTGGCGTGACCGTGCCCGAGCGCGCGTTCGACACCGCCGTGGTGTTCCTGCCCAAGGCCAAGGACCTGACCGACTACCTCCTCAATGCCGTGGCGGCGCGCCTGGCCGGGCGCGAGGTGTACCTGGTGGGGGAAAAACGCAGCGGCATCGAAGGCGCATCCAAGCAGCTCAACCCGTTCGGCAAGCCACGCAAGCTCGACAGCGCGCGGCACTGCCAACTGTGGCAGGTCACTGTCGCCAACGCGCCCGAGGCCAAGCCCCTGGAAAGCCTGGCCCAGACCTACGAACTGCCCCTGGCCGAAGGCCCGCTGAAGGTTATCAGCCTGCCGGGAGTGTTCAGCCACGGGCGCCTGGATCGCGGCAGTGCGCTGCTGTTGGAACACCTGGATAAACTGCCCAGCGGGCATTTGCTCGACTTCGGCTGCGGCGCCGGGGTGCTGGGGGCGGCGGTCAAGCGGCGCTATCCGCACAACACCGTCACCCTGTTGGACGTGGACGCTTTCGCAGCCGCCAGCAGTCGCCTGACCCTGGCCGCCAATGGCCTGGAAGCCGAAGTGCTGACCGGTGATGGCATCGACGCCGCACCGATGGGTTTGAGCGCGATCCTGAGCAACCCGCCGTTCCATGTCGGCGTGCACACCGATTACCACGCCACGGAAAACCTGCTGCGAAAAGCAGCCAAACATCTGAAAAACGGTGGCGAACTTCGGCTGGTTGCCAATAGCTTCCTCAAGTACCAGCCGCTGATCGAGGAGCATTTGGGCGTTTGCGCGATCAAGGCCGAAGGCCAAGGCTTTCGCATCTACCGGGCCAAGCGCGGTTGAAGTTTTTTAGGAAACAGTACTTGCTCAATCGGGTTTGCCTAGGCAGAATCCGCTCCGTCCTAGGGGAGTAGTCTCCCGCGAGCGCCATGCTCGCCCGGCATACGTCAACATACTTGGTCAGCAGACCATGGCGTATGCGGCCCAAGCGTCCACGCAGATGGTCGCTGGGTTTGACAAGACCTATGACACGCACACCTTACCCGGGGCGGGAAGGCTGTACGTGTCATAGCCGTGTCGACCCGCCCCTTTAGGAAATCCCTGATGCTGGACTCACTCCTCGTACCTACGGCGATCGTTGCGCTGGCCGAAATCGGCGACAAGACGCAATTGCTCGCGCTCATCCTGGCGGCTCGCTTTCGCAAACCCTGGCCGATCATCGCCGGCATCGTTGCCGCGACCCTGGCCAACCATGCGGCGGCCGGCGCGGTCGGCGCCTGGGTCAGCGGCTTTTTCTCCAACGCGGTCCTGCACTGGATATTGGCGGCCAGCTTCGCGGCCACGGCACTGTGGACCCTGGTCCCGGACAAACTGGACGATGAAGAAGCCAACACGGCCCGCCGGTTCGGCCCGTTCCTGACCACACTGATTGCGTTCTTCCTGGCGGAAATCGGCGACAAGACCCAGATCGCAACGGTGATGCTCGCCGCGCAATACCCGGAGCTGTGGCTGGTGATCATCGGCACCACCGTGGGCATGTTGATTGCCAACGTGCCGGTGGTCCTGGCGGGCAATTTCGCCGCCGAGAAGCTGCCCCTGACCCTGATCCGCCGCCTGGCCGCCTCGGCGTTCTTCGTCCTGGCGATCGTGGCGGTGTACAAGGCGATGCAGAGTAGTGGGTGGGTTTGATCAGGTTGATGCAGGCTCTTCTGGCGAGGGAGCTTGCTCCCGCTGGGTTGCGAAGCAGCCCTAAGCTTTTGCGGCCGCTACGCGACCGAGCGGGAGCAAGCTCCCTCGCCACAAAAAAACAGCTTTTACCACATGGCGATGCTTACTTCTTGGCCTGCTGATACAGCGGCATCACCTTCGGAATCGCCGCTTGCAACGAAGCGATACGACTGCTCGACGACGGGTGGGTGCTCATGAATTCCGGCGGCGCGCCTTCGGAAGCCTTGGCCATCTTGTTCCACAGGGTGATCGCCGCGTTCGGGTCGTAGCCGGCGCGGGCGGCCAGTTCGAGGCCGATCAGGTCGGCTTCGTTCTCGTTGCCACGGCTGTTGGGCAAGGTCATGCCGTAGTTGGCGACGGTGTCGGCCAAGGCCAGGCTGTCCTGGCCGAAGCCGAACAAGGCACCGGCGCCCTGCTTGGCCATCTCGATGCCATAGGCCTTGGACATCGCTTCGCGCCCGTGCTCGCGCAGGGCGTGGGCGATTTCGTGGCCCATGATCGCGGCGATTTCAGCGTCGGTCAGCTTCAACTGGTCGATCAGGCCGGTGTAGAACATGATCTTGCCGCCAGGACCGCAATTGGCGTTGAGTTCATCGCTCTTGATCAGGTTCACTTCCCAGTTCCACTGGGCCGAATCCGGGCGGAACACCGGCGCCTGGGCAATCAAGCGATCGGCAATGACCTGGATGCGCTTGGCATCGTTGCTGGTCTTGTCCAGCGCACCCTGGGCCTTGGCCTCACCCATCGTCTTTTGATAGGACTGGGCGTACATCTGGTTGACCTCGTCGGTCGACAGCATGCTGAACATGTACTGCTTGCGCTCCACACCCACGGCTCCGCCGCTGGTGGTGTTGACCGACTGGCAACCGGCGAGCAGCAGCGCCGCGCTCAGAGCACTCACCATCAATGTCTTGTTCATGTAAAAGAAGCTCCCTGGAAACGTGGGCGTATCCTAGGCCTTGATTTGTATCGGCGCCAGATACACAACGAGGGATTAGCGTTTTTTCGGACAGATCCCACCACATCCATTTGCGACACCCACGCAGCTATTAGAGTCACCCGACGAACAGCGCCTCATGCCGCGCCACAGAAACGCCGATAAAGAGCCCAGACGTCATTTCCGCGTCCGGAGCCTTTATGAAATTCAAATCGATCCAGTTTTCCGTGGCCGCCCTGGCCGGTGCCATCGTGCTCAGTGTGGTTGCCGCCCTTGTGCTGTACGCGTTGTTTGCTGGCGCCCGCACCCAGGAGATGGTGCAACAGCGCACCAAGGCGCAGTTCGAGCAACTCATCGAACAACGCCTCAGTGCCCTGGCGCGCACCCAGGCCAGCCTGATCCAACGGGAACTGGAAGCACCACTGCTGCTCGCCCGTGGCCTGGCCACCACGAACGCCTTGATGGGCATCAACGGCGCGGACGGCAACCCGCAACTGAAGGTGCCCCGTGAGCAAATGATCAGCCTGCTGCGGGAAACCGTGGTGCGCAACCCGAAGATCCTCGGCGCCTACATCGCCTGGGAGCCGAACGCCATCGACCACGACGACGCCAACTATGTGAACAGCCCGGTGGTGGGCATGGAAACCAGCGGGCGTTTCCTGCCGTGGTGGTTTCGCAACCAGGACGGCTCCCTGGGCCTGGAAAAACTCGCCGACGTGACCGACCAGAAACTGCTCTCCACCGGCATCCGCGCCAGTGAGTACTACCTGTGCTCCCAGGACAGCAAGAAAGCCTGCGTGATCGACCCGGCGCCCTATCGCGTCGGCAGCACGATGACCATGCTCGCCTCGTTCATCGAACCGATCATGATCGATGGCAAGTTCCAGGGCATCGTTGGCGCCGACCTGTCGGTGAACTTCATCCAGGACATGCTCGTGGCCGCCGATGGCAAGCTGTACGACGGCGCCGGGGAAATGGCCCTGCTCTCGAGCAACAACCGGCTGGTGGCCTTCACCAAGGACCCGAGCAAACTCGGGGAAAAAGCCAGCGACCTGCTGGATGCCAGCGAATTGGACAACCTGGCCAAGCTGGGCGTCGGCGAGGTGCGCTACGACATCGACGAAGAACACGGGCATATCGAGGTGTACATGCCGTTCGGCATCGGCGAGACCAACGCCCGCTGGACGTTGATGCTGCAGTTGCCGCTGAATGCGGTCATGGCCGACCTGCAAGCCTTGCAGCAAGACCTCGACCATCAGCGCCAAGCCGATATCTTCGGCATGGCGATGGTGGGCCTGGTGATTGCCGGCATCGGTCTGCTGGTGATCTGGCTGGTGGGCCATGGCATTGCCCGGCCACTCAAGCAAATGGTGGCGATGCTCGATGACATCGCCCAGGGCGAAGGCGACCTGACCCGTCGCCTGGTGAGCGACCGCGCCGATGAGCTAGGGGCGATCGCCAGGGGCTTCAACACTTTCCTGAGCAAGTTGCAGGGCATGATCACCCAAGTGGTGACCTCGGTGCAGAGCGTCAGCGATTCATCGGAGCACACGGCCGATATTGCGATCCGCACCAACCAGGGTGTGCACAAGCAAATGTCCGAGATCGATCAGGTCGCCACTGCGGTGCACGAAATGACCGCCACCGCCCAGGACGTGGCCCGCAACGCGACCCAGGCGGCCCAGGCCGCCAGTCATGCGGACCAGGCCGCCAGCCAGGGCATGCAGATCGTCCGGGACACCTCCACCTCCATTGGTGCCCTGGCCGTGGAAATCGGCAAGGCGGTGAGTGTGGTGCAGACCCTGGCCAAGGACAGCGAGAACATCAACGCGATCCTCACCGCCATCCGCGGGATCGCCGAACAGACCAACCTGCTGGCCCTCAACGCGGCCATCGAAGCGGCCCGGGCCGGTGAACAGGGCCGTGGTTTCGCGGTGGTCGCCGATGAAGTGCGCAACCTGGCGCAGAAGACGCAGCAGGCGACCGAAGAAATCCAGGCGATGATCCAGCAACTGCAGCAAGGCACCCGGGATGTGGTGCGGGTGATGGAAGACAGCCAGCACCGTACCGATGAAAGCGTGCAGCATGCGGCGAAAGCGGCCCAGGCCCTGGAAACGATCACCCAGGCCGTGTCGGTGATCAACGACATGAACACCCAGATCGCCAGCGCTGCCGAGGAACAAAGCGCCGTGGCCGACGACATCAACCGCAACGTGATCAACATCGGGCAAGTGGCGAACGAAGTGGCCAGCGGCGCCGACGAATCCAGCGCGGCCAGCGCCGGGCTGACCAAACTGGCGGAGCAGCAGCGGCGGTTGATCAATCAGTTCAGGGTCTGATCCGAAGGCCCCATCGCGAGCAAGCTCGCTCCCACAAGGGATTGGCGCTGGAACGCCGATATTGCGAACACCCCAAAACAACTGTGGGAGCGAGCTTGCTCGCGATAGCGTCAGTTCAGCCACCATGAAGCGGCTGACACTACGCCTTCGCGAGCAAGCCCGCTCCCACAAGGGATTGGCGCTGGAACGCCGACAGTGCGAACACCCCAAAACAACTGTGGGAGCGAGCCTGCTCGCGATAGCGTCAGTTCAGCCACCATGAAGTGACTGGCACTACGCCTTCGCGAGCAAGCCCGCTCCCACAAGGGATTGGCGCTGGAACGCCGATATTGCGAACACCCCAAACAACTGTGGGAGCGAGCTTGCTCGCGATGGCGCCAGTTCAGCCAACATTGAAGTGACTGACACTACGCCTTCGCGAGCAAGCCCGCTCCCACAGGGTCAATGCAGGGTTTCAGAGTTCGCCGAGGGCTTCGATCAGGGCCTGGTTCTGCTCCGGTGTGCCAATGCTGATCCGCAGGAACTGGGCAATCCGCTCCTGTTTGAAGTGCCGCACGATCACCCCCTGCTCCCGCAGTTTCGCCGCCAAGCCCGCCGCATCGTGCCGGGGGTGGCGGGCGAAGATGAAGTTGGCCGCCGAGGGCAGCACTTCAAAGCCCTTGGCTTCCAATTGGGTCACGACCCATTCACGGTGCTCGATGACTAACCGGCAGGTCCGGTCGAAATGCTCGCGATCATCGAACGCCGCCGCGCCGCCGACGTTCGCCAGGCGATCCAGCGGGTAGGAGTTGAAGCTGTTCTTGATCCGCTCCAACGCTTCGATCAGGTCCGGATGGCCCACCGCCAGGCCCACGCGCAGCCCCGCCAGCGAGCGGGACTTGGACAATGTCTGGGTCACCAGCAGGTTCGGATAACGATCCACCAGGCTGATGGCCGTCTCGCCGCCGAAGTCGATATAGGCCTCGTCGACCACCACCACCGAATCCGGGCTGGCCTTGAGGATCCGCTCGACCGCGTCCAGCGCCAGCAGGCAGCCGGTGGGCGCGTTCGGGTTGGGGAAAATGATCCCGCCGTTGGGCTTGGCATAGTCCGCCGGATCGATCCGGAATTGTTCATCCAGCGGCACGGCGTCGAACTGGATGCCGTACAACCCGCAATACACCGGATAGAAGCTGTAGCTGATGTCCGGGAACAACAGCGGCTGGTCATGTTGCAACAAGCCGTGAAAAATGTGCGCCAGCACTTCATCCGAGCCATTACCCAGGAACACCTGGTTGCTCTGCACGCCGTAGTAGCGGGCCACGGCGCCTTTGAGCAGGTCACTGTTGGGGTCCGGATACAGGCGCAGGTTGTCGTTCAGTTCGGTCTGCATCGCCGCCAGGGCCTTGGGCGATGGGCCGTAGGGGTTCTCGTTGGTGTTGAGCTTGACCAACCGGGTCAGCTTCGGTTGCTCGCCCGGCACGTAGGGCACCAGGTTCTTGACGAACGGGCTCCAGAATTTACTCATTTCAGTTCCCCTGCCCTTCAACGGATTGCTCATCAAGAATACGGTACTCGGCGCTGCGGGCGTGGGCGCTCAGCGATTCGCCACGGGCCAGCACCGAGGCGGTCTTGCCCAGTTCGGAAGCCCCCTGCTCGGAGCAGAAGATGATCGACGAACGCTTCTGGAAGTCATACACCCCCAGTGGCGACGAAAAGCGAGCGGTGCCGGAAGTCGGCAACACGTGGTTGGGCCCCGCGCAATAATCGCCCAGTGCCTCGCTGGTGTGGCGGCCCATGAAGATCGCGCCGGCGTGGCGGATCTGTGGCAGCCAGGCTTGCGGATCAGCAACGGACAATTCCAGGTGTTCCGGCGCGATGCGGTTGGCGACCTCGATGGCCTGCGCCATGTCATCGACCTTGATCAGCGCCCCACGGCCGTTGATCGAGGTGTTGATGATCTCGGCGCGGTCCATGGTCGGCAGCAGCTTGTCGATGCTGGCGGCGACCTTGTCGAGGAACTCGGCGTCCGGGCTGACCAGGATCGCCTGGGCGTCTTCGTCGTGCTCGGCCTGGGAAAACAGGTCCATGGCGATCCAGTCCGGATCGGTCTGGCCGTCGCACACCACGAGGATTTCCGAAGGGCCCGCGATCATGTCGATGCCGACCTGGCCAAACACGTGGCGCTTGGCGGTGGCGACATAGATATTGCCCGGCCCGACCACCTTGTCCACCCGTGGCACGCTTTCGGTGCCATAGGCCAGCGCAGCCACGGCCTGGGCGCCGCCGATGGTGAATACCCGGTCCACCCCGGCAATGCAGGCCGCGGCCAGCACCAGCTCGTTGATTTCACCCCGCGGGGTCGGGACGACCATGACCACTTCGGTCACGCCGGCGACCTTGGCCGGGATGGCGTTCATCAGCACCGAGGACGGATAGGATGCCTTGCCGCCCGGCACGTACAAGCCGGCGCGGTCCAGCGGCGTGACTTTCTGGCCCAGCACCGTGCCGTCGGCTTCGGTGTAGCTCCAGGAGTCCTGTTTCTGCCTTTCGTGATAATCACGCACCCGCGACGCGGCTTTTTCCAGGGCTTCGCGCTGGGGCACGGTGATCCGGGTCAGGGCCAGCTCCAGGCGCTCGCGCGGCAGGATCAGGTCGGCCATGGACGCCACTTGCAGGCCGTCGAATTTCTGGGTGAATTCCACCAGTGCCGCATCGCCACGCTCGCGCACCGCCTTGATGATGTCCAGCACCCGCTGATTGACCGAGTCGTCAGACACGCTTTCCCAGCTCAGCAGATGATCCAGATGATGTGCGAAATCCGGATCGGCAGCGTTGAGTCGGCGAATCGAAGTGGGAGCGGTCATAGCGAGGGCCTCATTAATGGCAAATGCTCAGGCGCCCTAAGCTACCAGTCCATTCGCGTGGGCACCTGAGAAAATTGGCTATGACACGGATAGACGGGCGCGACTCAAGGTCGCGCAGGTGAATCAGCCGCGGTGTCGCGATTCCACTGCCTTGCGCAGGGTATCGATCAGAGCCTGGATACGAGCATGCTGCATTTTCATCGACGCCTTGTTGACGATCAGCCGGGAGGTGATGTCAGCAATGAAATCCTGGGGTTCCAGACCGTTGGCCCGCAGGGTGTTGCCGGTGTCGACCACGTCGATGATCTTGTCCGCCAGGCCGATCAGCGGCGCCAGCTCCATCGAACCGTACAGCTTGATGATGTCGACCTGACGGCCCTGCTCGGCGTAATAACGCTTGGCAATGTTGACGAACTTGGTCGCCACGCGCAAACGCCCCTTGGGCTCCGGCGCGCCGACTTTACCGGCGGTCATCAGCTTGCAACGGGCGATCCGCAGGTCCAGGGGCTCGTACAGGCCCTGGCCGCCGTATTCCATCAGCACGTCCTTGCCGGCAACGCCCAGGTCGGCGGCACCGTGTTCCACATAGGTCGGCACATCGGTGGCACGCACGATCAGCAAGCGCACGTCGGCCTGGGTCGTGGGGATGATCAGCTTGCGGCTCTTGTCCGGATTCTCGGTCGGCACGATGCCCGCTTCAGCCAGAAGCGGCAGGGTGTCGTCAAGGATGCGGCCCTTGGACAGTGCGATGGTCAACATGGGAAACGTCAGTCCTTATCAAGGTACTCATGCCCGGTCGCAAACGGCGCCGGACACACATCGAGGGTGCAAACACCCTCGATAAAACGAAATCAACGGACGCGTCCCTGCGCCCATGCAGCCGGAACTAGCCCGGCACGCGGCGGATCTTGGCGCCGAGCATCTGCAGTTTTTCTTCGATGCACTCGTAGCCACGGTCGATGTGGTAGATGCGGTCGATCAGGGTATCGCCTTCGGCAACCAGGGCCGAAATGACCAGGCTGGCCGAGGCCCGCAGGTCGGTGGCCATCACTGGCGCGCCCTTGAGCTTCTCGGTGCCGGTGACGATGGCCGTGTTGCCTTCGACCTGGATCTTGGCGCCCATGCGATGCAGTTCATAGACGTGCATGAAGCGGTTTTCGAAGATCGTCTCGATGACCGCGCCCGTGCCTTCGGCAATGGCGTTGAGGGAGATGAACTGCGCCTGCATGTCGGTCGGGAACGCCGGGTATGGAGCGGTCCGCACGTTGACAGCCTTGGGCCGCTTGCCGTGCATGTTCACTTCGATCCAGTCTTCGCCGCAGGTGACTTCGGCACCGGCTTCCTTGAGCTTCTCCAGGACGGCTTCGAGGATGGTCGGATCGGTGTCCTTGACCTTGACGCGGCCACCGGTGACGGCAGCGGCCACCAGGTAGGTGCCGGTTTCAATCCGATCCGGCATCACCTTGTAGGTGGCCGAATGCAGGCGCTCGACGCCATCGATGGTGATGGTGTCAGTACCGGCACCGCTGATCTTGGCGCCCATGGCGATCAGGAAGTTCGCCAGGTCGACCACTTCAGGTTCGCGGGCAGCGTTTTGCAGCACGCTGCGGCCCTTGGCCAGTGCGGCGGCCATCATGATGTTCTCGGTACCGGTCACGCTGACGGTATCGAAGAAGAAGTGCGCGCCGCGCAAGCCGCCTTCCGGCGCCTTGGCCTTGATGTAGCCACCTTCGACGTCGATCACCGCGCCCATGGCTTCCAGGCCGCGGATGTGCAGGTCCACCGGACGCGAGCCGATGGCGCAACCGCCAGGCAAGGCGACTTCGGCTTCACCGAAACGGGCGACCATCGGGCCCAGCACCAGGATCGACGCACGCATGGTTTTCACCAGCTCGTACGGAGCGATCAGGGTCTTGATGGTGCGTGGGTCGATCTCGACGCTGAGCTTCTCGTCGATCACCGGCTCGATACCCATGCGGCCGAACAGCTCGATCATCGTGGTGATGTCGTGCAGGTGCGGCAGGTTGGCCACGGTCACAGGACCATCGCACAGCAGGGTTGCGGCCAGGATTGGCAGGGCGGAGTTCTTTGCCCCGGAGATACGGATTTCGCCATCAAGACGAACGCCGCCGGTAATAATCAGTTTATCCATAAGAATCTCGAGGCCCTTGGGCTCAGGTGCGCTCGGCCCAGGCCGCGCTGCTGAAAAATTTCATCGTGACCGCGTGGATGCTGCCATCGGCAATCCATGGGTTCAAATGGGCATAGATGCTCTGCTGACGCTTCACTGGGCTCAATGCCGCCAGTTCATCGCTGATCACGTTCAGCTGGAAGTTGCAGCCTTCGCCTTCAACTTCCACCTGCGTACCAGGCAGCTTTCCTTCAAGGAAGCTCTTCACTTCTACAGCCTGCATGCTCAACCTCAATCGGCGCCCTGTGCGCGCGGGTCGCACATCATACAAAAAAGCCCCGCGCCTGCGAACCCCGCGAAGCAGGACTCTGACGGGGGGACTTTTCCAACAATGTGGTCAGGAGTGCGCCAACAGCTCGGTCAGCTCGCTGACCTGGGCTATTTCGCGCATGTCTTCGGGCATCCCACGGATGCTCCACGTTTTGCCAGCCGCCTTGGCGTCCCGCATGAAGCACAGCAGCAGCGACAAGCCGACACTGCTGGACTTCTGCACTGCCGAGCAGTCAATGACCACCTCGGCGGCACCGACGGACTTGATCAGCGCCTGGCCCTGCTTGCGCAAGGCCGGGCCGGTGCGGTAGTCCAGCACGCCACTGAGCAGCAGCTCACCGGCGCCGCCCAGACGAACGGCCGACTCACTCACCGACTCGATCATTGTTCCTGCTTCTCTTTGGCTTCTTCGGTCACTTCCTTGGCCTTGGCGACTTCGCCGGCCCAACCGTCGATGGTCTTGTCCAGGTCGTTGCCATTGCGCTGCATCGCGTCAGCGAACTGATCGCGGAACAGCTTGCCAATGTTGATGCCGTTGATGATCACGTTGCGCACTTTCCACTCGCTGTTGATCTTCTCCAGCGTGTAGGACACAGGGTAGACCGCGCCATTGTTGCCCTTGACCTGCATGTCGACGCTGGTGCGGGTGCCGCTTTCGTCCTTGGCCGGGGAAACGGTGATGCCCTGGTTGTTGTATTCCAGCAAGGCGTTGCCATAGAACTGCATCAGGCTGCGCTTGAAGTTCTCCTGGAAGCGGGTCATCTGCGCCGGGGTTGCCTTGCGCGAGTACTTGACGGTCATGATGCTCTTGGAGATGCCATCGGCGTCCACCACAGGGCCGACGATGCCATTCAGCGCGTCATAGAACGCGCTGGGGTCCTGCTTGTATTTCTCTTTATTGGCGGCAAGGTCCGCCAACAACCGGGTGGTCGTGTCCTGGATGATGTCATGGGCCGAAGGCGCGGCCACTGCGTTGGCCATCAACGGCAGCGCCGCGAGCAGCACCAACAGGCTACGTCGCAAGATAGAGATCATTCAAAAGCTCCTCATTTGGCGTCTTTGCTAACGGTATTGAGCAGGAATTTACCGATCAGGTCCTCGAGCACCAGGGACGACTGCGTGTCATGGATGACGCCGCCGTCCTTGAGCACGGTGTCTTCCCCTCCCACGCTGATGCCAATGTATTTCTCGCCCAGCAGCCCGGCCGTGAGGATAGATGCAGTGGAGTCAGTCGGCAGGTTGTCCACGCGCTTTTCCAGCTGCAGCGTCACCCGACCGGTGAAATCCTCGCGGTTCAGATCGATTGCCGTGACCTTGCCGATGGTCACACCGGCCATGGTCACCTTGGCTCTGACCGTCAAACCGGCGATATTGTCGAAGTTGGCATAAAGTTTATAAGTATCGGTGCTTGCCGTCGGCGCCAGGCCACTGACCCGCAAGGCCAGCAGCAGCAAAGCCAGGATGCCAGCCAGCAAGAAAAGGCCGACACCGATTTCCAGGGTGCGGTTTTGCATCAGAAATCTCCAAACATCAAGGCGGTCAGAATAAAGTCAAGGCCCAGGACCGCCAGCGAGGCGTACACCACGGTCTTGGTTGTGGCACGGCTGATCCCCTCTGAAGTGGGCTCACAGTCATAGCCTTGAAACACGGCGATCCAGGTCACGACGAACGCGAACACGGCACTTTTGATCACGCCATTGAGGACATCGTCGAGGAAGTCGACACTGTTTTGCATGTTCGACCAGTAGGACCCTTCATAGACCCCCAGCCAGTCGACGGCCACCCAGGAGCCGCCCCAGATCCCCACGACGCTGAAAATCATCGCCAGCACCGGCAGGGAAATGAAGCCGGCCCACAGGCGCGGGGCAATGATGTACTTGAGTGGGTCGACACCGATCATTTCCAGGCTGGACAACTGCTCGGTGGACTTCATGTTACCGATTTCAGCCGTCAGCGCCGAACCGGCTCGCCCGGCGAACAGCAGCGCCGTCACCACGGGGCCCAGCTCACGCAGCAGCGTCAGGGCGACCATCTGCCCCACCGCCTGCTCCGAACCGTAGCTGGACAAAATGCTGAAGCCCTGCAGCGCCAGCACCATGCCGATGAAGATCCCGGAGACCACGATGATCACCAGGGACATCACGCCCACCGAGTGCAACTGCTTGACCAGCAGGCCAAAGCCGCCGCCTGTCGCGTTGCGACCGAGCAAGGCGTGCATCAGGAACAGCGAGGAACGGCCCAGCACCGCCACCACATCGATGCCGGAGCGACCGAACAGACGAATTCTTTCCAACAGTGATTTCTTGCGCATCAGCGCTTCCCCAGCAGATCGGTACGGTAATCCGTGGCCGGAAAATGGAACGCCACCGGCCCGTCCGGATCACCCTTCATGAATTGGCGAATACGCGGGTTGTCCGAATCCGCCAGTTCCTGCGGTGTGCCCTGCCCCAGCACCTGGCCATCGCCGACCACATAGATGTAGTCGGCAATGCTGGCGGTTTCGGCCAGGTCATGGGAGACCACGATACTGGTGATGCCCAGTGCATCGTTGAGCAGGCGGATCAGGCGCACGAGCACACCCATGGCGATCGGGTCCTGGCCGACGAAGGGTTCGTCGTACATGAGGATCTTCGGATCGAGGGCAATCGCCCGCGCCAGCGCGACCCGCCGCTTCATGCCGCCGGACAGCTCGTCGGGCATCAGGTCGATGGCGCCACGCAGCCCGACGGCCTGCAACTTGAGCAGGACGATGTCGCGGATCATCTCTTCCGGCAGGTCGGTATGGACCCGCAGCGGAAACGCCACGTTCTCGAACACATCGAGGTCGGTGAACAGCGCGCCGCTCTGGAACAGCACGCCCATGTGCTTGCGCGCATCGAACAGGTCGCTGCGAGACAATTGGGGAAGATTCTGGCCATTGACCCAGACTTCGCCGGCGCTGGGACGCAGCTGCGCGCCCATCAGCCGCAGCAGCGTGGTCTTGCCACACCCGGAGGGCCCCATGATGCCGGTGACCTTGCCCCGTGGTATGCGAATATCGATGTCATTGAAAATGCTGCGCGTCCCTCGCTTGAAGGACAGTCCCTTCAGCTCGACCGCGTAGGCGTTGTCGGCACTCATCTAAACTCCTTGCGATGCAGCCTCACATTCGAATGCCCTGGGCAGCCGACAAGCGCCGGCACCGCCGGGCACGCGAACCGGCGGCGAACTATATCACTGCAACAGCCAAGCGCCCAAGGCCAACGCCCCGCCCGTTAAGCCTGGCTTAAGGTAAAAGCCACATTTTATGTCAAACGTTGCGGCCCCTTGAACAAAGCATGACGAACTTACGTGAGGGAATTGTTCATTACCGCTATAATCGCCACCTTTTCATCGGGCTATACGATTTCAGACATGAGCCAATCCAGCGACCTGATTCAATCGGCACAACGTACCATCCGCCTCGAGCTCGAAGCCGTGCAAGGCTTGCTGCCCCATATCGACGCTGATTTCGTACGCGCCTGCGAGATGATTCTGGCCAGCAAGGGCCGCGTCGTCGTGGTCGGCATGGGCAAGTCCGGGCACATCGGCAACAAGATCGCCGCCACCCTCGCCAGCACCGGCACCACGGCCTTTTTCGTCCATCCGGCCGAAGCCAGTCATGGCGACATGGGCATGATCACCCGGGACGACATCATCCTGGCCCTGTCCAACTCCGGCTCCACCAACGAGATCATCACCCTGCTGCCGCTGATCAAGCGCCTGGGCATCCAGTTGATCAGCGTGACCGGCAACCCCGACTCGCCGCTGGCCAAGGCCGCCGAAGTGAACCTCAATGTGCATGTCGAGCACGAGGCCTGCCCATTGAACCTGGCGCCAACCTCCTCCACCACCGCGGCCCTGGTCATGGGCGACGCCCTGGCCGTGGCGCTGCTGGAAGCCCGGGGCTTCACTGCGGAAGACTTCGCCTTTTCCCATCCCGGTGGCGCCCTCGGCCGTCGCCTGCTGCTGAAAGTCGAAAACGTGATGCACGCCGGCCAGGAACTGCCACAGGTCGTGCGCGGCACGCTGCTCAAGGACGCGCTCATGGAGATGACTCGCAAGGGCCTGGGCATGACGGTTATTCTCGAAGCCGACGGCAAGCTCGCCGGGATCTTCACCGACGGCGACCTGCGTCGCACCCTGGACCGCACCATCGACATCCACAGTGCGACCATCGAGCAAGTCATGACCCCCCACGGCAAGACCGCCCGCGCCGAGATGCTCGCCGCCGAGGCCCTGAAAATCATGGAAGACCACAAGATCAGCGCCCTGGTGGTCGTCGATGACGAAGACCGTCCGGTGGGCGCCCTGAACATGCACGATCTGCTGCGTGCGGGAGTCATGTAAATGAACACAGACCTGTTGCAACGTGGCAAAGCCATCAAGCTGGCCGTGTTCGATGTGGACGGCGTGCTGACCGACGGCCGCCTGTACTTCCTCGAAGACGGCAGCGAATTCAAGACTTTCAACACCCTCGACGGCCAAGGCATCAAGATGTTGATGGCCGCCGGCGTACAGACCGCTATCATCAGCGGCCGCAAGACCCCGGTGGTCGAACGGCGTGCGAAGAACCTCGGCATCCCGCACCTTTACCAGGGACGCGAAGACAAACTGGTGGTGCTGGACGAGCTTCTGGGTCAACTCAACCTAAGCTATGAACAGGTGGCCTACCTCGGTGACGACCTGCCAGACCTGCCGGTGATTCGCCGGGTCGGCCTGGGCATGGCGGTCGCCAACGCGGCCAGCTTCGTGCGCGAGCATGCCCACGGCATCACCACGGCGCGAGGTGGCGAAGGTGCTGCCCGCGAATTCTGTGAACTGATCCTGCGTGCCCAGGGCCGCCTCGAAGCGGCCAACGCCGCGTACCTGTGAGCCATTTATGCTGAGCAAAAAGATTCGCACCATTGTGGTGTTTGCCTGTATCGCGGCGATTTTCGCCGCGGTGGGCTATTGGAACATCAGCCCCGAACGGTTTCTCGACCAGCCTGCGGCCCAGGTCGAGGAACGGATCGACTGGTACGCGACCAACACCCATACCCTGCAGTACCTGCCCGACGGCAAAGTGCAGTATGAGATGACGTCCGACAAGGTTGACCACGTAAAGGCCACTGACATTACGCTGGTCACCAAGCCGGACCTGAACATGTTCCGCGGCACCGAATTCCCGTGGCACGTGCAGAGCGAGCACGCCGAAGTCAATTCCGGCGGCACCGAAGTGGAGCTGATCGACTCGGTACGCGTCGCCCGAACCGACGAGAAAAACCGCACGACCATCATCACCAGCACACGCATGACCGTGTTCCCACAGCAAGAATATGCGCAGACCGAGCAACCCGTTAGAATCGACGGCGCCGGGGGTGTATCGACCGGCACGGGCATGAAAGCGTATTTGAAGGAAAGCAGGATACACCTGCTATCGAACGTAAGAGGACAGTATGAAGCTCGCTAAAACCCTCCCTATTTTGCTCAGTCTGGGCGCAGCACTGGGAAGCGCGAGCGCCTGGGCTCTTCCCAACGACCGCGACCAGCCTATCCGCATCCAGGCCGACGACGCCCAACTCGACGACAAGAATGGCGTCGCCACCTATAAAGGCGACGTGATCATCACCCAGGGCTCGATGAAGGTCACCGGCAACACCGTGACCATCACCCGCACCCCGACCGGCGATATCGATGTGGTGACCTCGGTGGGCAACCTGGCCTATTTCGAGCAGCTGCAAACCGCGGGCGATACCAAGCCGGTACAGGGCTACGGGGTCACCATCCAATACCACGCCTCCCAGGACCGCGTGGTCCTGATCGACCGTGCCAAGGTCGTCGACAAGGACAACAACGTCACCCAGGGCGAGAAAATCGTCTACGACACCGTCAAGAAACTGGCCAGCGCCGGCCGCGCCACCGGCAGCAAAGTGACCGAGCAGCGTCCGCGGATCGACATGGTGATCCAGCCTAAAAAGAAAACCGAGCAGAAGGCCCAGTAATGGCAACTCTGAAAGCCCAGCACTTGGCCAAGAGCTACAAGGGCCGGCAAGTCGTGCGTGATGTCAGCCTGTCCATCGACAGCGGCCAGATCGTCGGCCTGCTCGGCCCCAATGGCGCGGGCAAGACCACCTGCTTCTATATGATCGTCGGCCTGGTCCAGGCCGATCAGGGGCGCGTGCTGATCGACGACCTGGATGTCAGCCACCAGCCGATGCACGGCCGGGCGAAGGCCGGCATCGGCTATTTGCCGCAAGAAGCGTCGATCTTCCGCAAACTGTCGGTTGCCGACAACATCATGGCGATCCTCGAGACCCGCAAGGAGCTCGACAAGGCCGGCCGTCGCCAGGAGCTGGAAAGCCTGCTGCAGGAATTCCACATCAACCACATTCGCGACAACCTGGGCATGAGCCTGTCGGGCGGCGAACGGCGCCGTGTGGAAATCGCCCGTGCCTTGGCCACCGCACCGAAGTTCATCCTGCTCGACGAACCGTTCGCCGGCGTGGACCCGATCTCGGTGGGCGACATCAAGCAGATCATCCATCACCTCAAGGCCAAGGGCATCGGCGTACTGATCACCGACCACAACGTGCGCGAGACCCTGGACATCTGCGAAACCGCCTACATTGTCAATGACGGCCAATTGATCGCCGAAGGTGACTCCGCCGCGATCCTGGCCAACGACCTGGTCAAGGAAGTGTACCTGGGCCATGAGTTCCGCCTGTAAGCACACGTGTCTGGCGAATTGCCCGGGCGTCGTTTAATTTTATTATGGCGACGCTCTAGGCAAACACTTCGGTTTCAGGCATATAATTTGCTTAAGTTTGGCGCTCCGGCGCCCTGTAGTGGATGGCGCATGTGCGCCGGCGAATAAGGTGTTAAGCCCCTGCCATGAAACCATCGCTAGTCTTGAGAATGGGCCAGCAGCTGACGATGACACCGCAGCTGCAACAGGCCATCCGCCTGCTCCAATTGTCGACCCTGGACCTGCAACAGGAAATCCAGGAGGCCCTGGAGTCCAATCCGATGCTCGAACGCCAGGAAGAAGGCGACGACTTCGATAACACCGATCCGCTGGCCGACAACGTCGAGCAGAAGACCAACACCGAGATCCCGGAACCGTCCTACCAGGAAACCGCCCCGACGGTGGATAACCTCGAGGATGGCGAATGGAACGAGCGCATCCCCAACGAGCTGCCCGTGGACACGGCCTGGGAAGATGTCTACCAGACCAGCGCCAGCAACCTGCCCAGCAGCGATGACGACGAGTGGGACTTCACCACCCGTACCTCGGCCGGCGAAAGCCTGCAAAGCCACCTGCTGTGGCAACTGAACCTGGCACCGATGTCCGACACCGATCGCCTGATCGCCGTGACCCTGATCGATTGCATCAACAACCAGGGCTACCTGGACGAGACCCTCGAAGAAATCCTCGAAGCCTTCGACCCCGAGCTCGACATCGAGCTGGACGAGATCGAAGCCGTCCTCCATCGCATCCAGCAATTCGAACCGGCCGGCATCGGCGCCCGCAACCTGGGCGAGTGCCTGCTGCTGCAACTGCGCCAGTTGCCTGCCAAGACGCCATGGCTGGCCGAAGCCAAGCGGTTGGTCACCGATTACATCGACCTGCTGGGCGGTCGCGACTACAGCCAGTTGATGCGACGCATGAAGCTCAAGGAAGATGAGCTGCGCCAGGTCATCGAGCTGGTACAGAGCCTCAACCCGCGCCCCGGCTCGCAGATCGAATCCACTGAACCTGAGTACGTGGTCCCCGATGTGATCGTGCGCAAGCACAACGATCGCTGGCTGGTGGAGCTCAACCAGGAGTCGGTGCCCAAGCTGCGGGTCAACGCCCAGTACGCCGGCTTCGTCAAGCGCGCCGACACCAGCGCCGACAACACCTTCATGCGCAACCAGTTGCAGGAGGCCCGCTGGTTCATCAAGAGCCTGCAGAGCCGCAACGAAACCCTGATGAAAGTGGCCACCCAGATCGTCGAGCATCAGCGCGGCTTCCTGGAGTACGGCGATGAGGCGATGAAACCGTTGGTCCTGCATGACATTGCCGAGGCAGTGGGCATGCACGAGTCGACGATTTCCCGGGTGACCACCCAGAAATTCATGCATACCCCCGGGGCATCTATGAATTGAAATACTTTTTCTCCAGCCATGTCAGCACCTCCGAAGGCGGCGAATGCTCGTCCACGGCCATCCGCGCGATCATCAAAAAACTGGTGGCCGCGGAAAATCAGAAAAAGCCGTTGAGTGACAGCAAGATCGCTGGTTTACTGGAGGCACAAGGCATTCAGGTGGCCCGCCGTACCGTCGCCAAATACCGCGAATCCCTCGGGATCGCGCCTTCGAGCGAACGCAAGCGGTTGATGTAACAGGCCACGCCACAGCGTTCCAGTGGCAGGCATTTCTGCCTGCCGCTTTATGCACTGGCAACGAAGGAGAAGCTGTATGCAAGTCAACATCAGTGGACACCAACTGGAAGTGACCGAACCCCTGCGCACCTACATCGGCGAAAAACTCGACCGGTTGGAGAGGCATTTCGACAAGATCACCAACGTGCAAGTCACGATGAACGTCGAGAAGCTGCTGCAGAAAATCGAAGCCACGCTGCATATCCCCGGCGGAGAAGTGGTCGCCAACGCAGAGCACACAGACATGTATGCCGCGATTGACCTGCTGACCGACAAGCTGGATCGCCAACTCAAAAAGCATAAGGAAAAGACCCAGAGCCTCCTCCAGGGCGCGACCGGTCGTTAACCCCCCCAATCCATGATCCGACTAGAAAAGATCCTGACCCCCGGCCGTTCCCTAGTGAACGCGCCGGGCGGCAGCAAAAAGAAAGCCCTCGAACAAACTGCCAACCTGATCCACCGCGAGGTACCGGATCTGGGAATGCAGGACGTCTTCGAGGCGCTGGTTGCCCGTGAAAAACTCGGTTCCACCGGTTTTGGCAACGGCATCGCCATTCCCCATTGCCGCCTCAAGGGTTGTACCGCGCCCATCAGCGCACTGTTGCACCTTGAAGCCCCCATAGATTTCGACGCCATCGACGGCGCCCCGGTCGACCTGCTGTTCGTATTGCTGGTTCCGGAAGCGGCGACCGATGCGCACCTCGAGCTGCTGCGCCAGATCGCCAGCATGCTGGACCGCAAGGAAGTGCGCGAAAAACTGCGCAGCGCGCCGAGTAACGAAGCTCTGTACCAGGTGGTCCTGGACGAGCAGAACGGTCATTAAACATGCGCATGATCATCGTCAGTGGCCGCTCCGGCTCCGGTAAAAGCACGGCCCTCAACGTGCTTGAGGACAGCGGCTACTATTGCATCGACAACCTGCCCGCCGGCCTGCTGCCGGAACTGGCCGAGCGCGCCCTGATCCACACCGAGCTGGCGCAGCCGCTGGTGGCGGTGTCCATCGATGCGCGCAACCTGCCGAGCCACCTGTCGCGCTTTCCCGAACTGCTCGAGGAAGTGCGCAGCCGGCATATTCAATGCGATGTGTTGTACCTGGATGCCGATGAGGAGACGCTGCTCAAGCGTTTTTCCGAAACCCGCCGGCGTCACCCGTTGAGCAACGCCAACCGCTCCCTGGCCGAAGCCATCGAGGATGAAAGCCAGCTATTGGGGCCGATCGCCGACCTGGCGGACCTGAAGGTCAACACCACGCACCTGAACCTGTATCAGTTGCGCGACACGATCAAGCTGCGCCTGCTGAACCAACCGGAGCCGGGCACGGCGTTCCTGGTGGAGTCGTTCGGCTTCAAGCGTGGCATGCCGGTAGACGCCGACCTGGTGTTCGATGTGCGTTGCCTGCCCAACCCTTATTGGAAACCGGAACTGCGCGAGCAGTCCGGGCTCGATCAGCCGGTGATCGACTACCTGGCCGCACAGCCGGACGTCGAGGAAATGTACCAGGACATCTCCAGCTACCTGCTCAAATGGCTACCCCGCTTTGCCGCCAGCAACCGCGCCTATGTCACGATCGCCATCGGCTGTACCGGCGGTCACCACCGCTCCGTCTACCTGACCGAACGCCTGGGTCAGCTCCTGCAACAATCCCTGAAGAATGTCCAGGTTCGCCACCGCGACCTCAGCTAAAGGATTCACACCGCGATGCCTGCTCAGGAAATTGAAATCATCAACAAGCTGGGTTTGCATGCCCGAGCGTCGGCCAAGTTTGTCGGAGTCGCGGGACAGTTCAAGGACACCACCATCAGGGTCGGCCGCACACCGGAGTCCACGGTCGACGGCAAAAGCATCATGGCAATGATGATGCTCGCCGCCGGCAAGGGCACCAAGATCCACCTGAGCACTGAAGGGGATCAGGCGCAGGAAGCGATGAATGCCTTGGTAGACCTGATCAACCGATATTTCGACGAAGGCGAGTAACGGCCCCAGGACTCGAATCGAGCTTGTTGTGGCAACGGGATTTTTTGTGGGAGCAAAGCTTGCTCGCGATGGAGGCGACTCGGCAACTCCGAAACCGAGGCGCCTGTATCGCGAGCAAGCTTTGCTCCCACTGATCCCTTCGCCACAGATAATAAATCCCTTCTCCGCAGGTGTCGGTGTTCTCAACGCCTTCGCTGTCACGCCAACGCCGTATCCAGCACCATCATCAGGCAAAACCCCACCAACAACCCCAGGCTCGCCAGTTTCTCGTGACCATTGCGGCGGGATTCGGGAATGACTTCGTGGGTCACCACCAGCAGCATCGCCCCAGCCGCCAACGCCAGGCCCAGGGGCAAGAGCATCTCGGCCAGGCTCACCAACCAGGCGCACAGCAGCGCGAACACGGGCTCGACCAGCCCTGACGCCGCGCCAATCAGGAACGCCCTGACCCGCGACATACCCGCCGTAGCCAGCACCAGCGCGATCACCAGCCCTTCAGGGACATCCTGCAAGGCGATGCCCATCGCCAGGCTGTCGGCATCCGGCATGCCGCCGCCCGCCGACACGCCCACCGCCATGCCTTCTGGAATGTTGTGGGCGATGATGGCGAACACGAACAACCAGATCCGCGGCGCAATGATCGGGCGTCCCGGTGCCGCCACCAGCCTTTCGGGGCTGGCCGAAACCTTGCGGTCCACCAGGTACAGCCCGAACGCCCCCGACAGAATGCCAAAGCAGATAAGGCCGCTGGCCGCCCAAGGCGTGAATCCCAACTGCTCGGCCGCGGCAATGCCCGGCACGATCAGCGAAAACGCCGTGGCCGCGAGCATCACCCCGGCACCGAAGCCCAGCAGCGAATCGCTCACGGCCTGGGGCATGCGCCGGATGACCAGCACCGGCACGGCCCCCAGCGCGGTGCCCAAGGCACAAAGTCCGCCGCCCTGAAGGGCTCGCAACAGCCTGGGCTCCAGGTCCAGCCACGCCAGGCCCTGGGCCGCCAACAACGTCATCCCGGCCAACAGCAGCAATGACCCCAAGGCATAGCGGAACATCCGCCCGCTTCCAATCGCCAGTGTTTGAGTATCCATAGTCAGCCTTGGAGGGTGTTCATGAAGGACTCGACGCCAGCGCCGCCTGATAGCGTCGGGCGACTTCAGGCCAATTGATCACGTTGTAGAAGGCGCTGATGTATTCCGGACGACGGTTCTGATAGCGCAGGTAATAGGCATGCTCCCAGACGTCCAGGCCAAGAATCGGCGTGTTGCCATTCATCAGCGGACTGTCCTGGTTGCCGCTGCTTTCCACCACCAGGGTCTTTTGCGGGGTCACGCTCAACCACGCCCAGCCGCTGCCGAAACGAGTCAGTGCCGCTTTGGTGAACGCTTCCTTGAAACGCTCGATACCACCCAGTTGCGCATCGATCGCCGCCGCCAGGGCGCCCTCGGGCAGGCCGCCGCCCTGAGGCGTCATCACCTCCCAGAACAACGAATGATTGGCATGGCCACCGCCCTGGTTGATCACCGCCGCCTTCAGGCTGGGCGGCAACTGCTCCACGCTGGACACCAGTTTTTCGACGGGCCATCCGGCGTATTCGGTGCCGTCCACCGCCGCGTTGAGGTTATTGATGTAGGTCTGGTGATGCTTGGTGTAATGGATCTCCATGGTTTGCGCATCGATGTGCGGTTCCAGGGCATCGTAGGCGTAGGGCAATGCAGGCAAGGTGAAAGCCATGTTCAATGAACTCCATAATGAAGAGGGGCATTGCGCTGCCGGGGCGTAGCGGCATTGCAATGCAGCAGGCGCTGGGTGCGTGGGTACTCACCGTGCTCGCTGATGAAATTCAGCAGTTCGACGTAGGTCTTGTGGCTCTGGCGCTGAGCGGCGGCGCGCAGGGCCGGAGCCAGGCGTTCGTCCTGCATCGTCTGCAACAGCCGTTGGTGGATCGCACACAAGTATTCGGCGCTCTCCTCCGGCTGGTTCAGGCGCAAGTGCAGGTCCGCCAGGTTGTGATGGGAGACGACGCAAGCAGCGACTGCTTCGTCGGCATCCGCCCAGCGCTCGAACAACACTTGGGCCAGCGCCAGGGCTTGCAGGTAGGCTTCGCGGGCATCCACCAGCTCGCCCAGCATGAAACAGCGATTGGCCCGTTCGATCGTACGTTTCCAGTGTTCCATGGTGAGTCCTCCACACAGGTGTCGGGGTTACACGCCGCCAGCGGTGAGCTTCTCCGGGTCCAGCAGGACTTCGAGTTCGCTGCGAGACAGGTCGGTGTGTTCCAGGGCGACATCGATGACCGGTCGGCCTTGCTGATAAGCCTTCTTGGCGATTTCAGCGGCCTTCTGGTAACCGATGATCGGATTCAGCGCGGTCACCAGGATCGGGTTGCGCGACAACGCCTCCTTGAGCCTGGCTTCGTTGACCTTGAACGTGGCGATGGCCTTGTCCGCGAGCAAGCGGCTGGCGGTGGACATCAGGGCGATGCTGCTCAGCAGGTTCTGGGCGATGATCGGCAACATCACGTTCAATTCGAAGTTGCCCGATTGACCGGCAATGGTGATCACCGTGTCGTTACCGATCACCTGGGCCGCGACCATCGCAGTGGCTTCAGGAATGACCGGGTTGACCTTGCCGGGCATGATCGAGGAGCCCGGCTGCAGGCCTTCGAGTTCGATCTCGCCCAGGCCCGCCAGCGGCCCGGAGTTCATCCAGCGCAGGTCGTTGGCGATTTTCATCAGCGACACGGCCGTGGTCTTGAGCTGCCCGGAAACCGCCACGGCGGTGTCCTGGGAGCCGATCAGCGCGAACAGGTTCTTCCCCGGGGTGAATTGCACCTGGGTCAATTGCGTCAGTTGCTGGCTGAACAACTCGGCGAAGCGTGGATGGGCATTGACCCCAGTGCCGACCGCCGTACCGCCCTGGGCCAGGGATTGCAGGCTCGGCAGCAGGTCCTGCAAGTGGCCGATATTGGCCTTGAGCTGTTGCGCCCAACCGTCGAGCACCTGGCTCAGGCGCACCGGCATGGCGTCCATCAGGTGGGTGCGGCCCGTCTTGATGAACGGGTGGACTTCTTCAGCCTTGCGCTCGATCACCTGCACCAGGTGCAACAACGCCGGCAGCAGTTGCTCATGCAAGGCCAGCGCGGCGCTGACATGAATGCTGGTGGGGATGATGTCGTTGCTGCTCTGGCCGCAGTTGACATGGTCGTTCGGGTTGATCGCCTCTCCCAGCAGGCCGCTGGCGAGGGTGGCGATCACTTCGTTGGCGTTCATGTTGGAGCTGGTGCCGGAGCCGGTCTGGAAGATATCCACCGGAAAATGATCCATGAAACGGCCTTCGAGCAGCCCCAGGGCGGCATCGACGATGGCCTTGCCCTGGGCCGCACTGATCTGTTCCAACTCCACGTTGGCCCGGGCGGCCGCAGCCTTGGCCAGGATCAGGGCGCGGATGAACTGCGCCGGCATGCGCTGGCCGCTGACCGGGAAGTTATCCACGGCACGCTGGGTCTGGGCGCCATAGAGGGCGTCCACCGGGACCTGCAGCTCGCCCATGCTGTCGCGTTCGATACGGGTATTACTCATCGGGAGATCCTTGCACCAGTTCAATAAGGGGAATCGATGGCGCCAGGGCGCAGGTCGCCAGCGCCCAGGCATGGCTCTGCCAGCGCTTGAGGCGGCAGCGGCACAGTGATTGGCGTTCGAGGTCACGCAGGGGGCGCCAGGCCTGGTCGAGGCAGAGGCTGCGCCAATGCCAGGGCAGCGCGACATCCGAGGCGGTGTCGAGCAACAGGCGGAAGGCGGTTTCGGAGATCATCCACGGCGAGGTGGCGGTGCAGCAGGCCAGATAGCGGCCCTCGGCCAGGTAGTGCTCGATCAACCGCGGCTCGTCCGGGTTCATCGCGCAACGGATCTGACGGCTCATCCAGCGCCAGCTTTCAAGGTAGGGTTGTTCGTGCAGGGCAGAACTCATGACCGGGGCTCACTCGGCTAATGAGATTCATTATTAGATGATAATAAGAAGCAACACAACTGTAAGTCGGTACAAAATTCACCGTGGCGAGGGAGCTTGCTCCCGCTGGTCTGCGAAGCAGACCCTGTCTACCAGGGCCTTCACGTCTTTCGCTGCTGTTGAGTTTTTTGCGGCTGCTGCGCAGCCGAGCGGGAGCAAGCTCCCTCGCCACAGGGGTCTGCGAACATAAAAAAAGGCGCGTCACCCCATGGATGACGCGCCTTTTTTCTGCGATTGAAGGTCAGCTACCCGCCACCGTCATCCGCTCGATCAGTACCGAGCCGGTGCGGATGTTGCTGCGCAGTTCCAGGTCATTCCCCACGGCCACGATCTGTTTGAACATGTCGCGCATGTTCCCGGCGATGGTGACTTCCTGGACCGGGAACTGGATCTCGCCGTTCTCGACCCAGAAACCCGCCGCGCCACGGGAATAGTCGCCGGTGACCATGTTCAGGCCGTGGCCCATCAGTTCCGTCACCAGCAGGCCCCGGCCCATGCGCCGCAGCAGGGCGGCCTGGTCTTCTTCGCCATGGGTCACGAACAGGTTATGCACGCCACCGGCATTGGCGGTGCTCGGCATGCCGAGTTTGCGCCCCGAATAGGTGCCGAGGATGTAGGACACCAGCTCGCCCTTTTCCACGAACGGCTTGGCATAGGTGGCCAGGCCATCGCCATCGAACGCGGAGCTGCCCATGGCCTGCATCAGGTGTGGACGCTCGTCGATGGTCATCCATTCCGGGAACAGTTTCTGGCCCAGCGCGCCCTCGAGGAACGACGATTTGCGGTACAGGTTGCCGCCAGACACCGCCGACAGGAAGCTGCCGAACAGGCCACCGGCCAGCTCGGCAGAAAACAGCACCGGCACTTCGCAGGTTGGCACCGGCCGTGCACCCAGGCGGCTGGCCGCCCGTTGCGCGGCTTTCTGGCCGATGCTCACCGGGTCCGCCAACAAGGTGCCCTGGCGGTTGACGTCGTACCAGTAATCACGCTGCATCTGGCCGTTGGCTTCGGCGATCATGACGCAACTGAGGCTGTGGCGGGTCGATGCATAACCGCCGATGAAACCGTGGCTGTTGCCGTAGACGCGGCAGCCCTGGTGGGTATTGAGCGTCGTACCGTCGGCATTCTTGATCCGCGAGTCGGCATCGAACGCCGCCGCTTCGCAACGCAGTGCCTGTTCGATGGCCTGTTCAGGGGTGATGTCCCAGGCGTGAAACAGGTCGAAGTCCCGCAGTTCCTTGCACATCAGCGCGGCATCGGCCAGGCCCGAGGCTTCGTCTTCGGAGGTGTGCTGGGCAATCGCCAGTGCCGCGGCGACGGTTTCGCGAATTGCGTCCGGGCCACTGGCCGACGTGCTGGCCGAGCCTTTGCGCTGGCCCACGTACAAGGTGATGCCAAAGCCCTGGTCGCGATTGAATTCGACGGTTTCCACCTCGCGCTGGCGTACCGACGTCGACAGGCCCTGCTCCAGGGACACCGCCACCTCGCACGCACTGGCGCCTTGTCGCTTGGCCTCGGCGAGGATCTGCTCGACTTGTTCCTGCAGTGCCGGCAATGCTTGCGGGCCGACGCTTTGAACTGCACTCATGGTGTTCTCCACTCAAATTCTGTTTTCGGTGATGGCCATCGAGCGACCGGGCCGGACAAGCGGCCCCCGACTGGTTATCATGGCGGCGTTTCTTTGCGGACTGCCACCATGGTTGATTCTTACGACGACTCCCTCTACGAGGGTGAAAAAAGCAAATCCCAGGTCAAACGCGAGCTGCATGCTCTGGTTGACCTCGGCGAGCGCCTGACAACACTCAAGCCTGACTTGCTGGCCAAATTGCCTTTGACCGACGCCTTGCGTCGGGCCCTGGCCGATGCGCCCAAGCACACCGCGAATATCGCGCGTAAACGGCACCTGCAATTCATCGGCAAACTGATGCGCGATCAGGACACTGACGCCATCCTGGTGCTGCTCGATCAACTCGATGCCTCCACCCGGCAGTACAACGAACGCTTCCACAACCTGGAGCGCTGGCGCGATCGCTTGATCGCAGGCGACGACGGCGTGCTGGAAAAATTCGTCATCGACTACCCGGAGGCCGATCGCCAGCAATTGCGCTCCCTGATCCGTCAGGCCCAGCACGAACTGGCGCAGAACAAGCCACCGGCTTCGAGCCGTAAAATCTTCAAGTACATCCGTGAGCTGGACGAGACTCAACGCGGCTTGCGCTGATCGCTCACTGGCTCACCAAACCCTTGCCGGGGTCGCAATTACCGTGGCGAGGGAGCTTGCTCCCGCTCGGTTGCGTAGCGACCGCGTTGGGGCTACTGCGTAGCCCTGCGGGAGCAAGCTCCCTCGCCACGGTGATTCACGCAAGCCCCTGAATATTTTCATGCGCCCGTGCCACCCACGGTAATCGCATCGATCTTCAGGGTCGGCTGGCCGACGCCAACCGGCACCGATTGCCCGTCCTTGCCACACGTCCCCACCCCGCTGTCCAGCGCCAGGTCGTTACCGACCATCGACACCTTGCTCATCGCCTCCGGCCCGTTGCCGATCAGGGTCGCACCCTTGACCGGCGCGGTGATCTTGCCGTCTTCGATCAGGTAGGCCTCGCTGGTGGAGAACACGAACTTGCCGCTGGTGATGTCCACCTGACCGCCGCCGAGGTTGGCGCAATAGATACCTTTTTTCACCGAGGCGATGATTTCCGCCGGGTCGCTTTGACCGCCTAGCATGTAGGTGTTGGTCATGCGCGGCATCGGCAGGTGCGCATAGGACTCACGACGGCCGTTGCCGGTGCGGGCCACGCCCATCAACCGGGCGTTGAGCTTGTCCTGCATGTAACCCTTGAGCACCCCGTTTTCGATCAGCGTGGTGCATTCGGTTGGCGTGCCTTCATCGTCGACACTCAGGGAGCCACGACGCCCGGCCAGGGTGCCGTCATCAACGATGGTGCAGAGTTTCGAAGCGACCATTTCCCCCATGCGCCCGCTGTAGGCCGAACTGCCCTTGCGGTTGAAATCGCCTTCCAGACCGTGGCCCACCGCTTCGTGCAGCAGCACACCGGACCAGCCGGAGCCGAGCACCACCGGCAATGTGCCGGCGGGGGCCGGAATGGCTTCCAGGTTGACCAGGGCCTGGCGCAGCGCCTCACGGGCGTAGCCCATGGCGCGGTCTTCACTGAGGAAATAACGGTAATCGGTGCGCCCGCCACCGCCATGGCCGCCACGCTCGCGACGACCGTTCTGTTCGACGATCACGCTGACGTTGAAGCGCACCAGCGGCCGTACGTCCGCCGCCAGGCCGCCGTCGGTGGAAGCCACCAGGATCCGCTCCCAGACCCCGGCCATGCTGACCGACACCTGCTGGATGCGCGGGTCGAGGGCGCGGGTGGCGACGTCGATGCGCTTGAGCAATTCGACTTTCTCGGCGCGGCTCATGACTTCCAGCGGGTTGTCCGGGGCATAGAGCTGCGCAACGTCCTGGCTGCTGAACGCCTGGACCGTGCCATTCTGCCCGGCGCGGGAGATCGAGCGGGCCGCACGGGCCGCAGCGCCGAGGGCTTCGAGGGTGATGGCGTTGCTGTAGGCAAAACCAGTCTTTTCCCCGGACTGGGCGCGCACGCCCACACCCTGGTCGAGGTTGAAACTGCCTTCCTTGACGATGCCGTCTTCCAGCGACCAGGACTCGGAAATCTGGCCTTGGAAATACAGGTCGGCGGCATCGATGCCCGGGCCGGCCAGGTCGCCCAGCACGCCTTGCAGGCTTTCAAGCGTCACGCCGCCAGGGGCTAAAAGGTGTTCACTGACTGAGGATAACAACCCGCTCATATGTTTTACGCCTTGAATTCGTCGTCTTGGACAGGCCGCTGTCGAGCGCCCTGCGAGAAAAAGCGCCGATGGCTGGCCACCGGCATGCGCGCCCGGATGGACGCTTGTTCGCTGCTGTCGCGCTCGGCCACCAGCACGGCCTCGCCTTGATCCTGTTGTGCCAGCACGCGGCCCCATGGGTCGACAATCGCGGCATGGCCAAAGGTTTCCCGAGGCCCCGGATGCACGCCACCCTGGGCGGCCGCCAGCACGTAGCACTGGGTCTCGATGGCCCGGGCGCGGATCAGCACGTCCCAATGGGCCGCGCCGGTCACCGCGGTAAACGCCGACGGTGCCGTGATCAACTCGGCCCCGGCCGCCCGCAGCTCGCTGTAGAGCTCCGGGAACCGCAAGTCATAACAAACCGTCAGGCCCACCCGGCCGACGGGAGTATCGGCAACCACCACGTTGGCACCATAAGCATAGTCATCCGACTCGCGATAGCGCCCGCGATTGTCCGCCACATCCACATCGAACAGGTGCAGCTTGTCGTAGCGCGCCACAATCTGGCCCTGGTCGTCGACCAGCAACGAACAGGCATGGGACCTGGCCTCGGGCTGGTCCACCGGCGGCAACGGCAGCGTGCCGGCCACAATCCATAACTTGAGGTCACGGGCGACCTGTTTCAACCACGGCAGGATCGGTCCCTGACCAAAGGCTTCGGCACGACCGATATCGGCAATGTCCCGTCGCCCCATCGCCGCGAAATTCTCCGGCAGCACCGCCAGCCTCGCGCCGCCGGCGGCAGCCTGCTCCAGCAGCACCCGGGCACGGGCCAGGTTGGCGAGCACGTCGCTTTGGCTGACCATTTGAATCACGGCGACTGGCATGGAGCTTCCCTCATTTTTTGCATCATTCCCCTGTGGGAGCGAGCTTGCTCGCGATGAGGCAGGTACATCCAACATATAGGCTGGCTGATACACCGCAATCGCGAGCAAGCTTTGCTCCCACAGGCCTGCTCCCACAAGGGAGTTGGCGTCGAGCTGTCAAAACGGCTTGTCGAAGGTGATCTTCGGCTCTTTCCACGGCCCCTTGACGTCGTATCTTACGCTGGCAAAACGCGCCACGCGGTCGCCGATCAGTTTGTCGATCAGAAACAGTGCCCCACCCACCGCCGGTGCACCGACGATCAGCGCGGCGATCGGCAGGTTGTTGGTCACCGGCAACGTCACCAGCAGCTTGGCGTCGACGCGGTCGGCCACCATGTCCAGCGTGCCATTGAGCTCCAGGTTGCTCGACGGCCCGGTCAGGGTAATGGGCTCGCGGGTCACGTACACCCCGTCGCTCGCCACCAGCAGTCCCTTGACCCGGTCGTAGCTCAAACCCTTGCCGAACAGGTCGGAGAAGTCCAGGCGCAAGCGTCGGCCGATGGAGTTGAAGTTCAACAGGCCAAATACCCGCAACGCCTGGGCGCTGCCTTCGACTTCGACGAACTGGCCCTTGGTCAACGACGCGTCGAGGCTGCCGGAGAAGCGTTTGGTGGCGACCCACGCCGGCGAACCGGGCCAGCGACCATCGACATCCAGGCGGAAGGCCTGGCTGGTCACGCTCGGTGCGAACCCCCAGCCCTTGAGCACATCGCCCAGGTTCTTGCCGCCGATCCGTCCCTTGTACCAACTGCTGGTGGCGCCAGGGGTACCTTCCCAGCCGCCGCTGCCGTTCAACACCATGCCCTTGAGGCCCATGTCCAGGTTGTTCAGCGCGATGCCCTTGGCGGTCGGTCGCACTTGCAACGACCACGCGCCGATGAGGTCAGGGCCCTGGAACAATTGGTCGATGGCGATATCCATCGCCGGGATCTTGCCGGGATCGACCGACGCCAACGGGTCTGGGGCGTTTTCATCGGCCTGGACCGTCGGGTCTGGGGCCGGCAGGCGAACGTAGTCAAGCTTGATGCCAATCGGAGCGGCCTTGGCGTCCGGCAGGCTGACATTGCCTTTGGCCTGCTGGCTGTCGAGCCGCAAGGCCCAGGCGTTCGGCTTGCGATCCAGTTGCACAGACGCCTGGTCCAGGGTGGTGCCCATGGCCGTGAGCTTGCCGACGCTCAGATCGACGCTGCTGAGCAGTTGCTTGGCACTGCCACCCGGATCCTGGCCGGCGTACTTGTTCACCAGGTCCTGCCAGGGACTTACGTCCAGCTCCGACAATGTGCCGCGCAGTCGCAGCCCCTTGGCCCCAGGCAGCACCGCATCGCCGGCGCCCAACAGCAACTCGCCGCGACCGTCGGCGACTTTCCCGCTGGGTGCGGCGTAAGTGAAGCTGGCCAGGTCACCATAATCGACCCAATAACGCCGTTCCGGCCCCTGCAGGGTCATGCGAAACACCGTGTCGCGCCCGACATCGGCGGCCATGCCGAAGGGGGCCGGCAGGTCGACGGCCACGCCCTTGAGGCTGGAGTTGACCGACAACTGGCTGTCGGCGCCGTCGAGGATCACTTGCAACTGGTAGGGCACGACGCCCGATACCGGCAACGGTTGGGTGACGTTCAGCCAACTGGTGAGCTTCTTGATCTCCACCTGCCCGGACGCGGCGACCCGCGTGTTGAGCGCACCGGCACGGCCCTCGGCGAAAATCTGCGCGGTCACGGGCCGGTCGAATGCCCGGGCGCTGATGCCCTTGCCGCTCAGGCCTTTGTTGCTGTCGAAGCGGAAATCGCCCTTGAGCTGGGTCAGTTCCAGCGCCGGCTCGCTGAGCTTGAGACGAGCCTGGTCAGTGGCAAAGTCCACCAGGATCTTCGGTTGCTCGCCTTTGACCAGCGGGATATCCAGCTTCACGCTGCCTTTCAGGTCGCCCTCGCCTTCCCAGCCGGCAAACGTCTCGGCGGTCCCGATCGGTGCGCTCTGGAGGATTTTCAAACCATCGCCCAGCCCACCGGCGAACCCGCCGTCCAGCAGCAGATGAGAGCTCTGGCCGGTCGGTACATGGGGAATGTTCACCGAAACATCCTTGACCTGGGTATCGAGCAACTGCCCCTGGCTGGCATAGATGCGCACGCCGCTGTCTTCGACGAAGACATCGCCGCTGACCTTGCTGACCGAAGGCCAGCCCGGCTGGAACGCCAGTTCGGCGTCGTGCACCTTGAAAAACAGGCTGATGCTGCGCGCCGCGTCCACGGCACCGTGATTGAGCGAGCCTTGATACTGGAAAAAGCCTTGGTCCACCGCGCCCTTGACGATGGCCGTGCGCAGCCACTCATCCAGCGCCGGACTGAGGACCGCCGGCAGGTACTTGGCGGTGTAGCGCCCGTCACCGTCCACCAGGCCGACCCGCAGGTCCATGTAGTCCTCCTGGCTGTGGTCCAAATGCAGGCGAATCAGGAAGTCGCCGGCAATCCGGCCTTCCTCGCCCAGCACCTTCAGGTAGGGCGCGATCAGGGTGAAGCTTTGCTTGTCGAGCTTCCAGGTCAGCCGGGCATTGGCCTGCAAGTACTGCCAGGGCTTGGCGAAGATCGGGTCCAGGTGCAGGGAAAAGTCCTTGCTGTCCATGCGCAGTTCGCCGCCGCCCAGGTCGCCGCTCAGGCTCCCGGAGACGTTGCGCGCCGCCGGAGCGCCGCGATAGGCATCAAAGCCGACGGTGTCCAGGTTGGTGGCGAAGCTGACTTTCTGGTCACCGGTGTTCTGCGGCCGGTAGTCCAGCAGCACGTTGCGCAGGCCACCGGTCACCTTGAGCCGATCAATCGTCGTGGCCAGGCCTTCGGGCAACGGCGCCAGGGCATTGAGCAAAGGCGTGAGCGGGGTCAGGTCGAGGCGATCGGCCTGCAGGTGCCAACGCTCCTCGGCCTGCTCGGTGGCGGCGGTTTGTTGCAGTTGCAGGCGCGATTCCCAGCGGGTCTCGCCCAGGTTCATCGCCAGGGAATCGAAGGTCGCGGTGAACCCTTGGCTACCGCGCTGGAAATAAGCGTTGAGGGCCAGGTTGTGGATCTGTACCGGCTTGCGTTCGCCGTAGGCACCCTGGAGCTGCGGCGCGTTCAGGCGCATGGCCGCGCTTTGCACCGTGCCCTCGCCCCAACTGAGCCAGAACTCACCACCGGCCTGGATCCGGGAGAAATTCCATTGCTGGGTCAGGCGTTTGGGCAGCCATTTGGACCAGTCGCTTTGCGGCAGGCTCAAATAGGCATCGGCCTGGCCGTTCTTCCAGTCGCTGGCGCGCAGGCGGGTGCGCAGGTTGATCGCCACCGGCTGCCCGTCAGGCAGGGTCAGGCGTGCGTCCAGGCGCTGGCGGGTGGCGCCGGTACGCAGGCTCAAGCCGACGTAGGTCAGGGTCAGCGGCGGTTGCTCGACGGGTTGCAAGGTCACCTGGCTATCGAGCACCGAGAACTTGGAGACCACTTGCATGCGTTCGAGCAGTTGCTGCGGATCGAGGGGCTGCTCGTCCTTCACCGGCAGGCCTTCCAGCGCCCACTTGCCGTCGGCGCCCTCCTTGAGGCTGATCTTCAGGCCACTGACTTCCAGGTGGGCGATGCGCACCTGACGCGCCAGCAGGCTGCCCCACAGGTCAGGCACGGCCCGCACCTGGTCCAGGTGCAAGGCATTGGGGCCCTCGCCGACCACCACGTCGCGCGCCGCCAGGATCGGTGCCAAAGCGTCCCAACTGCCGTCCAGGCTACCGATGTGCACAGGCATGCCCAGGGCGGCACCCGCGCGGGTCTCGACCTCGGCGCGGTATTCGGCCACCAGCGGGACCAGCTCGCGACCGAGGCTGACGTACAACGCCAGCAACACCAGCAACAGGGCGCAAAGCCCCAGCCCCCAACGGGTCAGCGTCGCGATCAAGCGTGTCAGACGCTCCATGTCAGTGGGCTCCCCTGGCAAAGATAATCAAATCCGCGGGCCCGCCGCTTCCCAAGCTCTTCAGAGCAACACCACGTCGTATTGTTCCTGGGAATACATGGTTTCGACCTGGAAACGAATCGTGCGCCCGATAAACGCTTCCAACTCCGCGACATTGCCTGACTCCTCGTCCAGCAGGCGATCCACCACTTTCTGGTTGGCCAACACTCTATAGCCGGTCGCCTGGTAGGCGCGCGCCTCCCGGAGGATTTCCCGGAAGATTTCGTAACACACGGTTTCCGGGGTCTTGAGCTTGCCGCGCCCCTGGCAACTGCTGCACGGCTCGCACAGCACCTGCTCGAGGCTTTCGCGGGTGCGCTTGCGGGTCATCTGCACCAGGCCCAGTTCGGTGATCCCGATGATGTTGGTCTTGGCGTGATCGCGTTCGAGTTGTTTTTCCAGGGTCCGCAGCACCTGGCGCTGGTGCTCTTCATCTTCCATGTCGATGAAGTCGATGATGATGATCCCGCCCAGGTTGCGCAGGCGCAGTTGGCGGGCAATCGCCGTGGCGGCTTCCAGGTTGGTCTTGAAGATGGTTTCTTCCAGGTTGCGATGGCCGACGAACGCTCCGGTGTTGACGTCGATGGTGCTCATGGCTTCGGCCGGATCGACCACCAGGTAACCGCCGGACTTGAGCGGCACCTTGCGCTCCAGGGCTTTCTGGATTTCATCCTCGACCCCGTACAGGTCGAAAATCGGCCGCTCGCCAGGGTAATGTTCCAGGCGATCGGCGATTTCCGGCATCAGTTCGGCGACGAACTGCGTGGTTTTCTGGAAGGTTTCCCGGGAGTCGATGCGGATTTTCTCGATCTTGGGGCTGACGAGGTCGCGCAAGGTCCGCAGTGCCAGGCCCAGGTCCTCGTAGATCACGCTGGGGGTGGCGATGGTCTTGATCTGCGCGGCGATCTGGTCCCAAAGCCTTCGCAGGTAGCGGATGTCCATGAGGATCTCATCGGCCCCGGCCCCTTCGGCGGCGGTGCGCAGGATGAACCCACCGGCTTCCTTGATGCCTTCTTTTTCCACGCAGTCGCTGACCACCTGCTTGAGGCGCTCGCGCTCGGCTTCGTCTTCGATCTTCAGGGAAATGCCGACGTGGGCAGTGCGCGGCATGTACACCAGGTAGCGCGACGGAATCGACAACTGCGTAGTCAGGCGGGCGCCCTTGGAACCGATGGGATCCTTGGTGACCTGCACCACCAGGCTCTGGCCTTCGTGCACCAGCGCGCTGATGCTCTCCACGGCCGGCCCTTCGCGCATGGAGATTTCCGACGCATGGATGAACGCCGCGCGGTCCAGGCCGATGTCGACGAAGGCCGCCTGCATGCCCGGCAGCACTCGCACCACCTTGCCCTTGTAGATATTGCCAACGATGCCACGCTTTTGCGTGCGCTCGACGTGGACCTCTTGCAGCACACCGTTTTCAACCACCGCCACGCGCGATTCCATCGGCGTGATGTTGATCAGGATCTCTTCACTCATGGCAGGGTCTCGTTCAGGCATGTTCACGATAATGGCCGCATCAAGTCAGACGGCGCTCAGCGCGCGCTCAAGGTTTGCCAACAGGGTATGCCGAAATGGCCCAGCAGTTCTGCGGTTTCGCACAGGGGCAGGCCAACCACGGCCGAATAGCTGCCTTCGAGCCCGGCGACGAACACCGCGCCCAGCCCTTGGATACCATAGCTGCCGGCCTTGTCCCGAGGTTCGCCGCTGGCCCAATAGGCCAGCGCTTCCTGTTCGGTGATGGGGCGAAAACGCACCCGACTGCGCACCACCCGTGATTCGCAGCTCGAGCCGTCCAGCACGGCAATGGCGGTCAGCACTTCATGGTCGCGACCGGACAGGCTCAGCAGCATGGACAAGGCGTCGGCCTGGTCCACTGGCTTGCCGAGAATCCGCCCCTCCAGCACCACGGCGGTGTCCGCACCGAGCACGCAGCCATCCACATCGGCGTCCAGGGCTCGCCGCCCAGCCTCGGCCTTGCCGCGCGCCAGGCGCTCGACATAGGCCGAGGGGGGTTCGTGATCCAGGGGTGTTTCATCGATGTCGGCGCCAATGGCGGTAAAGGGCACGCCGATCTGCGTGAGCAGCTCACGCCGACGCGGTGAGCCTGAGGCGAGGTAAAGCGGTTTCATCAAGACATCTCCCTCTCAAAGCACAGCCATCCAGACAAAAACAGCTTTTGTGGCGAGGGCGCTTGCTCCCGCTGGGCCGGCCCGACGCTTCGGGCGTAGCGGCCCCAACTTTTACGGTCGCTACGCAACCGAGCGGGAGCAAGCTCCCTCGCCACAGGGATGTAAGTCATCAGAAAAAGTGTAGATATCCTGACCGAATCAGTTGATTTTGAAACGCAGGCGCAGGCCACGCAAACCGAAGCTGACCCATGGCCAGAGCAAGGCACTGACCAGGGCTGGCAAGACCAGCGCCAGGGTTGGCTGGCGATTGCCGGTCAGCGCGCTGAGCCACAGCTGCACCAGTTGCGCCAGACCGAAGATCACCAGAATCACCAGGCACTGCTGCCACATGGGGAACATCCGCAGGCGTTGTTGCAGCGACAGCACCAGGAAGGTAATCAGCGTCAGGATCAACGCGTTCTGCCCCAGCAGCGTGCCGTAAAGCACATCCTCGGCCAGGCCGAGGCACCAGGCGGTGACCATGCCGACCTTGTGGGGCAACGCCAGCGCCCAGAAGGCCAGCAACAGGGCCAGCCACAGGGGGCGCAGGATTTCCATGAATTGCGGCAGCGGCGAAACACTGAGCAACAGGCCGATGGCGAAGGTCAACCAGACCATCCAGCCGTTACCGGATTGGGTACTGCTCATTCTTCTCGTGCTCCCCTGGTGGCTGGCGCAGTGGCCGGCGTGGAGGCTGGCGGTTTGGCGGCGGGCCGGGCTGGCTGAGCAGGCTGCGCGGCGGGCGCGTGGGTAGCCGAGCGGGTCGGTTTCGCAGCAGGTGCGGCCGGAGCAGCGGCCGGCGTCGTTGCCGTAGCCGGTGCAGGCACGGGTGGTTTTGGCACGATGGCTGGGACTGGCGCCGGCACAGCCGTAGCCGGGGCGGCCGACTCGCCGCCCTGCCGGTCCTGGGCTTCCTGGGCCACGGCGGCGTCGTTGGCGCGCTCTTCGGGCGTGCGGTTGTCGCTGAAGACCAGCAGCAGGTAGCGGCTGCGATTCAGCGCCGCCGTCGGCACCGCGCGCACAATGGCGAACGGCTGGCCGGAGTCATGGATGACTTCCTTGACCGTTGCCACCGGATACCCGGCCGGGAAACGCTGGCCGAGGCCGGAGCTGACCAGCAGGTCGCCTTCCTTGATATCGGCGGTATCGGCCACGTGCCGCAGCTCCAGGCGCTCCGGGTTGCCGGTGCCGCTGGCAATCGCCCGCAGGCCGTTGCGGTTGACCTGCACCGGAATGCTGTGGGTGGTATCGGTCAGCAACAGCACGCGAGATGTGTAAGGCATCAACTCCACCACCTGGCCCATCAGGCCCCGGGCATCGAGCACCGGTTGACCAAGGACCACACCGTCGCGCTCGCCCTTGTTGATCAGGATGCGGTGGGTGAAGGGGTTGGGGTCCATGCCGATCAACTCGGCCACTTCGACCTTCTCGTTGACCAGTGCGGAGGAGTTGAGCAACTCGCGCAGTCGCACGTTCTGCTCGGTGAGGGCCGCCAGCTTCTGCATGCGCCCCTGCAACAGCAGGTTTTCGGTCTTGAGTTTTTCGTTTTCGGCGACCAGTTCGGTCCGGCTGCCAAATTGGCTGGCGACACCTTGCCACAAGCGCTGCGGCAGGTCGGTGATCCAATAGGATTCCATCAACACCAGCGACATCTGGCTGCGTACAGGCTTGAGCAGCGTGAAGCGGGCATCGACCACCATCAGCGCGACCGATAGCACGGTCAGCACCAGCAGGCGCACACCCAATGAGGGGCCTTTGGCGAAAAGCGGTTTAATAGGCCGCTCCTCCCAGGCAAATGTTTTCTTTATTCATACGGCATCAAACCGGCCTGGATACGAATGACAGAAGATAAACGCCAACGGGCAGCACTGCAAAGTGCTGCCCGAGAGCGAACAACATAGACCACTGCGCCAGACTTATTCGCTGGAGAGCAGGTCCATGGTGTGCTTGTCCATCATTTCCAATGCACGGCCACCGCCGCGGGCAACACAGGTCAACGGGTCTTCGGCAACGATCACCGGCAGGCCGGTTTCCTGGGCCAACAACTTGTCGAGGTCACGCAACAGCGCGCCACCACCGGTCAGCACCAGGCCGCGCTCGGCGATGTCCGACGCCAGTTCCGGCGGCGACTGCTCCAGGGCGCTCTTGACGGCCTGGACGATGGTCGCCAGCGACTCTTGCAGCGCTTCGAGCACCTCGTTGGAGTTGAGGGTAAAGGCCCGTGGAACGCCTTCGGCCAGGTTGCGACCGCGCACGTCGACTTCACGCACTTCACCGCCCGGGTAGGCCGTGCCGATTTCCTGCTTGATACGCTCGGCGGTGGATTCGCCGATCAGGCTGCCGTAGTTGCGACGCACATAAGTGATGATCGCTTCGTCGAAACGGTCGCCGCCCACACGTACGGATTCGGCGTAGACCACACCGTTGAGGGAGATCAGCGCGATTTCAGTGGTACCGCCACCGATGTCGACGACCATCGAGCCGCGGGCTTCTTCCACCGGCAGGCCGGCACCGATGGCAGCGGCCATGGGTTCTTCGATCAGGAACACTTCACGGGCACCGGCACCAAGGGCCGATTCACGGATAGCGCGACGCTCTACCTGGGTGGACTTGCATGGAACGCAGATCAGCACACGAGGGCTGGGCTGCAGAAAGCTGTTTTCGTGAACCTTGTTGATGAAGTACTGCAGCATCTTTTCGCAGACGCTGAAGTCGGCGATCACGCCGTCCTTCATTGGGCGAATGGCCGCGATGTTGCCCGGTGTACGGCCCAGCATGCGCTTGGCTTCCGTACCGACAGCCACGACACTTTTCTGGTTACCGTGGGTGCGGATGGCCACGACCGAGGGTTCATTCAGGACGATACCGCGCTCGCGCACGTAAATAAGGGTGTTGGCAGTGCCCAGGTCGATGGAAAGATCGCTGGAAAACATGCCACGCAGTTTCTTGAACATGGGAAAGGGACCCTAGGCAACGCGTGGGTAAAAAAGTGCGGCAAACTCTAACAACGACAGGGATTTTGGGCAAGGCGCCAATATGTTAAATTGACCGCTTTTCTGCGCACCAAACCCCACAATCGCGGCCGTAGGGCCGTAGAAATGCGGTAGTGTTCCGACAATCTAACACACGGACAGACTGCGTCCGTTTTGTTTTCCACTGGAGAATCCCATGGCGCTTGAACGCTCCGACGTGGAAAAAATCGCTCATCTGGCCTGTCTGGGCCTCAATGAAGCCGATCTTCCACACATCACTTCTGCCCTGAACAGCATTCTGGGGCTGGTCGACGAGATGCAGGCGGTCGACACCGACGGTATCGAACCGCTGGCCCACCCACTGGAAGCCAGCCAGCGCCTGCGCGCCGACGTCGTGACCGAGTCCAATCACCGCGAGGCCTACCAGTCCATCGCACCAGCGGTCGAAAACGGCCTGTACCTGGTTCCGAAAGTCATCGACTAAAGGGAAAGAGCCTCTCATGCATCACATGACCCTGGCCGAGATCGCCCGCGGACTCGCCGACAAAAAGTTTTCCTCCGAAGAGCTGACCCAGGTCCTGCTGGCGCGCATCGCCCAGCTCGACCCGCAGCTCAACAGCTTCATCAGCCTCACCCAGGAGCTGGCCCTGAGCCAGGCCAAGGCCGCCGACGCCCGCCGCGCCAACGGTGAAACCGGCGCCCTGCTCGGTGCGCCGATTGCCCACAAGGACTTGTTCTGCACCCAGGGCATCCGCACCAGCTGCGGCTCGAAGATGCTCGACAACTTCAAGGCCCCGTACGATGCCACCGTGGTCGCCAAGCTGGCCGCCGCCGGCACCGTGACCCTGGGCAAGACCAACATGGACGAATTCGCCATGGGCTCGGCCAACGAGTCGAGCTACTACGGCGCGGTGAAAAACCCCTGGAACCTGGAACACGTACCGGGCGGCTCGTCCGGCGGTTCCGCCGCCGCCGTGGCCGCGCGCCTGTTGCCGGCCGCCACCGCCACCGACACCGGCGGCTCGATTCGCCAGCCAGCGGCGTTCACCAACCTCACTGGCCTCAAGCCGACCTACGGTCGTGTCTCGCGCTGGGGCATGATCGCCTACGCCTCCAGCCTCGACCAGGGCGGCCCGCTGGCACGCACCGCCGAAGACTGCGCGATCCTGCTGCAAGGCATGGCCGGCTTCGACCCGAACGATTCCACCAGCATCGATGAGCCCGTGCCGGACTACAGCGCCAGCCTCAACGGCTCGCTGCAAGGCCTGCGCATCGGCGTGCCGAAGGAATACTTCAGCGCCGGCCTCGACCCGCGCATCGCCGAGTTGGTCCACAACAGTGTCAAAGCGCTGGAGAAGCTCGGCGCGGTCATCAAGGAAATCAGCCTGCCGAACATGCAGCACGCGATTCCGGCGTACTACGTGATCGCCCCGGCGGAAGCGTCCTCGAACCTGTCGCGCTTCGACGGTGTGCGCTTCGGCTATCGCTGCGAGAACCCGGAAAACCTGATCGACCTGTACAAGCGCTCCCGTGGCGAAGGCTTCGGTGCCGAAGTGCAGCGCCGGATCATGGTCGGTGCCTATGCGCTGTCCGCCGGCTACTACGATGCCTACTACCTCAAGGCACAGAAAATCCGCCGCCTGGTGAAGAACGACTTCATGGCCGCCTTCAACGAGGTCGACATCATCCTCGGCCCGACCACGCCGAACCCGGCCTGGAAGCTCGGCGCCAAGAACAGCGACCCGGTCGCCGAGTACCTGGAAGACGTCTACACCATCACCGCCAACCTCGCCGGCTTGCCGGGCCTGTCCATGCCGGCCGGTTTCGTCGATGGCCTGCCGGTGGGCGTGCAACTGCTCGCGCCGTATTTCCAGGAAGGCCGCCTGCTCAACGTGGCTCACCAGTATCAGTTACACACTGACTGGCACACCCGCACCCCAACCGGCTTCTGAGGAGAAACACATGCAATGGGAAGTCGTGATCGGGCTGGAGATTCATACCCAGCTCACCACCCGGTCGAAAATCTTTTCCGGTAGCTCCACCACGTTCGGCTCCGAGCCCAACACCCAGGCCAGCCTGGTCGACCTGGGCATGCCCGGCGTGCTGCCGGTGCTCAACGCCGAAGCCGTGCGCATGGCGGTGATGTTCGGCCTGGCGATTGACGCCGAGATCGGCCAGCACAACGTGTTCGCCCGCAAGAACTACTTCTACCCGGACCTGCCCAAGGGCTACCAGATCAGCCAGATGGAACTGCCGATCGTCGGCAAGGGCCACCTGGACATCGCCCTGGAAGACGGCACGGTCAAGCGTGTCGGCATCACCCGGGCGCACCTGGAAGAAGACGCCGGCAAGAGCCTGCACGAAGAATTCAACGGCGCCACCGGCATCGACCTGAACCGTGCCGGCACGCCGCTGCTGGAGATCGTCTCCGAGCCGGACATGCGCAGCGCCAAGGAAGCCGTGGCCTACGTCAAGGCGATCCACGCGCTGGTGCGCTACCTGGGCATCTGCGATGGCAACATGGCCGAAGGCTCGCTGCGCTGCGACTGCAACGTGTCGATCCGGCCCAAGGGCCAGGTCGAGTTCGGCACCCGCTGCGAGATCAAGAACGTCAACTCGTTCCGCTTCATCGAGAAGGCGATCAACAGCGAAATCCAGCGCCAGATCGAACTGATTGAGGACGGCGGCAAAGTCATCCAGCAAACCCGCCTGTATGACCCGAACAAGGACGAGACCCGTCCGATGCGCAGCAAGGAAGAAGCCAACGACTACCGTTACTTCCCCGACCCGGACCTGCTGCCGGTGGTCATCGAGGACTCGTTCCTCAATGACGTGCGCGCCACCCTGCCGGAACTGCCGCCGCAGAAACGCGAGCGCTTCCAGGCGCAGTTCGGCCTGTCGAGCTATGACGCCAACGTCCTGGCCACCAGCCGCGAACAGGCCGATTACTTCGAAAAAGTCGTGAGCATCGGCGGCGACGCCAAGCTGGCGGCCAACTGGGTGATGGTCGAGTTGGGCAGCCTGTTGAACAAGCAGGGCCTGGAAATCGATGAGTCGCCGGTCTCGGCCGAGCAACTGGGCGGCATGCTGCTGCGGATCAAGGACAACACCATTTCCGGCAAGATCGCCAAGATGGTGTTCGAAGCCATGGCCAATGGTGAAGGCAGCGCCGACGAGATCATCGAGAAGCGCGGCTTGAAACAGGTCACCGACACCGGGGCGATCAGCGCCGTGCTTGATGAGATGCTCGCGGCCAACGCCGAGCAGGTCGAACAATACCGCGCGGCAGACGAAGCCAAGCGCGGCAAGATGTTCGGCTTCTTCGTCGGCCAGGCCATGAAAGCCTCCAAGGGCAAGGCCAACCCGCAGCAGGTCAACGAACTGCTGAAAAGCAAGCTCGAGGGCTGATGGACATGGAGCCAGTCTTGCTGTCTGGCTCAATTCCCTGTGGGAGCGAGCCTGTGGGAGCAAAGCTTGCTCGCGATGAAGACACCTCGATCTATCAGTGGACCGAGTTATCGTTCGTCGCGAGCAAGCTTTGCTCCCACTGGCTCGCTCCCACATTTGTATTTGGAAACTTTCGAATGAAGCGTCTCCTCGGCGCCTGCGCCCTGCTGTCCCTGCTGGCCGGTTGCGCCAGCCAGAGCGGGACGGTCGATCCACACGGCTACGACCAGACCGGCGTCGCCTCTTATTACGGTGCCAGGCACCATGGCAAGCGCACCGCCAGTGGCGAGCGTTTCAACCAGCACGGCCTGACCGCCGCCCATCGCCAGTTGCCGTTCGGCACTCGGGTGAAAATCACCAACCTGGGCAACAGTAACAGCGTGGTGGTGCGCATCAACGACCGTGGCCCATACTCCCGAGGCCGTTTGATCGACGTGTCCCGCGAAGCCGCCGAGCAACTGGGCATGCTGCGCAGCGGCACCGCACGAGTGCGCGTGCAAGCCCTCGACGATTGATAGACGGAGCCCGGCCATTTCCCTACTCACCGCCCTACCGCTGCTCAGCCTGATCGAATTGTTCGGCGCCCTGCTGTTGCTGATCGGCGGCGCCGAACTGCTGGTGCGCGCCGCCGTGGGCCTGGCGGCACGCTTGCAGGTACGACCGCTGATCATCGGCCTGACCGTCGTCGCCTTCGGCAGCAGCGCGCCGCAAATGGCCGTCAGCCTGCAAGCGACCCTGGCACAGAACGCCGACATCGCCGTGGGCAGCGTGATCGGCAGCGGCATCTTTAACATCCTCGTCACCCTCGGGTTGTCGGCGCTGATCATTCCGTTGCGCGTCTCGCGCCAACTGGTACGCCTGGACATCCCGCTGATGATCGGCGCCAGCCTGTTGGTGTTCGTGCTGGCCTGGAACGAAGAACTGACCCGGTTGGACGGCGTCTGGCTTCTGCTGGCCCTGGCGGTGTACCTCGGGCTGTTGCTGCGCCAGTCACGGCATTCGGGGCGACCGCACCCGATGGGGGGCGACGTGGCCCAGCTGTCCTGGGTCAAAAGTGTGTTGATGATCGCGTCGGGCCTGGCGATGCTGGTTTTCGCCGGACACCTGTTGCTGGGGGCGGCGGTGGAAGTGGCGACGGACCTCGGCCTCTCGGAACGCATCATCGGCCTGACCATCGTCGCTGTCAGCACCTCGCTGCCGGAACTCGCCACCTCGCTGATCGCCGCCTTGCGGGGCCAGCGGGACATTGCGGTGGGCAACGTGATCGGCAGCAACCTGTTCAACCTGCTGGGCGTGCTGGGGGTCACCGCCCTCGCCGCGCCCACGCCACTGTCGGTCTCGCCGAACGCCCTGGATTTCGACCTGCCGGTGATGCTCGGCGTGGCGGTGCTGTGCCTGCCGGTGTTCTATTCCGGTTACCGCGTCACCCGCGCCGAAGGCCTGTTGTTCCTGGGCTTGTACCTGGCCTACGGGCTGCACGTGGTGTCGTTCACCACCGGCATGCCCCTGGCCGGCCAACTGGAACGGCTGATGCTGTTCTATGTGCTGCCGGCCCTGCTCGCGTTTTTGCTGTTCACCTCCCTGCGCGCCTGGCGCCGCCAACACCACAAGAGGGATTTGCCATGACCGACACTCCAAAGAGCGGCCTGGACATGCGTCGCCAGGTCATGGGCGACGCGTTCGTCGACCGCGCCCTGGGCAACGCCACCGAGTTCACCCAGCCGTTGCAGGACTTCGTCAACGAACATGCCTGGGGCAGTGTCTGGCAACGCGAGGGGCTGCCGCTGAAGACCCGCAGCCTGATCACCCTGGCCGCCCTCACCGCCCTCAAGTGCCCGCAGGAACTCAAAGGCCACGTGCGCGGCGCGCTGAACAACGGTTGCACGGTGGAAGAAATTCGCGAGGCGTTGCTGCATTGCGCGGTGTACGCGGGCGTGCCGGCGGCGATCGATGCGTTTCGGGCGGCGCAGGAAGTGATCGATAGTTACCAGAAGCCGGAGTGATCGTTAGATCGCTATCGCGAGCAAGCTCGCTCCCACAATGCACCTGCAACCCCCTGTGGGAGCGAGCTTGCTCGCGATTGGACCTCCAGAACACCGCAAGCCCAAGCCTAGATCCACCCACCCCACTGCAACACAAAGATCCCCAGGTTGGTGGTAATCGCCGCCATCAAGGTGGTGATCACGATGATCGCCGCCGCCAGTTCATGGTTGCCATCGGCCGCCCGGGCCATGACGAAGCTGGCGGCGGCGGTGGGGCTGCCGAAGTACAGGAACAGGATCCCCAGTTCCGCCCCGCGAAAGCCCCAGAGCCAGGCACCGAGGGTGGCCACCAGCGGCAGGCCGACCATTTTCACCAGGCTCGAACTCAGGGCCATCTTGCCACTCTTGCGCAGGGCCGCCAGCGACAGCGTACCGCCGATGCAGATCAGCGCCAGGGGCAAGGTCATTTGCGACAGGTATTTGGCCGAGGTCTCGAACCAGTTGGGCACGCCGATCTGCCAGTAGGCGAACGGCGCGGCGACGATCACGCTGATGATCAGCGGATTGCTGATCACGCTTTTGCAGATGCTCCACGGATCGGACTTGATCACCGGGCTGTAGACCGCCAGCACGATGGTCGACAAGGTGTTGTAGAACAGGATCACCAGCGCCGCGAGAATCGCCCCCAGGGAAATCCCGTAGTCGCCATACATGCTCGCCGCCAGCGCCAGGCCGATGACCCCGTTGTTGCCGCGAAACGCACCTTGGGTATAGATGCCGCGATCTTCCCGCGGGCAACGCCAGATCGCCCAGCCCCAGGCCATCGCAAAGCTCACCAGGGTGGCGATGGAAAAATAGATCAACAGAGCCGGCTGCAACGCCGCGTGCAGGTCCGCGTGCAGGATGCCGAGGAACAACAGCGCCGGCATGGTGACGTTGAACACCAGGGACGAGGCGATGTGGATGAAGTTGTCGTTGATCCAGTCGATGCGCTTGAGCAACACCCCCAGAAACAGCATGGCAAACACCGGCGCGGTGACGTTCAGGGTTTCGAGGAAAATTGCCAGCATGCCGGGGACCTTGAGAGGGGTGTCGTTAGGTGGCTAATGATAAGCCACTCACGGCACTGGCGTCTGGTGAAGTGCTATCGCGAGCAGGCTCGCTCCCACATTGGTTCTTTGGTAAACACAGAATCCACATTCACCGCAGCCCCTGTGGGAGCGAGCTTGCTCGCGAAGACGGCGGCACATCCAACATCAATGCTAGAACCACCGCCATCGCGAGCAAGCTCGCTCCCACACTGGGTCTCCAGCGCTCACGACATCATCAGGTTATCGGCGCCGGGTTGAACAAGGTGATGTCGTTGTACAGCTTGTGCCGCTCGGCCCAGGTCTGCTTCTTGCCGCTGGCCACGTCCAGGTAGTAGTGGAACAGCTCCCAACCCAACTCTTCGATGGTCGCCCGTCCGGTGGCGATCCGGCCGGCGTCGATGTCGATCAGGTCCGGCCAGCGCTGGGCCAGTTCGGTGCGGGTCGAGACCTTCACCACTGGGGCCATGGCCAAGCCGTACGGCGTGCCCCGGCCGGTGGTGAACACATGCAGGTTCATCCCCGCCGCCAGTTGCAAGGTGCCGCAGACAAAATCACTGGCCGGCGTGGCACAGAAGATCAGGCCCTTTTGCTTGAAGCGCTCGCCCGGGCCGAGCACGCCGTTGATCGCGCTGCTGCCAGACTTGACGATCGAGCCCAGGGATTTTTCGACAATGTTCGACAACCCGCCCTTCTTGTTGCCCGGCGTGGTGTTGGCACTGCGATCGGCCTCGCCCTTGGCCAGGTAGCGGTCGTACCAGTCCATTTCCCGCACCAGCTCCTGGGCGACTTCCTGGGTTTGCGCCCGGGAGGTCAGCAGGTAGATCGCATCGCGCACTTCGGTGACTTCGGAAAACATCACCGTCGCCCCGGCCCGGAGCAACAGGTCCGAGGCATAACCCAGCGCCGGGTTGGCGGTGATGCCGGAAAACGCATCGCTGCCACCGCACTGCATGCCCAGGATCAGCTCCGAGGCCGGCACGGTTTCGCGACGACGCAGGTCGAGTTTCTTCAGGCGTGTCTCGGCCAATTCCATGATCTGCTCGATCATTTCGGTGAACCCGTGACTGGAATCCTGCAAGCGATACAACCACGGCTCGCTGAGGTCCACCGAACTGTCGCCCTCATGCATCACCTGCCCGGCCTGCAATTTCTCGCAGCCCAGGCTGATCACCAGCGCTTCGCCACCCAGGTTCGGGTTGCGTGCCAGGTTACGCACGGTACGAATCGGGATGTACGCATCGGTGGCGGTGATCGCCACCCCACAGCCGTAGCTGTGGGTCAGCGCCACCACGTCATCGACGTTCGGGTACTTGGGCAGCAGCTCATCCTTGATGCGCTTGACCGCATGGTCCAGCACCCCGGTCACGCACTGCACCGTGGTGGTGATGCCCAGAATGTTGCGCGTGCCGACGGTGCCGTCGGCGTTGCGATAACCCTCGAAGGTGTAGCCCTCCAGCGGCGCATCGGCCACCGGCACATCAGTGGACAGCGGCAAGCTGTCCAGCGGCGGCGCGGTGGGCATACGCAACTGGTCTTCCTTGACCCAACTGCCACGGGGGATCGGTTGCAGCGCGTAGCCGATGACCTGGCCATAGCGAATCACCTCGCCGCCCTCGGGAATATCCTGCAGCGTGACCTTGTGGCTCTGGGGCACAAAGTCCACGGTGACCAGGCCGTCCGGGAACTCGGTCCCGGCCGGTACGCCCTGGTCGTTGACGACGATCACCACGTTGTCCCGCTCATGCAAGCGGATGTAACGGGGCGAGTCGGCATGTTCAATCAATTGCATTGCTGCCGCTCCTTCAGGATTTCGCTTCGGACAGGCTGGAGATGCCGGCATCCTTGGCCGTTGGTTCCTTGAGCACGACACGCTTGATCGGCCCCACGATGACCAGGTAGCTGAACACCGCCATCAGCGCGTTGCAACCGACGAACACCAATGCCCACTTGAACGAACCGGTGGAGCTGATGATGTAGCCGATGACAATCGGCGTAGTGATCGACGCCAGGTTACCAAAGGTGTTGAACAGGCCACCGCTCAAACCGGCGATCTGTTTTGGCGACGTGTCGGAAACCACGGCCCAGCCCAATGCGCCCACGCCTTTACCGAAGAACGCCAGGGCCATGAAGCCCACCACCATCCATTCGATGTCCACGTAGTTGCACGCCACGATGCTACTGGACACCAGCAGGCCGGCGATGATCGGCGCTTTGCGGGCGAAGGTCAGCGAGTGGCCCTTGCGCAGCAGGTAGTCGGAAATCACCCCGCCCAGCACGCCACCGATGAAACCGCAGATGGCCGGCAAGGACGCGATGAAACCGGCCTTGAGGATGGTCATGCCGCGCTCCTGCACCAGGTACACCGGGAACCAGGTCAGGAAGAAGTACGTGATGCCGTTGATGCAGTACTGGCCCAGGTAAACGCCGAGCATCATGCGATTGGTCAGCAGTTGACGGATGTAATCCCACTTCGGACCGTCGGCTTTCTTTTCCTTGCCCTTGTCCTGGTCCATGTCGACCATCGCGCCGTTGGCGGCGATGTGATTGAACTCGGCCTCGTTGATCATCGGGTGCTGACGCGGGCTGTAGATCACTTTCAGCCAGATCAGCGAGAACACGATACCGATCACGCCCATCACGATGAACACGTGCTGCCAGCCGAAACGGTAGACGATCCAGCCCATCAGCGGTGCGAACAACACGGTGGCGAAATACTGCGCCGAGTTGAAGATCGCCGAGGCGGTGCCGCGTTCTGCGGTGGGGAACCAGGCGGCGACGATCCGTGCATTGCCGGGAAGGACGGCGCTTCGGCCAGCCCAACCAGGAAGCGCAGCATGAACAGCGCAACCACGGCCGTGGACATGCCGAATTCACCCACATAGCCTTGCAGCACGGTGAACAGCGACCAGGTGAAAATGCTCAAGGCATAGATTTTTTTCGACCCGAAACGGTCGAGCAGCCAGCCGCCAGGGATCTGCCCGGCCACATAGGCCCAGCCGAAAGCGGAGAAGATGTAACCGAGGGTGACGGCATCGATGCCGAGGTCTTTTTGCAGGCTGGAGCCTGCGATGGCGATGGTGGCACGGTCGGCATAGTTGATCGTCGTCACCAAAAACAGCATGAGCAGGATCAAATAGCGGACGTGTGTCGGCTTGGTCGCTTGCATGTAGATGTACTCCCACTATTTATTTTTATGCGGGTCAGCAGATTGTGACGCCAGGGCGGGATCACCCGCCCTGGCGGTGTCGCACTTACGATCCGATGTAAGAAGTTTTAACCACGGTGTAGAACTCTTGCGCGTAGCGACCTTGCTCACGCGAACCATAGGACGAACCTTTGCGCCCGCCGAACGGCACGTGGTAATCCACGCCGGCGGTGGGCAGGTTGACCATCACCATGCCCGCCTGGGAATGGCGCTTGAAGTGGTTGGCATACTTCAGCGAGGTGGTGGCGATACCGGCGGACAGACCGAACTCGGTGTCGTTGGCCATCGCCAGCGCCGCCTCGTAGTCGGCCACGCGCACGACGTTGGCCACCGGGCCGAAGATCTCTTCGCGGCTGATGCGCATCGACGCTTCGCTGTCGGCGAACAGGGTCGGCGCCAGGAAGTAACCTTCGGTGTCGCACGTCACCAAACCACCACCACTCACCAGCCGCGCGCCTTCGCTCTGGCCGATGTCGATGTACTTCAAGTCCTGGCTGAGCTGGGCTTCGGAAACCACCGGGCCGATGTCGGTGCCGGCCTTCAACGCATGACCGACCTTGATCGACTGCATGCGCTCGGCCATGGCCGCAACGAACTTGTCGTGGATGCCGGCGGTGACGATCAGGCGACTGGAGGCCGTGCAACGTTGACCGGTGGAATAGAACGCGCTCTGAACCGCCAGTTCGACGGCTTGCTTGAGGTCGGCGTCGTCGAGGATGATCTGCGGGTTTTTGCCGCCCATCTCCAGCTGCACCTTGGCCTGGCGCGACACGCAGTTGACCGCGATCTGCCGGCCCACGCCCACGGAACCGGTGAAGCTGATGCCGTCGACTTTCGGGCTGTTGACCAGGACTTCACCGACCACGCGGCCGCTGCCCATCACCAGGTTGAACGCACCGGCCGGGAAACCGGCGCGGGAAATGATCTCGGCCAGGGCCCAGGCACAGCCCGGCACCAGCTCGGCGGGCTTGATCACCACGCAGTTGCCGTAGGCCAGGGCCGGGGCGATCTTCCATGCGGGGATGGCGATCGGGAAGTTCCACGGGGTGATCAGGCCGACCACACCGAGGGCTTCACGGGTGACTTCGACGTTGACGCCTGGGCGCACTGACGGCACGTAATCGCCCGACAGGCGCAGGCATTCACCGGCGAAGAATTTGAAGATGTTGCCGGCGCGGGTCACTTCGCCGATGGCTTCAGGCAGGGTCTTGCCCTCTTCCCGGGCCAGCAGTTGGCCGAGTTCTTCGCGGCGGGCGAGGATCTCGCTGCCGACTTTGTCCAGGGCATCGTGACGGGCCTGGATGCCCGAGGTCGACCAGGCCGGGAAGGCGGCGCGGGCGGCTTCGATGGCGGCATTGACTTGCGCTGCGTCAGCCTTGGCGTATTCACCGATGACATCGGACAAGTCAGACGGGTTGATGTTGGTGCAATAGTCGGCACCGGCCACCCACTGACCGTTGATGTAGTTATCGAAACGCTTTGAATCTGCCACGGATGCTCCTCCTAACAAAAAGCCTGTCTGGTCTTGAGGCGTTCCCCCGCAGCGCGTGGGAACGATCAAGCCTTACGCAAAAAGCCGCTGATTACTCAGCGGCCTTGTCGGGTCTGTTATTGCTTGCCTTGCTTGTCGATCAGCGCGGCCAGGGCTTCGTATTCTTCTGGCAGCAGATCGGTCAGCGGCGTGCGCACAGGACCTGCGTCGTAGCCAACGATTTTCGCGCCGGCCTTGACGATGCTCACGGCGTAACCGGCCTTGCGGTTACGGATGTCCAGGTAAGGCAGGAAGAAGTCGTCGATGATTTTGCCGACGGTCTCGTGATCGTCGCGGGCAATGGCGTGGTAGAAGTCCATCGCGGTTTTCGGGATGAAGTTGAACACCGCCGAGGAGTAGACCGGCACGCCCAGGGCCTTGTAGGCCGCGGCGTAGACTTCAGCGGTCGGCAGGCCGCCCAGGTAGCTGAAACGATCGCCGAGGCGACGACGGATCGACACCATCAGTTCGATATCGCCCAGGCCATCCTTGTAGCCGATCAGGTTCGGGCAGCGCTCGGCCAGTTGTTCCAGCTGAGTGGCGTTCAGGCGGCAGACGTTGCGGTTGTACACCACCACGCCGATTTTTACCGATTTGCACACGGCTTCAACGTGGGCGGCAACGCCGTCCTGGCTGGCTTCGGTCAGGTAGTGCGGCAGCAGCAACAGGCCCTTGGCGCCCAGACGCTCGGCTTCTTGAGCGTATTCGATGGCCTGGCGGGTGGCACCGCCAACACCGGCAAGGATTGGCACGCTGGTGGCGCAGGTATCGACGGCGGTCTTGATGACCTGCGAATACTCGCTGGCGGCCAGGGAGAAGAATTCACCGGTGCCGCCCGCTGCGAACAATGCAGAGGCGCCATACGGGGCCAGCCACTCGAGGCGCTTGATGTAACTGTCGCGATTGAAATCGCCTTGGGCAGTGAAATCGGTGACCGGGAACGACAGCAGGCCAGACGAGAGGATGGACTTCAGTTCTTGTGGATTCATTATTCGAACACCCTGGGACGCAAATGATTGTGTGAGATGGTTAAGCTTCGGCCAGAAGTTGTAGGTCATCGTACAACTTAAATAATCTGCGTCAACTGCATTTCGTCATCGAAGGGTAAAAAAGGCCGACGGACCGTTCGTCAGCACTGTCGACTCTGCCAGTAGGCGTGACGGTGTGTTGCAGGCATAACGCAGCAGTGGCCGTGCGACCGCCCGGCCGGTGTTTTCTGGCTAGCTATCTAACAGTGAGTCACCGTATGCGACGTGCACGGTCGCCTCACAGGGAGAGACACCATGGCTAATTTTGCACTGCCCATCCTCACCCAGTTCTCAGGCTACAAACCCGCCGAGAAGGTCACGATCAACCTGTCGAAGCTGGGGGCCAATCTGGAAGTCCAGATTCCTGACTCGAATGAAATCTCCGCCGATTGGTCGGTCTACCCGATTCTCGGCGCCAACAAGGATCATCCCGACTGGTCCGGCCAGCAGGTGGCGGCCGGCACCTGGGACGATGCCAACGACGGCATGGTGAAACTGACGGGGCTGAAAGTCACCGTGCCCAAGGCGGAACTGCAAAAATATCTGGGCCGGCAGGTTGAACTGCGCTACCGGTTTGCCAATGAGTCGGGGTATGACTTGTATTCCGACCCGTCGGTGAAGTTGAAGATCGAGCCCTAGGCGCCCAGGCACGGCGGCGGCTGACCCGACGCCATCGCGAGCAGGCTCGCTCCCACAGGGGGATTGTGGCGGACCTGAATCCAGAGACCACAGGAGATCAATTGTGGGAGCGAGCTTGCTCGCGAATAGGCCACTCATCCAGCCTATCTATAAGCTGCCCCTCCGCCATCGCGAGCAAGCTCGCTCCCACAGGGGGATTTTGTGGCGGACTTTAATCCAGTGATCACAAGAAATCACTGTGGGAGCGAGCCTGCTCGCGATAGCGGTGGCTCGACTGGTCAGATCAACCCTGGGCCTGGGCCTCTTCATGAGCCTGGCGCAGCCGCTCGCGGCTATTGGTCAGATGCAGGCGCATGGCCGCACGGGCCGCGTCGGAGTCCTGGCGGGCGATGGCTTCGTAGATTTCCTCGTGCTCGCGGCTCAGGCGATCCATGTAGTGCTGGTGGTCGTCGTGGGCCAGGCGCGCCGAGTTCAGCCGGGTACGCGGGATGATGCTGGTGCCCAGGTGGGTCATGATGTCGGTGAAGTAGCGGTTGCCGGTGGACAGGGCGATTTCCAGGTGGAAGGCGAAGTCCGAGGCCACCGCGTCGCTGGCGTGGGCAGCGCTTTCCTTCAAGGCATCGAGGGCGGCGCGCATCGTCGCCAGTTGCTCGTCGCTGCGGCGCTGCGCCGCGAGCCCGGCGGATTCCACTTCCAGGCTGATGCGCAACTCCAGGATCGCCAGCACGTCCCGCAAGGTGACGACCGTGGCCGGGTCGATACGAAAACCGCTCGGGCTGGGCGTGTCCAGCACGAAGGTGCCGATGCCATGGCGGGTTTCCACCTGGCCGGCGGCCTGCAACCGGGAAATCGCCTCGCGCACCACGGTGCGGCTGACGCCATGGGCTTCCATGATCGCCGACTCGGTGGGCAATTTATCGCCACGCTTGAGCAGGCCATCGCGAATCTGCTCGGTCAGCACCGTCACCAGCTCCTGCGCCAGGCTGCGGCGCTTGCGGGGAAGGCGGGGTATGTCGATCGGGTTTTCCATTGTGTCTGTGTCTCGGCAAGCGGCTGAATGACAACATCATAGCGCAACGTGGTTGTACGATCACCGTGGGTGCAGTGGCGAGTCGAGGGCTGACACCGAGTCGCGCTCATCGCGAGCAAGCTCGCTCCCACATTGGATCGGTTATAGACATGAACATCCGATTCACCACAAACCCTTGTGGGAGCGAGCTTGCTCGCGATAGCGGAGGGTCAGCCACATCAACATCAACTGATACACCGCTATCGCGAGCAAGCTCGCTCCCACAGGTCTTGGGTGTTTATGCTGTCACGGTGCGCTCCACCAGTTGGCCATTTTCGATACGCACATGTCGCGGATGGAAACGTTTCAAACTGCTTCGGTGGCCGACGCTGACGATGCTCAGGCCCGGCAACTGGTCGATCAGCGCCTGGTACAGCGTCGCCTCGTCTTCTTCGTCCATCGCCGACGTGGCTTCGTCCATGTACAACCATTGCGGTGCATAAAGCAATGCACGGGCAAAGGCCAGGCGTTGTTGCTCGCCAGGCGAGAGCATGCGCTGCCAGTGGTTGCTTTCATCCAGCCGCGGGATCAGGTGCGGCAGGCGGCAGGTTTCCAGCACCTGTGCATAACGTTCGTTGGGGTAGACGTCGCCAGCCTGTGGATAACTCAACACTTCCCGCAGGCTGCCAATGGGCAGATAGGGCTTTTGCGGCAGGAACAGGTAACGCGCCGCCGGAAGCCGGATCGTCCCGTGCCCCGCGGGCCACAAATGTCCCATCGCGCGAAACAGGGTCGACTTGCCACTGCCGGAACGACCGCTGAGCATGACCCGCTCACCCGGCGCCACGTTCATATCGGCGTTGTCGAGCAGATGACGACCGTCGGCCAGATCCAAGCCGAGGTTATGAACCGCCAACGCACTCCCCTGGTTCTGCACATCGATGGCCGGCACGCGGTCTTCGTTGTCGCTCATGGCCTGGCGGAAGCTCAATAGACGATCGCAGGTGGCGCGCCACGCGGCAAGGTCGGCGTAAGCGCTGATGAACCAGCTGAAGTTCTCCTGCACATTGCCGAAGGCCGAGTTGATCTGCATGAGCTCGCCCAGCTGGATCTTGCCGGCGAAGTAGCGCGGCGCAGCAACGATGAACGGGAAGATGATCGCGATCTGGCCGTAGCCGGAGGTGAAGAACGTCAGGCGCTTGGACACCCGCATGATGTCCCAGAAGTTATGCCAGACCAGGCCGAAGCGCCCACTCAGGCGGCGGTTCTCGTTCGGTTCGCCGTTGTACAGCGCAATGCTTTCGGCGTTTTCACGCACCCGGACCATGGAGAAACGCAGGTCGGCTTCGAAGCGTTGCTGGTTGTTGTTCAGCCCGATCAGGCGTCGGCCGATCAGGTGCGTCAACCAACTGCCCACCGCCGCATATACCAGGGCGCACCAGAACATGTAGCCGGGGATGGTGTAGCCGAACACTTCGATGCTGCCGGACACGCCCCACAAGATGATCGAGAACGACACCAGGCTGACCACGGTGCGCAGCAATCCCAGCCCCAGGCCCAGGGTATTGGTGGTGAAACTGTTGAGGTCTTCGGAAATCCGCTGGTCCGGGTTGTCGGTATAGCCGCCCTGCTCCAGCCGGTAGTAATTCTTGTTGCCCAGCCAGCGGGCGAAATGCTGCTCGGTGAGCCAGGCCCGCCAACGAATGGTGAGCATCTGCGTGAGGTACAAGCGATAGACGGCGCCGAGGATCGCCACCGCCGCGATGCCGCAGAAATACAGGATCAACTGCCAGAACGCCGCGCTGTCCTTCTCTTGCAGGGCGTTGTAGAAATCCTTGTACCAGCTGTTGATCCACACCGAGATCGCCACGCTGAACAACGACAGCGCGATGACCGCGATCAACAGCGTCCAGGCCTTGCCCTTCTCCTCACTGCGCCAGTACGGCGTGGTCATTTGCCAGACACGGCGGAAAAACTGCCCGCGCACCGCGTCATTGACCGCGGAATATTCAGCGTTCTGATTCATGGTTAAGGCTCGATAAAGAAAAGAACTAGTGTCATGTTTCGCAAATACGTTTCTTTTTGACGAGTGGCTGTTGTCGTCAGGCAAGGCGCCGCGACGAGTCATAGCCCGCTATGGCGAGGAGCGGCAACGCAGCATGACGGCAACAGACGCCGTCAAAAAGGAACAGTATTTGTGATACATGACGCTGGGGCCGATCATAAAGCAACGGCCCGATGTGTCGCGAGGGTGGACAACACCTGTTCAGCGCAGGTTCAGCGACGCACGGGACGCTTTTGCAATTTGCGCTGCAAGGTCCGCCGGTGCATGCCCAGGGCGCGGGCCGTGGCGGAGATATTGCCCTCGTGCTCGGTCAGCACCCGCTGGATGTGTTCCCATTGCAGGCGATCCACCGACATGGGGTTTTCCGGCACCAGGGTGTCGAGGTCGGCGTGCTCGGACAACAGCGCCGCCAGTACATCATCGGCATCCGCCGGCTTGCACAGATAATTGCAGGCACCACGCTTGATGGCCTCGACCGCGGTGGCGATGCTCGAATAACCGGTGAGGATCACCACGCGCATTTCCGGGTCCAGCTCCAGCAACTTGGGCAACAGCACCAGGCCGGAATCGCCGTCCATTTTCAGGTCCAGGGCGGCGTAGTCCGGCAGGTCGGCCTGGGCGATGGTCAGGCCTTCCTCGGCGGAACCGGCGGTGCTGACGCGAAAGCCGCGACGGGACATGGCCCGGGCCATGACGCGGGTGAAGGTGGCATCGTCATCCACCAGCAACAGATGCGGCAGTTCTTCGCCGTCGACTTGGATCTCGTCACTCATGTTTCGTCTCCTCGGTCGGCATGGGGCAGGCGCAGCTCGGTGAGCGTGCCGCCTTCCTCATGGGGGTAGAGTTTCACCGAGCCGCCGGCGCGTGTCACGCTGGCTTTGCTCAAGAACAGGCCCAGGCCGAAACCTTTGCCCTTGGTGGTGTAGAACGGCTTGCCGATCTGCTCGGCAATCGCCAGCGGCACACCGGCACCGTGGTCGCGAATGCAGATGGTCAGTTCATAAGCGTTCCAGTCCAACGCCACTTCCAGGTTGTCGGGACAGGCATCGGCGGCATTGTTCAGCAGGTTCAACAGTGCTTGGGTCAGGTCTGGCGGCGGTGCCATGCGCGGCACCAAGCCCTTGCCCAGGCACTGGAAGCGATAACTGGCTTCCGGGCGCATCAGGTGCCAGCGGTTCAGCGCATCGTCGAGCCAGAAGGTGACCGCCTGCATGTCGATGTCCAGCCGGCGATTGGCCTCGGCGGCACGCACCAGGTATTGCAGGGTTTCCTTGCAGAGCTTGACCTGGTCCTGGAGCACGCTGAGATCGTCCTGCAGTGCCGGGTCGTGATGGTCCTGGCGCATTTCCTTGAGCAGCACGCTCATGGTCGCCAGCGGTGTACCCAATTCATGGGCGGCACCGGCAGCCTGGGTTGCCACGGCCAGCAATTGCTCGTCCCGCAGGCCCTCCTCACGACGGATGGCCCGCAGCTCTTCCTGGCGGCGCAGCTCCTCGGCCATGCGCGCGGCAAAAAACGTGATGACCGCCGCCGCCAGGGCGAAACTCAGCCACATGCCGTAGATCTGCAGGTTCTCCCGGGCGATGGGAAAGGTTTCCAGCGGGTAGAAGCGCGCCAGCAGCAAGGTGTACAGCGCCAGGGCGATGCCGGAAAGGATCAGCGAAAACCGCCACGGCAACGTCACCGCGGCGATGGTCAGCGGCACCAGGTAATAAGAGACGAAGGGGTTGGTGGAGCCACCGGAGAAATACAGCAACGCGCTGTGGATAAACAAGTCGCCGGCCAGCTGCACGGCATATTCCAGCTCGGTCACCGGCCACGAGGCACGCAGGCGAATCGCCGTCAGCGCGCAGAGCACGCTGGAACAGACCAGGGTGATCGCCAGCTGCAGCCAGGGCAGCGGCAGCAGGTCGAACCAATAGGCGAGCCCCACGGAGCCGGCCTGGGCCGCCAGGACCAGAATACGGATAAACGTCAGGCGCCAGAGGTTCTGGCGGGAAGCGGAAGTCATTTGCAAAGGGGCGAGCATGAGCTCTCCTGATGAGCGCTCCAGGCGGATCGCACGGAGTATAACCAAGGCAGGGGTTGCAGCGGCAGATATGCGGCAAAGCGCCACAGCTCTCAATGCTGCATATACCCCTTGTGGCGAGGGAGCTTGCTCCCGCTGGCCTGCGCAGCAGGCCCAACCCCGGCGCCGCGTTGTGTCAGATGAATGGAGCCGCTGCTTTTAGGGCCGCTTCGCGCCCCAGCGGGAGCAAGCTCCCTCGCCACGGGGCTCTTCATTGGCTTCAGGTATCTGTATAGAAGTTGTAACTGTGCGAACCCACCCATAAAAGCTAGAGTCTTATCCTTCACGCAGGCCCGGACCTTACCCCTGCGCCTCATCCCAAGGAGCTTTCATGCACACGTTCAGTCGCCACGTCGCCCTGCTCGCCTTCAGCCTCGGCACCGTCGCCAGCCTGCCGGCCCTGGCCGCCGACGAGCTTCACTACAACCAGATTTCCCTGCGCGCCGAAGTCAGCCAGGAAGTGGCCCGCGACCTGATGATCGTCACTCTCTATACCGAAGAACAGAACACCGATCCGGCCAAACTCGCCGCCACTGTCAGCACCACGGTGAACAAAGCCATCGGCCAGGCCAAAGAGGTCAAGGACATCACCCTGCGCCAGGGCAGCCGCAACAGCTACCCGATCTACGACAACAAAGGCCAGAAAATCACCGGCTGGCGCGAGCGCGCCGAACTGCGCCTGGAAAGCGCCGACTTCGCCGCCCTGTCCAAACTCACCGGCGAGCTGCTGGGCGACATGAAGATGGGCGGCATGGACTTCGCCATCGCCACCGCCACCCGCCAGAGCAGCGAAGACGCCCTGCTCAAAGACGCCGTCAACGCCTTCAAGGCCCGCGCTCAACTGGCCACCGAAGCCCTGGGCGGCAAGGGTTACAAGATCGTCAACCTGAACTTCAATACCAACGGTTATCCACAACCCTTCATGCGCGCGCCAACGATGATGATGAAAAGTGGTTCCATGGATGCTGAATCCGTGACGCCTGACGTGGAAGCCGGTACCAGTAAAGTGATCATGACGGCGGATGGGGTGGTTGAGGTGTTGAAGGAGTAACGGATGCCTGATCGTTCCCCCGCTCCGGCGGGGGAACGATCGAACCGCCTTTACTTCAGCAAAGGCACAGCCGCCTGTGCGAGTTGGGTGAGCAACTCAATATCTCGCTCGTCGCGTGCGCCATCTTCGTTTAAATCGGTTTTTATACCCACCTTGTCGTAGCGCCCATCCTTCAGAGAAGAAGCGACAAAGGTGAGCAAGTAACTCTTGTTGTCACGAAAAAACTCGAGCCGAACCTCCGGGCTTTCGTCTTTATCGAAGTCTTTAAGAGATATACGGACTTCTTCGGCGGCCATCGCTACACCTCCTCCATGGATTAGCTCAATACGGCATCGCCGCTTAGCAGCGCGCCTGTTGCTACCTTATAACCATGCCTCCAAAAATCTACTGTCAGAAGTATCAGGTGTACGTCCGCACAGTAGAGCCTACGGAGAATCGAGCATGCTTTGTGGCAAGGGGATTTATCCCCGCTGGGCCGCGAAGCGGCCCCAACAGCAGCGACTCAATCTGTCTGACGCACCGAGGTGTCAGGTTTGGGTCTGCTGCGCAGCCCAGCGGGAGCAAGCTCCCTCGCCACAGGACGGTGCCCGACCTCAAGCGGGCGGGCAAGCCGAACTGGCCGGTGCCTCGACCTGATCCAACGCCTTGTCCACCAGCAACTGGCACAGCTCCACCAACTGATGAATCCCCAACGCCACGCTCCGACGCGTGCCCTCCACTTCGAAAGCCAGGTCTTCGGCCATGGCTTTTATCGAGGCCAGGGTTTCCGAGGTGCTGGTGAGCAGCGTATCGGTGTCGGCTTTGGCGGTGACCGAAAACAGGCTATCGATGCGCTGATCGGTGCTTGGCTCTGGTTTTTTTGGATTCAGGTAATGATCGAGGGCGCGCTCGGCGGCGGCGCGGTCTTTTAGGAGGTCTTCGATGGCGTCGAAGCCGGAAAGGGGATTGGTTTTGTTGAAGGGTGGGTCGGGGAGTGACTTATCCATTGATTTGTACCTATTTAGTGATGAGGACCATCACTTGCCGTTTCTCACTCGGCAAAGTGGTGGCAGCTATGTGCAGGGGTGAGAAATCCGAGAATAGGTACTCGGCCAGACCGAGGCCTGCCCGCACACAGCCGCCATAACGCATCTACTACAGGCAGCGGATAAGCTGGCGGCAATTATGCAGGTACAGAGGCTGGATGCCTATTATTCGGGTTTCTCACGCCCGGTCGCTGAATGGCAGCGACAGGAAAAAGGTTAGAGAGCCCACTTCCGAGGGACAACCTTAAAAACTTGTCGGATGTTTCGTTCTGGAAAGCGGATCCTTCCGACGCACCTGAATGATTTATGCAGCCTTCCGACCCACCGTAAACCCGTGGCGAGGGAGCTTGCTCCCGCTGGGGCGCGAAGCGGCCCTAAAAGCAGCGACTCCATCCAACAGACACAACGCGGCGCTTGGGTTGGGTCTGCTGCGCAGCCCAGCGGGAGCAAGCTCCCTCGCCACGGGGTTAGGTGCTCGACGAGACGGAAGCGTATTGCTTCAACCAGTGAATCGGGTACACCCAAGGGAACCAGGCCGGCTGTCAGGCCGCCTTCGCGGGCAAGCCCGCTCCCACAATTGAATCGGAGTACGACTGGGAGAGCTAGGTCGGCTATCAGGCCGCCTCGCGAGCAAGCTTTGCTCCCACAGATCTGACCGGAGTAGGACCGTGAGAACCAGGTCGGCTATCAGGCCGCCTCGCGAGCAAGCTTTGCTCCCACAGATCTGACCGGAGTAGGACCGAGAGAGCCAGGTCGGCTATCAGGCCGCCTCGCGAGCAAGCTTTGCTCCCACAGATCTGACCGGAGTAGGACCGTGAGAACCAGGTCGGCTATCAGGCCGCCTCGCGAGCAAGCTTTGCTCTCACAGATCTGACCGGAGTAGGACCGTGAGAACCAGGTCGGCTATCAGGCCGCCTCGCGAGCAAGCTTTGCTCTCACAGATCTGACGGGTGTATGACCGAGAGAGCCAGGTCAGCTATAAGGCCGCCTCGCGGTGGACGTTGATCTCGGCGCCCCGTTAACCACGCTGGCCGAACGCAGGCATTGTGGAGTGGGCATCCCGGCATGGATGCCGGGATAGCCGCGCTGGGCCATGGATGGCCCTTCGCGGCGGGCCCACGGAACAATGCCGGAGTGAGGGCATGCCGAGCCCTAGCGAGGCACCAAGTGGTGGGGCAAATGTACGGGACAACCACATGGGTTACAAAAAAGTGCATTCACATAGGTGACACTTTGATTGAAACATAGCCGTTCTTTGCGTCCCTGGCGTTGACGTGACCTAGGATCACCGGACCGAAGATCACATTCCATACTCCGTCTTTGATCATCTCCATTCCAATGTTTTGATGCCTGAGCAGATTCCCCACGTATATCCGCAGACCCGCTCGGTTAATGATTCCGCAACTATCAGCCAGGTAACACTCAACATGGCTCGCATACCCCATTTCCGGTAGCTTTTCCGGGTAAGCTCGGGTTGAGGGTGTATAGCAGGAGGCCGGGGTTTTCTGGCCGAGAGCCTCGTGTCCCCGCTCGTGATTGTAGTGCTGCATAAATCGATCAAAGTGTTTTTGCTGAGCCTCCCAGGCAATGGCTGGCGGTTTGGGAAAAGTACTTTTTAATGTCCGGTGCATGCGCTCATGACGCCCATTTTGATCTGGCCGACCGGGCTCAATTCGCTCAGGAATAATCCCAAGTCGCAACCACCAGATCGACAACTGCGATAGCCCTGCACGACCCGTACTGGCAAACGGCACGCCGTTATCGGTGCGGATGCGCTCAGGCATCCCGTATTCGCGAAAAACGCGCTCGAAGGTTTGCTGGGTCTCCTTGAGATTGGTATTGGCCATGCTCTCGCAGGCAAGCAAGAAGCGACTGGCATGATCCATGATCGTCAGTGGATAGCACCAAACGCCCGCCCCGGTGAGAAATTGGCCCTTGTAATCTGCGCTGAAGAGCTGATTAGGCGTTTCTGCCTTACGCAAAGGCTTGGGATAGACAGCGACACGCTGGCGCAACGGTCGAGACGTAATCAAGTCCGCTGCCTTAAGGATGTTGTAGATAGTCGTCTTCGACGGCGGATCCTGTCCCGGAAAACGTTTCATCAGGTCGTTCTGAATCTTTTTAGGACCCGGAACCGTTTCGCCAGTAGAGCGAAACTCAATGATTGCCTGCCTCACAACCAATGGCACCACATAGGTTTGGTTGTGCCGTCGGCGGCTACGTTCGTCGAGCCCACTGGGTCCCTCCAGCTCATAGCGCTCGACCCATTTGTAGCCAGTCTTTCGGCTGATCTGATAGTCCTGGCACAGCCGGCTAAAGCTGTACTTTTCAGACAGATACTCAGCGATGAACATCACTTTGAGGTCCATAGGTTTCAGCTCTCTCCAGGGCATGGTCAGATCCTCGCGAAATCGACCCTGCCAGTTAAAAACTGTTACCTATGTGCGTGAACTGATTTGTAACCCATGTGGGTGAGTCATACCCAAAAAGCGTTTTGCTTACTTTTGCGCTTCTCAAAAGTGAGCCGCTGTAAGAGCGGAACCCTAAGTAGCCGTTACCGCAGCAATGGATATGTACGCGGTCAACAAAATCCTGGCCGGCTGTCAGGCCGCCATCGCGAGCAAGCTCGCTCCCACAGTTTGATCGAAGTATGCCTGGGAGACAGGTCGGCTATGAAGGCCGCCTCGTCCAAAGCGCTATACCCAAACCCAACGGTCCCCCTCACTTTTCGATATTTCCAACACCCCCACCCGCAACGCTACTCTCCTGAAAACCTCACCACCCCCCAAGGGATTTCATGGACAGAACCACCTTCAAGCCCCTCCTGCTCACCCTGGCCCTGATCAGCAGCGCCCCAATGGCCCAAGCCGCCACCACCCTGGTCTACTGCTCCGAAGCCAGCCCCGCCGGGTTCGACCCCAGCCAATACACCAGCGGCACCGACTTCGACGCCTCGGCCGAAACCGTCTTCAACCGCCTCACCCAGTTCAAGCGCGGCGGCACCGAGGTCGAACCCGGACTAGCCACAAACTGGGACGTATCCGCCGACGGCCTGGCCTACACCTTCCACCTGCGCAACGGCGTGAAATTCCACACCACCGACTACTTCACCCCACCCGCGACTTCAACGCCGACGACGTGCTGTTCACCTTCCAGCGCCTGCTCGACCCACAGCACCCGTTCCGCCAGGCCTACCCCACCGAATCGCCGTACTTCACCGACATGGGCCTGAACACCACGATCAAAAGCGTCGAAAAAGTCGACGAACACACCGTGCGCTTCAACCTGAACAACGTCGACGCCGCCTTCGTGCAGAACCTGGCGATGAGTTTCGCCTCCGTGCAGTCCGCCGAATACGCAGCGCAGTTGTTGAAGGAAGGCAAGGCCGGCGACCTCAACCAGAAACCCGTCGGCACCGGGCCGTTCGTGTTCAAGCGCTACCAGAAGGACTCGCAGATCCGCTACGCCGCCAACACGGCGTACTGGAAACCCGAGGACGTGAAACTCGACAACCTGATTTTCTCCATCACCCCGGACGCCGCCGTGCGCCTGCAAAAGCTCAAGCGCGGTGAATGCCAGGTCAGTGGCTACCCACGCCCGGCCGACATCGAGGTGATCGAACAGGATCCGAACCTGCAGGTGCTCAAGCAGCCCGGCTTCAACCTGGGTTTCCTGGCCTACAACGTGACACACCCGCCCCTGGACCAGCTCAAGGTCCGCCAGGCGCTGGACATGGCCATCGACAAGCCGGCGATCATCAAGGCCGTGTACCAGAGCGCCGGCCAACTGGCGCAGAACGCCTTGCCACCGGCCCAGTGGTCGTTCGACCCGAGCATCCAGGACGCGCCCCACGACGTGACCAAGGCCAAGGCGCTACTCAAGGAAGCCGGGGTTGCGCCGGGTACCACCCTCAATTTATGGGCGATGACGGTGCAACGCGCGTCCAACCCCAATGCGCGAATGTCGGCACAGATGATCCAGCAGGATTGGGCCAAGATCGGCATCAAGGCCAACATCGTCAGTTATGAATGGGGCGAGTACATCAAGCGTGCAAAAAATGGCGAACATGACGCAATGATCTACGGCTGGACCGGCGATAACGGCGACCCCGACAACTGGCTGGGGGTGCTGTACAGCTGCGCGGCGGTCAAGGGCAGCAACTACGCCAAGTGGTGCGACCCGGCCTACGACCGCTTGATCCAGCAGGCCAAGGTATCCACCGACCGCCAGAAACGGATCGATTTGTACCAACAAGCGCAGAAAATCCTCAAGCAACAGGTGCCGATCACGCCCATCGCCAACTCCACGGTCTTCCAGCCAATAAACAGGAAAGTGGTGGATTTCAAACTCAGTCCATTCGGACTGACACCCTTCTACGGCGTGGGTTTGACGAAGTAACACCCGAGCCAAACCGGTGCGTCACGGCCGCGCAACGCACCGGCAAGGGGCGCTTTTGGCGTCAAAAAAACACCCGCAAACGGTCAACTGCGTCAGAAGTTACACGAATGCGACATTAAGGTACGTTCGTGCCACTGTTTCAGACTTGCAACCGCTCTGGATCTTGCATTGGGTATGGGGCCTGCATAAGTATCCGCAGGACGACTCACGAGGTCGCCCTCAAATCCAAAAATGACAACAAATCATGAGGCCAACATGCTTAAACAAGCGGTCATTCCGTTTTTAGTCGGTGCAAGCTTATTAGCCAGCGCACCTTTCGCCCAAGCCGCGACTAACCTGGTGTTCTGCTCCGAAGGGAGCCCGGCCGGTTTTGACCCGGGTCAGTACACCACCGGAACCGACTTCGACGCCTCTGCAGAGACCGTATTCAACCGGCTGACCCAGTTTGAACGCGGCGGTACCGCCGTGATTCCTGGCCTGGCGACCAAGTGGGATATTTCCGAAGACGGCCTGACCTACACCTTCCACCTGCGTGAAGGCGTCAAGTTCCACACCACTCCGTACTTCAAGCCGACCCGCGAGTTCAACGCCGACGACGTGCTGTTCACCTTCAATCGCATGATCAGCAAGGATGACCCGTTCCGTAAGGCTTACCCGACCGAATTCCCGTACTTCACCGACATGGGCATGGACACCAACATTGCCAAGGTCGAGAAGCTCGACGACAAGACCGTCAAGTTCACCCTCAACGCCGTAGACGCCGCGTTCATCCAGAACATGGCCATGCACTTCGCCTCCATCCAGTCCGCCGAGTACGCCGCCCAGTTGCTCAAGGAAGGCAAGCCTTCCGACATCAACCAGAAGCCGATCGGCACCGGCCCGTTCGTGTTCAAGAGCTACCAGAAAGACTCGAACATCCGCTTCACCGGCAACAAGGAATACTGGCTTCCGGAAGACGTGAAGATCGACAACCTGATCTTCGCCATCACCACCGACCCGTCGGTGCGTATCCAGAAGCTGAAAAAGAATGAATGCCAGGTCACGCTCTTCCCACGTCCGGCCGACCTCAAGGCGATCAAGGAAGACAAGAACCTGAAGATGCCGGACCAACCGGGCTTCAACCTGGGCTACATCGCCTACAACGTCATGGACAAGATCAAGGGCAGCGACCAGCCCAACCCGATGGCCCAGCTGAAAGTGCGCCAGGCACTGGACATGGCCGTCAACAAGCAGCAGATCATCGACTCGGTGTACCAGGGCGCCGGCCAGCTGGCCGTCAATGCCATGCCGCCGACCCAATGGTCCTACGACACCACCATCAAGGACGCGGCGTACAACCCGGAGAAAGCCAAGGAACTGCTCAAGGAAGCCGGGATCAAGGAAGGCACCGAGATCACCTTGTGGGCCATGCCGGTCCAGCGTCCCTACAACCCGAACGCCAAGCTGATGGCCGAAATGCTGCAATCGGACTGGGCCAAGATCGGGATCAAGGCCAAGATCGTCACTTACGAGTGGGGCGAGTACATCAAGCGTTCCAAAGGTGGTGAAAACGGCGCCATGCTGATCGGCTGGAGCGGCGACAACGGTGACCCGGACAACTGGCTCAACGTGTTGTTTGGCTGCGACTCGCTGCAAGGCAACAACTTCTCGAAATGGTGCGACAAGAAGTTTGACGACATCGTCAAGCAAGCCAAGCGCACTTCGGATCAATCCAAGCGCACCGAGCTGTACAAACAGGCGCAGCACATCCTCAAAGATGCTGTTCCGATGACACCCATCGCTCACTCGACGGTGTTCCAACCCATGCGCGCCAACGTGCAGGACTTCAAGATCAGCCCCTTTGGCTTGAACTCCTTCTACGGCGTCAGCGTCAGCAACTAAGGTGACCTGTGGCGAGGGAGCTTGCTCCCGCTGGGCCGGTCCGACGCTTCGGGCGTCGCGGCCCCTCTTTTGAGCGTGATGGCGGAGCGGTAAGCAACGCCATCGCGAGCAGGGTTCGCTCCCACGGCATACCGTTGCTTTACGCCAAGACCTAGGAAAACGCCTACATCCAAAAGCACTGCGTACCACAGCAGTTGGTTTGGGATGTATTGCCTTTTCCCACAAGTCTTTCAGGCATTACGCATTTACCGCCCGGCCCACGGCTCATACCGTCGGCACTTGGACGACTTGCCAGCCCTGCGGCATCGCTACGCAATGGAATGAACTCAGTGCCCCGACCTGTCCCCGGAAGGACGCCGGTTCACTGTTAAAACACCCCGAACGAGAGAGGGAGCGTCATGCGCCATACCTTGGTTTTATCCGCATTGCTGGGCACCGGCCTGCTGGCCGCGACATCCGCGGCCCAGGCCGCCGGCGGTAGCCTGGTGTTCTGTTCCGAAGGCAGCCCCGCCGGTTTCGACACCGCGCAATACACCACGGCCACCGACAACGATGCCGCCGAACCGCTGTACAACCGCCTGGCCGAGTTCGAAAAAGGCGCGACCAACGTCGTCCCAGGCCTGGCAACCCGCTGGGACATTTCCGAAGACGGCTTGAAGTACACCTTCCACCTGCGCGAAGGGGTGAAATTTCACACCACCGACTACTTCACGCCGACCCGGGATTTCAACGCCGACGACGTACTGTTCACCTTCAACCGCATGCTTGATCCGCAGCATCCGTTCCGCAAGGCCTACCCCACCGAGTTCCCCTACTTCAACGGCATGAGCCTGAACAAGAACATCGCCAAGGTGGAAGCGACCGGGCCATTGACCGTGGTCATGACCCTCAACAGCGTGGACGCCGCGTTCATCCAGAACATCGCCATGAGCTTCGCCGCGATCCTGTCGGCCGAATACGCCGACCAGTTGCTCAAGAGCGGCAAGCCGAGCGACATCAACCAGAAGCCGATCGGCACCGGGCCGTTCGAGTTCAAGAGCTACCAGAAAGACTCCAACATCCGCTACGTCGCCAACCAGCAGTACTGGGCGCCGGAGCGGGTCAAGCTGAACAACCTGATCTTCTCCATCAACACCGATGCCTCGGTACGGGTGCAGAAGCTCAAGGCCAACGAGTGCCAGGTCACCCTGCATCCGCGTCCCGCCGACGTGCCGGCCTTGAAGAACGACCCCAAGCTGCAACTGATCGAAAAACCGGGCTTCAACCTCGGCTACATCGCCTACAACACCCGCCACAAGCCGTTCGACCAGGTCGAAGTGCGCCGTGCGCTGGACATGGCGGTGAACAAGCAAGGCATTCTCAATGCGGTGTACCAGGGCGCGGGACAACTGGCGGTCAACGCCATGCCACCGACGCAGTGGTCCTACGACGACACCATCAAGGACGTCGCCTACAACCCGGAAAAAGCCAAGGAGTTGCTCAAGGCCGCCGGGGTCAAGGAAGGCACCGAAATCACCCTCTGGGCCATGCCCGTGCAACGTCCGTACAACCCCAACGCCAAGCTGATGGCCGAGATGCTCCAGGCCGACTGGGCGAAGATCGGCTTGAAAGTGAAGATCGTCAGCTACGAATGGGGCGAGTACATCAAGCGCACCAAGAACGGCGAGCACGACGTCAGCCTGATCGGTTGGACCGGTGACAACGGGGACCCGGACAACTGGCTCGGCACGCTGTACAGCTGCGACGCCATTGGTGGCAACAACTACTCCATGTGGTGCGACCAGGACTACGACAAGCTGATCAAGCAGGCCAAGGTCGTCACCGACCGCGACCAGCGCACCGTGCTCTACAAACAGGCCCAGCAGTTGCTCAAGCAGCAAGTGCCGATCACCCCTGTTGCCCACTCGACGGTCAACCAGCCGCTGAGTGCCAAAGTCGAAGGGTTCAAAGTCAGCCCCTTCGGTCGCAATGTCTTTTCGGGCGTCAGTCTGAACCCATAACCGTTAGCCACACAGCGCGGGCTTCCTATGGAAGCCCCACGCCGACGTCTTGCCGTAATTCGCCAATCAGGCACCAGGCAAACGTTTGCAAGCTGTGAATGAGTTGTAAAACCGATAGCCGTATCACCAAAAAAGAACGGCATGAAAAAGAAAGAAAAGGAGCGTTACCGATGAAACTGAGCAACACAGCGATACTGGCCTTGGCCATCAGCAGCATCAGCGCAACAGCGTTTGCAGAATCCCAGAGCCAGGCGGTCACCCCGGTGACCCTCAAGACCACCAGTGAGCAAAGCGAAGCCAAGGGTTTCATCGACGGCCAGTCCATCACGGGCACCACGCGCAACTGGTACGCCAACGAGCAATTCAAGCGCGGCACGAAACTCACCTATCGCAAGAACGGTGAAGCACGCGAGACCGACCGCCGGATCAACTGGCTGCAAGGCACCATCATCAAGTACAACTCGGGCTTCACCGAAGGCACCGTGGGCTTCAGCACTGAACTGGCCGCCTACAACGCCATCGCCCTGGACCAGGACCGCAAGGACCTGGCATCCAACAACGGCGGCGCGCCGACCACCCGTCCTGGCGCCGGCAACAACCGTACCCTGACCCGCGAAGGCGGCGACGCCGTGGGCCAGTGGAGCAAGCTGGGCCTGGCGAACGTCAAGGCCCGCGTTTCCAACACCACCCTGACCGCCGGCCGCCAGAACTTCAGCAGCCCGATGGTCGACGTCATCGGCAACCGTGCCCTGCCCTCCAGCTTCCAGGGTGTGAGCCTGCACAGCGAAGAATTCGAAAACCTGGGCTTCGACATCGCCACCTTCGACCGCAACTCGCCGCGTACCGAAGAGAGCCTGCGCAAGTTCCGCTCCGAGTACGGTGACAGCAGCGTCGAGACCGATCACGTCAACACTGCCGGTATCACTTACCAGCCACTGGCCAGCCTGAAGACCAGCCTCTGGGCGACCCAGGCCGAGGACATGTGGAACCAGTACTACTTCGGCGCCACCCATGAGCTGGGCGACAGCTCGGTGCTGAGCCTGACCACCGGCCTGAACTACTACAAGACCGTGGACTCGGGCAAAAGCAAGCTGGGCGAAATCGACAACGACACCTACTCCCTGTCGTTCGGCCTGACGCATCAGGCCCACAGCCTGACGTTCTCGTACCAGGAAGTGAACGGTAACGAGTACTTCGACTACCTGCACGAAACCAACGGCATCTACCTGGCCAACTCCCTGCTGTCGGACTTCAACGGCCCGAACGAGAAATCCTTCCAGATCGCCTACGGCCTGAACATGGCTGAATACGGCGTGCCAGGCCTGAAGTTCAACATCTACCAGGCGCGCGGCTGGGGTATCGACGGTACGCACTACAACAGCACCGGTTACAGCGATGTACGGGCGATGGACGGCGAGCACCACTACGAATACGGCGTCGGTGCGTCCTATGCCGTACAGAGCGGCCCGCTGAAAGCCACCGCGATCCGTGCCACCTACACCGCACACCGCGCCAGCGAAAACCAGGCCGACGGCAGCCTCAACGAGTTCCGCCTGGTCACCACCATCCCGTTCAACATTCTCTAAACTGCCACCGGGCGGTCGACTCACGAGGTCGTCCGCCTGGTCTTTTGCCATTGACCCGATTGCAGAGGATTGACGATGAACATGATTCCCCTACGCGCCGCCATCGCCGCCGCATTGCTGAGCGTCGCCGTTGGCGCCACCGCCAAACCCCTGGTGGTTTGCACAGAAGCCAGCCCGGAAGGCTTCGACATGGTCCAGTACACGACTGCAGTCACTGCCGACGCCGTGGCGGAAACCATTTTCAATCGCCTGGCCGATTTCAAGCCCGGCACCACCGAGGTGATTCCGGCCTTGGCCGAATCCTGGGACATCAGTGACGATGGCCTGACGTACACCTTCCACTTGCGCAAGGGCGTCAAGTTCCACACCACCGAATACTTCAAGCCGACCCGCGACATGAACGCCGACGACGTGGTCTGGAGCTTCCAGCGCCAGCTGGACCCGAACCACCCATGGCACAAACTGTCGAGCGTGGGCTTCCCCTACTTTGAAAGCATGGGCTTCAAGGAACTGCTCAAAAGCGTCGAGAAAGTCGACGAGCACACGGTCAAGTTCAGCCTGACCCGCCGCGAAGCGCCCTTTCTGGCCGACATCGCCATGGCCTTCTCCTCGATCTACCCGGCCGAATACGCCGACCAGTTGCTCAAGGCCAATAAGGCCGGCGATCTCAACAGCAAACCAGTGGGCACCGGGCCGTTCGTCTTCCAGCGCTACAACAAGGACGCCCAGGTTCGCTTCAAGGCCAACCCGGACTACTTCCGTGGCAAGCCACCGGCCGATGCGCTGGTATTGGCCATCGCCACCGACAACAACGTGCGCATGCAGAAGCTCAAGACCAACGAGTGCCAGATCGCGCTGTACCCCAAACCCGATGACATCCCCAGCATCAAGAAAGACCCGAACCTGAAGGTCGCTGAACTGGACGCGATGACGGTTTCCTACACGGCCCTGAACACCAGCCACAAATACATGAGCGACGTGCGGGTGCGCAAAGCCATCGACCTGGCCTTCGACAAGGAAGCCTACGTCAACGCGCTGTTCGGCAAGGGTAACGCCACCGTGGCGGTCAACCCGTACCCGCCAACCCTGCTGGGCTTCAACCACGACCTGAAGAACCCGCCCCGCAACCTCGACAAGGCCCGCGAGCTGCTCAAGGAAGCCGGCGTGCCGGAAGGCACCGTGTTCACCCTGTTCACCCGCAACGGCGGCGGCCCGACCAACCCCAACCCGATGCTCGGCGCGCAGATGATGCAGGCGGACCTGGCGAAGGTCGGGATCAAGGTCGACATCCGCGTGATGGAATGGGGCGAAATGCTCAAGCGCGCGAAAAACGGCGAGCACGACATGGTCTCCGCCGGATGGGCGGGTGATAACGGCGACCCGGATAACTTCCTGACGCCTATGCTCAGTTGCGAGGCGGCCAAGAACGGCGAAAACTACGCGCGCTGGTGCAACGAGAAATTCCAGGCACTGATCGACCAGGCTCGCGCCACAGTGAACCCCGAGGAGCGTATCAAGCTCTATGAGCAGGCCCAGGTGCTTTTCAACCAGGACCTGCCTTGGATCAGCATGGCCCACACCCGCATGTTCACGGCCATGCGCAACAACGTAGAGGGTTATGTGATTAGCCCGCTCACCACCAACAACTTCGCCACCACCCAGGTGAAGTAGATAAGAAGACGCCCGGCAACCCTAACCCAGGGATTGCCGGGCACGCCTAACCGGCTGATGAGGTACACCTGAAGATGTTTAGTTTTATTGCCCGCCGACTGGGATTATTGATCCCCACGTTCTTCGGCATCACCTTGCTGACCTTCGCGTTGATTCGCATGATCCCCGGCGACCCCGTGGAAGTGATGATGGGCGAACGTCGGGTCGATCCCGAAATGCATGCACAGGCAATGGAACGCCTTGGCCTCAATAAACCGCTGTATGCCCAGTACCTGGACTACATCGGCAAACTGGCCCACGGCGACCTCGGCGAATCGCTGCGTACCCGTGAAAGCGTATGGACCGAGTTCAGCTCCCTGTTTCCCGCGACCCTGGAACTGTCCATGGCCGCCCTGTTGTTCGCCGGTATCCTGGGCCTGCTGGCCGGGGTGATCGCGGCACTCAAGCGAGGATCCCTGTTCGACCATGGGGTGATGGGCATCTCCCTGGCGGGGTATTCGATGCCGATCTTCTGGTGGGGCCTGATCCTGATCATGTTCTTCTCGGTGTCCCTGGGCTGGACGCCGGTGTCGGGGCGGATCGACCTGCTCTACGACATCGAGCCGAAAACCGGCTTCATGCTGATCGACACGCTGTTGGCCGACGAGCCAGGCGCGTTCCTCGATGCCCTGCACCACCTGATCCTGCCGGCCATCGTGCTGGGCACCATTCCGCTGGCGGTGATCGCCCGCATGACCCGCTCTTCGATGCTCGAAGTGCTGCGTGAAGACTACATCCGCACCGCCAAGGCCAAGGGCCTGTCGCCGTCGCGCGTGGTGTTCGTGCATGGCCTGCGCAACGCACTGATCCCGGTGCTGACCGTGGTCGGCCTGCAAGTCGGCACGCTGCTGGCCGGTGCGGTCCTGACCGAAACGATCTTCTCCTGGCCGGGCATCGGCAAGTGGCTGATCGAAGCCATCGGCGCCCGGGACTACCCCGTGGTGCAGAACGGCATCCTGTTAATCGCCTGCCTGGTGATTCTGGTCAACTTCGTCGTGGACATCCTCTACGGCTTTGCCAACCCACGCATCCGTCACCAGCGCTGAGATCAAAACCATGAGTACTCCAACTACCGCGGTAGCAGTCGATCAAAGCCTGCTGTACCCGTCCCCGTACAAAGAATTCTGGCACGCGTTTTCCCGCAACAAGGGCGCCGTGGCCGGGCTGCTGTTCATGATCCTGGTGGTGTTCTGCGCGCTCTTCGCGCCATGGGTCGCGCCTCACGACCCGAGCGAGCAGTACCGCGACTTCCTGCTGACGCCGCCGGCGTGGCTTGAAGGCGGGCAGATCCAGTTCCTGCTGGGCACCGACGAACTGGGCCGCGATTTGCTGTCACGCCTGATCCAGGGTTCGCGCCTGTCGCTGCTGATCGGTTTGTCGTCGGTGGTGATGTCGCTGATCCCGGGCATCCTGCTGGGGCTGTTCGCCGGGTTCTTCCCGCGCATCCTCGGCCCGACCATCATGCGCCTGATGGACATCATGCTGGCCCTGCCTTCGCTGCTGCTGGCCGTGGCGATTGTCGCCATCCTCGGCCCAGGCCTGATCAACACCGTGATCGCCATCGCCATCGTCTCGCTGCCGTCCTACGTGCGCCTGACCCGCGCCGCCGTGATGGGCGAACTGAACCGTGACTACGTGACCGCCGCCCGCCTGGCCGGTGCCGGCCTGCCGCGCCTGATGTTCATCACCGTGCTGCCCAACTGCATGGCACCGCTGATCGTCCAGGCGACGCTGAGCTTTTCCTCGGCGATCCTCGACGCCGCCGCCCTGGGCTTCCTCGGCCTCGGCGTGCAACCGCCAACCCCGGAGTGGGGCACCATGCTGGCCTCGGCCCGGGACTACATCGAACGCGCCTGGTGGGTCGTGAGCCTGCCTGGCTTGACCATTTTGCTCAGCGTGCTGGCAATCAACCTGATGGGCGACGGTCTGCGCGATGCGCTGGACCCGAAACTCAAGAATGCCGCCTGAGGAGATTCCCATGTCACTGCTAGAAATCAAGAATCTCAACGTTCGCTTCGGCGACGCCACCGCCGTGCCAGTGGTCGATGGCCTGGACCTGAGCGTGGAAAAAGGCGAAGTCCTGGCGATCGTCGGCGAATCGGGCTCGGGTAAATCCGTGACCATGATGGCGCTGATGGGCCTGATCGAGCACCCCGGCATCGTCACCGCCGATGCGCTGAACTTCGACGGCAAGAACATGCTCAAGCTGAGCAACCGCCAGCGCCGGCAGATCGTCGGCAAAGACCTGGCGATGGTCTTCCAGGACCCGATGACCGCGCTCAACCCCAGCTACACCGTGGGTTTCCAGATCGAAGAAGTGTTGCGCCTGCACCTGAAGATGTCCGGCAAGGCCGCCCGCAAGCGCGCCATCGAACTGCTGGAAAAAGTCGAGATCCCGGGCGCTGCCAGCCGCATGGACGCCTACCCCCATCAGTTGTCCGGTGGCATGAGCCAGCGCGTGGCGATTGCCATGGCCATTGCCGGCGAGCCGAAGTTGCTGATCGCCGACGAACCGACCACCGCCCTCGACGTGACCATCCAGGCCCAGATCATGGACCTGCTGCTGGCCCTGCAAAAAGAACAGGACATGGGCCTGGTGCTGATCACCCATGACCTGGCCGTGGTGGCTGAAACCGCCCAGCGCGTGTGCGTGATGTACGCCGGCCAGGCCGTGGAAGTGGGCCAGGTGCCGCAACTGTTCGACATTCCGGCCCACCCGTACAGCGAAGCGCTGCTGGCGGCGATTCCGGAGCACAGCATGGGCGCCGAGCGCCTGGCGACCCTGCCGGGCATCGTGCCCGGCCGCTACGACCGTCCGCAAGGCTGCCTGCTGTCGCCGCGCTGCCCGTACGTGCAGGACAACTGCCGGCAACAACGCCCGGCCCTCGATGCGAAATCCAACAGCCTCGCCCGCTGCTTCTACCCGTTGAACCAGGAGGTGGCGTGATGGCCGTCGTACTTACCGCCCGTGACCTGACCCGTCATTACGAAGTGTCCCGTGGCATGTTCAAGGGCCATGCGACCGTGCGCGCCCTCAACGGTGTGTCGTTCGAACTGGAAGCCGGCAAGACCCTGGCCGTGGTGGGTGAATCCGGTTGCGGCAAATCCACCCTGGCCCGGGCCCTGACGCTGATCGAAGAACCGTCCTCCGGCTCCTTGAAAATCGCCGGGCAGGAAGTGACCGGCGCCAACAAGGCCGAACGCAAGCAATTGCGCAAAGACGTGCAGATGGTGTTCCAGAGCCCCTATGCGTCCCTCAACCCGCGACAGAAAATCGGTGATCAGCTGGCCGAACCGTTGCTGATCAACACCAACCTGTCGGCCACCGAACGGCGGGAAAAAGTCCAGGCGATGATGAAGCAGGTGGGCTTGCGCCCCGAGCATTACCAGCGCTACCCGCACATGTTCTCCGGCGGCCAGCGCCAGCGCATCGCCCTGGCCCGTGCCATGATGCTGCAACCCAAGGTGCTGGTGGCGGACGAACCGACGTCGGCGCTGGACGTATCGATCCAGGCCCAAGTGCTCAACCTGTTCATGGACTTGCAGCAGGAGTTCAACACCGCCTACGTGTTCATTTCCCACAACCTGGCGGTGGTGCAACACGTGGCCGACGACGTGATGGTGATGTACCTCGGTCGCCCGGTGGAGATGGGCCCCAACGAGTCCATCTACAGCCGCCCGCTGCACCCGTACACCCAGGCGCTGCTGTCGGCCACGCCGACCATCCACCCGGACCCGAACAAGCCGAAGATCAAGATCGTCGGCGAGCTGCCCAACCCGCTCAACCCACCGTCCGGCTGCGCCTTCCACAAGCGCTGCCCGTACGCCACCGAACGTTGCAAGACCGAAGAACCGGCGCTTCGCCCGCTCGATAACCGGCTGGTGGCCTGTCACTACGCCGAGCGGTTCCTCGAAGGCGCGGCATAAGGCAAAAGGCAGATAGAGCACGTGTGGCGAGGGAGCTTGCTCCCGCTGGGCCGCGAAGCGGACCTTCCTTTTGGGCCTGCTGCGCAGTCCAGCGGGAGCAAGCTCCCTCGCCACGGGTGATGCATCAGGCTGAGTACATGAAAAACCCTCCGCCCGACGAAGCAACAGTCGGGCAGGAGGGTTTTTTATTGGCCTCGATTCTACGTCTGGCTATCGCCTTCGTCGGCATCGTCGCCCTCACCACCATCACCACTATCCCCGCCGTCGTCAGGATCCTGGTCGATGGGCGAGTCATCATCCTGATCACCCGACTCCTGTGTGGTGGTCGCGGCAAGCATCATCTCGCCTTGCGCCATTTGCCCATTCGACGCGTGCTGCTCATGCTCATCGCATTCGGCCCATACGGCGGTAGAGCCCAGGGACAGCATCACCAACACCTTCAGCAAAAACATCATGCGTAGCAGCTTGTTCATAGCCAACTCCTTCTTTTCCGGATGAAGCCGGGGCCTGACGGCGCTCAAGAAATCTAGTTCTGAACAGGCCGGTTCACCAGATAGGACGCTGCATAACAGCCAGAAATGCCGCTGCTCGACAGATTGGTTTCGAATAAGGGTTATCTCCAATCCAACTAACCGCCAAAACCCAGTGTGGGAGCGAGCTTGCTCGCGATGACGGCAACACATCCAACATCCAGGCAAGCTGACCCACCGCTATCGCGAGCAAGCTCGCACCCACAGGGGGTCATGAGTGATCGAGAGATTGAGGATTGGCACAAAACCAATGTGGGAGCGAGCTTGCTCGCGATGACGGCAGCACATCCCACATCCAGGCAAGCTGACCCACTGCTATCGCGAGCAAGCTCGCTCCCACAATGGGTCACTCTTGATGCTTAGTGATGCTCACGGGTCGCGCGGAATTTCACATCCGGCCAGCGCTCTTCCATCAGCGCCAGGTTGACCCGGGTCGGGGCCAGGTAGGTCAGGTGACCGCCGCCATCCAAGGCGAGGTTTTCCACAGCCTTGTTGGAGAATTCCTCGAGCTTTTTCTTGTCGCCGCATTCGACCCAACGGGCGGAGTACACGGTGATTGGCTCGTAGGAGCATTCAACCTTGTATTCCTCTTTCAAGCGGCTGGCGACCACATCGAACTGCAGCACACCGACGGCGCCGAGGATGATGTCGTTGCTGCGCTCCGGGAAGAACACCTGGGTGGCGCCCTCTTCGGCCAATTGCTGCAGGCCCTGGCGCAGTTGCTTGGACTTGAGCGGGTCCTTCAGGCGTACGCGGCGGAACAGTTCCGGGGCGAAGTGCGGGATGCCGGTGAAACCCAGGGCTTCGCCTTCGGTGAAGGTGTCGCCGATCTGGATGGTGCCGTGGTTGTGCAGGCCGATGATGTCACCGGCGAAGGCTTCTTCCAGTTGCTCGCGTTCCGAGGAGAAGAAGGTCAAGGCGTCGCCGATGCGCACGTCCTTGCCAGTGCGCACGTGGCGCATCTTCATGCCCTTGTCGTATTTGCCGGAGCAGATGCGCATGAAGGCGATACGGTCGCGGTGCTTGGGGTCCATGTTCGCCTGGATCTTGAACACGAAGCCCGAGAACTTCTCTTCCACCGGCTCCACGGTGCGCTCGTTGGCAACGCGCGGCAGCGGGCGCGGGGCCCAGTCCACCACGGCGTCGAGCACATGGTCCACGCCGAAGTTGCCCAGGGCCGTACCGAAGAACACCGGGGTCAGTTGGCCGTCGAGGAATTCCTGCTGGTTGAACTCGTGGCAGGCGCCCTGCACCAGCTCCAGTTGCTCGACGAAACGCTCGTATTCATCGCCCAAATGCGCGCGGGCCTCGTCGGAGTCGAGCTTCTCGATGATCTTCACCTCGGTGCGCTCGTGCCCGTGCCCGGCGGTGTAGACGATGATGTAGTCGTCGGCCAGGTGGTACACGCCCTTGAAGTCGCGGTAGCAACCGATCGGCCAGGTGATCGGCGCCGCCTTGATCTTCAGGACCGCTTCGATCTCGTCGAGCAGTTCGATCGGGTCGCGGATGTCGCGGTCGAGTTTGTTGATGAAACTGACGATCGGCGTGTCCCGCAGGCGGCAGACGTCCATCAGCGCGATGGTCCGTGGTTCGACGCCTTTACCGCCGTCGAGGACCATCAAGGCCGAGTCCACTGCCGTCAGGGTGCGGTAAGTGTCTTCGGAGAAGTCTTCGTGGCCCGGAGTATCGAGCAGGTTGATCATGTGATCGCGATACGGGAACTGCATGACCGACGTGGTAATGGAGATGCCCCGCTGCTTTTCCATTTCCATCCAGTCGGAGGTGGCATGGCGATCGGACTTGCGAGACTTCACCGTGCCGGCGACCGCAATCGCCTTGCCCATCAGCAAGAGCTTTTCGGTGATGGTGGTCTTACCGGCATCGGGGTGGGAAATAATGGCGAAAGTGCGGCGTTTCGCGACTTCGGCGGCCTGTTTGGTCATGGGAAATCGCCTGGCAGGTGATTCAAAAAAGGGCGGCGATTATAGCTCAACTTGTGCCAGGAACCGAACCGTTGAGCACATCCAGGGTGGCCAGATCATTCCTCGCATGGGAACCTTTTGCCGCGTGGAGGCGTCCACCCCCCTGATACGAGCAACCGTCAGGGGCTGAAAAATCAGCAAGTTAGCCTGACGAGGCTGCGCTCATGGCTCACTTCGACGGCCGTTTACCGACCTCGAAAAGAGCTGCTTCTCGCGAACGTTTTCCCGGCAACCAGTGATGGTTTGCCGCCCGGGAAAGCGTGCGCCGACTGAAAGACAAAGGAGTCCGCCTGTGGCTATCCGCTATGGCAAAGGGCTTATCGGGGGTGCGGTCGTCGTCGCGCTCCTGGCCCTGTTGATCCACTGGATCGGCATCGATACGATCCAACGCTACCGCGACGATCTGCTGTTTTACCTGCAAGCGCACCTGATGCTTGTATTGGCCTCCATGCTGGCGGCCCTCATTGTCGGCATCCCCGCTGGCATCGCCCTCAGCCGCCCCGGCCTGGTCGGGCGCGCCGAACGCTTCATGCAAGTGTTCAACATCGGCAATACGGTACCGCCCCTGGCCGTGCTGGCCATCGCCCTGGGCATCCTGGGCATCGGCAGCGGACCTGCCATCTTCGCCCTGTTCCTCGCCTCGCTGCTGCCCATCGTGCGCAACACCTATGAAGGCCTGAAGAATGTCCAGGGTTCCCTCAAGGAAGCCGCCGTCGGCATCGGCATGACCCCACGCCAGGTGCTGTGGAAAGTCGAGTTGCCCAACGCCGTGCCGATCATCGTCGGTGGCGTGCGCGTGGCCCTGGCGATCAACGTCGGCACCGCGCCCCTGGCGTTCCTGATCGGCGCCAACAGCCTCGGCAGCCTGATCTTCCCCGGCATCGCCTTGAACAACCAGCCGCAGCTGTTGCTCGGCGCAGCCTGCACCGCCCTGCTGGCGCTGCTGCTCGACGGCCTGGTGACACTGGCCAGCCGCCTCTGGCTGGAACGCGGTCTGCGACCGTCATAAGCCGGCTGGAAAAAGGAAATCGTTTATGAAGAAGTTGAGCTTGATACTGGGCTGTGTCCTGCTGTTCGCAGGGTTCGCCCAAGCCGCTGAAAAACCGCTGATCCGCCTCGGCGCCCGGGTATTCACCGAGCAGACACTGCTGGCGGAAATCACCGCGCAATACCTGCGCAGCAAAGGCTACGACGCGCAGATCACCGGCGGCCTGGGCAGCAACCTGGCCCGCAGCGCCCATGAAACCGGACAATTGGACCTGCTGTGGGAATACACCGGCGTGTCGCTGGTGGCCTACAACCACGTCACGGAAAAACTCGACAGCGCCCAGTCCTACGCCCGGGTGAAAGAACTCGACGCCAAAAAAGGCCTGGCCTGGCTGGCACCGTCGAAATTCAGCAACACCTACGCCTTGGCGCTGCCGGAAAAAGTCGCGCAGCAATATCCGCAAATCAATTCCATCAGCCAATTGAACACGGTGTTGCGGGCCGAAGCCGATGACAATCATCTGGTGGCCCTGGACACCGAGTTCGCCAACCGTTCCGACGGCCTGGCGGGCATGGTGGAGCAGTACGGCATGAACCTGACCCGCAAGAATATCCGGCAGATGGACGCGGGCCTGGTCTACACCGCCCTGCGCAACAGCCAGGTGTTCGCCGGTCTGGTGTACACCACCGACGGCCGGCTGAACGCGTTCAAGCTGAAGTTGCTGGAAGACGACAAGCATTACTTCCCCGACTACACCGCCGCGCCGGTGGTGCGCCAGGCGTTCCTCGACGCGCACCCGCAACTGGCCGCGCAACTCAAGCCCCTGGCCGAGTTGTTCGACGATGAAACCATGCGCCAGCTCAACGCCCGCGTGGACGTCAACCATGAAAGCCCCTCCGCCGTTGCCGCCGATTTCCTGCGCCAACATTCGCTGCTCTCAACCCAATGACCTGGAGGAAAAGCCATGGATTTTCTTGACGCCTTTTCCCATCTGGACTGGCCGCTGGTGCTGCACCTGACCTGGCAGCACATCACCCTGGTGGGCATCGCCGTGACCCTGGCGATTGTCGTCGGCGTGCCCCTGGGCATCTTCATGACCCGCTTCCCGGCGCTCGCCGGCCCCTTGCAGGCCAGCGCCACGGTGCTGCTGACGATTCCGTCGATTGCCCTGTTCGGCCTGTTGTTGCCGTTCTATTCCAAGTTCGGCCAGGGCCTGGGGCCGATGCCGGCGATCACCGCGGTGTTTCTCTATTCGTTGTTGCCGATCATGCGCAACACCTACCTGGCCTTGACCGGCGTCGAACCGGGCATCCGTGAAGCCGCCCGCGGTATCGGCATGACCTTCGCCCAGCGCCTGCGCATGGTCGAACTGCCCATCGCCGTGCCGGTGATCCTGGCCGGCGTGCGCACCGCCGTGGTCATGAACATCGGCGTCATGACCATCGCCGCCACCATCGGCGCCGGTGGCCTGGGCGTGCTCATCCTCGCTTCCATCAGCCGCAGCGACATGTCGATGCTGATCGTCGGCGCCGTGCTGGTCAGTCTCCTGGCCATCTTCGCCGACCTGCTTCTGCAATGGCTGCAACGCTCGCTGACCCCAAAAGGACTATTGAAATGATCGAACTTCAAAACCTCAGCAAAACCTTCAAGAGCAACGGCAAGGACGTCAAGGCCGTCGACTCGGTGAACCTGATCGTCAACGAAGGCGAGATCTGCGTGTTCCTCGGGCCGTCGGGCTGTGGCAAAAGCACCACGCTGAAGATGATCAATCGCCTGATCCCGCCCACCTCGGGCAAGGTATTGATCAACGGCGAAGACACCACCGACCTGGACGAAGTGACCTTGCGCCGCAACATCGGCTACGTGATCCAGCAGATCGGCCTGTTCCCGAACATGACCATCGAGGAAAACATCACCGTGGTCCCGCGCCTGCTGGGCTGGGACAAGCAGAAATGCCACGACCGTGCCCGCGAACTGATGAGCATGATCAAGCTCGAGCCCAAGCAGTACCTGCATCGCTACCCTCGCGAGCTGTCGGGCGGCCAGCAGCAACGGATCGGCGTGATCCGGGCCCTGGCGGCCGATGCGCCACTGTTGCTGATGGACGAACCGTTCGGCGCGGTGGACCCGATCAACCGCGAGATGATCCAGAACGAGTTCTTCGAGATGCAACGGGCGCTGAACAAGACCGTGATCATGGTCAGCCACGACATCGACGAAGCCATCAAGCTGGGGGACAAGATTGCGATCTTCCGCGCCGGCAAGCTGGTCCAGTGCGATCACCCGGACACGTTGCTGGCGCATCCGGCCGACGAGTTCGTCAGCAGCTTCGTCGGCCAGGACAGCACGCTCAAGCGCCTGTTGCTGGTCAAGGCCGAAGACGCCGCCGACAACGCGCCGTCGGTCAGCCCGGAAACGCCGGTGAATGAGGCGCTGGAGCTGATGGACGAACATGACCGTCGCTACGTGGTGGTGACCTGTGCCGAGAACAAGGCCCTGGGCTATGTGCGACGGCGCGACCTGTACCGCCAGACCGGCACGTGCGGACAATACCTGCGGGAATTCAACGCCACCGCGGCCTATGACGAGCACCTGCGGATCCTGCTGTCGCGCATGTACGAGTTCAACCGCTCGTGGCTGCCGGTGATGGACGCCGAGCGGGTGTTCCTCGGGGAAGTGACCCAGGAATCGATTGCCGAGTACCTGAGTTCCGGGAAATCCCGTGGGGCAAGACCAGCATCGTTTCGCCGGCGGAGATTGCGCAGGCCTGATCGCCCCAACGAACCCTGTGGGAGCCGAGCTTGCTCGCGATAGCGGTGGGTCAGTTGGCGGTAGTGCTGGCTGTGCCGCCGCTATCGCGAGCAAGCTCGGCTCCCACAGTTTCCGGGGCGGTCACCAAAATGGTGTCTCTGCCCGAAACGCCCCGATTATCCATCCAGCGGGAACATCAATCTGTCACGCAGGTCGGTTACATCATGAGCTGTCGCGGGCCGCACGACGGATGTGTGCAAAAACGCGACATTTTTAGTTGATCTCAGGCCCCTCACGCCCTAAAGTTCGCGCCGAACGTCCATGCTGGAAACGATCCATCCGGCTCAAGTACTGACGACGAGACAGCAAGGCCAAGGGAATCATGTATCCCATGGCCTTTTTGCTTTCGGCGACATGCCTTGGGAAGTAGGCGAACCAAAGTGGGGATACGGAGGACGTTCACGAGGGCTGCTTGCCCTCACACCCATTGATCCTGATGTTTGCCAGTAGGAGTCCCAAGTATGTCGATCCAGGTCGAAGATTATTTCGCGCGCGAAACTTTCCAGAAAATGAAAGCGTTCGCCGACAAGCAGGAAACCCCGTTCGTGGTGATCGACACCGCGATGATCTCCCAGGCCTATGACGACCTGCGCGCCGGTTTCGAATTCGCCAAGGTCTACTACGCCGTCAAGGCCAACCCGGCGGTGGAAATCATCGACCTGCTCAAGGACAAAGGCTCGAACTTCGACATCGCCTCGATCTACGAGCTGGATAAAGTCATGAGCCGTGGCGTGGGCCCGGACCAGATCAGCTACGGCAACACCATCAAGAAATCCCGCGACATTCGCTACTTCTACGAGAAGGGCGTGCGCCTGTACGCCACCGACTCCGAAGCCGACCTGCGCAACATCGCCAAGGCCGCGCCGGGTTCGAAGGTTTATGTGCGGATCCTCACCGAAGGCTCGACCACCGCTGACTGGCCGTTGTCGCGCAAGTTCGGCTGCCAGACCGACATGGCCATGGACCTGCTGATCCTGGCCCGCGACCTGGGCCTGGTGCCGTACGGCATTTCGTTCCACGTCGGCTCGCAACAGCGCGACATCAGCGTCTGGGACGCGGCCATCGCCAAGGTCAAGGTGATCTTCGAGCGTCTGAAGGAAGAAGACGGCATCGTCTTGAAGCTGATCAACATGGGTGGCGGCTTCCCGGCCAACTACATCACCCGCACCAACAGCCTGGACACCTACGCCGAGGAAATCATCCGCTTCCTCAAGGAAGACTTCGGCGACGACCTGCCGGAAATCATCCTGGAGCCGGGCCGTTCGTTGATCGCCAACGCCGGTATCCTGGTCAGCGAAGTGGTGTTGGTGGCGCGTAAGTCCCGTACCGCTGTCGAGCGTTGGGTGTACACGGATGTGGGCAAGTTCTCTGGCCTGATCGAAACCATGGACGAAGCCATCAAGTTCCCGATCTGGACCGAGAAGAAAGGCGAGATGGAAGAAGTGGTCATCGCCGGGCCGACCTGCGACAGCGCCGACATCATGTATGAAAACTACAAGTACGGTCTGCCGTTGAACCTGGCCATTGGCGATCGCCTGTACTGGTTGTCGACCGGGGCCTATACCACCAGCTATAGCGCGGTGGAGTTCAACGGCTTTCCGCCGCTGAAATCGTTTTACGTGTAATGCGTCCGGGCGCTTGAGCGTCCATCGTTCCAGCCCTGTCGCGTAATAGAAAACGGCGTTTTTCCAGAAATGGAAAGCGCCGTTTTTTTGTTTTTGCTCTCGATGAAACCGCGTTTTCCCTGTGGGAGCGAGCTTGCTCGCGATAACAGTGAATCAGCCAACAGTGATGTGGCTGACAGGCCGCTATCGCGAGCAAGCTCGCTCCCACAGGATTTTGTCGCTCACCTCATCACTGATCGGCACCTTTTAGGTGTGTTTATGAATGCTTCTCGATAACACACGGCATAATGCGCACCGTGATGAACAGTAATAGATGAACAAGGCGGGCGACGTGTTGAAGAAAACCCTGTTCCAGTTGCACTGGTTTTTCGGCATCAGTGCCGGGCTGGTCCTGGCGTTGATGGGCGTTACCGGGGCAGTGGTGTCGTTTCAGGATGAAATCCTGCGGGCCTTGAACCCGCAGGTGCTGACGGTCGAGAAGCAACCGGCCGGTGTGTTGCCGCCCGCCGAGTTGGTGGAGCAGATCGAAGCCGCCTCCGGCAAGACCGTCGCCCTGCTCTGGGTCGAGACCGACAGCGGCAACGCCGCGCGGGTGATCTTCGCGGCGCCGCCCGGGGAAAAACGTGATGCCATGCGCTATTTCGACCCCTACACCGCACAGTTCATGGGTGAGGTGACCGGCCAGGATTTCTTTGGCCTGATGCTCAGGCTGCACCGCGTCTTGACCCTGGATGACGTGGGCCGGCAAATCACCGGGGCCTGCACGCTGATCCTGGTGTTCTTCTGTCTGTCCGGGCTGTACCTGCGTTGGCCGCGCCAATGGAAAAGCTGGCGCGCCTGGCTGACCCTCGACTGGGGGAAAAAAGGTCGCAGCTTCAATTGGGACCTGCACTCGGTGGCGGGTACCTGGTGCCTGGTGTTCTATCTGCTGGCGGCACTGACCGGCCTGACCTGGTCCTACGACTGGTACAACAAAGGCGTGACCCGCCTGCTTTCCGACGCGCCGGAAGAGGAACGGGTGCGCAATCGTGGCCCGGCACCCAGCGGCCCACTGCCCGTGGCCGATTACCGGGCCATGTGGAGCAGCATCTACAGCGCCGCAGGCCCCGGCCTGTCCGCCTACAACGTGCGCATGCCGCCCGTGGCCGGGCAGCCGGCGACCGTGTTCTACCTGCTGAAAAACTCACCTCACGACCGGGCGCTGAACCAGCTCATCCTCGACCCGGCCACCGGCGTCATCAGCCGGCATAGCCGCTACAGCGACAAGAGCCTCAAGGCGCAGTTGCTGACCAGTGTCTATGCCCTGCATATCGGCAGCTACTTCGGCCTGGTCGGGCGGATCCTGGTGACCGTCGCCGCGCTGACCATGCCGCTGTTCTTCATCACCGGCTGGTTGCTGTACCTGGACCGCCGCCGCAAGAAACGCCAGGCCAGAAACGCCCGTCAGGCCCTGAGCGCCAACCCGACCGATGCGCCGGCCTGGCTGATCGGTTTCGCCAGCCAAAGCGGTTTCGCCGAGCGACTGGCCTGGCAGACTGCCGGCCAACTCCAGGCCGCCGGTTTGCCCGTGAAGGTCCAGCCATTGGCCGGTGTTAGCGAGCAGGACCTGAACATCGCCACCCACGCGCTGTTTGTGGTCAGCACCTTTGGCGACGGCGAAGGACCGGACAGTGCCCGCGGCTTCGAACGCAAGGTGCTGGGCCAGGCCTTGAGCCTGGAGCGCTTGCAGTATTCGGTGCTCGGCCTGGGCGACCGGCAATATGAACACTTCTGCGGTTTCGCCCGGCGCCTGCACGCCTGGCTGGCGGAACACGGCGGCAAGACCCTGTTCGCGCCGGTGGAAGTCGACAGCGGCGACCCTTACGCCCTGCGTCACTGGCAACAACAACTGGCCGAACTGACCGGGCAGGCGCCTGCCGACACCTGGCAGCCCCCCAGTTTTGAAAACTGGACCCTCAGCCAACGCACCCTGCTCAACCCCGACAGCAGCGGCTCGGGCGTGTACCTGCTGGGCCTCACCGCCCCCGGGCCGAGCAGTTGGCTGGCCGGTGACCTGGTGGAAATCCTGCCGCGCAATGACCTCTGGGCCATCGAGCATTTCCTCGATGGTCTCGGCCTGTCCGGCCAGGCGCGCGTGCAAGTCGACGGCCTGTCCCAGAGCCTCAATCAGGCCCTGGCGACCCGCCAGTTGCCGGAAAACCGCGCCCACCTGGTCGGCCTGCATGCCCAGGCGCTGGTGGAGGCACTGGCACCGCTGGCGATGCGCGAATACTCCATCGCCTCGATCCCGGCCGACGGCGTGCTGGAGCTGATCGTGCGCCAGGAACGTCACATCGACGGCAGCCTCGGCGTCGGCTCCGGCTGGCTGACCGAACACGCACCACTGGGCAGCGCCATCAGCCTGCGGCTGCGCCGCAACAGCAGCTTCCATCTGCCGCCCCAGGGCGTGCCGATGATCCTGCTGGGCAACGGCACCGGCCTGGCGGGCCTGCGCAGCCTGCTCAAGGCACGCGTCACCGAGGGCATGCAGCGCAACTGGCTGCTGTTTGGCGAGCGCAACCGCGAACACGATTTCCACTGCCGCGATGACTTGCAGGAATGGGTGACCTCCGGCGACCTGGAGCGCCTGGACCTGGCCTTCTCCCGGGATCAGAAGCAGAAAATCTACGTCCAGGACCGTCTGCTGGAGTCGGCCGCGCTGCTCAAGCAATGGGTGGCCGACGGCGCGGCGATCTATGTCTGCGGCAGCTTGCAGGGCATGGCATCCGGGGTCGATCACGTGCTCAACAACGTCCTGGGGCGCGAGGAAGTGGAGCGACTGATCGAGCAGGGGCGGTATCGGCGGGATGTCTACTGATCCTGACCGCAACATCAACCCTGTGGGAGCGGGCTTGCTCGCGATAGCGGATCTTCAGTCAACACTTCATTGACTGACACACTGCTATCGCGAGCAAGCTCGCTCCCACATTGGTTTTGTGGCGGACTTTAGATTCACACGGGCTGCAACTTCTTCTCGAACACCGCCACCCCTTCCAGATCCCGCAACACCACGCTCATCTCCCCGCTCGGCCCATCGATGTTCACCTCGCCAAAGAATTGATACCCGGCGAACGGCGAGGTGTTCTGGGCCGGGGGGCTTTCTGGAACACCACCTCCGGGCCGAAGGTCTTGTCCAGGGCGTTGGGCCCGAAGCTGCCGGCGTTCAATGGCCCGGCGACGAACTCCCAGAACGGTTCGAAATCCTGGAACGCGGCGTGTTCGGGGTGGTAGTGATGGGCGGCGCAATAGTGGACGTCGGCGGTGAGCCAGACGTAGTTGCGCACCTGATGCTTGCGCAGGTAACCCAGCAGTTCGGCGATCTCCAGTTCACGCCCCTGGGCCGCGCCCGGGTCACCGTTGGCGACCGCTTCCCAACGCGGCACGCCGGGGCTGACCTCGCCATCCGGCACACCCAGGCCAATGGGCATGTCGGCGGCGATGACTTTCCACTGGGCGCGGGATTGCTTCAACTCGCGCTTGAGCCAATTCAATTGCTCACGCCCCAGGAACGGTTTGGCCGCGCCGAGGTTGGCGTCGTTGGCTTCGCGGTAACTGCGCATGTCCAGCACGAACACATCCAGCAGCGGCCCGTAACCGAGCTTGCGGTAGATCCGCCCGCCGCCGTCGGCCTTTTGCCGGCGCATCGGTGCGTATTCCAGCCAGGCCTGTCGCGCGCGCCCCACCAGGCTGTGGATATCCTTGGTCTGGTAACGCTCGTCCAGTTGCTTGCCCGGCGACCAGTTGTTGACCACCTCATGGTCGTCCCACTGCCAGATCTGTGGCACTTCGGCATTGAAGCGGCGTACGTTTTCGTCCATCAGGTTGTAGCGATAGTTGCCGCGATACTCATCCAGGGTTTCGGCGACCTTGCTCTTGGCGTCGGTGGTGAGATTGCGCCAGATGCGCCCACCCTCGGCAGTGATTTGCGCCGGCACCGGGCCGTCGGCATAGATGGTGTCGCCGCTGTGGATAAAGAAATCCGGCAGGCGCAGGCGCATGGCTTCGTAGATGCGCATGCCGCCGATGTCCGGGTTGATCCCGAAACCCTGGCCAACGGTGTCGCCACTCCAGACAAAACGGATGTTGCGCTTGAACTGCGGCACGCTGCGCAGGTGGCCGAGCCAGGGTTCGCTGGCTACCCCGCTTTGGGCGTCTTCGAAATGCACACGGTAGAAAATCGCCTGGTCACGGGGCAGCCCGGTGAGTTCGACCCGGGCGGTGAAATCACTGCGGGCGTCGGCCATGGGCGAGACGAAGCGACGGGGGTTGGTGAACTTGCTGCGGGTGTCCCACTCCACCACCATTCGCGCCGGACGGTCGCTGCGGCTCCAGATCATCGCCCGGTCGCCCTGCAAGTCGCCAGACTGCACACCGTCGGTGAGTACCGGACGATCCTTGACCGAAGCCATCACCGCCGGCGCCAGCCCCGGCAACAATATCCCCGCCCCCACGGCTTGCATCACCCGACGACGGCCCAGGTCGAATTCGCTCATGGTGTTCTCCCTTGAAATGGGAAAACTTAAGCATGGCTGTGTGAAGTGGGTGTGACAGGAATTTCATGCACGCCCAAAACCACTGTGGGAGCGAGCTTGCTCGCGATGGCGGAGTGTCAGGCAACCCAGTTGTCGACTGATACACCGCTATCGCGAGCAAGCTCGCTCCCACAGAGGGATTTCATTGCTTCAAAGAAGCGATCAGGCCTTGGCCGGCTCCAACGCCATCTCCACCACCTCAGGCCGCTTGAGCAGCGCGTACGCCACCGCCGTCAGCAGGCTCCCCGCCACGATCGCCAGCAAGTACAACAACGCATGGTTGATGGCGTTGGGGATCAGCATCACGAACAGGCCGCCGTGGGGGGCCATGAGCTTGCAGCCGAAGTACATCGACAGCGCACCGGTCAGCGCACCGCCGGCGATGCTCGCCGGGATCACCCGCAGCGGATCCTTGGCCGCGAACGGGATCGCGCCTTCGGAGATGAAGCACAGTCCCAGCACCAGTGCCGCTTTACCGGCCTCGCGCTCGGTCTGGGCAAATTTGCGTCGGGCGATAAACGTGGCGATGCCCAGGCCAATGGGCGGCACCATACCGGCAGCCATGGCCGCGGCCATCGGTGCATAACTCTGCGAAGCCAGCAGCCCCACCGAAAACGCATAGGCGGCCTTGTTGATCGGCCCGCCGAGGTCGACGCACATCATCGCCCCCAGCAGCACGCCCAGCAGAATCGCATTGGTGGTGCCCATGCTGTCGAGGAAGTGGGTCAAGGCCTCGAGCATGCCCGCCACCGGTTTGCCGACGATGTAGATCATCACCAGGCCGGTGAACAGGCTCGCCAGCAGCGGGATGATCAGGATCGGCTTGAGCGCTTCCAGGCTCTGGGGCAAACGCGCGTAGCGGCTGATCGCCTTGGCCGCGTAACCGGCCAGGAAACCGGCGATGATCCCGCCAATGAAGCCGGCACCCAGGGTACTCGCGAGCATCCCGCCGATCATGCCGGGCGCCAGGCCTGGCCGGTCGGCGATGGAATAGGCGATGTAGCCGGCCAGCAGCGGCACCATCAATTTGAACGCGGTCTCGCCGCCGATCTGCATCAGCGCGGCCGCCAGGGTTCCAGGCTCCTTGAAGGCCTCGATGCCGAACACGAACGACAAGGCGATCATCAAACCACCGGCCACCACCATCGGCAGCATGAACGACACGCCCGTCAGCAGATGCTTGTAGGCGCCGGTCTTCTCCGACTTGGCCGGGGCGCTGGCGCCGCTCGACGCACTTTCCTGGCGAGCTTCGACCAGCGCTTTGTTCAGCGTCGCTTCGGCCTGTTTCAAGGCGATGCCCGTGCCGCAACGGTAGATCTTCTTGCCGGCAAACCGCTCGGTGGCGACTTCAATGTCGGTCGCCAGCAGCACCACGTCCGCTTCGGCGATGGCCTCGGCGCTCAACGGGTTGCGCGCCCCCACCGAACCCTGGGTTTCCACTTGCAGGTCATAGCCAAGCTTCGTCGCCGCCTGCTGCAAGGCCTCGGCGGCCATGAAGGTATGGGCAACGCCTGTTGGGCATGCGGTGATGGCGACCAACCGCGGGGCACGCTCGGCCGACGCCGCCGGCGCTTGCGCGGACGCGTCTGCCTCGCCCAGAACCTCAGCCTCTACGGCGCCACGACGCAGCACCGCATCAACGTCCTGGAGGGCCAGGGCCGGCGTGCTGCGGAACACCCGCTTGCCGACGAACCGCGACAGGTCCACCGGGCCGCTGGCGACCAGCAACACCCACTCCGCCGCTTCAAGGGTCGCCGCCGACAACTGGCGCTCCGGATGGGCCGCGTCATGGACCTCGACGCTGGTACTCCAACCCTGGCGCTGCGCCGCGGCGTCCAGCAGGCGGGCGCACAACACACTGGTAACCATGCCGTTCGGGCAGGCCGTCACAATGGCTAGTTTCATTCTTGCGAACCCTCTTATTGTTCTGTCAGGGGGCGCACGCGCACGCCCTGTTCAAGCGACGCCAGCACCGCGGTGTCGTGGATGCCAAAACCGATCTGCGTGACCGCCATGGCGGCGATGGCCGTGGCAGTGCGCAGTGTCTGTTCCGGGGTGTCGGCGCTGAGCAGGCCGTGGAGCATGCCCGCCAGCAGCGAATCCCCGGCCCCCACGGTACTGACGACGCTGACCTTGGGCGGCGAGGCATGCAACGCCGCACCGACGCAGAACCAGTTCACGCCATCGGCACCGTGGGAAATCACCACATGCTCGATACCCTGGGCATGCAGGCGCTGCGCCGCTTGCGCCTGGGCAGCTTCGCTCACCACCTCGCACCCTAGCGCATCGGCCAGTTCCTCGGTGTTCGGCTTGATCAGCCACGGCCCCGCCGCCAGGGCAACGCGCAAGGCTTCGCCACTGGTGTCGAGGGCCACGTGCAGGCCGAGTGTCTTCAAGCGTGCGATCAATGCCTGCAACCACTGCGGGCTGACGCCCCGGGGCAAGCTGCCCGCCACCACGACCACGTCGTGGCCGGGGGCGATCTGTTCCAGCCGCGCCAGCAAGGCCTGCTGTGCGCCGGCATCGACCACCGGGCCCGGCCCGTTGAGGTCAGTGATGCGCCCGTCCTGCTCGGCCAGCTTGATATTGCTGCGGGTCTCGCCGGGGACACGGATAAAGGCGTCGACAAAACCCCGGTGGGCGAACAGCGTCTCGAACACCTGGGCATTGTCTTCACCCAGAAAGCCACTGACCGTCAGCGTATGACCCAGATCGGCCAACACCTGGGCCACGTTCACGCCCTTGCCAGCGGCGTGGGCATGCATGGCGTCGCTGCGGTTGACCTGGCCCGGCTCCAGGCGCGCCAACTCTACCGTGAGGTCGAGCGCCGGGTTGAGGGTCAGGGTTAGAATCTTCGCCATTACAGCGCCTCCACTAATGCGCGCACGTCATCGGCGCTGCCCACGGCCAAGGCCGCTTGGGCCAGGGTTTGTACTTGCGCCAGGCTCAGTTCGCGAACCCGCGCCTTGACCTCGGCAATGCTACGGGCCGAGACACTCAGCTCGTCCACGCCCAGGCCCACCAGCACCGGCACCGCCAGCGGATCGGCCGCCAATTCGCCACACACACCGACCCATTTGCCATGGGCATGGGCGGCGCGCACGGTGATGTCGATCAGTTGCAGCACCGCCGGGTGCAAGCCATCGGCCTGGGCCGAAAGGGTCGGATGCCCCCGGTCGATGGCCAGGGTGTATTGCGTCAGGTCATTGGTGCCGACGCTGAAGAAGTCGACTTCCTTGGCCAGCACGGGCGCGAGCAACGCGGCGGACGGCACTTCGATCATGATCCCCAGTTGCAGGTCCGCCACCGGGATTTCCAGGCGCAGACGCTCGGTCATGGCCCGGGCCTGGCGCCACTCATCGACGCTGCCCACCATCGGGAACATGATCCGCAGTGGACGGCTGTCCGCCGAGCGCAGCAAGGCCCGCAATTGCGCTTCCATGACTTGCGGGCGCTGCAAAGTCAGGCGAATGCCCCGCACGCCGAGGAACGGGTTTTCTTCTTTCGCGATCGGCCAGTACGGCAGCGGCTTGTCGCCGCCCACATCGAGGGTACGCACCACCAGCGGCCGCCCGGCCAGGCCATCGAGCACCTTGCGGTATTCGGCTTCCTGGGTCGCTTCGTCCGGCGCCTGGCTGTGGGCCATGAAAATCAGTTCGGTGCGCAACAGGCCAATGCCTTCGGCGCCCTGCTCCACCGCGCTGGCGACGCCGGCGCTTTCACCAATATTGGCGAACACTTCCACGGCATGCCCGTCACGGGTCAGCGCCGGTTCGTGGCGCTGCTCGGCCGCGACCTTGAGACGCTGTTCGCGGGTATCGCGCTCTTCCTTGGCGCGCTGCAACGTAGCGGCGTCAGGGTCGACGTGCAGGCGACCGCGCTGGCCATCCAGCAGCAAGGACGTACCCGGCGCCAGCAACAATACCGCCGCACCAGCGCCCACCAGCGCCGGAATGCCCAGGGCGCGGGCGACGATGGCGCTGTGGGCAGTGGCGCCGCCACGGGCGGTGAGAATCCCCGCCACACGGGTCGGGTCCAGGCGGGCCACGTCGGACGGGCCGACTTCGTCCATCACCAGGATGTAGGGTTGATCGGGCTCGTTAGGGGTTTCGACGCCACACAGTTGCGCCAGCACCCGACGGCCGACGTCTCGCAGATCGGCGGCCCGTTCGGCCAGCAAGGCATCCTGCAAGGCTTCCTGCTCTTTGGCGGCGGCTTCGATCACCCCCATCCACGCCGCTTGCGCACTCTCGCCCAACTTCAAGCGGGTGTCGACTTCGTCGGTCAGTTCCGGGTCGTCGAGCATTTCCTGGTGGGTGATGAAGATTTCGCGGATGGCCTTAGCCTTGGCGCGTTCGATCAGGCCTTGGATATCACTGCGCACCTGGCTCAAGGCGTTCTGCAGGCGCTCGCGCTCGATGGCCGCCGATTCACCGCGCAGCGGATAGTCGATGGCCTGCAATACCTGGATGTGAGCCGGGCCGATGGCGATGCCCGGGGCGGCGGCGACGGCCTGGATCAGGCTGCCGGATTCGGGCGCCAGCATGACGGTCGCGACCTCGGCCATCACGGTTTCCCGTGGTGCACTCGGTGGCGGCAGCGGTTCGACCTCTTCGCCCAGGCCTTCTTCGATGGCGGCCAGCAGTGCCGGCAACGCGTCGTTGGCAATGCTCGGTTCGGCGATGAACTCCAAGACCTGGCCGCGACGGGCGCCCAGGCTCAGCAGTTTGCTCAAGCTCTTGGCCGACACGGCGCTGTCCTGGCCGTCGACAATGCGCACGCGGATTTCGCCGTCGAAACTTTTTGCCAACTGGGCGAGGATCTTCGCCGGGCGTGCATGCAGGCCATGGGCGTTGGCCAGGCCGATGCGCGCGCTGGGCCAGTCGGCGGGCAATTCGCCGCCGAGCACTTCCAACACCTTGCGGCTGCTGGTGGCGCGGCCCAGTTCGTGGCCGCGGCCTTCGATCAGCAAGGCGCAGAGCCTTTCCAGCAAGGCCTGGTGGGCCTCGCCGAGGCTGGCGAGGCAGAACAGTCCGCTCAGCGGTTGGCCCAGGTAACGGATGGGTTTGTCCGGGGTGACGAACGCCAGGCCAGGGCGCTTGACGGTCTGCTCGCTGTGCAGCCACCACAAGCCATCGCCCAGGGGCAGCGCATCGACTTGCTGCAACACGCCGGCAAAGCCGTTGCTCACGCAGTCGGCCTGGCGCAACAGGCGGGCGCCGCGCCATACCAGTTCTTCAAAATCGTCAGCCGACACACCGAGGCCGATCATCTGGGCATCCAGGGCCAGTTCCTGCGGCGCACCTTGCAGCAGCTTCAGCAGCGCTTCGGCAGAACCGGCGCGGCGCAAGGCCTGGCCCAGGTCCGTCTCGCCGAGGGCGCGGGTCAGCAGTTGCAGCAGGCGCAGGTGTTCGTCGGACTTGGCGGCGATGCCGATGGCCAGGTAGACAATCTGGCCGTCGCCCCAGTCCACGCCTTCGGGGAATTGCAGCAGGCGCACGCCGGTGGAGTAGACCAGGTCGCGGGTCTGCGGGGTGCCGTGGGGGATGGCAATACCTTGGCCAAGAAAGGTCGAACCCTGGGCTTCACGGGCCTGCAAGCCAGCGAGGTAACCCTCGGCTACCAGACCATCGGCCACCAGTTTGTCGGCGAGCAGTTGCAGTGCAGCGTCTTTATCCACAGCCGTCTGCGCCATGGATATCTGCTCTAGAGTGAGCTCGAGCATGCTTTCTCCTTTTTGGCGTCCGGTTGGCGCCAGGTATTGTTTTGAATGAATCAGCTTAGCGTTACAGGACGGCTTTTGGCGGTATCGCGGCAGCACCGCCAAAAATCCTGCTAGCCTTGAAAATACGCTTGCTGAAACGTTTAATCTAGAACGATTGGCACGTTACTCGATAATCTCTCATCGTTGAAGTGCAACTTGTCGTAAGCGCTTGGGCGGTAACCGTCAGCTTGAATCGGGTAGGATGGCCCTTATCCTCGGGGCTAACTCGAAAAAACAAGGAAAACCTGGTTGAAACTCAGTGATATTGCTCAATTGGCCGGTGTGTCTGTAACCACCGCCAGCTATGTCATCAATGGCAAGGCCGAACAGCAACGCATCAGCAGCGCCACCGTCGAACGGGTGCGGGCGGTGGTCGAGGAACACGGCTTCACGCCCAACCCCCAGGCCGCCGGGCTGCGCAGCCGGCACACCCGCACCCTGGGCTTCATCCTGCCAGACCTGGAAAACCCCAGTTACGCACGCATCGCCAAGTTGCTGGAACAAGGCGCACGGGCACGGGGCTATCAGTTGCTGATCGCCAGCTCCGACGATGCACCCGACAGTGAGCGGCAACTGTTGCAACTGTTCCGCGCCCGGCGCTGCGATGCGCTGATCGTCGCCAGCTGCCTGCCGGCCGGCGACGACAGCTACCAGCAGTTGCAGGCCAAGGGCATACCGATCATCGCCATCGACCGGGTGATGGAACCGGCGCATTTCTGCTCGGTAATCAGCGACGACCGCCAGGCCAGCCTGCACCTGACGCGCAGCCTGCTGGAGACCCACCCTCGGCAAATCGCCTTGATCGGCGCCCGTCCCGAATTGAGCATCAGCCAGGAACGGGCCGCAGGTTTTCGCGAAGCCTTGGCCGGGTTCGAGGGCCAGGTGTTGATCGAGCATGGCGAGTCGTTCAGCCGTGAATGCGGCCGGCAGTTGATGGATGAAATGCTCGCGCGCCTGGGGCATCTGCCTGATGCATTGATCACGACGTCCTATGTGCTGCTGCAAGGGGTGTTCGACGCCCTGCATGATTTCCCGCTCAAGTCGCGGCCATTACGCCTGGGCACGTTTGGTGACACGCAGTTGCTGGATTTCCTGCCGCTGCCGGTCAATGCCATGTCCCAACAACATCAGTTGATCGCCGACAAGGCCCTGGAACTGGCCCTGGCGGCCATCGAAAACGATGACTACCAGCCTGGCGTGCAGGCCATCGCGCGGACGTTCAAGCAGCGGATCCACCAGGGCTGACGTTTTCTCAGGATTGATGCATGGAGTTGATCGACACCCACACCCACCTGGACTTCCCGGACTTTGACGCGGACCGCCCGGCGCTGCTGGCCGAAAGCCGCGCCTTGGGCGTGCGGCAAATGGTGGTGCTGGGCGTGTACCGGGACAACTGGCAGCGGGTCTGGGACCTGGTGCAAAGCGACCCGGACCTGCATGCCGCCCTGGGCCTGCACCCGGTGTACCTCGACCAGCATCGACCCGACGACGTGGCGTTGTTGCGCGACTGGCTGAGCCGCCTGGCCGGGCACCGGCAATTGTGTGCAGTGGGCGAGATCGGCCTGGACTATTACATCGAGACCCTGGACCGTGACCGCCAGCAAGCGCTGTTCGAAACGCAGTTGGAACTGGCCGTGGAGTTCGAACTGCCGGCACTGATCCACGTGCGCCGCAGCCATGCCGCCGTGATCGCGACCCTCAAGCGCATCAGCCCCACCCGGGCGGGGATCATCCATGCCTTCGCCGGCAGTTTTGAAGAGGCCCGCGAATACCTCAAGCTCGGCTTCAAACTCGGCCTCGGCGGTGCGGCGACCTGGCCTCAGGCCCTGCGCATGCACCGGGTGCTGGCGAAACTGCCGCTGGATGCGGTGGTGCTGGAAACCGACTCACCGGACATGGCCCCGGCGATGTTCCCGGGGCAGCGCAACAGCCCGGCGCACTTGCCGGCGATTTGCGAGGCACTGGCCGGGATCATGGCGGTGACGCCCGAGCGACTGGCCGAGGCCAGCACCGCCAACGCCCGCGATTTGTTCAACTGGTAAAAACCCTGTGGGAGCGAGCTTGCTCGCGATAGCGGTGTATCAGTCGAAAAACAGCTTGCCTGACACTCCGCTATCGCGAGCAAGCTCGCTCCCACAATGGTCTACACCCGAAACGCATTGATCAGTTGCTTGAGCTGCACCACCTGGGCAGACAGCTCACGGCTGGCGTTTTCGGTCTGGTGCGCGCCTTCGGCCGTGCGTTCGCCGGCGCGGTTGATCTCGACGATGTTCTGGTCGATGTCATGGGCCACGGCCGTCTGCTGCTCCACGGCGGCGGCGATCTGCTGGTTCTGGTCGACGATCATGCCGACCGCACCGAGGATATTGTCCAGGGCCTGTTGGACCTGTTCCGATTGACCGACCGTGCCGCTAGCCATCTCATGACTGGTGCCCATCGCCTTGACGGCGGCACCAACACCGCCGTGCAGGCGGGTGATCATCGCTTCGATTTCTTCGGTCGATTGCTGGGTCCGCTTGGCCAGGGTCCGCACTTCATCGGCCACCACCGCAAACCCCCGACCCTGTTCACCGGCACGGGCGGCTTCGATGGCGGCATTGAGGGCCAGCAGATTGGTCTGCTCGGCGATGCTCTTGATCACATCCAGCACGCGGCTGATGGCCTGGCTGTCGGTCGCCAGTTGGTTGATCACCTGCACCGACTGATCGATCTCACTGGCCAAGCGGGCGATGCTGCCCTGCTGCGACTCCACCAGCCCGCGCCCGCTGAGGGTCTCGTCGTTCACGCTGTGGGCACTGCTCACGGCAGCGGCGGCACTGCGGGCCACTTCCTGGGCCGTGGCCGACATCTGGTTCATCGCCGTGGCCACCAGTTCGATCTGGCTGCGCTGGCCGGCGACGGCCTGGTTGCTCTGGGCCGATACCGTTTCCACCTGCCCGGCCTGGCGTTCGACTTCCGCGACGGTGCGGCCGACCTGTTCGATCAGGTCATGGATCTTCGCCACCGTACCGTTGAACACTTCACCCAATTCGCCCAGTTCATCCTTGCTGCGCGCCACGAAATTGACCGTCATGTCCCCCGCCGCCACTTTGTCCATCATCTGGCCCAAGTGCTGGAGGGTGGTGCGGGTCGACGCGTAGAAGCCGGCGTACAGGTAAAAAATCAACAGGAACACCGCCACCAGCGCCACGGCTTGCAGCACCATATGGCTACGATTCTGCTCAAGCCGCTGCTGCAACTGCACACCGAGAAAACCCTGGGTCGCTTCGTTCAGCCGATACGTCTGCTCCATCAGGCCGCTGACCTGCTCGAAGAACGCCGGCCACGGTGCATCGAGGGTGTCGGCCATCACCACTTGCTCCTCGATCAGCTCCGACGCTTTCTTGAGGCTGCTCTTGCTACCGTCGGCCTGGGCGCCAAGGGTTTGCCCGGCGGCCTTGCTGGAGCCGAGGGCGTCCTGCAGTTTCAAGTCGTACTCGCCCTGGAGCTTTTCGATCTGCGCCAGCAACTCGTCGAAGCGGGTGCTCGATGCCGAATTGAGAAACCCCAGCCCCAGCGAGGACGCGCCCAGCGCCCGGCCATCGCCGAGGATCTGGGTGACCTTGGGGGTGGTACCGATGATCAATTCGCTGAGTTGGCGGATGTCGCTCTGGTTGTCGCGGCTCAGCCCCGCCTGGCTGGCGATGATCTGGCTGAACATCTGGGCGCTGTTGAGCAACTTGCCGATCAGCGCACTTTTGCTCTGCAGGGAGCTTTCCGCCTGCTGGGCCTTGAAAGCAGCGATCATCTCATCGCGCTTGGCCTCGAAGGCACTGACCTGCTCAGGCTCGACGGCCATGGCGGTCATGCCTTGCAGGCGCGTGAGGACCTGTTGTTCCAGGCTGCCGATCTTCGCTTCGACATCACCAGCCTTGCCGGACTGGCCCAGGCTGGCGTTGATCTGCACCAGGTTGTTGAGGGTTTCCAGGTCCCGGCGCAGGGCCAGGCTGCTGCCCAGCAGGTCGAGGCTTTGCAGCTCCACTTGGGTGCCCTGGAATTCCCGATAGGAATCACGCACCAGAAAGAAGTTGGTCACCAGCATGGGTAGCAGGAACAGCACGCTGATCAGACTGAACTTCATGCCGAAGCTCAGGCGGTTCATCAGCGCGACGGCGGGCCAGAGCAAACTCTTCACAAGGAAGCCTCCCGGTAGTGTTCTTATTGTTATGAGCTCGCGCACGGAGACAGCAGAAAGCCACTATTCGGGCGCTGTCCCTGTATAGCCTAAATCGGCGGGGAGATTTGTAACTTAAGGTTAACGAGAAGGCCTGACACGGTTCAGCTGTGGTGAGGGGATTTATCTGTAGGAGCAGGGCTTTGTGGGCAAGGCTTTGTGGGAGCAAGGCTTGCCCGCGATAAGCGATGCGGTCTTTCCGAAATCACGGCGCCCGCATCGCGGGCAAGCCTTGCTCCCACAGAATCCCTCGCCACAAGGAAATGTGTTGGTTGTTCTCAGGCCAACACCGTCCACAACGCAAACCCGGCATACCAGAGCACCGCCGCACGCAGCAGCAATTCCCACAGGCGATCCAAGCTATTGATGCCATCCGGCCCGGCGACGGGCCTGGGGATTTCTCCAGCCACCAGGCCGACCTTGTCGATGAGATCGGCGGCGCTGATGTTCCAGTTCAACAACTCATGCAGCATGACCCGGCTGACCGCGACAAAATTGCCCACCAGGGCGAAGCTTGCCGCCAGCAACCGCACCGGCACCCAGTCGAAGGCATGGCGCATTTGCGCGGCCCGCTCGGCCACGCCGGGGTTCTGGCTGTGCTCGGCGGCCAGCGCCAGCAGTCGATAGCTCAAGGCCGCGACCGGGCCCAACAGGAAGTACCAGAAAATCACCGCGAAAAAGCTCTGGTAGGCCTGCCACAACAAATGCCCCTGGATCCGCTCCAGCAATTGCTCACCGTCATCGGCCTCAATGTCCAGGTCGCGCTTGGCCACATGGGCCGCCGCTTGCAGGTCCTCCCGACGCCAGGCGTCACGAAACGGCCCGAGGGCAGCCAGCAGATCGCCGCGCCCCAGGCTGTAAATCACCACCAGCAAATGCACCGGCAGCGCCAGCAGACCATAGGCCACGGGCTCCAGCACCCACAAAAGCAGCGCCAGCAGGGCCACCGGCAGCAGGACCATTACCGTCAGCACCAGCCAAGGTCGGTTGACCCACCGTGGGCTCGCCTCGAGCTTGTTCAGCTCGAGCAGCCAACCACCGTCGCGCTGGACCCGCTGGCGCAAGGCCGAGAATTTCTCGATCCAGACGGCCAGCAGCAACACCAGAAAACTCATTGTCCTTCCCCTTCTGTCAGGGCCGCGCGATAGCGCGCCCAGTCGAATGCCGGTCCCGGATCGGTCTTGCGCCCCGGTGCGATGTCGCTATGCCCGCAGATACGCTGCACAGTGATCGCCCTGAACGCCGCTTGCAACTGCCGGGTCAGGTCCACCAATGCGACATATTGCGCGTCGGTGAACGGCAGATCATCCGTGCCCTCAAGCTCGATGCCCAGGGAAAAATCGTTACAGGTCTCGCGCCCCTCGAAGCACGAGACGCCCGCATGCCACGCACGGTCCAGACAAGAGACAAATTGGGTCACGGCGCCGTCACGCTCGATCAGAAAATGCGCAGAAACCCGCAGGTCGGCGATACCGGCAAAGTAGGGATGTTCCGTGACATCCAGACGATTCTGGAAGAATTCCTGCACCTTGCCGGTGGCGAATTGTGCCGGGGGCAGACTGATGTTGTGGATCACCAGCAGGGAGATTTCGCCCTCGGGGCGCCCATTGAAGTTGGGCGATGGGCAATGACGCACCCCCTCGCACCAACCGCTCGCGGAGTCCAACTGCATACAGGTTCCTTCGGTGACGACGGTGAATGCCGTCAGTATGCCGTGATCGGACCGGACTGCGCGATCACTTGCCGCGATTGAGCTGGCGCAGATTGCCCAGCACCGACTCCAGCGCCCGGTCGAACAACAGGGTGTCGTCCAACAGCCGCGCCGCGCCGCGACGAAACTCCAGGGCCAGGCTGGTGCGGCTGTGCTCCAGCACCTTGAGGCCGGTGCGATTGACGAAAACGTATTTGCCGGTGGCCTCGATGATCGCCGCCAGCTTGCAACGCAGGGTATTGTCATCGTCCTCCTGGAACTCGACCCAGCTCCCCAGGTGCAACTGATCGACTTGCAGCAGGCCGACATCATCCGCCGGCAAATGCACCGCCACGCTCTCCACCGCCGTTTTTTGCGGAGGGCGCAGGACGATTTTTTCCAGCACCTCGACCATCGCCGGCGAATCGAACGGCGGGGCCTGTTCCGTTGCCTGGCCCGTGCGTTCGAGCGCCTGCACATGCAGGACTTCCAGCTCACTGAAAAACTCGCTGGTGGCGAACGGGTCGAACGCCGAACGGCTCAGGCCGTCACGCAGGGCCTTGAGCAGCTCGGGCACCATTGCCAGCAAACGCAGGCCGGCGTCGGGCTCGTCGTGAGGCTGGACGCTCCAGATCAATTGCTCCAGGGTCAGGACGTCGGCCTGCCACTCGGCGGAATACTTGCCGTGCTTGAAGCAGGTCAGCAGCAACACCTGGCTCCAGGCGTGTTGCACGAACTCCACCACCGATTGCGGCAAGACTTTGCCCAGCATCACCTGGTTCAGCGCCCCTTCGACGCGCTGTCGCGCCAGTTCGGCCTTGGCCCGGCCCTCTTCGGCGTCACGGATACGCTGCTCAAGCAACTCGCTGCGGCGCCGCTCGTCACTGGTGAAGGCCAGGAAATCGGCCAGCAGCTCGGAGAAAATCGCCGGGTCATCGACGAAATCATTCAACAAGCGCTGCACGACTTGTTCGATGCGCAAATACAGGCTGTCGCGCTGATGGTCGTCGCAATCGCCCCAGCCCATGGCAGCGGCGGCGATTTCGTTCAGCAGCCGCCGGGCCGGATGATTGCCGCGGCTGAAGAAGCTCTTGTCCTGCACCGCGACCTTGAGCATCGGGATCTGCAGGCGACCGATCAGGGCCTTGAAGGAGTCCGGGAGGTTATGGTCGTCGAGGATGAATTCGAACATCATCGAGATCAGATTGATCACGTCCTCATCGGCGCCTTCGACCACCCGGGACTTGCCACTCCTGACGCTGACCCGGGTCAACAGTTGTTCGAGCTGGCTACGCAGGTCGAATTCATCCTGCACGGCAGGCGCTGGGACGTACTGCTGCAAATGCGAGAGCAACCGCAGCAGGTCACGGGTCGAGATCGGCTGGGGCGACGCGCTGGCTTCCAGGGTCGGCGCCACACTGCCACGCACTTGCATCAACAGCTTCTGCAAGGCGGTGAACACTTCCTGCACGCTGTCGTCGACCTCGGCATCGCTGGGCTTGGCAGCGATTTCGGCGCTGGGCCTGGGGTTATCCTCGGAACGATCCGACGCCCGGCGCGCCGGGGTCACCTTGAGCTCCGGCAAGATGCCCGTGGCGGCCAGCAACTGATTGGCCTCGGTATAGAGCTGGTCGCACTCGCTGAGCACATAACGCTCGAAGAGCTTGAGCAGGATCAGCTTGACCTTGATGCCCACGCCCAGGTTACGCCCGGCCTGCAGGAACTTCTCGCACAGCAGTGCCGGGCTCAGGGGGTTGTACTGGTTGGCCAGCGGTCGGTCCAACAGCACACCGAGCCGGGCCGTCAGTTGCTCCAGCGACACGCCATCGCGCCTGAGCACCCGAGTGACCATGGCCTCGACCGCCAGATGACGTTCCAGCTCATCGTGGGAGCGCTGGGTCTGGCCGTCCGGCGCCAGGGCGGGCGCCAAGCTGGCGTGGGTCAGGTCGTACTGGGCCAGGCTGACGAAGGTCTCGAAAAACTGCTCGATGAATTCCCGCTCGATGCTTTTGCGCTTCAGGCGCAGGTCCCGCATGGCCTCGAAGTACAGGTTCTGCTCGACGTCGTCGCGCGCCCGGTCGGCCATTTCAAACAAGGTGTCGTCGGCGTTATCGAACAGCCCCTGCAAGCCCAGGCGCAACTGTTGGGCGGCCTTGTCGCGAACCTGAAGCAGAATCACAGGCAGGCGGGCGAGCGGCGAGCGATTCGCCTGATCGGTAGGCACCTTGTGTAAAGGCACTACATTCCCGTCGTTGTGCATCCTGGCCTCCTGAAACGGTTTTCGGTTCGCAACGTCAAAGCCATGACGTCAATCGAAAGGCGGATTATCAGGTAAAACAACCCTGTCGTACCAGCAGACTCTGTGATCCAGCTCGAAATACGGCGCAATAAGTGACCGGGAAAATGAGGAAATGTTGCGAGGACGCGACCAAATGCAGGTTTCGACACCCTATAATCGGGCCACTTTGTTTGTGGAGCCCGTTATGCCGAATCTACGCCTCGCCGATCTGACCGCCGAAATCGAAGCCAACGTGCGCCGTGCGTTGCTTGAAGACATCGGCAGCGGCGACATCACCGCGCAACTGATCCCCGCCGAACGCCTGGCCAAGGCCACCATCATCACCCGCGACGCGGCGATCATCAGCGGCACGGCCTGGGTCGATGCCGTGTTCCGGCAACTGGATCCGCGTGTCGCGGTGCATTGGCAAGTGCACGACGGCGACCGGGTCAGCCCCGATCAGGCGCTGTTCCACCTGGAGGGCCCGGCCCGCTCGCTGCTGACCGGCGAACGCAGCGCCCTGAACTTCCTGCAAATGCTCTCGGGCGTCGCCACGCGGGCCCGTTACCTGGCCGACTTTGTCGCCGGGACCCAGGTCAAGCTGCTGGACACCCGCAAGACCCTGCCCGGCCTGCGCCTGGCCCAGAAGTACGCGGTCACCTGCGGTGGCTGCCATAACCACCGCATCGGCCTGTACGACGCTTTCCTGATCAAGGAAAACCACATCGCCGCCTGCGGCGGGATCGCCCAGGCCATCGCGGCCGCCCACAAGATCGCACCGGGCAAACCGGTGGAAATCGAAGTGGAAAGCCTGGCGGAGTTGAACGAAGCGCTGGCGGCCAACGCCGACATCATCATGCTCGACGAACTGAGCCTGGACGACATGCGTGAGGCTGTGCGCCTCAATGGCGGCAAGGCGAAGCTGGAGGCCAGCGGCGGGATCAACGAAAGCACGTTGCGCCCGATTGCCGAGACCGGGGTGGACTACATCTCGATCGGCGCGATGACCAAGGATGTGAAGGCAGTGGATCTGTCGATGCGCTTGAGCCTCTGACAACGAAAAACGCCAGCCTTGAAAGGCTGGCGTTTTTTTCAGACCACCAGATTGTTCATCTCGCAGTACTCATCCCATTCCACACCCAGCACCTCGGCCGCTTCCTTGTGCAACGCAAGGCGCTGCACCTCGAACTCCTCAGGCGTGCTGGTGTACTTGAGCGTCAACTCCCAGGGTTGCAGCCCCTGGGCTTCAGCCTCGTCCTCGAACGCCCATTGGATCTGGTCCTTTTGATCGTCGGCAGACAAGTCCTTGATCTCTTCCAGCAACTGGGGCGCATCCAGCACGTACTTCTTCAGCGCTTCTTCGTGCCTGGCTTCCTGGGTCAATTCTTTAACAGTCATGGCGTTCTCGTTGATCGGGGGAATGGAAGATGGATCTGGATCATCAAGGATCTCTCTGACGCAAAAAACCGTGTGAAGCCCGGTTTATCTGGCCTTCAGAACCATTCGGGGATCATCTGAAAACTGCTGGGCGATGCACATGCAGGCAACGAATATAGGATGTTTTGCCGACGATTTACACGGTTCTTTACATCTATCCCACAAAAAAACCATGCGCCCGAGAAACCAGGGGAGCTTGGGAACATCTGTCAAAATAACCAGTCATAGCCATGTGCCATGCCGGCACTTCACAAGGAACCCCAGTGATGCGCAGCTTTTCGAAACGCTCGTCGATCCAACTTGCCACCGCGACTTTGCTGCTTGGTAGCCTGACCTTGACTGACGTGACTCAAGCGGCGGTTGAAGTCTCCTCCGATGGGCCGTCTGACAACGATGCCATTCCCGCCCTTCACTATGACCAGTTCGATAAGTACAAGCTCGTCAAGACCGATGTCAGCGCCAGCGTCCTGGAAAGCCTGCCGAAAACCGTGAAAAGTAATGCTGACGAACTGGAAAACCAAAAGCGCACCCTCAGCGAGCAAGCCCGTCAGATCGAAGAACTCAAGCGCAACAGCGGCTCCAGCTCCACCTCCAGCAGCAAGGAGATTGACGAGCTCAAGCGCACCGTCAAGGAACAGGAACGCGACCTGAACGACCTTGGCAAGCAAGTGGAAGAACTCAAGCGCAATAGCGGCTCCAGTTCGAGTTCGAGCAACAGCGAGATTTCGTCCCTGAAACGGGAACTCAGCGATCAGGATCGAGAGATGGACCAGCTCAAACGCACGGTCGAGGAACTGAGCAGGAAGGTGAAATAACGAGGGGGAAATCTTGCCCGAGACAGGAATCGAACCTGCGACCTTCGCGTTACGAGTGCGCTGCTCTACCGACTGAGCTACACGGGCGGTGGCTAAAACTAGCACCGTCTCCCGTGGCCAGGCAACCTGCCTGGCAGGGATTTTCGTCACACAGCAAAACGCCCCGAACCAGTCGGGGCGTTTGCTTGTTCAGCGGTCAGGCGATGGGGCGATTAAACGCCCGATGCCTTGGCTGCTGCGACGTCCTTGATGGACAGCTTGATACGGCCGCGGTTGTCCACGTCCAGTACCAGCACTTCCACTTCCTGGCCTTCTTTCAGGATGTCGGTCACTTTCTCGACGCGAGCATCGCTCAGCATGGAGATGTGAACCAGGCCGTCCTTGCCCGGCAGGATGTTGACGAACGCGCCGAAGTCGACGATGCGTTCAACCTTGCCGACGTAGATCTTGCCGATCTCGGCTTCCGCGGTGATCCCCAGGACGCGCTGGCGTGCTGCTTCTGCCGCTTCCTTGGTTTCGCCGAAGATCTTGATCGAACCGTCGTCTTCGATGTCGATCGAAGCCTTGGTTTCTTCACAGATCGCACGGATCGTCGCGCCGCCTTTACCGATGACATCACGGATTTTGTCGGTGTCGATTTTCATCGCGATCATGGTCGGAGCATTTTCCGACAGCTCGGTACGGGACTGACCGATGATCTGGTTCATCTGGCCGAGGATGTTCAGGCGCGCTTCCAGGGCTTGGCCCAGGGCGATTTCCATGATCTCTTCGGTGATGCCCTTGATCTTGATGTCCATCTGCAGTGCGGTGACGCCCTTGGCGGTACCGGCCACTTTGAAGTCCATGTCGCCCAGGTGGTCTTCGTCACCCAGGATGTCGGTCAGGACGGCGAATTTCTCGCCTTCTTTCACCAGACCCATGGCGATACCGGCAACCGGTGCCTTCATCGGCACACCAGCGTCCATCAGGGCCAGGGAAGCGCCGCAGACCGAAGCCATGGAGCTCGAGCCGTTGGACTCGGTGATTTCCGATACCACACGAATGGTGTACGGGAACACGTCAGCGGCTGGCAGCATGGCCTGGACCGAACGACGGGCCAGACGGCCGTGACCGATTTCGCGGCGACCGGCGCCACCCATGCGACCACACTCGCCCACCGAGAACGGCGGGAAGTTGTAGTGCAGCATGAACGGGTCTTTCTTTTCGCCTTCCAGGGTGTCCAGCAGTTGCGCGTCACGGGCGGTGCCCAGCGTGGCAACGACCAGGGCCTGGGTTTCGCCACGGGTGAACAGTGCCGAACCGTGGGTCTTTGGCAGGACGCCGACTTCGATGTTCAGCGGACGTACGGTGCGGGTGTCGCGACCGTCGATACGCGGCTTGCCGTTAACGATGTTTTCGCGAACGGTGCGGTATTCGATTTCACCGAAAGCCGCTTTCACTTCAGCGGAAGACGGCTGGCCTTCTTCACCGGACAGCTTGGCAACGACCTGGTCTTTCAGCTCGCCCAGGCGTGCATAACGGTCGGCCTTGACGGTGATGGTGTAGGCCTGGGAGATCGCTTCGCCGAACTCGGCACGGATCGCGCCCAGCAGCTCGGTGGCTTCGGCTTGCGGAGCCCAGGTCCAGGTTGGCTTGGCGGCTTCGGCAGCCAGTTCCTTGACGGCGTTGATCACCACCTGGAACTCGTCGTGGGCGAACAGCACGGCGCCCAGCATCTGGTCTTCGGTCAGCTCTTTGGCTTCGGATTCAACCATCAGCACCGCTTCGGAAGTACCGGCCACGACCATGTCCAGGCTCGAAGCCTTCAACTGCTCGTAGGTCGGGTTCAGCAGGTAGCCGGTGCTTTCGTGGAACGCGACGCGGGCAGCGCCGATCGGGCCATCGAAAGGAATGCCGGAGATGGCCAGGGCAGCCGAGGTACCGATCATCGCAGCGATGTCCGGATCGGTTTTCTTGCTGGTGGACACGACGGTGCAGACAACCTGCACTTCGTTCATGAAGCCTTCTGGAAACAGCGGACGGATCGGACGGTCGATCAGTCGGGAAGTCAGGGTTTCTTTCTCGGAAGGACGGCCTTCGCGCTTGAAGAAACCGCCAGGGATCTTACCGGCAGCGTAAGTCTTTTCCTGGTAGTGGACAGACAGAGGGAAAAAGCCCTTGCCTGGATCGGCTTGCTTGGCACCGACAACGGTCACCAATACGCTGACGTCGTCGTCAACGGTGACCAGCACTGCGCCGGAGGCCTGACGGGCGATACGGCCAGTCTCGAGGGTAACGGTCGACTGACCGAACTGGAATTTTTTGATTACCGGGTTCACGGTGTCCTACCTTCTTTGTGGCTCTTGGGGAACTTGTCTTCTTGCGAAATTCTTGGGCAATGACGGGAATCGGCCCGACGCCTGTCCAGGGTAAAACGTGTATCCAGATAAAACTTGAGGCTGGGAGCCTGCCATGCGCCAGCGGGAAACCCACTGACGCACGACAGACCACCAACCTCTAGCGCAATCGCTTATTAGCGACGCAGACCCAGGCGAGCGATCAGAGCGCTGTAACGGCTCACGTCCTTGCCTTTCAGGTAGTCCAGCAGCTTACGACGCTGGTTTACCATGCGGATCAGACCACGACGGGAGTGGTGATCCTTACCGTTGGCCTTGAAGTGACCTTGCAGTTTGTTGATGTTGGCGGTCAGCAGTGCAACTTGCACTTCTGGCGAACCAGTGTCACCAACAGCTTGCTGGTAGTCAGCTACGATTTGAGCTTTTTCTTGAACGTCGAGAGCCATGAGGCAATCCTTTTAGTCAGGAAACTGTTCCGAGGAAACAGCTTCAACAGGCCAGGGACAAATCCCTGTATCTATAAATGAGTAGTGACCGTGCCTGTTAACAGCCACACTCGCCAACCTGCTGTTACGCAGGCTGGTTCCGGTCATTCCGACCGAATCAGTCGACGCGGCGCAATGCGCCCGTCTTCGCTCACTTCACCGATACCGATGAAACGACCGTTGTGATCCTGTACCCGGACCATGCCGAACTTCGGCGCATCCGGGGCGCGTACCGGCTGGCCGTTGAGCCAGTAGAACGCACTGTGTTCCGAGAACTGCAAGAGCGGCCAATCCAGCAACCCGCTGTCCGATGGCATCAGGAAACGGTCGACCGCTTCGTTGCCGCCTTCGGCATGCACCGCTTCGAGCTCTTCCAGCGTGACCGTCTGGGCCAACGTGAAAGGTCCGGCCTGGGTCCGTCGCAATTCTGCCACGTACGCGCCACAGCCGAGCTGCTCGCCGATATCCTCCACCAGGGTCCGGATATAGGTGCCCTTGCTGCAATCCACGGCCAGCCGCGCAGTATTACCGTCAAAGGCCAGCAATTCCAAGCGCGCAATAGTAACAGAACGCGGTTCGCGCTCCACTACTTCGCCTGCACGGGCCAGTTTATACAACGGCTGCCCATCACGCTTCAAAGCGGAGTACATCGGCGGTATCTGGCTGATTTGCCCGCGAAAACCCGGCAAGACCGCTTCGATATCCGCCTGACCAACGGTCACCGGGCGCTCCAGCAAAACCTCACCTTCGGCATCCGCCGTGGTGGTGGTCTTGCCCAGTTGCGCCAGGGTTTCATAACCCTTGTCGGAATCGAGCAGGTACTGGGAGAACTTGGTCGCCTCGCCAAAGCACAGCGGCAGCACGCCGGTGGCCAGCGGATCGAGGCTACCGGTGTGCCCGGCCTTTTCAGCATTGAGCAGCCAGCGAACCTTCTGCAACGCCGCGTTGGAGGTGAACCCCAGCGGCTTGTCGAGCAGGATGATACCGCTGACGTTACGACGGATACGTTTGACCTGAGCCACCGATTACTCCTTGGTGTCTTCGGGGTCAGCCGCAACCGGGTGCTGGCTGTCTTGCGCCACGGCGCGCTCGATCAGTGCCGACAGATGCGCACCCCGTGCGACGCTTTCGTCGTAGTGGAAGTGCAACTGTGGGACGCTGCGCAGCTTCATCTCCCGGGCCAGCTGCATACGCAGGAAGCCGGCGGCCGAGTTGAGCACCTTGATGCTCTGGGCGATTTCTTCGGCGCTGTCCTGCCCCATCACGGTGATGAAGATCTTGGCGTGACCGACGTCACGGCTGACTTCCACTGCGGTGATGGTGACCAGGCCGACGCGCGGGTCTTTGACTTCGCGACGGATCAGCTGGGCCAGCTCGCGCTGCATCTGATCGCCGATTCGTTGGGTACGGCTGTATTCTTTTGCCATGTCTTGTTACCTGTTACTGCCCCACGGTGAAACCCGCGAGGTCTGAAAGCGGCAAACGCCCGGCCTGGCAAAAGCCAGACCGGGCGTTGCGTTTAGAGTCCGCCAGCCAGGCAGTGCATGTTCATGCGGCTGCCCGGTGCGGCTCTTGAAGTGCGCGAGTTAGAGGCTGCGAGCAACCTGGACCTTCTCGAAGACTTCGATCTTGTCGCCGACCTTGACGTCGTTGTAGCTCTTGACGCCAATACCGCACTCCATGCCGGCACGTACTTCGGAAGCGTCATCCTTGAAGCGGCGCAGGGATTCCAGCTCGCCTTCGAAGATCACGATGTCTTCACGCAGTACACGGATCGGACGGTTACGGTGAACGACACCCTCGATCACCATGCAACCGGCGATGGCGCCAAACTTCGGCGAACGGAACACGTCGCGAACTTCGGCCACGCCCAGGATGTTCTCCCGCACGTCGCTGCCCAACATACCGGTCAACGCTTTCTTGACGTCTTCGATGATGTCGTAGATCACGTTGTAGTAACGCATATCCAGGCCTTCCTGCTCGACGATCTTGCGAGCGCCAGCATCGGCACGCACGTTGAAGCCGAACAGTACAGCGTTGGAAGCCAGTGCCAGGTTGGCGTCGGACTCGGTGATACCACCGACACCGCCGCCGACCACACGCACTTGCACTTCGTCGTTACCCAGGCCATTCAAGGCGCCGTTCAACGCTTCGAGCGAACCACGGACGTCGGATTTGAGGACGATGTTGAGCGTCTTCTTCTCTTCCTGGCCCATGTTCTCGAAGATGTTTTCCAGCTTGCCGGCGTGAGCACGAGCCAGTTTGACTTCGCGGAACTTGCCTTGACGGAACAGAGCCACTTCACGGGCTTTCTTCTCGTCAGCCACAACGCTCATCTCGTCGCCAGCATCCGGGGTGCCGTCCAGGCCGAGGATCTCGACCGGGATAGCCGGACCGGCTTCCTTGATGGACTTGCCGTTCTCGTCGAGCATGGCGCGCACGCGGCCATAGTTCGAGCCGACCAGCACCATGTCGCCTTGACGCAAGGTACCGTCCTGGACCAGGACAGTCGCCACCGGGCCACGGCCCTTGTCGAGACGGGATTCAACAACCACACCACGGCCAGGAGCCGAAGGTGTAGCGGTGAGTTCCAGAACCTCGGCTTGCAACAGAACGGCTTCGAGCAGTTCGTCAACGCCGGTACCCATCTTCGCCGAGACCGGAACGAATGGAGTGTCGCCACCCCACTCTTCGGAGGTCACGCCGTGGACCGACAGTTCGCTGCGGATGCGATCGAGATCGGCGCCCGGCTTGTCGATCTTGTTCACTGCAACCACCAGCGGCACACCAGCTGCCTGGGCATGCTGAACGGCTTCGATGGTTTGCGGCATGACGCCGTCGTCCGCCGCAACCACCAGGATCACGATGTCGGTCGCCTTGGCACCACGGGCACGCATCGCGGTAAACGCGGCGTGACCCGGGGTGTCGAGGAACGTCACCATGCCGCGGTCGGTTTCAACGTGGTAGGCGCCGATGTGCTGGGTAATACCGCCAGCCTCACCTGCTGCTACCTTCGCACGACGGATATAGTCGAGCAGGGAGGTTTTACCGTGGTCAACGTGGCCCATTACGGTCACGACCGGTGCACGGGAAACCGCCTCACCTTCAAACTTCAGCGACTCGGCCAGGGAATCTTCCAGGGCGGTGTCGCTGACCAGGGTCACTTTGTGGCCCAGCTCTTCAGCAACCAGTTGGGCAGTTTCCTGGTCCAGTACCTGGTTGATGGTGGCTGGCGTACCCAGCTTGAACATGAACTTGATGATTTCAGCAGCCTTGACCGACATCTGCTGGGCCAGATCGCCCACAGTGATGGTCTCGCCGATCTTCACTTCACGCACGACTGGGCCGGTAGGGCTCTGGAAACCGTGGGCGTTGCGTTTCTTCAGCTTGGCCTTGCCGCGACCGCCGCGACGGAAGCCATCGCTTTCCTCGTCGGTGGTACGTGGCGCAACACGAGGTGCTGGTGCCTTTTCCTTGACCGACGCACGGTGAGGCGCGTTCTTGCGCTCGCCATCGCCACTGCCACGACGGTTGTCGTCGGCACGTGGTTTGTCCGGACGACGCTGTTCATCGCGCTTGCGAGTATCGGCTGGAGCCGGCGCCGGTGCCACGACTGGTGCGGCTTCGCGCACAGGTTCGGCGACCGGGGCAACAGCCTCGACGGCTTCTACCGGAGCGGTTTGCGCAGCAGCAGGCTGGCGGCGCGCTTCTTCTTCGGCGCGACGCTTGGCTTCTTCTTCAGCCTTCTGACGAGCAGCATTTTCTACTGCGCGACGTTCTTCCTGTTCGCGTTTGCGCTCGGCTTCGATTTCTTCCGGGCTGCGTTGTACGAAGACTTTCTTCTTGCGTACTTCAACGCTGATGCTTTTGCTACCGGCAACACGCAGGGTGCTGGTGGTTTTACGCTGCAGAGTGATCTTGCGCGGTTCTTCCACTTTAGCCTTGTGACTGCTCTTCAAGTGAGTCAGCAGGGACTGCTTCTCACTGTCGGTCACATGTTCCTCGGCGGCGGTGTGCGGCAGACCTGCCTCACGCATCTGCTGCAACAGGCGCTCTACCGGTGTTTTGACCTCATCGGCCAGTTGTTTCACCGTGACTTGCGTCATGCACTTCTCTCCTCAGGCCGCGCCTAATTACTCGAACCAGTGGGCTCGGGCGGCCATGATCAACTTGCCGGCACGATCATCGTCAATGCCGTCGATGTCGAGCAGATCGTCAATAGACTGCTCGGCCAGGTCTTCGCGGGTAATTACGCCGCGCACCGCCAGTTCCATCGCCAAATCCTTGTCCATGCCCTCAAGCGAGAGCAGGTCTTCGGCCGGATGGGCGTCTGCCAGCTTTTCCTCAGTAGCGATGGCTTTGGTCAACAAACGATCCTTGGCTCGAGCGCGAAGCTCGTTGACGATTTCCTCGTCAAAGCCGTCGATGTTGAGCATTTCCTCCACCGGTACGTAGGCAATCTCTTCCAGGCTGGTAAAGCCTTCATCCACCAGCACCTGCGCCAGCTCTTCATCGACTTCAAGCTCTTCGATGAAGTTGCGCAGGATGTCGCCGGTTTCAGCTTGCTGTTTAGCCTGGATGTCCGATTCGGTCATCACGTTCAGGGTCCAGCCAGTCAATTGGCTGGCCAGACGCACGTTCTGACCACCGCGACCGATGGCCTGAGCCAGATTGTCTGCGCCAACGGCGATGTCCATGGCGTGGGCATCTTCGTCGACGATAATTGCCGCCACTTCAGCAGGCGACATGGCATTGATCACGAACTGAGCCGGGTTGTCGTCCCACAGGACGATGTCCACGCGCTCGCCGCCCAACTCGCCGGATACGGCCTGGACACGCGAACCACGCATGCCGATGCAGGCACCTTGCGGGTCGATGCGCTTGTCCTTGGAGCGGACCGCGATCTTGGCACGCGAACCCGGATCACGGGAGGCGGCCATGACTTCGATCAGGCCTTCAGCAATTTCCGGCACTTCGATGCGGAACAACTCGATCAGCATTTCCGGCGCTGTACGCGACAGGATCAGCTGCGGGCCCCGGTTCTCGGTGCGGATTTCCTTGAGCAGCGCACGCAAACGCACGCCAACCCGGAAAGTTTCGCGAGAGATGATGTCTTCGCGAGCCAGCAACGCTTCGGCGTTGTTGCCCAGGTCGACGATCACGTTGTCGCGGGTCACTTTTTTCACGGTGCCGGAGATGATTTCCCCCAGGCGCTCGCGATAAGCGTCGACCACTTGCGCACGCTCGGCTTCGCGAACTTTCTGCACGATGACCTGCTTGGCAGTCTGTGCAGCGATGCGACCGAACTCAATGGATTCGATTTTTTCTTCGACGACATCACCAACCTTGGCGCCCGGGTGCGTTTCTGCAACCTTGCTTGGCCAGGTTTCGATAGCCGGATCGTCCAGGTCGGCTTCCTCGACGACCGTCCAGCGACGGAAAGTCTCGTAGGCACCCGTGTGGCGATTGATCTCCACACGCAAATCAACTTCGTCTTCGAACCGCTTCTTGGTAGCAGTGGCCAGAGCCAGCTCCAGCGCTTCAAAAATAACGTTAGCCGGTACGCCCTTTTCATTGGATACCGACTCAACAACCAGCAGTACTTCTTTGCTCATCGTACGCCTCGCCTTTCGCAAGCCATTGGATCCGCGGGATCCGCAGTATCTGGCACGTATCAGTCAAAACTGGGAATAATGTTGGCCTTGTCGATCATATCGATCGGCAACAGGAACTCATGGTCATCTACCTGCACCACGACGTCCTGCTCTTCTACACCGCGCAGAAGGCCTTGGAAGTTGCGTCGACCCTCGAAAGGCGAGCGCAGCTTGATCTTCACTTGTTCACCGGCAAACAAAGCGAACTGTTCAAGTGTGAACAGGGGGCGCTCCATGCCAGGCGAGGAAACTTCAAGGGTGTATTCGGAGGTGATTGGATCTTCGACATCCAGTACACCGCTGATCTGACGGCTGACGATGGCGCAATCATCCACCAACACGCCGCCTTCCTTATCGATATAAACGCGCAACAGTGAGTGGCGACCTTGAGCCGAAAACTCAATACCCCAGCATTCATAGCCAAGGGCCACGACCACCGGGGCCAACAAGGCCTGCAACTGTTCTAGCTTGCTCGACACCTGAACCCCCTCGTGCATGTTTGTGCATGCTGTGCAAATAAAAAAAAATGGGCGAATCGCCCATCCCTGAAACGCCGTCGAATAGCGGCGTTATAAAGTGTCCAGCTAACAAAAAGCCCCTTGGAAGGGGCCCCTGAAACTGGTTGCGGGAGCCGGATTTGAACCGACGACCTTCGGGTTATGAGCCCGACGAGCTACCAGACTGCTCCATCCCGCGACAAAGCTGGGGCGGAAGTATACGACCGATCCCTTACAGGGTCAATGTAACCCTTCCACCTACAAGAAAGCCCGCAATCGCGGGCTCTCCTGATAATTGGTACCGAGAAGGGGACTCGAACCCCTACACCCTATGGGCACAACCACCTCAAGGTTGCGTGTCTACCAATTCCACCACCTCGGCAATACAGCGTTTGAAACCTTCTTACTTCTGCTCTTGAGCTGGAGGCACGTCAGTCGCCGGGTTGGCCGACTTTTGCTCTTGAAGCACCGGGACATCATCAGAAGCCGGTTGTTGCTTAGGCGCTTCCAGTACCGCTGGGTTTGGCAAACCTACTTGAGTCAGCTCGTGAGCTTTCTCTTTAGCAAAGTAACCTAACCCTAAGCTGGTCATGAAGAAACCGGCGGCAAGTATAGCAGTAAACTTACTAAGAAAGGTAGAGGAACCTTGGCTTCCGAACACAGTATTTGAAGCACCTGCACCGAAAGACGCACCAGCATCCGCACCTTTACCCTGCTGCAGCAATACGAGAGCAACTACGCCCAGTGCACCCAGCAGATGAAAAACGACTACGACTGTTTCCAGCATTTTTTCAGTTTCCCGCGGCGCGACAGATCGCACCGAACTCATCTGCATTCAGGGACGCTCCACCAATGAGCCCCCCATCGATATCCGGCATGCCGAACAGTTCGGCCGCATTGGCCGCCTTCACGCTGCCGCCGTATAGAAGCCGCACACCTCGTGCCACTTCAGAATTCTCTTCCGCCAACTGCGCGCGGATGGCTGCGTGCACATCCTGCGCCTGTTGCGGCGAAGCCGTCAGCCCGGTACCAATGGCCCAGACCGGCTCGTAGGCAATGACTGCCTTTGCAAAAGCACCAACACCCAGGTCTTCGATGATGCTGCCGAGCTGACGCCCGACAACTTCAAGGGTCTTGCCGGCTTCACGCTGCGCGAGGGTTTCCCCTACGCACAACACCGGAATCAGACCACAAGCCTGGGCCGCAGCAAACTTGCGGATCAAGGTCTTGTCCTGCTCGCCCATGATCTGGCGACGCTCGGAATGTCCAACCAGGACCAGGGAGCAACCTGCATCCACCAACTGACTCGGTGCAATCTCACCGGTCAACGCACCTTGCATGGATTCCACCGCAGAGTTCTGCGCGCCGACCGAAATCGACTTGCCTTTCAAGCCATCAATCACTTGATTGATATACAAGCAAGGCGGGAATACCGCGACATCAACACCGCTTGGCAAGGCCAGATGACGAAGGCCATTGATCAGCTCAGCGACGCTGGCGCGGGTACCGTGCATCTTCCAGTTACCAGCTACCATAGGGCGACGCATGCTGTACCTCGTCGGTCAAAGTGGGCGCAGATGTTACCCAACCGATTCATGACTGGCAAGCCGAATTCAGGCAGAAACTTCAGTAACCAGTTTTGCCAGCTCTTCGGCATAACCGCGAACTTGCGCTTCGTCCTCGCCTTCGACCATGACACGCACCAAAGGCTCTGTACCGGACTTGCGCAACAACACGCGACCACGCCCCGCCATCGCCTCTGTCACACGCTCGCTGGCCTGCTTGACCTTCGCATGTTCGAGAGGGTTCACACCGCCACCAAAACGCACGTTGATCAACACTTGCGGGCATTTACGCAATGCCTGGCGCGACTGTGCAAGCCCTTCGTTGCGCGCCTTGAGTGCCATCAGTACCTGCAGGGCCGCAATGATCGCATCACCGGTGGTGGTATGGTCGAAGCACACGATGTGGCCGGAGTTCTCGCCCCCGATCACCCAGTTGCGCTCCAGCAACTCCGAGATCACGTAGCGGTCGCCCACGTTGGCACGCACGAACGGGATATCCAGGTCCGCCAGGGCCAGTTCAAGCCCGAGGTTGCTCATCAACGTGCCGACCACGCCGCCCTGCAGCTTGCCGCGCCCATGCAGGTCACGAGCGATGATGAACAGCAATTCGTCACCATCGACGACCGTACCGGTGTGATCGACCATCAGCACCCGATCACCGTCGCCATCGAAGGCGATACCGAGATCGGCCTGCTCGGCCAGCACTGCAGCCTGCAACGCCTCGGTATGGGTGGAACCACAGTTGTGGTTGATGTTCAGGCCATTGGGCTGGGCGGAAAGCACCACCACGTCGGCACCCAGCTCGCGAAAGACGCTCGGCGCGACTTTATAGGTGGCGCCGTGAGCACAATCGACAACAATTTTCAGGCCGGAAAAGCTCGTACCGGTCGGCACGCTGCCTTTGCAGAATTCGATGTAGCGACCCGATGCATCGTTGATCCGCGACACCTTGCCGATCTTGCTCGACTCGACCACGGTCATCGGCGTGTCCAGCAGCTCCTCGATCATCAGCTCGATATCATCCGGCAACTTGGTACCCTGGCCGGAGAAGAACTTGATGCCGTTGTCATCATGGGGGTTGTGCGAGGCACTGATCACGATGCCTGCCTGGGCCTGGAACGTACGGGTCAGGTAGGCAATGGCCGGCGTCGGCATCGGGCCCAGCAGCATCACATCGGCACCCGCCGACGTCAGGCCGGCCTCGAGCGCCGATTCGAACATGTAGCCGGAAATTCGCGTGTCCTTGCCGACCAGCACCTTGCAGGCGCCCATCTTGCGGAACGCCATGCCTGCCGCCCAGCCGAGCTTGAGCATGAAATCGGGGGTAATAGGGTATTCGCCGACCCGACCACGAATACCGTCGGTGCCAAAGTATTTCTTGCTCATAAGTGCTCCGTCATTCTTATTCGGCTGAATCCACAGCTGCGATCATCCGCACGACATCCATCGTTTCGGCTACATCGTGCACGCGCAATATGCGTGCACCTTTGGCAAGGGCCAAGGCCGCAAGGGCAAGACCACCATACAGGCGCTCTCCCACCGGCCGCCCCAGGGCATTGCCTATCATGCTCTTTCGCGAAACCCCAACCAACAGGGGCCGCCCCAGGGCGTGCAAGGCTTCCATATGTTTGAACAGGCTCAGGTTGTGCGCCAATGTCTTGGCAAAGCCGAACCCGGGATCAAGGATGATCCGGCCGGCAGGAATACCCACGGCAGCACATTGATCCAGACGCGCCACCAGGAACTCACCCACCTCCCTGGTCACATCATCATAGTGCGGGTCGTTCTGCATGGTCCCCGGCTCGCCGAGCATATGCATCAGGCATACCGGCAATCCGGTGGCCGCCGCGGCATCCAGGGCACCATCGCGCTGCAAGGACCGAACATCATTGATCAGGCCCGCCCCTAGTCGCGCAGTCTCGCGCATGACCGCAGGCGTGGACGTATCGACCGAGATAATGACATCGAGTTCGCGATGGATGCGCTCGACAATCGGCGCCACCCGCTCCAGCTCTTCGGTGGGCGAGACCGACCGCGCACCTGGCCGGGTCGATTCCCCCCCACATCGATCAGCGTTGCGCCAGCGGCCACCATGGCCTCGGCATGCCGCAGCGCGGCATCGAGCTGGCTGAATCGACCACCATCGGAAAAGGAATCAGGCGTGACATTGAGAATGCCCATGACATGTGCATGGGCCAAATCAAGAACCCGGTTGCCGCAAGGCAACCGGGTCGAGGACTGAACAGAAGTCATTTCAAGCCTTAGACATCAGCGGCCGGACCGCCAATCGGTGTTTCCGGACGCTCACCCTGTACCGCCGGAGGTGTACCGGAAGTACCGGTACCACCGCCCGACCAGTCACGAGGCTCGCGAGGTTCGCGACCTGCCATGATGTCGTCGATCTGCTCGGCATCGATGGTTTCGTACTTCATCAGGGCATCGGCCATGGCATCGAGCTTGTCACGGTTGTCCGTGAGGATCTGCCGGGCAGTGCCGTAGCACTGGTCGATGATGCTGCGCACCTCGGAATCGATCAGCTTGGCCGTCTCGCCGGAGAAGCTTGCATGCTGGCCACCGCCACCACGACCGAGGAACACTTCCCCTTCTTCTTCGGCATACATCAGCGGCCCCAGCTTCTCGGACAGGCCCCACTTGGTGACCATGTTCCGAGCGATCTGACTGGCACGCATGATGTCGTTGGATGCCCCAGTGGTCACACCGTCGAAGCCCAGCGTCATCTCTTCAGCGATACGACCGCCGTACAACGAGCAGATCTGACTGATCAATGCACGCTTGGACAGGCTGTAGCGATCCTCTTCCGGCAGGAACATGGTCACGCCCAGGGCACGACCGCGCGGGATGATCGAGACCTTGTAGACCGGATCATGCTCGGGCACGACACGACCAACGATCGCGTGACCCGCCTCGTGATACGCGGTGTTCTGCTTTTCTTTCTCCGACATGACCATGGATTTGCGCTCCGCGCCCATCATGATCTTGTCCTTGGCCAGCTCGAATTCCTTCATTTCCACGACGCGCTTGCCGGTACGAGCGGCGAACAACGACGCTTCGTTGACCAGGTTCGCCAGGTCGGCACCGGAAAAGCCCGGCGTGCCACGCGCGATGACGGCCGGAGCGACGTCGTCACCCATCGGCACCTTGCGCATATGGACCTTGAGGATCTGCTCGCGACCACGAATGTCCGGCAGCCCCACCACGACCTGGCGGTCGAAACGACCTGGACGCAACAGCGCAGGGTCGAGCACGTCAGGACGGTTGGTGGCGGCGATCACGATAATGCCGTCGTTCATTTCGAAACCGTCCATCTCGACCAGCAACTGGTTGAGGGTCTGTTCGCGCTCGTCGTGACCGCCACCCATGCCGGCGCCACGATGGCGACCAACGGCGTCGATTTCGTCGATGAAGATGATGCACGGCGCGTGTTTCTTGGCCTGTTCGAACATGTCGCGGACACGACTGGCTCCCACGCCGACGAACATTTCGACGAAGTCGGAACCGGAAATCGTGAAGAACGGCACCTTGGCTTCACCGGCAATCGCCTTGGCCAGCAAGGTTTTACCGGTACCTGGCGGGCCGACCATCAGCACGCCGCGTGGAATACGACCGCCCAGGCGCTGGAACTTGCCCGGATCGCGCAGGAACTCGACCAGTTCGCCCACTTCTTCCTTGGCTTCGTCGCAACCTGCGACGTCGGCCAGGGTGGTTTTCACCTGGTCCTCGGAAAGTAGCCGGGCCTTGCTCTTGCCAAAGCTCATCGGCCCGCCCTTGCCACCGCCGCCGCCCTGCATCTGGCGCATGAAGAACATGAACACGGCGATGATCACCAGGATCGGGAAGCTGGCCACCAGGAGCTGGGTCCAGATGCTTTGCTGCTCAGGCTGCTTGCCTTCGACCACGACGTGGTTGTCCACCAGGTCGCCAATCAGGCCATTGTCCTGGATTGCCGGACGAATGGTCTTGAAGCTGTCGCCGTCGGTGCGCTTGCCGGTAATCACATAGCCATCAACGGCTACGCGCTCGACCTTGCCATCCTTGACCTGCTGGATGAAGTCGGAATAGTTGAGGGTCTGCGGCTCGTTAGGACTGGAGAAGTTGTTCATCACGGTCACCAGGACAGCGGCGATGATCAACCACAGGATCAGATTCTTTGCCATATCGTTCAATTAACTACCCTCTGAAGCAAGCTCCGCTACTGGCGCGCGCTTCGCATGATATTCACCGGCCTAACTTACTACATTACCTACGACTCTGGCAGGCGCCGTCTGTAACCCTTTGTGAAACTTTGACCGCATAATTTTGGTTACGCGGCTTTTTCAATGCGAGACAAAAAAAACTATCGCCCTGCTCAAAGACGCTCATCACTGGCCGCGCCTTCAACACCGCGAAACCCCCGCGCCAGCAGATACTGCTCGCGAGAACGGTCACGGGACGACAATGGCTTGCGCATCTGCACCTTGTCGAACAGCTTGCGGATGCCCTTGTGGTATTCGTCGAAGCCTTCACCCTGGAAGACCTTGATCAGAAAATCACCGCCTGGACGCAGAACCCGCCCCGCAAGATCCAGGGCCAGCTCGCTGAGGAACATGGCACGAGGCATGTCGACAGCCGCTAATCCACTCATATTGGGGGCCATATCGGAAATCACAAGGTCAACTTGTGTATTTCCGACGGCTTCCAGGATTTTCGCCAGTACGGCGTCTTCCGTGAAATCGCCCTGGATAAAGGTCACATCAGGGATGCTGTCCATTTCCAGGATGTCGGAAGCGATCAAGCGGCCCTGACCACCAATCAGACGACTGGTAACCTGGGACCAGCCGCCCGGCGCCGCACCGAGGTCAATCACGGTCATGCCTGGACGGATCAGGCGATCCTTTTCCTGGATCTCCAGCAATTTATAGCTGGCACGAGAGCGATAGCCGTCTTTTTGCGCCATTTTGACGTACGGATCGTTGAAATGCTCTCTGAGCCAGTTCTGGCTAGTCTTGGAACGGGCCACGGGCCACCTCTAAAAATAAAACGGGTCGTGATTAAGTGGGCGGTCCCGGACTTGCTCGGGTAAACTGGCCGCCGCTTTTTACAAGATCAGACGCAGGGGTCAGATTATGCCGCTCACTCAAGAGCAGAAGAAACAATACAAATCCATTGGCCACCATCTGAAACCGGTTTTGACTGTGGCTGACAACGGTTTGACTGAAGGTGTACTCGCCGAACTGGAACGCGCCCTGGGCGATCACGAGCTGATCAAGATCAAGCTCAACATCCTCGATCGCGAAGCCCGCCTGGCTGCCGTTGCCGAGCTGTGCAAGACCGGCAAGGCAGACCTGGTGCAGGTCATCGGCAAGATGGCGCTGATTTATCGCAAGAACTTCAGCGTCAACAAGCAACTGTCGAACGTTCACCGCTTCAAGTGATGCCAAAGGGTCAAGGGTGTGCTTCGCACACCCTGCCGCTCCACCCCGGAACCGGCTGCAAGACCAGTACCAGACCGGAAAAACCCAGCACCAGGTAACTGAATACCTGCCACTGGCTCGCATCCGGCCAGCCGAAATGCACGGCAAAGAACATCCCGCACGCATACAACGACATGAGCAGCAATTGCCCACGAATGTCGCGCCATAGACTGGCAAGGCCTTCGGCCTGAACCAGCACCAAAGCCTGAAACATCACGCACGCCGCGGAAAAACCCACCAGCAGCACCGTCAGCATGCCTGCGATTTCATCGATGAGCAGCGGTGCCAGGCCCACTCGCCCCAGCACCGGCAGCAAACCGATGTGCAGCAACCAGACGCCGCCCACCCACAACATCTGGGTGAGCTGCCAGATCATGGCACCCGCTCGCAGCGGGCGCCTTCGTTCAGATGTGACGGACTTCGACAATCTCATACTCGATGACACCACCCGGTGTCTTCACCGCCACCACATCGCCCTCTTCCTTGGCAATCAAGGCACGAGCAATGGGTGAACCGACGGAAATCTTGCCGAGCTTGATGTCTGCCTCGTCCTCGCCAACGATCTGGTAAGTCACGCTTTCATCAGTCTCGACGTTGGCGATTTCCACCGTGGTGCCGAAAATCACTTTGCCGGTATGTGGAATCGTCGTGACATCGATGATCACCGCATTCTGCATGCGGCCTTCGATGTCACGGACACGCGCCTCGACCATCCCCTGCTCCTCTCGGGCAGCGTGGTATTCGGCGTTTTCCTTGAGATCGCCCAGCTCACGCGCTTCACCGATAGCCTGGCTCAAGCGCGGGCGCTCGACCTTGGTCAGGAAAGCGTGTTCTTCTTCCAGGGCCTTCGCGCCCTGAACAGTCATCGGGTACTTGGTTATGCTCATGCCTTCAATCCTGCATGTAGATCCTGCAAGCGACGCACGGTCTTCTCGGGACCGAACTTGAGCGCTTCGCAGATCGCTTCGCCTGCCGCAATGGTCGTGGTGCAGTAGATCTTGTGCTGCAGCGCATTGCGACGAATGGAGTAGGAATCGGCGATCGATTGACGACCTTCGGTGGTGTTGATGATCAGCGTGACTTCGTCATTCTTGATCATGTCGACCACGTGCGGACGCCCCTCGGTCACCTTGTTCACGCGGCGCACTTTCAGGCCAGCGGCTTCGATCAGCCTGGCCGTACCGGCAGTGGCGACCACTTCGAAGCCCAAGTTGATCAGATCACGGGCCACGCCTGCAACCAGTGGCTTGTCGTCATCACGCACGCTGATGAACGCCGTGCCGCCAGTCGGCAACACTTCGCTGGCGCCCATCTGGGCCTTGGCGAATGCCTCACCGAAGGTATCGCCCACGCCCATCACTTCACCGGTGGACTTCATTTCCGGGCCGAGGATCGGGTCCACGCCAGGGAACTTGGCGAACGGGAACACCGCCTCTTTCACGCTGTAGAAGTTCGGAATGATTTCTTTGGTGAAGTTCAGCTCTTTCAGGGTCTTGCCGGCCATGACTCGCGCCGCGATCATCGCCAGGGAAACGCCGATGCACTTGGAGACGAACGGCACGGTCCGGGAAGCGCGCGGGTTGACTTCGATGACGTAGATGTCTTCGCCCTGCAGGGCCAATTGCACGTTCATCAGGCCGATGACGCCCAGCTCCAGGGCCATTTTCTTGACCTGCTCGCGCATCTCGTCCTGGATGTGCGCCGGCAACGAGTAAGGCGGCAGCGAACAGGCGGAGTCACCGGAGTGAACACCGGCCTGCTCGATGTGCTGCATGATCGCGCCGATCACCACATCCTTGCCGTCGCTGACCGCATCCACGTCCATTTCGATGGCGCAGTTGAGGAAGTGGTCCAGCAGCACCGGGCTGTCGTTGGACACCTGGACCGCTTCGCGCAGGTAGCGCTTGAGTTCGTCTTCCTGATAGACGATTTCCATCGCACGGCCGCCCAGAACATAGGACGGACGCACCACCAGCGGGTAACCGATCTTGGCGGCGGCACGAATCGCTTCGTCTTCGCTGCGCACGGTAGCGTTTGGCGGCTGACGCAGGTTCAGGCGCTCGACCATCTGCTGGAAGCGCTCACGGTCTTCAGCGCGGTCGATCGCATCCGGGCTGGTACCGATGATCGGCACGCCAGCGGCTTCCAGGGCACGGGCCAGTTTCAACGGGGTCTGGCCGCCGTACTGGACGATCACGCCTTTTGGCTTCTCGACGCGGACGATTTCCAGCACGTCTTCCAGGGTCACTGGCTCGAAGTACAGGCGATCGGAGGTGTCGTAGTCGGTGGACACGGTTTCCGGGTTGCAGTTGACCATGATGGTCTCGTAACCGTCGTCGCGCAGGGCCAGTGCCGCGTGCACGCAGCAGTAGTCGAACTCGATGCCCTGGCCGATCCGGTTAGGACCGCCGCCCAGGATCATGATCTTGTCCCGGGTCGATGGCGCGGCTTCGCACTCTTCTTCGTACGTGGAGTACAGGTAGGCGGTATCGGTGGCGAACTCGGCCGCGCAGGTGTCGACGCGCTTGTAGACCGGGAACACTTCCAGCTTGTGGCGATGGGCGCGCAGGCTCTTCTCGGTCACACCCAGCAGCTTGGCCAGGCGCATGTCGGAGAAACCTTTGCGCTTGAGGCGGAACATCGTGTCGCGATCGATGCTGGACATGCCCAGGGTCTTGACCTTCTCTTCTTCCTTGATCAGATCTTCGATCTGTACCAGGAACCAAGGGTCGATCATGTTCATGCCGAAAATCTGCTCGACGGTCAGGCCGGCGCGGAAGGCATCGGCCACGTACCAGATGCGCTCGGCACCCGGCACGGTCAGCTCGCGCTTGAGCACGCTCATGCTTTCCGGGTCGTTCAGATCCAGCTTCGGATCGAGGCCACAGACGCCCACTTCCAGGCCGCGCAGGGCTTTCTGCAGGGACTCCTGGAAGGTGCGGCCGATGGCCATGACTTCACCGACCGACTTCATCTGGGTGGTCAGGCGGGCATCGGCCTTGGCGAACTTCTCGAAGGCGAAGCGTGGCAGCTTGGTCACGACGTAGTCGATGGACGGTTCGAAGGACGCCGGGGTCTTGCCGCCGGTGATGTCGTTCGACAGCTCGTCCAGGGTGTAGCCCACGGCCAGCTTGGCCGCGACCTTGGCAATCGGGAAACCGGTGGCCTTGGACGCCAGGGCCGACGAACGGGAGACCCGCGGGTTCATCTCGATGACCACCATGCGACCGGTGTTCGGGCAGATGCCGAACTGGACGTTGGAGCCGCCGGTTTCCACGCCGATCTCGCGCAGTACCGCCAGGGAGGCGTTACGCAGGATCTGGTATTCCTTGTCGGTCAGGGTCTGGGCCGGTGCGACGGTGATCGAGTCGCCGGTGTGCACGCCCATCGGGTCGAAGTTCTCGATGGAGCAGACGATGATGCAGTTGTCCTTTTTGTCGCGGACAACTTCCATTTCGTATTCTTTCCAGCCGATCAGGGATTCGTCGATCAGCAGTTCCTTGGTCGGCGACAAGTCGAGACCACGGGCACAGATTTCTTCAAATTCCTCACGGTTATAGGCGATGCCACCACCGGTGCCGCCCATGGTGAAGGACGGACGGATGATGCATGGGAAGCCGAGGCGTTCCAGGACGGCGTTGGCCTCTTCCATGCTGTGGGCGATGCCCGAGCGCGGGCAGTCCAGGCCGATGGATTTCATCGCCTTGTCGAAGCGCGAACGGTCTTCGGCCTTGTCGATGGTATCGGCGTTGGCGCCGATCATTTCCACACCGAACTTCTCCAGGACGCCTTCGCGCTCCAGGTCCAGGGCGCAGTTGAGCGCGGTCTGGCCGCCCATGGTCGGCAGCAGCGCGTCCGGGCGCTCCTTCTCGATGATCTTGGCAACGGTCTGCCACTTGATCGGCTCGATGTAGGTGGCGTCGGCCATGGCCGGGTCGGTCATGATGGTGGCCGGGTTGGAGTTCACCAGGATGACGCGGTAGCCCTCTTCGCGCAGGGCCTTACAGGCCTGGGCGCCGGAGTAGTCGAACTCGCAGGCCTGGCCGATCACGATCGGGCCAGCGCCGAGAATCAGGATGCTTTTTATGTCTGTACGTTTTGGCATGGGTTTGTCACTCAAATCCGCAGGTCAGTCGGCTAGGCCGTCGAACAATCTTTGAAGCGCCCGAAGGGGCCGCCGCATTCGGGGCCGCCCTCGGGCTTCACGCGGTCAGCGTCGCTTGGCCATCTCGTTGATGAAGCGATCGAACAGCGGCGCCACATCGTTCGGGCCCGGGCTCGCTTCAGGGTGGCCCTGGAAGCTGAACGCGCTCTTGTCGGTACGCTCGATACCTTGCAGCGTGCCGTCGAACAGCGACTTGTGAATCGCACGCACGTTGGCCGGCAGGGTCGCCTCATCCACCGCAAAACCGTGGTTCTGGCTGGTGATCATCACCACGCCGGTATCCAGGTCCTGCACCGGGTGGTTGGCACCGTGGTGGCCGTGGCCCATTTTCAAGGTCTTGGCGCCAGAAGCGAGGGCCAGCAACTGGTGACCGAGGCAGATACCGAACACCGGGATCTCGGTTTCCAGCACGTCCTTGATCGCCTGGATCGCGTAGTCGCAAGGCTCCGGGTCACCCGGGCCGTTGGACAGGAACACGCCATCAGGCTTGAGGGCCAGGACATCGGCGGCCGGGGTCTGGGCCGGTACCACGGTGACGCGGCAGCCACGCTCGACCAGCATGCGCAGGATGTTCAGCTTGACGCCGTAGTCGTACGCCACCACGTGGTAGGGCAGCTCGGAAGCCTCGATCGTCGCGTGACTGTCGGTCTTCAGGTCCCAGACCGTGGAGCGCCATTCGTACTGTTTCTTGGTGCTGACGACTTTCGCCAGGTCCATGCCCTTGAGGCCAGGGAAGCCCTGGGCCGCGGCAATGGCGGCTTCTTCGGAAATGTTGTCGCCGGCCATGATGCAGCCGTTCTGCGCGCCTTTTTCCCGAAGGATGCGGGTCAGGCGGCGCGTGTCGATACCGGCGATCGCCACGACGTTGTTGGCTTTCAGGTAATCGGACAAGGACATCGTGTTACGCCAGTTGCTCGCTACCAGCGGCAAGTCACGGATGACCAGGCCGGCGGACCAGACACGATCGGACTCGGCGTCTTCCGGCGTGGTGCCGGTGTTGCCGATGTGCGGGTAAGTCAGGGTAACGATTTGCTGGGCGTAGGAAGGATCGGTAAGAATTTCCTGATAGCCGGTCATTGCGGTGTTAAACACCACCTCACCAACGGTCTGACCGTCGGCTCCAATGGCTTCGCCGCGAAAAATGCTGCCATCAGCAAGGGCGAGTATGGCTGGCTTAGTCAAGAAGACCTCCCGTAAATAAAGCCTGAAAGGGCGATCGCAGGTTGTAAAAAAGCGGAGTGACGTATGGACACGTCACCCCGCTTGTTCACTGAATTATTCTGCGCGCTTTTAGTGGACACACTAAAGCTGTAGCTTACAGAAAAAGGCTTTTTTGGTCCACCGCTAATGAGCCTTAAAGGCAGGGGAATGCGACAGGTCGTCGCGAAGCGGTGTAAAACGGGGCGCAGTATAACCTGAACCCCGCCTTCAATGGCATCAACGCAGGTCGAGAACGTCCTGCATGTCGTACAAGCCAGGCTCGCGGCCGTCCAGCCACAACGCGGCACGCACGGCGCCCTTGGCGAAGGTCATCCGGCTGGATGCCTTGTGGGTGATCTCCAGGCGCTCGCCTTCAGTGGCGAACAACACCGTGTGATCACCTACCACATCACCACCGCGCACAGTGGCAAAACCGATGGTGTCGCGCTCACGGGCACCGGTATGCCCTTCGCGCCCATATACGGCGACCTTCTTCAGATCACGCCCCAGCGCATCGGCAATCACTTCACCCATGCGCAAGGCCGTTCCCGAAGGCGCGTCGATCTTGTGCCGATGATGCGCCTCGATGATTTCGATATCGGCATCGTCACCCAAGACCCGGGCCGCCATGTCCAGCAGCTTCAGCGACAGGTTCACGCCCACGCTGAAGTTCGCCGCGAACACGATTGCGATGTCGTTGCCCGCCTCGGCCAGCAGTTGCTTTTGCGCAGCATCCAGCCCCGTGGTGCCAATCACCATGGCCTTGCCATGCTTGCGGCAGATCGCGAGGTTTTTCAACATCACGTCCGGCAGGGTGAAGTCGATCAGCACATCGAACTCGTCAAGCACCTTCTCCAGGCCGCCGGACATCGGCACACCGATACGCCCCAGCGAAGCCAGCTCGCCAGCATCGGCGCCCACCAGCGTACTGTCGGGCCGCACGATGGCCGCTGTCAGGCCGGAGAGCGGCGAGCGCTGCTGCACCGCCTCGACCAGCGCCTTGCCCATGCGCCCCGCAGCGCCCATCACAGCTATACGTCGCATGCCAACTCCTTACAGGTCGCCGAAGAAGCGCTTCACGCCTTCGAACCAACCAGTGGTTTTCGGCGAGTGACTGTTGTCATCCGCCAGCGTGCCGCGGAACTCTTCCAACAGTTCACGCTGACGCCGACTCAGGTTGACCGGTGTCTCCACCGCCACACGGCACATCAGGTCACCCGCACCACCGCCACGCACTGGCGCGACGCCTTTGCCACGAATCCGGAACTGTTTGCCGGTCTGCGTGCCCTCGGGAATTTTCAGCTTGACGCGACCGTCGAGGGTCGGGATCTCGAGCTCGCCACCCAAGGCCGCGTCGACGAAGCTGATCGGCACTTCGCAGAACAGGTGCTTGCCGTCGCGCTGGAAAATCGCATGCTCGCGCACGTTGATGACCACATACAGGTCGCCAGTCGGACCACCCTGGGCACCCGCCTCGCCTTCGCCGGACAGGCGAATGCGGTCACCCGTGTCGACACCGGCCGGCACTTTGACCGACAGCGTCTTGTACTCTTCGACACGCCCTTCGCCATGGCAGGAGTCGCACGGGTCGGAAATGATCTTGCCTTGGCCATGGCAACGCGGACAGGTCTGCTGGACCGAGAAGAAGCCCTGCTGCATGCGAACCTGGCCGATGCCGCCGCAAGTCGGGCAGGTCACGGGCGAGGAGCCCTTCTTTGCACCCGAGCCATCACACGGCTTGCAGTTGACCAATGTCGGCACACGGATATTGACGGTGGTACCGCGCACCGCTTCTTCCAGGTTCAGCTCCAACGTGTAGCGCAAGTCGCTGCCACGTTGGGCGCCACCACGGGCACCGCCGCGACCGCCGCCGAAGAAATCGCTGAACACGTCGCCGAAAATATCGGAGAAGTTCTGGCCGCCGAAACCGGCACCGCCGCCGCCCATGCTTGGGTCGACACCGGCATGCCCGTACTGGTCGTAGGCCGCGCGCTTGCTGGAATCGGACAGAACCTCGTAAGCCTCGTTAGCTTCCTTGAACATCTCTTCCGACGCTTTATCGCCGGGATTACGGTCCGGGTGGTGCTTCATCGCCAGGCGACGATAAGCCTTTTTCAGCTCTGCCTCGCTGGCCCCCCGCTCGACACCCAATACTTCGTAAAAATCACGCTTCGCCATTAGTCTTTGCACTCTTATAGGACGTCCGGCAAACCTCTCCTGAACCTTGCCAAACTCGTTGAGCCCCAATACAGGCCCGGACCCAACTCACGTCAATTCAACGATCCTGGTCTTTAAATATTTCAGCCAGGGCCCCGGCCAAAACGCAGTGCCCATCGCCGGAAAGCAGGAGCATTCCCGAACGCACCGCCAACATCCGAACACTGTCGCATGCTGTAAAAATTCCCTAGCTCCAGACACGCCAACGCGGGAGCAAGCCCCCGCGCGGCGACATCCTACCAGCCACCGCACAAATGCAGTCAACCGGCCGACCAACAAGCAGTTACTTGTGGTCTTTCACTTCTTCGAACTCGGCGTCCACGACGTCGTCGGCTTTTTCGGCCGATTCGCCCTGGGCAGCCGCGCCTTCAGCGGGCTGAGCCTGTTCGGCGTACATCTTCTGAGCCACTGGCGCGGAGACCTTGGACAGCTCTTCGATCTTCGCCTCGATGGCCGCCTTGTCGTCGCCTTTCACAGCGGCTTCCAGGGCAACCACGGCCGCTTCGATGGCGGTTTTCTCTTCCGCGGTCACTTTCTCGCCAGCATCAGCGATCATCTTGCGGGTCGAGTGCACCAGGGCATCACCTTGGTTACGGGCGCTGGCCAGCTCTTCGAACTTGCGGTCTTCCTCGGCGTTGACTTCAGCATCGCGAACCATCTGCTGAATTTCTTCCTCGGACAGGCCGGAGTTGGCCTTGATCACGATCGACTGAGTCTTGCCAGTGGCCTTGTCTTTCGCGCCGACGTGCAGGATGCCGTTGGCGTCGATGTCGAAGGTCACTTCGATTTGTGGCACGCCACGTGGTGCTGGTGGAATCTCGGCCAAGTCGAACTTGCCCAGGGATTTGTTCTGGGCAGCCTGCTTGCGCTCACCCTGCAGCACGTGGATGGTCACGGCGCCCTGGTTGTCGTCAGCCGTCGAGAACACCTGGGATTTCTTGGTAGGAATCGTGGTGTTTTTCTCGATCAGCGCGGTCATCACGCCGCCCATGGTTTCGATACCCAGGGTCAGCGGGCTGACGTCGAGCAGCAGAACGTCCTTCACGTCACCGGCCAGAACAGCGCCCTGGATGGCAGCGCCCATGGCAACGGCTTCGTCCGGGTTCACGTCCTTGCGAGCTTCTTTGCCGAAGAAGTCGGTCACCAGCTTCTGAACCAGCGGCATACGGGTCTGGCCGCCCACCAGGATCACGTCGTTGATCGAACCAACGTCGATACCGGCGTCTTTCATGGCGATACGGCAAGGTTCGATGGTGCGCTGAACCAGGTCTTCCACCAGCGCTTCGAGCTTGGCGCGGGAGATTTTTACGTTCAGGTGCTTAGGACCGGTGGCGTCTGCAGTGATGTACGGCAGGTTCACGTCGGTCGACTGGCTCGAGGACAGTTCGATCTTGGCTTTTTCAGCGGCTTCTTTCAGGCGCTGCATGGCCAGCGGGTCACCCTTGAGGTTCATGCCGCTTTCTTTCTTGAACTCGTCGACGAGGTAGTCGATCAGGCGGATGTCGAAGTCTTCACCACCGAGGAACGTGTCACCGTTGGTGGCCAGTACTTCGAACTGGTGCTCGCCGTCGACTTCAGCGATCTCGATCACGGAGACGTCGAAGGTACCGCCACCCAGGTCGTAGACGATCACGGTGTGATCGCCCTTGGCCTTGTCCATACCGTAGGCCAGAGCGGCCGCGGTCGGTTCGTTGATGATACGTTTTACGTCCAGGCCCGCGATGCGGCCGGCGTCTTTGGTCGCCTGGCGCTGGCTGTCGTTGAAATAGGCTGGAACCGTGATGACCGCCTCGGTCACCGCTTCGCCGAGGTAGTCTTCGGCGGTTTTCTTCATTTTCTTGAGGATTTCAGCCGAGATCTGTGGCGGTGCCATTTTCTGGCCGTTCACTTCAACCCAGGCGTCGCCGTTGTCAGCCTTGGCGATTTTGTAAGGCACCATCTTGATGTCTTTCTGAACGACTTCTTCGTCGAACTTGCGACCGATCAGACGCTTCACCGCGTACAGGGTGTTATGCGGATTGGTCACTGCCTGACGCTTGGCCGACTGGCCAACCAGAATTTCGCCATCATTGGCGTACGCGATGATCGACGGCGTGGTACGCGCGCCTTCAGCGTTTTCAATAACCTTGGCCTTGCCGTTTTCCAGCACGGAGACGCACGAGTTGGTGGTCCCCAGGTCGATACCGATAATCTTGCCCATGTTAACTCTCCCGGAACTTGGATTTGGTTGCCGCAGCAGTGGTGGCTAACTGCGGTAGCACTTAAACGCTTGACTTATAGATGGGGCCGCTGCGCCCGATTTCAAGCCTGCTCATCAATAGAAGGCGAAACCGGTGCCGGCGCCTTGCTGACCACGACCATGGCCGGGCGCAGCAGACGGCCGTTAAGCAGATAGCCCTTCTGGAAAACCTTCAAGACACTGTTTGGCTCGACGTCGGCACTTTCCTGCATCGCCATGGCCTGGTGATGTTCGGCGTTGAAGGGCTCGCCATGAGGATCAAGGGCTTCGAGCTGATAACGCTTGAGGGTGTCCTGGAACATTTTCAGGGTCAGCTCGATGCCTTCACGCATCGGACGGATGTTTTCGTCGTCCGGGTTGGACAGCTCCAGGCCGCGCTCCAGGCTGTCGATGATCGGCAGCAGGTCGCCGGCAAAACGCTCCAGGGCGAATTTATGGGCCTTTTCTACATCTTGCTCGGCGCGACGGCGGACATTCTGCAGGTCGGCGGCTACACGCAACGCCTGATCCTGCGCACCGGCCAGTTGCTCCTCGAGCACTTGTACACGTGCCGCCAGGTCTTCACCGGAATCCTGGGAAGCCTGATTGGCGTCTAGATTTTGCGTGTCCTGCGTCTGTTCGTCAGCCATAGAGATTTCTCCTTTCAACTTCGTCCGCGAGCTCGACTCGCGCTTCTGCCCCGGTATATGGGGCCGGGTTTTCCAGCTTCAAGGGCCAACTGACGAATTAACCTTACAAAAAGCAGCTGCATAATCATTCCTCGCGGCGCTAAGAAAATCACTTTCCCAAGCAAATCGAGCTAAGCGCGGGCATTGTCAGGCCGAAACAAAACACTGTATAAATAACCAGACCTAAAGCCTGGGAGCGGCCTTATGCTGGTGCACCTGTCCGTACACAACTACGCCATCGTCGAACATCTCGACCTCGAACTCGATCGAGGCATGAGTGTGATCACCGGTGAAACCGGCGCGGGCAAGTCGATCATGCTCGACGCCCTGGGCCTGACCCTGGGTGACCGCGCCGACAGCGGCGTGGTGCGCCCCGGAGCGGACAAGGCCGACATCCTGGCGACGTTCGACCTGGTCGACATCCCCGAGGCCAGCGCCTGGCTGGCCGAACGCGACCTGGACACCGACGGCCTGTGCATCCTGCGCCGGGTCATCACCGCCGAAGGCCGCTCCCGAGGCTACATCAACGGCACACCCTGCCCCCTGGGCGATCTCAAGGCCCTCGGCGAACTGCTGATCGACATCCACAGCCAGCATGAACACCAATCCCTGCTCAAGACCGATACCCATCGTCGCCTGCTGGATGAATACGCCGGCGCCACCGACCTGGCCCGACAAGTCCAACTGGCCGCCCAACGCTGGCGCCAGACCCGGCAGGAGCTCGATCGCCTTTCCAACTCCGGCGACGAACAGCGTGCCCGTCACCAGCTATTGAGCTACCAGCTCGAAGAACTGGAGAACCTGTCCCTGGGCGAAAATGAACTGGAAGAACTGGAGCAGGAACACAAGAACCTGACCAACGCCGAAACCCTGCTGGGCATCTGCCGACAGGTGGTCGAACAATGCAGCGAGAGTGATTCGGGCAATGTGCTCAATGCCCTGACAGCGAGCCTGAACCGACTCTCCAGCGTGAACAATTCGGTGGGTTCCCTGAACGAAGCGACCAACCTGCTGACGAGCGCGCAGATCCAGGTCGAGGAAGCCGTTGGGGAACTGAACCGTTTCCTCGATCATTTCGATGCCGACCCGGCGCGCCTGCAGTACCTGGAAGAGCGCTTGGACACCATCTATACGCTGGCACGCAAGCACCGCATCCAGCCAACCGACGTTGCCGAACTCCAGCAGCGCCTGCTGGAAGAACTGGAAACCCTGAACGCCAACGATGAATCCATCGAGCGCCTGGGGGACGAACTGGCTTCTTATGCCCGTCATTACCAGGAAAAGGCCAAGGAGCTCAGTGAACTGCGGCGCCAGGCCGCGACAGGGCTGGCCAGTGCCGTGGAGCAGGAGATCCAGCGCCTGGGCATGCCGGGCGGACGCTTCACCATCGAGTTGCGCCCCAACGCCGGTGACGAGCTCCAACCCAATGGACTGGAACAGGTGGAACTGCTGGTCAGCGCCAACCCCGGGCAACCGCTCAAGGGCCTGGCCAAAGTCGCCTCCGGCGGTGAGTTGTCGCGAATCAGCCTGGCTATCCAGGTCATCACCGCGCAGACCTCTCGGGTGCCAACACTGGTATTCGACGAAGTGGACGTGGGCATCGGTGGTCCAACCGCGGAAATTGTCGGCCAGTTGCTGCGCCGACTGGGGGAACGCGGCCAGGTGCTGACCGTCACTCACCTGCCCCAGGTCGCCGCCCAGGGACACCAGCATTTATTCGTGCACAAAGTGCGTGGCGAGGACGCGACTCGCACCGCCGTGTCCAAACTCAACAAAAACGAGCGAGTGGAAGAGGTGGCGCGAATGCTCGGGGGTATCGACCTCACCAAGGAATCCCTGGCCCACGCGAAAAAAATGGTCGTTACCGCGAAAATCTGAGGGCGACAGAAAGCACGAAGGCGACCCTGGGGTCGCCTTCGTTCGTTTCGCGAACCTCAAGTCCGCGCGACATGCTTACTTTTTCTTGCGTACGTACAGCACAAGATTGTGATCAACCATCTCGAAACCATACTTGTCGACGATTGCTTTCTGCAGCCGCTCGATTTCTTCGTCGAAGAATTCGATGACTTCACTGGTCTCGACGTTGACCATATGGTCGTGATGCTTGCCATCGTCCAGTTCGAAGACCGCATGGCCTCCGTCGAAGTTGTGTCGCACCACAAGGCCAGCTGCCTCGAACTGGGTCAGAACACGGTAAACCGTGGCCAGACCGACGTCCTCGCCAGCCTCCATAAGCGCCTTGTAGACATCCTCGGCACTCATGTGGCGCTGCTCTGCGGAATCGAGCATTTGTAGAATCTTGACCCGTGGCAGGGTCACTTTGAGGCCGGCTTTGCGTAGTTCGCTATTTTCAACCATGGTCAGCTTTCTCGCGATGCTGCTTCGCAGCTTCTCTTAATGCGGGTATGATCGGCGTTTACGTTGTCCCAGCCAAGATAGTGGAAGTCGCCCACCGATGCAAAACACCAAGCTCTTGCTAACCAGTTTCACCTTTGTGGGACTGCTCGCACTCGCCGGTTGTTCATTCCCGGGGTTTACAAAATCGACATCCAGCAGGGCAATGTCGTCACGCAGGACATGATAGACCAGTTACGCCCGGGAATGACCCGCCGGCAAGTACGGTTTATCATGGGTAACCCTCTGCTGACCGACACGTTCCATGCCGATCGCTGGGATTATCTGTACAGCTTGCAGCCTGGCGGCGGTGAGCGCCAACAGGAACGCATCAGCGTTATCTTCAGTCCTGACGACCAACTTGTCAGCTTGTCGGGCGATTTCATGCCTGGCGTGAGCCGCGACGAGGCCATCATGGGCAAGGACAGCGGCACCACCGTGACCGATCCGACCCAGAACGCCGAACAGCCGAAACCGGAAAAACCGGTCAAGCCAGGTTCGTTGCTGGACCAGATCCAGAAGGACGTGGACAAAGTCGAGACCGTACCGGTCCCGACACCAGAGCCGCTGGACACCTCGCCGCAATAAATTGCGACATGAAAAAACCCGGCATGCCGGGTTTTTTATTACCTGCCATTCAAGCCAGGTCATTGCTCCGATTGTCGCGCCTGGGCAGCCTTGGCCGCGCGCAGGCGACGAATTTCCTTCGGATCAGCCAACAAAGGTCGATAAATCTCCAATCGATCCGCCGCTTGCACCACTTGATTAGCCGGATCGGCAACCACCCTGCCAAAAATCCCCACCGGGCACGTCGCCAGGTCCAGCTCCGGGAATGCATCGGCAATCCCCGAGCCCAGCAGTGCCGCGCGAACACTGGTGCCTTCCTGCACCATGCACGTGCGCAAGACCTGGCGGTCCACCGCGGCATACACCACTTCTATCTCAATCAACGCTTGAGCTCTGCATTCTGCTTGGCCCGCTGGCAGAACGCGTCAACCAGCGTATTGGCGGCCTGATTGAACAGCGGCCCCAACGTCGCTCGCACCAGCGGACCGGCGTAGTCGAACGACAGGTCCAGGCTGATCTTGCAGGCCTTCTCACCCAACGGCTTGAACACCCAGACGCCGTGGAGCTGATTGAAGGGCCCCTCTTCCAGGTTCATTTCGATGGACTGCCCCGGCACCAGCGTATTACGCGTGACGAAGCGCTGGCTCAAGCCACTCTTGGCAATGTTGAGGCTGGCGCGCATCTGGGTTTCGGAGCTTTCCAGCACCTCGGCGGATGAGCACCACGGCAAGAACTCCGGATAGCTCGCCACGTCGTTGACCAGGTCATACAGCGCCTGCGCCGGGTAGGGCAGCAAGGCCGAGCGTTGAATATGTGTCGTCATGTAAGCGTCACTTCCACAGCTGGGCGGCAAACACTACGAGAATGCCGATGGGCGCCACATAGCGCATCAAGAACAGGCTCAAGGCAAACAATACCGGGCTGCGCAGCGACAGTTCATCACGCACCGCATCGCGCCCCATGACCCATCCTGCAAACACCACGAAACACAAACCACCCAATGGCAGCATGATCCGAGATGTGAAGAAATCAATCACGCCGAAGAAATCCAGCCCTCCAGTCGCCCCCCACTGATAGAGATGGAACAGCCCGCCTTCGTTCACGAAAAACTTCGCTTGCTTCCATATATTGAAGGAAAACACCGTACCCAGGCCGACAAACCAGCAAGTGAAAGCCAGCCAGAACGTCACCCAGGCGCGGCTGATGCGGGTCCGCTCCACCAAGTAAGCCACCATGGGTTCCAACAGGGAAATGGCCGAACTCCAGGCCGCGATGGCCACCAGCACAAAAAACACCACACCCATCACTTGGCCGAAAGCCATGCTGCCGAAGGCGAAGGGCAGGCTGACAAACATCAACCCCGGCCCCTCACTGGGGTTCAGGCCAGCGGCGAACACAATCGGAAACAATGCCACACCCGCCAGCAGCGACACGAAAGTGTCCAGCAGCGCGACGCCAAAGACGGTTCGGGTCAGGGAGGCGTTCTTGGGCATGTAGGCGCCGTAGATCATGATCGAACCGACCCCGACGCTCAGGGAGAAAAACGCATGCCCCATGGCCGGCAGCAGGCCGTCCAGGACTTTCTCCGGCTGGAAGTCGAACATGAAATGCACGCCTTCCATGAAATGCCCGGTGGTCATGCTGTAGCCCAGCAGCACCAGGATCATCACGAACAGCAATGGCATCATGATCCGCAGGCTGCGCTCGAGCCCGGCCACCACGCCCCGGGCAATCACCACCGCCGAGAGGACCATGAAGATCGTGTGCCAAAGGGTCAGCCTCCAGGGATCGGCGATCACATTGCCGAAGTAGGCGCCCACCTGATCCGGCGTGGCCCCTTGGAAATCCCCGCGCCCCATGTCGATGATGTAGTCCAGGGACCAGCCACCGACCACGCTATAGAAAGACAGGATCAACAGCGCCGTGATCATCCCGGCGAAGGCGCCCCACGACCACTTGGTCGAATGTCCAGCCTCTACCGCCAGTACCTTCAGGGCATTGGCCGGGCTTTGTCGGGCCCGACGCCCGATCAGCGTCTCGGCCAGCATCACCGGTGCGCCGATGAGCGCGATGCACGCCAGGAACATCAACACGAAGGCGCCGCCACCGTAGACGCCGACCATGTACGGAAACTTCCAGATACTACCCAGCCCCACGGCAGAACCGGTCGCCGCGAGTATGAAGACCCAGCGGCTAGCCCAACTGCCGTGGACAGAAACCTTGTCTGTCGACATCGTGATCACGCCCAAGCGTTCAAAAAAGAGGCCGCATTGTCCGGGATTCACTCAACGTGCTCAAGCACGCAGGTTCACCGTAGCCGACACGCCCGCAACTGCCTATAATGCCGCCCCTATGGCTAAACAGAAGAAACACCCCACAGGGACCATCGCGCAAAATAAAAAGGCGCGACACGATTACTTCATCGAACAGCGTTTCGAGGCTGGCATGGTCCTGGCCGGCTGGGAAGTAAAGAGCTTGCGTGCTGGCAAGGCGCAGTTGGTCGACAGTTATGTACTGCTCAAGGACGGCGAGGCCTGGCTGCTGGGCAGCCATATCACGCCGCTGACCACCGCCAGCACCCACGTGATTGCCGACCCGGTGCGCTCGCGCAAGCTGCTGCTCAACAAGCGCGAGCTGGAAAAGCTCTTCGCCTCCGTGCAGCAGAAGGGCTACACCTGCGTCTGCACGTCGTTGTACTGGAGCAAGCACCTGATCAAGTGCGAAATTGCCCTGGGCAAGGGCAAGAAGGAGTACGACAAGCGCGATACCGAACGCGAACGCGACGCCGGCCGCGAGCTGCAGCGTGCGGTGCGCAACAAGGGCAAGGAAGACTGATTCTTTCGTCCTTGGGACCGCTATCGCGAGCAAGCTCGCTCCCACAGGATCACGGCGATACGCAAACCCTGCGCTCACCTAAGATCCAATTGTGGGAGCGAGCTTGCTCGCGATGGCGTCGACTCATTCAACATTGATGGGTCAGACTGACCGCATTCGCGAGCAAGCTCGCTCCCACAGGATCGCGGCGATACGCAAACCCTGCGTTCACCAAAGATCCAATTGTGGGAGCGAGCTTGCTCGCGATGGCGTCGACTCATTCAACATTGATGGGTCAGACTGACCGCATTCGCGAGCAAGCTCGCTCCCACAGGCTTCGCAAGCACGCTCACATCCCCTTGCGCCGCTCCGCCCGCGCCACCCGCTGCACTTCCTGGCGCACCTCCTCCAAGACTTCCTGCACATACAAGATATGTCGGCTGGACACTTCCCGCGCCTGTTCGGCATGCCCTTCCATAATGGCCTGGTACAACTCCCGATGCTGGCTGATCAGCATGTCGCGGGTTTCACTGCGCTGCTTGTACATGCCGCCGATGTTGGTGACGACGTTGCGCTTGAGCAGGTCGAACAAGCCCCGAATGGTGTGCAGCAAGACTGCGTTATGACTGGCCTCGGCGATCGCCAGATGGAACCGGGCATCTGCCGCGCCCTCCTCCGCCCGGCTGACCTCGTCGTGGCGCGAGTAACAATCCTGCAGCTCGCCGAAGGCTGCCGTCAGCCGCTCGCGATCCACATCCGTGGCCCGTTGTGCCGCGTAATACGCACAGGACGCCTCCAGGGTGTGGCGGAACTCCAGCAAGTCACGTTGCGCTTCGGGATTGCTTTCCAGCAGTTGCAGCAGCGGATCGCTGAATGTCGAGCCCAGTGACTCGACGACATAGTTACCGCCGCCCTGGCGACTGACGAGCAAGCCCTTGGCGGCCAGTTTCTGGATCGCCTCGCGCAATGAAGGACGTGACACGCCGAACTGTTCGGCCAGGGTCCGTTCGGCCGGCAGGCGCTCGCCGGACTTCAGCGTGCCCTCAAGGATCATGCCTTCAAGCCGCTCGACAATATCGTCAGACAAACGGCGCTGACGAATCTGATCAAACCCCATAACTCAATTCTCCACGATCCCGACGGCTCGCCGGGCTCTCTATTCTGGCCCATCCGGGCCGTACCTACACCCACCAAAAGCCATTTGTTCGAACGGATCAGATGCCCTCTGCACCGCTTATTCGACGAAAGTTTCAGGGCGGCAAATTGACACACGACAACCAAGGCTTTTACCCTAGCCAACAGCGCTTGTAAATTGGTATTACCAATTAACCAAATCCGCTGACCAGTGCCTGACCAACAACAATTAGGGGCCCACCCATGATGCAAACCTGGCAACAGCTCTACAGCCCGCTCGGCAGCCTCGGCTTGTCCGCACTCGCGGCCGTTATTCCCATCGTATTTTTCTTCCTGGCCCTGGCGGTGTTTCGCCTCAAGGGCCATGTGGCCGGCAGCATCACCTTGGCCCTGGCGATTGCCGTGGCGATTTTCGCGTTCAACATGCCCGCCGACATGGCCTTCGCCGCCGCCGGCTATGGCTTTGCCTACGGCCTGTGGCCCATCGCCTGGATCATCGTCGCCGCGGTGTTTCTCTACAAACTGACCGTCAAGAGCGGCCAGTTCGAGGTGATTCGCAGCTCGGTGCTGTCGATTACCGATGACCAACGCCTGCAAGTGCTGTTGATCGGTTTCTGCTTCGGCGCATTCCTGGAAGGTGCCGCCGGCTTCGGCGCACCGGTGGCGATCACCGCCGCGCTGCTGGTCGGCCTGGGCTTCAACCCCCTGTACGCCGCGGGCCTGTGCCTGATCGCCAACACGGCCCCGGTGGCGTTCGGCGCCCTGGGCATTCCGATCATCGTGGCCGGCCAGGTCACCGGAATCGATGCCTTCAAGATCGGCGCCATGACCGGTCGCCAACTGCCCCTGTTGTCGCTGTTCGTACCGTTCTGGCTGGTGTTCATGATGGACGGCCTGCGCGGCGTGCGGGAAACCTGGCCAGCAGCGCTGGTGGCCGGCTTGAGTTTCGCCATCACCCAGTACTTCACCTCCAACTTCATCGGCCCGGAACTGCCGGACATCACCTCGGCCCTGGCCAGCCTGATTTCCCTGACCCTGTTCCTGAAAGTCTGGCAGCCCAAGCGCACCGCCGGCGCCCAGATTGCCGGCGCGACTTCCAGCGCAACGGTCACCGCCAGCGTCGGCGGTTTCGGCCAGCCGCGCAGCACCGTGGCTTCGCCCTACAGCCTGGGGGAAATCATCAAGGCCTGGTCGCCGTTCCTGATCCTGACCGTGCTGGTGACGATCTGGACCCTCAAGCCGTTCAAGGCCATGTTCGCCGCGGGCGGCTCGATGTACGGCTGGGTGTTCAACTTCGCCATCCCGCACCTGGACCAGATGGTGATCAAGGTCGCCCCCATCGTGATCAACCCCACCGCCATCCCGGCTGTGTTCAAGCTTGATCCGATTTCCGCCACCGGCACGGCGATTTTCTTCTCCGCACTGATCTCGATGCTGGTGCTGAAGATCAATATCAAAACTGGTCTTACCACTTTTAAAGAGACGCTTTTCGAGCTGCGCTGGCCGATCCTGTCCATCGGCATGGTGCTGGCCTTCGCCTTCGTCACCAACTACTCGGGCATGTCGTCGACCATGGCCCTGGTGTTGGCCGGCACGGGCGCAGCGTTCCCGTTCTTCTCGCCGTTCCTGGGTTGGCTGGGCGTGTTCCTGACCGGTTCCGATACCTCGTCCAACGCGCTGTTCAGCTCGTTGCAAGCCACCACCGCGCACCAGATCGGCGTCAACGACACCTTGCTGGTAGCGGCGAACACCAGCGGCGGCGTGACCGGCAAGATGATTTCGCCACAATCGATCGCGGTGGCCTGCGCGGCGACCGGGCTGGTGGGCAAGGAATCGGATCTGTTCCGTTTCACCCTCAAACACAGCCTATTCTTTGCAACGATTGTCGGCCTGATCACGTTGGCCCAGGCCTACTGGTTTACCGGCATGCTGGTTCATTAAGTCCTACACGCGATACTGGAAAAACCGACGCCGAACCGTGATTCGGCGTCTGCTATTCACAACCGGGTCTGCAAGGCTGCTGAAAGATTTCCTGGCTATATTCAGCAGCCTCAGCGGACGGATAACCGGGACCACCCGGAGACACGCCTGATGAGCGAGCTTTTTTACAACGCCGTACCGAACGCGACCCGTGTCGCCCCGCCCTTGCCCGAACCTCGGCAATACCCCAGCGAGAAGCCGCGTCGGGTCTACCTGTTCGGCACGTGCGTGGTGGACCTGTTCTATCCCGAAGCCGGGATGGATGCGATTCATCTGCTGGAACGCGAAGGGATCCGGGTGGACTACCCGCAAGGGCAAAGTTGCTGCGGACAACCGGCCTACACCTCGGGGTACACCGAGCAGGCGCGGACGGTGGCACGGTCGCAACTGGCCCTGTTTGCCGAAGACTTTCCGGTGGTGGTGCCCTCGGGTTCCTGCGCCGGCATGCTGCGCGAGCATTACGCCGACCTGTTCAAGGACGAGCCGGAGACCCTCAAACAGGTGCAGGCCCTGGCGGCCCGGACCTATGAACTGGCCGAGTTCCTGCTGTTGGTCTGCAAGGTGCAGTTGAACGACAGCGGCGAGCCGGTGAAGGTCGCGCTGCATACGTCTTGCTCGGCACGGCGTGAGATGAATACCCACTTGCACGGCCGCGCGTTGTTGGCGCAGTTGCGTAATGTGGAGCGAGTCGAACACAGCCACGAAAGCGAGTGCTGTGGGTTTGGCGGGACGTTCAGTGTCCGCATGCCGGATATTTCCGGCGCGATGGTGGCCGACAAGACCCGGGCGCTGAAGGAATCCGGCGCACATCAGGTCCTCAGCGCCGACTGCGGTTGCTTGATGAACATCAACGGCGCATTGGAAAAACAGCAGGAGGCGTTGCGCGGCAAGCACCTGGCAAGCTTCCTCTGGCAGCGTACCGGAGGTGCCGCATGAGCACGCCGACGCTGATCCCCACCGTTGAAGTACCGGTTGAGGCGCAGGAAGATTTTCGCGCCCGGGCCCACAAGGCCCTGGACGACACGCAACTGCGAAACAACTTTCGCAGCGCGATGGATTCACTGATGACCAAGCGGGCAGCGTCCTTCAGCGATGCCCACGAAAGAGAACACCTGCGGGTGCTGGGCAATGCCGTCCGCGCCCGTGCGCTATCCAAGCTGCCCGACCTGCTCGAGCAACTGGAAACCAACCTGACCCGCAACGGTGTGAACGTGCACTGGGCGGAGACGGTGGACGAAGCCAATGGCATCGTCCTCTCGATCATCCGCGCTCACGAGGCGCGGCAAGTGATCAAGGGCAAATCGATGGTCAGCGAAGAGATGGAGATGAACCATTTCCTCGAGGCTCGAGACATTGAATGTCTCGAATCCGACATGGGGGAATACATCGTCCAGCTCGACCACGAGAAGCCTTCACACATCATTATGCCGGCGATCCACAAGAATGCCGGTCAGGTCGCGTCCTTGTTCCACGACAAACTCGGCGTGGAGTACACCAAGGACGTCGACCAACTCATTCAGATCGGTCGCAAGGTATTGCGGCAGAAATTCTTCGAAGCCGACATCGGCGTCTCCGGCGTCAACTTCGCCGTCGCCGAAACCGGCACGCTGCTGCTGGTGGAAAACGAAGGCAATGGGCGGATGTCCACCACCGTGCCGCCGGTGCACATCGCCGTGACCGGTATTGAAAAAGTGGTGGAGAACCTGCGCGATGTCGTGCCACTGCTCTCGCTGCTGACCCGCTCGGCCCTCGGCCAGCCCATCACGACCTACGTCAACATGATCTCCGGGCCACGCAAGGCCGATGAGCTGGACGGCCCCCAGGAAGTCCACCTGGTCCTGCTCGATAACGGACGCAGCCAGGCGTTTGCCGACAGCGAACTGCGCCAGACGCTGAACTGCATTCGCTGCGGCGCCTGTATGAATCATTGCCCGGTCTATACCCGAATCGGCGGCCATGCCTACGGCGAGGTGTACCCGGGGCCTATCGGAAAAATCATCACGCCGCACATGGTCGGCCTGGCCAAGGTGCCGGACCACCCGAGCGCCTCTTCGCTGTGCGGCGCCTGCGGTGAAGTGTGTCCGGTGAAAATCCCGATCCCCGCGCTGCTGCGGCGGCTGCGGGAAGAAAACGTCAAGGCGCCGGACAGCCCGAACCAGGTGATGCGCGGCCAGGGCAGCAAATACTCGCCCAAGGAGCGCTTCATTTGGAATGCTTGGGCCTGGCTCAACAGCTCGCCGCGGCTGTACCGACTGTTCGGGTTCCTCGCCACGCGCTTGCGCGCCCTGATACCCAAAAACGTCGGCCCATGGACCCAGAACCACAGCGCCCCCCAACCCGCCGCCCGCTCATTGCATGACCTGGCCCGCGAACACCTGAACCAGCAGGGAGACCGCCAATGAGCGCCAAGGAAAATATCCTCGCCAAGCTGCGTAAAAGCCTGACGGGCACCACGCCGGTTGCCGACAATTTCGATGTCGAACTGGTGACGCAAACCTATCGCTACGCGCCGGAGGAACGCATTCCTCAGCTGCGCAAGCTGATGGAAGCGGTCCACACCGAAATCCACCTGACTTCCGAGGAAGGCTGGCCGGCCCTGCTCGCGCAATTGCTGCGCGACCGTCAATTGCCGAGCCTGCTCATCGCCCCGACCACCGCACACGGAAAAAAAATCGCACAGTTCTGGGCGAACAATCCGGACCTGCCAACTCTCAAGGCTTACGACCGACCGATAGAGGAATGGAAAGCCGAGTTGTTCAACGACACCCCGGCCAGCCTCACGGGAACCCTCGGCGCCATCGCCGCCACCGGCAGCCTGATTCTCTGGCCAACGCGGGAAGAGCCACGGCTGATGAGCCTGGTACCACCGGTGCATTTCGCCCTGCTCAAGGCCAGCGAGATCCGCGACAACTTTTATGAAGTGCAACAGGAATTCGAATGGGCCCAAGGCATGCCCACCAATGCCCTGCTGGTGTCCGGCCCGTCGAAAACCGCCGACATCGAACAAGTCCTGGCCTATGGCGCCCATGGTCCGAAGGATCTGGTGGTCTTGATTCTGGAGGACCAATGACCCTTCCGGCCCCTTTCCTGCGCGACGTCCAACAGCTGATCCCACAGAAGCGACGTTTCGACGATCCCTTGTCGACCTTGGCCTTCGGCACCGACGCCAGTTTCTATCGGCTGATTCCGAAACTGGTGGTACGCGTCGAGTCCGAAGATGAAGTGATTGCCCTGCTGAAACTGGCCCAACGGGACCAGGTCCCTGTCACGTTCCGCGCCGCCGGCACCAGCCTGTCCGGCCAAGCCATCAGCGACTCGGTACTGATTGTGCTGGGGGATAACTGGAACGGTCGCGAGATTCGCGAACAAGGCACGCAGATTCGTTTGCAGCCCGGCGTGATCGGCGCCCAGGCCAACGCCTGGCTGGCTCCGTTCGGGCGCAAGATCGGCCCTGATCCGGCGTCGATCAACGCCTGCAAGATCGGCGGCATCGTCGCCAATAACGCCAGCGGCATGTGCTGCGGCACCGCGCAGAACACCTATCACACCCTGGCCGGCATCCGCCTGGTACTGGCCGATGGCACACGCCTGGACACCGAAGACGACAACAGCGTGGCGGCTTTTCGTACAAGCCATGGCGAACTGTTGGAACGCCTAGCCACCCTCGGTCGCGAAACCCGCGCCAACACCGAATTGGCCGCTCGAATTCGCCACAAATACCGTCTGAAAAATACCACCGGCCTGTCACTCAATGCCCTGGTGGATTTCGACGAGCCTGTGGATATCTTGAGCCACCTGTTGGTGGGCTCCGAAGGCACCCTCGGCTTCATCAGTGCGGTGACCTACAACACCGTCATCGACCATCCGAACAAGGCTTCGGCGCTGATCGTATTCCCGGATGTGGAAACCTGCTGCAACGCCGTCACCGTGCTGAAAAGCCAGCCGGTATCGGCCGTGGAACTGCTGGACCGCCGCAGCCTGCGCTCGGTGCAGGACAAACCAGGCATGCCGGATTTCGTACGGCATCTGTCGATTAATGCCTGCGCCTTGCTGATCGAATCCCGCGCGGCTTCTTCGTCGTTACTACAAGAACAGCTGGCCCGAATCATGACCTCCCTGACCGGCTTCCCGGTGGAAAAACAGGTCGACTTTACCGAAGACCCACGGGAAAACGCCCGGCTCTGGGCGATCCGCAAAGACACCTTTCCAGCCGTGGGGGCGGTACGCAAGACCGGGACCACGGTGATCATCGAAGACGTGACCTTTCCGGTGGAGCAACTGGCCCTCGGCGTGAACCGCCTGATCGAGTTGTTCGACAAACATCACTACGACGAAGCGATCCTTTTCGGACACGCGCTGGAGGGCAATCTGCACTTCGTCTTCACCCAGGGCTTCAACAGCGCCGAAGAAGTCGCACGCTACCAGGCGTTCATGGATGACGTGGCGCACTTGGTGGCAGTGGAATTCGGCGGCTCGCTGAAAGCCGAACACGGCACCGGGCGCAACATGGCCCCGTTCGTCGAGCTGGAATGGGGCAGTGATGCCTACCAGTTGATGTGGCAGCTCAAAAGACTGCTCGACCCCAATGGCATCCTCAACCCGGACGTGGTGCTCAGCGAAGATCCGCAGATCCACCTCAAGCACCTCAAGCCCCTGCCGGCCGCCGATGAGATCGTGGACAAGTGCATCGAATGCGGCTTCTGCGAGCCGGTGTGCCCGTCCAAAGACCTGACCTTGAGCCCGCGCCAGCGCATCGTCATCTGGCGGGACATCCAGGCGAAAAAACGCGCCGGCACGGACACCACCGAACTGGAACGTGCCTACCAATACCAGGGCATCGACACCTGCGCCGCCACGGGCCTGTGTGCGCAACGTTGCCCGGTAGGCATCAATACCGGCGAGCTGGTGAAAAAACTGCGCAGCCGCGACGCGACGAAGACGAAAACCGCCAACTGGATTGAAGGAAATTTCGCCACCACGCTGCAAGGCGCACGCTTTGCCCTGCACGTCGCCAACGGTGCGCGCATGCTGTTGGGCGCACCCCGCCTGGCGAAACTGTCGGCCTCATTGACGCGCCTGTCCAAGGGCCAGGTGCCACAATGGACCAGCGCCATGCCGCAACCGGAAAAGGCCATCCGTTTCAGCCCCACCGTGCCGGACGAACGCCCGCGCGTGGTGTACCTGGCGGCTTGCGTGTCGCGGGTCATGGGCCCGACGGCGGCGGACAAGGAGCAGATGTCGCTGTACGACAAGACCCGCAGCCTGCTGGAAAAGGCCGGCTACCAGGTGGTTTTTCCAGACAATGTGGACAGCCTCTGCTGCGGCCAACCCTTTGCTTCCAAAGGCTACACAGAACAGGCCGAGCACAAGCGCCAGGAACTGATCAGTGCCTTGCTGCATGCCAGTCGCGGCGGGCTCGACCCCATCTACTGCGACACCAGCCCCTGCACGCTACGGTTGGTCCAGGACCTTGGTGACGTGCGCCTGGACCTGTACGACCCGGTACGCTTCATCCGTACCCATTTGATGGAGCGTCTCGACTTCACCCCCCAGGAGGCGCCCATCGCCGTGCACGTCACCTGCAGCACACAGCACCTCGGCGAAAGCCAGGCGCTGATCGAGCTGGCGCGCAAATGCAGTAAAAACGTGGTCATTCCCGAAGGCATCCATTGCTGCGGTTTCGCCGGCGACAAGGGCTTCACCACACCCGAGCTGAACGCCCACTCGCTGCGAACCCTCAAGGACGCGGTTCAATACTGCACCGAGGGCATTTCCACCAGCCGTACGTGTGAAATCGGTCTGACGCGTCATGGCGAAATCGACTACCACGGATTGGTGTATCTGGTGGACCGGGTGACACGCTCCAAAACCGCCACCATGGAAGGAGGGTCTCCGGCATCAGTTAAAAAATCGAATTCCTGCGATTCGTTGTAGTCACTTGAATAGGCCCGGTTCCGCTGGGCCATCTACCGACTCGGCCCGGCCGCGACTGTCCAGCGGCACCGAGACCATACGTTTAAGGAGATACACATGAAGCGCACCGCACTTGCTGGCTTGTTCATTTCCGCTGCGATGTTGGCCTCTCCGGTGTTTGCAGGGAGCCAGGATGACCTTTGCAAAATCAATCTGCAAAAGATCAGCGACGCCAAAGTCAGCACCGAGCAAATGAGCGAAGGTCTGAAGACCGACATCGACGCCACCGTTGGACAAGCCAAGGCTGAGCATGCCAAAGGCACCAAAGAAGGCACCGAAAATTGCATCTCGTTGACCAATCAGGCCATCCAGAAGCTACAGAACAACACCAAAGGCGGCCAGTGACACCGCAGTTGGCCAACCTTCGGGTTGGCCTCAGACGCGGATTGGCGTACACTGCACATGCCTGCCGCTCCAACAGCTTCATGGAGCGACAGGTTCGGGGCCGTTTAGGATTCGACGCCGGTTGCGAAACTTTAGGTGCATGCCGAGTTGGTAACAGAACTCGTAAATCCACTGTTGCAACTTCTATAGTTGCCAATGACGAAAACTACGGCCAGGAATTCGCTATCGCTGCGTAAGCAGCCTTAGATCCTGAGCTTCTGGTACCTTCGGGTCCAGCAATCATTAGGGGATGTCCGTAAACCCAAAGTGATTGTCATATAGAACGGAATCGCCGTGCAGTACGTTGTGGACGAAGCGGCTAAAACTTACACAACTCGCCCAAAGCACCCTGCCCGTCGGGTCGCTGAGGGTTAACTTAATAGACACGGCTACGCATGTAGTACCGACAGCAGAGTACTGGCGGACGGGGGTTCAAATCCCCCCGGCTCCACCACTTTTACATCTAAAGACGTCCACGGACGTCTTTTTTTGTGCCTGAAATCCAATAAATGCGGGGATTTCAGGGATATTGTGGGCTTTGGAAGTTTTCTGAGTTCCAGGCGCTTTGGTATCCCAGGTGGTATCCCGGGCTACTAGGTGCTATTTTCAGGATACCAAAACGGTGCTGGAGGTAGCCCCATGCCTACTAACGCAACCCGCCTCTCTGATCGCCAGCTCAAGGCAGTTAAGGCAACTGGTAAAGACTTTGTCCTCAGCGACGGCGATGGCTTGCAACTTCGAGTACGCGCCAGCGGCTCGATGATGTGGAATTTTAATTACCGCGAGCCGTTAACCAGAAGCCGTATCAATATGGCGCTCGGCCCATACCCAGACCTCTCGTTAGCCAACGCCCGAAAAAAAGCCTTAGAGGCACGTGAGTTGCTCGCTCTGGGCATTAATCCCAAAACCCAACGCGATGAGGCACGGCAAGCCAAGCTCGCTGAAACTGAACACACCTTCGAGAAGGTGGCCACGGCCTGGTTCGAATTGAAGAAAGACTCCGTAACCAAGGCCTACGCCGAAGACATCTGGCGCTCGCTAACTCTTCATGTTTTTCCCAGCATGAAAACGACGCCGCTCTCGCAAATCACTGCTCCAATGGTTATCAAGATCCTCCGTCCAATTGAGGCCAAAGGCAGTCTCGAAACAGTGAAGCGATTGAGTCAACGCCTTAACGAGATCATGACCTACGGGGTCAACTCCGGACTGATATTCGCGAACCCCCTCAATGGAATTCGGGCAGTGTTCAAGAAGCCCAAGAAAGAGAACATGGCCGCGCTACCACCCGAGGAGCTACCCGAACTCATGATGGAAATCGCGAACGCCAGCATCAAGCGCACGACTCGCTGCCTGATTGAATGGCAACTGCACACGATGACTCGTCCTGCCGAGGCGGCTACCACCCGATGGGCAGACATCGACTTTGACAAGCGCATTTGGACCATTCCCCCAGAACGGATGAAAAAGCGTCGACCTCACACAATCCCGCTGACCGACCAGGCGCTCTCGTTGCTAGAGACACTCAAGCACCTTAGCGGGAACAGGGAATTCGTATTTCCCTCAGACAGAAATCCGCGCACCCACGCTAATAGCCAGACAGCTAACATGGCATTGAAACGCATGGGATTTCAGGACCGCCTGGTTAGCCACGGCATGCGGTCCATGGCCAGCACTATTCTGAACGAACATGGGTGGGATCCCGAGTTAGTCGAAGTCGCTTTGGCACATGTCGATAAGGACGAAGTCCGGAGCGCCTACAACCGGGCGGACTACATCGAACGCCGTCGTCCGATGATGGCGTGGTGGAGCGAGTACATCCAGAAGGCGGCGACTGGCAGCCTGTTAGCATCTGCGATCAACCAAACAAAGGAACGCAAGGTCTCCCCAATACGCTAAGCGTGGATAGGCTAGCGACAGTCGCGCCAACCCGTTATCCGTGGTATGCAGCATGACGACTGCCGTCGCAGGCTGAGCAACTGGAAGCTGCAGCACCAAGCAAAACATTGAGGACGTTCCGGTATCGCAGGATATCGTTAGCTGGTCGCCACGAGACAGTTTAACAACACGTATTTTTTCGCCCCCTTTGATATGTTGGGCAGTACGTGCAGGCCCGCACGGTATTCCCATGCGCTGCAAGCTCATCGGCTTAAGGTGCAAGCTTCTAGAACGACCAGCCAAGGCAAAAATGCCAGAAGTGTACAAACTGAGATTTTCTATCGCGATCGATCCGGGGAAACGTATCGATATACCCAATTCGACCGTATCTAAGGCAGCACCGTCTAACCGTCAATCCTCGCATTTTGACACTCGTTCTATCTTGGCCCATTACCGCCAGTCATCATCACTCAAGCGAGCTGATATCTCTATGCACGCGCTTGAGGTGGCCTTCCACATAGAACGCAGCCGCCTCTTCATCTCCTGAGACGATTGCTTCATAGATCAAGCGGTGTTCAGCGACATACAACTGTATCCGCTCAGAGTCGTAGATACCGTCATCCCTCAACCGGTTCCAGAGTGGCTGGGCCATTGTCCGATCAATTTCGTCGGCAATTTTAGCGATCAACACATCTCCAGTCATGAGCGCGAGTTGGTGGTGGAATTTCCTGTCGCATTCACTCCAGAGAGCTTGCTGCTTGACGTCGCTGATGTCTTTTACGTCAGCCATCTGAGAAAGGTACCGCTCTGCCAGCTCATTCCTTTTTGCTTTCCGAGCGGCGAGTCTAGCGATTGCTGGCTCAAGCAACATCCTGACCTCAAGGGTGCTGATGGGGCTGTAGTCCGCTTCGGTCAGCAAGAAGTGTGGGCCGGGGCGTTCGTGGTCACGGTCGACGACGTAAGTTCCAGACCCGTGTCGTGTGATCACAATTCCTTCGTTCTGAAGCGCGCCTATAGCCTCACGGACTGCCGGTCTACTTACCTTGAAGCGATGTGCGAGATCCCGCTCAGAGGGCAGTCTAGAACCTGTTGTGAAAGCACCGGTACTGATTCCTTGGCGTATTTGGTCGGCTACCTGTTCATAAATCTGTTTGGGACGGAACTCAAGCTGCATCACGCTTTGGTCTCTTGTCATGACCACTTACCATTAATTGGTTTTTATTGAGTATATCCCCTTGAGCCATAAATAGTGACCAGTTTTGGTGCGCCAAGGCGACGACTGGTCATTTTTAGGGCCGTTTTTTGGCGTTTAAGGCTAAGTGGTCGTTGCGCGACCCAAAAAGCGGGCATATTATTGACCAGTAACTGGGTTGATTCACGACCAGTCCTGACGTTTTGGCACGGTTGTGGCTTGTGGATATCACAGGTGAGCCATCAGTGGTTCAGTCAATTGACCAGTTAAGCCCCGCAGGGGCAGGCAGGAGAGTAGAGATGAATAAAAAGAAGAAGCTGTACATCAATGTGCTCAATGCGATACGGCGTTTAGCCTCCGAAATTGATACTGAAGCTCATGGAATGGGCTGGGCAGGCTACCCATGCCCTTATGTAAGGATAGAGGTGTATCCGGATTGCGATCAGCCCAAAGGCCGTCGCACTGGGGGGCGACCATGTCATTCCTAAGCGAATACGGGGGCGTGCTCCTCGAAGGCCTGGCGATCACTCTGGTTTTGTCGGTATGCAGCTGGATCTTATCGTTTGCTGTTGGATTATTTCTGACGCTCGTGCGGATGACCAAGATCAAAGTCATCGAATGGTGTGTGCTTGCTTTCGTTGAATACCAGCGAAATGTTCCGCCTCTGGTACATATTTTTCTGTGGTATTTCGGTGTAAGCAGCATTCTTCCTGAGAGTCTTCAGGAGATCGTGAATGAGTATCACGGTGAATTTGTCTTTGCAGCAATCGCTATTGGCCTCTATTACGGTGCCTACTTCGCGGAAGACATTCGAAGTGGCTTACGAAGTATTCCGAAGGGGCAGCAAGAAGCTGCGCGTGCTATCGGATTGAGCTACGCCGGCACAATGCGTCGAGTCATCCTGCCTCAAGCTTTGCGGGTCGCGATTCCGCCGCTACTGAGCAACACAGTAATGCTTGTGAAGACCACAAGCCTGGCGATGGTTATCGGTGTAATGGAGCTGACTTACGCCACGAAAGAGGTGGCTAGCGGCACATTCAGAATTTTTGAAACTTACGGCATCAGTACAGCGATGTATGTCGTGGTCGCGCTCACCTTGCTGTTCATCGGCGGCTGGATTGGGCAGCGAGTACGGATTAAGGGGCGCTAATCATGATCGACATTATTCATGAGTATTGGTTGCTGTTTCTCATTGGCTCTTACCCTAATGGCCCTCTGGGCGGTATCGCGGCAACCGTACTGTTGTCCATCATCGGTATTGGTCTCGCCTTCCCTCTGAGTGTGCTACTGGCTCTGGCTCAGTTGAGTCCATTCAAATGCATTCGTTATCCAGCAACGGCGATCCGCTATCTGTTGCGCAGCATCCCACTGGTAATGCTGATCTTCGGTGCCTACTTCATTGTGCCGCTTATCGTGGGTCGTCCCGTGGCGGGATTTACCACCATGGCTGTCACGTTGGTGATTTTTCAATCCGTGTATCTGGCTGAGATCGTCAGGGCTGGGATCGAGTCTCTCCCAAAAGGGCAGACTGAGGCAGCGGCTGCATTGGGTATGGGTTACTGGACACGGACTCGTAAGATCGTCCTCCCCCAAGCACTCATCAATATGCTCCCAAGCATGGTTGGCCAATTCGTGACAACCATCAAGGACACATCCCTTGGCTACGTAATTGGCGTGAACGAGCTGACCTACGCGGCCAACCAAGTGAACAGTTCTGTTATCACTGAACCGTTCAGTGTGTTCCTGGTGCTATCGCTAGCCTACTTCGTCATCTGCTTTGCCCTGACTCAGGCGGCACGCTTGCTCGAAGCTCGCTTAGAGCGTCGCTATACGCGCACCGTCGCCCAGATTCCCCCAAACGCACAAAATGCACCAGTTACGGGACATTGATCACCATGACTATTAAAAGTAATAGCGCTGTGGCGCCTAAGTCCGACTCCATAATCTCATTGCGTGATGTAAACAAATGGTATGGAGAGCATCACGTCCTAACTGACGTAAGTGCAGAGGTAAAAAAGGGCGAAGTGGTTGTCCTGTGTGGGCCCTCTGGCTCTGGGAAGTCGACGTTGATTCGCACGATGAACCGCCTTGAGGAAATAGGCTCGGGAACGATTCATGTGAACGGGCAGGATGTTCAGGGTAAGCACGTCGATGTGAATAAGATGCGCAGCCATATTGGCTTTGTGTTTCAGCAGTTCAACCTGTTCCCTCATCTGTCGGTGCTTGAAAACGTAACGTGCGGCCCTTTGTGGGTCAGCAAATCTAAGCAGGCCGAGACTCGCGATTTGGCCATGAGCCTCCTCGAAAAGGTTGGTCTTGGCCACAAAGCGCAAGCGTATCCAAACCAGCTCTCCGGCGGTCAACAACAACGAGTTGCGATTGCTCGCGCGTTGGCAATGAATCCACCTGTGATGCTGTTTGATGAGCCGACTAGCGCGTTAGATCCCGAGATGGTGGGAGAGGTGCTGTCTGTGATGAAGGCTCTTGCTGCCGAAGGTATGACCATGGTGTGCGTGACTCACGAGATGAATTTTGCTCGCGAAGTTTCGGACATCGTCTGGTTCATGGATCAGGGATGCCTACTCGAAGTAGCTCCACCTGAAGAGTTCTTCGCTTCGCCAAAGCATCCACGTGCCCAGCAATTTCTCTCCGACATCCGTCGCCACTGATTTTACCAAGGAGTCAACAAATGAGTAATCCATCAACCACCAACGTGGCTGAAACCAATGCTCCGATCATCGTTTGTGATCAGGCCCAGACTGCGGCGTTGCTGGATTTCAGCAAGCTTGTTGATGCAATCGCGACTGCAGCTAAGGAGTTGGATCAGGGGGCGATTCTAAGTCCTGAGCGTATGGTGGTTCCGCTGGGAAATGGCGGCGTTCTGCTCAGCATGCCCGCAACTGCTAATGACATTGGTATTCATAAGCTGGTTAACGTCCAGCCAGGTAACGTCCAGCGAAAACTACCAACCATCAACGGTACAGTGACTGTCTGCGATGCCGTCACAGGCAAGATAACCTGTCTGTTGGATGGCCCGGAAGTAACAGGGCGCCGTACTGCTGCGGTAACCCTCCTTGCGATTCGCACCTTCCAAAAAGAGGCTCCAAAGCAAATCCTGCTGTTCGGTACCGGCGCTCAATCGCGCTATCACGTCCAGGCCATTAATGCTCTTTATCCTGAAGCGAAGATTTTCGTTCGAGGCTTGGATCTGGAGATGGCAACAGAGTTCTGTGACCGCAACCGTGAGCTCCATGCCCATCTCGAGCCTCTGGGTAGCAGCGTGCCAGATGTCGATGTAGTGATCACTGTCACCACCAGTACCGAACCTGTTTATGACGAGTTGGCCAAGGCTGGCCGCCTCGTGATCGGTGTTGGTGCCTTCAAGCCGGAAATGGCTGAAATCGGAAAAGTGACTTTGGACAGCAGCACTATTTATGCCGATGAGCCTGTTGGGGCTCAACATGAGGCGGGTGATCTTCTGCGTGCAGGTGTCGATTGGACTCAGGTTGGTTCGCTAGCTGACGCTCTGAAAAACGGTATCGACGTTTCGAGGCCTGTTGTGTTCAAGAGCGTTGGTACAGCCGCCTGGGATTTGGCTGCATCGCGAGTGGCGCTGGCGGCCCTTACAGAAAAGTGATTATCGAACTCCTGAAATCACTTTTTCCAAAAACACTGTAGGTGTTCGCACTGGTGGCCAACCATACTGCAAGGTGATTTCAGGGTTGCCACGTATTCCTGGCAAAACCATTGTTGAGTGTCGTATATGGTAATTGGGAAAGGCTGTTGATATTCGCCAAGTGCTGATGTTTGAACACTGTTCTTATGCCCGGGAAATCATCGTTGGTGATATCCCGGTCATTCTGATCTTTCCGGTAGGGCTGCATTAACGGGTTTGATTGCTGATCGCGATCTGCAAAAAAACCGGATTTCTGGCTCGCTTAGGAGCTCAGGCAGTAGGGCCTCTTGCCTGACCTAATCTGCGTTTGTGATATCCCGATGAACGCGCTTGAGGTGACCTTCGACGTAGAAAGCTGCTGCCTCTTCGTCACCTGTCACGATTGCCTCGTAGATCAATCGATGTTCCGCCGCGTACAGTTGAATTCGCTCTGGATCGTAGATTCCATCGTCCCGCAGACGATTCCACAATGGCTGGGCCATGGTCTTGTTGACCTCTTCTGCAATTTTTGAGATCAGGATGTCGCCAGTCATTTTTGCCAGTTGGCGATGAAATAGCCGGTCACACTCGCTCCACATGGCTTGCTGGGCGGGGTCAGTGATGTCCTTAACATTTGACATCTGATCGAGATAACGCTCGGCAAGCTCATCTCGTTGGGCTCGTCGTGCGGCGAGCCGAGCAATTACAGGTTCAATGAGCATGCGAACTTCTAGGGTGCTGACGGGGCTGAAGTCAGCCTCCGCAATGGCATCCTCGGTGCTCAATACTGTATCTCGCGATGCTGGGACAATTGTCTCGGCAACATAGGTTCCTGAACCGTGCTTAGTGAGAACCATGCCTTCGTTCTGTAATGAACCTATAGCTTCGCGCACTGCAGGTCTACTAACTCTGAGTATTTGGGCCAGGTCTCGCTCGGAGGGAAGGCGAGAGCCGCGAGCATAGAGGCCACCTTCGATGCCGGCTCTAATTTGGTCGGCAACCTGTTCATAGATCTGCTTCGGACGAAAATCTGCTTGCATGGACGTATCTCGTAGCCTCGGCGGCCTTTAAAGGTGTTCGATACCGCCCGGTCTGTAAGTCCGGCGCTTCTGGAGCTCGAAGTTAAAACAGGCGTTTGGCCGAAATATTACCACTCTTCAATTTTGTCAGCTGCTGCCCAGATTTCCCGTACATGCGCATGAGCGGCCTCTTGGTAACCAATCTGAATCATTCTCTCGATGAATGGTATTTTTTTCTGTCCAAATGGCAGTGAATATCAGGTTATACCTATTGCAACCCGCTAAAAGTGGGCTTAGCATAACCACTATCTGGGCGATTTCATGACCAGTTGCGCTTTTTTACGTGCGGTTGCCTCAGAAGCGACCGAGTAAATTTTTGGTTCTGCAGATTACCAGGTGCTTTTCCTGGTGCTTGGTGGGTATCCAAATGACTCAAAACAAGATCGGCCATCGACGTTCTCCGCACCATCCCTGGAGGGCTTCAGTCCAGCACGTCGAACGCATAGGTTCCAGTGAAGCTGGATCCATAGGCGTCCTCCATACACAGTTTGTATCGCCCCTAATTAGCCTCCAACGCTTCTCTTTCAGGTACCAACTGCCGCAGCTCGTTCCATGCTCTGAGTATTGGAGGCTTCAATGCCAATCGTCCGCGTAGAAATGCTTCCTGGCCGTACGCAGCAGCAAAAAGCCCAATTCGCCCGAGAAGTCACTCGCCTTGCTGCGGATGTTCTCGGCTGTCCTCAGGAACTGGTTGATGTGCTGTTCATCGAGGTAGGCGGCCAAGACTGGGCGCGCGCTGGGCAGCTCTATGAGCCTGCTGCCGAGAAGCTTTGCTAACGATCATTTTCATTGTCGTAACTTCCACTTCAGCGTTCGCTAGAGCGCAGGTAATCAGATATGAGCACAACAACCGTTGGAGTCAAACTGAGCTCCGATCACCGTGACCGCCTGAAAAATGCTGCTCAGATGATCGAGCGGACGCCTCACTGGGTCATTAAGCAGCTTGTCCTAGGTTTCATCGAGCGCTCTGAGCAGGGTGCAGGTATTGGGCATCTGGTTAATCTCGCAGATCAAGCTCTGAGCGAGCAACAGATCCTGGAGGCGATTCCAGAAGTTGCAGAGCATGTCTTTCTGGAGTTCGCAGAAAGCATCCTGCCTCAAACCGTCATGAGTGCAGCCATAACCTCAGCGTATCGTCGCCCTGAAAATGAAGCGGTTCCGATGATGTTGGAGCAGGCTCGTTTGAGCGAAGCTCAGGCCGCAGCGGCGACAAAAATGGCTTTAGGTATTGCTGAGAAGCTTCGCAATCAAAAGAGCGGTAGTGGGCGTCAAGGCTTGGTTCAAGGTCTGCTGCAAGAGTTTTCCCTTTCTTCTCAGGAGGGGGTGGCTTTGATGTGCTTGGCCGAGGCGTTACTACGCATTCCGGACAAGGCCACACGTGATGCACTGATACGAGACAAGATCAGTAACGGCAATTGGAGCCAGCATCTGGGCCAAAGCCCTTCAATGTTCGTCAATGCCGCCTCTTGGGGGCTGCTGATTACTGGCAAGCTGGTTAGTACCCACAACGAGTCGGGTATGACCTCTAATCTCAACCGCGTCATTGGTAAAAGCGGTGAGCCGTTGATCCGCAAAGCCGTCGACATGGCGATGCGTTTAATGGGCGAGCAGTTCGTGACTGGAGAGACCATCGGCCAAGCGCTGGCCAACTCTGTAAAAATGGAGAATCAGGGGTTCCGTTATTCCTACGACATGCTTGGCGAAGCGGCACTGACCGATGAAGATGCTCGTCGATACCTGGCCTCCTATGAGCAAGCCATTCATGCAATCGGTAAGGCTTCTCAAGGACGTGGAATTTATGAAGGGCCGGGCATTTCGATCAAGCTATCGGCGCTCCACCCTCGCTACAATCGTGCCCAATACGTTCGTGTAATGGGTGAGCTGTATCCAACATTGTTGGGGTTGGCTCAGCTTGCGAAGCAGTACGACATCGGTATCAACATCGATGCTGAGGAAGCTGATCGTCTCGAAATATCTCTCGAGCTTTTGGAGCGTCTCTGCTTCGATCCTTCTCTAGATGGCTGGAACGGTATCGGGTTTGTTATCCAGGCCTATCAAAAGCGCTGCCCTTATGTGATCGATTTCGTAATCGATCTCGCTAAACGCAGCCGCCACCGGTTGATGATTCGACTGGTAAAAGGAGCCTATTGGGACAGCGAAATCAAGATCGCACAGATCAACGGCCTTGAAGGCTACCCGGTCTACACTCGCAAGCCTTACACCGATCTTTCCTACATCGCCTGTGCTCGTAAGCTCCTGGCTGCGCCTCAATATATCTACCCACAATTCGCCACGCACAATGCACACTCGCTGTCTGCGATTTATCAGATTGCAGGCCAAAACTACTACACCGGTCAGTACGAATTTCAGTGCCTGCATGGTATGGGCGAGCCCCTCTATGATCAGGTCGTTGGCAAGCTTTCAGATGGCAAATTCAACCGACCTTGCCGTATTTACGCTCCTGTAGGTAGTCACGAAACTTTACTGGCATACCTCGTGCGGCGTTTGCTTGAGAATGGGGCAAACACCTCTTTCGTCAACCGTATCGCTGACCAAACCATTGCCTTGAAAGATTTGGTCGAAGACCCGGTTAGTCAGGTTGAAAAACTCGCTGCTAAAGAAGGCGAAGTGGGCAAGCCTCATCCTCGCATCCCGCTGCCACGTGACCTTTATGGGGATGCTCGGCTTAACTCATATGGCTTGGATCTTTCCAATGAGCAACGTTTGGCCTCTTTGTCCTCGGCCCTTCTTTCGAGCTCCCACCAGGCCTACAAAGCTATGCCTATCATTGGTGGCGAAGAGCCTCAATGTGCTTCTCCGGTTCCGGTTCTAAATCCCGCAGACCACAGAGATGTAGTTGGACAGGTGAGCGAAGCTGGAATCCAGGATGTCCATCGTGCTCTGAATGCTGCCCAAGCGAGCGCTCAGATCTGGCAGTCGACCTCTGCGGGCGAGCGGGCAGCAATCCTTGAACGGGCCGCCGACCTCATGGAGCGCGAGATGCAGTCACTGATGGGGCTGTTGGTGCGTGAGTCAGGTAAGACTTTTTCGAACGCCATTGCTGAAGTGCGTGAAGCGGTCGATTTCTTGCGTTACTACGCGGAACAGGCTCGCGCATTCGGCAGCGACACGCATCGGCCATTGGGCGCAGTAGTGTGCATCAGCCCTTGGAACTTCCCTCTCGCGATCTTTGCCGGTCAGATTGCTGCTGCATTGGCAGCGGGCAATACAGTATTGGCCAAGCCCGCTGAGCAGACGCCGCTTATTGCTGCGGAAGGGGTACGCATCCTTTTGAGCGCCGGTGTACCACCGGGTGTTTTGCAGCTTTTGCCTGGGCGCGGTGAAATTGTCGGTGCAGCATTGGTCGGCGACGAACGTGTTCGTGGAGTGATGTTTACTGGCTCTACCGAAGTCGCCGGAATCCTGCAGCGTAATATCGCGGGCCGGCTGGATTCCCAAGGTCGAAGCGTTCCGCTGATCGCAGAAACGGGAGGCATGAACGCAATGATCGTTGATTCCTCTGCGCTGGTTGAGCAGGTGGTCGTTGACGTCATCAGCTCCGCCTTCGATAGCGCAGGTCAGCGATGCTCTGCCCTACGTGTTCTCTGTGTGCAAGAGGACGCGGCTGACCGTATTGTTCAGATGCTCAAAGGAGCGATGGCTGAATATCGCTTGGGTTCGCCTGAATACATCGAGACTGACATAGGGCCCGTTATTGATGAAGATGCCAAGGGCATCATTGACCGGCATATCCACGAAATGCGTCAACTTGGGCGAACTGTCTTCCAGGCAGCACGCTTTCAGCATGAGGATGTAGCCAATGGTACTTTCGTAGTGCCCACGCTCATCGAGCTGAAAAGCTTCGACGAGCTGAAACAAGAAATATTTGGCCCGGTACTTCATCTGGTGCGATACAAGCGAGCTGATCTATCAGAGCTTCTGCAGCAGATCAATGCATCAGGGTATGGTTTAACTCTCGGTGTTCATACCCGGATTGATGAGACGATCAGCCAAGTGGTTGGCTCGGCCAACGTTGGCAACCTGTACGTGAACCGAAACATCGTCGGCGCCGTCGTGGGGGTACAACCTTTTGGCGGGGAAGGGCTGTCGGGAACCGGGCCTAAGGCTGGTGGCCCGCTGTATCTCTATCGTTTGCTCTCAAGTCGTCCTGATGATGCCATTGCTAATCAGTTGGCTACTCTCGAATCTGAAGCAGTGGCACGCCCGGCTGATGTTGAGCAAGCGCTGGAGGCATATGTCAATTGGGCATCAAACCAGGGATCAAGCTTAATTACAGCTCTATCTAGTTTTGTGAAGCACTCCCCAAGCTTCCGTACTCACCTTCTTGTTGGCCCCACTGGTGAGCGGAATACCTACACCTTGCTACCGCGAGAGCGCGTACTTTGCTTGGCCGAGAGCAAGGATGATCTACTGATTCAGATCGGAGCTGTATTAAGTGTGGGTAGTCTGGTCGTACTTCCGATCTGGTCTGAAGGGCTCATTTCAAACCTACCCAAGCCTGTACGGAATCGAATTAAAATTGTTAATGATTGGCTGCATGCTGATGCCCAATTCGACGCGATTTTGCATCACGGCGACTCAGATCAGTTAGCGGAAGTTAGTCGTCAAGCATCTCGCCGTAAGGGGGCCATTATTGGCGTTAATGGCTTAAGCAGTGGTGAAACCGATATTCCGCTGGAGCGGCTTTTGGTAGAGCACGCTTTGAGTGTTAACACGGCTGCTGCGGGTGGTAACGCTAATCTCATGACCATTGGATGACTGGCCTAAAGTTGGGCCACTAATGCGAGATCTCTAAATATTTTTCCTCATGGCTCGGTGTTCATGCGTGCAAATTTGCGTGAATGCCGATGCCATTTTTAGAGGTATATAACAATACGAACGCTTCAAGTTTGTCTAAGAAAGAGCGTGCTCTTGGCGATATGGAAAATCACAACTCAGCGCTTTCGAACGGATTGAAAAATAGACATGTCCCGATGCTCTCCATCGGTGGGGTTATCGGGTCAGGTCTTTTTATAGGGTCTGGTCACGCCATCGCTTCAGCGTCAACGTGACCGTGGTGTGGATCCTTGGCGCCTGAAAAGGGTTAGGTCTTTTTGATGAGTGGTCAGGAATCTGTCCGATTTCCGCACTCCACTGAGCGACACTGGTCATGCTCTCGGTCAATTTTGCTGAAAAATCGTAAAATTGGTTGAAATAAACTGTCTCTGTGCATACGATGAGCTTAATGTGGATTGGTTTTCAGACCACTTAGACCAAGTGAGCTGACGACCATTGGCAAGCTACTGACAATACTCGTAGCGCTTATCATGTCCACGACCGGTGTGGCCGCTGCTTGGATGGCAACGGCTGGCGCCTTCTTGGCGCCATGCAAAGGATTGTGAAAGTCGTCTCAAGCTTTGAGCGAGGCAGTTCAATTTGCTTTACGAATTTACTCGACTCGCCGAGGTAGGTTTTCAAAACAACCAACACACACAACCGGGTACAAACATGAAACTTATAAATAAAAGTGTTGTAACTGCAGTAGCATCGTGCGCTTTCCTGGCCGCTTCACTCGTTCATGCTGATCAACTGGCAGACATCAAGACCAAAGATCATTTGGTCTGTGGCGTGTTGGATATCTTCGAGCCATTCGGCTACACCGACATGGCAACCAGAAAAATTTCAGGCTATGACGTTGATGTCTGCAATGGCATCGGTAAGCGGCTAGGTGTCCAAGTCGAAATTAAGCCAGTTGCTGATTCCGCTCGAATTCCAGAACTGCAACAAGGTCACATGGATATCTTGGCTGCAGGCTTGGCATACACTCCGCAGCGTGCCGCCCAAATTGACTATTCCGACTCCTATTACACCAGCAACAATGTCCTTGCGGTCAAGTCCTCGCGCGGTTATACAAAAGCTGCAGATATTGCTGACAAGCGTGTGAGTTTTGTAAAAGGCACGATCAGCGAACCATTCATCCGTGAAAAGCTGCCTACAGCCAAGCCTGTCGGTTATGACGATATTTCTACCGCCTTCACTGTTCTCGTCCAAGGTAAGGTAGAAGCATTCAGTACCTCCGAGGAAGCGACTCAGAAGCTCATCAGCCGACTTGGCGCTGACGCTAGCAAATACGCTGTGTTGAGCCCGCCTATCGGTAACGAGTTCTGGAGTATCGGTGTGAAGAAGGGCGAGCCAGCCTTGCTTGATTCGGTCAACAAAGCGCTTCGAGATATGGAGAGCTCTGGTGAAATGCAGGCAATTTTTGATAAGTGGCTGGGCGAGGGTACGCTCTACAAGATGAAGCGCTCCTTCACTGTGCAGCCGGTCAACTCTAAAAACAGCTAAATGGCGGCCTTCGGCGTCCTATTGGGCGCCGAAGATAACGTTGAGTGCCGAGGTTACTGATGACGAACGAGGATAAAATTCTCCCAGGCCGCAGCTTGGTTGGCGGCTCTGCACAGGGCGAACTGCTTTTCGCTGACGTAGGACTCAGCTTCTGGGGAGGAGTGAATTCACTCACAGGTGACGTAATCGACCAGCATCATCCGCTAGCCGGGAAGAACTTAGCAGGTCGTGTCTTGGCGATTCCTTCTGGCCGGGGCTCTTGCACTGGAAGCAGTGTGATGATGGAGCTCATCAGTTCTGGCCATGCGCCTGCAGCGCTTATCCTAGCGGAAGTGGATGAGATCCTTACACTCGGAGTGTTGCTGGCGGAGATGATCTACGAGCGCTCAATACCTGTCATCAGCATCGGTAAGGAGGCGTTTGAATCCCTTCGTGGTAGCTCCTATGCACGTGTCAGCGACGAGTCCGTAAGGCCACTGAGTAGCCTTCCCCAAGATGATTTTGCACCGAGCAAGCCCAACGGCACGCTCGACTTTTCTGCGTACCCAATCGTTCTTTCGGATGAAGATCGAAAAATGCTAGCAGGCGATCAAGGCAAAGCTGCCCAGGTTGCTATGCAAGTCGTTTTGAAGATGGCCGATTTACAAGGTGCCAGTGAGCTTATCAACGTCACCCAGGCACATATTGATGGATGCATTTACACCGGGCCAGCGAGCCTTAAATTCGCTGAGCAGTTTGTCGAGTGGGGTGCCAAGGTTGTTGTTCCTACGACGCTCAACTCAATTTCAGTTGATCAGCGCCGGTGGAAGACTCTCGGTGTAGATCCAGCATTCGGCGAGCCTGCCAGCGCTGTGGGAAGTGCCTATATGGCAATGGGAGCACGGATGAGTTACACGTGCGCGCCCTACCTGCTGGAGTCGGCGCCTAAGGCAGGTGAGCAAATCGTCTGGGCAGAGTCTAACGCGGTCGTGTATGCGAACAGTGTTCTTGCGGCCCGAACATTGAAGTACCCCGATTACCTAGATATCTGCATCGCCATCACTGGGCGAGCGCCCCTTTCCGGATGCCACCTAAACGAACACCGGAAGCCTCAGTTGAAAATCCACGTGGCATTGCCTAATGAGCTAGACGATGCGTTTTATCCTCTGCTCGGGTATCACGTCGGATTGTTGGCCGGGAAGCGTATTCCGCTTGTGTTTGGGCTAGAGAGCGCTGCTCCAACCCTAGACAACCTGAAGGCTTTCTCGGCAGCATTCGGAACCACATCAGGGGCCCCGCTATTTCACATCGCGGGTGTTACGCCAGAAGCACTGGATGTTGATAAATCCGAGTTTTTGGACTTCGGCTTAGAAGAGATGACCATTGCCCCAGTCGACTTGCTTCAAAATTGGAACAGTCTGAACAGTGCCAGTGAATCGCGCGTCGATATCGTAACGCTGGGTAATCCACATTTTTCGCTGACGGAATTCAAGACTCTGGCGGAGCTCTGCAAGGGTTTAGTCAAAGCTCCTGATACAGCAATGGTCATCACATGTGGACGTGCTATTTACGAGCAGGCGATACAAAACGGCTATATCGCGGAGATCGAGCGGTTTGGCGGCCAAATCGTGAATGACACTTGCTGGTGCATGCTAGGCGAGCCAGTGATCCCGCCGGCTGCCAAAAACGTCATGACCAACTCGGCGAAATTTGCGCATTACGCTCCAGGTCTCGTCGGTCGCCCCGTCCACTTCGCGAGCCTAGCTGGTTGTGTTGAGGCCGCTTCCAAAGGACATACTCAAGGAGCTTATCCTGCTTGGCTAAAATCTCTAGCTACATAATCGACTAGAGCATCAGGTGTGGGCCGGGACATCGCAGGCCAAATGCTCTAGCTTAAGTTATAGATGGCCTTGGGCGATCCCCAGAGATCTAAGCGTCGAGTGACCGTCACAGAAGGCTGATTGGCGCTAGCTAATAAGGTAGCGCCACGCCACTGGAGCATCTCGTGCAATGGGAGATACACGGATGAGTGCCATTCAGACCGCAATATCTCCGGCCTAGTGAATTATGCATATCACTCCCATGCCACCATTGCAAAACCTCGTCGCGGTTGAGGCAAGCGCGCGCCACAGTGGTTTCACTCGGGGCGGCAACGAAATTATGTACGCATGTGCCAACGAGAGAGGAACGGTGTGATGGCAACCATCAGTAGATCGCCACAGACAGGCGCGGTAATAGCCCCATGCCAACCTTGAAGATAGCGCAAAGCCTAGGTCCCAAAGCTTGTCTGGCGCCCCTTAATCTACCTTGGGAGTGAATCCTCATCTTCGGTAGTGTTAAGAATGAATGCGCCATTAGGGTGGGACATAGTGCGAAACCATACCGTCCATCCGTTGATGGAACCGTACGACCTGTTCCCGCTGCTTCCTTGGTCGGTAGCCTAACCGTAGGTCATGCGGCGCCATTTGCTTAACGCCGCCCGGTCAGCGTAACCAAATTCATATGGCTGGTGACGTTCGTATTTTTGAGTGAAGAAGGATATTCAAATGGATAATAAATCCCTCAAATTGCCACACTCAAAAACTTTCTATCGCCCAATCGAAGTTGCCATCCGCTGGTGCGAGTTATTACATCTAGAGGCGCAGATAGTCAGCGAAGCCGATCACTTACTACTGCAGCGAGGATATACTCATTCTTATCCCTGCATTCAACAAAAGCTCGAAATTCTATGGGATGCCATCCGTCATCAGGAACTGCCGTACGGTTGTCTGGGAGTCACTGTGTCACCTAGCGAACACGTCGAACCTGCCTTACTGACTATCCGACATACTGACCTAAAAAACTGGTTCACTCAATTTTTTTCGGGTGAAAAACCAGCCTTTTTATTTAATGACTTGGAAAGAAAATCTGTACTACCTGAAACTTCTGACACGTACAATCTTTTATTGACAGAGATCGAAATATACAAGATCAAGCAAGCTCGCACTCAGTCCTTACTTCTTGAACTTCAGGAAGAACGAGACTCCCTTCGCGAAAAGAATATTGCTCTTACTTCAGAACTTTGCGTGCGAGGCAAGCCCTCCGAACGAAGCCAAAAAAACTATCTGCGTCTGATCGGAGCGCTTTTGAAGCTTATGCTTGGGAAATCCCCAGGAGGCAGATCTTATTCCACATTGACAAGTCAAGCTTCGATCATCAGTGCGCTGATTGCACACAATCGTAATAAGCCAGGTTTCAGCCAGCGTACTCTTGAGGAAAAATTTGCAGCGGCCAAGCGATGCATCGATGATTTTGAATAGATACCGAAATCTGCGGGAGCCACTATCGCATTTTTCGGTGCTCAGTTACTCATCTTGTTCTTGAATGGCAACTCCCCAGCAAGTGCTATGGAGTGCTCCACATGACTGATCAATTGGCCCACTACCTGCCCACGCGCGCAGACAACATTGAACGCCACATCATGCGACGTGACGAGGTGGAACGAAAAACCGGCTTCAAACGCGCGCACATCTACAACCTGATGAAGGAAGGTAAATTCCCTCAGGCTAAACGCATTGGATTGCGGGCAGTCGGCTGGGACTCGCTGGAAATCGAGCAGTGGGTCGTTGAACGCTTAGGCCAACAGGCCTGATGCCATGCGTGTGGTATCGGTGGTTTCCACCAAAGGCGGGGTGGGCAAAACCACAGTAGCCGCCAATCTCGGCGGCCTACTGGCTGACGCAGGCCTACGCGTCCTGCTACTGGATCTGGATAGCCAACCCACCCTCTCCAGCTATTACGCCTTGAGCCAGAAGGCTGATGCCGGTGCGTACGAGTTCATCGCACTCAACCTAGCTATGCCTGCCCAGATTATTTCCAGGACAGTGATTGCAGGGCTCGATCTGATCGTCTCCAACGACGATCAAGGTCGACTGAGTACCTTGCTGCTGCACGCCCCTGACGGGCGATTTCGCCTACGCAATCTGCTCGACAACTTCCGCGCCCGTTACGACCTGCTTTTGATCGACACCCAAGGTGCGCGTAGCGTGCTGCTGGAGATGGCCATCCTGGCCTCCGACCTTGCCCTCTCTCCCATCACCCCGGAAATGCTCGCCGCCCGCGAACTGCAGCGTGGCACCTTGAAGCTACTCAGCGAACTCGAACCTTTCCGCCACATGGGCATTCCACCGCCCCCTTTGCGATTGCTACTGAACCAGGTGAATAGCATTCGAGTGGACACACGGATGATCATCCGAGGCCTGCGCGAAACCTTTGCTGGGACTACCAATATCTCAGTTCTAGACACCGTAGTTCCAGACCGAGTGGCGTATCTCAATGCCGCCTCCCTTGGCCTACCGGTCCACCGAATCGAGACGCGCCAGTCACGCGAACGACGCTCGCCATCCGCGATGGAAACCATGCAAGCGCTGGCCATTGAGCTATTCCCGGACTGGCACAAAGCGATCTCTTCGGTAAGCCGATGCGCGGAGGTTCAATGAGACAAGTCACCCAACTGGCACTTCTCACCCCGTCATTGTGTTTGATCGACCTTGAGGCCAACCTTTTGGCTAGGAGTTTTCTGATGTTGGATCAACTTCCCATCATCGTTCCACCGTCCACTCAACCACACCACCCGCCTTGTGAGGAGTACTGCACCGTGGTCTTTCGCCTGCAGGGTGGGCGCTCGGCTATGGGCTGGTTCCTCGCAGAACTCTCTCGGCATTTCGAAGGTTCGGGTACTGCCGAGATCGTCAAGTTCGAGATCGGTGACCATTTGCGCAACCGGCGTTAACTGAGGTTGTTCAGATGAAGAAGCTCAGTCAGGAGCAGATCACCGACAAGCTGCACCAGGACCACTTCCCTCGGGGCCCGGAGCTGGAGCGGCTGTCCGACCCACTCATCGACACGCCCATGCTGGTCACGCTGGAGCAGTTGCGGCCCTACGAACACAACCCGCGCTTCATCCGTAATCCGCTGTACGACGACATCAAGGCGTCGATCCGTGAGCGCGGACTGGATCAACCCCCACCGATTACCCGCCGCCCGGGCGAAACCTATTTCATCATCCGCAACGGCGGTAATACACGCTTGGCAATTCTCGGCGAGCTGTGGCAGGAAACCCGCGACGAGCGTTTCTTTCGCATTCATTGCCTGTTCCGACCTTGGAGCAATGAAATCACCGCCCTACTCGGCCATCTGGCCGAAAGCGATCTGCACGGCCAGCTCACCTTCATCGAACGGGCTCTGGCGGTAGCCAAGCTCAAAACCATGCTCGAAGCAGAGGGAGCGCTGCTCTCGCAACGTGAGTTGGCAGGACATCTTGCCGCTGGAGGCTATCCGATTTCGCAGTCGCACATCAGCCGAATGCTGGACACCCTCGAACACTTATTGCCCGCCATTCCACAAACCCTGTATGCCGGTTTGGGCAAACCTCAAATAGAGCGCCTGATCGGTCTACGTAGCCAGGCTGAACGAACCTGGAACCGCTATCCAAACGCCCCCATTGCGTTCGCCGATTTTTGGTTCGATACACTGGGTTACTTTGATGCCGAACCCGAGTCATTCGATCTTGAGCAGCTCCAGGATGAACTGCTCGAACGCATGAGCCGCTTGCTCGGACAGTCCTACCGTATTTTGGCCCTGGAGCTGAGCGATACCCAGCGAGTCATCTCAACGCCGGGCATCGTCGTGACTACACCCTCAGAGAATAGCCATCTGCCGAGCGTTGATGTCGCCGCGGCAGGACCTCCCTCCTCCGAGCTCCATCCCAAATCAACTGAGACTAGGCCCCATACCGAACCAACGCTAGAAGAGCCGCTCACACCGCCAGAAACGAAGGTCGTATCAGCGGTCAGTCTTCCATCACGCGTTCAACAGATTCGTGAACAGATCGATCGCGAGACCGCCACCGACGCGGCATCTTCGGTCGAAACCTATGCGATCGACGACATCTGGACCGTCGCACCAGCACTGGATAGCCCCGAACAACTGCGATCCGCCATTGCCACACTGGCGCGGGAAATGGCGGCCTATGCTGGACATCCCGAGAGCATCATCGATCAGAAGCTTGGCTTGGGCTTCGCCCTGAACATCGAGCGAGTTGATCTTGCAGCGCCTCGCGCGGCCGGCGTTCACTTATTGCTCCTGGCCCTGCTGCGTGCTCAAGACGAAGTGAACTGGGAGGATCGCAAGCAACTGCCTTCAGCCCTGTTCGGGCAGCTGCTGTTGGGGGTCTATCAACTTCCGCTGACAGATCGTCCCGCCATGGATGTGGGACTGGAGCGATTGCCCGACAGTCTGCTCATCAAACTGTATCGCCTGATCCGCCTGGCCCGCCGCCTGATCGACTTAACGCTTAACCAGGAAGGCAACTCACCGAAGGAGCTGCTATGAATCTGTCTTTCAATGTGCTCAACCAAGCCATGCTGACCCAGGTGCTACACGAGTTGCGCCAGGGCAACCTGCAGCGCTGCAAAGCACTCGGACTGGGTGAGGACGACATCTACCTGTTGCAGTCCTTACCACCCACTACGCTGTCACGCCTGGCCCATGCCACTGTACCCTGGGTTGAGGTCAAGATTGACTCACCGGTGCTGCATCGGTTGATCGAACAATCTGAACGCGACGAGCAGAACGAGCGATTGATCAACCGAGCGCTCAAGCTCGGCGCCAGCAGCACCATCATGTATCAGTGCTTCGGCCTGGCGCATTCGGAAACCGCCTTGCGTCGGCGTCTGCTCAAGATAGAAACCCGTAAGGGCCGTCCTCAGCATTTGAGCGAAGCCCAGGAGCATGCGCTCTGGCAGCGATGGTGCCAGCTACGCGCTCAGGACGGTTCCGAGGATCAGCTCGACGCCATGATGATGCTGGCCGAAGAGCAACAGATCAGCTTGACCATCGTGTGGCAGCAGATCGACCAGTACAGCAACGGAACATGAACCCTGCACCTTCCAGTCGCTGGCAACGTGTCCTGCAGCAATGCACCCAGCAGCTGAGTGAACGCTGGCCCGCACGCCCCACCACTGAACAACCCTCCAACCAGGCCCTACAGGCTGGCTTTTTGTTCAGTGGCCAATCTCACGAAGTCGTGCCACGTCGGCTGCTGTTGGATAATCGACTGACGCCATTGGAACGGAATGCCTGGCAGGTGTTTCGACTCATGCTGCAAGGCCAGGGCGTGGTCACGCCGCGCTATGAGGATTTGCAGCCTTACCTGTCGAGCGTGCCCTACGGTGCATCAGCCTCCCGTGAAACCATTGCTCGGGTGTTGACGATGCTCAGGTTGACACGCTGGCTCAGTTTGGTAAGTCGCGGACGCGATCAGCTCAGCGGACGTCTTCAAGGTTCGCTGTACGTTCTGCACGATGAGCCGTTAACCCCCGCCGAAGCCATGGAACTGGATCAGGATTACCTGGCGCTGGTCGGACATGCCCTCGGCCACGCAACCAAGGCTGTGCGTATTGTCGCGCAGCACATTATGGAAGAAATCCGCCAGGACACGGATATCGATCAGGGTCGACTACCGACACGGCTCGACAGCTGGGGCGAACACTGGACGCAGCAAGAATTGGATCAGTCAACCGATGCCGTGTTACACGATTCCGAACGGGGGGAAGATGCCCTCGTTCGGAATCGTGCAGGCCCTCGTTCGGATTCCGAACCGGGCCTGAACGCCAGTGTTTCCGGCACCGTTCGGAATCCGAACGCCGCCTGTACTGTATTAAAAGAAAGTATTTGTACAGTACCGCGCGCGACCCCAGCGGTGGATAACCTGCACTGGCCAGCTGCGCTGCACCTGAGCCCAAGCGAGCATCAGGCCGTCGCCGTGGCGCTGAACAAGCTCAAACCAGCGGATCGGCAGGCGGTGCTCAACGAAGCGGGGGCACGCTGTGCGGCCGGTGGAATCCGCAAGCCAGCGGCGTATCTGATGGGCCTGATCCAGCGCGCACTGAAAGGCGACTTTCGTCCTTGGGCAGGCCAGACAGAATCCTCTCCCGTTGCAGCACCGACCCCACCGCCTACACCACCCCCCTCGCGCCCATCTCGACGACCGGGCGAACCCGCATCCGCCCTCGCCCAAGCGTGCCTGAATGAGCTACGCCAGCTGCGCGGCAAAGGTTCTGGACGTCAGTAGATTTGATGCCAGTGGCATCAAATCCATGGAGTTCCAATCCATGAGCATGTCGGCCCCGTTGACGAAAAGCTTTGGGAAAAATCAACACGCCCCTCCTCCAACGAATGTAGACCTCAGTGGATTTGATGCCACTGGCATCAAATCCACTGAGGTCTGCTAACGCTCGAAAACCAAACTGAACAGACCGCATTCGGCTTTTTGGCTGCCCTTACTCCTCCTCTGTCGCAACGTTCCCGTCCAAGCATCAGCGAGGACAACACCGTGGCCGATCACTATCAACTCAACCTGGGTTCATTGCGCAGCAGTATCACCCTGACCCTGCACACTCACCACGCCGCCCGCATCTGGCAAGGTCGGACCGCACGTGAAGGTGCCCACTCGATCATGGGCATGGCGGGCTACATCAGTGTCACCAACCTGATCAAACAAACCGCGGCCCAGGACGACCCCTATGCCGACTGGGCCATCGTGCAACTCGAAGAAAAACTCATACAGGCCAAGGCTGGGATGTTGGAACTGACCCAACAGCTGGATCGGATCAGGCAGGATCTGCCGACACAGATCGACATGGGCGATAACCTCAACATCCACCCAGTTACCCTGCCGCTGTACATCGGCAGCCAGTTGGGCTTTCTCGCGGTCTACCTGCTGACCGACTACGACACCCTGGTGCGCCGGACCCTATTGGCCCATCACACCGCCCTGATCGGCCGCATCGATATGGAAGCTTGGATCGACGACGGCGCCCATCTACTGCGAAGCCTGTTTGGTCAGGCACAGCGCTACCGGCATGCCGGCGTCACGCGTGATGACATGGCGGCGAACAACGCCCGGGCCATTGCGGCCATCGAGAAGATGGGTTTGCCCCCGATTGACATCCTGGAGGGGCATCGCCGCTCCCAGTTCGCGCCGCCGATCATTCGCCGTGGTGCTGTGCCAGTGGATGACGTCGACGCGTTGGCAGAGGACGCGGGAGAACCGTATGCGACAGTGGATGAGCCGGAGGACGAAGCATGAATCCCCTGACCTCGGCTCACCCAATGCCCTTCGACGCGTTGACACCGGATGCCTATCGACAGCTCGAACACGCAGCCTCCCTAAAAGGCCTTTTAAAACCTTTTAAGGGTAAGGGGGAGTTGGAGCACCTGGCGCAGGTGGCGAGGGAAATTGAGGCGCAGTTATGTCGGCTGATGGAGGCTGTGGTGCAGCAGGCCGGACAGCCTCCTTCTTCACTGCTAGATATCCGATTGGTGCTGCAGAACACCAGCGCGGGCAGCACCTTTTTGCGTTGGCGCACCCGTGATTTTGCCCGCATGGGGGTTGCGGTCTGGGAACGCCAGATCTGCGACAACGCCCTGCCCCAGGTCGTGCGCGAGCGATTACACCGTTTCGAATGCGAGCGCATTGCACTGAACCTGCAGATGAGCGTGGTGCATTCGCTCTACCGCCAGGCCACGACCTGTGCGATCAAAATGGACAGCGCCGAACGGCTGCTGCGCCAGTTCACAACCGCAGTGGAGGTATCAGGATGAGTACTTTTTTTGTCGGCGAAGGCAATATCGGCAGTGCGCCAGAGTTCCAGGAGTTTCCATCAGGCAATGACGAGCCACGGCGTTTGCTACGGCTGAATGTGTACTTCGACAACCCCGTGCCGCGCGACGGCAGCTATGAAGATCGAGGCGGCTATTGGGCGCCGGTTGAGCTCTGGCACCGCGAGGCTGAACACTGGAGCACGCTGTACCAGAAAGGCATGCGTGTGTTGGTCGAAGGCCGTACCGTGCGCGATGAGTGGGAGGACAGCGAAGACAATGCGCGGGTCACCTTCAAGATCGAGGCCCGTCGAGTCGGCATCCTGCCTCATCGGGTACACAGTGTGGTCATGCGGGAACGATCCAGTGAACCGGCGTCATCTGCGACACCTGCCGGGCAAAATAAAGAACAGGCCAGCTCATCTGCGTCGAGGCCCAAAAAGCGCAGAGGGCCGCCCTCTCCGGAATGACGAGCATTAGGCATAAAAAATGCGCCTTTGCGCGAAGTCGCTGGAGTATTACTACTCGCTGCTCGTGAAGACCCACCCTGTTGCCCACGCTAAAACGGGGTAGCAGCCTCGGATCTCAAGACTGCCTTCACCGACTAACATGAGGGACATGCAAGTCAGGTTTCTCATATCTCGCAACTGCTGTTTCCAACAACGCTGCTCCGAACTCAATCCGGAGCAGTTTTATGCGCATCTTCCTCTGCGAGAAACCTTCCCAAGGTAGAGACATTGCCAAGGTTCTCGGAGCCACCCGGCGCGGTGAGGGTTGCCTAATCGGCACCGATTCAACCGTCACCTGGTGTATCGGCCATCTGCTGGAGACGGCCCCACCCGAAGCCTATGGCACTCAGTACAAGCACTGGTCGTTGGATCATCTGCCGATCATTCCCGCGCAGTGGCAGGTCGAGGTCAAACCCAAAACTGCGGCGCAGTTCAAAGTCATCAAGCGCCTGCTCAGTGAAGCCTCTGCTGTCGTCATCGCGACCGACGCCGATCGAGAAGGTGAAATGATTGCCCGCGAGTTACTCGAGCTCTGCAAGTATCAAGGCCCCGTTCAGCGCCTCTGGTTGTCAGCACTTAATGAGGCCTCGATTCGCAAAGCACTGTCCTCGCTGAAGTCTGGACAGGAGACCTTGCCGCTCTATCACTCAGCCCTCGCCCGCAGCCGCGCCGACTGGTTGATCGGCATGAACCTCAGTCGTTTGTTTACTCTCCTCGGTCGTCGGGCGGGGTACGACGGCATATTGTCGGTTGGACGCGTCCAGACACCCACTTTACGTCTGGTGGTCGATCGAGATCGTGCGATTGCCAGCTTCATCTCGGTGCCCTACTGGGAAGTGGATGTGCACCTGTCCTCCATGGGGCAACCATTCATTGCGTCGTGGTTACCACCCAGGTCGGGACGAGATGAGGCCGGTCGTTGCCTGCAGCAGGCGCTTGCCAGTCAAACGGTCCAAGCGATCTCTTGCAGTAAGGCCGCCACAGTCCTCTCGCTGCAGACTGAGCATTCCCGGGAAGCGCCACCCCTGCCCTTCGACCTGAGCACACTGCAAGAAGTCTGCTCGCGCAAGTTGGGTCTCGGCGTCCAGGAAGTTCTGAACATCGCCCAAACTCTGTACGAAACTCACAAAGCCACCACCTACCCGCGCAGCGATTGCCGCTATTTGCCAGAGAGTATGTTCAACGAGGTACCCGCGGTATTCGAAGCCCTGCTCAAAACGGATCCCGCGCTGCAGCCCGCATTCGGAAGACTTGATCGATCACTGCACTCCCGCGTGTGGAACGATGCCAAGGTCACCGCGCACCACGGCATCATCCCCACCACCGAACCGGCGAACCTGGCGCGGATGTCCGAACAAGAACGCCAAGTCTACGAACTGATCCGTAGCCACTACCTCGCGCAATTTCTTCCGCATCATGAGTTTGATCGAACCCAGGTCGTATTGGAGTGTGGCGAAGAACAATTGACCGCCGTTGGCAAACAGATCCTGGTCCAGGGCTGGAAAGGCTTGCTCTACGAAAACACCGAAGAAGATGACGCCAGTCACAAGTCACAAGTCTTACCAGTCTTGCAACAGGGTACTCAGTGCGTAGTGGACGACGTCGAACTCAAGTCCTTGCGCACTGCCGCTCCTAAACTACTCACTGAGGGCGATCTGATCAAGGCCATGAAAAATGTGGCCAAGCTGGTCAACGACCCACGCCTGAAACAGAAGCTTCGGGACACTACCGGTATCGGCACCGAAGCCACGCGAGCCGGCATCATCAAAGGGTTGATTGATCGCGGTTATTTGCTGAAGAAAAAACGCGCCTTAATGGCCTCCGCCGCTGCCCATACCTTGATTGAGGCGGTACCCGCCGCAGTCGCAGATCCGGGTATGACCGCAATCTGGGAACAGGCGCTGGACGAAATCGAAGCCGGACGCCTGACCCTGGATGTGTTCGTTGCCAAGCAGGCGAGTTGGATTGCGCAGTTGATCGCACACTGCCGCTCGCTCACTTTGGCAATAGCGGTCGAAACGAGTCCGGGCTGCCCCAAGTGCAACGCGTCAATGCTCAGCCGAAAGGGAAAATCAGGGCCGTTCTGGTCATGCTCTCGCTATCCGGATTGCAAGGGCGCGGTGTCGATCAGTAAAGCTACGCGTCGCTCATGATCTGCCATGGGACGATCACCATGGGAACGATGCGTTCTCTGCCTTGACCTCGTCCCACCCTCTCTGCTGTAGTGCCTCAGGATCATCGCCAACGGCGACCCAAGACCGATTTGCTCCGGGTAGCTCGGTCGAACTCCTTGAGTTCGGAGCCTTCTCTTCTGCGGAATTTCATTCCTCACTTGTGCTCGACCTGATCACAGTGGCGGATGACCACTGTTGCCTCTGCCCGGCAACAGCGGTCATCCGCTTCGGCGATCGTATTCAGTCCCGGAGCCCACCGGGGAAAAATGGGGCACCCTTTGTGCGCGGATGCGTGCCAGCAGGTTCCGACCCAGGCCACGACAAGGGTCGGTTGGCGAATCATGGCGCAGTTCAACCAAGTGTTGCGAGGCGCTTGTCGACTGCGTAAGACCGCCAAAGGTGGTTCTTCTCTTCCTCGCCTGGCACCCCGCTAGGCCCCCTCTTCATTTTTTTCATTTTCTTAATTCCAGTGACTTCCACCGTATTCCGGCCTTAAAAAATCGGGTTGCAGCGTCTTGACGCTCCCCTGTGACAGGCTTATACAAAGGCCTTGGTTCGCTGTCGTTGACAGCCCAGCCCAGGTAGCTTGAACCTTCAAGGCTACGCCGCGTTCGTGGTGGTTTACCCAAGTGCGATCAGCGTTCGGAAGCTCGCGCGGTTACCGCTTCAGCGGTGATGAATGCCCACTACCCCATGCCTGCGGATCACCACCGCAGACGCTCCTCTGCTGCACCGCTATTCCCTCAAGGCGCATCGTTCTGATCGTCATCGGCTTGCCGGTGGCGAGTTGTTCATTGCTCGCCTTTACCTTACCCACCCTGACGGGGGCTCACTTCCCCGTCAGGGATTGTGCGTCGCCGTTTTCCCTTGAAACAGGAGAACCACCATGGCCCACGCCAACCACTCCCAAGAAGCGACCACTTACTTCAACCTGCACACCGTCGGAATCGGCTACCTCAACCGTGTTCGTGAAGTACAAGTCCGCCGCGGCCAGCCATTCATGGCCTGCGATATCGCCGCCCTGCACGGTGTCACCGATGCGGTGGAGTACACCCGCTTCGACTGCAAGGTCGCTGGAGGCGAAGCTGATCGTTTGATTCGTCTCTATATGGACGCCGTCAAAGCCGAGAAAAAGGTCTTGCTGTCGTTTCGTATCGGCGACCTGTGGATCGATCCGTTTCTCTACGAGAAAGGCGCTAAGCAAGGTCAACCGGGCGCCAGTTTGAAAGGTCGTTTGTTGTTCATCGACTGGATCAAGGTCAACGGCACGTTCGAGTACAAAGCGCCCGCCAGGCAGGAAGCAACAGCACCTGCTGAGCAAGCGCCAAACAGTGAGTCCTCCCCAACGTCGGCTGATGCCGAAGCTGAAGATACCGGCAACCCAACAGAGTCCAGGATTGAACCTGAATCTCCACCCACTCTCCGCACGGCCCGCCGTGTCACCACGCGTACTGTTCAGTCCGCCTGAACAATCCACGATGTTTTACATCAAGGCGCTCAATCGAGCGCCTTTCCTTCAATCCGCACAGGAGAGTCAACATGGAATCCTTCTGGCTTTGCGACGACTGCCTGTTTGCTGCGGCTTACGAGGACTACAGCACGTTATCGCTCTACTACACGACGGATGAAATCGAGAAACGCATCGCCGGCATTCATCTTGGACTGGTTCGCTTAATGCCCATGAGTGCCGACTTCGATCCCGAAACCGGTCGGGGAATAAAAGCCTTCTCCCCATTGCCCTGCGACGGTTGTGACTCACACCTGCACGGACAACGCCACCGATTCACTCGGCTGTAAACAGCGCGTCATCGGCTAATAAACGCGACTCTTTATCCACCTCGGGGACACCACTCCCCTCGGGCGTGTACCCCTGATTGTTCCCTTCGGAGGTACCACCATGAGCACCCAACTCACACTGATTGAGACCTCGGCTTTCGAGGCTGATCGTATCGTCCAAGAAAACCAGGTGATCGACGAAGCACTGCATATTCTGGATCGTCGGCTGTTCGCCCGCGGTCCTGACCTGACGTCGCCTGACACTGTGGCCTCATACCTAAAACTGCACCTTGCGCCACAAGAGCATGAAGTCTTCGGTGTGATCTTTCTCGATGCCAGGCACCGGGTGCTGGCATTCGAAGTCCTCTTTCACGGCAGCATTGATGGCGCCAGCGTCTACCCCAGACAGGTCGTTAAACGCTCATTGGCGCATAACGCTGCGGCCGCCATTTTTGTTCACAACCACCCCTCAGGGTGTACGGAACCCAGCCAGGCCGATCGCGTCTTGACCGCACGGCTGAAGGAGGCCTTGGCCTTGATCGAAGTGCGCGTACTGGACCACTTCATCGTCGGTGAAGGTCGTCCTCTCTCCCTGGCCGAACATGGCTGGCTTTAACCCTCACAGGCGCCTTCGGGCGCCTTGTTCGTTTTCATTCTGGAGAACCCTCATGAACCCCTCACACCAAGCCCCAGCCCTGCTGACGGCCTCAAATCCATTTGCTCGCGGGTACGACAACCTGCATATCGAACGGCTGCTACTGATCACCTACGAAAACGACTGCCCTCCCTGCTTTCGCCCCGTGCACGACTCACAGGCTCATCTGCCCGACGATGAACTGCAACTGTTCCCCTGCCTGTTCAATGACGATTTCGCTCTGATCAGCGAAGGCCAGTCCATTGCGGATGAGTTGGATGAACGCTCCCCGTCCACCGGGCTGGTGCGCCAAGTGATCTACGCCGTGATTGGCGAAGTGCTCAACGAACGCCATCACGTCGGTGACCTGTACTCTCTGGAAGAAGCCCAAGCCATGGTTCATCGCATGAGCTTCGAAACGGGACACTACAGTCGAGCCTGGGAGATCAGTACCGCACACCTCACTGAAAAAGCATTACGCCAATTGGAAAGCCGGGGTGGCAATTTCGAATCTAGACCAACCGGTCTGCTGTTCGAACCCTTTGCCCTGACAGACTGCAATGGCGTCGGGTGTAAACTGATCGGCACGCCCTGGACCGACGATAACCTGGTGAAGATCGAGGGGCGTCCTTACTCATCGCTAAGGCAAGAGCAGCTCGACGCCGGCACATCGGAAGCCCTGGTCAACGTACTGTATCTGGCGGCGTTGGCGGATGTGCGCTTGTTGATCTTCGACCCCGACGCTACCGTTTTGGATGGGCTCGCCATTTTCGATGAATAGCAACGTGCGCGTTAACACGACCCACCTTGAATCAAATTTCTCACTGAATCGCTCCTTTACCTCATGTCAGGTTCTGTACTGAATCTGACATGAGGTTTCTTCCATGGAGCGTTTTTTCACGCCTGTCTGCCTGCTGGGTTTGTTGAGCGCCTGCACCGCGCAAATCCCCAACCCAATGCCGACCCATCCAGAGAACGACAGTGGCTCCAATCAGGCGCAGCTCTCGACGGGCACAGCCGAAAGAAGCCATCCGGGAGATCTGCGCTATGGCCGCTATACGCTGGTCAGCACCGAGCCCACCACGGAACAACGCGATCTTCTCGCTCAAATCATTGACGTGAGCATCCCGTCCAACCTGAATCCTTCGGTACAGGAAGCGATGCACTACGTGCTGCAGCGCTCGGGCTATTCGCTCTGCCCTGCCGCCGAGCCAGTGAAGGTGCTGTTTACCCGGTCTCTGCCCGCAGCCCATTACCGGCTCGGCCCGATACCGTTGCGCAGCGCGCTACAAGTGCTGGCTGGCCCGGCCTGGCAACTCACGACCGATGAAGTCAGCCGTTCGGTCTGCTTCGAACAGCAGAAAACGGCTGTCGGCGTCACGCTGATCACACCCGTCTCGCCCCATCAGTCGGAGGCACGGCCATGAAAGCCTTAACGTTTCAAACCCTCACCATCGGGCTCCTTTGCCTGGCGGTCGCCGGGCTGAGCGGTGGTGTGTATAACCAGTACCAGCGCATGACAGAACTGCAGAGCACGGGCACGCAATACCGACAAACCCTGGACACCCTGCAACGTGATTCAAGCGCCCTCAAGGACGCCCAGGAAAAACTGCAGTACGCGCTGAAAGACCTGAAGCAGATGGTCGATTCCGGTGAGCAGCAAGCCAATACCCTCGATCCCATGCTGGATCAATGGGCGCAAGAGATACAGGAACTGCGCGATGGTCTGGCAGCCCGCGCCACCGCGGCAGATATGGCAGCGCTACGCGCACGCCTTGCACAGGTCGAGCGGCAACTCCCGGACCTCAGGGCCCAGCCATCCCCCCACCGCCGACGCCTTCCGCAACCAAACCGAAAAAAGCCGCTCGCCCCAAGCCCGCCCCGCTTTCGCCACCGTTCTCAGTGTTGAGTATCGAGTCCCGCGGCGGCGAGCGTTTTTTGGCGGTCGCACCGCATGACAGTCGCTCGCTCACGGATGTCCGGCTGCTACATAGTGGTGAGCAGCAAGGGGCTTGGCGCCTGAAAATACTGGAGCCGAACTCAGCCATCTTCGCGTTGGACGCTCATCCAGACCAGACCGTGCACCTCCCTTGAGAAGCGATCATGAACAGAGCGCTACTGCCCACCGTCGTCTGTCTCGTTTCACTACTGATCACGGGCGTTGCGATTGGCAACCCCGTCACGACACAGTCACGGATCCAGGACACACAGTCCGCTCCGCTAGGGCGCTCGCACTCTGAACAGGCGGCAAGCTGGGGGCTGACGGAGCAGGAGTGGACACGCTTCGAACAGATCCAAGCCGGCCCGCGCGGTTTCTGGAGCCCGAACCTTGATCCGTTGACCGCACTCGGAGTCGAGGCTCAAACCGACCAAGCGCGCCAGCGCTATGCCGAATTACAAGTTGCGCTGGAAGCCAAACGCGCCGAGCGTGAATTGGCCTACCAAAACGCTTACACCGCGGCCTGGACCAAACTATTTCCCGGGCTGCTGCCGATCCAAGGCATGGCATCTTCGTCCCCTACCAGCTCATCGGTCGCGTCGCGCCCAGCCCTGTTTGTGGAGGACCACTGTTCGGCATGCATCACTGAAGCACAACGCTTGCAAATCAGTGACACGACGTTCGATATCTACTTGGTGGGCAGCCAAGGCGAGGATGAACGCGTCCGTAGCTGGGCTCGGCAAGCGGACATTGATCCGGCCAAGGTGCAACGCCGGCAGATCACCCTAAACCATGACCGTGGTCGCTGGTTCAGCCTGGGGGCTCCGGGACCATTGCCTGCCACACTCCAACAGGTGCATGGGCAATGGCAACGCCTCGACTGAGTGTTCTTGCGCTCATGCTGACGATATTCGCAGTCCAGGCTGACGAACTTCCGCCTCCTGCCTACCAACTGGCGGCGCATAACGCCGACATCCCTTCTACGGTGCTGTTCGCGATTGCCCTGCAGGAGAGTGGTATCCGAGTCCGGGGTCGACTGCTGCCCTGGCCTTGGACCCTGAACATCGCTGGAACACCCTACCGCTTCGCCACTCGCCCGGCAGCCTGTCAAGCCTTGCTTCAGGCCCTCGCCCGACATGACGCCAAACGGGTCGATGTCGGTCTTGGGCAAACCAATCTGGGTTATCACGGACAACGTTTTTCCAGCCCCTGCGATGCCCTCGACCCCTATCGAAATCTCGCCGTGACCGCCGCGCTGCTGCAGGAGCATCACGCCGCCACCGGTGATTGGGTGTCAGCTGCCGGACGCTATCACCGCCCGGCAGGAGGGACGCCGGCCGCGCGTTACCGCGCCGGCTTTTCCCGGCAACTCGAACGGTTGATGGTTTCCTTCAAACAGGGCACACCGCCATGACGCGAATATTCCTTACCTGTTATTTCATCCTGTTCTTGGCACCTGCCGCCCAGGCGAAACCATCCGTAGTCAGGGATCCGGCTGGCGACGGCACCCAATCCTATTTACAAACCACGGTCCTGCCCATAAATAACAGAGTTCAGACTGACCGGGCTGTGCATGCGGACCTGTCCACGTTTGCCAATGAGAACTGGATATTGCCGGTCAGCAGTTCTCGGCTGAGCCCCGGCCCGGTCACGCCCCGCGCCTTGAACATGCCTGGCTTGCATCCATTCTTCCTGGTCGGTGACGATCCCCAGTCGCTGACTTGGCTGCGTCAACGCGCGGCTGAACTGCAGGAAATGGGTGCGGCCGGCCTCGCCGTCGAAGTGGCCTCTACTGAAGCCTTGGCCCGGATTCGAGCAGCCGCTCCGGGCATCACCATCCTGCCGGTCAACGGCAACGACATCGCCACCCGCCTGCAGATCGAGCACTATCCCATCTTGATCACCGCCACCTCACTGGAACAGTGAGCCCAGGTCATGGCCGAGCATGCGATGGAGTCCAAGCTCCGGCCCGCGGTGGAGCTGTACACCGTAGCGATCTGCATCGCGGCCGCGATGCTCTGCGTATACTCGCCCTGGGCTGTGGCCCTGTCACCCGACATCGGGTTGATTGCCGCGCTGGCTTATGCCCTGTTCGGCCTGATCCGCCTGCAACAAGCCTGGGAGGTGCTGCGTTATCGGCGCAATATCCGCCGACTGCCCCGCTACGAACTGACCAGCCGCCAGATTCCGGTCAGTCGTAAGCGTCTGTTCATGGGGCGCGGTTTTCGCTGGGCCCGCCTGCACACCCAGCGCTTGGTCGAGGCCCAGGATCCGGCGGTCGCTCACTATGTCGATCAACCACTCAGCTACCGCCTGGCCCGTGGGCTCGAACGGCGCCTGGAGCATGCACCGTTTCCGCTTTCGACACTGGCCCGTCTCACGGCCTGGGACAGTGCCTTCAATCCGTTGCGCCCTTTGCCCCCGGTCGGTGGCTCGCCACTGTTGCATGGGGTCGAGCCCGACGAAACGGAGGTCAGTCTACCGCTGGGCGAGCGGGTCGGGCACACCCTGGTGCTGGGCACTACCCGTGTCGGCAAGACGCGACTCGCCGAGGTGTACATCACCCAGGACATTCATCGCATCGAACATGAGGTGGTCATCGTCTTCGATCCGAAGGGTGATGCCGACTTGCTCAAACGGATGTACGTCGAAGCCAAACGCGCTGGTCGGGAGAAGGAATTCTATGTTTTCCATCTGGGCTGGCCGGAGATCTCCGCGCGCTACAACGCGGTGGGACGTTTTGGACGCATTTCGGAAGTGGCGTCACGCATTGCTGGGCAGCTCAGCGGTGAGGGTAACTCTGCGGCCTTCCGTGAGTTCGCCTGGCGCTTCGTCAATATCATTGCCCGGGCTTTGATCGAACTGGGCCGGCGGCCGGACTACCTGCAGATCCAACGGCATGTGGTCAACATCGACGCACTGTTCATCGAATACGCCCAGCAGTTTTTCGCCAAGTCCGACCCGAAGGCGTGGGAAGTGATCGTCCAGCTTGAAGGCAAGCTCACCGAGAAGAACATTCCCCGACATATGGTGGGACGCGAAAAGCGCGTGGTGGCCATCGAACAATACCTGGCGGCGAAACGGGTATTTGATCCGGTAATGGACGGGCTGCGTTCGGCGGTCCGATATGACCGTACTTACTTCGACAAAATAGTTGCCTCGCTACTGCCGCTGCTGGAGAAACTCACCACCGGCAAGACCGCCCAACTGCTGGCCCCCAACTACACCGACCTAGATGACCCGCGGCCAATCTTCGACTGGATGCAAATCATCCGCAAGCGCGGCATCGTCTACGTCGGTCTGGATGCGTTGACCGACGCCGAGGTGGCCGCCGCTGTGGGCAACTCCATGTTCGCCGACTTGGTCTCGGTCGCCGGACACATCTATAAACACGGCATCGACCATGGCCTGCCCCCATCGGGCAACAGCAGTGACAAGCTACCGATCAATCTGCACGCCGATGAGTTCAACGAGTTGATGGGAGATGAATTCATCCCGTTGATCAATAAAGGCGGCGGTGCCGGTATCCAGGTAACTGCCTACACCCAGACCCTCAGCGATATCGAAGCGCGCATTGGTAATCGTGCCAAGGCCGGCCAGGTGATCGGCAATTTCAACACCCTGCAGATGCTCCGTGTACGCGAGACCGCCACCGCAGAGCTGCTCACCCAGCAGTTGCCCAAGGTCAACGTGCTAACCAGAACCCTGGTGTCGGGGGCCACTGACACCTCCGATCCTGAGGCCAACACGGACTTCACCTCGTCCTCACAGGACTGTGTCAGCAGCACCAGCGTGCCGTTGATCGAGCCCGCGCATATCGTCAGCTTGCCCAAGGGACAAATGTTCTCCTTCCAGGCCGGTGGGCAGCTCTGGAAAGTGCGCATGCCTTTGCCTAAGCCCTCCAACGACGATGTCATGCCCAAGGACCTGCAGGAGCTTACCCAGCGAATGCGGGCCACCTATAACGAGCAGGCCGGGCAGTGGTGGAGTGCGAGCGGTGGCGGCCCAACAACCAACTTCGATCTGGATCAGGTGGGGTAGCCGGCTCCGCTCCAGGTTTTGATTCAGCAGAAACTATCCAGAAGACATCGTGACGACATCAGCTCTGCAACTCATTGGAGTGAACGATGACGACTTCCGCCCAGAACACGCCGCCACAACCGATCCAGCGCCCAGGGTTGATCGTCTCGGCGATTGGCTTGGTTTTACGCATCATCGGTTTGCTGATCGCCTCGTTGCTGTTCTCGATCCTCATCGAGTTCGCAGGCCTGCTACTGTTCTGGGGCGATCAGGGCTGGCGGCACAGTCAGGCTATGCTGACCTGTGAATTGGGATGGCTCAGCGAGCACTTCAAAGCGTCACTCATCCTCCAACAACCCGGGCAAACGATCGTTCAAGTACTGGATTTCCTCAATCAGTGGCTGCTGGTCAAGACGGGCTTTGCGGATTTTGCCCGGCAAGCGCGGGTGTCGAGCCAGGGCAACGACTTCTGGAGTTGGACCAATCAGTTATACGTGAGCGTCGAGGATTTCGTGCTGGCTGCAGTGTATGTGACCTTTACCTTCGTGGTGCGCCTGACCATTCTGGTCCTGGCCACACCACTATTTTTGTTGGCCACGCTCACCGGTTTTGTCGATGGTTTGATGCGCCGCGACCTGCGTAAGTTTGGAGCCGGGCGAGAAAGCAGTTTTGTCTATCACCGCGCCAAGCGAGCAGTCATACCAATGCTGATCGTGCCTTGGATAATTTATCTGTCTCTGCCTTTTACACTAAATCCCATGGCCATTTTTTTGCCGTGCGCCGCGTTGCTGGGCCTGACAACAGCAATCACGGCGGCAACGTTCAAAAAATATGTTTGATGATGAGAGTACGACCTAGAAAGCTGGGCTCGGATCTGCGGAGGCTGGTGAGCTCGGAGCAGTGAAAGCCAAGCCTTTGAAGCGTGCATCGCCAGTGATCAGCCGGTGACCGATTTCTACAAAGCCGAGAATCGCCTCGTCGGCGCAATCGGCGACGTCGGGGAAAACGGTACGAATTTGTTCGCACGTTAGGTTGGCATCTCGCGCACGTTGGAGCGTACTGTGTCCTTCAAGGAGGCGAGCGGTTCCCATTGGAGCGCGTACCGTATCGAGCAGAGTATTCATTACCATTACAATCACCTTCAGATGTATGAGGCCGACGACGTTGTCGGCATAGCCAAAATTACCAGTCGTTAACGTCCAGATCGCCCCATACCTCATGCGTGGCAAGGTATGGGGCGCATGATCGAACTCGTTGAGGTATCGTCTCCACGTACCTGTTTGTGGGTTTAGATAACCTATCGACTATCCCGCCCGGTAACCGGCTCGAAAGGCCCGGTTGGGAGGCTGCAGATCCTAAATGAGCATTAGAAAATGATAGAAAGAAATATTGTTAAGCCTCGCGGCAATCAGGCTAAAACTCAAAGTGTCATTCATATGAATGACATGAAAAAAATCGACGAGATCATAGTGCAGCAATATTGCATTCGACGATTAAGGCTAGAGAGCCCCACCGAATTTACAAAGCTTATGTCATGTCGAAAAGAGCTGGATGACATTCTAAAGGACGCAGGTTTCACGATATCCACAAAACCTTTTCAGGCTAGTAGAGTTTCAGCATTAATGGGATGCCTTCGTTTTGTCGAGCTTAAAAAAAATCGAAAAGTCTTATGCCAGGGCGAACACGGTATAAAAAGCCAAGCATTGCTTGATGAGTTGGCGGACAACTCTTCGTTCGATATTGCCAAGCACTTTCTGAGTAGTGAAATTATCGATCGATTGTTGAGCGCTTTGCTAAAATGGGAGCCATTCATAACTGAATTTGAAAAAAAATATAACTACCTTAAATACTACAGCCTTTTTGGGGTGACAAACTACGCTCCAGGAGATGTTATTTTTAAGCGTTTTCTTGAAGCCTATCATGGGTTGGACGACGTTTATTTTGATGCCCAAAAGTTCAGAAAGGAGGCTCTCTGGTTACATAGCAAAAAATCCTACTGCGATGAGCATCTCGCCCCTCTGGTGAGCACTGCCGCGAATGAGGTCACTCACTTCTCATCGAACATCCAGATTCTTGGGGGTGGGCAGCATAAAATCGTTATCGAAGGATCAGAGTTAAAAAATCATCTAGTATTAGCCATACCTACAAATCAGACGCCTGACAACATTGATGAGTCCCTGCGTAAGCTAAGAATTGCGTTAATGAACGAGTTTGTTGAACAAGGAGGATATTATCGTTTTTCTTCTCAAGCGTTTACTGGATCGCGATTCATGTCTGATTTCGCGTACAAGCCATGTGTTGTTGGACAGTGGAATAGAGTCAAAAACAAGATCGTAGGCCTGTGGGCTTGGGATCTTGCCAGGGACAATACCGTCACCGACACAGCTCGTATCGTCAAGGAGAGAATGGGCGAGGTGGCAAAAGATGCTGGCTTGAAGTCTACAGGCTACTCCGAAAAGTCAATCCAGGCCTATTATGAATCTGCAGTTGGTCAGATCGGAACAGGAAAGCGAATGGGCGATAATGTCGTGAAAATTCGTGACATCGATAGGCAAGTGACCAAGTCTAAAATCGTTTTGGGGTTGGTTGAGCGCCAAATACCTTTATGATCACTCCATTAAACAGCCGTGAGGCTATCGTGACCGTAGGTGTCTGCAATAGGCTCCCTTGACTATGTACAACACCCCGTTTGGATTCGCTAAAGCGCCTAAGCAAGGCGATACATCATGACAAATTATTGATCAACTCTTGGAGTTTTTGATCCAGTTTTTCGCGGCATTTAAGACTCGCAGTGAGCCTATAGGCAGCTGTAATACTGACTATCGCCTGTTTCACGTCTCCTACTCTAGGCGTGCTACGACAGCAAGGCCATATCAACCGGATGTAATCCACAAAAAGCGACATCCCAAGCTTCTAATTTATTACTGAAATACTTCCCCTTTGACTCGATGCTCAATCCAGCCCTCATATGGATCAGCATCATGCCCACCATCATCTGTCGTAATGTCTTACTACTCATACTGCCTATTGCTCAGGGCAGCGCGTTTGCCTCCGATACCCACGAGCAAAGTCAACTCAGCCTAGTCCAGCAGCAACTCGACACTATCGAACGCCTATCCGCTCAAGCCGAGAAATCCAGCAACGCTCAACCGAATGAGCGCTACCGCTTCGACTATCCCCGCCTGACTGAGGACATCCAGCGCATCCGCCAAGGTGTACAGGGCTATCTCTCCCCCACCCGTGCTCAACCTCGCGATCCTGGTGAGTTGGTGGGTGTTTACCGCCTCGACACTCCACCTGCGGAGCCCTCGCCATGAGCATGACCGACTCCCAGACCGCTGCCTTCCAAAATGCCTCCGGCTTTTCGGCGCAGAGCACTTCGACGCTGTGGGTTTCCCTGGTTCTCGTCCTGGCTTTGCTTTGGTGTGCCTGGGTGATGTGGACGGCTTATCGGGGTTGGGCGACCGGCAGTGTGCGCTTCGGCGCGTTTGGCGGAAGTGCCGCACGCGTACTTCTCACCTTGCTGGTTTTGATGTTCTTCACCCTGTCCTAAAACCGGAGATCGCCGTCATGCTCAAGTGCTTTGTCCCCCTAAAAAACAACCTGCGTGATCGCGCGAGCCAGCGCTTGATCGGTCTGCTGCTGGTGCTCGGTCCAAGCTTAGCTTTTGCCGAGCTACCGACCATGGAAGCCCCTTCACGTGGTGAAGGTTCCGGGTTAATCGAGACGATTAAAAACTACGCCTACGATGGCGGCATCCTGCTCGGTTTGCTGATCGCCCTGCTCGCATTCCTCGGTGTGGCTTGGCACTCGCTGACCGTCTATGCCGACGTGCAAAACCAGCGCAAGACCTGGAAGGACTTGGGTGCAGTAGTCGGCATCGGGGCTCTGTTGGTGGTGATCATTATCTGGTTCCTGACCAAGGCTGCCGCGATTTTGTGAGGTCGGCATGAACGACGCTATCGAACGCCTTGCTGACGGCACCTTGGTCTTTCTGCCGGAGCAGCTCAACCGTGATCCTGCCGTACTACGCGGTTTGACCAATGATGAGATGTGGGTTGCGCTCGGCACCGGCGCCGTCATTGGTCTGCTGCTGGGCGTGCCTCTGGCGATCGCCACCGCCTCCATTGCCGTGGCGCCAACCAGCATGATCGCAGGCATGGCGCTGGTGCTATTCGCCGGTGGCACGCTACTGCGTCGGGCCAAACGGGCTCGCCCCGAGACCTGGTTGTACCGCAAGCTGGAATGGGTACTGGCCAGCCGTTGGCGCCTGGGTCGCGGCAGTTTGATCCTGCACTCCGGCGCCTGGACGGTTCGCCGCTCACGTCGACTGCGCCCGGCCCTGCCCCGGTGGCAACCATGAGCCGTTTTCGGAACAAGGTCGATGCCCAACAGGCCCATATCTTCAGCCTGCGCCTGGCGATAGTGATCCTCGCCCTGGTCTGTGCCGGACTCTGGTATGGCTGGCGCTCAGCACCGACCGATCTGACCGTGCATGTCCCCCCGGATCTGCGCTCGGGCAGTACGCGCAAGTGGTGGGATATCCCCTCAGAGAATGTCTATGCCTTTGCCCTGTACATTTTTGGCCAACTCAACCGTTGGCCCTCGGATGGCGAGCAGGATTATCGGCGCGCCATCTATGGCTTGCAGTCCTACCTGACGCCCGCCTGTAAGGCCTTCCTCGATGGCGACTACGAGTACCGCAAGGCCGCCGGCGAGCTGCGCCAGCGAGTGCGTGGGGTCTACGAAATTCTGGGCCGAGGTTACAGCGAAGATCCGGAACTCAGGGTCAAGCAACTCGATCGCGATAGCTGGCTAGTCAAGCTCGACCTCAATGCCGATGAGTATTACGCCGCGGAACCGGTGAAACGGGTGGTGGTGCGTTATCCATTACGCGTCGTTCGTTTCGACCTGGATCCCGAACGCAATAAGTGGGGGCTGGCACTGGATTGTTATCAGGGCACGCCGCAAAAAATCTCCCTGCCTGGAGGTGAGCCATGAAGCGGATGTCTACCCTGGGACTCACCGTCGCACTGATGTTATGGGGAGTTGCAGCGCAGGCCGTCGAACTGATGCACTGGGAACGCCTCCCTCTCGCGGTCCCACTGGTGATCAATCAGGAGCGGGTGATCTTTGTCGATGAGGCTGTTCGAGTCGGCGTGCCCTCAACCCTGACGGACAAGCTGCGCGTGCAGTCAACCGGCGGCACGCTGTACTTCCGCGCGTCGGAAGCCATTGCCCCGACTCGACTGCAACTCCAATCGGTCGCGACGGGCGAGATTATCCTGCTGGATATCGCGGCCACGCCTGGCGATCAACCGCTGGAGCCCGTGCGCATTCTCAAGAATGCTCAGGTGCAAGCTACTAAGGCTGAATCTAGCAGAGTCCCTGTTCCAGAACGTACACCAATCCCGGTCGCGTTGACGCGCTACGCCGCGCAAAGCCTGTACGCGCCGCTGCGCACTGTAGAATCCCTGCCCGGTGTACGCCGCGTCCCGCTCAAGCTGCGCACCGAACTGCCGACCCTGCTGCCGACCGAAAACGTGTCCAGCACCCCCATCGCCGCCTGGCGACTCGGTGATTACTGGGTGACGGCGGTGAAGTTGCGCAATCGTGGTTCAGCGAGGGTGCAGCTCGATCCGCGTCGGCTTCAGGCCAAGCTGTTCGCCGCAGCCTTCCAGCATGCTTTCCTCGGGCCTGTCGGCAGTGCTGAAGACACCACGATCGCCTACCTCGTCACCCTCGGTGCCGGCCTCGAACACGCCGTGCTACTCCCGCCCGTTGCGCGAGGTGCTGACGATGAAGGCTAACGCCTTGCTCAAATGGCTGGTACCGGCGGCGCTACTGGCCGTCGTGGTGGTCATTCTGAAAACCTGGGTCGCGAGTGGCAGCACTCCCTCTCCAGAGAACCCGGTTGACCAGGGCAACCTTCAGTTATCCGCCGAGCAAGCCAAGTCACTCGGCATTGCTGGCGATACCCCACGCGACACCGTCGCCACACTGGTTGGCCAGGTGAAGGCCATGCGCAGCGACATGCTCGGTCTGAAGAAACACAACGATTCGCTGCAGACGGAGAACAACCGTCTGCGCGAGCGGGAGAACAGTGTTGATTCGCGTATTCAGACGGCGCTGGGCAGTGTGACTCAGCAGGTCGATGAAGGCCGCCGACAAGCCAACGAGGCCCGACTTAAAGCGGAACAAGACAGTCGTCAGGCTCGCGGCCTGCTGACGCAATTGCAGGAACAGTTGTCGGGGCTGACCGGCAAAGGCAAGGATATGCCAATCGGATTGGGGCTTGAGCCGGGTGACGCTGCTCAGTTCGAAGGGCGGTATTCTGCCGATAATGCGCTGCAGTGGATTGAGCCCTCGGATGCGCCGTCCACCGACGCCCGAGGCAAAACCAAGACCTCGTCCGCACTGAGTCTGCCTACCGCCTTCAACTCACTGGAGGGCATGAAGGACAATGCCATCGACCGCAGCCAGAAACAGCTACGTGCAGTCGCCAAGGGTGAGCGTGACCTGACGCAATCCGTTGATCGTACCGAAGGCGCGAAGCCGGTCTACACCATTCCCGAAAACGCGACATTGATGGGCTCGGTCGCCATGACCGCGCTGATCGGCCGCGTCCCGGTGGACGGCACCGTGAATGATCCCTACCCCTTCAAGGTGCTGGTCGGTCCGGAGAACCTGACGGCCAACGGCATCGACCTGCCGGACGTCGCAGGTGCCGTGATGAGCGGCACCGCGTCCGGTGACTGGACCCTGTCTTGCGTCCGCGGGCAGGTCGAGTCAATCACCTTTGTGTTTACCGATGGCACCATCCGCACGGTGCCTCAGCCAAAAGCGGTAGCCAGCCGCACTGCCTCCACCCAGAGCTCGAACACTGACAAGATCCGTGGCGGCCTCGGTTACCTGTCCGATCCGTATGGCATTCCGTGCATCGCCGGCGAGCGCCGCTCGAACGCTCAGCAATACCTCGGCAGCCAGAGCCTGATCACTGCCGCCGGCGCCGGTGTCGCCGCCCTGCTCGGGGATGAGCGGAACAACAGCAGCGTGATCAATTCAGGCGGCAGTACCCTCGGGGTCACCAGTAGCAGTGGCAACAGCGCGCTGAATTCAATTCTCAGTGGTGGGGTCAGCGACATCCGCGAGTGGGTCAACAAGCTGTATGGCGAAGCCTTTGCTGCCGTGTACGTGCCACCGGCAGCACAAGTCGCGCTGCACCTCGACCATGAGATCACCATCGACTACGAGCCCAAGGGCCGGAGCGTTCGCAATGAAAAAGACCATGCCTCCCTGCCTGATCTGGATTAGCTTACTTTGCTTAGTCCTGGCGGGCTGTTCCACCGACAAGGAGACGCTGCTGCCTCACGGCGAGCAAACCATGCTGGACATCTGGAACGGCGCCGGTTCGCAAGGCACTCAGCAGCAACTGCTGGACGCTCGGCAGCAGTTACGCCGTCCGCTGGCCCAGGCGGATTTCTCCGCCTCTCTCCAAGAACCGTACACGCGCACAGCGACGAACGAGATTCACAATTTGTTCCCTCGCCTGCCCAATCCCGATCTGGTGCTGTACGTGTATCCGCATCTGAGTGGTACCGAGCAGGCACCGATCCCGGGTTACTCGACCGTCTTTCCGTTCTACCAACGTGTGCAGTACGCATTACCTGGTGAACGTCAGGAAGACTTGTAGTGCGTACCGGCGATTCGGGGAACCGTATTCCAGCGTGGAAAGCTTGGCGCAATCCATCGCGCCCTCGCGCCACGGTGGCCGATGACGCCGCACTCTATGCGCACAACCCCAGCTTCACCGATCACCTGCCGTGGGTCGAATACCTCGACACCGAGCAGTGTTTTCTGCTCGATGACAATCGCTCGGTGGGTGCGGTATTCGAGTTGCTGCCTATCGGCACTGAAGGGCGCGAACCCGATTGGTTGATGGCGGCCCGCGATGCCCTTGAGGATGCCCTGCAGGATAGCTTTGACGAGCTGGATCAAGCACCTTGGGTGGCGCAGTTTTTCTGTCAGGACGACAACGACTTCACCCCCTACCTGAACCGGCTCACTGGCTATATTCGGGACAGCGCGCGATGCACGGTCTTTACCGAGGCATATTTGGAGCTCAGCCGCCATCATCTGAAGGCCATCGCCAAGCCTGGCGGTCTGTTTGAGGATAAAGTGGTGACACGCCTGCCTTGGCGTGGCAATAACCGACGGGTGCGCCTGGTGATCTATCGCTGGCTTGAGTCTGGCGCTGAGGAGACAGGACTCACCCCGGTGCAATCCCTGCAACAGACTTGCGAACGTATCGCGGCTTCGTTGCAGGCGTGCGGGGTGCAATCGACGCGAGTCGATGGCCGCGGTTTGTATGCCTGGTTGTTGCCCTGGTTCAATCCAGCGCCGAAGCTCACCGATGAAGCGCCCGAGGATTTCTACCGCCGCGTGGCCTATCCGGAGTTGGGCGACGGTGAGTCGCTGGAAATGCCCTTCGATCATGACTTCGCCGAGCGGCTGTTCTTCAATGAGCCGCGTTCGGATGTCCAACGCGGACTCTGGTACTTCGACGGCCAACCCCATCAGGTCATGGTGGTGGACAAGCTGCGCCGGGCACCGTCGATTGGTCAACTCACCGGAGAAACCCGTAAGGGCGATGCAGTCAACGCCCTGTTCGACCAGTTACCTGAAGGCACGGTGATGAGTCTGACCCTGGTGATCAAGCCGCAGGATGTGCTCGAGGATCAGTTGAACCGCCTGGCCCGCAAAGCCATCGGTGAAAACCTGGCCTCGACCCAGACCCGACAGGATGTCGAAGAGGCTCGCGCGATCATCGGCCGCCAGCACAAGCTGTACCGAGGAACCCTGGCGTTCTACGTACGCGGTCACGATGAACAGCAATTGCACCAGCGCTCGGTCAGCCTGGCTAACGCGCTGTTGGGCGCGGGGCTGCAACCGGTACGTGAAGGCGATGAGGTCGCCGCCTGCAACAGCTACTTGCGTTGGTTGCCGATGGCTTACAACCCGGCCCGCGACACACGCAATTGGTACACCCGCCTGATGTTCGCCCAGCACCTGGCGAACCTGGTTCCAGTCTGGGGCCGCATCACCGGCACCGGCCACCCGGGCATCACCCTGTTCAACCGCGGCGGCTCGCCATTGAGCTTCGACCCATTGTCACGCCTGGACCGGGCCATGAACGGCCATCTGCTGTTGTTCGGCCCCACCGGTGCCGGCAAGTCGGCCACCCTGGTCACCCTGCTGATGCAGATCATGGCGGTGTACCGCCCACGCTTATTTATCGTCGAGGCCGGCAATTCGTTTGGTTTGCAGGGCGACTACTTCGCGACACAGGGCCTGTCGGTCAATAAGGTCCAATTGAAACCTGGCACCTCGGTCAGTCTCGCCCCGTTCGCCGATGCCTGGCGCCTAATCGAGCAACCGGATGAGGTGGCGAGTCTATCGATCGATGAGCTGGACGATGAAGCGGTATCCAGTCGCGAAGACCAGCGCGATGTTCTCGGCGAATTGGAAATCACCGCTCGCCTGATGATCACCGGCGGCGAGGCCAAGGAAGAGGCGCGCCTGAGTCGAGCCGATCGCAGCCTGATTCGCGAGTGCATTCTCGATGCGGCGCATACCTGCGTCGCGGCGGGTCGCCAGGTACTGACCCGCGACGTACGCGACGCCTTGCTGGGCGTCGCCGCCGCCCCGCACTTGCCGGAGAAACGTCGCGAGCGTGCCCAGGAAATGGGCGGGGCCATCGACCTATTTTGCCAGGGTTTCGAGGGTGAACTGTTCGATCGCAAAGGCACGCCTTGGCCCGAGAGCGATGTGACCATTGTCGACCTTGCCACTTACGCGCGCGAAGGCTACGAGGCACAGATGTCCATCAGCTACATCAGCTTGATGAACACCGTGAACAACCTCGCCGAGCGCGACCAGTACCTGGGCCGACCGATCATCATGGTCACCGACGAGGGTCATATCATCACCAAGAACCCGTTGCTGGCGCCGTTCGTGGTCAAGGGGACGAAGATGTGGCGCAAGCTCGGTGCCTGGTTCTGGCTGGCGACGCAGAACCTTGCTGATTTTCCCACGGCTGCGCAGACCATGCTCAACATGATCGAATGGTGGATTTGTTTGAACATGCCGCCGGCGGAAATAGAAGAAATCGCACGGTTCAAGAAGCTTTCACCCGCGCAGAAAGCGCTGTTGCTCTCCGCCAGCAAAGAGCCGGGGAAATACACCGAAGGAGTGGTGCTGTCGAAAAAGCTCGAGACACTGTTTAGAGCCGTGCCACCCAGCCTTTACCTCGCCCTGGCCATGACGGAGCCCGAGGAAAAAGCCGAGCGCTGGACACTGATGCAGGAGAACGGTTATTCGGAATTGGAAGCGGCGTATCGGGTAGCTGAACGGATCGATAGAGCGCGAGGAATAGAACCATCACAGGGAAATTTTCAGGTCTCGCGCTCTAAAGCGAGCGAGAGCTTACTGTGATGTTCCTCGAAGCCGCTGCTGAATTCTCAACAGGAATCCGGCTTCAAAAGCATCTTGGCAGTCACCGACAGGGAAGGTCTTGCGGGTTTGCGCCAGCTCCCACCACAGGGGAATCTCGTCGGGCGTATCAAGCCAAGCCTGGGCACATTGCACGCCACGTTCGATCATCGGGGCAAACTCGCTACCCCAAGGCGTCAGAAGACTTGAGCAACCATCTGCCGCGGGAATTGAAATGTAGTTTTCGTCCATACCCACCCTAAATTTCTGATTTATTGTTAGACGCGGAATCCAGCCTTGAAAATCTTAACGGCACCAAATGAACGCTCGATAACAGGCATGAGCATTAAATGGCCTAGATCAATTCCAATGTAGACTATATCCCGTGGATTGAGAGTCCCTCAAGGCGCAATTTGCGCGCATGACTCAAGACTACGAACAGCTTCGCCTGCAACTGGCGGAGAACATCCGCTTGATACGGCGCGTGAAGAACCTGACCCAAGAGCAGCTCGCGCTCATGGCCGAGGTGGATCGCACCTACGTCAGTCAAATCGAACGAGGGGTAGGCAACCCATCGCTATTGGTCCTGTGCAAACTCGCCAATATTTTCGAAATTACCGCAGATCAGTTACTTGTAGACCCCGACACCCTGCGCAGCACCCTTCACGTCAAATAATAGTCTAACGTCTCACAAATCCGATAGACCCGCCTTCATAATTTCCACTGACAGTCTTCAGTCCGTAACCGAACCTGCCCAGGCCATATACCGAGGGCCTGGATCATGCCTGTTGCCTGCTCGTCAATTCCGCTCACAAAGCTACGGCCCTTGGCGCTAAGCATCCTGCTGGCGTGCGGCCCAAGCATGGCACTGGACACCGGCAGCATCACCTCCTCCGTGTTGTCGCCAAACTGTCTCGACTACAGGGTCGTCGGCATTTGTTTCTGGCTCCTCTGCACGCCCTTCGGCTGCACAGTCAAAACCTCGACCAAGGTTCGTCATTTCATTCCTGAACTGGTGGTCTCAAGCTACGCCACCACGGGCAATAACCCATGGACCGAGATGGCCACCCTCTCCTCACCCATCAGCGGTGCGGAAGGTGGCGGCAACCTGATCACGCCGAACACCCACCGCGACAACCTGCCCCTCTTCAAGAACGTCGATGGCATCGGCCACCCCGGTGGCTGGGCCGCGACGCAACTGGCCTCGCAATCCGGCTATGCCTGCGCCAGCGGTGCAACTGCGTTCATGCCCTACTACCTGAGCACCCTGGACTCTCTGGCCTGGCGCTATGGCATCCCGGAAAGTCTTTACCCCGAGTCGCTCGTGCCGGGGATCCGTGAAATCGGACGTCAGGCCTCGGGAAACATGTGGGGCAACGTCTATCCTCGTCAGGGTTTTTTGGTACAACCCGACGACTTCAAGGCTGCCGCAGTCATGGCGCAACGGGCCGGCGATGTGATTACCCGCAATTGGCAGCCGCATGTGTATGTACCGCTCACACCCACACCACGCGACGGATACTGGCCGCCTGGTTCGATCGTTGAAAACGATGCTTCGACCCACAAATGGCAATTGCTCTTTCCCCAGATTCAGCCCAGTTGCGCCATCTTCCCCAGCGATCCGGTACAGAGCGCGGATGGCGGCTATGCCTGGTCGTTGTGGCGTCCCTATAGCTGCTGCAAGCGCGAGGGGCAGACCTTTCTGTTCAGCATCGACTTCGAAGGCGGTGCTTCATGAGTCGGCTTCTCGCGCGACCATGGTTGAGCTTGGTAAGTCTGTTGCTCTATGGACTGCTCTCCATGGCCACGCGTGCCCACGCCGCAGAAGGCGATTACCGCCTGGGTACTCAAGGCGAAGTGCTCGACGACCGAGTGATGTACACCATCGGTGGCGGCTCGGCAGCGGGCTCACCGAGCTCGCTCTACCGACCCAGCGGTCTCGGCGTCGGCGGCTCCTGGCGAGCGAACATGATGTGCGGAAACATGAGCCTCACCAACACCCTGCAAAACCAACTGAACGGCGTCACCGAAGGTTTCCAGCAGATCATGGGCAGCATCGTGCAGAACGCGACCCAAGCCGTAATGTCGCTGCCGGCGTTGATCATCCAGCGCGCCAACCCCGGTCTCTATGAGTTGCTCAGTAACGGGGTGATGCAGGGGCGTATCGACTTCGACCGCTCCAAGCTGACCTGCCAGGCCATGGCCGAAAAGATGGCGGACAACGTCGGTCAAGCCGGTTGGGGCGCGCTGGCCAAGAACCAAGAAATGCAAGGCAATCTGGAGCAAACCGGCGGTGATGCAGTGGCCGCGGTGAAAAACACCGAGGCCCGTAACGGCAACAATGGGGTGTCCTGGGTCGGCGGTTCAAAGGCCGGAGGTAACGGGCAGACGCCCATTCGTGTGACTTCCGACGTGGTGCGCGCCGGCTATAACCTGCTGCATAACCGGTCGGTGGATGACAGTACCTCGATCAGTAGCAGAGACTGCTTAGGCGGGGCTATTTGCCAGACATGGACCTCGCCCCAAGAGGAATCCGAATGGGCCGTGCGCGTGTTGGGCGAGAGCGAAGTCGCGACCTGCGACACCTGCGTAACCCTTCGTGCTACCGCTGGGAGCGGATTGACGCCGCTGATCCAGGAGGCCTACAGCGAACGTCTCAAGGCCCTGCAAAGGCTGCTGTCCGGCTCACTATCGCCTATCCCTGTCAATCTGGCTAAAGCCTCGAGCCCTATGCTGCCGGTGACCCGTGGCGTGATCGAAGCCTTGCGCGACGATCCCGACCAGGATCTGCTGGCGCGACGCCTAGCCAGCGAGACGGCCCTGTCCAGCGTACTCGACAAGGCACTGCTGCTACTGCGCACGCTATTGGCGGGCAGTCACGAACCGAACATCGCCTCCGCCGAACCAGCCCAGACGGCCTTGACGAAAAACATCGACACCTTGGAGCGAGAAATTCGCCTGCTGCAAACCGAGCTGCAGATACGACAGATGCTGACTACCAATACCGCCAGCCTAGTGCTCGATCGGCATGCCGGTGGTGCCGATGCTTCACGTACCGTCGAGCAAGGCGACCCTGAGCCGGGCCGACTCAATGATGCTGACGCCAGGCGCAAGTGAGCCATGAAACGCTCACCGCTATTCACGTTGCTTTCGAGCCTGGGGATTGCCGCGATGATGATCCTGACCGCCGCACTGGTCGCATGGATCGGCCGCACTGCGCTGGGTAGTTTCGAGGTCTGGCAGCAGGCATTGGAATCGGTACGGCCCTATTTGCGGTGGTGGCGTGCCCTGCTCTACAGCGCCCTCTTTGCGCTTTGGTGGGATCTGCTGCGGCGCTACCGACATCGGCCACAGGATCGACTGTGCGTCCAGCGCATCGGGATACTAGGACTCGTGCTCTTGACCGTCGTCGAGTTCACCCGACTGTGAGGTCACCACCATGCTCATGAGCACCAACAGCTATCTGGAGTTTTACCTCTCCCTGCTGGCCTGGATCATCAACAACGGCCTCTGGAGCGTCCTGTCCGACACCGGACTGTTCGCCGCGCCCTTTGGCGCAATCATTTTGCAAGAGTGGCTGTCGGCCCGTCAGCAAGGCGCCGATGAAGGCAACAAGGGGCTGCTCTCGGTGCCACGGATCGAGAACCGTTTATGGCTGGCCTACATCGTTTTGTTGTTCGGCTGCGCGCCGGTCTTTCCGTTGAGCCTCACCTCAATGGCCTTCGATGATGCGGCGAGCCAGCGCTGCGGTGTCAGTGTGGCTAAGCCAGCAGAAACCGCCTGGGGGACCACCTTCAATACCATCGGCGAACGATCTGCCAACGTGCCGATCTGGTGGTTTCTGGTGCATGCCTTGAGCAAAGGCGTGACCGCCGCGGCCACCGCTTCCATCCCCTGTGCACCGGATATCCGGCAGATGCGCATGGAGATCGACAGCTCGCGCATCGATAGCCAGGTACTGCTTCAAGAAGTCGCCGACTTCACTCGCGACTGTTATGGTTATTCCCGCTCTCGGCTGTTCACCAACCGTCCGCAGTTGGACAAAGCACAAAGTCACGACACCTCCTGGATCGGCTCAAGCTATTTTCTCAACACACCGGGCTACTACGACACCGATCGTTCACGCACACCGCGAGTCAGCTGGCCGTATGACGAAAGCCGCGATGTTTCCTTGCCGCGGCTGGAGAATGGTGCGGGCTACCCCACCTGCAAGCAGTGGTGGAGCGATAGCGATGTGGGGCTGCGCAAGCGCTTGATCGAGCAAGTCGATCCCTCGCTGTTGACTCAGTTGAAAGGTTGGCTGACTGGCCACTCGAGCAACGAGATCGAGGATGCCACCCTGCGCGAGCTCGCCAGTCCGCGCCAGCAATCAATGTCCATGTCGCCCGGACAGGTGTACCAGGACTATGGCTCCAGCGCCCGCGGCGGATCGATCAATCAGGGGCTCAATAACCTCGCCACCAATACCGGGTTGGCCCTCGGTTCCTTCAGCAACTTCCCGGCGATGAATGCGCTACGCGCCGCCCTGCCGATGGTGCAGGCTTTTCTGATCATGGGCGTCATCATCAGCTTGCCGCTGATTCTGCTGGTCAGTACCTACCAACTGAAGACCGTTATGACCGTGACGTTCGCGCTGTTCACACTGCACATGCTGAGCTTCTGGTGGGAACTGGCGCGCTGGGTCGACTCCAGCATGCTCGACACCTTGTACAACCAAGTTTCGGCATCCAATCAGGTGCTGTTATCGCTGCCCACATCCGGGTTTATGGATGGGACGGTCACGGCACAGGTAATTGAGTATGTGATGGGGGCGATGTTCATCGTGCTGCCGATGCTATTTCTAGGGGCCATGAGCTGGGCAGGATATTCAGTCGGAAACGGGATTCAAGGCATGTTGGCGAACGGTAGCAAAGCAGCAAGTGACTCAGCGAGCAAAGGTACGGATCAAATATTGGGTGCTGCTAAGCGCTCAATTAGATGACTTGCTGTCGCCTACATAATGCCCGTTGTCGTCGAAGTCACCGATGTAGAGGTCAGCACCTAGATAGTCTGGCCCTGGATTTTCCTCTTGATGATCGGAACCAACAGAAGCCCTGAACCATAGCAAAGTGATGACAGCCAGCATCATCACAAAAAAAGTAACAAACCAAACACTGACAAAGAGCAATCCTCCGATCAATGCCAGTTTGGCAATCAGAAAGCTCCCGCGAACAACTAATTTACCTATGGGCATACCTGCCGTCACCGCACCCTCAGCCACGCGGGACTCAAATGCTTTCAACTTGCGATAACCACGCTTTACCGACATGCCACATGCGAACGCCCAGCGGTGGGCGCGGGAAACCTGAACGGTGTTCTGCGTCTGCATGTTCTCGCCCTCTTCTGAGCGCTTTCATGATTGAGACAGGAGTAACAGCCTACTACTGAAAACTGTCCGTGCTTGACCGTTTATCAGCTTCCCCAGCCAAAAAACCTTCACTGGAAGACAGAAGACGAACAACGTGACACCGCTTATCTTAGGAGGTTGACCCGTATAAATCGCTCCGCTAAATACAAGGTACGGATCGCTGTTATCGACAGCACTTTCCCTGGTAGCCAGAACCTTCAAGGCTACGTCACTTCGGTGATGGTTCTCCCCAAGTGCGATTAGCGTTCGGTGGCTCGCACGGTGACCGTTGCTACGGTGATGAACGCCTACTGCTCTCCTGAGCGCCTTTCGAGCGCTGCTCGTGAGATAAGCCCTCTTGATATTCTTCAACCCACTGCGGGGAAATCTTTCCCCGCACAGGACAGGTTTCTTCGCGTTTTCAACGGAGACATACCATGCCCGACTCACTTACACCGGAAACACTGAACACCCTCCGGTTGCCCATCGTGTTCACCCCTGGCGCGTGGCAACGCGCAGTACTGCTCGAGCAATCCGATCACGCTGAGAAGCTGCAGGTCGATCGGTTGAGCCACGTATTGCGCGCAGCCTTCGAAGCTCACCTGGCCTTTCCGCACAAGCCTTACGTGCTGTTCGAGGTAGGCGACATTCAATCAACCTATCACTTAGACCACGACCGGTTGCTGCAATTGAGTCTGAGTCTACTCCAAGAACCGGGTCAGCCTGCCGCTTTGCTGATAGCGCTTGCAGGAGAACACCGCCGCTAAGCGCAATGGGCGGCGCCCACCTCCACATTCGGACGGCATGCAAGACCTGCATCAATCCAACCCATCACCCAACCGGGGAACCCTCCCCCGACGGGCAAGGCGTTCCTCCGTTTTTCTCTCGAGGAAATTGCCATGCGCGATATCTACCAAGACGTGACAGACAAGATCGTTACCGCGTTAGACCAAGGCGTTGTTCCCTGGATCAAACCCTGGTCTTCAAGTCGCTCAATTGACATCGGTCATCAACCCTACCCCATCAACGCCATCACGCGACGTCCGTATTCGGGTATCAATTTACCGCTGCTCTGGGCCGAGGCTAGGTTGCAGGGGTTCACTCAAGATCGTTGGCTGACCTTCGTCCAAGCTAAAAAAGCCGGCGGGCACATCCATAAGGGTGAGCACAGCACTCTGGCTGTGCTCTACAAGCCGATGGAGCGCGAGGAACAGACAGAGTCAGGCCAACCCGTACTCGATGAAAACGGTCAGCCCAAGGTCGCTCACTTCGGCATTCTCAGGACGCATTTTCTGTTCAACATCGAGCAAACGGAGGGGCTCGATATGTTCAATAAAGCCCAGCTCGAAACGGAGCCGACTGATCCCTTCCAGGCCAATAGCGTTGCGGAAAATCTGCTGTTAAGTTCAGGTGCACGCATCGTTCATCGGCCTGCCGACGAAGCCTTTTACCACCCGATCAGGGATCTCATCCAACTGCCGACAAAAGCACAATTTCACGATGAAGGCGGGTACTACGCCACCGCACTGCACGAGCTGACGCACTGGACCGGGCATCACGCTCGGTTGCAGCGCGAGGGGGTGACGTCATCCTGTCCGTTCGGCTCGCCAGGCTACGCGTTTGAGGAGTTGATCGCCGAGATGGGCGCTGCGTTTTTATGTGCTTACGCCGGCATTCAGGGAGAGCTGAGGCACGAGGGCTATATCGGTTCCTGGCTCAGCCTGCTCAAGGCTGACAAACGAGCAATCTTTCGTGCCAGTGGCCAGGCCCGAAGCGCCTCGGAGTTTGTACTCAACCTGGAGCAGCAACGGAAGCAGATGGTAATGGAAGACTCACGATACATGAACGATGGAGTTTGATCATTACCTCACCGCTGCAATCGCATCAAAGGGCCCAACGCGAGTTGGGCCCTTTGATGCGCCCAGAAAACCCATGCGGCGGGACTCTGATGCAAAGAGTCAGGGGATTGGCACACACCCGCAGCCTTTCATTACTCATCTAGATTCTGCGCCAGGTAATCCACCAGCTCGAGCGGACTTCGGCTATCAATGACCTTGTAAATCAGATCACGCTTACTGCGCGGCAACTTCTTAACCACGCTCTTCGCCGAGGCACGGACGACTTCGTCGGTTCCATGGATACGCGCGGCGAGCAGCATCACGAGCGTGGCGTCAGTGAGGTTCATGGCAAGACCCAAAAAATATGCACAGCAGTGTAGCGACTCTTTTCTCTGCCGTACTAGCCCCAACAAAACGATGCCTAGCCGTATCTATATTGCGATTGCCATGCAAAGGGATACGAGCCAAAAGGACGGATAAGGGTTGGAAGGGAATGGGTGCTCAAGGGTAAGAGCTCTATCCGAAAAGGCTAAAAGGCCACTGACCCAGCCACTTCCCGGAGGTCACGATGCTCAGCCTGTTTCGCCGCAAAAGGCAGAAGCCCCCTGCGCCACCGACCGTCAACGTCGCCGAAGGTTACCTGCCCATCGAGTCGGCTCACAGCTTGTTAGCCGCGGAGCATCGCCGCCAGCTACTTGATCGCATCTGGCAGTACACCGCCCTCTCCCACACGCAGTTCATCCAGCTCTATTTAAATCCGATCTATAGCTATGCCGAACAGGTCCAGCAGCTCCCAGCCAGCGAGACACATCATCATGCGTATCTCGGCGGTATGCTCGACCACGGACTGGAACTGGTCGCCTGTAGTTTGAAACTGCGCCAATCCTATCTGCTTCCCACTGGCGCCGCGCCCGAAGACCAAGCCGCCCAGACCGATGCCTGGTCGGCGGGTATTGCTTATGGCGCGCTGCTGCATGACATCGGCAAGATCGCCGTGGACCTGCAGGTCGAACGTCAGGATGGCCGTCCTTGGCATCCCTGGCAGGGCCCACTGGATCAGCCCTACCGCTTTCGCTATGTCAAAGGTCGCGACTACCACCTGCACGGCGCTGCGGCAGGCTTGCTCTATACCCAGATTCTTGACCGACCTATCCTGGACTGGCTCAGTGGTTTTCCGCTGCTGTGGGCGAGCCTGCTGTACGTGCTGGCAGGTCAGTACGAACGTGCTGGCGTGCTCGGCGAGTTGGTGATGCAGGCCGACCGTGTTTCCACCGCACAGAATATTGGTGGCAACCCGAGCAAGGCGCTACAAGCGCCGATTCATTCGCTGCAACATCACTTGATCAACGGACTGCGTCATCTGGCTCAACACGAGCTGAAACTCAACCAGCCGGGTGCCGCAGGTTGGTTGACTCAGGATGCGCTTTGGCTCGTCAGCAAGACGGTCACGGATAAGCTACGGGCCTATCTGCTGTCGCAGTCGATAGAGGGCATTCCCTCGTCCAACATTGCCGTGTTCGACGAACTGCAGTCGCATGGGCTGGTCGAATCGACTCCAGAAGGTAAAGCCATCTGGACCGCTATTGTCGCGCAGGGAGACTGGCAGCAGACCTTTACCTTTTTGCGCCTTCAACCGGCGTTGATCTGGGGGATCAAAAACCGGCCTGAGGCTTTCAGCGGAACGGTGAGCGTGGCAGTCGATGCCCCCCTGACTGACGCTCCGGTATCACCACCGCCGAACGCAGTCAGTACAAAATCAACTCAAAACACATCGCAACCTGATCCCCTGGCGATGGAGGATGCCGATTACCTCGGAACGTTGCTGGACATGTTCGAGTTGGAAAAGCCTGAGGCCAATGATGCACCGTCAGAAAACGCTCTTGAAACTTCAACCCTCCCTTCGGACAACCCTGGCTACGTATTCTTGAATTGGGTCAAGGAAGGCATCCTGAGCCACCAGCTAGTCATCAATGACAGCAAGGCCAAAATCCACACGGTGAGTGGCAGCGTATTTCTGGTCACGCCTGGTCTCTTCCAACGCTACGCGCAGGAGTTTCCTGGTATTTCACAGGGTGCCAATCAAGAGGTTGAAGAATGGCGTTGGGTGCAGAGGCAGTTCGAGAAACTGAATGTCCACAGGAAGCGTGAAAATGGCTTAAACATCTGGACGTGCCAAATCGAAGGTCCACGGAAGAGAGCGACACTCAAAGGCTATTTACTTGAAGAATCAAAACTGCTGTTCGAATCAACACCATCCGATAATCATTTTCTTAAAATCGAAAACTTCCAATAACATCGCGCCAAATAGACCAGCGAGCGCGTTTCGCAGTGAAAGTCCGGATGTACGGGTGCAATCTTTACCGGGGGCGTCCATGAACGTCCGGCCAACTCACCTTGCGTAAATCCAGCCCTATGGCAGACACCGCCCTGGTTGATGATACGCTGTCACAATGCCCTTTCGGTGCCACCTATCAGAGTCGGGACAGCTCAGAACCGGATCTCGGTATGGCCTGTGAAGCCTGAGCTGTGCTTTATGCCGGAAACTAGGTGCTGTGACCATAAACCGCTATTGAGATTCTGCTGAGCGTGCTCAGCCTTCACGCTCTAGGAGGAGCAGCATGCAGTTTGTAGCAGACGGGCCTGACGTCCCCGAAGAGCTTTTGCAGGCACATGAAGAGGGGAAAGTAGTTTTCTTCTGCGGGGCAGGCATTTCGTACCCTGCGGGTCTGCCAGGTTTCAAGGGCCTGGTTGAAGAAATCTATAATCAGTTGGGAACGACGAAAAATGCGATCGAGGAGGAAGCCTTCAAGAGCGAGAAATTCGATGCGACACTCGACCTTCTCGAACGCAGGATGCCCGGCCAACGAGGGAAAGTGAGGTCTGCGCTGGCTGCGGCGCTGAAACCTAACCTCAAGCTCAAAGCCGCCACGTCAACACACGAAGCATTGCTTAGGCTTGCACGTACGAGGGAAGATGCACTTCGACTCGTAACCACAAACTTCGACCGGCTATTCGACTCAGCGGCTAAGCGCTCCAAGCAAAAGTTGCAGACCTTCACCGCGCCTATGCTGCCTATCCCCAAAAAAACCCGGTGGAATGGGTTGGTAGCCCTGCACGGTGCGCTGCCGCACAAGCCTGATGAAGATGCGTTGAATCGCTTGGTTGTCACCAGCGGCGATTTCGGACTTGCGTACCTAACCGAACGCTGGGCTGCCCGCTTTGTAAGTGAGCTCTTTCGCAACTATATCGTCTGTTTCGTCGGGTACAGCATCAACGACCCAGTACTCCGCTACATGATGGACGCACTCGCTGCTGACCGGATGCTAGGTGAAACCACGCTTCAGGCTTGGGCCTTTGGAGATTGCGTGCCAGGCCAGGAGGAGCTCAAGACAACCGAGTGGAAAGCCAAAGGCGTCACACCCATCCTCTACAAGGTGACACCACACAAAAAACCTCATTGGCGCCTGCATAACACGCTCCAATCATGGAGTGAGACCTACCGGGACGGAATGACCGGAAAGATGCGGATGGTCTCAGAGAGCGCCCTTGCACGCCCCTCCTCCAGCACCACGGAAGATGACTTTGTAGGACGAATGCTTTGGGCGCTGGCGGACAAGACCGGCGCTCCGGCCCGTCACTTCGCGGAAATCAACCCCGTACCTCCTCTGGAATGGCTGACACATGCGTTCTCAGAAGCCCGCTTCAGACACTGTGACCTCAATCGATTTGGCATCCCCGCTTCGCTGGAAGTGGATGAGAAATTGAAATTCAGCCTGATCGATCGCCCCACGCCTTATGGGCTTGCTCCTAAAATGCGGCTTGCTTCCGGCGTCGCGAACACCGTGCAAATGGATAACGTCATGGGCCATCTATCGCGATGGTTGATCAGACATTTAAATGACCCGCAGTTACTGATGTGGGTCGTGTCTCAAGGAGGTGTACCGCATAGCTATCTCGAGTCATTGATCGAGATTCAACTCAATCATCTGACGTCTCTACGCCGGGACGGGAGAAGCCTGGAGCTAAAAGAAATTTTAACGCACGCTCCCAATGCGGTTCCCACCATTGAGATGGAGGTGTTATGGCGTATTTTGCTCAGCGGTCGAGTCAAGTCGCTCTCTCAACATACTGGACTTCACAGCTGGCTGAGCCGCGTCAGAACAGATGGCATGTCAGTACTCCATCGACTCGAGCTTCGTTCATTGCTGGCACCTAAATTACTGCTTCGGGGGCCGATGCATTGGGGAGGTAGTGCCAGCGACAATGATGGGGAAAAGCGCCTCAAAGAAAGCTTGAATTGGGAGGTCGTCCTAGCCTCCAACCATGTCCGCTCGACGCTGCAAGACCTAATGAATTGCAACCTGCGCGGATTTCTACCCGGGCTAATCGAGGACTTCGAACGCCTCCTCTTAGAGGCATTGGATCTTGCAAGCCTACTGGGTGATGCGACCAATCGCTCAGACAAGTCTTACAGACACTTGCCCTCAATCCTACCGCACCCTCAGAACCGAGGCTTCCGGGAGTGGGTCACGCTCATCGAACTGGTACGTGATATGTGGCTTGCACTGCGGCTTGAAAAGCCTAGTCACGCTAGCCAAATCGCTGCGCGCTGGTTCGATATGCCCTACCCAGCGTTCAAGCGATTAGCATTCTTCGCAGCCAGCCAGGAAAAGTGCGTCGACAAGAACCTATGGGTGTCTTGGCTTACATCTGACGAAGGCTGGTGGCTCTGGTCGATTGAAACCCGGCGGGAGGTACTGCGTCTGTTAGTCCTTCAGGGTGGCCAGCTATCCAGGACAGCCGGGGCGCAGCTTCAGCGTGCGATCCTCAAAGGCCCTCCACGCGATATTTACCGTACCGATTTGGAGCCTGAACGCATCCAGGGCGCCACTGCGCACTCAATCTGGCTGAACCTGGCAAAGCTCCAAACCTCTGGGTTCAAACTGAATGCCTCCGCCGCCAAACGCCTGCAACATCTGTCAGTGGCCAACCCACTGTGGCGAGTCTCGGAAAATGAGCGAGATGAGTTCTCCTCCTGGATGACTGGTAGTGGTGACCCCGACTTTGAAAGCAGCATTGAAGTCAGCGTCGCGCCTGACAATAAGGCTGAGTTGATTGAATGGCTCAAATTACCGGCGAAGGATTCGTATGGGATCAGCCGGGACACATGGAGCGACACATGTCGAACGCGCCCTCTGACCACTCTTCACGCTCTCTCCGAACTGTCCTCACAGGGGGAATGGCCGATTGAGCGCTGGCGGGAAGCACTCCGAGCATGGTGGGGTAGACGTTTGCATGCTCGTTTTTGGACGCACGCAGCCCCCGTAGTATTGGCCCTCCCTGATGAGAAATTGTGCGAAATCGCTCATAGCGTTTCCAGTTGGTTGGAAGTCCTCTCCGAGAAGACCACGATCAGGGGTGAGGGTCAGCTCTACGCATTGTGCCGACGTCTAATGGATCTGCCATCTGTATCAGATGCTGAACCAGAGGACGATTCCTCCAATGCTCGCCCCGTTAATGAAGCCATCAACCATCCCGTCGGAATGGTCACTCAAGTTCTCATCAATCATTGGTATCGGCAGTCCCCTCGCGACAATGAAGGGCTCCCACCAGCACTATCAGACTTCTTCACGGAGCTGACGGACACGAATATCAAACGCTACCGTCATGGCCGAGTAATCCTGGGATCGCACCTGATTTCGCTCTACCGAGTCGACAAGGATTGGACAGAGCACTGTCTGCTCCCTCTGTTGAATTGGGAGCGAGATGCGTTTGAAGCAAAGGGCATCTGGGAAGGATTTCTGTGGTCGCCGCGGCTCTACCAACCGCTGCTAGCCGCCTTTAAATCTGAGTTCTTGCAAACTGCACATCACTACGAGGAGTTGGGTGAGCACAAGCAACAATTCGCCGCTTTCTTCACTTATGTAGCAATAGGCCCAGTTGAAGGCTTCTCCGTCCAAGAACTTCGCACGGCCACTGCGGCGCTGCCCGTCGATGGGCTGGAGGAGTCGGCACAGGCGCTCTCACATGCCCTGGAAGGTGCTGCGGGTCAACGGGAGGAAAACTGGTCGAACCGTATACAGCCGTTCTGGGAGAGGATATGGCCAAAAAGTTTGGAGCTGAAAACTGAGAGAATCGCAGATTCTCTCGCTCAGTTGGCATTGGCCGCCGGGAAAAAATTCCCTGAAGCCTTGAAGGCTATTTTCGATTGGTTGATGCCATTGGAATTCTCTTATTCCGTGATCCAAAGCTTGGCGGACTCAGGTCATTGCAGTCTTTATCCAAAGGGCTCGCTAGCACTTCTTGAGGCTGTTACCGGGGAGCATCACGTCCTCCCTGAAGAACTCCAACAATGCTTGAGTTCAATAGTGCAGTCAGAACCGGCGCTCAGGGACACCGCTCAATTCAGGAGGCTCGACGAGCTTTTACAGCGTATGGGAGGGTAAACAGGGCCATCGATCTAGATTGCAATACGAAAGGAATGACCATTCAGACGCCCACATTTGTGCCCTTCTGAAACGTTGGGGGAGTCGATGAGCGGACTCAATAAAGAACTCTTTAAAAATCTACACTGATTCCCCCCGTATCTCACGCGACAGAAAAACAAAACAGCTAGACTAAACCTTCCAAGACTCGAGATCGATGCATAAAGTTTCAAACAAAAACTCTACAACTTTGGCTCGCCCCTCACCCAGCGCTGATGCAATGGTGATTACGGAAACCAAAATAGAGTTAACAGTGTGCAAATCAGCGACATCACTCAGGCAATTTAATATTTCTTCGAATTTCCCCAACATAGCAGTTTGGGAAAAATTTAATGCCTGCACCACATGGGTAGATGGCGTCAGATAGAGAATATTCGCACGCGTCCGCAAACCGTAGGCTTCAGTCAGCATGCCATACCCTTCAGAAGGGAAAGCTTCGTCCTGCCCTGCAAGCCTCCTCAATGCCTCCTGAAAAGCCATGGATAGATGAAGAATGACTTCTGAGAACTCTTTTACACTGGCGTCGCTGGCCAGGGCTGGAGACAGATCCGATGAAACCAAAGTAGGCATATTGCCTCCTAAATATAAGTAATTAGCCCAGTTAGCTAAGTACGAGTTCCGAACTTCGAACTACCCTGGTCAAATGATCAGTTAAAAGATGAATATCACCATGTAAATTCTGAACGCCATTCCATGGCCGGCTGCCTGTTTTAAAGGACCACTCTCCCGAACCGAGCGTCCAAGCTGTATATCCTTGTAGCTTTCTCAGGCCTAACTTGAATACTGGGGCCAGCGGCGCTCCTGTAGCACACAACTGTTCCATGACGAACCCCATGGAAATAATCCCCGCGCTATGTACTAGACGAGAACTTTTAGGTGTATGACCATGCCAAGCATTTCCAAACACCTCCTGGACCGCCTGGAAAAACTCACTGATGGCCAAGAAACATCGATCCTCACCTCCCGGCAGCTCAATCACCTCCCGACAGTAACCGTCTGATAGGGAATTCATTACCAGTTTTTGGAGCGACGTATCGCCGATGACTCCTAAGGGATTGGTATGCTGCTTAATCTGACCTTGCAAAGAAGATCGATCGTCATAATTCAGCATTTCCACGATGCGGGCTGCGCGGGCGCGGGAAGTCATTCTGAATGGAAGGCCGCTGACAGACGGGAGCAGTTCATATACCAGCGACTTCGGTAATGGACTGGTGTTGTTGACAAGAATGAATTGTCGGCGAAGCTCTTCCTGATTTTCACACACAAGAGCAGACACCAGTAGCTGGAACGAACTCCCCTCGAGCCCAGCTAACGCAGATAGGCGCTGCTGACCATCCACAACGAACCCAGGAGGGCCGGATGAAATATCCACCTCAATTTCTGCATAGGCTCCATTCCCTTCCACCACCCGGACTCCATTGGTAAACGCTAACACCACAGCATTGGGCATTACCGCATCGGGACGGGAGAGGTAGTCGCGGATCTCTCGTATGTGCTTGGACACCTGTGGCCGCTGAAAGCCATGAAGGGCGCCACGATCATCACGCTTGACTCGGTCGATGCTAGCGATCGCCAAAATCTGCTCAACAGTAGCCGCAAACGATACCACTTGGTGGGTTGGGCTCTGTAACGCCTTGATTGCGCTGAACTTAAGCAATGAGTCTTCCTCCATCGAGCGCCCCCCAGAAAGAGGGATAGCAGCAGTATTGAGGCTCTTATACCAACCCTTCCGCATAAAAACTAGCTTAAGCGCATTGGCCCATACAGTTATTAAATGGTAAATTGTCAGCCTCAGATAAATGCAACACCCGTCAAAATAGGCCTACAGTTTTCCCATGAAAACCGTCATCATCACCAACTGCACCAATCGAAAACGTCTCGACGGCCTGCCGCCGGTGGTGCTGAAGGACGAGTGTTATTCATCGATTGCAGCCATGGCAAAGGCGTGGAAGGGGCAAATAGACGAACGTCCCACCACTCTGATGGCATCTTCACTTTACGTGGGCAGAAGCGTTTCTGACGCGAGGCGCGTAGCGACGAAGTTGGACGCGAAGCTAATGTTTGCGTCGACCGGCTTAGGGTTGATTGACGGCGATCAGAGATGTCCACCGTACAACCTGACGGTGGCTCAGGATCCGAATTCTATCATCCCACGTCTCGAAAAATTGGGTGTGTGCGCATCAGATTGGTGGGAAGCCGTGAATGTCACCCAATCAAAGGGAAGTGCCCTAGCGGACCTCGTCAGCCAACCCGACATCGACTTGGTGCTCATTGCCCTCTCTTCAAACTATGTCCAGTTGATAGGCGAAGACCTTGGAAAAATCAGGGACACGCAGATCGACAAGCTCAGAATATTCACTTCGCGCCCAGGCATCGAGATGCTTCCCAGCCATTTACGACGCATAACGATGCCTTATGACGAACGCCTTGAAACCTCAACACTACCAGGCACTCGCAACGATTTCCCTCAGAGAGCCCTGCGTCATTTCATTGAGATTCTTGAACTGTCGAGTGCTCCTGCTGAGATCGCTCGAAAAAGCGTCAGCGCAGCGATGGATCTTTTATCCCCAGCAAAAACGACCATCCGGCGGCGCGCATCGGACAGTGAAATTGCCTACATGCTTGAGTGTGTGTGGGCTGACTACCAAGGCAGTTCCACACGATTGTTACGCTACTTAAGGGACGACGCCCTGGTGTCATGCGAGCAATCGCGCTTTCGGAGGATCTGGCAGGACATCAAAGGTCAAGACAGCATAGAGAGCAAAGCATGACGAGCGAAGATGCGATTGTGGTGCGTGCACTACGCACCACGCAAGGCGACGACCTTGATGTGTATGCATTATTCATCAGGGGATCTGACCTGGTCCGAATTGCTGACATCAGCCGCCTGTCGCGTGAAGACAGCAGCCCCCTCAAGGGCTTTCAGCGCCCCGAGATTAAGAGTCATGTCAAAGGGATCACCGAGTACCTCAATCAGGGAAATGTACTTTTTCCCAATGCAATTATCTTAGCGCTGTCTCCTGACCTGCGTTTTGTTGCAGCACGCGGAAGCAAGCCGACAGGCGACGCGGGGCTTTCGCAAGCAGGTACGCTGACGATCCCTATTAGGGAGGAAGGAATGAGATCTGCCTGGATCGTAGACGGGCAACAGCGCTCATTGGCGTTGGCGAAAGCGGCTAACTCGGATCTTCCTGTACCAGTGATCGGCTTTGTGTCCGACAGCCTGACCACTCAGCGCGAGCAGTTCATTTTGGTCAACAAGGCCAAACCCTTGCCCACTCGACTGATCAACGAACTACTGCCGGAGACAGGCAGCATCCTTTTGCCCCGCGAACTGAGTGCTCGCAAGGCACCAGCTGAGTTGTGCGGGCTTCTTAGCCGCGATCCCAACTCCCCTTTCCACAAACTCATAAAGCGGTCGTCCGAGCAAAATAGCAAAGCAGTGATCACTGACACAGCTGTAATAACAATGATCCGTCATAGCATCAGTAATCCGTTGGGGGCGTTGGCTCCATACACCTCCAGCACCGACGGTGCGGCGAACGTTGAGTCCATGTACAACCTACTGACGACCTTCTGGCGAGCAGTGCGTGATACGTTTCCAGAGGCGTGGGCACTTGAATCCAAGAGCAGTCGACTCATGCACTCAGCGGGGATCATCGCCATGGGAGTGCTTATGGATCGGATCTACGCCAAAATCGGTGGTCAGCGCGAAACCTACGAAGCAGTGCTACAAGAACTGGCCAAAGTAGCTCCTTACTGCGCATGGACAACAGGTCAGTGGCCGATGATTAATGTCCAGTGGAATGAAATCCAAAGCACCCCTCAAGATATCAAGGCACTGCAAGAAACCTTGATCCGCCTCTACATGACCAGCGCTCACCAATGAAATTTTTATACGCCGACACCCAAGACTACGTAGACCCGGACTACGATTTCATCAACGATCGAAATGCGCCAGGCCGAAAGAGATACTGGGATGACCAGTATGCGCACGAAATGATGACCCCCGTCCCTTATGATGGGCTATTGGTCTCGATGAGCGCAGTGCGACCTGCAAATGGTGTCGCTAATTCAAAGGTTCGGTACTCGACTTCCGAGCAGCAGCGCTTCCTCAGAGAAGGCGCGCGCAAATTTCTACGACTCGATGGCATTCAGTTCAAAGATACGATGGTCCTAGGGGACTGCGGGGCTTTTGCCTATGTAGAACACCCTACCCCTGCGTATAGCCCAAGCGAAGTAGTAGAGTTCTACTCGGATGCGGGATTCACCCATGGCTGCTCGCCAGACCACATCATATTCAACTGCGACTCCAGCAATCCGCCAGCGCTGAGCCAGTCGGAGGATGTGTTGTTTCGGTACGAAATTACGCTCAAAAATGCACAAGAGTTTCTACGTTTAGTGAAGGAGGCGGAATGGCCTTTCGAACCTCTTGGAGCGGTACAGGGTTGGTCTCCTCAAAGTATGGCGAACGCTGCAAAACAACTCGAAGACATGGGTTATCGCTACTTGGCGATCGGAGGTCTAGTACCTTTGAAAGTCGATCAAATCCATGAGGTTCTAAAAGAGCTTCGAGCGGTCCTTAAGCCCGAGACAAATATTCATCTGCTGGGTTTTGCTAAAGCTGAGAATATCCATGAATTCACTGGATATGGCATTACCAGCTTTGACTCAACCTCCCCCCTTATACGCGCATTTAAAGATGCAAAGTGTAATTACTACATGGGCAACAATACAACCAAACTAGATTATTACACTGCCATCCGTATTCCTCAGGCAATTGAAAATCCACGCCTGATGCAAGGAATTAAAAAAGGCACTCTGAGCGCAGAAGAGTTACAAATCAAAGAAAAATCGGCGCTGCTAGCGATCCGCGACTACGATAAAAATCTTCTCGACTTTGATTCTACCTTAGCCGTACTAGTAGACTATCTACGACTGACTCTATCCGGCACAATATTATCACCAATAGAAATGGAAAAAGAAATCGCCAAGCATGTCCGACTAATCTCACCCACACTGAGAGATAAACCGTGGCAAAAATGCCAATGTTCGATTTGTCAGTCAGTCGGTATCGAAACTATTATCTTTCGAGCCAGCAATCGAAACAAAAGACGCGGATTTCATAATTTAGGCGTGTACCACCGCCACCTTCAGAAAACTCTGGAACTTTCGAAACAATGATCTATCGATTTAAGGGTGTGCGCGCCCAACAGGCCTCCGAGCATGATGTATTTTCGTTTGCGGCCACCCCAAATGAAATTTTAGAATTTTCTGAAATTGAGAGAGTCGGCCGCGATGAAGAAGGCCACCTTAAAGGTTTTCAGCGCCATCAAGTCGCGTCGCACATCAGAGATATTCGTGACTATCTTCAGCGCGACGATGCATTGCTCCCTAATGCAATCATCTTGGCCTTTCTGGATGGGGTCACGATTAAAGACCTCGGCGAGGGTATTGTAGAAATCGTTATTGATGCTACCGAATCCAAACCAGGCTTCGTGGTCGATGGACAACAGCGACTCAGCGCCCTTGCGACGATGGAAAAACCTGGATTCCAAGTATTTGTATCTGCATTGATTTGTAAAGACTACAACGAACTGCGGCAGCAGTTTGTGCTCATCAACAATACGAGGCCGCTGCCAAAATCGCTGATCTATGAACTTTTACCGACTGTTGACGGACTGCCAGAACGGTTCACCAGTCGTAAGTTCGCTGCTCGTATTATTGATTTGTTGAATTTTTTGCCTAACTCCTCTCTATTTGGCGAGATCAAACAACATACGAACCCTAGAGGAGTACTAAGCGACATGGCGATGCAGAAGTTCGTGATGAACTCTGCGAATGATGGCGCGATTCGTAGCTTCATGAAGTTTGATGACTTTGAGGGGCGCAGCATCGAACTTATCAATAACTTCTTCCATGCAGTGCGTGTAGTTTTCAAATCGGAATGGGAGGGACTAGCGCCTAGGAATTCTCGCTTGAAGCACGGGGCAGGCCTGGTTTCTTTGAGTTTCGTTATGGAGTTGCTTTATTCCGATCAAGGCACAACCAGCAAGGAAGGATTTATCAAAGGTTTAAAACTTTTGAAACCTCATACGGCGTGGACAAGTGGCGAATGGCACATTTCTGCAACCGACCAACGCCCTTGGAACGGCATCCAAAACACGCCCACTGATATCGGATTGCTCACCAAATATCTGACCGACAAACTCAAGCAAGAGCTGAAACGGCGCTAAATCAGACCCAGTCCAGAGGAGAGCAGTATGCACAGCAAAGCCTTAGTTCTTTTTTCAGGCGGACAAGATTCTACCACCTGCCTTGCTTGGGCGCTGGAACGTTACGAGCACGTCGAGACCATTGGCTTTGATTATGGCCAGAGGCACGAAATAGAACTTGAGTGCCGGATAAATATCTTGCAGGAGATACGGAACAGATTTCCGAACTGGGCTAAGCGACTCGGTGAGGATCACGTGCTTGACCTCAAATTACTCGGCCAGATCAGCGATACAGCGATGACAGGTGAGAAAACCATAGAGTTTGAAAAGAACGGACTTCCCAACACCTTCGTTCCCGGACGTAATCTGCTGTTCTTCACCTTTGCTGCCGCCATCTCCTATCGAAGAGGGCTTAGTGTGCTTGTGGGTGGAATGTGTGAAACGGACTACTCAGGCTATCCAGATTGTCGAGACAACACGCTGAAGTCGCTGCAGGTCTCCCTCGGCCTTGGCATGGATATGCCGTTGGTTATCGAGACACCCTTAATGTGGCTGGATAAAAAACAAACCTGGGAGTTGGCCAAAGAACTCGGCGGGGCAGGCTTTGTCGAGCTCGTTCAGGAAGAAACCCACACTTGTTACCTGGGCGATCGTCAGCATCGACATGACTGGGGATATGGGTGCAACGACTGCCCCGCTTGCGAGTTGCGCCGAACCGGCTTCGAAGCATACCTGCGAGATAACGACGCATGACCTACAGCATCAAAGAAATCTTCTACACCCTGCAAGGAGAAGGGCTTCGAGCGGGCCGACCAGCAGTGTTCTGTCGCTTTGCAGGGTGCAATCTCTGGAGCGGCCGGGAAGCCGACCGCTCCCAAGCTGTTTGCCAGTTCTGCGACACCGATTTTGTGGGTACGAACGGAACCTTGGGTGGCAAGTACCTGACCGCGGAGAACTTGGTCGAGCGAATTGCCTCGCAGTGGCCGGTTGGCCAAGCGCACCGTTATGTCGTGCTCACAGGAGGCGAGCCCTTGTTGCAGGTCGATGACGCGCTGATCGACGCACTTCATAACCAAGGTTTCGAGGTAGCCGTTGAAACTAATGGCACCATCGCGGCGCCTGCAGGGATCGACTGGATCTGTGTCAGCCCCAAGGCTGGTACAGAGTGGGTACAGCGAAGCGGTGACGAATTGAAACTCGTTTACCCACAGCCGGGACTGCTGCCCGACACCATTGCAACCAACGACTTTAAGTACTACCTATTGCAACCAATGGATGGTCCATTGCAACGCCAAAACACTCGGTCTGCGATTGCTTATTGTCAAGCCAACACCACGTGGCGACTGTCCGTGCAAACACACAAGATATTGGAGATCCGATGATGTCCACGCCTGCAGTTGCTCGCCCCTACCCTTCGTCCGCCGCTGAGCCTATTGTCAACTCGAATGGCACATTCTGGGAATTGTCGCAGCGGTTCTACTTCGAAGCTGCCCATACGTTGAATCGTGGCATAGAGACCGAGAGTAGCCGGCGCATCCATGGACATACCTATGAAGCGGAGGTCACCGTCGCAGGCCAACCAGATGCCAACTCCGGCATGCTAATTGATCTGGGCTACCTACGGAGCGAGATTGCCCGCGTTCGCGAGATGCTCGATCACCGATTACTTGACGAGGTGCAGGATCTGGGGCCGGCCACAATCGAAAACCTATGTGCGTTTATCCGTAAGCAACTCGAAGGTTCAGTGCCTAGCCTTTGCGCCGTAATGGTCGAGCGTCGCCTCAGTGGTGACCGTTGTGTGTTGCGTTGGACAAGGTGACTTCTCACGAAATCTGACTCTTATTGATCACGCAATCTACGATGCGCGTTGTACCGCTCCCTTCAACTTGAAGTAACGCTGCATCGGGCCGCAATGCAGCCTTGATGCAAAAGAAAGCCTGATGGGTAGCGACCCCTGAAACAAACACTACCCAGTCTGCATTACGAGTTCCATTCTTCAGGCGCGTGCTACATACCTCATCAGAGTTGATCTCAATTTTGGCCAATGGGAGAGCCTCTTCAAGTATTAACGCTGCACGTCGAATGGCTTGAATGTCCAAGCTGTAAAGGAAGATACGAACCCTGACGTCTGTTCGAGCTTTTTCTGCTTCATCCACTTCGTCGTCGAGTCGTTTGGGGAACTCAAGACCAAACTCTTGTACAAGCAGTTTTAGCAGGCCGCGCTCTGCAAGAGACAGTCGGGTCCAGCAATGGGTCACAGCTTGAACGATCCTAGTAGTCCACCGCAGGCGCGCCTCCTCGTCACGACAAGGATGCATAACTAACAAATCTGTCACGTCCAATGCCCATGCGGCTTCGCGTGGCGACAGCGGACTGGACAATACAGTAGCAAGCCTTTCTATAAGTCCTGTGTATTCAGACGGCGTCAATCCGGCGATTAGACTATGTCGGAGTGCCAGCCTGATCATCTCTCGCTCACTATCTCCAAGACGGTCTCGCACGTTCAAGGCTTCAATGAACCCCAAATAGAGTTGACTAAGCACGCTCGAAGGTGGCGTTTGGACGATGAGCCAGTCAAACCAAATAGGGAATAGGGATTCGAACAAGGGCGACGAGTCGAGAGCAGAGTCCTCTACGCTCGACAACAACGACTGGATGAAACTGGACTGGGCCAACAGAGCACTAGCCTCGGGCGACTGAACCAGTTCCCGCCAATAGACTATGACGTCGTCAACGGCCATCGGCGTATGCGCAGCCTGTAGTTGTTCTTGAAGCGAATCGCACACTTCCTCAGCGGCCAACTTCTCTACATCAGAGAGCAATCGAGCCCGAGCAGTGCGGACCTTGGCGGCAGTGTCGGGAGCACTCAAGGACAGCCGATCGAGCACCTCACGAGCGTGGCCAGGATCGCCAACCTCCTTGGCACAACGCAATTGGGCTTGGAACACTTCGACTGAATCGTCCAGTGGCAGAAGTAAAGCGAGAGCCTGCTCATAGCGCTCCAACTCCATTTCATGGAGTGCCTGCACAATTCCAGACTTTCTCTGCAGGGTCTTCGCCATAGCCATGATGGCGTCAGAAGCGGGCCCAAAAGCATTTGGTCCAAGGTCATTTAGCAGGGTCACGCAGAGTTCGGCGGAAGGCTGCTCCAAAGACAACTCATGAAGCAAAAAGCCCTTAAGGGCCGCTGGGCGACGGCTACGCCCGCGGCTCCTGAGCAGAGGAGCAGCCATGGTCCGAATCCGCTCTGCGAAAGCGTTCACCAACTGAATGGCGTCGCCCTGTGCTTCGACTTGGGCTAGGAACGTCTCGTAGAGCGCGTCCCAGATGTCACCGTAAGTCTCCGGCGGCAAGCGAACCTTGATAAGGTCATCCCATTGGGGATGATTTAGAATTCGATCCCATCGGCCAAAGGCTGAATGTAAACGGATTTCCAGAAAGGTCCGGTTTTCAGCGCTAAGCCCATGCTGGTCTCGTAGCGCCGCCATCGCTGCCATCGCTGCGCTTTCATTGCTAGCCACTAAGGCGCGGTCAAACAACGCTCGCAACTGGTGAAACGTACGCAGTTCCTGCCTGGGCCTGGGCGGGCGTTGGTCCAAGAGTTGCCAGTAGCGTTGCCAACTTTTGATTACGCGCGGCTCAAACTTCGGCGTGATAGCAAAAAAGGCAATCGCATTCAGACCGGCTTGCGCCAACATAGCTTTCGCGCTCGCTTGTGCGATAGAGAGCGCCACACCGTCAATCTCAAAGTCACCAAAGCTCGGCCCAATGAAAGCGCGCATTTCATCGTGCAGTTCACGCGAACTTAGCTCATCGTGCGAGCAGGCCAGCCAACAGGTTCGCTCATCGGTAACCTCGGAAAATGGCAAGAGGAGCGGTCGATCCTTGAAGCCTTTCGCAAAGCGGGCGACAGCCGGAACCAATGCCTCAGGTACCGCCTGGCCATTAAGAGCTTTAAACGAGGCTAGAGGGCTCACATAAATGTTAAGACCTGAAAAGAACTGACTGAGTAAGGCCTGAGAGACTACCACTGCGGGGTTTACCATTTGGCTAGAGGCTAATGCCATGGTTCGCAAACTCCAAGCGGATGCTAGATACTGTCTGCGGGTTGAAATCAACAACGAGTGATTCAGCGTTCAGGCCGATACCGCGCTCAGTGAGGTTCATCGATCCACCAATCCAGACTCGGTCGGTGAGCAATCCCTTCGTGTGAAAATCAGGAATCTCGGACCATTGCAACGAATCTTGCAGACCAGCATCTTTCAGCGCCGCGCGCAAGCGCTTACCAAAAGGCTTATTGTGAGGTTCAGGTCGTACGCGAATATCTAACTGTGTATTGTTAGATGCGATAGTCACCAATACCTCAATCAAGCGAATGCCGCGACGGCTCCACTCCGGATTAAGCCCCTCAAAACTGCCCGTAGAATTGTCGAAAATAACAATGTTGGTAACCCATGGAGCGGCTAAGTAGAGTGTCCTGCTGGGAAGCAGGATCTCCTCGGCCAAAACCATGGCTATAACATCACGAGCGGCTTGAGGGGAAGTCGTGGCCGACTTGAAAATGTGGCGTACGTTTGTCATAGAGCGTCCGGTATCGAAAATGTCCACTCGATGCGATCACCGAGGCGCTTGACCTCACAGAGTTGAGCGAAGACGTTTAGATAATCAAATTGAATTGGCTCTATCGCCAAGGCAGCGATCACCTTGGGCAATAGTGCTCGGGCATCGGCGGCCGGTACCGAAATAACCGCACGCGAAGTGGCGAGTAAGCATTTTCGCAATTGCTCCTGCCAGTCCAGATCACTCGGATCGATCGGTTGAGAACGAGGTGTCAGCCACTGCTCCACCAAGAGCCGTTCGGTGTCTATAGCGAACGGCGAGAAGCGATTGGACCATGGCATTGCAACAGCGCGCAGCGCATGCCCTTGAGGCCACAATATCCCCATTAGCACCCCGAAGCGCCATGCCATGCGATTGCCGAAAGGAAGGACCTGCCCAGCGCTTGCAAATGCCCGATCGAGATAATCATCCGCACTGAACAATGCGCAGACGACCCTAACGTCTATCTCGACATTATGTAACGCTTCCAACGCATCCCAGCGCTCGTGGATCAGAGCCAATAGACAATCCAACTCGTCTGGGGTGTTTGGCCGCAACAATCGCATGCTCAGAGCCACGCTGTAGCCGTGGAATATCGATTGTCCCTGAGTTACTAGCCTGAACCGCAAAGCGGCTAAATGCTTGGCAGCATCGGCAGAACTCATCGCTTGTCGAACTTGCATTACCGCCTCAGTAATAGTGGAGTTCGGCTTTGATCCACCAAGCCATTGGATTACCTGGCGCAATTGAGTGTTTGTCCATTCAAAGTCACGCGGGCTTAAGGCCGCCTCGATATGACGGTAAAGGCTATCGGGGCGAGTCGCTAACAATTCCGCGACGCTCTCAATCAGACCATTGCCACCAGGATTGACCTCGGAGATCCAAATTTCGAACCCTGGCTGGGGGTCACCATCATCACTACGCACGTCGATGTCCACAATCAACCCGTCGGGATCAATCTGGGGGCACGCTTGCTGTATTGCTTCCAGGCAAGCGGCACCGAGCGTGGCGCGGATCGACAGGGCGAGCCAGTCGTTCCACCCCTCATCAATAGGTTCGACTAGTACGCGAGATGCGTAACGCACTGCTTTACGCACCGCTTCTGTCTTCAGAGCCTCATCTAGCTTTTGACGAAGCTTGTCCGCCCCCTCCTCACTACTTTCGATATCCGGGACCTGGAACACCGCCTGCAGGACGTTGAGTAGCGTGTCCATCCTGGCGCCGTCAGCAACGTAGTCCAACGAGTCGCGCAGCGAAACTTCCTCCGCCATTGCTACTTGAAGGGCAGCAATTTGGAAAATCTGTGCGACCCACCCGCGCAAGAATGGATTCGGTACTGCAATGCAGAATTCGGGGCTCTGACGAGCCTCCCAGTTGTAGCGAGCTGCACGAGTTGCACGCAAACGTCGCGGATCACCCCAATCGATGGCGCCGCTGAGATCGTGCGGCAAATCCAACTCTAGTACCAACGCATCGACACCAATTTCGAAGCCCACACCGCAGGGATGGCCTGAATGCATGAACTGCCAGTCGACAGTAACGCGCTCGCTCTTACTTCCAGATCGCAATCGCAACTCTGCGCGCGAACTTACGGCATAGCGGCGTACAAAAGCATTGGATTGTTCAGCGTGGGTGTGAACAACCACTCTCTTGATCAGCTGGCTGATCCCAATGTGCGTCGGACTGGTCAGTGGCACGCCCTGGTAGGGTGCCTGTAGGAAGGATTTCCACTGCAACTGAGCGTTGGATGTATCACTTAGCTCGGGGGCTCCATTGCCCCCCGAGCCACTGAAGACAGGCGGGCTGCCGCTGGACGAAACGCTTTGAAAGTCACTCGGGCGGAGTCGTCCTGGACGAAAAAATTTCTTTGAGGCTCGAGGTCGTACCATGTAGATACCTCTACGTCCTCAGACACTTCGGTGCTACCGCAAGCGAAGAATCGAGCCAGCGCCGGCCCATCAACGCCCAACCAAAGAGCATCATCATAACGACGCGAGACCCTACCGGGCGCAAACTCAGCTAAACCGTGTTGAACAGGCAGATACTGCTCTTCAACGCTGCCATTGCGCGCAAGCCACTCGATGCGCATTTCCGGCAGACTTAGATCGGCAAAGAGGCTAGCGGGAATGAAGTCCGGTAATGGATGGCCCGCTTGGTAGTCTTTCCCTTGTTCGCCATTTGCACGCCAGTTCGATGCTAGCCGACGAACAGTTGTAGGAATCGCGCCAAGCATTAGCGGACGTGGATGACTCCACATGAGCAAATTCATATCGTCGATCGTCAGCGCCAATCGGTTAGCTAGGCTGCGAACAAGACGATCGACTTTCGCTGGACTCTCCTGAAGATCACCCAGCAGCTTGACAATACGTTGGTGTTGCAACCGCTTGGCCAACCAATTGACTCCTGCAAACTTTACAGCTGACTCCCCATGGGGAGCGAGGCTGAACGCTTGATTCCTGAGCGCTTTCCACTCATGCGCAGAGAGCGGGAATGTCACACTTTCCGCTAGGCGCTTTACTAAAACAAACGCATCCGGGTCCCACCCATGCGGTGTGCTCTCAACATTTGGGTAAGCCAAGTCGCGCCAAACCGATAGAGGTGGTTGGTCACGGCAAGTTAAGTCTCCTAACTCGTCGAGCAACGCGTAGACCGCTTGCATTCGTTGGACGTAGCGATTGGCTAAAGGCAGTTGGCGCGCTGGAAGATCCGGATCGAACAACTGATCGTAGGCTTGATAGGCCAGACGGTCGCGACCGTAATCCGTGAGCACAACGACAGTCCATGGTCGCATGTGACGCGTTCGACCCGCTCGCCCTTTGCGTTGCAAGAAAGATGCGATGTCTCTCGGCGCCTTGTGCTGAACTACAACGCCTACTCCCGGGTCATCGAAGCCTACTTCTAGAGCAGACGTAGCAACTACAACTTCTGTATGAGTACTAACCCCACTATCTAATGCAGTCGTACGCCCGACTCCGAGGCGATGGGTGAGATCGTGGCCAATGGCCTGTGGAACACTCCAGTCTTGCCCCGCGAAGTAACGCGGGGTGCCCATGATGGGAGTGGATCCATCACGCAGCAGCGCCAGCCCACCACGAGGATGTTTAATCAGGTTCGAGTTGCCACTAGGATGATAACGTCCCTCAGCATCGAGCAAGTCCTTGAAGAGTCTGTTCGTTGCGTCCAACTGATCAGTAAACGCAAATGCCCGCCAACCGAAAAACGGCATTGCTTTTTTATCAAAAATCCCTGGCGGATCGAGCAAACGAGCACTCAGCATCAGCGTCTGTATAGTCGTGGACAACAGAGCCGTCTGAGACACTGGATCACCGCGCAGAGCGAGCATGTACTCGCTCCCTTCCTCCTCAATCTCTTCCTCTAGCGGTTTGATCTCCTCAACAACCGTTGGACTCAGTCCTGTTAAGTGGGAGAAAAAGGTTTGACCTTCCGCGATGGTAGCGGACAACCCGACAAAACTAGAGCGCCGCCCGCTGGCGGCCCACCAACGACGTAACAGGTAGGCCACCTGAGCCCCATAACTGCCGGCATACAAGTGAACTTCGTCCAGCAAGATGAGATCAGGGGCTCGTTCGGCCTTAGGACCCACACCAAAGACATGGCGCAAGTCGCTGCTAGGTAAATGCCGATTAAGCATTTCCACCGATGTGAAAAGAATGTCCGGTGGGTCAGATTGTATTGTGTCGCGGGTGAATGCCAGAGTACGCCCATCTACGACGGCGCTGCACTGCGGGCAGACGATGCGCTCCAGGCCCTTTTCCACATCACTTTGGCGCAGCACCATTTCCCCGTGCTGACTGTCGTTAGGACAATTAAAGAACGGTACGCGTTTGCCCTGGGAGTGCTTGAGCCATTTGGCCTTGGCGACCTTCGTAGGTGTGTCCCCAAAAAGAACACCTACGCGCAGAGGTCGCCCTCCACGACGTCCGATCCAGCTATCGAACTTGCGACATTGATCATAGACTTCGGCGAGTTGGTCCTTCAGCAATTCATTACGAGGATAGAGAGCTAACACCCTTACCCCACCGACAGTCACTGGCGGCACTCGTTGGGAGGCCAGCCATGACAATGCGGGTAGATAGAATGCGAGGGTCTTTCCGCTACCAGTCCCAGCGGATACCAACGTACCCTGACAGATCCCCTCCTCCAAGCCAGTCAAAATACGTTCAACCGATTTCACCTGGAATTGCGAGAGACCACCACCCTGATCCATATGATCTAGCCAGGTCTTGAGGGCCTCCAGCAATAGCGGCGATTTCACCACGTCATCCAACCTTGCATAAACGCTGGCGCCATCCACATTTCTAAGGGGGTAACGACGGGGGCGTCTAATGAAGCGATAGTCCGCTACTAGTGTGGCGGCTTCGGCCCACTTATCCGTACCATGCTTGGGAAATAGTTGACGAAGTTGGGCGATCAACCGCACCCCTTCGGCCATCCGCGTACGCCAGCGCACCTCCTGATCACCCGCAAATGGCACTTGAAACAACATATTGCGATCAACCAACAGGTCTCGCAGATCCTTTGGTGTTTGAATGCTGCAATTCGGATCATTCTTGGCAGAAATTGCCTTCGGCGCGTTGAGCGCCCGTTGAAGCGCCTCCGTGACTTCATCGCGACTGAGGGCATTGTCAATCAACCCCCAGATCAGACAGCGCGCTTCCTGCGCCTCAAGCTCATCGAGTGCGAGTTCGGCCAACAGCAAATCTGGAGCTAGCGCCATGACACATTGGCCTTCGACTTCACTATGAATCGGTTGGGGTCATCATTTTCCCGGAGCCATTCCATCACCTCAGGAGTAATCAAATCCAATGAAGCCCCTCCACTCTCTATGGCCTTGAGAAATAACCGAATGGCCTCTGGTGCTGTACCTTTGAGTTGCTCTCGTAGGCCCTGCAGCATGCTCATTGCGCTGATCATCTCGTCCGAAGTCGATGCACTGGCTGGCAAGTCAGCGCGGACAATCGCCGAGTACTTGGCGTAATGCTGCCTATAAGTCTCCAGAAGGCTCTCGTTGGCGGGTGTCTTGAGCATCCGCCCGTCTAAGACTGAAGGCGTTTCGACATACCCCAGACTCTCAATAAATTGGCGCCATTGGTCGCGGGCAGCGCTGCGGGCGTCCTCATTGGCCGATGCTGCCGCTGCCGTCAGTCGGACCCACAGGTTATCCGTGGCCAAATCCTGCACATTGCCACCTGCAAGGAGTAGCTTTTGCGCTTGCTGCGCCAAACCCCTCACGTTGCAATCAGCTTGGGCGATATCTTCGCGCACGAGTAAGTAGGGATCGACAATGCGGACCTTTTCCATCAGCGCTTGCCTAGTGTCCGCGTGCCGCCCCCACTCGCGTAGGCGCTGCTGAAGCGCTGAAATCTCCTGGCGGGTCTGGTTGGCGATTTTGGCGTTCTGCAGCCCTATACGCAGTTGGCCGCAGGTTTGAATCAGAGTCGACATCAGCTCTCCCACTCTAGGCGCTTAATCAATTCATGACGTTGGGCGAGTGCATGTTCAGACTCAACCGAACGAGTCTGGCTTTGGATCGAGCTATGAAGGCTGCTGAAGAAGCGGTTCAATTCCGACACATCGCACGCCAATTGGCTTAGACGAGGCAGTGGCACGGCACACAATGCGGCTATACGTAAAGGTGCCGCTTCGTCGGTCGACGGTATGCTCATCTTATGTATCCGTTGGATAACCGATTCAATTCCGTCCAGTGATAATCGACCAATAATGCCGTGAACTTCAGACTCTTTGATGCCAGATGGCCATGCCGCGAGATCCAAGGCCTCTTTCACCAACTGACGCATCTCTTCGCGCCAAGCTATCCGCGCGTGGTCAGCTTCAAAAGCAGCGCTTGTCAAAGGCAAAAGCGACTGCATTGTGCTCTGCAGAGTGCTCGCCAGCGCAGGCAAGCCAGCAGTAGAAATACGCTCAAGCACATCGGACGCGTCTTCGCTCAGACGATCGCGGCCTTTCAACGCTAGGACCCACCGTTGTGGCAGTTCAGCCCTCCAGGCCTGCCGCAGGCGGTCGCTATCAATCGCCATAACCGTGCCGCCTCGATCGCCTTGGAAGCATCCGATTAGTTGCTTTAACCGATCCTGCAATTCGGATCGCGCGGCAGTTGCCTTACTTCGGACTTCCAAACATCTGGCCACCGATGAGTCTACACGCGAGTCTCGGTAAATCGACTCATCCGGACTGGCAGCGAATAACTCTTTGAAGTTAGGAGCATCCGGTTGGCCACGCGAGCTCAACCCGAGAAGGAGGCTTTGGGTGTGCAGGGCACGCGCTAGCATGCCGGTGTCGCACTCTGCTTCAGTGCTGAGCAAGCGTAGCACTTGGCTTTCCAGCTGCTCCAATAGGACGTTAGCCGCCGCATAATCGGCTTCTGCGCCCTCGTAACACCAAGACTTTGCGTTCTTTTCCCAGCGGGCCAACGCCTTGAGTGCAGTCTGGACACTAGCCGGAATCGGCTGATCCTGGCCGACAACCTGAATGATCAAGCCATTGTTGGGATTGCCTACCGTAGTCGTGGGTGGCAACCAAAACCAACTCGCCTCGATTTTCTGGCCTTTCAAGCAGAAATTACCGAGATCCAAGCGAATGTCCAGCGCAGAGGCGATCAGATTGCGCGTTTCTCTAGCGTATGTATTTGGCAACCGATTGTTAGGCGTCCATGCTTCAAGCGCATCCGCGTACGCTGAGATATCAGGAACAGGCAGAGTCGACTCAATTTTGGGAGTCGGTGGCGAGGAGGCAGCGGGGGTAGCAGATTGCTGAGTCCCCACAGCTAAGTTACTTGGCGTGGTCGACACCGTGGGCTGACGCTCGGGAGCGCCGGCAGTGCCAAACGGCCAGGGCAATGAGAATGTCTCGAAAACAACCTTAGAGATAGGCGCACGTGCCATCAAACTGGTAGGTCTGCCGCCCCAATAATGCAGTACTACTTCAAGCCTTTGTGACTGAACTTGTGAATATCCCTTGCGCTGCAGTTCGGTACGCACTTCAGCAACCAGTCTCGGAGACTTGAATCCGGCCGGCGGGAATTGCCCTTCCACGAAGGAGAGCCGTTCAGCGAGGGTCTTGCGCAAAACCTCATTAATGAAGGCCCTTGGGTTATAGTTCCAAACTCCACCCAGTTTCATTGCAACCTCGGCAAGGCTGCGAATAGCATTCACATTGAACGGAAACAGCGAATAGCCCCTGCCGCTACGACCGAACGCATCCAACCGTTCCGCAGCATCAGTATCCAGCGGCTCATCGAACGTAGGCACCCATGCATACAGATCAGTACCGGCTAGTGAAGCCTTAGAGAACTCCCGCTTAAGGTACGTAACCCCCCAGCGCGCGGCATTGAGGTAGCGCCCAGTTAATTCCACAAGTTTGCCGACAATCAGCTCTTCGGATAGCCCCTCACTAGGGACTACCCACTGCTCCTTAGCGCGAGTCAAGACGGTTTGCCGACCAGCCAGAAAGCCATCAGTCACGGCAACAGCAGTACGTATCGGCGCACGTACCCGACGTCCGTGTTCATCGCTCTCGGCAATCATGATATCTAGCAATGGCTGCTGGATTCCCGACAAGGCCGCTAAGTCCTCAATCAGGAGTACGAGTTCCTTTCCATCTGTGAGAAGTTGTCGGCGAATGTCATCAACCACGTCCTGGATGGACTTTTGTTGCAAAGCCTCAGTGACCCGAAAAACGGTGCGCAAAGCATTATCTAGTACTTCCTGTAAAATTTCCGCGGCAGTGATTCGATATCGGCCGTTAGCATTGCCTAGAAACGCTAGCGCCGACTGCACTCGATGTGGCAGGTCTTGCCCTGGTGCGTCTTCTGGTGGCTCCAGGTCCACATCGCGAAACTGCCGATCTACTGGGTCCGAAGTGCCGCCAAAGCTTGCGCCGACAATACGAAGCAGCACCTTTCTCAGCCAGAGGTCACGCGCCTCAGGCGACAGTATCAGACTGCGAGCGTGCTCAGCTACAGCAACAAAAGGTTTGAGATCACCGTTTTCCGATGGTGAGTTCTGAACCAGTTCAACGGTACGCTCACGGTATTCCTTCAACCCCTCGCCCATGGCTGCCGCCAGAAGTTCCGCCGCAGTGGACGGTGTCAACGCCTCGGAAGCACGCTGTAGTTCACGTTTTAGAGCTTCGTACTGTTCGTTGGCGAGAGGCTCGAGGATTAACTCGACAACGCGGCGCAGGCTAGCGGTTTTGGGAATCGAAACGACCACCAATTCTTTGCGACGGGGATGTCGCTCCAACTGGGCGCGCAACCAGCGCACCATATGGGACTTGCCAACACCGGAGGCGCCCGTAATGGCGACAACTACAGCGCTACCATCCGTAACGGGGCGCATCAGTTCATCCAGCAGGGCGATCTCATCAGCCGATACCTCAAGCCCGCTCTGAGCCGACCGGCGCAACAACGCAGTTGGCTCATGGACGGCTAAGAGCAGGGCCTCATCGACGGTTTCAGCCTCCGTGCGTAGGCACTCGGCAGCATGGTCAGATATCGGCCAATATTGTTGCAGCATACTCATGCCCCGCCTCCTTGCGCCGGCCGCTTGATCCATTGGAAAGTCAGGTCACTGCGCGCTCCGTTAGCGCCAGTGAGCGTGATGGAACTGCCGAGATCGGCCTTTTGCTGAGGAAGTAGTTCACCGCTATTCCAAAGGTTTAGCAGCGCCCGAGACAATGCCGTGGAGATCTGCCCAGGCTGGCGCAATGGCAAAGCAGCAAGGTCAACATACTCTAGGACCTCTCGCTGCCAGCGACCTCCATCCAGCACCGGCAAGACTGCACTTAGGCGCTCTACGAACTTTTCCGCGGGCATGCCTGAACCAGGTATGAGAACCTCATCCAAGGCGTCACGTACTGCCACCGTAGGATCAATGGCAGCAAAGGGATGGCGGCTAAACCCAAGAAACGGCGCCCAGAATTGAAGGCCAGATCGCCGTCCAGAGTTGCGCATCAACAGCCGCTCTGGATCGAGGATCTGCTGTGACTCCTGCATTTCAAACTGGTCGAAGGATGCACGATAGATATCCTGTGCAAGCATCCATGCTAGCGACCGCGTTAGATCGGCAGCCCGAGCACCTTGGCTAGCCCAAATATCCGGATTGTTCTCCTCCGCCAAAGCTTGTCGGCAAGCCATCCGCCGCGTAAATGGTAAGACTTCCAGCATGGAGAGGTTCCGAGAGGGCAGGCGGTCTTTGACGAAAACAAGCCCCTCCTCCCGAACAAACAATCCAAGTTCCACCCAGCGGTTCAAGGTGTTACGTGCCTGTTTCCCTTCGTCGTCAACGAGCGCGCTTGGAGCTACAGCCTCTAGCAACTCGGTTTCGGGAATAGGTTTGGCTGAACGCAACACTGTCGCATGCAGTGCGACGAGGATGTTGGGCAATCCGTCATTGGTAATGTTCAAAAGGCTCATGCAATCAACTTCCGCAAGACCATGTCCTCATCTGCATGGGCAATTATGGAAACCCAGGATCGTTCTGGCCGGTACGGGTCCGGCAACTGGCTGTCGATAAAGACGACAGTCATCGCACTAGGAGAGGTACGCAATGCTGTAGCAGCTTGAGTCGTGATCTTCGACTCAGCCCACAGAATGAATCGGACTTCGTCAGTAGCCCCATGCAAGGCGATGGAATCGAGAGGGTCGAAGCGATCGACAAAGGTGTCGCTGCGCGTTATTGCCATTTGCTCAATCAGCCCTTCGACCAGGACGTTGCTAATCGACTGTGGCACTAGCAAGGAGTGGGGGCGTACCTTTTGCAGCATCAACGCGAAGCACGAGCGGCTATCAGCGCAATTGCGTATCAAATCGTGAATCGCAATAAACACCAAGCTAGGCTGGTCCTGCGGGAAGCTTTGGAGTGCTGGCCATTGCTCGATGCGGAGTGAAAACTGGGCGATTCTCGCTACGAACGGACGCAATCGACGCACGGGCATGCGATTACCAGCCCAGTGCTGCTTACAGCCTCCGCAATATGCCGTCACCGGCCCCCATTGGTTGGGTAGTGCCAAACCATAGAGTTGGACTAGTGCATGCGATATCTCGACTTGAGACGTGGCAGTCCGCGCCATCAGATCAAATGCCTTATCCGTAGCCAGAAGCAGCCCGTTTCGGGCTGCATTCATTTGCTCTTCAAAGACTGCACGATCACGGTGATTCGGATGGCGGATTCGCAAGCCCGCATAGGCTACTTGGGAATCGCTGTACTCCGTATCCTCACTAGAGATACCGCTACCGGGTGGCAAAGAACTCAACGCGGTGATTTCGATGAGACCAGCGGTGGCCATTAGGTTGAGCGTTCGCAGATTCCATATGCGGTTCATCCTCCCCTTTACGCTCAATTTGGCCCTCAGCCGATTGAGATCAACCCAAATCTCACCGTCCCGCGTAACCGGGCGAGCCGGATCGTCGAGCAAAGATTCCCATCGGTCATAGCCCAACTCATTACCAATCAGCGTCGGACCAGACATCTCCTTGGCCTGTTCAAAATCCTGTTCTGTGTAAAGCAACAGACTTGCAGAGGCTTTACCGTCTCGTCCGCTTCGCCCAACTTCCTGATAAAAACGATCGAGCGACTCAGGCAGCGTGGCGTGAATTACCGTCCGTACGTCGCTCTTGTCCACTCCAAGGCCAAATGCTGAAGTCGCTACCATGCCATCGAGCGTGTTGGCGTCCCAGGCCGAGATCAGAGTTTGACGCTGCTGAGGGGGCGTGTCGCCGGTGAAGGCGGCTATCCGACCCAGTCCATTCTCAATCAATAAACGAGTCCATTCCTCAGCCTCATCAGGCCTAGTCACATAAAGGATGAAGGGCCGTGGCGACTTCATCACCGCTTCCAGAACGCGATTCACCTGTTCCGTCGGAGAGACCATCGCCTTCATCGCGTAGCGCGGCTCGGGCCGCAGGTAAATCCCAGAAACCACGCAATGACCATTAGTCCCAGCAAATAGAGCTTGCAAGCTCGTGACGGTATGCGGAGTAAGGGTGGCTGAGGCTAGTGCGATACGTATGGCCTGCGGCGATTCAGGATTGCGCGCATGACGAAGGCTGGCTATGAAGGCAGGCAGCAACTGGAAGGCCGGACGAAATCCGCTACCCCAAGTTACCACCAAATGCGCTTCATCGATCACAATGTGTGAGATACGACCTCCACGTGCACAGTCGAGCAAGATGCTGCGCAGCGAACCGGTGGCGGCTTCTGGGGAGGTGAAAAGGACCCGCTGCTCGCCACTGCGCAGGGCGAGGAAGATGGATGCCCTCTCTTCTACCGACAGGCCACTGTGAAAAGACAGATGGCGCTCCGTCCAATGGGAATCGCGAGCTTTTAGGAGTTCTGCCATTCGACGGCCTTGATCGATTGCCAACGCTACAGTGGGCACGATCACCAAGGTCAAAGTGCCTTGACCGCCTAACAGCGGGGGAATCTGGGCCAACAACGACTTGCCACTACCAGTCGGCAAATTGGCAATTAGCGTCATGTCTGCGGGCAGGTGCATCTGCGCCCGAATTGCCTCACGTTGACCTGGACCGGTGTACGCTGTTTTACCCAACAGAGTGCGTAGCGGTGGATCCGCCGTTACCCAGGTGTGAAGGCGCGCCTCGACACCATTGAACGCGTCGTCAAATATATCTTGCTGCTCACCCAGCCACTCTAACCGGGGGTAGATCGGACGTACCTGAGCAGCCTCTCCAATCACCGCCACTTCAAAGCCCTGCTCGTGCCAAACTTCACTGGCTGGCCAAGGTGCAGCAAGGGGAACTTGCAGCCAAGCCCGAGCCCCACCCTTGGCTTGGGCTAGCAGCCAATGTCGTAACAGCGCGATCAGATCAATAAAGGTGGCTGTTCCACGCTGACCCAAAAGTTCCCGCAGGCATTGCTGAGCACGGCCCAAAAGGCTGTCAGCGGCGGTCTCACCTTCTAGATAGACATGACTGTCTGGCCAATGGACCAGGGTTTCGCGCAGGTCGAACTCAGAGAACATAGTGAAGGTCATTCGTTAAAGGGCGAATTAGAAGACAAGAAGACTGCGCCTACCACATCTAAGTCGAGACGAGGATTAGATATGGCTGCCTCTAGCGCCGCATACATTTCTTCAGCCTGGTGCAGTTCGTCTAGTTCTTGTTGTCGGGCCAGTCCTTGCAGGCGACTAGCCCTCGCCTCACCTTGCGCCCGGCGCAATCGACGCTCCTGAGCGCAGGCGTTTAACGCGCTCTGTATATGCTCGATATATGCCGGTGCGCTCCGCACTGCGGTTGTGGCGATGTCTCTCTGACTCCCGCACAGTCCGCTCCAGTTGCGTAACCAGGTCGACTTGATGCCCGCAGGTAACCTGCGCCAGCGGTGAGAATTTAGATTGAAATCACGTCGAGCGCCCTTCAACGCCGGGGAATACCCGCTAGTCAAAAACTCACTGGGCTCAGTTTCAATCGTTCCATTACCGTGCACCCAAACTCGCATGACTAGAGGAGGCAGCAAGGTGCTGGCCTTACGAGCCAGTGCATGCTGTTTCAGAGACAATGTTTTCTCGTTCGCCAGGTTGAGTGCCGGACGTACCATAAAGTCAAAACGAAAGTACAAATCGGCCCCACTGGGATCGCTGACTTCGTACTGCCGATTAGCCCGCCAAACCGCAAATGCACGACCGCGGTCGTCAGTTTTGCAGAATTGCTCCAGTGAGGCCACAAGAGGGTCGCCGATGCGAAGTAGGCGTAGACCTTGCGCCAGCCCTCGACGATTGGTGACGGTGTTTCGCTTGAACGCATAGAGGTGACTCAGCGGAAAACGAGCGCTTCCACCGATCGCACTCTGGTCGACTGTCGCCAAAAAATGCTTGAGGAAACCCGCCAGAGGTAACAGGGTTGCTCTCCCTCCGTCGCGATACGCATAACCAATTCGAAACGGAGTATCCGTAGTTTGGCCGCCTAATTCACTCTCGTGACGCGAGACAAATTGCAGCGAATCTACCGCTAGCGCGTTGAAAGCGGCACGCCATTCCGCCCAATCGCTATCTACATCCTCCAGCGCGTCCATTCCGGGAATTTCCCGGTTAGCCAGGGCATCCAGGCTATCTTGGTGATTCAACTGCCGCACTTCACGCTGAACCCAGCCGCCTGGTCCGCCGAGTTGATCCGCGTGAGCTTGGAGGGCTGCAGTGCCCTGCTCGGACCACCCGCATGCCAACGACTCAGAGGTCGACTCGATTAGGTACTGTAGGCTTGCCACCGATTGACGGAAGACCCCCCAACCACTATCCAGGACTTGAGCCCAAGCAGCTTCGTCGGAGTTCGCCTCATCAAGCAAGACATAGGACACGATAGGGTCGCCGGTTCCGTAGCGATCCAATCTCCCCAATCGTTGCTCAATGCGGTTCGGAGATGATGGCAGATCATAATGGACGGCCACCTTGCGCCCGCCATGCAGATTAACGCCTTCCTCAGCACGTGCATCACATACCAGTACACGCACCCGGTCGGGCAAGTTAAGAAACTGCTCCCACTCAAACGCAGTTACCTCCCCATCTTCGTCCACTTCGACCGGCTCGTGACGGGCGACTCTGTCACCTATCTCGCGAACCAAGGCATCAGCAACCCGATCGGCATCCTGTAGCCGATCGCAAAAGACGACAACCTGGACCGCCGGGTTTTCTAGGAGCATGCGGACCTGACCGCACAACGCAATTACCCGCGCAGAGTCGGAAAGTAGACGCTCAGCCGCATGATCAACACCTCTCGCCTGAGCGAGCAAGTCAGGCTCATCCAGTCCAGCACGCGTCAAGGCCTGGAGTAGCGATTGTCCCGAATGGGGGTGAACGGCTGCCTGGAGCAGCGACTGGGAGACATAGGGAAATGATCCGTGGACTGCCAACGCCAAGCGCAAGGCTTCCAAACGATCGCGCCACGTCGCAGTAGCCTCACCACTAAAGGCAACTGACTGCATCCCAGCTCGCCGAGGCGTGGCCCATGGTACCGATGTACGACGGTTGCGCAGGAGCCTGCGGTGCAGTCGGTAGCTTTCTACCAAGTGGGTCTTGAGATCCTCCAAAGCAGCTAAGAACCGAGCATTTTCCTCGTCAGGAAAAGTATCCAATACGCTTTGCAGGGTACCGACCTTCTCCACTAGCAGAGGATCGTCAGGATAGCTCTCTAGCAATCGCTCTAGGTCGGGGCCAAGACCCCAGACGTTTTCAGGCAATAGCGTCGAAACAACTTCCGCAATGACTTGGCGGGATGCAATGCGCCGCTTGAAGCCGTCAAGGTCATCAAGCGGAAACACTACGGGGTCCAGTAGGTGTAGAACCCGAAGAAACTCCTCCGCATTGCCCAAGACCGGGGTCGCCGACAGCAGTAACAGCCGCGGCAAGGAAAGTGCGTGGGATCGCAGTAACTCATACAGTTCGCGCTGTTCAGCGGTAGCTTGCTTGGACAGATGGTGAGCCTCATCAACCACCAACATGCCGGCGTTAGCAATAACCTTAGACAATCGCTTCAGGTCGTCATGCGCAATGACATGCAACAAGTCATCCAGTTCAGCCCCGAGACCGAACCGGACTGTCAACTCACGACGCCACTGGTACACCAAGGCAGGCGGGACAATCAGCACCGCCCTTGCAGCAGGATCGTCGATAAAGTACTGCCGCACGATGATCGCCGCCTCGATCGTTTTCCCCAGTCCCACCTCATCTGCCAATAGATACCGCTGGATAGGGTCCGAGAGGACCCGGCGTACGACATCAAACTGGTAATCTACGAGGTCGATCGAAGAACAGAGAGCAGCCGAAACACCTGCCACTGCATGATGTTGACTAGCCACAGCACGGACAAAATCTGCCCTCGCATCGGCTAGGAACGGCGTCTCAGTGGCCTCAACTGCCAATAAAGGCAGAGGATCGTTAAGTGGCCAACTCCACCGGACTTGCAACTGTTCGGCTGCGAGGTTCTCCATCTCCCCATTGGGAAACTGCACAAAAATGATCGCACCATCATCCTCAAGCACACGACCGACCTGCCAATGGAGCTCTGCTGTCCGACGATAGACTCGAGTTTGCGCTGGCAATCTCGCCTGGATGATTTGAGAGAATGGCACTTCGATAGGGTCAGGCAGTATGCCCCCGGTGCATCAAAGTATTGGACTTTCGCAGTACATTGGGACACCCCAAGGAGCTTTCCAATGCCCCACCCCAAATATAGAGGATTAGTAATCTTTACAAAGATGCCTAGCTTAACTGAGGCTCCTCGACTAGCCATCACAGAGACCTCAAAAGAGGGTATGCCTTACTGTCACCGCTCTTGAGTACCCTTCCACCCCAAATAACGCAATCGTCTCTGACGGGCGGACGCGCTTGGTTAACAACTTGGGTTAGGCTCATCTTTGCATCCTTGCATCCCAGGGTTAATTGGGCCAATACCATTTTTCGAGGCCGATCTTACCCTATAAAAGATGCCAATATGCCATTTGAGTGAGCGGAAGTCGGTGGAAGCGGTCTCTAGCCAGCCTGCGAAGTGGCGCGCTCTTGCTGCTGCGCCCTGTATCACTCCGACCAGGACAGCCCAATTGAGTCGTGTTGCTGGCTAACCCACGAAGGCGAGTTGCAACCGCCGCTGACTTTCGTATAGCGCACATCGATCAACGCCACCTATCTGCTCCTCGGCACTACCTGTTTCATCTGGACCAGGGACCAAGGGCGATTTGTGCGCTTACCGGTACTGCAAATCGGGACAGCCTATCTGACTCGTGGGGTGGCGCTTATTGAGGGTTGCCAACCGGCTAGCTCAGCACAGGTCATCTAATTTGTACCGATGTGTTCGGAGCCTGGGACAAGCAATGGGAGGTAAGCTACTCGGCACCTAAGTCCCTCCTACGCCGTCAAACCAATACCTGTGGTATTCCAAACGGTATTCCAAGGACACCTTGGAATAGAAAATAGACCTTAAAATCAAATCATTACGTACACAGTTCAGATTACCCCGGCCCGCCACTTCATCATCTAAAGACGTCCACGGACGTCTTTTTTTGTGCCTGAGATTCAGTAAGCTTTCAGGGATACGGCACTAAACAAGGGTACCAACGCAACTCACTCCCGTGCAGGGGCTCTACGCAAAATCAACATCGCAATGAAAACCGCACCCACGGTCCCCACCGAGATCATCAGTCCATGCTCACTGATGTATGACACTGTCGCACCTGTAGCGATGGGCCCCAATACGCTCCCCAAGGTGTAGAACATCGCAATCGCCGTCATTGCGGTGGACACTTGATGTTCGCCAACCCGGTCTCCCGCCTCGATCACGGCCAGGGTGTTCATGCCGCCAATGGCGCCCCCCAGAGGAACACGATAATCGTCGCCAACCAAGGAAGCGGCTGGCTGAGCGGAATGGCCAGTGTGCCCAGCAAAAGTATCGAGCCGCAGACTAATTGACCGACTTTGTAGGAACTGCGGTCGGCCATCCAGCCGATAGGTAGTTGCAGAACGGTGCCTCCAATGCCGAACACCGATATCAGCAAGGTAGCGGCGGTCAACAGATAGCCGGCCGATAGGCTGTAGGCTGCAAGAAACGACACAGATGAGGTCTCCGAAAAACCTGCGATAAACGCGCCACACAGTGCCGTCGGAATGATGCTGAACAACTTGCCATGGCGTTTTTCCGCCGGGGTTTGCGGTTGCGTATCGTACGCCTTGAGGGTTAATGCCAGCGCGCCCGACACCAACACGATCGCCGCACTGGCGTAGTAGGGCGCAGCGCTCCCCACGCCAAATACAACCAAAAGCAGCGGGCCGACAGCAATACCCAGGCCCATCAAGGTCTCATGTACGCCGATCGCACGCCCGCGCTCGTCTTTCGAGGCGACCGCGACGATCCACGTATCGCAGGCAATCCAGCGCAGGATCAAGCCAATACCGAGCACGAAGTTCAGCGAAAAAATCAGTACCAGATGGGTCGTCAAGGTCATACCGATCAACGCAGCAATCGTCAGCGCTGCGCTGAGGATATTAGTCTTGACGAGCCCCAGGCGGGCCAGAAAACGCGGAACCCATTTGTAGAGCAGCAGGATCGCCAACCACGAGGCACTGACAATCACCCCGATCTTTGCCGGCTCAACCCCTTGCTGCTCCAGCGAAAGCGACAGCAACGGAGTGACGGTACCAATCTGCACGATCTGCGACAGGGCCGAGAGCGTGTTTATCTTGGTGAGCGCAAACCAGCGTTGTTTGTCGGTGCACTCAATACTGGTATTTTCCATTCGTGCCCCCGCGGTCTCGCCGGAACTCTCTGTGCCGAGCAGCCAGCTAGATGGCCAGATCAAATGTTTGTGCCGTGGCTAGATCGGTTGCAATGTAGGTGGCGTCGATACGGCCGATGGTTTCGATAACGTCCATAGCCCGCCTGGACAGTCGCCGGTCAGCCCGGTAAACCACTCCGAAACACGTACCGCCGATCAGAAGCCCTTGCGGCGCATCGACGAAGCTCAAGCGTTCGACGATGCCGTGCGACACCAGGTGGGCCACCACGTCTTCCGCCGCAATGCCCACCAAGTCGGAACTGCTCACCATCTGGATGAGGATATCGGTGTGTTTGCATTCCATATTGATCGGCAATAAATCTCTGCCGGCGCGTTCAGACAGCAGCACCCGTAGCTCGGCGGGCAGTGACGAACAGGCCAGCGGGTAGTCGGCCAGTGCGCGAAAAGACAGGTCATCCGCCGTCTGCAAGGGGTGATGCCGGCGGCAGAACAACTGGAAACGCCTCGGGCGCAAGGCCTGAGTGACGTAGCCTTTGCTGGTTTCGATATGCCGCAGGTCGGCGATCAAAAATTCGATCTCACCGTTGTCCAGGCACTCCTTGAGCACGTCCGGCGTATCGACGCGTAGGTCTATGCGGGTATCGCGGTTGAGATCAACGAATTCAGCCAGTGCGGCAGGGACCAGGCGAGCGGCAGGTAACGGGCCGCAGCCCAGGCTCAGTAGCGGCGCCGGCTCCTGCTCCAGGCCGAGGATGTCGGCGCGCAAGCTGCTGACCTCGTCGATGATCTCGCGGGCACGGACGCGCAACGCTCGGCCCTGGGCCGTCAGTGCAAAACCACGACCGCCGGTGCCGCGCTCCACCAACTGACAGCCGAGGTTTTGCTCCAGCGCCTGAATGCTGCGACTGAATGCCGACTGGGTAATGAACGTGGCCTCTGCCGCCCGGGTGAAATTGCCATGCTCGGCAAGCGCAAGGAAGTGTCGAAGTTGATGCAGGTCCATGGCCAGTCTCATAGGGAATGACGGTGATGCATAGAATGCGTTTCACAAGGCGTAGGGGTGCGGGCTATATCCCTGACTACAGCAGGCGAGTAGAAAGTACATTAATAACTTTTTGACTTTAAATATCATTTTTTTATAACCATATCTCTCCTTGCCGATTCCGCCGCTTAAGGACCTTATCGACATGCCTTCCCCATTCCGTGCACTGGCGTTTCTGCTGAGCGCCTGCGCGTTACCCGTGGCTGCCGCGCAATCACCTTGGCTCGACCCATCCCACTCCCCGACCACCCGAGCCCGGCAACTGCTCGGCGCCATGACCCTGGAAGAAAAGTCGGCGTTGCTCTACGGCTATGGCAGCAAAGTCGAGGGCAATCAGCAGTGGCAGGTCTACGTCGAAGGCAATCCGCGTCTAGGTATTCCAGCCATGACCCAGGGCGACACGCCCAGCGGGATCATGATTGGCAGCACAGCGGTGACCCAGATGCCGGCCTCGGTCGCCCTGGCGGCAACGTTTTCCCGACCTTTGGCGCTGGCTTATGGCGAGGTGATCGGTGGCGAAACCCGCGACCTCGGTTACGGCGTGATCCACGGCCCTAACGTCGATGTGCTGCGCGATCCACGTCATGGACGGGCCCACGAATCCTTCGGCGAAGACCCGGTGCTGGTCTCGGCGATGGCTACCGCGTATGTCCAGGGCGTGCAGCGCCATCAGGTACTGGCCGATGCCAAGCACTTCGCGGTCAATACCGTGGAAAAGGACCGGCTGACGGTCGACGCAAGAATTGATCGGCGCACCCTCAACGAGTTGTACCTGGCACCGTTTCAGGACGTGGTGCAGGACGGCAAGGTCGCGATGGTGATGTGTGCGTACAACAAGATCAACGGCGTACACGCCTGCGATGACCGGGACCTGATCGAGAAACTGTTGCGCACGCAGTGGGGCTTCAACGGCATTGTGCGCACAGACGCCGGCGCCAGCCACAGCATGGACTCGCTAAGGATCGGCGTGGATCAGGAGTTTCGCGTCGAGAGCCAATTCGGCCAGCGCCTGATCGCGGCGGTTCGCTCTGGACAATTCCCTGAATCAGCGGTGGACCGGGCGGTGTTGCGCATCCTCGAAACCATGATGCGCTACGGTATTTTCGACCACCCGCCGCGACGCACCGCCACCGATTTGCGAGCCCACGCCGTCCAGGCGCAACAGGTCGCCGAGCGCAGCATTGTGCTGCTGAAGAACAGTCACGATCTGCTGCCACTGGCATCGGACATCGGCACTTTGGCCGTGATCGGAGCCAGCGCCGCCGACACCCGCACAGCCGGTGGCCCGGCCAATCCGGCGGTGGAGGGCAAGGACACGCTGCTGCAAGCGCTGCGCGACAGGCTGCCGTCGACGCGCATCGTGTTCGAGCCGGGCACCGATGCGGTGTCTGCTGTGTCGGTGGCGCCGGGTTATCCGCCGCTGCCAACGGCCATGCTTCAGGCCGACACGCAGGGCACGCCGGGGATTCAGGCGATCTACCGCACGACGGACAAGCAGACGTTGAAACGGATTGACGCTTGCCTGTGTTTCACCCCGTCACGGGGGTTTGAGGATTTCGCTTTATCCAGCGTGTCCCGTTATCAACTGCCGCCCGCCAATGTCCGCTCAGTTCAGTGGCAAGGATGGCTGCGGATCAGCGCCGATGGCGACTATGGCGTGGACCTGGTCGGGGCGGGGCAGGCCCGTTTGCAGATTGACGGCGAAACGGTGCTGAAGCTCGATTCAACACGTTCGGACGGTCGGGTCCAGCGTTCTATTGCGCTCAGCGCCGGCCTGCATCGGATCGCCCTGGAACACCAGCCGTTGGCCACGGGCAGCCACTTGAAAGTCGGCCTGTTGGCGCCCGATAGCGTGCTGGACTCAAGCATGCAGGCGGCGGTCGAGGCTGCACGGCAAGCGGATGTGGTGATTGTGCTGGCGCGGGATCTGGCCAGCGAAGCCAACGATCGACCGAGCCTCGACCTGCCGAATGACCAGAACCGCCTGATCAAAGCCGTCGCCTCCGCCAACCCGCGCACAGTGGTGGTGCTGACCACGGGCAGTGCCGTCACCCTGCCTTGGCAAGCGCAAGTGCCGGCGGTGCTCGAAGCCTGGTACGGCGGCACTCGCGCCGGCGCGGCCATTGCTCGGGTACTGCTCGGGGAGATCAACCCGTCCGGGCGACTGCCGGTGTCATTCCCGGTGCGCGATGCGGATCTGGCCACGTCGGCGCTCAGCAGTTTTCCCGGAATCAACGCCGTGGCGCGATATCCGTAAGGCCTGGCCACCGGTTATCGCCACCACAATCGCGACACCGCACCGGCAGCGGCCTACCCGTTTGGCTTCGGGTTGTCCTACACCCGCTTCGCGTATGCCGACCTGACCCTCTCCGCCCCCCAGTTCGAGATCGCGAAGCCCGCTGCCGATGGCACCTTCAAGGGCTTGAAAGCACTGCAAGTGCGCTTCACCGTGACCAACACCGGCCCACGCGCCGGGACCGTGGTGCCGCAACTGTACCTGCGTCATCCGTTGCCGGCGCACCTGCCGACGCCATTGCTCAAGGCTTTCGACAGCCTCTACCTGCAACCCGGTGAACGCCGCGAGGTGGCATTCGAGCTGGATCAGCGAGCGTTCTCGACCTTCGATCCCGACCAGCAGCGCTGGCAGGTTCTGCCCGGTCGCTACGCCGTGCAGGTGGGTGATTCTTCCCGCGAAATCCTGCTCACGGCCACGGTCAGCGCACGCCTCGAGTAGCGTCAGACGCGCCATGCATGAGGGGCATGCGATTTTCGGCTTGTACAGCCGGCGTGCCCCGCTGCTAAAACAGCGTCCGACGGGAGCAACCGTGCTCCCGCCCACCACCTTGCCTTGCCACTTGACGACCTGACCCGATCACGGGAAGCCACAACACCGACCGTACGCCTCGAGCGTCGGCGAGTGCCTCAGCGGCTGCCATTAGAAAACACCAGGGGATCAGATCGATGAAGCCAATCACCAGCACCCTCCACCGAGGCGCCCTGCTCGGGCTGTTGTGCCTGCCCAGTGCCTACGCCCAGAGCGCCGAGCCGACTGCCGAAAAAGACAGCCAGGCGGCACCTACGCTCAAGTCCGTCACGGTCACCGCCACTCGCCGTGAAGAGTCGCTGCAAAAGGTCCCGGTCGCGGTCACGGTGGTGGATGGCGAACAACTGGAGCGCGACAACCGCAACAGTGTCGGCTCGATCGTTCAGCAGATTCCGACGTTGAATTACCGCACCAGCGCATCCAACAAGGACAGCTCGCTGTTCGTGCGGGGCATCGGCACCATCTCCACTTCCCCCGGCGTCGAGCCGAGTGTTGCGACGGTGATCGACGGCGTGGTCTACGCCCGCCCGGGCCAGTCGACCCTGGACCTGTTGGACGTGGATCGCATTGAAGTGCTGCGCGGCCCTCAGGGCACGCTGTTCGGCAAGAACGCGTCAGCCGGTGTGCTCAACATCGTCACCCGCGACATCCAGGACGAGCCACACGGCTATGTCGATTACTCGCACTTCGGCGGCGGCAACGAAAACCGCATGCGCTTTGGCCTCGGCGGGCGCTTGAACGAAACGCTCAAGGGCTCGCTCACCACCTCGTTTGGCGAGTACGACGGCAATGTCGAAAACGTCGTCAATGGTCACGATACCAACGGTTACGAGCGCAAAGGCGTGCGCGGTAAATTGCAATTCCAGCCCCAGGATGACCTCAAGTTCACCTTGATCGGCGATTACAGCGACGGCGAAAACGATACGCCATCGGTGCTGGTCAAACCCAGCGCCGCAGTGGCCGCGGCAATATCGCCGGTGGTGCCGGGCAACGATAACCGCAAGATCAAGAGCGACTACAAGACCTACGTCGAAGACACCAATCGCGGCTTGTCGCTGCAGGCGGACTGGTCGTTGGCCGATTACACCTTGACGTCGATCAGTGCATGGCGAGGCTGGGACAACACCCAATATCAGGATAACGACTTTCTGGCGGCCTTGCCTGTCTCCGCTGTGCACGACAAAGGCGAGGTGGACTACGATCAGTTCAGCCAGGAGTTGCGCCTGACATCGCCCAAGGGGCAGTTCGCCGAATATGTGCTTGGGACCTACCTCTTCCATGGCAAGTCTGAAGAAACCTACCGGCGACTTTCGGTCAACAGATCCGTAGCCAACAGCGGGCGCGCCGACTACAGCGCCACCAACAACAGCTATGCAGTATTTGGCGAAACGACCCTGAACTTTCGTGACGACCTGCGCGGGATCTTCGGTCTGCGCTGGACGCTGGACGAGATCGAATACGCCCATCGACGTGTCTCCACCTCAGCCGTTGAAGTCAACTCCGTGCGCCCATCTTTCGCCAGCAAGGGTTCACATGACGACTCCGGCGTGTCCGGGCGCGTTGGCTTGCAATACGACATCAACGACAACCTCACGTCCTACGTGACGTACTCGCGGGGCTACAAGGGGCCGGCCTACAACGTCTACTTCAACATGCAGGCGGTGGACCTCGAACCCCTCGATCCGGAAACCTCCGACACCTATGAACTGGGCCTCAAGAGCAGCGCCTGGAACAATCGCCTGACCGCCAACCTGGCGGTGTTCCATTCCAAATACGACAACTACCAGGCGAACTTTTTCGACGTGGTCGGCACCTCGGTGGTGACTCGCCTGATCAATGCCGGCTCCGTGACCAGTGAAGGCGTCGAACTCGACTATGCGCTGCAGGCGACCCAGCAACTGAAAATTTCCGGTGCGCTGGCCTACACCCGGGCGCGTATCGACGCCTTCGAATGCCCGGCAGGCGCCGCCGCCAGTTGCAACATCAACGGCAAACCGTTGCCCTTTACCCCCGACTGGAAAAGTTATGTACGCGCGGACTACACCATCCCGCTGGACAACGGCTGGGACGTGGAACTGGGCACCGATTACAGCTGGCAGGGCGAGGTGAAATACAGCCTCGACCAGAACCCCAACAGCGTGCAGGGCGCTTTCGGCCTGTGGGGCGCCAGCATCGCCCTCGCGGATTACAACGCCGGTTGGCGCGTAGCGTTCATCGGCAAGAACCTCGCCGACAAGTCCTACTCACCCGTGCTGTCGTCGGGAGCCAGCACGACCCGCGTGGTTCCCCGTGACGATGAACGCTACTTCGGCGTGCAACTGCGCAAAGATTTCTGATCCTTCCAAGGCTGGAGCAACACCATGAGCTTGAACGTGGAACGTGTGAACCCGCTGCTCGGCGCCCGTGTCAGTGGCATCGACCTGGCCGCTGTCAACGACGCGACCCTGGCGCAGATCGAAGCGGCGCTGGTGGCGCATAAAGTGCTGTTCTTCGAAGACCAGCACTGGAGCGCCGCGCAACAAAAAGCCTTTGCCGAACGCCTCGGTGAACTGCACGTCCACCCCGTGTTCGAAGCCGACCCGGCGGTGCGTGAACTGGTGGTCTTCGCCTACGACGACAAAAACAAGGGTGCCAACGACACTTGGCACGCCGACGTGACCTTCGCCGAACGACCGCTGAAATTGGGCATTCTTTATGCCGAGGAAATCCCCGAGGTCGGGGGCGATACCCTGTGGATCGACACCGAGGCCGCCTACCGCGCGTTATCGGCACCGCTGCAGGATGTGTTCGACAAGCTCAGCGCGATTCACGACTTCTGCAACGCGAGAAGCCCGGATACGGCGTTGGACATTGAGGGGCTGGAGCGTCTGCGCCGTGTGATGCCGCGACCGACCCAGCACCCGGTGATTCGCACACATCCGGTGTCGGGCAACAAGTCGATTTACGTCAACCGCGCCTTCACCACGCACATCGCCGGTGTGTCGCGCCTGGAGTCCGAGCACCTGTTGGCGTTACTGCTGCAGCATCTGCAGATCCCGGAATTTCAGATGCGCTGGCGCTGGAAGAAAAATACCGTGGCGATTTGGGACAACCGCAGCACGCAGCACCTTGCAGTGGCCGACTACTTTCCGGCACGCCGTCGGGTGCGGCGCGCGGCGGTATTGGAAGAGGCAAGACCTGTATGAAGTTGCGCGGATTGAAATATTGGCTGGTGTTGCCACTGACAGCACTGATGGCGCTGGCGCACGCGGAGGGTTTGACCATTCGCATCGCCGGCCCGGATTTGAGCGCGGGGGCGAAAGTCAGCGGTGGTCCGGTGGCCGATGTGCTGTACACCCGACACATGCTTGAAGACGCCTTTGCCGCCGATGGCATCAAAGTGCAATGGCACTTCTTCAAGGGCGCCGGCCCGATGATCAATGAAGCCATGTCCAACGATCAACTGGACGTGGCGTTTCTTGGTGACCTGGCCTCGATCATCGGCCGTGCCAGTGGCTTGCAGACCCGTTTGCTCATGGCCACGGGCCGCGCCACCAACGGTTACCTCGGCGTGGTTCCCGGCTCCGGGATTCAGCGCATCGAAGACCTGAAAGGCAAGCGTGTGGGAATTCTGCGCGGCACCGCCGACCATCTCGCCTTGATCGACGTCCTCGCCAGCGCAGGTTTGCAGGAGCGTGACGTTAAGTTGATCAACCTTGATTTTAACGCGGTCAACGGCGCCCTGGCGGCGCGACAGATCGACGCCAGCTGGGCGCCGGCGCGGCTGTTTGCGCTGAAGCAGAAGGGCTTGATCGAAATTCCGTTGGGCAGTCAGCAACTCAATGGCCGGGGCGCGGGACAAGGCGGACTGATCGTGACTCAGGCTTTTATCGACGCCCATCCACAAGCTACACAAAGACTGGTCGAGGTGGTGGCCCAGGCACTGGACTGGCTCTCGCAGGAAAAAAATCGCCAGGCGCAGATCGACCTCAGCGTCGAACAGTCGGCTTACCCTCCCGCGGTACTGACCGAGGCACTGGCGGGCGGCGATCTGGGTTTTATCTATTCGCCCCTGCTGGACGAGCACTACCTGAGCGTGCTGCGCAAAGACGTGCAACTGGCCACGGACGCCCGGCTGATCCGCAAACCGTTCGATGTCGACCAGTGGGTCGAGCCTTCCATTCTCAAGCAGGCCCTGCAGCAAACCCAGCTCAGTGATGCCTGGAAACCGGCGAGCGAATACCGTTGGACGACCACCAAGGACACTGCGCAATGAGTCAACCGCTGACCCCTTACACCGCCGACCCGCAACGCTATCAGGGCCGTGATTACCGGCGCGCCGGGCGCAGTGGCTTGTTGTTGCCGGCACTGTCGCTCGGGCTCTGGCACAATTTCGGCGACGACACACCGCTGACGCGCCAGCGCAACATTCTGCGTACCGCGTTCGATCACGGCATCACTCACTTCGACCTCGCCAACAACTACGGCGTGCCCTATGGCAGCGCCGAAAGTAATCTGGGCCGGTTGTTGCGACAGGACTTCGGCGCCCATCGTGATGAATTGATCATCTCAACCAAGGCCGGCTGGGACATGTGGCCGGGCCCTTACGGTCAGGGCGGCAGCTCACGCAAATACCTGCTCGCCAGCCTCGATCAGAGCCTGGCCCGGCTGGGCCTGGACTATGTGGATGTCTTCTACTCCCACCGTTTCGACCCCGATACACCGCTGGAAGAAACCGCTGACGCGCTGGCCAGCGTGGTCCGCCAGGGCAAGGCTCTGTACGTGGGGATTTCTTCTTACTCAGCACAGCAAGCCGATGAGATCGCCGTACTGTTGAACGAGCGCCAAGTGCCGCTGGTGCTGCAGCAGCCGCTGTACAACTTGCTGGACCGCAGCATCGAAACCAACGGCGTGCTGCAAGGGGCGCAGGATCGCGGGGCTGGGGTGATCAGCTTTTCGCCGCTGGCTCAGGGGCTGCTCTCGGGCAAGTACGCCAAAGGGATCCCCGCGGACTCGCGCATTGGCAAGGGCAGCCGCTATTTGCCGGAGCAAGCGTTAAACGACAGTCTGCACACGCGTATTCAGTCCTTTGAAAATGTGGCGACTCGCCGCGGGCAGACCCTCTCGCAACTGGCGCTTTCCTGGACCCTGCGCGACCCGCGGATCACCTCGGTGCTGGTGGGTGTCAGCACACCTGAGCAATTGATCGAAAACCTGCAAGCCCTAACCAATCTGGAATTCACAGCAGAGGAGTTAGCACAATTGGCCGATACCTGATTCGGCCCACCAGATCTGCGCGCAATGCCTTCGAAAAGAGTTAAGCAAGCCGATGTTTGGTGCCGTTCAGTTTCAAACGCGTGCCGAGTGAACTGGCCGTCAAACCACCACCAAACCGATTCCAAAACCCAAGCAGGAGGTCAAGCTCTATCAGGACTCGTATACCAGGGCCCGTCTCGCGCATCGGCTCCCACACATTTGCACTGACGTCAGCCGCCTGAATATAATGCGATTCATTATCAATTATGTATGTTTCCGGGATGCTGATGCGCAGCAACGACACACTGGGCAATGCCGACCTCACCCTGCTCTATCGCAGCCACCATTCCTGGTTGCACAGCTGGCTGAGCCGGCGCATCGGCTGTCACGAAAGCGCGGCGGACCTGGCGCAGGACACGTTTGTCCGTCTGCTCAAATCGCGTCAATTGAGCCCCTTGCGCGAACCCCGGGCTTATCTGAGTAGCATCGCCCGTGGGCTGATGATCGATCGGTATCGCCGTCGCGAGCTCGAACGCGCCTACTTCGAGAGCCTCGCGCTGCTCCCTCCACAAGCGGCCCCCTCTGAAGAAGAACGCTTGCTGATTCTTGATAGCCTCGAGCGCATAGACCGCCTGCTCGACCTGCTCAAACCGAGGGTTCGCGAGGCTTTTCTACTCGCCCAGCTCGACGGCCTGACCTGCCTGCAAATAGCCGAAAAATTGTGCGTTTCCCGCTCTACGGTTGAACGCGACCTGGCCAAGGCCCTGCAACACTGCTATCGCTTGCGTTATGCCGAACAGTGAAGCGCAAGCGCTGGATCCGGCGGTGGTCGACCAGGCGATCCACTGGCTGGTGCGTCTGCGCTTCAATCCTGCCGATGAGCAAACCCAGCGCAGTTTCGAGCACTGGCTGCAGCAGCGTGCGGAGCATCGGTTAGCGTGGCAGCGCGTGGAAGCGCTTGGCGATGACTTCGCGGGCGTTCCACCGGATTTGGCCCGGCACACCCTCAAGGGCGCCCGCTCAGGCATCCATCGGCGCCAAAGCCTCAAGCTACTGGGTGCATTGGCCACCTTGGGTGGCGCGGCCTGGCTGGGCCGCGACTACACGCCGCTGCCGGCCATGCTTGCCCAACAGCACAGCAAGACCGGCGAACAAAAGCGCTTCCAACTCGATGACGGCAGCCTTATCCAGCTCAACAGCGACAGTGCAGTCGACAGCTATTTCAACCCACAGCGACGCCTGATCGTTCTGCGGCGCGGCGAAATCATCGTCAATACCGGCCCGGACGCAGGCTCGGCTCAACCACGTCCGTTCTGGGTACAAACGCGCGACGGCCTCATACGCACCCTGAATGCCCGGTTCCTGGCGCACGAGCGGGACGACGGGACGCTCATCGCGGTGCAGGGCGGCGCCGTCACGGTGTTTCCTGGGTCCAGTCAAACCCTTGCGGTCAACGACACCGTCCAGGCCGGCAACCAGCGGCTGTTCACCTCGGATGGCATTCGTGAGTTCAAGGATAACGGCCTGGATGTCTGGAGCTGGAGTGACGGGGTGATCAGCGCACGCAATATGCGCCTCGGTGATTTCATCGGGGCCTTGTCGCGCTATCGCCCGGGCCTGTTGCGCTGCGCCGAAGAGGTCTCGGGCCTGCGGGTTTCCGGCACCTTTCAGCTCGCCGACACCGATCAGGTGCTGGCATTGGTTGCGCAGTCACTGCACCTGCGGATCGATTATCGAACCCAATATTGGGTGACGTTGAGCGCCGCCAGCTAACAGTTTTCCTCGCCATACACCAACCTCAAATAAAAATGAGGTGATTTCTCATTCTCGTTCGGCATGTAAGAAAAGGCCGACCTACAGGCCGATCTGCCGATCCCCTTTCACGGAGCGAGTCAATGAGTGCGTCCCCGGTTCCCCAGCGTCATCTACTGAATCGTGCCATACACGGTGCGGTCTTCGGCGTCATCGTCAGCAGCTATGCGCTACCCACCCTGGCGCAGCCCTCGACTGTTGAGCAGACCCACCCGGTGCACCAGTGGAACATTCCCGCCGGTCCCCTGGCACCGGCGCTTGACCGCTTTGCCCGCGAGGCGGGTATCAGCCTTTCCTTCGACGCTTCAAGCGTAGCGAACCGCAATACCCGGGGCGTGAGCGGCACACTCGATACGTCCGAAGCGCTGTCGTCGCTGTTGCAGGGGAGCGACATCGCCATACAGCAGCAAGGCCCGAACGCTTACTTGCTGACGCCGCAACCCAAGGCGGATGCCGACCTCGAGGAGTATCGCCTTGCGCCTATTCTCGTCAACGCCAAGGCCAGGATCGACGGCACCGAGGACAGCAACTCGGTGGTGGCCCAGGAACTCTGGGTCGGCGGTAAGGTGGCCACCAGCATCCTCAATACGCCCGCCTCGGTTTCCGTGGTGACCGACAAGGAAATGAAGCAACGCAGCGTGAGCACGACCGAAGAACTGCTGCAATACACGCCGGGGGTCATTACCGACTATTACGGCACTGACGACCGCAACGATTACTTCCAGATCCGCGGCTTCCAGGCCACGACCTATCGGGACGGCCTGACCCTGGGCTCGATGCGCGGCGTGCGCGAAGAACCTTTCGCCTATGAGCGCGTTGAGGTGATCCGCGGGGCCAACTCCACATTGTTCGGCCCGGCCGACCCGGGCGGCTCGGTGAACTTTGTCAGCAAAAAGCCACGCTTCGACAAGTTCGGCCAGGGCTACGTCACCTACGGTTCTTTCGACCATGTCGAAACCGGCATCGATGTCGGGGACTCGCTGAACGAAGAAAAAACCGTAGCCGGTCGCTTCACGGCAAAGATGCAAGACAGCGATCGCGAGTACGACCACTCACGGGACGACAACAAGTTCTTGATGGGCGGCCTGACCTGGTCACCCACGGACTTCACCTCGGCCTCGGTGATCGTGGACTATCTGAAAACCCAAAGTTCGCCCAACAGCGGCGGTTACCCGCTGGACAAGGAATACGACCGTGACAAGTTCTACGGCGAGCCCAGCTACAATTTCCACGATGTCGAACGCACCAACATCAGCGGCACCTTCAGCCATGATTTCGACAATGGCTTCGTATTGCGCAGCAACCTGCGCTACAGCGAACTGACCGATGATTTCGGCTATGTGTTCCTCAGCGACTCCCCTGCCCGCACTGGCACCACGGTCCCGCGTTACATCTTTGGCACTGACAGCGACGCCGAGCAACTGAACGGCAACTTGATGCTGCAATACGATGCCCGCTTCGAAAACATCGACAGCAGTACGTTGGTAGGCGTGGAGTACGGCGACTCTTCAACCGAGGAACGCTCCGTATATGCCACGACAGGCTCCATCGACCTGGCCAACCCCGTGTTCACGGGTGTACCCAGCGGCGTAGCGCCCTATAGCAACGACAAGCTCGACACGAAAACCAAGGCCGTGTTCCTGCAGCAGAACCTGTCCTTCTATGAGCGCTTTATCGTCACCGCCGGTGTGCGCAACGACTCGCTGGATCTGTCCAGTACCGACATCAACAACGTAAAAGCGTCGGATAACTTCTCCGAAACGTCCTATCGCGGCGCACTGACCTATATCGTCAACGACGAAGTCTCCACCTACGTCAGCATGGTCGAGTCGGTCTCGCCACCAACGGTAGGTGTAATTCCGAAGACGGGCACGCAATACGAAGTGGGGGTGAAATATGCGCCCATCGGTATGGACGCGCTGTTCTCGGCGGCCGTCTACGACCTGACCCAGGAAAATGTCAGCATCGCCGTCGTACTGCCCAGCGGTGTCATCGAGCAACAAACCGTTGGCGAATCACGGGTACGCGGCCTGGACCTGGAAGCCAAGGCTGAGCTGACCCCCAACCTGAGCCTGGTGGGTGGCTACTCCTACATGGAGTCCGAAGTGTTGCGCGGTACTTTGTACGACGGCAGCTCACTCAAAGGTAATGAGTTCGCCACGGCCCCCAAACACTCCGCGTCGCTGTGGAGCTATTACAACATCCCCGACACCGATGTCAGCGTTGGCCTGGGTGCACGTTATGTGGGCTCCTATTACTTCGACGCGGCCAACACCGGCACCAGCGATGGCACGACGCTCTTCGATGCGGCCTTCAACTACAAACTCTTCAAAGGCACTGACCTGGCGGTTAACGTCAGTAACCTGCTGGATGAGCAGCACGTGGTGGGCTCGGGGACCGCGAACTACTACAACCCGGGCCGCGAAGTGACCGCGAAGTTAAGTTACAACTGGTGAAGAGCTAGTCGCTCACGATGGGGCTCGGCTTGATGCGAGTCAGTCATCGAACGGCGTAAACCCGTGGGAGCACAACTTGCTCCCACGGGTTTGAATCTACAGAGCAAGACTGCGGCGAGCATCAAATACCCGGGCCGCTGACGCGAGCCGGCAACCTGGCCAGCCGATCCCAACCCTCGGCACTGATCCCGGAACAGTTCAGCAATGCCAATGTGTGCAGTGGCAATTGCTCCAACACCGGCACTGCGGCTGAGGTAATCCGCGATTCACCTGGATCTGCCGAGATCGTCAGATCACTCAACGGCAGCCGAACAAGGTGGGCCACTCCGGCGTCGGTGAGCCAAGGGCTGTCATACAAACCCAGGCGCCGCAGCGACAGATCGCGCAGGCAGGCCAGGTCGGCATCGCGCAGATCCAGGCCGCTTATTTCAAGTTGCTCCAACGGCAAGCCCAACTCGACGAGCTTGCGCAGAACCTTGCCATCCACGCCGCAACAGAAGCTGAGACTCAGCCGCTTCAGTGGCAGGCCAGCGAGTTGCTTCAACGCCTTCCAAGTGATGTCGTTCAATGACAGGTCCAGAGACTCCAACTCCAAACCGCGCAGATCACTCAACGTATCTGCATTGATGCCTTGCACATCGGAGAGCCCCAGGCGCTTGAGTGGAAACCCGTGCAGCACATCGAGCCGCTCAATTGTTTGACGTGAAGATTTGAGATTCAGGTCGGCGAGTGGCATGCCTTCCAATATCTCAAGGTCGTCCTCGCAAACATACGAAGAGGGAAGCGAAAGCCGTTCGATGGGCAGACCCGCAAGGGCGTGCAGCGTGGCGTCTGTTGCGTAACATTGATCCAGGCTCAGGGAGCGCAACGCGCTCAGGTGTGAGAGCCATGCAGGGTCCTTCAGGATTGCGCTGCTCCAACCGAGGGACAATTGCTCAAGGGGGTGACTGCCTAAGTGCGCCATCCCACGGGACGTCAGCTCGCCGACGCGTTCCAGCGTGAGTGACCGCAACTTGAGGTTTGACAGCCCGAGAAGGCCATCATCGGTGACGTCATCGCAACGGTTCAACGACAACTCCTGCAGCGGACTATTGCCGAGGTGTTGAAGGATTTTGTCGTCGAAGTCTTCACCGTAGGTGCTTAACTTCAGCCGGCGCAGCCGTTCGAGGGAAGGCAGGCTGGTGGCGTTATCGTCTCGGGAGAATCCGCTGATTTCCAGGTTCTCGAGAGCGAGGTCTGGGAAACGTTTCCATACACTTTGATCGCAGCTGAAACGTGGGCTGTTGAGCACCAGCGTGCGTAAAGGCAGCCCCGCCAGAGCGTCGCACCACGCCGGCTCGGCGTTATCCAACTCCAGATGATCGACCGGCAGGTTGCGAAGCTGCGCCAGCAATGGTCCGGGGCGGTTGGCATGTGCCGTGGTGTTCAACTGAGCAATCACGACGTTAGCGGCCGGATCGCACAGGCCTGCGGCGAGGCGTACGCTGTCCAATGAAACCTCGGCGGTGTCGAGCAGATCGCGGTAAAGCGCGGCACGTGTGGTGATGTCATCGGGGTGGGTGGCGAGCTGGGTGGTCAGCGCGTTGCGGGTGGGGTTGTGCACGGTTTGTGAGTCCGAAGTGGGCGAGCGCTGGGCAGGCTGCGAAAGAGAAAAGTGGCCATAAGGGAAGCACAAAAAAGAGCCTTGCTGAAGAGGATGTTGAGACGGAAAACGAGGTACCCCGGCCTTGTTCCGAATTACAGATTTCTAGCAGAAGATCAACGACGGCGCCCCTCAGGACAACTCACCCACCTAAAGGCTGTACAAATCCCCTATGGCGAGGGAGCTTGCTCCCGCTGGGCTGCGCAGCAGCCCCCCTCTATGAACGCTCCGCACCCAAACGGAAGCAAACACCTCGCCGCCGCCGACAGCCCAACCCCACGTAACGAATACCACCACAGACAGGCTAAACGTCCTACATCAAGCTCGGAAAGCGGCGTCTTGTAGCACCCGGACAAGGCGGCCTATATTCCGTCGTCGTCCTAATGGCGACTCGGGTTTGGCGACTCGATTAACGAGGTAGCTCCTTTCAATTGAATGAGGTACTACCGATGAAACGATACATGCCCATCACCGGCATCGATTGCATCCCCGCCACCCTGCTCATCGACACCGAAGCCCCGCTCGACGTCCTCTTCGAAACCGCCGACTACCGCATCCGTACCGTGACTCAACTGCTGGAAAACATCGCATTCCGCTCGGAAATCAGCTCCGACACGCTGGTGCTCTCCGACCTTTGCAAAATGCTGACGATATCGCTGCGTGATGGGTGTGATGTGATGGATGTGATTGGGAGGCGGTTGCGGGCGCAGGCGGCTGAGTAAATGAAAACGGGCGACCTTTGGGGTCGCCCGTTTCACGATCCGTTAGAGACACTGCCACTGCTGTCATCGATGATGTGGTGAAGGATTGGAAGCGCTGGGGAGTCAATCTGCTAGGTTGGTCGGTAACCCAATGCCACCCATTTAAGCGGGGTAGCATTGGTTTTATTTGTGGCCATAACGTAGTCCATCTGCTGCGATGAGCTGTGGCGCAGTTCGTCAAGAACTGCGCCACAATTGCGCCAAAATCTCCTCAAACAGCGCCAACACAACCATGCCTTCGCCACGACCGGAATCGATCACGGTTCCCAAGACCTCGGCACCCCGATCAAAAAAAGGGGACACTCTGCATCTCATAAAATAAATCTGTCCCCTTTTCCTTACTTTTTCCGCCATACGTAGGCCTGCAATATGTACATCTCGCGGCACCTCTACAGCAGTAGAGTTTTGGTAGAGGGGAAAAGGGGGAAAAGGGGGATTTATTTTAGAACACCGAGCAAGCCAATGAATCGACTCTCTTCACCTTATAAAATAAATCCCCTTTTCGCGGCACTGTGCATTTGAACGTCAGTAATTAAACTTCGTTTTCACCTCACCCTCACGTCGATAGGATATTGAAAAAGAAAGCCATTCCTCACCTCGAGCCTTGCCCTCTGCCTTCAATTCCTTTATCAACCTATATAGTTTGGAGCTATTAAAATCAGTATCAGCATCGGTTACTTCAACACCATCCTTCTCAACAGTCAGCACCGACTCCATGTACCCTTCACCCACCTCAACCTCACAACAGAAAGAGTCATAACCCAAAACTATTCCAGAATCAATTAAAGAAAATATTTCCTTCACAATTTCTAAATCTTTAGTAACCATTACTCACCTCTGGAATTTTACCAGCTTCATTTTCAAAGGAGACCGTTCGAGTTTTACCATCGATAGTATAGGTCAACTCAGCGAAAAACGAAAAAGGGGACAGATCTATTTTAGAACACCGAACAAGCCAACAAGCCTGCTCGCTCTGCATCTCATAAAATAAATCTGCCCCCTTTTCGCTTACCTTTTCGCTTATGTCCCCTTTTCGCTTTTCGTTACATACCCACCGACTGAAAACACAGCCCCATCACAGCAAAGAAAGGGGATTTATTTAAATAATCTAGAGGACAAATAAATCTGCCCTCTTTTTCAGCCCCCTTTTTCACGTACTTTTTAATCATGATTCAAATGCTTAGCCGCCTGATTCAAAAGGGTCATGAACTCTGCTAACTCAAAACTCCAACTCCCGCCTTTAACAGGGGGGTAAATTTCGATCTCAACTGATCTGCCAGGCTCACAGGTTACTTCAGCCAGCTGGTCAGTTCCCGCCCATATTTCAAATACCAAATTTTCACGATCTGGCGGGCTAGCTATCATTGAAGATAAATGACTCATGGTTTTGGTGGCTCCAATAGACCAATAAATTTCCCATTAGCATCATAACGTAGCCCCCGACCGTCGGGAGCGATTACATCCATTACCTTTCCAAATCTCCCCGTATCCTTATAGGCTACAGTTGTCGCAGGATTGCTCAGAATTTCATCAGCTATTTTTTGACCTTGAGCTTTAATTTCGGAGGGACTTCCTTTAACGCTTGGGAACGCACTGCCTTCACGGCTACCGTGTTTCTGAAGAGCTCGGCCAGCTAGGAAAAAGGGGACAGATCTATTTTAGAACACCGAACAAGCCAACAAGCCTGCTCGCTCTGCATCTCATAAAATAAATCTGTCCCCTTTTCGATGCCCTTTTGCACCTGCTACATCTTGATAAAGTCAAAAACCTGACTAAACAGCCGCTCAACATTTGGCGACGCATCGAGACGCGCAAGCGCTTCATCTGACGTTAAAGGCATGTCATAAGGCTCAAACCCTCGACGAACAGCAATACCATACAAAGCATGTTCGTCATCTTCCGCATGCTCCCAATGGGGGACATAGCCAATTACCTTATAGACCTTGAAAATTTCATCATGGAAATCCATTAACTCATATAAAAATACTGGAGCGTTATTCAGCGCCAAAGCTTGACCGCACCAAAAATTAAGCTCATCCCTGCTTATAGCCCCACAAAAGAGACAGGTGATAACGAATGCCATCAGCTCATCACTGAAGCAACTAGGATCACTCAGACTCACATCCCACCTCCTATGGCTTCTCCACCAATAAGAGAAAGGGGACAGATTTATTTTAAAACACCGAGTAAGCCAACAAACCCACTCCCTCTGACCTCATAAAATAAATCTGTCCCCTTTTCGCTGTCCTTTTCGCTGCTTTTCGGCCCGTCCCCTTTTCGGTCCCCTTTTCGCTTTCTTCTCGGTCCCTGCGCCTCACAAAATAAAATCTGTCCCCTTTTCGCTCGTTGCACCGTCACGATAGACAAGTAGACGACCTCTAGACCAGTCACCTACCCAGCCACACGGCCACCCACCTCCTAAATAGATAGAAAACATCTCCTCAAAAAATTCATTCGTCTTACCTTGAAAAGCTCGACTATACAGACAGCACTTTAGATCTGAGACGACATCATCCAATAGCTCTTTATGCTTTGGAGGGAGTTGCTTTTTAACTGATTCGCTTAACTCATCCAAAAGTTCGGACAGCTTAATATCCATCTCAGCATATTTCTCACCTCCCCCATAAACCACATTCCAAACCTCACTCATTTTCTCTGACCTTAAATCAGCCCAAGTTAAAGACTCCTCCCCATAGACATCATCCCAAGCAAACCTTTTAGCCACATCAAGATCAGTAATTTCGTTTTCTTCCGAAATAACCTGATTAATAGGATTCAAAAGCAACCCACTATTTATAAAGTCAACAACTTCATTTACCAGATTGGTGTTCTCACCTAAGTCTACTTTCTTATCCATTTCAACCATACATCCGTCTTAGCACCGTCTACATTACGGACCGGCATCCCCGACTCGGTAACATTTCTCAACCGGACTTGCAAGTCGAAAACCTGTTTTTGCAACTGTTCCACGGGTAGATTTCGGTCCATCCCATTCAAGCTTTTGCGTACAGCCTCAGTATAGTTTGGATGGCTACCTGTATGTCTCGGCATACCGCTTATGGCGCCTTCTGGCTTAGCTTTGCTTGCCGGCAAAAATATGCCATTAGAGGAGTCATCCAGATCAATACCCACCTTCTTCAGAACGGGATGATTTTTTAACTCCGAAGGAATCAGGTGTTGAGCCTGGTAACCAGCCCACGAGTCGGTGCGATTTCTCCCCATTGCTTGGTTCAGATTCTGCCCTAGCTTTGTTGAGCTACCACCAGTTACTTGACCAGGCATTCCTGAAAGTAGCCTTTGGTCATAGGGCAGAGCTAGGTCTAGCCCTTTTGCCCCACCCGCCTCCACCCACCCCTTCGACGGCGTATCCCCAAACTCCTTGGCCCAATCAGGATGCTTCGGATCAATCTCCAGCCCATCAGCGCCCTTCGCTATACCCTCCGAAGGCCCCTTACCAACAATACCGATAACCTTACCCGCCCCAGATCCCACCGCGTTCCCGACGGTCCCCAAAGCGATATTCAGCAGCGTCGTTGCGCCACGAACGTACACATCTCCAGATTGTTTATCGCGGCCTTGCTCGTGGCGAACCTTGAAGAGATTATCGCTAATCTCCAGGTCAGCCTTATCTTTGTCACTGAGTTCACTGGCAATCGATTTCGATATTGAATCTTTTGCCGCAGCTATTTTGTCGCCAAACAGCTTGTCGACCACCACGTTCCCGGCGAGACCAACCGCCATTTTGGCAGGTCCCATGACGGCCTGAATCCCCAAGCCCAGGAGCTGAGCTTGTTCTACTGGAAGACCGTCCAAGTATGTCTGCAATCGCGCAGTTTCTTGCAGCAGCTTTCTGCCCGGCGTGTCCACACGAACGTCTTCGACCTTTCTCCACTTTAAGGTGCCATCGGTATCCGTATACCAAGCAAGAGTACGAGGCTTTTTCTCCGAATCATTTGATACACAGCCCCCCTTGGCATCGCAACTTTCTTGCAGCTTGGCAAACTCTTCAAATCTCTTCGCGAAGACTTGGATAGCAGCTACATCCTCAGGCTCCAGATCCTTGATATCCCCAGCATCCTTGCCATTGCGAACAAGATTCTTCGCAATATTCAGCGCAACCTCATCCCCCAGCGCAGCTCTCGCCGCAGCAGGCACCTCATCAATCGAAACCCGCTGCGCCTGAATGTTGGTCCAGATCTGCTTGGTGGCCTGGACCGGCCCATTAACCAACTTGAGTGCATCCTCATACGCCTTCAAGCTGCTATCGGGATAGCTTTTGATGCTGTTTTTCCAAGCCTCCACCGTCCCGGAGGTATCCATCACGGCGCCCACCGAGGACTTGGTGACATACAGATCGGTCCGAGACTCTTCATCCTTGGTGATCTCGTAAGCCTTACCCACATCCCGGTTGAGTCCAACCGTCGAATCAGCCCCGGTCTGAGCGTCATTACGCACCACCACATCGCCGGCCCCAACGGTCGCCCGGACGATCTGTTGACGATCCTTTTCGTACTCCCAGCCGCTGACACTCCAGCCGTTTTTATCTTTTTCGCCTTTGCCAACCTGGCTGCTGTCCTGGGCGCCGCCGCCACCTTGGGAATAGCTGCCACCGACATTCAGGTAGTAGCCGTGCTCCTTGTCCTTACCGGCGATGTCGCTGAAGCCCAGGGTTTTGGTGTCCAGTTTGAGGTTGCCGTTATCGGCGGCGATCAAGGCGCCATCCAGTTGGGTGTGATCCTCGGTGCGGATGTCGACTTTGTTTTTGCCGGTAATGCTGGTTTGTTGTCCAACCCAATGGGTCTCACCGGTCGTTTTCCCATACCCCACCGAGCCGCTGACGCCGGCGCCAGGACCAAAGGTAGCGGTAACGCTGAGGTCGAACTCCTTGCCTTTGACCGTGCCTGTATCAGGGGCCGAGGAAACGTTCAGGTCACCGCCAACACGGCCAACGACCTCATCGCCGCGCAGGGTGCCACCGCTGATGTTGGTGTCCTTGCCGCTTGTGAAGCCCAGGCGATTACCTGCGTAAAGGTAAGCGTCTTGCTGACGCTCGCCTTCACGCTCTAGATCACCCTTACCGATGTTCACGCTGACGTAGACGCCTACGCCTTGGGAGCCGAACGTCAGGCCGGCCTCGCCACCACCGTTGTGGCGGTTTTTTTCACTGTTGCTGTCGTTCTGCGCCGAGCGAATATTCAGCTCATTACCCGCATCGAGCGCGATATCTCGCCCAGCCTTGACCTGCGTTCCTATCAGGTTGATGTCATGGCTGGCATCCACGTTGAAATCCCGCCCAGCGGCAACCTGGGTGGCAGTGGAACTGCCATAGACGCCATCCTCCGTGGCTATCCCGTAACTGCCGCCCACCCCCAATTTGAAGCCGCCACTGGTGCCACCATGAATCCCACTCCAGCTTTGGCGCTCGCTGCTTTCCTGGGTGACACTGCCCTTTGCCACATCCAGCGCTACGTCGCGCCCTTTGACGTTGATGTCTCGCCCGGCCTTTAGCTGACCACCTTTGACCGTGACGTCGTTGCCGGCATTGAGATTAAGGTCGTTGCCCGCATCGAATGTCGACGCGCGGTTGGTCTGCTCAATGACCTGCTGGCTGCTGGTTTGCGTGCTGTTGCCGAACTTGACGTCAACGGTCGGTCCGTTGACGAATTGGGCGACGGCATCAATACCTTTAAGGGTGCTGGAACCCTTGCTGACGCCGTTCTCCCCTTTACCCGCGCCGCTGACCGCATCCTTGGTGTTGCCATAGTTATGATTGAACGAAATGCCAAGGCCATTACGACTGGCTTCGCGCTCCTGCTCGATCCGTTGGGTTTCGCGTGCCGCATCGATGCTAATGTTGTGGCCGGCCGTGAGGTCAATATCACGGGTGGCGCGCAGATCTGAACCGACCTGGTTGATGTCCCGCACAGCGTTGACGGCAACGTCCTGTCCTGCACTGATCTGGCTGGCAGCAGCGGTTTGCTGCTCCAGCCGGTTTTTCTCTTTGGTACGGTCCGCACCGGCGAAGAAACTGATGCCGTTGGCATCCGAAGACACACCGATCCCGGCTTGTTTGTTCTTTTCCCAGTCCTGCTCGGAACGGCTGTTCTGCGCAGCCAGCACATTTACGTCGCGTCCGGCATTCAAGCTGACGTTGCGCCCGGCATCGATGCCGCTGCCGATCAGGTTGATATCGCGTTCTGCCTGCAGGGTCGCATCGCGATCAGCGGAAACCTGGCTGCCCACGCTGGTACTGCTTTGCGCTTGCCGGCCCGCTTCCTTGGCCGAGGAGATCGAGAGGAAACCACCCGACACCGATAACCCGTTTTTCTTCTTGTACTCCTCACTCCGGCTATAAGCCGTATCGTTGGCCGAGACGAGGTTAATGTCGCCACTGTCCTTGACCAGACCCGCACGCAGTTCCACATCATTGCCAGCAGTGGTCTCACTGGCCCGCACGCGCAAGTCGTTGCCTGCCGCGATCACCACGTCGTTGCCGGCCTCTAGCTCACTGGCTACCTGGGAGGCCGTAGTCTTCAATTCGCTCTTGCCGCTCTTGGACAAGCCGAGGAAACCCGATTTGGTTTTCTTGCTGTAGGAGCCATGCTCCTCGACACCCGATAGCACTGCCACATCACCCGTGGCACCGACGACCAAGTCATTGCCGGCCTTCAACTGACTGCCGATCACGGTGACGTTACGACCGCCATCCAGCGTGACACCGCCACCGGCGGCTTGGCTGGTATTGACCGTCAGGTCCTGCCCCGCCTCCACCACGGATGCGATGTTGGTGCTGTGGTAGCTTTCCCGTTGTTCGCTTTTACTGCGGCCAAAGGAGCCTTTGCTTTTCTTCGAGTAGAACTCCGCGGCTTCGTCCGTCGCGGACAACAAATTGATATCGCGCGTGGCATCGAGGGCAACATTCTTGGCGCCTTTCATCTGGCTGGCCACCAGGCTCAGGTCTTGTCCCGCCTTGGCGCTGAGGTCGCCTCCCGACTGGACAAGCGATGACTGCTGGCGAACCAGATCGCTGCTGCTTTTGACTTTTTTGCTTTGGGACGCGCGATGGCTTTCGTTGGCTGCGGACTCGATGGCGATATCGCGCCCGGCTGTCAGCGCCAGGCGGGTCTGGGCGATGACGTTGCTGGCAACGACCCTCAGGTCCTGCCCGGCCGTGACCTTCAGCTCGCGGTCAGCCGTCACGCTGGAACCATTCTGGGTAATGGTCTGGTCCCGGTGTTTGCTGCCCTGCGTATGGCTGTCCACCTGCTTGGCGGAGGTGAGGTTCACATCACGCATCGCCTGCAAGTTCGTGTCGTTGCCACTCTTGAGCACACCACCAACATTGGCGATATCCCGCCCAGCGCCCGCGCTCAGATCATGACTCGCCTCAATCCGCGCCGCGCTGTCGGCAAAATCACGTCGCTCGGTCTTGGAGCCGGTGCTGCTGGCATGGGTGGTGATGGTTCGTTCGTTGGTCAAATCACCGGCCACCGCCACAACACTGACATCCCGTCCAGCAATAACCCCACCCGCCCTGTTAGTCAGGTTATTACTCGCCAACGCATCCAGCCGACCACCCGCCTCCATCAGCCCGCTGTTGACCAAGCTGTCGCCAGCCGAAGCCCTCAGGTTGCTGGACGCCCGCAAGGTGCCCGCATTGTTCAGGTTTTGACCCGTGATCAGGCTGATGTCGGCGCCCTGAATCAACGCACCATTGGCCGCGAGGCGGTTGTTGGCCTGGGCCAGGTAGAGCACCGGCACAAGCACCTGCTCGTTGTTCACCGTGCGGGTTTCCATCCAGACGATGTCATGGGTCAGGGCCGCGACTTGTTCGGCGGTTAGGCTGACACCCAAGGACAGGTTCAGCGTGTCCTTGCTGGCGATGGCGTTGTTCATCAGGTACTTGAACATGCCGTCGTCGGAGGTCTGGCCGTCGAGGAAGCGCTGGCCGGTGCGGGCGATCACGGCTTGTTGGATCAGGCGTTGTTCGTAGAAGCCGTCACCCAGGCGCTTGGCGGCGATGTCGGGGTCGTAGCCCAGGTTCGTCAGCAGGTAGTCCGAGCTCATGAAGCGGCGCATGTCGGTCAGCGCCGGATTGGTCTCGATCAGGTATTTTTGCGGGTTGGCCTGGAACGAGCGGTCCGGCAGGCCGCGTACTTGGGTCAGGCCTGAGCCTTGGGTCGGCGTGGTCGAGCCTTCGCCGCTCATGCGGAACAGGCCGTTTTGCCCGGTGGGCAAATCAAAACCCGGCAAGGCCAGCGGATCGACCTGTTGCTGGGTCAGGTTCGGGGGTAGCTGCCGATTGACGCTGATGCGGGTCGAGAAGGCGTTGTCGGCCTGGGTGTCGGTGCGCGGGCCGGCACCGACATAGTTGTAGCCGCCACGCACGACGCTGTTGTCGGTGTTACCCGAGGTGCGGACATCGACTGCGCCACCGGCCTGGATAATCGCGGCGTAGGTCTGGTTATCGGTAGTACTTGCCTGGGTGCGGAACTGCGGGAGCTCACGTTCGGTCATGCCGATGAAGCGGCTCATCGCTGCCTCGAGGCCACCCAGGTCATTGGCGTTGTAGCCTGGGCTCTGCAACCAGTATTTGTTGGTGAAGTCATTGGCGGCGGCGCGCCAGCCACCTGGGCTGCGCGTGCGCTCGGACATGAAGGTGCGCGAGGTTTCGGTCTCGCCGGTCTCGATGCCGATGTTGTCCAGGCTAACGAGGTTGGCGGTCAATGCGCCGCCGACGCCGATGCTGCTGCTCCGGTTGGTCAGGGTGTCGCCCTGGATATCCAGGTTACCGCCGGTGGTGATGCTGGAGGCGGCACTGGCCGCGGTGACTTCGAACTTGTCGCGCTGAATGATCTGCCAGACGTGGTTCTCCTTGCCACCGCTGCAGTCGCCGGCGTTGACCCCTTCGATGCAGGCCACTTCCCTGATCGAGGCGGTGTAGATGCCCGCGTCGTGGGCGGTCAAGACCTCACGGACGTTGTCGATCGTGCTGGCCGCCAGGCGCATGCTGCCATCGCTCTGCAGCGAGCCGGAGCTGTTGAGGATTCGGTTGGCACGAGTGCCGAGGCCGTCGCGATCGATGCTCAGATCGCCCAGGCTGTAGATATCGGCATAGCGGTTGGTCAGGCTATTGACGCGCAGGCTGGTATTGCCGCCGCTGAAAATCAATCCGTGCTCGTTGAGCAGGTCGCCGGTCGATACGCCGAGCGCGCCGGCACTGCCGAGGGTGCCGTAGTTGTTGATCGTGGCGGCAGTGACGTTCATGTCCGCCGCCGAGCTCAGGCGACCGTAGCTGTTGAGGACGCCATCGACCACGACGGTTGTGCGGCCGCCGCCGGCGATACTGCCGTTTTGCTCCAGATTGATCAGCGCGGCCTTGAGGCCCAGGGCACCGAGACTGCTCAAGCGACCGTTGCTGGCATAGGCGCCGGTCAGTTGCAGGTCGATGGCCCCATCGCTGCCGATCAGGCCGTCGACGCGCCAATTGCTGCCACGGCCCACCATACTATCGCTACTGAGCAACTGGCCGGTGGCGGTCTGGGTCAACTGGTCGACATCCACGACCAGGTGCCCGGCCTGGATCGCCGTGCTGTTGGTCCAGCGATCAGCCGTCACCGTCAGGTTGCCGTAGGTCACCAACTGCCCGCCCGCCTGGCCCAGGTTGGCCTGGCTGATACCGAACACTCCCAGGCCGGTGTGCAACAGCTTGCCACCCGCGTTCTGAATGCTGCCGGTGTCCAGGCCCACATTTTGGCTGGCGGTTTCCAGGGTGCCGTCGTTGTTATCGAACAGGCCACCGATGTCGAACACGGTGGTGCTGTTCTTGCCCAGGGTGCGCAGTTGGCCCTTCTGGTTGCTCAGGCTCGCGGCCAGAATATCCAGGCTGTCCTGGCTTTCGATGATGCCCGCGTTGTTGTTCAGCGCGCCCGAAAGGTCAAAGTCGATGCGACTGGCGCTGACCTGCCCGCCGCCGCTGTTGTCCATGTCCCGACCAATGACCTGGACCTTGCCCGTGGCGTATATCCCACCGTTGCGATTGTTGATATCCGCACCCGCGTTGGTGATCACGACATCGCCGGCTTGTGCAGCGATGCGCCCGCCGTCGTTGAACAGCCCAGCCAAGGCTTGGATACTGAGTCCTTGGGCCTGGATCGTGCCGCCCCGACGGTTCACGTCATAGCCGTTTTTCAGCACACCCGTGGCCCGCGCCTCCAGCGCGGCCTTGACGCTGGACAGCACGCCGCCGCGGTTGTCCAGGTTGATCGCGAAGACACTCAGCTTGGCGTCCTGGGCGATGATGCTGCCACCCTGGTTATCGATATCACCTGCGACATCCACGGTCACCAGGCCCTTGCCTTGCAACGTGCCCTTGGCGTTGTTCAGGCTGGCGGCATCGAGTTCGAGCGCGCCTTCACGGCTGGCGATCAGGCCCTTTTCGGCGTTTTTCACCGAGTCGCTGGCACTGACCAGCAACTTGCCATTGGCGGCGACAGTACCTTTGTTGCTGTTGTCCAGGCTGGCGGTGCGCACGGTCACAACGCCCTGGCTGGACAATTCACCGCCCTGGTTCTTGATCGCGCCGGTGCTGGTGATGTCGAGGTTTTTACCGGTCATGACCAGGCCGGTCAGGTTGTCCAGGCTGCCGAGGATCAGCGTCGCGCTGTTCAGGCTCGATAATTCACCGGCATTGTTTTCCAGGTGGCCCAGGTTGGCCGTCAGCAGGCCCTGGCTATTGATCAGGCCGCCCTGGCTGTTGAGGACCTGATCGGCGGTCAGGTGCAGTTCGGTGTTGCCGAGAATGCGGCCTTTATTGCGGTTATCCACCACGTTACCGGTGACGGTGGTCTTGCGCTGGCCACTGAGCGTACCGCCCTGGTTGTTCAGCGCAGCGCTGGTCGTGACGTTCAGGTCGCGACTGGCAATAACGGTTTTGCCGCCGTTGTTCAGTTGCTTGGCCGTGAGGGAGACATCGCCCGTGGTATTGCGGCTGTTATCGGCGTTGACGCCGGCTTCGATGATGCCGTTGTTGCTGAGCGTACCGCCGCTGTCCAGGTGAATGCTGTCGCGGGCCACCAGGTTTTTCTGGCTGGTCAGGTCGCCCTGGGTCTTAACGTCCAAGCGGCTACCAGCGTACACCTGGCCACGGGTTTCCAGGCTTTTGGCCGCGATGTCGACAGCACCGGCGGCGGCCGTCTGCGCCAAACTCAAATGCCCATTGGCATCCAGCTGAATATCCCCCCCACTGGCGACCATCTTGCCGTCCAGCTTCACCCCGACTCCGGCCTCGGTACCCACCAGCTTGATCGCCCCGGCGTACATACCACCCAAGGCCGAGGAATCGATGGCCAATTCAGGTTTGGCACTGCCGTCGTCGGCGCGGGCGGTGGCATTCAGGGTGCCTGCATTGACGTCATTGCGCCCGGCCACGATGGTCAGGTTTTTCGCCTGAATCTCAGCGTTGATCTTGGCGCTGCGGGTGATGATTTCGAAGCGGTCGACGTTGTTCGCGTTCAGGCCTGCGCCTTCGATGGCGACGCTGCCCTGGTCCACCTGATAGCGCCCCACCTGGCCGTTTTCGATGATCGGCTTGCCCGTGGTCAGGGTCGCCTTTGGGGTATTGATGAAACCGCAGCCGTTACAGCTGATGCCATAAGGGTTGGCGACGATGACGTGGGCCGACTGCCCTGCCACTTCGGTGTAGCCGCGCAGTTGGCTGGGGTTGCCGCCGTTGACTTCGTTGAGGATGGTGGTGGCGGCCGTGCCCTGGAGGTTCGGGTTGCCGAGGATGATCCCGCCCAGCTGCGTGGCCTGGGCCGGGTTGGTGGCGTTGTTGAGGATCACGCCGTTGCTGCCGACGTTGTAGTCCTTGAACTGGTTATGCGACAGCCCGCTGCCGTTGGGCTTGGCGATGTTGACCACCGGCACGCCGTTGCCGGCCTGGCCGAGGCTGGTGCCCGGGGCGCTGACCACAATGCCGCCCGCCTGGGCCCACATCGGTTGCCAGAACATGACGTTGGCCAGCAGGAACGCCAGGCCACGCTTGGGCATGCCCCAGAAGGCGTCGCGGGTTTTCAGGGCAGCAGAAGGTTGGCGGGCCAGGAAGGCGTGTTGGCGGTCGTCCATGATCAGGTCTCGTTACAGCAGCGTTAAATAGATACATCCAAGCGGAAGTAGATCGGCGCTTCGCGCTCGGTCAGGGCATCCGGACGTTCCAGGGAATGGGCGAAGGTGACGCTGGCGTTCAGGTGCTCACCGCGGGCGAACAGCTCCAGCGAGTTGCTCGACATGCGCCCGTGCTCGCTACCGTTGTAGCGATTACCGCGAATCACGCCCTGGTCATAACCGAGGCTGGTGCCATATTCGGCAAACACCGGGCGCAGCCACTCCATGGTCACCGGGCGGCTCCAGCGCAGGTCGTTGCGCCAGTAGCCGCCGCTGTCCCCGGACAGCGTCTGGTCCTTGTAGCCGCGAACCGACGACAGGCCGCCCAGGCTCATGCGCTGGGGGCTGAACAGCACGTCCTCGCTGCGCTGGCCGGTCATCAGGCTGCTGAAGCTGAAGGACTCGCCACCCAACATGAAAGGCTGCAAATAGCTGAGGGTGGCGGTGTACTTGCGATAACGCGCGTCCGGCAGCCCAGGCCCCGGCTCATGATCGCCCTGGGCATCGAGAGCGCCGATACCTTGTTGCAGGCCCAGGTCGAGGTTGACGAAGGCATTGCCGATCCGCCGGCCATGGTTGATGCCGAACTGCGCCTCGCTGATGCGATTGCTGCTTTCGGCAAGCTTGCTGTCTTCGATGAAATTGTTGGTGCGCAGGTACGAAAGGCCGGTGTTGAGTGAAGTCTTGCTCACGGCATCGCGATGGACCACTCGCTCCAGGCGCACCTGATGGTTCTGGCTGTCGCCACTCTGCTTGAAATTGAAGCCGTTGGCCTGGCCCAGCGCGCGGTACTCGCTCTCGCTGTAGGTGTAGCTCAGGTTCCACCAGCCAAACGGCAGGTTGTAATAGAGCATGCCATTGCGTGAGGTTTTCTGATGGTCGCTGACGGCATCGTGGCCGCCGCGCAAGGCCAGTTGGTCAGCCAGGCCCAAGGGGCTGTCCCAATCCAGGGAAGCGCCCCATTGCTGCTCGCCGGTGCTTTTCTGCCCATCGTTATGCCGTGACAGGCCGGCGCGCCAGGGTTTCTGCGGGGTGTTGTTGACCCGCACTTCGCTGCCACCGATGTTTTGCCCGGGGGTCAGCTCCATTTGCGCACGGTTGGACGGCAAACGGTTCAGTTGATCGACCATCTGCTCCATCTCCCGCAGGTTGAGCAAATCGCCGGTTTTGCCGGGAAACGCCATCGCCAACTCACGGTCCGACAGCTGGCTGTTCTCGGCACCTTTCAGGCCTTCCAGGCGGCCCTCGACGACCAGCACTTGCAGGTGACCGCTGGACAGGTCCTGTTGCGGCAAATAGGCGCGACTGGTGACCAGGCCCTTCTCCAGGTAGTGGTCGGTAATGACCTTGAGCAACTGGTTAAGCTGCGGCACGCCCAGGCACTGGTTGAGGAAAGGTTTGAGCAGGCGTTGGCGCTCGCCCTCGGACAACGCATCGGCGCCCTTGAGCTCGATGGTCTTGATCGGGAAGCAACGGGTATCGGCAGGTGCAGTGGGCTGGGCCGGCTTCGCGTCCTTGCCGGGCAGGTCCTTGAGCTCTTCCAGACGCCGACGCTGCTCTTCGAGCAGACGGTCCTGGCGCTCACGAATCAGGTCCGTGTCACCGGGGGTTGGCGCAGCATAAGCAAGTGTTAGCGGAGACAGGCACAGCAAAGCCAGGCACGACCTCGCCCACAGGGCGGGTGAGAACATGTTCGATCCCTCGATGCAGAAAATGACAGCAAGCTCGTGAGCGGACGAAGAGCCGAATGCCGGCTTACCCCCATGAAACACCCACGTTGCTGATGCGCAAAACCACGCGCACACCAGACCCTGCATATCGCTTTCGGTTCAAGAGAGCGGGAATTTTCCATTCAAAAAAGAGACGCGTCTCACAGGACGCGTCGAAAAACACTACACAAAACGACTGCTCGGATTGCGCAGACGCCTACAGACACTCATCCAGGAAACTCACCACGGTTCCCATGCAAGCCATCCGCTCCTCGATATGGGGCATATGGCTGGAGTGTTCGAACAACGCCCAGCGAATGTCGGGAACATGATCCACATAGGGTTTGACCACCAACGGCGTCGCTTCATCGTATCGGCCTGAAATCAGCAGGGTCGGCACGCTGATCCGAGGCAAGCGATCGGTGATGGACCAGTCCTTCATGCTGCCGATCACATGGAATTCGGTGGGGCCATTCATGGCGTGGTAAACGGTAGGATCGGCATCGATCTGGGCAAAGGTACGGGCGACTTCATCGGGCCAGGGCGTGACACGGCAGACATGACGGTCGTAGAAAACCCGAGCGGCCTCAAAATACTCGGTAGACGTCAAGGTTCCAGCCCGCTCGTGCTTGAGCAGTGTTTGCTGCACCTCAATGGGTAGAAGCTGGCGCAAGCGATTGACTTCCAGGAGCCACGTGGACATGTCCGCCGGGGAGTTGGCGATAATCAACGCGCGCAAGCCCGCGGGCTGGAGCACCGCATGTTCGCTGGCCAACATGCCGCCCCAGGATTGCCCCAACAGTGCGTAATTGTCGCGAATGCCCAGATGATCCAGCAGGTTCTCCAACTCATCGAGAAAGAGCGCCACGTTCCAGAACGAGGGAGCTTTTTCCGGAAGATGGGTGGAACGCCCATTGCCCAGTTGGTCGTAATGAATCACCGGATAGCCACTGTTGGCAACATCCTTGAAGGCATCGACATAATCGTGTGTACAGCCCGGGCCGCCATGCAGGATCAGCAGCGGCGTACGGCCACTGCTGAAGTCGCCAGTGATGCGATACCAGGTCTGATACGGACCAAAAGGCGCAAAGCCTTCGTGCGTTACGGGAAGATCCATTTCGTGCCGCTCCCTAGAAATACTGCGGAACACGATACCGGGGACTGGACGGCGGAATAACTAGAGAAACAGATAGGTTTTTACCCGATTTCAGCTATCGAGCAACCGATAGTGCACCGCCCTGACCACCGCCTGGACCCGATTCCTGGCGCCGAGCTTGTGCATTGCAGAAGTCAGGTGGAGGGTGATGGTGGCCAAGGAACGATTCAGTTGCCTGGCGATGTCCGCCGCCGTCAACCCTTCAGCGGCTAATCTCAAGCACTCACGCTCGCGTTTGGTCAGGCGAACCGGACATGCGCGGGCTTCCTTGCCGAGCAGCGGAAAAGCCGCCTCTTGCAGGGCATGGGAAATCAGGCTGAAGTCGCCCAGCGTTTGCCGCACATCCTGCAGGGTGCTCCCCTTCGTATCGGTGCGCAGCCCGGTCAATGTCGCAAAGCCACCTTTGGGCAAATGCATCGGCACCGTCACGCCACAGGTCATGCGCGAATCCTGCAGGTAGCTCACGACCGGTGCATGACTCTGGCCGATGAACGGCTGCAGCACTGTGTCGGCCTCCGGTCGATAGGACCAGACAAAAGGAGATATGGCATTGATTGCCAGATGCTGGACGGGGTCGATCTGGTAATAACCTTCTTCACACCAGAGCGAGTGCCAATCACGGGGGGTATTGCGCAACTTCAGCACAGCCGGGGTAATCAGTGCCCCATCATGATCCAGCGGCACCGGACTGTAGTCGTACACCAAGGCATCAAAGCCTAACGCCTGGACCATCCCCAGGGTGTTATCCATCTGTTCGTCCAGGCTCCTGCCAGACAAAAGACGGGTATTGAAGTCAGACAGCTTGGCCTGCATCCATTCAGCTCCCTTATTAATTTCAATCCTGAAATCGTGCAAGTAGAATGCCACGCCTGAGCGAGGGAATGCCAGAGATCAAACCTATAAGAATTGCTAGCTTATGGGCGCGTAGCTTCCTCGGTAAGGTTTAGCCAACGGGCGCACCTGAGCAGGAGAGCAATGATGTGGCGTGAGATCGAGCCAGACCAGCGGTACGACGTGGAAGTCGATGGTCATCGTCTGGTGGCCTATGGCTTTGGCGACGGCGACGACGTGCTGTTGTGCCTCAATGGCGGGCCGGGATTGCCTTGCGATTATCTGCGTGACAGCCATGGCTGGCTCAAGGAAAAGGGCTTGCGGGTCATCGCTTTCGATCAGTTGGGTACCGGCGCCTCGGCCAGGCCTACTGACGAATCCCTGTGGGACATCACCCGCTATGTGGCGGAGGTAGAGACCGTCCGCCAAGCCCTCGACCTGGGCAAAGTGCACCTGCTGGGGCACTCCTGGGGTGGCTGGCTGGCGATCGAGTACGCCATTCATCACCCTCAATCGCTGAAAACCCTGATCCTGGAAAATACCGCCGGCGATATTCCTCATCTGTCCCTGGAACTGGAGCGTCTGCGGGCTGCCCTGGGCAGTGAGACCGTCGCGATGATGCAGCGTCATGAAGCCTTGGGCACCCTGGATCATCCGCAATACCAGGCGGCCATCACCCTGCTCAACTATCGCCATGTCTGCCGTCTGGACGAGTGGCCAGCACCGGTGACACGTTCCCTGGGCGACTGGAACATGGGGCCTTACATGACCATGCAGGGCCCCAACGAATTTCTCTATACCGGCAATCTCAAGGACTGGAATCGCATCGAGCAGATGGCCGGCTTCGAAATGCCTGTGCTGATCACCACCGGTCAACATGATGAACTGACGCCAGCCTGTGCGATGCGCATGAAAATGGCGCTCAAGGATGTACAACTGAATGTGTTCCCCAACAGCAGCCACATGCCGTTCTACGAAGAGCCCCAAGCCTACTTCCCAGTCCTGCTGGACTTTCTGCACCGCCATCGGAACTAGCCCATGAACCTGGCGCGCTACCGTTTCATACTGTCGCGCCCGCTACAGCTATTGCCGGTGCTGTTTGGCATCAGCATGATCACCTTTGTGCTCGTGCGCTCAATTCCCGGGGACCCCGCCAGGGCGCTGCTGGGCTCGCGCAGCACGCCGGAGGCGCTGATCAGGATTCGTGCCCAGTACGGGCTCGACCAGCCCTTGTGGATGCAGTACTTCTACTTTCTCAAGAACCTGCTCAAAGGCGATCTCGGCCAATCGCTGCTCTACAAAGTCGATGCCTTGCAGCTGATCAGTACCCGCATTGAGCCAACCCTGTTCCTGGTGCTCGGCAGCGTACTGCTGGCGCTGCTGATTGCCGTGCCACTGGCCACGGTAGCGGCACGCAACAAGAGCGGTTGGCAGGATCATCTGATTCGCCTGTTCACCACGGCAGGGCTCGGCATGCCGGCATTCTGGCTCGGCATCATGTTGATCCTGCTGCTCAGTGTGCAGTTGGGACTGTTCCCGGTCTCAGGCTATGGACGTACAGGGTGGGACAAACTGCATCACATGGTTTTGCCGTGCCTGACCATTGCCTTGGCACTCTCCGCCGTTCTGGTGCGCAACCTGCGCGCCAGCATGCTCATGGAGCTACAAGCCGATCATGCCACCGCCGCACGGGCCCGGGGCTTGTCCGAGCGGGCGATATTTCGCCGGCATGTGCTGCCCAACTCCCTCGTACCGGCGGTCAACCTGCTGGCGGTAAACATCGGCTGGTTGATCAGCGGCACGGTGGTCATCGAAAGTCTGTTTGCCATTCCCGGCATCGGTCAATTGCTGGTACGCGGCATCTTTACCCGCGACTACATGGTGGTCCAAGGCGTGGCCATGGTGCTGGCCCTCGCCACCGTCACGGTCAATTTCCTCGCCGATGTGCTGACCGTGATGATTGATCCGCGGGTGAACATGCGATGAGCGGCCAGACCCTCAGTCCCGCCTGGCGTCTTGCGCTGCGTTTCGGCTTGCGCAACGGTCGCCTGGCCACCGTGCTAGGCCTGGCGATCCTGTTTGGCTGGCTGTTGCTCGCCCTCTTGGCACCCTGGGTCGCGCCCTTCGATCCGATTGCCCAGAACACCGATATTCGCCTGCTGGGGCCGAGCCTGGCCCATCCGTTCGGCACGGACAATTTCGGTCGCGACGTTCTTTCCCGAGTGATCTGGGGTGCGCGCATCGACTTGCAGATTTCCGTGATCGGAGTGGTTTTCCCGTTCTTGATCGGCACTTGCGTCGGCGCCTTGGCCGGCTATATCGGTGGCCGCTTCGACACGATCTGCATGCGCCTGATCGATATTATCCTGGCCTTCCCCTTCCTGGTGCTGATGTTGGCAATCATGGCCATCCTCGGCCCCGGCCTGAGCAGCTTTTATATTGCAATGGCCCTGGTGGGCTGGGTGTCCTATGCACGGCTGATCCGTTCGCAGATCCTGGTGCTCAAGCAAAGCGATTTCGCCTTGGCGGCCAAAAGCCTGGGCTTCGGCCATGGACGCATACTGTTTCGGCACCTGTTGCCCAATGCCATGTTCGGTTCGATCGTGTTTTCCATGTCCGACGCAGTGCTGGTACTGCTCAATGGGGCGGCGGTCAGCTATCTCGGCCTGGGGGTTCAGCCACCCACCGCCGAGTGGGGCACGATGGTCGCCGAGGGCCAGAGTTTCATCACCAACGCCTGGTGGATCTGCACCTTCCCGGGACTGGCGATCGTCACCTTGGCCATGGGCTTCAGTCTGCTGGCCGACGGTGTCGCCGAGCACCTCGGAGAACGCCCATGAGCACACCGGTGCTGCACGTCGAGGACCTCAGCGTGATCGCCGGCCACGGTGAGGACGAGGTCACGCTGGTGGATCGCGTGTCATTTGACTTGGCCGAAGGCGAAATCCTCGGTCTGGTGGGTGAAAGCGGCTCAGGCAAGACGATGGCCTGCCGGGCCTTGATGCGCTTGCTGCCCTCTGCAAACCTGCGGGTCCAAGGCAAGGCCGTGCGCCTTGCCGGCAAGGACCTGCTGACACTGGATGAAGCCGACATGCGGGGCATACGGGGTCGGCGGCTAGGGATGATTTTTCAGAATCCCGGCAGTCATCTTGACCCGTTGATGCGTATTGGCGAACAGATCGGCGAGGGCATACGCCTGCATCAGGGGGCGTCCAAGCGTGAAGCACGGGCGAAGGCCATTGATGTGTTACGCCAGGTGGGCATTCCCGATCCGCTAACGCGGGTCGACAGTTATCCCCATGAGTTTTCCGGTGGCATGCGTCAACGCGCCATGATCGCCGTGGCATTGGGTTGCAACCCCCAGGTGCTGATCGCCGATGAGCCGACCACTGCCCTGGATGTCACGGTACAGGCACAGATCCTGCGCCTGCTCCTGGATTTGCGCGACCAACGTGGGCTGTCAATCATCATGATCACCCACGACCTGGGGATCGTCGCCCAGACCTGTGATTCCATCGCGGTGATGTACGCCGGTCGGCTCTGCGAACACGGCAACAAGCTTGATCTGCTGGCTCACCCACGACATCCCTATACGGCGGCCCTGATCGACTGCCAACCGGCTACCAGCGCCGGCCATGCCATGCTCAAAACCATCGCCGGCCAGCCGCCTCTGCTGGATGCGCTGCCCACCGGTTGCCGCTTCAATCCTCGCTGCCTTCAACAGGGCAGCCAGTGCACGCGGCTGTTGCCACAGATGCAAGTCACGACAGAGGCACACCGAGTTGCCTGCCATTACCCGCTGCCTGTGGAAGCTTCGTCATGACCCTGTTGCACGTGAAAGATCTGCAGGTGCGCTTTGCCGCCCCTGGCAGTGGTCCGTTCGGAATCAACAGGCAATGGGTGAAAGCCGTCAATGGCGTGTCGCTGAGTCTGGCCGCCGGAGAGGTGCTTGGGTTGGTGGGGGAGTCGGGCAGCGGCAAGAGCACCCTGGGTCGGGCCATCTTGCGCCTCACTGAGGTCAGCGCCGGACAAATCCTGTTCGATGGCGTGGATATGGCTCAAGGCAAGCGGATCGACATCGAGCGACTGCGCCACGAAACCGCGATGATTTTCCAGGATCCTTATACCGCCCTCAATCCACGGATGAGCATTGGCGACACCCTGGCTGAAGTGCTGCGAGTGCGCTGTGCGATTCCTTCCTCGCTGATTCGCCAGCGGGTCGATGAACTGCTGAACCTGGTCGGCCTGCGACCGGAGCTGGCCCACCGCAAACCGGGTTCGTTGAGTGGCGGTCAATGCCAACGTGTGGGGATCGCTCGGGCGCTGGCCATCGAGCCACGGTTGATCATCGCCGATGAATGCGTGGCCGCGCTGGACGTTTCCATCCAGGGACAGATCATCAACCTGCTGCTGGAGCTGCGACAGCGCATGAACCTGGCGATTCTGTTCATCGCTCACGACCTGGCGATCGTTCGGCGGCTCTGTGATCGGGTCGCCGTGATGTACCTCGGCGAGATCGTCGAGCAAGGGCCCACGGAGGCCGTGTTCAGCAGCCCGCGGCATCCTTATACCGTCGCGTTGATCCAGTCCATTCCACACATCGACCCGACTCGACCGTTGCTGAGCGCCCCCCTGCCTGGCGAGCCACCCAGCCCCCTGAACCTTCCATCCGGCTGCGTTTTTCACCCGCGCTGCCGGTATGCACAACCCATCTGCGCGAAAACGCCGCCCCCCAGCCATGACATCAATGGACATCGTTATAGCTGTGTGCTCGGAGAGCCATTGCTCTAAAAAACATTCATCAATAGGGAGTTTGACCATGCGATCGAAACACTTGAAGTTGCTGACCGCCGCGACGTTGACCGTTTGCACACTGGCGGCCGGTGTCGCCCAGGCAGCAGGCGTGCTGACCATCGGTTGCCGTGAAGAAAGTACGACGTTCGACCCGATCAAAAGCGCGCAGAACCGTGATAACTGGGTGTTCTCCAATGTCTACGACGTATTGGTGCGCGTCGACAATACCGGCACCCAGCTGGTACCGGGGCTGGCCGAAAGCTGGCAGGTTTCCGACGATGGCATGACCTATACCTTCAAACTGCGCTCGGCCAAGTTCTCCGACGGCTCAGCGATTACCGCCAGCGATGCAGCGTTCAGTCTGTTGCGAATCCGCGACAACAAAGGGTCGTTGTGGAGCGACTCCTACAAGATTATCGACAAGGCCCAGGCAACCGACCCGCAGACACTGGTGGTGACACTCACGAGCCCTTCAGTGCCCTTCCTCGCGCAGCTGGCGTTACCCAACGTCTCCATCCTGTCGCAAAAGGCCATGGAGAAAATGGGTGAGGAAGCCTATGCCCAGGACCCCGTCGCCTCTGGCGCCTTTATCGTCAAGGAGTGGCTACGCGGTGATCGCGTAGTGCTGGAAAAGAACCCCCACTTCTGGCAGGCCGACAAGGTGAGCCTGGATGGCGTGGAATGGATCTCCATCCCGGATGACAATACGCGGATGTTGAAGGTACAGGCCGGTGAACTGGATTCGGCGATCTTCGTGCCCTTCTCGCGCGTCGAAACCCTGAAGAAAGATCCCAACCTGGTCGTACACATGGATCCCTCCACCCGTGAGGATCATCTGCTGATCAACCATGAGCACGGCCTGCTGGGCAAGCCTGAAGTACGTCAGGCCCTGGACCTTGCGATCAACAAGAAATCCCTGGTCGATACCGTGACCTTCGGCCATGGCCAGGTGGCTTATTCCTACATTCCTAAAGGAGCGCTTTATCACAATGCCGATAATCTGCAGCGCCCGTACGACCCGGAAAAAGCCAAAAAAATGCTGGCCGATGCAGGCGCTTCAGGCCTGAAGCTCAACTATGTGGTCAATGCGGGCAATGAAGCCGACGAGCAGATCGCCGTGCTGGTCCAGCAACAGCTCGCAGCAGTCGGCGTGACAGCCACCTTGCAGAAAGTCGACCCAACCCAGAGTTGGCAAATGCTGATCGACGGCGACTACGATCTGTCCGTGATGTACTGGACCAACGACATCCTCGACCCGGACCAGAAGACCACCTTCGTGCTGGGACATGACACCAACATGAATTACATGACCCGCTACAAGAACGACAAGGTCAAGGATCTGGTCGCGGCCGCGCGGGTAGAAGTGGACCCGACCAAGCGCAAGCAGATGTATACCGACCTTCAGGCAATCGCCAAGCAGGACGTCAACTGGATCGATCTCTACTACAGCCCGTACATCAATATTTCGCGCAAGAACATCGAGCACTTCCAACAAAACCCACTGGGACGCTTCTCTCTTGAGGAAACAGTGAAGCGCTAGCGAGTAGTGGCAACGCCTTGATCACGAATCGAGGCTTGCCACTTGATGGCCGAGCAACATCGGCCGCTCCCCGGTCATCTCACACAGCAGCGCTGTGACGGCGTTCCCTTCAACCGTGCCATGCTCTTGCAGAAAGCCCGCCACGGCGCTGACCGCCGGCCAGTAACGGTGCACCAGGCAACTGCAACGAGCGATGGCCTGGGCTTGGGCGTCGAGCAGCTTGCGCGGTGGCAGCAGGCTGATCAGCTCGTGCCCCCGGTCCAGGTCACCCCGGCCGCTGCCCCTGAACAGCCGGTCGGACCTTCGGTGCCGGTAGACCGCTTCGGCCACAGGCCCGGCGAAGCAATGGAGCAGGTCACGCTCGATAGCATCGATCATCGAGGGCAGGTATTCAGCGATCCCCGGCGCGTCGAAGGCCGGGCGCGAAACAAGGTAGTCGGCTTCGACCAAGCCTTCTGCGTACTGCGGGTTGCCGCGCAGGTCGAACAGCGGCCCCGCCCAGGCTTCGACCTTGGTACGCACGGTGATGCGCTTTATCGGTAGGCCATTCCACCAAAAGGCCAGGGCATGACCGGCTTCGTGGAAGGCCGTGCTGCGCGGGCATTTGTTCATGATGGGGTCCGTCACGGCAGGCGCCGTTCATATCATCTGCCTCACCGCCGGGCGCCGATAAAAGATTATCCCTATCGACCGTTAATACTGCGCCTATTAGCTATCTGGCAAAGGAGGACTAGCCTGAATTCAGGCTGGTGTAATCCGGCCCGTGAAACCTGACAAGAGATACGAAGCGTTCAGAAACGTACTGGGCTTGCCGTGGGCCACCGTACTGGCAATTAGATGTTGCCGCGTAGCCAAACATGATCAGTTGAGCGAACTGTGAGCCCTGCGCCCTGTGTCATTTATTTCGCCTGTCGCTATTCGAAGCCCGCCGGGCTGGATAGCTGGATGAATACGACCAAAGGTAGCTTCTCATGGCAAACGAATCGAAATGCCCGTTCAATCACGCCGCTGGCGGTGGCACGACGAACCGCGACTGGTGGCCGAACCAACTGAATCTGAAGATCCTGCACCAGCACTCCTCGCTGTCCGACCCAATGGGCGAGGATTTCAACTATGCCGAAGCGTTCAAGCGCCTGGACTTCCAGGCCTTGAAACAAGACCTGAATGCGCTGATGACCGACTCGCAAGACTGGTGGCCGGCGGACTTCGGCCACTATGGGCCGCTCTTTGTCCGCATGGCCTGGCACAGTGCAGGCACTTACCGCACCGGTGATGGGCGCGGTGGGGCCGGTTCCGGCCAGCAGCGGTTTGCACCGCTCAACAGCTGGCCCGACAACGTCAGCCTCGACAAGGCGCGTCGGCTGCTGTGGCCGATCAAGCAGAAGTATGGTCGCAACATCTCCTGGGCCGACCTGATCGTCCTTACCGGCAACGTCGCGCTGGAGTCCATGGGCTTCAAGACCTTCGGCTTTTCCGGTGGTCGCGCCGATGTCTGGGAGCCGGATGAAGACGTCTACTGGGGTTCCGAAAACAAATGGCTGGGGGGCGATGTCCGCTATGGCAAGCCCGACAAAGCCGCCATGCAGGATCCCGGCGAGGGCCAATTGGTGGCCGAACCTGGCAACGAAGAAAGCCGCACTGACGAAGGACGCAATCTGGAGAACCCGCTGGCCGCCGTGCAGATGGGGCTGATCTACGTCAACCCGGAAGGCCCCGAGGGCCAGCCGGACCCGGTCGCCGCCGGGCTGGATATTCGCGAAACCTTCGCCCGCATGGCGATGGACGACGAAGAAACCGTGGCACTGATTGCCGGCGGCCACGCCTTCGGCAAGACCCACGGCGCCGGGCCTGCGGACAATGTCGGTGCCGAGCCCGAAGCCGCTGGCCTGGAGCTGCAAGGCCTGGGCTGGAAGAGCACCTTCGGCACCGGCAAGGGGCCCGACACCATCACCAGTGGCCTGGAAGTCACCTGGACCACCACGCCCACCCGCTGGAGCAACAATTACCTGGAGAACCTGTTCGGCTTCGAATGGGAACTGACCAAGAGCCCGGCAGGCGCGCATCAATGGACACCGAAAAACGGCGCAGGCGCGGGCATCATCCCCGATGCCCATGACCCGGCCAAACGGCGTAATCCAACGATGCTGACCACCGACCTGGCGCTGCGCTTCGACCCGATCTACGAAAAAATCTCCCGGCGTTTCCTGGAGAACCCGGAGCAGTTGTCCGACGCCTTTGCCCGCGCCTGGTTCAAGCTGATCCACCGTGACATGGGCCCGCTCTCACGCTACCTCGGCCCGGAACTGCCCAACGAAGAGCTGCTGTGGCAAGACCCTATCCCGGCGGTCGACCATCCGCTGGTCAACGACAGCGACATCGCTGCCCTCAAAGGCAAGCTGCTGGCCGCGGGCCTCACGGTTTCACAGCTGGTGTCCACGGCGTGGGCCGCGGCTTCCACCTTCCGTGGTTCCGACAAACGCGGCGGTGCCAACGGTGGCCGCCTGCGCCTGGCCCCGCAGAAGAATTGGCCAGCCAACCAGCCAGAACAACTGGCCCAAGTGCTGGCGACCCTGGAAAAGGTTCGGAGCGAGTTCAATACGGCCCAAGCCGACGGCAAGAAAATCTCCCTGGCGGACCTGATCGTGCTGGCCGGCAGCGCCGGTATTGAACAGGCCGCGAAAAATGCCGGGCTCAGCGTGACGGTACCTTTCACGCCAGGACGCATGGACGCGAGCCAGGAACAGACGGACGTCGAGTCGTTCGGTTTTCTCGAGCCCATTGCCGATGGTTTCCGCAACTACCTCAAGGGCCGGTACCGCGTGTCCGCCGAGGCGCTGCTGATCGACAAGGCACAACTGCTGACCCTCAGTGCCCCGCAAATGACGGCACTGATTGGCGGCCTGCGGGTACTGGATACCAACGTCGGCCACACGGCGCACGGTGTCTTTACTCAACGGCCAGGGACGTTGAGCAACGACTTTTTCGTCAACCTGCTCGACATGGGCGTGGAATGGAAAGCCCTTTCCGACACCCAGGAAACCTTCGAAGCTCGCGACCGCAAGTCCGGCCAGGTCAAATGGACCGGCACGCGCGTTGACCTGGTCTTCGGCTCCAACGCGCAGCTGCGGGCCCTGGCCGAAGTCTATGCCAGCCCGGATGCCCAGGAGCAGTTCGTCAAGGACTTCATCGCGGCGTGGGTCAAAGTGATGAACCTGGATCGGTTCGATCTGCGGTGAGAAGCGTCCAAGCCCATGAGGTCGTGCAAGGACGCGGCCTCATGAACTTTTCTTCACACCACGCCTGCGTGTGATTGGGTAAAGTCCCCTCGCTCATTCAAGAAACTAAGGTTTTAGCCCGCGCTCCCAGCGGGCTTTTTTTTGCCTGGCGTTCAGGCTGACGAAGTGCGTTGCCCAACGCAGGCTGCTCCAAGGCCGCCCGTCCATAAAACAGCAGCGCCATCAGCCAACAACTCAACCAGACGAAAATCCCCGCCCAGAACGTGTGGGACATGTAGTGCCAACCCTGCAGGACCCGGGTCGTGCCGTAGACAAACCCCAAGGCCAGCGCCCCATACATCAAGGCTTTCGAATGACGCCAGCGGTAGCGGCGGGCGACGAAATACAGCGCCAGCATGGTGAAGCCGCCGGACGCATGGCCGCCGGGCCAGCAACGACCGTCACCGGCGACGTTCAGCAGGTCGAAATTCTGGAACCATTCCTTGTGCTCGATCTTGCCGGCGTACTGGGTGGTTTCCACCGGGCAGTACACGCTGGTATGGCCCTTGAGGTAATGGATCACCCCCGTGCTGAGGGAAAAGGCGAAGACCACGTAGAGAAAGTCGCGACGGTGCTTGTGGGCAAAACGCAGTGGCTTGCTCAGTCGGGTCTTATCCAGCAGGCGAAGCAGCCTAGGGTGTTTTTCCGGTTTGAAGATCGGCCAGAAAAACGCCAACAGCGCTCCCACTATGGCCGCCTCGCCGGTCCAGTTCGGGATGACCCTCGCCCACTTGTGGGTGATTTGCTCAAAGAGCCGCACGTGCTCTAACGGAAAGACCTGGTGCAGCGGATCGTAGAAAAGATCGCTGATGGCGATGTCGATGCGGGTCAGGTCGAACAGCAAGAACACCACGGCGGCACAGACCAAGGGAATTCCGAGGTTGAGTCCGTAGAAACGGGCGCGAGCAGACGTCAGCATGAGCGGTCCTAATCGTGGAAAAAGTTACTGAAACGCCACCGAGTGCCAGTCAGAGGCCTCGATAAACCCAAGCAAGCGTGGCGCTTGGGGCTGGGCGGTGGAAACGAACAACGAAGCGCCATAGCCGAACGCCGAGGTCGGGCGCTGGAGCGCGGTTTCCATGGCCTGCATGCATTCGCTATGGGTCACCAGAATCAGGTTGCGCCCCGCCACCTTGTGGGCCAGGGCATTACGCAGCAGGTCATGCCGGCAATTGATCAGCCAATCGTCACCGGTGCTCACCTTGTTGAACATGTACCCCACCGTCTGGGTCGCACGCACCAGCGGGCTGTTGTAGAGGTCGACGTTGTCCAGGCCCAGTTGCTCGAACCGGGCACCGAGGCCCACCGCAACGGCACGGGCGCGGTCCGTGATGCCCTCGCGGTCATTCAGGCACGCGGCCTTGGAGTGGTCGCAGCGCTCGACGTGGCGCACCAGCACGATCATCTCGCCCTTGGCCCAGCCATCGGCCAAGCCACGGGCACCGGCGATATTGCCATGGGCCAGGTCCGGCACCGCTGCCGGGCTCAGCAACCAGAAGGTCAACGGGATCACCAGCAGCGCCGAAGCCAGCACGACCAGCGTGTTTTGGTAACGGGCAAACCAGCGCGTATCGATCGAGCGCGTCAGGCCGAAAAGGCTCAGTCTCAGTTCCACATCAAGCCGCCCCGACGGCATCCACCCAGTCATTCGATGGCGCGACAGTAGAGAGGCCAACGTAGGCAGGCAGTGAAACCGATGTGAAAAAAAGCTTCAGATCCAGCCCCCCCGCCGATACAGCCCTGCTACATGCTCTTGCTGGCTCTTAACAACAACAATCTTCCAGCCAATCGATGATCAAGCAGCACAACGTTCCTGGAGGAATTTGATGAATAGCTGGTTTGGCAACATTAGCGTCAACATGAAATTGGGCCTGGGCTTCGGCCTGGTGCTGGTCCTGACCTGCCTGCTGGCCCTGACCAGTTGGACCAGCCTGGGCGGTCTGATCCAGCGCAGCAACTGGATGAGCGACATCACTCAGCTCAACGCCGGCCTGACCAAACTTCGCGTCACCCGCCTGCAATACATGCTGACCAATGGCGACGAAACCGCCGCACAAAATGTGCAGACCACCCTCGATGGTTTCGTGGCGCAACAGAACACCCTGCTCAGCAGCTTCAAGAGCCCGGAAAACGTCAAGCTGCTCAAGGAGCAGAGCGCGGTCATCAGTGCCTATCAGGTCTCCCTGAACAAAATGCGCAGCGCCTACCGCACCGGCAACAGCGCCCGCGACGCCATGGGCGCGAACGCCGAGGTCGCCTACAAGCTGATCGAAGCCATCGACGCCGACGTGCGGCACATGGCCCTCAGCGATGAACGTTTCGCCCAGTTCCAGGCCATCACCGAGGCCAAGCAGGCCTTCATGCTGGCCCGCTATGAAGTGCGCGGCTATACCGCCAATAGCAACGCCGACACCGAACGCAAGGCCATCGCCCAACTGGACGCCGCCATCGCGTCGCTCAAGCCCTTGAATGAACATTTCTCCAGCAGCCGCCAGGATGAACTGCGCCAGCTGGAAAACGCCCTGACCCAGTACCGCAGCGCCGTGCAGGCCTTCAAGCTGGCCACCGCCGATGTGGTCCAGGCCCGCAAGGAAATGACCGACCAGGGCACGACCATCGTGACCTTGAGCGAGCAGCTGTACCAGATCCAACTCGACCGCCGCGACGCTGAAAGCGCCCAGGCCCGCACCCTGCAACTGATCAGCACCTTGCTGGCGTTGCTGATGGGCGTCATTGCCGCCGTGATCATCACGCGCCAGATCACCGGCCCGCTGCGCGAAACCCTGGCCGTGGTCGAACGCATTGCCAGCGGCGACCTGTCGCAGAACGTCATCGTCACCCGCCGTGACGAACTGGGCGTACTGCAACAAGGCATCGCACGCATGGGCGTGACCCTGCGTGACCTGATCAGCGGCATCCGCGATGGCGTGACTCAGATCGCCAGCGCCGCCGAAGAGTTGTCCGCCGTGACCGAGCAGACCAGCGCCGGGGTCAACAGCCAGAAAGTCGAGACCGACCAGGTCGCGACCGCCATGCACGAGATGACCGCCACGGTCCAGGAAGTCGCGCGCAACGCCGAAGAGGCCTCCCAGGCAGCCGCCGCCGCGGATGGCGAAGCCCGCGCCGGCGACAAGGTGGTCAGCGAAGCCATCGCCCAGATCGAACGCCTGGCCAGCGAAGTGGTGCGTTCCACCGACGCCATGACCGTGCTGCAACAGGAAAGCGACAAGATCGGCAGCGTCATGGACGTGATCAAGGCCGTGGCCGAGCAGACCAACCTGTTGGCGCTCAACGCCGCCATCGAAGCGGCCCGCGCTGGTGAAGCCGGGCGTGGTTTCGCCGTGGTGGCCGACGAAGTCCGTGGCCTGGCCCAGCGCACACAGAAATCCACCGAGGAAATCGAAGGCCTGGTGGCCGGCCTGCAGAACGGTACCCAGCAAGTGGCCGCCGTGATGAACAACAGCCGCAGCCTCACCGACAGCAGCGTGGCCCTGACGCGCAAGGCTGGGGAATCCCTCGGAAACATCACCCGCACGGTGTCGAACATCCAGTCGATGAACCAGCAGATCGCCGCTGCTGCCGAACAGCAAAGCGCCGTGGCCGAGGAGATCAGCCGCAGCATCATCAACGTGCGCGACGTGTCAGAACAGACCGCCGCCGCCAGCGAAGAAACCGCCGCTTCCAGCGTGGAACTGGCGCGGCTGGGCAATCAATTGCAGATGATGGTCAGCCACTTCAGGGTTTGATCATGGACAACGCCCGGTTCCGATGGAATACGGGCGTCATGTATGAAGCCCCCTTCAAGCGTTCCAGGGGTTGATGACGTCAACCCCTGGAAACTCGAAGTCCCTGGTATTGCGGGTTGCAATCAGCGCCCCGTGAGTACGGCAAATAGCGGCAATCTGTGCATCAGCCATGCCTGCCGTCCTCCCCTTCGCCTCGCATGACGCAACGAGGGTCGCGTACTCAACCGCCGCATGGGCATCGAAAGGCAGGATCCGGCCAGCAAAATCCTCTTCGAACATTGCCATTGCATGGGCTTCAAGCCTTTGCTTGCGCTTGCCGGAAGGCAGCCGGGCGACACCATGAAGAATTTCCGCCACGGTAACAGCGCAAATGACCAATTCCATTGCAGGCTGCAAATCAACCCAGGCCAGGACACTGGCGTTCGGCTCTGCACGCATGAACTCTGAAATCACGTTGGTATCGAGCACTATCATTCAGATAAATCCGCCGCATTGGCCTTTTCGTCACGCGCAGGCAGATCCAGTTCCACACCGCCCAGGGCACTGAATCTGTTTCGAATGCGACTCCCCAATCCACCTTCAGGACTCACTCTTGCCAAGGCACGCCCTAAAATCAGCCGGGCCTCTTCCTCCATGGAGTGGCCGTTATGGGCTGCCGCGATACGCAGTTGTTCCTTTATCTGATCGTCCAGGTTTCGAATAGTGAGGCTGGCCATAAAACACCTGCAATCAATGAAATCATTGATTGCAAGCTAGTTTAAAGCGCTCAACTTGTCTAGCGGCCACTCACCCGTCAGCCCCCAGGGACCACCGGGAATCAAAAACCGCCCCACGCATCGCCCTTTCGTACACATCTTCCCCTGACGTCCTACCGTTTTTTTCTGCGTGCTCCTGTACGGTTTTCTCCCGAAACGCACATTCCGTTCGAACAGGAGATAGACCCCACATGGACGTTAGCAACGACTCGCTGTTGCACCGGCTCGTCGCCTTCCCTGCCGGCAAGAAAACTTCAGAAACCAAATTCAGAACAGCCCTGCAGCACATGGGTGTGACGTCGGTGTTCGACATCGTGCGCATGGACAAAGCGCAGTTCGCCCTCGAGCTCGCCAAGCACAGCGACGCGGATGCCGGGCGGGTCTACGACAGCGCTGTGAGCTATGCCGGACAAATCAGCCGCCTGTACCAGGAACACCGCGTATCACCCAGGAAGGACACCCAGCCAAGTTTCCGGTACAGCCTGGATTCGGATACAACGCCAGCGTCCGCCGGCTATCAGGCACTCTTCGAAGAAAATTGGGATCAGTTCTGCGACGAAGGCGACATCGCCGCCATCGACTCACCCGTGGCGTATCTGCGAGCCCTGTATCTGTTCGCCCGGCAATTGGAGCAGCTACCGGCCCCTGTACAAGCGGCCAGGATCACCCTGGAGGAACGGCGCCCGGACCTCGGCAAGCTGATGCTCGATCGACAGAGCGCCTTCGCCAAGCGTCCGATGCTCGACATCGTCAACGACACCCTGTGCAGCAACATCGCGGCGCACCTGGCCAGTACCGACAGGGCCAAGACCGTCCAGCAGGTGTTGGCCAGCGAGCACTATCCCTTCTCGCTGCCCTACGACCTGCACCATCACCAGTGTCTGCTCGGGCTGGGCGCAGGCAAACCCGTGCTAGGCGAACTGAACTATCGGGTCAGCCTGCAACTGCCATTTTCACGAGGCCCCTCGACGTACGGGCGCGTCACGACCTCTCATCTCGATGCCCAAAAGCTGTTGTCCGGACTCAGCCCGGAACAACAGAACCTGCTGCTCGCGCCAAGCGCTTCAAGCGCCAGGCCTGAAGCGCTGAAGAAAAGCTATGGCACCCAGGACATCACACGCCTGGATCAGCTCGATTTTTTCCAGGAACGCACCGGGCTGACGACGGACCAGGTGGAACAATTCCTGGCGCAAGGCCGCTACAGCCCTCGCAGCTCGATCAACAGCCCGGACGCCACGCAGAGCGTTTATGGCGCCAGCTACATCAACGGGTCGGAAAGTACTCCCCCCCTGCGCATCGAAACCCAAGGGGCGTCGCGCGTCTTCCTGCACTATTCCGATGAACGTTTCGACCGTCTCCAGCGCATGATCCGCCTGCATCGCTGGACCGATATCCCCGTGGCCGAACTGGACACACTGATCATCAATGCCCTGCGATCCGAGGGAAGCGACACGCTCAGCGCCAACACGTTGCGCACCCTTGGCGTCTACCGGTACCTGAACCAACGTCATGGCATCGCGCCTGAAGAGTTTGCTTCTTTGCTGCACGACATGCCGGTTGAAGCCTGCGGGGAACGAGTCCCGTTGTTCGATCAGGTGTTCAATCGCACCCGCTTGCTTGAAAACCCCGTGTGGCAATACCCCAAGAAGCCACTGGCCGTCACCGACCAGCAAACCTTCAGCTACTTGAGTGCCGGCCTCGGATTGCCCATGACCCAGGACGCGTTGCTATTGCTTGCGCAACAGAGCGAACAATACCTGCCGGGACTGGAACACGACCTGCCTACGGTTTCATCCCTCTACCGCCAGGCCCGCATCGCCCGGATGCTGGGCCTATCGCCGCTGGCGTGCACCGAGCTGGCCCGACTATTGGGCGGGGACGATTACGGCAAGGCGCTGGTGACCGGGCGACTGTCTCCCCCGGCATCCTCGGCACCCGACATTCTCGACGTGCTGATGGCCCTGGATTGGGCCGTCGACTGGCTCAGGCAAAACGGGCTCGATGTGCTGCAGTGGTGTCGTCTGTTCGCTGAACCAGAAGCGGGCTTGCCACTGAACCAGAACCAGGAACAACGCCTGGCGAGACTTCGAGAGGACACCGAGCACGTCCCTCAGCACCTGGTTGAAACCCTCCTGCATGACATGGCCGACCTTTCCAGCGAGCTCGTTCCCCACGTGATGCAAATGGCCGGTACCGATGCCGAGGCGCTTGTCGCGGCCATCAAGGCTGCCCCGGGCATCATGCCGCAGGCGCTGGCAAAGGTACTGCGCACCGCCGAGGCTTGCCAACACCTGCACCTGAGCAGCAGCACGCTGAACGTCTTGATGGCAAACCCGACATGGCTGGCCCCGAACACTTCCAGAGCCCTCACCCCGCAAACGCTGTATCTGCTCGAGCGTTTCAGCCATTGCGCCCGTCACCAGGCGCAGTCGGAAGAAAACCTGCTGCACTACCTGCATGTCGCCAACCAGGACGGCCAACAGACGGAAAAAGAAGCCAACAGCCTGCTGGCCAGCCTCCTGAACTGGAACAGCGAAGAAGTGCAACGCCTCACGGCGCAATTGGAACCGCGACGCGCAACGTCAATGGAAGCGCTGGACTGGGTCATCCGCTGCCAGGCGTGCTGCGTCAGCACAGGGCTGTCGGCAGAGCTGCTGCTCAAGGCAACCGCACTGAACCCCCAAAGTCCTGCTTCGGATTGGAAAACCGTCGGCGAAGCGCTGATCGCGGCCAGCCATTGACCACCCCACTTCAATATTCAAGGATCGAATATGACCGTTGCCCTGAAAAAGCAGCTCGATGAAAGCCTGCGCGATGCCCTGCTAGCGCTTTACCTGAACAAGGTTGCACCCGAGCAGGCCACGACGAAAACCCGCCAGCTCAAGACAGCCCGTGACCTCTACGAATACTGGCTGCTCGACGTGCTGGTCAGCCAGGACGTGCCCACCACGCCAGTGGCCTGCGCCATTGCCAGCCTGCAGCAGTACATCAACCGCATCCTGATGAACCTGGAGCCCGGTTACGACCCGGCCAGTATCGGCGCCGAGCGTTTGAAAACATGGCGCGATGAGATGCACCAGTACCCCACCTGGGCCGCCCATCAAAAATTGCTGTACTTCCCCGCGACTTATCTCGACCCCGCCCTGAGGGCTGATAAAAGCGAGAATTTCCGGCAACTGGAAAACGAGCTCAGCCAGAACCAGATTCAACCCGATGCCGTTCAAACGGCGGTCATGGCCTACCTGACCCGCTTCGAAGAAGTCGCCAACCTGAACATTCTCAACGGTTACATCGACGGCTCGGACTTTGCCAACAGCACCTATTACTTCATTGCCAAATCCCGCTCCGAAAACAGCTACTTCTGGCGCTCGTTGAACATGGCCCAGCGTCCGTTCGACGGCCCCCCTGCGCCAGCACCGGCCATCGCACCCAAGCGGGACCAGCCGGATCCGTACGCTTGGTCGGACTGGGAAAAAGCCGACGTGCCGATTCCCGAGAGCGCCGCCGAACAGACGATCCGACCGGTCTGGTTCAACAATCGTCTGTTCGTTGTGTGGGCGGAGTGCATACATCAGGATCCCGCAGCCTCGAGCCGCGTCTCTCAGGTCGCCAGTACAACTGCGCCAGGGGCTAACCGCCCGTTATTACGCTTGAGCTATTGCTTCAAGAAACACGATGGCAGTTGGAGTACGCCGCGGGTCGGCTTGCAAGGCTATTGCGAGGATGAGGTGCTGGGCAGCAAGGACGTGAATGCAATCAAACCATTGTTGTGTACGGTTGCCGAATATCACGTCTCTGAGCGCCACGCGCTGCTCTTCCTGGCGCTGGGCGCCAAGACCGATTCAAAGCCTGCTTCCGCCGACAACTGCAAATTTCTTAAAACGGCTTGCATCGATGAACACCTCGCTGTCGTGCCTTATTTATCAGCCACTCCACCGATAAATCCGGAAATCGACATCAAGGATCTCGACGACGATTACCGCAAACGGCTCTTCGACGCTAATGAACGACGTATTCAAACCGCTCATGGGTTTGATCTACCGGGTAGTCATACCAACCCGAAACTGGGAGCCTTCCTTCCCTTGCCGTTTCTGGTAGACATTCGCCGCATGGCTCCGACTATTATCGAAGAGACGGTAAACGGCCCGCGCCTTGTTCAAATCATCAGCTTTAGCGATTCCGCTATGCATTACAGCGACAACAAAAAACAATCGCGCCAACCCATCCGATTGAACACCGTATTCGCCGCCGAACTGATCCGGCGCACCGAAAACAGCCTCGATGAGCTGTTCGACTGGGCCACACAACATCTGCCGGAACCCGCCGTGCCCGGAGACCCAACCAACCGGATGGATTTCCATGGGCCTTATGGCCGTTACTTCACCGAGTTGTTCCTCTATCTACCCTGGCTGGTCGCCCATCGTTTGAATGCCGAGCAGCGCTACGAGGAGGCCGAGCGCTGGTTGCGCTATACCTTCGACCCGGGTCGCGACAGGGAGGCCTGCTGGCGGAGCGTGCCGCTGATCGACAACAGCATGCCGTCGTATTCGAATCAGGCGCCCCATGATCCACACCAGATTGCCCTCAGTCATCCCGTGCATTTTTGCAAGGCGCTGTACTTCCTGTACCTCGACATCCTGATCAACCGAGGCGATGCCACGTACCGCGAGATGACCCCTGACGGGCTCAGCGAGGCAAAGCTGTGGTACGTGCGCGTGCTGGACCTGCTGGGGCCACGCCCGGTCGTCCGACCGGCCGATCCCTGGACAGCTATCAGCTTGAAAGTACTGAGCGACACCTCTGATGACAGTTTGCGCACTTTCGAATACGCGCTGACCGGCTTGACTGACCAGCACACACTGGTGCTTAGCGAAAGCAGCTCGCGGTCATCCCTGCCAACGATCGACAGCCCGTACTTGCATTTGCCGTTCAATCCGCAACTGCTCAGGTGCTGGGACCTGGCGGAAAGTCGCCTATACAACCTGCGACATAACCTCGACATGACCGGCAAGCCGCTGCACTTGCCGATCATCGCGGCGCCGCTGGACCCGCGCGCCCTCTCCAGCGCCAACGCCCTGAGTCTCTCTGACAGCCCGTCGACAGGCCTGCCGAGCGTCACCATTCCCCACTATCGCTTCAGCGTCATGCACCGCCATGCCCAGAACGCCGTGGAGAGCCTCAGCCAATTCGGCACCCTGCTGCTGTCGCTGATCGAGCGCAAGGAACAAGCCCAGTTGCAGGAGTTGCAACAACAGCAAGCCTGGAACCTGGCGAAAATTTCCGTCGACCTGCAGCGCCAGGCCTTGAATATCGAGCGCCAAAGCCGCCAGGCGCTGCTGGCCAGCAAGGCTATTGTCCAGGGCCGTGCCAGTCATTACAAAAAACTGCTGGAGGACAACCTGAGTGACTCCGAGAAAAATGCAGGTTCCCTCTACGTAGCCAGCGGAGCTTCAGAGCTCGCGGCAATGACCTGTCAAATCGCGGCAGGCGGACTGATGACGCTGCCCAACATCTTTGGCTTCAGCAACGGTGGCAGTCGGTGGGAAGGACCAATGCTCGCTGCCTCCGCCGCGGCCCATAGCGCCGCTATCATCAGCCGCACCGCGGCGGACCAGTACGACCGCCTGGCATCGTTCAATCGACGTAGACAGGAATGGATCCAGGCGTACGATCAGTCACAACTGGAACTGGCCCAGATCGACGCACAACTGGCGCAATTCACCGAGCAGCAAACTGCCACTCGCCTGCAATTGCGCCTGGCCGAATCGACCCTGGGCCAAGCCAAGGCCCACTACGACTTCCTCAGCAAACGCTTTACCAAGGCGCAGCTGTATCAATGGCTGAACAGCCAGTTGGCCGCACTGTATCGCCAGGCCTACGACGCGACATTGAGCCTGTGCCTGGCCGCCGAAGCCTGTTGGCAGTATGAAATCGCCGACTTCGACACGCGCTTCATTCAGCCTGGCGCCTGGCATGCGACCTATCGCGGGCTTGGGGCGGGCGAACTGCTGAAGCTCAACCTGCTGAAAATGCACGCCGGGTACCTGCAACGTCACGAGCGGGAGCTGGAGATCCGCAAGACAATATCCTTGCAACAACTGAAGGGCAAAACCGCTGCCAGCTCTCTCAACAAGGACTGGGCGCAGTTGCACGCCGACCTGAAACAGGGCGGATGCGAGTTCGAGCTGACCCATCAATTGTTCGAAGACGACTACAAGGACCAGCGACATTATCTGCGACGCATCAAAACCATCAGCGTGACCTTGCCCACCGTCGTCGGGCCTTATGAAAACATTCGAGCCACGCTGACCCAGACCGCCAGCACGGTGTTCCTGTCGCCGGGCGATCAAGGCCAGGCCATGGAAAGCTGGCGCGCCAACCAACGGATCGCCCTGTCGACGGGTGTCGACGACAACGGTCTGTTCACCCTGAGCTTCAACGATGATCGCTACCTGCCGTTCGAATACACCGGCGCGATTTCCAAGTGGCAGTTGACCTTCCCGAATCCAGAGGCCCAAAAAGACCTGCTGGAGTCGCTGACCGACGTCATAGTCCATGTGAGCTATACCGCCAGGGTCGGTGGAGGTGTGCAATGAATGAACACGCCCCGCTGCCTGTCACCGCACCGTCCCTGCCCAAGGGGGGCGGTGCCATTCAAAGCATCGGCAAAGGATGGAGCCCCGTCGGCGCCCACGGTACGGCCTCCTATGGGATTGCCCTGCCCATATCCCCAGGGCGTGGCTTTGCGCCGACCTTGACCCTGAGCTATCTCAGCTCGCTCGGCAACGGTGTGTTCGGCATCGGCTGGGGGCTGTCATTGCCCAGCGTGACGCGACGCACCAGCAAGGGTGTACCGGCGTACACCGAGGATGACGAGTTCGTCGGCCCCAGCGAGGTGGCGTGGCTAGCCGAGCGCGATTCACAAGGTGTCATCGCCGCCACCTACATCGACCACTACAACGGTCTGGACCTGGGCACGCGCTATACCGTCACCCAATACTTTCCCAGGATCGAAAGCCACTTCGACCGAATCGAGCATTGGTCCTCGCAAGGCGATGAGGCCGGTTTCTGGCTGGTGCACGGTGCCGACGGCAGCCTCCACCTGTTTGGCAAGCACCCGTCAGCACGGCGCGCCGATCCCCAGGACACGAGCCGTATCGGCGAATGGCTGCTGGAGGAGAGCCTGAACGCTCACGGCGAGCACATCCTCTACCAGTACAAGACAGACACCACGGCCCAACGCTATTTGAGCCAGGTCAGCTATGGCAATTTCGAGGCCGATGCACACCTTTACGGGTGGACAGCGGATCGGCTCGCGAACGTGCAATGGCACTTCGAATTGGTGTTCGACTACGGCGAACGGACCACCGCCTACGCAGGAAAACCGTCTTACGAGGGCCAGCAGTGGCAAGCCCGTGGCGATGCATTTTCCAGCTTCGCCTACGGTTTTGAGTTGCGCACCGAACGGCTGTGTCGCCAGGTCCTGATGTTTCACCGTTTCCCTGAGGAATTGGGCGCCGCCCCCGTCCTGGTGCGGCGCCTGCTGCTGGATTATCGCCAGACACCTCTGGGTTACCCGCTCCTTAGCGCCGCCCATGACCAGGCGTTCGGCGAAGGTGAAGCGGCCGAAAGCCGACCGCCCGTCGAATTCAGCTACAGCGCCTTCCAGCTTGCGCCTGAACCCCGTGCCTGGCGGCGTTTCCAGGACATGCCGGGGCTCAACGATGATCGTGCCTATCAACTGGTGGACCTGTACGGCGAGGGACTGCCGGGGGTGCTGCATCGAACCGACAACGGCTGGCATTACCGCGAGCCCGTGCGGGCCAATACCAAAGGCAACGACGTGACCTACGGGCCGTGGCGAACGCTGCCCCACATCCCGGCGACCGACACGGCCACACCAGTACACCAGGCGCTGAGCGACCTCACGGGAGATGGTCGTTTGGATTGGCTCGTCGCCCATCCGCAAGTGAGCGGCTTTTTCGCCCTCGATGCCGAACGAAGCTGGTCGGGCTTTGCCACGTTCAATGCACTTGCGCCAGAGTTTTTCAGCCCCCAAGGGCAGTTGGCCGACCTGATGGGCGCCGGGCTCGGCGATCTGGCGGTGATCGGCCCGCGCAGTGTTCGCCTGTACGCCAACCGGCGGGAACACGGCTTTTCGCCTCCCGTGGAAGTCCCTCGCGAGGAAAACGAAGACGCCCTGCCCCTATTCAGTGCCTCAGCCGGCGAACTGGTGGCTTTCAGCGATGTACTGGGCAGCGGCCAGCAGCATCTGGTGCGCATTCGTCACAACGAAGTGAAGTGCTGGTCCAACCTCGGCCGAGGGCGTTTCGGCAACGCCAGGGTGCTGGACTTCCCCGGGCTGGCCTACGACAGCTTCGACGCCGCGCGTATCCGCCTGGCGGACCTGGATGGCTCCGGCGCTGCGGACCTGATCTATCTGCAAGCGGACCAGGCGTTGATTTTCATGAACCGCTGCGGCCATGGTTTCAGCCCCGCGGTTGCCCTGCCCTGGCCGGAAGGCCTGCGCTACGATCCTCTGTGCCAGGTCAGCATCGCCGACCTGCAAGGGCTCGGTTGTTCCAGCCTGATCCTGAGCGCGCCGCACATGACGCCGCGGCATTGGCGCTACGACTTCGTCAGCGCCAAACCGTACCTGCTCACCGGCATCCACAACAACATGGGCGCCGACCAGCGCATCCACTACCGCAGCTCGGCCCAGGAGTGGCTGGATGAAAAACTGCAGCGGATGACGGACGGCAAGCCCCTCACCTGTCGCTTGCCCTTGGCCCTGCACCTGGTTTGCGCCCAGACCCAAGTGGATGAAATAACCGGCAATCGACTGACCCAGGCATTCTCCTATCGCCAGGGTTACTACGACGGCATCGAACGTGAGTTTCGGGGCTTTGGCCTGTTACTGCAAACCGACACTGAAGCGAGCCCCGGCGACACAGACGTCCAGGCCTTCACCGCCACCTGCCTGAAAAAGACCTGGCTTCATACCGGGCGAAGGGTGAACCTGCCACGCAATGGCTACAGCCGGGCAGACAAGCAAGCCGTGCCGCTGGGCAAGACCTTGCTGTGTCACTGGCCGCCAGAGGCGTTGCAGGATCGCATCATTGCCTCGCCAGATGCGGCGACCGAACTGGAAATGTCCCGCGCCCTGTGTGGCCGGGTACTGCGCAGCGAGGTCTTCGGCATCGACAGACAGCTGAAAACCACCCGTCTGTATTCGGTGGAGGAAAACCGTTATGGGCTGCGCCTGCTGCAAGCGCCCGACAGCATTCGCCGGCAGGCCCGAATGTTGCCCCTGCTGCTGGAGTCCATCCGCTACCAGTACGAAGGCATTGTCGATGACCCGCAATGCCGGCACACCCTGAACCTGCAACACGACCGGTACGGCGCACTGACCCATAACGTGGACATCCACTACGCCCGACGAAAAACCGCCAGCGACACACCACCGTTCAGCGACACCGACACGCAACAGTGGTGGCGCGATGCGCATGACCCGGCGCAGCAGCTCTACTACCTGAACGAAACCCGTGCCGAATTCATCCACTTGCAGGCGCCCCAGCAATGGCGACTCGGCCTGCCTTATCGCCAGCGCACCCAGGCGTTGCAACGCCCCAAGCGCCCTGAAGACGAGGGGTTGAGCCCACGGGACCTGTCTTTCGAAACGCTCAGCGAACTCACGAAACAAACCGCCTGGAAAACCCAAGGCGTGCTGACCGGCCTGTCCGTGCAGCGCTACAGACACGCGTCGAGCGCAGCGACCCTGCCGGACGGCGTCGCCGATTTTCAGGCCCTGGTCGATCATCTGGAAAGCGCCGAGCTGGATGAAACGGCCTTGGGCGCCTTCCAATTACTGCCACAGGACAGCCGCCCCAAAGGAAAACTACTGGAGCGAATGGGTTATCACCGAATGAGCGATTTTCTTCTCGACACCGCGCCGGAGAAAAAACTCTGGTCCGTCAAAAGCGCTTTCACCACCTACGCGCCATTGGCGGGCTTCTACAAAACCAGGACCGTACAACCGAGCGAAAGCCAAGGCGCGTACGAAACAGGCCATGACCCATACGCTTGTCTTGTCACCACCTTCAAACTGCCCGACGGCTGCACCACCCAGGCGTTTTACGATTACCGTTCACTCCAGCCCCTGCGCATCATCGACCCCAACGGTAACGTACAGGAGGGCCTGTTCGATGCGTTCGGCCAAGTATTGGCGACCTCTTTCCATGGTGACGAGCACCACACCCCCGTGGGTTTCAAGCCGCTCGCACAGTTCAAACGGCCACCGTTCAGCAGCCCCGCGACCGCCATCAGACAAAGCGGGGACGCTCTGCAAGACGCCGCCATGACCCTCTATTACGCGCCCTTCAGTTGGATGGGGCGTGTATCGAAGGTTGCCCGGGCGGACACCGACTGGCTGGCACGTTGCGTGGGTAACGGCGACCTGCTGCCCAGCGGCCATATCCGCGCATCGGCCCGAGCCCGCCTGGCGGAGCTTCAGACACCCTCCGCCGACGACCTCAAGCTGAAACACGAAATCGCAGCCGCGCCCCGTGAACCGATACACATCGCCACGCTGGTCGCCGACCGTTTCCCGGATGACCCCCGAAGACAAATCCGCATCGCCGTCAGTGGCTTCGATGGCTTCGGACGAACCCTGCAAAGCAAGCAACTCGTCGAACCGGGCCAGGCTTACGTCGTCGACGCCAAGGGCGACCTGACACTGACGGATGGAAAGCCCAAGGAGCAGATCGCAGCCAGGCGCTGGCGTGTCAGCGAACGGGTGGAATACAACAGCAAGGGCCTGGCGGTGCGTATCTACCGCCCATATTTCGCCGACCGGCACAGCCACATCAACGATGCGTCCTTGCGCCAGTCCGGGCATTTCGACCAACACTTCTACGACCCACTCGGACGCCCCAGCCACGTGTTGCTCGCCAGGCAAAATGGCCTCGCCTATCTGCGCCGGCATACACGTCACCCCTGGTACACCGTGGACGAGGACGAGAATGACACGCTGCAGGAAGTCCTGTCCGAACACGCCGCCACGGCCGGAGGTGGCGCATGAACGCACGCCTTCATCACAAGACACCCACGATCAATGCCTTCGACGGTCGTGGCCTGCCCGTGCGGCAAATCGCTTACTACCGGCGCGACGCCCAGGCCCCCTCCCAGGCGCGCATTGCCCAGCGAGACTACGACGCGGCGGGACGAGCGGTGGCGCAGCGTGATCCTCGACTGTTTGCCATGGCGACCGGCGGGGCGAACCTGCGGACGGTCTTCAGTTTGTCCGGCAAGACGCTGTTGCTCGACAGTATCGATGCCGGCTGGCGCCTGTACCTGCCTGGCGATGCCGGGCAGCTATCGCACTGCTGGGATCAGCGGGGCTCCTATTGGCGAACCACCTACGACACGCAACTGCGCATGACGGCCGTCCATGAGCAAGCGGCAGGCGACGTGCCGCGCAGGGTCGAATGCCGGCAATACGGCGACAGTTCGCCGGAGTCCGCAGTGCATAACCGCTGCGGTGCGCTGATCCGTCACGATGACAGCGCCGGCACCCTGCTGATCCATGACTATGGGCTTTGCGCCAAACCTCTCAGCCAGACCAGGCACCTGCTGGCCACCGCCGAACGCCTGGACTGGCCAGCGCAGGAGATAGACCGCGATCGCTTGCTGGAACAGGGGAACGGCTACACCACGAACTGGCGCTACGACGCCCTCGCCGAGCTTATCCTGCAGACCGATGCCGCCCAGCACCAGCAGCGCTACTCGTTCGATGTCGCCGGTCAGCTCAAGTCCGTGGGCCTGCAGATAAGCCACACGGCGACCGAAAAAGTCATCATGAGCGATCTGGTCTATAACGCGTCCGGCCAGATCGAGTCCCAGACGGCCGGCAACGGGGTCGTCAGTCGCGCCGTGTACGATCCGGCCAACGGTAGACTGACCGCCCTGCGCACGTCACGGGCGGCCAGCACCTTGCAGGATCTGCGCTACACCTACGACCCGGTGGGCAACGTGACGCATCTCGAGGACAAGGCTCAACCGGTGCAGTTTGGCAGTAACCAGCGGGTCGAAGCCGCCAGCACATTCACCTACGACAGCCTTTACCAATTGATCAGCGCGACGGGCCGCGAGGCCGCCGGATTGACCAGGCCCCCGGACCTTCCAGCCCTCGGCAAAACACCCATCGCCCCCAGTCAGCTGTTCAACTTCACCGAACATTACGAGTACGACGCCGGCGGCAATCTGATTGAGTTGCGCCATCGTCGCGAAGGCAACCACTACACCCGGACCCTGAACGTGGCCGCCGCGAGCAATCGCCTGCGCGCCTGGAATAAAGGCCAATCGACGCCCGACGTGGCAGTGGACTTCGATGCCAACGGCAACCAGCAGGCGCTTTCCCCAGGCCAGGCGCTGACATGGAACCTGCGCAACCAGCTCGACGGCGTGGTGTTGGTGCGGCGTGAAAACGCTGCCGATGACATCGAGCGCTATCGCTACGACAGCGGCGGTCAACGAGTACGCAAGCTCCAGACAACCCAGGGCGCGACAAGGGTTCACACTCGGGAAGTCCGTTATCTGCCGGGCCTCGAGATTCGCACGCGCGATAATGAACGCCTGGAAGTCATCATCCTGCAAGCCGGTCGCTACAACGTGCGCTACCTGCACTGGACCGAAGGCCGACCGTCCGGTATCGCCGCCAACCCGATACGCTATGGCCTTGGTGACCACCTGGGCTCCAGCTCACTGGAACTCGACGACCAGGGCGGCCTGATCAGCCAGGAAAGCTACCTGCCCTACGGCGCAACCGCTTGGCAGGCCTCCCGCTCGGCCGTGGAAGCCGACTACCGGACCCTTCGCTACTGCGGCAAGGAACGCGATGCCAGTGGCCTGTATTATTACGGGCAGCGGTACTACGCGCCGTGGTTGCAACGCTGGATCAGCCCCGACCCGGCAGGGGCGGTCGATGGCTTGAACCTGTATGCCATGGTGGGAAACAACCCCCTCAGGTTTGTCGACCGTCAAGGGTGGATGAAGGAGGATTTCATCCAATGGATGAAAGAGGATGGCCACGCCCGTTCCCTGAAAATGATGCAGCCGCCACCGACGAAACAAGCTAAAAAACGTGCCGGCACTCATCAGGAAGGCCCTCCAGACCCCGACGCCAGCCCCAGTTTCAGCAAAACCAAACGCAAGGAGCTGGTCGTTCACTCCCATGGCTTGGTCGATGGCTTGGGCGTGGGCCTCAACGAGTTCTACAACCTCACCGGGCCCAAATCCGGCCCGGAGGGATACCGCGGCGTAGACAAGGCGTATGACGGCACCGCCGAAAGCGAGAATTTCTACCTGAACTTCGGAAGCTACAGGATCGGCAATACCCACGATTACCTGGCCGACTTGGCCGAACGATACAGCGCGACGAAAATCGATCCGATTCATAAAATCGAACTGGATCTTGACGAGTTAAAGAGCGAGCCGACGCTGAGCAGGACCGTCGAGGACGTCCATGAACTGCAGCAATACACCCAGAACCTCATTGCCAGGCACATTGAACAATCCAATAGCATCATCCCCATACGCACCGGGGGACCAGGGGCTCATGGAGAAGTCCGCCTGATCAACTCGGTCGTTGCGCTCTACCCGGGTCAAGCTGAAATGAAGCTGTCGAACACGCAACTGTTCACCCACAAAATAACCGGCGTGGACGAACCGAAACCTTTCATTGCCTGCTTCAATTGCAGCGGCATTATCCCGGAAAGCGTCAGTATCCAGACGGGGCGCCACGCTATGGACTATGGGAAATACAACGAGCATGTCTTGGCTATCAATCGTGCTCCGCGCCCTGGTCTCAGTTCCTGACTGCACCTGGCCAACTCAAACCCGCTCGGATCCTGCCAGGCCTGGGGGATCCGAGCGGGGGCGCCTCTCAGACAGTGATCGCATTGGTAAACACCAACCGATTCCCAAACGGATCGACCACCGTCATGTCCTGGCTCCCCCAGGGCATGGCCTGGATCTGGGGGTGGGCGTAGCGATACGCCTTGTCCTGCAATTGCTGTTGGAACGCTTCCAGCTCATCGGTCTCGATCCGCAGGGCCGAGCCCGGCGTGCAATCGCCATGGTGCTCGCTCAGGTGCAACACGCAGTCGCCACGGGAGACCTGCAAGTACAACGGGAAGTTGTCACCGAAGCGATGTTGCCAGTCGACGGTAAAGCCCAGGAAGTCGACATAAAACGCCAACGCCTTGGTTTCATCGAAGATCCGCAGAATCGGGGTGGTTTTACCGAAGCTCATGGGTTGCTCCCTGGCTGAAAAGACCCAGTTTAGTGGGTTGACCCCAATGCTTCGGCCTTGGGTCCGGCTTCTTTAGTGTCGCAGTGCCATTATTGTGACGCCAATTTACACAATATCAGCCGCTTACACGCCATTCGCCGGACCAAACCCCTGACGCAAGTCGCCCTCCCGCGCCAGGAATCGCCCTTCCCGGCGCCCGTTTGCCTGCCCATCGCGGTAGCTCAAGACACCATTGACCCACACGCCATCAATCCCTTCGGCAGCCCGTTGCGGCTGGTTGAAATCGGCCACGTCGCGAATGGTGTGTGGGTTGAACAGCACCAGGTCCGCCCAATGGCCTTCAGCGATTTCACCTCGGCCCTTCAAGCCGAAGCGCGCCGCCGACAGACCGGTCATCTTGTGCACGGCGGTGTGCAACGCAAACAGCCCGACGTCACGACTGAAATGGCCCAGCACTCGTGGGAATGCGCCCCACAAGCGCGGATGGGGAAACGGGTCTTCGGGCAATCCGTCGGAGCCGACCATGGACAGCGGATGGGCGAGGATTCGGCGGACGTCGCCTTCGTCCATGCCGTAGTACACCGCACCGGCCGGTTGCAGGCGCCGCGCCGCTTCCAACAGCGACACCGCCCATTCGCGGGCGATGTCGGTCAGGTCGCGTCCGCCCATTGACGGGTGCGGTGTCGACCAGGTGATGGTGATGCGATGGGCATCGGTCACTTGCTTGAGATCCAGGGTCGAGGAGCTGGCCGCGTAGGGATAGCAGTCGCAACCGACCGGATGGGTTTTCGCCGCGTGCTCCAACGCCGCGAGCACCTGCGGGCTGCGTCCCCAGTTACCGGCCCCGGCACACTTGAGGTGGGAAATGATCACCGGGCTCTGCGCATGACGACCGATCTGGAACGCCTCGTCCATGGCCTCGAGCACCGGCTCGAATTCGCTGCGCAGGTGGGTGGTGTAGACCGCGCCGAATGCACTCAACTCCTCGGTCAGTTGCATGACTTCGTCGGTGGACGCCGAAAATGCGTTGGCGTAGGCCAGGCCGGTGGACAAACCCAGTGCACCGGCCTCCAGGCTTTCGCGCAATTGCCGACGCATGGCAGCGATTTCTCCCACCGAGGCAGTGCGCAACAAATCATCCATATGATTGCTGCGCAACGCCGTGTGCCCGACCAATGCGGCCACGTTGACCGCCGGTTTGGCCTCCTCTACCGCCCCCCGATAATCCCCGAAGCGTGGGTAGGCGAAGGCCTGGGCCGTGCCGAGCAGGTTCATCGGGTCCGGCGGATCGCCCCGCAGGCTCACCGGCGAAGCGCTGATGCCGCAGTTGCCGACGATCACCGTGGTCACGCCCTGGCTGAGCTTGGGCAGCATCTGCGGTTGGCGAATCACCACCGTGTCGTCGTGGGTGTGCACATCGATGAACCCCGGCGCCAGCACACGGCCGGCGGCGTCGATGTCTTCCAGGGCCCGGGCTTCTCCCAGCTCGCCGATGCGTTCGATGCGCCCGGCGCGAATGCCGACGTCGGCGTGGTAACCGGGGCTGTCGCTGCCGTCGATGACCAGCGCATTGCGGATAAGCGTGTCGTACAGCATGTCAGTCTCCCAGCGGCAAGTGATCGTCGCCGCCGCGGTAATCGTCCAGGGCGAGTTTGACCCGCCGCAGGCGCTCTTGATTGTCTTCAGGATGGGCCAGCGCCAGCTCGGTGGCGAGCACGTCGATGGCCAGCAGCATGCCGTAGCGCGCCGCCGTGGGTTTGTAGATGAACGAGGTTTCGGCACCTTGCAGGGGCAGCACACAGTCGGCCAGTTGGGCCAGTGGCGAGTCGGCGCGGGTGACGGCCAGGATCGCCGCGCCGTAGCTGCGGGCCAACTCAACGGCACTCAACAGCTCCGGCGTGATACCGGTCAGTGAACAGGCGATGACCAGATGCTGGTCGCTCAGCGAAGTGGCGGTGATGCGCATCATCACCGGGTCGCGACAGGCGGCAATCGGGTAGCCGAAACGCACCAGCCGCACCTGCAATTCCTCGCCGCACAGTGCCGACCAGCCACCGAGACCGAACGCATGAATCATCCGTGCCTTGCCGATCATCCGCACGGCATCGCCGAACCGTGACTCTTCGAATGCTGACAGATGCTGGCGCAGAGTCGCTTCGATATCGCCGACGATCTGTCCATAAAATGCCGATTGCTCCGGCGCCCCGGTGGGGTCGAGGAAACGGCTGCCGACACCGCTGGCCTGGGCCAGTTGCAGGCGCAAATCCCGCAGGTCGCGGCAACCGACGGTACGGGCGAAGCGCGACAGGGTAGCGCTGCTGACTTCCGCCCGTTGGGCCAGTTCATCGAGGCTGGCGGAGGCGGCAAAGCCGACGTCTTCGAGCATCAGTCGGGCGATTCTTCCTTCGCCGGCGCTGAAGGAGTCCTGGCGGGAACGGATCTGGTAGAGGATGTCCATGGCGGCTCCTGTTGGGGTGCGTTGCGCTCAAAGCAAGCGCGAAAGCCCGAGGGTCAAGGCGAACGCGACCACGGAAATCAGCGTTTCGAGCACCGTCCAGGTCTTGAAGGTTTGCGTGACGGTCATATTGAAGTATTCCTTGATCAGCCAGAAGCCGCCGTCGTTGACGTGGGAAAAGATAACCGACCCGGCGCCAGTCGCCAGCACCAGCAGTTCGGGGTGGGGATAACCCAGGCCAATCGCCACGGGTGCGACGATGCCCGAGGCCGTGGTCATCGCCACCGTGGCCGATCCGGTGGCAACGCGCATCAGTGCGGCGAACAACCAACCCATGACCAGCGGCGACAACTGGAACTCCTGGGCCAGGCCGACGATCTGCTGCGTGACCCCGGCGTCCACCAGGATCCGGTTCAAACCACCGCCGGCGCCCACCAGCAAGGTGATGCTGGCGGTCGGTGCCAGGCACTCGTTGGTGAACTTGAGGATCGATTCACGGTTGAAGCCCTGGGCCAGGCCGAGGGTCCAGAAGCTGAGAATGGTCGCCAGCAACAAGGCGATCACCGAGTTGCCGATGAACAGCAGGAACTGGTTGAAACCGCTGCCCGGGGTGGAGATCAGGTTGGCCCAGCCGCCGATCAACATCAGGATCACCGGCAGCAGAATGGTCCCCAGGGTCACGCCGAAACCCGGCAGCCTGGCACGCGGCTCGCGGTCGAGGAATTGTCGCTCCAGCGGGTTCTCGGCCGGTAGTTGGATGCGCGGCACGATGAATTTGGCGTACAACGGGCCGGCGATGATCGCGGTGGGAATGCCGATCAGGATCGCGTACAGCAAGGTCTGGCCCACCGAGGCCTGGAACGCCTGCACCGCCAGCATCGCCGCCGGATGGGGCGGCACCAGGGCATGGACCACCGAAAGCCCGGCGACCATCGGCAGCCCCACCATCAGGATCGACACACCCACACGCCGGGCGATGGTGAAGGCGATGGGCACCAGCAGCACAAAGCCGACTTCGAAGAACAACGGCAAGCCCACCAGGAAGGCAATGCACACCATTGCCCAGTGGGCGTTACGCTCGCCGAAGCGTTCGATCAGCGTCTGCGCCATCCGCTCCGCCCCACCGGACTCGGCCATCATCTTGCCGAGCATCGTGCCCAAGGCCACCACCAGCGCAATGTGCCCCAGCGTCTTGCCGACACCCGCTTCGTACGCCCCCACCACACCCGACGGCGGCATCCCGGCCAGCAACGCCAGGCCAATGGAGACCAGGGTAATCACGATGAACGGATTGAGCCGATAACGGGCGATCAGAACGATCAGCGCAATGATGGCGATGGCCGCGTAGACCAGTAGCCAATAACCGAAAGCAGGGGCCATGCGTTACTCCTCGAATGGGGTCACGTCGATGTGTTGTGAAACTCATAAATCATTTCGACGATGAATCTTCAAACCCACTGAAAGTAATTTTCGCCCACAGGCAAGAAATGTCGCTGACGGACATCACGATGCAGCCGCTATGAAAATCCGGCGCCGGACTTTCATACAGAACCATTCTCTTGTGCTGAGGGGATTTATCCCCTCAGCACAGACGGCTGGCCGCCCCGCGCTCAATTCCGTACCATCCGCACCTGTTTTTGCACCACTCCCCGGCAGCCGACGCTCCACCGGCGCCCAGTCAGGTAAATCATGAAATCAGCCCGTCTTCGCGCCGACACCCTCGCCGGCCTCACCACCTCTTTCGCCTTGCTCCCCGAGTGCATCGCCTTCGCCCTGGTGGCCCACCTCAACCCGCTGATGGGGTTGTACGGTGCCTTCATCCTCTGCACCCTCACTGCCCTGTTCGGCGGACGGCCCGGGATGGTTTCGGGCGCGGCGGGGTCGATGGCCGTGGTGATCGTCGCGCTGGTGGTGCAACACGGCGTGCAGTACCTGTTGGCGACCGTGCTGCTGGGCGGGCTGATCATGATGGCGTTCGGGTTGTTGCGCCTGGGCAAGCTGGTGCGCATGGTGCCGCACCCGGTGATGCTCGGCTTCGTCAACGGCCTGGCGATCGTCATTGCCCTGGCCCAGCTGGAACACTTCAAGAATGGCGAGGCCTGGCTGAGCGGCCCGCCGCTGTACCTGATGGCCGGCCTGGTGGCGCTGACCATGGCCATCGTCTACCTGCTGCCGCGCCTGACCCGCAGCGTGCCGCCGGCGCTGGTGGCCATCCTCGGTGTTGGCCTGGCGGTGGACCTGCTCGGCCTGCCGACCCGAACGCTGGGCGACATGGCCCACATCGCCGGCGGCTTGCCGACCCTTGCCCTGCCGGACATTCCCTGGAACCTGGAGACCCTGCAGATCGTCGCACCCTATGCGGTCATCATGGCGATGGTCGGTTTGCTGGAAACCTTGCTGACCTTGAACCTGACCGATGAAATCACCGAGAGCCGCGGCTATCCGGACCGTGAGTGCGTGGCGTTGGGCGCGGCCAACATGGCCTCCGGCTTGCTCGGCGGCATGGGCGGTTGCGCCATGATCGGCCAGACGATGATCAACCTCAGCTCGGGCGGACGCGGACGGTTGTCGGGCGTGGTGGCCGGGGTGATGGTGTTGCTGTTCGTGTTGTTCCTGTCGCCGCTGATCGAACGCATCCCGCTGGCGGCACTGGTGGGGGTGATGTTCGTGGTGTCCCAGCAGACATTCGCCTGGGCCTCGTTGCGGGTGGTCAACAAGGTGCCAGTGAACGATGTGCTGGTCATCATCGCGGTGACGGTGATCACGGTGTTCACCGACCTGGCTGTCGCCGTGCTCTGCGGGATTGTCATCGCGGCGCTCAACTTCGCCTGGCAACAAGCCCGGGAGCTGTACGCCGACACCCACGAGGAAGCCGACGGCAGCAAGCTTTATCGCTTGCACGGCACGTTGTTCTTCGCCTCGTCGACGCCGTTCCTCAACCAGTTCGACCCGGCCAACGACCCGGCCCTGGTGACCCTCGATTGCCGTCACTTGCGCTTCGTCGACTACTCGGCCGTCGCCGCACTCAAGACCCTGCGCGAGCGCTACAGCAAAGCGGGCAAGCACCTGCGGGTGTTTCACCTGTCCGAGCGTTGCAAACAAATGCTCAAGCGCGCGGGCGTGCAGCACGACTGAAGCAACACCCAACAAAAACCTGTGGGAGCGAGCTTGCTCGCGATAGCGGTGGGTCAGCCAACTTCAGTACTGACTGACCCGGCGCCATCGCGAGCAAGCTCGCTCCCACAAGGGGGCTTACTCTGCTGGCACTACCGATGTCACTCACACCATCTCATCGAGAATCCACTCCACCACCGACGTCCGCTTCGGCGTCCAGCCCAGCAGTTCACGGGCGTTCGTGCCTCTCACACGGCTGTTGGAGCCCAGGCCATAGTTGGCCATTTCGTAGCCCCATTCGGCCTCGGCTTCGGCCAGCGGCCAATCTTGCGGCTCGCCCAGCTTCAGCGCCCGGGCCATGGCTGTGGTCATGTCGATGAACGAGGCCTCGCCGCTTTCAACGAAATAGAACGTGCCGGGTACGTTACGGGTCAGGGCCAGTTTGTACAGCTCGACCACGTCTTCGATGTGCACGTTGGACCAGATGTTCTGCCCCGGTCCCACATGCCGCACCACCCCACTTTTACGCGCCTGCCTGAGCAGCCGTGGCAACTGCACACTGTCACGCTTGACCCCCAGGCTGTGGCCGTAGATCAAGGTGTTGCAGATCACCGCCGAGTTCACGCCTTGCTGGGCGGCGTCCAGGACAAGATTGTCGATGGCGACACGGGCCGCTTTGTCGACAGTGGGTGGCGGCAGATGGCCTTCCCGGTAGATGTCATCGCTGTGACGACCACCGGACGCATCGCCGACAATGCTCGAACCGCTGGTGTGCAGCAGCACTTTGTTCGAGCCTTCGAGCCCCTTGATCAGGGCTTCGACCGCACCCCGATGATCGCTGCTGGCGGCGTTGATCACGGCGTCGGCGGCACGGGCCTGCTCGGTGAGCAGCGCGCTGTCCTCGAGGGTGCCAATGACCGGCTCGATGCCCAGCGCAGTGAGTTCGCTCGCCTGTTCGGCACTGCGCACCAGACCGCGAACCTGATGCCCGGCGCGTACCAGGCCGGTGGCGATGGAACCGCCGATAAAACCGGCAGCGCCGGTGATGAATACGTTCATGGATAACTCCTTGGCAACCTGAGTGATGGGACGAGTATCGAGGACTGGTCCTTGCCGAAACAGTCCACATTGCCCAAATCACTCTTGCCTTGAAGTCACGAATCAGCCCTTGAAATCCCGCGCGGCGTAGTCGGCGAGTTTGCCCTGGATGAAGTCCAGGAAGCACTGGATCCGCAGGGCCAGTTGCGAGTTGCGGTAGTACACCGCATTGATCGGCTGGCGGTATCCGCTGTTGGCATCGGCCAGCAGCACCTTCAGCCGACCGGCCTGGATGTCTTCGCGGGTCATGAAGTCTGACAGGCAGGCGATGCCCTGCCCTTGCAACGCCAGGTGCCGCACGGTCTCGCCGCTGGACGCGCTGATGGCGGGCTGGATCGGCCAGCGATCACCGTGCGGGTGGCGCAGCGGCCATTGATTGAGCCCCTCGTTCTGGGCAAAACCCAGCAACGCATGCTCCGCCAGTTCGGCGACGCTGGTGGGTGTGCCGTGCCGCTTCAAATAGGCCGGGCTGGCGAGGATGTGCAACGGGCTGCAGCCCAGGGCGCGGGCGTGGAGCGTCGAATCGGTGAGGGTGCCGATGCGGATGGCGATGTCGGTGCTTTGCTCCAGCAGGTCGATGATCAGGTCGTTGCTGTTGAGTTCGAGCTGGATATCCGGGTAAAGCCTGCGGAACTCTTCAATGTGCGGGACGATGGCGTGCAGCATGAACGGCGAGGCCGCATTGATCCGCAAGCGTCCCGCGGGATTTTTCTGGCGGGACGACAGGCGCTCTTCCAGTTCATCCATCTGGTCGAGGATGCCTTTGGCTTGTTCGAAGAAATACTTGCCTTCCTCGGTCAGGTCCATGCGCCGCGTGGTGCGGTTGATCAGCGTGGTGTCGAGCTTGGCCTCCAGCCGCGACAGCGTACGGCTGACCGCCGATGGCGTCTGCCCGACCTGTTCGGCGGCGGCGGAGATCGATCCGCACTCGATCACGCAGACGAAAATCTGCAACTCGTCGGATCTGGCTTTCACGGGTGTCCTCTCATGACATGCAACTCAATGTGACAGGGCTTGCCACAGATGCATGATTGCCTTCAGGTAGGTCCCGATAGTAGCCGGATTACCGCGAAAGGCCGAACACCTCGATCAGATGCCGCTCATACCGCGCCACGTCTTCTTCGATGTTCGGACGCTTCATCACGTCCACGCACAGGAAGGTCGGCAGGCCGGTCATGCCGAGGAACTGATTGGCTTTGTGGAACGGGAAGTACACCGCGTCCACGCCCTTGGCTTCGAAGAAGTCGGTCGGGTCGTCGAAGGCTTGCTGCGGGGCGTTCCAGGTCAGGGACAACATGTACTGCTTGCCTTGGATCAGGCCGCCGCTGCCATATTTCTGCGAGGCATCGGAACGGGTCCGACCGTCGCTGGCATAGAGGCTGCCGTGGCCTTCGGTGAAGACTTCGTCGATGTATTTCTTCACGGTCCACGGTGCGCCCATCCACCAGCCTGGCATCTGGTAAATGATCACGTCGGCCCAGAGGAACTTGGCGACTTCCTCCTGGACGTCGTAGCCGCCGTCGATAAAGGTGGTTTTCACATCGAAACCGCCATGGTCCAACACGCTGAGCGCCGTGTCATGGAGGGTGGCGTTGTAGCGACCGTCGGAATGGGCGAATTGTTTGCCGCCGTTGAGCAACAGGACTTTTTTCATGGGGAGCCTCATCGGGTTCCACGGCGTGGGCCGTTGGAGGGCCGCTGCATGGAAAGGTTGAAAATGATGGCGGCAGAGTACCGACGAGCTTCACGCGGAATAAGCACCACAACGGCAAAACTGATTTGACCTATACGCAAGAATGTAAGGCCGATTGTTGCCGTAAGCTCCGACACCTCTTTTACTTCAGGAGCCATCTCGATGAGCGAACTGCACGGTTTCATCCTGCATGCCAAGACCCGCCCGGAAAAAGCCGAAGCCTTCGAAGCGCTGTTTCGCGCCTACGTCGAGCCAAGCCGTGCCGAGCCCGGTTGCATCGAATACCACATGCTGCGGGACCAGCAGGATCCAACGCTGTTTATCTTCTATGAGATCTGGGCCTCCCAGGCGCATCTGGAGGTGCACTCGAACCTGCCGCACATGCGGCAATTCTTCGAGCAACGCATGGACTATCTGGAGCGCGACTTTGACATCCGCCGCGTCGACATGCTCAGCCCGTCCTCGGCTAGCCGCTGATCAGCAAATGGCCGCCGAGCACGCCGAGGCCGATGAAAAATGCCCGTTTGAACAACACGGCGCTGATCCGCTGGCGCAACCATTGCCCCAGCCACATCCCCAGCAGCGCCGGTGCCAGCGCCAGTAACGAAGCGCTCAATTCGCCGCCGCCCAGTTCGCCGCGCCACAACAGGCCGGCGGCCAGGGCCAGAGTAGAAACGGTGAATGACAGGCCCAGGGCTTGCACCAATTCATCCTTGCTCAAGCCCAGCGCTTGCAGATAGGGCACCGCCGGAATGACGAACACACCGGTGGCGGAGGTGATGAGGCCGGTCAGCAGCCCACAAAGCGGAGCGATCCACGATTCGGCACCGGGACCGACCCGCAGCGTCGGCAGCAACAGCCCGCTCAACGCATACAGCAACAACGCCCCGCCCAAGGCCCGCACCACCCAAGCCCCGCCCGTCATACCGATCCACAGCGTACCGAGCCCGGTGCCCATGAAAATCGCCAGCAACAGCGGCCACAGGCGCCGGATCAGGGCTTGCAGATGACCGCCAAACGCCAGTTGCCAGAGATTGGTCAGGGTCGCCGGGATAATCAGCAACGCCGCAGCCTGCGCCGGAGCCATAGCCAGCCCGAGCAAACCCATGGAGATGGTCGGCAGCCCCAGGCCGATCACACCCTTGATGGTGCCGGCCAGCAGGAAGGTGGCGATGACCATCAGGGACAGGGCCAGGCCGAGATTTTGATAGAAAGCGATGAGTGTGTTCATGGGCGTATCGTGCACCCCGGGACTTGGCTTGAAAATCTGCCATATACTGAGGGTGCCTCTCTTGTGGCAAGAGGCTGTTCATTCGCTGATGCTGCCGACGCTATCGCGAGCAAGCTCGCTCCCACAGGGGGATTGCATTTCAAACTGTGGGAGCGAGCTTGCTCGCGATGGCGACGTACCAAACACCAGACAAACCCGGCACAGGATCACCCGCCCATGCACTTCGACCTCACCGACCTGCGCCTCTACCTGAACATCCTCGACACCGGCAACATCACCGCCGGTGCGGCCCGCAGCCATTTGTCCCTGGCCGCGGCCAGTGCGCGGGTCCGGGCCATGGAAGCCTCCCTGGGCATCGACCTGCTTGAGCGCGGACGGCGTGGCGTGACCCCAACGCCGGCTGGCAGGGCCCTGGCCGAGCACGCCCGAGTCCTGTTGCAACAGGCCGAACGCCTGCAACAGGACCTGGCCGAATACGCCAAGGGCGTCAAAGGCCGGGTGCGATTGTTGTGCAACACCAGCGCCATGACCGAGTACCTGCCCGAACTGCTGGCCGGTTTTCTCAAGACCCATCCCAACCTCGACATCGACCTGCAGGAATTACCCAGCTCACGGATCACCCATGCGCTGCGCCAGGGCGCGGCGGACCTGGGGATCGTTTCCGACGCGGTGGACACCCACGGCCTTCAGGCCTGGCCGTTTCGCGACGATCCACTGGTCTTGATCCTACCGACCGGGCACCCACTGGCTGACGGTCGAGCCGTGCGTTTCAGCGAGACCCTCAGCCACGACTATGTCGGCCTGAACGCCTCCAGTGCCCTGGCGATTCACCTGGAAGAACAGGCCCTGCACATCGGCTCGCGCATGCAAATCCGCATTCGCGCCGATGGTTTCGACGGCATGATTCGCATGGTGGCCCATGGTGCAGGCATTGCCATCGTGCCGAAGGCGGCCATCGACCGGCGCCCGCCCGAGCCTTCGTATCACTGCGTCCCGCTGCAAGAGGCCTGGACCCACCGGGCGCTGCTGCTGTGCGCCCGCCACTTCGACGGTTTGCCGGCCTACGCCACGGCCCTGGCTCGACATCTGGCCGATTGATGCGCGCTTCTGGATAGCTCGATGTCGACCACAGGCATCTATCCGCCCAGGCCACGCGTTAGGGTGCCTGTTCTCTTCCGCCCCTTTCGGAGTTCACATGACCGCCCCCATCACCGTCCTGCGCGACACCCATCCGCTGCCCGTACTCGATGCCTGCAAATGGGAAAAACTCGAAGGCGACCCGCACACCGTCAACCTCAACGCCTACACCAGCGAAGACGGCAGCAAGATCATGGGCACCTGGATCTGCACACCCGGCAAATGGTATGTGGAATACGTGAAGTGGGAGTACTGCCATTTCCAGGAAGGCTACTGCATCATCACCCCAGAGGGCCTGGAGCCGATCCATCTGCGCGCCGGTGACATCTTCGTCATCGAGCCAGGCATGAAAGGCACGTGGGAAGTGGTCGAGACCGTGCGCAAATACTTCGTCTTCGCCTGACGAACGCGCTTGACCGATACGCTGTGCTCAAAGGCGCGCCTGGAGCACAGCGCAGCATGACCGCCCGCTATGCCGTCACGTCGACGGTGCTGATTTTACCGCTGCGATACGCCTCGAATATCTGATGCAGGCTCGATCGGGCCTCCCCTTTCGCAGTGAAAATGCCGCCACACCCCCGATTGGCCGCCGCATAACTTTCATCCTCCATCAATATCTGGTGCGCCTGCTTCAGGTTCCAGAACGGCACGCCGGCAAACAGGTGGTGCGTCAGATGATAGTTATCGCCATGCATACCGATAAACAATCGCTCGACCGGCGTGGGGAAACGATTGCGCGTCAACTGCACCTCATCCTGGTACACCCCGAACATGCCGAAGTGCTCGGAAATCTCGGAGAGCCAGCCAATCACCTGGAACACCGTGAAGTAAGGAACCAACCAGAACAGGACATAAGCCCACGGGCCGACAAAGTAATTGAAGAGCAACAACATGGCGCCATGAACCGCCAGAAGCTTCAAGCCCTGTAACGGATTGGCCAGGATGTCCCCCGCCCGGTTCTTGACCAGATAAAGGAAGTACTTGTAGGTGTTGACCAGCGTCACGCTCCTGAACAAATGACGGAACAGGAAGTCCAGACGGTCCTGAGCCTCGTACAAACCCGACTCGATGTAGAAACGATGATCGGGATCCTTCAGCTTGTCGCCCAGATGGTGGTGGTGCATCTGCACATGGGATCGACGATAGGCTTCATAGTCCTGGAAGATGGGGTAGGCCAACAAATACTCACCGACCCATTTGTTAAGCGCCTTGCTTTGAGCCAACGTCATATGCGCCGCTTCGTGCAAAAGCGAGGCAAGTGCCCGCTGCCGAGAGCCAATGAATAACAATGCCAGCGGATAAAGCGCGTTATAGCGATTGGCTAGAAATATCGCCGAGACAATGATCAGAAGATCCGCACCCAGGGCAACCAGCCAGTGCCAATTGTCTTTTTTGTACAAAGGCCGCAGACGCAGCCTGAGTGCAGCAGAAGGATTAAACCTGTTCACATCGTTCATCGGAATTCCCTTTCGTAACTCGAAGTGATGAATACAGGCGCGAAACGCCTGCGCAACCTTGATTACTTCCCCGGACAAAACAATTAATGCAGTACCACTGCCGCAGACGGTCACCTGCCAGGCACACGACGCACATTCCATTGCGACAAACCGCACGATATAGACTTTTTATTTACAGGCTATTGATTGCCTCATTGGTCATTTACAACTCGGTCAGTACCGCGATGAACTCATCCACGTCTTGAGCGTTGTTCCTCCCATTGATGGAAACGCGCACAAAACGCTCATGCCCCTGCGCCAACATGAAGTACGGCGTATGCGATGCATATCCCGGCCAAGCGTTGATACCTCGGGCCCGCAGATAACTGACGAGTTCTGTCGCCGAACGACGCTCATGGGTGAACGCGATGATGCCCTGATGGTGAGTGCCCGGAGCAATCAAGTTGACACCGGGGGTCTCTGCCAGACGCCGGAACAGCACTCGATAGAGCTCGGACTCCGCCCCGTAGGCGCTCGACAGGCGCTCTTTGATCGCCTGGTTCAAACCCACTACGGCCGCGTTGTTACGCTCGGCATATTCAAAACAGCGGGCATCTCCCACCCCTCGCGTGACGACGCCGCTGACATCGACCGTGGCCCGGCCCAGGTCAGTGAAACGAGGCTGCGCGGTGGCCAGGAAACGCTCGGACAGGTAGGCAAACCCTGTTCCCCTTGGCCCACACAGGAACTTTCTGCCGGCAGCCGTCAACACATCGCAGCCGGCGGCGCCCACGTCCAGCGCCAGCATGCCCGCCGATTGACAGGCATCGACAAAGTACCAGGCCGAGTAGTCGCGCAGGATATTCCCCACCGCCTCGATGTCATTCACGATGCCACAGCAAGAAGGGACATGGACGATCGAGACCAACTTGACCTCGGCGCTCATGTGCCGGGCCAGCCATTGCAGGTCGAGGTTGCCATCGGCCAGCAGCGGCATCACTTCAACCACTACCCCATGCAGGCGCTGCAATGTTGCAAGTGCGATCAGGTTGCCCGCGTATTCGTAGGGCGTGACCAGAACACGTGCGCCTTCAGACCAGGTCAATGCCTCCAGCGCGGTCACCCAAGCCTTGGTCGCTCCATCGAAAAGCGCCACGTTACGCACATCGGCGCCCAGCAGCCGGGCAATGTTTTCATAGACCTCAACGTCCAGCACAGGGGCGTAATTCAATTCGGTTTCATAAGCCCCCGACTCGAACTCGTCCTGCAGATAACGTTGCATCAGCTTCAGCGTCTCGGCAGACATCAGCCCCGAACCCGCCGTATTGAAGTGAATCATCAATCACCTCTCACGCCTTGAACCCAGGAAATAAAACAGACTGGCCACGACCACGCACATGGATAACAGGTAGAACACCGCCCAAGGTGCAAAGAGCGACAGGGCAACACCGCATAGCACCGGCCCCAGCGCGGCCCCCAGGTTGGACAGGTTTTGCGCACCGTAGTACACGCCGCGCATATCCTCCGGGGCGATGTAATCGATGAACAGGTATTCCACCGGGATAATGATGATCTCACCCACGGTAAAAACGATCATGGCCAATACCCAGGCCAGCGGAGTCTGTGCGTAACAAAACCCCATCAGGCCCACCACGAAAAACAACATGCCCAGCATCAACATCCGGAACAGATTGTTCTGGTTGATCCTGGAGCCGACCAGGTATTGCAAACCGATCACCACGCACGCATTGGTGGTGACCAGATAGTTGATGATCTTGTAGGTGTTCTCCGGCGTGCTGGTCACGATCAGGTATTGCGACAAATAGGCCGTGAACTGACCGAACACGACAGCGCTGAGAACGCCTCCGATCGTAAAACACACCAGCTTGTAGTTACGCACCAAATGGACCAGCACGCGGGCAAAATCACGATTTGGCCGCTCTACGCCTTCTCCACGAGGAAGCCGTGCCCCCAGCCCGCTGTACAACACGACAAAAGCCACCCCGATCAAGGCCGAGACCGCAAACGGCAGGCCGGGACTGATTTTCGCGCACAGCACACCCAGGAAAGGGCCGATGGCATAACCGACGTTGGTCAGCGTGTACTTCATGGAAAACACGCTCGCCCGCTTGTCCACCGTCACCAGGAAACCTATGCCTGATTTCACCGCGATGTCGATCACCGCATAGGCGAGGTTGACCACCACGATAGCGATGATGAACGGCACCAGGCTGGCCACCTGATAAGCCACGGCAAACGCCAGGGCAAACAGCGTGGCGGCACCGAGCAGGATCCGGTAGTTGGAAAACCGGTCCACCAGAAAACCGCCGTAGACACCCAGGATGGAGCTGACGATCAGCGCGCCGCCCACCACAAGACCGATATCGGTGACCCCCAGGCCAAAGGCCTGGGAGAAATAAACCACCAGATAAGGCAAGGCCAGGGCCCGGGCAACGGTCAGGATGAACGTCGCCGACAGCAGCAGAACCACGGGCCGGGTATACACCTTGAATCCACCCTGCACCGCCAGCTCTCCCGACACGTCTTTCATGACAACATTTCCCTGTACACGCCGGGTTCGTCCTCGCGCAGCAACTCGATGCTCTTCTGAATGGCTGCACGGTCACGGTCGAGAATGAACACGTGGCCCGGGCAGTTCTCCAGGGAAACGGTTTCCTTGAGCGCCCCTTCGTCCTGAATCTTGATGCTGTGTACGCCCGGGATCGCTTTCCACCGGGCGAGGTCTGGCGCACGCTTGATGGGCCCGGCCTGTCGAGCGATCAGGAACACGCAGCTGGAATGGAAATAAAGCTTGTTTCTCGGGCGCTGCCGGTAATCGAGAAAGGCCTGGGGGTTGATCAACGAATCGATCCACAGGCTCAACTGGTTATGCCCCAAGGCCCGGGTATAGGCCGACAGGTCGATGCCGCCCGGCATGCGTGCCGCGGTTTCAAGCAACACCGGTTCGTCGTCGACAATCATCAGTTCGCTGTGACCGACACCCTGCTGGATACCCAGTGCATCGAGCACGGAAAAAATGTATTGCGACAGGCGACGGTAGACGTCGGCATTGTCCACCGGGCACATCAGCTGGTTGTAGTCGTGCACGGGCGAATCGCCAATCCGAGTGCGGTACACCCGGATGATTTCGCTGACATAGTGCTGGCCGTCGACACTCACGGTATTGACGCAGTATTCGATGTCCACGTCCGTGGATTTACTCGCCGACAACTCCGAGTTGAAATCCGAATTGTCCAGATACTGCTGGACCAGGATTTCCTCGTTGCTTTCAAGGAACAGGTTCTGGCTCGACTTGATGACCTCGAAGGCCTGTTCGACTTCGCTTTCCTGCGTACAGATATGAATATTGTCGGATCCGGCACTTTTGATCGGCTTCAACACCACCGGCAGGATGCGTTGTTCTTTTACCCACTCCAGAATCGCTGCCAGCGAATCCGACTTGAAATGCTTGATCGAGCGCACACCCGCCCGCTGCAAGGCTTCATGCATTTCGAACTTGTCGCGCCAGCGAACAGCGTGCGCCGGATCATTGCGGCGAGGGACATCGAACAGGCCCGCCAGATGCGCAGCCAACTCAACGCCAAACTCGCAGCCGGCCAGCACGAACTGCACCGAGTAATCGGACAATGCCTGCTGCAGCTCGGCGTCAGAGTGATAGAGAACGTCCTGGATAAAGTCGGCCGGCCGGAGCCAGGACTTGTAGAAGGCGTTGACATTGGCGGTGGAACGCACGTGCACGCATTCGAATCCACGGGAAATAAAGGCGGGCGCGATGAGGCTGCCGATCGAATAGGCATCCACGATCAGCACAATGTTTTTCTTATAGATCACTTGATCGTCTCCGGGGCACGGCTGAGTTCGCGCACGGTAGCCTTGATAATCCCGGCGGCTTTATGAATATCGTCGCGGCTGATGTTGAGATGCGGCATGAAGCGCATTTCCCTGGCGTTATAAGGCAAGCCCCCCACCCCTTTCTGACGCAGAAGAGCGGCGAACTGCACCGGCGCGACACCTAGCGCGGAAATGTCCAGGGTGACCATGTTCGTGCCCTTGTAGCGCGCAGGTGCCTCGTCGATGTCATTGAGCAACTGGTGCAGCAACGCCGCGTGCTCATGGTCGTCGGCCAACCGCTCGACGTGGTTTTGCATCGCATAAAGCCCGGCCGCCGCCATCATGCCGGCCTGGTGCAAATCACCACCGAACCATTTGCGGTATTTTTTGGCACGCAGTATCAGTTCTTGCGACCCCACCATGATCGAACCGATCGGCGCCCCCAATCCCTTGGACAGGCACATGGACAGCAGATCAGCGTTGTCGGTGTATGAAGTCACATCGATGCCGGAGGCAATCGACGCATGGAGAATGCGTGCGCCATCGAGATAACGATAGGCACCGATATCCTTGGCGTAAGCAAAGACATCGTTCATTTGTTGCAGCGGAAAGATGTCCCCGCCTTTGCAGCCGAGGGTGTTTTCGATCACCACCACCCGCGGCAAGGCATAGTTCTGACTCCAGCGGCATTTGGAGGCGTGGAGTTTTTCCAGGTCAGCGACGTCGAACAGGCCGTTGTCGTGGTTGGACAGCGAAAAGTTGACCCCTGAAAAAGCCGACGTCGAGGCCGACTCATAGAAATTGATGTGGTACGAAGCGTCGAGGAATATCTCGTCGCCCGGGTTCGTCAGTGCCTTGATCGCCAACTGGTTGCTCAAGGTGCCGCCTGAGGTGAACAGCGCCGCTTCCTTCTGGAAATAATTGGCGCAGTACTCCTCCAGTGCCCGCACCGTCGGGTCTTCACCGAAGCAGTCATCACCCACTTCAGCCTGATAAATCGCCTTGCGCATGCCTTCCGTTGGCTTGGTTACCGTGTCGCTTCTCAGATCGATAAACATAAATTGCTCCGTTAGTAACCTGCGCCAAAGACGATGCGAGAGGGATCGTAGAAGTCAGCGAGGGACTCCAGGACGTTTTCAGGCGACTCGGCGAGTCGATGCAGAAAATGCAGGTACCAGCTGTCGCCATAAACCGCCGCGATACGACAGGCCAGCCCGGCCTCCTTGGCTTTACGCAACGTCTCGGGTTGCACACCGTGGAGCATTTCCAGTTCCTGGATCTGCGAGTGGTAACCCTGCTCGAAAATGCGCTTGATCAGGTTGGGGTCCTGCGTCGCGCAACTGACCGCGATGTTGGCCTCGAGAAGTTCGGCGAGTAATGTCAAATAGCGCTCATCCAGTTCTGTACCACGGGGGAGGGCTATTTCACGCGCTTCGTTATATACACCTTTAACCAATCGAATTTTACGACCATACCCAATGATTGCGGGTAAATCATCAAGCGTTCTATGCAAGTGTGCCTGTACTGTTAGACCAATATTGGAATGATCGGGCGCCAGCTGGGAATACACTTCGAGGATCTTATCGACCGCCGAAGAATGCTCCATGCTAATCATCACGGAAATATTATGTTCTGCGGCAGCAGACAGGATAGTGGCGGCGTTGCGATAGGCCGTTTCCTGGGAAATGAGCATGCCCACGGCACTTAGATCAAACCCCAATTGCGGTGTTAATCCGGCCTTGGCGAACGTCTGGATAGACTTCAGGTATTCATCGACGAAGGCCTGCACCACGCGCGGATCATGGTTCTCCTCGCCGACATACTCAACGCCGAGTCGATAGCCTTTGTCGTGGAGTAATTGGAGTTTTCCAGCGAGCTCTTCTCGATCGGAAGAGACGATATAGCGGTGGGCTGCTTGCTCGAATAACTTGAAGAACAACGAGTCTTTGCTGAAGGCGTCACGACATTCTTGATTGAGCGCCAACTTTTTAAGGGCAGCAGATATAAGTACGCACGTATCCTGCGAAGGCATGGGTATCGCTCCTTGATAATGATTGCTCGTCCTGAGCGCCGAGTATTGTGCAACGATTTTTTTCTGTCAAGGCTCCATAACTATAACAACTCGTTATCACTCACAACGTTTCATATATATGAAACCACAGACACTCAAGACAATTTCATACTAACTATCGTTTATTACAGCTTCACGGCAAATCTCGCCCAGCCAGCTTATTTCCCAGGCCAGCGAGGCGGGCGGCTTGAACAGGAGATTGTGTGGCGAGGGAGCTTGCTCCCTCGCCCATTGCACGCTTATTGCGGCTTGCGATAGCTGTTAACAATCGCCGAAAAATCCTTGCCGCCCTCGCCCCGCTGGCTCATCGCCTGGTACAACTGCTGCGCCACCGCCCCCAGCACCACCGGCTGATGGGCCTGCCGCGCGGCTTCGGTCGCCAGGCCAAGGTCCTTGAGCATCAGGTCGGCGCCAAAGCCACCCGTGTAGCCACGGGACGCCGGCGCCGTTTCGATCACGCCCGGCCACGGGTTGTAGGTGTCCGAACTCCAGCAACGACCCGTCGAGCTGTTGATGATCCCGGCCAGCACCTGGGTGTCGATCCCCAAGGCATCGCCCAGCGCCATGGCCTCGCTGACGCCCACCATGGAAATGCCCAGCAGCAGGTTGTTGCAGATCTTGGCGATCTGCCCGGTGCCGACTTCGCCACAGTGCACGATGTTACGGCCCATTTGCGCCAACACCGGTTGCAAGGTGGCGAACAATTCAGCCGTGGCGCCGACCATGAAGGTCAACGTACCCGCCGCCGCACCGCCGGTGCCGCCCGAAACGGGCGCATCGGCCATCGCCACCCCTTGTTTCGCAGCGGCAGCCGCTACGTCGCGAGCGGTCTGTGGATCGATGGTGCTGCAATCCACCGCCGGCGTGCCAGCGGCGATACCGGCCAGCACACCGTCCTCACCCAGCCAGACGCTACGCACATGGGCGGCGGCCGGCAGCATGGTGATCACCAGCGCAGCGCCCTGGGCCGCGTCGCGAGGCGAGGCACTGACGGTGCCGCCCAATGCCGCCAGCTCGGCCAGCACCGTCTGGTTCAGGTCGAACAGGTTCAGCGAATGGCCGGCCTTGAGCAGGTTGCGCGCCATGGGGGCGCCCATGTTGCCCAGGCCGATAAATGCGATGTTCATGTCCGGCTCCTTAACGCAAATTGATGGTGGTGTTCACACCGTCATTGACGCTGTCATCATCGAACCAGCGCGCGGTCACGGTCTTGGTCTGAGTGTAGAACTGCACCACTTGTTTGCCGTACGGGCCGAGGTCGCCGAGTTTCGAACCACGGGAACCGGTGAAGCTGAAGAACGGCACCGGCACCGGGATCGGGATGTTGATGCCCACCTGGCCAACGTCGATTTCGCTCTGGAATTTGCGCGCCGCCGCACCGCTCTGGGTGAACAGGCCGGTGCCGTTGCCGAATGGGTTGGCGTTGACCAGGGCAATCGCCTGATCCAGGGTGTCGACTTCCAGCACCACCAGCACTGGGCCGAAGATTTCCTCGGTGTAGATGCGCATCTCGGTGGTCACGCCGGAAAACAGGGTCGGACCGACAAAATTGCCCTGCTCGAAGCCCGGCACGCTGATGCCACGGCCATCGAGCTCCAGCTTCGCGCCTTCCTTCACGCCGCTCTCGATCAACTCGAGAATCCGCGCCTTGGCCCGCTTGGAAATCACCGGACCAACGTCGGTGCCCGGCTCACTGCCGGCGTTGACCTTGAGCTTCTGCGCCAGGGCCTTGAGCTCCGGCAACCATTGTTTGGCCGCGCCCACCAGCACCACCACGGAGGTGGCCATGCAGCGCTGGCCAGCCGCGCCAAAACCGGCGCCGACCAGGGCGTTGAGAGTCTGCTCACGATTGGCATCGGGCAACACCACCGCGTGGTTCTTGGCCCCATCATCGACTGCACGCGCTTGCCATGGCGACCCGCCAGGTCATACACGTGGGTGCCGACCGCCGTCGAACCGACGAAGGAAACCGCCTTGATGTCCTTGTGGGTGCAGAGCGCATCCACCACGTCCTTGCCGCCGTGCACCACGTTGAGCACACCCGCCGGCACGCCGGCCTCGATGGCCAGTTCCACCAGCAGCATGGTCGACAGCGGATCCTGTTCCGACGGCTTGAGCACAAAGGTGTTGCCGCAGGCGATGGCCATCGGGAACATCCACAGCGGAATCATCGCCGGGAAGTTGAACGGCGTAATGCCCGCGCACACCCCGATCGGTTGGCGCAGCGTGTAGGTGTCCACGCCACCGGCGACGTTCTCGGCAAACTCGCCCATCTGCAGGGTGCCGATGGAACAGGCGTGCTCGACCACTTCCAGGCCGCGGAAAATATCGCCCTCGGCGTCAGCGATGGTCTTGCCCTGTTCGGCGCTGAGCACCGCGGCGATGCGCTTGGAATGTTCGCGGATCAACGCCTGGAGCTTGAGCATGATGCGCATCCGCGCACCGATGGGCGTCAGTTTCCAGGTCTGGAACGCACGCTGGGCAGCGGCGATGGCGGCATCGACTTCCGACGCCGTCGCGAATGGAACCTTCGCCAACACCTGTTGGGTAGCCGGGTTGACGATGTCGTGCCATTCGCTGGATTGGGATTCAACCCATTCGCCATCGATCAACAGTCTGACGGTTTGCAGGGCGGTGTCGCTGGGCGTAAGGGAAACGTTCATGCTGGCCTCCGGGATTGTTCTTATAGAGAGCGCTGGTTCAGCAAAGACCAAGGTGCATGGGGCACGCATGGTGATGAGACGGTTTTTGGAGTATAGATGTGCAAACTTCTAATAAGAATGCACATAAAAGCCGGTCCATCATGCAAAAAAACATCACCTCCCTGGGGTCGCTGAATTGGGACGACCTCAAGTTTTTCCTCGAAGTGGCCCGCACCCGCAAGGCCAGCACGGCCGCCAAGCGCCTGGCCGTCGACTACACCACGGTGTCGCGACGCATCAGCTCGCTGGAAGCCTCGCTGGGCACGCTGCTGTTCGAGAAATCCCGGACCAACGGTTTTGTCCTGACAGCTGAAGGCCAGCGCCTGCTGGGGTACGCCGAATCGATCGAAAGCACCCTGCACATGGCCTGCGAACAGGTCTCAGGCTCTGGCGTGGCGCTGTCCGGTCATGTACGCATGGGCTGCACCGAAGGCTTCGGCAGCTTCTTCATCACCCCGCAACTGAGCCATTTCGTCGACGCCTACCCGGCCATTTCGGTGGACATCCTGCCGCTGCCGCACTTCATCAGCCTTTCCAAGCGCGAAGCCGACATCGTCATCGCCCTCGAACGCCCCGAACATGGCCCCTATGTGTGCTGCAAATTGTGCGACTACCGGCTGCAGCTCTATGCCACCCAGCCCTACCTGGACAATCACCCACCGATCCAGCGCCCGGCCGACCTGGGCAAGCATTCGTTCATCAGCTACGTGGATGACCTGGCGTTCAGTTCCGAATTGCTCTACCTGGCCAACGTCCTGCCCGGTGCCAACGCCCACCTGCGCAGCACCAGCGTGATCGCGCAATTCGTGGCCGCGCAGCAAGGGCGCTCGCTGGCGATCCTGCCCTGCTTCCTCGCCGCCCAGGACCCACGGCTATTGCCGGTGCTGCCGGAGGAAATCACTGTCACCCGGCAGTTCTGGATGTACTGCCGGGAAGACCTGCGCAAGCTCAAACGAATTACGTTGTTGTGGGATTACATCCGCGAGGTGACTGAACAGAATCAACCATTGTTGATGGGTGATAGCCGGGAGATGGTGTTCGCCGACTAATCGGCGATGACCACGATGGCGACGCGGCGGTTTTCGGTGCGGCCGCTGGGTGTGTCATTGGAGGCGACCGGGTTGCTGCTGCCCAGGCCGCGCAGCTGGACGTTTTCTTCGCGCATGCCAACGCTTGTCAGCACCTTGCTCACGCTGGCAGCCCGGCGCATCGACAGTTGTTCGTTGTAAACCTGGGAGCCCGAGGCGTCGGTATGACCATCGACGCGTACGCGCTCGATGCCCGCGCCCAGCAACGCCTTGCCGATGCGCTCGACGATTTCGGTACTGGCCGGGTTGAGATTTTCCATATCGCTGCCGAACAACACCTTGCCCGACAAACCGAAAGCCCAGCCATCGTCGGTCAATTCGAAGCCTTGTTGCTTGAGTACGGCAATTTGCGCCGGGGTCAGGCCTTTCGGCGGTGCCGTCTGGCAACCACTCAGCGCCAGGATGGCAAGCAAGAACAGCGCCGCGAACCAGCGCAGGGAAAATTGAGGGTATGAACGCACGAGTCAGCTCCTGGTTTGAAAATCAGCGACGGAGTGATCCGACCCCGCCGTATGTTGACCGCCTCGAGCGAGGCGTTTGGCTTGGTACATTGCCGCGTCGGCGGCATGGAGCAAGGTGCCCGGTGTGTCACCATGATCCGGGTAGACGGCAATGCCGATACTGAGGGAGGTCAGCACGGAGGCGTTGCCGGGCAATTGAATCGGCATTTCCATGCTGGCGATGATTTTTTCAGCGATCCGCTCGGCATCCTCGGCCTTGTGCAGGGGCGCCAGCAGCACGGCGAATTCATCGCCCCCCAGGCGCGCGACCAAGTCATCCTCGCGCAACTGGGCCCGGACCCGGGTCGCCACGGCCGTCAGCACCGCATCACCGGCGGCGTGGCCGAAGTTGTCATTGATGCCCTTGAACCGGTCGCTGTCCAGGTACAGCACGGCCACTTGCTCGTTGAGCTTGCCGGCATTGCGCAAGGCGCGAATCAGTCGGCCTTCGAAAAACGCCCGGTTCGGCAAACCGGTCAGGCTGTCGTGGCTGGCCTGGTGCGCCAGGGTTTCGTTTTCGCTTTGCAGGTGGGTCTGCCAAGACTCCAGTTCATCGAGCAATGCGTTGAAGTCATTGGCCAGGTTATCCAGTTCAGCAATGGCGGCCGGTGGCACGCGTCGGTCCAGGGCTCGCTCGCTGCGTGCCGCGTGGGCCACCTCGGCCAGGCTGCGCAGCGGCCCGATGATCGCACGCAACTGGCGCCGCGCCAGATAAAGCGCCACCCAGGCACTGACCGCCGTGCACAGGATGATCCCCGCCAGGCCGCTGAGCAAAAAGCGCAACAGGCTACCGCCATGCCCTGCCAACACGATACGGCCAATGTTCTGCCCTTGATGAACGATCGGCAGGCTGATGGGTTTTTCCAGGAAGGCCTTGGCAATGTGTACTTCCAGTTCCGACAACAGGCCGGTTTGCGGTCGCTGCCAGCGCGCCAACAGACGGCCATGTTCATTCAACACCTGGGCATCGGCGACTTCCTCGGTGGAGGCGATCAAGGCCAGTGCTTCGGTGGCCGCAGCCGAATCATCGAAGACCACGGCCGCTTCCACGGTGTAGTTGATCGAACGGGCGATCAAATGCAGGTTGTGATCGGCATAGACCCGCAATGCCAGCAGGCCGAGCAAGGTCAATGAAGCACTGGCCATGGTGATGGCCACCAGCGCGACGATCAGATGGCCACGACCGATGACCGAGCCCAGGGTGGGACGGACCCTTGGTTTGCGCTGTTTCATGGCGTCGCCGGCCTGCGACGGGAAAGCTGCAGCACACTTGGATGGATGCGCACACCACTGCGCGCCACAGAGTCGAGGTTGACCTCGAAAGACACTTGTTCATCGCCGACTCGCAGACAGAACAGGCTCCCCACGGTGCACTGGTCGCCGCCTTCGCTGATGCTCAGCACTGGCTTGCCGATCAAGGACGCAAACAAACGGGTGTGCTCATCGTTGGTCAGCCTGCCGACGTAGACTGCGTTGCAGGCGGTGGCGATATCAGGATGATCGGCCAGCAGCCGCTGCACCGTCACCGGCCGCCCCGTGGCCTGGGTGGTGCCCTTGACCAGATCGTCGGTGTATTGGGTAGGCCCGACGATGCACAGCTGCAGTTGGGTAGGCTCCACGGGCCAACGGGCGTAGCTGAGAATGCCCAATACCACCTGGGTCACCGCTTCGGCCCGCTGCTCGGCCTGGGTCGTGGTGACTTGCTCCTGGGCCATCGCGACAGGCAGCAGCAGACACAAAAGGCCGGCCAGCAGAAAATGCCCCCGCCCCTTGCTGCGCACTGCCTCCCGTACAGGCACTTTCATGGAGAATCTCTTGATCCAGACGATAAGTGCCGGAACGATAGCACAGTGCCCAAAAGCCAGCGAGGCCGCGTGTTACGTAGACTTCGGAGCGAAACAGGCAAAATTGCCGTGGGGCATGAACCATTAAAAGCTGATGATTCAGTCAGCCGGCTCCAACTCCAGCATCAACCCGCTCAAGCGCTTGACCTTGCGCCGGACCGCCTCCTCGAAAATGCCCACTCGCGGTTCGATCAGACTGAACCATTGCTTGCCCCGGGTAATGGCGGTGTACACCAGTTCCTTGGTCAAGACCGGGTTGAGCGCATCCGGAAGGATCAACGCGGTATGGGTGAATTCCGAACCCTGGGATTTGTGCACCGTCATGGCATATACGGTTTCCACGTCATTGAGTCGGCTGGGCAGGACGAAACGCACACCGCCCTGGCCGTCATTACGCGGGAACGCGACCCGCAGGACCTGTTTGCCGGCATCGGGCCCGTCACGCTCGGGCAGCTTGAGGGCAATGCCGATATCGCCATTCATCAACCCCAGCCCATAGTCATTACGGGTCATCAGTACCGGGCGTCCTTCGTACCACTGGTGATCGATATCGATAAGGCGAGCCTTGAGCAATGCCGCGGTGATCCGTTGGTTCAACCCTTCAACGCCCCACGGGCCTTTACGCACCGCGCAAAGCAATTGGAATTCGTCGAAGGCCGCCAGTACCTCCCGAGCCCACTCGGCCCAACAACCGTCTTCCAAGGGACGAGAAATGGCCGGGCGACGCTGCCGCAACAGGCTCAGGTAATGCCGATACCCCTGGGGCCCTTCTGGCTTGCCGTCGAGCAACAGCTTTTCCAGCTTGGTGTCGTGCTCACTCGCCAGTTTCAGGGAGGACAGATCGGCATATTGCCCTTGCTCCAGCAACTGACGGGCTTTTTCAGGCTGTTGCTGGTTGACCCAGCGAGCCAGTTGACCGATCCCACTGCCTTCGCCGAAGCGTCGGGAATGCCTGAGCATCACCACTTGCTGCGCCAGGGGATGAGTGCCGTCGAGGTCTTGCCGCAGGTCACTGGCCGCCAGGTTCTCACCACTGACCGACTCAAGCCAGGCTCGGGTCCGGGGGCTGTACCAACCGTCCTCGGCGTCTCGACACAAATCCCCCAGCACCGCACCGGCCTCTACAGAAGCCAGCTGGTCCTTGTCCCCCAGCAACACCAACCGTGCATGGGCCGGCAGTGCATCCAGCAGATTGGCCATCATCTCCAGGTCGATCATCGACGCCTCATCGACCACCAGCACATCCAGTGGCAAGCGATTGCCGGCATGGTGACGAAAATGCCGGGTGCCGGGACGGCTGCCCAGCAAACGATGGACTGTCGTGACGTCGCACGGAATGCGTTCGCGCACAGCCTCATCCACCTCCAGGGTCCGGACCTGCTGGCTGATGGACTCGGTCAGGCGCGCCGCCGCCTTGCCGGTGGGCGCAGCCAGGCGAATCCGCAGCGGCTTCCCGGCCTCGACAGCCGGAGCCTGCAACAACGCCAGCAGGCGCACAACGGTGGTGGTCTTGCCGGTCCCCGGGCCGCCGGTCACGATACTGAAGGCTCCGCGAGTCGCCAGCGCGCAGGCCAGCTTCTGCCAATCGATCGGGGCGTTGGCATCGGCCGGTCCGAACAGCCCGTCCAAACGCTCGCGCAGGTCACCAGGCGCCGCTTCATGGTCAATCAGCCGTTGGCGCAACGCCTCGTCGATCCGTCGTTCATAGCCCCAGTAGCGGCGCAGATAAAGACGCTTGCCAGACAGCACCAACGGACGTTGCTGCGCCTCTTCGCTCTCATCCGCAGCCAGGGCCACCAGACGACTGGCCGCCAGGGCCTTGCACCAATGGACGCCGTCCAGTGTCTGCAATATTTGCGAGGGCAACAGCATCACGCCTGGCTGAAGGTCGCCCTCGGGGGGCAGCGACAGGGCGAAGTCCGGCTCCTTGAGGGTCTCGAACACATCCAGGCAAACATGCCCGTGGCCCAGTTGGTGACTGGTCAGCGCAGCGGCGAGCAGGACCAAGGGATCATCGTCCGGCGCCAGTTCATGGAGGAACGCCACGAATGCCTTGTCCAGGGCGCGCAACCAGCCGCGCTCGACCCAGCTCGTCAGCAACAACAGCAGGTCCTGGGCACGGCTCAAGGGGGCCAGGTCAACCGGGCTCTCGTCGTCGGACGCCTTGGGCAGCAGGTCGGCAAAGGAACGACTCATAGCAGTTCTCCCTGTACCCACGCCGGCTCGGCCTTGGGTTCGGGCGCGCCCTGGAACAGCCGATCCAGTTGTTCGATCAAGGCCCGTGGCGGCTTGGTGAAATACACGCCCTGGCTGGTCGAGCGGGTGCCGCGAAGGAACAGGTAGAGCGCGCCGCCGACATGCCGGTCGTAGTCGTAATCGGGGAGCCGCGCCTTGAGCTGGCGATGCAGGGCCAACAGGTACAGCACGTATTGCAGGTCGTAGCGATGGTCCAGGATCGACTGTTCCATGGCCTGTACGGTGTAGGCCATGTCATCGACACCCAGCCAGTTGGATTTGTAATCGGCCACGTAATACCGACCGTCGTGCTCGAACGTCAAATCGATGAAGCCCTTGAACATGCCGTTGAGCAGCACCGGTTCCGCCGCGACACGGGCCACACCGCCATGGGTGAACCGGCAAACCAGTTGATCAAGCTTTTGCACATCGACCTTGTGGCTGGCGAACCAGAACTCCATCTCGACCTGGAACCGGGTCAGTTGTTCGAGCACCACCGGCGCCTGGTCGTTGCCGACGGGCATGGGCATTTTGATCAGGTGCTGCAGCCAGTCGCTCAATGTGATGATCCAACCTTTCCAGCCTCGGCGATTGCAGCGTCGGGCAATGGCATCCTCGATATCCGTCGGCGCAGATGAAAAACCTTCCCCGGCGGCCCACTCCAAGAGGCCATGAAGGAAAGTGCCGGGACCGGGGCCACGGGGAAAACGGTGGATATCGCCACCGAGGGCGATGGTCTCCCTGGGAGCGTCCGGGTCCAGTCGCTCATCGTCGAACAACTTCTGGGCTTGCGGATTCTCTGGCGCGGTATCGCTGCCTTCGCTCAGGCTTTCGCCGATGCGCAGGGCGCTGTAAGACGCGATCCACCAATTTTCGCTGGCTTTTCGCAAGGGCACCAAGGGTTCGAGCAACACAGCGTCATTGCGCGGCGGCCGGTAGCGCTCGTCGGTGGCTTCGGGCACTGGCTGGCAACTCACCGCGACACTGCCTTGTTGCAGGTCTTCCAGCCAACGCCTCAACTCCACCGACTCGGCCAACGGCACGCCGCCGCCCAACAGATAACCCAGTGCGGACACATGCAGGATCGAGCTGTTGTTGTTGCCCCGCTTGAGGTCTGCCACACCCAGCCAGCAGGCATGTTGTGCACGGGTCAGTGCCACGTAGAGCAGCCGCAGGTCCTCGGCCAGACGCTCGTCATCGGCCTTGGCGATCAGTTCGGCGGTGGGCTTGAGGCTGATCTGCGCCTTGTTGGCCTCATCGTGGTAATGCAACGGCAATCGACTGCCATCCACCGGTTTCGTCGAACAGATGAAGGGCAAGAAAACCAACGGATATTCAAGCCCCTTGGACTTGTGGATCGTGACCACCTTGACCAACTGCTCATCGCTTTCCAGGCGCAGTATCTGCTCTTCCCCCGCCTGCCCGGACAAGGCCAGGTGCTCGGACAAATGCCGGATCAAGGCTTGTTCGCCATCCAGTTCACCGGCGGCCTGCTGCAACAGTTCGCAAAGGTGCAGCAAGTTGGTCAGCACCCGCTCGCCATCGCTACGCGCCATCAAGGCCTGGGGCAGTTCGAAATCATGCAGCAGGCGGCGCAACATCGGCAGCACGCCCTGGCTGCGCCAGACCGAACGATAACCACGAAACTGCATGACCCGGGCTTCCCAAGCCAGCTCATCCTGATTGAGGCGCTCCAGCTCCGTCAGCGGCAAGTTCAACGTGATGCTGGCCAGCGCTGCCCGTAGCGGTCGCTCCACATCCGGCTCGGCGCAGGCCTTGAGCCAGGTCAGCAAATCCCGCGCCTCTTGCGATGCGAAGACCGAATCCTTGTCGGACAGATAGACACTGCGCACGCCCCGCGCGGACAACTCGCCTCGCACGGCCTGCGCTTCTTTACCGTCGCGCACCAGGATGGCGATATCCGCCGGGCGCAACCCGCGCAGCGTTTCGCCATCGACCGTGAAACCGTCGCGTCCCGACTGGCCACCGTTGAGCAATGCCGTGATCTCACTGGCGCAGGCGGCCGCCATGGCTTGCCGGTACATCGCACCGGAAAGCGGCTGCTCCGACGGCAGGTGCCAGATATTCAGCGCCGCAACGGCCTGCCCTGCCACCTGCAAGGACTCCTTGCGCCCCTGGGACTCAACGGACAGGAACGGCACCGGGTTCTCACCCGAAGGTTCACGGAACAGAAAGGCACCGCGGCCCTTCGGACGGGACTCGGCCTTCTGGAAGACATGGTTTACCGCACCCACCATGGCATGGCTGGAACGGAAATTCGTGCCCAGCGTATGCAACCGGCCGGCGGTGGCCTGGCGAGCACGCAGGTAGGTGTAGATGTCGGCACCGCGAAAAGCGTAGATCGCCTGCTTAGGATCGCCGATCAGGAAAAGTCCGGTCTCAGTGTCGTTGTCTTCGATGCGGTAGATGCTTTCGAAGATCCGGTATTGAACCGGGTCGGTGTCCTGGAACTCATCGATCAGCGCCACCGGAAACTGCTCGCGGATCAGGCTCGCCAGACGTTCGCCCCCGTCGGCCTGCAGCGCCGCGTCGAGACGCAGCAGCATGTCGTCGAAGCCCATTTCGGCGCGGCGACGTTTCTCGGCTTCGAAACGCGCCCCGACCCATTGCGCGGCATGCTGCAACACGGCGGCATCTGGCGTGGGCAACGCATCCAGGCTGGCCTTGAGACCGGCCATGGCGTCCAGCCCGGGATGGCTGGGCACTTCACCTTTCCAGGCTTCGGCCATGCCTTCGGGGGTCAGGCGCGTGAACCCGGTGCCGATGTCCAACAACTCAAGACTTTCGTCATCGACCCAGGCGGTGATTTTCTGAAACCACGGTTCGAAGTAACGCGCCTGCATCTTGCGCCCATCGACGGACTTGCTGGCGACGCCTTGCTGGCAGATTTCCAGCAGTTCCACGGCCCACTGTCGCCATGGCGCCTTGAGATCGAGCAAGGCAGCACTCCGCTCCTGCAGGGAGGCCGCGATGAGTTCGGCAGGCTCAAGCCCGTCACCGTCGTCACGCTCGCTGGAAAACAACCCCTCACCCGTGGCAACAGCGCAGCCGGCCCTCCCCAATGGGTACGCACCCAATTCAGCGCCTCGCCTTGCATCGAATAGCAGAACAGCCGCCAGTAATCGCGCAAGACCTCGCCCAGCAATTCGCTGTGGTCAGTTTCCAGGGTCTGGGTAAACAGGCTGCCGCTGTCGAAGGCATGCTCACGCAACATGCGCTGGCACCAGCTATGGATGGTCGAGACGGCCGCTTCGTCCATCCACTGGGCGGCGATGTCCAGCCGGTTCGCGCAGCCAGGCCATTGCTCGGCACTGAATTCATCGCGCAATGCAGCGATCAGTGAATCCGGGGCTGGAATCTCGTCGCGAAAGAAGCGTGCGGCTTCGGCCAGACGGGTACGAATTCGTTCACGTAACTCCTTGGTGGCAGCGTCCGTAAAGGTCACCACCAGGATTTGCGGCGGAAGCAGTTCGCGGCCAAAACCGGACACCGAACCGCCATGCCCCAGCACCAGACGCAGGTACAGCGCCGAAATGGTGAAGGTCTTGCCGGTACCGGCGCTGGCCTCGATCAGTTGGCTGCCTCGTAGCGGAAAAGCCAGGGCCAAAGGTGTCTGCCGACTCATGAACGGGCCTCCTCGCCGGCCGATGAACGCCATGGGGCTTCGAGCAAGGGCCGATAAAGCGCATCGCACCAGTCGGGGAATGTTTCATCAGCCATCAAGGCCGTGAAATCCGGAAACTGTCGAGCCAAGGCCGGGTTCTCCCGCCGTTCGCCTTCAAACGTCTGTCCATCGCCCTCATAGGCTTTGCGCGCCGCGGCTTCGGCCTTGAGTGGATCACTCTGGCCCAGCCAGGCGAAAGCCGTCTTCACCGCGATCGGCAGCGGCTGGCGCATACCGGTCTGCCAAGCCTGCAGCATGTCGCCCAACAACCTTCGTGCGACAGGCTCTTCGAAAGGTGCCAACAGCAAGCTGTCATCACTGGCCACCAGCGCTGTCGTCAACGACAAGCCGTTAGCGCAGGCCACGAGATGGTTGACCCAGGGCCGTATCAGGCGATGCCACTTGCGGGTCTTGGTGGAGCCGATGTTATTGGGTATGGCCGTGATGGCGAGGACCGCACCATCGGCGCGCTGGTGCAGGCCACTGAGCCATCCTTCGACACTCACGCCCTGCAAGTGCAGGCTGACAGGCACGGCACTGGTCAGCGGTGTGGGCCATAACGCCAGAAGCTGTTGGTAACGCTGGAGCAGATCCGGCAAGGGTTCGATCAATTCACGCTGCATGCACTCTCCGAACCCGGCCATCGGTAACAGGCCGCTGTTCTGGAGTCTCTGGGCATGGGCGGCCAGGGCCAGATCCGGCTGGTCCAGGCGTATCAGGGCAGCCTCGAGCAGGCTGCCACTCAGGGTGTAGCGTTGCAGCGCATCGAGCACGAAAGGCTCGTCATCGGCCAGAGGCGCCTCGATGGCTTCGAAGAATACTTTCAGCCGCTGGCTGAAAAAATGGCGGACGGGATTGCGCAGGAAGTCCTGCAACTGACCGAGGCCCAAGGGTTCTTCCTGGACGTAAGGTGCCAGCACCTGGATTTTGTCAGTGTGACCGGAGGTGTCGTGGAGCATTCGCCATTCGCTGGCGTAACTGAACAGCTCGTCACCCTGATGGAAATAACGCGCACTGAACGGTTGCAGCGGATGCTCCTGGGTCAGGGCATCGAGAAGACTCTTGCTGTCATCGGCCAACCGCCAGCCACTGGCGAGATGATCACGCAGTTGGCCGATCAATACCGATGCCGGTCGCTCACTGTTGTCGCGGATGCTGCGCCCCACCCAACTGACGTACAGCTTTTCCCGGGCCGAAAGCAGCGCTTCCAACAACAGGTAGCGGTCATCCTCACGGCGGGAACGATCGCCCGGGCGATAATCGCCGCCCATCAGATCGAAGTCCAAGGGTGGCTGGGCTCGCGGGTAATCACCGTCATTCATTCCCAGCAGGCACACCAGCTTGAAGGGGATCGCACGCATTGGCATCAAGGTACAGAAGTTGACGGCTCCGGCCAGGAAGCGTTGGGACAGTCGCCCCTGATCCAGCCCGGCCAGCCATGCTTCACGTACCACCGTCAGCGGCAATTCATCTTGCAGCCCCACCGACTCACAGGTTTCCAGCCAGGTTTCACGCAAGTCTTCGAGTTGGGCCAGCAAATAGTCGTCATGTTCGTTGCTCGCCTGGAAAAACAGCTGCATCAGGTCGTGCAGGCGCGAACCCCATTGCTGTGGCGATGCCGGCTGGGTGAGTTCCTGATGAGCGACTTCCAGGGCATCCAGCAACGCAACCAGCGGACCGATCAATGCCGCATCCAGGCCGCCGATCTCGTCATAGGGCTCGATGCCGTCATAGGCCTGCGAACTGCCGACAGCGTACCCCAGCAACATGCGACGCAAGCCGAAACGCCAGCTGTTCTGCTCAAGCTCCGCAGGCAGCCCCAACCCGGCACGGTGTTCGGCGCTCATCCCCCAGCGGATCCCCGCCCCTTCGATCCAGCGGTGCAATGTCGGCAGGTCGGCCTCATCGATGCCAAACCGTTCGCGCAACGCCGGGACATCCAGCAGATCGAGGATTTCGCTGACCGGGAAACGACTGTCCGGCAGCTTGAGCAAATGCTCGACGGCAATCAGCAATGGATCACGCCCACGCTGGCCCTGGTCAGTCAGCGTGAATGGAATGAAACGAGGGTCGCTCCGGTCGAGCTGACCGAACACCGCGCGAATGTGCGGCGCATAACTGTCGATGTCCGGGACCATGACGATGATATCCCGTGGGCGCAGGGTCGGATCCGCACTGAAGTGGGCCAGCAACTGGTCATGGAGAATCTCGACTTCACGCTGGGCGCCGTGGGCCACATGAAAGCGGATCGAGCCATCTCGCTCCGTATCGACGACAGGCCAGTGCTCCCGGGTTTCGTTCAGGGGGCGTAGCTCCAGGATGTCATCCTGCAACTGACTGAGCAGGGTCGTAGGGGTCCCATCCGTAAACAGGTCAATTCGCCCATCGCGAAATACCGCGCGGTAGCTGTTGGGGTCGTCGTAGCTGTCGAGCAGGTTGATATAGTCGCGCCCCTGCTTGCCCCAGGCAGCCAATAACGGATGGGCATGTTGATGCAGGGTTTGCGGATCGAGGACGGCGGGCATGCCGGTCTTGCGAGCCTGACGCTTGTATTGGTGGCGCAGCAGATCCTTGTCGGCGACGATATCCGCCCAATGATGACGACACGGGTTATGCACGCAGAGCAGAACCTGGCTGAACCGGGAAAGACCGGCAAGCGCCTCGAGGACCTGGGCAGGCAACGAAGAAATACCGAATACGATGACCCGCGCCGGCAAGCCTTTCGGAGCGACTTCCAGGTTGTTGATACGCTCGATGTAGCGCTGGTGGACGCCGGCACGGCTTTGCGCCATGCCTTGTTCACCCACATCCAGCAACAAGGCTCGCCACAGCTCCGCTTGCCAGCAATTCGCCGGCGAGAGCGGCTTGATTTCGCCTCGGACATTTCGTGTCTGGTGTCGACCTTCAGCCCAATCCTCGAGCCAGTCGGCCCGGTACACCTGGTACTGGTCGAACAGATCGGCAAGGCGCTCGGACAGTTGATAGCGCTTGCGCAGGTCGGTGTCGTGGGTAAGGAATCGTCGCAAAGGTTCGAAATGAGGCTGCTCGATCAACTGCGGCAGCAGGCGCATCAGGCGCCAGGTCAGCGGAGCCTTGTCCAATAGGGACTTGGCCGGAATCTCGTCACGCCCCAGGACTGTTCGATACAGCTGCCACATGAAACTGCCCGGCAATTGCACATCAATGGCCGCCGCAATACCGCAGCCGCCGGAATCATCATCTTCCGGGTCTTCAGCCAGTGCGAGCTTGAGCCATTGGGCAATGCCGTTGCTTTGTACCAGGGCGATTTCATTTTCAAGGGGAGCCAGCGGGTAGCGCCGCATCAAGCTGATCACCAGGCTGCGCAACTCATCAAGGCGATTCCCGTGAACCACCATGAAAGCTGGGCTAAGGGACGTTGCGTCCGGCATGAAAGGCATCCTTGAAAATGCAAAAGCTAGGGCAGAACCTTAGCACTGTCGGGGGGCTGTGACAGCCGGGAGCTGTCCGAGCGTGTCGTAAGAACTTTCCTGCGGGCAAAACAAAACCCCTACCTGCGTCAGCAGATAGGGGTTTCGGAATTTAATCTTGACGATGACCTACTCTCACATGGGGAAACCCCACACTACCATCGGCGATGCATCGTTTCACTTCTGAGTTCGGGATGGGATCAGGTGGTTCCAATGCTCTATGGTCGTCAAGAAATTCGGTAGCCAGCGCGTGCCTTGCGGTCACGTTCCAGCGAATGGGTATGCGATAGTTTGTGTGTTGCAATCGAGCGTCGCGAACTTTCGGTTCGTTTCGTCTTCACACACCGCAATCTGGTCTCGTTCGCCCTGGGGCTCGGAGTTTACAAATTGCTTGGGTGTTATATGGTCAAGCCTCACGGGCAATTAGTACAGGTTAGCTCAACGCCTCACAGCGCTTACACACCCTGCCTATCAACGTCGTAGTCTTCGACGGCCCTTCAGGGGACTCAAGGTCCCAGTGAGATCTCATCTTGAGGCAAGTTTCCCGCTTAGATGCTTTCAGCGGTTATCTTTTCCGAACATAGCTACCCGGCAATGCCACTGGCGTGACAACCGGAACACCAGAGGTTCGTCCACTCCGGTCCTCTCGTACTAGGAGCAGCCCCTCTCAAATCTCAAACGTCCACGGCAGATAGGGACCGAACTGTCTCACGACGTTCTAAACCCAGCTCGCGTACCACTTTAAATGGCGAACAGCCATACCCTTGGGACCGGCTTCAGCCCCAGGATGTGATGAGCCGACATCGAGGTGCCAAACACCGCCGTCGATATGAACTCTTGGGCGGTATCAGCCTGTTATCCCCGGAGTACCTTTTATCCGTTGAGCGATGGCCCTTCCATACAGAACCACCGGATCACTAAGACCTACTTTCGTACCTGCTCGACGTGTCTGTCTCGCAGTCAAGCGCGCTTTTGCCTTTATACTCTACGACCGATTTCCGACCGGTCTGAGCGCACCTTCGTACTCCTCCGTTACTCTTTAGGAGGAGACCGCCCCAGTCAAACTACCCACCATACACTGTCCTCGATCCGGATAACGGACCTGAGTTAGAACCTCAAAGTTGCCAGGGTGGTATTTCAAGGATGGCTCCACGCGAACTGGCGTCCACGCTTCAAAGCCTCCCACCTATCCTACACAAGCAAATTCAAAGTCCAGTGCAAAGCTATAGTAAAGGTTCACGGGGTCTTTCCGTCTAGCCGCGGATACACTGCATCTTCACAGCGATTTCAATTTCACTGAGTCTCGGGTGGAGACAGCGCCGCCATCGTTACGCCATTCGTGCAGGTCGGAACTTACCCGACAAGGAATTTCGCTACCTTAGGACCGTTATAGTTACGGCCGCCGTTTACCGGGGCTTCGATCAAGAGCTTCGCGTTAGCTAACCCCATCAATTAACCTTCCGGCACCGGGCAGGCGTCACACCCTATACGTCCACTTTCGTGTTTGCAGAGTGCTGTGTTTTTAATAAACAGTCGCAGCGGCCTGGTATCTTCGACCGGCGTGGGCTTACGCAGCAAGTGCTTCACCCTCACCGGCGCACCTTCTCCCGAAGTTACGGTGCCATTTTGCCTAGTTCCTTCACCCGAGTTCTCTCAAGCGCCTTGGTATTCTCTACCCAACCACCTGTGTCGGTTTGGGGTACGGTTCCTGGTTACCTGAAGCTTAGAAGCTTTTCTTGGAAGCATGGCATCAACCACTTCGTCACCCAAAGGGTAACTCGTCATCAGCTCTCGGCCTTAGAATCCCGGATTTACCTAAGATTCCAGCCTACCACCTTAAACTTGGACAACCAACGCCAAGCTGGCCTAGCCTTCTCCGTCCCTCCATCGCAATAACCAGAAGTACAGGAATATTAACCTGTTTTCCATCGACTACGCTTTTCAGCCTCGCCTTAGGGACCGACTAACCCTGCGTCGATTAACGTTGCGCAGGAAACCTTGGTCTTTCGGCGTGGGTGTTTTTCACACCCATTGTCGTTACTCATGTCAGCATTCGCACTTCTGATACCTCCAGCAAGCTTCTCAACTCACCTTCACAGGCTTACAGAACGCTCCTCTACCGCATCACTTACGTGATACCCGTAGCTTCGGTGTATGGTTTGAGCCCCGTTACATCTTCCGCGCAGGCCGACTCGACTAGTGAGCTATTACGCTTTCTTTAAAGGGTGGCTGCTTCTAAGCCAACCTCCTAGCTGTCTAAGCCTTCCCACATCGTTTCCCACTTAACCATAACTTTGGGACCTTAGCTGACGGTCTGGGTTGTTTCCCTTTTCACGACGGACGTTAGCACCCGCCGTGTGTCTCCCATGCTCGGCACTTGTAGGTATTCGGAGTTTGCATCGGTTTGGTAAGTCGGGATGACCCCCTAGCCGAAACAGTGCTCTACCCCCTACAGTGATACATGAGGCGCTACCTAAATAGCTTTCGAGGAGAACCAGCTATCTCCGAGCTTGATTAGCCTTTCACTCCGATCCACAGGTCATCCGCTAACTTTTCAACGGTAGTCGGTTCGGTCCTCCAGTCAGTGTTACCTAACCTTCAACCTGCCCATGGATAGATCGCCCGGTTTCGGGTCTATTCCCAGCGACTAGACGCCCTATTAAGACTCGCTTTCGCTACGCCTCCCCTATTCGGTTAAGCTCGCCACTGAAAATAAGTCGCTGACCCATTATACAAAAGGTACGCAGTCACCCAACAAAGTGGGCTCCCACTGCTTGTACGCATACGGTTTCAGGATCTATTTCACTCCCCTCTCCGGGGTTCTTTTCGCCTTTCCCTCACGGTACTAGTTCACTATCGGTCAGTCAGTAGTATTTAGCCTTGGAGGATGGTCCCCCCATATTCAGACAAAGTTTCTCGTGCTCCGTCCTACTCGATTTCACTTCTAAGATCCTTTCGCGTACAGGGCTATCACCCACTATGGCCGCACTTTCCAGAGCGTTCCGCTAAAATCAAAGAAGCTTAAGGGCTAGTCCCCGTTCGCTCGCCACTACTAAGGGAATCTCGGTTGATTTCTTTTCCTCAGGGTACTTAGATGTTTCAGTTCCCCTGGTTCGCCTCTTGCACCTATGTATTCAGTACAAGATAACCATCTTATGATGGCTGGGTTCCCCCATTCAGACATCTCCGGATCACAGTCTGTTTGCCGACTCCCCGAAGCTTTTCGCAGGCTACCACGTCTTTCATCGCCTCTGACTGCCAAGGCATCCACCGTATGCGCTTCTTCACTTGACCATATAACCCCAAGCAATCTGGTTATACTGTGAAGACGACATTCGCCGAAAATTCGATCTTGCTCAAAGAGCAACTCACAAATTTTACCTTAGCCTGATCCGTTACCAGTGAAAGTAACGTTCAGTCTATCTTTCTATCACATACCCAAATTTTTAAAGAACGAACTAGTCAAAGACTAGAAATCAACATTCACCATCGAACCGATGGAATGCTCATTTCTAAGCTTTATACAATCGAAGCAGTAGTGGTGGAGCCAAGCGGGATCGAACCGCTGACCTCCTGCGTGCAAGGCAGGCGCTCTCCCAGCTGAGCTATGGCCCCGTATTTCTACAGGCGTTTCCCACACAAAATTGGTGGGTCTGGGCAGATTCGAACTGCCGACCTCACCCTTATCAGGGGTGCGCTCTAACCAACTGAGCTACAGACCCAATTTCGGGCTGCTTCTTTCGTCTTCTTCAATGAATCAAGCAATTCGTGTGGGAGCTCATGAAGCAGCTGCGGTCGTCGATTAAGGAGGTGATCCAGCCGCAGGTTCCCCTACGGCTACCTTGTTACGACTTCACCCCAGTCATGAATCACACCGTGGTAACCGTCCCCCCGAAGGTTAGACTAGCTACTTCTGGTGCAACCCACTCCCATGGTGTGACGGGCGGTGTGTACAAGGCCCGGGAACGTATTCACCGCGACATTCTGATTCGCGATTACTAGCGATTCCGACTTCACGCAGTCGAGTTGCAGACTGCGATCCGGACTACGATCGGTTTTGTGGGATTAGCTCCACCTCGCGGCTTGGCAACCCTCTGTACCGACCATTGTAGCACGTGTGTAGCCCAGGCCGTAAGGGCCATGATGACTTGACGTCATCCCCACCTTCCTCCGGTTTGTCACCGGCAGTCTCCTTAGAGTGCCCACCATTACGTGCTGGTAACTAAGGACAAGGGTTGCGCTCGTTACGGGACTTAACCCAACATCTCACGACACGAGCTGACGACAGCCATGCAGCACCTGTCTCAATGCTCCCGAAGGCACCAATCCATCTCTGGAAAGTTCATTGGATGTCAAGGCCTGGTAAGGTTCTTCGCGTTGCTTCGAATTAAACCACATGCTCCACCGCTTGTGCGGGCCCCCGTCAATTCATTTGAGTTTTAACCTTGCGGCCGTACTCCCCAGGCGGTCAACTTAATGCGTTAGCTGCGCCACTAAGAGCTCAAGGCTCCCAACGGCTAGTTGACATCGTTTACGGCGTGGACTACCAGGGTATCTAATCCTGTTTGCTCCCCACGCTTTCGCACCTCAGTGTCAGTATCAGTCCAGGTGGTCGCCTTCGCCACTGGTGTTCCTTCCTATATCTACGCATTTCACCGCTACACAGGAAATTCCACCACCCTCTACCATACTCTAGCTCGACAGTTTTGAATGCAGTTCCCAGGTTGAGCCCGGGGCTTTCACATCCAACTTAACGAACCACCTACGCGCGCTTTACGCCCAGTAATTCCGATTAACGCTTGCACCCTCTGTATTACCGCGGCTGCTGGCACAGAGTTAGCCGGTGCTTATTCTGTCGGTAACGTCAAAACACTAACGTATTAGGTTAATGCCCTTCCTCCCAACTTAAAGTGCTTTACAATCCGAAGACCTTCTTCACACACGCGGCATGGCTGGATCAGGCTTTCGCCCATTGTCCAATATTCCCCACTGCTGCCTCCCGTAGGAGTCTGGACCGTGTCTCAGTTCCAGTGTGACTGATCATCCTCTCAGACCAGTTACGGATCGTCGCCTTGGTGAGCCATTACCTCACCAACTAGCTAATCCGACCTAGGCTCATCTGATAGCGCAAGGCCCGAAGGTCCCCTGCTTTCTCCCGTAGGACGTATGCGGTATTAGCGTCCGTTTCCGAGCGTTATCCCCCACTACCAGGCAGATTCCTAGGCATTACTCACCCGTCCGCCGCTCTCAAGAGGTGCAAGCACCTCTCTACCGCTCGACTTGCATGTGTTAGGCCTGCCGCCAGCGTTCAATCTGAGCCATGATCAAACTCTTCAGTTCAAACATCTTTGGGTTTTGAGAAAACCCTAAACTTGGCTCAGCAATCGTTGGTTACATCTTTGATTTCTCGCGGAGTAACTTGTGATGCTGATAATCTGTTGACTAGCAGTCTGACTCCACAAGCACCCACACGAATTGCTTGATTCAGTTGTTAAAGAGCGGCTGGCTGAGTCTTTCGTCTCAACCGAGGCGCGCATTCTACAGCGCCCCGTGTATCTGTCAAGCGGTTATTTTCAGAAGCTTTCAAAGTTTCCTTTTCAACTTCAACCACTTGCGCTTCCGATCTCTCGTTAGCGGGAGGCGAATTCTACAGCGTTACTCGCTGCTGTCAACACCTCTTTTTCACCGCTTTCGACCGAGAAGATCGAACCGCACATAGAGCCAAACAACACCGCTCTACCTGCTCCTTCCGGGCTTCGATGAACTGAAGCCCTGCACCTTCGAAACCTACTTAACTCGTTGAATCTCAAGGAGTTTTCCGTTTCGACTGCGCCGGAAGTGGGGCGAATTATAGACTTCTAGAATCTGCCGTCAACACCTATTTTCACAATTCTGTCACATCAGTCAAAAAGCCCCGTAAATACAGAGGCCGGCGCCAAGGGCGCCGGCCTCTTCACTGACTGACTACAAGCTGGGGAACGCGAACTGTGAAGCCTCATGGCTAGCACGCTGCGGCCAGCGCTGGGTAATCGCCTTGCGACGGGTATAGAAACGTACACCGTCCGGGCCATAGGCGTGCAGGTCGCCGAACAGCGAACGCTTCCAACCGCCAAAGCTGTGATAGGCCACAGGCACGGGCAATGGAACGTTGACCCCCACCATGCCGACTTCGATCTCGTCGCAGAACAACCGCGCCGCCTCGCCATCGCGGGTGAAGATGCAGGTGCCGTTGCCATACTCGTGATCATTGATCAGTTGCATCGCCTCTTCCAGGCTGTTGACCCGGACGATGCACAGCACCGGCCCAAAGATCTCTTCCTTATAGATGCGCATCTCGGGGGTCACACGATCGAACAGGCAGCCACCGAGGAAGAAGCCCTCCTCATGCCCAGCCACACTCAAGCCGCGACCATCGACAATCAGCGAGGCACCCGCCGTCACACCCTCTTCTATATAGCCACTGACCTTGTCCCGGTGCTGACCGGTCACCAACGGCCCCATGTCCAGCCCGCAAGACGTGCCGGCGCCGATCTTCAGCGCCTTGATCTGCGGCACCAGCTTGGACACCAGTGCATCCGCCACCTGGTCGCCGACACACACCGCCACCGAAATCGCCATGCAACGCTCGCCGCACGAACCGTACGCCGCGCCCATCAGCGCGCTGACGGCATTGTCCAAGTCGGCATCCGGCATCAGCACCGCATGGTTCTTCGCCCCGCCCAGTGCCTGGACGCGTTTGCCACGTCGAGTGCCCTCGGCATAGATGTATTCGGCAATCGGCGTCGAACCGACAAAACTCAGCGCCTTCACTTCCGGCGCTTCGATCAGCGCGTCCACCGCGGCCTTGTCGCCATGGACCACGCTCAAGACGCCCTTGGGCAAACCGGCTTCCAACAGCAACTGAGCGATCAGCAACGTCGAACTCGGGTCGCGCTCGGACGGTTTGAGAATGAAGCAGTTACCGCAGACGATCGCCAGCGGATACATCCACAGCGGAACCATCGCCGGGAAGTTGAACGGTGTGATGCCCGCCACCACGCCCAAGGGTTGAAAGTCTGACCAGGCGTCGATGTTCGGTCCTACGTTACGGCTGTATTCGCCTTTCAGGATTTCTGGCGCTGCACAGGCAAACTCGACGTTCTCGATACCGCGCTTGAGTTCACCGGCCGCGTCTTCCAAGGTCTTGCCGTGTTCTTCGCTGATCAACTGGGCGATGCGCGCCTCGTTTTGCTCCAGCAATTGCTTGAAACGGAACATGACCTGCGCACGCTTGGCCGCCGGCGTATTGCGCCAGGCCGGGAAAGCCGCCTTGGCGGCGTCGATAGCCTGCTGGATGGTCGCGCGATCAGCCAACGGCACCTTATGGATGGCCTGGCCAGTGGACGGGTTGAACACATCGGCGGTGCGAGCACTGTCGCTCAGCAGTTCGCCATTGATCAAATGCGGGATGAGGCTCATGGGGGACTCCGGAATTATCCACAGGCGCCCGTGACCGGACGCCCGTTATCGAAAGCTATAGAGAGGGACGCATCAGTCGAGCTTGTTCAGCACTTCACCGACGGCGTCGAACAGGCGATCCAGGTCCTGCGGCTTGCTGTTGAACGTAGGCCCGAATTGCAGGGTGTCGCCGCCGAACCGCACATAGAACCCGGCTTTCCACAACGCCATGCCGGCCTCGAACGGACGCACGATGGCATCGCCATCGCGCCCGGCGATCTGGATCGCGCCGGCCAGGCCATAGTTACGAATGTCGATGACGTTCTTCGCGCCCTTCAAACCGTGCAATGCATTCTCGAAATGCGGGGCGATCTCGGCCACGCTTTGCACCAGGTTTTCCTTTTGCAGCAGGTCCAGCGCCGCCAGACCAGCCGCGCAAGCCACCGGGTGCGCCGAGTAGGTGTAGCCGTGAGGAAATTCCACCGCGTACTCAGGCGTCGGCTGGTTCATGAACGTCTGGTAGATCTCGGAGCTGGCAATCACCGCGCCCATGGGGATCGCACCATTGGTGACTTGCTTGGCGATGCACATCAGGTCCGGGGTCACGCCAAAGCTGTCGGCACCGAACATCGAACCGGTGCGACCGAAACCGGTGATCACTTCGTCGAACACCAAGAGAATGCTGTGCTGGTCGCAGATTTCCCGCAGGCGCTTGAGGTACCCCTCAGGCGGCACCAGCACGCCGGCCGAGCCAGCCATGGGTTCGACGAACACTGCGGCAATGTTGGATGCATCGTGCAGTTCGATCAGTTTCAGCAGCTCATCGGCCAAGGCGATGCCACCCTCTTTCGGCATGCCACGGGAATAGGCGTTGCTGGCCAGCAAGGTGTGGGGCAAGTGATCGACATCCATCATCGCCTGGCCGAACAACTTGCGGTTGCCACCGACGCCGCCGAGGCTGGTGCCGGCGATGTTCACCCCGTGATAGCCACGGGCACGGCCGATCATCTTGGTCTTGGTCGCCTGGCCCTTGAGACGCCAGTAGGCGCGGACCATCTTCACCGCGGTATCGGCGCACTCGGAGCCGGAATCGGTGAAGAACACGTGATTGAGATTGCCCGGGGTCAGGCTGGTGATTTTCTCCGCCAACTGGAACGACAGCGGATGACCGTACTGGAACCCCGGCGAGTAATCGAGGGTGCCCAGTTGCTTGGCGACCGCTTCCTGGATTTCCTTGCGGGTGTGCCCGGCACCGCATGTCCACAGCCCCGACAGCGAGTCGTACACCTTGCGCCCCTTGTCATCCACCAACCAACTGCCTTCGGCGGCGACGATCAGGCGCGGATCGCGCTGGAAATTACGGTTGGCGGTGTAAGGCATCCAGTGGGCATCGAGCTTGAGCTGGCTGGCCAGGGAACCGGCAGCGTGTTCGGGCATGTTCATCGACAAAAACCTCGCAGGTCATAAGCGACAGGGAATCGAAAGCGTTCTTGCAGCTAAGTTGCCACGGCGATAAAGTCGATGAAATGCAACTTTTGTAACCTTCAGTCGGCGGATCACTAAACTATGAGCGCGCGTCGTCCCGATCCACTGGCCCAGGTCAGCGACTTTGATATCCGCCTGCTACGCATTTTCCGCAGCGTCGTGGAATGTGGTGGGTTTTCCGCCGCGGAAACGGTGCTGGGCATCGGCCGCTCGGCCATCAGCCAGCAGATGAGCGATCTCGAACAACGCCTCGGTTTGCGTCTGTGCCAACGCGGGCGCGCGGGGTTTTCCCTGACGGAGGAAGGGCGCGAGGTGTATCAATCGGCGTTGCAGCTATTGAGCGCACTGGAAAGTTTTCGCACTGAGGTCAACGGCCTGCACCAGCACTTGCGCGGTGAGTTGACCATCGGCCTGACCGACAACCTGGTCACCCTGCCCCACATGCGCATCACCCACGCCCTGGCGCAATTGAAAGAGCGCGGGCCCGACGTGCAGATCCAGATTCGCATGATCGCCCCCAACGAAGTCGAGCAAGGCGTGCTCGACGGGCGCCTGCATGTCGGCGTGGTCCCCCAGGCCAGTGCCCTGTCCGGACTGGAATATCAACCGCTGTACAGCGAGCGGTCGCTGCTGTACTGCGCGGTCGGGCATCCGCTGTTTTATGTCGATGACCAACAGCTTGAAGACACTCGCCTCAACAGCCAGGACGCCATCGCCCCCACGTTCCGCCTGCCGGCCGAGATCCAGGCCCACTACCAGGCGCTCAATTGCACCGCGAGTGCATCGGACCGCGAAGGCATGGCGTTCCTGATTCTCACCGGGCGCTACATCGGTTACCTGCCTGATCACTACGCCAACCTCTGGGTCCAGCAAGGTCGGTTGCGGGCCTTGAAACCCGCGGCACGGTTCTATGACTTGAGCCTGGCGTCGGTGACGCGCAAGGGTCGCCGGCCTCATCTGGTGCTGGAGAATTTCCTCGAGAGCCTGGCGGCAACCCGCTGATCCCATTTGCCCCTTGTGGGAGCGAGCTTGCTCGCGATAGCGATAGGTCATCCACATCACCATTGACTGACTAACCGCTATCGCGAGCAAGCTCGCTCCCACATTGGTCGAGGTTGGCCTGGTCATCGGCGGAGGTCTTTTTAGTGTGATGGCACTTGTCGGATTGATGCCGGTGCGCTATCAACGCATTTGCTTGCCCACAGACCCAGCCCGGAAACGCCCATGACCTTTGAAGTCCCAGCCCACAGTGGCAAGCCCACCAGTCGCATTCGTCAAAAGAACGAAGAGACGATCCTCAAGGCTGCCGAAGATGAATTCGCTCGCCACGGGTTCAAAGGTACCAGCATGAATGCCATCGCCCTCAAGGCTGGGCTGCCCAAGGCGAACCTGCATTATTACTTCACCAATAAACTCGGCTTGTACGTGGCGGTGTTGAGCAACATCATCGAATTGTGGGACAGCACCTTCAATACCCTCACCGCCGAGGATGATCCGGCCGAAGCCTTGACCCGCTATATCCGCGCCAAAATGGAGTTCTCTCGTCGCCAGCCCCAGGCATCGAGGTTGTTTGCCATGGAAGTGATCAGCGGTGGCGAATGCCTGACCGAGTATTTCAACCAGGATTATCGCGCCTGGTTCAATGGTCGGGCGGCCGTGTTCCAGGCCTGGATCGACGCCGGCAAGATGGACCCGATCGATCCGGTGCACCTTATTTTCCTGTTGTGGGGCAGCACCCAGCATTACGCCGACTTCGCCACCCAGATCTGTCGCGTGACCGGTCGCAGCAAGTTGACCAAGCAGGACATGATCGACGCGGGTGACAACCTGATCCGCATCATTCTCAAGGGCTGCGGCCTGACACCCACTCTTTAAGATCGCCATGCCCTTTACCCTTGCCGGTTTTTGCGAGTACCGCGAAGAAATTCGCAAAAGCCGCTTCATCACCTTCGCCGCGCCCATCACCAGCCCCGCCGATGCCCAAGCGTTCATCGAGCAGCACAGCGACCTGGATGCCACGCACAATTGCTGGGCCTGGAAACTCGGCGACCAGTACCGCAGCAACGACGATGGCGAACCAGGTGGCACCGCCGGGCGGCCGATCCTGGCCGCGATCGAAGCCCAGGCCTGCGATCAAGTCGTGGTGCTGGTGATTCGCTGGTACGGCGGAATTCAACTGGGCACGGGTGGACTCGCCCGGGCTTACGGCGGCGGCGCGAACAAATGCCTGCAAAACGCCGAAAAAATCGAACTGATCAGCCGTGTGCCGCTGCACTGTAGCTGCGGGTTCGCCGAACTGCCCCTGGTGAAACTGCGCGTCGCCGAGTGTGGCGGGCTGGTGAATGAAGAACGCTTCACCGCCAATGGCGTAGACCTGCAATTGGCCGTGGGTGAAGCTCACATCGAAACCTTGCAAGCGCAACTGGCCGGCCTGAGCCGTGGCCGGATCCTGTTGGAGCGTTGAGTTCGCAGGCTTGCGACCTTCCAGGGCATCGCGCAATCGTTCAACTTGCCCACATCCACTGTGCACCCGACTGTGGATAACCTGAGCACATTCCTCTGTAACCCTTCTGTCATGCGGGTTTCAGAGGGTTGCTCATTTTTCGTCCAAAGTTCTGCCCAATCGACAAATCCATCTGCAAAACAAGTGCTTGCAGGGGGTTATCACCTTTAGAAGAAAGCCTCGCAGTGCTTATGCCCGACTGTCCAGCTTGCGCACAATAACTGTGGAGCAACCTGTGGATAACCCGTTCATGGCTCCTCCCGCCCCAAGAAGGTCACGGCTCGCGGTCGTTTGTTCAATTTTTAACCACCCATTTCAGGGCAAACCGATGCCTGCATAAAACGTGCGCGCTCCAACCCGGTGCAGATTTTTCCTGTTGCAGGTCTCCAGCCTTATGCAGAAGGCCTTGGTGACAGGGCCAAGGTATTTTCCTGACCTTATGGCCAGGAAATTGCTTTATCCACAGGCATTCCTGTCCATCGGCCCGAACCTGTCATGTCCAACCCCGACTCCATCGCGCGCCTGCAACTGCGCAAGATCAGCAAACGCTACCCCGGTTGCCTGGCCAACGACGCCATCGACCTGAGCATCCAGCCCGGCGAAATCCACGCCCTGCTCGGCGAAAACGGTGCGGGCAAAAGCACCCTGATGAAGATTATCTACGGTGTCACCCCTGCCGATTCGGGTGAAGTGATCTGGCAAGGCCAGCGCGTCAACCTGCGTAACCCGGCCCAGGCCCGCAGCCTGGGCATCGGCATGGTGTTCCAGCATTTCTCGCTGTTCGAAACCCTCACCGTTGCGCAGAACATTGCCCTGGCAATGGGCGCTACGGCCGGTTCGCCAGCACAGCTGGAACCCCGGATTCGCGAAGTGTCACGACGCTATGGCATGGCGCTGGAACCGCAGCGGCTGGTTCACAGCCTGTCGATTGGCGAGCGCCAGCGGGTAGAGATCATTCGCTGCCTGATGCAGGACATTCGTTTGTTGATTCTTGATGAGCCGACCTCGGTGCTCACGCCCGTGGAAGCCGAAGAGTTGTTCGTGACCCTGCGTCGCCTGGCGAGCGAGGGCTGCAGCATTTTGTTTATCAGCCACAAGCTCGGAGAAGTGCGAGCCTTGTGCCACAGCGCCACGGTGCTGCGGGGCGGGCGGGTTTCGGGGCATTGCACCCCGGCGCACTGCTCGGACCGGGAGCTGGCACAACTGATGGTCGGCGAAGCGGCCGGGCTGATCACGGACTACCCCAAGGTCAGCGCAGACAAAGCCTTCCTGCAAATCGACAAGCTGTCCTGGCACAACCCGGACCCGTTCGGCTGCTCGCTGAGGGAGATTGATCTTGAAGTCTGCAGCGGCGAAATCGTCGGCATCGCCGGGGTGGCGGGCAACGGCCAGGACGAATGGCTGGCGTTGCTCAGCGGAGAAACGCAGCTGCCCCGCCAGCATGGCGAAACGATCCGATTCGCCGGGCAACCCGTCGCGCACCTGCGCCCCGATGCCCGTCGTCGACTCGGCCTGGCATTTGTCCCCGCCGAACGCCTGGGCCACGGCGCTGTGCCGCAATTGAGCCTGGCGGATAACGCCTTGCTCAGCGCTTTCCAACAGGGCCTGGTCAGCCATGGGCTGATTCGACGCCGCCAGGTCGAACACCTGGCCGAGGAAATCATCCGTCGCTTTGGCGTGAAGACACCTGACACCCGAACCCCGGCACGCAGTCTTTCGGGGGGCAACTTGCAGAAATTCATTCTTGGCCGGGAAATCCTCCAACAGCCAAAACTGCTGGTGGCCGCGCACCCGACCTGGGGCGTCGACGTCGGGGCGGCGGCGACGATCCATCGCGCCCTGATCGCCCTGCGCGATGCGGGCGCGGCCATTCTGGTGATCTCCGAGGACCTCGACGAACTGTTCCAGATCAGCGACCGCCTCGGCGCCTTGTGCGGCGGGCGCCTGTCAGCCTTGCGACCCACAGGCGAGACCCGGCTCAGCGACGTCGGCGGCTGGATGGCCGGCCAGTTCGACGCCCCTCAATCCCCTGCCCCCGCGCCGGTATAACGGAGTTCCACATGCTGCTTTCTCTCGAACCCCGCGGCCAGCAATCGCGCCTGATGCTCTGGTGCTCGCCGCTACTGGCCGCCGTGTTGACCCTGGGCTGCGGCTCGCTGCTGTTCATCACCCTGGGGCATGACCCGTTGCAAACGCTGTACACCCTGTTGATCGCCCCGATCAGCGACCTGTACGGCGTGTCCGAGTGGCTGGTCAAGACCTTGCCGATCCTGCTCTGCGCCCTCGGTCTGGCAGTGGCCTATCAGGCGCGGATCTGGAACATCGGCGCCGAAGGCCAACTGCTGCTGGGCGCCCTGGCCGGCAGTGCCTTGGCGGTGAACATCATCGGCGTGCAAAGCCGCTGGGCATTGGTGCTGATCCTGCTGACCGGCACCCTGGCAGGGGCGGCTTGGGCCGGACTCACGGCGTGGCTGCGCACGCGTTTCAATGCCAACGAAATCCTGACCAGCATCATGCTCAATTACATCGCCCTGAACCTGCTGCTGTTTTGCGTTCACGGGCCGTTGAAAGACCCGGCGGGTTTCAACTTCCCGGAGTCGGCGATGTTCGGCGAGGCCAGTCGCCTGCCATTGCTGCTGGAGGATGGCCGGGTCCATGCCGGGCTGTACTTCGCCCTGCTGGCCTTGGTGGCGGTGTGGGTCTTGCTGCAGAAAAGCTTCGTCGGTTTTCAGATCAAGGTGCTGGGCCTCGACGCCCGCGCCGCCGGTTTCGCCGGCTTTCGACAGAAGCCGCTGGTGTGGCTGGCGCTGTTGATCAGCGGTGCGCTGGCCGGGCTGGCCGGCGTCTGCGAAGTGACCGGGCCGATCGGCCAACTGGTGCCGCAGGTGTCGCCGGGCTACGGCTATGCGGCGATTACCGTGGCATTCCTGGGACGGCTCAATCCCATCGGCATTCTGTTTGCCAGCCTGTTGATGGCGCTGCTGTACATCGGCGGCGAGAGCGCGCAGATGTCGTTGAACCTGCCCCAGGCGATCACCCAGTTGTTCCAGGGGATGATGCTGTTTTTCCTGTTGGCCTGCGACGTGCTGATCCTCTACCGGCCACGCCTGAACCTGCGCTGGACCCGGCGCGCCCAAGCCACTGCGGTGCAGGCAGGAGCCCTGTGATGGATATCGACCTGTTGAGCAATATTTTCTACGCCATGGTCCGCTGCGGCACACCCCTGCTGCTGGTGGCCCTGGGTGAATTGGTCTGCGAAAAAAGCGGCGTCCTCAACCTGGGCCAGGAAGGCATGATGCTGTTCGGCGCGGTGATTGGTTTTATCGTCGCGTTCAACAGCAGCAACCTCTGGCTCGGCGTGCTGCTGGCGATGGCTGCCGGGATGCTGTTGTCGGCATTGTTCGCGCTGGTGGCACTGGTGTTCAACGCCAATCAGGTGGCCACCGGGCTGGCGCTGACGATTTTCGGGGTGGGCCTGTCGAGTTTTGTCGGCGCAGCCTGGGTCGGCAAACCGCTGGCGGGATTCGAGCCGCTGGCCATTCCCTACCTGAGTGACATCCCCTTGATCGGACGGATGCTGTTTGCCCAGGATCTCCTGGTTTACCTGTCCTTCGCACTGTTTGCGCTGGTGGCGTGGGTGCTCATGAAAAGCCGCACCGGATTGATCATCCAGGCCGTTGGCGAGAACCCCGATGCCGCCAACGCCATGGGCCTGCCGGTGTTGCGGGTGCGGACCCTGGCGGTATTGTTTGGCGGTGCCATGGCCGGGTTGGCCGGCGCCTATCTGTCGTTGGCCTACACGCCGATGTGGGCCGAGAACATGAGCGCCGGCCGTGGCTGGATCGCCCTGGCCCTGGTGGTATTCGCTAGCTGGCGAGTGTGGCGCCTGCTGCTGGGTGCCTACCTGTTCGGCCTCGCCAGCATCCTGCACCTGGTGGCCCAGGGCTTGGGGCTGGCGATTCCATCAAGTCTGCTGGCGATGCTGCCCTACGCCGCGACCATCGTGGTGCTGGTGCTGCTGTCCCGGGATGCCGTGCGCACCCGGCTGTATGCGCCGGTGTCACTGGGGCAGCCTTGGCAGGCGGGGCATTGAGATAGACCGCGGCGCACCTATCGCGAGCAAGCTCGCTCCCACACTAGCCCAGGTGAACACTGAGCTCAGGTTTGACTCAGGCCCCCTGTGGGAGCGAGCTTGCTCGCGATGAGGCCCGAACAGGCAACACCTGAACCACGCCCCACACCACCTCCAGAAACAGGAAAACCCACAACACCGCACTGGCCCCATGAAGCAGCGCATACAACTGCCAGGCCGCAAACAGAAACCGCCCCGCCGCGTCATACCGTCCGTACAGCGGTTGCGGATCACGAATCCGCAGCACCGCCCACACGCAGACAATCGAGCCCAGCAAATTCACCATCAGCATATGTGCCGGCGCAAACGGCGGCAGTTCTCCAGGCAGGTCAAATAGCTGAGTCAGGCTCATCAACACACCATGCAACGCCGCAAAGCTCCAAGGCGTGGCCAGCACAGCCGACACGATAAGGTCGTACCAGGCGCTGCCGCGCACCACCTGGCGATATTGCATCGAACTCCACATACACATTGCTCCAGATAATTGGGGAGCGAAAAGGCTAAAGCCTGGGGTATGCTCCAAGGTCAAGCCCTCCGGAGTTGTTCATGCGTATCGGTGAATTAGCCCAAGCCTGCGCCGTCAGTCGAGACACGTTGCGCTTCTACGAACAGCGGGGCCTGATCGCGGCAACGCGCAGTGCCAATGGCTATCGCGACTACCCCGCCGACGTGGTCCAACTGGTGCTCTATATCAAGACCGCCCAGCGCCTGGGCTTTACCCTGGGCGAGATCGGCGCCAGCGTCGCCGCCCTGTGGAACGCTCCCGACCCCGACTGCGCGGTAACGCAATTGCTGCAAGACAAACTGAACCTGATCGAAACCCGCATGACCGAACTCGACGCGTTGCGTCACGAGCTGAAACAACGGCTCGGGCAACGTTGTCCATTAAACCCGTGACCTTTTTCTTTCAAGGATGCCTCTCATGACTTCGGCAAGAAACGCATTGATCATCGGCGCCTCCCGGGGCCTGGGCCTCGGTCTGGTGAAGACGCTGCTCAGCGATGGCTGGAACTTGACCGCCACCGTGCGCAACCCGCAGAACGCAGAAGCTTTGAAGGCGCTGGGCCCGGTGCGCATTGAAAAACTCGACATGGACGACCAGCAAGCCGTCATCGCACTGAGCCAGCAGCTCAAGGGCGAGACCTTCGACCTGCTGTTCGTCAATGCCGGCGTCAAAGGCCCGGACAACCAGAACCCAGGCGGCGCGACGCTGGCGGAAGTCGGCCAGTTGTTCTTCACCAACGCCGTGGCGCCGATCAACCTGGCCCAGCGCTTCGTCGGCCAGATCCGCGACGGCAGCGGCGTGCTGGCGTTCATGAGTTCGGTGCTGGGCAGCGTGACCATGCCCGACGCGCCGGAACTGGCGCTGTACAAGGCCAGCAAGGCGGCGCTCAATTCCATGACCAACAGCTTCGTCAGCCAACTGGGCGAGCAGGCATTGACCGTGCTGTCGCTGCACCCGGGTTGGGTCAAGACGGACATGGGCGGTGAAGGGGCGGACATCGATGTCGAGACCAGCACCCGCGGGTTGATCGACCAGGTCAATGCCTTCGCCGGCAAGGGTGGGCATCACTTCGTCAACTACAAGGGCGAAACGATTCCCTGGTAACCCCACCTTTCCTCTGTGGGAGCGAGCTTGCTCGCGATGGTGGCCTTACATCCAACATGGATGTCGACTGATCTACCGCTATCGCGAGCAAGCTCGCTCCCACAGGGTTCTCGACCTGACACTGGATCTGCGCCCGGCAACCTGAGTAAACTCCACCCTCGCCCACCCAACGGGCGACCCTGGATCAGCAGACAGGGCATCACTGAGCTGGCTAACCTGAACCCACTTTCAGAGGAGCCGGCCACCATGCCTGCGACCCGTACCTGGTTAAAAAATCCCCTCGCCATTTTCACCGCCAACGACCTCGATGCCCGTGGCGGTCTCGTCCTGCAGGACGGTGTGATCGTCGAACTGCTGAGCGCCGGCCAACAACCCGCCCAGCCCTGCGACCACATTTTCGACGCGCGCGAGCATGTGGTCCTGCCGGGGTTGATCAACACCCATCATCACTTCTACCAGACCCTGACCCGCGCCTGGGCGCCAGTGGTGAACCAGCCGTTGTTCCCGTGGCTGAAGACCCTCTATCCGGTGTGGGCGCGGCTGACCCCGGAAAAACTCGCCCTGGCGAGCAAAGTGGCCTTGGCCGAGTTGCTGCTGTCGGGCTGCACCACAGCGGCCGACCATCATTACCTGTTTCCCCAAGGCCTGGAACAGGCCATCGACGTGCAAGTGCAAAGTGTCCGTGAGCTGGGCATGCGCGCGATGCTGACCCGCGGTTCCATGAGCCTGGGCGAGGCCGACGGAGGCTTGCCGCCGCAGCAGACCGTGCAGCAGGGCGAGGTGATTCTCGCCGACAGCCAGCGCTTGATCGCCGAGTACCACGAGCGCGGCGACGGCGCCCGGATCCAGATTGCCCTGGCGCCCTGCTCGCCGTTTTCGGTCACGCCCGAGATCATGCAGGCCAGCGCCGGGCTGGCGGAGCGACTCGACGTACGCCTGCACACGCACCTGGCCGAGACCCTCGATGAAGAGGACTTTTGCCTGCAACGCTTCGGCCTGCGCACCGTGGATTACCTGGACAGCGTCGGCTGGCTCGGACCTCGCACCTGGCTGGCCCACGGCATTCATTTCAACCCGGATGAAATCGCTCGTCTCGGCGCCGCCGGCACCGGCATTTGCCATTGCCCCAGTTCGAACATGCGCCTGGCCTCGGGCATCTGCCCGACCCTGGAGCTCACCGCCGCCGGCGCTCCCGTAGGCCTGGGGGTAGACGGTTCGGCGTCCAACGATGCCTCGAACATGATCCTCGAAACCCGCCAGGCGCTGTACATCCAGCGCCTGCGCTATGGCGCTCAAGCGATCACGCCGGAACGCGTACTGGGCTGGGCGACCCGCGGCTCGGCGCAACTGCTCGGGCGCAGCGATATCGGCGAACTGGCGGTGGGCAAGCAGGCCGACCTGGCGCTGTTCAAGCTTGATGAGCTGCGTTTCTCCGGCAGCCACGACCCGATCTCGGCCCTGCTGCTGTGCGGTGCGGACCGGGCGGATCGGGTGATGATCGGTGGGCAATGGCGAGTGATCGACGGGCAGGTCGAGGGGCTGGACTTGAAGGGGCTGATTGCCGATCACAGCCAGGCGGCGCGGGAATTGATCGCCGGCGCCTGATCCAACCCAAATCCCCTGTGGGAGCGAGCTTGCTCGCGATAGCGCCAGATCAGTCAACATTGATGTTGAATGGCTGGCCGCCATCGCGAGCAAGCTCGCTCCCACAATGGATGCTGTATTGGGCCTAGAGGCCCAGCAGGGACAACATGATAAACGTCGCGAACAACACAAAGTGGGTCATGCCTTCGATGGCATTGGTTTCACCATCATTGAGGTTGATCGCGCTGACGATCAGGGTGATGAAGATCATCACCGTCTGCACCGGGGTCATGGCCATCTGGAAGGGCTGGCCGGTGTAGAGGGCCATGGCCTCCATCACCGGTACGGTGAGGATCACGGTGGACAGCGACGCTCCCAACGCAATGTTCACCACCGACTGCATGCGGTTCGCCAGGGCGGCGCGCAGGGCGGTGAGGATTTCCGGTGCGGCGGAGATCGCGGCCACCAGGATCGCCGTGACCACCGGCGGTGCGCCCGAGCCTTCCAGGCCCAGGTCGAGGGCCTTGGACATGACTTCGGCGAGGGCGCCGATCACCACCACGCCAAACACCAGTGCGCCGATGGAAAGCGTCAGGCTGATGGGTTCCGGCTCGTTTTCCACCGGTTCTTTCTTGCGGCGTTTTTCCGGGTAGCTATAGCTGAAGAAATAACTGTGGGGCCCGACCTGCATGCGCAGGAACAGGGTGTACAGCACGATCATCGCGCCGATGGTGAAGGCCGAATACATTTTCCAGTTCTGCTGGGGAATGAACTCCGGCACCACCATCGACACGCCCATGGCCGTAAGAATCATCACGCTGTAGGTGCGCGCCGAATCGTCGTTGTAGGCCTGCTCGCCATGCTTGATCCCGCCCATCAGCGCCGCCAGCCCGAGGATGCCGTTGATGTCGAGCATCACCGCCGAGTAGATCGTGTCCCGCACCAGGGTCGACGACGCTTCGTTGCTCATCATGATCGCCAGGATCACCACCTCCACCAGCACCGCCGACAGGGTCAGGATCATCGTGCCGTAGGGATCACCGACCTTTTCCGCCAACAGCTCGGCGTGATGGGCCACGCGCATGGAGGCGGCGACAATGAAGCCGATCAGCACCAGGCCGCCGATCAATGCCACCCCTTGCCCGTTGCCCAGCAACCAGTGCTCTAGCGGATAGGCCATACAGGCGGCGACCAGCGCCAGCAACAGCAGTTTTTCTTGCTTGATCAGCGTGAGCATCGCGGGCCTGTCACTGTGAGCGGGGTCATGAGTTACTGACTGTAGGGGGCGGCGAACGTTTCGTTCGGTGTGATGCACCAGAGGGTGGCGTTTGCAGGCAGGGCGCACCTTTATTGTTCTCAAGGGCCTCATCGCGGGCAAGCCTTGCTCCCACAAGTGCGCCGCGATACCTGTGGGAGCAAGGCTTGCCCGCGATGGCGGCATCAAGACGTCGAACATTTGTTGTCTTGTTGGTCAGCATTTTGCATTGATGCTGCACAGCCAACCTCACAACAAAATGGAGTTCGAGTTCATGCACAAACGCCCCTTGAAGAAGTTGCTTTGCGCCGTCGTCGCAGCCGTCGGCCTGGGCGCCGGCCTGAATGCCAGTGCCGCCGACCCGCTGAAGGTCGGCTTCGTCTACATCGGCCCGATCGGCGACCACGGCTGGACCTATCAGCATGAACAAGGGCGCAAGGAGCTGGCGGCGAAATTCGGTGAGCGGATCACCACCAACTACGTGGAAAACGTGCCGGAGGGGGCCGACGCCGAGCGGGTGATCCGCAACATGGCCAAGGACCAATACGACCTGATCTTCACCACCTCCTTCGGCTACATGAACCCGACGCTGAAAGTCGCCAAGCAGTTCCCCAAGGTGATCTTCGAACACGCCACCGGCTACAAGCAGGACAAGAACTTGGGCACGTACCTGGCCCGCACCTACGAAGGCCGCTACGTCGGCGGTTTCCTCGCGGCCAAGATGACCAAGACCAAGAAGATCGGCTACGTCGCCTCCTTCCCGATCCCGGAAGTCATCCGCGACATCAACGCCATCCAACTGGCCCTGAACAAATACAACCCCGGTACCGAGATCAAGGTGGTGTGGGTCAACTCCTGGTTCGACCCGGGCAAGGAAGCCGACGCCGCCAACGCGCTGATCGACCAGGGCGTGGACGTGGTGTTCCAGCACACCGACAGCCCGGCGCCGATCCAGGCCGCCGAACGACGCGGCGTCTATGCGGTGGGCTACGCTTCGGACATGGCTCACTTCGGGCCCAAGGCGGTGCTGACGTCCATCGTCAACGACTGGGGTCCGCATTACATCCAGGCGACCCAGAGCGTGCTCGACCACAACTGGAAATCCCAGGATTACTGGGGCGGCCTGAAGGAGGGCACGGTGAAGCTGCCAATCAGCGACCTGGTGCCGGCAGCGGTCAAGGGCGAAGCCGAGCAGATCATCGCCGACATCGAGAGCGGCGCCTTCCACCCGTTCACCGGCCCGATCAAGGACCAGGCCGGCGTCGAGAAAATCCCCGCGGGCGCGAGCGCCAGCAACGCGGAACTGGCGTCGATGAATTACTACGTCGAAGGCATGAAGGCCGAGATTCCCAAATAGCTCCCAAACCCACCTCAATACCTTTTGTGGGAGCGAGCTTGCTCGCGATTACGGACCGACATTCAATATCTGTATTGGCTGGCCCACCGCGATCGCGAGCAAGCTCGCTCCCACATGGGGCTCCTATTTCAAGTCAGGACAGCCGCATGAACAGCCTGCCCATCATCGACATCAGCCCGCTCTACGGCGATGAACCCGACGCCTGGCAAGCCGTCGCCGGGCAAATCGACCGCGCCTGCCGCCAGTGGGGCTTTTTCTACATCAAGGGCCACCCCATCAGCCCGGCGCGCATCGCCGAGGTGCTGGGCAATGCTCAACGCTTCTTCGCCCTGCCCGTCGAAGAAAAGCTCAAGATCGACATCACCCAGACCCGTCACCATCGCGGCTACGGCGCCGTCGCCACGGAACAACTGGACCCGACCAAGCCCAGCGACCTGAAGGAAACCTTCGACATGGGCCTGCATTTGCCGGCCGATCACCCCGAGGTGCTGGCGGAAAAACCCCTGCGCGGCCCCAACCGACACCCCGACCTGAACGGTTGGGCACCCCTGATGGAGCAGCATTACCGTGACATGCAGGCGCTTGCGCAAACCCTGCTGCGGGCCATGACCCTGGCCCTGGGCATCGAACGGGACTTTTTCGACACGCGCTTCAACGAGCCGGTGAGCGTGCTGCGCCTGATCCATTACCCACCCCGCGATACCGCCAGTTGCGCCGAACAGCAAGGTGCCGGCGCTCATACCGATTACGGTTGCATCACCCTGCTCTACCAGGACGCCGCCGGCGGCCTGCAAGTGCGCAACGTCAACGGCCAGTGGATCGACGCACCGCCCATCGACGGTACCTTCGTGGTCAACCTCGGCGACATGATGGCGCGCTGGAGCAACGACCGTTACCTGTCCACGCCGCATCGGGTGATCAGCCCGCTGGGAGTGGACCGTTATTCGATGCCATTCTTTGCCGAGCCGCACCCCGACACGCTGATCCAATGCCTACCCGGTTGCCAGGATGACGCCCACCCGCCAAAGTACCCGACCACCACCTGCGCCGAATTCCTGCTCTCGCGCTTCGCCGACACCTATGCTTACCGACGGGAGGCCCACGCCGAGTAGTGGATCAGCCGGTCAGGTTTTACCCGACAGGGCGGCCAGCCCCTGTAGAATGCCCGCCATCGCTTCGCTGATGAGAAAAGACCATGTACGACTGGCTGAACGCCCTGCCCAAGGCTGAACTGCACCTGCACCTGGAAGGCTCCCTGGAACCCGAGCTGCTGTTCGCCCTGGCCGAACGCAACAAGATCGCTCTGCCATGGAACGACGTCGACACCCTGCGCAAGGCCTATGCCTTCAACAACCTCCAGGAATTCCTCGACCTGTATTACCAGGGTGCCGATGTGCTGCGCACCTCCCAGGATTTCTACGACCTGACCTGGGCCTACCTGTTGCGCTGCAAGGCACAGAACGTGATCCACACCGAACCGTTCTTCGACCCGCAAACCCACACAGACCGTGGCATCCCGTTCGAAGTGGTGCTCAACGGCATCGCCGCCGCCCTCAAGGACGGTGAGCAGCAACTGGGCATCACCAGCGGCCTGATCCTGAGTTTCCTGCGCCACCTGAGTGAAGAACAAGCCGAGAAAACCCTCGACCAGGCGCTGCCGTTCCGCGAGGCTTTCGTGGCCGTCGGCCTGGACAGTTCGGAAATGGGCCATCCACCGAGCAAGTTCCAGCGAGTCTTCGACCGCGCGCGCAACGAAGGCTTCCTGACCGTCGCCCACGCCGGCGAAGAGGGCCCGCCCGAGTACATCTGGGAAGCCCTGGACCTGCTGAAGATCGAGCGCATCGACCATGGCGTGCGGGCCATCGAAGATGAGCGACTGATGCAGCGGATCATCGACGAACAGATTCCATTGACCGTATGCCCACTGTCCAACACCAAGCTGTGCGTGTTCGACGACATGTCGCAGCACAACATCCTCGACATGCTCGAGCGCGGTGTGAAGGTGACGGTGAACTCCGATGACCCGGCCTACTTCGGCGGCTACGTCACCGAAAACTTCCATGCCCTGCACACCCACCTGGGCATGACCCAGGACCAGGCCAAGCGCCTGGCACAGAACAGCCTGGATGCGCGGCTAGTAAAACCTTAGGCCAGACAATCAACCCTGTGGGAGCGAGCTTGCTCGCGATGGCGGTACATCAGTCGACATCAATGTTGAATGCCGGACCGCTATCGCGAGCAAGCTCGCTCCCACAGTTTTTTTATCGCCTGCAAATCCACGGTTGGACACAGATCCAATTGTGGGAGCGAGCTTGCTCGCGATGGCGGTGCATCAGTCGACATCGATGTTGCATGCCGGACCGCTATCGCGAGCAAGCTCGCTCCCACAAGGGGGATTGTGTTTAGTCGGCAGCGGTCGCTTCACTCAACTCCTCCAGCGTCTTGCCCCGGGTTTCCATCCCGAACACCCAGACCACCCCCGCCGCCACGGCGAAGCACAACGCACCCAGGGCGAATACGCCACCCTGGCCGGTGATGGGAAACACCAGCCCGGTCACCAGCGGGCCAAGCAGCGAACCGATACGACCCACCGCCGAAGCGAAGCCCGAACCCGTGGCCCGCGCCGAGGTGGGGTACAGCTCCGGCGTGTAGGTGTAGAGCACCGCCCACATACCAAACAGGAAAAACTGCATCAGCAACCCGGTGCCGATCAACAGGCCGACGTTGCCGCCAAACACCGCGCTCTGTCCATACAGAAACGCCATAACCCCGCCGCCCAGCAAGGTGATGATGCACACCGGCTTGCGCCCCCAACGCTCCACCAGCCAGGCCGCCATCAGGAAGCCGGGAATCCCGCCCAGGGAAATCAGCACGGTGTAATACACCGACTGGGTCACGGCGAACCCCGACTGCTGCAACAACGCGCTGAGCCAGGACGTCAGGCCATAAAAACCGAGCAAGGCAAAGAACCAGACGCTCCAGATCATCATCGTGCGCTGGCGATACAGCGGCGACCAGATCTGCGCCAGGGCCGAAAAGAAATTGCCCGGTGTGCTCTCGACCCTCGGCAGGCGGATCGGCTCCGGCAGCTCACGCCGTCCCAGTGAAGCCCGGACCTTGTCTTCGATTCGCTTGAGCACCGCGTCCGCTTCATCGCCCCGTCCGGCCTGCTCCAGCCAGCGCGGCGACTCGGGAATGAAGAAGCGAATCGCCAGGACAAACACCGCCGGCACCGCCAGCACCAGGAAGATGTCGCGCCAGCCGATCACCGGCAGCAGAAAATACGACAGCACCCCCGCCGCCACGAAACCCAGCGGCCAGAAGCCGTCCATCAAGGCGATGTAGCGCCCTCGACGCTTGGCCGGGATCAACTCCGAGAGCATCGACTGGGCAATCGGAAACTCCATGCCCATGCCGATCCCCAGCAGGATACGAAACAGCGTCAAGGTCTCGACGTCCTGGGCGGTGGAGCACAGGTAACTGGCGATGCCCCACAACACGATGCTCCACTGGAACACCGGCTTGCGCCCGAAACGATCGGCCAGCATGCCCGACAGCGACGCACCCAGCACCATGCCGAAAAAGCTGGAGCTGGCGAGCAGACCGGCCTGGGCAGTGCTCAGGCCGAACTCGGCTTTGATCGAGCCCAGCAGGAACGTCATCATCGCCAGGTCCATGGAGTCGAAGAAAAACGCCAGGGCGATGATGATGAAAATCACCCGGTGATACCCGCTGATGGGCAACCGCTCCAGGCGTTCCGCCGCGCTGTAACCGTGAGTGTCCATGCTGCCGTCTCCCCAATCCGAAAAATTCCCCGGACCGAGTGTGCGCGAACCTTGCAGGCGGCTATTGCTGAATACGACCTGTCGACAGCCCTGAGCGACGCGCCAGGCCAGTTCCCTAGAGCGCCATCTCTACGGCATCCTGCCGGGCGAACCGGTGGATTTCCTGCTGACCGAGCGTCGTCACCTGCAAGGCCCGCGAATCGTTGGGCAAAGTCAGCCAACCCGACTGCATGAACAGTTGCAGCACCGCTGCCCCCAGTGCGCCACCCAGATGCGGACGACGCTCGCTCCAGTCCGGGCAAGGGCAGGCGACACGGGCGTTGCGATGGGCCAGGGCCTGGATGAACAGGCCACGCTCGGCCAATTGATTGGCGCCCTTGTGCGTGACGATCACCCGTTGTTCGAACTGCTCGATCCACCCTGCGTCGAGCAGGCGCTGGTAGAGATCGGCCGCCAGGGTTCCCCCAAGTGATCGTCGCACAGCCTGGCCCGCATCAACGAAGCGGGGGCCGACGGGGCCTTGGTCGGCATGACCCGGCGCTTGAAGACATCCGGAAGCTGCCGGGGCGTACTGACCAGGGTCGCGCTGGCCAGCGCTTCGACGGCCGCGCCGATTTCAGGCGCGGCCAGGCGGAAAAACCGCTTGCGACCCCGGGCTTCGACTTTCAACAGGCCGCCGGCGGACAAGCGCCCCAGATGCGCATTGGCCGAGGACGGCGACAACCCGGCGAGCAACGCCAGCTCTTCGGCCTGGCGGGCCGTGCCGTCCATCAAGGCCCACATCATTGCGCTGCGCTTGGGGTCAGCCAGCAGCGTGGCGATCTGGCTGATGCAAGGTGCATGTTCCATGTATTCACTCCCTGTTGAATCATTCGTCTACTGCTCTGGCGCAGGCGGTCGTTAGTATAAGCGCGACAATCGAGCTTTCCTGTCCTCCGGAAACCTTTGGAGGCGATTGTTCATGAGGGAAAAGTCTCTATTTGCGCGCGACTAATGGCCGGCCCCCGTTGGGAGTGGAAATCGAGTCGTCAACTCACCGCAGCGAGCCTGGAGCATGTCCCGCAGAAGATTGATGGGTTTGCTCAATTGCGCCCGGTGGGCACACAGCAGATTGAGGGGCGCGCGTTCGCATTGCAGGTGCGGCAAGAGGATTTTCAAGCGCCCGGCCAGCACGTCGGTGGACACATCCAGCCACGACTTATAGGCGATCCCGGCCCCCGCCACCGCCCAGCGGCGCACCACGTCGGCGTCGTCACTGAAACGGTCGCCACTGACGGTGAGGCTCACCTCCCGCTTGCCGTCATGAAAAGCCCAGCGGTCATGGACCCGGCTGCCCAGCATGTACAACAGGCAATTGTGTTGGGCCAGTTGTTCCAGTTGATGAGGTTCGCCCTGGCGAGCCAGATAATCCGGCGATGCGCACAGCACTCGATGGTTGTCCGGGGCGACAGGCAAAGCCACCAGGCTCGAATCTTCCGGCTCGCCATAACGCAGGGCGATGTCCACCGGCTGCTTGAACAGGTCGGCGATGCGATCGCCCAGTAGCAGTCGCACCGTCAGCCCGGGGTGCTCGCGCTGGAACGCATCCAGCCAGGGCAACAGCAGGTTGCGTCCCAGGTCCGACGGCGCGGACAACTGCAACACCCCGCTGACCTGGTCCTGGCCGCTGGTCAACAAGCGCCGGCCTTCGTCAAGGCTGCTCAGTGCGGCCCGGGCATATTCGAGAAAACCCTCGCCTTCGGCCGTCAGGCGCAAGCTGCGGGTAGAGCGGGCCAACAGCCGGGCGCCGAGGTGCTGCTCGATCCGTTTCAACGCGGCACTGGCCACCGCCGCCGACAGGTCCATGACCCTGGCGGCGGCCGAAAGACTGCCCAGGTCCGCTGCCCGGACAAACAATTGCAAGTCATCGAAGCGAAGCATCACGCGCCCATTATCAAAAAAGTATTGAAAGAGCCTGTTGTTTTAGCTGGTTTTATCTCGACTATAAATAGCTAAACATGGACTTCATCGAAACTCACCTCACGGAGCCGCTTCATGAAAGCCATTGCCTACTACCACTCGCTACCCATCACCGACCCACTATCGCTCCAGGACATCGAGCTGCCGGAACCCGTCGCCGGTCCCCGGGACCTGCTGGTGGAGGTCAAGGCCATTTCGGTCAACCCGGTGGACACCAAGGTCCGCCAGAACGTCCAGCCCGAAGATGGCGTCGCCAAGGTGCTGGGCTGGGACGTGGCCGGCGTGGTCAAGGCGGTGGGCAGCGAGGTCACGCTGTTCAAGGCCGGGGACAAGGTGTTCTACGCCGGTTCCATCGCCCGGGCCGGTGGCAACAGCGAATTGCACGTAGTGGATGAACGCATTGTCGGCCACATGCCCAAGACCCTCGGTTTCGCCGACGCGGCGGCGCTGCCACTGACGGCCATCACCGCCTGGGAATTGTTGTTCGAGCGCCTGCACATCCAGGAAGGCCAGGACAATCAGGGCCAGAGCCTGTTGATCGTCGGCGCCGCGGGCGGCGTGGGATCGATCCTGACGCAACTGGCCAGTCAACTCACCGGGCTGAAAGTGATTGGCACCGCGTCCCGTGCGCAAACCCAGGAATGGGTGCGCAACCTGGGTGCCGACCTGGTGATCGACCACAGCCGCCCCTTGAGCGAAGCATTGAAGGAAGCAGGCCAGCCCCAGGTGACTCACGTCGCCAGCCTGACCCAGACCGACCAGCACCTGGACCAACTGGTCGAAGCCCTCGCCCCCCAGGGCAAACTGGCGCTGATCGACGATCCCAAGGCGCTGGACGTGACCAAGCTCAAGCGCAAGAGCCTGTCGTTGCATTGGGAATTCATGTACACCCGCTCGCTGTTCGAAACGGCCGACATGCTTGAACAACACAAACTGCTCAACCGCGTGGCCGCGCTGATCGACGCCGGTACACTGAAGACCACGGTGGGCGAGCATTTCGGCACCATCAACGCCGAGAACCTGCGCCGGGCCCATGCCTTGCTGGAAAGCGGCCAGTCCAAGGGCAAGATTGTGCTTGAAGGCTTCTGACCCAAGACAGACACCATGATGGCCTGGCGCTTGTGGGAGCCCAGCTTGCTCGCGATGGAGGCGCCGCGGTTCTCTATAAAACCGCGTCACCCTTTCTCGCGAGCAAGCTTTGCTCCCACAAAACCCATGCCGTCAGTCCGAGAATTGACCGTTGTCACAACTCCGATCGTATTCGGGTCTACACTCGAGGCCTTTGCAACGTAATCTTTTCGTGAGGAGGTCAGCAATGAAGATCCTGATAAAAGAAGTGGCAAAAAACCAATGGCAAGTGCGTCTTGACCGGCACGTCGTCACCTTCCGTACCGAGGCCGAAGCCCAGGCTTTCGCCACAACCTTGCAGGCGCGGATCCTCGCGCCCCATCATTTCCCCGAACAGCAGCAGCGCGCAGCCGGCTGAGTCAGCCCTCGCGACTGGCCTGGGCCAATGCCCGGGCATTTTGCAGGCGACGAGTCAGCATCGCTGCGCCCACCACCAACAGCCCGCAAAGGCTGATGACCAGCGCCATTGGCACGGCGGTGCCGTTATGCAGCGCCGCCACCAACGCGGCTGCCCCGGCGGCAACGGAAAACTGCAGGCATCCCAGCATCGCCGAAGCACTGCCGGCCCGGGCGCCCTGCCCGTTCATGGCGCAGGCCGAGGCATTGGGCAGGATGCAACCCAGGCTGGCGATGCAGATGAACAGCGGAACCAGCAGCGGCCACAACTGCGCAGGTTGCAATGAACTGACGGCCAGCAGGCTCAGCCCCGCGCCCAGGTAGACCCATACCGCGCGGCTCAGCAGGAACGCCGGGCCGCGCTTGGACAGCAGCCGGGCGTTGACCTGGGCGACCAGGATGAAGCCCGCCGCGTTGGTGCCGAACAGCCAACCGAAATGTTCAGCCGGTACACCATAGAGCTTGATGAAGACGAAAGGCGAACCGGCGATGTAGGCAAACATCCCGGCGATAGCGATGCCCCCCGTCAGCGCATGGCCGAGGTAGACGGAATCGGTCAATAACCGACCGTACTGGCGCAAGGCGCCCGACAAGGGTTGTCGAGGGACATGATCCGGCAGGCTTTCCGGCAGCCACAGGGCCACGGCCGTCGACGCCAGCGCACTGAACACGGTCAGGGCAATGAAGATCGATTGCCAGCCATGCAGGTTCACCAACAACCCACCGAGCATCGGCGCGAGAATCGGCGCCAGGCCCATCACCAGCATCAGTTGCGAAAACACCTTGGCCGAACCCACCGCGTCGCATTTGTCGCTGACCACCGCCCGGGAAATCACCATCCCGGCGCATCCGCCCAAGGCCTGGACGAAGCGGGCACCGATCAGCCATTCGAGGTTCGGCGCATAGGCGCAGGCCAGGGACGCCAGGGTGAACAAGCCGACGCCCGTCAGCAGCGGGATGCGCCGCCCGAAGCGATCCGCCACCGGCCCATAGGCCAGTTGCCCGATGGACAAGCCGAGGAAATAGGCCGCCAGGGTCAACTGGATGTGTTTTTCGTCAGTACCGAAGGCGGTGGCCATCGCCGGAAAGGCGGGCAGGTAGAAGTCGATCGCCAAGGGACCGAAAGCGCTCAAGGCGCCAAGAATCAGAATGGTGCGAAAGTTCATCGGGCGTCCAGCTCAGGCGTCGTTCGACAGCCCGACAGTCTAGCCGTGCCGGGCGCTCTTGAACATTCCGATAGGTCGCTAACGATTAAAAAACTTCAGGCGGGGCTGACCTCATAGCCTTCTTCCTTGATGACCGCGAGCACGGCATCGGCCGCCAATGAGCTCTGGACCCGGACGGTCTTGGCACCCAGGTCGACTTGCACGTCCGCCGCCGGATCCTTGGCCTGGACAGCCTGGGTGATGGCCTTGACGCAGTGACCGCAGGACATGCCCTGAACATTGAATGTTTGCATGAGATGACTCCTTGGGATTGAGGTTGCCGCCAGTCTCAAGCTTGCCATCATGGCAAGGTCAAGTTCTGACAAAAACTGCCGGGCTGGCAATCGGCGTCGCCCTCAGCCAAGCTGCACACATCAAGGATTTCACACCGGAGGTTCAGCCATGCGCTGGTCAGCGTTCAGCCTGTTTTGCATGCTCGGTTTTTCAGCGATGGCGCCCCAGGCCTCGGCCGTCGGCGAAGACTATGGCGTGTTGATCATTTCCCGTGAGCGCCTGGAAGTGGCGACCAGTTGCGAAATCGGCATCTACATCCAGGATCAACTCTCGGCCAGGCTGTTCCAGGAGCAGAGCACCTCGTTCAACCTGCCGCCGGGCCAGTTTTCCTTGCGCCTGAAATTGCTGCCGGGACAGGCGCCGGGTTGCAACCCGGGCATGCTCGCGCCAGGGTCGCAGAACATCACCCTCAAGGCCGGTGACATCTTGAAGTTCCGCATCGCCATGAATGAACAAGGTATGTACCTCAAGCAGGCTGGGCTCGGTTACTGACACGCCACTTGCCCCGGTGGGCAAGCTTTGTGGGAGCAAAGCTTGCTCGGTCACTCAAGAGACTGCAGTGCTTTCATCGCGGGCAAGCCTTGCTCCCACAGAGCCAGATCCCATATCAGGGAGCGGCAACCCTTTTTGGATTGGCGCTTGACCTTGCCAGCATGGCAAGGTTGATCCTGTAGTCATTCACTACAGGGAGCGTGACCGATGTCCGAATCCACCACATTCGATCTACCCATTGCCGGCATGACCTGCGCCAGCTGCGCCGGGCGGGTCGAGCGAGCCTTGAGCAAAGTCGCCGGTGCCAGCGCCGTCAGCGTCAACCTGGCGACGGAACTGGCACGTGTCCAGGCCCCCGAAGGCAGCCTGCCGGCCTTGAAGCAGGCCGTCGAACAGGCAGGCTATAGCGTTCCCGTGCACACCCTGGAACTGAACATCGAAGGCATGACCTGCGCCTCCTGTGTCGGCCGGGTCGAACGGGCCTTGGGCAAGGTCGACGGTGTGAACAGCGTCAGTGTCAACCTGGCCAACGAGCGGGCTCACCTCGAACTGCTCGGCCAGGTGGATGCGCAAACCCTGATCGATGCGGTCAAGCGCGCCGGCTATGACGCCACGGTCTGGCAGGCCGAGCAGGTCGCCGACACGCAGAACAACCGTCTGAACCGTGAACGCCTGGCCCTGGTGCTAGCGATTCTGTTGTCAGTGCCGTTGGTACTGCCCATGGTGCTACAGCCATTCGGTGTGCATTGGATGCTCCCGGCCTGGGTGCAGTTCGCCCTGGCGACGCCGGTGCAGTTCATCTTCGGTGCGCGTTTCTACGTCGCCGCCTTCAAGGCCGTGCGGGCCGGTGCCGGAAACATGGACCTGCTGGTGGCCCTGGGCACCAGCGCTGGCTACGGCTTGAGCCTGTATGAATGGGCGATCGCCGGTCCCGGCAGCATGCCGCACCTGTATTTCGAGGCTTCGGCCGTCGTGATCGCCCTGGTGTTGCTCGGTAAATACCTGGAAAGCCGCGCCAAGCGCCAGACCGCCAGCGCCATCCGCGCCCTCGAAGCCTTGCGCCCGGAACGGGCGATCCAGGTGATCGATGGCCAGGAGCGGGACGTTGCCATCAGCGCCCTGCGCTTGAATGACCTGGTGCTGGTCAAGCCCGGCGAACGCTTCCCGGTGGACGGCGAAGTGCTGGAAGGCCAGAGCCACGCCGACGAAGCGCTGATCAGCGGCGAAAGCCTGCCGGTGCCCAAGCAGCCCGGGGACAAGGTCACCGGCGGCGCCATCAATGGCGAAGGCCGGTTGCTGGTCCGCACGCAAGCCCTGGGCACCGAAACCGTCCTGGCGCGCATCATTCGCCTGGTGGAAGACGCCCAGGCCGCCAAGGCACCGATCCAGAAACTGGTGGATAAAGTCAGCCAGGTCTTCGTACCGGTGGTGCTGGTACTGGCCCTGGCGACGCTCATCGGTTGGTGGCTGTACGGTGCGCCACTGGAAACCGCGCTGATCAACGCCGTCGCCGTGCTGGTGATCGCCTGCCCCTGCGCCCTGGGCCTGGCGACGCCCACGGCGATCATGGCTGGCACCGGCGTGGCGGCGCGCCACGGGATTCTGATCAAGGATGCCGAAGCCCTGGAACGCGCCCATGAAGTCACGACCGTGGTGTTCGACAAGACCGGCACCCTGACCTCCGGCACCCCGCGTATCGCCCACTTGACCGCCCTGGACGGTGATGAAGACGCGCTGCTGAAAATGGCCGGCGCACTGCAGCGCGGCAGCGAACACCCGCTCGCCAAAGCCGTACTGGACGCCTGCACCGAGCGCGGCCTGGATGTGCCGGATGTCAGCGACAGCCAGTCCCTGGCCGGACGCGGCATTGCCGGCAGCCTCGCCGGGCAACGCCTGGCCCTGGGCAATCGCCGTCTGCTGGACGAACTGGGCCTGAACCCCGGCGCGCTGGCCGAATCCGCACAGGCTTGGGAAGCCGAAGGCCGTACGTTGTCCTGGCTGCTCGAACAAGGCGCGACGCCGCGGGTGCTGGGCCTGTTCGCCTTCGGTGACACCCTCAAGCCCGGCGCTCTCGCCGCCGTACAGGCCTTGAATGAACAGCACATCGCCAGCCATCTGCTCACCGGCGACAACCAAGGCAGCGCCCGGGTGGTGGCCCAGGCGCTGGAGATTTCCAATGTCCATGCCGAGGTACTGCCAGCGGATAAATCCGCCATCGTCCAACAATTGAAGCGCCACTCGGTGGTGGCGATGGTCGGCGACGGCATCAACGACGCCCCGGCCCTGGCCGCCGCCGACATTGGCATCGCCATGGGCGGTGGCACCGACGTGGCGATGCATGCCGCGGGCATCACCCTCATGCGTGGCGATCCGCGACTGGTACCGGCGGCGCTGGACATCAGCCGCAAGACCTACGCCAAGATCCGCCAGAACCTGTTCTGGGCGTTCGTCTATAACTTGATCGGCATCCCCCTGGCGGCGTTCGGCTTGCTCAACCCGGTGCTGGCCGGCGCGGCCATGGCCCTGTCGAGCGTCAGCGTGGTGAGCAATGCGTTACTGTTGAAGTTCTGGACACCCAAGCAGTTGGAGGACAAGCGATGAACATCGGCCAAGCGGCCCGCCAGAGCGGCCTGAGCGCGAAGATGATCCGCTATTACGAATCCATCGGCCTGCTCAAGGCCGCCCATCGCACCGACAGCGGCTACCGGGTCTACGGCGCCGATGACCTGCACACCCTGGCGTTCATCAAGCGCTCCCGCGACTTGGGGTTTTCCCTGGAAGAGGTCGGCAAATTGCTCACTCTCTGGCAAGACCGCCAACGCGCCAGCGCCGACGTCAAGGCCCTCGCCCGGCAACACATCGATGAGCTGAACCAGAAAATCCGCGAACTGGCCGAACTGCGCGACACCTTGCAAGACCTGGTAGAGCACTGCCACGGCGACCACCGTCCGGATTGCCCGATCCTCAAGGAGCTGGCGTCGGGGTGCTGCAAGAGTTGATGCCCACAAAGACCGGCGGTGGACATCAATGCTGTAAACAGCCGAAGCAAAACGGTGGGAGCGAGCTTGCTCGCGATGACGGCGGCACATTCAACATCGATGCAAGCGGCCCCACCGCTATCGCGAGCAAGCTCGCTCCCACACAGGAGGCCTGCGGTGGATAGAGGATTTTGCAGTGCCCACAAAAAACCCGGCCATAGGCCGGGTTTCTGTTCAGCCGATCATTGCATCCACGGCGGTGGCGGTTCTTCGGTCTTGCCGGGTGGGGCATCGTCGGCGGCGCGAACGGCCTGACGGCGTTCTTCATCCAGGCGGGCGGCCTCGATTTCACGCATGATCCCGCCGACATCCGCCAGTTCTTCCGGCTCGTCGAACTCGCCGGTCAGCACGCTGGCCGGGTGCAGGGTGCCCGCTTCGTACAGCGCCCACATTTCCTTCGCGTACTTGGTGCGCTTGAGTTCCGGGGCAAACCGGCCGAAGTAGGACGCCATGTTGCCCACGTCCCGCTCCAGCATGCTGAAGGCATGGTTGTTACCCGCCGCATCCACGGCTTGCGGCAGGTCAATGATCACCGGCCCCGTCGGCGTCAGCAGCACGTTGAACTCCGACAGGTCACCGTGCACCAGGCCGGTACACAGCATCAACACGATCTGGGAAATCAGATAGGCGTGATACTCACGGGCCTGGTCCGGCTCCAGCACCACATCGTTCAGGCGCGGCGCCGCATCGCCGTACTCGTCGGCCACCAGCTCCATCAGCAGCACGCCTTCAAGGAAGTCGTACGGCTTGGGCACGCGCACACCCGCGCTTGCCAGGCGGAACAATGCCGCCACTTCGGCATTCTGCCAGGCGTCCTCGGTTTCCTTGCGCCCGAACTTCGAGCCCTTGGCCATGGCCCGGGCCTGACGGCTGTTGCGCACCTTGCGGCCTTCCTGATACTCGGCCGCCTGACGAAAACTTCGCTTGTTCGCCTCCTTGTAGACCTTCGCGCAACGTAGCTCGTTGCCGCAGCGCACCACATAAACAGCTGCTTCTTTACCACTCATGAGTGGGCGCAGCACCTCGTCGACCAGACCGTCCTCGATCAGGGGTTCAATGCGTTTTGGAGTCTTCATCAGCTTTTATTGTGGGTCCTTTATTACCAAACACGCGAATGACAGTCGTTATACGGCAATCCATCCTCCACGGGGAGGGGTTGCCGACCTATGAACCTGTGATGCACACAATGTGCCGGATCAATCGACGGCGTCGAATCATAGCCGAGACCGGCGCTGGCGTTGGCAACTCAATACCCAGGTATTTGCGACAAGAGCTGACAGTCATGTCCACCGCCAGCCGTAGGCAAGTGCGCCGGCTCAATGCTTGAACAACTCCCCCGGTGTATACCCGAACATCCCCTTGAACGCGGCAATGAATGCGGACGTTGAATCATACCCACACGACAACGCGGCGCTGGTGACGCTGTCCCCTTTCTCCAAGGAGCCCAGGGACGATAACAAGCGCATGCGCTGGCGCCAGGCACGAAAGCTCAGGCCGGTCTCACGCTGGAACAGACGCATCAGGGTTTTTTCCGACGTGCCCAGACGTTCAGACCAGGCTTGCAAGGTGACGTTCTGTTCAGGCTGTTCGATCAATTCGTTACACAGCGCCAGCAAGCGGGCATGTCGCGGCAGCGGCAGGGAAAATCCCACTTCCGGCAACGTCGCCAACTGGTCCAGCAACACCTGCACCAGCCGTTCTTCCTGGGTATCGCCTTGGGGATAATCGACCGGCAACTGGCAAAACACCTTGATCAACTCACGGGCCAGTGGCGTGACTTCCAGCACCCGACAGCGCTCATCGGCCCAGGGGCAGGCGTGACGATGGACATACAGGCTGCGCATTTCCGCCCGGGTGGAGGTCACCACCTGATGTTCCAGGTCGGCCGGGATCCAGATGCCCCGTTGTGGCGGGGCGAAGAAACTGCCGGCGGCGGTGTGTACGCCGAGAACGCCGCTGATGGCGTAGGAAAATTGCACCCAGTCATGACGATGGGCTTGCGTCCAGGAACCGGCGTTCAAGCTTTCGACGCGGGCATACAGCGGCCTCGGCAATTGCGCCAGGTCGGGGATACGTCGTTCCAGCTGCTGGTGTCCGTTAGGCGGCATTGATTGGCCTTATGTCGCAAGACGACTGATGAGGACGACGTTAGGCTAAGTCGACTTTTCTTACAACATGCGGTGCCCTATGCATATCTTCAGACACCTCAAACGCATGATGACCGACTGGTTCCTGTGCGGCATGGTGCTCGCCACGCTGCTGGCGTACTTCTTTCCCACCTTCGGTGCCACGGGCGGTGCCATGCATGCCGAATGGGTGGTCAACATCGGCATCTTCGTGGTGTTCTTCCTGCACGGGGTCAACCTGTCCGGCGAGCAGATCCGCCACGGCCTGAAGAACATCCGGCTGCACGTGATGGTGCAGGCTTTCACCTTTGGCGTATTTCCGTTGCTCTGGCTGCTCAGCAACTGGCTGCTGGGCAGCCATGTGCCGGCGCTGCTGATGCTGGGGTTCTTCTACCTGTGCGCCCTGCCCTCGACGATTTCTTCCTCGGTGGCCCTGACTGGCAGTGCAAAAGGTAACGTGCCGGCGGCGATTCTCAACGCGAGCCTGTCCAGCGTGCTGGGCATTTTCCTGACACCGTTGCTGGTCAGTTTCGTGGTCGGCAGCGGCGCCGGTGGCATCGACCTGGGTTCAACCTTGCTTGACCTGTGCATGATGTTGCTGCTGCCGCTGGTGCTGGGGCAGTTCCTGCGACGTTGGCTGGCCGACTTTTTCGGTCGGTACAAACGCTACACCAGCGTCATCGACAAGCTGGTGATCCTGCTGCTGGTCTACGCGGCCTTCTGCAACTCCATGGTGTCCGGCATCTGGCGCCAGCAAGGCAACGGCGTGTTGCTCAGCGCAGTGGTGGGCAGTGCCGTGCTGCTGGCAATCATCCTGTGGGCGACCACCCGCACCGCCCGCGCCCTGAAATTCAACAACGCCGATGAAGTCGCCGCGGTGTTCTGCGCCAGCAAGAAATCCCTCGCCGCCGGGGTGCCGATGGCGGCGTTGATTTTCGGCAACCATCCCGGCCTGGGGCTGATTCTGTTGCCGATCATGATCTACCACCCGCTGCAGTTGATCGTCTGCTCGATCCTGGCCGAGCGCTACGCCAGCCAGCACAAGGCACTGGCGTCTCGCCAGGAGGGCGCCCTCGTCAACGCTCGATAATCGCCGTCACACCCTGGCCGGCGGCGGCGCAGATGGAAATCAACCCGCGACCTCGCCCGGCGGCATCCAGCAACTTGGCGAGGTTGGCGACAATGCGCCCGCCCGTGGCGGCAAACGGATGCCCGGCGGCCAGGGAACTGCCCTTCACGTTCAACCGACCGCGGTCAATGGACCCCAGCGGCGCGTCGAGGCCCAGGCGGGTCTTGCAATAGTCCGGGTCTTCCCAGGCCTTCAGCGTGCACAACACTTGGGCGGCGAACGCTTCGTGGATCTCGAAGTAATCGAAGTCCTGCAAGGTCAGGCCGTTGCGCGCCAGCAACCGCGGCACGGCGTAGACCGGGGCCATCAGCAACCCTTCGGCGCCATTGACGAAATCCACCGCTGCCGTTTCACCGTCGCGCAGGTATGCCAGGATCGGCAGGCCCCGGGCCTTGGCCCATTCTTCGCTGCCCAGCAGCACCAACGAGGCGCCGTCGGTCAGTGGCGTGGAGTTGCCCGCCGTCATCGTGCCCTTGGCACTTTTTTCGAAGGCCGGCTTGAGGGAGGCGAGTTTCTCCAGGGTCAGGTCCGGGCGCAGGTTGTTGTCCCGGGTCAGGCCGAGAAACGGGGTCATCAAGTCGTTCTGCCAACCTTCGGCGTAGGACGCGGCCATTTTCTGATGGCTTTCCAGGGCCAACTGGTCTTGGGCCTCCCGGGGGATCTGCCAGGTCTGGGCCATCAATTCACAGTGCTCGCCCATGCTCAGGCCGGTGCGCGGTTCGTTGATACGCGGCAAGTCCGGCATCAGGTGCTGGGGGCGCAATTGCAGGAATACTTTGATTTTCTCAGCGGTGGTCTTGGCGCGATTGGCTTGCAGCAAGATCCTGCGCAACCCTTCATTGACCGCGATTGGCGCATCCGACGTGGTGTCGACGCCGCCGGCAATGGCGCTGTCGATCTGGCCCAGGGCGATCTTGTTGGCCACCAGCAGCACCGTCTCCAGCCCGGTGCCACAGGCCTGCTGTACGTCATAGGCAGGCGTCATCGGTGACAGCCGCGAACCGAGCACGCATTCGCGGGTCAGGTTCGTATCCCGGGAGTGCTTGAGCACCGCCCCGGCAGCCACTTCGCCGATGTGCAAGCCATGCAGGTTGTAGCGTTCGATCAGCCCCTCGAGGGCGGCCGTCAACATCGCCTGGTTGCTGGCGGTGGCATAGGGCCCGTTGGAGCGGGCGAAGGGAATGCGGTTACCACCGATGATCGCGACGCGGCGTAGTTGTGTCATGAAGAACTCCCCTGTAGGTCTGATGCACTAAGAAAACTCAACCGCCCCCTGTGGGAGCAAAGCTTGCTCGCGATGCAGACACCGCGTTTTTCAGGTAGGTCGCGTCATCGTTCATCGCGAGCAAGCTTTGCTCCCACAGGGGTTCGGTGCCCTGGACAACGCGCTCCCGCTCAAGCTTAGGCTTTATCTCGCCGATCGAACGACTGATTGCCAATCATGGTCCACACTTGGAACCTCATCAGCCGGAGTGTGTTCCATGTCTGACCGTTATATCGACTTCGCCAATTCGCCCATTGGCCGGCGCATGGTCGGGTCCCTCGGCCTGCCATCGCCGGTACGCCTGGAACGCTGGCAGGCCGGGCGGCTACGGCCGATCGAAGGCGCCCTGCTGCTGGGCGGCGGGCCGTTGACCGAACAGATCGGCACGTTCGCCAAGCGCCTGACCGACACCATTTTCATCTACGGCGGCGAACCGACCGTGGCCACCGAGTGGATCCCCGGCCACGGACCGAAAATCAAGGCAGTGGTGTACGACGCCAGCCATTTGGTGCAGACCGACCAGCTCAAGCAGTTGCGGGAGTTTTTCCAGCCGCTGATGAAGAACCTCGACCACAGCGCCCATGTCGTCATCCTCGGGCGCGCGCCGCAAAGCCTTGGCGATCCGTTCGCCGCCAGTGCCCAGCGGGCGTTGGAAGGTTTCAGCCGTTCCCTGGCCAAAGAGCTGCGCCACGGCGGGACGCTGCAACTGCTGTATGTCGGCGACGGTGCCGAAGCGCAGTTGGAAGGTGCGCTGCGGTTTTTCCTGTCGCCCAAGAGTGCCTTCATTTCCGGGCAGGTCATTCGCCTCGACGCCTGTGGCACCCAGGTCCATGACTGGACCCGACCGCTTACGGGGCTCAAGGCGCTGGTCACTGGCGCGGCCCGCGGGATCGGCGCCTCTATCGCCGAAACCCTGGCCCGCGATGGCGCCGACGTGATCCTGCTCGACGTCCCCCAGGCCAAGACCGACCTCGACGCCCTGGCGGCGCGCTTGAGCGGGCGCAGCGTCACGCTGGATATCTGCGCCGAAGATGCCGCCGCCCAGTTGATCGAGCACCTGCCCGACGGCGTCGACATCGTGGTGCACAACGCCGGCATCACCCGGGACAAGACCCTCGCCAATATGACTCCGGAATTCTGGGACGCCGTGTTGGCCGTCAACCTCAACGCCCCGCAAGTGCTGACCAAGGCCCTGCTCGACAGCGGCACTCTGCGCGACAATGGCCGGGTCGTTCTGCTGGCCTCCATCAGCGGCATTGCCGGCAACCGTGGGCAGACCAACTATGCGGCGAGCAAGGCCGGGCTAATCGGCCTGGCCCAGGCCTGGGCGCCGCTGCTGCAATCTCGGGGCATCAGCATCAACGCCGTGGCGCCGGGGTTCATTGAAACCCGCATGACCGCCGAGATCCCCTTCGCCTTGCGCGAGGCCGGGCGGCGCATGAGTTCCCTCGGCCAGGGCGGCTTGCCTCAAGATGTCGCCGAAGCCGTGGCCTGGCTCGCGCAGCCGGGCACGGGCGCCGTGACCGGGCAGGCCCTGCGGGTATGCGGGCAAAGCCTTTTGGGAGCATGACCATGACGATCCAATGGCATGAGGTCAGCAGCCCGCCATCCATGTCCGGGCTCTATTCAAAAGCGGCGACGCGGCGCAAGGTCACCGGAACGACCTTGCCCGAGGAAGGCCTGCGCCAAGTGCTTCAGGTCGACCCGCAACGGCTGGCGGCCTATCGCAAAGTGTGCGGTTTCGTCGATAACGGACTGCTGCCGCCGACTTATCCCCACGTCCTGGCGTTTGCCCTGCAGATGCAATTGCTCACGGGGCGGGACTTTCCCTTTCCGCTATTGGGGCTGATCCACTTGAGCAACCGCATTCGCGTAATGCGGCCCATGGGCGGGGTCGGCCAGGTGCGGGCCAGCGTCCATGTCGAGAACCTGCAAGCCCACCCCAAAGGCGCGGTATTCGACCTGGTGACCGGCCTCGATGATCAGTTGGGGCCCTTGTGGGAGGCCCGGAGCCAGATGCTGTGCAAAGGCGTCCAGCTTGACGGCGCGCTCGTGGACGAATCCCCTCAGGCCAGCCTGCCATTGATTGAAGTCGCGCGCTGGACCGCACCGGCTGACATCGGCCGGCAATACGCCAAGGTTTCCGGCGACTACAACCCGATTCACCTGAGCGGTATCAGCGCCAGGCTGTTCGGCTTCCCCACCGCCATCGCCCATGGCTTGTGGAACAAGGCCAGGACCCTGGCGGCGCTGGATGACCACCTGCCCGAGGCCAACATCGAGATCGAGGTGACCTTCAGGAAACCGGTGCGCCTGCCCAGCGAAGTGACCCTGCTGTCCAGCGCGGCGGGCTCCAGTGGGCAACTGCAACTGGTGGGGACCGGGGCGCTGGAACATATGGTGGGAGAGTGGCGGCCGGCAACCTGAGCAGGTCGATGGCATTCACCGCCACCCCCTGTGGGAGCGAGCCTGCTCGCGATGGCTGGGTCAGCTTGCATCAAGGTTGAATGTGCCGCCGTCTTCGCGAGCAAGCTCGCTCCCACAGTTTGTTTCGGGGTGTTCATAGAGACGATGTCCACCGCCAATCCCTGTGGGAGCGAGCTTGCTCGCGATGGCTGGGTCAGCTTGCATCAAGGTTGAATGTGCCGCCGTCTTCGCGAGCAAGCTCGCTCCCACAGTTTGTTTCGGGGTGTTCATAGAGACGATGTCCACCGCCAATCCCTGTGGGAGCGAGCTTGCTCGCGATGGTGGTGGCTCAGCCTCCACCCATCTTGAATTCGCCGTGGTCAGCGCGGCGGGTAGTTGGACAGAATCCGCCCCACCGTCTCGCGCACGGCGGTGTTGCGGTCGGCCGGGTTGGGGGAGTTGCTGAGCAGTTGTTCATCACTGCCACGCCACACCAGCTTGCCGTCCTTGCCGTCGAGCAGGTCGATCTGCACGGTGGCGACTTTGTAGCTGATGTTGCGGGTTTCGTTGTACATCGGCCCACCCCAGTAGCCATTCCACGGGCCACCCCAACCACCGCCGTAGTGAGTGGTGACCTGCTGCTGGCGGTCCTCGACGATCAAATAGGCCTGGACCAGCACATCGCCGCGCCCGCCCACCACAGCCGGGCGCAAGCCGCGCTGGTCGAGTTGATCGGCCACCGCCTGGCGGATCCGCTGTTCGGTCAGGTCGCTCTTGATGCGTGGATCATCGGGGCGATACTGCAGCGCCGGGTCTTTCCAGCTCCAACTGCGATACGCCGCAAAGTCACGGCTGGTGTCGAAGTCATGGTTGACCTGGTTAGAAGCACAAGCCCCCAGCAACAGGGTGAAGGCCAATAGAGCAAGACGGCGAAACATGGTTTTTCTCCGTTGCGTAATCAACTTGGGGGATACGCCGACATGGCTTTTTCCACCGCCTCGCGAATGGCATCGCTGCGTTCGCTCTGGCTGCCCCGCTGGCCCGTCTCGGCGCTGGCGCTCCACACCGGCTGACCGGTGCGGGCATCGAACAGGTCCACCCGGACCACCACGACTTGCTCCTGATACGTGCGCACCATCGGCATCGGATGGTACACGCCATAACCCGGACCGTAGCGGTCATAACGGTTATAGCCGCCGTAATAGCCGGCATCATAATCATCCCGGACCTGGCGCACGCGGGTCTCCAGGCGCAGGTCGGCGCTGACGAACAGGTCGGCGGGCCGGTTGTCATGCAGCGGCCGCAGGCCACGCTGGTCGAGGGCATTGCTCACCGCTTCGGCCACCTGGGCCGAATCCGCCCAGGCAGTGCCCGGCGGCAGGCGCCCGTCGCGCCAGGCCCAGCTGCGATAGCGCCCGTAATCACGGGGCGGCGCCGGGTAGGCGCTGCGGTCGAATACCGTGGCGGCCTCCGGTGGCGCCGGCGGCAACGGATTGGAGGTGGCGACATAGGGGTTGCTGCCCTGGCAGGCCACCAGCCCCAGGCACAGCACCAACAACCCTGAACGACCTTTCATTTCGCGCTCCAATTGCACTTGCGGATCAGAGGGGACGGCAGATCCAGTGCAGATAACGTCCCAACCCGGCAAACGCCGGATGGCGACGGTGGGCCAGTTCCATTTCCAGCAACTGCGCAAGTTCCACGCGGCCCTGGAACTCCACCGGCATGTAGTCATGGAAAACCCGCACGCCACTCTGGCTTTCGACCTGCCACAGGCCTTCAAGTTGCGCCGCCAAATCTCGCGGATCAAGGGGTTGTTGCGGCGTCAGGCTCTGTTTTTCGCCGGCCATGTCATTTTTGCGCAACTTGCGGAAATGCCCCTTGAGCAGGTTGCGATAGACCAGCGCGTCGCGGTTGTAGAACGCCAGGGACAGCCAACCGCCAGGCGCCGTCAGTTGATGCAGCACCGGCAGGATCGCGTGGGGCTCGGCCAACCATTCCAGCACCGCGTGACACAGCACCAGGTCGTAAGGCTCGGTCAGTTGGCCGAGCAGGTCCTGCCACGGTGCCTGGATGAACGTGGCCTGCTGGCCGGCCTCGGCAAAACGCTGGCGGGCGCCTTCGAGCATGGGCTCGGCCGGCTCGGCCAGGGTCACTTGGTGACCGCGCTCGGCCAACCACAACGACATGTGGCCCAGGCCAGCGCCGATGTCCAGCACACGCAATGGACGCTGCGGCAAGGTTTCCAGCAGATCGGCCTGAAGCACCGCCAGGCGGATGGCGCCCTTGGCCCCGCCGTAGATTTTTTCCGCGAAGCGCGTGGCGAGCTGATCGAAATGACGGTCGCTCATTGGCCGAACCGCCGTTCGCTGTCGGCCAGCTTGCTGCGCACCACGGCGTCCATGTCCAGGCCCAGCTCGCTGCAAAGCAGCAACAGGTACAACACGATGTCACCGACTTCCTGCCCGGCGTGGGCCAGTTTGTCCGCCGGCAACTGGCGCGACTGGTCCTCGGTCAGCCACTGGAAAATCTCCACCAGTTCGGCCATTTCCACACTGGCGGCCATGGCGAGGTTTTTCGGGCTGTGGAATTGCCGCCAATCGTTATGGTCACGAATGGCATGCAGGCGTGCGGTCAGTTCAACAAGGTTCATCGGGTTCTCCTGAATGCGCATAGCTTCAGGGGGATGACCGGGGAAGGCAAGAGTCTCGGTACGAAGCGACGGTTTGCCCCATAATCGAACCAACTCGGCCGCCACAGCTCCTACAATCAGGAGCCAACGGCTCAGTTCGGATTCCCTCCCATCAGGATGCACATATGCAGGTAGAAAGCTTTTTCGAATGGCTCGGCCAGGCGCTCGGTTCGGTAATCCGTTTCATCGTCGACCTGCTCAGCGGCCTCTTCAACATCCTGGCCAACGCCGGCGGCAACTTCGTCGATGGGCTGTCACGCACCTTGGGCATGGACACTTCGATCATCAGCATCATCGCGCTGATCCTCGGGCTGATGCTGCTGTACTCGGCCATCCGCGCCTTCATGCGGGCCTCGATCGTCATGGGCATCATCTGGCTGGTGCTGGGGTTGTGGTTGTTGAGTTGGATCATTCACTGACACTGGGACCGCTCCCCACCCTAGCGCTCACACCGGACACCACCCGTGGCGAGGGAGCTTGCTCCCGCTGGGTGGCGAAGCCGCCCCAAATGAGCTGAAGCAATGTTCCAGACAGACCACATCGGCTGGTCTTGCGACTGCTTCGCAGCCGAGCGGGAGCAAGCTCCCTCGCCACGATGAGCCCGAGGTCACTTTAGAGGTCTGCGTGCTCCCTCTCTGCACCGGGCACGATCAATCCAAGAACCCGCTACAATCGCGCTCCATCAAGGAGCCCGCATGTCCAACCTGATCACCGACTGGCGCGACCGCCTGACCCATCGCCGGGTCTGGGCACTGGCTGCGCCGATGATTCTCTCGAACATCTCCGTGCCGCTGGTGGCGTTGGTGGACAGTACCGTCATCGGCCATTTGCCCCATGCCCATCAGTTGGGCGCCGTGGCGGTCGGGGCGAGTTTGTATACGGTGTTGGCGTGGGCCATGGGTTTCTTGCGCATGGGCACCACCGGGTTCGCCGCCCAAGCCGCCGGGCGGGGTGACGGGGCGGCGTTGCGACAAGTGTTGTTGCAAGGACTGCTGTTGGCGATGGGGCTGGCGCTGCTGCTCGGTGCCGTCGGCGTGCCGTTGAGCGACGTGGCGTTGCATTTCATGCAGCCGTCCGCCGAGCTCAACCAGTTGACCCGCGACTTCTTCCACACCCGGCTCTTCGGCTTACCGGCGGCGCTGGCCAGCTATGCGCTGGTGGGCTGGTTCCTCGGCGCCCAGAATGCCCGGGCGCCGTTGGCGATCCTGTTGGTGACCAACCTGGTCAACATCGCCCTGAATCTTTGGTTCGTGATCGGCCTGGACTGGGGCGTGACCGGCTCGGCCCGGGCGTCGGTGATTGCCGAGTGGACCGGAGCGCTGGTCGGCCTGGCCCTGGCTCGCAATACACTGCGGGCCTGGCCCGGGCAGATGGCCTGGGCGGCCCTGGGCGTGTGGCAGAACTGGCGTCCGCTACTGGCGGTGAACCGGGACATCTTCATTCGCAGCCTGGCACTGCAAGCGGTGTTTTTCCTGATCACGGTGCAAGGCGCGCGCCTGGGGGACGCCACCGTGGCGGCCAATGCCTTGCTGCTCAACGGCCTGCTGCTGACTGCCCATGCCCTGGACGGCCTGGCCCACGCCGTGGAAGCCCTGTGCGGCCATGCCATTGGCGCCCGCGACCGCCTGGCCCTGCGTCGCTCGCTGGTGGTGGCCGGCGGTTGGTCACTGATTGCAAGCCTCGGCTTTGCCCTGCTGTTCCTGCTCGCCGGCCACTTGTTCATCGACATGCAAACCGATATCCCCGACGTGCGCGCCACCGCTTACGACTACCTGCCCTACCTGGCGACCTTGCCGCTGATCGCGGTCTGGAGCTACTTGCTCGACGGCCTGTTCATCGGTGCCACCCGTGCCCGGGAAATGCGCAACGGCATGCTCTTGACCCTCCTGCTCGTGTCGCCGATCGCCTGGATGCTGCTGGGCTTGGGCAACCATGGACTGTGGATCACCTTCCTGCTGTTCATGGCCCTGCGCAGCCTGACCCTCGGTGCGTTTGCCTGGCACTTGCAGCGGCGCGACCGTTGGCTCGGCGCGCCGCCCCCATAACCTTCAATCCTGGCGACCCTGCCACCGCCGCCGCAGGTGTTCGAGACGCTCACGCTGCGAACCACCCTCCGGCCCCGGGATGGGCCGGGCATCGGGGTATTGCAGGCGCAACCACAGCCAGTCATCGAGCACCGTCCGCTCGGAGAATCCCAACGCCAGCCCCTGCTGCAAATCCTCCCAGAGCCGACGGTAATCACGCCCGGTGGAGCGGCACCATTGCCACGCGTGGCGCTCCAACAGGCATCGTTGCAACTGGCCCTGCTGTCGGTCGCTGAGGCCGTGTTCTTTCTCCAACGCCGCCACCGGCAGTCCCGGGTTGGACAGTTGTTGCCAGCCCTGGCTGCCGATCGCCCGGTCGGCCCACGTGCCGCCGAACCAGCGCGCCAGGCTGATCGGCCCCAGCCAGCAACTGAGCTCATGGGAATCGCAACCGTCGAAGAAATAGCTGGCGGTGTGCGGGTTGTAGTAATTCAACAGGGCTTTGTGATGCAGGCCCAGTGTCACCGTCAGCATGCGCCGCAGATGCGTGAGCAGTTGCCCGACGGGCTTTGGGCTGGCCAACAACAACCCCGGCCAGGCGCGCGGGTCCAGGTGACAAAGGCTGACCAGCGCGGGGGATTGGCGCAGCTCCACCAACAACGGGCCGTGCTCGCGAAGCCCATGCAACTCGGTGCCTTCGAACAGGGCAAAACGCCGGGCCTCGGCGAACTGCGCGTGCACCAGCCGCACCGCCTCAGGCGCACTCGGTACGTCCAGCAGCAACCACTGCGGCGTTGATCCAGGCACGACCGCGTTCATCGAGCAACGCCCGCGCCGCGCCCCATGAGCATGCGGCAGGTGCACAGCGGTTGGCCGCAGGGGCTGAAAGGCCCGCCTTCGGGCAACAGGCACAACAAGACCAGCGGCTCGGCCTCCCGCATCGCCGACAACAGCACCGGATCGACAACCGACCGCCCAAGTGTTTCGCCTGAAGATGACTCATCGGCAACCGCTGCCGAGGCAGGCTCGCCCAGAAATGCACTGATCAGCGGCCGATCCGGATCACCTTCGATAAAGCTCACCAGCACCTCGGTGCCGTCACACAGCGCGGCCGCCCCGCCGGCAGCCAGCTCCGGCGCCAAGGGCAGCCAGCAATGACTGGGGCTGGAACCTTCGCCCTGATAGACCCAGTCGAACTCCACCGCCACGCGCCCCGCTCCCAACTCCGACGGCTCGTCCACCGCCACGACCCAGCCGCGTTGCCGGCTCACCATGCGTGGTTTGGCCGGGATGTTGTCCGGCACGAACAGCACGCCCCGGGGAATGGCCTTGAAATGGTTGCCATACACACCCGCCTGGGCGCGATGCTCGACCTTCGTCAACAGCCAGCGCCGGTTCCAACCGGCAAACGGATGGTCCGTCAACGTCAGCACCTGGCCACCCCGCAGGTTCGTCAGTTCGCTGCGCCCCTGGGCGACCTGCTGCCCCGACACATCGGTGTGCACGCTGAAGGTCCGCACTGCGGCAGCCGGCCCGTCGTCCACGTAGACCGCCTTACCGGCGGGGGGGAAACTGTGCGGGTTATCGGCGAACACCAGGCAATGCCCGTCCCGCGTGTGTTCGAAATGAAAGTGGATACCCGCCCGGGCGCACACGCGCTGGAGGAACTGCAGGTCCGACTCGCGATACTGGGTACAGAAATCCTGCGGTGGATAATCGCCGCTCAGGTCCAGGCACAGGCGGCGGCCGCTGATGCCATGGGCCTTGAGCACCTGGCGAATGATCTGCGGCACCGAGCGGGCACTGAACACCCGCTGGCTGAAGCGCTGCGCCAGACAGGCCAGCTTCGGCCCGATACGCACCCGGCAACCGGCGCCATGACGGTGTTGGACCAACTCATGGAGCTGCCCATGAATGCCCCGGCCTGGAGCCCCGAAACTCAACCAGACACTGCGATACAGCAGGCTCGCCAAGTCCAGGCTCGCATCGTGCAACAGGAGTTCCACTTCATAGACAAAGGGCTCGCTAATGGCTTCGCTACCCGTGAAGGCCACCACGTCAACAGGCTCGGGCAGACCGGCTATCTCCAGACGAAATGCTGGCTCGCAGGCTGGATCGGACATCGGCGTTTCTCTACAGGAGGGGCGGTCGGGGATTCTCGCCGACCGCCATGGCCGAGTAGAGGGGCCAAGTACAGGTTAGGAAAGGGACTACACGAAATAAGGACATCACCGATTAAATGCACCGGTGGGAAGAAATAGCCGTGACGTAAACAAAAATGCCCTCCGGGACTATCCGAAAAAACCCGCGATGTGCGGTGTGTTTTCTGACAGCCCCGGTGGGCATTGAGGGAACGGCTATTGGCGCGGTCTCTCCATCAGGAAGACAGGTACGACGAACGCGTCAGCCCCAGGCGCAGCGCATCGAGGAACTGGGTGCGCTCGGCGGCGCTGATGCGGGCGCTGGCGCACTTGTCACGGTAGTGAGTCATCAACTCCTCCGGCGACAAGTGCACGTAGCGCAGCATGTCTTCGATGGTGTCGTGGGTTTCGATACCGGCGTGGTACACGCTGCCATCGGCGTTCTGGTAGATGTTCACCGAGTCGGTGTCGCCGAACAGGTTGTGCATGTCACCGAGGATTTCCTGATAGGCACCCACCAGGAAGATCCCCAGCAGGTAGTCTTCACCCGGATTGAGAGCGTGAACCGGCAGGCTGGTCTCGATGCTCTGCTCGTCGACGTATTGCTTGATCTTGCCGTCGGAGTCGCAGGTCAGGTCTTGCAGCACGGCGCGGCGCAGCGGCTCTTCGTCCAGGCGATGCAGCGGCAGGATCGGCAGTACCTGGCCGATGGCCCAGGTGTCCGGCAGGCTCTGGAACACCGAGAAGTTGCAGATGTATTTGTCGGCCAGCTTGTCATTGAGCTCATCCAGCACCTGGCGGTGCGAGCGCTGGCGGGCCTTCAACGAGTTGTGCAGGCGACGGCACACGGCAAAGTAGCACTGCTCGGCCAAGGCTTTTTCCGCCAGGGTCAGCTTGCCGTCGGCATATTGGGTCGCCACGTCGCTCATGTAGTGCGTGGCACGCCAGTAGGTCTCGGTGACCATCTCGATATCGGTCGGGCCCAGCAGGTCAACCAGCCATTGCACGGTTTCCGGCAGTTCCTGCTTGTTGTCGATCACCGGCACGTCGTCGTTGTGCTTCTCGACGTCGGTCACCTGCACCACCAGCATCGCGTGGTGGGCGGTCAGCGAGCGGCCGCTTTCCGAGAAGATGTGCGGGTGCGGCAGGCTCTGGGCATCGCAGAACTCCTTGAGCATGCCGACCACGACACCGGCGTAATCGTCCATGTCGTAGTTGATCGAACTGGCGTTGCGCGAGTGCGTGCCGTCGTAGTCCACGCCGAGACCACCGCCGACGTCGATGTGATCCACCGGCAGGCCGAGATTGCGCAGCTCGCCGTAGTAACGGATCGCTTCCTTGAAGCCGTGCTGGTAGTCCGCCAGGTTGGCGATCTGCGAGCCCATATGGAAGTGCAGCAGGCGAATGCCCTGGTCCAGGCCAGCGGCGCGGAAGCGCTCGACCACCGACAGCAGTTGCGCGGCCGACAGGCCGAACTTGGATTTCTCGCCACCGGTATCGGCCCACTTGCTCGACGCCAGGGACGACAGGCGCACGCGCAGGCCGACCTGTGGCTTGACCTTGAGCACTGCGGCCTCTTCGATCACCAGGCCGACTTCGGACTCTTTCTCGATGACGATAAAGACGTTGTGGCCCAGCTTCTGGCCCATCAGCGCCAGGCGGATGAATTCGCGGTCCTTGTAGCCGTTGCAGACAATGGTGCCGCCCTTCGGCGCGAGGGCCAGCACCGCCAGCAGCTCCGGCTTGGAACCGGCTTCCAGGCCGATGGAGACGTTCTGGGTGGCGATGATGTTCTCGATCACCGCTTCCTGCTGGTTGACCTTGATCGGGTAGAGCGCGGTGTACTTGCTCTGGTATTCAAGGCGCGCGATGTTGCTGTCGAACGCACCGGTCAGCTGGCGCACGCGGTCTTGCAGGATGTCGGGAAAGCGCACCAGCAAAGGCAGCGAGAGGCCGCTCTGGCGCAACTGGTCGACTTGCTCGAACAGGTCGATGGGCGAACTGCCGGGACCGTTCGGACGGACTTCGACGCGACCGGCTTCATTGATCGCGAAATACCCGGCCCCCCAATGGCGAATCCCGTAAACGCTGCGGCTGTCCGCAACGGTCCATTGGCTGCCATCGTCTTTGCGTGTGCGTCGTACGGACATCGAAGTCCCCTATAAAGAAGTCAAAATGCACCATCCGGTCGGAGGCTGGGGCAGTCTAGAGAGTGAAAATGACGAATTGCCTGTTAGCAAGGTAGACCCTGCTCCCAGCGATGAGTTTAGAAACCCGTTCAGAACAGGCTCTGTGAAAACCATGCGGGCGACCTCGAACGTCGGGTCCGGGTCAAGCCGAGGGTGGTTTTCACAGAAGCTGCTAGCCGCCGGATTTCTTTGCCTTGAAGCCGTGCTTGACCAGTTCCGCCAGCAGCAGCTCGACGTGATCGCCCTGGATCTCGATGATGCCGTCTTTCAACGCACCACCGGTGCCACAACGTTTCTTCAATGTGGTGGCCAGTTCCTTGAGCGCGTCTTCGGCCAACGGCACGCCGGTGATCGTGGTCACCGTCTTGCCGCCGCGACCTTTGCTTTCACGGCGCACACGGGCAATGCCGTCACCGGCAGGGATGGCGGTCTGTTTGCAGATGCAGGCATCCACCGGTTGACGGCAATCAGGGCAATGACGACCGGCGTCGGTAGAAAATACCAGGCCGCCCAGGGCGGCGAAGGATGCGGCTTTTTTGGCCACCGGCAATCCTCTTGGGAGGACAAAGACTGGTCGAGGGGGGAGAACGTGCCTCGACCGCGAAACCCCACTCAGGCAGGGGCAGCGCTACTGGACCGCAGACGCGGTTCAGCTTGAAAAGTCGCGCAGTGTAACGGCAAAAAGCCGACTTGCTAAGGGCCAATCAGCGCCAATTTATAGCTTCTTTGCGACGTCGCCACCCTGGGCACGCAAATAGCGTTCAAGCGCTGCCAGGGAGTCCGGGCAGTAAGGCATGCGCTGGATTTCATCGAGCACCTGTTCAAGCGGCAGGAAACGCGCTTCGAGGACTTCTTCGGGCTGCAGGACCAGCGGACCGTCCCACACCGCCGAGAACGCCGAGCACCACAGGCGGCTGCCGGGGTCTTCGAAATAAAAATGGTCGTGGGCAGTCAGCTCAACACCGCTCACGCCCAGTTCTTCCGCCAGCTCACGGGCGGCCGACTCGGCGTAGGTCTCGTCGGCCTGGACCATGCCGCCCGCCGCCACGTCCCAGAAACCCGGGTAGATGGCCTTGCTCAGGGTGCGCCGGTGAACACACAGTTCACCGGCCGAATTGAACAGCATGATGTAGGTGCCACGCCCGATCAGGCCGCGCTCGCGCAACTGCGAACGCACCAGGCTACCGAGCAGGTTGTCGTGCTCGTCGACCCACGCGATCAGCTCGGCATCCGAGGCCGCTCGGTGAGCGACCTCCCGGGGGCTTTCGCTCATGGATCAGCCCTGGTTCAGCAGTTGCCGCAAGTCGATGACTGCTGCGTTGGCCCTGGAAATATAGTTGGCCATGACCAGCGAGTGGTTCGCCAGGACACCGAAGCCGCTGCCGTTGAGAATCATCGGGCTCCAGACCGGTTCCTGGGACGCTTCCAGTTCACGAATGATCTGCCGCACGCTGACCGTGGCGTTCTTTTTCGCCAGCACATCGGCGAAGTCCACTTCGATGGCGCGCAGCAGGTGCGACAGTGCCCAAGCCTGGCCGCGGGCTTCATAGAACACGTTGTCGATCTGCAGCCATGGGGTCTCGACCACCTCTTCGTCCACCTGCGGCACTTGGCCCGGGGCCGTGACTTCGGTTTTCAGCGAGGTATTGAGCTTGACCCGGCCAACGCTGGCCGACAGGCGCTGGGACAACGAACCCAGGCGCGTGCCGACGTCTCCCAGCCAGTTGTTCAGGTTATCGGCGCGGGCGTAGAACAGCGCGCTTTTCTGGTTCGGATCGGACAGTCGGGCCTGGTAGCGGCTCAGGGAGTTGATGCCCTCCTGATATTCGGATTCGCTGGAAGGCAGCACCCAACTGCGGTTGTCGAAGTTGAAGCGCGGCTCGGCCTTGGCCAGGTCGGCGTCCTCGGCGGACTGGGACTGGGAACGGGCGAAGTCCTTGCGCAGGGCGCGGCTCAGGTCGCGAACCTGCACCAGCACGCCGTATTCCCAGCTCGGCATGTTGTCCATCCACAGGCCTGGCGGGAAACGGTCGTTGGAAATGTAGCCGCCTTGCTTGGTCAGCAGGGTCCCGGCCACGGTCTTGAGCGTCTCGACCGTGGTGTAGCCCACCACCATTTGCCGGCCATCCTTCTCGGCTGCGGCCTGGGCGTTCTGCTGCACGGGGAACAACGCAGGCTCCTGGCTCCAGTACCAGCCGAGGGCAATGGTCACCAGCAGGTAAAGGCCGATCAGCGTGGCCAGTGCGCGGCTGAAAAAAAGCCCACCCAGGTAGCTGCGGGTGTCCGATTTCGGCTCGGCGGCGCGTTCAGGCGCGCTGCCCGCGCGGTTTTTCCAGTCCAGCATGGCGATGTTCCTTCAATCACTTGAGTTCTCGGTTCGACCACAACCCTACGCCATCGTGCCTGATTTGAAACGCGATAATGCGGCGCCAATCATGCCGGGCGCGACAGGGCAATCGAACAGCACTATAAAGGAAGCGTTGCCATCGGCCTATTAGACTGTCCAGTCACAAACTGAATTGGGCGACAGGACAGAATATTGACGTATGACACTCATGCGGAGGAAAAGAGGTGCTAGCATAGAGCCACCAGTCGACCTCAGCATGCACCCTAACTAGTAGTCAGGATATGACCGAGCCAGAAGACCCCAGCCGTGAGCGCCTCAAGCACCACTTTGCCCAGCGGGTAATTCATCAGGCTCGCCAGATCCTGGAGATTTGGCAGCGCCTGCAACGCAGTGAGTGGTCAAGCACCGACCTGTCGGAGCTCAGCGAAGCCAATCTGCGCCTGCTGCGCTTTGCCGAGCGCTTCGAACAGCCCGAGCATTCCCTGCTGGCCCAAGGCATCAGCCAGTCGCTGCAAGCGGTGGACGCCAATCGCGGGCGCCTGAGCAGCCACCTGATCACCGAAATCAACCGTTTGATGCAGCGCTTGTCTCGCACCGGCCTGCGCCACGGCGACCAGCTCGAACAAACCTTCCTGCCGCCGCTGCGCAAACCCATCTACGTGATGCTGCAGGACCATGACCGCGCCGAACGCCTGGCCAAGCAATTGGAGTTCTTCGGCCTCAGCGCCCAGGCGCTGGACAGTGTCGCGGCGTTCCGGGCCTCGATGGTCGAGCGCCTGCCAGCGGCGATTGTCATGGACGTGGACTTCAGCGGCCCGGGCACCGGCCTGAAACTGGCCGCCGAAGCCCAGGAAGGCCTGGAACAACCGTTGCCGCTGCTGTTCTTCAGTTTGCTGGAAACCGACACCCCGACACGCCTGGCCGCGGTACGCGCCGGCGGGCAGGAATTCCTCACCGGCACCCTCGAAGCCTCGAGCCTGCTGGAAAAGATCGAAGTGCTGACCTGCGTCGCCCAGTACGACCCCTACAAAGTGCTGATCATCGATGACTCCCGCGCCCAGGCCTTGCACACCGAGCGCCTGCTCAACAGCGCCGGCATCATCACCCGCACGCTGATCGAGCCGATCCAGGCCATGGCCGAGCTGGCGGATTTCCAGCCCGACCTGATCATCCTCGATATGTACATGCCGGCCTGCACCGGCACGGAACTGGCCAAGGTCATCCGTCACAATGACCGCTATGTCAGCGTGCCGATCATCTACCTGTCCGCCGAAGACGACCTGGACAAGCAACTCGACGCCATGAGCGAAGGTGGCGACGACTTCCTGACCAAACCGATCAAGCCCCGGCACTTGATCACCACCGTGCGCAACCGTGCCGCCCGGGCGCGCAACCTCAAGGCGCGGATGGTGCGCGACAGCCTCACCGGCCTGTACAACCACACCCATATCCTGCAACTGCTCGAGGATTGCAGCTTCCGCGCTCGTCGCGAAGGCAAGCCCCTGAGCTTCGCCATGCTCGACATCGATCACTTCAAACGGGTCAATGACAGCCACGGCCACCCCATGGGCGACCGGGTGATCAAGAGCCTGGCGCTGTTTCTCAAGCAGCGCCTGCGCAAGACCGACTTCATCGGCCGTTACGGCGGCGAAGAGTTCGCCATCGTCATGCCCGACACCGACATCGACGCCGCCTGCAAAGTGCTGGATGAGATTCGCCAGCGCTTCGCCGAAATCCACTATCCGGCCCAGCCCCAGGATTTGTGGTGCACCTTCAGCGCTGGCGTGGTGGAGATGAGCGATGATTCCGACAGCCTGATGATGGCCAGCCAGGCGGACGAAGCGCTGTACCGTGCCAAGCACGCCGGACGCAACCGGGTACAGAGCGCCCGGCAATCAAAGCAAAGTGCCACCTTTTCATCGGAATCGACTGACTCGGTCATAAACCTGTAACGCAAACGCAATAACTTCAGGCACTTACGATTCTGCCCTCGGTAGACCCTTGATGCGCCTGAAGCTGCTGACCAATCTCAACACCGTTCTTTTAGTTGCCGTATGCCTGGGCCTCGGGGTCACCTTGTGGTGGTCGCAGATCGCCCTGGAACGGCCCTACTTGCTGATGGAGCGCTACCTGGGCCTGTCGCGGCAATTCCAGGGCGAAGTGGCGCGCAACATCGAGGACTATCTGGCCAGCGGCGACGCCTTGCGCCTGAGCGCGGCCACCCAGGCCTTGGAGACGCTGCAGAAAGACCTCGACCAGTTTCCCCCGGAGCTGGCCAAGACCCTGCGTCCGAGCCTGTCGAACCTCGACGGCTTCAGCAAGACCGATCTGTTGGCCGCCGGCAAACTGGCTGGCGATCCGCAGGCCTTGTTGTTGCAAGCCGAGCGTGAACTGAGCGCCAGCCTCGATCAACTGGCCCAATACGCCAATGGCGCCCCGACCTACTTGCCCCCGCTGTTTGCCGCTTCGCAGCATCTGGGTCGGTTGTCCCTCACGCGGGACAAACTGGTCAGCAGCGGCCGTAGTGAATTGGCCGCCGATGTCGAACGGGAACTGGCGAGCATCCGTGTCGAGGCCGAACGCCTCGACAGCCTGCCCCTGTTGGGCGTCACCGCCAGCAGCGAATCGGGCAGCGATGATTTCGCCGCGCTGATGGGCCTGGAGACCCAGGAAAAAACCGCCGCCGAAGATGCGGGCATCGCCCTCAAGCGCGAACTCAACAGCCTGCTCGGCCGTTACCCGGCGGAATTGACCCGCACCCGCGAACTGATCCAGAAACGCACCGAGCTGAGCAATGCCACGCACCTGAAAATCGCCGACGTGCAAACGGCGATCGATACCCTGGAACCGGCGGTACGGGCCCAGCATGGGCAGATCCAGGGGGAGGTTCGCATGATCCAGGGGGTGATGATCGGCCTGATCCTGCTGATCGCGCTGCTCATCGACACCTTGCAGCGGCGCCTGGCCCGCACCTTGACGCACCTGGCTCCAGCCCTGTCGACCTGGGCCGAGGGGGACTTCAGCCGAGACATCCACGTGGGCGCCAGCAACCGCGAAATGCAGGACATCGAGGCTTCGCTCAATCGCCTGCGCGCTTACCTGGTGGACCTGGTGGGCACCATTCGGGTGAACGCCGAACAGGTCGCCGACAGCAGCCGGACCCTGGCCGAGCTGAGCGGCGAACTGCACAGTGGGGCGGAGGATCAGGCCGACGATACGGCGCTGATCCGTGATTCCCTCAGCGAGCTGGAAGCGACCATCCAGCAAGTGGCCGGCGATGCCAGCCAAGCCGCAGACGCCAGCCGCAGCGCCGGGCAAGCGGTGGAGCAAGGGCAGAAAGTCATCGGCCTGAGCCTCACGGGCTTGCATGCGTTGGTGGGGGAAGTGCAAGGCAACGCGCAGATGATCGAACAACTGGCCGAGGAATCGGCCACCATCGGCGGCGTGCTGACGGTGATTCGCTCGATTGCCGACCAGACCAACCTGCTGGCGCTCAACGCGGCCATCGAAGCGGCTCGCGCCGGGGAAATGGGCCGGGGCTTTGCGGTGGTGGCCGAGGAAGTCCGCTCCCTGGCCCAGCGCACGGCCGGCGCCACTGCCGAAATCCAGACACTGATCGCCCGCCTGCAACTGGCCGCGCGCCAATCGGTGGATGGCATGCGCGCCCAGGTCGAACACGCCGAAGCCACCGCCAACCAGGCGCAAGCGGCCGACGGTGCGTTGGATGAGATCGTCGGTGCCATCCAGACCATCTCCGACACGGCGGTACGCATCGCCGACGTCACCGCCCAGCAAAGCGGCGCCGTCAGCGAAATCCGCGATCACAGCGAGCGGATTCACCAACTGGGCGCGGACAACCTGTTGCGCATCGGCGAGGGCCGGGAACAGGGCGACAATCTCCTGGTGCTGGGCGGACGTTTGCACACCGCCGTGCAGGCATTTCGGGTTTAGCGCCACAGACTGCATGAGTCACTGTGGGAGCGAGCTTGCTCGCGATAGCGGTGGGTCAGCTTGCATCGATGCTGGATGTGCCGCCGTCATCGCGAGCAAGCTCGCTCCCACATTGATTCGGGAGGCCCGGGAATTGATGCTCACCGCAGATCCCCTGTGGGAGCGAGCTTGCTCGCGATAGCGGTGGGTCAGCTTGCATCGATGCTGGATGTGCCGCCGTCATCGCGAGCAAGCTCGCTCCCACATTGATTCGGGAGGCCCGGGAATTGATGCTCACCGCAGATCCCCTGTGGGAGCGAGCCTGCTCGCGATAGCGGTGGGTCAGCTTGCATCGAGGTTGGATGTGCCACCGTCATCGCGAGCAGGCTCGCTCCCACATTGATTCGGCGGGGCCCCTCCCACAGCGGTGCGATTTGTGACCGCATGACCGGATCAGAGACCCGGGTCACAAATTTCGCGCAAACATCGGTCATCGTGCTGGCTATTGCCGAGAACTGGACAGTCATTAAGGCTTTGCGGCATAGTCGCCGGGTTCTGATAAATGCTCACAGATAACAAGGAACAGCAGATGGCGACCCTATTGGTCCTGCACGGACCCAACCTGAACCTGCTGGGCACCCGTGAACCGGGCGTCTACGGCGCCGTGACACTGGCCCAGATCAACCAGGACCTGGAGCAGCGGGCCCGCAACGCCGGCCACCATTTGCTCTATCTGCAAAGCAACGCCGAATATGAACTGATCGACCGCATCCATGCCGCGCGTGGCGAAGGCGTGGATTTCATTTTGATCAATCCAGCAGCTTTTACACATACAAGTGTCGCATTACGTGACGCGCTGCTGGCGGTGAGCATCCCATTCATCGAAGTGCACTTGTCCAACGTGCACAAACGCGAACCTTTCCGCCATCACTCCTACTTCTCCGATGTAGCAGTGGGAGTGATCTGCGGCCTTGGCGCCAGCGGTTACCGACTGGCCCTGGAGGCCGCCCTAGAGCAGCTTGAACAACAAGCTATACGCCCCTGACCGACCCTTGGGAGTTGATGATTCATGGATATCCGTAAAGTTAAGAAATTGATCGAATTGCTGGAAGAGTCCGGCATCGACGAGCTTGAGATCAAGGAAGGCGAAGAGTCCGTACGCATCAGCCGCCACAGCAAGACCCCGGCCCAGCAGTTCTATGCACCGGCCCCGATGCAGGCTCCGGCCGCCGCGCCTGCTCCAGCAGCAGCCCCGGTTGCCGCAGCAGCACCAGCCGCACCGGCGGCACCGACGCTGAACGGCACTGTCGCTCGTTCGCCAATGGTGGGCACGTTCTATCGCAAGTCTTCGCCATCCTCGCCGTCCTTCGTTGAAGTCGGCCAGACCGTGAAGAAAGGCGACACCCTGTGCATCGTCGAAGCCATGAAGATGATGAACCACATCGAAGCTGAAACCAGCGGTGTGATCGAATCCATCCTCGTCGAAGACGGCCAGCCGGTTGAGTACGACCAACCGCTGTTCACCATCGTTTGAACCGCGGAGAGCCTTTGATGACTGCGAAGTTGGAAAAAGTTCTGATCGCTAACCGCGGTGAGATCGCCCTGCGGATTCTGCGTGCCTGCAAAGAGATGGGCATCAAGACCGTCGCCGTTTACTCCAAGGCCGACAAAGAACTGATGCACCTGGGCCTGGCGGACGAATCCGTCTGCATCGGTCCGGCGTCGGCTGCGCACTCCTACCTGCACATCCCGGCGATCATCGCCGCTGCCGAAGTGACCGGCGCCACCGCCATTCACCCGGGCTACGGTTTCCTGGCGGAAAACGCCGACTTCGCCGAACAGGTGGAAAACTCCGGTTTTGCCTTCATTGGTCCGAAAGCCGACACCATCCGCCTGATGGGCGACAAGGTTTCGGCCAAGCACGCCATGATCGCTGCTGGTGTACCGACCGTTCCGGGTTCCGACGGCCCGCTGCCTGAAGACGAAGAAACCGCTTTGCGCATCGGTCGCGAAGTCGGTTATCCGGTGATCATCAAGGCCGCTGGCGGCGGCGGTGGTCGCGGCATGCGCGTGGTACACAAGGAAGAAGACCTGATTTCCTCGGCGAAACTGACCCGCTCCGAAGCGGGCGCGGCGTTCGGCAACCCGATGGTCTACCTGGAAAAATTCCTGACCAACCCGCGTCACGTCGAAGTCCAGGTGCTGTCCGACGGCCAGGGCCAGGCCATCCATCTGGGCGACCGCGACTGCTCGCTGCAACGTCGTCACCAGAAGGTCCTCGAAGAAGCGCCGGCACCGGGCATCGACGAGCAGGCTCGCCAGGAAGTCCTGGCGCGTTGCGTCAAGGCGTGTATCGACATCGGCTATCGCGGCGCCGGTACCTTCGAGTTCCTCTACGAGAACGGTCGTTTCTACTTCATCGAAATGAACACCCGTGTTCAGGTGGAGCACCCGGTTTCGGAAATGGTCACCGGTATCGACATCGTCAAGGAGATGCTCAGCATCGCCGCCGGCAACAAGCTGTCGTTCACCCAGGATGACGTGGTCATCCGCGGTCACGCGCTGGAATGCCGGATCAACGCCGAAGACCCGAAAACCTTCATGCCAAGCCCAGGCACGGTCAAGCATTTCCATGCCCCGGGCGGCAATGGCGTTCGCGTCGATTCGCACCTGTACAGCGGTTATGCCGTTCCGCCGAACTACGATTCGCTGATCGGCAAGCTGATCACCTACGGGGCGACCCGTGAAGAAGCCATGGCGCGCATGCGCAATGCGCTGGACGAAATCGTGGTAGACGGGATCAAGACCAACATCCCGCTGCACCGCGATCTCGTACGTGACGAAGGCTTCTGCAAAGGCGGCGTCAACATCCATTACCTGGAGCACAAGCTGGGCAACCAGCACTGATGCTTCACGTGATGTAAAAAGACCCCGGTCCATTGGCCGGGGTCTTTTTTTGTGCGCGCCTCAAAAGAGCAAGTGACGGATCACTTCAACTCCACCATGGCGTACGCGTGTGATTCGACCTTCGCAGCATTCGCCCGCCTCCCCTGCTGGGTGAGCACGACGCCGTTGGCATTTTCGACCAGGATGTCGCTGCGCATGCGCGCCATGAATCCGCGAGCTCGCATGGACACCGGGTCAGTGTTGTTCTTCGCTCGCGCCAGGACGGGTATGTAAAAGCGTTCGACCTGGCTGCCGGACGTCTTGAATACCGACGTGACACCCGTGCGCAGATCCAGTGACACGCCATAGTTATTGCCCAGGCAGGAAGAATACGACCAGTGATCCCAGGTCGGTCGCAGCCCGTGCTTCCTCATCACCTGCCTGACCGGCTCGCCGATGTCAGCCCCCGTCAACCAGTCCCCGCCGACCAGGGTGGCACGAACATCCTTGGCCGATCCCCCCAGGCGCCGCATCACATCCCGGACACTTCGCTCGATCAGCGCGCGGATGTTGTGATCGAAGTGAATGACCGCCCCGACCCGGGTGGTCGGGTTGAACAACGAAGCGATCACGCACGTCTGGGCATTGAGCGAGAACAGGTAGTTGTCCGCTGCCTCGCTGAACCTCGCCACCACGGCCTCGCCCTGCAACGCTCCCCTGGTCACGTCCGGGAAGACATGCCCGGGGAACGCCTCGCGCAAATCGCCTATGCGCCCCAGGTTTCGCACCTCATCATTGCCCCCGCGCAAACCGACTTTGTTATGGGTCCACTTGCCATTCGCCATCCTGCGGATGGGCAATTTGTAAATAGCGCCGGGACGCCGGGCATCCACCAGGCACAGGCCGCCAAAGTAAGGGTCCCTCTTCACCTGGTAGTACCTGCCCCCGCTCGCGATGTAGTAAGTGCTCCGCGGTTGCGAAGCGCTGGGCGGGCTGCGATAGGTGCCGAAAAAAATCCCCTCCTCCGTCACCAACTGCAGATTCCCTGGTGTTTTGCCGACCGCCTGCTGCGGCTTGAGGCGAATGGCCGGGGCCAGCGGCCCGGACTCTTTGGCGACCACCGATGGCACACGTCTCAAGCGTTGCGCAGACAATGACAAGGGCTTCACGGCGTGCTGCAAGTGCCTGGCCGCGCGCCCCAGTGCCGTGGCCATGCTGGCGGCGCCGAGCGTGGCGAACAGCGCCCCCCAGGTCGCGATCAGCCAGTGACCGAGCGCGCCCTCCGTGTCGCCTTCCACGTGTCCCTGGACGGCCTGCCTGGCGCTGACGGCAATCAAGCCAACGTCCAGCAACAAGGCAAAGGGCGGATAAACCATGCACACCGGAACGGCCGCGAAGACCAGGCCCTGGAATACTTGGTTGCGGATCATTTCGGCACGACTGGTGGTGATGTCCTCCACATCGGTGACAGCGCGCTCGATGCCGGCATCGAACTCGGCACGGGTATCAATCAGCCGATTGAGTTCACGCAATGTGTCGACACGAGTGGTCCCGGCCGCCAGCGCCATCAGTGTCCGCCCCACGGCGGCACGCGCCACGAGTGCGACCCGCTCCAGTACGTAATCGTGCAGTTGCGCGGCGATGCTCCCGGAAAACGCCAGGTACGGGCGAAACAGGATGCCGTCCGGCGCGTCGGGTGTGTACAACCAGTAAGAAGCCTTCGGATCGAAGTAGGTGAACACGTAGACGCCCAACACCACATGGCCGGCGACGGTCAGCTTGATCACGCCTTCACGCGTCACGGCGACACCGGGGTACGTGGCGCTGCTCGCAGGTCGCCCATCGCTCAATAACGTCACTTGCCGGGTGAGCCACTGGAACACTTCGGCGCTCAACAGCGACTTGCCGTAGGCCACACGCAGGTCGCGGTCCATCCTGGCCAACAGCATGTAGCAGTAAGCCTCGCGGCGCTTGGCATACTCGGGTGCCGTGGCGTCGAGGAATCCTGCACGGATGTGCCTGGCATATCGCTCCCCCAAGTAGGCCACGCGAATATAGGACGCCAGATCGGCACTGCGAACCTGCGCCAAATCCTGCCCGACAGAAGAACGCACGCCCTTGGCGGGGTCGTCGATGTCCGCGTTGCGCTCGTATCCGTAGATGGCCAAGTGCAGCAGGCTGGCGGTTTTTTTCTCGGCGGCCAGCCCCGGACTGTAGTCGATGAAGACCGTGGCCGGATCGACCGCCTCAAGCACCCCCTTGCTGCGCATGTAGGGCGCGATCATGTCGGCGAAGGTACGCTTGGCGAAGTCCATGAACACTTCATAGCCTACGAACTGCTCATCGAATACTTGCTGCTGAACCAAAAACTCCTGGCTCAAACCGCTGATGTTACGCCGGGACTCGAGCGGCAACGCCGAGTACCAGCGAGGCGACTCATTCAGCTCCACGTGTGCCAGGTTATTGGCCAGGCCGGTCGAGACAGCATTTTGCAGACAGGTCCTGAAACTTGCCTGCATGCCCCTGAGGTCTTGTTCCAGATCCCAGGAAACCGGTTTTTCCATCACGCGGGCAAAGTACGCCCGGGCCTGTCCACGATCAGTCGGCGAGAGTTGCTGCAACAGGTATTCGCGACCGGCCTCGTGTTGGGTCCAGGCCCCGACTTCGCCGCTCAGGGCTCGCAGCGAGGGCAATTCGATCCATTCCTGGCCATCGGGTTTGCCGGGGGCAAACAGCAGCAGGCCACTGACAGCACCGCCCACGTCTTCACGATAAAACACCAGGAGATCAGCACACTTCAGGCCATGGGGAAGCACCAGGCTGGCGACACGCAACCCGCCGGCGACTGGCGTCGCGATTTCGCTTTCCCAGAGGGCACCGAGGTGGTCATGGCTGGTCACCGACAACTGGCCTGCACAACGGGCGACAAACGCACTGTGCTGCAACCGCGCCACAAACCAATCGAGCATGGCGTCCTTCAGATCCCCCCTCTCATACCGCTCGGCCAAGGCTGGCAAGTACCCGGCAGGCGCGTCGACGCTGGTCAACAACTGCGCAATGAAGGCCGGTGAAAGAGGCTGGTTACGGAGCATGCCGCCGTTCTCCACCAGGAACACCGACACCGCGTCCGGCCGGACCGGGCCTGCCGCCACCAGCTCACTCAGGCTGTAGGTGCGTACGGGCTGACCAACGACCGTTCGCCACTGCAACTGCACACGAATGCTGTCCGGCTCGACCTCCATGTCCAACTCATGCCTGACATAGTCCCTGGCCAATTGCCGAGCGAAGGCCCGCAACGAGCCCAGGCCATCGACCCGCTCATCCACCAGCGCCTGTGCCAGCGCGGCCTGGCTCTCGAAAGCCCGCAACAATTCACGATCTGGAGGGCTCAGCACCCGCAGCCAATGCGGCAATTGCAATCGCGCCAACGCGCCAAGGTCCCGGCGCTCGGCCGTGGTTGCCAAGGCGGTCAAGCGACTCGTCCGACGCCAGGCGTCCTGGAGTGCTTCGATCTGCTCTCGCAACTCATCGACACCCAGGCCAACCAGACGGTCAGGCCGAAACAGCTCGTCGACCGCGACCCTGTGCCCATCCAGTTTTTGCCTGACCACGTCTTCAAGGGAGGCATCGAGCGCCGTCATTCGCCAATGCCGTCGCAGATAGTCCTTGTAGTGATCGACAAACCTTGAGGCCGCGCCCTCCACCACCTGGACAACGAACGCCCGGCGCTCGGCCGCAAAACCCAAGTCTGGCCCGTCGGGCCAACGGTAGGGCGCGTCTTGCTCCTGGTCATACACCAACGGCGCCTGGTCGATCATGCGCTGCAGCACGGTATCGAGCAGGGTGCCCAGGAAGTGTGGATCGATGTTGCCTTGATAATGGTAGGTGCGCAGCTCGACCAGCAAGTACTCTTCCAGTACCTCCAGCAGGCTCATCTGGGTGTGCAGTCGCGCCTCGATCGCCTCCTGCCAACGTGTCAGTTTCTCCAGGGTCGCCTGTGCGGTCGCCACCGGCGGGGAATCGACCGACCCCGTGCGCTCCATGTTGCCTTGCCGTCCGGCAATGATGTCCATGCACAATCCTCCCTGTTGTGTGGACCGGCACCTTATCCGCCCTGCGACATGCCCATGGCATACATATATATATCGAAACACCACCCGGACGGCGCGAGACTCGCTTATCCACTTTGGCGGCGACCTGGCGTACACTGCGCGCCTTTGCAGCCCTGCGCTGCCCCCCTGTGGATTTTTTCAAAGGTGCCCGCCATGCCTTGGCTGCAAGTACGCCTGGCCATCAGCCCGGAACAAGCCGAAACCTACGAAGACGCGTTTCTTGAAGTAGGCGCTGTATCGGTAACCTTCATGGACGCCGAAGACCAGCCGATCTTCGAGCCGGAGCTCAATACCACCCCGCTGTGGTCCCACACCCACCTGCTGGCCCTGTTCGAGGGCGGCACCGAGGCCGCCAGCGTGCTGGCCCATCTCGAGCTGCTGACCGGCAGCCCGCTGCCCGAGCATCACAGTGAAGTGATCGAGGATCAGGATTGGGAACGCAGCTGGATGGACAACTTCCAGCCGATGCGTTTCGGCCAGCGCCTGTGGATCGTCCCGAGCTGGCATGCCGCGCCAGAGCCGGACGCGGTCAACCTGCTGCTGGACCCGGGCCTGGCGTTCGGCACCGGCACCCACCCGACCACCGCGCTGTGCCTGGAATGGCTCGACGGCCAGGACCTGAAGGGCTGCAACGTACTCGACTTTGGCTGCGGCTCGGGAATCCTGGCGATTGCCGCGCTCCTGCTGGGCGCCCGGGAAGCGGTCGGCACCGACATCGACGTCCAGGCCCTGGAAGCCTCCCGCGACAATGCCGGGCGCAACAACATCGCCGAAGCCCTGTTCCCACTGTATTTGCCCCAGGACTTGCCACAAGTCCAGGCCGATGTGCTGGTGGCCAACATCCTGGCCGGCCCGCTGGTATCCCTGGCGCCGCAACTGTCGAGCCTGGTCAAGCCGGGCGGACGCCTGGCGCTGTCGGGCATCCTCGCCGAACAAGGTGAAGAAGTCGCCGCCGCTTATGCCGCGGACTTTGACCTGGACCCGATCGCCAATCGCGATGGCTGGGTGCGCATCACCGGACGTCGGCGCTAGAATGAGCGCCTGTATCCACCGGATTGCCGCATGACTGACAGCTTCGTCACCCAGTGCCCGCATTGCCACACCCGTTTTCGCGTCAGCCATGCTCAATTGAGCGTGGCCCGCGGGGTGGTTCGTTGCGGCTCGTGCCTGCAGGTGTTCAATGCCGCACAACAGTTGCTGGAACAACGCACAGCCAAGCAAGCGGTGCCCGCCGTCACGCCACCCGCCAAGCCGGCCGCCGAAGCCCCGCCCCGGGCGATCAGCCAGAAACAGTGGAGCGCCGCCGAGCTGGATCTGGATGACCTGGACAAGGAGCTGGCGCGCCTGGAGCGCCGCGACAATCGCGCCCCGGGCAATGCCGGCCGGCGCCGGGAAGACAACCTGAGCGCGCAACGCGATTCGCTCTCCAGCGAACAGCAAACCTGGCCCGACAGCCTGTACAGCGAAACCTCGAACGAGCGCGTCGAAACCGTCCTCGATACCCCCTTCGAACCGTTCGAACCCCACGAACCGGCGCGACCGCCGCGTACCGAGCCGTCCCTGTCCCTGGCCCTCGAACCGCTGGAACCGGACGACGAGCCGGCCGCCCCGCTCCACCTCGCACCGGACGACGAGCCCGACGAACACCTCGAGCGCCTCTCCGCCACCGATGATCACGACCACGACGATGAGCCCGAGCGACCGCTGCCACTGCGCAAGTCACGGGAACGCCAGGAGCCGGGGATACGCGCCGAAGCCCTCCACGACCTCGACGACGACCCGCTGCAACTGGACTGGCGCAAACGCCGCTCGCCCTGGGGCCGACGCCTGTTGTGGGCCCTGCTGATCCTGCTCGCCGCCGCAGCCCTGGGTGGCCAGTACATCGCCTACCATTTCGAAGAACTGGCCCGCCAGGACCAGTACCGGCCGTGGTTCCTGCAAATCTGCCCGACCATCGGTTGCGACGTACCGTCCAAGGTCGACATCGCCAAGATCAAAAGCAGCAACCTGGTGGTGCGCAGCCATCCGGAGTTCAGCGGCGCCCTGGTGGTGGACGCGATCATCTACAACCGTGCGCCCTTCTCCCAACCTTTTCCGTTGCTGGAGCTGCGCTTTGCCGACCTCAACGGACACCTGATCGCCAGTCGTCGCTTCAAGCCCGGGGAGTACCTGGGTGGCGATCTCGAGGGCCGCGGCGAAATGCCGCCGCAAACGCCCATCCACATCGCGCTGGATATCCTGGATCCGGGCCCCAAGGCGGTGAACTACAGTTTGAGCTTTCATTCCCCCGAATGAAACCGGCCAGGGTCGGCCAATTGACGGCAGCTTTCTGACTGACCCCACCCAGACCAAACCGCTGGCGATAACAAAATAGCTGTTCAGATTTTATCCAATTCGATCTTTATCCAGTCATCGAGAGCGGGTATCATGCCAACCCTTTTTCGAAGTCTCATGATCCGGCCCCACTTCAGGGAAGTCCTATGTCGGCGGTACGCATCGGCCCATATACATTGCAGAACGGCCTGGTTCTCGCCCCTATGGCGGGCGTCACCGACCAGCCCTTTCGTCAGTTGTGCAAACGCTTGGGCGCAGGACTGGTGGTATCGGAAATGGTCACCAGCGACATGAGTTTGTGGAACACCCGCAAATCGCGTCTGCGCATGATCCACGAAGGCGATCCCGAGCCCCGCTCGGTACAGATCGCCGGTGGCGACGCCCAGATGCTGGCGGAGGCGGCCCGGGCGAATGTCGAGCTGGGGGCGCAGATCATCGACATCAACATGGGTTGCCCGGCGAAGAAGGTCTGTAACAAGGCCGCAGGCTCGGCACTGTTGAAAGATGAAGCGCTGGTCACCGAGATCCTGCAGGCCGTAGTGGCCGCGGTCGATGTGCCGGTGACCCTGAAGATCCGCACCGGGTGGGACCGGGAGAACAAGAATGGCCTGGTGGTGGCGAAGATCGCCGAACAGGCGGGCATCACGGCGTTGGCGGTCCATGGCCGCACCCGTGCCGACCTGTACACCGGCGAAGCCGAGTACGACACCATCGCCGCGATCAAGCAGGCGGTGTCGATTCCGGTCTTTGCCAACGGCGACATCGATTCGCCCGAGAAGGCCCGGTACGTGCTGGACGCGACCGGTGCCGATGGCCTGTTGATCGGCCGGGCCGCCCAAGGGCGGCCATGGATTTTTCGTGAGATCGAACACTACCTGCGCACTGGCGAAAAGCTGGCGGCGCCGCAGTTGTCCGAGGTGGAACGTATTCTGCTAGAGCATCTGGCCGCGCTACATGCCTTCTACGGAGAAGTCATGGGCGTACGCATCGCTCGCAAGCATGTGGGCTGGTATCTCGCAACCCTGCCGGGCGCCAGGGAGTTTCGCGCCCGTTTCAATCGTTTGGATGGTACGCAAGCACAATGCGCCGACGTTCAGGCGTTCTTCGCTGAGCGTTACAAGAGCCTGACAGGGGACGAAGGGGTGGCCGCATGACGATGATGACCGAGACTTTAGTGAGTGGAACAGCACCCGTGAGCGACAACGTGAATTTGAAACAGCACCTCAATACGCCCAGCGAAGAAGGTCAGACCCTTCGCGGGAGTGTCGAGAAGGCGCTGCACAATTATTTCGCCCACCTTGAGGGCGCTGCCGTCACGGATGTGTACAACCTGGTGCTTTCCGAAGTCGAGGCACCGCTGCTCGAAAGCGTGATGAACTACGTCAAGGGCAACCAGACCAAGGCCAGTGAGCTGCTGGGCCTGAACCGCGGCACCCTGCGCAAGAAACTCAAGCAGTACGATCTGCTGTAAGCATTCAATCAAACCAGAAAGGCGCCCGCATAAAAAACGGTCGCCTTTTTTGCTGACTTCCCTTGCTTTTGATGGAAATTGAAATGACCGACCAGACCACCCGCCTGCCGATCCGCCGCGCCTTGATCAGCGTCTCCGACAAGACCGGGATCCTCGAATTCGCCCGCGAGCTGCAACAGCTGGGCGTCGAGATTCTCTCCACCGGCGGGACCTTCAAGCTGCTGCAGGACAATGGCGTCGCCGCAGTGGAAGTCGCGGACTACACCGGTTTTGCGGAAATGATGGACGGTCGGGTCAAGACCCTGCACCCGAAAATCCACGGCGGCATCCTGGGCCGTCGCGGCATCGACGACGCCATCATGAACGAACACGGCATCAAGCCGATCGACCTGGTGGCGGTCAACCTCTACCCGTTCGAAGCCACCATCAACAAGCCTGGCTGCGACCTGCCGACCGCCATCGAGAACATCGACATCGGCGGCCCGACCATGGTCCGCTCGGCGGCCAAGAACCATAAGGACGTGGCCATCGTGGTCAACGCCAGCGACTACGCCAGCGTGCTGGAGAACCTCAAGGCCGGTGGCCTGACCTACGCCCAGCGTTTCGACCTGATGCTCAAGGCCTTCGAACACACCGCCGCCTACGACGGCATGATCGCCAACTACATGGGCACCGTGAACCAGGCCGCCGAAACCCTGTCGACCGAAGGCCGCAGCGAATTCCCGCGTACCTTCAACACCCAGTTCGTCAAGGCCCAGGAAATGCGCTACGGCGAGAACCCGCACCAGAGCGCGGCGTTCTACGTGGAAGCCAAGCCTGCCGAAGTCGGCATTGCCACCGCCACCCAACTGCAAGGCAAGGAGCTGTCGTTCAACAACGTGGCCGACACCGATGCCGCGCTGGAATGCGTGAAGAGCTTCGTCAAGCCAGCCTGCGTGATCGTCAAGCACGCCAACCCGTGCGGCGTGGCCGTGAGCCCGGACGCCGAGGGCGGCATCCGCCAGGCCTACGAACTGGCCTACGCCACCGACACCGAGTCGGCCTTCGGCGGCATCATCGCCTTCAACCGTGAACTGGACGCCGAGACCGCCAAGGCCATCGTCGAGCGCCAGTTCGTCGAAGTGATCATCGCCCCTTCCGTCAGTGAAGAAGCCCGCGCCATTGTTGCCGCCAAGGCCAACGTACGCCTGCTGGCCTGCGGCCAATGGTCGGCCGATCGTGCGCCGGCCTGGGACTACAAGCGCGTCAATGGCGGCCTGCTGGTCCAGAGCCGTGACATCGGCATGATCGGCAGCGAAGACCTGAAAGTGGTGACCCGCCGCGCCCCGAGCGAGCAGGAAATCAACGACCTGATCTTCGCCTGGAAAGTCGCCAAGTACGTCAAGTCCAATGCCATCGTCTACGCCAAGAACCGCCAGACCATCGGTGTCGGCGCCGGCCAGATGAGCCGCGTGAACTCGGCCCGCATCGCCGCCATCAAGGCTGAACACGCTGGCTTGCAGGTACAGGGCGCGGTCATGGCCTCCGATGCGTTCTTCCCGTTCCGCGACGGCATCGACAACGCGGCCAAGGTCGGCATCACCGCCGTGATCCAGCCGGGTGGCTCGATGCGTGACGCTGAAGTGATCGCTGCGGCTGATGAAGCCGGCATCGCCATGGTATTCACCGGCATGCGCCACTTCCGTCACTGATACACCGATCAACTGTGGGAGCGAGCTTGCTCGCGATAGCGTCGGCTCAGCCAGCATTGAAGTCCGCTGACACACCGCCATCGCGAGCAAGCTCGCTCCCACAGAAAAGCATCTGCGATGCTCAACAGAATCAGCGTCATCCGAGGTTTTTGAAATGAATGTTTTGATCATTGGCAGCGGTGGCCGCGAACACGCCCTGGCCTGGAAAGTGGCCCAGGATCCCCGTGTGCAGAAGGTTTTCGTGGCCCCGGGCAATGCCGGCACCGCCATCGAAGCCAAGTGCGAAAACGTCGCCATCGACGTGCTGGCCCTGGAGCAACTGGCCGACTTCGCCGAGAAGAACGTCTCGCTGACCATCGTCGGCCCGGAAGTGCCGCTGGTCGCCGGCGTGGTCGACCTGTTCCGCTCCCGTGGCCTGGACTGCTTCGGCCCGACCGCTGGCGCCGCGCAGCTGGAAGGCTCGAAAGCGTTCACCAAGGATTTCCTGGCGCGCCACAAGATCCCGACCGCCGACTACCAGAACTTCACCGAAATAGAGCCGGCCCTGGCGTACCTGCGCGAGAAAGACGCACCGATCGTGATCAAGGCCGACGGCCTGGCCGCCGGTAAAGGCGTGATCGTTGCCATGACCCTGGCCGAAGCCGAAGACGCCGTGCGCGACATGCTCGCTGGCAATGCCTTCGGTGACGCCGGTTCCCGCGTGGTGATCGAAGAGTTCCTCGACGGCGAGGAAGCCAGCTTCATCGTCATGGTCGATGGCAAGAACGTGCTGCCGATGGCCACCAGCCAGGACCACAAGCGTGTCGGCGATGGCGACAGCGGCCCGAATACCGGCGGCATGGGCGCCTACTCCCCAGCCCCGGTGGTGACCGCCCAGGTGCACCAGCGCGTCATGGATCAGGTGATCTGGCCGACCGTGCGCGGCATGGCCGATGAAGGCAACGTCTACACCGGCTTCCTCTACGCGGGCCTGATGATCGACAAGGCTGGTAACCCAAAAGTCATCGAATTCAACTGCCGTTTCGGCGATCCTGAGACCCAGCCGGTCATGCTGCGCCTGCAATCGAGCCTGGTCCTGCTGGTCGAGGCCGCGCTGGCCCAGGCCCTGGACAAGGTCGAAGCCCAATGGGACCCGCGCCCAAGCGTCGGTGTCGTATTGGCGGCCGGCGGTTACCCGGGCGACTACGCCAAAGGTAGCGCAATCCAGGGCCTGGACGCCGCGGCCCGGCTGGAAGGCAAAGTCTTCCACGCGGGCACTGCGTTGAAGGATGGGCAAGTGGTCACCGCCGGCGGTCGTGTGCTTTGCGCCACCGCCATGGGCGCCAGTGTGGACGACGCTCAGCAGCAGGCCTACAAGCTTGCCGCCGAGATCGACTGGGAAGGTTGTTTCTACCGCAAGGACATTGGCTACCGCGCCATTGCCCGTGAGCGTGGCGAAAATCTGGAATAACCCGGCCATTCAGCCAGGCAGGGGTCTGCGGCCCTTGCCTGACTGTTCCGGCGCCGCGCATAGTTATAATCTGGCATCAACCTACGAAGGGATTTCGCCGTGCGCTGGCTCAGGATTGCCATAGGCTTTACCGTCACCCTGCTGACGCTGCTCTGCATGCTCCCGGCCCAGGCCGCGCCAGGCAGTGGCTGGGCGGTATTGCTCGATGAACAGGGCGACCTGACGCTGAGCGACATCCGCTCCGCTCGCTACACCAATCAATTCAGCCCCATCGACCTGGACCGCCTCAGGGCCGCCGAGCCCGGCGGTGCATTGTGGCTGCGCTTTCGCCTGGCCCCGGACAGGCACGAACAAATCCTGCGCATCTTCGCCCCCGACCTGTCACGCCTGAACCTCTATGTGCTGGACGGCGACGCCCTGGTCGAGCAACAGGTCAGCGGCAATGCCACGCCGCATACGGAACCGGCGGTGCCCAGCAGCGACTTCATGTTGCCGCTGCCGCGCAGCGACAAATCATTGGACGTCTACCTGCGACTGGCCTCGCGCCACGAACTGCGCCCCTACGTCACGTTGCAATCGGCCGTCGTGGCGGCCGCCGATCAGAACCAGACGCTGATCTATGGGCTGCTGTTCGGCTGCATCGCCATGCTGATCCTGCACAACCTCACCCGCTACGCCTACACCCGTTCCCGCAGTTGCCTGTGGCTGGCCGCCTGTGAAGGGCTGCTGATGCTCAGCCTGGCGCTGTTGCTGAACCTGGCCGGGCCCTGGCTGCCCGATTGGCCGGCGGTGCAGACGCCCGGCGCTTACCTGGCGTTGCTGCTGACGGCGCCCTGCGGCCTGATGTTCGCCTACCGCTTCTTCGCGCCCCTGGGGCCGCACCCGTTGAACCGGTTGCTGCTGGGGGACATTGTGTTCGTCATGCTGTGCAGCCTGCTGCTGTTGTTCGTCAACACGCTGCCACTCAATATCATGACCTACGCCCTGGTGGCCCTGGCCGGCTTGAGCATGCTGTTCGTCAGCGCCTGGCACTGGCAAAAGGGCTATCGCCCGGCCCGGCTGTTCGTCGCGGCCATGGTGGTCTTCAACCTGGGCACGCTGATCATTCTTCCGGCGCTGCAAGGGCTCACGGAAGTCCCTCCCCAGGGCTTGATCATCACCCTGCTGATCTTCATCTGCATCAGCGGCCTGTTGATGAGTGTCGCCCTGGGCGAGCGCCAGCGCTCGATCAACGAAAGCCGCTTCAGCATCAGCCGCGACCTGGCGGCGAGCAATGCCGAGATCAATGCCAAGGCCGAGTTCCTGGCCAAGATCAGCCATGAGATCCGCACCCCGATGAACGGCGTGCTGGGCATGACCGAGCTGCTGCTGGGCACGCCACTGTCGGTCAAACAACGCGACTACGTGCAGACGATCCACAGCGCCGGCAACGAACTGCTGACCCTGATCAACGAGATCCTCGACATTTCCCGGCTCGAATCCGGGCAGATCGAACTGGACGATGTGCAGTTCGACCTCAATGCGCTGATCGAGGATTGCCTGAGCATCTTCCGCGCCAAGGCCGAACAGCAGAATGTCGAGCTGATCAGCTTCATCCAGCCCCAGGTGCCGCGGGTGATCAGCGGCGACCCGACGCGGCTGCGCCAGGCGTTGCTGAGCCTGCTGGAAAACGCCCTGAAGAAGACCGACGAGGGCGAAGTGCTGATCGTCGTCGCCCTCGACGAGCGCAGCCATCAACCGCGCCTGCGCATCGCCGTGCAGGACAGCGGGACGCCGATGGACGCTGAAGAGCGTGACACGCTGATGCACGCCGAGCTGCACAGCAAGAACTTCCTCTCGGCCACGCGCCTGGGGGGCAACCTGGGGCTGGTCATCGCCCGCCAGCTGATCATCCTGATGCACGGGGAATTCGGCATCAAAAGCGGCAGCAACCAGGGCAGTACCCTGTGGCTGACCTTGCCCCTGGACCCGGATCGCCTCGAACACCCGACATCCGACCTCGATGGCCCGCTGCAAGGGGCACGGGTATTGATCGTCGACGACAACGACACTTGCCGCAAGGTGCTGGTGCAGCAGTGCAGCGCCTGGGGCCTGAACGTCAGTGCGGTGCCCTCGGGCAAGGAAGCCCTGGCGCTGCTGCGCACCAAGGCGCACCTGCGGGATTATTTCGACGTGGTGCTGCTGGACCAGAACATGCCGGGCATGACCGGCATGCAACTGGCGGCCAAGATCAAGGAAGACCCGAGCCTGAACCACGACATCCTGTTGATCATGCTCACCGGTATCAGCAATGCGCCGAGCAAGATCGTGGCGCGCAACAGCGGGGTCAAGCGCATCCTCGCCAAACCGGTGGCCGGCTATACCCTCAAGACCACCCTGGCGGACGAGTTGAACCAGCGCAACCGGGGCCAGGCTACGAACGTGCAGGTGAACGCCGGTCCTCCCATTCCGGTGAAGGTGCCGAGCGATTTTCGCATCCTGGTGGCCGAGGACAACAGCATTTCCACCAAGGTCATCCGCGGCATGCTCGGCAAGCTCAACCTGCAACCCGACACCGCCAGCAACGGCGAGGAAGCCCTCAAGGCCATGAAGGAGCAGCGCTACGACCTGGTCCTGATGGACTGCGAAATGCCGATCCTCGACGGGTTTTCCGCCACCCAGCAGCTACGAGCCTGGGAAATGGGTAACCAGCGCACCCGCACGCCGGTGGTGGCGCTCACCGCGCACATCCTGGCCGAACACAAGGAGCGCGCCCGCCAGGCCGGGATGGACGGGCACATGGCCAAGCCGGTGGAACTGTCGCAACTGCGCGAGTTGATCGAGCACTGGGTGGCCCAGCGCGACCAGCAGAACAAGGCCGTGCACACGCCCTGAACCCGCGAAGAGCATTCGGCGACTCCCCGTAGCGTCGTTCAGATTTCCAGCTCATGCAGGTGACGAGTCGTTTCGGCGATCACCGCGGCCGCGACTTTTTGCCTGAACGTTGCGTAATGCAGCGTGCTGAATGTCACGACAGCCATTTCCTCCACGCTGCTTTCCACCACTTGCTCCATTGGCCAGAACAGAAATCCCGAGACCGTCCTGCGGGTGCGGAACTGCTGGTGATACAACGCGATTTCCACTTTCCCGCGGGATTTGGCCGCGCAGGGGATCACCTGGAAGAATCCCGTATTGCGCTGTAGGCTCGTTCGTTCAAACAGCTCGAGCGCAGCAGGGCTTCGTCCAAGCGTTGCTATCGCCTGGCTGGCCTGCCGCGAATAGCCTGCGCCAAAGGAACGGGCGATCTGCTGCGAAACGCTATCGGCCATCAATCCTTGCCCGGCCTGCCCCGCACTGACAGGACGCGCCGAGTCCCACCCCAGGTACCTGAGCTTGTTTTTGTAATAGTCGAACCAGTTACCGACCAGACCGTCCTTGTACGCCGAACGGGTTGCCAACTGCGCGTACAAGTTGCTCAGGTAGATATCCTCGCGATCCTGGAGGGACAAACCCTCGTCGAAGGACACGATACTCCCGCCCACCACCGCTGCCCTCGATGCCTCATCCAGGCGCAACCGCTGCCCGTCGGCCGATCGAAACCCTTGATCCGTCATAACGCCCCGCTTCCGGTTGCGCTTGCTCGACCGCATCGGAAATATCGATGATGTTCCTGGCGGCCTTATCCCCCAGCTTGTGGACAATCGCATCACGGAAGGGCGCATAGAGCGCCTGGGACAAATTCGCCTTGAAGCAACGCAATTGAATATTGCCCACCACGGGATCGGTGGAAAAAAGTTGTCCAAGAGGGTTGGACGTCACGTGCTCGGGCTCAAACTCCAGGCAGACGCTACTCAATACAGGCCCCTGTTGGGCCAGGATGACTTGCAGCCTGATTCTGTCGGGTGCTTTATGGGGCGCCTCGGACGAATCCGGGCTTTTCGGCCGATGGGCATGTTCACGCAGCAATTCAATAGCGGGCAACGTGCTGGACAACTGGGCGACGCGCTTCAATACATCAGTTACCTGCGTAATCAAAGTTCGCTCAACATATTCTCCCAGCCGCTCTTCGACACATCCCATCAGGTTGGTTTTCGATGAGGCAGCGAGTGTAAAGCTGTCCCAACTCACGGCCTTTTGCATCCAGCCATTATTCAGTACTTCCCGGTACGCTGAGTACCAGTCACTGGACCGGGCAAGAGCGGGGTATCTTTTACTGGCTACCAGCTGGGCAAACAATATCGAATTCAATATATCGAGCCGGTCCTGCCCAATCAGGTCAGTGGGCAGCAGGACAACAGCACCGGCATCAATAAAAACCGAACAATGATCTTTCATGACAATTACCTTATTCCATTAACGGATGGCGACTACCTCGGTAGTCGCCAGGAGATCAATCAATCAGATCTCGTACTCGTCGATTTTTTGTTTCGCGCGTTCACCCAGCTTTGCAACAATCATCTCTCGAGTTGCACTGATAATTGTCGGCACCATGGTCATATGACATTCACCGCGATACAGGTCTACCGAACTGCTGTCCCAATCCACGAACAGGACCTTGGTCTGGTTCGTCCGCTTGATGAAGCGCACGGCGCCTAATGCCATGAGGATTTCACCGTGCGCGGTTTCGTGACAGGACGCCACACCAAAGCCCCCGGTGCCGGACTCCTGGATATTCTGGTCAAAGAGCCGCAGCGACTTGTCATTGGTTTGCAATGCGGCGATCGCATCACCGGCCACTTTAAGCATCAGCAATGAGGTTGGGCCAGGAACGGCAGCCGCCGCCACCGCCGAACCGAGGATTTTCAACACCAGTTGATCCATCTTGAAACTCTTGCCGGACGCGGCAACCTTATCGTGGTAATGCCGCAGAATGGTCCAGCCACAACTCTGCATGACATCAAGGAAGGTTTTATACCATTCATCGCCTTCGTCATCCCGCGGATACTTCTTATTGGCAACCAGCGATGCAAACAGATAGGAATGCTGGATATCCGCTTGATTTTGCGCCGTCATACCTGAAACGAACGACATGATAGCGTCTCCGACAATCGAAGCGCGGTCCGGCTTTTCGATTTCGTTGTCAAACCCTGCCGTTTTATATCTGGCAATCCGAGGGGAAACAATTACATCGTCCGGCGATATATCGTAGGCATTCAGGCGTTCCAGTCGGTCCGCCAAGGTGATAACCGAATCAAATTTAGTATTCATTGAATATATCCCTTATTTAATTAAAGCCCTCCATGGGCCCGAGCGCCATACTTACCTATCCACCTTAAGGGTAACAAGCACAGAACTGTAACCGCACTTAATTCCAGGACAATAACCAACAACTAACAGAAAAAACAAACCAGGGTTTCACTACATTAAAACCCTCAAAGACACCCCGGCGCCTGATAGACTCCACGTCAATTGTCATTCGTTGCGAGTTCCGACCATGCTCCACGTGCTGTTCAGCGTTTACCTGAAGATGCTGGTGCTCTACAGCCCTTTCTTCGTCCTGTCCTGCTTCATCGGCCTGACGCGCGGCTATTCCCGCAAGGAACAACGCCGCCTGGCCTGGAAAGTCGCGACGGCGACGCTGATCTCCAGCGTGTTGCTGTATTTGTTCGGGCGAGTGATTTTCAGCGTGTTCGGCATCACCGTGGATGCGTTCCGGATCGGCGCCGGCAGCGTGCTGTTCATTTCGGCCCTGGGCATGGCCCAGGGCAAGTCGGCCGTGCAGACCGACAATGTGCAGCAGGACGTGACCATCGTCCCGCTGACCATTCCGTTGACCGTCGGCCCCGGCACCATCGGCGCCCTGCTGGTGATGGGCGTGAGCCAGCCGCACTGGGACGACAAACTCATGGCCATCATCAGCATCGCCCTGGCGAGCTTCACCGTCGGCGTCGTGCTCTACCTGTCCAGCCGCATCGAACGAATCCTCGGCGACCAAGGCCTGCAGATCGTCAGCCGCCTGATGGGGCTGTTTGTCTGCGCCTTGGCGGCGCAGATCATTTTTACCGGGGTGAAGGGCTACCTGGTGCCGTAAAAGGAGGACGGTTCATTCTGCGACCGGCGCTGTCGCCAACAGCGCCTTCAGGGTTGCACTGCCAGTCGCCCCCAGGTCCCTCAACCGCGCCACGAACGTCGACACCGGGCGAGATTGTGCGGCGTTGAAGCCCAGGCATATTTCACCGCGCAAGGCCGGATCGGCGGAACACACGTCACGCAAGATCAGGCAGCGTTCACTGTCCGGATCGACAATGACCAGGTGCGCCTGGACGATCTCGAACACGAGTTTTCCAGGCTCATCGAATACCCAGATCAACGTGCTCGCCGTGACGGGTGTTTCACCCAAGGCATGGCGACAGTCGACAATGACCGACTCCAGCTTCAGCCATACCGGTTTCGTCAAATGGCAAGTCACCGCGCCCTGGCCCATACGCAGGACCAACCGGTTGACCTCATCGGGAATCAGCGGCAACAGATCGCGACCGACCTTCTCCCCTTCGACCACCAGCACCTGGGCGTTGCGCTGGACGTAATCGAACGGCCCGATGCTGTGCTTGTCCGGATAGATCAGCACCCGCCCATCCTGGTGCGCGTGCAGCAGCACGTTCAGCGGTGCTTGAGTGCCCAGCAGGGTGAAGTCCCTGGGCAGGTTCTTGCCAGTGACCCGCAACAGCCGGGCACTTTGCACGTCATACCATTGCAGGCTTCCAGGCTCGGACTCCACCGAGACGAACTCGGCATGTTGCGCCGCCTCCAGCAATCGCTGCAGGGCTGCGACCAAGTGCTCGTCCTGGGCCCTCACCCAGGCGTGGTTGACCCCGGTGATGGTCGCCGCCTCCTGATGACGCAGCGCCAGCGACACACCTTCCACGCTGGTCCCGCGCAATCCGCTGCCTTCGGGCGTGACGTCGGCGAACCGCCAGCCGGTCCACTCGCGTCGATAAGCCGGCAGGCTGGTGCCCGGCAGCAGTTGCGAGCCGGCGCCGAATGCTTGATCGAGCTGCTGCGGGTCGAAGAATGCCTGGCTCACGACTTCACCGCTCGACCGATCGAACAGCCAGGCCGACTGATTGTCCGGCGTCACGCCGAGCAAGCGCACTTCTTTGTCGAGTCCCGGATCGCCCAACAACAATCGGTGCTTCACGTACCAGGCACACAGGTTGCCGTCGCCGGCGGCATTGCGCAGGCCGGCAATGGCGAAATCCTTGTCCGGGTAGCGCTTGGCCAACGGCTCCAATGCCTGCCACCAACGGGCACGGCCCTTGAGCCAGTGCTCGCTCACACCGGCAAACTGCAGCGCGCCTTGCGCGGTCAGGTTGAAAAACAGCCCATTGTCATCGAGCGCCACGTAGCCCCCTTCGACAGCCAGGATCTGCTTGAGCCCGTCGGGCTGCACCCAGCGGTGCGTCCATTGCGCCTTGCCGTCCTTCACGCTGCGTTGCAGCCGGCAGAGCGTTTGGTTGGGGGTGACTCGCTGGTAGACGAAGAACACATCGCTGTCATCGGCCATCGGCAAGAGCATCAAGCCGTCCAGGTGCTTGATCGAATCGTCCCAGCCACGGGCATGATGCTTGGCCGGCTGTGCAAGGATCAGCTGTCGATCACTGCCGCGTACCCACGCCATGTCTCGGACGTCGGGCGCAATCGCCCAGCAGATCGAAACATACGGCGCCGGCTGCCAATCGACGGTGACAAGCCCATTGCTCGAAGGCCCGGAGGCCAGCCGCAGGAAGTTGCCGAGCAAGGACGACCATTCGGCCAGGGTATCGTTGGTCAACAGCAGCGCTTGCAGCTGCGGTGCCGTGTCGTAGGTGACGGAACTCAACAGCAGTTGCCCGTCATGAATCAGGTAGCGATATTGCCGGACGGTTTTCTTGTCGACGACGTATTCCTGCACCACATGAATCACGCCCTGGGCATCCGCCGAAACGCTGCGAATGGTGCTTTGACCGTCCTGGATAAGTAACAGGTAACGGCGTTTGAGCAGGCCCGTGGCGCAATCCGTTTGCCAGATCTGCAATTGCTCGGGGTCATGGAAATACGCGGAGCCCTCCAGGACCACCGACAACTGCGGCTCGCCGAGCACTTCCAGGTCGTCGCGAATGTAGAGGAAACGGTCTTCGTGGGCGTCATACCAGGCCATGGTGTAGCGCGGTTGCCGGGGATCCTCGAACGGGATCAGGAAATGCTGGACCCGCGTATATGGCAGTGCCAATCGGTGCTCCCGCGCCAGGTCCTTGTAGTGGTCAAGCAGCGCCTGCTCATCGAGCCCCTCGGGCGCCGTCTGCTCGACCAGGTCCAGCTGCTGTTTACCCTGGGTGACGCTGAACAACTGGTCGGCCGTGCGGATCAGCACTTCCTGGCGACCGACCCGGGTCACATGGACGGTGCCGATGTACAGGTCGCCGGAAGGCTCGACCCGGATGTCACTGTCCTTGGCCCAGTTCGCCTGTAATACCCAGCGGCAATACGTCTGGTTCGGTGCGACCAGCCTGATGTCGGCCCCGGGGTTGAGCATCACCGTACAGCGCCCGCCCGCGCCCCGGAGCCAATAGGCCAACTTTCCTTGCCAGGCTTCCGGCAGGACGGGAACCACCAGTGTCCGCTCCAGTGCATCCAGGTTCACCCGGATAACCGTTTCGCCATACACCGGGTTCAGGCGATTGAGGATGTAGTCGGAAGGAAACGAATAGAACGAGAACAGAAACAGCCAGGTGCCGTCCGCTTGCTTTTTTTCCAGGCGCCGGGCCGTGTCGAAGCCGCGGTCATGACGCCAACGGGCGAAGGGCAGCGCCTTGTATTCATAACCGTACGTGGTGTGTGGCGTGCAGGGCAGCACGATGGGTTGGCCGGCGGGCGGCGCGAACCCGACTTGCCCGGGCAGCCCCAGCTCCCGGCGAATGTCGATGGCCCGCGCGTTATCGGGATCGAAGCCCGGCACACCAAAGTGATCACGCAACGGATACAGCTTCGGGCTGTCGAGCAGCACCGTTGCCTCGTTCAGATCGATGCTTTTGACCAGCAGCGAAGGCCGTGCCACCCACGCGGCCAGCGTGTGATCGTAGTGGTAGCCGTCACCCCGGTAGGCCTGCTCCAGGTCGTCAAAAAACTGACCGACTTGCCGCGCCTCGCGGGCGATGGTGGCAAACCCCTGGGCCAGGGCGGCAACGCCGACGGCCAATCCGCCGAGAATCACCCCCGCACCGCCGAGTACCGCCGCCGCGGTCGATGCCCCGGCCAACCCCGCCCCGACACCGCCCGCCGTCAAGGCCAGGCTGGCAGAGTCGAAGGTCAGTTGGGTGCCGAATTGCGCGGTCTCGACGCCGGTTTGCGCGGTCTTCAACTGATAGATATCGAAGCCGACATTGGCCAGCCCCAGCACCGCGCCGACGCCCTCGTTGGCCGCGTGCCCCAGCGCCTGGCCGACAATCGGCGCGCACGTGCGGGCGATGAGCCGTTCTTCCGCCAGCGCGGTGCGAGCCAACTGCACCAGACCTGCCACGTCCACGACATTGCCGTGCACCAACTGTGCATAGTTGACGTAAGCGTGCAGGCGCACGGCGGTGGTCAACGTCCGGTCATCCCCTTCCCGACCGCGCAAGGCATTCATCAAGGCCTGGATGGTGAAACCGGCGTTGAGGGTATGGACACTGGCGGCCTCGGTCGGGTCCAGGACGTTCCCTGTCTGCGCGGGTTTGCGCGCCAGAGTCGAAAACTGTTCCGACAGCCAGTTCTTGATCCGCAACAGGCGCTGATCGTCGCTGAGCACCTGAACCGACTGTTGCGGTTGTGCGGGATCGATCAGGCTCACCCGGTATTTGCCTTCGGGAGTGATCTCCAGCGTTTCGAACAAGGGCACCAGCGGCGTCGCCGAGTCATGCAAATCCTGCAAATCGACCGTTGCCTGGGCGATCTGCTGGCCCCACCAGTGGCTGTCCAGTTCCAGCAAACTGCTGCCCAGGTGCGAGTTGTCCACCAGGGATCTGCCGTGGGCATTGTTCAGGCGCTGGCGAATCGCAAGCGCCGGTTTGCCGGGCAACGGATCGGGCTTGAGCAGGTGTTCCACGGTGAAGCCGTCAGCCAGTTCCAGGGCGGCGATTTTTTTGTTGTGCAGGTCGATCAGATCGAATTCCGGCCGCGCGTCAGGGCCATAAGCGGCGTAATAGCGGGCCATGCCCTCTGTTCGGAAAAACGTCTCCAGTGCCCGTTGCAGTGCATCCGGCTGGTCGAACTTGCACAGGCCGAAGTTGGGGTCGAAAAAATGGTAGGAGGCACGTTCTCCACTGACGGTCTTGGCCACCAGCATCGAATGGTTGTCAGAGTTGAGCATCAGCGTACGGGGGCCGATGTGCTTCTCGAGCCGAGCCCTGACCTGATCCAGGTTCGCCTGCCCCAGACGCGTCCCGACCTCCGTCATCGGTACGTCCCGCAGCGCCTCCAATGTTTGCACAAAGGCCTGGGAATCGGCTTGCCCGGGTTCGAGCACCGCCAGGAAGAAACGCTCGCGCAAGTGCCCGGAGGACGCATCGCCCTGGGCAAGCGCTGCACTCATCACCAACGCCAAGGGGTAGCAGCGCCCGCCAATCGCCTCACCATCGCCGTTGAGCAGCAAATCCTGAGGGACCATTTGCACGCCGTTGCGGCCGAATCCGTCCAGCACCTGCGCGGAGCGTTCGACGACCTGGAGACGGTGCTCCAGGGTCGCCACTTTCTGGATCCGCGCGACATGACGGCCCCACTGGAACAGCGTCCGCGCCTGTTTCAAGGCGGTTTTCTTCAGCTCCAGCGCGCTGTCGGACGGCAGCGGCGTATCCGCCGGATCGTTCACCAGGCCGTTCATGAACCCTGCCGCCCTGCGCTTGAACAATTGCCGCTCGATGACCGCGTAACGGCCGGCCACCGCCTGTTCGGCGACGCTGTTGGCCAGGTTCTCAAGTTCACTGGTGGCGGCGTTGAAGCGCCGGTTATCCAAGCTATCCAAACCGAGCAACACGCCCAGTGACAGCCTTTGCACAGGGCTGACCTCAATGACGCGTCGAGCGCCGCTGGCGATCTCGCCCAGCACGTCGTCGATCCCCAGGCTTTGCATCTTTGCATCGCTCAGGAACACCGGAACCAGCGTATCGGGCGCCTGGCGCCGGATACGCTGGCGATCATCGAAACTCAGCGGCAGCGGCTTCCCGAAACGGATTTCACCGTCATGCCCTTGGCTCATCGCCTCGATGAACGGCTCGCCGAGTCCCTCGACCAAGCGCTCCAGGACATCGGTCAGCAGCACGGCCCGGCCTTCGATCAGCGGCCAGCCCTGTTGGAATTCAACGGTCGAATGCTTGAGCAACTGGGCGATGTCGCCGCTGTAGCGCGTGCGGTACTGACCTTCACGCCAGCGTGCCTGCTCGTCGGCCAGCCATTTTTCCGGTTGGTTGCCATGTTCTTTCCAGGAGTGATCCTGCTCCTCTTCGGTGGCGCCGTTAACCGTCAGGTGGGGGGAAACGCCCGCCTCCTCGCGCAAGGTCTTGGCAACCGCTGCGCTCAAGTGCGCGTTCGCATAGTCGGCCATGCCGTCGCGCATGGCTCCGGGGCCCGTCAGATGGATGGTGCCTTCACTTTCAAAGCGGATGCCGTCGCCAAAGTGGGTGGCTACGCCCGATATCCGCGCGATCGCCCTGAGCACCTCGCCCATCGGCAGGCGGCTCAGCGATCCATGTCTTTTTTCGAAGACTTCTTCCACCAGCACCAACATGCCGGCAACGTCGCTCAATGCAACACCGCGCTGGGCGGCCAGTTGGACCGATGCGTCAATCAACTCGAAGTTGGAGCGCAGACGGTCGATCACACTCTTGAGAATCTCGGCACCCGGATGAGCCATCAGAAAAGCATTGGTTAACGACAGCTCCATGCTCAAGGCCCGCAGCGCGAAAGGTCGGGCCAGCCGCTCCGCCGGCAGTTCGAAGACCTCGCTCAAGCTTGGCCGGCTCCGCGCGAACGCTTCCAGTGCCGGCAGATGCTCGGCAGGAATATGCCCACGATAACGGGAGGAGGCCTGGCGACCCGGCAGCCATTCGGGGTTCTCGTTCAGCAGCAATTGCAGGGTGCCCAGACGGGCATCATGGTCAAAACCGCTGATGTCGACGCCGCCCAGGGTGGCCGATAACGGCGGAAGGTGGTCGATATCGGTATACCTGCCACCTTCGGCGAACAGGACTTCCATGCGCACCACATCCGAGGCCGCCGCCATATTGCCGAGCAAGCGCATCTCCCGGTCATAGACCTCCTGCAACTGCAGCGAAACCGCGCCGGCGGCAAGATCGCGCAACTTGAAGCCGTCCATGTCCAGGACACTGCGCCGATTGCGTTCCAACTGTTGGCGCAGCACTTGCGCATCCTGACCGTAAGCGCGGGCCAGTAAATCGATCCGGGCTTCATCGGCTGATCCGCCATTCACCACAGCGGCATTGATATGGGCCTGCATCTGTTGTTTCAGAACAAGGGCATGTTCGTTGTACAGGGCCCCCAACTCGACTTCAGTAATACGCTCATCTACGCCGTGTAAAAAAACATTGGCCTTGGCCGCCTCGACAATAAACTTGTTGGTTTGCCAGGCCAGTAGTGCATCGCTGTCATACCAGAGATTCAGGGTATAACCCTGCCGGGCCAACACCTGCCGCCATACATTGAGATAATCGCGCTGAATGTCGCCAAGACCGCCGCCGAGCCAGACGAAGTGCAACATCCTTGGCACTTCCTTGGGCAACTTTTTCATCTGCTCGGCACTGAACTGGAGGCGCGCTTCGTGCTGTTCGACTTTGTCGTATATCTGCGGCAGATCAATCCCGGCGCCGGCAGGGCTGGAGATATGCGTATCTTGGCTGCGCTTGACCCTGCGCTTGCCCACCAGCTTGGCGAGCGTCTGTTTCAAGAGCCCCAAGGGCTCGAGCAACCGGTGGGAATCCGGCATGCCGATACAGGCAAAGTAATAACGGATGACCGCGTCGTAGTGCTCAGTGTTCTTGTAAGGCAACAGTGCCCGTTCGAGATCGGCCAGTTTGAAAAGGCTGATGAAGCCGAGCGCACTGTCGCCCGTCTTGATGTTCGCTTCCTGCATAAAAAAACACTCCTTGGCCTGTTCCGTAAAAAACAGGCCTATAACAACGCCGCCGCCAGCACGTGTTCTGGCGACCTATTGATTCAATTTAATATCTTGCAACTTGGCGACACCTGAAACGCCTGCCAAACACTGACAAGCGCACACCGAAAACTTATCAGGCAGGCAAACTAACGCTTAGAAACCAACAACTCAAACGGGAAGGCTTTCAATGCATTTCAAAGAAGGATCAAGACTGTAACTTGCGCTTTTATTTATATGAGAAAAAAATACAGCGAATGAATCGAATGCACGGTCCTGAAGGCGATGTTTCTCTTTGTGGCGAGGGAGATTTCGCAGCCTGCGATGAAGCTGCGCGGTGTGGTAGGAGCTGTCGAGCGAAGCGAGGCTGCGATCTTTCCCCAGACACTTGAGTCCCAAGCGAAAGATCAAAAGATCGCAGGCTTCGCCAGCTCCTACAGGGATCCCTCGCCGCAGTAGCCATCCATGAATGAACGGTGTCGCGGTTCAGGCAGGTTTGGCGCCATACCAGCGAGGCGTGTACACCCAGTTTCCGCCGGACGCCCGCGGGAACACGCAGGTGGTGGAGGAACCGATCAGGACCATGGTGCGCATGTCCACCTGCTCGGCCGTGAGCTGTCCCAACGTGATGACACGCAGGGTCTGGCCCGGACGGCCGATGTCACGCCCCAACACCACCGGCGTCTCCGGCGTGCGGTGCCGGGCGACGATTTCCAGCGCACGCCCCAATTGCCACGGTCGCGCACGGGAAATCGGATTGTAGAAGGCCAGCGCCAGATCGGCTTCGGCAGCCAGGTCCAGACGCTTTTCGATGATCGACCAGGGCTTGAGATTGTCCGACAGCGACATCACGCAGAAGTCATGCCCCAACGGCGCACCGGCCTGGGCGGCGGTCGCGAGGGAGGCGGACACGCCGGGCAGGATCTCCAGGTCCACCTGATGCCAGGCCGGGTCGCTGGATTCGTGCAACGCTTCGAGCACCGCCGCCGCCATGGCGAAGACACCCGGGTCGCCGGACGACACCACGATCACCGAACGACCCAGGGCAGCCAGTTCAAAGGCGTGACGAGCGCGCTGCATTTCTTCGCGGTTGTCGGTGCAGTGCAGCACTTGATCGTCGCGAAACGGGCCAGCCATACGCACATAGGTTTCGTAACCGAGCACATCGGTGGCCCGCGCCAGTTCGGCTTTCACCGCTGGCACCATCAACTCGGCAGCGCCTGGCCCCAAGCCGATCACCGCCAGGCGGCCGCGCGGACGACCGATTCGGGCCACATCCAAGGGCTGCGCGGCGACGGCGATGACCAGGTTGTCCGTTGCCGAAACGAGGGTCGCCGCCGGCATCGAGCTGCGGGCCAGGGTGGCGGCATCGCCTGTCGCCGCCACAAAGCGCAGCGCCACCCCGAGTTCCAGCGCGGCTTCACGCAAGGCCGTGCTGGCCATCAGCGTATCCGCCGCCACCAGGCACGCCAGGCTCGCAATCGCCACGTTGGCTTGTTGCAAAGCTGCACGAACGGCGCTTGGCAGATCAGCCACCTCGGCGCTCACCAGCACCGCGACACTGCGCGGATAAATCAACAGCTCATGGGCACTGGCCTCACGCTCGGCATGGCTAACGTGGATCGTGCGCCGGGCTTGCGGGTCTTGGGGCAACTGCGCTTGATCCAGCCACGGTGCTGCACCTTCGATGCGCACCGGCTCGCCGGCCAACAGGTCGGAGACGAAGCGCTTGCCTTGCTCCAGGTCGCCGAGGCTGTAACCGCTGGGTGGATTGAGCAGGCACGTGCCGAAACGCAATTCACCGCTGGTGGTGATCGCCGGCGCGACCTGCAGCATTGCCGCGATGTCCCGGGCCATGCCATTCACCCCGCCCAGGCCGCCCAGCAGCGGCACCACGGCGCTGCCATCCTCGGCCACTGCCAGCACCGGCGGTTCGGCACCTTTTTCCAGCAACAGCGGCGCCAGGGTACGGATGACAATGCCCGCCGCGCACAGGGCGATGATCGGCGTGTCCTGTTGATAAAGTTCGCGCAACGTCGCGCCGAACTCGAGGTATTGCCGATCACCCTCGACCCGTCCGGCCAGGCCGTGGATCAAGGCGTCGGGGTAACGCTGCTGGATCCGTCGGGCTGTTGCCAGGCTGCCGGGGCCGAGGATGACGATGGCCGGCGTCTTGGCGGCCATCAACCCTGCCACCGTTCGCCCGGCACGATGATCAGCGAGAAGTACGGCGAAGACATCGGCTCGACTTCATCCAACGGCACGATTTTCTGGTTGGCCATGGTCGCTCGCTCGACGTACAGCGCTCGCCCGTCCATGCCCAGTTCCTGGAGCACCTGGCGAACCTTGGGGAAATTGCGTCCCAGCTTCATGATCACCGCCGCATCGGCATCGGCCAGGCGACGTTTGAGATCGTCGTGGGGCAAGACACCGGAGAGCACTGACAGGCTCTGGTTGCGATAGACCAGCGGCGCGCCGAGCACCGAGGCGCCGCCCAGCATCGAGCAGACGCCGGGAATGACTTGGGCCTCATAACGCTCGGCCAGGCGATCGTGCAGGTACATGTAGGAGCCGTAGAAGAACGGGTCGCCCTCACAGATCACCGCCACGTCGCGACCGGCATCCAGGTGCACGGCCAACTGCTCGGCGGCGGTGTCGTAGAAGTCGGCGATCACCTGTTCATAGGACAGCGGCGCAGGCAGCACCTCGGTGGTGACCGGGTAGACCAATGGCAGCAACGTCTGCGCGTCCTGCAAATGGGCCTCGATGATGCCGAAGGCGTTGCCCTTCTTGCCCTTGGCGACGAAATACGCCACCACGGGCGATTCGCGCAGCAGGCGCAGGGCCTTGACCGTAATCAGTTCCGGGTCACCGGGGCCCACGCCGAGGCCGATCAGACGTCCAGGCTGCTGCATCATTCAATCTCCGTGGCGAGGGCGTTGACGGCGGCGGCGGCCATGGCGCTGCCGCCCAGGCGGCCTTGCATGATCACGAATGGCACGCCACGGCTGTTGGCCGCCAGCATCGCCTTGGACTCGGCGGCGCCGACGAAACCCACTGGGAAACCGAGGATCAATGCCGGTTTCGGCGCGCCGGCATCGAGCATTTCCAGCAGATAGAACAGCGCGGTCGGTGCGTTGCCGATGACCACGACACTGCCTTCCAGGTGCGGGCGCCACAACTCCAGCGCTGCCGCCGAACGGGTGTTGCCCAGTTCCTGGGCCAATGCCGGTACACGCTCGTCGCGCAAGGTGCAGATCACCGGATTGTTGGCTGGCAGGCGAGCCCGGGTCACGCCTTCGGAAACCATCCGCGCATCGCACAGGATCGGCGCACCGGCGGCCAGCGCCTGGCGCCCGGCCGTGCCCGCGCCCTCGGAAAACTGCAGGCCATCGATAGCCTCGACCATGCCGCAGGCGTGGATCACCCGCACGGCGAGTTTCTCCAGGTCGGCCGGAATGCGCGCCAGGTTGGCTTCGGCGCGGATGATCGCGAAGGAGTTGCGATAGATCTCCTGACCGTCGCGGATGTAATCAAGCATCAAGGGGGCTCCGGGGGCGAGCGTCGAGCCAGTGGCCGATCGCTTCAATAGTCAGATTGTGTGCCTGCAACGCGCCGAAACCCGGCAACGTGGCATCGCGAAAATACAGGTCGTAACGACCGGGGGCGACCGCCAGCAAGGTGGCAGCCGCGACGTGGGCCGCCGCGCAGGAACGCGGGCAGCCGGACAGATGAACCTTCAGGGTTTGGCCCTGGCGTCGCAGCAGCTCGGCCAGTTGGCGGGCGTCGGCCTTGGTGTCGGCCAAGGCTTTGCCGCAGCCACTGGAGCCAGTGCAGGCGATGAGTTGCGCCAGGGGTTGATCGTTCGAACCTAACAGCCCCAACCCCTCAAGCCGCGCCAGCACTTCGTCGGCATCCGCGCGGCGCACGTTGGGCAGCAGCAGGCTTTGCCAAGGGCTGAAACGCAGGCTCGCATCGCCCTTCTCCCGCGCCAGTTGCGCGGCCCCCCGCAGCATGACCGCATCGAGCCGGCCGAGGGGCGCCGCCGCGCCGACGTAGACGCGGTCGTCGTGCTGGGGATGGACGCCGAGGTGCAGTCCATCGATGGCCCCATCCCGCTGCCAATCCAGGCACGCTTGCACGGGCACGCGGCGGGCCAGCCGGGTCATGAATTCATCCACAGAGACGTCAGCCAGCAAGTGGCGCATGCGGATCTGGTCCGGGCGGGCCAAGTCGAGGAACAACTCCAGCACCGCCACCACCAAGGCATGCCCCTGGCTCAGGAGCACCTTGCCCGCCGGTTTATCCAGCGGGGTGCCGGCCAAGCCGAAGGCCAGCCAGGGCTCGCCGTTACGGACAAGGGCCGAAAGCCACAAGTCGTGGTGATGTTCGAGCATCGCCAACGCCTCTCCGCCGTCCAGTTGCACGGCGAACTTGGCGGACAGTTCATGGAAGCGTTCATGGGTTTGCAGGGTGACGAGGATCTGCTCGGCCAACGGACGGGTGTCGAACAGCATCTGCCGGTCGATCCCGGCCGCGGGGCTGAGCATCAGGTTGCGCACGTCATCACCCGCCGGCTTGCGCGGGCCAAGCCCGGCGGCCAGCAACGGCTCGATCAGCGCGTCATGCCCGGGGCCGATCCCGCGGATTTGCAGGTTGGCCCGGTTGGTCGCCTCGATCACACCGCCGGCGAACCGCTCGGCCACCGCCGCCACGGCCTCGGCCTGATCCGCCTGGATGGCACCGCCGTCGAGCTTGATCCGGCAGATCCCCCCGTCCAGCGCCTGGACGACACGCAGCAACCCCGGGCAACCCGAGGGGCGGATGACGTTGGCGGATGGACGTTCGTTCAAGGGCAAACCGGCAGATAAGACACGCCATGACGGCGAAGGACCGCCATTATGCCTGCTTTGCCGGGGGGCATGAAAAGCTTGCTGGTCGGATTGGGGGTGGCGAGATGACAAATATATCCGTCACGGGGTCATTGTGAAGAACATGGGGGCGTAGGTTTTCTGGAGCTTTCTTGTAGGCTTTTTTACCTTTTAAAACAGCTACATACCTTGAAACCAACGCGCATTTGAACAATCCGGCAAACACCGCTTTATTCAAAGAGCAAGCATTCACCTCAACCTCATTCTCGATAAGGAAATCCGGAATGTCACACACACAGAGCTACACCTACACCCCGGCACAGGTCACCGCCGCGTACGATGAAATCATTGCCACGCTGTTGGACGGCGTCACCACCGAGACGATCCCCAAGATGTTGATTACCGCCGGATCGCAAGGCTCGGGCAAGACCTATCTGCTGGAAAAAAGTCTGCTGCCCTCCAAGCGCTACGACAACTACGTACGCCTGTATCTGCCCGAGTACCGGGAAAAACATCCGCAATACGCGCAGATGATCAAGCACGGCGTGCTGCACGCCTATGAACATACGGAAGCATTTGTCCGGGAAGTCGGCTCGAAAATCTTCGAGAAGGCGTTCAATGACAAGTACAACATCATCATGGAATGTGCGTTCGACAGCTTGGATTTTGCCGCATTTCCACCGACGGCGACGGCCGCCGGGTATCAGTTCGAGACCCACATCATTGCCTGCAAAAAAGAGTTCGCGCATCTGTCGAGTATCAAGCGGGCACTCAAAAGCCTGGAAAACCAGGAAATGGAAAGGTTTGTCTCACTGGCAGCGCTGAATACGAGCTTGAGTAACGCCCAGGCAACCATCCTCGCTTTCGAGACGGCGGCCAAAGCGGTCAGCGGCTCGCAGATTTTCCTGTATGAGCGGGGGTTCGGTCAGTTGAAAGAACGGGTCCTGCGCGCTCAAAGCACCTATACCCTGGATGCGAATGGTACTTCGATCATCACTGGCCCCAAGGTGGTGTATGCCAGTGCTTTCGAGAACATCGTCAATAATCGCCTGCACCTTATTGGCGACCGTGAAGAAATGGTGAAGGCATGTCACCTGGCATTGCATAAAGTCCAGGCTAATGCTGAACATGTGCCGGACTCTGTCGTCAGCGATTTGTATGCGTATATTCTTAAGTATGTTTATCGGTAGGCGTGGTATCGACTGCATGTGGCGGCCTGAGAGCCGGGCTGGGTCTTTTGTACATATCCATTGCTGCGGTAACGGCTACTCAGGGCTCCGCTCTTACAGCGGGTCACTTTTGAAAGGGCGCCTAAAGTAACCAAAAGCGCCTTGCCCCACCACTGGGCACCTCGCTTAGGCTCGGTGTGCCCAAGATCAAAATCAAAAGCGAGGCGACCTGACAGCCGGCCTGATGCTCCCGGCTGTACTCCTATCCAATTGTGGGAGCGGGCTTGCTCGCGAAGGCGCCCTGGCAGCCAACCTGTCTGTTCTGGCTTCACCCGATCCAACTGTGGGAGCGAGCCTGCTCGCGATGGCGGTCTGCCCTGCATAGCTGATCTGGATCGGACGCAGCCTTAACCAAACACTCACGGTATGATGACCGCCCGGTTCGCGGGCGTCAGCCTGCTTATCAAACAGATCGAGTCGAGGAACACAGATGACGCCCTGGTTGACCGTAGTGGGCATCGGCGAAGACGGCTTCAAGGGCCTGGGCCGCACCGCCCGGCATGCTTTGCTGCGGGCGTCGCGCATTGTTGGCAGCGCTCGGCAGTTGGCGCTGTTGCCACCGTGTATTGGCGGCGAACGGGAGCTGTGGCCCAGTCCGTTTTCCCTGGAGCCGCTGCTGGCCCGTCGGGGCGAGGCGGTGTGCGTGTTGGCGAGCGGCGATCCAATGTTCTACGGCGTCGGCGCCAGTCTCGCTAAACAGATTCCGGGCGGCCAGATGCTGGTTATCCCGGCGCCATCGTCCTGTTCGCAGGCAGCGGCGCGCATGGGCTGGCCGTTGCAGGACGTGGTCACGCTGTCGCTGGTGGCGCGGCCCCTGGCAGCGCTCAATGGGCATTTATCCACAGGCGTCAGGCTGTTGCTGCTGAGCAATGACCGCCACAGCCCTGCCGCCGTGGCGACGTTGCTGCGCGAGCGGGGGTTCGGCCCAAGCGCCATGACCGTGCTGGAACATCTGGGAGGTGCGGCGGAACGACGGATCGACGGTAGCGCCGCGCAATGGTCCGATGGCACCGTCGCCGACCTGAACCTGATCGCCGTCGAATGCCGGGCCGAACCGTCGACGCCGCGCCTGTCACGCCTGGCCGGTTTGCCGGACAGCGCGTTCGAGCATGACGGCCAGTTGACCAAACGCGACGTGCGCGCCATCACCCTCGCCCGCCTCGCCCCGACCCCCGGCGAGTTGCTCTGGGATGTCGGCGCCGGTAGCGGCTCCATCGGCATCGAATGGATGCGCACACACCCCAGTTGCCGAGCCCTGGCTATCGAAGCCGACGCAGGCCGGCAAGGCTTGATCGAACGCAACCGCGACACCCTCGGCGTGCCCGGCCTGCAACTGATTCGCGGCAGTGCCCCACAGGCGCTGGACAACCTGGAGCGTCCGGACGCAGTGTTCATCGGTGGCGGCGTCACCCGCGAAGGCGTGCTCGACGCCTGCTGGGCCCAACTCAAGCCCGGCGGTCGACTGGTCGCCAACGCCGTGACCCTGCAAAGCGAAATGACCCTGATGCACTGGCGCGAACGTCATGGCGGTGAACTGACCCGCATCCACATCGCCCAGGCCCAGCCGTTGGGCGAATTCGACACCTGGCGCCAGGCCTTGCCGATTACCTTGCTGGACCTGACGAAACCTCTCGATGCGTGACGAAACCGCCGAACAACCCGCCCCCCTGCGCAGCGGCCTGACTACCGGCAGTTGCGCCACGGCCACCAGCCTGGCGGCGGCCCGTTTGCTGCTGCGCGGCACCGAAGCCGACGCCGTGGAAATCGTACTGCCCAAGGGCAAGCAGGTGCAGATGCGTCTGGAGTTCTGTCGCCTGACCGAACAAGGCGCCGAGGCCGGGACGATCAAGGACGCAGGCGATGACCCGGACGTGACCCACGGTGCCCTGCTGTTTTCCCAGGTGCGCCTGATCGCCGAACCCGGCGTGCGTTTCGTCGCCGGTCGCGGCGTAGGCACAGTGACACGACCGGGGTTGGTGCTGGGTGTCGGTGAGCCGGCGATCAACCCGGTGCCACGCAAAATGATCAACGATCACCTGGGCCGCCTGGCCGAGGAAAGCGGTTATGCCGGTGGTTTCGAAGTCACGGTCAATGTCGAGGACGGCGAAGCCCTGGCGCTGAAAACCATGAACCCGCGACTGGGCATCCTCGGCGGCCTGTCGATCCTCGGCACCAGCGGCATCGTCCGGCCATTCTCCTGCGCGGCCTACATCGCCTCGATCCACCAGGGCATCGACGTGGCGAAGACCAACGGTTACCTGCACATCGCCGCGTGCACCGGCAATGCCAGCGAAGACACTATGCGCCGAGTCTACGACCTGCCGGAAATCGCCCTGATCGAAATGGGCGACTTCGTCGGCGCCGTGCTCAAACATGTGCGCAAGGTGCCGGTGGAAAAACTCAGCCTCTGCGGCGGCTTCGGCAAGATCAGCAAACTCGCCGCCGGCCACATGGACCTGCACAGCCGTCACTCGAGCATCGACCTGCCGCAACTGGCCGAATGGGCGGCCGCCATCGGGGCCGATGAGGTTTTGCAGCAGGGCATCCGAGACGCCAACACCAGCCAACAGGCCCTGGCGATGGCCAGCGCCGCCGGCGTCGCCCTCGGCGATGCGGTGTGCGAGCACGCGCTGGCCTTCGCTCGCAGCGTGGTACCGGCCCAGGTCCAGGTCGAAGTCTTCGCCATCGACCGCCAGGGTGGGATCGTCGGTCACGCCGGAGGCTTCCAATGAAACGCATCCTGCTGCTCGGTGGCGTCACCGAAGCCCTGGCCATCGCCCGCACCCTGGGACCCAATCACATCTACAGCCTGGCTGGCATCGGTCGCGTCCCCACCGACCTCACCTGCCAGGTCCGCGCCGGCGGCTACGGCGGCGCCGAAGGCCTGGCGCAATTCATTCGCGACCAAGGCATCGACCTGCTGCTGGACGCCACCCACCCCTACGCCGCGCAAATCAGCCACAACGCCGCCCACGCCGCCCGCGCCTGCGGCATTCCCTGCTGGGCCCTGCGCCGTCCGGCCTGGCAGCCCCAGGCCGGGGATGACTGGCGCGAAGTGGCCGATTGGGCCGAACTGATCCAGGCCCTGCAACCCTTCCGCCGCCCGCTGTTCACCCTCGGCCGCGAACCGCTGCAACACCTGCACGAAATCCCACCGGAGCAATTCTGGACCCTGCGCGCCCTGGACGTTTACCCCGGCAATGAACGCTGCGAAGTCATCGGCGCCCGTGGGCCGTTTCACCTCAAAGACGAGCGCGAACTGTTCGAACGCCGGAAGATCGATGTGCTGATCAGCAAGAACAGCGGGAGCACGGCCACTGAGCCGAAGCTGGAGGTGGCGCGGGAGCGGGGGGTGCCGGTGTTGGTTTTGCGGCGGCCGGTGTTGGCGGGGGTGGATCGGGAGTTTGGAGAGATCAATGAAATGCTGGACGCTTTATTCGTACAAAACGGGTTCTGAATTCAGCGCATTCGCGCGACATTTCTGACAAGTTTTCAAGACGAAGCCGGCTGTTTCGTCCAAGACGTTCAATTCTATAGTTCCGCTCCTTAATACCCACCGCAGCACCTGGCAGTCATTCAGCATGAGCGACCCGTCTCATGCCGAGGAAAGTGCTGCTTGCCAATATGTATCCCAAGGAATACGATCCAAATGATCGAATTTGAACAGTCCCGAGTATTCTCAACCTGGCTTGACGGGTTGAAGGACATTGCTGGGAAAGCTCGCATCATTGCCAGGCTCCGATCGGCAGAGCATGGGAATTTTGGTGATTGCGAGCCGGTGGGTAACGCAGTGTATGAGATGCGTATTCACTCGGGTCCTGGCTACAGAGTGTACTTCTCCCGTCAAGGCTCCGTGCTTTATTTGCTGCTTGTGGGAGGTGACAAATCGACTCAGAAACGGGATATCGCACGCGCTGTTCAAATGGCGCAAACCATGGGTAATGAGGAGTGAATCATGACTGAAGAATTCACACGTTTCGATGCAGCCACCTACCTCAAGACGCCTGAGGAAATGGCCGCTTATCTGGATGCCTGTTTTGAAGAGGATGCGGGTGACGGCGTACTGGTTCGGGCAGCTCTTAACGATATTGCCAGGGCAAAGGGCATGACGCAGATTGCTCGTGATGCAGGCCTGGGACGAGAGAGTCTTTACAAAGCACTGGGAAGTACGGGCAATCCGGAGTTCACAACTATCATGAAAGTCATGAAAGCTTTGGGCTTGAGGTTACATGCGACGGCCATTTGACAGAGGTTCCCTTCCCTCCTGTATTGGAGTGATTGAATACCGATTGATCAAAAACACGCGACGAGGGAACTTGCTCCCTCGCCACAAAAGCACTCACTTGAAGATCTGTTGATACTGTTAACACCAGCCCTGCGACCCTATACCGCACACGCCTTTTTTACTTCTCAACCCCGATCAGGCTAAATACCGCCACCTGATCGCCCAACCGAGCGGATTGCCCCATGTCCCGACAACGGCTTGCATTTGCCTGGATCGCCTGCTTCGCAGTGCTGTTCAACATGCTTGCCATGCCGCTTTCCAACAGCGGTGGCGCGACTGCCAATTCGCCAGCCGAGCAACTGCTGTGGGGCAGTTTCTGCTCGTCCAGCGGCACGAAAATGGTCGCGATTTCCCTGGGCAAGCTCGAACAGGGCGCGCCACAGAAAGACAATCACTCGACGATGCAGCATTGCTGGTGCTGCGCCGGCACCGCGTCGCTGGTGGCACTCACCGGCCATGCCCCGCAACTGTACCTGGATGCCCGGCTCGATCATCGCGGCATCGTCCAATCGAAACTCGATAACCCCACGCCCCGCCAACAATGGCCAAGCCTCAATCCCCGCGCCTCGCCCCTGGTCTGATTCTTTCCGCATACACCTGCGCCCTGAATCGTTCCGGAGAATCGCCATGTTGAACAGACTTATCCTGCTGGCTGCCCTATTGCTTCCCATCGGCTTTGCCCAAGCTCACCAGTACAAGGCAGGCGATCTTGAAATCGCCCACCCGTGGTCTCAAGAGTTGCCGCCCAATGCGCCGACCGTGGCCGCGTATTTCGTCATCCACAACGGCGGCACCAGCGACGACAAGCTGCTCAGCGTCGACTCACCCATCGCCGGCAAGGCCGAGCTCCATGAGCATGTGATGCAAAACGACCTGATGAAAATGCAACCGGTATCCGACGTCGATATCGCCCCGGGTGCGACTGTCACCTTCGCGCCGATGGCGTATCACGTGATGCTGCTGGATTTGAAGGACCGCAGCCTGCTCAGCGACGGCAAGCGCTTCCCCATGACCCTGCATTTCGAAAAAGCCGGCGATGTCACGGTCGAGGTTGCGGTGCAGAAAAAAGCGCCCGACGGCACCAAGACACACATGCACGCCCAGTAGACGTAGCCGCCCGTGCACGCCCTTCGCGCCAGGCCATCCATGCCCCGCCGTCAGCCCATGAGCCAGACACGCGGCAGCTGGATCAGCCTGTTCGCCATGCTGATGATCTTTATCGGTCCGCTGATTTCCCAGTCGATGCCGATGGATCAGCGCATGCCTGCGAGCATGAACATGAGCATGTCGATGGACATGAGCATGGACATGCCGGCGGGAGTCCACGCCGAACATGAGGCCTCAACCGACGAACACTGCCCGCCCCAGCGCGAGCACCACGCACTGTGGGAAAAGTGTGGCTATTGCAGCCTGCTGTTCAACTGTCCGGCGCTGACTGGCGGCCAGGGCTTCGCCACCTTTGAAACACCACTGGCCAACACCTACACCGCCCCCTCCCCGCGCCTGGGCCATGCCCGCACCGCATTCTTCCCGGGTGCCCGCACCCGCGCACCGCCCCTCGACGCGTAAGCCGACACTCCACTCACCCGGTCGTACAAGACAGCCCCAGGCTGCCCGACCGTGTCGTCTACGTTTGTTCGATGGAATCATCATGTCCAGGTTTTCTGCTGGCATCGCGTTGGGCTCTGCCCAGGTTCGCTGCCCCCTGAACGAGCCACGGGTTCGTTTGCGCCAAACCATCGCCGCCCTGTGCGGCCTGCTGCTCACGCCTCTCGCGCTGGCCGACGAGCACGAGCATCACGACCATCAGGTCGACGAACTGAGCCCGACGGTCATCACCGCCATCGCCCCCAGCTCGCCGCTGACCGTCGTCACCAACCCCAAGGACCCGCGCCAACCGGTGCCGGCCAGTGATGGCGGCGACTACCTCAAGACCATTCCGGGCTTTGCCCTGGTGCGCAACGGCGGCACCAATGGCGACCCGGTGCTGCGTGGCATGTTCGGCTCACGGCTGAACATCCTCACCAACGGCAGCATGCTGTTGGGTGCTTGCCCAGGCCGGATGGACGCCCCGACCTCCTATATCTCGCCAGAAACCTACGACAAGCTCACCGTCATCAAAGGCCCGCAAACCGTGCTCTGGGGCCCCGGCGCCTCGGCCGGGACCGTGCTGTTCGAGCGAGAGCCGGAACAGTTCGGCGAGTTGGGCACCCGGGTCAACGCCAGTGTGCTGGCCGGCTCCAATGGCCGTTTCGACAAAGTGGTGGATGCCGCCGCCGGTGGCCCGCTGGGCTATGTACGGGTGATCGGCAACACCGCCCATTCGGACGACTACCGCGACGGCAATAACGACACCGTGCCGTCGCGCTATGACAAGTGGAATGGCGACGTCACCCTTGGCTGGACGCCGGACGCCGACACCTTGCTGGAATTGACGGCCGGCAAGGGCGACGGTGAAGCGCGCTACGCCGGACGCGGCATGGACGGCTCACAGTTCAAGCGCGAAAGCCTCGGGCTGCGTTTCGAGCGCTCGAACATCGGCCAGGTGCTGGACAAGGTCGAGGCCCAGGTCTACTACAACTACGCCGACCACGTGATGGACAACTACACGCTGCGCACGCCGTCCGGCACCGGGATGATGGCCGGGCCCATGGCTTCCAACGTCGACCGCCGCACCCTCGGCGCGCGCATCAAGGCCACCTGGCGCTGGGCCGATGTGCAATTGATCAGCGGCCTGGACGCCCAGACCAACGAGCATCGCCAACGCAGCAGCATGGGCGTCGACACCTACAAGGACCTGCCGTACACCAAGGACGCTGACTTCCACAACTACGGGGTGTTCGGCGAACTGACCTGGTACGCCGCCGACCGCGACCGGGTGATCACCGGTGCCCGGCTCGACCGCGCCGCGGCCAAGGATTACCGCCAGAGCATCGGTTCCGGCATGTCGGCCCGCCCCAACCCCACCGCCGACGACACTCGCGCCGACACGCTGCCCAGCGGTTTTGTCCGCTACGAGCACGACCTGGACGACAGCCCCACCACCCTCTACGCAGGCGTCGGTCACGCCCAGCGCTTCCCGGACTACTGGGAGTTGTTCTCGCCGAACGTCGGCCCCAGCGGTTCGTTGAATGCCTTCGACGCGATCAAGCCGGAGAAAACCACCCAGCTCGACTTCGGCCTGCAGTACAAGACCGAAACCCTCGAAGCCTGGGCGTCGGGTTATGTCGGCCAGGTGCGCGACTACATCCTCTTCGACTACACCCCCGGGATGATGGGCACCACCTCCCGGGCCGAGAACATCGATGCACGGATCATGGGCGGTGAATTGGGTGCGGCCTACAAGCTGAGCGAGCGCTGGAAAGCCGACGCCACCCTGGCCTACGCCTGGGGCAAGAACAGCAGCGACGGCAGCGCCCTGGCGCAAATGCCGCCGCTGGACGCACGCCTGGGCCTGACCTACAGCGAAGACCGCTGGAGCGCCGGTGCCCTGTGGCGGGTGGTGGCAGCGCAACACCGTGTCGATGAAAACAAGGGCAACGTGGTGGGCAAGGACTACGGCAAAAGCTCGGGCTTCGGCGTGTTCTCGCTCAACGGTGCCTATCGCATCAATCAACACTGGAAGGTCAGCAGCGGCGTCGACAACCTGTTCGGCAAAGCCTACGCCGAACACTTGAACCTGGCCGGCAACGCCGGGTTCGGCTACCCGGCGAGCGACCCGCAGGCTATCAACGAACCGGGGCGCACGCTCTGGACCAAGGTGGACATGAGTTTCTAAAAGCATCGCGGGCAAGCCTTGCTCCCACAGGTACTCCATTGCCGAGGGAACACAACGGGGCCCACAGCAATGACAAAGACTGTGGGAGCAAGGCTTGCCCGCGATCGGTTGCGCAGCAACCGAAAAACATAACAACCCAATTTGCCCTGCGGAGCGCTTTCTGATGAGCCAACCGAAACCGAATTTCTACAACCTGGCCTGGCGCTGGCATTTTTATGCCGGGCTGTTCGTGGCGCCGTTCATGGTGATGCTGGCCCTGACCGGCATCATCTACCTGTTCAAGCCGCAACTCGATCCATTGATGTACGGCAGCCTGTTGAACGTGCCGGCCGGGCATCACACCCTGGCGGCGGATGACCTGCTCAATAAGGTCCGCCAGGCCTACCCCGAAGGCCAGGTCAAACAGTACCTGCCACCAGTCAACGCCGAACGCAGCGCGCAATTCGTAGTGATCGACCAGGGCCGGGAACTGAATGTGTTCATCGACCCGTACCACGGCGACGTCCTCGGCGAACAGGATGCGAAGAGCAACCTGCAAGCCATGGCCCGGGCGATCCATGGCGAGTTGCTGATCGGCACCGTCGGTGACCGGTTGGTGGAAATGGCCGCTGGCTGGGGCGTGGTGCTGGTGGTCTCCGGCCTGTACCTGTGGTGGCCACGCGGGCAATCATCGGCCGGAGTGCTGTGGCCGCGCTGGAGCGCCCGCGGGCGGTTGTTCTGGCGTGACTTGCACGTCGTCGTCGGTTTCTGGGGCGCGGCATTCCTGCTGGTGATGCTGCTCAGCGGCATGACCTGGACCGGCTTCTGGGGCAAGCAATACGCAGACCTCTGGAACCGCTTCCCGGCGGCGATGTGGAATGACGTGCCCAAGTCCGACGTCGAGGCCGGCAGCCTCAACAACGCCCACCGCCAGACCGTGCCCTGGGCCGTGGAAAATACGCCGATGCCGATGTCCGGCGACCATGCCGAGCACATGGGCCACGGTGGCCTGCACGAAGGCCCCGCCGCCCCGACCGTCAGCCTGCAAGCGGTGCAGGATATCGCCACCGCGCGCCAGGTCACGCCCGGCTACAGCATCACGCTGCCCACCACGGCCAGCGGCGTGTTCACCGTCGCCGTGTTCGCCGATGACCCGCGCAACGACGCCACCCTGCACGTGGACCAGTACACCGGCAAGGTCCTGGCCGATGTGCGCTGGGAGCACTACAGCATCGTCGCCCGCGCCACCGAAACCGGGGTGATGCTGCACGAAGGCAAGATGTTCGGCCCGGTGAACCAGATCCTCGTGCTGCTGGTTTGCCTGATGATCCTGCTCAGCGCCGTGAGTGGCCTGGTGATCTGGTGGAAGCGTCGGCCCCAGGGCAAGTTCGGCGTGCCGCCCCTGCGCCACGACCTGCCGACCTGGAAGACCGGAGTGTTCATCATGCTGGCCCTGGCGCTGGTGTTCCCGTTGGTAGGGGCTTCGCTGGTGGTGGTGTGGCTGTTGGACCGGCTGGTTACCCGGTTCAATCGCCAGCCTGAGGCGGCTTCACCCTCAAGCTGAGACAGTGCACTAACGGAAGGCGGCGCGAAACCTCCACAATCGCACCCGCTTTCCAAACGATGAACACAGTCCGGAATGTGGGAGCGAGCTTGCTCGCGATAGCGGTAGATCAGTCAGATCGGAGATGACTGACCCATCGCTATCGCGAGCAAGCTCGCTCCCACAAGGGGACTCGCACCCTTGCGCACTAATGTGGCGCACCTCCTCGCACCAGCCCCCGCAATGCGTTCACTCATGGTGCGCTCGCTCCCTTGTGCCCCACGCCAACCCCGCGTTTCAAAGCCTTTCTCCGACCGGGCACACCCCTTGCAAAAGCGCTTTCAGCGTTTGCATCTGCCCTCAAAAAAACTCATAAGTCCATGGAGATCGCACAATGAAGCGTCGTAGCTTGATCAAGGCTTTTACACTCTCGGCAAGCATTGCCGCGATGGGCATGGCCTGGACCGTCCAGGCCGCCGAGACCATCAAGGTCGGCATCCTGCATTCGCTGTCCGGCACCATGGCGATCTCCGAGACGTCCCTCAAGGACATGGCGCTGATGACCATTGACGAGATCAACGCCAAGGGTGGTGTGAACGGCAAGAAGCTTGAAGCGGTGGTCGTGGACCCGGCGTCGAACTGGCCGCTGTTCGCCGAAAAGGGCCGGCAGTTGCTGACCCAGGACAAGGTCGCCGTGGTGTTCGGCTGCTGGACATCGGTGTCGCGTAAATCCGTGTTGCCAGTGTTCGAAGAACTCAACGGCCTGCTGTTCTACCCGGTGCAGTATGAAGGCGAAGAGATGTCGCCGAACGTGTTCTACACTGGCGCGGCGCCGAACCAACAGGCGATTCCGGCGGTGGAGTACCTGATGAGCGAAGAAGGCGGCAGCGCCAAGCGCTACTTCCTGCTGGGCACCGACTACGTCTACCCGCGCACCACCAACAAGATCCTGCGTTCGTTCCTGCACTCCAAAGGGGTGGCGGACAAAGACATCGAAGAGGTCTACACCCCGTTCGGCCACAGCGATTACCAGACCATCGTCGCTAACATCAAGAAGTTCTCGGCCGGTGGCAAGACCGCGGTCATCTCCACGGTCAATGGCGACTCCAACGTGCCGTTCTATAAAGAACTGGCCAACCAGGGCCTGAAGGCCACCGACGTACCGGTGGTGGCGTTCTCGGTGGGCGAAGAGGAACTGCGCGGCATCGACACCAAGCCGCTGGTGGGCAACCTGGCGGCGTGGAACTACTTCGAGTCCGTGGATAACCCGGCGAACAAGAAATTCGTCGATTCCTGGAAAGCCTACGCCAAGGCCAAGAACCTGCCAGGTGCCGACAAAGCGGTGACCAACGACCCGATGGAAGCCACCTACGTCGGCATCCACATGTGGGCGCAAGCGGTCGAGAAAGCCAAGTCCACCGACGTCGACAAAGTCCGCGAAGCCCTGGCCGGCCAGACCTTCGCCGCACCGTCGGGCTACACACTGACCATGGACAAGACCAACCACCACCTGCACAAGCCGGTGATGATCGGCGAGATCCAGGCCGACGGTCAGTTCAACGTGGTCTGGCAGACCGAAGGCCCGATCCGCGCGCAACCGTGGAGCCCGTTCATCGCCGGCAACGACAAGAAGCCTGACTATGCGGTGAAGAGCAACTGAGCCCATGGGTGTCGGCCCCAACCCCCGGGCCGACACACAACCCCTGTGGGAGCGAGCTTGCTCGCGATAGCGATGGATCAGCCAGAAGAACAGTGACTGACACACCGCTATCGCGAGCAAGCTCGCTCCCACAAAAAGCACTGCGCAAGGCCTAGCATATGCCCACCGCCCTTTACCGCCTCATCCTCGCCCTGGTGCTGCTGTTGCCACTGGAGGCCCACGCCGGTGACGCCGAAGACTTCGTCGCCGCCAACTCGACCCAGCAGGCCAAGCTCCTGGAAACCTGGGCCGCGCAGCCGGAGCCTGCACGTGTCGAACTGATCAACGCCCTGCAACAAGGCCAGTTGATCGTCGACGGCCAGCCAAAAAACCTGCGCCTGAACAACCGCTTGCGCGGGCTGATCGAAACCGCCCTCGCCAGCCATCAACTGCTCGCCGTCGATGCCCGCGTACGCCTGGCCGCCGCGCAGCAACTGCAAAAAACTGCCCGCCCGGCGCAACTGGCGTTTCTCGATCGGCAACTGGCCGGTGAGCAGGACGAAGACGTACACGCCGCCCTGAGCCTGGCCCTGGCGAACCTGCAACTGGTGGACACCAACCCGAACGTGCGCCTGGCCGCCGTCCGCCTGTTGGGGGAAACCGGCGATCCACTGGCCCGCACCCGCCTGGAAGGCCTGCTCGAACCCGGCATCGAAACCGATGCCGCCGTGCGCACCGCCGCTGAAACCAGCCTGGGCCAGGTCAAGCGCAAACTCCTGGTGGGCGAGTTGCTGGGCCAGGCCTTCAGCGGTATGTCCCTGGGCTCGATCCTGCTGCTCGCCGCCCTCGGCCTGGCGATTACCTTCGGCCTGCTGGGGGTGATCAACATGGCCCACGGCGAGATGCTCATGCTGGGCGCCTATTCCACTTATGTGGTGCAGTTGCTGTTCCAGCGCTTCGCCCCGAACGCCATCGAGTTCTATCCGCTGATCGCCCTGCCGGTGGCATTTTTCATCACCGCGGCCATCGGCATGGCCCTGGAGCGTACGGTGATTCGCCACCTCTACGGGCGGCCGCTGGAAACCCTGCTCGCCACCTGGGGTATCAGCCTGATGCTGATCCAACTGGTGCGCCTGGTGTTCGGTGCGCAGAACGTCGAAGTTGCCAACCCGGCCTGGCTCTCGGGCGGGATCCAGGTGTTGCCGAACCTGGTGCTGCCGTACAACCGCATCGTGATCATCGCTTTCGCCCTGTTCGTGGTGGTGCTGACCTGGCTGCTGCTGAACAAGACGCGCCTGGGCCTGAACGTGCGCGCGGTGACCCAGAACCGCAACATGGCCGCCTGCTGCGGCGTGCCCACCGGCCGCGTCGACATGCTCGCCTTCGGCCTCGGCTCGGGCATCGCCGGGCTCGGAGGCGTGGCCCTGAGCCAGATCGGCAACGTCGGCCCGGACCTGGGCCAGAGCTACATCATCGACTCGTTCCTGGTGGTGGTGCTCGGTGGTGTCGGCCAGTTGGCCGGCAGTGTGTTCGCCGCCTTCGGCCTGGGTATCGCCAACAAGATCCTCGAACCGCAGATCGGCGCCGTGCTGGGCAAGATCCTGATCCTCGCGCTGATCATTCTGTTCATCCAGAAGCGTCCGCAAGGCCTCTTCGCGCTCAAAGGACGGGTAATCGACTGATGAACCAGCCCCTGATGCTCACGGCCACGCAAAAGGCCGGTCCCAAAGTCACCCTCGCCGTCGGCACGCTGATCCTCGCCGTGCTGCTGAGCCTGCCGTTGCTGTCGCTGCTGGCGGCGGACAATCCGCTGCACGTGTCGGCCTACACCCTGACCCTGGTGGGCAAGATTCTCTGCTACGCCATCGTCGCCCTGGCACTGGACCTGGTCTGGGGCTACGCCGGCTTGCTCTCCCTGGGCCACGGCCTGTTCTTCGCCCTGGGCGGCTACGCCATGGGCATGTACTTGATGCGCCAGGCCGCCGGGGATGGCTTGCCGGCGTTCATGACCTTCCTGTCGTGGACCGAGTTGCCTTGGTACTGGGCCGGCACCGACAGTTTCCTCTGGGCGATGTGCCTGGTGGTGCTGGCGCCGGGGTTGCTGGCCCTGGTGTTCGGCTTCTTCGCCTTCCGCTCGCGGATCAAGGGCGTGTATTTCTCGATCATGACCCAGGCCCTGACCTTCGCCGGAATGCTCCTGTTTTTCCGCAACGAAACCGGATTTGGCGGCAACAACGGCTTCACCAATTTCCGCTCGATCCTGGGCTTCGGCATCACCGAGCCAGGCACCCGGGCGGTGCTGTTTTTCGCCACGGTGTTGCTGCTGGTGGCGAGCCTGTTCATCGGCTGGCGCCTGGCCCGCAGCAAGTTCGGCCGGGTACTGACCGCCCTGCGGGATGCGGAAAACCGCCTGATGTTCTGCGGCTACGATCCCCGTGGTTTCAAGCTGTTCGTCTGGGTGTTGAGCGCGGTGTTGTGCGGCCTGGCCGGGGCGTTGTACGTGCCGCAGGTGGGCATCATCAACCCCAGCGAAATGTCGCCGACCAACTCCATCGAGGCCGCCGTGTGGGTCGCCCTTGGCGGGCGCGGCACGTTGATCGGGCCGTTGCTGGGCGCCGGGGTCGTGAACGGCATGAAGAGCTGGTTCACCGTGGCGTTTCCTGAATATTGGCTGTTCTTCCTCGGCGCCCTGTTCATCGTCGTGACCCTGTATCTGCCCAAGGGTGTGATCGGGTTGCTGAAGAAAAGGAGCGAATGATGCGAATCACACCTACGGCGGATTTCATGCTCGAACCCATCCTGGAGCCCAACAAGGACCAAGGCAGCAGCCGCGACGCCATCGGCCTCGGCCAGGCAGCCGGCGTGGGCCTGAACACCCGCCACGGCACCATCCTGACCCTGGAAGACATCAGCGTCAGTTTCGATGGCTTCAAGGCCTTGAACGATTTGAACCTGTACATCGGCGTCGGCGAATTGCGCTGCATCATCGGCCCCAACGGCGCCGGCAAGACCACGCTGATGGACGTGATCACCGGCAAGACCCGCCCCAGCCACGGCAAGGCCTGGTTCGGCGAGACCCTGGACCTGACGAGCATGAGCGAGGTGCAGATCGCCCAGGCCGGCATCGGGCGCAAGTTCCAGAAGCCCACGGTGTTCGAAGCCCTGAGCGTGTTCGAGAACCTGGAGCTGGCGCTCAAGACCGACAAATCGGTGTGGGCCAGCCTGCGGGCAAGACTCACTGGCGAGCAGCACGACCGTATCGACGAAGTGCTCGAGACCATCCGCCTTGCCACGTCGGTCAACCGCGCTGCCGGGTTGCTGTCCCACGGGCAGAAGCAGTTCCTGGAGATCGGCATGCTGCTGGTGCAAGACCCGCAGTTGCTGTTGCTCGACGAACCGGTGGCGGGCATGACCGACGCCGAGACCGAGTTCACCGCCGAGCTGTTCAAGTCCCTGGCGGGCAAGCATTCGCTGATGGTGGTGGAACACGACATGGGCTTCGTCGGCGCGATCGCCGACCACGTCACCGTCCTGCACCAGGGCAGCGTGTTGGCCGAAGGGTCGCTGGAACAGGTGCAGGACAATGAGCGGGTGATCGAGGTGTATCTCGGTCGCTGATCGCTTTTATGTGGGAGCGAGCTTGCTCGCGATAGCCATTGAACATTCACCTTCAAGGTTGGCTGAGCCACCGCTATCGCGAGCAAGCTCGCTCCCACAGGGAACTTGAGGAGAATCTGGAACATGCTGCAAGTCGACAAGCTGCACCAGTACTACGGCGGTAGCCACATCCTGCGCGGCCTGTCGTTCGACGCCAAGGTCGGCGAGGTGACGTGCCTGCTGGGGCGCAACGGCGTGGGCAAGACCACCCTGCTCAAATGCCTGATGGGCCTGTTGCCGGCCAAGGAAGGCGCGGTGAGTTGGGAAGGCAAGGCCATCACCGCGTTCAAGCCGCACCAACGGGTGCATGCCGGCATCGCCTACGTGCCCCAGGGTCGGGAAATTTTCGGACGGCTGACGGTGGAAGAAAACCTGCTGATGGGCCTGTCGCGCTTTCCCGGCGCCGAAGCCAAGGAAGTGCCGGCATTCATCTACGAATTGTTCCCGGTGCTACTGCAGATGAAACAACGCCGTGGCGGTGACCTGTCCGGCGGCCAGCAACAGCAGCTCGCCATTGGCCGAGCCCTGGCCAGTCGCCCGCGCCTGCTGATTCTCGACGAGCCCACCGAAGGCATCCAGCCCTCGGTGATCAAGGAGATCGGCGTGGTGATCAAGAAGTTGGCGGCCCGGGGCGACATGGCGATTTTGCTGGTGGAGCAGTTCTACGACTTCGCCGCCGAGCTGGCCGATCAGTACCTGGTGATGTCCCGGGGCGAGATCGTGCAGCAGGGGCGCGGAGAAAATATGGAAGCCGAGGGTGTGCGCGGACTGGTTACGATCTAGTCTGTAGCGTCCTGACGATAATCAGAAATCATGAATCTACCTGTCTGTTCATTGGCGCCTTCGGCCCTGTTCACCCCCAGCTGGCACGCCGAGCTGGAATTGGGCTACGCCCGTTTCGGCGAGTGCACACGCCCGGTACAGCGCCGCCACAAAGGCCCGCTGCGGGTGCAGAAGCACTTGTACGCCGAAGGCCCCGAGGTGTGCCAGCACATCATCGTCCACCCGCCCGGCGGGATTGCCGGCGGTGACCGGCTGGACATCTCGGCCCACGTCGGCCCTGGCGCCTGGGCGCAACTGACCAGCCCCGGCGCGGCCAAGTGGTACCGCGCTGCCGGCCCGGCGTACCAACAGCTGACCCTGAGCGTGGCCCCCGGCGCGACCCTGGAATGGCTGCCCCAGGAAACCATCGTCTTCAGCGCGGCCCAGGCCGAACTCGGCACGAGTATCGACCTGCAGGGCGACGCACGCCTGTTCTACTGGGACATGGTCGCCCTCGGCCGACCGGCCAGCGGCGAGCGGTTCGACCTGGGGCACTTTCAATCGCGACTGGACATTCGCCGCGACGGCCAGTTGCTGTGGCATGAGCGCCAGCGCATTGTGGGCGGTGATGGGCTGCTGGACTCGCCCATCGGGCTGGGCGGCGATCCGGTGTTTGCCACGTTGCTGGTGACCGGCGAGATCGACAGCGAGTTGCTGGAACACTGCCGCTCCCTGGGCCATGCCGTGCGCGGCGACCTGACCCAATTGCCCGGCCTGGTCGTGGCGCGGTGCCTGGCGAGCGAGGCGTTGCTGGCGCGGGGGTGGTTGATTGAATTGTGGCGCTTGCTCAGGCCTGCATTGCTTGGAAGAGAGGCCGTACCACCGAGAATCTGGAGCACCTGAATTGGCTTTCCTGTGGGAGTAGTGAGTTCTGTGGGAGCAAAGCTTGCTCGCGATGCAGACGCCTCGACACAGAAAAAGACCGCGTTATCGTTTATCGCGAGCAAGCTTTGCTCCCACGGGTTCCCACCCCAGGGTTGAACTTAGCGCGAATTATTTATCTGCCTTTTATGGATTGCACATGGACCTGACCCCACGCGAAAAAGACAAGCTGCTGATCTTCACCGCCGGCCTCGTCGCCGAACGACGGTTGGCCCGGGGCCTGAAGCTCAACTACCCGGAGGCCATGGCCTACATTTCCGCCGCGCTGCTGGAAGGCGCCCGTGACGGCCAGACCGTCGCCGAGCTGATGCACTACGGCACCACGCTGTTGAGCCGCGAGCAGGTGATGGAAGGCATCCCGGAAATGATCCCGGAGATCCAGGTCGAAGCGACGTTTCCCGACGGCACCAAACTGGTCACCGTCCACCAACCCATCGCCTGAGGCCACGCCATGACTGCCCATGTTCGTGACGCCCGTGCCGCAGACCTGCCGGCGATCCGCGAGATCTACAACGACGCCGTCCTCAACACCACGGCGATCTGGAACGAACAAGCCGTGGACCTGGGCAACCGCCAGGCCTGGTTCAGCGCCCGGCAGACCCAGGGCTACCCGGTGCTGGTGGCCGTCGACGCCGAAGACAACGTGCTCGGCTACGCTTCGTTCGGCGACTGGCGGCCGTTCGACGGTTTCCGCCACACCGTGGAGCATTCGGTGTACGTGCGCAGCGATCAACGCGGCAATGGCCTTGGCCCGCTGCTGATGGGCGCGCTGATCGAACGTGCCAGGGCCTGCGATAAACACGTCATGGTCGCGGCCATCGAAAGTGGCAACGTGGCCTCGATTCGCCTGCACGAGCGGGCCGGTTTCGTGATCACCGGGCAGATGCCCGAGGTGGGGACCAAGTTCGGCCGCTGGCTGGACCTGACCTTCATGCAGTTGAACCTCAACCCCGGGGCGCTACCGCCTGCCATCAACAAGGAGTGAAAAGCCAATGAACGCCGCCCAGTTGCGTCGAGTCCACGCCGAGAGCTTTGCGCATTATCGCCAGGGCCTGATCGATCTGTTGCTCGACGCCGTCGGCTACGGGGCCAGCGTGGGGTTCATGGCCGATCTCGATGCCGTCCAGGCCCGCGCCTACTTCGACGAGGTCCAGGCCAGCCTCAACCAGGGCCACCTGCTGCTGTGGGTGGTGGTCAAGGATGAACAGGTACAGGCCAGCGTCCAGCTTGCCCTGTGCCAGAAGCCCAACGGCCTCAACCGTGCCGAAGTGCAGAAGCTGCTGGTCCGCGGTGAGGCTCGCCGCCGCGGGCTGGGCCAGCAATTGATGAGCGCCCTGGAACTTGGCGCCCGCCAGCACAAGCGTGGCCTGTTGTACCTCGACACCGAGGCCGGTTCCGAGGCCGAGGCGTTCTACCGCGCCATGGGCTACACCCGCGTCGGTGAACTGCCCGACTACTGCCAGAGCCCGGACGGGACCTACACCCCGACCGCCATTTACTACAAGATTTTGGGGCAACCGCAATGATTCCAGGGCAATACCAGGTCCAGCCCGGCGACATCGAACTCAACGTCGGTCGCCGCACGCTCACGTTGAACGTCGCCAACAGCGGCGACCGACCGATCCAGGTCGGCTCGCACTATCACTTTTTCGAGACCAACGACGCCTTGACCTTCGACCGCGCCGCCAGCCGTGGCATGCGCCTGAACATCCCGGCCGGCACCGCAGTGCGTTTCGAACCGGGCCAGAGCCGCGAGGTGGAGCTGGTGGACCTGGCCGGGCATCGCCGGGTGTTCGGGTTTGCCGGGCGGGTCATGGGCGACCTGTAAGTCATAGGGTGCCTGCACTGGCCTCATCGCGAGCAAGCTCGCTCCCACAGGTTACCTCGATCAAATGTGGGAGCGAGCTTGCTCGCGATGAGTGAGCGCAGCGAACGGTTTCAACATTCAATTGAATTCCAAGGCAAGCACATGAAGATTTCGAGACAAGCCTACGCCGACATGTTCGGCCCCACCGTCGGCGACAAGGTCCGCCTGGCCGACACCGAGTTGTGGATCGAAGTGGAAAAAGACTTCACCACCTACGGCGAAGAAGTGAAATTCGGCGGCGGCAAGGTGATTCGCGACGGCATGGGCCAGAGCCAACTGTTGGCCGCCGAGGTCGTCGACACCTTGATCACCAACGCACTGATCATCGACCACTGGGGCATCGTCAAGGCCGATGTCGGCCTCAAGGACGGGCGCATCGCCGCCATCGGCAAGGCCGGTAACCCGGACATCCAGCCCGACGTGACCATCGCCATCGGCGCCAGCACCGAAGTGATCGCCGGCGAAGGCATGATCCTTACCGCTGGCGGTATCGACACCCACATCCACTTCATCTGCCCGCAGCAGATCGAAGAAGCGCTGATGAGCGGCGTCACCACCATGATCGGCGGCGGCACGGGCCCGGCCACCGGGACCAACGCCACCACGTGCACCTCCGGGCCGTGGCACCTGGCGCGCATGCTCCAGGCCGCCGATGCCTTCCCGATGAACATCGGCTTCACCGGCAAGGGCAACGCCAGCCTGCCGGAACCGTTGATCGAGCAGGTCAAGGCCGGGCCATCGGCCTGAAGCTGCACGAAGACTGGGGCACCACGCCGGCGGCCATCGACAACTGCCTGAGCGTGGCCGACCAGTACGATGTGCAGGTGGCGATCCACACCGACACCCTCAACGAGTCGGGCTTCGTGGAAACCACCCTCGCCGCCTTCAAGGGCCGCACCATCCACACCTACCACACCGAAGGTGCCGGTGGCGGCCATGCGCCGGACATCATCAAGGCCTGCGGTTTCCCCAACGTATTGCCCAGTTCCACCAACCCGACCCGGCCGTTCACCCGCAATACCATCGACGAGCACCTGGACATGTTGATGGTCTGCCATCACCTGGACCCGAGCATTGCCGAAGACGTGGCCTTCGCCGAAAGCCGCATCCGCCGCGAGACCATCGCCGCCGAAGACATTCTCCACGACCTCGGTGCGTTCTCGATGATCAGCTCCGACAGCCAGGCCATGGGCCGTGTCGGCGAAGTCATCACGCGCACCTGGCAGACCGCCGACAAGATGAAAAAACAACGCGGCGCCCTGCCCGGCGACGGCGAAGGCAACGACAATTTCCGCATCAAGCGCTACATCGCCAAGTACACCATCAACCCGGCGATCACTCACGGCATCAGTCATGAAGTGGGCTCCATCGAAGTGGGCAAGTGGGCCGACCTGGTGCTGTGGCGCCCGGCGTTCTTCGGCGTCAAGCCAACGCTGATCCTCAAGGGCGGAGCGATTGCCGCCAGCCTGATGGGCGACGCCAACGCCTCGATCCCGACACCACAACCGGTGCACTACCGACCGATGTTCGCCAGCTACGGCGGCTCACGGCATGCCACCAGCCTGACCTTCATCAGCCAGGCCGCCGCCGAGGCCGGGTTGCCGGAACAACTGGGGCTGAAGAAAAGAATCGCCGTGGTCAAAGGCTGCCGCGACGTGCAGAAGACCGACCTGATCCACAACGACTACCTGCCGAGCATCGACGTCGACCCGCAGACTTACCAGGTCAAGGCCGACGGCGTGTTGCTGTGGTGCGAACCGGCCGACGTGCTGCCGATGGCGCAGCGTTATTTCCTGTTTTGAACCGGCGCAGTTCCTGTGGCGAGGGAGCTTGCTCCCGCTGGACCGTAGGAGCTGCCGAAGGCTGCGATCTTTTGATCTTTCGCTTGGGACTCAAGCGTTTTTGGAAAGATCGCAGCCTCGCTGCGCTCGACAGCTCCTACGGTCCAGCGGGAGCACGCGTACTCGCCACGGTTTTCATTGCCTGAAAGGATCAGCCTACAGGTCGGTACTGCCCGGCAACTGCTCCAGCTCGGTTCGCGTCAACGACTGGACCAGCTCCGCTTCCTTGATCTTGTGTTGCAGGCCCAACGCCTCGGACTGGCTGATGTAGTCGGCTTCCTCCAGGGTCCCGGCGGCCTTCGCTTCATCCAGCTCGATCTGGTTGGCGATAAGGGTGTCGTTCAGCGCCTGGAAGGAGGCCCCATGCGCCTGCTTCAAATAATCGATCCAGAAATCCCGGCCCACCAGCGACTGAAACTGCTGGGGGAATCGTCCAGCGCCAGCACCTCATTGGCAGCGGCATCGAGCATTCCAGGGGTGACATCTCCCAGCCTGAGAAAAACCCCGCCCGCGGGTTGCCCCGGTAGCCCCAGTCGATCCTTGAGCCCCGCACGGTAAGCCAGACGGACCTCGACTTCTTCTATCAGCGCCAGGTTTTCGCGCGTTTCATCGTTGGTCAGGTCGGTGCGGGCATTGATCGCATCGCGGCGCCGCTGGATATCCTGCAGGGCAATACGCTCTACCTCATCGAGGCGAAACAGCCCCTTGGCCAGATGGACCAGTGTTGCCGCCTCATCCTTTGCAACCGCCAAGGCCCTGGCGTTGTGGATCATCAAGCGGATTTCCAGGTAGCTGAAGGACAAGGCGGCGCGATCTTCACAGGCCGGTCGGCCGGCCAGGTCGAACAGTTCATGACGCAAGTCGGTGGCGTTGCCCATCGCCTCGAGCATCTGCCAGACGCGGGCCTGGAGGTCCGGATAATCTTCCAGCCCCTGATAGGAGGCGGCCAACCGATGCAACAACTCAAAAAACTCTCCCGAGTGCTGCTCATCCGCCAGGCTTTGCCACAAGGCGCTTTTTTCCGCCAGTTGGCCCGCAGGCAGGTCGCGCAGCCATTGCTGCATATTCGCCGGCCCGACCGGCGCTGAAAACCCAAACGCCTCGGGCAAACGCAGGACCGCCCATTCAGGACGCGTCTGCAAGACCGTCGCCCAATAATCACGCATGCGCTGCTGGACCCCCTCGCTCAACGGGTTGCCCTGCAGCAACGTCACGCGATTGAGGCGTGCGGTAGCATGGGCACGATCGGCGGGCGGGTCGAGCAGGTGATCCGGCACCTGGGTCAAGCCGTTGTCGCGCAAGTCGATCAGCTCCAGCGGTTGGTCGCGCAGGCCGGTGGGCCAGGCCGTGATCCCGGTGTTCTTCAGGTGCAATCGTTCCAGGTCAGGTAGCCTGCTGAAGTCCGGCAGGCGCTCCAGCAAGTTATTATCCAGGTCGAGATTTTTCAGCCGGGTAAGGCCTTGCAGGATTTCAATGCTATGAGGTATCAGGCCGATCTGGTTATTTCCCAGGTGAAGCGTCTCCAGACTCCTCATCCCCTCCAGGGCTTCGGGAATATCCCTAAGCCTGTTCCTCGGCATTTCCAAGCGCTTGAGGGAGGAGAACCCGTCGAGGAAGCTGTCGCAGTAGTGCAGCGTCAGGCCCATGTCAGACATCTTGAGCACACCCACATGGCTGAAGTCGGCCGTCAGCTCCGGCAACGCGCCGATGTTCAATCCGCTCAAATCAAGCTCATACCCGAGCCGGCGGCCATCGGCCCCTGCAACGACCCGGGTCTGACGCCTCCAGCAGCGCTCGATTTGTTCGGCCACCGCCTGCCTGATCCCTGCCGGTACTTGCTGATAGCTATTACCCACGTGACGCCATCCGAGGGTAGCGACCCAGCGGTCCAGATCCCGACGCAGCATTTTCAACTCGACTTTACGTCGCTTGAGTTCCCTCACCGCGCCATTGCCCAGTGATCGCAACAGCGCCTCGGTCTGCTCCGCCGTGTAGCTCGGGTACAACTCCTGCACCCGACTCTCTGGCGAGCGGCCCAGGCGCAACCAATCCCGCAGTCCACCCAGGGGGTAGCCGACTTTGCCCGAAGCCAGGCGCATCGGTGATTGGAAGGCGGGCTTGAGCGCGGGCATCTTCAAGCGGCTCGCCAGCACATCCCGGTCCACTGGCGAAGCGCCGATGGCCTCTCTCAACTGATCGCCGTGATGGATCGAGGGCCGAGCCATGGCCCGGCGTTCGGCATCCGGCAGGGCATGCTGCAAGGCATCGAAGACACTGCCCCAATGGCTCAACTCATTGCCGCTGTCGTCAAAGGCCTGGTAGAGATCATCGTCCTTGACCACGACCTTGGTCTGCGGCGCATTTTGCGGCCCGATGCTGTCGATCAAGGCGCCGGACACATCGGCCTCGCGCAATTCGATGCGCACCGTGTCGCTCCAGCCAGGCAAGGTTTCCAGGGTCGCCAACACCAATCGAGGCGTGTCCGCCGTGGCCAAGGCGTCCTGATACAGGCCCTCGTAGGCTCGGTTCAAACGCACCACGCGCTGATAATGGCGCAGCTCTTCGGCGATGCGCAGCGGGATGGGTTTGGTCTGGCTGGCCTCGTCGAAATCCCAGGCGGCCATTTGCTGCAACTCTTCGCTACCGGCCAGGGTGATGATCTGCTCGATCGCCTTTGCCGGAACCGAGGGGAACCGGGACTTGATCAGCGTGACATGGGGGTCACCTCTCGTCTCGCCCATGGCGTAGTAGTCGTTGAGCAACTGCACCTTTTCATTTACTGCCGCTTCGGCGAGTGCCTGGCGCAGGTGCCGGACGCGAGCATCCATGTTGGTTTTCGCAATCGGCGGGCTCGCCGTGGCCAACAGGTCGGCGCCTGCCGCATCCACCGCTTCGATCAGGTTTTTCAACAGCGAAGGCGTGCGGACCTTGGCCTCGGTAAGACTGGCCTCGCGAACCGGGGTCTCGCCTTCCGAGGGGCGGACGTACTCCCAGCGTGTCCAGCCGGCGCCGTCGACGATCTTCAGCTTCAGCCCTCTTGGCCACGGGCCGTATTGGGTCAGCAGGTGCAACATCGGCTCGGCCAAGTCATGGCGCAGCGGCTCCTCGCTTTGCAGTTGCCCGATGAACGTGTCGAGTTGTCGGCAGAGGTCGAAGCGATCGAGGGTGTCGGCCAGCAACGCCGGCACCGGCTCGCCCTCGACATGCACCCGTCGCAGCACGTCGTGCGAGGTCGCGCTGGCGAGGCGGATCTGCTCCAGTTCAGCATCGCTGAAGCCCTTGACGCCATGGCCCAGGCGTCTCATCAGTGTCGGGCCTTCCCAGGTACGCGGTTGTTCCAGTTCGTGGTGCCAGGCACCGTTGCCGTTGTCCGTCAGCTCGGGCTGGTAGGCCTGCGGACGGGAAGGATGACGAATGCGATAGCGAAGGGTCTGCGGGTCACGTTGCACTTCATAATGTTGGTCACCCAGCGGCAGAACCTGCCGGTCGCCGACCCGATACAGGCCCTGGGTATCCGGACTCGACGCCGGGGGAGGCGCCAGCTCACTCTGGTAAACCCTCAGGTCGGGGCGCCACAGACGCGATTCGCCGTTGGCCAATTGAACCGGCTCCAACTGATCCACCGCGCCCGACCATCGAATGTGCGGCAGCACCGCCGCACCGGTGGCGACGAAGGCGGTGTTGAGGGCCACGCTGGAAAAATGCGCCCACATTTCCCGGGTCTCCCCCCGTTCGAACGCTTCGATGCCTTCAAAGGCCTCGTTGAACATCTGCACGGCCCCGACCGTCAACATCAGCGGCCCCAATCCTGGCACGACGAACGCCGCCAGGTTGAACACGTCGACCACCGCGTCCAGGTAACTGTCCAGGCGCGCCAGGCGGGCTTTCTGGTCTTCATCACCGGTAGGCACCGCCACCGCGCGTGCGTCAGCCTGGATCTTCTCGATCTGCCGCAGGCGTAGCGAGCCCCACAGGTCGCCGGGAATCGGCGTCGCGCCCATGGGCAGGTTGCGCAATGACGATTTGAGTGGGTAATCGGCCTGGTCATCGGCCGTCGGGGAGGTTTGATAGAAGTGCTTGAACTGCCGGAAAAACACCCCTTGCTGACGCAGCGGCACAAAACGGCTGAAGAAGCGGCGGTAGGCGCTACCGTGCAGGCGTCGCCGCAGTTCGACCATGAAGTCGGCGCTGGAGGCATAGGCTTTCAGGGGATGCTCGGGATCACCCGGAAGGTAGGCCACGACCGGCACCACCCGGCGACTGTTTTCGAGGTCGGGACCGATCAACAGCGGGCCGACCAGTCCGATGTCGAACACTTTCAGGGAGGTGAAGGTCACGGCCTGGCCATCGAGGGTGACGTCGCTGGCGCCGTCGATCACCTGCTGCAACATCGCGTAGACCGCCGGGCTGACGTCGGCCTTGGCCCGGGCGATCTCGATGTTCAGCGCCAGGCCCTGCCGGTGATGCTCCTCCAGTGAATGATCCAGCGGGTTGTATGTCTTGCTGTCGTCGAGCCGCAGGACAGCGTTGATGTGTTCCTGATACTGGCGCCCCAGGTCCAGGGTGCGACACAACTGGGCGAAAGCTTCTGGGGCAATCGGCAACGCCCCTGCGCGAACGGCGTCGATGGAAGGCAGCACTGCGCCGCCCTGGAACGGACGCACCGTAGTCACGAGGCTGCAATCGGCACAGGCGGGCTTGCGCGCTTCCTCTGGCGCGAAATTGGCCAGCGCCGCCTCCAGCAATGACGTGCCACGATATTCGTAGCGATCGAAGTAGCCGCCCTCGTTGTCCAGGACCAGCGCCCCAAAAAGATCATCGCGGGTCTTGCGCCCGTACTTGCGGACGAAATACACCTCGTTGACGTTCAGCGTGAGGTTGAACTCATCCAGGAGCGCCTGCTCGAGCAAGGGTTCGGCAAAGGCGCGGATGTCCTGGATATTGCCCAGCCAGTTGTCGACCTGGTTCAGGCGCTCGCGGTAGCGGGAATGACTGTCCTTGAGGCTGTTCCAGAGGTCGGGAGAGGCTTTCGCATACCAGTCCGGAAGCGTCAGTTCATGGTCGCTCAGTTCCTGCTGGCGTTGCACGATAGCCCCGCTGTACCAGCCGGGAATACGGGCTTTGAGCAGGTCGAAATGCTCGCCCTGGGGAGTGGCGAGACGAGGGGTGAAACCTGGCATATCGGGTCATCCTTGACGATGGAAAACCCGAGCCTAACCAGTGTGCCACCGAAGCGTGCGGTAACTATTTATCGCTTTTTCGACGAAACATGACGGATACGAACCGCCACGGTCAGTCCACCCAACGGCCCAATTGCTGGCGCAGCCGACGATTCTCGGCACGCAGCTCCTGGACTTCCTCCAGCAGGTCCAGCGCCAGGGCGACGCCTTCCCACTCCAGGTCCAGGTCGTGCCGCAGCTTCGCGGCACGCTTGGCCAGGGCCAGTTCGTAATCGGTAAAACGCCAATCCGTCGGGGCCGCGCCGTGGGGTTCGAGGATGCCGTGGGCGACGATCTCGATCACATGGACATCCGCCAACGCGGCAGCCTCGCAGAATTCCGTCAGGGTCAGTTCAATGATCGGGTTGTTCATGGTCTGCTTCTCCCAATGCTTTAACTGTCGAGTCTAGCCATGACTGTGGCGAAGGAGCTTGCTCCCGCTCGGCTGCATAGCAGTCGTAAAAAACTGCCAACTGTTTTTTCCTGGCACTGCGCGTCCAATGGTTTTGGGGCTGCTTCGCAGCCCAGCGGAAGCAAGCTCCCTCGCCACAGGTTTTGTGTTCAGCGGGTCATCAACCACAGGTCAGAAATTCTCCCGCGGATCGAACGCCGCTTTCTTCGCCAGTTCCGCCCACAACGCCTTGACCGCTTCGTCGCTGGCCTTGGGCATCACCGCCTTGAGCTGCACGAACAGGTAGCCGCGCTCGCCGGCCTTGTTGCGCAGGCCGTGGCCCTTGGCGCGCATGCGCTGGCCGTTCTGGCTGCCGGCCGGGACCTTGAGGTTGATCTTGCCGGTGAGGGTCGGCACCGCCACTTCGGTGCCCAGCGCCAACTCCCACGGCGCCAGGGGCAAGGTGATGATCAGGTCCTGGCCTTCGACGTCGAACTTGGGGTGTGGAGCGAAACGAATGGTCAGGTACAAGTCGCCATTGGCGCCGCCACCGACACCCGGCGCGCCCTGGCCCTTGAGGCGGATGCGTTCGCCATCGGTCACGCCCAGCGGGATCTTCACGTTCAGGCTCTTGCTGGTGTTGCTCACGTGTTGGCCGGCCGCGTTGTATTGCGGCACCTGGAACGTGACCTTCTTCGACTCGCTCGACAGGGTTTCTTCCAGGAAAATCGGTAATTCCATTTCCACGTCTTGCCCCCGACGGCCGGCGCTGCGACCTGACTGTCCGCCACCGAAACCCGACCCACGGTTACCGAAGATCGAACTGAAGAAATCCGAGAAGTCGCCGGCGTCCTGGCCACCGCCAAAACCGCCACGGCTCTGCCAACCCGGCGGGCCCTGGAACGGCTGGCCGTGCTGGCCGTAGCGGCGCAGGTCGTCGTACTCGGCGCGCTTGTCGGCACTTTTCAGCGCTTCATAGGCTTCGGAGACGTCCTTGAACTTGGTCTCGGCGTCCTTTTCCTTGCTCACATCCGGGTGATACTTGCGCGCCAGCTTGCGGTAGGCAGCCTTGATCGTGCTGTCGTCCGCCGTGGGCTCAACACCCAGGATCTTGTAATAGTCTTTGAAGTCCATCTAGGCATCACCATCCGTTATCGATGTCGCACCGCCACGCACAGCATGCCCGGATAACCGGACAGCGGGTTGACCGACCTCAAGATTGGGACCGGGCGGCACGTCAGAAGTTTATCGGCAGCTGGCGGCGGTTCTTGTACCCGCCTTGCGCTACCTGGCTCATGCCAGCAAGTTTGGGGGTATAAGAGAGTCTTTCAAGGCCCGCGGTCGAGAATTAGCAGATAACCGGCCTTCGAATCCGCGCCGCACTGACATACACTGCGCGGCCGTTTTTTCAACTGGAACCCGAAAGACATGAAAAACGCATCCCCGGCCCGTGCCTGCGGCATCGACTTTGGCACGTCCAACTCCACCGTCGGCTGGCTGCGCCCCGGCATGGAAACGTTGATCGCGCTGGAGGACGACAAGATCACCCTGCCTTCGGTGGTCTTTTTCAATCTCGAGGAACGCCGCCCGGTGTATGGCCGCCTGGCCCTGCACGAATACCTGGAAGGCTACGAAGGCCGGCTGATGCGCTCGCTCAAGAGCCTGCTGGGCTCCAAGCTGATCAAGCACGACACCAGCGTGTTGGGCACGGCGATGCCCTTCAAGGATCTGCTGGGGTTGTTCATCGGCCAGTTGAAGAAACGCGCCGAAGCCACCGCCGGTCGGGAATTCGAAGAAGTGGTACTGGGGCGCCCGGTGTTTTTCGTCGACGACGATGAAATGGCCGACCAGGAAGCGGAAAACACCCTGGTGGACGTCGCCCGCGCCATCGGTTTCAAGGAAGTTTCGTTCCAGTACGAGCCCATCGCGGCGGCCTTCGACTATGAATCGACCATCGAGAAAGAAGAGCTGGTGCTGATCGTCGACATCGGCGGCGGTACTTCGGACTTCTCCCTGGTGCGCCTCTCCCCCGAGCGCCGTACCCACGACAACCGCCACGCCGACATCCTCGCCACCGGTGGCGTGCACATCGGCGGGACCGATTTCGACAAGCAACTCTCCCTGGCCGGCCTGATGCCGCTGTTCGGCTACGGCAGCCGCATGAAAAGCGGCGCCTACATGCCCACCAGCCACCACATGAACCTGGCGACCTGGCACACCATCAACGCGGTGTACTCGCAAAAGTCCACCCTGGCCCTGGGCAGCATGCGCTACGACATCGAAGACACCGGCGGCATCGACCGGCTGTTCAAGCTGATCGAACAGCGCGCCGGGCATTGGCTGGCGATGGAAGTGGAAGAAACCAAGATCGAGCTGACCCACACCGACCAGCGGCCTTTGCTCCTGGACCGGATCGAGCCGGGCCTGAGCGTGGAACTGAGTCGGGCGCTGTTCGAGTCGGCCATCGACGGCTTGCTGGAGCGGGTGCGCGGCAGCGTCACGCAGTTGCTGGGCGATGCCGACGTGCGGGTCGATCAGGTCGACACGGTGTTCTTCACCGGCGGTTCCAGCGGCATCCCGGCGCTGCGCAACAGCGTCTCGGCGATGCTGCCCCAGGCGCGGCATGTGGAAGGCAATATCTTCGGCAGTATTGGCAGCGGGCTGGCGATCGAGGCAATGAAGCGCTACGGCACGCAGGGCTGATCCAGGACCGAGGCGCCTGAATCGCGAGCAAGCTCGCTCCCACAGGGATCGCATAGATCTTCTGTGGGAGCGAGCTTGCTCGCGATGGCGCCAGATCAGGCGCCATCCCTACCGGATCAAACCATCCCGATCTGTTTCAGCTCACTCTTGAGATACGCATAATAAATCGGCCCCGCCACCACCCCCGGCAGGCCGAATGCGGCTTCGAACACCAGCATCGCCATGAGCAATTCCCAGGACTTGGCGCTGATCTGCCCGCCGACGATGCGGGCGTTGAGGAAGTATTCGAGCTTGTGGATCACGATCAGGTAACCCAGCGCCGCCACGGCGACCCAGATCGACAGCGACAGGCCGACAATGGTGATCAGCGTGTTGGACATCAGGTTGCCGATGACCGGCAGCAGCCCCAGCAGGAAGGTCATCACGATCAGGGTCTTGGTCAGCGGCAGCTTTATCCCGAACAGCGGCAGCACCACCGCCAGGAAAATCCCGGTGAAGAAGGTGTTGAGCAGGGAAATCTTGATCTGGGCGAAGACGATGTTGCGAAACGCCTTGACCAGCAGGTTCAGGCGATCGAACAGCGCCGCGGCCAGGGGCTTGCGCTTGGTCAGGTCGGGAATGCGCTGCAGGGCAACGATAGCCCCCAGCACCATGCCGATCAGCAACGTCACGAACATGTGGGCCGCGTCCTTGCCCACCAGTTGCAGGTCGCTCAGGTGCTTGCTCACCCAGTCACCGATCGCCACCCGGAACTCGGCGGCGCTGGCCGGCAGGTAGGCGTCGATGAACGGCGGCAATTGCCCACGGGCACGGTCGACCACCGTCATGAACTTGTCCAGGGAGGCCCCGGGGTTTTCCGCCTCATGGAGCAGGAAACTGAAGGCTCCGGCGAAGATCAGCGTCAGCACACTGACCACCAGCGTGCCCAGCAAGGCCACCGCCAGCCAGCGGGCCCGGCGACCCTCGATCAGGCGCTGCAACTGCGGGGTGAGCATGTTGACCAGCTCGAACACCAACAACCCGGCCAGCAGGCTCGGCAACAGGCGCAGTGGCAGCACCAGCAACAACCCACCAAAAATGATCACCCAACTGATCACCAACAATACATGACGCTGAGAAAACGTTGGCATACAGCCTCAGGACAAAACGGCGTGAAAGGATCGGCAGTCTGCCAGCGATCCACCAACAGCACTAGACATTGTATCGGCCGATCCTGGACAGGGTTCAGCTGTTTTTTTGCAGTGTTGTGCCGCCCCCATCGCGAGCAAGCACGCTCCCACCACGAACCGGGCAACACAAATCCACTGTGGGAGCGAGCTTGCTCGCGATAGGGCATCAAAGGTTGAAGAAAAACCGGCCGTTACTTTTTCTTCAGGCACTCACTCATGAACGCCTTGCGGGCATCACCCTTCAGGGCCTGGGTGGTGGCCGTGGCGTTGCAGGTCTTCATACGTTCCTGCGGGGTGCTCGGTGTAGCCTTGAGGCAGGTGCTCATGAACGCCTTGCGCTCGTCGCCCTTGAGCGCCTTGGCGGTGGCGTCGGCGTTGCAGGTGGTCATCTTGGTCTGCTGCGCCGTCGCGGCGAAACCCTGGGAACACAGCAGCAAACCGATCATCAACAAAGGCACACGCAGCATCTTCATGGTGTTTCTCCTGGCTGCCGCACGAGGGTACGGCGATGAGGTGCAGTGTAGACAAAGCCTGTTACACCTTCATCTGTTGGATCTCCTGTGCCGGGTCTATCGCCATCGCGAGCAAGCTCGCTCCCACAGGGGGTTGCAGCGCTAGGCCCATTGTGGGAGCGAGCTTGCTCGCGATGGCGGACAACTCGATCCGAAACCCTACACCCCGGCCGCCTTCAACCGCTGCGCATGCTCGACAAACAACCGGACTGGCTCGGCCCCTTTGCCCACCAGTCCCAGCGACTGGTTGACGATGTCGAAGTGGTCCAGCGGATAGTCATCGCCGATGACCGTGCCCAGGTGTGAGCTGTAGCGGCCGACCAAACCGTCGCACTGTCCCGCTTCCCTGACAAAGGTGCGGGCAAATAAACGGCAAGTGCGGTTGGTGCCGTCGAACAGATTGCGCCCTTTATCGGTCTTGCCCGGCTGCAAGGTGCCGGACCATGAGTAATAGCGCACGCCATTGACCTCTTCCGGCCCATGCCCGCCCCAGGTAACCGGCAGGCCCTGTGGATAACCTTGATTGAACAGCGCCACCCCGGCGGTGGTCAGGGAGGCGTGGGAAGCATGGATGTCCACTGGCAGCTTCGGCCCGCGATAGCCGGTGTCCAGCAGGCTCATGAGGGCGTTGATCAGGCTCAGCACGGCACTGAGCACACGCCCCTTGGCACTGTCGGCCGGGTAGTGGGCCTGCAGGTAATCGGCCAGTTCGGAGCCATGGTTGGGGCCGGCCACCGACGTGACCGACGCCACCAGGTCCGGGCGTTTGGCGGCGGCATAACGGGCGGTGAGACTGCCCTGGCTGTGGCCGATCAGGTTGACCTTCTGCGCACCGGTTTGCCGCAGGATGTCGTCGATCAATGCCAGCAACTGCTCGCCGCGCACCTCGGACGAATGCAACGGCGAAACCTTCACCGCCACCACCACGGCCCCACCGCGACGCAACGCCGAGACGATCCCATACCAGTACGGGTACAGCACCAGGCGTATGAACCCGAACATGCCCGGGACCAGTACCAGCGGGTAACGAGTGGCGCAGCGTTGCGACATGGCGACATCCTTGTGATCAAGAAGGGATCAGCATCAGTACCGATGATGACCAGTCTATGACACCCAGATGAATCCGTGGCGAGGGAGCTTGCTCCCGCTGGGCTGCGCCGCAGCCCCCTCTCAGAAAGATCGCGCCCAGGCCAGCAAGCGCTCCTCGGCCTCGGCACAAGACAACGCGAAGCTGCGCTCGGCCGACTCTTCGCCTTCGGCCGCCACCACCGTCACATCGGTGATGCCGAATGGGAATTGCACTGACACATTTCATTAAACTTTTGCCTCGTTCCTCACTCCACCTAAGAAGTGATCGCGCCAGCAGAGCGTGACGCTCCAACCGGATCAGCCTCCAGGAGAACGAGATGAGCGACATGCACTTATCCGATGTAACCACCCTGCGCGAACGTGCGCGGCAGAACGTGCAGAACGGCGCAGTGACCGAAGGCTATGGCGCCGACCGGCAGGAAGTCATCCGCCTGCTCAACGAAGCGCTGGCCACCGAACTGGTCTGCGTGCTGCGCTACAAGCGTCACTACTTCATGGCCTCCGGCCTCAAGGCCAGCGTGGCGGCCAGTGAGTTCCTCGAACACGCGAACCAGGAAGCCGAACACGCCGACAAACTCGCCGAACGCATCGTGCAGTTGGGCGGCGAGCCGGAGTTCAACCCCGACCTGTTGACCCGCAACTCCCACGCCCAGTACGTCGCGGGCAATACCCTCAAGGAAATGGTGTACGAAGACCTGGTGGCCGAACGGATCGCCATCGACAGCTACCGGGAAATCATCCAGTACATCGGCGAAAAAGACCCGACCACCCGGCGCATCTTCGAAGACATCCTGGCCCAGGAAGAAGAGCATGCCGATGACATGGCCGATATCCTGGCCGATCTGTAATAGCCTTCAGGGCCCCAATCGCGAGCAAGCTCGCTCCCACAGGGGACTGCATTCTGTCTGAAAGAATGCGCTCAAAATGTGGGAGCGAGCTTGCTCGCGATGAGGCCAGCCACCTCACCGCACAACCGGGCTACCGGCTAGGCTTGACCGTCACCGGCGCCTTGCCCGCCTTCATCTGCTCCAGCAGCGGCGCGCACTGGTTCGGCTCCCCCCACTGGGCGCCACCAGCGCCAGCAACCCGGCCGCCGGCGCGGCGATCACGCCCAACGCCACCATCCCGGCACCGCGCAGCATCAGGGGCACGGCCTTGACGCCAGCGGCGGGCTTGGCGAACGGGCCGCGCACGTACAACGGCGAGCGCAGGGAAATCAGACGCCAGCCCTTGGACTCGGGGGTGATGGTCAGGTCCAGTTGTTCGCTCGCCATGTTCGCCGTGCCGTCGATGTAGATGATCGCGTTCTCCGTGTCGAACACGAACAGCCGCGTGGTCGCCAGGCCCGTTTTGATATCGAAGTCCGCCGCCGCACAATTGATCTTCACTTCTTTGTCGCCAAAGATTTTTCCCACCACGTAGTTGCCGACGTTCAGTCCCGCCAACTCCATCAATTCCCGACTGATGGCGCCATCGTTGATGAGCATTTTCAGCGTGCCATTGGCCGTGCCCAGCAGTGCCGCCACCGAATTGCCGCGCCCGGCGATGTCGGCATCGCCGTTCAATTCGCCGAAACTGGTTTTCATCGGTTCAAAACCTGGGAACAGTTGCTTGAGCTTGAACCCCCGCGCCGTCAGCTTCGCCTGACCTTCAAGGGGCTGGGTGTGCCCGTTGAGGCGGATCTGCGCATCGAGGCGGCCACCGGCCACGCCGAAGCGCAGGGGTTCCAGGCTCAACTGGCCATCATTGAGCACCAGGTGGGTATAAAGATCGCTGAACGGCAACTGCTCGCTGTGAACGATGCGTTTGCCGGTGAACTCCACATCGGCGTCCATCACGCTCCAGCGCTCGGTGCGGAACTCTTCCACGGGCAAGACCTTGTCGGTCGGCTGTTTGCTGGCGCCGCCCCGGGCCTTTTGCTCGGCATTGGAGTCCGCACCGATCAGCGGCGCCAGGTCGCTGAACAGCAGTTGATTGGAGACCAGCGCACCACTGAGTTTCGGCCGCGGCTGGCTGGCGACATAGGCCAGGTCGCCATGGATATCGCTGTCGCCGATCTTGCCGTTGAACGCCTCGTAGCGGAACAGCGCCCCACCCGGCTCATGCAGCTTGGCAATCAAGCGGCCATCGGTGGCGTAAGGCGGCGAATCCGGCAAGGTCACGCTGGTCAGCGGGTAAAGATGAGCGAGGCTTTTGCCGGCCAGCTTCAGGCGCAAGTCCAGGGCCCCGAGGTTCAGCAGGTCGGTGAGGGTGCCAGCCAGTTCGATGCGAGTGTCGCCGATCTTCGCCTGGGCCTGGAGCGGAAAGGGTTGTGACGCATCCTGCAACGCCAGCAAGCCACCGACCTTGCCGGAGCCGGTCAGGTTTTGCCCGTGATACTGCCCGTTGACCTTGAAGGCGAACGCATAGTCCTGCGGCGTCGCGCCTTGGTCCTGGGCTTTTTTGGCGGCCTTGTCGCCAACAATGTCGCTGAACGGAATGGGTTTGCCCAACGGATCGATCAACAGGTCGAGCCGGGTCTTGAGCGTCTGGTCGTCGAGGGTGACGTGGCCCTTGTCGAAGCCGATGGCGCCGATGTCCACCACCCAGTTGGACGGCTCGGCGTCCGGGTCCTTCGGGTCGAACTGGAAGCTCCAGTTGGCGCGACCGTCCGCCAGGCGTTGCAGGTTGGCGTTGGGCTCCGTCAGGTCGATGCGCGGAATCGCCACTCTCCGGGCCAGCAAGGCCAAGGGCGAAACGCGTAGCTCGACACGCTTGAGCGTGACCATTTGCGGGGTTTTCGACCAATCCGGGTTACCCAGGCTCAAGTCTTCGGCCACCACATGGGGCCACGGCAACCAGGCGCGCCAGCCACCTTCCCCCGGTTCGCGCTGCCAGACCACCGCCAGGTTGCCGTTGATGGCGAAGGGGCGATGCAACTCCTCGGAAACCTTGGCATTGAGCGGGGGCTTGATGCGGTTCCAGTCGAAGAACGCGATGACCAGGACCAGCACCGCCAGCAGGACAACAAGGCTGGCAAAGCTCCAGACGAGGATTTTCGAGGTGCGCGTCATGCACAAAACTCCTGATGACAAGTCAGCGTCCGCTACCGCGACGCCTTGGGAAACACGAACCTGTAGACGGTTCGCCATGAAGCGTTGGACTGGTAGAACCGCCAACAGGTGCCGATGAACGGCACAAAAAATCCCAGGATCCTGACCGAACAGACAAAAAACTGTTACCGCAGCCGCCCATTTGCGAGGCAGTGATGGGTACAAAATACCCACTGCGGTGCAAAACAACACCTCGGAAACGCCCGTTCTAGAGCCTTCGCCCCGAACAATCAATTCTGTTGATTATTACCATTGCGTTTATGAACTTTTATATCGACTTATCGAGAGTAGCATTGCCCTCGTACCCACTTTATCGCCCTCCCAAGGAGCAACGATCATGAAACGCCAAATACTGATGAGCCTGTCCCTTTCACTGCTGGCCTCCACTGCCTTCGCACTGCCAGCCTCCGAACAAGCTACACCACAGGTCAAGGACAGCCATTCTGTCTACAGCCAGACTGTTGCCGAAGGTGGCCGTGATCGTCTGGAAGAAAAAGGTCTGGCCGAGGACGGTTATGACCGCACCAAGCAAAGCGATACCGTTGCAGCTGATGGCTCCGACCGCACCCCAGGCCAAACCTTGGCAGCCGACGGCTCCGACCGCACCCCAGGCCAAACCTTGGCAGCCGACGGCTCCGACCGCACTCCAGGCCAAACCTTGGCAGCCGACGGTTCCGACCGCACCCCAGGCCAAACCTTGGCAGCCGACGGTTCCGACCGCACCCCAGGCCAAACCTTGGCAGCCGACGGTTCCGACCGCACCCCAGGCCAGACCCTCGCCGAAGACGGTTCTTCTCGCACTAAAATGGGCGATACCGTGGCCGAAGGCGGTGGTGACCGCGTGATCGAACGCAACGGCACAGTGAGCTGAGCCCATGGTGGCCCAGAAAAAAGCCCGATTCCTGCAATCGGGCTTTTGACTTTTCAAACCCCTCGTTTTTCCCGCCCGCCTCCTCTCTACCGTTCGACGTCGGCAAAGCCGATTTGCTAGAGTGCGTCGCTCCCGTGAATCAGAAGTCAGCCTTGCGATGCTGCCCCGCGCCGAACAGAAACAACAGACCCGAATTGCCCTGATGGACGCAGCCCGCCATTTGATGGAGTGCGGCCGGGGCTTCGGCAGCCTGAGCCTGCGGGAGGTCGCCAGGACGGCAGGCATCGTGCCCACCGGGTTCTACCGGCACTTCGAAGACATGGACCAACTGGGCCTGGCATTGGTCAGCGAAGTCGGCCAGACCTTCCGCGAGACCATCCGCCTGGTACGTCACAACGAATTCGTCATGGGCGGCATTATCGATGCGTCGGTGCGGATCTTTCTCGATGTGGTGCAAGCCAACCGATCCCAATTCCTGTTCCTGGCCCGCGAGCAATACGGCGGCTCCCTGCCGGTACGCCAGGCCATCGCCCAATTGCGCGAAGGCATCAGCTCGGACCTGGCCGCCGACCTGGCCTTGATGCCCAAGCTGCAGCACCTGGACCTGGCCGCCCTGGGCGTGATGGCTGACCTCATCGTCAAGAGCGTGTTCGCCACCCTGCCGGACATCATCGACCCACCGGCCCAAGCCCTCCCCGAACACCTCACGCCCCAGGCGAAGATTACCCAGCAACTGCGGTTCATCTTCATTGGCCTCAAACATTGGCAAGGGTTGGGCAGTACCGAATAACCCCCGAATGTACCCACTGTGGGAGCGAGCTTGCTCGCGATTGCGGTCTGTCAGCAGCATCAATGCTGACTGACCCACCGCTATCGCGAGCAAGCTCGCTCCCACAGTTTTTTGTGCAAGCCGCAAAATGGTGCGCAACACCCCGGAGCGCACCAATATGGCACGCAATCCGCCCCATCCTGAAACGCCATCCCAGCTATTTCCTACACCTTCTTCGATTGGCAAGCCCCTTGCTCTAAACACAGCACTGTTCATTGCTGGAAGCACTCCGATGCTGGTGATCCACCGCAGAATCGACACTCAACCGCGCTGGGACGCCGAGCTGCACCTGACCTTCGACGCCCGTAGCAAAAGCCGCCTGCGCTGTTTCAGTGCCGAAGGTGAAGACGTGGGATTGTTCCTGGAACGAGGCCAGCCGCCGCTGTACGACGGCGAATGCCTGCAGGCCGAAGACGGGCGCATCGTGCGCGTCTGCGCCCGCGCCGAACAATTGCTGCACGTCACCTGCGCCAACGCCTTCGAACTGACCCGCGCCGCCTATCATCTGGGCAATCGCCACGTGGCCCTGCAAGTGGGCGACGGCTGGCTGCGCCTGCTGGACGACTACGTGCTCAAGGCAATGCTCGAGCAACTGGGCGCCAGCGTCGAATCCATCGAAGCCCCGTTCCAGCCAGAACACGGTGCCTATGGCGGCGGCCATCATCATTCCCGGCACGGCGACGAAGACTTCAACTACGCGCCGCGCCTGCATCAGTTTGGCGTGCGCACATGAACCCGGCCTGGGCGCTGCTGCGTCTGGCCAGCCCGCAGCTGCCGATTGGCGGCTACAGCTATTCCCAGGGGCTGGAGATGGCGGTGGACAATGGCCAGGTGAAAAACCCCGACGACGCCCGGCGCTGGATCAGCGATCAATTGCTGCTGAACCTGGCACGCTTCGAAGCTCCCTTGCTGCTGGCGCACTGCACCGCAGCCACCGCTGACGATTGGGACGCGCTGCTGCAACATTGCGAAGAGCACCGCGCCAGCCGGGAAACCCGCGAGCTGTATCAGGAGAGCCGGCAGATGGGCTACTCGTTGCAGCAATTGCTCGCAGGCCTGCCGGAACTCGACCACGCCGCGCGAGGCTTTCTCGAACAGCGCAGCGAGCCGCATCTGGCGCTGGGCTGGGCCCTGGCCGCCCGCGCCTGGCAGATCGCCCCCCAGGACGCCCTCGCCGCCTGGCTGTGGAGTTGGCTGGAAAACCAACTGGCGGTGCTGATGAAAACCCTGCCCCTGGGCCAGCAAGCGGCCCAGCGCCTGACCAGTGAACTGCTGCCGCTGTTGCAACAGGCCCAGCACAACGCCTCGAACATCGACCCCGATCATTACGGCAGCGCCGCGTTTGGCCTGTCCCTGGCGTGCATGGCCCATGAGCGCCAGTACAGCCGCCTGTTCCGTTCCTAGGAGACACACATGAATACACAACCTCTGCGCGTCGGTATCGGCGGCCCGGTGGGCTCCGGCAAGACCGCCCTGACCCTGGCCCTGTGCCTGGCTCTACGTGAACGCTACAACCTGGCGGTGGTCACCAATGACATCTACACCCGCGAAGACGCCGACTTCCTGGTGCGCAACGAGGCCCTGGCGCCGGAGCGGATCATCGGCGTGGAAACCGGCGGCTGCCCGCACACGGCGATTCGCGAAGATGCCTCGATCAACCTTGAAGCGGTGGACCAGTTGAACCGGCGCTTCCCGGGCCTGGACCTGATCCTGGTGGAATCGGGCGGCGACAACCTGTCGGCGACCTTCAGCCCCGAGCTGTCGGACCTGACGATCTATGTGATCGACGTCTCGGCCGGCGACAAGCTGCCGCGCAAGGGCGGGCCGGGCATCTGCAAATCCGACCTGCTGGTCATCAACAAAATCGACTTGGCCCCCCTGGTGGGCGCGTCCCTGGAGATGATGGACAGCGACACCCGGCGTATGCGCAACGGCAAGCCTTTCGTGTTCAGCAACCAGAAGACCGGCCAAGGCCTGGACGACATCATCGCCTTCATCGAGCGCCAGGGCCTGCTGAGCGCCGCCTGATTTTTCGACTGACAACAAGGAAGCTTATCCATGACGTTCAAACGCATTCTCGGCGCCCTCGCCCTGCTGCTGACCCCGGCCCTGGCCTTCGCTCACCCCGGCCACGGCGACAACGGCCTGATCGCCGGCCTCGGCCACCCCATCGGCGGGCTCGACCATTTGCTGGCGATGCTGGCGGTCGGTTTGTGGGCTGCGCAACAACAAGGCGCCGCGCGCTGGGCACTGCCATGCACCTTCGTCGGTACGATGCTGCTTGGCGGCCTGCTGGGCTTTGAAGGCCTGGACCTGCCAGCGCTGGAAAGCGGCATCGCCGCCTCGGTGCTCGCCCTGGGCCTGGCGGTGGCACTGGCGGTGCGTCCGCCGTTGAGCCTGGCGGTCGGTGCAACCGCCCTGTTTGCGCTGTTCCATGGCGTGGCCCATGGCTTGGAACTGCCGGAGATGTCGAGCCCGTGGGCCTATGCGGCAGGCTTCGTCGCGGCCACGGCGGCGCTGCATGGCGCAGGTTTTGCGCTGGTGCGGGTGTTGCCGCAAGCGGCGGCGCCATTGGTCAGGTTGGCCGGGGCTGCTTCGGCGGGGGCTGGGGTTTGGTTGTTGGCGAGCTGATTCTTTAGCGCCTGCCTGGCCGCCATCGCGAGCAAGCTCGCTCCCACAGTTTGTTCGGGCTTCCACACTTTGATCGGTGGCCCTTGTGGGAGCGAGCTTGCTCGCGATGACGGACTTACAAGCGCCATCTCTCTGGAGTCGGTCACTCTGCTACCATGTCGCGCAATCGCCTCCCCCAGCCGTGACGACTTCCGCCGATGCCTGATGCTTCCCGCCCCGCCCCCCAGCCTGAATTGATCGCCCTGTTCGCAACAGTGCATCAGCATTTTCACGACGTGATCGTGCCGATGTGGCAAGGCCCGGGTTGGAATGCCGAACTGGCGCTGCCCTATGAGTCCCTGGATGCCGGACATACGCCGCTGCCGCCCCAGCGCTACCGCGCCATGGCCTGTGCGCGGCAGTTGTATGTGTTCGCCAGCCTGATTGGCGAAGTCCCCCAGGCCGAGGAGCGGGCCAGCGCCCTGTTCCGCTCGCTGCAACGGCATTTCCACGATGCCGAACACGGCGGCTGGTTCTACAGCATCGACCCCCAAGGCGCGCCGCTGGACACCGGCAAAGACCTCTACACCCATGCCTTCATCCTGTTCGCCTGCGCCCATTACTGGGACAAGGTCCGCGAACCGCTGGTGGAGTCGGTGCTCAACGCCAGCCTGGAAGTCATCGCCCAACGTTTTGCCAGCGCAGACGGGCTCTACGAAGCCAGCCTCAAGCGCGATTGGTCAACGACCGGCTCCGGCCCGTTGCAAAACCCCTTGATGCACCTGGCCGAAGCTTTCCTCGCCACGCTCTCGGTCCGCGAAGACGCCAACGTCCGTCAAGCATTGCTGAGCTTGTGCGACGGGATGGCCAAGCATTTCATCGAGCCGCAGCAACGGGTCATGATGGAAAAACCGCTCAAGGCTGTGGATAACTGGTTCGAGCCGGGGCACCAGTTCGAATGGTATTACTTGCTGGCCTCATCGCCGCTGTTGCGCAACGGCAAGCTGCACACCGCCCTGGAGCGCAGCTTCGACCATACCGAACAACGCGGCGTCGATCCGGAATCCGGCGCGGTGTGCGCGATGCTGGACCAGGAACCACAAGCAAGCCCGCGCGATGCCACCCAACGCATCTGGGCTCAGGCCGAGTACCTGCGGGCACTGACACTGCGCCCTGGCAACCAGGGGGTGTTACTGCGTCAATTGCAGGCTTTGCAGCAACACTTCCTGCATGCCAAGGGCTGGAACGAATGCCTGGACGCCAACGGCATCGTCAGCCGCCGGGACATGCCGTCCACCACGCCGTATCACCTGCTGACCTGCTATCGCGGGCTGGCCGATTATCTAGGCTGATTGGCAAACCGCTATCGCGGGCAAGCCTTGCTCCCACAGGGATTTGAGCAGCCCTACTTCCCAGGAATGAATCAAGCCTGTGGGAGCAAGGCTTGCCCGCGATGAACGATAACGCAGTCTTATGTTTTGTTGCGCTCGATGGCAAACCCGGCCCAGGTCTGGCTCACCGGCATCAGCTCCAGGCTGTTGATGTTGATGTGTGCCGGGGCGTTGAGCACCCAGAAAATCGTATCAGCGATGTCCTGTGGCTGGATCGGCTCGGCGCCGGCATACGTCGCGTTGTAGCGCTCCTGGTCGCCACCGAAGCGCACCAGGGAGAACTCGCTCTCGCACAGGCCCGGCTCGATGTTGCTCACCCGCACGCCCGTGCCTTGCAGGTCGCAACGCAGGTTCAGGGAGAACTGTTTGACGAACGCCTTGCTCGCGCCATACACGTGGCTGCCCGGATACGGGTAGTTGCCGGCGATGGAGCCCAGGTTGACGATCCCGGCGCCACGGCCGTGGGCGATCAGGCGCGGCAGCAGCAGGCGCGTGCTGTAGATCAGCCCTTTGACATTGGTGTCGACCATGGTGTCCCAATCATCGAGGTCGCACTTGGGGGCCGGGTCGACGCCCAGGGCCAGGCCGGCATTGTTGATCAGCCCGCGCAGCTTGGCGAAGGATGGCGGCAGGTTGGCGATGGCTTCTTCCATGGCCTTGCGATCACGCACATCCAGGACCAAGCCATGGACTTCCGTCTGCTTCGACAACTCGGCACACAGGGCATTGAGGCGCTCTTCACGACGACCGGTCAGCACCAGTTTCCAACCGGCCTCGGCAAACCGACGGGCACAGGCTTCACCAAAACCGGACGTCGCGCCGGTGATAAACAGGGTGTCAGACATCGTGTTCTCCTTGTTTGAACTCAAAAGCCATTGAATGGAAATCGGCCCACAGCATGCCCGGCCTGGCACGCCAGGGGCAAGGCTTACGCATGAGCTTTTGGCCCACGGCTGCTCATAAAACAACCAATCCACGCCAGGCCTCGCCCAACAAGGCCCGCAGCCGGTTGCTCGCACCTTATCCACAGGCACGTCCACAGTAATCGGGGGCAAGTGCAAATCCCGCAGGCCGCTGTGCACAAGGCTTTTCGGGGTATTTGGAATTTTTTTTCGCTTGACCCTGCAAGTGAGGTTGTGCAGCGCAAGTTATCTGCTATAAGCCACTGCGAAATGGGCGATGGCGCCAAGCCAGTAACGACGGCGCTCAGCGCGGTCTTTCCAGAGTTTAGTCACAGACTTATCCACAGGCTTGCCCACTGTCTTTGGCGTCCATTCCGGCGCTCATAAAAGTGTTGACAACAGCCGCTCCCGCTTAACCAAAAACGCCTGATCAAAAAACGATCACAGCCCTGCAAGCCACGGATTATAAGGCTTGCAGCCAGCTACTCCCACGTTACCCACAGCCAGTTCCACAGCAAACGGGGACAAGTCAAAACCGTGACAAAACAACTGTTTGCGGCGACTTTATGTCGCGGTTTCGCAGGGGCTCAGGATTGTTGTCCACAATTGCCTGCATACCCAAATTCCTGTGGGAGCGAGCTTGCTCGCGATAGCGGTGGATCAGTCGATGAACATGTTGAATGTGACGCCCTCATCGCGAGCAAGCTCGCTCCCACAAGGGTGGGTGGTGGTTTGAAGAGATAAAAAAACCGGCGATCTCTCGCCGGTTTTTCCATTACAGCAGCCGCCTCAATGCCCGCCCAGATACGCGTTGCGCACCTCCTCGTTGGCGAGCAGTTCCTTGCCAGTGCCGGTCAGGCGGATTTCACCGTTGACCATCACATAGGCCCGGTCCGATAACCTGAGGGCGTGGTTGGCGTTCTGTTCCACCAGGAAGATGGTCATCCCGGTGGACGCCAGTTCACGCAGGGTGGCGAAGATCTGTTTCACCACGATCGGCGCCAGCCCCAGGCTCGGCTCATCGAGCAGCAACAACTTGGGCCGGCTCATCAATGCCCGGGCGATGGCGAGCATTTGCTGCTCGCCACCGGACATGGTCATGGCCCGCTGGTTGCGGCGCTCCTTGAGCCGTGGAAACAGCTCGAACATGCGCTGCATGTCTTCGCTGGCGTATTTGTCACCGATGGGAATGGTGCCCATCAGCAGGTTTTCCTCGACGGTCATGTCCGGGAATACCCGTCGACCTTCCGGCGACTGCGCGATGCCGTTGGAGGCAATGTAGTGCGACGACTTGTGGGTGATGTCCACGCCCTGGTAAATGATCTGTCCGCCCGCCGCACGGGGCTGGCCGAAGATGGACATCAGCAGCGTGGACTTGCCGGCACCGTTGGAGCCGATCAGGCTCACGGTTTCACCTTCGCCAATGTGCATCGAGACCTTTTTCAGGGCCTGGATCGGCCCGTAGAACACGTCCAATTCCTTGAGTTCGAGGATAGGTCCACTCATACCAGTTCCTCTTCGTCGGCACCCAGGTAGGCCGCGATCACCTTCGGATCGTTGCGAATCGCCTCGGGACCGCCCTCGGCGATCACGTTGCCGTGGTCCAGCACCACGATGTGATCGGAAATGCTCATTACCATGCCCATGTCGTGTTCGATCAGCACCACGGTCAGATCATGCTCGTCGCGCAGCAGCCGGATCATCGCGCTCAGCGCTTCGGTTTCCTGAGGGTTGAGGCCCGCGGCCGGTTCGTCGAGGCAGATGATCTGCGGGCGGGTGCACATGGCCCGGGCGATTTCCAGGCGTCGTTGCTGGCCGTAGGAAAGCTCCCCGGCCAGGCGGTTGGCGCAATCCACCAGGTCCACCACTTCCAGCCAATAGAACGCATGGTCCAGGGCGTCGCTTTCGGCCTTGCGGTAGCCCTTGGTGTTGAGGATGCCCGCCACCATGCTGCGGTTGACCCACATGTGCTGGGCCACCAGCAGGTTTTCCAGCACCGACATTTCCTTGAACAGGCGAATGTTCTGGAAAGTACGGGCCAAACCGGCGCGGTTCACCAGGTGGGTGCCGCCGAACATCTTGTAGTACAGCCGGCTGGCGAAGGACTTCGGCGAGACGAAGTCCGTCGGGCGAAACGCTTCGCCCAACAGCTTGATGACGTTGGTCTGCTCGCCACGCACGTTGAGCTCGATCTTGCCGCCCGTGGCCTTGTAGAAACCGGTCAGGCAGTTGAACACCGTGGTCTTGCCCGCGCCGTTGGGGCCGATCAGGGCGAAGATCGAGTTGCGCTTGACCTGCAGGCTGACATCGCTGAGGGCCTTGATGCCACCGAACTGCATCATCAGGTTTTCGACTTTGAGTACGACTTCGCTCATGGCGCTACCCCCTTGCGCGGCGTCACGCCGGTACGGCTGATACGGATCAGGCCACGCGGGCGCCAGATCATCATCAACACCATCAGTACGCCGAACAGCAGCACCCGGTATTCGGAGAAGCTGCGCAGCAGCTCCGGTGCCACGGTGAGTACGAATGCCGCGATCACCACACCGACCGTCGAGCCCATGCCGCCGAGCACGACGATCGCCAGGATCAGCGCCGATTCGAAGAAGGTGAACGACGAGGGGTTGACGAAGCCCTGGTAACTGGCGAAGAACACCCCGGCCAGGCCAGCCGTGGACGCACCAATGGTGAACGCCGAGAGCTTGACCAGTACATGGTTCAGGCCCATGGAGCGGCAGGCGATTTCATCCTCGCGCAGGGCTTCCCAGGCACGACCGACCGGCATGCGGGTCAGGCGATGCTTGACGTAGAGCACCAGCAGCACAGTGATGAACAACACGATGTAGATGAACAGGAATTTGATGTTGGGGTTGTAGTCGATGCCGAAGAACTCATGGAACGGCACCCCGCCATCCTTCGCCCGCCTGCCGAATTCCAGCCCCAGGAAAGTCGGTGAAGGCACCGGCATGCCATTCGGCCCACCGGTGAACGACAGCCAGTTGTTGAGCACCAGGCGAATGATCTCGCCAAAACCCAAGGTCACGATGGCCAGGTAGTCACCGTGCATTCGCAACACCGGGAATCCCAATATGCACCCTGCCATCGCCGCCGCGATGGCCGCCAGCGGCAGCACCGTCCAGAAACCCAGCCCCAGGTACTGGTAGCCCAGCGCCAGGCCATAGGCGCCGATGGCATAGAACGCCACGTAACCCAGGTCGAGCAGCCCCGCCAGGCCGACCACAATGTTCAGGCCCAGGCCCAACAGCACATAGATCAGCCCGAGAATGACCACCGTGAGCACGTATTTGTTGGCGAAGAACGGAAACACGATGGCAATCACGATCAATGCCGGGATGATCCAGCGCAGCCGCGATTTGTAGTCCGGCGGCAGCACGTGCACGCCAGAGCCGGTGCTTTCGAAACCCTGGAGAATCTTCAGTCCCTTGGGGGTTTGCAGGAACAGGCTCAAGGCGAAGCGCCCGATCATCACGATCGCCACCAGCCAGCCGACGCGGGCCGGTTGCAGGTTGAAGCTGTAGCCGTCGAGCACCACGCCGACAATGGGCCCGAACACGATCAGCGAGATCAAGCCAGCCAGGATCGCGTCGATGACGCTTTGTTTGATATCAAGCGGTTTATTGGCAGCAGACATACTTATACCTTCGCCACGAGTGGGCGACCCAACAGGCCTTGGGGACGGAAAATCAGAATCAGCACCAGCAGCGAGAAACTGAACACGTCTTTGTAGTCGGAGTTGATCAGACCGGAGAACAGCGACTCGGAAATCCCGAGGATGATCCCGCCGAGCATGGCCCCAGGCAGGGAACCGATGCCGCCGAGTACTGCCGCGGTGAACGCCTTGATGCCGATGATGAAGCCGGCATAGAAGTCGAATGTGCCGTAGTTCATGGTGATCAGCACGCCGGCCAGGGCCGCCATGGCCGCGCCGATGATGAATACGTAGGAAATCACCCGGTCGGTGTTGATCCCCAGGATCGAGGCCATCTTGCGGTCTTGCTGGGTGGCGCGGCACATGCGTCCGAGCTTGGTGTACTTGATGATGTAGGTCAGCACGCCCATCCCCGCGAATGCGGCGATCAGGATGAAGATCTTGGTGTAGGTGAGCTGGACGAAACCGCTGCCGAAATCGAAGCGCATGGCGCCTTCGAGCAATGTCGGCACGCCCTGTTGGCGAGCACCCTGGCTGATCTGCGCATAGTTCTGCAGGATCAGGGAGATACCGATGGCGCTGATCAGCGGTGCCAGCCGGGTCGAGTTGCGCAGGGGTTTATAGGCGACGCGTTCGATGACCCAGCCGTACACCCCGGTGACCACGATCGTGAACACGAGGGTGCCAAGGATCATGAGCGGAAAGGATTCGATACCGAAATAAGCCAGCAGAGCCAGACTGATTGCCGCGAGGTAAGCGGAAATCATGTAAACCTCGCCGTGGGCGAAGTTGATCATGCCGATGATGCCGTAGACCATTGTGTAGCCGATGGCGATCAGACCATAGACCGACCCGAGGGTCAGGCCATTGATCAGTTGCTGCAGGAAAATACCATCCATAACGCAATCTCACGCAGTGAGAACCTGCACACCTTCGGGTGCGCGGTTCTTCTAAGGAAAATACAGATTAACGTCGGAGCAATGCCAGGCACGACCTGCACGCGCCCTTTGGAAACCGGGGTTTGCCCGGTTCCCAAAGGCGGCGTTGACGGTCGCGTCAGCCCTTACTTCTGTTTTTCCAGCTGGTGGTATTTGCCATCCTTGTCCCACTGGTAGACCACGTAGTCGGAGACTTTCAAGTCGCCCTTGGTGTCCCATTCCTTCTTGCCCATCACGGTCTGGACGGGGTTGGCCTTGAGCCACTTGGCCGCGTCTTCGCCTTTATTGGACTTGGCGCCATTGAAACCGGCGGCCAGGGCCTGGACCGAAGCGTAGGCGTACAGGGTGTAGCCTTCAGGCTCGGTGCCATTCTTGCGGAACTCTTCAACCACGGCCTTGCTGTCTGGCAGCAGGCGTGGGTCGGCGCCGAAGGTCATGTACACACCATCGACGTATTGCGCGCCGCCGGCGGTGGTGACCAGTTCGTCGGTCACGATGCCGTCGTCGGACATGAACTTCACGTCCTTGAGACCTTGCTCACGCAACTGGCGAACCAGCGGGCCGGCTTCCGGGTGCAGGCCACCGAAATAGACCACGTCGGCACCGACCGAACGGATCTTGGTGACCACGGCGCTGAAGTCTTTCTCGCCGCGGGTCAGGCCTTCATACAGCACTTCCTTCACGCCACGCTTGGCCAGTTGTGCCTTGGTGGCATCCGCCAGGCCTTGGCCGTAGGTGTCCTTGTCGTGCAGCACAGCCACTTTCTTGCCCTTGAGCACGTCGACGATGTAGTCACCTGCCACGATGCCCTGCTGGTCGTCACGACCGCACATGCGGAACATTGCGCTCAGGCCGCGCTCGGTGACCTGTGGGTTGGTGGAGCCCGGGGTGATGGCGATGATGCCGGCTTCGTCGTAGACCTCGGAGGCCGGGATGGTATTGGACGAGCAGAAGTGCCCGACCACGCCGATCACCTTGTCCTGGTCGACCAGGCGGTTGGCCACGGCCACGGCCTGCTTGGGTTCGCAGGCGTCGTCACCCGCGACCAGTACGATTTTCTCGCCGTTGACGCCGCCGGCCTTGTTGATGGCATCGGCTGCCGCCTGGGCACCCTTCATGTACTGCTCGCCGAATGCGGCGTTGGCGCCGGTCATCGGCCCCGCCACACCGAATTTCACATCAGCCTGGGCAAACGCAGAAACACCCAGCGCAGCTGCCACTGCGAGGGCCAGGAAACCTTTCTTGTAAAACGTCTGGGACATGAGGTGGTGCTCCAAGGTTTTTTTTAGTTGGCACTGCGACTTCACTTCACTGAAAAGCTCAGAGCAAGGGCCGTGCCATCGGTTTTTTATTCTGAAAAAAGTCGCTGCTTTATTGTTATTTCGACTGTTTCGGGCCCTTTTTCATGGGGCGTGCAACCGTCTAAACCGCACAAGGTGCAACCTTTTATACAAACGGGTAAAACCCTCCATGAGCCATCATTGCAACCATCGCGCGAAACGGCGTGCAACCACTGTGTAACAACCCACGTCACCGAACTGCACACTGTCGGTGCGCGACTGCTACAACCCGCACCATAACAGGCTAGACGCTACGCCGGAAAACGCGGCTTCCAGCAACAACTTTCAACACTCAAATGACGATCCGCAGGCACTGGCCCGCGTGATACAGCGAAAAGCCCGCCTCATACAGGCAACTGCGCAGCCCCACCCCGGCCAGTGGCTGCATGGGGGCGAACGGGATCGGCAGGGCCTGGGTATTGCCGTGACACAGGTAATCGGCGAACGCCTTGCCGACCACCGTACCGGTGGTCACGCCTCGGCCGTTGTAGCCGGTCACGGCCACCAGCCCGGGAGCGGGTTCGAACAGGCGCATCAAGTGATCGGGGGTGAAGGCGATGCAACCGGTCCAGGTGCACTCCCACTCCACCGGCTTGAGATAAGGGAAGTAGTGTTGCTGCACCCGGTCGGCCCAGGCCTTGAGGAACCAGGTCGGCTTGCGGTTGCCGTTGCCCAGGCTGCCCAGCAGCAAACGACCGTCCTTGTCCCGGCGGATGCTGCTCAGCACCTGGCGGGTATCCCACGAGCCCTGCCCGCCCGGCAGAATGCGCTGGGCGGCCTCGTCGGTCAGCGGGACGGACGCGACCTGATAGTAATAACCCGGGAAGAAATTGCGCCGCAGCTCGGTCCAGTCACCCTCGGTATAGGCATTGGAGGCAATCACCACCTGCTCGGCCAATACCGAACCCTGGGCGGTCTGCACCGACCAGCGCTGGCCTTGACGTTCCAGGCGCGTCACCGGCGAATGGTCGAACAACTGGCCACCCAGGTCCGTGGCGGCCTTGGCCAGCCCGCTGGTGTAGGCCATCGGATTGAGCGTGCCGGCGCGGCGGTCGAGCAAGGCCGCGGCGATTTTCGAGGTGCCGGTGGCCTCGGCACAGGCCTGGCCGGTGAGCAATTCCACCGGGGCGCCACGACGCTTCCATTGAGCTTCGCGACTGCGCAGGTCGGCTTCGCCCCGGGCGTTGTGGGCCATGTGCAAGGTGCCTTCGCGGCGCAACTGGCAATCGATGTTGTATTTATCGATGAGGCTGAACACCAGGGCCGGCGCGCCCCCCAGCATGCGGTTGAGCTGGCTGCCCACCGCCTCGCCGAATCCGGCCTCAATGTCATCCGGCGGGATCCATAGCCCGGCGTTCACCAGGCCGACGTTGCGCCCCGATCCGCCATGCCCGGCCCGATGGGCTTCCAGCACGGCCACGCGCTTGCCTTGTTCGAGCAAGTGCACCGCCGCCGACAGCCCGGTGAACCCTGCGCCGATCACACAGACATCCACCGTGATTTCGCCGGTGAGGGCAGTGTTTTCAGGCCTTTGCGGCGTCAGTTTTTCCCACAGACATTCTTCGCGTAACGGCATTGCCAGACTCCGAAAAAGAAACCCAACCATCACACTGTTCAGTGTGGGAGCGAGCTTGCTCGCGATAGCGGCGGCACATTCAATGACTGTGCGACTGACAGACTGCCATCGCGAGCAAGCTCGCTCCCACAAAGGATCTCCACGAATTGAAGATCCGGCCTCAGTCGAAGGTAATCCCCTGGGCCAACGGCAACTCCAGCGAGTAGTTCACGGTGTTGGTCTGGCGACGCATGTAGCCGCGCCAGGCATCGGAGCCGGATTCGCGACCGCCGCCGGTTTCTTTTTCACCACCGAATGCACCGCCGATTTCCGCGCCGCTCGGGCCGATGTTGACGTTGGCGATGCCGCAGTCGCTGCCCACGGCCGACATGAACTGCTCGGCTTCACGCACGTCGGTGGTGAAGATGCAGGACGACAGGCCCTGGGGCACGGCATTGTTCAGGTGCAGGGCCTCGGCGAAGTCCTTGTAGCCGACCACGTACAGGATCGGTGCGAAGGTTTCGTGGCGCACCACATCACTCTGCTCGGGCATCTCGACGATGGCCGGCGAGACGTAATAGGCATTCGGGAACTGGTCTTCGAGCTGGCGCTTGCCACCAAACACGCGCCCGCCTTCGCTCAGGGCCTGCTCCAGCGCGTCCTGCATGCCGTCGAAGCTGTGCTTGTCGATCAGTGGCCCGACCAGGTTGCCTTCCAGCGGATGACCGATGCGCACTTTCGAGTAGGCGGCCTTGAGGCGGGTGACGATTTCTTCCTTCACCGACTCGTGGGCGATCAGCCGGCGCAGGGTGGTGCAACGCTGGCCGGCGGTGCCGACGGCGCTGAACAGGATGGCGCGCACGGCCATGTCCAGGTCAGCGCTCGGCGCCAGGATCATGGCGTTGTTACCGCCCAGTTCGAGGATGCTGCGGGCGAAACGCGCGGCGACTTTCGGCGCCACCTCACGGCCCATGCGGGTGCTGCCGGTGGCGCTGATCAAGGCCACGCGCGGGTCGTCCACAAGGGCTTCACCGGCATCGCGACCGCCGATGATCACCTGGCTCAGGTACGGTGGTGCGTCGCTGAAGTTCTTCAGCACGCGTTCGAACAGCGCCTGGCACGCCAGGGCGGTGAGCGGGGTCTTTTCCGAGGGTTTCCAGATCACCGAGTTGCCACAGACCAGGGCCAGCGTGGTGTTCCAGGCCCAGACCGCGACGGGGAAGTTGAAGGCACTGATCACCCCGACCACACCCAGTGGATGCCAGGATTCACGCATGTGGTGGCCCGGACGCTCGGAGGCGATGGTCAGGCCGTACAGCTGGCGGGACAGGCCGACGGCGAAGTCGCAGATGTCGATCATCTCTTGCACTTCACCCAGGCCTTCCTGAGTGATCTTGCCGGCTTCCCACGACACCAGCTCGCCGAGGTCGGCCTTGTATTCGCGCAACAGGTCGCCGAATTGACGCACCAGCTCGCCGCGACGCGGGGCCGGCACCTGGCGCCACAGGTCGAAGGCATGTTCGGCACGGCTGACCTGCTGCTCGACTTCAGCGGCGCCTTCCCAGTTCACGGCGCCGATGCGGCTGCCATCGATAGGCGAATGCACCGGCTGTGTGCCGCCCTGGTACAAGGCCGGATTGACGCCCAGACGATCAAGCAATGCAGCAACCATGGGGTAACTCCTCTAAACGAGCGATAAAAGATTGGCGGACGGACCATCGCCGTCCGCTCAGGCCTCTAGTTTTAGCTGGCCCGAGTCTTGCCAACAAACGACCATTAAGCGAGATATCATTCCGTTTATTCATGCTGCCCCTGACTCGATTTATAGAGCAACAAGAAAAAGGCCCTCGTCATGCTCAATAAGCGCTATTTACCGTCGATTACCGCACTCCAGTGCTTCGAAGCCGTGACTCGCCACCTGAGCTTTACCCGTGCCGCCGAAGAACTCCATCTGACCCAGAGCGCCGTCAGCAAACAGGTCGCCCAGCTCGAGGAACTGTTGCAGCACCTGCTGTTTCGGCGTGTGCGCCGCCGCTTGCAACTGACACCGGCCGGGGAGTTGTACTTGGGGGAAGTGCGAAAAATCCTTACCCAGGTGGAGATGTCCACCCACTATCTGCGCTCCTACGGTGGCGATACCGAAGTGCTGCGTGTTTCCACGCCTCCGACCTTCGGTGCCCGCTGGCTGGTGCCCCGCCTGAAAGGCTGGCGGTTGCGTCATCCGAAAATTCATCTGGACCTGCGCAGCGAGCAGGAAGCCGACGACTTGCAGCAGGGGCGCAGCGACCTGGCGTTCTACTTCGGCCAGGGTTCACGCCCTGGCACCGAATCCCGGAGACTGTTCGACGAAGAGCTGGTGCCGGTCTGCGCGCCCGGCAGCCTGCCTGAGCAGGCCTTCACCGACCCGACCCAACTGGCCGAGCTGGTGCTGCTGCAAAACGCCTCGCGCCCCCAGGCCTGGCATGACTGGTTCGACAGCCAGGGCTACCACACCGAACACAGCTACCACGGGCCGCGTTTCGAAACCTTCTACATGTGCATCCGGGCCGCCCAGGTCGGCTGCGGCGTCGCCCTGCTGCCGCGGTTTCTGGTGGAAGAAGAACTGGCCGACGGCAAACTGGTCATCCCCTGGCAGCATGCGATGCCGAGCACCGATGCTTACTACCTGGCCTACCCGGAACATTCGGCGGAAGTGCCCAAGGTGCGGCTTTTCGTGGAATGGATGCTGGAACAGCTCGATAGCCCGGGTACGCCGCAATAACAGCAACCACCACCAAACCCTGTGGCGAGGGAGCTTGCTCCCGCTGGGGCGCGAAGCGGCCCTTTTCCATGCGGGCGCTGCGCACCCGAGCGGGAGCAAGCTCCCTCGCCACAGAAAGATACCTTGCCAGAGAAGAGTCGGTGACCAAAAATCACTGGCAATCCCCACCCGGGTTATGCGCCACTAACCCCCTCATCCCAAACCGCCGCACCCCGCTGCCCGCCGCAGCGGCCTGTCAGGAGAACCCTATGAGCGAGAGCGTATTTGCCGATCGTATCGTGCAGAACCTGCTCGACACCGACTTCTACAAACTGACGATGATGCAGGCGGTGCTGCACAACTACCCCAACGTCGAAGTCGAGTGGGAGTTTCGTTGCCGCAACAGCGAAGACCTGCGTCCGTACCTGGCGGAGATCCGCTTCCAGATCGAGCGCCTGGCGGAGCTGAGCCTGAGTGCCGACCAGTTGGGTTTCCTGGAACGTATCAGTTTTCTCAAACCGGACTTCCTGCGGTTCCTGGGCCTGTTTCGCTTCAACCTGCGCTACGTCCACACCGGCATCGACAACGGCGAGCTGTTCATCCGCCTGCGCGGGCCCTGGTTGCACGTGATTCTGTTCGAAGTGCCGCTGCTGGCCATTGTCAGCGAAGTGCGCAATCGCTATCGCTACCGTGAAATCGTCCTGGAGCAGGCCCGCGAGCAGCTGTATCGCAAGTTCGACTGGCTGAGCGCCAACGCCAGCGCCGAGGAGCTGTCCGAACTGCAAGTCGCGGATTTCGGCACCCGGCGGCGGTTTTCCTTCCGCGTCCAGGAAGAAGTGGTCAACGTGCTCAAGCATGATTTCCCGGGCGTTTCGTCGGCACCAGTAACGTGCACCTGTCCCGGGAGCTGGACATGAAACCCCTGGGCACCATGGCCCATGAGTGGATCATGGCCCACCAGCAATTGGGTCCGCGACTGATCGACAGCCAGATCGCCGCCCTCGATTGCTGGGTGCGCGAGTACCGGGGCCTGCTGGGGATCGCCCTGACCGACTGCATCACCATGGATGCGTTCCTCAAGGATTTCGATCTGTTCTTCGCCAAGCTGTTCGACGGTTTGCGCCATGACTCCGGCGACCCGGTGATCTGGGCCGAAAAAGCTATTGCCCACTACCACAAGCTCGGCATCGACCCGATGAGCAAGACCCTGGTGTTCTCCGATAGCCTGACACTGCCCAAATGCCTGGAGATTTTTCGGGCATTGCGTGGTCGCATCAATGTCAGCTTCGGTATTGGCACCAACCTGACCTGCGACATTCCGGGTGTCGAGCCCATGAGCATCGTGCTTAAAATGATCAGCTGTGACGGGCAACCCGTGGCCAAGATTTCAGACGAGCCCGGCAAGACCCACTGCAAGGACCCGAATTTCGTCGCCTACATGCGACACGTTTTCCAAGTACCTGCCGCCCTTTGATACATCAAGCAAGGAGTGAATTCATGCAAGCCGTACAGCGTGAGATTGCTGAACAGCTCAAGGTCCAGCCACCGTTCGCCCATGACGCCGACCTCAAGGCCGAAATCGCCCGGCGAGTGAGCTTTATCCAGGATTGCCTGGTCAATTCCGGGCTCAAGTCCCTCGTGCTGGGCATCAGCGGTGGCGTCGACTCGTTGACCGCCGGGCTGCTGGCCCAACGTGCCATGCGCGAACTGCGGGAGAAAACCGGCAACGCGGCCTATAAGTTCATCGCCGTGCGCCTGCCGTACGAAACCCAGTTCGACGAGCATGAAGCACAGGCCTGTGTGGACTTCATCGATCCCGACGAGCGCCATACCGTCAATATTGGCCCGGCGGTCAAGGCCTTGGCCGAGCAAGTCGCCGCGTTCGAAGGCAAGGCGGCGGTCTCGCGGGACTTCGTGCTGGGCAACACCAAGGCGCGGATGCGCATGGTGGCGCAATACACCATCGCCGGGGCCGAGCAGGGCCTGGTGATCGGCACTGACCATGCGGCCGAAGCGGTCATGGGGTTCTTCACCAAGTTCGGTGACGGTGCCTGCGACCTGGCGCCATTGAGCGGCCTGGTGAAAAACCAGGTCCGGGCCATCGCCCGTGACTTTGGCGCGCCGGAATCGCTGGTGGAAAAAGTCCCCACCGCCGATCTTGAAGACCTGTCGCCCGGCAAGCCGGATGAAGCCTCCCACGGCGTGACCTACGCCGAGATCGATGCGTTCCTGCACGGCCAGCCGATTCGCGAAGAGGCGGCCAGGATCATTTGCGACACCTACCGCAAGACCGAGCACAAGCGGGTGATGCCCTACGCCCCGTGACCGGCAATCTCTGTGGGCTCTGTGGGCTCTGTGGGCTCTGTGGGCTCTGTGGGCTCTGTGGGCTCTGTGGGAGCGAGCTTGCTCGCGATAGCGGTGGGTCAGTTTGCATTGATGTTGGATGTGCTGCCGCCATCGCGAGCGAGCTCGCTCCCACAAGGAGCGGTTGCCTGGCATAAAAAAGCGCCCTGCATGGGGCGCTTTTTTTGTACCTGAAATTGATCACTTCAGCGTAACGGTGCCCTTCATCATCGAGATATGGCCCGGGAACGAGCAGAAGAAGCCGTATTTTTCAGCGGCATCAAGTTTCGACACGTCGAAGGTTACCGAGTCGGTTTCCTTGGCCCCGATGAGTTTGGTGTGGGCGATGATGCGGGCATCACCTTCCTTGAGGTAGTTCTTGTCGATACCGGCAGCGAGGCCATCGGTGGCAATCGGCTGCATGTCGGCCTCTTTGCTCAGCACCCAGTTATGGCCCATGACGTTTTTCGGCAAGCTGCCCGAGTGGGTCAGCTCAACGGTGAATGTCTTGCAGCTCTTGTCGATCTCGATGGCCTTGGTGTTGAAGGACATCTGGTCGGTCGAGTCGATGGTGGTCTTGCACTCCGCTGCCATCAGTTGGCTGCTGGCCAGCGTCAACAGGGATACTGCAACAAGTTTGGCAAACATCGTGAATCTCCAAGGCATGGTTAACAAAAATCCGTCAAAGGGAAAGACTGCCTGATTTTCCGGCAAGTTCCTATGACCTGAGTCAAAGATTGTATACAACTTAAGGCTATCAGCCTGATGGACATAATCAACCAGCCATCAGTATGACGCGCCTCTATGATCAGCCCCATCAACCTCTGGAGCGATCGCCATGAACTTCAATAGCCTGTTATGCAGCTTGCTCGCCGCCTACGCCTGTGGCGCCAGTGGCACCTATGAAAAACCCCAGCGCGAGGTTTAAGTCCTTTGCGCAGCATAGGCCAGGCTTTACTCTGGTGCGGTGACTGACCACGGAGTAAAGCATGTCCATCGCGTCTGTTTGTGTATTTTGCGGCGCCAGCACTGGCACCAATCCAGCGTATCGTGAAGCGGCGCAGGCCCTCGGGCGGGCGTTGGCGGAACGAAAATTGACCCTGGTCTACGGCGGCGGGGCCGTCGGCCTGATGGGTGTCGTCGCCGACGCGGCCCTGGCGGCTGGCGGCGAAGTCATCGGCATCATCCCGCAAAGCCTGAAGGACAAGGAAATCGGCCACGGCGGCCTGACCCGCCTGGAAGTGGTGGACGGCATGCATGCCCGCAAGGCGCGCATGGCTGAACTCAGCGATGCCTTCATCGCCCTGCCCGGCGGCCTCGGCACGCTGGAGGAGTTGTTCGAAGTCTGGACCTGGGGCCAGCTCGGCTACCACGGCAAACCGCTGGGGCTGTTGGAAGTGAACGGTTTCTACAGCAAGCTCACCGCTTTTCTCGATCATATCGTCGGCGAAGGCTTCGTCCGCGCGCCCCATCGTGACATGCTGCAAGTGAGCGAATCCGCGCAGAACCTGCTCGATGCCCTGGACGAATGGCAACCGTCCGTACAGCCAAAATGGGCCGAACAAAAACCCAGCTAACGGCTCGGCCCCGATACAGGGCAGAATATGCGCCGCTCAACCTCACCTTCGACCCCAGAGGATCGCCCATGGCCAAACCCAATTATTCCTTCGCCAAACGTCAGAGAGACTTGGCCAAGGAGCAGAAGAAAGAGGAAAAGCTGCAGCGCAAGAAAGCCACAGCTGAAGAAGAAGCCGCACTGAGCCCGGATACCGAAGGCGAAGTAGCAGCAGAAGACGATGTCGATGCACCGAAAGATCAAGCTCCCGACGCCTGACTCCCCCTGGGCCCGATGATCCGATCCGGCCCTCAGGTTCTGTATCCAGGGCCGGCAGCCCCGCTGCCGCCCCTTACAATCCCAGCGCCTTGATAATCGACTGGCGATAACCCCCAGGCAGGTTCACCGGCAGTTGGTCCGGCGCGAACAGCCCGATCTCCTTGTGCTCATGACTGATGGTCGGCACGAAACCGCCCAGCAACTGGCAGCGGTACGTGGAGATGAAGACATGCTTGCCGGGAATGACCTCGAACAGGTACGAATCCAACGGCGCCCCCACGCTCACCTCAACCGCCAGCTCCTCGGCTATTTCCCGCGCCAGGCATTGCGGCGCCGTTTCGCCCAACTCGATCCGACCGCCAGGCAGCTCCCATTCATCGCGCTCGTTGAGCATCAGCACAACCAGGCCTTCGGGGGATTGCAGCACACCTTTGATGGACACCGGGAACATGGGCAAACCTCATCATCCGTAGGACACACAACCTGTGGGAGCGAGCTTGCTCGCGATAGCGAATCAACAGTCAACCTCCTCATTGACTGACACGATGCTATCGCGAGCAAGCTCGCTCCCACAGTGTTCATACAGCGTTCATTCCAACGGCATCACCGTCACCCGCACTTCAGGATCATGGGCACCGCCCCCAGGATCACCCCCCGCAACGGTGACACATCGGAAAAATCCCGGCCCCAGGCCAGGGTGATGTGTTCCAGGGCCGGTTGGACGTTGTTGGTCGGGTCGAAGTCCACCCACCCCAACACCGGGCAATACACCGAGACCCAGGCATGGGACGCATCGGCGCCAATCAGCCGGGGCTGGCCGGGCGGCGGCTGGGTCAGCAGGTAGCCGCTGACGTAACGCGCCGCCAGGCCGCGAGAACGCACGCAAGCCAGCATCAGGTGGGCGAAGTCCTGGCATACGCCCCGCCGCCGCTCCAGCACCTCCACCAGCGGCGTCGCCACTTGGGTCGCCTCGGCATCGAAGGTGAATTCCTCGAAAATCTTCTCCATCAGCGCTCGAACGCCGACCATCAACGGTCGTCCCGGCGGGAAGCAGCTTTCGGAAAACTCGACGAAGCTGCGCTTGAGATGCACATACGGTGACTCGAAACGATAGCGGCACGCTTCCAGCAACGGCGCAGCCAGTGGCCGGCCACTGTAGGTCAGCGCGTTGCGGGTCGACTCCCAGGCCGGGGACAGGTTGAAATCCAGCTCGGGACGGGCCAGCACCTCGACGCTCAAGCGGGCATTGACCAGCAGCTCATCATGGGGCCGTTCAAAGGCCAGCCGGGTCAGCGGGTTGCCAAACACATCCTGTTCATCGCGCCGGGTCGTCGGTTCCGGGCTGATCAACAGTTGCTGTTCGGTGCAACGCTGCCAGTCACAGGCCCGTGGCCACAGATGAGCGAGCTGCTGGGCCAGGGACACCGGGCTGTCGTAGTGGTAATGGGTATCGTGGAGGATCTGGTAACGAGCGCTCATCAGACGGACACCGTGCGTTGGCTGACGTCATCGACATGGGCGAAATGACGCAAGGCCAGGCGATCGGACACCTGGCCGCTGGCATCGGCCACTTCCTGCAACAGGTCGGCCAGCCCATCGAGTGCGGCGCGCAGGCTGGCTTCACCGAACAACGGGTTTTCCAGGCAACGCAGGTCAAAGCGTGACAGGCGTGCGACCAGGTCCGGCAAGACGGTTTCCCTGGGCGCGGCAAAATCATCGTTCAAGCGCTTGAGCGTGCGGGTCACCAGCTTCAACTGGAAGAGCACCGCGTGGGGGTTCTGTTCGTCCAGCAGCAGCAGGTCCAGCACAGGGATCAACTGGGCCACCGCCAAGTAACGCGAACGGTAGGTGATGCTGCTGTTGCCCAGTTCCAGCAACCACTCAAGCCCAGCCTGATCGAATACCGCATCGCTGCGCAGGAACGCCGCCAGGCTGCTGCTGAGAAACTGCAGGCGCTCCAGGCGCCGGCCGATCATCAGGAAGCGCCAGCCTTCGTCACGGGTCATGTCGTCCAGGGCGAACCCGGACAACGCCGCGAGGGACATCACCAGCCGATTGAGGAAATCCAGCAACTCGCCGAAGTCCGCTTCCTCGGTTTCCAGTTCCATGGCTTCGCGCTGCAGCTCCACCAGCGCCTGCCAGTTCTCCCGGGACAGCTTGCCGCGCACCTGCGAGGCGGCCCATTGCAAGCGCTGCAGGTTGGAGCGCAGGCTGAACGACCAGTCGTCCCCCAGCAGTGCCGCCAACAAACGCTCGGGCAGCTCGCCCTCTTCGGGCAGCAGCATCAGGCTTTCGCCCAGCGCCACCGCCGATTGCAGGGCCTGCGGATCGTCGCCATCGACATAACGCGCCAGCATGATCCGCAACAACCGCGCGCTGCCATCGCAACGCTCGCAGTAGCGGCCGAACCAGAACAGGTTTTCCACCACCCGCGAAGGCAGGTACGGATCCCGTCGAACCAGGTCATGGACCCCCACGGTTCGCTGGGCCTTCCATTGTTCACCGCCGGGCGCCTGCTCTCCCAAGACCCAAGTGTCCTTGCTGGCGCCACCGCGCTGCATCGACACCACTTCGGCATCGGCCTCGGCGGCCACCCGGGTCAGGCCACCCGGCAGCACCCGATAATCATCCTTGCCGGACACGGCATACATGCGCATGCCGATCGCCCGGGGCTGGATTTGCCCATCTTCGGCCTGCCAGACCGGTGCCTGGGACAGTTGCGCCAGTTCCTGGGCGACATAGGCATAAGGCCGTGCCTGCATGCGCGCCGCCAGTTGGCCGCGCTGCGCCTCGCTCAGGTCGCGACCGAACACCGGGCTGAAACTCTGGGAAGGAAATGCCGGCTTGATCAACAGTTGCGGCAATTTTTCCAGGGCCTGGGCCAGCACCGGCGGCTCACCGCACCACCAGGTGGCGATGGACGGCAGCAGCAGTTCTTCGCCGAACAGGTACTGGTTGATCTTCGGCAGAAAGCCCAGGAGACCCGGCGACTCCAGCACGCCACTGCCCAAGGCATTGGCCACCAGCACCCGGCCCTGGCGCACGGCTTCCAGCAACCCCGGCACGCCGAGGGCCGAATCGGTGCGCAATTCCAGGGGGTCGCAGAAATCGTCGTCGAGCCGACGCATGATGGCGTGGACCCGGCGCAGGCCACTGAGGGTCTTGAGGTAGACCGTAGCATCGCGAACCGTCAGGTCGCCGCCCTCCACCAGCGGATAGCCCAGCTGGCGCGCCAGGTACAGGTGTTCGAAATAGCTTTCGTTGAACCGCCCCGGCGTCAACAGCACCACCAGCGGCGACTCGCCGTCGCTGGGTGCCTGTCGCGCCAGGGTTTCCTGCAAGGTGCGGAAAAATCCGGACAGGTGCCGCACCTTCAAGTCGCGATACAAGTCGGGGAAGGCGCGGGAAACGATCATGCGATTTTCCAGCGCGTACCCGGCCCCCGAAGGCGCCTGGGTCCGGTCCGCCGTGACCCACCAGCGGCCGTCGGGCGTGCGCGCCAGATCCACCGCATACAAGTGCAGGAAACTGCCGTCCGGCGGCGCGATGCCCTGGCAGGGCCAGAGGAAATTGTTGTGCCCGAACACCAGCTCTGCCGGCAACAGCCCTTCGCTGATCAGCCGCTGCGGCCCGTACAGGTCGGCCAGCACCGCATTGAGCAATCGCGCACGCTGGGCGATTCCGGCGGACAGATGCTTCCATTCTTGCGGGTCGATCACATGGGGCAGCAGGTCCAGCTCCCACGGCCGGTCGGCGCCTTTCGGATCGGCGTAGACGTTGTAGGTCACGCCGTTTTCCTGGATCTGTCGGGCCAGCAGGGCCTGGCGCTGGAGCAACTGGGCCGGCGTGCTGCGCTGCAACTGGTCGAACAGCCGCCGCCAGTGCGTACGTACCGCACCGCTGTCGTCCATTAATTCGTGATAGGTGCCCGTCGTCAGCGGGTAACGGTCAAGCAGGTCAGGCATGGAAAGCTCGGCAGACGGCAATGAAAGGTGAGACTAGCGCAAGCGCATGACGCCCGGATAGGTGTGTTTTATGTTGGATCCGGCCTGGCTTTCGGACTGCAATCATCGTGGCGAGGGAGCTTGCTCCCGCTGGGCTGCGCAGCGGCCTCAGAATTTTACGGTCGCTGCGCAACCGAGCGGGAGCAAGCTCCCTCGCCACGGGGTTCACTTAGACCTTGGGTGCCCCTTGAAAACGTCGCAGGTCGAGCGTGAGTGGAAACTCGTCATCCACTGCCAGGCTGGGTATCGGCAGTTTCCCCGGCGTGTGTCCGAGACGGAAGAAGCGCGCCATGCGCCGGCTCTCGGCCTCGTTGGCATTCACCGGCAGGCTGTCATAGTTGCGCCCGCCCGGATGGGCCACATGATACTGGCAACCGCCCACGGAACGTTGCATCCAGGTGTCGAGCAAGTCGAAAACCAGCGGCGCATGCACCGGGATGGTCGGTTGCAGGCAGTTGGCCGGTTGCCACGCTCGGAAACGCACCCCAGCGACAAATTCGCCGACCCGACCAGTCGGTTGCAACGGCACCGGCACGCCATTGCAGGTCAGCAAGTAGCGTTGCGGCGCCAGGCCGCTGAGCTTGACCTGCAAACGCTCCAGGGAGGAATCCACGTAACGCACGGTGCCGCCCACCGCGCCCTCCTCCCCCAGCACATGCCAAGGCTCGAGGGCTTGGCGCAATTGCAGCTCGATACCGCTGACCGCGTAATCGCCCACCTTGGGGAAGCGGAACTCCAGGTGCGCGGCGAACCACTCGGCCCGCAGCGGGTAGCCGGCGGCGTTTAGCTCATGGATGACGTCGGCAAAATCCTGCTCGATAAAGTGCGGCAGCAGGAAACGGTCATGCAGCTCGGTGCCCCAGCGCGCCAGTTTCGCTGGCGCATAAGGCTCGCGCCAGAACCGCGCCACCAGCGCCCGCAGCAGCAACTGCTGGGCCAGGCTCATGCGGGCGTGGGGCGGCATCTCGAACGCACGCAACTCCAACAGGCCGAGACGCCCAGTGGCGCCGTCCGGTGAATAGAGCTTGTCGACGCAGAATTCGGCGCGGTGCGTATTGCCGGTCACGTCGATCAACAGGTTGCGCAACAAGCGATCGACCAACCACGGCGGACACGCTTCGCCGGGCTGTGGCATTTGCGCAAACGCGATTTCCAGCTCGTACAAGGCGTCGTTGCGCGCCTCGTCCACGCGGGGCGCCTGGGAGGTCGGGCCGATGAACAACCCGGAAAACAGGTAGGACAACGACGGGTGGTTATGCCAGTAACTGATCAGGCTGCGCAGCAGGTCGGGACGTCGCAGGAACGGTGAGTCGGCCGGTGTCGCGCCACCCAGTACGAAATGGTTGCCGCCGCCCGTGCCGGTGTGCCGGCCATCGATCATGAATTTCTCGGTGGTCAGTCGGGTCTGTCGCGCCTCTTCGTACAAAAACTCAGTGCGCTCGACCAACTCATCCCAGGTCGCCGAAGGTTGTACGTTGACCTCGATCACACCGGGGTCGGGGGTGATGCGGAAATTGCTCAGGCGCGGGTCGCTCGGCGGCTCGTAGCCTTCCAACAGCACCGGGCACCGCAGCTCCTCAGCCGTCGCCTCGATGGCGCTGACCAGTTCCAGGTAATCCTCGACCCGCTCCAGGGGCGGCATGAACAGATAGAGCCGGCCTTCGCGGGCCTCGGCACAGAAGGCGGTGCGGGTCAGCCAGTCAGCGGACTTGTCGATCTCCGGGACACGCTCCTGCTCGGTCGCCGCCTCGCCGTGACGCGCCAGTTGCTCGGTGCCGGGCAGTTCGGGCAAGTCCTGGTTCGGGTCGGTGGGGTGGATGAACGGGTACTCGGCCGCCGTCACCCAAGGCTGGGACGCCAACGGCAAGCGATACCCCAGGGGCGAATCCCCCGGCACCAGGCGACAGTGGTTGTCCCGCAGGTACCAGCGACCGCTTTGCCATTGATCCCCCTTGGCGGTGCGAGCCAACGGCAGGACCTGGCCGATGACCTTGTCCAGCCCCTGGCTGAAGACCTTGCGCAACCGTGCACGCTCCAGGGCGTCCTCCAGGCGTGGGTCCTCGGCCGTGACGTTCGAAGGCAGTGCGCCTTCGCGCCAGAGGTAATAGAAGTTGTCTTCGTAGGCCGGGAAGACGAACCGCGCAGGAATCTTCAAACGCTCGGCGACGCTCGCCAGGAAGCGTCCGGCCAGTTCGCCATCGGCGCCGTAATCCTCCTGCTCGTCGGCGATCAACGCGCTGTTGTGCCAGATCGGCACCCCGTCGCGCCGCCAATAGCAATTGAGCGACCAGCGCGGCAGTTGCTCGCCGGGGTACCACTTGCCCTGGCCGAAATGCACCAGCCCCTTGGGCGCATAGTGATTGCGCATGCGCTGGAACAGCTCGGCGGAGAGCCGGCGCTTGTCCGGCCCGAGTGCCGCGGTGTTCCACTCGGCGCCGTCCGGGTCATCGATGGAGACAAAGGTCGGTTCGCCGCCCATGGTCAGGCGCACATCGCCCTCCAGCAGATCGGCATCGATCTGCCGCCCCAGGGCCTGGATCGCCAGCCATTGCGCGTCGGTGTAAGGCTTGGTCACCCGCGGCGCTTCCCAGACCCGCTCGACGGACATTTCGTGGCTGAACTCACACTCGCAGGGCTCCACCAGGCCACTGATCGGTGCCGCCGAGGACGGATCGGGACTGCAGGCCAGCGGGATGTGGCCTTCACCGGCAAACAGCCCGGACGTCGCATCCAGGCCGATCCAGCCGGCACCGGGCAGGTAGACCTCGCACCAGGCATGCAAGTCGGTGAAGTCGACGTCGGTGCCGGACGGGCCATCGAGGCTCTTCACGTCGGCGGTCAACTGGATCAGGTAACCGGAGACAAACCGCGCGGCCAGGCCAAGGTTGCGCAACAGCTGCACCAACAACCAGGCCGAGTCGCGGCACGAGCCGGACGCGTGCTCAAGGGTATGCTCCGGGGTCTGGACGCCGGGTTCCATGCGGATCAGGTAATTGATGTCTTCGCTCAGGCGCTGGTTGAGCGCCACCAGGAAATCCACCGACGGCAACGGCGTACGGTCGATGCCATCCAGGTAGGCCTGGAACCTCGGCGTCAGCGGCAGGGTTTCCAGGTAAGGCGCCAGCTCCTTGCGTTCGTCAGCCGCATAGGCAAACGGAATTTTCTCGGCGTAGGGCTCAAGAAAGAAATCGAACGGATTGAACACCGCCATTTCCGCCAGCAGATCGACCTCGATCCGCAGCTCCCGGGTTTTCTCGGGAAATACCAGCCGCGCCAGGTAATTGCCCTGGGGGTCTTGCTGCCAGTTGATGAAATGCTGCTCGGGCGAAACCTTCAGCGCATAGGAAAGAATCCGCGTGCGGCTGTGGGCTGCCGGGCGCAGGCGAACGATCTGCGGGCCGAGTTCGACGGCGCGGTCGTAGCGGTAATGCGTGACGTGATGCAATGCGACATGGATCGACACGACGTGCCTCCTGCGAGCCTGGGCGGTATCGAAAGCGGCGCAAGACTTATGCCATGCAGGCAGGCCCGACACTTTCTTTGTCTACTCAAGGCAGTAGAGCACTAAAAACGCGCGATGCCCGTATTCATCTGTAAAGGAATGCACATAAATGCGGCGCGAATCGACTCAGCGACGCGGGCGCGAGGCCTTGGCGGCCTGAATGATCAGCGCGCGTTGGCGGCGGATATCGACGAGTTTGCTGCGCATTTCCCGATGACGCTTGCTGTTGAGCAGTAACAGCCCCAGCAGTGGCAACAGCACAGCGAACAGGTATACGCCCTGATGCGCGCCATAAGCGAACGTAGGCAGCACCGCCGCCAGACAGGCCAGGAAATACCCCGCCACCCACCAGACCGCCCAGGCGCGCCCGCGAGCGATCAAGAGGTTGCCCAGGACCAGGACGAGCACCAGGGCCAAGGTGCCGAGCCCGACATAGTCGGTCCTGGCTGACGGCTCCAGGGCACGCCAATAGGTGGCCCCGGCCAACACAAGCAGCGTGGACCCGGAAAAGCAGCCCAGCAGGATCGTCCCCATGAACACCGGAAAATAACGGGCGAGGAATGACTTCAGCGATCCGCCCCCGATCATTCCGTGAACTCCTCGTACAGGCCGACGGCAACCGTCTTCACGGCGCCATCGCCGGTATAACTGCCAATGACCCCCAGCGCGCCTCCGAGGGAGTCCTTTATCTGCGTCAGTGTCGCGTGCCTGATCTCGGCAGACGAATAACGTTTGGGCAGGGCGCCCGCGCGCTGCTGCAGCTTGAGCAGCTTCGCGGTCAGGCTCGGGTCCCTTAGCGTCAACAGCTCCTTGGTCAGTTTGCTGCGCTCTTGCCGATTCAGCCCTTTGAGCAACTGATACCAACTCTTTCCGGTGGCGGCCGCCTTGTTGGCCTTGAGCAGCCGGACAGTCGTCAGGGCCGAGCCACCGACCCCCACCAGGGAAACCCCGTCAAGGATCGGCGACACGATGTTGTACCAGTCGGCGTCGTTCATCTCATCGTTGCCGGTCGGATTGCTCAGCTCATTGGCCACCCGCATCCCGCCAATGACGCATTGCGCAGTACTGGCCGTCGCGGCAGCGGCGCCCAGGGCAACGACAAAGGCACTTGCCCCCGCCGTAAAGGGCACCGCGACGCTGCCACTGAACACCACCACCCAGCCGATCACCGCGGCGACACAGGACAAGCCGGCATTGGTCGCTTCAAGCCCGAGCTTGGACTCGCGCGGGCTGCTTTTGACCTGATCGATGAACTGCTGCGGCGCGATGTATTTTTTCGCCTCGCGCAAAATGATGCGCTTGGGCGCGATGCTGCAAATCGGCTTGAACTCGCGCAGTGTCACGACGTTGTATTCGGAATCGACATACACCACACCCGCCCCGGCGATGCCAGGATCGGCGTCAATGGCAGCAAACAGGCGCGGCAGGTTGATCTGGCTTTCGATGCGTTTGCGGGCCATGAACTGGGAGAAGCTCAGGTCCATGCCGATGCCCGTTGTAGCGCTGCTCATATGAATCGTCCTTGAGAATCGGAAGTGAGTCTTTATCCACACACAATACTGTGGCGAGGGAGCTTGCTCCCGCTGGGCTGCGAAGCGGCCCCAAACAATCCCATGCCATGCTCCCAGGCAGACCGTGCCGGCCGGTTTACGACGGCTTCGCCGCCGAGCGGGAGCAAGCTCCCTCGCCACAAGAGCTGCGCTCGGCTTTATTGCATTGGCTAGGCTGGCACCGGCGGCGGCCAAGATAGCAAATGGGCAGCACCGTCGCTAGAAAGCAAAACGCCAGCACTGAGGCTGGCGTTTTACATCGTAGATTGACCCGTTAGCGTGGCACGACAGGCTTGCGTGCCGGCTTCGGCCCCTTGCCCTTGGCCGCATCCTTGCGTTCCTTGGCGGCCTGCTGGTTGCGGGCGAAAGCCGCGGCCTTGGCCTGCTCACGCTTGTCCCACGGGTTACCGCCATCGCTGGCCCGCGGCGGCAGGCCGGTGTGCTGGGTCAGGATCTTGGTGGTTTCCTTGGCCACCTTGTGGCTGCCGGCTGGCGTCGAGTTCTTGCGACGGGCGCTCTGGTAGCTGTCGGTGGCCGGCTGGTGCAGCGGGATCAATTGGTTCTTGCCCGGCCCGATCAAATCGGCCCGCCCCATGCGGGTCAACGCCTCACGCAGCATCGGCCAGCCCTTGGGGTCGTGATACCGCAGGAAGGCCTTGTGCAGGCGGCGCTGCTCCTCGCTCTTGACGATGGTCACCGCATCGCTCTTGTAGGTGACCTTGCGCAGCGGGTTCTTGCCCGAGTGGTACATGGCGGTGGCGGTGGCCATCGGCGACGGATAGAACGCCTGCACCTGGTCGGCCCGGAAGCCGTTGCCCTTGAGCCACAGCGCCAGGTTCATCATGTCTTCGTCGGTGGTGCCCGGGTGGGCAGCGATGAAGTAGGGAATCAGGTACTGCTCTTTCCCGGCTTCCTTGGTGTACTTCTCGAACATCCGCTTGAATTTGTCATAGCTGCCGATGCCCGGCTTCATCATCTGGTTGAGCGGGCCTTCCTCGGTGTGCTCCGGAGCGATCTTCAGGTAACCGCCAACGTGGTGGGTCACCAGCTCCTTGACGTATTCCGGCGACTCGACCGCCAGGTCGTAACGCAGGCCGGAGGCAATCAAAATCTTCTTCACCCCAGGCAAGGCCCGGGCGCTGCGGTACAGCTGGATCAGCGAAGAATGGTCGGTGTTCAGGTTCGGGCAGATGCCCGGGAACACGCAGGACGGCTTGCGGCACGCGGATTCGATTTCCGGGCTCTTGCAGGCAATGCGATACATGTTCGCGGTCGGGCCGCCGAGGTCGGAAATGACCCCGGTGAAGCCCGGGACCTTGTCGCGGATCTCTTCGATCTCGCGGATGATCGACTCTTCGGAGCGGTTCTGGATGATCCGGCCTTCATGCTCGGTGATCGAGCAGAAGGTGCAGCCACCAAAGCAGCCACGCATGATGTTCACCGAGAAACGGATCATCTCGTAGGCCGGGATTTTCTCCTTGCCGTACGCCGGATGGGGAACACGCGCGTAAGGCATGCCAAACACGTAGTCCATTTCTTCGGTGGTCATCGGAATGGGCGGCGGGTTGAACCAGACGTCGACTTCGCCGTGCTTCTGCACCAAGGCGCGAGCGTTACCCGGGTTGGTTTCCAGGTGAAGCACACGGTTGGCGTGGGCGTAGAGCACCGCGTCGCCACGGACCTTTTCCACCGATGGCAGGCGAATCACGGTCTTGTCGCGGGTCATTTTCGGGCTCGCCAGGATCTGCACGACCTTGGCTTCGCTCGGGTCCTCAACCGGCCCCTTCTCCTGCTCGATGGCGCAGGCTTGAGTGTCCTGGGTGTTCACGTACGGATTGATGATCTTGTCGATCTTGCCCGGGCGGTCGATGCGCGTGGAATCGACTTCGTACCAGCCTTGCGGCGTATCGCGACGGATGAATGCGGTGCCGCGCACGTCGGTGATGTCTTCGATCTTGTGGCCATAGGACAGGCGCTGGGCGACTTCGACAATCGCCCGCTCGGCGTTGCCGTAGAGCAGGATGTCGGCGCAGGCGTCGATCAGGATCGAGTTGCGCACCCGGTCCTGCCAGTAGTCGTAATGGGCGATGCGGCGCAGCGACGCTTCGATACCACCCAGCACGATCGGCACGTTTTTGTAGGCTTCCTTGCAGCGCTGGCTGTAGACCAGGCTCGCGCGATCCGGCCGTTTGCCCGCCAGGCCACCTGGGGTGTAGGCGTCATCGGAGCGGATTTTCTTGTCGGCGGTGTAGCGGTTGATCATCGAGTCCATGTTGCCGGCCGCGACACCGAAAAACAGGTTGGGCTCGCCAAGCTTCATGAAGTCGTCTTTGGACTGCCAGTTCGGCTGGGCAATGATCCCCACGCGAAAGCCCTGGGCTTCCAGCAAACGGCCAATGATCGCCATGCCGAACGATGGGTGATCGACGTAGGCATCACCGGTCACGATGATGATGTCGCACGAATCCCAGCCGAGCTGATCCATCTCCTCCCTGCTCATGGGCAGGAACGGCGCCGGGCCGAAACATTCGGCCCAGTACTTGGGATAGTCAAATAACGGCTTGGCTGCTTGCATGTCGATGACCGGTATAAAGGATGAAAAATCGCGGGCGCGGAATATAGCACAAATTTTGACCAATTCCGACGGCTATGGTCGGAAATCGGCGGCGCACCTATCGCGAGCAAGCTCGCTCCCACCTTGGAATGCATTCCTCTGTGGGAGCGAGCTTGCTCGCGATGAGGCCGGATCAGACGACGAAGAACTTACTCATCGTCATCGAAATTGTAGCTACCCGGCGCCAGGTTTTCGAAGCGCGTGTATTTGCCGATGAACGCCAGGCGGATGAAGCCGATCGGGCCGTTCCGCTGCTTGCCGATGATGATTTCGGCGATGCCCTTGTGCTCCGTCTCGGGGTGATACACCTCGTCGCGGTAGACGAACATGATGACGTCGGCGTCCTGCTCGATCGCTCCGGATTCCCGCAAGTCGGAGTTCACCGGGCGCTTGTTCGGGCGCTGTTCCAGGGAACGGTTCAGCTGGGAGAGCGCCACCACCGGGCAGTTGAACTCCTTGGCCAGGGCCTTGAGGGAACGGGAGATTTCGGAAATCTCGTTGGTCCGGTTGTCGCCGCTGGAACCGGGGATCTGCATCAGCTGCAGGTAGTCGATCATGATCAGCGCGATATCGCCGTGCTCACGCACCAGGCGCCGGGTCCGGGCGCGCATTTCCGACGGGCTGATACCGGCCGTATCGTCGATGAACAGCTTGCGGTCATTGAGCAGGTTGACCGCCGAGGTGAGGCGCGGCCAGTCGTCGTCTTCCAGTTGGCCGGAACGGACCTTGGTCTGGTCGATGCGCCCCAGGGACGAGAGCATACGCATGATCAGCGATTCGCCTGGCATCTCGAGGGAGTACACCAGCACCGCCTTGTCGCTGCGCAGCACGGCGTTTTCCACCAGGTTCATCGCAAAGGTGGTCTTACCCATGGACGGACGGCCGGCGACGATGATCAGGTCGGACGGTTGCAGGCCGCTGGTCTTCTCGTCGAGGTCGGTGTAGCCGGTGGACAGGCCGGTGATGGCGTTGTCGGTGTTGAACAAGGTGTCGATGCGGTCGATGGCCTTGGTCAAGAGGTCGTTGACGCTCACCGGTCCGCCGGTTTTCGGCCGAGCCTCGGCAATCTGGAAGATCTGCCGTTCGGCTTCGTCGAGGATCTCGGCGGCGGTGCGACCTTCCGGGTTGAAAGCGCTGTCGGCGATCTCGGTGCTGATGCCGATCAACTGACGCAAGGTCGCCCGCTCGCGGACGATCTGCGCATAGGCCTTGATGTTGGCGACCGACGGCGTGTTTTTCGCCAGTTCGCCCAGGTAACCGAGGCCGCCAACCTGGGACGTCTGCCCTTCCTTGTCCAATTGCTCGGCCAGGGTAACGACGTCGATCGGCATGTTCTGATCGGCCAGACGGGCGATCGCACGGAAAATCAGGCGGTGGTCATGCCGGTAGAAATCGCCGTCGGAGACTTGATCGAGCACGCGTTCCCAGGCGTTGTTGTCCAGCATCAGGCCACCGAGCACGGCCTGTTCGGCCTCGATGGAATGCGGAGGCACCTTCAGGGCGGCGGTTTGCAGATCGTATTGCTCGGGAGCGGTGATTTCGTTCATGGCCACGTCTGGTTATGAAATTCAGCAATTGCAGAAAGACAAAGGGCACGACCTGTAAACAGGATCGTGCCCGATGTTACCGGCTAGCACCCGAGGGTGCCAACCGACAGGTGTTGCTTAGGCTGCTACCACGACAACGCGTACGGTGGCTTCAACTTCGGCGTGCAGGTGCACGGCTACGTCGAATTCGCCTACGTTGCGGATGGTGCCGTTCGGCAGACGAACTTCGCTTTTCGCCACTTCAACGCCGGAGGCGGTCAGTGCGTCAGCGATGTCGTGAGTACCGATAGAACCGAACAGCTTGCCTTCGTCGCCAGCGGTGGCAGTGATGGTCACTTCCAGCTCGGCCAGTTGGGCAGCACGGCTTTCAGCCGATGCCTTACGGTCTGCGGCGGCTTTTTCCAGCTCGGCACGACGCTCTTCGAACGCAGCCAGGTTGGCAGCGGTCGCAGCGGTGGCTTTGCCGAAAGGCAGCAGGTAGTTACGACCGTAGCCGGCCTTAACGTTTACTTTGTCGCCCAGGTTGCCCAGGTTGGCGATTTTTTCCAGAAGGATCAGTTGCATGTGAAAATCCTCTAACTTTTAACCTTCACCGTTCGCGTTGTCGGCGTCTTTCGACGCCATACGACCGCGAAAATCAATCAGGCTGTCAACGATGGCCAAGACCACGAGCAACGGACCGAGCAAGTGCATGAAAGGCAACAACGTCACGTATATCCCCACCAGCCAGAACGTGGCCAGTCGCTTCTGCGCCACCAGCCCGTGAATCAGGGCCAGGCCGGCGAAGACCAGCGCAACACTGCACAACGGCAACAGGATCAGTGCATGCAGCCCGAAGAACGGAGCGACACACATGACGGCCAGCAGTGACAGCGCCACGCTCTTGGGGAATCGGATGGCGCGAAACTCGCGACCGAAACCACCGGGGTTATACAACGACGCCTGCCAATAGCGCCCAAGAATCAGGCACAGCACGCTAAAGATCTGCAGCGAAGACGCTATCGAAATGATCATCAGCGGAGCGCTCAGGGCGGTGAGAAACGCCTTCTGGTCTGCCGAGAATGTCTCGTAGACCTCACCCATCGCCAGCGGCAGGACGTGTTCGAACGTCTGCGCCAGTGACTCGATGAAGGAACTGAATACAGTTCCCAGGCTCACCGCACACAACAACCCCACGGCCACGCTGCACAGCAGCACGCGATTCCAGGTATGGCCGGCGCGCAAAACCAACGCCAGGCCACCAGCCCCGAGCAACACCAAAAGTGTTGTCGGGTCCTTCAGGAAGTACCAGCTCACCAACGCTGACAGCAACCCGATACCCAGGACGCTCAAGGCGTCCGAACCGCGCCGCAGGAGCACAAGGCACCCAGCGGCGGCACTCAACCAGAACAACAGCGGCAATGCCGCGGATCCGGCCACAACCAACGTGGCCTGCACACGTCCCCGCATGATGAAGTCAGCTAAGGCGCGCATGCATTCAATCCCTTACTACTCGTCGACTGCCCGGTCTCAGCGGCCGTGGCTGTCGGTGTAGGCCAGCAGGGCCAGGAAGCGGGCGCGCTTGATAGCGGTGGCCAGCTGACGCTGATAACGAGCTTTGGTACCGGTGATACGGCTTGGAACGATTTTGCCGGTCTCGGATACGTAGGCTTTCAGAGTGTTGAGATCTTTGTAATCGATCTCTTTCACGTCTTCAGCGGTGAAGCGGCAGAATTTACGACGACGGAAGAAACGTGCCATGTGATTGGCTCCTTAAAAGGTCCGTGGATTACTCGTCAGCGTTATCGCTGTTGTCGCTGTCGCTATCGCTGTCATCGCCATCGGCGCTGTCAGAGTGCTCAGGACGGTCGCGACGCTCACGGCGCTCACTGCGGTTTTCTTCAGCCTTGAGCATCTCGGATTGGCCGGTGACGGCTTCTTCGCGACGGATGACCAGGTTACGGATCACTGCATCGTTGTAGCGGAAGTTGTCTTCCAGCTCGGCCAGGGCCTTGCCAGTGCACTCAACGTTCAGCATCACGTAGTGAGCCTTGTGAACATTGTTGATTGCGTAGGCCAGTTGACGACGGCCCCAATCTTCCAGACGGTGGATTTTTCCGCCGTCTTCTTCGATCAGCTTGGTGTAACGCTCAACCATGCCGCCGACTTGCTCGCTTTGATCCGGGTGGACCAAAAAGATGATTTCGTAATGACGCATGAATGCTCCTTACGGGTTGTAGCCTGCCGCTCAAAAACGGTCAGACAAGGAGTGAATGACACTTATGGACTTGTGGACGCTAGACACATAAGTGCCTGCCATCACAGCAAGGGGCGCAATTGTAGAGAAGGGCCGAGGGCGGCGCAAGGCAATTGGCGATTATTTGAACAGCCGCCGATCCTCACCTTGCACAAAACACTGTGGGAGCGAGCTTGCTCGCGATAGCGGCGTGCCAGTCGACTTTTACGTCACGGCGGCACCGTCATCGCGAGCAAGCTCGCTCCCACATTTGATACGCGTCTGGATCAGGGCTTTTTGGCGACAGCCTTGACGCTCCGCTGGCGTAGCGCCTCGAACAGGCACACGCCGGTGGCCACCGAGACGTTGAGGCTGCTGACGCTGCCAGCCATCGGCAGCTTGACCAGGTAGTCGCAATGCTCGCGGGTCAGGCGACGCATGCCCTTGCCTTCGGCGCCCATGATCAGGATCGTCGGGCCCGTCAGGTCCTGGTCATAGATACTGACCTCGGCCTCGCCCGCCGTGCCGACCACCCAGAGGCCGCGCTGCTGGAGTTTTTCCAGGGTGCGCGCCAGGTTGGTCACCGCCACCAACGGGATCACTTCCGCCGCGCCGCAGGCCACCTTGCGCACCACGGGCGTCAGGGTTGCCGACTTGTCCTTGGGCACGATCACCGCCAACGCACCGGCGGCATCCGCCGAACGCAGGCAGGCGCCGAGGTTATGCGGATCGGTCACGCCATCCAGCACCAGCAGCAGGGGGGCGCCTTCGGTGCGATCGAGCAGTTCGTCGAGCATCGCCTCGCCCCAGACCTGGCTCGGGCTGACGTCCGCCACCACACCCTGGTGAACGCCTTCGACCCACGCGTCCATTTCACGACGCTCGGCCTGGCCGATGGCAACCTTGTTTTGGGTAGCCAGTTCGACCAGCGCTTGCACGCGCGGCTCGCTGCGACCTTCCGCCAACCACACTTGCTTGACACGTTTGGGGTGGTGACGCAGCAGTGCTTCTACGGCGTGCACGCCGTAGATTTTTTCCAGACTCATGACTTGGCCTTAGGTTTGCGCGACCCGCCGCTTTTCGCGGGGGCCGACCCCGCTTTTGGCGGGCCTTTACGGTGTTTACTCGGCTTGCTCGACGGCTTTTCCGCCCCGTGGGACTTTCCCCCAGACGCCGCTTTACCACCGCTTTTGGCTTCGTTGAGCAACTGCTGCTTCAACTCGCGGCTCTTGCGCAGTTCGGCGTTTTTCGCCGCTGCGTCGCTGGGGCGGTAGGCTTCGGGAGCCTTGTCCTTGACGGACGAACGGCGACCGGCCTTGGCTGGCTCAGGCTCCGCGGCTTTTGCAGGAGCCCCCTTACCTTTACCTTTGGTCGCAGGCGCTGCGGTCTCGCTGCCACGTTTTTTACGGCCAGTCGGTGCCTCGGCGGGCTTGTCAGACATGCCGAAGTCGATCTTGCGCTCATCGAGGTCGACGCGCATGACCTGCACTTCCACGGTGTCGCCCAGGCGGAAGCTGCGACCGGTGCGCTCGCCCGCCAGGCGGTGGTGCACAGGATCGAAGTGGTAGTAATCGCCCGGCAAGGCGGTGACGTGCACCAAGCCCTCGACGTAGATGTCGGTCAGTTCGACAAACAAACCAAAGCCGGTCACGGCAGTGATCACGCCTGGGAACGACTCGCCCACGCGGTCTTTCATGAACTCGCACTTGAGCCAGTTCACCACGTCGCGAGTGGCTTCGTCGGCGCGGCGTTCGCTCATGGAGCACTGCTCGCCCAACTGTTCCAGGGCCGCTTCGTCGTACGGATAGATCCGCGCCTTCGGAATGGTCATGGCACCGGCGCGCTTGACGTGCGGGGTGTTCTGCTTGGAATGGATCACGCTGCGGATCGCACGATGCGTGAGCAGGTCCGGGTAACGGCGGATCGGCGAGGTGAAGTGGGTGTACGCCTCGTAATTCAGACCGAAGTGGCCCTGATTGTCAGCGCTGTACACCGCCTGGCTCAGGGAGCGCAGCATCACTGTCTGGATCACATGGTAATCCGGACGGTCCTTGATGCTGGCCAGCAGTGCCTGGTAGTCCTTCGGCGTCGGGCCGTCCTTGCCTTTGTGCAGGGACAGGCCGAGCTCGCCGAGGAAGGCGCGCAGTTTTTCCAGACGCTCCGGCGGCGGGCCGTCGTGCACGCGGTACAACGCAGGAATCTCGTGCTTCTTGAGGAATTCGGCGGTGGCCACGTTGGCCGCCAGCATGCACTCTTCGATCAGCTTGTGCGCATCGTTACGGGTCGTCGGGGTGATCGCGGCGATCTTGCGCTCGGAACCGAAGACAATCCGGGTTTCCTGGGTCTCGAAATCGATCGCGCCACGCACGTGACGGGCACCCAGCAACACCTTGTACAGCGAGTACAGCTGCTTGAGGTGCGGCACCACGCCAGCGTATTCGGTACGCAACGCCTTGGCTTCACTGGTCTTCGGCGTTTCCAGGATGGTGCTGACCTTGTTGTAGGTCAGGCGCGCCTGGGAGTGGATCACCGCTTCGTAGAACTGGTAGTCGGTCATTTCGCCGGTCTTGGAGATGGTCATCTCGCACACCATGGCCAAACGGTCGACTTTCGGGTTCAGCGAGCACAGGCCGTTGGACAGCTGCTCAGGCAGCATCGGAATCACGCGCTCAGGGAAATACACGGAGTTGCCGCGCACCTGGGCTTCGTTATCCAGGGCCGAACCGATCTTCACGTAGCTGGACACGTCGGCAATCGCGACGAACAACTTCCAGCCGCCGGAGAACAGGCGCAGCTTGCCGGGCTTGGCTTCGCAGTAGACCGCATCGTCGAAGTCGCGGGCATCTTCGCCGTCGATGGTGACGAACGGCAGATGGCGCAGGTCGATGCGTTTTTCTTTATCTTTCTCTTCGACTTCCGGCTTGAGCTTGGCGGCTTCCTTGAGCACCGCCTCGGGCCAGACGTGAGGAATGTCGTAGGTGCGCAGCGCAACATCGATTTCCATGCCCGGCGCCATGTAGTTGCCGACCACTTCAACGATATCGCCCTGTGGCTGGAAGCGCGCAGTTGGCCAATGGGTGATTTTCACCTCGACGAACTGACCCACCTTGGCGGCGCCATTACGGCCCGGGGTAATCAGCACTTCCTGCTGAACCTTCGGGTTATCCGGCACGACAAAACCGATACCGCCTTCTTCGAAGTAACGGCCAACGATGCTTTCATGGGCACGGGACACCACTTCGACGATCACGCCTTCACGGCGACCGCGACGATCCAGGCCGGACACGCGGGCCAGGGCCCGGTCACCGTCGAACACCAGGCGCATTTGCGCCGGGCTCATGAACAGGTCGTCGCTGCCGTCGTCCGGGATCAGGAAACCGAAGCCGTCACGGTGACCGGCGATGCGGCCCAGGATCAGGTCGAGCTTGTCCACCGGTGCATAGGTGCCGCGCCGGGTGTAGATCAGTTGAGCGTCGCGCTCCATGGCGCGCAGACGGCGGCGCAGGGCTTCGAGCTGGTCCTCGGTGGTCAGACCGAACTCTTCGACCAACTGCTCGCGGCTAGCAGGCGAACCCCGATCGGCGAGATGCGCCAGGATCAGTTCACGGCTAGGAATAGGGTTTTCATATTTTTCCGCTTCACGAGCGGCCTCGGGATCGAGGGACTGCCAATCGGCCATTAGAGAGTTTTCACCTTGTCTATATGCGGGTTAGTTTGGCATAGGCTTAATGAAACGGGAAATTTCAAGCATCCGATAGCGTTTCCAGGATCATTTGACCTGCCTTCGAAGCCCCCGGAACGCACCGCTCGTGAAATTTAGCGGTTTTTTTCTCCGCAGGGGTTTACAGTTAAAAACACGCTCCGTATAGTGCGCGCCATCGACGACGTACACACGTAGCCGATACTGCCCAGATGGTGAAATTGGTAGACACGCCAGCTTCAGGTGCTGGTGACCGCAAGGTCGTGGAAGTTCGAGTCTTCTTCTGGGCACCAATTTCGAGCAGCAGGTCAATGACCTGGCAGCTCAACAAAAACCCGCGAAAGCGGGTTTTTGCATTTCCGCCCCCTGAAATTGCACCGGGCAATTACTAAAACAAAAACAGGGGTTTACAGATCAAAACGCGCTCCGTATAGTGCGCCACATCAACAGCGGCAACGCTGAAGATGCTGCCCAGATGGTGAAATTGGTAGACACGCCAGCTTCAGGTGCTGGTGACCGCAAGGTCGTGGAAGTTCGAGTCTTCTTCTGGGCACCAATTCAAGCTTCAAGGTCACGGCCTTGAACCTCACAGAAACCCGCGAAAGCGGGTTTTTGCGTTTCTGGGTATTGGAAATGTATCTGAGCCTCTGAGATCGCTATCGCGAGCAAGCTCGCTATCGCGAGCAAGCTCGCTCCCACAAGGATCGCAGTGAACAGAGATCCACTGTGGGAGCGAGCTTGCTCGCGATGGGTCCAGCCCGGCCACCCGATCAGGCCCTGAACTGCCCCAGACTTGCCTTCAGTTGCGCCGCCAGGTTGTCCAGCACCTTGCCGCTGGCGGTGGTCTCAACCACGGCCTGGGCCGCTTTCTCAGCCTGGGCATGGATGGTTTCCACCCGCCCACGCACCGCTTGCGCGCCCTGGGCCTGATGAGCCGCCGCCTGGGTCGCCAGGCCGATGGCCGCGTGCACCTGCTCGACGGACGCCTGCACCGACTGCTGCAACCGCGCGCTGTCACGCAGCACCAACAAACCTTCGCTGGCCTGGCGCCCGGCCTGGCCGATGGCAGCCACCGCCTCGCGAGCCCCCTGCTGCAAGGCCACGATATGCGCCTGGATATCGCCCGTGGAGCTCTGGGTCTTGCTCGCCAACGCCCGCACCTCATCCGCCACCACCGCAAAGCCGCGCCCGGTTTCCCCGGCCCGCGCCGCCTCGATGGCCGCGTTCAAGGCCAGCAAGTTGGTCTGCTCGGCGATGCCGTGAATCACGGTCAGCACCACTTCAATCTGTTCGCTCTGCTGCGCCAACCGCTCGATCACTGCCGCCCCGGTATCAACCTGGCCGGCCAGGGCCTCGATCAAGCCGCTGACCTTGGCCGAAGTGCGCGTGTTTTCATCGGTGGCCTGGCGGATCTCCACCACTTGCTGCAGGGCCGCCTGCATTGCCTGGCTTTCCGATTGAGCCTCGTCCGCCATTTGCGACAGCGCACGCAGGCTCTCGGCCACTTCATCACGCTGCATCCCAGCCGCCGCATCGGCGCCGGAGTTGCGCAAGGTCATCGCACCGATTTCCACACCGGTGCGCTGGGCCACATCGCCCGCCTCGCGAACGATGGGCTGCAACTTATCCACAAAGCGATTGACCGCCGCGGCCATGTCGCCGATTTCGTCCTTGCTGTTGATTTGCACTCGCTTGGTCAGGTCACCCTCGCCCGCCGCCAGGTCGTTCATGGCCGCGATCAGCAGTTTCAAGCGATTGACCACCCGACGCCCCAGCACCACGGCCAGCAACACCAGCACGCCGAAACCCACCAGCGCCAGGCCCAGGCCGATGCGCCAGCGCAAGGTGCCCGCAGCGTCCTGCACGGTGCTGGCGGTGTTGGTCTGCATCTGCGTGGCCGTGGTTTGGGCCGACTCCAGGCGACCGCGCATGGCAGTGGCACTGTCAGCCGCCGCGCCCTTGAGGCTGTCGCCGACCAATTGATCGCTGCTGGCGATCAAGGCCGAGAAGCGCTGGTCCAGCGCCTTCAGGTCGGTTTCAACGGCCGCCGTGGAAACCCCCATCAAGACTTTGCCGATCTCGACGCCGTTGGGGTTGATCGAGGCTTCGAGGTAATACACCGACGGATCGTTCTTCGCCGCGTCCAGCACCTTGTCCAACGCCCGCTCGCCCTTGCCTTTTTCCAGCAGCGCTTTGTTGATCGGGTTTTCCCGGTTCAGGTAGCGCGTCAGGTGCTCACCTGCGGCGTCGTCATAGATGACGAACAGCACGTTGGGGTTGCGCTGGGCCCGACGGGCGAATTCAGAGAGGGTGGGCACGTCGTTATCCCACATGGCACGCGGCGCAACAGAAGCCAGGAGCTGCGCCATATCATTGGCGGAATCCCTCAAGTCCTTCTCCAAGGTCCCACGCAACTGCGCCTGCTCGTCCTTCAGGCGAGCCGACAAGCCGGCATTGAGCCGCTGGCGGGTATTGGCGGACAGACTGTCCAGGCTCGACGTAACCTCTCGCCCGGCCTGCTCCAGCTCGGCGGAAAGCTTCTGGCTGTCCGCCCCCAACCGCGCACCCAGATCGGCTTCCAGCGCCGTGACGGTGCTTCGGGTCAGCGCAACGGCTACCAGCACCTGCACCAAAAGGGCGATACCCAGGGTAACGAACACTGGCCGTAGCAAACGGCTTTGTAACAGTGAGAGAACGGCCGACACGTGAAATCCCTCTACCAAACGCCATTAATTTGATGGCACTCAGGAAAACGGTGCCTTAATGGAGTTGCATAGCAAGTGTCGTGCCGCCCGGCAGGCAGAAACGACAAAGGGCCCCAACGAGGGCCCTTTGTTTTTTACATCAAAGGCTTATCAGCCGAACGGATGACGCAGCACGATGGTTTCGTTGCGGTCCGGCCCCGTCGAAATAATGTCAATCGGCGCACCGACCAACTCTTCGACGCGCTTGATGTAGTTGCGCGCTGCCACAGGCAGTTCTTCCAGGGTCTTGGCGCCGACGGTCGATTCGGTCCAGCCTGGCATCTGCTCGTACACCGGCTCCAGGCCGATGTAGCTGTCGGCGTCGGTCGGTGCGTCGATGACAGCGCCATCCTGGTTCTTGTAGCCCACGCAGATGTTGATGGTTTCCAGGCCGTCCAGCACGTCCAGCTTGGTCAGGCACAGGCCCGAGATGCTGTTGACGTCGATGGCGCGACGCAGGATGACGGCATCGAACCAGCCGCAACGACGGGCGCGGCCGGTGGTGGCGCCGAACTCGTGGCCGCGCTTGGCCAGGAAGGCACCGACGTCGTCGAACAGCTCAGTCGGGAACGGGCCCGAACCGACGCGGGTGGTGTAGGCCTTGGTGATGCCCAGGATGTAGTCCAGGTACATCGGACCGAAGCCCGAACCGGTGGCGATGCCGCCGGCAGTGGTGTTGGAGCTGGTGACGTACGGGTAGGTACCGTGGTCGATGTCCAGCAGCGAACCCTGGGCACCTTCGAACATGATGTCCTTGCCGGCGCGGCGCAGCTCGTGCAGCTCGGCGGTGACGTCGAGCATCATCGGCTTGAGCAGCTCGGCGTACTCCATGCACTCATCCAGGGTCTTCTGGAAGTCGATGGCCGGTTCTTTGTAGTAATTGACCAGGACGAAGTTGTGGTAGTCCAGCAACTCGCCCAGCTTGGCGGCGAAACGCTCACGGTGGAACAGGTCACCGATGCGCAGGCCACGACGGGCCACCTTGTCTTCGTAGGCCGGGCCGATGCCACGACCGGTGGTGCCGATCTTCAGCTCGCCACGGGCCTTTTCACGGGCCTGGTCCAGCGCCACGTGGTAGGACAGGATCAGCGGGCAGGACGGGCTGATACGCAGGCGCTCGCGCACCGGTACGCCTTTCTCTTCCAGCTTGATGATTTCCCGCAGCAAGGCATCGGGCGCAACCACCACACCGTTGCCGATCAGGCACTGGACGCCTTCGCGCAGCACGCCCGACGGAATCAGGTGCAGGACGGTTTTTTCACCGTCGATCACCAAGGTGTGGCCTGCGTTGTGGCCACCCTGGTAGCGCACTACGGCGGCAGCATGTTCGGTCAGCAGATCAACGATCTTGCCTTTGCCCTCATCACCCCACTGGGTGCCCAGGACTACGACATTCTTACCCATAACACTTGTCCTCATTCGCGCAAACTTGGTGCCGGCCGCGGCCGGCGGGAAAACTCAAGAAGCCAGCGGCAATACTTGCCAAAGCCCGTTCTGCTGAATCAATTGCCGGTCGCAGTCCGCTTCACGGGCGGCGGCCAAAGGCTGCCCAGGCAAGGCCTGAACGACACGCTGACCCTCACTGCGCAACTGACAGACTGCCTGCCAGAGTGCTGCATCCGTACTGTCAGGCATCCAGATACCGCCAGACGGTAGCTCGACTTCAGCACGCCCCAGGGTCACCAGGGTTTTCAAATCGGTAGAGAAACCGGTCGCCGGACGGGCGCGACCGAAGTCGGCACCGATGTCGTCATAACGGCCGCCCTGGGCGATGGACTGGCCCACGCCCGGTACAAACACGGCGAACACGACGCCGGTGTGATAGTGATAACCGCGCAACTCGCCCAGGTCGAAATACAGCGGCAACTCGGGGAAGCGCACCGACAGTCGCTCGGCAATCGCCAGCAAATCGTCCAGCGCGGCCAACACCGGCGCCGGCGCATGGGCCAGGCGCTCACGGGCTGCGGCCAATACTTCACGCCCGCCGCACAGGTCCACCAGCGCCCGCAGCATGCTCGACAGATCGGCCGGCAGGCCCTCGGTCAGGCTGATGACTTCGTCGATGGCCTTGCGTTGCAGGGCATCGAACAGCTGTTGTTCCACTTCACCGGACAAACCGGCCGCACGGGCCAGGCCGCGATAGATGCCGACATGCCCCAGGTCCATGTGGACATCAGGCACGTCAGCCAGTTGCAGCATGGCCAACATCAGGCTGATGACTTCTACGTCGCTGCTCGGGCTGGCATCGCCATACAACTCGGCGCCCAGCTGGATCGGGCTGCGCGAAGATGACAAGGCACGCGGCTGGGCATGCAGCACGCTGCCGGCGTAGCACAGGCGGCTCGGGCCCTCACGGCGCAGGGTATGGGCGTCGATGCGCGCCACTTGCGGCGTGATGTCGGCCCGAAAGCCCATCTGCCGGCCCGACTGCGGGTCGATCACCTTGAAGGTGCGCAGATCCAGGTCCTGGCCCGCGCCGGTGAGCAGGGATTCCAGGTACTCGATATGCGGGGTGACGACGAACTCGTAACCCCAGCTCTGGAACAGATCCAACACCTGCCGACGCGCTACTTCGATACGCGCAGCTTCCGGTGGCAGTACTTCTTCGATGCCATCTGGCAGCAGCCAGCGGTCTACCGTTGCCATTACGCCATTCCCCTATGGTCCGGGCGGCCAGCCCTCGGGCAAGCCTTGAGTGAAGCAGAAAATACTTGGCCCACGCGCAAAACACGCGCATGAGCGACGTGACGAATGGCCAGCAATCGGCCTCGCCCAGCACTTTCCTCGAAAAACCTGTCGAGTCGTTCAACCCGACGCCTGCAACCAAAACCACAATCAAACGTGCAGACGCAAAAAAGCCGGGAATTTCCCGGCTGCCGCATCATACACACGTTTTCCCAAAGGATCACCCCGCCCGACGCTTTAGCCGCCGGGCGGAGTGCTTCAGGTCAACGCCGTATCAAGGCTTGGACTTTTCCAGGTAGTGGAAGAAGTCGCTGCTTGGGTCCAGGACCATGACGTCGGATTTGTTCGCGAAGCTTTCACGGTAGGCACGCAGGCTACGGTAGAACGCGTAGAACTCCTGATCCTGACCATAAGCCTTGGAGTAGATCGCAGCGGCCTGGGCATCACCATCACCCCGGACCTCTTCCGATTCACGATAGGCTTCGGCCAGCAGCACCCGGCGTTGGCGATCGGCGTCGGCACGGATGCCTTCGGCCAGCTCGTTACCCTTGGCGCGGTGCTCGCGGGCTTCACGCTCACGCTCGGTGCTCATCCGCTCGAACACGCTGCGGTTCACTTCCTTCGGCAGGTCGATGGCCTTGACCCGGACATCGACCACTTCGATGCCCAGCTCTTTTTCCGCCATCGTATTCAGCGAACGGGTGATGTCGGCCATGAGCGCATCACGCTCACCGGACACCACTTCATGCAACGTGCGCTTACCGAACTGGTCACGCAGGCCCGATTCCAGACGACGGGACAGACGCTCGTCGGCGATCTGCTTCAGGCCCGAGGTCGCGGTGTAGAAGCGCTCGGCATCCTTCACGCGCCACTTGGCATAGGCGTCCACCATCACAGCTTTCTTTTCCAGCGTCAGGAAGCGTTGCGTCGGCGCATCCAGCGTCATCAGGCGAGCATCGAACTTGCGCACCTTGTTGACGTAGGGCACCTTCACATGCAGCCCCGGCTGGACATCAGCCTGGACCACGCGACCGAATTGCAGCAACACCGCGCGCTCGGTCTGAGCCACGATGTAGAAGCAGTTCCAGGCAGCGATCGCCACGACGACACCGACAATAAGGGCGATCAGCGATTTATTGCTCATCAGCGACTCTCCCTGGTACGTGCTTGCTGTTGTTGCAGGTCCGCCGCTGCGCGGGTGCCGGCCTCATTGCTGGCCGCCGCCGAACTGGCCGGTGGCGTGCTGGTGTTGCGACCGCTCTCGACCATCTTGTCCAGCGGCAAGTACAGCAGATTGCTCTGGCCGTTCTTGTTGCCAGTCACGAGGACCTTGCTGGTGTTGCTGAAGACTTCCTGCATGGTGTCCAGGTACAGACGCTGGCGGGTCACTTCAGGGGCCTTGCGATACTCGGCCACCAGCTTGGTGAAGCGATCGGCCTCACCCTTGGCACGGGAGACCACTTCATCGCGGTAACCGTTGGCATCCTCGATGATGCGCTGGGCCTGGCCACGAGCTTCCGGCACGACGCCGTTGGCATAGGTTTCAGCCTGGTTGCGCGAACGCTGCTCGTCTTCACGGGCACGGATCACGTCGTCGAAGGCTTCCTGGACCTCACGCGGTGCCGCTGCGCTCTGGACGTTGACCTGGGTGACGGTGATACCGGTGCGATAGGTATCGAGGAACCGTTGCAGGCGCTCCTTGATTTCGCTGGCCATCAGTTCACGACCTTCGGTCAGCACCTGGTCCATGGCGGTGGAACCCACCACATGGCGCAGGGCACTTTCGGTCGCGTGCTGCAGGCTGGTTTCCGGCTGATCGACGTTCAGCACGAAGTCCTGCAGGTTGGTGATCTTGTATTGCACGGTCAGCGGCACCTCGACGATGTTCTCGTCTTCGGTCAGCATCTGGCCCTGCTTGGTGTACGCCCGCTCACGCGTGACGTTCTCCATGAACTTCTGGTCGATCGGCGGGAAATAGATGTTCAGGCCCGGACCAACCGTCTCGTAGTACTTGCCGAAGCGCAGCACCACGGCTTGCTCCTGCTCGTCCACGACATAGACCGCGCTGTACAGCCAGACAGCCGCCAGCACGACGAGACCGATGCCGAGCAGGCCGAAACCGCCGCCCTTGCCAGAACGACCGCCGCCCTCGTCACCGCGTTTCTTACCACCACCGAACAAACCGTTCAGGCTTTCCTGCAGCTTTCGGAAGGCCTCGTCGAGATCCGGCGGCCCCTTGCGGTCGCCGTTGTTACGACGCTTGCCACCCCAAGGATCCTGATTATTCGAGTTGCCACCCGGCTCATTCCAAGCCATAGCGCTCTCCATCTGATAAAGCAAAGACGCACCCACGGCGCGCCGACCAATGCTACAGAATGCCTGACACCGCTTTCTCAGGCTTTTATTGCAAAGTGTGTTGCTCGATGAATTCCATCGGTTGCAGCCCTTCGCGACTGACCAGTCGGTTGAGCTCCGCCCGAGGCAGGCGAACAGCCAGCAGGCAGACACCTTCTTCGTCGTGTTCTTCTTTTTGCACAGCCCCCAGCTCGAAAAACTGCGCACGCAGCCGGGCAAAACGTTGTGGCAATTTCAGGGTGCCGACAAACAGATCGCTGCCCAACAGCTCGGCCACGGCCTGCTTGAGCAGGTCCAGGCCGGTGCCATCGCGGGCCGACAGCCAGACCCGTTGCGGCTTGCCATCGGCATCGCGCTGGATCTGCGGCTCCACGCCTTCGAGCAAATCGAGTTTGTTGTATACCTCGAGGATCGGCAAGTCCTGGGCTCCGATCTCGCCCAGCACCACCATCACCTGCTCGATCTGCAGCATCCGGTCCGGCTCGGCGGCATCGATCACGTGCAGCAGCAGGTCGGAGTTGCTCGACTCTTCGAGCGTAGCCCGGAAAGCCTCGACCAGTTTATGCGGCAGGTGACGGATAAAGCCCACGGTGTCGGCCAGCACGATCGGCCCGAGGTCGTCCAGGTCGAGCCGGCGCAGGGTCGGGTCGAGTGTGGCGAACAACTGGTCGGCGGCGTAGACGTCGGATTGGGTGACATTGTTGAACAGGGTCGATTTGCCGGCGTTGGTATAGCCCACCAGTGAAACCGTCGGGATATCCGCGCGCTTGCGACCACGTCGCGACTGCTCGCGCTGGCTGCGGACCTTTTCCAGCCGCCCCTTGATCTGGCGCAGGCGAACCCGCAACAGGCGTCGGTCGGTTTCCAGCTGGGTTTCCCCCGGGCCGCGCAGGCCGATACCGCCTTTCTGCCGCTCAAGGTGAGTCCAGCCGCGGACCAGCCGCGTACTCATGTGCTCAAGCTGGGCCAGTTCGACCTGGAGCTTGCCTTCATGGGTGCGGGCGCGCTGGGCGAAGATATCGAGGATCAGCCCCGTGCGGTCGATCACGCGACACTCGAAGACACGTTCGAGGTTACGTTCCTGACTGGGCGTGAGGATGTGATTGAAAATCACCAGATCGACCTGCTCGGCATGGACCAGGTCGCGCAACTCCTCGACCTTGCCACTGCCGATCAGGAACTTGGCGGTTGGCCGATGACGCGGCACGTTGAAAAACGCGACGGTCTCGGCGCCGGCCGAAAGTGCCAATTCCTGAAACTCCTGCGGATCTTCGCGCGCCTCAGGGTCCTGTCCATCCAAGTGAACGAGAATGGCCCGTTCACCACCACCGTGGCGCTCAAAGAACAAAGGAGGCTCCTATCAGGCGTTACCCGGTTCAGCGTCACCGCCTTCGGATTCGGTTGCGCTAGGCAGACGAATTGGACGAACTGGCACCACTGTCGAGATCGCGTGCTTGTAGACCATCTGGCTGACGGTGTTTTTCAGAAGGATGACGAACTGGTCGAAAGACTCGATCGTGCCTTGCAGTTTGATCCCGTTGACCAGATAGATGGACACCCCAACTTTCTCTTTACGTAAAGTGTTCAAGTAAGGGTCTTGTAGCGAATGCCCTTTTGACATGTGCCGCACTCCTTTAAGGATCAATTATAAAAATCGGAATCAGATGGCTTGGGCCGTCACACCCCCAAGGATAGACGGCAATTGCAAGGACTCAGCTCAATATGGAGATGGTCCCGAGGTATTTCAAGGCGCGTGGCAGATTGTCGCAATCGAGACTGTCGAGCCAATGCAAGTCAGTCCAGCTGCGCAGCCAGGTGAACTGGCGTTTCGCCAATTGGCGCGTGGCAATGATCCCACGCTCCTGCATCTCGGCTGACGTCAGCTTGCCGTCCAGGTAATCCCAGACTTGCCGATAACCTACCGCACGTATAGACGGCAACCCGGCATGCAGGTCACTTCGCTCACGCAGGGCTACGACCTCGTCTATGAACCCCTGTTCCAACATTAATGTGAATCTTTGTTCAATTCGCCGATGCAGCACTTGCCGGTTCGCCGGAGCGATGGCCAGATTCGCGACAGTATAGGGCAATTGTTGCAGTCCCGAAGCGGCTGCTTCAGTACTTTGCGCAGATTGTCGCTGGCGCAGGGCCGTCATGCTCTGGCCGCTGACCCGATAAACCTCCAGCGCCCGACTGAGCCGCTGCGGGTCATTGGGGTGAATACGCGCCGCCGACTCCGGATCGATGACCGCCAATTGCTCGTGCAGGGCCTGCCAGCCCAGGCGCGCAGCCTCTTCTTCGATCTGCGCGCGCACCTCGGGATCGGCCGCCGGCATGTCCGCCAGCCCGTCGACCAAGGCCTTGTAGTACAGCATCGTACCGCCCACCAGCAGCGGGATCTTGCCCCGTGCGGTGATTTCGGCCATGGCCTGGAGGGCGTCACGCCGGAAATCGGCCGCCGAATAAGCCTCGGCCGGGTCCAGGATGTCGATCAGGCGATGGGGAAATTCGGCCAGCAGTTCTTTTGACGGCTTGGCGGTACCGATGTCCATGCCCCGATAGACCAGGGCCGAATCGACACTGATCAACTCGCAGGGCAGGACTTTGGTCAATTCGATGGCCAGGTCGGTCTTGCCGGCGGCGGTCGGCCCCATCAGGAAAATCGCGGGTGGCAACGGGCTCATCAACGACCGCGCAGGAACAGTTTGTCCAGGTCATCCAGGCCCAGTTGGGTCCAGGTCGGCCGGCCATGGTTGCATTGACCGCTGCGCTCGGTGTTTTCCATGTCCCGCAGCAGACCGTTCATTTCCGGCAGGGCCAGGCGCCGGTTGGCACGGATCGCGCCGTGGCAGGCCATGGTGCCGAGCAGTTCGTTCAGGTGCGCCTGGATCCGGTCGCTGGTGCCGTACTCCATCAGGTCCGCCAACACGTCGCTGACCAGGCGATTGGCCTCGGCCTGCTTCAACAAGGCCGGGATCTGGCGGATCGCCAGGGTTTCCGGGCCCAGGCGCTGCAATTCGAAGCCCAGGCGCTGGAACCAGGCCACATGTTCTTCGGCGCAATCGGCTTCGCGCTGGCTGACGGCCAGGGACTCGGGCACCAACAGCGGCTGGCCGCTCAGGCCTTCGCTGGCCATGGCGATTTTCAGCCGCTCGTACATGATCCGCTCATGGGCTGCGTGCATGTCCACCAGCACCAGGCCTTGGGCATTTTCCGAGAGGATATAGATGCCTTTGAGTTGCGCCAGGGCATAGCCCAGCGGCGGGATATCGCCCTGGCCCTCGGGCATTGCCGCCGCACCGGCTTGCGGCAAGGGCTTGAAGAACTCGCGATAGGCCGCCTGGGCCTCGGCTGCCGGCACGTTGGATTGCGGACGCGGGGTGTATTGATACTGATAGCCGCTGCCAGCACCGCTGCCGGCGGTGTTGTAGCTGGGCTGAGGCTGGGGTTGCTCCAGCAGGGCATTGGCCGCCAGGCGCATCTCGCCCTGTGGCCCGAATTCGCCAGCTTCCAGGCCCGTGGGCCGGACCATGCCAGCCACAGCCGCCGGAGCCGCCAGTTGGTCTTCCGGCCGCACATCGCCCAGGGCACGGTGCAGGGTGCCATAGAGGAAATCGTGGACCATGCGCCCGTCACGGAAGCGTACTTCGTGCTTGGTCGGGTGCACGTTGACGTCCACCACCGCCGGATCGACCTCGAAAAACAGCACGAAAGTCGGATGCCGGCCATTGAACAGCACATCGCGATAGGCCTGGCGCACCGCGTGGGCCACCAGCTTGTCGCGCACCGCCCGGCCGTTCACGTAGAAATATTGCAAGTCCGCCTGGCTGCGGGAGAACGTTGGCAAGCCGACCCACCCCCACAGGTGCAGGCCATTGCGCTCCACCTCGATGGGCAAGGCCTGTTCCAGGAACCCCGCACCGCACACCGCGCCCACGCGCCGGGCGCGGGCCGCATCGTCATGGGCCTCGTGCAGGCTGAGGATGGTCTTGCCGTTGTGACGCAAATGGAACGCCACGTCAAAACGCGCCAGGGCCAGGCGCTTGATGACTTCTTGCAGGTGGTCGAATTCAGTCTTCTCGGCCTTGAGAAACTTGCGTCGGGCCGGGGTGTTGAAGAACAAGTCGCGCACTTCCACCGAGGTGCCCACCGGATGCGCCGCGGGCTGGACGCGAGACGCCATGTCGCGGCCTTCGGTCTCGACCTGCCAGGCCTGCTCGGCATCACGGGTGCGGGAGGTGAGGGTCAGGCGCGACACCGAACTGATGGACGCCAGCGCCTCGCCCCGGAAGCCCAAGCTCATGACCCGCTCGAGGTCTTCCAGGTCGCGGATCTTGCTGGTGGCATGACGCGCCAGGGCCAGCGGCAGGTCGTCAGAGGGAATCCCACCACCGTCATCGCGCACCCGCAACAGCTTGACGCCGCCCTGCTCGACATCCACATCGATGCGCCGAGCCCCGGAATCGAGGCTGTTTTCCAGCAGCTCCTTGATGACCGACGCCGGACGCTCGACCACTTCACCGGCGGCGATCTGGTTCGCCAGCCGAGGGCTGAGCAGTTCGATACGGGCGGTGTTGCCGATCACTTCGTCACTCATTGCTTGGCCGCCACTTCATTGCTCGGAATGGTCAGGGTCTGGCCAATCTTGAGCTCATCGCTCTTGAGATTGTTGGCGCTGCGCAAGGTGGCGGGCGACACCTGGTAGCGCACGGCAATCATCGCCAGGGTTTCGCCCGGGTTGACGCGGTGATCCCGTGGCCCCTGGGCGATCTTGCCGGAGTCCCGCAGCCAGGCGATGTAGGTGCCCGGCGGCGGGTTCTGCTGGAAGAACTGCCGTACGCCGCTGCTGATGGAGCGGGCCAGGGCCTGCTGATGGCTCGACGTCGACAGTTTCGAGGCTTCGTTGGCGTTGGAAATGAACCCGGTTTCCACCAGGATCGACGGAATGTCCGGCGACTTGAGCACCATGAACCCGGCCTGTTCGACGCGCTGCTTGTGCAGCGGCGTGACGCGACCGATGTTGCTCAAGACCTTCTGGCCGACGTTCAGGCTGGAGGTCAACGAGGCGGTCATCGACAAGTCGAGCAATACGCCGGCGAGCATCCGGTCCTTGTCGTCGAGGCTGACGTTGCCGGCACCGCCAATCAGGTCGGAGCGGTTTTCAGTGTCGGCCAGCCAACGGGCGGTCTCGGAAGTCGCGCCACGGTCGGACAGGGCAAACACCGAGGCCCCGAACGCTGCCGCCGAAGGTGCGGCGTCGGCGTGAATGGAGACGAACAGGTCAGCGCCTTTCTTGCGGGCGATTTCGGTGCGGCCGCGCAAGGGAATGAAATAGTCGCCGGTGCGGGTCAGTTCGGCGCGGAAGCCTTTCATGCCGTTGACCTGGCGCTGCAATTCACGGGCGATGGACAGCACCACGTCTTTTTCACGTTGCCCGCGCGAGCCCGAGGCGCCCGGGTCTTCGCCACCGTGACCGGCGTCGATCACCACAATGATGTCGCGCTTGCCCGCCGGGGCCGGTGGCAGTTTGAGCGCAGGCTCGGTCGGGGTCACCGGCACCGCTGGCACCGTGGCCACATTGGTCGGCGGCGGTGGCGGTGGCTCGGCATCGGCCGGGTTGTCGAACAGGTCCACCACCAGCCGGTTGCCGTACTGGGCGTTGGGGGCCAGGGTGAAGCTCTTCGGGGTCACGGCTTTTTTCAGGTCGATGACCACCCGCAGGTCGGTCGGCGTACGCTGGGCCGAGCGCATCGCGGTGATCGGCGTGTTGGCGGTAGCGACGTTCAGCGGCGCCCCCAGGGTGGCGCCGTTGATGTCGATCACCAGGCGATCCGGGGCGGTCAGGGTGAATACGCTGTGCTGCACCGGCCCCGTCAGGTCAAACACCAGCCGTGTGTTGTCCGGCGCCCGCCAGAGGCGAACGCTGTTGACCTTTGTCTCGGCCACAGCATCGACGGCCAGTGCCGTAAGCAACAGTCCTACGACAGCAACCACCGCGCGAAAGCGCATACCAAACCCCATCATCAATTAGTTTTCCAATGCCAAAGCGGCACACCACGACTCACCACGGGAGCCTTGCGGCGTCAGTTTCAGCGAACGCCCGCCGTTCTGCGCGCCAATGGTAATGGTCAGGTCGGGCTTTGGCAAAAAGCCTGCACCCTTCTGGGGCCATTCGATCAGGCACAAGGCGTCATCTTCGAAATAATCGCGGATACCGAGGAATTCAAGCTCCTCGGGATCTACCAGTCGATACAGGTCGAAATGGAAGGCGCGAATGTCGCCGATCTCATAGGGCTCGACCAGGGTGAACGTCGGGCTCTTGACTGAACCGACGTGCCCGAGGCCGCGAATGATGCCACGGGACAAGGTGGTTTTCCCCGCGCCAAGGTCGCCTTCGAGAAAAATCAGGCCGTGGCCGGCGGTGATCTGCGCGATGCGGGCGCCAAATTGTGTCATGGCTTGTTCGTCCGCCACGTACAGGGTTACTTCAGACACGGTGAATGCTCCTCCAACAACTGACGAATGGCCGGGATCAGATCGGTCGCCGCCAATCCCCGGCCCGACCGACCGACCTGGGCACCGGCACTGGCGTGCAGCCAGACCGCCAGGCACGCGGCCTCGAAGCCTTCCATGCCCTGGGCCAGCAAGGCCCCGACCACACCGGCCAGCACATCCCCCAGACCGGCGGTGGCCATGGCCGGATGGCCCTGGCTGCAAACCGCCAGGCGACCGTCCGGGCTGGCGATCAGGCTGCCGGCACCCTTGAGGATCACCGTGGCGCTGTATTTCTGGCTCAAGGCATGAGCCGCCGCCGGGCGGTCGGCCTGCACCTGGGCGACGGACATCTCCAACAGCCGCGCCGCCTCCCCCGGGTGCGGGGTGATGACGCACTGCTCAGGCAAACGGACATCGCCCCTGCTCAGCAGGTTCAGTGCATCGGCATCCCACACTTGCGGCAGTGGCGCATTGGCCGCCGCCGACAACAGGCTGCGTCCCCAGGCAGCCTGGCCCAGGCCCGGCCCGACCACCAGCACGCTGGCCTGCTGGAGCAGGCCCATCAATTGGTTCGCCGAATGGGTGCCCTGCACCATCACTTCCGGTAAACGCATCAGCGCGGCGGATACATGCTCACTGCGGGTCGCCAGCGAAACCATGCCCGCACCGCAGCGCAGGGCGCTTTCGGCGCTCATCTGGATGGCGCCGCCGAAGCCGCGGTCGCCACCGATCAAGAGCACATGACCGAACTTGCCTTTGTGGGAAGTGGCGGCACGAGGTGTCAGACGAGGCAGATTGTGGGGCAGGAGCAGTCGGGCACTGGCCGGTGCCGTTTCAACAATATCCGGATCAGCGTGCAGGTCATTGAACATCAGCTCACCGACCCGGTCCGCCGCCTCGCCGGTGAACAACCCCAGTTTCAAGCCAATGAAAGTCACGGTCAGGTCGGCCGCCACCGCCGTGCCCAGCACTCGGCCGGTGTCGGCGCACAACCCCGAAGGGATATCCACCGCCGCGACCGGCAGGCCGCTGACGTTGATCGTATCGATGGCCTGCACATAAGGTTCGCGCACATCGCCATTCAGGCCGGTGCCGAGCAGCGCGTCCAATAGCACGCCGCGCAACTCGGCCTCGTCCGACCACGGCTCCATCGGCACGCCCACCGCCACGGCCTCGGCGTGGGCATTGGCGGCGTCCCCCTGCAATCGCCGGGGCTCGCCCACCGTCAGCACCCGCACCGACCAGCCGGCGCGCCGGGCCAGCGTCGCGACCAGGTAGCCATCGCCGGCATTGTTGCCATGGCCGGCCAGCACGGTCAGCTCGCGGGCCTCAGGCCAGCGTCGGACGATCGCTCGCCAGGTGGCGCGGGCCGCGCGCTGCATCAATTCGAAACCGGCGGTGCCTGCCGCGATCAGTTGAGCATCGAGGGCCCGGACCTGCGCGGCGCTGTACAGCGCGTCGGGAAAATCATCTTTAGTGTGCGGCATGCGTCTTCGGGCTCCGATGTCTGGCAGAATTATACGCATCTCAGCTCCGGTTTCTCTCGCCTCATGCCTGCCATTCCCACAGACCTCCCCGCCCTCGCCCAATCCATCAAGGAATGGGGCCGCGAGCTGGGTTTCCAGCAGGTCGGCATCAGCGGCCTGGACCTGGCCGAGCATGAACAACACCTGCAACGCTGGCTCGAGGCCAGCTACCACGGCGAAATGGACTATATGGGCGCCCATGGCAGCAAACGCTCGCACCCCGAGGAACTGGTGCCGGGCACGCTGCGGGTGGTTTCCCTGCGCATGGATTACTTGCCGGGCGATACGCAAATGGCGCAATTGCTCGGCCAACCGGAAAAAGCCTACGTCTCGCGTTATGCATTGGGCCGCGATTACCACAAATTGATCCGTAAACGCGTGCAGCAATTGGCGGAAAAAATTCAGGCGGTCATCGGCCCCTTTGGCTACCGTGCCTTTGTCGACAGCGCACCGGTGCTGGAAAAAGCCATCGCCGAACAGGCGGGCCTGGGCTGGATCGGTAAAAACACCCTGGTGTTGAACCGCAAGGCCGGCAGCTATTTTTTCCTGAGCGAGCTGTTTGTCGACCTGCCGCTGCCCATCGATCCACCCCACGGCACCGAGCATTGCGGAAAATGCACCGCATGCCTGGACATCTGTCCTACGAATGCCTTCGTCGGCCCCTACGTGCTCGATGCTCGCCGTTGTATTTCCTACCTGACCATCGAGTTGAAAAGCGCCATTCCTGAAGAGCTGCGACCACTGATCGGCAACCGGGTGTTCGGCTGTGACGACTGCCAGATCGTCTGCCCGTGGAACCGCTTTGCCCGACCGTCCGGGGAAAGCGACTTCAAGCCGCGGCACAACCTGGACAATGCCGGGTTGGCCGAGCTGTTCATGTGGGACGAAGAGAAATTCCTCAGCAGCACCGAGGGTTCACCGTTGCGCCGTGCCGGTTACGAACGCTGGCTGCGCAACCTGGCGGTGGGCCTGGGTAATGCGCCGTCAACCATTCCCGTGCTGCAAGCGCTGGAGGCGCGGCGCGACTATCCGTCGGAACTGGTGCGCGAGCACGTGGCGTGGGCATTGCGCCAACATGCCGAGCGTCAAACCTCGTCGTTGTAGACGAACTTCGGCATTTCCCAGTGAAAGCGAATCGCCAGGAGCCGCAGCAGGAAACCGCCGAACAAGGTAATGAGGATTGCCTGCTCGTTCGGCAGTTGCAGGAAGACACACAGCAGATAACACCACGCCGCGGCAAACGAGACGCTGGCGTAGAGTTCGCGACGGAAGATCAGCGGAATATCGTTGCAGAAGATGTCCCGCAGGATGCCACCGAACACCCCGGTGATCACCCCACTGACCGACGCCACCAGCATGCCATGGCCCATTTCCAGGGCCGTCATGCAGCCGATCAGGGTGAACGCCACCAGGCCCACGGCGTCGAGCACCAGGAACAGCGAGCGCAAATGGCGCATCCAGCGCGCCAGGAACACCGTCAGCATCGCCGCCGCGGTGGTCAGCACCAGGTACTCCGGGTGCTTGACCCAGGTGAGTGGGTAATGACCGAGCAGCACGTCGCGCACCGAGCCGCCACCCAGCGCCGTGACACAGGCGATCAGCACCACGCCGAACCAGTCCATGCCCCGTCGCCCGGCAGACAAGGCGCCGGTCATGGCTTCGGCGGTGATGGCGATCAGATAAAGCATCAGCAACATGATGGCGGTCCTTGCAGGAAGGCGCGCAGTCTAGCCAGTTTGGGCAGGCACCAAAAGAGGGCAAGGCAACGGCCTCGACCTAAATCTCCTGTCCTTGGTCCAAATAGGCCCCTGTGGCGAGGGAGCTTGCTCCCGCTCGGCTGCGCAGCAGTCGCAACCCGGACAATTCGGTCTACCTGAAGGACTGCCGGGGCCTGCTTCGCAGGCCAGCGGGAGCAAGCTCCCTCGCCACACAAGCAATCTCGCCAGTCGCCGGGGTGCCGGTTAGAACTTGATGAAATGCTTGCGGTAATGCTGCAACTCGGCGATGGACTCGCGGATGTCGTCCAGGGCCAGGTGGGTGCTGCCCTTCTGGAAACTGTCGCGCACTTCTGGCGCCCAGCGGGCGGCCAGCTCCTTGAGGGTGGAGACGTCCAGGTTGCGGTAGTGGAAGTAGCTTTCCAGGGACTTCATGTGGGTATAAAGGAAGCGGCGGTCCTGGCAGATGCTGTTGCCACAGATCGGCGACTTGCCCTTCGGCACCCACTGTTCCAGGAAGGCGAGGGTCTGGGCCTCGGCCTCGGCCATGCTGATCTTGCTCTCGCGCACCCGCTGGGTCAGGCCCGAGCCGCCGTGCTGGCGGGTGTTCCACTCGTCCATGCCGGCCAGGACTTCGTCGCTGTGGTGGATCGCGATCACCGGGCCTTCGGCCAGGGTGTTGAGGTCGCTGTCGGTGACGATCGTAGCCATTTCGATGATGACGTCGGTGTCGGGGTTCAGACCGGTCATTTCCAGGTCGATCCAGATCAGGTTCTGCGGGTTTTGCATAGGGAAGCTCCTCGGCGTAGCCACGCAGTTTAGCTTAGGCAGGCCCTTGGGCGTGCTAAACTCGCCGCCGTTTTACCCTATTCGCTGCATTTCTTCATACGGAACACCCATGGCCAAACGCCAACTCAATCGTCGTCAGAACTGGCGCATCGAAAAGATCCAGGGCGAGCGCGCCGCCCGCGCCGCCAAACGCGAATCCAGTGCTGTCGAAGCCCTGGAGGGTGGCGACCTGGGCCCTGAACAGACCGGCCTGGTGATCGCCCACTTCGGCGTGCAGGTCGAGGTCGAGGCCCAGGAAGGCGAACTGGCCGGCCAGGTGTTCCGCTGCCACTTGCGCGCCAACCTGCCGGCGCTGGTGACGGGCGACCAGGTGGTCTGGCGGGCCGGCAACCAGGGCATCGGCGTGATCGTCGCGCAGTTGCCGCGCCACACCGAGCTGTGCCGGCCGGACAGCCGAGGCCAGCTCAAGCCCGTGGCCGCCAACGTCGACATGATCGTCATCGTGTTCGCCCCGTTGCCCGAGCCCCACGCCAACCTGATCGACCGTTACCTGGTGGCCGCCGAACACGCGGGTATCCGTCCGTTGCTGCTGCTCAACAAGTTCGACCTGATCGACGAACACAACGCCACGGCGCTGAACGCCCTGCTGTCGGTCTATCGGGATTTGGGTTACCCGGTGCTGGAGGTCTCGGCCCATCACGGCAACGGCATGGAGCAGTTGCAACAGCAACTGGACGGGCGCATCAGTGTGTTCGTCGGCCAGTCTGGCGTGGGCAAGTCTTCGCTGGTCAACAGCCTGCTGCCGGAAGTCGAGACGCGCGTCGGGCCGCTGTCCGAGCTGTCCGGCCAGGGCACCCACACCACCACCACCGCGCGGCTGTTCCATTTCCCTGGCGGCGGTGAATTGATCGACTCGCCGGGTATCCGCGAATTCGGCCTGGGCCACGTCAGCCGGGCCGATGTCGAAGCCGGGTTCATCGAGTTCAACGAGTTGATCGGCACCTGCCGCTTCCGCGACTGCAAGCACGACCGCGAGCCCGGTTGCGCTCTGCTCAAGGCCCTGGAAGAAGGTCGCGTGCATCAGCAACGGATGAACAGCTACCGCTCGATCATCGCCAGCCTGCCGGAAAGCGGTTACTGAGCTGAAAGGAAGGGAAGCCGGACACAATTGTGGCGAGGGAGCTTGCTCCCGCTGGGCTGCGAAGCGGCCCCAAAACCTGCCAGATGCGGAGCATCAGACACACCGCACCCGCCGGTTTACGACTGCTTCGCAGTCGAGCGGGAGCAAGCTCCCTCGCCACAGGTCCATCGACAAACCTTCAGGTCACTGCGCCGGCGCTCCGGGCGGCTTGGGCGCGGCATCGTCGAACAGGTTCAGCCGCTCGCGCAGCTCATGGGCCGGCACGGGTTGCTGGTCTGCCGGCAACGCGTTCGGATCGACCGCCGCACCTGGTGTGGCGGACGGAGCAGGCGCTTCACCCGGCGCACCCTCGCCCGGGACCGGATCGGGCGCCGGATCATCGGTTTGCGAGCCCTCGATGGCTTTCTGCGCCTTCTTGGTCAACACCACGATATCGATACGCCGGTTGACCGGGTTGAACGGGTCTTTGCGGTCGAAGAGCGCCGAAGACGCATAACCGACCACCCGCGCCACCTGCTCGTCCGGATAGCTGCCGGCCACCAGGGCGCGACGGGCCGCGTTGGCACGGTTGGCGGACAGCTCCCAGTTACCGTAGTCACCCTTGCCGATGTAGGGTTTGGCATCGGTATGACCACTGATGCTGATCTTGTTCGGCACCGCCTTGATGGTGTCGGCCATGGCCAACAGGATGTCCTCGAAATACGGCTTCAGGCGCGCGCTGCCGGAATCGAACATCGGCCGGTTCTCGGCGTCCATGATCTGGATGCGCAAGCCGTTCGGGGTGATTTCGAACAGGATCTGGTCCTTGAATTTCTGCAGTTGCGGGTTCTCTTCGACCTTGTTCTGCAATTCCTGCAACAGCAATTCCAGGCGCTCGCGCTCGACCTGTTCGGCCATGCCTTCGACCTGCTCGGAATCCACCGTCACCTTGTCGGGCTGGGGCTGGGACTTGACCTCGGGGTTGAGGGTGTTTTCCGGGGCCAGGGTCGGTGAGCCGCCCAGGTCGATGATGTAGGGCGTGCCGCTTTCGGAAAAGCCGACCGGGTCCTTGAAGTAGCCGGCGATGGCGATCTTCTGCTCTGGCGTCGCCGTGGACAACAGCCACAGCACCAGGAAGAACGCCATCATCGCTGTGGCGAAGTCGGCAAAGGCGATTTTCCAGGCGCCCCCGTGATGCCCAGCGGCTATGCGCTTGACGCGCTTGATGATGATCGGCTGGTTATTTTCCATAACTTAGCGACCGCGAACCGCTTGTTCCAGCTCGGCGAAGCTTGGACGGTGCGCCGGGTACAGGACCTTGCGCCCGAACTCCACCGCCAACGATGGCGGCATGCCCGAGGCCGAGGCCACCAGGGAAGCCTTGATGGCTTCGTAGATATTGAGCTCTTCCTTGGCGTCATGGGCCAGGGAGGTGGCCAGCGGCCCGAAGAAACCATACGCCGCCAAGATACCGAAGAACGTACCCACCAGGGCCGCACCCACGTGCAGGCCGATGGACTTCTGGTCACCGTCGCCCAGGGAGGCCATGGTCACCACGATCCCCAGTACCGCCGCGACGATACCGAAGCCAGGCATCGCGTCGGCGATCCCGGTGACCGCGTGGGAGGGATGCTCCAGGTCTTCCTTGAGGCTGTACAGCTCCATGTCGAACAGGCCTTCGAGCTCGTGGGGGGCCATGTTGCCGGACGACATGATGCGCAGGTAATCACAGATGAACGCCGTCATGCGGGCGTCCTTGAGCACGGCCGGGTACTTGGCGAAAATCGGGCTGGCGGCGGCGTCTTCGATGTCGCCCTCGATCGCCATCATGCCTTCGCGGCGGCTCTTGTTGAGGATCTCGTAGATCAGCCCCAGCACCTCGAGGTAGAAGGTGTGGCTAAAGCGCGAACTGAACATGCCCAGGGATTTCTTGAGCACGTGCATCGTCATATAGCCGGGGTTGGCCTGCAGGAATGCACCGAGGGCCGCGCCACCGATGATCAACACCTCGAAGGGCTGGATCAGGGCGGCAATCTTGCCATGGGAGAGCACGTATCCGCCGAGCACGCTCGCGAACACGACAATGATGCCGATAATTTTAGCCATAGATAGAAAGTACTTATTTAAGTCGGGTTCAAGGTCATATTCGGAAGCTGAAAAATCTCTTCTTCTACTTATCGGCAAAACTGCGCCAGACTATAGGCTGTTCTGGCGAAAAGCCAATTTGCCCCGTTCCGGGCGTAGAGAATTCATACGATGATCACGTCCAGCCATGACTAACGAAACCAAGGTTCCAACGCCCCGACCGACCACCCTCGAAGGTTGGGTGACGCTGCTCAAAGGCGTGCATCTGCCGGTACCCCAGGCCAGCCACGACCTGGTCTGCAAGGCCCTCGCCGACAGCCGCCGCTCCTTGCGCGACATCGCCGACCTGATGCAGGGCAGCCCAGCCCTGGCCCTGAGCGTCATCCGCGAAGCCAACCATCACACCCATGGCAGCCTTGCAGAACCTGCGGAAAACCTCGAAGTGGCCATCAACCGCCTCGGCCTCAAGCGTACCGAGGAACTGCTCGCCCGCCTGCCGTCGTTGCCGGAGCATGAAATACCCATCGCCTTGCGCCAGTTGCAATTGATCAGCCAGCACGCCACGCAACAGGCCAATGGTTTTTTTGCCAGCCGCCTGGCGCGGCTGTGGCAAGACATACACTGGGGCAGTCTGTTATTCCTGTCACCGCTCTGGCCCCTGGCCCTGACCCATCCACGATTGCTCGGGGAATGGGAATTGCGGGTCGTCCATAAAGGCGAGCCCGCGCCCAAGGTAGAGCGCGAACTGTTCGGCGTCAGCCTGCTGGAAATCTGCCTGGCGCTGGTGGAAACCTGGCGCTTGCCCATCTGGGTGGCGCAAGGTTATCGCCTGCTACTCAATGAACGCCGCGAGCTGGTGAAAGTCCTGCGCATCGCCCGGGACAGCGAACACCCCCTGCGCCAGCAGAATCGCCTGGACGACGACCCGATCCTGCGACGCTGGCTCAACCAGCCGGCCAACACCGTATTGCTGGCCAACGGCCTGGCACTGGCCGCACAACAGGCCTGGGACAGCCCCGCGCTCACCCGCTGGCAGTACCTCACCAGTTTGTATCTGCAGATGTCGATGGATGAGGTCCAGCAGCAACTGCACCAACAAGCGGTCAATAGCGCCCATCATCACGCCATGCCAGACCTCTGGCACCCGGCCGTGGCGCTGATCTGGCCCTCGGGCAGCCGCCGCATCCACCCCGGCTTGCTGCCCGCCGCCCCGCCCAGCGCCCAAGACCTGAGCCAGTGGCGCAAGCAATGCTCCGCCATGCTGGTGGAGCCGAGTCCCTTCCGCAATGCCATGCACCTGACCACCTCGGCACGGGATGTCCTGGTGGCCTGTGGCATGCGCCGAGTGATGATCCTGATGGCCGACCGCAGCCAGGCCAGCATGCGCGTACACCAGACCGCCGGCCTGCCCAAGGAAGCCGCGGCCATGAGCTTTACCATCAGCCAGAGCAAAATATTGCAGCGGTTGCTGGCCCAGCAGGCCCAGGTTCGCCTGAACCCGGACAACAACGCGCAGTTTTCGGCACTACTGCCGCCGGGCCTGCGCAGCCTGTTCCGGGGTGAGCACCTGCTGTTGCGCTCACTGACGTGCAATGGACGGGTGATCATGCTGGTGGCGGTGGACCAGGGCGGCGGGCCGTTCTCGGATATCACCGTGCAAGCCTTCGGCAAAACCGTGCAATGTATCGAAAGGGCCCTGCATACCTTTACCAACCGCGGTCGCTGAACTTGCTACAATCCTTTCCCTTTGCGCCCCTGGAGACCTCACATGCCTGACTTCTCTGGCTTGCCGCTGGTGATCGAGCCGAGCGAACTGCTGCCGCGCCTCGACGCCCGCGAACTGATTCTGGTGGACCTGACCAGCGCCGCGCGCTACAGCACCGGGCACATCCCCGGCGCACGTTTCGTCGACCCCAAGCGCACCCAGCTCGGCCAACCGCCGGCACCGGGCCTGTTGCCGGCCAAGGCCGACCTGGAAACCCTGTTCGGCGAGCTTGGGCATCACCCGGACGCGGTCTACGTGGTCTACGACGACGAAGGCGGCGGCTGGGCCGGGCGCTTTATCTGGCTGCTGGACGTGATCGGCCTCTCGAACTATCACTACCTCGACGGCGGCCTGCTGTCCTGGCTGGACGAAGGCCTGCCGGTGTCCGTCGATGTTCCGGCACCGGTTGCCGGCCCGGTGCCCCTGACGCTGCACGATGCCCCCACCGCCACCCGCGAATACCTGCAAAGCCGCCTCGGTGCCGCCGACCTGGCCATCTGGGATGCGCGCGGCCCGCTGGAATACTCCGGCGAGAAAGTCGTCGCAGCCCGGGGCGGGCACATTCCCGGCGCGGTCAATTTCGAATGGACCGCCGGCATGGACCCGGCGCGCAACCTGCGCATTCGCAAGGACATGCCGCAGATCCTCGAACGATTGGGCATCACGCCCGACAAAGAAATCATCACCCACTGCCAGACTCACCACCGCTCTGGCTTCACCTACCTGGTGGCCAAGGCGCTCGGTTATCCACGAGTCAAAGGCTATGCCGGTTCCTGGGGCGAATGGGGCAACCATCCCGACACGCCCATCGAGCTTTGAAGGTTCTTAAGGACAGTTAATGAAAAACCGTTTGTTCATCCTCACTCAATACCTGCTGCCCCACCACCTGTTGTCGCGGTTGGCCGGTTGCATTGCCGAATGCCGCGTGCGTTGGTTCAAGAATGCCTTCACCGCGTGGTTCGCCAAGCGCTACCAAGTGGACATGTCCCAGGCCCTGGTGGAAGACCTGACCGCGTATGAGCACTTCAACGCCTTCTTCACCCGCGCCCTGAAAGACGGCGCGCGGCCGCTGGACGAAACCCCGGGCGCGATCCTCAGCCCCGCCGACGGCGCCGTCAGCCAGCTCGGCCCGATCGAGCACGGCCGGGTGTTCCAGGCCAAGGGCCACAGCTTCAGCGTGCTGGAGCTGCTGGGCGGTGACGCGGCCAATTCAGCGCCGTTCATGGGCGGCGATTTCGCCACCATCTACCTGTCCCCCAAGGACTACCACCGCGTGCACATGCCATTGGCCGGCACCCTGCGGGAGATGGTCTACATTCCGGGGCGGATTTTCTCGGTCAACCAGACCACCGCCGAAAACGTTCCGGAGCTGTTCGCCCGCAACGAGCGCGTCGCGTGCATTTTCGACACCGAGCGCGGGCCGATGGCCGTGGTACTGGTGGGCGCGATGATCGTAGCCTCCATCGAAACCGTCTGGGCCGGGCTGGTGACGCCACCCAAGCGCGAACTCAAAACCTTCCGTTACGACGAAGCCGCCCGCGCGCCGATCCATCTGGAAAAAGGCGCCGAACTGGGACGCTTCAAGCTGGGTTCGACCGCCATCGTGCTGTTCGGTCCAGGCCAGGTGAAATGGGCCGAAGACCTGGTGGCCGGGTCGCCAGTGCAGATGGGCCAGGGCCTGGCGCTGCCCAAAGGCTGAGTAAAAGATCAAATGTGGGAGCGAGCTTGCTCGCGATGGCGATGTAACAGTCACCTCAATAGAGACTGTCCTGGCGTCATCGCGAGCAAGCTCGCTCCCACAGGGCATCCAGCATAGATAGCGTACCTCCTTCGGCTACAGCTGCTAGAGTTGGAAACATCACGTTTATTTCCCGCCGGAGCCCGTACACGGCATGAATGAGACCAGCCCTCTCCAGCTATTGCGCGTCCTGACCCCGACACAACCACGCCTGTCGTTCTGCGATGCTACGCCACGGGACCTCAAGCGCTGGATCGCCAACCTGCCCAAAGCCAACATCGGCGAAACGGCTCGCCTGTTGTACCAGGCCCTGGGTGAACTCAACCAACTGCTCACGCCCAGCGACAATCGCCTGCAACTGCTCGAACTGCTGCGGCCCGAGGTGTATTACGTCTGCAAGCACCTGGAGCGGCACTTCCTGCAACAGGCCATCGTGCTGGATGATCGCTCGCGCAAGATCGTCAACCTGTGCCAGGCCCTGCAAACCCAACTGGCGATGGGCTACAAACAGATCGTGGCGCGTATCGCGTCGAAATACACCAAGGACCGGGCCCGCCTGCTGAGCACCGCGCTGCAACGAGCGATGCATGCCCTCAACGGCCCGCTGCTGCGTGCCAGCCAGCTGTACAGCCCAGTGCCCGAGGGGTTGTGGCTGGACTTGCATCAGTTGTACCGGATCGCCTGCCTGCACCGCTTGCAACACCTGAGCGTGAGTGACGAACTGGCCAGCCAGGTTCATCAATTGAACGCCGAGCAGACCTATGTCGTCGCCCTGCTGCTGGGCGCGTCACGCAGCAATCAATTGCGCCAGAGCCAGATCGGGCGACTGACCGAAGTGCTCGAATCCTGGAGCCAGTGGGTCAAGCTGGACCCTGCCACCGCTGCCAGCAGCCTGTTCGCCGTCGCTCCAGAGCTGGATGTCGGGCCACGCTACCGCTCCAAGTTCCGGGCCGAACAGCAGCCGACCTTGCAGGGCTTCGATCCCCAGCCACTGGTGCGTGCAATCGCCACTCACCTGGAACACCCTGCCGATAATACGTTGCCAGTCCCTGGGGGCATGAGCGCCGACACGTTGCATCACCTGCAAGCCGCCTGGGGCGAAGCGGCTGAACGCAGTTTCCAGCGCACCGAGGGCAACGGCACGCTGACCCTGTGCGTGGGCATGAGTGCGCTGCACTACTACCTGGGCGGCGAGCGCTCGTTCAACGAAATCCTGAAAAGCCCCGCCACCCGCAAGGCCCGCTTCGAAGCCTCGCAGAGCAAGACAAACGACACCTGGAAGCAAGCGTTCGACGCCGCCCCCGCCGGCGACAGCGACCTGCTGCCCTATGAAGAAATCGAGTACCCGGTCAACCCGGCCGATGACGATGGCACCAGCTCCGACAACCAGCATCACTTCCCCACCTACGACCTGCCGATCATCAACCACAGCCCTGGCGGCTATTGCCTCGGTTGGCCCAAGGAGGTGCCGGAACAATTGCAAGCCGGGGAAATGATCGGCATCCGCGACAGCAGCGACCAAGCCTGGAGCGTTGCCGTGGTGCGCTGGATCCGCCAAGTGCGCAACGGCGCCATGCAAATGGGCATCGAACTGGTCGCACCCCATGCCCAGCCTTGCGGGCTGCAACTGGTCCGGGAAGAAAATGAGCACGGTCACTACCTGCGCGGCCTGTTACTCCCCGAGATCAGCGCCATTGACCTGCCCCCGACCATGATCGCCCCACGCCTGCCCTTCCAGGAAGGCCAGCGGGTGTTGATCAACACCAACGGCCAGGAGCGCCGCGCCGGCCTGGACCGCCGGGTGACCAGCACCCACAGTTTCAACCAGTTTTCCTATCACCCGGAAGACTCAAGCGAAACCGGGGATGGCGGCGACCAGGAAGGGAATTTTGATTCGTTGTGGAAATCGCTTTGAACCGCACGCAACCCGTTGTGGCGAGGGAGCTTGCTCCCGCTGGCCTGCGCAGCAGGCCCCTGCGGTCGATCCGACACACTCAGGCCCCAGGTTTCAGGGCCGCTTCGCGCCCCAGCGGGAGCAAGCGCCCTCGCCACAAGTGCACTTGCTCCAAAATCAGTGTGTCAGTCAAAGCTGCCCGTCACGATCCCTGAAGCCCAGCAGATACAACACCCCATCCAGCCCCAGGGTGGAAATCGCTTGCCTGGCCGACTGCTTGACCAGCGGCTTGGCACGGAATGCCACGCCCAGGCCCGCGATCGCCAGCATCGGCAGGTCGTTGGCGCCGTCGCCCACGGCGATGGTCTGCTCCAGGCGCAGGCCTTCTTTTGCAGCCAGCTCACGCAGCAGGTCCGCCTTGCGCTGGGCATCGACGATCGGCTCGACGGCCACGCCGGTCACCTTGCCGTCCACCACTTCCAGCTCGTTGGCGAATACATAGTCGATACCGAGCTTGGCCTGCAACTGCTTGGCGAAGTAGGTGAAGCCGCCGGACAGGATGGCGGTCTTGTAGCCCAGGCGCTTGAGTTCGGCGAACAGGGTTTCGGCGCCTTCGGTCAGGCGCAGGGAAGCGCCAATGGAATCCAGCACGCTGACATCCAGACCTTTGAGCAAGGCCAGGCGCTCCTTGAAGCTGGCACGGAAATCCAGCTCGCCGGCCATGGCTCGCTCGGTGATGGCCGAGACCTTGTCGCCCACGCCGGCCGCCTTGGCCAGTTCGTCGATGACTTCGGCCTCGATCAGCGTCGAGTCCATGTCGAACACCGCCAGGCGGCGGTTGCGGCGGAACAGCGAATCTTCCTGGAAGGCGATGTCGACGTTCAGTTCCTGGGCCACGCTGAGGAACTCGGCACGCAACGCCTGGGGATCGGCCGGCTCGCCGCGCACCGAAAACTCGATACAGCCCTTGCCCTTGTCGGCCGGGGTGTCCAGCGGCATGCGCCCGGACAGGCGGTCGATGTGGTCGATGTTCAGGTCATACTGGGCGGTGATCGAACTGACGCGCTGCAATTGCTCGGCGGTGACCTTGCGGGTCAACAGGGTCACGATATGGCGCTTCTTGCCCTGGCCGGCCACCCAATGCTGGTAATCCTCCTCGGACACCGGGGTGAAACGCACCTGCTGGTCGAGCTTGTAGGCGGTGAACAGGATGTCCTTGAGCACGGACTTGCTTTGTTCGGCGTCCGGGATTTCAACCAGGATGCCGAACGACAGCGTGTCATGGATCACCGCCTGACCGATGTCGAGAATGTTCACACCACCCTGGGCCAGAACGCCGGTAATGGCCGCAGTCAGACCCGGACGGTCGCTGCCAGTGATGTTTATCAGGACGATTTCGCGCAAGGCGCACCCCCGCAGGTGGAAAAAAACCGCATTCTACCCACATTCAGTGACCATCGGGCACCGCCAGTGCTTTGCCGGTCATGGGGCTGTCGCTATACTGCGCGTCAATTTCACGGACAAAGAGCCGAGCTCAGTGAACCGGCCCACGCCAGTCAAAACCGACAACTTCTTCCTGCTGATCTTCCGTGCGCTGCGTCACCGTCGTGTGCCGATCGCATTGCGCATTGCCAGCCATAACGTCATCCTGGTCGCCCTGGCCCTGGTCATCTATGCCTGCGTGATGGGTTTGCAGTTCAAGCAGGCCATGCACGAGCAGGCCGATGCCCTGGGTGAAAGCCTGACCACCCAGACCGCCACGTCCGCCACCGAGCTGCTGGTGTCCAACGACATCCTCAGCCTCAACGTGCTGCTCAACAACCTGACCAAGAACAAGCTGGTGGCCCACGCCGCCATCTACAGCGTGGACAACCGCATCCTCGCCGAGGCCGGCCAGCGGCCCAAGCCTGGCCTGCTGGGCGAGTCCGGCGGCATGTACCAGAGCAAGATCACCTTCCAGGACGTGACCGCCGGGCAACTGCGCATCAGCCTGGACATGGACCAGTTCCAGCAACCGATGACCATCAGCCTGCAAAGCATGGGCATCCTCAGCGCGATCCTGCTGGCCCTGGCACTGGCCTTGAGCCTGCGCCTGGGGCGGCACATCTCCACGCCGCTGCTGCAATTGCGCGTCTGGCTGCGGGACATCGACGAACACACGCCGGCCACCCAGCGCCAGGACGAGATCGGCGACCTGGCCCGGCAACTGCACGCCAGCTTCGCCCCGGAACCCGAGCCCCTGCCGGAACCTGAAGACCTCGACTACGCGGACGACGACGATGCCGAGCCAGGCTTCGAAGTGCGTAACCTGCGCGACCCGGGCTTCGACGAAAGCCAGCCGATGCCAACCTCCAAACCGGCGCCACGCCATGTGGTGCGGGCGGTAGAGGACGAGGAAGACGACGAAGCCTTCGCCGACCTGCGTGACGAGTCGGTCAATGGGGCACCTCAACCGGTCGCCAAGCCTGTGGCCTCGAACCTGCCCCAGCACAGCGCCGTACTGGCCGTGCAACTGGGCGCCCAGGATCAACTGCGTCGCCTGCCCCAGGCGCGCTTGAAGGAGCTGCTCGAACGCTACCGCGACTGCCTCGACCAGGCCGCATCGCTCTATCAGGGCGAATTGCACACCTTGAACGACGGCAGCACGCTGATGCTGTTCCACACCGAAGACAGCGGCGACGACTACCTGACCAATGCCATTTGCTGCGGTGAATTGCTGCGCGCCTTGGGTCACCAGTTGCAGATCGAAGTCGCCGACAGCGGCATCACCCTGCAACTGCAATTGGGCCTGACCTTGGGCGATGGCTTGTTCGGCTTGAGCCAGATCGACCTGCTGCTGACCGAAACCGCCCAGGACGCCCTGGCGCTGTCGCAACACAGCCGCAACCTGCTGCTGGTGGAGCGCAAGATCAACGACGACGCCCTGATCCGCCAGCGCGCTCGAATCCGCCCCATCGCCAGCCCCGAAGGCGCGTGTTGCGTAGAGCGCTTGATGGAGCCTTACCCATCGATGCTGGAGCGGCAACTGGCGCGGATGCATGAGCGCCAGGCCTGAGCCTCAGGACATGAAGTAACGAAGCCCGCAGATGAGTGATTGTCTGCGGGCTTTTTGTTGCCTTCAGCGCCGCCATCGCGAGCAAGCTCGCTCCCACAGGGGATGTCTGCAGGCCTCAGACCTGCTGTGGGAGATGAGTGATTGTCTGCGGGATTTTTTATCGCCTTCAGCGCCGCCATCGCGAGCAAGCTCGCTCCCACAAGGGATGTCTGCAGGCCTCAGACCTGCTGTGGGGGGTGAGTGATTGTCTGTGGGCTTTTTTGTCGCCTTCAGCGCCGCCATCGCGAGCAAGCTCGCTCCCACAGGGGATGTCTGCAGGCCTCAGACCCAGTGTGGGAGCGAGCTTGCTCGCGATAGGGCCGGCCCAGGCACAAGAGATCCAACCGGCAGAAACAACAAAGCCCGCATCAACGCGGGCTTTGTCGGGTATCCGGTCCAACCGTCAGAACCTGAACACTTCCATGTCCGTACGAATCGGCAAGGCCATGGGAATCTTGTCCTTTTCCTTCTCGACCGGTTTGGCCGGGGCAGGCGCGGCTTTGCGGGGCACTTCGGCGACAGGCGGCTGGTTGGCCAGGGGCTTGAGCGACACCGACAACTGTTCGGCCAGGCGTTGCAGGAGCACGCCCTGGGCCTGGACCTGTGCCGCCGTGGTGCCGGCATGTTGCTCTTGCAGATGAACGATGCGGTTCTCACGCACCTTGCCACGACGGTCGATCAACCGCCATTGGGCATCGAGCACTGCCGGCTGGGCTTTACCCGAGTCCAGGCGGGTAATCGACAGCAGTACCTGCACATCCGGGGTGAACCCCTGGGTCGCCGGTGCCAGCACCACGCGCTGGCTGTCCAGGTGCCCGGCGACCTGGCGCAACAGCAACTGATCGATGTCGGAGGACAGGCTGCCGGCCCAACGGCCGTCAGTGGCGGCTTGCAGGCTGCCGTCCGGTTGGCGTTGCAACAAGGTTTCACGCTGCAGGTAGTCAGCGATCAGAACCGGGCCGAGCAATACGGCCATGCCTGTGCTTTGCGCAGGCTGGGCCGGGGTTCCGCTGTCCAGTTGGTACAGCGACACCGGCTGGTTCATGCTGCAGCCCGCCAGGCCAAGCAGGCCGGCGAGCCACAAAATAGGGAGGCGCAGAGCAGTCATCGTTCCGTCCAGGTGGCAGCCACAAGGCTTGCCACAGTGAAAAAATACTCGGTCAATGTGAAGAACGCTCGGCTACGCCGGCGCTTGAAAGGGCCTATCATCCGTGAATATGCGCGCCGACTCCAGCGCGAAAGCATCGATCTGCGGCATTTAATCGCAGACCGAGCCCTCTACTACGCCTAATTGAGGTTTTCGACGAGCAGCGCATCGACCCGCTGAAAGCCCCTCGGAAGCTTGTTGCCCCGCCGACCACGTTCACCCTTGTAGTGCTCAAGATCGTCCGCCTTCAACGAAAGCGTACGCTTTCCTGCCTGTAGCACAAGCGTGGCGCCTTCCGGCAACACTGCAATATCCGTGACATATTCCTCACGGCTGGCGACCCGTTCGCCGGAAATACCGATAATCTTGTTGCCCTTGCCTTTACCCAGCTGTGGCAGGTCGCTGATCTTGAACACCAGCAACCGGCCTTCGGTGGTCACCGACGCCAGCCAGTTGCTCTCCCGATCGGCCACCGGGCGCGGCGCAATCACCTTGGCGTTGTTCGGCAGGCTCAACAGCGCCTTGCCCGCCTTGTTCTTGGCTTGCAGGTCCTCACCCTTGACCACGAACCCGTAACCCGCGTCCGATGCAATGACGTACAGCCCATCATCATCAGGCATCAGCACGCATTCAAAAGTTGCACCCGGCGGTGGCGTTAAACGACCGGTCAGCGGTTCACCCTGGCCGCGAGCCGATGGCAAGGTATGCGCCGGCACGGAGTAACTGCGCCCAGTGGAGTCGACGAACACCGCGAATTGGTTGGAACGCCCGGCCGCCAAGGCCTTGAAGCCGTCCCCGGCCTTGTAGGAAAGCCCCGTCGCGTCAATATCATGACCCTTGGCGGAACGTACCCAGCCTTTTTCCGACAGCACGACGGTGACTTTCTCGTTCGGCAGCAGATCGTGCTCAGTCAGGGCCTTGGCTTCGGCACGTTCGACGATCGGCGAGCGACGGTCGTCGCCATAGGTTTCGGCGTCCTTGAGCAGTTCGGTGCGTACCAGCTTCTTGAGCTTGGCTTCGCTGCCCAGCAGGGCTTGCAGCTTGGCCTGTTCCTTGAGCAATTCATCCTGCTCGGCGCGCAACTTCATCTCTTCCAAGCGCGCCAACTGCCGCAGGCGGGTGTCGAGGATGTAGTCGGCCTGGATTTCGCTCAGGTCAAAGCGGGCGATCAGGCTGGCCTTGGGGTGCTCCTCGGTGCGGATGATGTGGATCACTTCATCCAGGTTGAGGTAGGCAATCAGCAAACCGTCCAACAGGTGCAGGCGGCGCTCGACCTTGTCCAGGCGGAATTGCAGGCGCCGGCGCACGGTCTTGACCCGGAACTCCAGCCACTCCACCAGCAATGCCCGCAGGTTTTTCAGTTGCGGCTTGCCGTCCAGGCCGATGATGTTGATGTTGACCCGGTAGCTGGACTCCAGGTCGGTGCTGGCGAACAGGTGCTGCATCAGCGCGTCGTGATCGACCCGGCTGTTGACCGGGATGATCACGATGCGGCATGGGTTTTCATGGTCGGATTCGTCGCGCAAGTCAGCCACTTGCGGCGCTTTCGACGGTTTTGCCTGCATCATCGCGGCAATCTGTTCCAGGACCTTGGCCCCGGAGACCTGATGCGGCAGCGCCGTGACAATGATGTCGCCGTCTTCGATGTGGTACACGGCGCGCATGCGCACCGAACCGCGACCGGTCTCGTAGATTTTCAGCAGGTCGGCGCGCGGGGTGATGATTTCGGCTTCGGTCGGATAGTCCGGGCCCTGGATGTGCTCGCAGAGCTGTTCCACCGTGGCTTTCGGCTCGTCCAGCAGACGCACGCACGCCGTGGCCACTTCCCGCAGGTTGTGGGGCGGCACGTCGGTGGCCATGCCCACGGCGATGCCGGTGGTGCCATTGAGAAGGATATTCGGCAAACGTGCTGGCAGAACCAGGGGTTCGTCGAGGGTGCCGTCGAAGTTTGGCCCCCAGTCCGCGGTGCCCTGGCCCAGTTCGCTGAGCAGCACCTCGGAATAGCGCGACAGCCGCGCCTCGGTGTAACGCATGGCCGCGAAGGACTTGGGATCGTCCGGCGCACCCCAGTTACCCTGGCCGTCCACCAACGTGTAGCGATAGCTGAACGGCTGGGCCATCAGCACCATGGCTTCATAGCAGGCCGAGTCGCCGTGGGGGTGGAACTTGCCGAGCACGTCACCGACGGTACGCGCCGATTTCTTGTGCTTGGAATCCGCATCCAGCCCCAGTTCACTCATGGCATAGATGATCCGCCGTTGAACCGGCTTCAAACCGTCGCCGATGTGCGGCAAGGCACGGTCCATGATCACGTACATGGAGTAATTGAGGTAGGCATTTTCGGTGAAGTCAGCCAGCGATCGGCGTTCTACGCCGTCTAAGCTGTCTGCAAGAATGTCGCTCATGCGGGCCTCATCAGTTCGTTGTCTGGCGCAGCAGCATGGTGCCGTCGCGCTGGGTAAATTCAAGTTTGTTCAGGGCACTCATGCCCAGCAGCACTTGCGTGCCACCCAGGCCGGGCGCCACCAGGGCACGGACATCGCGCAAGACGATGTCACCCAATTGCAGCCGGTCGACGCGGGTACGGTAGCCCTCGCTCACACCGTTGGCGGTGCTCAAGGTCACGCCGAATCCTTTTTCCAGCTTGAGGCGCTCGGCCAGCTCCATCGGAATCGCCACGTCAGTGGCACCGGTGTCGAGCATGAAATCCACCGGCTGGCCGTTGATCTGGCCGCTGGCGACAAAATGCCCCTGTTGATTGCCGACCAACTTCACCTCGATAAAACCTTCACCTTTTTGCGAGTACACCTGGGTATTGGGGTTTTGCTGGCGCTGCTCCCATTGGGCAAAAAACCGCGTCGCCAGAAACAGCGCGGCGCACCAGGCCAGGATCATCAACACCCGACCAGCGCGCTTGCCCGGCAACGGCTGGCTCACGGCGAGGCACTCCAGCCACCCTCAGGCGCAGCGAAGCGCCAGACGATTGGCCGCTGCTCACCATCGGCCCGCTTGCCATCGTTGTTGTCCAGGCCGATCCAGGCCCCCTCGGCATCCACCACCAGCGCTTCGGCCAGCCCGTAGGCCTGGGGATAACGGCGATTATCCTGCAACGCCTCGGCGGCGAACGACCAGCAACGCTCGACCTGGGCGGTCTGCGGGTCGCGCCGGCAGACCTGATAGGCGTTGCGTTCCAGGGTAAACAGCTTGCCATTGAACAATGACAGGTCCGCGAAATCCCGCGAAACCGCCTTGGCCTTGGGGAACTGCGCCGGCTGCATCTCAAGCCCCGCTTCGCTCAGCAACACGCAATTGCCATCGCAGTCCCACACCGTCTGCTGACGCTTGATCAGCAACAGGCCGCGACGTTCGCGCTCGGCCGCCAACCACAGCTGGTCACCGGCCGGGTTGATCGCCAAGCCTTCGAACAACGCATTGAAATGCAGCAACATACCGCTGGCGCGGGCCTGGCGGATCAGGGTGGGGGCAATTTTCAGCCAGGACGCGGGCCCCGACGGTGGCACCTGCAACACCGCGGCATGGGACTCACTGACTACATAGCGGTTGCCGGCGCTGTCACAGCTGATGCCTTCGAAATCCAGCTCGCCACCGCGCAGGAACGACGCCGCCCAGGTCCGCGAGCTCAAGCCCCAGGGCAAACCGCTGTCCGGCACCTTCGGCACCTCGATCTCAACCTCCTCGGCCTGCCAGACCGCCGCCTCGGAGGGTGCGAGGCGATAGATCCGGTCATCGTCGCGATCGGACACCGTCCACATCTCGCCGCCGCACAGCGCCAGCCCGGACAGGTTGCCACCGCGCATGCCATCGACGGCGTGCTCGGACAGCAGCTTCAGTTCCGGCGCAGGTCCTGCGACTACCAACCCCGCCCACAGCCACAACGCCAGGGCGAACCCGTTGCGCATCAGGCCAGCACCTCGGCCAGGTCCCCTTTGGATTCGAGCCAGGACTTGCGGTCGCCGGCGCGCTTCTTCGCCAGCAACATGTCCATCATTTCCGAGGTCGCTTCGAAATCATCCAGGGTCAACTGCACCAGGCGGCGAGTGTTCGGATCCATGGTGGTTTCGCGCAACTGCGGCGGGTTCATCTCGCCCAGGCCCTTGAATCGGGTGACCTGCGGCTTGCCGCGTTTCTTCTCGGCCACCAGACGGTCGAGGATGCCATCGCGCTCGGCTTCGTCCAGGGCGTAGTAGATCTCCTTGCCCAAGTCGATCCGGTACAACGGGGGCATCGCCACGTAGACGTGACCGGCATCCACCAACGGGCGGAAATGCTGGACGAACAAGGCGCAGAGCAACGTGGCGATGTGCAGGCCGTCGGAGTCGGCGTCGGCCAGGATGCAGATCTTGCCGTAGCGCAGTTGGCTCATGTCCTCGGCGCCCGGGTCGACACCGATGGCCACGGCGATGTTATGCACTTCCTGGCTGGCCAGCACTTCGCTGCCGTCCACTTCCCAGGTGTTGAGGATCTTGCCCCGCAGCGGCAGGATGGCCTGGAACTCTTTGTCCCGCGCCTGCTTGGCCGAGCCGCCGGCGGAGTCACCTTCCACCAGGAACAGCTCGGAACGCATCGGGTCCTGCCCGGCGCAATCGGCGAGCTTGCCCGGCAAGGCCGGCCCTTGGGTGATGCGCTTGCGCTCGACCTTCTTGCTGGCCTTGAGACGACGGCCGGCGTTGTTGATCGCCAGCTCCGCCAGGGCCAGGCCGGTTTCCGGGTTGGCGTTGAGCCACAGGCTGAACGCGTCCTTGACCACACCGGAAACAAACGCCGCCGCCTCACGGGACGACAGGCGTTCCTTGGTCTGGCCGGAGAATTGCGGTTCCTGCATCTTCATCGACAGCACAAAGGCGATGCGTTCCCAGACGTCTTCCGGCGCCAGCTTCACGCCACGGGGCAGCAGGTTGCGGAACTCGCAGAACTCGCGCATGGCATCGAGCAGGCCCTGGCGCAAGCCGTTGACATGGGTGCCGCCCTGGGCCGTAGGAATCAGGTTGACGTAGCTTTCCTGAACGCTTTCGCCACCTTCGGGCAGCCACAACAGCGCCCAGTCCACCGCTTCCTTATTGCCGGCCAGGCTGCCGCAGAACGGCTCGTCGGGCAGGCGTTCGAAACCGCTGACCGCGTCCACCAGGTAAGAGCGCAGACCGTCTTCGTAATGCCATTCGACTTTCTCGCCGGTGGCCTTGTCCTCGAAACTGACCAGCAGCCCCGGGCACAACACGGCCTTGGCCTTGAGCACGTGCTTGAGGCGGCTGACGGAAAACTTCGGTGAATCGAAATACTTCGGGTCCGGGGCGAAATACACGCTGGTCCCGGTGTTGCGCTTGCCGACCGTGCCCACCACTTCCAGCTCGGTGGCCTTGTAGCCATCGGCGAAAGTCATCTGGTATTCGTTGCCGTCACGCTTGACCCGCACCCGCACCTGGGTCGACAAGGCGTTGACCACGGAAATACCCACCCCGTGCAAACCGCCGGAGAACTGGTAGTTCTTGTTGGAAAACTTGCCACCGGCGTGGAGCTTGGTGAGGATCAGCTCGACGCCCGACACACCCTCTTCAGGGTGTATGTCCACCGGCATGCCGCGGCCGTCATCGCTGACTTCCAGCGAGTGATCGGCGTGCAGGATGACCTGCACCGACTTCGCATGCCCGGCCAAGGCTTCGTCGACACTGTTGTCGATGACTTCCTGGGCGAGGTGGTTCGGCCGACTGGTGTCGGTGTACATGCCGGGGCGCTTGCGCACCGGGTCGAGGCCCGAGAGGACTTCGATGGCGTCTGCGTTATAAGAGCTAGCGCTGGGAGTGGCCATGGGGTCTCGTCGTCAGTGTTCAATGAAAAAGGGGCGATGGTTCACAGCGAGGTGAAGTCGATCGCCTGGTACAAATCGGCGCCAATGCCGGCAAAACTCAACAGCGCCGGCAACTGCTGGGCAAACCCTTGGAAACTGTGGTCGCCGCCGGCCTGGATGCGCAAGGCACAGGCACGGTAATACTGCTGGGCGTGGCGATAATCCAGCGTTTCGTCACCGGTTTGCAACCATACCTGATACCGCTGCGGATCCCGGGGCGCCGGCACTTCCAGCTCGGCCAGGGCCGTCACGTGGTCGTGGGTCAATTCCCAGGTTTCGTCGGTGTACAAATTCTTCTGTGTGCCCAGATAACCGTCGAACATCCGATGCGGGCTGACGGCCGGGTTGACCAACAGGGCCTTGAGGCCGTGGCGCTCGGCCAAGTGAGTCGCATAGTAGCCGCCGAGCGAGCTGCCGACCAGCAGCGGCCGCCCCAGTTGTGCAATCGCCTGTTCCAGCTGACCGATGGCTTGGCGGGGGTGGTGGTGCAGAGCTGGGACTTGTAGGTGGTCGCTCAGGCCCAATTGCGCCATTACGTCGATCAACTGAGTGGCCTTGGTCGACGCTGGGGCGCTGTTGAAGCCGTGGATATAAAGGATAGAACCCGACATTGCCGACTCCCTGGGTGCTGGGCAAAGGCCGGAGTTTACAGGGAGTCCGGGGAGGTCTGGGGCGTTTTGAACAACATTTCGTCTTCGTGGCGAGGGAGCTTGCTCCCGCTGGCTACGCAGTAGCCATGCACTCTGAGCGCTCTCCTTCTACGCCGCCGACGTGGCTGAATACTCCACTGCCTGACAACCATTTCAATGCGATGTTTTTGCGTCACTGCGTACGGCCCGTGCCGCTCTGTGGGTGGACAGGAAGAATGAAAGACCGTTCGTCACGACTGTTATTCCTTACAGTTTAACTCTAGGCGACACCAGAGCCATATGTACGACGGTTGCGTTCACGACCATAAACAATCTCTCAAAAAAAGGAGAATCGCCATGAGCAACAGCACACTCGGCTCTTGGAATATAAAAGCCTTTATTGATAATCGGCAATTCACCCCACCAGATCATGCTAAATCCCGTTACGAGGAAGCCTTCTTCAGGATGGACATCGGGAGCACTTTAGATATAGATGGAAAGGATTACTATGAGGTTACTGACATAACTGCCACATGGCGAATCAGCCATAACTTTGACTACGAAATTTACTTTAAGCAGGTTCAACCTCCCACGACTGCTTCAAGTTCTGGATCACGCCTACCGCCCCCAAAGAAAACAATCAAGACATTCAACCCATCGAAATAGATCGCGACACCGTCGAATTCATGTTTTTCCGCGACGCAACCTTTATCGAGTCAAACCTGTCAAAAGGCGACACACTTATTATCAGCGCTATAGAGTACAAAATATTACATACCCGCTTTCAATTTGACAACGAAACCGCTAACTACTGGATATATCAGGTCTGTCTTAGACCGTGATTTGTCATCCCACTAAACAGGCCAAGCAGGGGTTCAGAGCAATTCAAGGCAATATTTACTGAAATTTCAACTAACCATAGATTGTCTGACTGTACTCTGACCATTGTGGGAGCGAGCCTGCTCGCGATGGCGGCCTAGCGGATTGTATGTTTTGACCGTGTACATATCCATTTCTTCGGTAACGGCCACTTAGGGTTCCGCCCTGACGGCGGGTCACTTTCGAAAAGCGCGAAAGTAACCAAAGCGCTTTTGCCCCACCACTTGGTGCCTCGCCTAGGCTCGGCATGCCCGAACGCAGGCATTGCTCCGTGGGCCGCCGCGAAGGGCCATCCATGGCCCAGCGCGGCTACCTCGGCATCCATGCCGAGGTGCCCACTGCGCAATGCCTGCGTTCGGCCAGCGTGGTTAACGGGGCGCCGAGATCAACGTCCTCCGCGAGGCGGCCTGATAGCCGGCCTGGTTTAGGGTGATCGCGTTTCCCCTGTGGGAGCGAGCTTGCTCGCGATGGCGGTGGAACAGCTTGCATGAGCGTTGGATGTGCCGCCGTCTTCGCGAGCAAGCTCGCTCCCACAGTTGGATTCCGGCTAGAAGTACAGCCGCCAGAGACAGGTCGGCTATAAGCTTGCCTTTTCGTTCCAACATTAGGTTTGTGGCAACCGGCAGTTTTTGGGGGTGCTTCGCAACCCAAGGAGATGAGTGCCCCACACATTGCTTCCGCTCGGTGTTAGCGCGGATCGACGATGTCCAACGCCCGGTTCGCCAATAGCTCACTGAGCTCGACCATCTGCTGGATCCCCAGGGCGAAATGCCGACGCGAGCCTTCCAGGTCAAAGGTTAGGTCGCCAAGCATGGCGCTGGCGGAGGCCAGGGTTTCGCTGAGGTTGGCTAGGAGAGTTTCGGTGTCTGCGCTTTCCGCGACAAAGAACAGCTGGCTTGAGGGTTGTGTCTTTTTGGCTTGAGGCTTGGGGTCGAGATAATAATCGAGGGCGCGCTTGGCGGCTTCATCGTGCTTTTGGGAATCGGTTTCGGGGGATTGGGTGTGGCTTTGAACATGATGCAGCTCCTGTTGTGTAGTGGAACCGCCATTTCCCGTTTCCAGGCGAGAAGGTGGCAGCTATGCGCGGGCTGGAAAACCGGAAGGAGCAAACCCGGCAGACTCGAAAGTCTCCCGCGCACAGCCGCCATAACGCAGAACTGCACACGCAAAAAAAGCGATGCAGTATCTCATGTGGCGCGCTGTTGCATGCTCACTTATCGGGTTTCCAGGCCCGACCGCTGAATTTTCAGCGACGGAAAAAGGTTACCGACAGCCCTTCCCACCCGGCAACCGCCAGGGCTCGTCGGAAAAATCTACTTGAATCAGAAAGTGTGTCCGACCATTCCCACAAAGCTTGGTCGGCTGTCAGACCGCCATCGCGAGCAAGCTCGCTCCCACACAGGTTTTTGGTCGTTTATAAGGTCAGTGTCCACCGCCGATCCCGGTGGGAGCCGAGCTTGCTCGCGATGGCGGTAGGTCTGCTTGCATCAATGCTGAATGTACCGCCGCCTTCGCGAGCAGGCTCGCTCCCACAATTGGACTGAGTACACCTGCAAGAGCAGGTCGGCTATCAGGCCGCCTCGCGAGCAAGCTTTGCTCCCACAGGTCCAGCTCAAACAAGTCTGATGGGTGTACACCTCCGCAAGAGCCAGGCCGGCTATCAGGCCGCCTCGCGAGCAAGCTTTGCTCCCACAGGTCCAGCTCAAACAAGTCTGATGGGTGTACACCCCCGCAAGAGCCAGGCCGGCTATCAGGCCGCCTCGCGAGCAAGCTTTGCTCCCACAGGTCCAGCTCAAACAAGTCTGATGGGTGTACACCCCCGCAAGAGCCAGGTCGGCTATCAGGCCGCCTCGCGAGCAAGCTTTGCTCCCACAGGTCTGCTCAAACAAGTCTGATGGGTGTACACCCCCGCAAGAGCCAGGTCGGCTATCAGGCCGCCTCGCGAGCAAGCTTTGCTCCCACAGGTCCAGCTCAAACAAGTCTGATGGGTGTACACCCCCGCAAGAGCCAGGCCGGCTATCAGGCCGCCTCGCGAGCAAGCTTTGCTCCCACAGGTCCAGCTCAAACAAGTCTGATGGGTGTACACACCCGCAAGAGCCAGGCCGGCTATAAGGCCGCCTCGGCGGGCTTTTGATCTGGGGGCCCCGTTGACCACGCTGGCCGAACGCAGGTATTGCGCAGTGGGCACCTCGGCATGGATGCCGAGGTAGCCGCGCTGGGCCATGGATGGCCCTTCGCGGCGGCCCACGGAGTAATGCCGGAGTGAGGGCACACCGAGCCTAGGCGAGGTGCCGAGTGGTGGGGCAAAGACCTTTTGGTTACTTTTGGGGCGTTTGCCAAAAGTGACCCGCTGTAAGAGCGGAACCGTCAGCAGCCGTTACCGCAGCAATGGATATGTACTCAATCAGACCGCCATCGCGAGCAAGCTCGCTCCCACAGTTGGGCCGAACTCAGTACCCGTTGGACTCATAGTCAGGGGTAAACGCAAACCCAACCACCCGCTCAACCCCCGTCTCCAACCGCCCATCCGGCCAAAGCCGCAACCACCGATACCCCGGCGCCTGCGCGCCCACCGCAAAATCCTCACTCCCCGGCTCAAACTGAATACAAGTCGAAGGCGAAGCCAACAAACGAACCCCCTCGCGCACCCGATCGACCTCCTGGTGCACATGCCCCCAGAGCACCGCCCGCACCTGTGGAAACCGATCCAACACCGCAAACAAAGCCTCCGGATTACGCAACCCAATCGGCTCCATCCACACACACCCAATCGAAACAGGATGATGGTGCAGACACACCAGATGATGCCGCTCCGGCGCCTCGCTCAGCGCATTGGCCAACAGAATCAACTGCTCCTCGGCCAAAAAACCTGGCACCGAACCCGGCACGGCCGAGTCCAGCATCGTCACCCGCCAATTGCCGATGTCCACCACCGGATCGAGCAACGCACTCTTGACCGCCGCCTCGAGCATCACCCGCGGCTCATCATGGTTACCGGGAATCCACCGCGCTGGCGCATCGATTCGTGCAGTCAACTGGCGAAACGCCGCGTAGGACTCCAGCGTGCCGTCCTGGGACAGATCCCCCGTGGCGAGCATCAGGTCAATGTCCGGCTGCTGCTTGAGCACCAAGTCGATGACCGCCCGCAAACTGTCACGGGTATTCATGCCCAGCAACGAGGCATCGGCCTCGGCGAACAAATGGCTATCGGACAGTTGGACCAACAACGCCGCGTCGGCAGTGGTCAAGCTGGATACGCTCGGCAAATCGCTCTCTCCCAGGCGCAATCACGCCGTTGCATGAAGCCGCAATTATGCTGGGGGACGATCGAAAGGGGAAACCCGTGAACCGGAACCGGTTCACAACTACCGAACGACTTCGAACTCGTGGCCCAGCGCCAGGCAATGACTCAGCCACTCGCCCAGGAACAGGTTCAACTGGGCCTTTTCATCCGGCTGGTGCATCGAGGCATTGGGATAAGGATAGATGCCACGAAAGCGTCGCGCATGCTCGGCGCTGACGACTTCGGCCATGCGTGCATCGTGATAGACCTGAACCTCCAGCTGTGGCACCGGCAACCAGGGCAAGCTGTGTTCCTGGCGCACCTGCAAGGTGGTGGTGTAGGGACAGGTCTGCAGCACTTCCAGGGCCAGCACGCCGAGCATCTGGTCGCCGTGGGTCACGGCGATGCGGCGCGGCAACGGGTCGTTGCGCATGTCCGGCAACAAGCGCATCAGGCGGGCGTAGTTGGCTTCGCAGGCGGCCTGCAACCCCACCAGATCGACGCGATAGCGGTCGCGCAGCTTGTTCAGGACCATAGCCCCCTCACTTCATCGCGATTCAAGGCCAGCCATTGCAAGGCAATGATGCTGGCCGCGTTGCAGATACGCCCGTCGCGCACGGCTTGCAAGGCATCTTCGTAGGCCCAGACCTTCACCCGAATGTCTTCGGCTTCTTCCAGAAGGCCATGCAGGCCGCCTGCCCCCGTGCTGTCGCAACGCCCCAAGAACAAATGTACGAATTCATTGCTGCCGCCTGGCGATGGAAAATACTGAGTCATCGGCCAAAGCGCAGCGAAGACAAGCCCAGCTTCCTCCTGCGCTTCGCGATGAGCAACTTCTTCCGGTTGTTCATCCTTGTCGATCAGGCCGGCCACCAGTTCCACCAGCCAGGGGTTGGTGGTCTTGCCAATGGCCCCCACGCGAAACTGCTCGATCAACACCACTTCATCGCGCTGCGGATCGTAGGGCAGCACGCACACCGCGTCATGACGCACGAACAGTTCACGACTGATCTCACGGCTCATGCCACCGGCAAACAACTCGTGGCGCAAGACGAGGCGGTCGAGCTTATAGAAACCCTTGAAGCAGGTTTCACGCTTGACGATGTCCACGGTGTTCGGTGCGGCGTTGGCGAAGTCGGTCATGACAATCCTCGTGTGCAATGGATCAATACGAGGTTCCAACCTCGGCTTCGCGCCATCCTAACGCGCCCGTACCCTTTGATGCAGCCCCTTTCCGGTGATCGGGATGGACGGCTGCGCTGAAAATCACTCTAATGAGCTTAGTGGCGAACTGATTGCCTTGCCGACAGTCGAAGCGGGTAACTTTTTGCCTTTCCGTGTTTCATGAAGGACGCCCATGTCGCTTTTCAAAACCGCCTCCGTGGCTGCCATTGCCCTGACCCTGGGCGCTTGCCAAAGCCTGTTCCAACCCAACTATCGCGCACCGCTGGAGACCACCCGCGACGCTTCGGAACAACTGCAACCTGGCTGCGCCAGCGCCGACTGCCCATTGGTGAACATCGATACCCTGCACTTTCCCACCGAGCCTGCCTTGGACGGCATCGTCGAAAAACGCCTGCTGCAAATGACCCGCACCCCGGACGCCCCGGTGGCACCGACGCTGGCCGCCTACCGCGAACAGTTCTTGCGCAACGCCGCGCCGCGCAACAGCAGCTATTTGCAGGCCAAGGTACGCGAGCAACATGACGGCCTGGTGATCATCGAATTGTCCAGCTACCTGGACACCGGCGGTGCCCATGGCACGCCTGGGCGCGGCTTCATCAACTATTCGCGCCAGCAGCACAAGGTGCTGACCCTGTCGGACATGCTGCTGCCTGGCCAGGAAGAAGCCTTCTGGAAAGCCGCGCAAGTCGCCCACAACAGTTGGCTGATCAGCACCAAGCTGGATCAGGAACCCGAGTTCCTGAAACAGTGGTCCTTCCAGAAAACCCCGCACGTGGCGCTGACCTACGGCGGGGTGATCCTCAAGTACGAAGTGAGCACCATCGCGCCGTACGCCCTGGGTCACATCGAACTGAAGATCGCCTATCCGCGCCTCAATGGCATCCTCAAGCCCGAGCTGTTCCCCGGCCGTAGCTGAAAGCCCGACCCAACAGCAGTTGCAGCAACCCTGCCAGAATCAGCGACGGCAGGGTTGCACCGACATCCGGATAGAGGTTGGCCAGCAAGTGATAAGTGCTCACCCCACCCAGCCAGGCCAACAGGGCCGGCCAGCGCAACGCGGCTGACACCACTTGGCTGCTGCGTTTGCGCAGGATGAAGTGGTCCACCAGCACCACGCCGAACAGCGGCGCGAACACCGAGCCGATCAGCAACAGGAAGTTCTGGTATTGCGCCAACGGTGCAAAGCAGGCGATCAAGGTGCAGATGACGCCAATCGCCAAGGCCAGGTGCTCGACCTTCAACCCCGACAGCATGCCGCTGGACACTGCCGCCGAGTGGATGTCGGCGAAGGCGTTTTCCGACTCGTCCAGCAGAATCAGCAGTAACGGAATGCCCAGCCCGGCACCGGCCAGGGCCAGCAGCAACGCGTTGACTTCACCGCTCGGCGCGAAGGCCAGGGTGTAGGCCACGCCCAGGCTCATCAGCCAGAAGTTACCGATGAAGAAACCCACGGCCGTGCCGCCGAAGACGTTCTTGGCGCGTTGGCCGAAGCGTGAGTAGTCGGCGATCAGCGGCAACCACGACAGCGGCATGGCAATGGCGATGTCGAACCCCACCGCCAGCGGCATTGAACCATCGCCCGCCTGGGCCCACAACGCGGCCAGGTCAGCCTTGGCGAACAGGTTCCAGGTCAACCAGATGCAGGCCGCCAGCAGTAACCAGATGCCCCACTTGCGCAGGACCTTGCGCACGAAGGTCAACGGCCCACTCACCGCGAGCAGGGTCGCCAGGGCGCCGAAGAACAGCGTCCACAGCAGCGGGTTCGAGCCCAGGCTGCCTTCGCTGAAGGCTCGGGCACCGAGCAGGCTGGCGGCATCGCGCATGACGATGATTTCGAACGAGCCCCAGCCGATCAATTGCAGCAGGTTCAACACCGCCGGCAGGCTCGCGCCCTTGCCGCCCAGGCTGAGCTTGAGGGCGGCCATGGCCGACAGGCCAGTGTCACTGCCGATCACCCCGACCGCCGCCAGCAGCAGGACGCCCACCAGCGTGCCGAGGAAGATGGCCAGCAACGAACCGCTCAGGCCCAGGCCCGGTGCGAGCAAGGCGCCGACTTGCAGGACCATCAGGCCGATGCCGAGGGAAAACCACAGGGAAAACAGATCGCGGGCGCCGAACACGCGCTTGTCCAGGGGGACCGCGGCGTCAGGGGAGTAGGTGCTGGGTTGGATGTTCAAGGGTTGTTATCTCAGAGGAATATTTGTTGTTTTTTTGGCCGCTATCGCGAGCAAGCTCGCTCCCACAAGGGATCACAGGTGCACACAGTTTTTTGTGTCCACAGTAGATCCCCTGTGGGAGCGAGCTTGCTCGCGATGAGGGCAGTGAAAACACCGCCCCCTCGGCTCACATCACACTTTCTTGTAAAGCTGACTACCTTCCTGCTTGAACCGCTCAGCCTGCTCCGCCAAACCTTGGGCAACGTCGACATCCACCGCTTCAATGCGCTGGTTGGCCGCGTACTCGCGCACTTCCTGGGTGATTTTCATCGAGCAGAATTTCGGCCCGCACATCGAACAGAAATGCGCCACCTTGGCCGAGTCCTTCGGCAGGGTTTCGTCGTGGTACGAACGGGCAGTGTCCGGGTCCAGGCCGAGGTTGAACTGGTCTTCCCAGCGGAACTCGAAACGCGCCTTGCTCAAGGCGTTGTCACGGATCTGCGCGCCCGGGTGGCCCTTGGCAAGGTCGGCCGCGTGGGCGGCGATCTTGTAGGTGATGATCCCGGTCTTCACGTCATCCTTGTTCGGCAAGCCGAGGTGTTCCTTCGGTGTGACGTAGCAGAGCATGGCGCAACCGAACCAGCCGATCATCGCCGCACCGATACCGGAGGTGATGTGGTCGTAGCCCGGCGCGATGTCGGTGGTCAGTGGGCCGAGGGTGTAGAACGGCGCCTCGTCGCAGCACTCGAGCTGCTTGTCCATGTTCTCCTTGATCAACTGCATCGGCACGTGGCCAGGGCCTTCGATCATGCATTGCACATCGTGCTTCCAGGCGATCTTGGTCAGCTCGCCGAGGGTTTCCAGCTCGCCGAACTGCGCTTCGTCGTTGGCGTCGGCAATCGAGCCCGGACGCAGGCCATCGCCCAGCGAGAAGCTGACGTCGTAGGCCTTCATGATTTCGCAGATGTCTTCGAAGTGGGTGTAGAGGAAGTTTTCTTTATGGTGCGCCAGGCACCACTTGGCCATGATCGAACCGCCACGGCTGACGATCCCGGTGACGCGCTTGGCGGTCATCGGCACATAGCGCAGTAACACGCCGGCGTGGATGGTGAAGTAGTCGACGCCCTGCTCGGCCTGCTCGATCAGCGTGTCGCGGAACAGCTCCCAGGTCAGGTCTTCGGCCACGCCGCCGACTTTTTCCAGGGCCTGGTAGATCGGCACGGTCCCGATCGGCACCGGCGAGTTGCGGATGATCCACTCGCGGGTTTCATGGATGTGCTTGCCGGTGGACAGGTCCATGACCGTGTCCGAACCCCAGCGGATGCCCCAGGTCAGCTTCGCCACTTCTTCTTCGATGGACGAACCCAGGGCGCTGTTGCCGATGTTGCCGTTGATCTTCACCAGGAAGTTACGGCCGATGATCATCGGTTCCAGTTCGGTGTGGTTGATGTTGGCCGGGATGATCGCGCGGCCACGGGCGATTTCATCGCGCACGAATTCCGGGGTGATGACTTTCGGCACGCTGGCGCCGAAGCTGTGGCCGGCGTGTTGCTGGTCCAGCAGGCCGGCGGCGCGGGCGACTTCCAGCTTCATGTTTTCGCGGATGGCGACGTATTCCATCTCGGCGGTGATGATGCCTTTGCGCGCATAGTGCATCTGGCTGACGTTGGCGCCGGGCTTGGCCCGACGCGGGTTGTTCACGTGGGCGAAGCGCAGCTTGGTCAGCTCGGGGTCGGCCAGGCGTTCCTGGCCGAAGTTGGAACTCAGGCCCGCCAGGCGCTCGGTGTCGCCACGGGTTTCGATCCACGAAGAACGCACGTCGGCCAGGCCTTTGCGCACGTCGATGATCACGTTCGGGTCGGTGTACGGGCCCGAGGTGTCGTACACCACCACTGGCGCGTTGATCTCGCCGCCGAAGTCGGTGGGGGTCACGTCGAGGCTGATTTCGCGCATGGGCACACGAATATCCGGGCGGCTGCCCTGGACATAGATTTTTTGCGAGCGGGTAAAGGGCTGGACCGATTGCTCATCGACCTTGGCCGAATCGCTGAGGTTGGTCGCGTTTTTTGCTTTTGTCGTCATCACGGGCTCTCCAGACACACATCCAGGCAGTGGATTTTTGTCGGAGCGAACCTGTAGCGAATGGACACGTCCCTGCACGAAAGTGCGGACGCTGTGCTTGCTGTTCGAGGATGCTCGAAGATCGAAAGTCGATGGTCGAACAACATCCCGGACGAAGCACAAGAGGACTCGCCGGGTGACGAGAAATCTTGTTCCCTACGCAGGCGTTAACCTGATCAGGTTCAACGGGATCCGAAATTATTCGATCTCAGCCTCATAGCAAGGCACCCCGACAAGAACCCGGCCAGTCTAGACACAACCACCACAGAACGCCATCACTCGGGTAAAAGCCGTGATGAATGGCGCATATACAGGATTGTTGCCGTGCCTGCGCGCAACTACACTCGCTACGCCGCGCCTCTTGTGCGCAAACATTCGAGAAGTAGGGATCGCCTCATGCTGCGCAAACTTTCACTGGCCCTCGCCGTGTCTTGTGCGTCCAACGGAATGGCCTGGGCTGCCGAAGCGCCCCTGACCACCAAAACCGATCTGGTGAGCGTGTATCAGGAAGCGGTGGACAACAACGCCGACCTGGCCGCCGCCCGTGCCCAATACGGCGTCCAGAAGGAAGTGGTGCCCCAGGCGCGTGCCGGGTTGTTGCCCAACCTTTCGGCCGGCGCCGACCTGAACAACACCCGTACCGAGCTCGACCAGCCGGCAATGACCGCTACCCGCAGCTCCACGGTCTACCAGGCCACGCTGTCCCAACCGATTTTCCGTGCCGACCGCTGGTTCCAACTGCAGGCGGCCAAGTCCGTCAACGAACAAGCCTCGCTGCAACTGTCGGCCACCGAACAGAACATGATCCTGCAAAGCGCCGAGAGCTACTTCAATGTACTGCGCAGCCAGGACAACCTGGCCTCGACCAAGGCTGAGGAAGCGGCGTTCAAGCGCCAGCTCGACCAGTCCAACGAGCGCTTCGACGTGGGCCTGTCGGACAAGACCGACGTGCTGCAATCCCAGGCCAGCTACGATACGGCGCGGGCCAACCGGATCCTTGCCCAGCGTCAGGTCGACGACGCCTTCGAAGCCTTGATCACCCTGACCAACCGCCAGTACAACTCGCTCCAGGGCATCGTCCACACCCTGCCGATCCTGCCGCCGGCACCGAACGATGCCAAGGCCTGGGTCGACACGGCGGCCAAGCAGAACCTGAACCTGCTGGCCAGCAACTACGCCGTTGATGCCGCCGAAGACACCCTGCGCCAACGCAAGGCCGGTCATGCGCCGACCCTCGATGCGATCGCCCAGTACAAGAAAGGCGACAACGACGGCCTCGGCTTCACCAACCCGAGCCCGACCGGGCAGCGCTATGGCGGTGATGCCGAGCAACGCACCATCGGTTTGCAATTGAGTATCCCGATCTACAGCGGCGGGCTGACCAGTTCCCAAGTGCGCGAGTCGTACTCGCAGCTCACCCAGACCGAACAGCAACGCGAAGGCCTGCGCCGGCAGGTGGTGGAAAACACCCGTAACCTGCACCGTGCGGTCAACACGGACGTGGAGCAGGTCCAGGCCCGGCGCCAGTCGATCATCTCCAACCAGAGCGCAGTGGAAGCCACGGAAATCGGCTACCAGGTGGGCACACGCAACATCGTCGATGTGCTCGATGCCCAGCGGCAGCTGTACACCTCGGTGCGAAACTACAACAACGCCCGCTACGACTACATCCTCGACAACCTGCGCCTGAAGCAAGCGGCCGGGACGCTGAGCCCGGCGGACCTGCAGGACCTGTCGCGCTACCTCAAGCCCGACTACAACCCCGACCGCGACTTCCTGCCGCCGGACCTGGCCCAGGCAGCGGCACAGCAGTTGCGCTCGCGGCCGGCGCAGTGAAAAACCTGTAGGAGCATGGCTGTAGGGTCAGGCCTTTTGAAGTAGAACTGTGGGAAGCAAGGCCTGTGGAAGCAAAGCTTGCTCGCGATGCAGGCACTGCGGTTTAAGCAAAGACCGGGTTGCATCCATCGCGGGCAAGCCTTGCTCCCACAGACTTTGCACCCACAGGCCTTGCCCCACCACTCAGCCGAGCAACCGCCCCAACCCCTCCAGCAACCGCTGCAACGCGCCCTGGTTGGTGCGCATCACCTTCAGCCCTGCCTCGGCCATGCGCTGGGCGTCGCGGGGCAGTTCGAACAGACGCTGCACCGCCAGGGCCAGGCTCTCGGCATCTTCCACTTCCGCCAGCGCTCCGGCAGCACGCAGTTGCGCGGCGATTTCGAGGAAGTTGAACAGGTGCGGCCCACTGAGCACCGGTTTCGCCAGGGCCGCCGGTTCGAGCAGGTTGTGCCCACCGTTGGGCACCAGGCTGCCACCGACAAACGCGCTGTCGGCCAACGCGTAGAGAAACAGCAGTTCGCCCATGGTGTCGCCGAGCAGCACCGAAGCCTGGGCGGTAACCGGCTGGCCGCTGGAGCGCCGCACCGTGACCAGGCCTTCGTTTTCACACAACTGGTGCACTGAGTCGAAGCGCTCGGGATGACGCGGCACCAGGATCAGCAACGCATCGGGATAACTGTCGAGCAGCCGACGGTGAGCAGCGAGTACCACTTCGTCTTCACCTTCATGGGTGCTGGCGGCGATCCACACCGGGCGCTCGGTTGCCTGCCACTGGCGGCGCAAGGCGCTGGCGTCTTCGAGCAGTTGCGGGTCGATGGTCAGGTCGAACTTGATGGAGCCGGTGACCTCGACGGTTTCCGCCCGGGCGCCCAACTGGCGAAAACGCTCGGCTTCGGCTTCGGTCTGTACGGCGAACAGGCTCATCTCGGCGAGCATGGGCCGGGTGAGCTTGGGAAAGCGTGCATAACCCCGGGCCGAGCGCTCCGACAACCGCGCGTTGGCCAGGGCCACCGGAATGCCGCGCCTGGCGCATTGGTGAATGTGATTGGGCCACAGCTCGGTTTCCATGATCACCGCCAGGACCGGGCGGACCCGGTCGAGAAAACGCTTGGCGGCACAGGGCAAGTCGTAAGGCAGATAACAGTGCTGGATGCGCGGCTCGTTGGCGAACATCGCCTGGATCCGTTCCGACCCGGTGGGCGTCATGCAGGTGACGGTGATGGGCAACTGTGGATAACGTTGCAGCAAGGCGCGGATCATCGGCGCGGCGGCAATGCTCTCGCCCACCGACACCGAGTGGACCCAGATCCCCCCAGGCACCAGGGTCGGCAGCCCCCAGGAAAAGCGCTCGCCGATGCGCCGGGCATAAGCCGGCGCCTTGCGTGCCCGCAGCCACAGCCGAATCGCTACCAGTGGCAGCCCCAGATAAAACAACGCGCTATAGAGAGTTCTGTTCATGGCGGCGGAGTTTATCGGTTTTTCAGCCGATCGCCTGCAACTGCACGGCAAAACGTTCCGCCAGCCAACGGGCCGCCGGCCCCAGGGGTTCGTCACGGCGCCAGACCAGTTCCACCACCAGGGCCGGCGGGGTCCATTCGCTGCTGAGTTCGACCATGTCCCCCAGGTACGCCGGGTACTGCACCACGTGCCGTGGCAGCCAGGCCCAGCCCAGGCCACTCCTCAGCCACTCGGCCAACACATAGAAACTGTCGGCCCGCCAGACCTGCGGGCTGGCCTGCTCGCTGCCGGGATAGACGCTGGACTGGGTCGCCATCAACAACTGGCGGTGCCGGGCCATTTCCCGGCAGGTCACATAACCATGGTTCGCCAGGGGATGGTCCCGGCCGCACACCGTGACCATTTCGACGCTGCCCAGTACCCGGCGCTCCAACGCCTCAGGGATCTGGTCGTGATAGAACAGCAAGCCGAGGTCGGCGCGCCGCTCCACCAGTTTGCGCGCCACGTCGCCCTGGGCGGCGCTGGCCAGTTGTACTTCGAGGGTGGGAAATTGCTCGGCCAGGGCCGCCAGACTGTCGATGACCGGTTGATAGGGCATGGCTTCATCCTGGGCCAGGCGCAGCGACGCTTCCTGCCCGCGCATCAAGGCCAGGGCCCGACCGTTGAGGCGCTCGCACTGGCGCAGTACCTCCCTCGCCTCTTCGAGCAGGGCTTCCCCCGCGTCGGTGAGCCTGGGCTGGCGGCCGCTGCTGCGCTCGAACAGGCTCACCCCCAAGTCGTCTTCCAGCAAGGCGATCGCGCTGCTGATGGCCGATTGCGCCTTGCGCTGGTCCCGGGCCACGGCGGAAAACGAACGTTTCTCGGCGACCCCGACAAACAGCCGCAATTGCTCCAGGTTCCACTGTACGTTCATGGCTCAACCTATCTCCATTACAGATAGGTAATGACTTTACCGCATCTGGGCGATCTCTAGAATGGCCCCATCGAAAGACGCAACCGTCAAAGAGGAACTGCCCATGAACGCCTACTACTACCTGGCCATCGCCATCTGCGCCGAAGTGATCGCCACTGTTTCGATGAAAGCGATCAAGGGCCTGAGCACACCCCTGCCCTTACTGCTGGTCGTCGTCGGCTACGGCACCGCGTTCTGGATGCTGACGCTGGTGGTGCGCACCGTACCGGTGGGCGTGGCCTATGCGGTCTGGGCCGGACTGGGGATCGTCATGGTCAGCGTGGCGGCGCTGTTCATCTACGGACAGAAACTGGACGTGCCAGCGATGCTGGGGATGGCGCTGATTGTGTTGGGGGTGGTGGTGATCCAGCTGTTTTCCAAGACCGCCGGGCACTGAAAACATACTGATCATCAATTGGAATACTTTTGTGGCGAGGGAGCTTGCTCCCGCTGGATCGCGAAGCGGTCCCATTTCTAGTGGGCGCTTCGCACCCAAGCGGGAGCAAGCTCCCTCGCCACAGGTTTATCGCCATCGCGATTGATCACCAACAAAATCCCATCCCTATCGAGTCTGTATACTGCGCCCTTGTCTTGAACACTGAGGTCGCTGCATGCCATCCGTTATTTCCACCGACATCCTGATTGTCGGCGCCGGAGTCGCCGGCCTCTGGCTGAACGCGCGCTTGCGCCGCCTGGGGTTTTCAACCGTGCTGGTGGAAAGCGCCAGCCTCGGTGGCGGGCAGAGTGTCAAATCCCAGGGCATCATCCATGGCGGCGCCAAGTATGCCTTGCATGGCGCCCTGACCGGGGCCTCGGAAGCCATCGCCGACATGCCGCGCCGCTGGCGCGAAGCCCTGAAAGGTGACGGTGAACTGGACCTGTCCGGCGTGCGCATGCTGTCCGATGCCCATTACCTCTGGTCCCCAGGCACCCTGGCCGGCAACCTCACCAGTTTCTTTGCCAGCAAGGCCGTGCGCGGACGGGTCGACCAGGTCAAGGGCGACCAATTGCCGCCGGCCCTGCAAGACAAGCGCTTCAAGGGCAAGGTCTATCGCCTGGCCGAGCTGGTGGTGGATGTTCCCAGCCTGATCGAGCGCCTGGCGGAACTGGCTGGCGACAGCCTGCTGGCCGGGCAGCGCATCGAGCCACTGCGCGAAGCCGGTGAATGGGTCGGACTGAGGGTCGACGACCGTGAGATTCGGGCCCAGCGCATTGTCTTCAGCGCGGGCGCGGGCACCGCTGACCTGCTCAAAGCCCTGGGCCTGGACAAACCGGCCATGCAGACCCGGCCGTTGCACATGGTCCTGGCCAAGGGGCCGAGCCTCAAGCCGCTTTACGCCCATTGCCTGGGCGGCGGGCCGAAGCCACGCGTCACCGTGACCACCCACCCGGCCGCCAATGGCCAATGGGTCTGGTACCTGGGGGGCGACCTCGCCGAAGGCGATGCCATCGCCCGAGCCCCCGCCGAGCAGATCGCCGTCGCGCAGAAAGAACTGGGCCAATTGCTGCCCTGGATCGACCTCAGCACCGCGCAATGGGCCACGTTGCGGGTTGACCGCGCAGAACCGTTGCAGTCGGGCCTGACCCGCCCGGACAACGCCTTCCTCGCCGAGCAGGATCGCCTGCTGGTGGGCTGGCCGACCAAACTGGCCCTGGCGCCGGACTTCGCCGATCGGGTGGTCAACGCGCTGCAACGCGATGGCATCCAGCCCAGTCACCCGGCTCCGCTGCCGGACCTGCCGAAGCCGCCCATGGGCGTGCCTGCCTGGGAGCAACTGCTGCCATGAGCCAAGCAACCCTGCATGACCTCTATCGCCCTCTGGGCCATGACGGCCCGCGGGTTTCCCCCCTGGGCCTGGGCACCGTCAAGCTGGGCCGCGACCAGGGCGTCAAATACCCCAACGGCTTTCAGATTCCCGATGACGACGAAGCGCGCATGTTGCTCAAACTCGCGCGCGACCTGGGGATCAATCTGATCGACACCGCACCGGCCTATGGTCGCAGCGAAGAACGCCTCGGCCCGCTGTTGCGCGGCCAACGTCACGACTGGGTGATTGTCAGCAAGGTCGGCGAAGAATTCAGTGACGGCCAGTCACGCCACGACTTCAGTGCCGCCCATACCCGATTCTCGGTGGAACGCAGCCTCAAGCGCCTGGAAACCGACTACATCGACCTGGTCCTGGTGCACTCCGACGGCAACGACCTGGCGATCCTCAACGACAGCGAGGTCTACCCGACCCTGGCGGCGCTCAAGCGCGAAGGCAAGATCGGCGGCTTCGGTTTTTCCGGCAAGACCGTCGACGGCGGCTTGAAGGCCCTGGAGCAAGGCGATTGCGCGATGGTCACCTACAATCTGAACGAACGAGGCGAAAAGACGGTCATTGACTACGCCAACGAACACGGCAAAGCGATCCTGGTGAAAAAGGCCCTGGCCAGCGGCCACGCCTGCCTGAGCCCCGGGGTAGACCCGGTTCGCGCCAGTTTCGAACTGTTGTTTGAGCATCCTGGGGTCGCCAGTGCTATTGTCGGCACCATCAATCCGCTGCACCTCGCCCACAACGTCGCGACCGTAGCCACGGTCCTGCGTAAACGCTGACGCCGCCCTACGCGGCCTGAAGGAAGGAGCCGACATGCCGCGTACGCTCATCAGAAAGAACCCCAGCAACTTCAAGACCCTGCCCCTGTTCGTCGAAGCGACCCCCGAAGGCCTGACTTACCAGAGCGTCGGGATGCCGCTGAATTTTGCCCAGACCTTGCAGCGCCGCCGCCCTGTCGCAGTGGCCGATGCCGAGCGTTTTTCCCTGGAGCTGGCGAACCTGGGCGTCTCGGTGCGCCTGACCCTGCATTGGCAGAACCGCGACTATTGGGTACTGGTACGCCAGCGTCGGCAGGATCGCGGCGACGTGGTGCTCAAGCTGATTTCCGGCTACGTCCCGGCCCACGAACTGAACCTGCCGCTGCTCACCGCCATCAGCGAGATCGCCGAAGAATGCCTGCTGGAAACCCCTGAAGGCTGGCTGGGCGGGCGCTTCAACGACACCTGGCTGCCAGCCCCCTACGCCACGGCCTTGCACTACCGCGAGGCCTTGCCGTTTCGCCTGACGCCCCTGTCGGGCTCGGCCCGCCCGGTGCGCAGCGCCAACCTGCAACTGATCGAACGGCCACGGGCCTACGTGCACCTGCCGACGGCATCCCTGCAATTGATCTATGACTTGCGCCTGGACGTGCCCAAGGAAGCCAAGTCCCTGAGCCTGTTTCACGTCGATGAGCGCCTGGAAGGCGATCAGTTGGTGGCACGCCTGGACCGCAAGCGACCGGACCTGTACCTGATGCCGCTGCAGGATGGGCAGCCCTTGCCCGAGCTGTATACCTTGAAAAAGGATCAACTGTACCCGGCCAGCACCCGGGGGCTGTACCTGGCGGAAAGTTTCGCCCGGCAGGACGGCTGGCTGGTGCGTGACGAGCGGATTCGCTGGAAGGACTGGCTGCGCCAGCAAGGGCTGACGCCACCGGGCAAGGAGTCGAGCCTGACCCGGCTCAAGGGCAAGGCCCGGCAGTTGCTCAAGAAGATCGTGCCGCGCAAGGTGGCTCGTTAGGCCTGATGCCCATTTTCTGGCTGGACAATGGGCCCTGTGGGAGCGAGCTTGCTCGCGATGGCGTTGGATCATTCAGCCTCGATTTGGCTGACACACCGCTATCGCGAGCAAGCTCGCTCCCACAGGTTCTGCGCTTTGCCTGACGCATCAGTTGTTGCGGATCTTCTCCACAATCGCCGTCGTCGAGCTGTTTTCCACCAGCCCCAACACCTTCACGGTACCGCCGTAGGCCGCGACGATGTCCGCGCCGACGACCTGGTCGATCCCGTAGTCACCGCCCTTGACCAGCACATCCGGCTTCACCTGGCGCAGCAGGTTTTCCGGCGTGCCCTCGCTGAAGCTGATCACCCAGTCCACTGCGCCCAGGCCGGCCAGGACCGCCATGCGCCGGTCGACGCTGTTGATCGGGCGCCCCGGCCCTTTGAGACGGCTCACGGAGGCATCGTCATTGACCGCGACGATCAGGCGATCCCCCTGGGCCCTGGCCTGCTCGAGGTAGGTCACATGGCCGGCGTGCAGGATGTCGAAGCAACCGTTGGTGAAGACGATGCTCTCGTTGTGGGCACGGGCGTCATCAACGGCCAGCAGCAGTTGCTCCAGGCCCAGCACGCCGCGCTCGGAGCCTTCCTCGCGCTGGATGGCGCGGCGCAGCTCGGGGGCGCTGATGGCTGCCGTGCCGAGCTTGCCGACGACAATGCCCGCCGCCAGGTTAGCCAGGGCGACCGCATGGGGCAGTTCCTCGCCGGCAGCGATCGCCGCGGCCAGCGTGGAAATCACGGTGTCGCCGGCACCCGTCACGTCGAACACTTCACGGGCACGGGCCGGCAGGTGTAACGCAGGGTGACCGGGGCGCAGCAAGGTCATGCCGTGCTCGCCACGGGTCACCAGCAGGGCGCCGAGGTCGAGGTCTTGCATCAGTTGCGCGCCTTTGCTCACCAGTTCGTGCTCATCGACGCAACCGCCGACGATGGTTTCGAATTCGCTGAGGTTCGGCGTGATCAGGCTGGCGCCACGGTAGATGGAAAAATCCTTGCCCTTGGGATCGGCCAGGACCGGAATGCCACGGGCACGGGCGGCCTGGATCAGCGCCTGGTGATTCTTCAGCGCGCCTTTGCCGTAGTCCGACAACACCAGGACCTTGACGCCTTCGAGCAAGTTGTCGACCTCGGCACCGAGGGCCAGGGGGTCGGTGGCGAAAGGTTCTTCGAAATCGATGCGCAGCAGTTGCTGGTGACGGCTCATGACGCGCAGCTTGACGATGGTCGGCTGGTGCGCAACGCGCTGGAATATCGCACGTACGCCTGCGCCCTTGAGGCTGTTGGTCAGGCTGTCGGCGGCCTCGTCGTCGCCGGTCACGCCCACCAGGGAGGCCGGTGCGCCGAGGGCAGCGATGTTCAGGGCAACGTTGGCGGCACCGCCGGGGCGATCCTCGATGTGCTCGACCTTGACCACCGGTACCGGCGCCTCAGGGGAAATCCGTGAGGTACCGCCATGCCAGTAGCGGTCGAGCATGACATCGCCGACCACCAATACAGGGGCTTGATCGAATCGCGGCATGGACAACTTCATGGAGCATCCCACATACAAAATGAACAGGGCCGCGATATTAGCACAGGGTTGGCGAAGGCTTGTCCATGGCTGCAACGCGAAGCCAGGACGTTCGCTCCATCAGATTTGCAGCAACGCCGAGAGCCGCGCACAGGCCTGGGCCAGCTCCACCTCGCTGGTATCGATCGCGCAGTCTGGCGCAAGGGGTGCCTCGTAGGGGCTGTCGAGCCCGGTGAAGTTCTTGATCCGCCCGGCACAGGCCTCGCGGTACAACCCCTTGGGGTCACGCCGGGCGCAGACGTCAAAAGGTGTACTCACATAAACCTCCACGAAGGTGCCCTCGGGAAACAACTGCCTGGCAGCTTCCCGGTCGGCACGAAACGGTGAGATGGCCGCAACGATGACGATCAGGCCGGCATCGACCATCAGGCGCGCGACCTCGGCGATACGGCGGATATTTTCCTTGCGGGACTCGGCATCCATGCCCAGGCCCCGGCACAACCCCTGGCGCAGGTTGTCGCCATCGAGCAGGGAGGTGTGCAAGCCCTGCTGGTTGAGCTGCACTTCCAAGGCATTGGCCAGGGTCGACTTGCCCGCCCCCGATAATCCTGTCAGCCAGATGCAGCGCGGCCGCTGGGCCTTGATGGCCGCCCGATCCGCCGGCGTGAGCGCCTGTGCATAAGGACGAATCTGCGCCTGCTGCATCGATACGTTTGACGTTTCATTCATAACCAAGCATCTCGTAATCACGTTGGTACACCCGCCGCACCAGTCGACGGGTCCGCACTGAGCAAATGTCTCTGACCGGCACCGTGGCACGCTGCCAGCTGTGGTTCACATGGGGCAACCTCGCGACCACTCCCAGGTGTTCGCACACTCGCTGATAGTCCCGGTCCAGATATTCCTGGTAGCCGATGAAGTCCATCGCCAGGTGGCCGAGGGAATCGATGAGGAAATCCGTCTGGGCGGCGAAATGCAATTGCCGGGTAATGTTCTCCGGGTGCAGCCATCGCGCGACGAAATCATCGAAGTCGCGGTATTGGCCCACCATCTTCTGCGCCGCCTGATCGCGCGCGCCCAACGTATTGCCCCGCAGGAAAGCATAGGCCGAATACGCGCGCTCCAGCGGATCGCGAACAAAGGCAAATTTGAAACTGGCGGCGTACTGCTGCGCAAACTGCTCTTCGTACCAATACAGCGGCAGGTGGCCCGGGCTATAGCCATCGAAAAGCCCCACGCAAACACTGCTGCCGGCGCATTTGGGCACATGGATGAACAGACAGGCGCGTTGGGCAAACGCCTCGGGAAAACGGCAATTGGCCGACATCGACTTGTTCACGACCTGTCGGTCGACAACCGACAGGCGCCCCAACAGAAAGGAGCGCTGCGACTTGGGCAGCAGCTTCCAGAGATAGCGTTGCAGCATTCAAACACCCGCGCGGGAGGGATGCCCCCCCTCGATGACTGGAGTTGGTTCAGGAAAGTCCTGGAGCCAAACCTTAGCAGTCACGAATCGCGGATTTATTGTGGATTGGTCAACGCAGGTAAAGTTTTCGATACAAACTCAGTGGGAGCGAGCGGGCTCGCGATGGCATCGACACATTCAATACCATCGGCGCAGACACACCGCCTTCGCGAGCAAGCTCGCTCCCACATTGGTTCTGAGGTGCATGCAACATGTGTGTCCAACACCGGACTTGTGGGAGCGAAGCCGGCCGAGAGAAACAGGCCGGCTCATAGCCTGGGGCCTGGAACTCAGGCGATATTCTGGGCGGGAGCGTCCAGCCCCATGGCATGAAGGCGCGCGTAGTAGCCGTTCTGCGCCAAGAGCTCGCCATGGGTCCCTCGTTCGACGATCCGGCCCTGGTCCATCACCAGGATCAGGTCGGCCTTTTCGATGGTCGACAAACGGTGGGCGATGACCAGGGTCGTACGGCCTTTCATCACCTGGTCCAGCGCAGCCTGGATATGCCGCTCGGATTCGGTGTCCAGCGCCGAGGTGGCCTCGTCGAGGATCAGCAGCGGCGCGTTCTTCAACAATGCCCTGGCAATGGCCAGGCGCTGGCGTTGGCCGCCGGACAACAGCACGCCGTTTTCGCCCACCTCGGTGTCGAGGCCATTGGGCAACTGCTCGATGAAGTCCATCGCATAGGCATCCCGGGCCGCCTTCTCAATGTCGGCCCGTGGCGCACCGGCCAGGTCGCCGTAGGCGATATTGTTGGCCACCGTGTCGTTGAACAGGGTGACATGCTGGGTCACCTGGGCGACATGACGACGCAGGTTACGCAGGCGGTAGTCTTCGATTTCCACGTCATCGAGCAGGATCTGGCCGACCTCGTGGTGATAGAAGCGCGGGATAAGGCTCGCCAGGGTCGACTTGCCGCTGCCCGAACGCCCCACCAGCGCAATCATCTGCCCGGGCGCCGCGCTGAAGCTGATGTCCTTGAGCACCTCGCGGTCAGCACCGGGGTAGGTGAAACTCAGGTTGCGCACGTCGAGACGACCGCTGACCCGTTCCTGCTCGACCGTCCCCCCGTCGACCTCCGGCTCGACGTCCAGTTGCTCGAAGATGCTCTCGGCACCGGCCACGCCTTTCTGGATGGTGGAGCTGACTTCCGAGAGTTGGCGAATCGGCTTGGGCAGCAAGCCGGCAGCCGTGATGTAGGCCACCAGGTCACCGGCCGTCGCGTCACCGCGCAGGAACAGCACCAGGAACATCAGGGCCGCCATGGCGGTGTAGATCACCAGTTGCAGCATCGGCGTATAGACCGCGCCGGTACGCGTCATGCGCAATTGCTTGTCGGTGTTGCCCTGGCTGGCGCTGGTAAAGCGCTGCTCTTCATAGGCCTCGCCGCCGAAGCTGCGCACCACGCGGTAGCCCTGGATGGTCTCGGAGGCAACGTGAGTCACGTCGCCCATGGCCACCTGGATCTTTTTGCTCTGCTTGCGGAATTTCTTGCTGGTACTGCTGACCATGACCGCGATCAGCGGCAGGATCGCCAACATCACCAGGGTCAGCTTCCAGTTCATCCACACCAGGTAGGCGAAGAGGAACACCACGGTGAGACCTTCGCGGATCACCACCTTGATGGCATCGGTGGCCGCACCGGTGACCATGGTCACGTTGAAGGTGATTCGGGAGATCAGATGGCCGGAGTTGTGGGTGTCGAAGTAGCGATTAGGCAGCACCAGCAACTTCTTGAACAACTCGACCCGCAGGTCATGCACCAGCCCCAGGGAAACCCTGGCCAGGTAATAGTTGCCCAGGAACGACCCCAGGCCCTGCCAGGCAGCGATCAGAATGATCAGCAGCGGCACCGCCATCAGCAGTTTCAAGTCTTTGAGGTACGGCACGTTGGGAAAGAGCACCGCATCGGGGTTGCTCAAGCCGTCGACGAAATATTTGAGAATCCCGGCCAGCATGGGCTGGGTCGAAGCAAATATCACGAAACCCAGGATACTCAGCAGAAAAATGCCCGCGTAGGGTTTGACGTATCCCAGCAACCGAAAATAGATCTTCAGGCTGGAATCCTGTTCCGCTTTGGGCGGTGCGTCACTCATCGTCGGGCTCACTGGTTAGGAAGAACGCGGAATTTTATCACAGCCACCGGCATTGGCCTGCGCCCAGGTCAAAACGCTGGCCAGGCCAATTGGCAGCCAGGTAATGAACCATTCGGCGCGAGGGGTTCCGGTCAGGCTCGCGGCATCGAACTGCATTGCCAGGAACGAAAACACCCACATGCCGAGCACGCCCCGACCCAGCAGGCTTTCCCGGGCACGCCAGGCTTCGCGCAACACCCCGAACCAGACAATGCACCACAGCAGCAGCCCCGGCAGCCCGAGTTGAATGGCGACATGGCTGAACAGATTGTGGGCGTGATCGAACTTGAGGCCGTGGCTGATAACCCGATAGTCGGCCGCCACGCCAAGACCACCCCATGGGCGTTCGGCAATCATGTGCAGGCTCGACATGAAAATCTCGGGCCGATAGGAAGCACCGCGCGCCATGACCAGCGGCTCGAGCAACCAGAAGGTCAGCATGGCCAGCACCAGGGTCGTGGCGGCGATAATCCGGACCCGCTGGTCCCGACAATAGAGCGGCATGGCCAACACGCTGAGCAGCAAGGCCAGCGCAGCGCCGCGACTCTGGCTCGCCACCACGAATATCCCCAACAGCCCCAAGGCCACGACCCAAAGCACTTGCAGCCCCATATGACGCGGCATCCAATGCAACATCCAGATCGCCGCCAACCCGATCACATAGCCGCCGAGGATGGGATGGGACAACTCCCCCAGCCCTTGCAGGCGCGCATTCCAGGGATGGTTCGTATACCCGTAGAAATGGATGATGGCCATCAAGGCCGTCAGCGCAAGCCCCAGGCCACCCCATTGCATGACGCGAATCACGCGTTCGGGTTGGCCGTTGGCAAAAATCGGGAAAAACAACAGGAACGCCAGGATGTAGATCAATCGCTTGGCTTCGCGGGCAGGCTCTGCCACTTCGGCCCAGGCCAGTGTCACCAGGGCCCAGGCCATCAGCGCCAGCAACGCCGTGTAGATCACGCGCTGGGCACGCCATAACTCTGCCAGCCGATGACGGGCCGGCCAGGCAAAGACGATCACCGGCAGCCAGACAAATGCAACCAACCCTTGTTGATAAATCTTGTTGGTCGGTGCCAGGGCTATCGCCAGCAAAAACCATAACAAGCCAAAGGCCATCCAGCCCTGTGCCCAACGTGTTGCCTGCATCTAACGCTCCTAAACGGTCTACCAGCCAAACCGGCATGGTGAAAACAAAAACTTTTGGGCATCATGGCCCGCCACGGCACCGGTTCTTTCAACAAGGTTTCCCTACGATGCAATCCTCACGGCTTCCCCAAGCCGCTTTGAATCAATTGATTGAAGGCGCCAGCATTCTGGAGGCCGACAGCTACGGCCCAAAAGTCTATCTGTTGCAGGATGGGAATATCCTCAAGCTGTTTCGCCGCAAGCGGCTGTTTTCTTCGGCCCTGCTAAGGCCTTATTCAACGCGATTCATCAATAATGCGGCCCGCCTGCAGAAACTCGGCGTACCGACCCTCCAAGTGCTGGCCCTCTACAAACTGCAAAAACCCGGCATGACCGCCGTACTGTATCGACCGCTTCCCGGTAAAACCCTGCGTCAATTATCGAATCAGGAAAATTTCAGCTGGCAGCATACCCTTCCAGCACTTGTCGAGTTGATCCGCAGCCTGCATGCCAGCGGTATTTATTTTCGCTCGCTGCACCTGGGCAACATCGTAGTCACGCCTGAAAACCAACTGGGGCTGATCGATGTGGCCGACATGCGCTTCCTGCGTTCGCCGCTGCCACGCTACCTGGCACGTCGCAACTTGCAGCATTTCGCTCGTTATATTGCCCGAGAGAACCTGAACGAGAGCTTTCCGATGCAAGCATTGGAGAACGCCCTACTGGCTGCCTGAGATCAACTGCCGCGCGACCTGGCTGAAGCTCGACCAGGCCTCGTCAGGGGCCAGTGCCCGGTACTGGGCCGCGGCGACCGTATCGGCCGAAGCCTGCGCCGCTCGTTCGATCGCCTCGCTCCAACCGCTTTCGTCGTTGGGCATCGCATACCAGCCGGTGTCGCCCAACTGTTCACGAAAGACCGCAAGTTCGCTGGCCAGCACCGGGACACGAGCCAGGACAGCCTCCTGGAGAGTCAGCCCAAGGCCCTCGTCCAGGGACGGGATCAACACCCAGTCAAATGCCCGATAGAGTGTCGCCACATCCTCCAGATGCCCGACCAGCAAGATCTTGCCGACCAGGTCCGGCCGGGCGATCCGCGCTTGCAGCGCTTCGCGCCTCGGCCCCTCGCCGACAATCACCAGGCGCCAATCGGGATGGTGGGCCGCTACCCGGCCAAAGGCCTCCAACAGACAGGCGAACCCCTTGCTGTCCACCAGCCGTCCCACCGCGCCAAATATGCGCATCTGCGGGCCAGGCAAACCCAGTCGGGCACGTGCCGCTTCGCGAGGCAACAGCGCGGCCTGGAATTGCGCCGGATCGAACGCGCTACGCAGCGCAGCGACCTGCATGCCCAACTCGTCCTGAAGCGATGTCGCCAGGGTCTGGGATACCGCTGCCAGGGTCAGGCGGGAGGCAGGGAAGCCGCGCAACAGTTCGCGACCCGAAGGGTTGAGGCGTGTCGCACCATGGAAAATCACCACCACGCGGATCTGCGGCATAGCCTTGAGGACCGGCAACAAGGTACGGGCCACGCCGATGCCATCGAGCAATACCACCCGCGCATCGCTGTCGAGCAACGCCTGACGGAAACGACTGCGCATCAGGGGTTTGAGCAGGCGCCAGACGTGTCGGCCCTTGAGCCGGGCCGATGTCATATTCCACTCAAGCGTCGCCCCGACATCGATCTGGCAGGCAGCCGCCGTCCCCTGCAAGAGCCATGTCTTGACAGGCATCGCTGGTTCCATCCGCGAGAGAATCTGATTATGGACCTTGTGTACCGAAGCGAACGGTGCACCGCCCGCCCACATGACATTGATAATGCTCATCGAGCAGCAAACCTTTTATCGCGGACCAGGATTCATGCTTCGCGGCATTCAGTAGTTGATAAGCCAGCCAATACAGACTCCGAGCAAGAGAACCAAGGACAACTTGATCTGCTCGCGGCGCTTGCGGCGAGCCTTGCGCTGGCGCTCCACGGGCACTTCCACATGGACCCCGAATCCGGTATGCAAAACAGCATCCCCTTCGAGCGTGACCGCCGTCAAGTTCAGTTGGGCATAACGAAGCGACAAGGCTTTTTCACCGCCGAAACCGGCGAAAGGGGCACAAAGCCGATACTCCTTCAACCGCCGCAGGCCAGGATTGAGCGAGAAGCTTTGCCATTCGGCCTTGTCTGAAATCAATGGATAACAGGGCACGCCGCCAATGACTTCACGCTCGCCCAGGCGGATGTAGGGACTGTGTACGCACAAATCGTAGACATAGTTGCGCAACCACACCTGAAGAACATCCGGTCGCTGCTCCAGGATCGTGCGCGAATCTTCCACGAACGCCGGACGATAGAACGCCCAGTCATCCTCACAATGAAAGATGTAAGCCGTCTTGACATGCTCGTACGCCAGGTCGATCGAAGCCAGTTGCCCCAGCTTCGGTCGATTGACGAAGGCCGTCGTGCGGTCCTTCCAGTGAGCGGGAATGACGGCATGCACGCCTTCGTCGCCGGCATCTTCGGTAATGAAGACCTCACGGATCGGCGCGGTATTGAAACGGTCGAAGCTCTCCAGGGTCTGCTTGAGCAGATCGAGCCGGCCGCAACTGGTTACCACCAGGGTAATGTCACTATCGTCGGAAAACTGCACTGAAATACCATTTAGTCAAACGCCATCTGAACACCGGATGGCTCAACGGTTCGTATCAAACGCCCAGCTTCAGGCGCAATGTCTCCAGCAGACTCAACGGGGCACGAGGCCGCAGCGGCGGCGCCAATGCTTCAACGATTTTCTGCCCAATGCGCGCGAAACTGAACTGTTCCAGCGCCAGCTTCTGGCCGTTGTGCGCCACATTGCGCGCCAGCTCGGGGTCGGCGCGCAGCCGGGAAAGCTTTTCCTGGAGTTGCGGGATGTCACGGTACAACACCACGTTATGCATGTCCTGCAACCCCAGCGCCCGCGCCTCTTCGATGCCCTGATCGAACGCCAGCAGCACACAGCCGCAGGCCATGGCTTCGAAATTCTTGATCATGAATTCGCCCATGCCCACGTCGGCACTGACGAAAAAGCGGATACGGTTGAGGGTCTCGCAATACTCTTCGCCGGACTTGGTCCGGGTCACGACCAGAGGCTCAACCTGGCCAAGCTCATCCAGCAGCGCCTTGCGCCCACTATAGGCCACACTGTTGGTGCTGCCGACGAAGGCCAACTCGATATCCCGTTCACGCCCCTGATCCTGCAACAACGACTGATCGTAGCCCTTGGGCACGAATACCGCATCGAAACCTTCGCCACGCAGACGTTCGGTCACCACGAAGCCGGAACTGATCACCCGTACCCACGGCAGGCGACGGTAATGCGCGCTGAATTTTCCGGTGTATTTGCACGGAATGTAATTCTGGTAGGCATCGTGCTCGAGGATCACCAGGTTGGGGATCGTGCGGATGAAGCCGGCCTGACGAATTTCCTGCTTGAAACGCAGGAAAAATATGATCCGGTCATAGCGCGATACGTCCACATGCTGGCGGAAATACCCCCGCAGGTTGCGTTGTTCCTTGCTGTCGAGCCAGCGCAGGTCGCACTCGCAATGAGCGGCCACGCCTTCGTAGAGTCGGTCCAGGATGGCCCGCTGTTCTTTCTGCACCAGAAACAGAACTTTCATCGTTTTCCTTGCGGCACCGAACGACTTGATAAATAACCGGAGGCCGGTTTGCGCCGTAGCGCAAAGATGCCCCGCCTTGGGCCTCTACAGCCGCCAGAACAGTTCATGGCGACGCACAGCCTTGCGAAAAAATTCGTTCTCGCCATACACCGAGCCCGAGCGCCCCGCCAGCAGACGCTGGATGCCACGGCGCAGACGGCGCTTGAACGGCGCGCGCGGTTGCAGGTCATGCATCATGCCCAGCGCCATGGCCTTGTCGCGTTGCCCAGGCAAGGCCAGCGGCAGGCTGACAGGCTGCATCGGCAGGGCCGGCTCGAAACACGGCGGCAACGCAATACCCGCACCCGCATCACCCATGGGCCAGCGGTCATTGTCGTGCAGGTGATTGGCATAGCCCAACAGCGTGGTCGGTTGCCACTCCAGGCCTTCGAGGGCTTGCAGGACGGCATGATGGGCGCAGAGATGATCGGGGTGCGGATCAAGGGTCGGGTGTGGCAATACAATGACTTCGGGGCGCGCCTTGAGCAGCAGCACGCGCAGGTCCGCCAGCAGGTTGTTCCAGGTTGGCGCGCCGTCGTCATCGCCGGGCAGGGCGAACGGGTTCAACTGGCGGAACAGCCGGGTATCGCTCAGCCCCGCCTCGCGAGAGCCCTGGGGCTGGCTCGGCGCGGCCTGCATCGCCGCCAGTTGCAGGCAGAAGTAACCCAACTGCACACAGTGCGCTTGAGGCACGCCGGCCCAGCGGGGTACGGCAATGCTGTCCCAGGCTCGCAAACGGCCCTTGAGTCGCGCGGCTTCGACGCTGTCCAGGCCCATCTTCCGATAATGCCCGGCCTCGATTTCACCCGCTGTCAGCGTCACGATCCAGGCCTCGTCAGCCTGGCTGTACAAACCGTAGGCGGCCAGCTCAGCATCATCGGCGTGGGGAGCGATGACCATCACCCGCTGATGTTGCACTGGTGGCGGCGTGAAGGACCACAGCGTCGGCTCGCCCAGCAAACGGCAATGACGCCCGCGCAGGCGCAGCTCGCCCCGGGACAACGCCGGGCCCTGCTCGCTGAGGTTGAGATAGCGCAGGCCATTGACCCCGCGCTCGAAGGTTTGCAGGTCCCTTTCACCCCCCGACAACTCGACGAGCGGGTCGATGAAACGTCCCAGCCAGGTGCTCTTGATCCGCAGTGCGAGGATCAGCGTCGCGCCATCATCCAGAATCACGCCTTCGTCCAACCGAAGCCGCCCGGCATTCAAATGCACCTTGGGTTGCTGGGTGAACGGCGGGAAGCTGTATTGGTAATCGTCCCGGGGCGAATAGAACAGGTGATCGGCGAACCACGCTTCGTGGGCGATCCAGCCCAGCACCGCCAGTACCAGGGGCAGCCACCAGGCCACCCCGACGCCCAGCGACACCAACACCACAAGGGCAAGTAACAACCCCACGCGCTTGTTGCGACGGTGGCGCTTGAGTAACTGTTGCTTGCGACTCATGGGTGGGTTCATACGGTAAACACCGGCACGGGGTTGCACCAACGGTCCTTGTATTCCCGGTCCGCCCGACCGAATGAAAAACGCAACGGCTTGCCGGCGGCACGGGCGTGCTCCCAGGCGCTTTGGGTGTTGAGGAAGCTCAACACGCTGCCGGGGCTGAATTCGCGGGTCTGCGGGTCGACGCCACCGTTGATGTACTCGACGCTGATCCACTCGGGCGCTTCGACGCGATACACCAGTTGGATTGCAATCGGCGCATCGTTGAGAAAGATCACCGAGCCGATCAGCCATTCGCGCAGCAGCTCGATCACCTCGCCCATGCGCTCGGCACCGGTGGCCGCAAAGCCCCAGCGACGCAGGAACAGGTCGCAGTAGATCGAGGCCAGCTCGGCGCTGGAAAACTCGCCGACCGGCCGCACCACCCCGCCCGCCTCTTCCAGCAAACGCAGTTCACGGCGCTGGTTGTAGCGAAACTTCTTGGACAGCTCTTCCGGCGTGCGGGCCATGGCCAGTTGTTCCTGCTGCAACTTCAAGCCGCTGAAGCGCCCCTCGTTGAGGGCCGACAGGTAACGTCCACGATGACGCAACGGCGCTTGCGCGTCGGGCGCCGCCGGCAGGATCAGCTCGGCATTGCCCAGGTCGAACAAGCCCTTCTTGCCGCTGCGCTTGAGCACGTCTTTGGACAGCGCCAGGTCGCGGCCCCAGGTCGGTATGGCCGCCTTGAGCTCACCGCCCTGCTCGAACGCCAGGTAACGCACGGGAATCCCGGCCAGGGCCGCCAGGCGCTCGACCACCAGGGGATGAGTGGCCACGCTGCCGCCAAAACGCTGCCAGGCCTGGGCATAAATCGACGCATCGACGGCGGTCCAGCCGCGCTCGCGCCAGCCTTGGAATCGGTTGAGCATCAGGACCTCGGCGCCAGTTCGGTGACTTGGGGCAAACGCCAGAATGCCTCGCGTACGGCGCGATCCGAAAAACGTTCGCGCAAGCGATCGAGCATCAGCTCGGCGCATTGGCGACGCTGCAGATCGTCCATGGCCGCCAGGTGCTGCAGCCCCTGGGCCATGTGCTCGGCGTCGCCCAGCGGAAACAGGATGCCAACGCCTTCGACCACCTCCTTGGCACCACCGCAGGCCGTGGCCAGCAACGGTACGCCGGCGGCCATGGCCTCGAGCAGCACCATGCCGAACGGTTCATGGTCGGAGCTCAGGGCGAACACATCAAAAGCACGGAAATAACGGCGCGCTTCGGGCACCTGGCCGAGGAACAGCACACGATCAGCAATGCCCAGCTCTCGGGCCAGTGCCTTGAGGTCCTGCTCCAGACGGCCCTTGCCGAGAATTGCCAACTGGCTGTTGACCGGCAGATGCCCCAGCGCTGCGGCAAAGCCGCGCAACAGTGTGGCCTGGTCCTTGTCCGGGTGCAGACGGCCGACATTGCCGACAATCCAGGTGTCCGTATCCAGCCCCAGCGTATGCCGCGCCTCCTCCCGGGAGACCAGGCTGGCCTGGACGGCATCAAGGTCGATGCGGTTGTAGAGGGTCTGGATCCGGGCAGCCGGCCATTTCGGCAGGCAGCGGCGCATGTCGTCACGTACCGCATCGGAAACCCCGAGCAGGCTCAGGCGCTTGCGGTAAACGTGGGCGAACAACCGGCGAGTGCGCCGCTGGTAGTCCCCGAAGGCATGGTGCACGCCAATCACCGGCAAGCGAGTACCCAGCAGGGCGATGTAGATCGGCTTGAAGCGATGGGCAATGCAGAAACTGAAATTGCGCGAGGCGGCGATCTTGCGCAGATCGCCGATGGCGCCCAGCTTCAGGCCACGAATGGCGCTGGAGCTGTATTCCATGAACAGCACCTCGTCCGAGGCACAGGCGGCAGCGACTTCGGCATCGGCCGCCCCGGTGAGGAACACTGTGGTCACGCGATAGCCGGTGCCTGCGAACAAGCTGGCGTACTGACGGGCGCAGTCCAGGAACGGCCCGTCATAACCGTGGCAGAACTGCAGCACATGTCGCTCAGCCGAGCGTGTCATAAGCGTCCACGCCGTCTTTGACCACCAGGATGTCTTCCATGATCAGGTACTGCAGGTCGGAACCGAAGAACATGTTCAGCGCGTCGGTCGGCGAGCAGATCATCGGTTCGCCACGACGGTTGAGCGAGGTGTTCAGCGACACGCCGTTGCCGGTCAACACTTCCAGGGCCTTCATCATGTCGTAGTAGCGCGGGTTGTATTCGCGCTTGAGCACCTGGGCCCGGGAGGTGCCGTCTTCATGGACGACTTCCGGCACGCGGGTTTTCCATTCTTCGGCCACTTCGAAGGTGAAGGTCATGAACGGTGCCGGGTGATCGACCTTGATCATCTGCGGCGCAACGGTGTCGAGCATCGACGGGCAGAAAGGCCTCCAGCGCTCGCGGAACTTGATCTGTTCGTTGATCCGATCAGCCACGCCGCTGGCGCTTGGGCACCCGATGATCGAGCGACCGCCCAAGGCACGCGGGCCAAACTCCATGCGGCCCTGGAACCAGGCCACCGGGTTACCGTCGACCATGATCTTGGCAATGCGCTCGGGGGTGTTGTCGATCTTGCGCCAGGCAGGCTTGCTCGGATGACGGGCGCACGCGGCGATCACGTCTTCGTTGCTGTAGGCCGGGCCGAGGTAGACGTGTTCCATCTTCTCCACCGGCACGCCACGGGCGTGGGACACATACGCCGCCGCACCCACCGCCGTACCGGCGTCACCGGAAGCCGGTTGCACGAACAGCTCCTTGACGTCGTCACGGGCGATGATCTTCTGGTTCAGCTTGACGTTCAACGCACAACCACCGGCGAAGGCCAGCTTGCCGGTTTCCTTGAGCACGTCGCCCAGGTAGTGGTCGATCATTTGCAGCGCGAGCTTCTCGAACAGCGCCTGCATGCTCGCCGCGTAGTGGATGTACGGCTCGTCGGCGATGTCGCCTTCGCGTTTCGGGCCGAGCCATTCGATCAGCTTCGGCGAGAAATAGAAGCCCTTGCCCTTCTCTTTATAGCGGCGCAGGCCAATCACGTTGGCGTAGTCGGTATTGATCACCAGCTCGCCGTTTTCGAACGAGGCCAGGCGCGAGAAATCGTACTTGGTGGCATCGCCGTAGGGCGCCATGCCCATGACCTTGAATTCGCCATCGAGCATTTCAAAACCGAGGAACTCGGTGATCGCGCCGTACAGGCCGCCCAGGGAGTCCGGGTCGAAGAATTCCTTGATCTTGTGGATCTTGCCGTTTTCGCCGTAGCCGAAGAAGGTCGTGGCGTACTCGCCCTTGCCGTCGATGCCCAGGATCGCGGTTTTTTCCTGGAAGCCCGAGCAGTGGTAGGCACTGGAGGCGTGGGCCAGGTGGTGCTCGACCGGCTCGATCTTGATTTTCTTCGGATCGAAGCCCAGTTGCTCCAGGCACCAGACGATCTTGCGGCGATAGCGCTTGTAGCGACGGTTGCCCATCAGGATCGCATCGAGAGCCCGATCCGGCGCGTACCAGTAACGCTTGGCGTAGTGCCAGCGCGCTTCGCCGAACAGGCTGATCGGGGCGAACGGAATCGCCACCACATCGACGTCGGAAGGCTTGATGCCGGCTTGTTCCAGGCAGAACTTTGCCGACTCGTAGGGCATGCGGTTCTTTGCATGTTTATCGCGTACGAAGCGCTCTTCCTCGGCCGCCGCGATCAGCTTGCCGTCTATGTACAGCGCTGCGGAAGGATCATGGCTAAGGGCGCCGGACAGGCCAAGAATCGTCAATGCCACAGGGTCTAGCCTCTTATGTCTGCATACGGGCGACAAGCGCCTCGAAAAAGTTGATGTGCCGCGCGCCAGGGCGCGGGGCAGCCAAAGGGGGCGATTATAACTTAAAAGCCGCCTCAAACCTCTAGCGGTGAGACGCAAGCTTCGTGGCGACTTACGACATATGTACATTGACAGCTGCGGACCACCAACATGATCCCTGCAAGCGGAGTGCTGGCCTGGGATTTGCGGTCGACGTCCTGGCCTCGGTGAGCCTCATTCGAGTTCCATGTTTAAAGAATAAAAAACAACCCGGCACTCAATCGTGCTCCTTTCGCCCTCCGAAACTGTGGGGTTTGCGCTCGAACATTTATACCTTTTCCTATACCGAACCCTTGCCCATCATTCGCTGCGAAACGCTATCGTCCGGTGCGCCGAACAATGAGGCGTCTCGCAACATACCAAGCGAGCGCTCATGGCGCGTTAAAGAGTCAATAGCCAAATAGAATACCGGCAAAAGCCAGTCATTATAAAAATCAAATAACCGCCTATCGCCACTGTAAAGAATGACAGTTGAGCAGGCTCAGGAAACAGTGAAAATCGGGAGTGCGATACTTCAAACACCACAGGAAACCCACCATGACCACATACGCGATAACAATTGGCGGTAATGGAACCGAGTCCCGCGCCTATGAACCCGGCCATGCGGCCCAGCAACTCAGGCTGGAGCCCTCAGCCGACGGTTCTCATCACCTCATAAATCCGGACGGCTTTGTACTGACTACCGTAGGCGACGGGAGCATAATGACGTCAAAGAGCGCTACCGACGGCAGCGGATCGATAAGTTTTGAAGTTCAACAGCAGGGGGACGGGACCGTAAGAATAAAAGCAGGCTACTACAATCTCTGGGTACAACTTACTGGCTATGACGTAAAAACTGTTCAGTGGGATCCCAATAGCCCCTATCAGAAATTGACTCAACGAGATGAAGGCAATGGCTACTATGCCTTTACAGTAGATCTTTAAACCCTGCAACTCGCTGATTTATTCGATAATCAAACCTATATACCGGCGCATATCGGTATGGACATCAGGTCTTGCCGCTCGAATAAATCAGCGCTTGCGGAGCCAGTCAATCCTGGAACAGATACATGCGTTCAATCTTCCTGCCCCCTTACTCAAGTTTCACCCCTCGAGCCTCTGTGGCAGCCGCTGATCGATCACTCGATACAACGCGCTGCCCTCAGGCCAGTTGCGCATGAACCGTGCCCGATCCCGCGCATACGCCGGGGCGAAGCTGGCCTGGGTGCGGTGTTGGCACATGGAATCGAGGTCGATCAGCGCCCAGCGGTCGTGCTGCCAGAACAGGTTGTGGCCCTTGAAGTCGCCATGGCTGATGCGCTCGCGGATCAGGTCGGCGAACAAGCGATCCAGCGCCAGCAACTCGGCTTCGGGGGCTTCACCGCTCTGCACGTAAGGGCCGAAGCGCTCGATGATGTCCGGCCCCGCCAGGTGTTCGGTGACCAGGTAGGCGCCGCGGCGCAGCCACAAAAAACGTTTTTCCAGCAAGGCCAGTGGCTTGGGCGTGGCAATGCCGAGGAAGGCCAGGCGATGGCCTTCGCGCCAGGAATGCCAAGCGCGGCTCGGGCGCCAGAAGCGCTTGAGCCAGTGGGCGAAGTTCTTGATGTTGTAGCGCTTGATCACCAAGGTGCGACCGTTCGCCTCGACTTTGCCGACACTGGCTGCGCCGCCGGTCTTGTACAGATGGCCCTGATCGAGCAGCGCATCAGCCTGCTCCAGCACCGGCGTCATGGCCGCTTCTTCCTCCCGACGGATCGCCCGCAAGCCGAACGCCCCGCGCTGCACGCTGAACAGGCTGCACTCGCGCCCGACTTTCTCGAGGAAGTCCTTCAGGCGCCAGGCCTGCACCTTGTCGATCTGCTTTTGCAGCGCTTCCATGGGCAGCGCGTGTTCGGCGTTGCCCAACAGGTAATACACCAACAGCTCTTCATTGAACGGCTGGAGAGCTTTGGGAAGCTGGGCGAAAAACACCCCCAGGTTTTCCAGGACTTTCTGCCGCGACAACGGTTGCCCCGGGGTTTCAGCGCGGATGCCGGCACCGTCGATCAAGTAGAGCTTGCCGTCGTGGCGCAGCAGATTGTCCAGGTGCAGGTCTTCCTGCCACAGGCCTTTGCCGTGCAGTTGCGCAATGGCGCCCAGGGCTTCGGCCAGCACCGCCGTCTGTTCGTCGGCCAGCAAGGGCAGGTGTTCGACCCGTTGCCAGGCCTCCCCCAGGCTCTCGGCGCCTTCGAGCAATTCGAACAACAACCAGCCGCCTTCAGCCTCGTTCAAGCCATCGGCGAGCAACAGCGGCGTCGTCAGCCCTTGCTCCGCCAGCAAGCGCACGCCTTGCAGTTCCCGCTGGAAGTGCCGGGCGGCCTTGTTGCCCACCAACAATTTGGCCAGCACCGGCCGACCACGCCAGATGCCCGCCCCGACATAGCGCTGCCCCGGCAACACCCGCAACAGAGAAAGCAGCTGCAATCGCGCCGGGCCGGCGGCGTCGGCCAGTTCCAGGCTCAATGGCAGGCTGGGGCTGCGGCCGGCATTCTTCAATTCGGACAAATGCATCAACGGGCTCCCTTGTGGCTGCGCCGGGCGCTCAGGCGCTCCATCCAGCTGTCGACCAGCCCGGCATCGAACGGTTGGGCCAGGTAGGCAGACAACAGCTGGCGTACATCGGCATCACTCCAGATGGAGGCGCGCCGCAACAGCGGCTCCAGGTCCTTGACCCGGTCACGCTGACCAAACAGCAGCGGCCGAGTCTTCTCCAAGTCGATCAATTGCGCTTGATAACCGTCGGCGGTGGCTTGCAGGAAGATGTGCTTGGGATAGAAGCAACCGTGCACCTGATGCATGCCGTGCAGGCGCCGCGCCAACAGCCCACAGGCGTCGAGGACGGTGGTGCGCTGCGTCGCCGTCAGGCTCGGCCAGCGTTGCAACAGCGAGTCCAGGTCGTCCCAGCCGTCCAGGGCCCGGGTCAGCAGGATCGCCCGCACCTCGCCCTCCACCTTGCGCTGGCCATAGAACACCGCTTGCAGGGCCGGAATCCCCAACTGCCGATAACGACTGATGTTGCGAAACTCCCGGGAAAAACTCGGCTCGCCAAAAGGGTGGGACCAGGTCCGGGTCAGGTAATTGCTTTGGCGCTTGAGGTAATAGCCCTGCCCGTCCAGCTCCAGCCGGAATACGCTGCTCCAGCCATCACCCGAGGTATTGGGTTCGTCCACCGCATCCAGTTGCCGCGCCCACAAGGCCTCGAAGCTGTCCAGGCCATGGCGTTGCAACAACGCTTGGTCTTCAGCGGCCAGAAAGTCAGTCATTCACGCCCCTCGAAAAATCTCACCACGTGACGGATGCGTTTCTTGTCACACGCATCGAGCCGGTCGCGCTGGCGGTATTGCAGGTAAAAGCGCAGGCGCTGCGTGGCCGACAAATGGTATTTGGCCACTTTGTCCAGGCATGCCAAATCCTTGGTGATGCGGTACTTGAGCCAGAAGCCACGCCAGAAATCCCCGTTCGGGCAGTCGATCAGAAACAGCTGCGAGCGGTCGTCGATCAGCAGGTTGCGCCACTTCAGATCGTTATGGGTGAAGCGGTGGTCGTGCATGGTCCGCGTATAGCCGGCCAGTTGCCGACTGACATGATCGACCCAGGCACGGTCCGCCAGCCGCGAATCGTGACGCTCGGCGAGCGCCGAGAGGTCTTCGGTGTGGGGCAGTTCGCGGGTGATCAGCGCGCCACGGGCGTAGCTCGCACCGTTTCGCTCCAAGCCCCAGCCCACGACTTCGGCGGTGGGAATGCCCCATTTGGCGAAGCGCTTGAGGTTCTGCCATTCGGACTTGACCCGTGGCTTGCCCAGGTAGCGTCGCAAGCCTTTGCCGGCACCAACGTAGCGCTTGACGTAATAGTTCACGCCGTTGCGCTGCACCCGGATCACCTCCGACAACGGGTCTCGGGTCAAACGCTCCCCTTGCAACGCGAACACCGCTTCCAGGCTGCCAAAATCCTCCGCCAGCTCGACGTACTCCGGTTCCAGATTCCAACCCGACATCAGAGCGCGTCCCCGTACCGCAGCTTTCGGGCATACAGCTTGCTGGCCTTGCCTTCGAGCCAGGCCAGCAACGACGCCTCTTCGGCGAGGATCCGCCGCAGCGGCTGCTGGAAATAGCCCTTGAGAAAACGCAGCTTGTCGCGGCGGGTCAGGCCGATGTCCAGCGCCGAGAAATACAGCGCCGCCAGGTCCTTGTTGCGCCAGCGAGTGGTGATGGCAGGACGGGTCTGGGCGCGGTGCAGGTCGATCACCGAGAGTTTGAAATCCCCAGGGGTCACCGGCTTGTCGGTGTGCAGCAGAAAGTGGCAGATATAGCAGTCGCGATGATTGACGCCGGCGCGGTGCATCATGCCGGTCATGCGTGCCACTTCGGCGATCAGCGCACGCTTGAGCGTCGGTTGTGGCGGCTGCTTGACCCAGTCGATGCTGAAATCTTCGAGGCTGACGGTCGGCGCCAGCTCTTCGGTGATGATGAACGAGTGCTGGTCCGCCGGGTTGCTGCCCTTCTCGCCGTAGGCGACAGCGGTCATGGTCGGCACGCCGGCTTCCTGCAAACGCTGGATAGCCTTCCACTCCTGCCCTGCGCCGAGGACCGGCAGCTTGGCGGTGAACAGGTTCTTGAAGATTTCGCCCCAACCGATGCCACGGTGGATCTTCACGAAAAAGCCGCGACCGTCCACCTCCGTGCGCAAGGTGCGCCGGGCTTCCAGTTCACGATAGACCTCGCCCTTGAGCGCTTCGACTTCGGTGAACGCATCGCGTCCGGCCCAAAGGCTCTTGAACGGTTCGGCCAGCATCAACTTCATTGTGCGTGCTCCGCCAATATCACATCGGCCGCGTGCTGCGGCATGCTGTAGAGGTCGGCCGTCTCGGCGAAGGCCAGACCATTGCGGCTCCAGGCCGCCCGGGCATCGGCATCGTTCAACATGCGGCCCAGGTATTCGTTGAGCTGGGCTTGTTCGAACGGCTCATCCAACACCAGGCCACTGTCGGCCTCGGCGATGTAATGGGCGTACCCACACACCGCGCTGACCAGTACCGGCAACCCGGCCACCAGTGCTTCGAGCAGTACGGTGCCGGTGTTCTCGTTGTACGCCGGATGGATCAACAGATCGGCGCCCAGCAGGAAACGCGGGATGTCGCTGCGGCCCTTGAGGAACCGCACGTTGTCGCCCAGACCCAGCGCGGCGCTCTGCAGTTGGAATACCTTGGGGTCGTCCTGGCCAATTACAAATAGCCGGGTGCGTTTTCGCAGCTCGGCTGGCAACGCGGCCAGGGCCTTGAGGCTGCGATCCACGCCCTTGGTCTTGAACCCCGAGCCGATCTGTACCAGCAGCAGGTCGTCGTCGGCCAGCTCGAATTCGGCCCGGAACGCGGCGCGGATCTGATCGGCATCGACGGGCCGCCGGCGGTCCTGGGCGATGCCCGGTGGCAGCAGGTGAAAGCGTTCCAGCGGTGTGCCGTAGTGCTTGATGAACAGCGGCTGCTGGACCTCGGAAATCATCAGTACGTCGGTTTTTGCATCCTTGGCGAACACGGCCCGCTCGTACTCGGCGAAATGCCGGTAGCGACCCCAGCGCCGGTACAGCGAGTTGCGCAGGTTCTGCGCCTTGTCTTCGAAACAGCCGTCGGCCGCGTAGTACACGTCCAGGCCGGGCATTTTGTTGAAGCCGATCAAACGGTCCACCGGGCGCTTGGCCAGGTCGGCCTCCATCCACGCGCTGAGTTTCTCGTTGCGGCGATGATTGAACAGCGCCTTGACCGGCGCCACCAGCACCTCGAAGCCGGGCGGCACGTCACCTTCCCAAATCAGCGTGTAGACACGGATCTGGTGACCGCGTCGCTGGCATTCCAGGGCGATGCGCATGAAGTCACGCTGCAGGCCACCGAAGGGGAAGTACTTGTAAAGGACAAAAGCCAATTGCATCAGCGCGGCTCCTCAGCCAATAACGTGCTCAGGTGGCTGGCAACACGCTCGGGGTTCAGACGCGTGAAGCACAGGGGCTGCTCGCGTTTCAGGTCAAACCGCCGGGCATCTTCGGCGGTCGGCGGGTAAGTGCAGTGTTTCTGCATGCACGGCGCGCAGGGGAAATCACTGGCGAGGTGAATCTGGCCCTTGCCATAGGCACCGGTCAGCACCGGATTGGTCGGGCCGAGCAGCGAAATGGTCGGCACGTCCAGGGCCGCGGCCAGATGCCCGAGGCCGGTGTCCACAGCCACGCAGGCCTGGGCGCCGGCAAGTACCTTGCCCATGCCGCCAAGGTTCAGCTTCGGCAGTACCAAGGCGTTGCGCAGCCCGCTGGCGATGCGTTCGGCCCGGGCCTTTTCGGCCGGGTTGCCCCACGGCAGTTTGACGACCACGCCGAACTGCCCCATGCGCTCAGTGAGCTGGCGCCAGTAAAGTTCGGGCCAATGCTTGGACTCCCAGGTGGTGCCGTGCAGGAACACCACGTAGGGGTATGGGCGTGGCAACTCCACCAGCCGGTCGACATCGAGGCCGTAGTTACCCAGCGTCTGCGGCAAGTCATACCCCAGCGCCACGGCGAATAGCTGGCGCACGCGCTCGACCGCGTGCTGACCACGGGCCACCGCCAGGCGCCGGGAATAAAAGCGCGCCGCCAGGGGCTCACGCGCCGAGTTTTTATCCAACCCGGCCACTGGCGCCTTGACGTAACGGGTCAGCCAGGCGCTTTTCAGCAGGCCCTGGGCGTCGATCACCAAGTCATATTTTTCGGCGCGCACGCTCTGCTTGAAGCGTCGCCATTCGCCGCTCTTGATGGTTTGCCAGAGGTTCTTGCGCCAGCGCCGGATCGCCACCGGGATGACCTTGCCCACGGCCGGGTGCCAGGTGGGGATTTCGGCGAAGCCTTCTTCCACCACCCAATCGAACTTGATGCCCGGAATCGCCCGCGCCGCATCGGTCAGCGCCGGCAGGGTGTGGACCACATCCCCCAGCGAAGAGGTCTTGATCAGCAATACCCGCAAGTTACCGAACCTCCACGGGTGTGCCCTGCAAACGCTCCAGGGCCTCGTTCACCGACGGTGGCATGAGCTGGCGCAGGCAATTGTAATGGCCGAAACGGCAGGTGCGGTCGAAACACGGGCTGCATTCGATGCCCAGGCGCACGACTTCGACCTGGTCGGCCAGCGGCGGCGTGAAGCCTGGCGAGGTGGAACCGTAGACCGCCACCAAGGGACGGTTAAGGGCTGCGGCCACGTGCATCAGGCCCGAGTCGTTGGACACCACCGAATCGGCGCAGGACAGCAGGTCGATGGCCTCGGCCAGGGACGTGTCGCCACTGAGGTTCACCGACTCTTCCCGAAGGCCCGGGATCAACCGCGAGCGGATGTCCTCGCCCACGGGGTGATCTTTTTTCGAGCCGAACAGCCAGACTTGCCAGCCGTCGCGAATCTTCGCCTCGGCCACCTGGGCGTAATGCTCCGCCGGCCAGCGCTTGGACTCACCGAACTCGGCCCCAGGACACAGGGCCAGCACCGGACGGTCCAGGCTCAGGCCGAACTTGGCCAGCGCCGCGTCACGGGTCACCGGGTCGATCCGCAGGCTCGGCCGCGGGTACGGCTTGGGCAACTCGGCTCCCGGCGCGTAGGCCAGGGCCATGAAACGTTCGATCATCAGCGGGTAACGGTCTTTATCCAGGGCGCGCACGTCGTTGAGCAGGCCGTAGCGAAACTCGCCACGCCAACCGGTGCGCTTGGGGATACCGGCGAAGAACGGCACCAGCGCCGATTTCAAGGAATTGGGCAACAGGATCGCCTGGTCGTACTGACCGGCCAGGGATTTGCCGATGCGTCGACGGGTCGCCAGCTCCAGCACGCCGTGGCCGAGCGGGAAGCTCAAGGCCTTGCGCACTTCGGGCATGCGCTCCAGGATCGGCCGGCTCCACTCGGGGGCCAGGACATCGATTTCGCACTGCGGGTGACGCTGCTTCAGGCACTGGAACAGTGTCTGCGCCATTACCATGTCACCGACCCAACTGGGCCCAACGATCAGAATATTCATGTGCTTTCCAAAAACGATACGGGGAGGCCTACGCCTCCCCGCCTCGAGAATCACTGTGGCTTAGGTCGTTGCCTGTTGCCCTAATCTACAACTGTGGGAGCAAGCTTGCTCGGGATAGGGCCATAACATTCAACATCCATGTCGCCTGACATTCCGCTATCGCGAGCAAGCTCGCTCCCACAAGGGGCCTGCATAGGCTTCAAGTACCGTGCAGCACCCCAAATCCACTGTGGGAGCGAGCTTGCTCGCGATCAGGCCATCACATCCGACATCAATGTCGCCTGACACTCCGCTATCGCGAGCAAGCTCGCTCCCACAAGGGGCCTGCATAGGTTTCAATACCGTGCAGCACCCCAAATCCACTGTGGGAGCGAGCTTGCTCGCGAAGAGGCCATCACATCCAACATCAATGTCGCCTGACACTCCGCTATCGCGAGCAAGCTCGCTCCCACAAGGGGCCTGCATAGGTTTCAATACCGTGCAGCACCCCAAATCCACTGTGGGAGCGAGCCTGCTCGCGATCAGGCCATCACATCCGACATCAATGTCGCCTGACATTCCGCTATCGCGAGCAAGCTCGCTCCCACAAGGGGCCTGCATAGGTTTCAATACCGTGCAGCACCCCAAATCCACTGTGGGAGCGAGCTTGCTCGCGAAGAGGCCATCACATCCAACATCAATGTCGCCTGACACTCCGCTATCGCGAGCAGGCTCGCTCCCACAAGGGGCCTGCATAGGTTTGATACCGTGCAGCACCCCAAATCCACTGTGGGAGCGAGCTTGCTCGCGAAGAGGCCATCACATCCAACATCAATGTCGCCTGACACTCCGCTATCGCGAGCAAGCTCGCTCCCACATTTAAAGCTTCAGCTCAGCCCCAGCTCCCGCCAGATCCGCAATACCTGCCGACGCTCATCCACGAACTGGTCGCCTGCGATCACCCCGGCATCTTTCTGCAAGGCCTGGCGGTGGGCGGCGGAGCGGTAGGCTTTGTAGGCTTCGCGCAACAGCGTGGCATCTTCGGCCGGCATCAACCCGAGCTCTTGCAACCCGTCCAGGATGCGGATGTTATCGGTGTAACGCACCAGCGATGGATGCTCTTGGGACCACGCCAGGGCCGCGTATTGCACCATAAATTCAATATCGACGATACCTCCGGCGTCCTGCTTGAGGTCGAAGGGCGCCGTGGCCTCGAAGGCATTCGCCGCGGTCCCGGCGGCGGTGGCCTTGCTGCCAAGGTTGTCGCGCATCTTGGCACGCATCTCGCTGACTTCCTGGCGCAGCGTCGGCAAGTCACGCTTGCGTCCCAGTATCTGGACGCGGACCTTCTCGAACGCTTGGCCCACATCCTGGCTGCCCACCAGCACACGGGCTCGCACCAGCGCCTGATGCTCCCAGGTCCAGGCTTCGTTCTCCTGGTAACGGGCAAACGCCCCGAGGGAGCTGACCAGCAGCCCCGACGCCCCGGAAGGCCGCAGGCGCATGTCCACTTCATACAGCTGCCCGGAGTTGGTCTGGGCCGTCAGCAGGTGAATGATCCGCTGACCGAGCCGGGTAAAGAACTGCGCGCCATCGATGGGTTTCGGGCCGTCGGTTTCCGCCTGCGGGTCGCCATCGTGGATGAACACCAGGTCCAGGTCGGAACCATGCCCCAATTCCAGGCCGCCGACTTTCCCATAACCGACAATAATGAAGCCCGGATCACACAGGCTGCCGTCGGTGCGCAATGGCACGCCGTGCTTGGCGGCCGTCTGGCGCCAGGCCAGGGCCAGCACTTGCTCGAGAATCGCCTCGGCCAGCCAGGTCAGGTAATCGCTGACCTTCATCAGCGGCAGGCTGCCGGCGATTTCCGAAGCCGCCACCCGCAAGCGGTGCGCCAGCTTGAAATGCCGCAACGCCTCCATTTGCTGCTCCAGGTCATCCTCGGGAATGCGCGTCAGGCGCTCACGCAACTCCGCGGCCAACTCCGGCGCCAGGGGCGGCTTGAACAGCCGCCCCTCGTTGAGCAACTCATCGAGCAGCAACGGGAAACGGGTGATTTGCTCAGCAATCCACGGGCTCGCCGCGCACAGCGTCAGCAAGCGCCGCAGGGCGCCGGGGTTTTCCGTCAACAACACCAGGTAGGCCGAACGGCGGGCCACGGCCTCCACCAAGGGCAGTACCCGCTCCAGCACCAGGTCCGGATCGGCATGCTCCACGGCCTGGGCCAGCAGGCGAGGAATGAATGCATCCAGGCGCTCGCGCCCCAAGCGCTGCATGGCGCGCAATTGCGGGCTGGCGCGCAGGGCGGCCAGGGCCTTGAGGGCTTTGGGCGCATCGCTGAAGCCGCCCTCTTCCAACTGACGGCACGCCGCCCCTTCATCCTGGCTGTCTTCCCACAATGGCAACCATTCGCCGCCCACCACCACTTCGCTTTCACCGCCCTCTTCTTCATCCGGGTCGGCGATGACCTGGCCGAAATGCCAGGCCACGCGCCCGCGCCAGTACATCAACTGCTCGTGAAAGGCCGACCAGTCGGCGAACCCCAGCATGAATGCAATGCGTGCCTGATCCTGCGGGCTGTCCGGGAGCATCTGGGTCTGGCGGTCGGCGATGGCCTGGATCGCATGCTCGGTATAGCGCAGGAACTCATAGCCCTGGCGCAGCTCGTCGATCACCTTGGCCGGCAGGTACCCCTGGCCCTCCAGGGTGCTCAACACTTTGAGCAGCGGGCGCTGCTGCAAGCTCAAGTCCCGACCGCCATGGATCAGTTGGAACGCCTGGGCAATGAACTCCACCTCGCGAATGCCGCCCGAGCCCAGCTTGATGTTGTCGGCCATGCCCTTGCGCCGCACCTCCTGCTGGATCAGTTGCTTCATGGTGCGCAGCGCTTCGATGGCGGAAAAATCCAGGTAACGCCGATAGACGAACGGGCGCAGCATGTCGAGCAATTGCGCGCCGGCGACCTGGTCGCCCGCCACCACCCGCGCCTTGATCATGGCGTAGCGCTCCCAGTCGCGCCCCTGGTCCTGGTAATACTGCTCCAGGGCATTGAAGCTCAGCACCAGCGCACCGGCCGAGCCGTAGGGGCGCAGGCGCATGTCGACGCGGAACACGAAGCCGTCGACGGTCATCGGGTCCAGGGCCTTGATCAGGCGCTGGCCGACACGGATGAAAAATTCCTGGTTATCCAGCGGCCGCTTGACGCCCACGGTTTCGCCGCCCTCGGGGTAGGCGAAGATCAGGTCGATGTCCGACGACAGGTTCAGCTCCACGGCACCCAGCTTGCCCATGCCCAGGATGACCATCTGCTGCGGCTCGCCGCTGCGCCGTCCGGTGGGCGTACCGAATTGCTGGCTGAGGCGCTGGTACAACCAGTGGTAAGCCTGGTCGATGCAGGTGTCGGCCATGTCCGAAAGATCGCGACAGGTCTGGACCAGATCGGCCTGACGGTTCAGGTCGCGCCAGATGATCCGTACCTGCTGGCGGGTACGCTGGCGGCGCAGGACGCGACCCAGTTCGTCTTCGGTTTCGGCGGCCTGCACGGCGGCGGCAATCTGCGCGCGCATTTCACCGGGCGCCAGGCTGCGGTCCAGCTCGCCGCTGCGTACCAGCTCCAGCAGCATCGCCGGGTCACGGACACTCTGCTCGATGACAAAGTCGCTGGCGGCGGCAATACGGCTGAACGCTTCCCAGCGTTGCGGGGTCCAGGCCGACAGCCCGCGATCGTCGTCGAGGGAGGCGACCGCCGCACGGAACGACTGCTCGGCACGGTTGACCAATGACTGGAGAATGGCCGGTACCATTTCCGGTATTGGGGCAAGCGAAGGCAGGCTCATGGTCTATCCTTGATCGGCGCGGGAGAGGCTGGATGTAGTGTTTTTTCAGAAGACACTACCTGATCGACTGTCGAACAAAGATGATAAATAGCTGAAAATCTGATTTTATTGGCAGCCGGCATCAAGTTTTTACCTGTTCGAGTTGGCTAAAGACCAACAGTAACGATTATTCTCACAACGAAATGAGGGGCCATACGCCGCTCATGTGTAGTTTTACTACTCGTCTATACATTCGAAAGGCTGAAACGGCCGACGATTTGTAGTAAAACTACACGCCGCCGAAACAACCTTCGGCAATCCAAGAATTTATATCGTCTGCCCACAAGGCCAGTCGCAAACTCAGGCAACCGATTCTGGTAGCCTTTCCGCCCTGGAGCAAGCCATGCAAGACCTCGATCCCGTCGAAACCCAGGAATGGCTGGACGCCCTGGAATCGGTTCTCGACAAAGAAGGCGAAGACCGTGCTCATTATCTGATGACCCGTATGGGCGAACTCGCGACCCGCAGCGGCTCGCAACTGCCCTACGCCATCACCACGCCGTACCGCAACACGATCCCCGTTACCCACGAAGCACGCATGCCTGGCGACCTGTTCATGGAACGCCGCATTCGCTCGCTGGTACGCTGGAACGCGTTGGCCATGGTCATGCGTACCAACCTGAAAGATTCTGACCTGGGCGGTCACATCTCCAGCTTCGCCTCCAGCGCGACGCTGTATGACATCGGCTTCAACTACTTCTTCCAGGCCCCGACCGACGAACACGGCGGCGACCTGATCTACTTCCAGGGTCACGCATCGCCAGGCGTCTACGCCCGTGCGTTCATGGAAGGCCGCATCACCGAAGACCAGATGAACAACTTCCGCCAGGAAGTGGACGGCAACGGCCTGTCCTCGTACCCGCACCCTTGGCTGATGCCGGACTTCTGGCAGTTCCCGACCGTGTCCATGGGCCTGGGCCCGATCCAGGCGATCTACCAGGCGCGCTTCATGAAGTACCTGGAAGCCCGCGGTTTCATCCAGCCAGGCAAGCAGAAAGTCTGGTGCTTCATGGGCGACGGCGAGTGCGACGAGCCGGAATCCCTGGGCGCGATCTCCCTGGCCGGCCGCGAGAAGCTGGACAACCTGATCTTCGTCATCAACTGCAACCTGCAGCGCCTCGACGGCCCGGTTCGCGGCAACGCCAAGATCATCCAGGAACTCGAAGGCGTGTTCCGTGGTGCCCAGTGGAACGTCAACAAAGTCATCTGGGGCCGCTTCTGGGACCCACTGCTGGCCAAGGACGTCGACGGCATCCTGCAACGCCGCATGGACGAAGTCATCGACGGCGAGTACCAGAACTACAAGGCCAAGGACGGCGCGTTCGTCCGCGAGCACTTCTTCAACTCGCCTGAACTCAAGGCCATGGTTGCCGATCTGTCCGACGACGAGATCTGGAAACTCAACCGTGGCGGCCACGACCCGTACAAGGTCTACGCGGCGTACCACCAGGCGGTCAATCACAAAGAACAGCCGACCGTCATCCTGGCCAAGACCATCAAGGGTTATGGCACCGGTGCCGGCGAAGCGAAGAACACTGCGCACAACACCAAGAAAGTCGATGTCGACAGCCTGAAGTTGTTCCGCGACCGCTTCGACATTCCGGTCAAGGACAGCGAGCTGGAAAACCTGCCGTTCTTCAAGCCCGAAGAAGGCAGCGCCGAAGCCCGTTACCTGGCCGAGCGCCGTGCCGCACTGGGCGGTTTCGTGCCCCAGCGCCGCGCCAAGAGCTTCAGCGTCCCGACCCCGCCACTGGAGACCCTCAAGGCGATCCTGGACGGTTCGGGCGACCGTGAAATCTCCACCACCATGGCCTTCGTGCGGATCCTCGCGCAATTGGTCAAGGACAAGGAAATCGGCCAGCGCATCGTCCCGATCATCCCGGACGAAGCCCGTACCTTCGGTATGGAAGGCATGTTCCGTCAGTTGGGCATCTACTCGTCCGTCGGCCAGCTCTACGAGCCAGTCGATAAAGACCAGGTGATGTTCTACCGCGAAGACAAGAAGGGCCAGATCCTCGAAGAAGGCATCAACGAAGCGGGCGCCATGAGCTCCTTCATTGCCGCCGGTACTTCGTACTCCAGCCACAACCAGCCGATGCTGCCGTTCTACATCTTCTACTCGATGTTCGGCTTCCAGCGTATTGGCGACCTGGCCTGGGCCGCTGGCGACAGCCGTACCCGTGGTTTCCTGATCGGCGGCACCGCCGGCCGCACCACGCTGAACGGCGAAGGCCTGCAGCACGAAGACGGCCACAGCCACATGCTGGCCGGGACCATCCCGAACTGCCGCACCTATGATCCGACCTACGGCTACGAGCTGGCGGTGATCATCCAGGACGGCATGAAGAAGATGACCGAAGAGCAACAGGACGTCTTCTACTACATCACCGTGATGAACGAGTCCTACCAGCAGCCAGCCATGCCGGCCGGTGTCGAGGCAGGCATCGTCAAGGGCATGTACCTGCTCGAGGAAGACACCCGCGAAGCGGCGCACCACGTCCAGTTGATGGGCTCGGGCACCATCCTGCGCGAAGTGCGCGAGGCAGCGAAGATCCTGCGTGAAGAGTTCAACGTCGGCGCCGACGTCTGGAGCGTCACCAGCTTCAACGAACTGCGTCGCGACGGCCTGGCCGTAGAGCGCAGCAACCGCCTGCACCCTGGCCAGAAGCCAAAGCTGAGCTACGTCGAAGAGTGCCTGAACGGCCGCAAAGGTCCGGTCATCGCCTCTACCGACTACATGAAGCTGTTCGCCGAGCAGATCCGCCAGTGGGTTCCTTCCAAGGAATTCAAAGTGCTGGGCACCGACGGTTTCGGCCGTAGCGACAGTCGCAAGAAGCTGCGTCACTTCTTCGAAGTCGACCGTAAGTTCGTTGTGTTGGCAGCCCTGGAAGCCCTGGCTGACCGTGGCGATATCGAACCTAAAGTGGTGGCCGAAGCCATCGCCAAGTTCGGCATCGATCCGGAAAAACGCAACCCACTGGACTGCTGAGGAGAATTTTCGTGAGCGAACTCATTCGCGTACCTGACATCGGCAGCGGTGAAGGTGAAGTAATTGAACTGTTTGTGAAGGTCGGCGACCGTATCGAAGCCGACCAGAGCATCCTGACGCTTGAATCGGACAAGGCCAGCATGGAAGTGCCTGCGCCGAAGGCCGGTGTCATCAAGAGCCTGAAAGTGAAGCTGGGCGACCGCCTGAAAGAAGGCGACGAACTGCTGGAACTGGAAGTCGAGGGCGCCGCTGCGGCGCCTGAAGCGGCCGCTCCCGCTGCTGCCCCGGCCGCGGCTGAAAAGCCTGCCGCCGCACCAGTTGCCGAAGCGGCTCCCGCTCCGGCAGCCGCCCCTGCCGCGGCCACGGTCCAGGACATTCATGTCCCGGACATCGGTTCGTCGGGCAAGGCCAAGATCATCGAAGTGCTGGTCAAGGTCGGCGACACCGTCGAAGCCGACCAGTCGCTGATCACCTTGGAATCCGACAAGGCCAGCATGGAAATCCCGTCGCCGGCCGCCGGTGTGGTGGAAAGCGTCGAGATCAAGCTGGAAGACGAAGTCGGCACCGGCGACCTGATCCTGAAGCTCAAAGTGGCGGGTGCCTCGGCACCAGCCGCGCCAGCCCCGACCGCTGCACCTGCCGCCAAGGCTGAAGCAGCTCCAGCGCCTGCCGCCGCGCCTGCCGCCAAGGCCGAAGCAGCGCCTGCTCCTGTCGCCGCGGCGCCTGCGCCAAGCGGTGCCAAGGTGCACGCCGGCCCGGCGGTGCGTCAGCTGGCCCGGGAATTCGGTGTCGAGCTGTCGGCCGTTGGCCCAAGCGGCCCGCACGGTCGTGTGCTCAAGGAAGACGTGCAAGCCTACGTCAAGGCCATGATGCAGAAGGCCAAGAACGCACCGGCCGAAGGCGCCACCGGCGGCGCGGGCATCCCGCCGATCCCGGCAGTGGACTTCAGCCGCTTCGGTGAAACCGAAGAAGTGGCCATGACTCGCCTGATGCAGATCGGCGCGTCGAGCCTGCACCGCAGTTGGCTGAACATTCCACACGTGACTCAGTTCGACCAGGCCGATATCACCGAGCTGGAAGCTTTCCGCGTCGCGCAGAAAGCCGTGGCGGAAAAGGCCGGCGTGAAGCTGACCGTGCTGCCACTGCTGCTCAAGGCTTGTGCGCACCTGCTCAAGGAACTGCCGGACTTCAACAGCTCCCTGGCCCCAAGCGGCAAGGCTGTGATCCGCAAGAAATACGTGCACATCGGCTTTGCCGTCGACACCCCGGAAGGCCTGCTGGTACCGGTCATCCGCAACGTCGACCAGAAGAGCTTGCTGCAACTGGCTGGCGAAGCCGCTGCCCTGGCCGAAAAAGCCCGGAACAAGAAGCTCACCGCCGACGACATGCAGGGCGCCTGCTTCACCATCTCCAGCCTCGGCCACATTGGCGGCACCGGCTTCACGCCGATCGTCAACGCGCCGGAAGTGGCGATCCTGGGTGTTTCCAAGGCCACCATCCAGCCAGTCTGGGACGGTAAGGCCTTCCAGCCGAAGCTGATGCTGCCACTGTCGCTGTCCTACGATCACCGTGTGATCAACGGTGCCGCCGCTGCACGCTTCACCAAGCGCTTGAGCGACTTGCTGGGCGACATCCGCACCATCCTGCTGTAACACCGGGCGGCCCTCCCTTGGGGAGGGCCATTCGGAACACCGTTTTCCGAGCGCCACGCTCGTACCTCAACCCCGTCCGTTTGGCGGGGCTTTTTTTACCTGGCATTCAAGCCATGTGCATGGATGTGGCGGCCTCATCGCGAGCAAGCTCGCTCCCACAGTGGATTTGCGGTGCTCCTGTGGGAGCGAGCTTGCTCGCGATAGCGGTATTTCCTACCCAGCAAGTTTTAAATGACTACACCACCTGTTGGTCATTGCCCACAACTTGCGCCCCCTTCCCCGTCGATATTTATGGCGCGCCGGGCTTTAGCATCAACACCGCCAAGGCCACTTGATGCTGGCACCCACCGACTAAAACTTCGAATGGATTCGAATATGTTCAAACCTACCGTCGGCCCCATTGTCGGGCACACGACCACTGACCACGCCCGGATATTCCTGCGGGGCGATCACGGCAACAACCGGGTATTCGCCGGTATCCGACACCGGCGCCGAGGGGACACGCGCTGGTCAAAAGGGCACTTTGTCCAATTGAAGGCCTACCGCGACATGTCCGATGTCATCGTGCTGAAAGACCTTCAACCCGACACCGCCTACGAATACCAGGCCGGCTGGCTCAGCCCCTTGAGCCCGACCCATACCGTGGAAACCATTCAGGAGCTGCCACTGCAATGGCCTCGGAACACCTATTGCTTGCACACGCCGGCCGACAAACCCGATGCGCCACGGGCTTATATCGTGGGCTCATGTCGCTACTTGCGGATCGCCGCCAGCACCCCGTTACTTCCCAGCCTGGGGGATCGCACCTTTGCCGGCATCAATCGCATCGTCGAACAGGCCGACCCGCCGATCAGCGCGGTGTTGATGACCGGAGACCAGGTTTATCTCGATGACTTGAATATCATCGGCCCGGACCGAAGCTATAAACACATTCTCTTCAGATACCGAACGGTATTTAACCAGCCGCACATCAGCAAGCTGATGTCTGGCACGCCGACCTACATGATCCTCGACGACCATGAAATCGAAGACAACTGGCCCGCCAGGAAAACCGGCCACGACGACGTCCTGTATGCCAATGCCATGAGCGCTTATGGGCTTTACCAGGCCAGCCATGGGCCCGCCCATGAACTGTCGAGCGACGGAACATTGAACAAGCCGCTGACCCGCTACTGGTACACCTTTGCCCATGGCGATATCCACTGGTTCGTCACCGACAGCCGGACGCAACGCAACCTCTCGGCGAACGATCGGCGCATCCTCGACGCGGACCAGGAACAATCCCTGCTCGAATGGCTCGTCAGCAGCCCCGCCCGGGTCAAGCTCGTCGTCACCAGCGTGATGTTTTTCCCTGACAGCCAGCGCAATGACGGCGATGCCTGGCAGGCCTTCCCGGAACAACGCCTGCGCCTGTTGGAAACCATCCGCCGCCATCGGATCAAAAACGTGGTGTTCATCTCGGGCGACGTCCACGGTTCCATGACCAGCCGCCTGCGTCACACGCAGGATCCTGATTTCGAGGTCAACACCGTCGTTTCCTCGCCGTTCTACAACAGTAAATTGCTGCCTTTTGCAAAAGCCGCGGATTTTATTTTCCACAAGCCCATGGCCCGCACGGACAGCGGTGAGTACCGCTATGAACTGACCAGCGAAGTGGTGAGCCAGGACAACTTCGCCCGCCTGCAGGTCACGGCGCAGAGCCTTCACGTCACCTTCCACGACCGTGACGGCGAGCCCTTGCAGACGATCGATATTGCGCTGCGATGAACTTCCATGCCCTCTGATCGGCTGGCGACTGGAGAAATCCCTTTGTCGGCCGATAAAAGGTTTATAGCACTTGGCCTTCATCTCTCTTGTCAGCCAGTGCCGCAATGATGCAACCTTGCGCCAATCCGTAATAACGAGGGCGTCAGCCCGGCGCGATCAGCATTTTCGAAGCGAGTTTCCCCATGAAAAGCCAACCCGATGCCGCCAGCCGTATGGCGGCCGAGGTAGTGACGCAGTTACCGGTGCCCGCGCGGCTCGGTATGCTGCGTTTCGAACGGCTGAATGAAGCTAGCTGGGCGCTGTTGTTTCTCGACCCCAACTGCGAGCGACACTTCGGCCTGCCGGCGGTAGAACTGTGCTCGCTGGTCAGCTCGCCCTACGCCAGCCTGATGGAACCCGAAGCGCGCTATCAATTGCACGACGCCATCCAGCAGCAACTGGCCCAGGCCGCGCATTACCAGATTCGCTACACGCTCCACACCGCCAAGGGCCCGATGAATGTGCTGGAGACGGGCGAAGCCTACAGACAGCACAATCGTCATCTGCTGCGCGGTTACCTGCTGGTGGTGGACAATTTGCTGCAAAGCGAACCCTCCCTGCCGGCCCTGGACCTGGAAACCCAGAACTCGCGCCTGCAGATCGCCCTGGAACTGAACCAGCGCGCCCAGCAAGAGCAGCTCCAGCACCTGGACCGGGTACGCGCCCAACAAGACCTCATCCTGCTATTGACCCGCCAACGCTACAGCGCCAACAACTCCCTGCTCGAAGCGGCCGAACTCATCACCCGCAGCGCCTGCGACATCTACCAAATCGACTGCGCCAGTATCTGGAACCTGGACGACGGCAAACTGGTGCCGATTTCCGCCTACAACCGCGCCTCCCAGGAATACTTCCTGCCGGCGGTCATCGACGCCAGCGAGTTTCCCGACTACATGGAAGCGCTGCAGACCTGTCGCGCCATCGACGCCCACAATGCGATGCGTGACCCGCGCACCCGGGAAATGGCCGAAAGCCTGCGCGCCCGCGACGTCAACGCCATCCTCGACGCCAGCGTGCGCATCGACGGCCAAGTGGTGGGCGTGCTGTGCCTGGAACAAGTGGGGGCCACCCGCGCCTGGCAGTCGGATGAGATCGCCTTTGCCGGCGAACTGGCGGACCAATTCGCCCAGGTCATCAACAACCACAACCGCCGCACCGCCACCAGCGCCCTGCACCTGTTCCAGCGCGCCGTGGAGCAAAGCGCCAACGCGTTCCTGCTGGTCAATTGCGACGGTGTGGTGGAGTACGTCAACCCAAGCTTCACCGCGATCACCCAGTACACCACCGAGGAAGTCCACGGCCAACGCCTCTCGGAACTGCCGGCCCTGGAGAACCTCAGCGAGCTGCTGTTCGACGCGCCCTCGGCGCTGGCCCAGAGCAACAGTTGGCAGGGCGAGTTCAAGAGCCGGCGCAAGAACCTGGAACCCTACTGGGGCCAGTTGTCGATTTCCAAGGTCTACGGCGACAACCGCGAGCTGACCCACTACATCGGCATCTACGAAGACATCACCCAGACCAAACTGGCCCAGCAGCGCATCGAGCGCCTGGCCTACACCGATAACCTGACCAACCTGGGCAACCGTCCGGCGTTCATTCGCAACCTCGATGAGCGCTTTGCCCGGGACAGCGACTCGCCCATCAGCCTGCTGCTGGTGGACATCGACAACTTCAAGCGCATCAACGACAGCCTCGGCCACCAGACCGGCGACAAGCTGCTGATCAGCCTGGCCCGGCGCCTGCGCAACAGCCTGAGCCCCAGCGGCAGCCTGGCGCGCTTCGCCAGTAACGAGTTCGCCGTGCTGCTGGACGACACGAGCCTGGAGGCCGGGCAGCAGATTGCCAGCCAATTGCTGATGACCCTCGACAAACCGATGTTCGTCGACAACCAGTTGATCAGCGTGACCGGCTCCGTGGGCCTGGCCTGCGCGCCGCTGCACGGCCGTGATCCGCAGACCCTGATGCGCAACGCCGGTCTCGCCCTGCACAAGGCCAAGGCCAACGGCAAGCATCAGGTCCAGGTGTTCACCGAGGCGCTGAATGCCGAGGCCAGCTACAAGCTGTTCGTCGAAAACAACCTGCGTCGCGCCTTGACCCAGAACGAATTGGACGTGTTCTACCAGCCCAAGCTGTGCCTGCGCAGCGGCCGTCTGCTGGGCATGGAGGCACTGCTGCGCTGGAACCATCCGGAAAAGGGCATGATCCGCCCGGACCAGTTCATCAGCGTGGCCGAAGAAACCGGCCTGATCATCCCCATCGGCAAATGGATCGCCCGCCAGGCCTGCCGGATGAGTAAACAGCTGACCGCGGCCGGCCTGGGCAACCTGCAAGTGGCGATCAACCTGTCGCCCAAGCAGTTCTCCGACCCGGACTTGGTGGCCTCCATCGCCAGCATCCTCAAGGAGGAACAACTGCCGGCCCGCCTGCTGGAACTGGAGTTGACCGAAGGCCTGCTGCTGGAAGCCACCGAAGACACCCACTTGCAGCTCGACCAGCTCAAGCGCCTGGGGCTGACCCTGGCCATGGACGACTTCGGCACCGGGTACTCATCCCTGAGCTACCTGAAAAAATTCCCGATCGACATCATCAAGATCGATCGCAGCTTCATCCATGAGATCCCGGACAACCAGGACGACATGGAAATCACCTCGGCGGTGATCGCCATGGCTCACAACCTGAAACTCAAGGTCGTGGCCGAAGGCATCGAAACCGCCCAGCAACTGACGTTCCTGCGGCGTCACCGCTGCGACGTCGGCCAGGGCTACCTGTTCGACCGTCCCATCCCCGGCGCGGAGCTGATCGAAAAGCTCAAGCGCTACCCGCGCGGGCCTCTGGTCTGACAGCTGCGTATAGCTTGCGGCGGCTTTTCTGAGGCACACTGACGGTCTACTTCGCTCAATTCAATCTGACTGAGAGGACTGATAATGGTCTTGCGCTCGGAAATCCTGGTGAATAAAAACGTGCTTCCTACTCAAGAACAAGCCCTGCCTGGCCGTGAAACCCCGATGACCGTGCCGGACAAACACTTCGTCCTCGACGCGCCCCTGCTGGGCCCGTTTGCCATGGACGTGGATTTCGCGATCTTCGGCCTCGGCTGCTTCTGGGGCGCGGAACGCAAGTTCTGGCAGCGCGAAGGCGTGGTCAGTACCGCGGTGGGTTACGCCGGTGGTTTCACCCCGAACCCGACGTACGAAGAAGTCTGCTCGGGCCTTACCGGCCACAGCGAAGTGGTGCTGGTAGTCTACGAGCCTGCGAAAGTCAGCTACGAACAGCTTCTGAAGATGTTCTGGGAACTGCACAACCCGACCCAGGGCATGCGCCAGGGGAACGACATCGGCACCCAGTACCGTTCGGTGATCTATGCCACCAACCCGGACCAACTGGCGGCGGCCAAACACAGCGAGCAAGTCTTCCAGGCTGAGTTGACCAAGGCCGGCAAAGGCACCATCACCACCGAAATCGAAGAAGCACCGACGTTCTACTTCGCCGAGACCTATCACCAGCAGTACCTGGCGAAAAACCCGGAAGGCTATTGCGGGATTGGCGGGACCGGCGTGACCTGCCCGATCTGACTGAAAGCCTGCTCGCGATAGCGGTGGGCCTGGGGCGGAGATGTTGAATGTGCTCGCGATAGCGCCCTTCCAGACGCCAGCAAGGCATCACTCAGCGATCAACCAATCCATCTGCCACCCGCCCTGGGTCTGCCCCAGCTTTTTCGACAGCCACGGCAGCAGCTCACGCAACTCCTCTTCCAGCCCCCACGGCGGATTGGCAATCGCCAGGCCGGAGCCGTTCAGGCTGTTGGGCGTCGCCAGTGGGTGCACCAGCAGCTCCACGCGCAACAGCTTCGGCGCTCCCGTGCCGGCCAGGTCCTGGTAGAAGCGGCGCAACATCCGCTGGTCCTTCACCGGGTACCAGATGGCCGCCACCGTCTGGCGCATCCGGCCAATGGCCTCCTTGAGCGAGGCGGCGCAGCGCTGCATCTCGTCAAGCTGCTCGAAGGGCGGATCGATCAGCATCAAGGCACGCTTTTCGGCCACCGGCAGCAACGCCCGCGGCACATGCCAGCCTTCACCCAGGTGCACCGCCACGCGACGGTCGCCTTTCATGTTGTCCTTGAGCAACACACCGTCTTCAGGGTGTTTTTCGTTGAGCAGCACACGGTCCTGGGGACGAGTCAGGCGCCGCGCCAGTTCCGGCGAGCCCGGGTAGTAGCGCAGTTGCCCGTCCGGGTTCATCTCGTGCAGCACCTTCATGTAATCGGCAGTCAATGGCGGCAGGTCGCCCTCGCCCCACAACCGCGCAATGCCTTCCAGATACTCACCGGTACGGTTGGCCTGGTCACCCTGCAAGTCGTACAGCCCGATGCCCGCGTGGGTGTCGAGGTAGGCGAAGGGCTGTTCCTTGCGCGACATCAGCGCGATGAGGCGGGTCAAGGTCAGGTGTTTGAACACGTCGGCGTGATTGCCGGCGTGGAAGGCGTGGCGATAATTCATGGCGGCTCCTGCGAAGGGCGACGAGTTTACCTTGAAGCGCGCCGAACGTCAGGGGTTGGCAGCCCGGCGGACACGCCACGATCAGCCCAGCTCCCGCAGCAAGTACGCCTGCAAGGGCGCCTTTGGCGCGACAACCGGCTTCGATCGCTCAAGAAAGTGAGCAATCTTGCGCCGCAGGATGCGGTGGTCAACGCGCTCGTACAGAGACGGATGCTCCTGGCCAAGCCAGGTGAGCAAGTTATCCACCAGACAATTCGTCGGGACCTCGGTCATGGCGTCCAGCAGCGCCACCGGCACTTCCCACCAAGGAAACATCCGCGCCGGCCGCTGGAGGCTTCCCACGAACTCAAGGGATTGAGCGTTGATCAGGCAACGATTGATGACCGGCAGGAGCTCCCCGGCATCCACCGCCGTCGATTGCAGGATCGGTCCCATGAAGCGCCCATCCCAAAAACGCAGGAAAACCGGCTTGCCACCCGGCAACAGCACCTGCGTCACCCCCCGCAAATGCTCGGCAAGGGTTTCCTGGCTGGCACACGACACCGCCAGCCAGCCCCAATCGAGCGAGTCGGCGGTCGCTATCCAATCAAGAAACCCACAGTCCGCGCGAACAAGCCCTACATAGGGCATGACCGCTTCCCACTCGGCGTACGGCGTGTCGGCCCAGATCGCCGTGGGTGTCGCGGCCATCGAACGGCGCCAGGCCGCCAACGCCCCAGCGCTGCTGGCATTGCTGAAAATGGCGAACAGTTGCTCGGACGCCTGCAACGGATGGTGCTCAAGCCAGGCGCGGGGCGTTTGGCCGCTGTTCATGGGCGCTCCTGTGTGTCGACAGTTTTGTGAAAGACCGATAGCCCTGCGCAGACGCCGCTTCTGCACCGCTCGCACTCCTCGCAGAACGGCGCCGAGCCTTGGAAGCTGAGGATTTGCGCCAGGGAAAGCCGAGGGGCCGGCGCAGCGACCTGCTGCCCGGAGCTGACCGGCGAACCCGCCTCCGCCCTCATGACCGCCATCGGCGCCCCACCGACCTCGATCGGCACGCTGCTGAAAATCCCGTCGGCACCAATGTTGATCCAATGACCGCCAGCCTGGAGGGTCACACTGGCGCCAGCCTCCAGGACCACTTGCTGGCCGGCACTGACATGAAACTGCCGGCTGGCGTTCAGGACCTGGCCGGTCACGCGAACATGCCGCTCGCCGCCCACCAGCAGATGATCGTCCTGGCGGACTTCAGCCTGGCGCCGGCCATGGGTAACGCGCTGCTCATCGGCCTTGAGTTCGTGCCGTGCCGTACCGGTGACGACGATGCTGCGCTCGTGATCGACCTGCACCCGCTGGTCGTGCAGCACGTGCTGGGTCCAGTTGCGCTGGGCCCGCAGGTAGATTTCCTCGGCCCCCTTGCGGTCCTCGATACGCAACTCGTTATAGCCTCCCCCACCGGGACTGCTCTGGCTGCGCCAAATACTGCGGGTCTTGTCCGCCGGCAGGTCCAACGGCACCGGGTTGGCGCCGTTGGGCAGGCAACCCACCACCAATGGCTTGTCCACGTCGCCATCGATGAACCCCACCAAAACTTCCATGCCGACCCGGGGAATCAGCACTGCACCATAGTGATCATGGGCCCAACCCGAGGCCACTCGCAGCCAGCAACTGGAATGTTCGTCGCGCTGGCCGTCGCGATCCCAGGCCAGTTGCACCTTGACCCGCCCGAACTCATCGCAATGGATCTCGCTGTCCACCGGCCCGGTCACCACCGCTGACTGGTAGCCGTTGGCACGGGGCTTTTCAGGGTGCAGGGGCGGCCGAAAAAACGCTTCCCACGGTGTGGCGAGAAAGGTGTTTCTGTAGCCCTGGAATTCATCCGGGCCGGCGGCGGCTGTTTCTTCCAGCACCTGGGGTTGGCGGCCATGATGGTCGATATGCGTCAGGAGCCAGAGATCGTTCCACTGCTCCCTGGGGTGGCCCTTGATACGCATGAAATGCCCGCTGACGAAAGCGCTGTCATCGCTGTTGCCCTGCGCCACGCGATGATCGGCACCGTGACGCTCAAGGGCACGCCGGGCCAGGTGCTTGCCATCGTCCCGGTCGCAGAACCCACCGGGGTAGCGATAGTCCTCGAGCGCTGGCAACTGCCGACTGTCGAGGTGGGTTTGCAACAACAGGCCGGGCTTGCGGAAGTCGTAATCGCGCAACGTTACGGCCGTGGCGCGGGTCTGGAGCCGCACCGCCAAACGCTTGATGGCCGGCGCGTCGGCAGCCATGCCACTGTCCGCCAGGTACAACGTCGATTCGGCCAGGCGGGGGAACCCAGTCTGATCGTCACCGAACACCAGCAGATGGCCGTCAGGGCGGTGCCGAAAGTGATAGTGGATACCGACTTCGGCACAGATCCGCTCGATGAACGTCAGGTCGCTTTCGGCGTACTGCACACAGTATTCACGCTCGGGATAGTGCCCTGCGAGAATGAACTGGAAGGCCCCCTCCAGGACCCCGTGCTCCTTCAGCACCCGGGCGACGATATCAGGCACGCTCAAATGCTGGAAAATCCGCTGGTTGGTGCGGTGGCGCAAGTAGGCCAGGCGCGGCACCAGGCTGACCTGGTAACGGGTCAGGCGTCTGCCCGAATCGCCTTGGGCTACGCTATAGACCTGACCGTGCACGCCCCCTCCCCGACCATCGAACCGCAGGAATGCCTGGCGATGCAGAAGTTCTTCCAGTACCAGGTCGCAGCGCTCGCTGACCAGTTCCACGTCAAAGCGATAGGGCTGGCTGATGGTTTCCTTGCCCTTGAACTCAAGTACCCTGAGTTCATTCGGCCCGCTGTCGAAGGTCAGCGTGAAACGCGGTGGATTGGCAGGCGGGAACATCCGATGTGCCTCTGCTGAATGGAGGCGGGCGATTCTGCACGAGCAGTAGGGGACGTGTATGGGAGGTCAGGAAAAACAGATTTGCCCTACATCCAAGAAGCTAAAAGCTGCAGAGCGTGATGCATTTTCCGATAGACATTCGAAGCATCGCGGCCACCCGCAGCCTTCCTACACGTGAATCAGCCGTTTCTTGCAATGTGCTCGATCTCTGGTCGGGGGTGGGCGTGATAACGTGCTCTTGGTCGCAAAAAAGCAAAGGACGCATGGCATGACGACACGCTACGCAAAAATCGCAATGATCCTGGCACTCGCCGCATTCGCTTTCCTGACCGTATTCAACAACGTCACGGACTACCGCTCCAACTTCAACTTCGTCCAGCACGTGCTGAGTATGGACACCACCTTCCCCGACAATGCCTCCCGGTATCGCGCCATCGATCAACCCTGGATGTGGCATGGCGCGTATTGGCTGATCATCTTCGGCGAAGCGCTGACGTCGGGGCTTTTGGGCTACGGCGCAGTGAAACTGTGGCAGGCACGCCGAGCCGAGGCCGGGGCGTTCGCCCGCGCCAAACGATGGTCCGTGGCCGGTTTGACGGTCGGTTTCTTCGTCTGGTTCTTTGGCTTCATGGTCGTTGGTGGCGAATGGTTTCTGATGTGGCAATCAGAAATCTGGAATGGCCAGGACGCCGCGTTCAGGTTCTATATGGCGATCATGGGCGTGTTGATCTTTCTCAACCAGCCTGACGCCGAGATGAAGGGATAGAGGGCAGTGGCGAGGGAGCTTGCTCCCTCGCCACAATGGATCACCCGCAGGCTCGAAGCCGCACTGAAGACCTTACTGGTTCAGACGAAAATCTTTTTCCGCCGCGTCGAAGCGCTGCAGCATACCCGCGGTAGGCGAGCCCATCTTGCTGACCAGGTAGATGGCCAGGCTGGCGAAGATGAAGCCCGGGATGATTTCGTACAGGCCCAGCAGCGCGAAATGCTTCCAGACGATCACGGTGATTGCACCCACCAGAATGCCGGCGAGCGCGCCATTGCGGGTCATGTTCTTCCAGATGACGGAGATCAGGACAACCGGACCGAAGGCAGCACCGAAACCAGCCCAGGCGTAGCTCACCAGACCCAGTACGCGGTTTTCCGGGTTAGCGGCCAGGGCAATGGCGACCAAGGCCACCAGCAACACCATGGCGCGACCGACCCAGACCAGTTCCAGCTGGGAAGCGCTCTTGCGCAGGAAAGTCTTGTAGAAGTCTTCGGTCAGGGCGCTGGAGCACACCAGCAACTGGCAGCTCAAGGTACTCATCACCGCCGCCAGGATGGCCGACAGCAACACACCCGCAAGCCACGGGTTGAACAGGATCTTCGCCAGCTCGATGAACACGCGCTCTGGGTTCTCGGTCACGGGACCGGCCACATCGGGGTGTGCCGAGAAGTAAGCGATACCGAAGAAGCCCACCGCCACGGTGCCGCCCAGGCACAGGATCATCCAGGTCATGGAAATGCGACGGGCATTGGCGATCGACTTGACCGAATCCGCCGCCATGAAGCGCGCCAGGATGTGGGGTTGGCCGAAATAACCCAGGCCCCAACCCATCAGCGAGATGATGCCGATGAAGGTGGTGTTTTTCAGCATGTCGAAGGACGAAGGATCTTTCGCTTCGATGGCCAGGAACGTGGTGTCCACGCCGCCAGTGGCCAGCAGCACGATGATCGGCGTCAGGATCAGCGCGAAGATCATCAGGGTGGCTTGTACGGTGTCGGTCCAGCTCACGGCCAGGAAACCGCCAACGAAGGTGTAGGCGATGGTCGCGGCAGCACCGGCCCACAATGCCGTCTCGTAGGACATGCCGAAGGTGCTTTCGAACAGACGGGCACCGGCCACGATGCCGGAAGCACAGTAGATGGTGAAGAACACCAGGATCACCACCGCGGAGATGATTCGCAGCAGGCCGCTCTTGTCTTCGAAACGGCTGGAGAAGTAATCCGGCAGGGTCAGGGCGTCACCGTTGTGCTCGGTCTGTACCCGCAGGCGACCGGCCACGAACAGCCAGTTCAAGTAGGCGCCGACGATCAGGCCGATGGCGATCCAGCTTTCCGACAGGCCAGACATATAGATGGCACCCGGCAAACCCATCAACAACCAACCGCTCATGTCGGAAGCACCGGCGGACAAGGCCGTGACCACGCTGCCCAGGCTGCGACCGCCCAGGATGTAGTCGGAAAGGTTATTGGTGGAGCGGTAAGCCATCAGGCCGATCAGGACCATGGCTGCGATGTAGATCACGAAAGTGATCAAGGTGGGATTACTAACACTCATGAGTTACGCCCTGGCTTTGTTTTTATGGTGCGGTGGCAGTTGGAAGCGCCGACAACGCAGACGTTGTAGCGACGATTTGCAGTTCCGCGAATTTATGACTGATGTTTCCCCAGGAAAGCCATCAGCCGATGCCCCTCGGCTTGGAGCCGGTTGCACCTTGGCCGCGAATGCTATTCAACAAATCAAATAAGGTGCAACCAGTTTCGCTCGAATAAGTTGCACCTGATCGGTTTTATCGCAAAAACGCCGTTTTTTGCTCCCTTTTAGTGCAGTCCGTAGCGCATCACTAGAAGTCAAAGCACTAAGCCGGTGCAGGATTGACGGGGTCGCCCTGGCTTCCGGATGAGCTGCCTGTCATTTCAAGAAAAAAAGGGTTGCACCCGGTTGCACCTCATTCATCCCACAGCTAATCTTGCCGCCAGCTGATGCCACGCCATACGTGGTAAACATGAGGATAAAAATATGGCTACCACCACCCTTGGGGTCAAACTCGATGACCCGACCCGCGAACGCCTCAAGGCGGCCGCAACCTCGATCGATCGCACGCCGCACTGGCTGATCAAGCAGGCAATTTTCAATTACCTGGAAAAACTCGAGGGTGGTGCAACCCTGACCGAGCTGAACGGTTCACCCCGCGCCGACAGCGATGATGCCGGCGACGTACAGGTCGACCATGCTCACCAATGCTTCCTCGAATTTGCCGAGAGCATCCTGCCGCAATCGGTCCTGCGCGCCTCCATTACCGCCGCTTACCGTCGCCCTGAGCCGGAAGTGGTGCCGATGCTGATCGAGCAGGCCCGCCTGCCGCTGGAAATGGCCGAAGCCACCAACAAGCTGGCGGCTTCGATTGCGGAAAAACTGCGTAACCAGAAAAGTGCCGGCGGCCGTGCCGGTATCGTTCAGGGCTTACTGCAGGAATTTTCCCTGTCGTCCCAGGAAGGCGTGGCCCTGATGTGCCTGGCCGAGGCACTGCTGCGCATCCCGGACAAAGGCACTCGTGATGCACTGATCCGCGACAAGATCAGCACCGGCAACTGGCAGCCGCACCTCGGCAACAGCCCGTCGCTGTTCGTCAATGCCGCCACTTGGGGCCTGTTGCTGACCGGCAAGCTGGTCGCCACCCATAACGAAACGGGCCTGACCTCCTCCCTGAGCCGCATCATCGGCAAGAGCGGCGAGCCGATGATCCGCAAGGGCGTCGACATGGCCATGCGCCTGATGGGCGAACAGTTCGTCACCGGCGAAACCATCGCCGAGGCCCTGGCCAACGCCAGCAAGTTCGAAGCCAAAGGTTTCCGCTATTCCTACGACATGCTGGGTGAAGCCGCACTCACCGAACATGACGCCCAGAAGTACCTGGCCTCGTACGAACAAGCCATTCACTCGATCGGCAAAGCGTCCCATGGCCGTGGGATTTATGAAGGCCCGGGCATTTCCATCAAGCTCTCGGCCCTGCACCCGCGCTACAGCCGCGCCCAGTACGAGCGCGTCATGGACGAGCTGTACCCGCGCCTGCTGTCGCTGACCCTGCTGGCCAAGCAATACGACATCGGCCTGAACATCGACGCCGAGGAAGCCGACCGCCTCGAACTGTCCCTGGACCTGCTGGAGCGCCTGTGCTTCGAGCCGCAGTTGACCGGCTGGAACGGCATCGGCTTCGTGATCCAGGCCTACCAGAAGCGTTGCCCGTACGTGATCGACTACGTCATCGACCTGGCCCGGCGCAGCCGCCACCGCCTGATGATTCGCCTGGTAAAAGGCGCGTACTGGGACAGCGAGATCAAGCGCGCCCAGGTCGAAGGCCTGGAAGGCTATCCGGTGTACACCCGCAAGGTGTACACCGACGTGTCCTACATCGCTTGCGCGCGCAAGCTGCTGTCGGTGCCGGAAGTCATCTACCCGCAATTCGCCACGCACAACGCCCATACCCTGTCGGCCATTTATCACATCGCCGGTCAGAACTATTACCCGGGCCAGTACGAATTCCAGTGCCTGCACGGCATGGGTGAACCGCTGTACGAACAAGTTGTAGGCAAGGTCTCCGAAGGCAAGCTGAACCGTCCGTGCCGTGTGTACGCCCCGGTCGGCACCCACGAAACACTGCTGGCCTACCTCGTACGCCGCTTGCTGGAAAACGGCGCGAACACCTCGTTCGTCAACCGCATCGCCGACCAGTCGATTTCCATTCAGGAGCTGGTGGCCGATCCAGTGGCCAGCATCGAGCAGATGGCAACCCTGGAAGGCGGTTTCGGCTTGCCGCACCCACGTATTCCGCTGCCGCGCGACTTGTACGGTAGCGACCGCGCCAACTCCAGCGGCATCGACCTGGCCAACGAGCATCGCCTGGCGTCGCTGTCCTGCGCTCTGCTGGCCACTGCCCACAACGACTGGAAAGCCGCGCCGATGCTCGGTTGCGCTGCCAGCGAAGAAACCCCGGCAGCGGTGCTGAACCCGTCCGATCACCGCGATGTGGTCGGCCATGTGCAGGAAGCCACGGTTGCCGACGTCGACAACGCCATCCAGTGCGCCCTCAACGCCGCACCGATCTGGCAGGCCACGCCGCCAGCCGAACGTGCCGCGATCCTCGAGCGTGCCGCCGACCTGATGGAAGGCGAGATCCAGCCGCTGATGGGCCTGCTGGCCCGCGAAGCCGGCAAGACCTTCGCCAACGCCATCGCCGAAGTGCGTGAAGCCGTGGATTTCCTGCGGTACTACGCGGTGCAGGCGCGCAACGATTTCACCAACGACGCCCACCGCCCTCTGGGCCCGGTGGTCTGCATCAGCCCGTGGAACTTCCCGCTGGCGATTTTCAGCGGCCAGGTTGCCGCCGCACTGGCCGCCGGCAACCCGGTTCTGGCCAAGCCCGCCGAGCAGACGCCGCTGGTGGCTGCCCAGGCGGTGCGCCTGATGCTCGAAGCCGGCATTCCGGAAGGCGTCCTGCAACTGCTGCCGGGCCGTGGCGAAACCGTTGGCGCCCGCCTGGTCGGCGACGATCGGGTCAAAGGCGTGATGTTCACCGGCTCCACCGAAGTCGCCCGGCTGCTGCAACGCAACATCGCCGGACGCCTGGACAACCAGGGCCGACCGATCCCGCTGATCGCCGAGACCGGCGGCCAGAACGCCATGATCGTCGACTCCTCGGCCCTGACCGAACAAGTGGTCATCGACGTCGTGTCCTCGGCCTTCGACAGTGCCGGCCAGCGTTGCTCGGCCCTGCGCGTCCTGTGCCTGCAGGAAGATTCCGCCGACCGCGTCATCGAAATGCTCAAGGGCGCCATGGCTGAAGCACGTCTCGGCAACCCTGAGCGTCTGTCGGTAGACATCGGCCCGGTGATCGATGCCGAAGCCAAGGCTGGCATCGAGAAACACATCCAGGCCATGCGCGACAAGGGGCGCACCGTGTACCAGATGGCAATCGCCGACAGCGACGAGTGCAAGCGCGGCACCTTCGTGATGCCGACCCTGATCGAGCTGGAAAGCTTCGACGAGCTGCAGCGGGAGATCTTCGGTCCGGTGCTGCACGTGGTGCGCTACAAGCGCAAGGAACTGGGTCAGTTGATCGACCAGATCAACGCCTCCGGCTACGGCCTGACCCTGGGCGTGCACACACGCATCGACGAGACCATCGCCAAGGTGATCGACAACGTCCATGCCGGTAACGTCTACGTCAACCGCAACATTGTCGGCGCCGTGGTCGGTGTGCAGCCGTTTGGTGGCGAAGGCCTGTCGGGCACCGGCCCCAAGGCCGGTGGTCCGCTGTACCTGTACCGCCTGCTGTCGACTCGTCCTACCGATGCGATCCAGCAGTCCTTCGTCCGTGGCGATGCCTTGGTTGCGCCGGACCTGCGCTTGCGCGATGCCATGAGCAAACCGCTGACCGCCCTGCAAGCTTGGGCCGACAGCCAGAAGCTCGCCGAACTGAGCGCCCTGTGCGTGCAGTTCGCGGCCCAATCGCAAAGCGGCATCACCCGCCAGTTGACCGGCCCGACCGGCGAACGCAACAGTTATGCCATCCTGCCGCGCGAGCACGTGCTGTGCCTGGCCGACGTGGAAGGCGACCTGCTGACGCAACTGGCGGCCGTACTGGCCGTGGGCGGCTCGGCCGTATGGCCGGAAACCGACACCAGCAAGGCCTTGTTCGCCCGCTTGCCGAAAGAGATTCAGGCACGCATTCAGCGGGTTGCCGACTGGACCAAGGACGATGTGCTGTTCGACGCGGTCCTGCACCACGGCGATTCGGACCAACTGCGCGACGTTTGCCAGCAGGTGGCCAAGCGTGCCGGCGCCATCGTCGGGGTGCATGGTTTGTCCCAGGGCGAGACCAACATTGCGTTGGAGCGTTTGGTGATCGAGCGGGCCTTGAGCGTCAATACCGCCGCGGCGGGGGTAACGCCAGCCTGATGACCATCGGCTAAACCCGCTGTAGACCAGGCACCTGCAATGGGTGCCTGGTCAACGAAATCCCTGTGGGCATGAACGCTGTGGGAGCAAAGCTTGCTCGCGATCCAGGCACTGCGGTACTCAAGAGAACCGCGGCGCTTTCATCGCGGGCAAGCCTTGCTCCCACAAAGCTCGCTCCCACATTTTGATTAGCGTCACCCTCGCTCCTCCATCACTCAAATCAATCATCCTGTTCAGCCTCCATTGCCACGCCTAGACTCGGCCCATTCCAAAAAAAGGTAGGCCGCCATGTCCGAGACGTTGCTCAGTTCCCGTAATCTGGCTTTCGAGCTGTACGAAGTCCTCGATGCCGAGGGCCTGACCCAGCGCGAGCGGTTTGCCGAACACAATCGCGAAACCTTCGACGCAGCCCTCGGCACGGCCCGCAGCATCGCCGAGAAATTCTTCGCGCCCCACAACCGCAAGAACGATGAAAACGAACCGCGCTACGAGAACGGCCAGGCGATCCTGATTCCCGAGGTGAAGCCAGCGGTGGATGCCTTTCTGGAGGCCGGTTTTCTCAATGCCGCGCGCAGCTTCGACGCCGGAGGCATGCAGTTGCCGACACTGCTGTCCCAGGCCTGCTTCGCACACTTCCAGTCGGCCAATGCCGCATCGACCTCCTACCCGTTCCTGACCATGGGCGCGGCGAACCTGATCGAAAGCTTCGGCAGCGAGGAGCAGAAGCAACGCTTCCTGCAACCGATGATCGACGGCCGCTTCTTTGGCACCATGGCCCTGACCGAACCCCATGCAGGTTCTTCGCTGTCGGATATTCGTACACGGGCAGAGCCTGCGTCCGATGGCACCTATCGACTCAAGGGCAACAAGATCTTCATCTCCGGTGGCGATCATCCGCTGTCGGAAAACATCGTGCACATGGTCCTGGCGAAATTGCCGGACGCACCGCCGGGCGTGAAGGGCATTTCGCTGTTTATCGTGCCCAAGTTCCTGGTCAACGACGATGGCAGCCTCGGCCCGCGTAACGACGTGCTGCTGGCCGGGCTGTTCCACAAGATGGGCTGGCGCGGCACCACGTCGACCGCGTTGAACTTCGGCGACAACGGCGAATGTGTCGGTTACCTCGTGGGCAAGCCGCACCACGGCCTGAGCTACATGTTCCAGATGATGAACGAGGCGCGCATCGGCGTCGGCATGGGTGCGGTGATGCTGGGTTACGCCGGCTACCTGTATTCCCTTGAATACGCCCGCGAACGTCCGCAGGGCAGGGTGCCCGACAGCAAGGACCCGACCACCGCCCCGGTGGCGATCATCCAGCACGCCGACGTGCGCCGCATGCTGTTGACCCAAAAAGCCTACGTCGAGGGTTCATTTGACCTGGGCTTGTACGCAGCGCGGCTGTTCGACGACACCACCACCCTGGACAGCGAAGCCGAGCGTCGGCGCGCCCATGAACTGCTGGACCTGCTGACCCCCATCGTCAAATCCTGGCCCTCGGAGTTCTGCCTGAAAGCCAACGAACTGGCGATCCAGATCCTGGGCGGTCACGGCTACACCCGCGAATACCCGGTGGAGCAGTATTATCGCGACAACCGCCTGAACCCGATCCATGAAGGCACCCATGGAATCCAGTCCCTGGACCTGCTGGGGCGAAAGCTGGCGCAGAACGGCGGCGCCGGGCTCAAGCAGTTGATCCGCCTGGTGGCCGACACCATTGAACGGGCCCAGGCGCACCCATCGTTGACGCCATTACACCAGCCACTGGAAGCGTTGGTGGCGCGCCTGCAAACCGTCACCCTGGGCCTGCTGACAGACCTGGCCCAGGGCAAGGTCAACAGCAGCCTCGCCAACTCGGCGCTGTACCTGAAAGTGTTTGGGCACATGGTGATCGGCTGGCGCTGGCTGGAACAGGCGATTCGTGCCGAGGAAGGCCTGGCCAGGGGCAATGCCGCGGACAGCGACTTCTATAAAGGCAAGCTGCAAGCGGCGCGCTACTTCCTGACCTGGGAAGTGCCGGGGTGTCACCATGAGCTGGCGATTCTCGAGGCGCGGGATGATACGTGCCTGGGGATGCGGGATGAGTGGTTCTGAGGCAAGACTCGTGGCGCGGCTGAGATCCAACCGCGAGCAGGCTCGCTCCCACAGGGGTTCCAAGTGAACACGACATCTGCGTTCACCACCGATCCACTGTGGGAGCGAGCTTGCTCGCGATAGCGGTGTTTCAGCCAACACACAGGCAGCTGTGCTGACGCCATCGCGAGCAAGCTCGCTCCCACACAAGCCCCACAGTCAACATTCGTTAACGGTTTCAGGCCTGATGGATCGTCTTGGCAATCACCTCGACCGTGGCGCTGACTTGCTCTTGGTAACGGTCGAGTTCCGCCTGATGGCTCTTCTGCATTTCGATCTGTTGCGAACACAGGTTCATGGCCGCCAATACCAGCAGGCGATCGCCGATCAGCGTCGGGTATTTCCTTTTCGTGTCGGCCAGGGCGGCCTTGAGCATCGAAGCGGCGTCCAACAGGGCCTGTTCCTGCCCGGCCGGCGCTTTGATTGAATAGTCTTCTCCCAGGATCGAGATGACCGTCACCCCATCGGCGCCGTGCTTCATGCGCTGACAGGACCGGCGCTGGCGCGCTCGATCAGGGCCTGGATGCGGGCGGCGGTGGCGCCGTGCAGCTCTTCCTGTTCCATCAGGCTCAGTTGCAGGCTTTCGTTTTCATCCTTGGCCTGGGCAAGTTCGGCGCTCAGGGTTTCGTTCAGGCCGGTGAGGTGCAGGTTCTGTTGCACCAGGTCGTTGACCAGTTGCTCCAGTTGGCTGAGGGATGTTTCCAACATATTGATTTCCAGGCTTTTCCAAGGGGCGCGTACGATAAAGAAAAGTCACCGCCGATGCCACGCTTTACCAGCGGCGGTGCTTCGCTGGCGAGTGGTAAAGACTGTGAAGGGGCAGTCTGGTTCCTACCCTTCGTCGCATTCCAGGGTGGTTCTGCGGCAAAAGCAAGGATCCCGTTCAAGACTTCAGTCGTATGACCGATAAGTCAGTTAACACCAGCCACAGTCCCGCACGGACGCGCCCCTCTCGGTACTTTCCATGTCCCTACGTAATATGAACATCGCGCCGCGGGCGTTCCTGGGGTTTGCCCTGATCGGCGCCCTGATGCTGGCCCTTGGGGTGTTTGCCCTGTCCCAGATGAGCAAAATCCGCACGTCCGGCGAAAGCATCGCCCAGAACAGCGTACCCAGCATCAAGGCCCTGAATGAGTTCACCCAGCTCACCCTGCGCCTGCGCGTCTTGTCCTATCGCTTGCTGGTCAACCGCGAGCCGGACATCCAACAGAAAACCTACGATCTGCTCGAACAACGCAGCCAGCAGATCCGCGCGGCCCAGACCACCTACGAAAAGCTCATCAGCGCTTCGGACGAACGGGCCGCCTACGATCAGTATGTGCAACTGCTCGGGCAGTACCGTCAGCTCGAAGAGCGCATGAAAACCCTGTCGCGAAATAATCAGGTCGATGAACTGCGGGCGCTGCTCAACACTGAACTGCTGAGCAACTCAGATGCCATCAATGCCGCAATCGACCACTTGGTGGAGATCAACAACCTGCAAGCCGAGGCGCTCAATAAGGGCGCGGCGCAACAATATTCAAGCGCTTTCAACTGGGTGGTCGCCCTGCTGGTCATCGCTACCGGCCTGACCCTGCTGTTCGCCTGGCTGCTGACCAACAGCATCACCAAGCCGATCGCCAACGCGCTGGATGCCGCCGAAGAAATCGCCAAGGGCAACCTGACCCGACCGATCACCGTTGACGGCAGCGACGAAGCCGGTCGCCTGCTGCGGGCGATGTCGACCATGCAGGAAAAACTGCGCGATACCTTGCAACGGATCTCCGGTTCCGCCACACAGCTTGCGTCGGCGGCCGAAGAGCTTAACGCCGTCACTGACGAAAGCGCCCGGGGCCTGACCCAGCAGAACAACGAAATCGAGCAGGCCGCGACAGCGGTCAACGAGATGACCAGCGCCGTAGAAGAGGTCGCTCGCAATGCGGTCAGCACGTCGGAAGCGTCGAAACACGCCACCACATCCGCAGGCGACGGCCGCGACCTGGTGCAGGAAACCGTCGGTGCCATCGAACGCATGAGTGCCGACGTACAAAGCACCGCCACGCTGATCGGTAACCTGGCCAATGAGTCCCGCGATATCGGCAAAGTGCTGGACGTGATCCGCGGCCTGGCCGACCAGACCAACCTGCTGGCTCTGAATGCCGCCATCGAAGCCGCCCGTGCCGGTGAGGCCGGCCGTGGTTTTGCCGTGGTGGCCGACGAAGTCCGCGCCCTGGCTCATCGTACCCAGCAGTCGACCAGCGAGATCGAACGCATGATCGGCAGCATCCAGAGCGGCACCGAACACGCCGTGGACTCGATGCGCAACAGCACCGAGCGCGCCGAGTCGACCCTGAACATCGCCCGTGGCGCCGGCCTGTCCCTGGACACCATCAACACGGCCATCGTCGAGATCAACGAACGCAACCTGGTGATCGCCAGCGCCGCCGAAGAACAGGCCCAGGTGGCCCGTGAAGTGGACCGCAACCTGGTGAACATCCGCGACCTGTCGGTGCAATCGGCCACCGGCGCCAACCAGACCACCGCCGCCAGCGCCGAACTGTCGCGCCTGGCCGTGGACTTGAACAGCATGGTTGGGCGGTTCAGCCTTTAATCCGCGTAACGGTTGATCGTCCACAGACCGTGAGCGATCAACCCTCAAGCTTTGGTGGCGAGGGAGCTTGCTCCCTCGCCACGGTATTGCTGCCTTGTACCCCCAATCCCAAACCTTTTTTGACAGCATCACATTTCAACAGGTTAGAATCGCTGGCACGCAGACTGCATGGTCAGTCTGTGCCCGCCCCTCAGTTTTCCCGGAGTAACGCCTTTGACTGCAGCGACCATCAACAGCCTGTTCTTGATCGGCGCGTTGCTGGTAGGTGCGAGCATCCTGGTCAGTTCTCTTTCGTCCCGCCTGGGCATCCCGATCCTGGTGATCATCCTGGCCGTGGGCATGGTGGCCGGTGTCGACGGCGCCGGTATTCTTTTCGATAACTACGCCACGGCTTATCTGGTCGGCAACCTCGCCTTGGCCGTCATCCTGCTGGACGGCGGCTTGCGCACGCGGGTCTCGAGCTTTCGCGTGGCGCTGTGGCCGGCGTTGTCCCTGGCCACGGTCGGTGTGTTGATCACCACCGGGCTGACCGGATTGGCCGCGGCCTGGCTGTTCAATCTGAACCTGATCCAGGGCCTGCTGATCGGCGCCATCGTCGGCTCGACCGATGCCGCGGCGGTGTTCTCGCTACTGGGCGGCAAGGGCCTGAACGAGCGGGTCAGCGCCACCCTCGAGATCGAGTCCGGCAGCAACGACCCCATGGCGGTGTTCCTCACCGTCACCCTGATCGGCATGCTTGCCAGTGGTGAAACCGGCTTGCACTGGAGCCTGCTCGGGCACCTGTTGCGTGAGTTCGGCATCGGCTCGGTACTCGGCCTGGGCGGTGGCTGGCTGATGCTGCAGCTGGTCAATCGCATCAATCTGGCCAACGGCCTCTACCCGATCCTCGTCATCAGCGGCGGCCTGGCCGTGTTCGCCCTGACCAACGCCCTGCACGGCAGCGGTTTCCTGGCGGTGTACCTGTGCGGCCTGGTGATCGGCAACCGTCCGGTGCGCAGCCGCCACGGCATCCTGCACATGCTTGATGGCATGGCCTGGCTGGCCCAGATCGGCATGTTCCTGGTGCTGGGGCTGCTGGTCACGCCCCACGACCTGCTGCCGATCGCCCTGCCGGCCCTGGGCCTGGCATTGTGGATGATCCTGTTTGCCCGTCCGTTGTCGGTCATAGTGGGCCTGCTGCCGTTCAAGGCGTTCCATGGTCGCGAGAAAGCCTTCATTTCCTGGGTCGGCCTGCGCGGCGCGGTGCCGATCATCCTGGCCGTGTTCCCGTTGATGGCCGGCCTGCCCCACGCCCAGCTCTACTTCAACCTGGCGTTCTTTATCGTGCTGGTCTCGCTGCTGGTGCAGGGCACGAGCCTGCCATGGGTCGCCAAGTTGCTGCACGTGACCGTCCCGCCCGAGCCGCTGCCGATTTCCCGGGCCGCGCTGGAAGTGCACGTCACCAGCGAGTGGGAGCTGTTCATCTATCGCCTGGGCGCGGAAAAGTGGTGCATCGGCTCGCCCCTGCGGGACCTGAAAATGCCCGAAGGCACCCGCATCGCCGCCCTGTTTCGTGGCCAGCAACTGCTCCATCCGTCGGGTAGTACGGTGTTGGAAGTCGATGATTTGCTGTGTGTTATCGGCCATGAACACGACTTGCCGGCCCTTGGAAAACTGTTCAGCCAGGCGCCGCAACGGGGCCTGGATCTGCGCTTCTTCGGCGACTTCGTACTCGAAGGAGACGCCCAGCTGGCCGCGGTTGCCGCGCTGTACGGGTTGAAGCTGGACGGCATCGATCCGGACATGTCCCTGGGCCGCTTCATCGCCCAGAAAGTGGGCGGCGCCCCAGTGGTCGGCGACCAGGTGGATTGGAACAACACCCTGTGGACCGTCGCGGCCATGGACGGGAACAAGATCGGCAAAGTGGGCGTCAGATTCCCCGAAGGAAGTCGCCCGGGTCCCGGCTTGTTCCTCTAAACTGCTCCCACTCTCATTTGCTTGACCGGTCTCTATGCCTATCCTGCGCTCCTTTTTCGCCACCGCCCTGCTGGGCCTGAGTCTCTCCGTCTGCACGCTGCAAGCCGCTGATCTTCCCGCCAGCGCTTCGGTGCAGGCCAGCCTGGACAAGATCGCCGACCGCAAACTGCCGGAAGCCGACCAGAAAGCCCTGCAGGCGGTCTTGCAGAGCACGTTGACCCAGCTCAACAACAAGGCCGACTACGAGCAGAAGCTGCAGGCGCTCAAGCAGCAACTGGCCACTGCCCCCAAGCAGAACATCGAGAACCAGCGCGAACTGGCGCGACTCAAGGGCACCACGGTGGTGCCGGTGGCGCAGCGCTACGCCAACCTGCCGATTCCCCAGCTCGAGCAAATGCTCACGGATCGCTCCACCCAGCAGGGTGATCTGCAAAAAGCCCTGGCCGATGCCAACAGCCTGATCATCACCGCCCAGACCCGTCCCGAGCGGGCCCAGGCGGAAATTTCCAGCAGCCAGACCCGTATCCAGCAGATCAATACCATCCTCAAGGCCGGCCGGGACGCCGGCAAGACCCTGAGCGGCGAGCAACGCGACCAGCTCAACGCCGAGTTGGCGGCGCTCAATGCACTGATCCCGCTGCGCCGCCAGGAACTGGCCGGCAACAGCCAACTGCAGGACCTGGGCAACGGCCAGCACGATCTGCTGATGGAAAAAATCGCCCGCATGGAGCAGGAAATCCAGGACCTGCAGAACCTGATCAACCAGAAGCGCCTGGCCCAATCCCAGGAGACGGTGACCCAGCAATCCATCGAAGCCCAGAAGGCCGGTGGCAGCAGCTTGCTGGCGACCGAAAGCGCGGCCAACCTGAAGCTCTCCGACTACCTGCTCAAAAGCACCGACCGCCTCAACGAGGTCACCCAGCAGAACCTGCAGACCAAGCAACTGCTGGACAGCGTGACCCAGACCGACGCAGCCCTGGACGAGCAGATCAGTGTGCTCAAGGGCAGCCTGCTGCTCTCCAAGATTCTCTACAAGCAGCGCCAGACCTTGCCGCGCCTCAAACTCGACCAGAACCTGGCCGACCAGATCGCCGACATCCGCCTGTACCAGTTCGAAGTCAGCCAGCAACGTGAACTGCTGAACAACCCCAGCGCCTACGTCGACAGCCTGCTGGCCTCCCAGCCCTCGGAACAAGTCACCCCGCAACTGCGCAAGACCTTGCTGGAGCTGGCCCTGACCCGTGTCGACCTGCTGGAACGGCTGAACCGCGAATTGAGCGCGGTGCTCAACGAATCCATCACCTTGCAGCTCAACCAGAAACAACTGCTCAGCACCGCCCAGAACCTGCGGGCGACCCTCGAAGAGCAGATGTTCTGGATTCCCAGCAATAAACCGCTGGATTTCGAATGGATGCGTGCCGTACCGACGCGCCTGGAAAAACAGATCGACTCGTTGCCCTGGGCCTCCAGCCTCAGCGAGCTGGCCGATGGCCTGACCCAGCGGCCGCTGCTGTTCCTGCCCCTGGCGCTGCTGATCGGTGCGCTGCTGTGGCGGCGCAAGCATCTCTATGCCCGCCTGAACAAGGTTCACCAAGACGTCGGCCACTTCAAGCGCGACAGCCAGTGGCACACCCCCCAGGCGATCCTGATCAATATCCTGCTGGCCATGCCGGTGGCCCTGGCGCTGACCCTCTGCGGCTATGCCTTGCAGATCGACGCCCGCGGCCAGAACGCCAACCTCGGCGCGGCGCTGCTGCAGATCGGCCAGGCCTGGCTGGTGTTCTACACCGCCTATCGAGTGTTGTCGCCGGGCGGCGTGGCCGAGTTGCATTTCCGCTGGGAGAAACCCCAGGTCGAATTCCTCCAGGGCTGGATCCGCCGCCTCGGGCTGGTGGTGCTGGCGTTGGTGGCCGTGGTGGCCGTGGCCGAGTTGCAACCCGCGACCCTGGCCGATGACGTGCTCGGCATGCCGGTGGTGCTGACCTGCTACGCACTGATGGCGTGGTTGCTCAGCCGCCTGTTGCTCAGCAGCCCGACGCACAGGAACACCTCGCTGTTCCGCAAGGCCGTCGGGGTGCTGTTCACTGCGCTGCCAATCGCGCTGTTCGTGGCGGTGTGCTTTGGCTACTACTACACCGCGCTGAAGCTCAGCGACCGCTTGATCAATACCCTGTACCTGCTGATGTTCTGGCTGGTGATCGAGGCGACCTTCGTCCGCGGCCTGTCGGTGGCGGCGCGGCGCCTGGCCTACCAGCGTGCCCTGGCCAAGCGCCAGGCGGCCAAGGAAGCCGGCGATGGCGAAGCGATGGTCGAGGAGCCGACGCTGGACATCGAGAAGGTCAACGAACAGTCCCTGCGCCTGATCCGCCTGGCCCTGCTGGGCGGTTTCATCGCCGCGCTGTATTGGGTCTGGTCGGACCTGATCAGCGTGTTCTCTTACCTGGACAACATCACCCTCTACGAATACACCAGCGGCACCGGCGCCAATATGAGCATGGTGCCCATCAGCATCGGCGACATGCTCGGGGCGCTGATCATCATCGGCATCACCTTCGCCCTGGCGCGCAACCTGCCGGGGCTGCTGGAAGTGTTCGTGCTGTCGAAGCTGAACCTGGCCCAGGGCAGTGCCTACGCCACCACCACGCTGCTGTCCTATGTGATCGCCGGCGTCGGTTTCGTCACCACCCTGTCCACCCTGGGCGTGAGCTGGGACAAACTGCAATGGCTGGTTGCCGCGCTGTCGGTGGGCCTGGGCTTCGGCATGCAGGAGATCTTCGCCAACTTCATCTCCGGGATCATGATCCTGTTCGAGCGCCCGGTGCGCATCGGCGACACCATCACCATCGGCAACCTGTCGGGCACGGTGAGCAAGATCCGCATTCGTGCGACCACCATCACCGACTTCGACCGCAAGGACATCATCGTCCCGAACAAGACGTTCATCACCGGGCAACTGATCAACTGGTCGCTGACCGACACCGTCACCCGGGTAACCCTGAAACTGGGCGTGGACTATGGCTCGGACCTGGACCTGGTGCGTGAGTTGCTGCTCAAGGCCGCCCGCGAGAACCCACGGGTGCTGAAGGAGCCGGAGCCGATCGTGTACTTCCTGAACTTCGGTGAAAGCACCCTCGACCATGAGCTGCGCATGCACGTACGCGACCTCGGTGACCGCAACCCGGTGCTGGACGAAATCAACCGTTTCATCAATCGGGAATTCAAGAAGGAGCACATCAACATCTCCTTCCGGCAGATGGAAATCTATCTGAAGAACATGCAAGGCCAGGAATACAAACTGGTGCCTGCCGAGCCCGACAAAAAGACCATCACGCCCGTGCCGTCGGCTGTCGCCAGCATCAAGCCGGTGCCTGAGCCACCGCAAGGCAAACTCGACTGATCGCGGGTTGCCTGCGGGCGTCCCGCCGGAGACGGCCATGAAAACCCTGGAAACCCTGACCTTCGATAACCGTTTCGCCCGCCTGGGCGACGGTTTCTCGGCCCACGTGCTGCCCGAGCCCATCGACAATCCGCGACTGGTCGTCGCCAGCCCGGCGGCCATGGCGTTGCTGGACCTGGACCCGGCAGAAGCCCAGGCACCGCTGTTCGCCGAGATTTTTGGCGGTCACAAGCTCTGGGCCGAAACCGAGCCACGGGCGATGGTGTATTCCGGGCATCAGTTCGGTCATTACAACCCACAACTGGGCGATGGCCGCGGGCTGCTGCTGGGCGAGGTGTACAACGAGGCGGGCGAGCACTGGGACCTGCACCTCAAGGGTGCCGGCCAGACGCCGTTTTCACGGATGGGCGACGGGCGCGCGGTGCTGCGCTCCTCGATCCGCGAATTCCTCGCCTCCGAAGCCCTGCACGCCCTCGGCATTCCCACCACCCGGGCCTTGTGCGTGATCGGCTCGGACACCCCGGTGTGGCGGGAAAAACAGGAGCGCGCCGCCATGGTGCTGCGCCTGGCCCCCAGCCATGTGCGCTTCGGGCATTTCGAATACTTCTACTACACCAAGAAACCCGAACTGCAGGCGGCCCTGGCCGAGCACGTGTTGAACCTGCATTTTGCCGAGTGCCGCGAGCAGCCGGAGCCGTACCTGGCGATGTTCCGCGAAATCGTCGAGCGCAACGCCGAACTGATTGCCAAATGGCAAGCCTACGGTTTCTGCCATGGCGTGATGAACACCGACAACATGTCGATCCTGGGCATCACCTTCGACTTCGGACCGTTCGCCTTCCTCGACGACTTCGATGCCAACTTCATCTGCAACCACTCCGATGATCAGGGCCGCTACTCCTTCAGCAACCAGGTGCCCATCGGTCAGTGGAACCTCAGCGCCCTGGCCCAGGCCCTGACGCCCTTCATCAGCGTCGACGCCCTGCGTGAGACCCTGGGGTTGTACTTGCCGCTGTACCAGGCCCATTACCTGGACCTGATGCGCCGCCGCCTCGGCCTGACCTGCGCCGAAGAAGACGACCAGAAACTGCTGGAGCGCTTGCTGCAATTGATGCAGAACAGCGGCGTCGACTACAGCCTGTTCTTCCGCCGACTGGGCGATCAAGCCCCCGAGCAAGCCGTGAGCGCCCTGCGCGATGACTTCGTCGACCTCAAGGGCTTCGACGCCTGGGGCGAATTGTATGTTGCCCGCGTCAACCGCGAAGGCCCCGTCGATCAAGACCAACGCCGCGCGCGCATGCACGCCGTCAACCCGCTGTACGTGCTACGCAACTACCTGGCGCAAAAAGCCATCGACGCCGCCGAGTCAGGCGACTACGACGAAGTGCGCCGCCTGCACGCCGTGCTGAGCAAGCCGTTCGAGGAACAACCGGGTATGGACAGCTACGCGCAACGTCCGCCGGAGTGGGGCAAGCACCTGGAGATCAGTTGCTCGTCGTAACGCGGCGCCACGGCTGAAATCACCTTCCCGCCCAACACATAACTGTTTGGGGGCATGGCTAACCCTGTGGCGAGGGAGCTTGCTCCCGCTGGGCTGCGTTGTAGGAGCTGTCGAGTGCAACGAGGCTGCGATCTTTCCCCAGACACTTGAGTCTAAAGCGAAAGATCAAAAGATCGCAGCCTTCGGCAGCTCCTACAAAACCAAGCGGGAGCAAGCTCCCTCGGCACGATGAGCGTGCCTAGCCATCAAATGAAAGTTTCCACCGATACGCCGAAGCGCTCGGCCAACCAGCGGATCTGCCTCAAATTGAGCTGACGCTTACCGCTCAATACCTCCGATACCACCGACTGGGTACCAACGCCCGGCAAGTCGCTCTGGCTCATGCCATGTTCACGCATCAGGTAACGCAGCGCCTCGACACCGCTCGCCTTGGGCATTGGCCGGTGCTGCTGGTCCCATGCCTCGATCCATTCGCCGATAATATCCACCAGGCTCATGAGAGGATGGGTTTCGTCTTCGCCCACCAACGCCAACAGCTCATCAAGAGCACTCGCCAATCGGTCATAATCCTCTTCGCTCCTGGGCTTACGCAGCAGGGGCGACACAAACTCCCAATGGGCGGCGACTTGTTCGATCAGTGCACTCATCCCTTTTCCTCCTTCCACTTGCCTCTGTCGTATTCCTGATGGTCAAGCACGCATTTGATATACAGACGCTGTGCTCGGTATCGAATCACCGCAATCAGCCGCAACTTGTTTCCACCGATGTCAAACACATGCAGCGGACCGACCTTATCGGTTGCCGGAAATATGGATTTCATCGCCGCGAAATCAGCCGGGCTATTGGGCTTGATCAGCCGATACCATTGATCCAACGCATTCGCTGAATGTGGCCATTTCTCCTTGGCCTCCCAAATGCGTTTCTCAGTGATCACATGCATGCAACGTCCTTATCGCATTTTGCTATGGGGAAGTTAAACACAAATCTGCCGCATCGCAAATTGCGATAGCGCCAGTTAGACAAATGGTTAGCTCTTGCTGGTTTCCAGCCTAGTCGCCAAAAGATTTAGGTCTCGGTAAGAAATGTGAGCAGATATGAGTCCTGCTCACCCAACCTTATCGTTCCCCTGCTCAGGCGTCTCGATCCCCGGCTCCGCCTCTTCAACCCCCTTCTCCTTGGGTTTGGCCGCTGTTTTTTCCTCGGGATAACCGGGCATGCCGCGGGCGTCTTCGGGGGTCAGTTCATCCCGGTCGTGGCGGCGGTCGATGGCGTAGGCCGGGGCGGCGTTGGGGTCTTCGTCGCGGCCGGCGGTGCCGAGGACGAAGCCGTCGTCGTTGGGGTTGTCCACGGCCTGTGGGGTGTCTGGGTCTTGAGGATTGCTCATGGGACCTCCGGGTTGCGAACAGGTACGTTGTGATTTTTTTGAGGGCCTGGCGGGCGTTGAGTGCAACGCACCTGATGAATGGCAGCCTGGGTGGCTAATGCCGGTCAGTTAAGGATCAAACGACACAAAACCTGTGGGAGCGAAGCTTGCTCGCGATGGCGGCAGCCCCGTCAATGGCGTAGTCGACTGCTCACCCCAATCGCGAGCAAGCTTTGCTCCCACGGGCTTGAGATTTAACTGACTCGCATAAACCAACGGGCCCGGCCCTACGCCATGTCGCTGTGACTGAATTCCTCAGCCAGAAAATCGATCAGCGTACGCACCGACGGCAGCAACCCGCGTCGTGAGGCAAAGATCGCGTGGACGATGCCGCACTTGGGCGTCCAGCCCGGCACCAGTTCCACCAGTCGACCGGCCGCTATGTCTTCGCGTACCACCACGGTGGGCAGGTGAGCGATGCCGATGCCGGCCAGCACCGCTTGACGCAGGGCCAGCAGGTCGTCGGTGACCATGCGCGGTTCATGGCGGATCAATGCGCGGCTGCCGTCCGGGCCGAACAATTCCCACTGATATTCCCGCTGCGCCCCACCCCAATGCACGCTCGGCAGGCCGTTGAGGTCCGCCGGCGAAGCGGGTGAAGACAAGCGCTCAAGGTAAGCCGGGCTGCCCACCAGGCATTGGGTGCTGTTGCTCAGCACTTTCATGACCATGTCGGTGTTTTCCAGCGGCGGAAAGCGCACCCGCAAGGCTATATCGAACCCTTCATGAATCAAGTCGACCCGGCGGTTGGTGCTCTCGATGAACAACTCCACCCGCGGGTACTTGAGCATGTAGCGGGTCAGCATCGGCCCGACCCAACTATTGAGCAGCGCCGTCGGGCAACTGATACGCACCAGCCCCTGGGGTTCGGAACGGTTGCGCTCGATCACTTCCGCCGCGCTCTCGGCCTCGACCCGCATCGCCAGGCAGCGCTGGTAATAGGCCTGGCCGATCTCCGTCAACGTGCAATGGCGGCTGGTGCGATGGAGCAAGCGTACCCCGAGCCGATCTTCCAGTTGGGCGATACGCCGGCTGAGCTTCGACTTGGGCATGTCCAACGCCCGTCCCGCGGCGGCGAAGCCACGGTGTTCCACGACCTGGGTGAAGTAGTACAGCGTGTTGAGGTCTTCGATGATCGTTCTCCAAATAGAACGCTAAGGCGGATTTTTGCAGTCTAGCGCATCAAAGGTGCCAGTTTTAATCTACACCCATCGAAACGCAACACGGATTGAAGCCGGAGCGCTTCGACCGGATGAGTCACCGATCAATCGCTACACCGACATTAAAAACCTTAACCACGCCGAAACCTTCGGCAACCAAAACTTAATGAGGGCTACGCCATGACCACTTCCTACAACCGTCTCGACAAAGATAACGCCGCCGTTCTGTTGGTCGATCACCAAGCCGGCCTACTGTCCCTGGTCCGCGATATCGACCCGGACCGTTTCAAGAACAACGTGCTGGCCCTGGCCGACCTGGCGAAGTACTTCCAACTGCCGACCATCCTCACCACCAGCTTCGAAACCGGCCCCAACGGCCCGTTGATGCCAGAACTCAAGACGCTGTTCCCGGACGCGCCGTACATCGCTCGCCCTGGCCAGATCAACGCCTGGGACAACGAAGACTTCGTCAAGGCGATCAAGGCCACCGGCAAGAAGCAACTGATCATCGCCGGCGTGGTCACCGAAGTCTGCGTAGCCTTCCCGGCACTGTCGGCCCTGGCCGAAGGTTTCGACGTGTTCGTGGTCACCGATGCATCCGGCACGTTCAACGAACTGACCCGTCAATCGGCCTGGGACCGCATGTCGTCCTCCGGTGCGCAACTGATGACCTGGTTCGGCCTGGCCTGTGAACTGCACCGCGACTGGCGCAACGACGTGGAAGGTCTGGCGACCTTGTTCTCCAACCACATCCCGGACTACCGCAACCTGATGACCAGCTACAACACGCTGACCAACGCCAAGTAACAGCGACGTAGTACAAAATGTGGGAGCGAGCTTGCTCGCGATAGCGGTCTGACAGTCGATGCAGTATTGACTGATACACCGCCATCGCGAGCAAGCTCGCTCCCACAGGTTTTTGTGCTGGTTTCTATATAGTGTTCAATCTGTGCCAATGATTTTTCCGGGAGACTGACCTGATGCTGATCCCCTGCCCCCATTGCAACGGGCTCAACCGCATACCTGCCGAACGCCTCGGCGACCAGCCCAAGTGCGGACGCTGCAAGGCCCAGGTGTTATTGAGCAAACCGTTCGAACTCAAGCAAGGCGACTACGCTAGCCAGATCAAGGGTGACCTGCCGTTGCTGGTGGATGTGTGGGCCGATTGGTGTGGGCCGTGCAAGTCCTTCGCCCCGGTGTTCGAACAGGCCGCCGCGCAGTTGGCGGGCAAATGCCGCTTGGCCAAGCTCGACAGCGAGGCCAACCAGCAACTGTCGGCGCAGTTGGGGATCCGCTCGATTCCCAGCCTGATTCTGTTCAAGGAAGGCCGGGAAGTGGCGCGTCAGAGCGGTGCGTTTCCGTTGCCGCAATTGATGAGCTGGTTGCGCAGCCAGGGGATTTGATGCTCAGCGGCCTTTGTTGGCCGCACGCAGAAAATCCCCCCAACGCCGCACCAGGTAGTTGTGCTCGTCCATCACCGAGTTCCACACGGCGATATGGCCCATGCGTTGCTCATACGAACCGCCGTCACGCATTTCGCCGATGTCGATCAGCGGTTCGCCATCGCTGCCTGGCAACACTTCACGGGCCGGTTTGCCGGCGTACCAATAGTCCCATTCGGCATCGCTCAAATGATCACGGCTGCGGGGCGGGTTGCTGATGTAATACCCCTGGCGCGCCATGACCGCGCCAGGCCATCCCGAGAGCCACCAGTTAAGGAACGCATAGGCGGCATCCAGCACCGCTCCCCGGGCATGGCGTGACACGGACAAACCGCCGAACCAGGCGCGATAACCTTCACGGGGCACGGCAAGGCGGTACTTGATCCCGGCCCGATGCAGGCGCATGAGGGTCGGAGACCAAAGGCTCTCGATGTCGATGGTCGGGCTGAGCATTAGTTGCGCCGCCTGTTCGTCATCCGACCAGAACGCCGCGAAATGACCTTCGCGCTGTTTGCGCACCAACACATCGGCCAGGCTGTCGATCTCTTCGATGCTGAGATTGCCGATGTCCTTGAACGACGCCAAACCCATGCCCTGTATCGCCAGCGCCGCGTCGATGGCACCAATCGCCGCGTCGCTTTGCAGCGCGGTACGCCCGCTCCAGGCCGGATCGAGCAGCCAGCCCCAACTCTCGTTGTCACGGGAAAACCCCGTGGGCAAGCGTTCCGGGCGATAGGCAAAACTGTCGGCGTTGTGGGTCAACGGCAACATGCTGATGTAGTCGCTGACGGTGCTGCCCAGGCTGCCGTCGTGTTGCACGTACAAGCGCTCATTGGGCACGCTGCCGCTGACCGGGCGATCCGCGGCGGACAACCGGCCGCGCTTGGGCAGGTCGTTGATCTCGTGCCACAGGGCGATGCGCCGGGTGTCGATGGGCTGGATCGCGCGTGCCGGCCAGACGAAATCAACATTGTGAAACCACTGGTCGTACAGGTCGTAGCTGTCCGGTTGCATCACCGCGATGCGCTGGGCCTGCTCGACACTGTGGACCTGATAGACCAGGCGAATGCCCAGGTCCTGTTCGGCGCGAACCCGCAGGGATTCGAGCAAGGTGACGGAGGTGCCAAGCACCCGCAACGTGATGGGTGAGCCGCTGTGCATCAAGCGCTCACCTCAACCGCCGGGGCGAAACAACGGGCGAAGACATCGAACGAATGCCGCAACCGCTCCGGGTCCAGGCCCCTGACAATAAATACCAACCGCGATTGGCGCTCGGCACAGGGCCAGTGGGGCAAATGTACCGGCGCGTGCAGGCAATGCTGCACGCCATGGATGACGACTGGGGCCTGGAGGCTGTTCACGTTGAGCAATCCCTTGACGCGAAGAATGCGTTCGCCGTGGCATCTTAGCAGCATCGACAACCAGACTCCGAAGCCGATCCAGTCCAGCGGCTGATCGAAGGTCAGGCAGCACACCTGGGCCTCGCCGTGCGACGTAACCTGGCCTTGCGGACGATGCAATTGCCAACGGGCCACCTCGACTTCAGGCGCGGCGCCGCGCAGGCCTTCGCCCAACAATAATTGATCGCCACTGAGCACATCGTGGGTGTCGAGCAGCGGCACCCCCGGGTTCAATGCTTGCAGCCGCTGACGCAACGCGCTGACAGCCGACGCAGCGGCCTGATCGGTCTTGCTCAGCAGCAGGCGGTCCGCGGCGGCCACCTGGGCCAGCCACTCCGGATGGATGCGCGCCTGCAACTCGGCGTGACAGGCGTCGACCAGCGTCACCACCAAGCCGACATGGAAGCGTCCGCGCAATTGCACGTCGTTGTTGAGTGTCGCCAGGATCGGCGCCGGATCGGCCAGCCCGGTCGTCTCCAGGATCACCCGGCGAAAGGGCGGGATCTCGCCCCGGTCACGCCGCGCCAGCAGATCGAGCAACGCGTCTTTCAACTCGCCGCGAATGGAGCAGCAGACGCATCCACTGGGCAACAACACCGTGTCCGGCGCCACCTCCTGGACCAACAAGTGATCGATGCCGATATCGCCGAATTCATTGATCAGCAGCGCTGTGTCACCGAGGCTTTCGTCTTGCAGCAGACGGTTGAGCAAAGTGGTCTTGCCACTGCCGAGAAACCCGGTCACGACGTTCAGGGCGATGCTCATGAGGCCGGCTCCAACGACTGGAGCAGGACCGGGTCGAGGGGATCCGCCGCGCGGCCCGTCATCGACTCTGCCAGGCTCCACAGCTGGTCGAGCCCGCTGGCCAGTTCCTGCCGCCCGGTGGCGCCCAGCAGCAGATATGCCGTGCCCTGGAAATCCTCGACCTTGAGCCGTAACGGCGCCAACACGCGATTGATCGCCGAAATCCGCCGCAATCGCTCGCGACGCCGGGGCAGCCCATCACCCAGCGGATCGCTCCAATGCACATCTTCGCCCAATAGACCGCACAAGCCACACATGCTTCAGCACTCCTTCATGGCATGACGTCGCCGGCATTCGGTCCCAGGGTTTGCCCCACGAACAGGTTGCCTCCCGGGTCACTGGCCAGCAACACGGCAGTGGGCGCCACTTCCGTGGCCAGGCCGAAGCGTCGCAAAGGCAGTTCGGCGGACTTGGCCTGTTTCCAACTTTCACTGATGCCGGCCACCAGCGGTGTTTCGATCGGCCCGGGGGCGATGGCATTGACCAACACGTTGTCGGCGGCCACTTCCAGGGCCAGTGACTTGGTAAAACCGATCACCCCGGCCTTGGCCGCCGCGTAGTGGCTGAGCTCGGCCCCACCTTTGATGCCTAATTGCGAGGCGACGTTGATGATCCGTCCCCAGCGCTGCGCCAGCATATGCGGCAAGGCTCGCTGGCTGGCGATGAATACGCTGGTCAAGTCGACCCGGAGCATGTCGTTCCACATGTCGATGCTCAGCTCGGTGCAACGCGCCTGGGTCAGCATGCCAGCGTTGTTGACCAGGATATCGATACCGCCGAACTGCTCGACGCACGCATCGACCCCAGCCTGGGCCCCTTCGACCGTGCCGACATCGGCCACGCACTCGTACACCTCGACCGACAGTGCGCGACAGTCGTTTGCAGTGGCGGACAAACGCTCGGCATCGCGATCGGTCAGCACCAGGCGCGCGCCTTGCGCGGCATAAGCCCGCGCGATGGCGGCACCGATACCGCTGCCGGCGCCGGTGATCACGGCGCGGCGGTTGAACAGTTGTTGCATGGGACAATCCTCCAGATCCAGGGCAAACAGGGATGGCCATCACTGAAAACAAAACCCGTGACGCCCGGCTTCAATCCGGCCAACGCACGGTCAGACCGCCGTCAATGATGATGCTCTGGCCCGTCAGGTAGCTGGACTCGTCGCTGGTCAGGAACCGCACCAGCGACGCCACCTCATCGGCCCGACCGACTCGCCCCAGCGGAATCGCCCGGGCCGCCTTGGCCAAGCCTTCGGGCCCGAGGGAATTTTTACTGTCCAAGGACTGCGGCGTCTCGATCAGGCCCGGGATCACCGCATTGCAGCGAATCCCCTGCCCGGCCAATTCCACCGCCAGCGAACGGCATAGCCCTGGCACACCGGCCTTGGCCGCGGCGTAATGAGAATGGTCCTGCCAGCCATACACGCCACCGGCGATTGAAGAAATCGCCACCAACGCACCGCCCTCGCTCATGTAGCGAACGCTGGCGCGGAAGGTGCGCATCACCCCGGTCAGATCGACATCGAGCATGGCGTTCCAGGCCTCGTCGCTCATTTCCAACAGAGGCGCACGGCGCAGCAGGCCGGCGTTGGCCACCGCGTAATCAAGACGCCCGAAGGTGCTGAATGCCTGCTCGGCCAGGTTATCCACCGAACGACTGTCGGTGACGTCCAGTGGCAGCATCAGGCATTCGCCACCCAACGCCTCGATCTGCTGGCGGGTGTCTTGCGGGTCGTGAGGGTCCGCCGGCAGATAGCCGGCGGCCACCGCCACACCGTGACGGGCATACGCCACGGCCAGCGCCTGGCCGATGCCGCTGGCGGCACCGGTAATCAATGCAACTCTACGAGTCATCAGCCGCCTCCTTATTTCACCGTTTCTGGACGGACATGGCGTGCCGCGAACATCAGCGCGCCAGAGAGGAAACAAGGCAGCGCGCCGAAGTACAGCGCCGAGGTCTGCCAGTTCCCCCCCGCCGCCAGCACCTGGGTGGCACCGAACCCGGCCACTACCGCGCCGATCGGCCCCATGGCATGGATAATCGCGCCGCCCGTGGCGCGGATACTGGTGGGGAAACTCTCGCCGATGAAGAACAGCGCCGCCGAATAGGGCCCGATCAGGAAGAACAGGCCCAGGCTGTAGAGACCGACCACCATCGGCAGGTTGCTCGGACCGTAGAGCATGCCGGCAAACGACAGCCCGCCCAGCATCCAGCCCAACGCAATGACATTGCGCCGGCCGATCTTGTCGCCCATCCAGCCATGGCTCAGGTAACCGCAGTAGCCCACCAGGTTGGAGAGCACCAGGATGATCAACGAGTTTTCGAAGGAGATATGGTGCACGCTGACGATCACCGTCGTGCCGAGCACGCTGAACACCTGGATCGCCGCCCAATTGAGCAGGATCGCCGCGCCGATCACCAGTGTCGCGCGCCGCGACGTGCCGCGAAAGGCCGATGCCAGGCCGGCCTTGCTGTGTTCCTCATAGTCGACGCCATAGGTGGACGCCACTGCCTGGGCATCGGCGACCGCGCCGCTTTTGCGCAACTGGCCGATACGCTGGTGGATCTGGAACTGCGGGCTTTCCTTGAGCTTGCGCGCCATGATCGCAATGACGATGGCCGGGATCGCCGCAAAGATAAAACAGCCCTGCCAGCCGATGGTCGGCAGCAACACGGCGGTCAATCCGGCGGCGGTCAGCGCGCCCACCGGCCAGCCACCCTGCACCAGGCTGTAGATGAAGCCACGTCGCTTGGCCAGCCTCGGGTCATCGGAGGCGGCGTAGAGCTCGCTCAGATAGGTGGCATTGACGGTTTCTTCCGCGTAACCCAACCCGCCGAGAGAACGGATCAGGATCAACGGGGACTTGCCCCAGGCACCGCCGATGGCCGTCAGGGCCGAACAGATCGCCGCGCCGCTGACGGTGAAGATGATCCCCATGCGCCGGCCCAAGCGGTCCACCAGCGGGCCGATGGCCAACGCCACCACCGCCGTGCCGACCGCCACCCAGGTGGCGATTTCGGCTTGCTCGACTTCGCTCCAATTGAAGTGCCGGCCGATTTCCGGCAACAACGTGCCGAACAGAATGAAGTCGTAGACCGCAAATACCCAGGCAAAAAAAGCGATCCAGGTGGCAAAGCGCACCTGGGCCGGCGTCAATTGCTCGGGTTTCCAACCAGTCAGGTCGAGTTTGTTGTAGATGGACATGAGAACACGCCTCGAATAAATGCCGGATCAGCGGCTGCGGGGGTTACGGCGAATGAAGTCGTCGGCAATTTCATCGAACGTGACAAAGCGCACGCCGGCATGGCCCTGGATGTGTTCGATCAGGCGCTCCAACATCAGCAGCACCTGCGGACGCCCGGAGACGTCGGGGTGGATCGTCATGGTGAACACGGCATGTTCGTGTTCGCGATAGACCCAGTCGAACTGGTCGCGCCACATCTCTTCGAGATGCCGCGGGTTGACGAAACCGTGGCTGTTGGGCGATTTCTTGATGAACATCATCGGCGGCAGGTCGTCGAGGTACCAATTCGCTGGGATCTCCACCAGATCGGTTTCCTGGCCACGCACCAGCGGTTTCATCCAGGTGTCCGGGTGCTGGCTATAGTCGATCTTGGTCCAGCTGTCGCCGACGCGAACGTAGTAGGGATGGAAGTCGTTGTGCATCAGGCTGTGGTCGTACTTGATGCCTTTCTTGAGCAGCAGCTCGTTGGTCACTTTGCTGAACTCCCACCAGGGCGCGACATAGCCGGTAGGCCGCTTGCCGGTCACCTGGGTAATCAACTCGATGGATTTATCGAGCACCGCCTCTTCCTGCTGTGGGGTCATCGCGATGGGGTTTTCGTGGCTATAGCCGTGCACGCCGATCTCGTGGCCCGCATCCGCCACGGCTTTCATCTGCTCGGGGAAGGTCTCCAGGGAATGCCCGGGAATAAACCAGGTGGTGCGCAGGCCGTAGCGCTCGAACAACTTGAGCAGCCGCGGCGAGCCGACTTCACCGGCAAACAGGCCGCGGGAAATATCGTCGGGTGAGTCTTCACCGCCGTAGGAGCCGAGCCAGCCCGCCACGGCGTCGACATCGACCCCAAATGCACAAAGAATATCTTTAGCCATGATCGGCCTCCGGTTGTGGTGGTTGTTCAAACATCAATCAGGAATTGGCCAGCGTCGCTTCGACCGAGCGTGCGACTCGCAGGAGCCGGGCATCCTCGCCTTGAGGCACGCTGAGCAGCAGGCCTGTGGGCAGCCCCTGGCTGTCCCGGCCGCTGGGCAGGTTGACGCCGGGCATGTCGAGCAAACTGCCGGGCATCGTCAGGCTCAGGGTCGCGAGATTGGTACGGGCAAACAGTTCGTCGTCGGCCTCCAAAGGCGCCAGCGGCGGGGCGACATGGGCCACGGTCGGCGTGATCAGCACCGCGCCGTCGAGCTCCTCGACAAGTTGGCGTTGCAAGGTCGATCGCGCGTCGTAAAGCTTGAGCACCTGGCTGGCGGTCATGGGCCGCGCCGCTTCGAGACGCCGGCGTACCCGTGGGTCGAGACGTTCGGCATCGGCGCTGTCGAGCAAGGCCTCATGCAAGGCGAACGCCTCGGCGGCCCCCAGCCAGCCGTGGTCGCGGATCAGCGCAAGGCTGGCCTGGAAAGCCGGCAATGGCCGAATCTCTACCAGCGCCCCAGCGGTGCGCAGCGCCTGGACACCGGCCAGCACATTGGCCCGCACCGCGGCCTCGACACGGGCATCCTCCAGCACCGCTTGCTCGACCCAGAAACGCTGCCCGGCCAGGCTGCGCACCGGTGGCGCTTGTCGTGGGTCGCGCCCCTGAAGCAGTTCGTCGATCATCCAGGCGTCACGCACGCTGCGAGTCAACGGGCCGATGCTGTCGATGCTGTGGGCCAGGGGAAATACCCCATCGCGATTGTGACGACGGGAACTGGCGCGAAACCCCACCAGAGCGTTGAAAGCCGCCGGGACGCGGATCGAACCGGCGGTATCGGTGCCCATGGCGATCGGCACGATGCCCGCCGCGACCGCGACCGCCGAACCGCTGGAGGAGCCGCCGGGGATCCGCGGTTGTGCATCGCTGAACGGGTTGACCGGCGTGCCGAAGTGCGGGTTGAGGCCGAGCCCTGAATAGGCGAACTCGCTGAGGTTGGTCTTGCCCAGGCAGACCATGCCGGCCCGGCTGAGCAGGCTGACACTGGCGGCATCCAACAGCGCGGGCGGTGCGTTCCGGCGCACCGCCGCTGCCGCGGTGGTGACACTGCCGGCCACGTCGAACAAATCCTTCCAGGCCATCGGCACACCGTCGAAGCCGCTCAACGGTTGCCCGGCACGCCAGCGCGCCGCCGAGGCCTGCGCTTCACGCCGGGCCCGGGCGTCGGTCAGCGACACGAATACGTGTTCGGCGCGAGCGGCTTGCTCCAGCGCTTGTTCCAGCACCTGGACCGGATCGGTGCGCCCTGACGCGAAGGCTTCGGCGAGTGCAATGGCATCCAGCGAGGAAAATGGGCTCATGGGCTACGGCATCCAAAAAACGTATCTATTATTAAAATGTACATTTTATATGGAGCAGATTTCGTGCCAGCTACGCTTGCGCAGTCCATAGCCGCTGAGCGCCAAAGTCTCCCGAGGGGCTGTAACCATCAGCTTAGAGCCGCGCGAATGACTTGGATGAGCAGGGCCCTGGCCAACATCCGGATGGCAGGCTTATCTAATGTATATTTTTATAAAAGATACATTTAGGTGCATAAAAGTAACGTTTTGATGGAGCGAGCCCCACGAAAGGGCGCGCCAATGTGACCCTCAGTGACACTGGACACTGTGAGAGAATCCCTCCATCGCCGTCATGCCCAGAGGAATCGATGAAAGCAGCGCCAGCCCAAGACCCGCGCACCGCGTCTCGCTACGCGATGATTCATCAGGTATTGCGTGATGCAATCACCGAGGGCACCGCACTGCAGGGCTTGGTGTTACTGGAAGCACCGCTGGCGGAGCTGTTCGGCACCAGCCGTGTTCCGGTGCGCAAGGCGCTGGACTTGTTGCACGAAGAGCGGTTGATCAGCCGTTTTGACGGGCGTGGGTACTTGATCAATCCCCTGGGTTTGGATATCGAGCCGCTGCGCCTGCCCTTGAGCCATGTTCACCTTGGCCTGGCGCGTGGCGAAGAACGGGTGGACACGCGACCACTGGGCGAGCGGATCCACGAAGAAATCGGCAGCGCGTTACTGACCTGCATTACCTTCGGGCACTACCGCCTCGATGAACAAGCCGCCGCCGAGCATTACGGCGTGAGCAGGGCCGTGGTGCGAGAAGCCTTGATGCGCCTGAGGGACCGGGGCTTGCTGGAAAAAGAGCCCTACTCACAGTGGCTGGCCGGCCCGCTCACTGCCCGGGAAGTCACCGAAGATTATGAGCTGCGCGCCTGCCTGGAGCCTGAGGCGCTACGTCAAAGTGCGCCAGGGCTGAGCCGCGAGCAACTGCAAGCCATGCTGGAACGGGTAACCCAAGCGCAACAGGCTGAGCATTGCCCGGAAGAGACGATCCAGCGCATCGAGGAAGACCTGCACCAGCACTGCCTCAGCGGCCTGCAAAATCGCAAAATGGCAGCACTGATTCGCCAGGCCCAAAGCCCGATGATCATCAGCCGGATTTTTTCCCGGCTGCTGGGAATCGGCGCGGACCCCGCCATGCTGGCCGAGCACCGCCTGATCTTGGAACTATTGCTACACGGTGCCTTCGACGCCGCCGCGCTGAACCTCAAGGAGCATTTGCAACGCGCCCGGCAACGGATGTTGCAACGCCTCAAGGTGCTATCGGTCGTGCCGGAGCAGGACTTGCCACCCTACCTGAGCAAAATCAGCTGATCGCCCATGGTCGGCGGCCAGCCCTCAGCTTTCCAGCAACCCATGCAGGTCCACGAATTGCTGGGTCAGCTTGTGCCGCGGGTCAAGGTGGATCAGCGGCAGGCTGGCCTGGTGGGATTCGCGCATGCGCACCGAACTGCTCAGGTACACCGGCAATACCGGCAGGCCTTCGGCGATCAGTTCGTCGAGAATCTGCTGCGGCAGGCTGGCGCGGGCCTGGAACTGGTTGACCACGATGCCTTCGACTTCCAGGCCTTCGTTATGGTCATCCTTGAGTTCTTCAATTTCCGCCAGCAGGCCGTACAAGGCCTGACGGGAGAAGCTGTCGCAGTCGAACGGAATCAGCACCCGATCAGCGGCGATCAACGCTGAAACCGCATAGAAATTCAGCGCTGGCGGGGTGTCCAGGTAAATCCGGTCGTAATCCTCCTCCAGCTCTTCGAGCAATTTGCGCAGCTTGTTGATCTTGTGCTTCGCCTCGAGCTTGGGCTGCAGGTCCGTCAGCTCCGCCGTGGCGGTGATCACGTGCAGGTTGTCGAACGGCGTTTCGTAGATATCCACCTTGTTCTTTTTCGAGAAAGGCCCGGACGACAGGGTCTGCTTGAAGAAGTCGGCAATGCCCATGGGGATATCGTCGCCGGTCAGGCCAGTCAGGTATTGAGTGGAATTGGCCTGGGCATCCAGGTCCACCAACAGCGTGCGATAGCCCTCGCTGGCGCTGACGGCCGCCAGATTGCAGGCGATGCTGGACTTGCCCACGCCACCTTTCTGATTGAACACCACACGCCGCATGTCAAAACCTCCGTGTATCAAAGATTCCCGAGTGTAGTAGGCCGCGACACTGCTTAGCTACCTTCTGCGTAGAAGGACTACAGCAACAGTGGCTTTTCCAACGATTCAGACGTCAATCGTGCCCGATAAAGACAGAAACAACCGACAGACAAGCCCGTGACGATCGAGATAATGGTCCAAGCCAGGCATCGAGCGGACCGACTCGTACATTTTGCTGGGCAAAATGTAACCAGTATTTGCTACAAGCCAACCGCACCGGGATAATGCGCGCCACTTGGGTCGCAAGGCCATGCAGGGTTGGACGCGGGTCAAACCACTGAACCGTGACAATAAAAGCCCGCAGGGGTGGGATGAGTTTTGATCAATTTCAATATCGCCCAATGGCGCGCGTGGGCCCCTGGGCTCGAAAGCGTGGACGACTGGCAGGCCTGGAGCCGACAGCCGGTTGTATTGCCGGCCAGTGATGCCGCCCCTGACGTATCGTTCCTGCCTGCCATGCAGCGTCGTCGCCTCAGCCGCCTGGCGCGGATGGCCTTCAGTGTCGGCTGGCCACTGGCCGAGGGCCAGCCGGACCTACCGTTGGTCTTTATTTCCCGCCACGGCGAAACCCCGCGCACTTTTGAGATTCTCAAGGACCTGGCGGCCGACCAGCCCTTGTCGCCAACTCAGTTCAGCCTGTCGGTGCACAACGCGGTGATCGGCCTGTGGTCGATCATGCGCGGCGAAACCAGCGAAATGACCGCCCTGGCCGCCACCGGCGACGGCTTGGAACACGGTGTGCTGGAGGCCGCCGCTTTGTTGAACGAAGGCTCGCCAGCGGTGTTGCTGGTGATCACCGAAGAACAGCCGCCGCAGGTCTACGCACCGTGGGTCGATGACGTGCCCTTCCCCTATGCCATGGGCCTGCTGCTGACGCCGGGCGACGACTGGCAACTGGACCTGTCCGCGCAGGCCGACCAACGATCCGGCAGCGACTGGCCCCATGCCCTGGACCTGTTGCGTACCCTGCTGAACAACGAAACCACCTGCCAACATGCCTGGAAGAATCGTGTATGGACCTGGCAACGCAACCGGTGACCGGTAAACATCGCGACGCCTATTACTGGCGCCTGGTCGCGACCGCCGCAAGCTTCGCCCTGTTCGGGCTGGGCGGGCTGTGCCTGCGCTTGCTGGTTTTTCCGTTGCTGGCCTGGCTGCCCGGCGATGCCCAGGCCCACCGACAAAGGGCCCGCCGCACCGTCGGGCGGTTGTTCTGGTTCTTTATCCGGTTCATGGCCCGTACCGGCGTGCTCACCTACCAGATCGATGGCGCCGAACGGCTCGGGCGCCCCGGGCAGATGATCATTGCCAATCACCCCTCGCTGATCGACGTGGTGTTCCTGATCGGGCTGGTGCCCAACGCCAACTGCGTGGTCAAACAAAGCCTGTGGGACAATCCCTTTACCCGTGGACCATTGCGTTCAACCCAGTACATCAGCAACGACGGCAGCATGGACATGCTCGATGCCGCCAGCGATACCCTGCAAGATGGCCAGACACTGATCGTGTTTCCCGAAGGGACGCGCACCCAGCCAGGCCAAGTGCCGGCCTTTCATCGGGGGCCGCGGCCATCGCCCTGCGGGGTGCGAAAATCCTCACGCCCGTCACGATCAAGGTCAACCCCACGACCCTGACCAAGGCCGAACCCTGGTATCGCATCCCCCGGCGCCGCGTGCACTTCAGTTTTCACGTCGGGGCCGATATAGATCCACAGGCGTTCGCCGCGCTCGGCCCGCCGCCCCAGGCTTCGCGCAGGCTCAACGATTTCTTGCATCACTATTTCATCAAGGAGCTCGCCGAAGATGAGCGATCTGCACCGTGACATCAAACAGCTGATCATCGACGCCCTCGGCCTGGAGGATATTGGAGTCGACGACATCGGCGACCACCAGACCCTGTTCGGCGAAGGCCTGGGCCTGGACTCGGTGGATGCCCTGGAGCTAGGCCTGGCGATCCAGAAGGAGTACGGCATCAAGATCGACGCCGACGCCAAGGACACTCGTAACCATTTCAGCAATGTGGCAAGCCTTGCGGCCTTCGTCACTGCAAAACGCCCCTGAGACCGGACCATGCAAACTCGTGACGACATTTTCAACACCCTGCGTGACGCCCTGGTCGAGCTCTTCGAGCTGGACCCAGAGCGCGTGACGCTGGAATCGAACCTGTACCAGGACCTGGAAATCGACAGCATCGATGCGGTTGACCTGATCGACCACATCAAGCGCCAGACCGGCAAGAAAATCGCCGCCGAGGAATTCAAGTCGGTGCGCACCGTCAATGACGTGGTCGAGGCGGTCTATCGACTGGTTCAACCGGCCGCATGACCCGGCTGATTGGCCTCGGCCTGCTGCTGGCAGGCCTGCTGTACCCCTTTGCGGTGTATTTCGGCATGGAGCATTTCGCCCCGTGGCAGTTCGGGCTGCTGCTGGGTAGCCTGTGGCTGGCCCGGGCGTTGCTAGGCAAGGGCGGTGACGGCAGCCGCTGGATGGCGACCACGGCGATCGTGTTTTGCGTGTTGCTTGCGCTGTTCGACAGCCCGCTCCTGCTGCGTTGGTACCCGGTGCTGATCAGCGGGTTCATGCTCGGGCTGTTTGCCCTGAGCCTGAAATACGGCCCGCCAATGATCGAACGCCTGGCCCGCCTGCGCGAACCGCAGCTGCCGGCCAAGGCGGTGGTCTATACGCGTCAGGTCACGGTGGCCTGGAGTGTGTTTTTCCTGTGTAACGGTTTGCTCGCCGCCGCCCTGACCCTCTGGGCGCCGCTGAGCTGGTGGATGTTGTACACCGGCCTGATTTCCTACGGATTGATGGGGCTGCTGTTTGCCATTGAATGGCTCATACGACAACGGGTAAGAGGCCGCCCATGAATTGGATAACACTTGAGCGGATGTTGCTCAGGGCTCAGCCGGAACGCACCGTCGCGGTCACTCCGGCGCTGGATCATTCGCAACTGCGGGACGCGGCGTTGCGCCTGGCGGCCGGCCTGCAAGCCCGGGGCGTACGCCAGGTGGCGGTGCACCTGGAAGATGCAGCCGACCTGGCCATCACCCTGCTCGGTGCCTGGCACGCCGGCACACGCGTCCTGCTTCCCGCCGACCTGCAAGCGCAGACACGCCAGCGCTGGGCGTCGGAGGTGGACCTGTGGCTGACCGACCAGCCCGGCGACACCCATCCCGACGACTTGCAACACGCGCCGATGGACGCCGTCGAACTGGACCTCGATCACTGCTGGCTGAGCCTGTGCACCTCCGGCTCCAGCGGCGAGCCCAAGCGCATCGAGAAAACCCTGCGGCAGTTGAGTAACGAAGTCCAGGCCCTGGAACAGCTGTGGGGCGCCGACCTGGGCCCGGCCTGCATGATCGGCAGCGTTGCCACCCAGCATATCTACGGGCTGCTGTTCCGAGTGCTGTGGCCGCTGTGCGCCGGGCGTCCGTTCGGGCGCAGGCAATTGGCGTTCCCCGAAGACCTGCAACGCGCCAGCCGCGAGCAGCCGGTGTTCGCCTGGGTCGCCAGCCCGGCGTTGCTCAAGCGCATGGGCGATAACCTCGATTGGCCGGCCCTGAGCAGCGTGCGCCGGGTGTTCTCCTCCGGCGGCGCCTTGCCGGCCGAGGCCGCGCAAAGCTTGCAGCGACGGCTGGGGCAATGGCCGACGGAAATTTTCGGCAGCTCGGAAACCGGCGGTATCGCCTGGCGCCAGGGTGACCCATGGTGGCAGCCCTTTGCCGACGTCGAGCTGCGCCAGGACAGCGACGGCGCCTTGCTGATCGCTTCGCCCTATCTGCCCGCCGGGCATGTGGAACACACCGCCGACGCGGCGCGAATCGCCGAAGATGGGCGCTTCGAGCTGCTCGGGCGACTGGACCGTATCGTCAAGCTCGAAGAGAAGCGCATCTCCCTGCCCATGCTCGAACAGGCGCTGGTGGCCCACGACTGGGTCAGCGAAGCGCGGCTGGGCGTGGTGCAGGAGAACCGCGCCTCCCTCGGCGCGCTGCTGGTGCTGAGCGACGCTGGCCTGCGGGCCTTGCGCAACCAGGGTCGGCGGGCCGTGACCGAGGGCCTGCGCCGGCACCTGAGCGAACATTGCGAAACCCTCGCCCTGCCACGGCGCTGGCGCTGGCTGCGGCAGTTGCCGCTCAACGCCCAGGGCAAGCTGCCCCAGGCCGAGGTCGAGACGCTGCTGATGGCGCCACGCCCCAAAGCCCCCGACGTGTTGGAACAGGTCGAAACCGACGGTGAGTGGAGCCTGCGCCTGGTCGTGCCGCCTGACCTCGCGTACTTCAGCGGCCACTTCCCCACCGCGCCGGTACTGCCCGGCGTGGTGCAGGTCGACTGGGCCTTGAGCCTGGGCCGCCAACTGCTGGACCTGCCGCCGCGGTTCGTCGGCATGGAGGTGCTGAAATTCCAGCAACTGGTTCGCCCCGGTGACGACATCCAACTGCACCTGCGCTTCGACCGCGAGCGCGGCAAGCTGTACTTTGCCTACCGCAATGCCACGGCGGCCTGTTCCAGTGGGCGGATTGTGTTGGGGATGGCGAATGATTAATGCTCACACTGCCCTCCTGTGGCGAGGGAGCTTGCTCCCGCTGGGCGGCGTAGGAGCTGACGAGTGCAACGAGGCTGCGATCTTGTCCCAGACAGTTGAGTCGCAAGTGAAAGATCAACATCAAAAGATCGCAGCCTTCGGCAGCTCCTACAGCAGGAGCAAGCTCCCTCGCCACAAAATGCACCTTAGCCACCGAGACATGCCGCATGCATAACCCCTGCGCCGTCATCCCGGTCTACAACCACGAAACCGCCATCCCGGCGGTGGTCCAGGCGTTGCTCGCCAACGGCCTGCCCTGCGTGCTGGTGGATGACGCCAGCAACCCGGCATGTGCCGCCGTACTGGAACGGCTGGCCGAGGGCGAGCAGGTGCATCTGGTCAGGCTGGCCGTCAACCAGGGCAAGGGCGGCGCAGTGATGACCGGCTTGCGGGAAGCGTCGCGCCTGGGTTTCAGCCACGCCTTGCAGGTGGACGCCGACGGGCAGCACGACCTGGGCGACGTGAAGACTTTCATCGAGCAATCCCGCGCCCACCCGGACGCAGTGATCTGCGGCTATCCGCACTACGACGCCAGCGTGCCGAAAGGTCGCCTGTACGCGCGCTACCTGACCCACGTCATGGTCTGGATCAACAGCCTGTCCCTGCAAATCCGCGACTCGATGTGCGGTTTTCGGGTCTACCCCTTGGCACCGACCCTGGCGCTGATCGACTCGGCCAATATCGGCAAACGCATGGATTTCGACTCGGACATCCTGGTGCGCCTGGCCTGGCGCAATCAGCCGATGCACTGGCTGCACACCCGAGTCCATTACCCTCAGGACGGCGTTTCGCATTTTCGCCTGTTCCACGACAACGTGCTGATTTCCAGCATGCACACCCGGCTGTTCTTCGGCATGCTGGTGCGCGCGCCCCTGATCCTCTGGCGACGGTGGCGGACATGAGCCTTCAGGCAGACAAGCAACATTGGGCCGACCGCCAGGAGCGCGGCAGTTTCTGGCTGATGAAACTCACCGCGCTCGCCGCCAAGGTGCTCGGCCGACGCTTGCTGACCCCGGTGCTGTACGGCATCGTCCTGTACTTTTTCATTTTCGGCCGCAGCGCGCGCCAGGCGGCCTGGCAATACCAGCAACGCCTGGCCGACTGGAGCGCACGCGCCGAACTGCGCCCGACCCGCTGGCGGGTGTTCGGGCAATTCATGGCCTTCGCCGACTCCTTGCTCGACAAGCTCGACGTCTGGAACGGCAAGCTGAGCATCGACCAGATCGAAATCGTCGACCCGGCGCTGCTGCGCAATCACCTGCGCGATGCCCGTGGGCAAATGCTGGTGGGCGCGCACCTGGGCAACCTGGAGATGTGCCGGGCCCTGGCCGAGCTGGGCGAGAAAGTGACCATGAACGTGCTGGTGCACACCAAGCACGCCGAGCAGTTCAACCGTTTGCTGGGCGAGGCCGGTGCCACGCACTTGCGGCTGATCCAGGTCAGTGAGCTGAACCCGGTGATCATGTTGCAACTGAGCGAGCGCCTGGAGCGCGGCGAGTGGCTGGCGATTGCCGGCGACCGCGTGCCACTGCACGGCGGACGCAGCGTGACCGTGGACTTCATGGGCCACCCAGCGGCATTCCCCCAGGGCCCCTGGCTGCTGGCCGGCCTGCTGAAATGCCCGGTCAACCTGCTGATGTGCCTCAAGCACGAGGGGCGCTATCGCGTCACGCTCGAACCCTTCGCCGATGCCGTAGTGTGGAAACGCAACGAGCGCGAACAAGTGATCGCCCATTGGGCCGGCCACTATGCCGAGCGCCTGGCGCAGTACTGCCTCCAGGGCCCCCAACAGTGGTTCAACTTTTACCCTTTCTGGAAGACCGATGACGATGCCCACTCTTGAGCCGGTAACCTTCGGCGAACGCCCCCTGCGCATCGAAGATGTGCTGGCCCTGGCCAACCGTCAGGCCCCGACGCAGTTGCAGGATGACCCGGCGTTCCGCCAGCGCATCGCCAAGGGTGCGCAATTCCTCGACTCCTTGCTGGACAAGGAAGGCGTGATCTACGGCGTGACCACCGGCTACGGTGACTCTTGCGTGGTCGCGGTACCACTGCACCACGTCGAGGCCCTGCCGCGTCACCTGTACACGTTCCACGGCTGTGGCCTGGGCAAACTGCTGGACGCCCAGGCCACCCGCGCGGTGCTGGCGGCGCGCTTGCAGTCGCTGTGCCACGGCGTGTCGGGGGTGCGGGTGGAACTGCTGGAGCGGCTCCAGGCCTTTCTCGAACACGACATCCTGCCGCTGATTCCGGAAGAAGGCTCAGTGGGCGCCAGCGGCGACCTGACGCCGCTGTCCTACGTCGCCGCCACGCTGTCCGGTGAACGGGAAGTGATGTTCCGTGGCGAGCGGCGCCTGGCCGCCGATGTGCACCGTGAGTTGGGCTGGACCCCACTGGTGCTGCGGCCCAAGGAAGCCCTGGCGCTGATGAACGGCACCGCTGTGATGACCGGCCTGGCCTGCCTGGCCTTCGCTCGGGCCGACTACCTGCTGCAACTGGCGACCCGTATCACCGCGTTGAACGTCGTCGCCCTGCAAGGCAACCCGGAACATTTCGACGAGCGCCTGTTCGCCGCCAAGCCACACCCAGGGCAGATGCAAGTCGCCGCGTGGCTGCGCAAGGACCTGGCGATCGATGCTCCGACGGCGCCGCTGCATCGCCTGCAGGATCGCTATTCCCTACGCTGCGCGCCCCATGTACTCGGCGTGCTGGCCGACAGCCTGGGCTGGCTGCGTTCGTTCATCGAGACCGAACTCAACAGCGCCAACGACAATCCGATCATCGACGCCGAAGCCGAGCGCGTGCTCCACGGCGGGCATTTCTACGGCGGGCATATCGCCTTCGCCATGGACAGCCTGAAGAACCTGGTGGCCAACGTCGCCGACCTGCTCGACCGGCAACTTGCCTTGCTGGTGGACGAGCGCTACAACCACGGCCTGCCGAGCAACCTGTCCGGCGCCAGCGCCGAGCGGGCGATGCTCAACCACGGGTTCAAGGCCGTGCAGATCGGCACCAGCGCCTGGACCGCCGAGGCGTTGAAAAACACCATGCCGGCCAGCGTGTTCTCGCGTTCCACCGAATGTCACAACCAGGACAAGGTGAGCATGGGCACCATCGCCGCCCGGGACGCGATCCGCGTGCTGGAACTGACCGAACAGGTCGCCGCCGCCACGTTGCTGGCGGCCAACCAGGGCGTATGGCTGCGCAGTCGTGCCGAAGACGCGCGGCCGCTGCCGCCGGCCCTGGCCGCCATGCACCAGCAATTGGCCGAGGATTTCGCCCCGGTCATCGAAGACCGCGCCCTGGAAGGCGAATTGCGCCTGTGCCTGCAACGCATTGCCGAACAACATTGGAGGCTGCATGCGTAGCCAAGGCGTTCTGCACGTCGACACCCACATCGTGGTGCCGTTTTTCGACGTCGATTCGATGAACGTGGTCTGGCACGGCCACTACGTCAAATACCTGGAAGTGGCCCGCTGTGCGCTGCTCGACCTGATCGGCCACAACTACAACGACATGCTCGAATCCGGCCATGCCTGGCCGGTCATCGACCTGCAACTGCGCTACGTGCGCAGCGCCGTGTTCGGCCAGGCCCTGACCGTGCGTGCCAGCCTGGTGGAGTGGGAAAACCGGCTGAAGATCAATTACCTGATCAGCGACGCAGCCACCGGCGAGCGCCTGACCCGCGCCAGTTCGGTACAAGTGGCCGTGGACATCGCCAGCCGCGAAATGCTGCTGGCCTCGCCCCGGGTCTTTGTCGAAGCCGTCGAAAGGAAACTGCCATGAAACGTTTGTCGATCTGGTTGCTGCTGTGTTGCCTGGCGCCGTTGGCCCAGGCCTTCGACCTGCAGCAGTTGAGCGACCAACTGGCCCGCCCGGAGGTGATCCACGGCCAGTTCATCCAGGAAAAACACCTGCGTGCGCTGCCCCAGCCGCTCACCAGCAAGGGCCGCTTCGTGCTGGCGAAAAACCACGGCCTGCTGTGGCTGCTGCAAACCCCACTGCAACAGGACTACCGCATCACCGCCCATGGCATTGCCCGACGGGACGGCAATGCCTGGCAGATGCTGCCGAACAAGAGCGCCGGCGCCGAGCAGAACCGCCTGTTCCTGGCGGTATTGCAGGGCGACAGCAGTGGCTTGCAACGGGATTTCGAACTGAGCCTGTCGGGCGAGCCACAGCAGTGGAAACTCACCCTGACCCCGCGTTCGGTGCTGCTCAAGCAGGTCTTCAACCAGATCAACATCGACGGCGGCGAACTGGTCCAGCGCATCGAACTGCTGGAAACCCAGGGCGACAGCACCGTGCTGCGCATGCAGGACGCCACCAGCGCGCAACCTTTGAGCGAAGCGGAGCAACATGACTTTGCCGAGTGAACGGATGCTGCCCCGGCTGTTCCTGATCCTGCTGCTGGCCGTGCTCGCGCTCGCCGGCTGGCAGTGGCGCAACGGCGCGCCGCTGTCGGCCAATCTCATGGAACTGGTGCCGGGCACGTCGCCCGATGCCCTGGAACTGATCGCCGAACAGCGCATGCAGGAACCGTTGAATCGCGAGGTGCTGGTGCTGGTCGGTCATGCCGATCGCCAGCAAGCCATCGCCCTGGCGCAAACCCTGGGCGAGCAATGGCAAGCCAGCGGCCTGTTCGACAAGGTGCAGTGGACATTGCAGGCCGACTTGCCGGCGCTGCGTACGCAACTGCTCAACGGGCGCTTGGCGATGCTCTCGGCGGCGGACCAGCAGCAACTGATCGAACAGCCCCAGGCGTTCATCCAGCAACGAGTACAGGCCCTGTTCGACCCGTTCAGCGGCTTCAGCCTGGTGCCGAACCAGGACGATTGGCTGGGCCTGACCGGGCGCATCCAGAACAGCCAGCCCCAACGCGGCGCGATCAAATTCGACATCGGCAGCGGGGCCCTGGTCGCCGATGCCGACGGTAAAAGCTGGGTGATGCTGCGGGCCCGTGCCCAGGGCACCGCCTTCGACATGAACCTGCCGCTGCAAGTGGCCGAGCTGCTGCAACGCAGCCGCGACCAGGCGGGCCAGGCCCAAGGGCAACTGCTGGCGGCCAGCGGCCTGCTGTACGCCGCCAGCGGCCAGCAACAGGCGTCACGGGAAATCACCTGGGTCGGCGGTGGCGCGACGGTCGGCATTTTGCTGCTGCTGTTGCTGGCCTTCCGACGCTTGCGCGTGTGGCTGGCGTTCGTGCCGGTGCTGGTGGGCATGCTGTTCGGTGCCGTAGCGTGCGTGGCCTTGTTCGGACGCATGCATGTGATGACCCTGGTATTGGGTTCCAGCCTGATCGGCGTCGCGGTGGATTACCCCCTGCACTACCTGTCCAAGAGCTGGAGCCTCAAGCCATGGCGCAGCTGGCCGGCCTTGCGCCTGACCCTGCCGGGGCTGAGCCTGAGCCTGGCGACCACCTGCATCGGCTACCTGGCCCTGGCCTGGACGCCGTTCCCGGCCCTGACCCAGATCGCGATATTTTCCGCCGCCGGGCTGGTGGGTGCCTACTTGACCGCGGTGTGCCTGTTGCCGGCGCTGCTCAACGGCGCGGATTTGCGTCCGGCCCAATGGCCGCTGCGGCTATGCGAATGCCTGCTCCAGATCCGCCAGGCGTTGTTGGCACGGGTGCCGACGCCCGTGCTGCTGGTGTTGCTGCTGAGTTTCTGCGCGGGCGGCCTCTGGCACCTGACCACGAAAAACGACATCCGCCAGTGGATCGGCACGCCTCAGCACCTCACCGACGAAGCCCGCGAGATCGCGCGCATCACCGGTTTCCAGCCCACCAGCCAGTTCTTCCTGATCCGCGCCGACAATCAGTCTCAACTGCTGGAGCGCCAGACCGCCCTCAACGAGCGGCTGGATCAGTTGATCGCCCTGGAAAAACTCCAGGGCTACCTGTCGCTGAACCAACTGGTAAGCCCGCCCGCCGACCAGCAGAAAGTGCGTGAGGCCCTGGCCCGCTTGCCGGCTGTCTGGCAGCCGTTGCTGGACCTGGGCGTGCCGGTCGCCGCGCTGCAAGCGGAACTGGCGCAATTGCAGGCCTTGCCGGTGACCGACATCGATGCCGCGCTGGCCGGGCCCCTGGCCGAGCCGTACCGCACGCTCTGGCTCGGCCCCACCGCGCAAGGCGTGGCCGCCATGATCAGCCTGCAAGGCTTGAACGATGCCGCGCTGCTGCGGGTGCAAGCCGTGGACCTGCCGGGGGTACAACTGGTGGATCGCCTGGGCGACCTGAACCGGGTCTTCGCCGCCACGCAGGTCAGCGCCGCCGAGTTGAAACTGGCCTCCTGCGTGCTGATCGTGCTGGTGCTGATCTGGCCGTTCGGGGTCGGTGCGGCCTTGCGCATCGTCGCCCTGCCATTGCTGGCCGCGCTGTGCAGCCTGGCGAGCCTCGGCTGGCTGGGGCAGCCACTGACCCTGTTCAGCCTGTTCGGCCTGCTGCTGGTGACGGCCATCGGCGTCGATTACGCGATCCTGATGCGCGAGCAGATTGGTGGCGCGGCGGTGAGCCTGCTGGGCACTTTCCTGGCAGCGATCACTACTTGGCTGTCGTTCGGCCTGCTGGCGCTTTCCAGCACACCGGCAGTGAGTAATTTCGGCCTGGCGGTGAGCCTGGGGCTGGCTTTCAGTTTCATGCTGGCGCCGTGGGCCGGGCATCACGAACACCCCGCATCCGCTCAAGAAGACCAACGATGATTACGGATATTCAAGGAATCCCAATGCCTGTCACTGAAACGGAACATCGCCAGGTCGTCATCATCGGTGCCGGTCCCTCCGGGGCCATCGCCGCCGCGCTGCTCAAGCGCAAGGGCCACGATGTGCTGGTCATCGAACGCCAGCATTTCCCACGGTTCTCCATCGGTGAGAGCCTGTTGTCCCACTGCCTGGATTTCGTTGAAGAAGCCGGCATGCTCGACGCGGTGAATGCCGCCGGGTTCCAGCGCAAGAACGGCGCCGCGTTTGCCTGGGGCGAGCGCTACAGCGCCTTCGACTTCGGCGATACCTTCAGCAACGGCAAGCCCACCACTTTCCAGGTACAACGGGCCGACTTCGACAAATTGCTGGCCGACCAGGCCGCCCTGCAAGGCGTGGAGATCCGCTACGGCCAAGCGATTGCCAGTGCCGATTTCACCCTCGCCAAACCACGACTGGGCGTGCAGCGTGAAGACGGCAGCCAGTACTGCGTCGAAGCTGACTTCGTGCTCGATGCCAGCGGCTACGGTCGCGTCCTGCCGCGCCTGCTGGACCTTGAGGCACCGTCGAACTTCCCGCTGCGCCAGGCGGTGTTCACGCACATCGAGGATCGTATCGACACTCCGGCGTTCGACCGGGAAAAGATCCTCATCACCACCCACCCGAGCAAACGTGACGTGTGGTTCTGGACCATTCCGTTCAGCGGCGGGCGCTGCTCGGTGGGCGTGGTCGCGGCGGCGGAACATTTCGCCGGTCGCACCGACGACCTCGATGCCTGCCTGCGTGGTTTCATCGACGAAACCCCGAGCCTGGCCGGCGTGCTGCAAAATGCGCTGTGGGACACCCCGGCACGCACCATCGGCGGCTACTCGGCCAACGTCAAGACCCTGCACGGCCCGGGCTTTGCCCTGTTGGGCAACGCCGCGGAATTCCTCGACCCGGTGTTCTCCTCCGGCGTGACCATTGCCATGCGTTCGGCGAGCATGGCCGCCGATGTACTCCACCGCCAGCTCCAAGGTGAAAGCGTCGATTGGCAAAGCGAGTTTGCCGAGCCGCTCAAGCGCGGCGTCGACACCTTCCGCTGCTATGTCGAGGGCTGGTACGCCGGTACCTTCCAGGACGTGATTTTCTACACCGAAGGCTCGGACGACATCCGGCGCATGATCAGTTCGATCCTGGCTGGCTACGCCTGGGATCAACGCAACCCGTTTGTCAGTGAACCCAAGCGGCGCCTGCGCATGCTCTCGGAAATCTGCGCAAGCCCGGCGCCGAGTCAGCAACCATGAGCTACCTGAGCGACAACTACGTCGAAGAAACCCGCTTCGGCTTCTGGTTCCTGCGCAGCCACACCTGGCAGCACCACGTGTTGCGCGTGGCGATCAACGACCTGCGCAGCCTGTTCAGCACCGCGCTTCCGGCCAACCCGGTGCTGCTGGACGCCGGCTGCGGCCAGGGTAAATCATTCCAGTACCTGCGCCAGGTGTTCGCGCCACAACGCCTGATCGGCGTGGATGCCGACCCTCACAGCCTGGACCTGAGCCGGGAGGAAGCCGCGCGCCAAGGCATGAGCGTGGAACTGATCGGCAGCGACTGCGCGACCTTGGCGGTGCCCGACGCCAGCGTCGACCTGCTGTTCTGCCACCAGACGTTCCATCACCTGGTGGAGCAGGAAAAAGCCCTCGCCGAGTTCTACCGCGTACTCAAGCCCGGCGGCTATTTGATGTTCGCCGAATCCACCGAAGCCTACATCGATACCTGGGTGATCCGCTGGCTGTTCCGCCATCCCATGCACGTGCAGAAAAGTGCCGCGCAGTACCTGCAGATGATCCGCGATCAAGGGTTCCGATTCGAAGACCGCAACGTCTCCTACCCGTACCTGTGGTGGAGCCGCGCCAAGGATTTCGGCCTGCTGGAGCGCTTTGGCCTGCGCCGGCCCAAGCCATTTGGCGAGCGTGAGGAAACCCTGGTCAATGTGGTGGCGCGCAAGCCTGGCGAAGGGGCTGCCGGATGATCCGTGGCCTGCTGATCGCCTGCGTGTTGCTGCTCAGCGCCTGCGCCAGCCAGGCGCCACTGCCCGCCCGCACGCCGACCCTGGCGTTGCCAATGCAACTGCACATCGAGCGGACCCTGGCCGACCAACGCCAGGACTGGCTACTGGTGATCCAGCGCGAAGACACCGGCATCCGTTGGTCGATGATGGATCCGCTGGGCATTCCCGTGGCCCGCCAGCGCCTGGTCGACGGCCAGTGGCAGGCCGACGGTCTGCTGCCACCCAATGCCGAGGCCCGAGAATTATTCGCCGCGCTGTTGTTCGCCCTGACCCCCGACGCCGAGCTGTCCGGCAACTATCCGGCGGCCCGGCGACAAGCGTCGCAACGGACCCTCGATAATCGCTGGCAGGTGCGCTACACGCAGCCGCTGGATTTCGAAATGAGCCTGCCCCAAGGCCCCCGCTACCGCATCACACCGTTGACCGAGAACGCCCCATGACCGCCTACCTGAATGCCCTCGGGGTGATCTGCGCCCTGGGCCGCGACAAGCACACTGTCGCGCGCAACCTGTTTGCCGGCGACTGCTCGGGCGTGCGTTGCGAGGATGGCTGGGTGGCCGAACGGGCCTTGCCGGTCGCCGCGGTACCGGGTGAACTCGCGCCCATCCCCCTGCCCTGGCGGCGCAACGCAGCCGTAATAATCAACTGCTGTTGGAAGCGGGGCTGCAGATTCGCGCGGAGATCGACCAGGCCATCCAGGCCTACGGGCGCGCTCGCATCGGCATCGTCCTGGGCACCAGCACGTCGGGCATCGATGAGGCCAGCCAGGGCATTGCCCACTACCTGCGCGAGCAGCGCTTCCCCGACGGCTACGACTACCAGCAACAGGAACTCAGCGCGCCGGCCAACTTTCTTTCCGACTGGCTCGGCCTGAGCGGCCCGTCCTACGTGATTTCCACGGCCTGTACCTCCAGCGCCCGCGCCTTGATGAGCGCCCGGCGCCTGTTGGACCTGGGCCTGTGCGATGCGGTGCTGTGCGGTGGCGTGGACAGCCTGTGCAAACTGACCCTCAACGGTTTTTCCGCGTTGGAGGCGGTGTCGAACGAACGCTGCAATCCGTTCTCGGTGAACCGCAGCGGCATCAACATTGGCGAAGCGGCGGTGCTGTTTCTCATGAGCAAGACGCCAGGCGAGGGCACACCGATTGCCTTGCTCGGCGACGGCGCCAGTTCCGATGCCCACCATATCTCCGCGCCCGAACCCAGCGGTCGCGGCGCACGCCAGGCCATGGAAAAAGCCCTGCGCTGCGCCGGCCTCGACGCCCACCAGATCGACTACCTGAACCTGCATGGCACCGCCACGCAACACAATGACGCCATGGAAAGCCAGGCCGTGGCCGGGCTGTTCCCGGCCGGTGTGCCCTGCTCGTCCACCAAGCCCATGACCGGCCACACCCTCGGCGCGGCCGGGGCGCTGGAAGCGGCGTTCTGCTGGCTGGCCCTGAGCACTCAAAACACCGCCCAGGCCCTGCCGCCGCACATCTGGGACGGCCAGGCCGATCCTGCCCTGCCAGCGCTCGACTGGGTCACCGCCAACACCCGCCTGAAACCCGCCACCGCGCGCCGCCTGATGAGCAATTCATTTGCCTTCGGCGGCAACAACGTCAGCCTGATTATCGGAGACGCCCCATGACTGACTGGCCGCTCGCCGAACTGCTGCCCCATGCCGGCGACATGATCCTCATCGACCGGATCCTGTCGTTCGATGACGAACAGATCCACACCCACGCCACCGTCAAGCCCGGCGGTTTGTTCAACCGCGACGACGGCGCACTGCCGGCCTGGGTCGGCATCGAGCTGATGGCCCAGAGTGTCGCGGCGTTTGCCGGTTGCCACGCGCGCCGACGCGGCGATGCCGTGGAGTTGGGCTTTTTGCTCGGCACCCGCAAGTTCGAATGCAACGTCGACTGCTTTCCCGTCGGCACCGAGCTGAGCATCCATGGCGTGCGCTCCCTGGAAGACGACAACGGCATGGGCGTGTTCGAATGCCACATCCACGCCCCCGGCATCCATGCCACGGCCCGGCTCAATGTATTCCGTCCGCCCCAGGCTGCCCATTACCTTCATGAACCGTCCGCAACAGGAACCCCGCCATGACTGAATCCGTACTGGTCACCGGCTCCAGCCGTGGCATCGGCCGCGCCATCGCCCTGCGCCTGGCCCAGGCCGGGCACGACATCGTGCTGCACTGCCGCAGCGGTCGCGCCGAGGCCGAGGCGGTCCAGGCACAAATCCAGGCCCTGGGCCGCAACGTCCGGGTGCTGCAATTCGACGTAGCCGACCGCGCCGCCTGCAAGGCCATTCTCGAAGCCGATGTCGAAGCCCACGGCGCCTATTACGGCGTGGTGCTCAATGCCGGCCTGACCCGCGATGGCGCCTTCCCGGCCCTGAGCGAAGACGACTGGGATGTGGTGATGCGCACCAACCTCGACGGTTTCTACAACGTACTGCACCCGGTGATGATGCCGATGATCCGTCGTCGCGCCGCCGGAAGGATCGTCTGCATCACGTCGGTTTCCGGGCTGATCGGCAATCGCGGCCAGGTCAACTACAGTGCTTCGAAGGCCGGTTTGATCGGCGCGGCCAAGGCGTTGGCAATCGAGCTGGGCAAGCGCAAGATCACCGTCAATTGCGTCGCGCCGGGGTTGATCGACACCGCCATGCTCGATGAAAACGTACCCGTGGAAGAACTGATGAAAATGATCCCCGCCCAGCGCATGGGCACCCCGGAAGAAGTGGCTGGCGCGGTGAACTTCCTGATGTCCGCCGAAGCCGGCTACATCACCCGGCAGGTCCTGGCCGTCAACGGAGGCTTGTGCTGATGAAGCGCGTCGTCGTCACCGGCATGGCCGGCATCACCTCCGTGGGCAGCGACTGGGAAACCATCGCCAGCAACTTCGCCGCCAACCGCAGCGGCATCCGGCGCATGGATGAGTGGGACCGTTTCACCGAACTGAACACGCGCCTGGCCGGCCCCATCGACGACTTCCAGGTCCCGGCCCACTGGACCCGCAAGCAATTGCGCAGCATGGGGCGGGTCTCGCGCCTGGCAGTCGCGTCGGCGGAACAGGCCCTGGCCGACGCCGGCCTGCTGGGCGACGAATCGATCAAGGACGGGCGCATGGGCGTGTCCTGCGGTTCATCCACCGGCAGCACCGATGAGATCAAGGCGTTCGGCAACATGCTGCTCAACAGCGTGGCCGAAGGCCTGAACGCCAACTCCTATGTGCGCATGATGCCCCACACCACGGCGGCCAACATCAGCATCTTCTTCGGGCTGACCGGACGCCTGATCCCCACTTCCAGTGCCTGCACCAGCGGCAGCCACGGCATCGGCTATGCCTACGAGGCCATCAAGTTCGGGCGCCTGCCGTTGATGCTGGCCGGCGGTGCGGAAGAACTGTGCCCGACCGAAGCGATGGTCTTCGATGCGCTCTACGCTACCAGCCTGAAAAACGATGCGCCGCAAACCAGCCCGCGTCCCTACGACAAAGGCCGCGATGGCCTGGTGATCGGCGAAGGTGCCGGCATGCTCGTGCTTGAGGAACTGGAACACGCCCTGGCCCGTGGCGCACGGATTCATGCCGAGATCGTGGGCTTCGGCAGCAACGCCGACGGCCAGCACGCCACCCGCCCCGAACTGGTCACCATGCGCCGGGCCATGGAACTGGCCCTGGAAGATGCCGGCCTCGAACCCTCGGCCATCGGCTACGTCAATGGCCATGGCACCGCCACCGAACAGGGCGACATCGCCGAAACCCTGGCCACCAGCAGCCTGTTTGGCGAGCACATGCCCATCAGCTCGCAGAAGAGCTTCCTCGGCCACACCCTGGGTGCCTGCGGGGCGCTGGAATCCTGGTTCAGCATCGAAATGCTGAAAAGCGACCTGTACGTGCACACCTTCAACCTCGATGAGGTCGACCCTCAATGCGGCCAGCTCGACTACCTGCGCAGCGAGTTCAGGTCGATGAGCAACGAATACGTGATGAACAACAACTTCGCCTTTGGTGGGGTCAACACCTCGTTGATCTTCCGCCGCTGGCGCTGAATCGGATTCAAAACCCGTTACCCCTACGTCAAGGAGACCATGATGTCGTTGAAGAAAATCGCCGTGACCGCCGCCCTGTTGCTCAGCACCCTGCCAAGCCTCAGCCAGGCCCGTGATACCGCGCTGTTCCTGCCGTTCGACAAGGTCGTCGCCGAAGCCATCCGCACCGGCAAGATCGACGGCAGCGTGAAGTTCTACCTGGCCGGCAACAAACCGGCTGGCAACGTCACCGTGGTCAGCCCCGGCGCCGTGACCAACAAGAAAACCAACGCCTTCAACAAGTCCGATGAAGTGGCCTGCGAATGGGTGCTGCAATCAGCCCTGATCAGCCTGCACCAGGCCGCCAAGAACGCCGGCGCCAACGCCGTCACCAACATCGTCAGCTTCTACAAGAGCAACGAACGCAAAGACCCCACCACCTACGAATGCCACGCCGGCGCGATCATGGCCGGTGTTGCGTTGAAAGGGGATTTGGCGAAGGTGCAATAAAAAGCGCCGTTTGGGCCATTAGAGAGGCCTGGCAATTGATGCCAGGCCATCCCACAGGGTTGGGTGGCGTACCCGAATATTGCGTACACGCAGTCCATTGTGGGAGCGAGCTTGCTCGCGATAGCGCTGGGTCAGTACCGGCGATGCGAGCTGTGCTGCCGTCATCGCGAGCAAGCTCGCTCCCACAGGGTTGGGTGCCGTACCCGGATATTGCGTACACGCAGTCCATTGTGGGAGCGAGCTTGCTCGCGATAGCGCTGGGTCAGTACCGGCGATGCGAGCTGTGCTGCTGTCATCGCGAGCAAGCCCGCTCCCACTGGGTTGGGTGCCGTACCCGGATATTGCGAACACCACAGTTCCACTGTGGGAGCGAGCTTGCTCGCGATAGCGCTGGGTCAGTACCTGAGATGCGGGCTGTACTGCCGTCATCGCGAGCAAGCCCTCTCCCACAGGGTTGGGTGGCGTACCCGGATATTGCGAACACCACAGTTCCACTGTGGGAGCGAGCTTGCTCGCGATAGCGCTGGGTCAGTACCTGAGATGCGGGCTGTACTGCCGTCATCGCGAGCAAGCTCGCTCCCACTGGGTTGGGTGGCGTACCTGGATACTGCCAGCACGCTGTCTGGAGCCCACCAGCCGTCCGAGTGTCCAGCACGAACCTTGTGGCGAGGGAGCTTGCTCCCGCTGGGCTGCGCAGCAGACCCTCGTTCATTGGATGTCTTCCTTCATCCCATTCGAGTGCAGGCGATGAACATCCGCCCGTTTAAGAGCAGGCAGGAAATCCTCCGCCATCGGCACGCCTTCACGCACGATGATCAGGAAACGTTTCTGAAGCGTATTGATGATTTCGTCGCCATTGCTCAAACGACTGCCGACCAGCGCGATATTGCTATTGGCTTCCCCCGCGCCGGTGATGATCCGTGCCGTGCTGCCATCGGCATACACCACCTGGTCGCCTTTCTGCGCGGCCCGCACTTTCCAGCCATTATCCAAGGTGAACGTCAATGACGATGACACCTGCTGGATCGTTCCGCCGTACCGCGTCTGGCTGCCCTCGGTGGCCACTCGATAAATAGCGATTGGCGGATGCGCTTGGACGAATGCTTTTTGTCGATTGACGAATGCCGCGACTTCTTCGCCGTAACCCTCCAGGTGGCGTTGCTCCAAGTACAAGTCATCCAAATGACAGAGCGCTTCACGGGAAATTTCGTTGGTGTAGAGGGCATCCAAAGGTGAGTGCATTTCCAGGGGCCTTATTCATGGGCTTCAGGCTGCGCCCCTTGCCGCTGGGAAGGAGCACCGAGCCGGAGGATTCGGAATGATGAATAAGACGTCGCAGCACAGGTGAGTGGCAATCCCAACGGCGCGGTACCTGGAACGAATAGGAAGTGTCTCAACTAGAAATGCGCGTTTTCCTACAGCCCAGAATGTTTATCTGGCGATTCGTTACGCTTGGCTTCAATCGCCCGAAGCGATGCCCCCTGGAGAAGCGCTTACGCGAGCTGGAACCCGTGGGCGAGCGGGTCTCTGTCATCGACAAAAAGGGTGTTATAGCCTGTCACCTGGGCCCAACCGGTGATGCTCGGGCGTATGCCGGCGAATTCGCCAACCTTTATCGCCGCCTCGACCTTGCCTTCGTAAAGCGTGCCAATCGGACTCTCGTGTCGATAGGTGTCGCCGACTCTCAGCCGCCCCTTGCCAAACAACTGCGCCATCCGGGCGGAAGTTCCGGTGCCACCAGGAGAACGATCAATGGCCTTGTCACCGTAAAACACCGTGCAACGACCATCCGCTGTGCTGTTCTGCGGTTTTTCGCACCAGATGACGTGATGCACGCCAGTGATCCGCTCATTTTCCGGGTGCAACGGATTACAGATTCCGGCCAGCGCCGCGCGCAGTTTCACACTCAGACCGACGATATCGGCGGTGCTGTGTCCATCAAGGCCTGGCCAGCATTGCTGCGGTTCGACCACCGCGTAAAAGTTACCGCCGTAGGCGATGTCGACAGTCAGTTGCCCGACGCCAGGCACCTGCACCACGACATCCGCGCTGTGCAGGTAGCTGGCGACGTTGAACAGTTTGATCGACTCGACGTATTCACCCTCCAGGGTGTACTCGACATCGACACGGCCGGCCGGGGTTTCGATCGCCAGCTTGCCCGGTTCTTTCGGCGTCACCAGCCCCTCTTCGATGACCACCGTCGAAAGCCCGATGGTCCCCGCGCCGCACATCGGCAGGCAGCCGCTGACTTCGATGAACAACGCGCCAAAGTCGCAATCTTCGCGAGTCGAGGGGTAGATGATCACGCCGGACATGATGTCGTGGCCGCGAGGCTCGAACATCAGCGCGGTGCGTACCCAGTCGTGATCGCGGACGAATATCTCTCGTCGCTCGGCCATGGAAACCGACGGCAACAACGGACCGCCACCTGCGACAACGCGAACCGGATTGCCGCAGGCGTGGGAATCGATACAGAAAAAACTGCGTCTCATGGTGCCATCCTGTTAAACCATTTTGCTGGGAGAATGGCGCTGCAGCGCGCCGCGAGACAGGCGATCGAGCAGCAACGCGATGGCGACGATGGCAAGACCGGCACGCAGGCCCAGGCCCATTTCCATCCGCGACAGCCCCCTGGTGACTTCAGCCCCCAGGCCACCCGCCCCCACCAGACCGGCGAGTACCACCATGGCCAGCGACATCAGGATGCACTGGTTCAGGCCCACCAGCAGCGTGGGTGCGGCGGTCGGCAATTCGATCTTGAACAGAATGTCCTTCGGCGACGCACCGGACGCTTGCCCCAGTTCCAGCAGGTCTTTGGGCAGTTGTTTGAACGCCAGCGTGGTCAGGCGCAGCATCGGCGGAATGCCGTAGACGATGGTGGCGATGATCGCCGGAACACGCCCCAGGCTGAACAGGATCACCGCCGGAATCAGATACACCCAAGGCGGCACGGTCTGCATGATGTTGAGGATTGGCAGAAACGCATCGTCTACGCGCTTGACCCGAGCGGCCAGAACACCCAGCGGGAAGGCTATCGCCACCGAAATCAGCACCGACACGGACACCAGCGCGATGGTCTGCATCGACGCGACCCACAGGCCAGAGAACAGGCAGAACGCCAACATCAACGCCGCGAACACCGCCACACGTTTGGTGGCGAAGATGAACGCGGCAACAAAGACGATGGCGATCATCATGTAGGGATGAGGCGCCAGCAACAGGTGCTCGACCAGCCCCAGCACAGCCTCTACCACTTGGCTGATGGCGACGAACAAACCATGCAGATTGGCGTTGAGCCAGTCCACGACGGGGGCTAGAAACTCACCGGGGGAAAAACGCAGGTCGGCGATGCTCATTGGCTTTCTCCCATACGAGGCCGCGCTGCACTCTGCGCCAGGCGGTCGAGGATCATGGTCAGGATGACGATGGCGATGGCCGCGTTGATCGACTTGGCGATGTCCAGCGTGCGCACCGCGCCGTAGATCGACTCACCCAGGCCGCCGGAACCGACGATCCCGGCGATCACGACCATGCCGAACGCCATCATCAGGCTCTGGTTGACGCCGGCCATGATGCTGGGCATCGCGAATGGCAGGCGGATCTTGAAGAACATCTGCATCCCGGTCACACCGCTGGCGTCGCCCAGTTCGATGAACTCCTTGGGGGTCATGCGAATGCCCAGCGAAGTCAGGCGCAAGGCCGGTGGCAGCGCGACAATGAAAGTCGCCAACAACGCCGTGGCAGGGCCGTATCCCAACAACGCAATGGCGGGCAGCAGATAAATGTAGGGCGGCATGGTCTGCACCAGGTCCAGGCACGGATCGACCACTTGGTCGAATGCAGGCGCGAGCCCCGCGACCACGCCCAACGGGATTGCAACCAACAGCGCCAGAAAGGTCGCGGTGAGGACAAGAGCCAGGGTGCTCACGGTCTCCGGCCACAGCCCGATAAAGGCGCAAAACATCAGTGCCAGCCCCGACAGAATCGCGAAACGAAGGCCGATCAAGCGCCAGCCGATCAACGCGAACAGCAGCGCAATGACGTAAAACGGCGGCAAGGCGATGCACCAGAGCACGCCTTTGTAGACCGCTGTCAGCGCATCGTTGGCCGCGCTGAACAGGAACTCGCCGTGATCGGCCAGCCACTCCAGGCTGGAATCGATGGCCGAATCGAACTGACTGGAAAAGTCGGGAGTGCTCATGCCGAAGCCTCCAGCGCAGCGGTCGCTGACGAGGCTGAGAATTCATTCGCAATTCCCTGCACACCGCGCAGCAGATCACGAGGCGTGATGATCCCTACGACCACGTCGTTATCGACCACCGCCAACGCATCGCGCTCGGATTTCACGGTCAGGCCAATCAGCTCGTTGATGTCCGCATCGAGCCTGGTCTTGATCAGTCGCGCAATATCACAGCCGGGGTTGGCCGCCTTGAACGGCGCGACCGGGGTCATCACCGAGTGGGCCTTGACCAGATGCAGGCGCGAGATGCCCGCGACGAACTCGGCCACGTAATCATCGGCAGGCTTGAGGACGATTTCTTCGGCGGTACCCACCTGAATGATTACCCCGTCCTTCATGATCGCGATGCGGTCGCCGATGCGGATGGCTTCGTCCAGGTCGTGGGTAATGAACACCGCAGACTTGCCGAGCTCTTTCGTCAGCTGGCGGAACTCGTCCTGTAGCTGGCGGCGGATCAACGGGTCGAGGGCGCTGAACGGCTCGTCCATCAGAATCACTTCCGGGTCGGCAGTGATCGCCCGGGCCAAGCCGACACGTTGCTGCATGCCCCCGGACAACTCGCTGGGGTAACGCTGCGACCATTCGCTCAGGCCCACTTTCGCCAGCGCACGCTCAGCCACCTTGTAGCGCTCGGCCTTGCCGATGCCCTGCACTTCCAGGCCGAACGCGGTGTTTTCCAGCACCGTGCGGTTGGGCAGCAGGGCCACGCTCTGGAAGACCATGCCGATGTGCCGGGCGCGTACTTCGCGCAATTGTGCCGCTGAAAGCGTAGAAAGATCCTTGCCCTTGACCAGGACCTTTCCGGAACTTGGGGTGATCAGCTTGTTGAGCAACCTGATCAGGGTGGATTTGCCACTGCCGGACAATCCCATGATGCAAAAGATCTCTCCACGGCGGACCTGGAGACTGACGTTCGAGACCCCGACCACGCAGCTGTAATCTTGCAGAATCCGGGTCTTGGTAAGCCCCTGCTGAACGACAGCTTGCATCGCGGCAGGTGCGCTTTCCCCAAAGATTTTCCAGACATTCTGGCAATCTACCAGCACTTCGTTAGTGTCAATTTTAGCCGTTGTCATGTCGTAACCCGTCGAGTCAGTTTTGGCTGACTTCTCTCATTGATCAAAAGGCGGCAGTGGCAAAAAAAGCGTTGTGTTTCACTTCTTGACGTTTTCCCAGCGCTTCAACAAATCGGCGTGACTGTCGGTCCAGCCCTTGACGGCCTCATCCATGGTCTTGCCGTCCTTGACCTCGGCGTTCATGGCGGTGATGTCGGCGATAGGCACGTAAACACTGGCCATCAGCTCACGGGCACGTGGATTGCCCTCGGCGAAACCTTTATGGCCGATCCAGTAATAGCCTTGCAGCGGCGGGAAGATGCCTTTGGGGTCTTTCAGAAACTTCAGGTCGAATTTCTTGGTCATCCAGGACGGATCCCACACCGTGACCGCCACCCACTCTTTGCGGTCCACAGCAGACTTCAGCGCGGCGGTCATCGCAGCGGTACTGCCTTCGACCAGTTTCAGCTTGAGGTCATAGGCCTTGACCACGTTGTTGGCATCGCTCATCAAGCCTGACCCTGGCTCGATGCCAATGATCTTGCCGCCGAGCTTGTCTGCGTTGGCATTGAGTTGATCGATCGAATCGATGTCGACATAGCTGGGCACCGCCAGCCCCTGGTACAGACCGAACGAGACCGGCGACAGTTTTTCGAGCCTGTTTTTATTCTTGTTCCAGTAATCGGAGGCGGCGTAATCGGTCTGGGAGGCCAGAACCTGAACATCACCCTTGGTCAGGGCTGCATAGGCAATGCCCCACTCCGAAAACTCCACCACTTTGACCGTGTAGCCAGAGTCCTCGAGCACCTTCTTGGTGATGCCGGTGATGGGGGTCAAGTCCTCCCAGTTCATGGTGCCCATGGTGATGGTTTTCTCTTCGGCGTGAACCGGCAGACTCATCATGCCTGCTACCGCAACCGCACAGACTGCCTTCCAGATTTTCTTCATGGCGTTCCCCGATCTACGTTTATAAAACTGGTTATGGATGTTTAACGAACCTCGGTCTTGCGACTCGACCTCAACCTTCCCGACCGGCCCTAAGTGCCTGCCAGCGAATGACTGAACTGACGCCCAACTGAGTCAACAACTTCGGTGGCAACTTGCTCGGCCCTGGAGCCTGGCTGTAGCGCTGCAAAAACTCCGACTGCGTACCGCTTGCCAACTCGGCGGCCATGACCCCGGCCAGGGTGCTCTTCACCGTGCCCAGACCGTTCTCGCAGCATGCGGCGTAGAGGTTTTCTTCCACTTCGCCAAAGGCTGGCGCGCTGTTGCGGCTCAGGCACAGGCGCCCTGCCCAGCTGAATTCGATGGGTGTCGATTTCAACTCCGGGAAGCGTGCGTCGAGCGAATGCCGTTGTTCTTCGGCCACCGCCGCAACACGCATCGGCGTCACGGTGATGGTCGGGTCGTAGGTGAACTTGGTGCGAATGACGATGCGCGATTGCCCGTTCGAGGTGATCTTGCGCACCGTTGCGCCCATCGGATCGGCGGGCAGCAGCGCCCAGCGGTCGTGACCGGTCACGTTGCGTTTGAATTCGTCGTGGCTGAATCCGGCGGTCATCGAGGCGTAGGTGAAGACGTGCAGCAGCCGCCCCTTGAAATGCCCGAAGTCTTCGATGTGGCCATTGACCGCAAGGATGACTTTCGGCGCCGAGACCCGGCCCTTGTGGGATTTCGCCACCCAGCCGGCCCCGGACTTCGACAGCTCGACAATCGGCGAGCGCTCGTAGAGGCTGATCTTCTGCCCCAGCCCCTGCGCCAGGTCGCGGATGTACTGCGCCGGCTGAATCATCACCGCGCCGGGGGTATACAACCCACCGTGGTAGTAATTCGAGCCGGTGATTTCCAGCATCTGTTTGGCGTCGTACAACTCATGCCGCTCGCCGATCCTCGCCAGGGATTTCGCGTACTTGAGGTTCAGCTTCAAGCCGCGCTCGGTGGCTGCCGCGTTGATCTTCCCGGAGGGGTCGAAGGTCTGCCGCGACATGCCGTACTCAACCGCAGCCTGAGCCGCAAAGTCGATGGCAAAGCGATTCTGTGCGATCTCCTGCGCAGTGGCGGACTCACCGGCCACCGAGTATTCGCCGGAGGACAGGCTGTGGGGCACATCGATCATGAAACCGGAGTTGCGCCCCGCAGGGCCCTTGGCGATTTCATGGGCGTCGACCACCACGATGGTGTCGTCGGGACGTAGCTGGGACAGCCGACGCGCCGCCGACAGACCCGCGAATCCCGCACCGATGATCAGCCAGTCCGCCGACACGTTTCCATCAAGCATTCGCACAGGGGCAGAACGCGTGGAGATCGCCTCCCAGCCTGAAACACCGGTGTCTACCGGCAGCCGCTTGATGGTGTGATCGCTCATTTTACGGTCTCGTCAACCGACCGATCAGACACATCGATCCATATGGTTTTGATTTCGGTGTACTGGTCGTGGGCGAACACTGACTTGTCGCGACCACCGAAACCGGACTCCTTGTAACCACCGAACGGTGTCGATGCATCGCCCTCGCCGAAGCAGTTGACGGTGACGATCCCGGCACGGATTTCGCGAGCCAGCTTGATCGCCCGGCGCAGGTTGCCGGTGTACACCGAAGCGGCCAGCCCGTAGTGAGTGTCATTGGCCAGGGCAATGGCTTCACAGATCGAGTTGAAGGTCGTGACCGACAGCACCGGGCCGAAAATCTCTTCCTGGAACAGGCGGCTGTGGCGATCCACACCGTCGATTACGGTGGGCTGAATAAAGGCGCCGTCATGAGTATCGCCGCCATACACGGCTTCCAGATTGCTCGCGCTGGCGTAATCCAGGTAGGACTTCACTTTCTCGAAATGGTCGCTGCTGACCAGTGCGCCCACGCGATTCTGCGGGTCCAGCGGGTCGCCCATTTTCCACTCGCGGATATAGGCGCCCATGCGCTCGAGCAGTTCGTCTTTGACCGATGCGTGAACCAGCAGGCGCGAAGTCGCCGAGCAGTTTTCGCCCATGTTCCAGAACGCGCCGTTGACCACCTGCTCGGCGACCAGGTCGAGATCCTCGGCGTCGTCCATGACCACGGCCGGGTTCTTGCCGCCACACTCGAGCACTACACGCTTGAGATTGGAATCGGCGGCGTAATGCAGAAAACGGCGACCGGTTGCGGTTGAGCCGGTAAAGCTCACCATGTCGACATCTTTGTGCAGGCCGAGGGGTTCGCCCACGTCCTTGCCGGTACCCGTGACGATGTTCAGCACGCCAGCGGGCACACCCGCGTCGAAGGCCAGCTCGGCGACACGCAGTGTGGTCAAGGTGGTTTGTTCAGCGGGTTTGACGATCACCGAACAACCGGCGGCCAGCGCAGGGCCGATCTTCCAGGCGAGCATCAACAGCGGGAAGTTCCACGGCAGCACACAGCCCACAACGCCAATCGGCTCGCGCACCACCATGGTCAAGGCATCGTTGCCCACCGGCGCGGTGTGGTCGTAAAGCTTGTCGATCACCTCGGCATGCCAGCGCAGGGTGTGAATGGTGTCTGGCACATCGACCAGTTGGCATTCACGCACCGGTTTGCCGCTGTCCAGGCTTTCCAGCACCGCCAGTTCGTGACGATTCTTTTCCAGCAGCTTGGCGAACTTCAGGAGCACGGCCTTGCGCTCGCCAGGGGGCAGTAGCCTCCAGCGGCCATCTTCGAAGGCTTCCCTGGCTTTGCTGACGGCATAGTCCACGTCTTCGGCAGCACAGGCCGAAACCTCGGTCAAAAGCTCGCCGGTAGCCGGATTGACGGTGGCAAAGGTATTGCCGGAAATCGCAGGCTTGAAGGCGCCATTGATGAAGGCGGTGTTCGGAAACGACATCGACTTTGCGATGGCGGCATATTCGGCCGCAGTCAGAAGATCACGCATTGTTGGCTCCCGAGGTGATGTGGGCGACGGTACGTTTCACGTTGGCGATGACGGTCTGCAGGCTGCGTTTGTCGTCCGAATTGAGCGGACGCAATGGCGCACGTACGTCACCGACTGCAAGCCCGTTCAATTCACAACCGAACTTTATGCACTGCACGAACTTGCCGCCGTCCAGCGCATTCATCAGCGGCATCATCGCGGACATGATCTGGCGGCCCTTATCGAAGTTCTTCTCGACGACACAGGCTTCATATAACGCAACATGCTCTTTTGGCAGAAAGTTTGAACCGGCACACACCCAACTCCTGGCGCCCCAGGCAAAGAACTCAAGTGCCTGGTCATCCCAACCACAAGACAAGGCGATATGGGGAAATTCACGGGCCAATAAATGAACGCGGCCCATATCGCCAGAACTTTCTTTAATGGCTTTTACGTTTTTGGACTTGCCGACCCGAGCGAGGTATTCCTCGTTCATTTGCACACACATGCGACCCGGATAGTTGTACAACATGATCGGCATATTGGCCGCGCGGTCGATGGTCAGCGCGTGGATGGCGTTTTCCTGATCGGTCGGCAGCGCGTAGGGCGGTGTGGTCACCAGGATCGCGTCGGCCTTGATCCGCTTGGCATCCTCGGCAAACAACACCGCGTCTTCGGTGCGAATGGCACCGGTGCCGATGATCAACTGTACGCGGCTGCCGATGACTTCCCTGGCATGTGCGGCGAGCTTGAGGCGCTCCTCGGCAGTCTGCGCATAATATTCGCCGGTGGAACCGCCAATGATGATCCCGTGCACTTTCGCTTCGATCAGAGATTCGAGAACCTCGGAAAAGACGCTCCAGTCGATTTCACCATCAGGCGTATGCGGCGTGACCGCCGGTGTATAAATGCCTTCGAATTTCAAGACGATATTCTCCGAATAGGAATGGCCGTGGCGCTTAAAAAGAAACGGCCAATTAACAACAGCAAAACGTACGCGGCCGAAGCCCTGGAACACGAAATAAAGTCCATCTGATTTCCGGGATGTGCCCCGATGTAAAAACAAATACCGCAGGTGTGAGGATGACGTTGACTCAGGATTTAATCCTGAACCTTTATCAACGCAGAACTTCAATGTTCTTTCGCAATCGCCCAGCGCGACACATTTCCAGACCCACTCAAGTACATCGAGCAGGCCGCAGAAAAAACGCTAAAGTTTTAGAATACGTTCGGTCGAGACACGGCCTTTACCTCAGGCAGACACTGTTCGACACAGGGCAGATGAGCAATCGCTTTAATCAACATAGTCAGACCGTATCTATCCCAATTGGCAGTGACGACGGTTTCTTATTTTCAGCACGTATGGAAGGTCTCCATCGGCTTTTGCATGCCTCGAATCCTCTTGCATCGACCCGAGGATTACTGGCGGCTTGTGTGAAGATTACGTGTCGAACGCGCTTGCCAACAAGAAACCTTTTCACTGGGCAATGCATAAAAAAATGTTATCGATTGGACGCTCAGGATGTCGTTCCCGTCGCGGATGCCCGGCTCATTCGAACTGCGACAGCACCCAGTCCCTGAACCGGCAACAGGCCTCGTCGTGCTCGCGGTCTTCCCTGAACGTCAGGTAGTGCTGGCTTTCCTTGAGCACAACTTCTTCAGCGACCGGCCGCACCAGCAACCCGTCGTCAATCAGCTTTGTCACCAAGTGGTTCCAGCCAAGAGACACGCCCTGATGGGTCAGCACCATGCTGATGATGAGGTTGTAGTCGTTGGCATTGAGCACGTGAGGGCTGTCGTGCGGGCGCTCGTCAAGATTGACGTTATGGAAGGCGAACCACACATTCCAGTCCACATGTTCCGCCACCTGCGAACGGCCGTAGGGGCTGAGATTGAGCAGCACGCCGTTGCGCAGCCCTTCCAGGCTCGACAACTCCGGGTGGGCGTCTCGGTATTGCGGGGTACAGACCGGATAGATCACGTCGTGAAACAGCGGATAGCTGCGGTAACCATCCTGAATCCGGGCCATCTTGGTGATGAAAATGTCCGGGCGAATGCCAGGCTCCATCGACAGAAAGTTCTGGGTGGTGATCAGGTTGAGATCAATATCGGGATTCTGGCTGAAAAAGGTAGGCAGTTTCGCCGCCAGCCATAGCGCCGAAAATGCGGGAGAGCAGCACAGGGTCAGCACGCGCTTCCCGGCGTTATGGGTGCGGATGCGCTCAGCCGCCTGGGAGATATTTACGAATGACATTTGCGCTGCGTCGAAGAAAATGGCGCCTGCTTCGGTCAACTCGACCGCTCGACCTACTCGCCTGAACAGCTCTACGCCAAGATACGTTTCAAGCTCGCGAATTTGCCGGCTGATCGCTGCCTGGGTCACGCACAGCGCCTCTGCGGCACGGGTGAAGCTCTGGTATTTGGCGGCTGCCACGAAGGACTTGACGGCCTTGAGAGAAGGCATTTTCAACAACGTCAAATCTGGATCGATGTGCTTGACCATAGCTTTAACGAGTCATCCATTTTGAGAAATAGGCAGATACTGGGAACAGAGATAGAGATCTTCTTACGCTATCGCCCCTCCCCGCATGCGGTACCTATATACCACCCACCCGAGTTTTTCCTGAATAGGTTGTACTGCCAACATTCCTCCAGGAAGAAAAGCAGTGGAACACACCCCCCTTACAACGTCCCATGACTTACCGTTCGCCGACAGCGCCGCGCTGCCGGATGCCCCGCTGGTCAGCCAGCTCAAGGCGGCGCAGCAACAGATGATCCGCCTGAACGACGCCATCCCACGGCCTTCCAATGTGATGAGGCAACACCTGGATTATTGGTTCAGGAGAACCTTCCCGGCCTTGGCGGGCAGCATGACGGTGCACGAGCTGTCCGTGCGCACGCTGCGCGAAGAGACGATTGCGCCTGCGCAGCGCACAGCCGATGGCCCGGCAACCGGTAAGACGGTGACGGACACCCGCTTGCTCGAAACGCTTTTGCTGCAAGTCGTCGCTGGCAGGATCGATCCGCGGGCGTTCTTCCGTGACTTGGACGACATCGAGATTGTCACCCATCGGGACAGCACCGCCGCAGCGCCCGTCGCCCTGAACGAGCGCGCCGCAAAAACTGAAATCAAGCGGCTGATCAGCGCCACGCCGGCGCTTTATGAACGACTGCTCACCCGTGCATTGGATGAGTTCTGGAACAAGCCGGCCGACTTCAGCCAGGACCGCAAGGTCGGCGACTGGCTGGCGGACGAACTCGCCAGGCAACTCAAGGCCCAGGCCGATCTGCATCGGCTGGACACGACATTGAGCCCGCAAATGCACCAGGCGCTGACCGACTATGCGTTGTCGGCGCCGGACGCAGCATCTCGTGCACAGTTGGCGGAACGGGTCCGACCCGGGGTGTTCAGCCTGGGGATCACACCCCGCCGCTGGAGCTTCAGCGTACCGGTGTCGGGCGCCGTGGCCTTGTCGCGGTATGACAACGTCAGCGATTCGGGACATGCCGTGCTGTACCGCCCGGGCCAGCCGTTGCAACTGTACGACACCCTGGTGGCGCTCAAGGCCGGCCTGGCGCAAGACGGCAACGCTGGGGATGAAGTCGACATCGCGCCTGTCACCGAGCACTTCCTCGCTCGCCTGGTCACGGAACTGCGGACAGGGCAGAAAACCGCCGTGCGCGATGCCGTGCTGGACGGTCCCGCGGCATCGGAAGAAATCACCGCCTGGATGAACAGGGTCGATGCGGCGGCGGACATCGGCCACAAGCTGGACCTGGCGAACGCCATGGAGGAGCGCGAACTGCGGCTAAACCTCAAGAGACTCAATGACTGGCTGCACGGCAACCCGCACGTTACCGCCAGCGATCGCCTGGCATGGTGGGCGGCGACGCGGGCCCTGCACAACGCCCTGACGGATCAGCCCCCGCCGCCGGACCCGGTGACGCTGGCCACCATGGACGCTCTTCGAGACCGGACCCGTCAGTTGCTCGCCGATGTCATCAAGGCGAAATACCCGCCGGTCGACCCTGAGGACGTGTCCCTGAGCATCAGAAGAACCGTGGTCGATCCCCACGCACCGACGGGTAGCTCGCCGTTTGGCTCCGGGGTCTCGCAAGGCAGCGTGAGGGGAATCGTCGATGACCGTCGCTCCCTGACACAGTGGGCGATGTCCAACCTGACCCAGGACGAACGCAATGCCTCTCACCCAGCCGTGGAAGGGCCGCTGAGCTTCGCGCAAATTGTGGACGTCATTGAGAGGGCGAACATCGGCGCCCGGCTCCCGGTCGAGCTGCAACGCGTGGCCCGGGAACAACAGGCGCAGTGGATGGCCCTGAAAGCGCAACAGATGCGCGCCCAAGTGTGGGCCGCGCATATTTCGGGAGACTTGCGGCACGACCGGGACAATATCGGCTTGAAGCTGGTGCTGGCCGCACTGGACGGCCCGACCGCAGCGGCACGCGACAAGGTCAACGGGCACCAGGTGGTGGTCCGCCAACTGCAATGGGGCGACAGCGTGCTGAGGGAAGTGCTGGCGTTTGGGGTGAAGGCGACGGCGAGCCGCCCTTCGTTGACGCTTTACACCCCAGGCGCCCCCGACGGCAAGACGTTCAGGGACGTGGATGCACCAAGCGCGCGGGCGTTGGAAACAACCTTGGTGCAAACACTCACTGCCACGTCGGAGATGACCCGTTGGCTCATTTCGCACCTGCCGCTGCTCGAACAGGCCAAGCAACTTGCCAGCATGGCACCGACCTCGGAGGACCTGGCGCTCGAGGAAAAAATCAAGAAAGTCACACTGTCTGTCTTCGCGTGGGCCCAGGACAGGGCACAGGACGATTTCGCGAAGACCATCGCTTCGCCCATCGTCGAGGGGGATGTGTTCAAAGCGTTGCATGAGACGCAAATCGCCCATGGGCTCAAGACGGCAGACATGTTGACAGTGACCCATGCCGAGCGCGACAGCACCTACGCCCAAGAGGGACGCCGCAGCGCCGTCCTGCTGCTGACGGGGGCGATGTCGATATTCCCGGCAGGCCGGCTGGGCGGCCTGCTGGGACGCGCGATCCTGCCGACCATGGCCGGCGGTGCCGCGGTGTCGGCGATAGACGATGAGAACGGCAGCCTGCAGCAGTGGACCCTTGATTTTATCGGCGGGCTGGGGGAGGTCATCGCCGAGGCGGGGCAGGACTTGATCATGGCCCGCGCCGGACGCCGTCGCAGGCAAGCACGCCCGGTGCTATCGGCGCTCCCCCCCATGACGGACCCGGAGCTGGAGCCGTACCGGCTCAAAGGGTTCGACGGCCACGGATTGATCCACGAGGGTCGCCACCGGTACCGGGATGCAAGCGGGCAAGGCTACCTGATGCTGGGGAGCGGCTATTACAAGACCGCGGTCCAGGCAGGCGAGCAAATCATCTACGCGCCCGACAACCGCTCCAACCAACGGACCGTCATTTGGGAAAATGATCGTTGGCAGGTTGAAGAACGTCAGCGTCTACGCGGAGGCGGCGCGCTCCAGAGCCTGCTCAGACGAGCCCCGCAGACGCCGCGAGAGCGAGCTTTCAATGCATTGGTGGAAGGGGTGCTGGTCAACAATCGCTACCCCACCCTCGAAGCCGTGAACACGGCAAAGGAGATTTTCCACACCATGCCCGACGCGCTGCTCGGACGCATACTCGATGAAAGCATGGCCGACATAGGCGCGCTCGACCTCAACGCCTATCTCTCGAAAATAAGGGACCTGACCCAGGGCCGGGGCAATCTGTCCCGGCATCAGGCCGCCCACGACGATCTGCTGGACAAGATGAACACTTGGCGAATCGTGACCCTTAGCTATAAAGACATCGAAGCCAACGCGCCTGACGTCGAACTGAGCGAAACACAAAAAATAAAAATATATGACACGATCATTTCGCACAAAAACGTGTTCTTTACCGAAGATCGAATCCAGGTGCACACCACCATCATCACCGACAACCTGACCGGCGCAGTCTTCATGACCTTCACGCCTCATAAAGGCCGGAAAAGAGTGGCCATGGACAAGATATCCAAAGACACCCGGGCCATGTTGCACGCCGTGGAAGCCAAACTGAATGCCAAGGCCCAGGCGTTACATCCGGGGGACGGGCCGCAAGAGCAAGCCGCCCGAGGAAACTACATGGCTTCGGAGGATTACTACAACGAGATGATCACTGCGCTTCGGGAAGAGAAGCAGCGCATGCACAAGCCTGGCCTGTTGACGGAAATAAGGAACAATCGAGTGCCTTATCTCATTGTCAACAAAGGCAAGACCCAGCGAAATACCATGCTGCTCACCAGCGAAGACATTACAAACTTCACCAGTTCGCTCGCAAACTATGAACCCTTCGACATCGAAATCGTTATACAGGCCAAGTCCAACAAAGTGACAGGGACACCCCCACCCACCGCCCCCATGGTTTTACCCGCCCCGGAGCTTGTACCGGATAAATTCCAGACCCGCACCAGCCCATTGGCCGAAACACAGATGTCATACGCCAGCTTTCCCAAGGAGGCTGAAGCCAAGGTCGGGGAAATCCTGGCAGATATCCGCGCCGGCAGGATAACCACCAAGCGAATCTATCGGTACTACTGGTACACCATGGCCCAACTGTCCCCCGGCGGTGGCAAAGGCGCATGGCGCGCCGCGTTCGAACGCAAGGGCGACACCTGGATACTCCAGGGCTTTTATGATTACCACGGCAATAAGCCCGCGACGGTCTGGGAAGGATAGGTCGATCGAATCGAGGTCGAGTGGTTGGCGATCAACAGCCAGTGCCTTGCGTCAGTAAATCCACAAACGCCTTCGCCATCGGCGAACGCTGTTCCTTGCGCTGCACCAGCCACACGGCCGAGACCGCCGCCGGATCGAGCAGCGGTCGATAGACCACGCCATCAATGCGCATGCGTTGGTAGGACGCCGGCAATACCGAGACGCCCAGCCCTGCCGCGACCAGGCCGATGATGGTCATGGCCTCACCGGCTTCCTGGGCGAAGTGCGGGCTGAAGCCGGCGTCGCGGGCCAGGCTCAGCAATTGCGCGTAGAGGCCACTGCCGTAGCTGCGCGGGAAAAACACGAACGGTTCCTGAGCCAACGCCGAGAGGAACAGGCCCTTTTCATCGCCCTGGGCCAGGGAATGCTTGGCGCTGAGCACGGCCACCAGGGGTTCGCGGCTGAGTTCGATTTCCCTCAGGGCGTCGGGCAGCGGCAAGGGCCGCATGATGCCGACTTCGATCGCCTCATCCAGCAGTGCGTCGGCCACTTGGGTGCTGCTCATTTCCCGCAGGTTCAGGTGCACCGCCGGGAAGCGCTGACGGAACGAGAAGATCGCCTGGGGAATGGTGGAGTTGAACGGCGCCGAGGAGGTGAAACCGATTTTCAGCTCACCCAGTTCCCCCAGTTGGGCACGGCGGGCCACGTCGGCGGCCTTGTCGACCTGGACCAACACCCGTCGCGCTTCTTCAAGGAACAGCCGCCCGGCCTCGCTCAATTCGACTCGACGATTGGTGCGTTCGAACAACCGTGCGCCAATCTCCTGTTCCAGTGCCTGAATCTGCTGGCTCAACGGCGGTTGGGAGATGCCCAGGGCCAGCGCGGCGCGGCCGAAATGCAGTTCTTCGGCAACGGCGATGAAGTAACGCAAGTGACGCAGTTCCATGGGTTATCCAATAGGTCGCTAAACGTCTTAAACAGGTCGAATAATATATTGGATAGAAACATTAGCTGGCTATATGCTTTTTTCATTGCCTGCCTGATCGTGTCCTTGCGAGGTCCACCGTGAAAACTGCTGTCGCTCCATTGGCCCATGAAATCCCGTCGCGTGCGCAGGACGATACCGTCGCCGAACTCAAGGACATCTACATCGAGAAAGGCACGCCGATGTTCATGCGCACCGTGCTGGCACTGTTCTGCGGTGGCTTTGCGACCTTTGCCCTGCTGTATTGCGTGCAACCGATGATGCCGCTGTTGTCCAAGGAGTTTTCCATCAACGCGGCGCAGAGCAGCCTGATCCTGTCGGTGGCGACCGGCCTGCTCGCCATCGGCCTGTTGATCACCGGCCCGATTTCCGACCGCATCGGCCGCAAATCGGTGATGGTCACGGCGCTGTTCGCCGCGTCGGTGTGCACGATCGCCAGCGCCATGATGCCGACCTGGCAAGGCGTCCTGCTGCTGCGCGCCTTGGTCGGGCTGTCGTTGAGCGGGTTGGCGGCGGTCGCGATGACGTATCTGAGCGAAGAGATTCATCCCAAGCACATCGGCCTGGCGATGGGGCTGTATATCGCTGGCAACGCCATCGGCGGCATGTGCGGGCGCCTGATCACCGGGGTCTTGATCGACTTCGTCAGTTGGCACACCGCGATGCTGGTGATTGGCGGCCTGGCGTTGATCGCGGCGGCGGTGTTCTGGCGGATTCTTCCCGAGTCACGCAACTTCCGTCCCCGTTCGCTGCACCCACGCAGTCTGCTGGAGGGTTTCACCCTGCACTTTCGCGACGCCGGGTTGCCGCTGCTGTTTCTCGAAGCCTTCGTGCTGATGGGCGCGTTCGTGACGCTGTTCAACTACATCGGCTACCGCCTGCTGGCCGAGCCTTATCATCTGGACCAGGCCTTCGTCGGGTTGCTGTCGGTGGTGTACCTGTCGGGCATCTACAGCTCGGCCAAAGTCGGCGCACTGGCGGACAGACTCGGTCGCCGCAAAATGCTCTGGGCGACCATCGCGCTGATGCTGTCCGGCCTCGTGCTGACCATGGCCACCCCGCTGTGGCTGGTGGTCCTGGGCATGTTGGTGTTCACCTTCGGTTTCTTCGGCGCCCATTCGGTCGCCAGCAGCTGGATCGGCCGCCGCGCCCTCAGGGCCAAGGGCCAGGCTTCGTCACTTTATCTGTTCAGCTACTACGCCGGATCCAGCGTGGCGGGTACGGCCGGCGGCGTGGCCTGGCACCTGGGCGGCTGGAACGGGATCGGCCTGTTCATCGGTGGCTTGCTGGTGATTGCGTTGTGGGTGGCGGTGAAGCTGGCGAAATTGCCGTTGTTGCCGGGGAATGTGCAGGTCTAGCCATCGCTATCCACATTGGAAACAAAGTGGACACTTTGTGGCGAGGGAGCTTGCTCCCGCTGGGTGGCGCAGCCGCCCCAAAACCAGCCACCGCGGTGCAACAGGTAAACCCTGTAAACCCGTTTACGACTGCTGCGCAGCCGAGCGGGAGCAAGCTCCCTCGCCACAAAGGCCACTCGTGCCCTGATCAAAACTGCCGTGTGTCATTGGCGCAAAACCACTCGCGCGCCCAACACACCATTCTCCACTTCCAACGTCAGCGACTGCAGCACCGCGCCCTCTCGCTCCTGTTGATCCAACCAACGCAGCAACGCACTCGCCTCACCACTGACGGCGAGTCGCAACGAGTCGCCGTCGACCTCCATTTGCGCCATGTCCAACCCCGCCGCTGTCGCACTTTCATTGACCCGCACCGACAAGGGTCGCGTGGCGACAGTCATGTCCCGGGTGGGTTCGGCACGCTGGATCCGGGCGTTCAGTTCGGCCTGTTGTTGATACTGGCGTTCGGCAACCTCCCGTCGTTGCCAGGTCGGTTGCCAAATCGCGGTGTAGGCCAGCGCCACCGACAACGCCCCGGCAAGCCCCAGCAACAGCCCTTGCTCTCGGCGCGACAGGCTTCCCCACGTCTGTTTCAAGACCCGCCATCGATCGACGTTCATCAACTGTTCTCCAGTGTGAGGATGGCCTGCACCCGATTGTTCTGTTTGCTCGCGCTGCCCAGGGTGACGGGCAAGCCGTTTTGCTGCCCGCGTTCACGCAGTTGTTCAAGTTCGACGAAACTGTTCGCCGTCAACTGGATCTTCCAGCCTTCGCCCTCACGAAAATCGATGCGCTGCACCTCGACGTTGCTGGCGCCAATGACCTGCTCGGTCAGACGGGCCAGGCGCGCGACCTGAGTGTCGTGGCTTTGCCCGCGCCGACTCTGCAATGCCTGGAACTGCGCCGCCAGGTCGACAATCCGCTCCTGCCCGGGATACAGCGACCTGAACCGCTGCTCACTTTGGGCATACAAAAGCCGGGTTTCGCTTTCAAGAAAACGTACGCGGGCGTCGCAAAAAGCCCAGGTGAGCACCAACATGCCCAGTGCCACCGCCGAAGCGCCACGCCATGGCAGCGGTCGACGACGTCGACGGAACTCACCTTGCAACAGGTCGATGGGACGTCCACCCGCGCTCAGCAGCCATTCATCGATGCCAGGGCAATCGCGCTCTTCGTCCAGCCAGTGAATGTCCTCGGGCAAGCCGGGCTTGAGCGTCGCCAGGGCCCGTGCCGACAACGCCAGCCGCGCCGGCAGCCCTGCGCCCAACAACCAGCGCCCGAACCAGCGCACGCCCAGTGCCTGGTCATCGGCAAGCAGGTCGGCATCGACATGCACCGCCCGCGTATCGATGCCTTGCTCGACGAGCAGCGCCAGCAGCGCCTGGAACCGGGCGCGTTCCGTCACCATCAGCGGATAGCGGTGCTGACGGTCCCGCGGGCCGACGCTGATGTGCAGCGCCTCCAGGTTTTCACTCAGTTGTTCTTCGATGGCGAATGCCAGGGCCTGGGGCCGGGGCTGGCGTCGAGAGGGCCACGGATCGCTGCGCAACCAGCTGCACATTTCCATCGGCAACAGTACATCGACGGGCCGGCCGCTCAACTCGCCGGCCGCCTCGTGCAACGGCAGGCGACGACGCTCGCCGCTGGGCGACCACACGCAGCACGGCCAGTTGGCGCAAGGCGCGGTCAGGCCCTCGGCGGTCAGGTAAAGCCAGGTTTTCATCAAGGAAGCTCACTGGGGCTGAAAGGTAAGAAACGTCGCTGACGAACCGTCCAGCGCCCGCTGACAGAATCACGCTCGATATCCGAGGCCAGGCGCAGACGGCGGTCGGCATGGATCACGCTCACGGTGATTCGAAACCAGCGACTGCCCACCCCCAGCCCATGGCTGCTGAGGCCCATGCCGGACAGCAACGGGTCGTTGGTAAACGCCTGCACGCTGGGGTATGGCGCGTGGCGACGCTGGTTGACCAACGCCTGGGCGGCCCCGGCCTCCATGCCCTCGAGGGTCATCAGCACGCGCTGCGGGGCGGTATTGATGTTCATCCGCGCGTCCTTGGGCAGCAACGCCACCCAGGGCTCCAGGCGCTGTAGCGTCGGGCCATCGATGCCCGGCAACAGGCGCAGTTGACTCAACTCCTGTATCGGTCCGACCTGGGGCAACGACAGCGACGGCAGATCCAGCGAGGCCAGCAAGCGGGTCCAGCGACCGAGGCTGACCTGATCGATTTGCCCCTGGGCCAGCAGCCCATTGAGATTCAGGCGCCCAGACAAATCCTCGATACCGATGTGCAGCGCGGCGCCGTCCATTTCCATGGCAGGCCCGAGCCGGGCCCAACCCTGGCTCAGGTCAACGGGCCCGGACGGCGTTATCCCACTGCTTTCCAACACCACCCGCGCCCAGTCTTCCCCAGCCAATCCCAATTGCCGCAACTGGACCTGTTGCAGTTGCTGCGCGCTGCTATGCAACAGCAGGCGATGGCTGCGCAACAGCCCACCGACCAGCAGCAATGCCAGGCTCAACACCAGCAGCACGCTGATCAGCGCCACGCCACGTTGGCGCTTCATGGCGACGCCTCCGGCAATAGCAGCACCCGGCGGATCTGTTCGAAACGCCCCGCAGACACGCTCAACTCCAACGCCAACGACACGGTGCCGCTCGCGGTTTCACTGCGCCAGCCCCGTTGCCGGTCGAACACGCGCCAGCTCAGGCTGCGGACGTCGTCGAGCAATATCTGCCGCTGCACAAGCGTCATGCCTTCGCCGACACTCTCGCGCCATAACGTGCCGCCCTTGAGCTGATAGCTCACTGTCTGCCGTTCGCTGCGAGGCTGGTCCAGTGGGTTGCGCCAATGGCTGCGCTGCAACTGCAAATGCCCGGGCGCGAGTACGACCGAGTCGGCAACCGCCTGCCACACATCCCGTTCGATCACGCCGACAGCGCGCTGCAAGGCCCTGATGTCGCGCTCATGTTGAGCGACTCCCTGCTGGGTCCGCACGACCCCATCGAACAACCGCCAACTGGCCAGGCCGAGCAAGGCAAAAATGGCGATGGCGATGACCAGCTCCAGCAAGGTGAAACCCGCTTGCCTATTCATGATGGCTGCGGATCCAGCCGATGGTGCGGTGCGCGACGGCCGCGCTGTCGTCGCGGCTGACCTGGATCTCGACCTGCAACAGTCGTCCATCACGGGCCGGGGCGATACGCTGTTGCAAGACCCAAGCGCGGCGGTCCAGGTGCCGGTTCAGTCGCTGTTGTCCGGGCGACGTGATGACTTCCAGGCGCAGTTCGCTCAGTTGATTGTCCGCCAGCCAGGCGCCGAACAGACGGTCCTCAAGTGTGACGCTTTGCTTGAGCACGAACTGGCTGGCCGAAAGTACGGCCGCCGCCAGCGTCGCGAAAATCGCCAGGGCGATCATGACTTCCAACAGCGTGAAACCCTGGCAACTGGCGGCCTGCCTGCGCGCGTTACTCATCGGTCAGCGGCTCCGCCAGGCCATCGCTCGATACCCGGGCAACCGCTTGCCCTGCGACGTTGATGAACAGCTTGAACGGACTGATCTCGTCACTACTGAGCATCAGCAACTGGGGTGAGCCTTGAACGGCATCGAGCGACAGGGCATGACCGTCCAGCTCCAACCCGAGCGTCAAGCCCTCGGGCAATCGATGCGGCACCGACACCGCCGTCCAGCCCTGGACTTCGAGTCGCAACGGCTGATAACTGCCGGGCTGCACGTGCACACCATATTCCTGACCGTCCAGTACCGCCCACTCGCGCAACTGCTGCACCAGCGCAACGAAGTCCCGGGCTTGCTGGCGAGCTTCACGCGCCGGGCCCGGCCCGGTGGCGAAGCGGACCATGCCCGCCAGGACGCCGATCAAGACGATAACGACCATCAGCTCCAACAAGGTGAAGCCCCGGCAACGGCGCGGCATGTTCACTCGGCCCAATTGCCGATGTCGGCCGCCATCCCTTCACCACCCGACACGCCATCGGCGCCCAGGGAGTAGAGGTCATAGCCGCCATCAAGGGATTTGTGTCCGGGGTTGAGGTACTGGTAGGGCGTGCCCCAAGGGTCGACCGGCAAGCCTTTCAGATAACCCTGGGGGTTCCAGTTCCTGGCTGCGGGGGTACCGGACGGGCGTTTGCTCAACGCCTCCAGGCCTTGTTGGGTCGAGGGGTACTGGAAGTTGTCGAGGCGGTACATTTCCAGGGCCGTGGCGATCGCCTGGATATCGGTGCGGGCGGCCGTGACCTTGGCCTGGTCGGGTCGGCTCATGAACTGCGGCACGACGATAGCGCCCAGTACGCCAATGATGACCACCACCACCATGATTTCGATCAGGGTAAAACCGCGTTGTTGCTGGCGTGCGGGTCGCTTGCTTTGGAGTTTCATCGGTCAGTTCACCAATTGGTTGAGGCTCAGGATGGGGAGGAGGATGGCCATGACGATCAGCAGCACGACGCCGCCCATCAGCACCAACATGGCCGGTTCGAAAAGGCTCACCACCAGCGCGATGCGCGCCGCGAGGCTGGCCTCCTGTTGTTCGGCGGCCCGGGCCAGCATGTTGTCGAGTTCGCCGGCCCGTTCGCCGCTGGCGATCATGTGCAGCATCAGCGGCGGAATATCACCGCCCTGCTCCAGGCCACGGGTCAGGGTCCCGCCCTCACGTACCGAACGTGCAACGTCCGCCATGCGGGCGCGGATCGTCAGGTTGCCGATCACCTGGGCGGCGATGTGCAAGGCCTCCACCAGCGGCACCGCGCTTTTGCTCAGGATCGCCAAGGTGCTGGCGAATCGCGCCGCCTCCATCGCCCGCAGCACCTCGCCCAGCAGCGGCAGCCGCAGCAACAAGCGATGCCAGCGCAGGCGCCACGCCGGTTGGCGCAGGCTCCAGCGCCACAACCCGAACAGCCCGGCCAGGGCACCGAGCAGCACCAGGCCATGGCGGCGCAAGCCATCGCTCACGGCGATCAGCGCCTGGGTCAGCCAGGGCAACGGCTGACCGCTGTCGATGAAAATCTTCACCACATCCGGCACCACATAACCCAGCAGGAACGCGACAATCGCGACACAGGCCAGCATCAGGATCAGCGGGTACACCAACGCCAGTTGAATACGCTGGCGCGAGGCCTGGCGCGCCTGGGTGTAGCTCGCCAGTTGCTCCAACACCTGGCCCAGGTGACCCGACTGCTCGCCCGCCGCGACCGTGGCGCAGAACAGTTCGGGGAACGCTTGAGGGAAGGCCCTCAGTGCCGTCGCCAGCGCGTGGCCTTCCATCACCCGGCTGCGCACCGCCGCCAGCAGGTGGGCAACGCGGCGTTTCTGGCTCTGTTGCGCCACCGCCCCCAGGGACTCCTCAAGGGGCAGGCCGGCCTGGATCAAGGTAGACAGCTGCAACGTCAGCAACGCCAGATCCGCCGGCCCCAAACGCCCCCGGCATGGCGCCCGCCCAGGACTCGCTGGTCCTTGGCTTGCGCCAGCTCGCTGGGCAGCAAGCCACGCTCGCGCAACAATTGGCGAGCATGACGGGGGCTGTCGGCTTCCACGCGGCCCTTGCAGCGTCGGCCCTGGGGGTTTTCGGCCCGATAATCGAAGGTCGGCATGGCGCTAATCCTCCTGGGTAATGCGCAGCAGTTCGTCGACACTGGTCAGGCCTTCCAGCACGCGCTGGCGACCGTCCTGGAACAGGCTCCGGGAGGTCTTGCGGGCCTCGGCGGCTAGCGCCTGCTCGGTGGCGCCCTGGTGAATCAACTGCGACAGGGCGGCGTTGACATGCACCAGCTCATAGATGCCGAAGCGCCCGCGATAGCCTTTCTGGCATTGCTCGCAGCCCTGGGCCTTGAACAACTTGGGCGCGGCATCGGCGTCGAGGCCCAGGCGCCGACACGTGGCGGCGTCGGCCACATAAGGGGCTTTGCAGGAGGGGCACAGACAGCGCAACAAACGCTGGGCGACGATGCCGGCCAGGGACGACGCCAGCAGATACGCATCCACGCCCATGTCCACCAGCCGCGTGACCGCGCCGACGGCGGTGTTGGTGTGCAGGGTCGAGAGCACCAGGTGCCCGGTCAGCGACGCCTGGACGGCGATTTCGGCGGTCTCGCGGTCGCGTATTTCGCCGACCATCACCACGTCCGGATCCTGGCGCAAAATGGCCCGCAGGCCGCGGGCGAAGGTCATGTCGACTTTCGGGTTGACCGGCATCTGGCCGATACCCGGCAGGTGATATTCGATGGGGTCTTCGACCGTGAGGATGTTGCGGCTCTGGTCGTTGATGCTGCTCAGCGCCGCGTACAGGCTGGTGGTCTTCCCCGACCCCGTGGGCCCGGTGACCAACACGATGCCATGGGGCTTGCCGAGCAACTGGCGCAGGCTCGCCAGGGTGTCGTCGGGCAGGCCCAGGCGTTGCAGATCCAGACGCCCGGCCTGCTTGTCGAGCAGGCGCAACACCACCCGCTCGCCATGGGCCGAAGGCAGGGTCGAGACCCGCACATCGACCTCGTGCCCGGCCAGGCGCAACGCCATCCGGCCGTCCTGGGGCACGCGTTTTTCGGCGATGTCCAGGCGCGCCATGACCTTGATCCGCGACACCAGCAGGTTCGCCAGTTCCCGGCGCGGGCGCAGCATTTCCTGCAACTGCCCATCGATGCGCATGCGCACCGACAGGTATTGCTCGAATGTTTCCAGGTGCACATCCGAGGCGTGCTCGCGGACCGCCTCGCTGAGCAGCGCATTGATCAGGCGAATGATCGGCGCATCACCCTGCTGCTCCAACAGGTCGGTGGTCTGCGGCATCTGGTCGGCCAGGCTGAGCAGGTCCAGTTCCTCGTCCAGGCCTTGGGCCACCTGCTCGGCAGCGCTTTGGCCCTGGCGATAGACGCTGGCCAGGCGCGCGGCGAACTGCGCCGGCGCCAGGACCTGGATAGGTAGATCCCGCCCACACAGGCGCCGGACTTCAGCCACGGCAGTCAGGGGCGTGTCGCTGCGCATCGCCAGGCTCAAGGTCGGCCCCGCGCCTTCCAGCAGCACGCCCAGGCGCCTGGCGAAACCAAAGGGCAACGGCTCGCTCACAGGCCCTCCGGCTGCGGTGCAAGCAGGTCGACCACCGGCTCCTGCGCAGACGATTCGAACAACTGGCGGGCGTCCCGGGGCAGCAGCAGCGAATTGTTTTTCCGCGAGCCGGGTTTGCTCAACTCCCGGAGCGCGTCGTAGCGTTGCCGGCTCACATCGGCCAGGTCTTCGCTGCTGCGCACGATGGTCGGGCGCAGGAACACCATCAAGTTGCTTTTGGTCTGGGTGTCGCGGTTCCAGCGAAACAACGCGCCCAAGTAGGGAATACTGCGCAGCAGCGGCACACCGCTTTGCTGGCTGCGGACACTGTCGCGGATCAGGCCGCCGATCACGATGATCTCGCCATCGTCCGCCAGGATCGTGCTCTTCAAGGCGCGCTTGTTGGTGATCAGGTCCGAGGAGTCCACACCGGAGACCGACGGCGCGATGTCCGACACCTCCTGCTCGACTTCAAGGCGCAAGGTCGAGCCTTCGTTGATGTAAGGCTTGACCTTGAGGCTGATACCCACGTCCTTGCGCTCCACAGTGGTGAACGGATTGTCCGCGCCGTTGCCGCTGGTGGCGTAGGAACCCGTCTTGAACGGAACGTTCTGGCCCACGATGATTTCCGCTTCCTGGTTATCCAGGGTCAGCAGGCTGGGGGTGGACAGCAGGTTGCTGTGGGCATTGCTCGCCAGCGCCGAGACCAGTGCACTGAAGCGATCGCCACCGAGGCGCAGGAATGCGCTTTCCTTGGTTTTATCCAGCTTGTTAAAGTCCAGGCCGATGATCGGGATGTCGGTTCCCGGGAAGTTGATGCTCCCTGTCGCGCTGCCGCTCTTGAGTCCCCACTGCACCCCCAGCGCTTCGGAGATATCTCCGCTCACCTCGACGATGGCTGCATGAATGAGCACCTGGGCCCGGGGTTGGTCCAGCTCCCGGACGATGTTCTCGATGATGCGGACCTGGGCCGGCTCGGCGATCAAGACCAAGGCATTCTGGCTTTCATCGGCCTTGATCCTGAAGGGGCTGGCCCCCGCGGTTTCCCGTTGGCCAGCGAGGGCCGGCGTGGTTTTCCTATCCTGGCCGACACCTTCCAATACCTCGGCCAACTGTTTGGCATCGCTGTGACGCAGCCGGATGACCCGCGCGTTGTCCTGGGAAGCGGCTGCCGGCACGTCCAGGGTCCGGGCCAGGTCGACCAGGCGTTGACGCACCGCTGGCGCGCCGATGATCACCAGCCGATTGCTGCGGCCGTCGGCGATCACCACGCCCGCCGTATCCCCCTCGCGCTTGCCGCCGGAGGCTTCCACGAGTGGGGCGATGTCCCCGGCCTGGGCGTGCTTCAAGCGCACCACCACGTGATTGCGGTTGCGTCCTGAATCCAACCGTTGCACCACGCCGGCGATGCGCTGGACGTTGGCGGCGGTGTCGGTGACTACCAGGGCGTTGGACGATACCGAAGGACCGACGTAACCATTGGCCGATACCAAGGGGCGGATCAGCCCGGCGACATCGGCGGCGATGCTCGATTGCAGGTCGAGGACCCGGGTGACGAACTGCGACGGTGTGGCGCTGTGTTCATCGGCGACACCGGCACGCGTCTTGGCATCGCTGACCGGCGTGATCAGGATCCGCTCGCCTTCGTCAATCACGGTGAAGTTATGGGCATCGAGTACCGAATAGAACAACCGCCGCACCCCTTCGCGGTCCAGCGCCTCACGGGACATGACCGTGATGCGCCCCGACACTCGGGGGTCGAGCACCACGGTCTTGCCCAGGATCGCGGAGAACTCTTCGACCACATCGCGCAGTTCCGCGTTGTTCATCGCCAGTTGCCACTGAGCCTCTTCGGCCTGCAACAAACCGGCGGGCGTCAGCAGGCAAGACGCGGCGAGGCAGAACAGGACACGCGAAACACGGCCCCGGATAAAGCTGTTCATGAATTCGATCACTCTGATTGCCCGGCCACCGGGCGTAGGTATTGCGAGGAATGCGGCGCGGCATGGCCCCCGTCTTCGAGGCTCAGCCGGCGCAGCAGGGGTTTGGCTGCGGGTTGCAGGGCCAAGCGCTCTTCACGTCCGTTACGCCACAACGTCACATGGCTGGCCTCGACCCGGCGCAGCACGCTGCCACCCGGCAAACGCTCGCCCACCTGGTAAATGCGCGGGCCGGCGGCGTCCGCCAGCAAGGCCCGCGACAAACCTTGGCCAGCGACAAAACTGGCTTGCAACGTGATCGGTTCGGCGCTTGGCGCCTGGGCACCTTCAGGCGCCAGGCCGAGCACAGTCGCCACCGCTTGGACATTGGGCAAGTCACGATGCGGCGCCACCGGCGAGTCGCTCACCACCGGTACGTCACGGCCCAATGCCTGGCGAAAACGCCACTCCTGCCCGGCCAGCAATGCCCCATAGAGCAGCGGCACGAGCACCAGCGCCAGCGTCGGCAAACGGCTGCCGACCCGCACCGGCAGGCTCAACTTTGCACTCGCGGGAGGGTGACCGCCGGCTTGGCGAAGGACATCCGGCGCACCACCCTACGCCCGGAAAACTCATGCCAGAGCACCGCGCACAGGTGCAACGCGACAAGCATCGAAAGCACCATGCAAGACTGCACGTGGATCGTGCTGGCCAGTTCGATCAACACCGGATCAGCCAATGGCTGAGGAAATCGAACGAGGCCGAAGACACTGATGGCGCTTTTCATCATCAGCACGCCGGTCACCAGCACGACGCCGATCACCAGGTAGATCAGCGCGTGCACCGCCAAGGCCAGCCTCTTGTTCAAGGAAAGCGCCGTCCCCTGGGGCTCCCGTTCGCACACGAACAGCCAGGTCCGCCATACGAAAAACGGAATGAACAGCGTGGTCAGCGACACATTGAATGACCCAACCCATTGTTGGGTCGAAGCGGACACCGGGTTGAACGCCACATAAAAACCGGACGCCAACGCCCACAGGATAATGACCGCCGACAGCCAGTGCAGCAGCACCCGCCGCCTTGAGTAATTGATAGACATCACTGCGTTCTCGTCTGAAGGCCCCAGGCAACCTTGCGAGTCGCCCGGGGCCGTGCCTGTCAGGACTTACAGCTTGTCCCAGGCGCTTTGCCACGACGCACCGACACCTGGCTCGAAACCGTTCGACGTCGGGGCGTATTGCTTGCAGTAGCCGGACGCTGGGAACGGCTTGCATTCGAAGACTTCGTCAGTCGCGCGCTGCAGCACTTTCGTGCCGGCGGTGTACTCGCTGATGCCATTAGGGAATTCGAAGTCGTACTCGATGCCTACGCCCTCGCCGGTCAGGGTGACCGCTTGGGTCTCCTGGCGAGTGGTACGGCCGTCTACGGTAGTCCCCACCAGCGTCAGGGTGTGCGCGCCTGGGGCGCTGCGCACGTCCAGGTTCAGGCCGGTGCTGCCTGCGCCCACGGTCTGGCTCACGACACCCACCTGCTTGTTCTTTTCATCGAACAGAGTGGCTTCGAGATTCATGCTGCGGTTTGTCTGCGCAGTGAACGCCATGCTGACCCGCCCTTTGTCGAGGACGTACTCGGGCTGCAGGGAGGAAATCTCCATGCTGGCGCTGGCGTCTTCGCGCATGTCCAGTTGCACTTCGTAGCGCGTCACAGCGCTTTCTTTCTGGGCATACAGACTGTTGGCGCCCTTGGCCGGCGCGATGTTGCCGTCCTCGTCCCGAACACCGGCACGAATGAGCGGATAAGCCTTGTTGAGGGCCTCGGCCAGTTTGAACGACCAGTTTTCCGCCTTGCCTTCCTCAGCGTTGTCGATGCTGATTTCCAGGCTGTACTCGGCATTTTCGCCGCTGGCGGAGAATGCCCGGGCCTTGACCTTGTCGCCCACCAGCAACGGGGTCGATGGCGCAATGCTGCCCACCGCCGACCAGCCGCCCGGCAACGCGGCTTCGGCGAGGATGTTCACATCAATCGGGTTGTAGAACGCGTTGTCGGTATCGCCCACCGTCCAGACCGCCAGGACGACGTGATGACCTGTCTTGCTGTCGGGAATGACGCAGTTGTGCGGGGCACCTGCTACCGGAACTTGATTACCGCCATCCACCGTACAGAACGGCGTGGTGTCGAACGAGGCACGCTTGAGCACTTCGTTCGGGTTCCAACCGTCGCGGGTAATGAAATACTCATGTTTGGTCGCCGGGTGCGCTGCGGAGTATTGCCATTGGAAGACAATGTTGCGGTCCTTGATTTCAGTCAGGTGCCAGCGCGAAGCCGATTGCGCATCAAGGGCAGAAAACAGGGCGCTGCCGCCGCTGGCGATCTTGCCATCGACAGGGCCTTGCAGTGGTCCGCCACCGGCTCCATTCGGGAAACCCTTGAAGGTTTCGCCGGTACTCTGCGGCTCGTATTGCGCGTCGCCGCAGTGCTGGTTGACACCTCTCTGGCACAACAATGCACGAGAAGGCGGTACTTCGACGAAACCGTGGGCCAGCACACTTTGGGATGCCGCCATGGCCGACAACAGAACTAGCGAGGACGCACACCCCGTTAACACATTGCTCTTTTTGAAGTTGTTCTTCATATAAAATTCCAGACTAGTCATCAAAAATGAAAGACGTATCACCGTCCTCTTGAAAGGTGCGCCAGACCGCTCAGCGCCTGCCCTTGCAAGTGCCCGGAACCTTATAGAAAGTTGAATATTTCATGTGTAGGACAAATCTCTCAACTTAGAAGGAATGATCTCTGAATCAATTTCCCCTACATAACTTGAGAAACTTCTTACGAATAGAAATAACTATCGAAAAAAAAGATAAATAAACACAAACAAACACATCAGGCATAACTACCGGCTGGGTTTATGGCGGATCGTTAAACACGCGAGCAATAAAAAGCCTGTCCGGCACAGGTCCGGACAGGCTGGGTGACAGGGGCAGCAATCAGACGTGATATTGCGCCGACAACTCATGCACCGCCCGCAGGAAGGCGCCGGCGTGTTCGGGGTCGACTTCCGGGGTGATGCCATGGCCGAGATTGAACACATGCCCGCTGCCACTGCCGTAGCTGGCCAGGATGCGTCCGACTTCAGCGCGGATGGCTTCAGGCTTGGCGTAGAGCACGGTCGGGTCCATGTTGCCTTGCAGGGCGACCTTGTGACCGACACGTTCGCGGGCGTTGCCAATGTCGCAGGTCCAGTCCAGGCCCAAGGCGTCGGCGCCGGCCTCGGCGATGCTTTCCAGCCACAGGCCGCCGTTCTTGGTGAACAGGATCACCGGGACTGTGCGACCTTCGTGCTCGCGGATCAGGCCGCTGACGATCTTGCGCATGTAGGCCAGGGAAAACTCCTGGTATGCCGCCGCCGACAGGTTGCCGCCCCAGGTATCGAAGATCTGCACCGCTTGCGCGCCGGCCAGGATCTGGCCGTTGAGGTAGGACGTGACCGACTGGGCCAGCTTGTCCAGCAACAGGTGCATGGCTTGGGGGTTGTCGTAGAGCATCGCCTTGGTCTTGCGGAAGTCCTTCGACGAACCGCCTTCGACCATGTAGGTCGCCAGGGTCCAGGGGCTGCCGGAGAAACCGATCAGCGGCACGCGCCCGTTGAGTTCACGGCGAATGGTGCTGACCGCGTCCATGACGTAGCCCAGGTCCTTCTGCGGATCGGGAATCGGCAGGGCCTCGATGTCGGCCAGGGTGCTGACGACTTTCTTGAAGCGCGGGCCTTCGCCGGTCTCGAAGTACAAGCCCTGCCCCATGGCGTCGGGAATGGTGAGGATGTCGGAGAACAGGATCGCCGCGTCCAACTGCGGATAACGGTCCAGCGGCTGCATCGTGACTTCGCAGGCGAACTGGGGGTTCATGCACAGGCTCATGAAGTCACCGGCCTTGGCGCGGCTGGCGCGGTACTCCGGCAGATAGCGACCGGCCTGGCGCATCATCCATACAGGGGTGACGTCCACGGGTTGCTTGAGCAGGGCGCGAAGGAAACGGTCGTTCTTCAGGGCAGTCATGTCGGCATCCGGAAAAAAAGTGCGGGCATTTTCTCAGAGCGCGACGCAAAAGGCACGGCAAGAGCCGTGCCTTTTATCTATCGGGGCAATTTGTCGCGGTGCCATGCAATATTCAGCGACCCCACAAAACAATTGTGGGAGCGAGCTTGCTCGCGATGAGGGCGTCACATTCAACACGCTCGTCGACTGATCCACCGCTATCGCGAGCAAGCTCGCTCCCACATTTTGATCGCATTCCAGCGTTAGGAAGTGATCAGACCCCCAGGTAATCCAGGATCCCTTCCGCCGCATTGCGGCCTTCGAAGATCGCCGTCACCACCAGGTCGGAACCCCGGACCATGTCGCCACCGGCGAAGATCTTCGGGTTGCTGGTCTGGTGCTTGTACTGGCCCTGCTCCGGCGCTACGACGCGGCCCTGGCTGTCGGTCTGGATGCTGAACTGCTCGAACCACGGCGCCGGGCTCGGGCGGAAGCCGAAAGCGATGACCACGGCGTCGGCCGGGATGATCTCTTCGGAACCGGGGATCGGCTCGGGGCTGCGACGGCCACGGGCGTCCGGTTCGCCGAGACGGGTCTCGACCACCTTCACGCCTTCGACCTTGTCTTCACCGACAATGGCGATCGGCTGGCGGTTGTAGAGGAATTTCACGCCTTCTTCCTTGGCGTTCTTCACCTCTTTGCGCGAGCCGGGCATGTTCGCTTCGTCACGACGATAGGCGCAAGTCACCGACTTGGCGCCCTGGCGAATCGACGTGCGGTTGCAGTCCATCGCCGTGTCGCCACCGCCAAGCACCACGACCTTCTTGCCTTTCATGTCGACGAAATCTTCCGGCGACTTTTCAAAACCCAGGTTGCGGTTGACGTTGGCGATCAGGAAGTCGAGCGCATCGTAGACACCCGGCAGGTCCTCACCGGCAAAGCCACCCTTCATGTAGGTGTAGGTGCCCATGCCCATGAAGACCGCATCGTATTCCTCGAGCAGTTGCTCCATGGTCACGTCCTTGCCCACCTCGGTGTTCAGGCGGAACTCGATGCCCATGCCGGTGAAGACTTCGCGACGATTGCTCAGCACGGTCTTTTCCAGCTTGAACTCGGGGATGCCAAAGGTCAGCAGGCCACCGATTTCCGGGTTCTTGTCGAACACCACCGGGGTCACGCCACCGCGTACCAGCACGTCGGCACAGCCCAGGCCCGCCGGGCCGGCACCGATGATCGCCACGCGCTTGCCGGTCGGCTTGACCTTGGACATGTCCGGGCGCCAGCCCATGGCGAACGCGGTGTCGGTGATGTACTTCTCCACCGAACCGATGGTCACCGCGCCAAAACCGTCGTTGAGGGTGCAGGCACCTTCACACAGGCGATCCTGCGGGCACACACGGCCGCAGACTTCCGGCAGGGTGTTGGTCTGGTGGGACAGCTCGGCGGCCTGGAGGATGTTGCCCTCGGCCACCAGTTTCAGCCAGTTGGGAATGAAGTTGTGCACCGGGCACTTCCATTCGCAGTACGGGTTACCGCAACCCAGGCAGCGGTGGGCCTGGTCGGCCGACTGCTGGGGTTTGAAAGGCTCGTAGATTTCCACGAACTCTTTCTTGCGTTGACGCAACAGTTTCTTCTTCGGATCCTTGCGCCCGACATCGATGAACTGGAAGTCGTTATTCAGACGTTCAGCCATTGTTAAAACCTCATCAAACTCTTCAGGCGCATATCACTGCGGGTTGGCACGAGTGCTGGAAAGCAACGATTTCAGGTTGGCAGCCTTGGGCTTGACCAGCCAGAAACGGCGCAAGTAGTCATCGAGGTTTTCGGCGAGTTCACGCCCCCACTCGCTGTCGGTTTCCGCGACGTACTCGTTCAGCACGTTTTGCAGGTGGCTGCGATAGGCTTCCATCGCCTCGCCGCTGATCCGCTGGATTTCCACCAGTTCGTGGTTGACCCGGTCAACGAAGGTGTTGTCCTGGTCGAGCACGTAGGCGAAACCGCCGGTCATGCCAGAGCCGAAGTTATAACCGGTCTTGCCCAGCACGCAGACAAAACCACCGGTCATGTACTCGCAGCAGTGATCGCCGGTGCCTTCCACCACAGTGTGGGCCCCGGAGTTACGCACGGCAAAACGCTCGCCCGCGGTGCCGGCGGCGAACAGCTTGCCGCCCGTGGCGCCATAAAGGCAGGTGTTGCCGATGATGGCACTGTCCTGGGTCTTGTAGACGCTGCCCTTGGGCGGAACGATGACCAGCTTGCCGCCGGTCATGCCCTTGCCCACGTAGTCGTTGGCATCGCCTTCCAGGTACATGTTCAGGCCACCGGCGTTCCAGACGCCGAAGCTCTGGCCTGCGGTGCCCTTGAAGCGGAAGGTCACCGGCGCCTTGGCCATGCCCTGGTTGCCGTGCTTGCGGGCGATTTCGCCGGAGATCCGCGCGCCGATGGAACGGTCGCAGTTGCAGATATCCAGGTCGAACTCGGCGCCGCTCAGGTCGTTGATCGCCGCAGCGGCCATGTCGACCATCTTCTCGGCCAGCTCGCCCTTGTCGAATGGCGGGTTGCGGTCGACCTGGCAGAACTGTGGCTTGTCCGCCGGGATCAGATCGCTGCCCAGCAATGGAGTCAGGTCCAGGTGCTGCTGCTTGGCGGTCTGGCCCTCGATCACGTCCAGCAGATCGGTACGGCCGATCAGCTCTTCAAGGGAACGCACGCCCAGCTTGGCCAGCCACTCACGAGTCTCTTCGGCCACGTAGGTGAAGAAATTCACCACCATGTCGACGGTACCGATGTAGTGGTCCTTGCGCAGCTTGTCGTTCTGGGTCGCCACGCCGGTGGCGCAGTTGTTCAGGTGGCAGATGCGCAGGTATTTGCAGCCCAGGGCGATCATCGGCGCGGTGCCGAAGCCGAAGCTCTCGGCGCCGAGGATGGCCGCCTTGATCACGTCCAGGCCGGTTTTCAGGCCACCGTCGGTCTGCACGCGGACCTTGCCGCGCAAATCGTTGCCGCGCAGGGTCTGGTGGGTTTCGGCCAGGCCCAGTTCCCACGGCGCGCCAGCGTACTTGATCGAGGTCAGCGGCGATGCGCCGGTGCCACCGTCGTAGCCGGAGATGGTGATCAGGTCGGCATAGGCCTTGGCCACGCCGGCCGCAATGGTGCCGACGCCGGCTTCCGCCACCAGCTTCACCGAGACCAGTGCCTTGGGGTTCACCTGCTTGAGGTCGAAGATCAGTTGCGACAAGTCTTCGATCGAGTAGATGTCGTGGTGCGGCGGCGGCGAGATCAGGGTCACGCCGGGGACCGCATAACGCAGCTTGGCGATCAGGCCGTTGACCTTGCCGCCGGGCAACTGGCCGCCTTCGCCGGGCTTGGCGCCTTGGGCAACCTTGATCTGCAGCACTTCAGCGTTGACCAGGTATTCCGGCGTCACACCGAAGCGGCCGGTGGCCACCTGCTTGATTTTCGAACTCTTGATGGTGCCGTAGCGCGCCGGGTCTTCGCCGCCTTCGCCGGAGTTGGAACGCGCACCGAGGCGGTTCATGGCTTCGGCCAGGGCTTCGTGGGCCTCCGGGGACAAGGCGCCCAGGGAAATACCGGCCGAATCGAAGCGCTTGAGCACCGATTCCAGCGGTTCCACTTCACTGATGTCCAGCGGCGTGTCGAGGGTCTTGACCTTGAGCAGGTCGCGGATCATCGACACCGGACGGTTGTCCACCAGCGAGGTGTATTCCTTGAACTTGCTGTAGTCGCCCTGCTGCACGGCCGCTTGCAAGGTGTTGACCACGTCCGGGTTGTAGGCGTGGTATTCGCCACCGTGGACGAACTTCAGCAGGCCGCCCTGCTGGATCGGCTTGCGCGGGCTCCAGGCTTCGGCGGCCAGGGCTTTCTGCTCGGCTTCGATGTCGACGAAACGCGCACCCTTGATGCGGCTCGGCACGCCACGGAAGCTCAGCTCGCAGACTTCCTCGGACAGGCCGATGGCCTCGAACAGTTGCGCGCCACGGTACGAGGCGATGGTCGAGATGCCCATCTTCGACAGGATCTTGAGCAGGCCCTTGGTGATGCCCTTGCGGTAGTTCTTGAACACCTCGTAGAGGTCGCCCAGTACTTCACCGGTGCGGATCAGGTCGCCCAGCACTTCATAGGCCAGGAACGGATACACCGCCGAGGCACCGAAACCGATCAGCACCGCGAAGTGATGCGGATCGCGGGCGGTGGCGGTTTCCACCAGGATGTTGGAATCGCAGCGCAGGCCTTTTTCGGTCAGGCGATGGTGCACCGCACCGGTGGCCAGCGAGGCGTGGATCGGCAGCTTGCCCGGGGCGATGTGACGGTCGCTGAGGACGATCTGGGTACGCCCGGCGCGCGCGGCTTCTTCAGCCTGATCGGCGACGTTGCGGATCGCCGCTTCCAGGCCGACGCTTTCGTCGTAGTTCAGGTCGATGACCTGGCGCGCGAAGCCCGGACGGTCGAGGTTGGTCAGCGAGCGCCACTTGGCCGGGGAAATGACCGGCGAGCTGAGGATCACCCGCGAGGCATGCTCCGGCGACTCCTGGAAAATGTTGCGCTCGGCGCCCAGGCAGATTTCCAGGGACATCACGATCGCTTCACGCAGCGGGTCGATCGGTGGGTTGGTCACCTGGGCGAACTGCTGGCGGAAATAGTCGTACGGCGTGCGCACGCGCTGCGACAGCACGGCCATCGGCGTGTCGTCGCCCATGGAGCCGACCGCTTCGTAGCCCTGCTCGCCCAGCGGACGCAGCACCTGGTCACGTTCTTCGAACGTCACCTGGTACATCTTCATGTACTGCTTGAGCTGGTCGACGTCGTAGAAAGCCGAGCCGTGGTCGTTGTCTTCCATGGTCGCCTGGATGCGCAGGGCATTCTTGCGCAGCCATTGCTTGTACGGATGACGGGACTTGAGACGGTTGTCGATGGCGTCGGTGTCGAGGATCTGGCCGGTTTCGGTGTCCACGGCAAAGATCTGGCCCGGGCCTACGCGGCCCTTGGCGATGACGTCTTCGGGCTGGTAGTTCCAGACGCCGATTTCCGACGCCAGGGTGATGAACCCATTGGTGGTGGTGACCCAGCGCGCCGGACGCAGACCGTTACGGTCCAGCAGGCACACGGCGTAGCGACCGTCGGTCATGACGATACCGGCCGGGCCGTCCCACGGTTCCATGTGCATGGAGTTGTATTCGTAGAAGGCACGCAGGTCCGGGTCCATGGTCTCGACGTTCTGCCACGCCGGCGGCACCAGCATGCGCACGCCGCGGAACAGGTCGATGCCACCGGTCACCATCAGTTCCAGCATGTTGTCCATGCTCGAGGAGTCCGAACCCACGCGGTTGACCAGCGGGCCGAGTTCTTCGAGGTCCGGCATCAGGTCGTTGGCGAACTTGGTGCGACGGGCCACGGCCCAGTTGCGGTTGCCGGTGATGGTGTTGATCTCGCCGTTGTGGGCGAGGAAGCGGAATGGCTGGGCCAGCGGCCATTTCGGCAGGGTGTTGGTGGAGAAGCGCTGGTGGAACACGCAGATCGCGGTTTTCAGGCGCTCGTCGCTCAGGTCCGGATAGAAGGCGGTGAGGTCCGCCGGCATCATCAGGCCTTTGTAGATAATGGTCTTGTGGGAAAAGCTGCAGATGTAGTGATCGGTGTCGGCGGCGTTGGCCACGGACGAACGACGACGGGAACTGAACAGCTTGATCGACATGTCCTGGTCGCTCAGGCCTTCGCCAGCGATGAACACCTGTTCGATCTGCGGCAGGCGCTCGAGCGCCAGGCGGCCAAGGACGCTGGTGTCGATCGGCACTTTGCGCCAGCCAACCAGTTGCAGGCCGGCGGCCAGGATCTCGCGATTCATGTTTTCGCGAGCCGCCTCAGCCTTCACCGGGTCCTGGTTGAAGAACACCATGCCCACGGCGTACTGCTTGGGCAGGGTCACGCCGAACGTTTCCTGGGCTACGGCACGCAGGAACTCGTCGGGCTTTTGAATCAGCAAGCCACAACCGTCGCCGGTCTTGCCGTCGGCGTTGATCCCACCGCGGTGGGTCATGCAGGTCAGGGCCTCAATGGCCGTTTGCAAAAGGGTATGGCTGGGCTCGCCCTGCATATGAGCTATCAGGCCGAAACCGCAGTTATCCTTGAATTCATCTGGTTGGTACAGACCTGCTTTCATAGACACTTTCTCACCAGGCTGCCTCTAATCGAGGCAAATTTCTTTTCAATTCAACCAGTTGCATGCCGCGCCGAACGTACGCCAGCTTTGCGGGGGCAAAAGGGAGGTCATTGTACACACCGACACAGAGGCTCACAAATTTGACGACGAATTGTCGCAAATCCATGTCGCATTTGTGAAAGGTTTAAAGCTATATGCTGTGCTAGTCAAAACTTTTTTGGGTTTGACCGCTACGACTCAAACGCTACTGTGACGCAGACACCACAAGGCGCGCGGCCTGAAAGGTCGCCCGCCCTTGCGGAAATTTTGAGGTTGCCGGGAGAGGCGGCCTGGGTAAGGCCGCCGAATCTTCAGCGAGTTGCTGCCAGTTCCTGTTGGACGCTGGCGACAGTGCGAGGCCAAGGTTTACCAGCCTGAACCTTCGCTGGCAAGGCCTTGATGGCGGAAACAGCCGCATCACGGTTGGCAAAGCTGCCGTAGGTGATGACATACAGCGGCTTGCCGTTGAGCACTTTCTTGAAATAACGGTACTCGCCGCCCTGCTCCTTGACGAAGTTCTGCGCCGCGGCTTCGGAACTGGTGCCGAGGATCTGCACCACGTAGTTGCCCGGCGCCTGGCCGGCGTACCAGCTACCGCCGGTGGCCTTGGCTGGGGTAGCAGCAGGCTTGGCCGCCGGTGCTGCTGGCTTGGCCGCAGGCGCCGGAACCGGTGCAGGCTTGGCGGTGGCCACCTGGGTCGGCGCCGGGGTCGGCTTGGCAGTCGGGGCAGGCGTTGGCGCCGGGCCGGCCGGCACGCCCGCAGGCGGAGCGGTGGTGGTCACGGTCGGCGGCGTGTCGCTGCTGTCGTCGATCGGTGGCGCTGCGCCGTCGTCGCCTTCGGTGATACCGCCGGCCGCTTCGGCCAGCGGGCCGCGCATGACCGGCTGCGACTGGCCGACCAGCGGCAGCGGCATCGGTTGGGTGTTACCGGCGAATTCCACGGCCGGCGCGCCACCGTTGGGTTGCGGCGTACCTTGGCCGAGGGGCAGTTGCGCCTGTTCGTTGGCAGGGGCACCCGTGGCAGGTGCCTTGGTGCGACCCGGCATCAGCCAGGCGGCGGCCACCGCGACCACGACGACGGCGGAAATTGCCAATACGTGTTTCTTCGGCATGTTGAACCCCATACTTGGACGCTTCACCGCTGAGCGGCTGGCAATCATGACTTCGATCAGAGCATCGCGGGCAACCTGGTTGATGTTGCCAGGCCAACCCTCGGAGCTTTCGTGAATCTCAGAGATCTGATCGGCGGTGAAAAGTTCGATACCCCGGCCCGCGCCCTCAAGACGCTGGGCCAGGTATTCACGCGTTTCTTCCTCGGTGTAGGGCGCCAGCTCGATGACGTGGAAGCGCTCTTCCTCGAGGTTCAGCTGGTCCAGGTCGGCGATCAGCGACGACTCGCCGAACAGGAACACGTGGGGCCGGCCCTCCGGCGCACCGGCCGCCAAGGCCAGCAGGGCTTCGAGGGCCGATTCGTCGAGTTGCTCGGCATCGTCCACCAGCAGATAGACTTCCTGCCCGGTCAGCGCCAGTTGCACGATCTGATCGAGGATTGCACCGATTTCGGCCTGGGCGACGTTCAGCGCCTGGGCCACCTGGCGCAACACACCGGCGGCATCGCCGGCGCCACGGGCCGAGACCACCACGCTTTGCACAGACTGTTTGTTGGTACTGGCCACCAGGGCCTGGCGCAGCAAGGTCTTGCCGCTGCCCTGGGGACCGGTGACCACCAACAGCAACTGGCTGTAGCGCGCCAGGTGATGCAACTGGCCCAGCACCGGCTTGCGCTGGGCGGGGAAGAACTTGAAGCCCGGGACCCGTGGGGCAAAAGGGTCATGACTCAATTGGAAATGGCCGAGGAAAGCCTCGTCGGCATGCAAACTAGTCATCGGAATCTTATTAACCTTTAAGCTGAGCCAGGGCGCGGTAGTCCGCTCCCAGCGTGGCCTGTAGAACTTCTTTCGGATAATCGTCGGTCACCACCGCTTCGCCCATGTGGCGCAGCAGCACCAGGCGCAGACGACCGTCGATCACTTTTTTGTCGATTGCCATGTGTTCAAGAAAATCCGCCTCGCTCATTTCCTCGGGCGGAACCACCGGCAGCCCGGCGCGCTGGAACAGACGAATACCGCGATCGCGTTCCTGTTCGCTGATCCAGCCCAGGCGCGCGGACATCTCCAGGGCCATGACCGTACCGGCCGCAACCGCTTCACCGTGCAGCCAGACACCATAGCCCATGTGCGTTTCGATGGCATGGCCGAAGGTATGACCCAGGTTGAGCGTGGCGCGCACCCCCGACTCACGCTCATCGGCACCGACCACCGCGGCCTTGGCGGCGCAGGAGCGCTCGATGGCGTAGGTCAGGGCCGCTTGATCCAGCGCACGCAGGCGGTCGACGTGCTCTTCGAGCCAGCCCAGGAACGGTTCGTCGCAGATCAGCCCGTACTTGATGACTTCCGCCAGCCCCGCAGACAGTTCGCGGGCCGGCAGGGTATTGAGGGTGGCGGTGTCGATCAGCACCACGTTGGGCTGATAGAACGCACCGACCATGTTCTTGCCCAGCGGATGGTTGATCCCGGTCTTGCCGCCCACCGACGAGTCGACCTGCGACAACAGCGTGGTGGGGATCTGGATGAAGTCGACACCGCGCTGATAACAAGCGGCGGCAAAACCGGCCATGTCGCCGATCACGCCACCGCCCAGGGCAACCACCGTGGTGCGGCGATCATGCCGTGCGGTCAGCAGGCCGTCGAAAATGAGTTGCAGGGTTTCCCAGTTCTTGAAGGCTTCGCCGTCGGGCAACACCACGGAAATGACCGAGAAAGCCGACAGGCTGCGGGTCAGACGTTCCAGATACAGAGGCGCGACGGTTTCATTGGAAATGATCGCCACTTGCCGCCCGGCGATATGCGGCGCCAGCAGTTCGGGCTGGTCCAGCAAGCCTTCGCCAATATGAATCGGGTAGCTGCGCTCGCCCAGGTCGACCTTAAGTGTCTGCATGTGTCCCCACAGTGAAGATGGAATCAGGCGTCCTGCCTGCAATTAACGAAAGTGCCCAACGGGGATAAATCCCCTCGCCACAGGTCCCGGTGCTTGCCATGACACCACGGGATGGCCATCCGCCACGCCCCAGGCGGGCCATGACGGGACGTCGAGGATAGCGCATTTCGCCAGGCGCATTAACGGGGCGGCAGTTGCTGCAGGCGATCGAGAATGTCCAGCACCACCATCCGCGGCGGCCGCTCGTCGGTTTCCACCACCAGGTCGGCGATCTCCCGATACAGCGGATCACGCAGTTCCAGCAGGTCCCGCAGGGTCTTGGCGGGGTCCGCGGTGCGCAACAGTGGCCGGTTGCGATCCCGGGCGGTGCGGCCGACCTGCTGTTCGACAGAGGCGTGCAGATAGACCACTCGTCCGCCGGCATGCAGCGCCCGACGATTGGCCTCGCGCATCACCGCGCCACCACCGGTGGCCAACACCACGCCCTCGAACGCGCACAGCTCGGCGATCATCGCCTGCTCACGGTCACGAAAGCCCGGCTCGCCTTCCTTATCGAAGATCCATGGGATATTGGCACCCGTGCGCAATTCAATTTCCTTGTCGGAATCTTTGAACGGCAGGCGCAGCTCTTTGGCCAGCAAACGGCCGATGGTGCTTTTTCCAGCGCCCATCGGCCCAACAAGAATCAAATTTCGCACAGAATCAACGACTCACAGCAATCGCCTGGTTATTCATGATACGCGGAGTGAGGAACACCAGCAGCTCGGATTTTTTCTCCGAAACCACATCACGCCGGAAAAGGCGGCCAAGATACGGCACATCGCCAAGAAATGGCACCTTATCTACGACCTTGCTCTGAGTATTTGAGAAAACTCCGCCAATCACAATGGTCTCGCCATCATTGACCAGGACCTTGGCGTTGACTTCGTTTTTCTTGATCGGCGGCACTTCCTGCACCTTGTTCAGGTAGTCCGGCTCATCCTTGGTGACCTTGACCTCCATGATGATGCGGTTGTCCGGGGTGATCTGCGGGGTCACCTCCAGCGACAGCGAGGCCTCCTTGAACGACACCGAGGTGGCGCCGCTGGAGCTGGCTTCCTGGTAAGGGATTTCCGTGCCCTTGAGGATCTTTGCCGTCTCCTTGTCGGACGTCACCACCTTGGGCTGGGAGACGATTTCGCCGTTGCCGGTTTTTTCCATGGCCGTCAGCTCAAGGTCCAGCAAGACGTTGTCGGTGATGAACGCAATGCCGATCCCCGACGTATTGCCCGAGGCACCCAGGTCGACGAACGGCTGGTTGGTGCCGGTACTGCCCGGCGTGCCGATGGTGGTGGAGGTGCCAGTGGTCACCCCCGAGGAGTTCCAGTTGCCCTTGTTCTGGATCGACCCTCCCCAGCGCACGCCCAGGCTTTTGTCGTAGTCGACGTTGGCTTCGACAATCCGTGCCTCGATCATCACCTGGCGCACCGGAATATCCAGCTGCGCCACGATCCGGCGCAGTTCGTCGAGCCGGTCCTGGGTCTGGTAGGCAATGATGTTGTTGGTTCGCTCATCCACCGTGATCGTGCCGCGCTCGTCGGCTTTGGCCTCGGCACTGGTCACTGACTGGAACAGCTTGGCGATGTCCGCCGCCTTCGCATAGTTGACCTGCAGCAGCTCACGCCGCAGCGGTGCCAGGTCGGCGATCTGCTTCTGCGACTCCAGTTCCTGGCGTTCACGCGCGGCGATTTCATCGGCCGGGGCCACCAGCAGCACGTTACCGACCTTGCGCTTGTCCAAACCCTTGGTCTTGAGCACCAGGTCCAGCGCCTGGTCCCAAGGCACATTCTGCAAGCGCAGGGTAATGCCGCCCTGCACCGTGTCGCTGGCCACCAGGTTCAGGTTGGTGAAATCGGCAATCAGTTGCAGGACCGAACGCACTTCGATGTCCTGGAAGTTGAGCGAGAGCTTCTCGCCGCTGTAGGCCGCGCGGTCAGCATTGCGTTTTTGCAGGTCGTCGACAGTCATGGGCCGGACGCTGACGGTGAGTTTGTTGTCGGTCTGGTAGGTCGAGTAGTCGAAGGTGCCACTGGGCTCGATGCTGATGGTCGCCCGGTCGCTGCCGGCGCTGGCATTGACGAATTGCACCGGGGTGGCGAAGTCCTTGACGTCCAGGCGCACCCGCAATGGTTCGGGCAATTGGGTCCTGGCGAAATTGAGGATGATCTTGCCTTCGCGTTCCTGGATGTCCGGGGCGATGGACGGATCGGACAAATCGATCACCACATTGCCTTCGCCCTGGGTTCCCCGCTGGAAATCCACCCCACGAATCGCCTTGCCCACCGGCCTACCGGCCCTCGCGGGCACCGCGTTGGCCACCGCCGGGCGCGGGGCCTGGGCGACGCTCTTCCCAGCAGTGTTCTTCGCCGCGGCGCCCTTGCCAACCACCACGAACAGGCTATTGCCTTCGACCCGGGTGTCGTACGGCGCCAGCTGGGTCAGACCGATGATCAACCGGGTGCGATCGCCTGCCTCGACCACGGTGGCGCTGCGCGCATTGCCCCCGCCCAGGTCGCGGTGCTTGCTGGCCAGTTGATTGGTCACGCCTGGCAGGTCCAGGGCAATCCGGGCCGGTTGTTCGGTGGTGTAGCCCCGAGGGGGCGGCGGCGGCCCGTCGAAGGTGAGCTTCAACTCGACGCGGTCGCCCGGCAACGCCGCGACATCCAGCGTCTTCAGACTGGCCGCGTGAACCATCGGCGACAACAGCGCTATCCATAGCGAAATACCGAAGGCTGACAAAAACCTGTTCATTGTTGGGGTTCCACTATTGAGTGCTCTTTCAAAGGAATGGTCCGAGGTCGCTCCAGCCAGGCACCCTCGCCATCGGGAACGATTTCGATCACATCGACCTGGGTGGCGCCGATGGCGAAGATTCGCCCGTCGTTGCGCCCCAGATAGTCACCGACCTTGAGCCGATGCACCCCGCCCGCGCCCCGCAGGAGTGCGAAGGAGCCACTGGCGTTGGAGATCGTACCGACCATTTCAAACTGCTCGATGTTGAAGCCTTCCAGGTACTGCTTGACCCGGTTGGGGTCGGGCCGGACGTTGTGCGAGCCGCGCTGCCGGTCGGCCTGGTCCACGCGGACCTGCCGGGAAAACGGGCTGCGCAGGTTCGCAGCGCTGTAGGTAAAGGTCTCGTAGGGCCTGAACGTCGGGGTCGGCTCGATCTTGCCGGGCGGACGCAGGCGCACTTCGTTCATGTAAGCGTCCAGGTCGCTGAAACCGTTGTCGTCGTTGCAACCCGCCAGCGCGACCAGGCCCGCCAGCAGGCAGAGGCGACACACCAGCGGCCTCATGGCTGCGCCTCCTGCTCGTTGTAGCGGTAGGTCTTGGCCTGGATGCTCATGCGCAGCTTCGTGCCGGCCTCGGGCTCCATCGGGGCGATTTCGAAATCGTGCAGCGTGACGATCCGGGGCAGTCCGGCCACTCCACTGACGAATGTCGCCAGGTCGTGGTAGCCGCCGGTCACGGTGATCTGGATCGGCAGCTCGATGTAGAACGGTTGGGTGACTTCCGGCAGCAGCTTGATTTCCTCGAACTCCAGGCCGCTGCCCAGGCCGGTGCGGGTAATGTCTTCCAGCAGGCCCGGCACCTCGGTATCACTGGGCAATTGCCGCAACAGTACACCGAAAGACGTTTCCATCTGCTTCATCTGCTCGGTGTAGCGTTCCAGGTTCGCGGCCATGTGGGCCTTGCCCGCGAATTGTGCCTTGAGGGTACTTTCTTCCTCGCGCACCTGCTGCAACTGGTTTTCCAGGTCGCTCAAGGCAAAGTTATAGCCCAGCCCCAGCACCAGGGCCACCAGCAGGATGCCCGCCAGCCATTTGATGGGCGCCGGCCAGGAACCGATGTTGTTGGTGTCCAGGTCACTGACGTCGATCTTGCGCAACGCGTCGAGCCATTCCCCCGGCCTCATTGGGCGTCCCCCTCATCGGCCGACCGGGTCTGGCGAACCGTCAGCTGGAAAACGTTGGCCTGGTCGAGCTGACCGGCGGTGGTGGCCTTGACCTCCGTCAGGCTGGGCGCATCGAACAGGTCCGACGAGTCCAGGTTGCGCATCAGGTCCGAGACCCGGTTGTTCGATTCCGCGGCCCCTTTGATGAAGAGCGTCCGGTCCTCCATCTTCACTTCGGTGAAATACACCCCGTCCGGCAAAGTCCTCACCAACTGGTCGAAGATGCGCCCGCTGACCGGTCGATTCCCTTGCAAGTCCTGGATAATGCGCATGCGCTCCAGCAATTGCTGGCGACGGGCTTTCAATTCGCTGATCTGCTTGATGCGCTCGTCCAGCACGGCGATCTGCTCGGAGAGGTGGCTATTGCGGGCGACCTGGTGGTCGATGGCACTGTCGATGTAGCGGACGGCGACCAGGACCACGCCGACCGCCCCGACCAGCGCCGCCACCAAGGCCAGCAGAAAGCGCTTGCGCCGCTCTTCGCGCAGCTCTTCGCGCCAGGGAAGCAGGTTGATCCGCGCCATCAGTCGAAACTCCTGAGGGCCAGCCCACAGGCAATCATCAGTGCCGGAGCATCACTGGCCAGGGCACCGGCATTGACCTTGCTGCTCAGGGCCATGTTGGTAAACGGGTTGGCCACCTGGGTCGGCGTGCCCAGGCGCTGCTCGATCAGCCGATCCAGGCCAGCGACCGAAGCCGTGCCCCCGGCCAGCAGAATGTGGTCCACCGCGCTGTACTGGCCCGAGGCGAAGAAGAATTGCAGGGAGCGCGAGACCTGCTGCACCAGGGCCTCGCGAAAAGGTTGCAGCACTTCGCTGAGATAATCGTCCGGCAACCCACCCTGCTTCTTTGCCAGGCCGGCCTGCTCGGGTGTCAGGCCGTAGCGGCGCTGGATCTCCTCGGTCAACTGGCGGCCGCCGAACAATTGTTCGCGGGTATAGATGATGCGCCCGTTGTGCAACACGCTGAGGGTGGTCATGGTGGCGCCGATGTCGATGACCGCCACCGTCAGCCGCTCCTGGGACGCGGCCAATTGCGTGGCGAGCAGGCCAAACGCTCGCTCCAGCGCATAAGCCTCCACATCGACCACCCGGGCCGTCAGCCCGGCGAGCGCCAACGCGGCCTCGCGAACCTCGACGTTTTCCTTGCGACAGGCCGCCAGCAGCACTTCGACGCGCTCGGCGCTGCGCGGCGAAACGCCCACCACCTCGAAATCAATGGCCACCTCATCCAGCGGATAGGGAATGTACTGATCGGCTTCGATCTTGAGCTGGTTCTCCATGTCGTCGTCGGACAGGCCCGCATCCATCTCGATGATCTTGGTGATCACCGCCGAACCCGCCACGGCCACCGCCACGCTGCGCAACGGCGTCTTGGCCTTGGCCAACAGCCGCGACAACGCCTGGCCCACCCCTTCGAGCTCGGCGATGTTCTTCTCGATCACGGCGTTGGCCGGCAACGGTTCGACCGCGTAGGACTCGACGCGGTATCGCTCGCCCTGGCGACTCAACTCGAGCAGCTTCACCGACGTCGAACTGATGTCGATCCCCAGAAGCGCATGGGCTTTTTTATTGAAGAGTCGTAGCACTACCAATTCCCTATGACTATCCGTGAGTTACGGACTCTCTAATATGCATTGCGTTCAATCACGGCCGTCCGACGGACGTCTGGATGGCATTCCCGACGAAAAAAAATGCTTATAATGCCCAGCGTTTTTTTTCGCTTTGTTGCAAGCACGGGTCCTTCCCTGCACCTGGCGCCTTTTTCATTCTTTGCCTGGATATCCAAAAGCCTTGATTCGTCTGCTGAAATTTTTCGGATGGTCCATCGTCGCCGTTTTCTGCGGACTGCTCTTGGGCCTGAGCGGTGCCTTTCTTTACCTTAGTCCGGGATTGCCGTCCGTGGAGGCACTGAGAAGTATTCAGTTGCAGATTCCTTTGCGGGTGTACAGCAGCGACAACAAGCTGATCGCCGAATTTGGCGAAATGCGCCGCACACCGATCCGTTTCGCCGACATTCCCCCTAATTTCATCAATGCGTTACTAAGTGCTGAAGACGATAACTTCGCCAACCACTATGGCGTCGACCCCGGCAGCCTGATGCGCGCCGCCAGCCAGTTGGTCAAGAGCGGGCACATCCAGTCCGGCGGCAGCACCATCACCATGCAGGTGGCCAAGAACTTCTTCCTGACCAGCGAGCGCAGCTTCTCGCGCAAGACCACCGAGATCCTCCTGGCCCTGCAGATCGAGCGGCAGCTGACCAAGGATGAAATCCTCGAGCTGTACGTGAACAAGATTTACCTGGGCAACCGCGCCTACGGCATCGAGGCGGCGGCACAGGTGTATTACGGCAAGTCGATCCGCGACGTGAGCCTGGCGCAGATGGCGATGATCGCCGGCCTGCCCAAGGCACCGTCGCGCTTCAACCCGCTGGCCAACCCGGCGCGCAGCAAGGAGCGTCGCGACTGGATCCTGGGGCGCATGTACAAGCTCGGCAAGATCAGCGAGGCCGACTACACCGCCGCGATCAATGAGCCGCTGAACGCCAGCTATCACGTGCCGACCCCGGAAGTGAACGCCCCGTACATCGCCGAGATGGCCCGTGCCGAGATGGTCGGACGCTATGGCAGCGACGCCTACACCGAAGGTTTCCGCGTGACCACCACGGTGCCGAGCAACTTGCAGGAAATGGCCAACACCGCGCTGCACGAGGGCCTGATGACCTACGACCAGCGCCACGGCTACCGTGGCCCTGAATCGCGCCTGCCGGGCAAGACCAAGGAAGCCTGGGCCCTGGAGCTGACCAAGCAGCGCACCATCAGCAGCCTGGAGCCGGCGATCGTCACCTCGGTGGACAAGGACGGCATCAAGGTGTTGACCCGCAACGGCGAGCAGGAAGAACACGTGGCCTGGGACACCATGAAATGGGCCCGTCCGTTCCTCAATACCAACAGCATGGGCGCCGCCCCACGGCAGCCGTCGGACGTTGCCCAGGTCGGTGACCTGATCCGCGTCCAGCGCCAGGCGGACAACACGCTCAAGTTCAGCCAGATCCCGGCAGCCCAGGGCGCCCTGGTGTCCCTCGACCCGCAGGACGGCGCCATTCGTTCGTTGGTGGGTGGCTTCGCCTTCGAGCAAAGCAATTACAACCGTGCACTGCAGGCCAAGCGCCAGCCGGGCTCAAGCTTCAAGCCATTCGTCTACAGCGCCGCCCTGGATAACGGCTACACCGCCGCCAGCCTGGTGAACGATGCGCCGATCGTGTTCGTCGATGAGTACCTGGACAAGGTCTGGCGGCCGAAGAACGACACCAATACGTTCCTCGGCCCGATTCGCCTGCGCGAGGCGCTGTACAAATCCCGCAACCTGGTATCGATCCGCCTGTTGCAGGCGCTGGGCGTGGATCGCACCATCGACTACATCAGCAAGTTCGGCTTCAACAAGCAGGACCTGCCGCGCAACCTGTCCCTGGCCCTGGGCACCGCGACCCTGACGCCGATGGAAATCGCCACGGGCTGGAGCACGTTCGCCAACGGCGGCTACAAGATCACCCCGTACATCATCGACAAGATCGAAAGCCGCAACGGCGAGACATTGTTCGTGGCCAACCCGCCACGGGTCCCCACAGGCGAGCAGGCCAGCGATGGCGTCGCCGCACCGTCCACCGACACGTTCACGGTCAATGCGACGCCAGGCGAAGCCACCACGGCCCCAGGCTTGCCGCAAGCGCCCGCCGTCGCGGAACGCATTGTCGATGGCCGCACCACCTTCATTCTCAACAGCATGCTGCAGGACGTGATCAAGCTCGGCACCGGCCGTCGCGCCCTGGCCCTGGGCCGTACCGACCTGGCGGGCAAGACCGGTACCACCAACGAGTCCAAGGACGCCTGGTTCTCCGGCTACAACGCCGATTACGTGACCACGGTCTGGACCGGTTTCGACCAGCCTGAAAGCCTGGGTCGCCGTGAGTTCGGCGGCACCGTGGCGCTGCCGATCTGGATGACCTACATGGGCGCCGCCCTCAAGGACAAGCCGCCGCACACCCAGCCGGAACCGGAAGGCATCCTCAGCCTGCGGGTCGACCCGGTCAGCGGCCGCGCGGCCACGCCAGGCACCCCGGGTGCGTACTTCGAGCTGTTCAAGAGCGAAGACACTCCGCCCTCCGTCAACGAGCTGGGCAACGGTGTCGCACCGGGCAGCCCGCTGCCAGCGGACGAAGCGGCGCCGATCGATCTGTTCTGACCGGTCTCATCCAAAAGCCCCGCCTTCGAAAGAAGTGCGGGGCTTTTGTTCTCAATGACACCACTACCTGTGGGAGCGAGCTTGAACTGGTCAACTAATTTTGGACACCAGTTACGGTTTCATGCTGCCAGTTTCTCCATAGCTACCGGCGACCGGTAGTCGTTGTAGCTATGGAGTCTGACGTTGTTGTAACGCATCACATAACGCTGCACATCCACGCGGGCTTCATGCTCCGAGCTGTAGCCATCTTCTGGCACCCACTCTGACTTCAGGCTCCCAAAGAAACGCTCCATCGGGGCGTTGTCCCAGCACTCACCTTTGCGACTCATGCTTTGCAGGAGTCCATGCTTGCGCATTTCATTCCTGAATTTGTGGCTGGTGTATTGGCAGCCTTGATCGGAATGAAACAGCACCTCTTTTGGGCAACCTCGCAATTGCACCGCCATTCGCAACGCTTCGCAGGTCAGCGAGGCATCGGAAATCATTGAAAACGACCAGCCCACGATCCGGCGAGCAAACAGATCCAGCACCGCCGCGAAATACATCCAGCGCTTGCCGACCTTGATGTACGTCACATCGCCACACCACACCTGGTTGATCGCCGTGACATCAAACTTGCGCTTGAGCACGTGCGGCGCCACCAACGCTTCCACGCCGGAAGATTTGTACCTGTGCCGCCGGCGCTGACGACTGGCAACACCGGCTTCGCGCATCAAGCTGCGAGCCATATGCCGCCCGACACGATGTCCCTTTGCTTGCAGCTCCTTGGAAAGGGTGCGAGACCCCGCGGATGCTCTGGACTCCTTGTGATGCTCGACCAGCACGGCTTTAAGTTTCTCCCGCTCGGGCTTCACTTTGCCTTGGCGCTGACGCCAGGCGTAAAAGCTGCTGCGGTTGACTCCAAACGCCCGACAGCAATTGTTAACGCCGTACTGCTCGTCCAGCTCATTGATCAACGAGAATGATCTTTGGAGTCCAAAAGCAGGAGAGCACTGGCCTTTTTTAGGATTTCAATGTCCAGGTCTTTTTGCCTGAGCAACGCTTTGAGCTGCTGAATTTCACGCTGATCAGCGGTAATCGCCTTGGCGCCCACCGGGGTCGAACCCAAGCGTTCCTTGCGAACCTGATCGACCCAGCGGCGAAGCGCCGTGGGCCCAATATCCAGGCTGGCGCAGACTTCGGGAACCGACTGTCCCTCGTCCAGCACCATGCTGGCCGCTTTGAGTTTGAACTCACTGGAGTAAGATTTACGCATAACCAAAACACCTCAGATTTGGGCGCCATCATAGCGCCCGATTGAAGTGTCCAAAATCATTAGGCCAGTTCAGCTTGCTCGCGATAGCGTCGGATCAGCTTGCATCGATGTTGAATGCCAGGCCGTCATCGCGAGCAAGCTCGCTCCCACAGGGGTCTGTGACGGTCATACAAAAGCGGCGACCAACAAAAAGCCCCGACTCTCAGGAGCCGGGGCTTTTTGTTGAAGCGCTACAACGGCTTAGCCGTTGAACACGTCATCCACGCTCTTGAGCGGGTAGTTCTTCGGGTACGGCAGGGTGGCCACGCCCGTCTCGATGGCGGCCTTGGCCACGGCGTCGGAGATCAGGGTGATCAGGCGGGCGTCCATTGGTTTCGGGATGATGTACTCACGACCGAATTCCAGCTTGATGCCGCCGTAGGCGTCGCACACTTCCTGAGGCACCGGCAGCTTGGCCAGTTCGCGCAGGGCGTTGGCGGCCGCGACTTTCATCTCTTCGTTGATGCGCTTGGCGCGAACGTCCAGGGCACCACGGAAGATGAACGGGAAGCCCAGGACGTTGTTGACCTGGTTCGGGTAGTCCGAACGGCCAGTGGCCATGATCACGTCGTTGCGAGTCGCGTGAGCCAGTTCCGGGGAGATTTCCGGGTCCGGGTTCGAGCAGGCGAACACGATCGGGTTCGGCGCCATGCGCAGCAGGTTTTCCGGGCTCAGCAGGTTCGGACCCGACAGGCCGACGAACACGTCGGCACCGTCCAGGGCGTCCGCCAGGGAGCGCTTGTCGGTCGCGTGGGCGAAGACGGCCTTGTACTGGTTCAGGTCGTCACGGCCGGAGTGGATCACGCCGGTACGGTCGACCATGAAGATGTTTTCGATCTTGGCGCCCATGCTCACCAGCAACTTCATGCAGGAGATGGCCGCAGCGCCGGCACCCAGGCAGACGATCTTGGCTTCCGGCAGGGTCTTGCCGGCGATTTCCAGGGCGTTGATCATGCCGGCCGCGGTGACGATGGCGGTGCCGTGCTGGTCATCGTGGAACACCGGGATGTCGCACTGTTCGATCAGGGCGCGCTCGATCTCGAAGCACTCAGGTGCCTTGATGTCTTCCAGGTTGATGCCACCGAAGGTGATGGAGATGCGCTTGACGGTGTCGATAAAGGCTTGCGGGCTCTCGGAATCGACTTCGATGTCGAATACGTCGATACCGGCGAAGCGCTTGAACAGTACGCCCTTGCCTTCCATGACTGGCTTGGAAGCCAATGGGCCGAGGTTACCCAGGCCGAGAATCGCGGTGCCATCGGAAATGACTGCAACCAGGTTGCCTTTACCGGTGTATTTGTAGGCCAGTTCAGGGTCGCGAGCGATTTCGCGGACTGGTTCGGCTACGCCGGGGCTGTAGGCCAGCGACAAGTCGCGAGCAGTAGCGGTGGCCTTGGTGAGCTCGACACTCAGCTTTCCTGGACGAGGATGCGCGTGATATTCGAGAGCGGCAGTTTTCAGATCAGACATGTGGGCATTCCGCTTTTTACTGTGTTGGACAGACGGACCGCCGAGGATACGCGCCTCGCAAAGTCCCTACAAGACTGACCAGTCACTGCTGTCAAGCGCCCTACTCTACGACTTTGGACCAAGAGCCGCGAAACACAAGGGCTACATGCATACAATCCGACCAAATAATGTCTACAATTATTTTCTTACAGGACCGCTTCCAACATGGCCGGATCGGTCAGCGGCAGCATCCAACGCGCCTGGCCAGCCTTGTTCCCGCCACGCCGGGCGCGGTCGACGACCCAGCCCCGGGCCTCGATTTTCCGCCCCTTGAGCCGCTCCAGGGCCGAGGCGTCGAAGCGCCTCTGCAAACCCGGCGCAATGTGCAGGACAACCGGCCCCTGCAATTCAATCCAGATGCCACCGCGATTGCGCCGCACACTTTCCACACGCCCGCTCATCAGCACGAAACCTGGGGCATCGATCTGTTCCGCCCGGACGACAGGGGATTTCTTCCAGAGGCCTGCCCCGGCTTGCCGCGCATGACGCTCAGCCACTTGCTGGCAACTGACCAGGTCGACGTTCGGCGCAACCGCCACCAGAAACCCCAGCCCCTCGGCAATCAACCGCTCCTCGAGGTTCTCGCCCCGGGCGCTGTAGACGTGGGCCAGGGTACGACCGTAATCATCACGGTCGTCCTTGCCAGGCAATACGCCCACCCGGCCATCGTTGGCGGCCACCAGGGCTTCGAGTCGCTGGCGCGCCGCCACGGCGAAGGGTTCGTCGGCGCGGCCGCGCTTGCCCAGCTCAGGGCTGTTGAGACCGATCATCCGAATGCGGCGACCATCCTCCAGGTACAAGGTGTCGCCGTCCACCACGCGCTGCACCGCCACCTGGGGCAGGCTGCCCGGCAAAGGACAGGCCCCCTGGGCACCACAGAGCCAAATCGCAGACACAAAAAAGGCGCCCGCAAGGGACGCCTTCTTCATCAATCTGGAGCAGTCGAGACGACCATCCAAAATGATCAGCCTCAGGCTTTTGGAGTAACTTTGCCGAAAGCACCGAAACGATCGGCGAACTTCTGAACGCGGCCGCCGGTATCCAGAGTCTTTTGCTTACCGGTGTAGAACGGGTGGCACTCGTTGCAAACGTCGATCGCCAGGGCTTTGCCGTAGGTCGAACGCGTTTCGAACTTGTTGCCGCAGCTGCAGGTTACGGCAATTGCTGGGTATTCCGGATGGATATCGGTTTTCATGCTGTTTTCCTCAGGCTAGCGTGCCGCCACCCAACACTATTGTTGAATACCGCACGTAATTAGGCCGCGGATTCTACCAGACATCGTCATTCGCGCAAGCTGTCGCTTATACCAACCGTCTGCTAGGCTCGCGCCCTCAAGCACAATCCCTGTGGGAGCGAGCTTGCTCGCGATAGCGATGGGTCAGTTGCGGTGATGTTGGCTGTGCCACCGCTTTCGCGAGCAAGCTCGCTCCCACATTGAATCGCGCTCAGCCTTGCGAACTTGTCCGCTTATCGAGATTCCCCGCGTGCCCAACGCCATCCTGCGCCTCGCCCTGCCTTCACCCCTGCGCCGCCTGTTCGACTACCGCGTCCCCGCCGGGGTCCTGCGCGCCCAGTTGCAGCCGGGCATGCGCCTGCGGGTGCCGTTCGGCCGGCGGGAAATGATCGGCATCCTGGTGGAGGTCACCGATCACAGCGAGGTCCCGGTCGACAAGCTCAAACCAGCCCTGGCCCTGCTCGATGCCACGCCGCCGCTGCCCGCCGCGCTGTTCAAGTTGTGCCTGTGGACGTCCCAGTATTACCAGCACAGCCTCGGCGACACCCTGAGCTGGGCGCTGCCGGTGCTGCTGCGCCAGGGCGAGCTGGCCGAGGCGCGCCAGGAGCGGTTCTGGTCGGTGGCCCCGGGGGCCTCGCTGGACGATCCGCGCATCGCCCGCGCGCCGCGCCAGCGCGAGGCCTTGGCGACCCTCGCCCAACACCCCCATGGCGTGGCCCACCAACTGCTGAGCAAACTGATGCTCAGCAAGGACAGCCTCGACCTATTGCTGGCCAAGGACCTGGTCCAGGTGGAGATCCGCCGGCACGCCCCCGGCGCCCGCCACGAACATTGGCTGGCCCAGCCGGAACTGCCGCTCAACGCCGAACAGCGCGCCGCTTGCGAAGCGATTCGCGCAGGTTTCGACAGTTATCACGCCTTTCTGCTGGCGGGCGTCACCGGCAGCGGCAAGACCGAGGTCTACCTGCAACTGATCCGCCAGACCCTGGAGGCCGGCAAGCAGGCCCTGGTGCTGATTCCGGAAATCAACCTCGGCCCCCAGACCCTGGCGCGTTTCGAGCAACGCTTCAATGCGCGGATCGCCCTGGTGCACTCGGCAGTCAACGACCGCGAACGCCTGGAAGCCTGGCTCGCCGCCCGCGACGGCGAGGCCGATATCATCATCGGCACCCGCTCGGCCCTGTTCACGCCGATGAAAAACCCCGGCCTGATCATCATCGACGAAGAACACGACGGCTCTTATAAACAGCAGGAAGGCCTGCGCTATCACGCCCGCGACCTGGCGCTGGTACGCGCCCGCCAGGAAAACATCCCGATCGTCCTCGGCTCGGCCACGCCCTCGCTGGAAAGCCTGCACAACGCCTACACCGGCCGCTACGGCCTGCTGCGCCTCAACGAACGGGCCGGCGGCGCCAAGCAACCGCGGTTCCTGCGCCTGGACGTGAAAAGTCGTCCACTGGACAGCGGTATTTCCGGGCCGATGCAGCAAGCCATCGGCCAGACCCTCGCCGCCGGGCAACAGGTCCTGGTGTTCCTCAATCGCCGCGGTTTTGCCCCGACCTTGCTGTGCCACGACTGCGGCTGGATGTCTGGCTGCGAACGCTGCGACGCGCGGATGACCGTGCATCAACGCCATGGCGAACTGCGTTGCCACCATTGCGGCCACGTCGAACGCGTGCCAAGGCATTGCCCGCAGTGCGGCAAAGTGGACTTGCGCCCGGTCGGCGCCGGCACCGAACGCGCCGAGGAACGGCTGGGCATCCTGTTTCCGGACTACCCGGTCTTGCGGGTGGATCGCGACAGCACCTCGCGCAAGGACGCGATGAACCAGTTGTTCGCAACGATCCAGAAGGGCCAGCCGTGCATATTGGTGGGCACGCAGATGCTCGCCAAGGGGCATCACTTCCCGCGGGTCACGCTGGTGTCGATCCTCGATGCCGATGGTGGGCTGTTCTCCGGCGACTTCCGCGCCAGCGAGCGCATGGCGCAGCTGATCGTCCAGGTCGCAGGCCGGGCCGGGCGGGCCGAGGAACCGGGCAAAGTGATTATCCAGACGCACCTGGCCGATCACCCGCTGTTGATCCAACTGACCGAGCAGGGTTATTTCGCCTTCGCCGAACAGGCTTTGAGTGAACGCCGCAGCGCCGGCCTGCCACCCTTTTCCCACCTGGCGCTGCTACGGGCGGAAGCCCACAAGCCCGGGCAGGCCGAAGGCTTCCTCGATGAGGCCTGCAGCGAGGCGGAGCGTTTGCTGGCAGAGCAGAGCCTCACCGGCATCGAACTCCTGGGGCCGGTGCCGGCGCCGATGGAGCGCCGGGCCGGGCGCTATCGCGCGCAGCTTTTATTGCAGGCCAACGCCCGGGCCCCGCTACATCGACTGCTGAGTGCCTGGCTGCTGGCGCTGGAGCAGATGCCCAGCGGACGGGCGGTGCGCTGGTCGCTGGATGTGGATCCGGTGGATTTGTATTGAATGGACCACAAACCTGCCCCTGTGGGAGCGAGCTTGCTCGCGATTGCGACGATACAGTCGACACTACCGTCACTGACCCACCGCTATCGCGAGCAAGCTCGCTCCCACAGGGGATCGCGTGCATCCAGGCCAGCAAGAATAGTCACCACACATCCCCAACCGACCCGCTACAGTTGGCAAGCTCGTCCGGGCCACGGATAATGCCCAGTTTTTCCACCAGCGCATCGAAGCGCCGCCGCGCCTGCGGTTGAAAGAGAAGACCATGAAAGACACCATTCGCCAGCTCATCCAGCAAGCCATCGCCCAACTCGTCGCTGAAGGTGTGCTGCCAGAAGGCCTGTCGCCGGCGATTCAGGTCGAGAACACCCGCGACAAGACCCACGGCGACTTCGCCAGCAACATCGCGATGATGCTCGCCAAGCCGGCCGGCATGAAACCTCGCGACCTGGCGGAAAAAATCATCGCCGCGCTGCCGGCCGACGAAAACGTCAGCAAGGCTGACATCGCCGGCCCCGGGTTCATCAATTTCTTCCAGAACACCCAGGCCCTGGCTTCGCGCCTGGATGCGGCCCTGGCCGACGAACGCATTGGCGTGCGCAAGGCCGGCCCGTTGCAGCGCACCGTGGTCGACCTCTCGGCCCCCAACCTCGCCAAGGAAATGCACGTCGGCCACCTGCGCTCGACCATCATCGGCGACGGCGTGGCCCGGGTCCTGGAGTTTCTTGGCGACACCGTGATCCGCCAGAACCACGTTGGCGACTGGGGCACCCAGTTCGGCATGCTGATGGCCTACCTGCAGGAAAATCCGATCACCAGCGACGAACTGTCGGACCTGGAGAACTTCTACCGCGCCGCCAAGCAACGCTTCGACGAGTCGCCCGAGTTCGCCGACCGTGCCCGTGGCCTGGTGGTCAAGCTGCAGGCCGGCGATGCCGAGTGCCTGGCGCTGTGGAGCAAGTTCAAGGACATCTCCCTGTCCCACTGCCAGAAAATCTACGAGCTGCTGAACGTCAAGTTGACCATGGCCGACGTGATGGGTGAAAGCGCCTACAACGACGACCTGGTCAACGTGGTCAACGACCTCAGGGCCAAGGGCATGCTGGTGGAAAGCAACGGCGCCCAGTGCGTGTTCCTCGACCAGTTCAAGACCGCCGACGGCGAGCCACTGCCGGTGATCATCGTCAAGGCCGACGGCGGCTACCTCTACGCCACCACCGACCTGGCGGCCGTGCGCTACCGCAACAGCGTGCTCAAGGCCGATCGAGTGCTGTATTTCGTCGACCAGCGCCAGGCCCTGCACTTCCAGCAAGTGTTCGAAGTGGCGCGCCTGGCCGGCTTCGTGACCCGTCCGATGGAAATGGAGCACATGGGCTTCGGCACCATGAACGGCGCCGACGGCCGCCCGTTCAAGACCCGCGATGGCGGCACGGTGAAGCTGATCGACCTGCTGACCGAAGCCCAGGACCGCGCCTACACCCTGGTCAAGGGCAAGAACCCGGACCTGGCCGAGGACGAGCTGCGCAAGATCGCCAAGGTGGTGGGCATCGACGCGGTGAAATACGCCGACCTGTCCAAGCACCGCACCAGCGACTACAGCTTCAACTTCGACCTGATGCTCAACTTCGAAGGCAACACCGCACCGTACCTGCTGTACGCCTACACCCGCGTGGCGGGGGTGTTCCGCAAGCTCGGCAAGGGCTTTAACGAAGTGGACGGCCAGATTGTGCTCGAGGCCCCTCAGGAACAGGAGCTGGCGGCGAAGCTGGCGCAGTTCGGCGAGGTCCTGAACAACGTCGCCGACAAGGGCACGCCGCACACCCTGTGCGCCTACCTGTACGATGTGGCCGGCCTGTTCTCCAGCTTCTACGAGAACTGCCCGATCCTCAATGCGCAAACCCCGGAGCAAATGCAGAGCCGCCTGCGCCTCGCCGCGCTGACCGGGCGCACGCTCAAGCAAGGCCTGGAACTGCTGGGCCTGGAAACCCTGGAGCGCATGTAAGTTGGCCGCCAAGAAAAAACCTGCACCCAAGCGCGGCGCCAGTCGTTACCAGCCTCCAGCCAAAAAACCGATTCCAGGTTGGTTGTGGATGGCCATCGGCCTGACCGTCGGCGCGTTCATTGTGTTCTTGATGAAGCTGGAGCCGGGCCAGGGTGATGACGTCAAGCGCGTCCGGCAAGAGCAGCAGAAAGCCACCCGCATCGCCGAGGCCAACAAGACCCCGCCGAGCCCGACACAACCGGTGAAGCCGAAGTACGACTTCTACACGTTGCTGCCGGAATCGGAAGTCATCGTGCCGCCCGATGCCGTGCCGGAGAAAACCCTGCCGACGCCGCAAGTACCCACCACACCGGTGACCCCGGCCGAAGCGGCGAAGATCGACACCGCTCGCGCCCAGGCGGCCCTGGCCGGCATCACGCCGCCACCGGCCCCTCCGGTGCAGAAAGCCGCGCCGGTGACGAAGTTCTTCCTGCAGGCCGGCTCGTTCCGCAAGGAAGCCGACGCCGACAAGGTCCGCGCGCAGATCATTCTGCTGGGCCAATCCGTGTCCGTGGAATCCGGGACGGTGAAGGACGAAACCTGGTACCGGGTACTGGTCGGCCCGTTCAGCAACCGCGAGGAACTGACCAAGGCCCAGAAACAACTGGCGGGCAGTGGTTTCAGCAACCTGTTGTTACAACAACGCCAGAGCCGCTGATTCCCACCGAGAACGCCTGTGGCTATGGCTTTTGTGGCGAGGGAGCTTGCTCCCGCTGGGCTGCGCAGCAGCCCTCAAAAGCCTGGGACCGCTACGCGGTCCAGCGGGAGCAAGCTCCCTCGCCACAGAGCATTTCTTTGACACAAACGGCCAGATGCCGCTCGTCCCCTCCCCCACCCCACAGTTGAAAAACCCCACGCCACCCCCATATGAGTTCCATCCGGGCATTTTCGCCCCGCTGCGTGGAGACTCTCCCTTGACCACCATCGTTTCAGTCCGCCGTCATGGCAAAGTCGTCATGGGCGGCGACGGCCAGGTTTCACTGGGCAACACCGTGATGAAAGGCAACGCGAAAAAAGTCCGCCGCCTGTATCACGGCGAGGTCATCGCCGGGTTCGCCGGCGCCACCGCCGACGCTTTCACCCTGTTCGAACGCTTCGAAGGCCAGCTTGAAAAACACCAGGGCCATCTGGTCCGCGCCGCTGTGGAGCTGGCCAAGGAATGGCGGACCGACCGCTCCCTGAGCCGCCTCGAAGCCATGCTCGCGGTCGCCAACAAGGACGCCTCGCTGATCATCACCGGCAACGGCGACGTCGTTGAGCCCGAGGATGGCTTGATCGCCATGGGTTCCGGCGGTGCCTACGCCCAGGCCGCGGCCAGCGCCCTGCTGAAAAAAACCGACCTGTCGGCCCGCGAGATCGTCGAGACCGCCTTGGGCATCGCCGGCGACATTTGTGTCTTCACCAACCACACCCAGACCATTGAGGAGCAGGACCTCGCCGAATAAGCCTGCCACCCGTGCACCGGCTCATTCTTGCTTGAGGACCGCCAATTATTATGTCCATGACTCCCCGCGAAATCGTCCACGAACTCAATCGCCATATCATCGGCCAGGACGATGCCAAGCGCGCCGTCGCCATCGCCCTGCGTAATCGCTGGCGCCGGATGCAGTTGCCCGAAGAGCTGCGCGTCGAAGTGACCCCCAAGAACATCCTGATGATCGGCCCGACCGGTGTCGGCAAGACCGAAATCGCCCGGCGCCTGGCCAAGCTCGCCAACGCACCGTTCATCAAGGTCGAAGCCACCAAGTTCACCGAAGTCGGCTATGTCGGCCGCGACGTCGAGTCGATCATCCGTGACCTGGCCGATGCCGCGATCAAGCTGCTGCGCGAACAGGAAATCACCAAGGTCCGCCACCGCGCCGAAGACGCCGCCGAAGAGCGCATCCTCGACGCCCTGCTGCCACCGGCGCGCATGGGCTTCAACGCCGACGCCGCCGCGACCCAGGATTCCAACACCCGCCAGCTGTTCCGCAAGCGCCTGCGCGAAGGCCAGCTGGACGACAAGGAAATCGAGATCGAAGTGGCCGAGATGGCCGGCGTCGACATTTCCGCGCCGCCGGGCATGGAAGAAATGACCAACCAGTTGCAAAGCCTGTTCGCCAACATGGGCAAGGGCAAGAAGAAAAGCCGCAAGCTCAAGGTCAAGGACGCGCTGAAGCTGGTGCGCGACGAAGAAGCCGGTCGCCTGGTCAACGAAGAGGAATTGAAGGCCAAGGCCCTGGAAGCGGTCGAGCAGCATGGCATCGTGTTCATCGACGAAATCGACAAGGTCGCCAAGCGTGGCAATGTCGGCGGCGCCGATGTGTCCCGCGAAGGTGTACAACGCGACCTGCTGCCGCTGATCGAAGGTTGCACGGTCAACACCAAGCTGGGCATGGTCAAGACCGACCACATCCTGTTCATCGCTTCCGGTGCGTTCCACCTGAGCAAACCGAGCGACCTGGTGCCGGAGCTGCAAGGCCGCCTGCCGATCCGCGTCGAACTCAAGGCGCTGACGCCGGAAGACTTCGAGCGCATCCTGAGCGAGCCCCACGCGTCCCTGACCGAACAGTACTGCGCGCTGCTCAAGACCGAAGGCCTGAGCATCGAGTTCACGCCAGAAGGCATCAAGCGCCTGGCCCAGATCGCCTGGCAGGTCAACGAGAAGACCGAGAACATCGGTGCCCGTCGCCTGCACACGCTGCTCGAGCGCTTGCTCGAGGAAGTGTCGTTCAGCGCCGGCGACCTGGCCAGCGCCCACAACGAAGCGCCGATCCTCATCGACGCCGAGTACGTCAACAGCCACCTGGGTGAATTGGCGCAGAACGAAGACCTGTCGCGGTATATCCTGTAACCCACCGACAGATTTCCCGGGACCTGTGGGAGCGAGCTTGCTCGCGATGGCGGCATCACATTCAACCCATGAGTTGACTGTCAAACCGCTATCGCGAGCAAGCTCGCTCCCACATGGACCGTGTCGCTTTTGCAGAAGGCATCCTTCCGAGACGGATCACAGGCCATGACCAAACTCCCCACCGCCATCAACCTGCACAAAGCCTCCAAGACCCTGACGCTCAAATACGCGCCGGACGAGGAGTACCACCTGCCCGCCGAATTCCTGCGGGTGCACTCGCCTTCCGCCGAGGTCCAGGGCCATGGCAAACCCATTCTGCAATACGGCAAGCTCAACGTTGCCCTGACCAAGGTCGAACCGGCCGGCCAGTACGCACTGAAACTGACCTTCGACGACGGCCACGACAGCGGATTGTTCACCTGGGACTATCTCTACCAGTTGGCGGTGCGCCAGCAAGACTTGTGGAACGATTATCTTGGCGAACTCAAGGCTGCCGGAAAAACCCGCGATCCGAACGCGTCCGTCGTCAAGCTGATGCTCTAGCTCAAGGGCTGGCGCTTTAGGGCGATTTTTCTAGACTCATCTGCTTGAATGCCCGCGCAGCAACGTCAATGACTGGCCTGCTTGCGAAAAAAATTAAACTCGGGTAACCAATGGAGCTGGCAAGTTCCCTGCAAAGGAACCGGCGAGTTCCTGGCATACGTTTCCTCATTGGCCCTCGATGCGGAATTAATGGTCACCCGAGCAGCGTACCTGGTATCGGATGTGTGGCTTCATGGCACCAACCGGGTACTCGTCTGAAGGACAATGGAGCGTCGTAGATGAGCAACAAGAACAACGATGACCTGAAGTACCAGGCCTCGGAAAACACCCTGGGGTTGAATCCCGTCGTCGGCTTGCGCAGGAAAGACCTGCTGGCCTCTGCCCGCATGGTGCTGAAGCAGGCCATCAGGCAACCGCTGCACAGCGTCAAGCATGTCGCCCATTTCAGCGTCGAACTCAAGAATGTCCTGTTCGGCAAATCCGAACTGCAACCGGCCGGCGACGACCGTCGCTTCGCCGACCCGGCGTGGAGCCAGAACCCGCTCTACAAACGCTACCTGCAAACCTACCTGGCGTGGCGCAAGGAGCTGCACGCCTGGATCGACGACAGCAGCCTCTCGCCCGCGGACATCAGCCGCGGGCATTTCGTGATCAACCTGATGACCGAAGCCATGGCCCCGACCAATTCGGCGGCCAACCCGGCGGCGGTCAAGCGCTTCTTCGAAACCGGTGGCAAGAGCCTGCTGGACGGCCTGTCCCACCTGGCCAAGGACCTGGTGCACAACGGCGGAATGCCGAGCCAGGTGAACATGGGCGCGTTCGAGGTCGGCAAGAGCCTGGGCGTGACCGAAGGCGCCGTGGTGTTTCGCAACGACGTGCTGGAGCTGATCCAGTACCGGCCCATCACCGAGCAGGTCCACGAGCGCCCCCTGCTGGTTGTACCGCCACAGATCAACAAGTTCTACGTATTCGATCTGAGCCCGGACAAGAGCCTGGCGCGCTTCTGCCTGCGCAGCAACGTGCAGACCTTCATCGTCAGCTGGCGCAACCCCACCAAGGAGCAACGCGAGTGGGGCCTGTCGACCTACATCGAGGCGCTCAAGGAAGCGGTGGATGTGGTCACGGCCATCACCGGCAGCAAGGACGTGAACATGCTCGGCGCCTGCTCGGGCGGCATCACCTGCACCGCGCTGCTGGGCCACTACGCCGCCCTCGGCGAGAAAAAGGTCAATGCCCTGACCTTGCTGGTGAGCGTGCTCGACACCACCCTGGACACCGACGTGGCGCTGTTCGTCGACGAACAGACCCTCGAAGCGGCCAAGCGCCACTCCTACCAGGCCGGCGTACTCGAAGGCCGCGACATGGCCAAGGTCTTCGCCTGGATGCGCCCCAACGACCTGATCTGGAACTACTGGGTCAACAACTACCTGTTGGGCAACGAACCGCCCGTGTTCGACATCCTGTTCTGGAACAACGACACCACGCGGCTGCCGGCGGCGTTCCACGGCGACCTCATCGAAATGTTCAAGAACAATCCACTGATCCGCCCCAACGCACTGGAAGTGTGCGGCACCCCCATCGATCTCAAGCAGGTCACCGCCGACATCTTCTCCCTGGCCGGCACCAACGACCACATCACGCCGTGGAAATCCTGCTACAAGTCGGCGCAGTTGTTTGGCGGCAAGGTGGAGTTCGTGCTGTCGAGCAGCGGCCATATCCAGAGCATCCTCAACCCGCCAGGCAACCCCAAGTCGCGCTACATGACCAGTGATGACATGCCGGCCAAGGCCGAAGACTGGCAGGAGAATTCAACCAAGCACACCGACTCCTGGTGGCTGCACTGGCAAGCCTGGCAGGCCGAGCGCTCGGGCAAACTGAAAAAAGCCCCGACCGTGCTGGGCAACAAGGCCTACCCGGCCGGTGAAGCGGCGCCCGGCACCTATGTGCACGAGCGGTAAGGGATGCAACTCGTCTGCTGCGGGGGTGGGCTTGCTCACGAATACATCCCGCCAGCCGACACTGAATGCAAGGCCCACAGCGCTGGCGAACATAAAATCCATGTTCACAGCAGATCCCCCTGTGGGAGCGAGCTTGCTCGCGATGACGGCGGTACATCCAACATCAATGTAGGCTGACACACCGTTATCGCGAGCAAGCTCGCTCCCACAGGGGATCGGGGAAAAATGAAAGACAGCGACCCAACCCACAGGGCTTGAAGCATGCCGCAACCGTACATCTTCCGTACCGTCGATCTGGATGGCCAGACCTTGCGCACCGCGGTACGTCCCGGCAAGCCTCACTTGACGCCCTTGCTGATTTTCAACGGCATCGGCGCCAACCTCGAGCTGGTGTTCCCGTTCATCCAGGCCCTGGACCCGGACCTGGAAGTCATCGCCTTTGACGTGCCCGGTGTCGGCGGTTCATCGACGCCCAACCGGCCGTATCGCTTTCCGGGCCTGGCCAAGCTCACCGCGCGGATGCTCGACTACCTCGACTACGGGCAGGTCAACGTGATCGGCGTGTCCTGGGGGGCGCCCTGGCCCAGCAGTTTGCCTACGACTACCCGGAGCGCTGCAAGAAGCTGGTGCTGGCGGCCACGGCGGCCGGGGCGGTGATGGTGCCGGGCAAACCGAAGGTGCTGTGGATGATGGCCAGTCCCCGGCGCTACGTTCAGCCTTCCCATGTGATGCGTATCGCACCGTTGATCTATGGCGGTTCGTTTCGCCGTGACCCGAGCCTGGCGGCCAGCCACGCGGCCAAGGTTCGCTCGGCGGGCAAGCTCGGTTATTACTGGCAACTGTTCGCCGGCCTCGGCTGGACCAGCATCCATTGGCTGCACAAGATCCACCAGCCGACACTGGTGCTGGCCGGCGATGACGACCCGCTGATTCCTTTGATCAACATGCGCATGCTGGCCTGGCGCATTCCCAACGCCCAATTGCATATCATCGATGACGGCCATCTGTTCCTGATCACCCGGGCCGAGGCGGTGGCGCCGATCATCATGAAGTTCCTGGAGGAAGAACGTCAGCGTGCCGTGATGCATCCGCATCCCTCGCCGCTGGGGGGCGGCTGAAACCGCCCATTTGCGCCTGGCAGGACGCCGGATCGCGCAGCGACCCGAAACAGCGACTATGTTGTCTGGTTCGGTGTGTTTGTTTTTAGCCTGATGACGAAGGAGTTGACTCATGCGCGACAGACCGGCGAAGGGTTCCATGCCCGCCCCTGCCAGTTTCATCAACGCACAAAGTGCGGTCACCGGCCTGCGTGGCAGGGACCTGCTGTCCACTTTGCGCAGCGTGGCCGCACACGGCTTGCGCAACCCGGTGCACAGTGCCCGGCATGCGTTGAAACTGGGTAGTCAATTGGGCCGTGTGTTGCTGGGCGAAACCCTGCACCCCACCAACCCCAACGACCCGCGTTTCGCCGACCCCACCTGGCAGCTCAATCCATTCTACCGCCGCAGCCTGCAGGCCTACCTGAGCTGGCAAAAACAGGTCAAGAGCTGGATTGACGAAAGCGACATGAGCCAGGATGACCGCGCCCGCGCCCACTTCGCCTTCGCCCTGCTCAACGACGCCGTATCGCCGTCAAATACCTTGCTCAACCCGCTGGCGGTCAAGGAGCTGTTCAACTCCGGCGGGGCCAGCCTGGTTCGAGGCATCAGCCATCTGGTGGACGACCTGCTGCACAACGACGGCTTGCCGCGCCAGACCACGCCCCATGCCTTTGAAGTCGGCAAGACCCTGGCGACCACACCCGGCGCAGTGGTGTTTCGCAATGAATTGCTCGAACTGATCCAGTACCGGCCCATGAGCGAAAAGCAGTACGCCAAACCATTGCTGATCGTGCCGCCACAGATCAACAAGTTCTACATTTTCGACCTCAGCCCCTCCAACAGTTTCGTCCAGTACGCCCTGAAAAACGGTTTGCAGGTGTTCATCATCAGTTGGCGCAACCCTGACGTACGCCACCGTGAATGGGGCTTGTCCAGCTATGTCGAGGCCACGGAAGAGGCCATGAACGTCTGCCGGGCGATCACCGGCGCCCGAGAGGTCAACCTGATGGGGGCCTGTGCCGGTGGCATGACCATCGCCGCCCTGCAAGGCCACCTGCAAGCCAAGCGCCAGCTGCGGCGGGTCGCCAGTGCGACGTACCTGGTGAGCCTGCTGGACAGTCAGATCGACAGCCAGGCCACGCTGTTCATCGACGAGCAGACCCTCGAGGCCGCCAAGCGCCGCTCCTACCAGAAGGGCATTCTCGATGGTCGCGACATGGCCCGGGTGTTCGCCTGGATGCGTCCCAACGACCTGATCTGGACCTACTTCATCAACAACTACCTGCTGGGCAAAGAGCCGCCGGCCTTCGACATCCTCTACTGGAACAACGACTGCACCCGGCTGCCGGCGGCTTACCACGGCGATCTGTTGGACTTCTTCAAGCACAACCCACTGACCCACCCCGGCGGCCTGGAAGTGTGCGGCACGCCCATCGACCTGCAGAAAGTGACGGTGGACAGCTTCAGCGTGGCCGGCATCAACGACCACATCACGCCCTGGGACGCCGTCTATCGCTCGACGCTGTTGCTCGGTGGCGACAAACGCTTCGTGCTTTCCAACAGTGGCCATGTCCAGAGCATTCTCAACCCGCCGGGCAACCCCAAGGCCAACTACATCGAAAGCGCAAAAATGAGCAGCGACCCACGGGCCTGGTACTACGACGCCGCCCACGTCGAAGGGAGTTGGTGGACGCAATGGCTGGGCTGGATCCAGGAGCGCTCCGGCGCCCAGCACGAAACCCAGATGACCTTGGGCAACGCGAACTACCCGCCTCTGGACGCCGCCCCCGGCACCTATGTTCGCGTGCGCTGAAGGCCCTACCCCACGGCCAGGCGATTGGCCGTGGCATGACTCGATCATTAAGAAGACCGGATGAAAACCCGCGACCGCATCCTTGAATGCGCCCTGCAATTATTCAACGAAAAGGGCGAACCGAACGTATCCACGATGGAAGTTGCCAACGAAATGGGCATCAGCCCAGGCAACCTCTACTACCACTTCCATGGCAAGGAACCGCTGATCCTCGGGTTGTTCGAGCGCTTCCAGAGCGAACTGGCACCGCTGCTGGACCCACCGGCGGATGCGCAGTTGGCGCCGGAAGACTACTGGCTGTTCCTGCACTTGATCGTCGAGCGCCTGGCCCAGTACCGGTTTCTGTTCCAGGACCTGTCGAACCTGGCCGGGCGCCTGCCGAAGCTGGCCAAGGGCATCCGTCAATTGCTCAATGCCCTGAAGCGAACCCTCGCCTCACTGCTGGCGCAGCTCAAGGCCCAGGATCTGCTGGTCAGCGATACCCAGGCCCTGGGGCAACTGGTGGAGCAGATCACCATGACGTTGCTGTTCTCCCTGGACTACCAGCGGATCCTGGACCGCGAGGGCGAGGTTCGACTGGTGGTCTACCAGATCATGATGCTGGTGGCACCACACCTGCCGCCCGCGACCAAGGTGGCGACGGAGCGACTGGCGTTGCGGTACCTGGAAGAGCACGACTGACGACCAGCAGTGGAAGATCCATTGTGGGAGCGAGCTTGCTCGCGATAGCGGTGTATCAGTCAAGATCAATACTGCTGACCCACCGCTATCGCGAGCAAGCTCGCTCCCACATTGTTTTCCGGGTGATTTCAAGGTTCGAGATTGACCCGCGTACAAACAAAAACGCCCGACCTTCACAGGCCGGGCGTTTTTGCATGTCCCGCAGAATCAGGACTGGGTGGAAGGCGTCGTTGGAGCCGCCGCTGGTGCTGGAGTGGCGACCGGAGTCGGAGCGGCGGCGGAGTTCGCCGTGCTCGTCGGGGTTGCCGGTTTGGCGGCCGCGGTTGGCGCCTTGGGTGCGGCAGCTTTTGGCGCGGCCGGTTTTTTCACGGCAGGCTTTTTCGCCGCAGCGGGTTTGGCCGCCGCTTTTGCCGCTGGCTTGGCTGCAGGCTTAGCCGCTGGCTTGGCCGCTGCGGGTTTAGCTGCAGCCGTCTTGGTCGCTGGCTTGGCAGCTGGTTTCGCGGCGGGCTTGGCTGCCGCTTTCGCCGCTACCGGTTTGGCCGCAGCCTTGGCAGCAGGTTTGGCCGCTGCGGTTTTAGCCGCAGGCTTGGCCGCTGCTTTCGCCGCGGGTTTGGCGGCGGGTTTTGCCGCAGCCTTGACCAGTGGTTTGGCTGCCGTTTTAGCGGCCGGTTTGGCCGCCGCCGTCTTGGTCGCCACGGGTGCGACTTTGGCGCCGGTGAGTTTTTCGATCTGCTTGGTCAGGGTGTCGACCTTGCTGTGCAGCGCCTTGACTTCATTACGGCTCGGCACGCCCAGGCGCGAGATCGCGCTGTTCAGGCGCTTGTCGAAAGCCCCTTCCAGTTCGTCCCATTTACCCAGTGCCCGATCCTTCACGCCGCCGATGCGCGACTTGGCGGACTCGGCAGAGTCCTTGGCGGCATCGACCTGTTTGCCGACCGCCGTCTTGGTGAGTTTTTCGGCCTTTTCGCCGTCCTTAACCAGGGACTCGAAGAGCTTGCTGCCGTCAGTGTCGATCTTCGAGTACACGCCTAAACCAGCAAGCCAGATTTTGCGGGAATATTTTTCAATCTTCCCGGCCCACGAGCTGCCCTCTTTTTCTGTGATTTTTTTGCCAGCCATCCCGTTCTCCTTAATGTTTACGCGCGACACGTTCGAGCAATGCTGTCAGCTCATCGAGCTTAGCAGAGAGTGCCTCAACGTCATGTTTAGACGGAATGCCGATACGATTCAAGGCACTTGCAACACGAGCATCGAATACCTTCTCGACTTTATCGAGTTGTACTTCAACCCGGGCCTTGAAAGTATTGACGTCACTCTTGGCTTCAATCAATTCGCTGTTGGCCGCTTCAAGTTTCCCGGCAATTTTCTTTTTGCCTTTGGTTTCAATAACTTCGCCAGCCTTTACCAACTCCTGGAAGTACCCGCTGCCTTCCTGGCCGACCTTCGTGTAGGCGCCCAGGCCAGCCAGCCAGATCTTGCGCGCGTACGTTTTCACGTCGCTGAGCGTGGAAGATTCAACGTCGGTTTTTTTCTTCAGAATAACTTTGGCCATGGTGCACCTCACTCGAAAAAAGGTTTGAGGAACTGCCCGCACATGGACGGGCTCAGGCACAAAGTAGTGACAATAATTAGAAACGGCACCCTAACAACTGACACAAAACCTGAGGGCGATGACTATCCCGGTGGGAGCGAGCTTGCTCGCGATGGCGGAGTGTCAGCCAACCTTGATGTGACTGAAACAATGCAATCGCGAGCAAGCTCGCTCCCACAGGGTGGGGTGGTGAATTTCAACTTTGCGTTCACCTCCCTTTCGGTCGATCAAGCCAACGCCTTGTCCAACGCCTTTTCAATTTCCGTCTTGATCGTGCCGCTCATGGCCGACATCAACATGCCCAGTTCCACGTCGACGCGGATCGAATCCTCGCCCACATGCACTTCGCCCTTGACCCCGGAACGCTTGAGTTTCAGGGTGTCGCCCACCCACTGCGGCTCCAGGCCATAGCTGTCGGACAACTTCTGCGCCAGCTTGTCGGCTTTCTCTCGCGCCGCTTCCTTGCCCAGGCCATGGGCACGCTCAACAGTTATACGGGCCATCGGGTGACTCCTGTTTTATCGGGACTTGCCTGAACGTTTCAGACCCTGGCTGCGTCAAAACGTCCCGGCGGTCGCCCATCTTACCTTCAGCCTTGCCAAGACAAAGCCCTCCACCGGGATTAGAATGTCCCGCATTCTTTTTTGGTGACCGCGATATGACTGATCAGCGCAAAGGCAGCGATGCCGAACCCACCACTCACTTCGGCTTCAAGAACGTGCCGGAAAGCCAGAAAGCGGAAAAAGTCGCTGAGGTTTTCCACTCCGTAGCCGCCAAGTACGACTTGATGAACGACCTGCTCTCGGGCGGCATGCACCGCCTGTGGAAGCGTTTCGCGATCGAGCTGTCGGGCGTGCGCAGCGGCAATCGCGTGCTGGACATCGCTGGCGGCACGGGTGACCTGACGAAGAAGTTTTCCCACATCGTCGGGCCGACCGGCCAGGTGGTGCTGGCCGACATCAACGAATCCATGCTCAAGGTCGGCCGCGACCGCCTGCTGGACCTGGGGGTGGCCGGCAATGTCGAGTTCGTCCAGGCCGACGCCGAAAAGCTGCCGTTCCCCGACAACCATTTCGACTGCGTGACCATCGCCTTCGGCCTGCGCAACGTCACCCACAAGGAAGATGCCCTGCGCTCGATGCTGCGCGTGCTCAAGCCCGGCGGCCGCCTGCTGGTGCTGGAGTTCTCCAAGCCGACCAACGCGCTGATGTCCAAGGCCTATGACGCCTACTCGTTCGCCTTCATGCCGCTGATGGGCAAGCTGATCACCAATGACTCGGAAAGCTATCGCTACCTGGCCGAATCGATCCGCATGCACCCGAACCAGGAAACCCTGAAGTCGATGATGGTCGAGGCCGGTTTCGACCGCGTGACCTACCACAACATGACCGCCGGTATCGTCGCCCTGCACCGCGGTATCAAGCCCTGATGTTGCTCACCGGCCTGCTCGCCAGTGTCGAACTCGGCATCAACCGGGTACTGCGCCTGGACAGCACGGCGCTCGCGCGCCTGGCGCACTTGAGCGGTAAGGTGATCGCCGTCGACTGCCGCAGCCCGGCGTTGCAGTTGTTCATCCTGCCCAGCGACGAAGGCCTGATGCTCGCCGCCCACTGGGAAGCCGAAGCGGATTGCACCCTGCGCGCCCCTGCCGCGAGCCTGCTGAACCTGGCCCTGGGCAAGGACAAGAGCGCGGTGCTGCACAGCCCCGAAGTCGAGCTCGACGGCGACAGTGGCGTGCTGCTGGAGCTGGCGGCGATTCTCCAGGACCTGGAGCTGGACTGGGAGTACGAAGTGTCCCGTTGGATCGGCCCGGTGGCGACCCAGTTGCTCAGCGGCCATTTGCACAGCCGCCGTCGCTGGTATGGCCAGGGCTTCGCCAGCCTGGGACAGAATCTGAGTGAATACCTGGCCGAAGAATCGCGTACCCTCGTAGGCCAACGCGAGGCCCAGGCCCGTTTTGATGAACTGGACCAGGTCAAGCTTGACCTGGAACGTCTCGAGGCGCGTTTCGAGCGCCTTTCCCGATCCCTTGAAACCAAGCGATAACGCATGAAGCTGCTTGCCGTCCGCCGTTTGTTGCGCATCCAGCGCGTCGTGATCCGCTACCGCCTCGATGACCTGCTGTTCGCCCTGCCGCTGCCCTGGTTTCTCCTGGCGCTGCGCTTCGTGCTGCCGTGGCGCTGGTTCCCCGACGAACCCTGGACCTGACGCGTGGCGCCCGCCTGCGCCTGGCCTTGCAGGACCTGGGACCGATCTTCATCAAGTTCGGGCAGATCCTCTCGACCCGTCGCGACCTGCTGCCCGAAGACATCGCCGATGAACTGATGCTGTTGCAAGACCGCGTGCCGCCGTTCGATTCCAAGCTGTCGGTGGCGCTGATCGAGGAACAACTGGGCAAGAAGATCAGCGAAGTGTTCAGCCGTTTCGACGTCGAGCCCCTGGCCTCGGCCTCCGTGGCCCAGGTTCACGCCGCCCAGCTCAAGAGCGGCGAAGAGGTGGTGGTCAAGGTCATCCGCCCGGGCCTCAAGCCCATCATCGCCCAGGACCTGGCGTGGCTGTTCATCCTCGCCCGCGCCGCCGAACGGTTGTCGGCCGATGCCCGCCTGCTGCACCCGGTGGACGTGGTCCAGGACTACGAAAAAACCATCTACGACGAACTCGACCTGCTGCGCGAGGCTGCCAACGCCAGCCAGCTGCGCCGCAACTTCGAAGGCTCGCCGCTGCTCTATGTGCCGCAGGTCTATTGGGACTGGTGCCGGCCGAAAGTACTGGTGATGGAGCGCATCTACGGCATCCAGGTGACAGACCTGGCGACCCTGGCCGACCAGCGCACCGACATGAAACTGCTGGCCGAGCGCGGCGTGGAAATCTTCTTCACCCAGGTGTTCCGCGACAGTTTCTTCCACGCCGACATGCACCCGGGCAACATCTTCGTCAGCACCGTGCAACCGTGGAGCCCGCAATACATCGCCATCGACTGCGGCATCGTCGGCAGCCTGACTCCCGAGGACCAGGACTACCTGGCCCGCAACCTGTTCGCCTTCTTCAAGCGTGATTACCGCCGTGTCGCCCAACTGCACATCGATTCGGGCTGGGTGCCGGCCGAGACCAAGCTCAACGAATTCGAAGCGGCGATCCGTACCGTGTGCGAACCGATCTTCGAAAAACCGTTAAAAGATATTTCCTTCGGCCAGGTACTGATGCGCCTGTTCCAGACCGCGCGACGCTTCAACATGGAGGTCCAGCCCCAGTTGGTGCTGTTGCAGAAAACCCTGTTGAACATCGAAGGCCTCGGTCGCCAGCTGTACCCGGACCTCGACCTGTGGAACACCGCCCAACCGTTCCTCGAACGCTGGATGCGCGAGCGTGTCAGCCCGCGCGCCTTGCTGGGCAACGTGCAGAGCCAGTTCGAGCAGATCCCGCACCTGGCCAACATGACCCGCGACCTGCTCGAACGCATGTCCCAACCCCACGCCCACGACCCGGCGCCACCGTGGCACCGACGCAAGGACGATTGGCTGTTGCGCCTGCTTGGCGCGGCTCACCTGGGCGGCGGCGCAGTGCTGGCGACCGGCGGGCCGTTGAGCCAACTGGGTCACTGGCCGGCCGGTATCATGATGGCGGTCGGTCTGTATCTGGTCGTTCGCCGATAGCCAGCACCGGTTCGCGCTGGCACACTGTTTCAACGCTGGGCCCGCCGACGTCAGGTGCGCGGCCCATGGTCGGAGTCAACGATGAAAAACTGGCAGGACGAGATCAAGTGGGACGCTGACGGCCTGGTGCCGGCCATCGCCCAGGACCACAAGACCGGGCGCGTATTGATGATGGCCTGGATGAACCGTGAAGCACTGGCCCTGACCGCCGCCGAGAACCGAGCCATCTATTGGTCACGTTCCCGTGGCAAGCTGTGGCGCAAGGGTGAAGAGTCCGGGCATGTGCAACATCTGCATGAGATGCGCCTGGACTGCGACGGCGACGTCATCATCCTGATGGTCGAGCAGGTCGGTGAGATTGCCTGCCACACCGGCCGTCAAAGCTGCTTCTATCGCGTCTTCGAGAACGGCGACTGGAAAACCGTCGACCCGGTGCTCAAGGACCCGCATGCCATTTATTCAGGACATACCCATGAGTGACACCCTGACCCGCCTGGCCCAGGTGCTGGAAGAGCGCAAGGGCGCCGCGGCCGACAGTTCCTATGTCGCCAGCCTGTACCACAAGGGCTTGAACAAGATTCTGGAAAAAGTCGGCGAAGAATCCGTCGAGACCATCATCGCCGCCAAGGACGCCGCCATCAGCGGCGACTGCAGCGACGTGATCTACGAGACCGCCGACCTGTGGTTCCACAGCCTGGTCATGTTGGCCCAACTGGGGCAGCATCCGCAGGCCGTACTGGATGAACTGGACCGTCGCTTCGGTCTGTCCGGGCACGTCGAGAAAGCCTCGCGCCCGTCCGCCTGATCCATTTTTGAGAGGAGTAGCCACATGGGTATCTTTGACTGGAAACACTGGGTCGTCATCCTGGTCGTCGTGGTGCTGGTGTTCGGCACCAAGAAACTGAAGAACCTCGGCACCGATGTCGGCGAGTCGATCAAGGGTTTTCGCAAGGCCATGAACGATGACGAGAAACCGGCCGATCCGACGACAAACCAGGCTCAGCCCGCACAACCGACCCAACCGGTACACCCACAGGCCACCCAGCCTGTGAATGCGCCGAATACCATCGACGTGCAGGCCCAAAAAGTCGAAGAGCCCATCCGCAAAGACTCGTGAGCACTGACTAATGTTTGGTATCAGCTTCACTGAACTGCTGCTCGTCGGCCTCGTCGCCCTGCTGGTACTGGGCCCCGAGCGCCTGCCGGGGGCCGCGCGCACCGCCGGTCTCTGGATCGGGCGCCTGAAGCGCAGCTTCAATGCGATCAAACAGGAAGTTGAACGTGAAATCGGTGCCGACGACATCCGTCGGCAACTGCACAACGAACACATTCTGTCCCTGGAGCAGGAGGCGCGGAAAATCTTCACGCCCACCCAGCAGGAACCGACGCCAGTTCAGCCTGAGGCCGAGCCGACGGTGGCTCCCCAAGTGCCAGAAGGTGGCGCACTGGTGACTGAACCGGCGCCAGTGACACCGACGGTCGCGGATACAGCGCCCCCCGCTGCCCCTGCGCCTAACGATCCTACTTTGCCGCCGCGAGCCCCATGAGCGATATCCCTGAAAACGACCAGCCGATGCCGCTGGTATCGCACCTCACCGAGTTGCGCACCCGCCTGCTGCGTTGCGTCGCGGCGGTGTTCATCATCTTCGCCGGGCTGTTTTCCTTCACCCAGCAGATCTACACCTTCGTCTCCACGCCACTGCGCCAGTACCTGCCGGTAGGCGCGACAATGATCGCCACCGACGTGTCGTCGCCGTTCCTGACGCCATTGAAGCTGACGATGATGGTCTCGCTGTTCCTGGCGATCCCGGTGATCCTGCACCAGATCTGGGGCTTCATCGCACCGGGCCTGTACAAGCATGAAAAGCGCATCGCCGTGCCGCTGCTGGTGTCCAGCATCCTGCTGTTCTACACCGGCATGGCCTTCGCCTATTACCTGGTGTTCCCGCTGATCTTCAAGTTCTTCGCCGCCGCCACCCCGGCGGGCGTGGAGATGATGACCGACATCAGCAGCTACCTGGATTTCGTCATGACGCTGTTCTTCGCCTTCGGCGTGGCGTTCGAAATCCCCGTGGCCGTGGTACTGCTGGTGTGGATCGGCGTGGTCGACGTGGCCTACCTGAAGAAGATCCGCCCCTACGTGATCATCGGCTGCTTCGTGGTCGGCATGATCCTGACCCCGCCGGACATTTTCTCCCAGACCCTGCTGGCGGTGCCGATGTGGCTGCTGTTCGAGATCGGCATCCTGTTCGGTGGGCTGGTGCGCAAGCGCCGGGAAGAAGAACCCGAGGACCAGCCGGTCGATGACCACAACGACCAGCCGCCAGCGACCCAAGCGTGAACCTGCTGCTGCTCGAAGAGGCCGATTTCATCGGGCCTGACCGCGTCATCCTCAGCGATCGCCGGTTGACCCACATGCAGGAAGTCCATCGCAGTGCCGTCGGGGACAGCCTGCGGGTCGGGCGCATCGGTGGGTTGATGGGCTCGGCCCAGGTGCTGCGCCTGGAAGCTCGCGAGGCCGAACTGCAAGTGACCCTCGACCAGCCGCCGCCGGCCAAGTTGCCGTTGACCCTGGTGCTGGCGCTGCCGCGTCCGAAAATGCTCAGGCGAGTGTTCCAGACGGTCGCCACCATGGGCGTGCCGCGGGTAGTGCTGGTCAACAGCTATCGCGTGGAAAAGAGCTTTTGGCAGACGCCGTTCCTGGAGCCCGAGGCCATCCGCGAGCAACTGATCCTGGGCCTGGAACAAGCCCGGGACAGCGTGCTGCCAGAGATCATCATCGAAAAACGCTTCAAACCCTTCGTCGAGGACCGCCTGCCGGCCATCGCGAATGGCACCCTCGGCCTGGTCGGCCACCCTGGCAACCACCCGCCCTGCCCGCGAGCGCTGATAGAACCGGTGACCTTGGCCATCGGCCCCGAAGGCGGTTGGATTCCCTACGAGATCGACCTGCTGGGCAAGGCCGGCCTGCAACCGGTTCAAATGGGCGAACGAATCCTGCGGGTCGAGACTGCGGTTACGGCGCTGCTTGCCCGGTTGTTCTGACCCGGCAACACTCACACAGGCACATGATCCTTGTGGCGAGGGAGCACCCAGCGCCTATTTTCTACAGATCCCTCCAAAGCCGCCGATACAGATCCATAAAACCAATTCAACGCTCCAGGGAGTATCAGCATGTTCCGGTGGCTTGCCCAGGGTCTGGGAAATGTAAGCGTCAATCGCAAACTCGGCGCAGGCTTCGGCTTGGTGTTGTTCCTCACCTTGATGATCGCATTCACCGGCTGGTCCAGCCTGGGCAATGTCATCAGCCGGGGCGATAAATTGGGGTTCATTGCCAGTCTCAACGACTTGAGCAAAGACTTGAACCTGGCCAGCATCGACTACAACACCACGCGGGGCGAGAAAGGACCGCAAGCGGTCAACGATCTGCTTGGCAAGCTCGAGGCCGGGCTGAAAACCGCTCGCGAGTTGATCGAACAGCCGGCCGACGTCGCGCTGATCGACAAGCAATTGGCCGCCGTCGCCGAATACAAAGGCGCCTTCGCCCAGATGACCCGCGCTACCGTAAGCCGCGAAGATGCACGCAGTAAACTCGGTGCCAGCGCCGACAACGCCGTGGCCCGCGTCGCCGAAGTTGAAAAGTTGATGCTGCAAGCCGGCGACGTCACGTCGTTCAACAGCGTGGTCACCCTGAGCAAGGCCATCCAGCAAGCCCGTTACCAGGTCCGCGGCTACACCTACAGCGGCAAGAGCGACGCCCAGCAACCCGCCCTCGATGCCATCGACGCCGTCCTCAAACTGCTTGCGCGCCTGCCAGACCAGTTGCCCCAGGAACACGCAGCCAACCTGCAGCAGGCCAGCGACTCGTTCAACCTCTATCGCGCGGCGGTCGCCCAGTTCCGCGACTCGCAAATCGACAACGCCGCTGCCCTCCAGCGCATGAGCGAGCAGGGTCAGATACTGATGGATGCCAGCCAGAAGCTGACCGTGTCCCAGACAGCCGTGCGTGACCGCGACGCCGCCCAAGCCAAGATGGTCCTGATCGTAGCGGCCGCCCTGGCGCTGCTGTTTGGCGTGATCGCCGCGCTGTTCATCACCCGGCAGATCGTGGGCCCGCTCGGCGAGACCTTGAAGGTTGCCGAGCGCGTGGCTGCTGGCGACCTGACCCACAACCTCACCTCTGACCGTCGCGACGAACTGGGCCAACTGCAACGCGCCATGCAAAGCATGACCGTGGGCCTGCGGCAATTGATCGGCGGCATCAGCGAAGGCGTTACCCAGATCGCCAGTGCCGCCGAACAGCTTTCAGCCGTGACCGAGCAGACCAGCGCCGGGGTCAACAGCCAAAAAGTGGAAACCGATCAGGTCGCCACCGCCATGCACGAAATGACCGCCACGGTGCAGGAAGTCGCGCGCAACGCCGAGGAAGCCTCCGAAGCGGCCGTCGCAGCCGATCAGCAGGCTCGTGAAGGCGACAAGGTCGTCGGCGAAGCCATCGCTCAGATCGAACGGCTGGCCAAGGAAGTGGGCAACTCCACCGCAGCCATGGGCGATTTGAAACGTGAAAGCGACAAGATCGGCAGCGTCCTGGACGTGATCAAGTCCGTGGCCCAGCAAACCAACCTGCTGGCCCTCAACGCGGCCATCGAAGCGGCCCGCGCCGGCGAAGCCGGGCGTGGTTTCGCGGTGGTGGCCGACGAAGTCCGCAGCCTGGCCCAGCGCACCCAGAAGTCCACGGAAGAGATCGAAGAACTGATCGTGGGCCTGCAAGCCGGTACTGAACAGGTCGCGACCATCATGGACAACAGCCGCAGCCTGACCGACAGCAGCGTCGAACTGACCCGTCGCGCGGGAGGCTCGTTGGAGAACATCACTCGCACGGTTTCGGCGATCCAATCGATGAACCAGCAGATCGCGGCTGCGGCCGAGCAACAGAGTGCGGTGGCTGAGGAGATCAACCGTAGCGTACTGAATGTGCGTGATGTGTCGGAGCAGACGGCGTCGTCCAGTGAAGAGACTGCGGCCTCCAGTGCCGAGTTGGCGCGGTTGGGGGTTCATTTACAGACGTTGGTTGGGCGGTTCCGGGTTTAACTTGGGTGTGGGGATACCCGTGCTCTTCAGTGGACACAGTATTCATGCCCACCGCCGAGCCCTGTGGGAGCCGAGCTTGCTCGCGATAGCGGTGGGCCTGCTTGCATCGATGCTGAATGTAGCGCCGCCTTCGCGAGCAGGCTCGCTCCCACAATTGGATTGGGTACACCCGTAAGAGCAGGTCGTCTATCCGGCCGCCTCGCGAGCAAGCTTTGCTCCCACACAGATTTTTGGTCGCTCATAGGATCAGTGTCCACCGCCGAGCCCTGTGGGAGCCGAGCTTGCTCGCGATAGCGGTGGGTCTGCGTGCATCCATGCTGAATGTACCGCCGTCTTCGCGAGCAAGCCCGCTCCCACAATTGGATTGGGTACACCCGTAAGAGCAGGTCGGCTATCCGGCCGCCTCGCGAGCAAGCTTGGCTCCCACACAGATTTTTGGTCGTTTACAGGATCAGTGTCCACCGCCGAGCCCTGTGGGAGCCGAGCTGAACTGGCCTAATAATTCCGGACACCTCTTAAGGGCGATATGATTTCGCCAACTTGGAGGTTCCATGAACGAAAGAAAGGTCTATACCCGCGAGTTCAAGCTGCATGCTGCCAGCATGGTGCTTGATGATAACTGCCCGGTACCAGAAGTTTGTGCATCTCTGGACATCGGACCCACCGCTTTACGGCGCTGGGTTGATCAGGTTCGTAAGGAACGCGAGGGCCAGCCAGTTAAAGGCACCAAGGCGATTACTGACGATCAGCGCCAGATCCAGGAGCTAAAAGCCAAGATCAAGCGCATGGAGATGGAAGCTGAAATCCTAAAAAAGGCTACCGCTCTCTTGATGTCGGATCCCGATCGTTTCCGATGATCGCAGAGCTAAGAGAGTCATTTCCGACGGCCGTGGTGTGTCGTGTTTTCGGCGTGAAGCGCAGCAGCTTTTATGAGTGGATTCAGCGGCGATCCAAGCCGCGGATCAGACGTGAAGAACTCAGGCTGAAAGTCGTTGAACTGCACAGTGAAAGTCGCGAAGCCATGGGCTCCAGGATGATCAGCAAGGGCCTGAAATCGCAAAATATTGCAGCGGGAAGAAGCCTGGTCAGAGCGCTGATGAGGGAAGCCAACATTGTCAGTAAACAACGCCAGCCGCATCCATTTAGATCCAAAGGCGTGGAGGCATTTGTCGCGCCTAATCGGCTCAAACGCAACTTCAAACCGACTGCAATCGATCAGGTTTGGTGTGGCGACGTTACCAGCCTGATGGTGGGTAAACGCTGGATTCATCTGGCCATCGTGATCGATTTGTTTGCTCGCAGGGTTATTGGTTGGGCTTTTTCTCTGGTTAATGAGGCCAACCTAGTCAGCAAAGCGCTACGCATGGCGACAGCTGTACGAACGTGTCCTCCAGGGCTGATGTTTCACTCAGACCAAGGATGTCAGTACACCAGTCGCAAGTTTCAAGAAGAACTGACCCGCCACGGCATTGTGCAAAGCATGAGTCATCGGGGACAGTGCTGGGACAACGCTCCAATAGAGCGTTTTTTCGGCACACTGAAGTCAGAGTGGGTACCTCGCAACGGCTACAGCCTGATCGAGGAGGCAAAAACGGACATGGTGCGTTTCTTCATGTACTACAACCGCACCAGGCTCCACAGCTACAACAACTACCTGTCGCCAATAGCCATGGAGCAAAAAGCGGCATAAACACCGTAATCGGTGTCCGGGATTACTTGACCAGTTCAAGCTTGCTCGCGATAGCGGTGGGCCTGCTTGCATCGATGCTGAATGTAGCGCCGCCTTCGCGAGCAGGCTCGCTCCCACAATTGGATTGGGTACACCCGTAAGAGCAGGTCGTCTATCCGGCCGCCTCGCGAGCAAGCTTTGCTCCCACACAGATTTTTGGTCGCTCATAGGATCAGTGTCCACCGCCGAGCCCTGTGGGAGCCGAGCTTGCTCGCGATAGCGGTGGGCCTGCTTGCATCGATGCTGAATGTAGCGCCGCCTTCGCGAGCAGGCTCGCTCCCACAATTGGATTGGGTACACCCGTAAGAGCAGGTCGTCTATCCGGCCGCCTCGCGAGCAAGCTTTGCTCCCACACAGATTTTTGGTCGCTCATAGGATCAGTGTCCACCGCCGAGCCCTGTGGGAGCCGAGCTTGCTCGCGATGGCGGTGGGTCTGCTTGCATCGATGCTGAATGTGCCGCCGTCTTCGCGAGCAGGCTCGCTCCCACAATTGGATCGGAGTACGACTGGATGAACCAGGTCGGCTATAAGGCCGCCTCGCGTCGGACGTTGATCTCGGCGCCCCGTTAACCACGCTGGCCGAACGCAGGCATTGTGGAGTGGGCATCCCGGCATGGATGCCGGGAGAGCCGCGCTGGGCCATGGATGGCCCTTCGCGGCGGGCCCACGGAGCAATGCCTGCGTTCGGGCACACCGAGCCTAGGCGAGGTGCCGAGTGGTGGGGCATGAAGCGCTTTGGTTACTTTCGCGCTTTTCGAAAGTGACCCGCCGTAAGGGCGGAACCCTAAGCAGCCGTTACCCAAATAACGGATATACACACAAAATCCCCACTCCCAAGATCCGTCATCCCAAGGCTACTGAACCCCAAACAGGCCAAATCCGAGAATAAACCGTCGCCAGGCCAGCTCTTCACCATCGTCGACGGCATCGACACCGAAAGCCTCCTGGCCAACCTCAGCGAAACCCTGGCCTCAGCCGATGCCATGGTCAGCGACCTGGCGTTCGACCTGAAAGGCTCACGACGCCATGTTGCCCTTGGCATCCAGCAACTGATCGAACTGAGTGGCTTGCTGGCAAATCGGGCACTGGACAACGTCAACACACAACCCTGACCTCACCACGAGCGGTGTTCACCTACTGAAACAGCGCCCAACAAAAAGCCCCGCTTCCTTTCAGAAGCGGGGCTTTTTGCGTATCAGGCCACTTGAGGCTGCACGCTCACCGGCTGTAGCGGTAGCAGCGGTGCATGAGGGTCGGCCTTGACCGACTCACGCCATGCCGCCAGCCACTCGGGATGCGCCTCGCTCCAGACCTGCTCGTGCAGGCGAGACAAGGCCACCGGATCGCTCAGCAGGGCCAGTCGCTCGGCATTGCTGAGACCGGCAGGACCGACCTTCAGGGCGTGACGAACGCGTTCGACACGCAGCCATTCGATCGGCTCGGCCTTGCCGTGACGGGAGGTCGCCAGCGCATACGCCAAGGCGTTCTGTTGTGGATCGACCACCGCCCGGATGAAACCGTCGTTCAGTGCATGCCAACGGTTCTCATGGGTGTACTGGTCCGTCGACAGCAGCTCCTGCGGCGGTGCGTATTCCTCAGGAATCAGGAACAGGCTTTCATCACGGGACTTCAAGCCCAGGCCCACGCGGCTGGAGATCACCGACACCGGGATCGACAGCATCAGCGAACCCACGATCGGCACCAGCCACCAGAGGAAGCTCGGGTTCAGCCAGATCACCAGCAAGGCCCAGAAGAAGCCCAGCAAAGTCTGCGGGCCGTGGCGCTTGACCGCTTCGCTCCATGGCGTGGAGTCGTCGTCACGTTGCGGCGAGTTCCAGGTCGCGGCCCAGCCCAGGAACGCGGCGAGCACGAAACGGGTGTGGAAGATCATTCGCACCGGCGCCAGCAGCATGGAGAACAGCATCTCCAGCAGCATGGACAACGTCACCTTGAACTTGCCACCGAACGCCTTCGCGCCCTTGGCCCAGATCAGCACGATACTCAACAACTTGGGCAGGAACAGCAGCACGATGGTCGTCGAGAACAGCGCGATAGCTTTTTCCGGGTGCCATTGTGGCCACAACGGATAAAGCTGGCGTGGCTCGAGGAAGTACTGCGGCTCCATCAATGTGTTCACCGCCAGCAGCGCGGTGGACAGCACCAGGAAGAAGAACCACAGCGGCGCCGACAGGTAGGACATCACACCGGTCAGGAACACTGCACGGTGCACCGGGTGCATGCCCTTGACCAGGAACAGCCGGAAGTTCATCAGGTTGCCGTGGCACCAGCGACGGTCACGCTTGAGTTCGTCCAGCAGGTTCGGTGGCAGCTCTTCGTAGCTGCCCGGCAGGTCATAGGCAATCCACACGCCCCAGCCGGCACGGCGCATCAGCGCGGCTTCGACGAAATCGTGGGACAGGATGGCACCGGCGAACGCGCCTTTACCGGGCAACGGCGCCAGGGCGCAGTGCTCGATGAACGGTTTCATGCGGATGATCGCGTTGTGGCCCCAGTAGTGGGATTCGCCCAACTGCCAGAAGTGCAAACCGGCGGTGAACAACGGACCGTACACCCGCGTGGCGAACTGCTGCATGCGCGCATACAGCGTGTCCATGCCCGAGGCCCGCGGCGCGGTCTGGATGATGCCGGCGTCCGGCGTGGCTTCCATCAGGCGCACCAGGCTGGTCAGGCATTCGCCGCTCATCACCGAGTCCGCGTCGAGCACGACCATGTACTTGTAGTCACTGCCCCAACGACGGCAGAAGTCGTCGAGGTTACCGCTCTTGCGTTTCACACGACGGCGACGACGGCGGTAGAAGATCTTGCCGAAGCCCCCGGCTTCACGGCAGACATCCAGCCAGGCCTGCTGTTCGGCCACGCAAATATCGGTCTCGTTACTGTCGCTGAGCACGAAGAAGTCGAAGCGATCCAGGTCACCGGTGGCGGCCACCGACTCGAAGGTCGCGCGCAAACCGGCGAATACCCGCGGCACGTCTTCGTTGCAGATCGGCATCACCAGCGCAGTGCGGGCGTCCTTGGGAATGGGCTCGTTGCCGGCGCTGGCGCCGGAGATGCGGTATTTGTCATGGCCGGTGAGCAATTCGAGAAAGCCCATCAGCGCGGTCCAGAAACCCGCCGACACCCAGCAGAACAGGATCCCGAACAGAATCAGGATGCTGGTCTGCAACGCATACGGCAGCACTTGCGTGGCCGTCTGCAGCAGCGGTTGGTGCAAGACTTCGTCCAGATCCACCAGCGACCAGCCCTGGTACGGCATGATGCCTTTCATGTACCAACCGGCAACGATGGTCTGGCCGAGCATCAGGATCAGCAGGATGTAACGGCGGATCGAACCCACGGTACGCCAGCGTGCATGGGGCAGCACGCGCTCATCCTTGGGCGGCTTCGGCGGGTTGGTACGCCCGGTCAGGCGCCGCCAGCCGCGCACCAGAATATTGGTGCGCCACGGTTCCGGCACGACCTTGGTCCGGCGAATCGGCGGCGTCGCCTTCAAGCACACCCGGCCGTTGGCATCGAGGGCCAGCATTTCGGCGTCCTCGAGTTCCTCGGCAGTGCTTAGCGTCAGGCGACGGCCCACCGAGGCTTGCGCCGCCTCGTTGGGTGCGTCGAATGTCGAAGAAGCCAGGCGCTTGTGCAATTCGCTGAATGACGTGCAGCCCGCCAGCTCGGCGCGCTGCTCGTCGGTCATCGGCAAATGGGCCAGATACTCACTGAGAGATTCTGGTTGTACGGACGTATTACTCATCGGCAGGCAACTGGTAGCTCCAGGTCTCGGTCAGGACTTGTTCAGTCTGCTCCGGTTCCTGTGGGGTTGGGGTCGGCTCGGCGGCAGCGGTGGACGACTTGACGGCCTTGGCCTCTTTCTGCTCGCCGGCCTGCTCGTTGGCTTGCTCTTTTTCGCTCTGCTGCTTGGCGACCTTGTCGGCCTTGGCCAGCGTGGTCACGGAATGCGCGGTGGCTGGCAGCTCGACAGGAACAAGCGGCCTGACCAATGCGGCACGCATCTCGGTCGCTTTGCTCGGGTCCTTGATCTTCATGCGCAGCGTCAGGCGCCAGCCCTTGGTTTCAGGGTTGTAGCGCACGCTGTTCTCGACGATCTCGGCGTTGTCGCCAACGCTCACCTGGCTGCGCACCTCGGCCTCTTCAGGCAGCGCTTGCAGGGACGGCCCTTCGAAATCCACCAGGTAGGCCACGCTGCCGTCCGGTTGACGGATCAGGTTGGACTGCTTCACGTCACCGGTCGAACGCAGGGTCTGCTTGACCCAGGCGCTGTCTGGCGAGTGCAGGTTGGCTTCGTCGAGGGTCCAGTGCAGACGGTAGGCGAAGTCCAGTGGCTGGCCTGGCTCAGGCAGTTTTTCCGGGCTCCAGAACGCAACGATGTTGTCGTTGGTTTCGTCGGCGGTCGGGATTTCCACCAGATCGACAGTCCCTTTGCCCCAATCGCCTTTCGGTTCGATCCAGGCGCTTGGACGTTTTTCGTAACGGTCGTCCAGGTCTTCGTAGTGGCTGAAGTCACGACCACGCTGCAGCAGGCCGAAACCACGCGGGTTTTCTACCGAGAAGTTGCTCACGGCCAGGTGTTTCGGGTTGTTCAGCGGACGCCAGATCCACTCGCCGTTGCCGGCATGGATGGACAGGCCACTGGAATCGTGGAGTTCACGACGGTAGTTCAGCACCTTGGACGGCTGGTTGGCGCCGAACAGGAACATGCTGGTCAACGGGGCGATACCCAGCTTGTTGACACGATCACGCAGGAACACCCGTGATTTCACGTCGACAACGGTGTCGGTGCCCGGACGCACGGTCAGGCGATAGGCGCCAGTGGCCCGTGGCGAATCCAGCAGGGCGAAGATCACCAGGTGCTTGTCGGTCGGTTTCGGACGCTGGATCCAGAATTCGCGAAAGCGCGGGAACTCTTCACCGGATGGCAGCGCAGTGTCGATGGCCATGCCACGAGCGGACAAGCCATAGACTTGGCCCTTGCCGATGACGCGGAAATAACTCGCGCCCAGCATGGTCATGATTTCGTCTTGCTTGTCGGCCTTGTTGATCGGGTACAACACGCGGAAACCGGCGTAGCCCAGCTGTTCGGTGGCCTTGGGATCGAACTTCACGTCGCCGAAATCGAAACGTGTCGGGTCGTACTTGATCTCGTCGACGGTGGTCGCGGTGATTTCGTTGATCTTCACCGGCGTGTCGAAATGCATGCCCTGGTGATAGAAGGACAGCCGGAACGGGGTCTTCTGGTCGGCCCATTCTGCTTTTTCGGTGCGGAAACGAATTTTCTGATAATCGGCGAATTTCATTTCGCGGAATTCGTTCGGCAAATTGCTGCGCGGGGCTTCGAACTTCTGCCCGGCCAATTCTTGTGCCTTCGCCGATACATCATCCAGGCTGAATGCCCACAGTTGGCCCGCGCCGAGCAGGCACAACAGGGCCGAGCCCGTTACCAGGGCGCTTCTCAACCGTTTGGCCGTCATTTTTGGTGCATTACAGGGACTAACAATCACGAGCAACCCTCGCCGAAAACTGATCAAAAAACCAACGGCCAGATAAAGTATCTGCACGGTAACGGTGCTGAAAAACCGCTCCTGCTGACCACTCTTGCCAAGTTGGCGAGCATTGTTCCGACTCCGACGGGGCAAAATGATTCCCCAAACGGTCCAGGACAACTCTCTACCTAAGTCAAATGGACCAGCGAACGCTGATCCCCCGTAGCGCGCGATTATCTAGTAGCCCGCGTGACAACGCATCAGGGGTAGCAAAGTATTTATCGAGAAAACTCACCGTTTTACCTCGAAACAGAACCGAAAAGATGTTTCTAACGCTTTCAGGACTGTAACAGGAAGGTTACCGGGCCATCATTGACCAGATGAACCTGCATGTCGGCGCCGAATCTACCTGATGCCACAGTGCCATGCACCTGTTTCGCCTGACTCAGCAAATAGTTGAACAATTCTTCGCCCAGGGCCGGAGGCGCAGCCGTGGAAAAACTCGGGCGCAGACCGCTCTTGGTGTCCGCCGCCAGGGTGAATTGCGACACCAGCAGCAATCCACCACCGACATCCGCCAAGGACAGGTTCATCTTGCCCTCGGTATCACTGAACACTCGATAGTTAAGCAGCTTGTGCAGGAGTTTGTCGGCATTGGCCCGGGTATCCCCGGGCTCGACGGCCACCAGCACCAGCAAGCCCTGGTCCACAGCCCCGACGATCTCGCCCGCCACCTCGACCCGGGCGCCGCGCACCCGTTGCAACAGCCCCTTCATGCTTCTTCGGGCGGCAAGTCGAGCAGGCGCCGGGCCATTTGCGCGGCGGCGCGTACCAACGCGTCGGTAATCCCCGGCTCCGAGGCGGCGTGGCCGGCGTCGCGGATCACCTGCAATTCACTGTTGGGCCAGTTCTGATGCAGTTCCCAGGCATTGTCCAACGGGCAGATCACATCGTAGCGGCCGTGCACGATGACGCCTGGCAAATGGGCGATCTTGCCCATGTCGCGAATCAACTGGTTGGGCTCGAGGAAAGCGTTGTTGGTGAAGTAGTGGCATTCGATCCGGGCGATCGACAGCGCCCGCTGCGGCTCGGAGAAGCGATCGACCACCAGCGGGTTCGGACGCAGGGTGGCGGTACGACCTTCCCAGGTGGACCAGGCCTTGGCCGCGTGCATCTGGGCGATCTGGTCGTTGCCGGTCAGGCGCTTGTGGAAAGCGCTGAGCAGGTCGTCGCGCTCGTCCAACGGGATCGGTGCGATGTAGTCCTGCCAGTAGTCGGGAAACAGGCGACTGGCACCCGCCTGATAAAACCACTCGATTTCCTGCGGACGGCAGAGAAAGATCCCACGCAAGATCAGGCCATGCACCCGCTCTGGATGGGTCTGGGCGTAGGCCAGGGCCAGGGTCGAGCCCCAGGAACCACCGAACAGCACCCATTTCTCGATACCCAGGTGCTTGCGGATACGCTCCAGGTCTTCGACCAGATCCCAGGTGGTGTTGTTTTCCAGGCTGGCGTGGGGGGTGGATCGACCGCAACCGCGCTGGTCGAAGGTGACGATGCGGTACAGGTTCGGATCGAAGTAGCGACGGCTCTGCGCATCGCAGCCGGCACCCGGGCCGCCGTGAATGAACACCACTGGCAGGCCTTCTGGGGAACCGCTTTCATCGACATAGAGCGTGTGGGTGTCATCGACAGCCAGATCGTGCCGGGCATGGGGTTTGATCTGCGGGTACAAAGTCTGCATTGCGCGCTCCGTAAGGGGTCGAGTCATCCCTGTAGGGACTTCTATTTAGTCTGCCGTCCGGCATCATAAACCCGAATGACCTTAATGAGCATGTCCCCTACGCAGTCAAAGCATGTCAGCCAGGTACGCCAGCAGCGTGCGATACATCTGATCGACCTCCGGCACCTGGCCCCGGCCACGCAGGCAACCGTGGACCAGCCCATTGCCGACATACAGCACGGCGTCTCCCCCTGCGGCGTTCAGCCGCTCGCAATAAAGGACGCCGTCGTCGCGCAGTGGATCCCATTGCGCGACGGCAACCAGCGCTGGCGGCAAACCGTCCAGGTTGTCGGCGAGTAACGGCATGGCATAAGGCGAAGGACGAGCGCCACCCAGGTACAGCGCCTCATAGCGCTCCAGATCGCGACTGCTCAGGAGCGGGGCATCGAAGCACTCGTGACGCGACGGCAGATCCGCAGGGCCACCGAGCGCCGGATAAATCAAGACCTGGGCCCAGGGCAACGGTTGCCCGGCATCGCGCAAGGCCAGGCATAACGCGGCAGCGAGATTGCCGCCGGCGCTGTCACCGACCACCAGCCGGCGACGGGGGTCGATGGCGAACGGGGCGTCCGCCAAGTGGCGCCACACCGCGAGGCAATCTTCGAAGCCGGCCGGAAACGGATGCTCCGGGGCCAGCCGGTAATCCACCGCCACCACCCACGCGCTCAGCTCAGCGGCCAGCTCCATGCAGATGAAGTCATGGGAATCCAGATCCCCCACGACCCAACCGCCACCGTGCAGGTAAAGCACGCATGGCCAGCCGGCGAGCGGTGCCGCACGTTGCGGGTAATAGGCCCGCACCGCCACGCCGGCCAGTTCGAAATCCTCGATGGCCAGCGTCGGCGGGCAAGGTGGAGTGAACGCCCGGCACATCTGGCTGTAGGCCTTGCGCGAAGCGACGAGGCTATCGTCCGGGCTGGTGAAGCTCAGGGTTTTGTCGATGAAGGCTGACATTGCCTGGGAGAGTGGGTAGGTCATCGTGGTTTGCCGTGGTGTGGCTCCGAGGCTTTTGTGGCGAGGGAGCTTGCTCCCGCTGGGTGGCGCAGCCGCCCCAAGAATCTTGTGAGCGCTGCGCACTCAAGCGGGAGCAAGTTCCCTCGCCACAGGGGTTATCAGTGCCCGGAAAATCGCCTCAGTTCTTGAGACTGGCCTGCACCGCCGCCACGCCCTCCTTGCCATCGAAACTCGTGACACCCGCCAGCCAGCGCTGAAGATCCTCGGGATGCTCGCGCAGCCATTGGCGGGCGACGTCCTGGGGTGTCTTGCGCTCCATGATCGGCACCATCAACTGGCTTTCCTGGGCGGCGGTGAAGGTGAGGTTTTCCAACAGCCGGCTCACGTTCGGGCAACGCTGGGCGTAGTCCGGCGCGGTCACGATAGAGACGGTCGCGGCGCCTTCGTTCGGACCATAGACGTCCTCGCTGCCGGTCAGGTACGTGATGTTCATGTTGATGTTCATCGGGTGCGGGGTCCAGCCGACGAAGACCACAAACTCCTTGCGGTTCACCGCCCGCTGCACCGCCGCCAGCATGCCTGCTTCACCGGACTCGATCAGCTTGAAATCCTTGAGGCCGAAGTGGTTGGTCTCGATCATGGTCTTGATGGTGGTGTTGGCACCGCTGCCCGGCTCGATGCCGTAGATCTTGCCGCCAAGCTGATCCTTGAACCGGGCGATGTCGGCAAAGGTCTTGAGCCCCGCCGCCGCCACGTAATCCGGTACGGCCAATGTAGCCTGGGCGTCGGCCAGGCTTGGCTTGTCCAGTACCTTCACCTGGTTGGCCGCCAGGAACGGGGCGATGTTCTTGTCCATCGCCGGCTTCCAATACCCCAGGAAGATGTCGAGCCGCTTGTCGCGGATGCCGGCGAAGATGATCTGTTGCACGGCGCTGGTCTGCTTGCTGTCGTAGCCCAGACCGGTGAGCAGCACATCGGCCATGCCGCTGGTGGCGATCACATCGGTCCAGTTGACCACGCCCATGCGTACGGCCTGGCAGGACGCAGGCTCGGCGGCCATCGCCCCGGTGCTGAGTAGAACGGTACCGCAGAGGAACGACAGACAGCGTTTGAACAGTCTTTTCATCGCGAGGGTCTCGTGCGGCAGCGGATTATTGTAGGGCGGTGTCTTGGCGCACCGTGACCGGAACATTACGCAGCGTCGAGGGGGTCAAGATGAACTGTGGCGACTCGGTTTTGCACGGTGGCGACAGGTAGGCAGGCATGAATGCTTTTGTGGCGAGGGAGCTTGCTCCCGCTGGGCTGCGCAGCGGCCCCCAGATTTCACGAGCGCTACGCACTCGAGCGGGAGCAAGCTCCCTCGCCACCAAAGCTGCCTTGCCAGGGATTAATGTTTGTAGGTCTTCTGCCCCCACGCCAGGAAACCTTCCAGCAACTCCCTGAGCACCACCTGGGTCGGCGCCGCCAGATCCGGGCGGTAGTTGAACGGTTCGAATTCTTCCATGTAGGTGCTCTGGCACAGTTCCAGTTGCACCGCATGGATGTCTTCGGCCGGGTTGCCGTAGTGCCGCGTGATGTGTCCGCCCTTGAAACGCCCGTTGAGCACATGGGTGAACTGGCCGTGGCGGGCGCAGATGGCTTCGAGCTGGCTGGCCAGGGTCGGGTCGCAACTGGCACCGTTGAAAGTGCCGAGGTTGAAGTCCGGCAGCTTGCCGTCGAACAGGTGCGGGATCACCGAACGGATCGAGTGGGCGTCGAACAGCAAGGCGTAGCCGAACTCGGCCTTGAGCCGCGCCAGTTCCTGCCGCAGTGCTTGGTGGTACGGCATCCAGACCTGCTGCAGATACGTCGCCCGTTCCTCGGCCGACGGTTCCAGCCCTTCGCGAAACAACGGCACGCCATCGAACAGCGTCGCCGGGTACAAACCGGTGGTGGCGCCGACGTACATCGGCTTGTCATCGGAGGGGCGATTCAGGTCGACGACGAACCGTGAATATTCGGCGGCCAGGGTGCTGGCGCCCAACTCATTGGCGAACTCATAGAGCTGGGGAATGTGCCAGTCGGTGTCCGGCAGGCTCTGGGCTTCGGGAATCAACCCGGCCTTCACCGCCGGGGTCAGGCGCAGGCCGGCGTGGGGCATGCTGACCAACAGCGGCACGCGCCCTTGCTTGAAATTCAGGACCTTCTCCACAACCAATCTCCTCAATCGATTTCCACGCCGTGACGCACGACGCGTTTTTCCAGATCGCCACCGAGCCAGTACGCCAGGTCGGCCGGGCGGTCGATGTGCCAGGCGACAAAATCCGCGACCTTGCCGACTTCCAGCGAACCGTGGGTTTGCGCCATGCCCAAGGCCTGGGCCGCATGAATCGTCGCCCCTGCCAGGGCTTCTTCCGGGGTCATCCGGAAACAGGTGCAGGCCATGTTCAACATCAAGCGCAGCGACAGCGCCGGCGAGGTGCCGGGGTTGAGGTCGCTGGCCACGGCGATTTTCACCCCGTGCTTGCGCAGGGCATCCATGGGCGGCAGTTGGGTTTCCCGCAGGAAATAAAACGCCCCCGGTAGCAACACCGCCACGGTGCCGGAAGCGGCCATGGCCTTGGCGTCGTCCTCGGTCATGAATTCCAGGTGATCGGCCGACAGCGCCTGGTAGCGCGCCGCCAGGCTGGAACCGTGCAGAGACGACAATTGTTCGGCGTGCAGCTTCACTGGCAGCCCCAGTTGTCGCGCGGTGATAAACACTCGCTCGACCTGCGCCGGGGAAAACGCCAGGTATTCGCAAAAGGCATCCACCGCATCCACCAGCCCCTCGGCCGCCAGGGCTGGCAGCATCTCGGTGCAGATGTGTTCGATGTAGTCATCGGCGCGATCCTTGTACTCCGGTGGCAAGGCGTGGGCCGCCAGGCAGGTACTGCGTACGCTGACCGGTAACTCGGCGCCAAGACGGCGAATGACGCGAAGGATCTTGCGTTCGCTGGCCAGGTCCAGGCCGTAGCCGGATTTGATCTCCACCGTGGTCACGCCGTCGTGCATCAGGCTTTTCAGGCGTTTGGCGGCGCTGGCGAACAGTTCGTCTTCACTGGCGGCGCGGGTGGCGCGCACGGTGCTGGCGATGCCACCGCCGGCCGCCGCGATTTCGGCGTAGCTGACGCCTTGCAGGCGCTGTTCGAACTCACCGCTGCGGTTGCCGCCAAATACCGTGTGGGTGTGGCAGTCGATCAACCCCGGCGTGACCCAGGCGCCCTTGAGGTCGTTGACCGCCGGGTAGTCCCCCATCGGCAATTCGGCACGCGGGCCGATCCAGTGAATGTGCTCGCCCTGGGTGACGATGGCGGCGTCTTCGATGATCGAGTAGACGCCCTGGGCCATGGTGGCGGCGTGGCAGTTTTGCCAGAGGGTTTTCATCCCGGTTTCCTCGTCGCGTTCAAAATCGAATCGCGAGCGAGCTCGCTCCCACAAGGATTTCTGATGCACTCAAAACCCCTGTGGGAGCGAGCTCGCTCGCGATGAGGCCCTTACAGGCTCGGCAACAACTGCGCCGTGACCAATTCGTTCAGGCACCGACTCGCCAGCAACTCACTGGCCGCATTGATGTCCGGCGCAAAGAAGCGGTCCTTCTCATAAAACGGCACTTCTGCACGCAACAGACCACGGGCCCGCTCCAGTTTGGAAGAGGTCTTCAAACCGCCGCGCAGGTCCAGCCCCTGGCAGGCCGCGAGCCATTCCACCGCCAGAATCCCACGGGTGTTCTCGGCCATTTCCCACAGGCGCTTGCCGGCGGCCGGGGCCATGGAGACGTGGTCTTCCTGGTTGGCCGAGGTCGGCAGGCTGTCCACCGAATGGGGATGGGACAGCGCCTTGTTTTCACTGGCCAGGGCCGCCGCGGTGACCTGGGCGATCATGAAGCCGGAGTTCACCCCGCCATTGGCCACCAGGAACGGCGGCAACTGCGACATGTGCTTGTCCATCATCAACGAAATCCGGCGCTCGCTCAGGGAGCCGATTTCGGCAATCGCCAAGGCCATGTTGTCGGCGGCCATCGCCACCGGTTCGGCGTGGAAGTTGCCGCCGGAAATCACGTCACCCTCGGCGGCGAACACCAGCGGGTTATCCGACACCGCGTTGGCTTCGATCACCAGCACTTCAGCGGCCTGGCGGAACTGGGTCAGGCACGCGCCCATCACTTGCGGCTGGCAACGCAGGGAGTACGGGTCCTGGACCTTGTCGCAGTTCTGGTGCGAATCGGAGACTTCGCTGCGCTCGCCCAGCAGATCGCGGTAAGCGGCGGCGGCATCGATCTGGCCTTTCTGGCCGCGAGCGGCATGGATCCGCGCGTCGAACGGCGAGCGCGAACCGAGCACCGCTTCCACCGTCAGGCTGCCCAGGGACAGGGCCGCGGCGAACAGGTCTTCACCTTCGAACAGGCCACGCAGGGCAAACGCAGTGGAGACCTGGGTGCCGTTGAGCAGCGCCAGGCCTTCCTTGGCGGCCAGGGTCAGCGGCGCAAGGCCGGCGACTTTCAGCGCCTCGACGGCCGGCAGCCATTCGCCCTTGTAGCGGGCCTTGCCTTCACCCAGCAGCACCAGGGACATGTGGGCCAGCGGCGCCAGGTCACCGGACGCACCGACCGACCCCTTGAGCGGAATGTGCGGGTAGACCTCGGCATTGACCAGCGCAATCAGCGCATCGATCACCTGCCGACGGATGCCGGAAAAGCCCCGGCTCAGGCTGTTGACCTTGAGCACCATGACCAGCCGCACCAGCGCATCGCTGATCGGCTCGCCCACGCCGGCGGCATGGGACAGCACCAGGGAACGCTGCAGGTTTTCCAGGTCCTCGCTGGCGATGCGGGTCGAGGCCAGCAGGCCGAAACCGGTGTTGATGCCGTAGGCGGTGCGGTTCTCGGCGAGGATCTGTTCCACGCAGGCGACGCTGGCCTCGATCTGCGCCGAGGCACTGGCATCCAGGCTCAAGGTCACCGGGTGCTGATAGATGTCACGCAATTGAGCCAGGCTCAATTGGCCGGGAATCAGGTTTAAGGCAGTCATGTATTGCTCCTTTTGAGAGTTTTGTTTTCACCCGCCAGTCGCTCCGGAATGTTCCGTTATCCGTCACCTTCGCTTTTTGGGCGATGCCTTGTGGGCAAGAGGTGCCTTGGCACGCTGGCGCTTTTTTGATCAATTCAAATTCGGTAATACGTTGTGCAGCACGTTTGGGTCTTTGAGCAGGCCGGCGGCACTGGCGATGTCCGGCGCCAGCCAGCGATCCTGGTCGTAGGGCGGCACGCGCTCGCGCAGCAGTTTCCAGGCGATGTCGGTGCCGGCGCCGAAACGCTGGGCCTTGAGAAACTCAAAGGCCTGGGCCGCCAGCAGGTACTCGATGGCGAGGATCTGCGTGCAGTTTTCCAGCGCCCGGTGCAGCTTCAGGGCGGCGTTGGTGCCCATGCTCAGGTGGTCTTCCTGCAAACCGGAGGTGACGAAATTGTCCAGCACCGCCGGTTGCGCCAGTTGCTTGTTCTCCGCGCACAGCGACGCGGCGACGTATTGCACGATCATCATCCCCGAGTTCACGCCGGGATTGGCCACCAGGAAGGCTGGCAGGCCGCTGACGTGGGGGTTGATCAAGCGGTCGAGGCGACGCTCGGCGATGGAGCCGATTTCGGCCATGGCAATCGCCAGCAGGTCCGCCGCCAAGGCCACCGACTGACCGTGGGGGTTGGCCTGGGACATGACCCGGAAGTTTTCCGGCGTACCCAGCAACAGCGGGTTATCGGTGACCGCATTGAGTTCGGTTTCGATCTGTTGCCGGGCGTGGGCCAACTGATCGCGAGCCGCGCCGTGCACCTGGGGGATCGAGCGGATGCTCAGGGCATCCTGGGTGCGAATGCCCAGGCTCGCGGCGATGACCTCGCTGCCGTCGAGCAAGGCCCGCAAGTTGACCCCGACCTGCTGCATGCCCGGGTGCGGCTTGAGGGCGATGATCTCGGCATCGAAGGCGGCAATCTGGCCGCGCTGGGCCTCGAAGCTCATGGCGCCGATCACGTCGGCCCATTGCACCAGCCGCGTCGCATCGGCCAGGGCCAGGCAACTGAGGCCGGTCATGCACGGCGTACCGTTGACCAGGCACAGACCGTCCTTGGCCCCCAGTTGCACCGGGTGCAAACCCTCGGCGGCCAAGGCTTGTTGCGCCGGGACTATTTGTCCGCGATAGCTGACCTGACCAACCCCCAGCAGCGCGATGCCGATGTGGGCCATGTGGGTCAGGTAACCCACCGAACCCTGGGACGGCACTTGCGGTGTGATGCCGTGATTGAGCAGTGCCAACAACGCCTCCACCACCCGGCGATGGATGCCGGACTTGCCCTGGCTGTAGTTGAGGATGGCGGCGCAGAGGATCGCCCGGGTCTGTTCATCCGTCAGCGGCGCGCCGACGCCACAGGCATGGCTGAGCAGGGTGTTGCGTGACAGTTGGCTGAGTTGTTCGTCCTTGAGCGAGACATTGCACAAGGCCCCCAGGCCGGTATTGACGCCGTAGGCGCGCTCGCCGCTTTCGACAATGCGCTGGACGATGGCCTGGGCATTGTCGATCCGCGCCCAGGTCTGGGTCGACAGCTCAAGCTCGGCACCGAAGCGGGCGACGGCGACGACGTCCTGCCAGCGCAACGGAGCGCCGGTGATTACGATTTTTTCAGCCTGGGACATCCTCAACCTCGTCTGTGCAACTTGAATATTGATGCAGCTTTGCCGGCCCTATCGCGAGCAAGCTCGCTCCCACAGGGTACGCATTCCAAAGTAGGGCGCCCTTGTGGCGAGGGAGCTTGCTCCCGCTGGACTGCGCAGCAGGCCCAAAAAAGCGGCCGCTGCGCGCCCGAGCGGGAGCAAGCTCCCTCGCCACAAAAGCACATACCGGCCACCACAGCCTTACACCACCGCAGCCCTGCGCTGCACAAACCGATCGACATACTCATCCGCCGGCGAATGCAGGATCTCCCGGGGCGTGCCGACCTGGATCAGCTTGCCGTCCTTGAGGATCGCGATGCGGTTGCCGATGCGCACGGCCTCGTCGAGGTCGTGGGTGATGAAGACGATGGTCTTGTGCAGGGTCTTTTGCAGCTCCAGCAACTGGTCCTGCATTTCCGCACGGATCAGCGGGTCGAGGGCGCTGAAGGCTTCGTCCATCAGGATGATATCGGTGTCCGCCGCCAAGGCCCGGGCCAGGCCCACACGCTGGCGCATGCCGCCGGAGAGCTGGTGCGGGTATTTGTTCTCGTAGCCTTTCAGGCCCACGGTGTTGATCCAGTGCAGCGCCCGCTCGGCGCACACCTGCTTGCTCTCGCCACGCACTTTCAAGCCATAGGCGACGTTGTCCAGCACGCTCTTGTGGGGCAGCAGGCCGAAGCTCTGGAACACCATGCTGATCTTGTGCCGGCGAAATTCGCGCAGGGCGTCCATGTCCAGTTGCAGGATGTCTTCGCCGTCCACCAGGATCGCGCCACTCGTAGGATCGATCAGCCGGTTGAAGTGGCGCACCAGGGTGGACTTGCCGGAGCCGGACAGGCCCATGATCACGAAGATCTCACCGGTGCCGATGCTCAGCGACAGGTCGTTGACGCCGACCACGCAGCCGGTTTCGGCCAACACCTGGTCCTTGGTCTTGTTCTGGCGGATCAGCTCCAGGGCTTCCTTGGAGCGATTGCCGAAAATCTTGAAGACGTTCTTGACTTCGATCTTGCTGATGGCTGCGTTGCTCATTTGCTCACCTCATGCCGAGGACGACCATAGGCCTGGGTAATGCGGTCGATGACCACGGCGAGAATCACGATGGCCAGCCCCGCTTCCAGGCCGCGCCCGACGTTGAGGGTCTGGATGCCCACCAGCACATCTTCGCCCAGGCCACGGGCACCGATCATCGAGGCGATGACCACCATCGACAGGGCCATCATGGTGGTCTGGTTGATCCCGGCCATGATGCTCGGCAGGGCCAGGGGCAGTTGCACGCCGAACAGCTGCTGCCAGCGGTTGGCGCCGAAGGCGTTGATGGCTTCCATCACTTCGCCGTCCACCTGGCGGATGCCCAGGTCGGTCAGGCGGATCAATGGCGGCGCGGCGTAGATCACCGTGGCGAAAATCGCCGGGACCTTGCCCAGGCCGAACAACATCAACACCGGAATCAGGTACACGAAGCTCGGCATGGTCTGCATGATGTCCAGCAACGGCATCAACACCGAACGCAGGCGGTTGCTGCGCGCCGAAAGAATGCCCAGGGGAATGCCGATCAACACCGAGATCAGCGTCGCCACCAGCATCAGGGCGAGGGTCTGCATCAGTTTGTCCCACAGGCCTACCGCACCCACCAGGAACAACAGGCCGACGATGACTGCCGTGGCCACGACCTTGCGGGTGGCGTGCCAGGCAATGCCACCGACAATGGCCAGCATCAGCCACCAGGGCGCCATGCGCAACAGGCCTTCCAGATTGACGATGGCCCACAGCAGGGTGTCGGAGATGTGCCGGAACACATCGCCATAGTTGGTCACCAGGGAGTCGACCCAACCGTTGACCCAATCGGCGATGGAGAAGGTAAAGCTTTCGGGAAACATAAGAGACTCTCGATCAAGTGGATGCGGTGAACGTCCCGGCCAGCCCCACGGTTGGCCGGGAAAGATTCGACCTACAGAGCCGCGTCGATTTTCTTGGCAGCGTCTTCACTGACCCAGGCGTGCCAGACTTCAGGATGTTCCTTCAGGAAGATCTTCGCCAGTTTCGGCGACTCGATCCGCTCTTTGGCCATGCGCCCAAGGTTCTGGTTCAGGATATCGATCGGCAGGTTGACCTTTTCCAGCACCGCCACCAGTTCCGGGGCTTCGTCGTGGAACGTCTTGGACAGGCCGACCTTGATGCTCACGCTTTTATCCACACCCGGTTTTTCTTCCAGTTTCACCAGGTCCACCTGGCCCATCAGTGGCGTTGGCGACCAGTAATAGAACAGGATCGGCTCGCCACGCTTGTAGCTCGACAACACCGCCGCATCCAGGGCCGGGCCGGTGCCTGGCCGGAAGTTGGTGTAGGTTTTTTCCAAGCCGTAGCTTTTCAGCATTTCGCTGTTGTCCAGCTCACAGGTCCAACCGGCCGGGCAGTTATAGAAACGGCCCTTGGACGGTTCTTCCGGGTCCTTGAACACGGCGGCATACTGGCCCAGGTCGGCAATGTTCTTCAGGCCCGGGGCCTTGGCTTCGAGCTTGCGCTTGGCGTCGCCTTCAACCACGTAGCGCGGCACATACCAGCCTTCGATGGCGCCCACCACCGGGGCACCGACGCCGACCACCTTGCCGGCCTTCTCGGCCTTGTTCCACACCTCGCTGCGGCCGACCCATTCTTCGGCGAACACCTGGATGTCGTTGCTGCTCAGGGCGTTTTCCATGGTGATGGAGTTGCCCGGCAGGCTGTCGGTCTTGCAGTCGTAGCCTTTTTCCAGCACCACTTGCAGGACGTCAGTCAGCAGCATGCCGCTTTCCCAGTTCAGGCCGGCAAACTTCACCGGTTTACCCGACTCGCACCAACCCGCCGCTTGCGTGGCGCCGGCGCTGGCCAGCAGGCCCATGGAAAGCAATGTGGTCAGCAGGGTCTTGTTCGACTTCATTATGTGACGCTCCTAATCAGTTGGATTGGCTTACGGCAGTCAAGAGGCATCCAGCCCTGTCAACGTCCATCAGACCGCTTGAATGCGGCCCGCCCTGCTCGGTTGTGCGTCAACCGCGTCCTGCTCGAGCGGCAGGATCAATTGATCGGGTACTGCGCTGTGCCACTTCTTGGCGAGGACGTAATACAGCGCCGCCGGGACCACCAGACCGATGATCCAGGAGATATCCACACCGCCCATGGCTCCCACCAGCGGACCGGTATAGAACTTGGTGGCGATGAAGGGCAATTGAACCAGTACACCGAAGACATAGACGCTGATACCCAAGGCGTTCCACCGACCGTAGCGGCCGTTCGGGTCGGCCAGTACCGGCACGTCATAGCGCTCGCGGGTGATGCAGTAGTAGTCCACCAGGTTGATCGCGCTCCAAGGCGTAAAGAACGCCAGCAAGAACAGGATGAAAGACTTGAACGCACCGAGGAACGAGTGCTGGCCGAGCAGCGCGATCAGGGTCGCGGCGCCGACGATGAACAGCACGAAGACCAGACGCTGCAAGCGCGTGACGTTCAGATGCCCCCGGAAACCGCTGATGATGGTGGCAATGCACATGAAGCTGCCGTAGGAGTTCAGCGTGGAGATGGTGACCTTGCCGAACGCGATGCTGAAGTACAGCAGCGCAGCGGTGGCGCCGGTGCCCCCCAGGCCAACGATGTAGGCCACTTCGTGACCGGCGAACTGCCCGTTGGCCGAGGCGGCGGCAAACACGCCGAGGATCATCGCCACCTGTGCGCCGATGACCGAGCCGGCGCCTGCGGCGAAAAAGGTTTTCACCGAGGACGTCTTGCTCGGCAGGTAACGCGAATAGTCAGCCACGTAGGGGCCGAAGGCGATCTGCCAGGAGGCCGCGAGCGACACCGCCAGCAGGAAACTGCTCCAGCTGAAATGGCGGATTTGCAGGAGTGCGCCAACGTCCGTCTGGCTGATCAGGCGAGCGAACAGGTAAACGAAGGCAATCACACCAATGATGCTGGCAACCCGGCCGATGAAATGGATCACCCGATAACCCAGCACTGTCACCAGCACGATGACACTGGCGAAGATCAGGATGCCCGCACTGCCGCTGACACTGAGCAACTGCCCCAGCGCCTGGCCGGAAAGCACGGTGCCCGTCGCGGTGAAACCCAGGTACATCAGGCACACCAGCACGATCGGGATGGCCGCGCCATACACACCGAACTGCACCCGGCTGGAGATCATCTGCGGCAGGCCAAGCTTGGGCCCTTGCGCGGCATGCAAGGCCATGACGCCACCGCCGAGCACTTGGCCGATCAGCAAACCGATCAACGACCAGAACACATCACCGCCCAGCACCACCGCCAATGCACCGGTGACAATGGCCGTGATTTGCAGGTTGGCCCCCATCCAGAGGGTGAACTGGCTCAACAGCCGACCGTGTCTCTCCGCTTCCGGAATGTAGTCGATCGAGCGTTTCTCGATCAACGGCTTGCTGCTTGCGCGTGTGCGGGTGACAGCCATGGTTCAACCTCTGTGGATTGTTCTGGAATTCATTTGCGCCACTGCTTCCCTGTGGGAGCGAGCTTGCTCGCGATAGCGGTGTATCAGCAGACAATGCTGTTGACTGACACGCCCTCATCGCAAGCAAGCTCGCTCCCACAAGGGCCGGGGTTATTTGCCGGTGATCATCGGCAAGTTCAGCCCCTGTTCCTTGGCGCAATCGATGGCGATCTGGTAACCGGCATCGGCATGGCGCATCACCCCGGTGCCCGGGTCGTTGTGCAGTACGCGAGCAATGCGCTCGGCCGCTTCGTCGGTACCGTCGCAGACGATCACCATGCCCGAATGCTGGGAGAAGCCCATGCCGACGCCACCACCGTGGTGCAACGACACCCAAGTCGCGCCGCTGGCGGTGTTGAGCAAGGCATTGAGCAGGGGCCAGTCGGAAACGGCGTCGGAGCCATCCTGCATGGATTCGGTTTCACGGTTCGGGCTGGCCACGGAACCGGAGTCCAGGTGGTCGCGACCGATGACGATCGGTGCCGACAATTCACCGCTGCGTACCATCTCGTTGAAGGCCAGGCCCAACTTGGCGCGCTGGCCCAGGCCGACCCAGCAGATACGTGCCGGCAAGCCCTGGAAACTGATGCGCTCGCGGGCCATGTCCAGCCAGTTGTGCAGGTGGGCGTCGTCGGGGATCAGTTCCTTGACCTTGGCGTCGGTCTTGTAGATGTCCTGGGGGTCGCCGGACAGCGCAGCCCAACGGAACGGGCCGATGCCACGGCAGAACAACGGACGGATATACGCCGGGACGAAACCAGGGAAGTCGAAGGCATTTTCGACGCCCTCTTCCTGGGCCATCTGGCGGATGTTGTTGCCGTAGTCGAAAGTCGGCACGCCCATTTTCTGGAAGGCGAGCATGGCTTTGACGTGGACAGCCATCGATTGCTTGGCGGCCTTCACCACGGCTGCGGGCTCGGTCTTGGCGCGGGCACGGTATTCGTCCCAGGTCCAACCGGCCGGCAGGTAACCGTTGAGGGGATCGTGGGCGCTGGTCTGGTCGGTGACCATGTCCGGGCGCACACCACGACGGACCATTTCCGGCAGGATTTCGGCAGCGTTCCCACACAGTGCGATGGAAATCGCCTTGCCTTCGGCAGTGTATTTCTCGATGCGCGCCAGGGCGTCGTCGAGGTCTTTGGCTTGCTCGTCGACGTAACGGGTTTTCAGGCGGAAATCGATACTGACCTGCTGGCACTCGATGTTCAGCGAGCACGCACCGGCCAGGGTCGCGGCCAGGGGTTGCGCGCCGCCCATGCCACCCAGGCCGGCGGTCAGGACCCAACGGCCCTTGAGGTTGGAGTCGTAGTGCTGGCGACCGGCCTCGACGAAGGTTTCATAAGTGCCTTGGACGATGCCCTGGCTGCCGATGTAGATCCAGCTGCCGGCGGTCATCTGGCCGTACATGGCCAGGCCCTTGGCGTCGAGTTCGTTGAAGTGTTCCCAACTGGCCCAGTGCGGCACCAGGTTGGAGTTGGCGATCAGTACACGAGGGGCGTTGCTGTGGGTCTTGAACACGCCCACCGGCTTGCCGGATTGCACCAGCAGGGTTTCGTCGTCATTCAGGTTGGTCAGGCTTTCGACGATCTTGTCGTAGCACTCCCAATTGCGCGCCGCGCGGCCGATGCCACCGTAGACCACCAGTTCCTTGGGGTTCTCGGCCACTTCCGGGTCGAGGTTGTTCATCAACATGCGCAGCGGCGCTTCAGTCAGCCAGCTCTTGGCGGTCAGCGTGTTACCGCGAGGGGCGCGGATTTCAACGTCACGGTATTTTTCGGGTTTGCGGGTAGCGTCGGTCACAGCAAAAACTCCTCAGCGATCAATCCAGACCAGCCCGGGCAGTGGGCAGCGATTTAGCGAACGTTGCGTAGAAGATCGGTGACTCATACGCATACGTCTTTACTTGTATGTACAAGCATATGCAATCAAGCGGCCAACTTGTCGAGGACACGTTTTCAGGATGACGTGAGGATTGGCTGAAAGCCCCGTGATTGAGCGGTTTGAGAGCCAGATGAAATTTCTGGAGGAGGGATTTATGAAGAACACAGGCAGGTTACGAAAGCGCGGTTCTGCGCCACGCTGGGGCATTCGGTAACAAGTTGGTGCGCAGAAGAAACAGCAGGTAGACACTTTGTGGCGAGGGGATTTATCTGTGGGAGCAAGGCTTGCCCGCGACGAAGGCAATGTGGCCTGCCAGAAAATCGAGTCGCCTGCGTCGCGGGCAAGCCTTGCTCCCACAGGGTACTCAAGAAGCTGAAATCAGCGGGCCGTCAGCTCGATCACACAGCATTGGCCGTGGCTGGTGATGTCCAGCAGCCCGGTGTTACCGCTCAATTGCAAGCAGTCGTAGAGGCCCAGGATAACGGCAGACTCGCCAATCCTGATGGTCAATCCCGGGGCCGCGCTGAACACCAGCAACGTCTCCGCTTCGCTGAAGAATCGCTGCTGCCCCCCACCCACTGCAATCGCGCGCGGTAACGCTGCGGTGCATAGATCAGGTTGAAATCCCGAATGGGGCCGCCCAGCAAGGTGCAATGCACATGGCTCTCGCCGCTGAAGGCAAAGGGGTCCAGCGGGCGCAAAGGCCCCGTGGCCTGGCCATCGACGTTCAGCGTCATACCGTCTCCCTGCAAGACGCTGATGATCCGCTCGTAACCGGCAAACGTGGAAAAACCACCCGACTCACCGATATCGGCAATCGACAGACGCCAGCCGAAACCTTCCAGGCCAGTGCCGGCATCGCGAGTGATTTCCTCGGTGCTGCCACCGCCGTTTTTCCACGGCATGCGGGGGTAATCTGCTGCGCGTAAAACCTTCAACTGGCTCATTTATGAAAGCGCCCTTCCAGACTGTGACGGGAACCCGGATGGATCAGGCGCGCGGCGGTCACCGGCTGGCGCCCGGACCAGGTGCGGCGGCGGATCAACAGGCAGGGTTCGCCTCGCTCGATCTGCAGCAGTTTGCACTCGCTCGGCTCGGCCAGAATCGCCTCGACCACATGCTCACCCTCGGTCAGCGGCGCGACCTGGTTCAGGTAGGCGTAGGGCGTCTGCAAGGTGAAGTCCTGCTTGAGGTAGTCCGGCGCCACCAGTGCGTTGACGAAACGGTCCTCGATTTGCACAGGGATGTCGTTCTCGAAATGCACGATCAGCGAATGGAACACCTTCTGGCCTTCACGCATGTCCAGGGCCAGGGCTCGCTCGGAACCGGCCGCCTCTTCCTCCAGCGTGATCACCTTGCAGGTGTGGCGATGACCACGGGAGGCGATTTCGTCGGCGATGTTATGCACTTCGAACAACGCGGATTGGCTCTTGGGCTCGGCGACGAACGTGCCGACCCCCTGCATGCGCACCAACAGGCCGTCGGCGGTCATTTCCCGCAGGGCACGGTTGATGGTCATGCGACTGAAGCCCAACTGGCTGACCAGCTCGCTTTCCGACGGCACGCGGTAATGCGGCGGCCAGTTTCCACTGTCGATCTGCTGGGTGATCATCTGTTTGACGCGGGCGTACAAGGGCGCCGGACTGTCACCCATGTGTGCGGCCAGCGGCGGTTTGGCAGGCGGAGTCGGCACGGCGGTTCCCTGTTCTGCGAATAAGGTTGCTAGCTTGCCGGAGTTTACCGGCCAGGCAAACGTCTGTATATGTATATACAAATTACGCACGATGAGGTTGAACCATGTCCGCCTTCTTTGCCGAACGCGCGCTGCTGCCTAGTGGATGGGCCCATGATGTACGTCTTGAGGTCGATGCCAAGGGCGTCCTGACCCATATCCAGGCCGGTTCCCACGCAGACGGCGCCGAACGGCTGGGCGGTCCGCTGTTGCCGGGCATGCCGAATCTGCACTCCCATGCCTTTCAACGGGCGATGGCCGGGCTGGCGGAAGTGGCGGGCAATCCCAACGACAGTTTCTGGACCTGGCGCGACTTGATGTACCGCCTCGTCGGAAAAATCAGCCCGGATCAACTCGGCATCATCGCCCGCCAGCTGTACATCGAAATGCTCAAGGCCGGCTACACCTCGGTCGCCGAATTCCATTACGTGCACCATGACACCGACGGCGCACCCTACGCCGACCCGGCGGAGCTGGCCCTGCGCATCAGCCACGCCGCCAGCGCCGCCGGCATCGGCCTGACCCTGCTGCCGGTGCTCTACAGCCATTCCGGTTTTGGCGGCCAGGCGCCCAATGACGGGCAGCGCCGGTTCATCAACAGCACCGAAAACTACTTGAAGCTTCAGTCACGCTTGCAATCGATCCTGGCCGGGCAACCGGCCCAGGCCCTGGGCTTGTGCTTCCACTCGCTGCGCGCCGTGACACCCGGGCAGATCCAGGACGTGCTGGCCGCCAGCGACCGTGATTGCCCGGTGCACATCCACATCGCCGAGCAGCAGAAGGAGGTCGACGACTGCCTGAGCTGGAGCGGCGCCCGCCCGCTGCAATGGCTGTACGAAAACACCGAAGTCGACCAGCGCTGGTGCCTGGTTCATGCCACCCACGCCAACGCCCAGGAAGTCAGCCTCATGGCCAAGAGCCGGGCGATTGCCGGCCTGTGCCTGACCACCGAAGCCAACCTGGGGGACGGGATTTTTCCGGCCGTGGATTTCCTCGCCCAGGGCGGGCGCCTGGGTATCGGTTCCGACAGCCATGTGTCCTTGAGCGTGGTCGAAGAATTGCGCTGGCTGGAGTATGGCCAGCGCCTGCGCGACCAACGGCGCAACCGCTTGTATCGGGCGGATCAGCCGATGGTCGGCCGCACCTTGTTCGACGCGGCATTGGAAGGCGGCGCCCAGGCCCTGGGGCAACCGGTCGGTGCCCTCGACATCGGCAAGCGCGCCGACTGGCTGGTGCTCGATGGCAACGACCCGTACCTGGCCACGGCCAATGGCGACGGGATTCTCAATCGCTGGTTGTTTGCCGGCGGCGATCGTCAGGTGCGGGATGTGATGGTCGGTGGACGGTGGGTTGTGCGTGATGGGCGTCATGCCGGCGAAGAGGAAAGCGCTCGGGCGTTCACCCAGGTATTGCGCGAACTTCTAGACTGACGCGGATAAAAAGATGTGGGAGCGAGCTTGCTCGCGATGAGGCCTTCACATTCAACACTAAGGTTGGCTGGAAGTCCGTCATCGCGAGCAAGCTCGCTCCCACATGGGTTCTCAGGAGCCGATCAATTCGAAGTCTTGGCCATCTGCCGATCCGACGCTCGCCAGATCAGTCGTGTCGTGTCATAGCCCTGCTGGCGCGCCTTGCTCAGCAGTTCCTCGCGCACGACGCTATTGACGGTCGGTGTGCGGGACAGCAGCCACATGTAGCGGCGGCTCGGGTCGCCGACGATGGCGGTCTTGTAGTCATCGCTGACGTACAGCACCCAGTATTGCCCTTTCGCCACGCCCGGCACGATCCGTGAAAACCAGTTGTCGAACTCGACCCAGAGCTTGTCGGTCTTGCCCGGCACCTGCGGCGTGGCCGTGCCCCTGGCCTCCTCCCACTGCCAGTCCGAGGTCAGGCAGCGATTGAGCACACCCACGTTGCCGTCTGGCTTGAGGATGTAGTGAGCTTCCGATTGCGCGCAATTGCGCTGGAAATACATGGGCAGACGGGCCAACTCATACCAGGTCCCTTGGTAACGCTTGAGGTTGACGCTGTTGACCGTCTTGGGCGCCAACGGATCCTCGCCAGAAGTGGCACAGCCGGCCAATACCAGGCCAGCCAAAAGCACAAAAACTAACCGCATCATTATTTTTCTCCCGCAGGCCTCTGGCCTCGGTTTACTTCAGGCCTTGGCCGGAAAACATCAACACTTTGTCACCGGCGTATTGCACGCTGATAAAGCTTTTCTGGTCGCCCCAGGTGCAGCTGGACATGCCGAGTGCGCCTGAACAATCGGTCGGTTTCCCCAGCAACGTTTCGACTTCGGCCTTGGGCATGCCAGCCGACAGTTTCGAATAGTTTTCCTGGTTGACCTTGCTGCATGCGGTCAACACGACGCACATAAACAGCAGAGCGATAGATCGCAGCGACATGGTGTAACTCCTGGAACGGAAGGGAGGTGGCAGGGTGCCAACCTGATCCTTAGAAGAGAAAACCCCTATCTGGTTCCCTGACACCCCCAGTATTTATTGGCTGTGCAGAGGTGTTTCATCGATGAGTCACCCGGTTTGTGACGCCGTCGTACCTTTCGTCGGGACTGAGGCCCTGGCGCCTGATGGGTCGGGCTTTGGCGCCGATAAAAAGTCACAGCGCAAAATCCCGCGCTATGGCAAATTGACAGCCCTCCCTGACCCGCCCCTTCGCAGTAGTGTTCTTAATGACCAGAAACATGAAATTCAGCCATAAAATCCTGCTGGCTGCCGCCCTCGTGGTGGCCGTCGCATTCGCCTGTTTCATCCTGTTCAACGACTATCGTCAACGCCAGAGCCTGCATACCAGCACCGAGACCTCCATGCAGGAGCTCGGCAACCTGACCAGCCGTAACATCCAGACGTGGGTCGACGGCCGTATCCAATTGCTACAGTCGCTGGCCCAGCAGATCGCCGTGGACGGCAACAGTGCCGACAGCCTCAAGCGCGCCGTGGGCCTGCCGGCGTACACCGGCAACTTTCAGCTCAGCTATTTCGGCGGCACTGACGGCGTGATGTTCTCGGTACCGGCCGGCAATCGCGCCGCCGACTACGACCCGCGCGCCCGTGGCTGGTACAAGGCCGCCAACAGCGCACAGCAAACCATCGTCACCGAACCGTACATCGCCGCCTCGTCGGGCAAGCTGGTGATCACCGTCGCCACGCCGGTACAGCGCCAGGGGCAGATGATCGGCGTGGCCGGTGCGGACATCGACCTGTCCAGCATCAGCGCCATCATCAACTCGCTGAACTTCGGCGGCCACGGCCACGCGTTCATCGTCAGCGCCGACGGCAAGATCCTGATCCACCCCGACAGCAAGCGCGTGCTCAAGACCCTGGCCGAGGCCTACCCCAACGGCGCGCCGCAGATCAGCCCGGGGGTGAAGGAAGTCGACCTCGACGGCCAGACCCAATTCATCTCCTTCACCCGCGTCAACGGCGTGCCGGGCGCCGACTGGTACGTGGCGCTGGTGCTCGACAAGGACACCGCCCTGGCGATGCTCAGTGAGTTCCGCACGTCGGCGCTGATCGCCATGATCATCGCGGTGGTGTTCATCATCGCCCTGCTGGGCATGTTGATCCGCGTGCTGATGCAACCGCTGCTGACCATGGGCCGCGCCATGCATGACATCGCCGAAGGCGAAGGCGACCTGACCCGGCGCCTGGTCATTCACGGCCATGACGAATTCGGCGCACTGGGCACGTCGTTCAACCGTTTTGTCGAACGCATCCACACCTCGATCCGCGAAGTGGCCTCGGCCACCGGCCAGGTCAACGAAGTCGCCTTGCGCGTGGTCAGCGCGTCCAACTCGTCGATGTTCAACTCCGACCAGCAGGCATCGCGCACCAGCAGCGTGGCTGCGGCCATCAACCAGCTTGGCGCCGCTGCCCAGGAAATCGCCCAGAACGCCGCCCTCGCCTCGCAACATTCCAGCGAGGCCCGCAACCTGGCCGAAGACGGCCAGCAAGTCGTGGATAAAACCATCGCGGCCATGCAGCAGTTGTCGGCCAAGATCAGCGATTCGTGCGGCAACATCGAAACCCTGAACAGCAACACAGTGAACATCGGCCAGATTCTTGAGGTGATCACCAGCATTTCCCAGCAGACCAACCTGCTCGCCCTCAACGCCGCCATCGAAGCGGCCCGGGCCGGTGAAGCCGGGCGCGGCTTCGCGGTGGTGGCCGATGAAGTGCGCAACCTGGCGCACCGCACCCAGGACTCGGCGCAACAAGTGCAGAAGATGATCGAAGAGCTGCAAGTCGGCGCACGGGAAGCGGTGCTGACCATGACCGACAGCCAGCGCCAGAGCGAAAGCAGCGTCGGCATCGCCAACCAGGCCGGCGAGCGACTGGGCAGCGTGACCCAGCGTATCGGTGAAATCGACGGCATGAACCAATCCGTGGCCACCGCCACTGAAGAACAGACCGCCGTGGTGGAATCGATCAACGTCGACATCACCGAGATCAATACGCTGAACCAGGAAGGCGTGGAAAACCTGCAAGCCACCTTGCGGGCCTGTGCCGACCTCGAACAGCAGGCGGCGCGGTTGAAGCAGTTGGTGGGTAGTTTCCGGATCTAGCGCTTTCAAGGGCCCCATCGCGAGCAAGCTCGCTCCCACATTGATGACTTCGAACGCGGTCAACTGTGGGAGCGAGCTTGCTCGCGATAGCGGCGTCAGCTAGATCGAAAGAATCAGAACCTGGACCCAGGCCTGTTCAAAAACTCGATTTCCTCAGCCGTGGACTCGCGCCCCAACACCGCATTGCGATGGGGAAACCGTCCAAACCGGGCAATGATCTTCTGGTGCCGCTCGGCATAATCCAGGTTGTCTTCAAACACCGCCCGTTCCGCTTCCGGTTGCTCTCGGACCAGGTCGATAAACCGCGACACGGCTTCGTTCTGCACCGCCAGGTTTTCGCAGTGTTCGAGTACCAGATAGATGAATACGCGCTGGATCGGCTTGAGTTGTCGGTCGAAACCCGCCGCCAGGCCTTGAGCCACCAGCGCTTGGGCACGCAGGTCGCCGGAAAAAGCCTTGGGGGTGTCGCGAAAGATCATCCGCGGGAGTTGATCGAGCAGTAGCACCAGGGCCAGCCAACCTTCCGGGCGTTGCGCCCAGTCGGTCAATCCGCCGGCCAGTGCCTGCTCGACCCGATCGCCGAAGCGCTCTTGCGCCTGGCGATCATGGCCTTTGCCGAACCACAGCTTGCCCCTGTCAGCCGATATTTCGTCCGGTGTCTGGGCTGCACCAAACCACCAATCGAGCAACGGCTGCCAAGGCTCGGCCATGCTTTACTCCTTGTGGTAAGCCGTGGCGCGAGCCACTTCTTCCTTCGAACCGAGGAACACGGCCACGCGCTGGTGCAGACCTTCAGGCTTGATATCGAGGATGCGCTGGTGACCGTCGGTGGAAGCGCCGCCCGCCTGCTCCACCAGGAACGACATCGGGTTGGCTTCGTACATCAGGCGCAGCTTGCCCGGCTTGGACGGCTCGCGGCTGTCGCGCGGGTACATGAACAAGCCGCCACGGGTCAGGATCCGGTGCACGTCGGCAACCATCGCGGCGACCCAGCGCATGTTGTAGTTCTTCTTCAGCGGGCCTTCTTCGCCTGCCAGCAGCTCTTCGACATAGCGTTTCACCGGGGCTTCCCAGTGACGCTGGTTGGACATGTTGATGGCGAATTCCTGGGTGGTTTCAGGAATGGTGATGTCTTCGTGGGTCAGTACGAAACTGCCCATCTCACGATCCAGGGTGAAGCCCTTGACGCCGTCACCCAGGGTCAGCACCAGCATGGTCTGGGGGCCGTAGATGGCATAACCGGCGGCGACCTGCTCGGTGCCCGGCTGCAGGAAGGCCTTTTCATTCAAGGCTTCGTTCTGGCTCAAGTACTCGTTCGGGCAGCGCAGTACCGAGAAGATGGTGCCGACCGGCGCGTTGATGTCGATGTTCGACGAACCGTCCAGTGGGTCGAACACCAGCAGGTAGGCACCCTTGGGGTATTTGCCCGGGATCTGGTAGGCATTGTCCATTTCCTCGGACGCCATGCCGGCCAGGTGACCGCCCCATTCGTTGGCTTCGAGCAGGATTTCGTTGGACAGCACGTCGAGCTTCTTCTGCACTTCACCCTGCACGTTTTCGGTGCCCATGCTGCCCAGGACACCACCCAACGCGCCTTTGGAGACGGCGTGGCTGATTTCCTTGCACGCACGCGCCACCACTTCGATCAAAAAGCGCAGATCGGCAGGGGTATTGTTGCTGCGGGTCTGCTCAATCAAATAGCGACTCAAGGTAACGCGGGACATGGACGGCTCCGAAGAATAGGGGGCGGAAAAACCAGCGCAGTTTAGCGCGAGTCGGGACTTAATTCCTCCTATGAGACGGGATATGGAGGATTGAGTTCACGGGGTGGCGGCTCGCTTGGATATTTCTGTCGATTGAGAGGACGCCATCGCGAGCAAGCTCGCTCCCACAGTTGACCGGGTTGTTTCGACGAACGCGGTCTATTGTGGGAGCGAGCTTGCTCGCGATGAACGCACCTCAGCTCTTGACCGGCGGCTTGCGAAGCAGGCTGAACGCCATCGCCGCGAGGAACAGCACGCTCAGCAGCAACACCGCCCACAGGCCGATTTTCTTCCAGTTGGTATCGACCGTCGCAGGCGCGGTGGCGGTTGCAGGGGTCGCAGCCGGCGTCGACATGGCCGCGCCGTTCACCGTCGCCGTCCCCAGCGTCGCCAGGCGCGACGGTTTGTAATCAGGCACCAGCGTGCTCAATGGCAAGCTGGCCGCTTTGACTGTCGCGCTGCCCAGCGCCAGGCGGTAAGGCCCTTCGCCCCGCGCCAGGAACACCACCTGGGTCGGGCGTACGGCAAAGCGCAGGGCCGGGGCTTCGGTTCCCAAGCCACCACCACGCTCGTCCACGGTCAGTTTCAACTGCTGCACGGTCTGGCCGGACAGTTGCAATTGGTTTTGCACCACATCCTGGCCGTTCTGGGTCAGGCGATAGAGCAAGCCACTGCCCATTGGCTGCCACGGATGGCTGCTTTCACGGCGACCGGCCAGGGTCACCGGCGCCAGGCTGTTGGCCTGGCTCAGTTCGACCTGCACTTGTTCGATGTTCAGCCCCATGGGCAACTGCCAGGTGTACTCACCGGCCTTCGTCGTGCTGCCGGCCAACGGTTGCGACCAGACCAGCGGCAACGGCAGGCTTTCGCGGCTGGCGCTGTGCAGTTGGGCCGAGGTCAGCACCGGCGCGGAGGACGGCGAATCCCACAGCAACCGCAGATAGCGCGCCGGCTGCCCCGGCAGGTTCACTTCATGCTGCTCGACCCGCTCATCGGCAAAGGTCAAGCGCGCCACCTGACCTTCGCCCCACGACTGCCAGTGCTGCAAGTCGTCACTGGCTTCGATGGTGAACCGCTGGAAGCCGTCGCGCTCGCTGGTCCAGTCAAGGATCAACTGCTGCAACGGCGCCTTGATCGCGCTGGCATCCAACAACCAGCCACGCAACTCTTCCTCCCCGGCTTCGAGCCGGCTGGAGGGCTGGACTTCCACCAAGGTGCCGTTGGCGTTCGATTGCACCCGCACACTGGGCGCGCGCTCGTTGTCATCGGCGGCGTTGTACAGCGGGAACCACTTCACGTCGGTGAGGGTGCGGTTTTCCCGGCTCTGGGCCGACTCGCGCACCAAGGCGTAGGCCTGGGCCTGGCCGGCGGCGTTGAAGACGCGCAGGTCGCTCAGGTCGGTCTGCCGCGCCTGCAACTGCACGTCCAGTGGCAACGGCAGGCGATACCACGGCCCTTCGCCGCTCAGGGCCAACGGCACTTGATGGGCGAAATCCGCCGGTTGCTCCTGGGCCGTAGCCGACAACGCCACCCACAATCCGACCACGCCCAGCCCGATCCGATTCAACTTGCGACTCAAGATGACACTCCCTCACTGACAGGCATAGGCGGCTCATCCTGGGCGACCGTCTCCGGGCGCTTGGGCGGCAGCGGCGCGAAGTAGCCCACCACCAATAGCAATACACCCACGCCGATGAACGACACGATCCGCGCCAGACCGCCACGGTTACTCAATTCGACAAAGAACAGCTTCGCCACGACCACGGCGATCAACGCCGCACCGATCAGCCACACTTCACGGCGATGGCGCAGATGCCCACCGATCATCAGGCCCAGGGCGATCAAGGTCCAGACAATGGACAACCCGGCCTGCACGAACATCGACTCGAGCAGCGCGTCCAGCTCGTAGGGCACCCCCATCCACTGGTGGGCCGTGCGCATCACCAGGGCGGTGAAGAACGCGAACAGCGACACACCGGCGATCAACTGGGCGATGTGCCCGACGCGATTCCAGCCATTCGTCGATTGCTCCACGGCGTTGCGAGCCCACACATAGATACCGAACAAGGCGAACAGCAGGCCCAGCTCCAAGGGGTTGAGCAACGGCACATAAGGCAGTGGCTCTGAGTTGCCATCGCTGAAGGTGTTGGTCAGCCAGAACCAACCGAGCATCAACAGCGCCATGGGCGCCGCCGCATAGACACGATATTCCCGTGGTTGTGCCGAAACCGGCCATGGCAAGGTACGCGGCGTGGCCATCAGCACCAGATACAGACCCGGCAGGATCGCCCAGGCCAACCAGCGCCAGGCGTTGTACTGCTCGGACAGCAACAGCAGGCCGTAACGCAACTCCAGCATCAACACCGCCATCAGCAACCAGCACCCGAGTACGTGGGCCGTACTGCGCGCCCGGGCCGGCAGCACCGGCGCCAAGCGCTTGAGCGAGAGGAAATGCACGGCGAATACCGCCAGCCAGGCCAGCCAGCCAAAGTCCGCCGCCGGGTGGTAGCGGCTATCCCACGCTGCGACAAGCACACAGCCCGCCGCCGGGATCAACAGGGTGCACAGCAGCCCCAGTGCTGGCCATTTCAACCGCAGCGACAAAACGCTCCACACCGCCACGCTGATGGCCGCGACCAACAACAGCAAGCTGCCTTGCAGGTTCGCCGGGGCAAAACGCAGCACTTCGCTGACCCACGCCAGCGCCCACCAACCCGCGCCCCAGATCAGCAACAGCTCGGACAGGCGCTGCAAGCTCAAGGCGTCCAGCTCCTGCGCCGCGTGCGCCCGTTGCAGGCGCCATGCGCCCACCAGCGCTGCCAGCCCCAGGACCAGCGGCGTCCAGAACCCACTGTGGGCCAGGGGTCGCAGGTCCTCGGCATTGAGCGGCCCCAACAGTGCTGGCCCCGCCATCAGGAACGACGCGCCGCCGAGCAGTTGCAATAGCAAACCGAAGACAAAGCTCACGCGCTGTTTCAGGTACAGGCTCAGCCAGATGATCAACAGCCCGCTGGCCGCCCACACACCACTCGCGGTTTGCCAGGGCAGGACGAACAGCACCGCGAGATTGATCAGCACCAGCCCCGCCAGCAGCACCACCGACAGGCCGCGCAGCAACCGGACATCGTTGCGCACCATGTCGTCGCGCGCCGCCAGCAACATGCCGCCGATCAACGCCAGACCGATCAGGGAAGCACTGAGCAAACCGCTCCAGCCCGCGCTGAACACCGCCGCCGAATCGCCCTCGGCGCCTTGCAGGCGCAACAGGAACAATGCGCCGCCGAGCAATTGCACCGCGAACGCGGTGAACAGGAAGCTGCGCGATTGCAGGCGCAGGCCGACAAACAACGTCGCCAATCCGGCCAGGGCCCAGGCGATGGCCGTGCCGTGGGTGAAGAAGAACAACGGTGCCAGCAGATAGAGGAAACTCAAGCCCAGCACCGCCAGCACCGGCAGGCCTTGGCGCTCCCAAGCCGCAGAGTGTTCAGGGGCGGCCTTGCGCAGTTGGTAGAACGTGAACAGTAAAGCGCCGCCGAGCATCAACGCCCCCAACGGTGAGCCGTCGAGCAGGCTGCTTTCGCCAGATCGCAATTCGCTGAGGAAGGCCAGCGCCGAACCCAATTGCAGCAGCAAAGCAAAGGCTCGTGCGAAAGGTCGTTGCTGGCGCAGGCCCAGCCAGAAAATCCCCGCGCCCTCCACGGCCCAGGCCGCGGCGGTCCAACGGGCGTCGAGCCCCAAGGGAATCGCCAGGCTGGAAAAGATCACCCCCAGGGCCAGGCAGGTTTCCGCCAACAACAAGGCGCGGCCGCCCATCAATAGCCGCGCCAGGCCCATGTAGATCATACCCAGGGCCAGGGCGCTGAAGGCAGCGGCGAACTCCAGGTGCTGCACCAACGCGAACTGCAAGCCGAAGCCCACCAGCGGCGGGGCGAACAGCATCGTGCCGTCGACGTAATCGCCCTTGCGCGCCGACCAGCGCAACAACGCGTCGCGGCTGCCCTCTTCGGGGGCGTCGTTCATTTCCAGCAGCTTGCGGCGGGTGAACAGCAAGCCGATCGCCAGGTAGATGAGGAAGAACAGAATCAGGAACGGCTCGGTGCTCCAGAGCAGTTCTGGCGTGTAGGAACGCAGGCCCCAGGCGAAACCGATGCCGAAGGTGCCGACAAAACCGATCAGGTTGAGCAGGCGCCAGGCCTTGAACCAGGCTATCGCGAGAATGCCGGCATTGAGCAGGATGAAATAGCTGAACAGCGCGACGTGGTTGCCGCTGCCGGTAGAAGTCAGGATCGGCGCGGCAAACCCGCCCAGTGCCGCCGCCGCAGCCAGGCCCAGGGCATTCTGGGTAACCGCCAGGATCGCCGAGAACACCGTCACCGCCACCAGCAAGCCCAGGGCCGCCTTGGAATCGAGCAACGGATGCAAGCGCATGGCGGCGAACACCGTCAGGTACAACACGGCGATCCCGGTGCCCTGGAGCATCAGCGCATAACTGTTGTTGCGCTGGCGCAACCACCAGCCCAGGCCCAACAGGCCCAGCGCACTGGCTGCGACGCCGGCGTAACGCAATTCGATCGGCACCACCATGCCTTCGGTGGCATAGCGCAGCAGGAACGCCAGGCCGAGGAACAACAACACCACACCGACCCGCAGCACCGTATTGCCGCCGAACAACCAGTTGCGCGCACCGATAATGGCGCGGTCGAACAGATTCGGACCACGTGGGGCCGCCGGCTCCGCCACCATCGGCTCCAGAGGCAGAGGGGCAAAATCGCGCTCGGCACGCCGACTGGACGTCTCTGGCACGGGTTTCCAAATGTCATCGGGCAACGCCTGGCTGGCCTGGGTGGCCATCGCGGGTGCGGGTTCGAGGTCTGACGGTAGTTCCCAGACGAGCTCCGGTTCGGTGCGCGTCGCGGGCTTCGCGGCCTGGGGCGCGACAACCTCGGGCACAGGGGCCGGATCACTCGGTTCGGCCACCTTGCCGCGTTCGAGTACCGCCAGGCGGCCCTCCAATGTGAGCAAGCTCTGCTGGGCCTCTTGCAACAAGATCTGTTGCTTGGCCGCCTGGACACCCAGGCGACCCAATCGAAACGCCTGGGCGATGCCAAGCCCCACCAGTGCGCCTATCAGCGCATCGGCGAACGACTCGTCCACCACCCAGCCGAGTGCCAGGCCCAACAACGTCAAGATCCATTGCATGGTTGATATCCCTAAGCGGCCCGTTGCGGGCATGACCGGGGTGATGCGATGCCTGGATCAGTCTAGTGGAACCCCAAACCCTGTGGGAGCGAGCTTGCTCGCGATAGCGGCATGACAGACACCTTAAGGTTGACTGATACACCGCTATCGCGAGCAAGCTCGCTCCCACGTTGGAATGTTGGCGCTGCCAATTGCTGAGTCCGGCCACACAGCCCGGCGAAACTGGCGCCTAGTATATCGACGAAGCCCAACCGCCGTTGGGCTTCGCTCACATTTCTTGCAGCAAATACTACTCCAGGGCTTTCCAGATATCGGTGGCGTATTCACGGATGGTCCGGTCCGAGGAGAACCAGCCCATGCGCGCGGTGTTGAGCACCGCCGAACGCCACCATTGCTTGGAGTCATGCCAACGCTCTTCGACCTTGGCCTGGGCGTTCCAGTACGAGTCGAAGTCGGCACAGACCAGGAAGCGGTCGTAGTCCACCAGCGAGTCGACAAGCCCGGCGTAGCGCATCGGATCATCCGGCGAGAACACCCCGCCCCGTATCGCCTGCAATACATCGTTCAGGCGATGGGAGGCGGCGATGTCCGGCGCAGCGCTGAACTCACCGTTTTGCTTGCGCGCTTCCACTTGCTCAGCCGTCAGGCCGAAAATGAACATGTGCTCGCCACCGACGCGCTCATGCATCTCCACGTTGGCGCCGTCCATGGTACCGATGGTCAGTGCGCCGTTGAGGCCGAACTTCATGTTGCTAGTGCCCGACGCTTCGAAGCCGGCCGTGGAAATCTGCTCCGACAGGTCCGCCGCCGGAATGATGCTTTCGGCCAGGCTGACGTTGTAGTTGGGCAGGAACACCACTTTGAGCAGACCGCGCACGGTCGGGTCGTTGTTCACCACTCGGGCGATGTCGTTGGTCAGCTTGATGATCAGCTTGGCCTGGTGGTAACTGGCGGCGGCCTTGCCGGCGAAGATCTTCACCCGCGGCACCCAGTCCACTTCCGGCTCGGCACGGATCGCCTGGTACAGCGCCACGGTGTGCATCAGGTTGAGCAACTGGCGCTTGTATTCGTGGATCCGCTTGACCTGCACGTCGAACATCGCGGCTGGGTTGACGGCAATGCCCAGTCGCTCGTGGATCAGGTAAGCCAGGGCTTTCTTGCTGTGCAGGCGCTGCTCGGCGAACTGCTTGCGAAACGCCGGCTTGTCGGCAAACGGTTCCAGTTCGATCAGGCGCTCCTCGGGATTGTCGAGCACGCTCGGGCCGAGGGCGTCGACCATCATCGAGGTCAATTCGGCGTTGGCCTGGAACAACCAGCGGCGGAAGGTGATGCCGTTGGTCTTGTTGTTGATCCGGTCCGGATAGAGTTTGTGCAGCTCGGAGAACACCGTGCTGCGCATCAGTTGGGTGTGCAACCCGGACACGCCGTTGACGCTGTGGGAACCGAGGAACGCCAGGTTGCCCATGCGCACCCGGCGACCGTTGTCCTCTTCGATCAGCGAAACCGAGCGCAGCACGTCGAAATCGTGCACGCCTTTGGCCCGCAGCGAATCGATGTGCTGGGCGTTGATCAGGTAGATGATCTGCATGTGCCGGGGCAACATGCGCTCCATCAGCCCCACCGGCCAGGTCTCCAGGGCTTCGGGCAGCAGTGTGTGGTTGGTGTAGGACAGCGTGTCCTGGGTGATCTGCCAGGCCGCATCCCAGGCCACGTCATAGACATCCACCAGTTGCCGCATCAGTTCGGCCACGGCGATGGACGGGTGCGTGTCGTTGAGCTGGATCGCCGCATGGTCGCCCAGGGTCAGCACCGAGGTGTGCATGTTGCGATGGCGCCGCAGCAAGTCCTGCAACGAGGCGGCGACAAAGAAATACTCCTGGCGCAGGCGCAGTTCCTGGCCGGCTTCGGTGCTGTCGGCCGGATAGAGCACGCGGGAAATACTTTCGGCCCGGGCCACTTCCGCCACCGCGCCCAAGTGGTCGCCGGCATTGAAGCGTTCCAGGTGCAGGTCTTCCATGGCCCGGGCGCGCCACAGCCGCAGGGTGTTGACGCTGGCACCGCGCCAACCCACCACCGGCGTGTCGTAGGCGATGGCCCGCACGGTTTCGGCCGGGGACCAGACTTGCCGGGTCTTGCCGGCCTCATCGGTCACGGTCTCGACGCTGCCGCCAAAGCCGATCGGGTAGACCACCTCCGGCCGCTCGAACTCCCACGGGTTGCCGAAGTCCAGCCAATGCTCGGTCTGCTCCTGCTGCCAGCCATCGACAATCGCCTGGCGGAACAAGCCGTGCTCATAGCGAATGCCGTAGCCATGGCCAGCGATGCCCAGTGTGGACATGCTTTCCATGAAGCACGCCGCCAGGCGGCCAAGACCACCGTTGCCCAGCGCCGCATCGGGTTCGAGCAGGCGGATGCGCTCCAGGTCCACGCCCAGCTCGGTCAGGGCCTCGCGCGCGGTGTCCAGCAGGCCAAGGTTGCTCAGGCTGTCGTAGAGCAAGCGGCCGATGAGGAATTCCAGGGAGAGGTAATAGACGCGCTTCTGGCCCTTGCGGTAGATCTGCCGCGTGTGGTCCATCCAGTGTTCGACCATGTGATCGCGGGCGGCCAGGGCAATGGCTTCGAACCAATCGTGATCAAACGCATGATCCGGGTCCTTGCCGACGGCGTAAGTGAGCTTGGTCAACACAGCGTCGCGAAATGCAGCGACTTCAGCTTCGCGAACAAGTGGTTCTTGAGTCATTGATGAGACCTCGAACGAGCATGGAATTGTCTGAGCCTAGTCGGTCTGACAGACGGCACAGGCTCTGGTTCGGTGGTTTTTCCCTGTGACGGAGAATCGTCGTCAGAGAATTGCCGGATAAGCGAATGAATGCAGGGGCCGTGCCGGTCCGGGAGCGGTTTGTCCCGAATGAAAAAAAACCGGCAGATGGTCGTTCAAAATTTCACCAGTCCCGGTATGATCGCGCGCCCTGATGCATGCTGGTAAACCGTGATGATGAAGCCCAACCTGATCGCCGCCGCGGAGATCGACCGACTCGATACCTGGGCCAAGTACTCCGCCCCGATGTGCGGTTCCTGCGTGTCGAGCTGCTGCACACTGCCGGTGGAAGCCAAGATCAAGGACCTGATCCGCATCGGCATCGTCGATGAGTTCGAACTGGGCGACCCGCCGAAGAACATCGCCAAGCGCCTGCAAAAGGAAGGGATCGTCGAGCGCTACAACCAGAAGTCGGAAATTTTCACGCTCCAGCGCATGAGCAACAACGATTGCCTTTATCTGGACCGCAAGAGCCGGTTGTGCACCATTTACGAGAAGCGCCCGGACACCTGCCGCAACCATCCGCGGATTGGGCCACGGCCGGGGTATTGTGCCTACAAGCCCAAGGAAGTGGAGCGCGAGCGGAATCCGCGGACGTTGGACAAATTCTGATCGACTGCGGGTTCAGCGGTGCCTGAGCCGACGCCATCGCGAGCAAGCTCGCTCCCACAGGGGATTCCTGTCGGACACAACATCTGTACCCACTGCAAATCCACTGTGGGAGCGAGCTTGCTCGCGATGGGGCCCTGACAAGCACCGCACAAATCCCAGGCATAAAAAAACGCCCCTGATCTCACAATCAGGGGCGTTTTTTTTCAGCCGCTAACTAAGTCGAAACTCAGTTGCCGCTTTTCTTGGCAGCGCGGGTACGCTCGCTTTCGCCAAGGATTTTCTTACGCAGGCGAATCGACTTCGGCGTCACTTCGCACAGTTCGTCTTCTTGTACGAACTCCAGCGCTTGCTCCAGGGTGAACTTGACCGGCGGAACCAGGGCGATGGTTTCGTCCTTGCCCGAAGCACGCATGTTGTCGAGCTTCTTGCCTTTGGTCGGGTTCACGCCCAGGTCGTTGTCGCGGCTGTTCAGGCCGACGATTTGACCTTCGTAGATATCCTGGCCGTGCTCGACGAACAGCTTGCCGCGCGCTTGCAGGGTTTCCAGCGAGTAGGTCAGGGCCTTGCCGGTCGCAACCGATACCAGCACGCCGTTCTGACGGCCGGACATGTCGCCGGACTTCATCACGTCGTAACGATCGAAGATCGAGGTCAGGATGCCGCCACCGGAGGTCAGGGTCAGGAACTCGTTACGGAAACCGATCAGGCCACGGGCCGGGATGTTGTACTCAAGGCGCACACGGCCCTTGCCATCCGGAACCATGTTGGTCAGGTCGCCTTTACGCAGGCCCATTTGCTCCATGATCGCGCCCTGGGATTCTTCCGGCAGGTCGATGGTCACGTTTTCGTACGGTTCGTGCTTGACGCCATCAACCATGCGGATGATCACTTCAGGACGACCCACGCCCATTTCGAAGCCTTCGCGACGCATGGTTTCGATCAGTACCGAGAGGTGCAGCTCACCACGGCCGGACACTTTGAACTTGTCGGCCGAGTCGCCTTCTTCAACGCGCAGGGCAACGTTGTAGAGCAGCTCTTTGTCCAGGCGTTCCTTGATGTTACGGCTGGTCACGAACTTGCCTTCTTTACCGCAGAATGGCGAGTCGTTGACCTGGAAGGTCATGGAAACGGTTGGCTCGTCGACGGTCAACGGCTTCATCGCTTCGACGTTCAGTGGGTCGCACAGGGTGTCGGAGATGAACAGTTGCTCGAAGCCGCTGATGCAGACGATGTCGCCGGCCGCAGCTTCTTCGACGTCGATGCGGTGCAGGCCGTGGTGACCCATCAGCTTGAGGATACGACCGTTGCGCTTCTTGCCGTCGGCGTCGATGGCAACCACCGGGGTGTTCGGCTTGATGCGACCACGGGCGATACGGCCAACACCGATCACACCCAGGAAGCTGTTGTAGTCCAGTGCCGAGATCTGCATCTGGAACGGACCGTCACGGTCGACTTTCGGCGCTGGTACGTCGTCGACGATCGACTGGTACAGCGGGGTCATGTCTTCAGCCATGGCAGTGTGGTCCAGACCGGCAATGCCGTTCAGGGCCGAGGCGTAGACGACTTTGAAGTCCAGCTGTTCTTCGGTGGCACCCAGGTTGTCGAACAGGTCGAAGATCTGGTCCAGAACCCAGTCCGGACGCGCGCCTGGACGGTCAACCTTGTTGATGACCACGATCGGACGCAGGCCGGCTTCGAAGGCCTTCTTGGTCACGAAACGGGTTTGCGGCATAGGGCCGTCCTGAGCGTCAACCAGCAGCAGCACGGAGTCGACCATCGACATCACGCGCTCTACTTCACCACCGAAGTCGGCGTGGCCCGGGGTGTCCACGATGTTGATGTGGTAGCCGTTCCAGTTGATGGCGGTGTTTTTCGCCAGGATGGTAATACCGCGCTCTTTTTCCTGGTCGTTGGAGTCCATCACGCGCTCGTCGTTGAGCTCGTTGCGCTCCAGGGTGCCGGATTGACGCAAGAGTTTGTCTACCAGGGTGGTCTTACCATGGTCAACGTGAGCAATGATGGCGATGTTGCGTAGATTTTCGATCACTTGTGTATCTCGATCAGAGGATTCGGTGTGCTGACAGGTCGTGGCAGCGATTTACGTTGAGTCCGACAAAGCCGTTACAGCCTGTCGGCGGCGTCGGGGGGCCGGTGACGCAGGCCACAGGCAAACAGCCCCGGGCACTTAGCTCGGTCGATAAACGCGCACATTGGCATGCCCCTCACTGAGCAAATGGTGGGCATGCAGGCGACTCATCACGCCTTTGTCGCAATACAGCAGGTACTGGCGAGTAGGGTCCAGTTCCTTGAAACGCGCGTTCACGGCATAGAACGGCATCGTTTTTACCTCGATGCCGGCGACACTCAGCGGGTCGTCTTCAGCGTCATCCGGGTGGCGGATGTCGATGATGATCTGACCGGCCAGCGCTTCGCCGACTTCTTCAATCTTGATGTCCTGGCCCAATTCGTCGATAACGCGATCGATCGGCACCAGCCTGGCGTTTTCGAGCGCTCGCTCGAGTACCGCCATGTCGAATTCTTTCTCTTCGTGCTCCACCCGCCCGCGCTTGGCCGCCGTCTTCGGATTGACCGAGATGACGCCACAGTATTCCGGCATGTGCCGGGCAAACTCGGCGGTGCCGATTTCGTTGGCCTGGTCGATGATGTCCTGCTTGTGGCTGGCGATCAGTGGACGCAAGACCAGCTTCTCGGTCACGCAGTCGATCACCGACAGGTTCGGCAACGTCTGGCTCGACACCTGGGAGATCGCCTCGCCGGTCACCAGCGCATCGATTTGCAGGCGGTCGGCAATTCGTGAAGCGGCGCGCAACATCATACGCTTCAAAATGACGCCCATATGACTGTTATCGACTTTGCCGAGAATCTCGCCCAGGACTTCCTCGAACGGCACACTCACAAATAACACGCGTTGGGAGCTGCCGTACTTCTTCCAGATGAAGTGCGCCACTTCCATCACGCCCAGTTCATGGGCACGCCCGCCGAGGTTGAAGAAGCAGAAATGGCTCATCAACCCGCGACGCATGATCTGGTAGGCGGCCACCGTGGAGTCGAAGCCACCGGACATCAGCACCAGGGTCTGCTCCAGCGAACCCAGCGGATAACCGCCGATGCTGTTGTGCTGGCTGTGGATCACGAACAGCCGCTGGTCGCGAATTTCGATGCGCACTTCGATTTCCGGGTCTTTCAACGAAATACCGGCCGCGCCACATTGCCGGCGCAACTGGCTGCCGACGAACTTCTCCACATCCATCGAACTGAACGCGTGCTTGCCGGCGCGCTTGCAACGCACCGAAAAGATCTTGCCGGCCAGTGCATCACCATAATGAAGCATGCACTTGGCGAGGATGTCGTCGAAATCCCCCAGCGGGTATTCATCGACTTGCAAAAAATGCGCGATGCCCGGCATGCAACTCAGGCGCTCGGTCATTTCCTTCAGCAGCTTGGGTTCGCTGACACGGGTTTCCAGTTCGAGGTTGTCCCACACGCCATTCACCACCACGGCCGGATCCAGGTCTCGGAGCACGGCACGGATGTTCTTGGCCAACTGGCGGATGAAACGCATCCGTACCGGGCGGCTCTTGATGGTGATCTCGGGGAAGACTTTTACGATTAGTTTCATGAAAACAGCGCGCGAACGGCCAGCCGAAAAAGGGGGGCGCGGATTATAGCGGAAATTGCTCAAGGTTTAACCAGTTAATGTGCAGATGGTTTTGCGCGCACCAAAACAGGTCATTATCGATTGACGACGCCACATTGCAGTGCGTTATTGTCGGACAATCTTTGATTTACGCCTTTAAAAGCGTGGATTTGGTGCAAAAAACCCATGCTGGGGCACTGGCATGCAATTTGCTCCCTTGTGAGGCAGGTTGCCTTGGCAGAGTATTCGCGCCGGCATCACCCATATCTAAGGGCACTCCACTACCCGCCCGAAGCCACCCGGAGGACATATGTCGAAGTCGGTTCAACTCATCAAAGATCATGACGTCAAGTGGATTGATCTGCGCTTCACTGACACCAAAGGTACTCAACATCACGTGACCATGCCGGCCCGTGATGCGCTGGACGACGAATTCTTTGAAATCGGGAAAATGTTCGACGGCTCCTCCATCTCTGGCTGGAAAGGCATCGAAGCCTCCGACATGATCCTGATGCCGGACGACGAAACCGCCGTCCTGGACCCGTTCACCGAAGAGCCGACCCTGATCCTGGTCTGCGACATCATCGAACCTTCGACCATGCAAGGCTATGACCGCGACCCACGCGCCATCGCCCACCGCGCCGAGGAATACCTGAAGTCCACCGGCATCGGCGACACCGCTTTCTTCGGTCCTGAGCCTGAGTTCTTCATCTTCGACTCGGTCAAGTTCAAGTCCGACATCTCCGGCTCCATGTTCAAGATCTTCTCCGAACAAGGTTCGTGGATGTCCGACCAGGACGTGGAAGGCGGCAACAAAGGTCACCGTCCAGGCATCAAAGGCGGTTACTTCCCGGTTCCACCGTTCGACTTCGACCACGAAATCCGTACCTCCATGTGCAACGCACTGGAAGAAATGGGCCAGACCGTCGAAGTTCACCACCACGAAGTGGCGACTGCCGGCCAGAACGAAATCGGCGTGAAATTCAACACGCTGGTCAAGAAGGCTGACGAAGTACAGACCCTCAAGTACTGCGTACACAACGTTGCTGACGCCTACGGCCGCACCGCGACCTTCATGCCGAAGCCGCTGTACGGCGACAACGGTTCGGGCATGCACGTTCACATGTCGATCTCCAAGGACGGCAAGAACACCTTCGCAGGCGAAGGCTATGCCGGTCTGTCGGACACTGCCCTGTACTTCATCGGCGGTATCATCAAGCACGGTAAGGCCCTGAACGGCTTCACCAACCCGTCGACCAACTCCTACAAGCGTCTGGTACCAGGCTTCGAAGCCCCGGTCATGCTGGCCTACTCGGCTCGCAACCGTTCCGCCTCGATCCGTATTCCTTACGTGAACAGCCCTAAAGCCCGCCGTATCGAAGCACGCTTCCCGGATCCGGCTGCCAACCCGTACCTGGCCTTCGCTGCACTGATGATGGCCGGCCTGGACGGTATCCAGAACAAGATCCACCCTGGCGATGCCGCTGACAAAAACCTGTATGACCTGCCGCCTGAAGAGGCCAAGGAAATCCCACAGGTGTGTGGCAGCTTGAAAGAAGCCCTGGAAGAGCTGGACAAGGGCCGTGCGTTCCTGACCAAAGGCGGCGTATTCAGCGATGACTTCATCGACGCTTACATCGCACTGAAAAGCGAAGAAGAAATCAAGGTTCGCACCTTCGTACACCCACTGGAATATGAGCTGTACTACAGCTGCTGATCCGGTAGCGCCGCCACGCACGGCGTGAAATAAAGAAAGGCCTCCTTCGGGAGGCCTTTTTTATGGGCGCCGGTTACGTGCATGATGCCCCGTCGCTCCCCCTAGAAGACGAGACTGCCCATGACTTTGCGCTTCAAGCTCTGCCTTGCCCTGTCTGCCGCGCTGCTGGCCTCCACCGCCGCAGCCGCCTCGACTCCCGCCCCAGAGGCCCTGACCCCGTTGCTTAACGCCATTGGCGAGCGCCTGGCCATCGCCGATCAAGTGGCGCTGAGTAAATGGGACAGTGGCAAACCCGTAGAGGACCGTCAGCGCGAGCGTGAAGTCATCGCCGCCGCCGTCGCCCAGGCACCGGCCTACAAACTGAGCAGCGAAACCGTGGAGGCGTTTTTTGCCGCCCAGATAGAAGCCAACAAAATGGTGCAGTACATCAACTTGTCCGACTGGGCCCTGGACGGCAAGGCCCCGGACCTCCCGCGCCCGGACCTGGTGGGGCAGATCCGCCCGCAGCTCGACCGCCTGCAGAAACGCCTGCTGCAACAACTGGCCGACTTCGCCCCCTACCGCACCGATCCGCAGTGCCCGAAATGGCTGGCCCGTGCCACCCACCACGACAAGCAGCACCCGGTGCACCGGCTCGCCCTGATCCGAGCAACCGCAGAGCTGTGTATCTCCACAAAAGCCTAAGCCCCCCCTGTGGGAGCGAGCTTGCTCGCGATGAGGCCAGCACATTCAACACCTCAGTGCCTGACACTCCGCCATCGCGAGCAAGCTTGCTCCCACAGGGCAGGTCATGGCCCAACACACAACAACTTGGGCCAACCCTCCCCCTGACCTATGCTGCAACTCAACACTTTCAGTTTTCGGTCGATTTTATGGGGCGCGGTTTTTCAATCATCCTGTTGTTGCTGCTGGCACTGCCCGCCGCCGCGCAGATCTACAAGTACATCGACGCCGAGGGCAATACCGCCTACAGCAACCAGCCGCCCCAAGGCGTCCCGGCCCAGACGGTGGAGTTGCCGCCGCTCAACAGCATCGAACGCCAGTCTCCGGCCAGCCCGGGCACACCGACGCCTCCCGCCAACAGCGAAAAGCCGCGCGATGCCTACGAAACCCTGGAACTGACCGACATCCCCACCGACGAGGCCCTGCGCGCCAACAACGGCACCTTCACCGTTGGCGTACACGCTCAACCGCGCCTGCGCAGCCCGCATCTGTTCCGGTTGCTGCTGGACGGCCAGCCCTACGGCCAACCAAGCAACGTGCCGCGCCTGCAATTGGTGAATATCGACCGAGGCGAGCACAGCCTCGCGGTTCAAGTCATCGACGGCGACAACCTCGTGCAGCAAAGCGAAACCGTCACTTTCACCGTGCAACGGGTGCACCAGCCATGATCCGCTGGCTGCTCACGCTGGGCCTGGCGCTGACGGCGATGCCCGGCGTGGCGCAGGTCTATACCTACATCGATGCCCAGGGCAATCGCGTGTTCACCGATCAGCCGCGCCCCGGCAACGCAAAGAAAGTCCAACTGCTACCCGGCAACCGGATGCCGGCGCCGCCCACGGGTACAGCCTCGGCGCCCGCGACCGAAGCCCGGCCCGAACCGTTGTTTCATTACGAAATGCTCAGGCTGTTGATTCCCGAGCCGGACGCGACGATACGCAGCACCGCAGGCGAATTGATCGTCAGTGTCACCAGCGAGCCGGGCCTGAAAAAAGGCCACCGCTACCGCCTGTTGCTCGACGGCAAACCAACGGGTGCGCCGGGACCGAGCCCGGTATTCGCCTTGAGCGACATCGATCGAGGCACCCATCACCTGGCGGTCGAAATCCTCGACGAGCAGGACCGTATCGTCGAACGCACCGCCAACCAGCCCTTCCACATGCAACGCATATCCCTTGCGCAGAAGCGCCGCATCAAGCCCTGTGCCACAGCCGATTACGGTCAACGCCCGGAGTGCCCCCTCGCCGAAAAACCTGAAGAAGAAAAAAGCAGCATCTTGCCGTTTTTTTAACACCGCCCAGGCTACCGCACTATATTGGTGCAATAGCTTGCACGCTACTCAGTCCAAAAACCCATTTTGGTTCGAAAGTACCCGGAAAAGCTGGCAGAACGCCACGCAAGCGAGGGAAAAACACCCTTTTGAGGCTCTAAACGCTTCTTTTCGGAGCCTTGGTTTGGTTTTTGCATTTTCCTTGTGACAGCGCATTAATCGCGCGCGCAATTTGGGACCGGTCCCGAGTTGCTACGCTCCAAAAGAGGTCCTGATGACCATTAGCGACGCACTACACCGCTTGCTGCTCGACAACCTCACCACCGCGACCATCCTGCTCGACGCCGAACTGCGCCTCGAGTACATGAACCCGGCGGCGGAGATGCTCCTGGCTGTCAGCGGCCAGCGCAGCCACGGGCAGTTCATCAGCGAGTTGTTTACCGAATCTGCCGAAGCGCTCAATTCCCTGCGCCAAGCGGTAGAGCAGGCTCACCCGTTCACCAAGCGCGAGGCGATGCTCACCGCCCTGACCGGCCAGACCCTGACCGTGGATTATGCGGTCACGCCGATCCTGAACAACGGCGCTACCCTGTTGCTGCTGGAAGTCCACCCGCGTGATCGCTTGCTGCGCATCACCAAGGAGGAGGCGCAGTTGTCCAAGCAGGAAACCAGCAAGATGCTGGTGCGGGGCCTGGCCCACGAGATCAAGAACCCTCTCGGCGGAATACGTGGCGCGGCACAGTTGCTTGCCCGTGAACTGCCGGAAGAAAGCCTCAAGGACTACACCAACGTCATCATCGAGGAAGCCGACCGCCTGCGGAACCTGGTGGACCGCATGCTCGGTTCGAACAAGCTGCCATCCCTGGCGATGTGCAACGTTCATGAAGTGCTGGAGCGCGTCAGCAGCCTGGTGGAAGCGGAAAGCCAGGGTTGCATCACTTTGGTGCGCGACTATGACCCGAGCATTCCCGACGTCTTGATCGACCGCGAGCAGATGATCCAGGCGGTGCTGAACATCGTGCGCAACGCGATGCAGGCCATCAGCAGCCAGAACGAACTGCGCCTGGGTCGCATCAGCCTGCGTACCCGCGCCATGCGCCAGTTCACCATCGGCCACGTGCGCCATCGCCTGGTGACCAAGATCGAAATCATCGACAACGGCCCGGGCATCCCTGCCGAACTGCAGGAAACCATCTTTTTTCCCATGGTCAGCGGCCGTCCGGATGGTACCGGGCTGGGCCTGGCCATTACCCAGAACATCATCAGTCAGCATCAGGGCTTGATCGAATGTGAGAGCCACCCCGGCCACACCACTTTCTCGATCTTCCTGCCACTGGAACAAGGAGCCACATCGACATGAGCCGTAGTGAAACCGTGTGGATCGTCGATGACGACCGTTCTATCCGTTGGGTCCTGGAAAAAGCCTTGCAACAAGAAGGCATGACCACCCAGAGCTTCGACAGCGCCGACGGGGTGATGAGTCGCCTGGCGCGTCAGCAACCGGACGTCATCATCTCCGACATCCGCATGCCCGGCGCCAGCGGCCTGGACCTGTTGGCGCGGATTCGCGAGCAGCATCCGCGACTGCCGGTGATCATCATGACCGCCCATTCCGACCTGGACAGCGCCGTGGCGTCCTACCAGGGCGGCGCTTTCGAATACCTGCCCAAGCCATTTGACGTCGACGAAGCCGTATCGCTGGTCAAGCGCGCCAACCAGCACGCCCAGGAACAACAAGGCATGGAAGAGGTGCCGGCCCTGGCCCGCACCCCGGAAATCATCGGCGAAGCGCCGGCGATGCAGGAAGTGTTTCGCGCCATCGGGCGCTTGAGCCACTCCAACATCACTGTGCTGATCAATGGCGAGTCGGGCACCGGCAAGGAACTGGTGGCCCACGCCCTGCACCGCCACAGCCCACGGGCGGCGTCGCCGTTCATCGCGCTGAACATGGCGGCGATTCCCAAGGACTTGATGGAGTCCGAGCTGTTCGGCCACGAAAAAGGCGCCTTCACCGGCGCGGCCAACCTGCGGCGCGGACGCTTCGAGCAAGCCGACGGCGGCACGTTGTTCCTCGATGAAATCGGCGACATGCCGGCCGACACCCAGACCCGCTTGCTGCGCGTGCTGGCCGATGGCGAGTTCTATCGGGTCGGCGGCCATACACCGGTCAAGGTGGACGTGCGCATCATCGCCGCGACCCACCAGAACCTGGAAACCCTGGTTCACGCCGGCAAATTCCGTGAGGACTTGTTCCACCGCCTGAACGTCATCCGCATTCATATCCCGCGCCTGGCGGATCGTCGCGAAGACATCCCGACCCTGGCCCGGCACTTCCTCAGCCGCGCGGCCCAGGAACTGGCGGTCGAGCCCAAGCTGCTCAAGAGCGAAACCGAGGAATACCTCAAGAACCTGCCGTGGCCGGGCAACGTGCGCCAGTTGGAGAACACCTGCCGCTGGATCACGGTGATGGCTTCAGGTCGCGAAGTGCACATCAGCGACCTGCCGCCGGAACTGCTGAGCCTGCCCCAGGATTCGGCCCCCGTGACCAACTGGGAGCAAGCCCTGCGCCAGTGGGCCGACCAGGCCCTGGCCCGCGGTCAGTCGAGCCTGTTGGACAGCGCGGTACCGGCCTTCGAGCGGATCATGATCGAAACCGCCCTCAAGCACACCGCCGGCCGCCGCCGCGATGCCGCCGTGCTGCTGGGCTGGGGCCGCAATACCTTGACCCGCAAGATCAAGGAATTGGGGATGAAGGTCGACGGTGGGGATGATGATGACGGGGATGAGGGCTGATCGGTCTTTAGCCCTTCGCTGAATTTGAAGGCCCAATCGCGAGCAAGCTCGCTCCCACAAGGGAAACGCAATTCCTGGACGGCCCCCCAAAAGTCAGATGGGTGTCCAACTTTTTGGGGGCAGTCCATCCTGTGGGAGCGAGCTTGCTCGCGATGCTTTTAAAGGCCTCATGCACCGCATCAATGCACTGCGAACCGCAATTGCACATGCACCACCCGCCAAAACCAATCGGCCCAGCTCGAAAAAAACCGCACAAACAAAAGCAAAAGCCCCGGAATACGGGGCTTTTGCGTCACAGAAAGCGTTTTTGTGACAAATAATTTAAAACTGGCACGCCCCCTGCAATAGCTAGATCACTACCCAGTTTCGGGGACCTTGGTACAGGCAGGCCGGGGAATCCCCATTTTATACCGGGCTCAGCGAGCCCACTGTTTTGGGGGCCTTGATACAGGCAGGTCAAGGTTTCCCTTCTTTACACCCAGGGCCATGCGCTTAGCGCGAGCCCTCCCGTTTTGGGGACCTTGGTACAGGCAGGCCGGGGATTCCCTCTTTTATTGCTCCTGGAGACGGACCTCCAGCCGCCAGCGATCATCCACCTCGCTGCCGGTCCACGCCCCTCGCAATGGACGCGCCGCCACCAGCGTCAGCAACAACCCCTCGTCACTCAAACGCACCCGCCAGTTCACATCCTTGCCGTTGAGCTTGAGCTGGCCCTTCTGCGGCTGGCCTTCTGCTTGGAACAGCAACGCCACTGAGCCGTCGACAATTTCGCCATGGAGCTTGGGTTCATTGTTGAACCAGGCCACCAGCGCTCCGTCTGTCACCTCGATCTGTTGCAACGCGCTCGGCTCGGGCGTGGTCAGGCGCCCGATCATCAGCCCGACCATCACGCCGAAGATCGCCAAAGAGCCCATCACCCGAGGCATTAGCTTCGAACGTCGGTCGGTTTGCGGCGTAGAATGCCGCTCATCTTTATCTGCGGAGCCGTGCATGTTTCACGTCATCCTTTTTCAACCGGAAATTCCGCCGAATACCGGCAACGTCATCAGGCTGTGCGCCAACAGCGGCTGCCACCTGCATTTGATCGAACCGCTGGGCTTCGACATGGACGACAAGCGCCTGCGCCGCGCCGGCCTCGACTACCACGAGTATGCCACCTTGCAGCGTCACGCCGACCTCGCCAGTTGTCTGGAAAGCCTCGGGCATCCGCGTCTGTTCGCCTTTACCACCAAGGGTTCGCGGCCGTTCCATGACGCCAGCTTCGTCGCCGGTGACGCGTTCCTGTTCGGCCCGGAAAGCCGTGGCCTGCCGGCCGACGTACTGGACGCCCTGCCCACCGAGCAGCGCCTGCGCCTGCCAATGCGTGAAGGCTGCCGCAGCCTGAACCTGTCCAATACCGTGGCGGTGGCGGTTTATGAGGCGTGGCGGCAGAACGGGTTCGCCTGAGCCGTTCCTGTCAGCCAGAAACACCTGTGGGAGCGAGCCTGTGGGAGCCGAGCTTGCTCGCGATGAGGTCGACACGGTTCAACTGCAAAACCGTGTCATCGTTCATCGCGAGCAAGCTCGGCTCCCACAGGCTCGGCTCCCACAGGGCTCGCTCCCACAGGTTTTGTGCCTGGCCGTCGAGCGCTATGCCTGGCAGTGGACGCTTACTGAACGGTCGCGCCGCCTTCCTGCTGCATGCGCTGCAGTTCTTGCGCATACAGGGCATCGAAGTTCACCGGCGCCAGCATCAGGGCCGGGAACGAGCCGCGGGTTACCAGGCTGTCCAGGGTTTCCCGGGCGTAAGGGAACAGGATGTTCGGGCAGAACGCGCCCAGGGTGTGGCTCATCGAAGGAGCATCCAGGTTCTTGATCAGGAAGATCCCGGCCTGTTGCACTTCAGCGATGAACGCCACTTCGTCACCGTTCTTGACGGTGACCGACAGGGTCAGCACCACTTCGTGGAAGTCATCTTCCAGGGCTTTCTGACGGGTGTTCAGGTCCAGGCCTACGCTCGGCTCCCACTGCTGGCGAAAGATCGCCGGGCTTTTCGGGGCTTCGAAGGACAGGTCACGCACATAAATGCGCTGCAAGGAGAATTGCGGTGCGGCTTCTTCTTCGCTGGCAGCTGTGTTCTGTTGGTCAGTCATCGCAGATCCTTCTTACTTTCAGGTTCTTTAGTGGGAAATTCAGGCCTTGAGCAGCGCGTCGAGCTTGCCGGCGCGCTCCAGGGCGAACAGATCATCGCAACCGCCCACGTGGGTGCTGCCGATCCAGATCTGCGGCACGGAGGTGCGCCCGGCCTTCTGGGTCATTTCGGTGCGCAGTTGCGGCTTGCCGTCGACCTTGATCTCTTCGAAGGCCACGCCTTTGTTCTGGAGCAGGGACTTGGCTCTGGAGCAATAGGGGCAGTAATCGCTGGAATAGACAACAACGTGGGACATTTCACTTCACCAGGGGCAGATTGTCGGCTTTCCAGCTGGCAACGCCGCCGGACAGCTTGGCGGCGGTAAAACCGGACTTCATCAGCTCGCGGGCGTGGGTGCCGGCGTGCTGGCCTTGGGCGTCCACCAGGATCAACGTCTTGGCCTTGTGTTTCTCCAGCTCGCCGATCCGCGCCATCAGTTTGTCCTGGGGAATGTTCACCGCCCCGACAATGTGACCGGCGGCGTAATCCTTGCTCGGGCGGATGTCCACCACCAGGCCGGCATCCTTGTTGACCAGTGCGGTCAGCTCGCCAGTGCTCAGGCTGCGACCGCCGCCCTGCATCGTGTGGGCAACCAGCAACGCCAGCAGCACGACGAAGATACCGACGAGAATGTAGTGGTTAGTGGCAAATTGAATCAGGTGAGCAACCATCGAAGGAGGTTCCAGGGCGTTAAAATGTCGGCCAGTATACACAGCACGCAAGGCCGGCCAAACCCCGCCCGGCGGTGACGCCGCCGGAACTTACCTTTAAACTGCCCGTCCCTTTTCCATCGTCTTCTTTTAACCCGCCACGAGTGGATTCCATGACTACCACGCCTAAACCTTTGGTCCTGATGATTCTCGACGGCTTCGGTCACAGTGACAGCCACGAATCCAACGCCGTGTATTCGGCCAACAAGCCGGTGCTGGACCGTCTGTGGGCCAGCGTGCCCAACGGCCTGATCTCCGGCAGCGGCATGGACGTCGGCCTGCCGGACGGACAGATGGGCAACTCCGAAGTCGGCCACATGAACCTCGGCGCAGGCCGCGTGGTGTACCAGGACTTCACCCGCGTGACCAAATCGATCCGCGACGGCGAGTTCTTCGAAAACCCGACCATCTGCGCCGCCGTGGATAAAGCCGTGGCCGCCGGCAAGGCCGTGCACTTCATGGGCCTGCTGTCCGACGGTGGCGTGCACAGCCACCAGGACCACCTGATCGCCATGGCCGAACTGGCTGCCAAGCGCGGCGCCGAGAAGATCTACCTGCACGCGTTCCTCGATGGCCGCGACACCCCGCCGAAAAGCGCCACGTCGTCGATCGAGCTGCTGGACGCAACGTTCCAGGCCCTCGGCAAGGGGCGCATCGCCAGCCTCGTCGGCCGCTACTTCGCCATGGACCGTGACAACCGTTGGGATCGCGTGTCCCAGGCCTACAACCTGATCGTCGACGGCAGCGCCGAATTCAACGCCGCCACCGCCCAGGAAGGCCTGCAAGCCGCCTACGAGCGCGGCGAAAGCGACGAATTCGTCAAGGCCACCACCATTGGCGAACCGGTGAAAGTCGAAGACGGCGATGCCGTGGTGTTCATGAACTTCCGTGCCGACCGCGCCCGCGAACTGACCCGCGTGTTCGTCGAAGACGATTTCAAGGAATTCGAGCGTGCCCGCCAGCCAAAACTGGCCGGTTTCGTCATGCTGACCCAATACGCCGCCAGCATTCCCGCGCCTTCGGCCTTCGCCGCCGGCAGCCTGGAAAACGTGCTGGGGGACTACCTGGCGAAAAACGGCAAGACCCAACTGCGCATCGCCGAGACCGAAAAGTACGCCCACGTGACGTTCTTTTTCTCCGGCGGCCGTGAAGAACCGTTCCCGGGCGAAGAACGCATCCTGATCCCCTCGCCGAAAGTCGCCACCTACGACCTGCAACCGGAGATGAGCGCACCGGAAGTGACCGACCGCATCGTCGACGCCATTGAAAACCAGCGTTACGACGTGATCGTGGTCAACTACGCCAACGGCGACATGGTCGGCCACAGCGGTGTGTTCGAGGCGGCGGTCAAGGCCGTGGAATGCCTGGACACCTGCGTTGGCCGCATCGTCGAGGCCCTGGAAAAGGTCGGCGGCGAAGCACTGATCACGGCCGACCACGGCAACGTCGAGCAGATGTCCGACGAATCCACCGGCCAGGCCCACACCGCCCACACCACCGAGCCGGTGCCGTTCATCTATGTCGGCAAGCGGGACTTCAAGGTCCGCGACGGTGGCGTGCTGGCTGACGTGGCGCCAACCATGCTGATGTTGCTGGGCATGGAAAAGCCTGCGGAAATGACCGGGACTTCGATCCTGGTCTGATTCCGCAAACCCTGTGGGAGCGAGCTTGCTCGCGATAGCGCCGGATCAGCCAACCTTGATGTTGACTGATGCACCGCCATCGCGAGCAAGCTCGCTCCCACATGGGTTATTGGTGTTTTTCGGGCCAGTTATCACACAGCCCCAAATGAGCGTTTTTTTTTGCAGCGTGGGGCGGGCATACTAGGCCGTCCCTTTCCCTGGTGTCGCCCGCCTCTATGCTTCGCGTCCTGATAGCCCTCGTTCTGACCTGCTTGCTCCAACCGGCCTTTGCCGACGAGCGCGCGCAAACCCAACAGCAGTTGGAAGCCACGCGCCAGGACATTGCCGAGCTGAAAAAACTGCTGGGCAAGTTGCAGGAAGAGAAATCCAGCGTGCAGAAAGACCTGCGCGGCACCGAAACCGAGATGGGCAAGCTGGAGAAGCAGGTCGACGCCCTGCAGAAAGAACTGAAGAAAAGCGAATCCGAGCTGCAGCGGCTCGATGGAGAGAAAAAAAAACTCCAGAGCGCGCGCACTGAACAGCAAAAGCTGATCGCCATCCAGGCCCGGGCCGCCTACCAGAATGGCCACCAGGAATACCTCAAGCTGCTGCTCAACCAGCAGAACCCCGAGAAATTCGCCCGTACCCTCACCTATTACGATTACCTGAGCCAGGCCCGCCTGGAACAACTCAAGAGCTTCAATGAAACCTTGCGCCAACTGGCCAATGTCGAAAAAGACATCGAGCTGCAGCAGGCCCAGTTGCTGGTGCAGAAAAGCAGCCTCGACACCCAGCGCGAAGAACTCGAGAAGGTTCGCAAGGAACGCCAGGTGGCCCTGGCCAAGCTCAATGACGACGTGAAGGCCCGCGACAGCAAGCTCAAGGCCCGCGAGCAGGACCAGGCCGAACTGGCCAATGTGTTGAAAACCATCGAAGAGACCCTGGCCCGCCAGGCCCGAGAGGCGGAAGAAGCGCGCCAGAAAGCGCTGATCGCCCAGCAGGAAGCCGAAAAAAAGCGTTTGCGTGAAGCCCAGGCCGACGCAGACGCCGGCGATGCACCGCGCAAACCGGCAAAATCCAGCCCCGGCGCACTGGTTTCCAGTGACGGCGAAACCTTTGGCGGCGCTTTTGCTTCAGCCCGAGGCAAACTTCCTTGGCCGGTCAATGGTCGATTGCTTGCGCGCTTCGGTGAAACCCGCGGCGACGATATCCGCACCAAGTGGGACGGGGTGATGATCAGCGCCTCGGCCGGCAGCCAGGTACATGCCGTGCATGGCGGACGCGTGGTATTCGCCGACTGGTTGCGCGGCGCCGGCCTGCTGGTGATCCTCGATCACGGCAACGGTTACTTGAGCCTGTACGGCCACAACCAGACGCTGCTCAAGTCGGCGGGCGACGTGGTCAAGGCCGGTGAGTCCATCTCCACGGTCGGTAACAGTGGCGGGCAGGATACGCCAGCACTGTATTTCGCTATTCGTCAGCAGGGTCGCCCCAGTGACCCGGCCCAATGGTGTCGTGCGCAAGGATAAGCGCGCCCATCCTATTAAGGAGTTCGTTCGACATGCTGCATTTGTCCCGCCTTACCTCGCTGGCCCTGACGATCGCCCTCGTGATCGGTGCGCCCCTGGCTTTCGCCGCCGAACCGGCCCCGTCGGCCCCCGCCGCCACTGCCGCAACCACCAAGGCGCCGCTGCCGCTGGACGAACTGCGCACCTTTGCCGAGGTCATGGACCGGATCAAGGCCGCCTACGTGGAACCGGTGGATGACAAGATGCTGCTGGAGAACGCCATCAAAGGCATGCTCAGCAACCTTGACCCGCACTCGGCATACCTGGGCCCGGAAGATTTCGCCGAGCTGCAGGAAAGCACCAGCGGCGAATTCGGCGGCCTGGGCATCGAGGTCGGCAGCGAAGACGGCTTCGTCAAGGTGGTCTCGCCAATCGACGACACGCCAGCTTCCAAGGCCGGCATCCAGGCCGGTGACTTCATCGTCAAGATCAACGGCCAGCCGACCCGCGGCCAGAGCATGACCGAAGCCGTGGACAAGATGCGCGGCAAGATCGGCCAGAAGATCACCCTGACCCTGGTGCGCGACGGTGGTACACCGTTCGACGTGACCCTGACCCGTGCGGTCATCCAGGTCAAGAGCGTGAAGAGCCAGTTGCTGGAGTCGGGCTACGGCTACATCCGCATCACCCAGTTCCAGGTCAAGACCGGCGAAGAAGTCGCCAAGGCCCTGGCCAAGATGCGCAAGGACAACGGCAAGAAACTCAACGGCCTGGTCCTGGACCTGCGCAACAACCCCGGCGGCGTACTGCAATCGGCCGTGGAAGTGGTGGATCACTTCATCACCAAGGGCCTGATCGTCTACACCAAGGGCCGTATCGCCAATTCCGAGCTGCGCTTCTCGGCCACTGGCAACGACTTGAGCGAAGCCGTGCCATTGGTGGTGCTGATCAACGGCGGCAGCGCTTCGGCCTCGGAAATCGTCGCCGGCGCCCTGCAGGACCAGAAGCGCGGCGTGGTCATGGGCACCACCAGTTTCGGCAAGGGCTCGGTACAGACCGTGTTGCCACTGAACAACGACCGTGCCCTGAAGATCACCACCGCGCTGTACTTCACGCCCAACGGCCGTTCCATCCAGGCCCAGGGCATTGTCCCGGACATCGAAGTGCGCAAGGCCAAGATCACCAACGAGCAGGACAGCGAATACTTCAAGGAAGCCGACCTGCAAGGTCACCTGGGCAACGGCAACGGCGGCGCCGACAAACCGACCGGTTCCGGCGCCAAGGCCAAGCCGATGCCCCAGGATGACGACTATCAGTTGGCCCAGGCCTTGAGCTTGCTCAAAGGGTTGAACATCACGTCCGGCCGCTGATATGGGCCTGCGTTTCACCTTCGTCCTGCTGTGCCTGCTGGCGGGGGCCGTTAACGCGGCGCCCGCCACGCCCTCTTCGCCGCACAAGGCGTACCTGAGCCTGATCATCGACGACCTGGGGCAAAACCTGCCTCGGGACCGTCGGGTGCTCGCCCTTCCCGGGCCGGTCACCGCCGCGATCATGCCCGACACACCCCACGCCGCCGAATTCGCCCGCGAAGCCCATCGCGCCGGCAAGCTGGTCATGCTGCATATGCCCATGGACCCGGCCACCGGGCCGTTCGCCTGGCATCCGGAACTGTCCATCGAAGAACTGGGCAAGCGCCTCGACGCCGCGTTCGCCGCCGTGCCCTACACCAGCGGGATCAACAACCACATGGGCAGCCGCATGACCGCCCAGCCCCAGGCCATGGCGTGGCTGATGGCGAACTTGCAGCAACGCCACAAGTTTTTCGTCGACAGCCGCACCAGCGCCCAGACCGTCGCCGCCGCCGAAGCACAAAAGATCGGCCTCGCCAGTGTGTCGCGAGATGTGTTCCTGGACGACGAGCGCACCGAAACCGCCATCGCCCAACAGCTGCAAACCGCCATCGACCTGGCCCGCTGGCAAGGCTCGGCTGTGATGATCGGCCATCCCTATCCGCAGACCCTGGCGGTACTCGAACGCGAGCTACCCAAGCTCAAGGCCCAGGGCATCGAATGGATCGACATCAAGTCGATGATCAGCCTGCGCAGCAATCAGGCGATGGCTGGGCATGGGAAGGATGGGGTTTATCGGTAGCGGCGACCGCGTCGCCGCCATCGCGAGCAAGCTCGCTCCCACAGTGGTTTTGCATCGGCCACAAGATTGGCGTTCACAGCAGATCCCTGTGGGAGCGAGCCTGCTCGCGATGACGGCGGCACATTCAACATCCCGGCAAGCTGACCCAGCGCTTTCGCGAGCAAGCCCGCTCCCACTGTGGTTTTGCATCGGGCCCAAGATTGGCGTTCACAGCAGATCCCCTGTGGGAGCGAGCTTGCTCGCGATGACGGCGACACATGCAACATCCCGGCAAGCTGACCCACCGCTTTCGCGAGCAGGCTCGCTCCCACTGTGGTTTTGCATCGGCCACAAGATTGGCGTTCACAGCAGATCCCTGTGGGAGCTAGCCTGCTCGCGATGACGGCGGCACATTCAACATCTCTACAAGCTGACCCACCGCTTTCGCGAGCAAGCTCGCTCCCACAGTGGTTTTGCATCGGCCACAAGATTGGCGTTCACAGCAGATCCCTGTGGGAGCGAGCTTGCTCGCGATGACGGCGGCACATTCAACATCTCTACAAGCTGACCCAGCGCTTTCGCGAGCAAGCCCGCTCCCACTGTGGTTTTGCATCGGGCACAAGATTGGCGTTCACAGCAGATCCCTGTGGGAGCGAGCTTGCTCGCGATGACGGCGGCACATTCAACATCCCGGCAAGCTGACCCAGCGCTTTCGCGAGCAGGCTCGCTCCCACAGGTTTGTTCCAGCTATCAGAGATACCGCGCCATGATCGCGTCCACCACCCCTTCCTTGCGGAGCTCATCCAAGGCCGCCTGAAGCCGGGCGACCACGTCGTCGGGCACGTCCTTGTTCAAGGCCAGGTACAGCTCGGCACTGTTGAAGCGCAGCACGGTCTTGAGATCGGTCACCCCTTCCTGGCGCGCCAGGTAACGTCCAGCCGGATCCCCGGTGGCCCACAGGTCGATCTGGCCGTTGACCAGCTTCCTGGCGTTGTCCTGATCGCGCAACACGACAATCGGCTTGAGTCCCTGCTTGGTCAACGTCTCGGCAATTGCGTCGCCCTTGTAGGCACCGATCTTGTATTGACGCGCCTGCTCCAGCGAGTCGAGAGCGATCTTGCTGTCGGCCTTGGCGAGCATGATCCAGTCGTCCGGACCGATGGGGCCGACCCATTTGAAAAGCTTCTCACGCTCCGGCAACCGCGCCATGACAAACACACCGTAACCCGGATTTTCCAGGGCGAGTTTGTAGATGCGCTCCCAGGGGAAACGTAGCGTCAGGCTGTAGGAGATATCGGCGCGCTTGAATATCTCGCGGACGATGTCCACGGCAATGCCATGGATGTTCTCGTCCTGGGCGAAGTTCTTGCCGTTCTTGGCCATGTTGTACGGGGGGAAGTTTTCCGTCAGTAACACCAGCGATGTATCAGCGGCGCGGACAGTGCCTGCGAGCAGCAACGTGGCACCGGCAAAGGCAAGAACGAGGCGTTTGAGCATGTCGGGCTACCGCAATCCATGGTGTGCCCAAGAGTGCCTTGGGCCCGCCATGGTGTCCAGCAGTCAGCGAATGCAGATACCGCGATGAGCCATGTAGGCCTTGGCTTCCGGCACGGTGTATTCGCCAAAGTGGAAAATGCTCGCCGCCAGCACTGCACTGGCGTGGCCTTCCAGGATGCCGTCGGCCAGGTGTTGCAGGTTGCCGACGCCGCCGGACGCGATCACCGGAATGCCCAGGGCATCGCTGATGGCGCGGGTGACACCCAGGTCGAAACCGTTTTTCATGCCGTCCTGGTCCATGCTGGTCAGCAGGATTTCACCGGCGCCCAGGCCTTCCATCTTCTTCGCCCACTCGACGGCGTCCAGGCCCGTAGGCTTGCGCCCGCCGTGGGTGAAGATTTCCCAACGCGGGGTTTCACCCGGGCCGGAGACTTTCTTGGCATCGATGGCCACGACGATGCACTGCGAGCCGAAGTGCTGGGCCGCTTCCCCGACGAATTCCGGGTTGAACACCGCCGCAGTGTTGATCGACACTTTGTCCGCTCCGGCATTGAGCAGGTTGCGGATGTCCTGCACGGTGCGCACGCCACCGCCCACGGTCAGCGGGATGAACACCTGGCTGGCCATGCGCTCGACGGTATGCAGCGTGGTATCGCGGCCATCGACGCTGGCCGTGATGTCGAGGAAGGTGATCTCGTCCGCACCCTGTTCGTCGTAGCGACGGGCGATTTCCACCGGGTCGCCGGCGTCACGGATGTTCTCGAACTTCACGCCCTTGACCACCCGGCCGTTGTCCACGTCCAGGCAAGGGATGATGCGTTTGGCCAGCGCCATGGTGAGTCCTCAGCCTTTGTAGGAATCGCAGAAGGCCTGGGCCTCGGCGACGTCCAGGGTGCCTTCGTAGATCGCGCGACCGGTGATCGCACCGATGATGCCCGGCGCCTTGGCGTCGAGCAGTGCCTTGATGTCACCCAGGTTGTGGATGCCGCCGGAGGCGATCACCGGAATCTTGGTGGCGGCAGCCAGGGCGGCGGTGAACGGGACATTGCAGCCCTGCATCATGCCGTCTTTGGCGATGTCGGTGTAGACGATGGCAGACACGCCGTCGGCTTCGAAACGCTTGGCCAGGTCGATCACCTGCACGGTGCTGACTTCAGCCCAGCCGTCGGTGGCGACAAAACCGTCCTTGGCGTCGAGGCCAACGATGACCTTGCCCGGGAACGCGCGGCACGCTTCGGCAACGAACTCAGGCTCCTTCACCGCCTTGGTGCCGATGATCACGTAGCTCACGCCAGCCTTGACGTAGTGCTCGATGGTTTCCAGCGAGCGAATGCCGCCGCCGATCTGGATCGGCAGGTTCGGGTAGCGCTTGGCAATGGCCGTGACCACCTCGCCATTGACCGGCTGCCCTTCGAAGGCGCCATTGAGGTCGACCAGATGCAGGCGACGGCAGCCGCCCTCCACCCACTTGGCGGCCATGCTCACCGGGTCATCGGAAAACACCGTGGAGTCTTCCATGCGGCCCTGGCGCAGACGTACGCAAGCGCCGTCCTTGAGATCGATAGCGGGGATAATCAGCATCTGGCAAACCTTCAAATACGAATATTCAGCTTGGCTCGAAAATCAGTTTTTCTCGAGCGCCCACAAGTCGCTTTCAATGCTTTCGAACCTTTCTTTAAGGTGCGTCTGCACATCGAAAATCGCCCTGTTGTAATAGTGCGGAGCAATTTCGCGGGTAAACAGGTCAAGAATTTCCGCCGCTTCGAACGAACCCAGGTCCAGTTCGAAACGCTCCTCCATGAACCGCTGGATCTTGCGGTTCGCTTCACTCTCCTGCTCGGGCGTGAGGGTGAGGATCGGCGGTTTCTTGCGGGCCATTACCAGCGCCCGTCCCACGCCGCGAAGTTCTGCAGCAATTGCAGGCCATGGGTATGGCTCTTCTCCGGGTGGAACTGCACGGCGAAGCGCGAACCATCGGCCAGGGCCGCGGCGAAATCGACGCCATAGTGACCGCTGCCCACCACCTGCCGCGCATTGCCGGCGGCGATGTAGTAGCTGTGCACGAAGTAGAAGCGTGCCAAGTCCGGAATGTTGTGCCACAGCGGGTGATCCACCGTCTGCTTCACTTCGTTCCAGCCCATGTGCGGGACCTTCAAGTGCTCGCCGTCTTCGTGCAGGCCCTTGCCAAAGAACTTCACCTGGCCCGGGAACAGCGAGATGCAATCGACACCATCGTTCTCTTCGCTGCGGTCGAGCAAGGCCTGCATGCCCACGCAGATGCCGAGGAACGGACGGTCCTGGCTGACTTCGTGCACCAGCTTGTCGAAGCCCAGCCGACGAATCTCGGCCATGCAATCACGAATCGCGCCGACGCCGGGGAACACCACCCGGTCGGCTTCGCGAATCACGTCGGCATCGCTGGTGATCAGCACCTTGCCGGCGCCCACGTGCTCGAGGGCCTTGGCCACCGAGTGCAGGTTGCCCATGCCGTAGTCGATAACCGCGACCGTCTGCATTACAGGACGCCCTTGGTGGAAGGCATCTGGCCGGCCATGCGGTCATCGAGCTCCACGGCCATGCGCAGCGCGCGGCCGAAAGCCTTGAACACGGTTTCGATCTGGTGGTGGGTGTTGTGCCCACGCAGGTTGTCGATGTGCAGGGTCACGTTGGCGTGGTTGACAAAGCCCTGGAAGAATTCCTGGAACAGGTCGACGTCGAAGCCGCCGACGGTGGCACGGGTATACGGCACGTGCATCTGCAGGCCCGGGCGGCCGGAGAAGTCGATGACCACCCGCGACAGCGCTTCATCGAGCGGCACGTAGGCATGGCCGTAGCGACGGATGCCCTTCTTGTCGCCGATGGCTTTGGTAAAGGCCTGGCCCAGGGTGATACCCACGTCTTCCACCGTATGGTGGTCGTCGATATGCAGGTCGCCCTTGCTGACGATGTCCAGGTCGATCAGCCCGTGACGGGCGATCTGGTCCAGCATGTGCTCAAGAAAAGGTACACCGATATCAAACCGGGCCTTTCCGGTGCCATCCAGGTTGATCGAGGCTTTGATCTGGGTTTCCAGAGTGTCGCGCTCGACAGACGCCTTACGTTCGGCCATCACCAGCTCCGCAAAATCATTGGGCGAAAAAGGCAGCCATTATAGGGGCGCGAGCGGCAAACAGAAACACAAGAGGTGACATCACTGACGGGCTGAACCCCGGGCTGTCGGTGATAGACATGTCCATACAAGTCTTTGCCATCACCCAAAACGACTGTGGGAGCGAGCTTGCTCGCGATGGCGGTGGGTCAGCCGACCATGATGTCGACTGACATACCCTCATCGCGAGCAAGCTCGCTCCCACAAGGATTGCCCTGTCCTGTTGGTCAGGGCAACGGTCTTAGCGGAACAACACCGCCGTCTTCTGCAGGGTCACCCACACACCCCACGCCAACGGAATGCCCACCACCAGCCAGGCGGCGATCGCCAGGGGCTTGGTGCCCGGCGCGGCTTTCCACTCCAGCGACGTGCTGCTGTCGGCGCCTTTGTCATGACCCAGCGCCTGTTCGGCGGCCAGTTCGGCGTCGGTCATGAAGTACTTGTCGGCGACCGGACGGACCATCAGGTTGCAGAGGAAGCCCAGCACCAGCAGGCCGGCGAGGATGTACAAGGTGATGTCATAGGCCGCGGCGCGTTCAACGCCGATGCTCAGTTGATATTCACGCAGGTAGTTCACCAGCACCGGACCCAGCACGCCCGCCGCAGCCCAGGCGGTCAGCAGGCGACCGTGGATCGCACCGACCATTTGCGTACCGAACAGGTCCGCCAGGTAGGCCGGCACGGTGGCGAAACCGCCGCCGTACATCGACAGGATGATGCAGAAGGCCGCCACGAACAGCGCGACGCTGCCCAGGTGACCCAGGTTCGGGATCAGCGCGTACAGGGCAAAGCCCAGGGCGAAGAACACGAAATAGGTGTTTTTACGACCCAGGTAATCCGAGAAGGAGGCCCAGAAGAACCGGCCGCCGATGTTGAACAGGCTCAACAGACCGGTGAAGCCGGCCGCGATGGCCGCGATCTGGCCCAGTTGCGTAGCGTCCAGTTGACCGAACGGCAGGTCGTTGCCGAGCAGCTTGCCGCCGAACACTTCCTGCAACAGTGGCGAAGCCATGCCCAGGATGCCGATACCGGCCGATACGTTCAGGCACAGCACCAGCCAGACCAGACGGAACTGCGGGGTTTTCCAGGCAACATTCACGTGAACGTGGCGATGGGTGATCATCGCGTTCGCGGCTTTCTTCGGTGCCGGGGTCCAGCCCTCAGGCTTCCAGCCGGTCGGCGGTACGCGGTACGACAAGGCGCCACCGATCATGAACACGAAGTAGATCGCAGCCATGACCAGGAAGCTCTGCCATACGCCCACGCCCGTTGGCGAAGCGAAATGGTTCATCAGCGCCGCGGCCAGTGGAGCACCGACCATCGCACCACCGCCGAAGCCCATGATCGCCATGCCGGTCGCCATGCCGCGCTTGTCCGGGAACCACTTGATCAGGGTCGACACCGGGGAGATATAGCCCAGGCCCAAGCCGATACCACCGATCACCCCGGAACCGACCCACATCAGCCAGATCTGATGGGTATAGATACCCAACGCGGAAATCAGCAGGCCACCGCACCAGCACAAGGCCGATACAACGCCGGCCTTGCGTGGCCCGGCGTGTTCCAGCCAGCCACCCCAGATGGCTGCCGAGCAACCCAGGAAGATGAAGAACAGGGTGTAGATCCAGCCGAGCATCGAGATCGGCCAGTCACATTGGGACGAAAAGACTTGCGAGATGAAGCTCATATCCGGTGCACAGGCCACAGGCTTGGTGACACCCAAGGCCTTGGACAGTGGCAGCCAGAACACCGAAAAGCCATAGGCCATGCCGATGCACAGGTGAATGGCCAATGCGGCCGGTGGAACCAGCCACCGGTTGAAACCGGGCTTGGCGATGATGCGTTCCTTGGAGAGGAACGCAGGCTGGTCGGCGACGCCGCCCGCCGTGATGCTCGTGCTCATTGTGTATCCCCCAGTTATTGGAATGGTCCGTCAGCCACGCGTCACCCTCAGCCTTCATTGCACGCAGGCATGGCTGTATTTTCTGGTGAAGCTCCATAGTGTGCGACATCAAGTCGCAGAAGGACGGACGAACGGGCAAAGGTTACCATTTGCTCGTGGCAGAAAAACCAAAGTGATATCACCTTTTTCGTGCCATCTGTCTTATCGCACGCTCGCTCGCTTTCTGTAGGGGGCTAACGGTTTATTTTTTCAGGAATTTTCATGCTCGTCGTTGTCTAGCTCATTACCGACGCCAACTGTCAGGGCCAACAGGACCTGCGGGAAATCTACCAGGATGCCCCGGACTGGCTGTTCGAACCGTTTCGCGATGCCAGGCATGGGCGGCCAAGCGCGCTCCCACACTGGATCTGCGGACGGGACTTATAACGAGCACCTAACGCACCACCACCAATCCACAGCGTTATACTCCCGGCTAAATTTTGAACTCAACCTACAAGGATTCGCCCATGAAAGCGTTCGGCAAAATCCTGGGTCTGGTACTTCTCGGGCTGTTGCTGATCATCGTGGCCCTGGGCTTTGCCCTGACCCACCTGTTCGATCCCAACGACTACAAAGAAGAGATCCGCCAGATAGCCCGCGACAAGGCCCACATCGAGCTGACCCTCAATGGCGATATCGGCTGGAGCCTGTTCCCTTGGCTGGGTCTGGAATTGCACGATGCCAGTGTCGCGACCCTGGCCAATCCGACCCAACCTTTCGCCGACCTGCAGATGCTCGGCCTTTCGGTCCGGGTGATCCCGCTGCTGCGCCGGGAAGTGCAGATGAGCGATGTGCGCGTCGAGGGCCTGAACCTGCGGCTCAACCGCGACAAGAACGGTCACGGTAACTGGGAAGACATCGGCAAGGCACCAGCCTCGGCGACGACGGCGAACACCCCGGCGCCAGCCGAGCAACCGGCCCCACCCGCCAACACCCCGGCAGAAAAACCTGCCCAGCCGACCCGCCTGGACATCGACAGCCTGACCGTGAACAACGCCCGGGTTGAATACACCGACGAGCAGACCGGCAAGCTGTACACCGCCGAGAGCATCCAACTGAGCACCGGCCCGGTCCACGACTCCACCAACATCCCGGTCACCCTGACCGCTTTCCTGTCCAGCAACCAGCCTGCCGTACGCGTACGCACCGAAGTGACGGGTGAGCTGCGCTTCGAGCGTGCCCTGCAACGCTACAAGTTCGAAGACCTGAAACTGTCCGGCGAAGCCACCGGCGACCCCTTGCAGGGCAAGACCCTGAATTTCGCCGCCCAAGGCCAGCTGTTCCTGGACAAGGCGGCAAACGTCGCCGAATGGACCGGCATCAAGCTTTCGCTCAACCAACTGCGTGCCCTGGGTGAACTGAAGGTCAACGACCTCGACAAGACTCCGCAATTGAATGGCGGGGTGTCGATCGCCCAGTTCGATCTGGCTAAATTCGTCGACAGCGTCGGCCAGACACTTCCGGCCATGGCCGAAGGCAGCCTGAGCAAAGTCGAGCTGGCCAGCCGCATTGCCGGCACGCCGACCAGCGTCGAACTCAACGACATCAACCTGAAGCTCGACGACAGCACCTTCAGCGGTCGTATCGCCGTGGAAGATTTTGCCAAGCAGGCCCTGCGCGTGCAGCTCAAGGCCGACACGTTCAATGTCGACCGCTACCTGCCGCCAAAATCCGCCGACGCCGACAGCTCCAAGGCGGCCCGTGAGGCCGAAGTCAGCAACACCGAAGCCAGCGCCATGGCCGGTGTCGGCAACTCACCGCTGCCAAGCGCGCCGACCCAGGGCGCCTGGAGCAACGATCGGCTGTTTCCGGTAGAACGCCTGAGCAAGCTGGACCTCGATGCCGATCTGACCTTCGGGCAACTGACCCTGGATAAACTGCCGATCCAGAACGCCGCGCTCAAGGCCACCGGCCTGGGCGGCCTGCTGACCCTGGAGAACCTGCGGGGCGATCTGTACAGCGGCAACTTCGAAACCAAGGGCACCCTGGATGTGCGCCAACCGACTCCACTGTTGAGCCTGCAAACCCGTATCAACCGGGTCCCTGCCGAGAAGATCATCGAAAGCCAGGGCAAGAATCCGCCGGTCAAAGGCCTGGTCACCGTCAACAGTGCGATCACCGCCACCGGTAATAGCCAGAAGGCCCTGATCGACAGCCTCAACGGCAACGCCGGGTTCGTCATCAACGATGGCGTGCTGCTCAATGCCAACCTCGAACAGCAATTGTGCAAAGGCATCGCCACCCTCAATCGCAAGTCCCTCAGCGGCGAACCCCGGGGCAAGGACACGCCATTCCAGCAACTCAACGGTAATCTCACCTTCAACAATGGCGTTGCCCACAACCCGGACCTGAAAGTCCGCATCCCCGGCATGACCGTCAACGGCAACGGCGATATCGACCTGCGGGTGCTGGGCATGGATTACCGCGTCGGCGTCATCGTCGAAGGCGACAAGAGCGACATGCCCGACCCGGCCTGCCAGGTCAACGAACGCTACGTCGACGTCGAATGGCCGTTGCGCTGCCGCGGCCCACTGGAGCTGGGGGCGAAGGCCTGCCGCCTGGACAATGACGGGCTGGGCAAGGTCGCGGCGAAACTGGCCGGCGACCGGCTCGGCGACAAGATCGAGGAGAAGCTCGGCGACAAGGTCAGTCCCGAGCTGAAAGACGCGCTCAAGGGGCTGTTCAAGCGATGAGAGCCGAGCAGTTTTCCTCCGCGGTACTGGACTGGTTCGACCGCCACGGGCGCCACGATTTGCCCTGGCAGCAAGACATCACCCCTTATCGGGTGTGGGTCTCGGAAATCATGTTGCAGCAGACCCAGGTCAGTACCGTGCTCAATTACTTCGACCGGTTCATGGCTTCGCTGCCCACCGTTCAAGCCCTGGCCGCCGCGCCGGAGGACGAAGTGCTGCACCTGTGGACCGGGCTGGGTTACTACACCCGTGCGCGCAACTTGCAGAAAACCGCGAAAATCGTCGTCGAGCAGTACGGCGGCGAATTCCCCCGGGACGTGGAAAAGCTCACCGAGTTGCCGGGGATCGGCCTGTCCACCGCCGGCGCCATCGCCAGCATCAGCATGGGCCTGCGAGCGCCGATCCTCGATGGCAACGTCAAACGGGTGCTGGCGCGCTTCACCGCCCAGGAAGGCTACCCGGGCGAACCCAAGGTGGCGAAACAGCTGTGGGCCACCGCCGAGCGCTTCACGCCGCAAGACCGGGTCAACGCCTACACCCAGGCGATGATGGACCTCGGCGCGACACTCTGTACCCGCAGCAAGCCCAGTTGCCTGCTCTGCCCACTGAAACAGGGCTGCGAGGCCCACATGCTGGGCCTGGAAACCCGCTACCCGATTCCCAAGCCCCGTAAAGAGGTGCCCAAAAAGCGCACTTTGATGCCGATGCTGGCCAACCACGAGGGCGCGATCCTGCTTTACCGTCGCCCTTCCACCGGACTATGGGGCGGGCTGTGGAGCCTGCCGGAACTCGACGACCTCGACGACCTGCAACACCTGGCCCTGCAACACTCGCTGGAACTGGGCAGCCAACACGAAATGCCAGGCCTGGTGCACACCTTCAGCCACTTCCAGTTGGCGATCGAACCCTGGCTGGTCCGGGTCCGGGAAACCGGCCATCACGTGGCCGAGGCCGACTGGCTCTGGTATAACCTCGCCACCCCGCCGCGCCTGGGCCTTGCCGCCCCGGTCAAAACCTTGCTCGAACGCGCGGCCGCCGTAATGAACGCAGGAGAGTTGCAATGACCCGCACCATCATGTGCCGCAAGTACAAAGAACAACTGGAAGGCCTGGAACGTGCACCGTTCCCGGGTGCCAAGGGCCAGGACATCTACGACAATGTTTCGGCCAAGGCCTGGGCCGACTGGCAGAAACACCAGACCCTGCTGATCAATGAAAAACGCCTGAACATGATGAACGCCGAAGATCGCAAATACCTTCAGGGCGAGATGGACAAGTACTTTTCCGGCGAAGATTACGCCAAGGCCGAAGGCTACGTACCGCCATCCGAATAAGCTGTTCAGCGTGGGGGCGGATCGTAAGCGACGGTAATAGTTAAATATTTTTTGAAAACTTGCTTGACGCCCCCCTGAAAAACCCGTTTAATGCGCCCCGTTGCCCAGATAGCTCAGTCGGTAGAGCAGGGGATTGAAAATCCCCGTGTCGGCGGTTCGATTCCGTCTCTGGGCACCAAATACCGAAAACCCCGATCAAGCAATTGATCGGGGTTTTTTATTGCCCGGGATTTCCTTCCTCCGCCTTGTCGACTCAGCTACATTCGTCCGCTCCCCTCTGGCAAGCGAGTCGACATGGACATCACCGGCATCCCCTTCGGTACTACCGACTGGTCAACCATCGAACCCACCGAGCACAGAGGCGTCACCGGAACCGCCTATTGGCGCACGCGGCAATTCGGGAGTATTCGGGTCCGGATGGTGGAATACACCGCCGGGTATCTGGCCGACCATTGGTGCACCAAGGGCCACATCCTGTTTTGCCTCAAGGGCGAGCTCAATACTGAACTCGAAGACGGTCGGCAATTCTTGCTCAAGCCCGGCATGAGCTATCAGGTGGCCGACCAGGCCGAGCCCCATCGATCCTCCACTTCATCGGGGGCTACGCTCTTCGTCGTGGATTGAGATTCGAAGCGTCGGCGTTGAGGCTGTAGGATAGATGGCCTTATCCATCAGGAATCCGACCATGTCATCGGCGAACAAACAGCACAAGCGCAGCCAGCGCGCCAAGGCGAAAGCCAAGCAGAACCGCACTCGGCGTGCTGCTGCGCCGAACGATTTCCTGGACCCGAACGACGAGCGCATCGATCTGGAAACCGTGGACCTGACGGAACTGTTCCAGATAATGAGTGCCGCCGAAAAGGTCAGCCAGAAGGCGCTGTGCGAAGCGTTCCTGGCCCATCCCCTGCTGGCGCTGGTGCTGGAACAGGAAGGTGAGGAAGAAGCGACCGATTTCATCATTACCGCATTGATCGAATACCGCCGTCTGACCACGGGCGTGGATGAGCAGACCGCGCTGGACTGGGTGGAAAGCAAGCAATTCCAGGCCGATTATGTGGCTGCCTCCCAGGCGCTGGCCCAAGGCCAGGACTGACTATCAGACCGGGGCCACGATGGATGACGCCCTGCGGGGATAGCTCCTACAAACCAAGGTCAACCAACATGGGACGGCGTCATACCCGTCCTGCGTCAATCCACTATTTTTCCTCCCAAGCAATCAGCCCCGTCCGGCATCATCGAAACATCGCTTGATGCATCCTTGCAGTCCGCCCCTCTCAATGGTTGGACACTGCGATGACGCCACTGCTGCCCCAAGATGACCCTCAGCTCGCCCCTTGATCAACGAACTCGGCGAGCTGAGCCATCAGGACATCGGGCAGATGGACATGTATGTGCGCCTCTACGACGACCTCAAGCGCGGCCCGGATGACAAACCCACCGTCGGCATCATTCTGTGCGCCCAGAAAGACGAATCGGTGGTGCGTTACTCCGTATTGCAGGGCAATGAGCAATTGTTCGCCAGTCAATACAAGCTGGTGCTCCCCTCGGAAGAAGAGCTGCGCAATGAGCGGAATCGCGAACGAGCGCGACTCGGCGAGCAGCAAGCAGGCGCAGCGACTTGAGGAAATGAGGGCCGACACCCGATGACTGCATACCCAAAAACCCATGTAAGATTTATGCGTTTCTTTCAGCAACGCTCCAGTCAAAGAACTCTATCCTGCATGTCATCGGCCGCTCCCTACCCTTCTCTGATCCAGGCATTGCGGAGCGAAACCGCTGAACTGCACGTCGCCCTGGAAAAACGCCTGCCGTTTTTCTCCGAACAGCTGGACTTCGATCTGTATCGGCGCCTGATGGCGGCCTACTACGGTTTCTATCAACCGTTGGAACAACGTCTTCATGTACTTGCATTGACGCCGACCGGGCTGGACCAATCCCTACGGATCAAACTTCCGGTGCTGCGGGCGGATCTCACGGCACTGGGTCTGGAAGCAGCTACTATCGAAGCGCTGCCCACCTGCCAGGCGTTGCCGCTGATCGACTCCCGTGCCGCCGCACTCGGCGTGTCCTATGTGCTGGAAGGTGCAACGCTCGGGGGGCAGATCCTGCGGCGCAGGGTGGCCGAGAAGCTGGGGCTTGACGCCTCTAGCGGAGCGGCCTTCCTCAATGTGTATGGCGAACTCACTGGCCGACGCTGGAAGGATTTCCTCCAATACCTGGACGACAGGAACCTTGGCCAGGCCCAGGTGTTCGAAGTCACACGCGCCGCCAAGGCGACGTTCTCCCATTTTGAACACTGGCTGGACAGCCAAAAGGTATTGTTATGAACACGGAAAACCAGGAAGCCTTCGAAGAACTGCTGGCCAATTGCGCAGACGAACCGATTCGCTTTCCCGGGACCATCCAGCCTCATGGCGTGTTACTGATGCTGTCCGAGCCCGATTTCGTAATCCGTCAGGTCAGCGCCAACGTGTTGCAATTGATGGCGCAGGATCCCCACAGGCTGCTGGGCCAGACACTCGACGCCCTGCTGGGGCTGGAACAGGCCGAGGCGATCCTCATCGCCTGTCGCGCCGCCCCGGAAAGCGACAACGTGCCCGTGGCCATTGTCGTGAACCAGCAGCGTTTTGATGCCCTGGTGCATCGCCATCAGGGCGCCCTGATCGTCGAATTGGAACAGCACCTGAGCGACTATCGCCCCGAAGGGGTCAGCGGCGAGGCCAACATGGGCCGCATGCTGCAACGCCTGCAAAGTGCGAAAACCCTCCAGGCCCTGTACGAAATCAGCGTGCGGGAAATCCAGGCCATGACCGGTTACGACCGGGTGCTGATCTATCGCTTCGAGGAAGAAGGCCACGGCCAAGTGATTGCCGAGGCCAGCGCGCCATCGATGGAGCTCTACAAGGGCCTGTTTTTCCCGGCGTCGGATATTCCCGAACAGGCTCGAGAGCTGTATCGCATCAACTGGCTGCGGATCATCCCCAACGCCGACTACACGCCAGTGTCGCTGGTTCCGCAATTGCGGCCCGATACCCAGGCGCCCCTGGACCTGAGTTTTGCCACGCTGCGCAGCGTCTCGCCGATCCACCGCCAGTACATGAAAAACATGGGCGTACTGTCGTCCATGAGCATCTCGTTGATGGAGGGCGAACGCTTGTGGGGGCTGATCAGTTGCGGCAATCGCCAGCCGCTGCTGGTGCCCCATGAAATGCGCATGGCCTGCCAGACCATCGGCCAGGTGCTGTCATTGCAGATCAGCGCCATGCAAGCCCTGGAGCTGACTCGGCAACGGGACGCCAAGCTGGAAGACCTCAAGGTCCTCGCCGCGGTCATGGCCGAGTCCAGCGACAACGTCTTCGATGGCCTGTCCCACGAGCCGCAACGCCTCATGGACCTGACCGGCGCCAGTGGCGTCGCGATTCTCGAGGACAACAAACTGCACCGCCATGGCCAGTGCCCGGAACCGGAGCAGATCCGCGAACTGCACAAATGGATCCTGGAAACCGGCAAGCCGGTGTTCTCTCACCACAACCTGAGCAGTGTGTTCCCTGCGGCCCAGGCGTATCAGGACGTGGCGAGCGGCGTGCTGGCGATCCACTTGCCCAAGCCTGTGGAAAACGGCGTGCTGTGGTTCCGCCCCGAGGTCAAGCAAACCCTCCAATGGAGCGGCGACCCACAAAAACCCCTGGACCTGGAAAACAGCGAGACCGGTCTGCGACTGCGGCCCCGGACGTCTTTCGAGATCTGGAAAGTCGAAATGGCCGGTATCAGTACCAAATGGAGCCATGGCGATCTGTTCGCCGCCAACGACTTGCGGCGCTCGGCCTTGGAAAACGACCTGGCCCGCCAGGTGCACAAGGAGCGCCTGGCCGTGCAGGCCCGCGATGAACTGGTGGCCGTGGTGTCTCATGACCTGCGCAGCCCGATGACGGTCATTTCCATGCTCTGCGGCATGATGCAAAAGGCCTTCAGCTCCGACGGTTCCCACAGCTCCAAGCGTATCGCCTCAGCCATCGACACCATGCAACAGGCTACCAGCCGCATGAATGCCCTGCTGGAGGACCTGCTCGATACCTCGCGCATCGACGCCGGGCGCTACACCATCAATCCCCAGCCGATGGACGTCAGCCAGATCTTCGAAGACGCCTGCTCGCTACTGACGCCCCTGGCGGCTGCCAAGGCCATCGACATCTCCTTCAATGCCGAACCGAACCTGAGGATCAATGCCGACCCCGAGCGGCTGTTCCAGGTGCTGTCCAACCTGATCGGCAACGCCATCAAGTTCACGCCGCAGCAAGGCTCCGTGGGCATCAGTGCGATGTCGGTCGGGAAGGAGATCGTGTTCAGCGTCCGCGACACCGGTGAAGGGATTACGCCAGAGCAGTTGCCTCATGTTTTCGAGCGCTACTGGACGAGCAAGGAGGGCAACCCAAACGGCACCGGGCTGGGGTTGTACATTTCCAAGGGGATTGTCCAGGCCCATGGCGGTAAACTGCATGCCGAAAGCCAGCCAGGCCAGGGCAGCGAATTCCGCTTTACCGTGCCGAGAATCGACTGAGCCGGGCACCGCCCCCTAACGAATTGGAAACCGAAGCCCAATGGCCTCACTGAACAAACAGCAAAAACGCGCCAAGCGCGCCAAAGACAAAGCCAAGCAAATCCGCATGACCGGGCGCAAATCGATCCCGATGTATGGCGATCCGGCCCACGCCACCGCCCAGCCACCGGTCTACGTGCTGGAACTGTTCGCCAAGCTGCGCGAAGCCGAGGCCGTCAGCCGCAGTGAAATGCTCGATACGCTGCTTACGTCCCTGAGCGTGATGATCATCGAACGCCCAGGCCTGCTCGACCTGAAGAACGCTGAAAACGAAGGCATGGCGGCGACCAACCTGGCCGCCGACATGCTGGTGGACTACCGCATGTGGGTCGATGACATGGACCGCGAGACCGCCCAGCGCTGGCTCAGCACACCGGAGTTCATCAAGGACTTCAGCGAAGCGCTGGACCGTTATCGCCAGTCGATGGAAGCACCCGCCAGCGAATAAGCGGGTCGGCTATTCATCACCGTTCCAATGGAACACCAGGTTGCGCGCGGCCCCGCTGCCTACCTCAGCAGTGTCGCGTCGCGCCTCCCCGTTGCGCGTCGCCACCACGTTGTACTTGCCCGGCGGCAATTGCACATAAACCAGCGGCCCCGCATCGCTGAGCGTCAACAATGTTTGTCCCGACGCGCTCTGCACGGTCACGTCCACATCCGGGACGTATTTGTTTTCCGGGCCGATCGCGAACGTCATGTGCAGGTTGTAGCCATGGGCCTGCCCGATGGCCCGGGCTTCATCCTCGCCGATACCGCCGGACAGATAGGTAATGCCGTTCTGTTGCTGTGGCTGGACCTGCACGCCGGCACTGTCTACCGGGGCCAGGTTCGTGGCGTTGAGCATGATGGGGAACAACAGCGCGCCGAACAGAAGGAAGGGCAGCAAAAAGTAATGGTTATGCTTCATGGCGAGGACTCCAGATACTGGAAACAGCTCATGAGTTCTCTTTTGATTTTGATTATGCGGCAAGGTTTAGATCTATTGGCTATGAACGGAAACCAAGTAACCACTCAAAGCACAGCGACACGCTCATCCGGTTAACCCTTCCAACCCCCGCCCAAAGCTGGCACCATCGCGCCTTTTTTCACGCGACTCCCCGGGCTTTTCACCGGTAGACAGGGTTCAAACGGCCGTTCGGTTGTTGATGGCGCGACAGACTGCTGTGCCGATGCGACAACCTGCCACACATCCCCGGTTTACCAGCCGAAACGCTGTTGGCTGTCATTCGGACGCATGCTAGCTTGGCCGCCTCGCCAAGGAAGGCAGCCAACAGCAAGGGAGCACACACCATGAGGACCGCACATGGCCCAGGCCACGCCCGCGCTTGAAATCCGCAACCTGCACAAACGCTACGGACAGCTGGAGGTGCTCAAGGGCGTCTCGCTGACCGCCCGCGACGGCGATGTGATCTCGATCCTCGGATCCTCCGGGTCCGGCAAGTCCACGTTTCTGCGCTGCATCAACCTGCTGGAGAACCCCAACCAGGGCCAGATCCTGGTGGCCGGCGAAGAGCTCAAGCTCAAGGCCGCGAAAAACGGTGAACTGGTGGCCGCCGACGGCAAACAGATCAACCGCCTGCGCAGCGAGATCGGTTTTGTGTTTCAGAACTTTAACCTTTGGCCGCACATGAGCGTGCTCGATAACATCATCGAAGCTCCGCGCCGGGTGCTCGGCCAGAGCAAGGCCGAAGCCGTCGAAGTAGCCGAAGCACTGCTGGCCAAGGTCGGCATCGCCGACAAGCGCCATGCCTACCCGGCCGAACTGTCGGGCGGCCAGCAGCAACGCGCCGCCATCGCCCGCACCCTGGCAATGCAGCCCAAGGTGATTCTGTTCGACGAACCCACCTCCGCTCTTGACCCGGAAATGGTCCAGGAAGTACTTAGTGTGATCCGCGCCCTGGCCGAAGAAGGACGCACCATGCTGCTGGTCACCCATGAAATGGGCTTCGCCCGTCAGGTTTCCAGCGAAGTCGTGTTCCTTCATCAAGGCCTGGTCGAGGAGCAAGGATCGCCACAGCAGGTCTTCGAAAACCCGCTTTCGGCGCGCTGCAAACAATTCATGTCCAGCAACCGCTAACGGAGCAATACAGATGCAGACCTACAAGAAATTCCTCCTGGCAGCAGCCGTCAGCCTGGTGTTCTCGGCCAACGCCATGGCGGCCGATAAACTGAAGATGGGCATCGAAGCGGCCTATCCGCCGTTCAACAACAAGGACGCCAGCGGCCAGGTCGTGGGGTTCGATAAAGACATCGGCGACGCCTTGTGCGCCAAGATGAAAGTCGAGTGCGAAGTCGTCACCTCCGATTGGGACGGCATCATCCCGGCCCTGAACGCCAAGAAATTCGACTTCCTGATTTCCTCGCTGTCGATCACCGAGGAACGCAAGCAGGCGGTGGACTTCACCGACCCGTACTACTCCAACAAACTGCAGTTCATCGCGCCGAAAAGCGCCGAGTTCAAGACCGATAAGGACTCGCTCAAAGGCAAGGTCATCGGCGCACAACGGGCGACCCTGGCCGGCACCTGGCTGGAAGACGAACTGGGTAGCGACATCACCACCAAGCTCTACGACACGCAGGAAAACGCTTATCTGGACCTGACCTCTGGCCGCGTCGATGCGATCCTGGCGGACAAATACGTCAACTATGACTGGCTGAAAACCGAGGCCGGCCGCGCCTACGAATTCAAGGGCGACCCGGTGGTGGAAAGCGACAAGATCGGCATCGCCGTGCGCAAGGGCGACAACGAATTGCGCAACAAACTGAACGCCGCACTCAAGGAAATTGTCGCCGACGGCACCTACAAGAAAATCAACGACAAGTACTTTCCGTTCAACATCTATTGATGCTGACGTACCCGGCCGACGCTGCCACACCGCAGCGCCGGCCCTTAGCAAAGCCTGCCGCGATATGAACACACACCCATGATGATCGATCTCCACGGATTCGGCCCGGCGCTCGCCGCTGGCGCACTGATGACCGTCAAACTGGCACTCTCGGCCCTGTGCCTGGGGCTGGTGCTCGGCCTGCTCGGCGCCTTGGCCAAGACCTCGCCGTACAAGCCATTGCAATGGCTTGGCGGCACTTACTCGACACTGGTTCGTGGCATTCCGGAATTGCTCTGGGTGCTGTTGATCTACTTCGGTACCGTCAACCTGATGCGTGCGCTGGGCGAGTACCTGGGCATGCCTGACCTTGCCCTCAACGCCTTCGCCGCCGGTGTCATTGCCCTGGGCCTGTGCTTTGGCGCCTACGCCACGGAAGTGTTTCGCGGCGCGATCCTGGCAATTCCCAAGGGCCACCGTGAGGCCGGCGTCGCCCTGGGCCTGTCGAAGTGGCGGATCTTCACCCGACTGATCATGCCGCAGATGTGGCGCATCGCCCTGCCGGGCCTGGGTAACCTGTTCATGATCCTGATGAAGGACACCGCGCTGGTCTCGGTGATCGGCCTGGAAGAAATCATGCGCCACGCACAGATTGGCGTGACCGTGTCCAAGCAACCGTTCACCTTCTATATGGTCGCAGCGTTCATGTACCTGGGGCTGACGGTGCTCGCCATGCTCGGCATGCACCTGCTGGAACGACGCGCCGCCCGTGGATTTGCCAGGAGTACCCAATGAACTGGGACGTCATCATCAAGTGGCTGCCGAAGCTGGCCCAAGGCGCGACACTGACCCTGGAGCTGGTGGCCATCGCCGTGATCGCCGGGCTGCTGCTGGCGATTCCGCTGGGCATCGCCCGCTCTTCGCGCCTGTGGCAGGTGCGGGCATTGCCCTACGCCTACATCTTCTTTTTCCGTGGCACGCCGCTGTTGGTCCAGCTGTTTTTGGTCTACTACGGCCTGGCGCAGTTCGACGCCGTGCGCAGCAGCGCGCTGTGGCCGTACCTGCGGGACCCGTTCTGGTGCGCCACGGTCACCATGACCTTGCACACCGCCGCCTACATCGCCGAGATCCTGCGCGGCGCGATCCAGGCCATCCCAAAGGGCGAGATCGAAGCCGCACGGGCCCTGGGCATGTCTCGGCCCAAGGCATTGTTCTACATCATGCTGCCCCGCGCGGCGCGCATCGGCCTGCCGGCCTACAGCAACGAAGTGATCCTGATGCTCAAGGCCAGTGCCCTGGCGAGCACCGTGACCCTGCTGGAACTCACCGGCATGGCCCGCACCATCATTGCCCGGACCTACCTGCCGGTGGAGATCTTCTTCGCCGCCGGCATGTTCTACCTGCTGATGTCCTTCCTGTTGGTGCAAGGCTTCAAGCAGCTGGAGCGCTGGTTGCGCGTCGATGCCTGCCAAGGGCGCTGACAGCGGCGTGCTGACGGGCGAGGCATTGCTCGCCCGCTTCACGGCGCTGGACGTTTTTCTCACAGCGCACCAGGCGCTGTGGAAACCACGTCCGTTCACCCACCTGCAGCTCCCTTGGGAAACGTCCCACCCGGAATTGTCCCGATGGCTACGTCAGCGTTCACTGGAAGCGGCGGAAAATGATCATCATCAGCCATGGTTGATGGAGGACGCACCCGCACCGTTTCCGGAATTGGCCGCTATCTCCCGCACATTGAGCGCTGTCGCAGAATTGCCCGCCAGCACACTCGAAGCCCCCAGCCATCGCCTGAACGTCGACGTACCCGGGCGCAAATGGCAGCAGATCGAAGCCTTCGCCAGCCGACTGCACTTCACCACCCAACCGACCCACTGGCTGGATTGGTGCGCCGGCAAAGGTCACCTCGGTCGACGCCTGCTGCACGGTGAAAAGCAACTGACTTGCCTGGAATACGACCCCGCACTGGTCGCCAGCGGCCAACAACTGAGCCAGCGCCATCACCTGCCCGCCACGCACCTGCAACAAGACGTGCTAGCGGCGAACGCCGCCCAGGCGCTCCACCCCGAACACACCCCCGTAGCCCTGCACGCCTGTGGCGACCTGCATGTGCGCTTGATGCAGTTGGCCAGCGCCGTTGGCTGTGCACAACTGGCTATCGCACCGTGCTGTTACAACCGCATCAACACCGAGCGCTATCAAGCGCTGTCCGACGCCGCCAAGGGCTCCGCCCTACAGCTGTCGCTCGACGATCTCAGCCTGCCGCTGACCGAAACCGTCACCGCTGGCGCACGCGTCAGAAGACAACGGGACCACTCCATGGCCTGGCGCCTGGGCTTCGACTTGCTGCAACGGCAAATCAGAGGGTGCAACGAGTACTTGCCCACACCGTCACTCCCCAGCGCATGGCTGGAAAAATCCTTCGTCCAGTACTGCACCGATCTGGCAGCCCTGAAAGCCTTATCCACAGTCGGCACGCCTGATTGGGTCGCCCTGGAAGCAGCAGGCCATCAGCGCCTGGCCGAGGTACGCAACCTGGAGTTGCTGAGAGGTCTTTTTCGACGGCCGCTGGAGCTTTGGCTGGTACTGGACCGGGCGCTTTTCCTCACGCAAAAAGGCTACGACGTTCGCCTCGGCACCTTCTGCGAAACCCCACTGACGCCGCGCAATCTGCTGTTGCTGGCAGAGCGTTACTGAGGCGAAACAGCCTGTGGATAACTCTGTTGATGAAATAAACCCGGATCCAAGAAATCCGAGATTTCCTGACCGTATCAGCATTGGTCATTTTTTGTTCATATGGATAAAAAACCATGAAAACAGGCATTTGCGACGAAACGCGAAAGCGGTCACAAAATCGCAAGATGCCCTGCGTCTCATCCAGCCCGTTGTGCATAAGCGTCTAAGCAAAACGACATAACCGCCGAATTCAGTGCTGCCCCGCGCCAATAATTGCGTCCGCCGCGCCCGTGCTATACAACAGCCCCACGTATCGTGATTGACACAATGCCGACACACTCAAGGACTGGCCGTGACGTTCATTTCCTACGCACAAAACTTCGAAGACATACGCCTGTGGCGCGCCCTTCAATCGGTGGAAAACGGCTTTTACCTCGACGTTGGCGCCAACCATCCGACAGATGATTCAGTCACCCGAGCGTTTTACGACCGCGGCTGGCGTGGCATCAACATCGAACCCGTGCCGGCCTACTACGACGCCCTCTGTCAGCAACGCCCCCACGACACCAACCTGCAATGCGTGGCCGGCGAAAACGCCGAAAGCCTGACCTTCTACACCATCGCTGACACGGGCCTGTCCACGGTAGAAGCCAGCGTCGCCCAACAGCATCGCGACGCCGGCATGGACGTGCGCAACCAGACCGTCCAATCCCGCACCCTGGCCTCCATCTGCGAACAATACGCCCAGGACCGCCCCATCCACTTCCTGAAAATCGACGTCGAAGGCCACGAAGAAACCGTGCTGCGCGGCATGGACTTCAGCCGCTGGCGCCCCTGGATCATCCTCATCGAAACCCCATGGGCCCGCAACCAGACCTGGGAGCACCTGATCACCGACGCCGGCTACCAATCCATCCTGTTCGACGGCATCAACACCTACTACCTCGCCGAAGAACACCTGGCCCTCAAACCCGCCTTCGACATCCCACCGTGCAACCTCGACGGCTTCCAACTCTGCAAAGGCCACAAATTCAGCCACCCCATCGACGACACCGACCAACAACTCAACGCCGCCCTGCAACGCGCCGAACAGGCCGAAGCCCAACTCCACGCCATCCAAAACAGCCGCACCTGGCGAGCCCTGAACAAACTGCGCAACCTGCTTCACCGCGCCTAAGCCGGACCTGCGCAAAAATAGTCAGAATTCAGGGGTTTACAGAACGCACCCAATCGCTATAATCGTCGCCCACACGCCGGTATAGCTCAGTTGGTAGAGCAACTGACTTGTAATCAGTAGGTCCCGGGTTCGACTCCTGGTGCCGGCACCATACAAAACGAAGCCCTTGCAGAAATGCGAGGGCTTTGTTGTTTCTGGGCTATGGTGTTATTGCGCCTGCGCCCCAGTTGCCTCGCCCTGTTTGAGCTTGCACCGCGGCTTCCCATGAGTCTCTCTTCCTTCCCTACGCTCTGGTGATGAGAACCAATATTGGCAATCATCGAAGCGCAATGAGTGCCCCCTCCCCCTTGCTGTGTAAGTCAGACGCATAAAAAGCTTTTGCCCTACAGACAACAGCGCCTTGATCCTCCGCTCAGCAAAAAAATACGACTGACCTACACTCAGCGCAGCATTATCCTTTTGCTACCACTCAGAGACGGGAATCATGTTAAAAGCATGCGGAAAGGCAGTCATCATGGCTGGAATTGCAGGCTTTATCTGCACCGCCTCTGCCTATCAGATCAACCCATTGATCAACAAATACGCGCCTGGATCCAAGCCATCAATCGCGGGCATGGCGGCTTCCCCCTTGCATGAAGAAATAACCCACAGGGCCCGGGAGTGCGCAGAGGATCAACTGGGGCAACCGTCGCTAATATTGAAATGCACTACCACCGGTTCATCGCCAGGAGCGGGGCTTGGCGGTAATAAATACGATGCGCTAGTACGCGGAGTTTGGTGGAACGACGACCCAAATCAGCTGCTTTTTGGCTTTTGGGGAAATCGCCATGCCAAATGGCGAGCATGGATGCATGACGGCAAGCGAATTGCTCATACAGGTACGAACTACAAGGGTGAGAAAGCGGAAATCAATCAAACCTACTACATGCAATACCGCTCTCATTATGGAGACCTTCAATTTCTCCACGCCATGGCAATTGCCGACGGCCAACCGGCATTAACCACACAAGCCAATATTCTCGCATGGGCCGAATTCGCTTATCAGGTAGCCACTCAACAGATCGATGCAGAAACGAAACTCAAGGATGTAAGAACTCCACACTTCCAAAGCTTTTTCAGCAAACAACCGGGCTGGACCATCAACTACCTGTTCGCCCCTACCTATCGACTAAAGGCTCCCGAATACACGCCACAAATGGCCCTAGGCTCTCTGCTCCACATCATTCAAGACTCGTATTCACTCGGCCATACTCTTCGGGATTTCAACCCGACGACCGCCTGCCCCAGCGGACGAGTCATTCAATACTATTCATACACAAATCAAGACGCTGACTTACATCACATGACCGACACGCCTACATCCTGGAAAGCACAAGGCCTTGTTGCACCACAAGACCCAGTGAGCGCGAGCGCAACAGTGCTGCGATTTGCCAGTCAACGTGCAGAGTGGACAACGGTGAGGGAATATCTCCAAAAGGTCGTCTTCTGCACTGACACTGATGCGGTAGCTTCTGGACCCGGAAAATATGGCATGCAGAAGGTCGTGCAAGCTGAGAACCCAAGGAAATAGGCTTAAGAACACACATCAATCTAAAAATGAGATCTGGGTCTGCCCCCCAGCGCCGCAAACCTTTAACCCAAGCGCGATTAGCGTCCGGCGGCTCGCACGGTCACAGCGATGTGATGGATGCCTACTTTTACCAGTGTGCCCACTGCGGCAACTCATCCCCTTTCATAGCTGCCCTACAGCAACCTATCCGCTTGGCCATTTCCTTGCGCCAACCTGCGCCCGTCTCTTTCTTCCGGAAAGAGACGGGCGCTCCTACCGCTGCTGCAGCCCAACTCGTACAAGGCTTTGCGGCATTTCCCCTCGCGACAATCGGCGTGACAAACACCGAAGTCACCAGCAACAGCGGTGCAGATGATGGTGCCGCAGCCCACAGAATGGACTGCACCTGACTGACAGTCAGGCATGCCCCGGCCATCGCCTCACTGCCTTCCCCCGACTCAGGATCTCGCGGCGCTGGTCTCGTCAGCCAGTGCAGCCTCCACCCGCCCACCGGTATCGGTGTTCAGGAGGCCAGATCATGAGATGCCCAAGCTCCCGGTCGTAAGGAGCCGCCAGTCCCGCGTTAGTGGACAACCCTCACAGGTCGCAGGGGCCTTGATCCCTGATAACACTCAACATTCTTGGCGGGATGACGTGGGGAGAGTTTTAAGGGTTAGCTTCGAGAGGAGTTTGATCATGGCACTGGTAGGTAAACGTGACGGGCGCAATTTTGGCTATGGACGGCAACTGAGTTATGCCGGGCCACAGGCGCTACGTGATCTGTTTGGCGGCGGGCATTACGGCACCGTCAAAGCGCACAGTGATCGCTGGCAGGCGTTCGTACGCTGGTGTCGCTCGGAGGATGGGCCGGGGTTTAACGATGCGCGGCAGATTGATCGGCAGACCTTTCTGGACTACGCCGAGCATCTGCGTCAGCAAGTTGAACAAGGTGCCATAGACATCGCTACTGCGCAAAACCGGTTATCCAGTGTGAATCGGACCATGGCCGCGCTTCGCGGTGATCAGTATGTGAAAGTACCGAGTCCGAGTAAGGCACTGGGAATGCGGCGCACGAGTGTTCGTCGTTCGGTGCCGCAAGGCCAAGACCGCGAACAGGTGAAGCGGATCGTAGAGGTGCTTTGCGAAAACCAGCTGGCGCGCGCCGCGGCCATCGCGCAGTTGGCACGAACCACCGGCATGCGCCTGCGCGAGGCGATTTTGGCCGACCTACCGCGCTTAAAACGTGAGGCAGAACACTACGGCAAGATCAACATCCAGGATGGCACCAAAGGTGGCCGTTCAGGCGCGTCAGCACCTCGTTGGATTACGGTAAATGATCATATTCGTGACGCACTAAAGTTTGCCGAAAACGTCTCGCCTGACGGTAGCCACAACCTATTAGCCCCGCACGAAAGCTACCTAGATTTCATACAGGGCACCGTCCGTTCCATTCGAGACCTCCTCCATATGCACAACCTCAAAGGCTTTCATGAACTACGGGCGGCCTTTGCATGCGAACGCTATGAGCAAATCACCCAGCATCCCGCGCCTATCTACGGTGGCCATTGCCACCAACTCGACCGACGCCTCGATCAGGAGGCCCGAGTGCAAATCAGCTATGAACTCGGACACGGCCGTATCGACGTAGTGTCGGCTTACATTGGTGGTCGAGCATGAGCACGGCATTCGATATGGAACTGTTCCTGTCAGGCGTCCTGACCGGGTCGCATGCCACACGCAAGCGTCACCTTCGCCAGGCAAAGGCCATTCAAGAGGCGATTTTTGATCGCTGGAACCGAAGTACCCCATGGAACTGGCAGAGAAAGCATCTCGACTGGTTTCTAAATCAGCACTTGAATCAGCACGCTGAGTCGACGCGCTATTACTATCTGCTGACCATGAATTTACTCGCTCTCCGCCTAGCCAAACCATGGCAGTTCATAGCGAAAGGCGAGGTCGGCATCAATGGTAAACATAGCGTTGACCATTCCATACAAAGGAGAAACCGGCAGGAAATGCCCGGGTGAGACCGTGAAAACAGTTCACGTCAACACATGCTCACACGATGGCTCCCCCTTCACTGCCTGACGCAAACCGGGCAATCACGTTGTCGACGAAGTCAGGGGCTATTCACTCGTCGCTATGCTATGCCTCTCTACTGACTCAAGCGAACGCCTTTGATCTCAGAAAAATCCGAATGATTGCCTCTATTTTGATATCGCGCAGTGCTAGGATTGCTTCCACATATGTGGCACCGTGGGGTTAAAGATGGCGACGCTCAGGATGAAGGCCCTTAACATTGAGACGTCCAAATCAGACGTCACGGGTGGTCCCAATAAACCCGCACATTCAATACCCAGACGGAAGTAAAAATCTGGGCGACTATGATAGAGCGCGTAATGGACGAGAGCGTGTACGTCGGCGGCAATGAAGTTCAAGCCAACTTCTTCAGCAAGCTGGAGTTGTATGATAAGAATAAGTTCATACAGAAACGCTGCGCCGTCTCAGAACTCTCACATGTCCAAACCAAGCTGCACCACCGCTTGGAATTCCACGTTTTTGCAACAATTAAGTGCTTAGACGTGAGCAACGAGCGGCCCCTAGGGTGCTTGAGTAACCAAGTCGAACTAATCCGTAACTCAAACCTCGATACCTCCTACAAAAGAAAAATCCTCAGAGAAAATTTCTGCACGTCTAAAGACGGGAGGTGGGCGTGTAAACATCCCAGCGGACTAAAATTAATAGATCGGTTTACCGCTCAGCCTAACTTTCGAACATGGCAGCCTTCGCAAAATGGACCGCGATGTGTTGCAGTATGATAATCAAACTGATTTCCGAGAAAGTGCATATAGCTAGGGATATTACCCCTCCCCCGAAACGAGAGGCGCCTGTATATATCTTGTCCTTCTGTTCAGAAAAGAGGGGGAACTCAGTAGTATTGCCGAGATGGGGTATTGCAGCGGAATTAGTATTTGGTTTTCTTTAGCTTCCTCGGCGTTCGTAGACGCCCTTAGTAAAGCTCGATATTTCTACAAGGAATCTCTCGCGCTCTATTTTGGTCAAAAGAACCCGTTTGAAAAGCTGATTAAAAAACATAGTTTAAACAGCCCACCCCAGATAAGCATATTTATTCATGGGGCACATTGCATGAGCTTAAAAAAACAAAACATAAATGCAGCACGATCCGAGCATGATGTTTTCTGTCAAAGCGACACACACAACCTTGACAAAATAAATATCCAAATACGGTTTTAGACTTAGTTATGGAGTCGACTATGTTGAACGAATTAGCAGCGCTACTACATGAATTTTTCGCTACAGATCAGGCTTCCCACGCACAGCATCAGCCCGATGGGAAGTACAGGAGAAAACCTGGCGCAGTTACGAAAAAACTCTTGGAGAAGACTTTAAGTACTTCCGGATCAATTGCAATTTACCAAAAAAATAACGACCTAACAATCAAATGGATCTGTTTTGATTTCGACATTTCAAAACAAAATTTAGAGAATGAACTCAGGCCGATCGCACAAGCTGAGCTTGAACGCACGGTCAATAGCTTCTGCACAGAACTTAGCAAACTAAATGTACCTTATCTACTTGAGTTCTCTGGAAACAGAGGCTTTCACGTTTGGATAACATTCAAAGAGAAGACAAGCTATCGTACAGGCTACGAAATCCAACAGGCTTTGATTGAGAGCACACAACTTTTCTATAATAAAGACCTGATAGGAGTAGACCTTTTTCCGAGCTCAGGCACTCCAACAGATGGCACCGGACTAGGTGTAAAGGTTCCACTTTCAAAACATACCAAATCAAAGCGTTATGCTGTGTTATTAAAAACACAATCGGAACTTGGCACATTCAAACAAACCACAGAGCTTGATAGCGAAACTATAAACACCAGCCTAGAAATTCTAAAACAACATAAAAGCACAAGCAAATCTGAATTAGAAACGACCTTAGGGGTTATTTTCAACTTCACTCATGATGAAACATTGCGCCCCGCAAGAATAAAATCAATAGGAATACAAAACAACGGATTCACACTGGACATGTTGCAGGCACACTGGAAAGATCACTCGCCGCTCCATACTCTAGGCAATAAAATAATAGATGGCGGAAACCTCAACCACGAGGAAAGAAAACTTCTTGTAGGCATGCTCTACAACATCAAAGCAAAAAACATAGAAGATGCAGGGCAAAAAATCCTGATAGACATATTTAGCAAGAGCGAAAACTACAATCCTGAGATAACAATTCGATCCATAAAGAAATTATCATCGTTCAATTTTCCATCACAAGAACAAATAGAAAACACTACGAATGTAAAATTTGCTAGTTCACTAACAGTCGAAGATCTAATAAAGGCTTGTATTCCTACATACACGCATTTTACAGACGCCACATTTGAGATATCAAAATCCGACATTGAAATAACTAAAACAGCCGAGCTTAGCTACTTATTTCTAAACGACGAAGCTCAGTCAAAAGTGGTAATAAACGAACTGTCTTCCACCGATAGCTACCGCCTATTAACCCTAGTAAATACAGTAATACAAAACCCTAAATCAGCAGAATTTTATAAGCATCTACGGAACGAACAAAACAAAGTTCGAACGCTCATCACGCTAAAAGCGCCTGAAAGAATTGCAACCTCTTGCATATTGAAGCAACTGATTTATTTTTTAAATATCCCCCCAAGCAGCAACTCCCACGGATACAAACCAAACAAGGGATTTAGTGACGGCTACATATTTCAGCCATGGTTGTATCTATGGATCAAATTCGTATCCAACATAAGCAGCGCAATCGAAGATCCAGACAACCAAAACTATTATATCCTTAAAACAGACATAAAAAGTTTCTACGATACTATCCCTCATGACAATCTCAAAAGAATGTTACTTGGAGGCGTTAATCCACGGATCGACGCGAAGCTAAGTGAGTTATCAGAAGAATCAAAAAGTTCATACCAATCACACATTGATACACTCTTTGAAATAACGGAAAGAGTTGTTAACTCAAAAGTTGGCTTGCCTCAAGGCCCAGCTTATGCAAGGTACTTAGCAGAGCTATACCTTGACAATCTTGATCTAAACCTCGACTCGAAATTGCAACTAGAAGAAATTCAGCTCTACCAACGTTATGTAGATGATATTTTTATTATCGCCCCCTCCGAAGATTCTGCCAAATCAGCACTTGCAATGCTTCGTGCAGAACTCGAATTGCTAGGACTAGATATAAACAATGAAAAAACCAGCATTACTAAAATAAGACATTTCTCCAAGGACTTTAACACTTATCGCTCTCAATCAAAGTATGCTGTTGACAGAGTCTCAAGAAATTTTGCTGACTCGACTACTACACAAAAAAATCTAGCGATAAATGAGTTCATTAAACTCGTTCAGTCAGACAGTTGCAATGATGACTTGGCCTTTATATTTTCCCATTTGGCAGGCGTACCAACCCTTGACCCATTAAAAAGAGAAAAGGTTGAACCTACACTGAACGCCAAAATTGGAAGAGGAAGTCTATATAAACACTTATTTAATTTTGTCTTAGATTCACCCGAAAATTGGGACGCGCTAGAATCAGTAGATCACCTAGACGAGCTTCAATCAGAAGTATTCACTGCGAGCCTTATAACTGCACTTGAGTCTAGCAAGTCAGCTTCAGACGATCTTAAAAAACTGATAATTCGAATTGAGAAAAAATTATCAAAATCTGAGTTAACCCATGAAAACCTTACCTACCTAGCGTTAGTTTTTGGCGTGGAAATTAACTTAAAGGATATCCCTTCACAACATATAATAAACTGCTTAATAAGCCTTCCAGAGAATGACAACCTAGAAATAAATACAAGGTTAGTCGGACAACTCAACACCGCCCTGAACGATATAAAAGAATTACCAAGATTCATTGAGGCTATATACCCCCTCTGTGCTAGTTCGAGAACTGAACGTAAAGATCTCAATGATCTAGCTGCTACATTCTATGCAAAACTTTCGACTGATGAAAGAAATGGCAAACTATCGATAGATTCCCCCCCAGAGATATGTGCTCCTTCAACGGCGTCCAAATACTACTACCTGTTGTGCTTGTTCTCTATATCCAGTAAAAATAAGTCCACCGATCTATTGAGAAGTTCGTGGAAATATTGTGCGCATATATTCAATACCTATGAAACAGAAATAGCTCACAGGGCACCTGATTGGTTCAAAAAAATAAGCGACATTGAATACAGCCAAGATAACGCACTACTTCTAATATCAACAATTGTTGACGGTAACATATTCCGCGGACTCATTGACAAAAGAAAAATCTTTGAGAAATTTCACAGTCTTCTACTAATATACATAACGCTCCAAGACAACGATATTAAAAGCGCAGGGATTGAGAAAGCACTTGACGATCTCAAAGATAAAGCCGACTTCTACAAATGGCTTATAGACAAAGACCAGACATCAATATTTCCGACAACGAATAAGTCATGGTTCGAAAAAAACATTATCGAAAACAGCTCGATTGTATTAAAAAGAAATAGATCTATTCTTTTCAGAAAGCCAACAACTAACTTCCATTCAACAAGTACTCCTTTAAACGAACACAATGGCTATAGTGAAATAGTTGTCGATTATACACCGGAAACTCTAAAAACCTTGACTGAAACTATTTCAGAACAGACCACAGGGCAAAAACTAAAAAAGCTCCTCGACATAATAAATGTGTGCAAAGGCTCTGGAGCGTACCCCAACATATTCTGTAAAGATCGACTACTTACCGAAAATACATTATTGCCTTTCAGCCAAGAATTTGTAAATTCAAGAACAATAATACTTGAAGATAGGGACGGAAATATTGAGATATTAATCAACAACCAGAAAAACTTTATTAAAAGTTACTTTCGATCTACTTCAAGCCACGACGCCAACATACTTATAATTAAAGACAAGTATATTGACAACTTGGGCGAAACTATTGACGCTGTCGAATTTATAAAACACTTGCTACTACAGATGGAAGAAATAAATGGATCTGAGGATCCGTTTTACTTTGACTTAGCGGCGGCGGCCGCTCTATATCTCTCGATCGACGAAACTGAACCGGCAAGAAGAATCGACAAATTTGTTGATCAATACCATCGCTTTAATCAAAAGGACAGTGATCGTCATATATACGCTATAGATCAAAGTACGACCCCCACTGATAGCACGCCAATACATCTATTAAATACTATAGAAACAGCTTTAAAATTAATCCCTACAACCGTGACCCCGTCGTTAGCGTTATATCTTCACACCGATATTGAGCAATACAGGAAGAGCTTTTACGAACTAGTAGAGCGGCACAGCTCCGAAACTTCAACCTTAGACGCAGTTCAATTCAAGCGCATTAGACCTATAGTTTCTCCAATCAGCGAGTCACTACATTTCAATGGAAAAGATTATCCATTCAACATGATACAGCTAGTAAACTTGACAACGAATGAAATTCATCAGTTTGAGACGAAACACTCCATGGCTATAAGCTCGTCTGAGCACGTTTATTTCTACGAGGACTCGTCCGGAATATATATTGCAGCCATGCACAGCTTTATAAGTAAAATATATAAATCCATAACAAGCAGGCTGGATATATATTCTTCCAAAGGAAATCACTTCAAAAGCTACCCAACTACTATTTTTGACGAAAGGAGTATATTGTCCTTAAATGGCTTTAGCTCTGCCGTTGATGTAGTTTCAATACACCGAGACATATCCAAAACCGATGCGCATTCCAATTTAGTACAGTGGCTTAGCTCCCTGCCAAAAAAATTCCACCAAGCGTTGGTAACATTAATATCTGCTCATACAGTGATGCATAAAGAGGACATCCTTAAGTTCACAAAAAAAGTCGAAGATTTACTAAGTGAAGAAGGTAGCAACCCTTTTCTTATAAAGCACATTGGTGACTACAATGGTACGCACCGAGTATTATTTAAGGACAACGATATTGGCCGTAGTATCGAGAGTCTCTCCCCGGCAAATATCGCAATTGACTCCGAAAGAGCAACTCTTATAACCGACACAATCATCACGGGATCGCAAATAATCTCCTCAATGATTTTTTATTTGACGGGCATAGAAACCAAATCCAACTCAAATAACTTCCTAATCCCAGCAGAACACAGGGAAACCTTGATATCAAACTTGAAAAAAATAAAATCAATTGACATCTGCACAATTCTATACACATCAAATGCCATTAGAAACATCGAAATATTTCTAAAAAGTGCGATGAATGAAGCTGTAACGGTAAATGTTATCTGTGGAAAAGATATCGGTGAGAATGCGCTCTTCGGCACTACAAACCGAATAGGAGAACAGGATAAAGATCTAATTCGCAACATCCTTAGGGATCAAGAGTCCATGCAGAACCTTCTCGATCATCTTGATGTGATACCCACCTTCAAAAGGTCAAAGTCAAATATAGACGAGGAAATTAATAAAACTAATTTGGTTGCGCGATATCAATCGTTGCCAAAAAAATGTTTTACATTCCTGAAAACCGGTTTGAGGCATGCGCCTACATGTCATCCACTTACTCGGATACGCGAGCTAAACGAGTAGCCTGGGAGAGTTTAAGGTGGTTAAGGGGATATCTGTTGTCTGTCCCCTTACCTCTCTCTTACCTCTCTAAGGAAGAATCCGCAGGACCTCCAACTGCTTGTACGCATCAAGCTAACCCCTAAAAGAGGGTGGGAATGAAAAAACGGATGCGTGGCATGGATCACCCAGCATCGAAATTGATCTTCACATATCGATGTCTAGAACCAGCGACTTGTGAATTATCAGTTCTGCTCCCTTGGAGAATCACCTGAATCAGATCAATCCGCAGAATCGTCTATGACTACATTCCGAGCGAAAACTCCTCTCTGGCAACGGCACAAGCGCGGCATAATGATAAGGATAGGTTTAGGGATAGAAAGCTAAACAACTGGATAAAATTTTCTTATTTACAGAATGTTATGGATCTTTTTGACTCCTGGTGCCCAAAACAAAGCCCTCGCAGAAATGCGAGGGCTTCGTTGTTTCTAGGTGCTCACTTTTCCTCCACCCCCTAAAAACCTGTGGGAGCGACTCACTCATCGCTTAGGAAAACCCTGGCCGTTCAACCACCAAACAAAGATCAAAAAACAGCCGTCGCCGTTAGCCAGCAGCGATTGAGTGCCGGTATCGGGATCAACGAGAATCATCGTGCCGGGATGGATGTTTGACTCTCATCCTCACCGCGCACCGTTGGTAGGATCTCCCTCAGCAAGCATACGCTTCAAGCATTCACGCTCCTGGGCACCGGGTAGCACGCCCGTTGTCATCGCCTGCAGCACAGTGACGCCCTCTTCGTTGAGTACCCTGACCTCGGCTTTTGCATGACCGCGTTCATCGATGTCAACGATGAGCCAATGGCAGGTGATCTGTTCCTCTGGGTACACGGGACGTTTGAACTCCAAACTCATGCCGGTGGCCAACCAACCGATCTGCCCGCCGATCTCGGTAATCAGACTTGCCGTTAGCAGGCCATGAGCAATAGGTGCCTTGAACCTGCGCAACTGCGCGTAATGCGCATCGCTGTGGACCGGGTTGTAGTCCCGAGAGATCTGCGCGAATTGAAGGATATCGTCTCGCGAAAAACAGCGGACAACGGTGAAGCGGTCTCCTACGTTGAGTCCTTCGGCGGCACGTTCTCTCGGGCTTTTCATAAAGGCTTCCTGGTAGCGGCGGGGCGCTCGTTAAAAAGTGTGCTCGGGACCAGGAAATGTCCCGGCTTCCACATCCAGTGCAAAATCTCTTGCCGCTGTTTGAAGTACGGAACGGAGGTCGGCGTACTGTTTGACGAATCGCGGCAGGCGCTCCTGACGTAAACCGGCCATATCCTGCCAAACCAGTACCTGAGCATCACATTGGTTTCCGGCACCGATCCCGACGGTAGGTATGGAAATAGCGTGGGTGATCGCGGCTCCGACTTCACCGGGTACCATCTCGATCAAAACCGCGAAGGCACCGGCGGCTTCCAGTGCTTTGGCGCTGTCTATCAAGCGCTATGCATCTTCACCTCGGCCCTGCACACGATAGCCGCCCAGTTGATGTTCCATCTGTGGTGTGAAGCCGATGTGTGCCATGACGGGGATGCCCGAGCGAGTGAGCTTTTCGATGTGTGGCAGCAACTCGATCCCGCCTTCGAGCTTGACGGCATGGGCACCGGCTTCCTTCATGAATCGAACGGCGGTATGCAGGCACTGTTCCGGTGAGGCCTGATAGGAGCCGAAAGGCAGGTCGGCAATCACCAGTGCCCGCTGTGTCGAGCGGTTGACTGCTCGCACCAGAGGGATAAGTTCGTCGACGGTGACCGAAAGCGTTGATTCGTTGCCGTAGACATTGTTAGAGGCGGAGTCGCCCACCAGCAGGACAGGTATGCCGGCATCCTCGAAAATGGCGGCGCTGTACATGTCATACGCCGTCAACATCGCCCACTTGCGACCTTCCACTTTCATCTGTTTGAGGTGCGGGATCCGGATTCGTGTCGCAGGTTTTGTCTGGGGGGAACGGTCGTAGGGTGAAGTTTGCTCGCTCATCGGGACGTCTCGCTGACAGGATGGGTTAGGCATGTAACTGCTCGATCAACAGCACTAGCGCGATGATGATCATGATCACTCCAGACAAACGGCTGACCAGATGCGCAGCGGCAGGGCGTGCTCGAAGTACGACTTGTGAGCCAAATCCGACCAGCAGATAGATCACTCCACAGCTGATGGTGTGGATCAGCCCGAGTGCAATCATCTGCATGGGCACAGGCCACGGCGCGGTGGTGTCGGTGAATTGCGGCAGGAGCGCCAGAAACAGCAGAAACACTTTCGGATTCAGCCCGCTCACGCAAAGTCCCTTTAGCGCCCATCGCGCCCATGAGTCGGTCGTTTGGCTTGCATCGGCGTGCGGTGTGGAAGGGCGAGCAAGCATATTGGCCCCCAACCAAAGCAGGTAACCCGCGCCGGCCACCGTCAGCACGGACAATGCCAGCGGGTGATTGGCTATCAACGTGCCAACACCGGCCGCGACGATCATCGTGGCGATCAGGTGGCCGGATAACAGTCCACCCACGGCAGGAATAACAACGCGATGCTTCAAGCCTGCGGATATCGCGTAGGCCCAATCTGCACCCGGGGTGATGACGAACAGAATCGACACGGCCCAGAACGCGGCGAACACACTGAAGGTCATGGCGTCACCCACGCCGGTTGATACAACGTTGTTCTTGTCATCATCGCTTCCCATCAATCCAGGATCGCGCCTCTTTGGAAGGGCTCGGTCGTTTATGGCTGAAGGAAGAATAATGAAAGTCGGCTAGAATATTCTTTCAAAGATTGTCGTGACGACACTGTGTATTGGAAGGTTTTACTGCGTGGACAGAATTGATCGAAATATTCTTGCCGAATTGCAAAAGGATGGTCGCCTTTCGGTCACTGAACTGGCTGAACGGGTCGGCCTGAGCCTTTCACCTTGTCATCGTCGAGTGCGGGCATTGGAAGAGTCCGGTGTATTGCTCGGCTATCGCGCGCAACTGGACCCCGCCGCGCTCGGCCTGAACTTTTCAGCCATGGTATTCGCCACCCTGCGAGAGGGCGACAGGCAAGCGGTAGAGGCGTTCGAAGCGGCGCTCATTGAGATCCCCCAGGTGGTTGATGCGCAAAGATTGTTTGGCGAGCCGGATTATTTGCTGCACGTCATCGCCCAGGACCTGCCGGCCTTTCAGCGACTGTATGACGAGAGCCTTTCAACATTGCCCAATGTTCAGCGGCTGACCTCGACGCTGGTGATGAAACGGGTTGTCCAGGATCGGCCGCTGCCGCTATGAGCTTGCGTAGTCGCCCGTGCAGTTGAAGGGCGCATCAGCTCTGAAGGGGTAACGCCGAGCCTCTCCAGCTCGCGGTAAGCTCGCGCCTTGAGGTCGTCGTCGATACGGACATTGATGGACGCCATGGAATAGCCCTCGCTGTAATGACATCAGTCTTTACGGTGAGGCAAAAAAAATCATTTGGGCAAGTCTGAAAACGACGAGCTCTTTGCCGGCTCCTGGCCATGTGGCCCTTCGCACCTCTACGTACCGAGCACACCACATGCTCATCGTTGACATTAGCACTGCCTATTCGTCTAACACCCCAAAACTGAGTAACTCGCCAAGACCTATGCATTCCTTAATTTCGCAAGAAATCCAGGATCGCTTGACTGGTAGCCTCCGCTTTTTCCTCAAGCACCCAATGCCCAGTATTTTGCAAGATCAAGGAATGGGGTTGCGAGGTAATGTGCTGCACTTGCTCGGCCAACGTCTTGCCTCTTGAGTGATCCCCGCCAATGGTGAGCACCGGGAGGGTCAGTTTATTTTCAGCGAACGCCTGGTTGTCATTTGCGTCATGCTCTATCCAGGCCGAATAAAGCTTGAAAGCTGCACCCATGCGCCCTGACCGGGAATAGTCGTTCAACAAGGCCTCACGCACCTCTTGCGTTACCTTGGGATTTCCTGGGTAAACGAACTCATCGAAAAACATGTCCAGGTAAATCTTTTCTTTACCCTTGATCATTTTTTCGGCGGTGCTTCCAAAGAAGCGAAAATGCCACTTGCTCGAGATACCGGTTGCGGGATTGCCATTAAAAGGAATCTCCCACCCTGGAATGCCCGGGATAAAGCCGTCCATTAAGACGATGCGTTTGGTTTCGTATGGATAAAGTGCGCCGTAGGCATAGGCGACAATCAAACCCATGTCGTGCCCCACAACATCAACCCGATTCATCTGCAGTTTTTTAATCAGCTCATGCAGATCCAGCGCCATGTTCTTCTTGTCATACCCACTGGCTGAAATATCCGTTTCTCCGGCGCCACGATAATCAGGAACGACAGGGGTGTAGCCAGCGCGCACCAAGCGCCCCATCACGGCCTCCCAGTTCCTCCAGCTTCCCGGAAAGCCATGGATCAGAAGCACCGGTCTTTCACCGTTACCGCTCACCAGATAGTGCATGCGAATGCCGTTCACATCCGCGTATTCACTTCTAAATACTTCACCATCAATGACCATGCCAGGCCCTTCCATCAATGGAATCGTTGCATGCGACTGAGCGGAAGAGGCTGGAAAAGCCAAGATGTCGGAAAGAATAAATTGCCTCATCCTGAAGACCACCTTGAGCCAGATGACTTCTTCCACACTGCGTCCAGACTGGACAAACCTAGCTTGGATGTATCCACAATAAATTCGCCACTGTCAGGACTGACAGTGGCGACGAGTGGATATCGACGATTTTCTGTAATCGCTTCGCCAGCGCCCCATGAAAAGAAGGTTTCAGACCACTGGACTCCAGCCAGTTAGAAGCTACCAGCCAGGTAAAATCTGGATACGCAATTTTGGATTCGCCAGCATCGCGCCACGATTGCCCCTCCTCCAATCGCTGACTACTCTTCAACAGTCGCTGCCAATTCAGCGACCGGGCCTGAGAACCCGAGTAAGATGCAGGCGCTACAGCGCCCGAACCACGTTTTGCGGCGTTTTTTTATGTCCGCATTCCGTGCAATGGCGGCTGTGCGTGGGAGACCTTCGGGTCTGCCGGGTTCCTGTATCTCCGGTTTCTCAGCCTGCGCACAGCTGCCACCCATTCGCCTGAGAACGAACGTGGCAGCTCTCATCTGATATGGGAGTTTATCGATGCATGCCATGGATCTGCTGCAGTCTCGCTTTATCGCTTTGCTAGTCATCGTCCGCCGCCAATTGGCAAATGGAGGTGCGCAATGACCCATCCCAAAGACCTCAAAACCCCAGGCCTAACCCCCTTCTGCTACCACTCCGACCGCCCTTTATTCCGCGTCAACAGCGGCATACCCATCGGCGAAGCCCTGTCCCACGCTTCCGATCTGCTCCACGTTGCCAAGGTCCTGGCCGAGGACGCGGCGATGATTCGCGGTACGGATCGGTATGCCTGGGCGTCGTGTTATTTGCAGGATATGAGCAAGGCCGTCATCGACGACGTGGTGAAGGTGCTGGAGGCGCCGGGGAGTAATCCTGCTTAAGGGCCGCAGGCCCAATGCTGCCCGCTGGGTCGAGCAGCATTGGGTTTCTTCTGTATGACGGGAACGATTGAAGAAGGGCTGCTTCGCAGCCCAGCGGGAGCAAGCTCCCTCGCCACGGATTAGGGACAGAACACAATGACTGACTGCAATGAGTTTGTGGGATTTCTGAATGGGCGGTGTTCCCGCCACCCTGCCCCTGTCCAAACAGTTTGCAACGTATTCATCTAATCAAATCCCCCGCCGATAGCCTCGGATAAGAGCCTGGAATACCGCAAGGCTCTGCTCGCGCTCGACTACACTTTTCCAGAATTCCCCCGCTCCAGGAGCAGTAAGCGATGAAGATCCGCACCAAGGTCATAGGCTCGGGGTTGGTCAGTCTTTCTTTTGCGTTGCTGCTCGGCGGTATCGGGTTGTGGGGCTATCACTCCATGACCGAGGCCCTGGTGCAGAACGAGACCAGCATTTCCGCCATGCGCAAGCACATGGAGGCGGACATGATGCATGACGCCATTCGTGCCGACGTGCTCGCCGCTCTGCTGGTCAAGCCGGGGGATGCCCAGGGGACGAAGGAGGTGCTTGAGGCGTTCGACGAGCATACGCAGCGCATGCGCAAGGTCATTGCCGAAAATGCCGAGGCGAAGTTGCCGGGGGATGTCGCCAAGGCGATTGTCGAGCTCAAGCCACAGGTGGAGACCTACATTGATAAAGCCAAGCAAATAATCAGCAAGGCACTGAGCGGTGCCCAGGATGGCCAGGCGTTGCGGGCGGAGTTCGACGGGGCGTTTTCGGCGTTGGAGGAGCGCAACGAGGCAGTGAGTGAACTGATCGAGAACCAGGCGCAGTCATCCCGCGAGCATCAGGACGGCAGCATTCAGAGCTCGGAACGTTGGCTGATCGTGACGTTGCTGGCCACCTGCGTGGCGCTGGCGCTGTTGTCGTGGAGCCTGCTCAAGGCGGTGCTTACACCGCTGAACAAGATCATCCTCAATACCCAGGCGATTTCCCAAGGGGATCTGCAGCGCTCCATGGGCACGCAGAGCAAGGATGAGCTGGGCCAGCTGCAAGGCGTGATCGAACAAATGCAGACCAATCTGCGGCAGATGATCGCCACGATCCGCAGCCAGAGCGATGAGTTGCACGGCACGTCCCGGAACCTGGGCGATACGGCGCGGCAGATTGTCTCCAGTGCCGACCAACAGGCCCAGAGCGCGACCAGCATGGCGGCGAGCATGGAGCAGATGATGGCGAACATCAGCCAGATCCATCAGCACGCCGACAGCGCCCGGACGATTTCGGCGCAGTCCGAGCATTTGGCGAGCAGCGGCGGCCAGGTGATTCTCGGGGTGGTGGAAGGCATGAACCGGATCGCCGAGGTGGTCAACCAGTCTTCCAGCAAGATCACCGCGCTGGACGCCTCGTCCGAAGACATTCATTCCATCATCCAGGTGATCAAGAGCATCGCCGAACAGACCAATTTGCTGGCGCTCAACGCCGCCATCGAAGCCGCCCGCGCCGGCGAGGCGGGCCGTGGTTTTGCGGTGGTGGCCGACGAAGTGCGCAACCTGGCGGCGCGCACCACCCAGTCCACCCAGGAAATCACCGCGATGATCGAGCGCATCCAGTCCAGCGCACGGGATGCGGTGGCGAACATGCAGGCGTGTGTCAGCCGCGTGGACGAAGGCGTCAACCTGGCCCAGCAGGCCGGGGTGTCCATCAGCGAAATCCGCACCGGTGCCCGGCATGCGGCCGAAGTGGTGGAGGAAATTTCCCAGACCATTGCCGAGCAATCCAAAGCCAGTGATGAAATGGCCCAGCGGGTGGAGTCGATTGCCGAGCAGTCCCGCGAGAACACCCGTTCGATTCACAACCTGACGCAAACGGCGGATCAATTGAACGATGCGGCGGGATCGATGCAGGCTTCGGTGCAGCAGTTCAAGATTTGATCGGATACCCGTGGCGAGGGAGCTTGCTCCCGCTGGGCTGCCTGGCAGCCCTTTTCAAACCTCGCTCACCTCGAACACAAACGAAATCTCCCGCTTCTGGGCACTCCAGACGTACCGAATATGCTTGCCTTGCACCGGAACCGAAACCGCCGGTGGGCGAAACGCGGCCACGCATTCGTGGCCGGGCAGGCGGACGCTGTTGTACAGCAACCCCCAAGACAAGGTTTCCCGCAGCTGCCGGGCGAACACCTGGGATGGGCCGTAAGCCGTAGGGTCCGGGTTGTGGAGGTGGGGATAGTCGTGGCGAATGTCGTGCAGGGGTTTGACGACCTTGTTGACGTAGGTGCGCATGGTCAGCTCCAGGTCCGGCTCGTTGGTCGCCCCGAGGAATCGCGCCTGGTGGTAGCAGGTCTCGGCGATGGCGGCTTCCTGGCTGCTGGCGGCGTAGTAGACACCGAAGGTGCCGTCGCTGAAGCGGCTGCTTTTGCCAATGTGGGTAAACGCCGCCATCACCGGCGAGGAGCCGGGCCCGGAAACACGGTCCTCGGGACGGACCCGGGACAGCACGCCGGCCTGTTCCATCAGCCGATCGTTGGTCAGCGCTTCCAGGGCGTAGGCCGTGGGCAGGTCTTCCGGGTCGAGTACGTCTTCAAACAGCGAAATCGGAGGGAAGCTGCTGTTGACGATCCGATAGGCCCGTTTCCATTGCGGGTCCGCCAGTGGTGGCATCATTAACCGCGCACTCCGTCGAGGTATCGCCGCACATCGGCGATGTCCACCACCCGCCCGGTCAACATGTAGGACAGCGCCGACTGGCCGTTGAACGGTGCCGCGGTATTCGGGTTGCTGACCCACTGATAGGCACGGTCCCGGCTATTGCTGAAGATAATGCTCAGCGCCTTGTGGATACCCATGAGGTAGGAAATGCGCTCCAGCGTATCGCGAGGCAGCCTCACGTTCTCCGGCAACTGTTTGTATTTGTAGAAGGTCGTGTTGCCCACCTTGCCCAACAAGGTGCGCTGCTGCTCGACGCTGCAACCCCAGAGCGCCATGAGGTTGAAGAAAAACTTCAACGCGACTCGACCCGCATCCGGGGAGTCCAATTGTTGCTGCGCGTTGAGGGTGATGGAGGAAGTCGCCATGGCTTTGGCTCCTTTTTAGCGGGGTGGTGCTTAGAGGATAGTACACATATGGATTATTTTTAAGTTTTTATTCGCAAGTGGACTCCAGCGACACTCTAGTTGACCCCATTCGGCATGGCTTTCCAGGCCAACAAACGCAACCAGGTTCTCACTAATGGGTCTTGGCCAGCATCCACTGGGCAAAATCCGCAAATCCCGCATAAGCTCCAACCATCGCCTCCCGGCGCTTTTCGGCACAAAATCGCGACAAGCGTGGCAAGGTGCATGATGATAGCCGGCATGACCACCTGGCCGGCCCAGGTGCACAACAATAGCGAGCCCACTTAAGCAGAGGGCATTACCTCATGGATAGCAGAACCCTACGCAACCTCATGCGTATCGTGCAGACCGGCTCGTTGTCGGCAGCGGCCGAGCATTCGTGCCTCACGGTGCAGGCGTTGGCGGCGCAGTTGAACAAGGTCGAGGAACAGTTCGGTTTCCGGTTGTTCCGGCGCTCGAACAAGGGCCTGACGTTGACGAGCCAGGGCTCGGAACTGACCCCCTTCATGGATCAAGTGCTGATTGCCACCCGGCAATTGGAAGAAAAAGTCGCGGCACTCAAGACACCGCGACAGCGCACGCTCAAGGTGGCGCTCAATACCACCCTGCCGGCGGAGTTCAACCGACGGATGATCGATCGATTGATCGCCGTGTTCCCCCAGTATCAATTGGAGTTCAGCTACGCCGAGTCGATGGAGAACCTGAGCAAGCTCAGGAACGAAGATTTTGACCTGGCGATCCTGATTGGGCAGCAACAGAGCGGTTTTACCAGCATTGCCATGCCGGATGTGCAGGTGCGGGTGGTTGGCGCCCATTGTGGCGACGAAGACGACTCCCTTGGCCTGCTCGGGGACAAGTTTCAGGTGCGTCCGGCAGAAGAATGTCCGTATTCCCGCAGCTTCCTGCGCTTTCTCGACGCAGGCCTGGGTGAATACGGGTCGAGCCAACGCATGGTGTATTCCTGCAGTGAGACGCTGACATTGTCGTTGATCACGCAGCTCGATGGCCTGGGGCTGGTGTCCCGGGAGGCGGCGCTGCGCAACGGCCTGGCGATTTTCCCGGACTTCGAGGATTTCCTCGAGGTCCGCCTGGCGGTGAATAATCCGGAGTTGTCTGGCCAGGCGCTGCACGATGTGGTGGACCTGACGCTACAGGAACGAACCGAGCGCGATGTACGCCGCCGTGCCCAGCGCCACACTGAGAAACAGGTTGCGGCTGAAATACGCACATAACAGCGTCGGAATCGCGGCATAAAACTCAGGGCGGTCGAGTTGTATCTGCTGGTCCTTGATCAATAATGGGGTCAGGCTGATGGCAGCGACGATCGCCACTGGCAGGTATTCCAGGGCACGGGCGACGAAGGGCGGCCAGTGGTCGGTATTGACCTGCAACGGCAGGGCACGTGGCAGGAAGGTCACAGCCATCATCAGGACCACGACCAGGATCAGGAACGTTTGGTCAGGCATACGCCCACCCCGCAGCCAACGAACGTGGCAATGAAGACATTGAACGGCGAGCTGCCCAGCAGGCTCAGCCCGCCCATGCAGACGACAGCCGCCAGGGCCGCGATCAGTTTGTTGCGGGTGTCGCACAACGAAACCAGCACATAGAGCATCATCGCGGTCAGCGCATAGTCGAGCTGGTATTTGATGAGGTGCGCCGCGTATTGCGCGCACACCGCGCCCAGCAAGCCACCGAGCACCCAGGACGTATGGCAGAACAGGTTGAAACCGACCAGGTAGCGCACGCTCACCGGCGCCCCGCTGCCGAGCTTGACGCTGTGGAAAGCGAATGACTCGTCCGTCAAACCTGCCGCGTAGCACCAGCGCTCGAAACGACTGAGGCCCAGCGCACGCAGGGCCTTGGCCATGTAGACCGACATCAGCATGTGCCGGGCATTGATCAGGAACGTGGTGAGCACGATGGTGGTCAGTGACGCACCGCTGGAAATCAACGCCAGCGCCGCGAATTGCGAAGCCCCCGCGTAGACGAACAGGCACATCGCCACCGGCAACCACAGGGGCAGCCCGGCGTTGACCGCCATCAGACCGAACACAAACGAAACCGTGAAATAACCCGCTACCACCGGACTGGCTTCAGCAAAGGTACGCGAGGCTTGTGGTTCGACCGCCAGCGGCTGGCTGGAAGTCTTGTTCATAAATCCCTCTCGAAGGTGATTTCACCCCGAGGCTCACAGAACCCCTGGGCGGCCCAGAAACGCTTGCCGGCCAGATTAGCATCGTCGACGAAAAGGAACATGCGCAGCACGCCTACCCGCTTCATGTCAGCCGAGGCGGCCTCGACCAGGCGCTGGCCCAGGCCTTTGGTGCGATGCTGCGGGCTGACCGCCAAGTGATTGATCGTGCCACGGGTACCGAGCATGCCACCGATCACCGCGCCCACCACGTCACCGCTCGCATCGATGGCCAGGTACGCGGTGGTGGTGTCCTGCAACAACACACCGCGCAAGAATCGGGCGTCCTGCCATTCGCAGAACGACACTTCGTCGAAACCGCGAAAGAACCGCTCCAGTCGCTCGGCGTCCCGGACCATGGCCCGGCGCAACAGGACCTGCTGCACCGGGTCGTCCATGGGTTCGAGCCGTTCAGCGAACAATGTCGAAAGCGGTCCCGGGCCGCGAGAAGGAAATGGCCAGGATCTGCCGGTAGGCCATGTCATGGCTATGGGTGTTGCGCGCCGGGGTCACGTAATGGCGCATGTCGCGGTCCAGGAAGAACGTGGTGTCGAGGATGTCCTCGTAGGTCGTCGCCGCCAGTTGTTCTTCCTGGGCGCTGTACAAACGGCTCTCCGCACCCGCCACATTCTGGCGGCCCCAGAAGTGCACGCCGCTGAACGGATAGCCGTCGCAGTGAATCCCTTCGGGGGTGATTTCCAGTTGTTTGCCCGGCTTGATCTCGATGCGGATCTGATGGATCTGGCACTGCCAGATTTCATCGTGCAAGTCCTGGGGCAGGACGTTCTTGTACACCTCGAAGTCCGTGTCGATCAGGCTGCGCATCACCGGCGAATTGATCACTTCGTTGGAGAAGTCCTGGAAGTGACGCTCCAGTCCGCCGACATAGCTGTTGTTGGCCTTGGACTGAACGTAGGCCCGGTGTTCGAGCTGCTTGAGCTCTCGGGTCGTAGGGTTGTATTCGAAGTCACTGTAGCGGCGAAAACGCATGCCTGACTCGGCCTGGCCGTAGTAACTGTCGGGCTCCATGTTTTCCCAGCTTTTGGTCAGCCGGACAAAATCGCCGAAATGACCGTAGAGGTTGAAGTCCCCACCGCGAACGTTGACGTATTTGTCACGTCTCAGCGCTTCGCCCACTTCCCTGTTCAGAACGATCATTTTTCATAGGTCTCCACTGCATTGAGCGGCCTAATCTAGTAGGTGCAGGATTTACGTCCATGAGAAAGTATTTGAGGCATTTCAAGCGACGCTTGAAACGGAGGGCAACGTTGCATTAGTACGACTTTTTCTCGGGAAAACAGGCTGTTTCAGTGGCTTTTCTTGCGCAAAAAGCCAAAAGAACCCGAGTTTGGCGTCGCAACGCTATTCACTTCAGGCAGGTATGAATCAGTTGTGGCGAGGGAGCTCGCTCCCTCGCCACGGTTTTACCAGCTCGTGACCCGTTCAGGCATCAGAAGACGTTGATCGGGTAATCCACGAACACCCGCAGCTCATTGCCGCTGACGTTGTACTCGCTGGACTTCTGCGACACCCGCAACACGGAGCTGCGCAACCTGACGCTCAAGTCCTTGGCCGGGCCGCCCTGGACCACGTACTTGAACTGGTTGAAGATCTCGCGCTCGGTACCGCCTTCGCTGGTGGACGTGGTGATGTTATCGCCACGCACATAAGCGACGTTGTAGGTCAGGCCCGGAACGCCGAAGGTGGTGAAGTCCAGGCCGTAGCCCAACTGCCAGCTGCGCTCATCCTCGGCGTTGAAGTCGGACCAGTAGGAGTTGGCCAGGTAGATCGTGTTGCCGCCGTCACCCACACGATTCTGCCCGCGCTGATAGCCGCCGTAGGCGTAGCCCAGGTTGCTGTCGCCGGTGCTGCGCTGGTGAGCGAGCGTGAAGCTGTGCGGGCCGGTGGCGAAGGTGGCGGCCAGGCTCCAGATCTTGTTGTCGTCGCCGGTGACGTTGTTTTCGCGAACGTAGCTGTTGTCCAGCTTGGTGCGATAACCGTTGAAGTCCAGGGTCAGGGACTGATCCTTGGCCAGCGGGAACACGTAGTTGGCGTTCACGTATTGCTTCTTCAATACGTCCTCGACATCCGAGGCGTAGAGCGAAGCCTTGAACTGCTCGGTGAACTGGTAGCTGCCGCCCAATACGTTGATCGACTTCAGGCCACCGCTGTCGCGGCCTTCGGCGCTCTTGCGCGATTCGGCGGTGAAACGGCCGGCATTCAGTTCCAGGCCCTTGATCTCCTTGGAGGTGATCAGTGTGCCGGTGTAGCTTTCCGGCAGCAGGCGCGAGTTGTCATAGCTCAGCACCGGCAGGGCCGGCATCTGGTCACCGTAGGCCAGTACGGTGTTGGAAACGCGGAACTTGACCGCGGCACCGAACTTGGACAGGTCATCGGCCGCGTTGCCGCTGTCACCTTGCTTGAAGAAATCGATGCCTTGCGCACCGCTACGACCTTTGCCGCCGTCCAGACGCAATGCGTACAGGCCGAAGGCATCTACACCCACGCCCACCGTGCCCTGGGTGAAACCGGACGAGAACGTACCGATGGCCGCCTGGCCCCATTCGGCCTTGTCCTTGTTGCCGTCTTTGTAGTCGCGGTTGATATAAGCGTTGCGCAACAGCACTTTCAAGCTGCTGTCTTCAACGAACCCCTTTGACTCCGCCTGGTCGTTGGCCATGGCGTGTGTCGTGCTCAAGATCCCCAGTGCGATCAAACTAATGCGCTTGTTCAACATGATTATTTTCCTTGTACGGGTTGATACGCACCGCGGCGAGCAGCCGAAATGGCGCTTTCTGCGCTCTTTTTCGGACTCTTGCTCCTGAAAATAATGAAAAGGCCCGCCCACGTCTGATCGTGTCGGGCCTTTTTATTATTTAAGAGTCATGGCTGTCAGCCACAGGCGTAGGGCGAATCCTAGTCGCGCCCTCAACAGTGTGTCAATTTCGTGAATCGTCTGTAATTAGGCGAAAAACATCTAAGATTCGATCAAAACGAACAGCCGTCCAAACCGCAAGTCGCCGAGGGCGCGCAGGCCTGCTCCGGCGGGGTTTGCTTGAGCCATTGGGCGAAGGCCTAGGGCTTGCCCAGCCCCCCTGTGGGAGCGAGCTTGCTCGCGATGGCAGTGTGTCAGTCAACAGTCGTGTTATCGATCCACCGCTATCGCGAGCAAGCTCGCTCCCACAGGGATTTTTGTGTGAACTCGAAAACCCGCGGGCACAAAAAAAGCGCTGCCATCCCGGCCAGCGCTTTTTATCAATCCGTCGAATTCTATCCTTGCATCACATCCCACAACGCTTCCAACTCAGCCTCGCTGAACAGGCCAGCGGGGTAACGCTCAACGATCATCCGGCGCGGATCAGGTTCTCTGATCTGACGCGTTCCGTTGGACTTCAACCACTGCGCCAAGGCTTGAAGCGACTCACCATTGACGGCCAAGGGATGGCATGTGCGCTCGCTTGTCATATTCATTCCAGCGCCCTCTCCTGGTTGATGAGCGGCTAATTTATCCAAGGTTTATGACAAAACAACTCAGCTCCATTCCCCGGAACTGCCGCGGATCCGATACAAGAGCTATGCCAATGTATCCACGCCCACCCATGAACAGATACAAAAAAACCCACGGCCCAATCGGGCCGCGGGCTTGCCGGGATGGATCCAAAATCGCCGCCCCGGGGCCGGCGCAGGCGCTATCAGCAGCCTGTTACATCGCCACTCATTTTACGTACGGCGCGGGTTGCTGTTGGGTAAGGCAATGAATGTTCCCGCCGCCCAGTAACAGTTCGCGCCCGGGCACCATGACCACTTCGTGCTGCGGGAATAGGTTCTGCAGGATGTCCCTGGCCGGTGCGTCCAGCGGGTCGTCAAAGCTGGGCGCGATGATGCCGCCGTTGACGATCAGGAAGTTCACATAGGAGCCGGCCAGTCGCACGGTTGGGTTGCGCTCCTGGGAACCTTCCACCGCATCCACGCCCGCGCATTCCTCTTCGGTGGCATACATCGGCCCCGGAATCGGCATTTTGTGCACTGTGAACGGGCGCCCCTTGGCGTCAGTGCTGTTTTGCAGCACATCCATCGCCGCATGGCAGCGGGTGTAGTTCGGGTTTTGCGGGTCGTCGGTCCAGGCAAGCAGGACTTCGCCCGGACGCACGTAGCAGCAGAAGTTATCCACATGGCCGTCGGTTTCGTCATTGAACAGACCGTCCGGCAGCCAGATGACCTTGTCCACCGCCAATTGCGCGCTGAGCACCGCCTCGATCTGCTCACGACTCATGTGCGGGTTGCGATTGCGGTTGAGCAGGCATTCCTCGGTGGTGATCACGGTGCCTTCGCCATCCACATGGATCGACCCGCCCTCGAGCACAAAACCTTCGGTGCGATAACGCGGGCTGCGTTCGATCTCGAGGACCTTGCTGGCCACTTGCGCATCACGGTTCCAGGGCGCGTACAGGCCGCCGTCAAAACCGCCCCAGGCGTTGAAATCCCAATCGACACCGCGCACTTCCCCGCTGTCATTGATCACGAACGTAGGGCCGGTATCGCGGACCCAGGCATCGTCGCTGGACATTTCCACCAGGCGGATATTCGGCACGTCGAGGCGCGCCCGGGCATTTTCGTACTGGGCCGCGGACACCGCCACGGTCACCGGTTCAAAACGGGCGATGGCCTTGGCGACCGCCACGTGGGCGGCCTGCGCGGGCTTGCCGCCCAGGCGCCAGTTGTCCGGACGCTCGGGCCAGATCATCCAGACCTGGGTCTGGGTCGCCCATTCGGCAGGCATGTGGAAACCATCCGCGCGCGGAGTGCTGTGCAACGTTGTCATGGGTCATCTCCTGGGCGATGGGCAGTGGCAACTTTATAAACGATAAATATCGACTAATAAAGCCACAAAAACTAAACGCCATCAAAAAAAAGCGGAAAACACCGACAAAAATCGATTTAAAAAGGTTCGCCAAACCCTGTGGGAGCGAGCTTGCTCGCGATAGCGGTCGTTCAGCCACATTAACACTGGCTTGGACACTGTCATCGCGAGCAAGCTCGCTCCCACAGGAGAACAGCGTGGCGTTCCAGATCGATTACAGCCCCTCGTCCAATACCTTCGCCAGCATATCGACAAAGAAATCCACACTCTGACGCGTGGTCACCATCGGCGGCTTGATCTTGAGGATGTTCAGATAATCGCCAGTCGGTTGCATGAAGATCCCCAACTCTCGCAGGCGATTGCACAGCGCCATGGTCTCTTCAGTGGCCGGCTCCAGGGTCTCGCGATCACGGATCAGTTCCACGCCCAGGTAGAACCCGGAACCATGCACCGCACCGACCAATGGATACTGGTCGATCAAAGCCTCCAGTCGAGCCTTGAAGTGCCCGCCAACCACCCGTGCGTTTTCCCAGAGGTTGTCTTCTTCCATGACATCCAGCACCGCCATGCCGATCTGGCAACTGACCGGGCTGCCACCGGCCGAGGAGAAGAAGTACCCCTCGGCTTCCAGCGCCTCGGCGATTTCCCGGCGGGTGATGACCGCACCCAGCGGCTGGCCGTTGCCCATGCCCTTGGCCATGGTGATGATGTCCGGCACCACGCCTTGCTCTTCGAAGCCCCAGAAAAACTCGCCCATGCGCCCGTAACCGACCTGCACCTCGTCGGCGATACAGACCCCACCACGCTCGCGCACCATCGCGTAGACCTGCTTCAGGTAACCGGGCGGCAGTGCGATCCCACCGGCGTTGCCGTACACCGGTTCGCAGATGAAGCCGGCGAGCTGACGCTTGCTCTCGGCAATTTTCGCCAGGTTGTGCTCGACGCTGCGCACGTAGTCCGGCGCACTGTCGGGACCGCGGAACTCGCCACGGTAGGTGTTCGGAGCGGTCACCGGGTGCACCCAGTCCGGGCGGCTGCTCAGGGCCTGGGGGTTATCGGCGATGGACGTCGACACCGCATCGGCGGCCACCGACCAGCCGTGATAGGCCTCCAGCACACTGAGCATGTCCCGTCCGCCGCTGTAGGCCCAGGCCAGGCGGATCGCCAGGTCATTGGCCTCGGTGCCGCTGTTGACCAGGAACACCCGGTCCATGTTCGACGGCGACAGCGCCAGCAGACGCTCGGAGAATTCGGCGATCGCCGCGTAGTGGAAACGCGAGTTGGTATTGAGCAGCGACCATTGCTGGGCAGCCACCGCCGCCATGCGGGGATGGCCGTGGCCCAGCACGGCGACGTTGTTGAGCATGTCCAGATACGAGCGGCCCTGCATATCGATCAGGTGGTTGCGCCAGCCACGCTCGATGCGCGGCGGATCGACGTAATAATGTTTCTGCGAACGGGCGAAGCTCGCATCGCGGCGGGCCAGCAGTGCCTCGGGATCGACCTCCGGCTCGGCATCGCAGGCCAGCCCCAGCAGCACCGCCGGCGAAGGGCAAAGCGCCTGCCAGGCCTGGGCCCTGGAGGGCGTGCAGAACAGCGGCGGATTCACCTGGGCGCCCCGGCACAACTGGACCTGCAACGGCCCCGTGACTTCACCCAGCACCTGCCCCTTGACCAGCGCCGCCCCGGAATGCAACGGCGACGTCACGCCCCACACGCGCACGCTCAGCTGCGCGCTGTCCAGTTGCAACATGCCGTCGGCGGCCTTGTGCACAACCCCGGCGAACGGCGATTCGAGCGGCGTGCCCTGGGGCACACTCAACGCCACGTGCAACGGATAAGTGTCGGGTTCCACGGCGCTGTCCGGCCGGGTGCGCGACAAACGGTACTGCCCGTAGCGGCTGGCGGCCAGGCCGTGAAGCCCGGCGGCTTCGTCCAGCAGGCGCTGGTCGATCCCCGGCTGCTCCCAATTGCCGGCCTCGAAATGCGGGCTCAGCACACCCAGGTCGATCAGGGCGAACTCACGCCCCACCAGGGTCGGCAACAGCGGCGCAAAGCCCTCGCTGGCAATGGCCGGCAGGCTGTGGCCGACGGCGGTGAGAATCGCCGCTTCCATCAGTTCGAAAGGCACCGAGTGAGCCACTCGGAAAATCTCCCACTCATGGGCCAGGTTGTCGCGGCTGTACTGGTTGTCCGGGTCGATGGAAACCTGCTGTTCACCGCTGAGCACCAGCACCGCGGCGCGCGCCACGATCAGTGGCCATAGCGCCAACAGCTCCTGGTGCTGCAAGGGGTTGACCGCGTGGTAGGCCTTGATCGCCGGCAAGATGAAGAACGGATCGCCGTCGGCGTGATGCAGCAGGGCCGCGCACGTCACCGACAAGTCAGTGATGCGCCAGGTACGGACCAGGTCGCCGAAATCGATGACGCCCTGCAATTGCCACTGGCGCTGGGCATCGCGCTGCCAGACCACGTTGTCATCGGTGATGTCCATGTGGATCGCCTGCACCGGCAAGCTGGCCTTGAGCGGTTGCAAGCGCCGCTCGGCCTGTTGCGCGACCTCGGCGACCAGATGGCGCCGTTGTTCATCTTCGATGACCGGCAACAGGTACTCGACCAAGGCCGGGGCATAGCGCGCGTCCCATTGCAGGGTGCGCTCCAGGCCCGGGTGGTCGAATGTCGCCAGGGCCAGGTCCATTTCCGCGCACAGGCGGCCCAGACCCGTTACAAGCTCGGGTGTCAGGTGCTTGAGTTGCGTAAGGGACTGGCCGTCGATGTACTCCAGCAGGCGCATGTGAATCGCTTGGCCGTCGACGTCCAATGTCAGCAGGTCCTGCCCGTTGCTGGCACAAATCACCCGCGGGACTTTCACCGCGTCGTGTCCGGCCAACTGTTTGAGGGCTGCGTGTTGGGCCTGTATTTCCGGGACAGCGTAGTCGCCGTGGCAAATTTTCAACACAAAGCGCCCGCGCTCGCTGTCAACGCGGTAGTTGAGGTCCTGGTTGCTGCCAAGGGGTCGCAGGTCGCCACTGAGTCCGTAATTCAAGCGCAACAGCACCAGCGCTTGCTCGGCGCTGATCTGTGGACTTGGCAAACTGGCACGGTGAACCAACGTAGCGAGTGGCATACAAGGACCCCTGAAGTGGTTTTGTTTGGATGCCTATCTCGCCACTGAGCCGGAGGATAAGCAACCCCTCTGTTCAAAAATATGCACAGCCCTCCTGAGACGCTGTAGGGGGAGAGTGTGTCCAGGGGATATTCGCTTGCGCCGCTCCCGCCATGCCGACAAGCTATGCTCCCTATGCTTTGTCGTCCCACGGAAAAAGGCTTAACCGGATGCGCATTCTCATCACTGGCGGTGCTGGCTTCATCGGCTCGGCGCTCATACGGCACTTGATTCTCGATACCGAGCACCAAGTCCTGAACCTCGACAAGCTGACGTACGCCGGCAATCTCGAATCGCTGAGCAGCATCGATCACGACAGCCGCTACGAATTCGTCCAGGCCGACATTGTCGATCAAGCGACCGTCAGTGCGCTGCTCGCGCGATTCAAGCCTGAGGCCATCATGCACCTGGCGGCCGAGTCCCATGTAGACCGCTCCATCGATGGCCCGGCAGACTTCATCCAGACCAACATCGTCGGCACCTACAGCCTGCTGGAAGCCACCCGCGCTTATTGGCAGGCCCTGGCCGAGCCGCAGAAACGCGCGTTTCGCTTCCACCACATCTCCACCGACGAAGTGTATGGCGACTTGCACGGCGTGGATGACCTGTTCACCGAAACCACCGCCTATGCCCCAAGTTCACCGTATTCGGCGAGCAAGGCGGCGTCCGACCACCTGGTCCGCGCCTGGCAACGCACCTACGGCTTGCCCGTGCTGTTGACCAACTGCTCGAACAACTACGGGCCGTTTCACTTCCCCGAGAAGTTGATTCCCCTGGTGATTCTCAATGCGTTGGCCGGTAAACCGCTGCCGGTCTACGGCAACGGCCAGCAAGTGCGCGACTGGCTGTTCGTCGAAGACCATGCCCGGGCACTGCTCAAGGTCGTCACCCAGGGCGCGGTCGGCGAGACGTACAACATTGGCGGGCACAACGAGCAGAAAAACATCGACGTGGTGCGCAGCATCTGCGCGCTGCTCGAAGAATTGGCGCCACGCAAACCCGAAGGCGTCGAGCACTATGCCGACCTGATCAGCTTCGTCCAGGATCGCCCCGGCCACGACCTGCGCTACGCCATCGACGCCAGCAAGATCGAACGGGAACTGGGCTGGACACCTCGGGAAACCTTCGAGACCGGGCTGCGCAAGACCGTGCAGTGGTACCTCGAGAACCTGCTGTGGTGCCAACGTGTCCAGGACGGCAGTTATCAAGGCGAGCGCCTGGGCTCGCTCGACAACAAGGATGCAATTGCATGATGAAAGGCATTGTCCTGGCCGGCGGTTCCGGCACCCGCCTGCACCCGATTACCCTCGGGGTGTCCAAGCAGCTCTTGCCGATTTATGACAAACCGATGATTTATTACCCGATCTCGGTGCTGATGCTCGCGGGCATCAAAGACATCCTGATCATTTCCACCCCTCAGGATCTGCCGCAATACCGCAACCTGTTGGGCGACGGCCAGCAGTTTGGCGTGCACTTCAGCTATGCCGAGCAGCCATCGCCCGATGGCTTGGCCCAGGCGTTCCTGATCGGCGAACAGTTCATTGGCAGCGACTCGGTGTGCCTGATCCTGGGCGACAACATTTTCCACGGTCAGTATTTCGGCGAGCAATTGCAGACGGCTATCAACCGGCCAAGTGGCGCGACGGTGTTCGGCTACTGGGTCAAGGACCCCGAGCGATTTGGCGTGATCGACTTCGACTCGGAAGGGCGGGCGATGTCCATCGAAGAAAAACCCACTGCGCCTAAATCCAGCTACGCGGTGACCGGCCTGTACTTCTACGACAACGACGTGATCGAGATCGCCAAGGCCATCAAGCCATCCAAACGCGGCGAACTGGAAATCACCGACGTCAACAACGCCTACCTGCAGCGCGGCGACCTGCACGTCGAGCGCTTCGGCCGCGGTTTCGCCTGGCTGGACACCGGCACCCACGACAGCCTGCTGGAAGCCTCGCAGTACGTGCAGACCATCGAACATCGCCAAGGCCTGAAAGTGGCGTGCCTGGAAGAAATTGCCTACCAGCAAGGTTGGGTCAGCCGCGAGCACATCCTTGAGCGCGCCCAGTATTTCGGCAAGACCGGCTACGGCCAGTACCTGTTCAAGATCGCCGGAGAAACACGTTGAACGTCATCGCCACCCGTCTGCCGGATGTCCTGATCATCGAACCGAAAGTCTTTGGTGACGATCGGGGTTTTTTCTACGAAAGCTTCAATGCCCGGGCGTTTGCCGAGGCGACCGGCTGCACCCTGCCGTTCGTCCAGGACAACCACTCACGCTCCACCCGGGGTGTGTTGCGGGGCCTGCACTATCAGATCGAACAGGCCCAGGGGAAACTCGTACGCGTCACTGCCGGGGAGGTGCTGGATATCGCGGTGGACATTCGTCGCAGCTCGCCGACCTTCGGCCAATGGGCAAGCGTTCGCCTGTCGGCGCAGAACCATCGGCAGCTGTGGGTGCCACCAGGGTTTGCCCACGGCTTTGTCGTACTGAGCGAATCGGCAGACTTTCTCTACAAGACCACCGATTACTACTCCCCCTCGGCTGAGCGCTGCATTCGCTGGGACGATCCGCAACTGGCCATCGATTGGGCGCTGGAAGGCGCGCCGATCCTCTCGGCCAAGGACCAGAACGGCAAGGCCTTGCACGAGGCAGACCTGTTCCCATGAATTCCAACCTGCGCATCCTGATCATCGGCCGCAATGGCCAGGTTTCCCAGGCACTCCAGTCGCGCCTGAGCGGCATGGGCGAGTTGCTGGTACGCGGCAGCGACCAGCTCGATCTGGCGCAACCGGACACCCTGCACGCGCCCATCGAGGCCCTGAGGCCCGACCTGATCATCAATGCCGCCGCTCACACGGCCGTCGACCAGGCCGAGAGCGAACCGGAACGGGCGTTTGCCATCAATGCCACGGCACCGGGCATCCTGGCCCAAGCAGCGCTCGCCCTGGGCATCCCGTTGATTCACTACTCCACCGACTACGTCTTCGATGGCCTCAAGCCCGCCCCCTACACCGAGGACGACACGCCCAACCCGCTGAGTGTCTACGGGCGCAGCAAACTGGCTGGCGAACATGCCATCGGCCAGGCAGGCGGCCAGCACCTGATCCTGCGCACCAGTTGGGTGTACTCCACCGAGGGACGCAATTTCCTGCTGACCATGCAACGCCTGTTGCAGGAAAAACCGCAGCTGCGGGTGGTGGCCGATCAGATTGGCGCACCGACCTGGGCGGGCACCATTGCCGACAGCACCGCCCAACTGATCGAACGCTGGCAGGCCGGTCAACCCGGAGCCTGGGGCACCTATCACCTGACGGCCCGGGGCGAGACGTCCTGGTTCGGTTTCGCCCAGGCCATCGGCGAAAACCTGCTGGAGCGACACAAGCCATGTGCACTGCTGGAGCCCATTGCGTCCAGCGCTTACCCGACGCCGGCCCCTCGACCGCTGAACTCGCGCCTGGACTGCAGCCGCCTGCTCAAGGAGTGGTCGGTGAGCCAACCCGACTGGCGAGACGCGTTGCAGCAGTGTCTTGCCGGACAAGCCTGGTAAGGCCTTACAAATAGTATTTGCGGGGCAACTAGGCATAATACGCCTGTCACCACAGGCGCCCGATGCTCATGAATTCCACCCTTCCCCGCAGACCCCGTTGGCGCAGCCTGGCCTTGCTCGCGCTGTGCCTGGCGCCGTTGCTGTGGCCGTTGGAGCATCTGGCCGAACGTTATTACCGCAGTGAACTGGCTGGGCAGAACCGCCAGACCCTGGACCTTTACGTCGCCAACCTGTTGGGCACGTTGCACCGCTATGAGGTGCTGCCACAGATTCTCGGCGACCTGCCGGCCCTGCGCGCCGCCTTGTCGGCCCCGGACGACGGCGTGACCCAAGGCAACGCCAACCGGCTGCTGAAAAACATCAGCGCCCAGACCGGCGCGGAAGTCATGTACCTGATGGACCCCACCGGCAAGACCCTGGCGGCGTCGAACTGGGACAAACACGACAGTTTCGTCGGACGCAACTTCGCCTTCCGTCCGTACTTCATCGAAGCCATGGCCGGGCGCCTGGGGCGCTTCTTCGGCCTGGGCACCACCTCGGCCAAGCGTGGTTACTTCTTCGCCGCTGCCGTGCGCGACCGCGAGAAAGTCATCGGCGTGCTGGTGGTCAAGGTTGACCTGGACCATACCGAAAGCCTGTGGGGCAAGACCCCGGAACAGTTGCTGGTAACCGACCACAATGGCGTGGTCATCCTCACGTCGCGCCAGGAATGGCGGTTTCGCGCGACCCGGCCGTTGGGTGACGACGAGCGCAAGGCCATCAGCGCGGTACAGCCTTATCCGACCCGCGACCCCAAGCCGCTGAACCTGGATGCCAACGCCTGGCTGACCCAGACCCAAGCCATCGAAGAAACCGGCTGGAGCGTGAGCATTCTCGCCCCGCGCACGTTGATCGACCGTCCTGTGCGCACCGTGGTCGCCATCGGCGGCGCGGCATTGCTGGTCTTGATGCTGTTGCTCGGCTTGATGATGCAACGCCGGCGCCATTATCTGGATCGGATCGCCTTCGAAGCCAAGGCCCGCCACCAGTTGGAAGGGCGGGTGGCCGAACGGACCAGCGACCTGGAAGGGCTGAACCGACGTTTGAAGCAGGAAGTGCTGGAGCGCGAGCAAGCCCAGCAGGAGTTGGTCCGTGCCCAGGATGACCTGGTGCAAGCCGGCAAGCTGTCGGCCCTGGGCACCATGTCGGCGAGCATCAGCCACGAACTCAACCAGCCGCTGGCGGCGATTCGCAGCTACGCGGAAAACGCCGAGATATTGCTCGACCACCAACGCACCGAGGATGCCCGCGGCAACCTCAAGCTGATCAGCGAACTGACCGGGCGCATGGCCTCGATCATTGCCCACTTGCGCGCCTTTGCCCGCCGCGACCGTCATGCCCCGGAAAGCGTCGCCCTGCAACCGGCGCTGGACGACGCCCTGGCGCTGCTCGCCAAACGCCGGCGCAGCATGGAAGTGGAACTGATCCGCGACTTGCCGGCCGCCACGCTGTGGGTCGAGGCCGGCGAAACCCGCCTGCGCCAGGTACTCGGCAACCTGCTGGCCAACGCCCTCGATGCGCTCACCGAGAAAGGCCCGCCGCGCAAACTCTGGCTCAGCGCCCAGGCCACTGACACCGGCGTCAACCTGTACATCCGCGATAACGGCCCGGGGTTTTGCATGGAAGCCCTGGGCCGCGCCGGCGAGCCCTTCTACACCACCAAGACGCGCACCCAGGGCCTTGGCCTGGGGCTGGCGATCTGCGACACCCTGATGCGCGCCTTCGGCGGCGAACTGTCGTTCGCCAACCACAAGGAAGGCGGCGCCCTGATCACCCTGAAGCTGCGCGCCGGCGCACCCGGGGTGAGCCTGCAACCGTCCGAGGACCGAAGTGTATGACCATCGATAACCGGATTGAGGTGGTGCTGATCGATGACGATCCCCATCTGCGTCAGGCCTTGAGCCAGACCCTCGACCTGGCCGGCCTGAAAATCCTGCCCCTGGCCGAAGCCAAGGGCGTGGCCGGGCAACTGCCCCGTGACTGGCCGGGGGTGGTGGTCAGTGATATTCGCATGCCGGGCATGGATGGCCTCGAACTGCTGGGCGAACTCCACGCCCAGGACCCGGAACTGCCGGTGCTGCTGATCACCGGCCACGGCGACGTGCCGCTGGCGGTGCAGGCGATGCGCGCCGGGGCCTACGACTTCCTGGAAAAACCTTTTGCCAGCGATCATCTGCTCGACAGCGTACGCCGCGCCCTGGCCTTGCGTCGCCTGGTGCTGGACAACCGCAGCCTGCGCCTGGCCCTGAGCGACCGCCACGAACTCAGCGCCCGCCTGGTCGGCCAATCGACTCCGATGCTGCGCCTGCGCGAGCAGATCGGGGCTCTGGCCGCCACCCGCGCCGACGTGCTGATCCTCGGTGAAACCGGTGCCGGCAAGGAAGTGGTCGCCCGTGCCTTGCACGACCTCTCGAGCCGACGCAATGGCCCCTTCGTGGCGATCAACGCCGGGGCCCTGGCCGAGTCGGTGGTGGAAAGCGAGCTGTTCGGCCACGAGCCCGGTGCGTTTACCGGCGCGCAGAAACGCCGTATCGGCAAGTTCGAATTCGCCAACGGTGGCACGCTGTTTCTGGATGAAATCGAAAGCATGAGCCTGGATGTCCAGGTCAAGCTGCTGCGCCTGCTGCAAGAGCGTATGGTGGAACGACTGGGGGGCAATCAACAGATCCCGCTGGATATCCGCGTCATCGCCGCGACCAAGGAAGACCTGCGCCAGGCCGCCGACCAGGGACGTTTCCGCGCCGACCTGTATTACCGCCTGAACGTCGCGCCGCTGCGCATACCACCGTTGCGCGAACGGGGCGAGGATGCGCTCATGCTATTCCAGCACTTCGCCAACGAAGCCAGTGCTCGCCATGGCCTGCCACCCCACGAATTGCAGCCGGCGCAACGGGCGTTGCTGCTGCGCCACAGCTGGCCGGGCAATGTCCGGGAACTGCAGAACGCCGCCGAGCGCTTTGCCCTGGGACTGGAACTGGCCCTGGATAACAGCGTGCCAGACGGCAACCCCGGCGCACCGGTGGAACTGGTCAGTGGCGGCTTGAGCGAGCAGGTGGAAAACTTCGAGAAAACCCTGATCGCCGCCGAACTGGCGCGTCCCCACAGCTCGGTGCGCAGCCTGGCCGAAGCCCTGGGCATCCCCCGCAAGACCCTGCACGACAAGTTGCGCAAGCATGGCCTGACCTTCGGCGACAGCAGCCAGGGTTCGGCCGATGATTCCGATTGAAATATCGTCATTTCCCCGTCAAGCAAGAGGCCCCGCAATGAACCGCGACAGCCGTTACCTGGAATCGATCCTGCACCACGACATCCCCTTGACCCGGGACATGGGCCTCAAGGTGCTCGATTGGCAGGCTCGACAACTGCGCCTGTCCTTGCCGCTGGCGGCCAACGTCAACCACAAGAGCACCATGTTCGGTGGCAGCCTGTATTGCGGTGCCGTACTGGGTGGCTGGGGCTGGCTGCACCTGGCCCTGCGCGAGGAAGGCATCGAAGACGGGCATATCGTGATTCAGGAAGGGCAGATCAGCTATCCGCTGCCAGTGACCCGCGATGCGACTGTCGTCTGCGATGCGCCCGAGGAAAAGCTGTGGAAACGCTTCCTGGCCACGTATCGGCGCTATGGCCGGGCGCGGCTGGCGTTGCAGACACAGGTGATGAACGTGGGAAGCGATGAAATCGCGGTGCAATTCGAGGGGCAATACGTGTTGCACCGCTGAAACACCGCCGGCCCCTGTGGCGAGGTATCGCTGTGTGGGAGCAAGGCTTGCCCGCGATGGAGGCGCTGCGGTCTTTCAGAAATCGAGGCGCCTGTATCGCGGGCAAGCTTTGCTCCCACAATCCCCTCGCCACAAGGGATCGAGCCAGACTTAAGCGCGAGCCAGCTCCAACAGCTTCCCACGCCACGCCGCTTTGGCCGGCAACGCCAGGAATGACGTATTCAACAGCGACTCCCGCGGTGGATAACAGAACGGTTCGCCGCTCAAATCCAACACCTCGCCACCCGCGCCTTCCAGCACACCCTGGGCGGCGGCGGTGTCCCACTGGGAGGTCGGCGCCAGCCGGGGATAACAATCCGCAGCGCCTTCGGCCACCAGGCAGAACTTCAACGAACTGCCAATGCTGGTCAGTTGCAGCTCGCCCAGGCTCCCGCTCAAGCCCTCCAGCAGGCGTTCCTGCTCCGGGCTGGTGTGCCGGCGACTGGCGACCACGGTGAACGCTTCGCCCGGCGCCAATACATCACGAACCGCGATAGGCAAAGGCACACCGCCCTTGTCGCCACGCCAGGCACCCAACCCGGCGCCGCCGACGTAAAAGCGTCCATTGGTCGGCATCGACACCACACCGAACACCACACGGCCCTGTTCCACCAAGGCGATATTGACGGTGAACTCCTCGCTGCCGGAGATGAACTCCTTGGTGCCATCCAACGGGTCCACCAGCCACCAGCGTTGCCAGCCGGCACGCACGCCTTGGGCAATATCGGCGTCCTCTTCGGAGAGGATCGGAATATCCGGGGCCAGCGCCGTCAATCCGGCCACGATCACATCATGAGCCGCCATGTCCGCGGCAGTCACCGGCGACTCGTCGGCCTTGTGGTTGACCTGCACGTTGGCGCGCCAGAACGGCAGGATCGCTTCACCGGCCTGGAGCGCCAGCTCGACTACGGGAGCCATCAACGGATGAGGGAAAGTCATGACAGGAACGCTCCACGCTGGGCCAGCAGGTCACGGGCCAGGTACAGCGCCGCCAAGGCCCGGCCCTCGGTAAATTGCGGGTTCTGCGCCAAGGCCGAGAGCTCACGCAGGTTGACCTTGTCCACCCCCATCGGCTCGGGTTCGTCGCCCTCCAGGCGTTCTTCATACAGATCGGTGGCCAGCACCACCTGGATCTTCTGGCTCATGTAGCCAGGGGACAGCGACAACTCGGTCAGGTGTTCCAACTGTCGTGCACCGAAGCCGGCTTCTTCCTTGAGCTCCCGCTCGGCCGCCGCCAGCACGTCTTCCCCTGGCTCGATCAAGCCCTTGGGCAGGGACAGTTCGTAGGCATCGGTGCCACCGCAATACTCTTCCACCAGCACCGCATGGTCGGCGTCGAGCATCGCCACGATCATCACCGCGCCGTAGCCCGCACCGTTACTCGCCAGACGTTCATAGGTACGCTCCACACCGTTGGAAAACCGCAATTTCAGTTCTTCCACACAGAACAGGCGGCTGGTAGCGACGATCCGGCGATCGAGTATGGTGGGTTTCTGGCGCATAAACGGCTCCCTGGGCGATAGCGGGCTACTATACCCGGCCTATTCTGATTGTTTGTGTCGGATATCCGATTACCGCTGGAGAAGTTTTATGGCCTTGCTGCCCTGGCATGAGATCGATACGGTTCTACTGGACATGGACGGCACCCTGCTGGACCTGCATTACGACAACCATTTCTGGCTCGAACACCTGCCCCAGCGCTACGCCGAACTGCATGGCGTGAGCCGGGCGATGGCCGAGATGGAACTGCAACCCCTGTTCGAGCGCAACGCCGGCCAGTTGCAGTGGTATTGCCTGGATTTCTGGAGCACTGAACTGAAGTTGCCGGTGCGCGAGCTGAAGCTGGAAACCGCCCACCTGATCGCCTTGCGCCCGGACGCCGATACGTTCCTGGCGGCCATCCAGCGGGCCGGCAAACGCGTGGTAATGATCACCAATGCCCACCGCGATTCGTTGTCCTTGAAGCTGGAACGCATCGAACTGGCCCCCTACTTCGAACGCTTGATCAGTTCCCACGACTACGGCTTCCCCAAGGAAAACCCGCAATTCTGGGACGCACTGCAAGCCGACCTGAATTTCGACCCGGCCCGCAGCCTGTTCATCGACGACACCCTGCCGGTGCTGCGCAGCGCCCGGGATTTCGGCGTGGCGCACCTGTTGGCGGTCAGCGAGCCGGACAGTCGCAAGGGACCGAAGAATACGGGGGAGTTCGAGGCGTTGGGGGATTATCGGGACTTGATTGCCGGGCTTTGAACCGCGCCGTATTCATCGCGAGCAAGCTCGCTCCCACATTGGTTTCGCGGCGAACCAGGAAACCCTGTGGGAGCGAGCTTGCTCGCGATGAAGACAACACAGGCCTGCAAGTTACTCGGGAATACGCAGCACCTGCCCCGGGTAGATCTTGTCCGGGTGCGACAGCATCGGCTTGTTGGCCTCGAAGATCTTGTTGTACTTGTTCGCGTCGCCGTATTCGGCCTTGGAAATGGCGCTGAGGGTGTCGCCTTTCTTCACCGTCACGAAACGCGCCGCCTTGGCCACCGGGCCCGTCACGGTGATCTGGTCGTCGACACTGCCGACGCCGGCGATGTTGCCCACCGCCAACAGGATCTTTTCCTTCTCTTCCTGGCTCGCGACTTCACCGGTCACGATGACTTTGTCGCCCTCGACGGTCGCCTGCACGTTCGGATTGCCCAGGCCGACCTTTTCAATGTGCTCTTTCAGTTGCTCGCTGGCATTGGCATTGCCGGGGGTCAGCAGGTCGATCAGCTTTTCACCGGCTTCCTTCACAAAGCTAAAAATACTCATGGCACACGCTCCTTGATTTAAATGTCCAGACGCAAAGACTAGACCAGGCGAGACGAACCCGGTTCCCAGCCGACCAATGACCCCGCCACGCGCAAGCGCTAGAATCCGGATCTTCCCGCGCCCTGGAGCGAAGATGGACATCAAGCAGCTGAAATTTCTCATCGCGCTGGACGAAACCCGTCACTTCGGCCAGGCCGCCGCACGCTGCCATATCACCCAGCCGACCCTGTCGATGCGCCTGCGCAGCCTTGAAGAAGAACTCGACCTGCCGCTGGTCAACCGCGGCCAGCGCTTTGAAGGTTTCACCGCGCCGGGAGAACGGGTGCTGGCCTGGGCGCGCACGGTGCTGGCGGCCTATGACGGGCTGCAGGCCGAAGCGGCGGCTTGTCGGGGCAACCTGGTGGGTACGCTGCGCCTGGGCGTGGTGCCGTTGTCGGACTTCGACCCGCTGGCGATGATGCAGCGCTTGCACACCGAGCACCCCAGCCTGCGTTTCGAATTGTCGTCCCTGAGCTCCGAACGCATCCTCGAACAGTTGGCGAACAACCGCATCGACCTGGGCGTTTCCTACCTGGAGCGCCTGGACAACGAACGTTTCGAGGCCCTGCCCTTCAGCCCCACCCGCATGGGCCTGCTTTACGACCAGCGTTATTTCTTTTTCGGTGAACAACCGCTGAGTTGGGAAGCCCTGATCGAACTGCCCCTGGGGATGCTCACCAGCGGCATGCATTTTCGTCAGTCCATCGACCACAACTTTCACAGCCGGGGCCTGACCCCACAACCGCTGTTGCAAACCGACGCGGTGCACCAATTGTTACAAGCTGTGCACGGCGGGCTGTGTTGCGCGGTGATGCCCCTGGACAGCGGCCTGGACGTCCTGACCGAGGACTTGCGCATCCAACCCATTGAAAACGCCCAGACGCTAGTCCCGCTGGGCCTGATCATGCGGCGCGGTGCCCCCGCTCGGCGTTGGCAGAGGCCTGTTTTGCCCTCTACCAGAAATCAGCGACGACTTCTTGATCGACGTCATCTATTGGAAGATCAGTAATAGCGATTAGACGTGGCAGATTGCCGCATTTAGTCTTAACACTATTCCTACTTTCAGTGATGCCCATGAACGACAAGCCTCCGGTCAGTCCAGCGCCAGCGATGGAAACATCCACGCCGGTCGCCAGCCAGAGCTATCGCTACTGCAATCTGGACCACTCTCAATCGGACAGCACCGCGCTGGCCGAGGAAGTGGCGCTGGCGATTGCCTATAACGGCATCAGCCAGGCAGTCATGCTGGTCACCCCCACCGACCTGGAAGACTTCATCGTCGGTTTCAGCCTCGGCAGCGGCATCATCGAAGATTCATCGGACATCTATGACCTGCAACTGAGCGGCACGGGTGCCGCGCACTATGCCCAGGTGACCATCGCCAACCGCGCCTTCTGGAACCTCAAGCAGCAACGCCGGCAGCTGGCGGGCACCAGTGGCTGCGGATTGTGCGGCGTGGAAGCGGTGGAACAGGCCTTGCCAAACCTCAAGGTGCTGCCCGGCGCCCCCCTGCCCGCGGCGCAATGGCTCGATGGCCTGCGTGACCGTATCAGCCAGTTCCAGCCTCTGGGCCAACATTGCGGCGCGGTCCATGCGGCGTTGTTCATGAACGCCCAGGGTGAATTGCTGCTGGGCCGCGAAGACATTGGCCGGCACAACGCCCTCGACAAGCTGATCGGCGCATTGATCCGGCAACAGATTCCGGTGGCCGGTGGCATGGCGATCGTCACCAGCCGTTGCAGCCTCGAACTGATCCAGAAAGTACTGCGCGCCGGCATCCAGACCCTGGTCAGCCTGTCGTCGCCCACGGGCCTCGCCGTGCAGTGGGCCCGCCAACACAATCTCAACCTCATCCACCTGCCGCAAAAAAGTGCGCCGCGGGTCTACAGCCCTGCGATGGAGAAACAAGCGTGAGCAATCATCAACAAGCCGACCAGAAACCCGTACCGCGCTACAAGCCCTACAAGGGCCCGGCCGGTGGTTGGGGTGCGCTGATCAGTGTCGCTCAGGCCTGGTTGACCAGCGACAACGCGCTGAAAAACATCCGCATGATGCTCAAGACCAACCAGAATGGCGGTTTTGACTGCCCTGGCTGCGCCTGGGGCGACTCTCCCGAAAGCGGTATGGTCAAGTTCTGCGAGAACGGCGCCAAGGCCGTGAACTGGGAAGCCACCAAGCGCCGCGTCGACGGTGCATTTTTCGCCAAGCACAGCGTGACCTCGCTGCTGGAGCAGAGCGACTACTGGCTCGAATACCAGGGTCGTCTGACCGAGCCAATGCGCTACGACGCCGAAACCGACCGCTACAAGCCCATCAGTTGGGAAGCGGCGTTCGCCCTGATCGGCAAGCACCTGCAAGGGCTATCCAGCCCCAACCAGGCCGAGTTCTATACGTCGGGCCGGGCCAGCAACGAAGCGGCCTACCTGTATCAACTGTTCGTGCGCGCCTACGGCACCAACAACTTCCCCGACTGCTCGAACATGTGCCACGAAGCCAGCGGCGTAGCGCTGGCCCAGAGCGTGGGCGTGGGCAAGGGCACGGTGACGTTCGATGACTTCGAGCACGCCGACGCGATTTTCGTCTGGGGCCAGAACCCTGGCACCAATCACCCACGGATGCTCGAACCACTGCGCGAGGCGGTGAAACGTGGTGCCCAGGTGGTGTGCATCAACCCGCTCAAGGAGCGGGGCCTGGAGCGCTTCCAGCACCCGCAGAGCCCGATCGAAATGCTCACCAACGGCAACAAGCCGACCAACACCGCGTATTTCCGCCCGGCCCTGGGTGGCGACATGGCGATCTTGCGCGGCATGGCCAAGTTCCTGCTGCAATGGGAGCGTGAGGCGCAGAACAGTGGCACGGCGTCGGTCTTCGACCATGCATTCATCAATGAACACAGCACCAACGTACTGGATTACCTGGCGGCGGTCGACGATACGCCGTGGGAACAGATCGTCGAGCAGTCGGGCTTGACCCTGGTCGAAATCGAGCAGGCGGCGCGCATGTACGCCACCAGCAAGAACGTGGTCATGTGCTGGGCGATGGGCATCACCCAGCACCGTCACTCGGTGGCGACCATCCAGGAAATCGCCAACGTGATGATGTTGCGCGGCAACATTGGCCGGCCAGGCGCAGGCTTGTGCCCGGTCCGCGGCCACAGCAACGTGCAGGGCGACCGGACCATGGGCATCAACGAGCGTCCGCCGGTGGCATTCCTCGACGCCCTGGAGCGGCGCTTCCAGTTCAAGGTACCGCGGGAAAACGGCCACAACGTGGTCGAGGCGATCCACGCCATGGCCGACGGCCAGGCGAAGGTGTTCATCGCCCTGGGCGGCAACTTCGCCCAAGCCACGCCGGACAGCCATCGGACCTTCCAGGCCCTGGCCAATTGCGAGCTGACGGTGCAGATCAGCACCAAGCTCAACCGCAGCCACCTGGCTCACGGCAAGGACGCGTTGATCCTGCCGTGCCTGGGCCGCACCGACATCGATTTGCAGACCGAAGGCGCGCAAGCGGTGACCGTGGAAGACTCCTTCAGCATGGTGCATGCCTCATTCGGCCAGTTGCAGCCGCTGTCGAACCAGATGCGCTCCGAACCGTGGATCATCGCCGGCATTGCCGCCGCCACGCTGGGTAGCCGTCCGGTGGACTGGAATTGGCTGGTGGCCGACTACAGTCGCATCCGCGACCTGATCGCCGATACCATACCCGGCTTCAAGGACTTCAACGAAAAGCTGAAAAACCCTGGTGGATTCTATCTGGGCAACAGCGCTGGTGCGCGTCGCTGGAACACCCCGTCGGGCCGCGCCAACTTCAAGCCCAACCGGTTGCCGAGCGACCTGGTGCATGAACGTACCCGCGCCACCGGCCAGTTGCCCGACCTGATCATGCAGTCCATGCGCTCCCACGATCAGTACAACACCACCATCTATGGCCTCGATGACCGCTATCGCGGCGTCAAGGGCCAGCGTGACGTGCTGTTCGCCAACGAAGCGGACATCATTCGCCTGGGCTTCAAGCCAGGGCAGAAAGCCGACATCGTCTCGCTCTGGGATGACGGTCGCGAACGTCGGGTCAAGGGTTTTACCCTGCTGGCGTTCGACATTCCGGCCGGGCAGGCTGCGGCCTACTACCCTGAAGTGAACCCGCTGGTGCCGCTGGAAAGCACGGGCGACGGCAGCCACACGCCGACGTCGAAATTCGTCGCGATCCGCCTGGAAGCGGCGAGCGAGAATGGACTGATCCTGGCCAAGTCGGCCTGACACAGTTCATTGGCGAGGCGATTGGATTGTGTGGGAGCAAGGCTTGCCCGCGATGAAAGCGATGCGGTCTTACAGGAATAGGGACGCTGTGTCGCGAGCAAGCTTTGCTCCCACACAGCTCGCTCCCATGATCGTACTTTTCGAGCGCCCACAAAAAAGGCCGTTTTCCCTAGAAAACGGCCTGTCCGAAGTAGCTAAAGACCGGCCAATTCGCGTTAAGTTCCGACCGTAAAACAATAACTTAGAGAATTGTGCACAAGTCGTGTTACTCGTCGGATTTCGATTGTAAGCAAGCGAAGCGAGCCTCAGGATCGCGCCGTCATCCCTTTGAGGCTCCTCTATGAAGTTCTCCTCCATTCTCTTGTTGTCCCTTAGCCTGGCCAGTGGCATCGCTAGCGCCGGTGGTACTGCCGAAGCAGGTGTGGGCGGCGCATTGGGCGGGGTTTTGGGTTCGGTCGTCGGCCAGTCCCTGGGCGGCAACACCGGTTCCACTATCGGCGCGGCGCTGGGCGGTGCGGGCGGCAGTGCGGTCGGCGCAGATAAACACAGCCGTGGCGAAGCGGCGATCGGCGGCGCGCTGGGCGCGGCCGGCGGTAACGTGGTCGGCCGTAGCGTCGGTGGCAGCACCGGCAGCCTGATCGGTGCGGCGGCGGGCGGTGGCGCGGGTGGCGCCCTGGGTAACTACATGGGCAAGGACGATGACGATGACCGTCGTTATGACGATCGCCGTGGTGATCGCCGCTACTACCGTGACGGCCACCCAGGTCGCGGCCATGCCTACGGGCACCGCAAAAAACATCATCGTCACTACCGCGACTAACGGCTGATCGATACCAGCCGTTGAAGATCGCAGCCTCCGACAGCGCCCAGCGCTGACAGGAGGCTGCGATTTTTTGTTTCAGACCACCAACCGCTCCAACGCCCCACGTAACCGATCCGCAATTGCTACCGGCCGATTCGACGCCCGATCCACGAATACGTGAACAAAACGCCCCGCCGCACAAGCCTCCTCCTCGCCCGCCTTGAACACCGCCAGCTCATACTGCACCGAACTGCTGCCCAACTTGCCAACCCGCAGGCCGATTTCAATCCGGTCTGGAAAGGCGATCGAGGCGAAGTAGTCGCAGGCCGAACTCACCACGAACCCCACCACGTCTCCGTCATGGATATCCAGGCCGCCGACTTCGATCAGGTAGGTATTCACAGCGGTATCGAAAAAGCTGTAGTAGGTGACGTTGTTGACGTGACCGTACACATCGTTGTCGTGCCAGCGCGTGGTGATGGGCTGCAAGTGTGGGTATTCGTTGCGTTGGGGCATCAGCTGTCCTTTACGGTTGTTCAATGGTCTTGACGTGGCACGGGGCTCAGGCCTGCGCGAATCCCTTGCCCTGCGCCGCCAGCTCGCCAATCACACGCGCGGGCTTCCACTGGTCGCCCTGCTTCGTTTCGAGTTCCAGCAGGCGTGCGTGGATGCTTTCCAGTCCTTGCCCGTCAGCCCAGGCCATCGGCCCACCCTTGTCCGCAGGGAAGCCGTAGCCGTTGAGGTAGACCAGGTCGATAGCGTGGGCCGACTCGGCAATGCCTTCCTGCAGGATCTTCGCCCCCTCGTTGACCAGCGCCAGCAGGCAACGCTCGAGGATTTCCTCCGGGCCGATCTCGCGACGCTGGAACCCCAGCGCCTCACTGACTTGCAACACCAACGCATCGACCTCGACATCATGCTCGGCCTGTCGACTGCCCGGCTCGTAGTGATAATACCCATTGCCGCTTTTCTGGCCGAACCGTCCCAGCTCGCACAGACGATTGTCCACCTGCACCTCGGGCTCATCCTGGCCCTTGCCCGCCAGCTCACGGGCGCGCCACTCCAGGTCGATGCCAACGACGTCGTACATGCGAAACGGTCCCATGGCGAAACCGAAGCCTTGCAACGCCGCATCCACCTGATGGGGGAACGCCCCCTCCAGCAACATCTTGCGCGCTTCCAGCACATACGGATGCAGCATCCGGTTGCCGATGAAGCCATGGCAGTTGCCCGATATCACGCTGACCTTGCCCATGCGCTGGCCCAGCACCAGGGCCGCATCCAGCACCGCTTTGGAGGTTTGTGCGCCGCGAACGATCTCCAGCAGCTTCATGATGTGTGCCGGACTGAAGAAATGCAGGCCCAGGACCTGGGCTGGCCTGCGGGTGACGGCGGCGATGGCATCGATGTCCAGCGCCGACGTGTTGCTCGCCAGGACGGCCTCGGGTTTGAGCAGGCCGTCCAGCTCGCGAAAGATGCTCTGTTTGAGCTCCAGGTTTTCGTAGACCGCTTCGATCACCAGGTCCACCTCACGGATCGCCGCGTAATCATCCGCCCGTGTCACCCGGGCGATCCGCGCATCTGCCTCACCCTGGTCGATACGGCCCTGGCGCACACCATGGGCATAGGTCTCGGCCACGGCAACCAGTGCCTGCTCGAGCATCTGCGGATTGTTGTCGACCCACTGCACCGCCACGCCGGCGTTGGCCAGGCACATCACGATGCCCCGCCCCATGGTGCCGGCACCGACTACCGCGGCGCGCTGAATATCGAAAGGTGTCTGGCTCATGTTGGCTCTCTTGTTGGCGATCCGAAGACAGCCCTCACCTTAGTCAGCCGCCGAGTGTTTTTGAAATTTATTCGTGTGATGAAGGGCATTCAGCGGATGGATGCAGCTCACAGGTGCGCTTGAGTCCACTGGCGAACTTCCGCGTATGGATACGCTTCCAGCGCGGCATACCCAGGGATCTTCCGCGCCTTCAATCGGGTGAACAGCGGCACGCTGATCCCGCACAGGAAGCGGGTGAGTCGCTCGGCAGACGGCACGCTGCCGCTGTGCTGCTCATGCTTGTGGATAAAATCGCCACACAGCGCCTCGAAGCTTTTATCCACAAGCGCCGGCAGCGCAGGCGGCTCCGGCAGGCGAGCGATCTGCCCATGGCACACCGAACAATGGCCACACGGGTGGGGGGCACTGTCGTCGCCGAAATACTGCGCCAAGCGATGACCCAGGCAGCGGTCGGTGGCGAACAATTCGAGCATGGCGTGGATCCGCGCGATTTCACCGTGTTCGTGCCGGGTGAAATAGGCATGCAGCTCGGCACTCAAGACCTGCACATCCAGGTCCGCTTCCAGCACGCTGTACACCTCGGTCATCTGCTTGCTTTCCAACTCGATCCAGCCCTTTTCCTGGAAATAATCCAGCGCCTTGACCACACGATTACGTTCAGCGTGGTACTGCTGGTACATCCCGTCGAAATCCACCGTGGCCCAGCTCCGGGCACGACTGGAGGTCTGGATGATGGCCGCGACGAAGTCCCTGCGCTCACCTTCGAAGCGCTCCAGCAGCTCCTGGGGCTCGGTCAGGAACTTGAAGCGATACTCCGCGAAATAGGCATAGCGCGGCGCGATCAGCCGGCGCAGCTCCAACTGGACCAACAACGTCTTGAGCGGCAGTTGCCGGATATTGCTCTGGTCCGCCAGCGGGCCCAGCAAGAACTCCCATTGCCCATCGGGGGCCGCGGCCTTCAGTTCGTCGAGTACGCAACGAATGCCTGCGAGCTCCGGCGTATCGCCGTACACAAAGTTCTCCAGCACGTTGAGGCTGTCGCGGTTGGCCAGCACCAGGCAATCCGATGGCTGCCCGTCGCGCCCGGCCCGGCCGATTTCCTGGCTGTAGTTTTCGATGGACTTGGGCAGGTCGAAATGCACGACGTTGCGAATATCGCTCTTGTCGATGCCCATGCCGAAAGCGATGGTGGCGACGATGCAATTGGATTGCCCGCCCATGAATCGCCGCTGGATGGCTTCGCGTTGCTCATGGGGCAAACCGGCGTGATAGGCCTCGGCCTCGATACCGTGCTGGCTCAGGTGCTCGGCGATCTGCTCGGCGGTTCGCTGCAAGGTGACATAGACGATGCTCGGCTGCCCGACGCGCGCGCCTAGCCACTGCACCAGCCGTGCGCGCTTGGCGACACCCGGTACGGGCTCGACCAGCAGATTGAGGTTAGGTCGGTAGAAACCGGTCGTCACCACATCGGCGGCGGCAATGGCGAATTTCGCCTGCATGTCGGCGATGACCTTGGGCGTGGCGGTGGCCGTCAGCAGCAATACCTGGGGAATATTGAACTGGTGCTGGTAATCGGGAAGCTTGAGGTAGTCAGGTCGGAAGTTATGCCCCCATTCCGAAATACAATGGGCCTCGTCTACCACCAGCAACGAAATCGGCACCTGCTGCAGGAAATTGCGAAAGCGCTCGTTCTTCAGGCGCTCCACGGAAATCATCAGGATCTTCAACTCGCCCGAACGGGCCCGCGCCATGGCATCGTTGGCTTCGTCACGGCTCTGGGCCGAATCGATACTGGCCGCCGCGATGCCGTGGCGCTTGAGGAACACCAACTGGTCCTGCATCAACGCCAGCAGTGGCGAAACCACCAGGGTCAGGTGCGGCAAGAGCAGGGCCGGCAATTGATAACACAGGGACTTGCCCGAGCCGGTGGGGAAGATGGCCGCCGCCGACCGACCGGCCAGCACGGCGCCGATGGCCGTCTCCTGGCCGGGACGAAACTGTGGATAACCGAAAACCTGTTCCAGGGTGCTGTGCATGCGCGGTCGCTCCTTTGACTGCTGCGAGACCCAAAGACTAGCGGGACAACGCAGCGCGTCGAGAAAAGGTCGGGGGTAAAAACGATACTGGATGATACAGCGTCGAGCGCCTTTGCCTTGCCACGAGCAGATACAAATCCGGGCAATTTGATGTCTCGTCCCGACTTCGCCACCACGGTAAGGTGCGCCGAAAACTCATGCTGTACGTCAAGGCCAGGAAGCCTGACGCTCGATTTCAATTCTTCAAGGAACGAACCATGCCACACCCATTTTCCGCTCTACGCGCGCTGACGATCACGTCGGCCTCATTGCTCGCCGGTTGCTTGACCGTCCCCGATCCATCCAGCGTGGATCCTACCCAGTTCGAAACCCCGGAGTATCACGCTCAACAAGGCTTGGCCGTCGTCAAGGCATCAGCGCTCTACGCTCGCGGCGGGACTGGCCAGGATGTTGTCGTGGCGTTGATCGACTCGGGGCTCAACGCCAGTCTCGAGGAGTTCGAGGGCAGACTGGGTGATCCTGGATTCGACCATGTCGAAGACCGTCCCGGCACCGTTGACCGCATCGGTCATGGCACGCAGATGGCCGGTATTCTCGCCGCCAACAAGGACGACCGGGGCATGCACGGCATCGCGTTCAATGCGCGGTTGATCCCCTTTCGCTTTGGCGACGACAACGAGCCGTTTTTCTTCGACAGCGAAATCGCCCGGTCCTGGCAAAGTGGTTTTGACAAGGGTGCCCGGCTGTTCAACAACTCGTGGGCCAACGCCATTCCCGCCACCGAGATCAATGAGGCGCGCTACAACCAGGTGATGCCCGACTCCCTGGCCGTCGCTCGAAAACTGGTCGCGGACGGCGCCGTGTTGGTCTTCCCCACCGGTAACGAACTCAAGCGCGAGCCCCTGGCCGAGCCAGGACTGCCGGTCGCATTGCCAGAACTGGAAAAAGGCTGGATCGCAGTGGTGGCGTTGAAGAACGACGGCAGCGCCATCAATGGCAAATCCAACTATTGCGGCGTCGCAGCCGCCTGGTGCATCGCCGTTCCCGGCGGCGACGCCGGTGCACAGGCCGGCCTGCTCACCGTTGGCAAGGACGGCCGCTACGTGCAGACCGCTGGCACATCTCCCGCCGCCGCGTTGGTCAGTGGCGCACTGGCGGCGCTACAAAGCCTTCACCCGCAACTCAGCCCGCAGCAGATACGCGAACATCTGCTGGCGACAGCCAACCGCACAGGTATCTACGCCAACAGCGAAGCCTATGGCAGAGGATTGATGGACCTTGAGGCCGCCGCACTACGCATGCCTGAACAGATGGCTGACTGAACCCAAACCCCTATCGCTCGCGAATCTGGAGCAATCGGCTCGCGATACCCCTGAACACTTTGCGCCTGCCCCACCAACGGCTGGACGCCCGCGGTTCGCAGCTTGAAAAAGGAAGTAACCATGTCGCACAAACTGAACCTACCTACCGTCCTGATGCTGTCCCTATTACTGGGCGGATGCATGAAATTCCCCGACGACCCGCCAATCCTCGCGAAGGTCAAAACCGCAATCGCGACGCCTGCGATTTCTTGATTGCAGCGTTCTTCTTTTTCCAACGGGCAACGATTTCCCCCTAAACTTTCCACCGGTACAGACGCACCTCTTTTATTCTGGACATTTCATCATGCACCTTGCGCCAGACTTCCCCGATGACCATGCCATGCGCCAACTCATGGAGCTGCTCCACGAAGAAATCGGCCTGCCTGAACGCAAGACGATTCGCCTGGGCACTGCGATCAATCTCGACTTGGGTTGCGATGGCGCGGATGCCCGGCACCTGATGGAGGCACTGGAGGAGCGGTTCGCCATCGAGCTCATCGACTACGACGCCTACCGCTATTTCCAGCCTGAAGGGTTCGATGTGTTTCAAAAGCGCAGGGCCAAGGGCCGGGGGAACAAGCTGCCACTGACCATCGGCATGCTTTACAAGGCGATCAAGGCACAGCGATGGGATACGCGGGAAGTGGAAGAGGCCTAGCTGATCGGCGCGCCTCAAATAGCCGTCCACAAAAAACCGCCCATGATGGGCGGTTTTTTTCATTCACCAACCAAGCCTTATAGCTGCGGCCCAGCAGCCTTGATCGCGTCGCTCACGTCGAACTTCTTGAAGTTCTCGGTGAACAGACCGGCCAATGCCTTGGCTGCTTCGTCGTAGGCGGCTTTGTCGGCCCAGGTGTTGCGTGGGTTCAACAGGCCAGTCTCGACGCCTGGAACAGCCAGCGGCACGTCCAGGTTGATGATGTCCAGGTGTTCGGTTTCAGCACCGATCAGCGCGCCGCTCTGGATCGCCGCGATCACCGCGCGGGTGGTCGGGATGTTGAAGCGCTTGCCGACGCCATAGCCGCCACCGGTCCAGCCGGTGTTGACCAGGTAGACCTTGGAGCCGAAACCACGGATGCGCTTGATCAGCAGCTCTGCGTACTCACCGGCCGGGCGCGGGAAGAACGGGGCGCCGAAGCAGGTAGAGAAGGTCGACTTGATGCCGCTGCCCGAACCCATTTCGGTCGAGCCCACCAGTGCGGTGTAGCCGGACAGGAAGTGGTAGGCGGCTTGTTCTTCGCTGAGGATCGACACCGGCGGCAGTACGCCGGTCAGGTCGCAGGTCAGGAAGATCACGGCGTTTGGCTCGCCACCGAGGTTTTTCGGTGCGCGTTTTTCGATCAGCTCACGGGGGTACGCAGCGCGGCTGTTCTGGGTCAGGCTGTCGTCGGCGTAGTCGGCTTTCTTGGTGACCGGGTCCAGGACGACGTTTTCCAGTACGGCGCCGTGCTGGATGGCTTTCCAGATCACCGGCTCGTTCTTCTCGGACAGGTCGATGCACTTGGCGTAGCAGCCGCCTTCGATGTTGAAGACCACGCCCACGCCCCAGCCGTGTTCGTCGTCACCGATCAGGTAACGGCTTTCATCGGCGGACAGGGTGGTCTTGCCGGTGCCCGACAGGCCGAAGAACAGGGTCACATCGCCCTCTTCGCCCATGTTCGCGGCGCAGTGCATCGGCAGCACGTCAACGGCTGGCAGCAGGAAGTTCTGCACGGAGAACAGGGCTTTCTTCATTTCACCGGCGTAGCGCATGCCGGCGATCAGCACTTTCTTGGCCGCGAAATTGATGATCACGGTGCCGTCGGAGTTGGTGCCGTCGCGCTCAGGCTCGCAGACGAAGTTCGGCGCGTTGAGGATCTGCCACTCGTCCTTGCCGCCAGCGTTGTATTGCTCGGGGTTGATGAACAGGCAACGGCCGAACAGGTTGTGCCACGCCGTCTCGGTGGTCATCTTGACCGGCAGGTAGTGCGCAGGATCGGAACCTACATGCACATGGGAGACAAAACGCTCACGCTCGCCCAAGTAGGCTTCGACGCGGTTCCACAGGGCATCGAACTTGTCGGCCGGGAACTTGCGGTTGATCGGGCCCCAGGCGATGGCGTCCTGGGTGGTTGGCTCTTCCACGATGAAACGGTCGACTGGCGAGCGACCGGTACGATGACCGGTACGAACAACCAGCGCGCCAGTATCGGCAAGCTCGCCTTCACCGCGATTCAGGGCTTCTTTGACCAGATCATCGACACTCAGATCGGTGTACACGGCGTTATTGGCTTGCGTCATGAGATTCCCCGTCGGCCCGTGGCCGAGTGCTCCAAACGTTTTGTAGTAGGAAGTCGCGCACTACTACCCGAAAAAAGTGGGCCGGATTATGCCAGAAAAGCCCAAAAAAAGTAGGGCCCTCCCGTCAGTACGGCGTAAATCCGGCGTTTGCCAGGAGATTTACCTGCGCTGAACCGTTTTAGTGTCGAGTATCTGACGGTGTGTCGACACCCGCACCGGCGAACAATTGAGCGATGTCCGCCGCGTCGAACAGGTAGCGCTCGTTGCAGAACTGGCAGTCGATCTCGATGGCGCCGCCATGTTCGATCACCAGTTGCTGCGCATCTTCCAGACCCAGACTGACCAGCGCATTGCCGGAACGTTCACGAGAGCAGCTGCATTGGAAGCGCAACGGCTGGCCGTCGAACAAGCGTACCTGCTCCTCGTGATAGAGGCGATGCAGCACGGTTTCGTTGTCCAGGCTCAGCAGCTCATCGGCGCTCAGGGTGCTGGCCAGAGCGGTGATGTGCTGCCAACTGGCGTCGCGTTCCTCCGGGTCGCGCAGGCGATCGGCGGGCAGTTGTTGCAGTAGCAAACCGCGCGCGCGCCGCCCGTCGGCGTAGAGCCAGAAACGGGTATTGGTCTGCTGGGACATCACGAAGTAGTTGGTGAAGCACTCGGCCAGAGTCGCGCCGTCGAGATCGACGATGCCCTGGTAGCGCTTGCCATGGGTGGGGTCCACCGTCAGGGCCAGCACGCCGTTGGGCATCATGTCGGCCAGGGTCGCGTCGGGTGCGATCTGCTCGGCGTGATAACGGGCCAGGCCACGGATCTCGCGCTCGCTGGAGCACTCGATCATCAGCAGCGGGACCGGACCTTCGGAACGCGCCTGGAGAATCAGCAAGCCATCGAACTTCAAGGTGCCCACCAGCAACGCCGCAGCCGCCATCAGCTCGCCGAGCAGTTGTGCGACCGGCTCCGGATAGGGGTGCTTGGCGAGGACTTCGGCGTAGCTACGCTCCAACGCCACCAGCTCGCCACGGGCGTCGCTGTCATCGAAGATGAAACGTTGGGTGTAGTCGGTATCCGGTAAATCAGTCATAGGATCTGGTATCTGAGGTGATGACAAATGATGGCGGGCATTTTATGGGCATTCAGGGTGGGTTCCAAGCAAGGCTTGGGTTTGCCTGACGGGAAGAGACCGATGACTCAATCCGAATGGTCATTGTGGCGAGGGAGCTTGCTCCCGCTCGGTTGCGCAGCGACCGTCAGATTTTGGGGCCGCTACGCAGCCCAGCGGGAGCAAGCTCCCTCGCCACGGGCCTTGCGCCAGCCTTTTTATTCGTTATTGCTGCCATGAAACTTGAACAGGTCCCGGCGCTGCTTCTTGCTCGGCTTGCCATCGGTACTGACCCCCAGGGCGCCGGCCTTGCGTTGCGCGGCGGCGGCTTCGCGCTTGGCGATGCTGGCTTCGGTTTCGCGATACAACGCCTGCGCTTCAGGTGCGCCGCGACGCACGATCGACAGGGCCTCGACCACCACGGTCTTTTCATCGAACCCGGTGCGGATGACAAACTCATCGCCGATGCGGGGTTCCTTGCCCGGCTTGCAGCGCTCTCCCCGGTGATGGACCTTGCCGCTTTCGATGGCGGTCTTGGCCAGGGCCCGCGTCTTGTAGAAGCGCGCCGCCCACAACCATTTATCGAGACGGACCTTGTCGTCTTCTTCCTTTTTTTGTGCCACTGCAATTCCTCTTTCTGCCATTAGCCGGAACTGTACTACCGTTTTTGTCGAGCGCACGAATCAGGCCCGACGGATAGAATGCCCGCCAAACCGACGCCATACCCATCGCTTCGGCCGGAATCGGTTACAAGCACACACAAGTGCGTAGATAACTGTCGCCATTTTGTGATTATTCTGCGTGAATACCGCGATTCGCGGAGTCCACGATCCGATGCACTGATCGCAGGTTTTTTTATTGAAGACTTTTGACCATTTGACCGTTGTCGGTCTGCGCGAGTGGGTGGCGCTCCCGGATCTGGGAGTCGTGGGCCTGCGGGCAAAAATCGACACCGGGGCCAGCACCTCCAGCCTGCATGCCACTGACATCGAGCCGTTCGAGCGCGATGGCGAAAAGTGGGTGCGCTTCACGGCGCACCTTGGCACGGTGGTGCAATTGCGCCATCGCCGCTGCGAAGCCCCGCTGGTGGCGCGCAAGACCATAAAGAGTTCCAACGGCCACGCTCAGGTCCGCTACGTGATCAGCACCACGTTGGCGCTGGGTGACCGGGTCTGGCGGGTCGAGTTCACCCTCGCCTGCCGCAAATCCATGCGATATCGCCTGTTACTGGGTTCCAAAGCCTTGATCGACGGCCAACTGGTGGTCAATCCGGGCACCAAATATGTTCAAGAAAAGCCGGCATTCCCGGTGTCCACTACCTCTGCCACAGGTGTTGCATGAAGATCGCTGTGCTGTCGCGTAATCCGCGTCTGTATTCCACTCGTCGCCTGGTTGAAGCCGGGACCGAACGTGGCCATGAAATGGTGGTGATCGACACCCTGCGCGCCTACATGAACATCGCCAGCCACAAGCCGCAGATCCACTACCGTGGCAAGCCGCTGGAAGGGTTCGACGCGGTGATCCCGCGCATCGGCGCATCGGTGACGTTCTATGGTTGCGCGGTGTTGCGCCAGTTCGAAATGATGGGGGTGTTTCCCCTCAACGAGTCCGTGGCCATCGCCCGTTCCCGGGACAAGCTGCGCTCGCTGCAATTGCTGTCACGGCGCGGGATCGGCCTGCCGGTCACCGGTTTTGCCCACTCGCCCGACGACATTCCCGACCTGATCGCGATGGTCAACGGCGCACCGCTGGTGATCAAGGTGCTGGAAGGCACCCAGGGCATCGGGGTGGTCCTGTGTGAAACCGCGACGGCGGCGGAGTCGGTGATCGAGGCATTCATGGGCCTGAAGCAGAACATCATGGTCCAGGAATACATCAAGGAAGCCGGTGGCGCCGACATTCGCTGCTTCGTGGTCGGCGACAAAGTGATTGCCTCGATGAAACGCCAGGCCAAGCCCGGTGAGTTCCGCTCCAACCTGCATCGCGGTGGTAGCGCCAGCCTGATCAAAATCACCCCGGAAGAGCGCATGACCGCCCTGCGGGCCGCAAAGGTCATGGGCCTGGCCGTGGCGGGCGTGGACATCCTGCGCTCCAACCACGGGCCACTGGTGATGGAGGTCAACTCCTCGCCGGGCCTGGAAGGCATCGAGACCACCACCAGCAAGAACGTGGCGGGGATCATCATCGAGCACCTGGAAAAAAATGGCGGGCCGAACATGACCCGGACCAAAGGAAAGGGCTGAGCCAACACAAAACCCTGTGGGAGCGAGCCTTTGTGGGAGCCGAGCTTGTGTGGGAGCCGAGCTTGCTCGCGATAGTGGTGCGCCAGTCGAGATCAACTTTACTGATCCACCGCCATCGCGAGCAAGCTCGGCTCCCACAGGTCCTCTGGTTCCCACAGGTTCTCTGCCTTACTTGAGAGAGATGGCTACACCGCATCCCTTGGCAGCATCAACCCCAACGGCAACCGCACCCGAGCCTCCAGCCCGCCACCGGCGCGGTTGCGCAGCTCGACGTTGCCGCCGTGCATCGAGGCGATACGCTTGACGATGGCCAGGCCCAGCCCCGTGCCTTTCCCACCCCGGGCGCGATCGCCCCGGGTGAAGGGGTTGAAAATGGCTTCCAGCTCCGAGGGATCGATGCCGGCGCCACGGTCCATGACGCTCAGCACCACGTAAGGCGCGCTGGTGTCGCCGGAGACATAGGCCGCCACTTCGACGCCGGCACCGGCATGGTTCAGGGCATTGCCGATCAGGTTGTTCAACAAACGCTTCATCGACACCCGGCGCAACGGGAACGGCTGAATCGGCTCCAGGCGCAGGTGCACTTTCTCGTCGTTCTGGTTATAGGGCGCGACCACTTCCCGCACCAACTCGCTGAGGTCCACCTCTTCCACGGACTCATCACGCCCGTCGCGTATGAACGCCAGGAACTGGTCGAGAATCGCGTCCATGTCCTCGATGTCGCGGACCATCTCATCGGTCAGGTCGGTGTGCTCGCCCATTAATTCCAGCGACAACCGCAGCCGGGTCAAGGGCGTGCGCAGGTCGTGGGAGACGCCCGCCAGCATCAGCTCGCGTTCGCGCCCGGCCTGTTCCACATCCTCGGCCATCTGGTTGAAGGCGCGGTAGACCTCGGTCATCTCGCTGGGCGTATCGCTGATGGGCAGCCGCACGCTGCGACCCTGGCCCAGTTGGCGGGCGGCGTAGACCAGGCGCTTCAACGGTTGGTTGAGCTGGCTGACGAAGATCCACGCCGATGCCGTCGATAGCAGGCCGATGGCGAGGAACCAGCCGAGCACGTTCCAGATTTTCTGGCCGCGCAACGGATGCGGATACAACGGCACTTTCAGCCAGCCATCCCCCAGGCTTGGAGCCCGCACCCAAAGCGCCGGCGGCGAATGCATGCGCAATCGCACCTCGGTATCGGCGCCCAGTTCGGCTTGCATCTGGCGTTGATAGATCTCGCTGTAGGGCCAATGCTGCTCGCCCTCCGGCACGCCGGCACCGACGACACGGATCAGCGTCGCCGCCTCGGCAATTTTCGCCCGGTTGGTTTCGTCCGCCGCCCAATAGGCCCGCAGGGTCAAGGCAACGCCGTGGCTGTACTGTCGGTCCACGAGCACGTCTTCGTTCATCAGCAGGTACACCAACGTCAGTGCCTTGGAAAAGAGCACGACGATCAGCACCAGCCAGAGGGTGCGGGAGAAGAAACTCTGGGGGAACCAAACGGGGGTTTTCATGAATAACCGCTACACACTTGCAGGAGCGAGCGATGCTCGCACAATGACAGACCGCGAGTCGCCTGGAAGAAGACATTTCAACCGGCCAGGCCACCCGCTCCTACAAATCGCCGATCACTTGCTGGCGGCGCCATCCGGCACGAACACATAACCCACGCCCCAGACGGTCTGGATATACCGCGGCTTGGAAGGATCAGGCTCGATCATCCGGCGCAGGCGGGAAATCTGTACGTCGATGGAGCGCTCCAGCGCATCCCATTCACGACCGCGGGCCAGGTTCATCAGCTTGTCGCGGGTCAGCGGCTGGCGAGCGTTCATCACCAGGGCCTTGAGCACGGCGAACTCACCGGTGGTGAGCATGTGGACCTCATCACCGCGCTTGAGCTCACGGGTGGCCAGGGACAGTTCATAGTCGCCGAAGGTCACGCTTTCATCTTCGCTGCCCGGCGCGCCAGGCACCGGCGCCGACTGGCGACGCAGTACCGCCTTGACGCGGGCCATCAACTCGTCGGGGTTGAACGGCTTGGCCAGGTAATCGTCGGCGCCCAGTTCGAGGCCCTTGATACGGCTCAGCTCGTCGCCCTTGGCGGTGAGCATGATGATCGGGATCTGGTTGTTGGCGCCGCGCAGGCGGCGGCAGGCGGTCAGGCCGTCTTCACCGGGCAGCATCAGGTCGAGTACGACCAGGTTGAACACTTCACGGGCCAGCAACCGATCCATTTGCTCGGTGTTCGGTACGGTGCGGGCGCGGTAGCCCTTGCTGACGAAAAAGCGTTCCAGCAGGCTGCTCAGCCCTGGATCGTCGTCAACAATAAGAATTTTTTCGCCTTCAGCAGTTTGTGCAGTGCTGCTCATAGGAAGCTCCTTTGATCTCGGCGCGCATTATGGCCTAGCTGCCGTTATACGCACCGTGTGCATTGTTAGCAGATTTTTCCTCTATCTCCACAAATCCGGGTATCAAGCCTACAGACCATGTCCCCCCTCAGGACGGAACGCTGGTTATAATGCGCGGCCTTTTGTGCCAGGGAATGCCGGATCGTGATCCCGGCGTGCCATTTTTTCAGCCTTGGCAAGGCAACTTTTTGAATTTCGCGGGTCAACAGGCAGCCTTTTGACCCAGGCAGCGGCGCATGCCAGGCCGCTCAACCAGTCTCGCCGAGCCCGGTTTCTGTGGTGGCGAGCCTGATTTCACAATTTGTCAGGTGGTTTTATGGACAGCATCAACAGCCGCATCGCCGAGGAACTCGGTGTACGCCCACAACAGGTCGAAGCGGCCGTCGCGCTACTCGATGAAGGTTCCACGGTGCCGTTCATCGCCCGTTACCGGAAAGAAGTGACCGGCAGCCTCGATGACACCCAACTGCGGCATCTGGAAGAGCGCCTGCGCTACCTGCGAGAACTCGACGAACGGCGCATCAGCATCCTGGCCAGCATCCAGGAGCAGGGCAAGCTGACCCCGCAACTCGAACGCGACATCAAGCTGGCCGACACCAAGACTCGTCTCGAAGACTTGTACCTGCCCTACAAGCAAAAGCGCCGCACCAAGGGCCAGATCGCCCTGGAAGCCGGCCTCGGCGAGCTGGCCGACGGCCTGTTCAACGACCCGACCCTGGCCCCGGAAACCGAAGCTGCGCGCTTCGTCGATGCCGAAAAAGGCGTGGCGGACGTGAAAGCCGCGCTGGAAGGCGCCAAGTACATCCTCATGGAGCGTTTCGCCGAAGACGCCAACCTGTTGGAAAAACTGCGCAACTTCCTCAAACAGGAAGCCATCCTCAGCGCCCGGGTCATCGCGGGCAAGGAAGAGGAAGGCGCGAAGTTCCGCGATTACTTCGAACACGACGAACCGCTCAAGAGCATGCCGTCCCACCGCGCCCTGGCGATTTTCCGGGGTCGCAACGAAGGCATCCTCAGCTCCGCCCTGAAGGTCGGTGAAGAATTGCCGGGCACCATGCACCCGTGCGAAGGCATGATCGGCCAGCAGTTCGGCATCCAGAACCAGAACCGCGCCGCCGACAAATGGCTGGCCGAAGTGGTGCGCTGGACCTGGAAGGTCAAGCTCTACACCCACCTGGAAACCGACCTGCTGGGCGAGTTGCGCGACAACGCCGAGACTGAGGCGATCAACGTGTTCGCCCACAACCTGCACGACCTGCTGCTGGCCGCACCGGCCGGCCCCCGTGCCACCCTGGGCCTGGACCCGGGCCTGCGCACCGGTTGCAAGGTGGCGGTGGTGGACTCCACCGGCAAGCTGCTGGATCACGCCACGGTCTACCCGCACGTGCCGCACAACAAGTGGGACCAGACCCTCGCCGTGCTCGCCGCCCTGTGCGCCAAGCATTCGGTGGACCTGATCGCCATCGGCAACGGCACCGCCAGCCGCGAGACCGACAAACTGGCCGCCGAACTGATCAAGAAATACCCAGCCATGAAAATGACCAAGGTCATGGTCTCCGAGGCCGGCGCTTCGGTTTACTCGGCGTCGGAACTGGCTTCCAAGGAATTCCCCGACCTGGATGTGTCGATCCGTGGCGCGGTGTCCATCGCCCGTCGCCTGCAGGATCCACTGGCGGAGCTGGTGAAGATCGACCCCAAATCCATCGGTGTCGGCCAGTACCAGCACGACGTTTCCCAACTGAAACTGGCCCGTGGCCTGGACGCCGTGGTGGAAGATTGCGTGAACGCCGTGGGTGTGGACGTGAACACCGCTTCGGTGGCGCTGCTGGCGCGGATCTCCGGCCTGAATGCCACGCTGGCGCAGAACATCGTCACCCACCGTGACGAACATGGCGCGTTCAAGACCCGCGCCGCGTTGAAGAAAGTCCCACGCCTGGGTGAAAAAACCTTCGAACAGGCCGCCGGCTTCCTGCGGGTCATGAACGGCGACAACCCGCTGGATTCGTCGGCCGTCCACCCCGAAGCCTACCCGCTGGTGCAACGCATTGCCGCCCAGACTGACCGCGACATTCGTTCGCTGATCGGTGATGCCGCATTCCTCAAGCGCCTGGACCCGAAGAAATTCACCGACGAAACCTTCGGCCTGCCCACCGTCACCGACATCCTCCAGGAACTGGAAAAACCGGGCCGCGACCCGCGTCCCGAGTTCAAGACCGCCGAGTTCCAGGACGGCGTCGAAGACCTCAAGGACCTGCAACCGGGCATGATCCTCGAAGGCGTGGTGACCAACGTCACCAACTTCGGTGCCTTTGTCGACATCGGCGTGCACCAGGACGGCCTGGTGCACATTTCGGCGTTGTCCGAGAAGTTCATCAAGGACCCGCGCGAAGCGGTGAAGGCTGGCGATGTGGTGAAAGTGAAGGTCATGGAAGTCGACATCCCGCGCAAACGCGTCGGCCTGTCGATGCGCATGAGCGACACACCGGGCGAGAAAGTCGACGGTGCCCGCGGTGCTCGCCCTGGCTCGACCCCGCGTCAGTCGCAGAACACCGCGCCGCGCAAGGAAACCGCCACCGCGGCCCCGGCGAACAACGCCATGGCTTCGCTGTTCGCCAACGCCAAGCAGTTGAAGAAGCGCTGATGGACGTGCCGGCCGGGTTGGTGGAAAGCGCCTTTTTCAAGCTGCTCGGCTGCCGCTTGCAGAGCCTGGGGGACGGGGTGGCGCAAGTCGCCCTGGGCCTTGAGCCGCCGTTGCGCAACCGCGGCGGCAAGCTGCACGGCGGCGCACTGTTCAGCCTGGTGGACATCGCCATGGGCCTGGCCTGCTCCAGTGTCCATGGCTTTGACCAGCAAAGCGCGACCATCGAATGCAAGATCAACTACATTCGCGCCGTGTCCGACGGCGAAGTGCTGTGCACTGCCCGGGTCATCCACCCGGGCCGGCGCACGCTGGTGGTCGAGGCCGAGGTGATGCAAGGCGACAAACTGGTCGCAAAAGCGCAAGGCACGTTCGCTGTCCTATAGCTCCCTGTCATCGATTTGAGTTAATTTCGACGCCATGAATGCAGTGTCGGGCTTTCCTGTGGGAGCGAGCTTGCTCGCGATAACGGAGGGTCAGTCAAGATCAACGTTGCTGATCCACCGCCATCGCGAGCAAGCTCGCTCCCACAGTGGGGTTGCGGTGGCTAGCTTTTGGCACGAAAACCAGGCGAAAACGCCAGTTTTAACTTCACCCTTGTAGACCGTCTTGCCCACCCCCATATTGGGGCGACTGACGCGTGAAGGAATTCAACTTGAGCGACCTTTTAAACCGCCGCCTGGCCTTGCTCGGCGAGCGCGCCAACCTCTCCCTGCTCGAACAGTGCCTGCACGGCATCGAGCGTGAATGCCTGCGTGTCACGGACGATGGGCGCCTGGCGCAGACTCCGCACCCCAAGGCCCTGGGTTCGGCGCTGACCAACGAACAGATCACTACCGACTATTCCGAGTCGCTGCTGGAGTTCATCACGCCGGCCCTGGCCAACCCGGCCGATACCTTGCGCAGCCTCGACAAGATCCACCGGTTTGCCTACAGCAAACTGGGTGACGAGTACTTGTGGAGCCCGTCGATGCCGTGCCCACTGCCGGCCGAAGAAGAGATTCCGATCGCCTACTACGGCACCTCGAATATCGGCCAGCTCAAGTACGTCTATCGCAAGGGCCTGGCCCTGCGCTACGGCAAGACCATGCAATGCATCGCCGGGATCCACTACAACTTTTCCCTGCCGGAAAAGCTCTGGCCGCTGCTCCGTCAGAACGAAGCCGCCGAGGTGAGCGACCGGGACTTCCAATCGTCAGCCTACATCGCGCTGATCCGTAATTTCCGCCGCTACAGCTGGTTGCTGATGTACCTGTTCGGTGCCTCGCCGGCCCTGGACGTCGGTTTCCTGCGGGGCCGTCCGCACCAGTTGGAACAACTGGACCCGGACACCTTGTACCTGCCCTACGCCACCAGCCTGCGCATGAGCGACCTGGGTTACCAGAGCAACGCCCAGGCCGGCCTCACGCCATGCTACAACGACCTGGCGAGCTACACCGACAGCCTGCGCAAAGCGGTGGCGACGCCCTACGCGCCGTACGTCGAAGTCGGCACTCACCAGAACGGCGAGTGGGTGCAGCTCAATACCAACATCTTGCAGATCGAAAACGAGTACTACTCCAACATCCGTCCCAAGCGCGTGACCTACACCGGCGAGCGACCGATCCAGGCCTTGATGGCCCGGGGGATCCAGTACGTCGAAGTGCGCTGCCTGGACATCAACCCGTTCCTGCCGATGGGCATCGACCTCACCGAAGCACGGTTCCTCGATGCGTTCCTGCTGTATTGCGGCCTCAATGACAGCCCGCAGCTGGAAAACAACGAATGCGGCAACGCCACGAGCAACTTCCTGACCGTGGTCAAGGAAGGTCGCAAGCCAGGCCTGCAATTGCAGCGCCAGGGTCAAGCGGTGGACATGCAGGCCTGGGCCGTGGAATTGCTGGAAAAAATCGCTCCGCTGGCCGCGCTGCTCGACCAGAGCCAGGGTGGCGATGCCCATCGCCAGGCACTGGACGCGCAATTGGCGAAAGTCCGTGATCCGTCCCTGACGCCTTCCGCCCAGGTGCTGGCCGCCATGGCCGAACACCAGGAAAGCTTCGCCCAATTCTCCCTGCGCCAAAGCAAGGCCCACGCCGAATTCTTCCGCGCCGAGCCGTTGCCTGCCCAGGAACAAGCGACATTCGAAGAGACCGCACGCGAGTCGCTGGTCCAGCAAGCTGAGCTGGAACAGAACGAGGTGGGGGATTTCGATGTGTTCGTGGGTTCTTACCAGGCAAGCATCCTGGCGATCAGTAACTGATCAGCCCGCCTTGGCGGGGATACTCTTGTGGCGAGGGAGCTTGCTCCCGCTCGGCTGCGCAGCAGTCGTGAAATGGGGCCTGCTGCGCAGTCCAGCGGGAGCAAGCTCCCTCGCCACGGAGGCCTCAGTCATTTCCGGATGTTTTTTTCGCAAATAAGCTAATTCGAAAAAGTTATTTATTTTTGAATTCTTAGATCATTTAGTCTCCTCGAACGCCGAACGTCCGGCGGCCTGTTGAGGAGATTTTCCATGTCTTTGCGTTTCCCCCTTCGCCTTCTCGCGGCCGCCTCCCTGGCAGCCACGAGTCTTTTTGCCCAGGCAGCCGACCTGACCGTCGCTTACCAGACCACCGTCGACCCGGCCAAAGTCGCCCAGGCCGATGGCGCCTACGAAAAAGCCACCCAAGCCAAGATCAACTGGCGCAAGTTCGACAACGGTGCCGACGTCATCACCGCCATCGCTTCGGGCGATGTGCAGATCGGCTACCTCGGGTCCAGCCCGTTGACCGCGGCCATCACCCGCAAGGTCCCGGTGGAAACCTTCCTCATCGCCACCCAGATCGGCGCCGCCGAGGCCTTGGTGGTTCGTGACGGCTCCGGCATTAATTCCCCGCAAGACCTGATCGGCAAGAAGATCGCCGTGCCGTTCGTGTCCACCGGTCACTACAGCCTGCTCGCCGCGTTGAAGCACTGGAACATCGACCCGTCGAAAGTCACCGTGCTCAACCTGGCGCCACCGGCCATCATCGCCGCCTGGAAGCGTGGCGACATCGACGCCACCTACGTCTGGGACCCAGCCCTGGGTGTGGCCAAGGAAAACGGCAAGGTGCTGATCACCTCCGCGGAGCTGGCCAAGTTCGGCGCACCGACGTTCGACGCCTGGATCGTGCGCAAGGACTTCGCCCAGAAGCACCCTGAAATCGTCACCGCCTTCGCCAAAGTGACCCTGGACGCCTACGCCCAGTACCGCAAGGACCCACAAGCCTGGCTGGCCGATGCGTCCAACGTCGACAAACTGGCGAAGCTCTCCGGTGCCAAGGCCAGCGATATCCCGTTGTTGCTGCAAGGCAACGTCTTTCCCCTGGCGGCCGATCAGGTCGTGAGCCTCGGCGCACCGACCACCCAAGCCATCACCGATACCGCGGCGTTCCTCAAGGAGCAAGGCAAAGTCGAAGCCGTGCTGCCGGACTACGCGCCTTACGTCAGCGCCAAATACATCACTCGCTGATCAAAAAAAGGAGACATGCGATGGCCTTGCTACAACTGGAGCGCATCAGCGCACAGTACCCCGGCGCAGCGGAACCGGTGCTGGCGGATATTTCCCTGACCCTGGGGCCGAAGCAGTTGCTGGTTGCCCTCGGTCCATCCGGCAGTGGCAAGACATCGCTGTTGAACCTGATTGCCGGGTTCGTCGAGCCCAGCGCCGGGCAGATCACCCTCGACGGCACGCCGGTCAAGGGCCCGAGCGCCGAACGCGGCGTGGTGTTCCAGGACGATGCGCTGCTGCCGTGGCAAGACGTGCTGGCAAACGTTGGGTTCGGCCTGGAACTGGCCGGCGTCCCCAAGGAAAAACGCGAGGCTCGCGCCCGGGAAATGCTTGCCCTGGTGGACCTGGCCGGTTTCGAGCAACGCCGCGTCTGGCAGCTCTCCGGCGGCCAGAAACAACGCGTCGGCCTGGCCCGGGCGTTGGCGGCCGACCCGCGTGTGCTGTTGATGGACGAACCGTTCGGCGCGCTGGACGCCTTCACCCGCGAGCAGATGCAGGAACTGTTGCTGCAGGTCTGGCAGCGCACCGCCAAGCCGGTGTTCCTGATCACCCATGACATTGAAGAAGCCGTCTTCCTCGCCACGGACTTGATTCTGCTGGCACCGAACCCGGGGCAGATCGTCGAACGCCTGAGCTTGGATTTCGGCCAGCGCTACGGGGCCGGGGAATCGGCACGGTCGATCAAGTCCGACCCGCGCTTCATCGAAACCCGCGAGCATGTGCTCGCCAAAGTGTTTTCCCAACGCAGCGCCACTCGACCCCAGGAGCGCGCATGAGCAGCTACGAAATTCCCGCCGGGGTCCGTGACGCGACGACCCGGCCCGCGGCCAGCGGTTTGAGGCCCCACCTGAGTACGCGTTGGATCAGCGGCTTGACCCTGATCGCGTTGCTGGCAGCCTGGTGGGCCGTCACCGCCAGCGGCCTGATCGAACCGCTGTTCCTGCCCCCGCCCTCGGCCGTACTGCAAAAAGGCTGGCTGCTGGCGACCCAAGGCTACATGGACTCCACCCTCTGGCAACACTTGGCCGCCAGCCTTGAACGCATCGGCCTGGGCCTGTTGTTCGCGGTGCTGACGGCGGTGCCAGTGGGCATCGCCATCGGCGCCAACCGCATCGCCCGCGGTGTGCTCGATCCGTTGATCGAGTTCTACCGGCCGATTCCACCGTTGGCGTACCTGCCATTGATCGTGATCTGGTGCGGCATCGGCGAGTTGTCGAAGGTGCTGCTGATCTACCTGGCGATCTTCGCCCCGATTGCCATTGCCACCGCCACCGGCGTGCGCACCGTCGACCGGGCCAAGCTGCGCGCGGCGCAATCGTTGGGCGCCACGCGGGCACAGTTGATTCGCCATGTAATCGTGCCCAGTGCCCTGCCGGACATTCTCACCGGTATCCGCATTGGCCTGGGCGTGGGCTGGTCGACACTGGTGGCCGCCGAACTGATCGCCGCCACCAGCGGCCTGGGATTCATGGTGCAGTCCGCGGCGCAGTTCCTGGTCACCGATGTGGTGGTGCTGGGAATCCTGGTGATCGCGCTGATTGCCTTCGCCATGGAAATGGGCCTGCGCGCCCTGCAACGCAAACTGGTGCCGTGGCACGGCCAGACCCATTGATACCCAATGACCACGCCGACCATTCGGCGCCCAGACCGAGAACACTGCGATGAACCGCCCGACCATTACGCCTCTGAGCACCGCCCTCGGCGCGCAGATCGAAGGAATCGATATCCGCCAGCCGCTGAGCCTGGCCGACCGCGACACCCTCGAGCAGGCGCTGCTCGAACACCAGGTGCTGTTTTTCCGCGACCAGCCGATCGAACCGCCACAGCAGGCGCGTTTCGCCGGGTATTTTGGCGACCTGCACATTCATCCGATCTACCCCAACGTGCCGGAGCAGCCTGAAGTATTGGTGCTCGACACCGCCGTCACCGATGTCCGCGACAACGCCGTGTGGCACACCGACGTGACCTTTCTGCCGACGCCAGCCCTCGGCGCGGTGCTCAGCGCCAAGCTGTTGCCGGCGGTGGGTGGCGATACATTGTGGGCCAGTGGTATCGCCGCCTATGAAGCCTTGTCGACACCGTTGAAACGCTTGCTGGAAGGCCTGACGGCGACCCACGATTTCACCCGGTCCTTTCCCTTGGAGCGCTTTGGCAACACCGCCGAAGACCTGGCGCGCTGGGAAGAGGCACGGCGGAAAAACCCGCCGCTGTCCCATCCGGTGATCCGCACCCATCCGGTGAGCGGGCGTCGTTCACTGTTCGTCAATGAAGGCTTCACGACACGGATCAACGAGCTGTCGGAAAGCGAAAGCGAGGCGATCCTGAAACTGCTGTTCGCCCACGCCACCCGCCCGGAGTTCACCCTGCGCTGGCGCTGGCAGGTCAACGACGTGGCGTTTTGGGATAACCGTGTGACCCAGCATTTCGCCGTGGACGACTACCGCCCGGCCCGGCGGGTGATGCACCGGGCGACGGTGTTGGGGGATGTGCCGTTTTTTCGCTGAACCCACCACTCACTTGTGGCGAGGGAGCTTGCTCCCGCTCGACTGCGCTGTAGGAGCTGCCGAAGGCTGCGATCTTTTGATCTTTCGCTTGAGACTCAAGCATCGGCGGAAAGATCGCAGCCTCGCTTCGCTCGACAGCTCCTACAGCCCAGCGGGAGCAAGCTCCCTCGCCACAGGGGGTTGTGTTACTCAGCTGACGAAGGCTTTTCCCAAAGATTGATCCCGCCTTCCTGGGCAAACCGGTCGATCTCGGCCAGCTCTTCGGCGCTGAAGTTCAGGTTCTGCAAGGCTCCGACGTTCTCGATGATCTGCTCCGGCCGGCTGGCGCCGATCAGGGCGGAGGTGACCCGGGGATCGCGCAAGGTCCAGGCCAGGGCCATTTGCGCCAGGCTCTGGCCACGACGCTGGGCGATCTCATTGAGGGCGCGCACGTGGGCGAGGTTCTCCTGCGACAAGTGCGAAGCCTGCAACGAGCCACCCCCGGACGATTCACCCGCGCATCGGCCGGAACGCCCTTGAGGTACTTGTCGGTCAGCAGCCCTTGGGCCAGTGGGGTGAAGGCAATCACACCGGTACCCAATTCGTCGGTGGCGTCCAGCAGGTCTTTTTCCACCCAGCGGTTGAGCAGGTTGTAGGCCGGCTGGTGGATCAGCAGCGGGACTTTCCATTCCTTGAGCAGCGCCGCCATTTCCCGGGTCTTCACCCCGGAATACGAGGAAATGCCGATGTACAACGCCTTGCCCTGCTGCACCGCAGTGGCCAGTGCACTGGCGGTTTCTTCCAGTGGCGTATCGGGGTCGAAGCGGTGGGAATAGAAGATATCCACATAGTCCAGCCCCAGGCGTTGCAGGCTCTGGTCGAGGCTGGCCAGCACATATTTGCGCGAACCGCCGCCCTGGCCGTAAGGTCCCGGCCACATGTCCCAACCGGCCTTGCTGGAGATGATCAACTCATCGCGGTACTGCTTGAAGTCTTCGCTCAGCAACCGGCCAAAATTGATCTCCGCGCTGCCGTAGGGCGGGCCGTAGTTGTTGGCCAGGTCGAAGTGGTTGATGCCCAGGTCGAACGCCGTGCGCAGCAAGGCACGCTGGGTGTCGATGGGCGTACTGTCGCCAAAGTTATGCCACAACCCCAGCGACAACGCCGGCAGCACCAACCCGCTGCGACCGACGCGGCGGTAAGGAATGGAATCGTAGCGGTTTTGCGCAGCGGTGTAGGTCATCGAAAAGGCTCTCTGTTCGGACGGCTGGTGTCAGAAGCTAACATTTCACAGACGCCTCGGTCAGGTTGAAAGTTCGCAATAGGGTGGGAGCGAGCTTGCTCGCGATAGCGGTGGATCAGCCAACGAAAATATCGATTGGCAAAGGCCTCATCGCGAGCAAGCTCGCTCCCACAAGGCCAGCGATAACCACGGGCCCCACTAACGCGCCTGCGCAAACACCTCCGTCACCCAATCCACGAATACGCGAACCCGTGGCGACATGTGTCGGTTGTGGGGATAGAGCACCGACACCGGCATGGAAGGCGGCGGGTAGGCGGTGAGGACTTCCTGGATCATTCCCTGCCGGATCGGTTCTTCCATTCGGTAATGCGGGCATTGGATCAGGCCCATGCCGGCGATGGCCGAGGCGGCGTAGATCTCGGCGCCGGACACCGACAACGAGCCCCCGATCGGCACCTCATGGAGTTCGCCATCGACCATGAACTCGAACGGATAGAGTTTGGCGGTGGTCCGCGAGACGTAATTCACCGCCCTGTGATGCTTCAAGTCATCGAGGCTCTTCGGCTCGCCATACTGGCGCAGGTAACCGGGGCTGGCACAGGTGATCTGGCGAAGATTGGCGACACGGCGGCCGATCAATGACGAATCCGCCAGCGTACCGGAGCGCAGCACGCAATCGACGCCCTCGGCAATCAGGTCGACGAAACGATCCGCCTCGCTGATGAACAGTTCTATTTCGGGGTAGCGGGCCATGAATTGCGGCAACGCCGGAATCACGAAGTACCGCGCCTGGGTGCCGTGCAGGTCTACTCTGAGTTTGCCTTTGGGCGCCACGCCGCGAAACGCCAGTTCGGCCTCTTCAAGCTCCGCCAGCAATTGCACGCAGCGCGGGTAGTAGGCCTCGCCGTCGAGGGTCGGGCGCACCTTGCGGGTGCTGCGCTCCAGCAAACGAATGCCCAGCCAGGCTTCGAATTGATTGAGCGTATGGGTCAGCGTGGCCCGGGGCATATTCAAGTCTTCAGCGGCCAGGGTGAAGCTGCTGCGCTCGTATATGCGGACAAATACCCTCATCGCCTTGACCTGGTCCATCTGAACCCCGTGCCTTGATTGTTGGAAAATATTGAACAGTCAAGGCAACTCTCGGGCATTTATCGCCAAGAGTAAACATGTGAATCTGGTTTCAACGAATCAAGACACTTCAACCTCAAAGGAATCTCACATGACTGTTCAAAACTCGAAAGTTGCCATCGTGACCGGCGCCTCCCGCGGCATCGGAGCAGAGATTGCCAAGCAATTGGCCAGCGAAGGTTTTGCCGTGGTCATCAATTACGCCAACAGCGCCACCGAAGCCTCGAAACTGGTGGTTCAACTGCGCCAGGCCGGCCACCAAGCCATAGCGGTCAAGGCAGACGTGTCCTCTTCCGCCGATGTGCGGCGGATGTTCGATGAAACCGAAGCGAAACTGGGCAAGGTCGATGTGTTGATCAACAACGCCGGCATCCTCCAGGTCATGCCCCTGGCGCAACACAGCGACGAGCTGTTCGAGCAGACGTTCGCCATCAACACCCGTGGCACCTTCAACACCTTGCGCGAAGCCGCGACCCGCCTGAACGACGGTGGCCGGATCGTGAATTTTTCCAGCAGCACCGTAGGCCTGAACCTGCCCGGCTACTCGGTGTACATCGCCAGCAAGGCGGCGGTGGAATCCCTGACCCAGGTATTCGCCAAGGAACTGCGCGGTCGCCAGATCACGGTCAATGCCGTGGCTCCCGGCCCGGTCGCCACCGAACTGTTCATGCACGGCAAGAGCGAAGAACAGGTGCAGCACTACGCCAAGATGCCGCCCCTGGAACGCCTCGGCCAGCCGCAGGACATTGCCAGCATCATCGCGTTCCTGGTGAGCCCGGCCGCTGGCTGGGTGAATGGGCAGGTCCTGCGGGCCAATGGCGGGCTTGTCTGAAGCTTCGCCCGGCGGGGTCCGGCAAACCGCTATCGCGAGCAAGCTCGCTCCCACAAGGGAGTCAGCGGCCCACCAAGAAGGAATCACTTGCCCCTGTGGGAGCGAGCTTGCTCGCGATGAGGCCGGTAAAGATGGAAAACCTACGGCCTCGCTCAGCGCACCAAATGCAGGAACTGCAGGTGCCGCTCGTACTGGTCGAGGATGTCGTTGATGATTTGCTCCTTGGTGTAGCCCACCAGGTCGTAATCCTGGCTGCCTTCGCTCAAGTGCACCTCGGCACGGTAGTAGCGCCGGTTGTTGAGCTCCTTCGAGCCCATGCCGCCGCGGGCGAAGGACGGGGTGAAGTAGCCACGCATCTGCACCTGGTAGATGAACGGATGCTGCTCGCCGTGACCGATCTCCAAGCTGACGCTGTCGTTGGCCGGGTCGGGCTGGGTCACCACCGTCAGCCCCTTCTCGACGAACACCGCGGTCACCTCTTCAATGGCCGGGCGTACCGTGGTATCGAGGAAACGGTACACCTCGTCACGGGAGGGGAAATGCACCGCCTGGCTCAAGCGCTGACGCCAGCCGCCCGTGCCCCGGCGCGATCCCGACACCGGCGCCAGGGAATGCAATTGCGCGATCTGCTTCTGGGACTCCAGGTAAAACGCCTTGTGCAGGCCCCACATCATCAACAGCAGAATCAGTGAGAACGGCAAGGACGTCAGCACCACCGCCGACTTCAAGGCATCGATGCTGCCGGAGAACAACAACGCACTGGTCACCAGGGCCGTCATCGCGCCCCAGAACACCCGCAGCCATTTCGGTCCATCCTCATCGGGATTGCCGCCCTTGGCGGACAGCGTCGAAAGCACCACGGTGCCCGAGTCAGCGGACGTGACGAAGAACACGAAGCTGATGAACACGGTGACCGCGATGACGGTCTTGCTCCACGGGTAGGTTTCCAGCAGCAGGTAAAGGCTCATCGACGGGTTTTCCAGGGCGGACATGCCCAGGGCACTCATGCCGTGGTTCAGCACTTGGTCGATGGCGCTGTTGCCGAAGATCGACATCCACGCCAGGGTGAAACCCAGGGGGATCAGCAGCACGCCAAACACGAATTCGCGGATGGTGCGGCCACGGGAAATCCGCGCGATGAACAGGCCCACGAACGGCGACCACGCGATCCACCAGGCCCAGTAGAACACCGTCCAGCCGCCCAGCCAGTCGCTGGGCTTGTTGTAGGCGTACAGGTCGAAACTTTTCATCGGCAAGGCGCCGAGGTAATCGCCGATGTTCTGGATCAACGTATTGAGCAAATGCTGGGTGGGCCCAGCGAACAGCACGAACAGCAACAACGCACAGGCCAGCAGCATGTTGATGTCGGACATGACCCGCACGCCCTTGTCGACACCGGCCACCGCGACGATGATCGCCGCGCCCATCATCAGCACGATCAAACCAACTTGAATCCACTGGGTGTGAGCAATGCCGAACAGGTAGTCGAGCCCGGAATTGAGGTGCAGCACACCGAAACCCATGTCCGCGCCGAGGCCGAACACCGTCGCGATAATGCCGAAACCGTCCACGGCGTAGCCGATGGGGCCATTGATGCGCTTGCCGATCAGCGGGTACAGCGCCGAACGCAGGGCCAGCGGCAAATTGTGCCGGTAGGCGAAATATGCCAAGGCCATGCCGACGAACGCAAAGACGCCCCAGCCGTGCAGGCCCCAATGCAAGAACAGGATCTGCATGGCCTGGCGCGCCGCCTCGGCGGTACCGGCCTGGCCTTGGGGCGGCTGCACCATATGGGTCAGCGGCTCGGAAACGCAGAAGAAAAACAGCGTGATGCTGATGCCGGCGGCAAACAGCATGCCGGCCCAGGACAGATAGCTGAATTCGGGCTCGTCGTGGTCGGCACCGAGCTTGATCTTGCCGTAGCCGGACAAGGCGGTGACCACCACGAAGACCAGATACAGCGTCATCGCGAGCATGTAGTACCAGCCGACCGTATTGGCCGCCCAGTTCTGCGCGGCCAGCAACCAGGCACCGGCCTGGGCGGGCATGGCAATCACCACCAGACCGAACAGCAGGATGAAGGTCGCGGCGAAGTAAAACACCGGCGGGTTCATGCGGACCAGGCCGCTGGGTGGCAGGGACGAAGCACTCATGGGCGAGGCACCCCGGGCAGCGAAACGGCGAGGGTCGAAAACGGACTCGGCAAAAGCAAGCCTCCTTATTGTGAGCGGGCAGCAAACCGACGGTTTAACTTGAATGAACGTTCAAGTTAAACATGAATAGGCAGCTAAGGACTAATCGCAGGGCTCAACGGCATGTTTCCTACGCTAGCCTACGGGAGGGTATGACGTTGCCTGGTGAGCATTCGTTCAGTGCCTAAGCCATATACACCGCCCCCTGTGGGAGCGAGCTTGCTCGCGATGGCGGTATGTCAGTCAATACAGAGGCCAACTGAACCACCGCTATCGCGAGCAAGCTCGCTCCCACAGGATTTGAGGTGTTCATAAATCATGTGTCACTCCCTGCCCGTCGCTGGTTTACTTCCAAACAAATGATTGCCGGTTGCCCACGAATATCCGCGTGCCTATAGTCCAGACATCGCCTACAACCAGTACGGACCCATGATCAAAGAACAGTTGTCTCGCTTTAACCGTCTCGACCTGCTCAGCCATCCGACACCGTTGGAAAAACTCGACCGCCTCTCCAACTGGCTCGGCCGGGACATCTACATCAAGCGCGACGACCTGACGCCCCTCGCCTTGGGCGGCAACAAACTGCGCAAGCTCGAATACCTGGCCGCCGATGCCATCGCCCAAGGCGCCGATACCCTCATCACCGCCGGGGCGATCCAGTCCAACCACGTACGCCAGACCGCCGCCCTGGCCGCGAAGCTGGGCCTGGGTTGCGTGGCCTTGCTGGAAAACCCCATCGGCACCGAAGACAGCAATTACCTGGGCAACGGCAACCGACTGCTGCTGGAGCTGTTCGACGCCAAGGTCGAGCTAGTGGAAAACCTGGACAACGCCGACGAGCAATTGCAGGCCCTCGCCGGACGCCTGCGCAGCAATGGGAAAAAGCCCTACCTGGTGCCGATTGGCGGTTCGAACGCCTTGGGCGCACTGGGGTATGTGCGCGCCGGCCTGGAACTGGCCGAGCAGATCAAGGACACCGGAATCGAGTTCGCTGCCGTGGTACTGGCCTCGGGCAGTGCCGGGACCCACAGCGGCCTGGCGCTGGCGTTGAGTGAAAGCCTGCCGGCGCTTCCGGTCATTGGCGTCACGGTTTCGCGCAGCGAGGAGGACCAGTTTCCGAAGGTCCAGGGCCTGGCCGAGCGCACGGCAGCGTTACTCGAAGTCGCCCTTCCGGAAGCGTTCAAAGTGATCCTGTGGGATGAATATTTTGCCCCCCGCTACGGCGAACCGAACGCCGGGACACTGGCGGCGGTCAAGCTGCTGGCCAGCCTGGAAGGCCTGTTGCTCGATCCGGTCTACACCGGCAAGGCCGTGGCCGGCCTGCTCGATGGCATTGGCCGCGACCGCTTCGACGAAGGCCCGATCATCTTCCTGCACACCGGCGGCGCACCGGCGTTGTTTGCCTATAACACCGTCTTCTGAAGATGTGGAAACCCTCAATGTGGGAGCGAGCTTGCTCGCGATGAGGGTGTGTCAGCTGATTGGAATTGGGCTGACCCACTGCTATCGCGAGCAAGCTCGCTCCCACAGGGGGTCATTCCAAACAGGCATATATGGTTGATTTAATATTATTTTCCAATCTATAAAAGCCAACTTATAGTCTCGCCGCAGGCGTATTTGCCGCGAGACGCCCAGGTTGCTTTAAGGCAGGATGTGGCAATCTTTTCGGATCGCGGCTACGCCTTATCTCAGCCAAAATATCTCTTCATAAGAAAACACAGGGGCTTGTCATGAATTTTTCTGCATTACGTCGCAACCTGTTGGTCGGTTCGCTGGGCCTGGCATTGAGCGCCGGGCTGTTGGGGCAAGCGGTTGCCGGTGAGCAACTGCAAAAAATCAAGGATGCCGGTGAAATCAAGATCGGCCTGGAAGGCACTTATCCACCGTTCAGCTTCGTTGATGACAGCGGCAAGCTGACCGGCTTCGAAGTGGAATTCTCCGAAGCCCTGGCCAAGGAATTGGGTGTGAAGGTCAAGCTGCAGACGACCCCATGGGCCGGCATCCTCGCGGCGTTGGAATCCAAGCGTCTGGACGCAGTGGTCAACCAGGTGACCATCTCCGAGGAGCGTAAGAAAAAGTATGACTTCTCCGAGCCGTACACCGTTTCCGGGATTCAAGCGCTGGTACTGACCAAGAAAGCCGACGAGCTGAACATCAAGAAGGCCGCTGACCTGGACGGTAAGAAAGTCGGCGTGGGCTTGGGCACCAACTACGAACAGTGGGTAAAAGCTGAAGTACCGGGCGCCCAAGTCAAAACCTACGATGACGACCCAACCAAGTTCCAAGACCTGCGCGTCGGCCGTATCGATACCATCCTGATCGACCGTCTGGCCGCACTGGAATACGCCAAGAAAGCCAAGGACACCACCGTCACCAGCGAAGCCTTCTCCCGCCAGGAAGCCGGTATTGCCCTGCGCAAAGGCGAGCCCGAACTGCTGGCAGCCGTGAACAAGGCCATCGAGAAACTGCGCGCCGACGGTACGCTGAAGAAACTTTCGGAAAAATACTTCAGCGCTGACGTTACTCAATAATGGAAGCAGCTCTTCAACTCGCACTGGACTCCGCGCCCTTCCTGCTCAAGGGCGCGTATTACACGGTCATCCTCAGCCTGGGCGGCATGTTTTTCGGCTTGCTGCTGGGGTTCGGCCTGGCGCTGATGCGCCTGTCGCGCTTCAAACTGGTGAGCTGGATTGCCCGCATCTACGTGTCGTTCTTTCGCGGCACGCCGTTGCTGGTGCAGTTGTTCGTGATCTATTACGGGTTGCCGCAACTGGGCATCGAGCTGGATCCGCTGCCTGCGGCGCTGATCGGCTTCTCGCTGAACATGGCCGCCTATGCGTGTGAAATCCTGCGGGCCGCCATCAGTTCCATCGAGCGCGGCCAGTGGGAAGCGGCGGCGAGTATCGGCATGACCCGCGCCCAGACCCTGCGCCGGGCCATCCTGCCGCAAGCCGCACGCACGGCCCTGCCACCGTTGGGCAACAGCTTCATTTCCCTGGTCAAGGACACCGCGCTGGCGGCGACCATCCAGGTGCCGGAGCTGTTCCGCCAGGCGCAGTTGATCACCGCGCGAACCTTCGAAATCTTCACCATGTACCTTGCCGCCGCGCTGATCTATTGGGTTCTTGCCACCGTGCTCTCGCACCTGCAGAACGTCCTGGAAGCCCGGGTCAATCGGCATGACCAGGAGTCCTGACCCATGATTGTCGTGGAAAAACTGACAAAGCAGTTCAAGGGTCAGGTGGTGCTCAACGGCATCGACCTGAAGATCGAAGAAGGCGAAGTGGTTGCGATCATCGGCCCCAGCGGCTCGGGCAAGACGACGTTCCTGCGCTGCCTGAACTTCCTCGAAGAGCCTACCAGTGGCCGGATCAAGGTCGGCGACATCGAGATCGATGGCAGTCGTCCGCTGAACCAGCAACAAGGCCTGGTGCGCCGTTTGCGCCAGCAGGTGGGCTTCGTGTTCCAGAACTTCAACCTGTTTCCCCACCGCACCGCCTTGGAAAATGTCACCGAAGGCCCGCAAGTGGTGAAGAAAATTCCCCGCGCCGACGCCGAAGCCTTGGGGCGCAAGCTGTTGGCCAAGGTCGGGCTGGCCGGCAAGGAAAACGCCTACCCACGGCGCCTTTCCGGCGGCCAGCAACAGCGCGTGGCGATTGCCCGGGCGTTGGCGATGGAACCAGCGGTGATCCTGTTCGACGAGCCGACCTCGGCCCTCGATCCGGAGCTGGTAGGCGAGGTCCTGGCAACCATTCGCGGCCTGGCCGAAGAAAAGCGCACCATGGTCATCGTGACCCACGAAATGGGCTTCGCCCGGGACGTGGCCAACCGTGTGGTGTTTTTCGACAAAGGCGTGATCGTCGAACAAGGCGAAGCCAAGGCCTTGTTTGCGGCCCCCAAGGAAGAACGCACGCGACAGTTCCTCAGCAAGTTCCTCTCTGCCGGACACAGCGACCAGTAAATCCAGTGTTATCACTTCCAGGGATGGAAGTGAGGCCGCCGCACAACTAACACGACATCGCCGCTCTTTTATCCGAACGACACAACTTGCAATTTACACCCGACTAAAAGCCTCCGTTTTTATATAGGAAGTAACCTATATATAACTCTCGCAACATTTTCCCTCCAGCCACCTCACAAATTTAGTTGTCAGACGCGGCTTCTAGCCCTTTTCGAAAAAGCCGATACGCCTAGGAAATTGGCCTGCCGCGCCGCGCATTCTTAACATGCACACGTAGGACGTTTCTGAAGCCTTTCACAACGAGTTATTAAGCAATCGGCTCTATTGACACTGAAACTGTAGAGCCCTTATCTAGTGCCCGACAGGCGACGCACCGTATTTTAGTTTGCGCAGTGACTAAGCGCAGACAGCCCCTATGACTACACCCATAACATATACATCGCGATGATCTATCGCCTTTTGATCTTCCCGAAACGGACTTAGTTTTCAAGCATCAAGGAGAACACCATGACATGTAAGTCGAAGAGTCCTGAACTGGCCGCCCCCACACTGGCCAATGCCCACCCTACTGGCATCAATATCACCAACGCCGCTCACCTGGAGGTGGCTATTGCGCCTTACCCCGGCATGGACACCGGTGACCTGATCGAACTGTTCTGGGACAACTGCTACGTCGGTTCGCGCGTGCTGTCCCAGGCCGACGTGCTGGGCAACATCACGATGCGGGTCCCGGAGAGCTTCATCGTCAACGGCACCTCGCGCATCCATTATCGGGTGATGCAGGTCGGACGCGGGCCGGCGCTGTCGGCCAAGCAACAGGTGCTGGTGAAGCTCGATTGCCCCGGCGGCCAACCGTTGGCCCTGAGCGGCGATGAAAACCAGGGCTTGGCGCCGGTGCGCATTCCCACCACCATCCGGCGCCAAGGGGTGAACCCGAGCCAGATCAAGCGCGGCGTACCGCTGACCATCGAACCCTACCTGAACATGGCCGTCGGCGATGCCGTGACCCTGCGCTGGGGCGATGTGCGCATGGACCTGCCTGCACTCACCGCCAGCGAGGTCGGCCAGCCGATCAATATCTGGGTCCCGCCGCAGATCATCCTGGAGGCGGGAGAAGACCTGCGCCTGGAAGTGACCTACTGCATCCTCGACCGCGTGGGCAACAATTCCCACTGGGCACCGCCACGGACGTTGAAGATCGGTTGCGCCAATCCCTATCCGAAGAAGCCCTCGAAAGAGGCCCTCATGGCCGCTGAACCGCGACATCGAGCGCCTTGATACAGAGCGCTTTGGTGGCAAGGGCGCTTGCTCCCGCTTGGGTGCGCAGCGCCCACCGGTAACAGAAGGGTTGCTGCGCAACCCAGCGGGAGCAAGCTCCCTCGCCACAGAGGACTCCTTCCAATTGAATCTAACCTATATATATTCCTAAAAGTTAGTTCAAAAATAATTTACACACGCTTAGGGTATATAAACCGGACCACCGGACATTCTAGATTTTTGCTCGCCGTCTTCATCGCGGCGTTTCTTGAGATGTGAGGTGGGTATGGAACGGAACACAATCGCCCCAGTGCAGTATGCCAAGGCACTGCCCGCAGCCACGGAGTGGCTGTAATGTCGGATTTGGCGCAAGCAAAGGTCCAGAGCGACCTGGACATCGCCCCCCTGCTGTTGCCCGCACAGGTGTTGCGCAACGATGCCGAGGCGATCAAGGCCGCCCATGAACTGGCACAGGTCGCCCGCCAGCAAGCCGCGCGTCGTGACCAGCAACGCAAGTTGCCTTGGGCGGAAATCGAGCAATTCACCCGCAGCGGACTGGGCAGCATCGCCGTTCCCCGGGCTTACGGCGGCCCGCAGGTTTCGTTCGTCACCCTGGCCGACGTGTTCGCAATCATTTCCGCCGCCGACCCGGCCCTGGGCCAGATCCCCCAGAACCAATTCGGCGTGCTCCAGTTGATTCTCGGTACCGGTACCGAACGGCAAAAAAAAATCCTGTTGCAGAGCGTGCTCGAAGGCTGGCGCATCGGCAATGCCGGGCCCGAACGTGGCACTCGCAACACCCTTGAACTCAAGGCGCGGATCACCGCCGACGGCGACGGCTTCGTCATCAATGGCCAGAAGTTCTATTCCACTGGCGCACTGTTCGCTCACTGGGTCGCGGTCAAGGCACTGAATGACGAGGGCCGGCAAGTGCTGGCGTTCGTGCGGCGCGGCACCCCGGGCCTGCGGATCGTTGACGATTGGTCGGGCTTCGGCCAACGCACCACAGCCAGCGGCACCGTACTGCTGAACAATGTGCGGGTGGATGCCGAACTGGTACTGGAAAACTGGCGCATCAACGAAACGCCCGGTGTACAAGGGGCGATTTCCCAACTGATCCAGGCCGCCATCGATGCAGGCATTGCTCGTGGCGCCATCGACGATGCCATCGCCTTTGTGCGCGAACGGGCCCGGCCCTGGATCGACGCCAAGGTCGAGCGGGCCAGTGATGACCTCTACGTGATCGCCGACATCGGCAAGCTGAAAATCGAGTTGCACGCCGCCGAAGCGTTGCTGCGCAAGGCTGGACAAGTCTTGGACCAAGTCAGTGCTGCTCCCATCACCGCGCAATCGTCCGCCCGCGCCTCGATTGCCGTGGCCGAAGCCAAGGCACTCACCACCGAGATCGCCCTGCAAGCCAGCGAAAAACTGTTCGAGCTGGCCGGCAGCCGCGCCACCCTCGCCGAATTCAATCTTGACCGCCACTGGCGCAACGCACGGGTCCATACCCTGCACGATCCGGTGCGCTGGAAGTATCACGCGATAGGCGCCTACCACCTGAACGGCACCTTGCCGGCCCGGCATTCCTGGATCTGACGACCCGACCTCTGGAGCAGTACATGACGTTTTCTCAACACGTCGCGGTGATCACCAGCGATGAACAAGCCCTGATCGTGGCCAGTGACCTGGCCGATGACTTCAAGCGCGACAGTGCCCTGCGCGACCGCGAGCGGCGCTTGCCGTACCCGGAACTGGAGGCCTTCTCCCGCTCTGGCCTATGGGGCATCAGTGTACCCAAGGCCTACGGCGGTGCCGGTGTGTCCAACGTTACCCTGGCCAAAGTTATTGCCCTGATTTCCCAGGCCGACGGCTCGCTGGGGCAGATTCCGCAAAATCATTTCTACGCCCTGGAGGTGCTGCGGGTAAACGGCACCGAAGCGCAAAAACAACGCCTGTACGCCGACGTGCTCGCCGGGCAACGTTTTGGTAACGCCCTGGCCGAACTTGGCACCAAGACTGCCCATGACCGCACCACCCAACTGCGCCGCGACGGCGAGGGCTATCGCATCAACGGCCGCAAGTTCTACGCCACGGGGGCTATCTATGCCCAGCGTATCCCCACCTCGGTGGTGGATGAAAACGGCGTGCAACAACTGGCATTCGTCCCTCGTGACAGCAAAGGCCTGACGGTGATCGACGACTGGAGCGGTTTCGGCCAGCGCACCACAGGCAGTGGCTCGGTGGTGTTTGAAAACGTGTATGTCGCCGCCGACGACATCGTGCCCTTCCAAAGTGCTTTCGAACGTCCCACACCGGTGGGGCCACTGGCGCAGATTCTTCACGCCGCCATCGACACCGGCATCGCCCGCGCCGCCTATGAAGACGCCTTGCATTTTGTCCGCAGCAAAACCCGTCCCTGGATCGATGCCACCAGCGACGTCGCCACCGAAGACCCGCACACCCTCAAGAGTTTCGGCCAACTGAGCATCCGCCTGCATGCCACCGAAGCCCTGTTGGAACGCGCCGGTGAATTCCTCGACCGGGCCCAGGCCGACACCGGGGCCGACACGGTCGCCGCCGCCTCGATTGCCGTGGCCGAAGCCCGTGCCATCAGCACCGAAATATCCCTGGCCGCCAGCAGCACGCTGTTCGAATTGGCCGGCAGCCAGGCGACCCTGGCCGAACATGGCCTCGACCGTCACTGGCGCAACGCCCGGGTGCACACCCTGCATGACCCGGTGCGCTGGAAATACCACGCCGTGGGCAACTTCTACCTCAACGACGAAAAACCGCCGCTGCGGGGGACCATCTGATGGCGGCCGGCAAGAAAAAGATCCTGCTCAACGCGTTCAACATGAACTGCATCGGGCACATCAACCATGGGCTGTGGACTCATCCCCAGGACACTTCTACTCAGTTCAACACCCTCGAATACTGGACCGCCCTGGCGCAATTGCTCGAGCGCGGGTTGTTCGACGGGTTGTTCATCGCCGACATCGTTGGCGTCTATGACGTGTACCAACAGTCGGTGGATGTCACGCTCAAGGAGTCGATCCAACTGCCGGTCAATGACCCATTGCTGCTGGTCTCCGCGATGGCCGCCGTGACGAAAAACCTGGGCTTCGGCCTCACCGCCAACCTGACCTACGAACCGCCCTACCTGTTTGCCCGACGCATGAGCACCCTCGACCACCTGAGTCGCGGCCGGGTCGGCTGGAACATCGTCACCGGCTACCTCGACAGCGCCGCCAAGGCCATGGGCCTGACGGCGCAAGTCGAGCATGACCGCCGCTACGACCAGGCCGATGAATACCTGCAAGTGCTCTACAAACTGTGGGAGGGCAGTTGGGAAAACGACGCCGTGCTCAACGACCGCGAGCAGCGGATCTATGCCCAACCGGAGAAAGTGCACAAGGTCCGCCACCAAGGCGAGTTCTACCAGGTCGAGGGCTATCACCTGTGCGAACCGTCGCCCCAACGCACCCCGGTGCTGTTCCAGGCCGGCAGTTCCGAGCGTGGCTTGCTGTTCGCCGGGCGGCACGCCGAGTGCGTGTTCATCAGCGGCCAGAACAAACCGGCGACCAAGGCCCAGGTGGACAAGGTCCGCGCCAGTGCCATCGAGGCTGGACGCAACCCCGGGGACATCAAGGTGTTCATGGGCCTGAACGTGATCGTCGGCGAGACCGAGGCGGCCGCCTGGGCCAAGCATGCCGAGTACCTCAGCTACGCCAGTGCCGAAGCCGGGGTGGCGCATTTTTCCGCGTCGACGGGGATCGATTTTTCCCAGTACGAACTGGACGAGCCGATCCAGTACGTCAAGAGCAACGCCATCCAGTCCGCCACCAAGACCCTGCAGAACAACGACTGGACCCGGCGCAAATTGTTGCAGCAACACGCCTTGGGCGGTCGCTACATCACGGTGGTGGGCTCGCCCGAACAGGTGGCCGATGAGCTGGAGTCGTGGATTGCCGAAACCGGCCTCGATGGCTTCAACCTGACTCGCATCGTGACGCCGCAAAGCTACGTGGACTTCATCGACCTGGTGATCCCCGAGTTGCAGCGACGCGGCTCGTACAAGACCGGATACGACAACGGCACCTTGCGGGAAAAGCTGTTCCGCGCAGAGGCCCATCTACCCGAACAACACACCGGTTCGACCTACCGCCAAAAAGCGCACGGCTCAATTAATCAATGACTGGAATAACCGACATGACCACGCAACTCCTGACCCTGCCAGTCAAAGCACTGGCCCTGGCCCTCGGCCTGTTCAGCTCGGCGCTGTTTGCCGCCGACGCACCGTTGAAGATCGGCACCACCGCCGCGTTCGCCATTCCCCTGGAGGCAGCGGTCGAAGAGGCCGGCAAGCAAGGCCTGAAGGTCGAACTGGTGGAGTTCAGCGACTGGATCGCGCCCAATGTCAGCCTGGCCTCTGGTGACATCGACGTGAATTACTTCCAGCACATCCCGTTCCTGGAAAATGCCAAGGCCGCCGCCGGGTTCGACCTGGTGCCATTTGCGCCGGGGATCATCAACAACGTTGGTCTCTATTCGAAAAAATACAAAAGCTTCGACGAACTGCCCGAAGGCGCCAGCGTCGCCATTGCCAACGACCCGATCAACAGCGGTCGCGGCCTGCAGCTGCTGGCCAAGGCCGGGCTGATCAGCCTCAAGACGGGCGTCGGCTACAAGGCCACCGAAGACGACATCGTCGCCAACCCGAAGAAACTCAAGATCCTGCAAGTCGAAGCGGTGCAACTGGTGCGCGCCTATGAAGACGCCGACCTGGTACAGGGCTACCCGGCCTACATCCGCCTGGCCAAGACCTTCGATGCCAGCTCGGCCTTGCTGTTCGACGGCCTCGATCACAAGGAATACGTGATTCAGTTCGTGATCCAGCCCAAGAGCCAGAACGATCCACGGCTGATCAAGTTCGTCGACATCTACCAGCACTCGCCAGTCGTGCGCGCCGCCCTGGACAAGGCCCACGGCAAGCTCTACCAGGCCGGTTGGGAAGGCTGACATGAACGCCGTCAACGCGCGACTGCGCGACGAAGCCCCCGCGCCGCAAAGCGCCGACCAGACTGAACTGCATCCAGAGTTGAACCGTGCCCACGTGCGCTTCATCGGCCTGGGCAAGACCTACAACGGCAGCCAAGGCCCGGTGGCCGCGCTGCAGGGCATCGACCTGGCGATCCAGCGCGGCGAAGTGTTCGGCATCATCGGCCGCAGCGGTGCTGGCAAGTCTTCGCTGATCCGCACCATCAACCGGCTCGAACAACCCACCAGTGGCCGGGTGTTGATCGACCGGGTGGACATCGGCGAGTTCGATGAAGACCGCCTGGTGGCGCTGCGTCGGCGCATCGGCATGATCTTCCAGCACTTCAACCTGATGTCGGCCAAGACCGTGTGGCAGAACGTCGAACTGCCGCTCAAGGTCGCCGGCGTGCCCAAGGAGCAGCGCCAGCGCAAAGTCCGCGAGCTGTTGGAGCTGGTGGGGCTGCACGGCAAGCACAAGGCCTACCCGGCGCAGCTTTCGGGCGGGCAGAAGCAACGCGTCGGGATTGCCCGGGCGCTGGTGCATGACCCGCAGATCCTGTTGTGCGACGAGGCCACCTCGGCCCTGGACCCGGAGACCACCCAGTCGATCCTCGGCCTGCTACGCGAGATCAACCAGCGGCTGGGCCTGACCATCGTCTTGATCACCCATGAAATGGCGGTGATTCGCGAAGTCTGCGACCGGGTGGTGGTGCTTGAGCAGGGGCGGATCGTCGAGCAGGGACCGGTCTGGGAAGTCTTCGGCAACCCGCAACACGAGGTCAGCCGGACGCTGCTGGCGCCGTTGCAACACGCCATCCCGGAAGAACTGCAAAGTCGCTTGCAGGCGCTGCCGGCGTCGGCGGACGCGGCTACGGTGCTGCGCCTGCAATTCACCGGCATAGATCGCGAGGAACCGGATCTTGCCGCCTTGTTCAGCGCCCTCGGTGGGCGAGTGCGCTTGCTGCACGGCGGCATCGAACGGATTCAGGGCCACGGGCTGGGGCAATTGCTGCTGGCCGTGAGCGGTTCGTCGTGGGGCGCCGAGGAACTGCGGCAACGGGCGGGCAATTGGGCGCAACGGGTGGAGGTGCTGGGTTATGTGGTTTGATCGGTTGCTGCAAGGTTTCATCGACACGTTCCTGATGGTCGGCGTGTCATCGTTGATCGCGCTGCTGGCGGGCATCCCGCTGGCGGTGATCCTGGTCACCAGCGGCAAGGGCGGGATCTATGAAGCGCCGGCCTTGAACCGGGCCCTGGGCGCGTTCGTGAACCTGTTCCGCTCGATACCATTCCTGATTCTGATGGTGGCGCTGATTCCGTTCACCCGGCTGATCGTCGGCACCACCTATGGCGTGTGGGCCGCGGTCGTACCGCTGACCATCGCCGCCACGCCATTCTTCGCCCGTATCGCCGAAGTCAGCCTGCGGGAAGTCGACCATGGCCTGATCGAAGCGGCCCAGGCCATGGGTTGCCGCCGCTGGCACATCGTCTGGCATGTACTGCTGCCCGAAGCCCTGCCGGGCATCGTCGGCGGTTTCACCATCACGCTGGTGACCATGATCAACTCCTCGGCCATGGCCGGGGCCATCGGTGCTGGTGGCCTGGGCGACATCGCCTACCGCTATGGCTACCAGCGTTTCGACAGCCAGATCATGCTCACGGTGATCGTGTTGCTGGTGGCGTTGGTCGCTGTGATCCAATTGGGGGGTGACCGCCTGGCGCGGGGCTTGAACAAGCGCTGAGTTTGTAGGGACTGTGGGAGCACAGCTTGCTCGCGAACAGGCGACATGGTTTCAACTTCAATACCGTGTCATCGTTCATCGCGAGCAAGCTTTGCTCCCACAGGGGGTGACCCGTGGATGTGCGGTATAGTCAGCCCAACGTTTCCCACCCAAGCCAATACCCATGAAACACACCGCCGACGACCTGCACACCATCACCGCCACGACCCTGAGCCATTACAACGCCGTGGCAGAAAGCTTCCGCGAAGGCACCCGCGACCATGATGTCAGCCAGAACATCGACGCCTTGCTGCGCCATATCCAGGGCCAGGCACCGCTGCACATCCTGGATTTCGGCTGCGGTCCGGGGCGCGACCTGCGCACATTCACAGCCATGGGCCATGTCGCGGTCGGCCTCGACGGTTCAGCGGAATTTGCCCGCATGGCACGCCAGGACAGCGGTTGTGAGGTGTGGCAGCAGGACTTCCTGGAACTCGACCTGCCGGCCGAACGCTTTGACGGGATTTTCGCCAACGCGGTGCTGTTTCATGTCCCCGTCCAGGAACTGCCTCGGGTACTCAAGCAACTGCACACCACGCTCAAGCCCGGCGGCGTGTTGTTCAGCTCCAACCCTCGGGGCGAAAACCAGGAAGGCTGGAACGGCCAGCGCTTCGGCGCCTATCACGACCTCGCGGCCTGGCGCACATTGCTCACGCAAGCGGGTTTTGTAGAGCTGGAGCATTATTACCGGCCGGCGGGGCTGCCGCGGGAGCAACAGCCTTGGTTGGCGAGTGTCTGGCGCAGACCTGCTTAGGATTCGAGGGCGCCATCGCGAGCAAGCTCGCTCCCACACTCGATCAGTTCCGAACTCATGATCTGTGAGCACCGCAGCTCCCATGTGGGAGCGAGCTTGCTCGCGATAGCGGTCCAACAGTCAATGAAGCTTGATGGCTTGGCCTCATCGCCTGGAAGCTTCACTCCTGTTTTTTCAACCACTTCTGCGACAACTGCTCCAGCCTCCCGTCATCCTTGATACGCGTCAGGGCGTTATCCAGGCTGGCCTTGAACGCCGGGTTGCCCTTCTGGAACGGAATCACCAGGCTCGGCGGCGGGCCGCTCTTCTCTTCTTCCGGTTGGAACGACTGCGCCATGACCAACGGACGCTGCGGCTCCTCCTTGCTCGCCAGCAATTGTGCATCCGGATGGCTGTAAGCGGCACTGAGGTCGAAACGTTCGGCCAGTTCCGGGGTCATTGCTATGTGGTTGATGGCAACGTCGTACTTGCCACTCTCCACACCGGGCAGCAGATCCCCGGCATCGGTGACCACGAAATCGGGCCGTACATCGAGTTCCGCCGCGAGCATTTCACCCAGTTCTACTTCGAAGCCGGTGAGTTTGCCGTCTTCCTTGAAGTTGAAGGGCGCGGTGTTGGCCTCAAGGGCAATGCGCAGTTCGCCACGGTCATTGATGTCATCGATCAGTTCGGCATGAGCCAGGGGGCTCAAAAGGGGTAGCAGGCAAATCAGGCCAGGCAGAAAGCGCATGGTCACTCCTTTGTATTTATACAAGCGACGCTCGTTTCAGGCTCGCTTTGCTATGGTTGTTGCAGGCTTCGACAACGATTGGTCATGAAGTTGTGATGGCCAGGCGGATTTCATGGAAAAACTGGAGAAAAAAATGAAAAGCTTTATGTCTCGTGCCGCGTTGGCCGGTCTGTTATTGGGCGCTTCGATGCTGGCAAGCGCCGCGACACCGGCGCCTAAAGGTGCTGAAGTGTTCATCGTTTCCCCGGCAGACGGCGACACCGTCGCCCAGGAATTCACGGTCAAGTTCGGCGTCAAGGACATCGCCCTGGCCCCCGCCGGCGATGTGACCAAGAACACTGGCCATCACCATTTGCTGATCGATGTCGACACGTTGCCTGCGGCAGGCGCAGCGATTCCAAACGACGCCAACCACATGCACTTCGGCAAGGCACAGACCCAGGCCACCATCAAACTGGCCCCGGGCAAGCACACCTTGCAATTGATCCTGGGCGACAGTGGCCACATGCCGTTCGAGCCGTCGATCGTGTCCGAGAAAATCACTGTCAACGTGAAATAACGTATTACTGGCTGACACAACACAACCCGGTGGGAGCGAGCTTGCTCGCGATAGCGGTGTGCCAGTGGATAGATCGGCCAACTGGACCGACGCTATCGCGAGCAAGCTCGCTCCCACAGGTTATGTGCTCGACAAAAAAACGGGAGCCCCTTGCGAGGCTCCCGTTTTTTTTACTGCAAAGCCAGCCTGCTTAGAACAACACGCGGCAACGAATCGTGCCATTGATGTGCTGCAGCTTCTCTTGCGCCAGGTCCGAGTATTCGGCGTCGACGTCGATCACGACGTAGCCGACTTTCTCGTTGGTCTGCAGGAACTGACCGGAAATGTTGATGCCGTTTTCGGCGAAGACCTTGTTGATCTCGCTCATCACACCCGGGATGTTCTCGTGGATGTGCAGCAGGCGATGCTTGCCAGGGTGTGCCGGCAGGGCCACTTCCGGGAAGTTCACCGACGATACCGACGTACCGTTGTCGCTGTACTTGACCAGTTTCTCCGCCACTTCCAGGCCGATGTTGGCTTGGGCTTCAGCGGTGGAACCGCCGATGTGCGGGGTCAGGATCACGTTGTCCAGGCCACGCAGCGGGCTTTCGAAGATGTCGTCGTTGGAGCGTGGCTCCACCGGGAACACGTCGATGGCGGCGCCGATCAGGTGCTTGTCCTTGATCGCTTCGGCCAGGGCGTCGAGCTTGACCACGGTGCCACGCGCGGCGTTGATCAGGATCCCGCCCTTCTTGATGGCACGGATTTCCTTCTCGCCGATCATCCACTGGGTGGCGGCGGTTTCCGGTACGTGCAGGGTCACGATGTCGGACATGCCCAGCAGCTCGTGCAAGTCGTTGACCTGGGTGGCGTTGCCCAGGGGCAGCTTGGTCACGGTGTCGTAGAAGAACACTTGCATGCCCAAGCCTTCAGCCAGTACCGACAACTGCGTGCCGATCGAGCCGTAGCCGACGATACCCAGCTTCTTGCCGCGGATTTCGAAGGAGTTGGCCGCGCTCTTGATCCAGCCACCACGGTGGCAGGAAGCGTTCTTCTCAGGGATGCCGCGCAGCAGCAGGATCGCTTCGGCCAGCACCAGCTCGGCGACGGAACGGGTGTTGGAGTACGGCGCGTTGAACACCGCGATACCGCGCTCGCGAGCCGCGTTGAGGTCAACCTGGTTGGTGCCGATGCAGAAGCAGCCGACCGCCACCAGTTTCTTGGCGTGGTCGAAGATCTCTTCGGTCAGTTGAGTACGGGAGCGAATGCCGATGAAGTGAGCATCGGCGATCTTTTCCTTGAGCTGGGCTTCCGGCAGAGAACTGGTGATGTACTCGATGCTGGTGTAGCCCGCCGACTTGAGGACGTCGACAGCCGATTGGTGGACGCCTTCGAGAAGAAGGAACTTGATCTTGCTCTTATCGAGAGAAGTCTTGCTCATCTGCGTAAACCTGTGTCCCGGAGAAAAATGGCAGGGAATCGGACAGCGCATGCTGGCCCGACCGGCGTGACAGCCGTCGCCGCAGAACAGCCGTTGGGCACTACGCTGCGGGGTCGGTATGCTAGCATACGCACCCCGCTAAACACTCATTCCTGCGACGTGAAGCGTTCTCAGGATGACCATGAATTGTTCGAGAGTTCTATCGATGACCCATCCTGCCGTGATAGATGAGCTGAAGACCCTGGTTGAGCCTGGCAAGGTCCTGACCGATGCCGACTCCCTGAACGCTTACGGCAAGGATTGGACCAAGCATTTCGCCCCGGCGCCTTCGGCCATTGTCTTTCCCAAGACCACCGAACAGGTCCAGGCCATCGTGCGCTGGGCCAATGCGCACAAAATCGCGCTGGTGCCATCGGGCGGGCGCACCGGGCTGTCCGCCGCGGCCGTGGCCGCCAACGGCGAAGTCGTGGTGTCATTCGACTACATGAACCAGATTCTCGACGTGAACCTGACCGACCGTACTGCCGTGTGCCAGCCGGGCGTGGTCACCGAACAGCTGCAGAACCAGGCTGAGGAACATGGCCTGTACTACCCGGTGGACTTCGCTTCGGCAGGTTCCAGCCAGATTGGCGGCAATATCGGCACCAATGCCGGCGGTATCAAGGTCATTCGCTACGGCATGACTCGCAACTGGGTGGCAGGCATGAAGGTCGTCACCGGCAAGGGCGACCTGCTGGAGCTGAACAAGGACCTGATCAAGAACGCCACCGGCTACGACTTGCGGCAGCTGTTCATCGGCGCCGAGGGCACCCTGGGCTTCGTGGTCGAGGCCACCATGCGCCTGGACCGTGCGCCGAAAAACCTCACCGCCATGGTGCTCGGCACCCCGGACTTCGACTCGATCATGCCGGTGCTGCACGCTTTCCAAGGCAAGCTGGACCTGACCGCCTTCGAATTCTTCTCCGACAAGGCCCTGGCCAAGGTCCTCGGTCGTGGCGACGTTCCGGCACCGTTCGAAACCGACTGCCCGTTCTACGCCTTGCTGGAATTCGAAGCCACCACCGAAGAGGTCGCCAACCACGCCCTGGAAACCTTCGAGCACTGCGTGGAGCAGGGCTGGGTGCTGGACGGTGTGATGAGCCAGAGCGAAACCCAACTGCAGAACCTGTGGAAGCTGCGCGAGTACATCTCCGAAACCATTTCCCACTGGACGCCGTACAAGAACGACATTTCGGTGACTGTCTCGAAAGTCCCGGCCTTCTTGCGGGAAATCGACGCGATCGTCGGCGAACACTACCCGGATTTCGAAATCGTCTGGTTCGGCCACATCGGCGACGGCAACCTGCACTTGAATATCCTCAAGCCGGAAAACCTCAGCAAGGATGAGTTTTTCGCCAAGTGCGCGACCGTGAACAAATGGGTCTTTGAAACCGTCGAGAAGTACAACGGCTCGATTTCCGCCGAACACGGCGTGGGCATGACCAAGCGCGACTACCTGACCTATAGTCGTTCGCCGGTAGAAATCGAATACATGAAAGCCGTGAAGGCCGTCTTCGACCCGAACGGCATCATGAACCCGGGCAAGATTTTCCCGATTTGATACCTAAAACACCTGATGAACCCCAGAAGCAGGAGTCGGTAATGAGCTATCAGCACCAGTATGTCGACGGTACACGTATTCATTTCCCGGTGGGGAAAGTGGTGTGCATTGGCCGTAACTATGCCGAACATGCAAAGGAACTGGACAACCCGGTGCCCACCGAACCCTTGCTGTTCATCAAGCCGGGCAGTTGTGTGGTGCCACTGGAAGGCGGCTTCAGCATTCCTGCCGACCGTGGCTCGGTGCACTACGAGGCGGAAATCGCCGTACTGATCGGCAAGCCGCTGTCCACCAAGCCCAGCGCTGAAGAAGTACTGGACGCGATCTCCGGCTTCGCCCCGGCCCTGGACCTGACCCTGCGGGACAAACAGGCCGAGCTCAAGGCCAAGGGCCTGCCCTGGGAGATTGCCAAGTCCTTTGACGGCGCGGCGGTGATTGCCCCCTTTGTTTCGAACGCCACATTTGCCGACCTGACCGACATTCCCGTGCGCTTGACCATCAACGGTGAAGTGCGCCAGGACGGCAACAGCAGCCTGATGCTCAACCCCATCGTGCCGATGATCCAATACATGGCCGGTTGCTTCTCGCTGCAGGCCGGCGACGTGATCCTCACCGGCACCCCGGCAGGCGTCGGGCCGCTGAATGCAGGCGATGAGCTGATCCTGGAACTGCCAGGGACGAGCCGCTTCGAAAGCAGCGTTCGCTAACGGCCAACCTTTGCCTCCTTGTGGGAGCGAGCTTGCTCGCGATAGCGGTGTGTCAGCCAACATCCCTGTTGAAGGTGATGGCCTCATCGCGAGCAAGCTCGCTCCCACAGGCATGTATGGCGCATCTGCGATCATTTACCGTTTTTTTCACATGCCATCTGGATAATTCCGGGGAATGCGGCATCTGAGCCAGCCACTCCCCTAGCCGAATTTTCTGGAACGCATTCCCCGATGGCCAAAACCCAAGCACTGTCTGCCAAACCTGCCCGCCGCTCGCGCTTCGCCCTGCCCTGGTATGCCTGGTCGCTGCTGGCGGTGGCCGCAGCCTATGGCCTGGCGGTTGCGATGCATTGGGACGACCGTGGCCTGCTTTGGCTATCGGAACACTTCCAGAGCCCGGCCCAGCGCCAGGAAAGCATCTGGTTGCCGGACTACCACGTCGTGATCGACGCCAAACCGCTACCGGACATGGAGAAGGACGAGGCGTCCGATGTGGCCTACAACCCACAGACCAAGACCCTGTTCGCGGTCATGGGCAAGAACCCGTTCCTGGTGGAACTGACCCTGCAGGGCGACGTGCTGCGCAAGATGCCTTTGGTGGGCTGGAACAACCCCGAAGGCGTGACCTGCATGACCAATGGCCTGTTGGCGATTACCGACGAACGCAATCACATGCTGTCGATCGTCCAGGTGGATGCCAACACCCGCGAACTGAACAGCACTGACTTTCCTCACTATGACCTGGGCGCCTCGCAGAACCAGAACAAAGGGTTCGAAGCGATCGCCTGGGACCCGCGCAACCAGCAACTGGTGCTCGGCGAAGAACGCCCGCCGGCACTGTTCACCTGGAAAAGCGATGGCAGCCAACTGCTCAAGGGCGACAAGCAGATCCATGTCAACAATGAACTGGACCTGCGCAACCTCTCGGCATTGGCGATCGACCCGCGCACTGGCCATACGCTGGTGCTTTCGGCCGACTCCCACCTGCTGCTGGAACTGGACGAAAAAGGCGAGCAAGTCAGCTTCATGACCTTGCTGGGTGGCTTCAACGGCCTGAAAGACACGATCCCTCGCGCCGAAGGCGTCACCATCGACGATGCCGGCAACCTGTACATAGTCAGCGAGCCGAATCTGTTCTATCGTCTCGAAAAACAGCGCTGACAGGACTAACTCTGTAAGGTAAGTTCCCTTTCGTTGTAGGGTGTGGCACACCGCCATTAAGTTTCAGTTCAGGCAGCCGTGGTATTTCCACTCACCTGTTCTCATCCGAGCCCACCCCAACATGCGTCGACTCGCCCGTCCCAAACCCGTGATTCTGATATTGCTGACGCTGGCGCTGATCTTCCTGATCGCCGCCGGCCAGTATTTGCGCCTGTTCGAACGCGCCTGGTTCAACCTCCACACCTATTGGAAACCCATCAGCGAAGAAACCATCGCCCTGGACCAATACCGGGTCACGGTGGAGGCGCAGGTGATCGACGGGCTGGACGATGACGTTTCCGCGCTGACGTTCGATCCGATCCGCAAGAGCCTGTTCACCGTGACCAATAAAAACGCCGAGATGATCGAGCTGTCGCTGGACGGCAAGATTTTGCGGCGCATCGCCCTGATCGGCTTTGGCGATCCGGAGGCGGTGGAATTCATCAGCGAAGACACTTACGTCATCACTGACGAACGCCAGCAGCGCCTGATCAAGATTCATTTGGAGGACGACACCCAATTCCTTGACGCCGCCGACGCCGAGCAAATGACCCTCGGCGTGCACATGAGCGGCAACAAGGGGTTCGAAGGGCTGGCCTACGACTCAGTGGGCAAACGCCTGTTCGTGGCCAAGGAACGCGACCCGATGCTGATTTATGAAGTGCATGGGTTTCCCCACCACAATCCGGAAAAATCCTACGCGGTCCATGTGATCAACAACCCCAAGCGCGATGCGGGGCTGTTCGTGCGCGACCTTTCAAGCCTGCAATACGATGAACGCAGCGGCCACTTGCTGGCGCTGTCCGATGAATCGCGGTTGATTATCGAATTGGATATCGACGGCCGGCCGCTGAGCACGCTGTCGTTGAGCAAGGGTGGCCAGGGCCTGCAAAAAACCGTGCCCCAGGCCGAAGGCCTGGCCATGGACGATGATGGCAACCTGTACCTGGTGAGCGAGCCGAACCTGTTCTATGTGTTCAAGAAGCCACAGCCTTGATGCACCACAAAACCTAATGTGGGAGCGAGCTTGCTCGCGATGGCGGTGAGTCTGCCAACATTAGCGTGTTGGATAGACCGCTATCGCGAGCAAGCTCGCTCCCACAGGGACTGCTTCACTCAAAAGAACTGTTTCGCCAACTTACTCAGCCCGCAGGGTCTTCACCCCTTCAGCGGTTCCCAGCAACAGCACATCCGCCGGACGCGCCGCGAACAAACCATTGGTGACCACGCCAACGATGGCGTTGATCTGGCTTTCCAGCTCCACCGGGTTGGTGATCTGCAGGTTATGCACGTCCAGGATGATATTGCCGTTATCGGTCAGCACGCCTTCGCGGTACACCGGGTCGCCGCCCAGCTTCACCAGTTGCCGGGCCACGTGGCTGCGGGCCATGGGAATGACTTCCACCGGCAATGGGAATGCGCCCAGCACCGGCACCAGCTTGCTGGCGTCGGCGATGCAGATGAAGGTCTTGGCCACCGCCGCGACGATCTTCTCGCGGGTCAAGGCCGCGCCGCCGCCCTTGATCAGGTTCAGGTGCGCGTCGCTTTCGTCGGCGCCGTCGATGTAGAACTCCAGGTCACTGACGGTGTTGAGCTCGTACACTGGGATCCCGTGGCCCTTGAGGCGCGCGGCAGTCGCTTCGGAGCTGGCGACCGCACCGTCGAACGCGCCCTTGTGTTGCGCCAGCGCATCGATGAAGCAATTGGCCGTGGAGCCGGTGCCGACCCCGACGACGCTCTTGTCATCCAGTTTCGGGAGGATGAGGTCGACGGCGGCCTGGGCCACGGCCTGTTTGAGTTGATCCTGGGTCATGCGGGCTCCGAAGGTGCCGAGAGGGAACGAAAGGCCGGCATTATAGGCGTAGAAACCGTGGCGAGGGAGCTTGCTCCCGCTTGAGTGCGAAGGGCTCATCGCTTTTTCTGGGGCCGCTGCGCGGCCCAACGGGAGTAGGCACCCTCGCCAGCGGGGGCTCGCTGCCTTCAAACCCCTTAATTCGTGTGGTCGCCCGGCCAAAAGCCGGGTTAGACTCCTTGGCCCTGCCCAACCCGCTCAGTGATGCTTTCCGATGCTTGAACAGTACGTCAAAAAGATCCTCACCTCGCGCGTTTACGACGTTGCCGTAGAAACCCCGCTGCAGACCGCTCGCCAGCTCTCCGAGCGGCTGGGCAACAGCATTTTGCTCAAGCGTGAAGACTTGCAGCCGGTGTTCTCGTTCAAGATTCGCGGCGCCTACAACAAGCTGACCCAGCTCAGCGACGAAGAGCGCGCCCGCGGCGTGGTCACGGCTTCGGCGGGCAACCACGCCCAGGGCCTGGCCCTGGCGGCCAAGGTGCTGGGGGTCAAGGCCACCATCGTGATGCCCAAGACCACGCCGGAAATCAAGGTCGAAGGCGTGCGCTCCCGTGGCGGCAAAGTGGTGCTGCACGGCGATTCGTTCCCCGAAGCCCTGGCCTATTCGCTGAAACTGGTGGACGAAAAGGGCTACGTCTACATCCACCCGTATGACGACCCCCACACCATTGCCGGGCAGGGCACGGTGGCGATGGAGATCCTGCGCCAGCACCCTGGACGCCTGGATGCGATTTTCGTCCCGGTGGGCGGTGGCGGGCTGATTGCCGGGATCGCGGCCTACGTGAAATACCTGCGCCCGGACATCAAGATCATCGGCGTCGAACCGGACGACTCCAATTGCCTGCAAGCGGCCATGGCCGCGGGCGAGCGCGTGGTGCTGCCGACCGTGGGGCTGTTCGCCGACGGCGTTGCCGTGGCGCAGATCGGCCAGCACACCTTTGATATCTGCAAGCATCATGTGGACGAAGTGATCACCGTCAGTACCGACGAAATCTGCGCCGCCATCAAGGATATCTACGACGATACCCGCTCGATCACCGAACCTGCCGGCGCCCTGGGCGTGGCCGGGATCAAGAAATACGTCGAGTCACGGGGCATCAGCGGCCAGACCCTGGTGGCCATCGACTCCGGTGCCAACGTCAACTTCGACCGCTTGCGCCACGTCGCCGAGCGCGCCGAGCTGGGCGAAGGCCGCGAAGCGATCATCGCCGTGACCATCCCCGAGAAGCCGGGCAGCTTCAAGGCGTTCTGCGAAGCCGTCGGCAAGCGCCAGATCACCGAGTTCAACTATCGCTACAACACCGGCAGTGAAGCGCACATTTTCGTCGGCGTGCAGACCCACCCGGAAAACGACCCGCGCAGCGCGCTGATCGCCAGCCTGACCGAACAAGGCTTCCCGGTGCTGGACCTGACCGACAATGAGCTGGCCAAGTTGCACATCCGCCACATGGTCGGCGGGCATGCGGCCCATGTCATCGATGAAGTGGTGCTGCGCTTCGAGTTCCCGGAGCGCCCGGGCGCGCTGTTCAACTTTCTCAACAAGCTGGGTGGGCGCTGGAATATCTCGATGTTCCACTACCGCAACCATGGCGCCGCGGACGGCCGCGTGGTCGCGGGGCTGCAAGTGCCTCACGATGAACGCCACCTGGTACCGGCGGCCCTGGAGGAAATCGGCTATCCGTACTGGGATGAAAGTGACAACCCGGCGTATCAGCTGTTCCTGGGGTGAACCCTACAGAGGCTAAGCTGTTGAGCACGTCATAAGGAAATCGAACGATGGAAACGTTAACCGCGCTGAAAATCGCTCACGTCGTCGCCACGGTGTTGCTGTTGGCAGGTGCCCTGGGGCTGGCCGTCTGGGTCTGGCGCACGCGACGCAACGGCGATGCCACGGCGGCCGCGCGCACGCTACAACGGCCGCGACTGTTCGTCTGGCTGGTGATGATCCTGGCACTGGCGAGCCTGCCCTTCACCGGCTGGTGGATGGTGCATCAAGTCGGCTGGCCACTGGGCCAGACCTGGCTGCTGGCTTCCAGCGTGCTGTACACCGTGGCGGCGCTGGCCGGGTTCTGGCTATTGGTACGGTTGAACAGACTGCGCAAGCTGCCGACGGCGGGCAACGGCAAATTCACCTTGGCCCTGGCGCTGTTCAGCGTCGTCTGCTTTATCGCCATTGCGGGGTTGATGGGGGCCAAGCCGGTTTAAGGCTTTGGACCGTGTCGCCTTCATCGCGAGCAAGCTCGCTCCCACAAGAGGTTGCGTGATCGACGCAAATCCCCTGTGGGAGCGAGCTTGCTCGCGATAGCCATTTTCAGCCGCGCAACGAAATCACCGGCCAACCCCGCCTCTCGGCCTCGGCCCGAAGATTCGGATCCGGATCCACCGCCACCGGGTGCGTCACCACCTCCAGCAACGGCAAGTCATTCATCGAGTCGCTATAGAAATAGCTGTTCTCCAGGGAATGCCCCGTTTCTTCCAGCCAACGGTTGAGGCGCGTCACCTTGCCCTCGCGAAAACACGGGATGTCGGTGCTGCGGCCGCTGTAGCGCCCGTCGACCATCTCGCATTCGGTGGCGATCAGGGTTTCGACGCCCAGGCGCTCGGCAATCGGCGCGGTGACGAAGCGGTTGGTGGCGGTAATGATCACCAGCTTGTCGCCAGCGTCACGGTGCTTTTCCAGCAGTTCGATGGCCTGGGGCAATACGATCGGCTCGATGCAGTCGCGCATGTAGTCCTGGTGCCACTGGGCCAGCACGTGCATTTCGGTACGGCCGAGGATTTCCAGGCAAAAGTTCAGGTACTCGGCGTTGTCGAGCTTGCCGGCCAGGTAATCCTCGTAGAACGCGTCGTTGCGTGCCTTGTACGTGACAGCGTCCAGAAAACCGCGCTCACACAGGTAATCGCCCCACGCGTGGTCGCTGTCGCCGCCCAGCAATGTGTTATCCAAGTCGAATAAAGCCAGCCGCATTGCAGTTACTCGCTGAAAAATCTGAAGAAAGGCGTCCAGAATACGGACTTTTCACAAGAGTGCACATAAGCTAGGGGCGCTCGTTGCTGCTTTCACAACCTTTGTGGAACAATGCGGCGACATGCGTTTGCGAGGTTGTTGCCGTGATCGATCCCGATGGTTTCCGTCCCAATGTGGGGATCATTCTTACGAATGATGCTGGGCAGGTGCTATGGGCTCGCCGTATCAATCAAGACGCCTGGCAGTTTCCCCAGGGTGGGATCAACCCCCAGGAGACGCCGGAAGAGGCCTTGTACCGCGAGTTGAACGAAGAAGTGGGGCTTGAGCGAGAAGATGTCGAAATACTCGCCTGCACCCGAGGTTGGTTGCGCTATCGTTTGCCGCAACGCCTGGTCCGCACGCACAGCCAACCGCTGTGCATCGGCCAGAAGCAGAAATGGTTTCTCCTGCGCCTGATCTCCAACGAGCAGCGGGTGCGGATGGATTTGACCGGTAAACCGGAGTTCGATGGCTGGCGCTGGGTCAGCTATTGGTATCCGTTGGGCCAGGTGGTGACATTCAAGCGCGAAGTGTATCGACGCGCTCTCAAAGAGCTTGCCCCGCGCCTGCTGACGCGCGACTGACGACGGAGTTCGACCCCGAGCCATGCTCAATACGCTGCGCAAGATCGTCCAGGAAGTTAACTCCGCCAAGGATCTCAAGGCGGCGTTGGGGATTATTGTATTGCGCGTCAAAGAGGCCATGGGCAGCCAGGTCTGCTCGGTCTACCTGCTGGACCCCGAGACCAACCGTTTCGTGCTGATGGCCACCGAGGGCTTGAACAAGCGCTCCATTGGCAAGGTCAGCATGGCCCCCAATGAAGGCCTGGTCGGCCTGGTCGGCACGCGCGAAGAACCCCTGAACCTCGAAAACGCCGCGGATCACCCGCGCTACCGCTACTTTGCCGAAACGGGCGAAGAGCGTTATGCCTCGTTCCTCGGCGCACCGATCATCCACCACCGCCGCGTCGTCGGCGTGTTGGTCATCCAGCAAAAAGAGCGCCGCCAGTTCGACGAAGGTGAAGAAGCCTTCCTCGTGACCATGAGCGCGCAATTGGCCGGCGTTATCGCCCACGCCGAGGCCACCGGCTCGATCAGCGGCCTGGGTCGCCAGGGCAAGGGCATCCAGGAAGCCAAGTTCGTCGGCGTGCCGGGTTCGCCGGGCGCGGCGGTGGGCACGGCCGTGGTCATGTTGCCGCCTGCCGACCTCGACGTGGTGCCGGACAAGACCATCACCGACATCAACGCCGAGCTGGGCCTGTTCAAGACCGCCATCGAAGGCGTGCGGGCCGACATGCGGGCCCTGTCGGCCAAGCTGGCGACGCAGTTGCGCCCTGAAGAGCGCGCGCTGTTCGACGTTTACCTGATGATGCTCGACGATGCCTCCCTGGGCAGCGAAGTGACCACCGTCATCAAGACCGGCCAGTGGGCCCAGGGCGCGCTGCGCCAGGTGGTGACCGACCACGTCAACCGCTTCGAACTGATGGACGACGCCTACCTGCGCGAGCGCGCCTCGGACGTCAAGGACCTTGGCCGCCGGTTGCTGGCCTACTTGCAGCAGGAGCGCCAGCAGACCCTGGTCTACCCCGACAACACCATCCTGGTCAGTGAAGAGCTGACCCCGGCCATGCTCGGCGAAGTGCCCGAAGGCAAGCTGGCGGGGCTGGTTTCGGTATTGGGCTCGGGCAACTCCCACGTGGCGATCCTGGCCCGGGCCATGGGCATCCCGACGGTGATGGGCCTGGTGGACCTGCCGTATTCCAAGGTCGACGGCATCCAGATGATCGTCGATGGCTACCACGGCGAGGTCTACACCAACCCCAGCGACGTGCTGCGCAAGCAGTTTGCCGACGTGGTGGAGGAAGAAAAGCAACTGTCCCTGGGACTGGACGCGCTGCGGGACCTGCCGTGCGTGACCCTCGACGGCCACCGCATGCCCTTGTGGGTCAACACCGGCCTGCTGGCCGACGTGGCCCGGGCGCAGAAGCGTGGGGCCGAGGGTGTGGGCCTGTACCGCACCGAAGTGCCGTTCATGATCAACCAGCGCTTCCCCAGCGAAAAGGAACAGCTGGCGATCTACCGCGAACAACTGGCCGCGTTCCACCCGCAACCGGTGACCATGCGCAGCCTGGACATCGGCGGCGACAAGTCCCTGTCCTACTTCCCGATCAAGGAAGACAACCCGTTCCTCGGCTGGCGCGGCATCCGCGTGACACTCGACCACCCGGAAATCTTCCTGGTCCAGGCCCGCGCCATGCTCAAGGCCAGCGAGGGCCTGAACAACCTGCGCATCCTGTTGCCGATGATCTCCGGCACCCATGAACTGGAAGAAGCCCTGCACCTGATCCACCGGGCCTGGGGCGAAGTCCGCGACGAAGGCACCGACGTGCCGATGCCGCCGGTGGGGGTGATGATCGAGATCCCGGCGGCGGTGTACCAGACCAAGGAACTGGCGCGGCAGGTGGACTTCCTCTCGGTGGGCTCCAACGACCTGACCCAGTACCTGCTGGCCGTGGACCGTAACAACCCACGGGTTGCCGACCTGTACGACTACCTGCACCCGGCGGTGCTGCAAGCCCTGCAGAACGTGGTGCGTGACGCCCATGCCGAAGGCAAGCCGGTGAGCATCTGCGGTGAGATGGCCGGCGACCCGGCGGCCGCGGTGCTGCTGATGGCGATGGGGTTCGACAGCCTGTCGATGAACGCCACCAACCTGCCGAAAGTGAAGTGGATGCTGCGCCAGATCAACCTCAGCAAGGCCCAGGAATTGCTGGCGGAAGTGATGACCATCGACAATCCGCAGGTGATCCACAGCTCCCTGCAACTGGCGCTGAAGAACCTTGGGTTGGCGCGGATGATCAATCCGGCTTCGAACAAGACGCTCTGATCCTGCGGCGCCCCTATCGCGAGCAAGCTCGCTCCCACAGTGGATCTCAGTTGTTCACAAAATCGACTGTGGGAGCGAGCTTGCTCGCGATGAGGCCCGCAATGACACAGCAAAACTAAGCCCTGACCTCCACCTCCCCCAAATGCCCCCCATGCGGCCCGAAACTGCGCTCGACCATCTGCCGCGTCCCATCGGCATGGACAATCAGCGCCGTACTCGCCCGCGTCCCGTAGGCCGGGCTGGCAATGAACACACTCGATAGCAGCATCTCGGTCGCCAGGCCCACGCCCGTGTCTGGCAGTTCCGCCACCGGCGCGGGTTGCGGGTCGTTCAGCAGCGCCAACAAGGCCTCGGGCTGCGGATCGTCCAGCACCTCGCCCAGGGCCGCCCGGGCCTTGAGCAATTTGGGCCATGGCGTGTTCAGCCCAGCGTTCGACAAACCATAGACGCCCTCGGCCAGCCGCTGGGGCTGGGTATCGCGGGCGTTGTGGTGCCACAGCTCGGTGCCATCGCCGAGCAGCAGGTTGAAGCCACCATACTCGTTGGCGCGGGGCACGATCTCGCTGAGGTAATCGGCAATCGACAGATTCCCGGTCAGGAACCGCGCTACCAGCTCACCGCGCGACTTGAAGGCCGGCACCTGGCCTGGGTCGCGAATGTTGGTCAGGGCGGCAAAACGACCTTCGGCGCCAATGCCGAGCCAGGTGCCACCGGCTTCGAGATCGCGGCCGGCATGAACATGGGGCGCGTCAGGCCACTGCGCCAGGGGCAAGGTCGGCCGGGCGTAGAACTCGTCGCGGTTGGCCGCCACGATCAGCGGTTGGGCGTGGCCGGGGCGCCAGGCAAATACGATCAGGCACATCAGGTCGTCCTGTTAATAATGCCAATCCATTGAAAGAGTAGAGCCGAACACAGCCTTTGTGGCGAGGGCGCTTGCTCCCGCTGGGCTCTGTAGGAGCTGGCGAAGCCTGCGATCTTTTGACCTTTCGCTTGGGATTCAAGTGTCAGGGGAAAGATCGCAGCCTCGTTGCACTCGACAGCTCCTACACCCAGCGGGAGCAAGCTCCCTCGCCACAACAGCAGTTCGCCACCCAATATCTCCAGGGTTCTCAGCCCACTCTACCCACACATCGCCCCGGCATCCATCGCCTTCAGTGGAGCCTGGGGCCCTGGATCCGTTACCATGCCGCTCTTATTTCGGGGATGGGCGGGGAGAGTCTGGTGGAATTTGTGCTCTATCTGCTGCTTGGCGCCTGCGCGGGGGTGCTGGCCGGGCTGTTCGGCGTGGGGGGCGGGATCATCATCGTCCCGGTGCTGGTGTTCAGTTTCACCCTGCAGGGTTTCGATCCGCAGGTGTTGACGCACCTGGCCGTCGGCACGTCCCTGGCATCGATCATCTTCACCTCGGTCAACGCCGTGCGCGAGCATCAGCGCAAAGGCGCGGTGCGCTGGCCGATTTTCGCCTGGATGACGGTGGGAATCCTGATCGGTGCCGGTTTCGGCGCGATCACCGCCGAAGCGATTTCCGGCCCGCACCTGCAAAAGATCATCGGCGTGTTCGCCCTGATCGTTGCCGTGCAACTGGCCCTGGACGTCAAGCCCAAGGCCAGCCGCACCGTACCGGGCAAGGCCGGGCTGACCGTGGCCGGCACCGTGATCGGCTGGGCCTCGGCGATTTTCGGCATCGGCGGCGGTTCGCTGACCGTGCCGTTCCTGACCTGGCGCAGCGTGCCGATGCAGCAAGCGGTCGCGACGTCATCGGCCTGCGGACTGCCCATCGCCGTGGTCAGTGCTTTGAGTTTCATGATGCTGGGCTGGCACGATCCGCTGCTGCCGGCCCATAGTCTCGGTTTTGTGTATTTGCCGGCGCTGCTGGGCATCGCCCTGACCAGCATGGTCTTCGCCCGTTTCGGCGCGCGGCTGGCCCATCGCCTGTCGCCGCGCTTGCTCAAGCGGCTGTTCGCCGCCTTGCTATTCTGCGTGGGCTTGAGTTTTCTGTTCTGACGCAATCCTGGCTTAATCCCGAGGTGGCAGCGTCGCCCGGGCATTTTTGACGTTTACGAGGAATATCAATGCTGCCTTACCCGCAGATCGATCCGGTGGCCCTGGCCATCGGCCCGCTGAAAATCCACTGGTACGGCCTGATGTACCTGATCGGCATCGGCGGCGCCTGGCTGCTGGCGTCGCGCCGGCTCAACCGCTTCGACCCGACCTGGAACAAGGAAAAGCTCTCCGACCTGGTGTTCTGGTTGTCCATGGGCGTGATCGTCGGCGGACGCCTGGGCTACGTGCTGTTCTACGACCTGAGCGCCTACCTGGCCAACCCGACGCTGATCTTCGAAGTCTGGAAAGGCGGCATGTCGTTCCACGGCGGGTTCATCGGCGTGATGCTGGCGGCGTTGTGGTTCGGCAAGCGCAACAACAAGTCGTTTTTCGAGCTGATGGACTTTGTCGCGCCGATGGTGCCGATCGGCCTGGGCGCCGGACGCATCGGCAACTTCATCAATGCCGAATTGTGGGGCAAGCCGACTGACGTGCCATGGGCGATGATCTTCCCGCCGTTCAGCGACCCGGCGCAATTGCCGCGCCACCCATCGCAGCTGTACCAGTTCGCCCTCGAAGGTGTGGCACTGTTCCTGATCCTCTGGCTGTTCTCGCGCAAGCCGCGGCCAACCATGGCGGTGTCGGGCATGTTCGCGCTGTTCTATGGCATCTTCCGTTTCATCGTTGAATTCGTCCGCGTCCCGGATGCCCAGCTTGGCTACCTGGCGTGGAACTGGCTGACCATGGGCCAGGTGCTGTGCCTGCCGATGATCATCGGTGGCCTGGCGCTGATCTGGCTGGCTTATCGTCGTGCACCGGCTGCGGCGGCCAAGGTTTAAAATTCGAACCCCGGGGCGCTGGCCTCGGGTTCAAGGACACAGGTAACCCATGAAGCAATATCTCGATCTGGTGGCCCACGTCATCAAGAACGGCACCAAGCAAGCCAACCGCACCGGCGTGAACACCATCAGCTTCCCCGGCGCCATGCTGCGCTATGACTTGAAGGACGGCTTCCCGGCCATCACCACCCGCAAGATGGCCTTCAAGTCGGCCATCGGCGAAATGTGTGGTTTTCTCCGGGGCGTGAACAATGCCGCCGAGTTCCGTGCCCTGGGCTGCAAGGTCTGGGACCAGAACGCCAACGAAAACGCCCAGTGGCTGGCCAACCCGTTCCGCCAGGGCGACGACGACCTGGGCGAGATCTACGGCGTGCAATGGCGCAAATGGCCGGCCTACAAGCAGATCCCCCTGAGCAACCCGGCGGCCATCGAGCAGACGCTGGCCCAGGGTTACCGGCAAATCGCCGAAGGCGAAGAAAACGGCCAGGCCTACGTGGTGCTGTACAAGGCCATCGACCAGGTTCGCCAGTGCGTCGACACCATCATCAAGGACCCCGGCAGCCGCCGTATCCTGTTCCACGGCTGGAACTGCGCCCAGCTCGATGAAATGGCCCTGCCGCCGTGCCATCTGCTCTACCAGTTCCACCCGAATGTCGAGACCAGGGAAATCTCCCTGACCCTCTACATCCGCTCCAACGACCTGGGCCTGGGCACGCCGTTCAACCTCACCGAAGGCGCCGCCCTGCTGAGCCTGATCGGTCGCCTGACCGGCTACACGCCGCGCTGGTTCACCTATTTCATCGGCGATGCCCACGTCTACGAAAACCACTTGGACATGCTCAACGAACAGCTCAAGCGTGAGCCGTTCCCAATGCCCAAGCTGGTGATTTCCGAGCGTGTGCCGGAGTTTGCCAAGACCGGTGTGTACCAGCCGGAGTGGCTGGAGTTGGTGGAGCCGGGCGACTTCTCCCTGGAAGGCTACCAGCACCATGCGCCAATGACCGCGCCGATGGCGGTCTAAAAGAATCCCACTATCACCCCTGTGTGGGGGCCTGTGGGAGCAAAGCTTGCTCGCGACGAACGATAACGCGATCTTCTGACGGATCGAGGTGCTTCCATCGCGAGCAAGCTTGAACTGGTCAAGTAATCCCGGACACCGATTACGGTGTTTATGCCGCTTTTTGCTCCATGGCTATTGGCGACAGGTAGTTGTTGTAGCTGTGGAGCCTGGTGCGGTTGTAGTACATGAAGAAACGCACCATGTCCGTTTTTGCCTCCTCGATCAGGCTGTAGCCGTTGCGAGGTACCCACTCTGACTTCAGTGTGCCGAAAAAACGCTCTATTGGAGCGTTGTCCCAGCACTGTCCCCGATGACTCATGCTTTGCACAATGCCGTGGCGGGTCAGTTCTTCTTGAAACTTGCGACTGGTGTACTGACATCCTTGGTCTGAGTGAAACATCAGCCCTGGAGGACACGTTCGTACAGCTGTCGCCATGCGTAGCGCTTTGCTGACTAGGTTGGCCTCATTAACCAGAGAAAAAGCCCAACCAATAACCCTGCGAGCAAACAAATCGATCACGATGGCCAGATGAATCCAGCGTTTACCCACCATCAGGCTGGTAACGTCGCCACACCAAACCTGATCGATTGCAGTCGGTTTGAAGTTGCGTTTGAGCCGATTAGGCGCGACAAATGCCTCCACGCCTTTGGATCTAAATGGATGCGGCTGGCGTTGTTTACTGACAATGTTGGCTTCCCTCATCAGCGCTCTGACCAGGCTTCTTCCCGCTGCAATATTTTGCGATTTCAGGCCCTTGCTGATCATCCTGGAGCCCATGGCTTCGCGACTTTCACTGTGCAGTTCAACGACTTTCAGCCTGAGTTCTTCACGTCTGATCCGCGGCTTGGATCGCCGCTGAATCCACTCATAAAAGCTGCTGCGCTTCACGCCGAAAACACGACACACCACGGCCGTCGGAAATGACTCTCTTAGCTCTGCGATCATCGGAAACGATCGGGATCCGACATCAAGAGAGCGGTAGCCTTTTTTAGGATTTCAGCTTCCATCTCCATGCGCTTGATCTTGGCTTTTAGCTCCTGGATCTGGCGCTGATCGTCAGTAATCGCCTTGGTGCCTTTAACTGGCTGGCCCTCGCGTTCCTTACGAACCTGATCAACCCAGCGCCGTAAAGCGGTGGGTCCGATGTCCAGAGATGCACAAACTTCTGGTACCGGGCAGTTATCATCAAGCACCATGCTGGCAGCATGCAGCTTGAACTCGCGGGTATAGACCTTTCTTTCGTTCATGGAACCTCCAAGTTGGCGAAATCATATCGCCCTTAAGAGGTGTCCGGAATTATTAGGCCAGTTCAGCTTTGCTCCCACAGGCTCGCCCATCGGCGGCTCTGTGTATTGGGATTGGGGGCAAGGACTCAATGCCCATGACTGCGCCCCACATGCGAATGCTCCACCTCCGGCGCCACCGCCCCGCTCACCTCCAGCCGCTGCAAGATCCCGCATTGATCCAGGTCCGGCCCTTCGCCACAGCGATGGCGCAGGTCAATCAGTTGTGTCTGCAGGGCCAGTAGGCCATCGATACGGGCCTTGACGTGCTGGATGTGTTCGTCGATCAGCGCATTGACGCTTTCGCATTGGTCTTGGGGGCTGTCACGCAGGGCCAGCAGGCTGCGGATTTCTTCCAGGGTCATGTCCAGGGTGCGGCAGTTGCGGATGAACGTCAGCCGCTCGGCATGGGCCTGGGTGTAGACGCGGTAATTGCCGTCGCTGCGGGCCGGTTCCGGCAGCAGGCCCTCACGCTCGTAATAGCGGATGGTTTCGACCTGGCAGTCGGTGATTTTCGCCAGTTCTCCGATCTTCATGATGCGGCCTCCGAAATAGGTGCTTGACCCTATAGTGGCTACAGGGTCTTTACTGCGCAACAGGCACTTTTCACGGACGTCACCCGATGAGCGATTCCCTTCACACCCACAAACCCGAGCACGGCCATGACCACGGGCATTCCTGCTGCGCCTCGAAAGCGGCGCCAGCGGTGGTCAACCTCGGCAAAACGCCGACGGACGGTGCGCGGCTGAGCAGTTTCCGCATCGAAGCCATGGACTGCCCCACCGAACAGACACTGATCCAGAACAAGCTCGGCAAGCTCGAAGGCGTGCAGCGACTGGAATTCAACCTGATCAACCGTGTGCTGGGCGTGACTCACGATTTGCCCAGCGACGCGCCGATCATCCAGGCCATCGAGTCCTTAGGGATGCAGGCCGACCCGCTGACCCCGGGCCAGAAATCGCAAACCAACGACCTGCCCGCCCCGGCCAAACCCTGGTGGCCGTTGGCGCTGTCCGGCGTGACGGCCTTGGGCGCCGAGCTGATCCATCTCACCAATGCCGCGCCCAACTGGGTGGTCGCGCTGGTGGCGTTGGTGTCGATCCTCAGCGGTGGCCTGGGTACGTACAAGAAGGGCTGGATCGCCCTGAAGAACCGCAACCTGAACATCAATGCGCTGATGAGCATCGCCGTGACCGGTGCCGTGCTGATCGGCCAATGGCCGGAAGCGGCGATGGTGATGTTCCTGTTCACCGTGGCCGAGCTGATCGAGGCCAAATCCCTGGACCGGGCGCGTAACGCCATCAGTGGCCTGATGCAGATGGCCCCGGAACAGGCCACCGTGCAACAGGCCGATGGCAGCTGGCAGGTGCAAGAGGTCAAGGCCATTGCCCTGGGTGCGCGGGTGCGGGTGCGCCCCGGCGAACGCGTGGGCCTGGACGGTGACGTGGTCGCCGGCCGCTCCACCCTCGACCAGGCACCGATCACCGGCGAAAGCCTGCCGGTGGAGAAAACCGTTGGCGACAAAGTGTTCGCCGGCACCATCAACCAGGCCGGCGAACTGGAATACACCGTGACCGCGGCGGCCGACCAATCCACCCTGGCGCGGATCATCCACGCCGTGGAGCAAGCCCAGGGCTCCCGCGCACCGACCCAGCGTTTCGTCGATCAGTTCTCGAAAATCTACACCCCGGCGGTGTTCGCCCTGGCCTTGGCCGTGGCCGTCATCCCACCGCTGTTCATGGGCGCGGCGTGGTTCGACTGGATCTACCGGGCGCTGGTGCTGCTGGTGGTCGCCTGCCCTTGCGCGCTGGTGATTTCCACGCCCGTGACCATCGTCAGCGGCCTCGCCGCCGCGGCGCGCAAAGGCATCCTGGTCAAGGGCGGCGTGTACCTGGAGGGCGGCTACAAGCTCGACTACCTGGCCTTGGACAAGACCGGCACGATCACCCACGGCAAACCGGTGCAAACCGACTACGTGGCCCTCGACCCGACAGTGCAAAGCACCGCCCCGGCCCTGGCCGCCAGCCTCGCCGCCCGTTCCGACCACCCGGTGTCCCGGGCGATTGCCAATGCGGCGGTGGATAAGCAACTGGCCCCGCAGGTTGTGGATAACTTCGAGGCGCTTGCCGGACGCGGCGTGCGCGGCGACATCGGCGGCCAGACCTATCACTTGGGCAATCACCGCCTGGTAGAAGACCTCGGCCTGTGCTCTCCCGAGCTGGAAGAAAAACTCTTCGCCCTGGAAAAACAAGGCAAGTCGGTGGTGCTGCTGCTCGACGCTACAGGCCCCTTGGCGCTGTTTGCCGTGGCCGACACCGTAAAGGACTCCAGCCGCGAAGCCATCCGGCAATTGCACGACCTGGGCATCAAGACCCTGATGCTCACCGGCGACAACGCCCACACCGCCGAAGCGATTGCCGCGCAGGTGGGCATGGATCAGGCGCGGGGCGACTTGTTGCCGGAAGACAAGCTGCAAGCCATTGAGGCGCTGTATGCCCAGGGTCACCGCGTCGGCATGGTCGGCGACGGCATCAACGACGCCCCGGCCCTGGCCCGCTCGGAAATCGGCTTCGCCATGGCGGCGGCCGGCACCGACACGGCCATCGAGACTGCCGACGTCGCGCTGATGGACGATGATCTGCGCAAGATTCCAGCGTTCATTCGCCTGTCGCGGCAGACGTCCAGCATCCTCAAGCAAAACATTGCCCTGGCGTTGGTGATCAAGGCGATTTTCCTTGGGGTCACCTTCGCCGGGCTTGCCACCATGTGGATGGCGGTGTTTGCCGACATGGGGGTGAGTTTGTTGGTGGTGTTCAATGGGTTGCGGTTGTTGCGCAAGTAAAAGGCCAGGGTGACCGGACTGGCCTCATCGCGAGCAAGCTCGCTCCCACAGTGGTTCTCTTTTGCTCGCAGAATATGTGCTCACTGAGGATCCCTGTGGGAGCGAGCTTGCTCGCGATAGGGCTGCGCAGCAGCCCTTATAGGGCCGCTTCGCGGCCCAGCGGGAGCAAGCTCCCTCGCCACAGAAGCAGTGCATGGCAACTCTCGTCAGCAGTGCATGGCCGTTCTCGTCGCAATGACGGTCAATCGCGCTTGGGCTCGCGGATCTTGTACCAGGCCACATACAGCGCCGGCAGGAACAGCAGCGTCAGCAGGGTGGCGATGATGATCCCGCCGATCATCGCGTAGGCCATCGGCCCCCAGAACACTTCCCGGGCAATCGGGATCATCCCCAGGCTCGCCGCGGCGGCCGTGAGCAGGATCGGCCGGCGCCGGTGTTCGGTGGCCTCCACCACGGCATCCCAGGGCTCGTAGCCGTCACGTTCGTATTCATCGATCTGGGTCACCAGGATCACCGAGTTACGGATGATGATGCCGATCAAGGCCAGGATCCCGAGGATCGCCACGAAGCCCATGGGCGTGCCCGTCGGCACCAGCGCCAGCACCACGCCGATCAACCCGAGGGGCGCGACGCTCGCCACCAGGAACAGTTTCTGCACGCTGTGCAGCTGGATCATCAGGAAGGTCGCCATCAGAAACAGCATCAGCGGCACGACGCTGGCGATCGGCCCTTGGGCCTTGCTGCTTTCTTCCACCGTGCCGCCCGTGGCGACCTTGTAACCCACCGGCAGGCCGGCGGCGAACTTGTCGATGTCCGGTTGCAGTTGCTTGACCAGGTCGGTGGGCTGGATCTCGTCGCGCACCGCGGCCTTGATGGTGATCGTCGGCTTGCGATCACGACGCCACACCAACGGCTGCTCCAGTTCATAGCGCACCGTGGCAAACGCCAGCAGCGGAATCGAGGTGCCACTCGGGGTGACGATCTGCAGGTTCTGCAGGGTTTCCGGCGAACCGCGCTCGGCATCTTCAGCGCGGCCGACCACATCGATCAGGTAGATATCGTCGTTGACCTGGGTCACCGGCGAGCCACTGACGATGCTGTTCATCAGCCTGGCCACATCATCGGAAGACAAGCCCAATTGCCGCGCCTTGTCCTGGGCGATATCAATACGCAGGACCTTGCCCGGCTCGTTCCAGTCGTAAATGATTTCGCCGATGTGCGAGTTCTTGTCCAGCTCGGTGGCCAGCTCGATGGCGTGCTTGCGCACCTGGTCGACGTCCTTGCCGCTGACCCGGTACTGGATCGGCCGGCCCACCGGCGGGCCCATTTCCAGGGCCTGCACGTAGCTGCCAATGCCGACGAAATCCTCGCGCAGACGCTTTTGCAGGCGCTCGGTCAGGGCGTTGCGCGACTCCAGGCCCTTGCTGACGATCACCAGTTGCGCGTAGTAGGGGTTCTGCAATTGCTGGTCCAGCGGCAGGTAGAAGCGAATCGCGCCTTCGCCGATGTAGGTGCTCCAGCGCGCGATGTCCGGGTCACCTTTGAGGGTCGCTTCCAGGCGGTCGACGGCTTTGCGGGTCTCGTCCATCGAGGCGTTTTGCGGCAGGTTGAGGTCCACCAGGATTTCCGGTCGGTCCGAGGAAGGGAAGAACTGGTTCTGCACGAAGCGCATGCAAAACACCGCCAGCACGAACAGCAACACCGTGATGCCAATGGCCCACCAGCGATTGCGCATCGCCCACAGCAGGCCGCCGTTGAACGCCCGGCCGATCCGCCCCGGCTCGGCGCTGTGAGGTTTGACGTTGGTGCTGAGAATATGCACGCCGATCACCGGGGCAAACAGCACCGCGACGATCCACGACACCAGCATCGCCACGGCAATGACCGCGAACAGGGTGAAGGTGTACTCACCGGCGGAACTCGCATTCAGGCCGATGGGCACGAAACCGGCGACAGTCACCAGGGTCCCGGTGAGCATCGGGAACGCCGTCGAGGTATAGGCAAAGGTCGCGGCCTGCTCCTTGCTGTCACCTTTTTCCAGGCGCGTGACCATCATCTCCACGGTGATCATCGCGTCGTCCACCAGCAGGCCGAGGGCGATGATCAACGCGCCGAGGGAAATCCGCTGCATGGTGATGCCGCTGTATTCCATGAACAGGAAGACCATCGCCAGCACCAGTGGGATCGAACAGGCCACCACCAGCCCGGCCCGTACGCCAAGGCTGATGAAGCTGACGACCAGGACGATGATCACCGCCTCGAACAAGGCGCTGGTAAAGCCGCCGACGGCCTCCTCCACCACCTCGGCCTGGTCCGACACGGTGTGCACGCCAACGCCCACCGGCAGGTCGGCGGTCAGTTCGTTCATGCGCGAATGCAGCGCCTTGCCGAAATCCTGGATGTTGCCACCCTTCTTCATCGCGATGGCGAGACCGATGGCCGGCGTGCCGTTGAAGCGGAACATCGGTGTGGCGGGGTCGACATAACCGCGGCTGATGTCGGCGATGTCGGCCAGTCGATAGAACCGGTCATTGAGCCGCAGGTTGACGTTGGCCAGGTCTTTTTCCGACTGGAACTGCCCGGACGTACGCACGGAAATCCGCTCCGGCCCCGCGTCGATCACCCCGGCCGGCGTCACGGCATTCTGCGACTGCAGGCTCTGCACCACCTGCTGCTGATCGATGCCCAGCGCAGCGAGTTTGCGCGTGGAGAAGTTCAGGTACAGCACTTCATCCTGTTCGCCGAGCATTTCCACCTTGCCCAGCCCGGGCACGTCGCGAATCTCGGCGCGCACCTGCTCCACATAGTCGCGCAACTGGCGCATCGACAGACCGTCGCCGGTGAAGGCGTATACCGAACCGTACACGTCACCGAACTCGTCGTTGAAACCCGGGCCTTGCAGCCCCTGGGGGAAGTCGCCACGAATGTCGTCGATCTTCTTGCGTACCTGGTACCAGATCTCGGGGATGTCCTTGGCCCCGGTGGTGTCGAGCAGGTACACGAACACCGTCGATTCGCCCGGACGGGTGTAGCTTTTGACGTAGTCGAGGGAGTCGAGCTCTTCGAGTTTCTTCTCGATGCGGTCGGTGACCTGCTTGAGGGTTTCTTCCTGGGTCGCGCCCGGCCAGCGGGTCTGGATGATCATGGTCTTGATGGTGAACGACGGGTCTTCCTCCCGCCCCAGGTTCATGTACGAGAACACGCCCATCAACAGCGCCACGAACATCAGGTACCAGACGAACGACTGATGCCGCAGGGCCCATTCGGATAAGTTGAAAGGCCCTTTCATCGTGCGTCCTCGTCGAGTTTCACTTTCTGCCCCGGCTTGAGGCTGTTCACGCCGGCGCTGACCACGCGGTCGCCGGCCTTGATGCCGTTGGCCACCAGCACCGCGTCATTGGAGCGTTCGAGAATCCGGACTTCGCGGGGGAGACGGTCTGGTTCTGCGGGTCGATGAGCCAGATGCGCACCTTGCCGTCGATCTCTTGCAGGGCGCTGAGCGGCAGCTCGATGCGCGGTTCGATGGTCGAGCTCAGGGTCACGCTGATGGCCGTGCCCAGGCGAAAACCTGGCGGTGTGTCGGTCAGCGTCAGGCGCGCGCGGCGGGTGCGGGTAGCGCTCTGGGCCTGGGGTTCGATCTCGCGCACGATGGCGCTGGTGTGGATCGTCGGGTCCAATTGCGCCGCGACCTCGAACACCACGTCCGTGGGCAGGCGCTCGACCAGCCCGGCCGGCAGGTCGATCACCGCTTCCTTGACGTCCGGACGGGCCAGGGTCACCACTTGTTGGCCGGCGGTGACCACCTGCCCCGCTTCGGCATTCCAGGCCGTGACGACGGCATCGTGGTCGGTACGCAGCTCGCTGTAGTTGAGCTGGTCGCGGGCCTGCTCCACCGAGGCCCGGGCCTGTTCGAGAGAGGCGCCGGTGGTTTTCAGATCGGTCTGGGCGATGTCCAGTTGCGCCTGGGCCCCAACGCCACGGTCGAACAATTGCTGCTGGCGACGGGCATTGGCCTGGGCATTGATGTACTGCGCCTCGATCCGCGCCAGGTCGCCTTGGGAGGCGCGCAACTGGTTCTGCTGGTCGGTGGGGTCGAGCGTGGCGAGCAAGTCGCCCTTCTTCACTTCAGCACCGACATCGACGTTGCGGCTGGCGATACGTCCTGGCACGCGGAAACCCACGTTGCTCTCGTATCGCGCCTGGATATTCCCGGCAAACCGCCCGAGTGCCTGCTGGTCTAGGGCCCGGACCTCAACGGACAACACCGGGCGCACCGGTTCGGGCGGCGCCTCTTCCTTGGAGCAAGCGGCCAGCAACAGGCCGGCCGAGACCATCCACAAACGCTTCATGGCTGGACTCCCGGCTTGGATTTTCCATAAGTGTCTTCAGCGATCTCGACGCCTACGCCGGGGTGCAGCAATTGCCCGCCCGCAGTGACGATTTTCTCACCGCCCTTGAGGCCGTCGCTGATGATGACCTTGCCGGTCAGGTAGCGGCCGACCGTCACCGTTTGCAGCTGCGCCTTGCCCTCGCCGTCCACCAGCCATACGGCCGGCTCACTGAGGTTCTTGGTCAGGGCCGACCAAGGCAGCTCGAAAGCGGTCTTGCCGGCGGACTTGGCCGTGGCGCTGACCACCGACCCCAGGCGCATGCCTTCGGGCAGATCATTGAGGGTGACCTTGACCTGCACGGTACCGGTCTGGGCAGACACCGCGGGAGTGATTTCGCGTACCGTGCCGGTGGTCTTGATGGCGGGATCATCCAGCAGACTGATGGTGATTGCAGGGTCCGACGGTGGTTCGCTCAACAGCGATTCGTAGACGTTGAACACCGCGTCGCGCTCGCCGTCCCGGGCCAGGCTGAAGATCGGCTCCGTGGCCTGCACCACCTGGCCGACTTCTGCCTGGCGCGCGGTGATGATGCCCGGTGCCTCGGCAATCAGCGCGGTGTAGCTCAATTGCTCACGGGCGTTGGCCAACTGGGCCTGGGCGGCGGCCAGCGCACTCTGGCTGCTGCGCAGTTGAGCCTGGGCCGCATCGTATTCGCTCTGGCTGGTGTAGCCCTTGGGCAGGAGTTTCTGCTGGCGTACGAACGCCGCCGCACTCTGCTTGACCCGCGCCTGCTCGGCGGCCACCTGGGCCTCGGCGGAGTCGACGTTGGTCTGCAGGTCCCGGGGATCGAGCCGGGCCAGCACTTGCCGGGCCGAGACCCGGTCACCGACATCGGCCTTGCGCTCGATGATCTTGCCGCCCACACGAAACGACAGATCGGCCTGCACCCGCGCCTGGACATCGCCGGTCAAGGTCACCGAGGCTGCGTATTCACTGGGCACGGCTTGCTGCACGAAAACCCGTGGCAGGGCTTTTTCTTCGGGCTTCTTATCACCGCACCCCGTCAACAATGCACACACGCCCAAACCAATAACCCATTTGATTCCGGGACCAGTCATGCAGACTCCTTTGCGTTGTACGGACGTACCAGTGACGATACGACTGTGAGCTTAGAACAGGGTTCCGCGAATACAATGGGTGCAGCAAATCAGGCAAACTGATCGCCTCCTGTAGGAGCTGTCGAGCGAAGCGAGGCTGCGATCTTTCCCCTGACAGTTGAATCTCAAGCGAAAGATCAAAAGATCGCAGCCTCGCTTCGCTCGACAGCTCCTACGAACCCATGCAGCAGGAGTCTGCTCATGCTCAAGACATTGGCGGTGGCCAACTACCGTTCGATCAATAAATTGGTCATTCCCCTGGGCCGGCTGAACCTGATCACCGGCCCCAACGGCAGCGGCAAATCCAATCTGTACCGTGCCCTGCGCCTGCTGGCCGAGACGGCCCAGGGTGGGGTGGTCAATGCCCTGGCCCGTGAAGGCGGACTCGATTCGACCTTCTGGGCCGGCCCGGAGGAAATCAGCCGCCGCATGTGTAACGGCGAGGTGCCGGTCCAGGCGATTGTGCGCCAGGGCACCAAGCGCCTGCGCCTGGGTTTCGCCGGGGAAGACTTCAGCTATTCGATCGCCCTGGGCTTGCCGGAGCCCAGCAGTTCAGCGTTCTCGCTGGACCCTGAAATCAAGCGCGAATGCATCTGGGCCGGCCCGGTGTTTCGGCCCGCCAGCCTGCTGGTGGACCGCAATGGGCCGATGATTCGTGCCCGCGAAGGCCGTTCCTGGGATGTGCTGGCCCAGCACACGCCCACCTTCGACAGCCTGTTCGACCAGGTCGGCAGCCTGCGCACTTCGCCGGAGGTCCTGCAGATGCGCGAGTTCATCCGTCGCTGGCGCTTCTATGACCATTTTCGCAGCGACGCCGACGCCCCGGTGCGCCAACCGCAACTGGGCACCCGCACGCCGGTGCTGCACCACGACGGACGTGACCTGGCCGCGGCCCTGCAGACCATCCTTGAAATCGGCGAAGACGAAGCCCTGCATGCCGCCATCGGCGACGCGTTCCCCGGTGCCCGCCTGAACATCGAGAAACTGCAAGGCGGACGTTTCGCCATCGCGTTTCAACAACATGGCCTGCTGCGGCCGCTGTCCGCCGCCGAACTGTCGGACGGGACCCTGCGCTATCTGTTGCTGGTGGCCGCCCTGCTCACCCCACGACCGCCTTCGCTGATGGTGCTCAACGAACCGGAAACCAGCCTGCACCCGGACCTGTTGCCGGCCCTGGCGCGGTTGATCATCCGCGCCTCGGCAAATTGCCAGGTCTGGGTCGTGTCCCACGCCACGCGCCTGATCGCCGCCCTGGAACAGGATGAGCAGTGCAATTGCATCGTGCTGGAGAAAGACCTTGGACAGACCGGGATCGTCGGGCAGCGGGCGCTGGATGAGCCAGCGTGGCACTGGCCGGATTGAGTGGTGCCTGTAAACCGGATCGCGAGCAAGCTCGCTCCCACACAATTAACCCTGTGGGAGCGAGCGTGCTCGCGAAGGCGCGCTGAAGGTCTACACACCCCTCAGAGAATCACCCCTGCCATTTGCCACCCTCGACAATCACACTCTCCGGCTTGGTGTCATCGCTCAGTTCCTTGCGCACGTATTGGTCGTACAGCTTGAGCAAGTACTTCTCTTCACCCAGCTTCGCCAACTCGGCATTGACCCAATCACGCAACTCGATATTGCCCTTCTTCACCGCCGGTGCAATCGGCGCTTCGGCGCCCAGTGTCTGCTCCAGCACGCGATAGCCGGGGTTCTGCTTGGCCCAACTGAACAGCACCAGATTGTCCTGGGCATAGGCATCGCCACGCCCGTTGGCCAGAGCTTGCAAGGACTCGGAATTTTTCTCGAACTTGAGCAGCTTCCAGTCCGGGTGATTTTTGGTCAGCCAGATGTCCGCCGTGGTGCCGGTGGTGACGATGGTGGTGCGGCTCGCCAGGTCATCGAGGCTTTTCACCGCGCTGGCTTGTGGCACCAGCGCCTGCACCGCGACTTTCAGGTTCGGGTTGGTGAACTCCACCGCCTCCTTGCGCTCCGGGGTCACGGTCATGTTGGCCAGGATCAGGTCGACCTTGTCACTTTGCAGGAACGGAATCCGGCTCGCCGGTTCGACCGCGACGAACTCGACCTTGTTTTCATCGCCGAGCAGGTCCTTGGCGAATCGACGACCGATGTCGGTATCGAAGCCGACATAACGCCCCGCCTCATCGACGAAGCCAAACGGCGGCTTGTCGGTGAAGACGCCGACAATCAATTTGTCCCGCGCCTTGATTTTGTCCAGATAGCTGGTCGACGCAGCGCTTGGGCTGGCCACGTTCGGCTTCGGCGGTTCTTCGGTTTTATTGCAGCCGACCAGCAAAGCGGCGGCGAGCAACGGCAGTAGCAGCAGAGAAGACTTGGCAGTTTTCATGACAGTTCCAGTTCCTTTGTTTGAGTCGTTTTGGGTAGTGCGGCGACGTAGGAGAACTTCTCCAGGAACTGCTGCGCTCGTGCGGTTTGCGGGTTCGTAAAGAAAATCTCGGGAGGGTTTTGTTCAAGGATCCGCCCGGCGTCCATGAACACGATGCGGTCAGCCACGGCGCGAGCGAAGGCCATTTCGTGGGTGACGATCAACAGCGTCATGCCTTCGCGGGCCAGGCCCTGGATGACTTCCAGCACTTCCTTGACCATCTCCGGGTCGAGGGCGGCGGTGACCTCATCGAACAACATGACCTTGGGGTTCATGCACAGCGAACGCACAATGGCGATGCGTTGCTGCTGGCCGCCGGAGAGCTGACGTGGAAAGGCATCGCGCTTGTCCAGCAGCCCAACCCGCGCCAGCAAGGCTTCGGCCTGTGCGCGTGCTTCGCGGCGGTCGCGCTTTTGCACTTTGACCGGGCCGAGCAGCAGGTTATCGAGCACGCTCATGTGCGGGAACAAGTGATAGCTCTGAAACACCATGCCGATCTGCTGCCGCACTTCGCGCCAGTCGGTGCCCTTGTCCAGCAACTCGCGACCGGCGAATGCCAAGCTGCCGCTGTGGGCCACCTCCAGCCCGTTGAGACAACGCAGCAAGGTACTTTTTCCGCAACCACTGGGGCCGAGGATGACGATCACTTCGCCCGACTGCACTTGCAGATCGATGCCATCCAGCACCTGCTGTTCGCCGAAAAACTTGTTGAAACCCTTGAACTCGATCAATGCGCTCATGCTTGCGTCCAGCGCCGCTCCAGCACGCGGGAGGCGGCCGAAAGCGGGTAGCAGATAAAGAAGAAAAACAGGAACAGCGCGCCGTAGATCAGCACGGACTCGTAGGTGCGCTCGATGATCTGCTGGCCGACCTTGATCACGTCCACCACGCCGATCAGCACGGCCAGGGAGCTGGTCTTGATGATGCGCGTGTAGACGTTGATGGTCGGCGGTGTCATGCGTCTGAGCGCTTGCGGCAACAACACATGGCCGTAGAGTTGCAGACCGTTCAAGCCAATGGACAAGCCCGCCTCGCGCTGGCCGCGCGGCAACGAATGCAATGCACCGCGTACCACTTCACCCACCTCGCTTGCGCCCCATAACGACAACACCAGGACCGCGCACCAAAAGCTTGGAAGGCTCAAGCCGAAAAAGATCGGCAGGCCGAAGAACAGCAGGTACAACCAGACCAGCACCGGGATCGCCCGGAACAACTCCAGGTAGACCCGCAGAACGACATCCACGCCTTTCACACCCAACGTCCGCAACACCCCATAAAGCACGCCGCCCACAGTGCTGAGGGCGATGCTCAGGAAGGAAATCGACAAGGTTTGCGCGGCGCCCTTGCCCAGTTGCGGCAACGACACCCACAGCAACTCAAGACCCGAACTGGCCATGCTGGAGCCTCCTTTCCAGGCGGCTGAGCAGCAGCGACAGCGGCAAGAACAGCAGCACGCAAATCAGCGTCAGCACGGCGAGCATTTCGTAGGTCTTGTAGTAGAGCGCGATGTAGCTTTTGGTGGTGTAGAGAATCTCCGGCACCGCCACGGCCGAGACCACGGTGGTCTCCTTGAGCAGGAAAATGAAGTTGGCGAACAGCGACGGCAAGCTGAGGATCCCGGCCTGCGGCAGGATCACGTAGCGCAGCAACTGCCCGTGGGACAGGCCGATGGAACGGCCGGATTCCAATTGCGCCTGGGGCACCGCGTCCACGCCCGCCCGCAGCACTTCCGTGAGATAGGCGCCTCCCAGGAACGTCATGGTGATGATCGCTGCGGCAAACCCCGACACCTTGATGCCCAGCGCCGGCAAGGCGAAGTAGACGAAGAACAACTGAATAAGCAGCGGGGTGTTGCGGGCCAGCTCCACATACAGCCCCACCAGGCGTTGCAGGTAAGGTGTGCGCAACACCAGGATCGTTGCGTTCACGAGCGCCACCAGCAGCGAGGTGGCGATGGCGATAAGGCCAACTTGCAGCGTCACGCCCACGGCCTTGAGAAACGCCGGGAGGGTGCTGAGGATAAAAGCGTAATCGAAGTTCATTGAACATCCTGGACGCCGCTCGGTAAGCGGCGGTCGTGCGGTCCATGGGCAGCGGATAGCTACTCGGCAGGCACTGACTTTAATGGCATAAGAACTGTAATTTAAATACCGTTAAAGCATATTGATATCACGCAAAAAACTATCCCCGGATTTGCCGCGAAGAACAAAGACGACTATTTTCCTTGCGCCGCAGGGAGGATCTTTTTCGCCATCCCCCCTCACCATTACAAGGAAGAAAACATGGCTGACGTAAACGTGCCGCAGCGACTGGAACCGCAGGACATATTGAAATTGTTGATGGCGTTGCGCAGGGCGTTGAAGAGCGGGGAGACCTGATCCATCCCCTGTGGAAGCGAGCTTGCTCGCGATAGCGGCCTGTCAGTCACATCAGTGTTTATTGATGAACCGTCATCGCGAGCAAGCTCCCACAGTAAAAAACGCCGACGCTGTATCAGCCGTCGGCGTTTGAAACCATGAAAGGGTGTACCGCGCGAATCAGAACGCCGGCAATACCGCGCCGCTGTATTTCTTCTCGATGAACGCCTTCACTTCAGGGCTGGTCAAGGCCTTGGCCAGTTTCTGGATGGCCGGGCTGTCCTTGTTGTCCGGACGGGCCACCAGGAAGTTGACGTAAGGCGAATCCGAACCTTCGATCACCAAGGCATCCTTGGCCGGGTTAAGACCCGCTTCCAAGGCATAGTTGGTGTTGATCAGGTCCAGGTCGACCTGGTCCAGCACCCGCGGCAGCATGGCCGATTCCAGCTCCTTGAACTTGAAGTTGCGCGGGTTCTTGGCGATGTCTTTCGGCGTCGCCAACGCGTTTTTCGGGTCTTTCAACTCGATCAGGCCAGCCTTCTGCAACAGGATCAGCGCACGGCCGCTGTTGCTGCCTTCGTTGGGCAGCGCGATGGTCGCGCCGTCTGGCAGGTCAGCCAGCGTCTTGTACTTCTTGGAGTAGCCACCGAACGGTTCGACGTGAACACCGATCACGGTCACCAGGTTCGTGCCTTTGCCTTCGTTGAAGTTCTTCAAGTACGGCAGGGTCTGGAAGTAGTTGGCGTCCAGGCGTTTCTGGTCAACCTGCACGTTGGGTTGGACGTAGTCGGTGAAGACCTTGATTTCCAGGTCCACGCCTTCCTTGGCCAGGGTTGGCTTGATCAGTTCGAGGATTTCAGCGTGGGGCACCGGCGTGGCGGCCACCACCAGTTTCTCTGCGGCCTGGGCCAGGCCCGACGTCAGGGCTGCCGCCAATGCGGTGAACAACAGAACCTTTTTCATGCAGTGTCCTTATCGAAAATCACAGTCGTCATGGACGACGGCTAAATGAGGGTGTGCCAGTGAAGTGCTATCGCTGGCGTGATGCGGACAATACCGATATTTTTTATTCCTTAACAATATCTTTTGTTCAAGTTCATATTCATTTTTCTCATATAGCTAACACCGCTCTTGTGGCGAGGGAGCTTGCTCCCGCTCGGTTGCGCAGCAACCGCAAGATCTTGGGGCCGCTACGCAGCCCAGCGGGAGCAAGCGCCCTCGCCACAAGAGCGGGTCAGCCACGCTTACAGCGTCGAGCCCAATCGACTGAGCAGCACCTTGAGTGCGGCACGCTCACCTTCCGATCCCCCTGCGATGACCTGCGCCACTTGCTGCTCGATCAGTTCCGGCACTGAAGGCTGGGGCGGCAAATTCAAATGCTCCGGCAAAATTTCCTCGCCCGTACTCACCAGCAATGCGAAATGAATGACGTTTTCCAACTCGCGGGTGTTGCCCGGCCAACTGTGCTGTTCGAGGGCATGCTGCGCCGCCTCACTGATCAGCGGCACGGCCAGGCCGAGTCGCTGGCTGTAGATGCCCAGGAAGTATTCGGCCAGGGACAGAATATCGCCCACCCGTTCACGCAGGGCTGGCAGTTCCAGTCGGCCTTCGCCCAGGTAGTGGTAGAGCCGTTCGTGGAATTTCCCGGCTGCCACCGCTTGCGCCAGGTCGATGCTGGTGGCCGCGACCAGGCGGACATCCACCGGACTGGGCTGGTGGGCGCCGACACGGGTGACTTCGTGGTTCTCCAGGGCCGCCAGCAACTTGATCTGGATCGGCAGCGGCAAATCGCCGATTTCATCCAGGTAAAGGGTGCCGCCGTTGGCCGAACCGAACCAACCGGCCCGGCTGCTGGCCGAGCCGCTGTAGCTGCCGGCGGCATACCCGAACAGTTCGGCGTCGGCGTAGGTCGGGCTGATGGCGCCGCAGTTGACCGACACAAACAATCCGCCGCGATCGCTTTCGCGATGGATATGCCGGGCCAGCAGTTCCTTGCCGCTACCGGTTTCGCCGCGTATCAGCACCGAGATCGCACGGGGCGCCAGTTGCTCCAACTCCTGGCGCAACTGCCGTGAACGGGGGTCGACAAACACCAGCGCCTTGGCGCGAATGCTCAGGGGGCTTTTTTCCGCATCGGGAAAGGTCAGCAAGGGCTGACCGAAGGTTTCATGCAAACTCATGGCAGGCTCCCGCCCCAGACCGCCGGGAGACGGGGGGCGCTAAAAATTCAGGCGCGACGCAGGGCGTGATGCTCCATGCGGTTTTGCAGACGATAGAGATAAGCGAAACCCTGCTCCCAACGCTGGTGGCCGGACTTCACGTTGATATGCCCCGCCCCGGCCAGGATTCCGGCCTCGGCCCCCCAGTTGCGCGCCAGTTCCAGAGCGCGTGGGGCGCTCACGGCGTCGTCGTTGTCGGAACTGACCACTTGGCTTGGGAACGGCAACAGATCGCTGGGAATCGGCGCGAAGTTGCGCAGCGCCGGGACGCAGGCTGGCCGCTCGACATCCGCCGGCGCCACCAGTAACGCCCCACGCACCTGCCGCAAAAACTGCACCGGCGCGGTGGCGGCCCAATGGGCCACCGTGATGCAACCCAGGCTATGGGCAATCAGGATCACCGGCGTGCTGTCAGCGGCCACGGCCTCGGCCAGCGCCGCGACCCAGTCTTCACGCCGAGGCGTCACCCAGTCGGCCTGCTCGACCCTGGCACTGTTGGGCAGGCTGTTCTGCCAGTGGGTTTGCCAATGATTTTCCGGCGATCCTTGCCAGCCCGGCACAATCAGGTAGCGAATCGATTCGTTGCGCATGGGTGCTCTCCTGCGTGTCTGTTCCCGGACGAGTATAGGGAGGAGAGCTATATTATTTAAGGAATAAGAAGCTATTTGTTAATACTTAAAACGAATAACAGGTAATCCCCTGTGGGAGCGAGCTTGCTCGCGATAGCGAACGGTCAGTCGACATTGATGTAACAGACATACCGCCATCGCGAGCAAGCTCGCTCCCACAGGTCTCTCAGGCAGGTCGCTCGCTACGCCCCTTGCGCATCAACACATCCAACTGGTCTATCACTTCCGCCCAGTCCGCATCCTCGAGGATTTCCTCGCGCAGCATTTGCCGCTGGCCCTCATTCCAGAAAAACGCATCGGCCAAGTGCAATCCGGGCTTGAGGGGTGAATGCGTGGCGATGAACTGATCAATGCCAATGGCGTCATCGGGCAAGCCCAGTTGCTTGAACAATGCGCGAAGGGTGTGGATCGGCGGTTCCATAGGGGGCTCCTGGACATGAGTGGATGACGGGGTTGTTCCTAGGCAGTCTAGCCCCTCGCCGACCGCCAGACTGATCAAAATTCAATCAACCCCCGACTCGACTAGACTTTGAATAACATCCCGACGACGACACGTTGCGGAGGATCCCGTGAACATTCACTGGTTGACGGTTGCGCTGCTGGCGATCAGCGGAGCCGCGTTCGGCGCCGATGGCCTCATGCCGCCAGGCACCGATCCCCTGGGTTTCTGGCTGATCGCCGTTGGCGTGGCCTTGCTGGTCTTCGAGGCAGCCTTGCCCAATTACGGCGTCGCGGGGCTGGGTGGCATTGTCTTGTGTGTGATTGGCGCGGTCATCCTGACCAACGCCGATGTACCGGTTCCGCTGATGCTCGGCCTGGGCCTGATCAGTGCCTTGCTGTTGCTCGCACTGCTGGTCCGTGCATTGAAAACGCGGCCGCGCCAACCCATCAGCGGCGATGCCAGACTGCTGGGCAGCGTCACGGCGGTGACCGCGTTGCAGGCCGGCAACAATCATCATGGCTGGGTCCAGTTGGAAGGCGAACGCTGGCAAGTGGCAAGCGCGACGCCGCTGCGGCCTGGGCAAGCGGTGCGGGTCATCGCCCGCAAGGGTTTGCTGCTGGAAGTGGCCGCCGCTGACTCCGGAGGGGTATGAGATGGGCATGCAAATCGGTTTTGTGCTGCTGTTGCTGCTGGTGATCGCGCTGGCGGGAGCGACATTCCGGATCCTGCGCGAATACGAACGCGCGGTTGTGTTCCAGCTAGGACGGTTCTGGCAGGTCAAGGGACCGGGGTTGATCCTGCTGATTCCGGTGGTACAGCAGATGATCCGCGTCGACCTGCGCACCATTGTCCTCGACGTACCGCCCCAGGACGTGATCACCCGGGACAACGTCTCGGTGAAAGTCAATGCGGTGCTGTATTTCCGTGTGCTCGACCCGCAGAAGGCGATCATCCAGGTCGAAAATTTCCTCATGGCCACCAGCCAACTGGCCCAGACCACGTTGCGCGCAGTCCTCGGCAAGCATGACCTGGACCAACTGCTGGCCGAGCGCGAGCAATTGAATGGTGACATCCAGCAAGTGCTCGACGCCCAGACCGACGCCTGGGGCATCAAGGTGGCGAACGTCGAGATCAAGCACGTGGACCTCAACGAATCCATGATCCGCGCCATCGCCCGCCAAGCCGAGGCCGAGCGGGAACGCCGGGCCAAAGTGATCCACGCCGAAGGCGAGCTGCAAGCCTCGGAAAAACTCATGCAGGCCGCCGAAATGCTCGGGCGCCAGCCAGGCGCCATGCAACTTCGCTACATGCAGACGCTGGGTTCGATTGCCGGGGATAAAAGCTCCACCATCGTCTTCCCCTTGCCGATCGAATTGCTCAAGGGGATGGCGGAGTTGTCGCCCAACAAGCCGTGATGGGTTAGACAAGGCACAAGCGTGCCCCTGTGGCGAGGGAGCTTGCTCCCGCTCGGTTGCGCAGCAACCGCAAGATCTTGGGGCCGCTACGCAGCCCAGCGGGAGCAAGCTCCCTCGCCACAGGACACTCCTGAATTCAAGACCTTCTCAGACACTCGAGCGCTTCGTAAGGCCCCTGCGCCCAGCGCAGGACCCGCTCCCGCAACAGCGCCGAAGCCTCCCGGCGCTTGTCCTCGCTGTCGCCGACAAACGCCTGCGCCGGCTGCTTGGCATGCTGCCCCACCGTGGCGAACACTTGCTCGCATTGCTCATCATCGAGGCCGAACAACGCCGCCAACCTGCCCGTCATCGCCTCGGGCAGTTCGGTGTAGTTGACCGCCATCCCAGCCAATGCCCGGCAGTGTTCCAGACCGGCTCCCAACAGCCGCCCCACCCGCCGCGGGATGAAATCTTCCTGGCTGCCGAACGGCAATCCATCGTCCAGGACCGTCGCCCCGATCATCCCCGGCACCATGTGCATGCCGGGACGCCGCAGGTGGGAGACCGAAATTTCCAAGGGGTCGCGGTACACGAACAGCCAGGGTGTGTCGGGAAAGCACTCACGCAGCAGCGGCAGTTCACCGATGTTCCAGGCGTCGAGCTTGACCACCAGGCGTTGCTCCACACCTCGGCGGCGCTGCCCGTAGGCCGACATCAAGCCCTTGAGTGCCACACACCGCTCGGCCGCTGGCAAATCACTGCGCAGCAGCGTATCCAGCGGTGGCGGTTCCGAGATAACGATATGGTCGTCCAACTGCGCGAGCATCTGGCTGATCAATGTCGAGCCACAACGGGAGGCATGGAAAATGAATGCGCTGGGCTCAAGTCCCGGGGATTGTCGTTGCCACTGACTGAGTGCGCCCAAGGGCGTCCGGCGGCGGAACGCCTGGTTGAAGGGCAGGCGCAGGGCGTCTTCCACCGCATCGCCAAAGAACGGCTGTGACAGTCGCGCGTCGCCGAACCAGCACCAATCGACCCACCACTGTCCGGCCTCTTGCCAGAGGCGGATCGGCAACCAACCGTGCAGGTTCAGGTCTTCCACGGGTTTCTCCACTGCTGGCGACCGTTGCGCATCGCGGCCCGCAATTCTTCCCGGGTGAAATGAAGCCCTCGTTCGGCCCCCAGCGCCAGGCTGGACTCAATGAAAGCGTCGAGGTCGTGCAGGCTCTGCAAGGTACGGGCGAGTTCAGGATCGCTTTCCACACGCTGCTGAAAACGGGCGAAGTCGCTTTGCCTGACGCCCGCGGCGGGCGTGGTGGGCAGCCCATCGGTAATCTGCTGGGCCAGCCACGGCCCGGGGCGACAATCGAGCACCAGATGAACCCGCGAATGAGCACTTCGGTTAACCACCCGGTGAGGCCGCGCCAGGTCGAGAAACCAGCACTCGCCGGCCGTCAGCGGAATGATTTGTTCATCCAGGAAAAAGTCCACGTCAGGTGGGCTGAGCAACGGAACGTGCAGGCGTAGGTCGGCGTCCGGCCCGCCCAGATCGTAGTCACGATGCTCGTGAATGCACCCACCAGGCCCCAGCCGCAGCAGCCGGGCCGAGACGATCTCCAGGGGCCAGTCGCGCAACGCCTCACGCCAGCGACCGTCCGCTAGCCAAGGCTCACGCTGGCTTGGCTGACCGCGCCCGGGCGACAGCTCGGTGACGGCATCCGCCGCCGAAATCAGCGCCACCCCGCTCCAGTCGCCGCTGTAATAGGCACTGTTGAAATGCCCTTGCCAGCGCGCGTCGTCAATGGCCGCCAGTGCCTGCAACAGCAACGGCAGGTTCACCGCCACTGGCAGCCGGGAAAACGCCGGGCGCGTCATGCCCAAGGCCCGTTACTGGGGCACGGCGGCCATTGGCACGTTGATGTTCCCTTGGGCCCAGGCCGCTTCGCGGTTCGCCAGCGCCGTAGCGATCGATTGCACTGCGGTCGATTGCACTTCGTTCGGCATTGGATCGAGGCCGGCGCTGGCGAAGATCTGACCGTAGGCGTTGCGCAGGTCGGCATAAGCCAGGTCCCGGCGCAGATCAGCCTGCAGGGTGTTCAGTTCGCCCTGGATCAGGTCCAGTTCGCCAATGCCTGCGGCCTGGTGACGGCTGCGCAACTGGCCAACGATCTGCCCGTCGATGTCCGACAGTTGCTGGCTGGTCTTGAACTGGCGCAGGGCTTCGCGATAGTTGGCGTTGGCCACGTACAACTGCGCCAGCACGGCAATCGACATCGCCTGGCGCCGCGCCGACGCGACTTCTTCACCGGCCTTGGCCACGTCGATGGCCGCCGGGGCGGAGATCACGTTGAACAGGTTCCAGGTGACTTTCACACCATAGTCAGCCCAGCCCTGCTCCACCAGGAACGAGTTGCTGTCGTAATGTCCGCCGGCGGAAAACTCCAGGCCCGGCAGCAGGCGCAGCATGGCCTTGCGGGTTTCGGCGGCGGTGATGCGGGTCTGGTAATCCTGCTCGCGCAGTTCCGGGCGGCTGGCCAGGGCTTCCTGTTCGAGACGGGCCAGGTCGACCTTGAGTTCCGGGATGGTGTATTCATCCTGGGTCGCCAGGGTCAGCTCGGTGCCCAGGGGCAAGTTGATCAGGGTCGCCAGTTCGGTCTTGGCCAGGGACAACGCCCGGCGCTGTTCTTCAAGCTGGCGGGTGGCCTGGATCAGCGAGCGCTGGTAACCCAGGGCCTGCACCGGGTCGCCGATGCGCTGTTCGCTCATGCTCTGGCTGTTGCCACGCGCCGCGTCGACCCGGGCCATCAGGCTGTCGATCTGCTTGAGCAGGCGCTCGGCGGCCATGGCGCGCCAGTAGGCCGAACGCACGTCCTGGACGATGGTGTTGATCACCTTGCGCCGGCGTTCCTGCACGATCAGGCGCTGGTCCCCGGCCTGCTTGGCACTGATGTAGCTGACACCGAAATCGAGCACGTTCCAGACCATGGTCAGGTCCGCCACTTCACGGTCACGGTCCTGGGAGGTCGACGGTTCCAGGGACTGGGTACCGGTTTCCACGCTCTGGCTGCTGGAGGCGTTGACGTTGTTGCGGCCCACATACCCGGCGTCCAGGGCCATGCGTGGCAGCATGTCGAAACTGGCCAGGTCCAACTGACGCTTGGCCAGGGCCTCCTCCATGATCTTCAAGCGACCTTCGAGGTTGTACTTCACCGCCCGGGCCATGGCCTGGTGCAAGGTCAGTGGGCCGCTCAGCGGCTCCTGATCCTTGTACATATTCTGCAGATCGGTTCGAGCGCGCTGTTCGCTGACGCTGCGATCGATCGGCTCGCTGGTGACCGCACATCCACTCACCACCAGCGCCAGCAAACTCATACCGAATAACTTCTGACTTCTATTCATTCCCTGGATTGCCCCTGGCTGCCCCAATATTTTTTAGAATTCAGGCCTGCGCCTGGCTGATGCCGACCTGTCGTAACGCCGTTGCCAGGCTGTCGACCTGACCTTGTTCAGTATCCTTGAGCTGTTGCAGCTGCTGGCCCAAGGTCGGTGCGCCGAACATTCCGCGCAGCCCTTGGGACACATCGCCACCCTGCATCGACTGGCTGCCGAAGGCATCCATCGAGTCGCCCTCGGAAGCGGAGTCCTGGGTGAACAGGGTCGAAAGCGTGCTGCTGCCGAACACCCCGCCATCGCCCCCGCCAAAGCCCAGGAACCCCTGGCCAGAACCATCGCCAGAGGCATCGTTGCTGAACACCTGAGCGATATAGCTAGGCGCCAGTTGGCCCCGGTTGATGAAAATATCCCCAATCGGCTTGAGGCCACCGCCCACGTCCCGCTGCTCGAACAGCGGCGGGAAGCCCAGCGGCGAACCGAGGTTGCCGGTCGGCGGGGTAAAGACGATCGGTTGCAGCGGCACCTCGGACGGCGGGGTAACCGTGACCGGGTCGGACGTCAGGAACTCCGGCGGCGGCTTCACATCGTTGGGTACCACGGTGTTGATCGCATAGTTGTTGGACACCGCCACGCTGGCCCCGGTGTTGCCGGTCAGGTCGTTGACGTTGCTGGTGTCCAGGGCAATGAAATTGCTCGGGTCAGTGAGGTTCACCGTGGGCGTGAACGTCGCGGTCCAGGTCCTGCCGCCGTCGCTGCTGGTCAAGTTGGTCAGCTCGCCGTTGGTGACGCTGAGGTCCGACAGATCGAAATTGCTCACCGCCTCGCTGAAGGTGATGGTGACCTGGGTCGTCTCGCCCACGGTCAGGTTCGGATCGGCCACCACGATGGTCGCTGTCGGCCGGGAGGCATCGAGTGCGTAGTTGCTGGAGATCGCAATGCCTGCCCCGACGTTGCCGGCGAGGTCCTGCACGTTGCCAGTGTCCAGCAGGATCAGGTTGGTGGCATCGCTGACGCCCGCGGTGGGCGTCAGGGTCGCGGTCCAGGTCAGGCCGCCGTCGCTGCTGGCGAGGTTGGACAGCACGCCATTGGCCACGCTCAGGTCCGACAAGTCGAAACCTGACACCGCCTCGGTGAAGGTGATGGTCACGGTGGTGCTCTGGCCGATGCCCAGGGTGGTATCGCCCAGGGAGATGGTCGCGCCAGGACGGGCCGTGTCGATCGCGTAGTTGTTGGAGCTCACCACGCCGACACCACTGTTGCCCGAGGCGTTGACCACGCCGCTGGTGTCCAGGGTGATCAGGTTACTGGTGTCGGTAATGCTCGCGCTCGGGGTGAACGTCGCCGTCCAGGTCACGCCGCCATCGGAGGACGAGACGTTGCTCAGCGTGCCGTTGCTCACGCTCAGGTCAGTGTTGTCGAAACCGCTGACCGCTTCCGAGAAGGTTATGGTGACCTGTGAGGTTTCCCCTATTTGCAGGGCACTGTCAGCCACCACGATCGTGGCAGTCGGTACCTGCGTCTCGACCGCATAGTTGGCCGAATCGGTGGTACCTGTCCCGGTGTTGCCAGCCGCATCGCTTACGCCGGTGTTATCCAGGCTGATCAGGTTGGTGGCGTCGGTCACGCCCAGGGTTGGTGTGAACGTCGCGGTCCAGGTCAGGCCGCCATCGCTGCTGCTGACGGCGCTCAGGGTGCCGTTGGCCACACTCAGGTCAGCGTTGCTGAAGCCGGTTACCGCCTCGCTGAAGGTGATGGTCACCTGGGCGGTTTCACCCGGCTTCAGCACCGAATCGCTCAGCACGATGGTGGCGGTCGGACGCTGGCTGTCGACGCTGTAGTTGTTCGAATCGGTGGTGCCGCTGCCGACGTTGCCCGCCAGGTCGGCGACGCCGCCATTGGCGAGGGTGATGAGGTTGCTGGAGTCAGTGATGCCAGCGGCAGGCGTGAAGGTCGCGGTCCAGGTAATGCCGCCGTCATTGCTGCTCAGCCCACTGAGGGTCCCGTTGGCGACGGTCAGGTCGGCAGTGGTGAAGCCCGTCACGGCCTCGCTGAAGGTGATGGTCACCAGCGAGGTCTCGCCCGCGGCGATGGCGGTGTCGGCGACGACGATGGTCGCGGTCGGGCGCACGGTGTCGATCGCGTAGTTGTTCGAATCGGTGGTGCCGACGCCAGCGTTGCCTGAGACGTTGACGACACCGGTATTGTCCAGGGTGATCAGGTTGCTGGTATCGGCAATGCTCGCACTCGGTGTGAACGTGGCCGTCCACGTGACGCCGCCGTCGGAGGACGACACGTTGCTCAGCGTGCCGTTGCTGACGGTCAGGTCGCTGTTGTCGAAACCGCTCACCGCTTCGTTGAAGGTGATGGTCACCTGGCTGGTTTCACCGATGCTCAGGGACGTATCGGCCACCACGATGGTCGCCGTCGGCACTTGGGTATCGACGGTGTAGTTGGCGGAGTTGCTGGTGCCGGTACCGGCGTTGCCGGCCGCGTCGCTCACGCCGCTGTTGTTCAGGACGATCAGGTTGGTGGCGTCCCGCGTGCCGGTGGCCGGGGTGAAGATCGCCGTCCAGGTGATGCCGCCATCGCTGCTGCTCACGGCGCTCAGGGTGCCGTTGGCCACGCTCAGGTCCGAATTGTCGAAACCACTGACCGCCTCGCTGAAGGTGATGGTCACCAGTGAGGTTTCGCCGACGCTGAGGTTGCTATCGGCCATTACGATGGTCGCGGTCGGACGCAGGGTATCGACAACGTAGTTGTTCGAATCCGCCGTGCCGGTGTTGATGTTGCCCGCCACATCGGCGATCGAACCACTGTTGAGGCTGATCAGGTTGGTACTGTCGCTGACTCCCGCACTCGGGGTGAAGGTCGCGGTAAAGGTAATGTTGTCGCTGGTACTCAGCCCGCTCAGGGATCCATTGGCCACGGTCAGGTCAGCCAGGGTGAAGCTCGTCACGGCCTCGCTGAAGGTAATGGTCACCAGCGAGGTTTCGCCAATGGCGACGGTTGGGTCGGCCACCACGATAGTCGCGGTGGGGCGCACGGTGTCGACCGCGTAGTTGTTGGAATCGGTGGTGCCGACACCTGCGTTGCCCGCGCCGTTGATCAAGCCGGTATTGTCCAGGGTGATCACGTTGCTGGTATCGGAAATGCTCGCACTCGGCGTGAACGTGGCCGTCCAGGTGACGCCGCCGTCGGTGCTGATCATGGTGCTCAGGGTACCGTTGCTGACGGTCAGGTCTGCATTGTCGAACCCACTGACCGCCGAGTTGAAGGTCACGGTAACCACTGAAGTCTCGCCGATGCTCAAGCTGGTATCGGCAATCACGATAGTCGCCGTCGGTACGTTGGTGTCGACCTGGTAGTTGTTGGAGTTGGTCGTGCCGGTGCCGGTATTGCCCGCGGCATCGCTGACGCCGGTGTTGTTCAGGGTGATGACGTTGGAAGTGTCGCTGACCCCCAGGGCCGGGGTGAACGTGGCGGTCCAGGTGATGCCGCCATCGCTGCTGCTGACGGCGCTCAGGGTGCCATTGGCCACGATCAGGTCCGAATTGTCGAAACCGCTGACCGCCTCGGAGAACGTAATGGTCACCAGCGACGTTTCGCCGACGCTCAGCGCGTTGTCGGCCACCACGATGGTCGCGGTGGGGCGCAGCGTGTCGACGACGTAGTTGTTGGAGTCGGTGGTGCCGGTGCCAGCGTTGCCCGCCCCATCCACGACGCCCGTGTTGTTCAGCGTGATCAGGTTGGTGGCATCGCTGGTGCCAACGCTCGGGGTGAAGGTCGCGGTGTAGGTGATGTTGTCGCTGGTGCTCAGCCCGCTCAGGCTGCCGTTGGCGACCGTCAGATCAGCCAGAGTGAAGCCGGTCACCGCCTCGTTGAAGGTGATGGTCACCACCGAGGTTTCGCCTAGGGCGACGGCGGTATCGGCGACGACGATGGTGGCGGTGGGGCGCGCCGTGTCGATGGCGTAGTTGTTGGAGTCGGTGGTACCGCTGCCGGCGTTGCCGGCAGCGTCCGCCACGCCGGTGTTATCCAGGGTGATCAGGTTGGTGGCGTCGCTGGTACTGGCGCTCGGGGTCAGTGTCGCGGTCCAGGTGATACCGCCGTCGCTGGTGCTCAGCCCGGTCAGGGTGCCGTTGGCGACCGTCAGGTCGGCGGTGGTTAAACCGGTCACTGCTTCGTTGAAGGTGATGGTCACCAGGGACGTTTCGCCGACCCTCAGGGCGTTATCGGCGACGACGATGGTCGCGGTCGGGCGCGCGGTGTCGACGGCATAGTTGTTGGAGCTGGTGGTGCCGGTGCCAGCGTTACCGGCCGCGTCCAGTACGCCGGTATTGGCCAGGACAATCAGGTTGGTGGCGTCCGTGGTGCTAGCACTTGGGGTGAGCGTCGCGGTCCAGGTGATGCCACCGTCGCTGCTGCTTAGTCCGCTCAGAGAACCGTTGGCAACGGTCAGGTCGGCCAGGGTGAAACCCGTCACCGCCTCGCTGAAGGTAATCGTCACCAGGGAGGTTTCACCGATGTTCAGGGCGTTGTCGGCCACCACGATCGTGGCGGTCGGGCGCAGGGTGTCGATGGCGTAGTTGTTCGAGTCGGTGGTGCCGGTACCGACGTTGCCGGACAGGTCGGCAACGCCGCTGTTGTTCAGCACCACCAGATTGGTGGTGTCGGTGATAGCGGCGTCAGGTGTCAGGGTTGCGGTCCAGGTGATACCACCGTCGCTGGTGCTCAGCCCGGTAACTATACCGTTGGCCACCGTCAGGTCTGCGACGGTGAAACCGCTCACCGCCTCGTTGAAGGTAATGGTCACCAAGGACGTTTCACCGGCGCTCAGCGCCGTGTCGGCGACCACGATAGTGGCCGTCGGGCGCAGGGTGTCGATAGCGTAGTTGTTGGAGTTGGTGGTGCCGACACCGGCATTGCCACTCAGGTCTGCGACACCGGTATTGTTCAGCACCACCAGATTGGTGGTGTCGGTAACAGCGGCGTCGGGTGTCAGGGTTGCTGTCCAGGTGATACCGCCGTCACTGCTGCTCAGGCCGCTGAGGGTGCCATTGGCCACCGTCAGGTCAGCCGTGGTCAACCCGCTGACCGCCTCGGAGAAGGTGATGGTCACCAGTGAGGTTTCGCCGCTCCTGAGGGCCGTGTCAGATACCACGATGGACGCCGTCGGTGCCACGGTGTCGTTGACCACGTAATTGTTCGAATCGGTGGTGCCCACGCCGGCGTTACCGGCGAGGTCCGCCACACCGGTGTTGTTCAAGGTAATGATGTTGGTGGTATCGGCGATATTGCTTGCCGCCGTCAGCGTGCCGGTCCAGGTGATGCCGCCGTCGCCGCTGGTCAGCGTGCCGACGGTGCCGTTCTGCACGGTCAGGTCCGCCGCGGTCAGCCCGGTCACCGCCTCGGAGAAGGTAATGGTCACCTGCGACGTGCCGCCAGAATTCAGGTTGGTGTTGGCTACGACGACGGTCGCGGTGGGCGGCGTTTCGTCCGGCGTGTAGTTGGTATTGATGGTGCCGCCATCGCCATAGACGTTGGCCACCGAACTCGGCGAGACACCTGCCGTGCCGGCACTCGTTCCACCGGTACCGCTGCCGCCGACGTTGCCGGCCAGGGCCGCGAAGTTGGCCGCGGTGATCAGGATCGAACCCTTGTTCCAGATAGCACCGACACCCACGCCACCGGCGCCGCCCGCCTGGGTGTAGCCACCACCGGCACCGCCGCCACCGCCACCACCGCCCGCTCCGATGTTGTTGGAGATGACCGAGTTACCGATGATCCGCAGGGTTGCGCCCGTGTCGTTGTAGATACCGCCAACCGCGCCACCGCCGGCACCACCGATGTCGTTATAGCCGTCGCCACCACCGCCGCCGCCGATGGACAACCCACCGCTGCTGGCCGTGCCACCGGAGGAACCGGTGCTGTAGCCGGCATAGACAGCGCCGCCGGTACCGCCGGTCGCGGAGCCGCCACGGCCACCGATGTTGAAGAAGCCGCCACCGGCACCGCCCTGGTTGGCCGAGCCGTTGGAACCTGAGGAGTTGAGCGTATCGCCGCCACGCCCGCCGATCCCGCCGCCGAGCGCGCCACCGCCGCCGCCACCGCCACCTGCGTATTCCGGCGTCACACCACCGCCGCCACCACCGCCCGCCGCCACGTTAGCCGTGACGGTGACGTTACGCAGGGTCAAGGTACCCGCGTTGTTGATCCCGCCGCCCTTGGCCACCAGCGCATCGTCACCACCGTTACCGCCGTTGCCCGACACAACGCCGCGGGTAATCACCAAGCCATCGAGGGTGGCCGTGGTGCCGGCCGTCACGTTGATCACCTGGGTGCGGAACTGCCCGTCCAGGGTGACATCGGCGACGTTGTCGTTGTTGAGATCGCCGTCGATCGTGACGTTCTTGTTCACCACCAGCACCTGGGTCAAGGCGACGGTCATGCTGCTGTTGAAGGTGACGATATCGCCGTTCTGGGCGGAAGCCAGGGCGGCGCGCAGGGAGCCCACGCCGGAGTTGGCATTGTTGGTGGCTGTCCAGGTGGCCAGGCCCCACTGGTATTCACTCATGGCACTGGCCGACAGCACGTTGGCGCTTTCGATGTTACCGGTGGCGATTTCCAGGTCCCAGTCACCGCCCAGGCCCGTGCGGTCGTTCGACGCGGCCACGTCACGGCCGGTCAACTGCGCCAATGAATCCACCAGGCTCAGGCCACGCTCGCCTTCGGCGGTGTAGCAGCCGTAGATCAGGATATCGCCGCCGGCGTTCATGTCCTGGCCGATCTGCGCCAGTACTTCGCTGCGGGCCTGGACGTTGTCCGCCGACAGGTAGCTGTTGCCCAGCCACAAATCACCGGCGTTGCCGTGGGCGATGATCTGCACCGAGCTGATGCCCTGGTGGGTGTCCAGGTAATCGGCGATCTGTTGCAGGCCGTCCTTGGTGGCATCCAGTTGCACCACCTGGGTCCCGGGCGCCACGCCTTCGAGCAGGTTGGCGGAATCCTTGACCCGGGAATCGACAAACACCACGGATTTGCCCGGAACGGCAGCCTGGGTGGCATCGACCTGGCCTTGGGGCGCATGAGTGTCGGCCGGCTGGTCCGCCGTGGGCGTCTTGGCTGCCTCGGCATTGGGTTGCGCGTCTGCTTGCGCGGCATCGGCCACGGTTGCCGCCACCGCGCCGTCGAACAGCATTCGCGGCTCCAGGGACATGATCATTGGCGATGCCAGGGCCTGTGCGCCCTCGGTTACCCGCGATTTGCCTTTGCTCCACCACATGACGATCACCTGGACTCGAACTTCTTGAACGCAAATGAAAAAAACCGCTGTCAGCTGACAGCGGCGTCGGATTTCATACGAATGACATTGGCGGCGCTTGCGGACCCATCGCGCCAGAACGACAACTCGGCATACTTTTCAAACAGATCCGGCGGCAACAGGGTCCGCCGGGCTTGCGGCGCGACCTTGGGCTTGACCTTGTGCAGGCCGGCAACGCCCAGGGCCTGGTCGAAGGCCGGTGCGTCGTAGGTCAAGTGATTGAAATCGTGCTCGAACCAGGGCTCGCCGATGAACTCGTACACCAGGCGCATGACCCGCTCGGGGGCCTGGCTCAGTAGATCGTAGTCAACGATCAGCAGCGACTCGGCGTTCTCGCCGTAATAGGCCTCTTTGAGCGCCGTCCAGGCAAGCCCCACCAGGCGATTGCGCTGGGCCAGGGTTTCGCAGCGGCTGTAGACGGTGTTGCGCTCGTCATCGTCATTGAACAGCTTGGTGTTCTCGAACGGATTGGCGCGATAAAGGCGCTCCAGGCTGTCGAGGATCCAGGCGACGTTGCGCACGCAAGCGATGGTCTTGGCCTGGGGAAACAGGTCCTGCAGGGCAGGCAAACGGGCACACCATTGGCGATTGGTGTCGAAGATGACCGGTTTATCGGCTTTGTCGGCGTAGTAGGAATCGAAGAGGCCACGCAACAGGCGGCGGCGCAGGTCGGTGTCGATCACCGAACCGAACTCGCTGCCGGCGCTGCATTGCTGCAGGACGGTGCTGAACAGCGAACCGACGGGACTGGTCATGCCGGCATGAAAGCGCGGATTCTGCAGCAAAATGGCAGAAAGCAGGGTCGAGCCTGAGCGCGGTAAACCGGAAATAAAGTGAAACTGCGGCAATCCCTTCACCTGTTTTGTAGTCCTTTTGTAGCGCCAAGCGTAGCCGATGAAATAATCTTCGCCTAGTAGTACTTTGATATCAGATTCACCTAGGCTAAAAATAAAGATGGACGGTAGAAATCCTCGTGAACCTGAATCGATTAAGCCGATTCGCGAGATTTTTCCGCCCGCTTCGCTCGGCAAAATCAAACATCCCGGTCTACGCTCAGCCGTGCGTGACCAGGCCAGGGAGTAAAGGAGTCGGGCTGATCGCACTCTTGTCCTTTGACGCGCCGGGCATTGCGAAAACCCAATCACCTGAAGGATGAGGAATCTATGGAAGTATTCATCGGCACTATCCAGTCATTCGCCTTTAACTTTGCCCCCAGGGACTGGGCCCTGTGCAACGGGCAGACGCTTTCCCTTTCTCAATACCAGACCTTGTTCGCCTTGATCGGCGTGACGTACGGAGGCAATGGCCAGACCACCTTCATGCTACCCAACCTGCAAGGTCGCCTGCCCTTGGGCCAAGGCAACGGCCTGGGCCTGACCCCGCGCGTCATCGGCGAGATCTCCGGCACCGAAAACGTCACCCCGACGCTGAACAACCTGCCCCTCCACACCCACACCCTCTCGGGCGTCACCGCCTCGACCACCCTGCAACTGGCGAACCCGGCCAGCAATCCCGTGAACACTCCCACGGCCACCAACTCATTCATCGGCACCTCGGGCACCGGGCCAGGCTCGGCGGCGATCTACTCCGACCAGATCGGTGCCTCGCCAGTACCGCTGCAAGGTGTCAGCACGACCGTCAGCGGCACGATTTCCCCGGCGGGCAACGGAATGCCATTGGCCGTCATGAACCCCTTCCTGGCCATCAACTTCAGCATCGCCCTTCAAGGCTACTTTCCGTCCCGTAACTGATGAACCGCCGGAGGGCTGCGGTCCTCCGGCCTTTGGAGTGTCGACATGCTGCAACAGGTTCATAGCCGCCATTTCCAACCGCTGCTGGGCCAGACCGGCAGCCTGATCCTGCCCGATGGCAGCTGCCTGCCGGTGCGCTTCGAAACCCTTGAAGAAACACCTCGGGCGAAGATGCCGAGCACCGAGCGCATGCCCTTCAGCGTCGAGTTCAACAGCCTGGAGAGCACCGCGTTCGTGGACGGCCTCTGCGGGCTGGAGGTACCGGAACTGGGCAAGATCGAGGGGGTGTTCGTGTCACGGATACCGCCCATGGGACGGGATCCGGCGCTGGGATATTTCTACATCGCGTTTAACTAAAGACTGATGATCCCTTGTGGGAGCGAGCTTGCTCGCGATGGCGGACGGTCAGCTTGCATCCATGTTGGATTTACCGCCCTCATCGCGAGCAAGCTCGCTCCCACATTGAACAGGTGGCAAGTCAGGCACTGTTCAGTTGCCTTTTGGATACCAGACCAACCGCTCCGCCGCCGGGTTGCGCTCTTGCACTTCGAAGCCCAGCGCCAGGTAGTGCCGGCGCGCATGGGGGTTGCTGGCCCAGACCACGGTCGCCACCGGGCAACGGATCTGTTGCGCGGCTTTCTGTACCCCTTGCAATACCGCCCGGCCATACCCCTGCCCGCGCGCCTGGGGGATGAACGCCAGGTACAGCACGCGAATTTCATTGGGGCCGAAATCCGTGCTCAAGGCACCGATCGCGGTGCCGAGTTTTTCCACGACGTAATGCATGGCGTCGGGGAAGTTCTCGCCCAACCCTTGCTCCTGCACCTGGAACTGCTGGGCAATCACCTGCTGCACCTGTTCGGGGTCACCGTCGATCCATTGCAGGTCCGGCCGCGCCGCCTGGTACAGGCCCTGCAGGAACGGACCATCGCTGACCCGCGATGGACGCACCACCAATCCCTCTGCCGCCACTGAATCCATGCTCGCTCCCTAGGACTAGAACCCGCTTTCCCTGACACCCAACGCCGCCAATCGTCGCCAGGCCGCTCCCAACACCGACTCGCCCTTGCCCTGCAACACCGCCACGCCACGCAGCGGCTGCACCGGAGCGGACGCGTCGTCCACTGCACTCAGCCGCACACCGTACTGAGCCTGCACCGGCTCGGCCCGTTGCTGCGAATCGCGGCGCACCGCAATCGGCCCATGGTGGTCGGACGTCAACGCTTGTTGTTCGACCCAGGCCACGCCGTTGGTGTCGATTTCATTCAACTGCACGGCAATCGACGTGTGCATTGGATCGTCCGCGATGAACCGTCCCGTTGCGCCCGGCCCGACCCGCCAAAGCTCGGCTTCGGTGAGGTACCCGCGCAACCGCGAATCGGTCTGCACCACCCGCGCCAGCACCTGCGTCGGTGACAGCCAGCGCCCTACCGACAGTTGCGGCAACACGTCGCGCACCTGGCCGGCATGGGGCGCACGCAACAACAGCCGTTCACGCTGGGCCACCAGGCCCCGGTACTCGGCCACCGCTTCGGCCAGTTGCTGTTCGATGATGCCGGCGTCAGCCGCGGTTTCGCTGCGCCCGGCCTGACGGCGCATCTGCAACTGCTGGATCTGGATTTCCCGGCGCACGATGGCCAGGCGCGAGGTCATGTCCGGCGATTCCAGTTCAATCAATACATCGCCCTGGGCCACGGTCTGGCCGTCGTGCACATTCACCTGCTTGACCCGTGCCGCCACGGGCGCATGCAAGGCACTGGCCCGCCCGGCCTCGAGCATGGCCGGCACTTCCACCGCACTGCGCCAGGGCAACAGCAACGCCAACAGCAACGCCAGCAACACCAGGCCGCTCAGGAGCATCCGCCCACCGCGGGCTTGCTCACGGCGACTCCACCATTGCCGCCACTCACTCACGATGGGCATAAAAATGAACCACACCAATTCCACCATCATCAGAAAAATGCCCAGCACCTTGAAGAACAGGTGATAGACCGCCAGGGCAATCCCGAAAAACAACAATGCCCGCCACAGCCAGGAGCCGTATCCCCAGACCAGCAAACGCCGGCGCATCTTCGGCGACCAGGGTTCCGGCGCCGCCGCGCCATAACCGAACAAGGCTTCGCGCAGGCGCCAGCGGCACAGGGCGAACGCCCGCCCCTGCAGGTTATCCACCGCCCAGAAATCACTGAGCAGGAAATACCCGTCAAAACGCATGAAAGGGTTCAAATTGATGATCAGCGTGGTGATCCAGGTGGCGCTGGCGAGCATGAACGCCGCGGTGCGTGCCGGCCCGTCAGGCAGCAGCGACCAGGCCAGCAGCGCGATGCACGCCAGCAGCAATTCGGCCAGGACTCCGCCGGCACCGATCAGCAACCGTGCGCGACGATCGTTGATCCGCCAGGCGTCGCTGACGTCGGTATAGAACATCGGCAACAGCACCATGAACGCCACGCCCATGCTTTGCACACGACAACCGGCGCGCTTGGCCATGAAGGCATGGCCGAACTCATGGCACAGCTTGGCGAAGAGCAACGCCGCCCCGAAGGCCAGCGCACCGCCCAGGCTGAACAGGTGCGGAAACGTCGCGATGAAGCGCTGCCAGTCCCGCGACACCAGGAAGATGCCGAGGCCCAGGGTCAGCGGCAGGCCATAGCGCAGTATTCCGGGGCCGAACCGCGCCAACCAGGGCCAGGCCCGGTTGAGAAAGGCGTCCGGGCGCCACAGCGGTATGCGAAAAAACAGGTATTGATGCAGCAGGATCTGCCACAGGCTCTGGCGTTGTGCGGCGGTCTTGAAGAGGTAACTGTCGCGCTGTTGTGGGTCCATCGCGCTGATCAGGTCATGGCCGCGCAGGAAACCCAGCAGTTGCTCCAGCGACTCGCCATTGAGCGGCAGGCCCGGCTCGCGGTTTGCGGCTTGCAGCACCTGTTCCGGATCGCCCAGGGACCAATGCCGCAACATGCGCATTGCTGCCGCGCCAAGCTTGAAATAGCGCCCGCGCACCGGATCGGCCAAGGTCCACTGCGGCGAACCGTCCGGGTCCGGCGCCGCCGGGGACAATTGCAGGTCCGGCCGCAGGCTCGGCAAGTCCATGCTACAGGCCTACGCTCTGGCGCAGGCCGGCCAATGGCCGACGCAACAGGTACAACGCCAGCGGCGCGCGGTCGCCAAAGACCTTCGCCGTGCCCCGCAGGCCGATGCGAGGCGCCGTGGCATCGAAACGCGCGTCCAACCGGTACGCCAACTGCCCGGCGGCGGTAGGTTGCGCTTCATAGGCCGAGCGCTCGAGCCAGGCCAGGTGCCGCTGCAACGGGTCGCTGTCGAGGAACAACGCCACTTGCGCACCAGGCTCCAGGGCTATCGCGTCGCCCACCGCCAATTCAATACGCAGCTCGGCCTGGTTCGGGTCGGCGATTTCCATCAGTCGCTCGCCAGTCTGCACGGGCTTGCCGAGCCAGCGCTCGGCGTCGGCGAACACCGCAATGCCGTCGCGCTCGGCGCGTACTTCGCTGCGCTTGAGCAATTCAAGCGCGTAGTTGCGCTCGGCGCGTTTCTGTTCGACGCGGGCGGCCAGCAAGTCAATTTTCGAACTGGATTCGGCGTCGGCAAACGAGCGCTGGGAATTGGCCTTGAGTTCGGCCTCAGCCACGCCCAACGCACGCTCGGCCACATCGGCCTGGGCCTTGAGGCTGGTGCTTTCGAAACGCAGCAACAGGTCGCCGTTCTTGACGGTCTGGTTGGGCTTGACCAGGAACTCGGCGATCACCCCATCCAACGGCGCCGCCACTACCTGCCCGCCCAGCGGCACCACTTCGGCCGGGGCCAACACGGACTGGCGTACCGGGATCAGCAAGCCCAGCAGCAACACCGCCACCAGGGCGACCTGGCGCTTGCGCGTCCAACGCAGGCGCCACGGCTTGCGCGGTTGCAGCGCCAGCCACGCATGGCTGTAGGTGTCCCCCAGTTGCGACAGCAGCACTTGTTCGGGTGGGGTCCAGGGCAAGTCCCGGGCCAGCCACAAACCGCCGAATACCTGGCCCTGATGATCGATCAACGGCAACCAGAACACTTGCCCGGCGGACAGGCTTTGCCAGTCCGCCCGGACGGATTCACTCACCCCATCGGCGGCGATCACCCGAGCCTGATTCAACAGGCCCTGTTTGAATAGCTGCGCCACCGCCTGCTCGACAAATGCCACGAATGGCGCATTCGGCTCCACGGTACTGACGCCGGTCACCGCCTGGACCTTGCCGGCGATCAACAACGCGGCATGACGAAAGCCGAACAGGGCCTGGCCGTCATTGACCAGGCTGTAGCTCAATTGTGCCGGCGTTCGTGCGGCCCGGGTCTGGCGTTCAAGGTCAAGGAAGCGGGCAAACACCTGCTCGGCGCTGCCCGATACCGGCGCGTTCACTTGGGCTCCGCGAAACGCGCCGTGCCGCTCATGCCGGACAGCAGGCCGCTGGCATCCGGCACGCTCGCCACCAGCAACAGGGTCTGGCTGCCCTCGTCGATGCGCGCGCCCAGGCGCTTGACCGTCGCTTGCAACGGCTTGCCGGTTTCATCGGGGACGAAGGTAAAGGGCTGGCCAGGCTTGAGCCGGTCCATCCAGCGTGAAGGCACCAACAGGTGGATCTCCAGGGTGCGGTTGTCGACCACATCGAGCAACGGCGCGCCGGCCGCCACGCTTTCATAGCGCTGGACCTTGCGCGCCACCACTTGCCCGTCGAAGGGCGCAACGACGCTGCAACGCTTGACCTGAACCTGGTACACCTGGGATTGAGCCTGGGTTTCATTGAGCCGGGCTTCGGCCCGTGACACTTCAAAACGTCCGACCGACTTCAGGGCCGCCAGTTGCCGATTATGCGCCAGCTCTTCACCGGCCCCCCGGCTTGCCGCCTGGGCCGCGTTGAGCTGGGCCTGATAGGCCGAGCAATCGAACCGCGCCAGGGTATCGCCCTTCTTGAACGACTCGCCCTCGCTGAACGGCAACTCGACGATGCGTCCGGCCAACTCGCTGGCCAGCACCGCCTGGTCTCGCGCCCGAAGCACCCCACGCGCCTCATTGCCACTCGGCGCACTGGCCGTGACACCGCTTTCCAGCAGAGGATCGTCCGCGACAGGCGTTTGCGCCTGCACGCCGCACGTTACAAAGGTCAATCCCACAACCCAACTACTCAAACGTCCCATGCCGTTACTCCCTGACGGATGGGCGGAGTCTACGACAGCGGTGGGGGGCGTCAAGGGAGTAGCGGTCAGGAGTGAGAAAACTCTTGTTTCAAAAAACTGAAAAACAGTAAAAACGCTTGGTTTTTTTACTGAGGTATATCCGTAATAAATCCCACAGTGATTTAGGAAAATCCGTTCATTCAAAACAGTACCGAGCGATGGATTATTTGTGTCACTCAACCGCTTCCGTTCCGTTGGACAAAGGCTGAAATAATCGCTGACAAACCGAGCCAGAAACGCCTTGACCCTTCGTCCTCAATGCACACAAAACTCAGTCCGCCGGTGCCGGAGCTTATTTACCCATGGTTGACGTAGCGTCAACCCAGGCTTAGGATTCGCTCACTGCTCAACCTCGTACGCAGAGATTAAATTCTCTGGCCGTTGGGGTGAAAACACCGGCTTCGGCCGGTTTTTTCGTTTCTGGGGATTGAGTTTGTGCGCACCGCTTTTTTCGTTGACGGTTATAACGTTTTTTATGGGTTGCTCGCCGGCACGCCCTACAAATGGCTGAACCTGGCGCAGCTATTGACACACATAGCCCACGTCGAGAATCCCCAGAGCTCACTCGCGTCCGTTGATTACTTCACGTCTTCCGTCAAACCGGAACTGGCAACGCGCGGAATCATTTCCAAAGAGGCTCAAGATTCATATGTCCGCGCGCTAAAGGCCAGCAAAGTCGCCGTACATTACGGACGCCATCAGCTCGAACGCGCCAACGCCCCTCGCTTTGTCAGCAGGAAGATCGGGGCCTCACGCCAGGACACGGTCGCTATTTGGAAGCTGGAAGAAAAGGAAACCGACGTTCATATTGCGATCAGCATGTATCGCACGGCCTCAAGACAAGAAACATTGCCGTGGGAGAAGCGTATCGAACAGCTCGTGCTGGTTTCGGGTGACACCGACATGGCTCCAGCCTTGAGGGCTATTCGAGAAGATTATCCTCACTTGAAAATCGGCGTTGTACTCCCCTATCGGGCTGGATCTAAACGCTTGGCGCCCGGCTCCTTAAAAGAGCACGCCCATTGGATGCGCCGCGTTGTCACTTGCGACGAACTCCAATCGCACCAGTTCCCCAACCGAGTGCCCACGCACAAAGCCCCCGCCATCAAGCCGGACTATTGGTAGCAACCAACGTCAACTCACCATCCCGATACACCACCTCACGCCCCAGCCACGTCACATCCACCTGCGGCAGCACCGCCGAGGGTTTGCGCAACTCACGCAGCAGCGTCGAGCCGTGGGACAAACGCCCACCCATTCGCGCAATCACGGCCCGGGCGCTTTGATAGTGTGCATGGCGACCAGGGTCCAGGGTGTCTTCCAACAAAATGTCCTCGCCCAGAATCCCCTGGGCCTGCCCCGGATAAATCATGAAGCCGCTGGCCTGCTCGGTGCCTTCACGACCGTCCTGCCAGAAGCTGCCATCGCGGGTACGGATGTCCGGGTGCGGCGCGAACCAATGCCCTCGGTCAGCCGTCGGCATGGCGTGGTGCAGGCGAAAGAACATCCGCATCAGGTTGTCGCGATACCATTCGCGCACTTGCAGGTAGTAACCACGCAAGCCCGGCAGGCCGGTCGAATGAGCCAGGCGAATCGCCAGGGGCCATTGTGGAAAGGCCTGCAAGGGCAACTCGGTTGGTGCTGGGCGTGGCGTCGCCGGGTCGGTCTCCCAGGGCAGGCGATGGGGGCTGTGTTCAAGGTCGTCATAGGCGGTCGGCGGTCGCCCCAACAGGTCGCCGCCACTGCTGGCCAAGGCGCTGGCGATGCACAGGTTGCCCTGCACCACAAACACATAGAAGCGGGTGAACCAGTCGGCCAATTGCTGGCCGTCGATGCCTTGTGTGGTCAGTTCGTGCAGCTCTCGGTCAAAACGTCGCAAGCCGTTTTCCAACGTCAGCAAATGCCCACGGGCGATGCGTTGCATGCGCAGGAACAACGGCAGCGAGCGCAACAGGCGCAGTGGCCGCCAAGGCAGGTGCGGTGTCGCGCCGCCGACCTCGCCCGCGTAGCTGCTGGCGCTGATGCCCCAGTCAGCCAGTCGGGCGAGAAACAAATCATTGTTGATGTACGACGCACCGCCAAACACCGCCGTGAACGGCTCGTTGTCCTGCAACACCCGCGAATCCCAGCGTGCCATGATCGCCGGAATGCTCGCCGCCGCACGGCGCTGGGCGTATTCCACCAAGGCGCTGGGTTGCGGCGGCAGGATCTCGGCGATGTTGGCGGCGGTCAGGTGCCGGCGCCAGCCATAGTCGCTGATCGGCCGGTATTGCAGCAGCCACAGCTGAGTGCCGTCCCAGGCCCATTCAACGTCGCCGGGCACATAGTGGAAGACCCGCAGCACGCCTTGCAGGAAACGCCACAGCACGTCTTCGGTCAGGCCATGGGCGGGCTTGAATGTGCCGCTGCTCCATGACTCGCCGAGGCAGGAAAGGATCGCGCGTTCGGGGCTCACCTGACCATCGGCCAACGACTCCAGATGACCTTCGACCCACTCCAGCTCGACGGATAGGTGGCGCACGAAGGCGATCCCCGACAACCGCGGCGTGATGAAGCGCTGGACCACCACTTCCTCGACACCCGCTGCCGTCAACTCGGCAATGCGCACTGGCACGTTGTGCGTCGGTTCACGCAGGAACGTGGTGCTCAGGCCGGCATTCGCCGCATCGGCCTGATCTTCGCCATAACTGGAGGAACGCACGGCCCAGATAGCTTCCGGCTGGCTCTTCAAAAAACCTGGTAAGCGCGGATCATGACAGTCGTTGAGCGACAGCGCCGCAGGCACCGCTTGCCCGGCCAGCTCCGCCAGGCACAAGCGCCCACCCTTGGTGTGCGCAACGAACCCACGCTCGCCGGACTCCAGCCATGCGGCGAACTCGGCCGGGGAGTCGATCCACGGGTAGTGACCCCAGCCGGGTTTCAGGCTGATGGTCAGATCGGCACGGGCCAGAATGGCGGACCAGGCCGCCGCTTGGGCGACGCCCAGCACCTTGTCCTGATCACCCCAGACCAGTTCGACCGGGTCGGTGATCCATTCCAGCAGTGGCAACGCGGTGTCCGCACGCAGTTGATCCCAGAGCGGCACAAAGGCGCGGCAGCGAGCATACCCGGCGCCCATGCGTTGGTATTGCGCGGACGTCCAGGTCTGGCGGGAGAATTTGTGGGCAAACAGTGTCGGCTTATTCGAGAGCAACCAGTGAATGGTCTTGCGAATCGGCAACGGCGACATCAACGCCGGCAATCGTCGCTGCCACAAAAACGCGCCCACCGGCGCCAGCAACACGCTGCGGCAAAAGTGTCCCGGCTGACGTTGCAGCGCATGCAGCACCAGCAACGCACTCACCCCCACCGCCATGATCGCGCTGCCCTTGACCGTCGCCGCCAGCAACGCCTGGGCGTAGGCCGTCAGGTCCTCGCCAGGGGCTTGGGGGTTGTTGCCGAAGCCGGGCAATTCCAGCGGCACCACGTCGTGGTGTTGAAAATGCGGCAACGCGTCGTCCCACCAATCGGCGGCGCTACCGTTGCCGGCCAGCAGGTACATCCGGGGCTTGCTCATGGACGGTCCTCAGGCCAGGTCGCGCAGGGCAGCGTCGAGGGTCGGGTAACGGAAGGTATAACCGGCCTCGACGAGACGATTGGGCACCACGCGCTGGCCGTCGAAAAACAACTGGGCCATCTCACCCGCCAGGGCACGCACCGGCGCGGCTGGGATGTGGAACCACACCGGACGCTTGAGCACCTTGCCCACGCGCTCGGCGAACAGCGCCTGACTGACGGTTTCCGGCGCCACCAGGTTGTAGGTGCCGCTCAGGCTTTCGTCATCGAACGCACGGGCGATCACTTGGATGACATCGTCGCGGTGCACCCAACTCATGATTTGCCGACCATCGCCCATCCGCCCGCCGAACCCCAGGCGAAACGGAATCAGCAACGGCAACAGCGCACCGCCGGGGCCGAACACCACGCCCAGGCGCATCACCACCTGGCGCACGCCCAGTTCGGTGGCGGGCAGCGCTGAAGCCTCCCAACGCACACAGAGTTCAGCCATGAAGCCCTCGCCCCGGGTGGCGCTTTCATCGAGGCTCTCGCTGGCATCACGTACGCCGTAGAAACCGATGGCCGAGGCCTGAATCCACAACACGGGCTTATGCCGGGCGTTCTTCAACCACGTCATCAGCGCATCGGTGGTATTGACCCGGCTGGCGATGAGTTGCGCCTGGCGCTTGGGGCTCCAGCGCGGCCCGGCCACCGGCGCGCCCGCCAGGTTGATCACAACGTCGAAGGTTTCGTCATGGCCCAGCTTGCCCAACGAACGCAGGCACCGGGCACGGCCATCGAACAGATAGGCCGCTTTCAAGGGATCGCGGGCCAGCACGCTGACCGTGTGCCCGGCGTCGAGCAATTGGTTGACCAGGGCCTCGCCGATAAACCCGGTGCCTCCCGTCACCAGCACGCGCTTATAGGCACCGCCCGCGAATGGATTGGCCGGTCGGCCTTGACGCTGCATGCGCAATGCCGCTAACCCATCACGAATCCCCGAGGCCGTGACGCCGATGGCGAACAAGGTCAGCAGCCAGCCGCGCCAGCCGAAATCGATCGCAACCAGGCCGGTCGGCAAACTCGCCCACTGCGCCAGTTGCACACCGTACAGCGCGAAAAACGCCCCGCCGTTGACCGCCAGCACCGTGTGCATGATGCGCTCGATGGCGGGCAACTTGCGGGTCCGGTCCTCGACCACGAAATCCCAGAGCGTCAGGCCGATCTCCAGCGCGAACAGCAAGCCAATGACAATCGCCCACGTCCCCTGGAAGGCCAGGTGCGCCATGCCCAGGAACAGAATCCCGTAGAAACACGAACGCAGGGCGTGGATGGAGAGTTCCAGGCGAGCACTGTGGCGATAGGGCAAGGCGACGGTGAGTTCGTGGTGATACAGGGTATCCAGCGCCCCCAGGATCGCCTGCGCGATCAACAGCGTGATGGCCCAGTCCAGCAGGGAAAAGTCAGGCATGCGTTGAATCACTCGGCGCGTGGTCAGTCAGGGAGGTGCGGCGGTCGTGGCGATAGAGCCAGAACAGCGGCGGCAGTAACAGTAGCAGCGCGAGACTGTCGAGCCACAAGTGCGACCAGACGCGCGCCTGGGCGGAAATCAACATGTCCTGGGGCGCCCAGAGCAGGATGCCGGCGATTATCCAGGCCCAAGGCATGGCGCTTTTCAGTCGATTGCCGATGTGCACGAGGGCGAGCATGTACAGCGCGTAGCTTTGCAACGTGGCGCCGAACAAGGCCAGCCACCATACCTGCTGTGCGCGGGCCGTCGCGGGCACTGCGGCGGCGCCCCAGAAGGCCTGTTCGATGCTCTGCAGATAGCCATCGAGCAAGCCCGAATGGCCTGCCCAGCTCAGGGTAATGCCGGCAAGCAGATGCATCAGGGCGGCAGCATAAAGCCAAGCGACCAGGGCTTTGCGAAGGGGGCTTTGAGGGACTGGCATTCCGTGTCCTGAAGGCTTGCTGGAGGGTCGCAAGTCTAATGGAAAAGGAGGAGGCTTTATCTGGCTATTTGGATTGGGTGCACTCGTACAGTTGGGTCCTAGGAGATTTCCTTCAAGTTGTAGCGATATTGGTGAACTTGTCCGGCTTCGGGCCCGCCGCTAGTCTGAGTTTGTCACTGAAAAAACGGTGACACGGACGTGCAAGTCCGGGTACAACAACCGAATCATAATGCCTCCGGCCATTTATGGTGCATTCGTGCCCGCGTTTTATGGCGGCTGTGTTCGGGAGACTCTCAAGGTCTGCCGGGGTTTTGGTATGGTTACCCGGTCTTGCACACTCGCTCACAGCTGCCACCTTCCATCGCGTGCAAGCGATTCAAAGTGGTTCTCCAATGGAAACCTACCATGTTCAAACCTACACCTAACCCTCCCCCCGTCTCACCTGACACCCGCGCTGAGACCCCAGAGTCCAAAAAGCTCGACGAAGCCGCCCAACGCGCCCTCGACTACTACCTCAATCCCAAACCGACCGATGAAGCCTCTGGCAAAACCCAATCCGCCCACCTCTTCATGGTCGCCCCGGACATCGACACCGAAACCCTGCTGGCCAATGCCTCCGAAGACCTGCTGTCCATCAGCGCCATCGCCGCCGACCTGGCGGATGACGTTGAGGGCAGCCGCCGCAGTGTCATCCTGGCGATCAGCCGGATGGCTGATGGCGTGCATTTATTGGTGGAGCGGGCGATGGATCGGCTTGAGGTCCAGGCTTCGGGCTGACGTTCCCGTGGTGGATTGAAAACCGCCATCGCGAGCAAGCTCGCTCCCACAGGGGTTTTGTGTCGACTGAGATATCGAGATCAACGCCCGTCAACTGTGGGAGCGAGCTTGCTCGCGATGACGCCAGCCCAGACAACCCTCACTATAGGGTTCATTCACTCCACCGATTAGCGCTGCATCCCCCAACGCTTCACCGTCACCCGCTCCAGGCTGTCGAACACCAGGTTCTCCACCAGCAACCCGATCAAAATCACCACCGCCAACCCGGCAAACACCTTGTCGGTGTACAGCTCGTTGCGGTTCTGGAAGATGTACCAGCCCAGGCCGCCCTTGCCGCTGGTGGCGCCGAATACCAGTTCGGCGGCGATCAGGGTGCGCCAGGCGAAGGCCCAGCCGATTTTCAGCCCGGCGAGGATCGACGGCAGCGCGGCGGGGATCAGGATGAACAGCACAAAACGCAGGCCCCGCAGCCCATAGTTGCGCCCGGCCATGCGCAGCGTTTCCGACACACCGAGAAACCCCGAATACATGTTCAACGCCAGCGCCCACAACACCGAATGCACCAGCACAAAAATCAGGCTGTTCTGCCCCAGGCCGAACCACAGCAGCGCCAACGGCAACAGGGCGATGGCCGGCAGCGGATTGAACATCGACGTCAACGTGCTGAGCAGGTCGCGGCCCAACTGCGTCGACACCGCCAAGGTGGTCAAGCCAAACGCCAGGAGGATGCCCAGTAGATAGCCCTTGAGCAGCACCACCAGGGAAATCCACACCTTGCCCAACAGCTCGCCGCTGAGCAAACCGTCGTACAACGCGCTGGCGGTCTGCAAGAAGCTCGGCAGCAGCAGGTCGTTGTTCTGGTAACGCGCCACGCCCTCCCACACCACCGCCAGCAATAACAGGATCAAACTTTTGCGCAGCCAACCCTGTTGCCAGAGGCGCTGGCCCAAGGGCAACTCCCGCTCTAATGGCACGTGGGTCAGGGGTTGCAGGTCGACTTCGTATTCTTCGCGCGCAGGCGATAACTGACTCATGAAAGGCTCCCCTTAATACGCGATACGGATGTCGGTGAAATCCAGCTCATGCTCGGTTTCAGGCGGCTGACCTTCATTGAACAACAGCCCATGAATCCGCCGGGCCGTGTGCTGGAACCCCACGCCGCCGAGGCTGTGCAGATCGTATTGATGGCTGTGGATTTCCGCCCGGACCCTTCCTGGATGTGGTGACAACAGCAGGATGCGATTGCCCACCACCAGCGCTTCTTCGATGGAGTGGGTGACGAACAGCAGGGTGAAACGCACCTCTTCCCAGAGCAGCAGCAGTTCTTCCTGCATCTTGCGTCGGGTCAGGGCATCGAGGGCGGCGAAGGGTTCGTCCATCAAGAGGATTTTCGGCTGCATCGCCAGCGCCCGGGCAATCGCGACGCGAGCTTTCATGCCCCGGACAACGTGTGAGGGTAGGCATCGGCAAACGCCGCCAGGCCCACTTTGTCGAGGTAATGCAGCGCCCGCTCCTCGGCCTCGCGACGCTTGAGGGTGCCGGACGCCAGCAGCGCGAACATCACGTTCTGCTTGACGGTTTTCCACGGTGGCAGTTGGTCGAACTCCTGGAACACCACGATCCGGTCCGGTCCCGGCGCGTTGACGGTTTGGCCTTGCAAGCGAATCTCGCCTTCGCACGGCGTGATGAAGCCACCAATGGCCTTGAGCAAGGTGGACTTGCCGCACCCGGACGGGCCAAGCAAAACAAAACGGTCCGCAGGGTCGACTTCGAAACTCACTTGGTGGGTGGCCCGCACCACCCGCTGCGGGGTGCGGTATTCCAAGCTGACGTTATCCACCGACAACAATGCCGTGTCGGTGCGGGTGGGGTTGCTGGCCGCGTGGCCTTGCAAAAGCGCGTTCATGACAATCAGCTCCCCTGCAACGGTTTGGCGTCCTGGAAGAAATAATCTTCCCACGACGCCGGCTTGTTCTTGATGGCGCCGACGCGGTAGAGGAATTCCGCCAGCGGGTAGGTGTTTTTCGGGGTGACGGTGAATTCGATCTGCGGGTTGTCGATGATTTTCAACAAGGTCGCCCGGTCGATCTTGGCCTTGGTCACCCGCAGGTAGGTGTCCGCCGCCGCACCTTTGTCCTTCTGGGCGAACTCGGCCGCTTCGGTCAGCGCCTCGACGAACGCCTTGTAGGTCTTCGGATTCTCATCGCGGAATTTCTCGGTGGCGAACAGCACCGTGGGCGAGTTTGGCCCGAGCACGTCATAGGAGTTGAGCACCACATGGACGTTGGGGTTTTGCAGGGCCTGGTCCTGGAACGGCGGGTTGGAAAAATGCCCGGTCAACTCGGTGCCGCCGGCAATCAACGCCGCCGTGGCGTCCGGGTGCGGGACAGCCAAGGTGTACTTGTCGAGGCGATTGAAGTCCTTGTCGCCCCACTGCTTGGCGGCGGCGTATTGCAGGAAACGCGACTGCACCGAAACACCCACCGCGGGCACCGCGATGCGGTCCTTCTCGGTGAAGTCGGCAATGGTCTTGACGTTGGGGTTATTGCTCAACAAGTAATAGGGAAAGTTGCCCAACGAGGCCACGGCCTTGACGTTCTGCTTGCCACGGGTACGGTCCCAGACGGTCAACAACGGCCCGACGCCGGCTCCGGCAATGTCGATGGAACCCGACAGCAATGCATCGTTGACCGCCGCCCCGCCGGACAGTTGGGTCCAATCGACCTTGATGTCGATGCCCTCTTCCTTGCCGTGCTTCTCGATCAATTGCTGGTCGCGGACCACGTTCAGCAACAGGTAAACGATGCCGAACTGCTCGGCGATCCGAATCTCGCCTTCGGCGTGGGCGCTGGCCGGCGCGACCAGGCTGCCGGCCAGCAAACTGAAGCCCAGGCCGATGGCGGCGGCCAGCGGTGCAAAAGCAATGCGTTTGGACATGGTGATTCTCCGGGCTCTTTGCGCGAGGCGCAGCCGATCAGAAAGGGGCGTCGCCCTGGATGGTGGTGCGATACAGCTTGCGGCGCAGATGGCTCGGGCAACCGGCAGCCAGGTGGATCAGCGAGCGGTTGTCCCAGAACACCAAGTCATGGGGCTGCCATTGATGGCGATAGATGTTTTGAGGCAACACGCTGTGGGCATACAGCTCCGTCAGGATGGCTTTGCTTTCATCCTCTGGCAGGCCGACGATGCGGGTGGTGAACCCCTCGCTGACGAACAACGCCTTGCGCCCGGTTTCCGGGTGAGTGCGGACGATGGGGTGCACGACCTCGGCCACCTGGGCCAGTTGCTCCGGCGTCAACGTCGGGCGTCAGTTGCCTTCGAATTTGGTTTCGCTGTAACGCGCGGTGTAGGAATGCGCCGCCGAACGGCCCTCGATCGCTTTACGCAGCGTTTCGGGCAAACCGTCCCAGGCCTTGTGCATGTCGGCGAACAGCGTGTCGCCGCCTTCGCTCGGCAGCTCCTGGGCGTGGAGCATCGAGCCGAGGCTGGGCAGTTCCTTATAGGAAAGGTCCGAATGCCAGAACTTGCCTGCATCGCCCAGGCCGATGGATTGGCCGTTTTCGATGATGTTGGACACGATGAGGATTTCCGGATGCCCGGTCAGCAGGAACTGCTTGAGCACATGGATTTGCAGCACGCCAAAACGGCGGCTGAAGGCGATGTGCTGTTCGGGGGTGATGCGCTGGTCGCGGAACACCACGACGTGATAGTCCAGGTGCGCGCGATGGATGCGGGCGAAATCCTGGTCGTTGATGGGCCGGGACAGGTCCAGCCCAACGATCTCGGCGCCGACGGCATCGCGAAACGGGAAGATTGCGAACGACTGCGGCGCGATGGGCGCGGCATTTGAATCTGGAGAAAAAGAGACGGCTGGCATACATCACTCCCACGCACGGCGCGCTTCAATGGGCGCGCAATCGATCAAAACTCACGGGGTTACCGTGTTGGTTTATGTCGTGCGGCGTGCCGATTGGTCGGCAGGTACGCAGGGGGATGACTTTAAGGGTATAAGAATTGAAATTTAAATACCGTTAATGAATAACGATATGGCGTTTAGCTCAGGTGGCAGAAACTGTGGGAGCGAGCTTGCTCGCGATGACATGCCAGACACTTATCTGTCGCTGACACACCGCCATCGCGAGCAAGCTCGCTCACACAAGGGGGTTAGCTGAAGAGCTAAGCACCACAAAGCTATCCAGCCACCGATGGGCAGCTGTGGAGGACACAGGCTTGAAACTACCGCTCGTGCAACGCCTCGGACCGGGCCTTGATGATCGGTTTGAGCAGGTAGCTGAGCACGGTTTTCTTGCCGGTGATGATGTCCACCGACGCCACCATGCCAGGGATGATCAGCAAGGGTTTTTCAGGCGTGCCCAGGTGGCTGCGTTCGGTGCGCAGCTTGATGATGTAGTAGGTGGTTTTCTTGTCTTCATCGGTGATGGTGTCGGCACCGATCTGTTCCAGCTTGGCTTTCATCCCGCCGTAGATGGTGTAGTCGTACGCGGTGAATTTCACCGTAGCGTCCTGGCCGGGGTGCAGGAAGGCGATGTCCTGGGGACGGATTTTCGCTTCCACCAGAATGGTGTCGTCCAGCGGCACGATTTCCACCAGGTCGCTGCCGGGCTGGATCACGCCGCCGATGGTGTTCACCAGCAATTTATTGACAATGCCGCGCACCGGCGACGTCACCAGGGTCCGGCTCACCCGGTCTTCCAGGGCCTTGCCGGTGGCCTGGGCCTTGTTCAGGTCGGTGCGGGCTTCGTTGAGCTGGGTCAGGGCTTCGCTGCGGAACTTGCCGCGGGTCTCGTCGATCTTGCGCTGCACTTCCTTGATCGCCGATTCGGCGCGGGGGATCGCCAGCGTCGTGGCGTCCAGTTGCCCACGGGTCTCGACTTCGGCGCGCTTGAGCCGCAGCACTTCTACCGGCGACACCGCGCCCTGGGCCACCAGCGGCTCGGACATGTTGATTTCCTGGCGTTGCAGCGCCAGGCCGGAGCGGTACTGCGCCTGCTTGGACACGAACTCGCGCAGTTCCTGCTGGCGCTGGATCAACTGCTCCTGCAAGCCGCCGATTTCATCGTGCAACTGCTGGCGGCGGCTGATGTACAGCGACTCTTCGCTGGCCGCCTGGCCCGGCACCGCCTTGAGTACATCGGCCGGGAAGTTCAGCGGCCGGTCATCGACTTCGGCGCTCAGGCGCTCGACCCGCAACAACATGGACAGCCGATCAGCCTCGGTTTCGCCGACGTTGGAGACAAACCGTGTGTCGTCCAGGCGAATCAACGACGCGCCGACGTCGACGATCTGCCCTTCCTTGACGAACAGCTCAGCGACGATGCCGCCTTCCAGGTTCTGGATTTTCTGGATCTTGGACGATGGGATCGCCTTGCCGTCGCCCTTGGTCACTTCGTCGATCTCGGCGAAGTTGGCCCACAGCATCAGGAATACAAAGAAGCCGATGATGCCCCAGATCGTCAAACGCACCACCCGGGGAGCGTCCTCGATCAGGGCTTTGTTGACCTCGGGCAGCGGTTGGCCGTGCAGCGAGTCGGAACCTTTGAAATAGCGGCCCACGCCGCCCTTTAAACCTGGCTTAAGCAACACTGATCTGCCCCTTCTTCAGCGCTTCCATGACAGCGGCTTTCGGGCCATCGGCGAGGATCTGTCCACGGTCGATCACCAGCAGGCGATCCACCAGCGACAGCAAGGATGCCCGGTGCGTCACCAACAGCACGGTCTTGTTTTCCACCACGGCAGCCAGGCGCTGCTTCAAGCGTTCTTCACCGGTGTTGTCCATGGCGCTGGTGGGTTCGTCCAGCAGCAGGATGGGCGGGTTGAGCAACAGCGCGCGGGCCAGGGCGACGTTCTGGCGCTGGCCGCCGGACAGGTTCTGCCCACGCTCGCCGACTTGCAGTTCATAGCCTTGCGGATGCAGACGGGCGAATTCGTGCACGCCCGCCAGTTCAGCGGCCTGGAGCACCAGTTCGTCTTCGACGTAACGGGCGCCGGAGGTCAGGTTGTCCCGCAGGGTGCCGGCCAGCAGCTGGATGTCCTGGGGCACGTAGCCAATGTTGTAGCGCAGCTCGCTGACGTCGATCTGGCGGATGTCCACGCCGTCCACCAGCAAGGCACCGTCGTCAGGCTGATACAGGCCCACCAGCAATTTGGCGAGGGAGCTTTTGCCCGAACCGCTGCGACCGATGATGCCGATTTTCTCGCCGGGCTTGATCACCAGGTTGATGTTTTTCAGCGCGGCGTTCTGCTGGTTCGGGTAGGTGAAGTTCAACTGACGGCATTCAATGGCGCCCTGCAACACCTTGCGGCTGAGGGGGCGCTCGTCGAAATTGCGCTCCTGGGGCAGCTCCATCATCTGGTCGACCGAGGTCATGGTCACCCGCGCCTGCTGATAGCGGGTCAACAGGCCCGACAGCGACGCCAGTGGGCTGAGGGCGCGGCCGCTGAGCATGTAGCAGGCAACCAGCCCGCCCATGCTCAGGTTGCCGGCGATGATCAGGTAAACGCCGAAGACGATCATGATCACCCCGGCCAATTGCTGGATCAGCAAGGTGATGTTCATTGCCAGCCCGGACAGCATCTTCACCCGCAGTTCGAGGCGACTGAGGGTGCCGATGGTCTGTTCCCACTGGTATTGACGCTCGCTCTCGGCGTTGTTGACCTTCACCGCGTCCAGGCCGGCCAGGGTCTCGATCAGGCTGGACTGGCGCTCGGCGCCCAGGGCCATGGTGCGCTCCATGGTCGCCACCAGGGGCTTCTGCAACGCATAGCCGATCAGCAGGGCAATCGGGAACGCCAGCACCGGAATCCACACCAGGTGCCCACCGATAATCGCAATGACCATGAAGATCAGCAGGGTGAACGGCAAGTCGATCAGGCTGGTGAGGGTCAGCGAAGCGAGGAAGTCCCGCAGGCTCTGGAACTCATGGATGTTCTGGGCAAAGCTGCCGACCCGCGCCGGGCGGTACTTCATGGACATGCCGACGATGCGTTCGAACAGCGTCGCCGAGATGATCAGGTCGGTTTTCTTGCCCGCCAGGTCCAGGCACAGGCTGCGCAGCATCTTGAGGATCAGGTCGAACACATAGGCGCCGGTGATACCGACGGCCAGCACCCACAGCGTCGATTCGGCCTGGTTCGGCACCACGCGGTCGTAGACGTTCATCACGAACAGTGGCGCGGCCATGGCGATGATGTTGATCAGCAGGCTCGCGGCGATGGCATCGGCGTACAGCCAGCGGGACCGTTTGAGGGTATCGCGAAACCACGAACGCGCCCGGGGAATGAGCGTGCCATGGTTAACGTCAAATTTATGCTGCGGTTGAGCGAAGAACACCTTGCCGCTGTAGTCATCGGCCAGCAGTTCGCGGCTGACGGTCACCTCACCGCCGTCGCTTTCGCTGAGCAGCAGCCGCGCCTGGTCGTCACCGACCCAGCCCAGCAGCACGGCGCTGCGGCCGTCTTTGAGCAGCAACAGCGCCGGCATGGCGATGGTCGGGATCTGCTCGAGCTTGCGTTGCAGCACCCGGCCTTGCAGACCGGCACGGGCCGCCGCGCGCGACAATAATTCGACGCTCAGCCGTTGCTTGGGCAGTGGCAGGCCAGTGGTGAGCATCGCTGCGCTGGCCGGCTTCTGATGCAGCATGCAGAGCGCCAGCAGACCGTCCAGCAACGGGTCGTCGTGCAGCGTGCGCGGGTCATGAACTAGTTCGACTGGACTGACTTCTGATTCCACGCTCGGCACTCTGACTGATTAAAACGGGTGGTAGGACTCAATTCATCCCAGGCAATTGAACCTTGGGCTTCATGTCGTTCTGCACAACCGATGCCAACGGTGCGACCACACCCTGGCTTTTCAACAGCTGGCCCATGGTTGCCTTGATCCGGTACTGGGTGAATAGCTGCACATTCTTGATTTCCGCCAGGCGACGGGAAGCGCTGAACAGCTCGTTTTCGCTGTCGAGCAAGTCGAGCAGGGTCCGCTCGCCGAGGCTGAACTGCTTCTGGTAGGCGGTGCGCACATTGGCGCTGCGATCCACGTATTGCTGGGCGACCGGCACCTGGGCGTTAGCGTTGTTCAAGGCGTTCCAGGCCAGGCCCAGCTCTTCGTTCAACTGGCGCAGCGCGTTGTTGCGGATGTCCAGGGCCTGGTTGGACAGGTACGACTTGGATTCCAGATCGGCCTTGTTGCTGCCACCGGCATACAGGTTGAAACGCATGCGCAGCATGGCCTGCCACTCGTTGTTGTGGCCGTTCTGACCGTCCAGGTCGTTGTCGGCCGTGCGACCCAACTCGGCGTCGAAACGTGGGTAGAAGCTCGACTTGGCGGCTTCGTACTGTTGCTCGGCGGCGGCGATGTCGGCTTCGGCCGAACGCAGCACCGGGCTGTTTTCCAGCATCTGGGCGCGGGCTTCGGTCAGGTTGGCCGGCAACAGCGCCAGAAAATCGGCGGGACGTTCCAGTTGATCGGGCAGTTGGCCCACGGCGCTGAGGTAGTTGGTCTCGGCGTCGGCCAGGTTGGTCTGTTCGGTGATCAGGTTGTTGCGGGCCTGGGCCATGCGCGCTTCGGCCTGGTCCAGGTCGGCGCCGCTGCCCACGCCGCGGGAGGTGCGCAGCTTGATCTGGTCGAAGATGCGTTCGTGGCTCTTGAGGTTTTCCTCGGCCAGGCGCACGAACTCACGACGGGTCAGCACATCCAGGTAAACCTGGGCCACCGTCAGACCGGTGCGTTCGGAAGCGTCCAGCAACGAGTAGGCACGGGCATTGACGGTGGCTTGTTGACGCCCCACTTCACTGGACGTCGCAAAACCGTCAAAAACCATTTGTGACAGGCGCAGGCTCGACTCGCTGCGGTTCAGGGTTTCCCAATGGTTGTTGCCGCCTGACCGAGTGGTGACGCTGTCAGTGCCTTCACGGCCATACCCGGCTGCAAGGTCCACTCTAGGCAGGTAGCCGCCCTTGGCCGCCTTGAGTTGGTAATCCGCCGCGAGACGACTGTTCACACCGGCCTGGATTTCAGGATGGACATCCAGCGCCTGTTGCATGGCCTGCGGCAAGGTTTGTGCTTGTACGAAGCTGGCGGCGAGGGCGAAGGGTAAAGCCATGAACAAGTGCGGACGCATGGTGGTTTTTTCCTGAAACTCTTGTCTTGAATCACAGCGAAACGTGGCGCTGCATCGGATGATGGCAACCGGAATGACCGTATGTCGGAAAGTTCGAAACAAGAACTGGATCAAGCACCGAAAGGACAGGTCGCCGCTTAAATATCAATGTGACATTACTGAAGCGATTGTTTAGGATGGCCGACAGAAGGTCAATAGTTTGGCACAAACTAAATAATCGAAAAAAGAACAGCCAAAATATTGACAAAATAAGCGTCAAATAACCTTACTTTGTGAACATGAACGTCCAGACCGCTGCTGCCCACAGGCTGCCGGGTCCATGGAAGTCTACTGAGCGTGGCACCCGGAGAAGTCTTCAATGAGCAGTGTTATTGCCGTCGTCAAAAGCATTGTTGGTCAGGTTTTCGTCGTATCCCCAGAGGGCATCCGGCGCGTACTCATTGAAGGTGATCGCCTGAACGTAGGCGACCAGTTGGACACCGGCCCTGCCGGCGCCGTCACATTGGAACTGGCCGATGGCCGCACCCTGGACCTGGGTCGCGACACCCAGTGGAGCGCCAGTGCTCCGGACTCGTCCACCGACCTGGCCCAAGCCACTGCCCAGGCCGCGCCGTCGGTAGAAGAGCTGCAACAAGCCATCGCCGCGGGCGTCGACCCGACGACCGCCCTGGAAGCCACCGCTGCCGGCGCCACTGCCGCGGGTACGGGTGGTGCCGCCGGTGGCGGCCACAGTTTTGTGGTGCTGGATGCCACCGCCGGCAGCGTCGACCCTACCGTCGGTTTCCCAACGGAAGGTCTCGCTGCGGCTGCCGCCACCGATAACAACATCCTGGGTGGCGATACCACGGATACGACCACCAACGCCGTGCTCAACGCGACGATGACCCTGAGCGCCACACCGACCCTGACCGAAGCCGGCGGCGTGCTGGTGTACACCGCGACAGTCACCCAGGCGCCTCAGACCGACCTGACAGTGACCCTGTCCAACGGCTCGGTGATCGTCATTGCTGCCGGACAAACGACCGGCAGCGTCAACGTACCGCTGGCGCCGAACGACACCGTCTATAACGACGCCACTCAAATCAGCGTGACCGTCACTGGCACCACCGGCGGCACCGGCATCGCCGTGACCGTGCCCACCACGCCGGCCGTGACCCAGATCACCGACACCGTCGACACCACCACCATCACCCTGAGCGCGGGCAATACCGTCAACGAAGGCGGTCAGATCACCTACACGGCGACCCTGACCAATCCGGCCCAGACACCAGTGACCGTGACCTTGAGCAATGGCTCGGTCATCACCATCGCTGCGGGCCAGACCACCGGTACCGTCAACGTCGATACACCGGCCAATGACGTCTACAACAACGGCAGCACTGTCAGCACCACGATTACCGGTGCGACGGGTGGCAACTTCGAGAACCTGGTGCCGAGCACCACGCCTGCGGTTACCACCATTACCGATTCGGTCGATACCACTGGCCTGAGCCTCTCGGCCAGCAACACCGTTACCGAAGGCGGTCAGATCACCTATACCGCGACCCTGACCAATCCGGCCCAGACGCCAGTGACCGTGACCTTGAGCAATGGCTCGGTCATTACCATCGCTGCTGGCCAGACGACCGGCACCGTTAACGTCGAGACGCCAGCCAATGACGTCTATAACAACGGCAGCACTGTCAGCACCACGATTACTGGCGCGACCGGCGGTAACTTCGAGAACCTGGTTCCGAGCACTGCGCCTGCGGTCACCACGATCACCGATTCGGCGGATACCACTGGCCTGACCTTGACGGCCAGCAACACCATCACCGAAGGCGGTTCGATTGTTTACACCGCGACGTTGACCAATCCGGCCCAGACGCCAGTGACCGTGACCTTGAGCAACGGCGCGGTGATCAACATCGCAGCCGGTGCTACCACTGGCACCGTTGCCGTAGAGACCCCGGCCAACGACGTCTACAACAACGGCAGCACTGTCAGCACCACCATCACCGGTGCGACCGGTGGCAACTTCGAGAACCTGGTACCGAGCACCGCACCAGCGGTGACTACGATTACCGATTCGGTGGACACCACTGGCCTGACCCTGTCCGCCAGCAACACCATCACTGAAGGCGGTTCGATCACCTACACCGCAACCCTGACCAATGCCGCTCAAACCCCAGTGACAGTGACCTTGAGCAATGGCTCGGTCATCACCATCGCTGCGGGCCAAACCACCGGCACCGTCAACGTCGAGACACCAGCCAACGACGTCTACAACAACGGCAGCACTGTCAGCACCACGATTACTGGCGCGACCGGTGGCAACTTCGAGAGCCTGGTGCCGAGCACCACGCCTGCGGTTACCACCATTACCGATTCGGTCGATACCACTGGCCTGACCCTGACGGCCAGCAACACCATCACCGAAGGCGGCCAGATTACCTACACCGCCACCTTGACCAATGCCGCTCAAACCCCAGTGACCGTGACCTTGAGCAATGGCTCAGTCATCACCATCGCTGCGGGCCAAACCACCGGCACCGTCAACGTCGATACACCGGCCAATGACGTCTACAACAACGGCAGCACTGTCAGCACCACGATTACCGGTGCGACGGGTGGCAACTTCGAGAACCTGGTACCGAGCACCGCACCAGCGGTGACTACGATTACCGATTCGGTGAACACCACTGGTCTGACCTTGACGGCCAACAACACCATCACCGAAGGCGGCCAGATTACCTACACCGCCACCTTGACCAATGCCGCTCAAACCCCAGTGACCGTGACCTTGAGCAATGGCTCGGTCATCACCATCGCTGCGGGCCAAACCACCGGCACCGTCAACGTCGAGACACCAGCCAACGACGTCTACAACAACGGCAGCACTGTCAGCACCACGATTACTGGCGCGACCGGTGGCAACTTCGAGAGCCTGGTGCCGAGCACCACGCCTGCGGTTACCACCATTACCGATTCGGTCGATACCACTGGCCTGACCCTGACGGCCAGCAACACCATCACCGAGGGCGGCCAGATTACCTACACCGCCACCTTGACCAATGCCGCTCAAACCCCAGTGACCGTGACCTTGAGCAATGGCGCGGTGATCAATATCGCCGCCGGTGCTACTACCGGCACCGTTGCCGTGGACACCCCGGCCAACGACGTCTACAACAACGGCAGCACTGTCAGCACCACCATCACCGGTGCGACAGGTGGCAACTTTGAGAATCTGGTGCCGAGCACTGCGCCTGCGGTCACTACGATCACCGATTCGATAGACGCTACTACCGTCACGTTGACCGCTACGCCGACCGTAAACGAAAACGGCACCATCACCTACACCGCCACCCTGACCGGTGCTGACGGTAAACCGGTCACTGCGCAGAACGGTCCTGTGACCGTGACGTTGGAAAGCGGCAAAACGATCACCATCGCCGCTGGCGCAAGCTCGGGCGTATTGGACGTAGCCGTCGGCAATGACGTGTACCAGGGCCCAACGACGGTGACTGAATCGATTGCCTCCGCCACGGGCGGCAACCTGGAAGCCATTGCACCGAACACCGCGCCTGTCAGCACCGTAGTCAGCGACGTCAACGACACCACCACGGTGACCTTGACCGCGACACCAACCGTGAACGAAAACGGCACGATCACCTACACCGCCACCCTGACCGGCGCCGACGGCAAACCCGTCACCGCGCAAAACGGCCCGGTCACCGTGACGTTGGAAAGCGGCAAGACCATCACCATCGCTGCGGGCGCAAGCTCCGGCGTGCTCGATGTTGCTGTGGGTAACGATGTTTACCAAGGTCCAACGACGGTGACTGAATCGATTGCCTCCGCATCGGGCGGCAACCTCGAAGCCATTGCTCCAAATACCGCTCCAGTCAGCACCGTGGTCAGCGATGTCAACGACACCACCACGGTGACGTTGACTGCTACGCCGACCGTGAATGAAAACGGCACCATCACTTACACCGCCACCCTGACCGGCGCCGATGGCAAACCGGTCACTGCGCAGAACGGTCCTGTGACCGTGACGCTCGACAGCGGCAAAACCATCACCATCGCTGCCGGCGCAAGCTCGGGCGTCTTGGACGTAGCCGTCGGCAACGACGTCTACCAAGGTCCGACCACCGTCACCGAGTCGATCAAAGATGCATCCGGTGGCAACCTTGAGGCCATCGCTCCGAACACCGCTCCAGTCAGCACCATCGTCAGCGACGTCAATGACACCACCACGGTAACGTTGACCGCTACGCCGACCGTGAACGAAAACGGCACCATCACTTACACCGCCACCCTGACCGGCGCCGATGGCAAACCGGTCACTGCGCAGAACGGTCCTGTGACCGTGACGCTCGACAGCGGCAAAACCATCACCATCCCTGCCGGCGCAAGCTCGGGCGTCTTGGACGTAGCCGTCGGCAACGACGTCTACCAAGGTCCGACCACCGTCACCGAGTCGATCAAAGATGCATCCGGTGGCAACCTTGAGGCCATCGCTCCGAACACCGCTCCAGTCAGCACCATCGTCAGCGACGTCAATGACACCACCATGGTAACGTTGACCGCTACGCCGACCGTGAACGAAAACGGCACCATCACTTACACCGCCACCCTGACCGGTGCCGACGGCAAACCCGTCACCGCACAAAACGGTCCGGTCACCGTGACTTTGGAAAGCGGCAAAACGATCACCATCGCCGCCGGCGCAAGCTCGGGCGTGCTTGATGTCGCTGTAGGCAACGATGTTTACCAAGGTCCGACGACGGTAACTGAATCGATTGCTTCCGCATCCGGCGGCAACCTGGAAGCCATTGCACCAAACACGACTCCAGTCAGCACCATCGTCAGCGATGTCAACGACACCACCACCGTGACGTTGACCGCCACACCAACCGTGAACGAAAACGGCACCATCACCTACACCGCGACCCTGACCGGTGCTGACGGTAAACCTGTCACCGCGCAGAACGGTCCGGTCACTGTGACCTTGGACAGCGGCAAAACCATCACCATCGCCGCAGGTGCCAGCTCGGGCGTATTGGACGTTGCCGTCGGCAACGACGTCTACCAAGGTCCAACGACGGTTACTGAGTCGATTGCTTCGGCATCCGGTGGCAACCTGGAAGTCATTGCACCGAACACCGCGCCTGTCAGCACCGTGGTCAGCGACGTCAATGACACCACCACGGTGACCTTGACCGCCACACCAACCGTGAACGAAAACGGCACGATCACTTACACCGCCACGCTGACCGGTGCTGACGGCAAGCCCGTCACTGCGCAAAACGGTCCGGTCACTGTGACCTTGGACAGCGGCAAAACCATCACCATCGCTGCCGGCGCAAGCTCGGGCGTGTTGGATGTAGCCGTCGGCAACGACGTCTACCAAGGCCCGACCACCGTCACCGAAAGCATCAGTACCGCCACGGGCGGTAACCTGGAAGCCATCGCACCGAACACCGCGCCGGTCAGCACCGTGGTCAGCGACGTCAACGACACCACCACCGTGACGTTGACCGCGACACCAACCGTGAATGAAAACGGCACCATCACTTACACCGCCACCCTGACCGGCGCCGATGGCAAACCGGTCACTGCGCAAAACGGTCCGGTGACCGTGACGCTGGACAGCGGCAAAACCATCACCATCGCTGCCGGCGCAAGCTCGGGCGTGTTGGATGTAGCCGTCGGCAACGACGTCTACCAAGGCCCGACCACCGTCACCGAAAGCATCAGTACCGCCACGGGCGGTAACCTGGAAGCCATCGCACCGAACACCGCGCCGGTCAGCACCGTGGTCAGCGACGTCAACGACACCACCACCGTGACGTTGACCGCGACACCAACCGTGAATGAAAACGGCACCATCACTTACACCGCCACCCTGATCGGCGCCGATGGCAAACCGGTCACCGCGCAGAACGGTCCGGTCACTGTGACCTTGGACAGCGGCAAAACCATCACCATCGCCGCAGGTGCCAGCTCGGGCGTCTTGGACGTTGCCGTCGGCAACGACGTCTACCAAGGTCCGACTACCGTCACCGAAAGCATCAGTACCGCCACAGGCGGTAATCTGGAAGCCATCGCACCGAACACCGCGCCTGTCAGCACCATCGTCAGCGACGTCAACGACACCACCACGGTGACCTTGACCGCCACACCAACCGTGAACGAAAACGGCACGATCACTTACACCGCCACGCTGACCGGTGCTGACGGCAAGCCCGTCACTGCGCAAAACGGTCCGGTCACTGTGACCTTGGACAGCGGCAAAACCATCACCATCGCTGCCGGCGCAAGCTCGGGCGTGTTGGATGTAGCCGTCGGCAACGACGTCTACCAAGGCCCGACCACCGTCACCGAAAGCATCAGTACCGCCACGGGCGGTAACCTGGAAGCCATCGCACCGAACACCGCGCCGGTCAGCACCGTGGTCAGCGACGTCAACGACACCACCACCGTGACGTTGACCGCGACACCAACCGTGAATGAAAACGGCACCATCACTTACACCGCCACCCTGACCGGCGCCGATGGCAAACCGGTCACTGCGCAAAACGGTCCGGTGACCGTGACGCTGGACAGCGGCAAAACCATCACCATCGCTGCCGGCGCAAGCTCGGGCGTGTTGGATGTAGCCGTCGGCAACGACGTCTACCAAGGCCCGACCACCGTCACCGAAAGCATCAGTACCGCCACGGGCGGTAACCTGGAAGCCATCGCACCGAACACCGCGCCGGTCAGCACCGTGGTCAGCGACGTCAACGACACCACCACCGTGACGTTGACCGCGACACCAACCGTGAATGAAAACGGCACCATCACTTACACCGCCACCCTGATCGGCGCCGATGGCAAACCGGTCACCGCGCAGAACGGTCCGGTCACTGTGACCTTGGACAGCGGCAAAACCATCACCATCGCCGCAGGTGCCAGCTCGGGCGTCTTGGACGTTGCCGTCGGCAACGACGTCTACCAAGGTCCGACTACCGTCACCGAAAGCATCAGTACCGCCACAGGCGGTAATCTGGAAGCCATCGCACCGAACACCGCGCCTGTCAGCACCATCGTCAGCGACGTCAACGACACCACCACGGTGACCTTGACCGCCACACCAACCGTGAACGAAAACGGCACCATCACTTACACCGCCACATTGACCGGCGCCGACGGCAAACCCGTCACCGCGCAAAACGGTCCGGTGACCGTGACGCTGGACAGCGGCAAAACCATCACCATCGCGGCCGGCGCAAGCTCGGGCGTATTGGACGTTGCCGTCGGCAACGACGTCTACCAAGGTCCGACGACAGTTACTGAATCGATTGCCTCGGCATCGGGCGGCAACCTCGAAGCAATCGCACCGAACACCGCGCCTGTCAGCACCATCGTCAGCGACGTCAACGACACCACCACGGTGACCTTGACCGCCACACCAACCGTGAACGAAAACGGCACCATCACTTACACCGCCACATTGACCGGCGCCGACGGCAAACCCGTCACCGCGCAAAACGGTCCGGTGACCGTGACGCTGGACAGCGGCAAAACCATCACCATCGCGGCAGGCGCAAGCTCGGGCGTCTTGGACGTGGCCGTCGGCAACGACGTCTACCAAGGTCCAACGACGGTTACTGAGTCGATTGCTTCGGCATCGGGTGGCAACCTGGAAGCCATTGCACCGAACACGGCTCCAGTCAGCACCATCGTCAGCGATGTCAACGACACCACCACGGTGACCTTGACTGCCACACCAACCGTGAACGAAAACGGCACCATCACTTACACCGCCACATTGACCGGTGCTGACGGTAAACCGGTCACCGCGCAGAACGGTCCTGTGACCGTCACGCTCGACAGCGGCAAGACCATTACCATCGCTGCCGGCGCAAGCTCGGGCGTCTTGGACGTAGCCGTCGGCAACGACGTCTACCAAGGCCCGACTACCGTCACCGAAAGCATCAGTACCGCCACAGGCGGTAATCTGGAAGCCATCGCACCGAACACCGCTCCAGTCAGCACTGTGGTCAGCGATGTTAATGACACCACCACGGTAACGTTGACCGCCACACCAACCGTGAACGAAAACGGCACCATCACTTACACCGCCACACTGACCGGCGCTGACGGCAAACCCGTCACCGCGCAAAACGGTCCTGTGACCGTGACGTTGGAAAGCGGCAAGACCATTACCATCGCCGCCGGCGCAAGCTCGGGCGTCTTGGATGTGGCTGTCGGCAATGATGTTTATCAAGGCCCGACCACCGTCACCGAAAGCATCAGTACCGCCACGGGCGGCAACTTGGAAGCCATCGCACCGAACACCGCTCCAGTCAGCACCATCGTCAGCGACGTCAACGACACCACTACCGTGACCTTGACTGCTACGCCGACCGTGAATGAAAACGGCACCATCACTTACACCGCCACCCTGACCGGTGCCGATGGCAAGCCCGTCACCGCGCAGAACGGTCCAGTCACCGTCACCCTCGACAGCGGCAAGACCATCACCATCGCCGCCGGCGCAAGCTCCGGCGTGCTCGATGTCGCTGTGGGTAACGATGTTTACCAAGGTCCAACGACGGTGACTGAGTCGATTGCTTCGGCATCCGGTGGCAACCTGGAAGCCATTGCACCGAACACCGCTCCAGTCAGCACCGTGGTGAGTGATGTCAACGACACGACCACCGTGACGCTGACCGCCACACCAACCGTGAACGAAAACGGCACCATCACTTACACCGCCACCTTGACCGGTGCCGACGGCAAGCCCGTCACCGCGCAAAACGGCCCGGTCACCGTCACCCTCGACAGCGGCAAAACGATCACCATCGCCGCAGGCGCAAGCTCGGGCGTGTTGGACGTAGCGGTTGGCAATGACGTTTACCAAGGTCCAACGACGGTTACTGAATCGATTGCCTCGGCATCCGGCGGCAACCTCGAAGCCATCGCGCCAAACACCGCTCCAGTCAGCACTGTGGTCAGCGACGTCAATGACACCACCACCGTGACCTTGACCGCTACGCCGACCGTGAACGAAAACGGCACCATCACCTACACCGCGACCCTGACCGGTGCCGATGGCAAACCCGTCACTGCGCAGAACGGTCCGGTCACCGTAACTTTGGAAAGCGGCAAGACCATTACCATCGCCGCCGGCGCAAGCTCGGGTGTGCTCGATGTCGCTGTGGGTAACGACGTCTACCAAGGCCCGACCACCGTCACTGAAAGCATCAGTACCGCCACGGGCGGCAACTTGGAAGCCATCGCACCGAACACCGCTCCAGTCAGCACCATCGTCAGCGACGTCAATGACACCACTACCGTGACGTTGACTGCTACGCCGACCGTGAACGAAAACGGCACGATCACTTACACCGCCACGCTGACCGGTGCCGATGGCAAGCCCGTCACCGCGCAGAACGGTCCGGTCACCGTCACCCTCGACAGCGGCAAGACCATCACCATCGCCGCCGGCGCAAGCTCGGGCGTGCTTGATGTCGCTGTAGGCAACGATGTTTACCAAGGTCCGACGACGGTAACTGAATCGATTGCTTCCGCATCCGGCGGCAACCTGGAAGCCATTGCACCGAACACCGCTCCAGTCAGCACCGTGGTGAGTGATGTCAACGACACGACCACCGTGACGCTGACCGCCACACCAACCGTGAACGAAAACGGCACCATCACTTACACCGCCACCTTGACCGGTGCCGACGGCAAGCCCGTCACCGCGCAAAACGGCCCGGTCACCGTCACCCTCGACAGCGGCAAAACGATCACCATCGCCGCAGGCGCAAGCTCGGGCGTGTTGGACGTAGCGGTTGGCAATGACGTTTACCAAGGTCCAACGACGGTTACTGAATCGATTGCCTCGGCATCCGGCGGCAACCTCGAAGCCATCGCGCCAAACACCGCTCCAGTCAGCACTGTGGTCAGCGACGTCAATGACACCACCACCGTGACCTTGACCGCTACGCCGACCGTGAACGAAAACGGCACCATCACCTACACCGCGACCCTGACCGGTGCCGATGGCAAACCCGTCATCGCGCAGAACGGTCCGGTCACCGTAACTTTGGAAAGCGGCAAGACCATTACCATCGCCGCCGGCGCAAGCTCGGGTGTGCTCGATGTCGCTGTGGGTAACGACGTCTACCAAGGCCCGACCACCGTCACTGAAAGCATCAGTACCGCCACGGGCGGCAACTTGGAAGCCATCGCACCGAACACCGCTCCAGTCAGCACCATCGTCAGCGACGTCAATGACACCACTACGGTAACGTTGACCGCTACGCCGACCGTGAACGAAAACGGCACGATTACCTACACCGCCACGCTGACCGGTGCCGATGGCAAGCCCGTCATCGCGCAGAACGGTCCGGTCACCGTAACTTTGGAAAGCGGCAAGACCATTACCATCGCCGCCGGCGCAAGCTCGGGTGTGCTCGATGTCGCTGTGGGTAACGACGTCTACCAAGGCCCGACCACCGTCACTGAAAGCATCAGTACCGCCACGGGCGGCAACTTGGAAGCCATCGCACCGAACACCGCTCCAGTCAGCACCATCGTCAGCGACGTCAATGACACCACTACGGTAACGTTGACCGCTACGCCGACCGTGAACGAAAACGGCACGATTACCTACACCGCCACGCTGACCGGTGCCGATGGCAAGCCCGTCACTGCGCAAAACGGTCCGGTCACTGTGACGTTGGAAAGCGGCAAAACCATCACCATCGCTGCCGGCGCAAGCTCGGGTGTGTTGGACGTAGCGGTTGGCAATGATGTTTATCAAGGCCCGACTACCGTCACCGAAAGCATCAGTACCGCCACGGGCGGTAACTTGGAAGCCATCGCTCCGAACACCGCGCCGGTCAGCACCGTGGTCAGCGACGTCAACGACACCACCACCGTGACGTTGACCGCGACACCAACCGTGAACGAAAACGGCACCATCACTTACACCGCCACCCTGACCGGTGCCGACGGCAAACCGGTCACCGCGCAAAACGGCCCGGTCACCGTTACCCTCGACAGCGGCAAAACGATCACCATCGCTGCTGGCGCGAGCTCGGGCGTGCTCGATGTCGCTGTGGGCAATGATGTTTATCAAGGCCCGACTACCGTCACCGAAAGCATCAGTACCGCCACAGGCGGTAACCTGGAAGCCATTGCTCCAAACACGGCTCCAGTCAGCACCGTGGTCAGCGACGTCAATGACACCACTACCGTGACGTTGACCGCTACGCCGACCGTGAACGAAAACGGCACGATCACCTACACCGCGACCCTGACCGGTGCCGACGGCAAACCGGTCACCGCGCAGAACGGTCCTGTGACCGTGACGTTGGAAAGCGGCAAGACCATTACCATCGCAGCGGGCGCGAGTTCGGGTGTGTTGGACGTAGCGGTTGGCAATGATGTTTATCAAGGCCCGACTACCGTCACCGAAAGCATCAGTACCGCCACAGGCGGTAATCTGGAAGCCATTGCTCCAAACACGGCTCCAGTCAGCACCGTGGTCAGCGACGTCAACGACACCACTACCGTGACGTTGACCGCCACACCAACCGTGAACGAAAACGGCACCATCACTTACACCGCCACCCTGACCGGTGCCGACGGCAAACCCGTCACCGCACAAAACGGTCCGGTCACCGTGACTTTGGAAAGCGGCAAAACGATCACCATCGCCGCCGGCGCAAGCTCGGGTGTATTGGACGTAGCCGTCGGCAACGACGTCTATCAAGGCCCGACCACCGTCACCGAGTCGATCAAAGGTGCATCCGGTGGCAATCTGGAAGCCATCGCGCCAAACACCGCGCCAGTCAGCACCATCGTTAGCGATGTCAACGACACCACCACCGTGACCTTGACCGCCACACCAACCGTGAACGAAAACGGCACCATCACCTACACCGCCACGTTGACCGGCGCCGACGGCAAACCCGTCACCGCACAGAACGGTCCTGTGACGGTTACCTTGGACAGCGGTAAAACCATCACCATCGCCGCCGGCGCAAGCTCGGGCGTATTGGATGTGGCTGCTGGCAACGATGTCTACACCGGTGCTCCGTCCATCACCGAAACGATCAAATCGGCTTCCGGCGGCAACCTCGAAGCCATCGCTGTCGACAAGACCGGCGCGTCGACGGCGGTGGGCGATACCGTCGACAACACCACCGTCAGCATCAGCGGCAGCACGTCCGTCACCGAAGGCCAGACCGCGACGTACACCGTCAGCCTGACCAACCCGGCGCAGACGGAAGTGACCGTCAAGATCGTCTACAGCGGCACCGCCGCCGACGGCACGGACTTCACCGGTGTCTACACCGTGAAGATCCCGGCCAACGCCACCAGCGCTACCTTCAACGTGGCGACGCTGGACGACAAGATCACCGAAGGCACCGAAAACTTCGTGGTCAAGATCGACTCGGCCACCGGGGGCAATTTCGAACACCTGGGCGTCAGCGGCACCAACGGCAGCGTCAGCACCTCGATCATCGACAACGATGCGCCGCCGGTACTCGACCTGGATGCCAACAACTCCAGCGGCAAGACGGGTGCCGATTACCAGGTGACCTTCACCGAAGGCACCACTGGCCCGGGCGTGTCCATCGCCGACACCGACCTGAAGATCACCGACCCGGACAGCACCATGCTGACCGGCGCCACCATCGTGCTGACCAACCGTCAGCCTGGCGATGCGCTGAACCTGGGCAACAGCGTCAACGGCGTCAGCATCAACGCCAACAGCACCGACGGCAAGGTCGTGCTGACGCTGTCGGGCAACGCGACGCTGGCTGACTACATGCAGCAGATCAAGAACATCAGCTTCATCAACAACAGCGAAGATCCGAGCACCGTACCGCGCATCATCACCGTGACGGTGACCGACGGCAGCAACTACTCGAACACCGCGACCACTACCGTGAACGTGGTCGGGGTTAACGACGCACCAGTAGCCACCGGTGGCGCGGTGACCGGTACCGAAGACACTTCGCTGGTGCTCGGCTGGTCGACGTTCGGTATCAGTGACGTGGACAGCGCCGCCGCCAGCCAGGGTGTGAAAATCACCGGGCTGCCGGGTGACGGCAAGCTGCAGTACCTGGACGGCGCAACCTGGAAGGACGTGGCCAACAACCAGACGTTCACCAAGGCCGACATCGACGCCGGCAAGCTGCGCTTTACCCCCGATGCCAACGAATCCGGCGCCAACGGCAACCCGACCGGCGTGGGCGATCAAAAGGCCGATTACGCGCAAATCAGCTTCCAACCAACCGACGGCCAGGCGCTGGGCAATACCAGCACCGTGAAGATCGATATCACGCCGGTCGCCGACGCACCGAGCCTCAACGTGGCTGGCAACAGCGTGACCTCCACCGGTCTGATCAAGGAAGTCTGGACCGGCCTGTCGGGCCTGGGCACTGATGGCAGCGGCGCGCCGTCCGGCACGCTCAAATCGGTGATCGATGCCGCCGGCACGCCAAACAGCAGCACCAACGTGACCAACGTGCAGTCCGACAGCAACGTCAACCCGGGCACCGCGTCGAAAACCTCGGGCCTGATCTTCCTCGAAGCCGGCAAGACCTACACCTTCAGCGGCACGGGGGATGACAGCCTGCTGGTGACCATTGGCGGCAAGGATGTGGCGGGCATTACCTGGGGCGCAGGCGGCAAGCTGAACGGTTCGTTCACGCCGACCACCAGCGGCTACTACACCCTGGACATCTACCACCACAACCAGACCGGCCCGGGCAGCTACGACGTGAACCTGTCGGTCAACGGCAGCACACCCGTGGACCTGAGCAGTGCCGGCGTGCCGCTCTACACCGGCGTGACCGACCTGGCGAACGCTGGCGTGACCGTCTCCGACCTGCACGGCAGCAACGGCGAAGGCTACTACGACGGCTTCAAGCTCAACGAAGGCGCCGAAGGCACCAGCGTGCACCTGTCGAAGATCACCACCGCCCTGACCGACACCGACGGCTCCGAAAGCCTGAGCGTGAAGATCGGCGGCATCCCGGAAGGCAGCGTGCTGAGCGACGGCGCGGGCCATACCGCGACCGTGGGCAGCAACGGCGAGGCCTCGGTCACCGGCTGGAACCTGGGCAGCCTGACCCTGACGCCACCGACCTACTACAACGGCCAGTTCAACCTGACCGTGACGTCGACCTCTACCGAGGCCCTCGGCGGTTCGGCGGTCAGTACGGCGCAGATCCCGGTCACCGTCTACCCGGCGACCTACAACGCGGTCACCGCCACGTCTGGCAGCGACAACGTCACCGGCACCGACAGCAACGACATCGTGGTCGCCGACATCGGCGGGCTGACCGTGGTGCCGGGGGTCAACTACAACATCGCCTTCATGGTCGACAGCTCTGGCAGCATGAGCGACTCGTCCATCGCAGCGGCCAAAGCCTCGCTGACCTCGGTGTTCAACACCCTCAAGCAAAGCTTGGGCAGCAACTCCGGGACGGTGAACATCTTCCTGGCGGACTTCGACAGCCAGGTGAACAACACGGTCTCGGTCAACCTCAACGACCCGAACGCCTTGACCCTGCTCAAGGGCGTACTCGACTCGATGGTGTCCGGCGGCGGTACCAACTATGAAGACGTGTTCAAGACCACGGCGAACTTCTTCAAGAGCACCGACGCCCTGAACAATACTGGGGCGAAGAACCTGACGTATTTCATTACCGACGGCAAGCCGACTTACTACCAGACCGGCGAACAGACCAATCCGACGCTTTACGGCACCGTCAAGCTCGATGATGTCTTGAGCGCCGCCAATTACAGCGTCGGCAAGTACTACACCCAGACGATCGACAGCACGCACAAGTACACCATCTACGAAAACGGCGAGATGTACCTGTCGACCAAAAGCGGCAAGAAATGGACCGACAGTTATGTGGGCACGGTGCATGCCGAGGGCAATGGCACCTTTGAACTGTCGAACCAGGGCGGCACCGGCTATGGCGAATACTGGAACTATGTCGATTCAGCAGCGGGCTCGACCGACAGCTTCACGCTGCTCAAAGGCTTGAGCAGCGTGGAAGCCATTGGCCTGAACAGTGATGTGACCCTGAACGACCTCAAGCCCTACGATTCGGACTCGACACCACAGACCAACATCGACCCGAACAACCTGGCCAACTCGATCATCGGCCACACCGAAGCGACCCTGCCGGGCGCCGATACGGTCAACGGTGGCGACGGCAATGACATCCTGTTCGGCGACCTGGTGAGCTTCAACGGCATCGCCGGCGAGGGCTACCAGGCCATCCAGGCGTTCGTCGCCCAGCAGAACGGCGTGGACGTCAGCAAGGTCACCACCAGCAACGTGCACCAGTACATCACCGAGCACTACACCGCGTTCGATGTGTCCGGTGCCCACGATGGCAACGACACCCTGCTGGGCGGCGCCGGCAACGACATCATTTTCGGCCAGGGCGGCAACGACACGCTCAACGGTGGCAAGGGCAATGACATCCTGCTGGGTGGCACAGGTAACGACACGCTGATCGGCGGCCAGGGCAATGACACCCTGATCGGCGGCCTGGGGGGCGATACCTTTGTCTGGAAGTCCGGCGACACCGGCACCGACGTGATCAAGAACTTCAACGCCGGCGAAGGCGACCGGATCGACCTGCGGGATCTGTTGCAGGGCGAAACCGGCAGCACCATCGACCACTTCCTGAAGATCAGCACGGTCGATGGCGTGTCGTCGCTGCAGGTCAGTACCTCTGGCCAGTTCAATGGGGCCAACGGTGCCGCAGCGGCGCCGGACGTGACGATCAAGCTCGAAGGCAACAACTGGTCGAACGTGAACCTGAACTCGTTGATCGCCGGCAGTGACCCGACCATCAAGGTCGATCACAACAACAGCTGAACCTGACACAAAACCCGTGGCGAGGGAGCAAGCTCCCTCGCCACGGGATAAGTGTTCATACTCCCCCACAGTTGGCCTATGCTGCCCAGCATGACGCCGCTTCATACATGAGGGATGCCCGATGTTTTATGTGCAACGCGATGCACAAGGCCTGCTGGTGCGCGTAGAAGCCACCGCTTATGCCGAAGCCACCGAGACCTTGCCGGCCGACAGCCACGAGATCCAGGACTGGTTCGCCAACCAGGCGGTGGAAAACAGCCTCAAGCAGCTCAAGCAGAGCGACCTGGAAATGATCCGGGTACTCGATGACTTGATCCAGGTGCTGACCAGCAAAGGCGTCATCCGCGTCACCGACCTGCCCGCGGCGGCCCAGGCCAAGCTGATGGACCGCACCCAGGCCCGGGAAGCCTTGGGCGGGTTGAGCCGGTTGATCGACGATGATGAGAAGGGGTTGATCTAGCCTCAAATGACACAACCCGATCCCTGTGGGAGCCGAGCTTGCTCGCGATGGCGGTGGGTCTGCTTGCATCAATGCTGAATGTACCGCCGTCTTCGCGAGCAAGCCCGCTCCCACATAGGTTTTTGGTCGATTACAAGATCAGCGTCCACCGCCGAGCCCCGTGGGAGCCGAGCTTGCTCGCGATGGCGGTGGGTCTGCTTGCATCAATGCTGAATGTACCGCCGCCTTCGCGAGCAAGCCCGCTCCCACAGGGGAAACGCGGTCCCCATCAAGAACCAGGTCGGCTATAAGGCCGCCTCGCGGTGGACGTTGATCTCGGCGCCCCGTTAACCACGCTGGCCGAACGCAGGCATTGCGCAGTGGGCATCCCGGCATGGATGCCGGGATAGCCGCGCTGGGCCATGGATGGCCCTTCGCGGCGGGCCCACGGAGCAATGCCGGAGTGAGGGCACACCGAGCCTAAGCGAGGTGCCGAGTGGTGGGGCATAAAGCGTTTTGCTTACTTTTGCGCTTCTCAAAAGTGAGCCGCCGTAAGGGCGGAACCATAAGTCGCCGTTACGAAAAGAACGGATATGTACTCGGTCAACAACATCCAGGCCGGCTACCAGGCCACCTCGTCAACAAACCTCACCCCCAACGCCGAGGCTCCCCAACCAACTGCCCCTGCACCCCAAACAACCCCATCTCCCGAATCACCGCCAACTCCCCCTCCGTCTCAACCCGTTCGGCAATCAACGGTAAATCGATACTGTGAGCAGCACGCTGAATAGCCTCGATGAACAAACGCTTGTCACTTTCCTGATCAATGGCGCGGATATAACTGCCATCGATTTTCAAGTAAGCCAACCCCAGCCGCGACAAGTTGCCGATCATGCTGAAGCGCCCACCAAAACGCTGCAGGCTCAAGGAGAAACCAAGTTCGCGCAAACGCCGGGTCAACTGCTCCAGCACGGCCTGCTCCGGCAATTGCTCTTCACCAATCTCCAGGGTCAAGCGCGACCCAAGGTTGGAATGGGCCCGCAGGATCTCAAAGATCTTGTTCAGCGCCTGAGGATCGGCCAAGGTCGCCGAAGACAGGTTCAACGCCAGGGACTGTTCATGCCCGGCCATTTGCCTGAGCACTTGTTCGAGCATCAAACGGTCCAGGCGTGCGGTCCAGCCGAAACGCTCCAGCCAGGGCAGGAAACGCCCGGCGGGGATGGTCTGGCCCTGCTCGTCCAACAGCCGCGACAACACTTTGTAATGCAGCACCACCTGGGTGTCCTGGGCGGCCACCACCGGCTGGAAGTACAGCTCGAAGCGCTGATGACTCAAAGCCTGGTCGAGCAAGGTGTGCCAGGCATGGTGATCGTCGCCGACACTGGCCGCCAGGCTGTGGTCCAGGCAGGCCCAGCCGGGTTCACCCTGGCTTTCGGCCTGGGCCAGGGCCTGGTCGGCAAGCTGGAGCACCGCTTGTGGCGAGTCGCCGTGGACAAACGGCGCCAACCCGATAGAGGCCACCGAAGCCACGTCCGTCGCGCCAGTGGCATGCAGGCTCGCCAGGGCTGCTTCGAGGTTCTGCGCCAGTTGCAGCGCCTCCTCGCGCACCAGCCCGGGAGCCAGCACCGCGAACTCGCCGCCGCGAATACGCGTGACCAGGTTGAGGGTTTCCGGGTAGCGGGCGCACTCACGCTGCAATTGCTCACCCACCGCTATCAACAACTGGTCAGTGCGCTGCCCGCCCAACCGCTGGTTCAAACCGGCCAGGTCCTTGACCCGCAGCAACAGCAGATAACCGGAACTGGCCTGCTCCGGGTTACTCACCCGGGCATTGAGCTGCATTTCGAAATAGCGCCGGTTGGCCAGGCCCGTGAGGGTGTCCTGGTAGGACTCGACCCGCAGTTTCTCGCTACGCTCGGCCTGCTCCTGGAACAGCGCCTTGAGCTTCTCGACCATCTGGTTCATCGCCTGCACCACCCGCCGCAACTCAGGCGTACGGGGCAACTCCGGCAGGCTCAGGAACTCACGTCGGGCAATGGCATGGGACTGATGCACCATGTAGTCCAGCGGCTTGAGCTGGCGACGCAGCAGCAAGGCCCCCAGCACCGCGCTCACGGCGCCACACAGCAACAGCCAACCCAGGCTGCCCAACGCGCTCTGCCACAGCTTGGCGAGGGCAAACATCGGGTGGCTGATCACTTCGACCCGCGCCGCCTGCTCCCAGCCGCGACTGACGATGGCGTCGCCACCGGCCGGTTCCAGGCCGATCAGCTTGACGAACCATTGCGGCACGCTGCCAGCGTCCGGCGTGCCGGTGCGCTCGACCAGGATCTTGTCGGTGGCCACGTCGACCACGCGGATGCTGGCGTAGTAGCCGCTGTCGAAGATCGAACTGACCATCAGTTCCACCATCGCCGGATCGTCGATGTTCGGCGTCAGCGAGAGCGCCAGCGCCGTGGCCGCGTCCTGGGCATGGGAGCGCAACTGGTTGACGTACTGGGCCCGCGAGCTCTCCAGGCTGACCATGAAGCTGCCGCTGAAGGCAACCACCAGGAACAGACAGATAGCGATCAACAGCTGTTTGAACAAGGACATCTGAGCGCGCGCTCCTAGTTAGTCGTCTCGACCGGAAAACCTTCGGCCTGCATTTTTTTCAACACATCCTGCCACCGGGACAGGCGCTTGGTGTCACCCACTTTCTTGTTGCCCTTGGCGCCCGGCAGCCACAGCCCTTCGGCATTGAAAGAGTAGACCGGGAGCAAGTCGGTTCGCTGGCTGGCCGGCAGGATCCCGTCGATCAGGCTGTCGAGTACCAGCGGCATCGCCTCGGGGGTGGCGTAATAGGTGAGCACCATGTGGGCACGGTTCTGCCGCAAGGCCTTGACGTAAGTGATGCGCAGCTTGTCACTGGACACCCCGAGATGGCGCAGGCTGAAATACTTGGCGATGGCGTAGTCTTCACAATCGCCGGCGCCCTTCCACAGGGCCTGGATCGGCGTTTCCCAATAGTCGACTTCACGCCACAGGTCGATGTCTTCCACGTAGCGCACCTGTTTGTTGAAAAACAGGTTCACCACCTTGAGCTGTTCCAGTTCCGGGATCTGTTTCTGGGTCGCCAGCAATTGCTGCCACGCGTCGATCCGTTGCTGTCCTTCCCCCAGCGGACCATATAACGCTTGCGCCCGCCGGCTGATCTGCGCAAAGTCCCAGTCGGCCTGCAGGCCGCCCAGCATCAGGCCGGCCAGCAACAATGCCGAACACAGCCAGCGCAAGGACCTGAGGACAGGGAACGGTGCAGCCAAGGGAAATACGTCCGAAAAGGGTCGTTGGAAATTCGTTGGATGGTGACGCCTGGCCCACTAAAAGACAATGGCAAGGTGCAATCACCGCAGGCAGACTAAACTTTAGTTCAGGAACCTCCGGACGAGAGACTTTGACGGCTCGCCAACCTGTGACTAACGTGAGCCTGGATCCAATTTTTACTACCAATCAGGGTGCGTTGTCGTGACACAGAAGCCCAAACCGCTTAGCACTATCCAGATCAACGGTCCCATTCCCGCTGACCAGGCACGCTCGATCATCGAAGAGTCTCTGCGCGAGGCCATCCTTGATGGACGCTTGCCTTGCGGTACCGCCCTGCGCCAGCAGGAGCTGGCCGACCTGTTCGGCGTGAGCCGCATGCCGGTGCGCGAGGCGTTGCGCCAGCTCGAAGCGCAGTCGCTGCTCAATGTGGTTCAGCACAAGGGCGCCGTCGTGGCGCCGTTGATCACCAACAATGCGGTAGAAACCTACGCCCTGCGTTCGGTCCTGGAGTCTTTCGCCTTGCGCCTGTCCATCCCCTTGCTCGATGACAGCGACCTGGAACTGGCCGCCCAATACATCGAACAACTGGAAACGGAAACCGAGCACGCCGAGATCGGCAAGCTCAACCGGCTGTTCCACATGTCGCTTTATCACAAGGCACCCAACGGCAAGCTGCTGGACCTGATCGAGCGCGAGCTCAATGAAGAAGAGCGCTTCCTGCGCTTTCATCTGTCGTCCATGGGCCTGGGCAAGTTGAGCCAGGACGATCATCGCGCGCTGCTCGAGGCCGCACGGGCCAAAGACATCGATAACGCGATCGTGTTGCTGGAACTGCACCTGGAAAAAGCCTCTGTCACCATGCGCCGGTACTTGGAACAGTCGTCGAAGCTGTGATCCCACGTCGGCGCTCCGTCCGGCGTAAAAATTTCTTACATATCCTTCCGACTCATTTGTCGCCAGCGCGGCGCGGCCTGGCCGTGGCCGCGGCTCGTCGCCCCATCAGTTCAATGGCACTGCCATCGATTTGGGCTCACTCTTGCGCTTGTCGATTCAAAACAGACCTGAAGAAGTCAACGCCTGGCTGAGGCCAGGCGAATCGAAGCCAATACGCAAGGAGCGTCGTCCAACCGGCGGGATGATCGGATGTCCGACCGACGTCCTGCCCATAACATAAAACTTCCTTATTCCCCGATCCCTGAAGTGCTCCGAGTGAGGCATTCACTCGAACTATTCGATTCTGATACTCCTAAATCGGAAGGAGCTTCTTCGCCTCAATAAAACTTATATTAAAAGTTTTAAAAGCCCTCTTCGCGCCCAATAAAACACCCACTTTAAATAATTAAAAAAGTACTTGCCGCTTACTTGTTCCGTGTATTAGTTTTTTATTCGCCGCGTTACTGGCGGTCCTTCCAACTTGCTAAAACCCAAGCAAATCAGGGCATCGCAAGCCGGAAGCACGATTAAAAGAGAATACCTAAGCCACTTTGGCAATTCATGGATTTCGGTTCAGGCACCCGCTCGTCTTCACTAACTAACGAGCCACCTTCCGGACAAAAAATCATTGATGAGGACGTTCCAATGCAGCCATCCAAAGAACAACTATCTCTCAAAAAACACGAACTTGGCCAACACCCGGTTTTTTCCGAGATTACATCAATCGATCTGTTGCGCCGTTTTATGGAAAGCCATGTCTTTGCCGTCTGGGACTTCATGTCGCTGACCAAGCGACTGCAACGCGAACTCACCTGTGTCCACCTGCCCTGGCTGCCGCCGGCCGACCCTCACGCGGCCCGCTTGATCAATGAGATCGTGCTGGGGGAAGAGTCGGATGACCGCCCGGGTGCCGGCTATTGCAGCCATTTCGAACTGTACCTGGACGCCATGCGGGAAATCGGCGCCGATACCCGCGCCATCGAGCAGTTCATCACCCTGCAGCAAGAAGGCGTCAGCCCCGAGACCGCGCTGGACAGTGTCGAGGTCGAACCGGCGGCGGCACGGTTCGTCCGCCAGACCTTGCACACCGCCCTGCACGCCCCGGCCCACAGCGTGGCCGCCGCCTTCGTGCACGGTCGCGAGAGTGTCATCCCGCAGATGTTCCAGCGCATGTTGGACGCCTGGGGCATTGGCCTGGATCAGGCACCGACCTTTCGTTACTACCTGCAACGGCACATCGAAGTCGATTCCGAAGACCACGGGCCGGCGGCAGAAAAACTGTTGGCACGCCTGATCGATGGCGACCCGCAGCGCGAAACCGAAGTCCTGGCCGCCGCACTCGCCGCCGTCCACAGCCGTACCGCCTTGTGGGACGGCCTGCGCCAGAGCATGACCCAACCGGTTGCGCAGGTGATGCCATGAACGCCATCCCCTACCAATCCTTCGCCGACGCCTGGGAGAGCCGCGCCACGATCCGTACTCGGCCACGGCGCCGGGTCGAAGACGACGACAAGCTGATCTTCCCCATGAGCCGCCAACCGCTGGTGCACAGCCAGACCTTCCTCAGCCACTGTGCGCAACTGCGCGACTTTGTGCTGGTGCAGAGCCTCTACAAGTTCATCAACGACGTGGTGATTTTCGAGACCGAACTGGTGGACCACACCGCCCGGCGCATCGCCAAGAACCGCTTCGGCATCGAATTCCCGTTCGCCTGCCGCTACGACGCGATGACCGTGGTGGTGGACGAGGATTACCACGCGCTGGTGGCGATGGACTTCATGCAGCAGACCATCGACATGACCGGCATCGATCCCATCCCGTTGCCGGGGCAGATCGAACTCAGCCGCGCCATACCGGCGACCCTGGCCCGAGCGCCGGAGCATTTGCTCAGCGCCGTGGAGCTGATCTGCATCGCCATTGCCGAGAACACCGTGACCAACGAAGTGGCCGCCTTCGCCCGGGACGATTCGGTCAAGGCCTCGATAAAGGGGTTGATGGCCGATCACTTGCTCGACGAGGGCCGGCACTCCGGTTTCTGGACGCGACTGGTACAGATCTACTGGCGCACCGCACCCGAAGAGGATCGCGCGGCGATCGCACACTTGATGCCCGGTTTCATCGCTCAGTACCTGGCGAGCGACCTGCAACAAGCGTTCGACTTCGAGCTGATCGCGCACCTGCCCGTCGACGAATCGGTACGCCAGTCGTTGCGTGAAGACGCCAGTGCGCTGGCGTACCCCATCAATCGCTTTCACCCGTTGGTGGGCAACATCACGCGCTTTTTCCGCGGCAGCTCGATGCTCGCGTCCCCCTGCGTACGCGACGCCCTTGCCGATTACCTGACCCCATGAGGACCTTTCGATGAGACGCCTCGACATTGCAGTGCCTGGCATCAGCCAGGCCATGGCCGAACTGGCCCGGGAGCTGGAACTGCACGGCCACGCAGTGGTTCGGCACTCGCCGGCCGGCCACGACGCGGTCGACCTGTTGATCGACGACGGGACAACACCGCAAGCCATTGAAGCCCGTTCATGCCTCCAGATCCGCGTGGCCCTGTGCACGCTGCCCGGTGAGACATTGCCGCAACCGGTGCTGGTTTTCCGCGACGGTGCGCAGCGGCTGTTGTGCCAGGAAGTGATCGCGCCGCAACGCGATGGCAATGGCCAGTCCTTGCGCCTGCGTACGCTGGCGACGCTGGTCGAGACCGGCGCACGGCTGGTCAGCCAGTTATCCCGGGACGAAACCTGTTTCGATCACTGGCCAACGGTCCACGCTGACCCTATCGACCCGCCCCTGCTCGGGCTCGATGCGCTGGAGCCGCTGGCCTTCGAGCACGGCCTCAATCGGCCGGCGGTGCCCTGGCTGCTGGCCGCCGCCGACGTGCCGGTGATGCACAGCATCGAACAGCGCCTGCTCGATGACGCCACGCAACCGGCCTTGTGGGTCGATGAGCAATTCATCGACTACAAATCCTTGCGCCGCCTAGCGCTGGGGATGCAACAGCCGATGCTGGAAACACTGCAAAGCGCCGGACCTGTAGGAGCAGGGAGAGCTGAACCTGTGGGGGCAGAGAGCACTGAACCTGTGGGAGCAAGGCTTGCCCGCGATGAAGACACCGAAGTTCTCAACCAAACCGCGTCAGCGTTCATCGGGGGCAAGCCTTCCTCCCACAGGTCTTCCTCCCACAAGGTGATCGGTGTGTGCCTGCCCAAATCCGCACACCTATACGCGGCGATCCTCGCGGTGCTGGGTTGCGGCGCGGTGTACCTGCCGCTGGACCCGCAACACCCGGCGCAACGTCGACGCTTTATCCTGGAGAATGCCCAGGCGGACCTGCTGCTGCACGACGGCAACAGCGACCTCGGCGATCTCTCGCTGCCAACGCTGAATGTCCATCAACTGCCTGCGCTCAAACCGGGCATCCCGGCCTCGCTGATCCGGCGCGTGGTGAACATCGACGAGCCGGCCGTGGCGATCTACACCTCCGGCACCACCGGCCAGCCCAAAGGTGTGTTGCTCAGCCACCGCAATCTCAGCCATTTCTGTGCCTGGTACGGCGACTACGTCGGGTTGCAGCGCGACAGCCGGGCGTTGCAGTTTTCCACCATCAACTTTGACGCGTCGCTGCTGGATATCCTGCCGACCTTCATCCACGGCGCCCTGCTGGTGGTGCCCAGCGAAGACCAGCGCCGCGACCCGCAGCAATTGGTCGCGTTGATTCACCAGCAACACGTCAGCCACGCCTTTCTGCCGCCTGCGCTGCTGAGCGTCATGCCCCTGGATGCGCCGCTGGGCCTGACGCACCTGATCACCGGTGGCGATGTCTGCGAGCCGTTCGTGATCGAACAGCTCGCGCCCCAATGCCGGTTCCACAACATCTACGGCCCGACCGAAACCACGGTGCTGGCGACCACACGCCAGTTCGGTGTCGGCGACAACAACCGCAACCTCGGCGTGCCCATCGCCAATGGCCGGGTCCTGATCCTGGACGAACAGTTGCAACCGGTTCCCCAAGGTGTCCCCGGCGAGTTGTACATCGCCGGCCCGGGCGTCGGCCTCGGCTATCTGAACGACCCGGCGCTGACCGCGACGCGTTACCTCGACCTGGCGCTGCCCACCGGGCAAGCGCTGCGGGTCTATCGCACCGGCGATATCGGCCAGTGGACCGACAACGGCATCGAACTGTGTGGCCGCCGCGATAACCAGGTGAAGATCCGCGGTTTTCGGGTCGAGCCCGAGGAAATCGAGCACTGCCTGCGCGACAGCCAGCTGTTTCGCCAGGTGGCGGTGGGGGTCGATGAAAAGCGGCGGATCCTGGCGTTCCTGGTTCACTCCGAACAGACGCCCCCCGGCGCAGCCCTCCAGGCGCTGCGCGAGCACGTGCAGAACAGCTTGCCCAGCTACATGCACCCGGCGGCCTACGTCGAATTGCCCAGCCTGCCCTACACCAGCAACGGCAAGGTCGATCGCCGGGCATTGCTCGCCATGGCGGTGCAGGTGCACGTCGACGGCCAACGGCGCCAACCGCAGAACGCCCTGGAAACACAACTGCAGCAACTGTGGGCCGAGCTGCTTGAATTGCCGGTCGACGACATCGCCACCGACGAGAGCTTCTTCAACCTTGGCGGGCACTCGATCCTGCTGTCGCGCCTGCTGCTGAGCATCCGCCAGGTGTTCGGCCGTAGCCTGTCGATCAACCGCTTCATCGAAGCGCCGACGCTGACGACCTTGGCGAAGTTGCTGGACGACCCGGAGCACAGCAGCGCATCGACTCTCAGCCCCCAGGCCTTCATCGATGCCGAGGCCGAGCTCAACCTCGATCCGCTGCCCATCAGCCAGTGCGGCGATGTGCACAAGGTGGTGGTGACCGGCGCCAACAGCTTTCTCGGCGTGCACATCGTCGAAGCGCTGCTGGCCTGGGGCGCCACGGAAGTCGCGTGCCTGGTGCGCGGGAGCGCCGAACACAGCGCGGCCGAACGTTTCTCCCAGGCCCTGCGGGACAATCACCTGACCCACCTGGACCTGGACCGCGTCAGCGTGTACGCCGCCGACATCACTCAACCGCAATTGGGTTTGCCGGACGACGTCTACGCCCGCATCGATAGCACGTTCGGCGCGCTGGTGCACAACGCCGCCCACGTCAACCATGTACTCGACTACGCGTCGTTGGCACGGGACAACGTCGAGCCGATTTTCGAGTGCCTGCGCCTGTGTGAAGGGCGCAGCAAGAAAATCTTCAATTTCGTCTCCACGCTGTCCGCCTCCAGTGCTTTGGATGCCGATGGCCAGGTGCTGGAACAGCCTGCCGCCGAGACGCCGCCGATCTACATCAAGAACGGCTACAACCTGTCCAAATGGGTCGGCGAACGGATCCTGCAACGGGCCCGCGATCGCGGGGTGTGGGTCAACCTGTTCCGCCCCGGCAACATCAGCTTCAACAGCCTGACCGGGGTCTGCCAGCCCCACAAGAATCGCTTGATGCTGATGCTCAAGGGCTCGATCCAGCTCGGCCAGGTGCCAGACCTGTCACTCAATTTCGACCTGATGCCGGTGGATTTCCTGGCCCGCTTCATCGCCTTCCACGCCAGCCGCTACCAGCCCACCCAAGCGGTGTTCAACCTGCACAACCCGCAGCCTTTGAGCTGGGACGCTTACGTCGCGTCGTTCCGCGACAGCGGCCGGGAATTTTCGCTGGTGAGCGTCGCCGAGTGGCAACGGCAACTGGCGCGGGTCGATGCCGACAATGCGTTGTTTGGCGTGCTGGGTTTCTACCTCAACGGCTTCGAGGAAGACATCGGCGACATCTCGCTGATCAGCCACGACAACGCCCGCGCCGGCGTGCGGCAGATGGGCGCCAGCTATCCGGAAAAGTCCCCGGCCCTGCTACGTCGCGGCGCCGACTACCTCAAGGCCATCGACTTCATTTGAAACACCCTCAACCCAAAGCAAGGAGCAAGACCATGAGTGCATTGCAACCCGACACCCTGATCAAAAACCCCCACGCCTGCCAGGTCGAAACCTCGGTGGAGGTCACGGCCGACGCGGCGCGCGTCTGGGACGTGGTGGGTGATTTTGGCGGATTCAACCGCTTCATCCCGGCCTTGGAGCACATCGAAATGACCGGCGAAGGCGTGAGGTCCCTGCGCAAGAAATTCTTCCGCGATGGGCAGAACCTGGTGGTGGAACAGCTCAACAGCCGTGACGACCAGGCCATGCACATGACCTGGACGCTGATCTACAACACCCTGGGCATCGACAACCTGTGGGCGGCCATGCGCGTCGCCCCCCTGGCGGACAACCGATGCCGCGCCACCTGGACCATCATCGCCGACCACACCGACGCCCACACCCCGTCGGGCTTCAGGGATTTCCTCCAGGGCTTCGCCGATGAGGCGATGGGGAATGTGCAGGAGATGTTCAAGTAGGCACTAGCCCCCTGTGGGAGCGAGCTTGCTCGCGAAAGCGGCGGGTCTGTTGGCGGTGATGGTGGCTGTACCGACGCCATCGCGAGCAAGCTCGCTCCCACAAGGGTTCTCGGGTGGAGACAGGGTTTGTGTCCACCACTCATTCCAGTGTGGGAGCCGAGCTTGCTCGCGATGGCGGTGGGTCTGTTGGCGATGATGCCAGCTGGGCAGCCGTCATCGCGAGCAAGCTCGGCTCCCACAGGGGTTCTCGGGTGGAGACAGGGTTTGTGTCCACCACTCATTCCAGTGTGGGAGCCGAGCTTGTTCGCGATGGCGGTGGATCTGTTGGCGATGATGCCAGCTGGGCAGCCGTCATCGCGAGCAAGCTCGGCTCCCACATTGAGTTGGCGTGAACTCAAGACCCAGGCTCACCAACAATCCCCTGTGGGAGCGAGCTTGCTCGCGATGGCGGTGGACCTGTATCGGTGATGGCGGTGGCTCGGCTTGCGGCTGGGGTCAGATCTTGAAGCTGTCCACCAGTTGCTTCAGTCGATTGGCCTGTTGGGACAAGGCATCGCAATCCTTCAGAGTTTCATTGAGGTTGGCCACGCTTTGCTGGTTCAGCAGGTTGATGTGGCTGACGTCCATGTTGAGGGTTTCGACCACGGCGGTCTGTTCTTCGGTCGCGGCGGCCACCGACTGGTTCATGCCGTCGATCTCACCAATGCGCTGCGTCACGCTGACCAACCGCAGGCCGGCCTGGTTGGCCACTTCCACGCTTTCTTCGCTGGAGGTCTGGCTGGCGTTCATCGTGGTGACCGCTTCACGGGAGCCGACTTGCAGCGAGGTGATCATCTTGTGGATTTCTTCCGCCGACTCCTGGGTACGGTGCGCCAGGTTGCGCACTTCATCGGCCACCACCGCAAAACCGCGGCCGGCTTCACCGGCACGGGCCGCTTCGATGGCAGCGTTCAAGGCCAGCAGGTTGGTTTGCTGGGAGATGCCCTTGATCACGTCCAGGATGTGCCCGATGTTGTCGGTGCTGGCGTTCAGGGTTTCGATCTGGGTGCACGAGAGGCTGATCTTCTGCGACAGCTCGGTCATGGCCTGGATGGTTTTTTCCACCACCTGGCGACCGTCATCGGCCTGTTCGCTGGCACCGCTGGCATGCTGCGAGGCATCGGCGGCATTGCGCGCGATTTCCTGGGTCGCGGCGCCCAACTGGTTGATGGCCGCGGCCACGCTGTTGGTGCGCGCACTCTGCTCATCCGAGCCGACGAGCGAAGCGTTGGACGAGGTCATCACCCGCTGCGACAGGTCATGCACCTGACGGGTAGCGGAAGACACTTCCGAGATCGACGCATGAATCCGCTCCACGAACTGGTTGAACGAACCACCCAGCACCGCGAACTCATCCTTGCCCTGCACCACCAGGCGGCGGGTCAGATCGCCTTCGCCCTGGGCGATGTCCTGCATGGCGCGACCCATGGTGGTCAACGGGCGCATCAATACCTGGATCAGCATGCTCAGCAGCAACGCAATGGCCGCCACCGCGACGAACATCGCGATCAACGCCGACGTACGGAACTGGCTCAACGGCGCATAGGCCTTGGCCTTGTCGATCGACAGACCGATGTACCACTCGGCATTCGGCAGGCCCGCCACCTGGGTGAACGAAAGAATGCGGTCCTTCCCATTCAGCTCAACCTCCTGGATACCCTTGCCAATGCGCACCGGGGTGCCGGGGTAGATGTCCTTGAGGTTCTTCATCACTTGGTCTTTATCCGGGCTGACGATCACCTGACCGTCGCCGCTCACCAGGAACGCATGGCCGATACCACCGAAGTCCACGGAGTTGATGATTTTCACCAGGGTTTCCAGGCTCAAGTCGCCGCCCACCACGCCGAGCAGTTCGCCGTTGTGCTTCACCGGCAGGGCAACGGTCACCACCAGGCCACCCACCGCCGCCAGATAAGGCGGGGTCAGCATGGTTTTATCGGCGGTCACCGCCTGTTTGTACCAAGGGCGCTGACGCGGGTCGTAGCCGTCAGGCATTTTTGCGTCAGGCCGTTGGGTGAAGACACCGTTGGCCTGGCCTACATAAGTGAACTGGAAATTCGACGTCAGCGCCGGTTGGTCGACCAGCCCTGGCAAATCGGCAGTGGCCCCCTGATGCGCGATGTTTTGCGCCAGGTTTTCCAACACCAGTATCCGGCCACTCATCCAGTTCTGGATGCTGCTGGCCGTCAGGTCGCCGGATTGCTCGATGGACGACTCAAGGCTGCTGCCAATGGTGTTGCGCTGCAAATAATCGTTGTAGAGCGTGAACAGGGCAAAAGCCAGAACCACCACACCAGAGGCGGCGAGAAGGATTTTGTGGCTGAACTTTAGATTCATCGATGGGGCTTCTTATGCAAGGAGTGGGGGTGCATTCCAGATTGCAACGTTCCATATAACAGCGCGGGCGGTTGTCACTTCGCTCCACTTTGGTGCACGCATATCAGTCTGTCGGCAAGCCTGTACAAATAATTAGGGATTCGAAGAAATAGGCGACGGGAGGACAAGGCGGGCGAACGGTGGTTGCAAATTCGCCAGGCGATGATGACAATGCGACCTATTATCATTTGTAGCATCCAGGCCGTCGCGTCCATGTCATCTCCCGAGTTTGCAGTACAGGCGCTCTACAGCCGGCATCACGGCTGGCTCAATACGTGGCTGCGCACCCGGCTGGGCAATGCCGCCGACGCAGCGGACCTGGCCCAGGACACCTTCGTGCGCCTGTTGCAGCGAAGCGAACGCCTGGAGCTTAGTACCCCACGCGCCTTTTTGCGCACCATCGCCCAAGGCCTGGTGATCGACCATTGGCGGCGAGCGGAAATCGAACGCGCCTACCTGGAAACCATCGCTCACCTGCCGCCAGCCCAAACCCCTGGCGCTGAAGCCCAGGCCTTGATCCTGGAACTGCTCGAAGCCATTGCCAGGATGCTCGAAGGCCTCAAGCCGAAAGTGCGCAGGGCCTTTCTGTTGGCCCAGTGCGAAGGCCTGACGTACAAGCAGATCGCCGAACAGATGGGCATTTCGTTGCGCTCGGTGGAGCGCTACGTCGCCGATGCGCTGTACCACTGCTATGTGTTGCGCTATGAAAGCTGAGCCGGCGGATCACTTGCAGAGCCGCCGCAAAGGCCCGTCGCAACAGGTGGTCAGGCAGGCGATCAACTGGCTGCTGCGCCTGCGCAATCACACCGCTCACCCGACCCTGCGCCAACAGTGCGACACCTGGCGCGCCGCCCACCCTGAACACGAACTGGCCTGGCAACGGGTGCAATCGCTGCACAGCGAATTGACCTCGAACCTGCGGGCGGTGCCCGGTGCCCATGTCGCCCTGGACACCCTGGAGAACAGTGCCCAACGCCTCAGTCGTCGCCAGGCCCTGAAGTTGCTGTCGGGCATCGCCGTGGTGAGCGGCGCGGCATGGCTGGGCAAGGACCTGGGCTGGCAAGCGTGGAATGCCGATTTCGCCACCGCCACCGGTGAACGCCGAGGTTTCCAGTTGCCGGACGGCACGCGGCTCGAACTCAATACCCACAGCGCCGCCAACCTGGACTTCAGCGCCCGGCAGCGCCTGATTACCCTGGCCCGCGGTGAAATCATGGTCACCTGTGGCCGCGACCCGGGGCGGCCGCTGCTGGTGAAAAGCCGGCATGGCCTGTTCGAAGGGCTGGAGGGGCGCTTCGTCGTGCGCCAGGACAGCGACTGCACGCGCTTGAGCGTCACCAGCGGACAAGTCGTCATCCGTTCGCACCCCAACAGCGATGGCACGCCCATCCAGGTCGAGGCCGGGCAAAGCTATCTGATCACTGCATCGACAGCGGCCCTGGCACCGCCGCTGGACATGGATGCAGGCGCCTGGGCCGACGGTTTGATCGTCACACGCAACATGCGCCTGGAAGACTTCCTCAATGAAGTAGGACGCTACCGCCCGGGCTATCTGCACTGCGCGGCGTCGATCGCCGACCTGCGCCTGTCGGGGGTGTTCCGCTTGGAGGACACCGACAAATTGCTGGCCGTCCTGCCCCGCACGCTCCCGGTACAACTGCGCTATCGAACCCGTTGGTGGATCACGGTGGAACGCCTGGCTTGATTTTTTTTTGGCGGGTTTCAGGCCGGCGTCCGGCTAGGACAGTAAGCACCCCTTATCTGCCTTCAGCGACTCCTACGGAACCTACAATGACTGAGCGCGTACCTCTCAAGAACCCCTTCGGCTTCTCTTCGCAACCGGGCCTGTTGCGCCAGGCGATTCACGCCGCGCTGTTCTCCACGGCGCTGGGGGTCAGCGTCGTGCCGATGCTCGCGGTGGCCGCACCAAACGGCGTCACCGCCAGCCGTCAGAGCTACAACATTGCCCCCGGCCCATTGAGCGATGTGTTGAACCAGTTCGCCCGCCAGGCCGGGATCACCCTGGCAAGCACCCCGGCGCAAACCGGCGGCGTCCAGTCCCCGGGGCTCAAGGGCGAGTATTCGCCCGACCAGGCCCTGAGCCAGTTGCTCAGCGGCTCAGGACTGGTTGCCGTCAGCCAGGATGGCAGCAGCTACGTGCTGCAAACCGAGACCGCTGGCAGCACACTGGAATTGCCGACCACCGACATCAAGGGCTTCGCCCTGGGTAACGCCTTGGGCAGCATGGAAGGCTACAACGCCACCCATAGCCAGGTCGCCACCAAGACCAGTACCGCCCTGCGGGAAACCTCCCAGAGCGTGTCGGTGGTCACCCGCGAACAAATGGATGACCAGGGCGCGCAAACCGTATCCCAGGCCATGCGCTACACCCCCGGCGTGCTGACCAACCCCTACGGCGCCACCCACCGCTACGACTATGTGGCGATGCGCGGCTTCAACGACGGCTCGGTGGATAACATCTACCTCGACGGCCTCAAGTCCATGGGCGACAGCGGCACCTACAGCTCCATGCAGGTCGATCCGTACTTCCTCGAGCGGGTCGACATTCTCAAGGGCCCGTCCTCGGTGCTCTACGGCCGCAGTTCACCGGGCGGCCTGGTGGCGCTGACCAGCAAGAAGCCGCTGTACGAGGCCTATCACCAGATCCAGGCCACGGTCGGCACCCAGGGCCAGCGCGGCATGGGCTTCGACTTCAGCGGCCCGGTGGATGATGAAAAGCGCATCACCTATCGCCTGATCGGCCTGGCGGACAGCTCCGACACCCAGTTCGACCACAACAAGGAAAAACGCTTCGCCCTCGCCCCCACGGTGAACATCGACTTCAGCGAGGACACCTCGCTGACCCTGCAAGCCTACCTGCAGCATGACCCCGACGGCGGCTACCACGGTGGCATGCCGGCCGACGGCACCTTGCATCAGCGCAACGGTCGACGGATTTCCGAGCACTTCTTCGAAGGCGAACCCGGCATCGACCGCTATGAGCGTGACCAGCAGTCGTTCGGCTACCAATTCGAACACCGCTTCAACGATGTCTTCACCGCCCGGCAGAACTTCCGTTACCTGGATTCCGAGGTCAAGAACGATCAGGTCTATGCCTACGACTGGACCACACCCACCAGCAACGAGCTGAACCGCTACTACACCGGCGCCGAAGAAAAGCTCCATTCCTTCATTGTCGACAACATGCTGCAAGCCGAATTCTTCACTGGCGCGACCAAGCACACCGTACTGATGGGCGCCGACTACCAGCGACGCAAAACCGTGGTCGACTGGACCAGCGGCAGCCTGGCGCCGATCAACGCCTTCGACCCGGTCTACGGCAACTCGGCCATCACCTACTTCAGCCCCACCAGCTACCTGCGGCGCCTGGAGCAGACCGGCGTCTACCTGCAAGACCTGATCGAAATGGACAAGTGGCGCTTCTCCCTCGGCCTGCGCCAAGACTGGGTGCAAACCTCGGATGAGAACCGCATCGCTGAGTTCGGTCGTCCGGAAGGCACCGAGATCAACGACAAACGCACCAAGCTCACTGGCCGTGCCGGGGCGCTGTACCTGTTCGACAATGGCCTGGCGCCGTACATCAGCTACTCCGAGTCGTTCAACCCGAACTCCTATGCCGACAGCGCCGGCAACCCGCTGCCGCCGACCGATGGCAAACAATGGGAACTGGGGTTGAAGTATCAGCCGCCGGGCACGGATGATTTGTACACCGCCTCGCTGTTCCGTATCGACCAGGAAAACCTGGCGACCAAACTGCCCCAGGACAACTTCTACCGCGCCATCGGTGCCGTGCGCTCCCAGGGCCTGGAGCTGGAAGCGCACCTGCAGTTGACCGAACAATTCAAAGTGCTGGGCAGCTACACCTTCACCGACATCGAATATTCGAAATCGATGGTCAGCACCCTCAGCACCCCCACCGACATCATCGAAAACAAGGGCAACTCACCGACCCAGGCCCCTCGCCACATGGCCTCGGTCTGGGCGGACTACAAGTTCGACAGCGGTGCCCTCGATGGCCTGCGCCTGGGTGGCGGCGTGCGCTATGTCGGCTATAGCTGGGCCGATGCGGAGAACACCATGAAGGTGCCGTCCTACACGTTGTTCGATGCCTCAGTGGGGTATGACCTGGGCAAGGTCGGCTTGAAGGGCGTGGACGTGCGCCTGAACGCGAACAACCTGACGAACGAAAGCTACGTCGCCTCGTGCGCGAGCCTGAGCTATTGCTACATGGGCGAAGAGCGCAATGTGGCGGCGACGGTGAGTTACCAGTTCTAACTCATTCTTCAGGCCAGGCATGCACCTGTGGCGAGGGGATTTATCCCCGCTGGGCCGCGAAGCGGCCCCAAAAGGGTGGATGTGATCAGGCCTGACACTACGCGGCGGCAGGTCAAAGGGGCTGCTGCGCAGCCCAGCGGGGATAAATCCCCTCGCCACAGGTTGTGTGTTTGTCCTTGGAGTGGTGCGTCTCAAACTCGAGCCGTACCCATCTCCTCCCGCACCACAGCCTCTTCCCGCACAAACCGATTCGCCCGCCCGAACGTGCCGAAGTCATTGAACCGCACGCCCATCTCCCGCATCACCTTGTGAGCCACCGGCACCGTCAGTTGGCGAATGTAGAACGGTTCCTTCACCACGAAATGATGAATCCCATGGCTGCTGCCGAAGTTGAAGCAGAACGCCTGCAACGGCCACAACCACCAGGGATTGAGCACCTGGGTTTGCTGGATGACGTTGCCCGGCTCGATGTCGCCGTAATAGTGCATGTTCGAACTGACGAAATGCAGGCAGAAGGTGCGCAACACATTCGGCCCGATGATCACCACCGCCGCGATGTCGATCACCTGCATCGTCGCCAGCGTGGTGGCCGACCAGTCAATTGACGTCCCCAGCAGACTGGCGACACCGTTGGCCCCGTGGAAACCGAGGAACACATACCAGGCGCCCCAGTGCAGCAACGCCAGCGGGAAATAAACCTTCAGCGTGCGCTTGAGGATGCTGCGCTTGTGCACCCAGGTCTTGGCCCGCAGCAGGCGGATGAAGGCCGACATCACGTTGTCGCCCACCATCAGCAACCGCGCCAGCCCCCAGGGTTCACCGTTGGTGATCGCCCGCTCCTCCATGTCGGCCTCGCTGCCGGACACCTTGTGATGGTTGAGGTGCAGGTGGCGACGGATCCACGGGTTGATCGTGCTCGGCCGCGCCAGCCACACCAGCCCCATCATCAGGTTGTGGGGCAGGCGCTGCTTGCGGAAATACATGCTGTGGATCAGGTCGTGTTCCAGCTCGTGGGTCAGGGACGCGAAAAACCCGTTGAGCAACAGGCACGCCCACCCGGCCAGGTAACCGTTGATGTAGAGCAGCGCCGAACCGATCATCCCAGCCAGGGCCAGTGCCAGGATGCCCGCGCCCAACGCATCCTGGTGGCGCAGGATCGGATAACACTGGCGCAACTCCTCGCCCCGGGCCAGGACCACCTGGCGAATATGGGCCGCTCGTTGTTGTGCATTCAATCGCTCGGGGCTTGCGCAAGTGCCGTGCATGGCTTACATCCTCTATTAGAGATGTGCTCATCCTGCCGGGCGTTGTCCCATGGGGTGGTAGCCGTAAACGCCAACCTGTTGACTGCAAGCGCCAATCGTCATGACGGAACCGACCTCCCTCGCCAGTTGGACCCGCGCCCTGCGCAAGCAGCTCGATGCATTGGGCCTGGACAGCCATGCCCTGTGCGTCGAGGCGGGTCTCGACCCGCAATGGATGGACGACCCGAACGCCCGTTACCCGCTCTCGGCCACCACGCGCCTGTGGACATTGGCCGTGCAGGCCAGCGGCGACCCGGCCATCGGCCTGCGGGTGTCGCGCTTCGTCAGCCCCACCACGTTTCACGCACTGGGTTATGCCCTGGTGGCCAGCGGCAGCCTGCGGGAAGTGTTCGAGCGGATCGTGCGCTATCACCCGGTGGTCAGCGATGCACTGACCCTGCAACTGAGCCGCGGCGAAGACCGCTACCGCTTCAATCTCGATGTGCCCCAGGGCAGTCCGGCACCGGCCTTTGAAGCCATCGATGCGTTCGCGGCGATTTACGTGCGCACCTGTCGCAACCGCCTCGGCCGTGATTACGCACCACTGGCGGTGTACCTGCGCCGCCCGGAACCGGCGGACCCCAGCCCATGGCACAAAGTGTTTCGCTCGCCGGTGCATTTCGGCGCCGCCCAGGATTGCCTGGAGTTCAACCTCAGCGACTTCGACAGCCACCTGGACGACGCCAACCCCGAACTGGCCGAGCACAATGAAACGGTGCTCGAACGCACCCTCGCACAGCTCAAGCCTATGACCTGGGAGCGCAAGGTGCGTGCGGCCATCGAGGCCCAACTGCCCGAAGGCGAGCCCAGCGCCGAACGCATCGCCCAGGCCATGCACCTGAGCCTGCGCAGCCTGCAACGGCATCTGGCCGACGAAGGCTGCCGCTTCGACGCACTGCTCAACGAATGCCGGGAAAACCTGGCGCTGCTGCACCTGCGCGATCCCCAATGCTCGCTGAGCGAAGTCAGCTACCTGCTGGGCTTCGCCGATACCAGCAGCTTCAGCCGCGCCTTCAAGCGCTGGACCGGGATGACGCCGGGGCAGTTTCGGGATGGGTTGCGCTAGGGATTTGCGTTGGCTGGGCTGGCCCTATCGCGAGCAAGCTCCCACATTGGGAACGGTGTGACCGCAATATCTGCGACAACACAAACCCCCTGTGGGAGCGAGCTTGCTCGCGATGGCGGTATATCAGTCCATATTGATGTCGACTGACCTGTCGCCTTCGCGAGCAAGCTCGCTCCCACAGGGTCCAGGGCAGGTTCAGATTGTGGTCAACGCCCGCAATCGCTCGATGTCGAGGATTTCGATCTCGCCATAGCCCAAGTGGAGAATGCCCTGGGCTTGCAGGTCCTTGAGGATCTGGTTGGTGGTCTGGCGGGACAGCGAGAGCATCAATGCCAACTGCTCCTGGGGCAGTTGCAGAACTCGGCGCGCCGGTTCGATTTCGCCGTAGCCTTCGGCGATCATCAGCAGGCGGTGGGCCACGCGGGCCGGGGCGGGCATCAGGCTCAGGTGTTCGAGGTTGATGAAGGTCAGGCGCAGTTTGTGACTCATCAACAATGCCAGATGCCGCCAGTAGACCGGTTGCGCTTGCAGGAAGGCCAGCAACGGCGCCTGGGGCACGTGCAGCAGCGTACATTGACCCACCACAACCGCATCATGGGTTCGTGGCTGGCCATCGAACAGGCAGATTTCACCGAACCAGTGAGGTGCCTCCACCACGCTCAGCAACGCCTCCTTACCCTGTTCGTTCACCGCACCGACGCGCACCGCCCCTTCCAGTACGGCATACAGCCCACAGGGTGGATCGCCGCGCTGGAACAACCGGTGCCCCGCTGGCAGGCAGCGCACCCGCGCCATGCCCAGCAGACTATTCTGTAACTCAACAGGCAAATGGCTGTACCAGTGACCGGCCATCAGGTGCGAGTGCCAGGGATGCGCGTTCATGGAGACTCCAGGACAAGTGTCGGCTAGCTGACAGAACATCATGTGGAACCCGGGCATCATGCAGGCATCACCTCAGGAGGAACAACAATGAAAAGCCTCGTCGATCATCTCAGTCAATATGCGGCGTACCACCGTGATCCGCGCAATATCGCCAGCCATTTCATCGGTATTCCGCTGATTTTCGTCGCCGTCGCCGTGCTGCTGTCACGACCTGGTTGGCCGCTGGGCGCGATCCTGATGTCTCCGGCATTGCTGGTGGCCGTGGCCAGTGCCTGGTTCTACCTGCGCCTGGAAGTGCGCCTGGGTGTGCTGATGACGGTGCTGCTGGGCCTGGCGGTATGGCTGGGTCAGACACTGGCCGCACAAAGCACGGCGGTGTGGTTGAGCAGTGGCCTGGGGATGTTCGTGGTGGGCTGGGTGATCCAGTTCGTCGGCCACTATTACGAAGGCCGCAAACCGGCGTTCGTCGACGACCTCACCGGGCTGATTGTCGGGCCGTTGTTCGTGGTGGTGGAAGCGGGTTTCCTGCTGGGACTCAGGAGCGAACTGAAGCGGGCCATCGAAGAGCGCGCCGGGCCGGTTGCCGTGCGCAACCAGCGTTCGGCGGCGTGAAAAAACCATGCCCCTCTGTGGGAGCGAGTCTGTGGGAGCAAGGCTTGCCCGCGAAGGCATCGCCTCGGTCTATCAGCTACACCGAGGTGTTTGCATCGCGGGCAAGCCTTGCTCCCACAAGCTCGCTCCCACAGGAGTCAGGCTTTATCGCTCATGCGTTACAGGGCTCCGAATTCGACCCGAATCGTCAGTGCACCGGTGTTATCTTTCAAGCCAGATCCGTACTGCCCGGTCAGGTCATCGTTGATGCACAGTTGCAGCTCCCCTTGCTGATTGCCCGGAACCTGCGCCAGGTCCCCCACCAGGAACGGCGTGCCACCAGCGCCCACACGACCGATCAAGGCGCCTTCGGCGGCACCGGGCAAGGCATAGCTGCTGTAGTCGATGTGCCGCGAACCGCCATTTCCATCGACATTGCCACCCTGCGGACTGGCACACCATAGCCCACTGACGTAGCGAACCAGCCGCGGAACCAACCCGTTGACCTGCACGCCAGTGCCCTGCCAGGCGATGTTGGATTGGACCTGCATCGTCACCGCCTTCAGGTCGTTGGCTATGGTGTCCCCGGCCTGGAACGACAACGCCGCGATCGTCAGGCTCGGGTTCGAGGTGCCGGTGCTGGGGAAGACGCCATCGCCCACCAGGAACAGGTTCTTGTGGTCCCAACTGCGCTGGTACTTGTCCACCACCGACTTGGTCGGATCATCCCCCATACGGTAAGTGCCCATCAGGTGCCCGGCGCCCTGGAAGGTGTAATCCTCTTTTAGGTGCGTGAATTTCCCTTCGCCAATGGGTGCCGTCAGTTCCTCCGCGCCGAGCAGGTCCTTGATGATGTGGCTCGCCAATATCTTCGCCCGCCTGAAACCTTCCCTGGTGTAATCGGACAGCTCGTAGTGGATTTCCGGCCGAAGAATGCCGAGCCCGTCCGTGAGCTTGTCCGTCGAGGGCACGATGTAGCTCTTGGCCTTGTCGGGATCCTTCTCCACCTGCTCCACCAAAAAGGCGATCCGAAACTGGCGGATGAACAGGTCGTTGAGCCGTTGAATCAGGGCCGTGCCGTAAAGCACTTCAGTGGGCTGCGTGTCCTTTTTCGATGGCAACGGGTTGGTGCGACTTATGTTCTTGCCGTCGATGAAATCGACCACGGTGACGTAAGGGTCGCCCACCGGCCAATTCCAGCCCTCGTTGCCGATTTCGATGCGCCACGCCGCTCGCTGGCTGCGAAAGTCGCCGTCCCGCAGGCTCTCGATGCCCGCCGTGGACACCGGGCCCCGATATGGAAACACCGTCTTGCCTTCCGGCATCAGCCCCCACGCCAGGTAAATCGGGTGGTCGGACAGGCTGCATCCGACCTGGTGGCTGCTATTGGCCACGCCATCGGGCCAGGCCGGGGTCTTGGAGTTGAGCAGCAATTTAGGGGTCTCGATGGCATGGGCCGCGATCACGTAACGCTGCCCGATGGCCACGCCGGAGCCCGTCTTCGGGCCCTCGCCAAGCTGGTATTGAATGAATTCGACGCCATTGATGTTCTTGTCCGGGCCCACGGTCACTTTGCTGGCCACGGTCCGGTACATGACCCGGACCTTGCCGGTGGCCAGGGCCTTGTTCAGGGTCACGGTGGCGTCGTACTTGGCCTGGATCGGGCAGATCGGCGTGCAGTTGGTATTGCCGGCGCACACCCGGCGCCCGGCATAGGGCTGGGAGTTGCGCCCGGCCGGGGTCGGACTGACCACCAGCGGCAAGCCGTCGAAGCTCTTGCCGGTCACGGCAGCGACAAAACTGCCATCGACCAGCGACAACGGAATGCTGTGCATCGGGAATGAATAGCCCTCGGGGAATGTCATGCCCAGGTAGGCCTGGTCGGCGACATTGGCCGACACGCCGATTTCCGCCTCCGCCCGGCAATAGGCGCTTTGCAGGTCGTCGTAGCTGATCGGCCAATCCACCCCGACGCCGTACTTGCTCTTCAGGCGGAAATCGTTCGGCAGCATGCGCAGGCAGGTTCCGACCCAGTGCCAGGTCGTACCGCCGCCCACCCGTTCATAGGTGCTGTTGAAGGGCAACGGGCCCTTCTGCACCAGGTAGCTGGTTTTCGGCTTGTTCCAGCCACCGAGCAGGTCGGCGATGGTTGCCCGAGGCGCATTTTCCTTGCTCGGGTCACGCGGCGAGTTCAGGGTCGACACTGGCGGATAGGGCGACTCCGGGGTCTTCAGGGTGGCGGTGTAGAAACGCTCCAGGTATTGCGCACGGTTGGCCGGGACCTCCGGACCCGATTCGAGCACCAGCACATCCACGCCAGCCATGCCCAACTGATAAGCGATGATGCTGCCGGCCAGCCCCGCGCCAACGATGATCACCTCGGCTTGTTCGGTACTCATGACGAGGCTCCTTGCGTGTTGGCAGGCACGCCGGTGTAGTCCTCAAGGCTCGGTGGCGTGGTGTTCCAATAACCGAAAAACATCTCGCTGTAGCCCATGGGATGGGCCTGGGCAATTTTCCAGGCCCAGCTCTGGATGTAGGCCTGGTCGGACACCACCGTCGAATCGGTCGATGCGTAGTTACCGGTGGCATAGGGCTGATACCAGACGCCCAACAACCACAACTTCATGATCGAACGCGCGGCGTGGGCCGCTTGCGTGACAGCCGGGTTCGATCCGTTCATCAGCACCGCTTGGGCGATCTGGTCAGGGGGCACATTGTCCGCCGCCAGCGTGGCGTACTGAGTCAGCAAGGTGTTGAGTACAGCAGGGGTGATACGCGGGGTGATGAACGCGAGAAAAATTGGCGGCAGACCCACCTGGTCGATCGCCGGTGCCAGCCGATTTACGGGAATGCCAGTCAGGGCCGAAGACAGGCCTACGAAATTGTCCAGATCACTGCTCATGGTTGACTCCTTGTCCGCCAGTGGACTGTGCACGTTCAAGCAAATAGGTGAAATCCGCGAAGCTGGTGCGCGCAGACTCGGTGACATGGGTGGCCGCGTTGCCGTGACAGGCCATGCAACTGGAGGACGCCTGGGGCACGGTGCCCTGGATATAGGTTTCCAACGTGGCGTTGGCCAGGAACAACGGCGCGGGGCTGCCCAGCGGGTTGGCGGCCGATACCTGGCAGTTCTTGGGTGGGTCTGACGGCCACTGGGTACTGATCAGTTGATAGTTCGCCCAGACACTCTGCTTGTTCACCGTACGCAACAGCGTTTGATAGGTGGTATTGAGGGTTTTGGTGGCTTCGGTCAGCGGCACTTCCCGCACGATCTGCGAGGGTGTCGCCTTGACTGCCGGGTTCCATGGCCGTGGCGGCGGCTGGTTGATGTCGCTTTTGCTGGCCGCGTTGTAGAACAGATAAGGCCCCGTGCGCTGGGCCACAGGCGTGGTTTTTTCCGGCACGTTTTTCACATGCTCGAAGGTTGACCAGACCCATTGCGCCGCGCTGGTAGTCTTATGAACCATATGCAATCCCACCAACCCGACCGGCTCGGACACGCATGACTCCGCGACGATCGGCCCATGGCTCGGGTCGTTGTTGCCCGGGGTGTAGACCAGTGCATCGACGGTATGGAAATCCTGGCGGTTGTCGTTGGGGCCCAGCACTTTCCACGATGCCTTCACCATCACCGCGCCGACCTGTTTGGTCTGGGTGGAACCACAGCTGAACGCCACGGTGTTGTTCGGATTGGCGGCGAAGAATTTCTGCTGGCCTTCGATGCTGTACAGGCCGTTGTCGACGATGCCGTCGAACATCGATTGGTTGACCACGATTTCGTTGCGCGTGTAGGTACCGTTCTGGTCCACCAGCGGGCCGCTCTCGAAGGGCTGGATAAACTCATCCAGCACATCGGGCACCTTGCCCATCTGCTGCAACAGGCGACCGGGCTTGAGCGACTTGCACGCTTCAGGGAGGGTCGCCGATGCGTTCCAGGGCAGCGGCGTCTGGCCCTTGGCGCGGAAAATCTGGTAGCTCTCTTTCCAGCTCTCCCACACGGTGGCGCCATCCTGCTTGCCGATGGGCGTGCCGGTATTCGGATCACCGTTATCCAGCGCCGGCCAGTTCAGGGCGATGAAGGTCTGCCACGACAGCTCATCGAAATCGGCTTGCAGGCTGACCAGTGAAACGGGGTGGGTCACCGTGACATCGAAGGGTATCTGGGGGGACAACGCAGGGGCGGCGCTGGCGGCCGGGACCAGCAAGACGCTTAGTAATGCACAGCCAAACGGGCCATGCCGACTGACTTCCATTCTCATACTCATCTCCTTGGCATCAGGGTGCCAGGAGATAACACCGGTCCGTCGTTGGACTCTCTCTCGCCTCCTGGCAAGTCAGAGTCTAGGTAGGGTTTGAGATGGGAAAAGGCGTTAGCGTAGAACCAATCGAAGCAAGGCTGGGTAGAGTTATTCAGATTCTGATCGGGGACAGCGAGGACGCCATCGCGAGCAAGCTCGCTCCCACAATGGATCTCCATAGGTACACAAATAGTGTGTTCACTGAAGTTCTACTGTGGGAGCGAGCTTGCTCGCGATGCTTTTAGAGGTTGGAAACCTTCTGCCAGACCTTCGGCTTGAAGAACAGCGTCTCACCCTTGGCCAGGCCCACCAGGCTGTCATGGTCCTTCACCACTTCCGCCTCGATCAGTTCGCTCTGGCCTTCCACCTTCAACGTCACCCGAGTGGTCGCGCCCAGCGGGCGAATGTCGCGCACTTCGGCGGCGTGGTGGTCTTCCAGCTCCGAGCGCGACAGCGAGACTTCGTGAGGACGGAACAGCACATGCTGGTCCTCCCCCAAGTGCAGGCGGTTCGAGTCGCCGAGGAAGTGGTACACAAAGTCGCTGGCCGGGTTTTCGTAGACATCGCCCGGCGAGCCGATCTGCTCGATCACGCCCTTGTTCATCACCACGATCCGGTCGGCGACTTCCATGGCTTCTTCCTGGTCGTGGGTCACGAACACCGAGGTCAGGTTGATGTCCTCGTGCAGGCGCGCCAGCCAGCGGCGCAGTTCCTTGCGGACCTTGGCGTCGAGGGCGCCGAACGGTTCGTCCAGCAACAGTACCTTGGGTTCCACAGCCAGGGCGCGGGCCAGGGCGATCCGCTGACGCTGGCCGCCGGACAGCTGCTCCGGGTAGCGGTCGGCGAGCCAGTCCAGTTGCACCATGTTCAGCAGTTCGTGGACCTTGGTCGCGATCTGGCTTTCGTTCGGCCGCTGATTCTTGGGCTTCATGCGCAGGCCGAAGGCGACGTTGTCGAACACCGTCATGTGGCGGAACAAGGCGTAGTGCTGGAACACGAAACCGACGTTGCGATCACGCACGTCGTGACCGGACACGTCCTCGCCGTGGAACACGATGTTGCCATGGTCCGGGGTTTCGAGGCCGGCGATGATCCGCAGCAACGTGGTCTTGCCGCAACCCGACGGCCCCAGCAGCGCGACCAATTCACCGCTCTGGATGTCCAGGCTGATGTCGTCCAGGGCCCTGAAGGCGTTGAAGTTCTTGCTGACGTTACGGACTTCGATCGACATGACTTATTCCTCCGCGGCGCTGGCGCGCAGGCGGTTGATTCGGTTTTCGCTCCACTGCTTGAGCAGCAGGATGAAGAGCGCCAGGATCAGCAACAGGCTCGCCACAGCGAACGCGGCCACGTGGTTGTATTCGTTGTAGAGGATCTCGACGTGCAGCGGCAGGGTGTTGGTCACCCCGCGAATGTGCCCGGACACCACCGACACCGCGCCGAACTCGCCCATGGCCCGGGCGGTACACAGCACCACGCCATAGATCAGCCCCCACTTGATGTTCGGCACGGTGACATGCCAGAACATCTGCCAGCCATTGGCGCCCAGCAGGCGCGCGGCCTCTTCTTCCTGGGTGCCTTGTTCCTGCATCAGTGGGATCAGCTCACGGGCCACGAACGGCACCGTGACGAAGATGGTCGCCAGGACGATGCCCGGCAGCGCGAACACGATCTGGATGTCGTGATCCGACAGCCACGGGCCGAACAGGCCCTGGGCGCCGAACATCAGCACATACACCAGGCCCGCGATCACCGGCGACACCGAGAACGGCAGGTCGATCAGCGTCACCAGCATGCTCTTGCCACGGAATGAATATTTGCTCACGCACCACGCGGCACTGACGCCGAACACCAGGTTCAGCGGCACCGAGATCAGCACGGCGATCACCGTGAGCTTCAGCGCCGACAACGCGTCGGGTTCGAAGATCGCGGTGAAGAACGCCCCCAACCCGAGCTTCAGGCCCTGGGACACCACGATGAACAGCGGCAACAGCAAAAACAGCGCGAAAATCAGCCAGCCAAGGCCGATCAGCACGCGCCGCGACGTCGCACTGCCGCGACGGGCGGCGTTGGTGGAGGCTGCGGAAATAGACGATTGGGACATGTTCGCGCCTCCTTATGGGGTTTCGATGCGCCGCTGCAGCAGGTTGATCAGCAGCAACAGGACGAAGGAAACCACCAGCATCAGCACGCCGATGGAGGTGGCGCCGGTGTAGTCGTATTGGTCGAGCTTGACCATGATCAACAGCGGCAGGATCTCGGTTTTCATCGGCATGTTGCCGGCGATGAAAATCACCGAACCGTACTCGCCCACGCCACGGGCAAAGGCCAGGGCGAAGCCGGTCAACCAGGCCGGCAACAACGCCGGCACCAGGATGTGGCGGAACACCTGCCACGGCTTGGCACCCAGGCAGGCGGCGGCTTCTTCGACTTCACGGGGAATATCGGCCAGCACCGGCTGCACCGTGCGCACCACGAACGGCAACGTCACGAAGGTCAGCGCCAGGGTAATGCCCAACGGGGTGTAGGCGATCTTGAAGCCCAGGTCGGTGGCGAACTGGCCGACCAGGCCGGTCGGCGCATACAACGCTGTCAGGGCAATACCGGCCACGGCAGTGGGCAAGGCGAACGGCAGGTCGATCATCGCGTCGATGATCTTGCGGCCGGGGAAGGTGTAGCGCACCAGCACCCAGGCCAGCAGCGTACCGATCACGCCGTTGATGATCGCGGCGTACAACGCGGTACCGAAACTGAGTTTCAAGGCCGCCAGCACCCGCGGCGCCGAGATGATCGCCCAGAACTGTTCCCAGGTGAGTTGGGCGGCATGCACGAACATCGCCGCCAGGGGTATGAGCACAATCAGACTGAGGTACACCAGGGTGTAGCCCAGCGTCAGCCCGAAGCCGGGTATGACGGGGGATATGCGACGCGACATAGAAGTCCTTGGTTGAAAACACACTGTGGGAGCAAAACTGGGTGGGAGCAAGGCTTGCCCGCGATGAAGGCGACTCGGTTTCTAAAGGACCGCATCGCCTTCATCGCGGGCAAGCCTTGCTCCCACAACATCCCCTTGCCACAGATTCAGTGTCCGGCTTTTTAGATCAGCCAGCTTACTGCGCCTGATAGATCTGGTCGAACACGCCGCCATCGTTGAAGAATTTCGGTTGGGCCGTTTTCCAGCCGCCGAAGTCCTTGTCAATGGTCACCAGCTCCAGTTTCGGGAATTGGCGGGAGTACTTGGCGGCCACGTCCTTGTCACGTGGACGATAGAAGTTTTTCGCGGCGATTTCCTGGCCGGCCGGGCTGTACAGGTGCTTGAGGTATGCCTCGGCGATCTCGGCATTGCCCTTTTTCTCGGCGTTCTTGTCCACCACCGCCACCGGCGGTTCGGCGAGGATCGACAACGACGGCACAACGATGTCGAACTTGTCGGCGCCACCGTCTTCCTTCAGCGCCAGGAAGGCTTCGTTTTCCCAGGCCAGCAACACGTCGCCCTGACCGTTGTTGACGAAAGTAATGGTCGAGCCACGGGCGCCGGTGTCGAGGATCGGCACGTGCTTGAACAGCGCCTGCACGTATTCCTTGGCCTTGGCTTCGTCACCCCCGTTGGCCTTCAGGCCGTAGGCCCAGGCAGCGAGGAAGTTCCAGCGCGCACCGCCGGAGGTCTTCGGGTTCGGGGTGATGACCGACACGTCGTTCTTGATCAGGTCGCCCCAATCCTTGATGCCCTTGGGGTTGCCCTTGCGCACCAGGAACACGATGGTGGACGTGTAAGGCGTGCTGGCATCCGGCAGGCGTGTTTGCCAGTCCGCTGGCAGGGACTTGCCCAGCTTGGCGATTTCATCGATGTCGCCGGCCAGGGCCAGGGTCACCACGTCGGCCCGCAGACCGTCGATCACCGCCCGACCTTGCTTGCCCGAACCACCGTGGGACTGCTGGATCTTCACGCTGTCGTCCGGGTGCGCTTTCTTCCAGAAATTGACGAATTCGGCGTTGTAATCCTGGTAAAGCTCGCGCGTCGGGTCGTAGGACACGTTGAGCAGCTCGTAATCCTTGGCGACGGCGGAACCTGCAAAAACAGCACTGGCCAGGGCGGCCAGGGCATAACGACGAATGGACGACATGGTGAAAGCTCCTGGAATTCTGGTTTTCTTATGGCTTATAAATCGTGAGACCTGAACAAATCGAACCGCTGTGTGAGCAAAGCTTGCTCGCGATGAAGGCACCACAGTTCCCCAGAAATCGAGGCGCCTGTTTCGCGAGCAAGCTTTGCTCCCACAACCAGACTGTTTCAGCCCGGTTTATGGCTCGGCTGCTGCAAGCGGAATTTTTCCTTGCGTTCGATCTGGACCACCTGGGCGTTGTGCACAGTGATTTCCACTGCCCCAAAGCGTAGATCGCGCAACGCGCTCTGGATCTCGCGCAAGATGGTTGCTTCGTCCTGGCCGTCAACACTACGTAGAGATGCGCTCATGCTGCTGCTCCTTTAAATGAATGCCTGGCAGTGGGCGGCACTGCTTGCGGCGTGGGAGCAATACTAGATAAGTGCGGATATTCTTAAAAAGACTATTTAAGAATTTTTATATAACCAAAATGATATTGAGCTTTCCGCCCCCCTACGGCGGCTGTGATTGCGCCATCGCGAGCAAGCTCGCTCCCACAGGGGAAGCGGGTTAGCGCGCATATCACAGGCAACACAAAACAACGGTGGGAGCGAGCTCGCGATAGCCGAGTGTCAGTCAACATCAATGCCACTGACGATCAAGCAATGACCGGCGCGCAGTCCCAATCCAACTGCGCAGCCGCCACCGGCCGACCAAACCAGTAGCCCTGCCCCAGCTCACACGCCTGCCCAAGCAAAAAGGCCGCTTGCTCGCGCTGCTCAATACCCTCGGCATGCACTTGCATGCCCATGCTGTGGGCCAGGGCGATGATCACCCGGACGATCGCCGCGTCATCTTCATCCCACGGCAACCCCGCGACAAAGCCCTGATCAATCTTGAGCTTCTGCACCGGCAAGCGTTTGAGCCGCAGCAGCGACGAATAACCCGTGCCGAAATCGTCGATGGCCAGGCGCACGCCCAATTCCCGCAGGCGGTGCATCTGCTCCAGCGCCACCTCCGGGTCTTCCATCACCGCGCTTTCCGTCACTTCCAGTTCCAGGCAGGCCGGATCCAGGCCCGTGTCGTGCAACACCTGGGCAACCTGCTCGTACAATTCGCGATGGGCAAACAACCGACTCGAGACGTTGACGGCGACGAACGACAACGCCACGCCCGCCTGCTGCCACCGGCACATCTGCCGACAAGCCTGGTCCATGACCCAGGCATCGACCTGGGCAATCAGGCCGGTACGCTCGGCGATGGGAATGAACTCGGCCGGCGACACCAGCCCCCGCGTGGGATGCTCCCAGCGCACCAGCGCCTCGACACCGATCAGACGGCTGCTCGCCAAGTCGTGTACTGGCTGGTAATAAACGCGCAACTCCTGCTGCTGCAGCGCGCGACGCAGTTCGAAGGCAATTTCGACCCGTTGCTGCGCATGGGCGGTAAGTTCTTCGGTATACAGGGCGTAGCCATCGCGTCCGGCGCTCTTGGCCTTGAACAACGCCGAATCGGCATTGCGCAACAGTTGCCCGGCGTTCAGGGCATCACCGGGGAACAGGCTGATGCCGATGCTGGCGTTGATGAACAACGCGTGCTCATCGAACCGCAGCGGTTCTTTCAAGGCGTCGAGGATGCGCCGGGCCAACGCCGCGGCCTGGCCAGGCTGGGAGCAGTTTTCCACCAACACCGCAAATTCGTCACCCCCCAGCCGGGCCAGGGTCACGCCCGGGGCAAACAGCCCGCGAAATCGCTCGGCCACGCCTTTGAGCAACTCGTCGCCGACGTTGTGGCCGAGGCTGTCATTGATGTTCTTGAAGTGATCCAGGTCCACCAGCAACAGGGCACAGCCACGCTTGTGCAACTGCGCCGACGCCAGGGCCTGCTCGGTGCGGTCGGAAAACAGCAGGCGGTTGGGCAAGCCTGTCAGCGGGTCGTGATGGGCCAGGTAGGCCAGTTCGTGCTCGGAATCCTTGATGGCGCTGATGTCCGAAAACACCGCGACATAGTGGCTGACTTGGCCGTTGTCATCATGAATGACGCGGATCGTCTGCCATTGCGGGTAGATCTCACCACTTTTACGCCGATTCCAGATCTCGCCACTCCACTCGCCCAGGCTGGCCAGGGCGGCAAATATGTCGCGATAGAAATCCGGCCCATGGCGACCGGACTTGAACAGATTGGGGCGCTGGCCCAGCACTTCGTCCCGGGCATAACCGGTGATCGCCATGAAAGCCCGGTTCACATGCACGATCAAGCCGTTGCGGTCGGTCACCAACACCCCTTCGCGGGTGCAATCGAAGACGGCGGCGGCCTGGCGCAAGCGCTCGCGATCGACACCGTGCTCGCCCTTGGCGAAAAACCGCGAGATCCGCGCCCGGGCCAAGAAGATCAGCCCGGCGCTAAACAGGATCCAGGCATACCCGTTGATCAGGAGCCAGCGCTGCCTGTCGGCGAATTGATCGAAGAAACTGCTCAATAAATAACCAATCAGCTGCAGCCAGACGACTGACAACACGAGGTAAAGCAGCGCTACGCGCATGGCACTGCGTTGATAAGCAGGCATTCGGCCATCCATGTCCCTACAAAGAGGTGGATTATAGAGGAAGAAACATTCAGCCACTCTTATCTGAAAGGCCGACTGGTTTTATCTGTGGGGCTGGTGATAATGCAACGGCGGTTTCTATCTTTATCGAGGGCCCTACAGCCTATGTGGTACGAAGGTTTTCTTGGCTTGTCGGCCTGGTCACTGGTGGCAGTCACCCTGCTGATGACCCACGTCACGATCATTGCCGTCACGGTCTATCTGCACCGTTATTCGGCCCATCGCTCCCTGGAGCTCAACGCCGGTCTCAAACACTTCTTCCGTTTCTGGCTGTGGCTGACCACGGCGCAGAACACCCGCGAGTGGACTGCCATCCACCGCAAGCACCACGCCAAATGCGAAACCGAGGATGACCCTCACAGTCCGGTCATCAAGGGCTTGTCCACCGTGCTGCGCAAAGGCGCCGAGCTGTATCGCGCCGAAGCGGAAAACCCGGAAACCCTGCGCATCTACGGCAAGAACTGCCCCGACGACTGGATCGAGCGCAACCTCTACAGCCGCTTCCCGCTGCTGGGCGTGGCGATCATGGGCGTCATCGACCTGCTGCTGTTCGGCACCATCGGCATCACCATCTGGGCCATCCAGATGATGTGGATTCCCGTCTGGGCCGCTGGCGTGGTCAACGGCCTGGGCCATGCCGTGGGCTACCGCAACTTCGAATGCCGCGACGCGGCGACCAACCTGGTGCCCTGGGGCATCCTGATCGGCGGCGAAGAACTGCACAACAACCACCACACCTACCCCAACTCGGCCAAGCTGTCGGTACGCAAATGGGAGTTCGACCTGGGCTGGGCCTGGATCCGGGTGTTCAGTTTCCTGCGCCTGGCCAAGGTCCAGCGCGTTGCGCCGATCGCCCACCGGGTCGAAGGCAAGGGTCACCTGGACATGGACACGGCCATGGCGATCCTCAACAACCGCTTCCAGATCATGGCGCAGTACCGCCGGCTGGTCATCGCGCCGCTGGTCAAGCAGGAACTGGAAAAAGTCGATCACTCGGTGCGTCACCAGTTCCACCGGGCCAAGCGGCTGCTGTCGCGGGAAACCAGCCTGCTGGACGACCGTCACCACGTGCGAATCCAGAACATGCTCGAACACAGCCAGGCACTGAAGGTAATCTACGAGAAACGCCTGGCCTTGCAGCAGATCTGGGTCAAGACCAGCAGCAACGGCCACGACATGCTCGCCGCCATCAAGGAATGGGTCAACGAGGCCGAAGCCAGCGGCATCCAGTCCCTGCGGGACTTCGCCGACCAGCTCAAGACCTACTCGCTACGGCCTGCCACGGCCTGACCAGGCAACTCCACCACTGTGGATGAGGGCTTTTTTGTGGCGAGGGAGCTCGCTCCCGCTGGGCTGCGCAGCAGCCCTTCTTTTCTTGTGAGCGCTTCGCGCTCAAGCGGGAGCAAGCTCCCTCGCCACAGGTCCAACACTTGGCATCTGACTCGCTAAATCCCCACGCCCTTCGTCGCCTGAAAAGGAACTTCGCCCCGAATCCCCTATCTCAAAGAGCACTTCGCCATCCAGGCGGGATTTGGAGAAAAGTGCGTGCAAAACAACAGCAGTGCACGCTCTTTGAGATTTGTGCCGATGGTCGACAAGAACCTACAGGATTACTCCCTACCTCATTGGCCCGAAGCGGCCCAGACGCTCATGGCGCTGATGCACGCCCAGGGCGAAGTGGCGCGCCTGAGCGAACGTGAGCAACTGTTCAGCTCGCTGCTGGTCAGCGTCAATGCCGTGCTGTGGGCGTTCAACTGGGAAACCCGACAAGTGCTGTATGTCAGCCCCGCCTACGAACGGATCTTCGGCCGCCCCGCCGGCCTGGTCCTGGCTGACTACAACGAATGGCGCGACGCAATCTACCCCGACGACCTGGAGTACGCCGAACGCAGCCTGGCCGAAGTGCTGGTCAAGGGGGCCGTCGAAGACCGTGAATACCGCATCATCGCCGGCGACGGCCAGGTTCGCTGGCTGAGCGACAAATGCTTCATCAACCGCCAGGCCGAGCCCGGGCAACCGGTGATCGTGGTCGGCATCGCCGAGGACATCACCGAAAAGAAGCTCTTGGAAAGTGAGCTGCAGCGATTGGCAACCACCGATGTGCTGACCCAGAGCAGCAATCGCCGGCACTTTTTCGAATGCGCCCACCGTGAATTCGAGCAGGCGCGACTACAAGGGACGCCTATGGCATTCCTGTTGCTGGACATCGATGACTTCAAGGTGATCAACGACACCTACGGTCATCAGGAAGGCGATACCGTGTTGCAGAAAATCGCCGAAAGCGGCCGGTCCGTGCTGCGACGCGGCGACCTGTTCGGGCGGATCGGTGGCGAAGAGTTCGCTGCGGTGTTCCCTGGCTGCCCCCCGACATGGCATTGCAAGTGGCTGAGCGGTTGCAGCGGGAAATCCAGCGCCTGATGTTCCGCTGGGGCGAACAGACCTTCGGCATTACTGTCAGCCAGGGCCTGACCGCCATTACCCCCGAAGACCCGTCCCTCGACAGCCTGTTCTCCCGCGCCGACGCGGCCATGTACGAGGCCAAGCGCAAGGGGAAGAACCGCATCATCGCGGCCTGACGCCAATCGCCGTGCAATTGAATCCAGTCATGCCACGGATCCTGTGGGAGCGAGCTTGCTCGCGATGAGGGCCTGACATTCAATGATGGGGTGACCGTCATGCCGCCATCGCGAGCAAGCTCGCTCCCACAGGGTTGGGCGCTGGCTTTATTTGCGGCGCAACCGTGTCAACTCTGGCAAGCCGATCTTCAGCAACCGTGCCGTGCGGCCACGGGCCAGCTCTTCAAGACCCTCATGGGCGGGCAGATGCGCCATCTGCGCTGCCATGTTCATCACCAAGGCTTCACGGGAATACACCCCGCCCCCCAGGCTATAGACCGCCGCGATCAACTCCCGAAGCTCCAACGGCAGACGCCAGCGGGCACGTAACGCCGAGCCGAAACTGGCGCCGAACGTGTCCAGCGAGTCGCCGACTTCCTCCGGTTCTTCCAGCTCGCCACCGGCCTGTTTCCACTCTTCAAGGCAGCGCAGCAACGCCAGGTCGCCCAGGCGATGCAACAACCCGGCGCAATAACAACGCTCCTGCTCCAGGTCCAACAACCGCGCCATCGTCCGGGCGTATTCGGCGGTGTGCAGCGACAGTGTCCAGTAACGCTCGGCATAATCCGCCAGACACGGAACGCTGAGCCGGGCGCAGCGCTTGAGGGTCAGGCCGAGTATCAGGTTCATGCTTTGCCCGGTGCCGAGCTGGTGCAGCGCCTGGGCCACGGTCTGCACCGGGCCACCGCCCTGATGCTGGGCAGCGCTGTTAGCCGCAGCGATCAGCACCGCGGTGATCTGCGGGTCGGTGCGGAGCTCTTCTTCGAGCAATTTCAGATCCAGCCCGCCGGGGTTGAGGCTGCGCTTGACCGCCACTTGCACATCGGTCATCAAGGGCGCGCCCTCGGACAGGTCACGCCGACGTTCCAGGAAGGTGGGCAAGGTCAGCCCCGGCCCCGGGACCGGCGCAGCGTTGGAGGTTTCTTCACCGCCGCCCACTAACAACCCTTGCAAACGCAAGGTCAGGCCTTCCCGGTTCAACGGCTTGGTCAAATACGCCGTCGGTGCCAGTGGAACGACCTCACGCACACTGGCGCTGTCGTTGCGCCGACTCATCAGAATGAACGGCAACGGCGCAGCTCGATGCTGTTGGCGAAGGCCACGCAGGATCGTCAGGCCATCGACACCCGGCAGTTCCCAATCGGCGATGACCAGGTCGTACACGTTATGCGCCAGCAAATCCAGGGCCTGTTGCCCCTCGCCGCAGGTGTCCACTCGGGCATCGCAGCGCACGCCCGACAGCACTTGCTCCAGCATCTCCCGGGACGCCGGGTCGGCCTCGGCGATCAACACACGCGGTACAGCGGGTAAAACCACAGCAGTCATTGCAACATCGCTCCCTTGCCATACATGCACCTTAGACAATGAAGGCCGTTCCAGACAGCTCAAACCTGCGGGATAAGCCCGCGGACATGAAAAAACCCGCCGAAGCGGGTTTTTTTGTGGATCAGTGCACAGTCAGCGTTCGTCAGATCAGAGCTCGGAGAAACACTCTTCGATGATCGCCAGGCCTTTGTCCAGTTGCTCGTCCGGCGAGGTCAGCGGCACCAGCACCCGCAGAACGTTGCCGTAGGTGCCGCAGGACAGCAGGATCAGGCCCTTGTCACGTGCCTTGGCCACCACCTGGGCCACTGCCGCTGCGTTCGGCTTGTGGGTGTCGCCGTTTTCGAACAGCTCCACGGCGATCATCGCACCCAAGGCACGGACTTCACCGATGACCGGGTACTTCTTCTGGATGGCCTTGAGGCCCGTGACCAGACGCTCGCCCACGGCCTTGCAGCGGTCCAGCAGGTGCTCTTCTTCAAACACCTCCATCACCGCCAACGCCGCCGCACAGGCGATCGGGCTACCGGCATAGGTGCCGCCCAGGCCACCTGGGGCGATGGCATCCATGTACTCGGCCTTGCCGCACACACCGGCCAACGGGAAGCCGCCAGCGATGGATTTGGCGAAGGTGGTCAGGTCGGCGGCAACGCCCATCTGTTCCATGGCGAAGAAGGTGCCGGTACGGCCAGCGCCAGTCTGGACTTCGTCAGCGATCAACAGAATGCCGTGCTGGTCGCACAGGGCGCGCAGGCGCTTCATGAACTCCTTGGGCGCCACATAGAAACCACCCTCGCCCTGTACCGGTTCGATGATGATGGCGGCGATGTCACGCGGCTCGGCGTCGTTCTTGAAGATGCGTTCGATGCTGGCGATGGAATCATCGATGCTCACGCCGTGCAGTTCGTTCGGGTACAGCGCGCGGAAGATACCGCCGGGCATCAGGCCCATGCCAGCCGAGTACGGCACGACTTTACCGGTCAGGCCCAAGGTCATCATGGTGCGACCGTGGTACGCGCCGGTGAAGGCGATCACACCGGCACGGCCAGTGGCGGCGCGGGCGATCTTCACGGCGTTTTCCACCGCTTCGGAACCGGTGGTGACCAGCAGGGTTTTCTTGGCGAAATCACCGGGCACCTTGGCGTTGATTTTTTCGCACACTTCCACGTACGGCTCGTAGGCCAGGACCTGGAAGCAGGTGTGGGTCAGCTTGTTCAACTGCGCGGTCACGGCGGCGATGATTTTCGGGTGCACGTGGCCGGTGTTCAGTACGGCGATACCACCGGCGAAGTCGATGAATTCACGACCTTCAACGTCGGTGACCGTGGCGTTCTTCGCCGACTCGGCGAAAATCGGGTGAATCTGGCCGACGCCACGTGGAACAGCGGCGGTACGGCGGGCCATCAAGTCAGCGTTAGTCTTGCTCATTACAGTCCTCATTCGCCGCTCATCGGTCGGCGTGGCTCAAGGAATACATGGCGGAAAGGCAACTGCGACAGCATGCGATGATCGACTGCCACAGCGTTCCCGACCACAAGAAACAGAACGGGTGAAGCACGCAAAGGGACAGCGCTCTCGTGCCCTTTGCGCTTGAAGCGGATCAGATACCCAGGCAGAGGTATTTGATTTCCAGGTAGTCCTCGATGCCGTACTTGGAACCTTCACGGCCCAGGCCCGACGCCTTGATGCCGCCGAACGGCGCGACTTCGTTGGAGATCAAACCAGTGTTGACGCCGACCATGCCGTATTCCAGGGCCTCGGCCACACGGAACACACGGCCCAGGTCGCGGGCATAGAAGTACGAAGCCAGGCCGAACTCGGTGTCGTTGGACATCGCGATCACTTCGGCTTCGTCTTTGAAGCGGAACAGCGGCGCCAGCGGACCGAAGGTTTCTTCCTTGGCCACGGCGGCATTGTTCGGTACGTTGGTCAGGATGGTCGGCTCGAAGAAGTTGCCTTCCATCGCCTTGCCGCCCGACAGCACGGTCGCGCCTTTGCTGACCGCATCGGCAATGTGTTCCTGCACCTTGGCGACCGCTTTGCCGTCGATCAAGGGACCGGTGGTGGTGCCATCGTCCAGGCCGTTGCCGATCTTGAGCTTGGCCACCGCCACTTTCAGTTTTTCAGCGAACGCGTCGTACACCGAATCCTGGATGTACAGGCGGTTGGCGCAGACGCAGGTCTGACCGTTGTTGCGGTATTTGGAAATGATCGCGCCTTCGACGGCCTTATCCAGGTCCGCGTCGTCGAACACGATGAACGGCGCGTTGCCGCCCAGTTCCAGGGAAACTTTCTTGATGTCCTTGGCGCATTCGGCCATCAGCTGGCGACCGATCTCGGTCGAGCCGGTGAACGACAGCTTGCGCACGATCGGGTTGCTGGTCAGCTCGCCACCGATGTCGCCGGCGCTGCCGGTCACTACACTCAACACGCCTTGCGGGATGCCAGCACGGTGCGCCAGCTCCACCAGGGCCAGGGCCGAGAACGGGGTTTGCGAAGCCGGCTTGATGACCATGGTGCAACCGGCAGCCAGGGCTGGACCAGCTTTACGGGTGATCATCGCCGCCGGGAAGTTCCACGGGGTAATGGCCGCGGTCACGCCGATCGGCTGCTTGATCACGATCAGGCGCTTGTCGGGCTGATGGCCGGGAATCACGTCACCGTAGATGCGCTTGGCTTCTTCGGCAAACCACTCGATGAACGAGGCAGCGTAGACGATCTCGCCCTTGGCTTCGGCCAGTGGCTTGCCTTGTTCCAGGGTCATCAGGCGACCGAGGTCGTCCTGGTTTTCGATCAGCAATTCGTACCAGCGGCGCAGCTTGTTGGCGCGTTCCTTGGCGGTCAGTGCACGCCAGGCCGGCAGTGCCTTGTCGGCGGCTTCAATCGCCCGGCGGGTTTCGGCCGCGCCCATCTTCGGCACGGTGCCCAACACTTCGCCCGTCGCCGGGTTGGTGACCTTGATCGTCTGACCATTGTCCGCATCGACCCAAGCGCCATCGATAAAGGCTTGCTGGCGGAACAACTGGGTGTCTTTAAGCTGCATGTCGGCTTTCCTTAACAGCACCGCGCGCACGCGGAGCGAATTAGATTTGTAGAAAGGCGCCTCGGGGGCTGCCGTCAGGGAAATCATTCACCGGGCTGAAGCACAGAAATAACGCACATAAGCACAGACGTGCGGTTCAGCACCCAGACAAGAGCGTTTGAAATCTCAAACGAATCCTAGGGCCGATGGGGGTGAAGGACAAGAGCCTGTTCGAAAAAAAGAACGAAAAAACCGAATTTGCCCGTTTTTTCTGATCAGCGTAGCCGATGCCCACCTAGGCTTATGAAAACACCGGCAAATCAGCAGCATGGACGCCCGCATTGCATATGAGTATCATGGCGCCCGCGTCGCACCAGTAGCTCAGCTGGATAGAGTACTGCCCTCCGAAGGCAGGGGTCGTGGGTTCGAATCCCGCCTGGTGCACCATATAGCAGTCTAGACCTGTCTCAGACAGTCTACGAAACACCCCAAGAAGCCCGCCCTGTGCGGGCTTTCTTGTTTCTGGCTATATCATGTGTTCAATACCTGATGCATCGAGTGAATCGCTGAGGTTTCCAGCACTTTCTTCATGACCTCGAACTGTAGACCCGGTCGGATGGGAACCCCAAACCTGTCGTCGTCATAAGGAAAAGGTTCGGTTTCACCTGTTTTGCAATAGCCCCGACGCTCATACCACTTTATCAACGTGTCCCGCGCTTCAAGCACCGTCATATGAATACACTCAGCGCCGCGTGATTGGCACCATTGCTCCGCGGCGGCGAGCAAGCGCCGTCCACACTGAGCATTCTGTTTTTTTGGATCGATTGCCAATGACCCGAGATACCAAGTCCCCGCCTGCACTGGCTCAACCCATACACACCCGAGGATGTTTTCTCGCTTCTTCCATACCAATAACGAAGCGAGCGGTTTCTGTGCAATCTCAGTCCTGAGCGTTGTTTCCGAAATACGATCTCCGCTAATCAGACCCGTTTCTGTCGTCCACCCTGCTCCTTCCCCTTCGCCGCGATATGCCCGATTGAGTAATAAAACGACTCCAGCAACATCTGCATCACAAGCGGGTCGCAAGCTGACAGGGTTAAGGCGATCAACGCGCTCAGCTAGAGACTCCTCGGCCAAGCGATTTTCCAGAGTATCCAGCTGTTCCAGAAAAGGACCCGACATCCCGGCTAATAAGTCGCGAACCACGATATCAATCAGTGGCCATACGACTTGGCGGCCTTGATCGACGGCAGCCCTCCCCGCCTCCGTCAGTTCGACGAGGGACTGCCGCTTGTCTTTCTCCCCCGGCTCGAGACAACGAGCCCTTCGTCCGTCAGCCGGTTTACACTTTTTGTCATTGCAGGCTGGCTCACCCGGATGGCTCGGGCGAGATCCCCAACAGTGCAGCCTTTGGAGCCATCGAGCAGCACGAGAACCGGAAACAGCCCTGGTGGGACTAATGTACCCACATCGCTAGCCAACAGACTCGCATCTGCTTGCATCTGCTCGGCAAGTCGCTTGAGACGGCTGCCTAAAAAGACATAGGGCATTTCTCGTAAAATATCCATAACATCTCCGGGATTTGTATAACCAGTTATACAAACTCCCTGGAGCTTGTCAAATCAGGTGGCTGTAGAGATGGTCTGAATGGGCACAGAAGCCGCCAAGCCCGGCTGCGCCCCGATGGTCGTAGCCGCCAGGACGCCAGACGCGATTCTCAATGGATCATCAGCCCGTCGGTTTAACTCAACGCTTGCGCAACGCCTCCAACCGCGCCGGCAGGTCTTCCTCGGGAAAGCGCTTATGCAGCGCCAGCAGCTTCTCATCAGCGGCCTTGCTCTCACCCGCCTCGCGCAAGCGCAGGATTTCCATCAGGCCTTGCTCCAGCGATGGCAATGCTGCCGGCGCGGATTTGCTCATTTTTGCCGCGGGCTTTTCCGCCAAGGATTGCACAGGGCTTGCCGGGGCCCGGGCCAGTTCGCCCTGGGGCGCCATTCGGGTGATCGGGGCCGGGGCGGGCATGGCCGGTGGTGGTGCGGCGGCAACGGCAGGCGCTTGCCGATCGGCGGAAAACTCCATCGAGGCGGGTGAGGCCAGCTCCTCGTGGGGCACGGGTGAGCGCAATACCAGGCCGATCATTAGCGCCACGCCGGCGACCGTGGCGAATGCCATTTGCCAGCGCGGCCGTTGGCAGGCTTGCAGCCAGCGTTGCCACAGGCTTGGCGTGGGTGTCGGTGCTTCGCGACGGGCGGTGGCCAGGATGAAGGCGTCCAGGGAGGCCGGCGGCTCGCCGCTGGTGTGTTGGCGGAAATGCTCGATCAGCACTTCGTCGTTGGGATCCGGGGTGTGTTTGGCGTCGATCATGCGGGTACCTCCTCGGCCAGCAGTCGCTGCAATTTCTGCTGGGCGTAACGCAAGCGGCTTTTGACCGTTTCCAGCGGGGCACCGGTCAGGGCGGCAATCTGTGGCAGCTCCAGGTCGCCATGCAGGCGCAGCAGGAAGACTTCTCGCTGATCCTCGGGCAAGGCCTGCAATGCGGCGTCGAGACGCGCCTGGTCGCGGCTCAGGCTCAGCTGTTGCTCGGGGCTGCCGGTGTCGTCGGGCTGGACGTGCAGTTGCTCGTCATAACTGTCGTGCAGCGGGTTGTGGACACCCTGTCTGCGCCAGTGGTCGATCAAGCGGTTGCGGGCAATCTGGAACAACCAGGTACGAAAACTCGCCCGGCCTTGTGGCTGGGTGGCGCTGCGAATCAGGCTGAGCCAGGTGTCCTGGAAAACTTCCTCGGCCAGCTCGGCTTTGTTGCTCAAGGACAGCAGGAAACGGTAAAGCCCTTGCCGATGACGGGCGTACAGGACTTCGAAAGAAGCCCCGTCGCCATTGCGGTAGCGGGCCAGCAGCGATTCGTCGCTGGGAGAATCAAGCACAGCGGGCATGTGGGGGGCGAACTCCTTTCCGGTCATTGCAACACAGTCCTGGCAGACAACAAGGGAGCCCTGTGGGAGCGAGCTTGCTCGCGATGGCGTCCGATCAGTCAATGACGAACATGATCGGTCTACTGCTATCGCGAGCAAGCTCGCTCCCACATTGATGATCCTCGTTTGTAGTCAGGCTCAGCGCTTGGCCGCAGGCTCCAGGCTCTGGGCCAGTTCCACCAACTGCACAAACTCCGAGCGCAGCCCAAACGGATCATCACCGCGGGCCGAGCGCGCCAATTGCGCAGTGTCCTTCAAGGTCATCGTCCCAGTGTAGCGTCCATCACCCTTGAGCTGTTGGGCGAAGGCGGCAACAGCGGCCGAGAAACGCAGGTCATCGCTGGGCTTGCGGTCGTTCTGCACGCTGGCAATGGGATGCTCGATCAATCGACTGCTTCCGCCCTCGGCCGGCTTGTAGCGTACGCGCAACATCGCCAATTCGCCTGACGTGCTCTGCGACTTGGGCGTGCTTGCATAGCGCAGCGGTTCCAACCAGCCCGGCGCACCCTTCGGCACGATTTCATACAACGCCGTCACCGTATGCCCGGCGCCGATCTCGCCTGCGTCGACCTTGTCGTTGTTGAAATCCTCACGCTTCAATGCGCGGTTCTCATAGCCCAGCAGTCGATACTCACTGACCTGGGCAGGGTTGAACTCCACCTGCAACTTCACGTCCCGGGCGACCACCGCCAGGGTGGAACTGAGCTGGTCCACCAGGACCTTGCGCGCTTCGAGCAGGTTGTCGATGTAGGCGTAGTTACCGTCACCGGCGTCGGCCAATTGCTCCATCAGGTGCTCGTTGTAGTTATCCACACCGAAGCCCAGTGTCGTCAGGGAGACGCCGCTTTTACGCTGGTCCACCGCCATCTGCTTGAGGCTGTCGAAATCACTGATGCCAACGTTGAAGTCGCCATCGGTGGCCAGCAGGATGCGGTTGATGCCTTTGTCGATGAAGCTCTCCCGCGCCATCTGATAGGCCAGTTCGATACCCGAGGCACCTGCGGTGGAACCACCGGCGTCGAGTTGATCGATGGCGTTGCGGATTGCCACCTTGTCGCGGCCCGAAGTGGGCTTGAGCACCACCCGGGATTCGCCGGCATAGACCACCAGGGACACCCGGTCCTGATCGCGCAATTGGTCCACCAGCAGTTTCAGCGTGCTCTTGACCAGCGGCAGGCCTTCGCGACGGTCCATGGAGCCGGAAACGTCCACCAGGAAGACCAGGTTGGCCGGCGCCAGGTCCGCCACGGCGCGGTCGCTGGCCTTGATGCCGATGCGCAGCAAACGGGTGTGGGGGTTCCACGGTGAGGGGGCGACCTCGGTGGTCACGCCAAAAGGTGAACCGTCGCTGGGCAGGGCGTAGGCGTAAGGGAAGTAGTTGACCATTTCCTCCAATCGCACAGCCCCTTCGGGCGGCAGGCTACCTTGGTTGAGGAACCGTCGCACATTGGCATAGCTGCCGGTATCGACATCCACGCTGAAGGTCGACACGGGTGTTTCGGCCACGCTGTGGATGGGGTTGTCCGGCAGCTTTTCGTACTGTTCACGCGGTTCGGCACGGTAACCCGCGGCAATGGCATCGTTCGCAACGCTGGGAGCGGGCATTGATGCCGGCTTCATGAGCATGCGCTTGACCGTCGACTGGGGCCCTTGGGCGATCTCGCCTTGCGGCACCACGCTGGGCGCCACAGGCACCGGTTCGGACGGCTGGGCAGCCTCTCGGGAGGAAGACAACCCACAACCGGCCAACGCCACCAGCAAAGTCACGGCGAAGCCTTGGGCAGCAGGACGCATAAAGGGAAATGGACGGGACATGGGTTGAACCTCGTGAATGAATGATTCGTACACAGGCTCAGACGCAAGGCACGCGCGGTTCGGGTTAACCGGTCGAAATTATTTTTCCGGCGGCTGACAACCCTCGCCATTTTCCTCTACAGCCCCTTGATACCTTTGCGGTTTTCCCTCAAGTTACCGCCCCCCGAATCGAGACACTAAAGTGCCATCAACCCTATAAGGACATTCCGTGTTCAAAACGCTCCTCAAGGCCAGCGCCCTGGTCGCCACCCTATCGATGACCGGCTGCGTGTCCTACACCGTCACCGGCCCGGTGGGCGCCCCGCAGCACCCTGCTCCCGTGAGCAGCCCGCGTATCGCACAAATCGCCGATGTCGCCGTGACTGCAGCCGATGTCAACGATGCAACCCGCACGGCCATCAGCCGCTCGCTCACGGCCCAGCTCAATCAGTACGTACAGACCGGCGGCTACTTCAAGCAGGTCACCGAATACCCGACGCGCCTGGGCGAGAATGACGTACTGCTCAAGTTCGACATGACCTCCCTCAAGGGCCATCGCGCCCCGCACCCAGGCTACTTCCCCGGCGCGTTGCTGACCCTGACGATCTGGATCTGGGTGAACGGCCCGATCTACGTCGACAGTTTCGATGTCGCCGGCAACCTGAAGATCGTCGACCGCGACGGCAAGGAACTGGCAGCGGCCAAGGAAGAGGTCAAGCTCGAGCGCAACGTTGGTTTGTACGGCCGCGAATACTGGGCGCCGACCATGGGCGCCCAACAGCTGAATCAGTTGGTCGCACAACTGCTGGACACCGCCACCGCGCGCCTGGCCAAACAATAAGGAGCAACACATGATGGGTTTCATCAAACACAGCCTGGTACTGGCCGCCGTCCTGCTGACCGGTTGCGTGTCCTACTCGCAACACGAATTGCCCGACGTGAAGACCTGGCCGCCAGCCGCCGCCACGCCAGCGGCCAAACCCAGCGCCTTCGTGCGCACCACCGCGCAGAACCAGGTCAACAGCGGCCCGGCCGTTGCCGCCTCGGGCGCCCAGGCCACCGCGTGGGAAACCTCCGTGGCCGAGACGTTCCGCGACTCCGGACGCTTCGCGCGGGTCAGCACCGACAAGGTCGAGTCGGACATCTACGCCGAAGCCACCTTGAGCAACAACGAGCAGTTCAGCATGGCCTCGGCCATCATCACCGGCGCGACCTTCTTCGTGATCCCGTCCACGGCCGAAAACACCTTCACCCTCGAAACGGTGTTCAAGGACAAGGACGGCAAGGAACTGGGGCGCGTGCAGAAGAGTGAATCGGTGCGCACCTGGATGCACTTGGTACTGATCTTTGGCATTCCGTTCCAGCAGGACACCCGCGACGTGGTGCAGGCGCTGACACGTAGTACGTTGGAAGAGGCGGTGCAGCGGCGGTTGCTGTAACACCACCCGTTGGCGTCACAGTGGCGAGGGAGCCAGCTCCCGCCGGGCTGCGAAGCGGCCCTTGCATGGGTGCTTCGCACTCAAGCGGGAGCAAGCCCCTCGCCACAGATCATTTCAACCTTGGACAGTATTGCGACTCGCCTCACCAGCCCCGATTTCCACCACGGTTTTTCCTTTCCCACGCCCCTCGGCTACCTGCGCAAAGGCCTCATTGACCTCCCCCAGGCCAAACCGGGTTTGATCCACCTTGATCCGCAACACTCCGGCCTCAACCAATGCTGCTGCCTCGCGCAAAATCTGGCCATGGTGCTCGCGTCCCTTTCCGGTCAGCAGCGGCATCAACGTAAACACTCCGGAATAGCTCGCTCCCCGGAACGACAACGGCGCGAGGCTGTGCTGGCCCCAACCGAGGCAGCTGAGCACATGGCCGGTGTAGGTTTTTACCGCGTTGAATGAAGCATCCAGGGTCGAGCCACCAACGGTGTCGTAGACGATGTCGAAGCCTTCGCCATCGGTGTACAGGCGCACGTAGCTGTCGGTGTCCTGGGTCCGATAGTCGATGGCTGAGGCGCCCAGTTCGCGGATGAAATCCAGGCTGCTGGCCGAACCCGTGGCGTAGACCTCGGCGCCACGGGCCTTGGCGATTTGCACGGCCATTTGGCCAACGCCGCCCGCGCCGCCATGAATCAGCACCTGTTGCCCGGCCCGGACGTTGGCGCGGTCTACCAATCCTTCCCAGGCCGTGATGAATGCCAGTGGCAAGGCGGCCGCATCGCGCATGCTCAATGAGCGGGGCTTGGGCGCAATCAGGCGGGCATCGACCGCGATGTACTCGGCCAGCGCGCCTTGCGCCCCGCCGATTCCGCCGGCCATGCCGAACACCTCGTCGCCAGGTGCGAAGTCATCCACGCCTTCGCCCCGCTCAACCACCGTCCCTGCCAGGTCGATCCCCAATACGGCGGGTAACGGCTGGCGTGCATGGGCACCGCCTCCCGCCGCGATCTTGGTATCCAGCGGGTTGATTCCGGCGGCATGCACCTTGATCAATACTTGGCCTTTGCCGGGAACGGGCCGGGCGATGGAACGGACAATCAGCGGCGCCTGAGCGGTTTCGGCAACGACGGCGAACATGGTGTTGTTCATGACGGTAAACCTCCAATAAGTGGGCAGGTTCATCATGCGAGCGAAGACGCATTCCGATAAGTGAGCAACAATGGATAGGATTTATTCCAGACAGAGGCCAAATCCTGATGGATCTGCTCGATGCAATGCAGGTGTTCGTGCGCGTAGTGGAGCGCGGCTCGTTCTCGGCGGTCGCCAGGGAGCTGAACCTGGGCCAACCGGCGGTGAGCAAACAGATCCGTGCATTGGAGCAACATCTGGGCGGGGCGCTGTTCGCCCGCAGCACTCGCCATCTGGCGCTGACCGATCAGGGACAGCGCTTCTACACCGAGAGTAAGGACATACTCGCCAGCGTGGACGCCGCGCGGCTCAGTTTCGCCAGTGGCCAGGAACAGATCGCCGGCCTTCTGCGGGTGGCGGCGCCCGTCAGTTTCGGCCGGTTGTGTATCGCGCCCCTGGTGGGCGAGTTCCTGACCCATCACCCACAGCTTCGTATCGACTTGAGGCTGAGCGACCAGAACGAAGATGTATTGAAGGAAAACATCGACCTTGCCATTCGCATCGGCGTGGTGAAAAACGAAGGGCTGGTGGCGATTTCCCTCGGTGATAGCCCGCGCCGGGTATACGGCTCCCCTGCTTACCTGCAACAGCACGGCACGCCCCTCGAACCGGCCGACCTGGCCCGCCATAACTGTTTGGCGTTCACGCTGCTGGAGCATTACGACGTCTGGCGATTCGAGCAGGATGGCCGACAGCACAGCGTAACGATCAAGGGCAACGTCACCTGCAACAGCAGCGAGGCGATCCGGGAAATGGTGCTGTCGGGCCTGGGCGTTTCGCTTTCACCGCAGTGGTTGTTCGCTGCCGATGTCCGCCAGGGAACCGTCTGCCCCCTGCTTGCCGATTACCAACCGCTGGCGCTGCCCATCAGCGCCGTGTTCAGTCTCGACCGACGCCGCTCGGCACGAACCCGAGCCTTTGTGGATTTTTTGCGCGAGCGTCTTTGAACAGCCGGATCAGGACTCACAGGCCAATGACGGCTGCGCAGCCTTGCCATGCCGTCCCGGGAAATACGCCGCCGCAGCCACGCCCACCGCGCCCATCACCACGCAATACCCCACGCACACCCACGGGCTCCACGGCACCAGGGCGATCAGCATCAACGGTGTCATGCTGGCCCATAGCGCATAGGCGATGTTGTAGGTGAGCGAGATGCCGGACACGCGGATCTTCGGCGGGAACAGGCTGACCATCACCGACGGCACCGCGCCGACCACACCGCAACCCAGGCCGGCCACGGCGTAGGCCAGGCCCAGCCAGGCGCTGCCGCTGATCAGGCTGGCGTAGAGCACGGCAATGCCCAGGGGCAGCAGCAGGCTGTAGAGCATGACGGTGCGCCAGGCGCCGATGCGGTCGACGATGAGGCCGGCCAGGACGCAGCCGATGTTCAGGAAGACGATGCCCAGGCTGCTCAGGGCGAAGGTGTGGCTGGGCGTCATGCCGAAGCTTTTCTGCATCACGGTCGGGGTGATGACCACGAACACCACCACGGCAGAGGTCAGCACGCAGGTCAGGATGGCGGCGGGCAGCAAGGCCTGGCGGTGGTCGCGCAGGACCGTGCGCAACGGCAATTCCGCAGCGCCTTCGCGATCGGCTTGCAGGGCCATGAAGATCGGCGTTTCGCTCAGCCAGCGGCGCAGCCAGACGCCGATCACACCGAAGACGCCCCCCAGCAGGAACGGCAGGCGCCAGGCGTAATCGAGTATCTCCGCCGGCGTGTAGATCCGCGCCAGCGCCGTAGCGGTCAGGGCGCCCAACAGGTAGCCGAAGGTCAGGCCGGCCTGGAGGAAACCCAGGGCATAGCCGCGATGATGCAGCGGCGCGTGTTCAGCCACGAATACCCAGGCGCTTGGCACTTCGCCGCCCACGGCCGCGCCCTGCAGGATACGCAGCGCCAGCAGCAACAACGGGGCGAAATAGCCGATTTGTGCGTAGGTGGGCATCACCCCGATGAGCAGGCATGGCAAGGCCATCATCAGGATGCTCAGGCTGAACACTCGCTTGCGCCCCAGGCGATCGGCAAAGTGCGCCATGAGAATGCCGCCCAAGGGGCGAGCCAGGTAGCCGGTGGCAAAAATCCCGAAGCTTTGCAGCAAGCGCAGCCAATCGGGCATTTCCGGCGGGAAGAACAACTGGCTGAGGGTCAGGGCGAAGAACACGAAGATGATGAAATCGTAGATCTCCAGCGCACCGCCCAAGGCGGCCAGGCCCAGGGTCTTGTAATCGGATCGGCTGAATCGGTCACCGGGTGAAACAGGGGTGGCAGTCATAGGCGGACTTGAACGATAAGTTGAAAGAGGGCGACGGCTCAGTCGTCGCGATCAGTGTCCACCGGTTGAACCGGTGGCTGGCCTGGCTCGGCGTCTTCGGCCTCGTCGGCAGGCAGGAAATCCTTGCGGCTCTGGGCAATGGCCCGGCGTATTTCGTCGCCCTTGGTGGGGCAGTTCAGGAGGCGGGCGATGCCGTCGGGTTTCTGCGTCATCGCCATCCTCCGGCATGAGTGAACAGGGGCTCGATAGTGCTCGCTTTTGGCGCGTGACGCCAATTTTGTGTCTGGACGGCGCCATTGTGGCGGGGCTGCTTTGCAGCCCCGCGGGGATAAATCCCCTCACCCCAGAGGTTTGCGCTGTTCGGGTCAGCGGTGGTAGCGGCGCACCACGCTGCTGTTGCGCAGGACGTGACCTTTGATTTTTTCCATCAGTTGGGCCCGGGTGAGGCCGGCGGGGAAGGCTTCCGGCGGCAGGTCCAGGGCGAAGAGCTGGATCAGGTAATGGTGAGCGCTGTCGCCGATGGGCGGGCAAGGGCCGATGTAGCCGTGGGTGTTCTTGCTGTTGATGCCGCTCATGCCTTCCAACGAGGACTTGGTTCCGGCGCCCGCTGGAATCTGCCGGGTGGTGGCCTTGATGCCGTAGTGGATCCAGTGGTCGACACCCTGGCCCCTCTGGCCGTCCGGGTCCAACATGACGATGGCGTAGCTGAGGGTGCCCGGTGGGCCGGCGTTCCAACTCAAGGCCGGGGAAATGTTCTTGCCACCACAGGTATTGGCGTCACTGGCCGCCGCCGCGGTGAAGAGGCGGTCGTCCGACACGCCGGGGATACTGAGGGTAAAACGCTCCTCGGCCTGAGCTGCCCCTTGTGCGCACAGCACCAGGGCGACGGCCGCCAGCCAAGGGGTGAGAATGTTCAATCGAGTCATACCGGGGCACCTTGTGCGTGTCTGGCCATGGACGGCTTGCGAACTATAGCCGCAGCTTCGCCAAGGGTGCAGTGACAATTATGCTGAACCTCGTTCCGGCCCTCGACTCCAAAGGGAAACGCCTGCCGGAGAACGCTCATGTCTCTGCATCAAGTCGCCCGTTTCGCCGATGTTCGCGAAGACCGCGGCCTCGAAGTCAAAATCCACGACACGTCCATCCTGTTGCTGCGTTCAGGCGATCAGGTACGCGCATTTCAGGGTAAGTGCCCCCATGCCGGTGCCCCACTGGCCAAGGGCGCGGTGTGTCATGGACGGCTGATTTGCCCGTGGCACAAGGCGGCGTTCCGGGCTGAGGACGGCGCCCTGTGCGAGCCGCCAGCCCTCGACAGCCTGGCGCGCTATCACGTCGAAGTGCGCGGCGCTGACGTCTGGGTCGATGACCAACCGCTGCCGGCCGATAAAATTCCGCCGGCCGATGACGCGCGCACCTTTGTCATCATCGGCGCCGGAGCGGCGGGCACGGCTTGCGCGGCGGCGTTGCGGGAGAAGGGGTTTGGCGGCCGGATCCTGTTGATCGACCGCGAAGCCGAAGCCGGCTACGACCGTACGGTGCTGAGCAAATATGTATTGGCCGGCGACATGCCGGTCAACGAGACGGCACCGCTGCGCGATGAAACTTATTTCACCCAGCAACGCATCGAAAGGCTCCACGGCGAGGTCACCCATTTGGACCCCGGTGCCCGGCAAATCCAGCTCGCCGATGGCCGGCGCCTGGACTATGACGCCGCGCTCATTGCCACCGGCGGGGAGCCGAAGACGCCAGCGCTGCCCGGCATCGATTTGCCGCAAGTCTTCGTGCTGCGTTCGATCGCCCATGCCCGGCAGATTCTCGACACTGTGCGACCAGGGCAGCGGGCGGTGATCATTGGCGACAGTTTCATCGCCATGGAGGTGGCCTCGTCCCTGCGCAAGCGCGAGCTGAGCGTCACCGTCTTGGCCCGACACCCGGTGCCATTCGCCGCGCAATTGAGCGAGAGCGTCGGCCAGGCCATCCTGGCCCGGCACCGGGCCAACGGCGTGGTGTACCAGAGCGACGGCGAAGCGGCACGGATCGAGGGAACACACAAGGTCGAAGCCGTGGTGCTGGATAACGGCCAGCGTTTGGCTGCGGACCTGGTGATCGTCGGCATCGGCGTGCACCCGGCCACCGAGCCGTTTGCCCAGTTGCCACGGGAACAGGACCAGTCGCTGTCCGTTGACGCTGGCATGCGTGTGGCTGATGGCTTATGGGCCGTGGGTGATATCGCGACATTTCCCCTGCACGGCGCGCCTGTGCGCATCGAGCATTGGCGCCTGGCCCAGCAACAGGCGCGCATCGCCGCCGCGAACATGCTCGGCGGCGACGAGCGCTATCTGGACGTGCCGTTTTTCTGGACCTATCACTTTGGCAAACGCTACGACTACCTCGGGCACGCTGAACATTGGGACGAGGTGGAATTCAAGGGCACGCCCGAGCATCCGCCCTTTATCGCCCTGCTGGGCAAGGACGGCCTCGTCGCCGCCGCCGTGGCCTGCGATGAAGGCCGGGCCATGGCAGCGCTGGCCCAGCGCATGAAGCAACCGTTGCCGGTGGACGAGGCATGGCGGCTGGTTCGGGATTTCTCGTCGTAGATCTGCCCCACACCCCAAATCCATGTGGGAGCGAGCTGGCTCGCGATAGCGGTGGATCAGTCACGTCAATGTGGCTTACGCGACGCCATCGCGAGCAAGCTCGCTCCCACAGTTTTGTCTTGTGTTGACCGAAATATCCGCCACACCCCAATCCCCCTGTGGGAGCGAGCTTGCTCGCGATAGCGGTGGATCAGTCACTTCAATGTGGCTTACGCGACGCCATCGCGAGCAAGCTCGCTCCCACAGTTTTGTCTTGTGTTGACCGAAATATCCGCCACAACCCCAATCCCTCTGTGGGAGCGAGCTTGCTCGCGATGGCGGTGGGTCAGCTTGCATCAATGTACAGACTGATCGGCCGGCAAGAGGATAACCCGTGGTCGCTCCAATGGCGCCAGGGGCGGTGGCTGCAAATCCGGGCTGAGCAAGTGGAAATGCGGCACGACATGGCTGATGTCACCGTCCTGGTTGTTGTGGATGATCTTCGAGCCGGGCTGGCGCAGCGTGTCCAGGCGCTCGCCGGTCAACTTGAAACTGGCGCTCAAGCCCAGGTCATCCACCACTGGCGCCGGCAGTCGGCGCTGGGCGAAGCTGCGGCTTTTGCGCTGTTGATAACGCGCCCAGGTAATCAGCAGCACCGCGTTGACCAACGCGATCCACCCATAGACCTGCAAAGTCCCCAGTGTGTCGAACAGCGACCCTCCCAGGCGCGGGCCGGCTTGGCTGTCGAGCAGCGGCCACAGTCCGTTGACCAGCAAATACAACAGCCCCACCCACGCCAGCACGGTGAAAAGCGCATCGATGACCACCAGAAAAGGTCGTTGCCGGGTCCTGACAATTTTCATCGGATCACTTCCTCTTCCTGATCATCGAACGGTTTGATACCGCGATCCGGACTGATCCAGCGCGCACGCTTCTGATGCTGCCCGAACAGCACTTTGGGAAAGCTCACCAGGGTGGTGAAGAGGCTGATCAGCCAGAACACCAACGGGTACCAGACCACCCAGAACATGATGTGCCACAGACCTTTTTCGTAGCGCCGATCGATCAGGATGCTCACCGCGAACTGCAGCAGGCACACCACGGCCAGCAACAGGCCGGTGAAGGCTGGCGGCATCAGGTGATCCACGGCGATGGCCGCTGGCATTTCGACGAATTTGCCGGCGCCCCAGAAGATCACCGACAGCAGGAAGGTAAACGCCCAGCCGGTGGACAGGCAGTATTCGAACAGCAGCGGCCACAGGTAGCGATGGCGGTATTGCCAGATGCCACGGATGTTCTTGAACAGCACCTCGGCGCCCCCCTGGGCCCAGCGCAGGCGTTGCCGCCACAGGCCGCGCAAGGTTTCGGGCATGAGGATCCAGCACAGCGCGCGCGGCTCGTAGAAGATGCTCCAGTGATCCAGTTGCAGCTTCCAACTGATGTCGATGTCTTCGGTGATCATGTCCGGGCTCCAGTAGCCGACCCGGTGCAGGGCGGTGCGACGGAACGCAACGATCACGCCGGACACGGTGAAGATCCGCCCGAAGACCCGCTGGGTCCGCTTGATCAGGCCGATGATCGAGGAAAACTCGCCGACCTGGACCCGGCCTATCAAGGTCGAGCGGGTACGGATGCGCGGGTTGCCGGTCACCGCGCCGAGGCGGGCGTTGTCCAGCATCGGCGCCACCAGGTAAGCACAGGTGTTCGGCGCCAGCAGCGCGTCACCGTCGATGCACACCAGGTATTCGCTGCGCGCCGCGATGGCCCCCATACGCAGGGCCACAGCCTTGCCCTGGTTTTCCGCCAGGTGCAAGACGCGCAAGCGCGGGTCCTCGGCTGCCAGTTGGTCGAGCATCTGGGCGGTGTTGTCCTTGGAGCCGTCGTTGATGGCGATGACTTCGATGTTCGGATAATGCTGGCCCAGCGCCGCGTGAATGGTGTCGGCAACGTTGTCGCCTTCGTTGAAGCACGGAATCAGGATGCTGATCAGCGGCTCGCCCGCCAGGGGCGGTGGCAAGGTGTCGTCCTTCCACGGCCAGTGGCGTTCCCAGTGCAGCCAGAAATACAGGCCACCGGCAATCCACAGCCCGGACATGAACAGCGGGTAAAAGAACACGAAGTCCATCAGGAATTGCCCGGTGACCAGGAAGATCAGGCCCAGGGGCACCCCAAGGACGATCGCCAGCACCAGCAGGGCGAGCAGTCTGTCGAGCATGTCAAGGATTCCACTTGTTGGAGAGCGCCGGCCGCACGGTTTTCACGGCGGGCTGGTCTTCGATGAAGTTGTCCGGGTAGTAGCCGAAGCTGGTCACGCCCTGGCGCTTGAGGCGCCCCATCCAGTCGGCCAGGAGTTCGCCGTCGATGTCGGTCACCGGTTGGCTGTCCCAATCTCGCGCCTGCAATTCGAACACCGTGCGCTTGAGTGCACCGGGCCGGCTTTTGACGGTCTGGACCAGACGTTCCAACCATGGGCCGGACTGTGCGCGGGTCTGCTTTTCCATCAGCGGCATGGCCATCGGTGCCGTCCAGTCATAGGCGCCGAGGAAATCGTCGAGGTTCTGGGCGAACCAGGCTTCGCTTTGCGGGTTGAGCATCGGTTCGGCAAAGATATTGCGCGCCGTCAGCACCTGCGGACCACGAATCGCCCGGACCTTGGCGGTCAGCTCATGGGTGAAGTCGATCAGGTAGCGGCTCTTGAAACGGGTCCAGCGTTGCATCGCCGCAGGATCGTCCCGCAAGGCGGCGATGGACGTCGGCAAACCGTGGGCGGCATAGACTTTCAGGGCCGCGGGGCTGGCATCCTCGAAGTCGGAGAACACCGCGTCGTCATGGTACAGAACGCCATCCAACGAACTCATCCGCGCCAGGTCCTCGTAGAGCTCGCCGATGACCTTGCGCACGTTCGGGTCGAACGGCGACAGGCGCACGTATTGGTCCGGGGCGACGCCGGTCTTGCCGGTTTCCGGATCCCAGCGCTGTACCCGTGGCAACTTCGCGTCCAAGGCAAAACTGAGCACTGGCATCCAGGCATAGACCTTGGCGTTGGCCCGAGTGCGCAGTTGCCAGGCGACACGGTCGAACAGGTCGGCCCGTACTGGCAGGTGACGGTTGGGGAAGTACAACGAGTGCACCAGACCATCGCCTTTGGGATCGGCAAAGGCTTGCAGGAACACCGTATTGGCGCCCAGGTCGGAAATGCGCTGGACCAACTTGCCGACGTTGGCTTCCTGCTGCACCGGGTCCGGGTCGTAGACGTAATCCAGATCGACATGCACCACGCGCATCGGGTCCATTGTCTGCACCGAGACGATGCTTTCGGCGAAATGGGCGCCATCCGGATCGGACGCTACCAGGAAGCGTGGGCCACTCATCAGGTTATCCAGGCTGTCGAGGCCGTCCTCCAAGGTCAGGGCCATTTGATAGCCTTCGCTGCCAATCACCTGCAACGCAGTACCGTCGGCTTCACCGTAAGGCCAGACCCAAACGCGCGGGCTATAACCGGCGACCTTGCGGATTTTCTCGGAAATGGCCGCCACGTCCTTGCGCAGGCGAGCCTGGAAATCGGCCTCGGTCTCATAGCGACCGGTGGCCGGATCGTAGCGCCGGGTCGTCGCCGCAGGTTGCTGGTTGCCTTGCGGGTTGGCGAGGATGCCTTTGTGATTGGCATCGGTGTGGGCGGCGATTTCCACCAGGCCCGATTTCGACACCTCGCGAATCTGCTCCCAGGTCAGGAACTCGGAACGCTTGCGCGGCACCCCGGCAAAATCCACCGTCTGGTTCAGCGGCGTATCGACCCAACTGCCGACCGGAGCCAGGATGGCCGGCCAGTTATAGGCACGCAGGATGGGCATGACGCGGGTATAGAAGCTCGAGTAGCCGTCGTCGAAACTCAGCAGCACCGCACGGGGCGGCAGTTCCGGGCCGCCATTGCGGGCCGTGATGATCTGGTCCACCGTGACCGGCTGGTAGTTGTTTTCCCGCAGCCACGCCAGTTGCTCGATCAGCCGCTCGGTACGCACGGCCACCAGCGCCTGGTCCGGGTCCCGGTCGTCGACATCATGGTAGGCGATGCCGAGCACATGGTTCTTCGGCCACGGGGCGTCGTTGGCCGCCAGCGGACGCTGCGAAGGCGGCGTGAACGCCGGGGCTTGCTGGGCACAAGCGCTGATCAGCAAGACTCCCAGCAGGAGGATGAATCGCGAAATGACAGGCATCTTCAAACTCTTCTAGAAGCGATAGGTGAGGTCGACAAGCAGGCGCAAATCGCTTTCGCGATCGCCGTCGTAGGGGCGGTTGAGCCAACTCAGCGCCGCACCTGCCTCCAGCACGTCGTTCCAGATGAAACGCTGGCCGTAGCCGAGCAATCCCATGGCCCCGGTGCTGTAGTCACGCTGGCTGTAGGTACCGGCACCGACCTGGAATTGCTGGCTCCACGTGGTTTCGTAGCGGCGATACAACACGTGGTTGGCGCTCACGGTCGGCATGACGCTGAAATCCGCTTTCGGGTTGAAATAGGGCACTTCGTTGGAACCGCTGTTGCGGCTGGCGCCGACTTCCAGACCCAGCTCCACTTGCAGGCGCGGGGTGCTGTAGATGCCCTCGCGGCCGGTCAGCTGGGTTTCGAGGCGGTTGTTGCCGTCACTGAAATGGGACGGGCTCAGCGCCAGTCGCCACTCGCGGCTTTCATTGGCCCGCCAGCGGACGAAACCACTCCCGCCGTTGGCGCGGATGCCGCTGTTGAGCGCCCGCAGCGGGGTATTGGCCGAGAGGTAATCCAGGCTGCCGCCGTATTGCCAGTGGTCGTCGATGTCTCGGGCCACGGCCACGCGCGCGCCCTGTTTGTCACCGGAGCCGTACGAGTGATTGGAGACCTCGGCCTCCAGGGTCATGTCCCGGGTGCGACGCTCCACGCCCAGGCGCTGCCAACGGTGGTGGCCGGTGCCTTCCTCGAAATCACCGGTGGCGTAGCCGGCACCGCCGAACAACCGCCAGTCTTCATCGATAGGCGGGCTGTAGAGCAGCGTTTCGATACCAAAGTCCCGGCTACCAGTGACTGCACCGGCGTCACCGTTACCCCCGCCATAGCTCTTGCCGGTGTAGGCCTCGGTGCGCAGCTCGGCCATGTCGTGTACCTCGCGCTGGCGCTGCAGACGTTTGACATGGGCGTTTTCCGGATAGCGGGCGACCACGTCGTCGGTCAGTGCATCCAGCTGCCGCCACTCCTGCAAATCCATGGCGGCGCGGGCCTGGGCGATTTCCAGGTCACGGTTGCGCGGAATCGTCGCCTCGACTTCTTTGAGCAGGTTTTCCGAACGGCGCGGCCAGTCGCGGGCCTGGTACAGATCGGCCTGGGCCAGGCGCATGCCAGTATTGCCGGGGCCCTGGCTGACCAAGGTTTCCAGGCGCGTTTCGGCAGAGGGCAAGTCGGCGCCATAAGTACCGGCCTGGGCGGCGAGTTGCTGGGCGTCCATCCATTCATCGTTGGGGTTGCCGATCGGCAGGCCCTTGAGTTCGATGCGCGGACGCTGGGCTTTCGCCATGTCTTCGGCCAGTGCACGGGCCTCTTCGGACTTTTCACTCTCCAGCAACGCATAGTAGAGCGCGGTGCTGTCTTCAAAACGCTCCGCGGGATCGGCATCCGGCGCAGTCAGGACCCGGCGGTACAGCTCGACGGCGATCTCCGGCTCACGCTGTTCCAGATAGGAAGAGGCCACCCAGCGCAGGGCATAAGTGGGAATGCTCACGCCCTCGGCGATCAGCTTCTGGTATTCGGCAATCACTTCTGCTCGACGGGCGCGGGCATTGAGCGCGCCCATGCGATCGATGCGCCAACGGAGTACGTCGTCATGGGCCTCGGTCACCGGGGTCCAGGTGGCGAGCAACTTGTCGTAGTCGGCCAGGGCGCGGTCGGCAATGACGAAGCGCTCCTGTTCGCTGCGACTGGCCATGTCCGCCAGGCGCACCCGCTCAGCGGCGACGTCACCCTCCAGGCGTCGTTGCACGCCACGGTCGATCAGCCCCGGCTGCAGACGCGCCAGGCGCAGCGCCGGCTCTGGCAGCCGTGCGCGTTGCAGGGCGTAGATGTATTCACGCGCAACCTCTGGGCTGTTGCCGGCGCGCGTGAAGGCCTGGTCGTATTCGAACAGCGCTTCGTGGGGGCTGTTGGCGCGGGTCAAGGCATAACCCAGCGCCAGTCGACGCACCGGATCTGTCGGCTTGGCAGCGACCAGGGCCTTGGCGCGGGTGACGGCTTCGTCGGGCTGGCCTGCATCGGCCTGGGTCAAGGCCAGGCCGAGTTGCAAGTCGGGGTTCTGGGGATCGATCACCAAGGCCTGGCGATACAGATCCGCCGCCGAATCCCAACGCTTGAGGTTGCGGTAGGCACGAGCCGTTGCGGTCAGCGCCTGGACGGGCAGCGCTCGATTGCGGCCCTGGGTCTCATAAACCGACACCACCTCGCTATCGAGGCCGGCCCAGCTGGCGATCTGCAGGTGGTCACTGATCTGCGCGGCGCTGGCCTGGCCTGCCGGTACCTGGCGCAACGCAGTCAGCGCAGGCGTGTAATGGCCGGCACGGGCGTCGAGCACCATTTGGTCATAGACGGTATCGGCAAACGCCAGCATCGGCCAGCACAGTTGGCTGCACAGCGCGACGCAAAACAACGGGCGCAAACCACGTTGAACAAAAGGACCCACAGTACGCGGCATTCGTCAGCATCCTTACATGGCCAGCCGGGTCGCAGTGCCCCCTTGCCCATCAAACAGGAAGCCGGATCAAAGGAATCCAGCCAAGCTCTAATGGGCCTAGTCTTGCACTCTCAGGTGGGTCATCTTCAGGAACGCCACAATTCTTCAGAATCGATACAGATTTCGGCCCAGGGCTGATCGGTGGGCATAAAAAAACCCGGCCGTGCGTCATGCACGGGCCGGGTCTTGGGTGTGACTTGAACGGGCTTACTGGATGGCGACGCCGCCGCCCAGTTTGCTCATCACAAATGCCGAGAATTGTTCAACGGTCATTTTCTGGCCATTGAAATCGACCTGGTTGTTGGCGTAGTGCAACTTGGTGACAACGTCGTTGCCTTCAAGGGTCGCCAATTGAGTGCCGACGGCCATGGCGCTGAACATATCGCTGGTAGCGGTGGCTTGATCGGCGATCAGCTTGGCATCCGTCTGGCCTTCCATTTGTGCCTGCACGGTCATCAGGTCGACCAGCATCGGCTTGGAAACCTTGAGATTGAAATCCAGCAGGGCGAGCAACTGACGTCCCAATTCCTCCGGCGGCAGGTCCATGGACTGCGGCTTGGTCAGATCAACGATCAGGCTGGCACGGCTTTCACCGTTGGCGGTACTGAACGACAGATTTTCCAAGGCCACCTGCGGAGCACCGGCCAAGAGTTTTTCCAGATCGGCTTTGACCTGTGCTTCCTCAGCTTCGGTCAGGCTCAACTCTGGCGTCGGCTCACCCGCTGCAGCGGCTTCGGCGGCCGCTTTTTCATAGGGCTGCAGCTTGGTCTGGTAGATCTGCATCAGCGACATGGTGGCCGGGATGTCCAGGTTCTTCAGGCTGACCGCCATTTGTGCCGAACCAATGGTCTTGTCGTTGAACGACAACTCACCGATCTTGTAGTCGGCACGCCCCGAAGCACTGGTGCCGTTCTCGCTGCTGCTGTTCTTCATTTCGAAGTTCTTCAGGCCCAGCACCGACTTCGGCTCACCAAACGTGGCCTTGGTGCTGCTCATCAGCAGGGTGTTGTCACCCATGTAGTAACCGTATGAGCTTTTGCTCAGGTTACTGGCCAATGTCAGGCCATTCAGCTCGACCTGCACCGGCGTCTGGTCTTCGGCAACGGTGGTCAACTTGAAGCTGTCCATGTAGCCATCGGCCTTGACCTTCTGGCCTTGGGCGCTGGCGGCCAGGTCGATCTTGAGACCGGAGAAGGTGAGCTGGGACTGCTCATCCAACTTGGTGTCCAACGGCAGCAGCTCATAGGTGCCGTTGATGGATTCGTCGTAACCCAGATTGACCACACCTTTGAGCGGCGACTGGTCCTTGGTCGCAGCGAACCACTTGTCAGTCAGCGGATTGCGCTCAAGAGCGGTGTGACTGGTGGCCATGACCGGCAGCCACTTGAGCGTAATCAAGCGCGAGAATGGCAGTGGGCCGTGCTCGATCCGATCGACGAAGAGCAACTCGACCGATTCGCCGCCGAATATCTCGCCTTCGCCTTTGAGACGGTAGTGGGCGGTGCTGCTGAATGTGCCACGGTCCATGGAAACCAGCTCCAGGGCGGCTGTGCTGTTGGACCCGGACAAGGCTGTCTGCATCTGCTTATTGCTATCGGCAATAGCATTTTTCAACACGCCCTCGAGTTTGGTCCCGGTGTACCAGGCGCCACCCGCGCTGATAGCACCGACAGCCACAACGATTCCCAGAAGTACGCTTGCTGATTTATTCATGAGTGACCCGATCGATATCCATGGTTGAAGAAAGCCGTCGTCTTCCCTGACCCGTCAAGGGGGTGGCTCGACGCCGCAAAGAGGAGGGGAGATTACCATCAGGCACCCCTGCGGGCCCAATGTTTATAGGGGTAAAAACGTTTTCTTGAGAGGTGGTCTACGAATATTGGACTTCGATCTCATCGAGCTGATGGTCGAAAGTCTTGAGGCGGGCCGTCCAGGTGTACACCAGCACTTCGAAATCGCGATTGATCACCGCCGCACCCGATGACTCTGCGCGCGAATCGCAAAAGTCCAGTTGATAGCGCTCCCGGGCCATGGCGTTAGCCACGTCGCACAATTCACGGGCGTTGTTGAGCCAGTGCCAGCCGTCCTGGGTGACCTGCTTGTCCAATGCCGCACACTGGACTTTCAGGGCTTCCAGGCTTTTTTCCAGCGGGGTACCGGTGAGCTCGCCCATGACCTCCTGGAATGTGCGGCCAGGCTGCCAGTAACTGCCCCAGAAATAACGGTCAAACACCGTTTCTACGCGGCGCAACGCTACCTTGGTGTCCCAAATCAGCACCAGGGTCTTGCCTTGCTCGAGGTGTTTTTTCTTGATGCGTTGGCCCTGAAGCGAAGCCCAGGCCACGATTGCGATGGATATCACGCCAATCAACGCTGCCGCGCTATCGAGGAACAGCAGCGCCTTGTCGATTTGATGAGTGAGCATGACGCCATAGAAATAAGTGGCCGAAAGCAGCAGCAATGCTGCGGTGGCGCACCAAAAGCCGGGAGCATAAGGGTTTTTCATTATTGGAATCCCCATGACCAGTGACGTCGTGGGCCCTCTTGGTCGCCAGAGCCCGACTCTCACAGCATAGCAACGGCATGGGGGTTTGCCGGGGCATCAGAGGCTCGATCCGATTACTGGCCCAAAACGACAAAACCCCTGTCTGCGGAGGCAGACAGGGGTTCTGGGAATTCAATCTTGACGATGACCTACTCTCACATGGGGAAACCCCACACTACCATCGGCGATGCATCGTTTCACTGCTGAGTTCGGGATGGGATCAGGTGGTTCCAATGCTCTATGGTCGTCAAGAAATTCTGTGTCCGACCCGTTCAACAACAACGTGTCGGTAAAATCGATAATCTCTACTAAAAACAAAACCCCTACCTGCATCAGCAGATAGGGGTTTCGGAATTTAATCTTGACGATGACCTACTCTCACATGGGGAAACCCCACACTACCATCGGCGATGCATCGTTTCACTTCTGAGTTCGGGATGGGATCAGGTGGTTCCAATGCTCTATGGTCGTCAAGAAATTCGGTAGCCAGCGCGTGCCTTGCGGTCACGTTCCAGCGAATGGGTATGCGATAGTTTGTGTGTTGCAATCGAGTTTCGCGAACTTTCGGTTCGTTTCGTCTTCACACACCGCAATCTGGTCTCGTTCGCCCTGGGGCTTGGAGTTTACAAATTGCTTGGGTGTTATATGGTCAAGCCTCACGGGCAATTAGTACAGGTTAGCTCAACGCCTCACAGCGCTTACACACCCTGCCTATCAACGTCGTAGTCTTCGACGGCCCTTCAGGGGACTCAAGGTCCCAGTGAGATCTCATCTTGAGGCAAGTTTCCCGCTTAGATGCTTTCAGCGGTTATCTTTTCCGAACATAGCTACCCGGCAATGCCACTGGCGTGACAACCGGAACACCAGAGGTTCGTCCACTCCGGTCCTCTCGTACTAGGAGCAGCCCCTCTCAAATCTCAAACGTCCACGGCAGATAGGGACCGAACTGTCTCACGACGTTCTAAACCCAGCTCGCGTACCACTTTAAATGGCGAACAGCCATACCCTTGGGACCGGCTTCAGCCCCAGGATGTGATGAGCCGACATCGAGGTGCCAAACACCGCCGTCGATATGAACTCTTGGGCGGTATCAGCCTGTTATCCCCGGAGTACCTTTTATCCGTTGAGCGATGGCCCTTCCATACAGAACCACCGGATCACTAAGACCTACTTTCGTACCTGCTCGACGTGTCTGTCTCGCAGTCAAGCGCGCTTTTGCCTTTATACTCTACGACCGATTTCCGACCGGTCTGAGCGCACCTTCGTACTCCTCCGTTACTCTTTAGGAGGAGACCGCCCCAGTCAAACTACCCACCATACACTGTCCTCGATCCGGATAACGGACCTGAGTTAGAACCTCAAAGTTGCCAGGGTGGTATTTCAAGGATGGCTCCACGCGAACTGGCGTCCACGCTTCAAAGCCTCCCACCTATCCTACACAAGCAAATTCAAAGTCCAGTGCAAAGCTATAGTAAAGGTTCACGGGGTCTTTCCGTCTAGCCGCGGATACACTGCATCTTCACAGCGATTTCAATTTCACTGAGTCTCGGGTGGAGACAGCGCCGCCATCGTTACGCCATTCGTGCAGGTCGGAACTTACCCGACAAGGAATTTCGCTACCTTAGGACCGTTATAGTTACGGCCGCCGTTTACCGGGGCTTCGATCAAGAGCTTCGCGTTAGCTAACCCCATCAATTAACCTTCCGGCACCGGGCAGGCGTCACACCCTATACGTCCACTTTCGTGTTTGCAGAGTGCTGTGTTTTTAATAAACAGTCGCAGCGGCCTGGTATCTTCGACCGGCGTGGGCTTACGCAGCAAGTGCTTCACCCTCACCGGCGCACCTTCTCCCGAAGTTACGGTGCCATTTTGCCTAGTTCCTTCACCCGAGTTCTCTCAAGCGCCTTGGTATTCTCTACCCAACCACCTGTGTCGGTTTGGGGTACGGTTCCTGGTTACCTGAAGCTTAGAAGCTTTTCTTGGAAGCATGGCATCAACCACTTCGTCACCCAAAGGGTAACTCGTCATCAGCTCTCGGCCTTAGAATCCCGGATTTACCTAAGATTCCAGCCTACCACCTTAAACTTGGACAACCAACGCCAAGCTGGCCTAGCCTTCTCCGTCCCTCCATCGCAATAACCAGAAGTACAGGAATATTAACCTGTTTTCCATCGACTACGCTTTTCAGCCTCGCCTTAGGGACCGACTAACCCTGCGTCGATTAACGTTGCGCAGGAAACCTTGGTCTTTCGGCGTGGGTGTTTTTCACACCCATTGTCGTTACTCATGTCAGCATTCGCACTTCTGATACCTCCAGCAAGCTTCTCAACTCACCTTCACAGGCTTACAGAACGCTCCTCTACCGCATCACTTACGTGATACCCGTAGCTTCGGTGTATGGTTTGAGCCCCGTTACATCTTCCGCGCAGGCCGACTCGACTAGTGAGCTATTACGCTTTCTTTAAAGGGTGGCTGCTTCTAAGCCAACCTCCTAGCTGTCTAAGCCTTCCCACATCGTTTCCCACTTAACCATAACTTTGGGACCTTAGCTGACGGTCTGGGTTGTTTCCCTTTTCACGACGGACGTTAGCACCCGCCGTGTGTCTCCCATGCTCGGCACTTGTAGGTATTCGGAGTTTGCATCGGTTTGGTAAGTCGGGATGACCCCCTAGCCGAAACAGTGCTCTACCCCCTACAGTGATACATGAGGCGCTACCTAAATAGCTTTCGAGGAGAACCAGCTATCTCCGAGCTTGATTAGCCTTTCACTCCGATCCACAGGTCATCCGCTAACTTTTCAACGGTAGTCGGTTCGGTCCTCCAGTCAGTGTTACCTAACCTTCAACCTGCCCATGGATAGATCGCCCGGTTTCGGGTCTATTCCCAGCGACTAGACGCCCTATTAAGACTCGCTTTCGCTACGCCTCCCCTATTCGGTTAAGCTCGCCACTGAAAATAAGTCGCTGACCCATTATACAAAAGGTACGCAGTCACCCAACAAAGTGGGCTCCCACTGCTTGTACGCATACGGTTTCAGGATCTATTTCACTCCCCTCTCCGGGGTTCTTTTCGCCTTTCCCTCACGGTACTAGTTCACTATCGGTCAGTCAGTAGTATTTAGCCTTGGAGGATGGTCCCCCCATATTCAGACAAAGTTTCTCGTGCTCCGTCCTACTCGATTTCACTTCTAAGATCCTTTCGCGTACAGGGCTATCACCCACTATGGCCGCACTTTCCAGAGCGTTCCGCTAAAATCAAAGAAGCTTAAGGGCTAGTCCCCGTTCGCTCGCCACTACTAAGGGAATCTCGGTTGATTTCTTTTCCTCAGGGTACTTAGATGTTTCAGTTCCCCTGGTTCGCTTCTTGCACCTATGTATTCAGTACAAGATAACCATCTTATGATGGCTGGGTTCCCCCATTCAGACATCTCCGGATCACAGTCTGTTTGCCGACTCCCCGAAGCTTTTCGCAGGCTACCACGTCTTTCATCGCCTCTGACTGCCAAGGCATCCACCGTATGCGCTTCTTCACTTGACCATATAACCCCAAGCAATCTGGTTATACTGTGAAGACGACATTCGCCGAAAATTCGATCTTGCTCAAAGAGCAACTCACAAATTTTACCTTAGCCTGATCCGTTACCAGTGAAAGTAACGTTCAGTCTATCTTTCTATCACATACCCAAATTTTTAAAGAACGATCTAATCAAAAGACTAGAAATCAACATTCACCATCACCTTGATGGAATGCTCATTTCTAAGCTTTCAGAAGCAGTTTATGGTGGAGCCAAGCGGGATCGAACCGCTGACCTCCTGCGTGCAAGGCAGGCGCTCTCCCAGCTGAGCTATGGCCCCATTACAAAATTGGTGGGTCTGGGCAGATTCGAACTGCCGACCTCACCCTTATCAGGGGTGCGCTCTAACCAACTGAGCTACAGACCCAATTTCGAGCTTGTAACTGTTAGCTGTGAGCTATCAGCTTGGAGCTTAAAGCTGCTTCTATCGTCTTCTTCAATGAATCAAGCAATTCGTGTGGGAGCTCATGGAGCAGCTGCGGTCGTCGATTAAGGAGGTGATCCAGCCGCAGGTTCCCCTACGGCTACCTTGTTACGACTTCACCCCAGTCATGAATCACACCGTGGTAACCGTCCCCCCGAAGGTTAGACTAGCTACTTCTGGTGCAACCCACTCCCATGGTGTGACGGGCGGTGTGTACAAGGCCCGGGAACGTATTCACCGCGACATTCTGATTCGCGATTACTAGCGATTCCGACTTCACGCAGTCGAGTTGCAGACTGCGATCCGGACTACGATCGGTTTTGTGGGATTAGCTCCACCTCGCGGCTTGGCAACCCTCTGTACCGACCATTGTAGCACGTGTGTAGCCCAGGCCGTAAGGGCCATGATGACTTGACGTCATCCCCACCTTCCTCCGGTTTGTCACCGGCAGTCTCCTTAGAGTGCCCACCATAACGTGCTGGTAACTAAGGACAAGGGTTGCGCTCGTTACGGGACTTAACCCAACATCTCACGACACGAGCTGACGACAGCCATGCAGCACCTGTCTCAATGTTCCCGAAGGCACCAATCCATCTCTGGAAAGTTCATTGGATGTCAAGGCCTGGTAAGGTTCTTCGCGTTGCTTCGAATTAAACCACATGCTCCACCGCTTGTGCGGGCCCCCGTCAATTCATTTGAGTTTTAACCTTGCGGCCGTACTCCCCAGGCGGTCAACTTAATGCGTTAGCTGCGCCACTAAGAGCTCAAGGCTCCCAACGGCTAGTTGACATCGTTTACGGCGTGGACTACCAGGGTATCTAATCCTGTTTGCTCCCCACGCTTTCGCACCTCAGTGTCAGTATCAGTCCAGGTGGTCGCCTTCGCCACTGGTGTTCCTTCCTATATCTACGCATTTCACCGCTACACAGGAAATTCCACCACCCTCTACCATACTCTAGCTCGACAGTTTTGAATGCAGTTCCCAGGTTGAGCCCGGGGCTTTCACATCCAACTTAACGAACCACCTACGCGCGCTTTACGCCCAGTAATTCCGATTAACGCTTGCACCCTCTGTATTACCGCGGCTGCTGGCACAGAGTTAGCCGGTGCTTATTCTGTCGGTAACGTCAAAACACTAACGTATTAGGTTAATGCCCTTCCTCCCAACTTAAAGTGCTTTACAATCCGAAGACCTTCTTCACACACGCGGCATGGCTGGATCAGGCTTTCGCCCATTGTCCAATATTCCCCACTGCTGCCTCCCGTAGGAGTCTGGACCGTGTCTCAGTTCCAGTGTGACTGATCATCCTCTCAGACCAGTTACGGATCGTCGCCTTGGTGAGCCATTACCTCACCAACTAGCTAATCCGACCTAGGCTCATCTGATAGCGCAAGGCCCGAAGGTCCCCTGCTTTCTCCCGTAGGACGTATGCGGTATTAGCGTCCGTTTCCGAGCGTTATCCCCCACTACCAGGCAGATTCCTAGGCATTACTCACCCGTCCGCCGCTCTCAAGAGGTGCAAGCACCTCTCTACCGCTCGACTTGCATGTGTTAGGCCTGCCGCCAGCGTTCAATCTGAGCCATGATCAAACTCTTCAGTTCAAACATCTTTGGGTTTTGAGAAAACCCTAAACTTGGCTCAGCAATCGTTGGTTACATCTTTGATTTCTCGCGGAGTAACTTGTGATGCTGATAATCTATTGACTAGCAGTCTGACTCCACAAGCACCCACACGAATTGCTTGATTCAGTTGTTAAAGAGCGGTTGGCTGAGCCTTTCGTCTCAACCGAGGCGCGCATTCTACAGCGCCCCGTGTATCTGTCAAGCGGTTATTTTCAGAAGTTTTCAAAGTTTCCTTTTCAACTTCAACCACTTGCGCTTCCGATCTCTCGTTAGCGGGAGGCGAATTCTACAGCGTTACTCGCTGCTGTCAACACCTCTTTTTCACCGCTTTCGACCGAGAAGATCGAACCGCATATAGAGCCAAACAACACCGCCCTACCTGCTCCTTCCGGACTTCGATGAACTGAAGCCCTACACCTTCGAAACCTACTTAACTCGTTGAATCTCAAGGAGTTTTCCGTTTCGACTGCGCCGGAAGTGGGGCGAATTATAGACGTCCAGAATCTGCCGTCAACCCTTAATTTCGCTTTTCTATCAATAAGTTGCGCAGCACCGGCAAACCTGCCGCTTTTGCCCTTTAACACGCTCCTCTATATAGAAGAGAAGACTCACAGCACCCCAGCCTCTCTGAACGCCATCACCGCAGCCTCGTCCAACCCCAACACTCGCTGCAGCACCTCCAACGTATGCTCTCCTAATAAAGGAGGCGCATTGCGATACTCCACTGGCGTCTCGGACAGTCGAATCGGACTGGCCACCTGCGGCACTTTACCCGCCAGCAGGTGAGGCAATTCCATCGCCAACCCACGAGCCTGTACCTGAGGATCGGCAAACACCTGGGCCAGGTCGTTGATAGGCCCACACGGCACACCCGCCTGCTCCAACTGAGTCACCCATTCAGCGGTGGTCTTGAACACCGTCGCCTGGCGAATCAACGGAATCAACACTGCCCGGTTCGCCACCCGCACCTTGTTAGTGGCAAAACGCGGATCATCAGCCCACTGCGGTTGACCGGCAACCTCAGCGAACTTTCGGAACTGGCCGTCATTACCCACCGTCAGGATGAAATCGCCATCCGCCGTCGGAAAATCCTGATAAGGCACGATATTCGGATGAGCATTACCCAAACGCTTCGGCGCATTGCCCGTGGTCAGGTAGTTCATCGCCTGGTTGGCCAGGCAAGCCACTTGAACATCCAGCAGGGCCATATCGATGTGCTGCCCGCCGCCGACATGATCACGGTGGGCCAACGCCGCCAGAATGGCAGCGGTCGAATACAGCCCCGTGAGGATGTCCGTCAACGCGACCCCTACCTTCACCGGCCCCGCACCCTCATCGCCCTCAGGGCGACCGGTCAGGCTCATCAAGCCCCCCAGTCCCTGAATCATGAAGTCATACCCGGCGCGCTTGGCATAAGGGCCGGTCTGGCCAAACCCGGTTATCGAGCAATAGATCAATTGCGGATTGATCGCCTTTAGCGAGTCATAGTCCAAGCCATACGCCGCCAGGCCGCCCACCTTGAAGTTCTCGATCAGGATGTCGGACTTGGCTGCCAGCTCTCGCACCAGCCGCTGCCCCTCTGGCCGCGTGAAGTCGATGGTCACCGACTGCTTGTTGCGATTGGCTGAAAGATAATAAGCGGCCTCGGTCGTGTTCTCGCCTCGGGCATCCTTCAGGAAGGGCGGCCCCCAGGCGCGCGTATCGTCACCATTGCCGGGACGCTCGACCTTGATGACATCAGCCCCCAGGTCCGCCAGGATCTGTCCGGCCCAAGGCCCGGCCAATACCCTCGATAAATCCAATACCCGCAGATGCGAAAGCGCGCCCATGACCGTTCTCCTATTAGTAGAACGCCTGGATACCGGTTTGCGCACGCCCCAAAATCAGCGCATGCACATCGTGCGTGCCTTCATAGGTGTTCACGACTTCCAGATTCACCAGATGACGCGCGATGCCGAACTCATCGGAAATACCGTTGCCGCCCAGCATGTCCCGCGCCATGCGGGCAATATCCAGGGACTTGCCGCAGGAGTTGCGCTTCATGATCGAGGTAATCTCGACCGCCGCCGTGCCCTCGTCTTTCATACGCCCCAGACGCAGGCATCCCTGCAGGGCCAGCGTGATTTCAGTCTGCATATCGGCCAGTTTCTTCTGGATCAACTGATTCGCAGCGAGCGGGCGACCAAACTGCTGGCGGTCCAGCGTGTACTGGCGTGCGGTATGCCAGCAGAATTCGGCCGCTCCCAAGGCGCCCCAGGAGATGCCGTAGCGTGCCGAGTTCAGACAAGTAAACGGGCCTTTCAGGCCACGGACATCCGGGAAGATGTTCTCTTCCGGAACGAATACGTTGTCCATGACGATTTCGCCAGTGATTGAGGCGCGCAGCCCGACCTTGCCATGAATGGCCGGCGCACTCAGCCCCTTCCAGCCTTTTTCGAGAACGAAGCCGCGGATATCACCGGCATCGTCCTTGCCCCAGACGACAAATACGTCAGCGATCGGGCTGTTGGTGATCCACATCTTGCTGCCCGTCAGGCTGTAGCCGCCTTCCACTTTGCGCGCACGAGTGATCATCGCACCCGGGTCGGAACCATGGTTCGGCTCAGTCAGACCAAAGCAGCCGATCCATTCACCCGACGCCAGCTTCGGCAAATACTTCTGTTTCTGCGCCTCAGTCCCGAATTCGTTGATCGGCACCATGACCAGCGAGGATTGCACGCTCATCATCGAGCGATAACCGGAATCGACCCGTTCTACCTCACGAGCGATCAGGCCATAGCTGACGTAGTTCAACCCACTGCCGCCGTACTGTTCAGGAATGGTTGCCCCCAGCAGGCCGACTTCACCCATCTCGCGGAAAATCGCCGGGTCGGTTTTCTCATGACGGAACGCTTCCAGCACTCGCGGGGCGAGCTTCTGCTGGGCAAACTGCTCGGCAGTGTCGCGAATCATGCGTTCTTCTTCGGTGAGCTGCTGATCCAGCAACAACGGATCGATCCAGTTGAAGCTCGCTTTACCGGCCATGAAAGAGTCCTCGCCAATTAAATGAAAATCGTGGATTGATCCTAGGCGCGGTTTCCTACAAGGGCAAACGAGGATTACGCACTAACCTGTGCTAATTTCTCACTCCGTAAACGCCATTAACCCCGTTTACACAGTTATTGAGTGAGACTTACGTACATGCGTCGTAAAATCCCCAGCACCGCCGCCCTGGTCAGTTTCGAGGCTGCCGCGCGCCATGAAAGCTTTACCAAGGCGGCGCAGGAGCTTTCTCTCACGCAAGGCGCTATCTGCCGACAGATCGCCAGCCTGGAGGACTTCCTCAGCGTGGAGCTTTTCCGACGCTCGCGCCGCGGCGTCAAACTGACCGAAGCAGGTCTTTCCTACAGCCGACGCGTTGCCACCCAACTGGATGCCGTCGAGCGCGACACACTTTCAGTGATGGGGCACACCGGTGCGAACGTGATCGAACTGGCCGTGGTTCCGACCTTCGGCACCCAATGGTTGCTGCCACGCCTCAAGGACTTCCAGCAGCAGCACCCGGAAGTCACCGTCAACCTGACCAACCGCACGCGCCCCTTTCTCTTTGCCGATACGGAGTTTGATGCCGCCATCTATTTTGGCGATGCGGACTGGTCCGGTACCGAATCCCACAAGCTGATGGGCGAAAATCCGATGCCTGTATGCAGCCCCGCCTTGCTAGACGGTCGCAAGGGCCTGACACCAGAGGAAATCGCCGAACTGCCCTTGCTCCAGCAGACCACTCGTCCATATGCGTGGCGCCAGTGGTTCAACGCCCAGAACCTGAATATTGCGCGAGACCTGACAGGGCCGCGTTATGAACTATTCTCCATGCTCGCCCAAGCGGCTATGCACGACATGGGTATCGCGCTGATTCCGCCCTTTTTGATTCAACGCGAACTGGCAGAGAAACGACTGGTCGTGGCCAACCGTAATGCGCTGTCGAGCATCAAGGCCTACTACCTGATGATTCCGGAGCGAAAAGTCGAATCCGCCTCCCTTCGGGCTTTTCGTGACTGGCTCGTGAAACAAGCCGACAACTATCTTCTTGATTAATAAGAAAAAAACAAAAACTGACTTAGGTAGTAAACTAACAGAAGTCGCTACAGATATAAGTTTATGTCGCATTCAGTCAATCTGTTATCAAGCCCGTGCAGTAGTCTCCAAAGCGTCTAAATACATGGCTTCGAGCCATATCACGCAACGCATCAGCGCTTATTCATCTGGCCGATGGGAAAAATTGTCAATTTGAACCTGAATCCTTGGAAAGCACGGCCCACAAGGGCTGCCGATCGATAATCGCGACATTCGGTCACAGGGTGACTTGTAGTTAATTTTCCGTCACCCGTCATAATCTCTTGAAGGGCTGAATTTTCGCCTGCAAAATGCCGCGCCCCGCCTGGTTTGGTGGGACCGTGCTGATCGGCCGCCCCAGCCGCACCATCCGAAGTGCCTGGGTTTACTCAATAAGATCACGCAGGAGATTTGACGTGCACATTGGTGTTCCCCTCGAAACCCAAACGGGTGAAACACGGGTTGCTGCTACCCCGGAAACCATCAAGAAGTTGATCGGCCAAGGCCATAAAGTCACTGTTCAAAGCGGCGCCGGTATCAAGGCCAGCGTTATCGACAGTGCCTATGAGGCAGCGGGCGCAACCATTGGCAGCGCCAGTGATGCATTCGGGGCCGAGCTGATCCTCAAGGTGGTGGCTCCCAGCGACAGCGAACTGACGCTGATCAAGAGCGGCACCGTTCTGGTGGGCATGCTCAATCCGTTCAACAACGAAACCATCGCCAAGCTGGCCGAGTGCGGCATTACCGCTTTCGCCCTTGAGGCCGCGCCACGCACTTCCCGAGCCCAGAGCCTGGATGTGCTGTCGTCTCAAGCGAACATCGCCGGTTACAAAGCCGTGTTGCTGGCCGCCCATTACTATCCGCGCTTCATGCCGATGCTGATGACTGCCGCGGGTACCGTGAAAGCGGCGCGCGTGCTGATTCTCGGTGCGGGCGTGGCCGGGTTGCAGGCGATTGCCACGGCCAAGCGCCTGGGCGCGGTGATCGAGGCTTCGGATGTGCGCCCGGCGGTCAAGGAGCAAATCGAGTCCCTCGGCGCGAAGTTCGTCGATGTGCCTTACGAGACCGACGAAGAGCGCGAGTGCGCCGTCGGCGTCGGCGGTTACGCCCGGCCGATGCCGGCCAGCTGGATGCAACGCCAGGCCCAAGCCGTGCACGAGCGCGCCAAACAGGCTGACATCGTCATCACCACCGCATTGATTCCGGGCCGCAAGGCACCGACGTTGCTGAGTGCCGAAACCGTCGCGCAGATGAAACCCGGCTCGGTGGTCATCGACCTCGCGGCAGCCCAGGGTGGTAACTGCCCGCTGACCGTGGCTGATCAGGTCGTGATCGAGAATGGCGTGACCATTTGCGGCCCGACCAACCTGGCCGGCGAAGTCGCAGCCGACGCGTCGGCGCTGTATGCCCGTAACCTGCTGGACTTCCTGAAGCTGGTCTTCACCAAGGAAGGTCAGTTCGACGTGAACCTGGAAGACGACATCGTCGCCGCGTGCCTGATGTGCCGCGACGGCCAAGTCATCCGCAAAAACGCCTAAGCAGGGATTCAGACAATGGAAGAGCTTATCTCCCCCGGTATCTACAACCTGATCATTTTCGTGCTGGCGATTTATGTCGGTTACCACGTGGTCTGGAACGTAACGCCCGCGCTGCACACACCGTTGATGGCGGTGACCAACGCCATTTCGGCGATCGTGATCGTCGGCGCCATGCTCGCCGCCGCGCTGACCGTGACGCCGCTGGGCAAGACCATGGGCACCCTCGCCGTGGCCCTGGCCGCGGTGAACGTCTTCGGTGGCTTCCTCGTGACGCGCCGCATGCTTGAGATGTTCAAGAAAAAAGCCCCGAAAGCCGTAAAAGAAGAGGCGCCCAAGTAATGAGCATGAACCTGGTAACGACGCTCTATCTGATCGCGTCGATCTGCTTCATCCAGGCCCTCAAAGGCCTGTCGCACCCCACCACCTCCCGCCGAGGCAACCTGTTCGGCATGCTCGGCATGGCGCTGGCGGTGCTGACCACTGTGGGCCTCATCTACAAACTGGGGGCCGAACTGGCGACCGCCGGCATCGGCTACGTGATCGTCGGCCTGCTGGTCGGCGGTACCGCCGGCTCGATCATGGCCAAGCGCGTCGAAATGACCAAGATGCCGGAACTGGTGGCGTTCATGCACAGCATGATCGGCCTGGCGGCGGTGTTCATTGCCATCGCGGCTGTCGTCGAGCCGCAGTCCCTGGGTATCGTCAAGCAATTGGGTGATTCGATTCCAGCCGGTAACCGTCTGGAGCTGTTCCTCGGCGCAGCCATTGGTGCAATCACCTTCTCCGGTTCGGTGATCGCATTCGGCAAGCTCTCGGGCAAGTACAAGTTCCGTCTGTTCCAGGGCGCACCAGTACAGTTTGGTGGCCAGCACAAGCTCAACCTGATCCTGGGCCTTGCCACGCTGGGCCTGGGCCTGATGTTCATGTTCACCGGCAACCTCGGCGCGTTCGCCTTGATGCTGGCCCTGGCCTTTGTCCTGGGCGTGCTGATCATCATCCCGATCGGCGGCGCGGACATGCCGGTAGTGGTGTCGATGCTCAACAGCTATTCCGGTTGGGCCGCAGCGGGTATCGGCTTCTCGCTGAACAACTCGATGCTGATCATTGCCGGCTCGCTGGTGGGCTCGAGCGGTGCGATCCTCTCGTACATCATGTGCAAGGCGATGAACCGTTCGTTCTTCAACGTGCTGCTCGGTGGTTTCGGCAATACCGCAGATGCTGCTGGCCCGGCTGGCTCCAAAGAAGCCCGTCCGGTGAAATCCGGCTCGGCTGACGACGCGACTTTCCTGCTGACCAACGCCGATACCGTGATCATCGTGCCGGGCTATGGCCTGGCGGTGGCCCGGGCGCAGCACGCGCTGAAAGAACTGACCGAGAAGCTGACCCATCGCGGCGTGACCGTTAAATACGCGATCCACCCGGTGGCCGGTCGCATGCCTGGACACATGAACGTCCTGCTGGCCGAGGCCGAAGTGCCTTACGACCAGGTGTTCGAAATGGAAGACATCAACTCCGAGTTCGGCCAGGCCGACGTGGTGCTGGTGCTGGGCGCCAACGACGTGGTAAACCCGGCGGCGAAGAACGATCCGAAGTCGCCGATTGCCGGCATGCCGATCCTCGAAGCGTTCAAGGCCAAGACCATCATCGTCAACAAACGCTCGATGGCCAGCGGCTATGCGGGCCTGGACAACGAGCTGTTCTATCTCGACAAGACCATGATGGTGTTCGGTGACGCCAAGAAGGTCATCGAAGACATGGTCAAAGCGGTGGAATAACCTCGCCGCTTCACCCAAAACGCCCCGACCTGTCGGGGCGTTTTGATTTGTATCAAGGCAAAATGTTACCGATCCGGTAATGATGTTTTGCCTGAGACCCTCGTAATAGACGCCTGAAATGCGACCTTTGTAGCGGGTCGGGCACAGCGCTAATTCACTAGACTGCGCATCTTGCTTTCCAGCCCGAGATAACCACCTATGTACCGTGATCGCATCCGCTTGCCTTCGTTATTGAATAAAGTGATGAGCGCTGCCGAAGCAGCCTTGTTGATTCAGGACGGCATGACCGTCGGCATGAGCGGCTTTACCCGCGCCGGAGAAGCGAAAGCAGTGCCCCATGCCCTGGCTGAACGCGCCAAGGTCACCCCGCTGAAAATAAGCCTGATGACCGGTGCAAGCCTGGGCAATGACCTCGACAAGGAGCTCACCGAAGCCGGCGTACTGGCGCGACGCATGCCGTTCCAGGTCGACAGCACGCTGCGCAAGGCGATCAACGCAGGCAAGGTGATGTTCATCGATCAACATCTCTCGGAAACTGTCGAGCAACTGCGCAACGGCCAGCTCAAACTGCCCGATATTGCCGTGATCGAAGCCGTGGCCATTACCGAGCAGGGACATATCGTACCCACCACATCGGTGGGTAATTCAGCCAGCTTCGCCATTTTCGCCCGACAAGTGATCGTCGAGATCAACCTGGCTCACAACCCGAATCTGGAAGGGCTGCACGACATCTATATCCCGACCTATCGCCCCACCCGTACACCCATTCCCCTGGTGAAAGTCGACGACCGTATTGGCAGCCCCGCCATTGCGATCCCGCCGGAAAAAATCGCCGCCATTGTCATTACCAACCAAGGCGACTCGCCTTCGACCGTCGCGCCACCGGACAGCGACACCCAGGCCATTGCCGATCACCTGATCGATTTCTTCAAGCAGGAGGTTTCGGCCGGACGCATGACCAACAAGCTCGGGCCGTTGCAGGCTGGTATCGGCAACATCGCCAATGCCGTGATGTGCGGGCTGATCGATTCCCCGTTCGAAGACCTGACCATGTATTCCGAGGTTTTGCAGGACTCGACATTTGACCTCATCGACGCCGGCAAGCTGAGTTTCGCCTCCGGCAGCTCGATCACGCTGTCGGATCGACGTAATGCCGATGTGTTTGGCAACCTGGAAAGGTACAAGGACAAGCTGGTCCTGCGCCCACAAGAGATCTCCAACCATCCCGAGGTCGTGCGTCGCCTGGGCATCATTGCTATCAACACCGCACTGGAGTTCGACTTGTACGGCAACGTCAATTCCACCCATGTCTGCGGCACGCGGATGATGAATGGCATCGGCGGTTCGGGGGATTTCGCCCGCAATGCCCACCTGGCGATTTTCGTCACCAAGTCGATTGCCAAGGGTGGGGCCATTTCCAGCGTCGTGCCGATGGTCAGCCATGTGGACCATACCGAACATGACGTCGACATCCTGGTCACCGAGATCGGTCTGGCCGACCTGCGGGGCCTGGCGCCAAGGGAACGCGCGCGAGTGATCATCGACAATTGCGTGCACCCCACCTACCACCAAGCCTTGAATGAGTATTTCGACGCCGCGTGCGCCTTGGGCGGACATACCCCGCATATCCTGCGCGATGCACTGAGTTGGCACCTGAACCTCGAAGAAACCGGGCGCATGTTGGCCGTCTGATACAGCTGGATCACCGTTATCGCAAATACAGTTTTGGTTGAAGACCATCATTCAAGCCTTATCCGTCAAAAACTGTACTGCTGTACCGGTGTTTTCTTACAGTCTTTTCCCACAAAGCTACCCATAACACGCAAAAATGCACCAACATCGTGCAGACAGGTACAGTTGCCTCAATATCGACCAGTACACCGCTCTTTAACAGTTAACTGGTCTCTCACAATACAGGTGAACTGTATCTAGAGAGACTGGCCAAACGAGAGGATCATGGGCACCAGTCAAACCACTACCTAATCCCGCCACAAGCGGAAGGATGTCAACCATGGAACGTACACTCAGTTCCGAGCTGTTTTTCGAAGACAAAGCTGAAAAAAACCAGGCTTCCCTGCCTCTTCGCGTTATCGCCAACCTGATGTTGTGGCAGCGCCGCATCGCCAGCCGTCACCAACTGGCTCGTCTGGATTCGCGCCTGCTGGCTGATGCCGGTATCAGCGAAGCACAACGCTACGAAGAGCTGAGCAAGCCGTTCTGGCGCTAACTCAGCGTCGCTGGCCCTGACCCACCGGGTCCACCGCCAGCACCGAATTGAACACACAAGACCCGTCGCGGGTAACCGCGACGGGTCTTGTCGTTTCGGGGGCCTGATTTTGACGAGAGCCTTGGAGACATAACAGTTTAAACAAGATATAAAACATACCAGTACAGTACGTCGACCCCATGCAGTCAATGAGCACTGCAAGGGCTGTCAGCCAACGCGTTCCTGTCCTAATATCGAGGCGAACGTGGCGAAGCGAGTCGAGCATGCGTCTCCTCTTCCAGCTACACGCACCTGCATCACCCATCATTCAAGGAGTTTCATCATGATCCGTCTTCGCCTGCTCAGCACAGTTGCCCTGCTGGCCGTAGCCGCCCACTCCAACGCCAGCAGCTTCATCGTCACCACCGACTCCATCGTCGGAGCACTCAAGGCCACCTCCGACGTGACCTCCGATGCAACCTCATCCCTGCGTGACAACAAGATCGTTCAAGCCGCCCGTGATGACGCCGCCAGCTTCGTCGCCAGCGAAGGCGCCATCCGTGGTGTGAAACTGGAAAGCGCCCTGGATTACATCCGCCAGCAGGCACCACAGCTCAACGCCACCGATGCGCAATTGGCCCAGGCCATCCTGGTGATCTGACGCAACATGAAACATCGGGCGCCAAATGGTGTTCCGATGTTTCAGCGCTGGCTCTGGCCCGCAGGTTTGCGCTAGCCTTCAAACTCGCCATCAACCGTCGAGTCCCATGCGTTTCTACTCAGATCTGTTCATCGCGTCTTTCTTCATCGTTTTTTGCTGGTCTGCTCCGGCCCATGCCTTCGATGTGTCCACCCAGCAAGTGGTGGTCAGCGGCTATGCCACGAGCATGGTGACCTCCGCGCCCTTCGACCATAAACTGATCGTCGCCGCTCACGATGACGCTGCGGCATTCGTCGCCAGCGACGGGCAACTGCGAGGAGCACAGCTGGAATCGGCCCTGGATTACCTGCGCCGGGCCCAGCCAAAACTTCACGTCAGCGACCTTGAACTGGCACAGGCAATTCTCGTCCAATAGTTATCCTCATTTTTCCGGAGTCGTTCCATGCGTAGCCCGCTGATTGCTGCCGCCTTAGGCCTGCTGGTGTTGGCCGATGTGGCCCAGGCACATACCCTGGTAGCCACCAGTAACATCATCGTTCGCGCTTCCCAGCGCACGATCGATTTCACTTCCGACACCACCACGTCCATCCGTGATTCGAAAATCGTCCGCGAAGCCCATGACGATGCGGCCAGTTTTGTCGCCAGCAATGGTGAAATTCGTGGCGCTCATCTCGAGGCCGCCTTCGACACCTTGCGCACCCGCGTGCCGGAAGCCCGCGACGCCAGTGACCAGGTTCTCGCCGAAGCCATCCTCGCATTGTGAGGCGGTTCGCCGCCTGGCTGGCGGCCGGGGTCTTGCTGCTCACGGGCAGCATGGCCCAGGCCGGCCTGCAATTGCACCTCAACGTCGAAGGCCTGAGCCCGGCGCAACAGCAGGCCAGCCAGGCGCTGCTCGATGAAGCCATGCAGGCCCTGCCGCCGCGCTTCATCGAGCGGCTGGACCGGCGCATCGATGTCGGCTGGACCGACCAGATGCCCGCCAATGCCTACGGCCAGGCCTCGCTGGTGTCGCAACTGGACCTCAATAGCAACCTGCTCGACAGCCTTGTCGACGGCAGCGCCGCGACACAAAAGACCCACCGCCCCCATGGCACCGTGCGCCGGGAAATGCTCGCCACGGTCCTTCACGAACTGACCCACATCTATGATCGCTCGCGTCTATGGCCAGAAACCGAACGCGCACTGATCCAGCGTTGCACTCGACGCAACAGCAGCGCCGGGTTGATCGGTCTTCCCGATGTATGCCGGGGCCAGAACGACCGCCGTTTCACCCTCAGCGATGATCCTCGCTTGTTGGACCTCGCCGGCTGGCCACAATACGTCGGCCGTCGCGGCGAACGGGAACAGCACAACCGCCAGGTCGCCCGCAGCCCGGATCTCTATGAAACGAGCAGCCCCAAGGAGTTCGTCGCGGTCAACATGGAGTACTTCCTCCTGGACTCCAGCTATGCCTGCCGACGCCCCGCTCTGTATCGCTATTACCAGGAACACTTCGGTTGGGCCCCCGCCGCCAAGGACACCTGCGCCCAATCGTTCGCCTTCCTCAACGCCGGAAACGATTTCGCCAAGACACCGCTGGGCAAGGTCGATCCGGAACGGGTCTATGCCATCGATTACCTGCTGGCCGAGGCCAATCAGAACTGGGTGAGCCGCTGGGGCCACAGCATGCTCCGGCTGGTGATCTGCGCACCGGGCCGTCCACGTGGCCCGGACTGCCGACTGGATCTGGACCAACACCTGGTGCTGTCATACCGCGCCTTCGTGGGCGATGTGCAGTTGTCGAGCTGGGACGGGCTGGTCGGCAAATACCCGTCGCGCCTGTTCGTATTGCCGTTGGCCCAGGTGATCGACGAATACACCAAGACCGAGCTGCGCAGCCTGGCATCGGTGCCGCTGAACCTGTCACGCACCGAGATCGAGGAAACGGTCGAGCACGCCGCCGAAATGCACTGGAGCTACGACGGCAACTATTACTTCCTGTCCAATAACTGCGCCGTGGAGAGCTTGAAACTGTTGCGCAGCGGCAGCAATAACGAGCAACTCAAGGGCCTGGACAGCATCATGCCCAACGGCCTGCTGGAGGTACTCAAGGGCCGGGGCCTAGCGGATACCAGCGTGCTGGATGATCCCAAGGAAGCCTTGCGGCTGGGCTACCGCTTCGACTCATTCCGCGAGCGGTACCAGGCAATGTTCGATGTGTTGAAGAAGTATCTGCCGATCAAGCAACAAACGGTGGAAGACTGGCTGGCCCTGGACGCCGCCGAACGCCGCGTCTGGTTCGAACAGGCCGACCTGCGCACCAGCGCGGCGTTGCTGCTGCTGGAGCAGGCCAGTTATCGCCGGCAATTGTTGTTGGCGCAGGATGAAGTCAAACAGCGCTACCTGGGTGCCCGTGAATTGCAGAACGGCGGGATGGAAAGGGCCAATGCGACGCTGCAGCAGATCCTCGCCAACAGCGGTTTCCTGAGCCGTCCGGCCGAACTGTTGGGCAGCAGTGGCTACGGCTTGCCGCAACCCAGCGAATGGCAACGCTTGGAATCGGAAAGCAGCTTACGGCAGAAACAACTGCAAACGCTGACAGGCGATCTGGACAAGGAAGTCCGGGCATTGCTCGAACCGAGCCGCGCGGCTGAAATTGCGGCGAGCGAGGCCAATGTGAAAGAGATTGGCGAGCATTTGCGCAAGCTGCACAAGGCCGGGGGCGGGTTGGAGCTGCCTTGACCCTGCAAAGAGCAGCGCCAAGACTGCTCCAGGTGGAATAAAAAAAGGGTTCAGAACCCCGTTCTGAACCCTTTTTTCGTGGCTGCAGCTGAATCAAATCAGCTGAGACGCGCCTTGCGCACACCATCGGCCAGGGCGGCACACAAGCTCAACACCCCATCAATTGCCTGTTCCGATGTTTCGGCGCTGGCGATATGGTCGATCAGCGCCGAGCCCACCACCACCCCATCAGCCAATCGTGCGATGGCGGCAGCCTGCTCCGGCGTACGGATACCGAAACCAATGCTGATGGGCAGATCGGTATGGCGACGCAGACGCGCCACGGCCTCTTCCACATGCTCCAGCGTCGCGGCACCGGCCCCGGTCACGCCCGCCACCGACACGTAGTACACAAACCCCGAACTGCCGTTAAGCACCGTCGGCAAACGCACATCGTCAGTGGTCGGCGTCGTCAGGCGGATGAAGTCCAAGCCAGCCGCCTGGGCCGGTTCGCACAGTTCGCTGTTGTGCTCGGGCGGCATGTCCACAACGATCAGGCCATCGACACCGCAATCCAGCGCTTCGCCAATGAAACGTTGCACGCCATAACGGTGGATCGGGTTGAAGTAGCCCATCAGCACCAGCGGCGTCTCGGTATTGTCCTGACGGAACTCGCGAACCATCTGCAGGGTTTTCGCCAGGTTCTGCTGGGCGCCCAAGGCACGAATATTCGCCAACTGGATCGCCGGGCCGTCGGCCATCGGGTCGGTGAACGGCATGCCCAACTCGATCACGTCGGCACCGGCTGCCGGCAGCCCCTTGAGAATCGCCAGCGACGTGTCGTAGTTCGGGTCGCCGGCCGTGACGAAAGTGACCAGGGCGGCGCGGTTCTGTTCCTTGAGTTCGGCAAAACGGGTTTGCAGGCGGCTCATCAGTGTTTCTCCTGCTGGGACTGTTCCATGTGGTGCATCACGGTTTGCATGTCTTTGTCGCCACGGCCGGACAGGTTGACCACCATCAGGTGATCTTTCGGCAGGTTGGGTGCGCGTTTGAACACTTCCGCCAGGGCGTGGGCGCTTTCCAGTGCAGGAATGATCCCTTCCAGGCGACAGCATTTGTGAAAGGCTTCCAGGGCTTCGGCGTCGGTCACCGAGGTGTACTGGACGCGACCAATGTCGTGCAACCAGGCATGTTCAGGGCCGATACCGGGGTAGTCGAGACCTGCGGAAATCGAATGGGCATCGATGATCTGGCCGTCGTCGTCCTGCAACAGGAAGGTGCGGTTGCCGTGCAGTACACCCGGAACGCCGCCGTTCAGGCTCGCCGCGTGCTTGCCGGTCTCGATGCCATAACCGGCGGCTTCGACGCCGATGATCTCGACACTCTTGTCGTCCAGGAACGGGTGGAACAGGCCCATGGCGTTGGAGCCACCGCCGATGCACGCCACCAGGCTATCCGGCAGGCGACCTTCCTGGGCTTGCAGTTGATCGCGGGTTTCCTTGCCGATCACGGCCTGGAAGTCGCGCACCATGGCCGGATACGGATGCGGGCCTGCCACAGTGCCGATCAGGTAGAACGTGCTGTCGACGTTGGTGACCCAGTCGCGCAGGGCCTCGTTCATGGCGTCCTTCAGCGTGCCGGTACCGGCGACCACCGGGATCACTTCGGCACCCAGCAGCTTCATGCGGAACACGTTGGCCTGCTGACGCTCGATGTCGGTGGTGCCCATGTAGATCACGCAATCCAGACCGAAACGCGCGGCCACGGTGGCGGTGGCCACGCCGTGCATGCCGGCGCCGGTCTCGGCGATGATGCGTTTTTTGCCCATGCGCCGCGCCAGCAGGATCTGGCCGATGCAGTTGTTGATCTTGTGCGCGCCGGTGTGGTTCAGCTCTTCACGCTTGAGATAGATCTTGGCGCCGCCGCAGTATTCGGTCAGGCGCTCGGCGAAGTAGAGCGGGCTTGGGCGACCGACGTAGTCGCGCTGGAAGTAGGCCAATTCCTCAATGAAGGCCGGATCTTCCTTCGCCACTTCGTATTCACGGGCCAGATCAAGGATCAGCGGCATCAGGGTCTCGGCCACATAGCGGCCGCCGAATGCACCGAACAGGCCGTTGGCGTCGGGGCCGCTGCGCAGGTTGAAAGGGGTCGTAGGCTGGGTCATCGGGCGCTCCAGGCAAATGCGTTGAAAGACTATGAGGTTCACTCTACCCCTGACATCCCCCAGTGAAAACCGATAAGATCGCCACAACCTGTCAGGAAAACTCACAGATAAAATGAGCCATGATCTTCCCCCGCTCAACGCCTTGCGCGCCTTCGAGGCTACCGCCCGCCTGAATAGCGTAAGCCAGGCGGCCGAACAGCTGCATGTCACCCATGGGGCCGTGAGTCGACAGCTGAAGGTGCTGGAAGAGCATTTGGGCGTCAGCTTGTTCATCAAGGACGGGCGCGGCCTTAAACTCACAGATGCAGGCATGCGCCTGCGGGACGTCAGCGCCGATGCGTTCGAGCGGTTGCGCGGCGTTTGCGCGGAGCTGATGCAAAGTACGGCAGATGCCCCGTTTGTCCTGGGCTGCTCGGGAAGCCTGCTGGCGCGCTGGTTCATTCCCCGCCTGGGCAGGCTCAACGCCGACCTGCCGGATTTGCGCCTGCACCTGTCCGCCGGCGAAGGCGACCTGGACCCCAGGCGACCGGGGCTGGACGCCTTGCTGGTCTTCGCCGAGCCGCCGTGGCCGGCCGATATGCAGGTGTACGAACTGGCGAGCGAGCGGATCGGCCCCGTGATGAGCCCCCACTACGCCGGATTCGCCCGCTTGCAAGCCGCACCGGCCAACGCGCTGCTGGACGAGCCGTTGCTGCACACCACGTCCCGCCCCCAGGCCTGGCCGACCTGGGCACGACAAAACGCCCTGGAACCCCAGGCCCTGAAGTTCGGGCAAGGATTCGAGCATTTGTATTATTTGCTGGAGGCCGCCGTCGCGGGGTTAGGCGTGGCGATCGCGCCCGAGCCGCTGGTGGCCGAGGACGTACGCGCCGGTCGCCTGGTCGCGCCATGGGGCTTCGATGAAACCGCGGCGCGACTGGCGTTGTGGCTGCCCAAGCGCGCCGCAGACGGGCGCGCTCGGCAATTGGCCCAGTGGCTCAGGCATGAGCTGAGCCAACCGACTCAGTCACCGCGCTTGCACAGCAGGTAAGCAGCCAGCAGACCCAGCGCACCGACTGCGACACCGGCCGTGGTCCATGGGTGTTCCTGCGCGTAGTCGCGTGTGGCGATCCCGGTTTCACGGGTTTTCACCTTGACCTCTTCATAGGCATCGCTGAGCAGATGACGAGAATGTTTCAGCGCGCTCTCAGCATTGGCCTTGAGCGACTTGAGGGTCTTACGCGACTCGTCCGAGGCGTCGTCCTTCAGGCTTTCCAACGACTTGAGCAGACTCTCGATCTCCGCTTCCATGCTTTGCAACGAGGCTTTGCGTAACGAATTGCTGGCCATGGTGGCTCTCTCCTGCAGTGGTTGAGTGGCGTGTGTGAATTGGGACTCCAGTCGTTTCTGAAAGTGCAGTAAATCTGAACTTCAGCACGCGAACGACGACACACGTAAGGCGAAAAATCGCTGCTAGGCTGTTAAACACAACCAAGGAGAATCCCCATGAGTGATCATCACACTTACAAAAAAGTCGAGCTGGTCGGCTCGTCCCCCACCAGCATTGAAGACGCCATCAACAACGCCTTGGCCGAAGCCAGCAAAAGCCTCAAGCATCTGGAATGGTTCGAAGTCACGGAAACCCGCGGCCACATCGAAAATGGCCGGGCCGCGCACTTTCAAGTGACCATCAAAGTCGGGTTCCGGATAGCCAATAGCTGAGGTTCTTTTGAACTTGCACGCTGGCGGAGTGCCATAGGGAGTGGCGATGCGCTATGGTCTGCGCATGACGTTTTTCCAATACCTGCCCTATTTGATCCGACCAAGGAGTGCGAGCGATGAAAAAGTTGATGGTGGCCCTGGGTTTGCTGAGCCTTGCCGGTGGTGCGTTTGCGGCCGGTAAGCCCTGCGAAGAGCTGAAAAGCGAGATCGCAGCGAAGCTGGACGCCAAGGGCGTCTCAGGTTACTCGCTGGAAATCGTCGATAAAGGCACAGCGACTGACGGAAAAGTCGTCGGCAAATGTGAGGGCGGTGCGAAAGAAATCATCTATAAAAAATGATTCTTTTCGAACATCAAAGCCGACGCATTGCGTCGGCTTTTTCATGGGCGTCATTCAGCCTTTCATGACCTGCGCCAGCAACTCATAGGAGTGCAAGCGATCGGCGTGTTCGTACAGGTCACTGGTGAAAATCAGCTCATCGGCCTGGGTTTGCTCGATCAATACCTGCAGCTTGGCGCGAATCTTCTGCGGACTGCCGACCATGGCCAGGCCCAGGAAATCGCCAACCGCCTCTTTCTCATGGGGCAGCCAGAGACCGTTCATGGTTTCCACCGGCGGACGCTGCACCAGGCTCTGGCCACGCATCAGCGCCAGGATCCGCTGGTACACCGACGTTGCCAGGTAATCGGCCTGTTCATCGGTATCCGCCGCGACCAGCGGCACGCCGAGCATCACATAAGGCTTGTCGAGCACCGCCGACGGTTTGAAGTGGTTACGGTAGATGCGAATCGCCTCGTGCATAAAGCGCGGCGCGAAATGGGAGGCGAATGCGTAGGGCAAACCGCGCTCACCGGCCAATTGCGCACTGAACAGGCTCGACCCCAGCAGCCATACCGGCACGTTGGTCCCGGTGCCGGGCATGGCGATGATGCGTTGATCCGGGGTGCGCGGGCCGAGATAGCGCATCAGTTCGGCCACGTCCTCGGGGAAATCGTCCGCACTGCCGGAACGCTCGCGACGCAACGCCCGCGCGGTCATCTGGTCGGATCCTGGCGCACGTCCCAGGCCCAAATCGATACGACCCGGGTAGAGGCTTTCCAGCGTGCCGAACTGTTCGGCAATGATCAACGGCGCGTGATTGGGCAGCATGACGCCGCCGGAGCCGACGCGAATGGTCGAAGTGCCCCCCGCCAGATAACCCAGCAGCACTGCCGTCGCCGAACTGGCGATACCGTCCATGTTGTGGTGTTCGGCCACCCAGAAGCGGGTGTAGCCGTATTTTTCCACGTGCTGCGCCAGGTCCAGCGAGTTGCGCAAGGACTGGGCGGCATTGCCATCGGCGCGGACAGGCACCAGGTCGAGGGTTGAGAATTTCACGTCGGACAGCTGTTTCATGGGCCGGGATCTCCAACGGCGTTCCGGGCTTTTCCTACGGGCAAAAGCCTGCCGTTTCTATAGGTGTGTTCCATGCAATGTGGGCATATACCCGAGTTTCAATAGCAGCGACGAAATTTCCTACTAAATTCGTCGGCTAATCGACAGGATGAACTTTTACAGGCGGTCTATCCTCACAACCCAGACAGCTAAAAAACACCCAGGCGCGGCTTTCGCGCCGAATCTTCAGGAGGCAGACATGGCTATCATCAAGAAAGCATCGGCTCATTGGGAAGGTGACCTGAAAACCGGTATCGGCTCCATCTCCACGGAAACCGGTGTGTTGCGCGAAGCGCCCTATGGCTTCAAGGCACGATTCGAAGGCGGTAAGGGGACCAACCCCGAGGAGTTGATCGGCGCGGCCCATGCTGGCTGCTTTTCCATGGCCTTTTCGATGATCCTTGGCGATGCCGGGCTCAAGGCCGACAGCATCGACACCAACGCCGAAGTGACCCTGGACCAGGTCGAGGGCGGTTTTGCGATCACGGCGGTCAAGCTAGTGCTCAAGGCGAAAATCCCCGGTGCCAGCCAGGCGCAATTCGATGAGCTGAGCAAGAAGGCCAAGGAAGGGTGTCCGGTTTCCAAGGTGCTGAACGCCAACATCACCCTGGATGCGACGCTGGTGAGCTGACGCATGCAAGGATCGCAGCCTTTGCAGCGTTGGCGAAGGCTGCGCTTTTTTTGAATGTGGTCGAGCTGTTTACCCTGGCGCAATTATGGTCGAATGAAGCCGCAGTTTCAGCGCACAGGCAGTGCGCGCTGCCATGAGGAATTCGAACATGAAACGATCAGCCCTGGTGGTCATCGGCTGCGCATTCGCGACATCAGCCCTTGCCGCCCCCAAATCCTGTGAAGAGCTGAAAGCGGAAATCGAAGCGAAGATCCAGGCCAATAACGTATCGTCCTACACGCTGGAAATCGTCACGAATGACGAAGTCCACGACCAGAACATGGTGGTGGGCACTTGCGAAAACGGCACGAAGAAAATCATTTACCAGAAGAACGACCGCTAGGGCGTCCTACGGAACACAGTTGACTTGTCGCTCTTCGGCCACGATTTGACGCTTGGCGTCATAGAGCCGGGCGCTGGGTGTGAATGCCAGGTTGCGAGCCTCCAGCCGATAGCGTTGGCCGGCCTCGAAATGGTCGTAACGCACGAGCATGTAGCACAGCCGTTCTTGCGGTTCGGCTTGCATGCCCAGGCCACCGCCACTGAACACTTCGAAGTCGAAGCGCACTTTCAATTCGTGGCTGCCCGGCGAAACCTGAAAGATCCGTCCGTCTCGCAATCGCTGGCCGTCCAGGCTTTCAGCCATCAGCATTTTTCCGCCCGGCATGGGGGTCGCGAAATCAACCCACGCCATGTTCGGGTCGATCTGGGGCAGCGGGCTCGTTGCACAACCGCTCATGGAGACCAGGGCCAGTAACAGCAAGGATAAGCGCATCGTGAGTTTCCTTAAAACCGGACACTGAGCATAGCGCCAATCACGTTTGTTGGCAGCCCGCCGGCGTACCTTGCCCCACCACTTTGCGCTGCTGATCGTACAGCTTGGCCCACGGTCGGAAACCAATGCTGCCGGCCTGCAGCTGGTAACGTTGGCCGGCGTTGAAGTCCTTGAATTTCAGGTTCAACCGGCAATCGCGCCACAGCGGCTCGGCATCCGGGCCGATGTTGCCGGGCTCGACGGCAAATTGATAACGCACCGTCAGCTCATGGCTGCCGGGTTGCACTTCGAAATAACGCCGGTCAATGGACATCTTGTCATCGACTTCCAGCGCTTGTAGCGCGGTGTCCTGCTGGTTCCCCAGGTCGATCCACGCCTGGGAGGGATCAGGATCAGGCAAACCGGCGCAACCGGTCAGCAGCAACAGGCCACTCGTCAGCATCAACACGCGCATAGCGAAGCTCCAGGCAAGCGAGATAGTCTGTGGGCAGACTTCCCAGGGTGATTCCAATTGATCAGGCCGCGTTCAAGCCATCGGTTACTCGACCGTGTTTTCCAGATTTTGTTTCCAGGCCTCCTGCTTTTGTTACTGAACGGTTGCAGTAGCGTCGGTTACTACAGCCAGCTCGTCGGCGGACAGCTGCGGTTGTTGCAAGCCCGAGAGCCTATCGACCAAGTCATCGCCGACCCCGCTCGCGATCCCCAACTCAAGGCGCACCTGGCCCAGGCGCGCGAGGCACGGACGTTTGCCAGCGATCACCTGCATTTACCGGACAATCGAAGCTATCGCCTGTATGCGGATATAGGCCGGCCATTCGTCGTCTGGAATGTCTTTGCCACGCCAGAATTTTCCCTGGCGCCGCAGAATCATTGTTTCCCCATTGCCGGTTGCGTGGCTTATCGCGGTTATTACAGCCAGGGCGCCGCCCGTGGCGAGGCCGCGTTGCAGCGCTTGCAGGGCATGGACGTGGCAATTGGCGGTGTGGAGGCCTATTCGACGCTGGGCTGGTTCAACGATCCGATCCTGAGCTCGATGATGCACTGGGGCGACGAACGCCTGGCGACGCTGATCTTTCATGAACTGGCGCACCAGCGGTTTTATGTAAAGGACGACACCGAATTCAATGAGTCCTTCGCCACCTTCGTTGAACAGGAAGGCACCCGGCAATGGCGTGCCAGTCGTGGGTTGGCGCCGGATAACGGCAAGCAGGTGCGCCAGCGCGACCAGTTCATCCAACTGGTCCTCGACACCCGCCAGCGCCTGGAAACCCTCTACGCCCAGCCCCTGACAGCCGAACAGATGCGCCAACGCAAAGCTGAGGAGTTCGAGCGCCTGCGTGCGGACTATGTGCAAATGCGCGACACCCAGTGGGCGGGCGACAAACGCTATGACGCCTGGGTCTACGCGCCACTGAACAATGCGCGACTATTGCCGTTCGGGCTGTATGACCAGTGGGTGCCGGCGTTTGCGGCGCTATTCAGCCGCGAGGGCGGTGATTGGGTTGCCTTTTATGCTGCGGTGGAAAAGCTGGGCGAATTGCCGATCGAAGCGCGCAAGGCGGCCTTGAAGGTATTGGCGCAGCCGAAGACTTCCGCTGACTAGGCGGACGTCATCGCGAGCAAGCTCGCTCCCACACTTGTTCGTCGTTATGCATGCCATCAGGCTTGACGCCGTTCCTACGTGGGAGCGAGCTTGCTCGCGATGACGACAGTACCGACACCATTGAAGCAAGCTGACTCACCGCTATCGCGAGCAAGCTCGCTCCCTCATTGGATGCCTGGCTACAGCCAGCAACCCCGCACAAAAAAGGGCATACCGACTCATCGATATGCCCTTTTGATTGCCGCTTTCTTCCCCCGGCCGAGGTACTCGTAGCGATTATGGGTTGACGCTTTCTTTCAAGGACTTGCCTGGTTTGAAGGCAACGGTGTTGCTGGCCTTGATCTTCACCGGCTCACCGGTCTGTGGGTTTTTGCCAGTGCGGGCGCCGCGGTGGCGTTGCAGGAAAGTGCCGAAGCCCACCAGGGTAACGCTGTCCTTGCGGTGCAGGGCGCCGGTGATTTCTTCCAGGACGGCGTTGAGGACGCGGTTGGCTTGTTCTTTGGTGAGGTCTGCTTTTTCCGCGATAGCGGCGGCGAGTTCTGGTTTACGCATGAATGAAGCCCCTTTGACGGTTTTTTTGTTGTTATGTCCGTGCTGCTCTCTTTGGAACAGCCCCTAAGGCGCCGCAGGCTCTACTCTGCGGCAGACGGAAGTGAGGATGGCACGGTGCCGAAAACGGCGCCAGTGTCCGGGCGACCTTTGTGGGACCAAAAGTAGGGTTTTTGCGACAGAACGACCAGTATTTACGCCAGCAGGGCTGGAAGCTCCTTGTTCAGCGCCAGTTTCTCCATCACCGCCGTGCCTGTCAGGGCATAACCCAACAGGTTGCCTTGAGCGTCGCGGCACAGCGCCTTGATGTCCGCCCCCTGCCCCTCGACGCTCCACACGCCCTCGCGGCCTCGCGGTGGCGGCGACACCACCAAGGGGCACACCGGGGTTTTTACGGTAATCGGCATGGGGCCGTAGCTGACGGCAGTCGGGTTGCCGGCCAGGGTTTGGGCCAGGGCCCGGGCGCAGCTCATCAGCGGCATGACATACAGCAGGTTCAAGCCGTCGACCTCGGCGCAGTCGCCCAGGGCATAGATATTGGCGTGAGAGGTCTTCAGGTGACGGTCGACCACGACGCCGCGGTTGACCACCAGGCCGGCCGCGGCTGCCAGGTCGATACGGGGACGCAGGCCGATGGCCGAGACCACCAGGTCGCAGGCAATCACCTGGCCGTCGGACAGATGCGCCTCCAGACCGTCGGCGACCTTCTGCAAGCGGTTGAGCACAGGGCCCAAGTGGAAGCGCGCACCGAGGCTTTCCAGCCCGGCCTGGACCGCTGCCGCGGCGGCCGGGTGCAGCAGCGTCGGCATGACTTGCTCGCACGGCGCCACCAGTTGTACTTCGTAGCCACCCAGGCTCAGGTCGTTGGCGAACTCGCAGCCAATCAGGCCGGCACCCAGCAACAACACCCGACGCTTGCCGGCCGCCGCGGCCCTGAAGCGTGCGTAGTCTTCCAGGTCGTTGATGGGGAAGATCAGGTCCGCGCCATCGCCCTGTACCGGCACGCGCACGGTTTCGGCGCCCCAGGCCAGGATCAGGTCGCGGTAGTTCACCGCCTCTTCGCCGATCCATAGCCGTTTGTGGCCCGGATCGATGCCGCTGATGCGGGTATGGGTGCGCACTTCGGCCTTGAGTTGCTCGGCCATGGCCCCCGGCTCGGCCATGCTCAGGCCGTCGGCGTCTTTGTTCTTGCCAAAGCCTGTGGAGAGCATCGGCTTGGAATACGAGCGACCGTCGTCCGCAGTGATCAGCAGCAACGGGGTTTCGCTGTCGAGCTTGCGAAACTCCCGGGCCAGGTTATAACCGGCCAGGCCTGTACCGACGATGACGACAGGTGCGCTCATGTTGCTCTCCATTTGATGAAACGATCAGTTGATTTCGATCATTTCGAAATCCATTTTGCCGACGCCGCAGTCCGGGCACAGCCAGTCTGCCGGTACATCCTCCCAGCGGGTGCCGGGCGCGATGCCATCGTCAGGCCAACCGTCAGCTTCGTTGTAGATCAGGCCGCAGACGATACATTGCCACTTCTTCATTCCAATACTTCCTCAAGATGTCAGGCCTTGGCCGGTATTTTCCGGCTCAGGGCCGTTTTGTACTGATCGGTTGCGACAGATGCAAGCACGATCAGCAGGGCAGCCGGCCGGGCCCGTCAAAACCCGCGACCGACATGGTAAGCTCGCGGCCTCATTTGCTGCCATTCAAGACCTCTGTGCCGCATACAAATTCGATATTTCCTACACTCCAATGGCTGCCCCAGCACCTGCTGTCGCCCCGCCCCGATGCGGGTGTGCTCGATTGGCTGTTCGACGAAGGCTCCCTGACCCGGCGCCTCACGCGCCTGTCGGACGGCCATTTCAGCGTGACGCCGCTGTTCGAAGGCTGGCAGCCGTTACGCGCCGACGAATGTGCCGCCCTGGACCTGGCCGAGGGCAGCGAGGGCTGGGTACGCGAAGTGTATCTGCGCGGCCGCGACCAGCCTTGGGTGTTCGCCCGCAGTGTGGCGGCGCGCAGCGCCTTGCAGGGTGACGGGTTGCAGATGGACGAACTGGGCAGCCGCTCCCTGGGCGAATTGCTGTTTTGCGACCAGGCGTTCCAGCGCCGGGCCATCGAGGTTTGCCATTACCCCGAGGCCGGGTTGCCGGAAGACGTCCGCACCAGCGGGCTGTGGGGTCGCCGTTCACGTTTCGATCGCGGTGCGTTGAGCGTGCTGGTGGCGGAAATCTTCCTGCCACGCTTGTGGACCGTCGCCCGCGCCTATTCGGAGAATTTCTGATGTACGTGCAACTGCTCAAATCCTTGAATCGCCTGAATCCACGGGCGTGGGACTTCGTGCAACTGACCCGTATGGACAAGCCCATCGGCATCTACCTGCTGCTGTGGCCGACGCTGTGGGCGTTGTGGATTGCCGGTGAGGGCTCGCCGTCCATCGCCAACGTGGTGATTTTCGTCCTCGGCGTGGTGCTGACCCGCGCCGGCGGCTGTGTGATCAATGACTGGGCCGACCGCAAGGTCGACGGCCACGTCAAACGCACCGAGCAGCGCCCGCTGGTGAGCGGCAAGATCAGTTCGAAAGAAGCGCTGGTGTTCTTCGCCGTGCTGATGAGCGTGAGCTTCCTGCTGGTGCTGTGCACCAATGCACCGACCATCCTGTTGTCCCTCGGGGGCCTGGCGCTGGCGTTCAGCTACCCGTTCATGAAGCGCTATACCTACTACCCGCAAGTGGTGCTGGGCGCGGCATTTTCCTGGGGCATGCCGATGGCGTTCACTGCCGAAACCGGACATCTGCCGGCGGCCGCGTGGTTGCTGTACATCGCCAACCTGCTGTGGACGGTGGGCTACGACACCTATTACGCCATGACCGACCGGGACGATGACCTGCGCATCGGCGTGAAGTCCACGGCGATCCTGTTTGGCGATGCCGATCGGGTGATCATCCTGACGCTGCAAGGCCTGGCCTTGGCTTGCCTGCTGCTGGCCGGATCGAAATTCCAGCTGGGCGGCTGGTTCCACCTGGGGCTGGTGGCCGCTGCCGCATGCTTCGCCTGGGAATTCTGGTACACCCGTGGCAGGGACCGGATGCGTTGCTTCCAGGCGTTCCTGCACAACCACTGGGCCGGGTTGGCGATTTTCGTGGGGATTGTGCTGGATTACGCGTTGCGCTGAGGCCGCCGGTCCAACACTGAACCTTGGGTCATGAAAGGCTTTGTGGCGAGGGAGCTTGCTCCCGCTCGGTTGCGCAGCGACCGCAAGATTTTGGGGCTGCTTCGCAGCCCAGCGGGAGCAAGCTCCCTCGCCACAAAAGCGTTTCGGGGTGGTCAGTCGGGCTTGGCGACCTTCCAGGCGCCGTCCATTTTGCCGTCACCGGTCATGTCCCCCGCCTTCTTGTCCATGACGAAGGTGTACAACGGCTTGCCATCGTAGGCCCACTGCTTCGTACCGTCGTCACGGTTGATCACCGTCCATTCGCCCGTGGACTTGTCGTCGCTTTCAGCCTTGAGCGGTGGCCAGTTGGCGGCGCATTTGTCGTTGCACATCGACTTGCCGCCCGAGTCTTTGGCAAACGTATACAGCGTCATGCCTTTGTGATCGGTGAACATGCCGTCTTTTTCCATCGCCGGTTCAGCCGCGAACGCCCAGGTCGGCAGCGCCAGTGCAGCTGTGACCGCCAGAACCTTGATGGATTGGGTGAAGTAAGTCATGGAAACCTTCTTTTGTGGTTGTCAGGATTCGGACTGAAAAGCTTAGTCCAGGATCCCCCTTGCTGCCGGGCCAGGAAATAACTGTCACACGACTGCAATAATTCCGTTATCTAATGCGGCGCAAGACAGTTAAATGACAAGAGGATTACCCCATGGTTGGCAGGAGCATTCTGATCGTCGACGACGAGGCACCCATCCGCGAGATGATCGCCGTTGCGTTGGAGATGGCCGGCTATGACTGCATGGAAGCAGAAAACTCTCAACAGGCCCACGCCATCATCGTCGACCGCAAGCCCGACCTGATCCTGCTGGACTGGATGCTTCCCGGCACGTCAGGTATCGAACTGGCGCGACGCCTCAAGCGCGACGAGCTGACCGGGGATATCCCGATCATCATGCTCACCGCCAAGGGCGAAGAGGACAACAAGATCCAGGGCCTGGAAGTCGGCGCCGACGACTACATCACCAAGCCGTTTTCCCCACGGGAACTGGTAGCGCGCCTGAAAGCCGTGCTGCGCCGCGCCGGGCCGACCGATGGCGAAGCGCCGATTGAAGTCGGTGGCCTGCTGCTCGACCCGATCAGCCACCGCGTGACCATCGACGGCAAACCCGCCGAGATGGGGCCGACCGAATACCGCCTGCTGCAATTCTTCATGACTCACCAGGAACGTGCCTACACCCGCGGCCAATTGTTGGACCAGGTCTGGGGCGGCAACGTCTACGTCGAGGAACGCACCGTGGACGTGCACATCCGGCGCTTGCGCAAGGCCCTCGGCGATGCTTATGAAAATCTGGTACAAACCGTGCGCGGCACCGGTTATCGTTTTTCGACCAAGGCCTGATCCGAGCCCTTACCGCCCGACAAGCTGACAAGGACGCGCGTCACGTGAATCAAAACTGGCATGGCACCCTGATTCGCCACATGTTGTTGCTGGTGACCGGTTGTTTGCTGATCGGCCTGATCAGCGGTTATTACGGCTGGAGCCTGGCCGCCGGGCTGGGGCTTTACCTGGCCTGGACCCTCAAGCAATTGCTGCGCCTGCATGAATGGCTGCGCCTGCACCAACCCGACGAAGCCCCGCCCGACGGCTATGGCCTGTGGGGTGAGGTGTTCGACAGCATCTACCACCTGCAACGGCGCGACCAGCGCGTTCGCGGCCGCCTGCAGGCGGTGATCGACCGGGTCCAGGAGTCCACCGCCGCGCTGAAAGACGCGGTGATCATGCTCGACAGCGACGGCAACCTGGAGTGGTGGAACCGCGCCGCCGAGACCCTGTTGGGCCTCAAGACGCCCCAGGACAGCGGCCAGCCGGTGACCAACCTGGTGCGACATCCGCGCTTCAAGGAATATTTCGAGCAAGCCAACTACGCCGAGCCGCTGGAAATCCCTTCGCCCACCAACGATCGGTTGCGCATCCAGTTGTACATCACCCGCTACGGCAACAACGAGCACCTGATGCTGGTGCGCGATGTCACGCGGATCCATCAGCTGGAACAGATGCGCAAGGATTTCATCGCCAACGTTTCCCACGAACTGCGCACGCCGTTGACAGTGATCTGCGGTTACCTGGAAACCCTGCTCGACAACGTCGAGGAGGTGAACCCGCGCTGGACCCGGGCCTTGCAGCAGATGCACCAGCAAAGCGGGCGCATGCAGACCCTGCTCAACGACTTGTTGCTGCTGGCGAAGCTCGAAGCCACCGACTACCCGTCGGACAACCAGCCAGTGCCCATCGACGACCTGCTGCAAACCATTGCCGAAGATGCGCAGGAACTGTCCGGCCCCAAGCAGCAGACCATTACCCTGGAAGCCGACCCGGCCGTGCAGCTCAAAGGCAGCGAGGCGGAACTGCGCAGTGCGTTTTCCAACCTGGTGTTCAACGCGGTCAAGTACACACCGGAGCAAGGTCGGATCCATGTGCGCTGGTGGGGCGATGAGCAAGGCGCGCACCTGAGCGTGCGCGATTCGGGCATTGGTATCGACAGCAAGCACCTGCCGCGCCTGACCGAACGCTTCTACCGCGTCGACTCCAGCCGCAACTCCAACACGGGGGGCACCGGGCTGGGCCTGGCCATCGTCAAACACGTCCTGCTGCGCCATCGTGCCCGCATGGAAATCAGCAGCGTACCCGGCCATGGCAGCACCTTTACCTGCCATTTCGCCCCGGCCCAGGTGGTTCGCGCACGCCTCGCCCGCCCCGCTGATTGAGCACGCCCCCTAGGCAATCGCCGAGTCAGCCGCTACATTGACTGGCTTGCGCCTGCCTTTTCGGGCGCCCATTTCCAATTCCTACGACTATTCGGAACCCGCAAAACCCCATCATGGACCCTTCCCCTGGCTTGTCCCTCGTTACACTCTTCGCCGAATTCGGCATGATTCTTTTCGCTCTGATCCTGGTTTTGCTCAACGGCTTTTTCGTTGCAGCCGAATTCGCCATGGTCAAGCTGCGCTCGACCCGGGTCGAAGCCATTGCCGAGCAGAACGGCTGGCGCGGGCACATCCTGCGCACCGTCCACAGCCAGCTCGACGCTTACCTGTCTGCGTGCCAACTGGGTATCACCCTGGCGTCCCTGGGACTGGGCTGGGTCGGCGAGCCGGCGTTCGCCCACATCCTCGAGCCGTTGCTGGGCGCAGTTGGCGTACAGTCGCCGGAAGTGATCAAGGGCGTGTCGTTCTTCACCGCATTCTTCATCATTTCTTACTTGCACATCGTGGTCGGTGAACTGGCGCCCAAATCCTGGGCCATCCGCAAACCCGAGCTGCTGTCGCTGTGGACCGCCGTGCCGCTGTACCTGTTCTATTGGGCCATGTACCCGGCGATCTACCTGCTCAACGCCAGCGCCAACGCCATCTTGCGCATCGCCGGCCAAGGCGAGCCCGGGCCCCATCACGAACACCATTACAGCCGCGAAGAACTGAAACTGATCCTGCACTCCAGCCGTGGCCAGGACCCGAGCGACCAGGGCATGCGCGTGCTGGCCTCGGCCGTGGAAATGGGCGAGCTGGAAGTGGTGGACTGGGCCAACTCCCGGGAAGACCTGGTGACGCTGGAGTTCAACGCGCCGCTCAAGGAAATCCTGGCGATGTTCCGTCGCCACAAGTTCAGCCGTTATCCGGTGTACGACAGCGAGCGCCAGGAGTTCGTCGGCCTGCTGCACATCAAGGACCTGCTGCTGGAACTGGCGGCCCTGGATCACATTCCCGAGTCGTTCAACCTGGCCGAACTGACCCGGCCGCTGGAGCGGGTGTCGCGGCACATGCCGCTGTCGCAGTTGCTGGAGCAGTTCCGCAAGGGCGGCTCGCACTTCGCCTTGGTCGAGGAAGCCGACGGCAACATCATCGGCTACCTGACCATGGAAGACGTGCTGGAAGTGCTGGTGGGCGACATCCAGGACGAACACCGCAAGGCCGAACGCGGCATCCTGGCCTACCAGCCGGGCAAGCTGCTGGTACGCGGCGACACACCACTGTTCAAGGTCGAGCGCCTGCTGGGTATCGACCTGGACCACATCGAAGCCGAAACCCTGGCCGGCTTGGTCTATGAAACCCTCAAGCGCGTGCCGGAAGAGGAAGAAGTGCTGGAAGTCGAAGGCCTGCGGATCATCATCAAGAAGATGAAAGGGCCGAAGATCATCCTGGCGAAGGTGTTGATGCTCGATTGAGTCGTTGACTGAAGGTCGGCGGTGCTGCCTTCGCGAGCAAGCTCGCTCCCACAGGGGATCGCATTTCGGCCTGGAGCAGCCAGCCCCTGTGGCGAGGGAGCTTGCTCCCGCTGGGTCTGTAGGAGCTGACGAGCGAAGCGAGGCTGCGATCTTTCCACTGCCCGTTGAGTCTGGAGCGAAAGATCAAAAGATCGCAGGCTTCGCCAGCTCCTACAAAGCCGAGCGGGAGCAAGCTCCCTCGCCACAAAAGCGCCTTGGCTTGTGCAGAGGCTACTGCTTGCCCAACGCAAAGTTGGGCAAGTCGCCCACCGGCTGATTGAACTGGTAGGGAATCGACACCAGTCCCAACCCGGTATTGCGCTGCACCACGAAATGCAGGTGCGGGCCTGAGCTGTTGCCGGTGTTGCCCGACAACGCCAGCGGCGTGCCCACCCCGACCCGTTGCCCTTCCCGTACGCTCACCGAGCCCTTCTGCAGGTGCAGGTAGACACCCATGGTGCCGTCATCGTGCAGCACTCGCACGAAATTGCCCGCGGGATCATCCCCGCGGCCGGTCTGCTCGTTTTCGGTCTTGATGACCACGCCACCCCGCGCGGCGATGATCGGCGTGCCGACGGGCATGGCGATGTCCATGGCGTAGCGGTTCTTCGGGCCGTAATGGCTGTATTGGCCGTTGGCCCCCTGGCTCAGCCGGAACGGTCCACCGCGCCAAGGCAGCGGGTACCGATAGGCCTCGGCGGCGCCTGCAGGGTCGCCCAGGGAATATTCGAACCTTGGGGTATACACCAGCGGCCTGCCGGGCCGGGTGGCCGTGAGCAGCGCCAGGCGCAGGTTGCTGCGCGCCGGCAGCACCCGACGAATCGGCCGGCTCGGCGCCCCACTGACATTGCGCAGCCCGGCGAAACTCAACTCGATCTCCACCGGCGCGTACAGATCGTTGCGCACGAACACCGCGTCCGCGCCGTTCTGCTTCTTGATATCCAGAAACACCTGCCGCTCCAGGCGTTCGACCATGCGGTCGCGGAACACGAACACCTGGGCGCCCTTGCTGGGGCGGTCGCTATAGGACACCACACCATTGGCATCGGTGGATTTGTAGATCGTCATGGCCACGGCCGAGGTGGAGGCCAGGACAAGACCACAGGCAAACAGCAGGGGCACGAGCATGGGCAAAGGTTCTGTCGAAAATGAAGGCCTGCACAGCAGCCTAGCAGCTGGGATGGACCAGCGTAGTCGACGGATGTTTCAAAATTGGATCAGTGATCGGTGTTGGATCTTATGGCCCCATCGCGAGCAAGCTCGCTCCCACACGGGATCTTCAGTATTCACTGGATCGAGTGTGGGAGCGAGCTTGCTCGCGATAGCGGACTCAAAGTCGCCGCCGGATCAGGCACCCGGCACGAAATGTTTCTGCGCCGTGCCGCGAGCGATCAGGCGGGAGATGTAGTCGAGTTTCTGCGGGTCTTTGTCGACGAAGCGGAACGTCAGTTGCAGCCATTCGCTGTCGGGGGTCTGCTCATGGGCGACGATGGCATGCAGGTAGCCGTTGAGACGGGCCGTTTCGGCGTTGTCGCCCTGTTCCATGTCCAGCACTGCGCTTTCGAGCACTTGTGGCAGGGTGTCGGTGCGCTTGACCACCAGCAGCGCTTCCTTGAGGCTCAAGGCCTTGATCACGCATTGCTGGGTGCCGCTGGACAGGCGCAACTGGCCTTGGCCACGGTTGGTCGTCGAAGCGGCGGCTACCGGCGCCTTGACCGGTGGGCTGTTGAGCAGTCCACGGGCCGGGGCAGCAGCGGCTGCGGGAGCGGGAGCGGCCGCCGGCTTGGCAAACGGATTCGCCGCTGGCGCCGAAGCAACAGCCGCAACCGGCGCCTTATTGCCCGTCAGGGCGCTGAGGGAATCATTACCGAACGCCGAGTTCATCTTGGTCGGGGCACTGTTCATCAGCGTGTCGAGCTTGCCGACCTTGTGCAGGGCCTGCTTGACCTTGGTCAGCAACTGTTCGTTGGTGAACGGCTTGCTGACGTAGCCGGAAACGCCGGCCTGGATCGCCTGGACCACGTTTTCCTTGTCGCCGCGGCTGGTGACCATCACGAAGGGCATGCCCTTGAGGGTGTCCTGCTGGCGGCACCAGGTCAGCAGTTCCAGGCCGGACATTTCCGGCATTTCCCAATCGCACAGCACCAGATCGAATGCCTCGCGAGCCAGCAGGGCCTGGGCTTTCTTGCCGTTCACCGCGTCTTCGATACGCACGCCCGGGAAGTAGTTGCGCAGGCACTTCTTCACCAGGTCACGAATGAACGAAGCATCGTCCACGACCAACACACTGACCTTACTCATCCAGATACACCTCTAAAAAATCCCGGCAAGCATACCGCTTTTACTGATGGCATATTGCCAAAAAAACCGTCAGTCACGCCGGGACTTTTCGTTCGCGGGGTGCTGCTTTCGATTAAAAAAAACCCAAAAAAAAGCCCGACCAAAAGGCCGGGCGCTTTTCTTGGCAATCTTACTTATCGTCAGTTTCGCCCGGAACATTAGCGGTTTCGGACGGGGTGCCCTGAACTTCTTCCTTCATCCGCTTGAGCCCCAAATGGCGCACATCGGTACCGCGCACCAGGTAGATGACAAGTTCCGAGATGTTGCGCGCATGATCGCCGATACGCTCCAGAGAACGCAGCACCCAGATAATGCTCAACACCCGGGAAATGGAGCGCGGGTCTTCCATCATGTAGGTCGCCAGCTCGCGCAGGGCGGTCTTGTATTCGCGGTCGATGATCTTGTCGTACTGGGCCACCGACAACGCCAGGTCGGCGTCGAAGCGGGCGAAGGCGTCCAGTGCGTCACGGACCATGTTGCGCACCTGGTCGCCGATGTGGCGAACCTCGACGTAGCCGCGGGGCGCCTCGCCTTCTTCGCACAACTGGATGGCACGACGGGCGATCTTGGTGGCTTCGTCGCCGATCCGCTCAAGATCGATCACCGACTTGGAGATGCTGATGATCAGGCGCAGGTCGGACGCAGCCGGCTGACGACGGGCCAGGATCCGCAGGCACTCCTCGTCGATGTTGCGCTCCATCTGGTTGATCTGGTCATCGATTTCGCGCACCTGCTGGGCCAGGCCGGAGTCGGCCTCGATCAGTGCGGTCACCGCGTCGTTGACCTGCTTTTCCACCAGCCCGCCCATGGCCAGCAAGTGACTGCGCACTTCCTCCAGCTCAGCGTTGAACTGTGCGGAAATGTGGTGAGTAAGGCCTTCCTTCGAAATCATCTTGTTCGCTCCGCGAAAGTTGCAAGCTTCAAGCTGCAAGCTTCAAGCAGTTAAATGTTGATCCTGATAGCGCAGTGCGGCTATGCAGTTGCCTCGACTAGCCGTAGCGACCGGTGATGTAGTCTTCGGTCTGTTTCTTCGCCGGATTGGTGAACAGCGTATCGGTATCGCCGAATTCCACCAGTTTGCCCATGTACATGAACGCGGTGTAGTCGGAAACCCGCGCCGCCTGTTGCATGTTGTGGGTCACGATGACGATGGTGAACTTGGACTTGAGCTCGTAGATCAGCTCTTCGACTTTCAGCGTCGAGATCGGGTCGAGGGCCGAGCAGGGTTCGTCGAGCAGCAGCACTTCCGGTTCCACGGCGATGGTGCGGGCGATCACCAGACGTTGCTGCTGGCCGCCGGACAGACCGAGGGCCGACTCATGCAGACGGTCCTTGACCTCGTCCCACAGCGCGGCGCCCTTGAGGGCCCATTCCACCGCTTCGTCGAGGATGCGCTTCTTGTTGATGCCCTGGATGCGCAAGCCGTAGACCACGTTCTCGTAGATGGTTTTCGGGAACGGGTTCGGCTTCTGGAACACCATGCCGACGCGACGGCGCAGCTCGGCCACGTCTTCGCCCTTGCGGTAGATGTTGTTGCCATAGAGGTTGATTTCACCTTCGACGCGGCAGCCGTCCACCAGGTCGTTCATGCGGTTGAAGGTGCGCAGCAAGGTTGACTTGCCGCAGCCCGATGGACCGATGAACGCGGTGACGCGCTGTTTCGGGATATTCAGGCTGACGTCATACAGCGCCTGCTTCTCGCCGTAGAACAGGCTCAGGCCGGGTACTTCGATGGCGACGGTTTCCTGTGCCAGATCCAGGCTCTGCTTGTCGCGGCCCAGGGCCGACATGTTGATGCCGTGTGTATGTGCTTCGTGTTGCATGGGAGGCTCCCTGTGCTAACAAATTCGGTTCGGAACGCCTGTGTGGCGGCCCCATGAAATTCCAGTGAACGCCGATCAGTGTGGGAGCGAGCTTGCTCGCGAAGGGGCCCTCGAGGCCGCCAGAAGCTTCGCGAGCAAGCTCGCTCCCACAGACCATCAACTATCCAGTGCCTTGTACTTCTCGCGCAGGTGGTTACGGATCCACACGGCCGACAGGTTGAGCGTGGCGATCACCAGCACCAGCAGCAGCGCCGTGGCATAGACCAGCGGTCGCGCCGCTTCAACGTTCGGGCTCTGGAAACCGACGTCATAGATATGGAAGCCCAGGTGCATGATCTTCTGGTCCAGGTGCAGGTACGGGTAGTTGCCGTCCAGCGGCAGCGACGGGGCCAGTTTCACCACACCTACCAGCATCAACGGCGCCACTTCACCGGCGGCGCGGGCCACGGCGAGGATCATGCCGGTCATCATTGCCGGGCTGGCCATGGGCAGGACGATTTTCCACAGGGTCTCGGCCTTGGTCGCACCGAGGGCCAGGGAACCTTCGCGCACGGTACGCGGGATCCGCGCCAGGCCTTCTTCGGTGGCCACGATCACCACCGGCACCGCTAGCAGCGCCAGGGTCAAGGACGCCCAGAGCAGGCCCGGGGTGCCGAAGGTCGGTGCCGGCAAGGCTTCGGGGAAGAACAAGCGATCGACCGAACCACCCAGCACGTAGACGAAGAAGCCCAGGCCGAACACGCCGTAAACAATGGCCGGAACGCCCGCGAGGTTGTTCACCGCGATGCGGATCAGCCGGGTCATCGGGCCCTGGCGGGCGTACTCACGCAGGTAGACCGCCGCCAGCACGCCGAACGGCGTCACGATCATCGCCATGATCAGGGTCATCATCACGGTGCCGAAAATCGCCGGGAAGATGCCGCCTTCGGTGTTGGCTTCACGGGGGTCATCGCTGAGGAATTCCCAGACCTTGCTGAAGTAGAAACCCAGCTTGGTGAACGTGCCCATGCCGTTTGGCTGGTAGGCGTGCACCACTTTGCCGATTTCGATCTCCACTTCCTTGCCGTTGGCATCGCGGGCCGTCAGGCTGTCGCGGTTGAACTGCGCGTGCAGGTCGGCCAGGCGCGCTTCGATGTCCTTGTAGCGGGCATTGAGTTCGGCGCGCTCGCTTTCCAGGTCGGCCTGGGCCGAAGCATCGAGCTTGCCGTCCAGCTCCAGCTTGCGACCGTGCAGGCGGATACGCTCCAGACCGGCGTTGATGGCGCCGATGTCGACTTTTTCCAGGGTCTTGAGTTCGGCGGCCAACTGATTGACCCGCTGTACGCGAGCCTGCAGTTGCGGCCAGGCAGCCTCGCCTTCGGCGATGACCTTGCCGCCTTCCTTGACGTTGACCAGGTAACCGTAGAAGTTGCCCCACTCACGACGCTCGATGGCCATCAGTTCCGGCGGCGTGGTCTGGTTGGTCAGCCAATCGCCGACGATCCAGGTGAAGTCAGTGCCGTTCAGGTCTCGGTTGCCGACCTTGATCAGTTCGCGGGTCATGAACTCGGGGCCTTCATCCGGCACCGGCAGGCCGGCGCTTTTCAGGCGCTCGCGAGGTACTTCTTCTTTCTGCACGACTTCGCCGACCACCAGGTGCGCAGGCATGCCCGGCACGTTGTAGTTGGCGTGGATCAGGTCTGCCGGCCAGAAGTGGCCCAGGCCGCGCACAGCGATCACCGCCAGCAGGCCAATGGTCATGATGACCGCGATGGACACCGCGCCACCGCTGATCCAGACGCCGGGGGCGCCGCTCTTGAACCATCCTTTCAGGGAGTTCTGTTTCACAGACTTCTACCTTTCTTAAAGCGACGAATATTTCTTGCGCAGACGCTGACGGATCAGCTCGGCGAGGGTGTTCATGACGAAGGTGAACAACAGCAACACCAGGGCCGACAGGAACAGCACGCGGTAGTGGCTGCCGCCGACTTCCGACTCGGGCATCTCCACCGCCACGTTGGCCGCCAGGGTGCGCAGGCCTTCGAACAGGTTCATTTCCATGACCGGCGTGTTACCGGTGGCCATCAGCACGATCATGGTCTCGCCCACCGCACGGCCCATGCCGATCATCAGCGCCGAGAAGATGCCCGGGCTGGCGGTGAGGATCACCACGCGGGTCATGGTCTGCCACGGCGTGGCACCGAGGGCCAGGGAGCCCAGGGTCAGGCCGCGCGGCACACTGAACACGGCGTCTTCGGCAATGGAATAGATGTTCGGGATCACCGCGAAGCCCATCGCCAGGCCCACCACCAGGGCGTTGCGCTGGTCGTAGGTGATGCCCAGGTCATGGGAGATCCACATGCGCATGTCGCCGCCGAAGAACCAGGCCTCCATGTACGGGCTCATGTACAGCGAGAGCCAGCCCACGAACAGGATGACCGGGATCAACAGGGCGCTTTCCCAACCCTCGGGCACTCTCAAGCGAATGGATTCCGGCAGGCGGCTGAAGGCGAAACCGGTGACCAGGATGCCGATCGGCAGCAACATCAACAGGCTGAAGATACCCGGCAGGTGCCCTTCGACATACGGCGCCAGGAACAGGCCGGCGAAGAAACCGAGGATCACCGTCGGCATCGCCTCCATCAGCTCGATCACCGGCTTGACCTTGCGGCGCATGCCCGGGGCCATGAAGTAGGCGGTGTAGATCGCTGCGGCAACCGCCAGCGGCGCGGCCAGCAGCATCGCGTAGAACGCCGCCTTCAGGGTACCGAAGGTCAGCGGCGAGAGGCTCAGCTTGGGTTCGAAGTCGGTGTTGGCGGCGGTCGATTGCCAGACATATTTAGGTTCGTCGTAGTTTTCGTACCAGACCTTGCTCCACAACGCGCTCCACGACACTTCCGGGTGCGGGTTGTCCAGCGTCAACGGTTGCAGCTTGCCGCCCTGTTCAACGATCAGGCGGTTGGCCCGTGGCGACATGCCGAACAGACCCTGGCCGTCGACCACCTGGTCCACCAGCAGGGTGCGGTGGGCGGTGCTGTGGAACACGCCGAGCTTGCCGGCGGCGTCGAGCGCCACGAAACCCTTGCGACGTTCTTCGGCGCTGATCTCGACGATGGGCGCGCTGCCCATCTGGAAGGTTCGAATCTGCTTGAAGCGCAGCTCACCGTCCGGATCCCGGGCCATGAACCATTGGGCCAGGCCGCCCTTGGAGTCGCCGATGATCAGCGAGATCCCGCCCACCAACTGGGTGGCGGCGGTGACTTGAGCGTCGGCGTTTTCCAGCAGTTTGTAACGGCCGTTGAGGCTCTTGTCCCGCAGGCTGAACACATCGGCCTGGGCACGTCCGTTGACCACATACAGCCATTGCTGGCGCGGGTCGACGAAGATGTTCTTCACCGGCTCGGTCATCTGCGGCAGGTCGATACGCGTCTGCTCGCTGGTGACTTCACCGGTCATCATGTTTTCTTCGCTGGTGAGCGACAGCACTTGCAGCTGGGCGCCGCTGGAGCCGGCCAACAGCAGGGTCGAATCCGTGGCGTTGAGGCTGACATGCTCCAGGGCCGCGCCCTGTTCGTTCAAGGCCATCGGCGTCTCGCCGTAAGGGTATTCGACGGCGGGCGAGATGGTTTTCTTGCCGTCCGGGTAGGTGACCTTATAAGTGTGACGGAACACCAAGGCCTGGCCGTTGGACAGACCGATCGCCACCAATGGGCTGCCGGGCTGGTCCTCGCCAATGGCGGTGACGCTGGCGCCGGCCGGGATCGGCAGGTCGACACGGCGCAGTTCGGCGCCACTGCTGACGTCGAAAAACAGCGCCTGGCCCTTGTCGGAAACCCGCATGGCGACCTGGTTCTGTTCTTCGATAGAGATCATCAGCGGTTTGCCGGCGTCTTGCATCCAGGCCGGGGTGATCGAGTCCTTGGCGGTCAGGTCCGCGCCCTGGAACAGGGGCAGCACCACGTAGGCCAGGAAGAAGAAAATCAGCGTAATGGCCGCCAGGATGGCGAGGCCGCCGACCAGCACGTACCAGCGGGTCAGGCGATCCTTGAGCGCGCGGATGCGACGCTTGCGTTGCAACTCAGGCGTATTGAAATCAATGCGCTTGGGAGGGGAAGTCGTAGTCATTGTGGAGTTGGCCAGATCATTCATGCGCACACCCTAGCGATCCTGTATGACAGAAAGATGACAGTGAAGTGACGCAACAAATCCGCCGCCAGCTAGAAGCGGCAGCGGACGGAAAATTCGTGTCTGTGGGAGCGGGCTTGCTCACAAAGGGGCCAGCGCATTCGACATGGATGCCGACTGATCCACCGCATTCGCGAGCAAGCCCGCTCCCACAGAGAGCCCTGGTGTTGGCCCGGGCTCAGGTATTACTGCTTGGCGACGTTGCCGCCTTCCTGCAGCCCCAGGTCAGCCAGTGCCTTGGCGGCGACTTTGGCAGGTACCGGGATGTAGCCGTCCTTGACCACGACTTCCTGGCCTTGCTTGGACAGGATCAGCTTCACGAACTCGGCTTCCAGCGGGGCCAGAGGCTTGTTCGGCGCCTTGTTGACGTAGACGTAGAGGAAACGCGACAGCGGGTACTTGCCGTTCAGGGCGTTTTCTTCGGTGTCTTCAATGAACTCGCCGCCTTCTTTCTTGGCCAGGGCAACGGTTTTCACGCTGGCGGTCTTGTAGCCGATACCCGAGTAGCCGATGCCGTTAAGCGAGCTGCTGATCGACTGCACAACCGAAGCCGAACCCGGCTGTTCGTTGACGTTTGGCTTGTAGTCGCCTTTGCACAAGGCTTCTTCCTTGAAGTAGCCGTAGGTGCCGGACACCGAGTTACGACCGAACAGTTGGACCGGCTTGTTGGCCAGGTCGCCGGTCACGCCCAGGTCGCCCCAGGTCTTGACGTCAGCCTTGGCGCCGCAGAGGCGAGTCGAGGAAAAAATGGCGTCGACCTGAGCCATGGTCAGGTGCTTGATCGGGTTGTCCTTGTGCACGAATACGGCCAGGGCGTCCACGGCAACCGGAATAGCGGTTGGCTTGTAGCCGTACTTCTGTTCGAAGGCCTGCAGTTCGTTGTCCTTCATCTTGCGGCTCATCGGGCCCAGGTTGGCGGTGCCTTCGGTGAGCGCGGGCGGCGCGGTGGAGGAACCGGCGGCCTGAATCTGGATGTTTACGTTCGGGTATTCTTTCTTGTAGTTCTCGGCCCACAAGGTCATCAGGTTGGCCAGGGTATCGGAGCCGACGCTGGAGAGGTTGCCCGACACACCAGTGGTCTTGGTGTAGCTCGGGATCGCAGGGTCAACAGCGGCAACCGCGTTGGCAGTCGCAACGCCAGCAGCGACAAAAGTCATTGCCGCCATCAAACGCTTCAGTTTCATGCCTTACTCCTAGCAGAGAGGTGTGTTAAGTCGGCCAAGTATTGGTAAGCCGTGTGAACACTCTATGGCTGAAATATGACAATTGGATGAAAGGCCAGCATTGAGTTTTACAGGATGATTCATGCCGGCCCAATCGCGAGCAAGCTCGCTCCCACAGTGGATTTGCGGTGAACGCAGCCCTCTGTGGGAGCGAGCTTGCTCGCGATGAAGCCCGTGCAGTCAGCGAAAGATTCGGACCTAGCGCCCCTTCTTCCAGAGATAACCGCCCACAGCAATCCCGATACCGCAGATCACCGCCACGTAATAGGCCGGTCCCAGCGGGCTTTCCTTGAGCAGCAGGGTAACGATCATCGGGGTCAGGCCGCCGAAGATGGCGTACGCCAGGTTGTAGGAGAACGACAGGCCGCTGAAGCGCACCACGGCCGGGAACGCCTTGACCATGACGTAAGGCACCGCGCCGATGGTGCCCACCAGCAGGCCGCTCAGCGCATAGAGCGGGAATAGCCAGTCGGGGTGGTCGAACAGGCTGTGATAAAAGGTCCAGGAGGTGATCAGCAGCAACGCACTACCGAAGACAAATACCCGCCCGGCGCCGAAGCGGTCGGCCAGCACGCCGGAGCCGATGCAACCAAAGCTCAGGAACACGATCGCCAGACTGTTGGCCTGCAACGCGGTGGTCGGGCTGAAGTGGTAAACGGTCTGCAACACCGTCGGGGTCATCAGGATGATCACGATGATGCCGGCCGACAGCAGCCAGGTCAGCAGCATCGAAATCGCGATGGCGCCGCGATGATCGCGCAGCACGGCCCGCAGCGGTATTTCCTCGGCCAGGGCCTTGCGCAGTTGCAGCTCGGCGAACACCGGGGTTTCGTGGAGCCAGCGGCGCAGGTACACCGAAAACAGACCGAACACGCCACCCAGCAGGAACGGGATCCGCCAGGCGTAATCCGCCACTTCCACCGGCGTATAAAGGCTGTTGATGGCTGTGGCGACCAGCGACCCCAACAAGATCCCCGCCGTCAGGCCGCAGGTCAGGGTGCCGCAGGCATAGCCGATGTGGCGCGCCGGAACATGTTCAGAAACGAAGACCCAGGCCCCGGCACTTCCCCGCCGATGGCCGCACCCTGGATCACCCGCATCAGCAACAGCAGGATGGGCGCCCACATGCCGATCTGCGCATAGGTGGGCAACAGGCCCATGATCAGGGTCGGCACAGCCATCATGAAAATGCTCAGGGTGAACATTTTCTTGCGCCCCAGCAGGTCGCCGAAGTGGGCCATGATGATCCCGCCCAGCGGCCGGGCCAGGTAACCGGCGGCAAAAATGCCGAAGGTCTGCATCAGGCGCAGCCACTCAGGCATTTCGGCAGGAAAGAACAATTTGCCGACCACGGTGGCAAAGAACACGAAGATGATGAAATCGTAGAACTCCAGCGCACCGCCCAAAGCTGAAAGCGACAGGGTCTTGTAATCGTTGCGGGTCAGTGGACGTGCTGGTTGTGCGGGCGTCGCCGTGCTCGAAGGCGCAGTGGTCATGGCAAGGGCTTCTCTTATAGTCAATTCTGCAACCCTGGCAATACGGGTTGGGGCCTGGGCAGGTCCGGCACGATAGCAAATTGTTCGAAAAAGCACATAGAGGCGCGTATTTGATAGTCGAAATCAGAACCGAGTGGTCGTCTCGACGTCTATCGCCCGATATACTCGCAACCTTGCAGTACTCTGTAAGGGGTTGCTGTGCGAAAACGTCGTTGGTGGCGTATTACCAGAACCAGCCGGTTTCGCAGAGTTTCCCTTTGGCACGCCTTTACGAAAAACGTGACGAACGCAGTATGTTCGGGCTGAATCGTTTTTTTCAAAGACGGCTATTCACCTGAAGTACCAGACAGCGTTACGGGTCAGAGGCCCCCCGGCATGATAGAGCTCGAACAAGAAGATCCAATCCCGCAAGGCGACCTGGCCCTGCAAATCACCGCGCTCCCTCGCGAGACCAACGGCTTCGGCGATATTTTCGGTGGCTGGCTGGTGTCCCAGATGGACCTGGCCGGCACCGCCATGGCCAGCAAAGTGGCCGGCGGACGCGTGGCCACCGTGGCGATCGATCGCATGGCGTTCCTGGTGCCGGTGGCGGTGGGTGCGCAGCTTTCCTTTTATACCCAGGCGCTGGAAATCGGCCGCAGCTCGATCCAGATGATGGTCGAGGTCTGGAGCGACGACCCGCTGTCCAGTGAATGGCGCAAGGTGACCGAGGCGGTCTTTGTCTTTGTCGCCATCGACGGCAGCGGTCGTACCCGCTCGGTTCCGCCGCGCGCCCGTTAAACACGGCGGCCGTTTTGCGGTCCATTGCAGTCCCTGTTCCCGAGCGAGATTTGCAACATGCCTACGCCCAACGTCGAAGCGGTCAAACTGGATGAACTGAACGCCTGGCGCATCCGTCACGGTCAGGCCGAGTTGCTGGTGGCCCAGCAAGGCGCGCACATCCTCAGTTATCAAGTGGACGGCCAGCCGCCACTGATCTGGCTCAACGACCAGGCCACGTTCAAGGCCGGCAAGAGCATCCGCGCGGGCGTGCCGGTGTGCTGGCCGTGGTTCGGCAACCTGACGCGCAACCCCGACAGCGTACAGGCCATGCGTGTGAGCGACGACCCGGCCACGGCCCACGGCCTGGTGCGGGCGATGGATTGGGAATTGAAGGGCATCGAAGCCGAAGGTGAAAGCCTCAAGGTGGAGTTCGTGCTGCCCTACCCCGAGAATGGCCTTGCGGGCTGGCCTCACCAGGTGGACCTGACGCTGACCATCGTGATGGACGAGCAGCTGCACATCCGCCTCACCAGCCATAACCGTGGCAGCGAAACCGTCAGCCTCAGCCAGGCGCTGCACAGCTACTTCGCCGTGAGCGACGTACGCAACGTGCGGGTCGAAGGGGTGGATGGCTTGAGCTACATCGAGACCCTGGACGACTGGAATACCCACACCCAGGCCGGCGACCTGACATTTGCCAGCGAGACCGACCGCATCTACCTCGACACCCCGCCGACGCTGAGCATCATTGACCCGCACTGGGAACGACGGATCGAACTGAGCAGCAGCGGTTCGCGCTCGGCGGTGATCTGGAACCCCTGGACCGAACGCGCCAAGGCCTTCAGCGACATGGCCGACGATGGCTGGCAGCGCATGTTGTGCATCGAGACGGCGAATGTGATGGACGACGTGGTGACGTTGTTGCCACAGGCCAGCCATACCCTTGGCGTGAGCATCTGCAGCAAGCCCCTCTAAACCCCACCACAAAAACCACTGTGGGAGCGAGCTTGCTCGCGATAGCGGACGGACAGTCAACCTCAGCGTCGACTGACACACCGCCATCGCGAGCAAGCTCGCTCCCACATTGGGTTTCGCCCTACAAATCCGCTTCCTGCACCACCCTCACCTTCTCCGCCTCCAGCGCATACGCCGCACTCGCCAGGTCGTTGTCGACCTTTTCGATCTTCAGCGTGCCCGTCACCCAGAGCGGCGTGTAGATGTCGTCCAGCTTCAGGCCCTTGGGATAGCGCACCAGCACCAATTGGTTAGGCGGCGGTGGCGGGACGTGGATGCAGGCGCCAGGGTAGGGCACCAGGAAAAACAGCGTGCTGCGGCCCTTGGCGTCGGTTTCCAGCGGCACCGGGTACCCGCCGATGCGGATGTGCTTGTCGTTCATGGCCGCCACGGTCTTGGTCGAATACATCACCGCCGGCAAGCCCTTGCTTTGTTTCAGGCCGCCTTTTTCAGTGAAGGTGCCGTTGGCTTCCGGGGAGTTGTGGTCAATCTCGGGCATGGCCTCGAGGGCTTTCTGGTCCGACTTGGGCATCAGTTCGAGCCAGTCGGTTTCCGGCAGCTCGGCAGCATGGGCCAGGCCACTGCCCAGCAGAAGAAGGGTCAATACTAGACGGCGCATGGAAGGGCTCGGCAATGAATGGAAAGTGAAACGCCGAGCATTCTAGCCCCCTCGGCTCGCCACGCGGAGAGGGCCTTGCTGCATTTGGATCAGTTTCTTTTGATCAGGCCGTAGATCACCAGCAACACGATCGCGCCCACCAGGGCACCGATGAAACCTGCGCCTTGGCCGGCCTGGTAGATGCCCAGGGCCTGGCCGCCGTAAGTGGCCGCCAACGAACCGCCGATACCGAGCAGGATGGTCATGATCCAGCCCATGCTGTCATCGCCCGGTTTCAGGAAGCGCGCCAGCAGGCCAACGATCAAGCCGATAAAGATGGTTCCGATGATACCCATGGCATTTCCCCTCTCATTGAGTCGCTAAGCCAAAGCCCGGTCAGGCTTTGGCACTTAGCCATGAGAAAGATTAGCCGACGAATGGTTCCACCGCCGTTCCAGATTATTGTTCGGCGATCAGCGTCTCGACCTTGATGATCTGCTGGGCCAGCGTGGCCCGGTCAGCGCAGCGTAAGTTGGCGTGACCGACCTTGCGCCCGACCTTGAACGCCTTGCCATAGTGATGCAAATGGCAGTCGGCAATCGCCAGGACCTTGTCGCTGTCCGGGACCTTGCCGATGAAATTGAGCATCGCGCTTTCACCGACCTTGGCGGTCGACCCCAGTGGCAGCCCGGCCACCGCCCGCAGGTGGTTTTCGAACTGGCTGCACTCGGCGCCTTCGGTGGTCCAGTGCCCGGAGTTGTGTACCCGCGGTGCGATTTCGTTGGCCTTGAGGCCACCGTCCACTTCGAAGAACTCGAACGCCATCACGCCGACATAGTCCAGTTGCTTGAGCACCCGGCTGGAGTAGTCCTCGGCCAGGGCCTGCAACGGATGATCGGTGCTGGCGACGGACAGCTTGAGGATGCCGTCCTTGTGGGTGTTGTGCACCAGCGGATAGAAGCGGATCTCACCGTCGCGGGCACGCACGGCGATCAGCGAGACTTCCCCAGTGAACGGCACGAAACCTTCCAGCAGGCAGGCCACGCTGCCAAGCTCGGCAAATGTACCGACCACGTCTTCAGGCTTGCGCAGGACTTTCTGGCCCTTGCCGTCGTAACCCAGGGTACGGGTCTTGAGCACGGCGGGCAGGCCGATGGCGGCGACAGCAGCGTCCAGATCGGCCTGGGACTGAATGTCGGCGAAAGCCGGCGTGGGGATGCCCAGGTCCTTGAACATGTTCTTTTCGAACCAGCGGTCACGGGCGATCCGCAAGGCTTCGGCGCTCGGGTAGACCGGGACGAACTGGGACAGGAAGGCCACGGTTTCGGCCGGGACGCTTTCGAATTCGAAGGTCACCAGATCGACTTCATCGGCCAATTGGCGCAGGTGATCCTGGTCGCCGTAGTCGGCCCGCAGGTGTTCACCCAGCGCCGCGGCACAGGCATCAGGCGCCGGGTCCAGGAAAGCGAAGTTCATCCCCAGCGGCGTACCTGCCAGGGCCAACATGCGACCCAACTGGCCGCCACCGATTACACCGATCTTCATTCGTCAACAACCTCAGGCAATGCGTGGGTCTGGATTGTCCAGGACGCTGTCTGTCTGCTCAGCGCGGAATTTTTTCAGCACGGTATGAAACTGTGGGTGCTTGGCGCCCAGGATGCTCGCCGACAGCAGGGCCGCGTTGATCGCGCCGGCCTTGCCGATGGCCAGGGTCGCGACCGGGATACCGGCCGGCATCTGCACGATCGACAGCAACGAGTCGACCCCCGAGAGCATCGACGACTGGACCGGTACGCCCAGCACCGGCAGGTGGGTCTTGGCCGCGCACATGCCCGGCAAGTGGGCCGCGCCACCGGCACCGGCGATGATCACCTCGATGCCACGTGCCTCGGCCTCTTCGGCGTACTGGAACAGCAGGTCCGGGGTACGGTGGGCGGAGACCACTTTCACCTCGTAAGGGATGCCGAGCTTTTCCAGCATATCGGCGGTGTGGCTAAGGGTGGACCAATCGGACTTGGAGCCCATGATCACGCCAACCAGTGCACTCATCGTCGTGCCTCTTCTCTCTGGGCGCCCGCAGGCGCGTCAAAAAACAACAAGCCACGCAGGAAACCGGCGTGGCTTGTTGTACGAATTATGGCCGGGCGAACCGACCGAAGGCCGGGCAGTATACCGAAAATGGTGCGTTAAACGCACTTTCGCCGACCATCTGTCATTTGGGGTGAAGTGGCGGTTTTATTGACTCGCAGGTCAGCGAACCAACAACGCAAATCCCTGTGGGAGCGAGCTTGCTCGCGATAGCGGTAGGTCAGTCTATGCAACTGTGAATGTCAGGTCGTCATCGCGAGCAAGCTCGCTCCCACAAGGGGGTCCGCGTTGTTTTCAGGATCCGATGGCGCCCTGCGCCGCGCCGCCTTCGAGCTTGCGCCACAGCAACCGCACATTGGCCTTGCGCACCAGGGCGCAGCGGTACAGGCGGATCTCCAGGGGCACGTGCCATTGCGTGCCACCGCAGATCACCAGTTCGCCCCGGGCCAGTTCGGCGCGTACGCTCAGGTGCGGTACCCAGGCGATGCCCAGGCCTTCCAGGGCCATGCTTTTCAGGCTGTCGGCCATGGCCGTTTCGTAGATCGTGGTGAATCGCAGCGCCCGCTGGCGCAACAACTGGTTGACCGAGCGCCCGAGGAACGCCCCGGCGCTGTAGGCCAGCAGCGGCACGCTGGCCTCGCCTTCAAGGTCGAACAGCGGGTTGCCGTTGGCATCGGCGGCGCACACCGGGAGCATTTCGGTCTGGCCCAGGTGCAGCGACGGGAAGATCTCCGGGTCCATCTGCATGGCCGAATCCGGATCGTAAAAGGCCAGCATCAAATCGCAGCCACCTTCACGCAGGGCGTGGACAGCGTCGCCGACGTTGGTCGCCACCAGCCGCGTGGCGATGTTCATCCCTTCGTTGCGCAGTTGCGCGATCCAACGGGGGAAGAAGCCCAGCGCCAAGGAGTGGGCGGCGGCCACTTGGATGACTTCGCCCTGCCCGCCTTCCAGGTGATGCAAATGGCGCAGCACTTCGCCCAATTGCTCCACCACGGTACGTGCCGTCACCAGGAACAACTGCCCCGCCGCCGTAAGCTCGACGGGCGTACGGGAACGGTTGACCAGGGTCAGCCCCAGCGCAGCCTCAAGGCTGCGAATTCGCCGGCTGAATGCCGGTTGCGTCACGAAACGCCGCTCGGCCGCCTGGGAGAAACTGCGGGTCGCGGCCAGGGCACTGAAGTCCTCGAGCCATTTGCTTTCAAGATTCATCACGTCCTCCCCTACACGCACCAAAACAGGTCACACGTTCGCCGCACCGTCGGCGTCACACCGGCATTATGCCGAATATGCATAGGCCAGTGTTTAACAGCATTGGCCCTATTTTTTCCCAGAGCCTAGGATCCACAGCGTTCCGGCTCAGACCGGGTCCTTATCGAGATGATTTCCGTCATGTCCTCCGCTGCATCATTCCGCACAGAAAAAGACCTGCTTGGCGTACTCGAAGTACCAGCGCAAGCGTATTACGGCATCCAGACCCTACGAGCGGTAAACAACTTCCGTCTCTCCGGTGTCCCGATCTCGCATTACCCCAAGCTGGTGGTCGGTCTGGCAATGGTCAAACAGGCCGCCGCTGACGCCAACCGCGAACTGGGGCAGCTCAGCGAAGCCAAGCACGCCGCCATCAGCGAAGCCTGTGCACGATTGATCCGCGGCGACTTCCACGAAGAATTCGTGGTGGACATGATCCAGGGCGGCGCCGGCACGTCGACCAACATGAATGCCAACGAAGTCATCGCCAACATCGCGCTGGAGGCCATGGGCCACCAGAAAGGCGAGTACCAGTACCTGCACCCCAACAACGACGTGAACATGGCGCAGTCCACCAACGACGCCTACCCGACCGCGATCCGCCTGGGTCTGCTGCTGGGTCACGACGCGTTGCTGGCCAGCCTCGACAGCCTGATCCAGGCGTTCGCCGCCAAGGGCGAAGAATTCAGCCACGTCCTGAAAATGGGCCGCACCCAGCTGCAGGATGCCGTGCCGATGACCCTCGGCCAGGAATTCCGCGCCTTCGCCACCACCCTGAGCGAAGACCTGGCACGCCTGAAAACCCTGGCGCCTGAACTGCTCACCGAAGTGAACCTGGGTGGCACCGCCATCGGCACCGGTATCAACGCCGATCCGCGCTACCAGGCCCTGGCCGTGCAGCGCCTGGCGACCATCAGCGGCCAGCCGTTGGTTCCGGCCGCCGACCTGATCGAAGCCACCTCCGACATGGGCGCCTTCGTGCTGTTCTCCGGCATGCTCAAGCGCACCGCGGTCAAGCTGTCGAAGATCTGCAACGACCTGCGCCTGCTGTCCAGCGGCCCACGCACCGGCATCAACGAAATCAACCTGCCGGCCCGCCAGCCAGGCAGCTCGATCATGCCCGGCAAGGTCAACCCGGTGATCCCGGAAGCGGTCAACCAAGTGGCATTCCAAATCATCGGCAACGACCTGGCCCTGACCATCGCGGCCGAAGGCGGCCAACTGCAACTGAACGTGATGGAGCCGCTGATCGCCTTCAAGATCTTCGACTCGATCCGCCTGCTGCAACGGGCCATGGACATGCTGCGCGAACACTGCATCGTCGGCATCACCGCCAACGAAGCGCGCTGCCGTGAACTGGTCGAGCACTCGATCGGCCTGGTCACCGCCCTGAACCCGTACATCGGCTATGAAAACGCCACCCGCATCGCCCGTGTTGCCCTGGAAAGTGGCCGCGGCGTGCTGGAACTGGTGCGCGAAGAAGGCTTGCTCGACGACGCCATGCTCGACGACATCCTGCGCCCGGAAAACATGATTGCTCCGCGTCTGGTCCCGCTCAAAGCGTGATCGACACGGCCACCGCTCACCAGGTCGAGGGACTAGACACCTCTCACCTTTTGAGGGCTTGGGGATCTTCCCCAAGCCCTTTTTTTAATGGATAGCAGCCAGGGATGACCGAACCTGTGGGAAGGAACCTGCTCGCGATAAACGACGACGCGCTGCCCGTTGTAAACCGTGTCGCCAGCCAACGCGAGCAGGCTCGCCCCCACAAGAACCTGACCGTAAGGCCAGGTGTTTCAAAGGGTCCGCTTCGTCGGACGCACCACAACTGTGCAGACGGGCACCGCACTGATAGGTATAGTGCCGCCCCTCTTCGCATGAGCGGTCGTCCGCAACGAGACCCTTAAACATGCGAAAACCGAACTAATAACAAACCCGCGAAAATGGACCGGGACGAAACTTCGCCTCACCTGTCGGGCCGCGCGCCGACCGATGTAACGCGATATTTCCAAATGGCCAGCATTTGCTTAAACAAAAAACAGCGAGGAATACTCATGCTCGAAGTCATCAACGACTTCCTATCAGGGAAAGTGCTGATCGTGCTCATTGTCGGGCTCGGTGGCTACTTCACGATCCGCTCGCGTTTCGTCCAGTTCCGTCACTTCTTCCACATGTTCACGGTGTTCCGTGACAGCCTGAAAAGCAGCACCGACCAGCTCAGTTCCTTCCAGGCTCTGATGCTCAGCCTGGCCGGTCGTGTCGGCGCGGGCAACATCGCCGGTGTCGGCATCGCCGTGACCCTCGGTGGGCCTGGTGCGGTGTTCTGGATGTGGGTAACCGCCCTGGTCGGTATGTCCAGCAGCTTCTTCGAGTGCTCCCTCGGCCAGCTCTACAAGCGCTGCGACTCCGAAGGCCAGTACCGTGGCGGCCCGTCCTATTACATCCAGCACGGCCTGCAGAAACGCTGGTTGGGCATGATCATGGCGTTCCTGCTGCTGGTCACCTTCGGCTTCGCCTTCAACGGCCTGCAAGCCCACGCAGTGACCCACTCCCTGAACAACGCTTTCGGCTTCGACACCACCTACACCGGCCTTGGCCTGGCGGTGCTGCTGGGCCTGGTGTTCATCGGCGGAATCAAGCGCATCGCCAAGGTTGCCGACCTGCTGGTACCGGTCAAGACCCTGGCGTACATCGCCGTGACCCTCTACGTGATCGTGCTGCAGTTCGAACATGTACCGGGCATGCTGGTGACTATCGTCAAGAGCGCCTTCGGTCTGGACCAGGCCTTCGGCGGCCTGATCGGCAGCGCCATCGTCATGGGCGTCAAGCGTGGCGTGTTCGCCAACGAAGCCGGCCTGGGCAGTGCGCCTAACGTCGCCGCCGTCGCGTCGGTCGAGCACCCGGTCGCCCAGGGCGTAGTCCAGGCGTTCAGCGTGTTCCTGGACACCTTCGTGATCTGCACCTGCACCGCGTTGCTGATCCTGCTGTCGGGCTTCTACACCCCGGGCTTCGAAGGCGACGGCATTGCCCTGACCCAGAACTCCCTGGCGGCCGTCGTGGGTGACTGGGGCCGGATATTCATCTCCGTGGCCCTGTCGTTGTTCGTGTTCACCTCGATCCTCTACAACTACTACCTGGGCGAGAACAACCTGCGTTTCATGATCGGTGACAATCGCAAGGCCCTGATGGGCTACCGCGCGCTGGTCCTGGCCCTGATTTTCTGGGGCGCCATCGAAAACCTCGGCACCGTGTTCGCTTTCGCCGACATCACCATGACCCTGCTGGCGTTCGTGAACCTGATCGCGCTGTTCCTGCTGTTCAAGGTCGGCATGCGCATCCTGCGCGACTACGATGACCAGCGTTCGGCCGGCATCAAGGTTCCGGTGTTCGACTCCAGCAAGTTCCCGGACCTGGATCTGGACCGCAAGGCCTGGCCTGCCAACCCATCGGCGCCCGTTGCCCAGCCTGACGCCGCTTCGGCTGGCGTGACCGCAGCGCAACGCTGATCGGTAACAAGCTGCCTGGAAAAAACCGGACGCATCCCCTGCGTCCGGCGTGACACAACCTAAGGTCGGCGTCATGCTCGGCCTTATGTTGTGGCAGCGAAGTAACGCTGCCGTTTTCGTCCTCGGAGAACAACCATGAACCCCTCGACCTACCCTGCCGCCCAGCACGTCATGGTGCTCTACACCGGCGGCACCATCGGCATGCATGCCAGTGCCCACGGCCTGGCCCCGGCATCCGGTTTCGAAGCGCGGATGCGCGATTACCTGCACAGCCAACCCGAACTCGTCGTGCCGCAATGGCGCTTCCGGGAAATGTCGCCGTTGATCGACAGCGCCAACATGACCCCGGCCTATTGGCAGCAACTGCGCGAAGCGGTGGTCGATGCCGTGGACGTGCAGGGCTGCGACAGCGTACTGATCCTGCACGGCACCGACACCCTGGCCTACAGCGCCGCAGCGATGAGCTTCCAACTGCTGGGCCTGCATGCGCGGGTCTGCTTCACCGGCTCGATGCTGCCCGCCGGCGTGACCGACAGCGACGCCTGGGAAAACCTCAGCGGCGCCCTGGTCGCCCTCGGCCAGGGCCTGGCGCCAGGCGTGCACTTGTACTTCCACGGTGAGCTGCTGGCGCCGACCCGTTGCGCGAAGGTGCGCAGCTTCGGTCGTCATCCGTTCAAGCGCCTGGAACGCCAGGGCGGCGGCACCCCGGCGCCGACCCTGCCAACGCAGTTGAACTACAACCAGCCCAAGCAACTGGCGAACATCGCGGCGCTGCCGCTGTTTCCCGGCATCAGTGCGCAGATCCTCGATGGCCTGCTGGGCAGCGGTATCCAGGGCCTGGTGCTGGAATGCTACGGCAGCGGCACCGGGCCGAGCGACAACCCGGCCTTCCTCGCCAGCCTCGAGCGGGCGCGGGACAGCGGCGTGGTGGTCGTGGCGGTGACCCAATGCCACGAAGGTGGCGTCGAGCTGGATGTGTATGAAGCCGGTAGCCGCTTGCGCGGTGTCGGCGTGCTATCCGGCGGCGGCATGACCCGCGAGGCCGCGCTCGGCAAGTTACAGGCGCTGATTGGCGCCGGCCTGCCGGTGGAAGAGGTTCGGCGGCTGGTAGAGCTGGATCTGTGTGGCGAGCTTATCTGACACCGGCAATCCCTGTGGGAGCGAGCTTGCTCGCGATAGCGGGCTGACAGTCGACTTCAGCGGCGACTGACACACCGCCATCGCGAGCAAGCTCGCTCCCACATTGGGTATTGTATTGAGCTTCCTATTTTCATCCGGCATATAACTTGCTCCGTTTCCAGCTTCCCCTGGCTGGAAACGGACATGCTTCATTCCCACCTCACCACCCTCAACGCCGTCTCGCTGGTACTGAGCACCTTTAAAAGCGAAGGCTTGCCCAGTGATGCCTTGTTGGCCGGCAGCGGCATCAGCGCGGCGGACCTGAGCCGGGCCGATACGCGCATCACCACCAACCAGGAGATGCAGGTCTGCGCCAACGCCGTGGCCCTCAAGCGCGACATCGGCCTGGAATTGGGCCTGCGCATGCACGTTTCGTCCTACGGCATGCTCGGCTATGCCCTGCTCACCAGTGCCACCTTAGGTGACGCTTTGCGCCTGGCACTGCGCTATCCGGCGCTGTTGGGAACACTCTACGAGCTGAATCTAGACGACGATGGCGAGCACATCTGGTTCAGCGCCAGCGATTATCGGGAGAACCCGGCCCTGGCGGTGTTCAATGCCGAGTTCTGCATGGTTTCGCTGAAGGTGATCTGCAATGACCTCCTCGGCCATGCACTGCCGTTGCACGCCGCACGCTTCGAACACCCGGCGCCCGATTACCAGGCGCGCTACACCGCGCTCTTCGACTGCCCGGTGCGCTTCGACAGCATCGATAACGCTTTCGCCTTCGACCGTCACTGGCTCGAGCAACCCTTGCCCCTGGCCGACCCCATCACCCATCACGCCATGGCCGAACGCTGTCGCCGGCAGAACACCGAATTCACCGGACGCCAAGCCTGGCTGGGACGGATCCGCCAATTGCTCGACGCCCAACTGGACGCCGCCCCCGGCCTGGAAGGCCTGGCCGAACAGATGAATTGCTCGGCGCGCACCTTGCGCCGCCACCTCAAGGACCTGGGCTGCAGCTACCAGGAGCTGCTGGACGAACTGCGCTTCGAGCGGGCCAAGCAGATGCTCTGCGAGGACCAATTGCCGATCTATCGAATCGCCGAACGACTGGGCTTCAGCGAAACCGCCAGCTTCCGCCATGCCTTCGTGCGCTGGAGCGGCGTGGCACCCAGCCAGTTCAGGGCCTGAATCAGCGCGTTCGTATACAGCGAGCCCCGTTTGGACCGGGACACGGCTACACCTTGAGGCCGGGGGTGTCTGTGCTGACGCCATCGCGAGCAAGCTCGCTCCCACAGGGGTTGGGGCTGCTCGCAACATTTGTGAACACTGGCAATCCTCTGTGGGAGCGAGCTTGCTCGCGATGGCGACCCGGTCAGCGCCGCAAAAACGCCTGATGCAACGCTTCCACCGTCTGGAAGTGATACGCCGGGCGCTCGGTGCTGAGTTCTTCGTGGCTGCCAAACCCATACCCGACCGCTGCCGCATCCAGGCCATTGCTGTGGGCACCGATCAGGTCGTGTTTGCGGTCGCCGATCATCAGGGTGCTGGCCGGGTCGAGGCCTTCTTCGGCCAGCAGGTGGGCGATCAGCTCGACCTTGTTGGTACGGGTGCCGTCCAGTTCGCTGCCGTAGATCACCTTGAAATGCCGGGCGAAGTCGAAGTGGCGGGCGATTTCCCGGGCGAAGACCCAGGGTTTGGACGTGGCGATGTACAACTGGCGCCCTTGGCCGCCCAAGGTTTCCAGCAGCGGCATCACGCCGTCGAAGACACGGTTCTCATAAAGGCCGGTGACCTTGAACCGCTCACGATAGAAATTCACCGCCTCCCAGGCCTTCGCTTCGTCGAAGTCATAGAACTGCATGAAGGCCTGCAACAGCGGCGGGCCGATGAAGTGCTCGAGGCGGGTGAGGTCGGGCTCGTCGATGCCCAATTTGCTCAGGGCGAACTGGATCGAACGGGTGATGCCCTCGCGCGGGTCGGTGAGGGTGCCGTCGAGGTCGAAGAGTACGGTTTGGTAATGCATGGCAGTTCCTGGGGAATATCACTGACAAGCGGGAGCAAGCTCCCTCGCCACGATGAATGAGGGGATGGCAGGCGACCCCATCAGGCCTGGTCGTAACCTTCGGCCAGATGCAGGTCCTTGAGCTTCACGTAGTTCGCCGCGCTGTAGGTGAAAAACGCGCGTTCCTTGTCTGTCAGCGGCCGGACCTGTTTCACCGGGCTGCCCACGTACAAAAAGCCGCTTTCCAGGCGCTTGCCCGGCGGTACCAGGCTGCCGGCGCCGATGATCACGTCATCTTCCACCACCGCGCCGTCCATGACGATGCTGCCCATGCCGATCAGGATCCGGCTGCCCACCGAACAACCATGGAGCATGACTTTGTGGGCAATGGTCACGTCGTCACCGATCAGCAACGGGAAGCCATCCGGATTGAAGGGCCCGGCGTGGGTGATGTGCAGCACACAACCATCCTGGACGCTGGTACGCGCACCGATACGGATGCGGTGCATGTCGCCGCGAATGACCGTCAGCGGCCAGACGGAGCTGTCTTCGCCGATTTCGACGTCGCCGATCACCACCGCGGTGCTGTCGACAAAAGCGCCACGGGCTAGCCGCGGGCTGTGGTTCTGGTACGTGCGAAGGGTCACGATAGGCTCTCTCTTATCCGGTGATAGGCGCTGCTAGCTGCGGTGAGCGCCGATTGTAATTAAGATGGGCCAATGTTTCTTCCAGCCAAGGTGTCGACCGTGAGCGTGAACAACCCTCTTTTGCAGCCCTATGACCTGCCGCCATTCTCGGCGATCCGTGCCGAGCACGTGCAACCGGCCATCGAGCAGATCCTGGCTGATAACCGTGCGGCCATTGCCGAAATCCTCAAGACCCAAGTCCAGCAGCCTACCTGGGCCGGCCTGGTTTTGGCGATGGACGAGCTCAATGATCGCCTGGGCGCCGCCTGGAGCCCGGTCAGTCATTTGAACGCCGTGCGCAACAGCCCGGAACTGCGCGAAGCCTACGAGGCCTGCCTGCCGGCGCTGAGTGCCTACTCCACCGAACTGGGCCAGAACCGCGAACTGTTCCAGGCCTTCGAAGCCTTGGCGAACAGCCCGGAAGCCGCCGGCTTCGACGTGGCGCAGAAAACCATCCTCGAACATTCCCTTCGTGATTTCCGCCTGTCGGGTATCGACCTGCCGCCCGAGCAGCAGAAGCGCTACGCCGAGGTGCAGAGCAAACTGTCCGAGCTGGGCAGCCGCTTCTCCAACCAACTGCTGGACGCGACCCAGGCCTGGACCAAGCACGTCACTGACGAAGCCGCCCTCGCCGGCCTGACCGATTCGGCCAAGGCACAAATGGCCGCGGCCGCCCAGGCCAAGGAGCTGGACGGCTGGCTGATCAACCTGGAATTCCCCAGCTACTACGCGGTGATGACCTACGCCGAAGACCGCGCCCTGCGCGAAGAGGTCTACGCCGCCTACTGCACCCGCGCCTCGGACCAGGGCCCGAATGCCGGCCAGAACGACAACGGCCCGGTGATGGAACAGATCCTCGACCTGCGCCAGGAGCTGGCCCAATTGCTCGGTTTCGCCAACTTCGCCGAGTTGAGCCTGGCGACCAAGATGGCCGAGTCCAGCGATCAGGTCCTCAGTTTCCTGCGTGACCTGGCCAAGCGCAGCAAGCCGTTCGCCGCCCAGGACCTGGAACAGCTCAAGGCCTATGCCGCCGAACAGGGCTGCCCCGACCTGCAAAGCTGGGACAGCGGCTTCTACGGTGAAAAACTGCGCCAGCAGCGTTACAGCGTGGCCCAGGAAGCCCTGCGCGCCTATTTCCCGATCGACAAGGTGCTGAGCGGCCTGTTCGCCATCGTCCAGCGTCTCTATGGCATCGAGATCGCCGAACTGAAAGGCTTCGACAGCTGGCACCCAGACGTGCGCCTGTTCGAAATCAAGGAGAACGGCCAGCACGTCGGCCGCTTCTTCTTCGACCTCTATGCCCGCGCCAACAAGCGTGGCGGCGCCTGGATGGACGGTGCCCGCGACCGTCGTCGCACCTTCGAAGGCGTCCTGCAAAGCCCCGTCGCGAACCTGGTGTGCAACTTCACCCCGGCCGACAGCGGCAAGCCGGCGCTGCTGACCCACGATGAAGTCACCACCCTGTTCCACGAGTTCGGCCATGGCCTGCACCACCTGCTGACCCGCGTCGAACACGCTGGCGTGTCCGGCATCAACGGCGTGGCCTGGGATGCGGTGGAACTGCCGAGCCAGTTCATGGAGAACTGGTGCTGGGAACCCGAAGGCCTGGCGCTGATTTCCGGCCACTACGAAACCGGCGAACCACTGCCCCAGGACCTGCTGGAAAAAATGCTCGCGGCGAAAAACTTCCAGTCCGGCCTGATGATGGTCCGTCAGCTGGAGTTCTCGCTGTTCGACTTCGAGCTGCACGCCACCCACGGCGATGGCCGCAGCGTGCTGCAAGTGCTCGAAGGCGTGCGCGACGAGGTGTCGGTCATGCGCCCACCGGCCTACAACCGCTTCCCCAACAGCTTCGCCCACATCTTCGCCGGCGGGTACGCCGCGGGCTATTACAGCTACAAGTGGGCGGAAGTGCTGTCGGCCGATGCCTTCTCCAAGTTCGAAGAGGACGGCGTGCTCAACGCCGACACCGGGCGTGCCTTCCGTGAGGCGATCCTGGCCCGTGGCGGCTCCCAGGAACCGATGGTGCTGTTCGTCGACTTCCGTGGCCGTGAGCCATCGATTGACGCACTCTTGCGCCATAGCGGCCTGAGTGAGGACGCGGCAGCATGAGTGAAGGGCCTGTGATTACCAAACGACGCTTCATCGCCGGGGCGGTCTGCCCGGCGTGCAGTGAGCCGGACAAGTTGATGATGTGGAACGAAGACGGCGTGCCGCACCGCGAATGCGTGGCCTGCGGTTATGCCGACACGCTCAACGAGCAAGGCCTGTCGGTGCCCAAGGAATTGGGCACCCGTGTGAACACCCCGGCGCCCAAGGTGCCGGACGCCAAGGTCCAGGCGGTGCAGTTTTTCCCCAACCCCAAGTTGAAGAAAAAGACCGACTGACATCTGCGGCATCACCTTCCGGGCCGCCCGGCCCGGAAGCGATACATATTTACCGCCGGGCCCGGGCCCTTCCTTTACAGACTGTCCAGCCAGTACAGACTGACAGGAAGGTTCCCATGCTCGACGCTGACAATCCGCTGTTGCAGGCCTATGACCTGCCCCCGTTTGCCCACATCCAGGCCCGGCATTTCTCCCCGGCCCTGGACCGGATCCTGGTGGAAAGTCGCGCTCAAGTGGCCGACATCATCAAGACCCAGACCCCCTTTCCCACCTGGGATGACCTGGTGCTGGCCATGGACGAAATCCATGGGCGCCTGGAGAGTTTCGGCTACCTGCTGCATCTCCTGACCACGACCAGGCCAGGGGCGGCCTGGGCGCAGGCTTCCCTGGAATGCACTGAGCGGCTGCATGACTTTCAGGTTGAACTCAAACAACACCCCACGCTGTTCACGCTTTACCAGCGCTTGGCAGATAGCCAGATCGCCGAGCATTTCACCCCGGCTCGCAAACGGGTCCTGAAGAAAATCCTCGGCCAGTTTCACCAGAACAGATCGGCAGAACACCTGTCGGCCGACCTGAATCTGTTGAAGTTGCGCATCAACGAGCTCCAGGGGTTGTTCCTGGAAAACCTGCACATGGCCAATCAGGCCTGGAGCAAAGCGTTTGACGATAAAGCCCCGCTGAGCGGCCTGCCGTCGCGCTTCAAACAGCAGATGGCCCAGCGGGCACGCGACGCCGGGCGCACGGGATGGTTGCTGACGCTCAGCGAGGAATCGTTTGGCGTCGTCACTCAATACGCCGACAACCGCGCCCTACGTCAGCAGATGTACGAGGCCTACAGCACACGCGCATCGGATCAGGGCCCCCAGGCGGGCCATTTCGACAACAGCGACATCCTCAGGCAGTTGTTGGAAGACCGTCATCGCTACGCCACCGTCCTGGGCTATGGGGATTTCGCTCAAATGGCGATCGAGCCCGAGCAAGCCGTGTCGACCGAAGAAGTCCTGGCGTTCCTGCGGGCCCAACTCAAACGACAGCACGGCGCTTTCGAGCGGGACGCGCGCCAGCTCAAGGCCTTTGCCACGCAACAGGGTTTCAACGAACTCCAGCCGTGGGACTACCCCTACCTGGCGAATCAACTTCGCCAGCAGGCAGCGGGCCTTTCCAAGGAAGCGCTGAGCGTCTGGTTCCCCTTGGAATCCACCTTCGCACAGCTACTGCTGATGGCGACGGAGCTGTTCGGGGTGAGCTTCACCGAGCGACACGACGTGGCGACCTGGCACCCGGAGGTGCGTCTTTTCGAAGTCAGCGAATGGGGAGCGGTCATCGGCTACCTCTATTTCGATCCGTTTGCGGATTCAAGCCGAGACGGTTACCCCCATACCACCACCCTGCGCAGCCGCCGCATCACCGCCGAGGGACGCCCGCGACACCCCATTGCGACGCTGCATGGCTGGCTGCCGCGCGGCGTAGGGGCGGACCCGGTCCTGCTCGATCATCTGCAACTGCGGATTCTTTTCCATGAGTTCGGCCATTGCCTGCAGCATGTCCTGACCCGTGCCGAATACCGTGACCTGTCGGGCATCTCTGGCCTGTCCCGCGATACTGCCGAGTTTGCCGGGGTATTGTTCGAGCAATGGTGCTTCTCCAGGCAATGCCTGATGCGTGTCTCCAGGCACTATCAAACCGGGGCGACGATGCCTGACAAGGTCGCCGGTCAACTGCTGACCTTTGCCACCACCCAGGCCAGTTGGGAAACCGCCGTGCTGTTGCGCAACGCGTTATTCGATATGGAGCTGCACCGCACCCACGGCGATGGGCGGACCGTCCAGCAGGTGTTCGATCAAGCCAGTGCGCAGGTGGGGCATTTGCCGGTGTCCGCGAACGAGCGCTGGCCCAATGGCCTGGATTACCTGGTGACCGGCTATGGCGCGCGGATCTACGCCTATGCCTGGTCGAAGGCACTGGCCGCCAACGTGTTCCAGCGATTCCAGCGGGACGGGCTGTTCAACCCGGCAACAGGGCGGGCACTGCGCGAAACCATTTTTGCCCCGGGCGACTTGCGACCGTTGTCCGAATCCATCGCCGCCTTTACCGGCGCGCCGCCGATCAATGCTGCGGCAGCGCCACCTGGGGGTCGAGGTGCTGCGCCGGCGTCGTTGAATTGACCCAGCTTTCCAAGGAGCAAAGGGCAAAGACGCTGGTGCTGCAATCGCCGTTCGCCAGTGCCGTGCGGAGTTTTTCCACATCGGCCTGCATCATGTAGCGCACCCCGTCCTTGAAGTGATGACTGTCACCGAAGCCACCTTCGGTCATTTCATTCAGGGCGTCTTCTTTGCTCCAGCCCTGGACCACCACCCGGTACATGGCGGCCACCAGCCCGGTGCGGTCCGAGCCGTGCTTGCAGTGCATCAGCACCGGCCCCTTGGCTTCGGCCGCCTGGACGGCGCGCAAGGCCCTGAGTATGTCGCTGTCATCGACGTGATTGGTGCGATAGGGCAACTGCACTTGTTCGATGCCGGGGGTGGACAGCCAGCGCTTATCCGACTCCGGCAGGAAGGTGATGACCGTGCCGATCCTGAGCTTCGTCAGCAAGGGCACCGCCCCGCCGTCCGGCAGGGAACTGCGGTAGAGCGTCGGTGACATCTGGTAGAGGTTGTAGTCCTTTTCCACCGGCTGCGCCCATTCAGCGGGCCTCGCCTCAGGGGAATCGGCCGCTTGAGCGGGTACCTCGGCCAGCCCGGTGAGCAAGGCCAGGCAGAGCAACGAACGGGAGCAGAACTTGAACATGCACGGACGACCGAAAATGAAGAAATACGAGAGGTTCAGTCTCGTCTCGCTGCGGTTAAAAGCCTGTGAGGAGAACGTCAAAGCCGTGTGAACGCCGATCCGGTATTTGAGCTGCTGAATGGCACTGGTCTTAATCGAACACAGCGAATACTGTATGCACATACAGCTTTCGGAGTATTCCCATGCCAGCCCCCCTTCCACCGCGCGGCCGCGGCACCGCGACCAACCCGCACAACCGCTTCGCCCCGAGTCGCTCGGTGGCCGAAGATGACGGCTGGTATCAGGAAGTCCCGCAGACCCAGGGCACCGAAGTGCGCATCGAAACGGCGAAGACCATCATTACCCGCAACACCTCGTCCGATATCCCGTTCGACCGCTCGATCAACCCGTACCGAGGCTGCGAGCACGGCTGCATCTACTGCTATGCACGACCCAGCCATGCCTATTGGGACCTGTCGCCGGGGCTTGATTTCGAAACGAAGCTGATCGCCAAGACCAATGCCGCCGATGTGCTGGAAGAGCAATTGTCCCGGCGCGGCTATCAATGCGCACCGATCGCGCTGGGGTCCAACACCGATCCTTATCAGCCTATCGAGCGCGAACAACGGATAACCCGCCGGATTCTCGAGGTGCTGCTGCGTTATCGGCATCCGGTGACCATTGTCACCAAAGGTTCGCTGATCCTGCGCGACCTGGACCTGCTGACCGAGCTGGCGCAACAACGCCTGGTGCACGTGATGATCAGCCTCACCACCCTGGACGATGAACTCAAGCGCATTCTCGAACCCCGCGCGGCGGCGCCCAAGGCGCGGCTGCGGGCGATCAAGGTCATGCGCGAGGCGGGGATTGCCGTGGGAGTGCTGTGCGCCCCGATGATCCCGATGATCAACGACCGCGAGATCGAGAGCCTGCTGGCCGAAGCCCACGCCGCTGGCGCGCAGAATGCCGCCTACGTCATGCTGCGCCTGCCGCTGGAAGTCGCGCCGCTGTTCGAGCAGTGGTTGCAGGCGCATTACCCGCAACGCGCCGCCCACGTGCTGAGCCTGGTGCGCCAGAGCCGCGGTGGCGAACTGTATGACAGCCGCTTCGGTGCGCGGATGCGCGGCGAAGGCCCGTTCGCCGACCTGCTGGCCCAGCGATTCGCCAAGGCACTCAAGCGCCTGGGACTGGAGCGCCGCGACGGATACAATCTTGACTGCGATGCCTTCTGTCCGCCGGGCCGACAGATGTCGTTGATTTGATTAAAGTTGACCCTGGAACGGCTACTGGACATGAACTGCGCCAGCGTTTCGCCACCCCTGAAATCGTTGTCCTAGAGCCTTCGATTTCAGTTTGAGTTAAGTTTCGGCCGCTACCTTGTTCAGCGAGTGACTGACAGGTCGGGGATTACGACCTGGACGTATTTTAACCAGCCACTGGCGTCATACCGTCAAAAGAGGATGAATCATGAGTGACAAGGATAAACAGCCGTTGGCTGCGTCGGCTTCAGCCCAACCCGAGGCGGAAACCGCCGATGCAGCGCTGCAGCATATTGTTGACGGCTTTTTGCATTTCCATCACGAGATCTTTCCGCAACAGGAAGAACTCTTCAAGAAACTCGCCACCGCCCAAGCCCCCCGGGCGATGTTCATCACCTGCGCCGATTCGCGCATCGTGCCCGAGTTGATCACCCATAGTTCCCCCGGCGACCTGTTCGTGACCCGTAACGTCGGCAACGTCGTGCCGCCTTACGGGCAGATGAACGGCGGGGTCTCCACCGCCATCGAATACGCCGTGCTGGCCCTCGGTGTGCAACACATCATTGTCTGTGGCCATTCCGACTGCGGCGCCATGCGTGCCGTGCTCAACCCCGACACCCTGGAAAAAATGCCCACGGTCAAGGCCTGGCTGCGCCATGCCGAAGTGGCCAAGACCATGGTCCATGACAACTGCCCGTGCGGCGACGAAAAACAGACCATGCCCATTCTCACCGAAGAGAACGTGATCGCGCAGCTGCAGCATTTGCGAACGCATCCCTCGGTAGCGTCGCGCATGGCCAGCGGTCAGTTGTTCATCCATGGCTGGGTGTACAACATCGAGACCAGCGAGATCAAAGCCTTTGATGCGGACCAGGGACGTTTCCTGCCGCTCGATGGCAGCCATCCGATACCGGTGGCGACGCCCAAAGCGCGCTTCTAACCACTCCTAATCATCCTTGCATGGTTCAAGCCTTACCGCTGTTTGCGCGGTAGGGCCTCGCCATGCCTGAAGAAAACTTCGGGAGAGTCGCCATGCGTGCTGCTCAACTAAAAGCTGTACTGCCACGGGAGCTATTGGCTTCGGTGGTTGTGTTTCTGGTGGCCCTGCCTTTGTGCATGGGCATCGCCATCGCCTCTGGCCTGCCACCGGCCAAAGGTTTGATCACCGGCATCATCGGTGGTTTGGTGGTGGGTTTCCTGGCCGGCTCGAAGCTGCAAGTCAGTGGCCCGGCCGCCGGCTTGGCGGTGTTGGTCTTCGAGCTGGTGCGCCAGCATGGCGTGGCGATGCTCGGGCCGATCCTGTTGCTGGCCGGTCTGCTGCAATTGTTGGCCGGGCGTTTTCGCCTGGGCTGCTGGTTCCGGGTCACCGCGCCGGCCGTGGTGTACGGCATGCTCGCAGGTATTGGCGTGCTGATCATACTGTCCCAGGTCCATGTGATGCTCGACGCCGCGCCCAAGCCTTCCGGGCTGGATAACCTGGCGGCGTTCCCGGCGGCAGTGGCCCAGGCCTTGCCGTCCTTCGGCTGGCAGGCGGGCCTGCTCGGTCTGTCGACGATTGCGGTGATGTGGCTGTGGGAAAAGTTTCGCCCCCACAGTCTGCGCTTCGTTCCCGGTGCTTTGCTGGGTGTCGGCCTGGCGACCGTCGCCAGCCTGCTGCTGGCCTTGCAGGTCAAGCGGGTGGAAGTGCCGGAGAACATGGCTGAAGCCATTGATTGGCTGCGCCCGGCGGACCTGCTGAACCTGGCCGACCCGACACTGCTGATCGCCGCGTTCGCGGTGGCTTTCATCGCCAGCGCCGAAACCCTGCTGTCAGCGGCCGCCGTGGATCGCATGCACAGCGGTGAACGGGCGGACTTTGACCGGGAACTGTCGGCACAAGGTATCGGCAACATGCTCTGCGGCCTGCTCGGCGCCTTGCCGATGACCGGGGTGATCGTGCGCAGCTCGGCCAACGTCCAGGCCGGGGCCACCACGCGGATGTCGACGATTTTCCACGGTCTGTGGTTGCTGCTGTTCGTGCTGTTGCTGTCCAGCGTGCTGCAAAGCATTCCGGTGGCGAGCCTGGCGGGTGTGCTGGTCTACACCGGTTTCAAACTGGTAGACCTCAAGGCGTTTCGCAGCCTGGGCCGTTATGGCCGGATGCCGATGTTCGTTTACGCCGCGACGGCGTTGGCGATCATCTTCACCGACCTGCTGACCGGTGTGCTGATTGGCTTCGGCCTGACCCTGGCGAAACTGGCCTGGAAAGCCTCGCGCCTGAAAATCAGCCTGATCGACCTGCCCCAGGAAGGTGAGATGGAACTGCGCCTGGTCGGAGCCGCCACCTTCCTCAAGGTGCCGGCATTGACCCAGGTACTGGGCACCATACCGACCGGCGCCACCGTGCATGTGCCGCTCAATAACCTGAGCTACATCGACCACTCGTGCCTGGAGTTGCTGGAAGAATGGGGCCGGGCGAATGCCAGCAAGGGTTCGAAGCTGCTGATCGAATCCCGCGGACTCAAGCGTAGGTTGGAGGGGCGGTTGCGCACGACCGTGGGGGTTGGCGCGGCGTCCGCCTGACACCCAAGAAACCCTGTGGGAGCGAGCTTGCTCGCGATGGCGGTGTATCAGCCAACTGTGATGTTGCTGGTCCAATACAATCGCGAGCAAGCTCGCTCCCACAAAGGTTTTAAGTTGTTCTGATGGATCAAGCCGCCGGCTGATCCAGCTCCAGTCCCACGCCCAGACGACGGGACATGCACGGCCAGCGCTTCCAGGCCGCGCCGGTTTGCGGGCTGCTGAGCTTCTCGCGGTAGGTTTCTACCGACTCCAATGCAAACGTCTCGTCGTTGAGCATCTCATCGAACGTGTGATGGACCACTTCATCGAGTTGGTTGGCAAATGCCTCACCGATCAACTGGTGAGCGATCAGATTGGCGACCGTCATGTCCAAGGGGATCAATGGCTGGCCGAAATGCTTGATGTACAGGTCGTTGACCTCTTCGACGAACCGATGGGCCAGGTAGGCTTCGTCCAGGAGGCTGTCGAGCCCGACATGCCCGGCCATGATGGTCGGCGGCTGGAGGAAGTACTGTTCGGCAATCTTCAGTACCGGTTTGATCTGCGACTCGATACCCGCCTCCCTGGCGACATCATTGGCGGCATCCAGCAGGTCGGGGACTTCATCAATGTAGGCGGCGACAAAACGCGCCAGGACGTCGTTGGCGTTCGCGTCCGGCAATTGAATGGCTCGGTGCAGGTTCGGCAGTTGGGCCGTCAACTGACGGCTCAACTGGCCGGTCTCGGCTTCGTGTTGTTGGGCTTTTTGGATCTGCTCGCGCAATGCGGCGGTGTTCATGACAACTCCAGGAAACAAAGGCAAAGAAATAGGGAAGACATAACTTAGCTGGCCCAAAAACACTCCTAAGACCTATTTTTCATAACCGCCTCATCCTTGCTGCGTCGCAGTTATATCGGTTTGCCATCACTCAGGCTCGCATCCTTCTCCATTCGTGGGCTCTAGCGCAAGCCCCGGCTGTTTCAAACGATTTACGCCATCGCGTTGCGAGGTTGCAGGTGCTGTCTATACTCGGGTTGGAATGGAGTTAGCTGATGAACCCGATACATAGGCAGCAAGGCACGGCGGTCGAGTTCGTAGTCTGATGTAGCCGCTCTCCCTTGCCGCAGGCGTTACGCCTACGGGATAACAAGAACGATAAGGGGAACCCGCAATGACGCGACATCCACACGTATGGATGGGCCTCCTGTTGTGGTCGATTTTCAGCCAGGCACAAGCGGCCTGGACTGTGAATATGGCGCCTGGAGCGACACAGATCAGCAACGCAGTGTTCGACCTGCACATGACCATCTTCTGGATCTGTGTGGTCATCGGCATCATCGTCTTCGGCGCCATGTTCTGGTCGATGATGATGCACCGCCGTTCAACCGGCCAGAATGCCGCGCATTTCCACGAAAACACTCGCGTCGAAATCCTCTGGACCATCGTGCCCTTCGTGATCCTGGTGCTGATGGCGATTCCCGCCACCGCCACCTTGATCAAGATGTACGACTCCAGCGAGTCGGACATCGATATCCAGATCACTGGCTATCAATGGAAGTGGCACTACAAGTACCTGGGCCAGGACGTCGAGTTCTTCAGCAACCTGGCGACCCCCGCCGAACAGATCCATAACCAGAGCGCCAAGGGCGAGCATTACCTGCTGGAGGTCGACAAGCCGCTGGTGCTGCCGGTCGATGCCAAGGTGCGCTTTCTGGTGACCTCCGCCGACGTGATCCACTCCTGGTGGGTGCCGGCCTTCGCGGTCAAGCGCGATGCGATCCCCGGGTTCGTCAACGAAGCCTGGACCCGTGTCGACAAGCCCGGCCTGTACCGCGGCCAATGCGCCGAGCTGTGCGGCAAGGACCACGGTTTCATGCCGATCGTGGTGGAGGTCAAGAGCAAGCCCGACTATGAAAAATGGCTGGGCGAACGCAAGGCCGAAGCCGCGCAGCTCAAAGAGCTGACCAGCAAGGAATGGACGCTCGAAGAACTCAAGGAACGTGGCGACAAGGTCTACCACACCACCTGCGTGGCCTGTCACCAGGCCGAAGGCCAGGGTCTGCCACCGATGTTCCCGGCGCTCAAGGGTTCGAAGATCGCCACCGGGCCCAAGGCTGATCACCTGAGCCTCGTCTTCCACGGCAAGCCCGGCACGTCCATGGCCGCGTTCGGCAAGCAGCTGTCGGAAGTCGATATCGCCGCGGTCGTGACCTATGAACGTAACGCCTGGGGCAACAACAAGGGCGACATGGTTACGCCTAAAGAAGTGCTGGAACTCAAACAGGCGGAAAGCAAATGAGCCGGCCTGACGTGTGTTCCCGTAACCGGTCGGGGCTCATCGCCCCGCGCCGTCCAGCCCACTCGTTCGAAGGAGACAGGACATGAGTGCTGTGATCGATGACCACGGTCATGCCGGTGCCGACCACGCCCACGGCCCCGCCAAGGGCCTGATGCGCTGGGTGCTGACCACCAACCACAAGGATATCGGCACGCTGTACCTGTGGTTCGCTTTCTCAATGTTCCTGCTGGGCGGTTCGTTCGCCATGGTGATCCGCGCCGAGCTGTTCCAGCCCGGCCTGCAGATCGTGCAGCCGGAATTCTTCAACCAGATGACCACCATGCACGGCCTGGTGATGGTCTTCGGCGCGGTGATGCCGGCGTTCGTCGGCCTCGCCAACTGGATGATCCCGCTGATGATCGGCGCGCCGGACATGGCCCTGCCGCGCATGAACAACTTCAGCTTCTGGCTGTTGCCGGCGGCGTTCCTGATGCTGGTGTCAACGCTGTTCACCCCGGGGGCGGGCCGAACTTCGGCTGGACCTTCTACGCACCACTGTCCACCACCTATGCGCCGGAAAGCGTGACGTTCTTCATCTTCGCCATCCACCTGATGGGCATCAGCTCGATCATGGGCGCGATCAACGTGATCGCCACCATCCTCAACCTGCGAGCCCCCGGCATGACCCTGATGAAAATGCCGCTGTTCGTCTGGACCTGGCTGATCACCGCGTTCCTGCTGATCGCGGTGATGCCGGTGCTGGCCGGCTGCGTGACGATGATGCTGATGGACATCCACTTCGGCACCAGCTTCTTCAGTGCCGCCGGTGGCGGTGACCCGGTGCTGTTCCAGCACGTGTTCTGGTTCTTCGGCCACCCCGAGGTGTACATCATGATCCTGCCGGCCTTCGGTGCCGTCAGCTCGATCATCCCGGCGTTCTCGCGCAAGCCGTTGTTCGGCTACACCTCGATGGTCTACGCCACGGCCGCCATCGCGTTCCTGTCGTTCATCGTCTGGGCGCACCACATGTTCGTGGTCGGCATTCCGCTGGTGGGCGAGCTGTTCTTCATGTACGCCACCCTGCTGATCGCCGTGCCCACCGGGGTGAAGGTGTTCAACTGGGCCAGCACCATGTGGCAAGGCTCGCTGACCTTCGAGACGCCGATGCTGTTTGCCGTGGCGTTCGTGATCCTGTTTTCCATCGGTGGTTTCTCCGGGCTGATGCTGGCCATCGCCCCGGCGGACTTCCAGTACCAGGACACCTACTTCGTGGTCGCGCATTTCCACTATGTGCTGGTGCCCGGCGCGATCTTCGGGATCTTCGCCTCGGCCTACTACTGGCTGCCGAAATGGACCGGCCACATGTACGACGAAACCCTCGGCAAGCTGCACTTCTGGCTGTCGTTCATTGGGATGAACCTGGCGTTCTTCCCGATGCACTTCGTCGGCCTGGCCGGCATGCCCCGGCGGATTCCCGACTACAACCTGCAGTTCGCCGACTTCAACATGGTCTCCTCCATCGGCGCGTTCATGTTCGGCACCACGCAGATCTTCTTCCTGTTCATCGTGATCAAGACCATCCGCGGCGGCCCACCCGCACCGGCCAAGCCTTGGGACGGTGCCGAAGGGCTGGAGTGGAGCGTGCCGTCGCCGGCGCCGTACCACACCTTTACTACGCCGCCGGAAGTGAAATAGATGACACCGGGGCCTTATGTGGGAGCGAGCTTGCTCGCGATGGCAGCGACTCGGTGTGTCAGACACACCGCTATCGCGAGCAAGCTCGCTCCCACAGGGTTCTTGGTAGGGACTGGAAATCATGGCTGATTCGATTTCGATGAAGAAACTGGTCACCCGCCTGCTGCTGGTGGTGGTGGCCATGTTCATCTTCGGGTTTGCCCTGGTGCCGATCTACGACGTGATGTGCAAGGCGTTCGGCATCAACGGCAAGACCGCCGGGCAGTACGAAGGCGAGCAGACCGTCGATGAGTCGCGCCAGGTTCGCGTGCAGTTCCTGTCGACCAATTCGGTGGACATGCCCTGGGACTTCTACCCCAAGGGCGATCAGTTGGTGGTCCAGCCGGGGGCGGTGAACGAAATGGTGTTTGTCGCCCACAACCCCACCGACCGGCCGATGAGTGCCCAGGCGGTGCCGAGCATCGCACCGAGCACCGCGGCGGCGTATTTCCACAAGACCGAATGTTTTTGTTTTACCCAGCAAGTGCTGCAACCCGGCGAACGCATCGAAATGCCCATGCGCTTCATCGTCGACCGGGACATGCCCAAGGAAGTGAAGCACCTGACGCTGTCCTACACGCTGTTCGACATCACCGCTCGTCATCCACCGGTGGCTTTAAACACTGACCGATAGCGTGCCCGATAAGGAGAACAATAAATGGCAACTCACGAACACTATTACGTTCCGGCCCAGAGCAAATGGCCGATCATCGCCACGGTCGGGATGTTCGTCACGGTGTACGGCCTGGCGACCTGGTTCAACGACCTGAAAGCCGCCCGGCCCGAATCCCACGGCCCGCTGATCTTTTTCGTCGGCGGCCTGCTGGTGGCCTACATGCTGTTCGGCTGGTTCGGCGCGGTGATCAAGGAAAGCCGCGCCGGGCTGTACAGCGCCCAGCTCGACCGCTCGTTCCGCTGGGGCATGAGCTGGTTCATCTTTTCCGAAGTGATGTTCTTCATCGCGTTCTTCGGCGCGCTGTTTTACGTGCGCACGATCTCCGCGCCAGGTTTGGCCGGTGAAGGCGCCAAGGGCATTTCCCATATGCTCTGGCCGACCTTCGAGTTCGCCTGGCCGTTGCTGAACAACCCCGACCCGAAACTCTTCCCGGCGCCCAAGGAGGTCATCAGCCCCTGGGGCTTGCCGCTGCTCAACACCATTCTGCTGGTCAGCTCCAGCGTCACCGTCACCATCGCCCACCATGCCTTGAAAAAAGGCCATCGCGGCGCGCTGAAAATCTGGTTGGCGATCACCGTACTGCTGGGTTGCGCCTTCCTGGGTTTCCAGGCCGAGGAATACATCCACGCCTATAAAGAGCTGGGCCTGACCCTGGGCTCCGGCGTCTACGGCGCGACCTTTTTCATGCTCACGGGCTTTCACGGCGCCCACGTCACCATCGGCACGATCATTTTGTTCGTGATGCTGATGCGGATCCTGCGCGGGCACTTCGACAACGAGCACCAGTTCGGCTTCGAGGCGGCGAGCTGGTACTGGCACTTCGTCGATGTGGTGTGGATCGGCTTGTTCATCTTCGTCTACGTGCTCTGAGGCAGACGTTACCAAGGCGGCTCTTTACCAGGGAGCGTGGGACACCAACTGGCCGCTGAAGAAACCCCAGGCGATCAAGCCGACGGTGACAGCGGCCAGGCTGACCCGCACCGCCAGGGCGATGACCAGGCGATTGGAATCGCTGTCGTCCTTGACCAGAAAAAACAGGCCGCTGAACAGGCTGGCAATCGTGGCAATCAGCATCAGGACGATGGCTGCTTTTAGCATCAGGAACACTCCGGGGGGACGCGATGCACGTGAGTATAGCTATCCCGTTCGACGGCTTTCGGACGGCGCCATGAAAGGTTTCCGGCCAGGCATCGTGCCGTCTCTGGTGGTGGCCGTGCTGGTGCCGGTGATGGTGTGCCTGGGGTTCTGGCAATTGAGCCGTGGCGAACAAAAACGCGTGCTCATGGACACTTACGCCGAGCGCCGCGTGGCGCCGCCGTTGGACAGCACCGAGCTGGCGCACACCACCGACCCAGCCTTTCGAGCGGTCACGCTGCAGGGCCAGTTCGACGCCGAGCACAGCATCCTGCTGGATAACCGCCAACACGACGGCAAGGTCGGCGTCGAATTGCTGCAGCCGTTCCTCGACCACCGCACCGGGCTGTGGCTGCTGGTCAATCGCGGCTGGCTGCCCTGGCCGGACCGGCGTACCCCGCCGGTCTTCGACACGCCGGAACAATCCATCAGCCTCCAGGCCTGGGTCTATGTCGCACCGGGCGCGACGTTCCAGCTCCACGCCGACCCGGCGGGCGCCCCCTGGCCGCGACTGGTCACTGCCATCGAGCCGGACAAGCTCTGGGCCGACCTGGGCCGCAGCGGCTTCGCCTATGAAATGCGCCAACAAAGCGGCCCCGGCGCCTACCGGACCGATTGGCCGGTGGTGGCCATGGGTCCGGAAAAACACCTCGGTTATGCCGTGCAGTGGTTCGCCATGGCGGCGGCCCTGTTCGGCCTTTTTCTTTATCTCGGATGGCACAACGCAGGGAGACACCATGGGAAGCACCATGAATCCAACCAACACGTCTGAGGCGCCCGCGGCACACAACCGTCGCAAGGGCCGCGTGCAATTGCTGCTGATCGTGCTGGGGGTGATCGGCCCGATGATCCTGGCCACCGGCATGTACAAGTTCCAGTTCTGGGTGCCCGACAGCCGCAGCTACCACGGCGAACTGATCGGCACCGGCCAGACCCGCGCCGAGATTGGCGTGCAGGCCGATGAACAGCGCTGGCAGATCCTGGTCACGGCGCCACAGGAATGCTCAGTGGATTGCCGGCAACTGGTGTACCTGGCCCGGCAGGTGCAGATCGGCCTCGGCCGCGACGCCTCCCGCGCCAGCCACGCCTTGGCTATCGCACAACCGCTGGACGCTGAATATGACGGGCAATTGCAGCGCGAATACCCGCAATTGCAACGTTATCCACTGGACCTGCCGGCCTATCAGAAAGGCGCCCAGGGCTCCGGCGGCGCCCAACTGTGGATCATCGACCCCCACAGCAACCTGGTGCTGCGCTACGACGCCCGGGTCAAGGGCAAGGACCTGCTCAACGACCTGCGCCATTTGCTGAAACTGTCGAACATCGGATGAGGGCATCGACATGGCCAAACCTGGATTTCGCCTCGCGCTGTTTGCCACGCTGCTGGCATTGATCGTCGTCCTGCTGGGCGCCTACACCCGGCTGACCCACGCCGGTCTCGGCTGCCCCGACTGGCCCGGTTGCTACGGGTTCATCAGCGTGCCCAAGAGCGAAGCCCAACTGGCCCATGCCGAGTTGCACTTTCCCGACACCCCGGTGGAAGCCCACAAGGGCTGGAACGAGATGGTCCATCGCTACTTCGCCGGGGCCTTGGGCTTGATGATCGTAGCGTTGGCGGCACGGTCCTGGATGAACCGCCACCGCCCGGGCCAACCATTGAAGTTGCCGCTATTTCTGCTGGCGGTGGTCTTCGCGCAAGCGGCATTCGGCATGTGGACCGTGACCCTGAAGCTCTGGCCGCAGGTGGTCACCGGGCATTTGCTGGGCGGCTTCGCGACGTTGAGCCTGTTGTTCCTGCTGACCTTGCGATTATCCGGCGTGCTGCCGGCGCTGACCGTGCCCAAGCGCCTGCAACATTGGGCCACCGCCGGGCTGCTGCTGGTGATCGGCCAGATCGCCCTCGGCGGCTGGGTCAGCTCCAATTACGCCGCCGTGGCCTGCATCGATTTCCCCACCTGCCACGGCCAATGGCTGCCACCGGCCGACTTTGCCAACGGCTTCCACCTGACCCAGCACATCGGCCCCAACTACTTGGGCGGGCAACTGGACAGCGACGCCCGCACCGCCATCCACTTGACCCACCGCATCGGCGCCTTGCTGGTGACCGTGGTGCTGCTGGGGCTGGCCTGGCAACTGAAAACCGTCGGCATGACTCGCCTGGCCGGGCTGGTGCTGACGGCACTGGCGGCGCAGATCACCCTGGGCATCAGCAACGTGCTGTTCCATCTGCCGCTGCCGGTGGCCGTCGCCCACAACGCCGGAGGCGCCGCGTTGCTGCTGACCCTGGTATTGGTCAACTATCACGCCCGTACCAGCCTGGTCCGGGTCAAGCATCAAGTCCCGCTGCGCTGGCGGTTCAACCCGCATAAACACGGCGCCAGCCCCCTAACAATAAAAGGAGAGATGCCATGGCAACCTTGACCGGTGAACGCCACAGCCAAGCGATCTGGCGCGATTACCTGGAGCTGACCAAGCCGAAAGTGGTGGTGCTGATGCTGATCACCTCGCTGGTGGGCATGTTCCTCGCCACCCGTGCTGGCGTGCCGTGGACGGTGCTGGTGTTCGGCAACCTGGGCATCGCCCTGTGTGCCGGCGGCGCGGCGGCGGTCAACCATGTGGTGGACCGGCGCATCGACGCAGTCATGGCCCGCACCCACAAACGGCCACTGGCCGAAGGGCGCATCTCCCCCGCCGCCGCGCTGACCTTCGCCCTGGCCCTGGCCGTGATCGGCCAAGCCTTGCTGCTGGCCTTCACCAACCCACTGACGGCCTGGCTGACCCTCGCCTCATTGCTGGGTTACGCGGTGGTCTACACCGGCTTCCTCAAACGCGCAACGCCGCAGAACATCGTCATCGGCGGCCTCGCCGGCGCAGCGCCACCGCTGCTGGGCTGGGTCGCGGCCACCGGGCATGTCAGCGCCGAACCACTGTTGTTGGTGCTGATCATCTTCGCCTGGACCCCACCGCATTTCTGGGCCCTGGCGATCCACCGCAAAGAGGAATACGCCAAGGCCGACATCCCGATGCTGCCGGTCACCCACGGCGAGCACTACACCAAGATCCATATCCTGCTCTACACCCTGGTGCTGCTGGCGGTGAGCCTGATGCCGTTCGTGATCCATATGAGCGGGATGCTCTATCTTGTCTGCGCGCTCGTACTGGGCGCCAGGTTCCTGCAATGGGCCGTGGTGTTGTACCGTGGCAGTCGGCCGCACGCGGCGATCAATACGTTCAAGTACTCTATCTACTACTTGTTCCTGCTGTTCATCGCCCTGCTTGTAGATCATTACTTACTGTTGAGCCTATGACTCGAACCCAGAAAACCGTCTTCATCCTCGTGGCCGTGATCGCACTGATCCTCGGCCTGACCATCAACAAGGTGCTGTCGGGCAAAGGCCAGGGCGACCCGACCGCGCTGATCGACGCCGGCATCATCCTGCTGCCCCAGAGCCGCAACCTGCCGGACGTGAAAATGACCGACCAGGACGGCCAGCCCGTGGCAATCGATGGCTTGAAGGATAAGTGGAGCCTGTTGTTCTTCGGCTACACCTTCTGCCCGGACATCTGCCCCACCACCCTCGCCCAACTGCGCCAGATCAAAAGCGAGTTGCCGAAAGAGGCTGTGGATAAGTTGCAGATCGTACTGGTCAGCGTCGACCCGAACCGCGACACGCCCAAGCAACTGAAGCAGTACCTGGGGTACTTCGATCCGCAGTTCGTAGGCCTGACGGCTTCATCGGTTGAAGACCTGCAGAAACTGGCGAATGCGGTGAGCATTCCGTTCATTCCGGCGGATACCAGTAAGCCTAACTACACGGTTGATCACAGCGGCAACCTCGCCGTCATCGGGCCGGACGGTACTCAGCGTGGGTTTATTCGTGCACCGTTGAATAACCAGAAACTGGTGGCGCAGTTGCCGGAGATGCTGAAGCGTAAATAGCGCCTCCAGAGGCACACCGCTCAGCTAGGCCATGCCGATTCCTTGTGGCGAGGAAGTCCCTTGTGGCAATGAAATCCATTGTGGCGAGGGAGCTTGCTCCCGCTGGGCTGCGCAGCAGCCCCCCAAAAGGCTGAACACGATCAACATGGCACAACGCGGTGGCTGGGTTCAGGGCGAGAGGCGAGAGGCCTCCTGCCCCAATCTCTCTGTGGGAGCGGGCTTGCTCGCGAAAGCGGCAGGTCAGCTTGCATCAATATTGAATGTGCCGCCCTCTTCGCGAGCAAGCCCGCTCCCACACCGGGTGTTGGTGAACACAGCATCTGCAACAGCCCCCAATCCCTGTGGGAGCGAGCTTGCTCGCGATGAAATCGACACGGTTCCAGACCAAAACAAGTCACCCGCATCGCCGACAAACCCTGCTCCTACAGCCCCCACCTACACCCCACCACCAACCCACGCATCCTTGCGCCTTTGCCTACAACTACGCCAGAATCCGCCCGCTTGTGCGCCTTGTCCCGGGGTTCTATCGTTTCCTTGCCACTGCCCATCAGTGGTCGGGTTTAGTAGCCCGGTTCACACCTCGGTTGTACAAGTCTCATCAGTCAGGCATTTGCCTGTTCTTGATGGTGGCTGTGCGCATGGCGCCTTCGGGCGCGCCGGTTTTGGTGTGATTCGCCGGTCTACTAACTTGCGCACAGCCGCCACCCTTCCGTTTAGTAGCGAGATGGAGCGGCTCCTTACGAGGATCACACCAATGTTCAAAGCTACTCCGAATCCCCCAGAAGTAGACTCCACCGCACAATCCGCAAAATCCAAAGCCAAGCAGCAAGACGAAACCACCAAACGCGTGCTCGATCACTACCTGCTACCGAAATCGGAAAAATCTCAAGACGACCCCAAACCGGGCCAGCTATTCACCGTCGTGAAAGGCCTCGATAACGAATGCCTGCTCGCTAATCTCAGTGAGACGCTGGCTTCGGCTGATGCCATGGTGAGTGACCTGGCGTTTGATCTGGATGGATCAAGGCGTCATGTGGCGCAGGGTATCCAGCAGTTGATTGAGCTGAGTTCGTTGTTGGCGAATCGGGTGTTGGATAATGTGGAGCCGCGGCAGTAGTATCTTTTCCCCAATGAAAAAGCCCGATGTTTTGCGTCGGGTTTTAATTCCTCTATCTGCAGAAGCGGACGAATAAGCTGTAAAGATTCTCAAATTCTTTCTCCTATATACCGCCATTGTCCTCCCTAGCGATAGGCTGCAATCGGCCAATAGCAGACGTTCAGATACAACCGCTTCCGGCCAATAGCTGCCTTAAGTGACCTGGCAGTTATTGGCAAAAAGCACGTAATGAGATCGACAACAAAACTAAATGGTTTCGCGAACTAATTGCTCCACAATATTCAATGTATCCAAGGATTTATAATCGATTAACTCGATAGGGCGCTTAATTCTCATGAGCGCGGCTGGCCTCCCGTGCATCGGCTTGCCCTTCTTAATTTCCATTCGTCCATGAGCAAGTAAAACACTTTTAACTTGAGGCCAATGCTCATCGCGGAGCATGAACGACCCCTCGTCATCGTCTCCATCGCGGAGATAGCAATATCTGACTGATCTACGAGCAACTTTTTCCAACAGGCTCACTGCCGGGTGCTCTCTGAACTTTCCTATATCCGCACCAGCAAAGTGATTGCGAATGAACATGTCAATTTCGGCTGGGTCTCTTTCAGTTCGAGGGGTCTCACCCCGGATTTCTAGGGCGCCGATGCTCGGTATGCTGTTGCCGAACAGCGTAAACTCATTCACTACGAGAGTTCCGACTTTAACTTCGTCAAAAGTAACATTTGAAACATCGCTCCCGCAAATATCCAATCGGCTTATTGTGACATCCTGAAGTATCCCGACTGGCGATCCGCCGGCAAAAGTTGCATCATTTACTATAAGGTAATCTATTCGGTCAGCGAGCCCCATGGCAAAGCCTAAAAGCACCATTGCCCCGCCATTAGACGCTAGGCCATCGTTAGATGAGTCTCCGTTGATTGTCGCGTGCAGGTAGTCCATTGCTTTTTTTGCAGTTTGTTCTGCTTGTGTGAAAACCTCGGCAAATACTTCAAGATGCTCAGCACTTAAGATTGTTCTGCGCAGCACGCTAGGTATGGTTTTTTTAGCAAGCTGTCCTATTAAGGCATTTCCTAGAAAGTAATATTGCACCTCAGTGTGAGGGAATTTCCTTTTATCCTTAATGTCAGAGGTTTCAAGGAGGGAAATACTACCAGCTTTATGCGTAAGCTTTCGACGAGAATTGTCATCCAGCAAATCGCCGAAACAATAGTCTGTTAGGAACGCCAAGTGATCTATTTCAATTAGATTGTTTTCTCTAGAGGCCATCTCTAAGGATACTTCTTCAAAAAGAGCGTTCAAGCTTGGCGCAATCTCCTCACTATTTAAGTTGCCAAGGGTCCTTGAAAGTATTTTGGATTCGCGATCAATTAAATTGTTTACCAGGAATGAACGAAAGCCTTCAGAGTTCACGTTTGACCATCCGCCGGCATCTCTCAGAACACTAAGAAAAAATGGGCGCAAGGCATAGCTGTTATTGGAAAATATATCTGCTGTAATTTCTTGGCCTAGGTCAGTAGGCTTCCACTTGGAATTAGATAGGTATTGTATTGCAGTTTCAGTTGTTGCAAGTTTTATATGTGCAAGTTTTAAGTCTATCGCTTCTTTATTTTCAGTGCTAATTCGAGAAATTAATTCTTGTTCGTCGAGAAACGTGTCTCGCGCAGCCAGTATCACCTTGCCGGAGTTACCGATTTCCTCAATAAACTCCTTGAGGGCTCGCCACGAGTCCTCATAGCCATCAGCATCAACAAGCTCGTCGAAACCATCAATAGCCGCAATCAATAAGCCGTGCCTAACAAGCATGGGAACATGCGCACCTGTGAAAGATGCCCCCATCTCTTGAGTGGTGGCCGCGAGAACGTCCTTAAAGTTAGATAGACGACGCCCACTACTCGAAATGATAAGTACAGGCGGACTGATATTGTCTGAGAGGAATTTTTTATATTGGGCTTTAGCTAACTCAGTAATTTGGAATGTTTTGCCTACTCCGGCTGGGCCGTCTAGCAGAACCAAAGTTACCTTGCCCTCTGTTTTTTCTATGCTATCGTCAAGGTCTCTCGCCAGTATGTCATTTCCGCTATAGCTTATCTCCGACTCGATTAGAGGCTTTTCCTTTGTTTGAGAAAAAAATCTTTTTTGAGTTTCTGCAAACCTCTTAATATCGGAAAACTCACTTGAGGCAATAAGTGCTTTAATGTCTTTGTATTCGGCTTTTTTATGCCGGGCCGAGATCCTACCCGTTTCCACATCGATATCGAAAGTTAGCTCTCTTCCGTTACGGATCAATATTATTCGCTTTTTCCCTGATACAGGCTTTTGAGCGATCTCAGTAAACGGGTCGCAGAATAATTTAATATCTTCGATTGCTTGTGCTGTGCTCATTTCAAATCCTATGAATTATTCCATGCGTGCTTAAATGCCTATTGTCGTGATCGCGCGTAACTCGAAACACGTAAGTCGGCAACCCCCAAGCTTCGGAAACAAATACACCTGGTAAAAGATCATCATCATCACCGACTACTATGGCCATAGTAGTCGGTTTTTCATTTCTCCTGAAACTGCTGCTTTCAGAGCGACAAAAACTTAGAAGGTCGGAAACAAGAGCGGTGTCTACCATTTTTTGGTTGGAGGCGCCGGGATTACTCCGATCCGCTCGTAAAGTATCGTAAATAGGACTTCGAGCACCCCTGCATATAAGTTCATTTCCAAACTCTATATCAGGCAAATAGGAAATTCCATTTCTAGAAACGGCTTTTAATTGAGGTTTAACTTTATCCCATGCAACTTTATCAGGGGAAGGAGTCCTGCCACTATGCCAGCCATGATAAATTCTAGTATTCATTATTTTTATTGGTGACTTAGGTTCGATCTCTGACAGCTTGCTTATTATTCTCTCCTGCAACTGGGTATACGCTTGCATAGTGCAAGAAATTCTTAAAGCAAGCGGCATGTTTTTTTGGGGTTTTATTGTAGATACCCGAGAAGCCGAATCCCAATCAATGAATAAATTTGCTGTTATCACTCGTCTAGTCCTTGAGGTCGTGAAGATTCTTGAGTGAAGACAGATCGCAGCTTTTGCATTTCTGCATTCAAAAATGTATGGCCAAACGCTATCAAATTCGCGAGTAACAGTCTATGGGAACTCGTCTATCAAGCCAGGAGAAAGCCAGACCGACTTAATCGGCCTCCTATAGCCGTTCTCTGCCGGTCGCTTCTTCGGCGGGTATTGGCCAATGCCTGATTGGCTGGTCGAATGGGAACGAATACGGATGGTCACGCGGGGTGCAACTTCGCAAACAGGATTTTGGGTGGGTCACATTCGCTGGAATACACCCCAGCTGTCAGGCACGGGTTAGCGGGTAGCCAGGCAGGATGCACCGACCGCTGTCGCCCGGCGTAACTGAGGGCAAATAAGGGGACAGAATTATTTCAGATCCACCCCTTCAAAAGCATTCGCATGAATGCTTGCTCCTGCTTCCCCACCATCTGTGGGCCAAGCCAGGACCTAAGCACTGCACCTCCAAGCCACCTATCCCCGCGTCTTTGCCTGCAACTGCACCAGAATCCGCCGACTTTGCAGCCTTGCCCTCGGGCCCTATCGTTTCCTTACCACTGGCCGAGCCGGTATCGATGACACTCAGGTACGCTAGGAGCCCTCGGGAAAGTCATTGGCCCAGGGAGCTAGAGGAGGGCCCACCCTCATCCGTGAAGGAAGCTAATGCGGCCTAGCCTGGGCAAAAAAGCGCTGCTATCCACTCTCGTACACTGCCCATCTGCGGCCTTAATGCCTGTAGTAAAAAGGAGGTTTACATCGCCATGGAAATCCAGGAAATCAAGCAACGCCTGGCCCGCCCCGCCGTGAAGCTCATTGCCGGCGGCTTTCGTCCTGCCGGCACCGATGAAGAAAGCTGGCTGGGCAACGTCTTCCTGTTCCGGCCTGATGAAAGTGTACCCACCAATCAGGCGGGGCAACCGTTGCTCCCCTATGCGCAGTTTTACCTGCCTGCCCTGCCCATCCACAGCCCGCTGCTGGCGGGAGTTCGTATATTGACGGTGTTCATTTCAAACCCGTTCCCCGAGCACTTTGAGCCCATGGGGAATAATTGGGTCATCCGCGAATATGGGCCGGATGATGTGTTGGTGCGCAAGTCTTTGCCGGTGGCAGGTGCGTTTCTCAAACCCTTCCCGCTGAAAGCGCAAGCGGTGCCGGAGGACTTTCCACTGTGGGATGGCGGTGGTGTCCCGGAGGACCTTGAGCAAGCAATCCTCACGCTGGAACGCGCGGGCGAGATACAGAGCTATTACGACTTGGTCACCCACACCTATGAACACAAGTTCGGCGGTTACCCTTCGTTTTGCCAGTCGGGTGTTGATCCGGGTGAAGGCTTCGAGTTTGTGTTCCAGATCTCATCGGACGCGAAGATCAATCTGAATGTGGTCGACAGTGGGAGCCTGATGTTCTGGAAGCACAACGAAACTGGGGAGTGGGCGCTTTATTACGATTTTTACTAAAAAATAGGGGGACGGATTTACTTCTGATACACGTGGGATGCAATTTCGCAAACAGGATTTTGGGTGGGTCACCTTCACTGGAACTGGATGCCAGCATCACTGAAATACACACCCACCGTCAGGCACGGGTTAGCGGGTAGCCAGGCAGGATGCACCGACCACTGTCGCCCGACGCAACTGCGACATAACGTTCCCCGCCGTAATCACCGCTGTAGGCGACATTGGGCAACTGCTCGCGGCCAGCGCCTCTGCGACCCAGGTATTGCAGGTATAAAACAGCGAATAGCGACCCTCGGCCTGGTAGAACCGGCTCTCTCCATACAGCCCAGGCCCGAGCACCACCAAGGTGCCCGTCGCTGAGTGGGTGAAGGTCCTGGCCACGAACGCGAGCAGTCGTTGGTAGCCGTCCTCCGTCACCCGCACTTCGATGACCTCGCTTGCGGCGAAACGCTGCCTGGGGTCCCCGTCAATCTTGACCGCATGCAGCACGGTTGCCGTCGACCCGAACAAGGCTCGCAGGGCGAGGCTCAAGGTGGCCTGTGGGGCTCGGTAAAAGTCCTCGTCACCCCAGCCGAACTCAACGAAGTCGCCGTCGCTGAACGCTTCGGCCAGTGCGGGAAGCACCTGAAGTAGATCGGGGCGCGCAATGACCAACCCGGTATGCAGGCCATGATTCACCACGTAGAAGGACCGCCAATCGCCACCCTCGCCCGTCGGCGGGTCCGACGCGGTAGCGCAGCCGAACAGCGTGAGGACCAGGGCCAGCACTACAATGCGCATACACAAGGGCTTGGAGGCTCGCTAATGAAACGTGGAAAAACCCCAGCGGGGTTGGCGCTATCTCTGCCAGAAGCAACTATGGCGCTTAGACACTCAAAGCAGTAGAAAAAAAGGAGAGGGTAACCACTTTATCCCTGAAAGCCACCAACATACCCTGGCTCGGGCAGCAAAGCGCCGTTCCCACTCCTACACACTGCAAGGCTGCTGCCCTTTCATCTAGCAAAAGGAAGATCTAACTCGTCTGCCGATGCTGCGAGCGAGTGAGATTACGGAGTTACTGCCGCATCAGTGGTCGCACGTTTAGAAGTGCAAAGTGTATGCGGCGGACGCTTACCGGCGGGCGGCTCACATTATCGAGGCGGCGGGTTCGGCAAAGCTGTTCATGTGCCAGTGCTGGGGGAGCTTCGTGCAGAGTGCACGGCACGCAGCTTGGAGTGTCCACTACAAGCCACGCCCGCGCTTCAGGTTACTTGGTGGCCATCGGCAGCTGGGTTACCCAGGCTTTGCTCACCGAATCGTAAATTTGATCCGCCATGACTGCATGCGCGCGATAGTCGGGATGAAACGCTCCGTTCATCACAGACTCCGACTCGTCGTTCTGGAAAAGCACCGAGTCATTAGTGTTGCGGAACCAACGAGTGCGGTTTGGATCATAGGCCCATTCTTCCCATGGCCCAGCAGGATACCAAGCACCCTTCCGGATATGCGGATACAACGGGATCGCATGCCGTTTTCCATGCTTATCAGTGTAATATTCCTTCCTTACATAATCGGCACAGATTCCATGTGATTTAATTCTTTCAAGATGGCCCTCAATGAAGTTCCAATTGTGATTCTGAGCGGCTGATTTCATTTCTTGATAAAGTGGATCAATGAGACCTTTTTTGATGTCACCTATTTCACCTTGGGTAATCTGCATCTCCCAAACTGCAGGCCTCATGAATAAGGGAATTCTGCTCCTAGCTTGCTCAACAAGATCGGCGCTTCGTTCTTTTCCACATAATGTCTGTCCATCTTCAATGTAGATTGGGTTTGGATACGCGGTGAGATATATGTTGTTCTGGTTTTTTGATAGTCCTACGCTGGAAAGCTGCTGCGAGAGGTACTCGTAATATTTTGGAAGCCAGTATTTTATTCTGTCGATTCCCACTGGCTTATTTTTCTTGCAGATTTTTTGTCCGGTTTCTTTCGGGCAGACAGGATCGATTACCTTGTTGGTTATGTTTACTGCGCGAGTGCCAAAGAAGTGTCGCCCATCACTAGGAATTGTTGCCCATGCGATCGACGGGGCGAAACCTACATCATTTCCACCAATACTGAGTAATATCGCATCTGGGACACGTAATTCGCCTTGGCATTTATAGATCTTACCTTGAACTTTCTTCATGACTCCTGAACCGGTGTAGCCTCGATAAAATGTTTGAGTATCGATTGTTAGTTCTCCGGTGCGGCAGAGGCTTTTTACTGCAAGGTTTATCTGCGAGTCGTTTACATAAGCGCCTCCTCCAGGAGGGTTCTTCTGTGGCAATAAAATACCATCAAGAACTTCGGCTCCAGAGCATGCCAAAGGCAATAAGGTGACGCTCTCCTTGTCATTAAAATTGGCCAAGCGCAAACCAGCAAGCACATGCTGACTGAGCATGGAACGATGGCATTGCCTATCAAACCACTGCGCTTTTTTTTGTACCCATAGATCAGTGAATTTCATCCATCTACCGGTGCTATATATTTCCCTATTGTTTTCCGCCATAAAAATCAGCCCGCTTTGGCTGGCCTTGGTGGGAATGTCTGGATTTCCCTCGCCCGACGCAAAGGAGTCGCCCAGGCCGAGAATCAACCTATCTCTCACCACAACGAAGGTCTCGTCAGAATAGTTGCTTGACAGGGCTTTAACTCTGAGTGTGGCATTGCCTTCTCCAAATTGCGTCAAAGCCTCAAAGGTTAGAGTTTCGGTGCACTTAATAGTCGTGACAAGTGTTTGATATTGCCAGACGCAATCGCCCGCAGGCGGCGTAACCAATTTGGCGGAGACGGTTTGGTGGGTAGGGAAGAAGTAGTCTTTCTTGGGATTATTTAGACGAGATCTGTTTATGGGGGTAAGTTTTCGCTATCTCGATTTGAAAGTCTGGATGTGACGAAGTCATAGGCTGTTTCTTTATTGGATATCTCGAATCTCGAGTTTGCTCCGCTATAGTCTATCAATCTAAATGAGTCGACGACTTTCCATTCAATACCTGCGTATGCTGAAGTGCTGATCAAATAGAGTGCGCATGCCGAGAGACTGATTCTATTCATCATCTAGCTCCATCCAAAGGATGTTAAGGAATGGGCCAAATGCTTACTTGACATCCATGCCTTGCCGCTGTGTGCCTCCTACGCTGCAATGAGTTTCAGCGTATGGATACACAGGTACTTATGATGATAGCTATTCAATGGCTCTCGTCCAGTTACGTAGAGATCAGTGCGGATCCCATGGCCATCCGGCCGCTGATTTCACTGAGTGTTCGAATGTAGTCTCCGAAACCTACCGTCGCTTGCTCGTGAAATTCTTCCTCACGGGCATCGCCTTTCCCGCGGCCTCCATGAGCAGTTTGAAGGTGGGGCATTCCATATGCGAAGGCGCGGGCACTCGGCGACATGCCGGAGCGTGTCACGGAGCGCCATCAATTCGCGGATTTGCTTGTCGATTTCGTCCGCCTTCTGATGAAGAACGGCGCGCGGCAGATCAGGCATACCGTTGCTGTCAAGGGTAACCCGCGAGACGTTGAAGAAGATCCCGTGATTGCCCCTGTATTGGAAAGTCCCTTCGAACTTCATAACCCGCATCCTTTTGGGGCTAAGGTGGCGATTCTCTACAACGGGCGGATTGGATTCAAATCATTCAGCTTGGTGGATTGGGGAGCGGGGGAATACCAGTCAGTTAAGCCACAAACCTGTGGGAGCAAAACTTGCTGGCGTTTGGGGTAGGTCAGTCGACAACCGGTTTGGCTGATCTACCGCTATCGCGAGCAAGCTTTGCTCCCACAGATTTTGCGCCGTCTGAGCTTTCAGCGGATCGGCAGTGGATTGGGAGGTGGGCTTTTTTGTGAGTGCTTCGCACTCAAGCGGGAGCAAGCTCCCTCGCCACAAAAAGCGGTTTTGTGCAAAGTCAGTGGTGGCGATCCAGCTTTTTGAGGAACACGGTCATTTCTTTTTCCGCCTGCTTGTCGCCGTGGGCGCGGGCAGCTTCGAGGCCTTGTTCCCAGGCTTGGCGGGCGGCTGGTAGGTCGCCTTGGCCTTGGTGGGCCTTGCCCAGTAGTTTCCAGGCGGCTGAATACTTGGGGTCGAGTTCGACGCAGCGTTGGAAGTGTTCGGCGGCGCGGGGGAATTCGCCGAGGTCCAGGTAGCCTTTGCCCAGGCCGAAGCGCAGCAGGGCGTTATCCATGCCTTTGGCGAGCATTTTTTCCAGGGAGTCGAGCATGACGGCGTCCTTATCTGTTGTGTCAGGGGTTGATCGGTTGGCTGCTAGATAGCTATCGCGAGCAAGCTCGCTCCCACAGGGGGTTGGGGTTGCTCACTGCATTTGTGAGCAATGGCGATCCTCTGTGGGAGCGAGCTTGCTCGCGATGAGGCCCTTTCTGTCACTGCACATCCCAGATCAGAAGAAACTCAACCCCACATGGAACAGCTTCTCGACATCGCGAATGTGCTTCTTGTCCACCAGGAACAGGATGACATGGTCGCCGGTCTTGATCGTGGTGTCGTCGTGGGCGATCAGGACTTCTTCGTCGCGGATGATTGCGCCGATGGTGGTGCCGGGTGGCAGGCCGATGTCGCGGATGGCTTTGCCGATCACTTTGCTGGACTTGGCATCGCCGTGGGCAATGGCTTCGATGGCTTCGGCCGCGCCGCGGCGCAGGGAGTGGACGCTGACGATGTCGCCGCGGCGCACGTGGGCGAGCAAGGTGCCGATGGTCGCCAGTTGCGGGCTGATGGCGATGTCGATGTCGCCGCCCTGGATCAGGTCGACGTAGGCCGGGTTGTTGATGATGGTCATCACTTTCCTCGCCCCAAGGCGCTTGGCCAGCAGCGACGACATGATGTTGGCTTCGTCGTCGTTGGTCAGGGCCAGGAAGATGTCGGCGTCGGCGATGTTTTCTTCCAGCAGCAGGTCGCGGTCGGAGGCGCTGCCTTGCAGCACCACGGTGCTGTCGAGGGTGTCCGAGAGGTAGCGGCAGCGGGCCGGGTTCATCTCGATGATCTTGACCTGGTAGCGGCTTTCGATGGCTTCGGCCAGGCGCTCGCCGATCTGCCCGCCACCGGCGATGACGATGCGCTTGTAGTTCTCGTCGAGGCGGCGCATTTCGCTCATCACCGCGCGAATATTCGCCTTGGCGGCGATGAAAAACACTTCGTCATCGGCTTCGATCACCGTATCGCCCTGGGGCAGGATCGGCCGGTCCCGGCGGAAAATCGCCGCGACCCGGGTCTCCACGTTCGGCATGTGTTCGCGCAATTGGCGCAGTTGCTGGCCCACCAGCGGCCCACCGTAGTAGGCCTTGACCGCCACCAGTTGGGCCTTGCCTTCGGCGAAGTCGATCACCTGCAGGGCGCCGGGGTGCTCGATCAGGCGCTTGATGTAGTTGGTCACCACCTGCTCGGGGCTGATCAGCACGTCCACCGGGATCGCTTCGTTGTCGAACAGGTCGGCACGGGTCAGGTAGGCGGCCTCGCGCACCCGGGCGATTTTGGTCGGGGTGTGGAACAGGGTGTGGGCGACCTGGCAGGCGACCATGTTGGTTTCGTCGCTGTTGGTTACGGCCACCAGCATGTCGGCATCGTCGGCACCGGCCTGGCGCAGCACCGTGGGCAACGAGCCCCGGCCTTGTACCGTGCGGATGTCGAGGCGATCGCCAAGGTCGCGCAGGCGTTCGCCGTCGGTGTCGACCACGGTGATGTCGTTGGCCTCGCTGGCCAGATGTTCCGCCAGCGAACCGCCGACCTGCCCTGCGCCGAGGATGATGATTTTCATCCAGTCACTCCTATCGAATCGGTCTTAACCGCGTGCGGCGGCGATCTTGATCAGCTTGGCGTAGTAGAAGCCGTCGTGCCCGCCTTCCTGGGCCAGCAACTGGCGGCCATGGGGCTGCTTCAGGCCGGCCTGGCTGGCGATGTCCAGTTCCCGGGCGCCCGGGGTGCGGGCGAGGAAGGCCTCGATCACTTCGGTGTTCTCGGTGGGCAAGGTCGAACAGGTGGCGTAGAGCAACATGCCGCCCACTTCGAGGGTTTGCCACAGAGCATCGAGCAGTTCGCCTTGCAACGTGGCCAGCGCGACGATGTCGTCCGGCTGGCGGGTGAGCTTGATGTCCGGGTGGCGACGGATCACCCCGGTGGCCGAGCACGGCGCGTCCAGCAGGATGCGCTGGAACGGTTTGCCGTCCCACCAAGTTGCGGTGTCGCGGCCGTCGGCGGCGATCAGTTGGGCGTCGAGGCCCAGCCGTTCGAGGTTTTCCTTGACCCGCACCAGGCGCTTGGCCTCCAGGTCCACCGCCACCACGCCGGCCAGCTTCGGCTCGACCTCGAGGATGTGACAGGTTTTGCCACCGGGCGCGCAGCAGGCGTCCAGTACCCGTTGCCCGGGCGCCAGCTCCAGCAGGTCGGCGGCCAGTTGCGCGGCTTCGTCCTGGACGCTGATCCAGCCTTCGGCGAAGCCCGGCAACGCACGTACGTCACCCGGGGTTTCCAACACAATACCGTCGCGACTGTACTGGCACGGGATGGCCGGGATACCCGCCTCACCCAGCAACGCCAAGTAGGCGTCGCGGGTATGGTGGCGACGATTGACCCGCAGGATCATCGGCGGATGGGCGTTGTTGGCCGCACAGATGGCTTCCCATTGTTCGGGCCAGAAGGCCTTCAGGGATTTCTGCAACCATCGCGGGTGGGCGGTGCGCACCACCGGGTCGTGTTCCAGCTCGGCCAGCAGGGTTTCGCTTTCCCGTTGGGCACGGCGCAACACGGCATTGAGCAGGGCCTTGGCCCAGGGCTTTTTCAGCTTGTCGGCGCAGCCCACGGTTTCGCCGATGGCAGCGTGGGCCGGGACACGGGTGTAGAGCAGTTGATAGAGCCCCACCAGCAGCAGCGCTTCGACGTCGGCATCGGCGGCCTTGAACGGCTTCTGCAACAGCTTGGCCGCCAGGGCCGACAGCCGCGGCTGCCAGCGGGCGGTGCCGAATGCCAGGTCCTGGGTGAAACCGCGATCACGGTCTTCCACCTTGTCCAGTTGGGTCGGCAGGGAACTGTTCAGCGAGGCTTTCCCGCTGAGTACCGCGGCAAGGGCCTTGGCGGCGGCCAGACGCGGGTTCATGAGGCGTCCGTCGCTTGGCCGAGGACGGTGCCGACGGCAAATTTCTCACGGCGGCTGTTGAACAGGTCGCTGAAGTTCAGCGCCTTGCCACCGGGCAGTTGCAGGCGCGTCAGGCACAGCGCCTGCTCACCGCAGGCAACGACGAGACCGTCCTTGCTGGCGCTGAGGATTTCACCCGGTGCGCCCTTCCCTTCGGCGTAATTGGCCGCCAGCACTTTCAGGGCTTCGCCGTTCAAGGTGCTGTGGCAGATCGGCCACGGGTTGAAGGCCCGCACCAGGCGCTCCAGCTCGATGGCTGGGCGGCTCCAGTCGATACGGGCTTCGTCCTTGTTCAATTTGTGCGCGTAGGTGGCGAGGCTGTCATCCTGCACTTCACCTTCCAGCGTGCCGGCAGCCAGGCCGGCAATGGCCTCGACCACGGCGGGCGGGCCGATGAGCGCGAGGCGGTCGTGCAGGCTGCCACCGGTGTCGTCGGCGCTGATGGGGGTGCTGACCTTGAGCAGCATCGGCCCGGTGTCCAGGCCGGCTTCCATGCGCATCACCGTCACGCCGCTCTCGGCATCGCCGGCTTCCACCGCACGCTGGATCGGCGCGGCGCCGCGCCAGCGCGGCAGCAGCGAGGCGTGACTGTTGATGCAGCCCAGGCGCGGGATATCCAGCACCACTTGGGGCAGGATCAGGCCGTAGGCGACCACCACCATCAAGTCCGGCTGCAGCGCCGCCAGTTCGGCCTGGGCCTGCGCGTCCCGCAGGGTCGGTGGCTGCAACACCTGGATGCCGTGTTCCAGGGCAAGCTGCTTGACCGGGCTGGGCATCAGTTTTTGCCCGCGACCGGCCGGCCGGTCCGGCTGGGTGTAGACCGCGACGATGTCGTGGGGGCTGGCCAGCAGGGCCTTGAGGTGTTCGGCGGCAAATTCGGGAGTGCCGGCAAAGACGATGCGCAGGGGCTCAGTCATGGGAAGCTCTCAATTACAAAGCGGTCGCAAAAAGAAAAAGGCTTGCCGTGGCAAGCCTTTGAAAGGAGGCATCAAGCATTCTGGCGATGAAGTTTTTCCAGTTTTTTCTTGATCCGGTCACGCTTGAGGGTAGACAGGTAATCCACGAACAGCTTGCCGTTGAGGTGGTCGCACTCGTGCTGGATGCACACCGCCAGCAAGCCTTCGGCGATCAGTTCATACGGCTGGCCGTCACGGTCCAGGGCCTTGATCTTGACCTTCTGCGGACGGTCGACGTTTTCATAGAAGCCTGGCACCGAAAGGCAGCCTTCCTGGTACTGGTCCATCTCGTCGGTCAGGGTTTCGAACTCGGGGTTGATGAACACCCGCGGCTCGCTGCGGTCTTCGGAAAGGTCCATCACGACGATACGCTTGTGCACGTTGACCTGGGTCGCGGCGAGGCCGATGCCTGGCGCCTCATACATTGTTTCAAACATGTCATCGACCAACTGACGCACTTCGTCGTCCACTACGGCCACCGGTTTGGCGATCGTGCGCAGGCGCGGGTCCGGAAATTCGAGAATGTTCAAAATGGCCATAAGCTTGATAAATGCACGTGTGAGGTAAAGTCGGGTGGCTGGCCTGGCGTGTCTTGGGATGCAGGCTACCGTTGTAAAACGTTGCCCTTGGGGAAAACAGCTCCGCAGGGCAGCGAGCCACGGGGGCTCTGGCGTTTTACGCGAACGCACATAATAAAGGGATTCACCGCATGAGGAAATCACTACTCGCCCTGCTGCTCCTGGCTTCGGCCGGTATCGCGCATGGGCAAGTGCAACTTCGGGAAGGTTTTCCCCAGCAATACACGGTGGTGACGGGGGACACATTGTGGGACATTTCCGGCAAATACCTGCGCGAGCCGTGGAAATGGCCCGAACTCTGGCAGGCCAACCCGCAGATCGAAAACCCCAACCTGATCTATCCGGGCGATACCCTGTCCCTGGTCTACGTCAACGGCCAGCCGCGCCTGACCCTCAATCGCGGCGCCTCCCGCGGCACCATCAAGCTGTCGCCACGCATTCGCAGTTCGCCGGTGGCCGACGCCATCCCGAGCATTCCGCTGCAAGCCATCAACAGCTTCCTGCTGAGCAACCGCATCGTCGACACGCCTGAGGATTTCGACAAGGCGCCCTACGTCGTCGCCGGCAATGCCGAGCGGGTGCTCAGCGGCATGGGGGATCGGGTCTTCGCCCGTGGCACATTCGACTCGAACCAGTCGGCCTACGGCATCTTCCGCCAGGGCAAGGTCTACACCGACCCCGAGACCAAGGAATTTCTGGGTATCAACGCCGACGACATCGGCGGCGGCGAAGTGGTCGCCACCGAGGGCGATGTCACCACCCTGGCCCTGCAACGCACCACCCAGGAAGTGCGCCTGGGTGATCGCCTGTTCAGCGGCGAAGAGCGCTCGATCAATTCGACCTTCATGCCCAGCGCGCCAAAATCGGACATCAACGGGTTGATCCTGGACGTGCCCCGGGGCGTGACCCAGATCGGCGCGCTGGACGTGGTCACCCTGAACAAGGGCCGCCGCGATGGGCTGATCGAAGGCAACGTACTGGCGGTGATGAAGACCGGTGAAACCGTGCGCGACCGCATCACTGGCGAGCCGGTGAAAATCCCCGATGAGCGGGCCGGCCTGCTGATGGTGTTCCGCACTTACGACAAGCTCAGCTACGGCTTGGTGCTGTACGCCTCGCGCTCGCTGTCGGTGCTGGACAAGGTCCGTAATCCATAACGGGTCTCACAAGTTACCAACAGAGTTATCCACAGCTTGTTCCCGTTTGTACGGGGCTCATAACGGTCAAGGATGATCGCATGTCATTACCTGAATCTGCTCCGGTTTCCCCTGCGGAACTGGAGGCCCGGCTACGTCTTCACCGCTTGCCGGAACTCGGTCCCAAGCGTTTCATGACCCTGATGGAGGCCTTCGGCTCGGCCTCCAAAGCCATCAGTGCACCGGCGAGTGCCTGGCGAGCACTGGGCTTGCCCATCGCCTGCGCCGAGGCGCGACGCAACCCGGATGTGCGTGACGGCGCCGCCCATGCATTGGCCTGGCTAGAGCGTGCGGGCCAGCATTTACTGATGTGGGACCAACCCGACTACCCGGCGCTGCTGGCACAGATCAGCGACGCGCCACCGCTGCTGTTCGTCGCGGGCGATGCCACTATTCTGGAAAAACCGCAGCTGGCGATGGTCGGCAGTCGCCGGGCCTCGCGGCCGGGCATGGACACTGCGGCGGCGTTTTCCCGCAGCCTGGCCGGGGCCGGTTTTGTCATCACCAGCGGCCTGGCCTTGGGCATCGATGCGGCGGCCCATCAGGCGGCGCTGGACGTTGGCGGGCGCACCGTCGGCGTGTTGGGCACCGGCCTGGAAAATTTTTATCCACAGCGCAATCGTCGGCTGGCGGACGCGATGATTGCCCAAGGCAGCGCGGTGCTGTCGGAGTTTCCGTTGGACGCGGCGCCCCACGCCAGCAACTTTCCGCGCCGCAACCGAATCATCAGCGGCTTGTCCCTGGGGGTGCTGGTGGTGGAAGCCAGTGTCGCCAGCGGCTCGCTGATCACCGCCCGACTGGCGGCGGAACAGGGCCGCGAGGTGTATGCCATTCCTGGATCGATCCATCACCCTGGCGCCCGGGGCTGCCATCAGCTGATCCGCGACGGTGCGGCGCTGGTGGAAACCGTCGAGCACATCCTCGAAGCGTTGCGCGGTTGGCAGCAGTTGCCGCTGGCCGCGACGCCTGAGCCGGTGACCCATCCGCTGCTGCGCCTGCTGCACGCTGCGCCGTTGAGCAGCGAGGCATTGGCCGACGCCAGCGGCTGGGGCTTGCCCAAAGTGTTGGCGGCGTTGACCGAGCTGGAAATGGAAGGACGCGCCACCTGTGACAACGGGCGCTGGTTTGCACGCTAGGTTTTATGGGGAAGATCGGTAAACTGCCCACAGCCTTATTTGCGTTGCGGGAGAAACTTTCATGGTCAACAGTTGGCGTGTGCAACAAGCCGCGCGAGAAATTCGCGCCGGGGCGGTGATTGCCTATCCAACCGAAGCGGTCTGGGGCCTGGGTTGTGACCCGTGGAACGAGGAGGCGGTGGAGCGCCTGCTGGCGATCAAGTCGCGGCTGCCCGACAAAGGCCTGATCCTGGTGGCTGACAACATCCACCAGTTCGACTTCCTGTTCGAAGACTTCCCCGAAACCTGGATGGACCGCATGGCCAGCACCTGGCCGGGCCCCAACACCTGGCTGGTGCCGCACCAGAACCTGCTGCCGGAATGGATCACCGGCGTGCACGACACCGTCGCGCTGCGGGTCAGCGATCATCCCACCGTGCGCGACTTGTGCTCGTTGGTCGGGCCGCTGGTGTCCACCTCGGCCAACCCCCAAGGACGCCCGGCGGCGCGCACGCGGATTCGCGTCGAGCAATATTTCCGTGGGCAGATCGATCTGGTGCTCGGCGGCAACCTGGGCGGGCGCAAGAACCCCAGCGTGATTCGTGACCTGGCTACTGGCAAGGTCGTGCGCCCGGACTGAGCCCGGATACAAACTCTGCATCTTGCACAAAACCACTGTGGGAGCGGGCTTGCTCGCGATGGCGTCAGGTCAGCCAGTATTGATATCGACTGACACACCGCTATCGCGAGCAAGCTCGCTCCCACAGGAATTTGTGGCGAATGCCGGATCTGTGGACACTGCAAAACCCTTGTGGGAGCGAGCTTGCTCGCGATGGCATCAGATCAGCCAGCATTGATGTTGACTGACGCACCGCTATCGCGAGCAAGCTCGCTCCCACAGGTTTTCAAACAATCTGAACCACCAAATCTCAGGGCAGGAGAATGGTCGACCCCGTCGTGCGCCGCGCCGACAGCTCGGTCTGGGCCTTGGCCGCTTCCGCCAATGGATAACGCTGGTTGATGTCCACCGTGAGCTTGCCGCTACTGATCATCCCGAACAGTTCATCGGCCATGCGCTGCAGGTTTTCGGCATTGTTGGCGTACGTCGCCAGGGTCGGGCGGGTGACGTACAGCGAGCCCTTGGCCGAAAGAATCCCCAGGTTCACACCCTCCACCGCCCCCGAGGCATTGCCGAAGCTCACCACCAGGCCACGGGGGGCGACGCTGTCCAGGGAGGTCAACCAGGTGTCCTTGCCAACGCCGTCGTACACCACGGGCACCTTCTTGCCGTCAGTCAATTCCAGCACGCGCTGTGCGACGTTTTCCTTGCTGTAGTCGATGGTTTCCCAGGCGCCGTGGGATTTGGCGATGGCGGCTTTTTCCGGCGAGCTGACGGTACCGATCAGCTTCACGCCCAAGGCCTTGGCCCACTGGCAGGCCAAGGAGCCCACGCCACCGGCGGCGGCATGGAACAGGATGGTTTCGCCACCCTTGAGTTCGTAGGTCTGGCGCAACAGGTATTGCACGGTCAGGCCCTTGAGCATCACGCCGGCGGCCTGTTCGAAACTGATGGATTCGGGCAGATGCACCAGGTTGGCTTCGGGCAACACATGCACATCGCTGTAGGCCCCCAGCGGTCCGCTGCCATACGCCACCCGGTCGCCGACCTTGAACCGCGTGACACCGGGACCGATGGCCTCGACCACGCCCGCACCCTCGGCGCCCAGGCTCGAAGGCAGCGCCGGTGGCGGATAAAGACCGCTGCGGTAGTAGGTGTCGATGAAATTCAGGCCGATTGCCTTGTTGCTGACGCGTACCTGCTGCGGGCCCGGCTCGGCCGGCTGATAGTCGACATACTCGAGTACTTCGGGACCGCCGTGGGAACTGAACTGGATACGTTTGGCCATCTTCACTTTCTCCTTGTCGCAGACTTTTTACCAAGCCTGCTATCGGACTCCTAAGCTTGACCGTCGTCAACTGTGGCGTGGGCAAGTGCGGTGGTATCCTGTGCGCCCATTTGCCACCGGCCCGCTATACGCCGCGTAGCGTAGCCCTGATCAAGGTGACGTCATGTCCACTCGTACCGAGGCCGTGAAAGCCTATCTGCTCGACCTGCAAGACCGCATCTGCGCCACCCTGGAAGCCGAGGACGGCGGCACGCGCTTCGTCGAAGATGCCTGGACCCGGCCGGCCGGGGGTGGCGGTCGCACGCGGGTGATCGAAAACGGCACGGTGATCGAAAAGGGCGGCGTCAACTTTTCCCACGTCTTTGGCAGCGGCCTCCCACCCTCGGCCAGCGCCCATCGGCCGGAACTGGCCGGGCGCGGCTTCGAAGCCTTGGGCGTGTCGCTGGTGATCCACCCGCACAACCCACACGTGCCGACCTCCCACGCCAACGTGCGTTTCTTCATCGCCGAAAAGGAAGGCGAAGAGCCGGTCTGGTGGTTTGGCGGTGGCTTCGACCTGACCCCTTACTACGGCGTAGAAGAGGATTGCGTGCATTGGCACCGCGTCGCCGAGCAAGCCTGCGCGCCGTTCGGCCCCGAGGTGTACCCGCGCTACAAGGCCTGGTGCGACAGCTACTTCCACCTCAAGCATCGCAACGAGCCCCGGGGCATCGGCGGCCTGTTTTTCGACGACCTGAACGAGTGGGGTTTCGACACCTGCTTCGCCTTCATTCGCGCCATCGGCGACGCCTATATCGACGCCTACCTGCCCATCGTGCGTCGCCGCAAGCATGACGCGTTCACCGCCAAGCAACGGGAATTCCAGGAATTTCGCCGTGGGCGCTACGTGGAATTCAACCTGGTCTACGACCGCGGCACCCTGTTCGGGCTGCAATCGGGCGGACGTACCGAGTCGATCCTGATGTCCCTGCCGCCGCAAGTACGCTGGGGCTATGACTGGAAAGCCGAGCCGGGAAGCGAAGAGGCACGGCTGACCGAGTACTTCCTGCAGGATCGCGATTGGCTGGCGAAGGCCTGAACGGGGATATTCCATGGATCGCTACGTTGTAATGGGTAACCCGATCGGCCACAGCAAGTCGCCGTTGATCCATCGCCTGTTTGCCGAGCAGACCGGGCAAACCCTGGACTACAGCACGCTGCTGGCACCGCTGGAGGATTTCTCCGGTTGCGCCCGGGCATTTTTCCGCGAGGGCCGTGGGGCAAACGTCACGGTGCCGTTCAAGGAAGACGCCTTCCGCCTGGCCGACACCCTGACCGAGCGGGCCCAGCGGGCCGGGGCGGTCAATACGTTGAGCAAACTGGCCGACGGCCGCCTGTTGGGTGACAACACCGACGGCGCCGGGCTGGTCCGGGACCTGACCGTCAACGCCGGCTTCAGCCTCCAGGGCAAGCGCATCCTGTTGCTAGGGGCCGGCGGCGCGGTGCGCGGCGCGCTGGAGCCGCTGCTGGCCGAAGCGCCGGCCTCGGTGATCATCGCCAACCGCACGGTGGAAAAAGCCGAAGGGCTGGCCAAGTCGTTCGCCGACCTGGGCCCGGTCTCGGCCAGTGGCTTCGATTGGCTGCAAGAGCCGGTGGACCTGATCATCAACGCCACCTCCGCGAGCCTGTCGGGGGATGTACCGCCGATTGCCGCCAGCTTGATCGAGCCCGGCAAAACGGTCTGCTACGACATGATGTATGGCAAGGAACCGACCTCATTCTGCCGTTGGGCCAGCGAACACGGTGCGGCGGTGGCGATGGATGGCCTGGGCATGTTGGCCGAGCAGGCGGGCGAAGCGTTCTACCTGTGGCGCGGGGTACGCCCGGACACCGCGCCGGTGCTGGCCGAGTTGCGCCGCCAATTGGCGCTGTAGGAACTGCGTAGGAGCTGTCGAGTGCAACGAGGCTGCGATCTTGCCCCAGACAATTGAGTCGCACATGAAAGAAGATCGCAGCCTTCGGCAGCTCCTACAGGGTTGAATCAGTTCAATCCTCAAAATGGATCGGGCAATGCTCCGGTCCCTCCAGCTTCAACAACTCCTCCACCACCTGGGGCCTGGCCTTGCGCAAGGTCAGGCTACGCCCCTGGGCGCGTAGGCGCCGGGCTTCCTGGTGGAGCATTTCCACCCCGGAATAATCGATGAAGTTGATCTGCTGGGCATCGATGACCACCCGCTGCGCCTGCAGCCGTTGCAGGCGTACTTGCAGGTAATGGCTGGCGCCGAAAAAGATCGAGCCACCCACCCGCAGGATCTCCGCCTCCCCCTCGCGAAAGTGCTGCACCCGCGGCTGTGAGGTGCGCTTGAGGTAGAAGAACAGCGAAGCCAGTACACCGGCGTAGATGGCGGTTTGCAGTTCCAGCAGCAACGTGGCCAGGCAGGTCAGGCTCATCACCATGAATTCGGCGCGGCTTACGCGGTACAACGCCCGGATACCACGGTGGTCCACCAGCCCCCAGGCGATCAGCAGGATGCTGCCGGCCATGGCCGGAATCGGGATGTGCGCGATCAGTTTCGCCCCGGCGACCGCAAACAACGCCACCCACAAGGCCGAGAACACCCCGGCCAGGGGCGAGCAGGCCCCGGCTTCATAGCTGAGGCCGGAACGGGTGAAGGAACCGGCCGACAAGGATCCGGAGAAAAATCCGCCAACGAGGTTGGAAAGCCCCTGCGCCCTCACCTCCTGATTCGCATCGAGCAATTGCCCGGAACGTACCGACAACGAACGGGCGATGGACAAGCTGGTGACCAGCCCGAGCATGCCCACCGCGACGGCCCCGGGCAGCAAGCGCAGGATCAGTTCCAGGTCCAGCGGCAGCAGCGTCAGCGGCGGCAGGCGCCCGGCGAAGGCGCTGACCAGCGCCACATGCCCGAACATCGCCGGCCACAGCCAGACCACCAGGCTGCTGATGATTAAAGTTATCAACAGGCTCGGCCAGCGCGGCAGCAGGCGCTTGAGCACCACGCCCAGGAGCAGCGTGCCCAATCCCAGCAGCAATGACGGTTTATCCACAGCCTCGATATGGCTGACCAACATCAGCAGGCCCTTCAATGCCGTGGCTTCATTGGGCAAATCGAGGCCCAGCAGGTTCGGCAACTGCCCCAATGCGATCACCACCGCCGCCCCCAGGGTGAAACCCAGCACCACCGAGTGGGAGACGAAATTCACCAGCGCGCCGAAACGCAACAGCCCCAGCAGCCACTGGAAAATCCCCGCCAGGACTGTCAGCAGCAGGATCAAGGTGATGTAGTCCTGGCTGGCGGGCACGGCCAACGGACTGACGGTGGCGTACAAGACGATGGAGATTGCCGCCGTAGGGCCGCAGATCAGGTGCCACGACGAACCCCAGAGGCAGGCGATCAGCACCGGCACGATCGCCGCGTACAAGCCATATTCAGGCGGCAAACCGGCAATCAGGGCGTAGGCAATGGATTGCGGCAACGCGAGAATCGCGCCGCTCAGGCCGACGATCAGGTCGCGGCCGACACTGGCGCGGGTCTGTCGGGGCAGCCAGCTCAGGAACGGAAAGAGTGAATGGCGCGTGGGGATTGCCATGGGGCCTCAAGGATGGGGGAATGGGGCAAGGGTATCAGGACCGGGCACCGTTCTCCCTGTGGCGAGGGGATTTATGTGGGAGCAAAGCTTGCTCGCGAAACAGGCACCTCGGTCTCTGAAAGACCGAGTCGTCTTCATCGCGGGCAAGCCTTGCTCCCACATGGATTTCCTCTCTACAGTGCTCCGCGCCCGCAAAGCAGCGGGGCTGTCAGAGCTTGGCCTTCACCGCCGCCAACGCATCCTTGCCATCCAGGGTCTTCACGCCGTCCAGCCACTTGTCCAGCACTGCCGGGTTGGCCTTGATCCAGGCCTTGGCCGCATCGGCGTTGCTGACTTTGTTGTTCACCACCTCGGCCATGATGCTGTTCTCCATTTCCTGGGTGAAGCTCAGGTTGGTCAGCAGCTTGCCAACGTTCGGGCAGGCCTGTGCATAACCCTTGCGGGTCAAGGTGTAGACGCTGCCCGTATCGCCGAAATACTTCTCGCCGCCCTTGAGGTAGTGCATTTTCAACTGCACGTTCATCGGGTGCGGCGTCCAGCCGAGGAAGGTCACGAACTTCTGTTTCTTCACTGCCCGGGAGACTTCCGCCAGCATCGCCTGCTCGCTGGACTCCACCAGTTTCCACTCGCCCATGCCGAAGTCATTGGTCTTGATGATTTCTTTCAGGGAGAGGTTGGCCGGGGCACCGGAGCCGATGCCGTAGATCTTCTTATCGAACTTGTCGGCGAATTTGTTCAGGTCGGCAAAGTTATGCACACCGGCGTCCCAGACGTAGTCCGGGACCGCCAGGGTGAACTCGGTGCCGTCGAGGTTCTTGGCCAGTTGCGTGACATCGCCAGTGGCCACGAACTTGTCATAGAAACCCTGCTGCGCCGGCATCCAGTTACCCAGGAACACATCCACCTGGCCGTCCTTGAGGCCACCGAAGGTAATCGGCACCGCAAGGGTATCGACCTTGGCCTTGTAGCCCATCCCGTCCAACAGGAAACCGGTGATGGCGTTGGTCGCGGCAATGTCGCTCCAGCCCGGATCGGCCATTTTCACGGTCTCGCAGCTTTGCTCGGCCCAGGCCGAAACACTGCTCAACGCCAACAGTCCAGCGGTGAGTACTGTGGATAACTTTTGCATGTGCGTGCCCCTTACGTTATTGGTTTTGGCAGGGTTGTGGATAACGGGCCTTGCGCTCCAGATCGTCGAGGTCGATGTGGTTACGCATGTACTGCTGGCTGGCGTCCACCAGCGGCTGGTGGTCCCAGCTCTTGAGTTTGCCCAGGGTCAGCGCCTGGGCGACAAAACGGCGGCGGCGCTGGCTGGCGAGCACCTGTTGGTGAATAGCCGGAATATCCCACTTGGCCCGCGCCTCGACGAGAAAATCGGCGAAGAGGGTTTGATGCTCGGGAGACTGGCTGAGATCTTCCAGCTCCTTGGGATCGTTGCGCACGTCGAACAGCAGGCACGGGTCATCTTCGCTGTAGATGAATTTCCACGGGCCACGACGGATCATCATCAAGGGGCTGATGGTGCCTTCGGCCATGTATTCACCGAAAACTTCGTCATGCCCGCCCTGCCCTTGCAGATGCGGCACCAGCGAACGGCCATCCAGTGGCAAGCCGGGTTCCAGGGTACCGCCGGCCAGTTCCACCAGGGTCGGCAGCAGGTCGGCGGTGGACACCGCCGCCCCCACCCGGCCGCTGGCGAACTGCCCCGGCGCGCTGATGAGCAACGGTACGCGGGCAGCCATTTCAAACCAGTGCATTTTGTACCACAGGCCTTTTTCGCCGAGCATGTCTCCATGATCGCCGGAGAAGACGATGATCGTGTCGTCCAGCAGACCGGTATCCTCCAGGGTTTGCAGCAGCTTGCCGACGTTGCTGTCAATGTAGCTGCACGCGCCGAAATAGGCGCGGCGGGCATCACGAATCTTATCCACAGGCAGTGGTTTGTCCCACAGGTCATAGACCTTCAACAGCCGCTGGGAATGTGGATCGAGGTCCGTTTGCGCCGGGGTCTGCGGCAACGGAATGTCGTTGTCGTCATACAAATCCCAGAACGCCTTGGGAATCGTGTACGGGTCGTGTGGGTGGGTCATCGATACGGTGAGGCAGAACGGCTGGTCACCGTCTTCGCGGATGTGGTCGAACAGGTACTGTTGGGCCTTGAACACCACTTCTTCATCGAAATCCAGCTGGTTGGTGCGCACGCAAGGGCCGGCCTGCAACACCGACGACATGTTGTGATACCAGCTCGGCCGCACGTCCGGCTCGTCCCAGTTCACTGCCCAGCCGTAGTCGGCCGGGTAAATGTCGCTGGTCAGGCGCTCTTCGTAGCCGTGCAGTTGGTCGGGACCGCAAAAGTGCATCTTGCCGGACAGCGCCGTGCGATAGCCGAGACGGCGCAGGTAATGGGCGTAGGTCGGCACGTCTGCAGGAAAATCCGCCGCGTTGTCGTAGGCGCCGATCTTGCTGGGCAACTGGCCGCTCACCAACGTGAAACGCGACGGCGCGCACAGCGGGCTGTTGCAATAGGCGGCGTCGAACACCACGCCCTCGGCGGCCAGGCGCGACAGGTTCGGCAGCTTGATCGGCGAAGGACCGTAGATCGGCAACATTGGCGCGGCCATTTGATCGGCCATGATGAAAAGAATGTTCTTGCGCTTCATGTATTCGCGGCATTCCATAGTAGGCAGTTATGCGACATTGCTGCGATTGAGCATGTAGCCCCCGGGTTTTGGGGTAAAGCCCATGCAGGATAATGACTAGGATAAGCACAGCTTATGTATGACGCCTTGGGTGACCTGTCCCTGGAACTGTTCCGTGCCTTTGAAGCCGCGGCCCGCCAACAAAGTTTTACGGCGGCGGCGATTGAGCTGGGCACCACGCAACCGGCCATCAGCCAGCAGATCAAGCGCCTGGAAGAGCAACTGGGTACGCGGTTGTTCGACCGGATCTACCGTGGCATCGAACTGACCGAGGCCGGGACGATCCTGTTCGAGCAAGTGCAGGCCGGTTTGCAAAGCATCGATGCCGGGCTGAGCGCGATCACCGCCCAACACCAACATGAGGTGCTGCAGGTCGCCACGGACTTCGCCTTCGCCGCTTACTGGCTGATGCCGCGCCTGCATCGCTTTCACGCCGCCAACCCCCAGGTGGACGTGAGTCTGGTGACCAGCGAACGCAATCACAACATGTTGCGGACCGATATCGACGTTGCCGTGCTGTTCGGCGACGGTCGCTTCAAACAAGGTGAAAGTCGCTGGCTGTTCAGCGAAGAAGTCTTTCCGGTGTGCAGCCCGCTGCTGCTCAAGGATCGCCCCCTGCCCTTGCCCGCCCAGGCCTTGGCGGAGTTTCCATTGCTGCACCTGCGCGCGAGCAACAGCAACAGCTGGTTCGACTGGAGTGGCGTATTCCGCGAGCTGGGCATCACATCGCCGCCCGCCCCCGGGCAATTGCGCTTCGACAACTACACGCTCCTCATCCAGGCGGCGATTGGTGGCCAAGGCGTCGCCATCGGCTGGCGACACCTTGTGGATAACTTATTGGCCCAGGGGCTGCTGTGTCGTCCGATCGCCGAAACGGTGCTGTCGCGGCTGGGGTATTACGTGGTCTTGCCCCAGCGTAAACGACGCGGTGTGTTGATCAGGCAATTCGTCGACTGGCTGATGGAAGAACAGGCCAATAGCGCCGAATCGCTCACGGGGTTGCCGTTGCCTTCGATTGCGGTTTGAGGCCGTGGCGAGCGCCATGTTTTTGGGGCTGCTTCGCAGCCCAGCGGGAGCAAGCTCCCTCGCCACGGGTGTGAATGTCGACAGCTAGTGGGCGGCCACAAAGCTGACATGCTCGCCCACATGCAGCTTCAGGTGCAGCTCATCGGCGATGCCGACCGCCACGCGGTTAAGCCGCTCCAGGGATTCGGCCAGGCCGGGTTCGAGGCTGGTGCTGACCTGACTGAAATGCTCGATGCCCAGGCCAGGCGCCGCGTAAGGGGCGTTGACCAAGGTCCATTGCAAGGTGCTGTTCTTCAGGGCGTCGAGCACTTCTTCGGCGGCATGGCGCTGCAAATCGTCGTCGGCCTGCTCTTCGTCGAGCACGGCGAAGTCGCCGATCAGGAACAACCGGGGCACGCTCACCGCCTGCATGCCGGCGATCAGGGCATCCACCGCCAGGACTTGCTCCACCGGGCCGGGAATCAAGGTGCGCTCCACTTGTTCGCTGTTCATCGGCAATCCGGGCGCGTTCAACAGGCACACCACGGCGCTGGCGCCGGCAACGCTTTGCTTGACCCGCTCCGGGTCGAAAAGATCGCCGGTCTTGGTCCGCAGGCCCGGGCGTGGAGCCAGGGCGGTAAGATCGTCGAGAATCGCAATGACCTCATGCTGGCGCCGCAGCATTTCAGCCATCAACGCACTGCCGAGGCTGCTCATGGCACCATAGAGCACCACTTTGATGACCGGGGTTTCAGCGTTTTTCATGGCTGTTTTCCTCTTTAACGCGCATGTAAAGGCTCTGACCCGCGGCAAACGGCGAGGGTTCGGCCTCTTTTCCAAGGAGTACAGATGCAGCGGATCAAGGGCTACCACGCCCACGTGTATTTCGACGCCAGCACCCTCGACCAGGCGCGGGCCCTGTGCGAGGAAGCGGCGCAGCTGTTCCCGCTGAAAATGGGCCGTGTCCATCAACGTCCGGTCGGCCCGCACCCGGACTGGAGCTGTCAGTTGGCGTTCGATCCGCAGTACATCGGCGTGGTCCTGCCGTGGCTGGCGCTGAATCGCAAGGGCCTGGTGATTTTCCTGCACCCGGAGACCGGCGATGACCTGACGGACCACACCGAGCATGCGATCTGGATGGGCGCGGTGCGGCCGTTGAATCTTTCAGCGTTTAAAGCAAGCACCTGATTGCTGTTGTGGCGAGGGAGCTTGCTCCCGCTCGGTCGCGCAGCGGCCGCAAAATCCTGGGGCCGCTTCGCAGCCCAGCGGGAGCAAGCTCCCTCGCCACACAGCAACGCAGCAACGCAGCAACGCAGCAACGCAGCAACACAGACCCGCTTGACCAACCATCAGCCATTGCAGCGGCGAAAGCTTGCTGAAAGCTAGCGCGATTAGGATCACCTCACTTCCGGCAAAAGACCGGTCGGCCAAAAGCGAGTTTTCAAGGCTCGTTCGGCCCTTTTAACAACAACAATGGTGATTCTGATGTCCGCTGCTACCCGTCCCGCTGCACCCACTCCATCCGTCCCCCTCGTGCTTTGCATTTCGCGCTGACCTGTCCGGTTCGCCTTTCATAGCCGCGCCACGCCTGGAGTATTTCCCATGCTGACTTTCCTTGGCTTCGCCATGGTCATCACGTTCATGTTCCTGATCATGACCAAGCGCCTGTCCGCGCTGATTGCCCTGATCATCATCCCGATCCTGTTCGCCCTGTTCGGTGGCTTCGCGCCGAAAATCGGCCCGATGATGCTCGAAGGCATCACCAAGCTCGCCCCGACCGGGGTGATGCTGATGTTCGCGATTCTGTATTTTGCCCTGATGATCGACTCCGGCCTGTTCGACCCGGCCGTGCGCAAGATCCTCAAGCTGGTCAAGGGCGACCCGTTGAAAGTTTCGGTCGGTACCGCCGTTCTGGCGCTCGTCGTTTCCCTCGATGGTGACGGCGCGACCACTTACATGATCTGCGTGGCCGCGATGCTGCCGCTCTACAGCCGTATCGGCATGAGCCCACGCATCATGGCCGGCCTGATCATCCTCGCCGGTGGCGTGATGAACATGACCCCGTGGGGCGGTCCGACGGCCCGGGCGGCCAGTGCGCTGCATGTGGACCCGTCCGACATCTTCGTGCCGATGATTCCCGCCATGCTGGCCGGCGTCGTGGCGATCCTGGCGATCTCCTACATGTACGGCAAACGCGAGCGCGCACGCCTGGGTGAATTGCACCTGGCGGGCGACGAGATCGACCACAGCGAAATCAGCGTGTCCCAGTTCCCGGACGCCCGTCGTCCGAAGCTGATCTGCTTCAACGGCGCGCTGACCCTGGCCCTGATGTGCACCCTGATCGCTGGCCTGTTGCCGCTGCCGGTGCTGTTCATGGTGGCCTTCAGTATCGCGATGATCGTCAACTACCCGTGCCTGCAACAGCAGAAAGACCGCGTCGCGGCGCACGCCGGCAGTGTGTTGGCGGTGGTCGGGCTGATTTTCGCCGCGGGTATCTTCACCGGCATCCTGTCCGGCACCGGCATGGTCGACGCCATGTCCAAGAGCCTGCTGGCAGTCATTCCGGAGTTCCTCGGTCCTTACCTGGCAGTCATCACTGCGCTGGTGAGCATGCCCTTCACCTTCTTCATGTCTAACGATGCATTTTATTACGGGGTGTTACCGGTTTTGGCCGAAGCCGCCAGCCACTACGGCATCACCGCCGTTGAAATGGCCCGTGCCTCCATCGTCGGCCAGCCCGTCCACCTGTTAAGCCCGCTGGTTCCGTCGACCTACCTGCTGGTAGCCTTGGCCGGGATCGAGTTCGGCGATCACCAGCGCTTCACCTTGAAGTGGGCAGTACTGGTTTGCCTGTGCATAATGTTCGCCGCCTTGCTGATGGGGATTTTTCCGCTGTTCAGCACTCTATAAAAGCAACGCTCGCTGTGCCGTGCCGATCTGACAAGAAGGCGCGGCTCGGCCTAACACTCGCTCAAAGGAACTCACATGGAATGGCTGACCAACCCGGAAATCTGGGTTGCCTTCTTTACCTTGACCGCCCTGGAAATCGTCCTGGGTATCGACAACATCATCATGATCTCGATCCTGGTCAGCCGCATGCCCAAGCACATGCAGGCGCGCACCCGGATCTTCGGCCTGGCGCTGGCCATGATCACGCGGATCCTGCTGCTGTTGTCCATCACCTGGGTCATGCGCCTGACGGCGGATTTGTTCGAAGTGTTCGGCCAGGGCATCTCCGGTCGTGACCTGATCCTGTTCTTCGGTGGCCTGTTCCTGCTGTGGAAAAGCTCCCAGGAGATGTACCACGCGCTGGAAGGCGAAGATGAAACCAACGACGAACCTTCGGGCAAGGGCGGCAACTTCATCTACACCATCATCCAGATCGCGATCATCGACATCGTGTTCTCCCTGGACTCGGTCATTACCGCGGTCGGCATGGTCTCCCATGTACCGGTGATGGTTGCCGCCATCGTCGTTGCCGTACTAGTGATGATGCTGGCTTCGGGCACCATCAGCACGTTCATCGACAAGCACCCGTCGCTGAAGATGCTGGCGCTGTCGTTCCTGCTGGTGGTCGGTACCGTGCTGATCGCCGAGTCGTTCGACGTGCACGTGCCAAAAGGCTACGTCTACTTCGCCATGGCGTTCTCCCTGGCGGTGGAAGCGGTCAACATCAAGATGCGTACCGCGATTGCACGCAAGCGCAAACAGCAGGATCCGGTGAAACTGCGCAAGGATGTTCCGGGCCAGTAATGGCATCGGGCATTTGAATGAAGGGGCTCTTTGGAGCCCCTTTTTCATGCCCAGAGAAAGGCCGGTGCGCATAACCCTGTGGGAGCGAGCTTGCTCGCGATAGCGGTCTGTCAGCCAAAGAAGATGTTGAATGTCTGGGCCCCATCGCGAGCAAGCTCGCTCCCACAGGGGCTGCGGGGTATTTTTATGACAGTTTTGTTTCAAACGATTCTTTAGCTGTGCAATGCTGGCGCCCGAACCGTTCGCCAACTACAGCTTAAATACAAGAACGAAGAATGTGGCATCGTCAATTTGTTCCTTTGGGACGCTAACAGGGGGCCTCTCATGCTGACCCTGCTGAATTTGCTCTCCGCCGTGGCCCTGCTGATCTGGGGCACGCATATCGTGCGTACCGGCATCTTGCGGGTCTACGGCTCGAACCTGCGCCATGTCATTGGCCAGAACATGTCCCGGCGCTGGCTGGCGTTTATCGCAGGGATCATGGTCACGGCCATGGTCCAGAGCAGTAACGCCACGGCCATGCTCGTCACCTCGTTCGTCGGCCAGGGCCTGATGGCGTTGACGCCGGCCCTGGCGACCATGCTGGGCGCCGATGTCGGCACCGCGCTGATGGCACGGGTGCTGACCCTCGACCTGTCGTGGCTGTCGCCGCTGCTGATTTTCCTCGGGGTGATTTTTTTCCTCTCGCGCAAACAGACCCGCGTCGGGCAAATGGGCCGGGTCGGCATCGGCCTGGGCCTGATCATCCTGGCCCTGCAATTGATCGTCGAAGCCGCCGCGCCCATCACCCACGCCCAAGGCGTGAAAGTGATCTTCGCCTCGCTGACCGGCGATATCCTGCTCGATGCGCTGGTCGGCGCGCTGTTCGCGATGATTTCCTATTCCAGCCTGGCCGCCGTGCTGCTGACCGCGACGCTGGCCGGTGCCGCGGTGATCAGCCTGCCGGTGGCCATCGGCCTGGTGATCGGCGCCAACATCGGCAGCGGCGTATTGGCGTTCCTCAGCACCAGCATGCAGAACACCGCCGGACGCCAGGTGGCGCTGGGCAGCCTGCTGTACAAGCTGATCGGGCTGTTGTTGATCATTCCGGTGCTCGATCCGCTGGTGGGCTGGCTCGACAGCCTGGATTTCAGCCCCCAGGAAACGGTGATCGGTTTTCATCTGCTCTACAACACCGTGCGGTGCCTGGTGCTGCTGCCCAGCGTTGGCCCGATGGCCAGGCTCTGTGCCTGGCTGCTGCCGGAACGGCCCGAGACCAACGGCACGGCCAAGCCCCGCCACCTGGACCCCACGGCCCTCGCCACCCCGAGCCTGGCGCTGGCGAACGCGGCCCGTGAAACCCTGCGCATCGGCGACCTGATCGAGAACATGCTCGAAGCCATGCTGGACGTGCTGCGCGGCCAGCAGACCGCGGTGACCCAGGACGTGCGGCGCATGAGCGATGACGTCGAGGCGCTGTGCAGTGCAATCAAGTTGTACATGGCGCAAATGCCCCGTGAAGACCTCAGCGAACAGGACAGCCGCCGCTGGGCGGAGATCATCGAACTGGCGATCAACCTCAAACTCGCCAGCGACCTGATCGAGCGCATGTTGCGCAAGGTCCAGCAGCAGAAGACCTCGCAGCGCCGCTCCTTTTCCGATGTGGGCCTGGAAGAGTTGGCGGGGCTGCACAGCCACTTGATCGCCAACCTGCGACTGGGGTTGTCGGTATTCCTCAGCGCCGACCGGGAAAGCGCCCGCCAGTTGCTACGTGAGAAACGTCGTTTTCGGGCGCAGGAACGGCGCATGGCCCATGCCCATGTCAGCCGCCTGCAACGCAAAGTCGTCCAAAGCCTGGAGACCAGTTCCCTGCACCTGGAGCTGATTGCCGACATGCGGCGCCTCAATTCGCTGTTTTGCGGCAGCGCCTATGTGGTGCTGGAGACGGCCGAGATCGGTGCGCTGGCGGCGGATGAAATTAGCGACATTACCCATTCGCCTTGAACAACTGGCGCATTGGTCAGTCAGTAACAATGGCCTGGGCCTGAAACCGTTCACCGGCCCGCCTGCTCCCGTTGTCATGAATACTGCATAGATTCGATAGGGGGAGCGAGCCAACTCCGGGCGCGATCCGCCGATGACGGCCTGCCCAGCACCATGGACCTCCACCCAGCCGCCAGGAAGCCCTTATGCGTTGTCTGTTGCTCGCCTTTCTTTTGCTCGGCTCTCTGCCCGTGGTTGCCCTGGACCGGTTCCAGGTCGAAGGCTATACGCTGCCCAACGGCATGCAGCTGATGCTCAAGCCCGGCACCGAGCGCGGGCATGTGGCGATCCGGCTGGTGGTCGGCGTGGGCCTGGACGACTTCAGTTGCGCCGACAAGGAACTGCCGCACCTGCTCGAACACCTGCTGTTCAGCGGCGTCGACGACAGTGGTGAAGGCGGCCTGGAAGAGCGCATGCAGGCCTTGGGTGGCGAATGGAATGCCTTCACCAGCAACGCCGACACCACGTTCGTCATCGAGGCGCCGGCGCGCAATCAACGCAAGGTGCTGGACCTGCTGCTGACGCTGTTGACCCGCACCCGTATCGACGAAAAAGCCCTGGAGGCGGCCAAGCGGGTGGTGGAACGCGAAGACGGTGGTCACTACACCCACCTGCAACGCTGGCTCGATCACCAGGACCTGGGCCACAAGGCCAGCAACCAACTGGCGGTCGAGTTGGGCCTGCGCTGCGCGGAACGGGCCGAGGTCCAGCGCCATACCCTCGCCCGCCTCGAACAAGTGCGCAAGGCCTGGTATGCGCCGAACAACATGACGCTGATCGTGGTCGGGGATCTCGACCGACTGCTGCCCGCCTACCTGGAACGCGCCTTTGGCGAACTCGAGCCGGTGGAACCCAGTGCCCACGAGGCGCTGCCGCAGATCCGTTACAAGGCAGTGACCAAGCGCAACCTGATCCGTGGCCTGGCCGGCGACAGTGCCAAGCTTCACTGGCTGTTCCCGGAACCGGTGCTGGACGAGCAGCATGACGAAACCTTCGACCTGCTCAAGGACTACCTGGATTGGGCACTTTATCGCCAACTGCGCCTGGCCCGCGGCCTGTCCTACGGGCCATGGACCGAGCGCGAAGTATTCGGCGGCGTCGGCTTCTTCAGCCTGAACGCCGACCTGTCCCGCGAAGACCTGCCCGAGGCCGAACAGGCGCTGGAAGAACTGCGCAAGACCTTGCTCAAGGATGGCCTGGACCCCGCCAGTTTCGTGCGCATCAAACGCGCGGCCATCGCCCATCAGTCCTGGGCGGTTCAAGGTAACAGCGCGCTGGCCGATTACTACTGGGGCGCCTTGGGCGATTACGAAGACGGTCGCTTCGCCAACCCGGCCGTGCGCCTGCAGGAGGTGAGCCTGGAACAGGCCAATGTGGCCCTGCGCGAACTGCTCAAGGACCCGGGTTACCTGCGCATCGAGAAGCCGTTGCTCAGTGATGATGAGCTCGTCTGGGGGCTGGGCGGCTTGCTGGGGCTGCTGCTGCTCGGCTTGGTGATGTGGCAGGTACGCCGGCGGGCCCGACCGAAAGAAGACTGAAAGAGCGCATCGCGCCCATCGCGGGCAAGCCTTGCTCCCACAGGTTGGGGGAGTCTTCTGTGGGAGTCTTCCGTGGGAGCAAAGCTTGCTCGCGAAAACAGGCCCCTCGATTTCTGAAAGACCGTATCGCGTCCATCATGGGCAAGCCTTGCTCCCACAGAAAAATCCCTCAGCACAAGAGTGCTCGTCACATCGATGCCCTGGCGATACTCTGTCAGGGATATTTCCTACGACTTACTGTGAAACTACCGAATGCAAAACCTGACGGTCTATATCCAGCGCATCCTTGAATTGATGAAGCGCTATCCAGGGGTCATTGCGCTCGGTGGTTTCATCTCCGGGGTCGGCAGTTTCATGCTGGTGGACCGCCAGCAGGGCCTGGCGACCTGGATCGCCATCATGATGCTGGTGAGCTGGCTCTGGCTGATGGTCGAGAACAGCATGACCCGGCTGTTCACGCGGATTTTCAAACGGGAGATCCCCCAGCCGCTGTTGCGCTACGCCACGCAGATGATTCACCAGGAAAGCCTGTTTTTCGTCCTGCCGTTTTTCTTCATCACCACCACCTGGAACAGCAGCCAACTGATTTTCACCGGCCTGCTGACGGTCGCGGCGCTGATCTCGATCACCGATCCGCTGTACTACAAATGGCTGGCGCCACGGCGCTGGGCGTTCCTGGCGTTGCACACGCTGACCCTGTTCGCCGCCCTGCTCACCGCGTTGCCGGTCATCCTGCACCTGACCACCGACCAGAGCTTCAAGCTGGCCCTGGGCATTGCCATGCTGCTGTCGTTCCCCAGCCTGGCTTCGATCTTTCCGATCCGCACCGTGCGCAACGCCCTGGCCATTCTGTGTATCACCGTCGGGATTGGTGCCGCCGGCTGGGTGCTGCGCTCCTGGGTGCCGCCAGCGACATTGTGGATGACCGAGGTGGCGATCAGCACCCAACTGGAAGACCGCACCCCCGGGGCCAGCCTCAAGGAAGTCAGCGCCGCCCAGATTCGCGGCAACGGCCTGTACGCCTACACCGCGATCAACGCGCCACGTGGGCTCGACGAGCGGATCTATCACGTCTGGCAGTTCAACGGTAAGGAAGTGGATCGTATCGCCCTGGACATCCATGGCGGGCGCAAGGAAGGCTATCGCGCCTGGACGCACAAACAGAATTTCCCGGACGACCCGACCGGCAAATGGCAGGTGCGGGTGCTGACGGAAAATGGCCAGATGATCGGTGTGCTGCGTTTCAACGTGAGCGCCGCTGCACCCGAAGCAAAATGATGGCGATTGTGCTATCAGGTAGCGCTGTTCAAGCCGAACGAGCATGGAGCTTATGACCCCCAGCCCCCACATGGGCAGTGCCCGACTCGACACGTCCGGCTCGCCGGCGCAGCTGTGGATCAGCGGCGACTGGACGCTGGCCCATTACCCACAGCTCAAGCGCCTGGGCGAATCGCTGCGCGGCCGGTACGACGAAAACACCCGGGTCGACCTCAACGGCCTCGGTGCCCTCGACACCGCCGGGGCCTCGTTACTGGTGGAACTGCTGGGCTCCGAACGGCTGGGCAAGACCACCGAACACCCGGACTGCAGTTTGCCGGCAGCCGAGCGCGCGTTGTTGCAGACGGTGTACTGCTCGCTGACGGATTTCTGCGTACCGGACAAAGAACCGAAAGTCAGCGTCGTGACCCAGTTGCTGACGCGCATCGGCCGCGCCGTGGAGAAGGTCTGGCAGGACACCCTGCAATTGCTCGGTTTTGTCGGCCTGATCCTGGAAACCCTGGCCCGCGGGCTGTTTCATCCGCGGCGCTGGCGCATCACGCCAATGGTCGTGCACATCGAGCAGACCGGCCTGGACGCGGCGCCCATCGTGGCTTTGCTGACGTTCCTGGTGGGCGCGGTGGTGGCCTTTCTCGGGGCGACGGTGCTGGCGGATTTCGGCGCCAGTATCTTTACCGTGGACTTGGTGGCGTTCTCGTTCCTGCGGGAATTCGGCGTGTTGCTGACGGCGATTCTCATGGCGGGCCGCACTGCCAGCGCTTTCACCGCGCAGATCGGCTCGATGAAGGCCAACGAAGAAATCGACGCGATCCGCACCCTTGGCCTCGACCCCGTCGAGCTGCTGGTGGTGCCGCGGGTGCTTGCCCTGCTGGTGGCGCTGCCCATGCTGACGTTCGTGGCCATGCTCTCGGGCATCATTGGCGGCGGTGTCGTGTGTGCGCTGTCGCTGGGCATTTCCCCGGCCATGTTCCTGTCACTGCTGCAATCGGACATTGGCGTGCAGCACTTCGTGGTGGGGATGGTCAAGGCGCCGATCTTTGCCTTCCTGATCGCTGCCGTGGGCTGCCTGGAAGGCTTCAAGGTCAGCGGCAGCGCCGAATCGGTCGGGGCCCACACCACCTCCAGCGTGGTGCAGTCGATTTTCGTGGTGATTGTGCTGGATGCCGTGGCCGCGCTGTTTTTCATGGAGATGAGCTGGTGAGTCGACCTTCCAGGACGCCCGCCGAGGCGGTGATTCAGGTGCGTGGCCTGTGCAACCGCTTTGGCCGCCAGAGCGTGCATGAAAACCTCGACCTGGACGTCTACAAGGGCGAGATCCTCGCCGTGGTGGGTGGCTCCGGCAGTGGCAAGTCGGTGCTGCTGCGCAGCATCGTCGGCCTGAACCAGCCCAGCGAGGGTTCAGTGCGGGTGTTCGGCCAGGACTTGCCGAGCCTGTCCCAGGAGCAGCGTTCGCGGGTGGAACGGCGCTTTGGCGTGCTGTTCCAGAAAGGCGCGCTGTTTTCATCCCTGACCGTGACAGAAAACGTCGCCCTGCCCCTGATCGAGCACGCCGGCCTCAGTCGGGCCGATGCCGAACACCTGGCGGCGGTGAAACTCGCCCTGGCCGGGCTGCCGCTCTCGGCCGCGGACAAGTACCCCGCCTCGCTGTCCGGCGGCATGATCAAGCGCGCCGCCCTCGCCCGTGCGCTGGCCCTGGACCCGGACATCCTGTTTCTCGACGAACCTACCGCCGGCCTCGACCCCATCGGCGCGGCGGCGTTCGACCAGTTGATCCTGACGCTGCGCGACGCCCTGGGCCTGAGCGTATTCCTGGTCACCCATGACCTGGACACCCTCTACACCATCACCGACCGGGTGGCAGTGCTGGCGCAGAAAAAAGTGCTGGTGGCCGATGTCATCGACAAGGTGTCGGAAACCGACGACGCCTGGATTCATGAATACTTTCATGGCCCTCGCGGCCGCGCGGCTTTATCCGCCGCTACACAGTCCAACGAGGTTTGACATGGAAACCCGAGCCCATCATGTGCTGATCGGCCTGTTCACCGTCATTGTGGTGGTCAGCGCCCTGCTGTTCGGCCTCTGGCTGGCCAAGTCCAGCGTGGACAGCGAGTTCAAGGATTACGAAGTGGTGTTCAACGAGGCCGTCAGCGGCTTGTCCAGGGGCAGCTCGGTGGAATACAGCGGCATCAAGGTCGGCGACGTGGTGAACCTGCGCCTGGACCCGAACGACCCGCGTCGGGTGCTGGCGCGGGTGCGCTTGAGCGGTGAGACCCCGATCAAGCAAGACACCCAGGCCAAGCTGGCGCTGACCGGCATCACCGGCACCTCGATCATCCAGCTCAGCGGCGGCACGCCCCAGAGCCCGCCATTGACCGGGCACGACGGCGAACCGCCGGTGATCATCGCCGCGCCCTCGCCGATCGCCCGCCTGTTGAACAACAGCGATGACGTGATGACCAGCATCAACCTGCTGCTGCACAACGCCAATGAAGTGTTTTCCTCGGACAACGTCCAGCGCCTGAGCAATACCCTCGATCATCTGGAGCAAACCACCGGGGTCATCGCCGATCAGCGTGGCGATATTCGCCAGGCCATGCAGCAATTGGCGGCCGTCGGCAAACAGGCCAGCGCCACGCTGGAACAGACCACGGCGTTGATGCGCAATGCCAATGGGCTACTCAACGACCAGGGCAAACAGGCCTTCGGCAGTGCCGGCCAGGCCATGGATTCTCTGGCCCGCAGCACCGCGACCCTCGACAAACTGCTGAACGACAACCGCGATTCGCTGAACAACGGCATGCAGGGCCTCAATGCCCTGGCGCCAGCCGTGCGCGAGCTGCGCGAAACCCTGAGTGCCCTGCGCGGTATATCCCGACGCCTGGATGCCAACCCCAGCGGCTATTTGCTGGGCAATGACAAGGACAAGGAATTCACGCCATGAAACCGTTCCATCGATTCGTCTGTCCGGGCCTGGTGCTGGCGGGGTTTATCCTGTTGGCCGGTTGTTCGATCCTGCCCAAGGCCGAGCCTTCGGACATCTATCGCCTGCCCGCCGCCCAGGCACCGGCCTCCGCCGGCACGCCGGTGAGCTGGTCGTTGCGCCTGGCCAGCCCGCAGGCCAGCGAAGTGCTCAACAGCCCGAAAATCGCGGTCATTCCCCAAGGCAACCTGTTCAGCAGCTACGCCGCCTCGCGCTGGAGCGACCCTGCCCCGGTATTGGTGCGCAACCGCTTGCTCGACGGCTTTGCCCAGGACGGGCGGGTCCGGCTGTTGAGTGTCGCTGACAGCAACCTGCAAGCCGACCTGGAGCTGGGCGGGCAATTGCAGGCGTTCCAGACCGAGTACCAGGGCAGCGCCGCCAGCGTGGTGGTCCGCCTGGACGCGTTGCTGGTGCGAGGGTTCGACCAGCGCATCCTGGCCAGCCGCCGTTTCGAAGTGCGCCAGCCATTGAACGATGTGAAGGTGCCGGCGGTGGTGGACGGCTTCGGCCGGGCCAGTGACCGGCTGACCGCCGAGGTGGTGAACTGGACGTTGGAGCAGGGCCAGCGTTTCGCAACGCCGGCCCCCTGACGCCTCAGCCAAAGAACCAGTAGCAGACCCCGATCGCCGACAGGACGCCCGCCAGTTCGGCCAACAGCGCGCAACCCACGGCGTGGCGCGCCCGCTGGATGCCGACGGCGCCGAAGTACACCGCCAGCACGTAGAACGTGGTCTCGGTGCTGCCCTGGATAGTCGCCGCCACCAGGGCCGGAAAGCTGTCCACGCCGGAAGTCTTCATGGTCTCGATCAGCATCGCCCGGGCGGCGCTGCCAGAGAACGGCTTGACCATGGCGGTCGGCAAGGCATCGACGAACCGCGTATCCCAGCCGGCCCATTGCACCAGGTGGCGGATGCCGTCCAGGCCGAAATCCAGCGCCCCCGACGCTCGCAGCACGCCGACGGCGCAAAGCATCGCCACCAGGTACGGCAACAGGTTCTTGGCAACGTCGAACCCTTCTTTCGCGCCTTCGATGAAGGCCTCGTACACCTTGACCTTGCGCAGCGCGCCTACCACCAGAAACATAATGATCAGGCCGAACAGGGTCAGATTGCCGAGGATCGATGACAACCCCGCCAGGGCCGTGGCCGAGAGCGTCGCCAGCAACGCCATGAAGCCGCCCAGCAGCAACGCCCCCGGGATCAGATAGGCCAGCACCACCGGGTCCCAGAGGCGCAGGCGCTGCATGAATGCCACGGACAACAACCCCATCAGGGTCGAGCCGCTGGTGGCGATCAGGATTGGCAGGAACACCAGGGTCGGGTCCGGCGCGCCTTGCTGGGCGCGGTACATGAAGATGGTCACCGGCAGCAGCGTCAACGACGAGGCGTTGAGCACCAGGAACAGAATCTGCGCATTGCTGGCGATGGTCGGGCTGGGGTTGAGGTCTTGCAGGGCACGCATGGCCTTGAGGCCGATGGGGGTGGCCGCGTTGTCCAGCCCCAGGCCGTTGGCGGCGAAGTTGAGGGTGATCAGGCCGATCGCCGGATGGCCGGCCGGCACTTCCGGCATCAAGCGCAAGAACAGCGGGCCGAGGGCCTTGGCCAGCCAGTCGACGATGCCGGCCTTTTCGGCGATGCGCAGGAAGCCCAGCCAAAGGGTCAGGGTGCCGAACAGCAGGACCATGACCTCCACCGACAGCTTGGCCATGGCGAAAATACTTTCCACCATGGCCGCGAAGATCCCGGCGTTGCCACCGATCAGCCACTGCGCCAGCGCCGACACGGCTGCCACAATAAAGAAGCCAAGCCACAGGCCATTGAGCATCGGTTAAATCCCCCGGAAGATGCCGCGAATGATAGCGGGGCTGGCAGAAACGACAAACCCCGGATTTCTCCGGGGTTTGCTTGGCACTGCGCAGGGACTGACAGAAGTCCTATGGCAGATCCTGTGGGAGCCGGGGTTGTTCAGAATCTTTGCGCCTGACAAAAATTCCTGTGGGAGCCGAGCTTGCTCGCGATAGCGTCGGATCAGTCAGCATTGATGTTGGCTGACACACCGCAATCGCGAGCAAGCTCGGCTCCCACAATGGCCGGGGTTGTTCAGGCACTTGGCTGCTGGCCCAAACTCCCACAATGGATCTCAATGGCTGGAAGGTTCCCCCGCCGGCAGCGGCTCCTTGCTGCGCCAGTGCGGCAGGGAGTTCCAGTAGCGCTGGCCCTTGGCATCGTCGTACATGCCTTCCCAACGGGCGATGACCAGCACGGCCAGGGCGTTGCCGATGACGTTCAGCGCGGTACGGGCCATGTCCATGATGCGGTCGACACCGGCGATGAAGGCCAGGCCTTCCAGGGGAATGCCCACGCTGCCCAGGGTGGCCAGCAGCACCACGAACGACACGCCCGGTACGCCGGCGATGCCTTTGGAGGTGACCATCAGGGTCAGCACCAGCAGCAATTGCTGGCTGATGGACAGGTCGATGCCGTACAACTGGGCAATGAAGATCGCCGCGATGCTCTGGTACAGCGTCGAACCGTCGAGGTTGAACGAATAACCGGTGGGCACCACGAAACTGCAAATGGCCTTCGGCGCGCCGTAGGCTTCCATCTTCTCGATCACCCGCGGCAACACGGTTTCGGAGCTGGCGGTGGAGTAGGCCAGCACCAGCTCATCCTTGAAGATGCGCATCAGCTTGAGCACCGAGAAGCCGAACAGACGGGCGATCAGACCCAGCACCACGAAGGCGAAGAAGGCGATAGCGACATAAACCAGGATCACCAGTTTCGCCAGCGGCAGCAGGGATGCGAAGCCGAAGTTGGCGACCGTCACCGCGATCAGGGCGAACACACCGATTGGCGCGTATTGCATGATCATGTGGGTGACCTTGAACATGCTTTCCGACACGCCCTGGAACATCTTCACCAGCGGTTCGCGCAGGTCCGATTGCAGGCTGGACAGACCCAGGCCGAACAATACGGAGAAGAAGATGATCGGCAGCATCTCGCCGCGGGCGACCGCTGCGAAGATATTCGACGGGATCAGGTTGAGAATGGTCTCGATGAACGCATGCTCATGCTGGACTTCAGCGGCGGTGGCCTGGTACTTGGAAATGTCCACCGTGCCCAGGGTGCTCATGTCGATGCCGCTGCCCGGCTGGAAGAAGTTGGCCAATAGCAGGCCGACGACGATGGCGATGGTGGTGACGATTTCAAAGTAAAGGATGGTCTTGAGGCCGATACGCCCGAGCTTCTTGGCATCACCGACCCCGGCAATGCCGACGATCAGCGAGGAAATCACGATCGGGATCACGATCATCTTGATCAGACGGATAAAGATGTCGCCCGCCGGTTGCAGCACATTGCTGATCCACCAGGCCTTTTCGGCACTGAAATGGTTGAGCAGCGCGCCCAATGCAATCCCGAGCACCAGACCGATGAGGATCTGCCAGGCGAGGCTTAGTCGTGCCTTCTTCATATCGTTACCCTTACTTCAGTTGGACTCGGGCAGTGGCACGAACGGCTCGTCGATGACGAAAAACGTTCGCGCCACTGCCCCCGTATAAGGTCACCCCGAGCGCATTAGCGGCTTACTGGCAGGCGAAAAAAGGCGCAACTATTGCGATGCCAGGGGGGCTCGTCTAATGCCGTAAACGCCTACCCCATGCCGAATCGGCATGAGAATTTCCAAACGAAACCCGCATTACAAGCGGTTCGAATGCGACATTTTTGCAGGCATAAGTGCCGTGAACCGGCCATTTCAGCGTAGCTGGGCTTTTTCTTCCAAGCGTGAGGATTCGATGAAACGGCAACGGGTCGAGACGCGATCCACGAGAGAAATCGTCTCGCTATTCTCCGATATACGGTCAGGGAAAGGGTAATAAATTGGCGAGAGGAGACAAAATGCCGCATCGCGGCCTGCTTGCGACGCCAGAATCGAGCAACCGCTCTGGCCCACGCAGGGTGCGACACGAAGCTCTACGCAAGTTCGCCAAGCCGGGAGGGCTTTGCGAACTTGCGTCACAGCTTTTTACCTGACCCGGCCCTTTCGCAGGCACCCCTTGTGCCCGTAGGTCACTCCGACGCACATCCGCCAGCACGTCCCAGCCCCTTGGTCATGCACTGGCCCTCCTCGGGCTGTGCAACAGGAAAAAACAGGGCTGCTTTTTCCATTTCAGAATCAGTACCAGTTCGGATCTTTCTTGAGTTGTTCCATTAACAGTTTTTGCATACCGTCATCGGGATTACCGAGAAAACGGTAGTCGGCATGACGGGTCGGCGACTTGTCGGCCGGCAGTCCGGCAGGGACTTCCACCAACATGGCGTAGGCCTCGTCCTTGTCGAAACTGAAGGCAACGATCAGGCGCTTGCTGCGACACGTGGCCTGGGTTTCACACAGCGGTCCCACCAAGTACTTGTCGCCGTCCTCCTCGACAGCATTCATCTGTTCCGAATCGCCTGACAGGTTCATCACCCATTCGGGCAGGCGTTCTTCTTTTTTGACGACATGCTGCCAAGTCTCACGGTATTGCGGGTCCGCCTCCAGCAACTGGTTGGCGCGCATCTGTCCGTCATTGGCAGCCATTGCCACGGCACTGCCGCCCAACAACAGGGCGGCGGCCAGTCCTTTGAATGAAACGCTCATGGTCAGCCTCGGCCACGACGGCCAAAGAAGAAGGAAGCGATGAACATCACCAGGAACACGACAAAGAGAATCTTGGCGATGCCCGTGGCGGTGCCTGCGATACCACCGAAGCCCAGTACGGCGGCGATGATGGCAATGATCAGGAAGGTAATTGCCCAGCTCAACATGGTGATTCTCCTTACGCTTTTCTATTTAGTGAGGGTCTCGCGGTGATGGTTCCGGCACAGTGGACGACCGGTACATCGGGTTAAAACACCCAGCGCTCTTCACGCGGCATGTCGGTCACTGGCTGAGCCTGATCGACATCCATCATGCGCATGGAAGCGGAAGCTTCTGCGACGCTGACGGCGGTGAAATGGGTTTGTGGGGCACGGGAAATGGAGACCTGTGGCGCCTCTGGCTGTTGACGTTCGTGCCAAAGCAGCCATTGCTGGCCGATCACGAGCGTGACCAGCAATGCCAGGGCAGCCCATAAGCCCTGCTGGATGTTCAAGGAAGAGAGTCGAAACTGCGCGGCACATTGACGATTCATCCTGAAATTCCTCCCACCCGGGTGTGGTGATCTGGTTGAGGCGCTCTTACGCCACGTTGAGCAGAGCATTGCAGCCGGCGTGCCAGGATTTTTTAAGAGCTAAATCCCTTTAAAATCAAATAGTTAATAAATGATTGCGAGACATGGGGAACGCATCCTGCACGATGGCCCATGCGCACGTCGTGCGTATTGCACGAATGGAAGGGAAAAGGCGTAAGGTTGTTTTGGAATTTCCTGTCAGACGCAGCCGTCGGAATCAGCGATGCGAACCGTCCGCACCGTAAGAATCACAAAAAAAGGAACTCAAATCAGTCTTTTAGGAGTCAGACGTCTACAGAGGCAGGTTCGATGGGTAATATCCCCTCAGAATCGACCATGCAACTTGCCCGATTTTTCTGACACTAACCAACATCATTCATTAAGGAGCGTAGGAAAATGGAATCCGCCACTGAGCACCAAGGCCGCATTCTGCTGGTAGACGATGAGTCCGCCATCCTGCGTACGTTCCGTTACTGCCTGGAAGACGAAGGCTATACCGTCGCCACCGCCAACAGCGCCGCCCAGGCCGACACACTCCTGCAACGCCAGGTGTTCGACCTGTGTTTTCTCGACCTGCGCCTGGGGGAGGACAACGGCCTGGATGTCCTGGCACAAATGCGTATCCAGGCGCCCTGGATGCGGGTTGTCATCGTCACCGCCCACTCGGCCGTCGACACCGCAGTCGATGCGATCCAGGCCGGGGCCGCCGACTACCTGGTCAAGCCTTGCAGCCCGGATCAACTGCGCCTGGCCACCGCCAAGCAGTTGGAAGTGCGCCAGCTGTCGGCAAGGCTCGAAGCCCTGGAAGGGGAAGTGCGCAAGCCCAAGGACGGCCTCGATTCCCACAGCCCGGCGATGAAAGTCGTCCTGGAGACCGCCCGCCAGGTCGCCAGCACCGACGCCAACATCCTGATCCTCGGCGAATCCGGTACCGGTAAAGGTGAGCTGGCCCGGGCGATCCATGGCTGGAGCAAGCGGGCGAAAAAGTCCTGCGTCACCATCAATTGCCCGTCGCTGACCGCCGAGTTGATGGAAAGCGAATTGTTCGGCCACAGCCGTGGGGCCTTCACCGGTGCCAGCGAAAGTACCCTGGGACGGGTCAACCAGGCCGACGGCGGTACGCTGTTTCTCGACGAGATCGGCGATTTTCCCCTGACGTTGCAGCCCAAGTTGTTGCGGTTCATCCAGGACAAGGAATATGAGCGGGTAGGGGACCCGGTCACCCGCCGCGCCGACGTGCGGATTCTCGCCGCCACCAACCTCAACCTCGAGGACATGGTGCGCGACGGGCGCTTTCGCGAAGACCTGCTGTATCGCCTGAACGTCATCACCCTGCATCTGCCACCGTTGCGTGAGCGCGCCGAAGACATCCTGACCCTGGCCGACCGCTTCCTGGCCCGCTTCGTCAAGGAATATGCGCGCCCGGCCCGGGGCTTCAGCGACGAGGCTCGCGAAGCGCTGCTAGGTTACCGATGGCCCGGCAACATCCGTGAACTGCGCAACGTGGTCGAGCGCGCCAGCATCATCTGCCCGCAGGAAAAAGTCGAAATCAGTCACCTGGGCATGGCCGAGCAGCCGGTCAACAATGCACCGCGCATCGGTGCCGCACTGAGCCTCGACGAATTGGAAAAAGCCCACATCGGGGCGGTGCTGGCCACGGCTGACACGCTCGATCAGGCGGCCAAGACCCTGGGTATCGATGCCTCCACGCTGTATCGCAAACGCAAGCAGTACAACCTGTGAGCGACACCTTATGAAACTGGCGATGAAGCTGCGCACACGGCTGTTTCTCAGTATCTCGGCCCTGATCACCGTGGCATTGCTGGGATTGGTGCTTGGCTTGGTCAGCGTCATGCAAATGGCCAATACCCAGGAACAATCGGTACGCGACAACTTCATCCTGTTGGACCTGGGCCTCAAGCTGCGCCAGACCCTCGGCGATCAGTTGATCATCATGCTCGACGACAACCCCGACCTGGCCGCTCTGGAGGCATCCGAGCGGCAATACCTGGCGTTGATCGACCAAGGGATCGCCCACGAAAGAAAGCTGGACAACACGGCCGCCAGCTTCAGCAGGGCCAAGGCCGACTACGTTGAATTTCTCGAGGCCTTCAGCGCGTCTCGCCAGCAACCGAGACAGCTCACGGGCATCAAGGACCTCACCGAAAAATTCAACGTGCTGCGCAATGGACTGATCGAAGGTTATCGCCAGGCCCTGACCAAGATCGGTGAAACCCAGGACCGCGCGCGCGAACGCGCCTTGTGGATTTCCGGGCTGCTGGGGCTGGTGGGGTTTGCGGTCCTGGTCATCGGTTTTATCACGGCCCATGGCCTTGCCCGGCGTTTCGGCGCACCGATCGAGGCGCTGGCCGCGGCGGCGGATGACATCGGCCAGGGCAATTTCGAGGTCACGCTGCCCGTTTCTTCCGCCGCCGAGTTGAATTTGCTGACCCGTCGTTTCGGCGTCATGGCCCAGGCACTGCGCGAACATCAGGCCACCAATGTCGATGAACTGCTCGCCGGCCAGCAGCGTTTGCAAGCGGTGCTCGACAGTATCGACGACGGCTTGCTGATGATCGATCGCCAAGGCCAGCTGGAGCACCTCAACCCGGTGGCCCAGCGTCAATTGGGCTGGGATGAGGCGCGCCTGGGCCAAGGGCTCGGCGAGGCGCTGGGACGCCTGGAACTGGATGAAGAATTGCACCTGGTGCTGCGCGGTGGAACCCTGGAGCGGGCGCCGGAAGACCTGACCATCGAGGTCGATGGCGAGTCGCGGGTGCTGACCTACAGCCTCACGCCGGTCAGCCACACCCAGGGCCACATCCTCGGCGCGGTCATGGTGCTGCATGACGTCACCGAACAGCGCGCCTTCGAACGGGTGCGCAGCGAGTTCGTCCTGCGTGCCTCCCATGAGCTGCGCACGCCGGTGACGGGCATGCACATGGCATTCGGCCTGTTGCAGGAGCGCCTGCACTTCCCGCCGGAGTCCCGCGAGGCGGACCTGCTCAACACCGTCACGGAAGAAATGCAGCGGCTGATGCAACTGATCAACGACCTGCTGAATTTCTCTCGCTACCAGAACGGCCTGCAAAAGCTGACCCTGGCGCCTTGTTCCATCGACGACCTGTTGGAAGAGGCCCGCCTACGGTTCGCCGAACAGGCCCAAGCCAAGGGTATCGAGCTGCTCGTGGCGATCCAGGGCCCATTGCCACGGCTGCATGCCGACGCTGCGCAACTGGATCGGGTGCTCGATAACCTGATCGACAACGCCATGCGCCATACCGGCGAAGACGGCCAGATCCGCTTGCAGGCCCGACGCCACGGCGAGCGGGTAATCATCAGTGTCGAAGACAACGGCGAAGGCATTGCCTACGGCCAACAGGGAAGGATCTTCGAGCCTTTCGTCCAGGTCGGACGCAAGAAGGGTGGCGCCGGCCTCGGTCTGGCCCTGTGCAAGGAGATCGTCCAGCTCCACGGTGGCCGCATGGGCGTTTATTCAAGGCCGGGGCAGGGCACGCAGTTCTACATGGCGCTGTCAGTCTGAGCGCAAGGCCTGGGAAACCTAGGCTTCATCATCAAGGCGACGCCCACGCAGGCGTCGGCCACGGGTAATCAATTCGATGAGTTGGACCGCGCTGAGGGCATGGGCGAACAGCCAGCCCTGGCCGAACCTCACCCCTTCGCTGCTCAAATAAGAGGCCTGGGCTTCATGCTCGATGCCTTCGGCGATCACCTTGAGCTGCAGCGCGTGGGCCATGCGGATGATGTGCGGGGCCACGCCGCTGCTAGCGGCATCGTGGCCCAAGGCGTCGATGAAGGCCTTGTCGATTTTCAGGCAGTCCACCGGCAGGGTTTGCAGGTAGGCCAGGCTGCAATAACCCGTGCCAAAATCGTCGATCAGCACCTGATGCCCGACGTCGCGCAGCGATTGCAGGTTATCCCGGGCAACCAACACGTCGATCAGCCCGCGCTCGGTCACTTCGAAGGCGATCTGATGCGCCGAGACCCGATGCAATGCCAGCAGGCGAGCGATCACTTCGCCAATACGCGGCACCATCACATCGCAGGCCGCCAGGTTCACCGAGATATACAGCTGCGGATTGGCCCGCAACAGCTGGCCCAATTGATCGAACAGCCGCTGCAGCACGAAATCGGTGATCTGGCGGATCTGCCCGGTGTTCTCGGCCATCGGGATAAACAAGTCCGGGCTGGTCAGGGTGCCGTCCGGTCGTCGCCAGCGCAGCAAGGCTTCGGCACCGACGCAGTTGCGGCTGTCCAGGTCGAAAATCGGCTGGTACAGCACCTGCAATTCACCGCGCCGAATGGCCCCGTGCAGCTCAGCATCCATGGACTGGCGATGGCGCGCCAGCAGAAACACCTGGAAACCAATCCCCAGGCCCAGCACCAGGCTGATGGGCAGCATCCACCAGGCATTGGCCGGGATCTTGAAACCGTTGCGCTGGGCGATCAGCACCAGTTGATATTCCGGGCTGTCGGTGGGCATCCGATAAATCAGCCGGGTCTGCGTCACCTGCAAGGCATTCTGGCTCTTCGGTGGCCAAGGCTCTGTGGGCGGCCAGTATTGCTGGGTGCCCAACACGGGAATGGCCCGCGTGCCATGATCCAGGACCACCAGCAGGCTGCTGCCCGGTGGCAGGTCGACCACGTCGGCCAAATGCCCCCGGGAGGTGGCGACTCGGAAATTGCCACGGCCCAGCATCAACGCAGCGCGGTCTTCGTTGGGTTCGGTGGTGGTATTGAGCCAATAGCTGTAGGTGGGGCCTCGAAGATCGGGCGGACGGGCCACCGACAGCCCGCTTTGGCGCGGACGATTGGAACAGACGCCGCTGCCATCGATGTACACCGCTTCATAAACGAAACGGTAATTGAAGCTGACCTCTCGCAAGGTCGCGATCATGTCATCGTCGCAGCCGCGCAACGGCTGGTTTTGCAGGTCGTCGAGGCTTTCCCGCAATTGCCCGAAAAGCTGTTCCAGCCGTTGCAGGAAGCGCTCGCCCTGGGCATTCATCTGATCACTTTCTCGCTGCTGGATCTGCTGCACGACCACAAACAGACTGCCCGTCAGCAGTAGGAAGGTACTCAGGGCAGCCGCCATCATCGCCAGGAACAGGGGGCGATGGAGCCAGCTCTGTAAGGTTTCGCGGGCAGCCGTCATCATGGGTAATCCGAAAGTTACCAATGAGTTATAGCTTCTGATTTGGATTTGGCCCGATTCGTCGGACGGGCGTCATTATTTTGTCTGGTTGAGCACCTGCAGAATCGCCGCGCTTTGCGGGTCCGGCATGCCATCGAAGCGGGCCGGCCGGTAGTGCATCTGAAACGCGGCCAGCACGTGGTGGGTGGCCACGTCCCATTCGCCGGTCTGGGGCGTCGGGTAGCCCAGACGGGCCAGCTCGGCCTGGAACCAACTGGCAGGCGGTAGCTGCGTTGCGAAGAAAACCTGCTGGCGTGCGACGGCCTGTTCATCCGGCCACACCCCCAGGCCCGCTTGCGCCAGACGCTTCCAGGGGAACAGCGGCCCCGGATCGAGCTTGCGCAGGGGCGCGATGTCGCTGTGGCCGATGATGCTGCGCGGGCTGATCCCGTTGCGCTGGATGATGTCCTTGAGCAAGACGGTCAAGGCCTGGACCTGAGCTTCGCTGTAGGGGTACCAGAGGCGCCCGGTGGGCGTGTCGACGAAACCCGGATTGACGATTTCGATGCCGATGGAGCTGGAGTTGAGCCAGGTCCGGCCTTCCCATTCACTTTCCCCGGCGTGCCAGGCGCGCCGGCTTTCATCCACCAGCTTGTAGATGGTCGCGTCTTTATCGTCGCCAATCAGGTAATGGGCACTGACTTCGCCATGGGTCAGCAGGGCCAGTGAACGCTCCAGGGACGCCGAGGTGTAATGCACCACCACGAATTGGATGCGGTTGTCATGGTTGACGGAGGGGTGACTGGTATCGAACCGAGGGCCGCTGGTGCAGCCGGCAAGGATAAATAAAGAAACAATGAGCGAGAAAAATTTCATGGCGGAGGGCATTACGCGCTGGAAGTAATGCAACAGTGTAACGTATCGCCCCGCGATGATCCGGTGCGCGGGACGATATTAAACAAATTGGAACAATTAGCCCTCAGCCCAGCTCCACGCGGTTGCGTCCGGCATTTTTGGCCCGATAGAGCGCCTGATCGGCTCTTTTAAGCACCAAATCGCTGTGTTCACCTGGCTTGAAAGCCGTCATGCCCACCGATACCGTCACCGTCACCGGTTCGCCCTTGAAATGAAACGGGCAGGCTTCGATGGCCAGACGCAGCGCCTCGGCCAGCTTGGCGCCAGCCGCCAGGGGGGTATCCGGCACCAGCAGGACAAACTCCTCGCCACCAAAACGCGCAATGAAATCGCCGCCACGCAGGCGTTTGCGCAGGACCGAGGCGATCAGCTTCAACACCCGGTCACCGGCCAGATGGCCATAGTTGTCATTGATGCGCTTGAAATGATCGAGATCGAGCATGGCCAGCAGCAAGCTGTTGCCGTGCTGCTGCCACTGGACGACTTCATGCTCCAGACGCTCGGACCAGGCGGCGCGGTTGGGCAACCCGGTGAGCGGATCGACCAACGCTTTCTGCCGCTGTTCCTCGAGATTTTCCCGCACGACCTGGGCGTCCTGCTCCATCAGCGCGACACGATCGGCCAGGCTTTTCAGGCGCACCGAGACTTCCTGCTCGCGTTGATCACGTTGCCGGCGGTGCTGGTCCATTGTCCCGAGCAAGCCTTCAAGGTGATTCTCAAGCACCTGCTTGAGGCCTTCCAAGTCATCGGCTTGTTGCACGCTGCTTTGCAGGCCATCCACCTGTTCGCGAATCTGGGTGTCCATTTCCCGGGAGGCCGACAGATTGTCGGCGTGGTCTTCACTGGCGGCCTGCAGGCTGCTCTGGAAGGACTCGAGACGATCATTGAGGCGTTGCAGGTACGCTTCGAATTCATGCTGGCCGGTGTCGGTGATGTCCAGCATCAACACCGCCAGATCATCGAGGATCGGCAGCAGTTCGTACCAGTTCAAGCCATTTCGCAACCGCTCACCCATGGCCTCGGCTTGTGGTCGATGACGCTCGGGTAAGGTCAGGTCGCCCAACAGGCCCAGCAAAGTGTCTTCGATGTGCTTGGCGACCGAGCTGTAGGACGGTTCCGGCGAATCGGGCAGGGCGTATTGGGCATCAGCCAAATCGGCGGCGGCCAAAGGCTCGTCAGGCTCGGCTTCAACTGGAGGCGGCGAGGGGTCGGGGAGGGTCTGTGACACCTCTTCGGACATCAGCTCGTCGGGATTTTCCAGGGCGGGTGTCGCTACCGGGAGTTCGTCGGCGGCCACCGTCTGCAAGGGGGCGGGCTCGGCGGCTTCGTCCGGCTCGCTGATCGGCTTAGCCACTTCAGCGGCTGGTGCCGGAGCGGACGTCGGCGCAGGTTCGGTCTGCGGGGTAACCTGGCCGACCGGTTCGGGCGTTGCCTCCAGCGTGGGAGCTTGCTCCGCTACCGACGGGACGGTTGCTGGTGCTGGTGCTGGTGCTGGTGCTGGTGCTGGTGCTGGTGCGATGGATGCTGTGTGAACTGCCGGCTCAACGGCGACTGGCAGGGCCGTGTCTGCCAGAGGCGCCACGCTGGCCTGGGCAGGCTCGTGAGGCTGGGGCGTCGCTTCCTCATGGCCTTGGCCACCAAACAGCCGTTGCAGCAATCCGGGGCGGCTCGGTTCGACAGGGGCGTCCAGGACACTCAGTGCCTTGCCTTGCAAACCGCTCAATTCGCTGAGCAGCAGCGGAATCTCCCGGGCCTGGCCGACCCGCTCTTCCAACTGCTTGGAAAATTTCTTCAGGGGCCGGCTGACTTCCTTCGGCAGCGGCAGGCTTTGCAGCTGGGCCACCAGGGCCGTCAATGCGGTGCTCATCTGCTCGATGCGGGTTTCGCGGCGCTGCTCGGAATCGAGTACGGCTTTCTCCAGGCGCGGCAGCAGGGCGGCGAGGCCGGCGTCCATGTCATCGGTGCGCACCACCTCGCGCATCTCTTTCATGCATTGGTCGACGACCCGATCAGTGCCCTCGGCGGCCAGGGTGCTGCGCACCAGGCCACGACGCAGCAAGTCGAGTCGAGCATCCCAACGGCGCTCGAGCTTTTCCTGCTGTTCGATACTCTTGAGGTATTTCTCTCTCCAGCGTTCGGCTTCGTCGCTCATTCATCGGATCCGCGAGGGGCAGTACTCAGCGCGGGGAATGCATCGGCCGTGAGCGAACCCGGCAAACGAATTTCTACCGCGACCGGCAGGTGATCGGAAATGGGTTGGGCCAACACCTCGACACGTTCGAGGGTCAGGGTCGGGCTCAACAGGATATGGTCCAGGCAGCGCTGGGGGCGCCAGCTGGGGAATGTCGCTTCCAGTTGTGGTGCGAGCAGACCGAGATCGCGCAGGGGCGAGGTCTGCAGCAGGTCGGTGGCGTGGGTGTTCATGTCGCCCATCAGTATCTGGTGCTTGTAGCCGCCGATCAGCTCGCGAATGTACGCCAGCTGCATCGTCCGGGTACGCGCCCCGAGTGCCAGGTGCATCATGACCACGACCAGCGCTTCCGGACCTTCGCCAAAACGCGCAAGAATCGCCCCGCGCCCCTTGGGGCCCGGCAGCGGATGGTCCTCGATCGCCCAGGGACGCAAACGACTCAACACGCCATTGCTGTGCTGGCCGAGACGTCCGAGGTTGCGATTGAGTTGTTGGTACCAGTAGGGGAAGGCGCCCAATTGGGCCAGGTGTTCCACCTGATTGACGTAGCCTGACCGCAGGCTCCCGCCGTCGGCCTCTTGCAGGGCCACCAGGTCGAAATCCTTGAGCAGGTCGCCGATTTTCTGCAAGTTGCCGGCACGCCCGGTGTGCGGCAGCAAATGCTGCCAGCCGCGGGTCAGGTAATGCCGGTAGCGTTCGGTGCTGATGCCCACCTGGATATTGAAGCTGAGCAGCCGCAAGCGGCTGTCGCCAGGCAGGCCCGTGGACGTGACATGGTGCTCGTTGACCCGTGGTTCATGCAGGCCAACGATGCGTTCGGTACTCCAGCGGGCCATGGGCGTGGGCCGCGCTTAGTTGGCGACAGCCTTGGTGGCCGCTCGCTCTTTGGCGATCAGTTGGTCGGCCAGTTGCAGCGCTTGTTCGGCCCCGCCGGCAGAGCCGATGTCAAAGCGATATTTGCCGTTGACGATCATGGTCGGCACGCCCGTGATCTCGTATTTCTTCGCCAGGTCACGGGCCTTCTTGATCTGGCCCTGGATGGCAAAGGAGTCGAAGGTGGCCAGGAACTTGTCCTTGTCCACGCCTTGGGTCGCCAGGAAATCGGCCATGTCTTGTTTGTCGGTCAGCTTCTTGTGTTCTTTCTGGATCGCGTTGAAAACGGCTGCGTGAACCTGGTGCTCGACGCCCATGGCTTCGAGGGTCAGGAACATCTGGCCGTGAGCGTCCCATGGGCCACCGAACATGGCGGGGATGCGAACGAAGTTAACGTCCGACGGCAGTTTCTCGACCCATGGGTTGATGACCGGTTCGAACGCGTAGCAATGCGGGCAGCCGTACCAGAACAACTCCACGACTTCGATCTTGCCAGGCGCTGCCACCGCAACGGGGTTGGTCAATTCGACATAGGGTGCGGCGGGCTTTTCAGCCGCTTGGGCAGTCATGCCGAACAGGCTGGCGGCGACGAGCGCGGCGCTGATGATCAGATTACGCATGCTTTACTCCTGGACAATGAGGGGGCCTCGCAAGACCTGCTTCTAAGACAGACCGTGGCGGGTTCAAGTTCTCTAGTGTAACGGCAGCGGCCACAAAAAAGGGCGGCCAAAGCCACCCTTTTGATGCTCGCATCGACAGATTAATCGAGCGTTAACGTTGCAAGAGGTGTATCCCCCTCAACGGCCTTAGTGCAAGCCCTGAATGTAGGCGGAGACTGCCGCGATATCTTCGTCGCTCAGCTTTTTGGCGATGCTCTGCATGGGCTTGGTGTCGCCATCGTTGGTCCGGCCGCCTTCTTCTTTACGGAAGTCGGCCAGTTGCTTGCCGACGTACTGGGCATGCTGGCCGCCCAGGTGTGGGAAACCGGCAGCCGCGTTGCCTTTGCCATCCGGGGAGTGGCAACCGGTGCAGGCTGGCAAGCCTTTGTCGAGGTTGCCGCCGCGGAACAGCGCTTCACCGCGAGCCACGAGTTTTGGATCGGCGGCGCCGACGCTGCCCTTCTGGCTGGCGAAATAGGCCGCGATGTCCGCCAAGTCCTGATCGCTCAGGTTGGTCAGCAGGCCGGTCATTTCCAGCACCGTGCGCTTGCCGGACTTGATGTCGTGCAGTTGCTTGTTCAGGTAACGCTCGCCCTGGCCCGCCAGTTTCGGAAAGTTGGGCGCCATGCTATTGCCATCCGGGCCGTGGCAGGCCCCGCATACGGCCGCTTTCGCCTGACCGGCAGCGGCATCGCCAGCGGCGTGGGCTACGCCGGATATCCCCAAGGTCAACAGCAGACTCACGATCAGTTTGTTCATCAGCTAATCCAACTACGGCTAAGGGTTAAAGAGTTATGGACCGGGTTTACTCGCTCATCCACTGGATGATGGCTCGGTAATCCTCGGCACTGCAGTCCATGCACAAACCACGCGGCGGCATCGCCTTGAAACCCTGGGTCACGTGTTGCACCAGCGTCTCCATACCTTTCGCCAACCTCGGCGTCCAAGCTTCCTGATCACCCTTGCGGGGCGCCATGGGGAGTTGGCCGGAATGACAGGCACCACAAACACGGTTGTACACAGCTTCCGGATCCTGTGTAGCCTGAGCGCTGTAAAGCGGCATCAAGACACCGGCAGCTAGCAGCCATTTCGTCATAAAACGACCTTTTCAGGGTTGGGAACGAGCTGCGTTCTAATGCGCAATTTCGGTCGGTCGCTCCCGTGAGCTTCATCCTACGCTGGGACAAAGCGCACACAAAATCTGCGGCATTATATACTGGCGTCACTGAAACGGAAACGACACAGCTTGCCGCGTCCATTCCCGACGCCGCCCACATCGGAAATCCCATGCAACTGAAGAACCCCATCCTTGGCCTGTGCCAACAGTCCACCTTCATGCTCAGCGCCGCCAAAGTCGATCAATGCCCAGACGACGAAGGCTTCGAAGTGGCTTTTGCCGGGCGTTCCAACGCCGGCAAATCCAGCGCGCTGAACACCTTGACCCATGCGAGCCTGGCACGCACCTCGAAAACCCCGGGTCGCACGCAGCTCTTGAACTTCTTCAAGCTAGACGATGAACGGCGTTTGGTCGACCTGCCCGGCTACGGCTACGCGAAAGTACCGATCCCGCTCAAGCAACACTGGCAGCGCCACCTGGAAGCGTACCTGGGCAGCCGCGAGAGTTTGAAAGGCCTGATCCTGATGATGGACATCCGCCATCCGATGACCGACTTCGACCTGTTGATGCTCGATTGGGCGGTCGCCAGCGGCATGCCGATGCACATCCTGCTGACCAAGGCCGACAAGCTCACCTACGGCGCGGCGAAAAATACATTGCTCAAAGTGCAGTCGGAAATTCGCAAGGGCTGGGGCGACGCGATCACCATCCAACTGTTCTCGGCGCCCAAGCGCATGGGCCTGGAAGAAGCCTACACGGTGCTGGCCGACTGGATGGAGTTGGCGGACAAGGGCAGCGAAGAGGCCGAATAAGCCAAATCGCAGGCAAAAAAAACCCCGGACTTCTTATGGGGAGGGGGAAGTTCGGGGTCCAAGTTCCGGACCGCTAGGGCGGGGTCCAGATATCTGCCAACACTTAACACAACATAGGAGCATTGAAGGGCTTCACCAGCCATTCAGAATCTCTGAGTGGCGATTCACGGGTTTAGTTCAGATTATTTTTGGAAATAACCGTAGGAATTTTCCGAGCTAATGAGGCCGCACCTGGGTTTTCGGTGACTCAATGGAGCATGGGTGTCTGGGCCGACGCTATCGCGAGCAAGCTCGCTCCCACAGGGAATGGGTGTTGGGCTCGGTATTCGGCTCGACACAAAACCATTGTGGGAGCGAGCTTGCTCGCGATGACCATATTTCATTCCCCGCAGATTTATCAGCCGCCACAAGAGCCCTCGACCTCAGGGCTTGGGAATCAGTGCGCCTCGTCCCAGTTATTGCCCACACCCACTTCCACCAACAGCGGCACGTCCAGCGTGGCGGCGGTGCTCATGTGCTGGCGGATTTCTTCGCGCACCTGATCGACCAGGTCTTCACGCACTTCCAGCACCAGTTCGTCGTGGACCTGCAGGATGACCTTCGCATCCAGCCCGGACGCCGTCAGCCAGCGGTCCACGGCGACCATGGCTTTCTTGATGATGTCAGCGGCCGTGCCTTGCATCGGCGCGTTGATGGCGGTGCGCTCGGCGCCTTTGCGCAGGGCCGGGTTTTTCGCGTTGATGTCCGGCAGGTACAACCGGCGACCGAAAATGGTTTCGACAAAACCTTGCTCTGCCGCCTGGGCGCGGGTGCGCTCCATGTACGCCAGCACACCCGGGTAGCGAGTGAAGTAGCGGTCGATATAGGCCTGGGACTGCTTGCGATCGACGCCGATCTGCTTGGCCAGGCCGAACGCACTCATGCCGTAGATCAAACCGAAGTTGATCGCCTTGGCGCTGCGGCGCTGGTCATGGGTAACCGCGTCCAAATCGACGCCGAACACCTCGGCCGCCGTGGCCCGGTGCACGTCCAGGTCATTACGAAACGCATGAAGCAACCCTTCGTCCTTGGCCAGGTGCGCCATGATTCGCAGTTCAATTTGCGAATAGTCCGCCGCCAGCAGTTTGTAGCCTTTCGGCGCGACGAACGCCTGGCGGATGCGTCGACCTTCGGCCGTGCGAATCGGGATGTTCTGCAGGTTCGGGTCGATGGATGACAGGCGCCCGGTCGCGGCGACGGCCTGCTGGTAATTGGTGTGGACGCGGCCGGTGCGGCTGTTGATCTGTTCCGGCAGGCGATCGGTGTAGGTGCTCTTGAGCTTGCTCAGGGAGCGGTACTGCATCAGCACCTTGGGCAGCGGGTAATCCTGCTCAGCCAGCTCGGCGAGCACCGCTTCGGCGGTGGACGCCTGGCCCTTGGCGGTTTTGCTGAGCACCGGCAAACCGAGCTTTTCGTACAGGATCACGCCCAATTGCTTCGGCGAACCCAGGTTGAATTCCTCGCCGGCGATGGCAAACGCCTCACGCTCCAGCGCCACCAGTTTTTCGCCCAGCTCGACACTCTGTACGCCCAGCAGGTTGGCATCGACCAACGCCCCCTGGCGCTCGATGCGCGCCAGGACCGGCATCAGCGGCATTTCGATGTCGTTGAGCACCCGCCCCAGGCTTGGCGTGGCGGCCAGCTTTTCCTGCAAGGCCTGGTGCAGGCGGAAGGTCACGTCGGCGTCTTCGGCGGCGTAAGGGCCGGCCAGTTCCAGGGAGATCTGGTCGAAGGTCAGTTGCTTGACCCCTTTGCCAGCGATGTCCTGGAAATCGGTCTTGCTCTGGCCCAGGTACTTGAGCGCCAGGCTGTCCATGTCGTGGCGGGTCGCGGTGGAGTCCAGCACGTAGGATTCGAGCATGGTGTCGAAGGCAATGCCCTGGACCAGGATGCCGTTGTTCTGATCGCCACCGATGGCGCAGTTGGCCAGGATGTTGGTTTCGAACTTGGCGTGCTGGCCGATCTTGAGCTTGTTCGGGTTTTCCAACAGCGGTTTGAGCGCCTTGAGCACCGTGTCGCGGTCCAACTGCTCCGGCACGCCCATGTAGGAGTGGGTCAGCGGGATGTAGGCCGCCTCGAAAGGGGCCACGGCGAACGACAAGCCGACCAGTTGCGAATGCTGGGCATCACCGCCGTTGGTTTCGGTGACAAAAGCGAACAGCGGCGCTTTGTCCAGTTTCGCCAGCCACGCCTCGAAGTGCGCCTGATCGAGGATGAGGTCGTACTTGGCCTCGGCGGCACCGGGCTGTTCTTCGGCCACTTCGACGATCTCCTGGCCGGCACGCTTGGCGTCCCGCTGGTTTTCCTCGAACCAGCTCTTGAACTCCAGCAACGTGTACAGCTCGGCCAGCTTCTCGTGATCGGGTGCGCCCATTTGCAGGTCGTCCAGGCCGACATCCAATGGCACGTCAGTCTTGATGGTCGCCAGCTCGTAGGAAAGCAACGCCATTTCCTTGTGCTCTTCAAGCTTGGCGGCCAGGGTCTTGGCGCCACGGATCGGCAAGGTGGCGACGATATCCAGTTGCGCGTACAGCTCGGTCAAGCCGCCATTGACGCCCACCAGCAGGCCGGAAGCGGTCTTCGGTCCGATGCCCGGAACGCCGGGGATGTTGTCGGACGAATCGCCCATCAGCGCCAGGTAATCGATGATCTGCTCTGGAGCGACGCCAAACTTCTCCTTCACGCCAGCCACGTCCAGGGCACTACCGGTCATGGTATTGACCAAGGTAATGTGCCCATCGACCAACTGCGCCATGTCCTTGTCGCCGGTGGAGATCACCACCGGGCGGTCGGCCGCCGCGCTGCTGCGGGCCAGGGTGCCGATCACGTCATCGGCTTCGACGTTGTCCACGCACAGCAGCGGGAAGCCCAGGGCCTTGACGCTGGCATGCAGTGGCTCGATCTGCACGCGCATGTCGTCGGGCATGCTCGGGCGGTTGGCCTTGTACTCGGCGTACAGCGCATCGCGAAATGTCCCACCCTTGGCGTCGAACACCACGGCGAATGGACTGTCCGGATACTGCTTGCGCAGGCTCTTGAGCATGTTCAACACGCCTTTGACCGCACCGGTCGGCAGGCCTTTGGACGTGGTCAGCGGTGGCAGCGCGTGAAAGGCGCGGTACAGATAAGAAGAACCGTCCACCAGGACGAGGGGGGCTTGGCTCATGAGCAGGATCAACCTTTTCGGCGGGTCCGGGGCTAGAATAGCGGGACCGTTGACGACAAAGGGACAAGGTTATCATGCGTACACTAAATCGCCTGTTACTGGCTGGCTTGTTTGCAATCACCCCGTTGGCCGCCATGGCAGCGGATGACGCACCTTCGGCGGACCCGGACGTCACCATCCGCACCGAAGGCGATAAAACCATTCAGGAGTATCGGCAAAACGGATTTTTGTACGCGATCAAGGTCACGCCCAAGAACGGCAAGCCTTATTTCCTGGTACGCGCCGATGGCACTGATGCAAACTTCATCCGCTCGGACCAGCCGGATATGCTGATCCCTTCGTGGAAAATCTTTGAGTGGTAGCCCCACTCTGCACTTCAACCGGCGCCCGCTGAAGGGCGCCCGTACTGGCAGTTTTAACCATGTCTGTGTTCACGCCCCTGGCTCGGCCCGAGCTGGAAACCTTTCTCGCCCCTTACGGGCTTGGCCGTCTGCTTGATTTCCAGGGGATCGCCGCCGGCAGCGAAAACACCAATTTCTTCATCAGCCTGGAGCAGGGCGAATTCGTCCTGACCCTGGTCGAGCGCGGCCCGGTGCAGGAAATGCCGTTCTTCATCGAACTGCTGGACGTGCTGCATGACGCCGACCTGCCGGTACCTTACGCCTTGCGCACCACCGACGGCGTCGCGCTGCGGGAGCTGGCGGGCAAGCCGGCGCTGTTGCAACCGCGCCTGGCGGGCAAGCACATCAAGCAGGCCAACGCCCAGCACTGCGCCCAGGTCGGGGAGCTGCTGGCGCATCTGCACTTGGCGACCCGCGACAACATGATCAAGCGCAAGACCGATCGTGGCCTGGACTGGATGCAGGAGGAGGGCGCCAAGCTGCTCTCGCACCTGGATACCGCGCCGCGTCAGTTGCTGGAGGCTGCGCTGGATGAAATTTCGTTGAAGAAGGTAGGCATCCTGGCGCTGCCCCGGGCCAATATCCACGCGGACCTGTTCCGCGACAACGCGATGTTCGAGGGCACGCACCTGACCGGGCTGATCGACTTCTACAACGCCTGCTCCGGGCCGATGCTGTATGACGTCGCCATTGCCTTGAACGACTGGTGTTCGGATGACGACGGTGTGCTCGATGGTCCGAGAGCGCGGGCATTGCTGGGTGCCTATGCGGCACTGCGGCCGTTCACCGCCGCCGAGGCCCAGCTATGGCCAACCATGCTGCGCGTGGCGTGCGTGCGGTTCTGGCTGTCGCGGTTGATCGCCGCCGAGTCCTTCGCCGGGCAGGATGTGTTGATTCACGATCCGATGGAGTTCCAGCAGCGCCTGGCGCAGCGGCAGACGGTTCACGCGTTGCTACCGTTCGCCCTCTAAGTACCAATAGAAGGCTTTCGCCGAACGCTGCTTTTGTGGCGAGGGAGCTTGCTCCCGCTAGGGTGCGGAGCAGCCCCAAAATCTTGCGGTCGCTGCGCAACCGAGCGGGAGCAAGCTCCCTCGCCACAGGATCCATGTTCGGCAGGAGCGCGCGGGGCTGGGGTCATAGCGACTCCAGGCACCCCGCCAGATCATTCCCCAGCTTCTCCAACAACTGCTCATACCCTTGCGCCGTCGCCGGGGTATAGCCGCCCAGTGCATCCAGCTCCGCCAGTTTCACCGGCAACCCGGCCACCAGGGTTTCGGCCAGGCGCGGGCGCAACGGCGGCTCGCTGAAGACGCAGGTCTTGCCCACCGCTTGCAAGCGCGTGCGCATCGCCGCCACATGCTGGGCGCCGGGCTGGACTTCGGCGGCCACGGCGAACACCCCGGCGTGCTTGAGGCCGTAGTTGTCTTCGAAATAGTCGAACGCTTCGTGGAACACGAAATACGGTTTGCCCGCGACCCCGGCCAGTCGCGTCTTGAGGCGCGCGTCCAAAGCGTCGAGACGCTGGTTGAAACCCGCGAGGTTGCTCTGGTAGCGGGCCGCATTCGCCGGATCCGCCGCGCTCAGGTCGGCCGCCATTTTCGCGGCGATCACCCGCGCATTGTGCGGCGATAGCCACAGGTGGGCATCCACGGTGCCGGGGCGGTGGTCGTGATCGTGCTCATCGCCGTCATGGTCATCGTCCTCGTGGGACGCGCTGTCCTGGGCGAAGTGACGCAACTTGAGCCCCGGCAGTGCCTGCACAGCGACCGACGGCAGCGTACGACCGTTCAACACGCGCGGTAGGAAACCCTCCATGTCCGGCCCAATCCAGTACAGCAGGTCCACCGACTGCACCTTGCGCACGTCCGATGGCCGCAACGCATAGTGATGCGGCGAAGCCCCTGGCGGCAGCAACACTTCCGGAACGGCCACGCCGTCCTGCACGGCGGCGGCAATCAACTGCAACGGCTTGATGCTAGTGAGGACCTTGACCTCGGCCTGGGCCGGGCCAATCAGTAGAAAACTTGCGACAAAAGCGACAAAGAGCGAAAAAAATCGGGACACGATGACCACTCGAAGAGGCGAGAACGGGTAACATAATAACGTCTCTCACTAAACTCGTCGCTGCCCATGCCTATTACGCCCCTTGCCAGTCGTCCCCACGATCACTCCCACTGCGTGCACACCGCGCTGTCCGAGGCCGACGCCATCTGCGCGCGCCAAGGGTTGCGCCTGACCGCCCTGCGTCGGCGCGTGCTGGAATTGGTCTGGCAAAGCCACAAGCCGCTGGGCGCCTACGACATCCTGGCCGTGCTCAGCGAACAGGACGGCCGCCGTGCCGCGCCGCCAACGGTCTATCGGGCGCTGGATTTCCTCTTGGAAAACGGCCTGGTGCATCGCATTTCGTCGCTGAACGCCTTCGTCGGCTGCAACCATCCGGAGCACGCCCACCAAGGCCAGTTCCTGATCTGCCGCGAATGCCACGCCGCCATCGAGCTGGAACAGAAGTCCATCAGCGATGCCATTATCGCCAGCGCCCAGGAGGTCGGCTTCGTGGTCGACACCCAGACCGTCGAGGTGGTCGGTCTCTGCTCCGGCTGCCAGGGGGCCTGATGAGCAATGCGTTGATCCGTCTCGAGCAGGTGGCCGTGACGTTCGCCGGGCAGAACGTGCTGGACAACATTCACCTGAGCGTCGAGCCGGGGCAGATCGTGACCCTGATCGGCCCCAATGGCGCCGGCAAGACCACCCTGGTGCGCGCCGTGTTGGGTTTGCTCAAGCCCGACAGCGGCAGCGTCTGGCGCAAGCCCAGGTTGCGCGTCGGCTACATGCCGCAAAAACTTCACGTCGATCCGACGCTGCCGCTGTCCGTGCTGCGCTTCCTGCGCCTGGTGCCGGGCGTGGACCGCGCACGGGCCTTGGCCGCGCTCAACGAAGTCGGTGCCGAACAGGTGATCGACAGCCCGGTGCAAAGTGTCTCCGGGGGCGAGATGCAACGCGTGCTGCTGGCCCGCGCCCTGCTGCGCGAGCCTGAACTGTTGGTGCTCGACGAGCCGGTACAAGGCGTCGATGTGGCGGGGCAGGCCGAGCTGTACAGCCTGATCACCCGCCTGCGCGACCGTCACGGCTGCGGCGTGCTGATGGTGTCCCACGACCTGCACCTGGTGATGAGCACCACCGACCAGGTGGTCTGCCTCAACCGCCACGTCTGCTGTTCCGGGCACCCTGAGCAGGTCAGTGGCGATCCGGCCTTTGTCGAGCTGTTCGGAAAAAACGCACAAAGCCTGGCGATTTATCACCACCACCATGACCACGCCCATGACCTGCATGGCTCGGTGGTCAGCGCCCCTTCCGCTTCCAATCATGTTCATGGAGATGGCTGCAAGCATGGCTGATTTTCTGTTGTACGCCCTGCTCGCAGGCCTGGCACTCGCCCTGGTCGCCGGCCCCCTGGGTTCGTTCGTGGTCTGGCGGCGCATGGCCTATTTCGGCGACACCTTGTCCCACGCCGCCTTGCTCGGCGTGGCCCTGGGGTTTCTGCTGGATGTCAGCCCGGCGGTAGCAGTGACCGTTGGTTGCCTGTTGCTGGCGGTGGTCCTGGTGACCCTGCAACACCGCCAGCCGCTGGCGTCCGACACGTTGCTGGGCATCCTCGCGCCGAGCACCTTGTCCCTCGGGCTGGTGGTGCTGAGCTTCATGCATGACGTGCGCATCGACCTGATGGCCTATCTGTTCGGCGACCTGCTGGCGATCAGTCCGACGGACCTGTCGTGGATCCTGGGCGGTAGCGCGGCGGTGCTGCTGTTGCTGGTGGCGCTCTGGCGACCATTGCTGGCCGTCACCGTGCACGAAGAGCTGGCCCGGGTCGAAGGCTTGCCTGTACTGGGTTTGCGACTGGCGCTGATGCTGCTGATTGCGGTGGTCATCGCCGTGGCGATGAAAATCGTCGGTGTGTTGCTGATTACGTCATTGCTGATCATCCCGGCGGCTGCGGCACAGCGTCACGCCCGCTCGCCCGAGCAGATGGCGCTCGGCGCGAGCCTGCTGGGCATGCTCGCGGTGTGTGGCGGCCTGGCACTTTCCTGGTTCAAGGACACCCCGGCCGGGCCATCGATCGTGGTCAGCGCCGCGGCGTTGTTTCTGCTGAGTTTTGTCCTGCCTCGTCGAGGGGTGTAGACTTGCTCGCTTTTTGCGCAAATAGAGAGTCGCAGGAATGAAGCCGTTCGCCTCCCGTTATCTGCTCCTTGTCGCATTTTCCCTGCTGCTGGGCGCTTGCCAGAGTATACCGCCGGTCACCCAGGCTCCCGATACGCGGGGCCCGGCCATCGCGCAGCTCGAGCAAAGCCTGGCCAGCAATGAGCTGGCCACCGCTGAAGACCAGCTGGCTGCCTTGCAAGCCCAGTCGCCCGAAGACCGGTCGCTGGAACCCTACCAGCGGCAATTGGCCGAGGCGTATTTGCGCCGCAGCCAGATCGACTTGCAAAAAGGCGACGTAAACGCCGCCGCCACCGCCCTGAGCCGTGCCCGGGCGTTGATGCCCAAGGCCCCGGCCCTTACCGGCGAGGTCAACAGCGCCATCGCCGAAGCCCGCAAGGCCGACCTGGAAAAAGCCGAGGCCGACCTCAAGGCCGCCGAAGCCAAACCGGTCGCCAAGGTGATCGACCCGAGCGCCCCCAGCACCACGGTTGCGCTCAACCTCGCCGATATACAGCAAATGCGTCGGCAACTGGATGCCATTGCCGCGGATGTGGTGAATTACCAGTGCGACGTAAGCATTCAGGCGCCGCGCACCGATGATTATCCGTGGTTGGCGACGTTGCTGACCAAGCGGGTCAAGAAACTTGATCCCGGGTTTGATCTGAAACTGCAGAAGCAGATTGTGCGCAGTGTGCCGGCGCAGATCGTGCTGACTCCGCGCAAACCCTAAAAGCATCGCGGGCAAGCCTTGCTCCCACAGGGCAATTCCCACAGCTCAATGTGTTCCCTGTGAGAGCTGCCCCCATAGGTCAATATCTTCCCTGTGAGAACTGATCTGTGGGAGCAAGGCTTGCCCGCGATAGCGTCCGATCAAGCAACCAAGCTCTTTCAGACACTCATCAAGCCGGAATCGCCTTCGCCTTAGGCTCCCGCGCCCACACCCGATGCTGGGCAATCGCGTCGAAGAACGCCTGGAACTTGCCAGCATCCACGTCAGGAATCAGCCCCGCATCCGCCTCCAGTTTCAACAACACCAGCAACTGCCGCGCTTCGCCATTCAGAGCGATGGCCTTGAGGTGCTTATAGGCTTCCAGCAAGTAATGCAGGGCCACGCCGTCGGTACTCAAGGCCTTGATCGACTCCGCGCCACCCGGCACGAACACCGCATCAAAGGCAATAGACGGCAACCCTTCCATGGACGCATCCACCGGTAGTGTTTTCCCGTCAGCGGTGGTCACTGGCGCAGAAGTCGGCCCCAGCACCTTGGCGTGGGCGCCCTTCGCTTTCAAAGCCTTCTTGAGCGCCTCGATGATCGCCCCGTCGACGCCGTTAGCCACCAGCACGGCCACTTTTCGCGTCTTGATGTCCCCAGACAGCAGGTTCGCCTGACTCAAGGCCGGGGATTGCTTCAGCGAGGGTTTCGGCACATCGACGGTGCCGGCGGTGGGGGCGGGCAGGCCCAGGTTTTTCGCCACCCGCGCGGCCAGTTCCAAATCGATGTTGGCCAGGATCTCGTTGACCTGCCGCGCCCGGATGAACTCCCGCTCTACCTTGCCCAGCTCGAAGCTGTAGGCCGCGATGATGTGCTCTTGCTCGTGGGCGCTCATGCTCTTGTAGAACAACCGCGCCTGGGAGAAATGGTCGGAGAACGACTCACTGCGCTGGCGGATCTTGTAGGCATCGATGCGCTCTGGATAACTTTCGAAGCCGCCATCTTCCGGGCCAGGTGGGGTTTCCTTCGGCCAGCCACCATCGATGGAGTTCGGCTCGTAGGAGGTGCGGCCCTTGTCGATGGTGGTGCGGTGCATCGCATCGCGCTGACCGTTGTGCACAGGCGTGATGGCACGGTTGATCGGCAGCTCATGAAAATTCGGCCCACCAAGCCGGCTGATCTGCGTATCGGTGTAGGAAAACAGCCGACCTTGCAGCAATGGGTCGTTGGAAAAGTCGATGCCCGGCACGATATGCCCGGGGCAGAAGGCAACCTGCTCGACCTCGGCGAAGAAATTGTCCGGGTTACGGTTGAGCACCATCTTGCCCAGGGGCGTGATGGGCACCAGCTCTTCAGGGATGATCTTGGTCGGGTCGAGCAGGTCGAAGTCGAACTTATGCTCGTCTTCCTCGGCAACGATCTGCACGCCGAACTCCCATTCCGGGTAGTCGCCCATCTCGATCGACTCCCAGAGATCGCGACGGTGGTAGTCCGTATCCTTGCCGGCCAGCTTCTGGGCTTCGTCCCAAACCAACGAGCAGGTACCGACTGTTGGCCGCCAATGGAATTTGACGAAGCTGCTTTTGCCTTCGGCGTTGATCATGCGGAAGGTGTGCACACCGAAGCCCTGCATGCTCCGCAGGCTTTTAGGAATGGCCCGGTCGGACATCGCCCAGATCACCATGTGCGCCGATTCCGGCACCAACGAGACGAAATCCCAGAACGTGTCGTGGGCCGAACCGCCGGTAGGGATTTCATTGTGGGGTTCGGGCTTCACCGCGTGGACGAAGTCGGGAAACTTGATCGCATCCTGGATGAAAAATACCGGCATGTTGTTGCCCACCAGGTCGAAGTTGCCCTCATCGGTGAAGAACTTGACCGCAAAGCCACGAACGTCCCGCACGGTGTCGCCGGAACCCCGTGGACCTTGCACGGTGGAAAAACGCACGAACACCGGGGTTTTCTTGCTCGGGTCCTGTAGGAAACCAGCCTTGGTCAGCGCCGAATGCGCTTCATAGCTCTGGAAGTAGCCATGGGCGCCGGTCCCACGGGCGTGAACGATGCGTTCCGGGATGCGTTCATGGTCAAAATGCGTGATTTTTTCACGCATGATGAAGTCTTCCAGCAGCGACGGGCCCCGGGCGCCGGCCCGGAGGGTGTTCTGGTTATCGGCGATCTTCACACCCTGATTGGTGCGCAACGCCTGTTCGGTGGCGTCGGAGCGAAACTGTTCCAGGCTCTCGAGCTTGGCGTTGGTGTTGCCGCGATCCAGGGTGTCGGTCCCGGCCAGTTGGCTCTTGTTGGCCGTGGGTTTTTTGGTACTCATCAGGCATAACTCCTCTTTGCGATCCCGGAGGCCAGGACTCTTGAGTTCGATACCGCAGGTTCCGTACCCGGGCATTTTCGAGTGGCTTAATGAGTGACCCATGCCGTTTGGCCGTGTTCCTTTTTTATGGCCTTTGATCGCGTTATTGCCAAATGACTGGTCTGATCGCAAATAAATGCTAAGAACCTCTATACGGACAGGCTAAAATGCGCGCCCGGCTAACCGCTGATCCTTTTCCAACGCGCCCCACAAGGTTCGCTACGTGATCGAGTTTCAAGACGTCCATAAAACCTACCGGGTCGCCGGTAGGGATATCCCCGCCCTGCATCCGACCAGTCTGACGATTGAGAACGGCCAGGTCTTCGGCCTGATTGGCCATTCCGGTGCGGGAAAAAGTACCCTGCTGCGCCTGATCAATCGCCTGGAAGACTCCACTGGTGGCAAGATCATCGTCGACGGCGAAGAAGTCACCGCCCTGGACGCCAGCGGCCTGCGCCGCTTCCGCCAGCAAGTCGGGATGATCTTCCAGCACTTCAACCTGCTGGCGTCCAAGACCGTGGCCGACAACGTGGCGCTGCCACTGACGCTGGCGGGTGAATTGTCCCGCAGCGAAATCGACCAGCGCGTCGCCGAGTTGCTCGCCCGCGTCGGCTTGTCCGACCACGCCAAGAAGTACCCGGCGCAATTGTCCGGCGGCCAGAAGCAGCGCGTCGGCATCGCCCGCGCCCTGGCGACCAAACCCAAGATCCTGCTGTGCGACGAAGCCACCAGCGCCCTCGACCCGCAGACCACCGCCTCGGTCCTGCAACTGCTGGCGGAAATCAACCGCGAGCTGAAACTGACCATCGTACTGATCACCCATGAAATGGACGTGATCCGCCGTGTTTGCGATCAAGTGGCGGTGATGGACGCCGGTGTGATCGTCGAGCAAGGCCCGGTGGCCGAGGTGTTCCTGCACCCCAAGCACCCGACCACCAAGCGTTTCGTCCAGGAGGACGAGCAGATCGACGAAAGCGAACAGCGCGACGATTTTGCCCACGTGCCCGGACGCATCGTGCGTCTGACGTTCCAGGGCGACGCGACCTACGCGCCATTGCTCGGCACCGTCGCCCGGGAAACCGGTGTGGACTACAGCATCCTGGCCGGTCGTATCGACCGCATCAAAGACACCCCCTACGGGCAACTGACCCTCGCCATCACCGGCGGTGACATGGAGGCGGCGTTCGCCCGCTTCACCGCGGCCGATGTCCACATGGAGGTGCTGCGCTAATGGAACTGTTGAGTTCGTTCTTCTCCAACATCGACTGGCTGGAAATCTGGCTGGCCACCGGCGACACCTTCCTGATGCTGTTCGGTTCGCTGCTGTTCACCGTGCTGCTCGGCCTGCCCCTGGGCGTGTTGCTGTTCCTCTGCAGCCCGCGCCAGTTGCTTGAGGCCCGCGGTGTGTATGCGCTGCTGTCGCTGATCGTGAACATCCTGCGTTCGCTGCCGTTCATCATCCTGTTGATCGTGATGATCCCGTTCACGGTATTGATCACCGGCACCTCCCTGGGCGTGGCCGGCGCGATCCCACCGCTGGTGGTCGGCGCGACACCGTTCTTCGCCCGCCTGGTGGAAACGGCCCTGCGCGAAGTCGACCGCGGCATTATCGAAGCGACCCAGGCCATGGGCGCCACCACGCGGCAGATCATCGTCAACGCCTTGCTGCCAGAAGCCCGCCCAGGCATTTTTGCCGCGATTACGGTGACAGCGATTACGCTGGTGTCCTACACGGCCATGGCCGGTGTGGTCGGCGCCGGTGGTTTGGGCGACCTGGCGATCCGCTTCGGCTACCAGCGTTTCCAGACCGACGTCATGGTGGTCACGGTGGTGTTGCTGCTGGTGCTGGTCCAGGTGCTGCAAACCGTGGGCGACAAACTGGTTGTGCATTTCTCTAGAAAATAAGGCCTCGCGGCCAATAAACCATGAGCCGGCCATTCGCTGGCAGGCGCCGAGAGCAGGCGCCTCAAAAGGAGTTAGCTGAATGAAAAAACTACTGGTTGCCTTCGCTGCCGCCGCAGCGTTTTCCGCCCACGCCGCCGACACCCTGACCGTCGCCGCAACGCCGGTGCCGCACGCGGAAATCCTCGAATTCGTCAAACCGGCCCTGGCCAAAGAAGGCGTCGACCTGAAGGTCAAGGTCTTCACCGACTACATCCAGCCGAACGTACAGGTCGCGGAAAAGCGCCTGGACGCCAACTTCTTCCAGCACCAGCCGTACCTGGATGAGTTCAACAAGGCCAAGGGCACAAACCTGGTGAGCGTGGCCGGTGTGCACCTGGAACCCCTGGGCGCGTACTCCAGCAAGTACAAGAAGCTCGACGAACTGCCAGGCGGCGCCAACGTGGTGATCCCGAACGACGCTACCAACGGCGGCCGTGCGTTGTTGCTGCTGGCGAAGGCTGGGGTGATCAAGCTGAAGGATTCGAACAACATCCTGTCGACCACCAAGGACATCGTTGAGAACCCGAAGGACCTGAAGTTCCGTGAGCTGGAAGCGGCGACCATTCCGCGAGTGCTGACCCAGGTGGATCTGGCGTTGATCAATACCAACTATGCGTTGGAGGCGAAGCTTGATCCTTCCAAGGATGCCCTGGTGATTGAAGGGAGTGATTCGCCTTATGTGAACATCCTAGTGGCTCGTGAGGATGACAAGGACAGTGAGGCGATGAAGAAGCTGGTTGCGGCGCTGCACACGCCGGAAGTGAAGGCTTTTATTCTTGAGAAGTACAAAGGCGCGGTTTTGCCGGCGTTTTGATCTGATCGGGTGGTGAAAAAACGGGGCTGCGTGGGAATGCAGGCCCGTTTTTTTGCTCGAGATGCTAATTACACCGTAGCGAACACGCTTGAATACTTTCAACCTAGGTCGATTATCAAAAGAAACCCGTCTGGTGTAAAAATATTTGCGAATCAGCTAGCACTATAAGCTCAGGTTAAGACACTCATTAGCCCTACACCCGATTCGGTGTACAAACTGTGTCAATGACATCAGGGGCTTAAAACGCTACTATCCCCAACATCATCCCAAAGAAGAACTGGTAATGGAAAACCTTAAAGTCGAGTATCTTGCAATAGTTAACTCCAAGGAAGGATTTTGTAATTCGATTTCTGCATTCAATAATTTAATTCAATCGTATAGCAGTATAGAAATAAAAGCTAAAGGGCTGGTATTTGATAGGGTAAGGTTTGACTACGACGTTCAGCAGGGAGAGATACAAAATAATAGCCATATTTTTTTCCATGTGCGCTTAGGTTGCCAAGACAAAAGCGAAATAACAATTTTCTTATCGTTATTGAAATCTATAAGAACAATTTTAGCAAAAGTCGCGGAAAGACCTGTTGAGGTACTATGGGATGACGTAAGCAGTAGCCTTTCCACAGCCGCCTACCCTGTGATACATGAAATTGAAAACATGATGCGAAAGCTCATAACAAAATTCATGCTTACGAAAATTGGCCTAGGCTGGACAAAGGAGGCTGTTCCGAAAGAGGTTTCAGAGTCTATAAAAACCAAGAAAAATACCGCAGGAAATAATTATCTTTTCGAGACCGATTTCATTCAACTCTCGGACTTTTTGTTTAAACCATATTCAACCGCTAGCTCCTCTAAGCTGATGGAAAAAGTTAGGTCAGCGCTCTCAGCCAGTGACATTAACATTGAAGAACTTAAAGAGCTTGTCCCCACTTCAAACTGGGAGAGGTATTTCCAGCCTATTGTCAGCTGTAAAAGTGAATATTTACAAACACGATGGGCAAAGCTGTACGAATTAAGGTGCCTTGTGGCGCATAACAACTTTATCGGCCATGACGACTTCGATAACATATTAAAAATTTCCGGAGAAGTTAAGGAGAAACTTGGCGAAGCATTGAGCAAGCTTGATAGTATCTATATGTCACCTGAACAGAAGGAAGAAGTTGCTGAAAACATAGCGACCACTGTAAACAGCACACATGCAGAGCTTATTTCTATTTGGATTTCTATCCAACAACTACTTATCGAGACTGCTATGAATGCGCTAAGTCATGAGCAAGCTCGAAAGCTTATAAAAAACAAAACATCTACTCGCCTTATTATTGATAAACTTGTAGATGAGGAAGTCCTGCCTTCCAAACTGGCAGAGGAACTAGTAAAGCTGCAGTTATCCCGTGATATTATCGTGCACAACGTTGACGCCGAGTTAAATTCTTCCGTATTGATTACAGCGGACTGGGTAAAGCACGAGTTGATAGATATTCTTGAAAGCTTTGACGAAACTGCAACACTTCCAATTCCCGTCTCGGGGTCCGATGCTATAGACTTGGCAGGCTAACGCAATAGGGACAGTTTATGCTACGTCTTTTTCAAAACTGTAAACTTCCGCAATGATTAGCGCCTGCGAACTCAATTCAAATTTAGGTATAACACTAATGAGGGCTCTTTAGACACAACGCTTGGAATAGTTGCATAGAAATTTAATTTCGAAGACAACGGACTTTTTCTGCCCATTATGAAAAAATCCGCCTATTAGCTTACCCCTCGATCTCTACCGAGACTAAAAAAACGTGACGGGTTTATTTCCACCCTAAAGCGAATGCATTATTGAGTTATGCGGGCTGTCGGCACCAAATAACGAACCCGCCACGAGGTGTCGGGTTCGCTTTTATCGACAGATGTTTATCTGCTATTGCGGATCAACGTTATCCAACACCCGGTTCGCCAGCAATGAACTCAATTCAATCAACTGCTGGATGCCGAGGAGGATGTGACGGCGAGGGCCTTCCAGGTCGAAAGCCAGGTTGCTGACCATCGCGTCGGCTGCCGCCAGGGTTTCGCTGAGGTTTGCGAGAAGGGATTCGTTGTCAGCGTTTTTTGCGACGGTGAAGAGCTGACCCGGTTGGGACGCATCTTCGGACCTTTCCGGTTTTGGTAGCAGGTAGTAATCCAAGGCGCGATTGGTGGCTTCGTCGTGCTTTTTGGCCTTGGATTTGGTGTGCGGGGAAGTACGGTCCGCCTCTGGCGGATTCGGTGTAGGTTTGAACATGTACTAAGTCCTATAGGTGAAGCCGCAACCCTCTAGCTACTAAACAAGGGGAGGCAGCTGTACGCAGGTTAGTAGACCGGGGACTTAGCAAGCCGGCGCGCCCGAAGGCGCCCTGCGCACAACCGCCATCAAATACAGGCATGGAGACGCCTGTCTGACGGAGCTAATGCACCTACTAAATACCTCGGGCTACTAAACCCGACCACTGATGGGCAGTGGCAGGGAAACGATAGAACCCGGGGACAAGGCGCACAAGCGGGCGGATTCTGGCGTAGTTGTAGGCAAAGGCGCAAGGTTGGGTAGCCTGGTGGAAGGGTTGGGGTTGGAGGATAAACAGGTGGCGTTTATTACCTGTAGTTCGGGGATAGAGGGGTGCTTGCGAATGGGCGGAGTGGCTGGCGGGGTTGGTCTGTAGGAATGTGTTTGGCTGGTTTGGGGCTGCTGCGCAGCCCAGCGGGAGCAAGCTCCCTCGCCACGGGGATTGGGGGTAGAGGAAGTGGGGGCAGTCGCATCGGCGGGAGCGATGCAGCCTTTTTCAGCAATCACTTGCTCCCGAACCCCGTCAGGATTCGCCCATTGTCCGGGCCGAATGAACCATAGGATCTACTTCATTGTTCAACAACCCTCATGATAAATTCCCCGCCGCGACCTCTAATCAATAGAGGGCATTCAGGGAGAGAAGTAAGTGATCAAGTCTTTGTTGGTTGGGGCATTGCTGGCAATGGCATCAGCATCGGCATCTGCGATGAGTTGCGATAACCCTAGAAACGCCTATGACAGAACCTATTGCGCGTCGCTGAAAATGGTTCAGTCGGATCAGGAAATCAACGAGCAGTACAAGAAGACGATGAGTGCCCTGAACCCGGATCAAAAGAAAAAAGTGAAAGCCGCTCAGATCCAGTGGATCAAAAATCGTGACAGCGCCTGCTCCAACGATGGCCTGCTCTACTTGGACTGTGCCAATGAGAAGACCGAGGCGCGTATCGTCATACTCAAAGCTGTCGAGCGCGAGTGCCGTGCTGCCGGTTGTGACGACGCCAAGCTGTCGCAAGTCGAGTAACCCGTAAACATTGAGCACGTCGGGCTTGCCCTAACGCCAGTCAGTTAAGCCCCGTGGGAGCAAAGCTTGCTCGCGATTGGGGTGAGCCAGTCGACAACGCTTTTGACTGGTCTGCCGCCATCGCGAGCAAGCTTTGCTCCCACTGGTTTGTGTCGTTTTGATCCTTAACTGACTGGCATTAGCCCTTCCCCCTTTTTCATGCCTGGCGCTGGCTAGTCACTCTCAGTGCTACGCAGCGCCACGCTCGAGCATGGCACGCCATGCCTGGACGCTGGAGCGCTCCTGCATCCTGGCGTGCCATGCTCGAAGCGCCACGCACTCTTCAGGCACGGGGAGTTGCACCAGCGAGGCGAAGATCATGCCGCCCAGTACCGCAATGTCGGCCATCGAAAACTTGTCGCCCGCCACAAAGGGCCGGTCTTTGAGAAGGTTGTCGAAATAGCGCATGCCCCTGATCGCCTTATCGCCCATCCGGGCGCCCCACTCGGCATTCTGGTACAGCTCGACATCGGGGCCGAGGCCCGGCGTGGCATGGTGGAAGTACGCGCTGACGGCGTCGAGAAACTCGATCTCGGCACGTTTGGTCATCATATGGATGATGCCTTTTTCAACAGGCGTTTCGCCCGTCAACGTCGGATGACCGTCCAGGCTATCCAGGTACTGGGTGATCGCCGTGCACTCGGCGATCCGCGTCCCATCGTTCAGCTCCAGCACGGGCAGTGTCCCGGAGTAATTGATGGCCAGGAACTCGGGTTTCTTGTGCTCGCCGGCCCAGAGATTCACCGGTACGAATTCGATGTTCGGCAGCAATCCTTTTTCCGCCAGCGCAATACGGACGCGGGCGGGGTAGGGGCCGTTGAACCAATCGTAGATTTTCATCGTAGGAACAGTGGGAACATCAACGCGCTGTGGTGAAGAAGTCATGATTCGAGTACCTGCCTGTCAATTGGTAGGTAAAGATTGACCCGCCGATTTAGCGCTGTCAATCCCCTACCTGACAATTGGCAGGCAAACGAATCTGCGCGTAGAATCGCGGTGACCTGAGTGAGTCGAATCTCGAAACGAGGCTGCAACGTGAACGAAAATGCTCGAGAAGCTATCTTGGCGGCAGCGAAAGCCGCTGCCCAACTGCACGGTTACAGCGGAATCAATTTCCGTAGCATTGCCGACCAGGTAGGCATCAAGAACGCCAGCATTTACTACCACTTTCCGAGCAAGGCGGGCCTGGCTGCGGCAGTTGCTGAACGCTACTGGCAGGACGCGCTGCGCATGCTTGAAGCGATACGCGCCGCCCATACCGATCCGAAGGCGTGTGTACGGCTGTACCCCTCCATTTTTCGAAAGTCGCTTGAGGACGGCAACAGGCTTTGTCTGTCCAGCTTCATGGCAGCCGAATACGAAGACCTTCCCGATGAAGTGTCGCGAGAGATCAGGGCTTTTGCGGACGTCAACGTGGCGTGGCTCGCCCAGGTACTGGCAGATGCTGGAACAGGTAGCGCAGAAGAATGTGAACGCCGAGCCCGCGCCATTTACACCGCTGTTGCGGGTGCCCAGTTAATCGCGCGGACGCGGGCGGATGTCGGCCTGTTCGATGATCTGATTTTGAGCTACCGGGAAGCAGGGTTGATTCCAGCCTGATCCTGTAAAGCGGATGATGCCGTTTGGCTTTAGGAATGGTTGGGGCTGCTTCGCAGCCCAGCGGGAGCAAGCTCCCTCGCCACGGGGTTTTGTTCAATCGGGGCCGTGGGTGTAATTCAGTTGTTTGCATTGGTGGCCGGGTGCCACAATCGCCATTTTAGTTGCATCACGATCAGGTGGATCAAATGGATGGCCCAAGATCTCGGAACGGCCAAGCTTTTTTCATAGCCGAGCAGGTGCGAACTGACCGATTGCAGCAACTGTTTCGCCAATCCGTTTCTGCGGTTTTCGGCAGTTACCTGGCTGCCATCATGTTGAGTTGGCTGTGTTGGGATCGGTTTGAGCACAGCGCTATTCTTTGGTGGCTGGGCATCCTGACCGCATCGACGCTGTTGCGTATCGCGATGTTCGTCGCCTATTTTCGCAGCCCCGAAAGTGAGCGTACGCCTCAACGCTGGGAGCGCCGATACTGGATCACGCTGGTGTTATCCGCCAGCATCTGGGGCGGTGGTGCGTTTGTGGTCATGCCGGCGGACGATCTGTTGTCCCAGGCGTTGGTCATGCTCTTTACCGTCGGGATGACCGTCAGCGCGGTGTCCTGCTATTCGGCCTACCGCGATATGACGCTGGTCTCCATTGGCCTGGTGCTGTTTCCATGCACCGTCTGGCTGCTGTTTCAACCGTCCCCGATCCAAGTCGGCATGGCCCTTTCGATCCTGGTGTTCGCGGCATTTGCGGCCCGCGCCACGCACAAAATGTCCCAGGCACTGGAAATCGCCTTTCGTCTTACCCGTGAAATGGAACAGGCGAACAGCATTTCAACCCGCGCCGCACAAACCGATGAACTGACCGGCCTGAAGAGTCGGCGGGCTTTTTTCGAGCATGCCCAGCAGCTCTATGACGAATGCAAGACCAACCGGTTAGGGTTGTGCGCCGTCATGTTGGACATGGATCACTTCAAACACATCAACGACACCTATGGCCATCAGGTCGGGGATCAGGTTTTGCGCGAGATGGGGCTGGTCATCAGTTCGTCGTTTCGGGCGACGGACATTCATGGCCGGCTGGGTGGGGAAGAGTTCGCCATTCTGCTTCCGGACACGTCCATCGAGGTTGCTACCCAGATTGCGGAACAGCTCATCGATACGATTGCGGGGTTGATGATCGAGCCTGTTCACTGCATAACCGCCAGCCTTGGCGTCGCGTCTACGGAGGCCTGTAATAAGGATCTTCACAGCTTGATGAATGATGCGGATAAGGCCCTGTATCGAGCGAAAGCGTTGGGGCGTAATCGGGTCGCTGTTGCTTAGTCGGGTTGGCTTTGCATCATTAGCCAGAATTTGATCACCCCCACGCTACATCACATTTCCAGAAGCGGAACGCTGAGCGTCCCCTCCCCGGCGGCGTTCCCACGCGGGAGCGTGGGAACGATCAAGAAACCCTGAACGCCCTCTCTTCAAAGGCCTGCAATTACGCAGGCACTGCCCCCTGGCACCTCCTTCTCCTTGGCTCACCTCGCGGCGGGTGATACTGCGCGGCCCCGAAAATTAATTCCTTTTTAGATCAACTGGTTAATTCAAAAGTGATAATTTTTTGAAAATTTATCTTGCACGCAAAGTATTTGAGCGTTAACTTTATCTCAACTGGTTAGCGCACAAACATTTAGCGCAGACCAAACCCGAACTCGATCAGCCCATTCAGCAAGAGGAAACACCATGAACGTTCTCTATACCGCAGTCGCAACCTCCACCGGTGGCCGTGATGGCCGTGCGGTTTCCAGCGACAAGATTCTCGACGTGAAACTGGCCACGCCAAAAGCCTTGGGTGGTGCCGGTGGTGAAGCCACCAACCCTGAGCAACTGTTCGCAGCCGGCTACTCGGCCTGCTTCATCGGCGCACTGAAGTTTGTCGCCAGCCAGAGCAAACGCAGCATTCCTGCCGACGCCTCGATCACGGCACACGTTGGCATCGGCCAGATCCCTGGCGGTTTCGGTCTGGACATCGACCTGCACATCAACCTGCCAGGTCTGGATCAAGCCGATGCCCAAGCGCTGGTCGACGCGGCTCACCAGGTTTGCCCGTACTCCAACGCGACACGCGGCAACGTCGACGTCCGTTTGCACGTCACCGTCTAACTCACTCACATACGAATAAAAGGATCAGGACATGAACACTTTCCACAAGACTCTCGTTGGCTCGCTTCTGGCACTGTCCCTCGGCAATGCGTTCGCGACTTCTTTTGATCAACCCTCGTTCGCTGAAGGTGGTTCGGATCGACTGATCGAAAAACGTGTCGCTGAAGGCGGTTCCGATCGGCTCATCGAAAACCGCGTCGCTGAAGGCGGCTCCGATCGCTTGATCGAAAAACGCATGGCTGAAGGCGGCTCGGATCGCCTGATCGAAAAACGCGTCGCTGAAGGCGGCTCGGATCGCCTGATCGAAAAACGCGTCGCTGAAGGCGGCTCGGATCGCCTGATCGAAAAACGCGTCGCTGAAGGCGGTTCGGATCGCCTGATGGAAAACAGAGTGGGCTGAACCATCCCTTCACCACTCCAACGCCGGTCGAATCAACCCATGTTGCTTCCAAAACAAAAAACGCCGCTTATCTCTCATGAGGAAGCGGCGTTTTTTTTCAACGTGTCGTAGGCCTCTAAACGATGCTATCCACCACACCACCATCGACACGCAGCGCCGCCCCGTGGTGGCCGAGGCCTGCTCCGAGCTGGCGTAGATGATCATGTTGGCAACTTCCTCGACGCGTGCCGCACGCTGGATGATCGAGGTGCTGCGGTGCTCGTTGACGAAATCCGCCGCGACCTTTTCCAGGCTTTCCCCACTGCGCTCGACGTCTGCCTGGAGCATCTGGGCAACGCCTTCGGAAAGTGTCGGCCCAGGCAGCACCGAGTTCACCGTCACACCCGTGCCGGCAAGGCGCTTGGCCAAGCCGCGAGCGATGGACAGTTGGGCGGTCTTGGTGAAGCCGTAGTGGATCATGTCGGCGGGAATGTTCACGCCCGATTCCGACGAGATAAACACAATCCGCCCCCAACCGCGCTCGACCATGCCTTGCGCGTAGGCCCTGGAAACACGCACGCCCGACATCACGTTGGTTTCGAAGAAGCGTTGCCATTCGCTGTCCGGTGTTTCGAAGAAATCCTCCTGTTTGAAAATGCCCAGGTTGTTGATGACGATATCGAAGCTGGGGTGCTTGGCGACCAATGCCTGGCAGCCTGATTCATTGCTCAGGTCGCCAACGAAACCGACGGCACTTGAAGCAAGGGCGCCCAGGCGCTGCAATGCGTCGTCCACGCTGCTCTGGCTGCGACCGTTGATGACTACATGAGCACCGGCTTCAAGAAAGCCTTTGGCGGTCGCGAAACCGATACCGCTGGTGGACCCGGTGACCAGGACCTGACGTCCGGTGAAATCGATGTTCATGAGGGGGACTCCTTGATTAATGAACCAGAGGAAGTGCGATATTTCTGACTGGACGGTAGTCCGACGGATTTAGAGATGGCTTTTCCATCCCAACGTCGCCGATATCGCAGGCCCTTAATCATGGACACGATTGAGGCTTTGCGCCTCCTCGTGCTCAAACAACCATCAGGAAGCCGACCGCACGGCCAGCTCATAGCCGGTCATGGGGAAGGGCCGCTGCGCAGCCCGGCGGGAGCAAGCTCCCTCGCCACACGGTTCGGTAGAGCCGGCTTTCAGGCCTGTGCGCTGAATCGCTGCGCGGCACGCCGTTCAAGCATCGCGGCTTCCGTCTCTTGGGTCGCCAGTTCGCCTTTGTGCGCCAGTTGGTTGAAAAACAGCCCGTCCGAAAATTCCTGGGGCGGCACCGAGCCGGCGCGCTTGAGCATCGGCGCCAGATCGATGGTGCTGGCGAAGTTTTCCTTGGTCAGACTGTAGCGGCCCAGGTAGCTGCCAGACCAAGGCGAGTCGGCATCCACCATGTCGATGGAGGCGTCGCGGAAGGCGCTGGCTGCGGCTTTCAAATCAGTGGATTCATTGAGCAGATCGGTGAGGCGCTGGGTCTCCGAGGTGCTGAGCTGCCCGGCGGTGTTGAGCACTTTCAGCTTGCCATCGGCCTCGACGGTGAAGCCGTATTTCTTGCTGGCCAAATCCGGGTGGGTTGCCGACAGCGTTGACTGGAATGCCTCGAAGGAGGTTTTCAACGTGTTTTTTGCGCTCTCGGTGATCGCGGCATAGCGAGGAAAATCTGGCGATTGGGATCGACCGACCCAGGTGGTAATGGCCACCAGTGGTTGCTCCACGGTCTGGGTTTCTTCACTGGGGTGGTAGATGGCTGCTGGGCCAGCGCTTGCCAGTTCCTTTACAGAGCCTGTTGGAGGATGAGTGACCAACTTCTGGTCGGAGCGGGTGAGGTGGGTGTTGGCGGGTGCAATAGAGGCAGCGCTAAGGGAGAGTTCCATTTCATCGGTCCATGATTGGCGGATACATCGGGTTATCGACAGCCGGGGACCGAGCTTTAGGAGGGGAGATGGCGTGGGGTGAAGTCAGTTAGTTATGTGGCGGCTGTTAGGGCGCTATCGCGAGCAAGCTCGCTCCCACAGGGATTTATGATGGACGCAATGCCTGTAAACAGCCCGGAAAAACTGTGGGAGCGAGCTTGCTCGCGATAGCGGTGGGTCTGCTTGCATCGATGTTGAGTGTGCCGCCGTCATCGCGAGCAAGCTCGGCTCCCACATAGGGACTCCCACATAGGGACTTGGGTGTTCACAGATCCTGCATTCACCACAAATCCCCGGCGCATATGAAGCAACAGATCTTCAGTACCACCGCGCCTCACCCGGCGGGCGCTTCTTGAAACGTTTCATGCTCCACATGTACTGGCTCGGGTAGGCCCGCACGTAGCGCTCCACCACTTGGCTCATGGCCGCGCAGGAGGTTTCGGTGTCGGTGCTGTACATCGCGTCAGGGGCAGCTTCGAGGATGACTTTGTAGCCGGAGCCGTCGGGCAGGCGCAGGGCGTGGAGGAAGACGCCGACCGCTTTGCCGCCAGCGAGCATGTTCGGCACGAACTTGCTGGTCAGGGCCTGGGTGGCGAAAAAGGGTACGAAGATGCCGGCGGATTCGGCCGGTTCCGGGTCGGCGGGGATGCCCACCTGGCCGCCCTTGCGCACTTCCTTGATGACACTGAGGATGCCTTCCTTGGTGGACGCCGCGACCTTGTTGCCCAACTGGACGCGTTGCTTCTGCAGCAATTCATCCACCGCCTTGAGCTTGGGCGGGCGGTAGAAAATGATCGGTTTGCACTGGCTGCAATAGAAGTGGTTGAGCACTTCCCAATTGCCCAGGTGGCTGGTGATACCCACCACGCCTTTGCCGGAGGCCAGGGCTTCTTTCAGCACCTCCAGGCCTTCGACTTCGCGCACCAGGTCGATGGAGCGCTGGGCCGGCCAGATCCAGGCGCAGGCGCTTTCGGTCAGGGATTTGCCAATGTCCTTGAGGCTCTGGCCCACCAGGCGTTCGCGCTCGGCCGGGTCCATCTCGGGAAAGCACTTGGCGAGGTTGATCCGCACCACATCGCGGGAACGGTTGGGAAATTTCCACATGAGCCAGCCAATCGCCGAGCCCACTGCCTGCACCGCTCGCCAGGGCAGCAGCGCAAACAACCGCAGAGCGCCGACCAGCAAGGCGCCTTTCAACTTATCCACAGGTCACTCCTGAATGTATGGGCCGTGTTGCGAGCCGGCTATTCTAACCGCCGTTTACCAACTCGGCGTAGCGGTCGCAGTCTTGGGTGTGGTCCATGACCATGCCCGAGGCCTGCATCAAGGCGTAGCAAATGGTCGGCCCGACGAAAGTGAACCCGGCTTTTTTCAGGCCTTTGCTCATCGCCAGTGCCTCGGGCGTGATAGCCGGCACTTCGCTGCGGTCCTTGAAATGGTTGATGATGGGTTTGCCGCCCACGAACGACCAGAGGAACGCCACCGGGTCTTCCAGCGCCAGCCAGGCCTGGGCATTGCGACGGGCGGCCTTGAGCTTGAGGCGGTTGCGGATGATGCCCGGGTCGAGCATCAGCTCGTCGATTTCCGCGTCGCTCATCTGCGCCACGCGCTGCACATCGAAGCCGTACAACACTTCCCGGTAGCGCTCGCGTTTGCGCAAAACGGTGATCCAGGACAACCCGGCCTGGAACCCTTCGAGCAAAAGCAACTCGAACAAACCCTGCGCATCGCGCAGCGGCGTGCCCCACTCCTGATCGTGATAAGCCATGTACAACGGATCGTCAGAACACCAAAAGCAGCGTGGCATAAGGCTCCAGGGGGCGTGCGCACGAACGAATCGGGTATACTCCCGCTCTTTAAATCGCAGCCCAAGAAACAGGTGAATTTCGTGAGCCAGCCTACGCCAGCCGTGCGTACCTTCCAAGACTTGATCCTCGCCCTCCAGCAATACTGGGCCGAGCAAGGTTGCGTGGTACTTCAGCCCTACGATATGGAAGTAGGCGCCGGCACTTTCCACACTGCCACGTTTCTGCGTGCCATCGGCCCGGAAACCTGGAACGCCGCTTATGTGCAGCCCAGCCGCCGCCCGACTGACGGCCGCTACGGCGAAAACCCGAACCGCCTGCAGCACTACTACCAGTTCCAGGTGGTCCTGAAGCCGAACCCGGAAAACTTCCAGGAACTGTACCTGGGCTCCCTCAAGCACGTCGGCCTCGACCCACTGGTGCACGACATTCGTTTCGTCGAAGACAACTGGGAGTCGCCAACCCTGGGCGCCTGGGGCCTGGGCTGGGAAGTCTGGCTCAATGGCATGGAAGTGACCCAGTTCACCTACTTCCAGCAAGCGGGCGGCATCGAGTGCTACCCGGTCACCGGCGAGATCACCTACGGCCTGGAACGCCTGGCCATGTACCTGCAGGGCGTGGATTCGGTCTACGACCTGGTATGGGCCGACGGCCCGTTCGGCAAAGTGACCTATGGCGACGTGTTCCACCAGAACGAAGTGGAGCAGTCGACCTACAACTTCGAACACGCCAACGTCGAGAAGCTGTTCGAGCTGTTCGATTTCTACGAGAGCGAAGCCAAGCGCCTGATCGAGCTGGATCAGCCGCTGCCGTTGCCGAGCTATGAAATGGTGTTGAAGGCGTCCCATACCTTCAACCTGCTGGATGCACGCCGGGCGATTTCCGTGACCGCGCGCCAGCAATACATCCTGCGTGTACGCACCCTGGCGCGTTCCGTTGCGCAAGCCTACCTGCTGGCCCGTGCCAAGCTGGGCTTCCCGATGGCGACCCCGGACCTGCGTGATGAAGTGTTGGCTAAGCTGGAGGCTGCACAATGAGTGCTCAAGATTTTCTGGTTGAACTGGGCACCGAAGAACTGCCACCCAAAGCCCTGAACACCCTGGCCGATGCGTTCCTGGCCGGTATCGACAAAGGCCTGCAAGCCGCTGGCCTGAGCTACGAAGCCAAACAGGTGTACGCCGCGCCGCGCCGCCTGGCCGTGCTGATCACCGCCCTGGCGACCCAGCAGCCGGACCGCAGCATCAACCTCGACGGCCCGCCACGCCAGGCCGCGTTCGATGCCGACGGCAACCCGACCCAGGCCGCCCTGGGCTTCGCCAAGAAGTGCGGCGTGGACCTGAGCGAAATCGACCAGAGCGGCCCGAAGCTGCGCTACAGCCAGAGCATCAAGGGCAAGCCGACCGCCAGCCTGTTGCCGACCATCGTCGAAGACTCCCTCAATGACTTGCCGATCCCCAAGCGCATGCGCTGGGCCGCGCGCAAGGAAGAGTTCGTACGTCCAACCCAGTGGCTGGTGATGTTGCTCGGTGACCAGGTCATCGATTGCACGATCCTGGCCCAGAAGGCCGGTCGCGACTCCCGCGGTCACCGCTTCCATCATCCACAGAGCGTGCGCATCACCTCGCCGGCCAACTACCTGGCCGACCTGCGTGCGGCCTACGTACTGGCCGACGCCAACGAGCGGCGCGAGCTGATCAGCAAGCGCACCGAAGAGCTGGCCACCCTGCAGGAAGGCACCGCCATCGTGCCGGCCAACCTGCTGGACGAAGTGACCGCGCTGGTGGAATGGCCAGTGCCGCTGGTGTGCTCGTTCGAGGAACGTTTCCTTGAAGTGCCGCAGGAAGCGCTGATCACCACCATGCAGGACAACCAGAAGTACTTCTGCCTGCTGGACGCCGAAGGCAAGTTGCTGCCGCGCTTCATCACGGTTGCCAACATCGAAAGCACGGACCCGCAGCAGATCATCGCCGGTAACGAAAAAGTCGTTCGCCCGCGCCTGACCGATGCCGAGTTCTTCTTCAAGCAAGACAAGAAACAGCCCCTGGAAAGCTTCAACGAGCGCCTGCGCAACGTGGTGTTCCAGGAAAAACTCGGCAGCGTCTACGACAAGGCCGAGCGCGTTTCGAAACTGGCGGCATTCATCGCCCCACGCATCGGCGGCGACGCCCAGCGCGCGGCCCGTGCCGGCATCCTGTCCAAGTGCGACCTGTCCACCGAAATGGTCGGTGAGTTCCCGGAGATGCAAGGCGTCGCCGGTTACTACTACGCCCTCAACGATGGCGAACCGCAGGACGTGGCCCTGGCGCTGAACGAGCAGTACATGCCCCGCGGTGCCGGCGCTGAACTGCCAACCACCCTGACCGGTGCGGCCGTGGCGATCGCCGACAAGCTCGACACCCTGGTCGGCATCTTCGGCATCGGCATGCTGCCCACCGGCAGCAAAGACCCGTATGCCTTGCGGCGTGCGGCCCTGGGCGTGTTGCGGATCCTGATCGACAAGCAACTGGACCTGGACCTGAACGACGCCGTGGCATTCGCCGTCAACGCGTTCGGCAGCAAGGTCAAGGCTGCCGGCCTGGCCGATGCGGTGCTGGAATTCATCTTCGACCGCCTGCGTGCGCGTTATGAAGATGAAGGCGTCGACGTCGCCACCTACCTGTCGGTGCGAGCCCTGAAACCGGGTTCGGCCCTGGACTTCGACCAGCGCGTACAAGCGGTGCAAGCCTTCCGCAAATTACCGGAAGCCGCCGCGCTGGCAGCGGTGAACAAGCGGGTATCGAACCTGCTGGGCAAGGCCGAAGGCAACATCGCGGCCACCGTCGAAGCCAAGTACTTCGACAACGCCAACGAGTTTTCCCTGTACTCGGCGATCCAGCAGGCGGACCAGGCGGTCCAGCCAATGGCGGCGGCGCGTCAGTACAGCGAAACCCTGGCGCGCCTGGCGGCACTGCGCGAGCCGGTGGATGCGTTTTTCGAGGCGGTGATGGTCAACGCCGAAGATGCCAAAGTACGGGCCAACCGTTACGCGCTGCTGGCGCGTCTGCGTGGGCTGTTCCTCGGCGTCGCCGATATTTCGTTGCTGGGGTAACGCTTGAAACTGCTGATTCTCGATCGGGACGGGGTAATCAATCACGACTCCGACGCTTACATCAAATCGGTGGAGGAGTGGTTGCCGCTGCCCGGTTCGATCGAAGCCATCGCGCAGTTGAGCAAGGCCGGCTGGACGGTGGCGGTCGCCACCAACCAGTCGGGCATTGCCCGCGGTTATTACGACCTCACCGTCCTGGACGCCATGCATGAGCGCCTGCGCGCCCTGGTGGCGGAGCAGGGCGGGGAAGTCGGCTTGATCGTCTATTGCCCGCATGGGCCGGACGACGGCTGCGATTGCCGCAAGCCCAAGCCGGGCATGTTGAAAACCATTGCCGCGCATTACGATGTGGCCTTGGCAGGTGTGTGGTTCGTCGGTGACAGTCTCGGTGACCTGGAGGCGGCCAAGGCCGTCGATTGTCAGCCAGTTTTGGTAAAGACCGGGAAAGGCGAGAAGACTCTGGGCAAGACCCTGCCGGTGGGCACCTTGATTTTTGACGACCTGGCGGCGATTGCCGCTGAACTTATCCACAATTAGAGCTCCCAAGACATCCTGATCAAGGACTGTTCGGGAAGCGCTTGAACAGGCGGGCATTGCCCGCAACGGTAAACGCCGCTATGTCGATATTGCAGGCCATCAGAAGCTTTCTCTTTTACCTGCTGCTGGGCACCAGCTCCTTGCTGTGGTGCACCCTGAGTTTTTTTATCGCGCCCTTCCTGCCGTTCAGGGCGCGCTACCGTTTCATCAACGTGTACTGGTGCCGCTGCGCACTGTGGCTGAGCAAGGTGTTCCTGGGCATCCGCTATGAAGTGAAGGGCGCCGAGAACGTGCCGGACCGGCCCTGCGTGATCCAGTCCAACCATCAAAGCACTTGGGAGACGTTCTTTCTCTCGGCCTATTTCGAGCCGTTGAGCCAGGTCCTCAAGCGTGAACTGCTGTTCGTACCGTTCTTTGGCTGGGCCATGGCCATGCTGCGCCCGATTGCCATCGATCGCGACAATCCCAAAGTGGCGCTCAAGCAAGTGGCGAAAAAGGGCGACGAACTGCTCAAGGACAACACCTGGGTGCTGATCTTCCCCGAGGGCACCCGTGTTCCTTACGGGACGATTGGCAAGTTTTCCCGCAGCGGTTCCGCATTGGCGGTGAACGCGAACCTGCCGGTGCTGCCGATTGCACACAATGCCGGCAAATTCTGGCCCAAGGCAGGTTGGATCAGAACACCTGGCGTCATCACCGTGGTGATCGGCGCACCGATGTATGCCGAAGGCACTGGGCCTCGCGCCATCGCCGAGCTCAATGACCGCGTACAAGCCTGGAATGAACAGGCACAACGGGAAATGGGCTCGCTTCCTCCAGGCCCTGTCGCGGAAGTCCCCACGGAACAAGCCGCTGTTTGAGATCTGTGGATAACCTGTGTACCGTTTTTTCGAAATCCGTTGTTTTTATCTCGTAAGGCTATGTTTTTAATACATATTTCATAAAAACATAAAACCCACGTTCAGGTGCATAAGTTTTTATAGCAGCAAAATATCGTAGCCTTCGGGGGTTGGAAACGTCCTGTAGGAGCTGCCAAAGGCTGCGATCTTTTCAATCTTCCAATAACGGGAAGCGCAGGCTGAAGGTCGTGCCTTTACCCACCACGCTACGACACTCGATTTTCCCCTCGTGATGGTCGACCACGGCCTTGACCATCGATAATCCCAGGCCAATTCCATCGACCCCTTGGGCCGAGGAAAACCGCCGGTACTGACTGAACAGGTCCGGCAGTTCTTCGGCGCTGATGCCCTTGCCTTGGTCGGCGACATTGCAGATCAACCAACCCGAGATGCAATGAACCTGCAGGGAAATACAGGCGTCGGACGGGCTGTACTTGATGGCATTTTCCAGCAGATTGAACAGGGCACGGGTCAATAACGATTGATCCGCCCGCACCATCGCATCTTCATCCTCTATTTCGTGAACCAACCGAATACGCTTTGCCTGTGCAATGGGCAGCGCCTGATCGAGCACGTCCAACACCAGCATGGCGAACAGCGTCGGCTGGAATTGATAGGCCTCGGATTCGGCCTTGGCCAGTTGTACGAAGCCCTCGGTCAGGTCCAGGGCGCGCCGTACCTGGCGCTCGATCTGGTCGAACAGCGGATGATCGCCACCCGCCTGATGCCGCTGCACATCGAGCAGCGCAAGGATCGCCGAGTGAGGGGCGCGCAAGTCATGGGAGAGGAACCGCAGCATGACGCTGCGCTGCTCTTCCGCCTCACGTTCGGCGCTCAGGTCCGTGAGGCTCAGCAACCAGCCAATCGGCGCATCGCCATCCACCGGCAACAGCGCAGCCCGTTCCAGGCGCAAGCTGCGCTCGCGAATGTCGCGAAACTCCACCAGGGGCAATGTGGATAACCGGTGATGCGCCCCGTGCTCCAGCCCCGGATAACCCAATTGCCCAAGGTGCTCCAGCACATCGCCGCCCGCCAGACCATGGCCGAACAGCTCGCGCGCCTTTCGGTTACCCAGCAGCAGCTTGCCTTGGGGATCGCTGATCATGGTTGCCACCGGCAAGTATTCCAAGCCATCGGCAATGAAGCGCCGGGTGTCGCGGGTTCGGCTCATGGCTTGTTCCAGGGCCATGATCTGGCCCTGCAAACGGTCGCTGCCGGCGTAGGAGGCGCGACGACGCTCCGGGAAGACCTTGGGCTCCGCGTCCAGGCGTGCCAGCTCCCAACCGAAATAGGCCAACACCACGCTCAGCCGTCGCCAGTTCCAGATCAGGTAGCCGAACATGATCCCCAGCACGCTCGCCACGGGCGACCACCACCACCCCCGCGCACCCAGCATGGCGCTGATCAACAGGGCCAGGCTCATACCACCTACCGTTGTCCACAGGGCCAGGCGCGGGCGCAACAGCAGCAAGCCCAATACACAACCCACCAGGCACACCGACAACAACGCGGCGCCTGAATGGTTATCGGTGGATTGACTGCTCAATGACAACAAGGCCGTCAGCGGCAACAGCAGCAGACTTATCCACAACCACTCCCGCACCAACTGTCGAAACAACCGCTGAACCTGGGTGGGTTCACGACTTTCACGGCGACGCTGGTTACTCATAGGCCTCCTGGCCGAACTCAAGGACTGTGGATATCTTCACTGGCCTGCGTAAGTCGACAGGCGTGAAAGCCCACGACTATAACGGACTCGATGGGTGGCGCGCTGCTGCCTTTCCCTCTGTGTCGCGAGCCGGTATTGTCGCAGCCAGCGACAGGTCAATGAATCAGCCACTGGCTGCCTTTCATTGCCACCTGAAGATGTCCGTTACTCTCGAGATCAAGGAATCGCATTCCATGCGTGTCGCCATACTGGACGATGAACCGGCCGAGTTGCGCCGGGTAGAACAGACGCTGCAACAAATCCCCGGCAGAGGCGAGCAAGCCTGGACCCTGCACAGTTTCGAACGTGGGGAAGACTTGTTGCGGCAACTGCGGCGGGAAACCTTCGACTTGTTGATCCTCGACTGGCAACTGCCCGACATCAGCGGCCTTTCATTGCTGCGCTGGACCCGCGAGCACATGGATTCGCCACCGGCCGCCATCATGCTGACCAGCCGCGACGGCGAGCACGACATCGTCCAGGCCCTCAACGCCGGCGCCGACGACTATGTGAGCAAACCCTTCAGGCCCAACGAGCTCAAGGCCCGGGTCACAGCCGTGCTGCGCCGTCACAACCTGCAACGCGCGCCTGCCAGCGACGTGCTGGTGTTCAACGACCTGGCGTTCGACGACGCCGAACTGACCATCACCCGCGCCGGCATCCCCATCAGCCTGACCGAACGGGAATACCGCCTGGCCCAGTGCCTGTTCGCCAACCTGGGCCGGCCGCTGTCCCGGGAATACTTCTACGAACGCTTCTGGACCCACGAGGAAATGACCTCGTCGCGGCCACTCGACACCCACATCTATCGCCTGCGCAACAAGCTCGGGCTGACGGCGGATCGGGGTTGGCAGTTGCTGACGATCTACGGGTATGGGTATCGGTTGGAGAGTGTGGTGGCGGGGAGTGAGGCGTCGGTGGCCAGTTAGGGAACCGACTGCTCATATTGAATGGCATCTGTGGCGAGGGAGCTTGCTCCCGCTGGGCTGCGCAGCAGCCCCTTTTGTGAGCGCTTAGCACCCAAGCGGGAACAAGCTCCCTCGCCACCCAATGGATATCACCCGATCGTCGGTACCGGGCTTCCTGTTTTTGCGATCCGACGACGCTGTATCAGCACGCCGGATATCACCACCAAGACACTCAGCAGACCGGTCGCAAGGATCTCCACGCGATGGGCTTCCTGGAACAGCATGATGGTCAAGGCCCCGACGATGAAGACAATCACCGCGTAGGTCAGGCCGGGAAACAGCCACATGCTGAAAGCGATTTTTTCCCCGCGAGCCATGCGTTGTTTGCGCATACGCAATTGCGAAACCGCAATGACCAGGTACACCAGCAACGCAATGGCGCCAGAGCTGGCCAGCAGGAATTCGAAGACCGCCGCCGGTGCCACGTAGTTGGCGAACACCGCCAAAAAGGCCGCACCGGTCGACAACATCACCGCCCAGTGAGGTGTGCCGCTCTTGTTGGTGCGCTGGGAAACGGCCGGCGCATCACCGCGCTTGCCCAACGAGAACATCATGCGCGAAGCCGTGTACAGCGCCGAGTTCAGGCAACTGGTGACCGCTACCAGGACCACGATATCGACGATCAGCTTGGCATTGGGGATGCCCATGCGCTCCAGCACCGTCTGGTAGGAGCCAACACTGGCCAGGAGCGGGTCGTTCCATGGCACCAGGGCGACGACGATGAAAATGGAGACGAGGTAGAACAAACCAATCCGCCAGATCACCGAGTTGGTTGCCTTGGAAATCTGCTGGCCCGGGTTCTTCGATTCGGCCGCCGCGATGGTCACGATCTCGGTGCCCATGAACGAAAACATGGTGGTCAGGATCGCCCCCAGCACCGCGCCCATGCCATTGGGCAGGAAGCCTTGGGTGTCGAACAGGTGCGAAACACCGCTGACCTGGCTGGTTGGCAGAACACCGAATATCGCCATCAGACCCAGCCCGATGAAGCCGATGATAGCCACCACCTTGACCAGGGCGAACCAGAATTCGAACTCTCCGTAATTCTTCACACTGAACAGGTTGGTGACCGTCAGCAGGAGGGTGATGACCAACGTGAAGACCCAGATCGCCACGTTCGGGAACCAGGCGTGCAGGATCGTTGCAGCAGCGTTGGCCTCCAGTGGAATCACCAGGACCCAGAACCACCAGTAGAGCCAGCCGATGGTGAAACCCGCCCAATGACCAATCGCCCGGTCCGCATACGTCGAGAAGGAACCCGTGTCCGGCGACGCCACCGCCATTTCGCCCAGCATCCGCATCACCAGCACCACCAAGGCACCCGCGGCAGCGTAGGCCAACAACACAGCCGGACCGGCCGCTGCGATCGCATGGCCGGAGCCGACGAACAGACCGGCGCCAATCACACCGGCTATGGAAAGCATCGTCACATGACGGGGCTTGAGCCCTTGCGCCAGATTATCGGAAGTTTGCGTACCGCTCATTGAGACTACCCTTGGCATTTGGATTTATTCGTACCACCTCGACCCATCGCTTTCTGTAAATTTAAAAAAACGATGTGTAAGTTATTAAACACGCAAGTTTTGCGCCAGGAAATCCAAGGTCCCCGGTATCCGGGGCCTTCATCCAATTCCTAACCCATTGACAATGAAGGCTTTATGCCAGGGTGTTACCCAGTTACACCGTTTTTGACCGATGGGTCTTAGAAGGAGTGGGTATTTTCCAGCGTAAAAAAAAGCCAACGCATGTGCGTTGGCTTTTTTGCTGGAGCAGGTGCTGCAGAAGGATCAGAAATCCAGGTTGGACACTGCCAACGCATTGCTCTCGATGAAGTCACGACGAGGCTCGACCGCATCACCCATCAGGGTGTTGAAGATCTGGTCCGCGCCAATGGCGTCTTCGATGGTGACTTTCAGCATCCGGCGCGAGCTAGGGTCCATGGTGGTTTCCCACAGCTGATCCGGGTTCATTTCACCCAGACCTTTGTATCGCTGGATGGTGTGGCGCTTGGTGCTTTCCGCCATCAGCCATTCAAGGGCTTCCTTGAACTCGGTCACGGCTTTCTTGCGCTCACCCCGTTGGATGTACGCACCTTCGTCCAGCAGCGTGCTCAGCTGCGCGCCAAGGGATACGACGGTCTTGTAGTCGTTGCTGCCGAAGAAGTCGCGGTTGAAGGTGACGTAGTTCGACAGGCCGTGGGAGATCAGTTCGACCTCCGGCAGCCAGACGTTACGCTCACGGTCTTCGCGCAGGCTGGCTTTGTAGACCAGGCCGGATTTTTCGACGGTGCGCAGGCGTACTTCGTACTGGGCCAGCCAATCCTGCATCGCTGCGTGATCGGACAGTTGCTCCAGGCTCACGGCTGGCAGGTAGATGAAGTGTTCGGTCAGTTCCTGTGGATACAGGCGCGACAGGCGTTTGAGGGTCTTCATCACCAGGCGGAAGTCGTTGACCAGGCGCTCGAGGGCTTCACCGGAAATACCGGGGGCATCTTCGTTCAGGTGCAGGCTCGCATCTTCCAGGGCCGACTGCGTCATGTACTCTTCCATGGCGTCGTCGTCTTTGATGTATTGCTCTTGCTTGCCTTTCTTGACCTTGTACAGCGGCGGCTGGGCGATGTAGATGTAGCCGCGCTCGATCAGCTCCGGCAACTGACGGAAGAAGAATGTCAGCAACAGGGTGCGGATGTGCGAACCGTCGACGTCAGCATCGGTCATGATGATGATGTTGTGATAGCGCAACTTGTCGATGTTGTACTCTTCGCGGCCAATGCCACAGCCCAGCGCGGTGATCAAGGTGCCGACTTCCTGGGAGGAAATCATCTTGTCGAAGCGCGCCTTCTCGACGTTGAGGATCTTGCCCTTGAGCGGCAGGATGGCCTGGGTGCGACGGTTGCGGCCCTGCTTGGCGGAACCGCCAGCAGAGTCACCTTCCACCAGGTACAGCTCGGACAGGGCAGGGTCCTTTTCCTGGCAGTCGGCCAGTTTGCCCGGCAGGCCAGCGATATCCAGCGCGCCTTTGCGGCGAGTCATCTCACGGGCCTTGCGCGCGGCTTCACGGGCACGGGCGGCGTCGATCATCTTGCCGACCACCAGCTTGGCTTCGTTCGGGTTCTCCAACAGGAAGTCGGAGAAGTACTTGCCCATTTCCTGTTCGACCGCGGTCTTCACTTCGGAAGACACCAGCTTGTCTTTAGTCTGGGAGCTGAACTTCGGATCCGGTACCTTCACCGAAATGATCGCCGTCAGGCCTTCGCGGGCATCGTCACCGGTGGTGGCGACTTTATGCTTCTTCGCCAGGCCTTCCTGTTCGATGTAGTTGTTCAGGTTACGGGTCAGCGCCGAACGGAAGCCCACCAAGTGGGTACCGCCATCGCGCTGTGGAATGTTGTTGGTGAAGCACAACAGGTTCTCGTTGAAGCTGTCGTTCCACTGCAGGGCGATTTCCACGCCGATGCCGTCTTCACGCTGGATGTTGAAATGGAACACCTGGTTGACCGCAGTCTTGTTGGTGTTCAGGTACTCAACGAACGCCCGCAGGCCACCTTCGTACTTGAACAGCTCTTCCTTGCCACTGCGCTCGTCCTTGAGGACGATGCCGACACCGGAGTTGAGGAAGGACAGTTCGCGAATCCGCTTGGCCAGGATGTCCCAGCTGAAGTGGATATTCTTGAAGGTTTCGCTCGACGCCTTGAAATGGATCTGGGTGCCGGTGGATTCGCTGTCGCCAACGATCGCCATCGGTGCCTGAGGCACGCCATGGACGTAGGTCTGTTCCCAGATCTTGCCACTGCGGCGTACCGTGAGCACCAGCTGTTCGGACAGCGCGTTCACCACCGATACACCTACGCCGTGCAGACCGCCGGAGACCTTGTAGGAGTTATCGTCGAACTTACCGCCAGCGTGGAGGACGGTCATGATGACCTCGGCGGCGGAAACGCCTTCCTCTTTGTGCACGTCTACCGGGATGCCACGGCCGTTGTCGCGAACGGTGATGGACTCATCCGGGTGGATGATGATGCTGATGTCGTCGCAATGGCCGGCGAGGGCTTCGTCGATGGAATTGTCGACCACCTCGAACACCATGTGGTGCAGACCGCTGCCATCGTCGGTGTCACCAATGTACATACCGGGACGTTTGCGTACGGCATCCAGGCCTTTCAGCACTTTAATGCTCGTTGAGTCGTACGTATTTTCTTCGCTCAATGCCTTCACTCCCGATGGTCGTGGGTCTGGGTGATACGGCCCTGTTCCACGTGGAACAGGGCGACTGGCGTTTCCGTCTGCCAGCCTTCCCTCAATAATTCGTGGTCTACACAGGTGATGAACACCTGGCAGCGTAAGTCTTCCAGCAAGCGGCACAACGCGCGGCGGTGGGCTTCGTCCAACTCGGACGGCAAGTCATCCACCAGATAAATACACTGACCGCGCCGGGCCTGGCTGACCAGATGCCCCTGGGCGATACGCAAGGCACACACCACTAGCTTCTGCTGCCCCCGGGACAAGATGTCCGCGGCGTTATGTGCGCCCAATCTGAGGCGCAAGTCAGCGCGTTGTGGTCCAGCCTGGGTATGGCCCATCTGCTGGTCCCGCTGCAGCGAGCCAGCCAGCACGGTGCTCAGTTCCCGGTCCTTGTCCCAGCCTCGGTAATAGCTGAGCGTCAGGCCCTCAAGCTCAACCAGTTCGCTCAAGGTCTGCTCGAAGACCGGTTTCAAGGCTTTGATGTAAGCGCGGCGGTATTCATCGATTTCAGCGCTGGCCTGGCACAGTTCCCTGTCCCAAACCGCTTGCGAAACGGCGTCAAGTGTACCATGTCGCAGCCAAGAGTTTCGCTGGCGCAGCGCCTTCTGCAAGCGCTGCCAAGTCGTCATGAAGCGCGGTTCCACGTGGAACACGCCCCAGTCGAGAAATTGCCGGCGAATCTTCGGCGCGCCTTCCAAAAGGCGGAAGCTGTCCGGATTGATCAGCTGCAACGGCAGGATCTCGGCCAGCTGTGCAGCACTGCGGGCGTTCTGCCCATCGATGCGGATCTGGAACTCCCCTTGCCGGTCCCGCGAGATCCCCAAGGCGCTATGGCCACCTTCCGCCAGTTCCACCTGCCCGAACACTGTGCACGCCAGTTGATCGTACTGGATGACCGGTAACAGCCGGGTGCTGCGGAACGAACGGGCAAGCCCGAGCAGGTGCACGGCTTCCAGCACGCTGGTTTTGCCGCTGCCGTTGGCGCCGTAAAGGATATTGATGCGGGGGGGGGGAGAAGGTCACCGGGTGCAGATTGCGCACCGCGGTGACCGAGACGCGACTTAAGGACATCTAGCTTCTGCTGGGCATGATTACAGACGCATCGGCATGACGACGTAAGCCGAATCGTCGTTATCAGACTCTTGCACCAGCGCACTGCTGTTGGAGTCAGACAGGATCAGACGCACTTGCTCGGTGGTCATCACACCCAGCACGTCGAGCAGGTAGCTGACGTTGAAGCCGATTTCCAGGGAGCCACCGTTGTACTCAACGCCTACTTCTTCTTCCGCTTCTTCCTGCTCCGGGTTGTTCGCCTGGATCTTCAACTGCCCGTTGGCCAGTTGCAGACGAATGCCGCGGTACTTCTCGTTGGACAGGATCGCGGTACGGCTGAAGGCTTCGCGCAGGGCCTGGCGATCGCCCAGAACCAGCTTGTCACCGCCTTTTGGCAGCACGCGCTCGTAGTCAGGGAACTTGCCGTCTACCAGCTTCGACGTGAAGGTGAACTCACCGGTGGTGGCGCGGATGTGGTGCTGGCCCAACACGATGCTGACGTTGCCGTCGGGCTCGGTCAGCAGACGGGCCAGCTCCAGGATACCTTTACGCGGCACGATCACCTGGTGGCGATCCGGCTGACCGATATCGGCCTGCATCGAGCACATGGCCAGGCGGTGACCGTCGGTGGCGACGGCGCGGATAACGCCGGCCGACACTTCCAGGAGCATGCCGTTGAGGTAATAACGCACGTCCTGCTGGGCCATGGCGAAACTGGTGCGTTCGATCAGGCGACGCAATTTGCTCTGGTCCAGGCTGCAGGTCAGCGAGCCCGGGCCTTCTTCGACGGTCGGGAAATCGTTGGCGGGCAGTGTGGACAAGGTAAAGCGGCTGCGACCGGCCTTGACCACGAGCTTCTGCTCATCGACCTTGATGTCGATCAGCGCGTCGTTGGGCAGGCTCTTGCAGATGTCCATCAGCTTGCGCGCCGGCACGGTGATGGAACCCGGATCGGCCGGTTCCTCAAGTTGCACACGACCGACCAGCTCGACTTCCAGGTCGGTACCGGTCAGCGACAATTGCTGGCCTTCGACAACCAGCAGCACGTTGGAAAGTACCGGCAAGGTCTGGCGGCGTTCGACGACGCCTGCGACCAGTTGCAGGGGTTTCAACAGGGCTTCGCGTTGAATGGTGAAATGCATGGTCTAGTCCCTTGCCTTAATAAGCTGCGCTGGTGGTCATCAAGTGGTCAGTGTACGCAGCAGGTTCTTGTAGTCCTCGCGGATGTCCGCGTCGGATTCCTTAAGTTCGTTGATCTTACGGCACGCGTGCAGCACGGTGGTGTGATCGCGTCCGCCAAACACATCGCCGATTTCCGGCAGGCTGTGGTTGGTCAGTTCCTTGGACAGGGCCATGGCCACCTGGCGCGGACGTGCCACCGAACGGGAACGGCGTTTGGACAGCAGGTCGGAGATCTTGATTTTGTAGTATTCAGCAACCGTTCGCTGAATGTTATCCACAGAAACCAATTTGTCCTGGAGCGCCAACAGGTCCTTCAAGGATTCGCGAATCAATTCGATGGTGATATCGCGGCCCATGAAGTGCGAATGGGCGATGACCCGCTTGAGGGCACCTTCGAGCTCACGCACGTTCGAGCGGATACGCTGGGCGATGAAGAATGCCGCGTCGTGAGGCAGCTCGACCTTGGCCTGGTCAGCCTTCTTCATCAGGATCGCGACCCGGGTCTCCAACTCCGGCGGCTCGACGGCCACCGTCAGGCCCCAGCCGAAACGCGACTTGAGGCGTTCCTCGAGGCCTTCGATCTCTTTCGGGTAGCGGTCACTGGTGAGAATGACCTGCTGCCCGCCCTCAAGCAATGCGTTGAAGGTGTGGAAAAACTCTTCCTGGGAACGTTCCTTGCGGGCGAAGAACTGAATGTCGTCGATCAGCAAGGCGTCCACCGAACGGTAGAAGCGCTTGAACTCGTTGATGGCGTTCAGTTGCAGCGCCTTGACCATGTCGGCCACGAAACGCTCGGAATGCAGGTACACGACCTTGGCATTCGGGTTCTTCTTTAATAGATGGTTGCCCACCGCGTGCATCAAGTGGGTCTTACCCAAGCCAACGCCGCCATAAAGGAAGAGCGGGTTGTAACCGTGCTTGGGGTTGTCCGCGACCTGCCAGGCCGCCGCGCGGGCCAGTTGGTTGGATTTACCTTCGACGAAATTCTCGAAGGTAAAGGTCCGGTTCAGGTAGCTGGTGTGCTTGAGCGCGCCTTCGACCTGGACGGTGCGCTGTTCGGCCCGCACCGGAGCCTGCTGGGAGCTGGCACCGGCCATGGGGTCGAAGCTGTCCCGGGAAGGTTCTTCGCTGACTTCGGCGACTTTTTGCGTGTTGCGTTTGCTCGGGGCAGGCGCGGGCGCCGGGGCGGCATGGTTGTTCACAGGAGCCGGGGCAGCCTGCTGGGCCTGTGACGCTGCGGCGGCCAGCGGCGCATTGGGCGCGGCGCGGGGTGCCGAACTGCGTTTGCTGCCTATTAATAAGGACAACGCAGGCGCCATGCCATTGCCATGCTCGTCGAGCAGTTCCATGACCCGGCCCAGGTACTTTTCGTTGACCCAGTCGAGAACGAAACGGTTCGGTGCATAGACACGCAACTCGTCGCCTTCGGCTTCGACCTGTAGTGGACGGATCCAAGTGTTGAATTGTTGGGCAGGCAGCTCATCGCGCAAAAGCTCCACGCACTGCTGCCAAAGTTCCACTGACACGGATATCCCCTAAGTTGAAAGCCGGTGAGGCAAAAACAAGCGGCCATTGTAGCGAGCGGACGTGCACTTATCCACACGCAGGTTGCTCATCGCCCATGATTTATCAATGCGTTAACCGAGAGAAAGACGACCGACGGTCGGTGGATAAGCTCTGTGGATAACCGAGCCTGAGGTCGTTGCACAAGTGGGGGCGAAACTCG